>CAWIFH010000001.1:0-223258 GCA_963835365.1 uncultured Cytophagales bacterium
TCCCTTTAACAGAAGACCTGATTCATAGATTCTGGGCGAAAGGCCCAGGCAAGAAATCACCTGCTTGTAATTATCAAAGCCTTCAAAGCCTCTTAAAGCCACTATTAATAACAAACTGGTCTTCGGCCCTATACCGGGTATGGATTCCAGCTGTTCTTTTAGAGCACTATTTTCCTCTTCAATAAGTTCATTCATCTGCTTCTCTACAGAACCTATCTTTTTATTCAGCTCCTTTATTTCTGTCTCTAAAGTAGCTTTTATCTTCCCATCCATTTTACCTGTAGCAAGGAAAGCTTCCATTTGTAATGTAGTGGCATGCAGGTGCTTCAATAACTGCTTTCTGATGGTGTACCACTGCTTTATTTTCAGGTAGTTTTCCTTCAAAGGTTCCCAGGCCTTTAGCTCCACGAGCTTTCCATAAGCCGCAATACTTTCTGTATCAGCAGCATCAGTTTTAGTCCTTTTAAGCTTCATCTGGCTAGGCGCCCCCGCATAAACCTGCGAATTACCAATGGGTTAACTACAGCTACTTTGATGCCCTTCTCATGAAGAAAACAAGCCAATTGGTAGTAGTAAGGTCCAGAAGCTTCCATCACTACCCACACATCAGAGGGTATCATTTTTAGGAACTGCTCAAAGCCTTCTTTATCATTGCTGGGTCTTCCTTTACCTTTCTTTCCATTAACATCCCTGAAATAGAAGTCAAAGCAGGCCTTGGAAATGTCTACTCCTACAATAGCTTGTTTCGGTTTTTCCATCTGTTTCTCTACCTTTACAGTTGATGAATAAATGCAGTCGTTGCTACCAGGTAGGGCTTTTTACCAGACCAATCGATACTTAAAACAGGTTCTCTACACCTAATGAATTGTTCGCGGGCGGCTAGCCGGGTTGAAGTAAAAAGTAGCAGAAGGGAATTGCATTCCGGAGAGTCTTTCTGACTAATGACAAGGATATTCTTAATCCTTCTGCTTTTTACCTGTTAGCTGCCTCCTGCTTCACAGGCAAACCAAATAATATTCTATAGCATATCCAACTTTTTTCTCTCCGCTAACTTAGTATGACAAAACTAGCGTGAAAGGTATTCATCAGGCATCGCCTGGTAAAAGCATCTGGTATTAACCAAAAACATTCATAACCTCATGTTACTTATATTCTTGTACTTTCTAATATTAATCAGGTTATTGGTATGAAACTTTCTCACAGAATAGCTGCGGCCATCTGCGGCACCACTTGTATGACGGCTTTCAGCTACGGCTTTTCTCAACTGAGCAAAAGGCAGTTTCGGGAGCCTGTTTTGCTCAGTCATTTGCTGAGCCATTCCCCGGGCAACCCATTGTTATATTCTCGTAAGAAAAAGGTGGCCGCCTGGGCAATACATTATGGAATAGGACAGCTTTTTTCTTTGACATTTAAAAAGAAGTGGGTAAGCGGCAGAAAAAGAAAAGCCGGAGCCAACGGCCTCCTCATGGGGGCGGCATTTGGCTGTGTGGGAATTAGCGGCTGGGCCCTGGCTTTTAAGCTGCATCCGAATCCTCCCCGCCTCAACCAAGAAGCATACTTTGCGCATCTTTTTCCTGCACACCTGGTTTTTGGAAGCACCGCTGCACTGACAGCATGCCTGTTCCAGCCTAAAAATCAATAATTTATTCTTCTATCTGCTTAAAAATGAAGCCAGTGGCTGTAGTAGCGCGCCTTTAGCTATAATAAGGTAATATAATTTATATTTCTGCATTAAAAATTCTAATTATTCCAGGTAAATTTCGACCGAATATATAGAAAGTCATATGATGCGGTCTTTTTTTTCCAACTCTCTCTTCTGTGTCCTTTTTTGCCTGCTCTTTGCTGCCTGTACCAGTACAGCTCCGGAAGATAGCAATTCTTTTAGTAGTCAAAAAAGTGAATACGTTGACTTTATTGCCTCGCACACCAGTGGCATCATTTCAAGGAAATCAAAAATTCAGGTAAAACTGGCACAAACTCCTGCTGGGGCTAAAGCCGGAGAAAAAATCCCGGAAAAACTATTTGATTTCGAGCCTTCTGTAAAAGGGCTTGCATATTGGGAGGATGAACAAACCATTGCTTTTGAGCCTGCCGAATCCCTGGAAGATAATAAACAATACAGGGTTAAATTTTTACTGAATAAACTGCTGGAAACCCCGGAGGAAAAAAGGAGTATCGCTTTCTTTTCCAGGTAATGCAGCAAAACTTCGAAGTTTCCGTAGAAGGAATTTCGGTATACGATGCCGATACCAAAGGCAGGGTTAAAATAAACGGGAGCCTGATAACGGCAGATTATGCAGAAAATGCGGCTGTTGAAAAAATTATCAGGGCAGAGCAAAATGGCCAGCCTCTTTCTGTTCTGTGGATGCATCATGCCGGCACTAACCAACACCGCTTTACCATCGAAGAGGTAAAACGAAAAAACGGAGAAGAGAAGGTCATTCTTTCCTGGTCCGGGGAGCCGCTGAAAGTAGAAAATTCTTCCAGCCAGGAAATCACCATTCCCCCCTTAAAAGAATACAAGGTGCTATCTTCCCGCCTGGTGAGCGGCGAAGAGCATTATATTTCGGTGCTGTTTTCGGACCCACTGCTGGAGAAGCAGGATTTAAAAGGGTTGATTACCCTCCAGGGCTCAGAAAAGGCTCCAAGAGCAGTTATCCAGCTCAATGAATTGAAAATTTACCCGGCTGAACTCAGCCCCGGCCAGCTTACCCTTCGCTTGTTTAAGGAAATTAAGAACGCAACAGGCGCCTCTCTTAAAGAAGATTATAGCACTACTTTTACGCTTGCACAGGCCAATCCGGAAGTAAGAGTAACGGAATCTTACAAAGGAGTTATTCTGCCCAGCTCCAATGGTTTGGTACTTCCATTCGAAGCGATAGGCCTCAGGGAAGTGGATATAACCATCGTTAAAATATTTAAGAACAATGCCCTTCAGTACCTGCAGAATAATGCCATGGGCGAAACCGCAGAACTGAAAAGGGTAGGCCGCCCTGTGGCTCGTAAAAAGATTCCGCTAAATACTTCCGGGGTGGTGAGCCTGGAAAAATGGAATCGCTTTACACTCGATCTTTCCACTATTCTGCAAGCCGAGCCTGGCGCCATCTACCAGGTAAAAATCGGGTTTAGAAAATCGCAGGCCCTTTATTTCTGCCCAGAAAACGAGCAGGAATCTGTAGAAGAACAGGAGGAGAACTGGGATTTCAACGAAAGTTCTTATTGGGATGAGTACGAAAATTATTCCTACGACTACGACTGGTCGCAGCGCAACAACCCCTGCAGCCCATCTTACTACCGCAATAAAGAAGTAAGTAAGCTTCTTTTTGCCTCTGACTTAGGTATAATTGCTAAAAAAGCAGATAAGGGGGCTCTTCAGGTTTTTGTAACAAACCTGTTAAGCACCAGCCCGCAGGAAGAGGTGAATGTAAAGGTATATGATTATCAGCAACAGTTAATTGCAGAGGCGGTAACCGACCAGGAAGGCAAAGCAGATATTAAAGTAAATGGAAATCCTTTTGTGCTGCTGGTTTCTAAAGGGCAGCAGTCGGGTTATTTGAAACTTACCGATGGCAGCTCGCTTTCGCTGAGTAATTTCGATGTAACTGGCCAACCCATACAACAAGGCGTAAAAGGATTTATTTATGGCGAAAGAGGCGTATGGCGCCCCGGAGATACGCTCCATCTTTCTTTTATGCTGGAAGATAAATTGCAAAAACTTCCTGCCAGTCACCCTGTAATTTTGGAAGTGTGGAATGCCCGGGGCCAGCTGACTGCAAGAAAGGTGCAAAGCGGAGGGCTGGAAGGGTTATACAGCTTCTCAATTCCTACCGAAGCAGAAGCACCTACCGGCAACTGGGAAGCAAAAGTTAAAGTAGGGGGAGCCGAATTCAGGCAAAAACTGAAAGTTGAAACAGTTAAGCCAAACCGGCTGAAAATTGACCTTAATTTCGGGAAAACACGCTTAACGGCCCTGGATAAAGAAATTGCAGGAGACCTGCACATCCGTTGGCTTCATGGTGCAAAAGCGAGAAACCTGAAGGCGGAGTTTCAACTTCTTTTAAGCCCTACAAAAACAACTTTTAATGGTTACAACGGCTTTAGCTTCGACGATGCCTCCAAAGAATACTACGCAGAAAACCAGCTGGTTTTTGAAGGAAATGTCGACAGCGAGGGCTATGCAAAAGTAAATATAAAAATGAAAGCGGGAGCAAACGCCCCGGGTGCTTTAAAGGCTGTCTTTAAAGGGAAAGCTTTTGAAGAAGGAGGAGACTTTAGTGTGGACCAGTTCAGCATTCCTTATTACCCGTACAGCAGCTTCGTAGGCATTAAAGCCCCGGAAGGAGATAAAAAAGGCTTGCTGCTGACCGATCAGGATCATAACATCCGCATTGTAAGTGTAGATGCCCAGGGGAAACCGGTAAACCGGGACCATATGAAAGTAGAGCTGTACAAACTTAACTGGAAATGGTGGTGGGACAACTCCTACGAAAACCTGAGCAATTATGTGGGGCGTTCTTATCATACCCCGGTACAGGAAAGTGTAGTTTCTACCCGTAACGGAGAAGGAACCTGGGCATTGCGGATAAACCATCCGGCCTGGGGCCGCTACTACCTTAAAGTAACCGACCCGGTTTCCGGCCATTCAGCAGGGCAGGTTGTCGCCCTTGACTGGCCAGGCTGGGCAACCGGCAAAAAAGGAGAGCTGGACGGGGCAAGCATGCTGAGCTTTACAACTGAAAAGGAAGAATACCGGCCAGGTGAAAAAATACGGCTTCAAATACCCAGCAGCCCGGGAGGCAGAGCGCTGGTAAGCCTGGAAACAGGCAGCCGCATGCTGCAGTCCTATTGGGTGGAAACCAGGCCGCAAACCACCGAAGTTGTTTTTGAAGCAACCGCCGACATGGCGCCTAATGTTTATATAAACATTAGTATGCTCCAGCCCCATGCGCAAACGCAAAACGACTTACCAATTCGCCTGTATGGGGTGCAGTCGGTAAAGGTAGTAAACCCTGCTACGCGTTTGGAACCCCTTATTAATCTGGCTGCAGAACTTCGCCCCGAAGCCCCTTTTACGGTTACTGTACAGGAAAAAGAAGGAAAGGCAATGGCCTATACCCTGGCGGTAGTGGAAGAAGGGCTCCTCGACCTTACCCGATTTAAAACCCCTGATCCATGGCAGGCTTTTTACGCCCGCGAAGCCTTGGGTGTAAAAACCTGGGATATATACGATGAAGTAATAGGTGCGCAGGGGGGAAGTATCGAACGCTTGCTGGCCATAGGTGGAGACGATGAAATTAAGAAAGCCGAAAAGAAAGAAGTGAACCGGTTTAAACCGGTGGTAAAGTTCCTTGGGCCATTTTACCTGGAAGCAGGTAAGAAAGCGCAGCACCAGCTAAAAATGCCACAGTACATTGGCAGTGTCCGTACCATGGTAGTGGCGGCACGTCAGGGGGCCTATGGCTCAGCTGAGGCTACTTCTGTGGTTAAACAACCTTTAATGGTTCTGGCTACCCTGCCCAGGGTGGCTGGGCCCGGTGAAGAAATTGTGTTGCCCGTAAATGTTTTTGCAGGAAATGCCGACATTCGACAGGTAAAAGTAACCGTTAAAACCAGTGGTCTGTTAAAACCAGCCGGAGCAACTACCCAAACCATTACCTTTAATCAACCAGGCGACCAGCTAGCTTATTTTGCCCTTCGCGCCGAAGAGGCTTTAGGCAACGGAAAAGTGGTGGTTACGGCTACCGCCGGAGGATTGGAAGCTACTTATGATGTGGAGCTGAAGGTGAGGGCTTCGAACCCTTTCTTCCTGCAGGTAACAGATACGCTCCTTGCCGCCAGCGAAGGCTGGACTACCAACTATAAACCCATTGGAATTGCAGGTACCAATGAGGCGGTGCTGGAACTAAGTACCCTGCCTCCCCTAAACCTGGAGCAAAGACTACAGTACCTCATCCAGTATCCGCACGGATGCGTGGAGCAAACTACTTCGGCTGTTTTTGCCCAGCTGTACCTCGAAAAGCTAAGCAAGCTTTCGCAGGACCGGAAAGCAGCAATCGAACAGAATATTCAGGCGGCGATTTCACGCCTGAAAAGCTTTCAACTTCCTTCGGGCGGATTTGCCTACTGGCCCGGCAACAGCAGCCCCGATGCATGGGGAACAAACTATGCGGGCCACTTCCTGCTGGAGGCAAAAAAGAGGGGCTACCATGTGCCGGAGGAAATGATTTCTTCCTGGAAAGGCTATCAGCAGCAACAGGCCGGGCAGTGGGTTTCCGGCCCAGCTGCCGAAGGGGAAGAACTGGTACAGGCGTATCGCCTTCATACCCTGGCGCTGGCAGCTAGTCCTTCCATTGGCGCCATGAACAGGATGAAAGAGCGCCTCCAAAACCCTTCGGCAAAATGGCGACTGGCGCTGGCTTATGCCCTGGCTGGCTATGCAAACGAAGCAGCTAAACTGGTAGATGGCATCAGTAAGGAAGCCCTGGACCATTCCTCCGCTGAAGCGACCTATGGATCGGTTCAGAGAGACCAGGCCATGGTAATGGAAACCTTGCTGCACATTGGCAGGAATACCGAAGCCTTTGAGCTTCTGCAGTCTATTGCCGCCTATATGGGAAATCAGGCGCAGTGGATGAGTACCCAAACTACTGCCTATGCCCTTATTGCCATAGCTGAATATGCAGAAAAAAATAAGCTCGATGAGAAAATACAGGCGCAGCTGAGCATCAACGGGAAAAAGCTTGCCGTGGAATCAGATAAGTTTATTTACCAGCACTTTCTTCAAAATCCGGAGCAGCAGCAAAACCTGCAGATAACCAACCAGGGATCTGCTACCGTATTTACCCGGCTAATCAGTCGTGGTGTTCCGCTGCAGGGGCAGGAGAAAGAGGAAGCAAGAAACCTGCGGGTAAACGTAGTGTACAAGAATATGAAAGGCGAGGAAATTGATGTTACCAAAATTAGCCAGGGTACTGACTTTGTGGCAAGTGTTACTGTTCATAATCCAAGCAGTACCAAAACACACAAAGAAATGGCTCTTCATCAGCTGTTTCCTTCCGGTTGGGAAATTATTAATAACCGACTCCACGACAGCCCGAAACATTATGGACAGGGAGCACCGGATTACCAGGATGTACGGGACGACCGGGTGTATACCTATTTCGATATGAAACCAAATAGCCGGAAAGAGTTTACCATCTTACTGAACGCCAGTTACAGAGGCCGCTATTACCTGCCAGCCGTGGTTGCGGAAGCCATGTACGACAACAGTGTGTATGCCAGCAAGGCAGGGCAGTGGGTAGAAGTGCTTCCTGAATAAAAAAATATTTCGGTGAACTATGCAGAAATTGTTGAACAGAGAAGATGGAAAATCACCGAAAAGCGGGAGGAAGCGGGCGTTTGTTAAACACCTGGGAAAAGGCCTGGCAGCAATCTTACTGACAGGAATCGGCCTGCTTGCCTTTCTCCCGATGCCCGACTTCCGGGCGCAAAGTTATGCCACCGTACTGGAAGCCAGCGACGGGAGCCTCTTAGGCGCGCGCATCGCAGATGATGGCCAATGGCGTTTTCCAAAAGCCGATTCGGTTCCTGGAAAATTTATGCAGGCCCTGCTGTTGTTCGAGGATGAGTATTTTTACCAACACCCGGGAATTAACCCGGTTTCTATCCTGAAGGCCCTGCGCAAAAACCTGGCTGCCGGCAAGGTGAAAAGGGGCGGAAGCACGCTTTCGATGCAGGTAATACGGATGGCCCGAAACAATCCGGCCCGTACCCTAAGTGAGAAGCTGCTGGAAATCGGGCTGGCCCTGAAGCTGGAAATTCTTTATTCGAAAGAAGAAATTCTGGGGATATACGCTGCCCACGCTCCCTTCGGTGGAAATGTGGTAGGACTTGCAGCGGCTGCCTGGAGGTACTATGGACGTCCACCTGATAAACTCTCCTGGGGAGAATATGCGACATTGGCAGTATTGCCTAACAGCCCTTCGCTGGTTTACCCGGGCAAGAACAGCCCTCTTTTATTAAAAAAGCGAAATACGCTGCTTGCTAAGCTCCAAAGCCGCGGACTACTCGAGCCAGGTACGGCCCGGCTGGCACAGGAAGAGCCTTTGCCAGGCCTGCCGAAGCCACTGCCAAACCTTGCGCTGCCTTTAATTAACCGCGTAATACAGGAAGGGAAGAAGGGAAGCATTATTGAAACAACGATTGATGCAGGCCTGCAGGCAGCAGTAAAAGATAAGGTGCAGCGTTACCATACGCTTATGCGCGACCAGCATGTTTATAATGCAGCGGCCCTGGTAATTGATATTCGAACGGGGAATGCCCTGGCCTATGTTGGCAATGTTGATACAGAAGGAATGCATGGGCAACAGGTGGATATTATTACTTCTAACAGGAGCACAGGAAGCCTGCTAAAACCATTGCTCTATGCTGCAGCGCTCGACGAAGGACTGATTTTACCCCGACAACTGCTCCCCGATATACCGGTTTTTTTGCAGGGCTTTGCTCCTCAGAACTTCGATAAGAAATTCCATGGAGCGGTGCCGGCCCACGAGGCCCTGGCCCGGTCTTACAATGTACCCTTTGTATTTCTGCTCCGGGAGTATGGCTATGAAAAATTCCACCAGAAGTTGCAGCATTTGGGCATAAGCTCCCTTACAAGGCCTGCCAGCCACTACGGTCTTTCCATGATTTTGGGAGGAGCAGAATCCTCCCTTTGGGAGCTAAGTGCTGCTTATGCCGGACTTGGACGCAGTCTCCAGAATTATCCGAAGCGTTTACCAGGGAAAAAGTACAGCAGGGCCGATTACCACCCGAACTATTATATAAAACAAGCACCGGCGGCTAAGGAAGAACAGCATACCGAAAAAGGACTCTTCGATGCCTGGGCTATCAGCCAAACGTTGCAGGCCATGCAGGAGTTGAACCGGCCGGAGGAGCAGGCAGGTTGGGAAGCCTACAGCTCTGCCCGCCCAATTGCCTGGAAAACAGGAACCAGCTACGGCCACAAAGATGCCTGGGCCATTGGCCTGAATTCAAGCTATGTGGTGGGAGTGTGGCTCGGAAATGCCGATGGAGAAGGCAGACCGGAATTGACAGGCGTAAAGGCAGCAGCGCCCTTAATGTTTGATATCCTGGAGCTCCTGGAAAAAGAAGAGACTTTCCCTGTTCCTTATATAGGAACGGTCATGGCAGTATGTAAAGAAAGCGGGTACAAAGCAGGCCCTAACTGTAAATTGCTGGAAAGAGGAAACTTCCCGCTGGTGTCTCAAAAAACACTTAGCTGCCCTTATCATCAGCTGCTTCATTTAGATGCAGCCGGAAAGCAGCAGGTAAATAGTTCCTGCTATCCTGTTTCAGCAATAAGGCATAAAACCTGGTTTGTTTTGCCGGCAGCTCAGGCCTGGTATTACAAACAATTTCACCCCGCTTATTCAGAACCTCCTGAGTTTCTTGCTGCCTGCCAGGAGGAACACAGGCGGGCGGCCTTTATGGAATTGATTTACCCCAGGCAATTTACCAAGCTTTACCTTCCAATGGAACTGGATGGCACCCCTGGGGCAGCGGTATTCGAAGTCGCCCACCGCAATCCGGATGCCCGTATTTTCTGGCACCTCGATCAGGAATATATAGGAGCGACCTCCGGCAAGCATCAAAAAAGCCTGCAGCCCGCCAAAGGCGCTCATACCCTCTACCTGGTCGATGAACAGGGGCGGGAGCTGAGCCTGCAGTTTGAGGTAATAAGTAACTGATTCTCTTCTGGTGCAATTTCAGCAAAACGAGAGGCTGGCTGCTCTTAGTTTAGTTGGAAGGGATACTGCGGACCAGGCGGCTAAAGGAAAAAATAAAAAAGGGCGGGTAATTATTTTACCCGCCCTTTCTTTACAGTTATTGTGTCTCTTTAGGCGTACATTTCCTGACGCTGAGAGCTTACTTTTTCGCTTGAAATATATTCATCATAAGTCATGAGCTTATCGAGGCAACCACTTGGAGTTAATTCTACAATGCGGTTGGCAACAGTTTGGGTAAACTCGTGGTCATGAGAGGTAAACAACACCGTGCCGGGGAAATCTTTCAGTGCATTGTTAAAAGCCGTAATAGATTCCAGGTCCAGGTGGTTGGTAGGTTCATCAAGAATAAGCAGGTTGGCGCCGGCAAGCATCATGCGCGAAACCATACAACGCACCTTTTCGCCTCCCGAAAGCACATTGCACTTCTTAAAGGTTTCTTCTCCGGTAAAAAGCATTTTCCCTAAAAAGCCGCGGATATACACATCGTCTTTTTCTCCTTCAGAATACTGGCGCAACCAGTCAATGAGGTTTTCATCCGACTCAAAATATTTACCGTTTTCGTTGGGCAGGTAAGCATTCGTAATTGTCTGGCCAAATTTGAACTCGCCCTTGTCTGCTTTGGCTTCTCCCATTAAAATCTGGAAGAAAAGGGAAGTGGCCCTGCTCTCTTTGCTAAGAACTGCAATTTTATCGCCTTTATTTACGAAGAGGTTCAGGTCTTTAAAAAGAACATTGCCATCTAAGCTTTTGCTCAGGTTTTTTACCTCCAGTATCTGGTCACCGGCTTCTCTATTCTGGTTAAAAATAATGGCAGGATAACGACGGGTCGAAGGCTGAATATCGTCGAGGTTAATCTTATCTAGGAGTTTCTTGCGGCTGGTGGCCTGGCGGGATTTGGAGGCGTTTGCGCTAAAGCGGGCAATAAAGTCCTGCAGCTCCTTTTTCTTCTCTTCTGCCTTTTTATTGGCAGAGGAGCGTTGGCTAAGGGCCAGCTGGCTGGATTCATACCAGAAGGAATAATTACCGGTATAAAGTTTAATGGCACTAAAGTCAATATCTACAATGTGGGTACATACCGTATCGAGAAAGTGACGGTCGTGAGAAACCACGATTACGGTATTATTAAAATCGAGAAGGAAATCCTCGAGCCAGGTAACTGTATGAATATCCAGGTCGTTGGTAGGTTCGTCAAGGATAAGGATATCAGGATTACCAAACAAAGCCTGTGTTAGCAGCACCCTTACTTTAAGGTTACCACTTAAGTCTTTCATGAGGCGGTAATGCTCTGACTCAGGAATGCCGGCACCGCTGAGCAGAGCAGCCGCATCTGATTCTGCATTCCATCCATCCATTTCTGCAAACTCTGCTTCAAGCTCGGAGGCCCTTACCCCATCAGCTTCCGAAAAATCTGGTTTGGCGTAAATGGCATCTTTTTCTTTAATGATGTTCCAAAGTTTGGAGTGGCCCATCATTACGGTATCAAGTACGGTAAACTCATCGAACTCAAAGTGGTTCTGGCGGAGAACTGCCATCCGCTTGCCGGAATCGATGCTGATATGGCCTGCATTAGGATCTATTTCTCCGGAAAGGATTTTCAGAAAGGTAGATTTACCGGCACCATTGGCACCAATAACACCATAGCAGTTGCCTGCGGTAAATTTAATGTTTACTTCGTCAAACAGAACACTTTTGCCGAATTGAAGCGAAATATTGTTTGCTGCAATCATCAATCAAATCAATTAAGCTGCAAAGGTAGCAGAAATATAGTTCAAATCTATCCACAACCACAATTGCCTCTTTTTAGTGCAAATTCTTTTGGAAAAAAAGGAAGGTCTGTCAGCCAGGCTACCAGCTTTAAGAAGGGGATGACAGTTGTGGTGTGGCCGGAATTAATAAAACTTAAAGATTTAGAAAAAAAACAAAAGGAATTTACAAAGCCTTGTCACAAACCCACCATCGGAGTTGTCTTAAGATAATAATGGGAAAGAAAGCGCGAAGAGGCCCTTTTTCATGCTATTAATATTCAAAACGAGTTTAAATTATTACCCAATATGGAGGTTATTTTAATTTTCTTTGTTGCCCACTGGTATTTGTCCCTTTTCTTCCAGACGTTTTTCCTGCATCGCTATGCTCGCACAAGGCGTTTACCATGACGAGACCAGAAAAAAGTATTTTTTGTGCTCACCTGGATTTTTCAGGGTTCCAACTACCTGAGTGCTTACGGATATGGAGTCATGCACCGCATGCACCATGCTTTTGCCGATACGCCGGAAGATCCGCACTCGCCCAAATATGATGAAACCATCTGGAAAATGATGTGGAGAACCAAAACCATTTATGCGGCCATCTCCAACAGAGACAATGAACGTTGAAGAACGGTTTTACCAGAGGACATTCCCGAATGGGATGCTTTTGACAAGTTTGCCCGTTCCTGGGTTTCCACGGATTTTCTGGGGCGCAATTTATGTTTATGGTTTACTGGCAATTTGCTACCGTATGGTGGTTGTGGCTGTTGTTGCCTATCCAGTTTCTGATGTCGCCCATTCATGGAGCCATCATCAACTGGTTTGCGCATAAATATGGCTATAGGAACTTTGAGGTGGGCGACACTTCCAAAAACTTCTCTGCCTTCGACTTTCTGATGATGGGCGAAAGCTATCATAACAACCACCACAAGCATGGTTCAAGGGCAAACTTCGGAGGTGTTCGCTGGCATGAATTGGACCCGACCTATTATGTGATTTTGGTGTTGGATAAAGTGGGAATTATTCAGCTAAAGAAGAAGAAAAAGTTTAAATCCACTACTATAAAACAGGCGGCTTAAGCTTTTAATCTTAAACAAAAAAACTCCTGCATCGGTGGTGCGGGAGTTTTTTTGTTTAAGGGTCTGCTTGTTCTCCATCAGGACCCGGATAGAAAAGCGCCCCTGGCTGTTGACTTCAAAAAGGTACTTAAATCAAAACCCTTTTAAATATAAACTTTTAGGTTCCTTACCGTATAGGGTAAAGAAAACAAACTTATTATCGTAAATTTGAATGACGACTTGATAAGGGTTAATATTTTATAGTTTCTGGTTAAGAAAAAGCCTTTTTCTTACTTTTTAGTTTTTGGACTTTCATTAAGAAAGAAATTTAGCAGGGAACGTTTTTTTGGAATGACTTTTTTTACAAAGAAGGAGGCTACTTTTTAAATTTCTGAATAATATTTTTGCTCATTATTGGTAAATGGCCTGGTTTAAAATAAGAAAATTTATCCGTTTGTATTTATTGGCTTTTGCATCAGCCCTGATGCTGGCCACCCTTACGCTTCTTACTTTTTATGAAATTTATAAACGGGTAGAAGATAGAAACCGGGTACTTTTTGAAGTGCGGGCAGATAATGCCACAACAGATATTAACAAACGCCTCCAGGATTATATTCAAATTTTAAAAGGAGCGCAGGGACTACTTGATGTAGCCGATACCGTAAACTTACAAGACTGGAGAGATTATGTGAATATGCAGCAGGTAGACAAAAACTACCCTGGCATATTAGGCATTGGCTACACTGTTTTTTTGCCCGAAGGGCAGGTGAAAAAATTTGAAAAGCACGTACAAAAGGCTGCTTATCCTGAATTTAAGGTGTGGCCGGAAGATAGAAGGTCTGAGCATTTTAGCTCCATCCTGTTTCTTGAACCTTTTAATAAAAGGAATCAGCGGGCTTTGGGCTACGATATGTTTACCGATTCCATCAGGAGGGAAGCCATGGAGTTGGCACGCGATTCAGGTGCCCCGGCTTTGTCGGGAATGGTTACGCTTGTGCAGGAAACCCCTGGCGAATCTCAAAAAGGGTTTTTGCTTTATCTCCCGGTTTTTGTGGGGGAAGATCCGCTTACGGTAACAGAGCGAAGGAAACAGCTTATCGGGTTTGTTTATAGCCCGTTTAGGGTCGATGACCTGATGTACGGAATTTTAGGAAGACGATTTTCCGACCTGGACATCCAGATTTTTGACAGCGAAGAAGAAGGTTTACAAACCCTGCTGTACGATAAAGATGGTAATTACAGCTCCGGAATAGAACATCCAATTCCTGAACTGGAAAAGGATTTTAACCTTCAGGTGGGGCAGCATAACTGGCATATTGTAATTGCTGCAAAACCTGGCTTTGGGTACGAAACAGCTTTTCCATGGCTTATTCTTTCAGGTGGCCTGCTTATCAGTGGGCTACTGTTTATCATAATGTTTTCATTGGCAAATACCCGCCGTGGAACCTACCTTCGGGAAGTAATAACCGACAATGCCACGGCCGCCCTTTTCATCCTGAATAAAAAAGATTACTGCACCTTTATGAATCCGGCTGCAGAAATTCTTACCGGTTTTACCTTTGAAGAATTGCGGAAACATACGTTGCACAGCCAGGTGCATCATAGCCACCCCGATGGGTCCTTTTATGAGCCTGCGGATTGTCCAATCATGCAAACCCTGTCTTCGAAGCAATCTTTAATAAACCACGAAGATGTTTTTTACCGAAGAAACGGGGAAAAGATAATCGTTAGCATTAATGCCCGGCCCCTGTACGAAGGAGGACAGGTAACCTCTTACCTTATGGAGGTGCGGGATATCAGCCAGGAAAAAGAAGCAGAGAAAGACCTTCGGGTAAAGAACCGCGACCTTGAATTGCTAAATAAAATCGGCAAAACTTTATCGGCAGAGCTTGAGTTGGAAAAGCTCCTGCAGATAGTTACCGATACCTGTACAGAGCTTACCGGCGCAGAAACCGGCGCCTTCTTTTATAACAGGAAGGAAGCGGAAGAGCCTATGACCTTATATACCCTTTCGGGGAAAGGAAAAGACAGTTTAGAGCACTTTCCAATGCCCCGAAGCTCGGGTATTTTTGCTCCCACCCTGGAAGAAAAAAAGGTTATCAGGTCTGATGATATTTTGCAGGACAAGCGATTTAGAAAAGAGGCGCCTCAGGATGGGTTGTCGGAGAATCATTTTCCTGTAAAGAGCTACCTGGCCGTTCCGGTAATTTCCAGGCAGGGAACCATTATTGGCGGACTGTTTTTTGGACACTCAGCCGTTGGACGCTTTAGTAAAGGAAATGAAGAAATAGTAAAAGCAATTGCTTCGCAGGCTGCTATAGCCATAGATAATTCTCAGCTATTTAATGACCTGAATAGCAAAAACGAAGAGCTGCAGCAAATCAATAGTGAGCTCGATAATTTCGTATATACCGCTTCGCATGATTTAAAGGCACCTGTCCTTAATATAGAAGGCCTTATTTATGCTCTTACGGCTTCCCTGGAAAATAAGAAGCAGGAAAAAGTGCCGATGATGATTGAAATGATGAAAACCTCGGTTCTTAAATTCAAGGAAACTATTCAGGCTTTAACAGAAATTGCGCGAACCAACAAAAACCTGGATGAAGAAGCTGAAATAATAGATCTGCATGAGGTACTGGAGGATATTCGGCTTAGCATGACGGAGCTTATTCAGGAAACAGGTACCCGTATAGAAGTAAATCTTGGGTGCCGGCATATCCGCTTTCCTAAAGCCAATATAACCAGCGTTCTCCAAAATTTAATCCAAAATGCTATTAAATACCGCTCTCCCCATCGACTTCCGCTGATAATCTTTAACTGCGATTGCCAGGACAATAAACTCGTTATCGAGGTAAAAGATAATGGAATGGGGATTCCGGAGAATCAATTGAATAAGATATTTGTCATGTTCAAAAGGTACCACACCCATATTGAGGGAACAGGCGTTGGCTTGTACCTGGTAAAGCGAATTATTGAAAATTATAAAGGCAGTGTGGCTGTGGAAAGTGAAGTAGACAAAGGAACCCGCTTTACCATTGTTTTACCTGCCTGGGCAGTAGGAGTTACCGAAGCAGGTAGTAATGTGTAAAGAAAGATCTGCCGTAAAAGGATGGAAGCCTGCTTTAGTTGAAATCAGCAGCTTTAATAGCACACAGAATAAATTATTCTGTAATGGACTGAAAAAATGTTCAAAGTGGCTGTGTCTTATCTCTGGCTTTTACTAATTTTGTTGTTGTACTAATTATTGCCAATTAATGGAAGAGCCGTATAATTTGTATTCACTGTTATTAGACCGGACTGCAAGGAGCGTAAAACAATACGCCCAAAGAAGATTTAAGGAACTGGGGTTTAATATTACAGTAGATCAATGGCTGATTCTTCGACACCTGGGCACCAACAACCAGCTTAACCAGAAGGATCTTGCTGACTTACTATACAAAGATACCCCAACCTTAACCCGCATAATAGATTTGTTGTGCCAGAAAGGCCTTACGGAAAGGAAAGTGCAGCCAGGCGACCGTCGTTGCTTTCAGGTGCATTTAACCCCTGAAGGGCAGGAGCTGGTGCATAAACTCCGGCCACAGGTAAAAGAAATACGCCTGAAAGCCTGGGAAGGATTAAGTGAAAAGGATTTTGAAGAGTTTAAAAGAATTTTGAATAGTATAAATGCCAATGTACAGCATATAAAGCTTAACAGGTAAATCATTTTGAAGCCTTAGTTGTTGTGCTAATAGTTGTTATAAATAAACCATGTTAATAAGTGATTCCATGATTCAAACAGACATCTGTATAATAGGAGCCGGCCCGGTTGGCCTGTTCTCTGTATTTGAAGCAGGGCTTTTAAAAATGCGCTGCCACCTGGTAGATGCACTCCCGCAGGTGGGTGGTCAGTTATCTGAAATTTATCCAAACAAACCTATATATGATATTCCGGGTTTTCCGGAAGTAAAGGCACAAGAGCTTGTCGACAACCTGATGAAGCAAATTGAACCCTTTCAGCCCGGTTTTACGCTTGGCGAAAGGGTGGATAGTCTCGAAAAGCAGGAGGATGGGAGCTTTATTTTACAGACATCCGACAAAACCAGCATACAGGCAAAGGCGGTAGTGATAGCCGGTGGCCTTGGGTGCTTTGAACCAAGAAAACCGGTTATACAGCGGCTGGAAGATTTTGAAGGAAAAGGCATTGTATATATGGTAAAGGACCCGGAAACTTTCCGCGACAAAAAGCTCATCATTGCAGGTGGAGGCGACTCCGCCCTCGACTGGACCATTTTTCTTGCCAACCTGGCTAAAGAAGTTACCCTCGTTCATAGAAATGAGACTTTTAGGGGCGCTCCCGATTCGGCCGAAAAGGTATTTGAACTGGCAAAAGCAGGTAAAATTAACCTGCTGCTCAATGCAAACCTGCATAGCATCAATGGCAATGGCACCCTTAAGTCTGTAGCGGTTATGGATAAGCAAAAACAGCTTACCGAGCTCAATGCCGACTACCTTATTCCACTCTTTGGCCTGAGCCCTAAGCTGGGCCCGATTGCCAACTGGGGCTTGAATATTGATAAGAACGCAATTGTAGTCGACACTTTGGATTACAGCACGAATGTACCTGGTATATTTGCTATTGGCGACATAAACACCTACCCAGGTAAGCTGAAATTGATTTTGTGCGGGTTCCATGAAGCTTCTCTCATGGCACAAAGTGCCTTTAAGTTTGTGTATCCAGACCAGAAACTAAGCTTTAAGTATACGACTGTTAATGGGGTGAATGCTTTTTAATAATGATAAAATTTAAAGTAGAAGATCGTACAGGCAGGGTACAGGACATCGAAGTACCTGAAGACATCAGCCTGAGTTTAATGGAGGTTTTAAAAGCCTCTGAATATAATATATTGGCCACTTGCGGCGGAATGGCCCTTTGTGCTACCTGCCACGTTCTGGTGCAGGAAGGAGAGGGGCGCTTACAAGAGCCCGGAGATGCCGAAATGGATATGCTGGACACCCTCCCCGATGCCGCAGCAGAAAGCAGGCTGTCCTGCCAGATTCGCGTAGGAGAGCACCTCAATGGGGCCTATTTTAAGATAATGGCAGAGGAAGAGTAGTCGAGAGACTATAAAACCGCTGTTCAGGCGCCTGTCTTAAATTCAAGGGGGCCTGGCATAAAAATAAAAATGCTGCTTATTCAAAAGGTCCGGAACCTGAGAATAAGCAGCTTTTTTTTATAATACGTTGCTTTCCCGGAATAATTACGGATAAAATGCCTGCACGAAAGCTGTTGGCGTTATAAAACTAAGCTGCTGTTCCTGCAAAAAAGGAGCATTTTTCTGGATTCATGCAGCCTTATCTCGCCTCAGCCCGTTGGGTGGAACTGAAAGTTTAGAATTAAGACTAAGGGGATGTATATACGTTAAGTCAAGCTTTCTTAGCAGAAGGAGCCTGGTCTTCTTTGGGGCCTATAAAGCAAAACATATGAAGTAGCCGAATGAAGCTAGCTGTTAAAAGGGCAGGCCTTCAAAATTTATTTCTTTCCTCCTCACTTCTTCGTGGGGCTTATATGCTTTTTACCGGCAGAAGACCATGAAATGTATAGGTTTTTGAATAAGGTTCTTTTCCTTTAAATTTTTTACTTTAAAAAAAAGGATATAAACATTTTGATTCCCTGTTTGGTTCAATACTAAAGAAATTTTTCACTTAACCACTTTTATCATGTTAAAATGGGTCATTATTCTTCTGATTCTTGCTTTAGTTGCAGCAGTTTTTGGTTTTGGCGGCATAGCCGCAGCATTTGTTGATGTAGCTCAAATCCTGTTTTATATTTTCCTGGTCCTGTTACTTATTTTTATTATTGCCGGATTTACAAGAGGGTGGTGACGCTTTAACTCCTAAAGCCCATTGGGTAGAGATTGAGCAAATTTTATAACCTGCCAAAGGAAGAAAGCTGGCTTATTATTTTAAATAACCAGCTAAAGGGACCTTAGAAGGACAGAAACCGGATATATTTTGGCCGCCTGCCATAATTTCCTTTCTTTTGCAGGATACAAATTTTATTACATGAAAATAGACAAACATACCGTAGCATCTGTTACTTATGCCCTCGATGTAGATGGAGAGCATGTAGAGAAAACAGATAAAAGTAATCCGCTAACTTTTTTGGTAGGAGTAGGCAGCATGATTCCAGGCTTTGAGCAACAACTTCTTGGAAAAGAAGAAGGCGATGCTTATGATATTACTGTAAGCCCAAATGAGGGCTATGGCGATACCAACCCTGAAGCAATTGTTGATTTACCTAAAGATGTTTTTACCATTGAAGGTGAACTTCAGGAAGATATGCTGGTGGAAGGAAATATTATTCCTTTGCAGGATCAGCAGGGAAATCCCATGCAGGGTGTTGTTCTTGAAGTGGGCGAAGAAACCGTAAAAATGGATTTGAATCACCAGTTAGCCGGCAAAACTTTGCATTTTACAGGCGAAGTGGTGGAAGTAAGAGAAGCCACTAAAGAAGAAATTGCCCATGGCCATGTGCATGGAGCAGGCGGACATCACCACTAATCTCCGCTTTTAAATAATTAAAAGGCTATCATGTGGACTTTTCGTCTGATGATAGCCTTTTTTTACTAATGTGAAATTGGAAAGAATGGGTTTTTCTATACCCTTTCTCATTCCATCCTTCGGGATGAAGCGGAATCAGGGTCAATTACATTGCGACACGAATTCCGCATTCGTAAGGGGCATAGAGGTAGGACCGTAGTGCTTTAGAAGCGGCCAAATTGGGCTTATAATCCATGGTCTGTGCTAATGTATGCCATTTAATAGCTTTCTTTTCAGATTCCCGCATTCTGGTTTATTGCTTCCAGCGTCCTCCTTTTACCTCATCAGACTTTTTAACTCCTCAGATGACTGATAGGCGTGCTCCTGAGTTCAGGAAAGAGGAATTCTATCCATGGTACTACAGGCCGCTTTTTGGAATGAAAGAGGAAAGAGGCGCAAATGAAACCTGGTCGAAGAAGAAATCTCCTGACATTTTAAGCTATGGGAAAAAATTTTAAGGAGGACCCGCTAAAAAAGAAGGAAAGGAGCTGAAAGGGAGGCAGACAAAAGGGCAAAAAAAAACCCGCTAGGCGGGTACTTTTTTTACTTTTCGTCCAGGCTTTGCATTTTCTGACGATATGCAGCCTTGATTTTTTCGTGCCGGCGCGCAACAGATGGTTTTTCGAAATACGTACGGTTACGCAGCTCGGTTAAAGTACCTGTTTGTTGAAACTTCTTTTTGTAACGCTTAAGTGCGCGATCAATTGACTCGTTGTCTTTTACTTTTATTACTAACATAATATTGGTTTGGTTCCTATTCCTATTTTGCCTTATAGAAGGTGCAAAGATACATACTTTAATATTAAGAGTAAAGTCATCTGCACGTTTCTATATATTATTTTACAAAAAATAGGCGCTTCGGGTTTCATTAATCCCTAAAATTTCAATAAAAAGCCCTATTTCCACCGGCGTCATTCATTGCTTTTGAGCATTTCCTGCCTTTTTTCCTAATTTTAAGCCATTACCTCTTTCCATTTAAAAGGGCAGAGACAAACTCCTGCTGGTCCTCTTCATATATTAATTCTCCACTGCACAGGAATTTGTGGGTATCGAGCAGTACTTCGTATTTAGGGGTATGCACGTGCCGTGGAATTTTGTAAAGACGCTCCTCTTTTTTAGTAAAGGGTGGAGCGGGTTTAGAGGAGAATAAATAGGGAATTAGGGTTTTAGAACAGCTTATGGCAATTCTATCAATCGTATGCTCCTCAAAGTAATCCTGTAGCCGTTCATTAATATTTTCAAAAAACTCAGTGGTTTCACCCAGTCGGACCCTTGAGCCTGCCCGGGACTTCCCTTTGGTTTTCAGGTATTTAATCTGGCTTTTTCCCTGTTTCTTACGGACCATATATGCCCTTATCACTTTGTGGTCCAGGTTTTCATTTCCTTCAAAATATCCCAGGGCACAACTCCCAGCCTGAATTAGGAGAATTACATAATGCACTTCCTCTACTTCACCTGCTATAATTTTTTCCGGCGAAGGCAAGGTTAAAGGCAGTCTGAATATGAGTCCATCCTGTTTGCCCTCAGCAGAAAGCCCGTTATTATTGATAAGAATCCGGTGCTTTTCGTAATCGTAGGTGTATGGCAATGCTGTGTCAGCCAATTGCCGGACAAGGAGCCTGGCCTGATCCTCCGATAAAAAATGGGTCATACTTATGGCACTTTAGTTGTTTTGTGAGCCGCTCTATCACTCAGGCTCTTCCTCACCGGAAGAAGACACACCTACCCCTGAAGAAGAACGTAAAAATGCAAAGATAATAAGGTCCGGGTAGTTTTCTTGTGCTTAGGCCGTATTGCATCCGTTTTTTTTGATAGGAGGGGCCTGTATTTTTTGTAAAAAACGGTTCGGTTGTTTCAGCATCAGAAAGCCCTTGCCTCCCTGCATTCTTGATTATTGCCTTGTATAGACTGGTAAAACTGTTTCGCTATGTGAGCACATCCTTGTTAAGGTAATTTTGAACGGCCTTAATGTCCCCATAACTCACTTCCTCGCCTAATAATTCTTTTATTTGGGATGTAGAAAGCCCTTCTTCCATTTCCTCAGCTTCCTTCAACACTTTTTGAATACGGTTTAGCTTTTCTTCCGGAACAAGTTCCTGAATCTGCAACTCACCGCTAAGGATAAAGGAGGCTAAGTGCCCTTCAATGGTACCTGGCACCAGATCCCGCTCACGGGCTATTTCTTCAACTGATTTGCCTTCTCTGAAGAGGTTGAGCGAAATCCTGCGTGTTTCTCCCTTCTCCGGTTTTTTATTTTTTAGCTCCTTCTCATTTCCTTTTCCAGAGGCTTTAAGAGCCAGTTTTTGTTGCTCGAGCTGTTCCAGAATATCAGCAGAATCGGCCCCTTCCACCAGGGACTCGGTCAGGATTAGGGCCTGCTCCAGCCTTCGTTCCCGCTCCTTCAGCATCAGAATCATTTGCTCTAATTCCTTTCGGTACTTTTTGGCTTTTTTAGGCTGTTCTTTAATCTTTTTCAGGTGCTGCTGCAAGGGCTTAAGTAAACCATTGTCAACGGCCCCATTAAAATATTCCACTGCAGCAGCCACGCGTTCCCTGGTTTGAGCATAATTATTTTCCTGAGCTTCCTGTAATAAATGGTCCAGTTGCCTGCAAAATTTATCTGCTATTTTCTGTTGTTCGAGCACCTTTTCCCGGAGCGCATTGGCCAGCTTCCCGGCTTCTTCCTCTAAGGGAATTCTCCTGCTTTCCAGACTTTCCTTCCATTTTTCGATCGTATTGCTGATTTTAAACCAGTTAAAGGCCTGTAAAAGCAACTGGTGCAAATATCCCTTGCGGGCATTATTTAATTCCTGAACCAGCCTATCGTGGTCTTGTTCCCTCTGGGTAAACGCTACCGCCTGCTCGTTTGTTAATACACTTTGGGCCTGAATAGGAGAGAATAAAACCAGCCCCTGGAGAGAGGTAAGCCGGCTGAGGGCCACATACACCTGGCCGGGAGCAAAGGATTCGCCCGCATCAATAATGGCTTTATTAAATGTAAGTCCCTGGCTTTTATGAATGGTAATTGCCCAGGCAAGCCGGATTGGATATTGCGTAAAGGTTCCCTTAACCTCTTCTTCAACCTCTTCGGTTTCTTGCTTATATTTGTAGCGGATGTTCTTCCAGCTTTCTTTCTCCACCAGCAGCTCTTCCTTCTCATCAGGGAAAGCCACCCATATATTCTCTCCTGCAATTCGTTTTACTATGCCAGTTTTACCATTGTAAAAGCGCCTTTGCTCTCCTTTATCATTCCTGATAAACATAATTTGGGCACCTTCCTTTAATTGTAACTCATTTTCTGCAGGAACTGCCTTTTCGTTAAAGTCACCGGAGGTTTCAGCTTTAAAGGTTATGCTTTTTCCAGGTAGCTTTTTCAGCTCTTCCTGGTTAATTAAGTTGGCCTTTGCATTGTGAGTGGTAAGAATAACATATTCTCCTTCCTTTTCAGGTTTAAAATCAGGTTGGTAGAAGCGCTGGAGGAAGTCCAGGTCGGCAGCGGTAACCGTATTATTCCTGAGTTTATTGAGCAAGTCAATAAAGGTAGTGTCGCTCTGGCGGTAAATCTTTTTTAGCTCCAGGTATAAAGGAGGCGCCTGCTGTAAAGCATGGGCATTGAAAAAGAAAGAACTGCTATAGTAGCTGCCCAGGCTTGCCCATTCCTCCTCATTTACCACGGGAGGAAGCTGGAATAAGTCGCCAATAAAAAGAAGCTGTAAACCACCAAAAGATAGGTTTGGCTGTCGGCGGACGTGGCGCAATACTACATCAATGGCATCCAGAAGGTCTGCTCTTACCATTGATACTTCATCAATAATCAGCAAATCCAGCTCTCGCATAAGCTCCCTTTTGGCACTATTTAATTTTAAGTGCTTAAGCAGCTGATTTCGGGAATAGAAATTTCCCTTTTCTGTTTCCTGGCCGGGCAAGTCAGCCGGAAGGAATGAACCAAAAGGAAGCTGGAAAAAGGAGTGAATGGTTACCCCACCGGCATTCATGGCCGCCACGCCAGTAGGAGCCACTACTGCCAGCCTTTTAGGACTATTTGCTTTGATATATTGGAGAAAAGTGGTTTTACCAGTACCTGCTTTCCCGCTCAGGAAAAGATGACGGCCGGTTTGGTTTACAAACTGCTCCGCTAGTTCAAATTGCTGGTTTTGCTCGAACATGCGCTTTTAATTCATTCTTAAATTATATACTGCCAGTAGCATAACTGCCAAAAAAATGCTTCGTTGCAATATACCATAATTTATAAAAATGAATTCCTGAATAAAAAGGATGCTAATAAAAAGAATGGATGGAAAAAGGTTTGTGCAAATACGGAAATAGGGAGGGTATAAACTGCCTATCTGTTTTGTTTTAGCAAAAAACCAATCAGGCACTTTCGTAAAGAAGCAGGAATTTTTTCTCTTGCCGGTGGCGCTCCATTTTCTGTTTTTCACTTTAAAGTAAAATTTCAGCATCCTGGAGAAAATAAGCAGTTGAGGAATGGGGCAATAAAAAACCCGGAAACACTTTTACATGCTACCGGGTGGAGAGAGAGAAATTAAAAAGTTATAAGGTCACTCAGTTCAAAAAAATGTATAAAAAATATGTTTTTGATTGTTCATGTATCCTAACGGTTGGATTATGGAAAGGTTGCTTTTTTTCTGAAAAATTTTCTACCATCCTATTTGGAAGCTCCTTAAGGAGGTTTGCAATGAATAAAGCAGGATTTAAAGGCCATGCTTACTTCCGGAAGAAAGATGTTGCCTAAGATGGCTCTAAGCCTGTTTAAATAGTTTATCTTTGTAGCAGAAAAATCAGCATATTATTTTGACAACATTCAAAGACTTAGGCATTTCAGCCGGCTTAATTAAAGCATTAAACGAAAACAATATTGTTGTTCCTACAGAAATTCAACAAAAGGCTATTCCTTTTTTACTTTCCAACGGAACAGATTTTATTGGACAGGCGCAAACAGGCACCGGAAAAACGGCCTCTTTTGGTTTGCCTTTACTCCAAAGAGTCGATGCGTCCAACCCACATGTGCAGGCCCTGGTACTGGCCCCAACCCGGGAACTGGGCCAACAGATTGCCAAACAGTTGTTTCGCTTTACAAAGTACACCGACAAAATATTTACAGAAGCTGTTTACGGTGGAGAGAAAATAGAAAAGCAGATTAGTGCCCTAAAACGCCCTACCCAGATTGTGGTGGCTACCCCGGGAAGGCTGGTAGATTTATTAAAACAAAAAGCCATTGATCTTCGCCATATACGAACCGTAGTTTTGGATGAAGCGGATGAAATGCTGAGCATGGGATTTAAAAAAGAACTGGATGCTATTCTTGCGCAAACCAGTGGCAACAGGCATACCTGGCTGTTTTCCGCTACCATGCCCCAGGAAATAATGCAGATCATTAAAACCTATATGGAACCAGATGCTTTTAGAGTAACTGTAGCCAGAGATGAGGTAGTAAATGCTTCTATTGCGCACAAGTATGTGGTTTGTGATGTTCCGCAGAAGTTTGAATGTTTAACCGATTTTTTAAAAGGACAGGAAGTGGGAAGGGGTATTATTTTTTGCCGCACCAAAGCCGCTGCCCAAACCTTGGCTCAGCAACTGCGCAGCAAAAACTTTTCTGCCGATGCTATTCATGGCGACCTGCTGCAGAAAGAGCGCGACAAGGTGATGCGGGCATTTAAAAATCATAATTTACAAATGCTGATTGCTACCGATATATCGGCCCGGGGCATTGATGTCGAAAACCTCGCATATGTGATTCATTACCAATTGCCCGACCAACTTGAATACTACACCCACCGAAGCGGACGTACCGCCAGGGCAGGAAAAAAAGGCTTGTCCTTAAGCATTGTTTCTCCCCAGGAGGTTAGAAGATTAAAAGAAGTAGAACAGGCCCTCAAAATTACGATTAAAGAAATAGCCGGCTAAATTAAAAGTGCCTTTACGCAATGCAAACCCCCAGCCTGAATGAGCTTAAAAAGGAATTATATGCCGCGTCTCCGGAAGAGCTGGTACAGCTTTGCCTGCAGCTAAGCCGTTACCACAAAGAGAACAAAGAGCTACTCCATTACCTTTTGTACTGTAAAACCGATGAAGCTGCTTATGTACGCTCCGTTAGCGACCGTTTGGAGGAGGAATTTGGCCAGGTAAACACAGAAAGTATTTATCTGGCAAAAAAAAGCATCAGGCGGGTGCTGAAGCTGGTGAATAAGTACATTAAATACTCCGGCAAAAAAGAAACGGAGATAGAGCTCTTATTTTTCTTTTGTAAAAAGGTAAAGGAAATGCCGCTTCCCGTGCTGGAAAACCAGGTGTTGTACAACTTATACCAGCGGCAGGTTTTAAAAATTAACAAGGGGGTGGGTACGCTACATGAAGACCTGCAGTATGACTATAAAGAGCAAATAGAGTGGCTGGAAGCAGGCTTACGCAGCAGCGACCAATAGAATGTATGGTTTAAAAAGCCAGTATTTACAGCGATTTGCCTTTAATCACAAATTATCCCGAAAGACTCCAGCCACCCATTTTTAAAAGAAGTAAAGGTGCCTTAACTGTTGGAGGAAATTTCTCCAATACAGCTTAAGGGGCCCTGCGGGTTCAGCGAGGTGCAGAAAGGCCCTTTTGCCTGTAAAAAAAGAGGAACCTGGTTTGGGTTCCTCTTAAAAGTTTTTATTTGGCAATTAGCTTTCCATTTTTTATTTCGCCAAGGTAACGAACCTGGTGAGAGCCTTCGTAGTGGCGCATGGTGGATTGAATCTGGTCGTAAGATTCTCTTCTTATTTTAGTGCCCTTTTGGGCGCCAGGAGAGGATACTTCAATATAATAACCATTTTTAAGCTTAACTTCTTTTACTGCAGGTCTTGCCATTATAAATACGGTAGATAAATAACTTTTTTGGGATGTGAAAACCCATTGAGGTACTTCCTCGGAACAGTCTTTAAAGGACTGTTGTAAAGAGTGGATATAAGCTTATGATCGCTTACATCCAAATAAATATACGAAAAAAAATCGGCTTTATTGCTGAAAAGTGATTTAAAATGTTATACTCTGTCTAAAAAGTTGAAATTAGGTAGGGGAGGGAATAAAGAAAAATACGTAGGAGAAAAGCAGGCTGGGAGCTAAAGCATTGATTTTCTGAATTTTTACTTTTCACGGTCACAGGAATCTCTGCCGCTTCATACATTTTGGGATCCATAGAAATGGATCCTAAATATTATTAATTTTTAAAAAGACAGGATCCTTCTATATTGAGCCTTTGATTAGGACTATTTCGAAAGAACCATGCTTACCATACCATCGCCTGCAGGCACTGCCCTCGAAAAGAATGACCCCAGCCTTATTAATGCCTGGTGTTCTTACGATTGGGCAAATAGTGTGTATAATTTAACGATTACCTCCACCATTTTCCCCGCCTACTACAGCAGTGTTACCCGGGCGGCTTTCGGTGGAGAGGAGATTCAATTTATGGGTTGGGCGGTTACTAATACCGTTTTGTACAGTTATGCTATTTCCTTTTCCTTCCTGTTAATTGTATTAATATCGCCCATTCTTTCCGGCATTGCCGATTTTAGTGGTCGAAAGAAGCGGTTTATGCAATTCTTTACCTATTTGGGCGCTCTTTCCTGCATTGGTCTTTACTTTTTTACGGGCGAAAATGTGGAGCTTGGAATCGCTTTTTCGGTTTTAGCCAGCGTAGGCTATGCAGGTTCCCTTGTATTTTACAATGCCTTTTTGCCAGAAATAAGCACGCCCGAAAGGATGGATAAAATCAGTGCCCGCGGATTTTCTATGGGGTATATTGGGAGTGTTATTCTACTTATTATCAACCTCCTAATGATTGAGCAGTTTGAGTTTTTTGGTTTCGAGGATAAAGGCTCCGCCTCCCGCTTTGCTTTTCTTTTAGTAGGGCTCTGGTGGATGGGCTTTTCCCAAGTTGCTTTCTTTTACCTGAAGGATAGACCCGCCAGAAAAAAACTCCATGCAGGCTTGTTGTTAATGGGCCTTAAAGAGCTGAAAAAAGTATTTACTGAAGTGAAAAACGTAGTGGCCACCCCTCGTTTTCTCCTTTCTTTCTTCTTTTACAGCATGGGGGTGCAAACTGTTATCCTTTTAGCCCCCCTTTTCGGAGAATCAGTTATTGGGCTTAGCTCAGAGAAGCTGATCATGACCGTTTTGCTGCTGCAAATACTGGCCATTGCGGGCTCCTACTTTTTTGCTTATGTGGCTTCCGGCAAGGGCAACAAAACAGCCCTTTTAATAATGCTCCTCATCTGGATTGGGATTTGTGTAGCCGCTTTTAACCTTCAATCGGAGCTGCAGTTTTTTATTATGGCGGGTTTTGTAGGACTGGTGTTAGGAGGAATCCAGGCCATTTCACGCTCCACTTATTCAAAATTAATTCCGCAAAAATCTCCTGATACGGCCTCTTATTTTAGTTTATATGAATTTACTGAAAAAGTAGCTATTGTAATTGGAACCTTCTCTTATGCTATTATTGAGCAACTTACGGGGAGCATGCGATTTAGCTCGCTGGGCTTAACCGTCTTTTTTACCATCGGAATTTTAATTCTTAGTATCACCAGCTTCCCAAAGCAACAGAAAGGCTAAAAAAATATCAAGGGGAAAAAGCGGGATTAGACCTTAAAAGAAGGAAGACTCTGGAGGTTTCCTTTCGGAAATAGCAGTAAAATGCTTCTGTTACTGTTAAATAAGGTTTTTAATTTGTACTTTCCCCTCTATAACCAGAGTTTTATGCGTACATTATATAAGGCAATTATCTGCTTTATCTGGGTTTTTTCTACTTTTGTTATTCAGGTAGAGGCCCAGTCAAAATCGGTTGCCCGCCAATGGAACGAGGCTTTACTGTCTGCTATCAGGGCTGATTTAGCGCGGCCTACCGTGCACGCCCGAAACCTGTTTCATTCTTCCATTGCCATGTACGATGCCTGGGCCGTGTATGAAGATACGGCCTCCACCTTCTTTCTAAACCATTCGTTTCGTCACTTTTACTGTGCCTTTAAGGGAATTTCTAAACCGCCGAATAAAAAGGCAGCCCAGGAAGAAGCCATGAGCTATGCCGTTTACCGCCTCCTGCGCTAC
The DNA here is from genome assembly GCA_963835365.1 of uncultured Cytophagales bacterium. Taxonomy (GTDB): domain Bacteria; phylum Bacteroidota; class Bacteroidia; order Cytophagales; family Cyclobacteriaceae; genus Nafulsella. The sequence goes on from CAWIFH010000001.1 coordinate 28,273, forward strand.
CGCTTTAAAAACTCTCCCGGGGCAGAAGAATCACTGCGAACCTTCCAGCGTCTGCTTGTTGAACTTGGGTACGATCCTTCCTTTACCTCAACCGATTACAGCAGCGGCTCACCGGCAGCCTTAGGAAATTACCTTGCCGGGCAATTAATTGCCTTTGGCCTGGAAGATGGCTCCAACGAATCACATCAGTATGGGAACAGCTATTACCGGCCGCTGAATCCTGCACTCAATCCGTTTATGACAGGAAATCCTGCATTGGAAGATCCGAACCACTGGCAACCGCTTGCGCTGCGAAATTTTGTAGATCAGAGCGGGAATCCTTCTGATGGGCCGCCGCCCTTTCTTTCACCCGAATGGGGAAAAGTAGTTCCCTTTGCTTTAAAAGAAGAAGATTTAAATATCTATTCAAAAGATGGAAATAAATACTGGGTATATCACGATCCCGGGCCTCCGCCAATGCTTTCAGTTGATGAAGGCGGCAGGACTTCAGCGGACTATGCCTGGAATTTCTCATTGGTATCGATGTGGGGTTCTCATCTCGATCCTTCCGATGGAGTTCTTATGGATATTTCGCCGGCCTCTATAGGAAACATTCAAAATTACCCTGCCACAGCCGCTGAGTACAAAGCCTTTTACCAGGGCAGACACGGGGGCCATTCCGGTACAGGCTATTCTACTAATCCCTATACTGGCGAACCCTATCCAAACCAGCTGATTCCAAGAGGAGATTATACCCGCGTACTTGCTGAATTTTGGGCCGATGGCCCCAGCTCCGAAACACCGCCCGGCCATTGGTTCACAATTTTAAATTATGTGAACAGCCATTTCTTACTTCAGAAAAAAATGGAAGGGAAGGGAGCCGTGCTCGATGCGCTGGAGTGGGATGTAAAATCTTATCTGGCTATGGGCGGTGCGCTTCACGATGCAGCAGTGGCTGCCTGGGGCATTAAGGGGTATTATGATTATATCCGCCCGGTTTCTGCTATTCGTTTTATGGCAGCGCTTGGCCAATCCTCCGACCCGGCACTTCCCAACTACCATCTGGCAGGAATTCCTTTGGTCGATGGCTATATCGAATTGGTTAAAAGCGGGGATCCGCTGGCGGAGCTTAACGGACAAAATAATATAAATAAGATTAAGCTTTACACCTGGAGGGGGCCTTTCTACAGAGAAAATAACGAGAGCACCCGCGCTGGCAGCGGCTGGATTCTTTCAGGGGACTGGTGGCCTTATCAGCAACCTACTTTTGTTACCCCTCCCTTTGCAGGTTATGTTTCCGGCCATTCCACCTTTTCCCGGGCCGCAGCAGAAGTTCTTTCCCTCCTTACCGGCGACGAATTTTTTCCCGGAGGCCTGGGTGAATTTCCGGTGTGGAAGGATCGGTTCCTGGAGTTTGAGGAGGGCCCGGGGGTAAACCTGGTCCTTCAATGGGCAAAGTACAAAGATGCTGCTGACCAATGCAGCCTGTCCCGTATTTGGGGAGGTATTCATCCTCCTGCAGATGATATTCCGGGCAGGAAGATGGGGATTAAGATTGGCAGAGATGCTTTCGCATACGCTATCAACTATTTTAACGGGCAGGTGCCCCCTGAAGCTGAACCTGCAAACAGACAGTTCATAAAACTTTATCCTAACCCGCTTGTAAATGCCAGGGTGTTGCATGTGCAGCCTGAGCCAATGCTTGTGGATGGAGAGATAAAAGTAATTAACCTGAGGGGACAAGTAGTTTTTACAAAGGCCGTGCAGAATAATGTAGAAGCATCTTTTACAGTTGAGCTTCCCGCGCACATGAGCGGCATGTATATGCTGTTAATTGAACGAAAGGAAGCCAGGAGTTCCCAAAAATTCGTTATTTATTAGGCCACGGGGAAGCAAATAAGTTAATGCCCTGGCGGGGAAGGTGTATAGTCTGCAAATGAAAAGAATGCACCGGTATTCGCCAGCAGCGAACAGGTTCATGAGCGCAGGCAGCTTTATCAGCTAAAATTATTTCTCTAAAAACTTTACAACCAGTTAAAAGTATAATAGAGCTTGCTTTTCAGGAGCTGATGATTTTTTAATTGACAGGTATTGAGGTATTTAATCTTTTGGGACAGGAGGTGGCGGCTGCCTTTTTATTAAAAAAGGTGAGATTTTTTCTCTTTTTTCGGAAGTGAATATAAGGAACAAAAGACTAAAGCGATTGCTTTTTTTGTATCCAAACAGCTGTTTTTCAGTAAGGCTAAATATTTTTTAATGGTAATTTCAGGAAATTTTGTATCTTACATTGAATTTTGTTTAAGAAGCCGAATAGTGGGCATTCCCCTAGGCACTTAAAACCTTTACAAAATAAAAAAGGTAAAAATGAAACTCTTCTGAAGCTGAGGGGTTTCTCAGCATGTGCCCCCAGGGGAAGCCCGGTAAAGGGAAGAGCATCTATTAAACCATAAAGATTTAATTTATAGTTAACAATACCCGATGAGACAATTAAAGATCAGTAAGCAGATTACAAACCGCGAAAGCCAATCCTTAGACAAGTACCTGCAGGAAATAGGAAAAGTGGATTTAATCACATCAGATGAGGAGGTTGAATTAGCACAAAGAATTAAGGAGGGGGATCCGGTTGCGCTTGAAAAACTGACCAAAGCAAATCTTCGCTTTGTTGTTTCTGTGGCCAAGCAGTACCAGAACCATGGCCTTACGCTTGGCGACCTGATTAATGAAGGGAACCTGGGTTTGATTAAAGCGGCTAAGCGATTTGACGAAACCCGTGGCTTTAAATTTATCTCTTATGCGGTTTGGTGGATTCGCCAGTCTATTATGCAGGCTCTGGCAGAGCAATCTCGTATTGTACGCCTTCCTTTAAACCGTGTTGGCTCTCTTAACAAAATCTCAAAAACATTCTCCGAGTTGGAGCAGAAGTTCCAGCGTGAGCCATCGCCGGAAGAACTTGCCGAGGTGCTTGAAATAACTACCGAGGAAGTTTCTGCAAACATGAAGATCTCCGGCCGCCACGTTTCTATGGATGCCCCTTTTGCTAATGGTGAAGAAAACAGCCTGTTGGATGTGCTTTCTGACGATAACGAAGAAACGCCTGATGCAGGTTTGATTAATGATTCTCTTCGTCGCGAAGTGCAGCGCGCCCTTTCTACCTTAACGCCAAGAGAAGCCGACGTGATGACGCTTTACTTTGGCCTGAACGGAGAAAATGCCATGACGCTGGAAGAAATAGGAGAGAAGTTTAACCTTACCCGCGAACGTGTTCGCCAGATAAAGGAAAAAGCAACCCGCAGACTTCGCCATAGCTCAAGAAGCAGCTCTTTAAAGCCTTACCTGGGATAAACATTTACGAATATTAACTTCACTGGAACCTGGCGAGCATAACATTGCGCTCAATGCAACCAGGTTGTTTAAGGAAGAAAAATAAAATATACAGAAAAGGCCTGCAAAATTGCAGGCCTTTTCTTTTATAATAAAATGGCTTATTTTCATGTAGCTTTAATTAACGCGATTTCCTGTCTTTCTTTGCTACACGGCCAATAGTTAAAAAAGAAATTTTTAAGCTGGTCTGGACTTCATAAGAGCCATGCTACTTCTAATGGCAACCATATCTTCCAGTGCACCTACCAGCGGATCTTTTACATAAGGGATCTTATCCAGTAATTGGCGCAAATAGAAACTAACAAAGGTAGAGGTAAGAGCAGCGGTTCCGCCAATCAAAAAACCTTGTAGCGCATCTTCTTTATTTGCCTGGAACAATACTGCACCAACTAATCCACCCGACGCAATTCGGGGGAGCAGCTGGGGGAGACTTATTCTGTTAGGGCCATTTGGATTTTTATCGGCCGCAAGCTCGGCAGCACTCAAAAATTTTGTAATAGTAGAAGCTTTCGAAGACTGCATAAACCCAAGCCTTGACTTTGCCAAGGCTTTTTTAGGCTTTTTGCTCAGGTAATGGCTGGCAGCGCCCAGGGCGATGGTGGTTCGCATACCGGCAACCGCCCCAAGTCCTGCTGCCGCTTTAACTAAATTGTTCATTTTATTTTTCATAGCTGTTTTTCGTTTTCTACTCAACAGCAGGAGAATCAAATGGTTTGGGCTGTTGCGATGGCCTTTTTTTTATTGCTCAAATGAAAATTGCCACTTTATATTCAGAAGTCAGCGGTAATCCATTTACTCTTTACCCTCCACGACTACTCTTACCCCTTTACTGTGGCTGCTAAACTCCGGTGCATACATGCTTTGTATGCTGGTGATGCCATTGGAAAAGTTTCCTCTGTTGTTCACCCTTACATCGTATTCAAATACATAAACGCCTTTGGGTAAATAGTCAATGAAGAAGTTTGTGCTGGCATCGCGGGTACTTTCGTAATACCCAAGGCCGTCCTGCCACTTATAATGAGAGAGAACATTTACAGGTTCAAATCCCGATGCCCGCATGTCTTTCATATGAATGAAATCCATGTCCCGGTCTGCCTTCAGCTCGATGCGTACCCGGACTAAATCGCCCAGCTGTAAGGTTGTACTTGCCGTAATTTCCTGTAGGAGTTCTCCCTTGCCAGTATTGGTTTTAAGGAAAAGCTTTTTCGAAAGCTGCAATGGGGTTTCAGCGGCGGTTATCTTGTCCAACTCCTCGAAGTACTGCCAGTATAAAGCACCCCAGGCAATGCCATCGCCTTCTTTTGAAAGCTGAACGTTACTCATAGCCGGCTCAATTTCATCGGCTTTCCAGCTGGTTTTAAAGTAGCCCGTTCCTGCTTCTGTCTGAACATTTTCAAGTTTGGAAGGAGCAATTTTCTCTCCTCCCAAACGAACATCTACCTGCTCAGTTGTGGAAAGCCAGTTGCTTCCCTGCATTAAAATTCCATAAATAGCCTCGGTAGTGGCCTTGGTACTGCTCCAATGGCTGGTTTGCTTATTCATAAGCAGCCAGGCCTTTAAGTTATCCAAAATTTCGGCCTTTTCAGTAGCTGGCATTCCCGGAATTTCTATTTCTGCAAAAGCTTCCATGAGCAGGGTATGTGTTTCTACAGGCGCTTCATACCGGTTCCAACCACCTGTATTCCCTTTCCAGTACATACCCAGCTCAGTTGTTATGCTGTTTTCTCTGAGCGACTGAAGAATTGCGCGGGAGGTTTCTACCTTTCCCTGCCGGGCCTGCGAAAGGGCAATCATGCTTTTCATTTGGAGGTTAAACTCTTTCCAGTAAAGGGAGGATTGCCTGCGATAAAACCCGAGTGCTTCCTGCACTTCCGGCCCTAGAGCTATCTCGGGGTAAAAGCTCCGCATATACAGGTAGTGGATATGGAACTGGCTGATATATTTTTGGTCTACAGCTACGTTTCCGGTAGTTAATCCTCCTTTTTTGGAGACTGCAGCCAGGATTGCCGGATGGTCCTGCTGAAGTGTTTTGTAGTCTTTCAGGATTTCCCTGTCCAGGTAATGTACTGCTTTCTCCAGTATTGCAGAGGTGCTGTTGTCCGGCGTTTCTATTTTTAAATGGGATAAATGACCAAAACCGGAGGCAATGTGGAGGGTAATAAAGCGGTTAGGGTAGGGATTTCCTTTAAACCAGGGAAAGCCACCCACAGGAAGCTGCATTTCTTCCAGTTTTTGAATACTTGCCTGGCCTTCACTCTTCATCTTATGCAAATCAAAAAGAAGGGCAATCTGTTTCTTTTGTTCCGATTCGCTGAGGGCATCCTGCAGCCAGGGGGTTTCCTTAATTAGGAGAGACTTCAGCTCCTTATTTTTAAGCAAAGGGCTTTCTAAGTCTCCCGAGGTTTTCCATTGCCCGAATACTTCCTTTATTTGCGGGTTTGCCTCCAGGAGGTGTGCAGCCAAAGTATTGGCGTAATAACGGGCAAAGGTCTGCTCTGCACATTCATAGGGGTATTCCATCAGGTAGGGAAGCGCCTGCACGGCATACCAAACCGGGTTGGAAGTTACTTCCAGGCTAAGCTGGTGGTGTGTTAAGGTGGGGGAATTGGCGTTTTTTAATTTGGCCAGGGTGAATGTTTTGCTTTGTCCGGAGCGAATCCGGAGCGGCAGCGTTTCCGTAACCAGCATGCGGTTTGAAAGCACCGGAAGTATATTTTGTTCGCCATCGGAAAAATTACCAGCCTGTGCCACGATTTTAAACTGAACGGCCTGAATGCCCTGGGGAATTTGCAGGCTCCAGGAGAGACTGGCAGTGCCCCTGGCGTTTACCCGAAAAGGCTGGGTTCTATTTATGTTGTTCAGTCTTTCATCTATTGGCTCCCCTGTAAGGGCATTGCTTAACTGGAGGGCTGCATGGCCGTTCAGCTGTTCCGTACCGAGGTTGCTGATGGTGGCAGCAAACACAATTTCATCCCCTTCACGTAAAAAGCGGGGCGGATTGGGCCGGACCATCAATTCCTTTTGGGTAAGCGTATGCAGCGTTTTTAGGGAAGAAGCCAGATTTTTATCATGGGCCAAAAGCTGCACCTTCCAGCGCGAAAGGGCTTCGGGTGCGGTAAAGGTAAAGCTGACATTGCCCTTTTTATCTGTTTGCAGGTGTGGGAAAAAGAAAGCAGTTTCCTGAAAGTTTTCGCGGGCATTTACCTTGGCCAGCTGGTTTTCTATTTCCTGCTGTCCCGATTTGGTTGTGATTATAATCACCCCATTGGCTGCCCGGGCTCCGTAAAGAGTAGTTGCTGCAGCCCCTTTAAGAATTTCTGTACTTAAAATTTCCGCCGGCGATAAATCAAATTCTCCCACAGGAACCCCATCGACGATGTACAAAGGGGTGTTGTTTCCGGCCAGCGAAGAACTTCCTCGTAGACGTATGGTTGTACCGGATCCGGGACTACCAGCAGCAGCCTGCACGCCTGGGACTTTACCTGCAAGCATTCCCATGGTGGTTTCATCCATGACACCTTCTTCCATTGCCATGTCTGCAACAGCATACCCAAGCGAATTCTTAGTTACGATTTCCCCCCTGCCTGTTACCACTACTTCCTGCAACTGCTGTACATCTTCAATTAAAATAATATCTACAATATTATTCCCTTCCAGGCGTACACTAAAGGTGCTATAGCCCACAAAGCTAAAGAGCAGGGTTTCGCCCTCGTTGGCCGGAATTGCATAGCTACCTTCCCAATCGGTCATTGCTCCTTCATCGCTGCCTTTTACCTGCACAGCAACCCCGGGAAGGGGCTCTCCATCCTCACCGGCAACCGAGCCGTAAATCATTCCTTTTTTTCTTCCCTCTTCACGCGAGGGGTGCGCACTCGAATACATCCGGCTCAACTCCACCTGCCGTAAATACCTACGGACAACATAGGGATTGCCTGTAAAACTAAAGCCAAACCAATTCAGCTGATCGAAATGCAGTTTTGTTGGCTGAAAATACCGGCGGTACCCATTCCTGAGCAAAAACTGGCTTGTTCCGAAACTTTGATTTCCATTACTTCCAAAAGAAGCATAATAGGTACGCTCTGGTATTGGGTCGAATTCCCAGCGGTGGGGTTTAAACTGGTCGAGGGAGGCATCATACATGCTGGCCAGTACTTCGGCTACGGCTTTGTCTTTTTTTGGTCCCCGAATCTGAAAGCTCCAGCTTTGCTGCGATCCGGGCTGCAGCTTATCCCGGAAGGTGAGGAGGGTAATCTCCAGCTCATTCCGCCTATCGGCAACGGAAACAGGAAGGGTGCCTCTTTTGAAGGAGTTGAAAAAGCTATAATGATAATGAATAGCAAAGCCTTTATTGTCGCGGGAGCCTACCGATATTTTAAGCTGTTTTTTATTTCCGGAGAGCCGAACCACTTCTGTTTGGGTAATTTTGTGGTTCTTTTCGATGCTGATAGTAACGTACAACTCTTTAGCGGCAGACCCTAGGTGAAGAACTACCTCTTCTCCAACAGCGTATTGCGTTTTATCTGTTTCAATGGTAAATAATTGTTGGTCCGCTACGCTTTTTTCTTCCGGATCAAACAGGCTAAACAAATGTTCGTCCTTTACTTCCTGCTTCCACTGGTCGGTCGATTCCAGCTCCATGTGGTAGCCTCCCGTGCTCCACTTCTTCAGTTTTTCTATGGTAAACTCTTTTGCCTTGCTCGTGTCGAAAGAAAGCTCTGCTACCAGTTTGCCTTTGCTGCTATTCGCCTCCTTCTCTTCCTGGCTGTAGGGATCGTGCGGAAAAAGGGCCTTAAATTTTTCTTCCGGGATATCCTGATAATCCGGGGCTTCCCAGGACCGGCTTCGCAAAATATGGAGAGGATGCCTAGTTTTGTAAATCTTTATCTGCCCCTGTGCAGGCACAAACTGACCATTCAGGTTCGTGCTTGAGAGTGAAAAAGAAAGTTGGCCAGTTTGCCTGTTAACTTCCTGCGGGGCCTCTATTTGTACCACCAGGCTATGATAGCCCACCTTTACAGTACTGAAGGCGCTTCTTGTTTCACCGCTCAGGCTGGTAACATCGGCGCTTACCTCATAATGAAATACAGGCAGTCCTTCTTTCCCTACAGAGGGATCCGGCAGAGCGGCAAAGTCGATGAAAAAAGCACCGCTGGCATTGGTTGTGGTTTCCCCATGGGTAATTTCCGTGGGCACAGATGTACGGAAATAAAATGGCCTGTAAGAAGAAAACCAGCCGGGATATTCCGCCCGCCTTTTAACTGTATAGACCACTTTGGCGTCTGGAACCGTATTGCCGGCAAAAGCAGTTGCGGTTCCTTTTAACCGAATGGTATCCTTTAGCTTATAGGTTTCGGTAACGGCTTCAATTTCTGCTTCGAAAGTAGGCCGCTTATATTCCTCCACAGAAAAGGAATGCTCCAGCCATTCAAACTCATAATCCTCGTCGTATAGTTTATTATCCTCCTCAAAATCTTCGTCGACACCCAGCATATACTCTCCGGTAAGCCCGCTCGCTGGCAGCATGAATTCACCACTAAAAGAGCCAAATTCATTCGTTTTAACCCTTTCAAAATATACTTCCTGACCATTCACGTCTTCGGCATATACCTCCAGGTACTCTCCGCTCACAATTTCCGATTTCCCCTCTCTTTTCCTGAGGAGGATCCCTTTGAAATATACTTTTTGTCCTGGCCGGTAAATGCTCCTGTCGGTAAAAAGAAAAGGCTTTATCCGTATTTGTTCCGGCTCCCTTGCAGATGGCCGGTAAAACTGCCGGATATAATAAGAACCAAGCCAGGCAGTATCTCCCTGGTGGCTAACCATAGCCTGTACATCTTGTGGTTTTCTACTCCGATGAACCTCCACAAAGCCCTGGGAATTCGCTTTTAAAGGAGTGATAAAAGGGGAGAGCTCGGGGTTTTTCAATTCATTTGTCAGGCGCACTGCCGCCCCGGGAATGGGTTTTCCGCTCAGGCGGTTTATCACTTGATAGCTATTCTTTTCCCCCTTGCTGCGCTCTAACAGGGCGAGGTTGGTGACCTGCAAAAAATTAAAAGCAAAGAGCGCACCGGGTCTGATTGCCCCAGACCCAGGACGGGCGATTAGCAGGTATATTCCCTGCTGCAGTGGAGGAACAACTACCTCGGTTTCGTGCTGCTGAAAGTCTTTTTCATTTCTTAGGCGCTGCTGCCATTGATGAATACCTTTTAACTGGCTGATGGAGCTAAGGAGGATAGAATCGCCATAGGTCCTGTTTATTTCATACAAACGCTGCTGTTCTGCCCTGCTTATTTTATATAAGCGAAAGGAGACGGTATCGATGTTCTGGTAATCGAGCAGCAGCCGGGAGGGAGAAGCAATCGGGATATACCTTTCGGCAGTAATGCTAAGCTTGTCGGCTTTTATAAGCTGAAGGAGTTCAGCGCATTGTTTTGCACCCACACTTTTCGGAAACCTGGCGAGCGCCTCCCTACCTATTTTAAAAGCTCTTGCCTTTTCAAACCGATTTTCTTCCTTCCTGCCGGGCCGATACTCTTCGCCCTGGTTATAATGAAAGGTTGCTCTTTCAAAATCTACCAGGGTAGAGACCTGGTATTTTTTATATGCCTCCTTAAGCTGGTTAATGCCATCCAGGTAAAGGGTTTCTTTTTCCCGGATGGTCGCAAATTTCCGCAGAAACTTAAGTCTCTCAAGCAGTATTATTACCAGAGCCGAAGGATCGGTATCCTTTTGGTGGAGGCTTATTAATTGCTGGTAAATTTTTAATGCAGGTAAATGCAGGGATAAAGAATCGGATGGCTCCAGCTGTACCTGCCCGAAAGGATTGAACAAAGCCGGATTATCAACTTCAAACTCACTGGCAACCTGGCGAATGGCTGGTTCCGGGGAGGAGTAAAACTCAAGTGCCTGGTTGGCAAGAAAATCAAAGAGCGTGGGCCGGTAGGTTTTAGAAAATTTCTCCGTTTCAAGAAGTGCATTATAAGTGGCCAAATTGGTTTGCTGCGCAGCCTGCTCATTTTTAAGCGAATTTTGAAAATGGGTGTGAATCTCTGAATACAGATTTCGCAAATCCCAGGTTCGGAAGTCGGTGGAGTCGACCTTGCTTTCGGTGTGGCTGCGATTGTAAAGCTGCCAGCGGTTTTGCTTATAGTATTCCCAGTACAGGCTTGCAAGGATACTTTCCAGGATGTTTTTTTCAGGAAAGCGGCTCCCGGCAATTTCCTGCTTAAAATTCTTTATAATCTTTAGCTGTGCATCTTCTTCCAGAATCAGGGAGAATTTTGATTGATACAGCAGGGCTTTTATACGTTGAGGACTGTTTTCCTCTTTTTGCGCCAGGCTAAAAATAGTATCTACCACAGCAGCCGCTGATTTTGGAAGCCGGGCCAACTCATGTTTTTGCACGCGTTGCCAGTAGGCTGCATAGGGTACGGGCTTTTGCTGTGCAAACAGGAGGGAAGAGAAAAGGAGGGGGAAGAGGAGTGAAAGAGCTGCTTTTTTCATAGAAACTACCTTAGGCTTAGGTTAAAAGTAACCATTTTACCGAAAAAAATGCTACTTGCCGGTAGTTAAGTACCAATAGTAAAAAATGAAAGAATGCCAGCTGCTCATATTCAATTGCTTATGTTTTTGTCTTTCCTAAAATACTTTTCTAAAACAAAAAAGCAGCAGGGAATAATGCCTGCTGCTTTTTACCACTTGTGAAAAGTATGATTCTATGGAACCTATTTGGCCACCTTTCGCTCAATTTCGCGGAGGTTCTCCATCTTCTTATTCCGGAGGAATCCGTTAATGTCCTCGAAGTGTTCTTTAATGCGCTTATTGCCAAACTCATAAACTTTGGTGGCCAGGCCATCCAGGAAGTCCCTGTCGTGCGAAACAAGAATAAGGGTGCCATCGAAAGCCTTTAAAGCCTCTTTCAGAATGTCTTTCGTTTTTATATCCAGGTGGTTGGTAGGTTCATCAAGGATCAGCAGGTTTACGGGTTGTAAAAGAAGCTTGATCATGGCCAGACGGGTTTTTTCTCCACCTGAAAGAACCTTCACCTTTTTCTCGCTGGCCTCACCGCCAAACATAAAAGCACCCAGAATATCACGAATCTTCATCCGTCACATCGCCAATGGCAATGTTGTCGATGGTCTGGAAAACGGTTAGTTCCTCGTCGAGCAGGGAAGCCTGGTTCTGGGCAAAATAGCCAATCAGGGAGTTGTGGCCCAGCTGCAGTTTTCCATTAAAATCAATTTCTCCCATAATGGCTTTTACCAGCGTGGACTTTCCTTCGCCGTTCTTGCCAACAAACGCAATCTTCTGGCCACGCTCAATGGTGAGGTTCGCATCTTTAAATACCACATGGTCGCCATACGTCTTGCCCAGCCCTTCTGCTATTACAGGATAGTTTCCGGAGCGTGGAGCAGGAGGGAATTTCAGGTTGAGGTGGGAGGTATCCACCTCGTCTACTTCCAGGATTTCCATTTTTTCCAGCATCTTTACGCGCGACTGTACCTGCAGGGTTTTGGAGTAGGTTCCTTTAAAACGTTCGATAAACTCAGTTATGCCGGCAATTTCTTTCTGCTGCTCCTCATAGGCTTTTTGCTGTTGTTCACGTCTTTCTTTCCGGAGCTGCAGGTATTGGGTGTAGTTTACTTTATAATCGTAAATACGCCCCATGGTTACCTCAATGGTGCGGTTGGTTATATTATCGACAAAGGTTTTATCGTGCGAAATTATGATTACGGCCTTGGCATTGTTGATCAGGAACTCTTCGAGCCATTGAATAGACTCGATGTCCATGTGGTTGGTGGGCTCATCGAGCAAAATCAGGTCCGGCTTTTGGAGCAGGATTTTAGCCAGCTCTATGCGCATGCGCCAGCCGCCACTAAACTCACTGGTGGGGCGGGTAAAATCGTTTCGTAAAAAGCCCAGGCCGAACAGGGTTTTTTCTACTTCTGCATCAAAATTCACATCCTCTATAGAGTAGTACTTTTCACTTAATTCCGATACCTGCTCAATAATTTTGCTGTACTCATCCGATTCATAATCGGTACGGGTTTCGAGCGCATGATTCAGTTCTTCCATCTGGCTTTTCATGGCCAGAATTTTAGAAAAAGCCTTGGACGCCTCTTCAAATACGGTACAATTATCTTCGGTAAGCAGGTGCTGCGGCAGGTAAGCTATTACCGCTTCTTTTGGCGCTGATATCTTGCCTTTGGTAGGCTTATTTACACCGGCAATAATCTTGAGCAGGGTAGATTTTCCTGCTCCATTTTTACCCATAAGGGCAATCCGGTCATTTTCATTGATGTTAAAAGAAACATTACTAAAAAGGGCCGAGCCACTAAACTCCACCGATAGTCCGTCAACTGAAATCATATTGTTTATAGCAAATTAGGCTGCAAAGATAGGAATAGAATATTGCTGAGATAAGAATTTTCACAAATCTTCCCTTTAACAGCTGATTTATTTATAGCAGAAGGGAAAGTTATTAAATAATGGGTCAGACTCCTGCAGAATAGAGGAGGTAAACAGAAGGTTTATTTCTCGGAATCTTTAAGAATTCCATAAAATACCGGGCTGAAAAAGGAAAGGTTTTCCAGGATACAGGCCATGGTATAAAATTTCTTTACATCAATTTCTTCATTTTCGGCCATTCCTTCTAATAATCTGTCAAGGCTGGCTTTAAAATTTTCGTCAAACTCTTCTTTACTAATTTCCATCAGGTTTCGTCTTACAAAAGGTTCGTCAAGCTACTAACCAAAAAGGGAAATAGAAAATTTCAACTGCCTGCAAAAATCCTTAGAAGAATTTATGGACTGCCAAAGCTGTCCCATTTCTGTATTCTTTAATCTGTATCCTTTAAATGGAACGGGCAGAAAGAAACAACAGGTGCTGAAGAAGCTATTATTTACAAACTGGTTTTGGAGTAAGGATCGGGCTGAAATCTTAAAGAAAAATCTTAATATTTTAAATCCTGGGGGACAGCGTGAGCGTCCTCGCCCGGGCTTATATTAGGAAGCTCCCAGCCAGGGATTGTCCTTAGACCAGAAGTTTAAAAGTTCCTGCACGAGTCTGCGCAACCCGGCGGGGCGTTCGCGCAATCATTGAAATTAAATTTGTCCAGTAGTATGGGGTGATAGCCTGGAGAAAAAGCTTAAAATTTTAAATTCTGGAAACGGGGATAAAAAACAGCTCATTTTAAAAAAAAACTCCTACACTACTCCCTTTCGCCACCTTTAACGTTCTACGAGCACTTCCCTCACTGGCTTCCACCTTATTTCCGGGTATCGATTATTGTCCAGCGGATCCAGTTTTACCCTACCGCTAAGCATGTTGTGCAAATACTGCATCCCCTGCCAGGGAGGAAAGACCTCTTCTTTAGCAGGCGCTAAGGTACGGGTGATTTTTATCATGCCGCCCAGCACGCCCAAGCTTCCTGCCCGTAAAAGACCAAATTTTTCACCTGTTGCCTGGCTGGCGACGGCTTTCAAATCCCTGGGGCTTAAAACGTCGCCTGCAATGCGCAAATAGCGGGGAGTGCTGGCATCGAGCGCTGCCGATGCCGTATATTTTGCCGTATCTTCGATGGTGGTAAAATCCAAAGGCTGGTCAGCATCACCCCAGAAAAGAATTTTCTTCAGAGGGAAAAGCACAACCGGAGCCTGGCCGGTTAAGAGGTCGGCAAACATCCCGTTAAGAACAGAGGTAGCAGCAATCGGTTCCTTGTCCAGGTACTCCTTGAATTTCTTCCGGAGGTCCAGGTTTCGGTTGGTTCCGTACGGCAGCTGCGTAAAATCAATGCAGAAGTCGGAAGGAATAAAGCGGGGGACTCCGGCCGCGACTGCCGCTTTCAGTAGCTTAAGCTGGGTACCGACAATTACTTTCTGAAGTCCGGATAAAGCCGATACAACACAGTCTGCGCCTTTGCAGGCTTTGGTCAAGTCCTCCACATTTTCGAAGTCAACTTCCTTAATTTCTGCTCCCTGCTTCTTTAAGGCAGTTACTTTGGCAGGATTGCTTTGGTGCCGGACCAGCACACGGACCCTGGCTCCTTTTTCCAAAAGAAACCCTATTATTCGACCGCCTAAGTCCCCGGTGGCGCCTGCAAGAACAATGGTTTTAATTTCTCTGCCTGTATTGGCGGCTGATTCTTTTTGTTGATCCTTAGGTTCCTCAGGCATTTTTTAAAGCTTTTTCAATAATGGAAAATACTGGTCAGGCAAATTTCAGGCGCCTATAAGCCATCTCAATGGTTGTAATTATTTTATCAGTAAGGAGCTTTTTTTGGTCTTCATTAATCCTCCAAAAAAAATCCTGATTTAAAAGAGAAAGAGCCAGTCGCCCCTTTACCTGGTAAAAGTAAAGCTGATTTAATTGTTTTTCTAAACCAGGTGTTATTTCAGATTGTTTTGTTTATGCGCTTTATTTCAAAGCTTATTAAGCTGTATGAAAAGTGGGGGCCTATAATCTATAATGATTTTTTTAGGCCCCAGCCACTTTCCGGTTTTAGGTATTTTGTACAGGATAGAATACCTTCGGGGAGAAACAAGATTATATAACATGAACATTTTTTATCTATGAACCCTCTTTTAAAAGATTTTGATACGCCCTTTGGCACCGCGCCTTTTGATAAGATAAGCAACGAACATTTCCTGCCGGCGATACAGGATGCCATAAAAAAAGGAAAGGAAGAGGTGAAAGAAATTACCTCTAAGCCGGAAAAGCCGGATTTTGAAAATACCATCGAAGCCCTAGAAAGGAGTGGGGAAGGCGTAAACAGGATTTCCTCTATTTTCTACAATCTGAACTCAGCAGAAACGAATGATGAAATTCAAAAACTGGCCCGCCAAATTTCTCCGCTGCTTTCTGATTATTCCAACGATATTATGCTCGACGAGGCCCTTTTCTGGCGGATAAAAACAGTTTTTGACAACAAAGAATCGCTGATACTTTCGCCGGAAGAAAAAACGCTGCTGGAAAAGACCTATAAAAGCTTTGTTCGAAACGGGGCGAACCTATCGGACGAAAAGAAGGAGCGCCTCCGTGAAATTGACAAAGAGCTTTCGCAGCTTTCGCTGGAATTCGGGGAACACGTGCTGAAGGAAACCAACAGCTACAGCATGGTTGTAACAGACGAAAAAGACCTTGCCGGTTTGCCCGATCATGTAGTGGAAGCCGCAGCGGCCACAGCCAAAGAAATGGGCAAGGAGGGAAGCTGGGTGTTCACGCTCCAGTTCCCAAGCTACCTGCCTTTTATGACTTATGCCGATAATCGCGCACTTCGTGAGCAGTTGTTCCGGGCGTATGGCTCTAAAGCTTTTAAGGGCGATGAAAACGACAACCAGGACATTATTTTAAAGAAGGTGCGCCTCCGCCACGAGCGGGCCAACTTATTAGGCTACCAGTCGCATGCTGATTTTGTTTTGGAAGAGCGCATGGCCGAATCCCCTTCAAAAGTAATGGACTTCCTGGAGAACCTGCTGCAGCATGCCAAACCGGTTGCGGAAAAGGAAGTTCAGGAGCTGGCAGCTTTCTCCAAATCAATGGACGGCCCGGAGAAGCTGGAACGCTGGGATATTGCCTACTATTCCGAAAAGCTGAAGATGGAAAAATATGCCATCGACGACGAAATGCTAAAACCATACTTTAAGCTGGAGAATGTAGTGGATGGGGTTTTCCAGGTAGCAGGAAAGCTTTATGGACTTCAGTTTAAGCCTTTAAATAATGTGCAGGTTTACCACCCCGATGTTAAGGTGTACGAGGTGCTGGATGAATCGGGCCGACACATGGCTGTTTTCTATGCCGATTTCTTCCCTCGGCCAGGCAAACGCAATGGTGCCTGGATGACCTCTTTCCGCGGACAAAAAAAAGTGGATGGTAAAGATATTCGTCCGCATGTTTGCAATGTGTGCAACTTCACCAAGCCTACGGCTTCAAAGCCCTCTTTACTTACTTTTAACGAGGTTACCACACTCTTTCACGAATTTGGCCACGCCCTGCACGAGATGCTGGCAGACAGTAAATACGAAAGCCTTAGTGGCGCCAGCGTGTACTGGGATTTCGTTGAGCTTCCTTCGCAGGTGCTGGAAAACTGGGTATACCAGAAGGAGAGCCTGGACCTTTTTGCCCGCCATTACGAAACTGGCGAAGCAATTCCGGAAGAGCTAATCGAAAAAATTAAGAAGAGCGCCAACTTTATGGAGGCATATCAAACCGTGCGACAGGTAGGGCTGGCAAAGCTCGATATGGGCTGGCACATCGGCAAAGCCACGGAAGTGAAAGAGGTGGGCGCCTATGAGCGGGAGCTGCAGGCCGATACCAACCTGCTGCCACCACTGGAGGAAACCAATACCAGCTGCTCCTTTTCTCATATTTTCCAGGGAGGATATGTCCTCCGGCTATTACAGCTACAAATGGGCCGAAGTGTTGGATGCCGATGCTTTTGAGTTCTTCCAGGAAAAAGGCATCTTCAATAAAGACACCGCCGATTTATTCCGGAAGCATGTGCTTAGTGCCGGCGGCAGCGAGCACCCCATGGAGCTGTATAAACGTTTCCGCGGAAAAGAGCCCTCGCCCGAAGCCTTGCTGAGAAGAACAGGGATGATTAAATAAATAATATAAAAAAAAAAGGGACGCAGCTGGTTTGCGTCTCTTTTTATTTTAGTTAAAAAATAATAAAGCCCGTTCCAGGATGGAATCAATACCCCCGGCTTCGTCGGCAGAGAGAAGGTCCTGTTCGATATCTACGGGCACTCCATTTTCAATCTGTTCCTTGTTAGCAGCTGCCATTTGGGTGGTGGAGAAACGGAATCGCCAGCCATTCATTAATTCGCCGCTAAAAGGAGCGCCACCACCGCCACCCGTGCGGTCGCCCATTAAAATCACCTGTGGGAGGGAAGCCATATAGCTGGCAAAGGAATTGGCCGCACTGTAAACAGAGCGATTGCTTAGAAGCACCACCGGCTGTTTAAATACTTCTCCGGCAGGTTCTACTGTTTGAGCGTACCAGGAGGTAAAATCATTATGCGCCGGACCATTTTTATAACGTACATAGCCGGTGAGCTGTTCTTCCTGCACAAAATAAGAGGTTAAACGGGAAACAAGGGCAATGCTGCCCCCGCCATTTCCCCTGATGTCGATAATGATTCCCTTACAATCCTTAAATTTTTCGATGAGGTACTTCATTTGGGAATCTGAAAAGCCGGACATAAAACTGCCGTAATAGATATAGCCTACATTGCCAATCTTTTTATTGATGAAAGGCCCGGTTATTTCATATTCATCCTGCAGGTAATTCCTTTCTATTAAGCTGAAGTTAAAGTTTTCGGGATATTCGAGATACCAGCTCCAGTTGCGGGAAACATCGAAAGGGGCGATCAGGTTTACATGGCCATCCTCCAGAAGGTAGAGCATTTCGTCCATAAGGTCGAAAAGTTCCTGTTCAGGCATTCCCTCATACACGCGCGGACGGTAAACCTCGTACACCGAATCCCAATCAATATTTTTATAATCAAAGAAGGAATATTTGGCATCGACGGTGCGCCACAGCAGATCAAAATTTTCTACCGCTCCATTAAATGGATCTTCATCGATGAAGGCCCGCTCACAGCTTGCTATAACAAAAGCAAGCAGGGAAAGAATATAAAAAAGAGTCTTTTTCATCACCAGGCTTAGAAAGTAACAATTCTGCTTAAAGTAAGGGCGTGCCCCCCGGTATGGAGAGGATTGCGGGTATTTACCTGAAAGTATTTCCAGGAATAAGCAAGGCGGTAAGCCGTATATTTCAGCAACTTCCCTTTCTTTTTCCTGCGCAGCCGAAAATCAAGATTCAGCTGGTTTTCGACAAAAACAACATTATTTAAAGTTCCCAACCGGAAGGCTTCCTTCCAGGCTCCATCCTGCTCTTCATATAGGGCAGGAGGAATGCCCCAGGCAAAAGGAGGCCGGGCGTAAAGGTACAGGAGCGGCACCTTCAGCTGGTTGCTAACAAAGAAAGCATGCTTCCACAGGCTGAACTTCTTACTCACCATTCCCGACAGGCCGAGGGTCGTGGCCCAGTCGTAGGAGGCAATGTTATTCGTATTATTTGAGTGCATCCGCAAATTACCGAACATACCTGCTTCGGGGCCAATCCAGAAACACCAGTTGGCCCGTAGCAGTTCTTTTAACTCGCGCAAAGCAGTCAGCTGGTAGCTCAGGCCCATACTGCTGAGCAGGGAAGAGCCGGGGGTATTCTGAAGCAGTTGGCCCTCCGCCGCAAAAGAAGACTGCCACAACCAATGCCGGTTGAATTTCCAGGAGGAATAGGAGTAGGTAATTCCCGGTCCCTGAAACAGCAGGGGAGAAAGGGCTTCGTCTCTGGTGCTTCTGTAGCTGAACCCGATGGCCTGGTAGTGTTGAACCGGAAGGTAAGCCGCTGTATCGACCACCACATCCTGTAAGCCAGGAACCTGTGCCGCAAGGAAAGCTCCTTTAAAGAGCAGCAAAATGAGTATAATAAAGCGCATGAATGAAAATTTCGGGCAAGTTATTAATTTTACCAAGCTAAAACGGCAGGAATTTATTTTCCTGAAGTTTAAAAGTAAAAAACATTAAGCAATGGAAATAGAAGAACTAAATCATGTGGCCATTTATGTGAAGGACGTGGCCCTCAGCATCCGCTTTTATGGGGAGGTACTGGAGTTAGCGCCTTTGCCCAGGCCTGCTTTTAACTTCCCGGGCGCCTGGTTCCGCCTTGGAGCAAGCCAGGAATTGCACCTGATTGGCAACCGGCAGGAAGACCTGGTCTTTTTAAAGCGGCATCATTTTGCCCTGAAAGTAAAATCAGCCAGGGAGGCCGAAGCCTTTCTGCAAAGGAAAGGAGTGGCCTTTACCGGCCCGAAGCCCCGCCCTGATGGGGCCATGCAAATTTTTCTGCAGGACCCGGATGGCTATTTTATTGAGCTGTTTTCTTTTAATGTATAGAGTATTAAGTG
Organism: uncultured Cytophagales bacterium; assembly: GCA_963835365.1. Classification (GTDB taxonomy): domain Bacteria; phylum Bacteroidota; class Bacteroidia; order Cytophagales; family Cyclobacteriaceae; genus Nafulsella. Next base: position 47,601 of record CAWIFH010000001.1, read on the forward strand.
CTTAGATATAAATACATTAACTGTTTGTCATGCCGACAACGGAGGCATCTTTCCAAGTAAAATGCTTCCCAGATGTTTCTAACGAGAAAAGGTCCTTCCGCGCGGCGTCCGCGTTCCTCAGGATGACACATCAAAATTAAGTTTATACTATTTCTGCCGAATTACTTAATGAGGTTACTTAGTAATAAAAGTAATATTATATTCTTTATGTTACCTGCTAATTTTTCCTGTTTCCTGGCCGCTGTGCAGGAATAAGGGCCTGAAAAGGTTCTTTTTTGAACCGTAAAAAAAAGCCAGGGGAAAGGAATGTAATAAAAAGAGAGAAATAAGGGTGGTTTTGCCGGTTTTATCTTTTAAACTTGGCTCATGAATCTCCCTACTACAACCAAGGGTTCCCTTTTCCCTCTAAAGCCTGTAAAGGATTTGTTAGGCTCCATCATAAAGCCTGCTGTTTGGCTGGCTTTATTTTTTTATGCCCAGGTTTCATTTTCCCAATGCTTATCCAGCTTCGAAAGAATTTTGCCAGATTCCACCTTGGCTACTTTTGAAAGGTATGGTTATTCTGTGGCTATCCATGAGAACTTTTTAGCGGTAGGGGCCTATTCTGATGATTCCCTGGCCCACAATGGCGGAATTGTCTACCTGTATGAAAGAACCGGATCAACCATCCGAAGAATCGCCATCATCCACCCTCCGGATCTTCAGGGTAACAGCCAGTTTGGTTATTCCCTCGATTTGAGCGAAAACACTTTAGTGGTTTCTTCGAAGGGATATGATTTTCCAAATGAGCAGGACCGGGTGGAGCCAAAAGTGTACATTTTTGAAAAGTCAATATCGGGATGGGAAGGGGAGCTAACCATCTCTGTTTTAAAGGCCACTGAATACCAAAGAAATTTCGGCGAAACAGTGAAGATTTCCCCTGACGAGAAATCTATTTTTGTCACTCTTCCCTATGGAGTGGATGGCTCCGTTTACTCGTTCCGAAAACCTGTTTCGGGCTGGGGCAGCCAGGTTCCTTTCCAGGAAATAAAAGCTTCGCCGGCTTACTTGGATGAGCATTTAACCACTGATTTTGGGGAGGAGATAGCCCTGTGGGGCAAATATTTAATTGTTGGTGGCGACATGACCTATCACAACGATAGGTACGGGGGTATTCATGTTTTTAAAGATGTAGGAGAAGGCCAGCCAAACTACCAACCCATTGCCTTGCTTCAAGGAAAAAATAAACAGAGTACTTTTTTTCCCGGGCTACACCTGGCCATAGACGACCGCTACATTTATAGCTCAATTTTAGAAAATAATAAAAGATTCTTCATCGCTTACCCGCGCAATGCCGAATGGCAGGATGAGTATCCAAGCATCCTGATTCCTTTTACGAAAGATACGCTGGGGGTGTATGTGAAATCGATAGAAGTAATTGGAGATGAGGTTTTTGTAATGGCCCCTGCTGCAGGGAACCAAGAAACGGTTTTTGTTTTCCACCGCGATTCTCTTGAGAGCCCTTCTTATGTTCCGCGCCGCCATACGCTGCAGGAAGGCGGAGAAGACTCTGGTTTTGCCGTGGACACCGATAGCGATGGCCCTTTTTTAATGGTCGGAAACCACCTGGACCCAAAATTAAACGGTGGCAGAGGCTCTTTCCAGCTTTATGAAAGAAGCCTGGATACTGATACGATTAAGCTATTGGCGAATGTTACAGAACGCTCTTACAATGCTACAGATCATCTTTTTGGCCAGAAGCTCCTTCTTTTTCAGGAGCATCTCCTGGTGGGGGCGCCCGAAAACAGTTCTTCAGGCAAAAGGCAGGGAGCAGTTCATATTTATCAGGAGCAAAATCAGCGGTTCGTAAAAAAAGGTTCTGTGGTACCTGAAGGCAATTATAGCAGCGATGATTCCTTCGGATTTGATTTAGCGGGAGATGCCGCTAACCTGGCAGTTGGCGCTCCGGCTTTTAAAGCTAATGGGGGCGTTTTTATTTATAAAGCGAATTCCCTGAATGGATTAACTCTTGAATTAGATACCATTCTCCTGCCTCCCGATTCTCTGAGAATAACTCTCTTTGGGGCGGCCATTCAGTTAGAAGGGAAGCTCCTGGCAATCGCTTCTATGGACCAAACCGGCAAAGCAGCAAGCAGATTGTTTATTTATGAAAAAAATGAAAATGGATTCTGGCAGTTTCAGGATACCTACTCTTCATATGGTTCTCCTTTAAGCAAAAGAGGCGTATATAGTGTTGATATTCAGGACGGCCGGATATTAATAGGAAACGGGGCGGTGCTCAATGGGAATGGAGAACTCTTAGCCAAAGACCCCAGCGACCAGAAATGGAAATCCATTGCGACCTTTCCGCCACCATTTACGCCATCGGTTGGCTTTGGAACTGCGGTTCATTTAGGCAAGGAACATGTTTATATAAGTTTCCCCACCAAAGATGTTGGTGGAAAAGAAAATGTGGGAGCCATTTTTGTGTATCCAAAATCTAAAACGGGTTGGCAGGCAGCCCAAAAAGGAATACAAATCGTGCCTCCGGATACCGTTGAAAACGGACAGTTTGGAACCTCTTTTCAGGAGAAGGAAAACACCCTGATTATTGGGGCCCCGGGATCAAGTCTGGCCATGGAAAACAACCAGCTGAGCATTCGGAAAAAACCTGGTGCTGCCTATATTATTTCAGCAAAGGATTACAACTGGGAGCAGTTTAGCCTGGTAGAAAAATTAGAGGGGAAACAAAAACAGTCTTTCGACGGGTACGGGTATTCCGTAACCTTAAATGAAGATCATTTTATTATAGGGGCGCCCTGGGAAAGCTCCGAGCGGGGCTTTAATTCGGGGGCGGTTTATATTACCCAAATGCCTCCTGTGGCAAAAGTAGTTTCTCCTGTCTGTGAAGATGCTTCGCCCGTTCACTTATTTGCTTTTCCGGAAGGGGGTGAATGGGAAGGCCCCGGAATATCGGATCCTTTTGCAGGAATTTTTGATCCGGCTATAGCAGGAGTAGGATCACATGAACTGAGGTATCGGCTGCCCGACTGCTCTTTGGAAAGTACGATTGTGATAAAGGTAAATGATAAACCAACCATCACCAGCAGCGCTGCAAGCCAGGTTTATAAATGTAAAAACGAAACAGTAACCCTGGGCATTTCAGCAGAAAATGGACAAAAATACAACTGGTATTTCAAAGAAGATGAAGGTGGAAGCTTTACCGCTCTTCAAGGTGAAGTAACGGACACTATTGAAGTGGCAAAAACAGGATTCTATTTTTGTGAAGTATTGGGCGCTTCCTGTTCAGTAAACTCCGATACAATAAATGTAGTGGAAGAAAGTATAGCTGTTAAAATCTCCGGACTGAACCCTCAGTATATTTGTTCAGAGGAGCCTGTTCGGCTTTCGATAAATGCTGCCACTGGCAATGGGTTTAGCTGGTATTTTAGCGCTTCAATCAACACTCCTTTTACCAAATTGGCTAGCGAAACTCAAAAAACATTATTGGCTAAAGAAGCGGGTTTTTATTTCAGTAAGGTTAGAGGGGAAAGCTGCTGGTTTTATTCTGATACGGTGGAAATAATTTCTTCGGAAAACAGAATAAAAATTGAGTCGGTGCCCCTGCTTTGTAATCAGGAGAAGGTTTTCCTTAAGGCATCGCCGGAAGGAGGGAAATGGTTTGGAAATGGAATTACAGACCCTGAAAAAGGGGTGTTTGATCCTTCAGGACTGGCAAATGGAGACTACCGGATAGAATACCTATTGCAGCAAAACGCTTGTGCTTACCAATCCACCATTACCATTACTGTAGATATAACGGCCTCCCCACTGCTGCATTACGAAAGTACAGAAATTTGTTTGCCGCAAAATCCAGTTCTGGAAGTTGAAAACCATCAGGATTTTACCCAATTAGAATGGTACCGGCTGGAAAATAATCAGGCCAGTTTGATAGATAACAGTCAGCCAATTTATCAGCTGGCTGAGCCGGGAATTTACTTTGTAAAGGCTTATAAAAACAGCTGTTCCATAAATTCCGATACAGTGGGACTCACTGTCCTGGATTTCTCCTTTAAAGCGCCTAATGTTTTTACGCCAAACCAGGATTCCTTTAACCAGGCTTTTGAAATTGAAGCAGAAAATATGGCCGACTTCCAGCTGCAAATTTTTAGCCGGTGGGGGAAGCCGGTGTATTCCAGCAGCAGTATTGAGGAAGCCTGGGAGGCTGAAGGAATCTCTACCGGTATTTACTACTGGATTATAAACTTCAGGGATTGTTGGAATAAAAGCAGGCAAATGAAAGGATATGTGCAGGTTATCAGGTAAGAGGCAACTGGGCTGCCTCTTCCTTCAACCGTAGAAGGGTGCTATTTCAGCTTTTCAGCGTACTCCTCTTCATTAAATCCCACTGCCACAACTTCTCCATCCTTTTCCACAATAGGGCGTTTTATCATGCTGGTATTGGCTAATAAAATCTCAATGGCGCTTGCCTCATCCTTCACCTGTTCCTTTTGCGCTTCATCCAGTCTCCTCCAGGTGGTTCCTTTCCGGTTCACCAGCGTCTCCCAGCCAAGCTGCCGGCTCCATTCCTGCAGCTTTTCCGGGCTTACCGATTGCTTTTTGTAGTCATGAAATTCGAAGGAAATGTTATTTTCAGTGAGCCAGTTTAATGCTTTCTTTACAGTATTACAGTTTTTGATTCCGTATACTAACATAGATTATTTGGTTTATGGTTAATGCAGCGGAAATAATGGTTATCTTAACAGAAGCTCGAAGATACTAAAAACCCTACAGAATTAAGGCTGAATTTTACCAATATGAAAACTAGCATTTTTTACCCTACTGGCCGCATAAAATCTTTTTTGTTCTTTCTCTCCACGCTGGCGCTACCCATTTCCCTCTTTAGTCAAACCCCTCAAAATGTTCCTAAGCCCGATGATTCAGAACCACTGGTGTTTAACGATATGGCTACCGTAATTGCCTTTATCGTATTACCTCTTCTGTTTATCCTGCTTTATTTCTGGCTGAAGAGAAGGCAGTCAAAAAACAGGCATAAGCATTAGGTTAAAACAGAAGGAGGGGAGTGCATGCTTATTTCTTCATTCCTGCCATTAAGTTGCCCGATTCAAAAGCACCTGCCATCGCCAGGGGAATTTCGGCTTCCGCTTCTATAACTTTGGCCCTGGCTTCCTGAACGCGGGCCGTCATTTCCTGCTCATAAGCAACGGCCATTGCTCTTCTTTTTTCTGCTTTGGCCTTCGCAATATTCAGGTCCGCACCGGCCTGGTCTATTTGCAGCATGGCCCCAATATTTTTGCCAATGTTAATGTCCGCAATATCTATAGAAAGAATAAGGTAAGCCGTTCCTGCATCCAGTCCGTTCTCCAGTACCTCCCTGGAGATGGAATCAGGATTTTTAAGCACCTCTTTATACCCTGCGGCCTTTCCGATGGAAGAAATAATGCCTTGCCCCACCCTTGCTGTGATGGTTTCTTCGCCGGCACCGCCTACAAGCTGCTGAATATTGGTTTTTACGGTTACGCGGGCTTCTGCAATAAGCTGTATTCCTTCGATGGAAACAGCCGTAATGGCTGGCACCACAATTACATAAGGGGTAACCGAAAGTTGTACCGCCTTTAGCACATCCCTGCCGGCCAGGTCAATAGCGGTAGCCTGTTTAAAGCTGAGGTCAAGGTTGGCTTTATCGGCTACTACCAGTGCATTTACCACATTCATCAGGTTTCCTTTGGCCAGGTAGTGCGTTTCAAGCTTATTGATAGTAACATCTTTAATACCTGCTTTAGTGGCCAGGATTTGAGAGCGCACAATAACCCCCGGCGGCACTTTTCGCACCCGCATAAATACCAGGTGCATCAGGCCCACCCGTACGCCCGAAAACTGGGCCATTACCCATAGGTTGAGCGGAATAAAGTAGAAGATGAGCAGGAGTCCTGCGGCGATGGCCACAATCCAAATAATTATTACGGTGTTTATCATACGCTGGTGAACAGAAAAGGAATGTAACCGAAAGATAAGAGAATAAGTGGGCATTTAGGCATTTGGCCTCATTACTTTCAGAAGGTTCTCTTACAGGCTGGGATAAGAGGCCCTTAAAGCTTGCTTAAACAGGAGAGAAAAGATGGTATTGACGGAAAATGGCAGGAGCAAGAGGAGGGAGGTCGCTCATCCAAAATAGGCTCAATCAAGCATCTGAGGGAACTAAAACCCCCTAAAGGATATTCTACATTTGTACATTTAAAAACCTGGTAATAAAATACTTACAGCAGGATATGGAGCAAATCCTGAAGGGCAAAAGCGTTTACATTCTTAAAACAGGCAAGAATCATTACAAAATAGGGAAGACGCAGCACCTCCGGAAAAGACTGGCAGGCTATCATACGCACCTCCCCATGGAGTTTCGGGTTATCAGGCAATACATGGCCGAAAATATGGATGCGCTGGAACAAAGCCTGCATGTTGTTTTTCAGCACAAGCATGTAAAAGGAGAGTGGTTTCAACTGAGCTCCGACGATATTCTTATTTATGATAATATTGCCAGGAGCCATGCTATGCTCAAGCTCCAAAAGCAAACCAAAAAGTATAAAGAGTTAGAATTCAGCGACAATCCTTTGCTCCAGGTGCTTGAAGCAAACGAAACTTACCTGCGGAAATATTCTAAAGTAGTCGAGGATCTGAAGCTGGGTCTAACCACGAATGACCTGCTTGACCTTTATGAAGGAACGATTAGCAGAACCACCATTGAAACCATCCGGAAATTACTGAAATCGCATACCCCCAATTCAGCGTTTATCTGTCAATCCTTAAACATTGTGAATGATTTAGAGCCGGGTTAACCGAGCGTGGGATCGTTGAAAAGTACGGCGGCGAAATCAGCAGAACAACCATCCAAACGGTAAAAGAATCCTCCATAACCAGTTGTTCTGAAGCCCAACTGCAGAAACTCCCTCTCCCTTATTTCAGGCTCCCCCTGAGCCTGAACCACTTTATCTCCTTTTAAAAAGGTATGTTTTTTGGATAATTTGTGCCCGGGTGCTTAGGTGTAAAGCCTTGAGCCATATCGCCCTTCTTAATTTGAATAGACAATTTTATAAATTATCATATTTTGTTACTTTTAATTAACATTTTACCAGAGATAGCAGCTCTCCCAATTTTTTTGATTCTTAAGCTTAGAAAATATGAAATTTCAACTTTCCTGCTTTTGCTAATTCTCCCTCTTTCTACTGTATTTGGCACGGAAGAAGAGGCCAGACAGGCAAATCTGTTGAGGGGAAGCATCGGCTTAAGGAGTGTGGAAGTAAGGAACCGCTTAATAGAGGTTCAGGAGGAAACCGGAATGATTTTCTATTTGCCCGCCTAGGACCGGCAGCTAATGAAAAAATAAGCATTATCAGCAATGAAAAATAGGATTCAAAAAGCCAATAAGCTTATCCACACGGTCATTTTTTAGCCTGTATAAAAAAGCTTAATCGCATTTTTTATTTTCCTGGCTGTGGTGGTTTCCGTTATAGGCATGCTTTAGCTTTGTTCAATTAAAAACCGCCCGCTTAGATACAGTAAGGTTAATCAGGTTCAGACTCAGGTATAGGTTTTATTGGGATTTCAGCATCTTTTCTGGGTGATTGGTATTATTATAAAACAGCTGGTCAGGAGAAGTTCTAAACCTGGAAATTTTACTTCTGACTAAGCCAAAAATAGTATGGATTTTGCATCCCCAGCCATGGAACCCTACAGCGACAACCTCCTAATGACAGGAGCATTCTATATTGCTGGTTTTATTTTCGGGATTTTAAGTATCGCTAAACCCATAGATGATCCTGCTTATTTAACACAGGCTGGACTGAACAAATGCCAAATAATCAGAGCAGCCTTATTCCAATTTTTAATGGCCCTTTCCTATACAGGAATAGCAATCGGATTATTCCCGGTTCTTAAGCTCTATAATGAACCTTTAGCATTGTGTTTTCTTGGCTTTAAAATAATGGCTGTACTCTTTGTTTTAATCGGTACCTTTTTGCTCTTACGCATAGGAAAACTAAGCCGGGAATACTTAAAAGCAGCTGCTCCGGATTTGGTCTTTTTTAACAGGAGAGGTGCGTTGTTAAAAAGGGACCGCGATATAATAAATCATGTAGCAATGGTAATCCTGATGTGTGTTGGGAGCATTATGTTGTACCTCATAACCCTTCAGTCCGGTTTAATTCCTTTCTGGCTTTCCGTGTGGGGATTAGCAGGCTCCTTCCTTGCTGTTTTCGCAAGTATACTGGTAATGCTTCGGTATATAGCAGTTTTAAATCCATTCTATGTGATGCTGAATATCCCTTTTGCGGTGCAGGAGGTGGTGTTTGCCTTGTGGTTAATAGGAATAGGTTGGAATCAGGCTTCTTAAAAGGATTAATAAAAACGAAAGGAGTTAGCATCCCATTTCCACCGATATTGTTACCTGGTAGAGCTTTAATCAAAAGAGCTTTTAAGCCGCAGGATTTCCGCAACTGGACGAGGAGCTTCTAAAAGAGGTTATATTTGCCAGGCTGGAAAGAGTGGGGTAAATTGCCTGGAATTGAATTTTAAAGAAATTTATATGTTTGAAGGTACGGATTTCAACAAATCACTGGATGAAGAGCTTTTTGATAGCTGGCTAGAAAATGGCCGGGAGAGTAAACTGAATCACACTTATCTGCTAATCATTTGGGACGAACTGGAATCAGATTATCGACCTGTTTATTTGGGGAGTCGGGAGGAGATATATAGCTATAAAAAATTGCCCGGTCGGGAATTGCTGGTGGCTGCCTATGATTTGTATTCCGAATCCAGGATTGTTTGAGGTTTACTAAGCTGGTTAGCCCAAGTTATTTGGAGCAAGAACATTTCCTTAATTTTAAAAGTGGCGAAAGAAGAAGGAAAAAAAACAGCTTGTTTAATTTATTTTGAACCTTCAAAAGACGCGGAGGAGAGATTGGTCTTAAAGTAGCATTTTCATTTTATTGCTTTATAAGCCATAGTTCAAACAAGGCTTATAAAGCAATAAAATGAAAAGCCTGGAAAAAGCTATTGTGTTCTCTTTCTTTTCCATGGCCTATTTGTTATATAATTTATATTATGTTAAATAGACTTTCGCTTTCCTTTCTTCCTCTTTCTGAACTGCTCCATCTTACCCACTGAAAAAAGGCTATTCTCCTTCTAAAATATTTCCCTCATTTCATCTCTCCCCACAAAAAAAGCCCGAAGCTATTTGCTCCGGGCTCAGTGGTATTATTCACCTGCAGAAGTTATTAGTTTTCTTCAGGTAATGGCATGCTGTCAACTTTCTTTTGAAGCTCATCCGCTTTTTCCTTCATTCCGGCGCGGTCATAAGCTACCATGGAAATTTCCATAATCTGTCTGTTATCCGGATGTAACTCCATGGCCTTTTCTAAGAAAGGAATTGCTTCAGTAAAACGTGTTTTGGCGTCTGTAAGCAGTTGCTTTTCTTTCTTGCGGTCAGCGGCAGAAATACCTAAGCTGTTCGCCTCTTTAACCAAATCAGCTGCACGGTTGTAATGGATTACCGCCAGGTTAAAAGCTGAGTTCTCATGCGTGGGATCAATTTCCAGGGCCTTTTTATAGGCCTCTACGGCTGCCGGTCTGTCTTCCAGCTCTTCGTTTAGGTAACCAAGGTTGAAGTACAAATCTGGGTTTGAAGGCTCTGCTTCAATGGCTGCCTGTAATTCCTGCTTTGCTTCGGCTGTTTTCCCCTGCTTTAAAAGAAGGCTTACTTCCTGCTTCTTGAAGTTTACATCTTCAGGAAACTGCTGCTGAGCGGATTTGATAAGCTCGCGGGCTTTATCAAAATCCTCTTTTTCAGTTTCGTAAGCAATAAGGGTATTAATTATGTCTGCATCAGCATTGCCGCTTTCTACCAGCTTATAGAAGTAAGTAGCTGCCTGGTCCTGGTTGCCCATTTGCTGAGAAGCTACACCTGCATAAAGAGCTGCCGTAGTATCGCTAGGCTTTACCATAAGGGCACGGTCAAAGTATTTTACTGCTTCCTCGTAGTTTCCTGCCTCGTAGTTGGTAGCCCCCTGATTAATCATTTTGCCCCATAGGTTTTCTACCTCCTGCTGCGCAAATACATACATGGGTGCAGTTTCTTTGCCTTCCAGCTCCATGGCTTTTTGGTACGCTTCAGCAGCTTCTTTTAATGCATTTGGCGCCAGATTTTTGTCCTGCTCACCTTCTGCCGTAGCTATGGCTGCGTAAACTTTTCCTTTTGTAAACCAGGTTTTCGCTTTATCCTTCGTTTTTTCGTGCTCTACTGCAAGATCTATTTGTTCTTTAGCCGCTGCAAGTTCTCCATCTTTGAGGCTACTCTCAGCTTTTCTAACTGCTTTATTCTGCGCATGCCCTGCAACAAAACTAAAGCACATCAGAAAAATAACAAGTGACTTTTTCATAATGGTTAATTAAAAATTTAGTTGTTGATTATTTTCTGTTTATTCCTTGTCCATGGTATCATCGACATCATCGATGTTGTCAAGCTTTTCTACATCATTAATTTCTTCCTCAACAATTGTGGAGTCTATTTCTTCCTCCTCAATAGCTTCTATTTTTTCAACCGAAGAAATTTTATCCGTATCGCTCAGGCGAATAAGTTTAACCCCCTGGGTGGCGCGGCCCATTACGCGGAGCTCTTCCACCTTCATACGGATAGTTATTCCGGAGCGGTTAATAATCATTAACTCATCTGAATCAATAACTTCTTTTATGGCCACCAGGTGACCGGTCTTTTCCGTTATTTTCATCGCTTTCACTCCCTTTCCTCCTCTTTTGGTAATCCTGTATTCCTCTGTGGAAGAACGCTTTCCGTAGCCTTTCTCACTCACGACCAACAGGTTAGCGTCTTCTCTTGAAACACAAACCATGCCAACTACTTTATCCGCCTCATCTTCGCGGCTAATTCCTCTTACGCCGGCAGCAGTACGTCCCATGGAACGAACATCTGCTTCATGGAAATGAATGGCCCGGCCAGATTCCAGTGCCAACACAATGTGGTTATTTCCATTGGTGATTTTTACATCCAGGAGGCGGTCTCCTTCATTAATGGTAATTGCGTTTACCCCATTCTGGCGTGGACGGGAATACGCTTCCAGTGGCGTTTTTTTAATGGTACCATTGATGGTACACATTACCAGGAAGTTATTATTAATGTAGTCTTCGTCTTTAAGGGTTTCTACATTAATTACCGCCCGAACATTGTCGTCCGGCTCAATATTTATCAGGTTCTGGATGGCACGGCCTTTGGAGTTTTTACTTCCTTCAGGAATTTCATACACCTTCATCCAGAACACTTTGCCTTTCTCAGTAAAAATTAGCAGGTAGTTGTGGGTATTGGCAATGAAAAGGTGCTCGGTAAAATCATCCTCCTTGGTCGACACTCCTCTTGAACCTACTCCCCCACGGCCCTGGGTCCGGTATTCGACCAGCTGGGTTCGCTTGATATATCCATGATGCGAAATAGTAAGAACCACCGCTTCATTCGGGATCATATCCTCAATAGTAATGTCCTCGGCACTGTGAACAATATCGGTGCGTCTTTCGTCGCCATAGCGTTCCTTCAGCTGATTTAACTCTTCCTTGATGATATCCATCCGGCGCTCTACCCGGGCCAAAATATCACGAAGGTCCTCGATGAGGGCCATTACTTCGTTGTACTCATTCTGAATTTTTTCGCGCTCCATGCCGGTAAGGCGCTGGAGTCGCATGTCGAGAATGGCACGGGCCTGAATTTCAGATAGCTCAAAACGCTCAATCAAACCGTTTCGGGCAACTTCCGGATCGCGCGAGCCGCGGATGAGGCTCAATTATTTCATCGAGGTTATCCAGTGCAATTAAATAGCCTTCCAGGATATGGGCACGCTTTTCGGCCTCATCCAGTTCATATTCCGTCCGGCGGATTACCACCTCGTGGCGGTGCTCCACGTAGTAATTAATCATTTCCTTGAGGTTAAGGGTTTGTGGACGTGCCTTTTACCAGGGCCACATTGTTTACCCCAAAAGAAGACTGCAGCTGGGTATATTTGTAAAGGTTATTCAGGACTACATTTGGAATGGCATCTCTCTTCAGATCGTATACCATGCGCAAACCATTCCGGTCCGATTCGTCGCGCAGGTCGGTAATTCCTTCAATTTTCTTTTCGTTAATTAAAGCCGCTGTTTTCTCAATCATGCTGGCTTTGTTTACCTGGTAAGGGATTTCGGTAACAATAATCTGCTCCTTGCCCGTTTGGCGTGGTTTCGAAATCGGCTTTGGCACGCATTACTACCCGGCCACGGCCTGTTTCAAAGGCTTCGATTTTACTCCCTGGTAGCCGTAAATAGTACCTCCGGTTGGGAAATCGGGCGCCGTAATGTGCTGCATCAGTTCCGGAATCTCAATATCGTTATTATCGATATAGGCGATAATTCCGTTTACTACTTCCGTTAGGTTATGGGGCGGCATGTTGGTGGCCATACCAACCGCAATACCCGAAGCGCCGTTCACTAAGCAGGTTCGGGAATTTACCGGGCAAAACAGTCGGCTCCTTTCAGGGAGTCGTCGAAGTTGGGCTGAAAATCAACCGTATTTTTGTTGATGTCAGCCAGCATCTCTTCGGCAATCCGGCGAAGGCGGGCCTCGGTATAACGCATGGCTGCCGGCAGAGTCGCCATCAATGGAGCCAAAGTTACCCTGTCCGTCTACCAGCGGATACCGCAGCGACCAGGGTTGGGCCATACGCACCATGGTATCGTAAACAGAGGAGTCGCCATGCGGGTGATACTTACCCAGTACCTCCCCTACAATACGAGCCGATTTTTTATACGCCTTGTTATAAGTCACTCCAAGTTCCAGCATTCCGTAAAGTACCCGGCGGTGTACAGGCTTTAAGGCCATCGCGCACATCCGGTAGGGCCCGGGAAACAATAACCGACATCGAATAGTCGATGTAGGCACCACGCATCTCATCCTCAATATTTATAGGAATGATATTTTCGTTTTGTCCTTCTGCCATATATCAATTCATTGCTTTTATCCAGCCTGCAATTTAACTAAAAATATCCAACCTGCCTACCCGCTTTTTATTTAAAGTAACACTTTAAGTGGAAGAAAAAAAGCCCTACCATAAAAAGAATTTATTCCTTCTCTTCTTCTTATACTGTGTTCTTTGCTCGGTATCATCTCCTCTCCTTTTCTTGTTCCGCATCAGCTCCGGATGGTTCTGCCCATACTTTGGGTTCTGCCAGCGGTAGATAGGCTGGCCACGGTATTCTTTGCCAAAATGTACATGTTCCAGTTGGATGTGGCACTGGGCTATTGGACAGCGGGGAAGTTTGGGGTAATTAAGGCTAATGCCCGCCTGGAGGTAAATGGCGGGCGTGTTGGTGGTTACCGATTCCCCACCGCTCCCCAGCGCCATGGTATAGGAGGACCATTCTACGGAAGGCCGTAAGGTAAGCCGAAAGTACTCGGAAAAGTGCTTTTCTGTTAAAAGACCAAAGTTGTAATAGAAGCCATCGCTTAAAAGCGTTTGGTTATACTGGCTGATAAACTTCTTCTTTCCTATCTGGGTATCTACTGTAAAATCCCAGAAATACCAGCGCCAGGCCCGAACGCCCAGCATGCCGTAATACCGAAGCATAGGAACAGACTGTACCTGTGGCACATAAGGTCCCAGCACCTCTGCTCCTTCGTTAAAAGTTAAGTTGTTTATGCTGTGCAGCTCTGCCATAAAACCTCCGCCTACCTTTATTCTGTCCAGCAAATTAATATGAAGGCTAATATTTAAAGGCAGGCTTTGCCCATAACCGGAAAGCCCCTGCGAAACTGTATCTCCTGCTACCCTTGGGTAATCTTCCAGAGGAATTACATCACTGCGATCCAGCGGGTTGCTGAGCCAGGTGGTAAAGCTTTTATTTACTCGTCCGGTAACGATTTCACCATCCGGCACCAAAAAAAGGGTTTCCTCCCGCTTAAACACGGAGTAACCCTCCAGGTTTTGCCGGTACCTGGTATAGCCATAACCGGTACTTATACCAAGCGTAAGCTTATTTAAAACGTTGCGAAATACGCTCCTTTTCACCTCTTTCCGGGCTTTAACAGGCGGCGCTTCTTCCATACGGCGCCCTCCCCCCTGCTGTGCCCAGCCTGCGGTTACCATGCATTGCATAAAGAAAAGGAGAAACAAAAGTTTTATACGCATAGGTAATTTTTTAACCGCTTGCTGTTTTTTCCCCGCTATACCCACAGGACATTGTTTTTTGGCCGAAAATGGGGCTATTGAATTAATATACAATACGACCTAATGGGCCTGTTTAGTATAGTTAAGCGGGGAGCACTGCCAATGCTTTGCAAGTATACTAAATGATTAAATTGCTAGCAACCCTTTAAAGTTCCTCCCTTCCGGCAGAGGACAACAAAAAAAGGCTGCCAGTTGGCAGCCTCTAAATGCTATTAACACAAAGTGCTTAATTTTCTGAGCCATCTTCGTCTGTTGCCACAGAGGTATCCTGTTCCACACCTGCATCGGTGTCCTCTTCAGCAGCTTCAGCCTCTGCCGCAAGGGCATCATAACGTTCTTTCAGTTCAGCGTCGGAGCGCAGGCCTTTACGAATCTGGTTATATTCCCCAATGCCCACATGTTCTTTCACCATTTTACTGAAAGAGTCGTTTAGCGCCGTTTGTAGGTCCGACAGCTCTTTCTGTAGTTCATCATATGCAGCGATTTGCTCTTCAGTAATACCGGCTTCGCTTAATTTTACCGTATCTCCCTGAGCCGACTTTATGGTGTTGTAGGCACGGCCACCATCCATCAGCTCATGTTCAACAATCATGTTGCTTACATTCTCAGAAAGGTCTGCACGCAGTACATCCACAGAATCCATCACCATGATATAAGCCTTCAGCTTATCGTCAGAAACTTCGGTATCCTGGGCCAATGCATGTCCCAGGTTAAAAAAGCCTGCAACTAAAAAAAGGGTAAATAATTTAACCAGCTTAGGTACTCTATCCATCTTGTTTTAATTTAAATGGTTATTGAAGAAACTTTAAAGAAAAGAGGAAGTAGGCAATAAAGCAAATTTTAAGCCTCTTATTGCTCCTTCTGCTCCTTTATACGCATGAAATTGTATAAAAACTATGCCAAAACCGAAATTTTATTTTATAAAGCTCCTTTAAAGCTGAAGCAGGCATTCAATTAAACATCCCTCTTTTTTATTGGTTTACAAAATAGGTGCCGGAGCTAAGTTGCTGGTTCCTATGGAATTGAATGTGAACACTAAATTTTTTTATATGAAGATAATCAGTCAAAACGAGCTTGAAAAGCTGGCGAATCACCGCGATGAGCATTGTATAAGTATCTTTATTCCTACTCACCGCGCAGGAAAAGAAGTGTTAAATGGCGAAGATGCTATCCGGTTTAAAAACCAGCTTCAAACAGTAAAAAATAAATTAGAAGATAAGAATCTTGATCAGCGAAAAGTAAATCAGTTATTGGATCAGGCCCAGAAACTGATGGATGACTCTTCCTTCTGGCACCATCAGCTGGAAGGGTTGGCCGTATTTATTTCGGAGAATCATTTTAGTTACCATCGGGTGCCAATCCAGCTGGATGAATACTGCAGCATTAATAATTCTTTTTACATGATGCCGCTGCTTCCCCTCTTTAGCGGCGATGGGCTTTATTATGTACTGGCATTGAGCAAAGAAAAGGTTCGACTACTGGAAGGAACCCGCTATTACATTAATGAACTGGAAACAGACGATACCCTGCAGCAAGGCATTATAGAGGTGCTTAAGAATTATGATTTTGACAATCAGATTCAAAACCAGTCGAGCTCCCAGGGAGGTGGCTATATTGGTAGCGGCGGTGCACTCCCTGGCGGCACAAAAGGGGGTGGCGGCGTAAATCCTTCCGGCAACCGGGGTGGTGGAAATTTCCATGGCCAGGGCGACAATAGTGCGGATCAGGAAAAGCACCTGCTCTTTGAATACTTCAGGAACCTGAACGAAGGTCTTAGCAACTACATTAAAAGCGACAAAGTGCCTATCGTTTTAGCATCAGTAGAACATTACCAACCCATATTCCAGGATGCTGCCAAGCCTTTTAATTACCGCATAATGGAAAAAGGCGTAGTCGGAAACCCTGATCTGGAACACCCGGAAAAGCTCCATAAAGAAAGCTGGAAAATTGTGGAACCTTTTTTTAATGAAGAAAGAGAAAAAAGCCGCCGTTCCTATAAAGACCTTGCCGGAACCGGAAAAACCTCCTATCACCTCGATGAAATAGTGTCTGCTGCCTTTAGTGGACGCATTGACTCTCTCTTTGTTGCTAAAGGAGCGCACAAATGGGGAAGCTTTAAGCCCGACACCCAGGATGTTGATATTCATGAGGAATTCCAGGAAGGGGACATTGATTTAATCAGCAAATCGGCTGTTCAAACAATTCTCAATGGAGGCCACACTTTTGTGGTGGATCCGAATGAGTTGCCAGATAAAACCGTTCCAACAGAAATAGTGGCACTGATGCGCTACTAGCAGAAAATAACGACTTTAAAGAATATAAAAACAAAGCCCGGAAGAACTTTCCGGGCTTTGTTTTTATTTGGTGTATTCTTTTTTGAGGAGGTCTTTATACTCCTTTTCAAACTTCATTACTTTCGGTCGGGCTACCGAAAGAACATAAGGATCAGAAGGGTTGAGTTTATAATAATCCTGGTGATAGTCTTCGGCTACATAAAATTTCCTGTAAGTCTCAACCTTCGTTACTATTGGTTTATCATACTGGCCGGATTCTTCCAGGGCCTGGATGTAACTGGTGGCTATTTCGTTTTGGCGATCAGTATGAGGAAAAACCACCGAGCGGTATTGCTCTCCTACATCCGGCCCCTGCCGGTTTAACTGGGTAGGATCCATGGTGGCAAAAAATACTTTTACTAAAGTAGCATAACTCACTTCTGAAGGATCATAAAAAACCTGTACGCCTTCTGCATAATTGGTTTTGCCATAGCTCACTTCTTTGTAGGTAGGATTAGGCGTGGTTCCTCCAACATAACCGGAAACTACTTTCTTCACTCCTTTTACCCTTTCAAAGTAAGCCTCGGTACACCAGAAACAACCACCCGCAAAAGTGGCGGTATCCAGTTCGGCAGCCTGCGCTGCAAAACTGGCCTGTTCTTTTCTGGACTTTGCCTGTTTTTCTTCTCCGGATGAACACCCCCATAAAACTGAGGCAAAGAGCAGGGTAAAAACTAAAAATGTATTTGAAAACAAATGCTTTTTCATAAATCTATTTAACTTTTATTTTTAACGTTCCTATTTAAGTACGAAGTTCCAATGGGTATGGCTGCTTATTTACAAAACCCCTACGCTTTTCCCAGGTGTACGAATATATAAAACCCCATAAAAATAAACCACGGGGATGGCTTCCCCTTAGCTGGTTTGGAACCAAAAAAAGGATATTCCTTCAATAAACCCGCACAAGTTTCGGACTGTTTTCCCTTCCTTCTAACGCAGTCTTACCCGTGCCTTGTTTCTTCCCTTCTGTAAGGCATTGAAAAAGGGTCTTTTAATTGTTCGAAAAATCCGCTACTCGTACCACCGGACATTCCCGGCCCACCCCTTTTAGATATTACGGAAAGGGCTGGACCTTCACTCCTGCTTTTTATAAAGGGACTTTAGCTTTAGAGCACCTTTGGCCGGAGGCCAGAAAATACGAGCCCGGGGCAGAGCCACAGGCTATCTTTACAACAAATACCTGCTGCCAGTTCGAAAAAATACATAAAAGATGAATACAGCGAACATCATAAACATAATATTCCTCATGTTACCAGTTAGTTTGTTTTCTTTCCGGTGCAGATAAGAGTAGGTTTCCTGTGAAATCCCGCTAACATTCCTTCTATTTAATTTTTACTAATAATAGCTGAGCAGAGAAGGATTTTAACACTCATGCGAAGCCTTTTAACTTTTCTCCCTACTTTTTAAGCAGTCCACCGGGGGCACAAGCCGCCGGTTCTAATTTATAACCTGGCGAAGCCGTAGGACTAAGAATTTCTTCAGGAGGACGAATGGAAGGCATAGAGAAAAAAGGAAATGCAGTTTTGGTTTATGTCCGGGAAGTTCAGACCCTGAACCTGCGTAAGGTGCGCGAGCTTAGTTTTTATAGCTACAGAGCAGGACCAGACTTTATAGTTGTAGAAACAATCAGGCAGCCGGAAGTGTACAAAAATTTACCCAGGATAATTATGGAAAAATGGCAGTATCCAAACCACTTCGCTTACTTCTACCAGTAATTTTCTCCGGAATAACAACCTTTACGAGTTTTGGTATTTTAAGTGTGCAGCCGAAAGAAAAAAAGCTATGCTCTTTAAAAAGTTATTGACAAAAGAACAAAAAAAAGCGACGGAAATCTCCATCGCTTTTTTGCCTCAGCAATAGAGGCTATTTTCTTTTGCACTCAGGCATTAGCTTAAGAAAGGAAGCAGAAGCTTCATTCCCGCTCTTGAGCGTAATTTTTTAAGGGCATTTTCTTTTATTTGGCGTACCCGTTCGCGGGTTAAGCTTAGGTCATCGGCAATATCATCCAGCGACTGGCTGTAGTCAGAACCAATGCCAAAGAATCGAACCAGAATTTCCCGCTCTCTTTCTGTAAGAACAGCCAGCAGGCGGTGCAATTCACCTTTTAGTGAGCTGCTTTCCACAAACTCAGAACCTGCACTGTT
This sequence comes from uncultured Cytophagales bacterium, assembly GCA_963835365.1. Classification (GTDB taxonomy): domain Bacteria; phylum Bacteroidota; class Bacteroidia; order Cytophagales; family Cyclobacteriaceae; genus Nafulsella. The sequence continues at coordinate 66,330 of CAWIFH010000001.1, forward strand.
AGAGTTTGGATCGTCCAGAACATCTAGCAGGGAATTTCCCTCCCCTTCCTCAAAAGGAGCATCCAAAGAAAGCTGCTTCATAGAAGCATAATTGGTATTCTTAATATCATTTATTTCAAGCTCCAGGAATTCGGCTAACTCTTCTTCGGTAGGCTGGCGCTCATAGGTTTGTTCCATGCGCGAAACCGCCTGATTTATTTTTGAAAGCGCGTTAATTTTATTACTGGGAATTCGAACCATACGGGAATGGTTATCCAGGGCCTGCATAATAGACTGGCGAATCCACCACACGGCATATGAAATAAACTTAAAACCTTTGGTAGCATCGAACATTTGAGCGGCCTTAATTAAGCCCAGGTTCCCTTCATTAATCAAATCGTTCAACGGCACCTTACTGTGGTGGTATTGCTTGGCTACAGAAACTACAAAGCGGAGGTTCGCCTTTACCAATTTCTCTAAAGCAAGCTGATCACCCTGCTTAATTCTGTTCGACAGCTGTACTTCATCATCTGCCGTTAAAAGCTCCAGTTTCGATACTTCGTTAAAGTACTTCTCAAGAGTTGCACTATCCCGGTTGGTGATAGTATTTGTTATTTTAAGTTGTCTCATTTTCTAATTTTCCTCAATATTATCCATCAACACATTTTCCTCTTCACCTTAACTAAACAAGCCGGAGCTAAAGCCTTAAATGGAATATGTTTCTGAAGCCTCTCTAACTGTAAACCTCTTAACCATGAAGGAAAGGGCAAAAGAGTTACATTATAAAGAGCAGCTTAACTTTTAAATTACAGTGGCATTTTCCCGTTTAGTTAACCTGACCAAGATTTTTACAAAATTCCGGCGAAAGAAGTTCACCAAACTAAAAATTTTCCGTATGTTCTTTAATGTCTTAATTGTTTTTTCCAAAATATGCAAATACCTGGCCTCCTGTTTTAATTGATTTTCAATAAATTAGGTATATAAGAAGCGATTGACTGCTTCTTTTCTTCTTTTTCCTATCAGCTACCAGCGGGATTTTTTACAGATAATAACAGGCAATTATTTTGTTAATCCGCTTTTACTTCATTTCTGAACCATAATTCTGTTAATTCCTTCTTTTTAACAGCTGCTTAAATCGTGCTAAATTTTACCCTCCTTTCAATTGGGGAGCAAAGTAAAGAGGACAACAGACTTAAAGCAAAAATATTGGCAACTTTTTGCAAAATAAAGAAGAATTCTATAGTAAAAATGTACTTTTGAAGTCATGCAATCTTTTTCCTACTACATTATATACAAACCTTTCGGGATACTTTCCCAATTTAGCCCTGAAGGCAATAAGGAAGGCCTGGGGGAGCTTTATCCCTTTCCTAAAGATGTTTATCCGGTTGGGAGGCTGGATGCCGACAGCGAAGGCCTGCTAATTTTAACAAATGATAAGCAATTAAACCACCGCTTGCTCAACCCCGGTTTCAGGCACTGGAGAACTTATTGGGTACAGGTAGATGGCGCCATTAGCCAAGAAGCAAGTAAACAGCTGGAAAAGGGAGTCAGTATTAAAGTGAATAAGAAAGCTTACCAAACCTTGCCTGCCAGGGCTGCTGTAATAGAGGAACCTACTGAAGTGCCCGAAAGAAACCCGCCCATTCGCTACCGGAAAGACATTCCTACCAGCTGGCTTTCTGTAAGCCTTCAGGAAGGAAAGAACAGGCAGGTCCGTCGCATGACAGCAGCCGTTGGCTTTCCTACCCTGCGCTTAATCCGGGTAGAAATCGAAAATCTTTCGCTGCATAAAATGGGCCTGCAACCGGGAGAGGTAAAAGAAATAAGAGAGGAGGAAATTTACCAGCTGCTTAAGTTAAAAAGCGGGAGCAGCCCCAGCCGGAATTTCAGGAGAGGAAAACCTTAAACAGCAGCATACCTCTTGCTTAGGCAAAGCTGGCAAACGATTATGTTACCCCTGTTCATGTGGAATGTAGTATTGCAGGGTAACTTATTATTCCTGGGTAACATTGTGTTATTAAGTTCAATTTCTAAGTTTTGATGTTCCTGATTGGAGCATGCCATTGAACATGGATGCCTAAACTCCTCCATTTTTTTACCTTTATCTTTGCCGGACTGGTAGAAAGGGATGTGCCAGGAAGCATTCACAAGGGCTGGTTCCGGGTAATCAGTTGGATACTTGTTTTCCAAAAAGCTTTATCATTGGCCTTGAAACAAAAAAAAGCGGACCTTGGCCCGCTTTAAAATTCCTGTTTATTTCGCTTAAGCAATTTTTATCTGCTTTGGCTGAAGCTTCACTTCTTCCTTCTTAGGCAGGCTTAACTTAAGGATACCATGGGTATAAGCAGCCTCAATTTTCTCGGCGTCAACTATATTGTCCGGCAGCTTAAAGCTACGTTTGAACGGGCGCAGGTTAAATTCCTGAACGAAGAACTTTGCTGCCTTCTTTTCTTCTTCATTATTTTTATTCTCTTCCTTGTTTACAGAAGAAATGGTTAAAATATTTTTATCTATCTCAATAGAGAAGTCGTTCTTATCCAGGCCCGGAGCCATCATTTCCAGCTCAAACCCCTGAGCAGTTTCTTTGATATTTACTGCTGGCATCGACCCCCTGGCTCTTTGAGCCGAAAACTCCGGAAGTTCAAGCATATCTTTTAAAAGAAAGCTATCGAAGAAACCGGGCATTGGAGTAGTAGTTCTTTTGTTTATGAGTGTCATATTTTGTATGTTTTGAGTTAACCTTCTTTATTTTTTAAACCTTCTGAATCTTGTTAATCAACTTATATGCCGATTAAAAAAAGAGGTAAAAATCGAAGGGATTCCATACTTCATTGCGTCAAATTGACATAACACATCTCTGAATAACCATAAAATGCGTCATAATGGCGTATTTATCTTGAATTCCCTCGCCTTTTGCGGTGGAAAACAAATTCCCTACCGAAAGCAGTTATAGTGAAAGTTTACAGAAACCATATGAAATAGTTTTTTATGCCCCTTTCCAAAGGCTTTAGAATCTCCTTACTTGTAATTGCCTTGCTGCTTACCCTTTTGGTTTTGGTTCCAAACCTTTTTAATGCGCGCGAACAGGAAGCTTATGGAAAAAAAGAAAGATTGGAATCAGCAAAGTTAAATTATGCATCAGGGAAAGTGGGCGATTCGGCTACTATCGTACCGGGTAGTTATTTTAACAGAGGAGCTTTTCATACCACTATTTTTGGAGAATTAAACAGGACCATTTGGAATGTTCCGGTGAAAGCGCCGGTTTTACGCATTAATGTTCCCGGCAATCGCTTAGACACTTTGGAGTTTAGTGGGAGCATGCAAACCATAGGCATAGACGTAAAAGATCCAAACGAAAAGGTTTGGTCGATACGCTCAGTAAAAAAGGATCAATCGCAGGCACTACCTTCCATTCTTAAGCCTACCCTTCTCCGTAGCATGATTCGCGACCAGGGTGCTGCGCTGAACCCTTATGGCGCCCTGGTGGTACCTGTGCTTGCCGATGCCATTGGCATCCACCACACCAACCCAAAACTTTATATATTTCCTTATAATACTGCTTTGGGCCGTTACAACGACCGAATGGCGGGCCGCCTGGTAATTATGGAGGAAGAAGCAGATAACAGCTGGCAAGAAGCGCCCGAATTCAGAAATGCTACCAGTTTAATGGATACCCAGGAAATGCTGGCCATGCGTAAAAAGGAAAAGCTACCACTCGATGCTTTGTTATATGCCAGAAGCAGATTGTTCGACCTGCTTATATCAGACTGGGACAGGCATGAGGGCAACTGGAAATGGGCCCTTGTTGAAAAAGAAAATACCCGCGTTTTTCAGCCTATTCCGGTTGACAGAGACATGGCTTTTTACAACTACCAGGAAGGAGGCTTAACACAGGTAGTGCTTCTCCTGAATAACAAATTCCAGTCTTTTTCGCCCGAATACAAAGACGTTGGTGGCTTAATGCATCAATCCAAAGAATTAGACCGGGCAATTCTTAAAAATATCCGTCTGGAAGAATTACTTGACCTGGTAAATAAAATCCAGAATGGGCTTGAAGAAAACCAAATACATGAAGCTTTTTTAAAATACCCACCGGAGGTATATGCGCTTGTTGGAAAACAACATGAGGAAGTTTTAAAAAACCGGCTGGAAAAGCTTCCGGAGGCTGCAAAAAAATTTTATGAGCTCCTGCAAAATGAATGAGCCCGGCATTTCGCCAGGCTCCTAATTTTATCGGTTAAACTAACCTGAACTCGGGAATTAAAAGTGCGAAAAATGGCAACAAATGCTTTAATTTAAAGGGAACTATGGATTTGATCCTACGCTGATGGAATCATCCTCCGCCTGGCGACCCTCGCAAAAGCAAGGATCTCATGACATTCAGTACAATCCATGCCTGGGATTCCGGAACTCCGTTGCTCTTCGTCCCGAATGACGGTAAATATACGGTCTTGAAAAACCTACAATTTCCGAGTTCACGTTAAACTAATTTTGAATAACGCGTTATGGTTTCTTAAAAGTTTTGCCGTCTTTCATTACAAAAACAACAGAACGCATAGCAGAAATATTCTCCAGCGGGTCTCCCTCTACCGCAATAATATCGGCCAGTTTTCCTTTCTCCACACTCCCCAACTCATTTTCCATTTCTAATAGCCGCGATGCTTCTATAGTAGCCGCCTGGATGGCTTCCATTGGAGGCATCCCTCCTTCTACCATTAGTTCAAACTCTCTGCCGTTAACCCCATGCAGAAAAACTCCTGCATCTGTTCCAAAGGCAATTTTCACCCCCCTTTTATATGCTTTGCTGAACATTTCCTGTAGTTGAGGACCAATTTCCAATGCTTTGGGCACCACCAGGTCCGGGTAATAGCCGGGAATTTTAGCTGAGTCAGCAACAGTACGTCCGGCGGTAAGGGTTGGTACCAGGTACGTACCATTTTTTATCATCAGGTCCATAATTTCTTCGTCCATTTTTGTGCCATGTTCTATGGAGGTTACGCCTGCCTCAATTGCCCGTTTCATTCCTTCTTTGCCATGGGCATGGGCCGCTACATGCATTCCATAATCATTAGCCGTTTCTACTATTGCCTGGAGTTCTTCAGGCGTAAACTGCGGACCGGAACCATCTTTGGCTACACTTAAAACTCCACCGGTGGCGGTAATTTTTATTAGGTCGGCGCCATTCTTATAGCGTTGCCTTACCGCCTGCCGGGCCTCATCGGGTCCGTTTATTACCCCATCAAGGGGGCCCGGGTGGCCCATTAATTCACGATTCATACCATTGGTGGGGTCGGCATGGCCTCCGGTGGTGGCAATTGCTTTACCGGCTGTAAAAATCCGGGGGCCCTCTACATAGCCTTTGTTTATTGCGTTTCGCATGGCAATGTTAATTCCGGATCCGCCCAGGTCCCTTACGGTTGTAAAGCCGGCCTGCAAGGTTCTATCGGCATATTGGGTTGATCTAAAAGCCATATCGGCTTCATTCATCCGGAATTGTTCTGAATATTTATCTTTGCTCGTTTCACTTTCCAGGTGAACGTGCATATCCATTAAGCCAGGCATTACCGTGTAGTTTTTCAAATCTACCACCTGGTCTCCGCTTCCGGCTGCCTGGTATCCTTTTTGTATGCCGGTTATTCTGTTGCCTTCTACAATAACGGTTACCTCTTTAACAGGCTGTTTGTCTTTGCCGTTAATCAGCTTACCGGCATGAATAAGAGTCCGCTGTGCCTCGGCTGCAAAAGGCTGGAAACAGCAGCCAAAAAGAAAAAGAAAAAATAGTAAGTGTTTTTTCATTGGAAGTAGTGGTTTAATTAAAAAAGTAATATAAACATTTTTACCAATATAATGCAGGAAGGCGGAGTAGGATACCCGGTATGCAAGGAGGTTTATAGAGCGATTACCGGATTGGAAGATGGTTGTAAAGGATAATATTCCCAAACCTGCTTATAGGCAAACGATTTAAATAGAAAGGTTTTGACCTCTCTGCCAAACCTATTTTTCATTGCTTCCGACCCCTTTTCAGGCAAAGAACACAATCATTCACAGAAAAGAAGTATGGCAGAAATGGTTTTTGCAGGAAATGGGCTATGGGCAGAAATGGTAAGGCTAACGGTAAAGCTTTTTAACTGCTGGTGAAGCAGAAACCTTTTTTGTGCGTGCAAAAAATTTGTATCTTTAAGAGCCTGTCTTAATTTATTACCTGATTTCGAAGGGCCGTATCGTGGGCATAGCCGAAGCTTTTTTTCGAGGATAATAGCAGCGCTATTGCCTGAGAAAAAGCTAAAGAATACGTGTAAAACAAGATTTTGCAGATCAAAAAGTAAATTGTTAAACAAACTCTAAGTTTAAGATAAACCTGAAGCATGAAAAAAGTAATAGGAATTGTGTTGTTTGTTACCGGGCTGGTGGCCTCGGTCATTTTTGGTCTGGATGCTTACCAGAATACGGAAAGTGTAAAATTGTTTGGCAACAAATTTACCTTAAGCCAGGCGGACTGGACTCCCCTTATCATTAGCCTGGCGGTAACGGTTATTGGAATTATTCTAGTTGTATCTTATCAGCCCAAAAGTAGAACCCGAGGAAGGAAGTGATGGATTGGATACAGCGGGCTGAAAACCTACGATGGTTATATCATCCAGCTGTTCTTCATCTTTCATCCATTCGTTAAGTATTTCAGCAATATATGATTTTTGCATGGGCATAGGGAGCTGGTATACATGTTCGAGGGTTTGGAGAATTCGGCGGAGCATAAATTTCTTTCCGCCGGGGCCTCCAAACTGATCTTTTAAACCATCGGTAAACATATAAAATTTGGTAGGCTTGTCCAGCAAAATCGTGTGGACTGTAAATTCTTTTCGCTCGGTATGAAATACCCCTCCAATGGATTGATTATCGGCTTTGAGCTGTTGAAGGGTGCCATTTTGAAAGTAGACCAGGGAGATTTTTGCCCCACTGAAATACGCCTTGCCATTTTCTTCATCTATTACACATAGTCCTATTTCCATGCCATCGTGGTTGGCTGTTTCTTCCTGATTAAGGGCGGATCCTATTCCCTTGTGCAGGAATTTTAAAATTTCTGCGGGGTCTTTTATTTTAAGGAGTTTAACTGCTTCTTTTAGCAGGTTGCTTCCAATAACGCTCATTAATGCCCCGGGAACCCCATGGCCGGTACAATCAACCACTGCCAGAAAAACCAGTCCATTTATTTTAGTCGTCCAGAAAAAATCTCCACTTACTATTTTAAGGGGTTTTACAAGAAAGAAGCTATCGGCAAAGAGGGACTGCAGTATGTGCGGATTGGGCATAATCGCATTCTGCATGTTTTTAGCATAACGTAAGCTGGAAGTTATAGCCCTGTTCTTGTTTTCTGTAAGCTCTTTCTGCCGCAGAAGTTCATGATTGACCAATACAATGTCATCATGGCTTCTTTCCAGTGCCTGCCGGGCACCTTCGAGGGCTGTTAGGGCCTGGCTTAATTCTATATTTCTTTCAGCAATTATTCTATTGGCTTTTTCCCTGGAATTTTGAAAAGCAAAATTTATTAGGAATACCAGGAAAATAAGACCTGCAATACAGTGAATATTAAAGAACACTTTCCACTCCGTATTATAATTAAAAGGCAGAGGAAAGTGAATCCCCGCCAGGTACCCGAAATAGGCTACACATCCGCCCATAAGAACAGCCCAAATAGTCGCATCGCGCTTGCCGACCACCATTAAAGCCAAAGTAGGCGAAGCAGCCAGGTAAGGCAGAATAGGAGAATTTAATCCCCCGGAGAAATAAATCAAACAAACTACTGCCAGAGAACCGCAAAAGACATACATATTTCCCAGCAGGCGCAGGGGAAACTTTACTTTTAATAAAAGTGACAGGAATAGAAAACCAAAAACGTTAAAGTACATTAAGGTTATTCCGTAGGAGAAGTCAATCAGGTAGCTGATTAAAAGATACGAAAGGGAAAAGATGCTGGTAAGCACAAAGGCCAACCACATAGTTTTAGCATGTAAATACATACGTTCGTCCTCCCGGTAAGAGGAGTGCAGAAAAAAGCGGGTCCAATTTCCTTTCATGTACTTTCAGGCAAAGAAATAATAGGCAGCAACACAGGCAAGCCACATGATAATACCTTGCAATATACCAAAAATAACATTATTGTAAAGTTTCCCGTTTATTACCCTTTTAATAAAAAAAGGAATTGAAAAGGCTAAAATAGCTTCAGCACCAAATATATAATAGGGAACATTCCAGACCATGGGCGTACTTTGATATTGCCACCAGCCCGCTTTAATTGCCCAGTATTCATAGAGTGGAATCATTAGACCAGACAAAACCACCAACATTAAAGCGGATGGAAGCAACGGGAATTTTTTCAGCAGGAGATGGGCAATAAATCCCAGCTGCATAAGCACCACCAGCCAGCTAAAAGGCATGTATATTGGCGAGTCTAGCAGCATTAAGCCTGTGGGGTAAACCAGGGTTTGGGTAACCTGAACCAGCCAGGCATCGGCCAGCAATTCGGCAAATCCTGCTGCAAGGGCAAAAATAAACAAACGCTGCACTAACCTGTCGCCTGTGCTCCAGGCATAAAAACCATATAAGAGGGAATACCCAAAGCCCCAGGCCGCGGCACTTATCCATCCCGGGAAAGCCAGCCGGTCGACAAAAAGGGTAACAATGGAAGATGCCATTACCAGCAGCATAAAACGCAAGCGTGCGGTATGGCTAATGGAGAGAGATAGCGCCATTACTTATAGATGTTTTTTACTCTGGAGAGTTGTTGGGTATAAAAAGAAATATAATGGATGGCTTTTATAATAGGCGGAATGCTTTTCTTCCAGGGGGTTCCCTTATCGTACCGCCGCTGATCGAACCAGCGTAGGATACGGAGGAGCGCCGGCTCATGCATTTTCCATATTTTACAAAAAGGCACCTTCTCGTTGCTGTTTAATATTATACTGTTCACGGCCCTTCTGGCGGCTTCATTCGCAGCCTCCATGGTCGCTAAATCAGTATTAGTCCGAACATAATCGGCAGCCAGGAATAAATTAGGGATATCTGTATAAGCCTCTGGCCGCAGAGACCAGGTGTTTACCTTATTTACCAGCAAAGGCTCCTGATTTGCACTTTTGGCATTAGTAAAATTAATATCGGCATCCAGGTACCAGGTTTCCAGCATATCGTCAGCTAACAAACCGTTTCCGTTTAGCTGCAAACTCTTTTTAAGCTGGTTCCAAACTTCTTCTTTAATTTCCTCCGTAGTACAATCTTCGGCATTTTTTCCATTTAAACCCGCTGTCTTCCAGTCAGAAACATCTACCGAAAGAATGGTTTTTATTTTGCCGTTTCCATACTCTTCTATATTAAAGTCGTCCCAGAATTGCAGCTGCGAAATAGCCGTTAACGCCCATGGGGAATCAGTAAATAGCACGTGCCCCTTTGTTAAGGGTACTTCCTGGTTCAGGTAAAACTGTATGCCCGACATCCATTCGGTGCACTTGGCCAAAGCAGGAAGATAGCCAAGCGAAGGATCGAGCTCAATAATTTCTTTGCTTACTAAAGTAGCCATTACCTCTACAGGCAGCGCACTAATATAATAATCGCCCTGTATCTTTTTCCTTGTGCCATCCTGGCCTTCTACCACTACCCCATCTATCTGGTTACCTGCACACATAAACTCTTTTACCTGCCAGCCCTGGTGGTAAACCACTCCTTTTTCTTTCAGATAATCTCTCCAGGGAAAAAGCCAGGCTTCGTTGGTAGGGCCGTTGAGCACCTGGTCGGCGTGGGTATCTGGGTCTCCCATTAAAAACAGGAGCTGCATCAGGATATCGCCACCTGTTTTTGTACTCATTTCCTTTGGCTTGGCAGCCACCAGGGTACGGGTAATGCCTCCGGCAAAATATTGTTGAAAGGCAGCGGAATAAGTTCCTGCATTCAGAAAGGTCCACCAGGCGGTTCGCTCATACTCGTTAACTCTTCGATCTTCGCAGCTGGTCATTAACTGCCAGAGCTTTCCACTAAAAGCAAGCACCTCCTCGCGACTTAAACCGGTATCGGGAGTAGCTATTGCCTCGAGCAAAACCTCCAGGTCTTTCAAAGATTTTGGAAAGTTAACCAAACTCTGGATGGGAGGCTTATCGAAGCGTGCCAGCATTACTCGTTCCGTAGGTACCAGGTTATTGACTACCGTCTTTTTTCCTTTAACTGGAATCCGACGCATTGTATCGGTAATATGCCTGTAAAAGCCAGGAAAAAAACGAAAGCCATGTTCTCCTGGCAAAGGCTTTCGTTTTCCCACGATGGGATGCGGTACATTTACGCTTCGGGCTTTCCCTCCTACGTAGTGGGGCTGTTTTTCATAGACTTCTACCCGAAATCCACGTTCAATCAATTCATGGGCGGCGCTCATACCAGCGACTCCCCCTCCCAAAATAATTACTTTCTGAGCCAATAGTCCTTAAATAAATGTATTAATCAATTGAAAAGTAACATTTAATCTTCAGACTCCAAGCAGGAAAGATTTTTTTTAGCAGATTTACTAATTAACGGTAAGGATATATGCTGTATGAAGCCCCTGCCCTCTTAATAATCGTATTATATAGTATAGATATGATCCTGCTCCAGAAATTCATGATCAAGTTCGGCCCGCCTCTCCAGCATTTCCTCTCCTAAATGAGAAAGTACCGTTCGCTTTGCATCCAGTTCCTGCTCATGGTGGAGAAACTCCTGGTAATTTAAATGGTGGGGAGATTCCTGTTCAAAAAAATTGCATTCGCAAATGAAGAAATCTGCTCCCCGGGCAATAGGCAATAAATTTTCATGCCAGCTGGTGTCCCCGGAAAAACCAAGTACCTTCCCTCCTGCTTCTAACCTTAATCCATGAGGCAGGCTTTCGGGTGCATGTTTTACTGGATAAGCCGTTAGCCGAAATGCCTCAAACACTAAAGGTTCCTTGTTGCTAAAGGCTTTATAATGAATTGGAAACGCATCAAAAATATCTTCTGAGCCTGGATAGAGACACTGCACCAGCTGTCGCAACTTAGGTTCAAGCCCGGGAGGAGAAATGATGGTTAGCGGCTTTTTTCTTTTGGTAACTTTAGCTGCTTCTAAAAGTAAATAAGGTAAACCCCCATAATGGTCGCCATGGAAATGAGAAAGAATAACATAATCGATGGTATGGAAGCTTCGTTCATTTAGCTTAAATCCTAAGGGAGTCGTTGCGCCACAATCCATTAATATTTCAACCCCTTGCAAATCAATTAAAAAGGATGTTTGCCTGCGGCCGCCGCTGCAAAAAGCGTCGCTACAGCCAAGAATAGTTAGTTTCATCGTATTTTCCTGCTCCATTTAGCTAACAATTTATAGTTCTTTTGAGGTTATAACTAAAAAAGAACAAAAATGTCAGTAAATACACAGGCCAACACCTGGAATGTTAGCCCAACCGAAGCCCGGCAGCTGCAGGAGGCGCTGCGGAAAGAAGTTTCTTTAGAGCCCTTAAGTAAGCCTCCCCGCTTAATTGCCGGAGCCGACATTTCCTTTAATAAGTATGAAGCCACTGTTTATGCCGGCTTTATTATCCTGGATGTTGAAACCCTTCAACCGCAGGCGCACTCATTGGCGATTACCGAAATCCATTTCCCCTATGTACCCGGCCTACTGTCGTTCCGCGAAATTCCTGCTTTGCTGGAGGCCTGGAACCAAATTCCGGTAAAGCCGGATTTAGTGATGGTCGATGGACACGGCATAGCACACCCGCGCCGCCTGGGCATTGCAACCCATTTTGGCTTAGCCACCGGGGTACCTACTATGGGAGTGGCGAAAAAGAAGCTGGTAGGAAATTATGAAGAGCCGGATTTACTGGCCGGAAAGTATACAGCCTTGGTACACCATACAGAAACCGTTGGCTATGTATACAGGAGTAAAAATAAAGTAAAGCCCTTATTTATTTCTCCCGGAAATAACACTTCCTTAAAAGATGTATTATCCATTATTGGCCAAACCTCAGGAAAGTACCGTTTACCCGAACCTACGCGGCAGGCGCATTTGCTTGTAAATCAGCTAAGAAGAGAAGAGATTTCGCCCGGCTACAAAGAGTATTTCCCCGGATAATTAATTTTTTTTCGCTGTTCAACGGCCCGGAAATGTAAGGAAGCTGTGTGGAATTGTATTAAAATTATGTGGAACAATTCTACACCTCTACACCTTTTCCATATAAAATGTAACTATTGGCACGATTTAAAGCTTTAGAAGTGACTTTTTCCGGGAAAAAATCAATAAAATTTTTCTTCCCCCCTGTAATAGAAAATTGAATTCGGATTATCAAATCAATTTTGCATCAATTAGTTTTACAAATGTTAAACGATGTGTAAATAAAATATTATCAACAACTTATGTCATCTTTAAATCCGGTAAGCGGCTCTCTGGGAAGAAGGGCTGCCAACCATTTACTAAGAAGACTGACTTTTGGTCCGAAGAGTAAACAAATAAATGAAATAGAGAATAAAACCATAGATCAGGCTTTAGACCAGTTGCTTCGCACTTATAACCATCCGGAGCCACCAATAGATACAGCTACGCGCAAACAATGGGTTAGCCCGGCGCCTGTAGACAGAAATACCGGTGACCGTGTGAACAGCCTTGAGAATGCTTTAATTCCCTATACCCGCTTTTGGTGGTTAGATACCATGGTAAAAGAAAACACTGGTATCATTGAAAAGATGGTTTTCTTTTACCATTCGCATTTCACCACTATCCATTCGAGAATTCATACCAGCTTATCCCTCTATCACCAGCTAAGCTTGTTTCGCCACCATGCCCTGGGAAATGTTAAGGAACTTGCACGCAAAATGTGCTTTTGCAATGCAATGCTTCTTCACCTCGATGGAAACGATAATGAAAAAGACAATCCGAACGAAAACTTTGCCCGCGAATTTCTGGAACTGTATACCATTGGTAAAGGAAAGCAGGTTTCTGCAACGGATTATACCAACTATACCGAACAGGATATAAAGGAAGCGGCAAGAGTGCTTTCCGGTTTTAAAACCGACACCACCTTTTCTCTTAATATCGATCCGGATACCGGAGTTCCGCTTTGCCGGGCCATTACCAACCCACAGAATATGGCCATCAGGCACGATTCCGGGGAAAAACGGTTCAGCCACCGCTTTGGCAACCGGGTAATTAAACCCAGAGAGCTAAAATCGTATTACGACTTAAAAAATATTGCTACAGAGAAAGCTGCTTTTGATGAAGTTGGAGACCTGGTAGAAATGATTTTTGACCAGAAAGAAACTGCTCGCCACTTCTGCAGGAAGATTTATCGCTTCTTTGTGTACCACGACATTTCAGCGGAAGTTGAACGGGATATTATTGGGCCTCTTGCCGATACCCTATATAATAACAATTATGAAATGCTTCCGGTACTGCGCAAGTTGTTTAGCAGCCAGCACTTCTATGGAAAAGACAACAGCACCATAGCCGATAATGTAAATGGTTCGCTCATAAAGTCTCCGCTGGATATTGTGACCGGTACCCTCCGCTACTTTGGCGTAGACACGCCAGGGCGCACCAATGTACCGGATTATTACCATTTGAATGAAGAAGTGGTGAAGCTTATGGCTATGCAGGGACTGGAGCTTTACGAGCCGTTTGAAGTAGCAGGCTATCCCGCTTACCATCAGGCACCTGATTATAACCGAAACTGGATTTCGTCGAACAACCTTGCGCGCAGGTACCAGTTTGCAGATGAATTGTTGAACGGAATCCGCAGTAAAGATACCAGCCGGATAATTAAGCTGGATATAATGAAGTTCGTGAATGACAGCACCAATATTGCCGACCCTGTAAATGCCGAGCAGCTTGTTCGTACCCTAGTGGAGGATCTCCTGCCGGAAACCATAACTGAAACCCGTTTTAAATATTTCCTGAATGAAATTTTCCTCGATAACCTGTCGGTGATGAACTGGAAGCATGAATGGGAAAATTACAAGAGCAGTGGCAAAGATGCTGCCGTTCGCATGCAATTAGAGAAGCTCGTAAGGGCCATAATTCAATCGCCTGAATACCAGCTGTTTTAATTTCAAAAATTAATTTGTCATGAGAAGAAGATCCTTTCTTAGAAATATAGGTCTGGCCAGCCTCGGACCACTCTTATTAAATAATATTCCTGTGAGTGCCATGAGCCGCACAGGACAACTACAAAATCTTGCCGGCAGCAGTACCAACGGAAGAGTACTGGTACTTATTCAGCTGCATGGAGGAAATGATGGGCTGAACACCCTGATTCCATTAAACCAGTACAATCACTACCGCAACATCCGGGCAAACATTGCCATTCCGGAAAGCGGAGCCAGAAAGTACATTGGCCTTGACAGCACCCTGGGAGATGCGCAGCAACTGGGACTCCATCCGGACATGAAATCCTTTAAATCGCTATATGATGATGGGCTTGCCTCGGTAATCCAGAATGTTGGATACGAAAATATTAACGGCTCTCACTTCCGCAGTACCGACGTTTGGTTTATGGGCGGTGGCTACGACGATTATTACGATTCGGGATGGACAGGTCGTTACCTCGACAGCATTTACCCGAACTATCCTGACTCCTACCCTAACAGTGAAATGCCCGACCCGCTCGGGCTGGAAATTGGTAGCAGCGTATCTTTGGCCTTCCACAGTGGCAAAGGATCGCCAACAGGCATCGCAGTGGAGGACCCTTCCCAGTTCTACGACCTTATTACAGGCGTTGGTGGAATGATGCCGGAATCTGTTGAAGGTTCTTATTACGGCAAGGAACTGCAGTGGATAATGGATGTAGAGAATAAATCCAATGAATATGCGGGCCGTTTAAAAGAAGTATATGAAAGAGGACGCAACAGCTCTAGTGCCGATTACCCGGGAGGTAATTTAGCAGGCCAGCTAAAGGTGATTTCGCGGCTGTTGAGCGGAGGCTCTAAAACCAAGGTTTTCCTGGCCAGAATTACCGGTTTCGACACCCACAATAAGCAGACAAACGCCTCCGACCCAACAACCGGAACACATGCCAACCTGCTTTCGCAGTTATTCGACTCTGTTAAGGCTTTCCAGGATGAGCTGAAAGATTTGGGCCTTGCCGACCAGGTACTTACGGCAACTTTCTCTGAATTTGGCCGCCGGGCGTATTCTAATGGCAGCAATGGAACAGACCATGGTACTGCTGCTCCGCTATTCGTTTTCGGAAAACAAGTAAACCCGGGTATTATTGGTAACAATGCTGACCTAACCGATTTAGACGACGGCAACTTAAAGTATAAACATGATTACCGCCAGGTTTTTGGTACCATTCTAAAAGATTGGATGGAAGCCGATACCAATACCCTTGAAAAAACAAAGTTTACAGCCTTTGCCGAAGAAACGCTCCCGATCATCCATAAGCAGGAAGCAGGCGCGGTACCTGCCGCCAAAACCTTTGTAGATGAAAGGTTCAGGGTCGAAAATGTTTTCCCGAACCCGGCAAGCACGCATATCGACGTAATTTACTACCTGGAAGCCACCACCCCGCTGGATATTAAAATAATTGATATGAACGGTAAAACCATCGCTCACCAGGAGTGGGAGGCAAGAGGAAGAGGTAAGCACAAAACCCGTTTGATGCTGCCGAATACCCCAAATGGTGTGCACGTTCTCGTATGGCAGGCCGGCGAATATAAAATTACCAAACAGATAATGGTAGAACAATAGTATCTTTATAAAGCAGAAAGAAGGCACAGGCTCCAGGGTTTGTGCCTTCTTTTTTTTGCCCACACTTTACTTGTACAATTTAAAACCGAAAGTAAAAGGTCTTTTCTGACAAATGGCTGCTCTGATAAAAACTGTCCATATTTCTTCCATCTAAAGGGGTAAAAAGACCTTTCCTGTTCCAAGGCATATAAATTAACTTTCCGATTTTTAAGTTTTTTTATTAATATGAGCTTTAAATCTAAATTGCCCTATGCGTCTTCTTTCATTCTTCCTCCTTATTTCCTTTTCTCTTGCAGCAAGTGCCCAGCAATTACCCACTTTGCAGGTGCAGGAAAGTGACCAGTCAGGTAGTTTCAGAGGTTTAAGTGTAGTATCAGATTCTGTGGCCTGGGTGAGTGGTACCGGTGGCACTTTTTTGCGGACTTTAAATGGTGGAAATGTATGGGAAGCGGGTAAGGTTCCGGGGGCGGATTCCCTTGACTTTCGAAGTGTACATGCTTTTTCAGCCAATGAAGCCCTGTTGGTAAGTGCCGGTCAGCCGGCCTGTATTTACCGAACAGAAAATGGTGGAACAAGCTGGCAACTGGTCTATAAGGACAGCACGGGAAAAGCTTTTTTCGATGCAGTCGCTTTTTGGAACAAGCAGGAAGGTTTAGTAATGAGCGATCCGGTTAATGGCGCCTTTCTGTTACTTTCGACCCATAATGGTGGCAGAAACTGGGAAAAAATTGAAGAAAGAAGGGTTCCTGCCGCCGCCGAGGGGGAAGCAGGTTTTGCTGCCAGTGGTACGGGGCTGGTAGTTCTACCAACCGGCCTGGCTCTTTTTGGCACGGGGGGTAGTGTGGTAAGGGTATATAGAAGTACAGATGGCGGGGCATCCTGGAAAGCAACTACCACTCCCCTTGTAGCCGAAACTGCCAGTACCGGAATTTATTCCATTGCCATGAAAGACCCCCTGCAGGGCCTGGCTCTTGGAGGTGATTATACCCGCCCCGAAAGTAAAACCAACCATCTGCTACTTACGACTAATGGAGGCAAAAGCTGGGAAAAAGCAGATCATTCAGGTCTCGGTGGTTACCGTTCCGGAGCTGCCTATGTTCCCGGAACGGAGGGCACTTACCTGGCCGTTGGAACAAACGGTATGGATATTAGCTTTAACGGAGGAAGAAGCTGGAAATCGCTTAGCCTAACTGGTATGCACGCCATCAGGTTTGCACCTTCCGGAAAAACAGGCTGGGCAAGCGGTGCCAACGGAAAAATTATCAAATTTTTATTTCAATAAATAAGCATTCATGAAGAAGTATTTTTACCTAACCCTCTGCAGTTGCCTCTGCTTTCTTTTCGCTTTTTCGCCGCTCCTGGCTCAGCAAAAGTTCAGCATCAGCGACTACGAAAAAAAAGAATACAGCATCCCGATGCGGGATGGAACCAAACTTTTTACCGCTGTTTATAGTCCGAAGGATAAAAGCAGGAAGTATCCAATCCTCCTGAACCGTACGCCTTACAGCATTTCCCCCTATGGCGAAGACCAAATAAAAAACCGGCTGGGCCCTTCTCACTACCTGATGGAAGATGGCTATATTTTTGTTTACCAGGATGTCCGTGGCCGCTATATGTCGGAAGGCACTTATGACAATATGAGGCCGCAAATTCCGCAGGAAAACAAAAAAAGGCAAAAGCAGATAGATGAAAGTACCGATACCTGGGACACCATTGCCTGGCTGATTAAAAACCTGAAGAATGACAATGGAAACGTGGGCCAGTGGGGAATTTCCTATCCCGGCTTTTATACTGCAGTAGGCATCGTAAGCAACCACCCTGCTCTAAAAGCTTCTTCTCCCCAGGCGCCGATTTCCGATTTTTTCTTCGACGATTTTCACCACCAGGGGGCTTACCTGCTGAGCTACTGGCTAGCTACTTCTGTTTTTGGATACGAGAAAGACAGCCTCCATACCGAAGCCTGGTACCCAACGGTTGACCCTGGCACCCCGGATGGTTACCAGTTTTACCTGGACATGGGCCCCCTCAAGAATGCAGCAGAATATTATGGAGAGGACAATGTTTTCTGGCAGCAGCTAGTGGAACATCCAAACTACGACGATTTCTGGCAAAAGAGAAACCTCCTGCCCCACCTGCGCAATGTGGACCATGCCGTGCTAACTGTTGGTGGCTGGTTCGATGCAGAAGATCTTTATGGGCCGTTGAACATTTATAAAACCATTGAAAAGTATAGCCCAAAAGCTGAAAACAAATTGGTAATGGGTCCCTGGAGCCACGGCGACTGGGCCCGGAACCGGGTACAGCAAACGGTGGGCTTTGTTCATTTCGGCGATAGCATATCGGATTTTTACCAGAAAAACATTGAACAACCTTTTTTTAACCGCCACCTCAAAGGAGTAAATGCGCCGGAGCTACCGGAAGCCTATGTTTTCGATACCGGCAAAAAAGAATGGAGACAATTTAGCGAATGGCCTCCTGCCACAAGCGAAACTGCCCGTTGGTACCTGGCCGATAAGGAAAAACTTGCCCTGCAGGAACCGGCTAATTCTACCGTGCCATACAGTGAATTTATAAGCGACCCTAATAAACCGGTTCCTTATACCGATCAAACCAAAATGGTTTTTACCCCTCGTGCCTATATGGCTGGCGATGAGCGCCAGGCTGCCAGAAGACCCGATGTGCTGGTATTTGAAACCGAAGTGTTGGAAGAAGACATTAGCCTGGCAGGAGAAATTCTGGCCCGCCTGATGGTTTCCACCTCCCAGACAGATGCCGACTGGGTGGTAAAACTTATTGATGTTTACCCACCAGATGCACCGGATTATGAAGGAAACCCCGAGAACATCCGTATGGGAAATTACCACCAGCTTGTGCGCAGTGAAGTTATCAGGGGCCGCTTCCGCAACAGCTTTGAGAATCCGGAGCCTTTTACGCCTAACGAGGTAACGGAGGTTAAGCTTCCCCTGCAGGATGTTCTTCATACCTTTAAGGAAGGTCATAAAATTCAAATTCAGGTACAAAGCAGCTGGTTTCCGCTTATTGATAGAAACCCCCAAAAATATGTAGAGAATATTTTTAAGGCAGATGAAGAAGATTTTGTGAAAGCGGTCCATCGTGTATACCATGCCCCCGATAATCGCTCTTACATCGAAGTGGATGTACTTCAAAACTAGACTGGAACAAAAGAGGCTTTTCAGCCTCTTTTGTTTTTTAAAGCATCCACGTAGTTTTTTGAAGCCTCCGGGCAGTGAAGCGAACAATTTTGGTGTTATTTTTGTAAAAGAAAACGGTGCGCCTGTAGCAGGGATTTCTGCCGGAAGGTGATTAAAATAATAAGAGGGAAATTTTGAAAAAACGTAAAAAGTCGTCGTCTAAAGCCAGGTCAAAAAAAAATAAGTTCATAAAAGGCTTTAACAGCCTGTCATGGAAAAAAAAGGCGGCTGTTCTAATTGGCATTATATTTCTGTCGGGTTTTCTGGCGATAACACTTTTTTATCAATCGGTACGCGTAGGTTTATTTGGAGATGTGCCGGATGAGCAGGAGCTGAGCAATATTCGCAATTATGTGGCCAGCGAAGTGTATTCAGACGATGCTAAATTGCTGGGCAAATATTTTATCCAGGAACGGACCCATGCTTCTTTCGAAGAAATTTCCCCCTACGTTATCAACGGTCTTATTGCAACGGAAGATGCACGTTTTTATGAGCATGAAGGAGTTGATAACCGTTCGCTCCTGCGGGTATTATTTAAAACCCTTTTACTACAGGACGAAAGCTCCGGTGGGGGAAGTACCATTAGCCAGCAGCTGGCAAAGAACCTCTTTCCGCGGCAAAACTTCGGCCGCATTAGCCTGGTAGTAAATAAGGTGCGCGAAGCCATAATTGCTCAACGACTGGAAAAAGTATATTCTAAAAAGGAAATCTTAACGCTTTACTTAAATACCGTATCTTTCGGCGATAATGCGTTTGGCATTGAAACTGCTGCCGAGCGCTTTTTCAGCAAAGATTCGGATGAGGTAAATGTGCAGGAAGCAGCTGTTTTGGTAGGCATGCTCAAAGCCACCCACAGCTATAACCCCAGGCTGTTTCCTGAAAATGCAAGCCGCCGAAGAAACGTGGTTTTACGGCAAATGGAAAAGTATGACTTTCTTAAAAAAGAAGAGGCCGATTCGCTGGTTCAAACTCCCTTGCGAATAGAGTACCAGAAGAGAAACCACAATGAAGGGCTGGCCACTTACTTTCGGGAACAACTCCGGCAGCAGCTGGTTCAGTGGTGCGAAAACCACACCAAGCCAAACGGTAAAGCTTACAACTTATATACCGATGGGTTGAAAATATATACCACCATTGATTCCCGACTGCAGCATTATGCCGAAAGTGCCATGCAGGAACATATGAAGGATTTGCAGGGAGAGTTTTATCAGCACTGGAAAGGAAAAGCTCCCTGGGGGGGGAACAACGAAATTCTTCTGAATGCAATTCGTCGCTCGAACAGGTACCGAAGATTAAAGCAGGAAGGGCTGGATGAGCAGGAAATACAGGAGGAATTCAATAAGCCTGTACCCATGAAGGTATTTAGCTGGAATGGTGTAGAAGAAAAAACCATGAGTCCGCTGGATTCTGTCAAGTACTACCTTTACTTCCTGAATGCCGGATTCCTTGCCATGGAACCGCAAACCGGAGCCGTAAAAGCATGGGTGGGCGGAATTGATCACCAGTTTTTTAAATACGATCACGTAAATATAAATACCAAACGGCAGGTTGGCTCAACCTTTAAGCCCATTGTATATGCTGCCGCCCTCAAACAGGGGGCAAGTCCATGTACCTATATTCCGGCCAGCCGGGAAACTTACCCCGAAATGGATGGCTGGTCGCCGGGCAACTCCGACGGAAATTATGAAGGTGAATATACGCTGGAAGGCGGTTTAATGAATTCAGTGAATACGGTGTCAGTAAAAGTTCTTCAAAAAACAGGCATCACCCCTACTATTAATCTGGCCCGGGAAATGGGCATCAGCAGCGATATTCCAAAGCTTCCGTCTATTGCCCTTGGTACCCCAGCTATTTCATTATACGAAATGGTGACCGCTTACAGCTCATTTGCAAATGGTGGAGAAGCCGTAAAACCTAATTTCCTGGTAAGGATAGAAGACAGCCAGGGGAATGTGCTGGAGCAGTTTACTGATGAAGGCGCCAGGGAACAAATTCTTAGTTCAGACGAAGCCTATACCATGGTGCATATGTTAAGAAGTGTGGTAAATGAAGGAACCGCCTCCCGGCTTCGGTGGAAATATGGGGTAAGGAATGATGTGGCAGGTAAGACAGGTACCACGCAGTCAAATGCCGATGGTTGGTTTATGGGCATGACCCCTCGCCTGGTAGTAGGTGTATGGGTAGGGGCAGATGATCCGGGAATCAGGTTTAGAACCACTAATTTAGGCCAGGGTGCCCATACGGCTTTACCTATATTTGCTAAATTCTGGCAAAAAGTAAATTCTGACCACCGCTATAAAAAAATTGCCCAGGCTACTTTCCCATCCTTGCCCGCCGAACTGCAGGCAGAACTGGAGTGCCCTCCTTACCGAAAACCCGAAGATCTTAACCTTTTTGAACGGGTATTCGGGAAAAAAGAAGAAAAGCAGGAAAATAATAACAGGGAGAATAGAGAAAGGCCTGCACGAAAGAAAACACCGCAAAAGAAAAAGAAAAATATCTTTGAACGGATTTTTGGTGGAGGTTAAGTTTTAACCTCCACCACTACTTTTCCTGTAGTACGCCCGCTTTTAAAATGGAGCAAGGCTTCTTTCATTTCATCAAAAGAAAAGGTCATGCCGATTCTTGGTCGCCCCAGGGGAGCCTGTAGCGCTTCTGTAAGGAGCCTGCGCATTTTGTCTTTCCTGTGGTACAGCCAAATTAAGTTAAAACCCATGACCGCTTTATTGTCGCTAATCATTTCGAGCGGATCCAGCCTGGGCCTGCTCAGGTAATTATAAAGGATTTTCAGGTAGTTGGGTTTTCTGGCTCCGGTAGCAAAATTGGCACTGCCAAAAGTTATAATTCTTCCTTCAGGAGCTAAGGCCTGATAACTCTGTTTAAAAATATTTCCACCTATGGCATCCAGCACAAGGTGGAGTGGTTCCCCCTGTAACATCTGCCGGAGTTGTGTAGGGAAGCCGGAGGAGCGAACTATTCCCTGATCAAAACCTTCTTCGGCCAGCACCTCAAGTTTTGCCACCCTTCCTACGGTTCCAATGGTGCGGCCTCCTTTCCAGCGGGCAATCCTGTTGGCCCAAATTCCCACTCCGCCGGCCGCACTATGTATGAGTACCCACTCCCCTTTTTTAAGCTGTCCTAGTTCCAGTAAGGCATACCAGGCGGTAAGAACCTGTACCGGATAAGCAGCTCCTTCGGCAAAAGACCAGCCGGCTGGCAAAGCAAAAAGATACTCTTCTTCAATACATAAATGGGTGGTATAGGCACCAAACCGGCTTACGCCCATTACTGCATCCCCTACTTTCCAGTTCTTTACATTCGGGCCTACAGCAATTACCTTACCGCTAAATTCCAGCCCCGGCACAAAAGCTCCTTTTGGAGTAGCGCTATACAATCCTTCTATGGCAAAAATATCGGCAAAGTTTAAGCCAATACAATAAACCTCTACACAAACCTCGGCCGCCTTTAGGGCAGGAATGGAGGAAGTGTAACGCATTAAATTCTTTAAAGCCCCTGCTTTAGCTACCTGATAGAAATGTTTTTGCATTTGGAAAAATTTAGCGCCTGTTTGAGTGGCTCTTTATGAAAGGACCTGGTCCTATTCACCAGCAGGAATCTGGCGCACGTTTAGCGGAGCGTAACACGTGACTTTGGTGAGCCAAACGAGCATTAAACCTGGCCTTGTGCTTATTAATCAGGCAAAATCATAAAGAACCGTTGGAGTATTGTTTTTAAGATTTTTTATTGAGTTTTTTTCGTTAGAAGTAGCACATTTTATAGAGCAAATCCAATGGTACGTGATAAAAAATAGCTAAAGAATGTACGAGTCGCGCAGGCCGGGCCGCGGAGGTAAAAAAATGGTGCATTAAAAATGAAAGGATAAAAATTAAAACAACTTTTAAAAGAAAAACAAAAGAATCCAATCCCGGGGGTCACCCTTTCCTTTCATGGACAAGCTATTCGGCTGCATATTAAATTAGCTGCTTATTATTGATTTACACTGCTTTTGTTTTGTTTTATCAAATTTTTTATTATATTATTTTGAATAAGACTACCCCCTAAACTTTTTGAGCTATGAATTTTACCCCGAATTTTATCAAAACGAAAGAAAAAATTGGCAATCCAATTGAAGATGTGTGCTATGGGCCTGTGAGCCAATATATGGTTTCTGATTTAATTACCTTCAATGAAAACCAAAATATTCAGGAAATAATAAAGACCATGCTTCGTCATAAAATATCCGGAGCCCCTGTGGTGAATAACCAGAACGAACTGGTAGGTATGATATCTGAAAAAGATTGTTTAAGAGTTCTTATCGATGAAGCATACTACAACATTCCGCGTACCGACCGGCTGGTGAAAGATTATATGAGTACAGAATTATTTACTGTTGAGGCAGAGACGGACCTTATAAAGGTAGCAAAATCATTTATAAATTCTAATTTCCGGAGATATCCTGTAGTAAACAGACAGGGAAGGTTGGTGGGGCAAATCAGCAGGAAAGACATTTTAAGGGCTGCGGGAAAAATCCAGAGCAGTACCTGGTATTAAAAGAGGCAGAATGAATACCATTCTGCCTTCTCAATTAAAGGTGTTTAATATCTATTTTTTTCTGATACCGGGCGGTTTCCTTAAAAGGCAACACCACTCTTAATTCATTTCCATCGTGAATAGCTTCAATGTTATCCATATCGATGTAGTTAGGCAGGTCAAAGCTTTTATAAAATAATGGAATATTAAATAATTCGCTTTCTTCTTCCAGGGTGCTTTCCGGTAAAACTGAAAATATCATTAGCTGATTATTGTTCAGAATTACATTATACGCT
The DNA here is from genome assembly GCA_963835365.1 of uncultured Cytophagales bacterium. Lineage (GTDB taxonomy): Bacteria > Bacteroidota > Bacteroidia > Cytophagales > Cyclobacteriaceae > Nafulsella. Next base: position 90,067 of record CAWIFH010000001.1, read on the forward strand.
TCCGGTGGAATGGTTGGCGCAGAGAGGATAATAGTGAAGTTTTCGGCATGCTGCTCTTTCAGCATACGTGTCATACTAACCCCACCGTTAATTGTATTTAGCAAATCTCCCTGCTTAAGTAAGCCATGTAGAAGTTTTTTATTTTTAAGTAAATTCATTGCATCTCCTTTCTTTTCCTTGAAATAAAATGCAATACCTGTGCCAAATTTCTGTTTCAAAGGGATGACCCAAAAAATTGCATTTTTCCGTCAAAACGACATATTTGTTATTAATAATACGGACAGCTTGACATTTTAGTTGGGCCTGCCAGTCAAATAAAAAGGATTACTTTAGCAAGAAACCCCTTCTATGCCAAATCCACTAAACTGAAGGCCTTAAAGAGATAAATTATTAAACCTGCCATTCTCTACTTCGAGCTTCCGGCCGTTGGCATCGGTAGCCACAAAATTAAATTCTCCGCTAATTTCATTTTCTGTAGCCTCTGAAATTATCAGGGTTCCCAAAGCGTTAGGGTCTAATTCGGTATCAAAGGGTCCCGGCGCATCTTCAGGTTTGATGGTTGCCAAGGCGGCATTTTCCTGGGTGTTAGGGGCAAAATAAGCTTTGTATGGAGTGGAAATTTGCCCGGTGGCAGGAACATCCACCACACTCATGGTAAGTTGCACAGGAATAGCTCCCCTGTCTCCACCCAAATAACCCTGGCCGGTTATTTCTATCCCTGCATCACCACGTTTTACATCCACCTCAAAGAACTCCCATTCCTCTCCATTTATGGTAGCGGTTAGTTTATTATTTTCCTGCTGGTTTTCGCCCGAGGAGTTACAGGAGAGGAAACCAAGGGCAACAAAAAGAGCTAATATGGTACTTCGTATGTTCATAGGATTCTGTATTTTTTACATAATGACTATAAAAAACAGTAAATTGTTTAATTCGCGGCTGCAGGAAAAGAAAAGCCGGCCCTTTTGGGTCGGCCACTGTTTTTGAATTTTCTCTGCTACCTATTGCCTGGTTTAAAAGAGCCTGGCTTCAGCCATAATACTTAATCCCCTCATAATCAACTCTTTTTTATTTCCCGTAAATGAAAATAGCCTCTGGTGAAATTCCGGCTTCTGAGGCCATCGGGCGGCATCTTTTATGCACATGTTAAAATTCAGTTTCCTGGAAATTCCTTAAGCCTTCTCAAATAATTTATTTTAACTCTATGCTTCCATTATAGCAATAATCAGAACAATTCGCGCACACCTGTAGGCATTTGCTCAATAATATGAATGGCCTGTCCATCGGTTAAATACTGGCGAAGTGAGGCAGTTACTTTTTTAGCCAATTCTTCTGTAGACTCCGGCCAGTCAAACTTCCGTTCGCCTAACTGAGCCTGCTCTTTCTCTACTGCTTCTGCTAATCCTGCTAAATTATCGTACTGTAAGGGCGGCTTTTCATGATAGGTCCATTGCTCCACATAAAGACTTTTAAGCATCATTGGAAGCTGAGAAAGCAAGTCTAATGATTCTGCCACACTTATCCGATCCCGGAGGCAATGTAATACTGAGCGCAGCAGGCGAATAGTTTGTTCCGTATCTTCCGGATGCCCTAAGGCTTGGGCCAATCCTTTAATATAGGTATTGGCTTCTTTTAAATAATTATCAAAATAATGTACCATAAATTTCCTCCATTTTCAAAGTCCAACAATCTAATGCTCTTTAAAGCCTTAACATAAGCGGCTTAATTATGTTATCGATGAAAAGAAGCAAAAACAAATGCATTTCCCTGCTTATCAGGTATTTGCATTTTATGCCAACAATGCCGATTTAATTCTTTTACTAGATATAGCCGCTTATGAACTTTTCAGATAGACAACTGCTACAAACCGATTTACAACAAAAAAGCTACCGGCTGAAAGGAGCACAGGATCTGGACCCTTTACTAAATGAGCTGGGCAAGGCCAGGGTAGTGATGTTAGGGGAAGCCAGCCATGGCACCCACGAATACTATACCTGGCGGGCCCAGATTAGCAAAAGATTAATTGAAGAACATGGGTTTAACTTTATTGCTGTAGAAGGCGACTGGCCGGATTGTTATAGAATTAACCGTTACATTAAAAATTATAAAGATGCCGGCGAAAGTGGCGAAGTCGTTTTAAGACAATTTAAACGCTGGCCAACCTGGATGTGGGCCAACTGGGAAATGGTGGCTTTTTCAGAATGGCTTTATCATCATAACCTGCGGCTTCAACAAAATCAGAAAGTTGGTTTTTACGGTCTGGATGTGTATAGTCTCTGGGAGTCCCTGGAAAGCATTATCGAATATCTTGAGAAAGAAGATCCGGAGGCGGCCCGGATAGCCAAACAATCGGTTTATTGCTTTGAGCCTTTTCGGGATGAGGAAGATGGCGTAAGCTATGCCCGCGCCACCAGAAACATTGTTCCCGCCTCCTGCCGAAATGAAGTAATGAAATTACTGCAGGAAATAAGAAGAAAGGCTCCTCAATACGACCATGACCCTGAAGCAGCATTTAATACAGAGCAAAACGCACAGGTAGCTGTAAATGCAGAAAATTATTACCGGGTAATGATGAACCCCGGGCCTGACTCCTGGAATGTTCGGGACAGACATATGATGGATACTTTAAACCGTTTGCTGAACCACCATGGCCCGGAGTCGAAAGCAATTGTGTGGGAGCACAATACCCACATTGGCGATGCACGGGCAACCGACATGGCCCGAAGCGGCCTTTTTAATACAGGCCAGCTGGCAAGGCAGGAGCTGGGCGAAGACAAGGTGCGCCTGGTGGGCTTTGGAAGTTATAAAGGAAGTGTAATTGCAGGAGATTCCTGGGGAGCCGAAATGGAAGAAATGCAGGTTCCGGAAGCAAGGGAAGGAAGCTGGGAAGCCCTTTTGCATGAAATGGAGGCCTCTAACAGGTATTACCTTTCCGCTGATTTACAGAAAAGCCAGCGCCTGAGGAAAACAGTACCTCACAGGGCCATTGGTGTGGTTTATCATCCTGAACAGGAAAGGTACGGCAATTACGTTCCAAGCCTTATTCCTGAGCGCTACGATGCCTTTGTCTACCTGGACCAAACCAGGGGCCTTCACCCACTCCACTTACAGGCACAGGACCAAAAAACACCTGAAACCTTTCCCTGGAATGTGTAAAGGTTTGATTTAAAGTTTGAGGAAATGCTGAGAAGGAAAATCTTGGGGAGATTCCAAGGCGGGGCCTGAGTTTTTGTCCTCAGTGTTTGTTGCTCCACGGGGCATAAGCCCTGGTGCGTGGTAATCCGACTTTTCCGAAGGAAGATTTGCTCTTCAGTTAAATTAAGTTCGCGCTTTAAAGGATAACACCCGGTAAGGCAACCCGGATAACTTTTCCGAAATACACGCGTAGAATTTAGTAGTAAGAATCTTTAAAAATCGAAATTATGGCAACTAATAAAAATAATAAAGGAAATACCTATTCTCCTGGTAAAGGATTACCCACCGATACCGGACATTCGAAGGCGGAAACTAAAAATATGCCTCATAGTAAAACGGATTTGCAGCAAAACGAAGAGCTTCGTGAAAAGTATGTAAAAGATACTGACGAGCCAGCAGACCACCTGAAGAAAAATCCAAATCGAAATCCGATAAAAGAAGGTCTCGATAACAACAAATACAATTAATAATCTTCTTACTTTTGTAAGGTAATTAATTATTTAGCCTGTTACTACTACCTGAGTAGAAACAGGCTATTCTTTTGGTATTTTCTTTTGCTTATGATTGCTGCAATTATAGGATTCCTGGTAATGCTGAATCCTTTCGCTTTATTCCTTTACCTAAAGCCGATTATGCACTCCCTTTCCGATGAGGATTTTCATGGGGTGTTTATTAAAGCTTCCATTATTTCCCTGGTTGTTTTTATTGGTTTCCTGCTTTTCGGCGATTACATTTTTACCCACATTTTCAGAATTAATTTTGAGTCTTTCCGGGTGTTTGGTGGTACCGTTCTTTTTTCCTTTGCCTGGATATTTATTGTAAGCGGAAAAAAGGCATTTGTACAGCTAAGGGGCGATTTGCATGAACTTGCTGCTGAAATTGCCCTCCCCTTTATGGTTGGGGCGGGTACTATTTCTTTATCCATTCTTATGAGCAAGGAATTACCCCTGTATATGGGTGTTCTGGCACTGGTAATTATCATGCTTGCTAATTACCTTTTTATAATGGGTATGAAGTACCTAAGGGCCACTATTAGTCACAAGCGTTTCAGGGAAGGTTTTGATAAGGTAATGGAGCTTCTGTTGCGGATTAATGGTTTCTTTCTTGGGGCAATCGGTATCGACATGATTTTTACCGGAATTCTCAGGTTATTTCCTGTAGTTGGAAATTAGGAATGGGAACAACACTTTTCCCGTTTTTATAAATAAAACAACTCAAACATGCCTTACAATAATAGGTATAGGCACTGCAGGTAGTTTTATTTTTCTTAGTTTAATTTCTCAACCTTTACATTAACAAAGTGGGCCTTTGCTACTGGTAAACAACCCGTTACACAACCCACATTAGCTAATCCTTTAACCTTCTGCAGGCAGGGAGTGGCAAGGCCATTTCAATTTGCAGGTAAATAAGAGGGGAGTAAATCCCTTTTACTTTATTCGCCAATGAATTTAAGCGGGTTATTTTTTTTAATTTGAAAGCTGCATTTGAATTATTCATTTAAAAAATTAACTTTATAAAGAGTCTAAATTTTTATTTCATTTAATTCGTTTTTTTTTGCTGCATTCAACCGGATTCCCCTCATGGCTGAGAAACCTACAAATACTGAACAAACCCTTAAACCAGAAAAGATCCGGGTTAACAAAAAATCCGCTCCTATAAGTGTGGAAGACAGGGAAGCAAAAGCCAGGGGTAATTCAGGTCTTCCTGCAGAGTTTAATATTCTGCAAGGTTTCGCTGAATCTACCAGCGATCTGTTCTTTGTTTTAGAACCTGTGAAAGAAGAAGTTATTTACTTTAATGCAGCGGTTAAAGAATTTTTTAATGGCAGTGAAATAAATATTCAAACCGTTCAAACCAAATTACTGAAGAGCATTCCAGAATCAGATTACAAAAAACTGCTTCAATCGTTGGGTCGATCCATGCAAATGGCCTCCGAAAGTGGAGAGCTGGAAATTAGAATTAAAAAAAACGAACAAGAAGTTAACTTTTTTAACCTTCGTTACAGCCTGCTTCACAATAAGAGCCACAGCAAGCGCCCGTTTTATCTATGCCAGTGCAGGAACATTACCCCGGCAAAAGAACACATTAAAGAGCTTCAAATAAGTAAGTTAAAGCTCCAGATGGCATTAGATGGCTCTAATATGGGTATTTGGAGTTACGATCCCAAAGGAAGAATCTTCGAGTGCGATGCGCGGACCAACCAAATTTTCGGGGTGTCATCCACTGAAATAAGAAGCGAGGTAAATCCTTATTTTATGCGGATCCATCCGGAGGATCGGGCTTATGCCCTATTAACTGCCTTTAGCACTTTGCGACAAAAAGGAAGCTTTAATCATTCCTTCAGGATAGTACCAGCCAATTCCAAATTGCTCAGGCATGTGGCGCTGGTGGGCGAATTTATTCATGACGAAAAAACAGGAACCACTAAAATAACCGGTGTTTGTACGGATATTACCCACCGTAAACTGGCCGAAAACAAGCTGAAGACCAATGAAACATTTTTGGAAGAATCTCAGAGGATAGCAAAAATTGGTTGCTTTGACTGGGATCTGAATGTAGATAAAGTGAACCTGACAAGGCAGATGTTTGAACTTTTGGATATTAAATCAGAAGAAAGCTTCAACCTAAAGGAATTTTATGAACACCTGCATCCTTCCCACCTGGCCGATGCGCAGAAAACATTGATCCAGGCCCTTAAAAACGGAAAAGATTTCAGTCATGAATTTGTTTACCAGATTCAGGGTAAAAAAGACCGCTATTACTGGGCACAGGGACAGGTTAAAAGCTTTAAGGGAAATCGCACCACCCGGCTGATTGGGAGTATTCAGGATATAACGGAAAGAAAAGAGAAAGAAAATGAAATCAGTACGCAGGGTTTAATTATCAGGAGTATGCTGGACCATTTGCCGGTAGTTATTCTGATAGTAGATAAAAACGGCATCGTGAGAAGCTTACTGGGTTCGGGCCTTTCAAAAATTGGCTTTAAAGAAAATGAAACGGTAGGCCAGAGTATTTATGAACAATACCCTCCTATTGGCAAATACGTACGCCAGGTACTGCAAGGCGAAAGCCTTCATTTTAGTGAAGAATTAGAGGTGAATGGTCAGCTGCTGCATTTCTTAAGCTACTATTTTTACGACCATGAGCGGGAACTGGCTATAGGTTTCAGTATTGATATAACAGCCCAGCGAGAAACAGAAGAAGCTTTCCTACAGGTTTCGGAAAAAAATATGGAATTAGAGCGGGGACACCACCTGATGGATATGTTTGTACATGCAGTAGCCCATGATTTAAAAAATCCGGTGAACAATCTGGAAATGCTTTCTACCTTAATCACAGAGGCCAACAGTCCACAGGAGCGGAAAGACTATTTTGGTGCGCTGACAAAATCTGTTTCGCGCCTAAAACAAACCATTCAAGGACTAACAGAAGTGGTTGAGGTAGAAAGTCACTGGAACCTGCAGGCAAGGCGTTTAGGTTTTAACACTATGCTGGAACAGGTAAAGGAAGAACTGGGCTCTCTTATAATTGAAAAAGGCGCAAAGTTTGCAATTGATTTTAAGCAAAGCCACATCACTTATAATGAAGCGTTCCTGAGAAGCATTCTTCTAAACCTTTTAAGCAATGCATTAAAATACTCTTCCAATCAGGAAACCCCCATCATTCAGCTTAGCACCCAAAAAAAAGAAGGCTATATTATTTTAACAGTTGCCGACAATGGAATTGGCATGGACCTCCAGTCCTATGGCGAAAAGCTATTCATGCCCTTTAAACGATTTACTAAAAAAGCAGAAGGGACGGGGATTGGACTTCACCTTGTAAGGAATATTATTGAAAAGAATGGAGGGTACATTCAGGTAGAAAGCAGCTTAGGCCAGGGAAGTGTTTTCAAGTGTTTCCTTCACCCCAACAATAGAAGAAAAAACCGCTAATTTCTGGATAGGTCAGTACATAGGGTCAAGCCTTTCTAAATATACTGAAGGTGCCGCTGGTTCTGCTCCAAAGCAGGAATAATGCCTGCCCAAAAGAAGAGCGCCTTGTAAAAAGGCCATTTTTAAATTAAAAACCTTCCCTCCTCTTTTACTATTAAATCCTCTGTAGCCAGTCAGGCTTTTCACTATTTAGCTCTTTGCTACAGCTTATTGAGAATCATTGGTTCTTTATGAAAGTACCTGGTTCTATTCACCAGCTGGAATCTGGCGCGCGTTTAGCGAAGCCTAACGCGTGACTTTTTGGTAAGCCAAACCAGCATTAAACCTGCCCTTGTGCTTATTAAGCAAGTAAAATCATAAAGAACCAGTTCATATCAACTCTTATTCCAGGCTGTGTTTGACACATACCCTTTGGTTCAAAAGCATTTTTCAGACACAGCCTAATTTTATCCTTACTTCCGACTGGTCCTTAAAACAGGAAAGCCTGGCTATTAAATCTAGCCAGGCTTTCTGTCAAAGTAATTAATAAATCTTACTTAATTTTATTCGCATAAATCGGCCCAGGAAATAACAGTTAAGTCTCCTACTTCTGTTACTGTCCCATCATTGGCAACCATACGGTTATCTATATCTGCACAGGCTGCATCTTTTTCTACAGTGTCCCAGCCACCTGCTCTGGCAAATTTATAAGCCGCCATACCTTCTGTTTCTGTGGTGTTTAACAAATCCAGTGTAGTTGAGTAGGTACCGTCTCCATTATCTGTCAGCATAAAAGCTTCATTCGATCCTGGCTCTAACCATGCACCCTGGGCAAATTCGCCGGCAATGTACAGATCTTCTTCTGGAGTGTTTTCAGGCACTCCAGTTAACATAAAAGTAACACGTGCACCTGGTGCAGTTACAGTAAAAGGAATTTCTTTCTCTACAGCTTCATTTCCTGCCAGGTCTACAGCGGTAATTGTAACCATAGAAGCACCTAAGTTGGCCTCACGAGGAATCATTATGGATTCATCCAGGGTTAACATGTTTCCATCTGTAAATTCGGTATACGTACTGTCAAAGATGGAAGTACCTGCACTAGACATTACACTTACCATTACTTCAGAAAGCACCATATCGTCTTCTACCATTCCGGCAAGAACCATGGTCTGGCCTGCCTGGAAAGAAGCATTGTCTTCAGGAGAGGTAATTGTAATGGTTGGGGCATTGTCATCCGCTTCTCTAATCATAACGGTTACTGATTGCTCCGCCATGTTTTCACGTTCGTCAATCGCACGTACGGTAATAACATAACTTCCAGCAGCAGGCGCGCCTCCAAGAGAAAGATCAATATCTTCATCAATTTCAGCTTCACGATTATCATTTAAAAAATCGCTAACAGATTCGGTAAAAACCTGTTGAGCCTGTCCACCAGGAGGGGTTACCCAAATAGTAACTTCATCCAGCCCTAAGTTGTCTTTCACGGTAGCTCTTACCGGTACCACACCGTCGTTATTAAACTCCTGGTTGCTGGTAGGTGAAGAGATGGAAATGGTAGGATCCTGGGTATCAATGGTGGAGGCCTCATCATCGCAGGCGAAAATGGCAAAGGCCATAAACGTAAAAATTAACCAATTAAATTTTTTCATAATTTTAAAATTTGAGGTTGAACAAAAAATAATAATTTTTAAAAAGTTGTAAATTTATTGTTTTACTTAACTGTCAGGGACCTGTATGTGTTCGGTTTAACAGTTGGAATAACAATGATTGTTTTCTAATGTTTGAAAGAGAGGGTAATTTAAAGTTTAAAGGAAGGGAGGTAAAAACAATCGCCAACGTTCTGTTAAAAGAAGTTGGTTTCCTTAAGGTTATAGATAAAGATATTGTTTTTTGGAACACACTTTTCACTAACGCATTAAAATACAATAGGTTACCCCTTAACCAATTCAAAGAAACATTTTTTATACAATCATGAAAAAGAGAACCCGCCAGTCAGCGGCCCCTGACCTTTTTTGGGTAGAGGAAATTACCCGCCTGATGGATTCCAAATTCCGCATTCCCGGAACTGATTTTCGCTTTGGATTAGATCCGCTTTTAGGTCTTTTCCCGGTGGTAGGAGATGTAACCTCCTTTGCCATTTCGGGAGGATTGGTCATGTATATGCTCCGGCATGGGGCCAGCAGAAAAGTAATTATTCTAATGTTGCTCAACATATTCCTGGATGCAACTATTGGTAGTATTCCAATACTCGGGAATATTTTTGACTTTTATTATAAAGCCAATACCCGCAACATTAATCTTTTACGAAAGCATTATCAGGAAGGAAAATACCAGGGAGGCGGCACCTGGATAGTAGTTACGGTAGCGCTTATTTTAATAGGCCTTATCTTTTTGATGCTTTGGGGGCTTTGGAAGCTTAGCGAGTGGGCAATCGCGTGGTATTAATAATTTCTGTGCTTCCTCATGAATTTACCTGGCCAGCAGACTGCTGAAAAACGCACCACTGATTGTCCTGGGCTAAAACTTTCGGGAAATAAAAAAGAAACGAATTAAGGGTTTTGCTTCCCCATAACTACTGTTCTTTAGTAGCAAGAGATCGAAAAAATATTCTGTTTAAACAGCGGAGGAAAACCTGCTGCATTGCGTAAAAACCGTCTTGTCTTTTATTTTTCTTTTGCCGCCTCTTGCTTCTGTTTATCTAAAATATAAGAAGCGGTTCGGCGCGCATGTGAATTAGGCTCTATGGAATGGCCATACCGCCTTGCATATACCTGGGTAAATTCAGCACCAAAAAATAATATGAGACAGGAATAAGAAACCCACAAAAGAATTAAAATTAGAGAGCCCGCCGCTCCATAAGCCGAGGCCGGATCCGATTTACCAAAGTAAATGCCAAGGGCAAACTTTCCAATAACAAACAAGGCGGCTGTAACAGCAGCTCCTACCCAAACTGTTCGCCATTTCATGTTTACATCGGGCAAAACCTTGTAAATAGTTGCAAACAACAAGGTAATGATGCCATAGGAAACCAAAAATTCAACAATGTAAAAAACATAGATGAGGTAAGAAGGCAGGTTTTCTCTAATAAAATCGCTCAGGGCAGAAAGGGCAGCTGTTAGTACCAGGGAAATTAGCAGGAGAAACCCAATCACCAGAATAACCCCGAAGGAGGTAATTCGATCCATCAGTACTTTTTTTATCCCTTCTTCCTTTTTTACCTGTACTTCCCAAATAATATTAAGCGATTGCTGAAGTTGATAAAAAACACCCGTTGCACCAAAAATCAGGGTTGCTATTCCTATAATGGTAGCCCAAATCGAACTCTCGTTCTGATGAACGTTGGCAATCATCCCTTCTACACTCTTTGCTGCATCTGAGCCTATCATATTGCTTATCTGGGCGGAAATTTCCCCCTGTACTGCCTCTTCCCCAAAAAGAAAACCAGCTACGCTTACCACTATCAGCAAGAGGCCGGGCAAAGAAAAGATGGTGTAATAAGACATGGCTGCACTCATCCGGAAAGGGTCATCGTCATTCCATTCGCTGTAGCTTTCTTTAAGTAAACTAAAAAGATGTTTCCAGTGGAAATTTTTTATTGCCATTTTAAAAGTAAGGATGGATTTAGTTTCCTAACGCATGATCAGTAAAAAAGTTAATTTAACCAGTTTTAGCTCAGGCAATTTTTGCTACCCGGTGGTTAACCTCTTCTTTAATCAGCTGGTAATGGTGAATGATATCCCTAACAAGGCTGGCCAGCTGCTGCTGAACAGGCTCTTCCGCACACATATCTTCGATTCTTTGCAAAATATCGCCTGAAGACTGCGCACCTATATTACGAAAGGAAGATTTAAGCTTATGTGCATAGCCTTTTACAAGGTTTACATCCATTAGGATAACGGCAGAAGAAAGCTTGTCGAGATCTTCTTTAGTGGATTGCAGGAACAGCCCAAGGAACTCGGCAAGGGTTTCTGCATCATTTCTTATAATAGGACTAATACTCTCCAGGTTCAGGAACTGCTGGTTCTTAAGCACCTCTACTTTAAGAGATTCGCAAATTTCGGGTTTGGTGGTACGAGGAACATACTTATTTATTATCTGGAAGAGTGCGTCTTCATCAATTGGCTTGGTTAAAAAGTCATCCATGCCATGCTTTTTGGCTTTTATCCTGGCTTCAGGGAAAACATCGGCCGAAACACATACCACCGGAGACTTACAATTAAGCCCTTTTCCTTTCCTTATTTTAGAAATCGCCTCATACCCATTCATTAGCGGCATTTGCAAGTCCATTAAAATAAGGTCATATTTTTTTGTTTCTGCCAGTTCAATAACTTCAATACCATTTCCTGCCACATCGACCAGAATATTCCAGGAAGCCAGCAGTTGTTTGGCATAAAACTGGTTCATTGAATTATCCTCTGCCAGCAAAACCTTTACCCCTTTCAGGTCAGGTGATACTTTTTCGCTGATGGGCCCTGCCTTTTGATGATTTTCAGGAGCCAGTTGAAAGGGAAGTATAAAGCTAAAGGTTGACCCGAGCCCTATCACACTCTCTACTTCAATTTCGCCGCCCATTAAGCGTACCAGTTTTTGAGAAATGGTTAAGCCTAAGCCAGTCCCTCCCCTGGCTTCTTCGGCGCCATCTAACTGGTTAAAGCTTTCGAAAATATATTTTAATTTGCTTTGCGGAATTCCTATTCCTGTATCTTTAACACTAAAGCGTACCCTGGCGTTATTTTCATTTATTTTTACCAGCTCCACTAAAACTTCTACTTTTCCTTTGCGGGTATATTTAATAGCATTCCCCGTAAGGTTCATCATCACCTGGTTTATTCTTACCGCATCGCCAATCAGGTTTTCAGGAATAGCCTCATCTACCTGCAGGCTCAGCTGAAGCTGTTTTTCCGAGGCGCTCATCCGTATAAAATTAACATGTTTGTGAATGAGCTTTTTAAGCTGGAAAGGGCTCTTTTCTACAGAAAGCTTCCCTGCTTCGATTTTGGAAAGGTCTAGGATATCATTCACAATCACCAGCAGGTTTTCTGCAGAAAAAGAGATTGCTTCCACATTTTCCCTCGACTGCCCTGCGAGTCCTTTGTCCTTGAGGAGCAACTTCGAAAGCCCCAGAATAATATTCATGGGCGTCCTGATTTCATGGCTCATACTGGAAAAGAATTCTGACTTTGCCTTCATGGCATTTTCAGCAAGCGCTTTTGCTTTCTTATCCGACTCCTGCTCTTTTTTATCGGTTATATCCCGAATTATTGTTATTACCTCTCGTTCATTTAATCTCGAAAGTCTGAATTCTTTACAATTCTTTCCTGCCTTGGTGGAAGACTCCCACTCGAAGGAAATTACCTTTCCACTGGAAACAGTTTCCTGAGCCACCAACAACAATTTTTCGGTAAGTTTAGGACTTAGGAAACGCCCTACCGGATGCCCCACATAGCGTTTTCCTTCTCCCTGGCAGGCCTGGCTATCTTTAAAATCAAGGCAAATTCCTCTTAAATTAAAATGCAGTATCTGGTCGGGTATTCCGTTTAAAAGTGCTTTATGCTGGCTTTGGCTTACTTCAAGCGAACCTTTAAAATGGTGGTTTACCAGCAACAGGTTGTATCCGGCCCCTAAAGAAACCGCCATCGCCAGCAAAATGGTTATAATATAATCGAACCTTTCCATTTCAGGCGAAAACATGGCCTGCCCCGTAGTTTCAGGCAAAAACAATTCTATACCTATATAAGCAGTGGCCGCCAGGGCCACATACAAGAAGATATATTTCTTTTGTTTAATAGAAAACAAGGTAATGGATAAAAAGAAGGCTGGGAATAACAGCACCTGGGCTCCGGCATTTTTACCGGTGAGTAAAGCAAAAAGAATAATCCCCCCAATGGTGGTGGCAATTACCAGGTTGCTTGCTACTGTTCTGGAATTTTGTTTTAAAAAGGCTAAAGACAGGCCATACAATAATATAATAGGCAACAGCCCCAGGCTTAGCACAAAGAAACCTGATAATAAATACTGAAGAGCAAATATAAGACAGACAGAAATACCAATAAGGGCGTACCTCTGAGTTAGAAGCGCCCTTCTTTCATCCGGAGTTAAATCGGGTTTAGGTTTGTTAAAAATACTCTTGATGGAATAAATCGTCATTAACTTTTTGCCTAAAGACAGGGCAATATACCAAAAACCATGAATTAAAGTTTATTATTTCTTCAATAATTTATATTAATCCTATCGGTCTCCAGAACATAAACCATCATTCTTTACTATATTATTACTAGAGTTATTTAAATTTTTTAAATATAGAAGATTATGCCTGTAAAATACCAGAAGTAAGGACATTTTTCTTTCTTAATCGGAATTATATTTTTTTTAAAATCCCCCTGCCAGGGGAACATAAAAAAATATTTTCTCCTCCTTTCTTTTAGTTTATTTTTAAGATCCATTCTTCTAACCCCCCAGCTATAATTTCATTGTTTTCCCTTATAAAAAACTGAAACCGCCTGATTCCGTATCCTTTAATAAGATTTAATTAAACTAGCACTTTAAACTTTTTTATAAAATGAGCATGTTAGACTTAAGCTTGAAAAAGCAATATGATGTATTAACCAAAGCATCCAGTATCGCCGGGGCGGTTGTCGTTCGTAACCTTCTTAAGAAGGGCTGGCAAAAGGTTACTCACCAAAAGCCTCCCTTAAACCCTGCCGCTCCTTCTGTTATTTGGCGGGATGCCCTAATCTGGGGAGCCGCCACCGGTTTGGTTGTGGGTGTAGCGAAAGTTATTACCAGGCGCCTGAGCGCTACCGCCTGGCGCAAGTATAAAAAGCTTCCTCCCATGGAAATGTAAATTTTCACTGAGCAAAACAACTCTCAGAAGGCTGGCGTCCTGAATACCAGCCTTCTGAATTTTGGTAAATTTCTTACACCAAACCTACATTTCCTGCTTTTTGAGCAAATAATATGTAAACTGCTTCTGAAAATCTTTTATACCTAAAATTTATCAGCTATGAAAAGAATGCAGTTAAGTATGCTTGTACAACTGGCTACTATAGACAATGAACTGGCCGGGCAGGAAAGTAAATGGCTACAAAAAATCGGACAAAGCCTGGGTATGGAAGATCAGGAAATAGAGGAGGTGTTCAGAAAGCCTCAGCCCTTGTTTTCCAGCTATCAGCACCTGAGTAGCGAAGAACGGTTTGAATACCTGTATAACCTTATTCAGCTAATGAAGATAGATGGCAAGATATTTTTAAGTGAAATTGATTTCTGTAAAAAAGCAGCCCAAAAGTTAGGCTACCAAGCCAGCGTGGTAAAGGCCCTTTCATCCAGCATTTATGCCGACCCTACTATTACCGCTGACCGTAGCCGGCTAATGGAAAAATCTTTAAAATACCTGCTAGTGCCTTCTGCTTAGCCGTTTTGGGCTAAGGCCGCGGGTGGGGCGAACAGCTACTTTTTAATTATACCTTTAATAATAAAAGACAGAAAATTCGCCTTCCTTAACCTCCAGCCGGTTACCGGCACTTAACCATTGTGCGTTAAAGGAAAAAGTTCCTTCCACTCTGTTATTGTCCAGGCGGGTAATTTCAATGATGCCTGCATTTGGAACATCCATGGTCGAGTACGTTGTATTCCCCAGCTTAATTCGGCCACTTCGGGTGGTTCCCATCTCATAGGTACCTGGAGCATTTATTCCGCCTAAAACAAGCTCGAGCGTATACCCCTTCCCTTCTCCTACTATAATTAACGGGCCATTTTCCCCCCTGGCTTTTTGGGTGTAAGTATCATCCGCTTTCCAGCTTTGTGAGTCAATGGTGGCCGATACGAAGTTTGCTTTATTTTCCTCCGCGCTGTCATCTGAGCAGGCGAAAGAGAAAACGGCCAGCAAGCAAAAAATAATTAATTGTTTCTTCATCTTATTATCCGATCTATATAAAGGAAAACGTAAACCATTTTATATTTGTTAGTTGTTATAGGAAGGTTAGGAGCCTGTGGCCCTTTATATATATATTAAACGCTTTTATTCCTTTATGGTTTGATTTCAAGAGCGTTTCCCTCAAAACGGAATGGCAATTTTTAGGAGTGCCCACCGTATGCCCTCCGTGATACTGTATGAAGCTAAAGAAATTTAAACGTCCAAAAATAAGAGTGCGCCGGCCACGAATACGTATTCGGTGGCGCAAACGAACCTCCGGTTGGGTTATCGGGGTGGTTATTTTATTTTTTATTTCTTTATTTTCCCTGCAGTTTGTGTTGATGAACTATACCAGGTCCATTCTGCAAAATGTTCTTAATCTGCAGTTACAACAGGCTGCCGGCGGAAAATTTGTTTCCAGTTTCGAGGATATTGAAATTAGCTACACCCAGAAAAATTTCGTAATCCGTAATCTGCGGCTCAAGTCCAGGCATGAGGAAGAGGATACCGTGGCCGGAAGTCCGAATGCCTATGATATAGTGGTTCCGGAAGTAAGAATAAATGGCATAAACCTACGGAAAGCCTACCTCCAAAACTACCTCGACATCCAGAGCCTTCAGTTAATTAACCCGCTTATAAAACTAAGACTCAATTTAGATTCGGAAGAAAACAAAGCAGGTAACTTACTTAAAGCAGAGCTTTATAAAATGCTGCCCAAATCGGTCGATGAATTGCGGGTAGGACAGGTACAGTTACAGAATGCTTCCATCCTTCTCGCCACCCAAAAACAGGGCAGAAATAGTGTCGTGGAGGCCAGTTCGGCAGATTTTGAATTCAACGATTTTCACCTAATTGCGCAGCAGGCAGAAAAGGAAGATAAAATATTTTTCACTGAATCTTTTTTTGTTTCGGCTGATAAAATTGAAGGCAGGCTGGCCAACCAACTGTATAAGCTGCAGCTGGGTTCCGTTAAAATAAGTAGTGCCGACTCCTCGGCTTTTGTAAGCAACCTAAGTTTACAACCCATTGCCAGCCCGCAGGAAGTGGCCGCAACAACGGACTATAATAACCTTTACGCGGTTAATTTTCCGCAAGTATACCTGTATGGTTTGTCATTTAACGACTTATACCACAAACAGGATTTATTGGCTAAAGAAGTAACCGTCATTAGCCCGGCCATGCAACTGTACAACCTAAAGCCCCTGAAAGAAGGCCAGAAAGAAAACTTTCGGATGGAAGATCTGTATCCTGCCATCGATAAAATATTAAATTCCATACAGGTACAGGATGTATACCTCCGCAACGGCCAGATTCAGATAGATGAGTTGAACGAACAGCTCCAGCATAAGCTGCTTTCTCAAATTGAGCTGGCACATATCCACAACTTTTTACTCGATTCCACTGCCAGCCAGCAAAAAAACAAACTGCTCTATTCTGATGAGCTTACCATTCAGCTGCAAAAATACAGCCTGAGGCTATCGGACGAGCTGCATCTGCTCCAGGCCGACAGGCTTACGCTCTCGTCGTATGAGGATATAATAAGTGCAGAAGGCTTTCTTATTAAACCGGATTCGGCCAGTAAGCGCATGCAGGAAAACATTCCAATCTACAATGCCCATGCCGACCATATTGAAGTAAATGGCGTGGATTTACTACAGGCCTACAATAGCAACAATCTGGTAATTGATTCTCTGCTCATAAAGCGGCCTACTTTCCTGCTGGCTACTGCCAAAATTAATAAAGTACCACAGGAGCAGCTTAGCCCGGGCGAAGGCTTTAATGAAGAAGATTTGTACGGCCTTATTAAAGATTACCTTTATACCCTGCAGATAAATACAATTGCTCTGGACCAGGGCAAGCTTCAAATCCATGGGGCAAGGCAAAAAAAATCTGATCGCTTTTTTACCCAAATCAAGCGGGCACGCCTCTGGAATTTTCGCCTCGATTCGGCCAGCGCCTATCAAATGAACAAGCTCTTTTATGCCAATGACTTTGAACTGGAAATTGCCGGTTATTCGCACAACCTCCCGGATAACATCCATACCATAAATGCTGGAAAAATAAGTATAAGCACTTTACAGGACAGGATTACTATTTCCGATGTAAAAATTGAACCATCACAACACCAGTATCCCTACCCTACCCTTCGGGAAAGCCCGGTAAAAACATTGCTCAGTCTGCAGGTGCCGGAACTAAGACTCGAAGGAGTGGATATCCTAAAGGCCTACCTTAAGAAAGAGCTTGAGGTGGAGCAGGTTTATATTCCTGGCCCGCATATAGCCCTGGGTACCCTGGTCGATAATAAGAGTGAGCGAATCAACGTAATTAAAAGCAGCACCCTTTTCGATTTAATGAAGGAGTACGTTGAGTTAATCCAGGTACAGGACCTTCATTTGCAGGAGGGTGGCATTAACTTAGCATTTTATGCTCCTAATGGCCTGTTAACTGTTAGCGGACGCGAAACAGATATTCAAATCGATAACTTCCGCTTTGACTCCCTGACCTCCTCAAATCCAAAGCGACTTTTTTTTGCCGACAATGTGCAGGTGAAGGTAAGGGGCTATGAAACCCGCCTCCCGGATAACATTCATGTAATAACGGCCGAAAGTTTAATGGCCTCCACTATTGAGCAGGAAATTAAAGCAGAGCAGGTAGCTGTTGTAAATACAAAAGAAAGCTATACGAATGAAGAGCTGCTGGTTATGTATCAGAAAAAGAGCTTCCTGCAACTACGCTTACCTCAATTGCAAATAAGCGGCCTGAATTTTGACGAAGCTTATTACGAAGAAACACTGCACATCGATTCCATCAGGGCCAGTGCGCCATTAGTTACCTTCACTTATATTCCGCAAGCCTCCCTCCAGGGGGGGAAAAATAAAATTATTTTAAAGCAAACCGATATCTACCAGAGCATGGCTCCTTACCTGAAGACCATGATTGTAAAAAACCTGGAGATGGATAATGGCCGATTTTATTCTTATCAGCAACAAAACAATGAAATCCAGGATCATATCAGCCTGGAGGGGCTTTCCCTTTCACTACAGGATTTCCACATTGACTCTACTGCAATCTTTCATAATCAGCATTTTTTTTATACCGAAGATATCCGGCTGAAGGTAAAAAATTACCAACAGAAACTGCTTGATAAGGAGCACAGACTTACGGCCCACGACCTCCTGCTTTCTACCGGCCAGCATAAAATAGAAGCTGCCAATATCCGGCTCGAACCAAAGGCTGAGAAAAGAACCAGGAATAAACCGGTAAAAGTTGCTAACAACCAGTACTATATTCATTTACCTACCCTGGCCATAGAGGGCATCCGCTTTGATGAAGTATTCAGAGAAAACCGTCTTTTTATTGAAGATTTGTCCCTGCTGAATCCCAGCATTGAAGTTCAACAGTTTAGCAGCCCGAAAAGTAAAGAAGGGGTAAAAACAGAAAATTTAAAAGACTACAATCTCGATAAGTTGCTGCAGGGAAACCTCGAAGCCTTTACAGTCAAGGAAGCAAAAATAATTGATGGACAAGGAACATATACCTTATTTAAAGATAATAAAAAGCTGCAAATCAGGAGTAAGGAATTTGAAGCAAGAGTGACCAATTTTCATTTAGAAGAAGGAAGTAAACAACAGGGGCGGCCTTTTAATGCGGAAAATATAAGTTTAACCTTAAAAGCCATTGAAAGAAAACTGGCCGACAGTCTTCATATTCTTAAAGTGGCTGAAATTAATTACGCAAGTAATAAGGAGCTTTTGCAGGCTGAAAACATCAGCCTGGAGCCCCGGCTATCGGAAGGCTACCGGGAGAAGATGCTTACAAAAGGAATCAATCAGTTATACCGGGTAGAAGTACCACATACTGAGCTGAAGGGCCTTGCGGTAGACCAACTGAACCAGGACACTCTCTTATTGCAATATTTACTTTTGGAAAAACCTGCGGTTGAAATTATCCGTTTCCCCGAACTCGCTCAAAAGGAAAGTGCGGCAGAGCAGGAAGAAAGCTGGCAAAAGCTCCTCAAAAAGGAGTTTAGCGTGGTTCAAACGGATAGTATTATTGTTAAAGAGGCTACCGCGCTGTTTACTAGCTTAGAGGGAGCAGATACCAGCCGCTTTAAAGTAGGAGGCATTGAGGCAACAGCTTACCATTTCCGGTTCGACAGCTTAAGCCCCCATAGTAAAGAAAGAATACTATTCTCTGACCGCATAAAGGCAAACATTCATAATTACCGGACTACCTTCGACCATGAATTGTATGAACTCACTATCCCCCTCATTTCGCTCGATAGTGACAAAAAAAGCCTTATTGCTCATTCTATTGCGCTTACTCCCTTAACCACCAGGGAGGAGTTTGCCCGACAAAAAGGCTATGAAACAGACCAGTTTACCTTCCGGACACAAAGTCTGGCAGTGGAAAACCTGGACTACAAAAGCCTGATTCAGGCGGGCAAAGTTAGTGCCGACTCTCTCCTTCTGGACGGATTTTACCTCCTGGTACACCGGGATAAAAGGCAGCCTTACCCGGAAGAACACTATCCAAAAATGCCCCAGGATATCATCCGCCAGCTCGACACGCCCCTTATGCTTAGGGCTGTGGCTATAAAAAATGGGTATGTTGGGTATTCAGAAAAAGTAAAAGGCGCCCGGGATAATGGTTTTATAGATCTCACTGATTTACGAATTGTAAGCGATACCATTACCAATAATCCGGAGCTGCTCAGGAAAGGCGTAACCACCAACATACGGCTGCAAACCCACCTGATGGGAACAGGAAAACTGATGGCAAGCATTTCAATCCCGCTGGGCGATAGCCTCAACAGGCATCATTTTGAAGGAAGCCTGGACGAAATGTACCTGCCGGACTTTAATCCTATTTTAGAAAACTCGGTTTTCATTAAAATCAGGGATGGCTATGCCAACCAGATCCTTTTTTCTGTAGATGCCAATAAGTACGAAGCCAGTGGCGTGATGGAGTTCAGCTATAATGACCTGAAGGTCGCGCTGGTAAATAAAAAAACAGGCAAAACGGGCGGGCTTATGAAAGAAATAGGATCCCTGCTTGCCAATGCTTTTGTGGTGAATTCCAGCAACCTGGAAAGCGAAAAGAAAGCCCTGCGGAAAGGAGAAATGTACTACGAGCGGGACGATACCCGTTCAACGGTAAATTACTGGATTAAAACCCTGGTAAATGGCTTTAAATCATCTATAGGGATTTAATAACCTCCGGCTGCTTAATGCATTAATTTAAATACCAGCTCTTTTAGCAGTTGCCCCTCTGTCATGCCACCGCTGTCAACTCCCTTACTCTGCAGGTCGGCCTGGCGCAAAAAGCCAATGTTCCTTATTACTACCGGTAGGCTGTATTTTTGCATGGCTACCAGGTACTCCTTTGCAAAGAAAGGATTTATTTTAAGGATCCTCGCCACTCCTGCATCACTTCTTTCCCCTGAATGATGAATAAGCAATAAACGGCTGTAAAAACTGAACAGCATGGCAATAATCGGGATGACAGGGTGATTTTTCGGGTTGGATTCAAAGTACTGGACAATGCGATTGGCTTTGAGCACATCATGAACCGCAAGGGCTTTCTGTAGCTCAAAAACATTGTATTCCTTACTAATGCCAACAAATTTCTGAATAATGGCGGCATCTATCTGGATCTTCTCCTGGAAGTTTATCAGCACCTTTTGTATTTCATTGGTTAGCCGTTCCAGGTCATTCCCAATGTATTCTGCCAGCATAAAAGCCGCTTTCCTTTCAATGGTAAAACCGGTAGTGCTCACATAGGTGCTAATCCAGTCCGGGATTTGGTTGTCGTAAAGTTTTTTGGTGCTTACTAATATGGCATGTTTATCCAGTGTTTTAGTAAGGGCTTTCCTGCCATCGAGGGTTTTATATTTGTGGCAGATAACCAAAACCGTAGAAGGCATTGGATTCTTTACATAGCTTTCCAACATGCTTTGCCCTTCCTGCTTATTGAGGTCCTGAATGTCCTTCGCCTCTTTAACAATCACTACCTGCCGTTCAGCCATCATGGGATAGCGGCGCGCATTATTTAAGATGGCTGTTACATCAGCATCTTTCCCATACATTACCACCTGGTTAAAGCCTTTCTCTGTTTCAGAAAGGGCATGCTTTTCTATATAGGCTGAAATCTGGTCGATAAAATAAGGCTCGTCGCCCTGCAGAAAATACACGGGAGCGTACCGTCCGGCTTTCAGATCTTTTAAAACGCTTTCTGCTGCTTGCGCCATAGCAAAACACTTTTGAGGAATGGAGTTATTAAGCTGCAAAACTAATTGTTTAAACCATACTTGCCGCAGAAATTCACAGTTTTTGAGGGTGTATAACTTATAAGGGAAAAGAAACGCCTTGAATAAAAAAGCCTGCAGTTTCATAAAAGCTGCAGGCAAACAATATTAAGTAATTCGACAGAAATAGTATAAACTTAATTTTGATGTGTCATCCTGAGGAACGCGGACGCCGCGCGGAAGGATCTTTCTTCGTTAGAAACATCTGGGAAGCATTATACTTGGAAAGATGCCTCCGTTGTCGGCATGACAAACAGTTTAATGTATTTATGTCTAAGCACTTAGTTCAACAGGAGTCCATCTTTAATTTTGTTTTGGCACCAGACTCATAAAAAGGAAAATCAGGTTTTTAGCAATTAGCCTTTGGCTACAGAACCCTCAGGTTCACTAATTAAAAGATGGTAACAACAATGTCTTTCAGCCCATCTACCAGCGAGGTAACGTAATAATTAACAAAGTTTTTTTTCTCATTTTCATTTGAGATTTCAGCTTTCTCGGGCTCTTTTGGATTTTCTGCCGGAACATCAGTTTCCAGCGCCAGGTTGTTTATCAAAAAGGAGCCTATATCCTTAAATATCCCGGTGGTATCCGAACTTTTTGCTTCACTTAGCTTGATGGTTAGATCCTCATAACTCATTAAAAGCGAGCCTTTGGCTATTTCTGCATCAGCAGCAATATCCCATTTCATTTGGTACAGCTTGCCGCTACTAAATGCAAGAGGCGTGGTGTAATTGGTATAGCGGTTGAGCGTGGTCATATCCAGTGTATCTACATCGCCTGTAATCTGGACCAGGCTGGAGTCGGAAAGCATGTGGATGACCAACTCTGTTTGAAAAGGACCTGAGCCCATTAATTTACCGCCTAATCCTAAAAGGACTTCCGGGTTCCGCCTTAACCTGTACTGCAGGTTCGTAACATTTTTTGCATTTACAAAAAAGTCAGTAACCTCCAGTACGCCCGCAGTATCTGCACCGGAAGGGAGTTGCTCATAAATAATTTTACCTGAACCAAGGTCGAAGGATCCTACATACAAGGGCATCTTTAACTCCTCCAGCAATTGCTGTGGCATGGCCGGAATCATTTCGAGTATGGTTTTACCTTTAATGGGATAATTGGAATTTTGAAAAAAGTGAGCTTCTAAACCCCTGGATTTGATGGTTTCAATGAAAACCCCTTCTTCCCGAATCATCCGGCTAAACCGGATGCCATCCATCCTTAACATATCATGCTGTAGTTCGAAAACCATCCTGGTTTTAAGGCTATCGCTAACTTTGGCTCCATTTCCCCTGTGGCTAATCCTGAAATCTTTGGCTTCCATAAATTTCTCGAAGGTACTGAGTCTGAAAAGGCCCAATTTTGCAGTATAAATACTATCGGGCATCGGGTAAAGAATATCTTCCACCCGCAGGGCAATATCCTCAGTATGCAAAACCCTTCCATTTTCATAAGCTGTACCTTCCGCAATTAAAACATCTCTGAGCTGCAGGTAAGCGGCCGGAATTTGCGCAATAAATTTTCCTTCCTGCTCTTCTTCAAGCTTAATTTCTGCTTTTATAACAGCGAGCTTCCGCAAATGCAGGCGATCGAGAAAAGGCGCGATTAGCGGGTATAAATTAGGAGGAGTAAATGCGGCAGACTGCCGTTCATTGCGGGAAGTTTTCTGCTGAGAATCTGATTTGGTTGCTGGTATATTGACCAGAAACACAGGCGATTGGATACCGATGCTATCAATGGAAAGCTCCCTTTTCAGCAGGTTCTTCATATTAATATCTACCACCGCAAAAGGGCCAACAGCGGCTTTAAACCACTTTTTGCCTGCTGGTTTATCTTTTGGCACCGCCTGTAGTTCTTCAAACCCAAGCTGCCCTACTCCATCTTCAATATTTATTCTAAAGTCGGATAGTGTAAGATTAAGCGTTGGATTGCCTACGGATGCGGCGACAAGATCTATGTAGCTTTCAATTCCCTGGGCGTGCAACACCCGGTTGCCGGCAAAAGCCGATTGTTCATTAATGAGGATGTTGCCTGCTTCAAAGTTGGCATTTTCTACTTTTATAGAATCGCCCTGTTTGACAAATGCATTTGTAATAGCAAATTTATGGAGCTTCACCCTTTCAATAAATTCCGGAAGAAATTCTCCCAGGCTCAATTCTGCCAGGCTGGTCTTTTGCCCGGAGGCTTGCACTGTATCCTGCTGCTGCTGCTGCGCTGCTCCTGGAGCTGGCGGCATGTGGTTTACCAGGTTCAACTGATGAAGGGATATTTCCTCCAGTTCCGCAGTATTCTCTTCCTGAATTTTATTCAAATCAAGTTTTCGTACTTCAAAATTATTGAAACCGGCAAACAGCAGGGTGTCTTTGCTGTTAAGGGATGAACGCAGAAAAGCCAGCTTTTTCGTCTGGAAGCTCATGATGTCCTCTTCTGTAACAAACTGAATAAGGTCTGCTTCGGCAGTCATTTTTTTGTTTCCTGACCGTACTACTTCCACATCCTTCGTTTTTAAATTTATGGCGGTAGAATACAGTGCGCGGGAGTCAGTAATGAGCTTATCGGCATCGACCAGGATGTTGTCGCTCTGGAAATTCAATTCAGAAGCATTAAACCGGAGAGTGTCCTGCGAACTGGTGTTTACCAGCGTGAAGGAAATTTCTGTCAGGCCAAGGTCTTTGAGGTGCAATCGGTCAATATTCTGCTTTATTACAGGGTAAATATCCAGTTGGTCCAGTTTAAAAGGGCCCGATTTACTGCTTGTATCCTGTTTATTTTGCTGCACAGTTTTGGCGAACAGGCGAACGTTTAGGTTATCCAGAAAAACCCTGTCAACAAGCAGCTTTTCATCCAACAGGTAGGTAAGCCATGCAACACCATCTATGGTTATTTCATCAGCCCTAAGAAATACTATAGGGGGTGCTGCTGAAGAGGTGGAATCTGTATCTAATCGCACTCCTGTAAGCTGTACGTCACCCTGGAGGATAGAAACATCCAGGTCGTTGAGGGCAAGCGTATATTGTCCTTTTGCTGCCTTCGATACCTGCTTTTCCAGTAGGTCTTTTGCAATCGGGTCCAGGAAGAGACCCGCTATAAAAAGTAAAACCAATAGGCCGGCAAGTATATATAGCAGGATTTTTCCTGCCTTTTTTAAAATATTCATCTTAAAAAATCCATTTTCAACATTAAAAAAATAACCACCTGTACTTTACAATACGCTGAAGGGATAGCTGAAAGCTTTCTTTTTGAGCCGGTATCCTGTATTTTATCAGTATTTAATAATAACTTTTACATTTTAAAGCTAATTAATACAAAACACCTTTAAAAATAGGCTCGTTTTTATCTGCTTTACTGAAAGGGAACCTCCAGGGCCTCCAGTAAACCAGCCAGCAGTGCCTGTACATAGTAAT
This sequence comes from uncultured Cytophagales bacterium, assembly GCA_963835365.1. Lineage (GTDB taxonomy): Bacteria > Bacteroidota > Bacteroidia > Cytophagales > Cyclobacteriaceae > Nafulsella. Next base: position 114,787 of record CAWIFH010000001.1, read on the forward strand.
GGAAAAAGCTTCTTTTTTTATCTCTTTCCTGTTTAAAAGAAACTTCTTTTGGCTCCTTTGTTTTTTCTTCGGCTATACTAGAATCTATTATCAGAGAATTGGCCAGGAAAGAGCCGATGTCTTTAATAATGCCGGTGGTATCAGGCGAATCAGAATCGCTCAGCTGGACACTCAGGTTTTCGTAGCTCACCTCAAAATCACCTTCAGCCAGGTCCTCGCCTGCCTTAAAATCCCAAAGAACTTCGTAAATGGTTCCACTTTCAATGGCCACCCTGGAATTAAAACGGGCAATCCGGTTTAGCTTAGTAGCATCCAGCGTATCGAGGCTGCCACTTACCCTTAAAAGCTTTTCTTTGTCCAGTAAGGGAACCTTAATTTCAGTTTCAAAATTTCCTTCATCCATTAGCTTGCCACGGGCCGTAACTGTCATTAGCGGTTCTTCCTCAAGAATTTCCTCTACATTGCTCATATCCTTTAATAAAGCTTCCATTTCAGTAATAACCACCAAACCAGCAGTATCTGCTCCTTCGGTCATTTCTTCATAGGCAATTTCCATGTCTCTGAGCAAGAGTGAGTCAATAGCTATAGGAATACCCGCCCCCCTAATCATTTCGGCAGGCATAGGAGTTCGTTCCCCGCTTTCAGGATAATTAAAATTTTTAAACACGTAAATATTTAAACTATCTGCCAAAAGCTTGTTTGCATAAAAGCCTTCATTACTGAAAAGTTTTCCATACCGTACCCCTTCAGCAAGCATTTCTTTATTAAAAAAACGGTAAACTTCATTTACGTCTGGCGCTTCCAGGATAAGGTTAAAATTATCGCCGTAAACGTATCGAAGATTTTTGGTGCGCAGGGAGCTGTCGGCAGTACTCATTCTGGCCTCTCCAAGCTGGAGCGAATATACTTTATCAGGGAAAAGGTAGGTGAGATTTTTAAGCTGGAGCAGGATATCTTCACTATGAAGGACCCGCTTGTCAGAAAAGGCAGTTCCTTCTGCCAGGAGCACCCCATCCAGCAACAGCTTAAATTCCGGAACTGCAAGACCAAAGGTACTCCCTCCTAGTCCACCAATCCTTATTTCCCCCTCTTCCACCTGGAAGGCACCGAGCTGCAGGCTCCTCAGGTACTTACTTATTGCCGGGTAAAAGTCCGGTCCTCCGGTAGCTTGTGCTTTCTCCTCTTCTCCTTTCTTCGGTATGGGAAGGACCACCGTCAGCTTCGGCTTATCCATTTTTATCAGTCCTATTTTTAACTCCCCTTGCGGAATATCCCGGGTATTGATGTCCTCTATTACAAAAGCAGGAATTTTGGCTTCCACCCACCCTTTTTCCCTGTCCAGTTCCCGGGCAATAGCCTGGAAGCTGCCCACTGCCAGCTCACCAAGGCCATTGGCAGAGGAAAATTTTAAACCAGCGCCCATAAAATGTTGTCTGGGCTCAATGGTATATAGCCAAAGGCTATCAAAACCAGCACTTAAGGTGCGGGCGTGTAAAAAGCGGTTTGCGGCAAAGGCTGGTTTTTCGTCGAGCAGAATGGCAGTAGCCTGGAGATTAAAGTTCTCGACTTTCACCTTTTTCATTTGCCAGATATCCAGTTCTTCCAGCCTTAATTCGCCTACCTCCACCCGGGGAAGAAAGCCCGGAAGTTTTTCGCTTAAGTTAAGCTTTTCGAGGAACGGCTGCGCTGACCTAAGTCTGGTGTCATTCCCGGGCCCTGGAGGACTACCTTTCTCTTTGCCTTGCAATTCTTCCTCTTCGGCGTATGGATCGCCATAAATCCTGAAATCGGTTTCCTGGCTTAAGATGGTTGCGGCGTATAGCCCTTTGCCCTGCAGCAGCTTTTGAAAGTTAATTTGTTCTATTTGCAACAAGTGGCTGCTCAGGCGATAAAGCTGCTCTCGAGCAGGCGCCGCAAGTGCTGCCCGGTGGGTTTTATCTACAAAATAACGGAAATCTTCCAGCCTGATAATTGAGGGTGCGGTCCCAATGGCCAGTTTCCCCAGCTCCATAGCATAAACCTCATCAGGAAAATAATACTGCAGGCCGGCTAGCTGTACCTGGATTTTTTTTGTATGCAGAATCCTGCTTTCCTCGCTTGCCGTAGTCTCCGCAATAAGTACATCGTCGAGCAGCAGGTTAAGTTCAGGGACTAACAGGCCCTGCCCGCTCCCTCCAAGGTTGGCCAGTTGAATACTTCCCTCCTTTAGTTGTACGCTCCCTATATTTAGCGCCTGCATCATATCCTCAATGGCCGGGTAAAGGTTCAGCTCCGGTACTACTGAAGCCTTTGAAGAAGCAGAAGTTGGGCCATCGGGAAGGTGGACATACAAGTCTGGATCCTGAATTAATATTGCTTCCGCTTTTACTACGGCTCCCGGAAGCTTTTCTACCTCCAGCTTATCCAGCTTAATTTCTTCGATATGGCCTTCCAGCCATAAGCCCCTCTCCTTCTTTTCGGGTTCAATGGTAAGCCCGCTAAGCGAAAAACTCCCTTCTCCTCCCTCTGCCGCCATACGAAACCCGGACACCTTCAGGTGGTGGCCCATGCTTTCGTTAGAAAAATACAGGCTATCAAAACTGCTGCTTGCCATACCGGTATGTAAAAATCGTTTTTCCTGAAAGGCTGAGCTGCTGTCAATAAGAATGTCACTGCCCAAAAAATTGAACGCTTTTACAAATAAGGCCTCCTTTTGCCTTAGGTTGAAATCCTTTACCTCCAGCTCCTCCAGCTCTACCTTCCTGATAAAAGGAGGCAAAAGCGTACCTAAGCTAAGTGCTGAAATTTTCAGCTGGGCTTGTTTTTCATTCTTTACAGCAGCAGTTGAATCTTCTTTATCCGAGAAATCCAGGATAGTAGCCTGTTGAAGGCTTATTTTTCCAAGGCGTGCGATTTGCTGTTCCTGCAAAACCTCCATGTTTAAGTTATCGAGACTAAATGCCTGTAGGCGTCCGAAAAAAAGAGTATCCTGCAAATCCCTATTTTGTAGGAAAAGCAAACCCTCAACAGCAAAATTTACTTTTTGCTCCCGGCTTTTTAGCTGCAGTTGTTCTACTTCTCCCTGCCAGCTAATATTTCCACTCCTGTTTAGCTGAAGCTGGCGCGCGAAAAGACCAATTTTTCCTGCATAAAAAGTCCGATCTGCTGTTATAAGCTTTTCAGCATCGATAAGAATATCCTCGCTTTGAAAATCCAGCTTTCCTGAATTCAGGTGGAGGGTATCCTGGCTGCTGATATTTATCAGCTGAAAGTCAACATTGTCGAGAGAAAGGTTTTCTAATTCAACTTTTTTTAAGCGCTCCCGAATTTTAGGGTAAATATCGAGCTGCGAAAATTGGAAGGGTTTGTTTGTGGAGCTTCCCGGCGAGGACCGGACCTGAATGCGCAGTTTTAAATCCTGCAGGGAAATCTTATCGAGAAAGAGCCGTTTACTGATTAAAAACGTTAGCCAGGAAGCGCCTTCCACTGACAGCTCCTCTGCCTCGGCAAAAATTTGTGGCCCCGGGCTTTCACCTTTTCCCTCTGTCTTTAAGCGGATGCCCTTTAAGCGGATGTTTCCCGTAATAGGGACACCTTAACATCTTCCAGCTTTAACGTATACTGGCCTTTCCCGGCCTTGTCAATTTCTTTAATAAGCAAACGCTCTGCCATCGGCTCAATAAACAATCCGGCTACAAACAGCAGGATTACGAGCCCAAGGAGGATAAAAAGAATTATTTTTGAAATTTTCCAGACTATGTGCATACAGCTTTTACTCACTGCCTGCCCGTGCCTCAGCGGATAATTTTAGGTTTAAAAGCAGGGAAGGTTCAGGCTATATAAGCCTGAAAACTTACCAAATGTTTTAGGCTGTGTCTGACAAATACCCTTTGGTTCAAAAGCATTTACCAGACAAAGCCTAAGATTTCCCCAGAGAAAGAAGGTTAGCAAAGATTCTAAAAGCCCCTGGCACTCCAGCGGGAAGTTCCCTGAACCAGGAGTAGCCGGTATAAACATAATATCCTTTTCCTACCTGCGCCAGCAACAGTCCTCCCTTGAGTGGTTCTTCTCCCGGATCCTGGCTGGCTAATAAAGGAACCCATTCAGCCCCCCAGTCGCTGGCAAAGTAAAGTCCCCGCTCCTGCACCCATCCTTCGAAATCAGCCGCGGTAATTTTGTTGGGCGTATTAAAAACCGGGTGTTCAGGTTTTAAAATCTTTACAGGGGCCTCCTCTACCGTTACCCGTTCCCGCGATAAGGTTAAAGGGAAAGGGGCAATAGCTTCGTCGACCAGGTCAAAGCTGGTAGTATACTGGATAATGACTACGCCCCCTCTGCGGGCATATTCCTCCAGTGCAGTTTTCCGGAACTTTAAAGCTTCTACGGTATTAAAAGCACGCACTCCTATGACTATTGCATCATATTTTGTGAGGCGATTTACTTCAAGCTGTTCGGGCTTCAAAATTTCTACCTGGTAACCTACCAGCCGCAGGCTTGCCGGAACTTCATCGCCTGCGCCCATTAAGTACCCAATTTTTTTGCCTGCTGTAGCCAGTTTCATTTTTACAAGCTTCACCTCTGCCGGAGGTAAAATCAATTGGGTAGGAATGTGGCGGTACTGGATAAGCTCCAGCCCCCTTTGGTATTCCTTTCCCTCATACGTAGCCACTGCTTTTAAAGAGGCTTCTGATTGGCCTTTGGGCGGAGAAATTAAGAAACGGAAGGTTTTACTTTCTCCCTCCTGCTGAAGATCAAAAGTATAGGAGGCAGGGCTGGATTTCCAGCTCGGCGGCAGTGCCAGAGAAAGCGTGCCGCTACTCTTTTCTCTTCCTGCCAGCACCTCAATAGAAAGTTCCTGTGGTTCGTCATTGGCAAACAGCAGTTTATCGGTTTTAGGATTGAGGCTAACCGCAGGAACGAAGGTGAAAGGCTGGTAAATTTCTCCCTCTGCAGGTTCGGTATACTTATAAATTACGGGCAACTTATAAGTCAGAGGCACCCCTTCTACTAAAAGCGTAAGTTCTCCTTCCAGGGCAGCAGGATTTTCTGCCATTCCTATGCGGTTAGGGTTTTCCACCACAAACATCCCTTTTTCCTGTTCCAGTTCCAGCCAGTAAGGCTGCGAAAGAGGCAGGTCGGCAGGAAGTTTCACCTTTAGCTGCTGTGTAAATTCCTGGTTATTCTTAAGAGTCGTTTTATGGGTGCTGGTTTCCTGGAGAGCAGGAAAGTTAAGCTTGTCGATTCTAATTTCCAGTGGGGAACGGTTAATGGCTTCCAGCTTTAACCCTAGGCTATCGCCCGGAACTGCGGTGGCCTCACTGGCAGCAATTTCCAGGTAAAGTCCGGCGGAGGCCTGGATCAGTCGTTTTACCTGCTCTAGCTTTATTGTTTTATAAGGTTGCTCCGGAAGCGCCTCTATGGCTTCATGTATTTGAAGCAAAAGGGGAACGAGCGCAGAAGGTTCCTGTGGATTATAGGCTTTAATTGCCTGCTCCACAAGGGCTCCCACTGCTTCACCCCCTTTTAACCTGCTCCAGTCGTTGGGGATTCCCTCCATTATATTGTTTTCAGGTATATCTCCTTTTAGCGGCTTAAGGTATTCCATGGTAGATCCGCGTTGGAGAGGAGCTCCAAAACCCTGGCTTTTATGCATGCTCCTGCTTTCGGCTGCAATTTCGGTATAAGATTTACCCAGGTAAGGATTGTAAACCCCCACATCAACTTTTATCATCCCGGTGGTATCGAAATCTTCCTTATTGCGGTAAAACCAGGAAGAGGTATTCCAGAGCAGCCGCTTTGCCTGCCAGGGGGCGGTACGCGCTAAATGTTCCGGAAAACGCGAGGGATCGGCTGCCGCTTCATAAGCTTCAGCAGCAAGGATGGCCGAGGCCGTATGGTGCCCATGGGTAGTTCCTGCTTCGGTATTAAACCGGGTAATAATTACATCGGGTTTAAAGGTGCGTATTACATACACCATATCAGACAGCACCTGCTCCCGATCCCAAATGGCAAAGGTTTCATCGGGGTGTTTGGAGTAGCCGAAATCATTGGCCCGGCTAAAGAACTGCTCGCCCATGTCAATCCGGCGAGCCTGCAGGAGCTCCTGCGTGCGAATGATTCCCAGCTTTTCGCGAATTTCGGCGCCAACCAGGTTCTGACCTCCATCGCCGCGGGTAAGGGAAAGGTAGCCTGTTCTGTATTTATCTTCGTTGGCAAAATAAGTTATCAGGCGGGTGTTTTCATCATCGGGATGGGCGGCAATGTAAAGAACAGTCCCTAACACATTTAGCCGCTGAAGCTCCATGGCGATATCAGCGGAGGTATAAGACCGGGGCCTTTGCGCACTTAATGCAGATACTTCAAAAAGGAAAGGAAGGAAGAAGAAAAGCATTAAAAGACTGGCACGGTATCGGAAAACTGCAGGATTTACCTTCATATATTGATAGATGTAAGGATTTTACTTTTTTCTAAAGCCTAAGTTGCGAAAAAATCTTTAGTTTTAATATTGTTTTACCTAATTGGCTACGAAAATGATGAAGAAACTACTGCTTATTACCTGCCTATTTACGGTTCTCTTATCCGGCTGCGAAAAGCTTGACGATCTCACCCGCTTTAAGCTGGAAACAAACACCGCTTTTACCATTCCCGGTCAGGGAACAGGTCTTGGAGATATTCTCAGCATTCCCCGAATGGAAGTTCAAACCTCTTCGGAACAAACCTTTAGCAATAATAATACCAGGGCCGATTTAGTAGAGGAAGCCACTTTAGACGAGTTAAGCCTTACAATTACAGCGCCCGCAAAGGGAAATTTCGATTTCCTGAATGATATTGAAATATACATTAAAGCAGAAGGTGTAGAAGAAGTGCTGCTTGCTTCCCGCTCGAACATCCCTGAGGATGGAATTACCCAACTCGAACTCGAAACCAGTGGAGCAGATTTAAGCGCTTATATAAAAAAAGAAAACTACACCATACGAACAGAGGCTACCACAGATAAGCTTATTGATTATGATGTAGATGTTCAGGTAAATATGACCTTCGGAATTAAAGCCAAAGTATTTTAATAAACACATATTTCCTTGAGTTGATGTAAGAACCTACCACAGGTGGAAAAGGACATATTGTCTTTCGACAGACCCTGGCTTCGGCCGGTTTTTTTTATTTCCTTAGAACAATTCATGGATGCGGGTACGCCGTAAAACCCCCTTGGATTTCTATGGCTGGACTTGTTATTAAAAATCGATAAAATCTTCTTTCCCCAACTCAGCGGGCTCCTTTTTGAGTACGTACAAGTCTATAACGGCCATTGGACGCGCCAGAAACTCTCTAAAAAGCAGATTCGCCGAAGCTTTTATTGGAAGGCTTTCGGCAGCATAGGCATAAGTGTTAATGCCATAATACTGCCCAATAAATACGGCCCTGTAGGAATGGAACTGCTGGGTAACCACAAGAATTTCACTGGTGCCAAAAACTTTGTTGCTCCGAACCACAGAGTCCAGCGTACGGAGGCCTGCTTTATCGAAAGAAAAGGCACTATCGGGGAGGCCCCTCTTAAGCAGGGCTTTTTTCATATCCTCCGGCTCATTATAATAAGGCGTGCGGTTATCGCCACTCAACAGCAAATGCTTTACCTTCCCTTCTTTAAACAGGCGGGCGGCAGCATCCATCCGGTGTTCGAAATAAGAGTTAGGCTGACCGTTAGCAAATCTTTTGCTCGTTCCTAGAACAAGAGCCACATCGGTTACGGGAACTTCGGAGATTTCTGAAAAAACCCGGTTAGATGTTGACATAATAACCCATGCATTACAGGCTGCAAAAAAAAGCAGTACTGCAAATATTCCTGTAAGCAAAAGCCTGAAAATCCTTCCTAGCATCGAGCCAAAGATAAACTTTTCTTTACTTCTTTTTAAACAATATGGATGCTTGTTATATTTTTTTCCAGTCTGCTGCCCCGTAGCCGTACCGGTAATGCAGGCCCTGTTCTTTTCCGGTATTTTACTCGGCCTGCCAGGAGAATAACAGGGAGAATACCCTTCATATGCAGCTTTTCCTTCTGCAGCACCTGTTTGGTAGTCATAAAAAAAGCAGGTATTTTTTTCAACACCTGCTTTTTATGGTTGGTTCTTTATGGTTTTACTTGCTTAATAAGCACAGGGCCAGGTTTAGTTCTAGTTTGCTTCACAAAAGCCACGCGTTAGGCTTCGTTAAACGCACGCCAGATTCCAGCTGGTGCATTTGATTAAATACTTTCATAAAGGCCATATGGTTTTGTTTTCCTTAGAATAGGTTCAGCTGATCTTCTTCATCTTCTTCCTCCTCCTGCACACTCCTGGCCCCGACGTTTTTTATTTCTACGTCGTCAGCCTCTTTGCTCGCCAGCAGTTTAACCTTCTTCACCTTATGCGGACTTAATTTATTTCCTATAGCCCGCCAGCCCTTAACATCTATCAGCATATCTACATCGTAAAGGGTGGTTTCACTTTCTTTTTCTCCTTCCTTCACAAATTGAAGCTCTACCTGTGGCTGCTTATCTGTAGAAACCAGGGCAAGATAGGAGCCTCTGCTGTCAGAAATAAAACTAAAAGGCTTGTCTATGGTGCTGGTCTCTATTTTGAAGCGCTTTATGTAATAAGTTTTGCTGCCGCCATCGTAGTAAATCGCAGAGATTACCTTTTCCGAATCAAACTTCTCTATCAGCATTAATTTTTCTGGCTCATAGCGGTTGGTAAGTTCAAAGGTATTTAATTCATACTCCCCGTTTTTATTAATGGCCAGGATGCGATCGTCGTTATTAAAAGTTCCCAGCTTTTTCCCCCGGTCTTCCGTATTCAGGCGGCCGATGGAATCGTCGTAGAAAATATCCAGCCCGCCAAGGGTAGAGCCACCTTCGCGCTTAAGCTGAATTTTTCTTAGCGGGTAACGGGTTAGGATATTTCCACCTGCCCCTCTTCCTTTAATTTCCAGCTCTGCAAAGTCAAAGTCAAACACTTTATTTTTGGCTTTGGCACCGGAGGTAAGATAAACCGTAATGATTTCGGCCTCTCCATTGGGGTTGGCGGTAAAGTGGTACACCTTGGACCCTTTGGCTCCTTTGGTAAGGTCATATTCCCGATCGCGGGTTACGGCAAGTATCTGGAAGCGTTTTACCATGGTACGGCCCGAACCGGCCATCCAGGTAAGCCAGGTTATAAACCATGCGCTCATCATTCTTCTTAAATACGCCTACATAAATAATGTCTTTGCCAACAAACACCTTGTCCTGGATTTTGGTTACCAGGCAGCGGCCATCTTTCCTGAAAACAATAATATCATCAATGTCGGAGCAATCGCAAATAAATTCATCTTTTTTAAGTCCGTAGCCAATAAAGCCATCTTCGCGGTTTACGTATAGTTTCTGGTTGTTGGCTGCTACCACATTGTTGCCTGAATAGTTTCAAAGGTCCTGATTTCGGTTTTACGCTCCCGGCCTTTTCCGTATTTCTTCAGCAGGTCCTTATAGTAGCCAATGGCATATTCGGTAATATTGGCCAGGTTGTGTTCCGTTTCTTTTAATTCCTCCTCCAGTTTGCGCATTAGCTCATCAGCTTTAAAAGCGTCAAATTTTGAAATTCGTTTAATTTTGATTTCCGTAAGCCTCACAATATCCTCGTGGGTAATTTCCCGGTAAAAGCTTGGCTTAAAGGGATCTAGTCCCTTATCAATTACATCAATTACCGCTTCCCATGTTTCGCTTCTTCTATATCGCGGTAAATCCTGTTTTCGATAAATATTTTTTCCAGGGAAGAGAAAAGAAGCTTTTCCATTAGCTCCGCTTTCCTTATTTCCAGCTCACGTTTAAGCAGCTCAACGGTTTGGTCGTTGCAAATCCGCAATATTTCATTTACCGAAATGAAATGAGGCTTGTCCTGCGATGATGATACAGGCATTAGGCGAAATAGAAACTTCACAATCAGTAAAAGCATAAAGGGCATCAATGGTAACATCAGGGGACTGGTTCGGGGCCAGTGAAACCAATATTTCCACATCTGTGGCAGTATTATCCATCACTTTTTTAATTTTAATTTTTCCTTTATCGTTTGCTTTAATGATAGAATCAATTAACCTGGTAGTGGTGGTGCCAAAGGGAATATCTTTAATGATCAGGGTTTTTCTTATCAAGTTCTTCTATTTTTGCCCGTACCCGTACCTTGCCTCCTCTCAGGCCCTCGTTATAATCGGTGAAATCTGCCATGCCGCCGGTAGGAAAATCAGGATAAAGTTTACATGTTTTTCTTTAGCAGGTCAATAGAAGCCTGCAGCAGTTCGATAAAGTTATGCGGCAGCACTTTGGTGGACAAACCTACTGCAATACCTTCTACCCCCTGCGCCAGCAACAAAGGAAATTTACCGGAAGGGTGACAGGCTCTTTTTTACGGCCATCGTAGCTAAGCTGCCATTTGGTGGTTTGAGGATTAAACAGTACCTCCAGGGCAAATTTGACAGGCGTGCTTCAATATATCTGGGGCAGCTGCGCGCCGTCGCCGGTTCGGATATCGCCCCAGTTTCCCTGGGTATCGATGAGCAGGTCTTTTTGACCCATATTTACAATGGCATCGCCAATGGAGGCATCGCCATGCGGGTGATACTGCATGGTTTGCCCAATAATATTTGCCACTTTATTATAGCGGCCATCATCCATTTCCTTCATGGCATGCATAATACGGCGCTGCACAGGCTTAAATCCATCTTCGATAGCAGGTACTGCCCTTTCCAGGATTACATAAGAGGCATAATCCAGAAACCAGTTCTCATACATTCCATTAACGGGAACGACGCCGTGGATACTATCATCGTTTTTGATGTTCAGAATTTAACTCATTTTCTTCTTCTGTCGATCTTTCTATATTTTCCGAATCAGGTTCACCGGAATTTAATTCCCAAAACTTTAAACATATTGATCGCTAATAACATCGATATTGCCATACTGAAATACGACATAAAATTGATGTATAATGGCTTGTCCTTAGCGTCCTTATATAAAACACCTCCAACATTCGATCTGAATGCTTGCCAACTTAATGCAATTCCTCATTAATCATTTGTGGAAAGCCTCCAAACCGCTCATTTCCTTAAAAAGCTGCTCTGCTCGCTTCCACTATTGCCTGCTGGCTGTACAAAACTTCAATTTGCTTTTCCAGTTGGCGGTATCTGGCTGGTATTTCTAATAGTCTTGTGGCATCGCGGTTTCGTCTTCTGTAAAGTGGTGTTTTTGCATATTTTTAAAGACTGAATCGTTCACATAATTGTTTTTCCGGATTCTTTCCCGCAACTGGTAATTGCCAGTATCCCCTTTATGAAGACCAAATCCTCCAGATTGAGCCTGTTTTTGTAGAATCCTTCCTGTAATTTTGGAGATGTCCGGACAGGGACAAGTCTGATCTTCCAGCATCGACGCAAATGAACCTGAAAAAGATTTAAGTTGTGGGTATAAATTAACAGTGACCAAGTTAAGCAAAACAAATATCGCCAAAGAAATACACAATAATACTTCTCCCGGTTAGACAGAGCGCTTTTCCATATCATCCTTCCTCCCTTAGCGGGTTCTGCACTCGCTGCGCTATTCTTTTATTCCTTCCCTTCAACAATGTCTTTTTCCACCCTCAGGTTGTCGATAATGAAATTTTGTCGATCGGGAGTATTTTTTCCCATAAAAAAATTAAGCAGGTTCTGCAATATGGTTTCCTTATTCAGAATAATGGGTTCCAGGCGAATATCTTCGCCAATAAAGTCCGCCAAACTCGTCCGGAGATATCTCCCCTAATCCTTTAAAGCGTGTTATTTCGGGCTTGTTCCCTAATTTTTTAACTCGCTTTTTGTTTTTCTTTTTCACTGTAGCAGTAAATGGTTTCCTTCTTATTCCTTACCCGGAAAAGCGGCGTATCCAGAATATACACATGGCCGTTCCTGACCAGATCGGGGAAGAACTGAAGGAAGAAGGTAAGCAGCAGCAGGCGGATGTGCATCCCGTCCACATCGGCATCGGTAGCGATAACGATTTTCCTGTAGCGCAGTCCTTCCAGCCCGTCTTCGATATTTAGGGCGTGCTGAAGAAGGTTGAATTCTTCATTTTCGTACACCACTTTTTTGTGTAAGTCCATAGCAGTTCAGCGGCTTACCGCGTAAGCTAAAAACAGCCTGGGTTTGTACATCTCGCGATTTGGTAATTGAACCGCTGGCCGAGTCGCCCTCGGTAATAAATATCATGGATTCGTTCCGCCAGGTTGTCATGCTTATCGCTCGTTATAATGGATTCGGCAATCGCGAAGCTTTTTATTATGCAGATTAGCTTTTTTGGCTCGTTCGTTGGCCAGTTTTTTTAATCCCCGCCATTTCTTTACGCTCTCTTTCGCTCTGAATGAATCCGCTTTAACAGGGCATCGGCAGTATCGGGGTTCTTGTGCAGATAATCATCCAGCTCCTTTTTAATAAAGTCGTTAATAAAAGTACGCATGGTAGGGCCATCCGGCCCAACACTTTGCGAGCCAAGCTTCGTTTTGGTTTGCGATTCAAAAACCGGCTCCTGCACCCGAACTGCAATAGCCGCCACAATGGAAGCCCGCATATCGGTGGCATCAAAATCTTTTTTATAGAATTCCCGCATGGTTTTTACCAGGGCTTCTCTGAAAGCCGCCAGATGGGTTCCTCCCTGCGTGGTATATTGGCCGTTCACAAAGGAATAATACTCCTCGCCGTATTGGTTGGCATGGGTCAGTGGCAATTTCAATATCCTCCCCTTTCAGGTGAATAATCGGATAGCGGATATTGTCCTCATCGGTTTTTCGCTGAAGCAGGTCCAACAGACCGTTCTTTGAAGAAGTATTTCTTTCCGTTGAAATTGATGGTGAGCCCGGCATTCAGAGAATACATAATTCCAGATCTGGTTTTCCAGATACTCAGGGATGAAGTGGTAATTCTTAAAAATCGTATTGTCCGGTTCAAAAACAATAAGCGTACCATTGCGCTCATTGGTTTTTGTTACTTTGGCATCGTTAATCAGATTTCCCTGGTTAAACTCAGCCATTTTGGTTTCTCCATCGCGAAAGCTTTGAACCTTAAAGTAGGTAGAAAGGGCATTTACCGCTTTTGTACCCACACCGTTCAAACCTACAGATTTCTGGAAAGCCCCGCTGTCGTATTTGCCTCCGGTATTGATCTTGCTTACACAGTCCACCACTTTCCCCAGAGGAATGCCCCGTCCATAATCCCGCACCTCAACCCTATGATCGGTAATGTTAATGTCAATGGTTTTGCCAAGCCCCATCATGTGCTCATCGATGGAGTTGTCTACCACTTCCTTTACAAAACATAAATACCATCATCCTGGGCAGAACCATCTCCTAGTTTTCCGATGTACATACCCGGGCGGAGCCGGATATGTTCTCTCCAGTCAAGCGACCGTATACTGTCTTCGGTATATTGAACTGTTGTATTTTCTGCCATATGCGTATGAGAATGAGTTAGAAGTCCCTGGTTTCAGGCTGTTAATATACCGTTTACAAATATTAAAGATAATAAATTCCTGGAAAAACAAGAACTATTAAAACTAAAAAAATTAGCAATCAAGCTAATTTAAATAGTAATTATACAAGGCATATGCCTGTAAATAAGTTCGTTTTCTGCTTAAAACCGCCTGTACCTGCTGCTTATCTTTTTTTAAAAAAAAGGTAAACCAGCACCAACAGCATAAGGGCAATAAGCACCGGTCCTACCATTACCAGGCTCCCGAATAAGCTGCTGTCTCCTCCGTCCTGGTTGTTAAAAATGCTCAGGTAGGTCATGGATAGAATAAAAAACACATTCAGGGAGGCAGCGAACCCCAGCATCCAGTCGGCCAGGTCGGCACGGAGCCCTGTTTTTGCATTTCGTGGAGCGTAAGTGTCTGGCGCCAGCAGCCTGCGCATAATAAACAAGCTTCCGTTAACCAGCAAAAACAAACCTATTGCCAGGTAAAAGAAGTTTCCTTTGGAAAGAAAGGTGTCGGCAACCCCTTCATAATCGGCCATTACCCCTACCCTGTTTGGCAGGTAAGCATATATCCAAAGTAACATGGCCAAAAAAACAACCACGGATACCAACCAAATAAATTTCACTATCCTGCTGCCCATAAAGGATCTAATTTTTATTCTATGTAAATTTCTAGTAAATTAATAGAGAAAAGGATGCTTCTCTTGCTGAAAAAGTATGGGGGTAAAATTATGTAAAAAAACCCTATGCCTAAGCCTTTTTTACAAATAAATGTACCTGCAGAATTAAAGCCGAAGTATGGATCTGAACCCGATAATCTTATCTATTCCTGTTTATTTTCTGTTAATTGGCATGGAATTGCTGGTGCAATATTTCAGCCGCGAAAAACTTTACCGGCTGAGCGATGCCGTAACCAACATTAGCTGCGGCATTACCCAGCAAATTAGCGGTGTGTTTTTAAAGGTAAGCCTGCTGGCTGTTTATGAACTCCTGTATCAGCATATGAGCCTTTTTAACATACCGCTTAATCTTAAAACAGGGTTTCTCCTGTTTGTGATGGCGGATATTTGCTACTATTGGGCCCACCGGATGAGCCACGAAATTAACCTCTTCTGGGGAGGGCATGTGGTCCATCATCAAAGTGAGGATTACAATTTTTCGGTGGCTCTGCGCCAGGGGTCTTTTCAGGCCATCTGGACTTCTATGTTTTACTGGCCACTGGCCATTTTAGGCTTCGACACCCTGAGTTTTGTTTTTGTAAGCGCCCTGGTAACCATTTACCAGTTCTGGATCCATACCGAAAAAATCGGGAGACTGGGCATCCTCGAATGGGTTTTCAATACGCCCTCGCACCACCGGGTACATCATGGCCGCAATCCCAAGTACATTGATAAAAACCATGCCGGTGTTTTCATTCTCTGGGACCGGATGTTCGGCACGTTCCAGGAAGAAGAAGAAAAGCCCACTTATGGAATTACCACCCCTATAAACAGCTGGAATCCTGTTTGGGTAAACCTGCAACATTACCAGGGCATGTGGCAGCAACTGAAACAAACGCCTGTTTTTGGAGACAAAATAAAAACCCTGTTTTACAAACCTGGCTGGCGGCCCGACTACCTTGGTGGTACTATGGCTCCTCCCGAGATTGATACAAATGCGCACCAAAAGTTTCAAATTCCGGTACCCAAACAACTTGCGGCCTATGTGTTAGTGCAGTACACCCTCTGCCTCATAGGGGCCGCTGTTTTTCTTTTTTCTGTCGAGAAATGGCTAATGTGGCAAAAAGCCGGGACCGCAGGCCTGGTAATTCTTTCCATACTTAGCATTGGCTGGCTGCTGGAGCGTAAAAGCTTTGCCTTTAAACTGGAGGCTGCCAGGCTCTTGTTGTTAGGCACCTCCTGCCTTATTTATAGCCAGCTTGTTCCTGGGCAACAAGTTCTGGCCCTTGTTAGCACACTTCTGCTTTTTAGTATGTATGTTTGGCTTTTAAAGGTAAAAAGAGTTATTAGCCGGATTGCTGCCCCTTTGGTTCAGCATCCGGTTAAAGTTTAACATCCGGCATATGTGTAGTTATAAACGGTGGGCAGGAATGCTGTGCATTTTACTGGCAAGCATTGCCTGCTCCTCCAAGCCAGTAGAAATCGAAGGCTTTGAAGCCTATGTGTGGCAACAGGATAAATGGGGCTGCGGAAATGAGCGCAATAACATGGTTTCCCCTTTACTTGAAAATAAAGATAAAATTTTAGGCTTGCGCGAGCCGGAGGTAATCCGGCTATTGGGTAAGGCAGACGAGATAGAGCTTTACACCAGGAACCAGAAGTTCCTCATTTACCTTCTGGAGCCCAACCGCCATTGCACCGCTGCCCAGGTAAACCAACCCCTGTCGGCCCGTGCGCTATATATTCGCTTAAATGCCATGGGCATGGCCCAGGAAGTGTTTCTTAGAAGAAGATAAGTTTTTGGCATGGCGGTTAATAAGACCTTCAGCCAAAAGCAGGAAATAAAAACTCAGGCCCTGGGCTTTATAAAAGCAGAATAAGGTGAATTGAATTAAAGCGCCCTGGCAACACCTTCTAAAAAGAGGATGCTGCCAGGGCGCTTGTTTGTTTTAGTAGGTCTTTTGCCTAAGCTGATTTGTTTTCCAGCGCCAGCTGGAAGCAAAGAGAAGCTGCTCCCAAAAGGCCGGCTTCATTTCCAAGGCTGGCCTTGTTGATGGTTAATGCTTTTTTATAATAAGGTGTAAGGTGTTGATTTAGCGCCCTGTTCATGCTTTCCTGAACAAACTCATAGCTGGCAGATATTCCGCCCCCTACATAAATATTCTTTATATCCAAAATCCTTATTATGGAAACAAGGGCTTCTCCTAATAAAAGGCCCACCCAATCAAATACCTCCAGGGCCAGGGCATCGCCAGCTTTGGCCGACTCAATCATTAACTTGGTGTGGATTCGCTCCTGCCCGAACAGCATGCTCTTTTCAAGGTAGCGTGGCAAGCCTTCCTTAGCCATGGTATAAATACCATTTTTTCCAATCAGCTCTTCAAGCCGCTTGCCTCCATCGGACATCATATGTCCAATTTCCATGCTGTTTCCATCGCCTCCTTTAAATATGCGACGGTCAATAATGGCTGCGCCACCTACACCTGTACCAAGTGTTACAAAGACAAAGTCTTCGGGCATAGCAACCGTAGAAAAGTGATATTCTCCCAGTGCAGCAGCATTGGCATCATTTTCAAGGCTAAAGATATGCCCCGGGAAGGAAGCATTTAAACGTTCCTGTAGATTAATATGATTAAACTCCGGAATGTTCGGTAGCTCAACTGTGTGGGTCCTTTCTTTATTTAAAGTACCCGGCACTCCAATCCCCACATAGCGAACCTCTGGAAATTTCCGCAGGAGCCCATCAATAATATTCAAAAAACTGTCTACAAAGCTTGGAGACGTTCTTAATTCCATGGTAGGATACTTTGCCTGATACAGAATTTCTCCATTTGCGGTAACGATGCCACATTTAACATTAGTGCCGCCTAAATCTATTCCTAGAAACTTTTGCATTGCTACATCTATTAAAAAAAAGACCTTGCTTATATTAGTAAGCCAAGGCCAGGTAAATTGTTACTTATGTTCAGAATTTTTACGGATACAATTATTGTCAGGAGAAAAGTTCACCTGCATGGCAGCAGCCATCCTTTCAGGGGCCATTAGATGCATTTTATACCTTTTCATTATTTGCTTTTTCTATGAGTATTAACAGGCTTAGCTAGTGCCCGGAGAAATAATTACCTGATGGTTTAACTGCTACTCCCGAAGTGGCACGAACTCCTTTCAATATGCTGTTTAAGATTTTTAGCCTCTTTCGTACCACAGCAAGCAAAAGGCTTATTCGTGAATTAATTTGTACCAGTCGCACCAAGCACCTATCAGCTATAATTCCTACTGTTAAGTTTATGGTAACCCAGAAGCTGCTTCCAGAAGGTGAAAAAACCTCCCGGCTGGCCCAGGTCGAAGAGAGATAGCCATTATTTTCCGCCACAAGACAGGACTTTAAGATCCTTGTTGTAGTCTTAAAAATAAAACAATTTTACAATATTGCGGTAAACTCCGATACAAAAAAAAATGGCTGTAAAGGGTAATCTGAAAAAAAAACTGGCCTTCAGATGAAGGGATCGCACTTTCAAACGGTTGCGTAATTATTTCAATCCTGTATTAAATTTTAAGGACGGGTCGACTTCCTGATTATCAAATCGGTTTTAAGCTCCTTCTTTCCGCTTACTTTGTCTGCATCGTCTTTATGCAAAATCTCATCGAGCAAAAGTTGTGCGGCCAGCCGTCCCATTTCAAAGCCCGGTTGAGCCACGGTCGTCATGGGCGGATCGATAAGCGCTGTTATTGGTTCGTTACTAAAACCGATAATAGAAATTTCTTCAGGTACTTTTATGCCCTTTTCTTTTAAAACCTGGAGGGCTCCTATCGCCACCGGATCATTGGCAGCAAAAATAGCATCTGGCAACACTCCGCGTTCCAGCAGCTTGCGGCAGGCGGCGCTTCCTTCTTCAATGGTAAGGCCTGCCGTAACAACCAGGCTGCTATCCCCTCCAAAACCATAATCATCCAGGGCCTGCTCATATCCTTTCAGGCGACTCTGACTGATTACCAGGTTATTAGGCCCACCAAGATGGGCTATTTTTCTGCAGCCCGAACGTATTAGGTATTCAACGGCCCGGTAAGCACCGCCAAAATCATCGACTACCACCGAGCTGGTATCCAAACCGGTAACAACCCTGTCAAAAAAAACGGTAGGAATTCCTCTGTTAAGAATAGACTGAAAATGTTTTACATCATCCGTTTCCTGCGACACAGAAACCAGCATGCCATCTACCCGGCTGGTTAGCAAAGCCTGGGTGCTAAGCACCTCTCTTTCATAAGATTCATTCGACTGGCAAATCATTACATGATACCCGGCATTATAAGCAACATCTTCAATGCCACTGATAACCGTGGAAAAAAAGTGATGGACCAGCTGAGGGATTATTACCCCTATTGTATAGGTTTTGCTTTTCCTTAAACTCAAAGCAACAGAGTTTGGCTGGTAATCCAGCTCCTGGGCCAGTTCACGAACAGCCTTTTTGGTGGCCGGGCTAATATCCGGATGATCTTTTAAGGCCCTGGAAACCGTGGATGGAGATATTTTCAATTCCCTCGCAATATCTTTGATAGTTACCTGGCTGTTTTTCATGAATTTGGCAATAAAATAAAAAGAATGTTAACACATTGATACGTAATAATAAGCGAATATTACATTACACACAAAATAGTTAAAAAAAATTATGAGCGTACAACAAAAAAACAGTCCATGTACCCACCGTTAGAATTTTTGGTTCTCCCCTGCCCGCCTTATTAACATTTCTTTGTAGGCGGAAATTCCCTGGCGCACCCAAAAGTGCCTCCTTAGCAAAAACCTCAGCAGGAAGATGCTAGCCGCAAAGCCCAAGCTTACCAGCCTGCAAACGCTTATTTTAGGAACCATTAATTATTTGCCTTTTAGCACCAGCTGGTTTAAGGGCATATAGCGGAAGGAACTCTTCTCATTTAATCTTTCCAAGCTCTTTTTTTTAGTTTGGCGCCTTAGGTTGCTCCCCGAAACGAGGGTGATTTAACCTTTTAACGCCCCAGAGAGAACATGCTTAAGGTTCCAGACGAGCGTATATATTGTATAGGCGCTACGTTAAAAACACTCCCTGTAGGTAAATTTACAGTACCTAGTTTTTATATTGACTTTAGCGCAATGCAAAATGACCAGCAAGATCAATAAATAAGAATTAGCTGCCAATAACCTTCCAAATACAATAAGGTTATTCTGGAATTATAAGATGAAAATGTAAAAAAAGTTCAGCATGGCATATCAAATGCCCTTTTTATAACTTATTGAGAACAGCCATAATTTCTACTTAAACCATAAGTTAAAGGAATAAGGCATACACAAACGATTGCGGTATCGAATGCGGTGAAAAAAGTAACGATTCCAATACTTCTCCTCTTCAAATTTTATAACTTTGTATAAATAGTACATCCATATAAAGAATTAACACAACTGGTAAACAGGGAGTTATCTTTAATAAATGGGTATTTTTTTTTATTGAAAACGATTGCAACCTTCTAGTGCATTTAGGCTTTAGCTTTTTGGATTATTCCTATAAAAAGAAGCGCCAAAAAACAAAGCAACAGCACAGAAGGTATTGTTTGGCAGAATCTCAATTGTTCAATTAAATAAATAGTTAATGAAGCGCAATTATACCCTCAGTAAAATGTGGCTCTTCTTTCTACTGTTATTTTTTGGCTTTACAGCAATGCTGCAGGCCCAGGATACCAAAACAGTAAGGGGAAAAGTAACAACATTCAGTGATGGCTCCGGTTTACCCGGCGTAACCATCCGCGTAAAAGGCACCAGCAATGGCGCCACAACCGATTTTAACGGTAATTACCAGCTAAATGTCCAGGAGGATGCTACGCTGGTATTTTCATTTGTAGGCTTTACGACCGAAGAGGTTTTAGTAGGCAACCAGACCGAAATTAATGTAGAACTGGTTGAAGACATTGAAACCCTTTCTGAAGTGGTGGTCGTTGGGTATGGAACACAAAAAAAGAGTGACCTAACAGGTTCTGTAACTGCTATTGGTGAAAAAGACTTTGTGAAAGGCTTTGTGCCTACGGCCGAGCAGTTAATTACTGGTAAAGTAGCGGGTGTACAAATTACTTCTAACGGTGGTGCCCCTGGTTCTGGAAGTACCATCCGTATTCGTGGAGGTGCCTCTTTGAATGCTTCAAACGATCCGCTTATCGTGGTAGACGGTGTGCCATTAAACAATGCCACCATAGCCGGTGCGGGGAATGCCCTTAGCTTTATCAATCCGGATGACATTGAATCCATGAACATCCTGAAAGATGCTTCTGCCACTGCTATTTATGGTTCTCGTGCATCAAACGGGGTTATTATTATTACCACTAAAAATGGGAAAGCCGGCGAAAAGATAAGTGTAAACTTCAGCTCTACCAATTCGCTGTCTACTGTTGTAAATACGGTAGACGTTCTAACGGCCGAACAATACCGCAATGCAGTTACTCTTTATGGTACAGAAGCGCAGCAGGCAAGGCTGGGCGATGCAAACACAAACTGGCAGGAACTAATTTACCGCGATGCCTACAGCACAGACAACAACCTGAGTGTAAGTGGTACCGTTAAATCATTGCCTTACCGGGTTTCTTTAGGTTACCTGAACCAGGACGGGATTCTGTTAACTTCAAACTTCGAAAGAACTTCTGCTGCTCTTACGCTCAACCCAACCTTCCTGGATGACCACCTGAAAGTGGATTTGAACGTACGTGGCATCATTACCAACAGCCAGTTTGCCGACAAAGGGGCTGTAGGATCAGCCATTGCTTTTGATCCTACCCAGCCTGTTTATATGGACAGCGAAATTTTTGGCGGTTATTTCCAGTGGGAAGAAGTTCCGGGCGATTTCAACAACAATGCAACCGTAAACCCGCTGAGCCTGCTGGAGCAGCGCGACGATTACGGTCAGGTTAGGAGAAGCATTGGTAACATCCAGTTGGATTACAAATTTCATTTTATGCCTAAACTGCGGGCCAACCTTAACTTAGGGTATGACGTGACCGACAGCGAAGGAGAGGTTATTTTACCTGCCAATTATGCACCCAATGTACTTACCGGTGGAAGAATAAGCCCGTATGCGCAAACAAAAACAAACAAGTTGCTGGATTTCTACCTAAATTATACAACGGATCTGACGGAAATTAACAGCCGCATTGATGCAACCGCAGGCTATTCTTATCAGTCATTTGCTGGTGAAACTCCTGACTTTGATGAAACAGACGCTGCAGGCGCACCTATTGAAGGTGCAGAAGCAGGCTTAACCTCCTTTCCACAAAACAACCTGGTTTCCTTTTTCGGCCGTTTAAATTATGTGTTCAGTGAACGCTACCTTTTAACTGCCACCATCCGTCAGGACGGTTCTTCAAGATTCAGCGAAGAAAATCGCTGGGGCACCTTCCCTTCTCTAGCCTTAGCATGGAGAATTAACGAGGAGGCTTTCCTGGTAGACTCTGATGTGGTTTCAAACCTGAAGCTTCGTTTAGGCTATGGAATAACCGGTCAGCAGGATGTCTTTGGGGATTTCCCATACCTGGCCCGTTATACGTATAGCGATGTACGTGCCCGCTATCAGTTTGGCAATCAGTATTATACCCTGTACCGCCCGGAGGCTTATGACCCGAACATTAAGTGGGAAGAAACAGCTACATATAATGCCGGTATAGATTTCGGTTTTCTGCAAAACAGAATTACCGGTAGCCTGGAGTATTACACCAAGCAAACGAAAGACCTGCTGAGTGATGTCCCTGTTGCAGCGGGAACTAACTTCTCTAACCGAATATTAACAAACGTTGGCAATATTGAGTCAGAAGGTGTAGAGGCTGTTCTGAACTTTTTTGCCATCGATAACGACAAACTGCGCTGGGAAGTTGGCCTGAATGGAACGTACAACGATATTACAATTACCAACCTGAGTAAGGTAGAAGAAGAAAACACGGTAGGTATTCCTGTGGGTGGCGTTGCTGGTGGTACCGGAAACAACGCTCAGGTACATACAGAAGGATACTCTCCTTTTACTTTTTATGTATACAAGCAGGTATACGACGACAACGGAAATCCTATTGAAGGAGTTTTTGCAGACCTGAGCGGAGATGGACAGATTAGCGAACAGGATTTATACCGTTACCAGTCACCGAATGCCAACTTTTACTTTGGTATCAGCTCTCAGCTGTCTTACAACAACTGGAGCCTTAGCTTTGTAGCCCGCGGCAATACGGGCAATTACCTGTACAACAACGTTAACTCCCTGTATGCAAACTACGCTGGCTTTGCACAACCAGGATACTTACGGAATGTAACCACCAACGTACTGGAAACAAACTTCCAGAACCCGAGTGAAACAGTGCTCCTCTCTGACTACTATGTTGAGAATGCTTCCTTCCTTCGAATGGATAACATCAACTTAGGGTATGATTTCGGAAGAATTGCCAACGACAAGTTAAGCCTACGGGTAAATGCAAACGTTCAGAACGCCTTTGTTATTACCAACTATTCAGGCCTTGACCCGGAAATTTCCGGTGGTATTGATAACAACATTTACCCAAGACCAAGGATATATGCTGTTGGCTTACATGTTGGTTTTTAATCAAGAAAGAAAATTAAAATGATACGAACATATTTTAAAAACATAGTGCTGGCAGGGGTCCTTACCCTTTCTGCCACCGCCTGTGTAAACGACCTGGACTTGCAACCCAAGAATGAAATCACTTCAGCCAGCGTTTACGAAGATTTTGCTAACTATAAGAATGTGCTTGCCAAACTTTATGGCGGATATTCATTAACTGGACAGCAAGGACCTGATGGCAAAGGAGATGTTGCCGGTATAGACGAAGGTGCTTCAAGCTACATTCGTACTTACTGGCAACTACAGGAGCTTCCGACCGATGAAGCAGTCTTAGCCTGGGTAAATGACCCGGGCGTTTCCGGTCTAAATTTGATGACATGGACAGCCAGCAATGCCCTAACAAGAGCCATGTATTACCGCATTTATTACCAGATTACACTGGCCAATGAATTTATAAGGGAAACATCAGATAGCAGACTTAGTGACCGTGGTATTACAGGCCAGGATGCAGATTTAGCACGCGAATATCGTGCAGAAGCCCGCTTCTTAAGAGCCCTTACCTACTGGCATGCCCTTGACCTTTTTGGCAATGTTCCTTTTGTAACGGAGGAAACCGGGATAGGCACCTTTTCTCCTGAACAAATAGACCGAGCGTCATTGTTTGAATACATCGAGGCTGAGTTATTAGAGGTAGAAGGAAATATGATGGCGCCAGGACAAAACGAATATGGTCGGATAGACCAGCTGGGCGCCTGGACCCTGCTTACAAAATTGTACCTGAATGCGGAGGTTTATACCGGAACAGCAAGATACAATGATGCTATTACTTATGCCAAACGCGTTATCGATACAGGCCTGCAGCTGGAGCCTGAGTATGCACAGCTTTTTATGGCTGACAACAATACCGCCCAGGGAATTATTTTCCCGATAGCTTTTGATGGCCTCAACACCCAATCGTATGGAGGAACAAACTTCATTATCCATGCGGCTATTGGTGGAACCATGACGGCTGCTGATTTTGGTGTTAACGGTGGCTGGGGTGGATTAAGAACCACTTCGGCCCTGGTGAACAATTTTCCTACTCCTCTGGGTGTAGCAGATGATCGCGCTATGTTTTACACGGATGGTCAATCGCTTGAAATTACCGAACTTTCCACTTTTGCCCAAGGGTATGCGGTAACAAAGTACAGTAATTTAACTTCCACTGGAGAAGCGGGTTCTGATCCTTCCCTTACGTTTGTTGATACCGATTTTCCACTATTTCGCCTGGCAGATGTGTACTTAATGTATGCAGAGGCAGTACTTCGTGGAGGAGCTGGCGGTGATATGGCCACGGCGCTTGATCTTGTAAACCAGCTTCGCTTTAGAGCGTATGGCGACAATTCCGGAAACATAAGTGCAGCTCAGTTAACCCTGGACTTTATTCTGGCCGAAAGAGCCAGAGAATTATACTGGGAAGGACACCGCAGAACAGACTTGGTTCGTTACGGCCTGTTTACCGGCAGTGAGTACCTATGGCCTTGGAAAGGTGGCGCAATAAATGGCCAGGCAGTGGAAGAGTGCAGAAACATCTACCCTTTGGCTGCTGACGATGTAACTGCCAATCCAAACCTGGACCAAAACGAATGCTATAAATAATAAAGTAAACCAGGGTGCGCTACTCATGCTGCTCCCTGGTTTACAAAAACTCATAAAACAGCTCTTTATGAAAACTGCAATAAATAAAATCAGCATTTTAAGTATTTTTCTTTTCACACTCTTTGCCTGTGAAAAGGAAGAAGAAAGGGTCATCATCGAATTCGGTGATGCTCCTGTTTTAACCGCTACCCCCACAACTTCTGTATTATCCCGTGACCTGGCAGACGAAGAAGCTATTGAATTTAGCTGGACGGAGCTGCCGGTAAACTGGTCAAACCCGGAGTATGCCCATGATGGAGCGGTCAGCTACATTTTCGAAATTGACTCTGCCGGAAACAATTTTGAAAGCCCTGTATTAGTTGAAATGGGAAGCAATCTTTCAAACACTTATACAGTAAGAGATTTTAATGCGCTACTCTTGGAGGAGGGCTTTGCCCCTGAAGAAGAGGCAAAAATAGAGGCCCGAATTCGGATAACGAATAACATTGAAACAATTACCTCCAATGTTGTCAACGTAGAAGCAACTCCTTATTCCACTGATATCGAGCCTGCTTATGTTTATGTACCTGGTGCTTACCAGGGATGGGTTCCTTCCGATGCGCCAGTACTGGTATCGGCAGAAGATAATGGTGTGTACGAAGGTATAATTACCGTTAACAATGAGGGTGCTGAAGGTGAAAAGCTGAAGTTTAAAATTACCAGCCAACCCAATTGGGATGGTACTAATTACGGCGATGGCGGAGCAGGTGTCTTATCTACTGATGGCGGTGCAGGGAACCTAAGTGTTCCGGAGCCTTATACCTATTTGATAAATGCAGATTTAAATGATCTAAGCTGGTCGGCAGAAAAATATTCCTGGGCCATTGTAGGCGATGCCACTGGTAGCTGGGACGTTGATACTGACCTGACCTTCGACAACAGAGAAGGTATTTGGAAAACTACTATGGAACTGGTTCCGGGAAATATCAAGTTCAGATTAAACGACCTGTGGGATACAAATTATGGCGATGATGATACCAGCAGTAATGTGCTCAATGCAGGCGGTGCAGACATTCCCGTTGCAGAAGCAGGTACTTATGACATCATCCTTGACTTAAGTGATGAATCAAATCCTACTTATACCTTAACAAAGGTTGAATAATTGAATCAAAAGCAGGAGCCTTTAACGGACTCCTGCTTTTTTTTATTCTTTAATTAAGCCGATATGAAAAAATTATACCCTTTTTTTTTACTGCTATTTTTCTCCCTCCCTGCTTTTGCCCAGGTAACTACAGACCCAGCCTTTCCTACCATTGATGGGCCTGTAACTTTAACCATTGACCTAAAACAAGCCGAAGATGGCCGGGCTGCCCCACTGCTTGAACTATCTCAAAAAGGCGAAATTTTTCTTTGGTCCGGGGCCGGCGACGATGCCGATGCGTTTAAATTTCCACCACCGGAGCAAACCAATTTCAACAGCCCAATGGCTGAAAAATTTGAGCTTACCCCGCTCGGAGACGATGTGTGGCAAATTACGCTCACCCCCAAAACATTTTATAACATCCCCGACGGAGCCAATATTACCCAGTTAGGCGTTCTTCTAAAAAATGGGGATGGCTCAGCTCAAACAGAGGACTTCTATATTCCCATTTATGAAAGCGGGTTTAATTTAAATATTAATACGCCTGATTTAAACAATGGCGATGCATACACACTTCAGAACAACAATTTTCCGCTTTCTGCAACCACAAACGAAGCTGCCGACTTTTCCCTTTATGTGAATGAGGAACTTTTCAGCCAACAAACAGCGGCAAGTAATTTCGAGCTAAGCTTACCTACCGTGGAGGCAGGCATTTACGCGGTTCGCCTGGTGGCTGCCACCGCTACCGAAAGCAAAGAAATAAGCTTTACTTACCAGGTATTTCCTCAGCCCCAGGTGGCTGATTTACCGGCAGGCCTGGAGCAGGGTGTAAATATACATTCCGAAACCTCCGCCACCTTTGTACTTTTAGCTCCACAGAAGGATTTTGTTCTCCTGATGGGAGACTTCAACAATTTTGAGCCAAAGGCAACTTATATAATGAACAAAACCGCGGATGGAGAATTGTTCTGGCTTACCATCAACAACCTGGAACCTGATACTGAATATGCTTATTACTACCTGGTAGATGGCGAAACAGACATTGCCGACCCCTATAGTGAAACCGTTCTGGATGCAGCTAACGACGATGAAATAAGCAACAGCCGCTACCCTGGCCTCCGCTCCTTCCCTGCCGACGCAAATACCGATCGTTTAACTGTTTTTAGCACCAACGATGCATATAACTGGCAGGTAGAAAACTTCAACCCGCCGGCTAAGGAAGATCTCGTTATTTACGAATTACTGGTACGTGATTTTAGTAGCGAGCAGTCTTTTCAGGGTGTAATTAATCGCCTCGACTACCTCGATTCATTAAATATTACTGCCATAGAGCTACTGCCCATTATGGAATTCAACGGCAATAAAAGCTGGGGCTACAATCCAACCTTCCAAACGGCGGTAGATAAATGGTATGGTCCAAAAGAGAAGCTTAAAGAGTTAATAGATAAAGCCCACCAGAGGGGAATGGCGGTAATCCTGGACATTGCGCTGAACCACCAGGACTATCCGGCACCCTTCCTGAAGATGTGGTGGCAGGGAAGCACCGCAAGCCCCGAAAATCCTTTCTTTAATGTTACGCCAAAGCATCCTTATAATGTATTTACCGATTTAAACCACGAAAGTGCCTACACCCAGGATTTCGTGGACCAGGTTACCCGCTTCTGGCTGGAAGAATATAAAGTAGATGGGTTCCGTTTCGACCTTTCGAAGGGGTTTACCCAAAAGGAAACAGGCGACAATGTAGCTGCCTGGGGTGCTTATGATGCTTCGAGAATCGCCCTTTTAAAACGCATGGCAGATGAGGTGTGGAGCGTAGATGAGGATGCCTTTATAATACTGGAACACTTTGCTGATAATAAGGAAGAAACCGAATTAGCCAATTATGGCCTGATGCTCTGGGGAAACCTCGGGAACAATTATGGAGAAGCACTTATGGGCTGGCAATTGGATAACGCTGGAAGCAGCTTCGACTGGCTATCTTATAAGGAGCGCAGCTGGAATAATCCGAATGTTGTAGGCTATATCGAAAGCCACGATGAAGAGCGCCTTTTGTTCAAAGCACAGGAATATGGCAATGCTGCCGGAGACTATTCTGTAAAAGAACTGGAAACAGCGCTGGAACGTGCCGAGCTGGCAGCGGCTTTTTTCCTCCCTGTACCCGGCCCCAAAATGCTTTGGCAGTTCCAGGAGCTGGGTTACGATATCAGCATTGAGCAAAATGGACGAACAGGTGAAAAGCCAGTAAAATGGGAGTACCTCGATGCGCCTGCCCGGCAGGAACTCTACCGCACTATTTCGGAGCTGAACTACCTGAAAACTACCTATCCTGTTTTTGGTACGGAAGATTTTGAAATGCCTGAAACAGGCCAAATACGTACCTTAAAGCTGAATGGCGACACCATGAATGTAGTAGTGGTAGGCAACTTTGGGCTGGAAGCAAAGGAAGCAAGCCTTTCTTTCCAGCACAGTGGCTGGTGGTACTCCTATTTCGAAAAAGACAGCCTGGAAACTTCCGGCAGTGCCAGCTTTACCCTTGAACCAGGAGAATTCCGGCTTTTTACTGACCAGTCGATATTTTACCGCGGGGAGATAGAGTCACCAACAGCAGTAGTAGATAACAGGCTTTCTGAAAGCATTGCCCTTTATCCAAACCCAAGTAATGGTCAAATACAGTTAGTTCTTCCGGCGGGGGTAAGCGGTTCGGTAAAGCTGCGGCTTATCGACGCTGGTGGCAGAACGGTTTGGAACAAACAATTAGTTACCGCTAACAAGCCGAACCATTCAATAAACTTTAAGCATTTGAAGGCAGGTTTTTATGCGATAGAAATCGTTTACGGGAATAAAAAAGGCGTAAAAAGGATTCTTTTGCAGTAATTTTTATAAGTTGGTCTTACCTTTACGGGCAACCGTATGTTGTATGTCAACCATTAACAATAAAAAAAATGAGTAAAAATAGATTTCCCGCAGGTGTTTTGTCGGGCAAGGATGTAAAAGACCTGCTCGACCACGCCAATGAAAATAATTATGCAATACCCGCTGTAAACGTTATTGGATCCAACTCAATTAACGCAGTTCTGGAAACTGCACGCGATGTAAACTCCCCGGTAATTATTCAGCTAAGCTATGGTGGCGCACAATTTAATGCCGGTAAAGGCCTTAAAAACGATAAGCACGAAGCAGCCATTGCCGGGGCAGTTGCAGGGGCCCATCATGTACATATTATGTCGAAGCAGTACGGAGTACCTGTAATCCTGCATACCGACCATGCTGCACGCAAGCTCCTGGGCTGGATAGACGGATTGCTGGATGCAGGTGAAGAATATTACAAGCAGCACGGCAAGCCTCTTTTTAGCTCCCACATGCTCGACTTGTCGGAGGAGGAAATTGAAGAAAACATCGATACCAGCCACTCCTACTTCAGCAGAATGCACAAAATGGATATGACCATTGAAATTGAGCTGGGGGTAACCGGTGGCGAAGAAGATGGCGTCGATAATACCAATGTAGATGCATCGAAGCTATATACCCAGCCTGAAGAAGTAGCACAGGCCTATGAAAAGCTGAACGAGGTAAGCGACCGTTTTCTTATTGCCGCAGCTTTCGGTAATGTGCACGGAGTATATAAGCCTGGCAACGTAAAGCTTACGCCAGAAATCCTGAAAAACTCTCAAGAGCATATTCAGCAGAAACACAATACGCAAAGCCAACCCGGTAAACTTTGTATTCCATGGTGGTTCCGGTTCTCCGCGCGAAAAGATACGCGAAGCCATTGAATACGGAGCAGTAAAAATGAATATCGATACTGATATGCAATGGGCATTCTGGACGGGGATACGCGACTACTACAAGAAGCATAGCGATTACCTGCAGCACCAGCTTGGAAACCCCGAGGGAGAAGATGCGCCGAATAAGAAGTACTACGACCCGCGCCGCTGGCTCCGCGAAGCAGAAACTGCTTTCATTAAACGCCTGAAGGAATCTTTTGAAGATTTGAACTGCATGAACAGAAACGAGGCTTAATTTATTCTTTCTGCCTCCAAAGAGTTATGAATATAAAAAAAGCTCTTTTACTTGCCGGAATGGGACTATGTTCCCTTTCCGCTTGTAAAAATAATACCCAATCCCTACAGGAAACGCTTTCAAAAGATAGCAGTACCGAACAGCTTACAGATGTTAGTCGCTGGCCCCGGGCAGTTACCTACGAAATTTTCGTTCAAAGCTTTGCCGATTCCGACGCGGATAGTATCGGAGATTTCAGGGGCATGACCAGTAAGCTGGATTACCTGCAGGATTTGGGCATTAAAGCCATCTGGTTAATGCCCATAAATCCCTCTCCTTCCTACCATAAATACGATGTAACCGATTATTACGATGTCCATCCCGATTATGGAACCCTGGATGAGTTCAAAGAATTTGTAGAGGAAGCCCATGACCGGGATATAAAAGTAGTTATGGACCTGGTAGTGAACCACAGCGGCATCGACCACCCCTGGTTTCAGGAAGCGATGCAAAACTCCGACAGCCCTTACCGCAATTATTATGTTTGGGCAGATAAAGACTCCATTGCCGACCAGATTGCTAAAAAAGAAACTTCGGAAGATTCCGGCAATATTACCCAGTGGCACGAGGCCCCAGGCAATACCCAAAGTTATTATGGCTATTTCTGGGGAGGAATGCCCGACCTGAACTTCGATAACCCCGAAGTGAGGAAAGAGATTATTGATGTAGGCCGCTTCTGGCTGGGTGAGGTTGGCGTGGATGGTTTCCGGCTCGATGCTGCCCGACATATTTTTCCAGACGATCGGGCAGAAGACAGCCATGCCTGGTGGGAAGAATTCAGGGCTGAAATGGAAAAAGTGAATCCCGAAGTTTACCTGGTGGGCGAGGTATGGGCTCCAACCGAAGAAGTGGCTCCTTACCTGAAGGGCCTGCATGCACTATTTAACTTCGACATGAGCTATGCCATGACAGAAGCAGCTGCCAGCGGTAAAGCCGAAAACCTTGTATTGCAGCACCAGGATATCCGGGATTTTTATTCCAGCGTAACGGAAGATTATATCGACGCGACCTTCCTGACAAACCATGACCAGAACCGGATAATGAGTGAGCTGAAAGGCCACCCGGACAAAGCAAAAATGGCCGCTTCGCTCCTGTTTACCCTGCCAGGGTCTCCCTACATTTATTATGGCGAGGAAATAGGCATGCTCGGCACCAAGCCCGACCCGGAAATAAGGGAACCCTACCTTTGGAATACAGCCGAAACAGACAGCAGCAGAACCCGCTGGATGGAAGCAAAACATTCTGTTGAGCCACAGTTAAAACCGCTGGCGCTTCAGCAACAGGATTCTTCCTCTATTTACCATCATTATAAAGAAATGATAGGTCTTCGCAACAGTAGCCAGGCTTTAACTTATGGCGAGCTGCTCCAGGCCGAAACGGAAGAACCCCAGGTGGTAATCTTCCGCAGGGAAACAGCGGATGAAAAACTGCTCATTCTTCATAACCTTTCTGATAAGTTTAAGCAGTTTGAGCTCAGCAATGCCGATACAGTGTATGACAAAACCTATTTCCACAATTCGCAGGGAAGTACTGTTCAGGATAAGCTTGTGTCTTTACCTAAATACAGCACCTTAATTTTAACCAGGCAATAGGTTTAGCCTTGTGGGGCTTTGTTCTTAAATAAGGAAAAGAATAAGCTCCTGTTCAATTTCCTTTTCTCCATATATGATAGCCTGCTTCTTTAAATAGTTGCAGAATAAATTACTTTCCAGCATAAACCCATCTACTTATAGATGGTTTTTATATTTTTGAGAAAAAGAGTATTTTATGAAAAGAATTTTTTTCCTCGTATTCTTCATGAGCGGACTTCTTCCTGTTAGCAGCCAGGCTCAGTTCTTCCGGCAGGAGGAACCTTTTGCCCACACCTACTCTATTGTTGCACGCGATTCGGCTACGGGCGATATGGCGGTGGCCGTACAAAGCCATTGGTTTTCTGTAGGAACGGTCGTTTCCTGGGGCGAAGCAGGTGTTGGTGTGGTTGCCACCCAGTCCTTCTCCAACAAATCTTTTGGCCTCCGCGGCCTTGCCATGCTTAAAGAAGGCATGTCGCCACAGGAGGCACTGGATGAATTACTCCGCACCGACGAAGCGGCTGCCGTTCGGCAGGTAGCTATTTTAGATGCGCAGGGGCGGGTAGCGGTACATACCGGAGATAAATGCGTTCCTTATGCCGGCGATATTAAAGGAAACGGTTTCTCCGTTCAGGCCAACATGATGAAAAGTCCGGAGGTTTGGCCGGCCATGGCAGAAGCATTTACAAAAAATGCTAAGTTGCCTTTACCCGAACGAATAATTAAAGCCATGGAAGCGGCAGAAAGCCAGGGAGGAGATATCCGCGGAAACCAGTCGGCAGTAATGCTGGTGGTAAGGGGTAAAAAAACAGACGAGCCCTGGAATGATGTGCTCCTCGACCTGCGGGTAGATGACCACGAAAACCCGGTAGAAGAGCTGTCCCGCCTTTTAAAAACCTACCGGGCGTATGAATTTATGAATGCCGGCGATTTGGCTATTGAAGAAGGAAATATGAAAGAAGCCACGGATTTATATGGAAAGGCTGAAAAGATGTTTCCTAACAACCTTGAAATGCAATACTGGCATGCCATTACCCTGGCCAATAACGGGCAGATAGAGGAGGCAAGAAAAATGCTTCAGGGAATTTATAAGAAAAATCAGGACTGGCGGGAGCTAACCACCAGACTTCCCAAAGTGGGGCTGCTGAACGTGTCGGAGAAAGACCTGAAAAGATTACTCTAAAGTAGGGATAAACCAAAAAGAGGCTGCTCCCTTAGGATCAGCCTCTTTTTTATTCTTTCTTTTTTTTACTGGCTGTCCTTCCTTTTTTTTACTATCACATGGCTCATAAATTCTTCATTAACAGAATTTATAGAACCTGCGGACGAAAATCCCGCGCAGCATAGGCCCAGGCTGGTATGGAAGGAGCTAAAAGCAATTTAACGTAAAAGGTAAAATCAGAACTAACCTATCTTTTAACGCCCATCTCCTGCCCTCCCTTTTATTTCATTCTTCTTGTTAGGCCTTTTTCAGCAGCCAGGGCGGTCCCTTCTTATTCCCTTACCGTCTTTTCTTTACCACCACTCCCAGCCTGAAAAAAAAGGAGTCAAACTCTCGTTCACTCCTTTTTTCTAAACCAAACCCTAAAAGAATAACTGCTAACTCTCTAAAGAGAAGCCGCATCCTTCCTCAACTAACTTGCAACAAATTTAATGTTTGAACTCTAATTATACAAGTTAAACCTAATTAAAATTAGCTGTAACTATTGGCAGCTTCTGTGAGTTACAAAGCAAAGCAGCTAAAACAATATAAATCTCAATAAACCAGACTATTACTATTATGAATATACCGCTTGGGGCCATTTATAATTCCGCTACCTCCACTTGCCAGTTTACCGTTTGGGCACCGGAAGCTGACCACCTGAGTGTGGAGGTTTCGGCACCTGAAAAAAAGTCCCTGCCAATGAAAAAGAATCAGGAAGGATACTGGAAAACAGATGCTGTTACCCTCCCGGAGGGAGCTTTGTACAAATACAGGAAGAATAAGGAAACGCTGCTTCCCGACCCTGCTTCCCGCTACCAGCCTGAAGGCCCACATGGCCCATCGGCTATTGTTTCGCCTGAATATAAATGGCAGGCAAACAACTGGCGGGGCATGGAACCCGACAGTCTGGTAATTTATGAGCTACATATCGGCACATTTAGCGAAGAAGGAACATTTGCCGGTGTAGAAAAAAGGCTTGACTACCTCCTGGACCTGGGCATTAATGCAATAGAAATAATGCCTGTTGCGCAGTTTCCAGGCAGCCGTAACTGGGGATACGATGGCGTAGACCCTTTTGCAGTGCAAAATTCCTATGGAGGCCCCGCGGCTTTCCGTAGCCTGGTAGACGCCTGCCACCAAAAAGGGATAGCGGTAATTCTGGATGTGGTTTATAACCATATGGGCCCGGAGGGAAACTACCTGTCGCAATGGGGACCTTACTTTACCGATAAGTATAACACTCCCTGGGGACAGGCGCTTAACTTCGACGATGCCTGGTGCGATGGTGTGAGGAACTATTTCCTTCAAAACGCACTCATGTGGCTACACGATTACAGAGTGGATGGATTACGCCTGGATGCAGTCCATGCCATAAAAGACCTGAGTGCCCGCCACTTTTTGCAGGACCTGAGCAAAACGGTTTACAAATTAAGCAAAGAAACCAACCACCGGCATTTTCTTGTGGCCGAAGTAGACCTCAACGACACCCGTTTTATTTCGCCGGAGGCCCAGGGAGGATACGCACTGGACTCGCAGTGGATCGATGAATTTCACCATGCCTGGCATGCCTGGCTCACGGGCGAGAAAAAAGGCTATTACGAAGACTTCGGGGACTTTAAGCACCTGGAAAAAGCATATAAGGACACTTATATTTACAACGGCATTTTCTCGCCGCACCGCAAAAAAATATTTGGATCCAGAGCCGATAACCACCCTTATCATCAGTTTATTGTATTTATACAAAACCACGACCAGGTAGGTAACCGCATGTTAGGCGAGCGCCTGAGCGAACTCGTGGGTTTCGATGCTTTAAAGCTGGCAGCAACTGCTTATCTTTTGAGCCCTTATCAGCCCATGCTTTTTATGGGAGAAGAATGGGGAGAAAAAGCGCCTTTTAATTATTTTGTGAGCCACACCGATGAAGCGCTTGTAGAGGCTGTAAGACAGGGAAGAAAAAGAGAATTTGCCGCTTTCCATGGCCAGGGAGAGCCGCCTGATCCGCAGGCAGAAGAAACCTTTAACGCATCTAAGCTAAACTGGAATTTTAAAGAAAATGACGAGCAAAAGGCTTTATGGGCATTGTATAAAAAGCTTATCCACCTCCGGAAAACCCATCCGTCTTTCCAGTTGAGTACCCGTGATTCCCTGGAGGTTTTATCCTGGCCGGAGAAAAAAAGCCTCGGCCTTCATAAATTTTCTAAAGACAGTGCCTTGCTCTGTCTCTTAAATACCGGAAGCGAAACTGCAAGCATTGAAATTCCCCAGCTAAAGGAAGGATACCACCTGGTGCTGAACACAGACGATAAAAAATGGGAAGGCTCTGGGCAGGAAGTGCAAAAACAACTGGCAGGTTCCGAAACAGTAAAGATGGCCCCTTATTCGGCCATTGTTTACGAAGCCACCCACTAGGTGCAGGAGAAATTTCCCTTTCCCGAGGCTAATTTCGCAGCAATTTCAAAATTCAGAACCTAGCTGCAAGGGTAAAGGCTTCTAATTATTTTTTACCGGCTGAGAACTACTTTATAAACAATCGTAGTGGAAACAATTCCGCTAATTGGCAATTACTACAAGCATGGAATCAAAGGTCGCTTAGCCAGTCTTTGCGGCCTTTTCCCTTAAGAAAATTCAAAATAAAAAATACGCCAGATGGCCTATATACCAACAGCAACTTACCGACTGCAGCTTTCGCCCGATTTTACCCTGGCGGAGCTCAAAGATATATTAGAATACCTCCATAAGCTGGGGGTTTCAACTATCTATGCTGCTCCCTTTTTTTCTGCCCGCAAAGAAAGTACCCACGGTTATGATGTTACCAATCCGCACAAACTTAATACGGCCATTGGCAAGGAAAAAGAATTAAGGGAAATAGCCGACTGGTTAAAAAAGAAAAAAATGGGCTGGCTACAGGATGTGGTTCCAAACCACATGGCATACAGCATGAATAATCTATGGCTCATGGACGTACTGGAGAAAGGCCCGAACTCTCCTTATTATTCCTTTTTTGATTTGTGGCCGGATGTTCGCAAAGAGGAGCCCTTTATGACTCCTTTTTTAGGAGATACTTTGGAAAACTGCCTGAAGAATGAAGAAATTGAGCTTAGCCCGGAAGAAGGCACCATTCTATTCAATTACTACGACAATCAGTACCCCTTAAGCCTCCCCTCCTATGCCTATCTGCTGGCAGACATGAAAAGTCCGTCGCTGCAGGATGCGGTAACCCTTGCCGGAGAACTGGCAGGCTCCTACCAGGAAAATGCAGTAAAAAAGCTTAAAACTGTATTGAAAAAAAATGAACATGAACTCAGGCAACACCTAAAGAACTTTTCGTCCCGGGAAGATAAAATGTTAAATCTGCTAAACCGGCAGTATTACCGCCTTTGCTGGTGGAAAGAAACAGAGAACAAAATAAATTACAGGCGCTTTTTCACCGTTAACGACCTTATATGCTTAAATATTCAGAAACCGGAAGTTTTTAAAGAATACCACAAATACATTAAAGAGCTCCTTGAGAAAGACCTGGTTCAGGGCCTGCGAATTGACCATATTGATGGTCTATACGATCCTGCAAAATACCTGCACGACCTGCGGGCGCTTGCTGGGGATAACACCTACATCCTGATAGAGAAAATCCTGGAAAAGGGCGAAGCAATAAATCCTGAATGGCCTATCCAGGGCACCACCGGTTATGACTTCCTATCTCAGTTAAATGCACTGTTTATAAATAAAGAAGCCGAAGAAGCTTTTAGCCACCTATACGAAGAGGTGAGCGGTTCTACAACCGACTTTAAGCAGCTGGTTTGGGAAAACAAAAAATTAATTCTTCACCAGCGCATGCAGGGGGAGTTTAACAACCTGTTAAACCTGTACCATTCGCTTGGTCTCCACAACCCGGATATTTCCGAAGAGCAGTTATCAGCAGCACTCTCCTGCCTTTTACTGGCATTTCCGGTTTACCGGACCTATATCCATCAGTATCCGCTTAGCCAAACAGATATTAAGGTACTGGATCGGACCTTTACCAAAGCCGCAGAGCAGCTTTTACCAGAGGCTAAACCGGCATTGGAGCACCTGAAAACCATTTATGAAGCCGAAGAATCTGGCAATAAAGACAAGGAAAGGCTCTTGTTTATTCAGCGGATTCAGCAAATAAGCGGCCCTTTAGAAGCCAAAGGACTGGAAGATACCACCTTCTATTCCTATAACCGTCTTACTTCCCTTAATGAGGTTGGCGGACAGCCTCAAAACTTTGGTATGGGAGTAGATGCCTTCCACCAGTTGATGGTGGCGCGGCAGGAAATGCTCCCGCTTACCCTGAACGCCACCGCTACGCATGATACAAAAAGAGGCGAAGATGCCCGCCAGCGTTTAAATGCACTTACAGAAATACCTGCTGACTGGCAAAAGCTGGTACTTGCCTGGCAAAAACAAAACAAAGGAAAGAAAACAGAAGTAGCCGGTAAATTGGCCCCCGATGCAAACGACGAATATTTTATTTACCAAAGCCTGTTAGCCTTCTATCCCGCCAGGGGAAAGCACGGAGATGGGTTCATCGAAAGAATAAACGCTTACCTTCAAAAGGCCCTGCGCGAAGGAAAGCGCCACAGTAACTGGTCATCGCCCAATACCGCCTACGAGAAAGCCACTGAAAAATTTATTAAAAAGCTCCTGAAGGGTGAGCAGTTTATGGCGGGATTTCTCCCGCTAATGAAGGGTCTTGGGCACCAGGGCATGCTAAAAAGCCTCAGCCAGGTACTTATAAAAATGATGGCCCCTGGTATTCCGGATATTTACCAGGGCACCGAATTGGCTGACCTCAGCATGGTAGACCCCGATAACCGGAGGAAAATAAACTTTGAAAAGCGAAGCGAATGGCTGGATGATTTATTGAAAGAGGAAAGCAAAGGAAAGAGCCAGCTGTACAGGCAATTGTTAAAAGATCCTGCTGATGGCAGGTTAAAGCTATACCTTACGCACAAATTCCTTGTGTTCCGCAAGCAGCATCCCGACCTCTTTAGCGAAGGAACCTATACCCCAGTGAAGGTGCAGGGCAAACAGGAAGGAAAAGTGCTGGCTTTTATCAGGCAAGGGGGCAACAGCAACTGCCTCATTGTTGCGCCCCTGTTTCCCGCCCTGGTTTCCGGCAATTTAAATGACATTCCATCGGCCACTAAATGGGGAGATACCCGCCTGGATCTTTCCCGGGAGTCCTCCCTCCCTCAAACCTGGACTAATGAACTTACAGCTGAAAAAATTCAGTCGGCCGATGGGTCTTTTGCACTTAGTGAATTACTCAGCCAGCTGCCTGTGGCCCTATTAAAAGGAGGTAATGCATGAAGTTAGAAAGAAAAGCCGGAATATTACTTCATATCACTTCCCTTCCTTCCCGCTTTGGCATTGGCGACTTAGGCCCGGAGAGCTATGCTTTTGCCGATTTCCTCGAAACTGCCGGCCAGACCTTCTGGCAAATTCTGCCCATTAGTCCTACAGAAGAGCGCAGTGGCAACTCTCCTTACAGTGGCTTGTCGGCTTTTGCAGGGAATATTCTCCTGCTTAGTCCGGAACTTTTAGTCGAGGAAGGGCTTCTCAGGAAGACCGATCTTCCGGCCGAGGCAGAAAAGTCCAACACAGTGGATTTTGGCAAGGTAACCAAAGAAAAACTAGCCATTCTGGAGAAAAGCTGGCTGCATTTTAAGCAACAGGATTTGAAAGCTATTCGCATCGCCTTTGAAGATTTCTGTAAACAGGAAGCTGGCTGGCTGGAGGATTACAGCCTGTATGCGGCACTTAAAAATTATTATGGAAAAGGATGGACACACTGGCCGGAGGACATTAAAACGCGCAAAAAAAGAGCACTTAAACAACTAAAAAGTGAGCTTGCAGAGGATATTCGGAAGGAGCAATTTTACCAGTTTCTTTTTTACCGCCAATGGTTTCACTTAAAATCTTATTGTAACAAAAAAGGAATTGAAATTTTTGGAGATATTCCTTTTTATGTTGGCTACGAAAGTGCCGATGTTTGGGCTAAGCCAGAAATTTTTAAACTCGATAAAGCTTTAAAACCTACAGAAGTCTCCGGGGTGCCACCGGACTTCTTTAGTGAAACAGGCCAACTGTGGGGAACCCCGGTGTTCGACTGGAAAAACAACTACCAGGAGGCTCTAAGCTGGTGGATTGCCCGAATCAGGCAATGCCTGCGTATTTACGACCTGTTGCGGCTCGACCATTTCCGGGCTTTCTCTGCTTACTGGGAGGTGCCGGCCAGCGAAGCAACTGCCATGAACGGTTATTGGGTCGATGGCCCGGGAGCTGATTTCTTCAAAAAGCTAAAAAAGGAAATTCCAGAGCTCCCGCTGGTGGCCGAAGACCTGGGAGATATCGACCAGCCGGTTAGGGACCTAATGGAACAGTTTGATTTACCGGGGATGCGCATTCTCCAGTTTGCTTTTGGCGATAATACCGGCACCAACCTTTATGCTCCCCATAACCACCTAGAGAACAGTCTGGTATATACGGGAACACATGACAACAATACGGTTAAGGGCTGGTACAAAAAGGCCGGTAGAAAGGAAAAGCAAAACCTGGCACAATATACCGGTCGCCGCTTATCGCCGGAAAAGGTGCATGAAGTAATGATACAAATGGCCTTAAGCTCCGTGGCACATATTGCCGTTGTTCCAATTCAGGATTACCTGGGGCTTGGCGAAGAAGCGCTGATGAACCGCCCGTCGGTGGCGGAAGGCAACTGGAAATGGAAGCTAAGCAATGGCGAATACAACCAGCACCTGGCCAAAAGCCTTGCCCGCTGGATGAAACTATTTGGCAGAGAAAATAAAAATGGAGCGGCTAAATAGTCGCTCCATTTTTATTACAGGTTTGGTTGTGGGGTAGTGCGCAGGTAAGGCTTAATTACCTTATGCCCTTTCGGAAATTTTTCAGGAATTTCCTCATCCTTAATAGACGTAGAAATAATGCAGTCTTCGCCATTTTTCCAGTTTACCGGCGTAGCCACGCTGTAATCTGCTGTTAGCTGAAGGGAATCCAGCACACGGAGGATTTCCGGAAAATTACGTCCCGTAGAGGCAGGGTACGTCAGGGTTAATTTGATTTTTTTGTCGGGTCCGATTACAAAAACCGAACGTACCGTGGTGGTGCCTGCAGCATTCGGATGAATCATTCCATAAAGACTGGCCACCTTCCGGTCTTCATCGGCTATAATCGGATAATTTACATTTGTTTGTTGTGTTTCATTAATATCCGGAATCCACTGCTTGTGCGATTCGAGGCTATCCACACTCACGGCAATTACTTTAGTATTCCGCTTATCGAACTCTCCTTTCAGTCGGGCTACTTCGCCCAGTTCCGTGGTACAAACAGGGGTAAAATCTGCCGGGTGAGAAAAAAAAACACCCCAGCTGTTTCCCAGCCATTCATGGAAGCTGATTTCCCCTTCTGTTGTTTGCGCCTTAAAATCCGGCGCCAGGTCTCCAAGTTGTAGTGTCATCGCTTTAGTTTTAAAATTGAAAAATGGATGTTTTAAATTCGTTGTTCGTTGTTCGTTGTTAGTGCCTGGTGGTTGGTGACTGGTGCCTGGTGATATTAACTAATTAACTCCTAGATATCATCGGCTCTTGTCTGTTATCCTACCTCCTGATTCTTTTATCTCCTATCTCAAGTCTCACGTCTCAAGTCTGGTTTAATATTTCGCCATACCCGGGTCTATTTCATCGGCCCAGGCCAGGATACCGCCTTTAAGATTATATAAATTGCTGAAGCCATATTTTTTCTCCAAAAGCCGGATGGCACTGGCACTTCGCTTCCCGCTGCGGCAATGAATTACCACCTTTTTCTCAGAGGAAATTTTATCGGGCTGTGCTTCAATTTCATTCAGTGGAATCAGCTCGCCTCCTATTTCGGCAATTTCATATTCATAAGGCTCCCGCACATCTATCAGCTGAAAAGGCTCTTTCTGATCGAGCCACGCCCTCAGTTCCTGAACACTTACTTCTTTAACGGCTGTTTCTTCGGGCTTCTCTTGGCCCACACCACAAAAAAGATCATAATCAATTAAAGTCCATTGGCTCGGGTTAGCTCCTGTTAAAGGGTTGTTCTTGTCTTTTCGAACTTTTAAGGTTCTGGTTTCAAAGCGCTGAGCATCAAAGAGAAATAAGCGGCCCGACAGCGGTTCACCAACTCCACTTATTACTTTTATTACTTCATTGGCCTGTAAGCTTCCCATGATCCCAGGCAGGACGCCAATAACTCCTGCTTCTGCACAGTTTGGCACCAGGCCCGGTGGAGGTGGTGTTGGGAATAAATCCCGGTAGTTTGGTCCCCGCTGCCCAGATTTATCAGCAAGATTAAAAACGGAAAGCTGGCCTTCGAACCGAAAAATAGATGCATACACATTTACTTTCTCTAATAGCACACAGGCATCATTTACCAGGTAACGGGTAGCAAAATTATCGGTTCCATCTGCCACTACATCATACCCTTTTATAATATCCAAGGCATTTTCGGCAGTTAAGCGGGTTTCGTGGGCCCGGAAGTTTACATATGGATTTTGTGCCCTCAGTCGTTCAATCGCTGCTGTTACCTTTGGTTTCCCAACATCCTGTATGGTAAAAAGCACCTGGCGTTGCAGGTTAGAAGCCTCCACCACATCAAAATCTACTAAGCCAATGGTACCCACCCCGGCTGCTGTCAGGTATTGCAAAAGCGGACTTCCTAAGCCGCCGGTACCCACCACTAGTACTTTGGCTTCTTTCAGCTTTCGCTGCCCATCTATATTAAAATCCGGGATAATCAGGTGGCGACTGTAACGCTCCAGCTCTTCCTTTGAAAATTCAGCTTTATTCATTTTTAAAAATTTATCAGCCCTCTACAGCGGCAACCTTTCTTTTTTCTGCCCGCTTTCCTGCCACTTAATTTTATCAGGGCTTCCCTGGCTGGATGTTTTAAATTAACTATTATAATTGGTTTTCAGCTATCCTTCAGCCTGTTTTCCCCTAAAGAAAATCAGATGCAAAGGCTGCGGTTCCTGGCAAACCCGATACCCGATATTCGATCCGTATAATTAGATGTCAGTGGATTTACTGTCTCTACCCCACTTCAATAAAAGCAATATAATAGCCTGTTTTACAATCCATTATGACTACGCACTTAAAGCTTGACTCTAATATTAAAATAGGAGTATCTGTTGCTTTTTTAGAGCAGGCCTTTTTTCAGTCAATAGGTTTCTGACAAAGGAAAGCTTCCATACTACCTTGAGCCC
Organism: uncultured Cytophagales bacterium; assembly: GCA_963835365.1. GTDB lineage: Bacteria > Bacteroidota > Bacteroidia > Cytophagales > Cyclobacteriaceae > Nafulsella. The sequence continues at coordinate 156,364 of CAWIFH010000001.1, forward strand.
CTATAGTTGAACGCTTTTCATGAAGTATTGAACAGATAAGTTCTCAATCAATAAAAAAGCCTTTCCAGCTACCTGGAAAGGCTTTTTTTCATACTAAACGGTGTTCCTTTTTATTTTACTATCCTGCTAATAATATCTCCATTTTTTCGGAGCAGTAAATAGGTTAAGAAACTTTTTTCCTGAACTTAAATTCTTCATTCATCTTCGCTTCAATTGGACCAGCATTGCTTCCTGCAGATGAGGTGAGACGTCCCACTTTTGTTGGGCTACTTACCACCTCTTTCTGTTCGCCTGCCAGATCCTTTCCTTTTACATTAAAAACATCAAAACCCGGCCCTTTGTACAATACCAGAAAGAACTGCTTTAAAGAACGTGATCTACGTAAATCTTTATATATTCCTATTACCTCATGAAAAACGAGGTAAACAGGATTGTAAGAGTTTACCGGTTCGGTAATTCCGTAAATTGGTTTTTCTTCTTCAGGTTCGAAAGTGCCGAATATACGGTCCCAGATGATAAAAGTAGAGCCGTAGTTCTTATCTAAATACTGCGGATTGGTTGCATGGTGCACCCGGTGGTGCGAAGGGGTTACAAAAATGTATTCGAACCAACGCGGCATTTTTCTTATCAGCTCAGTATGGATCCAGAACTGGTACACTACCGCAATCTGATGGCAGACAAAGAAAACAAAAGGATGAAAGCCCATAAGTGCCACTGGCACAAAGAAAATTATCTTAATCTGCTGAATCCAGGAAAGACGGAAGCTTACCGAAAAATTATATTGCTTCGAGTTGTGGTGCGTTACGTGGGTTGCCCACCAGAAACGATGCTCGTGCCCTACTTTGTGTGCCCAGTAACGGCATAAATCCAAAACAATAAAGCAGGCAATAAACGACCACCAGGTAGCCGGAATACTCCAGGGTACCAGGTTATAGAAAAACAAAATAATGCCGAAGGTAAAAGCCTTGGTTAAGGTGTTAATGGCAACATTAATAAGGCCTATGGTGGTAGCAGCAGCAAAATCCTTTGGATCATATAATTTTTGCTGTCGCCGGATTCCAATTACCCATTCAATTAAAACAAAAACAAAGAAAAGAGGGGCAACATAAATAATAATAGGAGGAAGATCCATCTGCAGGATATCCTCAAAAGTAAGCGGGTTTTCCTTCATACAAAAAATAAGAAGATTAAATAATGCCCACCCTTTAACACCAGGTTTTACATTGTTTTGTTAAAGGGCGGGAATTGAAAGTTACAATCTTTTTGGAGATTTTGAAAATTGTAAAATCGTAACACCCAATGGAGGCAGGGTAACAGAAACAGATTGAGAACGGCCATGGCTCTCTATCTCATTGGTTTCCAGGTTTCCGGCATTAAGTACACCGCTACCGCCCCATTCCGTGGCATCAGAATTAAAAATTTCTGTATAGCTGCCTGCTGAAGGAACACCAAAGGATAATTTTCCCTTACTACCGGGGTAAAGTTACACATTACCAGTAAATGGTTTCCTTTTTCATCCTTTCGGATATAACTCATAACGGAATTGGCCCAGTCGTTATTATCTATCCATTCAAATCCTTCCTGGCTAAACTGCTAGTTCGTAGAGCGGCTTTTCGCTCTTTATATATGTTCATTCAGCTCGCTTTACCATCAGGCTGAACCCCTTTGTGGTAACCGTATGTCGAAGCAGGTGCCAGTCCAGGCTGCTGTCGTGGTTCCATTCGCTGGTTTGGCCAAATTCGCCTCCCATAAATATAAGTTTGGTGCCCGGGTGAGCATACATATAGGCATACAGCGCCCGGAGATTGGCAAAGCGTTGCCATTCATCGCCAGGCATTTTACCTATAGGGAACCCTTACCATGGACCACTTCATCATGCGAAAGGGGCAGCATAAAGTTTTCGGTAAAGGCATAATACATACTAAAGGTAATATCGTTCTGGTGATGCTGCGGTAGACAGGGTCTTTCTGAAAGTAGTCCAGGGTATCATGCATCCAGCCCATCATCCATTTCATGCCAAAGCCAAGACCTCCCACATAAGTGGGCTGCGAAACCATTGGCCAGGCGGTAGATTCTTCGGCAATGGTATGCACATCGGGGTAATTCGCCATAAACCGCTTCATTAAATTCTTTCAGGAGCTAATGGCTTCCAGGTTTTCATGTCCTCCATATTCATTGGGTATCCACTCCCCTGCCTTTCGGGAGTAATCCAGGTAAAGCATGGAAGCCACTGCATCTACCCGCAGGCCATCGGCATGGTACATATCCAGCCAGAACAGCGCACTGCTGATCAGGAAGGATTTAACTTCATTCCGGCCATAGTTGAAAATATAGCTGTTCCAGTCGGGATGAAATCCTTTTCGCGGATCGGCATGTTCGAAAAGATGGGTGCCATCGAAATACACCAGCCCATGCTCATCGCTCGGAAAATGCGAAGGCACCCAGTCCAGAATTACGCCAATTCCGTCTTTATGCAATTCATTGATCAGATACATAAAATCCTGCGGGCTACCAAAGCGGCTGGTGGGTGCAAAATAACCCGTAACCTGGTAACCCCAGGAACCACAAAACGGGTGTTCCATTACCGGCATAAACTCTACATGGGTAAATCCATATCTTTTACATAATCCACCAGTTTATCGGCCATTTCGCGGTAGGTAAGGGAGCGGTTATCTTCTTCGGGCACCCGCATCCAGGAGGCCAGGTGCATTTCATAAACCGACATGGGAACTGCTTTTTCTGCTTTTTTCTTACGGCTGTTCATGTAGCGGCCGTCCTTCCAGTTGTACTCCAGGTCGGTAACTACCGAAGCCGTTTGTGGAGGTACTTCTGTGCGGAAAGCAAATGGATCTGCTTTTTCTACTTCATAGCCATTATTTGAGCGAATAAAATATTTATATACCTCCCCATGGCCCAGTTCAGGGATAAACACTTCCCAGATACCGGAGCTATCATGGCGGGCATACATGGGATGGCTGTTTCGATTCCAGTTATTAAAATTACCAACGACTGAAACATTCTGGGCATTTGGAGCCCAAACGGCAAATACTACCCCCTTCTGGCCCTGCCAATCGGTTAGGTGAGCGCCAAGTTTTTTGTAAAGGCTAAAGTGGCGACCTTCTCTGAACAGGTGGATGTCAAAGTCTGTAAGCAGGCTCCAGGTATCCTCTTGTTCCTTTTGAGTAGGTTTGCGGACGGCTTTGGTAGTGGCTTTTGCCTTAGTTTCAGCCGTTCCACTGGCTGCTTTTCCGCCTCTGGTAGTTTTTTTACCCTCTACAGTAACTTTTTCTGAAGAGTTATCAGCACCAACCGACTTTTTACGCCCTCTGGTTGTTACTTTTTCCTTTTTGGTATTTTTATTTTCTTCTGCCATGTCGGGTTTAATTTATTTTTCGGATTTCTCCATGATATATTTTATCCCTCTCAAGGGTATAATCACCCAGTCGGGTCTGTTGTTTAATTCGTAGCCTAATTCGTAAATGGCTTTTTCCAGCAGGAAGGTATTTAGCATCAGTTCCTTGTCCTCTTCATCCTCTGGTATCAGGCCGGTTCCATTCAACTCTTCTGTATAAGCTTTCAGGTAAAAGCCAGCGTTGTAGTGGTACCACTGTTCAGCCCACTTTTCAAGCAGCTCTTCCTCCTCTGAACGCAGCGTATCGAACTGGTTTAAGGCGGCATAAGCTGCATAGTGGAACGAGCGAACCATGCCTGCCACATCGCGCAGCGGAGAACGGCGCAAACGGCGTTCACTGAAAGAACGTGCAGGCTCTCCTTCAAAATCGATAATAATGAAGTCTTTGCCGGTAAAGAGTACCTGGCCAAGATGATAGTCGCCATGCGCCCTGATTTTGAGGGCCTCGATTTTATGGTCGTATATCATTTTAAGCCTGTTGAGTACCTCCTGCCGCATGCCCAGCACTTCGGCGGCTTCTTCCTGCACGCTTTCCGGTAAATTCTTCAGATTTGCTTTCAGCAGGTCGAAACTGTTACGGGTAAGCGACTGCAGCGAAGAGTACAGAGAGCGCTGGTAGTGAAGGGAGAAATCTTCCTGTCCAAAGTCAGGCACCTGCGTTGGAGTAGCCAGCTTTTTATGCATTTGGGCTGTACGCTTGCCCAGCAGGTCTACCCTTTCCACATAGGGGCCTCCAAGAATATTCTGCAGCGTCTCCGGTACTTTTTCAAAGGCTACCGGCTTCAGCAGGCTTCCTTTTAGTGCCGGCAGTTTCCGGATGAGTTCACCTTTTGACTGAACACGCTCAAAATACTGCTTCAGCACATCGAGCATATAAGCCCAGGCATCGCCATGGTTTTCTACAGCTTCCTGCAGCATGCCCATTACAATAGGTCGTTTAGCGCCTTCTTTTTCAAGCTCCACTGAACCCAGGAACTTCGGCGTGCATTCAAAACCCACTTCTTCTGTAAGGAAGCGGGTAATTTCCAGGTCCGGGTTTATGGTGGTATCCATTTTCCGGAAGAGTTTCATAAAGAACTTATTATTGAAAATAAAGGAAGTGTTGCTTTGTTCGGCACTTAATACCTTCGAGTTTATTTCCTTCTTCCTTATAAAAGTCTTTTACTACCGCAGCTGCCGAGCCACTGAATTTATCGAGGCTTTTCTGGCCTTTTCCTATCATTTGCTCCATTAAGAAAGTGCGGAATGCCTGGCTATAGACAGCATCAAACAATACCACTTCCTGGTCGTCCAGCTTAATTCGGCCAAGGAAACCCTTCCTGAAATCGGAACGGGTATCTTCTGCTTCTGCAGCCGAGCAATAAGTTACCGGCAGCTGGTACATTTCGGGCAGCCCTTCGTTGTAGCTTACCTCCAGTACAAACCAGTAAAATGGCTGCTCATCCTGTACAAAAGAAAGCTGTTCAAGCACTTCAATGTCCACAACAGTTCTTGCTTTACCCCCAAACCAACGGGCTTTTAACATGCTGGGCTTAATAAGCTTGTTAACCATGTTGCCCCTGATTTTGCTGTCCTCTAAAGCGTCCCAGCTTTTTACTGCAAAGGCCGGCTTTTGCATACGGTCCTCAAAATTTTCTTTTTCTGCTTCTTTTTCGAGCAGGAACCAGTAATACCCATGCGAGCCGAGCGTAAAAACAGCTTCATTTTCTGTAATTTCAGGGAACTTGTTATGGCTGAAAACTTCCACCGGCCGGTACCCTGCATAATCCGAAAGGTCGATTTCGGCCGCCTGTGAGTAACGGGAAAGGTTCGCCACCACCAGCATTACCTCGTCTTCATATTCCCTGATAAAGGCAAGTATTTTCGGATTTTTAGGGCGAGAAAAATTTAATGCTGCCCCGCCCAAATACCTTGTAATGGTTTCGCATAGCTATTACGCGCTTCATCCACCAGAGCAGGGAATTGGAATTTCGCTGCTGCACTTCCACGTTTACTGAACTCATACTGGTATTCAGGGTCCAGGATAACAGGCAGGTATAACTTCTGCGGGTTTGCCGCGGAGAAGCCGGCATTGCGGTCGGCGTTCCACTGCATAGGCGTACGCACCCCGTCTCTGTCACCCAGGTAGTAATTGTCGCCCATGCCTATTTCATCGCCATAATACAATACCGGCGTTCCGGGCATGGAGAAGAGCAGTACATTAAGGAGCTCAATTTTGCGGCGATCGTTTTCGAGCAGCGGTGCCAGCCGGTGCCGGATGCCCATATTAATTTTGGCCTGCGGATCTTTGGTGTATACCCGGTACATATAGTCGCGCTCCTCATCGGTAACCATTTCGAGGGTTAGCTCATCGTGATTCCGGAGGAACATGCCCCACTGGCAATTGTCTGGTATTTCGGGTGTTTGCTCCAGAATATCGATAATCGGATACCGATCTTCCATTTTTACGCTCATAAACATGCGCGGCATAATGGGGAAGTGGTAATTCATATGACATTCATCACCATCACCAAAATATGCGGCCGAATCTTCGGGCCACATATTCGCTTCGGCCAGTAGCAGTTTGCCTTCGTATTTACCATCTACATGTTTGCGTAGTTTTTTCAGAAACTTGTGCGTTTCGGGTAAGTTTTCGCAGTTGGTTCCTTCCCTTTCAAAAAGGTAGGGTACAGCATCCAGGCGGAAGCCATCTACTCCCATATCAAACCAATAGTCCAGCATCTTAAATACCTCGTCCTGCACCGCCGGGTTGTCGTAATTCAAGTCTGGTTGGTGGTGGAAAAAGCGGTGCCAGTAATATTGTTCAGCTACCGGATCCCAGGTCCAGTTGCTGGGCTCGTAGTCGGTAAAAATAATACGGGTATCGCTGTACTTATTGGGGTCGTCGCTCCACACGTAAAAATCGCGATGCTCAGAACCTTTAGGGGCTTTGCGCGCCCGCTGAAACCAGGGGTGCTGGTCGGAAGTGTGGTTAATAACCAGCTCAGTAATAACTTTTAAGTTGCGGGCATGTGCTTCCTTTAAAAAGCGTTTAAAATCGGCAATAGTCCCATAGTTGGGGTTAATACTGTAATAGTCCGCAATATCATAGCCATCGTCGCGCAGTGGAGATGGATAAAAAGGCAGCAGCCAGATAGCCGTAACCCCCAGGTCTTCCAGGTAGTCCAGCTTTTCGAGGAGCCCTTTAAAGTCTCCAATGCCGTCGCCATTGCTATCTTTGAAGGCTTTAATATGTAGTTCGTAGATAATGGCATCTTTGTACCAATGCAGATTGTCGTCGATTTTTGTTTTATCGCTCATATTCCCAACTAGGGTTAAAAATGGTTACTCAGTATAAAAATCAGATCCGGCCGAATTGTTTAAATCTTCATAGCTATCGAATTCTAAACGGAAGATGTGGGCAGGCTTTCCTTGTGGAGTTAATTCCACATAATTCCACTCATGGTTCCAGTGGTAGGTATGTCCGCTCATCAGGTCGTGAACGCGATAAGTGGCATCTGTAGGTACTCCTAAATCCGCCAGCGGCACTTTAATCCAGCCCATTTGCTTCCACTGAAAATCGAGGTTTACCACTACCAGCACGATGTTTCTGCTGTGCGGACTCTTTTTCACAAAGGCAAACAGGTTGGGGTTGTCGGAATCTGTTAATAAAATGTTGCTTGTGTATTGCAGGGCTTCGTTTTCCTTTCGAATACTGATTTACCTGCCGAATGGTCTCCCGAATAGGCGTTTGGGCATTCCAGTCCCAATGCTTTACTTCGTATTTTTCGTTGTCGATGTATTCTTCCTTGGCCGGCATGGGCTGCGTCATTCCAAACTCATACACCGGGCCGTACATGCCCCAGTTACTCGAAAGTGTAGCGGCTAAAATTGTGCGCACAATGTGGGCCGGCTCGCCCCCTTTGGTAAGGTGTGGCGGTAAAATATCGGGCGTGTTTGGCCAGAAGTTCGGTCGGAAGAAATCTTTTAGCGGAGCCGTGCTGAGCTCCGTCATGTATTCTTTAATTTCCTCCTGGTCGATACGCCAGGTAAAATAGGTGTAAGACTGGGTAAAGCCAATCTTTGCCAGCCGCTCCATTACCCGGGGGCGGGTAAAAGCTTCTGCCAGGAAAATAATTTCCGGATTTTTCTTACTGCACTTCTCCTATCATCCATTCCCAGAAAACAAAGGGCTTGGTGTGCGGATTATCAACCCTGAAAATGGTTACGCCTTTATCGATCCAAAAATCGATGATACTTTTTAGTTCTTTCCAGAGGTTCTGCCAGTCATCATTTTCAAAATTAATGGGCAGCACATCCTGGTATTTTTTAGGTGGGTTTTCAGCATATTGCACGGTTCCGTCGGGCCGCCATTTAAACCACTGCGGATGTTCCTTCACATAAGGGTGGTCCGGTGCACACTGCAGGGCGTAGTCGAGGGCTACTTCCATTCCCTGGCGGTTGGCTTCCTGCACAAAATCAACAAACTCTTCCATGGTTCCCAGCTCGAGAGTGAATGCTTTTATGGCCGCCTTCCTTACTGCCAATGGCCCAGGGAGAGCCAACATCGCCGGGCTGCGCATGGGTGGCATTGTTCTTGCCTTTCCGGTGCTCTTCACCAATAGGGTGAATGGGTGGAAGGTAAATAACATCGAATCCCATATCGGCAATGCGGGGGAGAATATTTTTGCTACTGCCAAAGGTGCCATGCTGCCCAGGCTCTGTAGCGGTAGAGCGAGGAAAAAACTCGTACCAGGCGCTGAAGCGGGCCCGCTCGCGCTCCACCTCCAGCTGCAGGTAAGGTGCATATTCGCTGATGTCGGGGTTGTTCTGATTGCTGGCCAGCACCAGCTCAGCAATTTCTTCGTCGAAAGCAGCCGAAACCGCCGAGGCGGGCTCTTCTATTGCGCTATACTCTTTTATTTTTCGCTGCAGTTTTTTAGCGCTTGTTGCCGGAAGGCGCGAAGCCGCTTCTTCCATTATCTCCACGCCAATCTGCAGTTCCACATCAATATTCTGATGCGCTTCAAATTTTTTTTTAAGGCCGGATTTCCAGCTGGCAAAATGGTCTACCCAGCTGTGAACAGTAAATTCCCAGCTTCCCATGGTATCGGGCGTAAAGGTGGCTGCATAGCGATCGTTTCCAAGGGGTTCCATCAAAACTTCCTGCCATTTACGCTTGCCCTGTTGGCGGTACATGAGCCTTGCCCGGATAAGATCATGGCCATCGCTAAACACATCGGCCGTTACCGTACATGGTTCATTTACAGTACGTTTTGCCGGGTAACGCCCCTCATTTACCTGTGGATCTACGTGTTCTATTACTACTCTTTTTCTGCCTTCGTAATTTTTCATAAAAAATTATTGTATACGCTATAAAAATTTGCAATCCAATATTATAACTGCTCAGCGCGCAGTTGTTTCTTAATTTCCTGTGGCGCTTTTATCCTGAACGCCGGTTAGAGATTTTTTCAATTTTTCTCTTCCTAATCCAGTTCAGGTATTTTGCCAGCCTTGGCGCTTCCTGCAGCCTGGGTATTGTATTAAAGCTTCTGGCAAGCTCTTTATTGCTAAAATGCAGGTGAATAGTGGAATGGCAGGGTTGGCAAAGCGGTACCGTTTCCTGATGTTTTCCTCCTTCCTGCCTGGGTATCAGGTGATGAAGGCTCACCGAATTTACCTTTCGCTCACAAAGTGCACACTCCCGATAGTTCTGTTTTGATTCATTCAACACAAAATAAAAAGCTTTCTTACAAGAGTAACATAAAAAGATAAAAGCTGTTTTTAAGCCAACAATTAATGAAGCCCGAATAAACAATGCTTCAAATTTTGGCTGGCGGCCTGTCGTTCATAAAAAAATGTAACTAAAAAATGATGAAAACCAAACTATGCACTTAAATTAGAACAAAGAGTTTGATTTTAAAAAGCTCAGGCAAAAAAATCATGAATTTTTAACATTCCGGCTGCATAAAGCAGTTGTTAAAACTAAATACAATAAACCAGCTACTTATATGGACAACATCAACCTGCCTCATGGCAACTACATGGAAAGCTTCGACGACCCCCGCAGGGGTAAGCAATTTCCGGGTGCAGTGCTAAGTTGGCAGCAACACGGTAATATTATCCACTTCTTTTGTAAAGACACCACCCTGCAGTTAACCGTGGTGAGCGACAAGATTATCCGCTTCCGTTATGCCAATTTTGGCATTTTTGATGAAGACTTCAGCTATGCAATTGATAAAGATTTTGTGGCCTCGCCCGAATCTATTGATGTAAAGGAAGAAGCTGAGGAGCTTATCATTACCACTGCCGAGTTATTTGTATATATCAATAAACAAACCTTAAGCAGCAAAATAACCAATAAAAATGGGCTTTCCATTCTGGAAGATGAACTGGGCTACCACTGGCAAAAACATACGAACTATTCGGGCAATGTGGTTATCAGCACTAAAAAGATAAACAGCGGCGAACAATTCCATGGGCTGGGCGACAAACCTTCAAGCCTGCAGTTACGAGGCCGCCGCGCCAGCATGTGGGGTTCCGATACCTATGCGTATGGTCCGGATACCGATCCTATTTATAAGAACATCCCTTTCTTTATAGGCCTGCATCATAAGCTGGCCTATGGAATTTTTCTTGACAATACCTTTCGCACCTGGTTTGACTTTGGCGCTGAGCGACAGAATGCTTTTAGCTTTTGGGCACAGGGAGGCGAATTAAATTACTACTTTATTTATGGCCCGCAGGCCCTGGAGGTATCTGAAACTTACACCAAAATGACGGGTACCCCTGAACTTCCGCCGCTTTGGGCATTGGGTTACCAGCAAAGTAAGTGGAGCTATTACCCGGAATCTGTCGTACGCGATTTAGCCAGCGAATTCCGGAAAAGAAAAATACCCTGCGATGTAATTCACCTGGATATTGATTACATGGACGGCTTCCGCTGCTTTACCTGGAATAAGGAGTACTTCCCCAACCCACCGGCTCTGCTAAAAGACCTGAAAGCCGACGGCTTTAAACCGGTTTGTATTATTGACCCGGGCATTAAAATAGATCCGGCTTACGAAGTTTATAAAGAAGGCCTGACCAATGGCTATTTCTGCCGTACAGCCGACGGGCCGCTCTTCCGTGGAAGTGTGTGGCCAGGCATTTGTAATTTCCCGGATTTCACTAATCCTAAAGTGCGCGAATGGTGGCGCGATTTGTTTGAAGAACTGATTGGCCAGGGAATTTGCGGGGTGTGGAATGATATGAACGAGCCCGCTGTGTTTCGAGGAAGGCACCTTCCCTCCCGACATTCGACATGATTACGACGGCCACCCCTGTAGCCACCGGAAAGCCCATAATATTTACGGCATGCAGATGAGCAAGGCAACTTACGAGGGGGTTAAGAAATTTACCTATCCTAAGCGGCCCATTTACCCTCACCCGCTCAACTTACAGCGGCGGACAACGCTATGCTGCCGGCTGGACGGGCGATAACGTAGCTTCCTGGGAGCATTTAACCATTGCTAATGTGCAGTGTCAGCGACTGAGCATATCCGGCTTCTCCTTTATAGGGTCAGATGTGGGCGGTTTTGTTGAGAGTCCTTCCGGAGAACTTGTATGCCCGCTGGATTCAACTGGGAATTTTCCACCCCTTCCTGCGCACCCACTCCAGCGGAGACCACGGCGCACAGGAACCCTGGTCCTTTGGGCCGGAAATTGAATCGATTGTACGCGAATCCATAGAGTTACGCTATCGCCTGCTCCCTTATATGTACACGGTTTTCTGGCAATATGTAACAAAAGGAACGCCTATGCTGCGGCCACTCTTTATGCTTGACCAGCGCGACCCGGATACCTATTACCGCCAGGATGAATTTGCCCTGGGCGATAACCTGCTCACCTGCCCAATAACACAACCCGACAGCAAAGGCCGCTGGATGTACCTGCCCCATGGGGAATGGTATTCTTTCTGGGACGATAAACGGTACAGCACCCTGGGCGAAGAAACCTGGGTAGAGGTAAGCGCCCGTACTTTTCCTTTCTTTGTAAGAAGTGGAAGTGTTCTTCCGCTTGGCCCAGCCATGCAATATGTAGGTGAAATAGAAACTAAAACTCTGGAGCTCCATGCCTATTACACCACATCTTACCTGGAAAGCACGCTTTACGAAGATCCGGGAGATGGCTATGGCTATGAAAAAGGAGAAAGCAATGTGGTAACCTTTATTATGAGTGGGGAAAGCGAAGAGGATATGCTGGTAATGCGCCAAAGCCGCGAAGGAGGCTATACCCCAAGCTATACCGAGTACGAAATCATTTTCCACGGCTTAACTTATACGCCGGCCCATATTTACATTGATGGCGAAGAAGTTAAAGGAGAAAAATCAGGAAAAACGATTCGTATAAAAGCGCCTGTTAACTTTAAAGAAATCCAGTTGCCGGTAAGCAGGAAGAAAGGTAAAAGCAGCTAATTCTATTATCGCCAACAATACTGGCCTTCAGTGGTTTACAAAATGCGTACAACCAAATTGAAGTTATTATGAAAGCGATATGGAATGGAGAAGTGATTGCAGAAAGTGATCGTACAGTAGAAATTGAAGGCAACCAGTATTTTCCTCCTTCCTCGGTGAAGGAGGAATTTCTGGAAGCCAGTCCTAAAACAACCAGCTGCCCCTGGAAGGGGGAAGCCCGATATTACCACCTGAATGTAGACGGTTCTGTAAATGAAAATGCCGTATGGTATTACCCGGAACCAAAGAAAGAAGCCCTGGAAATAAAAGGAATGATGGCCTTCTGGAATGGCGTTCAGTTTAAGAACGATTAGCAGCTGCCAGAACGATGGAACATAAAATTTTATAAAAAGAAAAGGAGCCTTTGTAGTCCAAAGGCTCCTTTTTTATTAAAGCTGTTTTTATAACTTCTTACTGATAATTAACAGCTGGATATAGGTGTTCAGGCCGCTTTACCTGATCCGATATCTTCTCCCATTTTTTCCTGGTGCTGCCAGAGTTCTTTAAACTGCTTGCTGCTCAGGCGCAAAGATTCAAAAGTGCCTTCTTCAACAATGCGCCCCTGGTCCAGCACATAAATGTAATCGAAGAGAGGAAGCAGGTGAAGGCGGTGCAGGGAAGAAATCACGGCTTTCTCCGCAAAAGCTTCAAACAGCTTCTTATATAGCTGCAGTTCGGTACGGGGGTCTACACTACTGGTAGGTTCATCCATCAGGATTAGCTGGCTGCTGCGGGCTGCAAGAATGCCTCTGGCAAGGGCAAGCCTTTGTTTCTGTCCGCCGGAAAGGTTCACCCCTTTTTCCTGGATACCTGAATCCAAACCCTGTGGTAAATGTTTGGCTACTTCCGAAAACTGGGCCGTATCACACACCTCCTGCACATCTTCCTCGCTAAAAGGTAAACCAAGCGTAATATTGTAACGGAGGGTATTTTCAAATATCTCAGGCTCCTGCGGAAAGAGCGTTGCCGTACCTGCAATTTCGCTAAAGTCGAAAAGATGGGTACCATCTGCTCTTACCTCCACGCCCGGCTGGGGATTATAAAGCCCTCTCAGTAGCGCAAGCAAAGTACTTTTACCGCTGCCACTTTCTCCTATTAAAGCAATTCGCTCTCCCCTTGTAATGCGCATTTGGAGGTCATGCAGGCCAGCCCGCTGGGAAGGATTTGATCCATGGGCAAAATTAAGTCCTTTTATATCCATGCTCTTCCAGTAAGCAGGGAAAGTTCCTCCCTGCTCCGGCCGGTGCATTTCCTGGTAAGCCTGGCTGATTTCTTTTGCCGCCTCGACGTTGGTATTATGCTGCACTACGCGTGTGTACTGGAAGGCAATATCGTAGAAAACACTGGTAAACTGGGTAACATAAGCCAGCAGCGTTACCAGCCCGCCAATCATAAATGTTTCGCCCGGTACATAATGCTGGTAAACATAGCCGACCACTACCACGACGTAAATAAGAGAAACAAGCAAACTGGCCACAAACCATTTAAGCTCATTTACCCTTATTTGCTTTTTAAACGGAGGAAATACCAGGTCAACCTTTTTGAGCAGGCCGCTTTGCATTTGCTTTTCGAGTCGCAGCGTAATAACCGTTACAATATTAGAGAGGCTATCGAACAAGGTAGAAGATACGGTGTGTTCGCGCTCATTTTGCTCCTTCAGGGCTTTTACAAAGGGGCGGTCAAACCGGAAAATAACCCATACGGTAAATGCTCCTATTACGACGCCTACTAATCCAAAAAGCGGTGAGAAATACAGCATGGCCAGCAAGGAAAACACGAACTTTCCGAACATCTGGAGGTAAACGAAGCCATTCTGGAAAAACTCTTTCAAGGCTTCATATGCTTTGCGGATTCGGTTAATGGTGGAGCCACTGTGGTGGTCCTGGTGCCATTTTACCGGCAGGTGCAACACCTGGTGGTAAAGCTCATCCAAAAAGTTGCGGCTCAGGTTAAAAGCCATTTCTCGTTCCATAATCCGGGCGGGTCCGTGCAGGGCCCATTCAAATAACTTTAAGCCCAGGTAACCGGCAGCAAAAAGCCAGGCCACTTCCATTATGTCTGTTCCCTCCTGCTGCAAGGTATCCACAAACCAACCATACAGGAGGGGGTTAAGGGCAATAACAATATTAGCCAGCACAAATAAAGAATACACCAATACAAACCGCTTCTTTTCCCGGCGGGCATATTTCCAGGCAGTGGCTAATAAAGAAATATAAGGATTCTGCATATTAAATTGAAATTCAGGGCTTTGTGATGGGGCAAAATTACACAAAGCCCTGAAGGTACCTGCAGAGGAATTTCAAGAAATATTACATTCCGGAGCCACCTGAATTATTCGAACCCAACAGCTTTAAAACGCTCCATTTTAAGTTTAAAGGCCTTTTTCCTGCAGACTTTTTTCCCAAAAAAATGGTTTTATTGATCAAGCTGTCAGTACCTTACAGGAAGGTCTTTTGCAGAGGTAATTTTTTTAACGATTAGTGCCTTTTGGCTTCTTAAGCACAGAAAATTTATGCCCGTAAGGAGGCCTAAAATCAACTTTTGTCTACCATTGATTTGCTTCACTTTTAAGCTCCTATTTCCTGTGTCAATGCAACTACTGTAGTATCTTTGTGGACCATTAAAACAGGGGAATACAACATGAACATCGCATTTGTTTGTTATAAAGGAAAAGAAACCTTTTCTGTTATTGAAAATGAAAACATTCTTTTACTGGAATTCCTGCAGCAAAAGGGGCTGAAAGTTCAAAAGGAAATATGGGATGACCCTCAGGTAAACTGGGCCGGGTATGATCTGGCCATTTTAAAAGCTCCCTGGGATTATTTCGATAAGTTTGAGCAGTTCGACCAGTGGCTACAGCATTTAAATGAAGTTGGGGTACGACTCCTGAACCCGGTGGACATTGTTCGGTGGAACAGCGATAAACACTACCTGGGCGATATCGCAAATGCAGGTTTACCTATTATTCCTTCGCTCTTTCTCGAAAAGAAACAGGAGGCCAATTGGGAAGAGTATTTTACCCACTTTAAAACAAACCGTTTAATAATTAAACCGGCTGTAAGCGGTGCAGCAAAAAATACATTTATTTTAAACAAGGAGGAGTTGGAAAATACAGCGCCCCAAGTTCAGTCCCTGCTGGAGCAAGAGGCCTTCCTGGTTCAACCTTTTATTCCCCAAATTCAGGAGGAAGGGGAATGGTCGCTGGTCTTTTTTGGTGGCAAGTTTAGCCATTGCCTGCTTAAAACCGCCAAATCAGGCGATTTTCGGGTTCAGCACGTTCATGGTGGAAGTGTGCACGAAAAAGAAGCTCCTGCAGATTTGCTCAAAGCTGCCCAAACTTATATTGACACCTTTGCAAAAGGCTGCCTTTATGCCCGCGTAGATGGGGTACGGATAAATGAAACCTTCGCCCTGATGGAACTGGAATTAATAGAGCCTTATTTGTACCTGTTTACCAATGCCCGGGGATTTGAAAACTACTACCAGGCCCTGCTTCCTTTGTTAAAAGAAGAAGTAAAAACAGTATAAGCACCTTAAGGAAAAAGATAAAGCATCCTGTCGTTTTCCCGGAGGGAGAAAATTATTTGCTTCCATTGGAGCTTTTGGTTTTCTCCCTCTTTTTATAAAGGCAGCGTACCGGAACATTGTTGACCGGTATTAGTGCTTGCTCCTCCTAAAGAAGCTTTGCTTCCTGATTACGACCTGCAAAAGCAAACCCAACACCTAACTGTTCTTTAATGGAAAATGAATGCTAAAAACAGCTGGTGTGGCATTAACAAGACAACAAAACAGGATTTTTAATACCGCTCATGGAAGCATAAAGGGATAGCTGCAATGGAATTTTAAAAAATCATTTAATTCCCCCTGCCGTTAAGCCAGAAAATAAAGGAGTGGAAAACCTTATTTTGCCTCTAAAATGAAACTTCTGGTAAATTTGTGACCATTGGTGTACTTTCGCAGCAGTTCCTTGCGGAAGAAACTGAGAAATAACTGAAAAAAATATAATATGAAAACAAGTCTCTTTCCTAAAGTTTTCACTCTTTTTCTTATTGGAAGCATGCTGGGCTGCAGTCCGGCAACCAAAGAAGAAACCACACCGCCCACTATGGATGTGCTGGCAAAGCGTTATGTGCAAAGCATGCTTAAATTGGGGCAACATGATGCAGATATAGTGGATGCCTATTATGGCCCGGAACAATGGAAGCCTGCAACCAAAGCGGCCTCCGTTTCGGCAACAGATAGTTTCCCCGCTCAAAAATTCCTGAATGAACTTCAAAATATCCAGGGAGATTTGGCTTTATATTCGCCAGAAAATATGTCGGAGCAGGAACAGCAGCGGCTGAGGATGTTCCGCAAGCAAATACAGGCGGCCATTACCAAAGTAGAAATCATGGATGGCAAAAAGCTGACCTTCGATGAAGAGGCCGTTCTACTCTACGATGCCCAACCGCCACATTTCAGCCTTAGCCATTTCGATTCTCTTCTTCAGGATATAGAAAAAGCCCTGCCTGGAAAAGGAAGCCTTGCCGAGCGCTGGGCCAACTACCGGATGCAGTTTGAAATTCCGCAGGAGAAACTCGACGCTGTTTTTCAGGCGGCTATTGCAGAAGCACGCACGCGGACCTTACAGCATTACCAGCTACCGGAAAATGAGAATTTTACGGTGGAATATGTAACAGACAAACCCTGGTCGGGCTACAACTATTTTCAGGGTGGTGGCTACAGTTTAATCCAGATAAATACCGACCATGCCATTTTTATTGAACGGGCCATTGACCTTGCCTGCCATGAGGGCTATCCCGGCCACCATGTTTTTAATACGCTGCTTGAACAGGAGCTGGTAAATACCCGTGGCTGGAAAGAGTTTGCGCTCTACCCGCTCTTTAGCCCACAATCCCTTATTGCCGAGGGGAGCGCCAATTTTGGAATAGAAGTGGCATTCCCGGCCGGGGAGCGCATTGAATTCGAGAAGGAAGTTTTATTTCCCCTGGCAGGTTTGGATCCGCAGGAGGCAGAAAAATACTACACTCTATTAGGAAAAATTAAGCAACTGGACTTTGCCGGTAACGAAGCCGCCCGCCGCTATCTCGATGGCGAAATAAGCCGGCAGGAAGCAGCTGATATGCTGGTAAAATATAATTTTTATGAACCAGGCAAGGCCTTGCAGCGCACCCACTTTTTTGACCGTTACAGGAGCTATGTGATAAATTATAATCTTGGGCAGGATATTGTTCGGCAGTATGTTATCGGCCACGGAGGCAGTGCAAAGCAGCCGGCCAGGAGATGGGAAATCTTTAAGGAAGTACTTTCGAACCCTTTTACGGCTTCTATGCTACAGTAGCAGGCATAAGCAAACTGGTGTTAGGTGTCGAATAGCCTGAAAGATCTGCGCCAGGCAGCCTTTACCCATAAACAAAAATAACCATCCCGCTCCGAAAAATGCGGGATGGTTATTTTTGTTTAATAGCACCAAATCGCATAAAGAGGATTTAACAGCAATGGCCTGCCCAAAACCGGAAAAGTAGACCCGGTACAGAAGGTGGTTTGCCTGTGTATTATAAAAAACAAATTCACCGCCTTTCATTGCAGGGCCAAGGCTTTTTGCTGAACGAGGTTTAAGTTCTTTCTTCGTTCTTTAGCCTTATTAAGGTTCTTTATGATTTTACCTGCTTAATAAGCACAAGGCCAGGTTTAATGCTGGTTTGGCCCACCAAAGTCATGCGCTACGCTTCGCTAAACGCGCGTCAGATTCCAGCTGGTGAATAGGACCCAGTACTTTCATAAAGAGCCCTTATTAAAATCAGGCAAGGTGTAACTTATAAAGAATTTTCCGGAGCCCTGGCCCCACTTTTTGAGGCCATGCCTTATCCATACAAGGTTTTTCAAGCACAAGGAATACAATTACACTTACGGCAAAAGTAACGGGCAGGTAAATGGCCAGTTGCAAAAGCAGGTTCGGGACGAACCCCTCTCCGATTGTTAAGCCTTTCGTTACACGGATTACCAATTCGGCGAGGGGTAAGTGAATGAGGTAAATGGTATAGCACATCCCTCCTATGGCGGTAATCCAGCGGTTGGTAAAAAACCGGTTAAAATACACACTTTTAAAAACCCCTATCAGCACCAGCAGGAGAAGAAATGGAAATGCCAGCCAGTTGATAAAATTATGATCCCAAACAAAAAATGGCAAAGGTAAAGCAAACAGTAACAAAACATCCCAGCCGACTGATTTTGACCAGCCATTTTTCCAGTTTACCAGAAACACATCTGCCAGTAAAAATCCTGTAAGGAAAAGGTGCAGGTTTCCGAGCAAGGTAAGTTTCATGGGTAAGTGAAACCAGCCAAGGTACTGCTGCAGGCCTAAAGTGGAAAGCATCGCTCCCACAAGTATCAGCCGTCGGCCTGTCGTATTTTTGATTCTAAAAAAGAGAGAAGCCAGTAAGGGGGCCATAATGTAAAACTGAACTTCTATTTCGAGCGACCAGGCCACCGGGTTAATGGGTGTATAGCTGTCGTAAATAATATTATGCAGATAAAAAATACTAGCCAGGTAATGGGGGAAAAGTTCTCTGAATCCTCCTTTCTGCAGCAACAGAAGCACCAGAAAGAAAAAAGTCATCAGCAAAATATAGGGAGGCTCCAGGCGGGTAACTCTTCTCCAGAAGTAGCTTTTGAGAGGAATAGATCTTGTACCCCTTAAGTAATGCGCTGCAAAAGGAAGCGCCAGAACAAAACCACTGATTACGAAAAAAATATATACCCCAATAAAACCCCTACTGGCTCCATAAGCCACCGGATTGTCTTCAATATTGTTAAAAGAGAGAGGGGAATAAGTTTGCAGGCGCTCACTCATATGTTGAATAAGCACAGGAAAAATTGCCAGAAACCGCAGACCATCTATTTCTGCAATAAACCTCCCGCCAGAAGTAATTCTGGAAAGTCTTTCGGGCAGAAACAATAAAAATCTGAACATACAAGTATCTTAAGGTTTTGCTTTTATCACATCAACAGCGCGCTCCAGCGGCATACCTATAATTTCTTCCAGGGCCAGCTTCGAGAGCAACAAGGTGCGCTCTGCTTCCAGTCGTCCTTCCTGCGATTGGTTTTTTGCCTGCAGTGCCTGGTTATATTCATCGAGGCTAATTTCACCATTGGTAAAAGATTGTGTGGCTGAGGTATAGGATGAATATACATCCTGGTAAGACTGCATTTTTAACTTCAGCATATTAATATTATACAAATAGGTGAAGTAGCGGCTCAGCACTTCCCGGCGCATACTCAACTGCTGCTCATTCACCATTTCTTCTGCTATTTCTCTCCCCAGTTTTGCCCTTCTTATTTTGCTTGGGGTATTTACGAATGTACCTACACTAAGAGAAAAGCGAAAGTTATAACGGGGGAAAAAAAGGTTTGAAGAATTGTCGGTAGCATTGGGGTTCAGGTTTCCTTCATTTAAGTTAAAGGAAGCGGAAAGATCATTCAGCCAATCCCAGCGTGCCTGAGTAACGATTTCTTCTTCCTGCTCTACTGCGAAGCGAAGTGCATCGTTCGCCGGATGGTTCTCCCAGGCCAGCAATACCAGCTTTTCGCCAAAGGCGAGGCTGTCGTCGACAGCGGGCATAAACAAGCTTTGCTTCGTGCCTGAGTTCTGGGCCCAAAGGCTGCTTACCGGGCTTGCTAAGGAAAATAGGAGCAGAATAAAAAATAAAAAATTGCTGTTCTTCATTATCATTAAAAAGTTTAATCAATCGATTGGATACCACCGGTCAGTTTATACATTTCCTCATCATCAAAATCTTTCAGTCGCATAACAATGGCAACACATATGTAAAAGACCACAATGGTTGGATAAATAGCAAATGCCTGTTGCGGATAATTCGCCACCACGAGACTAAAAAGCACGGTAAGGGTAGCTACATAAAATACTTTTATTCGCGGATGCTGACAAAGCAAATAGTAGCGCACGCCGCAACGGAAAATCATAAAAATAAAAGCCATGTATAAAATTAAGCCTAGCCAGCCCTGCTCTACAGCCACTCGTACAAAACCACTGTCGGGAGCAAAATTTGCTATAGGAGAATCAGGTGAGAATCGACTTCCCCAAACACCAATACTGCCTAACCCTCCTCCTATAGGGTGACTCCAGATATACGGCTGAATAAACTCCTGGTTACGTAAACGTACCTGGTAAGATGGATCTTCTTCTCCAATAAAGGCAGAACGGATCCTGTTTAAGCTGTTACTATCCAGGGGCCCCAGGCTGCTTACTGGCGAAAGTAGCACGGCAGCGGCCATGAGCATAAAAAATACCACCGTCGCTATTATCTTTTTCCTAAGGGTGATAACCGTAAAAAATACTATTCCTACCGGTACTACGGCAAAGGCCGTTCGGGTACCTGTGTAAACCATGGCAAGCAACATGGTACAGGCGGCCACCAGCAGAAAAAACTTTTTATAACCGGCAATTTTTGCTGTCATCAAAACGAAACAAAGCAAGCTGCTGTAAGCCATTAAAATACCAAAAACCGTAGGGTCGCTGAAAAAAGAAAACCGACGCCAGCGCCCCCAGTTAAAAAACAGGCTAAACCGTTCTTCGCTGGCCATAATCCAGCTGAGTTCCCCATTGGCAAAACCAAAATATTCCTGCTTAAGCCCGTAAAGGGCCGCCAGAAAGGCCAGCCCAATCCATATTTTAAATATCAGGGAGACAAAATCCACCGAATTGATGGACCGCATAGCAATGAAATAAACCAGCATTACTCCTGCAATAGAACGAATAGTGTACACCCAGGCAAGACGGGAATAGGCCCATGGATTAAATACCTCGATGAGGTTATAAACAATCCAGGAAAGGATTAGCCAGCTTACCGGGTTCTTCATAAAGCGCCAGTCATTAACCCCTATTTGCTTTATGAGTAAGCCAAAAACCATAAAGGCAATAAAAGCATCGAGTAGAGTCCCGAGGGGCAGGCCTGAAGTATGCCGACTAATGGCAAGAATAAAAAATGTAGTGATAAAGAAGGTTAAAAGGCCGAACCTGAGGTTAAATATAGAAGCCAGCAGAACCGGTATTCCAATAATAGCAACAAGTAAGGCTGCTCCAATTTTCCAGCCCAAAAAGCCAATAGCTCCCGAAAGAGCAATAGCAATAAGAATCAGCACCACATAACCGGCCGGACTGTTAAAGCGCTTTCCTACCAATTGCTGCTTGAACCAGCTTTGCAACTGCCCTCCCAGCCCTTTTTTCTTTTTTTGATCAATATTTAAAAACTGTTCTGCCACTACTACTTCCTACAAAAAAAGTACTTTTAAAAAAATGATGACCAGGCACAGACCAACCATGCTGAGGGTTAACGTTTCCGTAAGTTTATCTTTTTTATTTAACTGCTTCTTCATAACGAATTAAATTGTTGTGGTCTTTCTTTTCACGGTCTCCTTCTTTACTAAACAAGGACTGAAAAACAGCTGCCCGGGCGGCCCAGGAGTTTTGTTCTGCCAGCCTCAGCCTCTTCTTTCTTTCCACCTCCGAATCTGAATCTATGGCCTCCTGCAAAGCTGTTGCAAAGGCCTCTGGTGTTTTAGCCAGGGAAACTGCCGCACTGAATAACCGTACATCTTCCGAAAATGGGGTCGCTACCACGGGTCTTCCTGCTGAAAGGTATTCATTCAACTTAAGCGGATAAATACTTGCTGTTAACTCATTGCATTTAAAGGGTATAAGCGCGGCAATGGAATGCTGCAGGTAGGCAGGCAGCTGTGCCAGTTTTTTCTTTCCTGTAAACACCACATTAGGAAGCAGGCTAAAGCCACTCTGTTCCCACTCCTGCCCGCTAACAGGGCCAATCATTAAAAAAAGTTTATCGCTGTGGGTTTGAGCGGTATATTTTAGCACCTGGTAATCGAGCCTGAAATCGATGTGTCCAATATAACAAACTACCGGCCGCTCCTCCCCCACAAGCTCTTTGGGTTTGAGCAGTGGCTTCTCCATTGCCTGCCGGAATAAAGCAGTATCTGCTGCATTTGGCACACATGCTGCAGTAGGATTATATGCCGAAGCCTTTTTTTGAAGTGCCAGGGAGGTGGCCACACAAATATCGGCCTGCTGCATGGCCAGTTCTTCCAGGTAAGGGCCATGTTTGCCAATATATTTCGATTCCCCTATGGCATCTACCGACTGGTACAGATATTTTACCGGCTTAAAAGAGGTAGGAGGCGTTGCTCCGTAAAAAGGATTGAAGCTATTCAGGAATATAAACTCCTGGATGCCCATTTGCCGGAGGCATTTATCCAGCCGCCGCTTAAGCAACCAGCGGTTAAAGGCTGCTCCCAGGCGGTAAAGAGGCCCGGCAGGCAGCCAGTTAACGGGCAACATAAGCGGAGCGACTACCACCTGTAAATTTGGCAGTTTTTCGTCGGGAATGAATAAATCCTGTTTAGAACGAAATAAGGAGGCAAAGCGTTTTTTAATTTGTTCCTGCTTGTTCTTTTTAAAGTAATCGCTTAGCGTAAAAGGATTGTCAATAAACAGCACAGGCCCCTTTTGGGCGAACATTCCGGCCAGTGACCATGCTGTTGAAGAATAGGGTGCATCGTGCCTGGCAAGCGCCAGCATTACAATGGCAGGCGCTTTTTGAGTACATGATTTTATTTGCTCATCCATGCTCTTGCTCTTAGGAGGGTTACACCATACGAAAATCCTTGCTTATAAAACTCCGGAATGTATTTAAATACCCGGAGGGTATTGACATTTAACAGTTTATACAAAATAATCTGGTTGACTATAAAGCCAAGAACATAGGTAAGCAATGTGGCAAATGCAGCTCCAATTACCCCAAAGCGGGCAATTAGCAAATAATTTATTCCAATGTTTACTACAGCTAACCCTAAAATAAGGTAAAAGTTTAAATGCGGCCGGTCAATTGAATCCATGATGGTTCCAAACTGGCGGGCAAAAGGAATGAAAAGGCTGTAGAAAATAACAATCTGCAAAAGAAAGGCATTCTCAAGATAGTCTTTTCCTGCTATCAGTAAAATGATAATTTCAGGAAAGAGCAATACAAACAGCACAACAGGCAACAAAAAAGCCAGAATGGCTGCTACAGACTTTTCATACAGCTGCCTGACCGATTCGGGGCCCTGCTGCTTACTTCGTAGGGCAGACTGTGGAAAAACAACGGAGGCAACGGTAAAAGTGGGCACCTCCACAAAGTTTATTACCCTGGAGGCCATGTTAAAAGAAGCAACCGGAATGGGCCCGGCCAGCACCCCCAGCATGAGCTGATCTGTACTTTTCATCAGCATGGAGCTAATGTTGGTTCCAAATACAAATTTTCCGTAGTGAAACAATTTTTTCACCCACTTCCAATCTAATACGTTACTAAAATAAAAGTAGGGCCTGGTAAAAAGCCACGATACCAATGTTCCCAGCAATAAGCTGATGGCCTGAACTATTATCAGGTTTTCTAAATTAAATTCCGCAGAGAAAAGAAAAACACCCAGCACATAAGCAAAGAACAGTCCCTGCCGCAGAAGGTTACTCCAGAAAATGCCTTTAAAGTCAAAGTTTGCCTGCTGAATAAATGACAGCTGCGAAAAAGGAACCAGAAGAAGAAGTACCAACTGGTACCAGTACAACATCCCCTCCAGTTCCGGAGCATTTAATAAACCCGAAAGCCAGGGAGCCAGCAAAAGAATGCTTATTCCCAGAAGCAGGCTTATAAAGCCATTGAGGAAGAGCGAAGCCGTGATAATAGGACCATCATTTTGCTTGGTATCGGCCGCCAGAAACTTGATTAAGGCATTTTGTACCAGCCCATTCTTTCCCATCTCTATAATGGTAGTCATGGAAAGAAAAATAGCCCACACCCCAAAAGCCTCTTTTGAGAGGGTTCGTATCAGGAAAAAGAAAGCACCGAAGCCGAACAGCAAGCTGCTTACCCGTTGTAAAAAAGTATACACACCGGACTTCAGCCAGTATGAATTCTGAAAAAGCTTCACACCAGGGAATTTATAGGTTCAGATTATAGGGCTCCACCTTATTGAGGATAGAGCCAATCAGCTTGCCATCCAGGTTTTTAAGGTAGTTAATGGTTTCTCTGTCAGTTTGGTTAAGGACCGAATCGGCCGAAAAAATGGTAATGACTTTATCAACAAAGTTTATAAGCTCTTTTGTATCGGCGAACTGGTTCATCGCAGGACCTTCGAGCATAATATAATCGTATTCCTTTTCAAGCTCCTTTAGCAGTTCCTGAAAGTCTTTGCTCATAAATATTTCAGCAGGCGACAAATTGCCGCCCCTGCTGGCGATTAAATCAATTCCCTGAAGGCGCGTTGGCGTAATTAGCCCATTATGGTCTGCTGTTTTGGTTGCCTCTTCCGCTTCTGTTTCTCCTTCCATTTTACCGCTAAGAAGCTTTTGTTCCATTTCCGAATCACGAATTGCCGTGCTTTCTTCCAGGTATTTATCTGCCTGTTTTTTTGGCAGAAATAATTTGGTGAGGGTATTATTTTTAAAATTGGTATCAATTATAAGAACCCGCTTTCCTAAAAGGCTAAGCGCATAAGAAAGCGATATAATGGTAAAGGTTTTTCCTTCGCCGGGTTTGTTGCTGGTTACCAGAATGGAACGGGCTTTCTTGTTTTCCACTTCAAAGCGCACCTTCCTAAGCAGCTGCTTATACGTTTCCCGGTTCTCATCTTTATCTTCTCCGGAAAAAATAGCCTTTAAATCGAAACCTGATAGATTTACTTTATTTAAAGTTCCAAGCAAAGGAAGGCGAACATGGGTTTTAAACTTCGATGGAGAATCAACCTTCATGTTTACAAACTCCAGGAAGAAAATAAGCACTATACATAGGGAAAAGCTGGCTGCCCCGGCAACAGCAATCATTAAAAATCGGCGGGAGGTTTCCGGTTCATAAGCAGGTTCCCCTACTTCTATCTGTTCCAGGCGGTTCGCCACGCTCAGCGAGGCATTCCGGGCGGTATTGTATTTGTCGAGCACCTGCAGGTATTCTTCCCTGGCAACTCCAATATCTGAATCTAAACTGGCAATTTCACCTTCGTTTTCGCTAAAGCCATAAGCTTTCCGCTCCAGCTCCGAGAGCTCATTATTAATGGAGGCAAGCCTGGCTTGTGCCATTTCAAGTTCAATCTGGTTCTTTACTTTCATGCTGGCAAGTTCCTGCCTGGTAATACCTGGCCGGTAAAGGTTTTCATTGCCCGAGCTGTTTATTAATTTGTCGAGCCGGTTTCTGTACATCGCCAAAGAATCAGCCAGTGCCTGGTCCTGCATATTTCCATTCACATAGCGATTGTTCAATTCAGTTATTTTGTTGCGCAAAACAATCATCTGCTGGTTATTCTGGCCCGCCTGGGCACCAAAATCAGTATCGGAATTGCCCTCCAGCTTAGAATTAATATTTACAATGGCCTGGCGCAGGCCCATGATGTTTTTATTCTCTTCTTCCTTATTGCTCTGGAGCTGGGCAATTCTGCCAAGCATACTGGCACTTTGTGCCCCATAATTAATTACACTGTTTTCTTCCTTGTACTCACGCAGCGCTGCTACCTTCTGGTCGAGTTCCTTCTTTTTAGTTTCTACCAGTTTGGTGAAAAAGTTCAGAGAATTTTCTACCCTGTTAACTTTATTTTTTTTGTAGAATCGAATAAACTCTTCTGAGAGGGTATTTACCACAAATGCCGAAAGATGGGGGTCGGCCGAAACGAAGGAAATATTGATAAAGTCTGACCCTACCGGACGGTCAATCCGCAGATTTTCTCTTATCGACTCTTCATCATACTCCATTTCCTTCAGGATATCGAGCATCACCCAATCCATTTTATCGGTAGCCCCCAGCGTAGCCATGGAGTCGAGCCTTGCCTGGTAAAGCATGGCTGCCTGCTCGACCATTTCCTGCGGATACTTTTCCTGTACCGATTCCAGCTCCCTGAACGGCTCTTTGCTTTGCAGGTCGTGCAGAATTAGCCGGTAAGAGAGCAGGTTAATGATTCGGCGGGAATGAATTTGTTCTATTAAATTGCTGAACCTTGTGCTAATAACATACGGATTGGAACTGCCGTTTTCATCCAGGGATACGTCTGTATTATCGGTTATGCCTGTGGCAAGCGTGGCTTTCGATTTGTAATCATAAGGCAACTCTCGCGTAATAAAAAACGTAGCCAGTACAGCGGTTAGGGTAACGGTGATGATAAGCCATTTTCGGCGCAACAAAACCCTTGAAAAAGACCAAATATCCATATTCTATTTATATCTGCAGAAAAAATTTTATACTAAAGGTGCGGAACTTTTATTTTTACTTCTTAAGAAATTTAAGGCTTCCGGTTGCTTTGCTATTTTTAATTTTATACTTTAAATATTTCCTTAATTTACTGTTATTCAACAACGTATGCAAGCATTAAACATTTTGTTCTGGATTTGCCTTGGCATTATTTTTTATACCTATTTGGGATACGGCATACTGCTCATGGTGTTGCTTAAAGCAAAAAAAATATTTCCGAATAAAAATCAGCCTACCGGTAGCGACCAATATATACCAACCGTTACCCTGCTTGTTGCCGCATACAACGAAGAAAATGACATTAAACAAAAAATTGAAAATTCCTTAGGGCTGGTATATCCAAAGAACAAGTTTTCCCTGCTCTTTGTTACTGATGGTTCAAACGATAAAACCCCGGCGATTGTTGCCGGCTACCCCCAGGTTCAACTTATGCACCAGCCGGAAAGAAGGGGCAAAATAGCCGCAGTGGGCCGTGCTATGCCACAGGTAAAGAGCGAAATTACTGTGTTTACCGATGCAAATACCATGCTTAACCCGGATGCTCTTTTAAAAATTGTTCGTCATTACCAGCGACCCGAAGTTGGGGCGGTGGCAGGAGAAAAGCGGGTACACAGCCCCGACAGCGATGCCGCCGCAGGAGCAGGCGAAGGGTTTTACTGGAAGTACGAATCGACGCTAAAGCGCTGGGATTCTCAGCTGCACACCGTGGTCGGGGCTGCCGGAGAATTGTTTTCTATCCGTACCAGCTTATTTGAGCAGGTACCGGCCGATACTTTAATCGAAGATTTTTACATGACCCTCAGAATTGCTCAAAAAGGCTACCGGGTGGTGTACGAGCCGGAAGCAGTTGCGCTCGAAGGACCTTCGGCCAACTCGCAGGAGGAGCTGAAGCGGAAAGTACGCATTGCTGCCGGTGGAATACAGGCAATCGTAAGACTAAAGGCCCTGCTTAACCCTTTCCGCTATGGGCTTTTAAGCTTTCAATATGTATCGCACCGGGTTCTCCGCTGGACGCTGGCTCCGCTGGGGCTCCTGTTGCTTCTCCTAAGCAACATTGCCCTGGCCCTGCACGGGAATCCAATCTTTCAGTTCTTTTTGCTCGGCCAGCTCTTGTTCTATGTTTTTGCCCTTCTTGGATATTGGTTAGAAAGCAAAAAAATGAAGCTAAAAATATTTTTTATTCCCTATTATTTCTTTCTAATGAATTATGCCGTTTATGCCGGCTTTTTCCGCTATTTGCGTGGCAGGCAGTCCGTTTTGTGGGAAAGGGCCCAGCGGCAAACTGCCAATGGGAGCCCCAATTAAGGCTTTAGTCTTTAAAAAACAGGAAAACCATGAGCGCAGCAAACAGGCAACATATACCCACGATGCCGGCAAAATTCCTGTCTTTGGGGTTTTGCCACTCAATAGAAGCCTTCGCATAGGTTTTGCCATAACGCGGCTGCATATTAAAAACAAAAACATCGAGCAGTGCCTTTGGCTTGGCAAAAAGCTCCCGTGCAGCCATGGCTGGGGTCATGCTTCCTTCTGCCGGGTAGCCCGATGCTTCCACCTCATACAACCAGGCCAAAAGCAAAGCCCGCTCCACATGAAAACGCTGCGAAACGATTAAAGCTTTCTTTACATTAAAGTGCCCCTTTAACCTTACAATAGAATCCAGGGTACGAAAACCTGCATAATCCAGCGCTATCAGGTGGGCCGGAACTCCTTTATTTATCAGGGACTGCCTCATATCAGCAGGTTCGTTGTATCCTTTATGGCCATTGTCGCCCGAAATTATGATACGCTTTATCTTTCCCTGTTTGTGTAATTTTGCAACAGCATCTATCCGATAGGTGTAATAGAGGTTTGTACCTTCCCTGTCTCTCAGGCTTTTGTTTGTTCCCAGCAGGAGTACTGTTTGCGCTTTGGGCAGGGCATTTAAATCTTCCACCATTTTGCCTCTCCCAAATCCCCACACAAAAATATTAGCCAGTACAACCACCTCCAAACCAACCAAAATTATCGCTGTCAGCCGTTGGCCCAGCCAGGCGAAACCATCTCTAAAAAAGTTTCTTTGCCTTCGGGAATGAAAGTAGCGCTCCAGCCACAAATCATTACAAACGAAAAGCACAATAAGGAAGGCCCCCATGAGGAGCAGGATCAGATAGTTCCAGCTACCTGCATTAGAAAAATAGTCGCTTGTTTTCTCAAGGCTTTTTCCTGTAAAGCGGCCAATGTCGTCCATTTCTGCCCATAACGCGGCCGGGCTTTCATAACTGTATAAGCCAACAGAAAGGAAAGCAATGCAAAGGCAGCAAAATAAAAACCCTAAAAACTTGAGGCTTTTCATAGGTTCATTCTCGATTATCCGGTTTTAGGGAATAGCCTTTAAGCCTTACAGAAAGCCCTTAGACTGAATGTAAAATTAGTTTTCTGCCAGCCATCATGCTGCGGAAAATAATTAATTTCCTACAAATGTATGTTTAGCGGCTGAAGTAAAAAAAAGGAGGCAGTGGTAATCAAAATTTGTATTAAAAATTGAATAAAGCAGGGCCATCTTAATCCCACCTTTTCCTGACAATCTTGAATTGAAGTAACATAAACCGTTCGCACTCTGGCACCTTTCTTGATAAAAACATTCTGGAACCAGAACCCTGATTCTGTTTTCGGAAGAAAATAGCTTTAGGTAAATGGAACCTGCGAAGCATTTTCTATTGTAATAATATTGGAAACCACCTTAGCCTTTATGCGACTTTTTTTGCTTTTTCTGCTGTTCTTTTTCTGTATAACACCTTCTAATGCCCAGCGGACCCGGCATTTAAAATGGCAAAGCAAAGCGCCTTTGCAGTGGGCACATTTTCAGGGCAAACCCGAAGCAGGCGATAAGGTGCATGCTGCCGTTACCTATGCCGGGATTGAGGTTCTTGTTGAGCAGATAAAGTTTCCCAGCGGACAGGTTCGTTTTAAAGCGCACGCCATCTTTGATAAAAAGAGTTCCTGGGTAAAGAAAGGACCACCCGATAGTAAGTTGCTGGCCCATGAGCAACTCCATTTCGATATTACAGAAGTGTATGCCCGAAAGCTTATGCAAAAGCTTAATTCGCTACAGTTAAGTAAGAAGGATAAAGCACAGGTAAATAAGTGGCAAAATCGTTATTGGCAGGCACAACAGAATGCCCAGGAAAAGTACGACGAGGAGAGTGTACACGGAGTGGATGCTGAACGCCAACAGACCTGGCGGGCATTAGTTGATGCCGAACTGCAGCAGACTACCCCCCACCTGAAGCTGGAACCCCGCTCTTATACCGCCAGATATTAGATCCTTCAGTAGCATTATAAAAGCAGGGCCGCCTGTTTTTTTATCTTTTCCAGGTTTTTATTTTTAGCTTTTTCTCTGTATTTCCTGCAAAAACCGGTATGGTAAAAATGGTTTGAAACAAATTTTATCTGGATGTCATTCCATTGTCTGATATCCAGAAGAGGCTGGAAATGCTTTAGTTCCTGGAACAGTTTTTCGCTGAAAAAATCAAACTTACTGGTTCCCAGGTACTCCAGGTCAGCATCTGCCAGAATCTTCTCTAGTTTTGTCTCAGGTTGCTGGGGAATGCGGGTAGCCATAATCATGCCACGGACCAGCGCAATTTCCTCTTCGCTAAAGCCGAATTCATCCAATTATTCTATTGCTTACCGATGCTTTTCAAATCTAATAAGTAGTTGAACAGAATTAAATTAACGTGAGTTATGGATTAACTACCTTTTGAGGAGGGCCTTGAGGAAAAAGCGTTAAAAATTTCAGGTAATGGAGCGGTTAAAAAACCTCCATGTTTGAGCCATAGGCGACCGGGCCGCCGGAGCGGTTTTGGAGGTTTTCAGCGGAATGAACTGAAATTTAGCTTTTGCATCACAGCCTTGACTTTTTGGTACTTTTGTGCGGTCCGCCGCTGCGGTCAAGACAAAAGTACAAAGAAGAGTAAGGTGAAGCTAAAAGTACTTTGGGAGCTTCCTAAAGCCTTTTAGTAACTAACTTTTCAGAGAAGACAACCCATAACTCACGTTAAATTACCAATAAACTGCTTCTTTGTCATCTCGACGAAAGGAGAGATCTTACCAATAAAATAGCTCCTAAGGAGCATCTAATAGAGAAAGATGCCGCAGCGGTTAGGCACCCCCGGCGTACCGTTTCCTTTTTCAGCATGAATTGTGTCAAAAGCCAAGTTAGCGATTAAAATTTTATTTTGTTTTAGCCAATTTTTGGCTGATAGTCCTTTTGGTACAAAGTTCCAGATTCTACCAGAGCAAACGCCTGTTTTAGTAGCTTATTTACTACTGCAATCATCGCCTGTCTATGAGCTTTTCCTTTTGCTCTGAGTCGCTCATAAAGCTCTTTGCAGGTTTTATTGTGGAGCTTAGCTGAACAAGCAGCCATGTACAGACATTTCCTTACTTCAGACATTCCCATTTTACATATTTTAGATTTTCCTTACTGATGAGCCTGATTCATAGATCCTGGGAGATAGGCCAAGGTAGGAGATCACCTGCTTATAATTTTCAAAGTTCTCAAAACCTCTTAAAGCTACGATGAGCAATAAACTGGTTTTAGGTCCTATGCCAGGTATTGATTCCAGCTACTCTTTTAAAGCGCTGTTTTCCTCTTCAATAAGCCCATCCATTTGCTTTTCGATGTAGTTAATCTTTTCATTAAGCTGGCGGATGTCTTTTTCTAAAGTATCTCTGATTTCTTTATCCAGCTTACCTGTAGCCATAAAAGCTTCCATCTGTAGGGTGGTAGCATGCAAACTCCTTAATACTTGCTTTCTGATCGCATACCACTGCTTGATTTTCAGGTAATTTTCCTTCAAAGGCTGCCAGAGCTTTAACTTAGTTTCTCTATTCATCATCACTCCATAGGCAGCAATACCTTTGGCATCAGCAGCGTCAGTTTTAGTCCTGTTAAGCTCCATCTGGCTAGGCGCCCCCGCATAAACCTGCGGATTACCAGTGGGTTGATTACAGATACTTTGATACCTTTCTCATGAAGAAAACAAGCCAACTGGTAGTAGTAAGGTCCGGAGGCTTCCATTACTACCCAGCTCTTAGAGGATATCGTCTTTACCAGCTCAAGGAAGCCCTTCTTGTCATTACAAAGCTTTCTTTTGGTATTCTTACCCTCAGCATCTGTGACACAGATGTCAAAACATGCCTTGGAGACGTCTACTCCTACAATCGTTAGCTTTGAGTTTTGCATTTCTTTTTTATCTTTACAGTTGACCAATAATGCAGTCGTTGCTATCAGGTAAGGCTTTTTACCAGACCAATCTATACTTAAAACAGGTTCTCTACACCTAATGAATTGTTCGCGGGCGGCTAGCCGGGTTGAGGTAAAAAGTAGCAGAAGGGAATAGCATGCTGAACAGTCTTGATGACTAATGACAGAGTAGATTCTTGCTCCTTCTGCTTTTTACCTGCTAGCAGCGTCCTGCTCTACAGGCAAACCAAATAATATTCCGTAGCATATCCAACTTTTTTCTTCCCGCTAACTTAGTATGACAAGGTTGGCTTTTAAGCTCAAAATAATTCTGTCCACTTACTTATTTGTATGTAAAAAACAGCTTTTCACAGTGTAAATTTACCTTAACCTAACAGTGGCTGAATTTGTAACCATAGCATTTTTCCATAGAAAATAGAGTTCTTTTAATATTGGGGAAATTTATCCGGATAGAAAAAACCTGCATCAACGGTCCTTTACCTTTTAAATTATTTTTACTTTCATCCCTCATCTGGTTCCTATGAAAAAGAAAGTAAGTATCTCCTGGTCAGGCGGAAAAGATTCGACTTTTGCGCTCTATAAAGCCTTACAAAATGAAGGTCTGGAGGTTGTGAGCCTTCATACCAACTTCAACGATAAGCTTAAAAGGGTTGGCATGCATGGCACTCACGAAAGTTTGATTGAGGCTCAGGCCATTGCACTAAATTTACCGCTGCATAAAATATACATTCCGGCCGAAAGCACTAATACGCGCTATGAGCAGGCAATGCTCCATTTTTACCGGCAACAAAAAGAAGCAGGCATAGAAGCTATTATCTTCGGGGATATATTCCTGGAGGAATTAAAAGCTTACAGGGAATCTTTAACAGGGAAGGCCGGGTTAAAGTCCATTTTCCCACTATGGGGAGAGGAAACCCGCCCAATGATTGAACATTTCCTCCAGGAAGGCTTCAAAACCACCATATGTGCGGCAAATGCTTCTTTTTTCGATAAATCCACTACAGGAAAAGTACTGGACCAGCATTTTATCCAAAACTTAGCCAAAGAGGTAGACCCTTGCGGTGAAAATGGAGAGTTTCATACTTTTGTACAGGATGGTCCCCTATTTTCCAAACCAATACCTCTTCGCATTGGAGAGGTGGTATCTAAAAGCTATTCGCTGGGAGAAAACACCCATCGAAGTTTAAGCTTCTGGTTTGTCGAACTGGAACTGGGTTCTCCTACTCCTGTATAGTGAACCTGCTGTTTCTAATTGTAAGACTCCTTCTTCAGGGGAGGAGAAAATGAAAAGGGTAAACCATTTATTTATTTTCGATGCTGGGGAAGAATGGAGAAATTAATCTACCGGCGCTGTTGGCTTTGGCTCATTTAGTGGAAAGAGCAGTGAAAAGGTGGTGCCTTTCCCATAATCGGAACTCACGGAAATTTCACCTCCCAGCTTTAATACCGTATCTTTTACAATGTACAGGCCCAAGCCGGAACCCTCGGCACTGTTTGAAGCCCGGAAAAACATATCAAAAATTTTATTCAGGAATTCGGGTTCTATACCCCGGCCATTGTCAATTATCTGGATTCGCATAAGCTGCTCATCCACCTTTTCTGCTTTTACTTCAATAAAAAGGTGGTCCTGATAATAGTTATGATATTTAATACTGTTCGTAATTAAATTACTGAGCACAATTTTTAGCCTTTTCGGATCCGAGCAGAACTGCAGGTTTGATCCTAAATTCCGGATTAACTCAATTTTTTCTACCTTTTCATAAAACTTTAGGTCTTCCACAATACTATCCAGCACTTCGTTTAAATTGATGGGCTGCAGGGCAATTTCCTTTTTAGTATTAGAAGAATATTCCATAATGCTTTTGATAAATGATTCAAGTTTATCCACACTCGTAAGCATCAGGTTCAAATACGTATCCTGGTTGACGGGGTCCTTTTCCATTCTGGCAATATGAATAAGGCCTTTCATAGATTTTAGCGGGGCTACCAAATCATGTGAGGAACGATATACGAAATTATCGAGCTCAATATTTTTAATGCGTAATTCATTATTCGTAGCCCGTAGTTGTTCTCTTTGTTCCACCAGCTCCCTGGTACGGTTATTAATAATTCGGGCCAGGCGCTTATTTAAAAGGCGCAGGCGCTGAGTTCGGTAATGAATTACAAAAACGATAAAGGAACCTAGAAAAAACACACCTAAAAAGTAGGCAGCAGTAGTCTTAAACCAAGGCGTCGGAATAAGGAGGCTCGCAAATGCAGGGGCTGATTCTTTTGCGCCCTGGTAGCGCGCCTTTACATGGAAGGTATAATTACCCCCGGAAAGGTTGGTATATTCTTTTTTCACATCGTTCCGCCAGGAAGACCAATCTTTATCAAACCCTTCGAGGTAGTAAGAATATTCAAGCTCCTCCTTATGGTAGCCTGGAGTGGCAAAATGAAAAACAACAGAGCCTGCATAATCTTCCTCTGTTTGGATGGCCTGCTGCTTGTCGCGGAGAAATATCTCTTTATCCTGCAAACTAACAGCCCGAATTTGGGTGTTCAGATTCACGGCATCCGCGGTTCCCGAAGCAAACCTTGCATAGCTAAGTCCAAAATCAGTGGTTATCCATAAGTTGTCCCGTTTATCGAGAAACATTTCCCGCTGGTATTTAGATACCAGTCCATTTTCTTTCGTATAAACTTTGGCAACAGAACCATCTGCGTTTACAAGTACCAATCCTCCATAATAAGTGGCAAAAGCATATAAACTATCGGCCAAAGCCAGCCCGAAATACAGGCTGTTCTTTATAACATATTCATTTGCGGGAACTTCCCATTTTTTGACTTTATAGGTGGCAGTATCAATTAAATAAATTCCGTTTTCCGGAGTAAGAATAAGGTTTTCTCCCCTATAGCCTTTTATGTAACCAAAAGCCATGTCCTTCTCAAAACTAAACTGGGTATTCACAAAAATGACAGAATCCCCTTCAATCTTTGCCAATCCTTTTTTCATGGCAGAGGCAAAAAGTTGTTTGCCGATTTTAAAAATATACGACCCTTTCAGCACAATCTTATGAATACTTTTACCGTCGTAGCGGATAATCATATCCTCCGATTCAAAGTAAATATCCTCTCCTACCTGCTCAATCTGCCAGATGTCACTCAATGCTTCATTTTCATTTAAGGTAAGAAGAGGGCGTAGAGAATGGTACCGAAGCGCCCCCAGGCTGTCGGGTTGGAGGTAACCAAATTCATTTCTGCCACCCACATACACCCTATTGCCGGTGATGTGCAATGAAACTGCCGGAGAAAAATTCCTGAGCGGATTTAGTTTCCAGGCACTGCCATCGTATTCCAACACCCCGCTCTCATTGGCAAAATAAGCCACTCCATTCTCATCCACTTCACCAGAATAATTTATTGAGGTTGCCTGATAACTCCCCGCCTCAAAATTCCTGAAAATGAGGGAATCAGATTCAGCGCCTAATAAATAGTGGGTGTATGAAAGAAGAAACAGCAGGCAAAAGATAATCCTTAAATGAAGCATAATGGGTTTACCAAATAGTCTATCGGGATTCCGATAAAGGAACTTTAAGCAGTTTTAAAATTAAATAAGAAAGGAGTTGAATAAAAGAAGGTGCAAGAAATAACATTTAATCAATAGAAAACAGACATTTAAAATTGGCTTTCAATCGATTCAATGTATTCAAAGAGGAAAAAATTTCTCCAATACCGGACTCCAAACCTTCAATAACAAATAGTTTAAGGTCGGTTCCAGCCCCCCCTTTTAAACTGAATAGCCCTTCCTATGGGAATTATTATAATTCTTCTCCCAGATAAAGGCAAAAAATAAGGTGTAATAAAATATTCTTTTTGCAAGATTGTTCTGAAGAGAATCATGTTTTTATTCTTCCTTTCCAGGTTTTGGGTCATAGCCAATCCGCTTTCTGCTATTACTCAGAATAATACCTGGTTTAAAAAACCAACCGTTTAAAGAAATTAAAAAGGAATGACAGGGAAAATTTGAAGAATAAAAGATGTTATCCCAGGTGAAAGAAAGGAAAGGTTTTGTTTTCCTGCAAAGCCTTTTGAGTTTGATTTTAAAAGACCTCTGGTTTTATGGAATTCCACAAACCACAAAAATGGTTCGTAGGAGGCGCTAAACCCTTTTATTTAATATAAATTAACAAGCAATGGTATCGACCGCACACTTAGCCAGGTCCTAATTTCAGATGAACCTTCCGGTAAATTCTATTATAAATCTTTCTCCTGACTTTTCTCTATGGAATAAAAAATATCGAGGTAGCTTACCCGATCGGAACTAACTTTAGCCGTTTTTTCAATAGGAAATCCCCTATGCTGCTCAAATCCTTTTTTTGGAGCAGGTATTCTATTATTAAGTGCTGCTTGGGAATTCTGGTTCCGCAACTTTGTATACCAGTTAAAAATATTAGCGGAATTACTGTTTCCCGGAATTTGGCTTACCTCCAAAATGCCAGCTTCCTTAACAGTTAAGGCTGGTTCCGCTCCGGAAGATGGTTTATCGGAAACAATATAAAGGAATCCTAAAACAGCAAGAAAAACTACAAAACCAAAAAACATTTCTCGAATTCTCTCCATACAATAGCTGAATATTTTAGAACACCAAATTAATTATTTAGTTGAATTACAACCCTTTATATTACACGATTACCTTACACTCGTGCTAATTCTATTCCGGAGGAAAATTAGTTTATGAATGCAGGTTTTTTTTTGCATTGGCCTTTATTGCCAGTGTAGTAGACACCTAAGCAGGATTAAAAGGTTGGAATGTGAAGAAGTAAAATTTCGTAATTTTTTTCCAACGAAAAACAAAATCCCCTTCTCAGCCAGGAAGGAATTAAACTTTTTAATTGTTGCCATAAAGCCTCCTTGTAAAGAAAATGTTCGAAATTTAGTTTTAAAAACCCCATTTTGGGAGCACCTGCCCTGTTGTAAATGAGCAGCAAAATCTCTAGGTTAGCTGTTTAAATTACTAATATGCTGGATTATCTCTATTTGGCTGGAGGCATTGCCTTAATCATTTTCAGTGCAAACTGGTTAGTGGAAGGAGCTTCCTCGATTGCCAAGACTTACGGCCTTTCCGATTTGGTTATTGGCCTTACCATCGTGGCCTTTGGCACATCCGCTCCCGAGCTAACGGTCAACCTATTCTCTGCCCTCCAGGGTTCTACCGATATTGCTATCGGAAATATTTTAGGAAGCAACATTGCCAACATTTTCCTTATTGCCGGTATTTCTGCCCTTATTTATCCCTTAACTATTCAAAAAAACACCACCTGGAAGGAGATTCCTCTAAGTTTATTAGCGGCCATAGTTCTTGGCCTTTTAGCAAACGATACCCTTATTGACGGCAGCCGGGAAGGAAGTTTTGTTTCCCGAATCGACGGGTTTATTTTGCTTTCCTTTTTCCTCATTTTTATGGTCTACACCATGGAAATAGCAAAAAATCAGGGAAGCCAGGAAGAAGATGTGCAGAAGCTCCCTCTGTGGAAATCGGCTATGCTGGTTTTAGCCGGTCTGGCAGGGCTCTTTTTTGGTGGCAAATATTTAGTGGAGGGCGCCATTAATATTGCACAGGCGTTTGGCATGAGCGAGAAACTCATTGGCTTAACCATTATTGCCGTAGGCACTTCCTTACCCGAAATGGCTACTTCGGTGGTTGCAGCCTACAGAAAAAAAACCGATATAGCCATTGGCAACATTGTTGGCTCCAATATTTTTAATATCTTTTTCATCCTTGGAATTACCTCAGCCATTCAGCCACTCCCCTTTTCTGCTTCCATTAACTTCGATATTGGGGTAACCATACTGGCCAGCTTCCTCCTTTTTCTTACCACCATTACGCTTGGCAAAAAGCGGGTGGAATCGGATTGAGGGAGCCATTTTTGTTTTACTATATGTGGCCTATGTTGTGTATTCTATAATGCGCTAACTTTCCTCT
Organism: uncultured Cytophagales bacterium; assembly: GCA_963835365.1. Classification (GTDB taxonomy): domain Bacteria; phylum Bacteroidota; class Bacteroidia; order Cytophagales; family Cyclobacteriaceae; genus Nafulsella. Next base: position 193,763 of record CAWIFH010000001.1, read on the forward strand.
TCTTTTATTCTGAAAAAATAAGGAGCGGAAAGAAAAGCCCTGCTGGCTATCCTTTTCTTTATAGGCTATCTTAAAAAGGAGGTGCAATTTTATACACCTTTGAGAAACGGCTACTGGATAGTTCAGTTTTAGAATTTACCAGCGAAATAAATGCCTGTTCTTTAAAGCAAAAACAGGAAAAGAAAACCAAGAGCAGGTATGGTGGGTTTTCAGGAGATAAAAAGGTAAAATGCTTTATGAATCCCTTTTACTTCTTTCTGCTAATTATTTCATCCATGGCACCATTATTCACAAAAAAAGAGCCGGCTTTTATTTTAGAAAAAAAGCTTTTGCTCGAGTATCTTCCATCGGGTTCTGCCATGGCAGTAATTAAAAAACGCATATTTATTGCCGGCGACGACAGCCCTTACCTTTTTGAACTAACTCCCCGCTGGGGTTTTCACCAAAAGTACCTGCTCCTGCCCCGCTTCGACGGCCAGCAAAGAATAGCAAAGCCTGTAAAGCCTGATTTTGAAAGCATGGCCTGGGAAGAAACTGCTGAAGGAAGCCGGCTATATTTATTTGGCTCAGGCTCAAAATTACCGGAGCGGGCACTCCTTCTGCAGGTCGCCCTCCCTCAACCTAAAGGTTTACTTATGCAGTTTTCTCTTCTGTCCTTGTATTCACGAATAATTGAACACAATGGTGGCAGTGCCGAAAACCTTAATTTAGAAGGAGCCTTTATACACGATAAAAATCTTTTTTTGTTAAACCGGGCGGGCAACCAACTAATAAAAACTTCTCTCGATGACTTTAAAGAATTTCTGGTAGGAAACATTCCCCTAAAGGAGCTCGACCTGAGCTTTCAGTCTTTCCAACTACCCGGGAAAGCCAATGTGCCATCTGGTTTTTCCGGAGCCTGTACTATACCGGGTACTTCAAAAATAGTTTTTACTGCTACCCTGGAAGATACCGATAACTGGATAGACGATGGTGAAATTTTAGGAAGCTATCTGGGGGTTATAGACCTACAGGCCAGGGATGAGCGGAAACCAGCCCTTATGGAGTTTGTTACCAATAAAGGAGACCCATTTACCGACAAGCTAGAGTCGGTGGCCTTTAATGGGACCTATGCAAACGGCGACATAAAGCTCCTTGCCATTGCGGATAATGATGACGGAACCACGCTCCTCTTTGAGTTCAGACTCCTGAAGGATTTTCTCTAATGCATTACAAGTAAAACCGTTTTTTCCTGAAATATTTATTCCTCTCTGCTGATTCTAAAAAGTTTAGCCAGAAAATGGAGTTTTTTGCTTTCTGCGGACCGGCTATTTTAAAATTATTTTCCAGGCCTTACACACTGTATATCAATAACTTAATAGCTAAGGCAGAGTACCTCTAAAACTTATATAAAGAATTTATCTTTAATCCTGAACTATTTACTCCTATATTTGGTCTGTACTTTAGATGGTAGCGCCAGATTGGAGTAGAATAAACTTAAGGCTGCTTTGGCTGGCAATTAACAAACTACCTCATTAATTAATATCAAGAATACAATATGAACACTGGAACAGTAAAATTTTTTAACGAAACTAAAGGTTTCGGATTTATCAAAGATGACAATTCTGACAAAGAATACTTTGTACATGTAAGCGGCCTAATCGATGAAATCGAAGAAGGTGATGAAGTAACTTATGAACTGGAAGAAGGAAGAAAAGGCCTGAACGCAGTGAAAGTTCAGATTGCTGAATAAAGAAATTTAATTGAATTAAAGCCTCGCAGCCATGCGGGGCTTTTTTTTTGCCCAAATAATTTGGTGAGAATTTAGATCCTTGAGCCAGCTTAAGGAAGTGCACTTTTATGGAACATGGCTATTTTATCCTCATCAGGCATCCTATAGGTAAGGCTCCTGAAATTCGCCATTGCATTTTCCAATGCCTCCCTGTCTTAATCCCACGCAATGCGAAACTCTGTCCAGCCATCGGGGCGGGTATGCAGAGAAAAGCCAAACCCATGGTTCATTAAAATTTCCCGTACCAGCATTAAGCCAATGCCCTGGCCCTGTGGTTTAGTGCTATAGAAGGGGGTAAACAGCTTTTTCTGTTCTTCTTCAGAAATTCCTTCTCCATTATTTAATATTCGCATTTCCCCTGTCTCCAGCTCCATACGTACCTGCCCTCCCTCAGGAGCAGACTCCAGGGCATTTTTCAGCACATTTAGCAATACCTGTTCAATTTGCTCCTTATCCATATTCACAACAACAGGTTTTTCAGCTAAGCAGGCATGCAACTGAACCTGCTTCTTATCGGCCTGGAATTCCATTAAGCGCAACATATTCTCCAGCAGATCCTGGACCTTTAGCGGCAGCTTTCGGGGAGGAGGGATTTTGACCACATCGGCAAAATTGCCCATGAATCTCGACAGCCGCAGGTTTCTGCCCACAGCAATTCCAATGGCTTCTTTAAAATCCGGCTCCAGGCTGTTTACCTGTTCCAGGGACTGCAAAATAGAATTTACCGCGCCAATAGAGTTATTTACTTCGTGCGACATCATCCGGATGACTTTATCGTAGGCTCCTTTTTCCGCTTTAAGAATTTCCTGCGTAAGCTCTTCCAGCAAAATAAACTGCCGTTCAAAACCACGGTCGATAAACCTGGACTTGCTGGCCCTGTAAAAGCGCGTTCCGCCTGATTGTATAACCTTATTTTCATCCAGCTTCAAACTGCTGAGCTCCTTTACAAAGGGCATTCTTAGCTTATCCAGCGACTGCCCCTGCAATTCCTTTTCCTTTTTTTCTAATATATGTTCTGCCGCCCTGTTCATAGAATGGATATTTCCATCGAAATCGAGCAAAAGGATACCTGCCGGCGATGCCTCGATTAATTTTTCCAGCAGGAAATGTTGCTCTGTCTGGTACGTACGCTCCAGGCGAAGCTGCTCAATCATTAGGTTGTAAACAGCAATCAGGCTATCCAGCTCCTTCTGTCCTACCGGGTTAAACTGCATTGAAAAGTCCTTGCTCTTCAGGCTTTCTGCTCCGGCAGCCATTAGCTGTACGGGTAAAATAAAGCTCTTATATATATACCAGCCAAAACCCACCGAAACCACCAGGCCCGCTTCAGCTGCCAGGAATAAGAAAAGGTTGTCGCGCAGGTAAATTATAAACAGGGATAAAAGAACTGCATGAAGTAAGGCTACATACAGAAAGTATTTAATGCGAAGCCTCATAGGGAATATTGTATTTTTCGAGCCGACGGTAAAGGGCACCCCTGCTCAGGCCGAGGGCTTTTGCTACCTGTGTCATGTTGTCGTTATGCAGTTTAATTGCCCTGAGGATCATCGTTTTTTCCATATCGTCCAGCTGCATAAGAGGCAATTCGGCATGCTCCAGAACTTTCTTTGAGGTTTTAGCTGGCTGCAGCTGCATTTCAAAATCGGCAATTTCAAGCCTGTTGTGCGCTGCCAGCAGTACCACCCGCTCCACCACATTCTTTAGCTCCCGAATATTTCCTGTAAAAAGCTGCGCCCCCAGCCAGCGCAGGGCTTCCGGACTTACTTCCAGCTCGGGGCGCTTATAAGCCTCCTTCAGTTTATTAATAAAATGCATTACCAGCAGGGGAATATCGCCTGGCCTTTGCCGCAGGGAGGGCAAGTGAACGGTAATAAGATTGATGCGGTAAAAAAGATCCTCCCTAAATTTACCTTCCGCCACCATTTCCTCCAGGTTTCTGTTCGTGGCACAAATTACCCGAACATCTACCGTGCGGGTTTTGCTGTCGCCTAATACCTCATACGTCCGGTCCTGTAAAACGCGGAGGAGTTTTACCTGGCTGTTTGGGTCTAAGTCCCCTATTTCGTCGAGAAAAATGGTGCCGCCATTTGCCAGTGCAAAGCGGCCTATCCTGTCGCTTTTAGCATCGGTAAAGGCACCTTTCGTATGGCCAAACATTTCGCTTTCAAAAAGCGACGCGGAAATGCCGCCCAGGTTTACTTTCACAAAGGGTTTATTATAGCGCTGGCTGTTCAGGTGTACAGCCTCTGCAATCATTTCCTTGCCTGTACCGCTTTCGCCCATAATCAGGATAGAGGCATCGGTGGCGCTTACTCTCCCTACCCGCTCAAGCACCTCAAGAAGAGCCGGAGACTGGCCTACAATGGCATCAAAATCGTATTTTTTATTTAGCGCCAGGCGGCTGGGGGTTGTTTCCTCTCCACTCCCCTCCTCCTGCCGTTGCTGTGCCAGGGTAAGCACCGTTTTTACCGACTGCAGCAGGTAGTCATTTTGCCAGGGTTTACTCATGAAATCAGCCGCCCCCAGCTTCATGCCTTCTACGGCCAGGGGAACGGAGCCCCAGGCGGTAATAAGAATTACCGGAAGCTGCGGGTACAGCTGCCGGAAATCTCGCAGAAACTTCAGGCCTTCTTCCCCACTTGTTTCGATGCTGAAGTTCATATCAGCAATTACAAGCTCCGGGAGTTCTACCGAAGCTTTTGCGAGCGCCTCCTCCGGTTCGGCAGCCGTTTGTACGCGAAAGCCAGCCTGCTTCAGCAGGAGACTTAATGATACCCGTACAGCTTCATCATCGTCTACGATAAGAATCATGATTATTTACACATGGGTTTATGGGCGACTGTTAATATTCCAAACTTTGCTTGTCCTTTTTTCCTGACCTTCTTCTGTGAAGGTAAATAATTTCATCAAATGATAATATTTACCAGCCGGTTTTAAATTCCATCATAAAAGATTTTTTCTGCTTGCCATGGAAGGTATATAATACTACAGGAGGCTAATTATTCTACTCATAATGCAGGGCATTGGCCGGCTCAATGGCAGCAGCCTGCCAACTCGGGTACCAGGCGCAGAGGGTTACCAGGAGGTAAACAAGCACTAAAGAGGCCATGATAGCAACTAAATAAACGGAGCTTTCTACATCAAAAACCCCGAGCAGTGGAAACTGTATTGCCAACAGGAGGCCGAAGGCTAATCCAAAGGTTGCCAGCACTAATACCTCCCCAACCATTTGCCTGCGAATTGCCGGCCGGGAGGCTCCCAGCGCCCTGCGGATGCCTATTTCTGAAAAACGTTTATTGATGTTGTACCAAAGTACGCCAAAAAGACCCAGCACAACATTAAAAACCAGAAAACCACCAATAATGCTTAACCCAATAACAGGTACTAGGGTAAACTTAGCCTTTCGCGTTTTTTTATCTGCCATCGCCTCCTCTTCAAAAGACCAATCCGGAGCAATGAGGCTTGCCTCGTCCAGGAAATCCTGTTGCCAGCCTGGCGCTGTTCCAGCCTTTGTTTCAATTAGCAGGGTAGTTGGCAAATAAGCCGTTGTATCCCCGAAATTGATAAGAGAAAAAATGGCCGGAACGGGTTTGGCATACTCCCCATCCTGGCGAAAATGCTTCACCACTCCCACAATTTTCCCCTGTCCCTTTCCATTCGCGTCGATAATTACTTTCCCCAGGGGGTTCTCTTCTTTAAAAAGTTCTTTAACAAAAGTTTCATTCACTACCACTGCAGGCAGGTCTCCTTCATCCCCTTTCTTCAGAAAGCGACCGGCTGCAAGCTGTACATCCAGCACTTCAAAATATTCAGGTTCAATGGTATAATCGTTTGCCTTTACACTAAGGCCTTCAAAACTGAGTTGGTTGTTATTAGTCGTAAAAGAATAGGGCACGTTGGGGCTCGAAAGGCTGATTTTTTCTATCTCCGGCAGGTTCCTGAGTTCATTTTTCATCTGGGTAATTTTTCCTCTTGAGCTGGCACCTTTTGCTCCGTGCCTGTCAATACTTATTACATACACATCTTTAGAATCAAAGCCTGTTGGGGTGTAGTAATTTCCCAACTGATAAATAGCCATCGTAAGAGTGGCAAACAGGACAATAAAAGAGAAAAAAATTTCGATGAGCAGCAGGAAGTTCTTTCCCTTGCGGTGCCACATCATTTTTATGAGTTGAGTTAACATGGTTGTAGTATTAAGTAGTGGGTTTTTAGTCTTGAGACTGGAGATTGGGGACGTGAGACAGAAGAGTAGACCATGAGTTGCAGCGCAACTGCATTTTTAAAGCCAACATTTAGTCCGATACCCCGCATCTATAATCTTTTGTCTATTGTCTTTTTTAGCTAATCTTCAAGGCTTCGGCAGCATGAAGCCGCGACATTCGCCAGGCAGGATAAACTCCTGAAATCAGGCCAAAGAACAGCGTGAGCAACAGACCTGCCAGGAATACCTCCATATTTAGTACAAGGCGGGAATGTAAAATCAAACCACTTTCATTGATACCCTCCAGCGCCAGAAAGGCAAGACCAATAGATAATAGCCCGCAAATGAGGGTAAGCAAAACATTTTCGAACACAAACTGCCCGATAAGAGAGGAGGAAGTTGCTCCGAAAGCTTTCCGCACCCCAATTTCTGAGGCCCTTTCCATAATGCGGCTGATGTTAATATTCATCAGGTTGATGGTTGGCAACAGCATAAAAAGGAACAAAAGCAAACCGAGCACTGTATAAGCCTGCGCCAGCCCGGTATCCTCTTCATTACCAAGAACCATTCTGGTAAAATTTGCCAGATAGGGATCTGCTTTAATGATTATTTTCTCTATTTGATCCGGGGCGGGGTTTTCTATCTGCTGCATCATAGCATTAAATTCTGCCTGCACTTCTTTCCGGTGAGCCGGGCTTTTAGCCACAAGGCTTGCCATATAAAGTCCGTCGTAACGTATTTTATTTATATCATCTTTGCTAAGCGTATAAGGCAGGTAAAGGGAGGCATAACTGTGAATACGGGTAAAGGAAACATTCTCCACTACACCTATCACCTTAAATTTTTCCTGGTACAGTTCTATTTCCTTTCCAATGGCTGACGCATTCCCAAATATCTGCTCTTTTACTTCCCTGTTCAGGATGGCCACCCGCTGTCCTTCTTCAACCTCTTTTGGTTGATAGGGTCTTCCTTCAATAAATTCAAATTCCATAACCTCCCAAAATGCAGCATCCGTATATTTCTGGTCCATTACTACTTTTTTACCATTTACATAGGTATTTACCGTAGAAAAAACCGAATAGAAGCTCATATTTTCCGGGGTTTTCAGTTGGCTTACATATCGATTCAAAAAATAAAAGCTTACCGGGTTATTTCCCCAACCGCCGTTTTTGTATTTTGTCTGAGCATTCATAACAAATAAACTCCTGTCGAGCTTTGTTTCCGGTGCCTGGGCACCCGTAGAATGCTCCCACAATGCATACACCACCAAAAAAATGGTCAACGTAATGCAAATGCCGAACATACTGATGAAGGTATAGAACTTCCGTCGGGCCAATACCTTAAAGGCCATTTTAAGATAATTGCGTAGCATAGCTTTCGCTGTTTACCTGTTGTCCATCAAAAAAGCGAATCAGCCGGCCGGTTTGCCTGGCCTGTTGTTCGTCGTGTGTTACCATTACAATGGTGGTGCCATCCTGGCCGTTTAGCTGGTGCAGAATGTTCATGATTTCATCGCCCATTACGCTGTCGAGGTTTCCTGTAGGTTCGTCCGCCAGCAGCACCTCCGGCTGCCCGACAATGGCCCGGGCAATAGCCACCCTTTGACGCTGCCCGCCCGATAGCTGGTTAGGATAATGCCTGGTGCGGGCACTCAGGCCCACCTTTTCCAGTGCCTGAAGCGAAAGCTTTTTACGGTCGGCTGCAGATACATTCCGGTAAATCAGGGGCAGTTCCACATTGTCCAGCACATTCAGGTCCTGGATGAGGTGATAGCTTTGAAAAATAAAGCCCAGTTTACGGTTACGAATGGCTGCCAGCTTTTTATCCGACAGCTGGCTTACGGGTTCCCCATCCAGCACAATGGTACCCGAGGTAGGCACATCGAGCAGACCAATGATGTTCAGCAGCGTGCTTTTCCCACATCCTGAGGGGCCCATGATAGACAGGAACTCTCCCTTTTGAACCTCCAGGTTCACTCTGTGCAGCGCCAGCGTTTGAATGCTGCTGGTCTTGTACACCTTTTCCACGTTTGTTAATTTTATCATGTTGGCAGTGTTTAGTTGTTCGTTCTTAGTTGTTGGTGGCTGGTGCTTAGTGGCAGTTATTGCGAACATCTTGAAGCAATTCGTCGGCTATTGCACAAGCAGCCTGTTTTTATAAATAAACCTTAAATTTCACTTCTCTCCTCCATGGTCCTTTACCTATTGTCTCCTGCCTCTGGACTCTCCCAGAATTGGTTCTCCCTTCTCAAAATCGTAAAGGGTAAGAAGGCGTAACCGATAATAGGTTTCCCAAAAGTTCCGGAGGGCCAGCAGATATATCCGCCTTGCCTGGTCTTTTTCGTTCTGCGCAATGTTAAGTTCGGTAATGCTTACCTCCCCAAGCCGGAAACTTTCGCCCGCAATATGGTAGCGTTGCTGCGCCACTTCGGCGGCTTCCTTTGCCACAGCTACCTGGTCCTTAAGTGTTTCCATTTGGCTTACTTCCACCATTACCTGCTGCTCGAATATAAGCTGCTCCTGTTGCAGGCTATATTCTGTAAGCTTCTGCCTCGCTTCAGCTGTTTTTACCAGCGCTTTGGAGCGGCCCCAATCCATAATAGGAACAGTAAACCCAATGCTCACCCGCTGCTGGTCGGCCGAATTCTGGTACACCCCTTCCAGTTGTTCGGCCCGGTTCGTTAGCCCCACAGAAGCAAATAGTTCTGCATTCGGTCCACGCTGGCCTTTGGCTATCTGCACATCGCGTTGTGCTTCTATATTCCGGATTTTAAAATCCAGCACCGTTTCTTTGTTCTTCAGGGCTTCTGCCAGGGCCAGCTCCCCATCCAGCTGCAAGCGGGGCAGGCTGGAGGGTTCACTTACCTCCGAAATTTCTCCTTCCAACCCCACATAAGCCTTCAGTTGGAGCAAAGCGGTTTGAACATCCTGCCGGGACTGGGCAAGGGCATTTTTTGCATTTAGCAAATTGTAACGAAGCTGCAGCAGGCCATTGTCCGATATCCGGCCCATTTCGTGGCGAACGCGGGCAATCTCGAGAATTTTTGTTCCATTTTCTACATTCTGCAAAGCCATCCGGTAATCTACCTGGGCTAAAACCAGGTTAAAGTATAAAGTGGTAACCTGCAGCGAAACCTTTTCCAGCTCGCTTACATATTGCCTCCGGGAACGCTCCAGCCGCAGCGGCTCCAGCTGCTTTGCCCAGCGGAAAGGATTGTAAGCAAAAAGGGACTGCCGGTAGCCTACAGATACAGGATTGCTGTTGTACTGCATCATGTTTCTTTCAAAATCATCGAAGCGCTGCAGTCGGCTGCTTACAAATATTTCTCCACCGCTTAGGCCAATGTTCTGGCTGAGCTCCAGGTTCAGTCCACTGTTGTTATTTACAATCGGCTGAAAAAGAATGGTTCCGTCGGGCTGGGTTACCGGGCTGAAGGTACGGCTAAAATCAGGTAAAGTACCGCTCAGCGAGAGCCGGGGGTACAGGCCGGAACGGTAGCTCCGGTATTCCCAATAGCTGGTTTCCCTGCTGGTTTCTGCCAGCAAAGAAGCAACAGACTGAGAACGGGCCCGCTGTATAACTTCCTGCAGATTCAGGGAAGTGGTATCCTGCGCAGAGATTGAAAAGGGCAGCGCCAGAAGGAGGAGCAAAATTTTCATGGCCTTATATTTTGAAGTTGAATTTCTTCTGCCTGCTCAAACCTGCTCATGTCTGAAATAATCAGCTCATCGCCAGCTTCAAGCCCTTTTATCTCTACAAAGTCGAGGTTGCTCAAGCCGATGTCCACCCTGTGCGCAACGGCAGTTTCGCCCTGTACCACAAATACTTTCTGGTCCTGCTTTCCTTTAAAAAATGCGCCGTTTTTTACTACCAGGGTGCTGTCTTTAAAAGCAGTTACTACAAACACCTCTACCTGTAAATTGGGCCGAAGGATGGGGGCATCGTTTTGCTCGAGGTTTACATCGAACGAAATAAGGCCATTGCTAACTTCTGGTTTTACGGTAGTGATTATTCCCTGCAGGTCTGTTCCTCCTGCCCGAACCCTCACCTTACCTCCCGGGCTCAGCTGGCTGGCATAACTTTCAGAAATGCTGGCCTGCACTTTAAAGCGACTCAAATCTGCCAGCCGTACCAAATCTTCGCCCGCCTCCACACTGGCACCAATTTTATCTTTCACATAAACAATTACGCCCTCGTGCGTCGCCCGGATTTCGGCCTGCTGCATGCGCCGCCTTAACTCATTCATGTTTTTCTCCTCTATGCGGATTTCAAAACCCAGAGTATTCTGGTCGGCTATATTGGTTTGCTGCTGATTTGTTATTTGCTCTTTTAGCTGTTGCAGCTCTCTGCGGGCAATCTGCAGGCTGAGCTCTGCCTGCCTTACACTTTCGGGCGTGCCACCGCCAATGCTAAGCAGGTGCTTTTCCTTTTCAAGCTCACTTTCAAGGCTTCGTATGCGCAGTTGCTTTATATCCTGCTGGGCCTGCAGTTCTGCCAGGTTCTTTTCCATCCGGAGGCGAATTAAGGTCGCTTCATTCTTTTTCTTCTGCAGTCCTTCTTCCAGCCTTTCCAGTTCCAGTTGTGTGTAGCTCAGGTCGAGTTTTAAAATCGGGGCTCCGGCCTTTACTACTGCTCCCGCCCCATGGTAAACCGAATCGATACGCGCCTGCAGCGGGCTGCTGATTAGCTGTTCATATTCCGGCACCACCCGTCCATTGGCGGTAAGACTGGCCTGTATCGGGCCGCGACTAACCACAGCAGTTTGCAGGCTCCGGAAATCTGCGGAGGGCTTAATTAAATAACGGAAGCCAAACACGCCGGCTATAAGCAGAACCGCCAGGGCCCCAAGCTGGAGGTAGCGATTCCTGCTTTGGCGGTTCAGTTCTTCTTTGGGTATTTCTATGTCCATGACTAGCAGTTTTAGCTACCCAAGATTAGCCAAAGTCCATGCCACATACCTACTTGCCTGTTTAAGAGCAAATTAACTATTTACAGCTTCCAAAAAGGTGTCCATTAATGGACAGGGTGATCGGTTTTGAAGAGCAAATTGCTCCTTCCAGTAAAAAGCCTCCTACAAAAGAACCGCCCTTGTTGATGTTTTAGAAAAGCTTTTTACCTTTACAGGTATCGTGTTCAGTTCATGTTCTGCATGTAAGTTATCCTACCTGTCTTCCATTAATGAAAAAATACCTTTTCCTGATAATGGCTTATCACCTATCCTTTACTGCATTTGGACAGGAAGTGCGGCTTTTCGATACTAACTTCAATCAACAATCCAGCGATTCTACTTCAAGAAATATCCGGTTGTATTACCTGGAAGCCAACCCGGCCACTATAAAAGATTTTCGGGGAGATACGCTGCAAATGATTGCCAGTATATATGGTATTGAAACGGTAGAAGAAAGTGATGCGATTTTAATCTATTACAAAAAAAGAATCTTCGAACGCCAGCTAAATCCTGCCTTTTTCAAGAAAAGCATTCAGCTCATCAATTTTACAAGTGAAGGAAAGCCCCTCAACAAAGTTACCGGCAGAAACAATAAGCTATACTATGAGCAGGTATGGAATGAAGAAGGCAATAAGCTCCTTGCAAACGGTAGTGGTGTAAATTCCTACTTTGATAAACGAAATAACGAGCAGCTAAGGGAAATTTACCTCGACTCGCTCCTGGTAGAAAAATGGGGAATTCGGCAGGAGCAACAGGACACCATTTATTACCATTACGATAAAGCACCCCAGCCACGGGGCGGCATGCAAAGCTTCTATCAGAGTCTTCTCAACAACTTAAAATATCCTGAACAGGCCATTCGTGCCGGGAAAAGCGGTCGTGTTTACATTAAAATAATTATTGATAAAGACGGACAGTTGGTGGAATTTATTCCTTTAACAGAGAATGGCTTTCAGCTGGAAGGAAGTGTGGTTCGCGCCCTCCAGAGGTTTCGCCCCTGGCGACCGGCTATTTTCCAGGGAGAAGCCGTTAAGTCTGTGGTTATTCTCCCGGTCATTTTTAAGTAGCCGTACAAGAAGCATTACTAAATTCCCTGTTTGTTTTCTCACAAATCTTTTTTTCGGCGGTTAATAAAGGAAAAGCAATATGGAACAAAAAGCACGGGAGTTTGCCAGGAAGTCGCACGGAAGCCAAACCAGAAAATACAACCACGAACCTTATATTGAACATCCAAAACGGGTGGCAGAAATGGTTCGCTCTGTTCCGCATTCGGAGGCAATGATTTGTGCTGCTTACCTGCACGATGTGGTCGAAGATACGCCAGTTAGCCATCAGGAAATAGAACAGCATTTCGGAAAGGAAGTGGCCCGCCTGGTACATGAGCTCTCCGATGAATACATGCATGAAAAGTACCCTGAATTAAACAGGAAAGAGCGTAAGAAGCGGGAAACCATTCGGCAGGCCCAAATGAGCCCCGAGGCTAAAACAATTAAACTGGCGGATGTAATTGACAACACCCGGGATATTATCAGGGACAACAGGGATTTTGCCCGCCGCTATATTCCCGAAATGGAAGCCCTGGTAGAAGTTCTGCTGGGAGGAAATTTTCAACTCCTCATGCGGGCCTGTTATGAAGTGCAAAAAGCTAAATTTGAACTGGACCATAGGCCTAGTAAAAGAAATGGATGAACGCGCAGGAATTAATTCGCCTGAGTAATTTCGTAAGCTGTATTCTCCGCCATCATCCCCTATTAATTGGCTTACATCTTGATGCCAATGGCACCTGTCTCAGTGCTGCTTGAAAAGGCAAATGCCGCAGGAAAAAACCTTGATAGGCAAAAACTAATAAGTAATTCGACAGAAATAGTATAAACTTAATTTTGATGTGTCATCCTGAGGAACGCGGACGCCGCGCGGAAGGATCTTTCTTCGTTAGAAACATCTGGGAAGCATTATACTTGGAAAGATGCCTCCGTTGTCGGCATGACAAACAGTTTAATGTATTTATGTCTAAGCACTTAGAAATTGTAAATGAGAATGATAAACAACGGTTTGGCTTTAAAGAAAATCAAAGCAAAATAAGAGCCCGACAGGGCCATTCAGAACCAGTAGACCTCAACCTTTAGCTTTTGCAGGCGCCCGCCCTGCTTTACCAAGGCACTGCCGGGCGAAATCCTTCTTCTTTTCGTAAAAACGTTTACTCAGGGGCAAACATCAATACGTGCTTTTATCGGGCAATAAAGAAAGTGCCCGGAAGGTTGAAAGCCGCCATGGGAAGGCGGTGGTTTTATAGGTTGAAGTCCGGAATATGGAAGCGGAAGGCTACAGCTTCTGTCTTTCTGAAAATGGCGTACGCTTAACTGAAACAGTTCCTCCCGAATGCACTCGGCTTTGAATTAACCAATGGGGCAACTATTAGAAATTATTCTGCTTTTGCTGCGCAAAAAACTATATTACAGACCTGCAGTTCCTTTATCGTAGAAAGAAAAACAATTAAGTGGCATGGATTATCAGGGATTAATAGAGGAAGTTTATTTCGAGGTACAGCAGTTGGGGCTTCGGGGACAGCTGGCCAATTATATTCCCGAATTGAGTATGGTAGACCCGCGGCAGTTTGGCATTTGCCTGGTCGATAAGGCCGGAAATATTTACGGCACCGGCGACTACCAAACCAGGTTTACCATCCAGAGTATCTCCAAGGTTTTTACCCTTACCATGGTTTTGGCAAACCTGCGGAAGGAAATTCGGCAACGCCTGAATGTGGAGCCTTCGGGCAATCCATTCAACTCCCTTATCCAGCTGGAGCATGAAAATGGCATTCCACGAAATCCTTTTATAAACGCAGGAGCCCTGGTGGTTGTCGATGCCTTAATTTCCTATTTCCCCGAACCGGAAAAAACGATTAACCAGTTTATCAGGGACATATCCTGCGAACATGAAATCCCTCTTAATTTGCAGGTTCAGGATTCGGAATTAGCCCATTCCTCCAGGAACAGGGCCCTGGCCAATTTTATGAAGTCATTCGGAAATATTGACAATTCAATTGACCGCATAATTGAAGTATACACCTACACTTGCTCCCTGGAAATGAGCTGCCAGCAACTGGCAAAAGCCTTTATGCTATATGCAAATGATGGCAATTCCGCCTTTTGTAGCCGACGCGTCCTCGATGCCAGTAATACCAAACGGATAAATGCGCTCATGCTTACCTGTGGCTTTTACGACGAATCCGGTGATTTTGCCTATCGCGTTGGCCTGCCGGGGAAAAGCGGCGTGGGCGGTGGAGTTGCAGCAGTTTTACCGGGGGAGTTTAGTATAACCGTTTGGAGCCCGGAGCTGAACCAGAAAGGCAATAGTGTTAAAGGAATTAAAGCCCTTGAAATCTTAACAGACAAGCTGGGGGTATCTTTATTTTAAAAAACAAGGAAGGAGAAAAGCTTCCTGCCAGTTTAAAAGAGGAATTCCCTCTTTTTCCGTATAAGCTCCTGCCACCTTCCTCCCCGCACCCACAGTGTTCTTTTCAGCCATACAGCTGGGCCTTTCCAGCCCTCCACCTTCATGGCATCACCGATAGTGCGAAGGGTCTTCACTCGTGCTTTTTAAAACCAAGCTTCCAGCCTTTGATCCTCTTTCAGGCCTGAGGCAGGAAAATACCAGCACGAGCCTTCGTGGCCCGGGCAAAGCCTCACGCTTTCCTTCAAAGCAGATTCTTACTGCCTTTACCTGATCCTACTTTGGCTGCCTGCTAGTTTGCAGTTCAGCAGGTTTTACCACCCGCTGGTTTCACCGAACAGGCCCTTGGGAGCTTCGCTGTATACCAAAAGCGGGTTCATTTCCTTTTTTACAGATATAAGGTTGTCGGTGTTTTCCCTGCCTCCACCGTTCAAAAACTGATAATAATCATCTGTTCTGTATGATTACACTCATAAGAGCCTGGCTTTTCCTGTACTTAACTTTACGGTATCAATAATTCTAAACGTTTCTCCTATGAAACATTTAACAATAAGGAGCATTAGCCTTCAACTACTGGCAGTAATTCTCCTCAGTTCCGGGGGCCTGATATCCTGCAACTCCATCCCAAACCAAAAACCAAAATATGGCTACCATTAACGATATTCCGGATGATGAACTGCAGGTAATTGAAGCAGAGCTGACGACTCCTCCAATGGTGCCGGCTCCCATTTCAAGAACAAAGCCCGCAAAAGTGATTGTACGACTGGAGGTAACAGAGGTGGAAAAAGAAATTGCCGAAGGAGTAAAATACACTTTCTGGACCTTCGGCGGTTCTGTACCCGGTAAATTCATCCGCATCAGGCAAAACGATGAGGTGGAATTTCACCTGATGAACCACCCCGACAGCAAGAACCCGCATAACATTGACCTCCATGCCGTAACCGGACCAGGAGGTGGCGCCAGTGCTTCGTTTACTGCCCCAGGCCATGAAACAGTATTTAATTTTAAAGCGCTTAACCCTGGTTTATTCGTTTATCACTGCGCTACTGCTCCGGTTGGTATGCACATTGCCAATGGTATGTATGGCCTCATTCTCGTAGAGCCTGAAAAAGGCTTGCCTCCCGTAGATAAAGAATACTATGTAATGCAGGGCGACTTTTATACAAAAGGGAAATTTGGCGCTCCGGGCCTTCAGCCTTTCGATATGGAAAAGGCCCTCGAGGAGAATCCTACTTATGTTTTATTTAACGGTGCTGTTGGGGCGCTTACCGGCGACAAGGCATTAACCGCCAAAACCGGGGAACGCGTGCGCCTTTTTGTTGGAAACGGTGGTCCGAACCTGATTTCTTCCTTCCACACCATTGGCGAAATATTTGACAAGGTTTACCCGGAAGGTGGATCAAACATTAATACCAACGTGCAAACCACGCTCATTCCTGCCGGTGGCGCTGCCATTGCAGAGTTTAAGGTGGAGGTGCCGGGTTCTCTTATTCTGGTCGACCACTCCATCTTCCGCACCTTTAATAAAGGCGCACTGGCGATGCTAAAGGTGGAAGGAGCAGAAAATAAAGAGGTGTTTTCCGGGCAAACTTCTTCAAAAATTTACCTTCCTGAAGGATCCAATGTGCAACAAATGCCTTTTGAAGCCAAACCGGTAGCCGCCGTAGCCGGTACTACCGAACAGCGGATTAAACTTGGCAAAGCGGTTTATGCTCAAAACTGCCAGGCCTGCCACCAAAGCGAGGGCCAGGGCATTCAAGGAGCCTTCCCGCCGCTTGCAAAATCCGACTTCCTGAATGCCGATAAAAACAGGGCCATTGGAGTGGTTTCCCACGGGCTGGAAGGACAAATAAAAGTAAATGGGGAGATGTATAACAGTACCATGCCAAAAATCACCCTCACCGACGAGGAAATTGCCAACGTGTTAACCTACGTTTACAACAGCTGGGATAACAAAGGGGGGGCAGTTACAACCGAAGAGGTAGTTCAAGTAAAATCAAAGGGCGCTGCCCATTAAATCAATAGAAATGCTCCCCGGAACAAGAATTATATTAATCCTTTTTCTACTGGGAATCAGTCCGTCTTTGCAGGCACAGAAGAAAATCCCGGAGCACATGCTGCCAGTAAAGGGAGGCTCTTTTGTGCCTCTTTACGGAAGTGATACCTTTCCGCTAAAGGTAGAGGACTTTTTGCTGGACCAGTACCCGGTTACCAATAAGCAGTTTAAAGCCTTTGTGGCAGCAAACCCGCAATGGCAAAAATCAAAGGCAAAGAAGTTGTTTGCCGATGGCGGCTATTTACGGTACTGGCCAAATGACTCTACTTT
This sequence comes from uncultured Cytophagales bacterium, assembly GCA_963835365.1. Classification (GTDB taxonomy): domain Bacteria; phylum Bacteroidota; class Bacteroidia; order Cytophagales; family Cyclobacteriaceae; genus Nafulsella. Next base: position 210,462 of record CAWIFH010000001.1, read on the forward strand.
TTCTCCTGAAGGAGCAAACATTGCCAACAGCCCGGTGACTAATGTATCGTGGTTTGCGGCAAAGGCTTATTGCGAATGCCAGGGTAAGCGATTGCCAACGGTTAAAGAATGGGAATATGCTGCCCTTGCCAGCGAAAGCAAAGCCGATGCCTCCCGCGATGCGTCCTTTTACCAACGCAGCCTCGAATGGTACAGCCAGCCCAACCAAAAGTACCTGCCAGCGGTAAACAGCAGCTTCAAAAACTATTATGGCGTGTACGGCCTTATCGGGCTCGTATGGGAGTGGACGCTGGACTTTAACTCTTCCCTGCTGGTAGGAGAATCACGGGCCAACTCCAGCCTCGACCGGCAGCTATTTTGCGGTGCAGGTGCCAGTGGCGCTAATGATGTGGAGAATTACGTAGCCTTTATGCGCTACGCCTTCCGCTCCAGCTTAAAAGCCAGTTACACCGTTTCCAACCTCGGCTTCCGCTGTGCCAGAAGCAGCACGGCCGAGCCCCCGGTACAATAAACCTAAAACCATTTTCACTAAGCCAAACCCAATCAACTATCATGAAACTTCTTCCTATATCGCTTATCATGCTGGCCTCTTCCTTTAGCGCCTGCCATAACAGCTCCCACACCGATCAGGCTGATTCAGCCACGGCAATGGCCGGCTCCCACGCCGATCACAGCCATCATGCAGCAGCTGCAAACAAAATGGAGGCATCAACCGGCTACACTACCGAAATGTCTCTTTACAACCTAACGTCCAGCTGGGCCACCCAATCGGGCGACAGTCTCCAGCTAAACTCACTAAAAGGCAAGGTGCAGTTAGTGGCCATGATTTACACCAGCTGTGATTATGCCTGCCCCCGCATTGTAGCCGACCTTAAACGAATAGAAGAATCCTTATCCGCCTATAAGAAAGAGGAGGTTGGCATTGTACTCGTAAGCCTGGACCCTGAGCGGGATACGCCTGAAAAGTTGAAAGAATTTTCTGCTAAAAACAAGCTGGATCCGGATCGCTGGGTGTTCCTTACCAGTAAGGAAGATAATATTCTCGAACTGGCGGCCCTGCTGAATGTAAAGTACCGGAAGGAGTTGAGCATGGATATTGCCCACTCAAACATTATTTCTGTATTGAATAAAGAGGGAGAAGTGATTCACCAGCAGGAAGGCCTGGGGGTAGATCCTTCTGAAACGGTCAATGCCATTAGCAAGCTGCTGAAAAAGATTTAAATTTCTCTTTCCTCTTTTTCCCTTTCAACCAGTTCAAACAAAAACCTTAAGATGTTTTCTCCACTGCAGAAGAACGATAAAGCACTTAGCCTGTGGCTATTCAGTGGCTGCCTCCTGATTTTTAGTATGGTAATCATTGGGGGCATCACCCGCCTCACCCATTCAGGCCTCTCGATAGTTCAATGGAACCTGGTCATGGGCACCCTTCCTCCTATGAACGAAGCGGCCTGGCAGGAAGCTTTTAACCAGTATAAATTATTTCCCGAATACCAGAAGATTAACACCACCTTTGCGCTCCATGATTTTAAACTTATTTTCTGGTGGGAATACCTTCACCGGCTCATTGGCCGTGTAATTGGCCTGGTTTTCCTCCTGCCCTTTCTCTGGTTCTGGCTTAGGGGCAGAATTTCCCGCTCACTCATGCCAAAGTTGCTGGTTTTATTCGGATTGGGCGCTTTGCAGGGGTTTTTAGGGTGGTTTATGGTAAAAAGCGGCCTGGTGGATAAGCCTTACGTTAGCCATTACCGGCTGGCTATTCATTTATTTACGGCCTTTGTTACCTTTGGTTTTGCCCTTTGGCTTGCCCTCCAGCTGTGGTATGGCCAGGAGGGAAAGCGCTTACAGGAGGTGGCCAATCCCCTTTCGAAATTGCTGGCAGGTTTCCTTGCTTTGCTGGGCCTGCAGCTGGTATATGGTGCTTTCGTTGCCGGCCTTAAAGCAGGATATATGTACAACAGCTTTCCAAAAATGGGAAGTAGCTGGATTCCTGAAGCCATACATGATTTAGCACCTTTTTACCGCAACTTCCTCGAAGGACAGGCAGGGGTGCAATTCGTGCACCGCTCCATTGCTTACCTGCTGCTGGCACTGGCAGGTTTCCTTTTGTGGAAGTCGCGGCACAGCAGCCTGAATAAAATTCAGCAAAGAGGTTTTTATGTTTTACTTTTCGCTGTTCTTAGCCAGGCACTACTGGGAATCTTTACCCTGCTCTTTTTTGTACCCGTTCCTTTGGGCGTTCTTCACCAGGCAGGCGCATTTGTTCTGTTGTCTGTTGGTCTTTTCCTGCTCTGCCAGCTACAGTTTGAGGATAAAGCTGGTGAAATTTTAGTTGCCAGGAACGGTGAAATAGTAAAGGGGAGTTACAGCCAAAAGTAACTGCTTAATCTTCTTTCCAGAGCAAAAGCAGGGTGTCAGCTGCTTTTGCTCTTTCCTGCATCCTTAGCTTTCTCCTTTAGGGCAAAGCCAGGTGTTTTTTCAAAAATTCAATTTCAAAACGCCCACGTTTTCCTGAATTATCCCTATAAAAAAAAGAAAAGGGTTTTTAATGTAGCCCGCCTCCTTGCTCTGGAGCATGCTATTCCTTCCCTGCCTCAGCCTGCTACTGTATTCCTCCCTTTTCTTTAACCCCACAATAGAAGCGCTTTTGTTGCACTGCTAAGGAACAGGTGAACTCCTTTTATTTTCTTTTCGCCCCGCCGGGCCTTGCCAGTATTGATTCTTTCTCTTAGCTACTTTCTTTTTGCGAAATTCTATTACAACTTTGAACCCGATGCAGGCCTTCAGCCTGCATCGGGGGGCTGCATATCATCTTTTTCAAATCAGGAAATAAAACTCTTTTTAATGACAGAATATCATCATTATGCCTCTCTGGAAGGGCAACTTAAGACATGGCTGGAGATAGAAGTGGCGGCTGCCTTTGGGCATGTTTCTTTTGTGCAGCAGCATCAGTGGGCACAGCCAGACTATGCCGCTGTTTTATGTGAAGAGGGAAACATCGTGTCGTTTTGCTTCCTGGTAAAAAGGAAGGTGCTGATGGATGGAAAATGGTATTGGGCCAGCGGCATTCAGAACTTAATTACCCCACCCGAACATCGCGGCAAAGGATTTGCCCACCAGCTCATGCAGGAGGTACACGCCTTTCTCTTTACGAATTTGCAGGCTGACTTTGGACTGCTCCTTTGTGCCGACAAGCTATTGCCTTTTTACAAGAAGCTTGGCTGGTACCACCCAAACAGCCAGCTCTGGTTTGAGCAGTCCGACGGCAAACATTTGTACGATTCCAACATCCTCCTGTTGGCTCCGGAAGAAAGTAAACGGTTGAATCCTGGAACCATCGACCTGAACGGACTCCCCTGGTAACTTTCCTTTTAAATTGTTTTTCAAGCTGTTTTGCCTATTTTAGAGGTACATCCAAACGAATATTGCATGAACTTTGACCTCAGCCCGGAGCAACGAAAAACCAGCTGGAACTACCTGCTCGACAAGCTGGAAAACTACTATGCCCATACCGCCAATCGCCGGGTGGCTCCGGAATTAAAGGTAAACGACATCATTGGTCATGCCAGGAAGTTTAGGTTCGACCAGGCGGTATCGCCGGAAACAGCCCTGCAACACGTATTGGAAGGGCTTGAAAAGTGGGCGGTGCATACGCCCCACCCCAGCTACTTTGGCCTGTTTAATCCCCGTGCTAACTTTCCTTCCATCCTGGCGGATTTAATAACAGCCACCCTGAACCCCCAGATAGCCGCCTGGAGCCATTCCCCTTTTGCTGCAGAAGCAGAAATTTACCTTATTCAGGAATTCGGCAAGCGCTTTGGCCTTCCAGCCGATTCCATCGATGGCGTATTTACCTCCGGCGGAGCCGAAGCCAACCTTACAGCCGTGGTGGCCGCACTCAATCACTCCTTTGCCGACTATGCGCAAACAGGCCTGCGTGGGCTTCCCAAACAGCCCCTGCTATACTGCACTACCGAAACACACCACAGCATCATTAAAGCTGCGCGTACCACCGGCCTGGGCATGGGTGCCGTACGCCCGGTGCCTCTCAATTCGATGCAGCAAATGAATATGCAGGCCCTCGAAGACCAGCTTCAGCAGGATATTTCTGCCGGGCACCAGCCTTTCCTACTTGTGGTTACTGCCGGGGCTACCGGCACCGGGGCCATCGATGATTTAAAGGAGGCAAAACGCATTGCAGACAAATTTCAGCTCTGGCTACACATAGACGCCGCCTATGGAGGGGCCGCAGTGCTGGACCCGATATTACGGCCCCTAATGGCAGGAACAGAAGCCGCCGATTCTATAACCTTCGATGCCCACAAATGGCTTTCGGTACCCATGGCAGCCGGCATGTTCCTTACGCGCCATCCGCAAATTCTCTCTAAAAGCTTCGGTACTGCAGCCGATTATATGCCTAAAGAAGCCGGCCAGCTGGAAATTACCGACCCCTTCACCCATTCTCTCCAATGGTCGCGCCGTTTTATTGGATTGAAGGTGTACCTTTCCCTCCTCTTTTTTGGCTGGGAAGGGTACAGCCATGTAATCCGCCATCAGACAGCTATGGGAAACGTATTAAAAAAGGAACTACAGGACAGTGGCTGGAAGCTTTACAACCAAACCGAGCTCCCCATTGCCTGCTTTAGCGACAGCCGCTTGGAAAAAGACAGCCATTTTGTTTCCGATGTTGTACAGAAAGTAGTTGGTTCAGGCAAAGCCTGGGTATCGGTTTATACCATTGGCGGCATGCCCACCCTCCGTGCATGCATTACCAATTATGCCACTTCCGAAAAAGAGGTAAAAGAATTGGTGGAGTTGCTGAACCAAAGCCGTGAAAGCTGGCTTAATGAATAAATATACCCCAGCAGCTAGCGGTAGAGCAATTGCTGTTTCCCAAATGCATATATGAAGGCATAATACACCATGCTTTTATATTTTCTACGGTAGTCCAGGCTTTCTACTAACTATACTCATCCCGCACAAAACAGCTCCACTGCGGCATCTATCCAATAGACAGTGGCAAAACTGGCAAAGTACAAACCTTCTTTATTGTAAACTTATACTTTCTGCTCATAGACTATTTGGCTTAAGGTACGAGCAACATGCTCGCACCAGCGGGGGTATTGCGAAATGGACTCAAGCCTCCCTCCATTCTTTAAATCTCCCTTAGGCCGTGGCTAATGGCTGTTCCTGCTGCTGAACCAGGAGCTGGAGTACTTCTGCCGTAACCTCCTTGCCCCCGCTTAAATTTCGGTATAAGGCGCCAATGGTATAAATGGGGCCCCAGGGAATTCCCCACCAGCCCAGCCCTAAAGTTAATAGGGTAAAGCCTAATCCTTTCATTAGGGCGTTTTCATTACTTCGCACAAAATAAATATTACTCGAACGGCGGAAGGTCATGATAATGATCGAAATGGTATAGTCGTAAATAACGAATTTACCGCCATGGTCGATTTCTCTTTTCAGCTGTGCCGGGCTTAGCCCTTCAAGGTTCTTTATTTCCATATTTTTTTTATTGCATAATAAGTATTCTAATTATCCATAAAAAAAGAAAATACACTGGAAAAGTACATCCGCTCTCTTAGACCCGCAGCCCTTGCTCTTTTATTACCTTCCAAACTAACGCTGCTACCACCAGGAGCGAAAGCAGGCCAATAAAAAGCAAGCTTAAGTCATTTACCGGCAGTGACAACCCTGCCCCGTTGATGGCTTTTAAAATTCCCAGGAGACCAAGCGAAACGGTACAGAAAATCACCCCCAGGAGGAGTATATTATTGAGCAAAGAAGCCTTATACTGCCCCATCAGCTGGCGGTCGTTCAGCACCAGGAAGAGGTAAATGCTTAGCCAGGGCAGCAGGAATCCATTTAACACCTGGGCCAGTATAATCATTGGAATTAGTTTAATGCCGGAGGCACCAAAGAGCAGGCCGCACAGAATAATTAGCCCCCATACCAGGCGATACTTCCAGCCTTGTTCCTGCCAGGAGGATTCGGGACCTGCTACACTTTTAGCCGTTATGGCTGCCGCAAGCGGAGCCGTTAAGCAGGAAGAAAAACCAGCGGCAAAAAGTCCGAAGGCAAAAAGCGCTGCGAAGCCCTTTCCTGCACCTGCTGCCATATGAGCCGCCATGGCTTCAAAACTAAAAGAACCCTCCACCCCGGCGCCTGTTACCAGTACCGCTCCGGAAATAAAACCACCCAATATAACGGCCACGCCTAAGCCCCAGCGCATTTGGCAGAGGCTTTGACTATGGCCAATGCCCGAACCTAAAAAAAGATTGTAAGGAACGATGGTGGTTCCTACTAAACCTAAAAGAAGAAATTCGCTACCGGATGGGAAACGAGCTTGTACAGAACGCTGGAGAATTTCAGCCAAAGAAAATTCCTGCTGGCTGGCGGTAAGGACGAAAGCCACGCCCATAAGGGCCACCACTCCTCCCAGGATTTTAGCGATCAGATTGTTTCTGCCAATATAGAGGAAAACGGCTGCCAGCAGGGAAAGAGTTATTGCCAGGTAGGCCGTCGGAATATCGAGCAGCAAGCCAATGCCAGACACCGCGCCCAAAACATTTCCCGCCTGGTAGGCCATGCCGCCAATGAGGATAGCCCCGGCAATGAAGACTTTTACAAAGCCAGCTCCCCCGTAACGCCTGGCAATGGCTTCCCCTAAACTGAGCCCGCTAACGAGGCGGATACGCGCCGCTGCTTCCTGCAGCAGCAGGCAGGCAAAAGTAGAAAAAGCCAGTCCCCATAAAAGGTCCAGCTGGTATGCCGCCCCGGCACTGGCGGCGGTGGTAACGGTTCCCGGCCCAATAAATGCGGCGGAAATTACCGACCAAAATAAGATGTTGGCCAGACCGCTGGCAATGCTTCCTTTTTTCTTCATTTTAGTTTTTATCGGGAGCGCCATACCCACCACCGCCGGGAGTTTCTATAATTACTGAATCGCCGGGGGCCATTTCTGCCCCATCGATGCCCTGCAACTCTTCGCGGTGACCATTAGCCCGCAGAATATATTGCTTCCCGGTAGCACCTTCCTTGCCTCCCGCTGCCCCGTAAGGAGCAACTTTCCGGTGCTGCGTTAGCACCGACAATTTTACTGTTCCCTTAAAGCGGATATGGCGGTAAATTCCATTGCCTCCCGGCCATTGGCCGACGCCTCCTGAACCGGTGCGGATGCGGAAGGCTTCGAGATGAACCGGGTAGCGGAACTCCATTATTTCGGGGTCGGTAATGCGGGTGTTGGTCATATGCTGGTGCACCGCGTCGGCCCCGGCAAAGTCCGGACCTGCTCCGCTGCCCCCGCCAATGGTTTCGTAATAGCCAAAGCGGTCGTTGCCAAAGAGCAGGTTGTTCATGCTGCCGTGGCTGCAGGCGGCAACACCAAAAGCCTTGAGCATTAAGTCCGTCAGGCGCTGGCTTATTTCTGTATTGCCTCCCACCACGGCCGGGCAATTATGGGCCGGCTGCCGGAAATCGGGGTTCAGCATACTGCCTTGCGGAATATGAACCTGCACACCTTCGAGAAGACCTTCATTGAGCGGAATCGGCTCGTTGAGCAGCAGGCGCAGGCTGTACATAATAACGCTGTTGACAATGGCCGGATTCACATTCAGGTTCGCCGGATGTACGGCCGCACTCCCATCAAAATCAATTTTTACACCCTCCGCTTTGATAGCAATCCTTACTTTCAGCGGGCTGCCATCGTCGAGCAGCTCGGTGGCGGAATAGGTGCCATAGCCAAACCTTTCTAGCGCTGTTTGCAGGCTCCGGTGCGCATATTGGCGCAGAGCCTCCATATAATGCAGCACCTGCTCCCTTCCATACTGCTTCGCCATTGCCCGAAGGGCAAGCCTTCCCGCTTCATTGGCCGCCAGGGCGGCTTTTAAATCAGCCATATTTTCGGTAACCGACCGGCTGGGAAAAGGAGCTTCCTTCAGCATGCGCTCTACCAGTTCCCATTGGGGTTTCCCGCCTTTTATGAGGTAGGTTGGCGCAATTACGACTCCTTCTTCCTCCAGGTTCTTTGCATCCGGCGGCATACTGCCCGGGCGGGTGCCGCCAATTTCGGCATGATGGGCCCGGTTGGCTACATAGCCCAACAAATTTTCTTCTTCATCGAACACGCCGGAAATCATGGTAATGTCGGGCAGGTGTGAGCCGCCATAGGCCGGGTGGTTGGTGATAAGCACATCGCCGGGAGCGATTGCAAATTCTTCTTTAACCAGGCGGGTACATACTCCCAGGCTTCCTAAATGCACCGGGATGTGCGGAGCATTGGTTACCAGAAAACCTTTAGGGTCCATAAGGGCGCAGGAAAAGTCGAGTCTTTCTTTAACATTTACCGAAAAAGCGGTACGCTCCAGGAGGCTGCCCATTTCTTCGGCTACTCCTGTAAATCGATTGGTAAAAAGCTCCAGCTGCACCGCTTCGGAAGCAATCGTCTGCTCCGTTTCCTGCGGTACCTCCACCTGCTTTAGTACTGCCGAATTATCGGGCTGAATTTGTAGCTGCCACTGCGGCTCTACCACTACGCTGGTAAAATTACTGAGCAGCAGGCCCGGCCCCTTAATTGCCGCGCCAGGCTTTAGCTCATCCCATTCATACACCGGAACTTCCTGCCATTTTCCATCCATCCAGCAGCGATGGAGCGTAGTTGTACCGGGCTGATAGGTTTCCTGCTCTCTTTCCGGAAAATGCAGCTCCTGCATCCGGCTGGCTGCGCTTACCTGGATGGACTCCAGCTCAACCTCCCGGTTCTCCAGCCAGTGCCCATAGAGGAAGCTGTACTTTTCCTTATACGCTTCCTGTATATTCTTTCCGGCTGCATAACTAATTTCAAGCGTAGTATCCTGGCCCCGGAATCGCAGAAACACCTTTTGCTCTTTTAGCTGAATATCTTCTGCTGCTAACTGTTCCTGTAAAAGTGCCTGGCGGGCTTCTTCACCCACTTCCTCCATCAATCCATCCAGGTCCCGAACCTCCTGCAAGGGCCGAAGGACCTGCCGCATTGCAGTTCGTTCAATTACCGCCTGGCTGATACCGCTGGCGCTCAAAATACTGGCATCGTAGGGTACGATAATTTTTTGCATCCCCAGCAAAGTGGCAATGGAACAAACATGCTGGCCGCCCGCCCCACCAAAGCCCATCAGGGAATATTCCCTCGGGTCGTATCCCCGCCGTACCGAAATGCTCCTGATGGCTTCGGCCATTTTCTCATTGGCAATCTGCAACAGACCCGAGAGAATGGTTTCATCACTCCCCTGCTCTGCTCCCTCTAATTGCTGCTGAAGAGTCTTAAAAGCTTTTTGGGCCTGCTCCTTATGCAGCGGGATATTAAAGCGCTCCGGGTATACCCTGCCGAGCAGCAGGTTGACATCGGTTACCGCAAGCGGACCTCCTGCCCCATAGCAGGCGGGGCCCGGAAAGGCCCCTGCGCTCTCGGGGCCAACCATAAGCTTAAATCCGTCGGTCTGGCAAATGGAACCCCCTCCTGCCGCCACGGTTTCTATGGCCACGGCTTTGCTTTGGAGGCGGGCCTGTCCCACTTCTAATTCGTAATTGAAGCTAAAAGCCCCATCGTAGCGGGCTACATCGGTACTGGTGCCGCCCATGTCGAGGGTGAGTACCCTGGCTTCGCCCAGCTGTTTGGCTGCCTGCGCTGCCCCAACTACTCCGCCGGCAGGCCCGCTGAGGAGACTGTCTTTCGGCTGAAAAAAGGCCGCACTAAGGAGGGCGCCTGCACTGGTCATAATTTTTAAATCGGCACCCTTCTGCTCAGTTCCTGCTTGCTTTTTACCCGAATGGCCGGGAGCTGTATTGCCAGTCCCCGACAATCCACGCTGCACCTCCTTGGTATAGTTAAAAATGACGGGCGAAAGGTAGGCATTCACCACGGCTGTTTCGGTCCGGTGGAGGTATTTTATGGCGGGCGAAAGCTCGGCTGAAGCTGAAATAAACCGGACGCCTGCTTCCTGCAAGGCGCGCTTTAGCTGCTGTTCATGAACAGGATTTTTGTAGCTGTGCATCAGCGAAATAGCCACGGATTCCACCTCCAATGCTTTAATTTCTTTCACCAGCCTTTGGATTTCTTTAGCCGTTAATTCCTGCTCGACCTCCCCTGCCGCATTCAGCCGTTCATTCACTTCCAGCACCTGTTGGCTCAGTGGGGGGCGCTTTTTTATGTTTAGTGCAAAAAGGTCGGGGCGGCGCTGGTCTCCTATCTGCAACAAATCACCAAACCCTTTGCTTAACAGGACTGCCATAGGGGCGCCTTTTCCTTCCAGTAAAGCATTTGTTCCTTTGGTAGAACCCAACCGCATTTGCAGTGGAGGAAAGGGCTTGCCCAGCGGCGTTCCGGTAAGTAAACGCGCCGCAAGCACAGGGGCTTCTTCATTGGCGGTAATTTCAATGGCTTCTCCTTTCACAATAGAAAAAGAAGGAGGCTCTTTTAAAACCAGGCGCTTGCTTTCCGGCGAAAGGGTAGCAATTTCGCAGCTTTCCGGAGCCCCGGCCTTTCGGATAAAAAAGCCGGAAAAAAGCGCTTTCTTAAGCCAGTCGGCCTGCAGCCTGTATTCGGTGTCAGATATTTTTTCTTTGACCAGGGCTTTCAGGCTCCCGCTGCTCAATACTTTCGCGCGCTGCACCTGCCCATCGGGATCGGTGGCCAGACAATCGGTAAAAGTACCTCCGGTATCGACGGCTATTTTCCACTGCATAGGTCCTGTTTTAAGGTTTTAGTAGGCCTTTAAGTTAATATAAAGAAAAGGAAGCTCCAATTTCGGGGGTTTCTTTTGGCCTGGCCCGGCGCCATTTACCGCCCCCAGGCGCCCATTTACCGACCGTGGAAGGCAACCAGCCTAATAGTTATTGCAGATGGTTGAACGCCTGCTTACTTTTGAATTAAACTTAAAAATTATGGAAAATACACAAACAGAAAATCGAAAAGACAGAAGCGAGGAAAACCGCCGGGGAAGAGTGATGAGCGGCTTGCTGATCATAGCGGTTGGCACCATCTTTCTACTTCGCCAGGCAGACTTTATCTTCATTCCTTCCTGGCTCTTTAGCTGGGAAATTTTTATGATTGTTATTGGTTTATATATCGGTTTCAGGAGCAACTTTCGTAATTGGGCCTGGTTTTTTCCTATTTTCATTGGCACCTTCTTCCTCCTCGATGGCTTTCTGGATGATTTCTCTATCATCACTTATTTATGGCCACTGGCAATTATTTTTGCGGGCTTGTTTGTTATTTTTGGCTCCGGCAGAAAGAAAAACAGGAGGCGCCCGGCTTACGGTTACGAAAAGCGGTCATACAGGCACAAGCCCGAGTACAGCCCCACTTCAGACATCGATACGGAGGAGCCTTATATTGAATCGGTTTCTGTATTTGGAAGCATCAAGAAAAACGTGATTACCAAAGACTTTCGGGGCGGCGAAATAGTGACTTTCTTCGGGGGGGCGGAATACAACCTGAGCCAGGCCGACATTCATGGAGATGTGGTGCTGGAAGTGGTTCAAATATTTGGTGGTGCCCGCTTGATAATCCCCCCCCACTGGGAGATAAAGTCTGAGCTGGTGGCTGTTTTAGGTGGCATAGAAGACAAGCGCCCTCCCCATACCGAAGTAATGCCCGACGGTGGAAAAAGGCTTATTTTAAAAGGGGTTTCTGTCTTTGGAGGCCTGGATATTCGTTCTTACTAAGTTTGATTGCCAGGGGTGGATTTTTAATTCTTTTTAAAAATTGAAATGAAATGGTTTCTTGCTAAATTAAGCTTTGAAATAACACAGGAGGACGCTGACGGTTTGCCCGGTTTTGATGAGCAACTGCGCCTGCTCCTTGCCCCCGATGAGCGGGAGGCTTTTTTAAAAGCCTGCCGGCTGGGCAATGCAGAAGCACAGGAGTTTTTGAACATGCAGGGAAAGAAGGTATACTGGCGCTTTGTTGGTGTACCTGAGCTCAACCCGATAAAGGAACCTTCTGATGGGCTTGAGGTTTATACCTTTTCCCCTGAAGATGAGGAGTCGGGTGCTTACCTGGATAATATTGGTAGAAAGTTTGCCCTTTTGCAGCAGAAGCTGTGTCCGGAGAATTTAACCACTTAAAGCGCTTATGTATTCTTCCCGCATACTCATCGGTTACCTGCTTTGGTGGATCTTATGGTCGCTCATTCACTGTTTACTGTTATTGCAGGCAGGTTGGGAGTATACCTATGCATTGCCCGAAGCACTCCTTACTAATTTTATTATTGTTTTTACAGGCTATACCATGGGGCTTGTATTCCGGTTTTACCGCCCCTCAATCAGGGAGGGCCTGTCCCCTTTATTCTGGAGCATCGGGCTTACCTTCCTGTGCACTGCAACCTTATACGCTTTGCTGGGTCTGTTTCATCCGGAAGACCCTCCCTACAGGGCTTTTTTAAACAGGACCCTGTCCCTGCGCTTCGCTTTTAACTGGCTTATGCTTTCGCTCATGATGCTCAGCAGCTGGCTTTGGTATTACTGGCAGGAACAACAGGAACTTGAAAAGCGCAAAGAGGATAATGAAAAATTAATTCGCGAAGCAGAGCTTAGTAAGCTTCGCCAGCAGCTCCAGCCCCACTTCCTGTTTAACAGCCTTAACTCTGTTAGCGCCCTGATAGTAAGCCGCCCACAGCAGGCCAGACAAATGATTGAGCAGCTGTCAGATTTTTTGCGGAGTACCCTGCGTAAAGAAGAGCAGCAAATGGTAAGTTTGAGCGAAGAGCTAAAGCAGCTTCAGCTTTACCTGGATATTGAAAAGGTCCGTTTCGGGCACCGGCTCC
>CAWIFH010000002.1:0-98595 GCA_963835365.1 uncultured Cytophagales bacterium
GCATCGGCGGTAAAAGTTGCTGTATTTTCCGGAAGGGTAATGGTTTTATCATTTCCGGCGCTCACGGTAGGTTCTTTGTTGGCGGCAGGGTTCACTATTAAACCGACCTCATCTGTAGCCGTTGCTCCTTTATTATCTGTTACCGTCACCCTAAAGGTATAAGCCCCTTCCAGAAGACCTGTTACGGAAAGGCTGGCTGTTTTCGCGCCACTAAGTTCTGCCGCCGGACCAATTACCTTTTCCCACTGGTAAGTGGCCACTGTGCCATCCGGGTCTTTGGCATCGGCGGAAAAAGTTGCTGAGTTAACAGGCAGGGTAAGGGTCTTGTCTAAACCTGCACTCACCGTTGGTGCCTGGTTTGGTGCAGGGTTTACCTTTACTGCCACCTCATCGACTGCCGATTTTCCTTCGTTATCTGTTACAGTTACTTTAAATAAATAGCTGCCTTCCTTCAATTCAGAAAGTGAAAGTGTTGCTGTTTTATCGCCTTCCGTTTTTACGGCCGGGCCGCTAACTTTTTGCCATACATAAGAAGAAATACTACCATCAGGGTCTGTGGCGGTAGCTTTTAAGGTGGTTGTACCTGCAGGAAGGGTCAGTTCCATGTCTTTGCCGGCATTAACAGTGGGCGCCTGGTTTGGCCGGGAATTAACCAGCAGTTCTACCTGGTCCGTAGCTGTTGCTCCTTCAGCATCGGTAACGCTTACTTTCAGTACATAAGTACCCTCTACTAATTCGGAAAGCGTTAAGGTTGGAGTGGAAGTACCGCTGAGGCTGGCTGCCGGTCCGCTTACCTTTTCCCACACATAAGCATCTATTACGCCATCGGGGTCTGCCGCCTCGGCCTTAAAACTTACTGTGGCTACCGGGAGCGTAGCGATTTTGTTTTCTCCGGCATTAACGGTCGGCAACTGATTGGGCGCAGGGGCTACGGGTCAGTGTCACCTCATCTGATACTACGGCTCCGTTATTATCCGTTACCGCTACTTTAAAAGTGTACACTCCTTCGATGAGGTTTGACAAAGAAAGCGTGGCTTTATTTACCCCTACCATATCCGCTTCGGGACCATCCACTTTTTCCCAGAGATAACTTACTATAGTGCCATCGGCATCCGCTGCCTGGGCAGTAAAGCTGGCTGTATTTGTGGGAAGCGTAATCTTTTTGTCAGTACCCGCACTTACCGTCGGCTCCTTGTTGGCTGCCGGATTCACAACCAGGCCTACCTCATCTGAAACCATGGCACCGGCATCGTCAGTAACTGAAATTTTAAAGGTATAGGTACCCTCTACCAGGCTTGATGAAAGAGAATTTGGCCATGTTCGTATCCTCGCCATGGTGAATCTTCGGGTCCTTTTACTTTTACCCAGGCGTAGGATTTTATCGTGCCATCGGGGTCTGAAGCGGTTGCCGTAAAGCTGGCTGTGGTAGTGCGGGAGATAATGCTTTTATTTTTCCTGCTTCCCACCACCGGGGCCTGGTTGGGGGTTTCTATTGTTCCTTTACTTATGCCCCAGCATCCATTAGAAAAGTCATTTAGCGCAGATAAGCCCTGTTCCAGGTATTATGTCCCACCTTCAGCATAACTCGAGTGTAGCAAACGTTTCCTCCTGCTTCCCTAATGGCCTCCACGGTTTGCTTTGTGGCCCATGACCTGGGTTTGGTATCCATTCGCCCTGGAATACCCAGAAGGGAAGCTTTTGCCAGTTGATGTGGTCATAGCCGGGTTGCCGAATGCCGACATAGGCAGGGCGGCGAGACGAACGGGATCGGGCCTTTTATAAGCCGCCAGCCAGGTACCAGATTCCCCCTGCCGACAACCCATGAATATGAACGTCTTGGCCGGAATCAGACTTCCAGGTGGTCCACCAGATACTCGATCGAGATAACAATTGCCTTTTCCAGGTCCTGATGGAGGAGGATGGCATCGCCGTATCTTTACCCAGTTGCCATAGGAGTTCTGAGGAAATAAGAGCAAACCCGGAAAGCGCCCGCTATCTTCCACAGGCGCCAGATGTTCTCTACCGCCAAACAGTAAATGGTGGTCGTTATTATCTCGCCGCGGATCATCGACCGGATAAGGAGAATTTGTTTTATCCGTGTTATCCCATTCCCTCCTGCCAGATTCACCTCCGCCATGTAAGACGATAATCAGCGGATATTCCTTTCCGTTGACTGCCGTGGAATCGTAGCCATTCGGAAAGAGCAGACGAAAGTTAATCCACTCCCAGGAAGCATTTTGTCTTGTAAATCTATAGGATTTATAGGGCGAGGTATCCCAGTTTAACATGGAATAGTAAGGATAAGGGCGAACGGTTTGGGCCTGCACATGATTACTGCATAAAATGCCAAACAGGAGAAAGAGCGGAATATAAAAAAGTTTCATAATTGTTACAAACAGTATTATCAGGTAATGAAAACGCAGGCGAAAAGCTTTATTGCCCTGGCCCAGCTCTTTCTATTGCCTTCAGTATCAGGGCAAAGCTACAGTTATAAAGTATGGTTCAATCAAAAGCTGGGGTAATCACCCCATTTTCCCCTAATAAAGCTGAAGGTACTATCAAAGAGCTTATAAAGTACGTACGTGAATGCTTTGGAAAAGATGCAACTATTTTGGACGCTCCTTATGCAAGATAACAGCTGTGGAAAAATGCCACACAGCCGGTTTAAAGGGCTTTAGATAGAATCAGCCTTAAAAAAATAAAATAAACCGCCCGGACTAACGGTGTGCCCCTATTTTTATCGAATCCTTTTGCCTCCTATCCGAGCGGAAAATACTGACAGTGTGTAATTTATCCTCAAATTTACCACCCTAAAACTTTTAACTTCTTAAAAAAAAGAAGTTGGTTGATATCGATGGTTGCTGTTCAGGTAATGATAGAAAGCTTCTCAAGAATATTTATAAAAAGCGTAGGAAGCAAAGTATCAGGCCATAAAAACCTTCACCCGTTTTTTATGCCGGCAGCCAAATCGAAGGCGGCTCCCCGCCGGTCCCGATGCCGCAGCTTTTCAATGAAGGAATTCAAAAAGTTTTTCTGCTGAGAAAGCGCCTTCCTTGCGCCGGTCGTATGCCGTCAGGATGACCCGCAAAATGTAATTGAATTTATACTGGCCGCATTACTCTGATTAAAGCAGGTTGCACAGGTAGAAAGCTGCACCACCCTAATTTCCGCTTCTGCCGTAAATTCTTTAGGAAAACAGGGAGAAAGGGGGTCATTTCCTGGCATATCAATTCATAAGCGGGGAAAAAATATATCCTGGCTTTATTACCTTAGCCAGGTTCATGAAAAAAGAATGAAAAAGCACCTCATGTAAACAAGTAAAAAGGCCTTTTACATGCACTGCCCCAATAGTACCCACAGGAGTATAAAAACAATGATAGTTCCAAAACAACCTCCGCCAAGTTTCTTTGCCCCGTACCCAGCAAGTATAGCCCTAAGTATATTTTTCATGCTTCCTTTAAATTTAATTAGTCCCCCTTTTAGTAAAAAGAAGCTCCTGCAAAATTGTTTGATTTCAGAACTTCTACTTCTTATTTTTTCACCCTTATGATTAACCATTGAAAAAACACCTAATTAGGTTCACTTACTAAGTAATTCGACAGAAATAGTATAAACTTAATTTTGATGTGTCATACTAAGTTAGAGCATGTTTAAATTTTCAAAAGGATGAGGTAGGTTGAATAAAGAGCGGGTCAGTTGCGTAAGAAAAAAAGAAACCAAACTTATTTATTTATGCAATCTCAATACAAGAGACTTACTGACCCGCAATGGGAAATTTTGAGAGATTATCTTCCAATAAAACGCAAGCGCCAATATTCTTTACGCTCTATTGTAGATGGAATTTTTTGGTATCTGCGTATAGGTAGTCAATGGAGAAACCTGCCAGAATGTTTTCCCAAATGGGAAAGTGTTTACTATTACTTTAGGAGGTGGAAAGATAATGGCACGTTAGAGAACCTTAACTTTGCCATGAACAGGCTGGAACGTGAAAAAAAAGGCAAAGAACCGACTCCAGCCATGTTTTGCATTGATTCTCAATCAATCAAAGCCGCTCCATTTGTAAAGGAAGAAAAGGGTATAGATGGCAATAAAAAGATAAATGGCAGGAAGCGACATATCATTACAGACACACTTGGTTTAGTCTGGGCTGTTATTGTACATGCAGCCAATCAACATGATGGAGTAATGGCTGAAAAAGTGGTTGCTCCATTGCAGGGTTACATGCATAGAATGGAAAGAATTTTAGCCGATGATGCTTACAAAATAAGGTTTATGGACTGGGTAAATGACAATCTTTTAGGAGTAGACTTGGAGATTTCCTCGAAGCCTCCAGGCCCTGATGGTTTTGTGCCTGTAAAGTGGAGATGGGTGAGCGAAAGAACGTTCGGAAGCTTAAACTTCTTCAGAAGGCTGGACAAAGACCACGAAAAAACCATAGAAAGTTCTGAAGCTTGGGTCTTATGGCATAATTGCCAAGTAATTCTTAACCGTTTAACTCCAGTAACCTAATAAAATTTTTAAACATGCTCTTAGCGGGGAGAAAAAAGTTGGAGAAGTCGCAGAATATTATTTGGTTTGCCTGTAAAGCAGGGCGCTGCTAACAGGTAAAGGCAGAAGGAACAAGGATCTAGTTTGTCATTAGTCATTAAGACTCTTCGGGATGCAATTCCCTTCTGCTACTTTTTACCTAAACCAGGACAATTCATTAGGTCTATAGAACCTGCTTTAAGTATAGATTGGTCTGGTAAAAAGCCCTACCTGATAGCAACGGCTGCATTATTGGTTAACTGTAAAGATAAAAAAGAAATGCAAGAAGTAAAGCCCACTGTCGTAGGAGTAGATATCTCCAAGGCTTATTTTGATTACTTTTTCACAGATGCTGATAGTAAGAATACTAAAGGAAGACTCACTAATGACAAGCAGGGCTTTCAACAGCTTCAAAAGATTATACCCTCTAATAGTTGGGTAGTGATGGAAGCATCTGGGCCTTATTACTACCAGCTGGCTTGCTTTCTTTATGAGAAGGGAGTTAAAGTAGCCGTAGTTAACCATTGGTGATTCGCAGGTTTATGCAGATGCAGCTAAAAAGAGTTAAATCAGATGCCGCTGATGCAAAAGGTATAGCCGCTTATGGAAAGCTGATGGAGTTAAAGCCATGGCAGCCTTTAAAGGAAGGCTACCTGAAAATTAAGCAGTGGTATACAGTGAGGAAGCAATTATTGAAGCACCTACATGCTACTACGCAGCAAATAGAGGCTTTTCTTGCCGCAGGTAAGCTGGACAAGAATATCAAGGCTACATTAGAAGATGAAATACGCCAGCTTAACAAAAAAATAAGCCATGTAGAGAAGCAGATGCATGAACTGATAGAACAAGAAAACAGTGCTTTAAAAGAGCAACTGGAGTCTATACCAGGTATAGGGCCGAAGACCAGCTTGTTATTGATAGTGGCTTTAAGAGGCTTTGAAGGCTTTGATAATTACAAGCAGGTAATTTCTTACCTGGGCCTGTCTCCCAGAATCTATGAATCAGGCTCTTCAGTCAGGGGCAAGTCGAAGATATGTAAGATGGGTATGTCAGAGGTGAGAAAATGTTTGTATATGGCTGCGCGTTCAGCAAGGAAATATAACGGCACATGTAAAGACTTATATGAGAGGCTAAGGGCAAAAGGAAAGGCACACAGGCAGGCGATGATTGCGGTAGTAAACAAGCTGCTCAAACAGGCCTTTGCCATAGTAGAAGAGGGAACCTTATATGAAAAAGAGTACCAGCCTAAACTGGCTGAAACAAAATAAAATTTTAACCCCTAGCTTGACTTTTGACACAATTCATCCTGAGGAACGCGGACGCCGCGCGGAAGGATCTCTCTTCGTTAGAAACATCTGGGAAGCATGATACTTGGAAAGATGCCTCCGTTGTCGGCATGACAAACAGCTTAATGTATTTATGTCTAAGCACTTATAAGAAAATATATGCTAAAGTATAAGATTTATTAAATCACAAAAACGCCCGGCACTATTAAACCCTATCAGGATTTTAATAAGCTTTGCCATGCTAATTATTAGCAAAATGGTAATTTTTGACACAATGACATAAATTTTCTTTTACGCTTAATTTTCAAAGAATGGTTATAATTTTTCTCAGTTTCCTTTAGCATTAAGTCCTGATTATAAAAGGGTTGAAATCGCAGTGAAAAATCCTTCCTCCGGATCCTTGTTTTCCTTTTTAACAAAATCCTTATTTTCTATAACATTTCTTTCTGGAAAGCACAGGTACTGGGATTGCCGGACATTTTTTCTTCTCATAATTCCACTTATCATTGTTGAAAATTATTGGTTTAACAAAAGAAGAGTGTATGAAAAAAATCATTTTGTCGGCAATTGCTGTTTGTATTTGCTTAACTGCTTTTGCCCAAAGAAAAGATGGAGAAAGAATTAGCTTTAAGTATCTTGAGCTTCCCGAAGTCCCGTTTGCCCCTGAAATTCACACTTTCCAGAGTGCTATTGAAATTCCTTATGGCCTGAGCTCATATGAAGATCGGGAAGGAGTAGTAAAAGGTCTGGAAGCAGCAATTAATATTGAGGGCTATGATAGAATGGAAGATGAGGGGCAAATTCAGATTACAGCAATTTACCATGCTTTCTCCACAAGGTCTCCTGAATATCTTAAAAAAGAGGTAGAAGAAAAAAGGGATGACAAGAAGGTGAAAGTTACTTATCACTATTACCGGATGGAGTATAAGCTCCCTGTAAAACTTCAGGTTTCTTTAAATGGAGAGATTTTAGATGAATTTTATGTAAATAATTCTTCTGATTACTCCGCATATGAAACCTCAAAGTTCAGGAATTTCTCAGAACTATCCGACAGCTGGAGTAAAAGTAAAGGTAAAGTAACATCAGAATTAAAGGCAAAGTCATTTTCTAACATAAGCAGTTCCATAACTTCTTTCCTTAACAGAAAATATGGATACAGAAAGTTGAGTACTTCTGAAAAATTGTACACGTTCAAAGCTAAGAAACATAATTATGATGATTATGACAAGGCTATGACTCTGGCTAAAGAGGCATTTGAAGCGTACAGCGATTCTCTTATTTATCCTGTCGAAGGATTTTCAACTAAAATTGGTGAAGCAATTGTAATCTGGGAACAAGCACTCAAAGAGTCGGATATTGAAAACAAAAAAGCTCGCGTAAGTGAGAAAATTACCGGCTTAACATTGCAAAACCTTGCCTTCTCCTATATCTGGTTAAATGATTTTGAAAATGCAAACAAGTGCATTGAGGCCGGGCAAGAATTGGATAAAGGCGATGGCTGGGTGAAAAGCTATGGAAAAATATTGGAAGAAAGACAAGCAAAGCTGGAAAAATACGAAGAGGTTATGAATTCAACCCTTTAATCAGCACCGGTTTTTAAGCTTTCATTTTCCTCCTAATATAAAGCATAGAATTATTTTATCATTGTTTACTACGTTTTCTGAGGCCGCTTTACTTCAAAAAGATTGACTGAACCTTAGCCTTGGTAAAACGAAGAAGCTGTTTCAGCTACAAAAAGCTATTTAAAGAATATATAAAAAACGTTAAATTTTAAAAAATGAAAAAAAATCTACTTACTATCTTCTCCTGTTTGTTTTTTGCATTATTTGTTGCCTCATGTTCACCTGTTGAAGAGACTGTAAAACCAGCTAATGCAATTACCAGCTCAGAAGGCCTAATCGTTACATTGGAGTGGACTACAGGAGGCTCTGTTACCCAGGCACAAGCGGACGCAGATTTAGACCTTGTCCTTAAGAAAAACACCACGGAAATTCGGAAATCATCCTCATTTGGTTTTGATGAATTATTTATGGAGGACGTTTTTGGAGACGGCGAATATAAACTTATTGTGAAAGCATATGAAGTGACAAAAAAGGCAGACTATACCATCTATGTTACTGATGCAGATAGAGAGCAGACAAAAACGTATACAGGATACTTCAATGCAGGTGATGACGGTATTGAAGTAGAATATATGACTATTAAAAAGTCTGGCAGCCAATACATTATCACCGAATTATAACAATTAAAAAGTCTACGCTTTTGAAAACTGCCGCTTACCTGGTTTTTTACCATTAGCAGTTCAAAATTTATAATTTAAAAATGCGGCTGTTTCTTTTGAGACAGCCGCATTTTTTTCTATCCGATATATTTATTGGCTTATAAGCTACCTGCAAAGTTGGTGTAACATATAATTTTGTGCAGTAATTAAATACACAAGGAAAGTTTGCACTTCCTTTTTTAGCTAAAAGAGCCATATTAATTTGATTGCCACTGCATGACACTTCCCGCTATAATTAGGGAATAACTTAACGTAATACGTACAACTTTAAAAATTAAAATGCCCAAAGGCAGCTTCTCTGACTGAAATTAGTTAGTAAGAAAAAAATGTTCCTCCCCTGCCGGTCTTTCTGATTCCAAATAAAAGCTTATGCCTCAATCTTTGCTAACCCCAGGTACTGCCTAGCATTCCGGAAGAATGTCACTAACCCTGTTTTAGAGTTTAATAATTCTCTTTGGATGCTGAAATAATACAGTAGCTGGCTTTCAGGCTTATTAAATCCTTTTTTAACAAAGCGGTTTTACCAAGCAGCTTGTCTATGTCGCGGTTTATTGCAGAAAAGAGAAAATTAGCTAATGTATTAGCCACCTTCCTTAACAGCCCGGGACTGCTGCCGGCGGGAATAAACTTGTCCAGAATGGTAATTCTTCCACCAGGCTTTAACACCCGTTCCGCTTCCTGCAGGCACCGTACCGGATCAGGAATTACCGCTACAATCAGGTGCAGTATTATGGCATCAAAAGAGTCATTTTCAAAAGCAAGGTTATGCCCGTCCATCACCTGTGCGTCTACCGGCAGCTGCAAATGCTTGGCTTTGTGCTTAAGCCTTTCTACCATCGCGTGGGTAATGTCTACTGCAGTAATGCTTTTCTGAGCTTTCAGGAAAGGCAGGTCAAGCCCTGTTCCTGCCCCTATAATCAACACTTTATCGTCCGGCTCCAGTTGCAAACGGTCAATAGACATTTTTCTGTAGTTGTTAAAAAAATCGCCCACAAAATCGTAAAAAGGCTGGTACAGCGTATAGCGAATCTTATTCCAGGTGTTTGTATTTATTCTCATAATAATATCAACAAGAAGACTCCAAAGGATAGGACGTTTAGGTAAAAAACCAATGATTCATATTATTGGGAAAAGCCTTCGGCAATCCGGGGGAGGCTCCTGCCGACATTTTAAAAAGCGCGTAATAAAAGCGCCAGTTAAAAACAAGCATCCTTCCTTTAGCTGCCTTTATTAACTTTTTGCTGCTACTCAGCAAAAGCTATTTCATCCACTGCCTTAAAACAAAACTTAGTGCATTCGCCAAATTAAAAATCAGAAGGCGGCGGACCGCTTTAAAATCAGGGAGAAAAGTTAAAAGGGTTTGCATGAGCATTAAAATCCTTCTCTGCTCAGCTTATTAATTCATAAAAATTAAGTTGAAAGAACACTAAAGTTCATTCAGCTTCGCCTTTAGGAAAATGTTGGGCTTATCCTCCCGGTCGCTCCTTTGCTAAAATTATTCCAGTTATTCTTTCTACTGGCCTTCTACCTGGTAGCCGGCTTTTTTCACTGTAGCTACAATTTCCTCTTCCGAAAGGGAAGTGGTTTTTACACGCAACATTTTATCCTTGCCGGAGGTATCTACCGCCCATTCTTCAATACCATTGGCCGAATTAAGGAATGTGCTCACTTTTGACACACAGCTACTGCAATTGATATTTGTTTTAAATTTATACTCTTTCATTTTTTAAAATTTCTGGCACCTCATCGAATCACACAAAGGTAGCACAGGGGAAGGGTTCGGCTTTTGCAAAATTCTGGCAATCCTGTACAAAATAATTTTTCTCCCTTTAGAAGATGGCCAAGCATAGACCTCTCCCGTATTTATAGAAAGCCCGAACAGTTAGAAAAGCGGTAAGACAAAAACGCTTTTTCTTATTTTTTTTTTAAAAGAAACCAATTTTTATGACGATATCTTTTTATGGCGCTGCAAAAGCCGTAACCGGAAGCAAGCACCTGCTTTCCCTGGAAAATCAAAAGCGCATTTTACTGGACTGTGGCATGTTTCAGGGCAGTGGAGATAAGGTGCATGAGCTAAACAGACACTTCGACTTTGAGCCGGAAAGCATCAATTATCTGCTTTTATCACATGCACATATTGACCATTCGGGGCTAATTCCGCGCCTGTTTAAGCTGGGTTTCAAAGGAAAAATATACTGCACCCCTCCCACCCACGAGCTCTGCCGGCTCATCCTGATGGATAGTGCGGGCATTCAGCATTCGGATATGGGGCATGAAGATGTGGGCACAGGAAATGAGCCGCTTTATTCAAAAGAAGAAGTGGAACAATGCCTTGCTCTTTTTGAAACCGTTCCTTATAACACCTCCTTCCGGCTGGATGAAGATATTGAATGCCGGTTTACCGATGTGGGCCACATACTCGGAAGCGCCGCCATCAACCTAAAGATACAGGAGGAAGAGGAAACCATCCGGCTTTGTTTTACCGGGGATATTGGCCGCCATGAAAACCGCATCCTTCGGGCGCCCCAGCCTTTTCCGCAGGCCGACTTCCTTATTTGCGAATCTACTTATGGAAACTCCTTTCATTCAAGCATTGAAAATACAGAAGAACGCCTGCTCGACATCGTTCTCAACACCTGTGTGGAGAAAAAGGGAAAACTGCTGATTCCTGCATTTAGCATAGGCCGTACCCAGGAGCTGGTTTATTCGCTAAACGTGCTGGCAGAAGAAGGCCGCATTCCTGCTTATATTCGGGTGTATGTCGATAGCCCGCTTTCGGTGTATGCCACCGACATTATGCGCGAACATGCCGAATGTTTTAACGAAGAAATGCTGGAGTACCTCAAATTCGATCCGGATCCTTTTGGGTTTCCGCAGCTGCACTTCCTTACTGAGGCCGAAGACTCCAGGCTCGTTAATGCCTCGGACGACCCCTGTGTAATAATTTCTTCGTCGGGCATGATGCAGGGCGGACGAATTCGCCACCACCTGCAAACTACCCTGGATGACCCTAAAAATACCCTGCTGATTACCGGCTACTGCGAACCCAGCACCTTAGGCGGGCGCCTGCTGCAGGGAGCCGAAAAAGTAACCATTGACGGCCAGGCACTGGAAGTAAGGGCAGAACTAAAAACCATGAAGGAATACAGTGCCCATGCCGATTATGAAGATATTGTTCGCTTTTTGCACTGCCAGGATAAGGACCAGCTTAAGAAGATATACCTGGTGCATGGAGAAGAAGGCGCTATGCAGAAGCTGAAGAAAGATTTAGAAGAACTCGGCTACCAAAACATCACCCTGCCGGATTTCAGAATGTCGTACAAACTACCTTCAACAAAAAAAAGTAAGAATTAAGCTTCCCTGGCTTTTACGGACAAAGGTTTATTCCCGCTTTAAGGCAAAGCAAGGCCAGGCTCATCACCAGTTCGTTTTTCGCTCTCCTTATTTTCCTGATGAAACATTCCTGCCACAGAGCGGTATTAAAAGCTAAGGGACTTGAGGCAGCAATTCAGGGGCCTATAGTTTCCCGAAGCATAAAACCCTGGAATAAAAAACAGCTGCAACCACTATACCTAATAACTGCAGCAGAAATGATTTTACCATGACAGATGTAAGCACCGACCACCCAAATAACCTGCCCTACATAGAGCTAACAGCAAAAGGCCGCCACATTTCCTTTCGTAAAGAATGCCTTGGAGAGGTGAAAATTTACCGGAAGGTAAATGAGGAGAGTAACTGGAAAATGCTGATTCAGGATACAAGAACCCCTTTCGTAGATACGGAAAATTTTCCCGACGGCACCCGCCTTTCCTATGCCATTGAGCTGGACCTGGATGGAAAAATGCACCGTTATGAGTTGGAAGCCATCGTATAAAGCCATCAGAACCGCCTGAAAAACAAACGCTTATAATTTTGAAATAGCAAAAAAATTTTGTTTCTTAATTTTATATAACAATTCAGGCAAATAATATGATAAAAAAACTTAAAATTCATAGTTTTTTTAATGAGAAAATCGGTTTGAAATTTTCCCATTTTTTTGGCCTACTCATTGGTTTAGTGGCTTTCTTTTCTACTTCTCCTTTAATACATGCTACCTCAGCCTACTTATTATGCATAAGCATTGGCTTGCTCCTTACCACCCTGGGTGCTTTTGGCCGAATCTGGTCTGAATTTTTCCTGGCAGGCTTTAAAAGAAAAAAACTGGTTTCGCAAGGCCCCTTTTCCATTATGCGCCACCCGAATTATACCTTTAATTTTTTTGCTCTCATAGGAATTGCTATTGGAAGTGGCTCAGTCAGTTTCCTTGTTTTTTTCCTGCTAATGTGCTTTCTGATATATCCCTACCTCGCCCGCCTGGAAGAACAGGACCTGAGCGATTTGAACCGGGAATATGTGCATTATAAAAAGAAAACACCCGCCTTTATACCTAAAACCTTATCGGCAACAAGCCCCGAAGAATATAATACCCGGCCAAAAAGTTTTTCCAGAACCTTGTTTTTCGATATCGCCCGGTATTACATCATCTTTATTCTCATGCTTATGGTGCGGGCATTGCAGGGCAGTGGTTTTATTCCTACTCTCCTCGAAATACCCTAACGCCTATGGACCGACCCGTATATAAAAGTTTAACTGAAACCTACTCAAGCCATTTCCTGGAAAGAAAGGGGTTATTAACACCAAAAGCAGCCTTTAGCTTTGTACGGGATGTAATTTACAAAGGCAAACTCGCAGAGCTT
Organism: uncultured Cytophagales bacterium; assembly: GCA_963835365.1. GTDB lineage: Bacteria > Bacteroidota > Bacteroidia > Cytophagales > Cyclobacteriaceae > Nafulsella. Next base: position 12,831 of record CAWIFH010000002.1, read on the forward strand.
TCCTCCTTTATAATATGGGAGCTTCTTCATAAAACAGGTGCCTGGCACAAAAATGATTACCTGCATTTTACCCGGCAAAAACCCTTGCTGGAAAAACCTGAACAGCTTTTTCGCCGGAACAATTATGAGTTAAACTGCAACAGCCGTACCCGGCTGGTCCGCCTCCCTCTAAACTGGAGCCTTAGCTGCTTCGATTCCCGGGGCCAAATGCTAGGCAATACCAAAGAAAGCCCGAATACCTTGTTCCGGCTTCCACAGGGGAGCCAGGAGCCCCTCCCAACCGCCAGGTTTAAACATGAAATAAAAGGGATTTACATTAGCGCAAACAACCATATTTTTGTTTGCAGCGGAGGTTGCCTGTACCGCTCTCTTAACAAAGGAAACACCTTCACCAGGGTTCTTACTTTATCAACTGAAAACAGCTACTTCAGGCATAACAATACCTTTACCGAAAGGCCAAATGGCGACTTATTCGTGGGAGAATATGTGTGCATCTGGCAGCACAGGAAGTGGCACTGTGCCGCCTATATATATTTTAGCAAAGACGGAGGTCAAAACTGGCAAAGAAGCACCTTTTTACAGAAAGCCCGTATTAATAAGCACATACATATACTAAAGTACAGCCACTTATTAAAAGGACTTGTTTTAACCGATGGCGACAACAAAAAGAAGCTGTGGTACAACCTTTCCGACCACCTCTTCGATGTAAAAGCAGCCAGCCCCCAAAAGGGCTGGAAAGAAGTTACCCGCTACCATTACCAGACAGGCGGCTATACTGCCATGGTGGAGCTAAACGATACCCTATTTTTTGGCAGCGACTACCTTGGAGGTACGAACTTTCTTATTACCACCCGCGACATGAAAACCTTCCGGAAGCAAATTATTCCCGACCCTTACCGGAGAGCGTACTTTACAAATATGCTGGTTCGGCAAACGGCCGGTAACCTAAAAGAAATATGGGCCTCCCTCTATGCCGGTTATAATTCCAAAACAAGGTGCCTGCTCATGTATTCGTCCGATAATGGCTACTCCTGGACCAAAGTAATTGAGTACGATGGCAGCAAATATATAATTGAAATGGTTAGTAGCTCGCTCCACACTTCCGGCCAAATCATTTTGCAGGTATGCAGGCGTCGGGGGCCTTCGCTCAGTATGGGCATATGCGACAGAATAACCACTCCTGTAGAAATAGCAAGTAACTCCCAGGCCGTACCAGCCCGTTCCATATTCAGCTTTTAAACATTTTTTCTGCGGAAGAAAAATTTTTATTAAGAGGGAAAAGAAGCCGCTAATACCGAAAAAGTTGCGTTTCTGAAATGCTTTTACCATTTTTCCTGTTTACTTTATAGCAGCAAAAGCAGAAGTAAACCGCTATGGCCAACCCTACTCTTCCCTCTTACCCCTCCACGCTGGAAAAGCTATCCGGAATTGTTAAGCGGGTAACCTTTCACAGCGCAGAATCGGGCTGGTCGGTATTAAAAGTTACCCCTTTTGGGCGGGAGCAGGAAGAAATAGCCGTTACCGTACACCAGTCGAAAGTGTTTGCCGGGGCCACGATCGATTTTTTTGGCGAGTGGACCAACCACCCAAAATTTGGCCGGCAGTTTAAAGCCCAGCGGGTCGAAGAGCGGAAGCCGGCTACGGCCAATGCGCTGGAGAAATACCTGGGCTCCGGCCTGATAAAAGGCGTGGGCCCGGTTACGGCTAAACGAATAGTCAGGCATTTTGGAAAAGATACGCTCGCTATTTTTGAAAATGACATCGAACGACTCACCGAAGTCCCCGGCATTGCCAAGCTAAAGCTGGTTTCCATTAGCAAGGCCTGGCAGGAGCACCAGGAAATTCGGAATGTGATGATGTTTTTGCAGTCGCATGGCATCAGCACCCTCTATGCGGTCAAAATCTACAAAACGTACGGGCAGGAAGCCGTAGGAATCGTTTCTGAAAACCCCTACCGCCTGTCGGAAGATATTTATGGCATTGGATTTTTTAGTGCCGACAAGGTAGCCCTTAGCCTGGGGCTGGCACCCGACTCATCGGCCCGGGTAAAAGCCGCCATTAGCCATGTGCTCCAAAATGCCCGCGAAGAAGGGCACTGCTACCTGACCAAAGACCAAATTCTGGAACAGGTTATGGAGCTTATCACCCTCCCGAAGCCGGAGCGGATTGCTTCTGAACTGCTCGAAATGGAAAATGCCGATGAGCTTAAAACCCGCCTGCTCCTAAATGCCGAGGAACAGGTAGAGAGCTGCTATTATGCCCACTCCCTCTACTTCGATGAGAACTATATTGCTGCGAAAGCAAAAAAGATGGCTACAGGCAAGCTCTCGCAGAACGAAGAAAAAATGCAACAGTGGGTAGCCGGCTATTGCAAACAAAAAGAAATACAGCTCAGCGACGAACAGGAAGCCAGCATCCTACAGCTGGTAAGCCGCAGGCTGGGCATTTTAACCGGCGGACCGGGCTGCGGAAAAACCACCACTACACGGGTATTGGTGGCCCTGTTGCAGGCCATGGGCAAAGAGGTGCTTTTAGCCGCCCCAACCGGCCGGGCGGCCCAACGCATGAGCGAGGTCATTGGCCTGGAAGCAAAAACCATTCACCGCCTGCTCGAATGGGAGCCTGCCACCGGAGGTTTCAAACATAAGGAGGAGAATCCCCTCTCCTGCCAGTTTCTTATTATCGATGAGTCGTCGATGCTGGATGTGCACCTGGCAGCAGCTGTTTTTCGCGCCCTTCCTCCGCGGGCCCAGCTCATCCTTATCGGCGATGCCGACCAGCTGCCTTCCGTAGGAGCGGGCAACATTTTTAAAGACCTCATCGGCTCCGGCGTGGTTCCCTGTGCCCGCTTAACGAAAGTGTTTCGCCAGGCGAAGGAATCTAAAATTATTACCTATGCCCACCAGATAAATAATGGTACAGTCCCTAAAATAGATTCTCCTTTTCATCATCCTCAACTGTGGGAAGAAAAAGAAGACTGCCTGTTTATCGATTCCGAAGAAGCCACCCAGGAACAACTGCGCTTTATTTCAAAGGTGAAGCGAAATTATTTGCGCGAAAAAGAAGAGGAGCTCCTCCAGGCTGCCGAACCGGAAGAGCTGTACCTGCAAAGCCAGGAGCTGAATATACCCGATAAGTTCGGCCATGTAGATGTAGAAAGGCTGATTTTGGCCGACACCCACAGCGAAGAGTTGCAGGAAGTACTAAAGCGCGTACATCCCTGGTCGTCGCTGCACTGGGGCTATTCGGCGGTAGATATGGTTGAAAAGCTGTACAAGCACATTATTCCCAAGTATTACGGCAAAGAAACCGAAGTGCAGATTCTTACCCCCATGAGCAAGGGCAGCTTGGGTACACACAACCTAAACCTGGTAATACAGGAAGCGGTAAACCCGGCCGGAGCAGGCAAAGCGCAGCTCACCCTGGGGGGCAGAACCTTTCGCGAAGGGGACCGCGTAATTCAGCGAAGAAATAACTACGACTTAAATGTTTTTAACGGCGATATTGGCCGGATTATCCAAATCGACAACGAAGAAGTTTCCTGCCTTATCGCCTATGCCAGCGGCAGGAAAACCAAGGAAGTGGTGTACGAAAAAGAACATCTGACGGAAATTGATTTGGCCTATGCCATCACCATTCATAAATCGCAGGGAAGTGAATTTGAAGCTGTTATCCTTCCGCTGGTGAACCAGCATTTTACCATGCTGTTCCGTAACCTGATTTATACCGGCCTCACCCGGGCAAAGAAACTCGCTGTTTTTGTTGGCAGCCGCCATGCACTCAAAACTTCTGTTAACAAACAAAATACTGCCCTCCGCCAAACGGCTTTGCAATGGCTCATGCAACACGAAGAAGCGCTGGAGTAAAATACACCTTATCCTGTAGCTTTTCCAGCATTGGCTTCTTTCCAGGAAGGAGATGTTTTAACGTGCATGAGGGGTTGCCAAACCAGTCTTTATCTTCATTTCCGGCCTGGTGGAGCTTAGCGGAACGAAAGCGGGAAATTTCCTCAATATGTAAGTGGACCTATTTAATTTAACCTTAACAGCCAGCCTTGTCATAATGAAAAAGGAAACGGTACGCCGGGGGTGCCTAACCGCTGCGGCATCTTTCGCAGTATGAAGCTCCTTAAAAGCCATTTTATTGAAAAGATCCTTCCGCGCGGCGTCCGCGTTCCTCAGGATGACAAAATCGGCTTTTTTTCTTCAAATTAAATGTGTCCTACTACTTAGTTTGTAATAAATGCATGAGTTTTATGGTCTCCGCGGAAGCTCCGCCAGGGAGGAGGCATTCATTTTAGCTTCTTAGGGAGATTTTCTTAGGATTTAATTTAATCTATCATTCACCTTGCTTTAACCATCCCACCAACCTTCCGGCAACTTCGGCAAGGAGCAGGAGGTTTTAAAACCTATAGTTGGTAAGCCTGCCTGAATTGGTATTGGCTAAAACATAAAAAGGGTGCTACCCTGAAATTATGCAGGAGCACCCTTTATTGTATTATAGATGCAAGAGCATCCTGTTTTCCGGTACTATTGTACCGTTGCGGTATTTCCGGTATTTGTGGTACTGTTTTTTGTCGCCAGCGTTTGTACAAACCGCCACTCCGCCTCTGCGCTGCCAGCGGTAAAAGAAACTTTCAGGAAGCCTCTGTGGGAAGCATCGAGGTATTGAAGGTCGTCGATCAGCACTGGCAGTGCCTGTTCAATGCCGGCAATGGCTTCCGCATTGTAGTTAAATATAGCTTCCAGGCCAGGAGAGGATACAGAGGCTGTGGCAAACTCTGTTCCCAGCCTGTTGCCGCCTACATCCGATAGCTGAGAGTGCCAGGCGTTGTGGGTATCGCCTGCCAGGGAAATAAGCTTTTTACCTGTGGCTGCCGCAAGCACCCTTTCCCGTTCTAGCGGATACCCATCCCAGGCATCGAGGTTGTAGGGAAGAACCGTCTCCACCCGTGCCTTCTCTTCCTGGCTTACCGTCGGGTCGCCCTGCCGCAGCCGCAGCTTTATTAAAACTAATTCTGTAACCAGGGCTTTATATTGCGCATACAATTCCGGCTGAATGTCTCCTCCAGAAAGTTGCGTAGTAAGCGCCAGGAGCTCAACGGGCACCAGCATCCTGCCCATCAATACCTGGTTTCCCAGCACCTGCCAGTTGGCCGAACTGCTTTCCAGCTGAGACATTAGCCAGGAGGCTTGCTCAGTTCCCAGCATAGTTCTGTTCGGGTTTTGCCAGTCGGCAAGAAAAGCTTCCCTGTCTATTCCATTTGGTTTTAAATAGCTATAGTAATCCAGCTGCTTATCTCTTCCTATAATCCGGGTATCCAACATCAGCAGGTTTACCAGGCCGCCAAAGTTAAAGCCTCTGTAAATTTTTGTTTTATCATCGACGCGGGCAGGAAGATACTCATGCCATACCTGTAGGGCATTCATTTTCCGGGTGTCAAAACTCCCTTCATCCTGCTGGTGATTTTGCGCGCCATCTTTATAGGCATTGTTTGCAATTTCATGATCGTCCCAAACGCAAATAAAAGGTTTTAGCTGATGCGCTTTTTGCAACTGTTCATCACTTCTGTACTGGCGGTACCTGGTCCTGTAATCTTCCAGTAAAACAGTTTCATTTTCAGGCTCATGGGCCCTCCCCAAGGTATCGGTCAGTGCGTTGTCTCCATACTCCCCCGCCCCATATTCATACATATAATCGCCAAGGTGGATAACCACATCCACATCCGATTCAGCCACGGCTCCATAAACATTAAACAACCCGGCCTGGAAGTTTGCGCAGGAAACCACGGCCATCTTTACCTCCGATACCTCTCCCTCCTGTGGAAGTGTTTTTGTTTCTCCGACCACTGAGGCTACTCCGGTTTTCTGGTTTCTAAACCGGTAGTAATACCTGGTGTTAGACTGCAAATTGCTTACATCAACATAAACAGTAAAATCGCTGTTTAAATCAACCCTTACAGGTTCACTGACAATTACCTCACTAAAGCCCACGTCTTTAGCCACATCCAGAAGAATTTCAGGACTTCCTTCCTCCCCGGGGGCAAGCGTGTAGCGGGTCCATAAAACCACCCCTTCCTGCGCAGGATCAAAGCTGGCCACTCCCTGTAAAAAGCCCCCTCCCGTATCAGGATCTATTCCGGGAAAGTCATCGTCCTTACAACCCGAAAGTGCAGCAGGTAACAAGCCAACGCCGGCAGCTGCAATCACAGAATTCCGGATAAAGCTTCTCCGGCTTAAGCGGTTTGATTTTTTCGGCTTTCCCATATTAAATTTTTTAATAGCCCTGTATTAATCCCATGCAAAATGTTGAAGCCTGCTAAAAATTATTTTCAAGAAGGGTGGATTTATCATGCAGGACTATGCAGAAAGCACCCAAAGGATGCAGCCAGCAGAACCCCTTTTTAAAGCTGGATTTGGCTGATGATACGCTACCTACTTCCTTTTCTTTCGCAAGATAAAAACAGGCCCCATGCACCAGGCGGCCTTGTTTCTTGCTTTGTTTTATTTAATCCTTTTACTTCCTCTGCCCGGGCCTGGAAAGTCCTGGGGAACCTCCTGGCTTACCTTTCCGGTAGCTACCCATTCGGTGCCTCTCTGGATGAGCGTTATAAAGCCTACCCCTTGCTGAGCTTCAGGGTCATGTCCTAAAGTGGTGTGAAATATGCGTCCCTTTCCATAGTTAATCGCCATGATTACAGGCTCGTGGCGCCCCGTACCTTTTTTATTTTTAGGGCTTAAAGAAGTAGCCAGAACTTCCATATTTTGAGCCGGCCCCCGGAGCTCATTATAAATCTCGTCCTGCTCATGCATCCAAATAGCAGGTAAACCTTTGGTTATCGGGTGGTCTTTACTTCGGATTTTTACCATTACCTGGTATTTTCCAGTATGCGTACTTCCCTGGCCCCGGCTATTATCCCGTACCACTTTCCCTTCTGCTTCATCATAGTAAATCATGGGCCCCTTTTCCTGCGGCCGGTTACTGCCCACGCCTATCATTTTGTTGTAAGCCTCCCAACCTGGAAAAGCATTATTTGCGGCATGGACAATGACTAAACCACCTCCTTTTTTTACAAAGTCCTCAAACCCAGTGCGAATATTTTCCGGCCAGGGGGCTCCATTATAGTTGGATACCACCAACTCATACTCCCCGAAATCAGGCTTGAAACTATCCAGGGAACCCCCTTCTGAAGGATAGTTGGTTGCCACCTTCACATCAAAAAGCCCTGTTTCTTCCAGGTAAGCTTTCATCATTTGGGTACTTTTCTTCCAGTTGTCATGATCGCTCTGGCCATCAACAATCAACACCTTGTGCAGTGTCTGCGACATGGTTGGCACAAAGCAGGCAAGGATAAATAAAAGCGCAAAAAGAAATTTATGGTTAATATACATATTTGATAAGTTTTAATATTTGAGGGACCGGGTACTACTTGCAGGAAAGGAAACACATTTCTCCTTTCCTTAAGGCTAAAAGCAGGCTTACTTCTCCAGGAACACTCTTGCTGTCTGAGTTCCGTCCTGATTTTGCAGCTGCACCAGGTACAACCCATTGGCCAGGCGGGTGCCATCCAGCTCAAAGGTGTACTTCAGACCAGGTTCTGCCTGACCTTTCTCCAACAGGGCCACTAAAGCTCCTTTTGCATCATACAGGCTCAGTTTGTAGTTTCCTTCATTTTCGCACACAAAGCTGATGGTGGTTTTATTTACAAAGGGGTTCGGGTAAACCTTAAAATCCTTCTCTAGCATAAGCTCCTGCTTTTCTACCACCCTGGCTGCGGTCATCCCAGAGTTAAGGGCAGCAGGAACAGCCGTGGCGACATTGGAATAGTCGGAGGAGGTGGTTCCTTTGACTGCTTTTACGCGGTAGTAGAAAGTTACACCTGTTTTCTTATTCCTGTCCTGGTAGCTGCTGGTGTTGGCGGCAAGGCTTATTTTAGCCACACTGCCGGTAAAGTTGGCTCTCACGGCTCGTTCCAGCACAAAGCCTGTCTCCTCTGTGGTATTATCCAGCCAGCTCAGGTTAATCTGGCTGGAGGAGACTCCCTGGGCAATAAGATTAGAAGGAGCTGCCAAAACAGCAGCGGCATTTACTACCAGGCTCACCTCATCGGAGGCCGTGGCGCCCCCATTGTCTGTTACCGTTACTTTAAAAGTGTAGCTTCCTTCCAGCAGGTTGGAGAGCGAAAGGGTCGCTGTGGAAGTATTACTTAAGGTAGCCGCTGGCCCGCTTAGTTTGCTCCAGGCATAAGAAGTAATACTTCCATCGGCATCAGAAGCAGTCGCTGTAAAGGAGCTTGAATTCTCCGGCAGCGTAATGCTTTTATCCGCTCCGGCATTCACTGTTGGAGCAGTATTTGGTGTTGTACCCGCATTCACCGTCACCACGACCTCATCTGTGCCGGTAGCGCCATTATTATCTGTTACTGTTAAGCCGATGCTATGCACCCCTACAGCTAAACTGAGGGTAGGACTGACTCCTGTGGCTAGCTCTGTAGGGCCTTCTTTCCAGCTATAGCTGCTGATGCTTCCGTCTGTATCTGTGGAACCACTGCCATCTAAAGTCACAGAGGCTGTGCCCGAGGCTCCTGCTGTCAGGGTCAGGTCTGCTCCTGCATTGGCGATGGGCGCAAGGTTTGAAGGATCTGACACGTTTACATTGACCACAGCGGAGGTGGTGGTTGCGCCGCCATTGTCTGTTGCCCTGGCAGTTAAAGCATAAGAACCCGCTGCTACCCCGCTCCAGCTAAAGGAATAAGGGCTGGATAAATCTTCGCCTAGCTTAGTAGGACCATTAAAGAATTCAACCCTGGCAATATTGCCATCGGCATCTGAAGCCGTTGCAGAAATAGCTACGGTTGCAGGAGCAGTAAAGCTGGCATTATTCGCAGGCGAGGTAATTGCTACGGAAGGAGACTGGTTGGCCGGATTCGTTACACTCACATTTACTACGGCAGAAACAGTTTCGGCTCCTTTGTTGTCTGTTGCTTTGGCTGTTAAAGCATAAGTGCCTGCAGCTACGCCACTCCAGCTAAATTCGTATGGACTTGTCAGGTCCTCCCCGAGCTTAGTTGAACCATTGAAGAACTCCACCTTTGCTATGCTACCATCTGCATCTGAAGCTGCTGCTGTAATGGCTATGGTTGCAGGAGCAGTAAATGTGGCATTATTAGCAGGCGAAGTTATGGAGATTACAGGCGCCTGGTTGGCAGGGGTGCTTTCGTTGTTAAAGACCACATCGACCCAGTAGTTACTGCTCTGGTAGCTTTGGTCAGGGAAAGCGGGTGAGCCTGAATATCTGTACAGGCCATTTCCTCCATCTGCTCCATTCTGCAAAGCAGTAAGAGGACCATTAACTACCGAGGTGGTGAAGAAAGGTTCGTCTGCAGAATAATATCCTGAACTGCTGTGATAAGAAATGATGTAGGTGGTGTTGGCGCTAATGGCTACAGGAGATGAAAAAGCCACCTGCTGCCAGCCTGAAGCCGTTTCGTTGACGAAAGTTGCCTCCGCAAGTAAAGCACCTGCCGCGCTGTACAGCTGCCCGATATGAGTACCTGTATTGCCGCTTTGCTTGTAAAAACGAACGCCGCTAACATTCCCACTGGAGGAGGCCCTGAACTTCATGCCCAGCTGCAGTGCCTGCCCGTCGCTCCACAGATTACTTGTTGGTGCATCGCCAGGTTTAAAGACTGTACAGGGGCAGGCACCTGTTGATGGCCCTGAAACAACTATGTTCACTATCGCAGAAGTAGTAACCGCTCCTTTATCATCGGTTGCTTTGGCTGTTAAAGAATAGGTGCCTGCTGCTACGTCACTCCAGTTGTATTCATAAGGGCTCACGCAGATCCTCTCCTAGTTTCACGGAACCATTAAAGAATTCAACCTTTGCCACACTGCCATCTGCATCGGAGGCAGATGCCTTTACAGGAACAGAAGCAGGGGCTGTAAAAGCAGCATTGTTTACAGGGGAACTAATAGCTACTGTAGGGACCGTATTGCCCCCGGGATTAATGCTGATATTTACCACAGCGGAGGTGGTGATTGCGCCGCCATTGTCTGTTGCCCTGGCAGTTAAAGCATAAGAACCCGCTGCTACGCCGCTCCAGCTAAAGGAATAAGGGCTGGATAAATCTTCGCCTAGCTTAGTAGGACCATTAAAGAATTCAACCCTGGCAATATTGCCATCGGCATCTGAAGCCGTTGCCGAAATAGCTACGGTTGCAGGAGCGGTAAAGCTGGCATTATTCGCAGGCGAGGTAATTGCTACGGAAGGAGACTGGTTGGCCGGATTCGTTACACTCACATTTACTACGGCAGAAACAGTTTCGGCTCCTTTGTTGTCTGTTGCTTTGGCTGTTAAAGCATAAGTGCCTGCAGCTACGCCACTCCAGCTAAATTCGTATGGACTTGTCAGGTCCTCCCCGAGCTTAGTTGAACCATTGAAGAACTCCACCTTTGCTATGCTTCCATCTGCATCTGAAGCCGTTGCCGAAATGGCTACGGTTGCAGGAGCAGTAAATGTGGCATTATTAGCAGGCGAAGTTATGGAGATTACAGGCGCCTGGTTGGCAGGGGTGCTCTCGTTGTTAAAGACCACATCGACCCAGTAGTTACTGCTCTGGTAGCTTTGGTCAGGGAAAGCAGGAGCGCCTGAATATCTGTACAGGCCATTTCCTCCATCTGCTCCATTCTGCAAAGCAGTAAGAGGACCATTAACTACCGAGGTGGTGAAGAAAGGTTCGTCTGCAGAATAATATCCTGAACTGCTGTGATAAGAAATGATGTAGGTGGTGTTGGCGCTAATGGCTACAGGAGATGAAAAAGCCACCTGCTGCCAGCCTGAAGCCGTTTCGTTGACGAAGGTTGCCTCCGCAAGTAAAGCACCTGCCGCGCTGTACAGCTGCCCGATATGAGTACCTGTATTGCCGCTTTGCTTGTAAAAACGAACGCCGCTAACATTCCCACTGGAGGAGGCCCTGAACTTCATGCCCAGCTGCAGTGCCTGCCCGTCGCTCCACAGATTACTTGTTGGTGCATCGCCAGGTTTAAAGACTGTACAGGGGCAGGCAGCTGGTGCCGGTCCTGTAATTGTTACATTTACCGTGGTGGTTGAGCCGATATTTCCTGAATCATCGAAAGCCCTGCTCCTAATGCTGGCAGAACCTAATATGGCTGGTGTCCAGCTGAACGTCCAGTTAGTGGTTCCGGTCGCTAAGCGCCAGGTGTTGCCGCCATCGGTAGAAACCTCTACACCTGCTACCTGGCTGTTGTCAGAGGCTGTGCCGCTAATAGCTACGGCATTGTCCTTTGGCAGGGAGGCGCCCCCCTGTGGAGAAGAAATGGTGGTTAAAGGCCCTTGTGTATCTGTAGAAGCGGTAGCAGCGACTAACCCGGGCTGCCTGCTGCCTGCCTGTACTCCCATATCAGCAAATAAATTCAGCGTAGCCTGTTGCATCGCCAGGCTTGGCGCCGCATTTCCCCGGTCGTGGTTGCTGTCCAGCCCCCAGGACCATTGCACGGTGCCTGCTCCAAAAACCAGGGCTCCACTGCTGTGCCTGTAAAGCGAAATATTGTGGACTTTTCCGTTAATTACGTTTCGGGAAAGAATAATTCTTCCGCTCGGATAAGAAGAGCGGTATTCTTCCTGCTCTACATTCCATTCGTACCCAATGGTACCATTGGTGAAGGTAGCCGTTTGCCCCTCATTCAGGGAGGCAACACTGGTATTGCGCCAAAAGCGTAAATTCCGGTAAGTGCCTGGCACCTGGAGAGCAGCGGTCGCCTCCTCCCAGCTTATTTGCCCGGATAGGGCATTTTCGGGCTGGCAACCATCCAGTAACGGATCTCCGGTTGCAAACTCACAGCCGCTGCGCCACAAACCCGTCCACGAAGTGCTGGGATCACATTTTCCATTGCAGGTATTTTCCCCACTGTCGCCTTCCTTGTAACAAACAAGTGTCCGGTGGGAGGTCCCGCTACCATCAATACTGTTTTCCCAACGGGTTTTCCAGTAAATTTCATTGCCGCTAAAAAATGCCAGGTGGGTGCCGGCATTCCGGGCGGCGGTAACATTGCTTCGGTGGGCACCAGACCAGTATTCATCATGCCCTACCGAAAGAAATACTTTATGATTTTTAATGAGGTTACCCCGGCGGTCGCCATCCACATCGGTGGTGTAGCTAACATCATACCCATTGGCTTCGATCCAACGGAGCATGGGGTATTCTGCATTGAACAGCCAGTCTTCAGACGGACCTCCTCCTCCACCACCATCGCGGGTAACAAAAGGCCTGTTATAACTTACCTTTACCGCTTTACCACCCGCTCCGGTATAAAGACTCTTTCCATTATTATTGTCGCCGTAAATATTATAAGCCTGCCAGGTAGCATCAGAAGTCTGGAAAAGTAAGTCTGAAGTGCTGGCATCGTCCCGAACCACAAAGGCAATATGGCTGGAGCCGCCCGTATCTGTTCGGCTAAGCTTAGCCAGGTAAAGCCCCGATACTGCAGTAGCAGGAATTGGCCAGCTGGCCGATGCTGCCCAGTTGCCACAATCCAGCAGGCCGGTTCCGGAACTAGTAAGGCAGGAGGGTTGCGACTGGGGCAATGCTGCTGTTACCGTTGCAGTTCCCTGGAGCCTGGCTCCGTTGCCCTGGTAATAGCCAAGGCGGTAAATGCGGATAGTATACGCCTTGGCATTGGTCTTAATTTTAAAACGAGCCGTTTCACCTTTGTTGTAGCTCATATCCGTGGCAAATCCCTGGATAGACAAGTCACCGGCCCCGCTTATTTGCCATTCGCTTGCCGGGTTGCCTGTTTTCGCGTTTTCAAGCACAATGGCATTTTGTGCAAAAGCATCCAGAATAAAAAAACTGAATAAAAGAACCAGTAGCTGTTTTGCCAAAAATTTACCGCTTAACAAGCTTAAACATCCCTGAATTTTCTGGATTTTGGAAGGTTGGCCGGCCCAATATGGGGCAGCGCACGCTCTATTCAACTGCCGATGGGTAGAGGCAATTACGTTTTTCATGTTTCAATTTGGACTGTTTGTTGTAGGTATCCCAGGTGAAGGCTTTCAGGCAGAAGCATGGTCCGCCCTTTAAGAATTCGTACACTTTAATTTTAGATATAAATGAAGGTTTCCTTTCGTTTTCCCGGGCCTGAGCAAAGGATAACAAAAAGACAAAATTGAAGCATTTGCCGATTTTTCATTTTAAAGTTTGGCAGGAGGCTTTTAAGCTGGCTTATTTCCACTCATCCAAAGCACCTTCAGTAGCACCCCTCCTTCCCCCGCCGGGGTGTGGCGCGTCGTTTGAAACGCCTGCCATCATTCCCTGTGGAAGAAGCTCCATACAATTTGGTATGATTCATTTTTTCCATCAGAATCAAAATTTTCTTTGAGCCGGGGTTTCAAACTTTAAGCTTAAAAGAAAACATTCCTCCGGGGCAGGTCCCGAAGAAAAAGCTGGCTTTTCAGCTCATTCGGCGATAACCGGAGATTTTCTCTACCGTTACCTCCCCGGCTCAAAGGCCCAAATATTCTTACTTTACCAGGCCTTTAAAATTTTAATCACCTGGCTGCTGCCCGATTCCTGATGCACTACCTGAACCAGGTACACTCCCTGCCGGATGGCCGGGTCAGATAAATCCATTCTGTGTATGCTGATATTTTGAAGAGAAGAGCTAAAGCTTCCTTTATAAACTGTTCTACCTAAAAGGTCATAAACACTTACTGCATAAGCTTGTGGCTCTTCAGGTGGCACCTCCAGGTTTACAAAGGTTGTAAAAGTGTTAGGGTAGGCACTTACTGAATTGGTGTTGTTGGCTGCTATCCCTTCGTTGGCAACTGCAGCAGGAACAGCCGTGGCGACATTGGAATAGTCGGAGGAGGTGGTTCCTTTGACTGCTTTTACGCGGTAGTAGAAAGTTACGCCTGTTTTCTTATTCCTGTCCTGGTAGCTGCTGGTGTTGGCGGCAAGGCTTATTTTAGCCACACTGCCGGTAAAGTTGTCCCTCACGGCTCGTTCCAGCACAAAGCCTGTCTCCTCTGTGGTATTATCCTGCCAGCTAAGGTTAATCTGGCTGGAGGAGACTCCCTGGGCAATAAGATTAGAAGGAGCTGCCAAAACAGCAGCGGCATTTACTACCAGGCTCACCTCATCGGAGGCCGTGGCGTCCCCATTGTCTGTTACCGTTACTTTAAAAGTGTAGCTTCCTTCCAGCAGGTTGGAGAGCGAAAGGGTCGCTGTATTGGTGCTGCTTAGGCTGGCTGCCGGCCCGCTCAGTTGCTCCCAGAGGTAAGTCGTGATTGTTCCATCAGCATCAGAAGCAGTCGCTGTAAAGGAGCTTGAATTCTCCGGCAGCGTAATGCTTTTATCCGCTCCGGCATTTACTGTTGGAGCAGTATTTGGGGTTGTACCCGCATTCACCGTCACCACGACCTCATCTGTGCCGGTAGCGCCTTTATTATCCGTTACTGTTAAGCTAATGCTATGCACCCCTACAGCTAAACTGAGCGTAGGACTGACTCCTGTGGCTATCTCCACTCCACTTTCTTTCCAGCTATAGCTGCTAATGCTTCCATCAGCATCATTGCTTCCGCTGCCATCTAAAGTCACAGTAGCTGTGCCCGAGGCTCCTGCTGTCAGGCTCTGGTCTGCTCCTGCATTGGCGACGGGCGCGGTGTTTGGAGTAGGGGCTCCATTTACCACCACGCTTACCTGGTCTGCCGCGCTCACTGCTCCCTTATCATCGGTGACAGTAAGACTAAAGAGGTAAGTCCCTGCTACCAGTTCACTGAGGGTAGGGGCTGCGTCATTGATGCTGCTAAAGGCAGCAGTGCCGGGGCCACTGTCCTGGCTCCAGCGGTAGCTGCTAATCGTGCCATCGCTATCTGTTCCAGAACCATCGAGCACCACCGAACTAACAGGAAGTGTAATGGCCTTATCCCCTCCCGCATTTGCTATAGGAGCTGTGTTCGCCGGAGTACCTGTACCAATAACGGTTAGCGTCATTTCATCAAAACCAGTCGCTCCATCGTTATCGGTAGCCGAAAACCTGAATACATAAATGCCTGCCACTAGGTTTGTAAGCGCTACATTGGCTGTATTCTGCCCACTCATTGTAACAGAAGGTCCGCTTACCTTTTCCCAGCGGAAAGCAACAAAGCGACCATCGCTGTCGATGGCTGTTCCGCTCAATACAGTAGAATTATCGGGGAGGGTGAGGGTTTTATCTGCTCCGGCATTTGCTACGGGCACCTGGTTGCCGCTTGTCTCCCCATTAACTGTAAGGCTCACCTGGTCGGAGGCTGTTCCTCCCTCATTATCCGTCACGCTAACCCTGAAGGTGTAATTGCCAACTGCCAGATTCGCCAGGGAAAGGGTGGCTGTAGCGGAACCACTTAAAACCACCTCCGGACCGCTCAGTTGCTCCCAGAGGTAAGTCGTGATTGTTCCATCAGCATCAGAAGCAGTCGCTGTAAAGGAGGTTGAATTCTCTGGCAGCGTAATGCTCTTATCCGCTCCGGCATTTACCAGCGGCTGCTGATTGGTTTCCGGGCCGGAGGTACAATCTGTAAGCGGTGCCGAAGAATCCTTTCTGCTGATGCCCGAAGAAAGGCTTTGGCTATCGTAGCCATTGCCACTTACATCCTTCACAATTTCTCCGGCTTCATTAAAATTAAAATAGGCAGCCAGCCCATTGGTCGTAGGCGCAACTCCTTTGTTGTAGTTTCCGGCTATTTCTGTTCCACTGCGGGCCCTGCTCCAAATCCGAACTTCGTCCAACTCTCCTGCCAGGAAGCCGGCTCCCTGTCCAAGGTTGTCGATGGTGAAATTGCCGGTCCAGGCATTGGTAGCCTTCCCGCCGGTATCTTCTACGCCATTGATGTAAACCTTCATCTGGTTGCCCTGCCGCACAAAGGCATAATGTGTCCAGACATCAGCTACTGTTTTATGAGAGGCCACGATTGGATCGTTGCCACCAGTGGCCCCTTTACTGTAAAGCCTGGCCTGTGCCTTGTAATAATTGATGTACTGACTATTTCCTCCACTTACAGGAGCATCCGAATTACTTATATTCCCGGAAAGCTTCGCCCAATACTCAATAGTAAAGTCTCCACTCAGCACCAGTGACTTAACCAGGGTTAGTTTGTTTGTACCATCCAATGCAAGTGCAGAGCAGCTGGCGGGACTGGCTGCATTTACCACCAGGCTCACTTCGTCGGAGGCCGTGGCGTCCCCATTGTCTGTTACCGTTACTTTAAAAGTGTAGCTTCCTTCCAGCAGGTTGGAGAGCGAAAGGGTCGCTGTAGAAGTATTCCTTAAGGTAGCAGCTGGCCCGCTCAGTTGCTCCCAGAGGTAAGTTGTGATTGTTCCATCAGCATCAGAAGCAGTCGCTGTAAAGGAGCTTGAATTCTCCGGCAGCGTAATGCTTTTATCCGCTCCGGCATTCACTGTTGGAGCAGTGTTGGCCGGAGGATTGACTGTTACTACTACCTCATCTGTGCCGGTAGCGCCTTTATCATCGCTTACTGTTAAGCGGATGGAATGCACCCCTACAGCTAAACTGAGCGTAGGACTGACCCCGGTAGCCAGTGTAACTGTATCTTTTTTCCAGCTGTAGCTGCTAATGCTTCCATCAGCATCATTGCTTCCGCTGCCATCTAAAGTCACAGTAGCTGTTCCCGAAGCTCCTGCTGTAAGGGTCTGGTCTGCTCCTGCATTGGCAACCGGCGCGGTATTTGGAATAGGGGCTCCATTTACCACTACGCTTACCTGGTCTGCCGCGCTCACTGCTCCCTTATCATCGGTGACAGTAAGGCTAAAGAGGTAGGTTCCTGCTACCAGTTCACTGAGGGTAGGGGCTGCGTCATTGATGCTGCTAAAGGTGGCAGTGCCCGGACCGCTGTCCTGGCTCCAGCGGTAGCTGCTAATCGTGCCATCGCTATCTGTTCCAGAACCATCGAGCACCACCGAACTAACAGGAAGTGTAATGGCCTTATCCCCTCCCGCATTTGCTACAGGAGCTTTATTGACAGGAGCCTCATTTACCGTCAGGTTTACCTGGTCAAAAGCAGTGGCTCCACTGTTGTCGGTTACCGTTACCTGGAAAACATAAGCACCTGCCAAATCAACTGTTACATCCAGTTGAGCAGTGGCCTCCCCTGTTAAGGCAGGGCTACTGCCTGAGGGACTGCTCAAGATGGTCCAGCTGTACGTTTCAACCGTTCCCTCTGCATCAGAAGCAGTCGCTGTAAAGCTGGCAGTATTCACCGGCAGGCTTATGCTCTTATCCGCTCCGGCATTTACTGTTGGAGCAGTGTTGGCTGGAGGATTGACTGTTACTACTACCTCATCGCTAGCGGTGGCGCCTTTATCATCGGCTATTGTTAAGCGGATGCTATGCACCCCAATAGCTAAGTTAATCGTTGGCTGGACAGCTGTAGCCAGTGTAACTGTATCTTTTTTCCAGCTGTAGCTTTGTATGCTTCCATCAGCATCATTGCTTCCGCTGCCATCCAGCGTTACGGAGGCTGTACCTCCCAAGCCAGCAGTCAGCACCTGGTCTGCGCCTGCATTTGCCTGCGGAGCAAGGTTTGCCGGCACAGACACCACCACGCTTACTACCGCAGAGGTAGTTATCGCTCCTTTATCGTCTGTTGCTTTTGCACTTACCCCATAGGTTCCTGCCGGAACATTGCTCCAGTTATAGGAATAAGGGCTGCTTAAAGCCTCTCCCAGTTTTACCGTATCCCTGAAAAATTCCACCTTGGCGATGCTTCCGTCTACATCAGAGGCAGATGCTTCTATAATTACATCAGCTGGGGCTATAAAGGAGGCGGTATCCGAAGGTGAAATAATCGCCACGGAAGGTTCTTTATTGGCTGGATTAGATATGCTTACGGTTACGACTTCGGAGATCGCTTCTGCACCTTTGTCGTCTACTGCTTTGGCTGTGAGGGAATATGAACCCGCGGCAACTTCACTCCAGTTAAATTCATAAGGGCTTGTCAAATCCTCTCCCAGCTTAATGGAATCCTGAAAAAACTCCACTTTAACAATACTTCCATCCACATCAGAAGCAGAGGCTGAAATACCTACTGTTGCCGGGGCTGTAAAGGTGGCATTGTTGGCAGGTGAGCTTATAAAGATACCCGGTTCCTTATTTACAGGGGTTTTTACCTCAACATTTATTGCAGAAGAGGTTGCGACAGCTCCATTATTGTCTATTGCCCTGGCTGTTAAAGCATAAGTACCGGCAGCTACTCCACTCCAGCTAAATTCGTAGGGACTATTCAAAGCCTCTCCCAGCTTAACTGTATCGTTGAAGAATTCCACTTTGGCAATGGTTCCATCTGCATCTGATGCCGTGGCTGTAATTACTATGGTGGCCGGGGCGGTAAAAGAGGCAGTATCCGAAGGGGAGCTAATGGCAACCGAGGGTTCTTTGTTTACCGGCGTACTTTCATTATTGAAAATCACATCGACCCAGTAGTTGGCCGATAGATAGTTGCTGTTTGGCATGGCTGGGGTATTGGTATACCTGTAAAGTCCGTTCGGACCGTCTTCTCCATTGAGCAGGGCTTTTAAGGGGCCATTGGTTTTACCCGCTGTAAAATAAGGATTTGTTACCGAATAGTAGCCTGAGCTGCTGTGATAAGAGATAACGTAGGTGGTATTGGCACTGATTGCTACGGGAGATGAAAAAGCCACCTCCTGCCAGCCCGTAGCGCTTTCGTTTACAAAAGTAGCTTCTGCAAGCAAAATACCTGCCGCACTGTATAGCTGCCCAATATGGGTACCGGTATTGCCGCTCTGTTTGTAAAAACGAACGCCGGTAACAAAGCCGCTGGAGGAGGCCCTGAACTTCATACCCAGCTGGAGAGGCTGGTTGCTGTCATTAAAAAGAGAGCCCCCCGGGACCTCTGAAGGCAAAAATACGGAACACGGACAGCTAACAGAAACACTTATTTTCACTTCAGAAGAAGAGGTAACTGCCCCTTTATCGTCTGTGGCTTTCGCTATTAAGGAGTAGGCACCTGCCTCCACATTGGTCCAGTTAAAGCTCCATCCGTTGCTTCCGTCCACATCCTCTCCCAGCTTAACAGAACCATTGAAAAATTCCACCTTGGTAACGCTTCCATCTGCCTTAGAGGCAGAAACATCAACCACTATATTAGCAGGAGCTTCAAAAGTACTATTGTTTGCTGGTGAACTGATTGTTACAACAGGCGGGTTATTGATGCCGTAGGTGGCTATATAATTACCTGTAGCAGCAGGGAAAAAGGCATATTCGATTCCCTTAATCTTTTCAGTTCTGTAAGAAACAGCTACACCGCCTGTTGTCAGGTTAACTAAGCGGTTGGTGCCTGCAAAAATGGGTAGCATTCCTTCCAGTTTATGTGCACCGGCCGCCACACTTAGAGAAAAGCTAAGGGTATTTTCGCTCCAGGCAAGGTCTCCAAATGAGGAGGCATTTCTTCCATCAAGCCAGGTAAGCACCTGCTTTGCAGATATTACCGGCACATTACGGGCTTTGGCGGAAGCAATTATTTTGTCTGATCCATCGGAAGTAGCAGCATCGGTATGCATGTTGGCGGTAAATATGCCATAGAAGCCCTCTTTGCCTACCGCTTTGTCGAGCAGCTGATCAATGGTATTGGGGAAGGTTTGATCCGATTCGTCGGTCATGTGGGTATTTCCCTGGTAGCAGTTAATGAGGGTGCCGTCCAAATCAGCAAAACGCATAGGAAATCCTGAGCCTGTTATCATGCCCGGCCTGTCCTGCAACCAGGAGCCTGGCCAGGTGTAGTAGTTTACATCCAGCCGAATGCCTTTACCTGCCTCCACTTTGGGGTGGGTGCTCCAGTCGCTCCACGGAAGGCAGTGCGTCCGGTTGGTAGTGGGGGTGTTAAGGCTTGGGAACCGGGCTTTTAAATCGGCTAGCTGGGCAGTAAAATTACTCTCCAGCGACTTAGGAGTATAATCCAGGCAACCGGTGTTTACGTGCAGGGCAATTTCAAAACCCTGATCCTGAAAATTCTTTATGCCTGCATCGGAAATAGGGGTATAGGAGTAAATATAGGAGGTACTCCGAATGGCTCTCCAGTCAGCCACTGCTTCCGGACTGTTATCGGTGCTTAGCTGCAGATATTGGTTTAAGCGGGCACTTGTTCCTCCGTTGCCATGGTCGTCGCCTGTCATCATTACAGCAGCCTTTAATCCACGGGGAAGGTACCAGAAGCGGGGCATGGGCCTGGAGTTGCTCTGTATAATTATATTGGCGAGTAACCTTTGCTGTTCATCGGCCTGTGGTATACTCACTTTATTCATATCTACCCAGTCGGGCTCTCCACCACCAAAAAACAGGTCATTGGAGCGTATAGGCGAAGAACCATCCCTTTCCTGCTTTTCCCAGGCAGGGTTTCCCTGGCGCGTATAAACTACAGAACGGGCCAGGTCATAGGTAAAAGCCACTGCTTTGCCCCCATTTACTCCCACATTGTTAATAGTTACGGCCGGATAGGAAGTTGGTGTGCTGGCATTTGAATAAAGAGTAGCCAGGCTGCTTGCTCCATTGAGGGCATAGAGGTCTGCGGCACTGTGGTACTGAATGGACTGGTTTACCAACCCTTGTCCGGGTCCGCTGGCGGTGTTAATTAACAGGTATTTGTTGGCCAGGGTGCCACCCAGAGGACTAAGCCCCAGCAAGCCAGACAGCCGGGAATCCGGCCGGAAAGCAATTAAGGTTCCGCCAGCCTCGGTCCAGCTCCTCAGCATGGTGGCCTGGGCATCTGTTAAGGGAATATGGCCAACAATTATTACCTCATAACCGCTAAGCATTCCGGCAGAAACCTGTGAAATGTCGGTGGTTGAAAACCCGTTAAGCCCTTCTGCCAACAGTATTTCTGCAGGATACTGGCTAAACTTATTGGCAGACGCTCCAATGATGAGAATGGGTTTTGCCTCCCCTGCCAATGGCGCTGGTGCAATTGGTGAGCTTACAGGTTTATTTCTGTATTCATTTTCCAGCACCCCATTTTTACTCCCCGCAAAAGTGAATAAAGATAGAAAAAAGGAGATTACTAATAGCGGGAAGCCCTTCCTTAAAGGGAAAAGTGTACAAACTTGCCTCATAGCGGTAGGTATGATTATTAAAAAAATAAGAACATTAATAGTTAGCGAAGTCGAAGGAACAGAAGGGTCTTAACACTTCCCCGACCGGGCTACAGCCCTTGTGGCAAAGCCCGGTACAGCCTTTCTTTAAAATAAGCTAAGTCTGCAACAGGAAGCTTGCAGACTTTAAATAAGCAGGATTCAATAGGCGTTTTCACTTCCCCGGAGCCCCTGCCAGATAGTTAAAAAAATTATCTTCATATCGAGCAGCAGGGTCCAGTTCTCCAGGTACCACAGGTCCGCTTCTACCCGGTTGCACATGGCCGAGGTTTCTATGGTTTCTCCTCTGAACCCGTTTACCTGGGCCCAGCCAGTAATGCCTGGGGTAAGGAAGTGGCGTACCATAAAGTTGTTAATAAGTACTGAATAATCGCGGGTGTGCTCCAGCATGTGTGGCCGGGGCCCCACAACCGACATATCGCCCATCAATACATTTATAAACTGAGGCAGTTCATCCAGGCTGGTTTTGCGCAAAAAGGCTCCTACCCTTGTTATGCGCTTATCGCCTTTTACAGCCTGCTTGCTATCGCATTCTCTATTTACCTGCATACTCCTGAACTTCAGGCAATAAAAAGGCTTATTCTCCCTCCCGGAGCGCAACTGCCTGAAAAGTACCGGGCCTTTGGAATCAAGTTTAATGGCCAGGGCTATCAGGGGAACCAACCAGCTTAAAATCAGCACAATTACCAGCGAAGAAAAGATGATATCAAAGCTTCGTTTAATTATTTCATTGGCTTTGTTATCCAGCGGCTCCCGGCGCGGAGTTAAGATGGGCATATGACCATACAGCTCCAGTAAAACACTGCTATCGAAAAAAGCTTTAACATCCGGCACCAGGCGGCAGCGAATCATGTGCTTATCGGCCTGTTCCATGAGCAACTTTGTCTTATCATAGGCATGAAGAGGCAAAGCACTGAAGACCTCTGTGACTCCATTTTCAAGCACATAGTTAAAACAGTCATCTACCTTTCCCAGGACTCTCTGGTTTTCGCCCTGCTTTTGTGGGGGCGCATCATCGAAAAGTCCTTCAACTTTGTAGCCCGTTTGCGGATTGTCATTAATATATTTATATAATTCCACCCCTACCGGCCCGGCCCCTACAATCACTACTTTTTTGTATTCTATCCAGAACCTGCGTCTCGATTTTCTGATGGCCAGAAAAGAGATTTTTATAAACATGCTCAGGGTAGTAAAAAGCAGAAAAGAGGAAAGAACAAAGCTTAAGGTTAAGCTAAAAATAGGAAAAGCAGCCGTAATACCCATACCAGCCAGCAGGTACAGGACCAGGGCTGTAATGGTAACCTTAACCGTAGGTACGGCTTCTCGAATCATTACATTTTCGTAAAGCCCCACAAGGGAGCTAAAGTAAAACCATATCAGGTTCAAGAGCAGGAAATTTAACCTGTAGTTCTCGGAGGCATCTTCCCAGAAAGCACCGGGAATTTCAACCAGAAAAACCAGGCCAAACGATAGGTTGAGCAAAATGTAATCGGCTATTACATTCATCCACTTAAAAAAGGTGGCATATTTGTACGTCATGGTTTTTGGAGTTTAAAAAGTACCCCTGAAAGCTGTGCTCCAGGATATCCATGGAAACTGAATCGGTCATTATTTAAAAAAGAATCAGCGGAGCCTTCCTTTTTATTCTCTTTCCATCCCTCAACATCGAAATGGGTATCCGGAGCATTTGCTCCGGAAAGGCAAACCTGTGGGGCAACTAAAGCAAAGTAGCGGGTATAGCTTTTTACCCGCTACACCCGCTTTAACACCTTAAAAATTACTGGCAGAACTGGACTGCCTTGCCGGCGATATTCTGTTCAAATTCAGAATGCGGGGAAAACACTAAGCGGTGGCCTGAAGGCTTTCAGGAACTTCGGTGTTTACAGAATTTTCCTTTCTGGCCACACACATAAGCGTTATGGCACTTCCTTCGGCATTGGGGTTTCTTCCCGACAGCAGGTTTCCCGCCCGGTATTTAAACGCAGCTTTGCTTTTTCCTCCTTTAAGTACCTCTGCACCCAGGGTATGATTATGCGGAAATATGTTTACCTCAAAACCGGCAGGTTTAAGAATATCCTCAAAAAAGTGTTTGGTCACCCCATGCCCAGGCTTATGATGAATTTCACATTCCAGGGCCATGGCCTGCTGGTGGTTTGATTTATGAAATCCGTGCCCGGTCAGGCGGTACAATACCAGCCGGCCGTTCCATAAAACTTTTGCAAGCCCTTTATAATTCCAGGCACTTAACTGAGGGTCGTGGTCAGTCACAATTAATCCGCCGGGCTTCACCAGGCGAGCGGCTTCTTTTAAAACGGCTTCCATATCCTCGCAATGGTGCAGCGCCGCATTTAAAGTAACAATATCTGCAAAGCCTGAAATAAAAGGAAGCTTTGTGGCATCTGCTAAAAGGGGAACATAGCCCATGGCCTTCGCAAATTCTAAAGACTTGGGGGCCACATCCACCCCAATCAGGAGCTTCGGATTTCCCTGGAGTGAAGCAAAGATGTTTCCAGGGCCGCAACCGATATCTAATACAATTTTGTCTGTCCAGTCCCCAATGGCAGCCTTCCAGCGACTCTTAAAGGCTTCATCCCGATGGCAGTAGGTTAAATACTCTTCTGCCCATTCGGGGTGGTTAAAATAATAAACGTTGGCTTGTAAGCCTTCAGAAGGTTGATCGATAGGACACTCCAGGTAAGCACCTGAATCTCTCACCTTTGCATCTGGCAAGAGGTAAGGAAATAGTTTTGACTTCATAGTTGACGGGTTAGCAATTGTTTGATTCGTATTCATCCTGTTTTAGTTTTAGTTCGATGTGTTTGAAGCCGGTTTTGAGTTTAAAAACCAGTGGCAGGCTCCTTCGCCACCTTTTCATCTGATGAGCATTTACTTTACCCTCTCTTCCTCAAATACTCCGTCTGGTGTCGGCTATCGAAGAAATTAAGCGGGAAAAAATATTTACAGCAAATTTTGTCGAAACTAACGGTCTAAGTATAAGTTGATGATAATTCCAGGTCGCGGCTCCACCTGGAGCGGTCCCACCCCTGTTCTACCGCAGGCGCTGCCTGGCCCCTGCTGCAGGTTAAAAAGCTTCGCCTATGGTTTGCTTCCTCTGCCTTTGTTGCTGCCCGGTAGGTGGTCAGAAGAAACCTTCTTTATCAGTATTCTTTTCCTTCCCCTACCTAAACCTTCTCTTTTTTGCAGAATTGCCTTTCTGTCTCTGAGAATTCGGGGGGGAGCTGCATTACCCTCCTGAAGAGGCGATTTGCGGAATAAGTCCTGGTCTTGCCTGGCGGCGGGCTTTTCCTCTCCTTTCTTCTGAATAACTATTTCTCTTCCGCTTGGCTGTACAATTAAGCCTCCTCTCAGCTTCCTTTCCAGGGAATCCATAATTTGGTCAATAGAGAGGTAGGTTTCCGCGTAAAGCCGGGCATTTTTGTTGCAGTGTTCGTTCTTTCCACTAATGGCTGTTTGTATTCCCTGGTTCAATGAATGCTGATTGTCGGATTCCACGAGTAAACCAATCTGGTGTTTCTGTATCAGGGCGTGTAATCCTGTACCTTTGTTGGCGGTTACCAGGGCCAGCCCCCCAATTGAAAGAATGGTGGTTAGTTTAGAAGGCATTACCAGGTCGCTTGCACTTCCTTTTTGCATTACCAGGTGTACATCGGCTATATTTAAAAACGTATTGAATGTTTCAAAGGGCTGCAACGGAAGGAAGAATACGTTGTAAAGCTTTAAGCTGTTGGCCAACTCTTTTAATTTCTCTTTATAAGGTCCGGAGCCACAAATAAGAAATTTTAAATTCTTTTGTTCTTCAAATGTTTTTGCTGCCCGTAAAACAGCCTCCAGGCCTTGTTTTTCTCCTATTGCGCCCGAATACAGAATGATTTTATCTGAAGGGGCAAAGCCAAACTCTTTCTTCAGCTCTGCTTTGTTCGTTGCCGGGTAAAACAGGCGGGTGTTGGTCCAGTTTGGAAACAGGAACACCTCTTTTCCTGCTTTCTCATAAATCCGGCGATTCATCTCTTCCGAAATGCTGCTGATGCCACTGGCTTGATTGAAAATATATTTTTCAAATTTGAACAGGGTGTCAATGATGCCCCTCGACTTTATCATTTTCAGGTCTCTGGCTGCTTCAATTTGCATGTCCTGAATATGGTAAAGGAAATAAGATTTCCGCAGCATTCTGTAAAACGCTCCCAAAAGGCCAATCTGGAAAGAAGGAGCAACGGCAATTACATAATCGAACTTTTTTGCCGGAAGCAGCTGCAGTAACTTAAAAAATGCCGTTACCAGAAAAGAGAAATCCAGCAGTATTCTTTTGAGTCCGCTCGGTACTGCAGGCACATAAACGGGGCATCGGCAAACTTTTATTTTTCCATGAGCCCCCACCTTCTGCCTTTCCGTTTTGTACCAGAATCGGTCCTGGTAATAGGGGGCCTGCACTTTCCAGTACGGATAATATGGATAGGTAGTAATGACGGTACAATCATATCCATGGTTAGCAAGCCAGGAAATCATTTCTCCACTGTACTTCCCAATTCCTGTTAGTTCAGGCGAATAATTGTAGCCAATCATCAATAGTCTTTTTTTCATATCAAAAAGTTTAAAAAGTGAGAAAGCTGTTTTTAGAAGCAAGAACCTATCCCATAAGCATCCATCTTCCTGCAGCCCTGCCTGCGCAATCGAAAAGCGCATAAGCAGACAGAGCAATTAAAGGGCAAAGACCAGAATTATTTGCTAATAGATGCAGGCCCGGAAAAGGGCCTCCATTTGCTGCGGAAGAATGTTTATTCACAGGATAGGTTCTGAAAGAAGAAGGCTACACTTAAACTCCGGGGAGAATGAGCAGTTAAAGCCGAAAATTACCTGCTTTAGGCAGACAGGTGCTTTACCAGGCTGCGCCTGATGCCTATGCGCCGTCCCAATTTGTTAGTTGGTGGCCAGCGGGCGCCGGGCGGGAAGAATTTTTCCTGAATAGACCTTTCAAGGGATTCCCTTCCCTGGAAGGATGCACCCAAGCGGATGCCCGCCGGAGATGGCTTCCGGCCTCAGCATGAAACCAACATCCAGTTCATCAGACACCGCCGCCCTGGCCATGCTTTGCGGAATTTTGCCCGGGCCTAATTTAAAAACCCCTGGTTAAACTGCTCAAAAATTAATAAAATAAAAATGCTGCTATTTAGCCTGTAGGAAGGTGCTAAAATAAAAAGATAGGGGAAAAAATGGGCCTTCTACTGAGTAAAAGGCTACACCCTCGCCATTTTCGGTTTAACCAGCTCCAGAAAGCTATCAATTACATACTTTATCTCTTTTTCCTTCATAGGAACGTATAAAGGCAGCATAATGGAATGGTCCTGTAGATTTTCAGAAACCGGCAGTTTCCCTTCAAGCGCTAAATATTTGTAGGCTGTTTCCCTGTGGATATTCATGACCCCTCTTTTACTGGCTATGCCCTTGTCCAGCAATTGCTGCATGAGCGTGTTCCGGTCTACCGGGCAGGAATCCTTCAGGTAAATGCTGTAAGATTGGTAGTTACTGAAATAACCATCCGCCTCCAGGGGCAACTGTAAAAAGTCCAGTTCCTGAAAAGCCTGGTTATATGCAGAAGCAATTTTTCTGCGTTCTTCAATAATCCAGTCCAGTTTTTCCAGCTGCTTAATTCCTACGGCAGCCTGGATGTCTGTTAAGCGGTAGTTAAAGCCCACCTCTACATGGTCTTCAAAAATAACTTTCCTTTGATTGTGCCTTACCCGATCATTTACCGACATGCCATGCTGGCTAACAATTTCAGCCGGTTGTAGTAATCTTCCCGGCTGGTGGTAATCATCCCGCCATCACCCGTTGAAATTACTTTTCTGGGATGAAAGGAAAAGCATACGAGTTCCGAATGAGCACCAATCTTTTTTCCTTTATAGGCAGCACCTGCAGCACAGGCGGCATCCTCTATAAGCATTCAGATTATAGCTGTCGCACAAAGCAGTAAAAGCATCAATATCAGCAGGCATCCCTATTTGGTGTACAATAAGAATTGCTTTTGTTTTAGAGTAATTTTCTTTTCCACATCAACGGGTCCATATTATAACTGTGAGCGGATGTACCTCTGCAAAAACAGGGATAGCCCCTACATATTTAATGGCATTCGCCGTTGCAATGTAACTCATCGATGGGCAAATAACTTCATCGCCCGGGCCAATGCCCGCTACTATCATAGACAAATGCAAAGCGGTGGTGCAGTTGGAAACGGCCACTGCATATTTTGCGCCTGTATAGGCAGCAAACTTTTTCTTCAAACTCCTGAACTTTGGGCCTTGGGTAATCCAGCCGGTAAGAATGGTATCATAAGCTGCCTGGGCTTCCTCCGGGCCTAAAAATGGTTTTGCAATTGGGATCATATCACTTTTGGGGGATTAGGTTTTTCTTCTTAAAGTACCACTGACTCAGCGCATGCAAACCTTCCTTCAGGTTTACAGCCGGCTCGAAGTTCTAAAAGGTTTTTGCTTTTCCATTTTCGGCCAGCCTTCTGCTAACAGGATTAATGGTGTTTTCTTCCCGGAACTCCGGAATAAGGGCAGAGTTGTTAACCTCGAACAAAGCATCCAGCAGCTCCTTCAGACTGGTTTCCTCCCAATTGCCCACATTAAAAACTTCATCGTAACATCGGCCAGCAGGGCGGCAACATTGGCTCTGGCCACATCTTTTACATACACAAAGTCCATGTTGGTACTCCCATCGCCATAAATAAGCGGGGCTTTGCCTCCTCTAATACAATCCAGCCAGCGAATCATCACTTCCGTATATTTTCCATCGGTATCCATGTGGGCCCCATATACATTAAAATATCTGAGGGCTACATAATCTAAGTCGTACATAAATTTAAAACTTCGGAATAATTGCTCTCCCCACAATTTTGCTCCTCCATAAAAGGTTTGGTTATTGTAGGGATTATCGGTTTCCGGGGTAGGAAAATGTTGTGCCAGTCCATAAACGGAAGCACTGGAGCTATAAATCACCTTCTTTACCTTATGCTTTGCACATAGTTCAGCAAGCTCAAAGGTGGATTTCAGCATTACTTCAAAACCTTCCTCGGGGTTGGCTGCGCAGGCGTTAATACGCAGGGCGGCCATATGAAAAACATAATCGGCCTCCAGAAATACAGCTTTCAAGCAAAGGAATTATTTCGCATATCGCCTTCAATAAATCCACCAGCGGGTTATCCATAGAAAGATTCCATGTTTTCTAGCTTCCTCGTATTAAGATTATCCAGAATAATAATTTTGGCAGGTACGTGTTTAATAGTTCTTCCACAACATAAGAACCAATAAAACCAGCGCCCCCCGTAATAAGGATGTTGCTGTTTTTAATTTTGTTATGCATGAGTCTGATTGTTTAAACTGAGAATGAATATCCCACTGATAATAAGAATGAAACCGAAAAAAGAGAGTGAAGATAATTTATCCTGGAAAAGGTAATACCCCACGCAATGGTTAAAATGAAATTTATGCCTGTGGCGAGCGGAATGATGAGCGAAAAGTTATTGGTTGACAGGGCTTTAAAAAGGGCAAGTGCAGAAAGAACAATCAGCAAAAAAGAGGCGATAAAAGGAATATTCAGTAAAAACAGCAACCATTCCTGTATGCTGGCCAGGCTCTTTCCCTTGAGCTGCCATTTGATTAATGCGGCACCGGAAACATTCAAAAGTCGCATAAAGCACGATGTATAAGATAGTTCTGTGTCATTTATTTCAGGATGTGAAATACTTCACTTTCTTTATTTAATTCCTGCACCGCGTCAATAACAAATACAGGACGGTTTCTGCTGGCATCCAGCGTTCGCCATAGGTACTCTGCAATTATGCCCAAAGAAATATTGGTAATGCCGAAGCCCATAATCAATATAGAAATCAGGGCCGGCCAGCCACTGGCCAGGTCATCAAACACCAGCTTCCTGAAAATAATGTAAGCCGTCCACACCACGCCCAGCAGGCAAAAAATAATGCCCACAATGGAAACCAGCCGGATAGGAGCAAAAGAGAAAGCAACAAAGGAATCGATAAAAAGCTTGATTTTTTTAGACAAGGTCCACTTGCTTTCCCCAGTTTTCCTTTCTCTCTTTTTGTAGGAAATACAAGCCTGCCGGTAACCCAGCCCTAATATTTGCAGAAAAATAGAAGAGTTTGCTTCCATATTGCGGTTTATTTCGGCCGCTACTTTTCTGTTGAACATCACAATATCAAAGCCATTTTCAGGAAAGTTTTTAAAGGCAAATCTTTTCATTAGAAAAGCATAAGCGCCGGAAAAAAGCTTTTCCCCGGTCGATGTGCTGGTGTTTTCGCGCTGTGCCCATACAATGTCATTTCCCTCTTCCATGCCTGCCTTCATTCTACTAACCAGCTCCAGCGGGTCCTGCAAATCAGCATAGTTGAAGCAGATAAAATCTCCTTTGGCATGTGCAATGCCCGCCCTGAGCGCAGCATGAGAGCCAAAGTTTCTGGAAAGGCTGATTACCCTGGCCTGGTAGGTAATATGCTTCATGGCAGCAAGCCGTTTCACACTTTGGTCGGTGGAGCCATCGTCTACAAAAATTACTTCTGCCTTGAGCATATTCTCCAGTGCAAAAAATTCATTCAGGCTTTTTACCAGGTATGGAATCCCCTCGTACTCATTGAATACCGGGATTACAAGAGTGACAAAACTTTTCTCGGGTTCATACATCGGCTTTAAATTTGAAGCGTTCGCGTATACTCTTTATCAATACGGTGGGAGGCATTACTTTTCCTCCCTGCTCTATTTCCTGCACCTCTATTAAATGCTCCTTACAGGCCACCCGTATACTGCCGGCATCTTTGTTAATTGCCACCACATGGCCCGGCACTGCCAGAAACCTTTCCTCTGGAATAATCAGTGCTGCTTTCCAGATAGTTACCTTTTCTCCGTGCAGGAAGCTAAAGGCCCCCGGATAAGGGCGGCCGGAAGCACGAATCAACCTGTGAACTTCCTCCGCAGTTTGTTGCCAGCTAATCTGGCCATCTTCGGGGAGCCTGGGATAGCAGCGCAGGCCATGGGTGGAGCCTTTTAGCTCGCAGGCCTGTGGGTTTAGCAGCACCCTGCTTAGGGCTTCTTCAAAAAGGGAAGGAACCATTTGCGCTGCCTGCTGCAGGATATCCCCCACATAAGTATCCGGCAAAATGAGAATAGCCTTTCTGGAAACTACATCTCCCGCATCCAGCTCCGGCGCCATTTTATGGATGTTCCCATAAATATGCTTTTCCCCATTCAGGATGCTCCAGTTTAGGGTTGCATTTCCTTTGTAATCCGGCAGGTTGCCTAAATGAAAATTCAGCAGACCACAGGCAAACAAATCGAGAAAGCTTTCGGGAACGGTATACTGCCAGTTAACACTAATGGCCACTTTTACATGCTCCTCGCGAAGGAGATGAGTGATTTTATCATCATTCAATTTCCTGCTCATGAAAAAGCAGGCCCCCAGTTGCCGCGCCAGCTTCTCAAAATCCTCGTGAGTTACATCATACTCCTGGTAAGCCTTTTCGGTAATAATTGCTCTAAAGGTGTACCCGCAGGAGGAAAGGTATTTAATGCTGTCGTACAAAAGCCGGGAGCGGCCGATGGCCACCAAATTCTCCTTCCTGTTCATAGCAGTTCCAGTATTGCGACCCCTTTATGCTGATATTTGCCGCTAAGCAAAGCTTCACCCACCTTTAAACCACCCGCCTGAAGCCCGATAATAGGATCGTAGCCAACTGCTGAGGGTAAGATGCCCATATGGCCGCTGGCTACATGGGCAGGAAAATAAGGAATCGTGGCGGCATCCAGCGACTGGGTATCGACATCGCCGGCATAGCGTAACAGCAAGGGGTTAGCCAGGTTTTCTTTGAGGGCTTTAACTGAAATCACTGCCTGATTGCCTATCCAAATCTTATCAAAAGGATAAGCCGTAAAAATAACCGCTTCGGCATCCCTGAATTTTTCGGGCACCTTTATTTCAGGAAAGTCGCTTATCCATTCTATGTTTCCGGACGGATATTGATGCCTGTTTTCCGCTTTATCTACCACCGCCAGGGAATGGCACATTTTCGCTACCACCTTTGCGATGTAGGGGCCAAATTCATTGTTACACACCAAAATAAATTTGTTATTATACAGGCTCATGCCGGCATCCAAAATCTGTTTCACGGCCATGTCGCCCAGGTAATTAAACACATCCACGTCCGGGTGCCGCTCATTGGTAGCGCCGATTTTAATGCCTCTTTCTTTTATGTAAGGGAGGTCAATGTCAGCATTGCGCATTTCCCAGGCTTCGTACATCAATGGAATGACTACCCCCTCTTTGGCATGCTGGAGCTTTTCTTTATTCAGCGGACGCAGGTGCCCCGAATTGGTAATGATATCGGCCTGGCTGATAATTTCCGGTGTAAGGGTGTCGATAAACTCGATGTCCGGCATTGGCCCTTCATACGACTGAAAAACTTTTTTGCTTTGGGCAAATACTTCCTCTACCGTTCCATAGCTGGTGGTTCTGGAGTAAGCAAATACCCTGGCTCCGGCCAGGGCTGCCAGAATAGGGGTAACCACATAGGCACCCGTTGCCGCTTCGGTAAGCACAACCTTTCCTTTCAGGTTAAGCTTAAGTGCCTCTACTTTTTTAAGGAGCTTATCGATTAACATACTTCATAGCTATTCAATACCTCAATTACATCGCTTACCTCCTGCTCTGTTAGTTCTGCATACATGGGCAGGGACAGACAATGCCCTGCCAGCTGTTCTGCATGAGGAAAATCTCCCGCCTGGTAGCCCAGGCCAGCATAGGCTTTTTGCAGATGGCAGGGCACCGGATAATGCAGCCCCGGGAAAATATTTCTTTCATTCAGGTAGCGGATAAGCCCGTCCCGGTTTTCTGTGGTAACCACAAAAAGGTGATATACCGAATCGGCCCAGGAGGGCTGTGCCTGCATGTTTATGCCGGGATTTTTAATTTCCTGCTGATATCGGCTGGCAATTTCTTTTCTGCGGCTGTTCCATTGCGGCAGGTATTGAAGCTTCACATTTAATGAGGCGGCTTCCAGTCCGCCCATGCGCATATTGTAGCCAATTTCATCGTGGTAGTATCGTACCGAGCAACC
Source organism: uncultured Cytophagales bacterium (assembly GCA_963835365.1). GTDB lineage: Bacteria > Bacteroidota > Bacteroidia > Cytophagales > Cyclobacteriaceae > Nafulsella. Next base: position 45,152 of record CAWIFH010000002.1, read on the forward strand.
ATGGTTTCTAAGCCTTTGCAGGTGCTCATAATACTTTTCCTTATTGGTGGCAATGCCTCCTGCCTCTCCACAGGCGCCTAAGTTTTTACCCGGATAAAAGCTAAAGCAGGCCATTTCGCCAAAACCACCTACCGGTTTCGCCTGGTAGCAGGCCCCCTGCGCCTGGGCTGCATCTTCTACCAGGTAAAGCTGGTGCTTTTGGCAAACAGCGGCTACCGCCTCCACATCAAATGGCTGGCCATACAAGTGTACGCCAATAACAGCTTTTGTATTGGAAGTAATCTTTTCTTCAATTTTTGAAGCATCTATCTGCCAGGTATCCGGGCGGCAATCCACAAACACAGGCTTTGCTCCGGCATAGGAAACGCCCCAGGCAGTGGCAATAAACGTATTGGCAGGAACAATTACTTCGTCTCCGGGACCAATGCCCAGTGCCAGCATGGCCAGGTGCAAAGCAGAAGTGCCGTTATTTACGCCAACCGCATAAGTCGTATGGCAAAAAGTGGCAAAGTTCTTTTCGAATTCCTCCACAAAGGGGCCTCCGGAAAAGGCCGTACTGTCATACACTTTTTCGAAAGCTTCGAATACTTCTTTTTTAATTTGCTGGTGCTGGCCTTTCAGGTCAAGGCAGGGGGTTTTTACAGGGAGTGTTAGGGTTGGCATATCAGCTAAGGATTAAGTCAATGTATTTAATAATACGGGCCGGGTTTCCGGCAACCACCGCATTTTCGGGCACATCTTTCGTGACTACTGAACCGGCTCCCACAATGGCTTTCTTTCCAATGCGGAGACCGCAAAGAATGGTGGCACTCGAACCAATGGAGGCGCCTTCCTCAACAAAAGTTTCGATACAGCGCCAGTCGGCTTCGGTTTGCAGGCTGCCATCTTCATTGGCTGCCCGGGGAAACTTATCGTTGATAAAGGTTACATTATGCCCCACAAAGACATTGTCGGCAATATGAACGCCTTCGCAAATAAAGGTGTGGCTCGATATTTTACAGTTTTTGCCGATAGTGGCTCCTTTTTGTATTTCCACGAAGGTTCCTATTTTAGAACCATCATCAATCCTGCATCCATAGGCATTTACGAAGCTAAAAATCTTTACCCCCCGGCCTATGCTTACCTTGTTCAGGCACTGGTTATCGCTGTTTTTTGAAATCGTCTCCATATTACTTGGTATAAATTTTTCCGCCTTCTTTTTTAGCTGTCTTGCCGCTTCTTTTCAGGGGAATTTCCCTGCCCAACTGTTTCACCGGTTTGTTTATTGTTGAAAGTAAAAGGTCGCCGGAGGTACGTTCAATAGAATAATCGGGAGTTTCAAGCAAAACCTCCCTGCCATTGTTCTTGATTGACTGGCTGGAAGCCTCCAGGATTTTGACCACATCCAAACCAATCTGGCAGGCCGATCGGGGCTGCTTATTTTCTTGGATGCAGTGGATAAAATCGTTTGCCATTCCCAGCAGTGCTTCGGTGGTACTTAGCTTTGGCACATGAATGTCTCCGGTTCGGTAATCGACCATCACAAATTTTTTGTCCTCATCGCTTTTATGGTGGTAGCCGGTATCATAAATTTTTACTTTCTCGGTGGGCTCCAAATCATTGTACAGGATCATTTTTTTATCTCCGCCCAACAGCATCATTCTAACTTTTACCGGGCTCGTCCAGGAGCAGTTAAAATGGGCAATAAAGCCCGACCGGTAGTTTACTGTTAGGTAAGCAATGTTTTCGATATGGTTGCCGGTGTGGGTTACCCCGGTGGCATTTACGCTGTAGGGGCGCTCATTGATGATATAGTTGAGAATGGAAATATCATGCGGCGCCAAGTCCCAAAGCACGTTGATGTCGGGTTGAAACAGGCCCAGGTTTATCCTGGTGGAATCGAGGTACTTAATGTTTCCAAGTTCATTGCCTGCAACCAGCTGTTTCATTTTTTCTACCGCACCTGTATACAAAAAGGTATGGTCCACCATAAGCAGCAGGTTCTTTTTTGCTGCCAGTTTGATGAGTATTTCAGCTTCTTCTACCGACGAAGCCATGGGCTTTTCTATCAGGACATGCTTTCCCTCCAACAGGGCCTTTTTTGCCAGGTGAAAGTGGGTAAAAACTGGGGTGGCAATTACCACAGCATCAATTTCAGGATCTGAAATTACCTCTCCGGCCTCCTTTACTCCATTTATCGAAGGGAACGTTCGCAACAACTGCTGTAAACGTTCCGGTCTGGCATCTGCCACTGATTTCAGCCTGCAGCCATTCACTGCATAAAAATTTCGAACCAGGTTCGGTCCCCAGTAGCCGTAGCCGATTATGCCTACATTAACCATATCGTAAAATGTTTAAATAAAAAAATAGCATTCAATTCATCCTGTACTTCAGGCATCCTGCATTTCAGGGTCTTCCTGCTACACTGGCTTGTTTTTCCATGCGCCTGAACACCTTGTAAGGCCCATAGGGCTGTTCATAAATGGCATATAAAAAGCGCATCCTCCAGGTGTTGTTGGTTATTCCGGCAAACTGCTCTGCAGTACCATCATAAATGGTGTAAGTTTCCTGTAACTGCATGCCCGCCTTTTCTAATTCAGGGGCAAATGTCTCCGCCACGGAGGGAAGGGTAATAAAATAGTCGCTGCGGGATAAAAGGGGGCTCAATACTTCGGGCGAAAGAGGTTCGCCCATTGGGAGGTAAGGAGAAAGCATTTTCCAGTTTAAAGAACGCCCGGGATAGTAGAGCTCAAGGGAGGCGACTAATAAAACTGTAGGGCTTCCCGGCCCTACCATTGCCTGGGCCGCCTGTTGAACGAGTTGACGGTCTCGTTCTGCACCTGCATCATAGCCCATAAAGGTTCGCACCCCAAGAGAAAGACCTGCTGCCCAAAGCAGGAGAAGGAGCAACCCCATTCTCCGCAGCCATTGGTTGATTGGCCTTCCACCCTGCCCTTCTCTCTTTTGGTAAAATCCTGCTACAAGAACAATAAAGAAGGGCACTAAGTACATAATGCGATGAATGTAAACAATGGTAAGCAGAATCAGGACCGTGGTGGTAAGGGTGGCAAGCAAAAGCCCGCTGTTCTTCCGTAAACCTGTGCCGGCAATAGCTAATAAAAGTAGTACGGGAGTGAACTTCAAATTTGAAATAAAGCCTCTCAAGGGTGCAAAACGGATGCCTTTCCCCCATTCATCTCCTTCATTCGTGTTTACTTTTAAGCCTTCTATTACATTTCCCAGCTGGTTGTAAAGCTGCGGGCCAATCGGCAGCAGCAGTAGGCAGGTGAGGAGTCCGGCAATGCTAAAAAGGAGGAGCGGATAAAGGCTTTTTCTTATACTTTTCTTTTCTGAGCGGTATTTCATAAGCAGGCAGCTGAGCTCCAGGAGGATGAGGGGAAGCAGGAATACGGCCGATGGCCAGATAAAGAAAGCAACCGCTGCACAGGACCCGGCAAGCAGCAGGCGGTTTTTCAAAAGCGCCTGCTGCCCCGGCTGATTTATGGCTCCTCTTATCGCCCAGCAGGAAGCAAAGCAAAAGGCCATGGTCCAGCCATCTACCCTCCCCATGGAAAAAGCCTGCACAAACAGTGGGTCTAGAAGAAACACCACCCCCAGTAAAAACGAAGCCCTTTTAGAAGTGCCCCTGGAAAGAAGCCAGCCTACCAAAGCAGTCGCCGCTGCAAGTGCTCCTGCCAAAGCAGTTATTCTCGGCCCGTACTTCCCCAAAACTTCAAAGGAAAACTCCTGTAATACCGGCCCCAGGTAAGAGTAAAGAAAAACAGCCTGCCCCTGTTCTGTTAACCAGGTTATGGACCAATCCGTATTGGGCTGAAGAATAATTCTCCCAAGGTCGACCACCATAAACTCATCTTTATGCAGGTAGGGGGTAAATGGCAGGGTAAAGGAAAAAGCAAGTAAAACAGCAGCCATAGTTAGCAGCCATAATATCCAGAACCGCCAGGAAGCTACTTTATCTGATGCTAAAGCAAGCCCCTGGCCGGAAGAAAAAAGGGGGTTGAAAATTAGATGCATGGTATTTCCTGTCAAGTGGGAGGAACATCACGTATTTTAAGCCCATTAAAATTTTTCAGCATAGGTACAGCCTGGTTCGATTGCTGTTCACCCGCCAAAGAATGCTGCTGTTTGTTTTTTGTCACCTCCTTAAACTAAAGGAAGATTATTGCTTCGCCGCCCCGACAACCCTGCTATTCCTGGTTTCTTTTAGCCGGGAAATGTAATTTTGTGCAGGCAAACCTGCTTTTACATAAATTTTGTAAGGTCCATAGGGCTTGCGGAAAATTGAATACAAATTCCGCACCCTAACCACATTTGTTGTTATGCCATTAAACTTTTCAGGTTTTCCTTTATAGGGGTAGTAGGTACCCTGCTCCAGCATATTCCCTTCTTTTAGCCCCTGCTCAATTTCTTTTGTAAGATGGGGTTCAAATGCGATTACATAGTCGACAAATGGCAGCACCTGCTGCAATACCTGCGGACTTAGCGGATCATTATAAGCCAGGTAGGGTCGGTACATTTTCCAGCCAAGGGAACGCCCCGAATAGTAGAACTCGTAGGGAACATAAACTGCATGATTTCCGGCTCCTATGGTGTTTTGAGCAGCCTCCTGGACCAGGTCTCTGTCCCGATCTGCACGCGCATCAAAGGCCATCAGGCTGCGTATACCAACAGAAAGGCCGACAGACCAGGCAAGGAGAAGCACCAGGCCGGCCACTTTTATCTTCCGGAATAGCCGGGACTTTCTCTCTTTTTCTTTTGACTGATACACACCTGCTGCCAGCAACGCAATAAAATAGGGTAATAAATACTGGATACGGTGAATGTACACCAGCGTAAAAATCATCACCAACAGCGCAGCAAGGCAGGCTAAAATCAGGCCGATGTTTCGCCACCTGAGCCCACCAAAAAGGGCAAACAGGAAAAGAACAGGGCTAAATTTAAGAACGCGTAAAACTTCAATACTATTCCGAATAAAAGGAAGCTTTCCTCCTTCAGTGCCGGCGTGGGTATTTACACTCACGCCCTCTATAACCGTATTAAGCTGGTTGTAAAGCTGCGGGCCAATCGGCAGCAGCAGCAGTAGGCAGGTGAGGAGTCCGGCAATGCTAAAAAGGAGGAGCGGATAAAGGCTTTTTCTTATACTTTTCTTTTCTGAGCGGTATTTCATAAGCAGGCAGCTGAGCTCCAAAAGGATGAGGGGAAGCAGGAATACGGCCGATGGCCAGATAAAGAAAGCAACCGCTGCACAGGACCCGGCAAGCAGCAGGCGGTTTTTCAAAAGCGCCTGCTGCCCCGGCTGATTTATGGCTCCTCTTATCGCCCAGCAGGAAGCAAAGCAAAAGGCCATGGTCCAGCCATCTACCCTCCCCATGGAAAAAGCCTGCACAAACAGTGGGTCTAGAAGAAACACCACTCCCAGTAAAAACGAAGCCCTTTTAGAAGTGCCCCTGGAAAGAAGCCAGCCTACCAAAGCAGTCGCCGCTGCAAGTGCTCCTGCCAAAGCGGTTATTCTCGGCCCGTACTGCCCCAAAACCTCAAAGGAAAACTCCTGTAATACCGGCCCCAGGTAAAACCAAAACCAGGCAGGTTGTTCCCTATCCGCCATCCAGGCAATTGACCAGTCTGTGCCAGGATCCAGAATTATCCTTCCCAGGTCAACAATCATAAATTCATCTGAATGTAAGTAGGGGGAAGTGGCGAGATTAAGTCCAAAAACAAGTGAAACCAATGCCAATATGAGCAGCCATAAGCCCCAGAACCGCAGGGAAGCCTCTCCTGCAATGGCAAAAGTATCTCGAGCTCCTGCGGCAGGAGAAGGTGCAACCATTGTTTGCATAGGTAGTTTTCTTTAGTTCAATTAAAAAAACAGAAGGATCGGAAGGCGAAAATTTTATGGAATAGCTTGTTCCTAGTACTCTTTTATTGGATAAGTGGATATATCTCCAATAGACCTTCGCCAGAGAAAAAAGTGGACAACTTGCTGGTTATGATCCTGCTTAGCTAAATGCTCAGAACCTCATAGCCTAGAAAAATAACAAATTAATTGTAATGACTCATTAAAGGCAATGCCATTACCATCTACCAAAAAAGCGGTTTTTTAAAAAGAGATTTTCCGCATCAATTTATTTTCTGAACCTTATCAATAAAAGAGTCAGGAGTAAAGGCCTGTTCAACTAGTTGCGCTTCCAATGGCAAATTTTGATCCAAAAGAATATTTTTATTTCTCCTCAATTCCCTCATCTTTATTAGGATGGTAAACTCCTGAAAACAGTAAATAGTACAATAAATAAAGCCAGGAACTCCTTCAATGAAGCCAAGATTAATGAAATAAGCCTGACAGAATCTTATCAGTGGCCAGATAGCCAGTTTACTTAACCAACCTTTAAGAGCTGGATTCCTTATACTGGGGTGGGACGAAAACATATTTTGAAAAGGAGGACAACTATACAGTCTCTCTGCTGCCTCTTGGGAAGAGTATTTATTATGGCGGACAATCCACTCGGACCATCCTTTTGAAAAACTGTAATGCAAATAAGGTTCTTTAATATATTCAATTTTACCATTTACCTCTCCTTCTTTCTGTCCATGTCCGACATCTACAAACTTGGCAACTCCTTTGCGTACAAGGCGAAACTGCCACTTCGGAAACGTGTCACAGTGTTTAAGCCACTTTCCTTCTAACATCAGCTTCCAACAGCAATAAAAGCCTGCCAAGCTACTGTCAGCCGTTTTTACCGCCTTCTTTATTTCCCTATGAAACTCCGGGGTAGCTACCTCGTCTGCATCTAAAAAAAGGACCCACTCATGTTGAATATCAATTGATTCAAGAGCAAAATTTCGTTGTTTAGCAAAGCTGACAAAATGATTGGTCCAGACTCTTACTCCAAAGTCCCGTGCAATTTCAACCGTCCGGTCTGTACTGCCTGAATCAAGCACATGGATATCATCTGACCAACCTACTGATTTTAAACAGGTCGAAATATTTATTTCTTCATCCTTTGTTAGAATAACAACTGAAATCATAGTCTTACACATTTAGTTTTGCCTTGACTTTACTTCCTTTATTTACCTCCTTAACCCTACGCTCTTTTTTCACGGAACAAGGATGCCCACAGCAAACCATCCAGGGGGGCATATTTTTTGTAACAACAGAGCGGGCTCCAATAACACATCCCTCTCCAATTGTAACCCCCGGATGGATAAACGCCTCGGCCGCCACCCAGGCATAATCGCCTATATAAACGGGGAGTGTAAATAGCGGAAAACCCTCTTTGGTATAGTCATGGGTTCCTGAACACAAATGGGCGCCCTGCGACACGACTGCCCGCTTTCCTATTACAATTTTGCCCATGGAATACAAAATGGCTCCATTGGCAATACCACATTCATCTTCAAGCACAAGATTCCATGGAGCCCATATTTTTACCATTGGATATACATGCACTCCCCTGCCAACTTTTGCGCCAAAACAACGAAGCAAAAACGACCTCCAGGCATGCATAGGTTTGGGAGAAAGGCGGAAGAATAAAATTTCCACCAAGCCCCATAAAAGTCGAAAAAGTCGGTTTTTCAGCGAAAAAGAGGCACCTGTGTGGGTATCGGTGTTGTACGTGCTCATAAAGTAATAATAAAAAGGTAGACACAAGGAAAGCCCGAAACCTCAGTTCATGGCAATCAGTAATCTTTCTGCAGCAGGGCCCACGGCAAAGTATTCTTCAAAGGCAAGTTTTGCCTGCCGCCCCATGTACTTTTTTTCTTCTTCTGGCAAGCTGTCCCAGAATGACAGCATTTCCAGGGTTCCTTCCTGCGTGTCGGCAGCAATTTTGCCTGCTCCGGCAGCTTCAATTTCGGGCGATATATTTACCTGCCTGGAGATGAGAACTGCTTTCCCGCAGGCCATTGCCTCCACTACGGCAATTCCGAAATTTTCCTGGTGGCTGGGTAAAATAAAAACTTCACTGCAGTAAAAAGCGCCCCACTTTGCATCTCCATGGAGCATTCCCGGGAAGAATACGGAGTCTCGAAGGGCAGGATTCTCTAATACCTGTTGGTGTATCCTTTGCCCGTACGCTGTTTCAATGCCGGGACCGGCAATAACAAGTTTAGGAAACTCAGCAGGTTTAGCGGAAGAAACATCTCCTGTTTCACCCGCCAACACAGGTGCTGCAGAAGCAGTCTGCTTTGCCCTTACAAAGTTTGCATAGGCTTTTAACAGGAGGTCCACTCCTTTCTTCTCATGGATGCGACTCAGAAAGAGAATATACGGGCCGTTGTTTAATTCAGGACATTTCTCCTGCAGGGCCTTTTTCATGTGCAGGGTGAAGGGCGGAGGTGCTGCAATTCCAAAGCCAATGTTAATTTCCTGTTTCGGCCGGTATGGCCGGAATGGCTGCCGGGCCAGGTGCTTTTCTTCATTACAGGTAAACAGGAGCCCGTCTGCCTTATTAACTACCTTTCCTTCAATTAACTTCCAGTATATCCAGTTTCGCAAGGCTTTTAACTTTCGTTCTGGCGCCCGTTGAAAATACGGGTCCAGCATGCCATGGGGCATTATAAACAACTTGGGTAAAGCTTTTTTCCCTTTACTAAAGGGGGCCTTTGTTCCTTTTAACTGGTCCATGGCTTTCCGGAGGGCATATCCCGGATAGAGCCAAAGGCCATGTAGTAGAACAGCATCAAAGGAGGCGATATTTTCCAGGAGCCACGGCAAAAGCCCTGAGCTATAGCTCCAGGGGTTCTTAGAGGGCCCCAATGCCTCAATAGGAAAAGTGTCCTTTCCAAGAAATGTGGCTCCGGGCTCGTCCATACAAACCACCACCGTTTGCACGCCTCTTTCCTCCAGTTCGGGAACGGAATTCCGAATTACCTGGCAAGGGCCTCCCGTAGCAGGATTCATGCTACCAATAAGCTGAAGTAATTTCATGCTAAAAAATTTGGGTGAAACAGGCTTAGCTGTAGTAAATCAATCTTTTATGTAATGACCTCTCTTTCAGCAGAATGGAGTGAACAGGGAAGTATCTAATTAAGGCAGCTTAGCCAACCTTTCCGGGGTGGCTTTATGCTGATGTAGTATGTGATGATAAAGTGCGTCCACCTCAATTAAAACCTTCCGGGCATTAAATTTTTTCACCTGTAAGAAGCCTGTTTGGGTTACAAGGGAGCGTTCCTCGGCACTTAAATTTACAAGCTGATGAATTATTTTAGCCCCTTCCTGCGCCCAGCCTGCTGCTGCATCATTATCTGCAGGCCGCCGGGCAAGGTAAAAGGCTGCGTTCCCTCCTACTTCGGTCATTGGTGCTTTATTGGTTGTAACCACAGGGCAACCACAGGCCATGGCCTCTGCAACGGGCCAGCCGAACCCTTCTTCCAGAGAAGGGAAAAGCAGGGCAGTTGCACCGGAATAAGCATTTACCAGGAACTCTTCCTGAACATGCTCCAGGAAAACCACGTCTTTTCCCCAGGCTTTTTTCTGCACCCAGTTGATTAGTTCGGGACCCGGTAAGGACCCTATCATGATAAGGGGTAAGGGCTTGCTTGTCTGCTCCCTCCATGCATTATAAAGTTCCAGCACCCCCTGTTTATTTTTATACCATACGTTTGCCCCAACATGGAGTAAGTATCCTTCCCTTACCGAAAGGGCTAAAGGATGGGTAGCTTCCAACACTTCTGTAAGATACCAACGGGCTTCAGCGAGCTTTTGAGGTTGAAAGCCTGGTGCCACCTGGTTGTAGACCACTTCTGAAATATGAGGAGGAACAGGCAAAAAGCGATGCAAATCTGACTGGGTATGTGCCGACACAGAAATAAAATTTCTGCCCCTTGAAAAACCACGCCGAATTAGTTTCTGATATTGAAATCCGGTCCAGGATAAGGATTGCTCCCGAACTTCCCCTAAAGCTGATTTAAGCGCAAGGAAATCGTGACAGTGAATTACATGCGGCCGGTGAGCCACCAAAGGAACCCACATTCCAAGTGCCTGATCGGTAAAAACAAAAAGAGTATCGGGAGTACAAGCCTTTAGGCGCTTACGTACGCTGGCCGGAAAGAGGAGGTACTGGTCAATATAGCCCAGCCATTTCCGCAAAGTTCCCGGAACGGCCATGGAATAAAATTGCGCCTGGGGAGCCCACAGCTCCACCTCATGTCCCAGGCCCCTCATTCCCTCTAAGAGCATCCGGGCAAAGCGGGGCATACTTCTTGTTTCAAAGAAATCCGGATGGGCAAAAAAAACAATTTTCACAGAAGAAGGTGTTAAGGGTATTTAAAAAGGAATTCTTTATCCAATAGGAGATAGATTATCGGGATGCCTGTCCTTTTCCCAAACTTTTGACTTACGCAAGGAGGCAATCATTAAACCTGCTATTAAAGTACTGAAGCCCAGCGAAGTTGGCTGTGCCCATTGGCCCTGAGGGACTACAAGGAGCCCGAAGCTTAAAAGCATCCACGGAAGCAGGTCTCCCAGCTCCAGTTTCTTAAAAGCTGCCAGGGTAATTTTAACGCACAAACTAAGGCGAAAAAACACTGCTGCAAGTCCCATTAATGGCCCCAGTTCCCCTATCATTCTTGCCCATTCTTCTTCGGCAATTAAAAAGCCCCTGTCTCCAGCCAAAAGCATACTTCCCACATTCGTTCCCATTCCTAAGCCAAAGCCAAAGAAAGGCTGTTCAGAAGACTCCATTAATGCCCCAATCATGCCTCCCAGGTAGCGGTCTCCTAAAACACCCTCTAAACCTCCTTCCTGTTCGTTGGCGGTTTCAAAACGGGCAGTAAAGGCCTCGGTTGCTGTTTGAAAAAAGCTGGTCTGGCTTAAAACTATCAGAACCAAAAGTCCGCCGATGCCTGCCAGAACCAGGCGCCCCAAGTATTTTGGATTTCGGAAAATAGCGATGGTTGTAAATATCAGCGAAACACCAAACTGAAAAAATAAACTGCGACTAATGGAAAGAGGAATTGCCGCAAGAACAGCCACAGTAGCACAAATAAGCAAAGTCCGGTTGATTACCTTTGGGTTCATCCAAAAGTAAAAGACAAAGCAGGAAACGAAGCCAAAAAATAATGAAGTTCCATTGGTAAAGGAAAACGTTCCTGGTGGTCTGAAGTAGCCCAGGGCTCCTCCAAAGCCGGCGCCATCCAGGTCTCCCCCAACTCCACGATTTACCCAGGCAGATTGAGGGCTGTAAAACTGAAGGGCAATTAACACCAGCATCGGAACCGATATCCACAAGGTCGCTTTCCCCATTTTAACCACATCCTCCCAACAAAATATACTGCCAATCACGAAAATAAGAGGAAAATGAATGAGCATAATTCGGGCGCCATATAGAGCCACCAGCATATTGCCATGGCCTAAAAGACAAGCAGTAAATATTCCTGAAATGCCTATCAGCACCATTCCGCTCAAATACCAGTTCGATGGAAGTAAGCCTCGTTTCCACACCATTATTACCAGCCACAAGGCAAGCGGATCCCGGATTATCAGTAAGGGAGTGGCCAAGCCAGGCAGTACCCACTTTCGTAAGGCACCTTCAAAAATAAGTAAAAAGAAATAAGCCCATATTCCCTGCTTTAACAGCCGGTTAGCATCGCCAGTTGTAGCGAGCCCTGTTACTTGCCACTGCAGCGGGTATGCCCCCATGGGGTTAGGTCCAGCATTAGAGGTGCCTTTAAAATTAGGGCTCATACCAAAAGTTTTATTTTGCACAATTCGGGAGGCCGTGGTTTAACTTTCTATTAGTTGGTCCTTTTTAATAGCCGCTACTACTTCTTCCTTGTAGAGCGCCCATGGCCGCAGACCGGCAGTTTCCATGGCTCCCCTTCCTGCTTCTGCAATTAGCTCCGGGTGAATAAGAAGTTCTTCTATTGCTGCTTGTAAAGCCTGGGTGGAGGCCGCTTCAACCAACCATCCATTGTGTCCATGGGTTATAAGATCTGGGCCGGCAGTTCGGTCTGTGGCAATAACCGGGGTTCCCTGAGCCATTGCCTCGGTAATGACTAAGCCAAATCCATCAAAAAGTGAAGGGAAAATCAGCACCTCATGCTCCCGCATAAGCTGGAGTATTTCTGCATGTGGCAAGCTTGGAATCCAGCGATGCTTAGCCAGGGCCTCGTTTAAAGGCCGACAATTTTCACTTGCCTTATGGCCAACCACCGTCAGTGTAACGTGGCTCCGCAGGCCTTCAACAGCCGCAAAAAGATCGGCCACGCCTTTTTGCTGCCCCAGCTTTCCAACAAACAGCAGCTTTAAGGGTCCCTTCTTTTTTATCGGGTTGTACCTCCGCTGGCTATTTATCGGTGGAAAGCCATAGGGAATTGTCTCAACAGGCGCCAGCTGCCCTGGAAATTCCTGAAGTGTTCTGGCAGTGAACTGGCTGGCAACAATAATTTTATCTGCTAAGCGAAGTTCCTCATCCTTTACTTCCAGCTTTTTACAGGAATCAATAAATCCCGTCATGGTGGGGGTCCAGTCCGGCCAGCGGTCCCTTTCGGATTCCAAAAGCCGCCTTGCCGCTCTCCAGTAGCCGGTAGGCAAATCATAAAAGCATTGGAGGCCGGCAGCCTTTGCTTCCCTGAAAGAAAAAACCGCCCCATCTTCAAAAGCATACACACCCTCTGCCCCATTCCTGGCAGCTTTCTTTAAGTTGGAAGCCACCCGCTTATCGAGGTTTTGGTAAACGGCATCAATACAAAAAAAACCACTCTCGTGTTTATTAAATCTGCTGAAGCCAGTGCGCGATGCAGCCAGCCTTCCCATTTCCAACCAGGGCCAGGTTTTGGTAACCGGCCGGAGAACCGGGTTAAACCGGCGGCGGCGAATTTCTGAAAGGGGACCAAATGCCCCCAGCTTGTCCAGAAAACTGCCTGGGAAAGAAGCCAGGGTCGTATGAAACCCATGCAGCAAACCTGCTTCCATAAAAGCACTGGCAGCCGCACGAACATTGGCGTTACCGGTAGGGTGAGAAAAAACTAGTTTCATGTCTTTTTCTTCTTTTCTTTACCCGACCAACCAGGCCCGGTTTGCGGCCAGAAATTCACAGGGGTTATAGTCAAGCTCTTCAGAGCGTGCCTTAGAGATCGGCTTTGCAGGGTTTCCGACTACCACAGTCCCAGCCAGAACGGGCTTCACTACGACTGCTCCTGCCCCTACCACAGCTCCACGGCCAATATGAACACCCGGGAGAATTATAGCGCCCATCCCGATCCAGGCATAATCCTCAATAACTATCTTCCCTTTGATGTTGCTCCATTTGGCATCGGCAATGTCATGAGAGGCCGTTAAAATACGTACCCCATCATTGATACAAACGCGTTCGCCAATTTCCACTTCATCGTGGAGGGCCAAAAATACCTTCCCCAGAAAAGAGAATGCGCCAATGCTTAACTGCCTTTTCGGACCTTCTACGACTACCTCTCCAATTTCGGTGGTTTCATGAATTTTAGCGCCTCCTCTTACCAGCTCCCAGCGCCGGCGATTCCGGCGAACTAGTTCAGTAAAAGAGAAAAGCCGTTTCCCCCAGGCACGGAAAAAGTCGGGGGATTTAAAAGGAAATTTAGCCCTGTTCATCCATAAATAATTGAGACTTGCCATATCCTTCTGTTTTTAAAAGACTCTCTGATAGCTGGCGGCAAATGCCGGAAACGTTTTTAATAGGGGGAATAAAGAACTCCCTGTTCATGCAGGCCTCCAGGTTCCCCTGCCTGAATTCCACAATACCAGCCAGTGGATCCAGCCAGTTGACCTCCCGTGGGCTCCAGGGTTGGGATATTCCAATTACAGGCAGCTTATGCGCCCACATCGCTGCCACCGAACCGCTTTTCTCTGCTAAAAGTGTGGGGGTAGTGGAAATGCCTATAGAGGCATTTATCAATACTTCCGAAATATTTTCCGGCGACTGTTCCCCCAGCAAATCCACCACCAAGCCAGCGGACTCACAGACACTCAACCAGCGGCTTTGTTCATTTCCGCAGCGCCCAATAATGGTAAGTATTCCAATCTCTTCTCTCTTTTTCGCATAAAGAGCAGCTTCTTTTGCAAATTCCTCTACCGGCGCTTTCGGGTGAATACCCCCGAACAGCACGAAGTTAGGCGTTCTCTTTTGCTCTTCTACAGGAAGAGGGCTGCTGTGGTTAAGCAATGGAATATTTGAAAAAAGGGGCAGATACAAAGCGTTTACCCCCAACTTTAAAAGCAGTAGCTGGTAAAGCCTGGTTTGGGTATGAACAACAGCAGGTTTAATTTTCTTTATCAGCTGCCTTATCAGCAATCGTTGCGTCTGGCCCCACCAAATATGTTTTCTTGGGGAGTTAATGTCCATTCCTACCCAAAGCTCATGAAACATGATGTGCCAGCGCCTTCCCTTCCCTAGTTTCTTCAGTAAGCTGCCCAGCCCGAAGGAGAGCCCTTTTGGGTGGAATGAGAAAGGAACAAACTGGAGGCTTAGCCAGTCAGGGTCAAACTCCTCTATCCATATTCTCACATACTCCAAGCGCAGCCCCGGCTTCCAGTCAGCAGGAATGCGCAATACGGGCAAATCAACCCCCTCGCTGTGCTGCCTACCCATAAGCAGCTCCTGAAGGTGTGTATCGTTTAAGGCTACGGCCGCCACCTGGTGCCCCTGCCGAATCATTTCTCCGGCAAGTCTTCTGGTGTAATCTCCCACACCATCACAGGCAGGCTCAAGCGACCCACAGAGGAATACTATTTTCATTTTTAACTTTATTCCTTTCCCTCAATTATTACCCCCTAAAAAACTATCCAAACTTCAGGTGCATCTTTTTCAAACCAGCTGCTTTTCGGCCCCTGTATCTGGGCTACTTTTTGTTGGAATGGTATCCATCTGTATTGGATGGCTAATTTTAGTTGCCGGGTTCAGGCAATCCAAAAAACGTTGAGCCACCTTTTTTGTCGTGTAATTTTCTATCCACCTATACTGGCGCTCCTGGGTCGCTTCAAGCTCCCAGGCAGATTTCTTTTTTATTTTTTCAAGCAAATCCTGCCTGCCTCCATAGGAGATACAGTTGCCTGCATTTAATCCAAAAGGGGCACATGCAGCACTTTTCCCTTCCAAGTTCCGGAAACACAAGACCGCCCCCTTCGCCGCGTATTCATAATGTCTTAAGCAATCCCAGCCTGCTCTGCGGGCAGTTATACCAAACCTGGAGTGTCTGATGTCCTGATAATATTCTTCCTGACCTCCAAAGGCTGGCTGCCACTTCCCAAGTTCGGCTACCGGGCGTTTGGGAAATAAATCTTCCAGCTCGGTATCTACATTATAGTTGACAAAATCCTGAGACTTATCCTTTATTGGAATGTATTCTATATGCTCTTCGGGAATAGACATGGATATAGGAAACATTTTTCCTGGCTTTTTTAAAAAACCTGATACCAGCTTGCTCAAGAGGGGGAAACGTTCATAAGAAAGACCGTATAATTCTGCGGAACCTGCATATTCCCTTTTAAAATAAGGGACTTTATGTATCTGATACAGGTAGGCCCAGGGCCTCACTTTTAAGTTAAAATGTTTTACCATATAAGGAAACATGGCCGTCGAATCCTGCCCATCAACAATGCAAAGCGATTTCCTTTTTTCGGGACTGAGCTTATTATAAATGAAATGGAAGAGATCACACTGTTCATATATTTCAGTAAAAATGATGAGATCGTAGCCTTCCATATCCTCTTGCCAGTAAGTCCGTTTTCCTTTTACTTCCACTGCCTCGGGCAATAACTTATAAAGAGTACTTCCTTTACTCCCGGTTTTGAGCAGGTCTTCTGCAGAAGCATCCAGATACATTGTATCTATTCGTGGAATATCAATGACTTTAATTCCCGGGATTGATTGCAGGCCATGAAACAAACCATCTGTTACGTAATTTGGAATGGCAGAATTAAGGAATAGAATCTTCACGGTTTAAAAGTAAGATTTGAGAAAGCATTGAGTGACTTTCGGCCTGTTGAACTGGGGATAGGAAAAGCTTGCAAGGTGCCTTAAAATGTTCTGTTGGTTTATGCAGCTGCTCATACTACTGTACATTTTCAGTTACAGTGATGGCGCAAGCGTCCCACCGGGTCTTGTAGACTCGTGCTGGTATTTCAGGCCTCCGGCCTAAGGATAATCACAGGCTGAAAGCCTTATACTATAAGCCCGAGCCTACGCATCCCGGCTTAACGCTCGCGCTATCCCCAATTAGCTACCTCCTGCATAAACTGCCGATTCTTAGGAAAAATGTACTGTAGTATAGCAGCTGCTTATCATTCTGCTTAGTCAGCAGGTACCCGGTATACTCCAGGTATTTTATTAAGAATTAAGCCAATGAGAATCCTGACCCTGGTGCATTTTCCACTGCGCCTTTGTCATGCCTAATTAGGAAACAGCGCGTTTAGGAAACGAAGATTCATTAACCGGCGGTGTTTTTATCCGGCCCGCCGGGTTTTCAAAATTTTTAAAATGCCGTACGAGCTGTTCATGATTACCTGGACTGCGGCAACAAAAATATTCAGCATCAAAATGCCCTGAAGAGAGGAAACATCAAATACCCATGCGCCACAAATTATAGCTGTTATACTTATAGGAATGGAGAAAAAAGGATTAATGATCCAACCTCTTCCTGTACTTAAATAAAAAGATGCACCGGCAATAAGACCAAGGCAGGCGGCTATGGTATTTAATAAAAGCTCATTGTCCAGGCCTGCATAAGCCGGCCCCAGAACCCACAGCAACTCAGAAGAAAACATCCAGAAGCCAAAAATCAGGCAGCTAATTAAAAGCAACAGTCCTCCCTGAATCTGGACAAAGCGAAGCAAAAGCACTTTAGGCACATTGGGCAGCCGGGCAAAACGGGGTAAAATAAGGATACTAAACAGAACAAAAAACAAGTTTATAACAACTGCCAGGCGTCCCAGCCCTCCTATCTGCGCGATTTCTGTTGTAGAACCAAAAATGGATAACAGCCAGATGGTAATCTGACCAGAAATACAATAATATATAGCTTCGGGGAGCTTCCGTTTTACAATACCCAGGATTTCCTTTCTAATAAGTGGATCAGGCTTTTGTGTATGGTCGGCATATTTTTCAGCGCTGCGACGAATAAACATATTTCCCCATATCTGGGGGAGGCCGTAGGCAATGAGTGCAACAAAAGCCCAGGGAAAAACTAAGAGGGTAAGCCCGAGAATAGCCAGACGGCCTATATTGGCTCCTACCTGAATCTTTTGGAGTGGAAGGATATCCTGCTGCAGTTTTGGTGCAATTTCGAGCAACTGGTTCGAAAGAGCCGTATAGAATGCCGGTATTAGCGAAACAATAATCAATACAGACATCCACCAGCTGGTACCATGGTGGCGGAACAGAAAAAGTAGCGGAGGGACCGCAATTAATAAGCTTCCAATGGCAAACTTCTTTTTAAGGTCTGCGCCGGTAGATAAAACCTTTCCAAGCTTGCCAGGGTCCTGCCAGACCTTTCCTCCCTGCGCCATCACACCCGTAGAAATTCCTCCATCAGCCAGTACCACCATGGCTCCTAAGGTGGTGTTGGCCAGTGTGTATAGGGCATATTCTTGGGTAGAAAGGGTACGAATGATTAAAATCCCGCTGACAAACCCTATCGCCTGAACCAGTACCTGCGCGGAGCCGGTAAGGGTGAGCAATTTTCCCCACCCAAGTACTCTTGCATAACTGGGATGGGTATAAACACGCTGCGCGAGGCTTTTCATATTTTTTGTTGTGCCAATTCTGAGACCAATCAATTGGCTATTCTCTTTTTAAGGAAGCGAGGCCTAATCCTGTTAAAAGGCTGCACATAAAGTTCAGAAGCGGCAGGTTAAACAAAAAGGCATCCCCTTTAGCTTCTAATTTGCGGTACCTTAACTGGCCGCCAAAAGCTTTTTTTTCTTCTTTTCTCCATACCCATAGCCGTAACCATACCCGTACCCATAGCCATAACCATTTTTCTTTTTTGCATCATTCAGCACTATCATCGGAAAGGCAATTTTTTTATTTCGGTATATATCCTGAATGATGCTCAGTTGCCCTTTAAACGTGTAGCCATACCTAACTACATATATACAGGAATCAACAAGCGGGCTTAAGGAGAAAGCATCTGCCACCTGCCCGATAGGTGCGGTATCGAGCAATACATAATCAAAGCGGCTTTTTAACTCCTCAATAAGCAGGCTAACCTTTTCGCTCATCATCAACTCTGTTGGGTTAAAGGGAATAGGCCCCGAACCAATCAGGAACAGGCCCGGAACCTGAGGAGAGGGAATGATTATTTCATCTATAGGAAAGTTTCTGGTTACCAGGTAATTGGTTATTCCGATATTATTGGGGAGCCCCAGGTTCTGCATTAGCCTTGGCTTTCGCAAGTCGAAGCTCAGCACCACCACCCTTTTCCCGGTTAAAGCCAGGCTAGCTCCCATGTTGGCACTAATAAAAGTTTTGCCCTCCCCACTCATGCTGGAGGTTATCATAATTACCCGGTTTTCTCTTCCAACGGTAGAAAACTGCAGGTTTGCCCGGATTAGGCGAAAATATTCTGCTACCGGAGAGTGTTTCTTTCCACTAACGGCCAGTGCCTCCCGAAGCTGGCTATGCGCAATTTCCCCAAGCACTGGCACACCGGTTTCTTCTTCCACCTCCTTTAAATAGCGCACCTTATCGTTCAGCAACTCGCTACAAAAAATACCTCCAACTGGTAAAGTTATTCCAATCAGGAAAGCCAGAAAATAAATTTTAAGCCCGTTAGGGCTTATGGGATAATCGGTGGCCTCTGCCGGATCGATGATGCGGGAGTTGGATGAGGAAGATGCCAGCGACAAAGCGGACTCTTCTCTTTTTTGCAGGAGGTAGAGGTATAAAGCCTCTTTCAACCCCTGCTGCCGGCCAATTTCCTGTAACTCACGTTCTATTTCAGGAACCTGCTGAATTCTTGAACCAAACTGCATAGATTTTGCCTCCATGTTGGCCCGGGAAATTGCCAGACTACTTTTAATGTTTCTTAGGTTTTCAAGAATATTTACCCGCAGGTTCGACAACTGCTCACTCATGTTTTGCACAAGGGGGTTATCGGGCTGGGTGGTTCGCAGTAACCTTTCCCGCTCCAGTTGCAATTCATTAAAACGGGAAATCAGGCGCAGTAAGGTCGGGTCCTGAATAGACAGGCTGCTGGGCACCAGGTTGTACTGACTCCCCTGTTTATTTAAATAATCTTCAATGGATTCAAGCACATCAATTTGTATGGCCAAATCTGAGAGCTGCTTATTGTACTGACTTGCTTCTTCTAAATAAAGGCGCACCTGGGAATTTACATCGGTTAGGGCATTCCTGCGCTTAAACTTCTCCACATCTTTTTCAACATCTGTAAGTTCAACAGTCAGGTATTTTAAACGCTCGTCGATAAAATCAAGCGTGCTGGAGGCCATCAGGTTTTTATCTTCCACGGCTTCCTTGTTGTACAATTCAATTAACTTAAAGATGATGTCTTTCCCTTTTTCCGGAACAGCATCGACCATACTTAAATTTAGTACGCTGGCCATTTTATTTCCCTGCAGCACGCTTAGCTTTTGAGCATAAATCTTAGCCAGCTTCCTAACATCATGAAATTGCACCATTATTGACTGGCCCTTCTCAAAGGCCCCACCTTCTACGCTTGCCACCACGGTAAAGGCACCATAAGGCGTGTTTATTTGCTGTCCGAACTGGTGGGTACTGCGCTTTTCATTTTCCTCCAGCATAAAGCTGTTGTTATCCTGAATATGGATAAAAAGTGTTTTGTTATAAGCAGTGGGCCCCAGCTTTCTTACAATCACCTTTACAGGGCTGTTTTCAGAATAAATTTCTGCATCCCTAAAGTTCTCTTTTACATAATAACTGGTATTTAAAGAAAGATCTTCCAGTACCCGCTGCATCAGGCTTTTGGATTTGAGTATTTCAATTTCATTGTCAATGCTTTTTACCGGCTTAAAAATATCTAAATTAATAAACCCATCCCCACCCGATAATTGCGGTTCATCTTTAGCATTTCTAATGAGCAGTTTACTTTCTACAAAATACTGGGGAGCTGCAGTTTGCAGATAAAAATATGCCAACCCCAGGCACAAGCCAATTCCGAGAATAAACAAATACCAGTATCGCAGGTAGGTTGCCAGAATAAGCTTAAAATTTTTCTCTTCCGGTCCATTGGTTTTAATGGGGAATAATTCTTTTTCGTTCATACCTGAAAAATTAAAGGAACATAGAGGCCAGAATCGATATCAGGGAAGCAATGGAAAGCACCAGCGACACATTGGCCCGGGTGGTACTTGCCTGCTCAACCCTTGCTTTGTTGGGTTCCACATATACCACATCGTTTTGCTGCAGGTAAAAGTAGGGGGAGCTTAGCAGTTCCTTGCTGTTTAAATTTAGCCTGGTCAAGGTCTTTGAGCCATTCTCCTCCCGAATCAGTAAAATATTTTCTCTTTTACCATAAATAGTCAGGTCGCCTGCCATGCCAATGGCTTCGAGAATGGTTATCTTTTCTGAGGGAATGGTAAAAGTAGAGGGGCTGTTTACCTCGCCCACCACGGTAACCCTGAAATTTAAGAAGCGGATATTTACTACGGGCTCTTTCAGGTAACGCAAAAGCTGTTGGTTAATACTTTCTTTTGCCTCTGCTTTTGTGATTCCTCCCAGCTGAATCTTCCCGAGCACCGGAAAGTCAACATACCCTTCCTTGTCCACTAAATAACCTTCACTAAAAACACTTGGGGCATTGCTGCTAAAGCCTCCTCCATTACCCACGGCAATTACCTCGCCCTTGTTAAAAAGAACATTTGCCTCCGGGCTTAAGCTGGTTACGGTAATACTTAGCAGGTCGTTCGGCTGTATTTTAGGGTCGTTTGCCGGCGAGTTGCTGATGAGGTATTCCATTTGAACTGCTTTTTCTTTCGAGTCGCTGAAATAGAGCAAATTCCGCCTGGAACAGGATGCCAGGCTCAACAGGATTAACAGGAATATCAGACAATTTTTCATAGAAGAAAGGAATTATAAAACTAATAGGTGGCTCCAAAAGCGCAGAAAATGAAAATACTCCTTGAGGTGATTATAGGAAGATAGGTTTGCTCCTCCTCTTCAGCTTACCCTTTAAGGAGCTTCAGAAGCTGAATTTTATTGCTGGTTCCTCCTTGCCTTTCATCAGGCCTTTGCTGGCGCCGCTATGGGTTTTAATTCTCCTACAGCAGCCTCTACATGCACACAATACCCGAGCGAGATAAACCGGATTAACAACCTTTGCCTTCCTCTAACCTGCACTACTTCTCCTTCCACGCCTTTCAAGGGCCCTGAAGTAACCGCTACTCTGTCGCCCTGCGCAAAGCTGCCATAATGCACTTCTATATCGTCAGGCTTATTTTCAATGAAAAAGTGTAAGTAGTTGATTTGCTCCTCCGGAATAGCAACCGGCTGGCCATCAAAGCAAACATAACACACCGCTCCGGGTGTATTCAGTACTGCGAAGTGTTCCTTTTCTGTTATCCGAACAAACAGGTAAGAAGGAATTAAAGGAAATTCAACCCACTTTTTGCGGTCCGAACGTTGTTGCAGCTTCTTCGTCATGGGAAGAAAGCATTCTACTTCTTTTTGCTCCAGAAGCGTTGAAAGTTTTTTTTCAGCTCTGGAGCGGGTATATACCGCGTACCACCGGGGCTCCATTTTTCCTGCGCTACTTCCACTCATGTTTTACAACTGTTTGAATTAAAAAATTAGAAATGCTCGTTTAAAAACTAACGGTCTGGACACAGCTTCGCTCTTTCAGTTACATTTGGTTCTTTACCGTAACTTAATTGAGACACACAGCTATCGCCCGCTCAGAAAGAAAAACCCCTGAGATATGAGTTCCAACTACTACCAGGAGGAAGCTATTTCCCGGCTCCCTTTTGCGGAGCCAGGTCCCCTCCTATCCCTGTTAATGCTGGAAAAACTATTAAGCCTGCTGCTTTTTATACTTTGATGCTAAAGTTCTTTTCTTCGAAAGGTTTGTTAGAGCCAGCATTTGTTAGCAAGGGCTCATAATAAAAAATAACGCTTGCTTTTGATTATATTTCATCTCGTTTGTTCAGCTAAAAAAGGCGCAAATCTATTGTGCCGGCAAATAGGCGCAGCTGGTGAAGGAGTTAAAGCATTTTTACAGAGGATATTCGCATTTAACCCGCTTGTTTTGGCTTCCAGAAGAAAAATTTTTCACTTTCTTCTATTCATTGCCAACAAAATGAACTTCCTCCACAGCAAAACAGGAGCATTTATCGGCTACCTCCATGCTTTCTTTATAACTCTTTACAAAAACCAGATAAACCAGGAAACCGGATATTTTAACACAGCTTCGCTCTTTCAGTTACAGTTGCTGTTTTCAACCCTAACTTAAATATTTCCATCGAAATGTTCCCTTTAATTAGCAAGGGAAACCTTGTAGTGTTACTGCTAAATTTTCTTTGAACGAAATCCTACGGATTCTAAAACGCCTGAAAGGTCCTTCAACCCTTCCTTAAAAGTATTATTCGTGATAGCTCAGGATGGTATGCCCGCCCTCTTTGAGGTACAAATCCCGTTGAAAAATCTTTAAATCCGCTGAAACCATTTCCTCCACCAGGCTATCCAGGTTATATTCCAGTTCCCAACCTAGTTGTTGCCTGGCCTTTGAAGGATCTCCCACCAATAAATCTACCTCTGTAGGACGATAATAAGCCGGATCCACTTTTACCACCACGGTGCCTGCAGGAACCTGATAGTCGGGATGAGCGCAGTAGCTTACCACTGCTTCCTCCTCCTGGCCATGGCCACGAAAGTCTAAAGCTATCCCCAGTGCCCCAAAGGCTTTTAGCACAAAATTACGCACGGTGGTGGTTACTCCCGTGGCAATAACAAAATCTTCGGGCTCTGGCTGCTGTAGCATCAGCCACATGGCCTTTACATAATCTTTGGCATGGCCCCAGTCTCTACTGGCATCCAGATTGCCCAGGTAGCAAATCTCCTGTAAGCCAAGGGCAATTCTGCAGGCTGCCCTGCTAATTTTACGGGTAACAAACGTTTCGCCACGAACGGGCGATTCGTGATTGAATAAAATACCATTAACGGCAAACATGTTATAAGCCTCCCGATAGTTAACGGTAATCCAGTATCCGTACATTTTGGCCACTGCATAAGGAGAACGCGGATAAAAGGGTGTCTTTTCCCCCTGTGGTACTTCCTGAACCAGCCCATAAAGCTCAGATGTTGAAGCCTGGTAAATTTTTGTGCTTCCTCCCAGGCCTAGCAGTCGCACGGCCTCCAGAATACGTAAAGTTCCTAAGCCGTCTACATTTGCTGTATATTCCGGCGTTTCGAAACTAACTTTTACATGCGACATGGCCCCCAAATTGTAAATCTCATCCGGCTGAACCTCCTGGATTATCCGGATGATGTTGGTGGAATCGGTCAGGTCGCCAAAATGTAGCTTGAAACGTATATCAGACTGATGCGGATCCTGGTAAAGGTGATCAATTCTATCGGTATTAAAGAGAGAGGTTCTTCTTTTTATCCCATGTACCTCGTAGCCTATCGAGAGTAGCATTTCTGCCAGATAAGCTCCATCCTGTCCTGTAATGCCTGTAATTAATGCTTTTTTCATGAAAAAATGGCTTCACCCAATTTTAATGATAAAAAAATAAGCTTCTAATACAGGTAGAATTGTAATTTTTCCACCTTTTAATTTAAAGTTACAAAGTTGAGAGTAGAATCCAAAAGATTTAAAATATTTTTTTTCAAATATTTTTTATCACTATATAACTTAAGTCTTTAATTGGCAAATAAACGCACCCCACTGATTTAAAGATAGTTAATGAAAAATGGGATTATTAAATAAAAAGAGTTTTCACAAAGTCCACAGAAGGGAATATTAATAACCTAGAGGTGCAGAAAATGGAATCATTCCAGGAAATTCTGTTTAAAGGATGATTCCGAAATTCTCTTTCCTTTTGGCAGATTTAGAAGCAAATTTCACTTTCTGAGGATTCTTCGGATCTATGAACACTTTTTAACTTATCCATGCATTTGGCTTTCTAGAAAAAAATTAACTGAAAGGCATTGCTTTTCCCGGCTTGTTTCTAACAATTTATATTTTTTAATAAAGCAGAAAAAACTTCCATGGGCGCATCTTTTTTTCTTTTAATGCTTCCCTGCAGGTGCCGCTTTACTGGCAGTTGCGCGGTCGTAGTTTCCGGAAGGTCTTTTTGAAGCAGTTTCCATTCTACAGTTCATGCACAGGGGGAAAATAAAATTTATGAAGCAGTAACCAATTTTATCAGGAGCGTCCTCTAAACTTCCCCATTCCAATTGGAGCTTATGCGATATCCAGTTATATATGGCAATAAAATATAGGTTTCTCCCATCCCTGGCATACCCGTCTGCTGAGTAGGAAGGTAGCTACAGAAGGTACTTTCTGTTAAGGCAAAAATAATTCTCACCCTAAAGTTACCCTTTTAACCTCTTATCCTGATGCTTATTTCATGGTCAAACTGATAAAAGCCAAAAGAGACAGGCTGAAAACGGTACAACTGAAAAGCAGGATGGAAAATCTTTTTCATGCAGAAGATGAAAAGCTGGAATACAGAAAGAAAAGTTTTTTGCTTGGGGACTTTCTATGGAAAACGCCCTTAGCTGCTCGCTGTTCAAAGGCCGGTTCTTAAAGATGCTCCCAACTTCCTGTTTCCGAAGGTAGCTTCTTTTTAAAGCTCTGTTTTGACCGCAGAGAATTTTCGATTGGTTCCAAATGTCTTTACTTATGATAGCTGCACCTGATCGTATTGGATTAAATGAAATATTTTATCACTTTTATTCAATAAGATTACAAATTCTTCCTATCAACTAATAAACCAACTTCTTCATTTACTAATGAGAAAGCAAAGTACACTCCTCACGCTGTTTATATTACTAATATACGGGGCTTCTGCTCAAAATATCCCTTCCGCTCCTTTTTTTGGATTCAAAGGAAACTCTTCTGAACCAGTAATCTTGTTGCCCAATGTTGTTTCTACAAATTCGCTGGAAACCAACGGCACTTTCTCTCCCGATGGAAGGATGTTTTTATATACGGTCCAGTTCCTGCATTCCGGACCGATTATAGCTTTTATGCAATTAAAGGAAAATGGCTGGACCAGCCCGGAGATAAGCTCTTTTTCAGGCACTTACAGAGATATTGATCCTGTTTTTTCTCCTGATGGAAAGCGGGTATACTTTAACTCCAGCCGCCCTATCAATGAGGCACGGGCAGATGAGCAGGATATGAATATATGGTTCACTGAACTAGCTGAGACCGGCTTTGGTGCACCAAAGC
This sequence comes from uncultured Cytophagales bacterium, assembly GCA_963835365.1. GTDB lineage: Bacteria > Bacteroidota > Bacteroidia > Cytophagales > Cyclobacteriaceae > Nafulsella. The sequence goes on from CAWIFH010000002.1 coordinate 70,490, forward strand.
CGCTTAGTTTAACCGTAAATACATCGGCACAGCCGTATTACGTTTCTGTCTCTAAAAAGGGGGCGCTGTATTTTCATTCGAAAGATGCTCAAACGGGCTCACTGGCAATTTACAAAGCCAGCAGGCAGGGGCAGAAGTATTCAGTTGAGCCACTTGGCTCTGCTATCAACAGCCAAAATGCAGCAGACCCTTTTATTTCACCCCTGGAAGACTATATCATCTTCGCCTCCAATCGTCCGGGTGGCTTTGGGAGTAACGATCTCTACATTTCTTTTGCTACTGAAAAGGGTTGGAGTACGCCGGTTAATTTAGGCGAAAAGATAAATTCTGATGCAAATGAATATGCGCCTTCCGTGAGCCCGGATGGAAAAATCCTGACCTTTACCAGCAACCGGATGATAGCATACTGGAATACAAGCCATAAAAAAAATTATACCACCCTATTGAACAAAATAAACAGCCCGGACAATGAGCTTGATAATATTTGGTGGGTTAGCACTGATTTTATCCAGGAGCTGAAAAAGCAATTTACAGTCAGCAGCCTGAAGGAATAGAAAAGCTTAAAGGAAGTAAAGCTTTTATTAAACCAGCAGGGTTAGTGCATAAAGCAGGAAGCTTTTAGTAGCTTTTTAAATTTTCTAAAAAAAGGCATAATCTTCCCCTCAACTCATTAAAATACCCTTAAATCAAGCCCATAATTAAGTATCTGAACAGAGCTCAGTTAAAGTAGCCTCGTCCTTGCCAGGAGGCGACCGTCGCGCGGCAGGACGAAACGGTCCGCCGCTGCGGCAATCTCACTGCAAACAGCTAACAGATTGCCGCACTCCGCAAAAGCTTCGTTCGCAATGACAATGTAAACTAATTATGTCCTGAAACATATACCAAATACATTGAAGAACCTTCATTAGGAATTTCACTCTGTACTTTAAGAGCCCCGGCTCCGCAACCCGAACCTTCCTCAAGGGCTGGTTTTATAGGAAAAAGCAAGCCTTTTCAGGCCGCAACGACAGAAAAGAAGAAATTAAGAGATTGGAGACGGTGATAAGAAGCTTCTCCCCCCTGGAGGGAGGCCCGAGTGGGTGTTTTTGTTTATCATTCAGTCGGAAGCTTGTTATTAAACCGCCATTGAGCTGCTATGAAATGCATTAAACAATGAACAGCGATTTACTTGCTTTGTGGTAGGTAAAAAAAGGGGTTCAATTCTTCTGTTTCATAGTAACAAGTTCCCTCCTGAATGTCTAACAGACACTTTCCCTGACTCAAATTTTCCCTGCAAGGGTAGCCCAAACGCAGAATTTACCCAATTTATTTATTCTGAGAACCTGTTTTCAGTACGTTCCTATTGAAGCAGGTTGAGGCAATTTGGTATTACTTATCGGCAGGTGGTTTTTGGAAGCAATGGCATATTTTTATCCGCTTAAACAGGAAGATTTAAGACTAAGAAGCAAGCTACACAACATACATAAAAACATTCCTTTTGCAGATGGCTTAAAAGGTGCCAAATCCACAAAAGGAAGTTTTGTTAAGCAGGCATGATCCTGCTGATAAATTTTATGTTTTATGCCGGAGCTGAAAATTATGAGCAGAAAAATCGCTCCTGACCCTGTCCTTTTTAATTCACCGGCTTTCCCTACTTTCAGCAAGCTGCTTCTTTTCCATTTCCTTCTCCAGCTTTTTAAAGTCGATGGCGCCGCAGCTGCCACAGCCTTTGGAGCAAAAACCATTGGCTGGTTTAAAGCTCCGGTACACCTGCCGGCCAATAAAAAAGAGGGCAGCGGCAAAAATCAGCCAAACAATTATTTCCTGTGCCATAATTTTACGATAAAGTCTGGTACACAATTAAAGCCGATACATAGGCCAGGGTGGTCATATACCCGATTTGAATCAGGGGCCACTTCCAGCCGTTGGTTTCCCGGTAAACAATCGCAACGGTACTGGCACACTGCATGGCAAAAGCATAAAACACGAGCAGGGAGAAAGCAACTGCCAGTGTAAAGCGGGGGCCACCGGTATCCTGGTTCAATTCAGCCCTCATTCTGCTTTTAATGGTGCTTTCATCGTCTGCACTACTGCCAACACTGTAAAGGGTGGCCATGGTTCCAACAAAAACTTCGCGGGCAGCAAATGAAGAAATCAGGGCAATGCCAATTTTCCAGTCATAGCCAAGCGGCTTAATGGCCGGCTCAATAAACTTACCAATGGCACCGGCATAGGAATTTTCCAGCCGGATGGAAGCTACCTTATCCTGCAGGTTTTCATCGCCTGCATGGGTGGCAACATAAGCTTCTTCTGCCTGCTCCATTTGCTTGCCCGGCCCGTAGGATGCCAGCACCCACAGGATTACCGAAACCGCCAGGATAATTTTACCGGCTTCAAAAACAAAGGTCTTCGATTTTTCGAGCGACATCATAAACACGTTTCCCCAGCGGGGAGCGCGATACACCGGCAGCTCCATGATAAGGAAGCCACTTTTTTGTGCCCTGATAATATATTTCATTACAAGGGCAGATACCATGGCGGCAGCAAATCCGAGCAGGTACATTCCCATAAGGGCAACGCCCTGCATATTAATAAAGCCAAAAACCATATTTTTCGGTACCACCAGGGCAATAAGAATGGTATACACCGGCAGGCGGGCAGAGCAGCTCATAAAGGGAGTAACAAAGATGGTGATAAGCCGATCCTTCCAGTTGTCGATGCCCCGGGTGGCCATAATAGCCGGTACCGCACAGGCGAGCCCCGAAATTAAAGGCACCACGCTCCTGCCGTTCAGCCCCACCTTCCGCATCATTTTATCCATCAGAAACACTACCCTGGCCATATAGCCACTTTCTTCCAGAATGGCGATAAAAACAAAAAGAATGGCAATTTGCGGCACAAAAATAACTATCCCGCCAATGCCGGGAAGAACGCCGTCTACCAGCAAATCGGTGAGGGCTCCGGCAGGCAATACCTCGCGCAGCACATCTGTTAACTGGGCAAAGAGCGCATCGATTAGATCCATTGGTAAGGTGGCCCAGGCAAATATGGCCTGGAACATCAGGAAGAGGATGCCAAAGAATATAAAATATCCAGCTATCTTATGTGTTACCAGCTTATCTATTCTGGCTGTAAGCGACACCTGCCTGCTTTCGTCGGGCAGCAGGAGCACTTGTTTGAGCAGCTGCTGAATGCCTCCGTAGCGGGCTTTGGTTTCTTCTATTTGTAGCGCATTCCTGTCTATCATTGCCTGCTTCCGAAGCATTTCAAGATTATCTTTCTCTATGGCGCTAAGGAAGCGGATACCCCCGGCATGCTGCAGAAATTGATAGGCTTCGTAATAGGTGCGCAGGCCAAAGAGTTGTTTTATTTCAGCTATGGCTTCGGGGGCCAGTGGCAGCACATTGAAGAAAGGGGCCGCAGAACGCTTCCAGCCTTCCTCATCCAGCATCGTCTTCAGCTCATCAAGGCCTTCCCCGGTGCGGGCATTCATGCTTATAACAGGAATTTTTCCCAGCAAATGGCTCAGCTGCTCAACATCTACCTTCAGCCCTCTTTTTCGGGCCATATCGGCCATATTAAGCACCAGAATCATGGGGAGGCCCATATCCAGGAGCTGGGTTATCAGGAGCAGGCTCCTTTCCAGGTTGTTCATATCGGCCACCGCCACCACCACATCCGGGTACTCCGGACCTTTCGGATTCAGCAACACATCGGTAACCACCTGTTCATCTGAGGAACGGGGATAGACACTGTAGGTGCCCGGCAGGTCAATAATTTCTGCAGTTTTTCCGGCGCCCAAGGAACACCGACCACTTTTACGTTCAACCGTTACCCCCGGGTAGTTGCCTACCTTCTGGTTTAAGCCGGTAAGTAAATTAAAGAGGGTCGATTTTCCTGAATTAGGATTTCCTGCCAGGGTAACCCGTAAATTAGATTTTCGGGTGTCGGACTCCGGAGCGGTAGCTGTCTTTGTTGTCATGCTATCTCTATTAAACTAGCTTCGTCTAAACGTAAAGACAAACTATAGCCTGAAATCTGAACCGATATAGGATCTCCCATGGGAGCCTTAAAATTATATTGCACTTCTTTTCCGGGCAGCAGTCCCATTTCCAGCAGCTTAATGGTTATTGTTGATGGCTTAATATTGGAGATGATTCCTTTTTGGCCTGGTTTTAACTGATCGAGTGTCACCATGTTTCTGATAGCTGTTTTTCCTTAGAGGCTGTCTAAATTTATTTTTGATTTCGAAAGGCCGGTATCCGTCATGGAATGATTGTGCGAAGTCAAAAGCTCTTTTTGAGAAAAATAGCAGCGCTATTGTTCGAAAAAAAGCTGAAGGATTCGTGCAAAATATGGACTTGTAGTTCAAAACATAAATTTTTAGACAGGCTCTTTCGCCTCATTCAAATAATTCCCCTGCAAATTAACGATTATTTAGAATAAATCTAAACGATTTGCATCCGGAGTTAGTGCCATTCTGCCACTGCTCGTTTCCGGTCTCCAAAGCAGGGGTAAAATTCCTGCTGTTCCTTCTTGAAAATTTTAATTACTTTTACTCCTGCCTTTAGTTTAATAATGTATGGCAACGACCTTATTGCTTTCCGGATTTGTACTTCTTTTTCCGGCACTTACCCTTTACAGCGAAAAGAAATATCGCATTATTCAATGGATTGGGGCCATTGTTATTTGCTATGCAACCGGCATGCTGCTGGGCAATCTGCCTTTTATCCACATCGATAAAAATATTTTAAACACCATCAGCGAAGTAAGCGTAAGCCTGGCCATTCCCGCCCTGTTGTTTTCGTCTAACCTGGCCGGGGCCTGGAAGTATACCCGGCCTGCCCTGCTTTCTTTTAGTTTGTGTGCCCTGGCCGTAAGCATAAGCGCAGTGGCTGCAAGCTTTCTGCTGAACGAGCCTTTAGTAGACAGCTGGAAAATATCGGGTATGCTCATTGGCGTTTATACAGGGGGCACACCCAACATGAGTGCAATAGGAAAAGCCCTGGAAGTAAAAGACGAAATATTTATCCTGATTAACAGCGCCGACATTTTACTGAGTGGGGTGTATTTTATTTTTCTCATTACCATCGGGCAGCGCAGCCTTCAGCTTTTCCTTCCAAAAACCAAAAAGGTGAAAAAATCGGAGATGGACACTGAGGCCGATGATGCTTTTCAGAAACTTCCTTTACAAACGCAGTTTAAGAATATTGGCAGCAGTTTACTGCTCTCGCTAGGGATTCTGGCTATTGCCGCTGCTATTTCTTTTGCGGCCACCGGCAGCCTGGCAGCCCCACTGGTAATCCTTATATTAACCACCCTCGGCCTGGGCGCATCCTTTGTCCCCCGCATCCGGAAGATGGAAGGCACGTACCAGACTGCTCACTACCTCCTGCTGGTATTTGCCCTTTCTATTGGTTTTCTTGCCGACTTCAGCCAGCTGCTCGCTGCCAGTTCCACCGTCTTCCTTTATTGCACCCTGGTAATGGTAAGCGCCGTGCTGCTCCACTACCTGATGGCCGCGCTGTTACGCATCGACACCGACACCGTTTTAATTACCTCTACGGCCGCGATATTTGGGCCGGCATTTATCGGGCCGGTAGCAAACAGCATTGGCAACAGGCAACTAATAGTGGCGGGCATTACTACAGGTATGCTGGGCTATGCCGTGGGCAATTACTTAGGCCTGGCCATAGCTTATCTTCTCCGTTAAAGAGTTGTTTTAAAAAGAAGGATGGCCTTCTGTCCTGTTCAATTTATTTAGCTTCCAGGTAGCGCGTGTGTTTTCACTCGCGCTTTTTATATGGAGGCTTCCAGCCTTTGAGCATCCTTATGGCCGGAGGCCTGGTTATGTTTATCACGAGTCTACACGACCCGGGGGCCCCTCGCGCTATCCTGTAAAGCCGATACATGCTGCCTTCACCTGATGCTACTTAGAAATAATGGCTGGTTTATGAAGGTATCATAAAGTAGGATAAGGTTTCTTTTTTTACCCGTCAAAAACAAGCTGAAAGCCAGCCAAAAGGCCGGGAGGCGTTCCTTATTTTCCCGCCACTTTCAATTTCCTTTCATGCAAGGTTTAAAAATTTTGTTTAAGTTTAACGTTTGAAATGCGCCAAAAGCCAATGAGTAAACATGAACAATAATTTTAAATACGGGGAAGAAACCCTGACCGCCTCCATTGCCCTGCGCCTGGCAGAAGGAACCCTGAGAGGGGAACTTAGCGAACAGACCAAAGAAACCGTTGCCGCCAGCCGACAGGCGGTAGATGATATAGTGGAAAGAGGCAAAGTGGTGTACGGGATTAATACCGGCTTTGGCTCGCTTTGCAATAAAATTATATCGACAGAAAATACGCGCAAACTGCAGGACAACATTCTGCGCAGCCATAGCGTGGGCGTAGGAGAAACCATAGACCTTTAGATTGCCAAGCTAATGATGATCATAAAAGTACAGGCCCTAAGCCAGGGCTATTCCGGCATTAGCCTGGAGGTACTGGACCGCATTCTCTGGCACATCGACCAGGATATTATTCCACAGGTGCCTTCGCAGGGTTCACTGGGAGCCTCAGGCGACCTGGCACCCCTGGCGCACCTTTTCCTGCCCCTTATTGGCCTGGGCAAGGTATACCAGCACGGACAGCTGAAAGACAGCGCCGAAGTATTGCAGGAACTATAAGCTGGAGCCTATGCGACTGGGAGCAAAAGAAGGCCTTGCGCTCATTAACGGCACCCAGTTTATTGCCGCCCATGCCGTAAAAGTGGTAGAGCGCCTGCACAACTGCCTCGAAACCGGCCGACATTACCGGTGCCATGACCCTGGAAGGCCTGCTGGGTTCTGCCGCTCCTTTCGATGATGCCCTGCACCAGCTACGCCCTTTCCACGGCAACCATGTACGTAGCTTACCGCCTGCGCAACCTCCTGACAAGGTTCCGAGATGGTGGATTCGCATAAAGACTGCGGCCGGGTGCAGGACCCCTACTCCATCCGCTGTATGCCCCAGGTACACGGTGCTTCGCGCAATGCCTGGCTGCACCTGAAAGAGCTGCTGGAAGTGGAGCTGAATGCGGTAACCGACAACCCCATTGTATTTAGTGCCGAAAAAACCGTGAGCGGGGGTAACTTCCACGGTCAGCCCCTGGCCTGCCACTCGACTATGCGGCCCTGGCAGCTGCAGAAATGGGAAACATCTCCGACCGCCGCATTTACCTGCTGCTGGAAGGAGGGCGTAAGATGGCCTGCCGGAACTGCTCATGCGCGATACCGGCATCAACTCCGGCTTCATGATTCCCCAATATACTTCCGCCGCCCTGGTAGTCGGAAAATAAAAGCCTCTGCTTCCCGGCCAGCGCCGACAGCATTCCGTCGAGCCTGGGGCAGGAAGACCATGTGAGCATGGGCTCCATCAGCGGGCGCAAAGCAAACCAGATTTTGGGCAACCTGGAAAACATTCTTAGCAGTTGAATTGCTGTGTGCTGCACAGGCCTTCGACTACCGCAGGCCAATGAAGAGCAGCCGCCTGCTCGATGCCTGCCACGAACTGGTACGCAGCCGCATCGACCATGCCGAGGAAGACCGCATTTTTGCAGAGGATATCAACATCCTCAGCCAGATTATCAGAAACAAAGAACTGTTAAAGCCTAACCGAAGAAGTAGCCCACATGAAAACATCAACCTCAACGGACCCTACTACCCCGACTTCGGAATTTATTAAGAAATACGCCAGCCACCCGCATTATAAGGCACCTACAGGAGCGAAGCTGAATGCCGTAGCTGGCAAACCGAAGCGCCGCTGCGCATGTTCCTCAACAACCTGGATGCCGAAGTAGCCGAAGATCCCGAAAACCTGGTTGTTTACGGTGGTACAGGTCAGGCAGCCCGCAACCGCGAATCGGTGGAAAAGATCATTCGACATCCTCCTCAACCTCGAGGAGGAACACAGCCTGCTGGTGCATCGCGGTAAGCCGGTAGGCATATTGCGTACCCACCGCGGAAGCGCCGCGGGTACTGATTGCCAACAGCAACCTGGTGCCTGCCTGGGCCAACTGGGAACATTTTCAGGAGCTGAAAGAACGGGGCCTGATGATGTACGGGCAGATGACGGCCGGAAGCTGGATTTATATCGGCACGCAGGGCATTTTGCAGGGCACTTACGAAACCTTTGCCGAATGCGGGCGCCAGCACTTTGGCGGCGACCTGAAAGGGAGGCTGCTGGTAACCGGTGGCTTAGGCGGCATGGGCGGCGCTCAGCCACTTGCAGCCACCATTGCAGGCGGCAGCTTTTCTGGGCGTGGATGTGGACCCGAAGCGCATTGAAAACGCATCCAGACCCGCTACATCGACCAAATGACCTACGATTACGAGGAGGCCAAACGCTGGGTGCTGGAAGCCAAAGAGAAAGGCGAGGCCCTTTCGGTAGGCCTGGTTGGCGACATTGGCGATGTGCTGGAGCGCATGATTGAAGGATGGCATTATTCCCGATGTGCTTACCGACCAGACTTCTGCCCACGACCCGGTATATGGCTATGTACCCAATGGCTTGAGCCTGGATGAGGCAGAAGAGCTACGCAAAAAAGATCCGAAAGCCTATAAAGAACGTTCGCTGAAAAGCATGGCCCGCCACGTAGGCTTTATGCTGGAAATGCAGAAGCGCGGTGCCAAAACCTTCGACTATGGCAACAACCTGCGGGAGTTTGCCCGCCAGGGTGGCGAAGCAAATGCTTTCGACTTTAAAGGCTTTGTGCCCGAATACATCCGCCCACAGTTTTGCGAAGGCAAGGGCCCTTTCCGCTGGGCTGCCCTCAGCGGCGACCCCGAAGATATTTATATCACTGATCAGGCCCTAATGGAAGCCTTCCCGGAAAATGAAGCACATGATTCGCTGGCTGAAAGCAGCCAAAGAGAAGGTTGCTTTCCAGGGCCTTCCCTGCCGCATTTGCTGGCTGGGCATGGGCGAACGCGAAAAAGCCGGCTTAATTTTTAATGAACTGGTGCGTAGCGGAAAGGTAAAAGCACCCATCGTCATTGGCCGCGACCACCTCGACTGCGGCTCCGTAGCTTCGCCTAACCGCGAAACTGAAGGCATGCTCGATGGCTCCGATGCAGTTTCGGACTGGCCCCTGCTGAACCTGATGGCCAATACCGGCGGCGGTGCTACCTGGGTTAGCTTCCACCACGGCGGCGGCGTAGGCATGGGCTATTCTCAGCATGCGGGAATGGTTGTACTGGCCGACGGTAGCGAAAGGGCCGAGCGCTGCCTGAAGCGGGTGCTGTACAACGACCCTGCCATGGGCGTTATTCGCCACGCAGATGCCGGCTATAAAAAAGCCGAAGAAGTTGCCGGGGAATTCAAACTAAAGATTTAATCAATTATTCTTCCATAGCGAGGAATTAAGTGCCTCGCTATGGAAGCTTCTTTTACCAGAAAAGGATGCATGGCATCAATAGTCAGCTGCTCAGTGGTTTACATCCCGGTGCAGGCTGCTGCCTGATAACTATAACCTGATACCCGAAACCTCATACCCGATACCCAATGATCAAACTCATAGGCCCTTTCAGCCAGATACTCCCCCTTTCTAACTTAGCCCTCAAAGGCCCCCTGGCCGATACCCAACTGGAAATTATTAAAGATGGAGGAATAGTGGTAAAGGATGGGCTAATAATTGAAACAGGTTCTTTTAATCAACTGTATAAAAATCGGCATCCCGACACCGAGGTAGAAGAAATCCACTTCCAGAGTGTGTTGCTGCCCGGTTTTATCGACAGCCATACGCATATTTGTTTTGCCGGTTCGCGGGCACGCGATTATTCGCTGCGCGTGGCTGGTAAAAGTTACCAGGAAATACTAAAGCAGGGCGGCGGCATCCACGACACCGTTGAAAAAACCCGTGAAGCCAGCGAGGAAGCGCTCGTTCGTGCCATTATGCAGCGCGCCCAGCGACACCTGCAGGAGGGAGTGACCACCATAGAGGTTAAAAGTGGCTATGGCCTGAATGTGGAGCAGGAATTAAAAATGCTGCGGGCCATTCAAACAGCCGGCAAGTCGCTTCAGTCCGATTTAATTCCCACCTGCCTGGCTGCCCATGTTAAACCAAAAGATTTTAAAGAAGCGTCCGATTACCTGGAGTACCTCCTCGATGAGCTACTTCCAAAAGTAAAGCAGGAAAAGCTGGCCAACAGGATAGATATTTTTGTGGAGCCGGAAGCTTTTCCGGTGGAGGCCTCCCGCCCCTACCTGCAGCGTGCCAAAGCAAATGGGCTTTGCCCTTACCCTACATGCCGACCAGTTTACGAGCGGCGGCAGCAGCCTGGCGGCGGAGCTGGGCGCCCTCAGTGCCGACCACCTCGAATCCAGCAATGAGCAGGATGTAGCCGCCCTTGCCAAATCAAATACCGTAGCCACCGTACTGCCTGGCGCTTCTTTAGGCCTCGGAATGCAATATGCTCCCGCCCGCCAACTGCTTGATGCAGGTGCCTGCCTGGCCATTGCCACCGACTGGAACCCCGGCTCAGCCCCCATGGGAGACCTGCTGTTACAGGCAGCCCTCCTTGGCGCAGCAGAAAAGCTATCGACAGCAGAAGTTTTTGCCGGCCTTACCAGCCGGGCCGCCGCCGCACTTTCGCTCAAAAACAGAGGTACGCTGGCAGCCGGTGCGCTGGCCGATTTGCAAAGCTACCCAACCAGCGATTTTAGAGAAATCCTCTACTTCCAGGGTAAAATGAAAGCCACTAAAGTCTGGAAAAACGGCACCCGGATTTAAATACAGCTAAGCAGGCAGTATGCCTTAGTTAGGTATCCCCAGCGCATGCCAACTGCCTGTTTTGACTGTAATGCAAGCATATGTGGCTTATCCAGCTAAAATTCCCGGGTAGTAAAACCCTGCCTGCTATTCGTATAAAAGCATTTACCAGGCCTAATTTCATTCATTGTAACCAGCAAACAAGTCTTAATTCTTAATTCTAAAAAATGTACCAGGCTCCCGACAAAAACAACTGGAAAGGCCGCATCGACCCCGAAGATGGCAAAAAAGGCCTCCGCTGGCATCAGCTGATAAAGCCATTGAAACTTACCCAGGAGGTCCACCGGGCGGGAGAACAACTAAACATTGCCTTCCTGGGTTTTTGTTGCGATGAGGGAGTGCGCCGCAACAAAGGTCGCGTAGGCGCCCAGCAGGGGCCCGATTCCCTCCGGCAGGCCATGAGCAGCATTCCGTTGCATTTTAGTACGGAGCACACCGCGCTTTTTGATGCCGGTAATGTCATTTGCCCGAACCGGAACCTGGAAACTGCCCAGGAGCTGCTTGGGCAAAAAGTGGCCCACCTGCTGCAGCATCGGTTTTTTCCCATTGTTTTAGGTGGTGGCCATGAAGTGGCCTATGGGCATTACCTGGGGCTGCACCAGCACCTGAAGCAATATCCCGAGGCCAACTTTGGAATCTTAAACATCGATGCCCATTTTGATTTACGCTCCTACTCCAGGGACTCCAGCAGCGGAACGCCCTTCCGGCAAATTGCCGATTTGCGGCGGAACCACAATAAGGATTTCAACTATTTCTGCCTGGGCATTCAGCAAATAGGCAATAGCCCGGCCTTGTTCGAGGCGGCAAAACAATATGATGCCCAATACCTGTTGGCGGAGGAAGTTCGGGAAAGCAAGTTGCAGGAAGTGAAAAACCGGCTCGATGCCTGGCTGGAGAAGCGCGACTGGGTTTACCTAACCCTGGACTTAGATGGCCTGGCCGCCGCCCACGCTCCCGGCGTAAGTGCCCCAACCCCTATGGGCCTCGACCCTTTTGTTGTGCGCGAAATCATCCTGCACGTAGTGCGCTCCGGCAAGCTCCTGAGCATGGATGTGGCGGAGCTTTCCCCGGTTTATGATCAGGATAACCGCACCGCCAAGCTGGCTGCCAGCATGTTGTTTGAGGTAGTGCAGGAATTAAGCCGGGAACTGCCAGCCAGTAAATCGGAGGAGAAATAAAGGTTGATTAAGTGTAATTACCGGAGCGCCTTTCCGCTGATGAACTTTTAATTATCAGCCGGCTATAATTTCCACCCTTTCGCGCTTTATGGCAGATACGTAAGTTTATTGCCCAATTGCATGCTAAATACCGAACAAAAAGTTGCAATTTTCCGGCAATAAAACGTATTCACCTCAAATCAACAAAAATGAAAAAATATGGTCTCCTTACCATTTGCCTGCTTCTGAGCAGCTTATTCCTCCAAAGCTGCACGGTCGACAACATCGATCCAACAGCTCAAAATGTGATTACCCAAAACGGCGAAAAATTTGACGTAACGGTGGTAACCTTATTGGGGATTTCCATAGAAGGAGATGGCCATGCCGTCCTCTCTTTTACAGGAACAAACGGTGCCCTTACCAAAGTACTCACTGTTGATGTTGAATATGACCCATCCCAGCCGGTTAGTGGCAACTATGCTTCCCCAGCCGTAAGTGGAACACGGGTTATGAACAGCATTCTTACAAACTATTCTGAGATGCCCTTAGTGGGTGCGATGTACGCCACCATTCTGGAAAAAGGATCTGTTACATTAAAAGACAATGGCGAATCTAATTATACCATTACGCTTGACCTGGAAATGAAAGATGGGAAAAAATTCAAAGGAACCTACCAGGGCGATGTGCAGGAAACTTACCAAAACCAGTAAGAACCCGTCGGAAATAAATCAAACTCCCTCATCTGCACTAAAATTTTCGATGGTTTTTGAATGAAGTGCCCTTTGGTAAAGAAGATTTAATTTCCTTTAAAATTTAAATGCTTATACCCTCTTTTGAGCGCTCCTTTCGGAAGAAATGAGCGCTCATTTTATTTTCGGCAGCGCCTGCCGGTGCCTGTGCTAACGAAATGTAAGTAGCTCCTGCGGCAGGTGGCTGTAATTATTAAAGTAAGCCAGCGATACTTTTTCCTCGTTAAACAGGAAAGCAGTCACGGAGGCATTGGCAATGTTCAGGTTTATTTCCGGAAACATTTCATCCGGCATCCGAAGCACCTGCGTCATCACCAGCGCAATAAAGCCTCCGGAAGTTACCGCAATTACTTTCTTTTGACCTTCCTGCCGTGCCTCGCTGAGCATATGACGGAAAGCTTCCATGCACCTGCCTTTAAAAAAAGAAAAGGACTCCGTATAAGCCCCCGCCTCCCCGCTTTTAATCCACTGCTGTAAAGCCAGGGGAAAAGCAGTTCGCATAAACTTTTTTATTTCTTCCAGGCCAAACGACTGTTCCGCAGGCGGGCTCCCAAATAAATCCGGCCGGTACACCCGCAGCACTTCTTCATGGTTAAACTCATTCAGTCCCCGAAGCTCGGAGAAGTCCGCAGCGGGAAAGCCATGGGCCACTGTTTGCCTGTGCCGTTCCATACTGCCGGTAAAAAGGTAAGGCGCTTCGGTTTTTCCTGCTTTTTCGAAATGTCCTGAAAGAAAAGCTGCCTGCTTTTTGCCGGTTTCAGAAAGCTGGTCATAATTGGCCATGCCAAAAGAAGCCTGACCATGGCGGATAAGGTAAATAGTAGCCATAAAATTAGGTTTAGGGGGTCCTTTTCAGGTTTTTCCTTTTATCGCTCTTTTACAGCGCCAGTTCAGGTAATTGACCAACAGCCAGAAGTGCTTATAAGCCGGGTTAGTTGTTTGCTTATGATGGTAGCGGTAATAAATTTGCTGTACAATAACGGCCAGCCTGAACAGGCCATACACTTCGTAGAAGGTGAAATCTATTAGCGGGAGCCCCATCTTCTGGAAGTAATAAGCCACTACCTCTTTCCGGCTTAACATGCCCGGCAAATGAGTTGGCTGCCGGCGTACTTTCTTCATCAGGAAGTCATCATCTGCCTGCACCCAGTAGGCAAGCGAATTGCCCAGGTCCATGAGCGGATCGCCTACCGTGGCCATTTCCCAGTCGAGCACCCCGATTACCTGCATTGGATCAGCGGCATTAAGTACCACATTATCGAAGCGAAAGTCGTTGTGGATAAAGCAGGTACTTTCCCGGGCAGGCTGGTTGCTCTTCAGCCACTCCATTACATAGCTACATCGAGGTACATTCCAGGTTTTCGCCTTTTTGTAGCGCGCGGTCCAGCCCTCAATCTGCCGCTGTATATAGCCGATTCCTTTTCCCAGCTCACTTAAACCAGCGCCTTCAATGTCTACCTGGTGAAGCTCTACCAGCTTATCGATTACGTTCGTACACAGCTGCCGGGTTTGTGCCGGGCTCAGGTTCATTCCCCGGGGCAGGTTTGCCCTTGGAATAATACCCGTCAGTTTTTCCATCAGGTAAAACTCGCGGCCAATAAGGCTGGTATCGCTGCAGAAAGCTATCATTTCCGGCACATAGGAATACACCGGCTTTAAACGCGCCATAATATTGTACTCCCTTTTCATATCGTGGGCGCCTTTTGCCTTGGTTCCGGGAGGTGCACAACGCAGGATAAAGCTGCGGTTTTCGAAATCCAGCTGGTAGGTAAGGTTAGACGCTCCTCCGCGAAACTGCTTTACCTGCAGATCGCCCTCCACTCCCGGCTGTTGTTCCTTTACAAAACTGCTGATGGCTGCCGTATCCAGAGCATCTTCGTTTCGTACTGCTACCGCTTTGTCAATAAGCTTATTGCTTTGCTCCATGCCTGCCTGTTACTTTACTTAAAAATGTTTCCAATGCTCCATTTACAAAAGCCGGCTCTTCTACCGAAGAAGTATGTCCTGCTCCCGGAATAATTACCAATTCAGCACCTGCAATATGCTGCTGAATATAGCGTGCTTTGGCCGGTACGGTGGCCACATCCTGGTCCCCCACCATTACCAGCGTAGGGCATTGAATTTTCTTCAGCTCCTCTTCAACCCCCTGGCGGGAAATAACGCCTTCTACAGCCCGGGTAATTGTTTTTTGGTTAGATTTCAGCTCCTTTTCCCATTGTTTACGCAGCTGTGTTCTGCTCCTGTCATGCAAAAACTTCTGGCCGAACATAATTTTCATTACCGGCCCTTTTACGGCCCAGGTGCCCAGCAGCTTTACCACCGTATTGAGGGTTCGGTATTTCGGCACATTTTCTGCAGGCTCCGGCTGGGCGGAAGTTTCCATGAGTACCAGGGATTTCAGCAAATCGGGATAACGGGCAGCCAGCCGCATGCCGACAAAGCCCCCCATCGACAGCCCCACAAAATGACAGGGACCCGCTTTCAGGGCTTTAATCAGTCCCGCGGCATCTTCCGTTAAAGATTCCATGTCGCATTCCCGGGCGGTGGCTTCGCTCCTGCCCTGCCCCCGGTGGTCGTAGGTAATTACCCGGTACCGCGTTTTGAGCTGCTCTACCTGGGCGGCAAACATTTTACCACTCCAGAGCAGTCCATGAGAGAAAACAATGGTTTCGGGGCCAGCACCAGCTTCTTCGTAGTAAAGCTCGGCATTGTTCACATGGAGGTAAGGCATAGGCGCTGCTTTTATTATTTTGGTTGTATTTGTTTTTTCCGCTTCCGGTGCTTAGCAAAGGGCTGCTTTGCGGCCATTCCTTTCCTTTGTTGTGGCCGTCCTTGGCCCCTAGCGGCGGCCGGGGAGTTCCCTTCCCGGTGCTAGCGGTCCTGGTACTTCTTGAGCTCCATTTTGGCTACTACACCGCGATGTACTTCGTCGGGGCCATCGGCCAGCCTGAGCACGCGGGCATAGGCATAAAGGGCTGCCAGGGGCGTATCATTGCTGAGCCCTGCCCCGCCATAAATTTGCATGGCTTGGTCAATTATGCGGCAGGCAACATTTGGTGCGACTACCTTTATTTGAGAAACTTCGCTGAAGGCCCCCATTATTCCTTTTGTATCGAGCAGGTAAGCTGCTTTTAGTACCAGCAGGCGGGCCATTTCAATATCCATGCGGGCATTGGCAATAATATCGCGGTTGCCGCCCAGCATGGCCAGGGGTTTTCCGAAGGCAACGCGGTGGAGAGAGCGTTCCACCAGCAGTTTCAGCGCCCTTTCTGCCGCCCCAATCGCCCGCATACAGTGGTGAATTCTGCCCGGCCCCAGCCTCCCCTGGGCTATTTCGAAGCCCCGGCCCAGGCCGGCAATTACGGCTGACTTTGGCAGGCGTACCCTGCTAAAGCTAACTTCTCCATGGCCATAAGGAGGATCGTAAGTACCGAATACAGGCAACATGCGTTCTACGGTTACACCTTCGGCATCGAGCGGCACCAGCACCATGCTGTGTTGCTGGTATTTATGGGCATCGGGAGCCGATAGCCCCATAAAAATAAGGACCTTGCAGTCGGGATGCCCGATGCCGGTGCTCCACCATTTGCGGCCATTGAGCACCACTTCGTCCCCTTCTTCGGTAATGGTTGCCTCCATATTGGTTGCATCGCTGGAGGCCACCTGCGGCTCCGTCATACAAAAGGCTGAGCGAATGCTGCCATCCAACAGGGGCTGCAGCCAGCGCTCTTTCTGCTCCTTACTGCCATACTTCCACAACACTTCCATATTGCCGGTATCGGGGGCATTGCAGTTAAATACCTCCGGCGCCAGCAGGGAGTGCCCCATAATTTCGGCCAGGGGCGCATATTCGCTGTTGCTCAAGCCGCTAAGCCCGGGCAGAAACAAGTTCCACAGTCCTTCGGCTTTGGCCTGCTGCTTTAAGGCTTCCAGGCGCGGGTCTGGCTGCCAGCTTTTCCAGTCGGGGTTGGCCTGCTCGCCTGCCTGCAGCAGTTCAGGCTCCAGGGGTATTATCTGGTCCTGCACAAACTGCCGGACCCGGCGCATCAATTCCTTTGCCTTGGGTGAATAGCTAAAATCCATAGAATTTCAGGTAATTAAATTGTTTAATTTTTGGGCCTGGGCCCGGATCCAGCTGCGGCAGTTTCTGCTGGCCCGGGAAACCTGGCATTTCCCGTTTCCCGAACCAGCTGACACTGCTTTTAAGTTGCTTTTCTGCCACTTAAAAAGCGGGAGAACAAGCCTGGCGTAAACCGCTTCATCAGGATAGCAAACTTTTCCTTACCCCCTGCCAGTATAATTTCTTCTTTCCCTTTGCGGATGGCCTTGAGTATTTCTGCTGCTACAAATTCGGGCGAAAGGCCTTTTTCAATCATTTTGTTGGTTCTGTTAATGGGCCGGCCTTCTTTATCGAGCGAATTCTTCGCTACATTGGTATTAACGGCCCCGGGGCTAACTATCAGCACTTTCACGCCTTCGGCTCCTACCTCTGCCCGCAAGGTATCGTAAAAGCCCTGTATAGCATGCTTGCTGGCATTATAGGCGGCCTGCTTGGGTGTTACTATTTTACCCAGGATGCTGGAAACCACCACTATCTGGCCCTGCCCACGCTCCAGCATTTGCGGCAATACGGCTTTGGTAAGTGCGGCCCCTCCGAAGAAGTTAACATCCATAATTTTTTTCATCACCTCCAGGCTCAGGTCCCTGATTTTAGACCAGTGGCTGAGGCCCGCATTGTTAATGAGGATATCCACCGGGCCGAAATGTTCCACCACCTTCCGGTGCGCCTCTTCAATTTTATCATGCTCCGATACATCCATGGGCAGCAGCAGCACCTGCCCTTCGGGTAAGTTGCAGGCCTCCTTTACCCGCTCCAGCTCTTCTGCTCTTCGGGCCGATAAAACCAGCTTTGCTCTTTTATTTGCAAAGGTATATGCCAGGGCTTCCCCAATACCAGACGATGCGCCGGTAATCCACACTACTTTATTTTCGAATTGTGTCATATTTTCTTTAATACTGCTCCTGTATTTATTTTTTTCAGTCCATCCGCTCTTCCATCTTTCGGCCTGTAAACGGATTGTTTGGAAATATTTGGCCTTTTAGGCTCCTCCAGTTTACGATTGCTGTACAACCATAAATGGCTTTGCAGCCCTTTTCCCGGCATGATGCTCTATCAGCGGCTGGCTTTATTCTGTCCGCCATTTTATTCTGCCTGATGATTCTTTATTGGCCGTTTCATTAAGAGGTCGGTTTGCTCGTCATCACCTAATTTAAAAATGTGCTTATCAAATTCCACAAAGCCATTCTTTTTATAGAAGCTTATTGCTCCCGGATTTTTTTCCCAAACCCCTAACCACACATAGCCGGCCTTTTTGTTCTCAGCAATTTGCAGGGCTTTGTTGTAAAGCAATTGCCCTACCCTTTTGCCCTGGAACTCCTTTAACACATAAATCCGCTCAATTTCGAGTGCATTGCCCTCTTTGAATTCAGTTTGCGCCGACCCGGAATTCAGTTTCAGGTAGCCAATGACTTTATTATCCAGTATAGCAAAATAGAATTCTGAATTTTTGTTGTTTAGCTCGGCAGCAATTTGCTCAGAAGAAAAACCTTCTTTCAAATAATTTTCCATGTTTTCTGCTGTATTCCCAGCCGAAAAAGTCTCGGAAAAAGTTTGCCTGCCAATTTTTTGCAACTGGTCAATGTCCGCTAATGCAACACGTTTTATAATAATATTTTCCATTCTTTTTAGGCCGGTCCTATTCGGGCGGCCATTAGCCCCATCAATAAATTATTACCTGGCAGCCGCCGGGCTAATCCCCATTCTGTTACTTTATTTAGGCTCTGGCTAACGAATATCCCTTTGGCTTAAAAATGCGAATTATTGGCCTTGTTCTACAGGTCTTTTTCTCACCGTAGCTTTGGCTATGCGGCACGGCCGACCGTCTCGAAAAAGAACCTTTGCCCAAGACCCGCAGCGGCGGACCGCAAATTCCCTATTTTTAGTCTCAAAAGCATGCATCAGACAAAGCCTAGTTCTTTATGATTTTACCTGGTTAATAAGCATAAGGCGAGGTTTAATGCTAGTTTGGCACCAAAGTCAGGCGTTATACTTCGCTAAATGCGCGCCAGACTCCAGCTGGTGAATATAACCAGGTACTTTCCTAAAGAGCCATTTATTTTTACAGGAGCGGCTACTATGCGCCCGCTTTTTTTAGAGCCCATCCATATACGGCACCTGGCCATTGTTGATGCGGTTGGCTCTTTTCATAAAATCTTCTTTTACCTCGAGATGGGTGAGAATATAAAACTCTCCTTTCAGAACCGCCTGAAAAGTAGCTTCTGCCACATCGTCGGCAGTAACCGTTGAGGAATTCAGGGCATTCATTACCGAGGTGGCCGCCTTTTTTGTAAAGTCGCTCATATTGCTGAAGGCCTCCGGATCGGGTTTCCCGGCAATGCCTGTTTTTACCCAGGCCGGGCAAAGTAGCGATACCCCCACAGGGCTTTGCACCAGCCGCAGGTCGGCAAAAAGGGTTTCGCTAAGAGCCGTGGCCGCGTGTTTGCTTGCATTGTAAACCGACAGGCCAGGAGGAGCCAGTAAACCTGCAGCAGAGGCCGTATTGACAATATGCGAAGGAAAGTCCTGCCCCATCATGCGCTTCAGAAAAGCCTGCAGGCCATGCACGATACCGAAAAAGTTAATATCAAAAACCCTTTTCCAGTCTTCCATGCTTGTTTCCCATACCGGGCCAATACTCGAAACGCCTGCATTATTAATAAGCAAATGCACGACCGGAAAGCGGTCGAAGGTAATATCGGCCAGCCGCATAACAGACTCCAGGTTTCCTACATCGGTTGTTACGGCAATGGCTTCGGTGTCATATTGCTTTATCTCTTCCAGGGCATGGGCCAGGGCTTTGTCATCAATATCAGCCAAAACAAGGTTCATTCCTTCCTTACCAAATTTATGAGCCATGGCCAGGCCAAAGCCCCCTGCGGCCCCGGTAATTACGGCTACTTTCCCTTCAAATTCTGTGAGCATTGTATGATGTATTTGATTAAAACTTAAAATGTCTGCAGCAGCGAAGGCCGGAAATTAACAGATATAAAATCTCTCCTGTATGGCTTTCTGTTTTCAAAAAATCAGCATGCTGCCAATTTAAGCTGGCTGCTCCCCACCCTGCTTAAAAAAATTCCACTAAAAGGCTGCTTTTTCTGCTACCGCTATAGATTGTTTAAACTTCAAAAACTGAGACGCCTGTTTAAAGGTCATATTTTCGGTAATATTGGTCAATTATTCGTTTCACCCCCACAATTAGTAGTTGAGGTAAGCCGAGGGCGACTTTCCGGTATGCTTTTTAAAGTATTTCCCAAAAAAGGACTGGTTCGGAAAATGGAGCGATTCTGCAACTTTTGCCACGTTCATGGAAGAAAGCTTAAACAGGGCTTTTGCTTCCAGGATGACCGCCTCTTCAATCCACTTTCCGGCAGGTCGGCCGCTGACTTCTTTAACCGTTTCGCTCAGGTATTTGGGCGTTACAAAAAGTAGGTCGGCATAAAAGCGTACGCTCCGTTCTTTTCTAAAGTGCCGGAAAACAAGCTCCTGGAACTGCGCATTCAGCTCTTCTTTTCTGCTTAGCCTGCGGCCGGTGGTGAAAGCAAGCTGCTGGTAGGCCCCTTCTATCTGGTAAAGAAAGGCCAGCAGGAGGTTCCGGATAATTTCCAGGCGGAAAGGCTGCTCCCGGCTCCTGAATTTCTGCTCAATGAGGCCCATAAAGTCAAGCAGGGCCTTTGCCTCCTGCTCCTTTAAGCGGCTGAGCGGGGCCGCACCGGAGTTGAGAAAGCGAAGCGACTCCAGCAGCTGAACATTAATGTTGCTGGCCACTAAGAATGACCTGGAGAATACAATAAAGCGGCACAAAAAGTCGTCGCTGATTTCGGCCAGCTTATAGAGGTGCCTTGGCGTGGTGGCCAGCACGCAATGTTTTTCCACCGGGTAGGTCTGAAGGTCGAGCTCGAAGCGGGCACTACCCCGGGAGCAGATGCCAATAATAAAGCCATCGGTACGAAAGGGACGGTCAGCTCCTTTTACCAGGTTTAGCTCCCCGGACACAAACAAACCCTCTGCTTTCCACTCCGACTGATAGATACCCGCCAGCTCGGCGATGCTGATGGCAGGAATGTTTTTTAAGACCATAGGAAGAGAAACGGGTTTGTTTAATTCCTAAAAGGTATTAAAAAAAATAGTTTAAATCCAGCTGGCTTGCCTCTTAAAATAGAAAAACGGTTCAGCTGCTTAGTGAGGCACGCGCACCTTCTTTGCATTGGCCTCGGTTATTTTTTGCAGAATCAGGGACAGCAGCAGGCTGAATAAAACAAAGCCGATGAACAGGATAAAGCCCGGCTGCAGGGAGGTTTTGTTGGTTGAAATGCTGACCAGCGATTCCGATTGTACATTTAAAACCGAGAGCTGGTTATCGAGGATGCCCTGGAAGCCAATGTAGGCCATAAAAACGGCAATTACATATACATCGGCCATGCTCCACTTGCCTGATTTAAAGGCAAAGAAGTGGATGATTTTGTTACGCCTGATGCGCTCGCTCCCGATAAGGTACACCTGGGTAGAGAGCAATTTGGCAACCGGGAAGAGAATACTGAATACCAGGATAAGCCCCCCTACCAGAACAGAATCGGCCTGCCCGGTTTCCAGCAAAATAGTTACCACATCGACAATGCTTTTACTCTGGAAAAAGATTACCTGATCGTTAAAGGAAATCTCTTCGCCCACCAGCAAAAACTTGACGTCCTGGAAACGGGCATCTATTTCAATCATAGGTGCGGTAAGGCCGGCAGCAAGAATAATGAGAGAAACCAGTACAGACATGACAAACAAAGGCGTTTCCACCGCCTGTTGATTTCTGAGCAGCCCCCAGAGCAACAGGAAGACCAGCACCACTCCCAGCGCCACATAGGTATAAAAATAGGTTGCCTCCTGCAGCTCCTGCAGGCGCGAAGCCGCCTTGCGGTTAAAATCCTTCTGGTCGATGGCCTCATATTTTGTTAAAAGCGAATCCAGCACTAAAATTTCGTCTGAATTTGCATGGGTAATATTGCTGTATTCCAGCAGCTTGCTCCTCACCACATATTTTAAAGCATCTTTATTATCGGGCTTCTGAATTTCATTGACGAGGGCCTGCGAAAATACCGGCACCAGGTCGCGCACCTTGTCTTCGTTTACAAAAGTTTTTACCGCGAACTTGGTGAGCTTTCCCTTAATTGTTTTTTGTTTGAGGTTTAGCAGGCTGTCGGCTTTGTCGATGCCGGCGTTGAGGAGCTGGCCTACCTGGTAAGTGAGGGTATCTTCCTGTGCGGGAGTCAGTTCGAAATCATTAATGCGGTTAATGATAATGCTGGTGAGGTTGTCGCGCCAGTGGTTAACCGACAGCAGGCCATAGGTAATGCTGTTTACCTCGCTGTAATCCTTTTTAATTGCTGCCCGCTGCGAAGAAAGGGTATATACTTTCAAACAGCTCCAGCCAGCCAGCAGGAGTAAAGCAGCGGTAAAAAGAATCAGGAAGATTCGTTGTAGAAGTTTAGACATAGGGTTTGGATAGCTCAAACCTATCTACGAATTCCGGTAGCTTTTAGTTAGGCCGGGCGGTTTTTCCCGGCCATTTTCCCGGCTGGCTGGCGGCCGCAGCGACAAGCGAAGGGGTGGCAGCGGCTTAAACCGGCAGCGTATGGGGCAGAGAAGAATTCGCCTGCAAACCGTTTTATGTTCATCCCGTTCAGCCAGCTTTCCTGATATTTTCCACCGATTTCCCGCGGCTGAAGCCAGGCAGGAAAATTTCTACAAGCAGCTCGTGAATGGTTTCCCGCCAGCTGAGGCTTTTTAAGCAAAGGGTCCAGCATGAAAAAACCGCTTCAAATTGCTTTGTAAAGCTTTTTGAAGCGGTTTTAAACTATTTTGAAACGTTTTTGTGGTCCCGGCAAGAATCGAACCGCAGCGGCGGCCGCTTGCCTCTAGAGTTTAGGAAACTCCTTCACACTCTTTAAACATCCTCTTCAATCCACCAAATACCAATATCTTAAAGGAAAAACGGGGCTCCAAAAATTGCAAATAAAAAACCCGCTAAATGTACTATCTAGCGGGTTTTGTGGTTCCGGCAAGAATAGATAATCATGTATAATTCGCTTATTTTCAATTTCTTAGCAATACACACCTGTATTTGGTGAAACAAAGGTGAAACGGAATCGAATTTGAAAAGAACCTGGATTATTTTTTAATACCTTTTATTATTTCCATAAAAAGCCTCCTGCGTAACTATAAAACAAGGGCTTTACCCCAAGAAAATCGAATGGGTTGGAAATAAACTAACAGAAAAATAGCAACACACTCTTTCTATCTTTTAACCTTCCTTTTTTTTTCTCTTTTTCTTTTTACCTAAGATGGGTGCTCACCTCCCCCCAGCCACTTTCCGGTGACGTGCCACATTTCATAATAATACAACCACATGGACGTCCAGGGAATAATTGTCTCAGATAACAGACAACTTTCCGTAAATTCCCCATATTTAGGTCGGTACAAACAAAGTATTTTCTGGGAATACATATGAGGAATCTTCTCATTTAAGTTATTCTTCAGCAAAGCTGGAGAAAGAATTCTTACCCGGGGAATTCCGTCCAAGCCATACTTCAATTCAAACTTATAGACAACACTCCTCGCAGTTGGCTGCAGTTCCCCTATTATTTTAATTAACTTATAATCACCTGAAACTGAGAATCCAGGATATCTTGCCAAAATATCTTCTTTCTGATTAATTAATGCTATTGGCCTGCTCTTGATAAACTTTCCCTTACTTACCATAGAAAGTATTTGGAGCCACTTTTGACACAGCAGAACCCATAGTTGCGGTTAAAATTCCACTTTGCCTGCTTATAGCTAAGTTTTTGTTTTTCCGCGCATAATCAACTGCTTCAGTTTGTCTCACCGATGCTTGTTCATATAGCTCATTTCCAAACAACCCTTTCATTATAGCACCCTCTTCCAGAACCCCATTTTTCATTTTTAGAGATTCCTGCCACTGCTGATATAAATGGGCGCTAAACCTTTTAAAGGCAAAAAAGAACTCTGCTCTAATCCCATTTATCTGTAAAATCTTCTTCTTCGTTAACAGGATTTAAAACTTTAAGCCAAGAAGGGAATTAATATTATCTTGTTGTTGTATAGTGGTAATAATCCATCTACGTATCAAATCCTACTCCTCTACGCCCACGATAAAATTGACCTGCAATTGTTGTCAATACGATGTCGATGTTTTATATTCATCATCTTCCTGAAAGTAAACATCTCTGTATCTCTTAATAAGTTGAACGGCCCGTTGCAACGGCTTTTTATAATCATAAGAATCCGCTGGAAGCTTTTCCGCTCTAATGGCTTTTTCCAAAAGACTTTCCTTCACCAGATTGGCTTTAGCAAGAAACCATTCTGCATAGCCTCGTGGGCTACTACTCACCCAGTCCCCGAGTTCTCTGTCAGGCACTTTAAGTTTATTATCATCAAAGAGTGTCTCTTGGACTCCGGGAAAAATATCTATGTGGTAATCCCCTGCATAATTTAACCAAAGGCAGCGTTTCTTCTAGCTCCAACTTGGCATTGTATTCTGCACTTTCTTGCAACCTCCTTTTTAGCTCATTATAAATCTGCGCGGGGGAGTGCTGCTTCCAGTCTATTCTAATATGAACAGCAATATCAAGGTCAAACTCATCTCCTTTAAATGGCTTAACAGTAGTTAATATCCTTACGGAACCGTGGGGATACACGTCATACTTATTTGGTTTAAAGAACTTTTCATCACTCTCTATCCAATTTTTAACAGCTTCATAGCTGCTTACCATCCGTTCTTTTCTTGTTTTATCAAGCTGAATACTTTTGGCCATTTCATCCAACAAATGGTCTATCTGTGTTGCTCTATTATCTATTTGTAACATTATTTAACTATTTTGGTATGAAATATTTTCGGGGTATGCTCAGTAATAATTTTACCATCAAAATACTACGCCCCTTTTTTATCTCCTCTTCTGTTACCCAAATTAAATTGGGGTGACAAGATTGGGCAAGAGTCTTTAATGCTTCTTCTTGCTTTGCGTTTACATATTTAAGGCAATAAATGTCGGCTAATTTAAATACTCAATTTCAGAATGTTCTAGAATCAAGTAAGTCTTTGCACATGCCGTCATAAGTTCATACTGAATATGCTCAAAAACATTGTGCGGCAAGATTTCAGCTTTAATTAACTCTTCATAGAATTCCCGCCATGGGTCTACTTCTCTATTTTCACCTTTAATAAACCAATTTAAGAACTTGGGCAAATTGCTCCTATCCCTCATCTTTAGTCTTAAATCATATTCATTATCTTCATCATTTTCGAAGTGGGAATCGGTAATTAACGTCATCTCTTCTAACTGTCGCTTTCCTTCTGGGAAGATATACTTATAGACACCTCCTACTGGCTGGAATTTGTTAGGAATCCTATGACTTCGAATTAATAAGTATTTACCATTAACTTCTATTCTAAAAGATAAGATACTGAAATCCTTACCTCTTTTCGCTGCCAAGGTTTCCATGCATCTAAGACATACACCGAGCCACCACCTCTTACTGTAAAACCATAAAATAACTTCGATTACAATATTTATAAGTAGCGCAATAAAAGCCCCTACTAAAGTTTGTTGCAAGCTCCCGCTTGTAAAGCCTATCGCTATTAGAAGCAGAATTAGAATACAAGATTCAATAAATACCTTCATCCACTATGCTTTTAACTCACTTGGATTTATTCTAAAGCTATTTTTCACCATTTGCCCATTGAATTTATGAACAAGCAATACTGAACTGTTTTTAATGGCTGGCTTCCTGTCACTGTCTATAGCTTTAGACTGGGTATTGAAGATTACCCCTACTTTAGAGTTACCTCTGGTTTTTGCTGCCCACCTTCTTTTGTGGGGAATCACATGTACGTGCTTGCTTCTCATTGTTTAGCATTTTAAAATTATGTCTCGATATTTTTCCGGATTAGAGACTTTTAGCCGAGAAGCTTATAATACTTTGCAGAAGAGAGGCTAAAAATTTGTTTGGTAACAATCAAACAAATACATTTGTGGCCTGTTGATACAAAGCGAGACACATAAAAGATTTCATCTTTACTGAGCTTCCAAACAGCAGTGGCTCAAAATGCTTACCAGTGGTTGACAACTCAAAGCATTTGGGGCTCCATATACACTAACCGTGGCTCAGTATAAGTCCACTGCCAGTGTGGCCGAAATATTTCTACGCCCATACTTTATTAAAGGAAAGCCTTACTAATTTTGCAAAATTCCTGACAAAAGGGCACCATTTTACCTCCATCTCCCTGCCATACTGACATCACCACCTCCCCTTCATAAAAGACACCTTATGTTTTAAGCTCTATTTGTCCCAAAAGAATAAACAACATACTCCTTATCATCCTCCTTTGATAATGAACTTGCAAGTCTTGGAGGAATAGCCATCCCTGGCAATAGTCACTTTCACACTATAATTTTGAATATGAGGGGTTGAAACTCCTTACATGGAACAAGGCATTAAATTGTCCGTATCTCCCCGTTTTCATCCGGCTTTCCATAGTCTGGATGTGAGCTAAGGAGCATAAGGGCAATCTCCCCATCCTCGATGCCTGGCAGTTGTTGCCGGTAGTACCCAAATAGCCGTTCCCTATCCTTTCGGCTAATTTTGTTTTTGTAAAAGCCATCCTGCAGCTGAGTCAGCTCCTGTTCATCACTTAGCGGGTTTAAAGATGCTGGCATAGACAGAAGATTTACTTAACCGATTCCTCCACCAGCTGAATTTCCTCCTCCGTAAGTCCGTATAGCTGATATACTATTTTATTGATTTCTGCTTCCAGGGCGGAGGTATTACTTTGGGCTCTTCAGATTTTATAGATAGAATGTTAGTTGCTAACCCGCTAAGAACTTTTTGGGGCACTTAAACTAGCTGTGGGTATAGGAATTTGTTCTATAAATCGAGCGTAATTACTAATCTTACCTCCTCTATTAAGGTTGATACTTTACGAATCATCCAGTTTTAGTTTGACTAATTACTGTTTAGTGTAATATACCTAACAAAGTACAGGTATTCTATTTTTTGGTACAACTCCATAACCACCAGCTGCACCACGTAAAAAAACCTCCCACCTTCTGAATCATATGAAAAAGAAGGTATTACAGCTATATCTGGAGTGAATATTTTCGGGTTACTGATAACATCCAAAGCCTGAGACCTACCGTAGGAATACCATCCTTCGTTTTTGAACTTACCATTTTCTCGGCTTTCTAAGAACTTCTGGTTGTCTTTTAAATATGACCAGGTTAAAGGATATTCTTTAGCAAAAGAATCAGAATCCATTAGTTTACCTGTTTCTAAATCATATGGAAATATAATAAGCTTCTCAGTTGGTA
This sequence comes from uncultured Cytophagales bacterium, assembly GCA_963835365.1. Lineage (GTDB taxonomy): Bacteria > Bacteroidota > Bacteroidia > Cytophagales > Cyclobacteriaceae > Nafulsella. The sequence continues at coordinate 97,667 of CAWIFH010000002.1, forward strand.
AAATTTTGAATGCCTTACTATCCCCTCCTTTTATAAGCTCGAATAAAAGCCCTTTTTCAGGCTATATTCTTTACTTTGCTGAGGACTGAACACCCTGAATGTTTCACCCTTGTCATCTACCTTATTTACAATGTATACCTTATCTGCACTTGTCTTCAATCCTTTTAAAAATTCTTTCAGTTACATCTTCTAAAGATTGTTCACACTTAATCAATTTTTCAAATAGTGAGCTTTCTTCTCCTTCTAATAGAACCCACTCTTTCTCGGTAATTGTTTTATTGCTTTGATTATGGAAAACGTTAGGGTTGTTCTTCCACTGAAGCAATGAACTAACATTATTAAATTTAAATTCTTTCTGTGGCTTTGCGCTAAGAAAAAGCAAACAAGTATATGTTGATGCATCCTCAAAGACCTGGTTATCTCCAAAGTGAGTTAGTTGCTGTAAACTTTCACCTTCAGCTATCAACTCCCTGGTTGCTTCTCCGTAATTAGCATTGATGAACTTGTGAGGAAGGATGTAAGTCACCCCTCCTTCCACCATCCTAACCAATTGAAAGCCAAGCTCTATAAAAAGGACATAAATATCATAGTACCTTTCCTCCCAAGTCCTAAACTTATTCTTATAGTATTGAGCTGTTCCATTCTCTGCCAAATCTTGAATTCTTATGTAAGGCGGGTTACCAATTACTAAATCAAAGCCCCGATACCCCCCCTCATCATCCAGCACCTCGGGAAACTCAAAGCGCCACTCAAAGGCTCCTTCAAAAATCTTGTTATTCCGGATTTCTTCTATTTCGGCATCCAGCTTCTGGATATCTTTCTCCAGCGCCTTTTCCTTTTTCTTTTTCGGGCCCGCTCTTCCGATTTACTGCCCCCAAAGAGCAGCCCCTGGTTTACCAGGTTAAAATGCTCCCCCCGCAGGCGGTTGA
>CAWIFH010000003.1:0-243056 GCA_963835365.1 uncultured Cytophagales bacterium
AAAATGGTTTTAAAATGGGGGTTCAGTTTCCGCAGAGAAGCATACCGCAGAATAAGATTGTTGTTTTTTGCAAGATAAACCGTATCCGCTCCTTCGGGCTTTACAAGGTTCTGATAAATCAGGTAGTTGTTGTAAGTGTCGGCATCGACTTCATATTCAATCAAGGCATTATCTGTAATGAACTTATCGTTAGCATGGGCCTTGAAAAAATATTCTTCCAGCGCCTCAACACTTTTATAGCCAAACATTACCTTATCGCCATGCGCTCTTTCTTTTAGCTGGTCTTTTTCGGGATTATAAGCTATTTTCCAGATGTTGGTTGCCAGCAGAAAGGGCATATTGGCATAAGACAGGGAATGGAATTTTTCGGACCTGAATAGTAACTTGGTTAAAGCGGTTGTGCCAGCTCTTGCCAGGCCGGAAACGATAACAAAATCATCCTTTAAGGTAGCTGTTTTTCTTTTGAAGAATTTTTTGTCCAGCTCAAAAAGGAATTTAGAAATATTGTAATTGTCCAGTATCATCTTGTGTAGCAGAACAGACCATTCTGAATAGTCTGTTTTTTCCTTTTTTTTATTCAAGGGCAAAAGAAAAAGAACAACACTTCCTAATATCATGCTCAGGTAAAAGCGAAACGAGCCCATATCCAGTTCATTGAACGACCCGGGGCCTTTATAGAGCAGTACCGGTAAAGCCGCTATGCCTACCACCAGCATGCTTAAGAGTATAAGCGCCCCGAATGCCGACAGTAGCCGCCCCAGGTTTTGAATAAGCGCTTTTTGCTTGGTCGCCTCGCTCATGGTGGAATCCAGCATGGTGTTTACCATAGCGGTTGTTCTGGTGGCAAGGGAAAAGAAAGGATTTTTCAAAAGAAATAATCCCAAAGTAAGCAGGAAAGCTGCTAAAAATACAAGAAGGTAATAGGCCATATCATTATTTCCTGTTCTTTGTGCGGGTTATTCTTCTGAAGAAGTTTTTAATGGGTGTCCAGATAATCATGATTAAACTCCCAAAAACGACTAATAAAACAATTAACACAATAAGAATGGTGCCGAGGCCCAAGCCAGGACCTATGTACAGCAGAGGTAAATGCATAACTTAAAAATTTAACGTTTCATAAATTCTAATCCAGTGAGGCCTTTCTACCATATTGTCCATAGAAGTTCCAATGGCTTTTCGTAGTACTACCTCCTGGTCATTAATAATGTATATTTTTCCGTTGTTCTGATCCTCCACATAAACGTCTCCTGTGCTTAGTTGCTCCTGAAAACCCTGTGTAAACGTAAATATATTTTCGTTTTCGAAATGATGTTTTAAATGGGTTCTGTATGTAGAATCTTCAAAATTGTAGATGGTAATATCTGAACTGGATTGAGTTGTGTCGATGTGTTTGGCAGTGCCCAGCTCATTTTCAATTTCTCCCAATTCCCGGGATCCTATTTGCGCAATGTTGTTGTTGAAGAAGGAAATTTCTTTGTCGGAGAGGATATCTACATCGTGTTGATTGAGAAAAGGGCCGTAAAGCAGATGAATTACCTCGTTGGTTTCCGGCCGGTACAGAAATACCAGCGATTTATTGCGAAGGCTAATAAACACATCTCCTTTTTTCCAGTAGGGAGAATCCTCAAGCGCAGGCTGGATGTCGTTAAGGTGCAGGGGGTCCTGGTCAGCTTCGGTATAGCTGATTTGGTTATTGGAGCCATACACAAAATTTTTATATCCGTTTTCAATTAAAATTTCAGCTACACTCTTATCGAACAGTATTTCACCTGTTTGAGCGCTTACTTTAGTAATGTAGTCGTCGCGATACAGGCGGGTTTCATCTGCATAGTCCCTGATTCCCCTGGAGGCTCTGGTGCAAACCCAAATGTTGCCATCGGCGGCTGGGTTTAAAGCGTGGTGGAATTTCCTGCTTGTATTATGCCATATAACATTGGAGTTTTTGTCCAGCCTGAACAGGTTGTTCGATTCATCGTTGGCAACAATCAGGGAGGTGTCGGGCAAAATAAAAGGGTTTCGCGGTTCCGAATTTTCATATTGCCTGTCGTCCTGCTTATAATATTCTTTTTTTAGTTGCCATTTATAAATAAGAGAATCATTTTTAAAATTAACGAGCTTTATCTCCCACACATCCTTTTCTGGATTGTAGGTTGAATTAAGTCCGTATAAGTCATAGCGCAGCTTATTTACTTCCTCAAGGGAAGGATCCTTTTCAATATAGGTGGGGGGGATGCCTTTTAATTCTGAGCTCGTTAAAACAGCAAGAACTGTTCCGGGAAAGGAAGCAAAGGAATTGATGGGTTCGGTAAGCGCGCCCAGCTTTTTTCCTCCTTTTGCAACATAGGAAACGCTGTAGCTGAACAAACTAAATGCAGCAATAAGTAAGATGATTATACTACAGTATTTAAGTGCTTTTTTTGTCCTGTGCATAACAAAAGAATGAGTCTGAAAAAGAATAAGATTCCGAAACGTTAAGCAGGCTAAAAGTATGTGCCGGCATGAATAAAATTACCAACGCAAGAAATTGTTTTTGACTCCGAAAACAAACAGCCCGATATACAGCCAGAAGGCTAAGCTTTTCCCTTTGAACTGCCAAAGGCGGCTTTCTGGCAAGTGTGGAATATTAACACATGAAAAAGTAAAGTGTTTCTCTGCCAGGAAATATAGTAACACATTTGTACGGGAAAATGGAAGCGCGCCATGCTTTTGTCCTGAGCCAAAGAATGAAGGTATTTAATTGCCTGCATGTGCCTGGCTTTTTGGTCTGCTTATAAAACATAAACCACGGGATTTCTCTCGTGGTTTATGATAAAAATTAATTCAGCGGTGTTTTTAAAACTCCGCACTGCCCGGGAAGCGGGGGAAGGGGATTACGTCGCGGATGTTCGTCATGCCGGTTACAAACAGCATGAGGCGTTCGAAGCCCAGGCCGAAGCCGCTGTGAGGAGCCGTGCCAAACTTGCGGGTTTCGAGGTACCACCAGATGTCTTCGGCGTGGATGCCAATGGCTTCTGCCCGTTCCTTTAACTGGTCGTACCGTTCTTCCCGCTGCGAACCACCTACAATTTCGCCAATGCCGGGGAAAAGAATATCCATCGCGCGCACCGTTTTGTCATCCTCGTTGCGGCGCATATAAAAGGCCTTAATGGCGGCAGGGTAATCGTACAAAATTACCGGCTTGTTAAAGTGTTTTTCTACCAGGTAGCGCTCGTGCTCCGACTGCAGGTCAGCGCCCCATTCTTCAATAATATAATTGAACTTCTTCTTTTTGTTCGGTTTGGAGTTTTTAAGAATTTCTATGGCTTCGGTATAGCTTACCCGCTCAAAGTTGTTGTTGGCAATAAACTGCAGGCGTTCCAGTAGCCCCATTTCATTCCGCTCGTTTTGCGGTTTATTTTTTTCCTCTTCGGCGGCGCGGGCATCCAGAAAGGCTAAATCTTCGCGGCAGTTTTCCAGGGCATAGCCAATAAGATATTTCAGCATTTCTTCAGCCAGGTCCATATTGCCTTCAAGCTCCACAAAAGCCATTTCAGGTTCAATCATCCAGAATTCCGCCAGGTGGCGGCTGGTGTTGGAGTTTTCTGCCCTAAAGGTTGGCCCGAAGGTATAAATTTCGCCCAGGGCCAGGGCGCCGAGCTCTCCCTCGAGCTGTCCGCTTACGGTAAGGTTGGTTTCCTTTTCAAAAAAGTCTTCTTTAAAATCTATCTCTCCATCTTCTGTGCGGGGGAGGTTGTTGAGGTCGAGCCCGGTTACACGGAACATCTCACCGGCACCCTCCGCATCGGAGCCTGTAATGATAGGGGTGTGCAGGTATACAAAGCCTTTTTCGTTAAAAAATTTATGCACGGCAAAAGCCATGGCATGGCGAATACGAAACACCGCACCAAAGGTGTTCGTACGCATACGTAGGTGGCCAATTTCGCGAAGAAATTCCAGAGAGTGCTTCTTTGGCTGTAGCGGGTACTTTTCCGGATCGGCCTCGCCCAGTACGGTAATTGTTTCGGCCTGCAGCTCTACCGACTGGCCTTTTCCCTGAGAAGCTACCAGCAACCCCTCTATGGCAAGAGCGGCACCGGTCGTTATTTTCTTCAGAACTTCTTCGGGTGTTTGCGTAGGGTCGGCTACTACCTGAATATTCTGGAGGGTGGAACCATCGTTCAGGGCAATAAACACCACGTTCTTATTTTCGCGTTTGGTGCGTACCCAGCCTTTGAGTATATAGCGCTGGCTTGTAGCGGTTTGCTGAAGCAAATCTTTTATTTTCGTGCGTTGCTGTGCCAAGAGAATGGATTTTAAAAGATTGTGTTACGTTTGAGAATATGATGCAAAATTACTAAACAGATTAAAAACGCAAAACCTTGCAGGGCCTAATCGTTTAATAAGGGAAAGAAGCTAATTTAAAAAGTGTTTATACGCCAAGTAAAGAAAAAGTAATAAATTTACAATCACAACAAATGCTAACGTAAAGCAGCCTGTATGCAGAAGCTTAGTTTAAGTCAAACCTTATCGCAAAAGCTGTCGCCCCAGCAGATTCAGTTTATAAAACTGTTGCAGGTGCCCACCATGGAGCTGGATGCACGCATTGAAGAAGAGCTGGAAATTAACCCGGCCCTGGAAGAAGGAAAAGAAGAGGACGAAAGAGCAGAAAGCAGCGAAGAAGACTACGAAGAGGAATACGAAAAAGACGAGATAGATGTAGAGGACTACCTGCAGGACGATGAGTTCGGCGGGTATAAAATGCAGGGCGACGGCAACTACAACGAAGACGAGAAGGAAATGCCGCTGCCCATGACCACTACGCTTACCGAGCAGCTGCTCGACCAGCTGGGCTATTTAAAGCTCGATGAGCGGGAGCAAACCATTGCCCGGCAGCTTATCGGCAGCATCGAATCCGACGGCTATATTCGCCGCGACCTCGATGCCATTGCCAACGACCTGGCTTTTTCGGCCAACATCCGCACCGATGAGGAAGAACTGGAAAATCTGCTGGCCATGATCCAGGAATTTGATCCGGCAGGGATTGGAGCCCGCAATCTTCAGGAGTGCCTGCTGCTTCAGCTATACCGGAAAAAAGAGGCCGGCCAGAATGGCCCTGTAGACATGGCCATAAGCATTCTGAAGGATCATTTCGATGAATTTACGAAGAAGCACTATAAAAAAATTATTAAGCGCCTGAACCTCGAGTCGGAGGAGGAGCTGAAAGAGGCCATTGATGTTATTATTCGCCTGAATCCAAAGCCGGGCGGTGCCGGGAGCTCGCTGGTAAAAACCCAGTACCTGATACCTGACTTTATTCTTACTAACGACAACGGAAAGCTGGAGCTTTCCCTGAATTCAAGAAATGCGCCCGACCTGCGCATTAGCCGCTCTTATTCCGAAATGCTGAGCGCCTACGATAAGAGCAATAAAAAGGATAAGAAACTGAAAGAAACGGTAAGCTTTGTAAAGCAAAAGCTCGACGCGGCCAAATGGTTTATCGATGCCATAAAGCAGCGCCAGCTAACGCTGCTCAATACCATGCAGTCGATTATCGACTACCAGTTCGATTATTTCCTTACCGGCGACGAAAGTAAGCTAAAGCCCATGATTCTGAAAGATATTGCCGACCGCATTGGGATGGATATTTCGACGGTATCGAGGGTGGCAAACAGCAAGTCGGTACAGACCGAGTTCGGGGTTTATCCCTTAAAGTACTTTTTCTCCGAAGGAATTTCAACCGACCAGGGCGAAGATGTAAGTAGCCGCGAAGTTAAAAATGCACTGAAAGAAATGATTGACAATGAAAGTAAGCGCAAGCCGCTATCGGACGAGAAACTTGAAAAGATGCTGAACGACAAAGGCTACCAGATTGCCCGCCGAACCGTGGCCAAGTACCGGGAGCAAATGAATATTCCGGTTGCACGCTTACGAAAGGAGCTATAAGTGGAGGAGCGTAGCGAAGAACGACATTTGCCGGTAGAAAATGCCCGGGAGACAGAAACCTCCTTAATGGCGGGCGAAGACCCGGAGCAGGAAGCTTCGGCGGAGTGCCGGCAGCCGGCAGCAGGGCCTCTCCGGCGGCTGGCCCAGGTCATATCTGTAATTATGCATCCCTTATTGGTGCCCACCATCCTGTTTGCACTTGTTTTTCTGCTGTCGCCCCAGGTTACCGCTCCGCTGCAGGACAGCCTTCGTTTGCCCATGCTGGGCTTGCTGCTGCTTACCACCTTTTTAATTCCCATCAGCTGCCTGCTTGTATTGTATTTTGTGGGCAGTATTCCGTCGCTGCAAATGCCGGATCGAAAACAGCGAGGCAGGCCCTTTTTATTTGTATCTGTCTTTTATGGCGTAACAAGCTATCTCTTTATTTCTAAATATCCACAGCTGGTGCATTTGAATATTATGCTCGCCGGCATGACCTTCATAATCTTTTTAATCACCGCTGTTACCCAGTACTGGAAAATTAGTGCCCACAGCACGGCTATCAGTGGAGCAGTGGGCTTTCTGGCGGCCTTTGTGGCTGTTTATCACGATCCCTTGCTATTGTATGCCCTGGCCGGAATGGTAGCGATAGCAGGTGCCGTTATGTCGGCCCGCCTTTATCTTAATGAACATGAACCTGCAGAGGTATGGATAGGCAGTCTCCTGGGCTTGTTAATTAGTATGGCGTCGGTGTTTTTCTTTTTGCTTGTATCCTAAGGAAAAATCGCTGCGGTTTGGGAGAGGGTTTGGGGATAGTCAGTTTAAATTCGCAGCATAAGGCTGGAATGTATTTTTATTTTCTGTTTGTGCAGGGAGTAATTTTTTTCAAGTCTACTGCTTTTCCTGCAGGTTTTGAGCAATGGGGAAAACTAATGCACCAGCAACTGCGGCAAGCAAAATGCCAAGTGCTGCTACAGCAGTAAGGCTTAGAACCAGCGAACCTGTTACTATAATAGAATCATTTGAGCCTAAAGCCCTGGCAGCCGACTCTAATTGCGGCAGGCTAAGCAGGAGAAGGGTTGCTAAGGTGAAAACCAGAAAAATAAACCCCGCCATAGAGCCTGACTTTGTGCATTTTCTAATACTATTCCAAAAGCCTTTCAGGCGGTGTCTTCTGGCAGCAAGAATAACAGTAATCACTCCGGCCACTAAGGGCCAGAGCATGGGCCATGCATGGCTATTAGGGATGAGCGCATGTAAATAAAATAGAAGGCCGGTAATGAGGCCTGTGGCGATGGTAGGGGATAATCGGTGCATATAATTTAGTTTTTAGTCCAGTTTTCTCATACTAAATAGAACGAGATATGCTTTGTGGGGGTTTTTCAGTTTTTAAATAAAGATTGGGTGCCAATGTCTCTGAAAATTTTTCTGCATCTATAATGCTAAATCCGCATAAGGGGGTAGGCTTCCTTAAGTGCCTGGCGAAAACCTTTTTTTAAAATCCGGTCTGTTTCTGTAAATTGAGATTTTTCCCAGTTATTACTCATTAATTCTATACATTCCCCATGTATCAATTTTTAAAATATGAAAAAGAAGGCGGTGTTGCTACGCTTACGCTAAACCGCCCCGAGGTATACAATGCCTTTAACAATGAATTAACCTTTGAGCTGCAGCAGGCTTTTAAAGAAATAAAAAAAGACGATGAAGTGCGTGTGGTGGTGCTTACCGGCGAGGGCAAAGCCTTTTGTTCCGGCCAGGATTTAAAAGCTTCACAGGCCGATCCGAATCGCTCATTTGCTGATTCTGTACGACAGCGCTACAATCCACTGGTTAAAGCCATGCGGGAGCTCCCTAAGCCAATTATAGCCAAAGTAAACGGAGTGGCTGCAGGTGCAGGCTGCTCTCTTGCCCTGGCCTGCGATTTGGTAGTTGCTTCGGAGCAGGCAAAATTTATTGAAGTATTTATCAACATTGGACTGGTGCCTGACTCAGGCTCGTCCTACTTCCTGCCCAGGCTGGTAGGTTCTGCCAAAGCATTTGAATTGTGTACCATGGGCAGTAAAGTAAGTGCGCAGGAAGCCCTGGAGCTGGGTATCGCAAATAAAGTCGTGGCTCATGAAGCGCTGGATGCGGCCGTAAAGGAATATACTGACTATTATGCGGTGGCGCCCACCAAAGCTATTGGCCTCATTAAGAAGATGCTGAATAAGTCGCAGCAGGCCAGTCTGGAAGAAATGCTGGAGTATGAAGCCTACAACCAGGAAATTGCCGGTGGTACTGCTGACCACAAAGAGGGCGTGCAGGCTTTTTTGGAGAAGAGAAAGCCTGCCTACAAAGGTAAATAGCAAAAAAAGGAAACATAAAAAAAGCTGACTGCATGGCGAAGTCAGCTTTTTTTATGCGTATCAAATTCTCTTTTTAGAAAAGGTCGAGTGCAAGTCCAATTCTAAAATTCCGTACTTCGGGGAAGGCCTGGAAGGGGGCAACCAAGCCGTCCTCATCCCTGCTTGTGCGGTGCAGCGGACCACCGAATTCGTTATCGAAAAGGTCAGAGAGCTGGTATTCAAAGTACACATTAAAGCCACCGTAGCCAATGCGGGAATGGGCACTGTAGCGGAATGGGTTCAGGTCCCAGTCGCGATGTATTTTAACCTTGCGGTTTCCATCTAAAGCCTCATATTTTACTTTGGTGTGGGCACTGTACAGGTATCCGATTTTGCCACCAAGGGCAATATTTAAACCCGATTTGGGGTTGGTTTTGTTGCTGTGGAAGGCAAATTCAAGGGGTACATCAATGTAGTTTGCTGCAAGCCTGTTTTTATTCACTACAGGAGTGTTCCCATATATCTCCATGTCGGCAATGTCCTGCATAATCAAAACAGGCACCTCAGAATCCAGGTTGGTGGGAATATCGTCGATATCAGCATAGGTCAGCATTACATTGTTCTTGAACTGGTATTTTTCCAGTCCCAGCCCAATTCCCGGATTAAACGTAAACTTGGAGTTGCCCAGGGGAATTTCGTAGAGGTAATACAGATTTACACTTTTCGACCGCCAGGGGCTGATTTGAAAATCTGAGGGGGCATTATTAAACGCATTAAAGCCCACCGCAAACAGCAGGTTGCCGCGCAGGTTGGGCTGGTAAGTTTCATTTGTGGTGTTGCTTTCCGAGCTTTGGGCAAAGGCAGCAGAGGCGACTAAAAAAGCGAGCAGAAGGAGAAAAGTCGATTTAAATTTCATAGAAATATGTTTGGGCTTAAAACGATTAGGAAACAAAGTTATTATTTTTTTTAAAGGAACGTAATTTTTCTTTGCATATAAAAAACTAATATCTATATTTGCAATCCCAAACGACAACAAATAGTCAAAAGCGACTGTTTAAAACGTTGAAATAACTGGCCTTGTAGCTCAACTGAATAGAGCATCTGACTACGGATCAGAAGGTTCCAGGTTTGAATCCTGGCAAGGTCACTTGATAATCAGCCACTTACGAGTAAATCTTGTGAGTGGCTTTTTTGTTTCTACACAAATTGAATTCAAACCGGTTTATTTTATCCGTTAAGACGCTTTGCGAGTCATGGCACTTTACCTAAAATTTTTTATTCCTAGGCGAGTTCTTTCTTTTGGCGTGGGGAAGCTCGGGAACGATTGTATAGTCGATAGGGGCGAAGGATAGTTTTACGGCTTCGATATTCAGGATAATGTTGTTTTATTCCGTGCGACTGCCCCGGATTTTTCTTTTAACCAGACTTTCACTGCTGCTTTACTGGCTGGCTGAATAGCATGCCGGATTGACATAGAGGAGGAATCCTGATGGTTTAAATTCCGCCTCTGGCGGCCCGGGGATAAGGATTTGAATGCTGCTAATCGTGGGTTTTATTCACTCCTGCTTCACCCTCTCTGCCTCTATAGCATTTAAATTATGAGCCCGGCCGAAATCCCCTGCGATTCAGATACAATTGGTATCTTTATTTTTTTATATTAATAAGTTTAAAAGTTTATATTTTTTTCTTAAATTAAGCTGTGTAAGGATGTTTGGGGCATCCATTTTTAACACTTATTCTTTTTTGGTGATGATGGAAATTTCTTTTGTTTTTAAAGGAATGTTGTTGCTATTTCTTGGAGCCATGGCAAAGGCGCTACACTTTAGTTGGGAGGCGCTTATTTTTATGGCCATTCTTTATCTGCTGGTAAGATTCAATCCTGCCATTGTTTCACCTTTAAAATTTATCAGGCAGGGCTTTGCTTCATTAAAAAGGAAGCGCAGCAGGAAAGCGTATGGGCGATTGTGTGATGAGATAAAAGAGTTTAAATACCTCAGGGCTCAAAAAATTTTTGATGAAACAATGAAACTTATAGCAAGTAATTCTGCAATAAAGAAAAACGACCCGCTTGTCCATTACAATTTAGCCCGGGCCTATTCTTTATACAATAAACCAAAAGAGGCGCTGTTTCATCTTCGCCAAGCGATAGAAAGTGGTTATGCTGATGTAGCCCGCGCCCAGAAAGATGTGGATTTAGCTGGTCTGAGACTTTATCCGGAATTTCAAAAGTGGTGCGGGGTTGGGGCCAGCAACCGCACGAATGGGTGAAGCTCCTGTAGTGTCGCTATTTTTGCCCTGCGAGCCTTTGCATTAGTTGTAGAGGTATCGCCGCTTTATAGTTATTAATTTATTCCTCGATTGCCTGGTGATTTAAAAAGCATAATGCTGGAATTTTCCCTCCCGCAGCAGTAAATCCAGGCATAAGGGCAGGCGGATGCTCACCCTCCCCTCTTCATGCTAAAAGTTTTGCATTATTCAAACCGGAAGGTTAGAAGCTGATTCGTTGCCTTGCTTTGCTAAGCTCTTCCTGGTTCGTTATATCAAGGCGAAGGGGTGTAATGGAGGCGTAGCCCTGTTCTACAGCGCGTCGGTCAGTACCTTCTTCTGTTTCTTCAACCGGTACTACTGTAAACCAGTAATGCTCATTGCCATAAGGGTCTTTTCCTGAAACCACTTTTCCATCATAATGCCTCACCGACTGGCGGGCCCAACGCATTCCTTTGGCCTTAACCGGAATATTAACATTGAGCAGAGCCAAATCTTTTTCGGGCAGCAGTGCCTCGAGGGTTTTTTTTACAAAAGGCTTTATGGTGCTGAAATCAGGCTGGTCGCGGGTAACGGGGGTGCTGAAAGCAATGCCCCTGCAGCCAAACAAAACAGCCTGCTTGGCCGCTGCTAAAGTGCCCGAATGCCAGGCAGAGTTCCCCAGGTTTGTTCCTAAATTAATTCCCGAAAGCACAATATCGACCTCCTGGTTCCAGTGGAAAAGCCCCAGTGCGACACAATCGGCAGGAGTGCCATTAACGCGGTAAGCCTCAAATTCCCCAATAGCGGTACGCTTGTAGGTTAATGGCCTGTGCGCTGAAATGGCATGCCCCATGGAAGACTGTTCTACGTCGGGAGCAACAATTCTTACCTTTCCAAATTGAGAAGCTACTTCTGCCAGGGCCAAAATGCCGGGGCTATAAATTCCGTCGTCGTTGGCAATTAAAATACGCATAAATAAAAGTTTTAAGTGAAGACGCCTGGGGCTTAACCAGCTTAACCACTTTTACGTTAAATCCAGACCGATTATTATTTTATATACTGATTCATGGCGACTCATGTTACTCTATTGCACAATACCGGGGCAGGATTTGAGCAAACATCCAAAGAGGAGTTACTGAGCGCCCTGAAAGAAAAGGGCTTTGAAACTACCTACCTCGATATTAAAAAGGAAGCCTTTGCGCATAAGCTTCGAAGCCCCGGCGATTTAGTGGTTATAGCAGGAGGCGACGGTACTGTTATAAAAATGGCTCCCCATTTAGTTGGTAAAAATGTTGCCATAGGTTTACTTCCAATGGGTACGGCCAATAATATTGCCACCAGCCTGGGAATAGCTGGCAAGCCTGCCGAAATAATTGCTGCCTGGGACCTGGAAAGGAAAAAAGCCTTTAGCCTGGGAATTGTAAGCGGACCCGATGTAAATACTTTCTTTCTGGAGTCGGTTGGCTTTGGTCTGTTTCCCAGGCTCATTAGGCAACGGGTAGGCGGGAAAGGCAAAAATGCCAGCAGGGAGGAAGAACTGGAGGATGCGCTGCAGCATCAGCAGGAGATTTTAAATGCCTATAACTCGCACTTTTGTTCTATTTCTTTAGATGGAAGACAATTTCCGGGAAATTATATCATGGTGGAAATCATGAACATAAAGCTTGCAGGGCCTAACCTGGATTTAGCTCCACAGGCAAATCCGGATGATGACTTGCTGGATGTGGTTTTGGTTCGGGAGGATGAGCGGGACCGGTTTGCCGAATACCTGGCCAAGCGGATGCAGGGGAAAAGTAATTCTCATCAACTGCATTCAAAGCGTGTAAGAAAGGTGCGGCTTGAGTGGCAGGGAATGCATTATCATCTGGATGATGAAGCTTATGAAAAGCAGGCCCCTATAAAAATGGAAATCCGGGTAAAGCAAAAGGGACTCGAATTTCTGGCACCTTAGGCTCCCGTATGCTGTACCTATTTCTGACACAGTTGTAATAGACCTAGTTTATTTGGCTCATCGTATTAAAGCCATCCTTTGTAAAAGGATACAATAATCGAAATTCTTCCTTTTCTGAGCGAAAATAATTTTGTTGAATGATGTTGTCAGTATAGGCTGCTGTTAGTTGCTTCCTGTTCCTATTTGTAGCTGGGTAGCAACATTATTATTTCCCATCTGCAGCAGTTTGGTGGTATGAGCCTGTCCTACCTGTCTTTGAATGCTGATGTTGTTATTGCCAATTTGTATTGCTTCTGCATAAGCCTGGGAGGCTTCTTCATAGCTGTATGCTGGTGTGGTTGCATAGATGCCCAATGACTGTTCAGAATAGTTTCCTTCGCCTGTTTGAAAATTTGTGACAACATTATGGTCTCCGACAACCATCTGGCTGGATGTATTACCAATCCCATATTGCTGTATGGTAGAAGAATTGTAATCTCCCATAAACTCCAGGTTTGCCTGGTTCTGATTTCCTACCTGCATTATTGAGGCAAAGCTAAAAAAAGATGGAAAGCTGGTTTGCATGGCCTGGTTCTGATTTCCATACTGAAAAACATCCCAGGCGTTTCCACCGCCGAATTGCATCTGGGTGTTTTCGTTATCATTTCCCGCCTGCACCACCAGCATCCCGTTTGGTTCATACCAGGGGCCGAACTGGTTCTGTAACGAGTTGTTTCTGTTTCCCTGCTGGTAGGTGGAGGCAACATTGTTGTCTGCTTCCTGGTGCTGATACGAATTATTTTCATTCCCTATCTGGGTGATGAGCACCAGGCTTTCGCCTGGTAAAGACTGGGCCTCATGGGCGTAGTTGCCATTCCCTTGCTGTTGAGCTATTGCCGTAGAATTACTTCCCTCCTGACGTTGCAGAATGAGGTTATCGGTTCCGGATTGTATGGCAATACTGCTGTGGCCACTGCCTTCCTGCTCAACTATAACTTCATTGCCCGAATCTTGTCCATGGGCACTATAAAAGAATAAAAGGAGTACAGAAAGAGGGAATAAATTTTTCATAATAAAAAATTAAATATTAATAAAAACAATAGCTGTACAGGTATAAGGCTTTAGTTATCAAATAGTTTGCCTAGTGAAAAAAAATAATGCAAATATTAAGTTTATTTTTATTCAAACCGGCTAAAGCACTTCCTGAAGCGAAATGTAGTGGGAATGAGGGCTCTGTGAAAATGAGCGTTCCTAAACAAAAATTCCGGGAAAACATAGACTTACCGCAAGCTTATGTAAGCTACAGGCTTCTGTTCCCGGAAAATGATAGGTAGGGAAGGCGTCTGGCTTAGAACTGGATATCGCTACAATTTTGGAGCTGTTCCACTACTACAGCCTTCCTGCCAAAGGGTCGGAAAGCTGCCTGGAGCCAGTGGCTTATCCCATGCACAGGATTGTCTTTTGTGTTTGTTTCAAAGTATCTGCAGGCATGGTGGTTCGCAGATACCTCCTCCTAATGGGCGGGTTTGACTGGAGCTGTAAACCAGCTGCTGTATAAAACATAGTTATCGGCTACCTTGTCCAGTCCATCAATTTGCTCCTGGCTCAGGGGTTTTACTTTTCGGGCAGGAATGCCGGCATAGATAAACCCGGATTCACATACCGTATTTTCCAAAACTATGGCGCCAGCTGCTACAATGCAGTTTTTTTGTACCAGCGCATGATCCATTACAATAGCGCCCATGCCTATCAGTACGTTATCTTCCACCGTGCAACCGTGCACAATGGCCCGGTGCCCGATAGAAACATTGTTGCCAATAGTGGTGGGTGCTTTTTGGTAGGTGCAATGGATTACTGCGCCATCCTGGATATTTGTTTTGTTTCCAATACGGATGCGGTGCACGTCGCCTCTAATTACGGCATTAAACCAAACCGAACATTCGCTGCCAAGCACTACATCGCCAACAAGGGTGGC
The DNA here is from genome assembly GCA_963835365.1 of uncultured Cytophagales bacterium. Taxonomy (GTDB): domain Bacteria; phylum Bacteroidota; class Bacteroidia; order Cytophagales; family Cyclobacteriaceae; genus Nafulsella. The sequence continues at coordinate 14,378 of CAWIFH010000003.1, forward strand.
ATTGTCGGCTACAAAACAGTTGGAGCCCAGCTGAGGGCTAATGCCTTTTACAGGAAGAATGAGGGGCATGGTTTAGCGTTATTTTGTTGATTAAATGAATTTCTGACTAAAATACGTTTTTTGCATGGATTGCCCGCTTCCTTTGTCGCTTCAGTTAATAATTTACTGGCAGGGAGGGTTTGGTAGGTGAGCAGGCATTGCCTAATCACCGCCCCACTAAGGTTGAAATAAAGGTTCAGCAGGATTTGTCTACCTATCAATAATCAGGTAATCATTGGTTCCTCCGCCCAGTTTTTTTGAAAGTACCCGTACCCCTATTTTATCTAACTTATCCGGTGCTGCAACCTGCAGGCTGTAAGATTGAAAAGCCGGTGAAATTTGCCCGTTAAGGAGAGGGAGCGTATCTATAACCGCTAAGTCTTCCTTTTGGTAAAGGCGGAACTCCAGGAAAAGGGAATCGCTGAGCGTGCAGGAAGGGCCGTACCCCTGTGTGGCAGCCAGGCTTATGTGCAGGGAATCCTCCTGAAGCTTTACTGTATCGAAAACTAATGCCAGGGCAGCAGGGGAGCTTACTCCGGAAATAATCGGAACAAATGATTTTTTAAACCTTCTCCTGCTTACCTCCGGCCCCTCTATGCGCTGATTTACAAAAGCAATGTCGGTATTACAAATCAGGGAGTCGAACTGCCAGATGCTATACTGGTTGGCCCGGCTGTTAATATTCAGTGCAGGAATATAATAGTTTTTTTGGGTATAAAAATTAAGCAGGGAGGCCAGTTTATAATCATTTGCTACAATAATATTGTCTCCTGCAATAGCCTCCACCTGATGGGCAAATGCTTTGTTCAGGTGGAAATCCCACACCCGGTCTTTCTTCAATGCTCCCAGCGGGAACAGAAGGTGCACTTTCAGAAAGAGCAAAATAGCGGCAAATATACCGGCGGTAATGCCATACGACTTTTGCCATTTCGAATTTTCTATAGGGCGGAAGCCCAGATAGATGAGGGGGAAAGCAATAAAGAGGGTCCAGTTGGGCTCTATGCGCTGCCCTTTAAATGTAATGAAGAAGAAAAAAAGCAAAGTGCCATACAGGTTCCACTGCAGTGCCTTTTCCCATTTATTGCTGGTTTTGTAAAAGAAGGAGGCAATAAAAAGGGCCACTGATACCAGGCCGGCATGGTAGGGCAGGTTGCCTGCCACATATTCCAGCGTATGGCTAAAGCGGTAGCTGGAGGCCGCCCGGTCGATGAGGTGGTACTGCAGCGAAGGAAAATGGTGGCTCACCTGCCACCAGATATGCGGGAGAAAGAGCAGTATGCCCACTAAGCCAGCCAGATAAAAGCGCAGGTTGAGCAGGAGCCGCGGATTACTCAGCACCACGAATAAAATAACAATGGAGCCGTGGTATTTGCTGTAAAGCATGAAGGCGGCTGATGCTCCTAAAAACAGGATGTTCCCGGCAGACTCTTCCTGCAGGAAGTACTTGTAGGCAAGCATAAATAGCAGGGCAAAGAAAAAGAAGGGAGTGTCGGGCAGACTAACAAAGCCCGAAATGTGCAGGGAAAGAAAGGAGAAGATGGTCAGGCAGAAAAGCAGGATGTTCTCCGGTTTGGTCAATTTGTAAATGAGCCAGATGGAGGCGGCCATCAGCAGGATGTTTACTATGCGTACGGCCAATTCCGTTTTGCCAAGGAAGCTGCCCAGCCAAATCATGATGGCTACGCCCGGAGGGTGGTCGAAATACCCCCAATCCAGGAACTGGGCATACATCCAGTAATAAGCCTCATCGAAGTACAGTTCAGTAAAAATAGCTGTAAGCAGGCTTTGGACAATCCAAAACACAATAAACAGCCAGAACCACTTTTCTTTATTCATTGTGGCGGTAAGGGAGTTAGTTGAGGAACAACAGAAGAATTAACTGGTAAGGTAGATAATTGTCTTTTAAGGAGGAAATTTAACTTCTGGCAATTTGCGCAGGGCATCCGCGGGACAAAATGCCGGGGAAACTTTTGCCTTTCTGTAGCGTAGAGTTCCCTTAGTTGAACATCCGGCGATTATAGTAAAACTGCAGCAGCCCCAGGCAGAGAAAATAGCTCAGGCATCCGCCGCCATAAAAAAGCCAGAAGTTTTCGTCGGCAACCCCCGTTTCAATGCTGCGGAACGACCAGTAGGTGGGGAGCAGGGCAGTAGCATGTAGGGCTTTGTAAGGCAGAAAATAAATAAGAATAGGAAGGTTAAGCAGTAGGTTGAAAATTTTAATTTGTGCCAGTCCCTCCATTTTGTTGCTGGCGAATACGCCCATGAGCAGGCTCAGGAGAGGTGCCAGCAGGCTGTACTGGATGGCCACTAACAGGCACCGCCCGAACGAAAGCTGCACAACTTCGCCAAACCACAAAATGCAAAAATTAACGAGACTGGAAACAAGCAGGCCTATCAGCAGGCGGGAGCCGATAAATATTTGGGTGGAGACAGGAGTAACCTGAAGGGCGGCAAAAACATTTTCTTCTTTTTCTTCCAGGATTAAAAAGCCGTAGATGAAGCCAAACATGGTAGCCGACTGCATGCATGCCCACATGACAATAAGGGGCGCGTATTCGCTCCACTCCGGGTAACGGTTCAGGAGCAGTGGTGCTACAAAGCGTACCAGTAAAAAGGCAACAAAAGGAAAAAACAGCAGTCCTTTAAAAATCGGATCGCGGTAGGTGCTTCGGAGGTCCATCGCACTCAGGCTGCTAATAAATTTAAGCTTACTAAACATATTTCTTTACCCGTTTAAAAGTAAAAGGAAAACTAATGACAAGCCACGCAGCCAGGTAAAGGTAACTGTAGAGCATTTCCGGCAGGCTAAGCGGCCGGAAGGCTCCCTGCAGGAGCTTTAATCCGGCAAAGGAGGGGATGAGCCATAGCGGATAAAGCTCCTGCTCGAGGAGGTAAGAAAGGAATGGCAGGGCCATCAGGATAAGAAAGCCTAAAATACGTACCAAAAAATGATTGAAAGTCTGGCAGCGGGCGGCAATGGCAAAGCCCCAAAGCACGAAAAAAGCACTTGTTCCTGCCAGGCCGGCAAGCATATGCCCGTAATGGAAGTAAAAACCGTGGGCAGCAAAAGTCATGAGCAGGGCGGTGCCCGTGGAAACCAGTACCAGGGCAAGGGTTTTAGAAAGAATAAATAACTGCAATGGCTGCGGGGCAACTTTAATGGCCTGCAGCGTGTGCTGGTTCTTTTCGAATAAGAGGAGTACGCCAGCAAAAAGAAGGCCGGTAACCACAGGGTCGTTAAACAGGAAAATGACCAACACCTCGCTAATCTCGCCCAGGTCTTTCAGAAGCAAGAAGAGACCCAGGTAAATAGCAGCCACTACCACCGACAGTACAATCAGCTGGTTGCGGTGCAGCAGAATCAGGTCCCACCAAAGGAGGCGCAGGAACTTTTTCATGTTAACTGGGTGCCTGTTACTTTGATGAAAACTTCTTCCAGGGTGGCTTCCTGCGAATGAATGCTGCGGATTTGCTCCTGCTGCAGCATTTGCAGGAAGCTGCTATTGCTGCCCAGTTGGTCGAGCGGAAATTCCAGCAGAGCAGTTCCCCCGGCTACCTCTACCAAAACTTTGCGTTCGCCATAGGCCTGTTTTAATCGGGTTGGGCTGTCGAGTGCTTTAATGTCACCCTGGGCGAGCAGTGCTATGCGGTCGCAGAGCTGGTCGGCATCGAACATGCTGTGGGTGGTAATAAAAATGGTTTTTCCTTCCTTCTTTAATTCCAGAATCATGTCTTTAATCAGGCGGCCGTTCATCGGGTCCAGGCCCGACGTAGGTTCGTCGAGGAACAGGATTTCAGGATTGTGGAGTAAGGCTCTTATAAAGTTCAGGCGCATTTTCATGCCTTTGGAGTAGTCGGCAACTCTTTTATGCGCATCGGGCCAGAGGCCTACCCGTTCGAGCAGTGTCGGAATAGAGTGGATGGGGCCACCATAAAAGGAGGCGAAATACTGCAGGTTTTCATATCCCGTAAGCTTCAGGTAATGGTTTGGTAGCTCAAAGCTTACGCCAATGTGGTTGTAGAAGCTCCTGTCCCAGTTTGCCAGGGAGCGATCGTAAACCTGCACCCTTCCGCTGTACCCGTTTAAGAGCTTGTAAAGTATTTTTTGGGTCGTACTTTTGCCGCTGCCGCTGGGCCCCAGGAATCCAAAAATTTTGCCGGGCTCAATATTAAAGTTCAGGCCCTGCAGGGTATCTTCCGCATTTTTAGGGTAGCGGTAGCGCAAATCGGTAACCTGGATAGAATAATTCATGGGCCATTGAGCTGGTTTAGGCCCGCCCCGGCGCAGATTCGCTCCTGTGGCAGGATTAATTCTTTTATTGTGAGGGAAATTAATTAATTTATTTCTATTTATAACAGGAAGGGACTTCAGCGAACGGAAAATTTTTTTGTTGGCCGCTTCGATCTGTCTGTGGGAACTGGCCAGCGAAAAAGTGCCTTTCGGATTAACTATGGAGGGTTTTAATTCGTATAGCAGGAGTAGAACTAAATGAAAATAGATATGAGCGAGAAGAAAAGTTTTCAGGAACTCATTAAAGGTGATAAACCTGTGTTGGTAGACTTTTTTGCCACCTGGTGCGGTCCCTGCCAGATGATGCCACCAATTTTAGAGGAGCTGAAACAAAAGGTTGGAAATAAGGCTACTATCTTAAAAATTGATGTGGATAAAAATGGTCCGCTTGCTGCAAAATTTGGGGTAAAGGGGGTGCCCACCCTCATGGTTTTTCAGCAGGGCGAAGTAAAGTGGCGGCAGTCGGGCGTGCAGCAGGCCGGGCAGTTGCAGCAGGTAATTGAGCGTTTTGCTCCTTAACAGGCACTTACATGATGTTGAGCGAGGGGCCTGTTGCCCTGAAGACCTTAACCGATGCAGATGCGGTGCCGCTGGCTTCCCTGGCAAACAATAAAAAGGTGTGGGGCAATGTGCGGGATTCTTTTCCGCATCCATACGGTATTGACGATGCGCGCTCGTTTATTGCTTTAGGAAAGAACGAAAGCCCGGCAATGACCTTCGGCATTTTTTACCTGGAGGCGTTGTGTGGAGTTGCCGGTTTGGTAAGCCAGCAGGATGTTTACCGGATGGGTGCCGAAATTGGCTACTGGCTGGGGGAGCCATGCTGGAATAAGGGAATTGCCAGTCAGGCAGTAAAGATTCTTACCGCCTATGGGTTTGGTCAGCTAAATTTAAAACGCATTCAGGCAGGTGTATTTGAATATAACAAGGCGTCCATGAAGGTGCTGGAAAAAAATGGCTACAGGCAGGAGGGTATATTCTTCAAGTCGGTATATAAAAACGGGAAGTACTGGAATGAGCACCGGTATGCAATAATTAGCTGATATTAGAAAGAAATTAATAAACCAAAGTACTTATTTTAGCGCTTATAAAACCAGCTGAAACAGGCCTGTGTCTAAATTGAAATTAGATGAAAATGAAAAAAATAAACCGGGGCTTCCTTGAGTGGGGTCTTGTATTGCTTATTGGCGGGGTCGTTTACATGAGTGGCTGGCATACCGAGCTTATAGGCCGCGCCCAGCAGGGCCTGCTTTTTTCGGGCCTTTTTAATCCTGAACCTGAAGAGGCGCTGGTGGCGGACGTAAAAAATCCGGCAGCGGACTATGGCTTAAAGCTCCGGAACCAGAAAGGAGAACTGGTGGATATGGAGACGCTGAAGGGGAGGGTGATTTTCCTGAACCTCTGGGCGACCTGGTGCCCGCCCTGTGTGGCTGAAATGCCGGGGATAAACTCCCTGGCGGCTAAACTGGAAGGAGAAGAGGTGGTGTTCCTGATGTTGTCGCTCGATAAAAATTTTCAGAAAGCAAAGGACTTCCGGGAGCGCAAAGGCTTTGGTTTCGATGTGCACCAGCTGGAGAGCGATTTGCCGGAAATGTATTACAGCCGCAGCATTCCTACCACCTTTATAATTTCGGCCGATGGCAGGCTGGTTTACAGCAATAAAGGAATGGCCGATTACGATACGGAGAAGTTCAGGAAGTTTTTGCTGGAACAGCAGCGAAGTGCTAAAAAGTAAGAGGTCGAGAGCCGGGAACGGGAGCGCCTTTAACAGGGGGCCTCTTTTTTTTGTATTTTTAGGTTTATGAAGCAGGGCCCTTTGCAGTACTACGACATAATTATTACCGGCGCCGGGGCTGCAGGCCTGAGCCTGGCTTACTACCTGAGTCGTTCTCCGCTGGCCTCTTCCCTTAAAGTTTTGCTGCTCGATAAGGATGCCAAAAAGCAAAACGACCGCACCTGGGGCTTCTGGACGAAAGAAGAAACGCCTTACGATTCCCTGCTGTCCTGGACCTTCCCGAAGGCAGAATTTATTAGCAGCAGTTTTGAGCAAATACTCTCCCTTGCGCCCTACCAGTATAAGGTGCTGCAGGGAAAGGATTTTTATGCCTTTGTTCTGGAGCAGCTGGCGCATTTGCCCAATTTTCATTTCAGGCAGGAAGAAGTGCAGGCCCTGCAGCCGGGAGAAGAAAAAGCCAGGGTACAGACCAATGTTGCCGCTTACGAAGCCAGCTGGGTGTTTAACAGTTGCTTTCTGAAGAAGGAGCTCCGGCAGGCCGCTAAAAAGAGCCTTTACCTCCAGCAGCATTTTAAGGGCTGGACGGTGCGGCTGCCTCAGCCAGCATTTAGTACAGATACCGTTCGGCTATTCGATTTTCGTACGCCGCAAAAGGGCGAAATGCGCTTCGTATATGTCATTCCTCAAACAGCTAATACGGCCCTGGTGGAGTTTACGCTCTTTTCCAAACAGCTACTGGAGCCTGCAGACTACGAGGAGGCGCTGCGCCAATATATGGAAAAGGTGCTAAAGCAGCCCCAATATGAAATTATGGATGAAGAATGGGGCATAATTCCCATGACTACTTACTCCTTTCCCGCGGGGAGTGGACATATTGTGCCGATTGGTTCTCTGGCGGGAGCTTCCAAGCCCTCAACTGGTTACACCTTTTTACGCATCCAGCAACATTGCCGGCGGCTGGTTAGCCTGCTGGAGCAGGGAAAACCTCCTTATGCCGGGGTGGAGGCTCATTTACGTTTCCGCCTCTACGATGCTGCCTTGCTCAACCTCATGGAGCAGCGGGGCGGCGAAAGTGAGCGCATTTTTAGTGCGCTTTTCCGGAATAACCCTCCGGATCGCATCCTGCGCTTTCTGGATGAAGAAAGTAGCCTGGCAGACGAGCTGCGGATTATGAATTCCGTGCCCCGCACCCTCTTTGTTCAAAGCCTCCTGAACCTCGCCTTTGGTCTGCCTTTAACCGGCAATCGTCATGGAAAACAATAAACCGCTTGTAGGAATCGATTATGGAAGCAAGCTGGCCGGTACCACGGCTATTGCCTGGTCTTTTAACCGGCAGGAAGTTTTCTTTGCCCAAAGCAAAAAGGGCGAAGATGCGGATGCCTTCCTTCGGGCAAAAATTTCGGAGCTTCAGCCAATAGAAATCCATATAGATGCCCCTCTGAGCCTGCCGGGAGTGTATAAAAATTTAGCAGGTTACGAAAATTTTTTCTATCGCCAGGCCGACCGTGATCTGGGGGCGATGTCGCCTTTATTTTTAGGAGGATTAACGGCCCGGGCCATGCAGCTGAGCGCCTGTTTGGCTGTGGATAAAATTAGCTGTCGCGAAGTTTATCCGGCAGCATTGGCAAGAGAATTGGGGCTAAAAGTAAAAGGATATAAAAAGGAAAAGTCCACATTTTCTGCGCTTTTGACAATTTTATGTCAAAAATATGGTTTAAAACTACCTGCCAATATGCCTGTGTCATGGCATGGTTTTGATGGGCTCCTTGCTCTTGTTTCCGGCCTTCGTATTGAACGACAGGAGGTTACAATTTTCGGAAATGAACAGGAGGGATTTATATATGTTTAAACCTTGTTAAGTTCTTCTCTTTTATTACAGTGTACTGTCTATATAGCCCAAATTTCCTTTTTTGCCACTACTTTTGTTAAAAGTTATAAACATTTTATCAACTGATTGCGTAGAAGTTATGAACACGGATGTTAATAAGTACAAAGCAGCTGTTCATAACTTTTTAAGCTGAAGAAAAATGATGAAGATGAATACGCATTCTTTATACGTGGGGCAGCAGAGCAGGGGAGAACAAATACAACTATTAAAATCATATAGTCGCTTCCTTAAATTAAGGAAGTATGGTTTCCCGCTTAGCGATGCCCGTAACATGACGGGACTACAGGATGACCTGGCCTTTGAGCGGGCGGAAGAAGTGTATAAGAACTACTTATAATTTTACTTTCCGTACCACAAGCGAGAGGCTGGTTTTCATAATTTCACCCATATTATTGCATTTCAGGAAGTCTGGTTCGTTATGAAAACGGGCAAGCTCTTCTTTCAGGCTTTCCACATTTTCTTTTGGGGCAAGGTCGTCGTGCATCATGGCACGAAGCAGCTTTCGTATGGTGGTTTTAGCCGATATAATCCTGTTGGCAATCAGGGAGCGCTCTTCTTTCTGGTATTGCTGAACAGTGGTTGGCGTCATGTTTCGTAAGCCCAGCGCTATTAGCGGATTGTTCTGCTTAAAATACTGTGGCATATAGATTGCCCGTCGACCTTCGTATGACTGCTGGTCAAAATCTATTGCCCGTATTCGGTAATGAATCTCTTCAAAATCGGGCGTTATTTCCACTACAAAGTTGCTGCTGTGCATATCGCCGAGCAGGCGTACAAAGCAGCGTTCATTAAACTTTACAAATTCCTTTGCCAGGCGAATCTCGTTCAGGCTCTTATCTTTCAGGTGCTGCTTAATAAACTGATCGCCCGGAATACCGGCAATATGTTCTTCTATAAGCGTATTGCCTTCTACAATGTAGTTAATGCGGTTCGGCGAAAGCAGGTGCTCCAGCTCCAGCCCGTAAATACGCGAAGCATCGGCTAGTTTAATGTAAAAATAATCGAAGTTGTCGTTAATGTTATTTACAATGCGCACCCGAAAAGGCTTGGTATTGCCGTATACGCATAAATCGACCCTATCGATGTAGAGGTGCTGCATAATAGACGTGTCGCCGTCGGCCTTCAGGAGGGCATAAATCTTCTTCAGACTCATATACACGTTCTGCATATCATCCTGGGGGTAAAAAACCGTTTCCCACAGCGTGTCTGTTCCCCATTTGTCGTATAAAGGAATTGAATTATCGTAGCGGAGTAAATCTTTATAAGAAATAGAAAGCTCTACCTCCCGATCCTGGTCATGCAGGTAGGCCCGCAATTGCTTACTAATTGAATAGACTTTCTTTTTTTTGCTGATAAGTGCCATATAGATCTTGTGCTTACCGCCTAAAGTACGGATTTTTAAGAAAACCCGCAGCCCGAAGATAAGGTTATGGAAATTATAAACCCCGGCTGTACAGGAATTAAAAACCTGTAGCGCGGTATATTGGGTAAAGCTTGTGCCGCAGCTGGGCTTCCGGTAATTTTGCAGCGAAAGCAGGGCAGTGGAAATTAAGGATGTGTTTAGTAGAAAACAGCAAAAAATTGGCCCTTGATGAATTATAGTGGGTATTATTCTTTCACGCAAAGAACGCTAAGCTTTTTTCGCAAAGGTCGCAAAGGTACTTTTATATGGCTGCCACTGAAAAAAAATCACTTCCTACAGAAAACCTTCCCAGGCCTTTCAGTAGGCAAAGGAGGGCACGTTGCGTCTCCTTGCATGAGGGATTTCGCCAGGTACCTTGCATGAAACGCCTTGGTGGCCTCCTGAGAGAGGGCAGATGTGTTCTGGCAGCACAAAAATCTCTGCGGACTTTGCGCAATGTCCTTCGCGCCCTTTGCGTGAAACCACTAAACGCTTACCCACTACAATTCATTTAGAACCAAAAATTTAAAAGATGGAAGGAAATAAGAGAACGAATATTTCAAAGGGAAGTCGCGTACGGATTGTGCTAAAAGCCGACCAGCGAACAGGAAAATTAACGGAAGGCATTGTGCAGGATATTCTCACCAACTCATCAAATCACCCGCATGGTATAAAAGTACGCCTGCAGGACGGGCAGGTAGGCAGGGTAAAAGAAATTATTGAATAAACCGGAGCGGGTAACCAAGGCCGGCGCCTAAATACTAACGATTACCCTGCGGGTAGTTTCAGAAGAAAAGACTATTTGAAAAAAGCGACTGTCTGTGGAGGAACCTTTCGATGGCCTTTCAGGCATGTTTGCTTACTTCTTTTATAGATAAAATTTCTTCAATGTATTCTCTTTTATTCGATAGCCTGGGCACTTTGTACTGCCCGCCGAGCTTTCCTTTTTTCTTTAGCCAGGTGTAAAAGGTGCCCGGCGCAACATGATGAACGATGGGTCTTTCAATGGCCATGTTCGCCTGCCGCTTAGCAGCATAATCGTCGCTTACCGACTGGAGGCTTTTATCCAGCAGCGTCGTAAATTCATCAACATCTTTTGGCGGCTGGTTAAATTCAATTACCCATTCGTGGCAGCCTTTATTGCCCCTGCTGTAATAGCGTGGAGCCGCAGTATAATTTTCCAGCATAGCGCCGGTTTTATCGCAGGCTTCTGCCAGGGCTTTTTCGGCATGCTCAATAAAGAGGTCTTCTCCAAATACGTTTATACAATGTTTCGTGCGGCCGCTAATGGTAAAGCGGAAAGGCCGGGTGGAAACAAACTTAAGGGTATCGCCGATTTTGTATCTCCATAAGCCTGAATTAGTGGAAATTACCATAGAGTAATTTTTGCCTGCCTCCACACCCGATAAATCGACGATGGTGGGGTTGCTGCTTTCTGCTTCTTCTGCCGGAATAAATTCGTAAAAAATACCATAGTTAAGCAGGAGGAGCATGGCTTCGTTGTCGGTTAGGTCCTGCAAACCAAAGAAGCCTTCTGTGGCATTGTAAATATTCATGTACCGGAGGCGGTTATTGCGGTCGATTTGCTCAAACTGCGGGCGGTAAGGAGAAAACGAAACGCCGCCATGGAAAAATACCTCCATGTCGGGCCACAAATCCTGAATATAGCGCACATTGTGCTTCTCGAACATATGCTGAAGCAGTAGCAACAACCACATAGGGGAGCCGGCCATGCTGGCCACTCGCTGTTTGCTGGTTATCCGGGCGATGGTTTCAATTTTTTGTTCCCAGTTGTTGTCCATGGTGGTTCTTAAATCTGGAGTACGGGAAAACTGGGCCCAAACCGGCAGGTTTTGCATGATGATGGCCGATATATTGCCGGTATAATAAGCGGCGGAGCGGTCGGAAAAATCATTTGCCTGGCCGCCGCCAATAGAAAGGTTCTTACCGGTAAATATTTTTGTGTCCGGGTAATTTCGGGCATACAAAGCAATCATGTCTCTTCCTCCCCGGTAATGGCAGTTTCGCAAAGCCTCCTGCGAAACTGGAATTAGCTTACTTTTGCTGCTGGTAGTTCCCGACGATTTGGCATACCATTTAATGTGCGACGGCCAGAGTACGTTGTCTTCGCCTTTCAGCTGTCTTTCCAAATAAGGATAAAGATCCTGGTAGTCATTTACCGGTACCCTTTCCTGAAACTGCCGTACATTTTTGATACTTTTAAAGTCATACTTTTTCCCAAAAGCTGTTTTTTGGGCATGACTAAGCAGGTAGCTGAGCATATTTTGTTGTACGTCCAGCGGGCTCTCCTGAAAATGCCTGATTTCGTGAATCCGCTTTTTCAGCCACCATTTTGCCACCGAGTTAACTATGTTCATAAAGTATCTTTAAAATAAAGAAGTAGCAGGTAAAGGTGCCCTGACACTCCGGCTGCACAGCTAAAAAAGATTATGCTGCTCGCTTTTATTAGCATTATACTGGCTGTGTAAAGATTTTGTTTCCAATTATCCAGCGGAGGCAATAAAATAGCGCTTGCAAATTTTTTCCTGGATGCACTCGTCCCGAAGCCAGAATTGGGGGCAGTAACAGCCCATTAAGCGGGACAATATATAAATTTTTACTTGTTAAAACGATAGCATGGGTTTGGTTGCCGGCGAAAGATTTTGCTAAAGAATCTAAGTAGCTATTAAGCAGCCCCATACCTTTAATTCTCATTCTGCTGCGTAGCAACAGCTTCTTGTGTATGTTTAATAGGTTTCGCAATATTCCATTGAGGGTTGGAGGCGGGAAGGAGGATATTGAATTTTACGGAATAAGTAGTTAAAGCCCTCGTAGTGGTGGATTATATGCGGCCAGGCGTTTCTATTTCAGGCTTGAATTTTCTGGCTTCCCGCTAAACAGCAGCTAACTTACCGGGATGAAGAAGGAGCGCTGTTGCCGGTAGTAAGAAAACAGGACAATGACTGGGATAAGCGCCTTTTTATTTGGATGTTTGAACATTTACGGGGTTGCTGATAAAAAGGAGAAAGTTTACTTTGAAAGCCTCCAGCGGAGGAGGGGGCGGGCAGTTAAAATTCTTAAGAAAAGGAGCTTTGAATATAGAATGAGAGAAAGAACGAAAGAAAGAATCGCATTAAATGCCTTGTTTTTCCTGAGTGGCCTTTGCTTCTCTACCTGGGCCTCCAGGATTCCGGATATAAAAGCGCGTTTCGGTTTTAGCGACAGCGAGTTGGGAGCTGTATTACTGGTAAGGCCGGTAGGGGCCTTATTTGCTTTGCCACTGGCAGGATTTATTGTAGATAAATTCGGAAGCAGGCTCTCCTCTACGGCAGGCATTGCCCTTTTTGTCCTGGGCCTGGCCATGCTCGGCACTGCCGCCAGCATTCCTTTTTTAATTGTAAGTCTGCTGATTTTTGGCGCTGCCGCTAACCTGATTAATATATCGAACAATGCCCAGGCATTGCTTATCCAGAATAAATATGGCAGGGTAATAATGGCCTCATTCCATGGGTTGTGGAGCCTGGCAGGCTTTTTTGGGGCGGGAGTAGGTATGCTGGCCCTGGCGGCAGGTTTGGAAACCGCTACCCATTTTTTCCTGGTATCTACCACCATTTTTATTCTTTTACTCATTTGCTTTCCATTCCTTAATAGTGAAAGTGGAGAAAAGAAGGGAAACAGGAAGCTTTGGAAGAAGCCTAACCGGCAGCTGCTGGTACTTGGTGGAATTGCTTTTTGCGGCCTGCTCAGCGAAGGCTGTATGTTTGACTGGAGCGCCGTATATTTTAAGCAGGTGATAGAGGCAGAAGAGGAATTGGTAACCGCAGGCTATATGGCTTTTATGGGCATGATGGCCACAGGCCGGTTTGTTTCTGACTATTTTACTAATCGCTACGGTGTCAGTGTAATTATTCAGGCCAGTGGACTGCTGATATTCCTGGGGCTCCTTATTGCAGTCCTGTTTCCTAATCTTATAACCGGCATAGCAGGCTTCCTGCTGGTAGGGGCGGGTACCTCCTCCGTTATTCCCTTAACCTTTACCCAGGTAGGAAAAGTAAAAGGCTTTACCAGTGGCATTGCCCTGGCCACAGTTTCCACAATCGGTTATTTTGGTTTCCTTTCCGGGCCGCCCCTGATTGGTTTTGTTGCTGATTTATTTTCCCTCCGGGCCTCTTTTACCCTGGTGGCGCTGGTAGGCTTAACCATTACCGCTATTGTTGCGCTGGAGAAAAGGCGGGGAAGAACAAAGAGAGGCGGTGTATTTGCTGAAGCAGGGGAGTAGCCTACAGCAGGAGGCTGCTTTTTTCGCTGTCGAGGCAGGCACTTGTATTTTGCAAAATAAGATTCCCCTAACAGATTAATTTATACCAATACAAAGTTATACCAAATGGCAGGAATTTTCTATTGAAGGTCCTTTGAAAAACGGGGTAACATCCAGAATAGGAAATAAAGATTTATAAGGGCCACTCCTGATTTTTAAGCGATTTTCCGCCGCGGTTCTAACTTCTGACTTCTAATTTTGAATTTGGAAAAACGCTATGTAACAGAAAGCTTCTTAAAGAAAATCCGGAAGTTCCAGGCCATGGTCAGCAGCAGGTAAATAATGGCAATACCAAAAGCCTGTTCAAAGCTCAGTCCGCCATCGAGCATAAAACCAAAAATTGCCGGTCCCAGGGCAGTGCTGATAACCATTAAAGCAGTAAACAGGCTGCGGATGGTGCCCAGGTACTCGACACCAAATAATTCTGCCTGTATAGCTGACTTTACGGGATTACCCAAACCACTTGAAATGCCAAGCAGGATAAGATACACCGGGGCAATCCAGGCATGGTCGAGCGTTACCACCAGCGCCAGGGCAGCGGCCAGCGGAAACAGGAAGAAGGGAAAGAGCTTAGCGGCCGAGTAGCGGTCGATGAGCTGCCCCGCCAGGATGGTAAATAGCGCTTTTGCGATTGCATAGGTAATAAAAGAGCCGGCTACCCACTCAGCTGACCAGCCTTTTGCTTCAGCTAAGGCTATCTGGTAAAAGAAAAAAGTAGTATTCAGGAAAGGCACCGCAAGCGTTCCCGGCGCTATCAGCCAAAACCGCTTACTTTTCATTATCTTTTTATAGGAGGGAGTGGAGCTTGCTTTGCTCTTTGCTTCTCCTTTCTGTTGTTTAGCCGTTGAGAGGTTTATAGCCGGAGGAGCTGTTTGCTGGTTTCGGAGCAGATAAGTTATCAATAAAGGCAGTACCAAGGCAACAAAAACAGCGGATGCCACCAGGCTGTAGTGCCAGCCAACAAAGCCAATAACAAGAGTAGCTAAGAGTGGGAGTAGCGCACTCCCGGCAGGATGTCCCAGGGAGGCAATGCTGATAGCTTTTCCGCGCTCTGCCTCAAAGTAGCGGCCCATGCTGGTAATGGCAGTGTGGCTCATAAGCCCCTGGCCAGACAGGCGGATGCCCCAAAGCCCCAAACCGAGCAAGGCAATATGATAGGCCTGCGAAAAAATTAGCAGCGAAACAACCATGCCACCTACCACCAGCCACGAAAACTTTTTTAAATCAAGCAGGTCAATATACCGCCCCAGCCAGGGGAGACAAAGTGCGCTGGCAAGCGTAGCTGCGGCATAAACAGAGCCAAAGCTGGCATTGCTCAGCCCGAACTCCTTTAAAATTTCTGGTACATAAACAGAAACCAAAAAGGTTTGGCCAAAGCCCGAAAAAAAGGTGAGCACAAAACCAAAGAGGATGAGGCGGTTATGCTGGCGGAAAAATACTATCCAAGAATTATTCATCTGAAGAGCTGGCCCTGCCGGTTTAAGCCGGACAATGAAGGCTGTAAAAGCAGTAAAAAGGTTCTATTATAGGTTCTTCAAAAAACGCTATAATAGAACCTGGAGCAAGGTTTAAGTATTAAAAAGCCTGGTAGTGGTGCTGCGGTATTTTCTTCTGGCAAGCCGGCAATGTAGCCGGAGCCGCCCCGCTGCATTGCCTTAAAAATAAGCTTCTTTTTGTTTTTAAGGCTTTATTTTTTATACTTCTTCACAATGCTGAGTGCATTTAAAGCCAGCTCTTTAAGCTTGTCGAAGTCATTGTTGGCAATAATATCTTTGGTAATAAGCTGCGAGCCCATGCCTACACAGGTAACGCCGGCTTTAAACCAGGCCGAAAGATTTTCTTCAGTGGGTTCAACGCCGCCGGTAGGCATAATGCTGGTCCAGGGGAAAGGTCCTTTTACGGCCTTCACAAAATCAGGTCCGCCCACCTGCTGGCCCGGGAATATTTTTACGATTTCTGCGCCCAGTTCCTCGGCACGGGAAATCTCAGACAGGGAGCCGCACCCTGGAGACCACAGCACTTTTCTTCTGTTACAGGTAAAGGCCATGTCTTCTTTCAGCACGGGCGAAACGATAAAGCAGGCGCCCAGCTGCATATAAAGGGCCGCTGTTCCTGCATCCACCACAGAGCCTACTCCAAGCATCATTTCGGGGAGCTCGGCAGCTGCATATTTGTTTAAAACCGTAAACACCTCGTGGGCATAATCTCCGCGGTTGGTAAATTCAAATACTCTTATACCGCCTTCATAACAGGCTTTCAGGACTTTCTTGCCTATTTCGGCATCTTTATGGTAAAAAACAGGAACAATGCCTGTTTCATCCATTTTTTGGGCTACTTCAATTCTTGTAAAACGTGCCATATTGTTTGTTGTTTTTATTGTAAATCATGGTTCCTTTAAAAGGAAATAAGTAATCCCCTCGCTTCTTTGCTAAAGAAAGAGGGGATAAAAACCAGTTACCAGTGGGTGAGCCAAAGCGGGAGGAGTGGTAAAAAGCCATTAAAGTAAAGCTTAGCTTTTGGCCTGGCTGTGCCAGCACCTTTCACTTCGGCGATTCATTTAGGCCACAGAGGCTATCCACTCCTATTCCCTTAACCGGTACTAAAGGTTTTGTTCTAAGGGATACGGATCCTTTCAAAAAATGGAGTGACAGGCAAGGGCCATTAGAAGGAAGCTCCCTTTAGCGCGATACCCTTCCGGATGCATCGCCACTCATTAGCTTTTCTACCTCGTCTACCTTCACCAGGTTGTAATCCCCGTAAATTGTGTGTTTTAAGTTAGAAGCAGCAACGGCAAAATTTAGGGCTTTCTGGTCGTCCTCTTTATAGGTAATGAGGCCGTAAATTAAGCCGCCCATAAAAGAATCCCCTCCACCAACGCGGTCTACAATATGGGTAATCTGGTAGGTTGGAGACTCGTATAACTTTTTGCCATCATAAAGTACGCCTGCCCAGGAGTTATGAGAAGCGCTAATGGAGCCTCTAAGGGTAATAATTACCTTTTTTGCCCTCGGGAATTTTTCCATAAGCTGTTTTCCAACCGATTCATAAGCAGCCGCTTCTACATGTCCTTTGGTTACATCCACTCCTTCAGGATGAATGCCGAATACTTTTTCTGCATCTTCCTCATTCCCAAGAATAATATCGCAACCTGCTACCAGCTCAGGCATTACTTCCCCTGCTTTTTTCCATACTTCCATAAGTTTTTACGGTAGTTCAAATCGGTAGATACCGTAATGCCTTTGGCATTGGCTGCCTTAATGGCTTCCAGGCATACATCGGCTGCTCCCTGCGAAATTGCCGGCGTAATTCCTGTCCAGTGGAACCACTGCGCATTTTCGAACACCTGGTCCCAGTCAATCATGCCTGGCTTTATTTCAGAAACTGCAGAGTGTGCTCTGTCATAAACCACCTTGCTTCCCCGGCTTACAGCACCGGACTCCAGGAAGTAGATGCCAAGACGGTCGCCTCCGAATACTACATGATTGGTACCCACATTGTATTTTCTCAGGGTCATGAGAGCGGCTTCTCCAATGTCATTTTTAGGGAGCCTGCTTACAAATTCTGTTGGTAAATTATAATTAGCCAGGGAAATGGCAACATTTGCCTCCCCGCCACCATATATGGCCGTAAACTCATCTGCCTGAGAAAAACGCAGGTGGCCCGGAGTGGCAAGCCTCAACATAATTTCACCAAAAGTGACTATCTTTTTTTCCATAATGATAAAGTTAACGATTAAAAATAATTGACATTCCAGGTTAAGGTATTTACAAAATTTTTTGTGTTAGGTCCATCCTGCCATTCGCTTGCAGTTCCCGGCAAGTCAAAAAACTACAGTCCAAAAACACGGGGAAGCCAGAGGGTGAGCTCAGGGATATAGGTAATCAGGAGCAGGGCCACTACCATGGCAATAAAGAGCGGGATGAGGGGTTTAATAACTTTGCTGATACTGATACCTGCCACGCCGCAACCAACAAAGAGTACAGCTCCTACCGGAGGGGTACACAGGCCAATGCAGAGGTTGAGCACCATCATTATGCCAAAGTGCACAGGGTCTACCCCCAGCTTGGTTACCACCGGCAGAAAAATAGGCGTGAAGATAAGTACGGCAGGCGTCATGTCCATAAAAATGCCTACGAAGAGCAAAATCAGGTTGATGATAATCAGCACGATAATCTTGTTGTCACTGATAGAAAGCAGGGCTTCGCTCACTCCCTGCGGAATGCTTTCGAAGCTCATTACCCACGACATGCCCATAGAGGTGCCAATCAGCAACATTACAATAGCGGTGGTAATTACGGTTTGAATAAGAATTTCGGGCAGGTCCTTCACTTTTACTTCTTTGTATACTACCATAGAAAGAATGATGGTATACAACACTGCAATGGCAGAGGCTTCTGTAGCTGTAAATATGCCGGCAATAATGCCGCCTATTACGATGATGAGTAGCAGCAGGCTGGGCACGGCGTCAATAAACTTCTTTATTACCTCTTTAAAAGGCATGCGCTCGCTTACAGCATATTTTTTGCGAAAAGAAATATAACCCGCCACCACCATGAGCGACAAACCAACCAGAATTCCCGGCACATAACCAGCCACAAACAGCGCGGCAATGGATACTCCGCCACTGGCCAGGGAATAAACTATCAGGATATTGCTTGGAGGAATAATCATGCCGGTAGTGGCTGCCGTAATGTTTACCGCCGCACTAAAGGGTTTGGAGTAACCTTCTTCTACCATGCGTGGATTCATAATACCGCCAATGGCAGAGGCTGCCGCCACCGCCGAGCCGGAGATGGCCCCAAAGAGCATGCTTGCAAGAATGTTTACATAGGCAAGGCCACCGGGTAAAGTACCCACCAGCCCTTTGGCAAAGTCAATGAGCCTCGAGGCAATCCCTCCTTTGTTCATAAACTGCCCTGCAAGTATAAAGAAGGGAATGGCCAGCAGGGCAAAGCTATCCAGCCCGGTGGCCATTCGCTGGGCCATGGTGGTAAAGGCGGGTTCGGGGGCAATGCTTACCAACATAGTAAGCAAAGCAGAAATGCCGATAGAATAGGCGATAGGCACCCCCAGCACCAGGAGAATGACAAAGCTTACCACCAGTACAATAATTTCAAGAAATTCCATTTTAGGTAGTTTTATTATTGAAGGGCTGTGGGCCCTGCTTTCGTACGTTTATTTAACAATCCCGGCCTTAGGCCATTACCTCACCAAGCTCTTCCCCAT
The DNA here is from genome assembly GCA_963835365.1 of uncultured Cytophagales bacterium. GTDB lineage: Bacteria > Bacteroidota > Bacteroidia > Cytophagales > Cyclobacteriaceae > Nafulsella. The sequence continues at coordinate 33,277 of CAWIFH010000003.1, forward strand.
CCTGCGGCCTTTCGAATAAGTTGACAATGCTGTAGTAGATGATGATGAGCCCGCTCAATGGTATAACTGAATAGACATATCCCAGCGGCAAACCTAAGGAAGCAGAAGTCTGCTCCAGTTTAAGGGTAATATACACCAGGTTGGCCCCGCCCCATACCATCGCAAAAAAGGCAAAAAGGGCTACGGCGGTATTGATAAAAATATTCAGGTTCCGCTCCTTTTTACCTTCTAATTTAGAAGGAAGGATGTCGATGGCCAGGTGCATCTTTTGCCCGGTAACATAGCTTGCGCCCAACAGGCCCACCCAGATAAGGAGGTAGCGGGAGAGTTCATCAGTAAAGGAGCTGGGGGACTGCAGCAGATAGCGCGAGGCCACCTGCCAGAGTACATTTAATACCATAAAGGCCATTAGTACGACCAGTACCCAAAAGAGAATTTTATCGACCGTTCTTCGTAGCTTCATTATCAATTTTTTTATTAGTTCAATTGCGTACTTTCCTGAGAGGTGTTTTCTGCTGCCTGTATGCGCTCAATGAGGGTATACACTTCGGGTTCACCTTTATAGGTTTCATAAAGTGGTTCTACCAGCCTGGCAAAAGGCTCTTTGTCGGGGTGGATAATTTCCACGCCTGCCGCTTCTACCGCGTCCAGTGCTTCCTGCTCTGCCTCTGCCCATAGCTTTCGCTGCACCGGCACCGACTCCTCCACCGCTTCCATCAGCCACTGCTGTTCCTGCTCGGTAAGGTCGTCCCAAACCTTTGTGCTAATCATAAGAATGTCGGGCACCATGGTATGCTCATTTAAGGAGTAGTATTTGCTTACCTCGTAATGGCGCGAGAGGTAAAAGCTGGGCGGGTTGTTTTCGGCCCCATCTACCACACCCTGCTGTAAAGCAGTATAGAGCTCTCCCCAGGAAATAGGGGTAGCGGCTCCCCCAAAAGCATTTACCATACTAATGGCGGTGTTGCTATCCTGCACGCGTATTTTTAATCCCTTCAGGTCTTCGGGTGTCCTTATAGGTTTATTGGTTGTATAAAAGCTACGGCTGCCGGCATCGTAATAGGTAAGGCCGCGCAGCCAGTAGGCTCTGCCTTCTTCCAGTAGGTCCTGGCCAATTTCTCCTTCGAGCACACGGTAGTAATGTTCTTTGTCTTTAAAGATGTAAGGAAGACTCAGCACTTTAAAATTAGGAGAGAAGCTTTCCATTACCGCGGCAGAAACCTTGGTCATGCCTAGGCTGCCAATCTGCAATAGCTCCAGCGACTCTCTTTCGGAGCCCAGCTGGCCACTGGGAAAGATCTCTATGGTAAGTTTCCCATCGGACTTCTCCCTGACTCTTTTTGCCATAAACTCCATGGCTTTGTGTACCGGGTGGCTGATGTCAAGGCCGTGGGCAAGCTTGATTTCTGTCGTTTCTTTTACCTTGCTACAGGAGGTGATATTAAGCAGAAGAGCGAAAGATAAGATGCTGAATAAAATCTGCCATGGTTTGCAGAAACTGGATTGGATATTCATGAACGTATGTACCATTACTTCTTTCTCACTGGTTAAATAATTGAAGTGGCCTATTCGGGTTTTCTTCAGTTTTATAGCTACTGCGATTCTTCTAATTACTGCTAAATGGTTCAAATGCTAATTATGAATGGGTGGAGGCGCCATCCTCCCGCACCGCTCATCTTTCTATTCTTCCAGAGGTATTGCCATCCAGGATAGATTCCACTTCCTCCACAGTGGCAAGGTTGGCATCGTCTTCAATGGTGTGCTTGAGTACAGAAGCCGCCACCCCGAAATCAAGGACTTTCTGGTCATTCTTGTATTGTAACTGCCCATAAATAACACCGGCAATAAAAGCATCTCCGCCGCCAATACGATCCACGATGGGGGTAATATCATAGGTGCAGGTTTCCAGCAAATCTTGGCCATTATACAAGGTGCCGGAAAGGGTGTTGTGAGAGGCACTTAAAGAAACCCTGGTGGTATTCACTATTTTCTTTACGCTGGGAAATCGGTGCATAATCTGCTTGTATACAGAAACCTCTGCCTCTTCGGTATCCTCTTCCGGCTCAATATTCAGAATATCCTTTGCATCTCTTTTGCCTGCCACAATCAGGTCGCAGCCGGCAATCAGGTCCGGCATAACCTCCTGCGCGGATTTGCCCCACTGCCAGAGGTTCTTGCGGTAGTTAATGTCGGCCGATACCGGAATGCCTTTTCTGTTGGCTACCTCAATGGCTTTTTTGCAGCAGGCAGCAGCCCCTGCCGAAATAGCAGGAGAGATGCCCGTCCAATGGAACCAACCGGCGCCTTCAAGCACCTCTTCCCAATCAATCATATCAGCTTCCAGTTCAGCAAAGGCCGAATGTGCACGGTCGTAGATTACCTTACTGGGCCGAACACTGGCCCCTGTTTCCAGAAAGTATATGCCTAATTTATTGCCGCCGTAAACTATGTGCTCTGTATTAACGCCAAGTTCACGGAGCATATTTGTAGCCGCTTTTCCCAGCTCATGCGCAGGTAAGCGGGTAACATGGGCTGCGCGAATGCCAAATTGTGCCAGAGAAATAGCCACATTCGCCTCCCCGCCGCCATAGGTAGCCTCAAACTGGCTGGACTTTATAAAGCGCGAATGCCCGGGAGTGGAGAGCCGGAGCATAATCTCGCCAAAGGTTACGACTTTTTTATTCATTCCGGAAGTTAAAATAGTTTTTAGCATTGTTGTAGCAAATGTCCTCCACTACCTGGCCTATCCATGCCAGCTCGCTGGCCGGCAGCTCTCCGTTTTCTACATCATTGCCTAGTAAGTTGCACAAAATTCGGCGGAAATACTCATGGCGCGGGTAAGAAAGAAAGCTGCGGGAGTCGGTAAGCATACCTACGAAGCGGCTTAACAGGCCCATATTTGAAAGCGCATTCAGTTGCCTTTCCATGCCATCCTTCTGGTCGAGGAACCACCAGGCAGAACCATACTGAATTTTGCCAGGAGTGGAGCCATCGTTAAAGTTACCAATCATGGTGGCATAAAGCTCGTTCTGGCTTGGGTTCAGGTTGTAAAGTATGGTTTTTGCCAGCTTATTGGAGGTGTCGAGCCGGTCGAGGAATTTGGCTAGCGGACGGGCCACATCGAAGTCTCCGATGGAGTCGAAGCCGGTGTCGGGCCCCAGCTCGCGCAGCATGCGGCTGCTGTTATTTCTTAATGCCCCCAGGTGGAATTGCTGGGTCCAACCTTTTTCAGCATCCATCAAGGCCATGTGTTCCAGCATAGCGGAGCGGAACTTGAGCAATTCTTCCTTACTGATGCTTTGCTTTTTAAGCCCTTTTTCAAAGATGCTCCTGATTTCTTCCTCCGTAAATTCTTCTGCATACATGGTTTCCAGGCCGTGGTCAGAAAGGCGGCAGCCCATTTCGTGGAAGAAGTCGTGGCGTTTTTTTAGCGCGTCGAGCAGCTGCTGGAAATTGCTTATAGATATGCCGGATGCTGCTTCCAGCTGCTGTACATAAGGAACGAACACCTCCGGGTTTTCAATGGCTAATATTTTGTCGCAGCGGAAAGCCGGCAGCACCTTTATTTCAAAACCACTTTCTTTTATCTGCTTGTGGTACTCCAGGCTGTCAACAGGGTCGTCGGTGGTACATACGGTTTCCACTTTCATCTTCCGCAGGATGTTGCGTACGCTGTATTCGTCGGTTTGCAGCTTTTGCGTGCAGGCATCGTAAATTTCGCGGGCAGTTTCGGGGGTAAGAATTTTATCGATGCCAAAATATCTTTTCAGCTCCAGGTGCGTCCAGTGGTAGAGGGGGTTCCGCAGGGTATAAGGTACGGTAGCGGCCCATTTCTCAAACTTTTCGTAGTCAGGAGGCACTGCCGGTAATGTACTTTTCATCAACGCCATTGGTGCGCATGGCGCGCCACTTATAATGGTCGCCATCCAGCCATATTTGGGTAAGATTTTCAAATTTACGATCGGCGGCAATATCGGCAGGGGGTAAATGGCAGTGGTAGTCGATAATGGGCATGTCTTCGGCATGCTCGTGGTACAGCCGCTTTGCGGTTTCTGTTTCTAATAAAAAGTTATCGTCTAAAAAGGACATAATGCTTAATTATATAATCGGTTACTTTATTTCTTTTCAAGTTTATTCCTTTGGCAGTGCTGTGTTCAGGCTTCGCATGCCGGGAGGAGGCGTCAATTTATTTGTCTATAAACAGCGGCCTGATATGACGCTCCCATAAATTTTCTGTTACATTGTTTGCTACCACCTGCCTGTGCTTGTTTAAAGCAGCAGTATAGGCGTTCATCTTTTCGCCGGCAATTTTGTATGCACAGTGTAAAAGCTGCCTAAAGCTGGGGTTAAAATCAGCAGAAGACTGCTTGTGGCGGAGGCTGTCGGCAAATTTCTGGCCCGACCAGCGGCCTACGGTCGGAGGGGCCGGCAGCTTTTCTTTGTGAATGTCCAGCACCGGCTTATAGGGTTCGGTGAGCTCCTCGAAGCGTTCGTAGGCTTCGGCATAAATGGCTTTTGCCAGCTCCAGGCCATCGCCGCCGGCTTCTGCCAAACCAATTAGCTCCTCGAGCCAGGTAGTGCCGGCGGTTTTAATATGAATGCCTGCCCCGTGTTTATTAATAATGCGCTTTATTGGCTCGTAGAGCGAAAACTTATCGCTGCCGGAGTGTATGCTCAGCTTCAGGTTTTCCGGAAGGCCAAATTTTTCCACCGCATAGCGAATTACCAGGATATCCTGCTCAAATTCTTTTGCAAATTGGGCCAGCTCCCCCTGGTAATCGACTCCTTTAAAAAAATTGCCGGTAAACTTTGGTGCAATGGTTTGCAGGGGTACTGAAAAACCCTTCAGCATTTTCAGGATAAAAAATAACTCTACCGGGCTCTGTGGAGTATCTACCTCGTCCATGGAAACTTCCGTAACAAAATCGTCGGCCCCTCTTTTATCCAGAAGGTAGCGGTAGATTTCTCCGGCCTCGCGGGTAGCGCTAAGAAACTGCCCGGCAATTTTGCGCAGAACGCCTCATTTACCGTAAACGGCTCGTCGATGCCCGGAATGGAAAGTCCTTCGTAATAAGCCTTATTTTCCTGCAAGAACTGCTCGATTTCTTCGGGGGGCTGCCTGGCCAATATACTCGGCCACATCGATGGTGAAAAAATCAGAAACCGCAATAAATTCATCTACATTATGCTTATTTATGTGGTCGGCATCTACAAAGTAGTCGCCTGTCCATTGCAGGGCCTGTGTAGCCTGGTCGGCTTCTGTTCTTACCTCCTGCGGTTTAGTGCCAAGGGTTTGGTGCTCGCGATGCGATTTGTTCCATACAGGGGTAATAGTTAATCCGGCTTCCCTGGCATGCAGCACTGCCCGCAGCTGAGCTTCTCCTTCCTGACCGAATCGGTCGCCGAGCCCCATGGAATATTTACCTATTTTTCTCATCCTGTATAAATTTTAATTCTACACTCCACTAAACGCATTAAACCCGCCATCTACAGGAATAACAGTTCCTGTAACAAAGCGAGAAGCATCGCTGCACAACCATATCAGGGTGCCGCTCAGGTCTTCCGGATTTCCGAATCTGGCAAAAGGGGTGTGGCCAACGATTTGACTTCCCCGTGCCGTCAGGCTGCCATCTTCTTCTGTGAGCAGGGCTTTGTTTTGTTGGGTAAGAAAAAAGCCCGGGGCAATGGCATTTACCCGCATACCTTCGCCATATTTTTGTGCCAGCTCCACAGCCAGCCATTTGGTATAATTATCGATAGCGGCTTTGGACGAGGCATAGCCCATTACCCGGGTAAGCGGCCGCTGGGCTGCCATGGAAGAAATATTGATGATGGTGCCTTTCTTCTTTGCTATCATGGATTTCGAAAAAGCCTGCACAGGAAGCACCGTTCCCAGGTAGTTCAGTTCCACTATTTTGCGCAAATCTTTTTCCGACAGGTCCAGAATGCTTTGATCGGGGGTAACTACTGCGCCGGCAATATTTCCGCCGGCAGCATTTACCAGAATATCCAGTTGGCCAAAGGTGTCGAGGAGCTTTTGATTGGCTTTTTCCAGCTGTTCCGCATCTGTAACATCGGCAGCCAGGGCCAGTCCTTCCACCCCTTCGTTCCTGATTTTCTGCACCATTTCCTGCAGCTTATCCTCTCTTCTGCCTAAAACAGCCACCTTTGCACCGGCCTGAGCCAGTGCAAGCGCCATGGCTCCACCAAGTACGCCTGTGCCGCCGGTAATAAGGGCGGTTTTGCCTTCAAGGGAAAATAAAGATTGGTTTTTCATAAGTTACAGGGCTTACTGGTTTTATACTGACTGGGACTTTTGCTGTTTTGCAGTTGCTTTAATTTCTTCAAGGTGCTTAACTACTGTATCGGTAAAGCCTTCGATTTGGTTTAGGTCTCTGTCCCAAAAGTTTTTGTTTGCCAGCACCGCTTTTACTACCTGCGTAGTGCTTTCCTGCTGCCAGGTATTTTTGAAAAACTCCAGTACGTCGGCCGTATCATTTATCGGAATTTTTTCGCCGTTCCACTCTCCTTTATAAAAAAGAATAAGCGCTGCCAGTGCATGCAGCAGCCGCTCCGGAAGTTTACCCGTTCGCGCATGGAACTCCAGCACAGAAGGAAGCACGCGTACTTTATACTTTGATACCGAATTCAGGGAAATGGATATAAGCTCATGCCGGATGAAGGGGTTCTGGAAACGCTCAATAACATCATTGGCAAATTGCTCCAGCTCCTCTGCCGGTAAATCGAGCGTAGGAATAATTTCTTCGAAGATGGCGTCTTTAATGAAAGGCCCCGTTTGTTTGTCTTCTACCGCCTCGCGAACCGTGCGCAGGCCATGCAGATAGGCTACTGGTACCAGTGTGGTGTGGGCGCCATTGAGGATGCGGACCTTGCGGGTGCGGTAAGGGGTAAGATCTTTTACAAACTTTACCTGCAGGCCCGCCTGCTCGGTAGGGAAAGCCGCTTTTACTGAGTCTGGCGCTTCAATTACCCAAAGGTGAAAAGGTTCTGCCTTTACGACCAGTTTGTCTTCGTAGCCCAAATCCTGCTGAATTTCCTGGATGGTATCTTTGGGATAGCCGGGAACAATCCGGTCTACCAGGGTATTGCAAAAGATGGTATCTTTTTCTATCCAGCGGCTAAAGCTTTCGGGAAGGTCCCAGTGCCTGGCATACTGTAATACCGTGTCGCGCAGCTTCTCCCCGTTCTTCTCTATTAGTTCGCAGGGGATAATGGTAAGCGCTTTGCCCGCTGCACCTTTAAAGAACTTGCAGCGTTGGTAAAGCAGGGCAGTAAGTTTACCCGGAAAGCTGCTGGGAATGGTATCGAAAGATGTATCGGTTTCGGCAAAAGCGATGCCGGCTTCCGTTGTATTTGAAATAACAAATTCGAGATCAGGATTTTCTGCCAGCTTCAGAAACTCCAGGTAATCGTTATAGGGGTTTGAAGCTGCAGATATGGCACTGATAAGCCTTTTTTGCTGGGTGGGCCGGCCGCCCTGGATGCCATTGAGGAGCAGGTGGTAGAGGCCGTCCTGCTCATTTAAGAGGTGAATGATGCCCTGCTCAATAGGTTGTACTACATGAACACTGCCATTGAAGTCAGTCTTTTCATTCAGAATATCGATAATCCAGTCAACAAAGCCCCGCAGGAAGTTTCCTTCACCAAATTGCAACACTTTAACCGGCCTGTTATCATTTAATCCGGCAGTTTTTCTGTTTAATGCTTTCATATGCTGAAATATTTTGATTTATGTATTCCACTTTGCCTTTGGGCTGTGCAACAAATAAATGCTCTTTGTCCGTTTATTTCTTCTGTTAAGCACATTTATACGACTGTAATAGCTGTAAAATGTGCAATCGATTGCTCTTGTATTACTTGTTAAAACGTAGCTAACAGGCCCCTGAGGGCTTTTTGTCAGACTACGTTGCTGATTTTCCTTTTTCCTTTTCTCTCTTCGCTCTCGGGGGCTGCTGCCTGTTGCTCCTTTTTTTGCGACGATTGCCGGATGATTAGTTCTGGTTTAAGTACGGTTTTCTGCGGCCGGTGCTGGTTGTCACCGCCTTTTAGCTGTTCAAAAAATAGCTGGGCGGTAAGGTTGCCCATGGCAATACCCAGCTGGTCAATGGTCGTTAGGGTAGGATCGGTAAAGGAGGTAAACGGTTCGTTACTAAATCCTGCCAGTGCGACCTGCCGGGTAATCTGGATGTTTCTTTCCTTTAAAACCTGCATTGCACCCATGGCGCCGTAGTCGCTGGATGAAAATACGGCATCTGGTATTTTGTCGAGCCGGAGCAGGGTTTCCATGCTTTCGCGCCCACCTTCGAGCTGCATATTGCTTTCCACAACCAGCTCCTGCTCAAACGGCAGGCCATAATCTTTCAGTGCATCGGTATAACCGCGCAGGCGTTCCTTGTAAATGCTTATTTTTTTGGGGCTGGTAAAATGGGCAATACGCTTACAGCCCTGTTGAATAAGATGTTCCGTTACTTTATAAGCCCCCAGATGGTCGTCGATTACTACCTGGCTTACTTCCAGCTCATCGGTAGTGCGGTCGAAGAGGAGCAGTGGTACCTTTTCCTGCGCATTTTTAAAATGGCTGAAATCTTCGGTGTTTTTGCCAATAGAAGCAATTATACCGTCTACGCGTGCATTCAGGAGGGCATTTACGGTTTGTACTTCCGTATCGTAATTGTCGTACGACTGGCAAATAATTACCTTATAATTAATTTTGTTGGCAATTTCTTCGATACCCCGCACTACGGTAGCAAAAAAGTTGCGATCAGCGATGGGAACAATAACCCCGATAATGTGGCTCTTGCCATGGCGCAGGGCCGCAGCAATATTGTTGGGCTGATAGCCTAACTGCTTTGCTGTTTTTTGTACCAGTTTTCTTGTTGCCTCACTTATTCTGGGGTTGTTATTTAGCGCCCGCGATACAGTAGAAGCGGTAATGTTAAGCTTACCGGCAATGTCGTGTATCGTGGTTTTTGATTTACCAGCCATCTTCTTCTATTCTCGTTAAAATCTGGCACCAGCAGGCAAAAGCCGCTGGTGCCAAAGTAGTATTAAGGGATAACCTTATTCATTCCTCGGTTTTCCAATGGTGGCCAATATACCACCATCTACATAAATTATCTGTCCGTTCACAAAATTACTTGCCTTACTGGCCAAAAATATGGCAGCTCCGCCAAATCATCAGGCTCTCCCCAGCGGCCTGCCGGGGTGCGGTTAAGGATAAAGTCGTTGAAGGGGTGCCCATTTACCCGAATAGGGGCGGTTTGGTCGGTAGCAAAATAGCCGGGACCAATGCCGTTTACCTGTATGTTGTGTTTGGCCCACTCCGTTGCCAGGTTGCGGGTAAGCATTTTCAGGCCTCCTTTGGCAGCCGCATAGGCCGAAACTGTATCTCTGCCCAGCTCGCTCATCATGGAGCAGATGTTGATGATTTTCCCTTCTTTCCGCTCCATCATATACCTGCCCACCTGTTTCGACATAATAAAAGGGGCGGTAAGGTCCACGTCTACCACCTGGCGGAATTCCTCGGCATCCATTTCAAGTGCCGGCACCCTTTTAATCATGCCGGCATTGTTGACCAAAATTGCTAATCGGGCCTACTTCTTTTTCGATGCGTGCGATGTTTTCCTTTACCAGGGCTTCATTGGTAACATCGAAGAGGTAGCCATGTACATCAAAGCCTTCCTGGCGGTAATTTTCCAGGGCTGTCTCCATTTTTGCGGGCGTATTGCCATTTCACGAAGTTTGGCGCCGGCTTTGCCAAAGCTTTGGCCATGGCCATGCCCAGCCCATGCGTAGCGCCGGTAATTAGGGCGACTTTCCTGTTAAATCAAATAAGTCTTTCATTCGGCTTGCCTTTATTTTAAATCTCCCACTGCAATTTTGTCCATATCGTCATAGTCGAGGTTTTCGCCGGCCATGCCCCATATAAAGGTATAGCTTGCGGTGCCTGCCCCGCTGTGGATAGACCATGGCGGAGATAATACGGCCTGCTGGTTCTTTACAAAAATATGACGGGTTTCATCCGGTTCGCCCAGGAAGTGAGAGACTACCTGGTCTTCGGGTAGTTCGAAATAAAAGTACGCTTCCATTCTTCTGTCGTGGGTATGTGCCGGCATGGTGTTCCAAACGCTTCCGGGCTGCAACTCTGTAATGCCCATTTGCAGCTGGCAGGTATCTACTACCGAATTAATAAGCACTTTCCTGATAATGCGGTGGTTGGAATTCTCCAGCGAGCCTAATTCTACGGTTTCGGCTTCATCCAGCGACACTTTCTTGGTAGGATTGGCCCGGTGGGCAGGGGCGGAGTTAAAGTAAAAACGGGTTTGTCCTTTTTCTGAAGGGTGAAAAATAACTTCCTTTACACCTTTGCCTACATAAAGGGCTTCTTTATTGGCTACGGCTATTTCCTTGCCATCTACAGTTACTTTACTGTCGGCGCCGATGTTAATAATGCCGAGCTCTCTCCTGTCTAAAAAATGCTCCGAGCGGAGGGTTGGGAAAGTTTCGAGTGTTAAGGGTTTCTTCACCGGCTGGGCGCCCCCTACTATCAGCCTGTCATACAAAGTATATACAGCCTGGATGCTGTCGGGCTGAAAGAGATTCTCCATCAGAAAATGTTCCCGAAGTTTTGCGGTATCGTATCCTTTAAAATCAGCCGGATGAATGGCGTGTCTTACGGAATAGTTGATGCTCATAATGCTTAAATCTTAAAAATTATGTAATCGTTTGCGCAAATAAAAGAGTTTTTGCGGCCATTTGTGCAATGTGCTTGAAAATTGCACAAGTGTTTGGGACTCCTAACATACAATAAAATATTGATAATTGCCCCTGATAGAGAACTAAATTAATGAAAAATTAAAAATTATCTGCTATTCTTTTGCAAGAGAATTAAATTTTTCATAAAATGCAATCGATTGCACGTTTTAATTGCTCATTCTGATGATTAAGGTTATTTTTTTAATGGAGTGCTATTCAGTAAAAAAGCCGTTATATTTTGTTGGAAGCCGTTTTTTAACAAATGCATAGATAACCTGCAAGAGAATTTTAGCGCACAAACACACAAAAGAAGAGGAAGCCCTGTGCAAAGGAAACTTTTTAAAAGAGGAGAAACGAGCTTTTGTAAAAGCAGGGTCAGTTCAAGGTAACAAAAAAAATAAGTTAAAACATGAATGCTAAAACCAGGAAAACAGCGCCATGGCTTCGTCCGCATCTTCTTTGCGGCGGTCTATTAGTTTCGCTTACTTGTTTTGCTCCTGCTTCAGGGGGAGCATATGCAAAAGACGATCCTGCCGCAACTGCCGGTAGTAAAAACCTTAGTGTCGACACAAAAATTTTATCAAATGCTGCAAACGTTTACGAAAACAAAATAATTGGAAGCAAGCCTCTGGAGAATAGCCTCCGCGAAGCACCAGTTGCCATAAGAGTAAGTGGTAAAGTAGTGTCCGATGAAGATGGTGAAGGCATTCCCGGCGTAACCGTGCGGGTGAAGGGCACTTCACAGGGAACCATTACCGACTTTGAAGGAAATTTCTCGCTGGAGGTGCCTTCTGAGGAATCGGTTCTCTTAATTTCTTCCATAGGTTTTGTAACCCAGGAAGTAACCGTTGGCAACCAGACCACCTTTAACATTACGTTAGAGTCTGACTTAAAGCAGCTGGAAGAAGTAGTAGTGGTGGGATATGGAACCCAGGAGAAGAAAGATATTACCGGCTCGGTGGCCAGCGTGGGTGGCGAATCCATTGCCGAAAGAGGTACGGTAAGCCCGATGCAGGCGGTTCAGGGCCAGGTGGCCGGGGTCGATATTTCTACTGGTTCCGGTCGTGCCGGGGCCGGGTTTGATATCCAGATTCGGGGTCAGAACTCTTTGGCTGGTGGAGATCCGCTTTTTGTAGTGGATGGAGTAATTGTAGATAACATTAACTTCCTGAACCCACAGGATATAGAGAGCATCGATATATTAAAAGATGCCTCTTCTACGGCTATTTATGGTTCGCGCGGCTCTAACGGGGTGGTGCAGGTAACTACCAAAAAAGGCGCAACTACAGAGGGCCGAACCATTATTTCTTACGACGGCTACGTGGGTGTGAGGCAAAATGTAAGGGAGCCCGATTTTATGAATGGAGAAGAATGGTGGGCCTACCGCCAGAACTCTTATATTGTACCAAGCATTAAAATTGGCGAGCCTTATGATGCGCAGATAGGTGGTTTGTCTGGCAGCCCAACGCTTACCCGCAGGGTAGCCACCCGCGATTATACCGACTGGCCTTCTTACTTCCTGCAGTCAGGTATTCAGCAAAACCACTGGTTAACTATTTCTGGAACCAGCAATGGTGGGATGAATTATTTAATTGGCGGCGGTTACCAGGAAGAAGAAGGGAACCTGATAAAAGACTTTTACAAGCGCTATAACTTTAAAGCAAGTGTTAACCACCAGATAAGCGACAAGTGGTCGGCCGGAACAAGTATAAACCTGGCACTGTCAGAAACAGAGCGCGGAAGCCAGAATGCCGTAAAAAATGCTTACCGCATGTCTCCCCTGGTAAGGCCTTATGATGATGAAGGAAAGCTGATTTTTCAGCCGGCTAAAGTAGACGGAATAGGCTTTACAAGTTCTCCGAACCCTTTAATAGAAACAGAAAACTCTGAAGATAACACCCGCCGTCTTTTTGGGGTGGCCAACCTTTACCTGCAGTACTCGCCGCTTGAGTGGCTGGATGTTCGTACCACCATTTCGCCCCGCTTTTCATTCGAAAGACAGGGGATTTACGAAGGGCCTTTTACAGAAACAGGGAACGGGCTCTACCATTTTGCCAATATGGAAAAAGAGGAGGAGTTTTCTTATACCTGGGATAACCTGTTAACGGCCAATCGTACTTTAGGAGACCATAACTTTAATTTTATGGGACTTTACAGTCTTTGGTATGAGCGCCAGGAAGGAAGCTGGATTGATGCCGACTACCTGCCTTATAACTCCAATATTTACAACCTGGAAACGGCTGGCAAAGAAAACATCCTGGCTGGCAGTAGCTTTGGCCAGATTTCGCTGATATCCTACCTGGCAAGGCTGAACTACTCTTTCATGGATAAGTATATTTTAACCTTATCGAATCGCTGGGATGGCTCCTCCAAACTGGCCGAGGGCTATAAGTGGTCTTCCTTCCCTTCAGCAGCAATTGCCTGGAGACTTTCAGAAGAAAGCCTTGTGCAGGATCTGGGCTTTATTTACGACCTGAAGCTACGTGCGAGCTATGGTTTTACAGGCAATAATAATATCAACCCCTATTCTACACAGGCAGTAGCCGGCGTACAAACTTACTACGCCCTTGGTGGAAATGCGGCACTGGGCTTTGCCCAAAGTGGTATTGTAAACGAAGTGCTTACCTGGGAAAGAACCCGGGAGCTTAACCTGGGGCTGGATTATGACCTCTTCCAGGGAAGAGTGTCCGGTACTGTGGATGTGTATGACAAAGTATCTAATAGATTATTGCTCGACAGGGAGCTGCCCTGGGAAACAGGCTGGGGTACACTAACAGACAATATTGGTTCTGTACGTAACAGAGGAATAGAGCTGGCGATACGAACCATAAACGTACGTACAGATGATTTTAGCTGGTCGACCTCTTTAAACTTTGCCAAAAACAATAACGAAATTCTGGAATTGCTTGGTGGTAAAGAAGACCTGGTAGGGAACGAATGGTTTATCGGAGAGCCTATTGATGTAAATTACCACTACGACTACATAGGTGTTTGGCAGGCCGATGATGAAATCCTCTACGGACAAACCGAAGGAGAGGCCCGCTTCAGAGATGTTTCAGGTCCGGAGGGCGTTCCTGATGGCCAGATTCGTGCAGCCGATGATATGATTATTTTAGGTTCTCCGCTACCTGACTGGACCGGTGGTTTTTCCACCAACTTAAGGTACAAAGGCTTCGACTTGTCGGCCTCGGTATTTACCCGCCAGGGAGTGCAGGTGTACAGTCCTTTCCACGAAGAGTTCACCAACCTGATGGATAGAGGTCGCTCAAGACTTGACGTTGATTATTATATGGTGCCAAACCCTGTAACTAACGCGAATTACACCAACGCATACCCAATGCCTCAGAACGTAGGTACCTACTGGAGAGAAACAAACAATACCGATGAGCAGCCAGGCTATTACAGAGATGCTTCATTTGTAAAGGTGCAGAACATCGTGCTTGGGTATAACCTTCCGGCTCCGCTCCTGGAGAGAGCAAGAATAAAAAACCTACGGGTTTACCTGAACGTGCTGAACCCATTTGTATTTACCGAATATGATGGTTTTGACCCGGAATGGGCCGATGAAGGACTAAATGATACAGGTAATGCCTTTATTACTTACCAGTTTGGCGTAAACCTCCAATTTTAATTAAAAGCAATGAGAAATTTTAAAATATTCAGAATCCTGATTCTTTTAATAATTGCTACAGGTTGTAGCGATTATCTGGACGAGCAGAATCCCGGCAATGTGGTGGCAGATGAGTTTTATACCACCCAGGAAGGCTATGAATCGCTTGTTTATGCTACTTATGCCACCTTCAGAGATGTGTATGGGCGCAACCCCTATATATTTACTGCCGGTACCGATATGTATGTGAATTCTTCGAGGGCCGGTAGTACAGGCGCTGGCCTGCGCGAATACCGGAATCTGGGTCCGGGCGATCCCCTGGTAGCTGAGTTCTATCAGGACTTGTATGTGTCTATTCAAAGAGCCAACACGGCCCTTTATTATAAAGATTTAACCGAGCCGGTAGCAACCCTCGATGCCCGCGAAGGAGAGGTTCGCTTTATTAGAGCCCATCATTATTTTCTTTTAGTGCAAACCTTTGGCGGCGTGCCATTGGTAGAGGAGCGCATCAGCGAACCTATTCTTTCTTTTGAGCGGCAGCCGGAGTCTGTTATTTATGAGTTTATAATAGACGAAATGGAGGCTGCTCTGGAGCTGGTGCCTGAATCTGCAGAAGCAGAAGGGCGGGTGGATAAAAGAGCAATACGCCATTTCCTGGCCAAAGTGTACCTTACCCGTGGGTATAAAGAGTATGGCGATGCCAATGATTTTCAGACCGCAGCTACCTATGCCGATGCAGCTATTGCCGGACAAGGCTTAACGCTCCCTTTTGAGGAGGTTTTTGCTCCGGGGAATGAGAATAATGCAGAAATTTTATTTGCCGTTCAATACAGTGCAGGCTCGTTGAGCAACCCTGCAGAGGGCGGCCATTTCCAGAACTACCAGTTTGGCCCGTATATGGGGGGGAGCGAATGGGTAGGAAATCCTTACAGAAGCTACGACCTGCTTCCTACCTGGTATGTTTACCAGAATTTTGAAGAAGAAGATGCCCGCTTCGACGCTACCTTTATGCTGCAAAATAACTTTTATGTAGACCTGGAAACCGAAGAGCAGCTGGGAAGCTATTACGATTACTATGCAACCGACAACCCCGACGAACTATACGTAAGCGTTTACTTCCCCAAGCCCTGGGAGGTATCCGATACCGCCGCCTGGAGGGCAGAGTACCCGGAACTGCGCGGAGACTACCAGAATACAGTAATTGTAGCACCAACACCCGAAAACTGGGAAGGTAGAAGCGGTACCCTTACCGACAGAATGACCCCTGCTGTTAAGAAATTTGATGACCCCACAGCAGTTTTCTCTAACAGCGGAAGTAGTACAAGAGATATCTTTATTGCCCGCCTGGCCGAAACTTACCTGATTTCTGCCGAAGCGCATTTAATGGCCGGCAACCCGGGAGTGGCAGCCGACAGGATTAATGAAGTAAGGCGTAGAGCAGGAGTTTCTGAAATTACCGGCGCAGCGGTGGACATTGATTTCATCCTGGATGAAAGGGCCCGGGAGCTGGTAGGAGAGTATCACCGTTGGTACGACCTTGTTCGCACAGGTACCCTGGTAGAAAGGGCTACCGCCTACAACTACCTCATTAATGAATCTGATTTTATTGGCCCTGACGGGAACTATAAAATATTAAGGCCCATCCCTTCAAGTGCCATCAGCCTGAACGAGGCTGATATTGAACAGAACCCGGGTTACTAAAGGTGCAGGCTTGTTATTAATTTAATATAGCCTACGGGCTGGTGCCTGTGGCAGGCACAAAATTATTTTAAAGCTAAAGAACAGGCCTTGAATGTATCGCTACGTTTGCCTGCTTCTTTAGCTTTTTTTTATCAATCTGCTTACAGCTTGTAAAAAGCCTGCCAGGCACATCATTATTTTTTATTTTTAAATACGATTTTATGAAAAAGTTATACCAGTTTGGTTGGTGCTTTCTATTCATTTTAACTGCTTTGAGCTTCGGTCCGGTGCAGGGCCAGCAGCTTGCCTTTCCGGGGGCGGAGGGCTTTGGCCGCTTTACAAGTGGCGGCCGCGGTGGTGTAGTATATGAAGTAACTAACCTGGACGATTCGGGCGAAGGAAGTTTTCGCGCAGGAATTGAAATGAGCGGCGCCCGAACCATCGTTTTCCGGGTGTCTGGTACCATCAGCCTCGAAAGCGATGTGCGCATCCGCAATGGCAACCTTACCATTGCCGGGCAAACCGCTCCCGGTGAAGGAATTGCCTTTAAAGGAGGAGGCATTGTTCTAGATGCCGATAATATCATTATCCGCTATATAAGAGTACGGCCGGGCGATATTGCGGGGCGCGAACTCGATGCCATGTGGGGCCGGGAAAATAAAGACATTATTATTGACCATTGCTCCATGAGCTGGAGCACCGATGAAGTCGGTAGCTTTTACGACAATGAAAATTTTACCATGCAATGGTGTATCCTTAGCGAAAGCCTGTACCAGTCTGTACACTCCAAAGGCGCTCATGGGTATGGCGGTATTTGGGGCGGTAAGGGAGGAGCTTCATTTCACCACAACCTGCTGGCCCATCATTTCAGTCGTAACCCCCGCTTTAATGGCGCACGTTATACCACAACGCCGGAAACCGAGATGGTAGACTTCCGCAATAATGTAATTTTTAACTGGGGAGGCAACAGCGCCTATGGTGGCGAAAATGGAAACTACAACATGGTTGCCAACTACTACAAGGCAGGGCCTGCAACCGCGGGAGAAAAGCGCTACCGAATCCTGGACGCTTCTCCGCCAAGCGACGGAGAGCTGGGCAGGTGGTACATAGCCGATAATTACGTAGATGGGTTCCCTGAAATAACCGCCGACAACTGGAATGGCGGCGTGCAGAGGATTTCGGAAGAACAGGAAGCTATTGCCCGTGTGGAGGAGCCTTTCTTTTTTGCCCCCGTAACAACACAAACCGCACAGGAGGCGTATGAAAGTGTGCTGGCCGATGGGGGAGCCAGCTTCCCCTTCCGCGACCCGGTCGATGCCAGAATAGCCACAGAGGTTGAAACCGGCAATCCTACCTATGGTGGTGCCTATGGAACAGGAAAAGGAATTATAGATTCGCAGGAAACCGTAGGAGGCTGGCCCGATTTGTTGTCGGCCCCGGCACCGGAAGATACAGACCACGATGGATTGCCCGATGCCTGGGAAACTGCCCGGGGGCTGGACCCGAACAATGCTGAAGATGGAAACGGGGATATGGATGGAGATGGTTTTACCAACCTCGAAGAATACCTCAATGGTCTCTTAGAAAATGAGGCGCCGGATTTCCTTCGGCATCCATCCGGCTTAACGGCGGTGGAGGTTACCACCAGTAGCATCCGCTTAAGCTGGATAGACAATTCCGACAGGGAAACAAAAATTATTCTGGAGCGCTCTACTGAAAAGGAAGCAGGGTATACCGAGCTGGCAAGGCTGGAGGCGAATGAGACTTCTTATTTTGATGAAGAACTGGCCCCGGGGCAGGTGTATTATTACCGCCTGCAGACCGTCAGCGGAGAGGAAGTATCGGCTTATAGCAACCCGCTGGCCGTAATTACAAGAGATATCCCGACCGCCCCGGATCAGGGAAAGCTGGTAGCTTACTGGAATTTCAATGCAAATTCCGGTACGTATGTAGAAGATGTGAGCCAAAACAGCAGCGATGGCGAGTTGTCAGGAAATGCAGAATGGGCTACAGGAAAGCTGAACAATGCCCTGGACTTTAGCCAGGCAGAACCTGCTACCCATGTGCTGGTTTCAGATGCAGAAGCGGTAGATTTTCCTTATGGCTCGTTTACTCTTTCGCTCTGGATGAAAGTACCTGAGAATACAGCGGAGGCTTTCGTTTTGCAGAAGGGGTCCTTTAGAAAAAGCATTAGTGCAAATACCAGCGGTAAGTGGTACGGAATTGCGCTGGAGGATAACAACCTGCGCTTTGCGATAGATGATGACAACATTGAAAGCGAGGTAAGTGCCGATGTGAGTGAATTTGCTGGCGGAGAATGGGTGCATGTAGTGGCAGTGAGAGATGCCGGAAACGATGAGCTGAACCTGTATATAAATGGCGATCCGGCCGGGCAGCAGGCCGATTTAACCAGCGGCAGCCTTGGGCAGGAGGAACCGCTTATTTTAGGAAATTCAAGTGCGCTGGATGCCCCTTTTACCGGCCAGCTGGATGAGGTGAAGTTTTATACATATGCCCTCGCCGAGGCGGAGGTTGCTGGTATGTTTGGCGGAATTCCAATGCAGCCGTACCAGCCATATCCTGCCATGGGAGAAGCAAATGTTACTCCCGATGAGCTGGTAGTGAGTTGGACTGGTGATGCTCCTGCTTATAACCTTTATATAGGGCTTTCGCCGGAAAATATGGAGCTTGTTGCTGCTGACCTTACAGAAGCTTCTTATTCAGTTCCGGCACTATCCCAATCAACAGAATACTTCTGGCGGGTAGAGGCAATTGGCGAAAGCGAAACCATTAATGGCGAAACCTGGGAATTTACCACCGGGGCTCCAACAGGCCTAATCCGAAATGAAGTGCTAAAGCAGCTCAGCTCTTACCCGAATCCTTTTTACGGGCAGCTTACCATTGAGTTTGAATTGCAAAAACAGGAGCAGGTAGTGGTTTCTATCTATGATATGCAAAACCGACTGGTACTGGCACTGGAGAATAATTCTTTGGGGCAGGGCGTGCATCAGGTTAAACTCAGCGGAGATGATGCCAGCTTAAAGAACCTTCCCGAAGGTGTTTACCTGTGTGTGGTGCAGACCGCTGAGCATACCTTTGTGAAAAGGCTAATGCATTTAGACCGCTAGAGGTGGAGGGGAAGGGAGCCTGCTGCCCGTGTTTAACAGACGCAGGCTCTTTTCCTTTTACTGTTTGAGGGAGCTGCCGGCTTATAAGTGAAAATTTTTTTAAAGAAGAGGCAGGCAGTTTTTAAATATCCAGTGCCAGGCAGTTTGTACAAGTGGTAAGGTAATCGATTGCGCAAATACAGTCTTTTGCCTGGTAGGATAAGGAAAAACAGCAGAGATGGAAATTTTTTAAAAACTGCAAAAACAGAAATTAAAAGAGGTTGTTTGTAAGTAACAGTCTGATTTTAATAGCTTATTTTAGTAAAAATGTAATTTTTGTTTTGCAATTGAGGCGGATTTTGGTTAAAATGCAATCGATTGCACATTGAAAAAGAATTTGAAAATAAAATTATTCAATCGTAGTTAGAATTCTGGCTAAACTTAATCACCATGAATAAAGTCTATACCAAGCACTTATTGCTGTTACTCCTGCCCTTTCTGTTGCTGATTGGGTGTGAAGAAGAAGAAACATGGCGGAACGATCCGCCCAAAGTTGCTTTCTCCGTAGCGGATGAAGATCTGCTGGGAATTGACCTGGATAAAGGCGTAGGCCCAAGAATTCAGGGAACGGTCCAGTCTGATGCCGGCCTGGAAGAAGTGGTTCTCGAAATTATAACCACCTCCGGAAGAGAGGTAGTGGAAACCGTTACCACTTTCGATGAAATTACAGCTAGGGTATTTGTAATCGACTTCCTGCCAGAGTATACCCCTGAAGTGGTGGGCTTTCGCGTGCTGGCAACAGATGTTGAAGGTCGTAGTGCTGGTGGGGCATTAACCATTTCGGCCATAGGCGGCGCCGAGGGGCCGGTAATATCGCTGCCATCAGGCACAGTAAATGCCAATATTCGCGAAAGCGTGAATGAACGCCCGGCAATTGAAGGAACCGTAAGCAGCCACTGGGGTCTTCAGTCCATTAACTATTTTGCAGTGTATGAAGGAGACGTGGAAGAGGATGCAGGAGAAATAACTGACTTTGGCGAGACACCCAACACCTATAGTGTAAATGTTACTCCAGAGTATAGGCTGGGAATGACAGGCTTTAAAGTTATTGCGGTAGATATGCGCGGCAATGCCAGTGAATATACAGTGCCAATAACTGTAATCGATGCCGGTCGTGCACCAATCACTGCTTTTAACCAGGAAAGCGTGGAGGCAAACCTAAAAACCAGCCCAAGTATTGAACCTGAAGTTTCGGGAACAATAATTTCGGAAGAAGGCCTGGTGTCGGTTTCCTATTATTTGGTGAAAGCAGATGGTGATGAGCAGTTCGGAGAAACCGTTACCACCTTTACGAACCCCAATGAGTTTGATTTTACGCTTCAGCCTCCTTACGCCTTTGGTGTTACGGGTATTAAAGTAGTGGCAGAAGATGCCGTAGGACAAGAGGTATCGGAGGTGCTGCCGGTAACGGTAATTGCCAACGACCCTGCCCTGGCGGTTTATTCAAATATAAACCTGTGGGCAACAGGTGCCCGTTCATCTCAGCCATCGGCTTTCTCGGTAGCTACCGGCGAAACTTATGTTTACGACCAGGAGCCGGTTACTGACGAAGGCATTGCCAGCTCAGTTCACTTTATTGCTGTTGCTCCTGATGGAAGTGCCGCCAGCTACGATGTTATGGCTCCAACTGTCAGCTGGCTGGATAATAACTACTTTAAGGACGTTGTTTGGCCAGTGAGAAATGCTACCCAGATGCGCCTGCTCGAAGAGGGAGAAATTAATTTTGAAGAGGCCACCTCGGCCGAAATCAACGCGCTGGAGTTAGGTGAAACTACAGACCGTGTAAGAGCCATCCAGGATTCTGATAGTAAAACCATTCTTTTCGAAACTGAAGGAGGCAACAGGGGCCTTATTTACTATGTAGGTTCAGATGAAGCCCTAAGTAAAAATGATAAAATGACTTTCAGTGTAAAATACGTAAAGGAGTAGGTTGATAGTTGATAAAAGTGCCGGTGCGGGAAAAGCCACACCGGCACATTATAAGTAGTGGTTATTTTTTGAAAGTGACAGGCTATATATAGCAGCAGTATAAGGCCATAGGCAGGAATGCTTTAGTAAAAAAGCGAAGACTGGAAAGCATCAGGAAAGGACAAGGAGCTTTAAGCATGCTATTTGTGTAAAGATTAATACCGGTATAGAACCTAAGGGCGTTATATACTTTTATGTTTCACTTAAATTTTTAATTAAATGAACAAGCTTTTTAAATTTTTTATGTTTTGGAGCATTCCGCTTTTGTCGGTAATGCTGGTAAGTTGTGGCGACGATTCTGACGATCCGGATCCGATTGTAGAAGCTCCTTCTATTACCTCTGTTGCCCCGGGAGAAGCTGCCGTTGGCGATATGGTCACCATTACCGGAGCTAATCTGGCGGATGTGACCGATGTTCGTTTCGGTACGGTAGATGCTGATTTTACCGCCGACAACAGTACAACAATTTCTGTAACTGTACCGCAGGTAGAGGCAGGCGCTCAAACCATTACAGTAGTGGGCCCTGGAGGCAATGATACTTTTGCCTTTACCGTAACCGACCCTACTGCCCCAACCTTTGTTTCCTTTAGCCCTGCAAGCGGTGGTGTAGGTACTGTAGTTACCATAGTGGGTACAAACCTTGATAGAATTGCTTCTGTCAGCCTTGGTGATGTAGATGCTACTTCTGACTGGGCTGTTGCTGAAGACGGAAACACTGCCACTTTCAGCGTTCCGGAAGGAGCGGCATCAGGCACGATAACCCTGGTTGATGACAATGGCGCAGAGTTAACCAATGCAACCTCATTTACGATTGTTGAAGAAGGCAATACTGTTGCTGATTACAATGTAACTGTACGGGCACAAGGTGTACGTAACGACGAAGGTGAAGTAACTGCCTTCTCTGCAGATGGAGAAACCTATACCCTTGTAGAAGGAGTGGAAATGGGTGAAGACATTGACTTCATTGCAGCAGATTCAGGAGGAGATGATAACCTTGACCTTTTCTCTCCGGCTCATGAAGGCTGGCTTGAAGGAAATTATTTCGAAGATTCTGAAGATGCTCCTGTTGAATGGTCTGTCCGTAATCAAACACAAATGCGTCGTTTAGAAGAGGGTGAAATAGACTTTGAAAATGCTACAGCAGAAGAAATTAATGCATTGGAGCTTGGAGAAGAGTGGGAAGAACGTATTTCTGTAGATGATGGTGTGGGTGCAGTAATCCTGTTCCTGACTGCAGAAGGACAAAAAGGTATCATACGCTGGACCGACCACGATCCGATTGAAGCAGATACTAAAAATGATGCTTTCATTTTCGACATTAAAGTTGTTGAATAAGAATTAGCTTGTTCTCCTGTGCGGGTAATCAGCCTTAGGGGTGGCTATCCGCACAATATTTAAATCTTTTAGTTTTTATGTGACTGAAAGTAGAGAAAAGCCCCGGAAGCCATACAGGCCGGAACCGGCAGGTACAACGTTTTCCGCAGGCTTAGCTAAGAATAGCAGAAGAGGCTCTTCCACCAGCAGGAGGGCGAGCCTCTTCTTTTTTAACTTATTACTTAAAGAAAGGAAGGCGTTTACTCCTTTCTACCCACCAGCATATTTTAGAGCTTACCATGACAATGCAGTTTAAATTAGTGTTCAAGGTTTTATTATCTGTACTAATACTGATAACCTTAGTAAATCCCTTCACCGGATTTGGACAAAACCTGAAGCAAGCGTTTCCACGCTCTTTTGTAGTCGAAGTAAGCAATCCACTTAAACAGCCACGCACCGACCTGATGGTGTATCTGAATGAAGAAGCGTTGGAAAAGAATGTTCCCTCCTTCAATCCAAAAGCATTTGTAGTACTGGATGGCAATAAAGAAATTTCCAGCCAGTACAATCAGCAGGATCCTGCAAAAGCAGGCCTTGTAGCTATACTCCCGCAACTGGGAGCAGGAGCTACCAAAAAATTAACCATCCGCTTTAAAGAAAGTGGAGAAGTGCCGCGCAATTATCCAAAGCGTACGCAGGCCGAACTTTCCCGCAAAGTTGGCGGCCACTTCGAAAATAAAAAATATATCGGCGGCGAGTTTCAGAATACAGATTCGCTGCGCGTGCCCGACGAGCATACCGACCACTCTTATTTTATCCGTTACGAAGGACCCGGCTGGGAGTCCGACAAGGTTGGCTACCGCTTTTACCTCGACTGGCGCAATGGAACAGATGTATTCGGCAAAACAACCGACGAAATGGTGTTGCAGCAGGTGGGGCTCGATGGCTTCGACTCGTATCATGAGCTGCAGCCCTGGGGAATGGATATCCTGAAGGTAGGCAAAGCCCTGGGGGTAGGTTCCCTGGCGCTCTTCCACGACGGAAAAGCCATCCGCGTCGACGAAACCGACAGCATCATCAGCCGCATAACAGAAAACGGGCCGGTTTATTCCTCCATTACCACCGACTATTATGGCTGGGAGGTTGCCGGGCAAAAACTGGATGTACGTGCTATATTAGGTATCCACGCCGGTAGCCGGCTTACCCATCAGCAGCTTAAGGTAAAGGGTAATCCCGACAACCTGGCCACCGGCTTAACCAAAGACCCTGCGGCTCCCTGCAAACCAGCAAAGGCGGCCCGAACCAGTGGGGCTATATGGCCACCTATGGCACCCAAAGCCTCAACAAAGATAAGGTGGGCCTGGCCGTACTTTTTAAGCCACAGGATTTAATTGAGTTTACTGAAGATGAACACAGCCATGTAGTTAAGTTAAAGCCAACCAATGGAACGCTGGAATATTATTTTCTGGCTGCCTGGGAGCTTGAAAAAGAAGGGATAAAAAATGAGCAGCAGTTTATGGATTACCTGAACAAGACGGCGGCAGAACTTGCCAAACCGCTTGAACTGCGGTTTGTAGCAAAATAAATAGAACAGGAAGAGGGGACAAATAGAAAATATTTTGCCTGATAGAAGAGAAAATTAAGGAGCCTTGAAAAACATTAATCGCCGAATAGTACGCAATACCTGTTTGCTTCTTGGCCTGCAGCTGGCAGGGCTGACTGCCTGTACCCAGCAAACAGCAGTTTCTTCGGTGGAACCGGCAGAAACAGTAACGGCATTGCCTGGTACCGGCGAAACAAAAGTGCTGGCTTTTCCGGGCGCCGAAGGTTTTGGCAAGTATACTACAGGAGGCAGAGGCGGTCTTGTTTATGTGGTAACTAACCTGAACGATAGCGGCGAAGGCAGCCTGCGAAAAGGCCTGCGGATGGATGTGCCGCGGATAATTGTTTTTGCCGTTTCGGGCACGATACCGCTGGAGTCCTCGCTGGATATCAATAAAGGAAATGTTACCATTGCCGGCCAGACGGCCCCGGGCGAGGGAATAACACTAAAAAACTACCCGATGAAGATAAAAGGAGATAACGTAATTGTGCGCTATCTCCGCTTTAGAATGGGCGATGAAGCCGCTTACCAGGGAGATGCCATCAGTGCCGACGATCAGCAGGATATTATTATCGACCACATTTCCTCCAGCTGGGGTACAGACGAAGGAGCTTCCTTTTACCATAATAAAAATTTTACCCTCCAGTGGAGTATCATAGGCGAGAGCCTCAACGAATCGGTACATGAAAAAGGAGCCCATGGCTACGGCGGTATATGGGGCGGTAGCGGCGCTTCTTTTCACCACAACCTGCTGGCGCACCTCAAAAGCAGAACGCCCCGCTTTAGCGGCTCCAGTACTACTGAAAATACCTCTGAAGAGCTGGTCGATTTCCGGAATAACGTTCTCTACAACTGGATGGATAACAGCGTGTACGGAGGAGAAAAAGGGAAGTACAATATGGTTGGCAATTATTATAAGCCCGGGCCGGCCACCGAAGAAGAAAAAAGAGACAGAATAGTAGAGCCTTATGAGCCTTACGGGCAATTTTATATATCCGGAAATTTTGTGAACGGCTTTCCGGAAGTAACGCAGGAGAACTGGCGGGGGGTGGATATGGAGGATGCAAAGCCGGAGGCAGCACTTGTAAGTACCCCTTTTCCGGTCGTAGCTATTGGCGATCAGCAGGCGAAAGAAGCCTATGAGCAGGTGCTTGCTGCAGCCGGAGCCAGTTTACAGCGCGATGCAGTAGACCTGCGCATTGTAAGGGAAACCAGGGAGGGTACCGCACCTTATGGGAAGAACGGAATCATCGATTCGCAGCAGCAAGTAGGCGGCTGGCCAGAGCTACTGGAGGCAAAAGCGCCTGCAGATGGAGACATGGACGGAATGCCAGATGCCTGGGAGCAGCAGCATCAGCTGGATCCAAAAGATGCAACCGATGCTTCTGCCTATACACTTGATAAAGACTATACCAACATAGAAGTATACTTCAACGGGCTGGTAAAAGCAATTTAATAAAGAAAGAAGCCGGTTCTGAAATAGAGTGATAACATACGCCAGCGAAGGCAGGCGGGAAACTGCAAAAGGGGAATGGAACAGCAAGAGAAAAAGCAAATGCGAAGGAAGGCACTGGTAGTTTTATTAAGCCTGCAGCTCCTCACTTTTACCGCCTGTACTCAAAAACAGGGAGTGGAAACAGCCGCTCCTGAGGCAAAAGCGGAGGAGAAGAATCAGCCGGTGCTGGCTTTTCCGGGTGCCGAAGGCTTTGGGAAGTACACCACCGGCGGCCGTGGAGGTAAGGTAGTGGTGGTAAGCAACCTGAACGACAGTGGCCCGGGAAGTCTGCGTGCGGCACTGGAAATGGAGGAACCAAGAGTAGTTGTTTTTTCTGTTTCCGGAACCATTCCACTGGAGTCGCAGCTGGATGTAAACCATGGTAATTTAACCCTTGCCGGACAGTCGGCCCCTGGAGAGGGTATCAGTATTCGGAATTATCCACTGAAAGTAAATGCCGATAATGTGATTATCCGCTATTTCCGCTCCCGCCTGGGCGACGAAAAGGGGGTAGAGGATGATGGCATCAGCATTATGCGCCATAATGATATTATTGTCGACCACAGCACCTTTAGCTGGGGCACCGACGAAAGCGCTTCTTTTTACGACAACGAAAATTTCACCCTGCAGTGGAGCATCATCTCCGAAAGTCTGAACAATTCTGTTCATAAAAAAGGAGAGCATGGCTATGGCGGCATCTGGGGAGGGAAAGGCGCTTCTTTTCACCACAACCTGCTGGCGCACCACAAAAGCCGCAATCCCCGCTTTAATGGAGCCCGCACCTATAAGCAGGACCAACCGGAGCTGGAAGTAGCTGATTTCCGCAATAATGTTGTTTACAACTGGCGCGCCAACAGCGCCTATGCCGGCGAAGAAGGAAATTACAATATGGTGAACAACTACTACAAAGCAGGCCCGGCAACCAACAAGGATGTGCAGGACCGCATTGTGGAAGTTTGGGCGCCCTACGGAAATTTTTATGTAGCCGGGAATTATGTAGCTGGCTTTCCTGAAGTAACAGCCGACAACACCAGGGGCGTAGATGGAGATGATCCGCAGGCCGCCCTTGTTCAGCAGCCTACAGAAGTAGTTGCCCTGCCTGTGCAAAGCGCCGAAGAAGCCTTAGCCGCCGTGCTGGCCAATGCCGGGGCCAGCCATCGCAGAGATGCTGTCGATACCAGGTTAGTGCAGGAAGTGCGCAGCGGTACGGCCACCTTTGGGAAAGAAAAGGATGGCATTATTGATTCTCAGCAGGAGGTTGGCGGCTGGCCGGAGCTGGAGCAGGGAAAAGTGCCTGCAGATACGGATAAGGACGGGATGCCGGATGACTGGGAAAACAGTAAAGGCCTCAACCCGGGCAATGCTTCAGATGCAGCAGGGTATTCTTTGGATGAAGCGTATACAAATGTAGAGGTGTATTTAAACAGCCTTGTAGGCGAGGAACAAATATAATTCTGTGCGGAAAATACCTGCTTTTAAGAGGGCAGGAGGGTTGCCTGGGTGTGTATTCCTGGTGAACTTAATTTCCAATACCTCGAAACGGCTTACTTTATTACGAATAAAAAATTAAAAACATATTACACATGAAAATGACCAGATACGTTTTGCCATTTTTTGTATTGCTGGCCGCCGCCTGTAGCTCGGGGCCATCGACTGCCGAGCAGGCCGAAAGTAATGTAGAAGGGGGAGAGGCAAACTCAGAAGAACCCATATACGAACGCTTGGCCGTTTCAGATATGAAGAGAAACCCTGAAGGCTGGGATATCGACTTCAATGAAAAGCCAAAATGGGAATATACCCACGGGCTTATGATGACCGCGCTGGATAAGGTGTACAATAAAACCGGCGAGGAAAAATACCTCAACTATATGAAGAATTATGCCGACTTTATGTTGAATGAAGATGGCACAAGTATCAAAACCTACAAGAAGTCCGACTACAACATCGACCGTGTAAATCCGGGAAAATTTCTCATAGACCTATATAAGGAAACGGGTGACGAAAAATACCGGAATGCGGTTGAATTGCTACGCGACCAGATGCGCGAACAACCCCGCACCTCTGAGGGAGGTTTCTGGCACAAGGAGCGGTACCCTTACCAGATGTGGCTCGATGGCTTATATATGGGCTCCCCGTTTCTGGCCAAATATGCCAAAGAATTTAATGAGCCAGCCCTGTATGACGATGTCGCCAACCAGATTATCCTGGTAGACAAGTATACCTGGAACGAAGAAAAAGGGCTCTGGCACCATGGCTGGGATGAAAGTCGCGAACAAAAGTGGGCCGATCCGCAGACCGGTCGTTCCCCTGAAGCCTGGGGGCGTGCCATGGGCTGGTATGCCATGGCCCTGGTCGATGTGCTGGACTACTTTCCAGAAGACCATCCGAAGCGCGATGAAATTCTGAGCATCGTTCAGAAAATGGCCGATGCGATAGCCAACTACCAGGACCCCGAAACAGGCCTCTGGTGGCAGGTGCCGGAATATGGAGGGCGTGAAGGGAACTATCTTGAATCATCGGCTTCGAGCATGTTTGTGTACTTTCTGGCCAAGGCGGTAAAGAACGATTATATCGACGACAAATACCTGCAGGATGCCAAAGAAGGTTACAAGGGTATACTGGACAATTTTATTAAATATGAAGAAGACGGGGGCGTAACTCTTACTGATGCAGTTTCGGTTTCCGGACTGGGCGGCGATCCCTACCGCAGTGGTACTTATGAGTACTACCTCAGCGAACCGAAGCGCGACAACGACCCTAAAGGAGTAGGCCCTTTTATTATGGCTTCCCTGCTCATGGAAGAAATAACCAGCGGTTCTCCTAATTAAAATACTGCTAAACATAATGATTGAAATGCGCATAAAGACCCTCTTCACACTGCTTGTAATTCTGTGCCTCTGCTGTTTAAAGTTGCAGGCACAGGATTATGACTTTGTGGTGGCCAAAGACGGAAGCGGAGATTTTACTACTGTTCAGGAGGCAATAATGGCCGTTCCGGATTTCCGGAAAAGCACCACAACCATCTTTATTAAAAATGGTGAATACAAGGAAAAGCTAATACTCCCTGCTTCAAAAACAGCGGTCTATTTTATTGGTGAAGATGTAACCAAAACCGTACTCACGCACGACGACTTTTCTTCAAAAAAGAACATTTTTGGCGAAGAAATGGGTACTACAGGCTCTACCAGCTTTTATGTTTTTGGCGATGATTTTACAGCCGAAAACATTACCTTCTCCAATACCGCGGGGCCCGTGGGGCAGGCGGTAGCGGTACGGGTCGATGGCGACCGGGTAACCTTTAACAACTGCCGTTTTTTAGGAAACCAGGATACGCTGTACCCCCACGGAAGAGGCAGCCGCCAGTATTATAGAAACTGCTATATAGAAGGAACCACCGACTTTATTTTTGGCTGGTCTACCGCCGTGTTCGATGACTGTGAAATTTTCTGCAAGGAAGAAAAGGGAAGTTACATTACGGCCGCTTCTACGGAAGAAGGAACTCCCTATGGGTTTGTATTTCGCAACTGCCGCATAACAGGCAATGTAGCTGATAATTCGTATTACCTGGGTCGCCCCTGGCGGCCATACGCCCAAACGGTTTTTATTAACTGCACCCTTGGCGACCTCATAAAGCCCGAAGGTTGGCACAACTGGGACAAGCCCAATGCAGAGAAAACATCCTTTTATGCTGAATATGGCTCAACAGGACCTGGAGCAGCGCCAGCATCGAGAGTGGAATGGGCACACCAGCTAAGCAAAGAAGAAGCGACAGAATACACCCTTAATAATATTTTTAACGGCTGGGATCCAAGGGAGAATCTGCTTTCTGCAGATCAGTAAAAGCGAAGCGGAACAAAAAAAGCAGCAAGAAGGACGGCTTTAATGTGCCTGACTTTTAAGCCAAAGAAAAGAATAAAGATATGCCAGAGAAAAGACACCCCATAATTTACAGTACAATTCTAATGGCAGCGCTAGGGTTCACAGCTCCTTTACAACAGCTAAATGCACAGGAAAGTAGCAGTCAGGTTTCTAAGGTTTGGGGAGCCGATCAGGGAGATGGTACTTATATAAACCCTGTACTTCATGCCGACTATTCTGACCCGGATATTGTAAAGGTAGGCGAAGATTTTTATATGACGGCCTCCAGTTTCAATGCAGTTCCCGGTCTTCCTATTCTTCATTCAAAAGACCTGGTAAACTGGGAGCTTATTGGGCATGCCCTCGAGCGGCAGCCTCCTTTCGACCATTTTTCTGAGCCGCAGCATGGCAACGGTGTTTGGGCCCCTTCCATCCGGCACCACAATGGCGAGTTTTACATTTATTATGGCGACCCCGACTTTGGTATTTATATGGTAAAGGCCAAAGATCCTGCAGGACCCTGGGAGGAACCCGTGCTGGTGCAGGATGGAAAAGGGCTTATCGATCCAAGTCCACTCTGGGACGAGGATGGCAAGGCTTACCTGGTACATGCTTTTGCCGGCAGCCGTGCCGGAATTAAAAGTGTACTTGTTGTTAATAAAATGAGTCCCGATGGCACCCAGCTGCTCGATGAGGGCACCATTGTATTCGATGGTCATGAGGATCATCCTACCGTCGAAGGGCCAAAGTTTTACAAGCGAAATGGGTACTATTATATTTTCGCTCCAGCCGGCGGAGTTTCTACCGGCTGGCAGCTGGTGCTGCGCTCCAAAAATGTATACGGTCCTTACGAAGAGCGGGTAGTGTTGGAGCAGGGCAGCACGAATGTTAATGGTCCGCACCAGGGAGGCTGGGTGGAACTCGATTCTAACGAAGCCTGGTTCGTTCATTTCCAGGACAAAGAAGCCTATGGGCGTATTGTTCACCTGCAGCCCATGAAGTGGGAGAATGACTGGCCGGTAATGGGCGAAGATAAGGATGGAAATGGCATTGGCGAGCCGGTGGCGCGCCATAAAAAGCCGGCTGTAGGCAAGTCCTATCCGGTGGCAACGCCTCCGGAGTCGGATGAATTTAATAGTAATAAAATAGGACCACAGTGGCAGTGGCATGCCAATCCTAAAGCCAGCTGGGCCTTTCCGGCGGCGAGCCAGGGATTCCTGCGGCTGTATACCGACCAGCTGCCGGAAGAAGCAGCCAACCTGTGGGGCGCGCCAAACCTGTTGCTACAGAAGTTTCCTGCCGAAGAATTTACAGCCACCACCAAGTTGAGCTTCTACCCGAACGAGGATCTACAGAACGAACGAACCGGGCTGTTGGTAATGGGCGAAGATTATGCCCACCTCTCGCTGCAAAGTAAAGAAGGTGGCACCTACCTGGTGTACAGCACCGCCAATGATGCCCATGAGGGCACAGCGGAAAAACAGGAAACCATTAAAAAGCTGAATGCCGGGGAGGAGGTTTACCTGCGGGTAGAAGTTAGCAAGGGCGGGAAAAGCCAGTTCAGCTACAGCGAAAATGGCAAAAGATTTAAAAAGGTGGGCAAACCCTTTACAGCCGTACCTGGCCGATGGATTGGCGCCAAAGTAGGGCTTTTTGCAAGCAGGGAAGACAGGATAAACGATTCGGGCTATGCCAATTATGACTGGTTCAGGATTACCCCAAACAAATAATGAATTGCAAACAGGATGATTATGAAATTCAATAAGAACTTAAATAAAAACTGGCTGGTGCTATTTATGATGGCTGCTGGCATCTTTGAGGTTGGATGCCAGAGCCAGCCGGCCAGTTCGCAGGCGGTAGCAGAACCTACCACAGCATCTATATACGAAGGCGTGGAATTTGATATGCCCCAGGTGGCAGAACCGGAATTCCCGAATTACACGGTAAACCTTAAAGACTTTGGTGCGGTGGGCGACGGTCTTACCAAGAACACCGACGCCATTGCCAAAGCCATTGAAGAGGTTGCTTCAAAAGGAGGCGGGAGGATAATAATCCCGCAGGGGATTTGGCTTACCGGCCCCATTGTCATGAAAAGCAATGTAAACATCCATACCGAGCAGGGCGCCCTGGTAAAATTCAGCGACGATTTTGACGATTATTACCTGGTAGAAACCAGCTTCGAAGGACTGGAAACCTGGCGGAACGTTTCCCCTATTTATGCTAAAGAGGTAGAGAACATTGCCTTTACGGGCAAAGGAGTTTTTGATGGTTCCGGAGGTTCCTGGCGATTCGTTAAAAAAGGAAAAATGACCTCAGGCCAATGGAAGAAACTGATAAATTCAGGTGGAGTACTCAATGAGGAAGGCGATACCTGGTTCCCGACAGAACAGGCTCTGTACGGACACCAGCAGACCGAAAATTTTAATGTGCCCCCTTTTAAAACGAAAGAAGAATACGAAACCGTAAAGGATTTCCTTCGCCCGGTTATGGTAAGCATTGTAGGCTCTAAAAGGGTATTGCTCGATGGCCCAACCTTCCAGAACTCACCGGCCTGGAACATCCATCCGCTTATGAGCGAAGATGTAATTGTGCGGAACCTGACGGTACGCAATCCGTGGTATGCACAAAACGGCGATGGTATTGACCTGGAAAGCTGCAAGAACGTGCTTATTTACAACAACACCTTCGATGTGGGCGACGATGCCATCTGCTTCAAATCAGGTAAGAATGAAGACGGTCGCCGCAGAGGAATGCCTACCGAAAATGTAATTGTGAAGAACAATGTGGTGTATCACGGCCATGGTGGCTTTGTAATAGGCAGCGAAATGTCGGGCGGAGTACGCAATGTGCACGTATCGAACTGCACCTTTATGGGAACCGATGTAGGCATTCGTTTTAAAAGTACCCGCGGCCGTGGAGGCGTGGTAGAAAACATCTGGATTTCGAACATCGACATGATTGATATTCCTACCGAAGCAATTCGTTTTAATATGTTTTACCAGGGCAATTCTCCTATTCTCGAACAGGATGAAAAAGCTGAAGATGAGAAGCGCGATGAGACACTGATGCCGGTAAATGAAGAGACGCCAATTTTCCGGAATATCTTCATGAAAAATATTACCGCCACCGGATCAAATACAGCAGCCGTTTTCCAGGGCCTCCCCGAAATGAACCTGGAAAATGTGTCGCTCGAAAATGCCATACTGGAAACAGAGAAAGGCATTGTAATGATTGATGCCGATGATATTGAATTGAAAAATGTAACTGTCTTCAATGATAAGGGCCCGACTTTAACCATTTATAATAGTAAGAATGTAGACGTAAGCGGTCTGACCTACCAGGAATCGCAGGAGCCGGTAGTTCGCCTGCTGGGCGAGCTAACGCAAAATGTAACCTTCGATACCAGGGACTTTAAGAATGCTGAAAGCCAGATTACTGAAGGCCAGGGTGCGGGCGATAATGCCTACAGCTTACAGAAATAATTAATATATGAAAGGTTGGTTTACGAGCTAACCTTTCCTGTTGTTATTGAAATCCAGTAAAGTATTTATAATCCTGTCATTGAATTTTATGTATATGAAAAGCAATTTATTCAGAGGAATCCTTTTACTGCTTTGTGTGCTGTCCATGTCTTTTCTTTTTCAGAAAAAAGAACCGCTCAGGGTATTTTTAATCGGCGACTCCACCGTGGCCGATTATGCGGATAATTATGATCCGGGCAAAGATTATATGAAAACCCGCTATCCTGTTACGGGCTGGGGGCAGGTTTTTCAGCCTTTTATGGCGGCAGACAGCCTGCCTAAGCTGAAGAATATCCTCAATGCTGATTCGGTGCTGGTGGTAGATAAAGCCCGCGGTGGCCGTAGTACCCGCACCTTCTTTGAAGAAGGGCGCTGGCGGGAGGTGTTCAATAGTCTTAAAAAAGATGACCTGGTGCTGATTCAGTTCGGGCACAACGATGCTGCCGAAAACAAGCCCGAGCGCTACGTAAATATCCAGGGCTATAAAGAGTACCTCCGCCTATACGTAAAAGAGGCCCGGGAGAAAGGAGCAACGCCCATTATACTAACCCCGGTTAACCGCAACTACCCCTGGAAGGACGGGCAGCTCTCGAATGTACACGGAGAATACCCGGCGGCAGCCAAAGAAGTGGCGGCGGAACTGGATGTTCCGCTGATAGACCTGACCCAACGCTCTATCGATCATTTTACCGCCAAAGGGAAAGACTATGTAAGCAAAAATTATTTTATGAACCTGCCCGCCGGTAAATACGAAGCATATCCCGAAGGGCAAAGCGATAATACCCATTTTCAGCCCGAAGGAGCCACGGCAGTAGCCCGGCTGGTGTTTGAAGGATTACAGGATTTATAAAGGAAAAGATAGTATCAGGGAAAAGGCCTTTAAGAGTAATTTTTACGCTATTTACTTTTAAAACTAGGCTGTGTATGATGAATAATTTCAACTCTTTTTTTGTCATTCCGACAACAGCCTACGCGGCGCGGGAGGAATCTTTCTTTTATTGAAGCCGGGAAGGACTTTCTTACTTGGAAAGATGTGGCATCGGCCATCCGATTCCTGACCTCAGCATGACAGCAAAATGTGATTCATCAGACACAGCCTAAGCATGGCCTTTACGCGGCCATGCTTTTTAGCTATAAACACGGCTTTTTGCGCTCAGACAGATTGTTTGACCAGGTTAAGGAAAAACAGATAGCAAGCGGGGAAAAAGTTAGCCACTTATTACAACTTAAAAGAACTGAAATGAACTGGAAGTACCGGAAAGAAAACAAACAGCTTGGCAGGAGAATAGGTTGCCAGCTTGCACTTTTACACAAACCCATGCTGTTACTAATCTTGCTGCTGAGTTCAGCCTGTACGAACCGGCTAACGGCCAGTCGTCCGGAATCAGCAAGGCAGAAAGCTGCTGCTGCGCCCGCCACTGCTCCTGTTGCCGAATACGATATGGTAGTGGCGAAAGATGGCAGCGGAGATTACAAATACATACAGGATGCCATTGATGCCGTGCGCGCCTTTACCCCCAAACGACTCCGCATTTTTATCAAAAACGGGGTGTACAAAGAGAAGGTACTTATCCCGGCCTGGGTAACCGATATTGCACTTATTGGAGAGAGTGTCGACAGCACCATACTTACCTACGACGACCATGCCGGCAGAGGGAAGATGGGGACCTTCGATACCTATACACTGCGCATAGAAGGCAACAACATCAATGTAGAAAACCTCACCATCGAAAACTCGGCCGGTCCGGTAGGGCAGGCGGTTGCCCTGCATGTGGAGGGCGACCGGCTGGTGTTCCGCAACTGCCGTTTCCTGGGCGACCAGGATACCATCTTTGCATCGGGCGAAAACTCCCGCCAGTATTATGTTGACTGCTATATAGAAGGAACCACCGATTTTATTTTTGGCCCGGCCACCGCGCTTTTCGAAAACTGTGAAATTCACAGTGAAAAAGACTCTTACATCACGGCTGCTTCTACGCCATCCTGGGTGGAATATGGTTATGTATTTAAAGATTGCAGGCTCACGGCAGCCGAAGGGGTAAACGAGGTGTACCTGGGGCGGCCCTGGCGCGACTTTGCCGAAACGGTATTTATAAACTGCTTTATGGGCGACCACATTCTGGCAGACGGATGGCATAACTGGAACAGACCGGAAGCCGAGGAAACAGTTTTTTATGCAGAGTATAATAATTCAGGCCCCGGCTACCAGCCAGATGAAAGAGTGGAATGGGCGCATATTTTGAGCGCAAAAGAAGCTGCGGAGTATACCATCGAAAATATTTTTGCCGGCGATACCGAAACCGGCACCTCAGCCCCTAAATGGTACAACAGAAATGAAAGCAGTAAATAAAAGGAAATGGTCCCCAGGGCTTTTAATTGCTTTTGCGGCAGCCATGCAGTTTGCCTGCCAGCCGCAATTAACAAATTCAAGGAAAGAAAGTAATTTAAATGCCTCCATTTACGAAGGTGTGGAGTTTGATATGCCCAAAGTGGCAGAACCTGAATTCCCTAACTACAGCGTAAACATTGAAGATTTTGGTGCGGTGGGCGATGGCCTTACCAAAAATACCGATGCCATAGCCAAAGCCATCGATGCGGTGGTGGCAAAGGGCGGCGGCAGGGTACTTATTCCGCCGGGCATCTGGCTTACCGGCCCCATTATCCTGAAAAGCAATGTGAATATCCATGCCGAAAAGGGGGCACTGGTAATTTTCAGTAAAGACAAAGATGACTACCCTGTTATTGAAACCAGTTTCGAAGGGCTGGACACCTACCGCTGCCTTTCTCCCATTTACGGAAAAGGCCTGGAGAATATCGCCATTACGGGCGAAGGGGTATTTGATGGCTCGGGAGATGCCTGGCGGGCGGTATTTAAATCGCAGCTATCTGAAGGAGCATGGGAAAAGCTGGTAGAATCGGGTGGACTGGTAATGAACGACAGAGGACCCACCTGGGTACCATCAGAAAATTATAAAAAAGGTCGGCAACTGAGCAAAACCAATGTTCCGGACCTGGCAACCAAAGAAGAATATGAGGCGATTAAAGACTTTCTGCGGCCGGTAATGGTAAGCATCGTAGGCTCTAAAAGGGTGCTGCTCGATGGGCCTACTTTTCAGAACTCACCTGCCTGGAACCTCCACCCGCTTATGAGTGAGGATGTGATTGTGCGGAACCTGACAGTCCGCAACCCTGCCTATGCACATAATGGCGATGGTATTGACCTGGAAAGCTGCAAAAACGTGCTTATTTACAACAACACTTTCGATGTGGGCGACGATGCCATCTGCTTTAAGTCAGGCAAGAATGAAGATGGTCGCCGCAGAGGCATGCCAACCGAAAATGTAATTGTAAAGAACAACGTGGTGTACCACGGCCATGGAGGCTTTGTAATCGGCAGCGAAATGTCGGGCGGTGTGCGCAATGTGCACGTATCGCACTGCACCTTTATGGGTACCGATGTGGGCCTTCGCTTTAAAAGTATCCGCGGTCGTGGGGGAGTAGTGGAAAACATCTGGATATCGAACATCGACATGATAAATATCCCTACCGAAGCCATCCGCTTTAATATGTTCTATGGAGGAAAGTCGCCGGCCCTGGACGAAGGAGTGGAGATAAGTGAGAGAACAGAGCCGCCGGTACCGGTAACGGAAGAAACCCCTTCTTTCCGAAATATCCACATGAAAAATATTACCGCTACAGGCACCGAAACTGCCGCTTTTTTCCAGGGGCTGCCGGAAATGAGCCTGCAGCAGGTGAGCCTGGAAGATGCTGTGCTGCAGGCGCGCAAGGGAATCACGCTAATAGATGCTGAAGGGATTAGCCTGAAGAATGTAAAAGTTCTGACAGAAGAGGGCCCCGCTTTAACCATTTACAACAGTAAAGATATTGATGTGAGCCAGCTTGCCTATAGCAATATTGCCAGGCCGGTGGTAAGGGTGCTGGGCGAACTTACAGAAAATGTACGGCTACAAAAAGAAGATTTTACCGATGCCGAAGGACAGGTGTATCAGGGAAAAAATACTACGGAAAGTATTTTGTGGATGGAATAGCAGCAGCTTAGGGAGCATTTCCTCAAGTTTAAAATCGAAAAGCAGGGCGTAAACAATAAAACAGATGAAGAAGGTTTTTCTTTTACTTATTATGATATGGGCAGGTAGAGCCTTTGCGCAGGAAGCCGGCTTTCCGCGCGATACTTCTTACACCATCCACAGTGCGTATGAGAAACTGCACAAAAAGTATCCTTTTATAAAAATTGTGGAGCCCCGCTTACCCCAAGGAATAGCTGCCCGGGAAGAAGTGGTGTACAAAAGCCTGGGAGAACGGGAGCTGCACATGGATATTTTCTATCCTGAAGATACGGGCAAAGAAACCTATCCTGCGGTATTGCTGATCCATGGTGGGGGCTGGCGTACCGGCGACAAATCCTTGCTGGTGCCCATGGCGCAGCAACTGGCAAAGCGGGGATATGTAGCGGCCACCGCAGAATACCGGCTTTCCCTGGAGGCTCCCTACCCCGCAGCAGTTCATGATTTAAAAGCGGCGGTACGCTGGCTGCGGGCAAATGCCGTAAGTTATTCTATTGATACCAGCAGAATTGCTGCCTTTGGTACCTCGGCTGGCGGGCAGCTGGCGGCTTTATTAGGCACCACCAATGGAATGAAGAAGCTTGAGGGAAGCGGCCCGAATGCCGGATATTCAAGTGCGGTACAGGCCATTGTAGATGTCGATGGCGTGCTTGCCTTTAAGCACCCTGAGTCGGAGGAAGGAACCATGGCCGGGCAGTGGCTGGGCGGCGCTTACGAAGAAGCGCCCGAAAACTGGGAGGAAGCCTCTGCTTTAACCCATACCGGTAAAAATACGCCGCCGGTGCTGTTTATCAGCAGCTCCTATCCGCGCTTCCATGCCGGCAAAAACGACATGATAGAAATTCTGGATGCCCACAACATTTATTCAGAGACACACAGCATTCCGGATACGCCCCATTCTTTCTGGTTAATGCACCCCTGGTTCGAACCTACCCTGGAGTACACCGCCGGTTTTCTGGATAAAGTTTTTAAACAGCAGCTGAAATAAAAGAAAGTAAAATTACTTCGGCGGAGCTAAAGCTGTAGAGAAGTAATGGAACGAAGCCGGAGAAGAATTGAAAGTATAAAAAGCAGGAATTTATGAAACTGGAACACTTTGCACTAAATGTAGAAGAGCCCCTGGCCATGGCCGGCTGGTATGTGGAGCACCTGGGGCTAAAGGTGGTAAGGCAAATGAAAGAAGCCCCCTACACCACTTTTCTGGTCGATACCAGTGGCCGCATTATGGTAGAAATATATTGTAACCCGGCTAATGAGGTGCCTGCCTATCGGGAAATGAACCCCCTGCTGGTGCACCTGGCTTTTGTCTCGGAGCAGCCTGCAGCAGACATGGCGCGTCTGCAGCAGGCCGGGGCCAGCCTGGTTACAGAGCAGCATTTAGAGGATGGTTCTCACCTGCTAATGCTCCGCGATCCCTGGGGGCTGGCCCTTCAGCTTTGTAAGCGGGGCACGCCAATGCTTGCCGAGGCAGAGCTGCCAAACTATAATTAATCTCATAAACCTAATACAACGATATATATATGAAAACATATTCCAATACTTTTTTAGCAAGCTTCCTGCTGGCGGCGACTCTTTGCTGGCTTTCTGCCTGTGGGAGTAGCGAACAGGCAGACACACAACAGGCGCCCGCAGAAGCGGTTGCCGCCGATGTGTGGGACAATGTAGATGCCATTCTCGAGCAGATTAACCCGCCCACTTTTCCTGACAGGGACTTTGTAGTTACTGAATATGGTGCAGTAGGCGATGGACAAAAAGACAATACCGAAGCCTTTAAACAAGCTATTGAAGCCTGTAACGCAGCCGGGGGCG
Source organism: uncultured Cytophagales bacterium (assembly GCA_963835365.1). GTDB lineage: Bacteria > Bacteroidota > Bacteroidia > Cytophagales > Cyclobacteriaceae > Nafulsella. The sequence goes on from CAWIFH010000003.1 coordinate 72,163, forward strand.
GCCGGGTAGTGGTGCCGGAAGGTAATTTTCATACGGGGCCTATCCACCTGCTAAGCAACGTAAACCTGCATGTGGTAAAAGAGGCCACTATTTCATTCTCTACCAACCCGAAAGACTACCTGCCGCTGGTGTATACCCGCTGGGAAGGCGTAGAGCTCATGAACTATTCGTCGCTCATTTATGCCTTCGAACAGGAGAACATTGCCGTTACAGGCGAAGGCACCCTCGACGGACAGGCGAACGAAACCAACTGGTGGCCCTGGAAAGGCAAGAAGGAATATGGCTGGAAAGAAGGCACCCCTAACCAGAATGACAAGGATAAAAGAGCAGCACTTTTCGAAATGGCCGAAAATGGGGTGCCGGTAGAGGAGCGTAAATTCGGTGAGGGCTTTTATCTGCGTCCGCAGTTTGTTCAGCCATATCGCTGCAACAATGTACTTATCGAAGGGGTAAGCATTGTTAATTCTCCCATGTGGATTCTCAACCCGGTGCTTTGTAACAATGTAACTATTCAGGGGGTAAGGATAGAAAGCCATGGACCAAATTCGGATGGCTGCGACCCGGAATCCAGCAAAAATGTACTCATCAAAGACTGTTACTTTAATACCGGCGACGACTGTATTGCCATCAAGTCAGGTCGCAATGCCGATGGCCGCAGAATTAATGTGCCAAGCGAGAACATTATCATCCAGGGCTGCACCATGGCCGACGGGCATGGCGGGGTAGTAATTGGCAGCGAAATAACCGGTGGTGCGCGCAATGTTTTTGCCGAAGACTGCCAGATGAACAGCCCGAATCTTGACCGGGCCCTGCGCATAAAAACCAGCTCTATGCGCGGCGGGGTTGTGGAAAATGTGTATTTGCGCAATATAAAAGTAGGACAGGTGGCAGAACAGGTAGTGCGTGTAAACATGTTTTACGAAGACTCAGGCGCCTATGTACCCACCGTACGTAACATAGAAGTAAAGAACATGACCGTGGAGAACGGGGGCGAAGTAGGCGTTTTGCTGGAAGGCTATGAGCAGTCGCCGGTACAAAATGTACGCCTGATTAATGTGAAGATTGAAAAAGTGGAAGAGCCCTTTGTATTCTCTAATGTGGAGGATATTGTTTTCGAAGATGTGGTCATTAACGGAGAAGAGGTAAAGCTGGAGGAGAAATTATAAGTGCATATGAAAAAAATAAAATCATTGAATCAATGGACCGTGAGGCTTGGAAGCCTCCTGTCCCTTTCTATAAGCCTGTTGCTAATGGGTTTTCTTGTGCAACAGAAGGAGCCTGTAAAAGTATACCTGATTGGCGACTCTACTATGTCCATTAAGGAGGTAGATTCGTATCCCGAAACTGGCTGGGGAATGCCCTTTGCCTATTTTTTCGATGAAAGTGTTGCGGTAGACAACCGGGCAAAAAACGGAAGAAGTACAAAAACCTTTATCTCTGAAAATCGCTGGCAAGCGGTGGCCGACAGCCTGCAAAAAGGCGACTATGTGTTTATCCAGTTCGGACATAACGATGAAGTAAAGTCGAAAGTAGGTCGTTACACCACACCTGCTGAATACAAGGCAAACCTAAAGCGTTTCGTTACCGAAAGCCGGAACAAGGGGGCAAAACCGATACTGCTGACGCCGGTGGCACGCAGAAAGTTTAATGAGCAGGGGCAGGTACAGGGTACCCATGAGGAATATTCGGCCATTGTGCGTTCACTAGCCAGCGCAATGCAGGTACCCCTGATAGACATGGACAGGAAGAGCCAGGCCTTTTTACAGGAGTGGGGGCCGGAAAAAACGAAGCTGCTGTTTATGCACCTGGAGCCGGGCGAACACCCGAACTATCCGGAGGGCGAACAGGACGATACCCACTTTAACGAACTGGGGGCGCGTAAAATGGCACAGCTGGTTCTTAAAGAAATAAAAGCCATGCAGTTAGATTTAGCAGAGCGGATTGTAAAGCCTTAATTTATTCTTACAGGGCAAAAGGAACGGAGGCAGCAGGCTTTTATAAGTACCAGGTAGCCTGTTGCCAGGTTTTGGGAAAGAGGTGATGGACGTATTCCCCGTGCTGGATTTTATACTATGGTGGGGATGATAATAGAACAGACAGATGAACCGAATTTTATTAATAGTTTTTTGTATATACCCTTTTTCACTTTTTGCACAGGAACAGCCGGGAACGATAAAGCATACCCTGGAAGAATTGATTGAGCTTGCAAAAGAGCAGAGTCCTGCCGCTCACCGGGCCCAGACAAGACGCGAAAACCGTTATTGGCAGTACAATACCTATTTATCCAATTACAGGCCTCAGCTGGTTTTGTCGGGAGGAGAGGAGTTTAGCAGGGAAGTCATTCCTACCCGGCAAAACGATGGCACCTATGCTTTTCCGCAGGTAAACCAGAATTATGCTTCACTTGCTCTTTCGCTGGAGCAGCGCCTTGGCTTTTCGGGCAGCCGTATATTTGTTAGCTCCAGCCTGCAGCGCTTCGATAATTTCTTCAAGAATAATTACCGGTACAGCGGCAATCCGGCTTTTATCGGAATAACGCAGCCCCTGTTTTTTTTCAACTCTCTGAAGTGGGACCGGAAGATAGAACCCCTGCGCTATGAAGAATCCAAGAGGGAGTATGTGGAGGAGATGGAAGACATTTCAGTAGATGTAACAGACTTGTTTTTTGACCTGCTCCTGGCGCAGGCGGCCATGAATATTGCTCAAACCAACCTGGAAAACAACCAGATACTTTATAAAACAGCTGCAGCTCGCTATGAAGCCGGAAAAACGCCCGAAAACGAACTGCTGCAGTTGGAGCTTTCTGTAATGCGGGCGAGGCAGCAGGTAGCTAAAGCAGAGCTCGATCTGGAAACCAGCACCCTGAAGCTGAAGTCCTATATTGGCATTAATAGTGAGGAAGCAATGAACCTGTTTCCACCTGCTACTATTCCTGAATTTACAATAGACAAAAAAATTGCTTTGGCCGAAGCCATTAAAAACCGTCGGGCAACTATTGCATTTAAGCGGCAAAAGCTGGAAGCAGAGCGAGAGGTAGCCCGCGCAAAAGGAAACGGCGGCTTTAATGCCAATATCAATGCCACCTTTGGCTTTACCCACCAGGGAGAGGCCTTGGGCGATGTTTACCGCAATCCCGATGATCAGCAAACGGTTCTTTTGAACTTTAGCATTCCTGTTATGGACTGGGGCAGGCGGAAGTCAAGGCTGAAAACCGCTGAAGCGAACCAGGAATTAACTACTTACACCGTAGCCCAGGACCAGATAAATTTCGAGCAGGAAGTGGTTACCCAGGTAAGGTTGTTTGATATGCTTCGGCAGCAGGTAGTGATTGCTGAAAAAAGCGATGACATAGCAGGAAGGCGTTACGAAATTTCCCGGAAGAAGTACATGAACGGAGATATCAGTATTACAGATTTGAATATTGCCACCCAGGAAAAAGACGAGGCAAAGAAAAGCTTCATAGCCGCCCTGCGCGACTTCTGGATAGCCTACTACGAGCTGCGGCAACTGACATTATACGATTTTAAGGAAGATCATCCACTTGTATTTTAAGCTGCCTGCCGTTAGCTTCTGAAGTATAGCAGCTGGCCGTTTCCTGCAAAAAGAAAAGAGGCTATCCTTTTAAGACAGCCTCTCTTCCATTTTCAACCTCAACTTTAAACCTTTTAAAGCGATACCCCTCTTTTCCAGGGAATGAAATCTTCCTGGCCGAGCTCCATAGCCTTGGTTTTAATGTTACCGCTGGCTACTTCTATAATATGGTCCAGCAAAGCCTCGCCCATTTCTTCAATGGTTTTTTCGCCTTCAATTACTGCTCCGGTATTTACATCGATAATGTCGGGCATGCGTTTAGCCAGCTTGCTGTTCGATGAAATTTTAATGACCGGTGCCACCGGGTTGCCGGTTGGGGTGCCCAAACCAGTGGTAAAAAGAATGATGTTAGCACCGGAACCAGCCATGGCAGTGGTGCTCTCCACATCGTTGCCCGGGGTACAAAGCAGGTTTAAGCCTGGCTTTATTGCAGGTTCGGCATAATCCAGTACGTCGACTACCGGAGAGGTGCCGCCTTTTTTAGCTGCCCCGGCCGACTTTATAGCGTCGGTAATAAGGCCGTCTTTAATGTTGCCCGGGCTGGGGTTCATGTCAAATCCGGAGCCAACTGCTTCTGCCGATGCCGCATAGGCGCGCATCAGTCCCACAAATCGATCGGCTGTTTTTTCGTCTACGCAGCGGTTAATCAGCTCCTGTTCCACGCCACAGAGTTCCGGAAATTCCGATAAAATAGACTTGCCACCAAGCGCTACCAGCAGGTCGGAGGCATGGCCTACGGAAGGGTTGGCCGATATCCCCGAAAACCCATCGGAGCCACCACATTCCAGGCCTATGGTTAACTTGCTGAGCGGGGCAGGACGGCGTTCCTGCTTATCTGCCTGTACCATGCCCAAAAATGTTTGCCGAATGGCCTTTGCCAGCATTTCCTGCTCGGTTCCTTCCTGTTGCTGCTCCAGTATAATGAGTGGCTTGGAAAAGTTAGGGTCAAGGGCTTTCAACTTTTCTTCCAGTATGCTTATCTGGGCATTCTGGCACCCCAGGCTTAATACGGTCGCACCGGCAACATTTGGGTTGTTAATATAGCCTGCCAGCAGGGCACACAGCATTTCAGAGTCCTGCCTGATGCCTCCGCAGCCCCCTTCGTGGGTAAGAAACTTTATTCCATCAATGTTATCGAAAATACGCTTCTGCCCGTTGAGCGTCTCGTTTTTTAGCGGGAGGGTTTGAATTTCTTCGGTTCGCCCCGACTGGTAAAGATCGACCATTTGCTGAACGTAAGACTTGTAGACATCCTGGTGGCCAAAGCCAAGCTCTTCAATAAAAGCCTGTTTTATAGTATTTACATTGCGGTTTTCGCAAAACACCAGCGGAATTACCAGCCAGTTATTGGCAGTGCCCACTTCGCCGTTGGGGCGATGGAAACCTTTGAAAGTTCGGTCTTTCCATTTCGAAACATCAGGCGTATTCCAGCCGGTAGTTTTTGTTTTGCCGGTAAACTCCGAAACCTTGTGTTTTACATTTTGTATGGTGAGGGCGCCGCCTTCGGGAATCTCTTCTACGGCCTTGCCTACTAAGGAGCCATACATGGTTATTTCCTGCTCAGGCGCCAGTGGGGTCTGTGCAAACTTGTGTTTGGCAGGAACATCATTAAAAAGGGTAATCGTTTGCCCTTCATATTCCACCTTCTCACCAGCTCTTAAGTCGGTTAGAGCTACCAGAACGTTATCTTTTGGATGAATTTTAAGTATTTTATGAGCCATATATCTATTGATTTTGCGCAATCGATTGCGCAGCACTATATTAAAAACATAAATGAATAAATAAAAGTTTTCCTTCTTTTTTATTCCTTACGCGCTTTACTAATTGCTTGTGCCTGTTAAACATTTGTGTCCGTTCCGTTAGGGAGCCTTATGCCGATAATGCCTTAAAGGAAATTATCCGTTTCTTTTAGATGAGTTGCGGATAATAAGCTCTGTTTTAAGGGTAATGTCTTTGGGGGCAAAGTCTGTTGGGTTGTTAATCTGCTCCAGAATGTGGCTGGCGGCTGTTTGGCCTATTTCGAAAGCAGGCTGGGCTACCGTGGTGAGCGACGGCTCTATATACATAGAAACAGGCGTATTGGTAAAGCCAACAATGGCGATTTCTTCCGGTATTCTAATCCCTCTCTCTTTTATTACCTGCATAGCCTGAACGGCTACAAAGTCATTTACAGCAAAAATAGCATCAGGCGGGTTGCCCAGGCTTAATAAACTTTTTGTTTGTGCTACAATGTCTTCTTCTGCCAGGCTGCTTTGGCGAATAAGCTCATCTGCCACCGGAATGTCATGCTTCCCAGGGCATCGAGGTAGCCCTGCAACCTGTTTTTACTAATGGAAAGCTGCTCCGGCCCCGAAAGGTGCGCAATTCGCCTGCAGCCGGCATTTATCAGGTGCTCGACCGCTTTAAAGGCGCCGTGCTGGTCGTCGACGGTTACTTTTGAAGTGTTGATTTCTTCACATACCCGATCGAAGAAAACCAGAGGCAGGCCATTGTTATAAACCGATTTAAGATGTTCAAACGACTGCGTTTCTTTTGAAAGAGAAATTAATAGGCCATCCACCCTGCTGGCTACCATAGTATTGAGGTTGCTGATTTCCGTTTCGTACGACTCGTTCGACTGGCAAATCATTACATTATACCTTTTTTTTGAGGCGACTTCCTGAATGCCACTGATACTTGCCGAAAAAAAGTGGCTAACGAGGTTGGGTACAATAATGCCAATGGTGTTTGGTTTTTTGCCTGCGCAGGCTCAGTGCAACCATATTGGGTTTGTAGTCAAGCCTTCGGGCTACCTGCAATACCGCTTCTTTGGTCTGTTTATTTACCTCTTCGGCCCCGGCGAGGGCTCTCGAAACAGTGGAAATAGAAACTTTCAGTTCCCGTGCAATATCACGGAGAGTGGTTTGCTCTTTCTTTATCATGGGTTACAATTTTGCATGGGGCCTTCCCGGGAAATAAGAAGGCAAAAAGCTATTGCCTGGCTGCAGTAAATGAGCCAGATTTTTGAGGTTGGTGCTTAAAAATAAGCATATCCTTCGAAATATGCTAAATACGGCCGATTATTTAATGTTTTCTTAATATTTTGCCCCTCTTGGGCAGTCCTGCGAAGGAAGCGAGGGTGCGCATTATTAACTCTGGCAGCCTGTTAAACCCAAGCACCCCCTTTTGCCAGTGATGATAAATTTTTACAGGTTTCCACCTCACCAGAAAGGTATTCCGCGTTCAGGGTACTCCTTTATTATTTTTTTCTGATTTTGAATGTGGGAAAGCCCCGGGCTTAATTCAGCTGAATGAGCCTGTTTTCTTTGGATGACTGGTAAATGGCCAGGATTAGCTCCAGCGACTTTCTGGCAGTTTCGCCATTCACTAATGGTTCCCTGTTTTCCAGAATAGCATGTACAAAATCATTTATCTGGGCCATGTGCAGCCTGTAGTCTACCGCCATAGGGTCCGAGGAGCCACTGGCCTCTCTGCCAGGCGAGGGCGCCGATGGACTTTCCTCGCCTTTTATGTTCCAATGGGCTATTTGCCCTCCTTCCAGGATGATACTGCCATTCTCGCCAAATACTTCCAGTCGCTCCGGGTAGCCGGGGTAGAGGGAGGTGCCGCCTTCGATGGTACCCATTGCCCCATTTTTAAAGTTAAGCAGGGCTACCCCCAAATCTTCTCCTTCAATGGCATGAACGGTGGTTTTTACCTTTGCATACACACTTTCTACGTCTTCCATAAGGTCCAGCAGCAGGTCTATGGTGTGGATTCCCTGGTTGATGAAGGCCGCTCCTCCATCTCCTTCAAGTGTTCCTTTCCACTTGCTGCTGCTGTAGTAGGCCTCCTCGCGGTACCACTTAATATAGGCATTGCCCAGTAGAATTTTGCCCAGGCGCCCCTGGCGAACCGCTTCCTTCAGCCGGATATAATCCGGCTTGTACCTGTTCTGGAAAATAACGCCCAGCTTAACCCTCTCTGATCGACAAACAGCAATCAATTCATCTGCTCTTTCCAGACTTACTTCAATGGGCTTCTCGACCAGTACATGCTTCCCGGCCCTGGCTGCCGCGATGGCTGGCTCCAGGTGATTTCCGCTTTCGGTGCACACAGCTACTACATCAATATCTTCTCTGGCCACTAATTCCGCCACCTTGCTGTAAGCCTTTACGCCAAATTTTTCAGAAGCATCTGCTGCTCTTTCGGCCGAAGAACTGCAAACGGCTACCAGGCGACTGTTTGGAAGTTCCTGAATACTACTCGCATGATGCGCTGCAATAGCGCCGGTGCCAACAATGCCAAAGCCCAGAGATTTATTTTCCATGTTTATCTTTCGTTTACCATTAATTAATTGAAGCGACTGAAAATTGTTCGGGCAACAACACAGCAGAGTAACCTTTTAACTTTCCGTTTAGTAGATTTTTATCCTTTAACCTATCGAGGTGAGGGTGGAAATTCGCTCCGGCTGTAAGAAAGGTAAAGGTCAGTCAGCTAAAAAGAAAGTTTTCGCCTGCTTCTTTTATGCTGTCGGAGGCTGTCAGGCCTCTAAAATTGTGGTGAAGAAAAGCGCTTGTTAAGAAAAGCCGGCTTGCTGAAATTAGCAACGAAATAAAAGCCAGCAAGCGGCTCCTGCTTTTCCTGCATATCCTAAATTTGTAAAATTCGTACCTAATTAATTTGCAACATGTTTAGGTTTAGGGCAGGCGGGTAGTACGAAAGGCCGCTAAACCAAAAGTAAATTTCAATTCAAGTAAATGCAAACTTTTATTCTGGCTCTGGGACTGATATCCCTTTTAATGGATTGGTATGTTTTTCAGGGTGTTAAAAGGTTAACGGCCGACTGGCAAACGGCCCGCCTGCGCCGAAGGGTACACCTCATTTTTTGGGTGTTTTTTGTGGGGCTGATTGTTTGCTTTACCTATGCTGTTTATCTGCGCTTTTCAGCGGATACTACAACCCCTTTTGTAAAGTGGATGATCAATGCGTTTCTCACTTTCTTTGTTACCAAGCTGGTTTTTATTCTGGTACTTTTTGGTGAGGACATTTACCGCTCCATGGTTGCAGCCTTCCGTTTAATAAAAGGAGGTAGAAAAGAGCATCGGCCCCTGATGCCCGAGCGACGGAAAATTGTGAGCCAGCTAGGGTTGGTGCTGGCCACTATTCCGTTTGCTTCGTTTGTTTACGGTGTTACAAAAGGCTTGTACGACTTTCGGGTGCGGCGGCAGGTTTTGTATTTTACCGATTTACCGGAAGAGTTCGATGGTTTTACCATTACGCAGGTGTCGGATATCCATTCCGGCAGCTTAGATGATGCCGAAGCAGTAAGGCGAGGCATTGAGCTGGTAAAAGCGCAGAAATCCGACCTCTTTGTATTTACCGGCGACCTGGTAAATGACCTTGCTACGGAGGTGATTCCTTTTATGGAGATGCTTTCAGAAATAAAAGCGCCTTATGGGCAGTACGCAGTTCTTGGAAATCACGACTATGGCATGTACCACGACTGGGAAAGTGAAGCTGCCCGGAAAGCAAATATTGAACAACTCAAGGAGTTCGAGGCGGCCATAGGATGGCACATGCTACTGGATGAAAGCGTAACCATTGAAAAAGGAGGAGAGAAGATAGCCCTCCTTGGCGTAGAAAACTGGGGCCGTGGTTTTATTGAAAAAGGGGATCTGGATAAAGCCCTGGAGGAGGTAGAAGAGGGCGCTTTCAAAATTCTTCTTTCGCATGATCCTTCACACTGGCAGGAGATAGTGAAAAAACACCCGAGAAAGGTGCATCTGACACTGGCGGGGCATACACATGGCATGCAGTTTGGCATTGAAACCCCTCTTTTTAAATGGAGCCCGGTGCAATACAGGTACGAAAACTGGGCGGGACTGGCCCGGGAAAATGACCGGCTGCTGTATGTGAACCGTGGGTTTGGCTTTATCGGGTTTTCGGGCAGAGTGGGCATTTGGCCCGAAATAACTGTTTTTGAGCTTCGAAAAGGAAAACCTGAGCTGAAATAGCTGCGCCGCCCGCTGGATAAAGGCTTTTTTTCCTGTTTAAAGCGGGAGAGTGCCCACGAACATCCGGGAAACTGCCTGCTTTTTTGCTCAAATATTTGCAGAAATCAACCACAAAAAAGCAGGGGGCAACTGCCACTGCGCAAAAAGGATGCTTTTAATGGGAGCGCCTGGCTGGGGATGCCTGGCTTCAAGCTCGCACAATCATTCCAGGACGGATTTCAGCCTTTCAAAACCAAGGAAAATTTTGAAAGGTTTTTAGTTTCTTAGTGGGATTTTCCCGTCGGGGAACCGCCACTCAGCCTTTGGCCGGAAGGGCATGATCATCAGCTCTTTTGCATCTAAATGCTCCCTTACATAAGGCACCCCAATATTAAGCTTTTCCTGGGGTACATCCAGGAGCAGGGTACGGTGCAGCCGGTCCCAGAGCGTAAGCACAACGCTGTAGTTGCTGTCTGTTTCGTGCCTTACCACCGAGTGATGAATGCCATGCATGCGCGGCGTTACTATAAAATTAGAAAGTCCTTTGTCGGTTGCTGCAGGCAATTTAAGGTTGGTGTGGTGAAAGTTGGTGGCTGTTTCGAAAATAATTTCATAAATAAGCACGAGCCGGGGCGAAACGCCGGAAAAATATGCCCAGGCGCCTCTGTATAAAGCAGAAATGAGAACTTCACCGGCATGAAAACGCAAGGCCGTAGATACATCTAAGTCGAGGTCAGCATGGTGTACCTGGTGAAACTGCCAGAGTAAAGGAATTTTGTGGTTTAGTTTATGCCAGCGGTACGAACCGTAGTCAAGAATGAGGAAGCCCAGAAGGCTGCCAGCCAGCGGAGGAAGCTGAAGGAAGCGTAAAAAGCCGGAATTTTTTCTTTCGGCCATAGAAGCTGCCTTTACCAGTACCGGAATTAAAGCCAGGCGGAGGGCCATTGCTGCAGTAGATGCGGCTATGGTATTCGTTTTTAGCCTGTCCCATAGGGGGGCTTTTCGTTTTCGAAGGGCATATTTTTTTTCAAGGATAAAGAGACCGCCTACGGCGACTGCCACTAAAAAGGCTCCTTTGGTGTCGAACAGCTGCCGGATTAGCTTGTTGTTTTTATTTTTCATGGATGGAGTTTGATGCTCATTTCACTTCTTTCAACCACCTGCCGGCCGGAAAGTTAAAAGGAGGTTCCTTTTCTTGCCTGGGAAGGCTTGTTCCACAAGTGCATTTCAACTTTAGGAGTTACAAGCAGGTATTTACCGGCAGTTTCCGGGAAAAAGAAGGTGAGGATGGCTCTTGAAGGCTGAATAAAGCCTGACGGAGAGGGCAGGCTCGGAGAATGAAAGAGGAATAGGGCGGCACTCTTTATGATTTTTATTTGCGAATCTGTTCCATTAATCGTAATATTGCAATTATATAATATATTGAAATGGGAGTTACTAAAACAGATTTATTTACTACAGCGCAAAACGAGCTGGCGCAGGTAGCCAAGGCACTGGCGCATCCGGCCCGGGTTGCTATTATTCAGCATTTGCTAAAAACCAGTGCCTGTATTAACGGCGACCTGGTGCAGGAGTTGGGCCTTGCCCAGGCAACCATCAGCCAGCACCTGCGCGAGCTTAAGCAAATCGGAATTATCCAGGGAACGATTGAAGGGGTATCTGTTAGCTACTGCATCAATCCTGCGAAGTGGGGCGAGATAAGGGACTTGTTCAACCTTCTTTTTGACCAGTTCGTCGATCCTGGAAACGGGAATTGCTGTTAAAAAAATTTAACCTATTTTATCGTAATATCGCAATTAAACATTTTTCAATTAAAAAGCTGAAAAAAATGGAAAACTCAGAAAAGCTCAAGAAAATTGTTCGGGAAAAATACAGCCAGATTGCCGAACAGGACAAGGCACTGAACCAATCTTCCTGCTGCGGGGCAGGTGAAGCCTCAACAGAAGTGTATAATATAATGACGGATGATTATTCAGAACTCAATGGATATACACCCGAGGCCGATTTAGGGCTGGGCTGCGGGCTTCCGACCCGCTTTGCCCGCATCCAAAAAGGGGACACGGTAATTGACCTGGGCTCAGGAGCCGGAAATGACTGTTTTGTGGCCCGCCACGAAGCGGGAGAAACAGGGAAAGTAATTGGTGTTGATTTTACTGAAGCCATGATAAAAAAAGCCCGCATGAATGCCGAAAAGCTGGGCTTCAATAATGTGGAGTTTCGCCAGGGAGATATAGAAGACATGCCCGTGTCGGAAAATATGGCCGATGTAGTTGTAAGTAATTGCGTGCTGAACCTGGTGCCGGATAAGCAAAAAGTAATAAGTGAAATTTACCGCGTGTTAAAGCCGGGCGGCCATTTCAGTATATCCGACATTGTATTAATAGGGCAACTACCAAAGGCTTTGCAGCAGGATGCAGAAATGTACGCAGGTTGTGTGGCCGGGGCAATTCAAAAAAATATATACCTGGGGCATATTCAGGCAGCGGGTTTTGAAGAGCTTGCTATCCAAAAGGAAAAGCCCATTATTATTCCCGATGATATATTGAACAGGTATTTATCGGCCAGTGAAATTGTGGATTTTAACAGTGGCAAAACAGGTATTTTCAGTATTACAGTTTATGCTCAAAAGCCAGGGCAGAAAACAGAAAAGCCAAAAGTAAAACAGGCAGACCTTCAGCATAATACCTGTTCTCCTGGTTCTGGATGTTGTTAAGTTTTTAAACATTGCAGAAAATGAATCCAGGCGGACTAGAATTACTCCCCGCGCTTCAGGCATACTTGAAAGAACTTCCTTACCATAAAATAACTGCCGGGAGAAAGGAAATTTTGCAGGTTTTAATCGACTATATTCAGCAGAAGAGCGGCAGGGGCGCAGAAGTAAAACTAAATTTTATTTGTACCCATAACTCGAGGAGAAGCCAGTTTGCCCAAATTTGGGCACAAACCGCCGCTGATTTTTATGGGGTGAAGGCGATATGTTCCTCTGGAGGCGTGGAAGTTACTGCATTTAACGAAAGAGCGGTGGAAGCGATAAAACGGGCAGGCTTTCAGTTAATAAAAAAGCAGCACCCTAATCAGGAGGAATCAAATCCTTTCTATGTCATCTTTCATTCAAAAGAAGGCCCGCCCATTAGTGCATTTTCAAAAAAGTACGATGACCCCATCAATGCAACTGCAGGCTTTGCCGCCATCATGACCTGCGCTCATGCAGATGAAAACTGCCCGTTTATCCCTGGGGCCGAAGCCCGTATTGCTGTAAGGTATGAAGATCCGAAGGTATTTGATGAGAGCCCGGTAGAAGCGGAAAAGTATGAGGAGCGCTCCAGGCAAATAGCTGCGGAAATGTTTTATGTGTTTTCTAAAGTGTTTTAAAGTCCGGCCCTACGCATGAGCAGAAAAAAGAAAAAGCTAAACTTCCCGGACCAGTTCCTCACCCTGTGGATATTCCTAGCCATGGGAATAGGGATAGGCATTGGCTATTGGTGGCCGGGGACTTCCGTCTTCATAAACTCCTTTAGCCGCGGCTCTATTAATATTCCTATTGCGGTCGGGCTGATTCTGATGATGTACCCGCCCCTGGCAAAGGTTAATTATAGGCTCCTGCCAAAAGTATTTAGCAATGTTAAAATACTCAGTATTTCGCTGGTACTTAATTGGCTAATCGGGCCGGTACTGATGTTTGCACTGGCGCTTATTTTTTTGCAGGATTACCCGGAATACATGATAGGCTTAATTTTAATTGGCCTGGCCAGGTGCATTGCCATGGTGTTGGTGTGGAATGATTTGGCTGAAGGAAGCAGCGAATACGGAGCAGGACTGGTTGCCTTAAACAGTATTTTTCAGGTGTTTGCTTACAGTTTTTATGCCTGGCTCTTTATTACAAAGCTGCCACCTCTTTTCGGTTTTGAGGGAGCCATTGTTGATATTTCCATTGCTGCCATTGCCGAGAGTGTAGCTATTTACCTGGGCATTCCATTCCTGGCCGGCCTGTTAAGTCGCTTAATTTTTGTAAGGTGGAAAGGAGAGGCATGGTATAAAGAAAAGTTCCTGCCGGTAGTTTCGCCCCTTACATTAATTGCTCTTTTGTTCACAATTGTAGTCATGTTCAGCCTCAAGGGCAAGCTAATAGTGCAAATTCCGATGGATGTTGCCAGGATAGCTACTCCACTCCTTATTTATTTTACAATCATGTTCCTGCTTGGCTTTTTCTTGAGTAAAGCAATGGGAATAAGCTATAACAATAATGCTTCCATTGCTTTTACAGCGGCCGGAAACAACTTTGAATTGGCGATCGCGGTCGCCATAGCCGTTTTCGGATTAAACTCCGGACAGGCTTTTGCAGGCGTAGTTGGCCCACTGGTAGAAGTCCCCGCTTTAATTGTGCTGGTAAGGGTTTCCTTATGGCTGCGGCAAAAGTATTACCCGATACAAACGCCCGAACCAAATAAATAAAGGAACCCATCAGAAAACAGCCCGCAGAAGGGAACTTTATTACTTAATGTATTTATCAAAGCTTCCTCTCTTGTCTTCTACCTTTCCTTTAGGGAATGCCAGCGGTATTAACACTGCTCCTGAAATCAGGTTGGTCCACATGGCAGCGTTGTCGTCTGTTCCAAGGATAAAAGGAGCCGCTATCAGCCAGATGCCAAACAGAATAAAGAGGTAACGGGCAGGGCGCATCACCTCCGACATGCTAATAATACCAAACATTACAATAAGAGCGCCTACCAGATTATTGTTGTCGGCCATGGTACCGGAAAAACCTAATACTGAGGGTGCAACTACTACCCAGATACCAATAAGGGTAATAATAACTAAATTCCAGGGTCGGAGAAGAAGGTCTCTGCCCATGGATTTAAATGTGTTGTCCAGCAATACTTTCGGTTCCTCTTTTTCTTCTATCTTACCACCTTCCATGGTTCCTCCAAACCAAAGCACTTCCCAAACAGATTTTCCTCTTTTCTTTTCCTGAATCATCATCTGCACGGTAGCCAGCACTTCATCCGCAGTAAAAGGGATCATAATCATGGATATAAATGCACTTGTAAGGCACAGGAAACACCAAAAGCCTACGGATAACGGTTGAAGAATGATAAGGGTAATACTCACCACACCCAGGGGAATAATCATAATACCGAAAATAATTACCACCCAGGGCATGGTGCGCCAGCGATGAGTGCCGCCAGCATAAGCAAACAAAACATCCAGAATATAGGAAAAAGCCCCAAGCATCGCATCAGAGATAGGAAAAGACTCGGAAACTTTAGAAGTTAACACCTTACGGGTGCCCTCTCCAAAAAAAGGATCCCATATGGTATCTATCATCTCTAACTGAAATGCGCCCATATAACGGGCAATAAAAAAGCCTAACCAGGATAAGAAGATTACCGGCACCCGCTGCGACCAGCCAGAGGGATTATAGCTCCAGCCCTTTGGGACATTTGGCCCTGGCTGGGCAAATAGCTTTATACCTGGTTGGCGGGCAACAACGATAGCAAATACCACAGTTAGTGTGCCCACTAAATAGTCATTTAACAATGCTGCGCCATCTCTTACCTGAAAAACCAGCGGCCCTATGAATAGCCAGATTCCTAAAAAAACCAGCCCCCATTGTGCCCACAGCTTATAGGGCTTTAAGGCAAAATAGCTCAGGCCAATCATTGCAAAACCTGAAATGATGTCGTTCCACATCATGGCCTCTTTTGTATAACCAAAAGTGGGAGGGTTGGCAATTAGCCAGAAGCCCAATATCATGGTAGCGTAATATACCCAGCTTACTTTTCTTTGATGTTCTTCGTGGGTTGCTTGTTTCTCTTCAGAGAACATCTCTTTTTTTACAAAGAAAAGATTACGAAAGGTAAGGCCCATGCGTGTTAAATATTCTTGTTCAACAATAGAGGAAAAATTAAACTTTAAAATGAAAGGTGGTTAGGACGGATTTTGTTTAAAAAGTCCACTTTTTAGCCTGGTGTGGAGCGGTGCAGGTCCTTTCTTTTTTGAAGAAGGACAACGTTCGGAGGTGAACAGGCTTTAGCGAAAAAAAGCGGACTGCCTACCAGATTTAGTGCGGCCGTAAGCAATAGGGGCCTGTGCCGACGGAGTAAGGCTGCTTATTTAACAGGAGTAAATGCAGCTTTAAAGCCTGCAATCCACTGCTAAGGGTAACCAGGAAGGAATTGAGCAAAGTATCCTGCTATTAGAATAAAACTATTCCTGAATTTTTATTAAATTTGCCGCCGGATGAAACAGCTGATTTTCATATTTGCCTTTATCTTTGCCGGCATTGCCATACTGCCCTGCCAGGATGTCGCTGCATCACAACAGGAGTGTGATACAGCAGTGAATGGGCATAAAGCAGGAGATCCGCATGCAGGGGATGCTTCTTCCGACCTTTGTTCTCCTTTTTGCTCCTGTCAATGCTGCCATATCCACACTGCCCTGCTAACGGATGCTTCCGCAGCTGTTTTCACTGCTTTTATCGAGACGGATAAAGACCATTTTGTTCCTGCAATGTTCTCCAAGCAGTTCTATTCCATCTGGCACCCGCCAAAGGCTTAACTCTTTTCTTACAGGATAAGTACGTCCTTTTTTAACGTAAATCCACCGGCATATAGGAGCCGGTACGGTTTCGCTATTCTCATTGTGGAATTGATTTAACCTTCATTGAATGTTCGATAAAATAATTAGTTTTTCTATTAAGAATAAGCTAATCATTGGCCTCTTTGTAGTGGCCCTGATTGGCTGGGGTACGTATTCCCTTACAAAAATACCGCTCGATGCAGTGCCCGACATTACCAACAACCAGGTACAGGTAATTACGCAGGCGCCCGACCTGGCCACCCAGGAGGTAGAACAATTTATTACCTACCCTATGGAGGTAGCCATGTCCTTTATTCCGGATGTGGAGGAAATTCGCTCTATTTCCCGCTTTGGCTTGTCTGTAATTACCATTGTTTTTGAACCGGGGGTAGATCCCTACCTTGCCCGGCAGCTGGTAAGTGAACAGATAAAAGTAGCGGAAGAAAATATTCCGGAAGGTTTTGGTACGCCCAACCTGGCTCCCATGGTGACCGGTTTGAGCGAAATTTACCAGTACACCCTGGTAATAGAAGACGGCTACGACACGGTATACACCCCCATGGAGCTTCGCAGCATCCAGGACTGGATTGTAAAACGGCAGCTTGCCGGGGTGCCGGGCGTGGCAGAGGTAAGCAGCATGGGCGGCTACCTGAAACAGTACGAAATAGCCATTAACCCGGAAAAGCTTCGGGCGTATGGGCTTACCATTAACGACCTTTATTCGGCCATTGAGCAAAATAACCAGAATACGGGCGGCTCCTATATCGAGCGGACCAGTACTACCTATTTTATTCGCGGAGAGGGCATGGTCGGCTCACTGGAGGAGATCAGGGAAGTACTTATAAAAAATGTAAATGGCACGCCGGTAACGGTAGGCGATGTGGCCCGGGTACAATTTGGTCATGCTCCCCGCTTTGGCGCCATGACCCGTAATGGCGAAGGCGAAACCGTTGGCGGCCTGGTGCTCATGCTAAAAGGAGAAAACTCTTACCAGGTAACCCAGGCGGTAAAAGAGCGCATCGGCCAAATTCAAAAGAGCCTGCCAGCGGGCCTGCACATCGACCCCTTCCTGGACAGGTCTTTACTAATCGACAGGGCAATTTCCACTGTTACCACCAACCTGATAGAAGGAGGCCTTATTGTAGTTTTTGTGCTGATACTGCTGCTGGGGCACTGGCGGGCAGCGCTGGTGGTAGCCTCCGTAATTCCATTGGCAATGCTGTTTGCCCTGGGCATGATGAACGTTTTTGGCGTATCGGCCAACCTCATGAGCCTGGGCGCTATCGACTTCGGCCTTATCGTAGATGGAGCGGTCATTATTGTCGAAGCCATCATCCACCGGGTTTATGGAGCCTTTAACGGGCAGCGCCTGAGCCAGCACGAAATGGATGAGCAGGTAGGCATTGCCTCGAAGCATATCCGTAAATCGGCCGCCTTTGGAGAAATCATTATCCTGATCGTATACCTGCCCATTCTGGCGCTGGTAGGAATAGAAGGGAAAATGTTCGGGCCTATGGCGCAAACCGTAAGCTTTGCCATCCTGGGTGCCTTTATACTCTCGCTTACCTATGTGCCCATGATGGCGGCCCTGGTGCTTAAGAAGAACGTAGTTGTAAAAAGGAACCTGTCAGACAAGATCATGGATTTCTTCCATCGTATTTATGAGCCGGTTATCCGCTTTGGCCTAAACGCAAAAAAGACGGTTATACTGGTGGCGGTCCTCCTTTTTATAGGAAGTTTGTTTATTTTCTCCCGAATGGGGGGCGAGTTTATTCCGCAGCTCGACGAGGGCGATATTGCTTCGCACCAGATTTTGCCTACCGGTACTTCGCTGAAGCAAATGGTGGCAGTATCGAAGAAGATTCAGGATGGCCTGCTGCGGGAGTTTCCGGAGGTGAAAGAAGTGGTTACGAAAATAGGTACTTCTGAAATCCCGACCGACCCCATGCCCATGGAGCTGGCCGATATTATTATTGTTATGAAAGACAAGGAGGAATGGGTAAGCGCCTCTTCGAGGGAAGAGATGTTCGAGAAAATGGAAGCGGTCATTAATTCCGTGCCCGGCGTAGCCACAGAGTTTACCCAGCCTATCCAAATGCGCTTTAATGAGCTGATAACCGGTGTTCGGCAGGATATAGCTGTAAAAATTTACGGCGAAGACCTGGACGTGCTCTTTCAGAAAGGCAATGAGGCCAATGAACTTATCAGTAGCATAGAAGGGGTGGGCGGAACCGTGGTAGAACAGCTTACCGGCTTACCGCAAATACAGCTGAACTACAAACGGAACAAAATGGCCCAGTACGGGCTGTCGGTTGAGGAGATAAACAAAGCCATTAATACTGCTTTTGCCGGTGGAAAAGCCGGGGTAGTGTTTGAAGGCGAACGTCGCTTCGACCTGGTGGTGCGTTTCGAGGAGGAGTTCCGGCAGGACATCGACAATGTGCAGAACATGTACATTCCATTGCCATCGGGCGGCCAGGTGCCTGTTCGGGAAGTGGCGACCATCGATTTTGTAGAGGCTCCTGCACAAATATCGCGCGATGACGCCAAACGCCGCATTGTGGTGGGCGTAAATACCCGGAACCGCGATACAGAAAGCGTAGTGGAAGACATTCAGCAGGTTTTGGATGAGCAGCTTGAATTGCCGCCCGGCTATTATGTTACCTATGGCGGCCAGTTCGAAAACCTCATTGAAGCTACGCGGCGTCTTTCGGTAGCAGTGCCGGCAGCCCTTTTGCTGATTCTGGTGCTCCTGTTTTTTACCTTCGGCTCCATGAAACAGGCGCTGCTCATCTTTACGGCAGTTCCTATGTCGGCCATTGGCGGAATACTGGCCCTGTGGCTGCGCGACATGCCTTTTAGCATTTCGGCCGGTGTAGGCTTTATTGCCTTGTTTGGTGTGGCGGTGCTTAATGGGATTGTGCTCATCTCTGAGTTTAACAGCCTGAAAAAAGAAGGAATCACCGATATTCAGGAGCGCATCCGGAAGGGGACGCACATCCGCCTGCGCCCGGTTATTATGACGGCTTCGGTCGCTTCCCTGGGCTTCCTGCCAATGGCGCTTTCTACCTCCGCAGGGGCAGAAGTGCAGCAGCCACTGGCAACCGTAGTAATCGGCGGACTGATTACGGCCACCTTACTGACGCTGGTTGTGTTGCCGGTGCTATATTACTATCTCGAAAAAGGAGTACGCCTGAAGCCGCAGCCCGCGGTTGTTTTATTGCTTACCCTTGCTGGTTTGGGTGCGGGCATGCAACCTGCCCTGGCGCAGGATAAGCCGGAAACCGTAGAAGTACTTAATCTGGAAGAGGCGATAAGTACTGCGCTCAAAAATTATCCGGCCCTGCAAAAAGCCAACTTGGAGGTAGAGCAGCAGGAGGCCCTGAAACAAACCGCTTTCGACTTCGAAAAAACCAGCCTCTATCATCAGCGCGAAGAAACCAATGGAGCGGAGTTTGCGGGAGTGTCCTCTTACGGCATTCAGCAGAATATAGACTTCCCCACTGCCTATGTGAGGAAATACCAGTACCGAAAGGAACAGGTAGACCAGCGTGAACTGTACAGGAATGTGTCTGCTAATGAGCTGATTGCCCAGGTAAGCCAGGCTTATAATAACTGGTTGCTGGCCGAAAGCAGGCTGGCGCTTGTCCAGCAGCAGGATAGTATTTTTCGGAATTTCGAATCGGCTGCCCGTTTGCGTTTCGAAACAGGCGCTACCGGCAAGCTGGAGTTCCTGTCGGCTTCCAGCCAGGCAAAACGGGTGGCGGTAATGCTGAAACAGGCAGTAGCCGATTACCGGGCGGCAGGCCGGCGCCTGAAGAGCTGGCTGAATACAGAGGCTGAAATTGCCTCATCGGGAGCCGGCCTTTATAAGTTTGCGGATATTCCGCTTACTGAAGTAGAAGCTCCAGCGCAAAACCCCTTATTAGCGTATTATAGTCAGAATATGGAAGTAGCCGAAGCTGCGTACAAAGTAGAGCGTTCGCAGTACCTGCCTGGTTTTAATTTAGGTTACAGCGACCAGACCGTCAATAAGCAGGAAGGCTTTTACCTGTACCGCTTCGGGCTGAATGTACCGCTCCTGTTTTTTGGCCAGAGGGGAAGAACGCGGGCGGCGCAAATTGAGCAGCTGGTTGCAGAGAAGGAATTCCAGGAGCAGAAGCTGGCCCTGGAGCGGCAGTGGGCTTCGGCCATGGCTGCTTTGCAAAAGGCCATGGCCTCGGTTCGCTTTTACGAAGAGGAAGGCCTGCAGCTGGCAGAAGAGCAGATTCGGGCGGCGGAATTTGGCTACAAAACAGGGGAGGTAGAGTATATTGCTTTTATCCAAAACCTAACCCAGGCCATTTCTCTGCGCGAAGATTACCTGAATAGCCTGCAGCAATACAACCTGGCGGTAATTGAGTTGAACCGGCTTTCCGGCGACCTTGTTGAAAATTATGACCTGTTTATTAACGAATAAATAAAAAAGGATGCACAAAGTAAAAGCCGTAAAGCAAGCCCAAACCAGTCTGCATGAAAAGGATATTTCATAGCAGTCGGGAATAAGAGGGAATAAGCTTTGGTGCTTTACTGAACATCTGAAATAACTTATATACACATGAAACTCGCAATAAAAAATAGCTTAATGCTCCTTGCAATGGCCTTCTTTCTTTTTCAGTGTGGCCAGCCAGATTCCGCTGCGGAAGGCGAACCAGGTCATGCCGAAGAAGCCCATGGTGAACATGAAGAAGAGGAACATGCCGAAGGCGAAAATGAAGGAGTGGTAGAATTGAGTAACATCCAGCTGGCAAATGCCGGCCTTCAGTACGGCTCACTGGATACCCTGAATGTTTCCGGCTTTGTAAAAGCAAATGGAACCCTGGACCTGCCCCCGCAGAATGTAGCAGCCGTATCGGCTCCTATGGCAGGCTTTGTAAAACAGGCAAACTACCTGGTGGGCAATTATGTCGAGAAGGGAACGGTACTGGCCGTACTGGAACATATGGATTATATAAAGCTACAGGAAGAGTACCTGAACGTAGTAAATAACCTCGATTACCTTCAGGCCGACTTCGAGCGCCAGCGCCAGCTGGATTCAGCCGAAGTAAGCTCAAAAAAGCAGTTTCAGGCAGCCAGTGCGGCATTGAAAAGTGCGCAGGGGCGGAAGAAAGCGCTGGAGAAGCAACTGCAGTATATGGGGCTGTCACCGCAGCGCGTGGCCGAGGGTAACATTTCCAGCACTATCTCCATCCGGGCACCTTTTAGCGGACACATAACGGCCCTGAATGTACACAATGGCGCCTTTGCCCAGTCGGCACAGGAGCTTTATGAAATAGTAGATACGGACCATATGCACCTGGAGCTGAAAGTTTTTGAGCAGGATATGAATAAGGTGCAAATCGGACAGCCGATTCGATTTGCCGTACCCAGCACCGGGCAGGGAAGCTACCAGGGAAAAGTTTTTCTGGTCGGTAAATCTTTTGACCCGGAAAGCAAAACAGTAAAGGTGCATGGCCATATTGAAGGCGAACACGAAGAATTTATCCGTGGCTTATATGTAGAGGCTAAAATCTATACCGGCAACCAAAAGGTGCAGGCTTTGCCCGAAGAGGCCATTGTGGAGGAAGAAGGAAAGTCATACATCTTTGTGCGCACCAATGATGCGCATGCCCATGCCGAAGAAGAAGTAAAGCCCGCTGCCGTAGGCGGGCAGGAGGAAGAGGAAGTACATGCCGGAGAGGAGCATGGCATTTCCTTCAGGAGAGTTCAGGTAGTAACCGGCGAGAAAGACCAGGGCTTTGTGCAAATAAAACAGCTGCCTGAGCTGTCAGCAGATGCGCAGATTGTTACCCAGGGAGCTTATTACCTGTTTGCTGAAATGAAGAAAGGCGAAGGCGGGCACCATCATTAAATTGTTGTTGATGTTAGTGGTTAGTGGTTAGTGGTTAGTGGTTAGTGATTAGTAGAGGCTTCTCCGGGAGTATTCACTTTTCCTTCAGCCATTCCTGCGCTTTTATGGTTAATAGTATAAAGGTGGAGAATGTGCAGGAAAAGATTAATAACGAACCACTAATCGCAGCCACCAAAAACGAATAAGCAGGTATAAAATGATACAGGAACTTGAAAGCAAATTAAAGGACCGGCATATACGGCCAACGGCCATGCGGTTGCTGGTGCTTGAAACCCTCCAAAAGCAGCTGGCAGCCGTAAGCCTGCAGGATTTGGAAGCAGCTTTTGAAAAGGCCGACAGGATTACCCTGTTCCGGACGCTTAAAACTTTCGAGGAAAAAGGGCTGATTCATAGCATCGAAGACGGAACCGGGGCCACCAAGTATGCCTTGTGCGAAGAAGGCTGTGAGTGTGCCCCTGAAGATATGCATGTTCATTTCTATTGCAATAGCTGCGAAGAAACCTATTGCCTGCCAAAATCCAAAGTTCCGGATGTGCCTTTGCCGGAGCGCTTCCAGGCCGCCGAAGCCAGTTTGCTGGTGAAGGGGCTTTGTGGTAGCTGCAGAGCCTGAAATCAGCTTACTGGTCTCCCCCAATTTTATTTAGGTACCCTTCATGAAAGTATTTTACTCAATTGTTTTGTTTGTGCTGGCCGGCCTTTGTGAAATTGGCGGTGGCTATTTAATATGGCTTTGGTTGCGGGAGGGGAAATCCTGGTGGTATGGTGTAGTAGGAGGCATTGTTTTGGTGTTATACGGCGTAGTGGCTACCATCCAACCGGCAAACTTTGGCAGGGTATATGCCGCTTTTGGAGGAGTCTTTATTACGCTGGCCATTCTCTGGGGCTGGAAAGTAGATAAAGTAGATGGAGTAAGCCCCGATAAGTATGATATCATTGGTGGAATAGTTGCCCTGGCAGGAATGGGAACCATCATGTTTGCTCCGCGGGGATAGCCCGGTTAAGTAGGTGAATTTTGGTTGTAAGTAGCTGGTGCCTAATGATTTAGTTAGGGGTTGTTTCTGCGGAAAAATGCAATTTCATTGCATGTATTTATGCGGTATCTTTGGAATAAGCTGTTTTACAGACTTTAAAAAGAAAAGATATGAGCGATTGCTGTGGAAGCGGAGCCTGCTCAGCAGAGCAGACAAGACCTGAGAAAGATAAACTAACTTTTATTCAAAAGTACAGGGAGTACGGCGTAGCCATTATCAGCTTCGTGCTTTTGGCTGTTGGCATCGTACTGAAAGAATTTGTGGAGCCGGAGTGGTTTACGCAGCCATTTCAGCTTGCGCTGTTTGTAGCGGCCTACCTGCCGGTGGGTGGCCCTGTAGTGTGGCAGGCCATCAGGCAGATAGGAAAAGGCAATATTTTCAATGAATTTTTCCTGATGGGCATTGCCACCATTGGTGCCTTTTTCCTGGGCGAGTATGCCGAGGGAGTGGCTGTAATGCTGTTTTATGCCGTAGGTGAACTGTTTAACGGAGCAGCCGTCGGCAGGGCGAAAAAATCGATTGAAGCCCTGCTTAAAGTACAGGCCGAAGCGGTAACGGTGGTGGAGCCGGATAGGACCGTAAAGGTGGTGCACCCCTCTGCAGTAGCGGTGGGTAGTACGATTCGGGTAAGGCCGGGCGAGAAAGTAGCCCTCGACGGAGAGCTGGTTTCAGAGAAGGCCACCTTTAATACCGCGGCACTTACCGGCGAGTCGGCACCAGACCGCAAATACCAGGGCGAGCAGGTATTGGCCGGAATGATTAACCTGGAAAGCCTGAGCAAGATCAAGGTTACCAGCCGCTTTGAGGACAGCAAGCTTTCGAAAATCCTGAAAATGGTGCAGGAAGCTGCCACGCGAAAGGCAAAAACACAGCGCTTTATCAGCCGCTTTGCAAAGGTATACACCCCCATTGTAGTTTTATTAGCCTCAGCCCTTGCCCTGCTGCCTTTCTTTTTCGTGGATACCTACGTTTTTGAGGAGTGGCTTTACCGGGCACTGGTATTCCTGGTAATTTCCTGCCCCTGTGCGCTGCTTATGTCCATTCCCCTGGGCTATTTCGGTGGTATTGGCGCGGCATCGCGCAACGGCATTCTTTTTAAAGGCTCCAATTACCTGGACCAGATGCGGAAGGTAGATACTGTGGTGCTGGATAAAACAGGTACCCTTACCCAGGGAGTTTTTAAAGTGCAGCAGGCTGAAATTAAGGATTTGGACCGGGAGCAGGTGCTTCGCCTGCTAGCTGCCCTTGAAAGCCAGTCTACCCACCCGATAGCAAAGGCAATTACTTCTTTTTGTACCGGTTTAGGTTATGAAACAGTTCAGGTGTCGGAAGTGGAAGAAATTGCAGGCCATGGCCTGAAAGGGCAGGTTGAAGGCTTTAGCGTCCTGGCCGGGAATACGAAATTGCTGGAAAAGTTTGATATTCCATACGATAAAAAAATAGATGAAATTCCGGAGACTACGGTTGTAGTAGCCATCAACGGGCAGTTTTGCGGCACTATCACCATTGCCGATGAGCTGAAGGAAGATGCCTTTCGGGCAGTAGCCGAACTACGCAAAGCAGGCGTACAAAAGCTGGTGATGCTTTCGGGCGATAAAAATAAAGTAGTACAGAAGGTGAGCCGGGAGCTGGGCCTCGATTTAGCCATTGGTGAACTGTTGCCAGAAGGTAAAATAAGGGAAGTTGAAAAGCTGAAGGAGCATTCTGCCAGCCTGGCCTTTGTAGGCGACGGCATTAATGATGCGCCTGTTATTACCCTGGCCGACATTGGCATGGCCATGGGCGGCCTGGGGTCCGATGCGGCCATTGAAACCGCCGACGTGGTGATTCAAACAGATCAGCCCTCTAAAGTGGCAACAGCGATTACTATCAGTAAGGCCACCCACCGGATTGTGTGGCAAAATATAGGCCTGGCTTTTGGGGTTAAGGTGCTGGTGCTGGCCTTAGGCGCCTTTGGCGTGGCAAGCATGTGGGAAGCCGTATTTGCCGACGTAGGAGTAACCTTACTGGCTATTTTAAATGCGATGCGCATTCAGCAAATGAACTTTCAGGGAAGGAAGAGCAGTAGTACAGGAGGCGCAGGTCAGAGTGCAGTCCCGTCTCCTGCTGTACGAGAAACCCAAAAGAAGCAGGAAGAGGCGCACACCTACTAAAGCTGGCGGATAGAGAGCAGGTTTCAGGCATTGAATATCGGGAAAAAAAGGAACTTTAGAGACTCAGTAGCTTAATAGTGGTTAAAATCCGGAACCGGAAATAAACGGCCGGTTTAAAAGCTTCGCCTACCCGGCAGCCTGGTAATGATTTGTCGTTGTTTAACACCTCCTTCTGTTAATCCATTACTGAATTTTGGAGGTATTAAACCAATCATCCAAACTACTTCAATAGTAGTCTTTCCCCAGCGGGTATCTGGCGCGCCGTTTGCAACGCCTGCTATTCAATGCTGTTAAATCACCTTCGTGCGGTTTGGCATAATGCTCACTTCCCTAAATCCACGCCAGAATTAGGGAGGGATACTGCCTGGCCAGGGGTAGGCATTCCTGCCCAAGCATTTTTTGCTTTTCTATTTCTTCATAAAGGAGCAGCCTTGGCCTTGTTAGCGCTGGAGTAAAACCCGCCATTTTTCCTGCAAAAAAACTTCCTTTGGTATTGCTTTTCGGAATCTGATTTTAAAAGCTTTGCGAGTGACACTTTTCTATTGCCTCTGGCAGCGCCGGAAAAAGGAATGAGACAAAAAAGGCAAAAAACAGTTCACAACGTTTTCTGCCTTTTTTATTCTCCTGCATTCTGCTCAGAACCTTTTCTTCAGGAGAAAAAAAATCCTTTTTTGCCTAATTTCCTTTGCCCAAAGCCGGCATTTCCTTATCCGCCCCCGGAGTGAAAACAAACCTTCGAATAATTTTCTTATATCTTCGAAATCTTATTAAAGAAGGCAGTAAGTACAATTCCAGTAACACGGGAAAGGATAAAAATTATTTTTCTTTCAGTTTAGGAACTTTTACTCTTGTTGCTTTACTTTATACGGATAATAGTAATACTATCGATAAATATAATGTAGCTATCAATTATGCTAAGCTTTAAAGAATTTAAGAACGACCTTCCCGCCGGAATAGTAGTTTTTCTGGTGGCAGTACCTCTTTGCCTTGGCATTGCCATGGCTTCCGGGGCTCCCCTGTTTTCAGGAATTATCGCCGGCTTTGTGGGGGGGATTGTAGTAACGCTTATTAGTGGTTCAAGCCTGGGCGTAAGCGGACCGGCTGCCGGGCTTGCGGTAATTGTTCTTAATGCCATTGATAGTTTAGAAAACTACCAGGTTTTTCTGGCAGCGGTAGTACTGGCCGGCATTATTCAGCTGGGCATGGGATTTTTAAAGGCAGGAAGCATAGGCTATTATTTTCCTTCTTCGGTTATTAAAGGAATGCTGGCCGGTATAGGCGTAATTATCGCGCTAAAGCAAATTCCTCATGCCTTTGGCTACGATGCCGATTTTGAAGGCGACCTTTTTTATAATCAGCCCGATGGCGAAAATACCTTTTCCGAGTTATTGAATGCTGTCAATTATGTTTCTGCCTCGGCCATTATTATCAGCATAGCCTCTTTGTTCATCCTTATTTTATGGGACCAGGTACTCTCCAAGAAAGGTAAAATATTTCAAATCATTCAGGGACCGTTGGTGGTGGTGCTTTTGGGCATCGGGTTAAACCTGTTGTTTCTGAGCTTTTTTCCGCAGCTTTCATTAGCTGGCAACCACTTAGTACAACTCCCCGTGGCAGGAAGTTTAAGTGGCTTTGCAGAGCAGTTTACCTTCCCTGATTTTAGCCAGGCTTTTACGGCGGAAGTTTTTATTTTAGGTATTACTATTGCCGTGGTGGCCAGCCTCGAAACCCTCCTCTGTTTGGAGGCTACCGATAAGCTGGACCCTTACAAACGAATAAGCCCGGCAAACCGGGAGCTAAAGGCCCAGGGGGTGGGCAACATTGTTTCGGGGCTTATTGGAGGGTTGCCTATTACCCAGGTTATTGTAAGAAGCTCTACAAATATCCAGTCAGGGGGTAAAACCCGCTTGTCGGCCTTTATCCATGGGGTATTGATTCTGCTAAGTGTAATGGTTTTTCCAGAGGTGCTTAACCTGAT
Source organism: uncultured Cytophagales bacterium (assembly GCA_963835365.1). Taxonomy (GTDB): domain Bacteria; phylum Bacteroidota; class Bacteroidia; order Cytophagales; family Cyclobacteriaceae; genus Nafulsella. The sequence continues at coordinate 99,360 of CAWIFH010000003.1, forward strand.
TCCGCTGGCCAGCCTTGCTGCTATTTTAATAATGGTAGGATATAAACTGGCGAAGCCTGCCCTGTTCAAAAGTATGTATAAGAGTGGCTGGAACCAGTTTCTCCCCTTTGTTATTACCATTCTTGCTATTGTTTTTACCGATTTACTTACAGGCATTGGTATTGGCATGGTCGTGGCTATTTTCTTTATCCTGAAGAACAATTACCATGTTTCGCATGCGGTTCATCAGGAAGAAAGCACTGACGGAAGAAAGGTGTATCGCCTGGTAATGGCTGAGGATGTAAGCTTCCTTAATAAAGGAAATATTATGAGTACCCTGAGAAAAATTCCTGAAGGATCAAAAGTAGAGATTGATTCTACGCAATCGGTATTTATTGATGATGACGTGAAGGAGCTCTTTGAAAATTTTAAAGATACAGCCATGAATCAGGATATCGAACTTGTTATTCTGGATAAGCCGGAGAGACCAAAACCTTCAAAATATGAGCCTCTGCAGGATGGTCCTGCAGCCTCTTAATCTGAATACAAAAAATTAAACTAAGCCCGATATGAGAACACAAACAAAAGAAACCCAGGCAAAACTAACGCCTCAAAGAGCCAAAGAGGTATTGCTCGAAGGCAACCAAAGGTTTGTAAATAGTCTGAGGTTAAACCGCAATTACCTGCAACAGGTAAACGAAACCTCCGAAGGCCAGTATCCATTTGCTGTTGTGCTCAGCTGTATCGATTCACGTACATCTGCCGAATTAATTTTTGACCAGGGGCTGGGCGATATTTTTAGCACCAGAATTGCCGGGAATGTAGTGAATGAAGATATTTTGGGCAGCATGGAATTTGCCTGTAAAGTGGCCGGCTCTAAACTGATTGTGGTACTGGGGCATACGAACTGCGGAGCCGTAAAGGGAGCCTGCGATCATGTGGAAATGGGACACCTTTCGAGCCTGCTTCATAAAATTACCCCCTCGGTGGATGCTATTAGCTACCAGGGCGACAGAAGTGCTAAAAACCCGGAATTTGTTGAAATGGTTGCCGAAAAGAATGTTTTAAGAATGCTGAAAGAAATTCCGAAAAAAAGCACTATCCTTGGCGAAATGATAGAAAAAGGAGAAATAGGCATTGTAGGCGGCATGTACAATGTTGAAACGGGTGCGGTAGAATTCTACGACGAGCAGTCAGAACAGGGAAGTACACTTATAAATGAGGAAATTGCTGGCTAACATTCAGATTAAAATCGATGAAAAAGTATACCTGAAGGATCCGGAAACCTCTGAAATAGGAAAAAATATCCTTCGCCATGGGGTGCTCCTGGTAGATGAGCTGGGCTTTGAGGCTTTTACTTTTAAAAAACTTGCTGAGCGGATTGGTTCGACAGAGGCCACTATTTACCGGTATTTCGAAAACAAGCATATGTTGCTGATTTACCTTATATCCTGGTATTGGAATTGGCAGGAGTACCGGCTGGTATTTGCAACCTCCAATATTTCCTCTCCGGTACAAAGGCTTAAAATTGCTATCCGAATCCTTGCCGGCACCATTACCAACGATATGGACTTTGCCCATATCGACGAGGTGGTTCTCCAGCGGATTGTGGTGGCAGAGTCGGCAAAGTCTTTTTTAACCAAAGAAGTGGATGCCGATAACCAGGAAGGATATTTTGGTAGTTATAAACGCTTATGCAAACGGGTGGCTGGCATTGTTCGGGAAATAAATCCTGATTACCCATATCCTGCCTCCCTGGTCTCAACAATTTCAGAAAGTGCCCATTACCAGAAGTTCTTTGCACAGCACTTGCCTTCCCTAACAGATATTAATGAAAAGCAGGAAGGTAAGCTGGAAGATTTTTTAATTGATATGGCCATGAAAACCATTTCCTGAAACAGGAAGAGGTATATCCAAAATAGCTTATTTTAAAGCAAAAGCCTGTGACTTCCATCGCAGGCTTTTGCTTTTTATTTTTATCAGAATTTATTTCTTATATGAAACTTTTAGGAAGCTAATAATAGAAAATGGAATACATCAGAGGCTCTTTATGAAAGTACCTGGTCCTATTCACCAGCTGGCATCTGGCGCGCGTTTAGCGAAGCCTAACGCGTGACTTTGGTGAGCCATACCAGCATTAAACCTGGCCTTGTGCTTATTACCTAAGTAAAATCATAAAGAACCACATAAGAAATGGAGCGGGTTTGGCTTTTCGAAGGTTATTTTGGCTGGGGAGATAAAAGAAAACCAGGAGCAGCAAGCTTCCATTAGTGCCTGGCCAAGGTTCTTTTTTCGGCCTTACAAGCTGCCCTTGCTGTGTGTTTTTACCAGCAACACGATAGACCAAATAGGATTTTAACCGAAAAAAAGCTGCAAGATGCACTAAGTAATTGCGATAAAGTTCTTTCGGGTACTTTTTAGGGTAGGCTTCGCTACAGCCATTTGAAATGGGAAATTAGCTCGGCTTACCCGACAAAACTTTATAGAATATACATGGCATATTATGGTACAATTGCCTTCATGTCCTGTTTTTCGGGAATATTTAAGTACCCTCACCCTGTTTAAAAGAAGCCGGGAGAGGGTATTTTGCAGGAATAATTGCACTGAAGGTATAACCTTTGCAGAGGTAAACTAATCATAGGATTTGCTCGTTTTTAAGATCCTGCATTGCAGATCTGTAATGCTTAATTTCATGAAGATTTAAAAACCTTTTTAGAGGACTTTTAAAGCCCCCTTAATATATGCTTTTTTTAAAAAATATTGACGCTAAACATTTTCGGCTGTTTTTCTTTAGCTATACAATTTGGCTGCTTTTGGCTTTTACAGGCTCAGCAAACGGGCAGCTACTTCCGACAGCTACGGCAAAAGATACTACGGAAGCTTCCGCACCTGCATGGCCAAAAGATCCGCTGGGTCGCCGTACGCCCCGGGGAGCGGTTAGTGGTTTTATTCAAGCGGTTGCAGACCAGAATTACAATAAAGCGGCTCTGTATTTAAATATTGAGCCTGCCCTGCAGGAAAATGGAGAGGGGGCCGAGTTGGCACGGACGCTGCAGCGCCTCTTGGACCAGAAAGGGAGCATTTTTCCTTACACCCTGATTAGTGATAAAGAAGAGGGAGAGGCTAAGGATGTGCTGAGGCCAGACCTAAACCGGGTAGGAACCATTACCATTCAGGACGAAACACTTAACGTGTTTGTGGAAGAAATAAAAGGGGAGGAGGGAGGCCCCATCTGGTTGTTCTCTTCTGAAACCATGCATGAAATCTCCATTATTGGCGGAGAGCTTGCTGTTCCCTTCCTTGACAGGCTGTTGCCTGAGCTTCTGGAAGAAAAAAAATGGGGCGGAGTACCTGTTGGGCATTGGATAGGCATCCTAATTCTTGCCTTGCTGTCATTTCTGGTTTCCTGGACTATTACAAAGGTTACGCTGTTTCTTATTCGCCTCTTGTGGCGGAGAGCAGCTACAGAACCTACGGCAGGTATTCTCCAGGCCTTTGCTTTACCAATTCGACTTTACCTGGCCGTCTGGCTTTTTGTAGCTTCTTCGCAGGAAGTAGGCGTTTCTATTATCGTACGGCAAAAGTTTAGTGCAATATCGCTTATCATTGGTCTGGCGGCCTTCCTGCTCCTGTTATGGCGGCTTACAGAATTCATTACCAGCTTCAGCGAAAAGCGATTAACACTTCGCGGACACCTGTCGGGGGTTTCGGCCGTGCTGTTTCTCCGACGGTTGGCCAAAATTGCCATTATTGTTTTTGGAGCCATAGCCGTGCTGGGTGCCTTTGGCGTAGATGTTACCACCGGGCTGGCTGCCCTGGGAATTGGCGGTATTGCTCTTGCCCTGGGAGCACAAAAAACAGTAGAAAATTTTGTAGGTAGTGTGACCCTTATTGCCGACCAGCCCATCCGGGTAGGGGACTTCTGCAAGGCCGGCGACACCATTGGCACCGTGGAAGAGATAGGCATGCGCTCGACGCGTATCCGGACTTTGGATCGTACCGTGGTTACGATTCCTAACGGAGAGTTTTCTTCTATTAAAATCGAAAACTATGCCCACCGCGATCGCTTTCGCCTTGCCCCTGTTTTTGGTTTGCGGTACGAAACCAGCCCCGACCAGATGCGATATTTGCTGGTTGAGCTTCGGGCTATTTTATATGCACATCCGAAGGTAGATCCTGAGCCGGCGCGGGTGCGATTTGCAGAATTTGGCGCCGCATCTTTAAATGTCGAAGTCTTCGCTTACATTTTGGCCAAGGACTTTAATGAATTTGTAGAAGTGCGGGAAGACCTGCTCCTGCGCATGATGGACGTAGTGGAAGCCAGCGGAACGGGCTTTGCCTTTCCTTCTCAAACGCTTTACCTGGCCCGCGATAAAGGATTATCGGAAGAAAAAACCCGCGAAGCAGAAGAGAAAGTGAAAGAATGGCGGGAAAAGGGAGAAATGCAGATTCCATCCTTTGATGCAGAGCGTATCAATGAGTTGAAAAATTCCCTTTCTTATCCACCTAATGGCTCTGCTAAAAAGGACAATTAATGACTTCAATAGAAAAGCAGCTTTGGTTAAAGCTGCTTTTTGCTTTTCCGGTTTAATTGGCTTTGGGGCAAATTGGGAATGCGTTATGAATGGAGCAGCAGGCAATAAGGAGAAAGAAGTATTTTTACCAATTTCCCAATAATTGCGATTATCTGAAGGTAAGCAGGAAAAGTAGTGTCCTTACCCATATAAATATGCCCGATAGGGAACTGAAGAAATTTGGTAAGGTTGAACTTAGGCTATGTCTGATGAATACCTTTAACGCTAATTTTGTCGTACTAAGTTAGCGGATGACGCGCAGGAGAAATCCTTCCTAGCTTGAAGTTTATAAGGAGTTCTTAATGGAAAGATGCCGCAGCGGCGGGCTGTCCGCCTGGCACCGTTTCCTTATGGCAACATGACAGCAAAGTTTGATTCATCAGACACGGACTAATGTTCTTTCAAATATATTTTTATAGTAATAAGCTGAGCAGAGAAGGATTTTAACGCGCATGCGAACCCCTTTAACTTTTCTCCCTAATTTTTACTTTGAAAGAGCACAAGCCCCTGGAGACGAAAAGGAAGTTAGTTTTACCTTAAACAGCCGCGACTTTTCTTATTAGGATTTGCATCGTAAAATGTGGACTGCCGAAAGCGGAGAATTTTAAAGTTCCGTAGATGTCTCTTCCCGCGATATCAGGCTTTTTGATGAAGGAAACTTGCAATGCTCCCAGCAGGTACCGCTGGCTTGTAATGAATATCCCTTCGTTTGAGAATACAGGGATAATAAACCAGCAAGGGAGTTTTTAAAGAAATGATGGTCAGCAGGATCAAGGGCGCGACACCGGAAGAAAAATCAGCCGATAATGTACAGTTCAATGGGAACATGAGTGACCTCCCGCTTATTAAATTTCCCTAAGTGCTTAGACATAAATACATTAAACTGTTTGTCAGGCCGGCAACGGAGGCATCTTTCCAAGTATAATGCTTCCCAGATGTTTCTAACGAGGAAAGATCCTTCCGCGCGGCGTCCGCGTTCCTCAGGATGACACATCAAAATTAAGTTTATACTATTTCTGTCGAATTACTTACCTTACAAAGGGAGGAGTATCCGAAGCCCAGATAAAGGAGCTTGTTGAAAAAAGCAAAGGTTTGACCTATACCCCTTAAACAACTTTTAAGATAAAAGAAGGAAGGCTGCACCAGAGGGCGGATATCTTAATTTTGGGCAGCCTTTTTTAGTTCTGGAGAGGAGGCTGGTACAATGCAGTACGTTAGCTCTCTAATTCCACCACATGCCTAAACTGTAGTTCGACCGTTAGCAGCAGGACAGGCATATGTATGGCCCCGGCCAGCCATGGATAAGCCTGTTCTTTTGAATGTCTAATTTATCTGTCTAAAAAAATAATATCGTCACCCTTTAAATGCTTTAACGCCCTGATTGTTAGGTAAATAAGCATAGCTGTTATTTATTAAATAATTGTTAACATATGCTCAGGGCATTTTTTTCATATCTTTAAAACTTAAATTGCCAATAAACTAAACAAAAATGGTATGATAAAATTCTACAGACTTTTCTATTGTCTGGTGATTTTGCTTTTGTCGGGAATGACAACCGCTTCCTTTGCACAAAGCAGCCTGGTCATCAGCCAGTATATCGAAACCAGCTCAGGATCTACGCCCAAGGGAATCGAGCTATGGAATGTTTCCGGCGCTGACATTGATTTTGCGGCCACTCCTCTGGCAATATTTAAAGGAACCAATGGTGCTGCCCCTGCCGAGGATGTAACGGTAAGCAGCGGGATATTGCCGGCCGGGAAAGCCTGGGTAATTGGCACCTCCGATATCGGTACCTACCTAACAACTGCCGGCATTAGCACCGGCTCCTACACCGAATATGGCTTTAGCTTTAATGGCGATGATGCCCTGGAGATTTACCTCGATGGCATAAAGCAGGATGTATTTGGTGACCCGGGCACGGGAGATCCTGGCACTGGCTGGTCTGCTAACGGGGTAACAACCTATAACACCAATATTGGCCTGAAGGCTTCTATCACAGCAGGGGATACAGACGGCTGGACCGACCCCAGTGAGCGCTTTGAAGTTATTGCCGATGGAGTAACCCTCACGGGCTTTGGCGTGGAACCCGGCGGAACCCCTCCGACACCGCCAACGCTGCTGTCTTTTAACCCAGCTTCAGGAAGTGTTGCCGAGGATGGCGGCACCTTTAGCTTTACCGTTGCAATTGCGAACCCAAGTGCTACGGCAGCAACAACGGCTGAAGTAGTGTTGATAGAAGGAGACGCTTCAGATATCTCCGCGTATTCTACTCAAACTATTACCTTTCCGGCGGGTAGTGCAGAAGCACAAACCCTAAGTATCGATATTACAGATGATGAATTGGTGGAAGGTACTGAATTGCTAACTTTTGCACTTCAAAATGTAAGTGGAGGAGAAAAAGCAATCGCCATCAACGGCAACTTTATCTTAACCCTTACAGACAACGATGTACAGGCGAGCAGGCTGGTTATCAGCCAGTATATCGACACGAACTCAGGGACTACGCCCAAGGGAATCGAGCTCTGGAATGTTTCAGATTCTGACATTGATTTTGCTGCCACTCCCCTGGCAGTCTATAAAGGCTCCAATGGTGCTGCCCCTGCCGAGGATGTGACCGTGAACAGCGGGATATTACCTGCCGGGGAGGTTTGGGTAATTGGCACCTCCGATATAGGCACCTACTTAACGACTGCCGGCATTACCAATGGCTACTATACTGACTACGGCTTTACCTTTAACGGAGACGATGCCCTGGAGATTTACCTCGATGGCATAAAGCAGGATGTATTTGGTGACCCGGGCACGGGAGATCCGGGCACCGGCTGGTCCGCGAATGGAGTAGCAACCCTTGATGCCAACATTGGCCTGAAAACGGCTATTACTGCAGGGGATATAGATGGCTGGACCGACCCCAGTGAGCGCTTTGAAGTTATTGCCGACGGAGTAACCCTGACCGGCTTTGGATTGAAGCCTGAGAATTACTACAGTGGCCTGGAAGACCTGAGCGGAGAAGCACTTAAAAATGCCCTGCACTTTAAAATAAGAAACCACACAAGGTTTCCTTATACCGCTTCAACCACCGATGTGTGGGACATTTTAAAGGATACGGATGAGGATCCGGCCAATCCTAATAACATCATCCTGATTTATACCGGCCGTTCGCAGGATAAATCAACGCAGGATACCGGTTCAAATGGAAATGATGTGTGGAACCGGGAGCATATATGGCCGAAATCTCATGGTTTCCCAAATGAAACAGATACCGCTTATACCGACGTGCACCACCTGCGCCCGGCTGACAAGACCGTAAACTCTACCAGAAATAATAAGGATTTTGATATGGGCGGTACTGCGGATGTAGAAGCCCCGGATACTTTTACGGATGCAGACTCCTGGGAGCCAAGAGATGAAGTGAAGGGAGATGTGGCAAGAATGATTTTCTATATGGCCACCCGTTATGAAGGCACATACGACCTGGAAATTGTGGATTATACCAATACAGCCTCTATTCCGGTGCTGGGAAAACTTTCTGTCTTATACGAGTGGCATCATAATGATCCGGTGGATGACTGGGAAAGAAGCCGCAACCAGAAGATCTATGAAAGTTACCAGGGAAACCGCAATCCCTTTATTGATCATCCTGAATATGTTAGTTTAATATGGGGAGAAGGGGGTATTGCCCCGACGGAGCCTCCTGTGCTGGACCTGCTTGCAGGGGTTAATTTTGACCAGTGTGGCACTGAAATCCCAGGCATGATTATTAAGAATATAGAAGGGGAAAATAGCTGGGGATGCACCGGCATGGGAAATAATAGCACCGGCGCTTTAGAGATAAACGGCTATGGAAATCCTTCCAGCATCGACTGGGCAATTTTTCCTGCTGTAGATCTGGGCGGCATGGTTCATCCTGGCCTGCGTTTCAATACGCTCTTTAAATATGGCTCCAGCCTGCTGAAGGTAATGGCTTCTACGGATTATGATGGCAGCAGCGATCCTGCTACCGCAAACTGGACAGAGCTGGCTGCTCTTAATCCGGCGGAACTGACTGCCGAGCTGTGGACGGCCCAGGCCCTTGACCTCACCGCCTATCAAAACCAGACGGTTTATATTGGCCTGCAGTATGTAGCGCCTTCAGACCCTACCCGCTGGACAGTAGATGATTTTCTGGTGGAAGAGCTGCCTTCAGAAAATATGGCTCCGCTTGTAAATGGGAAGATAGCCGACGCAACCGCTTCCACAGGCCAGGCATTCAGCTACAGCTTTGGAGAATCGCTATTCACGGATCCAAATGTCGGAGATGTGCTTACTTATTCCGCTACCCTTGCCGATGATACGGCGCTTCCTGCCTGGTTAAGCTTTGATGGCACCACAAGAACATTTTCCGGTACGCCTGAAACGGCCGCTGCATTAGCCGTTAAAGTAATGGCTACCGATGAGGGAGGACTTGCTGCCAGTACCGGCTTTAATATTTTAATTGAGGAAACACCTGTGGATACTTACCTGCAGAATTTCGATGACTGTACTATTACCGAATGGACGGCCTATAGCGTGAGCAGCGATAAAAACTGGGAATGTACTGAATATGGTGTGGACGGAACCAGCGCTTATCAGATAAATGGCTATGGACAGACAGAAACTTCTGAAGACTGGCTTATCACGCCGAGAATAAATATCGAACAAGCAGATGCTGAAATGATTTTCATGGCACGTACAAAATATGGCGCCAACCTGCTTGAGTTGCTTGTTTCTGAAGATTACGATGGTCAAAGTGCTCCGTCGACCGCTAGCTGGACTGAGCTGAGTGCTGCTTTTCCAGACCTCAACTCCGATGTTTGGTCTGAGGTAACTGCAGACTTAAGCAATTATGAGGGCAAGTCGGTGTTTGTTGGCTTCAGGTACTATGCGGAAACGGAGCCAGCGCGCTGGACGATTGACAATGTTGCTTTTACCGGCGTATCGACCGCCCCGGCTCCGGCAGTCAACCATGAGCCAGTTGTAAACGGAAGCCTTGCAGATGTTAAAACCTCCATCGGACAGGCACTAGAAATACCCCTTCCGACTGATTTGTTTACCGATGCTGATCCGGACGATGTTATGAGCTATAGCGCTACATTGGCCAGTGGAGAGGCGCTTCCTGAATGGCTGGTCTTCGATGCAGCGCAAATGATGTTGTCAGGAATGGCAACCGAAGGCAGCCAGGGGGATTATGAAATCCTAATAACGGCAACCGACAAGGAAGGCGCGCAGGCATCCACCAGCTTTATGCTTTCTGTTGAAATTTTGGCAGCTGTGCGTGTTGAAGAGCCGGCTTTTGTGATGGCATATCCCAATCCTGTACAGGATGTACTCTATCTGAAAATGGATAAGGGTACCAGCCGGATAGAGATCCGTATTCTGTCACCTGTCGGCCAGGTGCATAAAAGCTACCGGCTACCGCAGTCTGCCTTAGCAGCAGGAGAGGCTGTTGTGGACTTTTCTTCGTTTGAAAAAGGCATGTGGCTCATTAATATCATTTCAGCTGATAAAGCCTATACCTTTAGAATTTATAAAAAGTAAAATCCTAAAAGGTACGTTTTGCGGTGCACCCTCGGGACATCAGTAAGCAGTACTGGCAGGGAATTTATCAGGCAGTGGGTCATTGACTCACTGTTTTTTTCATGAACACTCATCCTACTGGAAAAAAGGAGAAAGATGGGATAAAAATAGCGATTCAATCATTTATCTTAATAGTTACCACACAAGCAAGGTTAGAAATGGAAGAATCGCTTTAGCTAAAGTTACGACGGGGTTACCAAGAAGGAGTAAAACCTGTGTTAAACATACCCTGGTATTAGCTCAGGTTACTATTCTAAAGGAAAGGTGTGCCTGAATAAGATAATAAGAGGAGTTGTAGGTTCTATCACTGGATAGAGTAGGACAAAGCCTGAGGCAAATTACAAGCGGCTCATCTGGGTTTTCGATGCTTTTTCCTATGATAATTTTGGGGTACTTATTGCATTCGTCTTTAGCCTGTTGCAGCTTAAAAGTGATTATCTACTGTTAAGGCCACCCCTTGGAGAAAGGCAGCCGGCGGTTTCACTCCCTCGCCTTAGGTGTGGTTTGTCCCGGAGTGACAATTTCTGTTTACAGGGAAGGCTCGCGCCACGGTGGCTGCAAAAGAAGGGCAACTGTAGTGTAGAAAGAGCGTAAGCGGATGAATAGAAAAGCCTTGAAATGCTACAATCTCAAAGATAAAATCCTGTTTGCCAATAGAGCATGTATTGGCGGAGATTGGCCGGCACCCGGTGGTTCTCATTTCTAAAAAAGAATACCATTAATTTTGTCATTCGGCGGGGTAAAATTCGGCGGGGTAAAAAAAGTATAAAGAGACTGTAAATGCAGCAGTAGGCAAATCATACGGCACGATGGAAAGTAATTCTTATGCAGATTAGGAGGCTGCCATGCCAAGAGTTTTATAATGCAGAAGTATCAATTATTCAGCTGGAATACGTTCTGTTTAGGCATTTGTAAATGAAGTTTGCCCCATAATTAAAGAGGCTGTCCCAAAATTACTTTTGAGACAGCCTCTTTTTAAAACTTACCTAATGGGCGTTGTCCTTTGGAAAAAAAGCCATGGCTGTTAAAGTTGAAATTAACCAAGCTTACCCATTTACAGGTTCATTCTCCAAATGGAACGACTTTATTCTTTCACTACAAATCTCTCAAATACCTACAACAGGTTTATTCAACTGTAACGCTTTTTGCTAAATTTCTTGGCTGATCGACGTTACATCCGCGCATAACGGCAATGTGGTAAGAAAGCAACTGCAGCGGAATTACCGACACAAGTGGCATCAGCACTTCGTTTACAGCTGGAACCTCTATTACAAATTCAGCCATTTCAGGAATAATATCGTCGCCTTCGGTTACCACCGCAATTACACGGCCTTTACGTGCCCGTACTTCCTGTATGTTCGAAACAATTTTATCGTACGACTTATCGCGTGTGGCAATAACCACTACTGGCATTTCCTCATCAATAAGTGCAATAGGGCCATGCTTCATTTCAGCAGCAGGGTATCCTTCGGCATGGATATAGGAGATTTCTTTTAGTTTTAAAGCACCTTCCAATGCTACCGGGAAGTTGAAACCTCTTCCCAGGTAAAGGAAGTTACGGGAATCTTTAAATATCTCGGAAATGGTCTTAATTTCATTGTCCAGCTCCAGGGCTTTTTCTATTTTCCGTGGAATATTCTCCAGTTCAACCAATAGTTCCTTGTACTGGCTCAGGGGCATCGTGCCTCTGCTATGAGCGGCACGCAGTGCAATCATGGAGAGTACGGTTAGCTGGGCAGTAAATGCTTTTGTGCTCGCTACCCCAATTTCAGGACCTGCGTGGGTATAGGCACCTTCATGGGAGGAGCGGGCAATGGAAGACCCTACTACATTACATACCCCGAATATGATGGCTCCTTTGCTCTTTGCCAGCTCAATGGCAGCAAGGGTATCAGCGGTTTCGCCCGATTGAGAAATGGCAATAACTACATCGCCCTCTTTTATTACGGGGTTTCTGTAGCGGAATTCCGAAGCATATTCCACTTCTACCGGAATGCGGCAGAATTCTTCGAACATATATTCTGCCACCAGGCCGGCATGCCAGGAGGTTCCGCAGGCAATAATAATAATACGCTCTGCATTATTTAGCTTGTTGGCATATTCGCGAATACCCCCCAGGCGAAGGTAACCCTCAGCCGCATTCAGGCGACCACGCATACAGTCGGCCACTGAGCGGGGCTGTTCGTATATTTCTTTCAGCATAAAGTGCTCAAAGCCACCTTTTTCAATTGCCTCGAGCTCCATGTCGAGGGTATGAATATATGGGTTGGTTGGCACATCCTGGGTGTTACGGATGCTCAGCTTATTATCTTTGAGAACGGCAATTTCAAAGTCGTTCAGGTAAACAACCTCATTGGTATATTCTATAATTGGAGTAGCGTCAGAGGCCAGGAAGAATTCATCTTTTCCTACACCAATCACCAGCGGGCTTCCTTTGCGGGCAGCCACCAGGGTATCGGGCTCATCTTCGTTCATTACTACAATAGCATAAGCGCCTACTACCTGGGTAAGAGCAAGGCGCACGGCCTCTTCCAGGCTGCAGCCTTCGTGCTGCTGAATATCCTCGATAAAATGGATAAGAACCTCCGTGTCGGTTTGGCTACTGAATTTATGCCCTTTCTTGCTAAGTTCTTTTTTCAGTGCATCGTAGTTCTCAATAATGCCATTGTGAATAATGGCCAGCTTACTGTTTGAAGAGTAATGCGGGTGTGCATTTTCATCGCTTGGCGGTCCGTGAGTGGCCCAGCGGGTGTGGCCCATGGCAATCTGGCTTTCCAGCTTCTGCCCTTTAACATGTTCTTCCAGCTCGGCTACTTTCCCCTGCTTCTTAAATATTTGAAGTTGATCGTTATTTATAATCGCAACACCGGCACTGTCATACCCTCTGTACTCGAGTCGCTTCAATCCTTTTATCACTACAGGGAAAGCATCGCGGTGCCCTACGTATCCTACAATTCCACACATACAATAAATTGCTTATTATTTGATATTATTAATCTTCTTTAAAAGAGGTATAGTAAATTTTTAGCTTTATACGCTCAGGATCAGTAACAAAGCTAGTAAAAGGAGCGGTGTTTCCACCCTGGAATCTTCCCTGCAGGTACTTAGGATCAGTACTTTGAATGTACTGTTCGAGTTGCAGGATAAGGTTTGCACGATAATTATAAAGAGTATCCTGCTGATTTATTACATACCGTTGCGCACTTGCTTCTGATGGATTAACGGAGCTTAACAGCTTATTGTTTGTGTCAGTAAAGAAGAAGCCAAGCTGGGTAGGAATTGGCTGGTCTGCTCCGCTAGCCTTTATGCTGTCTATTTCCAGTATCGCCTGGTTAATAACAAATGAACCCAGTGTATCGGAATTCAGGAAGCTTTCCAGTGCAGCAAAGCTAACTTTCGGATATAAACCTACCCGGGTACGGAAGTAGATTAGGCTGTCGGTAGTTTCAATAACGGAGCCACCGTGCACACCTTCAGGAACATTGGCTAAAGCGGTATTGCTGTAATCCGTATCCAGATTAAAATAGGAGGGGAACTGCTCGTACGTACGACCCGCCTTGGTTTTTGGGCTTAAGGGGAAGGTAAGGGTACGGGTAGAATCGTTGCGTTGGTAATAAACGCTTATGCCAGACTGAAACAGGTTATAAGTATTGATAAAGCTATTGCTTTCGCCAGGTACAATGGCTAGGCCACGGGCAAAGGCATCGAAAGCATCCTGGTTATTTAAGAAGGTGCTGTCGCTTTGTTGTACTTTGTTTAACAGCTCCCGGGCAAAAGCCGGATCCAGTGGAATTTTAACCGTTTTATTCCTAACCTCAGAGGTATCAAAAGTTAACTGGCCCAGCTGTTCACCCAGCTCCTGGCTGTTAAAGCTGTAGTAATAGTACTTCAGCCGGGTGGATTGCTTACCGTCCGTTTGAGTAATGGTTGAATCTGTAGGGCTTATAGGGCTTTGGAGCCTGTACACTTCCAGGCTTTGTGTACCCGCAATGTTAGAGCCTATAAAGCTATTGTTGTAGCTAAGGAACAAAAATGCCGAATCGGGCTGAGCTCCGGCGGGTATGTTGGCGGTTGCGCCCGGCGAGCCGATATTGGTGTAAGCGCTGGCAACGACCTCTCCAAACCGGGCGTTGCTGCTGCGGCCTATCGGTACAGGTATAATATCGCTGGCCTTTCCTGAGGTAGGAAGGTTTACAGCACTAAAAAGGCTATCGTTATAGTATTGAGAAATTTCGAGGGGGATTTCAACATAATGGGTTGATACCGCGCCTTTGTTTGGATTCAGGTCGAGGCCAATTTCACTTGGCTCTTCGCATGAAAAAAGGAAAAATAGGGCTGGCAACATGGCCAGCCCTATTTTTGTAGTGGGGTGCTTATCCAGCAAGTTCATTATAGAGGTTGTAGTACGAATCAAGGTAATCGGTGTCTTTATCAATCGTGTCTATTTTTTTACTTTCTTCTGCATGGGAGAACAGGGTGTTCAAACTTTCGCTGTACTTGTCCTCGGCTTTAATGGCTGCATCTGAATATTCAATTCCGATCTTGATAAAACCTTCAAAATCACCTGATTTAAGAGGGGTAAGCATGCTGTCTTCAATGTCGAGCATTTTTACCTTCTCCAGTAAGTCGCCGTTAAATTTATGTTTGAATGCGTTATTATAAACGGTAAACACCGTCTTCGTATTTTTGAATAACGGATCGTTTTTATAAGTCGTCTTCAGGTACATTGGAATCAGACTTGTCATCCAGTCGTTACAATGCACCACATCCGGCGCCCAGCCCAGCTTTTTAACCGTTTCTATTACCCCTTTACAGAAGAAAATAGCCCGCTCATCATTATCCTCGTAAAAATTGTTTTCTTTATCAAAAAATACAAATTTGCGGTGGAAATAATCTTCGTTGTCGATGAAATACACCTGCAGCTTGGCATTCGGGATTGAGGCCACTTTAATAATCAAAGGTTTCTCTTCATCTCCAACAGCAATATTGATACCTGAAAGCCGTACCACCTCGTGCAGCCTGTTCTTACGCTCGTTTATCAGGCCGAAGCGCGGTACCAGAATCCGGATTTCCATCCCCCGCTCCTGCATTTCCTGGGGTAGCTTCCGTACGAAGTCGGCTACTTCAGAAGTCTGCAAAAAAGGGTTGATTTCACTGGCAACGTACAATATTCGTAACTTTGACATATATATGGGAATTTGTTAGACTACATAACGAAGTCACAAAAATACAAAAAATTTGGGGTATTTTCAAGATATTTCCGGTTTGAAAACGTATGTTTGCCGCAATTTAGTATAAAAGCACCCTCCCGGTTATGCTTATTATTGAAAGAAAGGAAGAACTAACAAGGTATTTAGCAGAACAACGGCAAATCGGTAAAAAAATTGGTTTAGTGCCGACAATGGGGGCCTTGCACCAAGGTCACCTTTCGCTTGTAGCGGCTTCTCTCTCGCAAACCGACCTTACCGTTTGTAGTATTTTTGTTAACCCTGCCCAGTTCAACAATATCAGCGACCTGGAAAAGTATCCGCGCACGCTGGAAAAAGACAGGAGCATGCTTGAGGAGGCAGGCTGCCAGGTGTTGTTTTGCCCCCCGCAGGAGCAAATGTACCCGCATCAAACCTTTACCAGCTTTTCATTCGGTCCGCTGGAAAAAGTGATGGAAGGATATTTCCGCCCCGGCCATTTTCATGGAGTGGGCCTGGTCGTGTCGAAGCTTTTCCATATTATACAGCCCGATATTGCCTTTTTCGGACAAAAAGATTTACAGCAGTGCCGGATAATAGAGCAAATGGTAAAAGACCTCTTTTTTCCGCTTGAAGTTCGGCTCATTGCCACCGTTCGTGAGGCCGATGGCCTTGCCATGTCGTCGCGGAATACCCGCCTTACCAAAGAGCAAAGGGCAGAAGCAGGCATATTTTACCAAACATTGCTGCTGGGCGAGCGGCTGCTGAAGGAGGGAAAAGCACCCCTTGAGGCAAAAGCCGAAGTAGAGCGCCTGATGAGCACGAGTAAAGCCATTACCCTGGAATATTTCTGTATAGCCGACGGCGGAACTTTGCAGCCGGTTAAAGACGTTCAGCAACATAAACAGCTTGCCTTATGCGTAGCCGGTTATATGGGCGAAATACGCCTGATAGACAACCTGCTGCTTGAAATTTAAATTGCTTCATAACTGACGAGACCGTATTATAAACATGTTTATTCAAGTCTTAAAATCAAAATTACACCGGGTTAAAATTACGCAGGCAGAGCTCCATTATGTAGGTAGCATCACGATTGATGAAGACCTGATGGATGCTGCCAAGCTTATTGAGGGGGAGAAGGTGCAAATTGTTAACGTAAACAATGGTGAGCGCCTTGAAACGTATGTAATTAAAGGCGAACGCGGCAGCGGAATGATATGTATGAACGGTCCGGCCGCACGAAAGGTGCAGGTGGGCGACATCATTATTATTATTTCTTATGCCATGATGGAGCTTGAAGAAGCCAAAAAGTATAGTCCGGCGGTGGTGTTTCCCGATGAGTCGAACAAACTAAGCTAAGTTTTGTGAGTCGCAATGTATTAAAGCAAATACTGCAATATAGCCTTTCTCTTGCTGTAGCCATCGGCATTTTATGGTACGTGCTACGTGATGTGCAGCTGGAAGAAATGCTGGCAGAAGCGGCTGATCTCAACTATTACTGGGTGGGAGTCTCCTTGTTTTTTGCTTTAATCAGTTATTTAGCACGTGCCTGGCGCTGGAACTTACTGCTGGATCCGCTGGGGTACCGCCCCCCCATAAGCAGTACTTTTATTGCTCTTATGATTGGCTACCTGGCCAACCTGGTTTTGCCGCGCTTAGGAGAGGTGGCCCGCTGCGGGGTGCTGAAGCGCGACGAGGAAGTGCCTTTGTCTGCATCGCTGGGTACGGTGCTTGCAGAAAGAGTAATTGATCTTCTCTTCCTTGTGGTTATTATTATAAGTACCCTTTTGCTTGAGTTCGATGAGCTGCAGGGTTTCCTTGCCGAAATATTTAGCGGTGGAGAAAGCCGCCTGCCATCTGCACAGGTTTGGCTGCTAATGCTGGCTATCCTGGTACTGGTGTTAGCAGGGCTTTGGCTGTTGTATCGTGGTTACCGGCAGCAAATTCACAACCATGCCCTCTTTATAAAAGTAAAAAGCTTTGCAAAAGAGTTGCTGTCGGGGCTGCTCAGTGTACGTCGCTTAAAAAACCCTGCAGGTTTCTGGTTTTCTTCCGCCATCATCTGGCTTATGTATTACCTGATGTCGTATGTTATTGTATTCTCTCTTCCACAAACTTCCGGTATCGACCTAATGGCAGGTATTTCTATTCTGGCAATGGGAGGTATTGGCATGGCTGCCCCGGTGCAGGGGGGGCTGGGAACTTATCATTTACTGGTAAGTGGGGTGCTAATGGTGTATGGCGCAACCAAAAGCGATGCTATCTTGCTTGCCTTCGTGCTGCACACTTCTCAAACAATCTTTGTTATATTTACGGGAATGTTTTCGTTGGGAGCCAGCTTTCTGCGCAACCGCAAAAAACCTCTAATTTCTGTAGAAAATGGCAAAGCCTCTTACAAGCAATAAAATAATGCCCCTTGCAGCCTTGCAGGAGCAAATGACAAAATGGCGTGAAAAGGGAGAGCAGGTGGTTTTCTCGAATGGCTGTTTTGATATTCTCCACCTTGGCCACATCGATTACCTCGAAAAAGCCAGCCAGCTCGGCAGTAAGCTTATTATTGGCATAAATTCTGATACTTCTGTACAAAGGCTTAAAGGCCCTGAGCGGCCCGTGCAGCCAGAGGAGGCAAGGGCGCGCATGCTGGCAGCCCTGTCCTTTGTCGATGGCGTCGTTTTGTTTGAAGAAGATACGCCTTTAAGGCTTATAGAAACTTTGGTGCCGCAAATTCTCGTTAAAGGAGATGATTATACACTGGATAAAATTGTTGGTGCAGATTTTGTATTGAATAATGGGGGAGAGGTAAAGACTATTCCGCTGGTAGCGGGCTTCTCCACCACACAGATAATTGAAAAAATAAAGAACATAAAATAAGAGAAAGGAAGTAAGTATGTTTTTCGATGGAGTAGGCTTGGTAATATTTGCCGTTTTCGCTCTTGCCAGCTGGGCAGTGGGTGCAAGGCTAAAAAGTAAGTTTAAAAAGTATTCGCAAATTGGGTTGCGTTCCGGTATGAGCGGGGCAGAGGCTGCAGAACAAATGCTGCGCGACAATAACATTCACGATGTGCGTATTGTATCGACCTCAGGGCGCTTAACCGACCATTACAACCCGGCCGATAAAACGGTAAACCTGAGTGGTGAAGTGTACCAGGGCAGGAGCGCGGCTTCGGTAGCGGTGGCAACGCACGAGGTAGGGCATGCCGTACAACATGCAAAAGCGTACAGCATGCTTAAATTTCGTTCGGCCATGGTGCCGGTACTGAATGTTTCGTCGCAGTACCTCTCGTGGGTTATCCTGATAGGTATTTTCATGATGAACACCACGCCCATTCCATTGCTTTTAGGTATTGGGCTGTTTGCCATTACTACCGTGTTTTCTTTTGTAACCCTGCCGGTAGAGTTCGATGCCAGCCGCCGGGCACTGGCCTGGATGGATAACCAGCGCGTAGTAACCAGCCAGGAACACAGCATGGCTAAAGATGCGCTTAAATGGGCCGCAATGACTTATGTAGTGGCTGCCCTTGCTTCGCTGGCACAGTTGCTTTACCTGGTTTCTATTTTTCTGGGAGGCCGCCGCGACTAAAAAGCATAAGCAGCAAGCAAATTAAAGCACATAAAGAAGGTGAGGAGCAGTACTCCTCACCTTTTTGTTTGCAGCCGACGCAAAATTCAGGAGGCTCATTAATTGAATTTTTCGTATATTCGCACCGTTATATATTAATTCAATCGTTTTAGCACATCAATAAAAATAGAACAATGGTATTTGAACTTACTGAAGAGCAAAAAGCGGTGCGGGACGCAGCGCGCGATTTCGCACAGACTGAATTACTGCCTGGCGTAATTGAAAGAGACGAAGAGCAGCGCTTCCCGGCCGAACAGGTAAAAAAGATGGGCGAGCTGGGCTTCCTGGGAATGATGGTAGACCCTAAGTACAATGGCGGTGGTATGGATACCATTTCTTATGTACTGGCCATGGAAGAAATTTCTAAAGTAGATGCTTCTGCTTCTGTAGTGATGTCGGTAAATAATTCACTGGTATGCTGGGGCCTGGAGAAATTCGGAACAGAAGAACAAAAACAGAAATACCTTACACGCCTGGCTACCGGCGAAATTATTGGCGCTTTCTGCCTTTCAGAGCCTGAAGCAGGTTCTGATGCTACCTCTCAAAGAACTACTGCCGAAGACAAAGGTGACTACTACCTGTTAAATGGAACTAAAAACTGGATAACCAACGGAAACAGCGCCTCTGTATACCTGGTAATGGCCCAAACCGACGCTGCAAAAGGGCATAAAGGCATTAACTGCCTTATTGTTGAAAAAGGCATGGAAGGCTTTACGGTAGGTAAGAAAGAAAATAAAATGGGCATCCGTGGGTCCGATACACATTCCCTGATGTTTTCGGATGTGAAAGTACCTAAAGAAAATCGCGTAGGCGAAGATGGCTTCGGCTTTAAGTTTGCCATGGCAACTCTTAACGGTGGTCGTATTGGTATTGCTTCGCAGGCCCTGGGAATTGCTTCCGGGGCGCTGGAGCTGGCAGTTCAGTATGCAAAAGAGCGCAAAGCTTTTGGTAAGCCCATTGCTGAGCACCAGGCAATTTCATTTTAAACTGGCCGATATGGCCACCAAGGTGGAAGCAGCCCGCATGCTTTGCCTGAAGGCAGCCTGGTTAAAAGACCAGAAACAGGACTTCTCTAAAGCAAGTGCCATGGCTAAATTATATGCAGCCGAGTCGGCGATGGAAATAGCTACCGAGGCGGTGCAAATTCATGGTGGATATGGCTTTGTTAAAGAATATCATGTAGAGCGCCTGATGCGCGATGCCAAAATTACACAAATTTACGAGGGTACCTCAGAGATACAAAAAATTGTAATTTCTCGGGAACTTTTAAAGTAAATTCGGGTGTATAAGAGATAGAGAAAGTGCATTTTATACAAAAAAATTACACTTTTTTGATATATTGAGAGATATGCATTTCTTTTGTGTAGTTTTTAATATAACTAGGCACTGTTATAAAGCTAAATAATGGAAGATTACAATAAAATTATTGAGTCGTTAAGCATTCGGTTCCTGAAAGTAAAGCACTTCAGGATGATTGAGCCTGTGCATGTAGATAATTATTATGATGTGGAAAACATTATAATTTACCTGCGCAAAGGCGAAATGAAGTTTGGCGACGGTGAAACGTTAAAAAGTGGCGAAGCCCTCTTTGTACCGGGCGGCAAAAATGCAGGCGTAACTTTCGGCAGCGGAAGTGCTCAGAAAGTACACAACGATGATTTCCTGAATAACCGGGAAAAATACTGGCAGCCTGTAGGTCAGCAGAATTTAGGTGAGGTAGAAGGAGAGGTATTTAGTGCTGTAAATTTCGAGGCCAAAGTTTTTGATTCTGTCAACTTCTTTGCATCACTTGATATTCCTCCTTTTAAAATAGAGAATAATCCTGTTGTTTTTCATCTTATCGAAGACATCGGCCGGGAAAATAATTCTGCCCAGCCAGGCAAGGATCGAATCGTGAAGCTGAATACTGAGCGCCTGGTAGTGGAAATTGTTCGTCATATCCTGGACCAGAAGCTCTTCGTGGAGCAGCTGGCTACCAACAGCACCTATTTTAACGATCCGCGCCTCATTGATATCTTTGCTTACATTAAGGAAAATATTTCCGGCGACTTGTCAAATAAGGTTTTGGCCAATGTAGCCAATGTGTCGGAAGATTATGTAGGGCAGTATTTTAAAATGCTTACCGGTATTAACCCGCAGGATTATATCGAATACCAGCGCATGGAAAAAGCAGTTACGCTCCTGCGTACCACTAAACGCAGTATTCGTGAAATTGGTAAAGATGTAGGCTATAAAGATACAGCCTACTTCTGTCGCCGCTTTAAAATGATGTTTGGTATTCCGGCTGGTAAAATGCGCCGCCGCGAATCGCTTATGAATGTTTAATTAAAGCATCATTCATTTCTGAAATTACCTGAGAAACCTCAATCAACAGATTGGGGTTTTTTTCTATCCCATTGCCAACCACCACCACGTCGGCACCTGCCTGCAGGGCATCGATGGCCATGCCTGCCGAGCGTAAGCCCCCTCCCACAATCAGTGGAATGTCAATAGACTTGCGCACCATGTTAATTGTTTTGGCCGATACAGGTTCGGGTGCGCCGCTACCGGCATCCATATAAATAGTCTTTAGCCCCAGCATTTCGCCGGCCATGGCGGTACAGGCCGAAATAGAAGGCTTGTTGTTGGGGATGGGCGAGGTATTGCTCATATAAGAAACCGTCGTGGGCGCGCCGGAGTTTACCAGCATATAGCCAGTAGGGATTACTTCAAGCCTGCTTTTCTTTAAAATAGGAGCCGCCACTACATGCTGCCCAATCAACAGTTCCGGATTGCGGCCGGAAATGAGCGAAAGGAAGAGGATAGCATCGGCATTGAGGCTAATGTGCAGGTTGCTGCCCGGGAAAAGCACCACAGGAATGTTGCAGGAATCCTTTATCTGGGTAACCACACTGTTGTAATTATTATCAGTAACCAGGCTGCCTCCCACAAAAAAAAAGTCAACCTTATTCTCGATGCTCATATTTATAAGCTTCTGGTAGGCTGCTTTATCCGTAATGGAATCAGGGTCTATAAGTACTGCAAAAGATTTGAGGCCCCGGGCTCTTCGGCTTCTGAGGGCATCAAGAATGTTTGTTTCTGTCATTAACCGACTGGTTCTTTTGGAAGGAGTCCTTTACCTGGTCGGTAATAGCCACCACTGCCATGGTTAAAAGCTGGTGGGTGAGCATTTTACCAATACCTAGTCCTTTTCCTTTTTGCTTACTTTTTTTTTGTTTTTTCTGCTGCTTCTTTTTGTCTTTGTTGCTTGTTAAAGCTTTAAGCAGGCGGTAGCTCAGGTAAATGCCACCTCCAATTAAAAGAATTTGTTTGCCGAACTCGGTGGCATCTTTTTTAACATCCTGTAGCTGTACTTCTATTTCACCTTCCAGCTGTTCACGCGATGCTTTTAGCTTGCGTTTGGTTTCGTCAATGGTTTGGTTTTTGTCGATAGCTTCCATAGTTTCTTGGGGGCTAAAAGCACGAGGGCTTCTATCAAAAATAAAGGTTATTAAGGAAATAAAAAATTATAGCAAATAAAAGGAAGCCATATACTATCGCTCCCCTTCTTCTTTTTCTTTTACCACAACAATACTGGCAGGCCTTCCGTCACGGGCAGGAGCCCTGTCGGCAGCAGGCGCGTTATGCTCAAAGGTAACTTGCTCATGCTTAATTTCAGCTTCCTGTTCCTGTATGGCGGCTTCTCTCTCCAGCTCTTCTTTTCGGCGTTCCTCTTCCTGTTGTTGCTCCTGCTTCTGCTTATTCGGCTTTGCTTTCAGGAAGGCGGTACTGCCATCGCCAAACATCATTTTTACCTTTTCAGAATTGCGTAACAGGAACAGGGTAACTACCATAATCAGGTATATTCCTGTAACAATGGCAAAGCCCCAGAAGATGCTGTCGAGCAGGGCATTAAGTGCAAGGGCAACGGTAAAACTTAAAAAAAGAACAAAGAAAAGACCCAGAACGGCTATTGAGCCATATATTAAAGCGGCTCTCATGGCCACCATAGTAGTATCTTTGGCTTCTGCCTTTAGGAGTTCGATGCGGGTCTCCACATAATCAGTTACGCTGTTTTTCAGGCTATCGAACTTTAATAATTTTAGTAAACCTCGGGGTTGATTCACGGTATATTCAGTTAAAATAAAAAAATCTGTTTAAAAACTACACGGTATAGTATAGTAAACCTCAGCTTCGACAGTTTGTTTGTGCTGTAAAAAATGGCAGCAGCCGGATACTAAAAAAATAGGCAGGCTTGCTCTTTTAAAGAGGTTGCTCAGGGGTTTCCTGCCACCTTGCTGAAACAGTCGGTTTATCGAATAAACGTTCTTTTGCTTTAGAAGTTTCTGCGTGGCGGTTAAAATAAATAAGCGCAAAGGGTAAAAAGAAGAAAGTTATCAGAATATAAAGGAAACCAATCAGACGGTTGGCAATAGTTAGTTTCCCTAGTTGGGTGGCCAGCCAGATAGGAATATTGCGCATAAAATCGAAAGGAAAGAAAAGCAACACCCCAATAAGGTTAAAAAGAAGATGCGCAACTGCTAAGCTAATAGCCGTATTTGAATGAAACAGCGCTGCCAGCAGTGCGGTAAAGGTTGTGCCAATATTAGCACCCATTATATAGGGGAATGACTGCCTGAGCGTAAGCTTTCCGGTAGCAACCAGGGGTACTACCAGTGGAGTAGTAACAGAGCTGGACTGTACGAGGGCAGTAAGCCCGGTACCCCACGCAAAGGAGGTTAAGGGAGTTGAAAAAACAACCCGCTGAAAATTGCTCTGCATATTGCCGATAAGGAGCTGGTAAAAGAGGCGGGAGAGCACCTTAATGGAAACAAACAGCAGAATAAACGAAATAAAAAGAATTACGAGAAGGCTGTCCAGGGTTTCAATCAGCCAGGTGCTTGGGAATATACTGTTCCAGAAGCCATACGTAAAATCTTCGTTTGGCGTATGGTTCAGCGGGATAATGAAAGAGGTAACCCACTGAGCCAGCCCCGAAAGTATGCCGTAAGAGAGCTCAAGGGGCAGTAAAATAAGGGTGGTAAGAATGTTGAAGAAATCGTGTACCGTACCGGCAGCAATGGCCTTCCGAAACTCTTTTCGCCTGGCAATAAAACCCAGGGATACGATTGTGCTGGTAAGGGTAGTGCCAATATTTGCCCCCATAATCATAGGTACTGCATTGTCCAGCTCCAGCGAGCCGGCTGCTACCGCTGCTACTATCATAGAGGTGCTGGTGGAGCTGCTCTGAATAATGGCAGTGATAAGCAGACCAATAAACAGGCTGATAAACGGGTTGTAGGTTACCGAAAATATGGAGCGGGCGGTTTCGTCGCCAAATGCTACAAAAGCCTGCCCCATAAGGTTGAGGGCAAATAAGAACAAAGCAGTGGCAGCCACAATTAATAAAATGCGGTAAAAAATGCTTAAGCTGCTCCTGGAATCGGTGATCGTTTCCAAATCTTCTTTTGCCTCTATTGTTGGTTCACGGAAGAACATACTCCATTTATGCCCTTTTTTATATGGGGGTGCTCAGCCTTTAAAAGCTGGCCTGGATGAAGGGTGCTTTTCATCCTCCGCAAAAGTAGCCGATGGCAATATCAATAGCTAAAAGGGCGTATGAAGCAATTGTTAATTTTTGAAACAGCGCTTCGGTAAAGCAGAATCTGTTAATTACCTGGCTTTGGTCCGCTTAGCCGGATTTTATGTAAATTTATTTTTATTTGCCGCGGGTATCTCTTAACATACAGTTAACATGCTATTTAAAACAAATTCATACCTTTGCAGTGCAAAATTGCATTAGCATACATAAGCTGGTGTAGCGCAATTGTTAAGAATTATACTTTATAAGCTGCTAAATGGCGAAAAACGTTAACGACAGAATTACACAGGCAAAACTTTCGAAGCGAACCTACCAGATATTTGATCTTGTGAAAGGGGAGAAAAATTTTCTACTCCTTATTGCGGGCCTATTTATACTCTGCGCGGTGGCAGCCCCTTTTTATGAAGTAGCCATGTGGGTAGGCTTTGCCATAGCAGGCTATTCTGCCATTGCCAATGACAGCATCCAGACCATAGGTACTTTTATTGCCTCCAATACCGACCGAAAGTGGTGGTACCTCTGGCTGTTTATGGGCTTAATATTTGTAGGTACCGTTACCTATAGCTGGTTAGAGTACGGCGGTGATGTGAGTTACCAGCGCTTAACTTCCAAAGGGTTTAATCCGCAGCCCGAAAACTTCACTTTCCTGCATCTTGCCGCTCCGGTATTCCTGCTGGTACTTACACGGCTGCGGATGCCGGTTTCTACCACTTTTCTAATTCTAAGTACCTTCTCGACCAGCTCCAGTGCTATTCTGGGTGTGCTGGGCAAGAGTGTAGTCGGTTATATTATTGCCTTTGTAGTGGCCATTATTATTTGGTTTGGTATCTCTTCCTTTATTAAATACCGTTTTAAAGGAAAGCCAGCAAAGTGGTGGCTGCCTGTGCAGTGGATAACAAGTGGTGCACTGTGGTTTACCTGGTTGTCCCAGGATATGGCCAACATTGCCGTTTACCTTCCCCGAAGCCTGAGTTTAACGCAGTTATGGTCTTTACCGGCTATATCTTTTTTGGTTTGGGTGTTTTGTTTTACCTGAAAGGCGACAAAATACAGTCGGTGGTATCGAAAAAGCAGGGGTTGCCGATATTCGGGCAGCTAACCATTGTAGACTTTATTTATGCGCCCTCTTGCTTTACTTTAAAGTAATTAGCACCATTCCTATGAGTACCACCTGGGTGTTTATTGGTTTGTTGGGTGGCCGCGAACTGGCTATCAGCTGGACTAAAAAGCGCAAAAAGAAGAAAGCGAAAAGTATTAAGCGGGCAGTTACCATGATTGCCAGTGACATCCTTTATGCCCTTATCGGCTTGCTCATCGCTATTATCCTGGCCCTTTCTATCAATGCTGAAGTGCGGGAGGAAGTTTTTGAAATAATTTTCTGAGCTGTTAAAGCTACAGTTTACAAAAAGAAGGCTGCCGCTAGTTTTAGCGGAAGCCTTCTTTTTTAAATTTATATTCAGGCTGAACCGGCTTGTGTGCTGGCTTAGTACGTATTGCCAAGCGAATGTACAGCGAGCCAGGCAAGGAGACCTGCCCCTATTTTAAGCGCAGTTTCATCGATATCGAAGGTAGGGGTATGTACGCCGGAAGTTATTCCTTTTGCTTCGTTGCGGGTGCCTAAGCGATAAAAGCAGGCGTCGATTTCATGCGAGTAATAGCTAAAATCTTCCGCAGCCATCCACAAGATCCAGGTCCACACATTTTCTTCGCCCAGATACTCAACAGCAGCCGCTGCGGCATATCCGGGTAAGCTCAGGGTGGTTTTCCAGATAAGGATAACCTTTCCGGATTTCCAGATCGCAGCTACCGCCCATGCCTTCGGCAATGCTTTCGGCCATTTTTTTGATTTTCTCATGAGCAGAGGCTCGCCATTCCTCATCCATAGTGCGGAAGGTGCCTTCATCTTTACCTCATCAGGAATAACATTGGTAGCCCGTTGGCCATTAGTTTTCCAAAGGAAAGTACTGAGGGAACCTTAGGGCTTGCATTTCGGCTAACAATCTGTTGCAGGGCCACAATGATATGAGAAGCGATTAATACAGGGTCGATGTTCATTTCGGGCATAGCCCCGTGGCCGCCTTTGCCTTTTACCTTACATATAGATTTCATCGGCCGAGGCCATATACATTCCTTCGCGGAAGCCTACTTTTCCGGCCGGAATAAGGGGCATAACGTGCTGCCCTATAATGGCTGCTGGTGCCGGGTTTTTCAGTGCACCTTCTTTTATCATCAGCGAAGCGCCGCCGGGAATGCGCTCTTCGCCTGGCTGAAAAATAGGCTTACAGTTCCTTCAAACTGATCTTTGATTTCCTGCAGGATGTGGGCAGCTCCCAAAAGAGAAGCCGTGTGTACATCGTGCCCGCAGGCATGCATCACTCCTTTGTTTTTCGACTTTTATAAGGCACCTCGTTTGGTTCCTGAATAGGGAGGGCATCCATATCGGCACGCAGGGCATTACCTTTCTTCTGCAGGATTGCTGCCTTCAATAAGTGCTACAATACCGGTTCCGGCTACGCCGCTTTGATAGGAATACCGTAGTGCTCTGAGCTGTTGCTGTAACATAGGCAGCCGTGTTATGTTCTTCAAATGAAAGCTCAGGATTGGCATGCAGGTGCTGCCGGTTGGCAATAACATCCTGCTCATGCTTTTCGGCAAGTGCTTTAATCTTACGGCTAAGCTCATAAATTACTGATTGATGTTGATGCGTTCGGGAATAATAAGGGCAGCTAGGGAATTCCTTCTTGAGCATGGAAAAGATTTTTTGTGCTTCCAGGCGCTCGACAAATTCCCCAACCTGCACCTTATAATTGGGCTGCATGTATTTATTTCCGGTCTGAGCATCGGGTAGCACATGGTAAACCTGCTGTTGCGCCAGGCCGGCGCCTGTTCGCGGCTGGTGCCGGAATAAACCTGCATGGTAAAGCCCTGAACGCTCTTAACAGCTGTTTATTTAAGTTTGCAACCTCGGCAGTTAGCTGGTCGAGCTCTGGGTAATATCATTGGATACACTAGCCAATTGTTCGGGGGTTGGTTTCCTTCGGAATTTCCGGAAGCGGGCGTATTATCCGCTGAGCTAAAGTCGTAATTGGCTGCCGGAACAGTACCGATAAATCTTCCTCGGTAATCGACCGTATAGTCGCCGGATTTTTGGGGAGTGCTTTCCGGAACTTGAGCAGCTGAAGTAAAGCCCCAGCATGACAAACCAAATCATATGTATCTTTTTATTCATGATGTTAAGCTATAACGAAACCGTTTTCAATAATTGTGACGGGCTATCACAAAAATGGCTTGTACTGCAAGTTAGTACTTTAATCTTTAAAATGGTAAAAGGGTTGCTGTAAGCCTAATAAAAAATGCCTCAGCAGATGTTCCGCTGAGGCATTTAATTTAGGAGTAATCCGCTTATTCGACTTCAATCAGCACACAACGGCTGGCTTTTATGTCATCTTCAACGGTCTTAAATTTTACGTTTTTCTTTACAGTTCCATCGGCATACTGTACACTTACCCTGTCGTTTCTGCCAGCTACTTTATCGGATTTTACCGGGTCTACCTGTTGCCTGTACGGGGGCAGTAGCCTGTGTTCGGAGCAGTAGTGGTTTGGTTGCCACCGCCTCCCAGCAGAGAGCCAGACTCCTCTTTTTGCTCCCTGCAGGCGCTGCTGTTGCTGGCGCTGTTGAACCTGGCCGCTTCCTGCACTGCGGTGGTATCCCGTACCGGCAGGTTTGCCTTTCATCAGGAACGAAATGGTTTCTTCATTTACTTTGGCAATAAAGCGCTTAAAGAGCTGGAAGACCTCGAATTTGTAGATCAGCAGCGGGTCTTTTTGCTCATATACCGCATTTTGTACCGACTGCTTCAGTTCGTCCATTTCGCGCAGGTGGTCTTTCCAGAGCATGTCAATAATGGAAAGGGTAATGGCTTTCTCCATGGAGATAATCATTTCCCTGCAGTTGCGTTTCAATATTGCTTTCTCCAGGTTCGATTCTACCCCTATCTGCCTTTTGCCATCGGTAAAAGGCACCACGATATTTTTTACAGTGGCTCCGCGGGTTTCAATCATTCTTTAATAATAGGGAAGGCCTGCTCGGCAATATGTTCGTTTTTCTTCCTGTAATGGGCGTAGGCCTTTGAATACAGGTCTTGGTAAGCTGGCTCGTCGTATATCTTTATGAAACTCATCCTGCTTAATCGGGTAGTCGAAGCCCAATACACCCAATACGGTGAGCTTAAAGCTTTCGTAATCGTCTACTCCCTTGGTGTTCAGGACAATATCTTCGCAGGTATCGTAGAGCATGTTCATGATGTCGAGCTGCAGACGCTCGCCATAAGGGCATTGCTGCGGCGCTTGTAAATCACCTCCCGCTGCGAGTTCATCACGTCATCATATTCCAGCAGGCGCTTCCGGATGCCAAAGTTATTTTCCTCTACTTTTTTCTGTGCCCGTTCAATGGATTTGGTAATCATGGAATGCTGGATCACTTCCCCTTCTTCTAGCCCATGCGGTCCATCAGGCGGGCAATCCGGTCGGAGCCGAACAGGCGCATCAGGTTGTCTTCCAGCGATACAAAGAACTGCGAAGAACCCGGATCGCCCTGGCGACCGGAACGACCGCGCAACTGGCGGTCTACCCGGCGCGATTCGTGGCGCTCCGTACCTATAATGGCCAGACCACCGGCTGCTTTCGATTCCGGGCTAAGCTTAATGTCGGTACCACGGCCGGCCATGTTGGTGGCAATGGTTACGGTGCCGGGTTTACCCGCTTCGGCAACTACTTCGGCTTCGCGCTGGTGCTGTTTGGCGTTCAGTACCTGGTGCTTAATTTTGCGCATGTTCAGCATCCGGCTCAGCAACTCCGAAATTTCTACTGAAGTAGTACCTACCAGTACCGGGCGGCCGGCTTCGCTAAGCTCACAATTTCATCGGCCACGGCATTGAACTTCTCCCGCATGGTTTTATAAACAAAATCCTGGCGGTCGTCGCGCACAATGGGCTTGTTGGTAGGGATAACCACCACATCCAGTTTATAGATATCCCAGAACTCTCCTGCTTCTGTTTCGGCAGTACCCGTCATACCGGCCAGCTTGTGGTACATCCTGAAGTAGTTCTGCAGGGTAACGGTGGCATAGGTTTGCGTGGCATCTTCCACTTTCACATTTTCTTTTGCTTCAATGGCCTGGTGCAAGCCATCGGAATAGCGGCGGCCTTCCATCACACGGCCGGTTTGCTCATCTACAATTTTTACTTTTCCGTCGGTAAGAATATACTTCTGTGTCTTTTTCAAAAAGGGTATAGGCTTTCAACAGCTGGTTGACGGTATGGATGCGCTGCGACTTTACCAGCATAATCGCTGATAAGCTCATCTTTTTTAGTAAGCTTTTCTTCATCGCTAATCTCAGCGATTGTTTTCCAGGTCGGCCACTTCGCTGCCAATATCGGGCATAATAAAGAAGTGCAGGGTCTTCGCCGTCGCCGGTGATCAGGTCAATGCCTTTTTCGGTAAGCTCAATGCTGTTGTTTTTTTCGTCAATGGTGAAGTACAGCGCCTTATCGGCCTCGGGCATTAGCTTGATTATTCTCGCATGTAGATGTTTTCGGTTTTCTGGAGAGCCTGCCGTATGCCCGTTTCGCTCAGAAACTTGATAGTCGGCTTGTATTTTGGCAAACCGCGGTAAGCACGGAGACAGGGCCAGCCGGCATCCTCACTTTTCATATTTTCGCTCAGTCCTTTTTTAGCATCGAGCAATAATTGCGAAACCACTTTTTTCTGGGCATCTACCAGTTTGGCAATGCGTGGTTTCAGGTCGTAAAATTCATGCTCATCGCCTCTTGGCACCGGCCCGGAAATAATAAGTGGCGTACGGGCATCATCGATCAGAACGGAGTCCACCTCATCCACCATGGCAAAGTGGTGCTTGCGCTGCACCAGGTCCTCCGGGCTGCGGGCCATATTGTCGCGCAGGTAGTCGAAGCCAAATTCGTTGTTGGTGCCATAGGTAATATCGGCACGGTAGGCGTTGCGGCGTGCTTCGGAATTGGGCTGGTGGTTGTCAATGCAGTCGATGGTGAGGCCATGGAAATTAAAAAGCGGGGCCATCCATTCGGAGTCACGTTTGGCCAGGTAGTCGTTTACCGTTACCACGTGCACGCCCCGTTTGGCCAGGGCATTGAGGAAAGCAGGCAGTGTAGCGACAAGCGTTTTACCTTCACCGGTAGCCATCTCGGCAATTTTTCCCTGGTGCAAAACAACACCACCGATCAGCTGCACATCGTAATGCAGCATGTCCCATTTTACTTTGGTGCCGGCAGCCAGCCATTCATTGCTGCCAGATGGCTTTTTCTCCTTCGATGGTGATATGTTCAAATTTTGCGGCCAGTTCATGGTCGAAGCTGAGTGGCGGTAACTTCCATTTTCCGTTTTCTTTAAAGCGGCGGGCAGTTTCTTTAACAATGGCAAAGGCTTCGGGAAGCACTTCCAGCAGCACTTCTTCCAGCTCTTGTTGCGTTCTGTCTCCAGTTTGTCAATTTTATCAAATACTGCTTTCCTTCTCCTCAATATCCAGGTCGGGCTGATCGTCGACCTGCTTGTGAAGATCGGTATTTGTTTATCGATTCCGCGAGGTGGGCATCTGTTTATCCGGGCCTTTATTTCTTGGGTTCGGTTCCGTAGCTGGTCGTCGCTTAAGGAGGCAAGTTTTTAAACTCGTCGTTTATTTTGTCTACATAAGGCAACGAAACGTTTTACATCTCTTTCCGACTTGGTGCCTACCAGTTTCTGGATGCCTTTGGTAATAAAATCAAACATAGGATCATAAAGTGTTATCTGACTGAATTAATGGTCTTAATATAAAACCCCTAAAGTTAATAGCTTTTCGGTAAATAATAGCAAAGGCAAAGAGCTTATTGTTTAAGGGGAGCGCTCTTTAGCCGCATGCTAATATAAAAGCCATGACTATTTGAACTGGGGACACAAAATTTGTGCGGCTTATATTCCACATGACGAAATGGCAGAAAAAATCGGAACCGCTGCTTTTCAATCAAATCTTAAATCCAAATACTGACCTTCAAACACCGATATGGCCGGCCCGGAGAGGTAAATGTCGGAAAACTTATCTTCGCCATTTACTTTAAAGGCCACCTGCAGCTGTCCGCCCGGAGTAATAACTTTACCGGCGACTGGTAACCAAGGTAACTGCTGGCAAGGGCAACCGCTGTTACGCCGGTTCCGCAGGAAAGGGTTTCATCTTCTACACCACGCTCATAGGTACGCACATACACTTTGCCTTCTTCGGTTGGTTCTGCAAAGTTAACATTGGTGCCTTCTTTTTTATACAAATCGGAATGACGGATTTTCCGGCCTTCCTCCACTACATCTCATTCTGTAAGTTCTTTTACAAAACGAACATAATGCGGGAGAGCCGGTATGAATGAACATATCTTCCTCAAAGCGGTCTACTTCATTTACGTTGTGCATCCGCAGGTAAACCTGGTCTTTAATCATATAGGCTTCGTGCAGGCCATCGATGGCAATAAACTGGGCATTGTCTTCAATAATTCCAAGGTAGCGTGCGAAGTGTACGGCACAACGACTGCCGTTTCCACACAGGCTCTGAGAGCCATCAGAGTTAAAGTACACCATTTCGAAGTCTGCCGTCGGGTGCTCTTCTATCAAGATGAGCCCGTCTGCGCCAATGCCGTATTTGCGGTGGCAAAGATTTTTTACCAAGTTCAGGTTTTTCCGGTCGAACTTTTTTTCCCGGTTGTCTATCATTACAAAATCGTTTCCTGTTCCCTGGTACTTATAAAATTGGAGTTGAAGCATAGTCATTTCTGGTATAGTCCGCAATATACTGCATCTGTGCTAGTAAATCATTTTTAGGCTGGGAGAGTTTGCCTGCCGGAAACAAAAAGAGGCTGGTCGTTACAACCAGCCTCAATTAATTAAGCTACTTTATCCTTACTTTCTGGCTAATGGGTCAGCGTTGCCATCGGGGTCGCTGCTCACATAGCCCCGTACATAAATGGTGCCGTTGTTAATAAGCATAATGCCTGCCACGTGAGGGGTAGCCATAGAGGTACCACTAATTGAACGATAGCCACCACCAATCCAGGTTGAGTTAATGTTTACACCCGGAGCGCAAACGTCGATGGGCGGGTTGGCATAGTTAGAGAAGCTGGCAAAGCGGTCGTTTGAATCATGTGCCGATACCGTGCGGATTCTTGAGCCGTTTGCACGGGCTGGCGAAACATTGTTTGCATTTTGCGATTCGTTTCCTGCAGCCACTGCAAAATAAACGCCCGCTGAGGCCGCATTTTTTACTGCATTGTCGAGGGCCGTAGAAGCACCGCCGCCAAGGCTCATGTTCGCCACATCGTTTGCATAAGCATTTGCCCGTACGTAATCTACCCCGGCAAGTACGCCAGAGTTTGCCCCGCTGCCATTGGCATCCAGTACCCGAACGGCTACTACGGTAGCGCCGGCTGCAACGCCAACAACGCCAATTGAGTTGTTTTTTGCAGCAATGGTGCCAGCTACGTGCGTGCCGTGTCCGTTGCCATCATTCGCCGAGCCGCCTACGTAAGAGGTGCTCCAGCTGGTAGCCACATTCAGGTCCGGGTGGTCGAGGTCAATGCCGGTATCAATTACCCAGGCCCAGCGGCTGCCGCCTTCATAATCGCCGTAGCCTACCCGGCTAATGCCCCATGGAGTGCTTTGCGCCATCGCGCGGGCATTTGAGGCCTGCTTTGAGCCAATCTGCTCCAGGGTAACTACCTGGTCGGCCTCAATGTAATCGATGCGATCGTCCTTTTTAAGCAACTCCAGTTTTTCGTCAGAAATTCTGGCGGCAAAGCCCGGAAAGCTTGCGCTGTAAAGGTGGCGCAGGTTTTCTTCATCGATTCCATGCGTACGCATCAGGCTGCTCACTTCTTTTGCTACCTTTTGGCGATGAGCCGCATAAGCAGATGCTTTTTCTTCGCGGCTGCTAAAAGAGGTGGAGGAAAGCGTACGTGCAGAATTTGCATCGGTTTCCTTCATTACAATAATGTACTGCCCGGGAATTACCTTGCTGTTTTCTGCATTCTGAACAACTTCCTGCTGAAGTTGCTCATCCTGCTCATTGTTACAGGCGGTGGTAAAAAGCATTCCGGATAGGCACAGGCCCATGAATGCACGAACGGTAAACTTGTTAGTGTTCATAAAAAAATGGTTAAAGTTGGAAATGTAAAATATTAAATAAGGTTAAAGTTGTTGGCAAGTTATTGGATTTCGATTCAAATGCAAGAACTTATATAATATTTTGGTAATTAGTTCGTTAACCTATTCTTTATTCTACAAAACTTTGCAATTTAGCTATTTTGCAACTAATCGATTAGTTGCACTATTCCATCATTTCTTATTTAAGAACAGGGGAGGTGGACGTTGTTTTTAGGCTTGTGTGCCTGCTTTCTTTTTTTGGTTTTTAGTGCTTATTAAAGCAGGTGGTAAAAATTGAGCGACTGCTGGAGTGGGGGTAAGTAAGCTGTGTCGTTAGTAAATTTTTTGCTGTTTAGGTCGCGTGTTTCAAAGAGAAAGCAGCGGCGCCAGGAAGTACGCCTTGTTTTTTGTAGGTAAGCTGGCTGTGTCTGATGAATGCTTTTGAGACTAAAGATAAGGAATTCGCAGTCCGCCGCTGTGGGTTTTGGGCAAAGGTTCTTTTTCGAGACGGTCGGCCGTGCCGCATAGCCTAAGCTACGGTGAGAAAAAGACCTGTAGAACAAGGTCAATAATTCGCATTTTTTAAGCCAAAGGGTATTTGTCAGGCACAGCTTAAAGAGCTCCGGGGAGGATACGTGGCTGGATTGAAGTGCGGGATTAGTGAGCTCCTTCGGCCTTTCTTAAACAGTTTAAATTAAAGCAGGCGTAAAAGGAGTAAATAGTGTAGGGGAAGTAGTGTGGTAAATTTGAAGATGCCAACTGCTAAGTGTTGCCTGCGCCAGTGCAGGGGCTGTGTACGCGTGGAGAGGCAAAACTGCAGTATAAAATTAGGGCCAGTTATTTCGTAGCGAAGGGATGCGCAGGCGGGTTATGTGGTTTTTGCCGGGAGGAGAGGGGAAGGAGTGCTTTTGTGGTTGCTATGCCTTAAGTACAAAAAAAAGAGCCATGCGCTTTGCATAGCTCTTCAATGTTTTGAGTATCAGAAAAAAACTTACAGTTTCTCCTTGATACGAGCGGCTTTACCCTGGCGTCCTCTCAGGTAGTATAAGCGGGCGCGACGAACTTTACCTTTGCGAAGAACTTCAATCTTATCAATGTTAGGAGAAACGATTGGGAAAATTCTTTCCACGCCTACCCCGTTAGAAACTTTACGTACAGTAAAGGTTTCGCCATTGGTACCTGCATTCTTGCGCTGGATAACGGTGCCCTGGAACTGCTGGATACGCTCCTTGTTACCTTCTTTGATTTTAACGTGTACGTTAACCGTGTCGCCAGATTTAAAAGAAGGAAGGCTTGCACGATGCTCCTTGTATTCCTCCTCTATGAATTTAATTAACTCGCTCATAGCTCTAAATATGTTCCTTGTATACTATTTTTCTCTCCGTAAAAACGAACTGCAAATATAGAATTATTTTTTGAAAAAGCAGTAGGTGGATGAATTTTATTTAAATTACTCTTCCTGATGCTTTTTAAGGATGTCCGGCCGCCGGGCTTCGGTTCGCTCCAGGGCCTTTTTGTGGCGCCACTCCTCAATTTTTCCGGCGTGGCCGCTTAATAAAACGTCAGGTACTTTCCATCCCTTAAATTCTGCCGGCCGCGAATAAACAGGCGGTGCAAGCAGGTTGTCCTGAAAAGAATCGGAAAGTGCAGAGGTTTCGTCATTTAGTACGCCGGGCAGCAGGCGAATGATAGAGTCGGCCAGCACGGCTGCTGCCAGTTCGCCGCCGCTCAGTACATAGTCGCCTATGCTTATTTCCCTGGTTATATAATGCTCCCGTATCCGCTCATCGACTCCTTTATAATGGCCGCATAAAATCAGCAGGTTTTCTTTAAGGCTGAGCTCATTGGCCATTCCCTGCTGCAGGGTGGCGCCGTCGGGCGTCATGTAAATTATTTCGTCGTAGCTGCGCTGCGCTTTGCAGGTGTTCGATGCAGGCGGCAATTGGTTCAATTTGCAAAACCATGCCTGCGCCTCCCCCATAAGCATAATCATCGACCGAGTGTTGTTTGTTGGTGCTGTAGTCGCGGAGATTGTGCACATGCACTTCTACCAGGCCTTTTGTCTGGGCTCTTTTAAGAATAGAGTGCCCAAAAGGACTTTCCAGTAGCTCCGGTAAAACAGTAATTATATCGATGCGCATGTTTGTAATTTGGAAATTTGGGAATGTAAGAATTTGAAAATGCCACATTAGGGTCGGCTGGTTACCGAAGAGGTGGCGAACATTTGGGAAAGTTAATTCTCAAATTTTCTCATTTCTTTTTTACTCTTCCAGGTACAGCTGAATGAGGCCTTCGGGAAGGCGAACGTGCAGTTGCTGCTTTTCGCGGTCAATACGCTCAATCAGGTCGTCATTAACGGGGAAGAGCACCTCTTTGTCCTGGTGAGTGCAGGCAATCAGGTCCTGGTTGGTTTGGGTGTATACCTCTTTTACAGGGCCTACTTCTCCAAAATCCGCATCAATAACCATAAACCCGATAATTTCGTGATAGTAAAATGCCTTTCCGCTGAGTGGGGGGAGGGTGGTGAGGGGAAGATAGAGCTCTTTGCCTATTAACTCTTCAGCGGCCTCGAGCGTGTCTATATCTTCAAACTTAACAATGCTTTTCTTTGGGGTAATATCCAGGGTTTCAATAAAAAAAGGAACCAGTTTATTGTTGATATCAACAAAAACTGATTCCAGATTTTCATATTCTTCAGGAACATCCACATCAAAGAAAGCTGTTACTTCGCCTTGCAGCCCATGGAGCTTCGTTATATACCCCAGTTGGTAGCAGAGATCCTTGATCATGTGTTTTTTATTCCTGTGTTGGTTCTTCTGTGGCTTCGGTTTCTCCCTCAGCAGCAGTACCCTCTTCGCCTTCTTCAGCAGGAGCTTCGGCAGCTTTGGCAGCGGCTTCTGCTTCTTCCTGTCTCTTGCGAATAGCTTCTGCGCGGGCTTCTTTAACCTTAGTTTCAGCTTCCTGACGAGCTTTAGCTTCTGCAGCTTTAGCTGAAGCAAGTTGCTCAGTTTTGCCTGAGATTTTAGATTCTTTCTGCTCAGTCCAGTCAGCCAGGCGCTTGTCTGCTTCTTCCTGGGTAATGGCACCTTTTGCAACACCAATTTGGAGGTGCTTGCGGTACAATACGCCGCGGTAGCTAAGCATGGCGCGTACAGTATCGGTAGGTTGTGCACCTTTCATTACCCATTCGAAAGCTTTTTCCGAATCGATGTTGATAAATGCAGGGTTTGAGTTTGGATTGTAAGTACCAATCTTCTCAATAAAGCGACCATCACGTGGTGCTCTGGCATCGGTTACGACCACGTCGTACATTGCCAGTTTCTTGCGGCCTCTGCGGGCCAGTCTGATTTTTACTGCCATAGTTAATTTACTATAAATATTTAGGATGGATCTCGTCCATCGTAACAGGCTGCAAAACTAATAATTATTCTGCAATAAACCTGTATGATCTGGTAAACATTCTATAGCAGGAGGTATTTATAAGGTAAGAAAGCTAATTTTTAGCAAAATTTTTAACTGAAAAAGGGCAGGTTTCCCTTTTTTTGTCCTTATTGAAGAGCCTCGCTTGCTGAGTAATAACGGTTGAAAGGCTGTAAGAGCAAGTTTTGTTTTTGTAGAATAAGGCACAGCCACTTAATTGCCTGAAAAACAGCTATATTTGTTTAAGCGGGTTTAAGGTTTTTAATCTTTTGGCTTGTTTTGTAAATTTGTAACTGAACGATTAGTAAAATATTCATGGATAAATATTCTTACATTGCCAATGCACATGGCAACTATATAGATGAGCTTTACGAAGCTTATAAAAAAGACCCGCAGTCAGTAGACCTCAGCTGGCAGAAATTTTTTGAAGGCTTTGAGTTCTCTCAGGAGTCTTATGAGATGTTGCCGGGGCAGAAAAGCTCTTCAAATGGCAGTCCGTCGCCTGTGGCAGATAAGCCTGCCGCTGCCGCGCCAACGGTAGGGGGTGGCAATGCAAAAGAATTAAATGTAAGCCAGCTGATACATGCGTATCGTTCCCGCGGCCACCTTCGCTCTAATACAAACCCGGTGCGCCAGCGTCGCGACCATAAAGCCTATCTCGATATTGCCGACTTTGGCTTGTCAGAGGCCGATATGGATACGGAGTTCGATGCCGGTAAGGAAATTGGGATTGGTCGTGCAAGCCTGCGTAAAATAGTAGAAGCCCTTCGCTATATATACCTGGGCACGGTTGGCTTTGAATATATGTATATCCGTAATGCGGATATGCTGGAGTGGTTCAAGAAAAAAGCAGAGCATGAAGCGCTGAACTTCGATCCTTCGCTGGAAGAAAAGAAGCAGATTCTTAAAAAGCTGAACGAAGCAGTTGTTTTCGAAAACTTCCTTCATACCAAATATCTCGGTCAGAAGCGTTTTTCGCTGGAGGGAGGAGAGTCGACCATTGCGGCGCTGGATGCTGCTATTAACCATGGCGCTTCGCTTGGGGTAAAAGAAGTAATGATTGGCATGGCCCACCGCGGCCGCCTGAACGTGCTGGCCAACATCATGGGCAAAACCTACGAGCCAGATTTTTACCGAATTTGAAGGAACCGCCGACCCGGACCTTACCATGGGCGATGGGGATGTGAAGTACCATATGGGCTACAGCAGCCAGGTAGATACTCCAAGTGGCAACCAGGTAAACCTGAAGCTTGCACCAAACCCTTCGCACCTCGAAGCAGTAAACCCGGTAGTAGAAGGCTTTTTGCGTGCCAAGGCAGAGTTTGAATATAATGACGATTTAAACAGTGTGCTTCCTATCCTTATCCATGGCGATGCGGCCATTGCCGGGCAGGGGATTATGTATGAAGTGGCGCAGATGAGCAACCTGAAGGCGTACAATACAGGCGGCACCATTCATTTTGTGATCAACAACCAGGTTGGCTTTACCACCGATTATGACGATGCCCGCTCTTCTATATATTGTACCGATGTAGCCAAAATAATTGATGCGCCTGTGCTGCACGTAAATGGCGACGACCCGGAGGCGGTGGTTTTTTGTATGAAGCTGGCAGTCGAATACCGTCAGAAATTTAACAACGATATTTTTATCGACATGGTGTGCTATCGCCGCCATGGGCACAACGAAAGCGACGAGCCGAAATTTACCCAGCCGCAGCTGTATGCAAAAATCAGTAAGCATGCTAACCCGCGCGAGGTATACAACAAGCGCCTCATTGAAAAAGGGCAGGTAGATGCTGACCTGGCACAGCAATATGGATGAGGAGTTTAAGCAGCTGCTGCAGGATCGACTTGATATGGTGAAACAGAAGCCGCTTCCATACCAGTACCAGGAACTTGAAAAAGCCTGGCAGGACCTGCGCCGCTCCAAGCCCGAAGACTTCGACCAGTCGCCGGAAACAGGGGTAGACATGACGCAGCTTGAAAAAGTGGCCAAAGCGCTGGTAAAGGTGCCGGAAGGCTTTAAGCCAATTAAGCAGATAGAAAAAGCACTGAAGCAGCGGAATGAAATGTTCTTTAAAACCAAAGAGCTGAACTGGGCGGCGGCCGAGTTGCTGGCGTATGGTTCTATTGTTGCTCGAAGGCAAAATTGTGCGACTGGCAGGGCAGGATGTGGAGCGTGGTACTTTCTCGCACCGCCACTGCTGTATTGCACGATGCCAAAACAAACGAAGCCTACAATAGCCTTAACCATATTGAAGGATCAAATGAGCAGTTCCGGGTGTATAACTCGCTGCTTTCTGAATATGGTGCCATGGGCTTTGAGTTTGGTTATGCCATGGCCAACCCGCATGCACTGGTAATCTGGGAAGCCCAGTTTGGCGACTTTGCCAATGGTGCCCAGGTAATGATTGACCAGTTCATTACGCCATCGGAAACAAAATGGCAACGAATGAACGGCCTGGTGCTGTTGTTGCCGCATGGCTACGAAGGGCAGGGACCTGAGCACTCCAATGCACGCCCGGAGCGCTTCCTGCAACTGTCGGCCGAGTATAATATCGTAGTGGCCAATGTAACGGAGCCGTCAAACTTCTTCCACCTGCTGCGTCGCCAGCTGGCATGGCCGTTCCGTAAGCCACTGGTAGTAATGTCGCCAAAATCCTTGCTGCGCCATCCGAAAGTGGTGTCGCCAATGGAAGAGCTTACCAAAGGCCGCTTCCGCGAAGTGCTGCCCGATACCTATGTCGATAAGAAAAAGGTAAAGCGTGCGCTGCTGTGTACTGGTAAAGTATATTATGACCTGCTGGAAGAACAGGAAAAAGAAAAGCGCAAAGATGTGGCCATTATTCGCGTAGAGCAGTTGCATCCTTTTCCTGAAAAGCAAATCGAAGCACAGCTTGCCGAATATGGAAGCGATGTGGAAGTTTACTGGGTGCAGGAAGAGCCAAAGAATATGGGCTACTGGGCCTTCATTCTCAGAACATATGAAAACCGCCGCCTGAAAGTTATTGCGCGGAAGGAGAGTGCTTCGCCTGCCACCGGTTATAATAAGGTGCATGGCAAGGAGCAGGCCGAAATTGTTAAGAAAGCATTTGAATTATAATGAATTATGCCAGGCGCCAGGAGTGCCTGGCTCTTTTACTTATTTATTTTTAGAAAATACTACAGAACCTAACACAAAAATAAAATGGGCTTAGAAATTAAAGTGCCTGCCGTTGGCGAATCAATTACAGAAGTAACAATTGGCCAGTGGTTTAAAAAAGAAGGCGATTATGTAGAAATGGACGAGGTAATTGCCGAGCTGGAATCAGATAAAGCAACTTTTGAGTTGCCTGCCGAGGCGGCCGGCGTTCTTTCTATTAAGGTAGAGGAGGGAGAGACAGTGGAGGTTGGAACTGTAGTTTGTGAAATTGAAGAAGGAGAAGGCGGAAGCGCCAAACCTGCCGCACCAAAAGCCGAAGCCAAAGAAGATGCTTCAAAAGAAGGCCAAGTTTCTGAAGGAGATACAGTAAAAACCGCAGGTGATCGTTCTGCAGGCTCGCCTGCTCCGGGTGCTGAAGATGGCCAGGGCAAAACAGTTGATATGATAGTGCCTACAGTTGGAGAGTCCATTACGGAAGTAACCATTGGCCAGTGGCTGAAAGAAGATGGCGATACGGTAGAGGTAGATGATATAATTGCAGAGATAGAATCAGATAAAGCAACCTTCGAGCTGCCAGCCGAAGCAAGCGGTGTGTTGCGAATAAAGGCACAGGAAGGCGATACGCTTGAAATTGGTGCGCTTATTTGCCAGATTGAGGCAGGGGCCGGGGCAGGGAAAGCCGCCTCAGGCTCAGGGAGTCCAAATGCGCCTAAGTCAGAAACGGGTGGCGGGACTTCAGCCGAAGCTGCCAAAGAAGGAAAAGAAACCTATGCCACCGGTCATGCCTCCCCGGCGGCCGCTAAAATTCTTGCAGAAAAAGGTATTGAAGCAAGCCAGGTAAAAGGAACCGGCGTAGATGGCCGCATTACCAAAGAAGATGCAGAAAAAGCACAGAAAGGCCAGCAGCAGAACAAGCCACAGGATAACCAGCGTTCAGCGCCAGCCAAAGCGCAGGATCGCGTGGTAGAAGATACTGCCCCGGCAGCTGCTTCGGGCGACCGCAACCAGCGCCGCGAAAAAATGAGCTCGCTTCGCAGAACCATTTCCCGCCGCCTGGTATCGGTGAAGAATGAAACGGCTATGTTAACGACCTTCAACGAAGTGAACATGAAGCCGATTATGGACATCCGCAGCAAGTACAAAGAGAAGTTTAAGGAGAAGTACCAGGTAGGGCTGGGCTTCATGAGCTTCTTTACAAAAGCGGTATGTGTGGCCTTGCAGGAGTGGCCGGCAGTAAATGCGCAGATCGACGGGAACGAAATGGTGTTCAACGATTTTGTTGATGTGTCCATTGCGGTATCCTCTCCAAAGGGTCTTGTGGTGCCGGTAATGCGCAATGCCGAGAAGATGAGCTTTAACCAGGTGGAATAGGAAATCATCGGCCTGGCGAAAAAGGCCCGCGATGGTAAGCTGAGCATCGAGGAAATGACAGGGGGTACCTTTACCATTACCAATGGCGGGGTGTTTGGTTCCATGATGTCGACCCCGATTATTAATGCGCCGCAGTCGGCTATTTTGGGTATGCACAATATTGTGGAGCGCCCGGTGGCAGATAAACGGAGAGGTGGTGATCCGCCCAATGATGTACGTGGCCCTTAGCTACGACCACCGCATCATCGACGGCCGCGAATCGGTAAGCTTCCTGGTGCGCGTAAAAGAACTGCTCGAAGATCCGACACGCTTACTGTTGGGAGTATAAAGCTAGTAGCTGGTACAAGAAAATTGGTAGTAAGTCTGAGTGAATAAGTACAAAGATTTAATAGTGTGGCAACATGCTGTAGATTTAGCTGCGGCAGTTTACCAGATAACAGAGAAATTTCCTTCAAAAGAAACCTTTCGGCTCATTGCTCAGATTAAGCGAAGCGTTGTATCAGTGGCCTCTAACATAGCCGAAGGCGCTGGACGAAATTCATCTAAAGAATTTAACCAGTTCCTAGGAATAGCTTTAGGTTCTGTATATGAGCTAGAAGCACAATTTATAATCGGAAATCGGATTGGTTATTTAGGTAAAGAAGAATTTACGAAGCTGCGCAGTAAATCGAAAGAATTACTAAAATGTCAAAAATGCTAAAGCAGATTGTAAAGAAAGATTAGCTGCATTAACGAAAGGTAATCTGCTGTGTGAGCTTAAAGTAACTTAAACCTAAACAACCAACTACTAATTACTAACGACTAAATACTAACGAATCATATGCAATACGACGTAACCGTAATCGGTTCAGGGCCTGGGGGCTATGTGGCGGCCATCCGCTGCGCACAGCTCGGTCTGAAAACCGCAATGGTAGAAAAATATAATTCCCTTGGCGGTACCTGCCTGAACGTAGGTTGTATTCCCTCCAAGGCGCTGCTCGATTCTTCGGAGCACTTCATAATGCGACCCATACGTTTAAAGAGCATGGCATTGAGCTGGAAACCTGAAGGTAAATTTCCGCAGATGATTCAGCGTAAGCGCGAAGTGGTAAGCCAGACCGTGCAGGGTATTGATTTCCTGATGAAGAAGAATAAGATCGATGTAAAAACCGGCATAGGTTCGTTTGTCGATAAGAACACCATCAAAATAACTGCTGAAGATGGAAAGGAAGAGCACATCAGACAAAAAATACCATCATCGCTACCGGTTCTAAGCCGGGAACCCTTCCCTTTATCAAGCTGGATAAAGAACGTATAATTACCTCTACCGAAGCCCTGGAGTTGAAGGAAATTCCAAAGCACCTAATAGTAATTGGTGGTGGAGTAATTGGCCTGGAACTGGGTTCGGTTTACAGCCGGATAGGTTCCGAGGTAACCGTGGTGGAATACATGGATCGCCTGATTCCGGGAATGGATGGCACCATGGGTAAAGAGCTGCAGCGGGTGCTGAAGAAGCAGGGCTTTAAAATTCATATAAGCACCAAAGTAACTTCTGTGGAGCGAAAAGGCGATGAGGTAATCGTAAAGGCAGAAGACAAAAAAGGAAAAGAGATGGAGATAAAGGGCGACTACTGCCTGGTATCTGTAGGCCGTATTCCTTATACCAAAGGCCTGGGGCTGGAAAATGTCGGCATAAAAACCGATAAAGCAGGCCGAATTGAAGTAGACGATCACCTGCAGACCAGGCGTGGAAGGTATTTATGCCATTGGTGATGTGGTGAAAGGGGCAATGCTTGCCCATAAAGCCGAGGAAGAAGGCGTATTTGTGGCCGAAACCATTGCCGGGCAGAAGCCGCACATCAACTACCTGTTAATTCCGGGGGTGGTATATACCTGGCCTGAAGTAGCGGGTGTAGGCTATACCGAAGAGCAGCTAAAAGAAAGCGGTCGTGCTTACAAAAGTCGGTTCTTTCCCATTCAAAGCATCAGGTCGTGCACGGGCTTCCATGGACCTGGACGGACAGGTAAAGGTACTGGCAGATAAGGAAACGGACGAAATCCTGGGCGTGCATATGACAGGTCCAAGAGCGGCAGATATGATTGCCGAGGCAGTGGTGGCAATGGAGTACCGTGCGTCAGCGGAAGATGTGGCCGCATGAGCCATGCCCACCCAACCTTTACAGAGGCAATGAAAGAGGCGTGTCTGGCAGCTACGGCCGATAGGGCGATACACGTTTAATTACACGTTTAGTAAAAAGAACGAACAAAACGAAAGAGCTTTTCTCCAGATGTTTTCCTGCCATTGGAAAATGTCTGGCAGAAAAGCTTTTTTTTAAGGAAGCCTTTCAGGGGAAACCTCGAAGTTCTTTGGTA
The DNA here is from genome assembly GCA_963835365.1 of uncultured Cytophagales bacterium. Lineage (GTDB taxonomy): Bacteria > Bacteroidota > Bacteroidia > Cytophagales > Cyclobacteriaceae > Nafulsella. The sequence goes on from CAWIFH010000003.1 coordinate 143,374, forward strand.
TAAAGAAGGTGAAGCAGAATAAAGCAACTGAAAAACAAAAACCTTCAGAAGTGGAGGAATAAATATTTCATGGGCTATTGGAAAACAAAAAGACTCGCCGTATGTTTGCAATCCCAACAGAGGGAAAGCAGCTGAAAAGAAGCAATTCCGGAAGCTAAAGAATTGAAAAGGCAGTAGAGAAAGGAGCAAAAAGGAAGGAAGAAAAAAGAAACAATTTTTCTTCAAAAGAGTTTGCAGGAATCAAAAAGTTCTCTACCTTTGCACTCCCTTACAGCAACAGGCTGCAGGGAAACAGGAAAAACAAGCCATTGACTTATTGAAACGGGAAAGCAGGCAGCACTTTTCTTCTTTATTAGCCCCTACCCTGGTAGGGCATGAAGAAAGAAAAGGAGCGGAAAAAGAGCTGAAAATAATTAGTTTAAAAAGCTTGCAGCAAAGAAAAGCATCACTTACCTTTGCAATCCGGTTTCGAAAAAAGAGATGGGAATAAGCTTGAGAAAGCAGCTAGAAAAGAAAGGAAGTTTCTTATTAGCACAAGGCTGAAAGCGTGCCGACAGCGTAGTTACTAGATACTACCAGGTGCAGGGAAGGCAGAAAAGTTCTTTGAATAGATGAAGATGACGACCGCTTTTGAGGAGAACTTACTTGATTCGTCAAATAAGTTAACTCTGTCAAGAGCCTTTGATAAGTAAATCAGGGACAGGCTTACAAACGACACATTTCATCATGCTTTAAGCAGTGATGGAGACTTACTTTGAGGTAAGTCAGGATCTATATACAATGGAGAGTTTGATCCTGGCTCAGGATGAACGCTAGCGGCAGGCCTAATACATGCAAGTCGAACGGCAAGGTTCCTTCGGGAGACCTAGAGTGGCGGACGGGTGCGTAACGCGTATGCAACTTACCTTTTACAGGGGGATAGCCCGGGGAAACCCGGATTAATACCCCATGGCATTGCAGCTTCGCATGGAGCAGCAATTAAAGATTTATCGGTTAAAGATGGGCATGCGTGCCATTAGTTAGTTGGTAGGGTAACGGACTACCAAGGCGACGATGGCTAGGGGGTCTGAGAGGATGATCCCCCACACTGGCACTGAGACACGGGCCAGACTCCTACGGGAGGCAGCAGTAGGGAATATTGGTCAATGGGCGAGAGCCTGAACCAGCCATGCCGCGTGAAGGATGAAGGCGTTCTGCGTTGTAAACTTCTTTTATCGGGGAAGAAAAAGCCGATGCGTCGCCAATTGACGGTACCGGATGAATAAGCACCGGCTAACTCCGTGCCAGCAGCCGCGGTAATACGGAGGGTGCAAGCGTTGTCCGGATTTATTGGGTTTAAAGGGTGCGTAGGCGGATGATTAAGTCAGTGGTGAAAGCCCACAGCTCAACTGTGGAACTGCCATTGATACTGGTTATCTTGAGTATAGATGAGGCAGGCGGAATTTACGATGTAGCGGTGAAATGCATAGATATCGTAAAGAACACCTATAGCGAAGGCAGCTTGCTAAACTATAACTGACGCTGAGGCACGAAAGCATGGGGAGCGAACAGGATTAGATACCCTGGTAGTCCATGCCGTAAACGATGATTACTCGATGTTGGCGATATTACAGTCAGCGTCCAAGCGAAAGCGTTAAGTAATCCACCTGGGGAGTACGCCCGCAAGGGTGAAACTCAAAGGAATTGACGGGGGTCCGCACAAGCGGTGGAGCATGTGGTTTAATTCGATGATACGCGAGGAACCTTACCTGGGCTAGAATGCCCTTGACCGCTCTAGAGATGGAGTTTCCCTTCGGGGCAAGGTGCAAGGTGCTGCATGGCCGTCGTCAGCTCGTGCCGTGAGGTGTTGGGTTAAGTCCCGCAACGAGCGCAACCCCTGTTCTTAGTTGCCAGCACGTAATGGTGGGGACTCTAAGAAGACTGCCTGCGCAAGCAGAGAGGAAGGAGGGGATGACGTCAGGTCATCATGGCCCTTACGCCCAGGGCTACACACGTGCTACAATGGTGCATACAGAGGGTCGCAAGCTGGTGACAGTAAGCCAATCTCAAAAAGTGCATCTCAGTTCGGATTGAAGTCTGCAACTCGACTTCATGAAGTTGGAATCGCTAGTAATCGCGCATCAGCAACGGCGCGGTGAATACGTTCCCGGACCTTGTACACACCGCCCGTCAAGCCATGGGAGTCGGGAGGACCTGAAGATGGTTGCCGTAAGGCGCTGTCTAGGGTTAAACTGGCGACTGGGGCTAAGTCGTAACAAGGTAGCCGTACCGGAAGGTGCGGCTGGAACACCTCCTTTCTGGAGTAACTTGTTCCTGTTACTTATCCCAAAGGCTCAAGAGGGGTCGTCATCAAAATCTATTCAAAAATATTGAAGTTTAGTGGCTAGTGATTAGTGGCTAGTGGTTGGTTAAAAGACCAAGCACCAGGCACACTGCACCAGACACTAAGGAAAGTGCCAGGGGCTTGTAGCTCAGGTGGTTAGAGCGCTACACTGATAATGTAGAGGTCCGTGGTTCGAGTCCACGCAGGCCCACAAATGGCTGGGAATGCGAGGAAAGAGAAGGAACGGAAGTTTCCCAGTGGAAAGACGTGAGACAGGAGATTTGAGACAGGAGATTTACTCACTACTCAATACCCGCTACTCACTACGAAAAATGGGGGATTAGCTCAGCTGGCTAGAGCGCTTGATTTGCATTCAAGAGGTCATCGGTTCGACTCCGATATTCTCCACAGGAATGAGGAAAGGAGCTTGATTTGCATTCAAGAGGTCATCGCCGGAAGGCCGACCCGTTCGACTCCGATATTCTCCACAAGGAAGCAAGAGTCAGGATTCAGGACCGCGTCGGCGGCCGACCAAGAATCAAGACCAGAAAAGGAAATGGCAGAACGAAAGGTTCTGCTTCGATTGAAAAACAAAGACACAGATAGATTAAAGGGTAAGCCTTTATTTATCACTACTTAGTAGCATGATGCGATTATTGGATGAGCCATCTCAATACTCAATACTCAAGACTAAATACTGAAGAAGAGTTCATTGACATATTGGAAAAGAGTAGAAATGACAAGAGCATTAAGAAGAAGCTCATTTACGTTGTTGTAAACGTAAAGTCTCAACAGAAGAAAGTAAGTAAGGGCGTATGGAGGATGCCTTGGCTCTCAGAGGCGAAGAAGGACGTGATAAGCTGCGATAAGCTGCGGGGATCAGCACATATGAATTGATCCGCAGATTTCCGAATGGGACAACCCAGCTGATTGAAGATCAGTTATTCCGTAGCAATACGGAAGGCAAACCCGCTGAACTGAAACATCTAAGTAAGCGGAGGAAGAGAAAACAATAGTGATTGCGTAAGTAGTGGCGAGCGAACGCGCAAAAGCCCAAACCGAAGTCGTTACGGCCACTTCGGGGTTGTAGGACTGCAACATCTGTTTAAAATTGAACTGGAACGTTTTGGAAAGAACGGTCATAGAGGGTGAAAATCCCGTACGGGTAAGTTTTTAAGCAGTAGCAGTATCCTGAGTAGGGGGGGACCGGAGAAATCCCCTCTGAATCTGCCGGCACCATCCGGTAAGGCTAAATACTCCTGAGAGACCGATAGCGAACCAGTACCGTGAGGGAAAGGTGAAAAGTACCCTGAATAAGGGGGTGAAATAGACCCTGAAACCATACGCTTACAAGCGGTCGGAGCGGATTTGTTCCGTGACGGCGTGCCTTTTGCATAATGAGCCTACGAGTTACTCTTCACTGGCAAGGTTAAGTTGCTGAAGGAACGTAGCCGGAGCGAAAGCGAGTCTGAACAGGGCGATCTTAGTCAGTGGAGGTAGACGCGAAACCTTGTGATCTACCCATGAGCAGGTTGAAGGTTGGGTAAAACCAACTGGAGGACCGAACCAGTAAACGTTGAAAAGTTTTTGGATGACTTGTGGGTAGGGGTGAAAGGCCAATCAAACTGGGAAATAGCTCGTACTCCCCGAAATGCCTTTAGGGGCAGCGTGGGATGATGTCTTACAGAGGTAGAGCTACCAATTGGACTAGGGGGAGTCAAATCCTACCAAATCCAGATGAACTCCGAATGCTGATAAGATTAATCCTGCAGTGAGGGTCAGGGTGCTAAGGTCCTTATCCGAGAGGGAAAGAACCCAGACCAACAGCTAAGGTCCCAAAATCTACACTAAGTTGAACTAAGGTGGTCCAGTTGCAGAGACAGCCAGGATGTTGGCTTGGAAGCAGCCATTCATTTAAAGAGTGCGTAACAGCTCACTGGTCGAGCGACAGGGCATCGATAATAATCGGGCATCAAGTGTAGTACCGAAGCTTTGGATTGAATCCTGACTTGTTTAGGATCCACTGGTAGGGGAGCATTCTAATTCGCGCAGAAGGTGTACTGTAAGGTATGCTGGAGCGGTTAGAAAAGCAAATGTAGGCATAAGTAACGATAAGGCGGGCGAGAAACCCGCCCACCGAAAGACTAAGGTTTCCGCAGCAATGCTAATCAGCTGCGGGTTAGTCGGGACCTAAGGCGAAGCCGAAGGGCGTAGTCGATGGATAACTGGTTAATATTCCAGTACTGGCTGCAAGAAGTGACGGGGCGACGGAGTAGTGAAATTCCCGCGCACTGACGGAATAGTGCGTTGAACACCGTAGGTATTAGAACTACAGGCAAATCCGTAGTTTTAGCTGAAAGTGGATAGTACTCCAAGCCTTCGGGCAAGGAGATAGTGGAGCTAATCAGACTTCCGAGAAAACCCTCTAAGCGTTTAATCTGCAGGCACCCGTACCGTAAACCGACACAGGTAGTCGGGGTGAGAATCCTAAGGTGCTCGAGTGAATCATGGCTAAGGAACTAGGCAAAATGGTCCTGTAACTTCGGGAGAAGGGGCGCTTCCTTGCAGCAATGCAAGAAGCCGCAGTGAAAAGGCCCAGGCGACTGTTTAACAAAAACACATGGCTTTGCGAAATCGAAAGATGAAGTATAAGGCCTGACACCTGCCCGGTGCCGGAAGGTTAAGGGGGGATGTTAGCCGTAAGGCGAAGCATTGAACTGAAGCCCCGGTAAACGGCGGCCGTAACTATAACGGTCCTAAGGTAGCGAAATTCCTTGTCGGGTAAGTTCCGACCTGCACGAATGGTGTAACGATCTGGGCACTGTCTCGGCCATGAGCTCGGTGAAATTGTAGTAGCGGTGAAGATGCCGCTTACCCGCAACGGGACGGAAAGACCCCATGAACCTTTACTATAGCTTCACATTGACATTGGGTAACTGATGTGTAGGATAGGCCGGAGGCTATGAAGCGGTGTCGCCAGGCATCGTGGAGCCGCCCTTGAAATACGGCCCTTTGGTTATCTGATGCCTAACCCTTAAGCGGGGGACAGTGTGTGGTGGGTAGTTTGACTGGGGTGGTCGCCTCCAAAAGAGTAACGGAGGCTTTCAAAGGTACCCTCAGTACGATTGGTAACCGTACGTGGAGCGCAATAGCATAAGGGTGCTTGACTGTGAGACCAACAAGTCGATCAGGGTCGAAAGACGGATATAGTGATCCGGTGGTTCCGCATGGAAGGGCCATCGCTCAAAGGATAAAAGGTACTCTGGGGATAACAGGCTGATCTCCCCCAAGAGCTCACATCGACGGGGAGGTTTGGCACCTCGATGTCGGCTCGTCACATCCTGGGGCTGGAGAAGGTCCCAAGGGTTGGGCTGTTCGCCCATTAAAGTGGCACGCGAGCTGGGTTCAGAACGTCGTGAGACAGTTCGGTCCCTATCTGTTGTGGGCGCAGGAAGCTTGAGAGGACCTGATCTTAGTACGAGAGGACCGGATTGGACAGGCCGCTGGTGTACCGGTTGTGCTGCCAAGTGCACCGCCGGGTAGCTATGCTTGGAAGAGATAAGCGCTGAAAGCATCTAAGCGCGAAACTCCCCTCAAGATGAGGCTTCCCTATAAGGGTCGTTATAGACGATAACGTTGATAGGCTGCAGGTGTAAAGGCAGAGATGCCATAGCTGAGCAGTACTAATTACCCGGGAACTTTCTTCTGTGCGCACAGCTTCTCATTCATGCTCCTGCTCTATACTACTCTTTCACTAATATATGTCATTTTTTTAGGAGAACAGACAATGGATTATAGACAATAGACTAGAGACAAGGATCTGAATCTCTGAGGAGAATTATAGAACCAAAGACTGAAAGGGCAGCCATAAAGGCAGCTAAAGAGTAAAAGACTCAAATAGCAAAAAGAAATTAAGCTGAAATGAAAGGATGCTCAGCTTGGAGCCCGTGAAATACAAGGCACTAAGCACAAGGCACCAGCCACTAAGCAAAGATCTTATGGTGACAATTGCGGCGGGGCTCACCTCTTCCCATTCCGAACAGAGAAGTTAAGCCCGCCTGCGCTGATGGTACTGCCGTAAAAGGTGGGAGAGTAAGTCGTTGCCATTCCCTACTAAAACCCTTGCATCTTAGGATGTGAGGGTTTTTTTATGGCCAAGAATTTATACCTCTTCCCATTCCGAAAAGAGAACAGCAGCGGCTGCCGGTTAAGCCGGGGGCGCCTAGCCCGCCAGCGCTGATGGTTCCGGGACGCGCAGTCCGGGACGCGTAGTCCGGGACGCATAGTCTGCCGTAAAAGGTGGGACCGCCTAGGTGCGGCCGGCTAGGTGGGGGAGTGGGGCCGCCCAGGCATGTCGCCGCCATTCTACTACATAAACCCTTGTACTGAAAAGTAGGAGAGTTTTATTAGGCCTTCTTTCCGAACGGGACAAATACTTTCCCTCCAAACCTTTGCTTTCTTTTCAATTTCTGGCGCTCCTTTTCTTTACCTCCTTTGTTTTAGCTCCAGTTTATCAAGGAACTTGTCTTTTTTATACTCTGATTCCCAATTTCAATTTGGTTTAGTCAATAAGGAAGGGAATAAATAGGAAATGGATAGAGTTGACAATCTGACAAAAAAAGGATATCCACTAAAAGTTTTATTTGATAATAAATCTGGAAGAATAATTGGAAGGCTTTCAGAAAACTTTTACATAGGAAGGCAAATTCAAAGCAGAAAGGATCTGCTTTGCCTTACAAATGACAACGGGAGTAAAGAATGGTTGAGAAAAGTCAGCTATTGGTATCAATAAATACAGGCACAAAAAAAGCGACCCTTTAGGCCGCTGTAGGTATCGACCTCTTAATTTTGAGGTCGGTTACTATTTCCTGATCGAACAGGAATGGGTTGTAATTCTGGTTTACTTAATTTTTCTTTAATCCCTGTAACTAAGTCATTCAGGGCTTCTAATAATTTATCTATCTGTAATATCATTATATATTTCCTCCTATTTGCTTAAGTTAGTTACTTGGTATTTAATATCAAATACTATACCAAAATAATTTATATTAATATATACGGCATCAATTAAGCAAGGGTTATGGCAGATTTGGCTTTCGTTTGTTGGAATTTTTGTTTCTGGGCTGTAGGCATTTGAATCTTCTGTATTATAAGCTAACTTTGCATCCCAAATGCAATGATCCACCACATAAACCCAATCACTTACATGCCAAGAGATAAATCAATCAAATCAGTACTGATTATTGGGAGTGGTCCAATTGTAATTGGACAAGCCTGCGAATTTGATTACTCCGGTTCCCAGGCCGCGCGCTCTTTGAGGGAAGAAGGAATTGAGGTCATCCTCATCAATTCCAATCCTGCGACCATCATGACCGACCCTGTGACGGCGGATCATGTATACCTCCTGCCGCTGGAGAAAAAATCTATTATTGAAATCCTGAAAGAGCATCCGCAAATAGATGCGGTGCTGCCTACCATGGGAGGACAGACCGCTCTGAACCTTGCCATAGAATGTGATAAAGCGGGAATTTGGGAAAAATATGACGTCAGGATTATTGGTGTAGATATCAATGCCATTGAAACTACCGAAGACCGGGAGAAATTTCGGCTAAAAATGGAAGAAATTGGGGTGCATGTTTGCAAAGGACAAACAGCTACCTCCTTTCTGCAGGGAAAGGAAATAGCCCAGGAGATTGGTTTTCCGCTGGTAATTCGCCCCTCCTATACCCTGGGAGGATCAGGTGGCGGTTTTGTTGAAAAGCCGGAAGATTTTGAAAAGGCCTTAACGCCGGCCTACATGCCTCCCCCATTCATGAGGTACTGGTGGAACAAAGTATCCTGGGCTGGAAAGAGTATGAACTGGAATTGCTGCGTGATAACATGGGCAATGTGATTATTATTTGTTCCATCGAGAATTTTGACCCTATGGGCGTACATACCGGCGACTCCATCACAGTGGCCCCCGCCATGACCCTGCCCGATACGGTTTACCAGAAAATGCGCGACCTGGCCATAAAAATGATGAACGGCATAGGCCAGTTTGCCGGAGGCTGTAACGTGCAGTTTGCCGTAAACCCTGAAGACGATGATATCGTAGGTATAGAGATCAACCCAAGGGTATCGCGTTCATCGGCACTGGCCTCCAAAGCCACGGGCTATCCAATCGCCAAAATTGCCGCCAAAGCTGGCCATCGGTTATAACCTGGATGAGCTGAAAAACCAGATCACCGAAAACCACCTCGGCATATTTCGAGCCGGCACTGGACTATGTGATCGTGAAAATCCCCCGCTGGAATTTCGATAAATTCGAAGGGGCCGACCGCGGGCTGGGCCTCTCGATGAAATCGGTAGGCGAAGTAATGGGCATTGGACGTAACTTCCAGGAAGCCCTGCAAAAGGCCTGTCAGTCGCTGGAAATAAGAAGAAATGGCCTTGGCGCAGATGGCAAAGAACTGACACGATCAGGATGACATTCTGCAAAGCCTCAGAACACCCAAGCTGGAACCGCCTGTTCCACATTTATGATGCCTTTAAGCTGGGCATTCCCATCCAGCACCATCCAGAACCTTACCAAGATAGATAAGTGGTTCCTCAGCAAATAGAAGAACTGGTGGTCCTGGAAAAGGAAATCGAAAAATACTCGCTTGGAAACCATGCCCGCAAGCTCTGCTGCTGGAAGCCAAAGCAAAAAGGATATGCCGACCGGCAAATAGCCCACCTGCTGCAGTGCCTGGAGAGCGAGGTTATACAAAAGCGGAATGAAATGGGCATAAAGCGGGTGTATAAAATGGTAGATACCTGTGCAGCAGAGTTCGAGGCAAAAACGCCTTACTATCTACTCCACTTTTGAGGAAGAAAACGAATCGGTTGCTTCCGAAAAGAAGAAAGTGGTGGTTCTGGGCTCGTGGCCCAAACCGCATCGGCCAGGGAATTGAATTTGATTATTCCTGTGTGCATGGTGTGCTGGCTGCCAAAGAATGTGGCTACGAAACCATCATGATCAACTGTAATCCGGAAACCGTATCTACTGACTTCGATATTGCCGATAAGCTATATTTTGAGCCGGTTTTCTGGGAGCATATCTATGACATCATTCTGCATGAAAAACCCGATGGGCGTAATCGTGCAGCTGGGGGGGCAAACAGCCTTGAAACTGGCCGAAAAGCTGGACCGATATGGCATCAAGATCCTGGGCACCAGCTTACGAAATCACTCGACCTGGCCGAAGACCGGGGCAGCTTCTCTCAGCTACTCAAAGAAAACGATATTCCTTATCCGAATTTGGTGTCATTGAAGATGCCGAGCAGGCACTGGAGATAAGCAAGGAGCATCGGTTTTCCGCTTCTGGTAAGGCCGACCTATGTACTGGGTGGCCAGAGCATGAAAATTGTGATCAACGAACAGGAACTGGAGAAGCATGTGGTAGAAATGCTGCGGGATATCCCGGGCAATAAGGTGCTGCTGGACCATTTCCTTGACGGGGCCATAGAAGCCGAGGCCGATGCTATTTGCGATGGAGAAGATGTCTATATCATTGGTATTATGCAGCACATAGAGCCTGCCGGCATTCATTCCGGAGACTCCTATGCAGTGCTTCCTCCCTACAATCTGGGCGATTTTGTCATGCAGCAGATAGAAAGGTATACCAAAAAGATTGCGCTGGCCTTAAATACGGTAGGGCTGATTAATATCCAGTTTGCTATTAAAGACGATAAAGTGTATATCATTGAAGCAAACCCGCGGGCTTCGCGTACCGTGCCTTTTATTTGTAAAGCCTACCAGGAGCCTTATGTGAACTATGCAACCAAGGTAATGCTGGGAGAAAAGAAAGTGAAAGATTTTAACTTTAACCCACAGAAGAAAGGCTATGCGATTAAAGTGCCGGTTTTCTCTTTCCACAAGTTTCCGAATGTAAACAAGGAGCTTGGGCCTGAAATGAAATCGACCGGGGAGGCTATTTATTTTATAGATGACCTGATGGACGATTACTTCCTTAACATTTATTCAGAAAGAAACTTATATTTAAGTAAATAGGTTAGCCTATTGATATGGTATTAAAAATTTTATCCTTCATATTTATTCTCTACCTGTTATACAGGTTTATTAACTTCTTTTTTAAAGTTTTTTATGTGATGCTGGGGCAGCGTCCGGGTAATCAAAAATTTAATAAAAGAAAGAAAAGACCAGAGGGGAGCATTCATGTAGAACAGGAGCCTCCGCGGAAAAAGAAGAAGCAAGTAAACTTTAGGGGTGGAGAATATGTCGATTACGAGGAAATCGAAAGTAAAAAGACTTAAAAACCAAAAAGAAAAGGAGGCTGAATCATTGATTCAGCCTCCTTTTCTTTTACCTGCCTGTAAGCTCCGGCTTCCATAAATGCAGCTAAAATGGTAAATACGTTTAAACGATCTTTCTTAGTGTCTTAATTTGCTCTTTCTTTTTTTCATTTTTGGGCGCCTGGTTTTGTTTACTACCTTGTCGTGTGTTATGGCTTCGTAGTCGTGGTAAGTTTGGCCCTGCTGGCGTACATAAACCGTATGGCTGCAACTACTAAGTCCTGCTGTACAAAAAAAGCAAACAAAAAGCCCCGTGAGCAACTTAAGTATATATTTGTTCATATAAATTATTCTTTATAAAATTGGCGCCTGAAGTAAAGGTATCGGATGTGTGGAAAAAAGCACTCTCCATTCCCTTGCAAACGGTACCAATGAAAGAAATTTTACAAATTTTTAATTTTTTACACGCCAATGTCAACCACCAACATCGAACAACTTTTGGGTAATGAGGCAGAGAACCTGCTCAACCACGAATGTAAAACCATCTCTAAAGATCAGCTCCACCTACCGGGCGCTGATGGGCTGGATAAGATTTTTGCTTATTCTAACCGCAGCCCGCAGGTAATGCGTAACCTGGCTGCACTGCATAATGCCGGCCGGCTCGGCGGCACCGGCTATGTGTCTATTTTGCCGGTCGACCAGGGAATAGAGCATACTGCAGGAGCTTCGTTTGCACCAAACCCTGCTTATTTTGATCCGGAAAACATCATAAAACTAGCCATGGAAGGTGGTTGCAATGCTGTAGCCACTACTTTTGGTAACCTGGGGCTTATGAGCAGAAAGTATGCGCATAAAATTCCATTTGTGGTAAAAATTAACCACAACGAGCTGATGACCTATCCGAATAAGTACGACCAGATCATGTTTGGCACCGTAGAAGAAGCCTGGAACCTGGGTGCTACCGCTGTAGGAGCAACTATTTACTTTGGCTCAGAAGAGTCGAACCGCCAGATAGTGGAAGTAGCTGCCGCTTTCGAAAGAGCACATGAGTTGGGTATGGCGACTATTTTGTGGTGTTACACCCGTAACAATGCCTTTAAGAAAGACGGCACCGATTACCATACAGCAGCGGACCTTACTGCCCAGGCCAACCACCTTGGTGTAACTATTCAGGCCGATATTATTAAGCAGAAGCTGCCGGAAAATAATGGCGGCTTTAAAGCAATCGGCTTTGGGAAAACACACAAAGATATGTACGAGAAACTAACCACCGACCATCCGATTGACCTTACCCGCTAGCAGGTAGCGAACTGTTATATGGGTAAAATTGGTCTTATCAATTCAGGAGGAGCATCGGGAGGCGCAACAGACCTGCAGGATGCGGTACGTACCGCAGTAATAAACAAACGTGCCGGTGGTATGGGCTTAATAAGCGGCCGAAAGGCTTTTCAGCGGCCAATGAACGAAGGTGTGGAGCTTTTACATGCGATTCAGGATGTTTATCTTTCCGATAAGGTAACAATTGCATAACTTTACAGCCTTAACAATAATTTACTTATGGCTTGGTTTAAGAGAAAGGATAAAGGAATTCTTACCCCAACGGAAGCTAAAAAGGAAGTTCCGGATGGGCAATGGTATAAAACGCCGGGTGGTAAAATTATTCATACCCGCGAGCTGAGGGAGAACTGCTACGTAGTGCCCGAAGATAATTACCATGTAAGAATTGGCTCTAAGGAATATTTCGAGATAATTTTCGACGACAATGAGTTTACAGAACTGGATGCCAATATTGAATCGGCCGATCCGCTCTCATTTGTCGACAGTAAGCCATATCCGCAACGTGTGCAGGCTTCGCAGAAAAAGTCCGGCCTGAAAGATGCGGTGCGCAGTGCGCACGGCAAAGTAAGCGGCCTCGACCTGGTAGTAGCCTGTATGGACTTCGGCTTTATTGGTGGTTCCATGGGCTCGGTGGTAGGCGAAAAAATAGCACGAGCGATTGATTACAGTCTGAAACACCGAATTCCTTTTCTGATGATTTCCAAGTCGGGCGGTGCCCGTATGATGGAGGCTGGTTTTTCGCTTATGCAAATGGCCAAAACATCGGCTAAGCTGGCGCTACTTTCAGAGGCTGGAGTTCCGTACATTTCTCTCTTAACCGACCCTACTACCGGGGGCGTTACCGCTTCTTTTGCCATGTTAGGCGACTTTAACATTGCAGAACCCGAAGCGCTTATTGGCTTTGCAGGCCCTCGGGTAATTCGCGAAACCATTGGCAAAGATTTGCCCAAAGGTTTCCAAAGCTCGGAGTTTGTGCTGGAGCACGGTTTCCTTGACTTTATCGTCGACCGCCGCAACTTAAAAAATAAACTCTCACAACTGCTCAGGATGCTGGCTTAAGCAGTTGTGCTCACTAAAATTTAAAAAGCTGATTCCCCGGAATCAGCTTTTTTTATTAGCTGACTTTTGCCATTCTAAGGGGGCAATCTTCTCTGCTATAGTTAAATTTTTATCCCCAACCACAAACTATCGCGCCTGTTTGCAGTATAATTAACAAGGGAATATATTTTTTGAAATCAAAAGAAATTAATTTTTTGAAACAGACTATGGATACTTCTTTAGAAGATAGACGAATAAGCTGGGGCCTGATTGCTCTGTATGCGCTTTGTGCTGAAATTGTGCCTATTATTGCTAACCTCCTTTATGTGTATGTGTGGGGTAACCTTATTAATGACTACAACCTGGAGTTTAACGACCCCTACATGACCGATTTGGGGGCAATGATATTTCTTTCTGTAGGCTTTTTAAGCTATGCAGGAATTACCGTATGGATAGCCAAACGAAGACGAACGCGTACCTTGTACAATGGCTTGCGTATGGTGCTGATAGGAATCGTTTATGAGTTACTCTTTTACTGGCTGGTAGGCGTTAGTTTTGAATTCAGGTATGCCTTTTCCTTCCTTACATACCTGATTGCCGTTATTCTGGCAACACTTACGCCTCCTATTTTAAAAGGAAAGCAAACCCACCTGAAAGACTGGGATTCGCGTAAAGACGAAGAATATCATAAGACGACCAGAAAGTAATACAAGGCCCTAAGGGGCCTTTTTTTATAGGGTGGTGAGGAGGTGAAGGCTTTAACCCAGCTGTAGTGACTATATAAGGGGGGCTGGGCTGTGGCAGGAGCCAACCTAAATCCTGCTCATGGGAACTTTTAACGGCTGTACTGTCTTTAAGTGCTTTAAGTAAGCGTGTTGGTTTCGGGTTTCCCAAAGAGAAAGATACTAATAAAGGTTTTTGTGAACCTTTATTAGTATCTTAAGAACAGGAAAAGCTTTTATGCATATTTTTTGCTTGAATATTTTTTAATTTTTTTCATGAGAGCCAACCTTATAGAAAACGAGGAAGAAAGGCTTCAGGAGCTTTTAAAGTATGAAATTCTTGACACTTCGCCGGAGCAGGAATTCGATGATGTAGTTAAGCTTGCTTCCCAGATTTGCAAAGTTCCTATTTGCCTCATTACCCTTATCGATAGCTGCCGGCAGTGGTTTAAAGCCAAGGTAGGTCTCGACAATACCTTTAATGAAGTACACCGCGATATTGCTTTTTGTGCCCACACCATCCACTTTAACGATTTGCTCGAAGTGGAAGATACCCTCAATGACAAAAGATTTGCCGATAATCCACTGGTATTGAGTAAGCCTAAGATTCGCTTTTATGCGGGTGTTCCTATACAAACTCCTGGCGGACATAAAGTAGGCAGTCTTTGTGTACTGGATACCAAGCCCCGAAAACTAAAACCCGAACAGCGTTTTGCTCTTGAAACCCTGGCCCGGCAGGTAGAGCAGCAGTTTGAGCTAAGGCTGAAAAATAAAAAGCTAATGAAGCTTTCTCAGCAGTACCTTGGCTTTTACGAGAAGGTGAAAGTAGAGCATGAAGCCCTCACTAAAGTGCAGGAGGCCGCTGAGGCGGGCACTTATGAAATAAATTTACAAACAGGTGGAATGAAGGGTTCCGATGGCTTCTTTAAATTGTTCGGAATACCCAAAGAGGAAGCTTTTTCTCTAAGTAAAATGCTGGCGCTTGTGTACCCGCCGGATGTTCAGCATTTTAAGGATAGTTTTAACAGGAGCCTTGGGCAGCAGCGCTTCTCCTATGAATTTCGCGCTGTTCGACCTTCCACCGAGGAGCTTATTTACATTAGGTGTATGGGAGAAACACTGAAAGACAGGGAAGGGGAGCCTTATAAGCTCTTAGGCATGAAGCACAATATTACGGATGTAAAGCGAAACGAAATTCAGCTGGCAGAGCAAAATGTAGAACTAAAAAAGCTGAATGAAGAACTTGATAATTTCGTTTACCGTGTTTCACACGACTTGCGGGCGCCAAATTCTTCTATTCTGGGGCTTATTGATATAATTCTCCATCAGGAAGAAGAACCGGAAAAAATAAAAGAACTTTTAGTCTTAATTAAAAAGAGCCTCAAGAAACAGGATGATTTTATCAGGGAAATTTTAAACTACTCAAAAAATGCGCGGCTCGAACTGAAAGTAGAGCCAGTAGATTTTAAAAAAACACTCGATAGCATTTTTTCGCAGCTGTTATTTACTTATAAATCAGCCCATATCCGCAAGTATATAGAAATTAAGCAGGAAATTCCGTTTGCTACGGACAAAAGCCGCCTGGATATTGTGCTAAACAACCTTATTTCGAATGCTTTAAAATATATGAAGCCCGGAGCCACCGATAGTGAAGTAAGCTTAGTGGTTACTACTTCAGGCAATGAAGCGATTATTACCATTGAAGATAATGGCATGGGAATAGAAAAGCAGTATCAGCCCCGGGTGTTTGAAATGTTTTTTAGAGCCACCGACCAAAAGCCGGGTTCTGGTTTAGGCCTCTATATTGTGAAGGAAGCCGTGCAGAAGTTAAGGGGAGAGCTTAGCCTGGAATCTGTACCTGGAAAGGGCACTAAGGTGATGGTAAAAATTCCAAATCTGGCGGCTGCTCAATAATAGGGAAGAAGCGCAAAAAGTAAAAGCACCTTGCCATAAACAAGGTGCTTTTGTAGTGGATTGACATTATCAACTCTCGATATTAGGCTTTTTCTTTATTAGTGCTGCTTTTTGGGTGCCGTACCTCTGTTGCCCCGTCTTTGGAATGGCGCAGCCGCAATTTACCTTCCGGTTGTTTTTTCATGCTCTCATCGGCTTTATTGCCCACATTGCCTTTAACCACCGTAATGCCGCCATCTACAAAATAAAGGGCGCCAGTTACATAAGACGCCTCATCAGAGGCCAGGAAGAGATACACATTGGCCACTTCTTCAGGCGTACCGCGGCGCCCCATGGCATTTGCTCCAAGCATAGTTTCTTCCATTTCCTCATCCATAGGGCCCTCTGCCTTGCGGGTCCAGGCGGTATCTATCGGGCCTGGACAGACACAATTTGCCCTGATTCCGTGCTTGGCCTGTTCAACAGCTATCCCTTTCATGAAAGCATGCATAAAGCCTTTGGTTCCGCCATAAGGGGTATTTTGGGCAATGCCCAGTTGCCCCGCTTCGGAGCCGGCCGATACAATACAGCCTTTAGTTTTGTGTAGCTCAGGCAGGGCCTGGCGGGTCATCATAAAAGCAGTGCGTAAATTATTGCGAATCATGCTGTCGAAGGCCTCAATATCGTATTCCTGTAACTCCGCAGTAATAGGAAATATACCGGCATTATTAATAAGAATATCAAGCTTGCCAAATTCTTTTACGGCTGTTTCAACACATTTGCGGGCATCCTGCTCATCTGCCAGGTCACCTTCGAAGCGAACTGCTTTGCCGCCCTCTTCTTTAATGTCCGAAACGATATCATCTACCGGATCCTGAGGCATGCCAGCCACTACTACACTGGCGCCTTCCATTGCAAATTTTTTGCTTATTGCTTCGCCAATGCCTGTGCCTCCGCCAGTTACAATGGCTACTTTTCCTTTCAGTCGTTCCATAAAAATTTTATTAGGTATAAAAATTAATACTTATTTACTTATAAAGTAAAAGCCTGAGCAGGCAAATGGTTTTCCAAATACAGGAGTAATTCTACCTAATTGCAGGCAACCGAAGAAAGGAGAATGTAAACAGTGGTATTAAGGTAAGGGATTGATAGTCTTTTGTTTATGAAGGAAAGGGGGCGCGCTTCGTAAATCTTACCAAAAAAGAATAATAAGAACGGCTATGCCAAACGAAACCGACACATAGGCAAAGAAGCTTAAGAAAACGGTAAAAAAGCTTTTTAGCCCCCGCTTAAAGCGCGTGCCACTGGTAAAGCTGGCGAGTGCCCAGCTGGTATAGAAAAGCTTAATAAAGTAAGTTAGCAGGAAGAAATCTGGGGCAATAAACGTTAAAGGAATAATGCAGGTGACCAGCAGGAGGTACTGACCGATTACAAAAAAGAAAAAAGTCATGAATTCCGGATAGTTATAAGGGCTTTTTCGGAAAAAAAGGCAGCTGAAGCCGGAAAGAAGAAGAATATAAACAGGCAAAAACAGGTTAATGTGCTTCGACATAAAATACCCGGCCTGTACAGAAACTGCAGCTTCTGCATGAGCAAGATCCTGGCCATTGGCGGCTATCTGGCTTTTTACCGGATTATAGCCAAGTAATCCTGTAACTACCAGGTGGAGGGTAAGCATCAGGATAAAATATTTTACCGGCTGGTAATAGTGCCTGCGCCGGCCCGAAATGTAGGTTTGAACCAGCTGCCCCGGGGCGCGCATCAAGGCCCATATGGTTTGTGGCAGCGGCCCCTCCAGGCTAAGTACATTATTGAGGAAGTCCTCCCGCAGGTCTTTAATATAAATCCGGCCATTGGTAGCCCGCTGCCCGCACTGGCTGCAATAGCTGCCCTCGAAAGAATGGTTACAGTTTTTACAGGCTACTAACATAATATCGGAAGTCTTTTTTGAAATATAATATATTTATTCCTTATTTCGTACCATATGCGCCTGCTTAGCCACCCTGTTCTCTGCAATTATTATGTAACCTACCGTTGCAATGCCCGCTGCGGCTTTTGCGACATATGGGAGCGTCCCTCGCCCTATGTTACCCTGGAACAGGCTGAGGCCAATATGCAGTCTCTGAAGCAGGCTGGGGGTGAGGGTGGTAGATTTTACCGGCGGCGAACCGCTCCTTCACCGGCAAATCGATGAGCTGCTTCAGCCTGGCCAAAAAGTATCGGCTTTATTACCACGCTAACCACCAATACCCTGCTGTACCCCAAATGGGCAAAGCGGCTTAAAGGGGCTGGTGGATATGCTGCATTTTTCCCTGGACTCACCCCATCAGGAGGCCCACGATGCCTGCCGGGGAGTAAACTGTTTCGATTATGTGCAGGAAGTCAATAAAAATAGCCGGGAATCTGGGGGAACGGCCGGATATCCTGTTTACGGTAATGGAAGGAAATGTACAGGAAATAGGGCAGGTATATGAGCAGTTTTGCCGGCCCGATAAGCTGGTGCTTATTCTCAACCCTGTTTTTGAATATAACAGTGTAGACACCGCCGGCGGGCTTTCGGCAGCAGCCCTAAAGGAGCTAAAAGCCTGGGGCAAAAAGCCGGGTATTTACCTGAATAGCGGATTTATGGGATTACGGCAGGATGGAGGAAACCAGCTAAGCAAGCCGGTTTGCAAAGCAGGAAGTACCACCATTGTTATTTCGCCGGAAAATACCCTGGTGCTTCCCTGCTACCATTTAGGTTTAAAGGAATTCCCTATTGAAGGGCAACTGGCCGAATTGTACCGGTCGGAAGAAGTAAAAGCACTTATAAAACAGGAGGGGCGCCTCCCCGCCTGCCAGGGCTGTGTAATAAATTGTTATATGCAGCCAACTTTTGCCACCCACCTGAGCAAGTATTTCTGGCAGTCGCTCCCGAGCACCCTCAAGTATAACCGCCTAAAAGGAACCTGGAAGGCCCTGCTGCGTTAATAAGCCATGGGGTAGCGGAAGCAAGCAAGGGAGCCGCTGCCGAAACAGCTTAATAACCGAAAGAAAAGCTGCCCTCCGGGGCCATGTTCTTCGCTTCCTTCTGAAAAATCGCTCCCTGTTGGTGTACTAAATTTTTAGAAGTTTACTGCCTATATTCGGCTTTATTGAATATATTTGCACCAATTCCTTTAAAGGAAACTTTATAAGTTAAATCAAAACCAAGATAGGTAAATGAGTTCTGTAGTAATTACCGCAATCGTAGCTTTTACCCTGGTAATTTTGCTATTGGTGTTTATTCTCCTCTTTGCCCAGTCGAAGCTGGTGCAGTCGGGCGACGTGAATATTGTAGTAAACGGGGATGAGAAAAACCCAATGGTTACCTCTGCAGGCGGCACCTTATTGTCGACACTGTCAGCGCAAAAAGTATTTTTGCCTTCAGCCTGTGGTGGAGGTGGTACCTGTGCCATGTGTAAGTGTGTGGTGGAAGATGGTGGCGGAGAAGTGCTCCCTACCGAAGTTGGCCACCTGAGCCGGACTGAGCAGAAAGAAAATGTTCGTCTGGCTTGTCAGGTGAAGGTAAAGCAGGATATGCGCATCCGTATTCCGGAAGAAATTTTCGGTATTAAGAAGTGGGAATGCACCGTGGTATCGAACTACAACGTATCTACCTTTATTAAAGAATTTGTAGTTGAGCTGCCGGAAGGAGAAACCCTTGATTTCGAATCAGGTGGATATATCCAGATTGACGTGCCGGAAATTACCGTCGACTTCAAGGATATGGACATCACGCCTAAGCCGGAGCTTAACCACCCGCAGGATGTGTACCAAGTCGACTGGGATAAATTCCAGATGTGGGGACTGCGCATGAAGAACGATGAGCAAATCTTCCGTGCCTATTCAATGGCGAATCACCCTGCCGAAGGGAACATTATCATGCTTACCATCCGTATTGCTACGCCACCATGGGATCGAGCCAATAACAAATGGATGGATGTAAACCCAGGTATTTGTTCTTCTTATGTATTCTCCCGCAAGCCTGGCGATAAGGTTACCATTTCCGGTCCTTACGGAGAATTCTTTATCAACCCTACAGATCGCGAAATGATTTATATTGGTGGTGGTGCTGGTATGGCTCCTTTGCGCTCGCACATCTTCCACCTGTTCCATACCGAGAAAACCGAGCCGAAAAGTATCGTACTGGTACGGCGGACGTTCTAAGAAAGAATTGTTCTATACCAATCATTTCCGCAATATCGAAAAAGACTTCCCGAACTTCCAATTCAACATTGGTCTTTCTGAGCCACTTCCTGAAGATAACTGGAAGATTAAGAAAAGCCTTGATGACGAAGGAGATGGTTATGTAGGCTTTATTCACCAGGTATTGTATGATAACTACCTGAAAAATCACCCTGAGCCGGAAGAAATTGAGTACTACCTGTGCGGACCTCCGATGATGAACGCAGCGGTACTGAAAATGCTCGACGACATGGGCGTACCCCCTGAAAACATCCGATTCGACGACTTCGGTGGTTAATAACCGATATAAAATATTTAGAAAAAAGGGAGCTTAACGGCTCCCTTTTTTATTTGCCACCTATTGGCTGCTTTTGTTCTGTTCCGTATTTTTGAGTAGCGGGATGTCAGGCTGAAGCTCTTTGACATCTAACCGCTAAGTTGGCTACCTGAACCCCAAACCTGAAACCCGATACCCCAAAACCTCATGGATAACATGGACATCAAGATTTTTTTTACAGGAATAGAGGAAGCTGTATACGCGGACATTAAACCACTTAATGCCCTGGTGAAAAGCATGAACATCCACGGGGAAACTTTTCCTGACCACCACGGGATGGACCTGGCCCTTATTGGCCTTACCGAGAACAGGGGAGCCGCGGGCGAAAATGCGGGTGTAAGCCGGGCGGCCAATGAAATCAGGAGAAAACTCTACCGGCTAAAAAAGGGAAACAGGGCGACTTTGAAAATGGTCGACCTTGGCAATTTAAGTCCGGGCATTACGCAGGAAGAAACCAACCTGCGAATAAAAGAAGTATGCCAGATGCTGATTCAGGAAAATATTTTACCCATCCTGATTGGCGGATCGCACGACTTGGCTTTCGGGCAGTTCCTGGCCTATGAAGACCTCGAGAAACTGGTATCGGTAGTAGGGGTCGATGCTTTCCTCGATATGGAAGATGAAAAGGAGTTGCCGGAAAATCAGCGGCACTTCCATAAAATGCTGGTGCATGAGCCAAATTACCTGTTCAATTTTAATTTGCTGGGGTACCAGAGCTACCTGACCGATCCAAATGCCATGGCGGTGCTGGAGCGTTTTTACTTCCTGGCGCACCGGCTGGGCCAGCTGCGCGAAGATATCAAAGAGTCGGAGCCCCTCATTCGTGATGCCGACCTGTTAAGCTTCGATGTTTCAGCCATTAAAGGAATTGATGCCCCCGGCAATGCTGCGGCACAGCCTTTTGGCCTGAGTGGAGAGGAGGCATGCCAGTTATGCTGGTATGCCGGCCTGAGCGAGAAGCTTAGCTCCATTGGCTTTTTTGAATACAACCCCGACCTGGACGACAGCCGCCAGACAACCGCCGCCGTAGTCGCAACCATGATTTGGTACTTTATTGAAGGCTTTTACAACCGGAAGAATGAGCAAAGCTTTGCCAGTAATGATTATAAGCGCTATATCGTATCTATGCCTTCGCAGCCGGCCACGATTACCTTTTTTAAAAGTAGCTTAAGCGAAAAATGGTGGATGGAAGTGCCGCACCCGGAAGAAAAGAACAGCCGCTATGGCCGCAACTTTATGGTGCCCTGCAGCTACTCCGACTACCTTACTGCTGTAGAAGGCGAGCTCCCCGAGCGCTGGCTGAATGTTTATGCAAGACTATTCTAGTGTGGATAAAATGACGGTTGAGCCAAGGTCTTATTTATTGTTAATTTCCAGCTAAAAGCAAGCTACAGAAAGAGAACCAACAGAAGATGTATGTGCTAACCTTTCTCAGCTTTGCGGTGCATAACAGAAGGACTCCTGTAATTCCTTCACTTTTAATTCTTATACTTTACTGCAACTAAATGGAGGAATAGAGTGTCTGAGAAGAAACCTCCACTTTAGTATGAAAAAGTCTTTTAAATTATTCGGGCTGGCTCTTGGCCTCTTAGCCTGTGAATCTGACAATGTTAAACCAATTGAACAGGAACTTCCGGGGGAGTGGAGCTGGGTAGAGACTACCTATGTTAACAGGGGGACGGATCCTGTACAGACTTATACACCGGCAACTACCGATACTGCTATGCTGGTTCGGGTAAATGCCAGTTCAATCGAACTTATAAAAAACGATTCTCTGTATGGGGAATTTGAGTACACCTTAATTAAGTCAGACCTGGTGTATATGAGCATAGATTACAGGAAGTACACCGGTTCCTTAAAAATGGAAGAAGGTCCTGTAAGGCTTGAAAATGGACAGCTTTTAATTTCCGGCGGACATGACGATGCTGGTGGCACGCAGGTATTTGAAAGAATAAAATAAACAACCCTAATATTTCCGGTGATTGAAGCGAGAGCCGACCCTCTAGCTTCCCGCTGTTGGATAGTTTCAGGTACGGGTTAAATTTATTTTCCGGAGTGTTGCTGCTATTTGTGTAATAGTAGCGCCAGCTTTTTAAAATTAGATTTAAGCCGCGACAAAAATTTTACTGATCCTATCTTCGATTTTATATTCCTCTATTTGCTATTCATGCAGGCCAAGCAGCCGCAACACTACCAGTAGCTGACCTGTGTGGTAGGAGGTATGTTCAATAACCAGCAGGGCCTCCCGCAGGAGCGTTTGCCCTGAACCATGTGCGAAAGGCTCAAATAAACTGTTAGATGGGTCCAGAATGTACGCGCACAATTCCTTCCGTTCAGAAAAATAATGAGCCTTTAAATCCTGCCATTCCTGCGCACTGGTGGCAGCCTGAGTATCGGGCCAGTAGCCCTCGGGCCAATTGGGCGACTTGTAATCGGGATTACGGGAAAACTCCAGTATATCGTGCTGGGCCAGCCGGATATGGTAAAACAGCTGGTAAAACGAATAAGGCAGACCTTCGGGAACAATGCCTGTTTTTACAAAAGGAATCTCCTGGAGGAAATCTTCCACCGGGGTAAATGCTTCACCTCCTCCTAGCTGCTTAACCAGCTGCTCTCTTAGTTTTTTATCTTTTTCCTGCTCCATATCAACCTCTTTTAGCACAAACTAATTCTACAGGATGAACGCATGCAAGCTCCCGATGTTTTCTTGTTTCAGTTGGTGTTTATAATTATAAAAAATATTTAAATAAGTTAAAAATTACCGAGTAGCTTGATGATTAATTAAATAAATAATAAATTTAGATAGATATATGCAATAACAATCTGAGGAGAGGGGCTGAGATTATTTTTGGACTGAGATTAATTTTTTGGAATCTTGTACATAAACGGCCTGCGTCCTCCCCGGGAAGCGGTAAAACCAACTACTATCATTGGCCACCTTCCAGGAATACCTTTTTACAACCATTTTTTTTAGCTGCTTCAAAATCCCATAGGAGCAGCTGAATTTTCAACTTTTTATTATGAAAAAAACTTTACTGCTTATTTTTTGTCTTTGCTGCTTTCGTGCAGGCGCCCAGGAATTTGTAGGGCTGTCTAACAGTAATTATTCAGGTATCCATGCCGCCTACCGCAACCCGGCTACCCTGGCAGCCTCCCCGATCTCTTTTCAGCTCAACCTTTCGGCCATTGGTGTGCACGGATTTAATAACTACCTGCAGTTTGATCCACCCTTTTCCACGCTGGAACTTATAAAAGAGGGCATGGAGGTGGAGGATTCCTATTTTGTAGAGAAGCTGAATGGTAAATCCAAGTACTTTTCCCTCGGTGCAGAGTACCGGGGGCCGGCTTTGTTAATCAGTACACGTAAACTGGGTTTTGCGGTATCTACCCGTTCCCGCCTGTTTGTGCAGGGGAACGATATTTCTGAGCAGACTGCCCGCCTGCTTTGGTTGGGTGCCGACAATGCAGCGGTTCAGGGAAAGCCGCTAATGAATCAGCAGGCCAAACTGAACGTTAATTTAGTAAATGAAGCCGCCTTTTCTTTTTCTGCTGTAATGTTGGAAGCTGGACCACATGAGCTAAAAGGAGGCGTAACCCTCAAGCGGTTGTGGGGACTTTACTCCGGGAATGTAAATTTCGATAACTTCAGCTATGAAATTGTAGAGGATGCAAATGCAGAAAACTACCTCGATATTGAGCATATAGATGTTGATTTTGCTTATACCACAACCGACCGCTACCAGGAGGATATCGCATGGCAGGATATTTTACTAATGAAAGAGGCGGCAGGCCGTGGCTGGGGCTGGGACCTGGGGATGGAATATATTTTCAGGCCCCGTAAAGCTGTAGATGAGGAAGAAACAACAGCAGCTGAAGATGAGGTGGAAACAATAAACAGGGATTCTAGAAGGGAAATACCTCCTTACCGGTTTCGCCTGGGCTTTGCCTTAACAGACCTGGGCCATATCCGCTACAGCGGTAATCAGGCAATGCGGCATTATCGCTTTAGCAGAGACAAGCAGGTGGTATCTTCGGAAAACCTGGAAGAGAGCGACCCTGCTGCCCTGGATGAAGTACTGGTCGAAACCTTTAACATTCGGCCCTCTGAACGGCTGAATAGCTACGAAACCTACCTGCCGGCCTCCCTGGGAATAAACCTGGACACCCGTCTGCTGGGGGCTCTGTTTGTGAATGTGGCCTGGCTAGGGAATGTGTATGGCACCCGAAAGGCAGGCCTTCAGCAAAACAGCTTATGGTCGCTTACTCCGAGGCTGGAAGGACGCGTCTTTGAACTGGCAGTGCCTTTTAGTTACTATTCTGAGCTCAAACACTTTTCTTTTGGCCCTTATTTCAGGCTTGGGCCCTTCTTTATGGGGTCCGATAACTTAAGTGGCCTGTTAGGTATGGGGGAAGCGTATGGGGCTGATTTTTATCTTGGCTTTTCTATCTACAGCGTAAAAAAGAGCTACAAAAATAAAAACAGGAAACACAAGAAAGAGGACTGAATCGCATAGGGGGTGAAGAATTCCTTTAATACGGGAAAAATCGGGAATTTATTAAAAACAGGATTTTTCCCTCTGCAGTGAGCTGGTGCAACATAAAGCTTAGATTGCCGGATAAATTATTCCTGCTCATTTTGGTGGCTGGTGAGCACTCCCGGCAAGGCGGCTTTCCTGCCCGATAAAAAAAGTTTTATGCAGCACTAATAGCGGTTAATATTCTGGTATTTTCTGTAATATTCCTGTATGGCTAAAATGGCTTCGTACTCGGTTGCCTCTTCTAAAAAAGCCAGGCTGGGGCTGCAGAATTTTAAAAAGCGATTTAGTTCGGTTCCGCTAAGGCCGGTAATCTCCTGCACAATTTCTTTATCGAACCAGTACTCGAACAGGGCCTTGTAATACTGCTTCATCCGTTCCTGTTCCTTCAGTTGGCGGATACGCACCCTTTGCTGTTCCTTCTTGTTAAACTTATTGGCAAGGGCTGTTATTGCGCCGCTAACTGCAAAGCCTCCTACAGCCGGCGCCACCCCAATTTTCTGTTTCTGGGCAGGACGGCCGCTGGGTTTTACGCTGCGGTAGCCCAGGTAGGGGTCGTCAGGCGTTTTTTCGGGAGCAAAGGGTTTTCTGAAACGGTTCGCCTGTACATTCACCTGCCTGAGCCGATACACCCGTTCTTTAAGGGGAACAGTAAATTGCAGCCCCTTTACCTGGGCAAAACTCAAAGTGGTATCTATGTAGCCAATCATCCGAAACTCCAGGGAATCGCCCGGGGCGGCAAGCAAACGAAAGTAGCCGCCCCCGTCGCTGGTGCTTCCTTTCTCGCTTGTTTTATTATAAACATGAGCAAAAGCCACCCCCTGGCTACTGTCTGCTTCGGCCACAATGCGCCCCTTTAGCAGCTGTTCTTTAGAACGGAACTGCTGTGCCTGCAGGCCAAAGGCGAACAGAAAGAGGAGGATGCTTATGAAGAAATGTTTTGTCAAACCAATACCTATAACGCAAAATTAAGGAGAATAATTTTAAACGGCGGATTAAATCATGCCCCGCGCTTTTAGTTCCAGGTATTTATTAAGGGTATTTACGGTAAGCTGTTCGGGAGCCGTAAGCAGGGCCTGGATGCCGTGCCGCTGCAACTCCTTTACTATCAGCTTTTTTTCAAAAGTTAGTTTCTGGATTATGGTGTGGGTGTATACCTCTTCCAGCGAAGGGGCAGGCTCCTGCAGGGCTTTTTGTAATTCGGTATTTTCGAAAAAAATAACCACCAGCAGGTGCTGCTTTGCCATCTGGCGCAGGTAAGGGAGCTGCCGTTGCATGCTTTGCAGCGATTCAAAATTGGTAAAAAGCAGCAGCAGGCTCCGCTGGTTAAGCGTATGCCGAATGCTCAGGTAAAGGCGGCTGAAGTCTGATTCGCGCCAGGCGGTTTTCTGTTTATAGAGCGCTTCCTGAATCAGGCGCATCTGGCGTGGGTGCTTACTGGCTGGCACTACAGACTGTATTTTATGCTGAAAGGCAATGAGGCCGGCTTTGTCTTCTTTCCTGATGGCAATGTTTGAAAGCACCAGGCTGGCATTAATGGCATAGTCGAGCAGGCTTAAACCATTAAAGGGCATGTGCATCAGGCGCCCCTTATCGATGAGTGAGTATACCTGCTGCGAGCGTTCATCCTGGTATTTATTTACCATGAGCGCATTGCGGCGGGCCGTGGCTTTCCAGTTCAGGGTACGGTAATCGTCGCCCCGCACATATTCTTTTATCTGCTCAAACTCCTGGTTATGTCCCAGCCGCCTTATTTTTTTAATGCCAGTATCCTGCAACTTGTTGGAAATTGCCAGCAACTCATACCTGCGCATCTGCAGGTAGGCAGGATATACAGGAACCTCCTGTGCTGCCTCTACCGTATAGCGCCGGGCAAAAAAGCCCAGGATGGTATGGGCATAGCCATTTATATTTCCGAAGTGGTAGCTTCCCCGCTTTACCGGTCGCAGAAAGTAGGAGTGGCTCTTCTGCTCGCCCCCTTCCATATTAAAGTGGAAGCGGAGATCGCGCAGCTGAAACTGTGGCGGTACCTCGTCAATTACCTCCAGTTGAATGGCGTGCGGGTAGTGGTTGCCCAGCTCCAGGAGAACCGGGTTTTCGTCGCCATTCGAAAGGCGCTCGGCGACTATGCGGCGGGCACTGATTCCCTGCCTGATGCGGTAGAGTAACACAAGGTCGATAAGCAGCAGGAGGAGCAGTACCCAGAAGCCAGCCTGGGCCAGCACAAAAAGCAGGCGCAGACTAAAGCCTGCCAGGGCAAGGCCTATAAGCAGAAGTGCCGCTATGTAAAAGGGCCTTCGGATGTAAAGGGAACGAAGAATATACACTAGCGCTTTTCCAATTTAATTTGTATAAACAAACTATTATGCAAAGGAGAAATTAGACGCGTAGGAGAATCATTCATAAGTTCTAAGCGGTTCGCCGCCGCGGTTTTAGTTCTAATTTCTAACTTCTAATTTCTAATTGTGGCAAAGCCTTAGCGCGGAATTTCGATGGTGTCTACCAGTTGTTGAATAACATCGGCCAGGCGCAGGCCTTCCATTTCCCGCTCAGGCGTTAGCTGCACGCGGTGCACCAGCACCGGGCTGGTAAGCCGCTTTACATCTTCGGGTGTTATAAAGTCGCGCCCCTGCAGGGCTGCGGCGGCCTTTGCGCCGTTTAACAGGGCAATGGAAGCACGCGGAGAAGCCCCCAGGTACAGGTCGGGGTGGTTGCGGGTACTGTTTACGATGGTGGCAATATAGCGCAGGAGCTCGGGGCTGGCGTGCACCTCTTTTACCAGCTGGCGGCAGGTGCTGATTTGTTCCGGCGACAGAACAGCTTCAATGGCCTGTGCCGCTATTACGTTTTTACGCTGCTGATGCCCCTCCAAAATGGCTACCTCTTCGTCGAGTGCAGGGTAAGGAACTTCAATTTTAAAAAGGAAGCGGTCAAGCTGTGCTTCGGGCAGGCGATAGGTTCCTTCCTGCTCAATGGGGTTTTGAGTCGCCATTACCATAAAGGGCTCTTCCATTTTAAAGGTATAGCCGTCCATGCTTATCTGGCGCTCCTCCATTACCTCAAAAAGAGCCGATTGCGTTTTTGCCGGGGCGCGGTTAATTTCATCTATCAGTACCAGGTTGCTGAATATCGGTCCCTTTTTATATTCGAAGGTTGAATTCTGCATATTAAACACCGAGGTACCCAAAATGTCGGAGGGCATGAGGTCGGGGGTAAACTGGATGCGGGAGAATCCTGTGTCGACGGAGCCTGCCAGCAGCTTTGCGGTAAGGGTTTTGGCTACTCCCGGAACGCCTTCAAGCAGCACATGTCCCTCGGCCAGCAATGCGATGAGCAAAAAATCGACCATTTCCTGCTGGCCTATAATTACCTTTCCAATTTCGGCCCTGATGCGTCGGCTGCTTTCCTGCAGTTCTTCCAGTCGGAGGCGGCTGGCAAAAGATTCCTCTGTATTTATCTTATTTTCTTCCATGTTCATAAAACTTCTGAATGCTGCTATGTAATTGCTGTAGTTCTTTGGCACTATAAGCCTGAGCTGTTTCGGCCTTTTGTAGCTGATGCATCAGTTGCTCAACCACCGCCTCCTCCTTGCCGCTTTTACGGGCAAGCTTTCTGCTAAAGTCTTTATTACTCCAGTCGGGCTGCAGGCGATAATGCGTTCGAATATATTCTTTAAAGTAAAGAACCTGCTTTCGGGCCAGGTTCAGGTGGTCGCCCTGCTGGTAATAAATGCTGCCAATGGAGTAAGCAAACTGCAGGCTGGTGTTTTCCGGTGCCTGCAATACAGGTATAACTCTTTGTCTCCGCTTTATCCCGAAAAGAATAAAAAGCAGCAGCACAATTATTCCAAAGTAATAAGCCCAACGCAGGGAAGGGCGGTTTAGTACGAACCGCAGTGGAGAACCGGATTCCAGCCTGCCTACCTGGTAAAACTCAGTCCAGTAAAGTGGGGCAGGCGGTAAGTACGAAAGCGCCTGTTCAATAAAGCCGTGGTTTCGGCCTTCCAGCAGGTAATAATTGCTAAAAGCCAGGGGTGTAGTAGCAATGTAGAACGAACCTTCTCCCCAGGAGCGCCGAATGAACACGGGTTTTTCCTGCTGGTCGACCGCCAGCACTTCCTGCAGTTCCGGCAGGGAATCGAAATAAGCAGGCAGCGCAGGAAGTGTATAAGCAAAAGGTGCTGCACTGTTTTGATATGTGTAGCTGATATATACAGAATCCTGCGCATTGTCCAGGGCATTTTCACCTATCACCTGCTCGAATAAATGATTGCCGGTGCTAAGTGCCAGGGTGTCGGCAAAGAGGCCGCTGAACTGTTGTGCAGCAATAAAAATATGGGCCCCTGCAGCCACTTTCTCAAGCAATGCCCTGGAATCGGCCTCATCGGGCATAAAGTTCTGGGCCAGCACCAGGTAGTTGGCGCTGGCGGGCAGGCTGTCTGTTTCGTAAATGGTCTGGTGCAGATTGTGTAGTTCCTGCTCCGGGAAAAGGTCAGGCAACACCTTCCATAAACCGTAGGCTCCGTAAGGGTTTTTATCTTCCGAAGAAAGAGTAACTGTCCAGTCGAGGGGTTTGGGAATGAGCAGTTCTGCCAGGACCAGCAATAGCAGGGTAGCACCAATCAGCAGGTAAGGGATCCATTTTTTCTTACTCATGCGCTTTGCTTTAACTGCTGTTCCAGCGTTTGGTAAAACTGCTCTGCTTTTTTGAACTGACCTTCTCCAACCTGAAAACCACCATACCACGCCCATTCAAATAGGTGTCCGAGCTGGCGAAAAGGGGTCTGCAGCTCGTTTTGCTGTAGCTCCTGCTGGTACTGGTAATTGGTTTTGCCCGGCTGCCAGCGAATATATTCCTGCATAGAGAGGTCCTTAAGGGCAGAGAGGTACAGCAGGCGAATGGCTTTATTATACGCCCCGCTTTCCAGGGCTTCGGTAAGGGCAGCCTGAAAATCTATTTCATGAATATCTTTTTCGTGGCTAAGGGCCTCTTCCCGAATAACGGCCTTCCGCTTTCCATTCATTAACAGCCCGCTCAGGTCTACATTCATGAGCCGCAGCACGAGGTACAGCAGGGCAAGAAGGCAAACGGTATATACAATTAGCTCAAGCACGGAAGCCGCTTCTGCAGAACCAAAGAGGCGTAGGAGCTGTGCAAATAACCAGTTGCGAAACATCACCCACAGGTTATCTTCCGGGCTGGCCAGGTAATAGTCCATGGCAGAATCATTCCGGAGCTCCTGCAGGTTTTCGGCGGAAATATGGCGCACCACTGGCGCAGTTTCTGAGCTGATGGTGGATAAACTATCCGTTTGCAGAGCGTCTGTGCCATCTGTGGCAAGAGCCACTGGCAGGCACAGGAGCAGGAGCCCGAAGAGGAAGAAGAGTGACTTAATAATGTTCGTCTTCGTCATGTGGGTCGGTTTGCTGCGCACCAAAGGTTTCCAGCCTTTCCAGTAAACCGGCAGCCTCTCTACGTTCCACCAGGTTGTAGTACTGGAAGGTAATGGCAATAAACAAAATGCTATAGAGGGCAAAAGACCCCAGCATACTCAGGCCGGAAGTAAGGGAAAATAAAATACTGTACACCAGGCCCGGAGATTCCATACCGGCCTCTGGATTGGTGCTATGCATTACCTGTAAAAACAGCATAATATACATGGGCACGGCAAAAACAACAGACATAATAGACTGGATAATGCCTGCCACAATGACCAAACCTGCCGTACTGAACCATTTTCCTGACAGAAGCGTAAACATGCGGCCAAAGGAAGTAAAAATATTCCTTTTCTCCATGCTGCGGATAGGGTAGAGCAAAGTAAAAGCAGGTACCACAATCAGCATGGAAAACAAGAGCAGCAACCCGATGAAGAAGATTAGCACCGGGTTTGGATTTCCCTGGCTTAAGGTGAAAAGGGGAGTGGCAATAATACCCATGGCAAGCATCAGGGCCACTACAATAAAAATAGTGGTACCTAATACACGAAAGAAATCGCGCCCCAGGCTTTTTCTTAATTCACTGCTACTCAGGTGGCACTGCCCTTCTTTAATGTATTGTTGAATATGGCGCATGACAATGGCCACCACCAGGGTAAGCGCAATAAAGGAAAAGAAAACCATCCCGACAATGCCTGCACCCAACAGGAGGTTGCTATTGTCAGTTCCGGCATTAAAGGTGCCAGTACTGACCGCAATGGCGGCACTAAAGGTATAGGTTTGGTATATGCCGTAGCAAATACCGGTAAGCAGGGCAAAAGGTCCGGCAATAAGCAGGAGGTTTTTTCCTATAGGCTTAAAATTCTGGCTCAAAAATTCAAAGGTGGCGTTTAGCTTCTGGCTAAAATTGCGCTCCTTCTTAAAATCAATGGGCCGGTGAGTGAGAGTTGCCTGTTGCATGTTTTTTGTAGAGTTGTGCCGGATAAATTACAAAGTAAAACACAATAAATATCGCCAATGTAAGAATTATACCCGCTTTAGCCATCCAGTGCCATTCAGTCAGGCGTGTAACGTATCGATTCCAGGAAGCCTGCAATAATAAACAGCGGAACAAGACCCACTACGATTTTAAGTCCTTTTTTAGCGCCGCGCTTAAATGATTCGAGCCGGGGGTAAGTGCCGGGGAAGAGCAGGCTGTTCCCCATTACCAGGCCGGCGCCACCTGCGATAATAATAGCGCTAATTTCGATGGTGCCATGTATCCAGATACTGAGAAAAGACGTAAGGAACAGCCCCTTCTGGTGGAAGAAGTACTGGAAGGCCCCCAGCATAATTCCGTTTCGGAAGAGAATAAAGCCGGTACCTACTGAAAACAGCAGGCCAAAGGCAAAAGTAGTAAGAGAGACTTTAATGTTGTTAATGGTAATATAGAAGAACATTTCCAGCTGGCCCATGCCCTTATACACCCCCATGGGGTCGCCCTTTGCAATATTTTCAAGGGTCATGTTCACATACCCATCGCTTAGGATTAAGCGGCTAAAGGTAGTATCGTTGGCGGTGCTTAACACCCCCAGGGCAACAGAACTTATAAAAATAATAAGGGCATACAACAACTGCCAGCGGGCTTCGTAGCAAACCAGGGGCAGCTCGTATTGCCAGAAATAAACAAAGCGATTGGTTTTTTCTTTCTTATTCCGGTAAATGGCCTGGTGCACGTTCGCCGTAAGCTGGTTCAGGTAGCGGGTATTCTGGCTGCGGGGGTAATGGGTACGTGCAAAGGCCAGGTCATCGGTAAGGGTAATAAATAAATCGGCGAGCCTGTCGGGCTGTACGGGCTGTTTTTTATTCAGCGAAGCCTCAAACTCTTTCCATTTATTATAATTACTTTTGACGAATAAGGCCTCTCGCATACCTTTGCAATTTATATAGAAGGATAAATATAAGAAATCATGCAAAAAGTTGGTATTCAAACTACCCAAAATGTACTGATAGATTATGAAGTTGCCACTTTGGGCGAACGCATCGGTGCTTATTTGCTTGATGGGATTTTGCTGCTGGCTTATTTATTTTTACTGGGGTATATCAACATTGATGTTTACCAGCTGCCTATCTGGGTTAATATTATTCTGGGGTTGCCGGTTTTGCTGTACCACCTGGTGTGCGAAGTGTTTTTTAACGGGCAAAGCATTGCTAAACGGCAGCTGCATATAAAAGTGGTTCGCCTGGATGGGACCTCCCCCAGCCTGGGAAGTTACCTGCTGCGCTGGATTCTTCGTCCGGTCGATTTTTTGCTCTATGGTTCGGTTGCTATTCTTTGTATCCTGATAGGCGGAAAAGGGCAGCGCCTGGGAGATATTGCCGCCGGAACTACGGTGGTAAAATACCATAAAGATTCCCTGAGGTATATCCCTCCTGTTTATACCTCCGACCTGCCGGAAGATTATGTCGTGCATTTTCCGCAGGTAAACCGCCTGACGGATGAAGATATTGCCCTAATCAGGGAAACCCTGCAACTATACCGGCGCACGGCCAATGCAGAGCCGGTACAGGTAATGAGCGAGAAGGCGAAGGAACTGCTGCAGGTAGAAACCAGTATGCCACCGGTTAAATTTTTAAATGTACTGATTAAAGATTACCAGTACTTAAGCGCCCAGGCTTAATGACGGAGATTTCTACGCTAAAAGTTTATACCCGTGCCCAGCTTGCATTGCGCAATGGCCAGGACCGCCCCGAAATATGGTGTGCCTACCAGGGACTAATTTACGATGTAGGCAGCTCGCGGCTGTGGCGCAACGGAAAGCATTACGAACACTGGGCCGGTCAGGATTTAACCGCAGAGCTCGAAAAAGATGCTCCCCACACCGAAAAAGTTTTTGATAAGTTTAATGTAGTAGGAAGACTAATTTGAAAATTTGCTGATGTGCTAATGTGGAAATTTGTAGATTGGAAAATGTGAAAAGGGGAGAAAACTACCGGCTTAGAAGCTTACTTCTAAAAAAACAAAGATTCATTTTAAAGTGCGGTTGTTCATATTTACTTTTAAGCAAATCCGAAATTGGGTTTTGTAGAAACAAAATTTTCAAATTGGTACATTTTCAAATTTTCTAATTTACCTTATGATACTTATAGCAGACAGCGGCTCTACTAAAACCGAATGGCGGATTCTTTTGGCCGATGGCAGCATTGCCCAGGCCCGTACCACTGGTTACAATCCCCACCATCAAACGGCGGTTGAGATTGAGGCCAGTCTGCGGAACGAGCTGGCTGCGCAATTACCTGCCGGTGAGGTAAGCGAAATATATTTCTACGGCGCAGGCTGTGGCTCCGAAAAGTCGAAAGACATTGTGCGGGAAGCCTTCAGCAAGGTTTATTCCGATGCGAAGCTTGTGGTGGAGCATGACCTGCTGGCGGCAGCCAGGGCCCTCTGTGGCGAAGAGCCGGGGATTGCCTGTATTTTAGGCACTGGCTCCAACTCCTGCCTGTACGACGGGCAACAGATTACGGCCAATGTATCGGCATTAGGCTTTGTGCTGGGCGATGAAGGCAGTGGAACCGATTTGGGCAAAAGGGTGATAGCTGATTTCCTGCGGGGCGATATGCCCGAACCTTTGCGGGAGCGTTTTCAAAAGCGCTTTCCTGTAACGGTCGATGATGTGCTGGACCGTATTTATCGCCAGCCTTTTCCGAAGCCCTACCTGGCGGCTTTTTCGCGCTTCCTCTTCCATAACCTGAAAGATCCCTACTGCTACGAACTGGTCTATAACAGTTTTAGTGAATTTCTTCGCCGGAATGTGTTAAAATATGAGGGCCACGAAACGCTGCCAGTTCACTTTGTAGGCTCTATTGCTTTCTACTACGGCAATATTCTACGCCAGGCGACGGCCGACCATGGGCTGCGGGTAGGGCGCATCCTGGAAGGGCCTATTGCCGGCCTTACGCTTTTTCATGGGGAGGGGGGGTAGGGCCTTTTTGCTCCCACTCCTCCCGTAGGATAGCAAAAATTACATCATCGAGCCACTCACCATCCATCTGAAAACTTTTGATGTGGTGCGCTTCCTGGCGCATGCCTATTCTTTTAAGCAACTCTACAGAGCGCTTATTTTTTGGGTCTACGGCGGCCGTTACCCGGTGCTTTTTGTAGGAGTAGAAAAGAAAATGAAGGACTCCCACGATTGATTCTGTCGCATAGCCTTTGCCCTGGTAAGCCTCCAGAATCATGTAGCCGATTTCTGCCTGCTGGTTTTGTGGCCCCATAAAATGGATGCCCACATCGCCCACAAGCTCGCCCGATTCTTTTAAGCGGGTGCCAAGCAAATACCAGCTTTCGGGGGTATTGGGAGCAATAAGGCTGGCTTTACGAATATGCGCTTCTACCTCCTCCACATTTTTGGGTTTCCAGGGAAGAAAAGCATTTACCTCCGGATTGGTGCGGGCCTCGAAAATGCTTTGGGCATCCGATACCTTAAGCGGGCTGATTAGCAGCCTTTCCGTTTCAATGTAAACAGGTTTATTTTCTGATGAAGGGGCAGGATTCATTGGTTTTGCTCGTTAAACGCCGATGTCCTCGTTCCACAAGGCCGGTTTTTCCTTTATAAACTTTTGCATCAGGGCATAGCAGGCTTCATTTTGGGCAACGGTAACATCTACGCCGCGGGAGCGGAGCAGCTCTTCTTCGCCCATAAAGGTTTTGTTTTCGCCTATAACCACTTTAGGAATTCCGTAAAGCAGGATGGTGCCGGAGCACATGGGGCAGGGGGAGAGGGTCGTGTAGAGGGTACATTCTTTATAAACTGAAGCGGGCTGGCGGCCTGCATTTTCCAGGGCATCCATTTCGCCATGCAGCACCACGCTTCCTTCCTGTACCCGTTTATTATGGCCGCGGCCAATAATTTTTCCTTTATGCACCAGCACCGAGCCAATAGGAATACCTCCCTCGTTGTAGCCTTTTTGTGCTTCCTCTAATGCTGCCTGTAAAAATTCAGTTGTGTTTTCCATGTTGTAAAAATATTAGTTGAATTTTTTAATAGCGGGGAATTCCTTTTCTTTTGAATGTTAGATACGAGCCCAAAATACAAACTTAGCTGCTCTTTTCTTTCTTTCTATTCCTGAAATAATTTTGGTGCTGTTAGCCGCCGAAAAAATAGCCCCGTCGCTCAACAGCTAAGGAATTATAAACCGGCCACTAAAATAGCTGCGGCTGAAAATGGCTGTTGAGGCCATCAGTGTTAGCATGCTCCTGTCAGGCAGGCAGTGGTAGCGAGTGCCAGGTGTTTTTGGGAGGGTTTTTTATCCAGTGTTGTTGTTTGATTTGCATCGGCATTAATCTCTTTTAACAAACGTATAGTGGATAGTCTGTGCAACAATTTTACCTCCCTCAATAACAAAAGTATCAGCACCATCTTCCACAAAGCCTTTTTCGCAGCTGGCTTTCCATTCCAGGAACCCCACCTTTCCTTTAACCAGTATGTTTGTGTACTCATAAGTTGCACCTGCCAGCTGCAGCTGAAGCAGGCGGGCCAGCTTTAGGATGCCCGGGTACCCTTCAAAGGCACCGTAGCTGGTCAGCAGGATGCAGTCGGCGGAATAATTAGCCTGCATATCCTCTTCAAGCCTGCGGTTTTGTGCCAACTGTAAATGGTTTTTAATTATTTGCTCCGGGCTTCTTTGCATAGGGCTTCAAGTTTATCAGTGGAGTTATATTTTTAGGGCAGTTACACCTTGTGGTATATTAATAGTGGCTTTTATAGTGGTGTGCAAGGAAAGGTGCAAAAACATCTTAATAGGATAAGCAATTGGAAGTGCTAGGCTTTATCCTTGTAATCGGATTGATGAAGAGAGATCATATTTTTTTCCCTCATTTTTTGTTTGTACGGCCTGCTCCTTCCCGGTATTGCCTGCACATAGTCTTCCGGAAATGCCTTTCTGCGAACCAGGAAATGGTTCCGCAGGGAAAAGGGGTCACCTCCTTATCAGGATTCCTGCAGTTGCCTTACTTCTTCTTCCTCCGATTCCATTTGGTCAAGCGCTTTTGCCCGCGGCATATTAAGTGCTTCTCTGATATCATCGTCTTCAATCTGGTGTTTTACACTTCGTGCTTGTTTTACAAGGGCTTTAAAAATAGCACGCTGTCGCTTACGCTGTGGCAGGTACTCGGGGTGCCATTGCACACCAATTACAAAATCCTGTGCTGTATTTTCTATGGCCTGTACCACCTCGTTGGGTTCCCGCGCTACAATTTCAATATTTTCCCCCGGCTCTTTTACTGCCTGCTTATGGAGGGCATTGACACTTAGCTCATCCTCACCCACTACCTGCGCCAGCTTGCTGCCCGGTTTAATATAGACCGTTTTTACAGGAAACACGCTGGAAGGATTTGGTTTTTCAAGATAAAAGCTATTGATATCCTGATAAAGAGTACCTTTAAAAAATACATTCAGCATTTGCGAACCCCTGCAGATACCCATTAAGGGGAGCCCTTTTTTTACCGCCTGGTCAATAAGCTGGAACTCCAGGTGGTCCCTGTCTCTGTCGAGGCCAAAACCGGATTTTCGGCTAAAAAGCTTACGAGCCACAAACAAGGCCGGATAGTACAGCCAGCGGGTGGTGCGCTTTATTTTATGTAAAAAGCTTTTATGGGGCTTCCGAATGGTTTGGTTCAGGTATTCCTCCACAACGTCCTCTTCCTCGTAGGTAGCAGGGTCTACATCGGCCCCGCCGCCAATAATCAGGCCCTGCAGCCCGTCGGCTGTTTTGGGGCGGGCGGGTGTTATGCGTACGGGTTTGCCACCTGCCAGTCGTACGGCCAGGGAGGTAAAAAACCAGGCCATGCCGCCCCCTTTATCGGGGCCGGTAATGCCAATGGTGGGTACATTTCTATCAATACTATATCTTTTGGTTAAGAAAGCCATTTCGCTGTTTGTTTAGTCCATTTGTTATCGAAGCCAAGGAGCGTGTTTTTCCTGAGCTCCATATAATCCTTCGCCATTTTTTGCAGCTTTTCTTCATTATGGGCAAGCTCTTCAATAAGTACCCAACCATTCCACTCTGTTGCCAGCGACCAGCTCTCCTGGTTTATTAAGCTGTTAGGGAGTCGGTAATGGAAAGTCGGCCGTACATTCACCTTGCCTATATCCTGATAGGTATCTACCTGTTCTTTTCGAAGGAAGGCAAAGAGTGGGTACATATCCAGTGGCCTGTTCCGATCAGGATTGTACAGGTGATAGTCCTCAATAAGTGTTTCTAAATCGGGTTTATAGCTGGGGCTGACTACATGTTCTATATACTTGCTTGAGAAGGGGGCAATAAAAGTAGAGACCCTTCTGGCAAAGTCTATTTCACTTTTTTCAAAAATATAAGGATACATCAGGAAAAATGCCCGCATATAACGCAAAACAGTATTAACATCGTAGGCGGGTATTTCAATGTTGATGTGTGTGGCAAATGCATTGGTGATGGAAGATTTGGTGCCTGTGGCATGATTCTCAAACAGGGCCTGTCGGAGTTTGTCGAGCTGATGGATTTCTGTAAACGGAACAGGCGGCGAGGTTATCTCATAAGGAATAATTTTTCTAATAATACTCTCCAGCTTACTTTCCACCTCAAACTCGAGCGTGTTTTCCCCCATCTGAATATCCTGCAGGTTTACATTAAACTTCTCCAGTAGCTTCTGGTAACTCTTCTCATTGAGGAGCCTAATGTCAATCATTACATTAAAATCACCCAGGCTGGTATTCTTTACTTCCTTGTTAAACCGGTGTTTTTGTTGAATTTCACCGCCATACAATTCCTGAATAATTTTTAACGATTCTTCTATATCTACATTAGCAAACTCAAGCTCAAAGCCTGCCTTCCGGATTTCTCCTTTTTTATTATATATAACTGGTGGTTGCTTAAAATCCATAGTATTAAAAATTTGCCCCTTACTCATACAGCTTTCGTGTTTATTTAACGGATGACTTTCTTTTGCGTTACACCCGCAGAAAGTCCTGCCAGGCAATTGGAGGTAGTTTGAATGATTTGGAATAAAAAGTTATGAAGAAGGTGGTTTGCCTTTTTAAGTAATGTGCTGTAGGGAACGGGGGCGGAAAAGCCTTTGGAGCCAGGAGGGTGGGTTCCGAAAGCTTAGAATATTTGCAGCAGCATCAGGAGGGAGTTTGTGCCTGCCGGTGCGGAAGGGAAATCAAAAAGGAACTTCCTTTTCCTAATTCAGCATGTATATTTATGCTCCCCTGGTGGAGGGTAGTTATTTTTTTGCAAATAGAAAGCCCCAGGCCATGGCCGGGCAGCTGCCTTACATTTTCGGCCCGGTAAAAAGGGGAGAAAATCAGGTTCTGGTCTTCTTCCGGAATGCCTGGCCCCTGGTCGGCAATCTCTGTTTGAATGTGGGTTTCGGTAAAAGAAAAAGTTACCCGTACCTGCTTGTTGCCGGAGAACTTGCAGGCATTGTCCAGCAGGTTTAAAAAAAGCGTTTTAAGCATTCCCTCGTGGCCATCTACGGTCAGGTAGTCTTCCTGCTCCGGAATTTCTGTAAAATCAATTTCCACCGAGCCCTCCGGTTTATTCTTCAGGGTTTCGTTGCGGGCAACAAAAAGAACTTCATCAATTCGAACCGGGCCTGTTTTAACCGTTATTTTATCCCGCTCAGACAGGGCAAGCGCCAGCAGGCCATTCGAAAGCGCTTTCAGGCCCTCCGCATCTTCCAGCACCGACTGCAACAGCTTTTTATATTCCTTTTCGCTCCTGTCCTTGGCTAATCCTACCTGAATCTGGCTAATCATGGCGGCCAGTGGCGTACGCAATTCATGGGAGGCGTTGTTAACAAAATTTTTCTGAATAAGAAAAGAGGAGGCAATGCGATCGAGCATTTTATTGAAATTAATGGCCAGCTGCGCAATCTCATCCTGCCCGTTGCCTTCATCGACCCGCGCATGCAGGTTTTCGGCATTGATTCCTGCTACCTGCTGGTTAATATTATCAATAGGAGTAAGGGCCTGCCCTGCAAAAAGGCGACCGGCCAGAAAAGTAACGACTAAACTTACAAACAAACCGATAAGGAGAATAAACCGCAGGTTAACCAGCTTGCGGCGGCCATACACATCGAAGGCAGAAGCAATAACCACATATTCCTGGCCCCCTTCATTATAAAAAAGCCCGAGGGTTTCATTCATTTGCTGGGTAAACTCCACGCGTTCCTCTTCCCTTATTGCCTCTAAGAGCGCAGGCGTAATGCCATGGGTTTTGTCGTCAGATGAATTATAGACGAGCTTATTATGGCGATTGAAAATGTAAATTTTTTCGTTGTGCAGTGCATTCAGCGAGTTGCGATCAATAATTTTTAATAAATCATGATCGATCTCCTGCACATCAATAAGCAGGCGGGCGGTGGTTAAGGCCTTTTTAGTAAGGCGGGAGTAATACTCATCTCTCCGGAAGTCGGCATAAAAGAGGTAAATGGCAATAAAAAGGAAAATAAGAATGGAGGCTACAATAAGCGTAAACTGCCAGGTTAAGCGGGTGCGAATGCTCATTTATCAGGATTCCTTTAATACGTAGCCCATGCCCTGGCGGGTATGAATGAGTTTGGGTTCAAAGCCTTTATCGATTTTCTTGCGTAGGAAATTTACATACACATCAATAACATTCGTGCCGGTGTCGAAGGTAATGTCCCAGATTTTTTCAGCAATGTCGGCGCGCGATACCACCCTGCCTTTGTTGCGAACAAGGTAAACGAGCAGCGAAAACTCCTTGGCCGTAAGCTCAATTTGCTGGCCGGCTCTTTTTACGGTTTTGCTGCGGTCATCAATTTCCAGGTCGGCTACTCTAAGAACTGGCTGCCCCGCCTGCAAATTGTTTTCGGAACGTTTTAAGAATACCTGTACCCGGGCAAGCAGCTCCCGAAAGTCGAAAGGCTTTACCATATAATCGTCGGCGCCGGTACCAAAAGCCTGTATTTTATCTTCCATGGCGCCCAGGGCGGTAAGCATAATAATAGGCACCCGCACATTGTGCTGGCGAATTTCTTTGCAAACTTCGTAGCCATTTAATTGCGGAAGGTTCAGGTCCAGGATTACCAGCTGGTATTTGCCGCTCAGGGCCATTTTTCTTCCCATCAGGCCATCGTAAGCAACATCGGCCTCGAAGTTGTTTTCCTGCAAACCCTGTTGAATAGCGTTGGCTACCTTGGCTTCATCTTCTATAATCAGTATTCTAAGGTCGTTCATGCTTTTTGAAAGCGGTAATTTTGTGCCATTTGTTCCTGCCTGCTGATTTTACTTATTTTCCTGGAACAGATATTTCAGGAAATTTAATTCATTTGGTCTTAATAAGTTATGAATGAAAAAAGGGCGTTCCTTTGGGGGACGCCTCTTTTCCTCTAACCACTAAACTACACTATTCTTTGAATTCGAAAAGCAATATTTATCTTAATTTAAACTGGGTGCTGCCAAGGTAATTGTTGCCGCTGTACACCCTCAGGAAATAAACGCCTTCCTTCATTTTATCCTTCGGGTCAAAAGCTACTGTATACCTTTTGTACTCGTCGGTCGACAGCAGAACAGTTTCGGTGCTTGCCCACAAGGCTTCGCTGGCTGGTACTTCAATTTCTTCATAAGCAAGCAGGGTTTCGCCCTCCATATCGCCGGTGTTGTCGGAGCTAAGCTTTATGTATAAGTCTCCGGCCAGTTTTTTAGAAGAGTTAACATCGAAACTGATGTTTACCTTATTAATTTTTTTGGCTTTTACCGAAATTTTATCTTTCCGCTTTTTAACGGTTTCTACCCGGAAGTTATAGGCCATCAGTGGTTTTTCGCTTGTTCTGCTATAGAGGCTTTCATTTTCCTTGCGCAGGGCGGCAATCGTTTTGTTCAGCTCGGCTACTTCTGACTCCAGTTGTGCATTGCTCTTTTTCATTCCTTCCAGCTGGGCAAGCAATTCCTGGCGAATTTTCTTTACTGCCTCATTTTCTTTGCGGAGCTTTTGTATGCTGCTGGCATTTTCTTTGCTCATGCGGGCAATCTCCGCTTCTTTTGCTACCACCTTGTACTGGGCCTCTTTAATGGCTTTTTCCAGCTCTTTATTCTGGGTGGTAAAAGAGGCTAATTCACGTTTCAGTTTATCCATTTGGCCTTTCAGGGAGGCCTTTTCGGCAGCAAGACTTTCGGTACGTACTTTCTCTGCTTTAAAGTCTTCGGTAAGCAGAGAGTTGTTGCGGTACATTACGCCTATGGTAAGCATGGAGGCGAAGAGAGCGGCAGTCACACCGGCTGCCACTGCTTTAACTTTGGTTTCGTAAATCATGGGTTTAGATAATAAAAGCTTTTTAAAATTTTTTATAAAGAGGATGTTTGTATCAGTTTGTAAAGGTCGTCCAGTCGGGGCGACAGAATAATTTCAGTACGGCGATTGCGGGCCCTGCCTTCATTTGTTTCGTTTGAGGCTACCGGAAAGTATTCGCCCTTGCCGGAGGCCGTCATGCGGGTGGGCACAATTTTGTACTGTTCACTCAGCAGGCGAACAATGGAGGTGGCACGTACCACGCTTAAATCCCAGTTGTCTTTATATACCGCTGTTTTAATGGGTACATTGTCGGTGTGCCCTTCTATCAGGATGTCGATATCGGCTTGTTTAGCCAGTACCTCGCCCAGTTTCTTGAGGGCATCCTGGCCTTTGCTTTCCACGGCCGCGCTGCCCGATTTAAAGAGCAGCTTGTCCGACATGGAAACATATACCTTGCCGCCTCTTTGCTCTACCGACAGCTCTTCGGAGCTAAAGCCAAGCAGGGCATTTTTTACCAGCCTGTTCAGGGCATTGCTTATCGAATCCTGCCGCTGAATTTTTAGCTGCATCTGGCCCAGCATCCGTTCTTTTTCCTGCAGGTTCAGCTCCTTTCTGTCCAGCTCCTGCTGCTTATTCCGGAGGGCTGCGTTCAGCTGGTCG
This sequence comes from uncultured Cytophagales bacterium, assembly GCA_963835365.1. Lineage (GTDB taxonomy): Bacteria > Bacteroidota > Bacteroidia > Cytophagales > Cyclobacteriaceae > Nafulsella. The sequence goes on from CAWIFH010000003.1 coordinate 185,411, forward strand.
GCTTTGGAGGTGCTGCTGTTGAGCAGGTCTTTGTAATCCTTGTAGAGCTGGCTGTGCTGCTTATCGAGCGATTGGTACTGCCTGTTCAGGATATTTTTTTCGTTTGCCAGTTCCCGGTAATCCTGCCCGCGCCGGGTGGTGTCGGCAACTAATTGTTGTTTTTCATTACTGAGTCTTTCCCTGTCGGCCACTGCCTGCTTGTAGCGTTTGGAGGCCAGCTTGTCCTGCAACACTGCGCAGGAAGAAAGGCTTAGTCCGAGAAAGAGCAGCAGGAGAACCTGCTTGATTTTCTGGTGAGAGAGGCTGTGCATTTTTTCTGGTTGATTATTGATTCAAAGGTGCATCTCTCTTCTTAAATTGAAATTAAAGCCCCATTAAAAAATGATTAAAAGAAAAAGAGCGCATAAAAACCTTTTTTTCTGGACGCAGGAACTATTTTTACTATATTTGAAGTTTGAACACTGAATAAACTTTTAAATATTAGCTATGAATAACCATCAGGCACTTTTAAATAAATATACACTGGCAGACCAGGAATTAAGCAATCGTCTGGTAATGGCTCCGCTTACCCGAAGCAGGGCCAATAATTCGGAAAATGCGCCAACAGCGCTGCATGCTGAATATTACCGGCAAAGAGCTTCTGCAGGCCTTATTATATCGGAGGGATCTCAAATTTCAAAAAGAGCAGTAGGCTATATTAATACTCCCGGCATCTTTTCGAAAGCCCAGGTAGCTGGATGGAAGAAGGTAACGGAGGCAGTACATGAAGAGGGCGGAAAAATTTTTCTCCAGCTCTGGCATGTAGGCCGTATGTCGCATCCCGACTTTCACGGAGGCGAGCTTCCCTTGGCGCCTTCTGCCCTGAACCCGGAGGCAAAATCCTTTACTCCGCAGGGATTTAAAGATACCGTAGCACCCAAAGCCATGACCATTGCTGAAATTAAGGAAACCATCCGGGACTTTAAAAACGCGGCAAAAAATGCAATGGAAGCTGGTTTCGATGGAGTAGAAATTCATGCTTCCAATGGCTACCTGCTGCACCAGTTCTTTAACTCTACTTCCAATATAAGAACCGATGAATATGGTGGCTCAAAAGAGAACAGAGGCCGTATTTTATTCGAAGTAATCGATGCAGTAAAGGAAGTCGTTCCTGAAAACCGGATAGGCGTTCGCATGAACCCTTCGCTGCACGGTATATTCGGTATGACTCTCAACGAAGATACCATTCCGACCTTCGATTACCTTATTGAGCGCCTGAACGAATATAAGCTGGCGTATCTTCACTTAACAGAGCCTTTAAACGATGTAAGTGACATTTCCGGCGCGGAGCCGAATATTGCCGAACGCTACCGGCCTGTATACAAGGGCACTCTTATTATAAATGGAGGTTTCGATCAGGAGAAAGGGAATAAAGTAATTGAAGAAGGAAATGCCGATTTGGTAGCTTTCGGTAAGCTGTTTATCTCCAACCCTGATTTGCCTAACCGCTTTGCCCAGGGGGCAGAACTTACAGAATGGGATTCCGATACTTTTTATACTCCAGGCGAAAAAGGATATACCGATTACCCGGTGCTGGAAGAAGTGGAAAAATAATTAATTTCGGGAATTTGAAATTTTTAGCCTGCCTGGGTTTCCGGGCAGGCTTTTTATTGTGTAGGATATTTTTCGAACAGTGTTGCCATAGTGTTGTGCTGCGTATGTGCTTAAAAAAAATCCTAATTGGTAAAAGGTAAAGGGCGATAAACAGGAGATGTACGAATAGGAGGTTTATTTCTGTCAAAATTCGCAACAATTATTTAGATTTGTTCTAAATAAAGAACCGGGTATGACTTTGATAAAGAGACTCCTTCGGCACGCACCATTTTTTGTAGCGCTATTTTTACTTTCGATCCTAAGTGCAGCCTCCCGGGCAGGTACTCCTGAATCTTCGCGTACAATTATTCATTTACTGGATTACCTGGCCCAGGATTATGGTGCGGCTGTACAAGATGGAAGCATCATTAATGAAAATGAGTTTCAGGAAATGCTGGAATTCAGTACTACCATAGAAGACCTGAGCCATGAAATAACCTTCAAAAGAGCTGAGGACAGCCTTTTTGTCTTTCAACAAATTAGGGAACTGCAGCAAAGCATTCAGGATAAGGCTGAACAGGAGCGAATTATAGGAATTACCTCCGCTGTAAAAAAAATAATAATTCGAACCACCGGTATTAAAGTTTTTCCAGCTGTTTGGCCGGACCTTGCACAAGGTAAAAAACTGTACCAGCAGCTTTGCAGTGCCTGCCATGGAGTAAACGGCAAAGGGAATGGCCCGGCAGCCCAAAGCCTGGACCCGAAGCCCACCAATTTCCACGACGAAAAAATGAGGGGCATCTCTCCCTTCCAGGCCTTTAATACCATCAGGCTGGGAGTATCCGGAACAAGTATGCTTGCCTTTGATGAGCTTACAGATGAAGAAGCCTGGGACATTGCTTTTTACGTTAATTCGCTGAATTACCAGGGCAAAGAAGACGATGCCCTGGCAAAAGAATTGATTGCTGAAGATAGCCTTAGCCTTGAAGAAGTGGCCTCCTCATCGGACAGTGACCTCAAAAACCTTATAAAGGGCAGCGAATCAGATAAATTAACAGGCGTGGCCGCTATTCGCCACTATATTCCTGCAGTTGAGGCTTCGAACTCTCTAAATTTAGCCAGCCAGTATGTGAGAGAAGCCCTTGAACTGTACAGGCAGGGAGATAAAAGAGCGGCAAGAGCCAAGGCCTTGCAGGCGTATCTCGAGGGGATTGAACCTGTAGAGCTCCAGATTAGAGCAAGCCACCCGGCTTTAACCCTGGAGCTGGAAGCGTATATGGCAGGCCTGCGCCAGGCGATAGAGCAGGAGGAACCAGTGGAGGATGTTCAGGCAAGGGCAGAAAGCGCATTAGGCGGCATCAAAGAGGCCGCTGCTGTTTTGCGCGACAATGAATTTTCGTTCTGGCTGGCATTTTTCCTGGCCGCATCGGTTATTCTTCGGGAAGGCATTGAAGCCTTCCTGATTATTGTAACGATTTTGGGCATCATTAAGGCGGCTAAAACGCCGGATGCAGCCAAATGGGTTCATTTCGGATGGGGTGCCGCAGTAATTGCAGGCCTGTGCGGGTGGTTTATGGCCGACAGTATTATACGCATGGGAGGAGCGGAACGTGAAATAATAGAAGGAGCCGTTGCCCTTTTTGCAGCATCTGTCCTGCTGTATATGGGTTTTTGGCTGCACAATAAGTCTGAGATAGGGAAGTGGAACGCTTTTGTGAAGGAGAGAATTCACAGGCTCCTGCATGGGGGGAATAGGTTTGGACTAACACTTTTTTCTTTTATTGTTGTTTTTAGAGAAGCCTTCGAATCGGTACTTTTCCTTTCGGCCTTAAACCTGGAGGTAGCAGCCGGTAATAAATCGGCCATTGGGTTCGGGGTAATGGTAGCGTTTATAGTTGTACTGTTCCTCTCCTGGCTATTTTTAAAGTATACCGCCAGACTGCCTATTATAAAGCTGCTTAAGTTTTCTTCTTTGGTTATAGCGGTATTGGCCATAATACTGGTCGGAAAGGGCGTGCATGCTATTCAGGAAACAGGCTTTTTTTCCATCACCGCTTTTCCGCTAAATTTCAGGTTCGATTTTCTGGGCCTTTACCCAACGGTGGAAACGCTTTTATCTCAGCTGGGAGTACTTACACTTGTTGTAATACTTTACCAGTGGGGGCGTAAAGGAGCCACAAAAAAAGCAGTTTAATTCCCGGGAATTAGAAGCTTAGCAAATGAGTTTTTTTCAAAAAGAAGCTGCATATGCCCGTCCTGTCATCTTTCTTTTATAAGCCCCTGGTTGGTTACATTTGGAATAAAGCTAAAAATTTGAATTAAATGAGAGACTTTTAAAGTACAGCCTGCTGTTAAGTGTCTTCTTTTGTTATTCAATTTATATAGCCAGCGAAGGCTCCCGCGCCTGGTTAGCGATGGAATGGTGCTGCAAAGAGAGACTGTCTGAAAATAGGGAAACGGGCTGCTCCGGGCGAAAAGTTGCGTATTGCCTTTAAAGGAAAAACCTTGGAAACTACCGCGAATGAGGAAGGAAACTGGGAAGCAAAGCTACCTCCTATGGAAGCCGGAGGTCCTTATGGATATACAGGCAGGTAAGCAGTTAAAGATCCGGAATATCTTAATTGGCGATGGGTGGCTGGCTTCCAGGCAGTCGAATATGGAGTTAACTTTGGAGCGGGCATCACCGGATTGCCCGGAGGTGATGGCGCAGGCCACAAATTCGAACATACGGTACTTCCATGTGCCGGATCGATATGATTTCAACCGGCCACAAAAGATTTGGAAGCGGAAAGCTGGCAGGGAAGGGATAGAATCCGGCGAGTGCCCCCATTCAACCGTTTAAATTAATAGCAGAACGGTTTTCTGCAGGTTTACATTTCTCGAATAGCCCAATAAGGTTAAAAGCCTGGGCATAGCGAATAAAGTCGGCAGTGGAATGGGCCTCCAGCTTGCTTTTGATCATTTTACGGTGATGCTTTACGGTTTCCAGGGCAATGAACAATTGCGATGATATTTCCGGATTGGTAAAGCCCTGGGCAAGCTTATATAAAACCTCCTTTTCCCGAGGGGAAAGACGCAAGAACCTGGCCTGGTGCTGTTGGCTGAATGCTTTCTCTTCCAGTAGTTGATCGAGCTTCCTGCTGATATCCTGTAAATCAAGCGGAATATTGCTTGCTGTTAGCATTCGAATGATTTTCTGCCGGAGGTTTTCAGGAATGGAGGTTTTGGGTTTAATGCCAGGCTTGTACGGAGCCTTCTGTTTGGGCGGAAAGAGGGGCGCCTTTGGCTGATGGATAAGCCGTTGTATAATAAGTGGGCCGCCTGGAAAAAATACCGGGGAGAGGGGTTTCTCCAGTAATGGTTGGATACGTCTTGTTACTGCCGGGAATATCATGTCAAAGTCTCAAAATTAAAAAATAGCTATGAACCCGCTAATGCCCAAAGAAAGCTGTCGCTTACCTTTTCCTTCGCCTTTCCTTTCAATGCTTCGAAGTAAATTTATTACTGCCGCGTCTCCTTTGTGTGAAATAGGCCAAAGGATGTATTAGAATAAAAAAGTTTAATGGCATATCGTTCCTTTTTTCTGCGAAAACTCATACTACCAGTCCTTATTTCTAAGGAGCATCAGCTTAAGGCAGCAAGTACCTGAAGGATAGCGCCTGGCGCTGCCTTATCTCTTGCTGGTAGGTCCTGGCCTTCGGCCTACGGATGTTCAATGGCCGGAAGCTTCAGTATAAAAAGCTGGAGTGAAGAGATTCGCCCTAGCCGTGATGCCATGAAAGCCAAGGCCGGAAGTGCCCGGAACTGTGGAGCAAACTTCAGCATGTGGCGTAAATTCAGGCTTTCAGCTTTGTAATTCCTTTCAGTGCCGCTCTAATCCAGGGCTACCCTTATTTTTTATTTACCCACTTGTAGTGATGTTTTTTAAAACTGTACAGCTAATTTATAAGAAAGGCAAGGTGGTTTTAAAAATATAAGAAAACGGAAAATGAAGGTCTACAGGATTAAACTTAATGGGTATGAAAAATTTTTTGATTAGAGCCGGAAGTGCATGGTGTGTATTGATATTACTGAGCTTACCATCTTATGGGCAGGTAGCAATTGAATGGGAAGAGACTTATGGGGGCGATCATGAAGATCGCCTGCGTTCAATCGCTGTTGCAGCAGATGGTGGTTATTTATTAGGAGGTGATTCTGATTCGGATGTTGGCGGAGATAAGTCAGCCGAATTATTGGGGAAAACAGACTTTTGGATTGTAAAAGTTGATGCCCAGGGCAATAAGGAGTGGGACAGAGCCTATGGAAGTGAGTTTATTGACTATCTTTTTACGGTGCTTGCCCTTGAAGATGGAGGCTTCCTCCTGGCAGGTCGGTCATTTGGTGATATTACAGATCCTCTTTCCGGGGAAACGAACTTTCGGGTTATCCGCATAGATGCAGCGGGAGATAAAATATGGGACAGGGCCTATGGCAGTATGCGGGGCGATTATTTGCAGCAGGCGATAATTACCGACGACGGCGGCTTTTTGTTGGCAGGTAGCTCCCAGGGCACAGGAGGAGACAGGGCAGAAGAGCCACGAGGAGAAAGCAGGGATTACTGGGCGATAAAGATTGATGCAGATGGCAATATGGAATGGGAAAGGGCCATTGCAGGATTCGGCACGGATTACCATCGGGCAGTTGCACAGGGAGCCGACGGAGGTTATTTGCTGGGAGGTTTTTCAGCATCTCCGGCCAAAGGCGAAAAAAGTGAAGGACCAAAAGGATATAATGTTTATACCCTGCCCAATGGAGAAACAGACTCTTTACCTACCCTGGATTACTGGATTGTTAAGCTCGATGCTGCCGGTAATAAAATGTGGGACCAAACAATTGGTGGAGCCGAGGATGATCAATTATTAGCAATTGAAGCTACTGATGATGGCGGCTATCTGCTGGGGGGCCACTCAAAATCAAATGCCTCTGCTGATAAGTCAGAAGATGCTATCGGCGAAAACTGGTATGATGGAGATATGTGGGTGGTAAAAATAGATGCAGAAGGGAATATTGAATGGGATAATACCATTGGTGGATCGGGATCGGAAAGTGTATTTGATATACAGCCTGTAGCAGGTGGAGGTTATCTGCTGGTAGGAAACTCCAGTTCCCCGGCTTCCGGCGACAAAACCGAAGATTCCGAAGAGGGACAGCTTTTCTGGCTGGTCTGGATAGATGAACAGGGAAACGTTCTGAAAGACGTAAATCTGGGGAGAGACGGGGCCCGTCTTGCTACCGTTGCTTCTCCTGCCGACCATCATTATCTGTTAGGCGCCTGGATAGAAGGAGACGCACCGGAAGGTTCCCGGCAATGGGATGATTACTATGTAATGAAAATAAGAGATGTAGGAGAGTTGGTAGAAAGGCCGGATCCTACTCCAGGTTATATAACAGGAGGAGGCTGGTTGCTGTCTCCGGAAGGAGCTTACACGCCGGAGCCTTTAGCTGCTGGTAAAGCTTTTTTTGGCTTTACCGCCAGAAATAAAGAGGGAATGGAAGAACCGGAAGGCAACCTGGTATTTTTACTACCGGATGCACGCCTGTTTTTCCATTCCCGCAACATCGACTGGCTTTCTGTAGATGGAAATCAGGCCTATGTTGAAGGGATCGGCCGCATTGGCAGGGAGGAAGGATATCATTTTCTGGTTTCTCTGGTTGACCAGGGGCAGGGGTTTAGAAGCCCGCAAGACCATTTCCGGCTGATCATCTGGGACCAGGAGGAAAATATTATTTATGATAACCAGCCGGAGACCTCCCGCTATGCTGTAGCCAGTGAGCCTATTGAGCGGGGAAACCTTGTTATCCATAGGAATAAAGGGAAATCACACCCAGTCTTTGGCAGCATGAATAAAGAATTAGTAAGCGGAGAGCTGCTCCATGAGTTCAGGGTTTATCCTACGCAACTAAATAAGCAGGGCCTGTGGCTGGAATTTCCTCCGGCAGAAAAACCCGGGCAGGTGCAGGTAGTAATCTCTGATATTCAGGGAAGGAAAATGGCCGGGAAAACCTTTAATGTTTTGGAGCAGGCAAACCGGCAGCCCTGGAAGCTGGACCACGAGGTATGGCCTTCAGGTGTCTACCTCTTAAAAGTGCAGGGTGAACAGTTGAACCATCAGCAAAAGTTAATAAAATAAAAGCAGGAACGGAGGAGCCCGGGAAGCCGGGCTTTTTTTATTTGTTGCCTTTATCTATGCAGGTATTATTTATTTTAGCTGCTGCAAGTTAAAAGCAGGAGTAAACAGATTTAAAAATCGTGAAATCATTATGGCTATTTTATAAAGTTTACCTATCTTTGCTAACACTGTTAGGTAAAGTAACGGCATTAATGGGAATAACAGAAAGAAGAAAACGGCAAAAAGAAGAGATGCGAACCGCTATCCTGGAAGCAGCCTGGGAACTGGTGATTCAGGATGGCTGGCAGGCGCTTTCTGTTCGTAAAATTGCCGAACTAATCGAATACAGCGTTCCTGTTATTTACGATTATTTTGCCAATAAAGAAGCGATTCTGCTGGAGCTAACGAAGCAGGGCTTTCAGAAGTTAAATGCGGAACTGGTAGCAGCAAAAAATGGCGCGGTCGGACCGGAAGCGCAAATAGAAGCCATGGCTTATGCTTACTGGAAGTTTGCTTTTGATAATACAGCCTATTACCAGGTCATGTATGGCTTAGGCATCCCTTCCTGCGAAACAGTAAACCAGATTAACGAACTGGCGTACCTTTAGTCAGTTGATTTTACAGCCCATTCGGGAGCTGATTGCCAGTGGTAAAAGTCCTGCAAACAGATCCCTTCCTGAAATTGCATACCTTCTGGTCGATGCTGCATGGCTTAATATCCATTAATATGATGGGCAGTAATGAAAGCAAAGCAGAGCTCAATCAAAAGGTATTGCAGGATTTTATCAGCCGGATTTATCTCAGGTACGAAGGTGTAGTTTTTTTTGCTTTGTTGGCTATCGCTGTTAGGAAAAATAGCAATGATAAAATATATTAAATAAGTTCAATAAATAATTATTACAAAAATTAAAATGGCAACAACTAAATGGGTTTTAGACCCAACGCATAGCGAATTAGGTTTCAAGATTAAGCACCTGATGATTTCCAATGTTACGGGAAAATTCAAAAGCTTTGACGCGGTGGCAGAAACCGAGGGAGATGATTTTTCAAAAGCAAAAGTGGTTTCCAATATTGAAGTAGCTTCTATCGACACCAATAACTCCGACCGCGACAATCACCTGCGCAATGCAGACTTCTTTGAAGTAGAAAGCCACCCGAACATGCACTTTGAATCAAACAAAGTGGAGAAGGTAGATGATGAAACATTTACTATTTATGGTGACCTGACCATTAAGGGCACTACCAAGCCTGTAAAGCTCAATGCTGAATATAATGGCATTGTGAAGGACCCTTACGGAAATACAAAAGCAGGCTTTACCCTGAGCGGAAAAATCAATCGCAAAGACTGGGGTATCAATTATAATGCAGCACTGGAAACCGGCGGCGTAATGTTAGGCGAAGAACTGAAACTACAGGGCGAGGTGCAGCTGGTAAAGCAGGCATAAACCTTCATCAGTTTGGTTGATAAACAAGAGGCTGTGCTGAGATTCAGGCAGCCTTTTGTTTGTGTTTTCCTCTTGTTAAAATTTTAAGCGCTTGAGGCTGCAGTAGAATACCCCCGAAACTTAGAGTTCATCCTGCATTCTTCTGCTGGCTTCCATGCTCCATTGCAGCTGCTCTACAAAAGCCCGTGTTCTTTTGTCGGCCGTAGCAGGGTCTTCCGCTATACCATTTTCATCAAAGGCATCCTGCACGGCGGAAACATGGTAGCGGGCATTTACAACCCACACGCCTTTTTTCCAGAGCGTAAAAAGAAGAGAGGGCAAGAGCAAAGCGCCGCCATAAGGGCCGGTCGATACGGTGACAATGCCCGTGGGCTTGCCTTTCCACTCTTCTGAAAGGAGGTCGATAATGTTTTTTAAGCTTGCCGGATAGCCGCCGTTATATTCCGGGCTTATTACAATTACGCCATCTGCCCTTGTTATGCGTTCGGCAAAATGAAGCACCTGCTCTGGCGGGTTCTCCATGAACCTTAGTCGTTCTTCAAAAACGGGAAAGTGGTACTCCTGCAGGTCAATTAAATCACAGCTGGCTAGCTGCTGTTTTTCAATAAAGTTCTTAAAGTATAAACCAACTCTGTGGCTGTTTCTTCCAGTGCGTATGCTGCTTGAGATAATGGCTATGTGCATATTTTGCTTTTGTTTATGGTTTCATGGATGTACCGAATTCTCTTTTAAGGGTCAGCTTTTCAGGAGCATTTTCACAAAGAGCCGACAAAAAAGAAACCTGTATTCCAAAGTTGTGTTCAGGAAGGGCCAGTTCCGGTGGATGGAAAAGTCAAATCCTCAAAAGAGGAAGAAATCTGTTTGAAGGGAGGCACGCAGGGGAAGAAATGCTTATTTTAGGAGTGTAGGATTATTATGTTAACTTTTCAGTATGAAAAACCTGCATGTGGTGAAGCCGGTGCCTTATCTTACGATTGCTTCTACCATTAAATATTATCAGGAGGAAGTGGTAAATGAACCGTACCTGTGAAGTGTGCCTTTTAGGGGCCAGAAGACAATTAAATCGGCAAAACCAGCTTGTTATAACCTTTAAAAAGCGGGTAGAATCCCTTTTTCCGTCAAATAAAACCGTACAGGAATATATGGAGCACATGAACATTATACCCAAATAGATGCGCTTTCGGGAGTGTTTTAAAACGTACAGAAGTCTAAAGAATATACCAGGAGGCCCGAAAACGGCAGCCAAATAAGAAAAGAAACCGGAAGAAAATGAAACGGAGTAAAGCAGGCTCCTTTTCTTCCCCTAAACATGTACAGCGTCATGGCTATGAAAGTACTTATTTTAAACGGTTCGCTGGAAAACAGGCCTGAATCAACCGAAATGAAAGTTTTTAATTACCTGCTTGAGTCTGTTCAGCAGCAAGGTGTAACGCCTGTTGCTTTTCAGCTGGCAGAAGCCGATATCCCGCTCTTTAATCCTACCACTTTTTCTTCTGTTCCGGATTCTGTAACCGAAATGTGCCGCATTTTTAAAGAGGCAGATGTCCATATCTGGTTTACGCCTTTGTACCACGGGAGTATGACCGGTGCGCTTAAAAATGCGCTCGACTGGGTGGAGCTAACCCGTACCGATCCGGCTCCTTACTTAAGCGGGAAGGTGGTAGCGCTTGCCTGCCTCTCCGACGGGCTGCATGCGCTGCAGGGGATTAATGCAATGGATGCCGTTGCAAAATCGCTGCGTGCCTGGGTGCTGCCTTTTTCTGTTCCGATAATTAAGCCTCATTTGTTTGAACGTAATGGCAATATCCTTACAGACTTTTACAAAGCGAAATTTGACCAGCTGAGCAGGATGTTAATTGAATCGAAAAACTTTTTATAACCTTCGCGGTCCTTTTATAAGGAGGTTGTAACTGATAATTTAAACAGCGTAATGAGAACAATAAAGAAAATACACAAGGCAGAATATTCACCTATTGCCGATTTGGTAACCTATCGTGCATTGCCAACAAGGTCTATTGAGCAAATCGATCCTTTCCTGTTTCTGAACCATCATGGCTTCCAGACCTATAAAACGAATAACAACGGCCTGCCATTTGGCCCCCATCCACACAGGGGGTTCGAAACAGTTACCTTTATTCTGAAGGGGGACATTATGCACAAAGATTCCGGCGGCTATGAAAGTACCATTGAGGCTGGCGGCGTGCAATGGATGACCGCAGGCAAAGGGCTGATCCATGCAGAAGTATCGTCGGAAAAATTTAAAAAAGAAGGCGGCGACCTGGAGATTCTTCAGCTGTGGGTAAACCTGCCGGCGAAGTACAAAATGGTAAAACCGCATTATGTAGGTTTACAAAAACAGGATATACCAGCCATAGCACTCGACAATGGAAAGGTTCGCCTGAATGCGGTTTCCGGCAACTGGGAAGGAACCAAGGGCGCGTTTGAGCCTTTGGCAGACATCCAACTGGCAACCGTAGATTTTAAGAGTGGAGGAAAGCTGGAGCTCGATATTGCCCCGGAAAGGAATATTTTCTTCTACGTGATTAGTGGTAAGCTTAAAGTAAATGAGCAGGAAGCAGGCATGCATGCGCTGGTGGAGTTTAATAATGATGGCCGCCGCCTGGCTGTTGAAGCAAGCTCCGATGCAGTGGTTCTTCTGGGGCATGCCGAGCCATTTAACGAGCCGGTGGTTGCGCAGGGGCCTTTTGTGATGAATACAGAACAGGAAATAGCAGAAGCTTACAACGATTACCGGACCGGGAAGTTTGGGGTGTGGAACGGGTAAAAAAAGCCTTTGTAGGAAGGTGGCAGGGAAGGTTATTTTTTTTATTTTAACCTTTACCTCATTCACAGGTCCCTATCTATTTTACCAAAGATTACAAACAAGAGCCTCTTCTTTTTAATTAATTCAGGTGAAGAAGCACAAATTTGAATGGCAGCATTTACGGAACTTACCATAAGCAAAATTAAAGAGGAGGTAGAAGGAGTGAAGTCTTTTTACTTCGATGAGGATGAAACGAGGAGCATTCCTTATAAACCGGGGCAGTACCTGACTTTTGTGTTGCCAACCGAATTTGGAGAAATCAGGCGCTCTTATTCCATCACCTCGGCCCCGGCGGTAAGGGAGCCTCTTTCCGTGGCAGTGAAGCGAATTGAAAATGGTATTTTTTCACGCTACCTGGTAAATGAAGCAAAAGTGGGCGACAAGCTCCTGACTGCCGGGGCTGGCGGTTTCTTTACGCTGCCATCAGCGTCATCTACCTACCGGCAACTTTTCTTTTTTGCCGCAGGAAGTGGAATCACGCCTGTTTTTTCGCTGATAAAAACTGTTTTACATGAGCAACCAGGCGTTAAGGTAGTTCTGGTTTACAGCAACCGCACTACGGAAAGCACCTTGTTTTTGAGTGAGTTGCAGGCGCTGGAAAAGCAGTTTGCCGAACGACTTGTTATTGAATGGATTTACAGCAGCTCAGCGGATCTTTACCGGGCCAGGTTGCATAAAGATTTGTTGAAATTACTGGTGAAAAAGCATGCTGCAGCACCTGTAGAGGAGGCATTTTACTACCTCTGCGGACCTGAAAATTATATGGTGATGTGCACCTATGGCCTCGGTCAGTTAGGAGTGTCGGCAGCGAACATCCGAAAAGAAACTTTTACTACGGCAAAGGTTTTGCCAAAAATAACTCCTCCGGCTACAGAGCGTCATGCAGTCACCATCAGGCAGGGAGATGAGGAGTTCCGTTTTGCCGTTCAGTACCCGGAAACCATTCACGGTGCAGCCAGAAAAAACGGACTGGTGCTGCCATACAGCTGCGAAGTAGGACGATGTGGCAATTGCGTAGCCAGGTGTACGCAGGGCAAGGTTTGGATGTCGTACAACGAAGTATTAACAGGCCGGGAGCTGGAGGAAGGACTGGTGCTTACCTGCGTGGGTTATCCTGTAGGGGGAGATGTTAAGCTGAGTTTTTAGCAATGCTTAATTTTGTACTGGAGGCGCAGGTGCTATATATCCCACGGTAATTAAACCATTAGTTATAGCCTTCTATTTTCTGTAAGCACCATGCAGTTAAGCGGAGAACATAAAGCTTTTTTGCTGTTTAATTATGGGAGTCAGGTTTCTTTAGCGCTAAAGTCGTTGCCATATACCAGGTTTTCGCAGAGCCAGCTGGTTGTGTTTTCAGCTTCAAAAAATGCTAAAGCGGGGTAACTGCTTTCATAAAATTGCGCACTTTATTTTCCTGAAGGCTCCATCTCAAGATACTCCTTTAAATTTTTTAGCACTTTAGCCGATAAACGTTCTCTTGCTTCGGCCGACCAGCCGGCAGGGTGAGAGGTGCCTAAAATTTCAGGAACACCAGCAAAAGCCTCCTGATAGCCGGTACTTCCATCTTTATCGATAACCGCATAGTTTCCATCCTGCTTTACCCATTCCATAAATGGATCCGGCTCAAAGGTTAGGCCCAGCGAGGTATTTACCAGGATGCTTCCTTCTTGCATAAGCCCAAGTTCATTTTTTCCCAGTAAGCGGGTATTTCGGGGTAAATGGGTACTCACGATGTCGCTGGTCTTAAGTAAATCTTCCAGGGGCTGATATTGAAAGCCTGCTTCCCTTGCGGCCGGTTTTTGACTGCGGCTGTAATAAATTACTTTCATGCCCATAGCCTGAGCGGCTGTTCCCAGCATATGGCCAAGGGTGCCCATGCCAATAATTCCGAGGGTTTTACCGCTAAGCTCCACTGCTTCTTCTTTCCAGCGCTGGCCAACCCACCCTTTACACAGGCCAATCAGGTGGTAAAGAATAAATTCGATAACCCCCTCATCGGCATAATCTTTAATAGCAGTTAATTTTATTCCCTTCCTTTTTGCCGTGGCCACATCTACATTGCAGGCTTCTTCATTATAATAGGTACAGCATAGGCCAATGTATTTAAGGTTGGGGCAGCTCTCCAGAACCTCTTTATTTAAAATGGTATTCCAGCTGAGCAATACGGCATCGGCATTTCCTATTCGGCTGACAGTTTCTTCAACCGATTCGGGCGTGTTATCATTTACTTTTACTGCTTCCCGGGAAAACTGCTGTAGTTCCTGAAGCGCGCGTGCGTGCAGTTTGGTCTGGTCGAGGCAAACGATTTGCTTAAACATGCAGTCAATTTTTACTTATACTAATTGCCCTGCTGCATATTTGTTCAGGGAGTTGCCTGGCCTTATTTCAATTTTACCATCATAGCGGCTGTACTTTTGTTGCAGAAAAGCAGCTTCTTAAGCTGTAAAAGTAGGAATAAGCTAAGTCGTGGCAGCCGGTGAGGCCGATAGGGTGGCCTGAGAGTCCTTTGCCTGCATGCGGGGTAAAAGAAAATAAAAGCCCAGGGCAGTACCGGCCGAAATAGCGCCCAATATCCACCAGAGGGTGCTGAAGCCAAAGTTGGCAATGAGCTGCGTGCCCAGGTAGGGAGACAGAATAAAGGCTGCGGCATACGAAAAAGAATACAGTCCCAGGTAAGCCCCTCTTTTTGCCTCGCCAGCCCTCCGTACAATAAAAGATACCATAAAAGGCATTGCCAGAATTTCGGCGGTGCTTAGCAGGAACATAGAAACGTAGAGAATGTACTCGCCACTGGCAGCATTTAATAGCAGGTAGGAAAGGCCATTTAACAGGCTGCCGGTAACAATTATTCTCCAGAGACGAAAACGATGCTCCAGCAGGTATACAAGAATCATTTCGGCAGAGAAAACAATGATTCCATTAAAAGCCATCAGGCCTCCGATACGCGCTTCTGAAAGGCTGTACACTTCGCGGTAATAAATGGGGAGGGTAAAAAAGAACTGGAAAAAAACCAACGCAAAGAGTCCAGATAAAGCCACAAAAAACAAAAAAAGTTTGTCTTTGTAGGGAGAAGGAGAAGCAACGGCAGCAAGAGGAGTTAGTGGTTCAGCCTCAGGACTGCGCGGAGATTTTTTGCGGAAATAGAAAAAGAAAAACAAGCCTGCCGCTATACAGGTAAAGCCATCGGCAATAAACAGCCAGGTATAGGAAATGGTAGCCAGTAAACCTCCGAGGGCCGGGCCAATGGAGAAGCCCAGGTTCAGCGCCATTCGGTTCAGTGAAAAGGCGCGGGTAATGTTTTCGGGCTTTGCATAAACGGCAACAGAAGCTGCATTGGCCGGCCGCAAACATTCAATTGCGGTGCTGGCAATAAAAACAGCTGCGGCAAGGCTTGTGAATTCAGTAAAAAGAGGAATACAGAGAAACAAAGCACCTCCGAGGGTAAGGCTCAGGAACTGTACCCTGAAGTTGCCGATTTTATCGCTTAACCAGCCTCCCAGGAAAGCACCGGCCATAGAACCTAAGCCAAAGGTACCAAGGATAATACCTGCCTGCTCCAGGCTAAAGCCAAGGGGGCCTGTAACATAAATGCTCAGGAAGGGCAGCACCATGGCACCGCTGCGGTTAATAAACATCACCAGCGCCAGCATCCAGGCCTCCTCCGAAAGCCCTCCGTAGGCCTGCCGATAGAGTATAAGTATCTTTTTCATAGGAGAATAACGGTAAGCAAGTTAAAATTTTTCCTGCTGCAAAAAGGCGGCGAAAGCAGGTTTATTTTTACCCTTTACCGGCTGTTGTTCCTAAAGAGAAGGAGGAGGGAGCGCAGGGAAGCAGGACTATCAATAAACTGGAATGCTTTTTGATTTGTATCGGAATAGCTAAACCTACTGAAGCGTATGAAAAATATTCTTGTATTAATGGCAATTGCGGTGCTTGGTGCTACACGCTTTTCAGTGCCTGGTTTTGGACAGGAGAAGGAAGAGAAAAAGAGCCGGGAAGAATCCATATGTTTATAGATGGGAAACCAACTCCGGCAGAAGAGTTAAATAAGCTGTCTTATGAAAGCATTAAACAAGTTCATTACCTGCATGGGCGGGATGCCATACATTTAATGGGACCAGTTGGGGCAGAGGGCGTTTTGCTGGTAAAAAGCACTAAAAAAGAGAAAACAAAGCAGCCGGTAGTGCTGGCTGGCGGCAGGAGGATTTCGTTGGATTCTCTGAAGGGCCTTTCATTTCACCGAATCGATGTTGTTCGGGGTGCACAGGCACAGCAGCTGTACGGTCCCGGAGCGTCCGGTGGTGTTCTGCTTCTTCATCAGGAAAAAGAAAAAGGAAATGAGGAGCCTGAGAAGCAATAGCTTATCCCTGAAACCAAACATGCCTGACTGTAAAGGGAGCGATGAATGTCGCCGGTAATTAAAGCGTAATTGAGGAATTTTTTCGCAGGAGAATCTTTTCGCAGGAAAGTGTGTTAAGCTGGAAATGCAGGATTTTATTCCTGAAAATTTGCTGCGAAAGACAAAATCCGCAAGCTTGTACTGCGTAATTTCTTATAAGTTATAGAATATGATAAAACCAACTAAAGCCTATCAGTATGCCCTGGCATTTTTGTTATTGGGAAGTGTTACTGTTTCCTGCCAGAAAGACGAAGTCGAGCCGGTAGTTGTTGACAGGACACCGGTGGTGAAAACGCCTACCGAAATAACCAATGAATGGATTTATGATGTTATGAAGGAGATCTATTACTGGACGGATGAGATGCCTGCATCACCGGACAAGGCGCAGGACCCGACAGAATTTTTTGATGCGCTACTTCATTCCGACGACCGCTTCTCGCACATTGTACCCAATTACCAGGACCTGATTAATTCCTTGAATGGAGTAAGCAAAGAAGCTGGCTATGAGTTTCTGCTTTCGCGCGTAAGTGGGAGCGAAACCGATGTAGTGGCAATTGTACTGTATATTAAGGAAAATTCGCCGGCTGCCGCTGCGGATTTAAAGCGGGGCGATGTGATTAAAAAGATTAACGGTACAACAATTACCCTATCGAATTACCGGGACCTGCTGGGCGAAATTGAACTCAATCACACCATCGATTTTTCGAGGTTTAATGAAGCTACTGCAGCATATGAAGCACAGGCTCCCCTTTCGTTAGAGGTAGTGGAGCTGGCCGAAAATCCAAGCTTTATGGATACTGTTTATCATGTGGGCGGTAAAAAAGTAGGCTATTTTGTTTACAACTTCTTTTCTCCCGGTACAGGCCAGATGTACGATAAGGAGGTAGACCAGGTTATGGCGAGGTTTAAGAGTGAAGGCATCAATGACCTTATTCTGGACCTGCGCTACAACAGTGGCGGGGCGGTGTCATCGGCCACCAACCTGGCGAGCCTGGTAGGGAAGAATATTGATGATACCAAAATGTTCTATGAAAACCGCTGGAATAAGCTATATATGGACTACTTCCAAAGCCTGGCGGACGGAGAAGCAAGACTGCGCCCTAAGTTCCTGAATAAAGCAGAGAAAGTTGGAGAAAACTTATCTTCCGGAAGGCTTTATGTGCTCACCGGTAGCAGAACGGCATCGGCAAGTGAGCTAATAATCAATGGCCTTCGCCCCTATATGGATGTGTACCTGATTGGTGAGCAGACGGTAGGGAAAAATGTAGGCTCAGTTCCTCTGGAGGATACAGATAATCCGGAGAACCCGTATGGCATCCTGCCAATTGTATTCCGTATCTATAACAGCCAGGGCGAATCGGATTATGACAAAGGCTTTGTGCCTGACATGGAAGTAGATGATTTCCAGCTGCCAATGAAGGCCCTGGGCGATGTGGAAGAGCCTTTGCTGGCCCAGGCGCTGGCAGTAATTACCGGCTCAACTGCACGTATAGCCGCTCCCGCTGAAAGTAAGTACCAGGTGGAGCCGATAATGTCCTCTATCGATAATAAGCTTCGCACCAACCGCTTAATTATGGAAATGCCGGAAGGTGTGCAAAAAAAGTAAAACTGAAAAAAGTATCATAAGCCCTGCCTACCAGGAGGGCTTTTTTTGCACTTATACCATATCATCCAAACCACCTTCAATAGCAGGCTTCTTCAATTGTTGTCTGCGCGACCTTTGCAACGGGCCATCTGTGCTATTAGGCTATGTCTGATGAATGTTTTTGAGACTAAAAATAGGGAATTTGCGGTCCGCCGCTGCGGGTCTTGGGCAAAGGTTCTTTTTCGAGACGGTCGGCCGTGCCGCATAGCCTAAGCTACGGTGAGAAAAAGGCCTGTAGAACAAGGTCAATAATTCGCATTTTTAAGCCAAAAGGTATTCGTCAGACATAGCCTAAATTATCTTCATACGATTTGGTATTCCAGCGTATTTCTGCTCCGGAATAGGATGTTCATTTTTACGGAATATGCATGAACCCCTGAATCGCTTGTTAAGGCACCGGGTAGCCTTGGGAGGCCACCCATATTTCAAACCACTCTTCCCGGCTTAACTCTACCGCTAAGGATTCTGCAGCTCTGCGTAAACGCTCAGGTTTTCCGCTACCTACAATAGGAATGATTTTGGCCGGATGCTGCAGCAGCCAGGCATACAGGAGTGTGTCCATGCCATCGAGGCCTTTCCGTTCAGTTATTTCATTGAGCTTCTGCTGGAGGCGTTTTCCTTTCTCATCGGTAGGCTTAAAGAGGTGGCCGCCCCTTACCGGTGACCAGGCCATGGGGTGGAGCTTCTTTTTCAGGAAGAAGTCCATATTTCCGTTCTGGAAGTGATCTAAACAGTAAGCGGAAATTTCTACTTGGTTGGTAAGCAGTTTTCCCGGGAAATGGGCCTCCAGCATTTCGTACTGGCCCGGTGTAAAGTTAGATACGCCGAAATGCCTCACCTTCCCTTCTTCCTGGAGTTGCACAAAGGCCCGTGCAGTATCGGCCGGGTTCATAAGCGGGTCGGGCCGGTGAATGAGTAGGAGGTCCAGGTAGTCTGTTTGCAGGTTTTTCAGGCTGGCTTCCACGCTCCTGATTATATGGCCATAGCTGGTATCGTAGTGGGGGAGGTTCCGCTCCGGATATCGGGAAGAAACGAGTTTAATGCCACACTTTGAAATAAGCTGCATCTTTTCCCGAAGCTGTGGTTTCAGTTTAAGGGCTTTCCCGAAGGCAAGCTCACAGCCGTAATCTCCATAAATATCGGCATGGTCGAAGGTGCTTACGCCCAACTCCAGGGCTTCTTCTATCTGGCCCAGGAGTTTCTCGGGCGATAGTTGCCATTCCATTAGTCGCCATAAACCCCACACAATTCTCGATACTTCCAGGGTATCTGTTAATGCTATTCGTTCCATATTATCTTAAAAGGTAAAAAAGCGTGTCGGAGCAATTAAATTAAGATTGTTTTTTAGAAATAAAAAAGAAAATAGCTCCGATTTCCTCCTGGCAAAAAAAGGCTGCTTTTTAAAAAACAGATCCCAGGCACAGGAATACAGGAAAGCGAACCGCCTTTACTTCGCTTTCCTACCAGCAGTGGGCAAGGGCTTTCTCGAAAGAGGGCAAAGGCGAGGTCCCTTCCTCTCTTAGGTAGTGCTGCATACTTGACCAGGCCTGCAGGTAACTATAAAGACCTATTTTAATGCTAAAGAGCCGACCTTGTTTTTGGAAACAATAGCTAAAAATCCTGATGCGGGAGGGAGCGCTGCCAAACCCAATAACTACTTCATTTTAAACCCGTTGTTGTGCCAACATACCTTCTACCTAATACTATTGATATATTTTTCAAGCATCGTGTAGCCATCTTCCGCCACCTTATTTCTGTCTTCAGGATTATTTGGATCAATTCCGTTTTTACGTTCCCAATCATCCGGCATGCCGTCATGGTCGGTATCTTTTGGAGCAGGAGCGGTTTTCAGTTCCGGCCAGCCTCCTACATCCCTTTGTGAGTCAATGATTCCACTTTCTTTTGAATAATTGGCAACTTCATGATCTTTGGTGTACGCTTCGCCTCCATAGGTAGCAAAGCCGCCGCGCGTTTCTTCAATAATCCTGGAATCTACTGCATCTCTTTCAGGTAAAACGGCGCCTGCATTCTCAAGCACAGTTTTATATGCTTCTTCTGCTGTCTGTTGATGAATGGGCATGGATGGCCAGGCTTCTTTAAGCTTTAGATAGGATGTATCTGCAATGCCACCCTGAGGTTGTACACCTCCCTCCCAGTTTTTGGCTGTGATTTCAGGACTGCCAGTCATAAAATTATCTGCTACATACCATTTTCCATAATCTGTTTTAACACGGCGATAAGAGGGATTTGCAATGCGATAGGATACCTTACCTGATTCTGTTGCCGGGCCGGGTTTGTAATAATTACCTACAATATTGAATTCTGAAAAATTGAATTTATCATTTCTAACCTGCTGATTTTCTCCACCATACAAACTATTGTATCCCCAATTATAAATCACATTATTTCTATAATCGGTAAAACCTGAGCCTGAAGCCATCCGGGGGTTGCGACTGCTATGATGAGCCAGTAAATTGTGGTGATAAGTACTATGGTTTGAACCCCAGATACCGCCAAATCCGTGAGACCCTTTTACATGATTCGATCCATACAAGCTTTCTGAAATGATAGACCACTGTACGGTAATGCTGTCACCATGATAAACAGACATGGTTTCATCAATACTCCAGCTTGCTGATAGGTGATCCAGGATGATATGCTTTTTGTACCTGCTGGACACAGCATCGTAATCATTGCCCGACACATCACCTGGACGTACCCTGATATATCGGATTATTACATGGTCTGCGTCAATGCTCAGTGGATAATTCTTTAGCGTAATTCCATCGCCAGGCGCTGTCTGCCCTGCAATAGTAATATAGGGGTCGTTAATTTTTATAGGACTTTTAAGTGCTATATTCCCCGCTACCTTGAAAACCACCGTTCGGGGGCCGGAGGCTTCTACAGCGGATCTTAGGCTGCCTTCTCCGCTATCCTTTAAGTTTGTCACTTCGTGTACCACTCCGCCCCTTCCGCCTTTGGCATATTTTCCGTAGCCTTCGGCCGTAGGAAAAGCCAGTTGCTGTGCATGCAAGAGGCGACTAACAAGAAACAGTATAAGCCCTAAAAGTAATTTTCCTGTTTTCATAAAAATGCCGGTTATAAAATATAAAGGTTACGGTTCCACTGTTATAATAAAGCGCAGATAACGGGTCAAGTGGGGAAGCCCATCATCCTGCACCTCGCAAACAATGTGTATGGTTTCACCAGGGGCAGCATTGGCAGGTACAGTAAATAGGGCATTCTCCTTCTCTGCATTCCGGATTTCTACAGTACCATTGTAGGTGTCGGCATCTTTATACTGCCACCATTGGTACTGTAGGCTATCACCATCAGGATCATGAGTTCCTTTGGTGCTTAATTTAACGTTACTGCCGGGTTTCGCCATCAGGTTCAGCATATTCTTCGAAACCACGACCGGCGGATGATTAGCTTTTTCATAGGATTTTACACACCAGTCGGCCCGGGCCGCAAAATCTTTTTGAAAATCATCAGACCAGCGCCATAAAGGTTTAAAATAGGCTGTCATTCCCTCCTGGTTTTCAGGGTAATCCTCCCGCATGTACTTCCTTCCCCAGGCAGTATTCGTGTACCATCTTCCTTCCGGATACTTGTACCCTTCAACAGGTACCGGGTCAAGCCAGGTATTTTCCCGCACGTTTACGTAGCGTCCACCCCATCCGCCCCAATCCGGCGAATCCCTATTTCGTAAGCCTGTAGGAATAACATGTAAAAATGCCGGAGAATCCCCTTCCGACCTGAAGTCACCCGGGTTAAAATCTTTATCACCAGAAAGGCCGTGGCCGCCTGGCTCGTGCGCCTTGTAAAGAGCGCATAACGCACTATGACCTAGCAGGATGTTTGATTTCATCCAGTCTGCCTGGAAATAAGCTTGTTTATCTTCCGGTAATATTTTGTTCCACTGGTAAGCCATGGCCCAGAATTGGTCGCAAATAATTGTAAGAATATTATACTTGCCCCAGTGTGGCCTTATATAGGACTGATAGGTGGAGTCCTGCTCCCAAATAAAGAAAAACCGCATCTTTTCAGCCACCTCTATCATTCTCTCCGGATGCTCCTCTTCAATGGTTTTCAGGGCCCGCGCAATGGTATTCGTTCCGCCCCAGGCCTGTAACCAGATTGGCCGATTATCCGTTTTATCCAGCAATGCTTCAACAATAAGCTCAGACCCTGCCGTTACCTCTTCCATTTCTCCTTCTGCCTTTACATTCCCCAGGACGGCACGCTCCCGCAGGTATGCAGGAGTTGGGTAAGCAGGATCGTGTTTAACTAAATTAGGGTACACCTGCGCATAGGCATCTAAATAGGGTTCAATCCAGTCATCACCGGCCCAGTTGTGTCCATGTGCATGGTACTGCGAACTTGAGGTGACGATGCCTTCCACATCCCATTCGTTGGAATATAATAAAAACCTCACCAGGGAACATTCATCGTCTACTTCTCCATCTGAAGTTACAATGAGCCGGGCTTTTATATTGGTGGGTGTATTTTCCTGACTAAAACCGGGAGAAAAAATACCGATGGAGCACAGCAGGAAACAAGGGATTATTTTGAAGTACCTGTTTATGACTTTCAATGTTCTTTAAAATTTGTTAATACAAAACCTGTTTTAAAAGATTAACATGCCTGTACAATTCGAGGGTGAAATTCCTTTATGTCCCATTAAAGCAGGTGTATTTTCTTCTAATGATTTTTATAACCTAAATTTAATCTCGTTATTAGACTAATACTACCTGTTATTCTGCATAAACCTAATGAAATCCGATATTTTAAATATATTCGACGAAAGGCGGGAAGAGTTTAATCCTTATGGCCTGACCTGCGAATGCTGGGCGCCCAGGCTGATGAAAAAGGCTGACCGGCATAACGAGATTGAATTGAACTACCTTCCGAAGGGCTCGATTACCTATCTTTTGCAGGGCAAAAAGATTACGATTCCCGAAAGAAAGCTGGCGGTTTTCTGGGGCTTAATTCCCCATCAGATTGTCCACCACCAGGGAGATACGCCCTATTTTGTATGCACCATTCCTTTTGCCCAGTTACTGGAATGGAAACTTCCTGCTGCCTTTGTTGACAGCCTTTTAAAAGGGGAGGTTTTGATGGAAGCATCCAGAGAATCTTTCCTATTTGATGAATACCTGCTAAAGAACTGGGTCAGGGACATCTTTGATAAAGATTTGGTGGAAGTGATTTTGCTGGAAATGCGGGCCCGATTAAACCGGATGGCAATTTGTAATTTGCCGAAGGAAAAGAAAGACTATACCTCTGTTCATACAAAGGAAATAAGCCAGGTGGAAAAGATAGCGATTTACATTGCTCAAAATTATTCAAAGCCTGTAAAAGTTTCAGATATCGCTAAAGCAGTAGAGCTCCATCCTGACTACACCAATGCACTTTTTAAAAAAGCATTTGGCACCACTTTAAGTGAACATATTACCGGCGAAAGAATTGCTCATGCACAACGACAACTTGTTGCTTCCAATAAAGGTATTACCGAAATAGCTTATGAAAGTGGTTTTAATTCCATTAGCCGGTTTAATGCTGCTTTTCTAAAGATGAACGGCTGTACTCCACGTGCCTATAGAAATAATTATCAATAGCGAATAAATAATTACCTCAGTGACAATCATACAAGCCAGGCTTCAATTACCTTCTCAACATGAGAAAGCTGTGGGTGGTATTAAATTCGAATCCTGTACATCAATAAATTGTGGAGTAGCTTGTTTCTGACGCATGAATTTAATGCCAAAATAACCACCGTTTTCGTGTAAAATAAAAAAATAACGATTTAGGAAAGGGGATTCTTGAGAATAAAGCATCTACAAGAAATATTGCAAATAATAAAAAATTTGCAGAATTATCATTCCCCTTTTTAGCAGGGTTCCCAGCATATTGTTTGTCCATTCAAATGCAAATTTCCCCATTTCAGAGGCTGAATGTAATAGGCGATTCTCCAAAATGGATTTAACACCTATACATAAAGCCGATGGTTAAAGTGTAAAATAATATCGCTATTTATTGAACAGGGTTAAAAACCGCACAAAAAAAGGTGGGTTTTTGATAATTGGAATGGTTAATTTTTAATATGGGCAGCGGATTCAAAAGCAGTTATCAGTTTGCCGAAACCGCAGCCAAAAGTTAGAAAAACTATATTTACTTCCCAGCCCTTTAAGGTAGTACCTTAATTGTAAACTGTAGCTGAGTTTATATCTTTCATATATGAATTTTTCTTTTCTCTTATCAATGGGTTTATTGCTGTGTAAGACACCTTATGAAATATTTTCCGCCTGCTGGTGTAAAAGTATCAGAGAAAAAATAAGGCTATCCAATCTAAAAAAAGCCACCTCTTTGCAAAGGTGGCTTTCAGTATAGAATGATTTCCTCTTTATAAATTTTCAACCGTTTGGTATTTCAGTTGAATTACCGATAGTTCTGCATCGTTTATTTTCTGAATGGCATTGTTATAATCCTCAGAAGAATTTATTACCACCCCATCCCTATGTTCTTTTAGGGTGGAGAAGAATTTTACCTCAAACCATACTTTATCCAGTATTTCCTGCTCTTCGGCAGTGATGCCCGTGTTTTCGTAAAGCATTGCATCCATTTGCCTGCGGGCTATATCTTTTATGTCATCGGCCACGTTGCCGTTGGTAGGCAGGTTGCGGATAGCACCAATTACAAAAAATATCTTCCCATATCCTGCCTTTTCTACATATTCGTTTCCGTATTTCAGCTTGTACAGGGCCGGATTTTCATTATAAACTTTAGCCAGTGAGTCCAGTACTTCCCATTTGTTCTGAAAGTATTCGTAACCGTCCTCGTACTTACCCCCACCGATTAATGCGCCCTTTTCAGTTACCGGGTATTGTTCAATAACCGACTGGTATAATTCGCTGCTTACAGTAAACCGTGTAGCAAAGTAATGCCCTGGATTGTAAAACCCATCGAACAGACGATAAGGAAGCATAAATTCTATAGGGTCGGCATCGTTGTGCCAGGCAGGGCTTTGGGAAAAAGACTGATTAAGTTTAAAATAGGAGATTTCAGTAGCACCAAAAGGGTTGGCTACCGGAACATGACTACTTGTGTAAATTCCGGCACCCACCTGCTCCTGGTAAGCGTAGTCTTCATCAAAAATGGTTTGTCCGTTACTGGTAATAGTTACCTTCCTGCTCCCGGCGGCGGCATTGTAAGAAGTGATGCTGGTGCTGCTATTATCAGCCGCGGTAAATTCAACCGAACTCAGCTCCCCTTTGGTATAGTGGTGAATAGCCATGCCTTCTTCGCTATAGACTTTCTTAACCGAGGGAAACCCGTTGATATATTCTGTTTCAAACCACAACTCTCCGTCGGGACTGTAGTATTTTGACCATAGCGGCTTATTATCCTCACTACGACTTACTTCCATATACAGATGCTGCTGCGGATAACCTGCGTATACTTTGGCGGACTTAATGTAGCCGTTTTCGTAGTATTCAAACTCTTCGGTAGGCATTCCGGACATTTGATATCGAGCTTGTTTTATCCAGCCGTTTTGATACTGGTTAATCAGCTCAAAATGCGAAGCAGATTCTATAGAGTAGTCTGTTTGGGGAACATTGTCTTCTTTTTCGCAGGAAGACAATAGAGCTGTAACTGACAGGAGCAGAGAGAGGTAAAAATTCTTGAGCACTGTATTAGGTGTTAAAAGATATTAAAAGTTAAAAATTTACCTAGATAAAACAACCACTTGACCAATTAACGGTTAAGCGAAAAATAGATAGTTAAACCTGCTGGATGTGGTTTCAGGATTTAAGATTAGTTCTATCTGGAATAAAAACCAACATATTGTGATAATGCGCCAATGGAAAACATGTTTTTAAATTGAAAAATACCAAAGCTAACTAAAGGCTTTTGTTTAATTCTCTAATATGGATACAAGTGATTTTCAATTTTGGTGAATTCTTCTTTCAAGTTAAATTCATAAGCATTAGACTTACTCAGTTAATTGAAGAATCCAGGAACTGATAGTGGCCATTGCTTTAGGGGCAAACGTTTGTTCAATCTGGGTATATTCCGAAATAAGGCCTGTTTTGCTTTCCTGAAATAAGTGATTTAAACCTTCCAGCAAAATGACTTCATGTTTTTTTGATTTGCTCGCTTCCAATGCTTCTTTTACCGGCTGTAAATGATACTTTGGTGGGACCTGGGTATCCTTGCTGCCATATAAGGCCAATGCCGGTATTTTAATTTTCTTAATCTCACTGCCAGGGTTATAATTGTAGAAGTACCTGATCCAGGGGGTGGTTCGGGAAGCCACCAGGTTTTCTATAAATTCATCTTTAGCTACATTTGAAGGGAGAAGCGAAGTTAGCAACTCAGAGTTTTGATAATAATTTGTTAATTCCTTCCTGACGATGGCCGTTTCCTTGTTTGAGGATGCTATTTCAATTGCTTCTTTCACATAAGCTTCATATTTATTTTCATCAGGCACAGGGAAGTTTCTGTAATCAAGTGCCTGTGTAAGTGAAACTTCTTTGCCCGCTGTTCCTGTACCTCCCAGCATTACAATAAAAGCAACATCGTTTGACTGATTGGCGACCATAGGGGATATAATGGCTCCTTCGCTATGCCCTATCAATCCAATTTTATTAACGTCAATGTCTTGTCTCTTTTTCAAATAAGCGATAGCACTCAATACATCCGCGGCAAAATCAGCCGTAGTGCCTTCTGCAAAATTCCCTGTAGATTCGCCAAACCCCCTGTCATCATATCTCAAGACCGCAATTCCGTTTCGGGTAAGGTAATCTGATAGCACCAAAAAGGTTTTGTGCGTGGCAAATGACTGGTTTCTGTCTTGTGGGCCACTGCCTGAAATTAATACTACCACTGGCGGTTTTTTACTTGTTGGTTTTGGAAGGCTTAGCGTTCCTGCCAGTATTACATTGTCTTCTTCATTATGAAATGTAACCTCTTCTTCGTAATAAGGATATGGTTTTATGGGTTCTTGTGGCCTGTTCAGTCTGACTTCCTCAACGGCATCTTTTGTGAGAACCAATGGAACAGCATTAATGCCTTCTTGAAAAGTCCCCTCAATGGTATTTGAGGTTGCGTTCCATTTGCCAATATATTTAAAACCCAGATTGGAGGCATCAATAATTAGCATACCATTTTCAAAAGTGGTGGATTTTGAGATAAAATCTTTTACCCCCTGACTAGGTATGGCAATGGCTGTTTTTAGATTTCCATTTGTTTTGGATATCTGAAAAATAAACAACATTTTTCTCCCTGCCTGTACTTCAAGATTACCGTTCCAGGCCCCCCCAATCTCTTGAGAAAATCCGGAAGAGTACACCAATATAAGCATTATAATCGCTATCATTTTTTTCATAAATACCGTTTTTTAGGGCATAGTTATCCTGTTACGGATACTTTCAGCCGTTTTAATAATTACTTTTTATTTTTATTCAGATAGTTAGCTTTGGATGTCGGAAAGCATTTTTTCCGTTTGATTCAATATTTTGTGGTACGACCTTAGCACCCAAAAGGCAAAGACTAAAAAGAATGCCGTTGAAATTGGGAAAATCAGTGTCCAAAAGTAGGGAATTTGGCTAAGGTCTTTCCCCTGGATAGATGAAAGTACTGGCACTCCGGTTAGCATAAGAAATAAACCCAGTGATACATTCAATTTTTGAAGTTTCTGAAACCTGATTTTTCGTTTCACGAAATCGTCAATAGCTTCTACATAAGTTTTGGATGAGAGATTCACGCGCCTTATAGTCCGCAAAGATTTGATCGAAATAATAGGCAAGATAAAGAGCAGTGCAATAGCAATACTTGCGAAAACCTGCATTCGTATATCATCTATTTTTGTAAAATTCATTATTAAATAAGCAGCTCCTACATAACATATAAGGGTACCCGCATATTCGGAATAACCTATTTTATTCAGTTTAGAATGATACTTTTCGTGTGTCATTTTTTCAATGAGTTGATTAGTCAGAATTTCTTGTTTTTCTACTCTCCTGCTCACTTCCTGCCAGGTCTTTTTCATCTCTTCCAATTCCATAATTAGTACGTTTTAATGACTTTTTCTTTTAATTTCTCCCTGATTCTGGAAATCCTTGTACCTACGTTGCTGGTGGTTATACCTATAATGGAGGCGATTTCCTGGTGATTTTTTCCTTCCAGGTAAAGCAGAATTATTCCCTTCTCGAGCACGCTTAACGTATGTATCTGTTCATAGAGCATTTTTATTCTTTCCTCTTCCGACTTTTCCATTACTTCAGCAAACTGCTCTGCCTCTAAGTCAATAGGAATAGTGTTTACTTGTCTTTTACTACTTTTAAAACTGTAAATAGCCGTGTTCATAGCCACCCTGTACATCCAGGTACTTATTTTTGACTGTTCATTAAATGTGTCAAAGGATTTCCAAACCTGAAAGATTATTTCCTGAACCAGGTCTTCCCTGTCTTGAAGAGTATTGGTATAAAGGGTTGCTACTTTAAAAATTAGTCCGTTGTTTTTCTTGACAACTCTGATAAATCGGTCTTTTTTATCCATGGAAAATCAATCTTCAACCCATTAGTGTATGAAGGTTTAAAAAAATCACAATATTAATTCAATATTTTTTGAAAATGTAGATTTAAGTGATTGCTGTAATTTAGACTAACATTTCTCAAAATGACCTCCTCCCAAAAAACATTGTCGGTTTTAGACCCGTTGTCGGTTTTAGACCCGGCCTAAATACTGGAAGGCTTTTAAAACTTTATTTATAGGGAAGACTTCATTGTGAACTTCAGAGCTATTTTGCCGCACTTTTGCAGATGTAATTTGCCAGAATGGATGCGAGAGAATTGCCAAACCGAATTTTCCTGATCGACGGGCTGAATGCCTGTGGCTCATAAGTGAGAGAAAAATACTCCTCTGCATCAAAAAATAGTGGTTTGATGAGAATAAAAAAACGCCACGTGTGCGGCTACTGGATGGCAGAAACTTAATGCCACCACGGGTACCGTTATTTAGCGAACTTCTCCAGGCAAATGGCGAGCAGGCGATTCATCTAAGTCGCTGTTATTTTTATTTGTGTTGGGCTTCATTAAAAAAACAAAGGCTGCTTAATACGAACTTTCACACAAATAAGTACGTATATTAGTACGCGTAAACGGAAAACAACAATGATAGCAGCAAATTATTCAGAATTTAGAACAGATCTCAAGAAGTACCTGGACAGTGTTGAGGATAACAACGAAACTCTGATTATTAAAAGAAAAACAGGAAAAGGAGCCGTGTTGATTTCATTGGACGAGTATAACGCGATAATGGAAACCCTGCATTTACTAAGCTCTAAAAAAAATGCAAACCGTCTTTACCAATCAATGGAGCAATTAAAATCTGGAAAGACAGTTAGCCCCCAGTTAGAAGATTAATGGTTCTGACGTTTACAGAAAATGCCTGGGAGGATTATTTATACTGGCAAAAGGTTGATAAAAAGATGGTTCGTAAAATAAATGAACTTATCAGATCTATCCAACGAACTCCTTTTGACGGAATAGGAAAGCCAGAACCATTAAAATTTGATTTAGCCGGATATTGGTCTAGAAGAATCGACCGGGAGCACAGACTTGTATATCAGGTAACCGACAACGAATTAATGGTTATTGCCTGCCGCTTTCTTTACGAAAAATAGAACCCTCTTTTCCTGACTCAAGAACCCACTGATTCAAAATTGGGCAGGTTTTTGAGACATGATTTTAGGAATATCAAACGCGATTAAGGTTGCAAAACTCTAGTTAAAAAAAGCCAGTTGACACGGTTCCAATTACAGTCTCGACCGATTTGGCTGATTTTATTCTGAAGCAGGTAGAGGGAGACAAATACAGTGAGCAAATGCCTTTTGTAAGCTATTAAAATAAGCTAAGTAGTGTAACACATTTAGTTTAAGCTTAACAGCCAGCCTTGTCATGCTGACGTTAGGAAACGGTCCGCTGCTGCGGCATCTTTCGCTGCATAAAGCTCCTAAAGAGCCATTTTATTGGAAAGATCCCTCCTTTCGTCGGGATGACAAAGAAGCTAATTATGTGTAAAATAATTCTGTCGGAGTACTTATTAAAATAAGCTATAAAAAAGGAAATGTGTTTCAGCTGGAAGAAAAAAGCCTTAGGTCTTTGACCTAAGGCTTTTTCAATAAACATTTTATAGCTTTAGACTAGGCACGCTTTACGTTAACCGCGTTAAGTCCTTTTCTTCCTTCTTGTAGGTCAAATGTTACTTCATCGTTTTCTCTAATCTCGTCAACGAGGCCAGATACGTGTACAAAATATTCTTTACCTGATTCTTCGTCGATAATAAATCCGAATCCTTTCGAATCATTAAAGAATTTAACTGTTCCTTTGTTCATTATGGTATTTGTAAAATTAATATTACACAAAAGTACACCTTTTTAGGAAACGATAAACTTTTATTCAAAAAAAGTGGGTTCAATGCTGAAAAAAAATGGAGATGATGCATAGGAGGCCTCAGCACCCTGTGGAGCGGGTTTTCTTCCCGGAAAACAGGGCGGATTAAATTAGAAAACCAGCAATTCAGGAGATAAAGGAATCATCTGAATTGCTGGTTTATATTATGCTGGAGAGGGTAGCAAAACTACCCTCCCTTTTGTTTATGTAAAATGGCGTGGTGGTATTTTATTACCAGCCACCTCTGTCGCCACCGCCACGGTTGCCGCCTCTGTCGCCACCGCCGCGATTACCACCGCCGCCGTAGCCGCCGCCACCGCCGCGATTACCACCGCCGCCATAGCCGCCGCCACCGCCGCGATTACCACCGCCGAAGCCGCCGCCACCTCTGTTGCTGTCTCTCTTATCTTCTGCTTTATTAACAACCACACTGCGGCCGCTAATTTCAGAGCCATTTAATTCTTCAATGGCTTTACTTGCCTGCTCGTCGTCGGGCATTTCAACAAAACCAAATCCTTTGCTGCGTCCGGTAAATTTATCAGTAATAATTTTCACTGAGCTAACTTCACCATACTCCTCAAAAAATTCCCTTAATTCGTCTTCCTCAAGTTTAAAGGGAAGGCTTCCGACAAAAATGTTCATAGTTCACTTTTAATTTAAATACTAATGTAATAGGTAGTAAAAATAGGTTTTAATTTTAATTAAGATATCATTTTTAATTAGAATATCTAATAAAAAAAACAGATTTATTCCTGTATAACTGAAAAACTGCTATTTCGTTCCGGAAACGAGGTACATGATAGCACCTCCGGCGGCATGGTACTCTTCATTTTCGAGTGAAGAAAGCATGCGTTCCCCTGCATCGGAGTATTTTTCGTGGTACTGCTGGTAGAACTCCAGGTAGCCCCGACCTGCTGCTTTGAAGTAGGCCTCGTCATTCCCGAAGCCTTTCGCCCGCGTCCACTGCTTCAGGGTGGCCTGCTGTTCTTCGGTTTCGTAGGGTGGATACATAGGAATTACCTTGTCCGATAAACGGGCCTCTACATTTTTGAAGCCTGCTTCTGCCAGCATGCCTGGCAACAGATCGCCCAGAGAGTTATCTCCATGGCCTTTCTTTTTCTTTCCTCTTTCATAAATGAGGGCATACTTTACATGCTCCAGCGTTTCCTCAATGGGTTCGTCGGCCGACAGCGAGCTTTTTATCAGGTACTGAATCCGGTTATTGGGTTCCACACACAAAATAGTGCCGCCGGGTTTTAGCACCCTTTTCATCTCCTCAATAGCCAGTGCAGGGTTTTTTACATGGATGAGCACCGTTTGGCAGGTAACCAGGTCGAAGGAGTTATCTTCGAAGGGCAGGTTGCGGGCATCTGCTGCCTGCAGCGAAAAGCGCGCGCCCTGTTTGTTAAAATAATCCTGAATTTCTGTTTCGCCCTCCACCCATTTCGGGTCATTGTCTACCGCACATACCTCGGCGCCCTGCGCCAGGTAGGGGACTAAAAGCCTGCTCCAGTGGCACAGGCCACAGCCTACATCCAGCATGCTGCGGTGTTCCTCCAGGTTCAGGCGTTTGGCCATTAAGTCAAGAAAACCTTTGTTCCACCAGAAGTTGCGATAAGGTCCAAAGAAATTTTCTGAATGTCCTTTCTCCTCTTTACGTTCCATATTCAGTTGCTTTCTCTTTCTCCTACGCTAATGCCTATGAATCGTTTCTTCTCCTGCTTTTTCCCTGCCAGCTTCTGTTGCGGTTTCCTGAAGAGGTAGTGGTTTTTCCCTGCTTGCCGTTCGGTGCAGAAGAGTTCCTGTGCGAAGCCTTCTTTGCCGCCGCTTGCGACGGGGCCTGTACGGGAGCCGTATTTGTGGCCGGATAAGCATGCTCTTCAACCACAGGAACCGTTTTGCCAATGAGCTTCTGGATGTCGCGCAGGTAAGGCACTTCTTCTACATCGCAGAAAGAAAAGGCTTTGCCGCTGGCACCCGCCCGGCCGGTGCGGCCAATACGGTGTACGTAGGTTTCGGGTACATTGGGTAAATCGAAGTTTACCACATGCGAAAGCTCGTCTACATCAATACCGCGGGCAGCAATATCGGTGGCAACCAGCACGCGCGTTTTTCCGCTCTTGAAGTTTTGCAGAGCGTTCTGGCGGGCATTTTGCGATTTGTTGCCGTGGATGGCCTCTGCCCCGATGTCGGCTTTGTTCAAATCCTGCGCTACGCGGTTGGCCAGGTGCTTGGTGCGGGTAAATACCAGGGCACTTTTAATCCCGGCGTCTTCGAGCAAATCAATCAGCAGGTTCTTTTTCATCTTTTTATCGACAAAATAAACAGACTGCTGGATGGTTTCGGCGGTGGAAGAAACAGGCGTTACCTCTACTTTTATGGGGTCAATAAGAATGGCATTGGCCAGCTTTACAATATCGGGCGGCATAGTGGCCGAGAAAAAAGCGACTGTCGCTGCTTAGGTAATTTGGTAATAACACGTTTTACATCGTGTACAAAGCCCATGTCGAGCATGCGATCGGCCTCGTCGAGAGTAAAGAGGCTGATATGGCGAAGATCAACAAAGCCCTGATTCATGAGGTCGAGCAGGCGGCCGGGCGTGGCCACCAGAATATCCACTCCGTTGCGGAGGGCATCGGTTTGTGATTTTTGAGATACACCGCCGAAAATAACAACATGCCGGAGCCCGGTGTTGCTGCCGTAGGCTTTAAAGCTTTCGCCAATCTGGATGGCCAGTTCGCGGGTAGGGGTTAAAATCAGGGCTTTTATTTTTCTGCCCTTTGTATTTCTTTCCTCCTTTTGCTCCTGATACATAATCTGCAGCATAGGAATGGCAAAGGCAGCGGTTTTGCCGGTGCCTGTCTGGGCACAGCCTAAAAGGTCTTTTCTTTTGAGGATAATAGGAATGGCCTGTGCCTGAATAGGCGTTGGCTTCTCATAACCCTCTGTTTTTAGCGCCTGTTGAATTGGCTCTATAAGGTTTAAATTCTCGAATGTCATTAATAAAATTCTAGTGAAAAAAGGCTGGTATAGCCGGTGGGGACTGATGCAGCGCGGAGCCCGGGCATTTTGCCGCAAGCAAAACAAAGGTAACTTTCTTTGCGGGATAAATAGCAGCCAGGCTACTTTTATTTTAACCTGCATTTCCGGCAGCTGTTTTCTGCTCCCTTCAAGCTATAAGCCAAACCGGCATGGAAACGTTCCTTTAAGCAAATTTACTCGTCGCCCATAGGGGTTGTCATTCCTCTCTGCCTGTTTGCTCACCTCTTTTTGTTTTCCGGCTAAGCTCGGCATTCGCACTTTTAGAATCTGGAAACAGTGTTATGGCGCATTTTAGGGTGTTTCGCTGTTTTAATTTTCTATGTCAGGTAAATTAATGACTGCATAAATAAAAAAAACTTCATAAGAACCATAAAGACGGTTTTTTCTGGTTTTAAAAAAGGCTAAAGTAGAGCTAAGGAAGCTTTTTTAATAAAATACCTGCCAAATAAATCCTGTTGGTCTTTGTTGCGTAAAAAAGGAGGGCAAAACGAATGTTCCCACTGCTGCTGCTGTTTCAGGATGGGAGTAAGTGGCCGGTGCTACCTTCTTTGGCTGTGGGTTGCGCAAAGAGTAAAAAGCAAAACAGCTTTATTTTCCCTGGCGAGCCTCTGGAATTAATTTGCAGAAAACAAGATTTTATAAATGGACCTTAAAGTAGCAATTGCACAATACCCTATTTCAAAACATAAAAATTTCGGTGCCTGGCGTAAACATGCGAACCGCTGGGTTGCTGAGGCTGTCGAGAAAGGAGCCGAACTCTTACTTTTTCCCGAATATGGTTCTATGGAATTTTTAACCATTTTACCTGAGCAAATTCAGGGAAAGGACATACGGGAGCAAATTGTTGCCCTCGAATGGCTAAGAAACGACTTTTGTGATGTATTTGCCGAGCTGGCAAAAAAGTATGAGCTGGTAATAGTCGCGCCTAGCTTCCCGGTACAGGAGGAGGGCAATACCTATAATCGTGCGTATGTATTCTCCCCTAAGGGAATGGTAGGCTACCAGGATAAATTTTTTATGACCCGCTTCGAAGGGGAGGAGTGGGGAGTACAGGGTGCGCCAAAAGTGCTGACACTATTCGAGGCCCCGTGGGGAAGCTTTGGGGTTCAGATATGCTATGATGTTGAATTTCCACTGGGTACTAAATTGCTAAGTGCAGCAGGCGCTTCCCTTATTTTAGCTCCCAGCTGCACAGAAACAATTCGTGGCTCTTCGCGCGTACATATTGGTGCCCAGGCCAGGGCGCTGGAAACCCAGGCTTACCTGGCGGTTTCGCAAACAGTAGGCGATGCGCCCTGGTGCCCTGCCGTAGAGTTAAACTATGGAGAAACAGCCTTCTATTGCGCACCGGTGCTGGATATGCCCAAAAAAGGAGTCTTGAAGAAAAGTAAGCCGCAAACAGAAGGCTGGCTGGTGGAGTCGCTTGATTTTTCTCATTTAAATGCCATCAGAAACGAAGGCCGGGTGTTTAATTTTAAGGACCATCAACGCTATTACTCTGAGTTTCCCGACGAAGAGGTTAGGCTTATCAGGCAAAAAATATAGCGCGTAAAGGGGCGGTATCAGGCAAAAAGCCTGGACTATCGAGTGCCTGATCCTGGAAATAACAGGGCTAAAAGTTAAAGGCTGCTTCGGCACCAGGAGCCGCCTTTGTACAAAGCTTTGTATAAAAAGGTAAAGGCAGTTTCTGCAGAATAAAGTAACGAGACTGTTGGGGCGCAAAGTGCCCGCAATTTTTTCGAGGCAAACATATTTTTTTTAAAAGGAGTTAAAGAGGTATCTTTTAACCTCTAAGCTATATGAAGAAACATTTTTTATTATACCTGTTTATTCCTTTTTTCTTTACCATCAGCTCCTGTGTACGCAACCCCGTAACAGGTAAGCGTGATTTTATGCTCATTAGCAAAAAACAGGAAATTGCCATGGGGCAGCAGGCCGACCCTGAGATTGTTAGTTTTTTTGGAGTATACCAGGATGATAAGCTGCAGCGCTTCATTGATGAAAAGGGGCAACAGATGGCCGCTATTTCGCATCGTGATAACTTAGACTATACGTTTAAAATTGTTGATTCCCCGGTAATAAATGCCTTTGCCGTGCCGGGAGGCTATGTGTATTTTACGCGTGGCATAATGGCACACTTTAACAATGAAGCCGAGTTTGCCGGTGTGCTGGGCCACGAAATTGGTCATATTGCTGCCCGGCATTCGGCAAAGCAGCAGAGTAAAGCCATGCTTGCGCAGGTTGGTTTAGTTGCCGGCATGGTTATTTCACCCGAATTTGCCCAGTTTGCCGATGTGGCCAACCAGGGGGTAAGCCTGCTCTTTTTGAAGTTCGGGCGCGATGCTGAACGGCAGTCCGACCGGCTGGGAGTTGAATATTCAGCTAAAATAGGCTACGATGCCGGAGAAATGGCCGACTTTTATCTCACCCTTAACCGGCTGGCAGCAGAAAACGGCGGTGCGGCGGTACCTACTTTTCTTTCCACCCACCCCGATCCGGAGGATCGCTTCGAGGCAGTAAGCGAGCTGGCGGCCGTATGGAAAAAGAAGCTCCCCGAAAGCCGCTTTGAAGTAAACAGGAATGAATACCTGCGCATGATAGATGGCATCGTATATGGGCCCGACCCAAAGCAGGGCTTTGTGGAAAACCAGGTTTTTTACCATCCGGTGCTGAAGTTCATGTTTCCATTGCCGCAGGGGGGCTGGACTTTTCAGAATACCCCTCAGCAGCTGCAAATGGCCCACGAGGGTGGAAAGGCAATTCTGATGATGCAGCTGGGGCAGGGTACTTCTCTCGAAGCCGCCGCCCGGGCCATGCTCGAAGCCAATCAGCTGCAGCTGGTAGAGTCGGAGCAGGTAAGGGTAAACGGACTGGACGCGCTTGCCGTGGTGGCCGACCAGCAGCAGGAACAGCAAACTTTGCGTACCCTTAGCTACTTTATTTCTTATGGCGGTTCTATTTATCACTTCTTCGGCATTACCACGCTGGCTGAGTTCAATACCTTTGCCCCCGTCTTTACAAGTACCATGACGAGCTTTCGGGAACTTACAGAGCCGGATAAGTTAAATCGCCAGCCAGAGAGAATCAGGATGAAAACAGTAAATAGTGCCACTACCCTGGAACAGGCACTGCGCAGCCATGGAGCACCGGCAGACCGGCTCGAGGAGTTGGCTATTTTAAATGGCATGACCCTCGATACCCGGGTAGATGCAGGAATGTTAATTAAGCTGATTGAGCGTTAAAGAAGCGGTTAAAAAGGAGGTTTTATGAGCAACAAAGACAGGAATCCACAAGCCATGCTTTATTTAAAGGGAAAAGGAAGCTTCCTTTCGCGGTTCTCCGCACTGCACGAGGCCGGATTTTCAGGGCAGAAGGTGGGGCAGAAAAAAGCCACTGTTTTGCGGTCGGTAAAAATTGGAATAGGTACATTACTTGTTGGAGCTGCTTTATTTGGTGCTTCGCTGGTACTCAGGGAGGGTACACCAACTGCAGGAAAAGAGAAAGAAGTTTTCTGGTAAGCCTTCTCAGACCGGGGAATGGAGGTGTATGCTTCGTACCTTGTGCAGTACCGGTCTTTCTTTTAGCTAAAGATGGACTCCTGATGGAATGCCCTCCCACAGGCCTGAATATTGGGCTATCTTACACATGTACATAAAAGCAGGCTACTTTTATCTTTTTTATCCGAAAAATGAAGCTGTTTTCCTGTCTGTTGCAGGGGCGCTATCAATAAAAAATCCTTCCGAAGGCACTCGCTCCGGAAGGATTTTCATTATAATGAGTCGCTGCTTAGCTGGCCATTTTAAACTGCTTCAGCTCTTTAACAGGTCCTATTTGTGTTTTCTTGATAGTGATGCCTGCCATGCGCAAATGAACCTCCACCGGGGCCAGGTTTCTGGTGAACTCAGAGGTAATTACATTGTTATAGAACGCTTTAGCCTCTTTGCCGGCTCCCCTGTCAAAATACTGTTTTGACTGATTCTTGTTCACAGGTAAGCCTGGAATAATGTGGTAGTTCGTACACACTACCTCGTAGGCAGGCATAAATGGGTTAATTAGCGAGTTTAGTAGTTTTTTCATATTTTTCCTTTTATTCTATCACCTTGAACTACCAAAGTAAAACTTTATTCTGTAGAGGCAACAAAAGTGGCAAAGCCCTGGGGCCGGTAGCATGTGAGATTTTGTAAGAAACTGTATATGTTAGCTGCAGTTGTAAACCATGGAGGTGGCGGCTGGAAGGTGTAAAAGTTTTGCAATAGAATAAAGAAGAGAGGCCAAAGGGAAGCGTAAAAAAAAACCTGGTCTTTCGCCCACCGGGGGAGCGAAAGACCAGGTTTAAACATCCGGCTTTTGATTGGCTTTTTTATGGTACTACCCTTATTTTGGTGGGAAACAGAAGGTTTAGGGCTTGAAGGTGGAGTGTTTTTTATCTCTTCCCCAAATTTCTGCCAATTTCCATCTATTTCTGTCTATTTCAGGAAATGCCAAGGGTTCATTTCCGGCTTCTGACTTCCAACCTCCAGCTTCCATTAAATTCGTGATAGGACCCTTATTTACTGCTTTTCAGGTAGCGGAATAGCTCGCTGTCGGTCGAGAGCACCACACTTGTTTTATCGTCGAACGATTTTTCAAGGCTTTCCATTGCCCGCAAAAAGCCGTAAAGCTCCCTTGCCTGGCTGTTTTTATTATAAGCGGCAGCATAAATGGCTGTGGCTTCCGCGTCGGCCTGGCCACGAATTTTTTCAGCTTCTCTAACTGCTTCCGATTGTATCTGGGCCAAATCGCGTTCCTTGTTTCCCTGAATCTTGCGGGCTTCTCCCTGGCCTTCGGAGCGGAACTTATCGGCAATGCGGTTTCGCTCACTCACCATGCGGTCGTAAACGTTCTTACGTACTTCGTCTACATAATTAATGCGTTTGAAGCGAAAATCCAGAATACGGATACCCAAATCGGCGGTTCGCTGGTTGGCGCGCTGCTGCACCATGGCCTCTATTTTTTCACGGCCCACATTTATATCTTCCAGGGTTTCCAGCTCTTCCATATACTCTTCCGATATTTCCGGCTCCCGGTTGGTGGAGCGTACAATGTCGAGCAATTCGTAGCTGGCCACGGCATTGCGGGTTTCGCCATCGAGTATATCGTCGAGCCGCGACTGGCCGGAGCGTTCATCGCGCAAACGGATAAAGAACTGCAGCGGATCGGTGATTTCCCAGCGGGCGTAGGTTTCTACATAAATGAATTTTTTATCCTGCGTAGGCACCTGGTTCGGGTCGCCATTCCACTTCAGGTAGCGCTTGTCAAAAAACTGTACCTTCTGGATTACAGGAATAATAAAGTTAGGCCCAGGCTCTGTACGCGGACCGCCTACCGGGCGGCCGAACTGGGTAACAATGGCCTGCTGGGTTTCGTCGAGAATAAACACACTGCTGTAAGCCAGAAAAACGAGCAGGAAGCCCAGGGCTATGAGAATTATATTTTTAGTAGTCATATTATTGCTTAACTGTTTGCTGTTCGAGGTTCAGGAGAGGGAGTACGCTATTGCCTTTTTCATCGACAATAATTTTGCTGCCTATTTTAGGGAGAATGCGCTCAATGGTTTCAAAGTAAATCCGCTTCTTGGTTACCTCGGGCGCCTTTACATACTCCTCGTACAAAGAGTTAAAGCGGCTGGCTTCGCCACTTGCTCCGTTTACGCGGGTAAGCTTATAGGCCTCGGCCAGCTGAATAGTTTCCAGCGCTCCGCCACGTGCCCGCGGAATTACCTGGTTGTACTCCGACTCGGCCTGGTTAATGAGGGTTTCGCGCTCCTGCTGGGCCTGGTTAACGGCATTAAAAGAAGGCTTTACCGGTTCAGGAGGCGTTACATCCTGCAGTACGACCTGGTCGATACGGATGCCATTGTCGTACTCTTCGCACATTTTTTGTAACAGCACCTCCACGTTGGTGGCAACCGTTTGGCGGCCCACAGTCAGCACCTCATTTACGGTGCGGTCGCCCACCGTTTGGCGCATGGCGGCTTCTGCCATGTCGCGCAGGGCATCTTCAGCATCTCTAACCTTAAACAGGAAGCGGTAAGAGTCGACAATACGATATTGTACTACCCACTCCACATCGGCCAGGTTCAGGTCGCCGGTAAGCATCAGCGATTCATCGGCATAGCTTTTTTTGGTGTACTCCGAATTAACCCCGGCAGATACCGTACGGAAGCCAAATTCCTGCTTAAGCTGTCGCTGTACAGGTATTTTGTAAATTTCTTCGATACCGAAAGGAAGGATAAAGTTTAGTCCGGGCTGAACGGTACGGCTATACTGACCTAGATTTAATACTACACCTTCTTCTTCCGGGCCCACGGTTTTAATAGAGGTAAAGGCCAGGATGAGCAGAAAGAGCACCAGCAGAATTTTTTTCAGGTGCTTTTTAAGCAGAAAGCCAAAATACGATAGTTGTTGATTTTGATCCATATTGTCAGGAATTGAATAATTGCGGTTGGAACCTTGCTGAAAGGTAGGATTAAATTCTTACAATCCTAAATGCACGCACATGCCACCGCATAGAGGGAGGGCAGGCAGTAGCCAGGAGTATTTTGGCCGAGCACTTATTCCTGCTTCAGTAAAGTACACAAAAAGCGTTTTAGACAAGTTTTTAGGGCTGTAGCTGGCTTATCCGCCGGCCTTGTTTAAGGTAGCTATTTTCCAGTTCTTTGGTTAGTACCGAAAGAAAATAACCAAACTTGTCGCCATGTTTGGAAACCTGCTTTTCGTAAGACCTTAAAAAGCCTGAGTTGAAGAAATTACGCTTTACAAAACCCTCAGGAATGGCATTTATATCGTCAGAGAGCGAAACATCGGCTACCGATACATCTTTTGGAAAATAATAGAAAAAAACATAAATGGGGGAGCCTGCACTTATCATGATAAAAGGAAGAGACAGACCCACTGCACTGGCAACCACTCCCACCACCTGCTCGTTCTTACTCACCAGTTTATTTTCAGCAATATGAATGGTTAAAGTAGCTTCGTTGTGGAGATTGTTATTGGTCAGGTAAAACAGCGGAGCATGGCTGTTGTATTCTTCAATATAAAGGTCGAGTTCTTCCTGGAAAGCAGCCTGTACGCCGGGGTCTATGTACGGATTAAGCTCCAGCTAATATTTAAAGTTTCAAATTCAGCGTGGCTGAGTTGTAATTTTTGAGGAACGCAGCCCGCCAGAAGGAATAGGCACAGGCAAAATAACAGAGACTTAAAATTCATTGGTGGAGGGGAAGTAATTTGGCTGTTTTAAGAATAATTTCGAGACAGCTAAAATATGTTATATTTACCAAAAACTATAAATTTTCATTTAGTTTTTCAGCTAAGCGGTGGTCCCTGTTCATTTACCCGCCTATACTCCTTTCC
This sequence comes from uncultured Cytophagales bacterium, assembly GCA_963835365.1. Lineage (GTDB taxonomy): Bacteria > Bacteroidota > Bacteroidia > Cytophagales > Cyclobacteriaceae > Nafulsella. Next base: position 226,336 of record CAWIFH010000003.1, read on the forward strand.
ATTTCAAACTGGTTTACATGATTTTCCAGTCCAAGTTCGGGAAGTATCGTTAAAAGCTCCACCCGCCGGTGGTCGACATTGTTTATTTTTAGTGTCTTACTTATTTTACGAATCCCTGCAAATAATTTCTTCCAGTTTGCTCTTTCCAGAGGCTGGTTTACCTCGAGCTGGGCTAAATAACCACTAAAAGGATGGATAACAAAAAAGCCAATGGAATTATATGTACAGTCTGTAACCAGGTAGGTTTTATAAATACCATTAGATGCCTTAACAGCGCTGTTGCAATTATCCCAGGAATTAAGTGGGTGGTGCGGGTTATGATTTTTCTCAATAGTTTCAAAAGGTGTTTCCTGCAGAACGACCTCTTCCGGCAGTGGCTTTAATTCTCCCTTAAAGCATTTGTAACTTCTGTTCTTGGTAAATCCGATTCGCTCATATACCCGGATGGCTCTTTCATTTTGCTGAATTACCTCTAAGGCGCATTTTTTTACGCCAGCAGCTTTAAGTTCAGGCAGTGCAAAAGCATAGAGCTGGTCTACAAGTTGCTGCCCGCGGTAAGCCGGCAGAACACCTGTCCCGGTATTAAACGCAATTAATTCTCCTGCCCGGCTGTCAATTCCCTGCATAATAAAGCCAACCAGTCTGTCACCGTCAAAGGCGCCATACGACAATTCAAAGTTTACTCTTGCTCCTGCAAAGCGGTTTTCCCAGTAAGCAACATCAGCAGGCATTTGTACGAAATAATCAGCAAAGGAGGCGACGAGGCAGTCCACTATCTCCGCCAGTTCAGTATGTTTCAGGTTTTTTATCGTGATTCCCATTTCCCGGCAAGGCCTTTTAGCAGCCAGTTTAATTTTTCTGCTAACATATCTCCTTTGCAGAATTTTCACAAATTCTCCTCCCTGTGGGCAAAGGTTTGTTGTTGTTTTCTTCCCACTGAAATCTAATGTATTTTTGCAGTTTAACCAAAACAGGCATCCTATCTCTATGGCAGAAGCGCTTCTTCCTATAATGGAAATTATTCCTGAGCTGAAAACACAGCTTCTACAGAAGAACACCCTTATTCTGCAGGCACCTCCGGGAGCGGGGAAGAGCACCGTTTTGCCTTTGCAGTTGCTGGAAGAAACCTGGCTGCAGGGGCAAAAAATACTGATGCTGGAGCCACGCCGCCTTGCTGCCCGCTCCGTAGCGCAGCGTATGGCCCAACTACTGGGCGAGGGAGTGGGTGAAACGGTGGGCTACCGCATCAGGTTCGAGAACCGCATGGGAAAGAACACCCGCATAGAAGTGCTCACCGAAGGGATTCTTACCCGCATGCTGCAGCAGGACAATGCCCTGGAAGGTGTGGGCCTGGTGATATTTGATGAATTTCATGAACGCAGCCTGCAGGCCGACCTGGCCCTGGCCCTAAGCCGGGAAGTACAGGGCGTGCTGCGCGATGACCTCCGCCTGCTGATTATGTCGGCTACGCTCGATGGCGGACAGCTTTCGCACTTACTCGGTGGCGCACCAATTATTAGCAGTAAAGGCCGGCAGCATCCGGTGGAAGTACGTTACCTGGGAGAGCTGCGGCAGGCGGCCCTGCGGCAGGCGACCCTGCGGCAGGCCGATTTACCGCAACAGGTGGCCGCTGCCATTCAAAAAGCGCTGCGGGAAGAGGAGGGGGATGTGTTGGCTTTTCTGCCCGGTACAGGCGAAATAAAACGAACAGCTGAGATCCTTGAAGGGGCCGAAGCAGCCATTTGTCCGCTTTATGGCGACCTGCCCCAGCAAAAGCAGCAGGAGGCACTCATGCCGCATCCACAAGGCCGCCGAAAGGTGGTGCTGGCTACCTCCATTGCTGAAACAAGCTTAACCATCGAAGGCATTAAAGTAGTGGTCGACAGCGGCTACAGCCGCATACCCCGCTTCGACCCCCGTTCTGGCCTTACCCGGCTGGAAACAGAGCGGGTTACCATCGATACGGCCGACCAGCGTGCAGGCCGCGCAGGTCGCCTGGGTCCCGGCATTGCGTATAGGTTGTGGAACGAGGCAGAGCAGCATAAGCTGCAACCCCACCGGAAACCGGAAATACTGGAAGCCGATTTGGCTCCTACTGTGTTGGAGCTGGCGAACTGGGGCGTACAGGACATGCAACAGCTAGCCTGGTTAACGCCGCCACCTGCAGGCGCACTTGCCAGCTCCCGCGAAATGCTTCAGCAGCTCAAAGCCTTATTAAATGTTTCTATTACCGAAAGAGGAAAAGAAATCCTTCGCCTCCCCACGCACCCCCGCATCGCCCATCTTTTACTGGAAGGCCTTTCCTGGGGCCTTGCTTCCCTTGCGGCCGATGTAGCAGCCCTGCTCGAAGAGCGGGATCCGCTGGCAAAAGAAAAAGGAGCAGACCTAAGCCTGCGGGTAGAAGCCTTGCGGCGCTGGCGCAGTGGAGGCCGTGCAGCAGGCGACCGGCAGCTCCTGCAACGGGTTGAGCGGCTGGCAGCCAACTGGCGCAGGCAGCTGAAGGCCAAAGAAGAGAATGCCATGCCTGCCGATGTGGAGGTAGGGAGGCTTCTGGCAGCTGCTTATCCGGAGCGTATTGCCCGGCGCGAAAGCAACGGTACTTATCGTACTGCCGGCGGGCGCCTGGTGCAGCTGCCGGAGCATGACCCGCTGATGCACGAAAGCTGGCTGGCCATTGCCCAGCTGGATGGTAACCGGAAGGCAGGAAAAGGAAAAATATTCCTGGCAGCGCCGCTGAGCCCGGAAGATGTGTTGTACATGGCGCATGAGCAGGAAGTGCTGAGCTGGAACCCTCAGCAGGGAGAGCTGCTGGCCCGTACAGAAATACGGGTGGGTGGTATACTGGTAGAAAGCACGCCACTGCCCCATATACCGGAAGAAGCCCGCAACCAGGCCCTGTGCGAGGCAGTTCGGAGCGAAGGCTTGCAGCTATTTAACTGGACCGAGGAGGCGCGCCAGTGGCAGGCACGGGTGCTGAGCCTGCGGCAGTGGCGACCAGCAGAAAGCTGGCCCGATGTGAGCGACAGCGCTCTTTTAGAAAAGCTCGAAAGCTGGCTGCTGCCCTTCCTGCAGGGAGTTCGGAAGCGCGATGATTTTGCAAGGCTCGATTTGCCGGCGATGTTGCAGGCCCAGCTTCCCTGGGAGCTGCAGCAGGCACTCGACCGCCTGGTTCCGCTGAAGATGCAGGTGCCCAGTGGTTCCCAAATCAAGCTTCAGTACCAGCCCGATGGCAGTGCTCCGATACTGGCAGTTCGCCTGCAGGAAATGTTCGGGCAGCTCGATACCCCAAGGGTGAACGAGGGGCGTACGCCCGTACTGGTGCACCTGCTCTCTCCGGCCTACCGCCCGGCACAGGTAACGCAGGACCTGAGAAGCTTCTGGCAAAATACCTATGCCGATGTACGCAAAGATTTGCGTGGCCGCTACCCCAAGCATTCCTGGCCCGAAGACCCTTTTACGGCCGAAGCAGTGCGTGGTGTAAAGCGAAGAAAGTAATTGCCGGAGGAGGAGATAAAAGAAGGAACGCGCTTGTTCCGCTTTTTATCCCGCCGTACTTTTGTCTTATGCAGCCAAACAATCATCAGATACTCCTCGAGTTGGTACGAGCCGTAATGCCCTTTGGTAAATACAAAGGCAGAAAAGTAATAGACCTGCCCGAGCCTTACCTGGTATGGTACAGCCAGAAGGGCTTCCCGAAAGGAAAGCTGGGCGAACAGCTCGCTCTTATCCACGAAATAAAAGTAAACGGCTTGGAGTACCTGCTTACCCCCATCCGCAAAATGAATCCCGGCAGGTAAAAATATCTGAAATGAGTTACCTTAAGAGGTGGTCCTGTTAACTATTGGCTTGTTATGTTCAGGAAGTTAGCGTCCATACCGAAAATACCCAATCAAGTTCTTACTATTTTCGTTATCTTTATTAAGTAGTAAAATTATACTGGTTATGGCGACAGCAGAACTTAATATATTGATAGATAGAATAAGACAAATCAATGATGAGTCTTTCCTAAATGCACTAAAGGTGCCCTACGGATAGTAAAATAGAGAAAGATGAGTGCTTAGACATAAATACATTAAACTGTTTGTCATGCCGACAACGGAGGCATCTTTCCAGGTATAATGCTTCCCAGATGTTTCTAACGAAGAAAGATCCTTCCGCGCGGCGTCCGCGTTCCTCAGGATGACACATCAAAATTAAGTTTATACTATTTCTGTCGAATTACTTATTTACCAATTGTCTGACTTTGAGAAAAGTAAGGTTGCTCAAGCCAGAAAAGAGGGGAAATATATTGACCATAAAACTGCCATGAAGGACATTGATAAATGGTTAGAAAAGTAAGGTGGAGCAGTAGAGCCTATCAGGATTTTACTGCGACCTTAAGGTTTTATACAGGCCGAAATAAAAGTGCTACTTATAGCAAGAAACTGCTTAAATCAGTAGATAAGGTTATTAGGTTATTAATCTTCTGATGGATAACCCGGCATTAGGACGGCCTACAGATGACTTACTTATAGGAGTTTACATAAAAGGGAATTATAAAATATTTTATGAAACTGACGGTGAGGAGATGATAATTCAAATGTTCTGGGACAGCAGAAGGAACCCTGATGAATTGGAAGGGTACGTACGCTAACACTAAAAAACTACGGTTGGTTAGCTGGAGTGGTAAAGTCCCCCGCCATTCATTGCCTTAATGTATGCAGATAGTGAGCTGGCGATTTACTTCAGCCGCATTTATTTTTATTTTCGTGTAGGGTATTCCCAAACCAATTCTTTAGCCTTAAAAATTCTTTTGGTATGGGGTGGAAAGAGAATCGTTATAGTTTTATTCCCAAAACAAGAATAAAGCTAAAACGATATCGGAAGAGTTTACCTTAACTGAAGAACAACGCCAGGGCGCTAAAAACTTTTTAGTAGAAACCAGGAGCTACAAACAGGAAAAAGGATTTAGTAATGCCCCTGAATGTATTACCACGTATAGTAAAAGTAATAGCTATCAAATTATTGAGCACGATTTTGACTGAAAAACATATCTGAAACTAAAAGAAAGGTAATGGTTGCCAACCCAACCAAAAGGCATATGCCGGTAATGCCGGTTGACAGTAAACTGGCGTTTTGCTATTTTACTCCTCGAACGACCCCATTTCCATTGCCCTTTAAAATTAAATGAAGCTTTCCTTATGCGTCCATCTTTGTATGCTATAATGAACAAGGAGCAGCACACCTGTCTGCCTCTGGCTGTTTAAGAATGAGGTATTTGCCATTTATAATTGCCTATAAAGCATATAATCTGTATTTTTTCAATGCTGAAATATTAATTTTAAAAGCATCTAGCGCCATGAGAAATACTGCAAAACTACTTTTTTCCCTTATATTCCTTTTTTCAATGAACCTACAGGCACAAACGGATATCCTCAATCTCTGGGAGAATGAAATTCCCGGGGCAGTAAATTCCCCTGACTACTGGCCCAAACCGGCAGAAGAAGGTCGCTGCCTGGAGAGAATTAGCAATCCGGAGCTGGCGGTTTTTTTGCCACCCAAAGAAAAAGCTACCGGAACAGCTGTTTTAATCCTTCCCGGGGGCGGCTACCAGAAAGTATGTGTGTTTCATGAAGGCTATGACCTGGCGAAATGGTTTGCCCAACAGGGTATTGCCGGCATTGTATTAAAATACCGCCTGCCATCTGACGAAATTATGAAGGATAAAACCATTGGTCCCCTGCAGGATGCCCAGAAAGCCATGCGCACGCTCCGTGCGAATGCGGCGAAGTGGAATGTCAATCCCGATAAGGTGGGCGTACTCGGGTTCTCAGCCGGCGGACACCTGGCCTCGACCTTGTCTACCCGCTACAACGAGCAGGTATATGAGCAGGGCAACAGCCTTAGCGCCCGCCCCGATTTTTCTATTCTTGTTTACCCGGTTATTTCTTTCGATAGTGCCATTACCCATCAGGGCTCCCGCACGAACCTGATTGGAGAGCAGCCGGACGAGGAATTAGTCAGGCGTTTTTCTAACGAGCTGCAGGTTAGTTCTCAAACGCCTCCTACTTTTTTAGTACATGCTGCCGACGACGAAAGTGTTCCGGTAATGAACAGCATACGCTACTTCGAGGCCCTGAACAAGCATGAGGTGCCGGCAGAAATGCACATTTACCAGAGCGGCGGCCATGGCTTTGGCATGGGAGAAACAGCCGGCACCGAATCTACCTGGCCCGAAACCTGTCTGCTGTGGATGAAAACCAATGGTTGGCTGTAATGAATGCTGCCCTATTGCTGTAAAAAACTATAAACACATAAAAATAAAACCCACAAAGTAGGCTTCAGAACCTTATCTGCTTATCCGGGCAGTTTGTGGCTGTACCTCCTTTTTGCGAATGGATGGTTTTATGTTTTCAGGCAGGGAATAGGCACGAATAAATTTCCGGTCAAAAAGGGCAATGAAGAGAGTAATAACAAATGCCGCAGCGATACCCGCCACCCCAACCATACTGCCCAGCAGCTCATGAGCGTCAGCTATAGTAAAAAGGAAAAGCGCAGCAATGCCATTAATCAATCCATGGATAATACAAGGCCCTAAAACGGTGTGGGTTTTATAGCGGAGGTACGCAAAAAGGAAAGAGAGGGAAACAGTAAAAGCCACCATTACTCCTATGCCCACATAGGGGTAGGTGGGGTAATTATGGCCCAGCAGGATAAGTGGCGCATGCCAAAGCCCCCAAACAGTCCCAATCAGGAGGTTCGATTTCCAGAATCCCAGGCGTCTGGTTTCTTCCGTCATCAGGCCACGCCAGCCCAGCTCTTCGCCCAGCATAAACGGAATGTTAATGCTGTAGGCTGCTATAATACCGCTAATCAGGATAGTGGAAATAAAAGTGATCAGCGGTATTTGTGGAATTTTAATTCCTTCCATGCCCTGGGCGGCCAGCATTTCGGCAAGCCTGGTATGTATGAAATCGCTGGAGAAAATAAGCTGGCCAAAGCCAGGTTCGAAAAAAGAGCCGAGGTAAATACACAAATAAGTAAGACCCAGCAGTCCCAGGAAAATAAGTGGAATAAGTAGTATCCATTTAATGGAAATACCTTTGATTCGGAAGCCATAGGCAGCAAGGGGTTCTTTATATATCCCTTTTTGCACAATAAGTGTAGCAAAGGCCGGCCCGGGCATAAAGAGCAGGGCAACAAGGGCCTTGGAAAAGCCGGAACCATAGGAAGTGCCGCTTAAATGGAGGGCCAGGGCAGTTAGCCAGCTAATGCCAAAGGCAAAGAGGCAATAGAGAAGAACCTTTTTTGTATTCATAGGAGAGGAGTCGCTGATTGTTGTTTTGCAAAACGATTGTTTCTTCGTTTTCCGGGAGCAGTATACAGAAAAATCCTGAATTTTATACTAAGCTTGCTATAAGCAGGGGCACTAAAGGAGAGATTGCTTATATTGAACCTTACTTAAGATACGATATGGAGATGTTTGCAGGTATAACCGCTCTCTTGCTGGTACTTGTGCTGGTGGTGGCAGGTGCCAAAGCTTACCAAAGAAGGAACGAGAAAAAGCAACAGGAGGCAATTCGTGGGCGCTGGGGGAAAGAAAAGGAAGCTTCCAGGCCTTTTGAAAAAATAGCACTTTACCACCAGTACCAGCAGGCATTGGCAGCAGCACCTGAAGCATTTTTGAGTAAACAAACAGCCGGCGATTTAAATATGAAGCAGGTATTTGCCCGTGTAGATCGTTGCTATACCACGGTAGGAGAGCAATACCTGTATCACCTGCTTCATTCCCCGGGCCACGAAAGCACAGTGCCGGAAGAGCGGGAGCAGTACCTGCGCTGCTTTAAGCAGGAAGAGAAAGTGCGCGAAGCAGTCGCAGCAGAGCTGTCGCAGCTAAGCAGCAAATTAAGTTATGCACTCCCTAACCTCATGCACCATTGGGATTTAAAGCCGGGCAAATGGAGCGCTTTTTATAAGGTGCTGGGTGTAGTTCCAATGCTCTGGCTCGGCCTTTCCTTTATTGAGCCGGCTTTTCTTTTTCTTCTCTTTGCTAATTTTATTGTAAATGTTTTTGTGCATTACGCTCAAAAGAAGCGGCTCGACTTCTTTCTCGATCCATTTACCCAGTTAATTCTTATGCGCCGGAGCAGTCAGCGGCTGGCAGGTATACATTCGCTTTTGCACAAAGAGGAGGTGATGACGGCCTGTAAACAGCTTGAGCCTATTAGTAGCTATTATGGGCTGCTGGTATCGGGAAAATCGGATCAGAATGAACTGGTCGCTCTCTTTACACTTGTGCTGGAGTACCTTAAAATTACTTTTCTGCTCGAGGTAAACGTGCTCGACAGGTGTATTACCCTGCTTGCCTCCCGAAAAGAGGCGACTCACCAGTTATACAGCTTTATAGGCGAAACCGATGCACTGCTTTCAGTAGCCTCTTTTAGAGAAGAGCTTCCCTATTATTGCAGGCCCTTATTTACAGCAGGAAGCGAAGCCTGCCTGGAGGTGGAAGAAGTGTACCATCCGCTGGTAGAAAGCTGCAAGCCAAACAGTTTGAGCCTGAAAGGTGAGGGAGCCGTAATAACAGGCTCTAATATGTCGGGCAAAACTACCTTTATTCGTACGCTTTCGCTAAACGCACTGCTGGCGCAAACCATAAACACTGTTCTTGCCCGCAGCTATAAGGCCACTATGTTTGCCATTAGTACCTCCATTAGTATTAAAGATGACCTGAGCAGGGGCAGTAGCTACTACCTGGAAGAAATTGAATCGGTGCATGTTCTGTTGAAGCAGAGCAGAACCAGCGCCCTGCCTCAGCTGCTGGTAATCGACGAGCTTTTTAAAGGAACAAACACTACCGAGCGGATTGCGGCCGCCCGGGCAGTGCTGCTTTACCTGTGCCAGCCGGCCACCATGGTGCTGGTATCTACCCACGACCTGGAGCTGGCCCGCCTGCTGAAAGAAAGCTACCGGCAGTATCACTTTACCGAAACCATTCGGGATGGAGCACTTCACTTTGACCACAAACTAAAAGAAGGACCACTGCAAAGCCGGAATGCCATTCGCCTGCTGGAGCTCGTCGGCTACCCCGAGCTGGTCGTAAAAAATGCGCAGGAATATGCAGGACTCCTAGCCGGGGAGTCCGGCAATGCGGTGGCACAAGGGAAGTAAATTTTTAGCTTTCCCTGGATGCCCTGCGATTAAGCTGCTGTAAAAAGAGCTGCTGCAGCCTTAAAAGTAGTCTTGCCTTATTTTAGTGTGTAGGTGCTTAAAATGTGGTACACCTCATTAATGTGCTGGTTTTTGCCAAATTCTTTTCTGATAGGCTGCGACTCTCCGCGTATCCATATTTTTAGCTCTGCGTCGAAGTCGAGCATTCCCTGGCTTTCTTTAGAAAAGCGCGTAATGCTGCTGTAGGGAATCGTCATAAAATCGGCTTTAGCGCCGCTAAGCCCCTGCTTGTCTACCAGTATCAGCCGCTTGTTTGTGAAAACAAACAGGTCGCGAAATACCTTGAAAGCTTTCAAAAGCTGTTCCCCCTCTACCAGTACAGGCTCGAAATCGCTCTTTATTTTGTCTAACGACACTTCCGACTCGTGCCCCATTAATCCGCTGAAAATTCCCATTGCTTTTGGTTTAAGGTGAAAATATGATTTAAAGAGGCATGCTTTGCTGTCGTCCGGGTATTGGCTTATATCATGAATATACGGTTTTGCAGAATACTTTACTATTTATCCGGTACTAAAGCAGGAGGAACTTGTAGTTGAAAGAGATAAGTCCGACAAAACAATACTTAAACTTGCTGAAGTGGGGGAGGAAAGCTTAAATTGTTCGGGCTGTTTAGTTTTAACGCAGTATTTCAGAATATTTTTGAATTCAAATATATGTAATTACTATACTATAAATCTTTTATGACAACAAGCATTGCACAAACGCCACAGTATAAGCTGTCGGTTTCTAAAGCAAAAAACCGGGCCTATTTAACTATTATCGGTTTCTGGAGAAATCCGGAGGAGGTATCGGAATACATTGCGGACTGGAAGAAAGCAGTCGCAGCAACTCACTCCCGGCTTTACCCTGTTAACAGATGCCCGCGAAATGAAGATACACCCAGCCACTGTAAGAGGGCTGCATGAAGAGGCACAGTCGCTTATTGTAAAAGCAGGCGTGCGTAAAGTGGCAGAACTGCAGGCCGATAAAGTGGCGGAGATGCAGCTGGATGGAGTGTCGAAAGAAACACAAATGCCGAAGCAAAATTTTAATGATCCGGTAAAAGCGGAACGGTGGCTGGATGAACAATAAAACAGGCAGCTTAAAAAAGCAGCGTTTTCAGAAATGGGCGCTGCTCTTTTTGTATCACTTTTGATTTAAGCAGTGGCTTGCAGGCTATGCACCAGGGCAATATAATGGCTAATGCTGCCGCCTAAAACAAACAGGTGCCAGATAGCATGCTGGTAGTATAATTTTTTCCAGAGGTAGAAAACCACTCCGCCCACATAAAAGGCCCCGCCTGCCAGAATCCAGCTAAATACAACCGCTGGCATATTAAGCCAGAGCGTGTGGATAATAAATACCACCATGAGCCCCAACCCCAGGTAAAGGAAAGTAGACAAAAGCTTAAAGCGCCCGGTAAAAAACAACTTAAAAATGGTGCCTGCAAATACCAGCACCCATTGGCTAATCAGGAAAATAGTTGCAGCGGTTCCTTCTGTATAGCGAAGTACAAAAAAAGTGGTCGTACCGGCTATAAGAAAGTAAATACTGATGTGGTCGAGTATCTTGAATATTCGTTTGGCTGTTTTGTGCAGCAGGGCATGGTAAAGCGTAGAATTTACATACACCATAAGCAACGAAAGTCCGTATACCGCCAGGGCAATCCAGTGCAGGGGTGTAAGTGTTTGCTGCGCCGCCAGCCAAAACATTACCGGAATGCCTACCAGGCTTAAAAGAATGCCCAGGCCATGGGTAATGCTGTTTGCAAGTTCCTGTTTTCGGGTATAGGTAAATAATTTCATAATTTATTTTTAAGCAAAACCTGTGTAATAAACGGCCTGCTATGCTGCAGGTTGCGCACATCTCCTTTGTGCTGTTTTTGGCAGGCTTAAAGTAAACGATATAAGGAATAATATAATTTCAGTGCAAATGCGCTTAGAGCAAAGGTACAAGGGCGTGAAGTTAAGGGGCAGAAGGTGCAGATTTTATGAGCCAGGTCAGGAACGGCGGTTTTTATGAGGGCAGTATTTGTGCCGGAGTGGTGTATATTCCTCATTAACAGGGAGGTGTGGAAAAATTATTTTGCCCACATCTTTGAACGCTGGCTATACCCTTCGTATACTTGTTTATCTTTACCTTCAATCTTCAGCCATGAGTGTACTTGTAGAAATCTGTAAGCCCTGTCCATCGCCTTCCCTGCGGCTCTCTTTTGTCGGCAATGGTTCTGCAAACGACGGTTTATTAATAGAAGATGATTTTCTTACTGAACAGATTGACCTGAATAAGGAACTGCAACAGAACCCGGCTACGACTTTTTATGCCCGGGTAGTGGGCAATTATGCCGAAAGTAACTTTTCTGAAGGCGACATCCTGGTGGTGGATCGCTCCCTGCCTTTTCAGAATAAAAAACTGGTAGTGTGTTGTATAGGCGGAAAGTTTAGTGTAAAAAGAGTATTGCTGAAAGAAGATGGCCTGTGGCTGGCCGCCCTCGATAATCCTTTTAATGCCACCCAAATTACAGAAGAGCAACAGTTCGACATCTGGGGGCTGGTAACTTACGTAGTAAAACGGATGTGGTAAGTAAGCAGATGCCGGGAGTAATACCCAACTGCTGTACAATACCCGCTGGGTTGTACCTGCCAGCGGTGACTGTATTTCCTCTCTTGTACATTTTTAATTGATAGTTCTGGAGCAGACCAGGATGGGCAGGTGTTGTAAAGCGGGCAACGGTTTAACCTAAGTACGTTTTACTGTCCACTACAGTCCGCTTACTTTCTGGTAATTTACATGGCCGTTGTTATTTCAGCACCCGCTGCTTCACTGCTTTCAATTCATATTTTCGCTTCCTAAACACTAAAACGGGCATCGGCGACCATTTTCAGGTGCTCCATTTTGCTTACTTCGATGCTGGCAAAGCCAAATTCCTCGACTACTTTCCCTTCCAGTACATAACAGCCGGGGCCGGTAAAAGGATGCTGATCCAGCGATTGCGGGAAATGAGTGGTGTCAAAAAAGTGGCCTTCCTCATCTATCCAGGTAGCAAAGCTCATCAGCTTCTTGTGTTTGGTGCGAATGATTTTGCGGGTAACAAAATAGCCGCTCAGGCAGATGTGCTGCCCCAGGTAAGCGGTAAGTTCTTTTGCCTTTACCTTCGTTTCGGGCTTGTTTACCAGCAGCAGGAAGGGCGATTGCAGGGAGAAGCCCAGCAGCTCCATCTGCTCAAAGGCATCTTCGAGCGTGTGAATGTCCAGCCGGGGCAGCGCACTTTCCTTTGCGCCTGCTTTTGCGAAGAGGGAGAGCGGAGCCCCCGATTTAGCTTTTAACTGGTAGCTGTTCTTTTTCCACAGCAGGCTATGCCGGTTTTGTTCGCTAAACCGGAAGGCATTGATGCGGATAAGCAGGTTCAGCTGTTCCCGCTTTACAGCTACTCGTTGCAGAAAATCACTAAAGCTGCTAAAGGGGCCATTTTCATTTCGCTCCTGCAGCAGCAGCTTAGCAGTGTTTGCTTCGAGTTCTTTCAGGTGAATAAAGCCCAGGTAAATGGTGCTGCCCTGGATAGAGGCCAGATATTCGCTCTTGTTTACGCAGGGAGCTTCTATGGTGGCGCCGCACATGCGGGCCTCGTGCACATAATGTTCCAGGGCATAAAATCCGCCAAAGTTGTTGATAACGCCCACCATAAACTCCAGCGGGTAATACGACTTCAGGTACAGGCTCTGGAAGCTTTCCACGGCATAAGAGGCCGAGTGGGCCTTGCAGAAGCTGTAGCCGGCAAAACTTTCTATTTGCCGCCACACCTCTGCGCTCAGTTCCGGGGTATGGCCTTTTTGTGCACAGCTTTGGAAGTAGTTTTCCTTTACGCGGAGCATCTGTTCTGCGCTGCGCCCTTTACCGCTCATGCTCCGGCGCAGTGTATCGGCATCGGCCAGCTCAAGGCCGGCAAAGTGGTGGGCGATTTTAATCACATCTTCCTGGTACACCATAATGCCGTAGGTTTCGGCAAGCAGCTCTTCAAAAACCGGGTGCAGGTACTGGGTTTCCTCCGGGCTGTTGTGGCGCTTAATATATTCCTGCATCATGCCCGACTGCGAAACTCCCGGCCTTATAATGGAGCTGGCAGCCACCAGGGTTTCAAAAGTGTCGCATTTCAGCTTGGAAAGCAGCCCCCGCATGCCTGGCGACTCGATATAAAAGCAGCCAATGGTGCGGGCCTGGCGCAACTGCTCTTTTATTTTTGCATCCTGCTTAAATTTGTCGGTCTGGAAAATGTCTATATCCACACCCTGGTTTTCCTTTACCAGGCGCACAGCATCTTTAATATGACCCAGGCCGCGCTGGCTCAGGATGTCGTATTTATAAAAGCCAAATTCCTCGGCTGCATACATATCGAAGTGTACAATAGGGAATCCCTTGGGCATAAGTACTTTCGCCGAGTAGTAATTTACAGGCTCTTCGGTAATAAGTACGCCGCCGGCATGAATGGAAAGGTGGTTCGGAAAGCCGTTTAGCTTTTGGGCATAGTACAGGATTTTGCGCCCTATACTGTCGGGTTGCTGCCGGCTGGCCTGCTGGCTCAGGAGCGATTTCGATTTCCTGCCCCGGCAGGCCGAACACTTTGCCCAGCTCCCGCACAAGGGCTTTGGCCTGAAAGGTGGTAACGGTAGCCAGCAGGGCTACATGGCCATTGGCATAGCGTTTAAAAATATAGTCGATAATTTCGTCGCGCTCATCCCAGCAAAAGTCAATGTCAAAGTCGGGCGGCGAGCTGCGGTGCGGATTAATAAAGCGCTCGAAGTAGAGATTAAGGGCAATGGGGTCGACTTCGGTAATGCCCAGGCAATAGGCAATCAGGGAATTTGCTCCGCTGCCGCGCCCAACGTGGTGGAAGCCCCGCATCTGCGCATAGCGGATAATATCGTGGGTAATGAGGAAGTAAGGGGCAAAGTCCATCTGGCCAATCATCTTTATTTCCCGCTCAAAGCGCTGGTTAATTTCCTTGCCCGGATTTTTGTAGCGCTTTTTAAAGCCATCGCGGGCCAGTTTTTCGAGCAGCAGCAGGTCGTCTTCCTTGCTTACGGTAAAGGATTTCCTGTTCTTGGGCTTTCCAGGTCGAAGGAAATGTGGCAGCTTTCCAGCAGCTTGCGGGTGTTGGCTAGTACTTTCGGGTAGGAAACAAAGGCCTCTTCCAACTCTTTTTCTGTAACGAAACAATCATTGGACTTCGGCAAGCCATGTTTTGTCGAGCCTGCTAAGCACCACATTCTGCTCAATGGCCTGCAGCAGGCAGTGTAGGTTGTAGGCTTTGGGTTGTGCAAAAGTAACCGGCTGCAGCACTACGGCTTTATTTAACGCATAGCGAATAGGAGCGGAGTATACCCTGCTAACCTCCTGCGGGCGAATGCCTACAAACTCATGATCTTCCAGCGGCTCCCGCAGGTCGTAGCCAATGGGGTAAATAACATAGCTGTTTTTAAAAGCAGGCGCGCGTTCCGGCAGGGCTTTCCCGTCTTCGGAATGGGCAGTTAAAAAACGGTTGAGCTCGTAAAAGCCTTTATTATTTTGCGCCAGCCCAATGTAAAGGAACCTGCCTTCTTTGGTACGAAACTCAATTCCCAGCACCGGCTCAATACCTTCCCCAATGCAGGCCTGGTAAAACTCCAGTGCGCAGGAGGTGTTATTAATGTCGGTTAAGGCAAGCTTCCGGATGCCTTTTTCTTTGGCCAGTGCCACCAGCTCCAGGGGGCTGAGGGTGCCAAAACGCAGGCTGTAGTAGGTATGACAGTTCAGGTACATGGGAGTAGTAGGTATTGAGGATTGAGATAACAGGCAACAGACAATTGGGCCTGGCGCGCGTTTGCAACGCGTGCTTTTCCTGCCGCAGGCAGAACTTTATGCTAACTCAGGCACTTTTCTGACATAAGCTTTCCGGGGCGCACCTGCAACTTGTCTGATGCCTGCCTTATTCTCGCAACAGTGTTCCCTGGCACCTTTTTAGCCGTTTTACTTTTAGTACCAACCTTCTGAGCCGTATATCTGGCGCGCATTTTTAACTGCTTTATCTCCTTTATAACAGCTTTATTTCTACTGCCGGCTTTCTGCACCTTAGCATTAAGGTTGCTGCCCATATACCTCACAACGTGGTAGGGGCAGGCGTTGCAAACGCGCGCCAGTGGGAAATCTCCCCCGTTTGCTCTCTGTCGGTTGCTTTTGTTCATGTCCATTATATTCCTTGTTAGATTCTCAATTCCTTCCCTGGTCTGTTATCTCCATCTCCCGTCTCCTCTCTTGATTCCTGGCTCCTGATTCCTGCTTCTTTCTTTGGTCTATTCTCTCCCGTCTCAAGTCTCCTCAAAGCGAAAGCCCGCGTATTACTTTATCGATACCGTGTTTATTCTTAATATAGTCCAGCGCCTGGTAGAGGCGAATTTCTTTGGCAGTATCTTCGAGCAGGCTTATTTGCTGGTTGCCATGTACCAGCTGGCTTAGGCGTACGCCCACCAGGCGCACCAGCAACCGCTTTTGGTACAGCTTTTCGAAAAGCTCCTGCACACGGGCCATAATTATTTTGTCGCTCGAGGTGAGCGGAATGCTTTTCTGCTGAGTATAGGTGTTAAAGTCAGAATAGCGGATTTTTACCGTTATGCAGCCGCTCAGCTTATTTTGCTGGCGGAGCTTAAAGCCCAGCTCCTCGCTCATTTTGCTCAGTACGGCTTTCAGAAAGTAGGTATCGATGGTATCCTGCTGAAAAGTTCGCTCCGCCGAGATAGACTTTGCTTCAGAATAGGGCACTACCGGACTGTGGTCTACTGCATTGGCCTTTTGCCACAGTTCAATACCCCGCTTGCCAAACTCCCCCTCCAGCAGGCGCACCGGCACCTGGCTGAGGGTCTGTATTTTTTTTACGCCCATGGCACTGAGCTGCTGAAAGGTAACCTTGCCGATAGAAGGAATTTTTTTAATGGACAATGGGGCGATAAAGCTTTTTTCAAGGCCCGAAAGCACCTGTTGCTGGCCGGCAGGCTTGGCTTCGTTGGTGGCCATTTTTGAGACAAGCTTATTTACCGATAGCCCAAAGCTAATGGGCAGCCCGCTTTCTTTCAGAATCGTGTGGCGCAGCTCCTGTGCATAGGTGTAAATGCCAAAAAAGCGGTCCATACCGCTCATGTCGGCATAAAACTCATCGATAGAGGCCTTTTCCAGCAGGGGCACACGCTCAGAAACAATATCGGTTACTATGCCGGAGTAGCTGGAGTAGCTTTCCATGTCGCCGCGTATATAAATGGCATGGGGGCAAAGCTGGCGCGCCATTTTCATGGGCATGGCGGAGCTTACGCCAAAAGCACGGGCCTCGTAACTGCAGGAAGCCACGACCCCCCGGCTGCCGCTACCTCCTATAATGATGGGTTTGCCCTGCAGCCGGCTGTTTTTGAGACGCTCAACCGATACAAAAAATGCATCGAGGTCGAGGTGAAGAATGGAGCGATTGGCATGGGATAGCATACAGGAATTTCCTTTTTTTAACTACAATA
>CAWIFH010000004.1:0-56562 GCA_963835365.1 uncultured Cytophagales bacterium
TTATCCGCTAGCTTAATTTAGTTAAAAGAAAAAGGTGTAAAATATATCAGTATCGAGTTTTTTAAGGCGGCGGTAGTCAGTCCTATCTCCGGTTTTTTTATTTCTCTCAGAATAAAAGTGTAAGACTTCTGGATGGTTAAGTTAATGTAAAGGAAATTAATCTTAGGGAGGAAAAGGAAAAGGAGGGCGATGTAAGGAGAGGGATTAACAAGTGTAATTGACCTTTGCTCCCTTTATTGTAAGTGAAACCTTCTTTGCTCATTTAAAGGAATGATTAACCGTAATGACAGAGGATAAATAAAAAGGCTTTCCTGGAAGAATGAAGATAAATTTAAGTAAACAGGCTGTCCATCACGTTTGAAGGTTAAAATTATTGATTTTAAACCATTTACTTAATAGGTAATTGCATATTCAGCAGATGTAAGGTTTAGTTGGTGCATTCTAGTATTTTGGAGAATAAAATGGGAAAGTTCCTTCTTTAGTGGATATATCTCAATTATTTAAGCGTATTATTCACCTTAACTTTAATTTGTTTCAGATCTGAAACTTATTCATTTTTGCCTATCACAAAAATTGGCTGCAAAGATTTTTCCTGTTTCTCCTATATACTAAAATGTTTATGTGTTTTTCGCATTCCCATGGTTTTTTTGATGCCGGAGAGCAGGCATTAAAAAAGCAGAGAGGAAGTTATTCTGTCGGCCCCTAACAGACAGGAAGAAATGAGTGGCGCAGAAGATTTGCCCGTGGGGTGTATGAGTTTTTTGGTTCAATTTCTTGGCATTTGTTTCAAGACAAACTCTTTATATTAAAATCAAGATAAAATTTTTGCTCCTTTTAATTCTTTTCTCCCTATAAAGTGAGGGGAAGAAGTTTGAAGTGATAGGCCGCATAGAAAGATAAATATGGAAAAAAATAAGAGTTGCTCGTTTTTTTGCTTTTAAACAAGTTATTAAAAGGTGCACAATTCCTACTGGTGGTTGGGTTGCTTATTTTGCCTATTGCAGGGCATGCGCAAATTACAACTATTGTATCTTATGATTTCAATGGTGGCGGGAATCTAGGCTAAAAAAATGGAGTTACCTACAGTACAAGAGGCTCCGGGCGGGACAATAATTCATTTGGAGTGGTTCGCCAATGGTTTCCTGCTGCCCCTCCAAATGAATTATTGTCCCCGCACCCAGGAGCCTCTTGTACTGTAGGTAACTCCATTTTGCCACCCTTGATCGCCACCATTGAAATCATAAGATACAATAGTTGTAATTTGCGCATGCCCTGCAATAGGCAAAATAAGCAACCCAACCACCAGTAGGAATTGTGCACCTTTTAATAACTTGTTAAAAGCAAAAAAACGAGCAACTCTATTTTTTTCCATATTTATCTTTCTATGCGGCCTATCACTTCAAACTTCTTCCCCTCACTTTATAGGGAGAAAAGAATTAAAAGGAGCAAAAATTTTATCTTGATTTTAATATAAAGAGTTTGTCTTGAAACAAATGCCAAGAAATTGAACCAAAAAACTCATACACCCCACGGGCAAATCTTCTGCGCCACTCATTTCTTCCTGTCTGTTTAGGGCCGACAGAATAACTTCCTCTCTGCTTTTTTAATGCCTGCTCTCCGGCATCAAAAAAACCATGGGAATGCGAAAAACACATAAACATTTTCATATAGGAGAAACAGGAAATTCTTGCAGCCAATTTAAGTATGATAGGCAAAAATGAATAAGTTTCAGATCTGAAACAAATTAAAGTTAAGGTGAATAATACGCTTAAATAATTGAGATATATCCACTAAAGAAGGAACTTTCCCATTTTATTCTCCAAAATACTAGAATGCACCAACTAAACCTTACATCTGCTGAATATGCAATTACCTATTAAGTAAATGGTTTAAATCAATAATTTTAACCTTCGAACGTGATGGACACCTGTTACTTAAATTTATCTTCATTCTTCCAGGAAAGCCTTTTTATTTATCCTCTGTCATTACGGTTAATCATTCCTTTAAATGAGCAAAGAAGGTTTCACTTACGATAAAGGGAGCAAAGGTCAATTACACTTGTTAATCCCTCTCCTTACATCGCCCTCCTTTTCCTTTACCAGCCCCAAGAGAAATTTCCTTTACATTAACTTAACCATCCAGAAGTCTTACACCTTTATTCTGAGAGAAATAAAAAAACCGGAGATAGGACTTCTACCACCGGCTTAAAAAACTCGATACTGATATATTTTACACCTTTTTCTTTTAACTAAATTAAGCTAGCGGATAAATACCTGGCTTTTTTCTGTTCCCTGGGGCGTTTGAATCATCAGGATATAAAAGCCCGTAGGGAGTCCTTTGGTGTCGATGCTTTGTTCCTGCCCCTTCATTTCAACAGAGCGAAGCGTCCGGCCAGTCATATCCCGCAGCAGGAGGGTTGCTCCTTCGGTGGCCTGTAAGGAGCTTACTTTTAAGGTGCCGTTGGAAATGGGGTTCGGATAGATTTCGAAGCTCTTACCCATAAACTGCACCACTTCCATTCCCTTGTATTCTGATTTTCCATCAACATCAACCGCTTTTAGCCGGTAATAAGCAATCCCTGAGAGCGGCTTACGGTCTGAATAGGAGAACTCTGTTAAGTAGTCTGTATTTTCCTCTGCATCGATGGTAGCTATTTTCTCAAAGCTTTGCCCGTTGCGGGAGCGTTCCAGCTCATAATGGCTAAAATCCCAGGCTTTAGCAGCCGCCCACTTAAGGTCTACAGCCTGACTTTGGGCAGTGGCTTTGAAGTAGAGAAGAGTGATTGGAAGAGGAATGGCTCCAGGCTTCATCTGATTACAAAATTCACTAATGGAATATTCTTTTTAAGTTCATCCTTCCTTTACGTTATTAGCCCCATTCTTGATTGCTTGCACATTTCGATCTTCCAACAACATAAAACTGACCGCTTCCATTTACATCAGTATTTTTTTGTATTTCAAAATCTTCTAAAACAACTACAGAACCATTTACAGCAACACTTATGTTATTTTGACTAATTAAACTTCCAGTTACAACCAAAACCCCATTTGAATTAATATTAAGATTAGCATTATTTTTAAAAACTAAATCTCCAATTACCACTAAAGTGTCACCCGACTCAATAATTAAATTTGCATTATTTGTAAAACTCAAATTATCTTTTAAAGTAACAAAGCCTTTAATGTTAATTGTGGTATTTTTCAGATCAGTAATACCCGGCTTATCACTACAACTATTAACATCCCAAGTATTACAGTTAATCCAATCTCCCCTATACTCATTTTTTGAACTTTGGCCAAAAGATGCTTGTCCTGAAAACACAAGCCAAAACAAAATACCAAATATGTATCTTTTTCTCATATTTTGATCAATAGTAATTTTTCCTAGAGTAGGTATAAATAGTAAAGCAAAGGTGCGCAAGTGCTGGCATTGAAACAATTCAATCTTCAACAGAACAATACCTTAAATTATCCGAAAAATACCAGCTTATTGGCGCATTTCCTACATTTGCCATGCAAATCTAACGCTCTGCCTACCAAACCTTACATCTCTTATATACAAAAATTAGTTATAAGGTAACCAGCTCACCTACTTTAACTGTTACTTTAACGCTTTAACTACAAGTTGCTCCGGCTTTGAACGTTTCCGGAAGCGCTGTAAAAACCTTTCGCCCGGCTAAATGCTTTATTCCACAGAGCAAATTTTTGAGATTGCCCGAAGGGGTGTTATATTTGGGCTGAACTTTAAAAAAGGATCAATGAGCGAATTTAATAACCTGGACCTAAGCCTTAACGGGAGCATTTTAACAATTACTGTTAACCGCCCCGAGAAGATGAATGCCTTGAATGTGGCAACCGTAGAGGAGATACGTACGGCCATCCAGCGTGTATACGACGATACTGAAATCCATGGCGTAATACTTACCGGCGCAGGCGAAAAAGCCTTTGTTGCCGGTGCGGATATTAAAGAAATTGCAGGCCTCAATGAGGTAAATGCCCGGAAGTTCGCTGAAAACGGACAGGAAGTGTTTGCGCTCATCGAGAACTGCCACAAACCTATTATTGCTGCCGTAAACGGCTTTGCCCTGGGCGGAGGCTGCGAGCTGGCCATGGCCTGCCACCTGCGCGTAGCCACCAAAAATGCCAAATTCGGTCAGCCCGAGGTGAACCTGGGCATTATACCCGGCTACGGAGGTACCCAGCGCCTTACCCAGCTCATTGGCAAAAGCAAGGCCCTGGAGCTGATGATGACCGGCGACATGCTTACGGCTGATGAAGGCGAGGATTTAGGCCTGGTAAACTATGTGGTGCATAACAACGAAGAGCTAAAGGCAAAATCAGAAGAGCTCATTCATAAAATTACTGCTAAAGCTCCACTGGCAATAGGCATGGTCATTGACTGCGTAAACGCCGTATTCCGTCCGGAAGAAAATGGCTACCAGACCGAAGCCAACAACTTTGCCAGCTGCTGCAAGTCCGATGACTTCCGCGAAGGCACCGCTGCTTTTATTGAAAAAAGAAAACCAGAGTTTAAAGGAGCGTAATTTAGGTGATTGGTGCTTAGTGGCTGGCGGTAGTGCCTGATGGGCTCCCCCTCTATCTCAAGACTCACTACCGCTGCGGCGGACCGCTCAATACTCATTACCCACGAATCAATACTCAAGACTATACATGAGTAACCTTAAAAAACTGGCCTCCGATACTGCTATTTATGGAATTAGCAGTATCGGAGGCCGTTTGCTTAACTATCTCCTTGTTCCATTCTATACCGAAGTTTTTGAAACAGGCGAGTATGGCATCGTAACAGAATTATATGCGTATGTGGCCTTTCTGAACGTACTCTATCTTTACGGAATAGAGACGGCCTACTTCCGCTTTGCCAATCGTTACCGCGACGATGAGCCAAGGGTTTTTAATACCGCCTTCACCTCCATTTTCACCAGCAGTCTCCTGCTGTCGGGCACCTTATGCCTGTTCGCGCCCTCCATCGTCGAGGCACTCAATTATCCGGGTAAGGAACATTACGTGTACTGGTTTGCGGCCATTCTTACCATCGATGCCATCATGGCCATTCCATTTGCCCGCCTCAGGCTCCAGGGCAGGCCCATTAAGTTTGCGGCAGCCAAGCTGGGAAATATTGTACTTAATATCGGCCTGAATATTTTTTTCCTGGTATTCTGCTACGACATATACCGTGGTGAGTACCTGCAGGAACTGCAACCGCTTATCGGAGGATTCTTTCGACCGGAGTGGGGGGTAGACTATGTTTTTCTGGCCAACCTCATCGCCAACGCAGCCTGGATACTGATGCTGTTCCCCGAGCTGATGCAGGCACGCTTTCGTATCGACAAAAATTACTGGAAAAGCATGCTGATTTATGCCTACCCGCTGCTGTTTATGGGCATCGCCGGGGCTACCAATGAAATGATGTCGCGGAGTATGCTAAAATATATCCTGCCCGAAAGCCTGTACCCTGATCTTACAAATAAAGAAGCCCTGGGTATTTTCGGTGCCTGTTATAAGCTGTCTATTTTCATGAACCTGGTCATCCAGGCCTTCCGCTTTGCCTCCGAGCCTTTCTTTTTTTCAAAGGCCGATAACCGGAACAGCCCGGAGCTTTTTTCGAGGGTGATGCAGTATTTTATTATTGCCTGCTGCTTTATCTTCCTGGCGGTTTCTGTAAACCTCCACTGGATAGGCCCCCTGGTTCTGCGCGATCCTGCTTACTGGAGAGGCTTTGATATAGTTCCCATTTTACTGCTTGGTTACCTGTTTTTCGGCATCTATATGAACCTGGCCATTTGGTTTAAGTTGGCCGACAAAAATAAATATGGCACCTGGTTTACCTTAAGCGGCGCCTTACTTACGGTTATTTTAAACTTTTCTCTTATTCCGGTATTTGGAATGGTGGGTGCAGCCCTTTCGACCCTGGCTGTGTACCTGTATATGGCCGCCATTTGCTACTATTACGGGCAAAAGCATTACCCGATTCCATACCGGCTAAGCAGTGCCTTTGCCTATATCATTGGAACCGCCGCAATAGTGTATGGCTTCCTGGCGCTGGATGTAGACAATGTGTGGCTAAAAACAGCCCTTTCCATGGGAATTACTTTGTTGTACCTCCTGTTCGCTTTTTTCTATGAAAAAAAGAACTTCTCTGTAAAAGCAGCCTGAAATTTTATAAGTTTGACAAAAAGACATTCATGCAAGTACGCATAACCAACCAATCGAAACACGAGCTTCCTGGCTACCAGACCATTGCCTCTGCAGGCATGGACCTGCGGGCAAACCTGGCGGAAGAAATAACGCTAAAACCACTTAAAAGAGCGCTCATTCCTACCGGTTTATTTATGGAGTTGCCTGCCGGCTACGAAGCACAAATACGCCCTCGCAGCGGCCTTGCTTATAAACATGGAATTACGGTACTGAATAGCCCCGGAACGATTGATGCCGATTACCGGGGAGAGATAAAGGTGCTGCTGGTTAACATTTCGGCAGAAGCTTTTGTTGTAAAGGACGGAGAGCGCATCGCTCAAATGGTAATAGCTGCGCATCAGCAGGTAGAATGGCTGGAGGCCGAAGTGCTCAGCGACACACTAAGAGGGGCCGGCGGCTTTGGCAGCTCCGGAACGAAATAGCGGTTAGAAGATAGAAGCTGGAAGATAGAAATTAGAGGGTAGGAAATAGAAACTGGAAAACCCAATAGCCAGACACTCAGCCACTAGCCACTAGCCACTAGCCACTAGCCACTAGCCACTAGCCACTAGCCACTAGCCACTAGCCACTAGCCACTAGCCACTAAAAACAATTAACGAACAAGTAAATAAAATTTTTTAAACCCTTTTTTATGAATATTGTAATACCGATGGCTGGCATGGGCAAACGCATGCGTCCCCACTCTTTAACGGTACCTAAACCGCTTATTCCTATAGCCGGCAAGCCTATTGTACAGCGCCTTACCGAAGACATTGCCAGTGTTTGCGAAGAAAAAATTGAACAAATAGGCTTTATTATCAGCCGCAGCTTTGGCAAAGAGGTGGAAGAGCACCTGCTCCAGGTGGCCAAATCTTTAGGTGCCCGGGGGCATATTTTTTACCAGGATGAAGCACTGGGCACCGCCCATGCCATTATGTGCGCCAAAGAGCTGCTCGACGGTCGCGTAATTGTCGCTTTTGCCGATACCCTCTTCAAAGCCGATTTTACAATGGATGCCGAGCAGGATGGGATCATCTGGGTACAGAAGGTAGAAGATCCCCGTCCCTTTGGTGTGGTAAAAGTTAACCAGGAAGGACACATTACCGACTTTATTGAAAAACCACAGGAGTTTGTCTCCGACCTGGCCATTATTGGTATCTATTATTTTAAAGATGGTGCCAACCTGCGCAGCGAGCTTCAGTACCTGCTCGACAACGATATACGCGACAAAGGAGAGTTCCAGATTACCAACGCCCTGGAAAACATGAAAGCCAAGGGTAAAAAGCTTGTTCCGGGCAAGGTAGAAGAATGGCTCGACTGCGGAAATAAAGAGGTAACGGTGTATACCAACCAGCGCTACCTGGAGTTTATCAAAGACAAAGATTTGGTGGCTTCTTCGGCCAAAATAGAAAATTCGGTAATTATTCCGCCCTGCTACATTGGCGAAAATGCGCAAATCCACAATAGCGTGGTAGGTCCACACGTTTCTTTAGGAGACAACAGCATAGTCGTTGATTCACGCATTGAAAATACGATTGTCCAAACCAACAGTGAGTTAAAGGATGCCCGCATTAAGAACTCAATGGTAGGCAATTTCGTTACTTATGAAGGAAAAGCGCGAGACTTTAGTATTGGCGACTTTACCACCATTAAAGACTAAATACCAGATTAACCCTACTTCATGCACGGTAAATTATTAAAGTATACTTACCTGCTCCTGGCAACAACATACCTACTGCTTGCAGTAGGTATGTCTTTTTCTTACGGGCAAAAGAAAAAAAGCAAATCAGCTGATCGTGAAAATAAGCAGGCAGCCCTAAGTTCGGAAAAACAGGCACAGGCCGAGCAGTTTTTTACCGAAGGGGTTAAAAATGCTATATTAGAAGATTACCCCAAAGCCATTAACTACCTGCGCCGTACCCTGGAGCTGGACCCGGCCAATCATGCTGCTTATTATAAACTGGCAGAGGTACTCTCAAAAACAGGAGAGTATTCGAAGGCAGAAAAAAGCATGGAGTCGGCGCTTGCCCTTCAGGACAGCAATAAATACTACTACATACTGGCTGCCGACATCCAGTCGCAGCAGGGAGCGTATGCCAAAGCAGCCAGCCTCTACGAAAGCATGCTCAAAAATACCGATGCAGGCCCGCAGCATATACTTGAACTTGCCGTGCTTTACCTACACATACACGAGTACGACAAGGCCATACAGGCTTTTAACGATGCCGAAACCGTACTCGGTGTTAATGAGCAAATTGTATTGCAGAAACAAAAGCTTTACCTCCAGCAGGGCAAGCTCGACGAAGCCCTGCACGAAGGAGAAAAGCTGGTACAAAATTTTCCGGGCGAGCCGGCCTATGTGGTACAGCAGGCCGAAATTTTATTAAACAACCAGCGCTACGACGAAGCAAAGCGCTATCTTGAAAATTACCTTGCTGAACAGCCCGGGCAGCCGCAGGCAGAATATTTGCTGGCCAAGCTATACCAGCAGCAAAATAATTTTGGCGCCGCCACGGCCCATTTAAAAAATGCTTTCCAGGACCCCGGGCTGGAGCTCAATTTAAAAATTCAGGAAGTAGCCACCCTCCTGCAGCAATTGCCCCGGCCGGAACTGGAAAAAAGTCTCGATTCGCTTACAAAAGATATTGTGGAGGCACATCCAAACGAGGCGCTGGCCTATGTTACCCGCGGCGATTACCTGGTTGCCACACAAAAGAAACAAGCTGCACGCTCAAGCTATTTGCAGGCACTGGAAATAGACAAAAACAATTTTAACGTTTGGCAGAATTCCCTCTCCCTCGGGCTGGAGCTTGGCCGCTTCGACAGCGTTGCCCGGGAAGCCGAAAAAGCCCTCGAGCTGTTCCCCAACCAGGCATCGCTGTACTATTTTAGCGGAGCAGCCAACCTGAACCAAAAAAACTACCAGGAAGCTGTTTGGGCACTGGAACAGGGCAAAAAATTAGCGGCCTCTAACCTGGAGCTGGCCGGTATATTCCATACCCACCTAGGCGATGCCTACAATGGCATGAAGCAATATGCCAAGTCAGATGCCGCCTATGAGGCCGCCCTGCAGCTCAATCCCGACAATGACTACATTCTCAATAATTACAGCTACTACCTGGCGCTCCGCAAGGAAAAGCTGGACCTGGCCCTTGAGCTTACCCAAAGGCTTGTAAAAAAATATCCCGACAACCCAACCTATCTCGATACCCACGCCTGGGTATTGTACCAGCTAAAACGGTACGAAGAAGCCAGGCGTTTTCTGGAGCATGCCATTGCGAGCCAGAGCGACCAGCAGGATGGCACAATTATTGAACATTATGGCGATGTACTGTATAAACTAAATCAGAAAGAAGAAGCAGTAAACCAGTGGAAAAAAGCCCGTGGGCTGCCCAACGCTTCTGAATTGCTCGACAAAAAAATAAACGACCGTACCCTTTATGAATAAGTATTTTGGATTGCTCCTGTGCATACTCTTCGCCATGGGAGCATGTAAACGCGAAACAGTGCCTACTGTAAGCCGCAAAGAAATAAAAGATCTCGCCATAAAAGAGGTGGATTTTCAATACCTCACCACCCGCAGTAAAATTAATTTCGACGATGGAGACCGGCGAATCGGCGCCACTGCCAATATCCGCATCAGGAAGGATAGCATCATCTGGTTTTCTGTAACGCCCGGCTTTGGCATCGAAGCTGCCCGCGGCCTGGTTACACAGGATTCCCTCTTCCTCATTAACAAGCTGGAAAAAAATTATTATGCCTACAGCTTTCCCGAGCTTAGCCAGAAACTAAATGTAAATGTTAGCTTCGCTGTTTTTCAGGCAGCCCTGCTGGGTGATATGCTCAAGCCGGTAAGTCGCCGCGACAGAATAGATCGCCAGGAAGAGCAGATACTTATTATGCAGGATGAGCCACAGTTCAACATCCTTAATTACATTAGCAAAGAAACCTTAAAACTCAATAAAGTTATATTGCAGGATAAGGCCAGCACCAATGCGCTTACCCTAAACTACGACGACTTTAAACAGCTTGAAGGGAACGTACTCCCCTACTCCAGCACCATTTCGGCCCGCTACCAGGACAAGCAGGATTTAAAAACCACAACTGTTGCATTTAAGCACAATAAAGCCGAGTTTAGCGACAGCGCATTGAGTTTTCCTTTTGATATTCCTGATAAATATGACCGCAAGAAATAGAGGGGTTGGTTGTTTACTGTTGGTGTTACTTTCTTTTTTTGCCCTCCCTGCCATTGGCCAGAGTAAGGCCGAGCTGGAAAAGCAAAAACAGGAAAACCTTCGGAAAATTAAAGAAGCAGAAAACATTCTTGCTCAAACGAAAAATAAAAAAGAAGCAACCCTCGGCCAGCTATCGGCACTTAATAACCAGATTGAAGCAAGCCAACAGTTAATCCTTACAATTAACCAGGAAATTGGCCTGCTCGACAACGAAATATTTGAGCTGGGCACCATTGTAAGCGCGCTTCAAAACGACCTTACCAAGCTTAAAGCAGAATATGCCGAAATGGTTTATTCCAGCTACAAAGCCAGCAAAGGTTTTAGTAAACTTACCTTTCTTTTTTCGGCCCCAACCTTTAACCAGCTGTTTATGCGACTGAACTGGATGGAGCAATACAGCGATGCCCGCCGCATGCAGGTAGAGCAAATTACAAAAGTAAGAGAATCGCTTGAAAGTCAGCAGCAGCGCGTAAAATCAAAGCGTGGCGAGCAGGAACAACTCCTGGACGAGCAGCTTCAGCAAAGCCAGAATCTCCTGGCCCTGCAACAGGAACAAAGCCAGGTGGTAAGCCAGCTAAGCGTCCGCGAAAATAAGGTACAAAAAGACATTGCCCAGCGCGAAGCCACCCTTAAACAGCTCGACGATCTTATAGCCAAATTAGTAAAAGAAGAAATAGAGAAAGCCCGCGCCGAAGCAGCTGCGGCGGCAAAGAAAAACGCGGTTAAAAATGCTTCGGCCAGCACAGCCGCAAATGCGGCCTTAACGCCCGAGGCTGCAGCCATCAGCACTTCTTTTGAAGGCGCCCGTACCAGGCTCCTCTGGCCTGTGGCTTCCGGCTTTATTTCCACCAAATTTGGAGAGCACCAGGTTTACAAACAGGTAAAGCTCGAGAGCAGCGGAGTTGAAATTCAAACCAAGGAAAATGAGCAGGTACGAGCCGTATTCGATGGCCAGGTGCGCCGCGTTTTCTTTATGCCAGGCATGAACAATGTAGTTATGATTCAGCATGGGCAGTATTTTACCGTGTACGCCCGCCTGAAGGAGGTAAATGTAGCGCCCATGCAAAAGGTGAAAGCCAAAGATGTGCTCGGCACCGTTTACACCTCTAAAGAAGGGGTTTCGGAAGTACATTTTGAAATATGGAAAGACAACCAGAAGATAAATCCCGAACACTGGCTGTATAAAAACTAACAACTTAAGCCCAACATCACGTCCGTAAGGTTCTCCCGCTTCTCGTAAAAAATTAGCCTTCCTGCCCGATAAATTATTTCATTTTATACTGTGTATCAAACACTTACCCCCAGCACGAGACATATAACGTACACTCTCTGATAAAAACCTGTTTACATAAAACAACAGAACATGCACAGGCCGTTAGTAAAGAAATGGAAAAGCTAAAAAAGAGGGCCTTCTTTTTTGAACTTTTGAAGGAAGGATTACCTTCTCAGACAAATACTTAACCCACTGGGTTTGAGCAATACCAATAAATATGTAATTTTACAATTACCGAAATTAAACAAAGAAAAAAATGCAGACTCAATTATTATTCCTGAATATGGGTGGCTACGAAATCCTCCTTATTTTGCTGGTTATCCTCATCTTCTTTGGGGCGAAAAAGATACCTGAGCTGGCGCGTGGCATGGGCCGCGGTATCCGCGAGTTTAAAGACGCCACCCGTGAAATTAAAGATGAAATTGACGAAGGCTTAAACATGGACGATAACAAGCCCAAAGCCAAAGCCAATGTAAGTGCAAATACAACCAAAGCAACCAATACAAACGAAAACTAGTTTTGAAATCCTACACCTCTCTCTCCGAAGTCAAAGATGCCTTACAAAAAGGGGACACCTCCTGCCAGCAGCTGGTAGAGGGCTACCTGAATAATATAGAACAAAACAAGCAGCTAAATGCCTTTCTGGAAGTTTATGCCGATGAGGCTCGTGAACATGCTAAAAGGGTAGATAAGAAACTGGCTGATGGTACCGCCGGAAAACTGGCCGGCATGGTTGTAGGACTTAAAGACGTGCTCTGTCATAAGGACCATGGGCTGCAAAGTGCCTCCAAAATACTCGATAGTTTCATTAGCCAGTTTAATGGCACTGCTGTACAAAAACTACTCGACGAAGATGCTATTGTAATAGGTCGCCAGAACTGCGACGAGTTTGCAATGGGCTCTTCGAACGAAAATTCTGCTTTTGGCCCTGTACTCAATGCCGCCGATACCGAACGCGTGCCCGGTGGTTCTTCAGGAGGCTCTGCCGTAGCTGTACAGGCCGATATGTGCCTGGTATCGCTTGGTTCAGACACGGGAGGCTCTGTGCGCCAGCCAGCGGCTTTCTGTGGAGTGGTGGGGCTTAAACCTACTTACGGGCGCATTTCCCGCTATGGCCTGGTTGCCTATGCCTCTTCTTTTGACTCCATTGGCGTTTTTTCAAAAAGTGTGGAAGACTGCGCCCTGGTGCTGGAAGTAATTGCCGGTGCCGATGAATTCGACAGTACGGCTGCACGGATAGAGGTACCTGCCTATTCCCAGCAACTGCAAAAAGAAAGTAAGCCCTACCGGGTGGCTTATATTCAAAATACCCTCGACACCGAAGGTCTCAACAGTGAAATTAAATCGAGCGTAGAAAAAAAACTGGAATGGCTTAAAACTGAAGGACATACCGTTGAAGCCGTTAATTTTCCGCTACTAGACTACGTACTACCCGCTTACTATATTCTAACCACCGCAGAAGCAAGCTCAAACCTTTCCCGCTTCGATGGCGTTAAGTATGGGTACCGTTCATCCAATGCCACCAATCTCGAGACGATGTACAAGAAAACACGTAGCGAAGGTTTTGGAGCGGAAGTAAAGCGCCGAATTATGTTAGGCACCTTCGTACTAAGTGCCAGCTATTATGATGCCTATTACACCAAAGCACAAAAGGTAAGAAGGCTGATTAAAGATGCAACAGAAGAATTACTGTCTTCGTACGATTTTATAGTGCTGCCTACGACGCCAACAACTGCCTTTAAACTGGGCGAGCATACCGCAGACCCGCTGGAAATGTACCTGGCAGATTTGTTTACCGTACAGGCAAACCTGGTTGGAGTACCCGCTATCTCTATCCCCAACGGGACCGACTCAAACGGGCTTCCAATAGGCTTACAGGTTGTTGCAAGCGCTTTCAAAGAGGAAAAACTATTTGCCTTCTCAAAATACCTGATGGAGGCCTGAGCATTAAATTACTTGCACGTATGAGACTTGTACCCCGGAATTTGATTCGTTTAAATGCCGCACCCCTACTGGCTATGGTGTGGCTTTGTGTTTGCAGCTTGCCGGCCCTGGCACAGGAAGAGGAAGAAGAAATGCAACTTGCCGATACCGTGCTTGCCTATGTAGAGGTGGAAAGACCTTTTTATGAACATGTTCCGGACCCAGGATATGACGAAGTAGCCGATCGGATTTCCTGCATGAATTCTGATCTCCATATTACTTTTAACCCTACGGTAAAAGCGTTTATCGATTACTTTGCCATTCGCAACCGCGATTATACCCGAATGGTGGTGCAACGGATGCAGGTTTACTTCCCGCTTTTCGAAAAATACCTGGCAAAGTACGATATGCCCGACGATTTAAAGTACCTGGCCATTGTTGAGTCAGGCCTTAACCCGCGGGCAATTTCACGGGCAGGCGCGGCTGGCTTATGGCAGTTTATGCCTGCAACGGGCCGCATTTACCGCCTCGACCGCTCCTGGTTTATCGATGAGCGCATGGACCCTGAAAAAGCTACCGAGGCAGCCTGTAAGTACCTGAAGCAGCTCCATGGCATGTTTAACAACTGGGAACTTGCCCTTGCTGCTTATAATGCCGGCCCGGGCAACGTTCGCAAGGCGGTTCGCCGGTCGGGCTATGTATATGACTTTTGGGAAGTCTACAACCACCTGCCACGCGAAACCCGCTCATACGTACCCCAGTTTGCAGCCATCACCTACCTCATGAACCACCTGGAAGATCACAACTTCTACCTCGAAGAGCATGAGTACCAGCTGGCCATTGCAGTAGATACGGTGCACCTTAATAATTTTATGAGCCTCGAAGTTTTAGAAGAGGAACTAAACCTCTGCCCTGGCGAAATAACAAACCTGAATCCTGAGCTTATTCGAAATGCTGTTCCGGAAGACGCCGGACATTACGCATTGAAAGTGCCTGCACAGGTAGCACCAAAGCTGTTAGCCGGTCGCGATGCAATTTATGACTCCACACGCGAAAAGAACCAGCAAATGCTGGCATACTTTACCCGCAACGAAGTAGGCAGCACATACAACCGCGAAAAAGTAACTTACAAAGTACAGCGCGGCGACTATCTTGGTAAAATTGCAGAACGTCATAATGTTGGAGTCGCTGATATCCGCCACTGGAATCGCATACAGGGCAATACTATTCGGGTAGGACAAAACCTGGCTATTTATGTAACGCCTAAACAAAAGGCTTCCATCAATACCCAACTTGCCCAGGCCGCTACCAGCAATAGTAAACCCGTTCAGGTACATGGCTCCAAAGTATATTATGTGCAGCCGGGCGATACCCTCTGGGATATTTCTAAAAAGCACGGTGGAGTAAGCATCGATGAAATTAAGAAGCTGAACCGCCTTACTTCAAATAATATTAAGCCCGGTCAAAAGCTCATAATCTCGAAATAAGAGAATCCTGTACAAATTTAGTAAGCTTTGTTGTGTATACAGCAAAGCTTTTTTATTTTGGGAATATTTTAAAATTTCTTTTGTTGGCACCATTTTAGCCAAAAGAATCGTTTTTTAACAAATTACAAAACTTTTGAACCAGATCGAATGAAGAAAATCTGCTTATATCTTTTCCCCTTACTCCTTGCCGCCAGCTGGGCCTGCGACAGCAAAGAAGGGGTTCAAAACGTAACCGACCTGCCCAGGGTAAGTACAGTTCCGAACGAAATACTGGTGGTAATGGACTCCGCCCAATGGCAGGGCACGCTGGGCGAGCAACTTCGCAAAATATATGCAGCGCCCATCCCGGCCCTTCCGCAGGAGGAAGCCGCCTTTAATGTTCGTTATGTAAGCCCTCGCCACTTTAAGGGCTTTATGAAACTTTACCCGAACATTATTTTTGTAACTACGCTCGACGACCGCAGCAGAGACAGCCGCGTTATGCGCACCTACTTTACAGAAAACTCCCTGGAGCAGATTCGAGAAAATAAAGACATTTTTATGTTTGCCCGTGAAAATGAGTTTGCAAGAGGTCAGCAGGTTTTACACCTTTTTTCCCAAACCGAAGAAAGCCTGATGCAGAAACTCGAGCAGAACAAAGAAAAGCTCTACCAGTACTTTCTGGAATTTGAGAGGGATCGCCTGAGTCAGAAACTCTTTTCCGGCCTTCCCGGCAAAGAACTCACCAATTATGTACAGAAGCGCCATGGCTTCAGGCTTCATTTTCCAGCGGGTTACGAAGTAGCAATAGAAAAAGAAGATTTCATTTGGCTGCGTATGCTCGATCCGGATATTGACAAAAGCATTTGGGTGGGTTACCAGCAATACGACGATGAAAATGTCTTTACCGCGGAGAACATCCTGAAACTACGCAGCCAGTTTGGTAAAAAATACATTTGGGGAAGCGACAGCACTACTTATATGAAAACCGAGCTGAATGTACCGGTTGAAACACGTGAAGTAAACTTTAACGGCCATTATGCCATTGAAATGCGCGGTCTCTGGCGCCTGAATGAAATGGTCATGGGAGGCCCTTTTATCAGCTACACTTTTGTCGATGAAGCCACCAACCGCCTGTACTATATCGAAGGCTTTGTATATGCAGCCGGCGAAGATAAGCGGGAGCCAATCCGGGAACTGGAAGCCATTCTTCACACCTTTAAATCTACCGCCGAAGGAGAGCCCGCAGCCGCGACCTCTACCGGGGCAGCCTCTTCAGCCTCAGTAAATTAAAACCAGCACCTTGTATATTGTTCACATACAGAAAATATAGCTAGATTTGCCCCTCAAAAGTGTTTATTAGTATTTATTGGGATTGATAGAAGCCGTAATATGCCTATTAAAATTAGAAAAGAAGATGCGTTAAATTACCACACCCAGGGGCAACCTGGCAAAATAGAGGTGGTACCAACAAAAATGCTCAGCTCACAGCTCGATCTAGCCCTGGCTTATTCGCCAGGTGTAGCTGAACCCTGCAAAGAGATTGCTGCAAACAAGGAGGATGTTTACAAATACACTGCCAAAGGCAACCTGGTAGCGGTAATTTCTAACGGAACCGCTGTTCTTGGCCTTGGCGATATTGGCCCCGAGGCCTCCAAGCCTGTAATGGAAGGAAAAGGAGTCCTCTTTAAGAAGTTTGCCGGAATTGATGTATTCGATATCGAAATAGACGAAAAGGACCCCGATAAGTTTATCGAAATTGTTCGGGCACTGGAACCGACCTTCGGGGGCATTAACCTCGAAGACATTAAAGCACCGGAATGCTTTAAAATTGAGCGGGAGCTCAAGAAGCGAATGAACATTCCGGTAATGCACGACGACCAGCATGGTACCGCCATTATTTCTTCGGCCGCTCTCCTGAATGCGCTGGAAATTGCCGGAAAGAAAATTGAAGAAGTAAAAATAGTGGTCAGCGGCGCAGGCGCATCGGCCATTACCTGTACCAAACTGTATGTATCGCTGGGGGCACGCAAAGAAAACATTCTTATGTGCGACAAAGACGGTGTAATTCGGCAGGATCGCGGAGACCTCGATGAAATTAAATCCTTATTTGCTACCAGCCGAACCGATGTGGTTACGGTAACGGATGCGCTTAAAGGCGCCGATGTGTTCCTTGGTTTATCGGCAGGCAACATTATCGGGCAGGAGCAAATAGCTTCCATGGCCGAAAACCCAATTGTTTTTGCGCTGGCCAATCCCGATCCGGAAATTGCCTATGATTTGGCCATGGCTACCCGCAACGATATTATCATGGCTACCGGTCGCTCCGACCACCCTAACCAGGTGAACAATGTATTGGGCTTTCCTTTCATTTTCCGTGGCGCACTCGATGTACGCGCAACCGCTATTAACGAAGAAATGAAGCTGGCTGCCGTTAATGCCATTGCTGCACTTGCCAAAGAGCCTGTTCCGGAAGCAGTAAACAAAGCGTATGGCGACCAGAAAATAGCCTTCGGAAGGGAATACTTAATTCCGAAGCCGCTTGACCCTCGCCTGATTACCACCATTTCGCCGGCTGTAGCCAAAGCCGCTATCGAAAGCGGCGTGGCACGTCGCGAAATTACCGACTGGGAGGAGTATAACCTGCAGCTGCAGGAACGGATTGGTATTGATCAAAGGCTGATGTCCCGTGTTATCAGCCAGGCAAAGAAAAATCCGAAGCGGGTTGTTTTTGCCGAAGCCGACAACCAGAAGATACTTAAAGCGGCCCAAACCGTACAGGACGAAAAAATAGGAATTCCTATTTTGCTGGGTAACCGGGCAAAAATCGAAAGCCTGATTGAAGAGCACCAGCTGGAGCTTTCGAACTGCCAGATTATTGACCTGGAAGATAAGGCACAGGAAGAAACCTTAAACAGCTATGCAGCAAAAATCTTCGAAAAGCGCAAGCGCAAAGGCGTAACCCTGCACGAAGCCCGTAAGCTCATGCTGGATAGAAATTACTTTGGCGCCATGATGCTCGAGAATGGCGAGGCCGATGCTTTTATTTCAGGTCTTACCAAAGACTATCCGCGAACCATTGCACCGGCCCTGCAAATTGTTGGTGTGGAAAAAGGCGTTAAGCGGGTTGCCGGCATGTATATTATCAGCAATAAAAAAGGCACCTACTTTTTTGCCGACACCACGGTAAACCTGAACCCGAGTGCCGAAGAGTTGGTCGATATTATTGGCCTTACCGCGCGTGGCGTAGAGTTCTTTGACTTTACCCCTCGGGTAGCAATGCTTTCTTATTCTAACTTTGGCTCAAGCAAAGGCGAGGTACCTGAAAAGGCCAGTCTTGCCACCCGCCTGGCTAAAGAAAAATATCCTAATCTCACCATCGACGGCGATATACAGGCCAACATTGCCCTTAATACCGAGCTGCAGCAGGAGAATTACCCTTTCTCTGAGCTGGCCGAAAAAGGAGCAAACACCCTGGTATTCCCCGACCTGGCCTCGGGCAACATTGCCTATAAATTACTTATGGAAATAGGCGGTGCCGAAGCTATTGGCCCTGTACTGCTGGGCATGAACAAACCGGTTCATATTCTGCAGCTGGGCAGCTCTATCCGCGAAATTGTTAACATAGTTGCCATTGCCGTGGTAGATGCCCAGGTACATGCCAAAAAGTTAGAAAACGTATGATAGCTTACCTTAAAGGCAAGCTGGCTTATAAAGATCCTGCCCGCGTTATTATTGATGTGCAGGGCATTGGGTATGAAGTGAAAATTTCACTTCATACCTATACTTCTTTACAGGATGGGGAATCCTGCCAGCTGTTTACCTATCTCCATATAAAAGAAGATGCCCATACCCTGTTTGGGTTTAAAGAACTCGCCGAAAAGAAAATGTTTCTGGATTTAATCTCCATTAATGGGGTAGGTCCCGGCACAGGCTTAATGATTCTTTCTTCTCTTAGCCCCCAGGAAATCCAGCAGGCAATCCTAAACGAAGAGGTCCGTACCATACAATCAGTAAAAGGGGTAGGTGCAAAAACTGCCCAGCGTATTATCCTGGAACTCAAAGATAAAATAGGAAAAACCGATGGAATTGCACTAAACATGTCTATAAGTGGGCCATCACACAATACCCTCAGAAACGAAGCGTTGTCCGCTTTAGTTACTCTGGGAATTAACCGCAGCGTGGCAGAGAAAAACCTGAATACTATCTTGAAAAATAGCCCGCAGGACCTCACACTGGAAGAGTTAATCAAACGTGCACTTAAGAGTTCGTAAATCAATTAATTTGCTTTGATAAAAAGGAAAAGTACCCAAAAGCTTGTTGTTTTACCCATTTTTCTGACTTTCCTCACCTGCTTATATGCAGGCGAAGCCAGTGCTTTTGTGTATTTTCAGCAGGGAACCCCCGCCGATACCAGTCAGCAAACAACACAGGATACCACTAAAACAAAGTACACACCCAGCAGGAGGCCCACTTACCAGCCTACCGACCGCTTTGGTGATCCGTTCAGCAACAGGGGCTCCCTTTCTCCTTTTTACCCCTCTCCTCCTACGCAAATGGAGGTAGAGATAGATACCGGTTTTAACTATACGCTGTACGAAAACCTCGGCGACATCCGCTACCGCCCTATTACCACCATGAGCCTCGAGGAGTACAACCGCTATGTGCAGGAACGTACCATCAGAGATTACTGGAGAAACCAGTCTTCCGGGCTTGATGGCGAAAGTGCCGTAAGTGGCCGCAGCCTTATTCCGCCTATTTATACCAGCCCGATATTTGATCGCATTTTTGGGGGCAGCTATGTAAACATTCGGCCCAATGGTTTTGTAAACCTCGATTTTGGCGGCGCTTATTGATCGTACCGAAAACCCAAGCCTCCCCATTAGGGCCCAGCGGAATAGCCAGTTTAACTTCGATCAGCAAATTAACATGAGCGTAGTCGGGCAGGTGGGCGAAAAGCTGGAAATAACCGCCAACTTCGACAGCAATAATTCTTTCGACTTTGAAAACAACTTCCGGGTTGAATATACTGGCTTCGAAGAGGAAATCATCAAGAAAATTGAAGTCGGCAATGTTAACCTGCCGGTAAGAAACAGCCTGATGAGTGGCGCCCAAAGCCTCTTTGGTGTAAAAACGCAACTGCAGTTTGGCAGGCTCTTTATTACTGGTGTTGCTACCACTCAAAGGGGCGAAACCGATGCTATTGAAATTGAAGGCGGCTCCCAGTCCAGCACTTTTGCCATTCGTGCTTCTGACTACGACGAAAACCGCCACTTCTTCCTGGGGCACTTTTTCCGCGACCATTACGGCATAGAACCGGGCGATTGGTTAAACAGGCTTCCTCAAATTACCTCGGGGGTTAATATTACCCGCATGGAAGTGTATGTAATTAACCGTAACAACGATACCCAAACGCTCCGGAATGTAGCTGCCTTTATGGACCTTGGAGAAGGCGAAGCGGAAAATCTGCGGATGCCTGCCAACCCTTTTATTGCGCCCCTGGCAGCCCCTGTAACAGGAAGTCCCAATTATAATGATGCCAATGCCCTGTTCGATAACCTGCAGATCAATGACGACCTAAGGAATTTAGATAATATTGACCGCGAGCTACAGGCACTGGGTTTCAACAACAGCACCGATTATGTGGTACTAAAAAGCGCCCGTAAGCTCGATGAGCGCGAGTACACCTACCATCCTTCCCTGGGTTACCTCTCGCTTAACCGTCGACTGCAGTCCGACGAGGCTCTGGCGGTAGCCTACGAATATACCTACAATGGCAAACGTTACCAGGTAGGCGAACTTTCAGAAAATTACCAGGACCGCCCCGCCTCCGACCTCATTTTTATGAAGATCCTGCGCCCTAACAAAATAGCGACCGATGTGCCTAGCCTGGGACCTGATGATGAAAAACATTTACAACCTGAATGCCAGCCAGGTAAGCCGCGAGGGTTTTCAGCTGCGCATTATTTACCGCGACGACCGCACCAATATCGACAACCCCAACCTGCAGGAAGGGGTAAATACAAAAAGCATTCCCCTGGTACGGGTAATGGGGCTCGACCGCCTCAACCAGGCAAACGACCCGCAGCCCGACGGGAACTTCGACTTTGTAGAAGGCATTACCATTCACCTCGAAAAGGGAAACATTATTTTTCCTGTACTAGAGCCTTTTGGCGAGCATTTGGAAGAGCAGTTTCTTGAAAGTGAGCTAAACCTGATAGACCGCTATGTGTATGATACCCTCTACCAAACTACCAAGAACGATGCTGAACAGGTGGCAGGCAAGAATAAGTTTTTCCTGCAGGGCAGCTATTGCCGCCGGCTCCACCACCGAAATTGCCCTGCCCGGCTACCAGGTAGCCGAAGGCTCCGTAAGGGTTTTTGCCGGCAACACACCGCTTACCGAGGGGGTAGATTACCAGGTAGATTACAACTTCGGGCAGATTAAAATATTGAACGAAGGCATAATAAACTCCGGGAAAAAAATTCGTATTACCTACGAAAAAGCTTCCCTGCTCAATTTTCAGACCCGCCGTTTCCTTGGCACCCAGTTCGACTATATTGTAAATGAAGATTTAAGCATTGGCGGCACCCTGCTTTACCTCAATGAGCTGCCACCAATTTCTCGTATCAGCATTGGCGAAGAGCCGACCAAAAACACCAAATGGGGCCTGGATGTAAACTATCGGAAAGATTCCCGCTTTCTTACCCGCATGGTGGATCTGCTGCCTTTTATCCAGACCAAGGAGGTTTCTAATATTACCTTCAGCAGCGAGTTTGCCCAAATGATTCCGGGCACCTCCAACCAGGTTCGCGGCGAAGGCACCTCCTACATCGATGATTTTGAAGCCGCTATTACGCCTATCAACCTGTCGAACAATATGTATAACTGGAGTATGGCAGCTACCCCAAAAACAGATGACAATCGGTTTTTTGGCGATAGTAACGGCCTCCGGTTTGGCTACAGGCGTGGCAAACTTGCCTGGCATACGGTCGATAATATCTTTTATAATTCGAACCAGCCGCAATCGCCTGGCCCCTAACCTGAACGACAATGATGTTAAAAATCATTATTTCAGCGCTCGGTAACCCAGCAGGAAATATTTAACCGCGATATAGCCACCTACAACGTCAATG
Organism: uncultured Cytophagales bacterium; assembly: GCA_963835365.1. Classification (GTDB taxonomy): domain Bacteria; phylum Bacteroidota; class Bacteroidia; order Cytophagales; family Cyclobacteriaceae; genus Nafulsella. The sequence goes on from CAWIFH010000004.1 coordinate 22,229, forward strand.
AGCATATTTTCGACCTGGTATTTTACCCGGCCGAAAGCGGGTTCTTATAACTATAACCCCGATTTACTGCCGGATGGCACCTTCGCAACCCAACAGAATCCTGGGGAGGGATAACCCGCTCTATTGCTTCAGAGGTCGATTTCGACCGTACCAATATTGAGTATATTGAATTCTGGATGCTCGATCCCTTTATTGACGGGCCAAATGGGCGCGATGCTGCCTTTCCGGAGTATGACCATCAAAAATAATAATTCGGGAGGAAAGCTGGTATTCAACCTGGGAAGCATTTCGGAAGATTATATAAAAGACAGTAAACATGGCTTCGAAAATGGCTTACCACCAAACAATAATCTGGTGGGGCCAAAGGTCGAAACCACCGAGTGGGGGCGGGTAACCACCAAGCAGTACCTCAATAATGCCTTCGAAGCGATGCAGAAGCCCGCCGCATTCAGGACATAGGCATGGATGGTCTCCGCTCCGAAGATGAAGAGAATTATCCACTTTTTTCAGGAGTTTCTAAATACAATAACGAAATCAGGACTTTAGAAACGACCTTTCGGCCGATGACTTTCGCCAATTTCTGGGAGAAGAATATAATGAGGAAAATGCCAGCATTCTTCAGCGTTATAAAGACTTTAATAACCAGGAAGGCAATACACCCATCATTACCGACAGACAAAAGTACAATCGGGTAGCCCGAGGCCCGACAACGAAGACCTGAACAACGATAATACCATTAATGAGCTTGAGGAGTATTATGAGTATGTGGTGGACTTAAAACAAAATAAGCTTGAAGTAGGCCAGAACTACGTAGTGGATAAAAGAGTAGTAAAGCCTAAAAATGGCGATGAACAGGTTACCTGGTACCAGTTTCGCATTCCTATACGCGAATATGACGGGAAATATGGGTCCATCCAGGACTTTAAATCTATTCGCTTTATGCGTACCTACCTTACCGGCTTTAACGACCCGGTGGTGCTTCGTTTTGCAAAAATGCAGCTGGTGGGTAGCCAGTGGCGCCGGTTCCGCGAAAACCTCAAAGAAGAAGGCCTTGGCCTGGTAGAAGAGGCCGACCAAACCGATTTTACCGTATCGGCAGTAAGCTACGAAAACAACAGCAACGAGAATGGCAACACCATTCCATATGTATTGCCTCCGGGTTTTGAACGCGATCGCGACAATACTGCCTTTAACCAGACTGCCCGCCTGAACGAACAGTCGCTACAGCTTTGTGTAGAAGATTTAGAAAACAAAGATGCCCGGGCGGTATTTAAAAACGTATCGCTCGACCTGGTAAACTACGGCCGTGTTAAAATGCTGCTCCATGCAGAGGCCAAAAATGACCCGCTCCTGCAGGATGGGGCGCTAACGGCCTTCCTCAGGTTAGGAACCGACTTTACCGATAACTATTACGAAATTGAAGTTCCGCTCGAAATAACCCCGCAGGGCGCTACCGATCCGGCAATTATCTGGCCGGATGGGAACGAAATAGACATTGCCCTTGATAAGCTCTACCAGCTAAAAGCACTCCGAAACCGGCTCAACAAATCGCTGGACGTACGCTTTGCCGGCGAGGTAGGCAAGCACAATATGTATATAAAAGGTAATCCCGACCTCAGTACGGTTCTTACCCTGATGATGGGAATTCGTAACCCGAACAACAGCAATGACAAAAGTGCTAAATCGGTGTGTATTTGGGCCAACGAGCTGCGGGTAACCGATTTCGACTCTAAGGCCGGCTGGGCTGGCAATGCCCGCCTGAACACGAAGTTAGCCGACCTGGCAAATATAACCGCCAGTACCCGCTATACATCTGTAGGTTTTGGCAGCATTGGCCAGCGGGTTTCGGAACGCACCCGCGAAGAAAACCTTTCGTACGATGTTTCGGCGAACGTGGCCCTCGATAAGTTTTTACCTGAAAAGGCCAGGCTGCAGCTTCCTATGTTTGTGTCGTTTGAGCAAAGCATTATTACGCCCTACTACGACCCGCGAAACCCGGACCTGCCGCTAAGCGCCTCCCTCCTTTCGATGGAAACAGCAGAAGAGCGCCGGGATTATCGCCTGCTGGTAGAGGAGCGTGCAAGGCGCCGAAGCCTGAACTTTACCAACATCCGGCTAAACAGGAAAGAAGGAAGCAAACCCCGGCCGCTGGATTTGTCGAACTTTGCTTTAACCTATGCTTATTCCGATGTAAACAGCAGCAGCTGGGAAGTAGCCGATTATACCCTGCGCACCTATAAAGGAGCCATAGGGTACAATTATGCCCCGGAAGTAAAGCCATTCCAGCCTTTTGCCAATGCTAAATTGTTCCGGTCTCCTTACCTACAGCTCATCCGCGACTTTAATATATCGCCACTGCCTTCAAGTTTCTCGGTTCGCTGGGATTTAGACCGTCGCTTCCTGAGTACGCAGCTAAGGAGTTCTGATCTTACCAGCATTATTGCTCCGCAGTATGAGAAGCTGTTTACTTTTAACCGGCAGTACAACATGCGCTGGAACCTCACCAATGCGCTTATGCTCGATTACAATGCACGGGCCAATGCCTTAATTGATGAGCCCTACGGCACTATCGATTCGGAGTTTGAGCGGGATTCTGTACTAAACAACCTGTACCAGCTGGGCCGCATGAAGCATTTTGACCAGAATATTGGCCTAACCTACCGCCTGCCCTTCGATAAGCTGCCATTTACAAATTGGTTAAGCGCCGAAACACGCTACGAAGCCACCTACACCTGGACGGCAGGCTCTATCGACCAGATTGAAGAGTTCGGCAACAGCATTCAGAATGGCCGAAATTACCAGCTAACCGGTAAAGTCGATTTAGTTCGTTTATATAATAAAGTAGGTTTCTTAAAAAAAATAAACGATGCCAGCCAGCAGCAAAAGAGGCCACAGCCTTTGCCGGGGCAGCGTACGGGAGCGGGTAAAGAAACAGAAGAAAAAGCGGAACCTACTCCCGGAACAGGCCTGGTTAATGGTTTGGGTCGCCTGCTTATGTCGGTACGTTCAGTAAACCTTAATTATAGCCGCACCAGTGGCACCTTACTCCCTGGCTACCGGCCGCGGGCTTTCCTGTTCGGCCTCGACTCTGCTTTTGTAGCTCCAGGCATTCCGTTTATTCTCGGCAGCCAGGATCCAGCCATCCGGAACCGGGCAATCGATCCGGATAACAACTGGCTGGTGGAGTCTTCTCAGCTAAGCACGCCCTTTACCCAAACCAGTGCCGAAAATATTGATGTTAGAGCCGAAGTACAGCCGCTTAATGATTTTAGAATACAGCTGGACCTGAAAAAGAACAAAACCAGTACTTACCAGGAAATTTTCCGCTTCGACGAAGACTCTACTAATTCCTTCAGAAGCTTCACTCCTTCGCGCAGTGGCAGTTACAGCATTTCTTATATGGCTATTGCCACCGCCTTTGATAAAAAACTGGACAATAATGGATCTGAGGCTTTTGAACGTTTTGCAGCATACAGAGAAACGATACAAGCGCGCTTACAAGATATTGAAAATCAAAATGGCGGAACGTTTAGCGAACGTTCACAGGACGTGCTTGTTCCGGCCTTCCTTGCTGCTTACAGCGGAAAGGACCCGAATAAAGTCAAGCTTTCTCCTTTCCCTCAAATGCCACTGCCTAACTGGCGGGTAGACTATGCCGGCTTATCGAAGATTCCTGCACTAAGAACCCGCTTTTCAGCTATAACCCTTTCGCACAGTTATGTATCGCGCTATACGGTAAATAACTTCGTAAGTAATTCGCGTTACCTGGGCAGCGGCTTATTAACGCTTGATAATAATTTAGAAGACTACAGCTCTGCAGATAACTTACTGGTAAATGATGATAACGGGGGAAACAACCTACAGCCGCTATATGTAGCCAGCCAGGTGGTACTCACCGAACAGTTTGCCCCTTTAATTGGCGTTAGCGTACGAACCAAGTCGAGGTTTACCGCCCAGCTAAGCTACAACAGGGAGCGCAACCTGGCCCTTAACCTGTCTAACACCCAGCTTACAGAGCAGAACACCAAAGACGTTCGGGCCGACATAGGCTACACCACCGCGAACCTGAAACTGCCTTTCCGTTCGCGTGGAAGAGAGATTATTCTTAAAAATGAAATTACCTTCCGTTTGGGCATGACGCTTCGCAATACCCGCATGGTTCAGCGGAGGTTCGATGAGCCGGATGAAATTACCAATGGAAGTGTGAATTTCCAGCTGAACCCGACCATTAACTACATATTAAACCAAAGATTAAGTATCCAGTTGTACTACACAACCAACATTAATAACCCGTTGGTTTTAACTTCGTATCCTAATACGGTAACCCGTTTCGGTACCCAGATTCGATTTAATATTACTCAATAAGAATTTTTGTAAAACTTAAAAACAAGTGTATTTTTGGGTTTTTAAACCAACATATTTATGAATTTACCTGAAGAACTTAAATACACAAAAGACCACGAATGGATTCGCCTCGATGGCAAAATTGCCACTGTTGGCATTACCGATTTTGCCCAGAAAGAGCTGGGGGATATTGTGTACGTTGAAATTGAAACCGAAGGAGAGTCAGTAGAAGAAGGAGAGGTTTTTGGAACTGTAGAAGCAGTAAAAACCGTTTCTGACCTGTTTATGCCACTTACCGGCACTGTTACCGAGGTAAACGAAGAGCTGGAAGGCGAGCCGGAATTGGTAAACAGCGATCCTTACGGCAAAGGCTGGATGATTAAAATTGAAATTGAAAACGAAGAAGGTATTGATTCGCTGTTAAGCGCAAAAGAATACGCTGACATCATTGGCCAGTAAGTTTCCGGTGCATACAAACCCAGGCCTGCATGTTTTTTAGGTACAACGTTTTTACCTTTTGCTGGATGTTGCTCGTTTTATTATTGACCCTTACTCCGGGCGATAATATGCCGAAAACCAATCTTTGGGCCAGTGTATTAAGCTTCGATACCGTCGCACACTTTAGTGTATTCGGAACACTGGTTTTTCTGATGATCATTGGTTTAAGCAAGCAATATACCTTTCATTTTCTCCGGCGAAAAGCAATTGTTGTATCTTTAACTGTTAGCATATTGTATGGAGTGCTTATTGAGCTTATGCAATATTCGATTCCTGGCAGGCACTTTGAATTCTTCGATATTCTGGCAAACAGCCTGGGGTGTTTTGTAGGCTTCGGGGTGTTTTATCTGGTTTACAAATTTTGATAAACTTGCAGGATTCAAAATATTTTTTTTACTTGTAGCAACTTTATGCTACTATATTTTGTAATATTAAAGAGAGCTATCTTATCATTTTACACCAAGGAGGTAAACTAATATGGAATTAAAGAAAAACCCAAAAGCCGACCTCACCCGTAAAACCAATCTCTTTTTTGCTATTGGCCTCGTTGTCAGTCTTTTGCTGGTAATTGTTGCCTTTGAGTGGAAAAGCTATGATGAGGTTACCGCGGTGGACTTCGGCAATGTGAGTGATGATTTTGAGGAACTGGTAGAGATTCCGATTACGGAACAGCCACCACCACCACCACCAAAAATTCAGCAGCCAGAAATTATTGAGGTGCCTGATGAGGAAGAGATAGAAGAAGAAATCGAACTGGATATCGACCTGGAAGTAACAGAAGAAGCGGTTGTAGAAGATATCGTTTTTGAAGATGAACCCAAAGAAGAGCCTGTAGAGCAAATCTTTGAAGTAGTAGAACAGCAGCCAACTCCCGAAGGCGGCATGGATGCCTTTTACAAGTTTGTAGGTAAAGAGCTTAACTACCCTGCCCAGGCAAACCGTATGGGCGTTGAAGGCCGTGTTTTTGTTCAGTTTATTGTAGATGAACAAGGAAACGTATCGGAAGTTAAAGCGGTAAAAGGTATTGGCGCCGGTTGCGACGAAGAAGCTGTTCGCGTAATTAAACAAACCAAGTGGAACCCAGGTAAACAGCGTGGGCGTCCTGTAAAAGTTCGTATGATTATGCCAGTGCTCTTTAAGCTGAACAACTAAGCCCCAAAATAAAGAACATAGAAAAAAAGCCTGACTTTCTCAAGTCAGGCTTTTTTTTTGGAAAAATGTGAAGAGGATAATTGCTTTGTGGAGCATTCACGAAATAAATATATGTAATTTTTAAACAAAACGGAATAAACATGCGTATTTTTTATTATTTAAAGAATTTTTGTATATTCCATTAAACCAACCATTTTTCAATATGCCAGAAAATAACAGACCCCCTATCCCTTACTGGAGAAAAAGCACCAGCTTCCATTTTAGCATTGGGTTACTTCTAAGCCTTACCCTGGTAACCATGGCATTTGAATGGAACTTCCGTCGCGACTTAACAGACCATCCGATTGAACCAAGGGATATTGCTTCCGACCCTATTATCATGGAACCGGTAGTACTTCCTAAAGTACCGAGCCCAAAGGTTCCTGTTAAGCCCGCCCTTCCTGTTGATCCGGTAGAAATAACTGACCCAACAACGACAGAGGCTAGCCCGGTAGCGGTTATTGAGGTACCCACTTCTCCTACACCCGATTTTAATCACTTGTTTGGTGAGGATGAGCCTAAAAAAGAAGAAGTGGAGGAGCCGGATTATGAGCTTATACCGGCAGTTCCAAAAGGAGGCATGGATGCTTTTTATAAATACCTTTATAAAAATATCAGCTATCCGGAGCACCTGAAAAGCAGAGGGATGTCAGGCAAGGTGTATGTGGTATTTGAAATTGATGAGGAAGGAAAAATAGACAAGGTAAAGATTCTTAAAGGCTTTGATGCTGCCCTTGAAAAAGAGATTATCAGGGTATTGAAAAAAGCGCCGGCCTGGATTCCTGCTCAAAAAGGAAACCAAAAAGTACGAATGATTCACCAGATTCCTTTTAGCTTTGATTTGCAGTAAGCACTCAACCTAAACTGAGTATAAAAGTAAAGCAAGCCTGAAGAGGCTTGCTTTACTTTTATACTTTACTTTCAAATGTCTTTTTCAGCGCCTTTAAAGGCCTTACATAATATTTAATACCTGTTCCTTTATTTTCTCCAGCTCTTCCTTCATGCCTACTACAAAGCGCTGTATGGCTGCATCGTTCGCTTTCGAGCCAATGGTATTAATTTCGCGGCCAATTTCCTGTGCTATAAAGCCCAGCTTCTTTCCGTTCGACTCCTTTGACTGCAGGTTTTGCTCAAAGTAATTCAGGTGGGTAATCAGTCGTACCTTCTCCTCGCTTATATCCAGCTTTTCAATATAATATATCAGTTCCTGCTCAAGCCTGTTCTGGTCAACATTTTCTACCTGCCGGAGGTCTTCAAGCTTCTTATTAAGCTTTTCTTTAACTGTTTCGGTGCGTATTGGGTCCCGCTCCTCGACCGCCTGTAGCTGGCGCTTTATTTCTGCCACATAGCCTGCCAGTTTCTCCTTTAAAACCTCTCCTTCGCGCAAACGAAAGGCATCGCAGGCCTGCACGGCCTTCTGCACCAATTCCTCCAAACGTTTCCATTCCTCTTCATTAAACTCGCCTGAAACCGTTCTGCTAACGTCTGGCTGCTGCATAGCCAGCCGAAAAATATCATCCTGCGGGGCTCCGGCTGCTTCTGCCAGTGCCTGTAACTGACGATAGTAATGTAGAAACAACGGCTGGTTATATTCAACCTTCGATTCCGTAGCATCGACCGATTGCATATCTATACTTACATTCGCTTTTCCTCTTTCCAACTGCTGGGTCAGCAGGTTCCGCAGCTCCATTTCCTTCTCATAATAAGCTTTTGGCAAACGCAGGTTCAACTCCAGAAACTTGGAATTGAGGGTTTTAACTTCCACGTTAAAAGTTACTCCATTGTACTCGGCCTGGGCTTTCCCATAGCCTGTCATCGATTTTATCATAAGCTGTTTACCTTTTGCTAAATAATTTAAAAAATTCCCGGCCACAAAACTAATATTATTTTTAAAGTACTTATGAAAACAGGCTTAGTAATATTACCTGGCGCTAGAGACGGGGAGCAATAGAACCCCAATTTATTAACCAGGCAAAAAAAAGCCTGCGTTTCCACAGGTCTTCTTCGCTATTAAGCAAATGTCTCATACTTCCTTAAAAATCGTAACCAAAGGTCAGGAAGAAGCGAGGGTCTCTAACATTGTAATCAACTATAGGGTAGGCTACATCAAACTTAAAATAGTACCCCAAAAGAACGGTGCGTATCCCAAAGCCCGCACTGCTCAACCAGGGATTTTTGTAATTTTGAATTACAGCCCTGAACGGAGATTCCGGATTATTAATTTCCTCGGTATTGATGCTGTTATTTCTGAAGAAAGGAGGCTTACCAGACCATGCCGACCCGATGTCGTAGAAGCCTACTGCTAACAGGTTTCTAAAGAAATTCGAAGAAATAGGTCCGCGGTAAAAATATTTTATGAGCGGAAACCTCAGCTCTGCATTAAACAGCAGTACGTTATCTCCATTAAAAGCATTGTAGTTAAAGCCCCGCAAAGGAGTTACAAATTCATTAAACAAGAGATTCCGGTTATCGAGTCCCGGCTCTACGCGCAAAGGGTTCCCCCTCCCGCTGTCGTCGGTCTTATTAAAAATCCAGTTATCCATACCTCCTAAAATGTACTTTGGAGACTTTGAACCGACAAAACTTCCGAAAAAGCCCCTGGTCGCAAGAATAAACTCCCGGCTGATAGGAAAGTGGTTTTTGGCCTCTGCTGTAAGCTTTCCAAAGCCCTGCTCTGAATTACCTATTCCCAGCAGATGGGTATACTGCATTTTTGCCCGGGTTCCATTGTACATGTTAAAGCCTTTTACCACGGTATTATCGAACACAACTTCCATATTTGCTCCTCCATAATAGGTCTGGATATCGGTTGGCGTACCGGTAATCGGGCTTAACAGGGAGGTAGAGGTTATTTCTAGGAAGCGGGTAGAGGCAAAAACCGGCCCCGCCGAAATTCTGGTCGTTACATTCAATGGCAGAGAAGCCCCCAGCTCAAGCTTATTCAGAATATACTTTTGTTTTTCAAACTGGGCAAAAGGCTGAATTACCACCCGCCGGTCTACCCGCACATTAAAATCGAGCAGGTATTTAAGAAACTCATACTCCAGGAACAAATCGCCACTCCGCAGGTCGGTCATGGCCAGCACGCCACCATAAATTTTATGGTTCTCCAGCATGTCGTTCATCTGGCCTTCCAGGATAAAGCCTACGCCATTTGCCCCAATGCTGCTTCGCAAAGGATCGATGGCCCATGAAGTAATGAGGCTATTAACCATAAAGCGAGGCTCCATCTTAAAGGGCCCTTCCAGGGTATTTCCTGCGCCTTAATTTCCGTGTAAGTACTTAAGAAAGACTGCTGAGGTCTTGGCTTCTTCCTGCTCTGCCTGCTGGTCGAAAACATAATTATCTGTATTTATCGGACGGGTATCTTCCTGGCTCAATGGCTCCTGCACTAAAGTATCGCTCAGCAGCGTATCCGGCGGCAGTAAAGCAGGCTGTCGGGCAGCAGCAATACGTGTATCTGGCAAATGCTGTCCAGGCTGTCGGGCAACTCAGGTACATCAGGCACCTCTTCAACCACCACTTCCGGAGGACATATTTTTTCGGCCCTGTTGGCACGAATTTGCCGTAGCACATATTTTGCCTGGCGGTTATTTTGCCGGTGGGTAGGCTGGGTAAAATTATTTGACTGCAGGTCTATTCCCTGTTCATAGAAAACCCTTTCATGCCCATCGTACAGGGCAATAAATGCAAGGGCATTATTTTCATAATTAATAGAGTAATCCTGAATACTGGTACTTAAATCGGTAATCTGCTTGTAAAGGCTATCCTGCAAACTATACCGGAAGAGATTAAAAATACCTTTCTGATCGCTTAAAAAGTAATATGTTGCCCTGCGCCGTCGACCTGGGGTCGAATATCTTTGCTAATCGTATTGGTTACACTGGCTAATACATTGCCCGTGGTATCGATATTAAACAGGAACAGGTTATAGTTATCGCGTTATGTCTTCCAGTTTTACGCCGGGGGCATTCAGGGTATCGGATTGCCTGTTGGAGCTGAAAAGGATGTCATTACTGCCGGGTATGAAGGTTGGAAACACATCGTCGTACAAGTCGCTGGTAATGGCCCGAAGCGAATTTCGGTTGATGCTGTACAGGTAAATATCGTTCTGCCCTTCTTTTTCGGCCGACATAACGATTACTTTCCCGTTTGGAGAAAAGCTAAAGTCGTTTACCTGGCTAATTTTTCCAATTACCTGGGCAGACGCTTCTTCCGCCTCCAGATTATAGATGTACAGCGTATAAAGGCCTTTCTCGACGCCAATTATCCCCAGGTTTCCGTTATCCTGCCAGGCCACCAGCGGAACGGTATCGTCGGTTTCCTGCTCCAGCACCCTGTATCCTTTCCGCACTACGGTGCTTACCTTGCCTGTTTCCAGGTTTTTAAGCTTAATGCGAAAGCGACCACCAAAATTTTCTGCAAAAGCCAGGTAGCGGCCATCAGGACTAATACCAGGCTATTGTAAACTTTCTTTCCGTTTTTTCCTTCCGAAACCAGTGCCTCTTCAGATGGGGAGCGGTATTCCTCAGTGGTTTGCCTGGCCATATCGGTATAATAGCTGCGCCACTCTACCAGAAAATACTTGAATGGTACCCCGAGTGTATTGGCAATGGCTGTTTCTTCATTCCGGATAATACGGGTATAATTCAGCACGTGCGACAGGCTGGACCTGCCATGCTTTTCGGCTATGTAATTCCAAACCGACTGCCCTACCAGGCCGGCATCAAGCCCTTCCAGTTTATTGAGCTTAGGCATTTTTTCGTCGCGGAGCAGGTCGCGCATAAAATCGTCCATTTCAACGCTCCAGCCAAAAGCAACATAACGGGCGGCACCATCAATAAACCAATCAGGCAGGGTCATTAAGTAAGTATTCTGGAAGATATCGGTTAGGCTGCCCCCAAACATCATGTCCATGATAAGCATGTGCGAAACCTTGTAAACAATGGCTTCTTTAAATTCTTCCAGCGTTCCCGGAAAAGCAACCTCTACATGCGACTTAACAAAATTGGTTTCTCCGCCTACTGTAAAATTATTTTCATTTACCCCTACATTACTCTGCTGCAGGTCGGCAATAGAGTTATAAAGGAAAATTTTGGTTTTGGAATAGGGCTTGTACCCCAGCAGGTCAGTAATACGGTCGTATTCATCTTCCATAAAGTCGGCCGTTAGTTTTGCCAGCGGCTGGCCATCGTCATAAAAGTAAATATCGAAGTTATTGGTGCTGTAGTAACGCCAGTTAAACTCCTTGTACTGGAGCCTGTTTTTGCCAAATTTATTTTTTGTTAACTGGGCCGGAGCCAGCAACGGAAATACCAGGCACAGGCAAATGCTTAGCAGTAGCGGTTTTAGCAGTCGGTGCATGTATAAAAATCTTTCTGTTAGATGTAATATAACGAAAAAAACCTGTTAATATTGATGTCTGCGGATATTTCACTGGCTGATAGCAGCTGCTCCGCCAATTGGCCTGCGCTGTAAGGAGCCAGACTTACTCCCTTTGTTCCTAAACCATTAAAAAGGGCTAAAGTTTTATATTCGGGGTGTAAGCCTGCCACCGGCCGCCGGTCCTTTGTTGCCGGCCGTATGCCTGCTGCCTGCTCTTTCACCTCAAAAGGCCCCTCCACAAGCGCCGAAAGCCGCTCAAGCATGTCTTTTTTTGCGGCCTCCGTTGGCTCCAGGCTCAGATCACGCTGGTCGTATGTTGAGCCTACTTTGTAATAGCCTTTTTCCCTGGGAAGCAAAAAAACACCCCGGTTTATAATTTCAGAAAGCACAACGGGAGACCGGAGGTAGAGCACCTCTCCTTTAACAGGCCGCAAAGGCACCCACGACCAGTAAGCACTGTTCTGCAGGTCCGTTCCATTGCAGTAAATAATTTTTTTTGCTTCCAGATTCCTGTAACGAACAGTTTCTTCCCCTACCTCCAGCAGGGCCTCTTCAAATACTTCCCCGCTATAACTCTGCTGCTCCAGCAGGTAAGCCCTCCAGGTAGCAAGCATTTCCGGAATATCGAGCCAGCCCGATTGCTTTAGCTGAATGCCGCCAAACGGGTTTTTTACATGCGGCTGAAAGCGGGGCTTGTCATAAACCTCCGAAATATAAGGAGCAAAAGAAGGATCGGCCTGACGGCCAGCCCAGTCGTTTTGTTCGGCTACATCGGTAAAAGGCCGGTAAATAGGCGTAAAATGGAGGAAGGATGCCCCGGTAAGTGCCTCCATTGCGCGGTAAGTGGGTTCAATTTGGGCAAAAAGGGCATCGGCATTCCAGGTTTTTACCATTTTGCGACCTGTAACAGGGTTAAACAAACCTGCTGCCACTTCGCTGGAAACAGTAATTCCCTGCTTTGCCACTACCATTACGCTGCAGCCTCGCTGCATTAGCTTAAACGAAAGTACAGAGCCTGCAATGCCCTGCCCTATAATCAGGTAATCTATCTTCATACACCCAAATAAAACAATAGAATATTGAATATTGTAGATTAATCACACATTTTTGTAAAAACGCACCGGCATGATAGAAATAAAATCCTTTACCTTTAATCCTTTTGCTGAAAATACCTATGTGCTGCACGATACTGCCAGCAAAGAAGCGTTGATAATAGATCCGGGCTGCTATGAGCCGGAAGAACAACGCAGTTTGGCAGATTACATTGAATCAAAGCAGCTAAAGGTAAAAAAGCTACTGAATACCCATGCGCACATCGACCATGTTTTGGGCAATGCCTGGGTAAAGGAAAAGTACGGAGTAAACCTTTACCTTCATCCTTCCGATGAACCAACGCTGCGGGCAGTAGAAACGTATGCACCTGCCTATGGATTTGCCCGTTTTGCCCCCACCACCCCCGACGTTCAACTCAAAGAAGATGAGCCTGTTAGCCTGGGAAATGAAAAGCTGGAAGTGCTGTTTGTTCCGGGCCATGCCCCCGGCCATGTAGCCTTTTACCATGCAGGCCAGCAATTCTGCATCAATGGCGACTGCCTGTTTCAGGGCAGCATCGGGCGTACCGATTTACCCGGTGGCGATTTAGACACCCTCATCCGGAGCATCCGCACCAGGCTCTTTACTTTACCCGACGAAACTGTCGTGTATTGCGGCCACGGACCGGAAACTACCATCGGCCACGAAAAGAAATACAATCCATTTTGTAAAATTTGAGGCATGGGATATCCGGTAGGAGGTGTGAGTCCTTAATACCATACACCCCCAGGATACCCGAAATCCCGTACCCGAAACCTAAAATTACTCTCTTGACAATCAGGAAACATATCCCCAATGCCCTTACCTGCTGTAACCTCCTTTGTGGCTGCGTGGGCATCGTAATGGTTTTTGAAGGGCAGCTACTTATGGCTCCTTTTCTCATCTGGCTGGCGGCCATTTTCGACTTCTTCGATGGTTTTGCCGCCCGTATGCTAAAGGTAAGCTCTCCTATAGGTGGTGAGCTCGATTCCCTGGCCGACAATGTTACCTTTGGCCTGCTGCCTGCCATCATTGTTTTTTCCATGATCCAGGAGCCTTCCCTCCCGGAATGGGTGCCTTACCTGGCTTTTGTCATTGCTGTATTTTCTGCCCTGCGCCTGGCAAAATTTAATGTCGATACCCGACAAACCGATAGCTTTATTGGTCTCCCTACACCGGCAAATGCTTTACTTCTAAGCTCCTTTCCGCTGATACTGGAATACAGCAACCTGCCCCTTGCCTTTGTTGGCAATCCCTGGTTCCTGCTGATTTGTTCGTTTGCCCTGTCTTTTCTCTTAGTGGCAGAGCTTCCGCTTTTTGCCCTTAAGTTCAAGAGCTTTTCCTGGGCCGATAATAAACTCAAATATATTTTCCTTATTACTTCAGCAGTATTGGTCGTTTTATTAAAATTTGTTGCCATTCCTCTGGTAATCATTCTGTACATTTTTGTTTCCCTTTTTAACAGGAAACCCAGGGAGGTTTAGTCCGGAAGTGGATGTTGTGCCTGTAAAAAAATTAGCATGCAGGAAAAGCAGCCGGCCTTAAAAGTTGCACAAGGTCGTTTAGGAAGCCGTTTCCTCCGAAATAAGCAACAGAGAAGCGGGAAACCAGGAAGCCGGAAGCGATTATTATAAAGACAAGGTTAGGCCGGAAATCAGGACCAAACCTGGTGAAGGAAAGTTTTCTAAAGCCATGCCCGAAGCTTATATACTAGGCGTCGGCCCCTCTTCTGTTGCTTAACGGGAACTTTCAATATATTGTACTGTTGTAGCGTTATTATAAAGTGTGTCCACCATAAGCAAATACTATGTTAAACCAGTTCGTAAAGAACTGCAGCGCCTTGTTCCTTATTTTTCTGCTGCCGGGGTATGTTTTGCCATTAAGGGCACAAAATGCCCCTCCCCTTTCTCAGGGGCAGTGGTTTAAAATAGGCGTTACCCAAACAGGCGTATACAAGTTAAGTGCCGGCTACCTGCAACAGCATGGCATTGCCGGCTCCTCAACAAACCCGCAGCATATTCAGCTATACGGGCAGGGAGGCGGAATGCTGCCCCAGCCCAACGATGCTCCCCGGCCGCAAGGTTTGCAGGAAAATGCCATTTTTGTAGCAGGTGAAGCCGACGGGCGGCTCGACTCGCAGGACTATATCTTGTTTTTTGCCCAGGGGCCTGATAAATATGCTTATGAGCCCGCGTCTGGAGAATTTACCTATGAGAAAAATATTTATTCCGATACCGCTTTTTATTTTATAACCATAGGTCCTGTTCCCGGAAAGCGCATGGGACAGTTGCCTGAACTTTCGACTTCAGGCCCTAGCTTAGGCACCTACACCGCCTATGCTGCCCTAGAAGAAGAAAAATACAACCTGTTGAATTCCGGCAGGCGCTGGCTTTCCGAACGTTTTAGTGCCGGAACCACCCAGGAATATACGCTTCCCCTTTATCAGCTAAAAGACCAAAGCAACCTTCAAATCAAAACAGCTTTTGTTTCAACTGCTACGAGTAGCTCTTCCTTTAAGGTATCTGTAAACGGTTCGCTGGCACAGGAAATTCCACTTCCAATTATTAAGAATCCTAAGGAAAATCCCTATGCCGAAAAGGGTTTTCTTGTTGAGGAAAGCACTACTATTAAAGCTTCCGGCCAGGAACAATTACAGCTAAGCATTGCCTATGAAGGAAGCAACTATGGTGCCACTGCCTACCTGGACTATGTTTTTGCCACAGGAACCGCTCACTTGAATTATAAAAACACTGCGCTCCAATTCCGCTCTCTCGAAAGCCTGCAATATCCTGAAGTCCAGTACGAGCTTGCCGGTGTGGCAAGCGGTATTCAGCTCTGGGACATTAGTGCTCCGCAAGATGTAAAAATACAGCCATTTAGCCTGCAGGGCAATGTACTCTCTTTTGGCAGCAGCAGCTCTACTTTGCGGGAATATGTGGCTTTTAAAGATTCGGATGTGCAGGAACCAGTTTCCTTGAAGAAGGTAGAAAACCAATATTTAAGGGGCGATAAATCTCCGGAATTAGTTATTCTCACAAATCCCCGCCTTTTAGCCGAGGCGGAGCGGCTGGCACGGTTTCGCCGGCAGTATGACGGACTGGCGGTTAAAGTGGTAACTACTACACAGCTTTACAACGAGTTTTCGTCTGGCGCCCAGGATTTGACTGCTATTCGCGATTATATGCGCTTTTTGTACCCGTCTGGCCGGCTGCGCTACCTCCTCTTATTCGGGCGCGGTTCCTTTGACTATAAAAAGCGCAAGGAAAAAGATTACAACCTGGTACCGGTTTACGAATCATATAACTTTACAGACCCTGTAAAAAGCTATGCATCGGACGACTACTATGGCTTTTTGGAAGAAGAGGAAGGTGCCTGGACAGAAAATGAAGAAGGAAACCACAGCCTCGACATTGGCATAGGCCGCTTGCCTGTTGTTGATTTACAGGAAGCCCGGCAGGTAGTGGATAAGCTCATCCATTACCAGACGTCTTCTGAGGCCTTTGGTAGCTGGCGCAACAATGTTCTTTTTATTGCCGATGACGGAGACGGGAATGTTCACCAGCGGGATGCAGAAAAACTGGCTGAACGGGCAGAAAATGCCTGGCCGGCGGCCAACATTTCTAAAATATATTTAGGTGCATTTCCGCAGGATAAAGTAGCCAATGGAGAACGTTCGCCAAAGGCCGCCGAAGCCATTGAGGAGGCGCTTAACAAAGGCACTTTTATACTTAATTATACTGGCCATGGCAGCCTGGACCTGCTTACCAATGAATACATTATAACCAAAGCCGGCATTGAGAAGTGGCAAAATAAAAATCGCCTGCCCCTGGTCGTTACGGCTACCTGCGAGTTCGGCCAGCACGATAACATTGTACGCAGCGGGGCCGAAAGCATGCTGCTAAACCCTACAGGAGGAGCCATTGGTCTTCTTACTACCGCGCGGCCTGTTTACTCCCATACAAACTTCGAAATTAACCAGGCATTCTACGAGTTCGTCTTTCCAGCCGAAGGCGAGCCCATGCACCGGCTGGGTGATATTGTTCGCCAGACTAAAAACAAAGGTGCCACAGGTACAGGCGTTATAAACAGGAACTTTTTGCTATTGGGTGACCCATCCATGAAGCTGGCTTCTCCCGAACGAAGGCTAAGTTTACAGTCTTTAAACAATGAGCCTGAAGCAACCTTAGCCGATACGTTAATGGCTTTTGCCAGGGTTAGAGCAAATGGCGTGGTAACAGATTCGGAAGGAAGACCTGATGTATCCTTTAATGGCCTGCTAGAAGCAGTGGTTTATGAAAAGCCTGTTTCTTATGAAACCATGGAAACCTCCGCAGCTAAAATGCAGTTTAGCATGCGCAACAATGTTATTTTCAGGGGGAAAGCCAGGGTAAAAGAGGGTGCTTTTTCTTTTTTGTTTACAGTACCTAAAAGCATCCGCTACACCCCGGGCCAGGGTAAAATAAGCCTGTATGCCGTAGCAGATGATTCCACTGCCGATGCCAGCGGCCAGTACAATGATTTCATAATTGGAAACAGCAAGCCCAACTATACAAGCGATACCAGGCCCCCTCAAATTAAGCTCTTCCTGAACGACAGCTCCTTTGTAAATGGAGAAAGCGTAGGCAAAGAAAGCTGGCTCCTGGCCTACCTTTCCGACGAAAGCGGCATTAATATTACGAATACCGGAATTCACGAAGGAGTGGTCGCAACGCTCGATGGCGAAACAACTTTCCTCTTAAACGATTATTATAGTGCAGCTACCGACGACTTTACAAAAGGAAGTTTGAGATTTCCGTTGCAGGGGCTTGCTGCAGGTGCACATACCCTCAGTATTACCGCCAGAGATACATATAATAACCTGGCAAAAACGGAAATCCACTTCATTGTTAGCGATAAAGGCGATTTCCAGATTTATTCTCTGTTAAATTATCCAAACCCCTTTAGGGGCCATACTAAATTTGTAGTTGAACATAGTCGCGCAGGAGAGCCACTGGAGGCAAGTCTTAGCATTTACAACCTAAAGGGGCAAATGCTCTATAAAAGCAGCCGCTCCATAGAGAGCAGCTTACGACGGTTTACTTTACAGGAATGGAATGGACAGGGCCAGGGCGGGCAAAATTTACCAGAGGGGATATATCTGTTTAAAATTGTACTGCGTTCTTTAACAGATGGCAGTGCCACAGAAAAAACAGAAAAGTTAGTTATCTTGAATTAATTAGCTAAATTTAGCTAAATATTTGCTCTATTTCATGAACAAAGCAATGCGTAATATTTTTGTAGTAGCTCTCACAATTCTTTCAACAGGCTCCTTATTTGCACAGGGCACCAATCCGGTTGGCCAGCAAACCGAAGGGAGCCGCAATGTAATTACACCCGCTGTCCCCTTTCTTTTAATTGCGCCCGATGCGCGGGGCGGTGCCATGGGCGATGTTGGCGCGGCCTTATCGCCCGATGCAGATGCTCCACATTATAATATTGGAAAATTAGCCTTTATTGACACCGACTATGGTGCTCAGCTATCCTATACCCCCTGGTTAGGAAAAATATTTAACGATATGGCCATTGCCTATCTTTCGGGCTATTACAAGATAGATGAGTTGCAGGCTGTTTCGGCCTCTCTCCGTTATTTCGATTTAGGTGATTTTAATTTCACCGATGACCAGGCGAATTCTTTAGGCTCCTTTTATCCGCAGGAATTTTCAGTGGCCCTAAGTTACTCTCGCAAATTGTCTGAAAAGCTCGGCATTGGCGTTACAGGAAAATATGTACACTCCAACCTTATGGGCGACTACAGTCCTAATGGAATAGACACTTCTCCGGGACGCTCCGTAGCGGCCGATATTGGCACCTATTATAAAACTGATTTAACAACCGGCGGAAAAGAATCGTCGCTGGCGCTGGCCGCTGTTATCTCTAATATTGGCAATAAAGTAACTTACCTGAACGAGCAAACAGAGGCTTTTATTCCTACCAATCTTCGTTTAGGCACCGCTTATACTGCCAGCCTTGACCCGTATAACACCCTTACCCTTGCTGTGGATTTTAATAAGCTGATGATTCCAACGCCTGGAGGATCGCTTTATGAATACAATGCACAGGGAGAAGTTATTAGTGACCCATCTTTGATTCAGGGAATTTTTGGTTCTTTTGCCGATGCTCCAGGTGGCTTTAGCGAAGAAATAAAAGAATTTACAGTAGGTACCGGTTTGGAATATTGGTACAATGAGCTGTTTGCCGGTCGCGCTGGTTATTTTTACGAACATGCCGATAAAGGAGGCCGCCAGTTTATTACATTAGGCGTTGGACTTCGTTACCAGTTGTTTGCCCTGGATTTTGCTTACCTGGTACCACAGGAACAACAGCATCCGCTGGCAGAAACCCTTCGCTTTACCCTGGGAGTAAACTTTGAAAAGTCGCCACAGGCGGCACCCTCTAACAGACAATAAAATTTTTATGCTTGACAGACGAACTCCACCTGCTTATCAGCAGGTAGCAGATATAGAATTACAAAATGCAACGCTACGGCACCTTCCAAAAGGGGTGCCGTTGCACATTTTAAGTGCCGGTAAACAAGAAGTTATTAGAATAGAAGCCGTTTTTAGGGCTGGTGCTGTACTGGAAAAAAAAGGTGCCCAGGCCTTTTTTGCCACCAAAATGCTTGCTGAAGGCACCTCCCGTTTTACGGCTAAAGAAATTGCAGCTGTTCTCGATAGCCACGGAGCGTATATTGATCTTTCTCCAGGCTTCGATTTCTCTACCGTTTCGGTTTACACCCTAAGCAAACATGTTCCGGTAATTCTGCCTCTTTTAAAGTCTATTCTAACTGAGCCCAACTTCCCTGCCCAGGAGCTGGACAGCCTGAAGGATATTAAACAGCAAAAGTTAAGAGTAGATAATAAAAAAGATGCAGTGGTCGCTTCAAAAAGATTTAGGAACAAGCTATTTGGTGATCATCCCTATGGCAATTTCTTAAAGGAAGAGGAAATTGAAGCAATAACCACCGCCGACCTTGAGGAGTTCTTCCGGAAATACATGCACCACAATTTTGAGCTGATGGTTGCAGGAGATGTGAAGCCGGAAACAGAACAACTAATTGAACAAACCTTTGGCGAAATTGAATATAAACGCTTACCAGAATCAGCCTTTCCGGAGCCTGGGGTTGAACCTATAGACAGAGAAAATATAGCAAGGAAGGGAAGCCTTCAATCCAGTATACGGATGGGACGGAGACTCTTTAAATTAGACCATCCTGACTTTAATCGTTTTTCTGTTTTAAACACCATCTTTGGAGGCTACTTCGGGTCCCGCTTAATGAAAAGCATCAGAGAGGAAAAAGGATACACCTACGGCATATATTCAAGCGTTGTACCTATGCGGCAAGCCGGATATTTCGTAATTGGTACTGACGTTATTGGTGAGAATACAGAACAAACACTTGAAGAGATAGCGAAAGAAATAGAACAGTTACAATCTGTACCTGTAAATGAGGAGGAACTGGAAACCGTAAAGAATTATATGCTTGGATCCTTTCTTTCCAGCCTGAACACACCATTTGCACTGGCAGACCGGTATAAAACAGTTTATTTACACCAGCTTCCCGAAAATTATTACCATGATTTTGTGCGGGATATTAATGAAGTAAGCTCAGCCGAGTTGCAGAACCTGGCAAGGCAATACTTATCGCCTAAAGAATTTACCACCGTGGTTGTAGGAAATGTTTAGAAGGATAAGCGGTACTGAAAGGTACCGCTTTTCTTTTTTATTATCTGGCCGCTTTCTATTCCATCTGCGGATATTAGGTCAATTCCATAAAGTTCTCTCACCGAAAGAGGATTTCCTTATAAAGCTCCTACCTTAATCTTTCCCATCATACCTAGCCTCTAGCGGGTGTAAAAACCTTTCTACTGCAGCCTAATCTATATTAAACTGGCAGTGCCTTAGCTCCTTTTATAAACCAATCATTGAAAATAACGCTCGCATCCGGCATAATCTACTTCACTGTTTATCGTTTCCAGGTATTGAATAATCGATTCTGCCGTAGTAAGCTTTTTAATATCTGCTTTCTCTACTGGGAAATATGACTCATAAACAGCCGGAATATAATCGTTCATGCCCACCTTAAGAACTGTTGTTCCAGGAAGCTCCTGTCCGTTTTCATCCGAAATAATTAAATTTTGACCTGACCATTCCAGGTTAATACCGCTAACATGTAATCCTGCTTTGGACTTAACAAAGAATTCTTTTATTTCATCGACCGTCATGGTAAAAACGACACTTTGATTATTGAAGGGGTCCATATTATAAATTTCCATCCTGGTAATATCACCCTCGTCGATACCTGCCCTTATTCCACCTCCATTTTGGAAGGACACATCAACATCCAGGTACTCTTTAAGAGCAGTGGTATAGAAGCAACCTACGGCATCACGACCATGATAGCTATAAGAATATCCTACAACTTCATCAAATTCAGGTTCATTATTATAAGATTCTATCAAACTCCTTAGCTCTTCGTCATAGGAAGTATAGGCTTTGAGGTCGATGAAAGTCAGCGTGGCCTCCAGAACCTTTTGTTCCTTAACTTTTAAGGTTACTTTTCCAAGATGTGAGAGGTTTGAACCTGCCTGCATTATCGGAATATTGTTCACTTCCTGATTTACCATCTGATGGGAGTGGCCTCCCAGTACCAGGTCAAAAAAAGGAAATTTTTCGGCTAAATTGATGTCTGAACCTGTTCCTAAATGGGTAAGAGCTACCAGCACATCCGCATTCTCTTCTTCCTTGATAGCTTGAAAATTGTCCACCACCTCAGTATAATGCTCAAATTTAAGGCCATTGACTCTCCAGGGATGAGTGGATGGAATCACATCATCAGGCTTACCATTGGTCTCGACCAGCCCAAGAAAGGTTATTGTCAGCTCATCAAGCTTAAGTGTTTTGTATGGTTTGGGCTGTGGAAAGCCCGTTTCCTGAACGTTTACATTCGCACAGATAAAATCAAATTCCGCCTGGTTCATTCTTTCTTTTAAAACAGACAAACCGTAATCATATTCATGGTTGCCTATTACCGCTACATCAAATCCTGTTTTATTCATTACATCTATGATGGGGAAGCCTTTTTCAGGGTATTGATCCACAATAGGATTACCTGAGAAGATATCCCCGGAGCAAACCAACAATACCGTATTCTCCTCCTTTTCCGTGTCAACTATGTGCTTAATTTTGGCAAATTCATCCAGTTGACCATGCGGATCATTTACAAAAAAAATGGTTAGTGTTTCTGCAGTTTTATCAGTGACTAATTCTGGTTCATTCTTGCTGCAGGAAAGGAAGAAAAGTAGTAAAATAAAATAGAGCCCTGGATTTTTCATTAGGAGGAGTTTAATCTGCAATTATAAATAAGGATCTCACGCCAAACTAAAAGTTTCCTATCTTTTATACAGAATGAAACCGGATAGTAGAATTAATGGAAGCGCTTTGATAATTAAAGATGAGTAGATTAATCAGAGTACACCTTTCAGGAGGTCAAGAAAAGGAGCGCCAGAAATGGAAAAGAAAGGCAAAGGTTTGGAGGGAAAGTTTTTGTCCCGTTCGGAAAGGCCTAATAAAACTCTCATCCTTTTCAATACAAGGGTTTATGTAGTAGAATGGCGACGACATGCCTGGGCGGCCCCACTCCCCCACCTAGCCGGCCGCACCTAGCCGGCCGCACCTAGGCGGTCCCACCTTTTACGGCAGACTATGCATCCCGGACTGCGCGTCCCGGACTGCGCGTCCCGGAACCATCAGCGCTGGCAGGCTAGGCGCCCCCGGCTTAACCGGCAGCCGCTGCTGTTCTCTTTTCGGAATGGGAAGAGGTATAAATTCTTGGCCATAAAAAAACCCTCACATCCTAAGATGCAAGGGTTTGTAGTAGAATGGCGACGACTTACTCTCCCACCTTTTACGGCAGTACCATCAGCGCTGGCGGGCTTAACTTCTCTGTTCGGAATGGGAAGAGGTGAGCCCCGCCGCTATTATCACCATAATTTCATTGGCTAATTACGTTTGTGAGGTTAGCCCCACCGGACTACGCGTCCCGGACTACGCGTCCCGCAATTATCACCATCATGTTTTTAGTAGTGAGTAGTGGGTATTGAGTATTGGGTATTTTACCTTTTACTTTATTTCACTTTTCAATCTACTGCGCTTCGGTCATCTACCTAAGCCTGAATATTTTATTTTTAAAGCCTCTGGTCTGTTGTCCAACAGCCATGGTCTTTTATTTAATTACTTAAATAACATAATTGAGATAAGAGTGGAATAGAGAAGAAGATTAATAAGAAGCTTTGCAGCAACAGAAGGAAGTTCTCGGGTAATTAGTACTACTCAGCTATGGTATCTCTACCTTTACACCTGTAGCCTATCAACGTTATCGTCTATAACGACCCTTTAGGGAAGCCTCATCTTGAGGGGAGTTTCGCGCTTAGATGCTTTCAGCGCTTATCTCTTCCAAGCATAGCTACTCGGCGCTGCACCTGGCGGCACAACCGATACACCAGCGGCTTGTCCAATTCGGTCCTCTCGTACTAAAATCAGGTCCTCTCAAGCTTCCTACGCCCACAACAGATAGGGACCGAACTGTCTCACGACGTTCTGAACCCAGCTCGCGTGCCACTTTAATGGGCGAACAGCCCAACCCTTGGGACCTTCTCCAGCCCCAGGATGTGACGAGCCGACATCGAGGTGCCAAACCTCCCCGTCGATGTGAGCTCTTGGGGGAGATCAGCCTGTTATCCCCAGAGTACCTTTTATCCTTTGAGCGATGGCCCTTCCATGCGGAACCACCGGATCACTATATCCGTCTTTCGACCCTGCTCGACTTGTAGGTCTCACAGTCAAGCACCCTTATGCTATTGCGCTCCACGCACGGTTACCAATCGTGCTGAGGGTACCTTTGAAAGCCTCCGTTACTCTTTTGGAGGCGACCACCCCAGTCAAACTACCCACCACACACTGTCCCCCACAAAGGGGTTAGGCATCAGATAACCAAAGGGCCGTATTTCAAGGTTGGCTCCACGATGCCTGGCGACACCGCTTCATAGCCTCCGGCCTATCCTACACATCAGTTACCCAATGTCAATGTGAAGCTATAGTAAAGGTTCATGGGGTCTTTCCGTCCCGTTGCGGGTAAGCGGCATCTTCACCGCTACTACAATTTCACCGAGCTCATGGCCGAGACAGTGCCCAGATCGTTACACCATTCGTGCAGGTCGGAACTTACCCGACAAGGAATTTCGCTACCTTAGGACCGTTATAGTTACGGCCGCCGTTTACTGGGGCTTCAGTTCAATGCTTCGCCTTGCGGCTAACATCCCCCCTTAACCTTCCAGCACCGGGCAGGTGTCAGACCCTATACTTCATCTTTCGATTTCGCAGAGTCATGTGTTTTTGCTAAACAGTCGCCTGGGCCTTTTCACTGCGGCTTCTCCTTTGACGGAGGAAGCGCCCCTTCTCCCGAAGTTACAGGGCCATTTTGCCTAGTTCCTTAGCCATGAATCACTCGAGCACCTTAGGATTCTCACCCCGACTACCTGTGTCGGTTTACGGTACGGGTGCCTGCAAGATAAACGCTTAGAGGGTTTTCTCGGAAGTCTGATTAGCTCCACTATCTCCTTGCCCGAAGGCTTGGAGTACTATCAACTTTCAGCTAAACCCACGGATTTGCCTATGGGTCCAATACCTACGGTCTTTAACGCACTATTCCGTCAGTGCGCGGGAGGGTCACTACTCCGTCGCCCCATCACTTCTTGCAGCCAGTACAGAAATATTAATCTGTTGTCCATCGACTACGCCTTTCGGCTCCGCCTTAGGTCCCGACTAACCCGCAGCTGATTAGCATTGCTGCGGAAACCTTAGTCTTTCGGTGTGCGGGTTTCTCGCCCGCATTATCGTTACTTATGCCTACATTTGCTTTTCTATCCGCTCCACCATGGCTTACGCCACAACTTCTGCGCTGAATAGAATGCTCCCCTACCAGTGAAGATCTAAATCTACAATCCAAAGCTTCGGTACTACACTTGATGCCCGATTATTATCGATGCCCTGTCGCTCGACCAGTGAGCTGTTACGCACTCTTTAAATGAATGGCTGCTTCCAAGCCAACATCCTGGCTGTCTCTGCAACTGGACCACCTTAGTTCAACTTAGTGTAGATTTTGGGACCTTAGCTGTTGGTCTGGGTTCTTTCCCTCTCGGATAAGGACCTTAGCACCCTTACCCTCACTGCAGGATTAATCTTATCAGCATTCGGAGTTCATCTGGATTTGGTAGGATGTGACTCCCCCTAGTCCAATTGGTAGCTCTACCTCTGTAAGACATCATCCCACGCTGCCCCTAAAGGCATTTCGGGGAGTACGAGCTATTTCCCAGTTTGATTGGCCTTTCACCCCTACCCACAAGTCATCCAAAAACTTTTCAACGTTTACTGGTTCGGTCCTCCAGTTGGTTTTACCCAACCTTCAACCTGCTCATGGGTAGATCACAAGGTTTCGCGTCTACCTCCACTGACTCAGACGCCCTATTCAGACTCGCTTTCGCTCCGGCTACGATGCTCCAGCATCTTAACCTTGCCAGTGAAGAGTAACTCGTAGGCTCATTATGCAAAAGGCACGCCGTCACGGAACAAATCCGCTCCGACCGCTTGTAAGCGTATGGTTTCAGGGTCTATTTCACCCCCCTATTCGGGGTACTTTTCACCTTTCCTTCACAGTACTAGTTCGCTATCGGTCTCTCAGGAGTATTTAGCCTTACCGGATGGTGCCGGCAGATTCAGAGGGGATTTCTCCGGTCCCCCCCTACTCAGGGTACTGCTACTACTTAAAACCTTACCTGTACAGGACTATCACCCTCTACGGCTGTGCTTTCCAACACATTCCAGTTCAATTTTAAGCAGATGTTGCAGCCCTACAACCCCAAGCCCGCCGTAACGGGTTTGGTTTGGGCTTCTGCGCGTTCGCTCGCCACTACTTACGCAATCACTATTGTTTTCTCTTCCTCCACTTACTTAGATGTTTCAGTTCAGTGGGTTTGCCTCCCCGATAAATCGGGGATAACTACTCTTCAAGTAGCTGGGTTGTCCCATTCGGAAATCTGCGGATTACATCGTATGTGCCAATCCCCGCAGCTTATCGCAGCTTATCACGTCCTTCTTCGCCTCTGAGAGCCAAGGCATCCTCCATACGCCCTTATTTACTTTCTTCTGTTGCTTTACATTTACAACAAGTAAATGAGCTTCTTATTAATGCTCTTGTCTATTTCTACTCTTATTCCAATATGTCAATGAACTCTTCTTTAGTAGTAAGTCATGAGTATTGAGTATTGAGATGGCTCATCCAATAATCGCATCATGCTACTAAGTAGTGATAAATAAAGGCTTACCCTTTAATCTATCTGTGTCTTTGTTTTTCAATCGAAGCAGAACCTTTCGTTCTACTCATTTCCTTTTGCCTGGTCTTGATTCTTGGTCGGCCGCCGACGCGGTCCTGAATCCTGACTCTTGCTTCCTTGTGGAGAATATCGGAGTCGAACGGGTCGGCCTTCCGGCGATGACCTCTTGAATGCAAATCAAGCTCCTTTCCTCATTCCTGTGGAGAATATCGGAGTCGAACCGATGACCTCTTGAATGCAAATCAAGCGCTCTAGCCAGCTGAGCTAATCCCCCATTTTTCGTAGTGAGCACCGGGTATTGAGTAGTGAGTAAATCTCCTGTCTC
Source organism: uncultured Cytophagales bacterium (assembly GCA_963835365.1). Classification (GTDB taxonomy): domain Bacteria; phylum Bacteroidota; class Bacteroidia; order Cytophagales; family Cyclobacteriaceae; genus Nafulsella. The sequence goes on from CAWIFH010000004.1 coordinate 48,470, forward strand.
AAATCTCCTGTCTCACGTCTTTCCACTGGGAAACTTCCGTTCCTTCTCTTTCCTCGCATTCCCAGCCATTTGTGGGCCTGCGTGGACTCGAACCACGGACCTCTACATTATCAGTGTAGCGCTCTAACCACCTGAGCTACAAGCCCCTGGCACTTTCCTTAGTGTCTGGTGCAGTGTGCCTGGTGCTTGGTCTTTTAACCAACCACTAGCCACTAATCACTAGCCACTAAACTTCAATATTTTTGAATAGATTTTGATGACGACCCCTCTTGAGCCTTTGGGATAAGTAACAGGAACAAGTTACTCCAGAAAGGAGGTGTTCCAGCCGCACCTTCCGGTACGGCTACCTTGTTACGACTTAGCCCCAGTCGCCAGTTTAACCCTAGACAGCGCCTTAACGGCAACCATCTTCAGGTCCTCCCGACTCCCATGGCTTGACGGGCGGTGTGTACAAGGTCCGGGAACGTATTCACCGCGCCGTTGCTGATGCGCGATTACTAGCGATTCCAACTTCATGAAGTCGAGTTGCAGACTTCAATCCGAACTGAGATGCACTTTTTGAGATTGGCTTACTGTCACCAGCTTGCTACCCTCTGTATGCACCATTGTAGCACGTGTGTAGCCCTGGGCGTAAGGGCCATGATGACCTGACGTCATCCCCTCCTTCCTCTCTGCTTGCGCAGGCAGTCTTCTTAGAGTCCCCACCATTATGTGCTGGCAACTAAGAACAGGGGTTGCGCTCGTTGCGGGACTTAACCCAACACCTCACGGCACGAGCTGACGACGGCCATGCAGCACCTTGCACCTTGCCCCGAAGGGAAACTCTGTCTCCAGAGCGGTCAAGGGCATTCTAGCCCAGGTAAGGTTCCTCGCGTATCATCGAATTAAACCACATGCTCCACCGCTTGTGCGGACCCCCGTCAATTCCTTTGAGTTTCACCGTTGCCGGCGTACTCCCCAGGTGGATTACTTAACGCTTTCGCTTGGACGCTGACAGTAATATCGCCAACATCGAGTAATCATCGTTTACGGCATGGACTACCAGGGTATCTAATCCTGTTCGCTCCCCATGCTTTCGTGCCTCAGCGTCAGTAGTAGCTTAGCAAGCTGCCTTCGCTATAGGTGTTCTTTACGATATCTATGCATTTCACCGCTACATCGTAAATTCCGCCTGCCTCAACTACACTCAAGATAACCAGTATCAATGGCGGTTCCACAGTTGAGCTGTGGGCTTTCACCACTGACTTAATTACCCGCCTACGCACCCTTTAAACCCAATAAATCCGGACAACGCTTGCACCCTCCGTATTACCGCGGCTGCTGGCACGGAGTTAGCCGGTGCTTATTCATAGGGTACCGTCAATTGGGGACGCATCCCCTTTTTCTTCCCCTATAAAAGAAGTTTACAACGCAGAACGCCTTCATCCTTCACGCGGCATGGCTGGTTCAGGCTCTCGCCCATTGACCAATATTCCCTACTGCTGCCTCCCGTAGGAGTCTGGCCCGTGTCTCAGTGCCAGTGTGGGGGATCATCCTCTCAGACCCCCTAGCCATCGTCGCCTTGGTAGTCCGTTACACTACCAACTAGCTAATGGCACGCATGCCCATCCTCTACCAATAAATCTTTAATTGCTGCTCCATGCGAAGCTGCAATGCCATGGGATATTAATCCGGGTTTCCCCGGGCTATCCCCCTGTAGAGGGTAAGTTGCATACGCGTTACGCACCCGTCCGCCACTCTAGGTCTCCCGAAGGAAACTTGCCGTTCGACTTGCATGTATTAGGCCTGCCGCTAGCGTTCATCCTGAGCCAGGATCAAACTCTCCATTGTATATAAATCCTGACTTACCTCAAAGTAAGTCTCCATCACTGCTTAAAGCATGATGAAATGTGTCGTTTGTAAGCCTGTCCCTGATTTACTTATCAAAGGCTCTTGACAGAGTTAACTTATTTGACGAATCAAGTAAGTTGCTCCTCAAAAGCGGTCGTCATCTTCATCTATTCAAAGAACTTTTCTGCCTTCCCTGCACCTGGTAGTATCTAGTAACTACGCTGTCGGCACGCTTTCAGCCTTGTGCTAATAAGAAACTTCCTTTCTTTTCTAGCTGCTTTCTCAAGCTTATTCCCATCTCTTTTTTCGAAACCGGATTGCAAAGGTAAGTGATGCTTTTCTTTGCTGCAAGCTTTTTAAACTAATTATTTTCAGCTCTTTTTCCGCTCCTTTTCTTTCTTCATGCCCTACCAGGGTAGGGGCTAATAAAGAAGAAAAGTGCTGCCTGCTTTCCCGTTTCAATAAGTCAATGGCTTGTTTTTCCTGTTTCCCTGCAGCCTGCTGCTGTAAGGGAGTGCAAAGGTAGAGAACTTTTTGATTCCTGCAAACTCTTTTGAAGAAAAATTGTTTCTTTTTTCTTCCTTCCTTTTTGCTCCTTTCTCTACTGCCTTTTCAATTTTTTTTTCGTTATAAACAGGCCCCTTCTTTTTCTTTTAAAAGCTTCTGTTGGGGCGCTTTTTATAACAGCAACAGAAACGCTTTTCGTTCCTTTCCTGCTTCTCTTTTCTTATTCCTTTTTGTGGATGTGGAAGAATGATTCTTACTTCTCCATGGGTGGGCGGTTCGCCCAGGTGGGGCCTTAAGGAATGAGGGCGTTGCTTTCGCTTCAGCTCATTCGGTCAGGCGTGGCTTTTTATTAACCGGCCAAAGGTTTGTATTCATTCCTTTGCTCAGCTAATCTTTTTATCTCTTAGTATCTTTGTAGCGGTGCAATGGATATTCTCTGCAGCTGCTTGCCCTCGTTTGGGATTGCAAACATAGAACCCTTGCTGCGATTCTGCAAAAGTTTTTTCCAAAATATTTTATCTCCCCCTATTTACTGCACTATTTCCCGTTAAAACTAAGCTATTCCTTTTTTCCAACTAATACCCTAGTGCTGCTTACTTTTTCGGACGCTTATAAACGGGCACTGTACTGCATGGCTCTCCATACATAATGCTACTTACTACCGGCGCAAGCTTTCTTGAAACCTCTACATATGCAGCCGTTGGAACCGGCTTATTGCTACAGCCTTTTACCACTACTTTTGCTCCTTCAAAATCTTCAGGTTTAATTTGCTCCAACGCCTTTCTGAACAAGACTTCTTCGAGGGTCTCCAGATTTCCAAACACCAGCATCTTTGTAAATGGCTCCAGCTTTGTTGCCAGCAACATATAAGCCCAGGTGGGCACTATGGCATCCGCACTACAATATATAGCTACCAATTTTCCTGCATACTGCCCCCAGTCCCGCTCCTTTACCCATTGCCGGAAATCCTTCTCACGCAAAATTAAACCCTGGAATAAAGCCGGTGCAATATCCAGCAACTCACGCTCGCCCTCCTGGTAATAATCTTCCAGGTCGATGGTAAGGAGTCCGCTACTGGCCACCCTGTTTACGATTAAATTCTCTCTATCTTCCATTTTATAATTTCTTTTTAGGCTTCGGACTATGAAACTCTTTTAAATAAAAAGGCTCAAAGTAAGCTACATTTGCAAAATCTTCCTGCTGAAACTTGAGCAGCGCCAACTTGCCCACATCAACGGCCGACGGCACCTGCCCCGGAACAAACCGTGCATTTTGGTTCTGCCCCAGCAAAGGTTTGCACTTTTCAGCCCCATCTCCAAAGAAATATATTTTCTGCTTTTGAAGTTCCGCTAAGAAAGAATCCTCCTCAATTATTTTTGCCTGAGGCTCCTGAACCATCTCTCCTTCCCTACTTTCCAGCAAACAATAAACCTCCATCCTTCGGGCGTCAATCATAGGACAAAGCAAACTTTCTGCTTCGGCATATTTCCTGATTCCCTGTGCCATGGCCTGCAATGTATTTACTGCAATTAAAGGGATATCCAGCGCAAAACAAAGTCCTTTGGCTGTAGAAGCTCCAATGCGCAGACCTGTGTAAGAGCCGGGGCCTTCAGATACAGCAACTGCAGCTAAATCGTGCCGATTAAAGCCTGCATATTGCAGTACATTTTCAACCAGTACGGTTAATAAACCACTATGCGATTTATCGATGTGCAAATGCTGACTTGCCAGCAGTTGTTCATTTTCATGCAATGCCACAGAACAAACTTTGGTGGCGGTATCTATACTTAGGAGTAGGGCCATTAAATGAAAGCTTCAATCAGGTTATAAGACTTCAAACCTATAACAATCAGAATAAAAATGGAAAAAACATAGCTAACAATGTGACTTGGCATACGCCGGCCTACTGCCACTCCGAATGGGGAAGCCACTACCACCCCCGCAGAAAGTGTAAGGGCAATGGGCCACACCAGGTAGCCCGTATTATACATTTGAATATCATAGTCAGGCTGCTCAAAAGAATTAAAAATAGTCATGCTAAGGGAGCTCAACAGGATCATGCCCAGGGAAATTGACTTGGCCATTTTTATATCCATTCGCATACCTATATTAAGAACAGGAACGATAATGGTTCCTCCTCCCAGGCCTGAAAGAGAGGCAATAAGCCCGCCTGCGAAACCACTTCCGGCCAGGATTAAGTTTTTATGCGGCATATTTTCATCATAAGCAGGTTCTCTCTTTGCCCTGGCAATGGTTTTTACCAGCACCAAACCAAGAATAAAAATGATTACTATGTTAAAAATGCGCTCGGAATAAAAAGGGGTATTTACTATAAAGTTAAGAGACAGCAATGCGGCTGCAATACTTACCATCCCCACAATTAACACTTCCCTGGGATAAACTTCTCCTTTTCGAAACAGACTGAGCGTTCCTGATAAGGAGGCGGCAAAGGTGCCAAAGAGAGAATTAGCAATGGTATACTGAACAATTTCGTGGCCTGGCACCCCTGCGGCCGAAAGTGCTACGGGCAGAATAATGATATAAAGGATTCCCCCGCCGATTCCCAGCAGGCCGGCTAAAAAGCCACCTGCCAGGCCGGCGAGGGCAAGGTAGACATATTCCATAAAGGCTTACTTTTGGCCACTCAGGAGGCTGGCATACTGCTCAGGGCCGTTAAGCACCTCCAGGGCTGATTTTATATTTGAATCATTTTCAAAAGAAGCTTCCATAATCCCATCCTGCAAATAATAGCGTGAAACAATTTCCTGTTCCAGCAAATCCTTAATCTCCCCGGCAAAAGCCTGGAGGTCTTCTTTTTTATTATGCGCAAAATTCAGGCGCAGGGCTTTTATCTGCTCCTCAATGTTGCTATATGCTTTTTCTTCTTTAGCTACTTCTTCCAGTTCGGCAATTTTCTCTTCTACTTCGGTGGTATAATCATAATCCTTCGTAGATAACCACTTGGTAAAGCGTGCAAATTCCTCATCGCCAAGGTTAAATTCCCGGGCACTAACAATTTCCGGATGGGCATGCTGGAACTCTGTAGCATAATCAAACAGCAATCCATTTGCCAGCAAGCTCACCGAAATAGGCGCCAGGCGCTCACGCTTTACATCAACATCCGGGTCGATACCACCCCCGTCATATACCGGACGGCCTCTTTTTGTAAGAAACTGCACCTTCAAAGAATCCGGCACCTTACCTACACTACCATCTTCGTTTCTGTGGCTGTAATCTATGGCCTGAATACAACGGCCGCTCGGAATGTAATACTTTGCCGTGGTTACTTTTAACTGGGAGTTATAGGTAAGCCGGCGAGTAACCTGCACCAGGCCTTTCCCGAAGGTTTTATTACCAACCAGCACCCCCCGGTCGTAATCCTGAATTACCCCCGCCACAATTTCAGCCGCGGACGCACTGCGGCTACTGGTTAAAACCACGAGCGGAATTTCTGTATCGAGCGGCTCATCGAGCGCATAATAGGTTTTATTCCATTCTTCAATTTTACCTTTGGTGCTTACTACCTCTGCCCCCTTAGGAATAAATATATTCGAAACATTTACTGCTTCCGAAAGAAGTCCACCCGGATTGTCCCGAAGGTCGAGCACCAGGCCTTTGGCTCCTTTTTCCTTTAACTTCTTCAGTGCTTCCCGCACCTCTTTACCTGCTCCCGGAGTAAAATCCGAAAGCTTAATATAGCCTACTTCTTTGCTAATCATTCCGGAGTAAGGAACATTTTCGATACGAATATGTGCCCGCTCCATTTTTAATTGCATAGGCTCATCTAAACCGTAGCGCCGAATGGTAAGGGTTAATCCGGTATTTGCCTGCCCTTTCAGCAGCTTACTTATATCGTCTGAGGTTTTATCGGCTACATTTATACCATCTATTTCCTCTATTACGTCTCCAATGCGGAGGCCGCTTTCGTGGGCAGGAAAACCACGGTAAGGCATAAGGACGGTATTTACGCCATTTCTTTTACCTATTACGGCACCAATGCCCCCGTACTGACCGGTGGTAAGGGTGCGAAAATCTTCTATCTGGTCTTCAGGAATATAATTGGTATAAGGATCGAGATGCGCGAGCATGGCATCAATCCCTACTTTCATTAACTCGTTCGGGTTTACCTCGTCGACATAATAGGTGTTTACCTCTTTAAAAAGGGTGGCAAAAATATCGAGGTTTTTAACAATAGCAAAGTACCTGTCGCCGGGGTCGGAATACGAAAACAACCCCAGAGACAACCCACAAATCAGCAGGAAGGCAACGGTTTTTTTTAATCCGGATTTCATATAATAAAGTAGGCTTAACGTGAAGTTTCAGAATTACTGATACTTCCTAAACGCTTTAGAGAAGATTTTAGTTTTTCTTCAAGAAATTGATAGGAAAGTATTTCACGCGCTATGTAAATATAGGCAATTAAAAAATAGGAATCTGGCGGCAGCAGCTGTTTGTGTTTCCGGTATGCTTCGCGCATGCGCCTCTTAACCAGGTTCCGGTCTACTGCTTTCTTAAAATTTCTTTTGGAGCAGGAAATAAGGAGTTGCGCTGCAGGAGGATGCCCACTGCTGTTTTTTGTACCAACGGCAGCAAGAGCCTGCTCCCTGCTCATGGGGAGGTAAATTACCTTAAAAGGGAAATGGGTAAAGGCAGCACCTTTGGCAAAAAGCTCCTCGATGTGCTTTTTACTATTCAGTCTTTCAGATTTTGGAAATGTCTGCTGCACCTTTGCCCGAACCGCAAGCGGTATAAATAAAATTAGCGCTCCGGGAGCGCTATACTAATATAAAAAAGAGAGTTGAAGCCATTACACAGGCTTCAACTATTATTTCTTGCTTCCACGTTCGTCAGAAACAGTCAGCTTCTTGCGGCCTTTGGCTCTTCTTCTAGCCAGTACTGCTCTGCCATTTACAGAATTCATTCTTGCACGGAAACCATGCTTATTTTTTCTCTTGCGCTGCGACGGTTGGAATGTTCTTTTCATTATTCTCTTCTTTACTGTTGGGATGCAAAATTAGAAACCTTTTTGATAAATACCAAAGTTGCCTATAAATTTATCGGGTTAAAATGAACAAATCAAAAAATATTCCCAACTTTATAGTTTATAAAAAGGAGGTACTGGCCCCTATTCGCTAAGCAACCGCTTTGGTACCCAATGTGGCCGCCCCGCTGCCTTTGGGTTAAACTAAAGCCTTTACCATGCCTCTTAATTCACTATTTACCACTCAAAACAACAGCATGCAATATACCATCAGTTACCAGAACCCCAAAACCATTTTTATAGATATACAATTTACCCTCGATGCGCTTCAGCAGGAGCTTACTTACCTACAGCTTCCCAGTTGGCGACCCGGCCGCTACGAAATGGGAAATTTTGCCAAAAACATTCAAAAATTTCAGGTTACCGACGGGCAGGGGAATCCACTCAACTACCGCAAGCTTACCAAAGACCGCTGGGAGGTACAAACAAATGGCATTGATAAGCTGATTGTTTCCTACAACTACTACGCCTACCAGATGGATGCCGGAAGCTCTTACCTGGATGAGGAGCAGTTGTATATGAATTTTATAAACTGCCTGCTGTATGCCGAAGACCGGCTGGAGGAGGAGTGCGTGCTAAACTTTCAAATTCCTGACAGCTATGAACTGGCCTGTGGACTTAAAAAAACGGCAAAGCACCAATTACATGCTCCCTCCTACTACATCCTGGTCGATAAGCAATACGAATGCTCAAGCAGCAGTGTACATAAAAATAA
>CAWIFH010000005.1:0-1068758 GCA_963835365.1 uncultured Cytophagales bacterium
GGGTTGAAGGAGCTTCTTATCCTTGGGGTGGTCCTTATGCGAAAAATGATAGAGGATGCTTCATGGCAAACTTTAAACCATTGCGTGGTGATTATGCAGCAGATCAAGCACTTTATACTGTAGAGGCAAAATCATACGATCCGAATGATTTCAACTTATATAATATGGCTGGCAATGTTCAGAATGGGTAAATTGTTCTTACGATCCAGCTTCTTACGAATTTATGTCAACCATGAACCCAAATGTAAATGATCCCGAAAATCAAAGTAAAGTTGTGCGTGGAGGATCTTGGAAAGATGTAGCATATTTTCTACAAGTAAGTTCAAGGGACTATGAGTATGCAGATTCTGCAAGAAGTTATATAGGTTTTAGAACCGTTCAGGATTATATGGGTACTGATGTTACCAAAAATGCGGAAATAGTACCAATAAATAAAACAAAAAAACTTAATACAAACAATAAACAAAAAAATTAATACTCACCTACTTAAGTAAACAACTTAACTAAAACATTAAAATTATGGCACAATCAAGAGCAAGTAAGAAATTGATGAATATGGCTTACGGACTAGGAGCATCAGTAGTAATCATCGGTGCACTTTTTAAAATTATCCACTTTGAAATAGGACCATTGACAGGTAATGTCATGTTAGCAATTAGGTTTAATTACGGAAGCAGTTATTTTTGCTATTTCGGCATTTGAACCTGTAGATGATGATTTGGACTGGGCATTGGTTTATCCAGAATTGGCTGGTGGTAAAGGTCGAGATAGAATGCAGAAAGACTAACCGAAAGATGCAGAAGGATTATTGTCTAAAAAATTGGACGAATTATTAAAAGATGCTAAAATCGATGCCGAATTAATGGCGAGTCTTGGAAGATAGCATCAAAAACTTTGAAGGCGCTGCAAAAGGGATTAGCCCCAACAGTGGATTCGATGGCTTGCACAAAAAAATATGGTGAAGAATTATGTCATTGGCTGCCGCTCAAATGGAGTCATTGAACAGTCTTTATAAAGTTCAAATGGATGCGGCTAGTCGTCAAGCTGCCATTAACGAGGAAGCTGCTGAGAATGCAACGAAACTAAAAGACCAAATGCAAGCATGGCCTATAACCTGTCATCATTGAATGGTGTTTATGGTGGAATGCTTACTGCAATGAACCGAAAAGTAGAGTCTAATTGAGTAGTTTTTCAATTAAGCTGTTATATTAAATTAAAAACAACTAATTAGACATGGCAGGAGGAAAATTATCGCGCAAGGCAGAAAATGATTAACTTGATGTATTTGATCTTCATCGCGATGTTAGCATTGAATATGTCAAAAGAAGTGCTTACCGCATTTGGATTAATGAACGAAAAATTAGATAAGACCGCCGAAAACTATTCTGAAAGGAATACTGCATTAATGGCGGGACTTGAGACAAAGGTTGAGGAACAGCCGGCGAAATATACCAGTATCAAAGAAGATGCTGATAGGATTCACGAGTTGTCCACAAACTTTACTCAGTATATCGAAGGCATCAAAGAAGAGCTAAGAGCTTCAGTTGATGATCCTAAGGATTACGAGACAATGGACCAGTCTACCGTTATGGATGAGATGTTCTTCCAGAGTGGAAGGATTAATCCTAAAGGAGAAGAGTTTCTTGCTCAAATTGGGACCTACCGAAATGGTGTTTCTGAAATCCTTACAACCGATTATAATACGATTGCTCAAAAAGTTAACGTAGAAAAAGAATTTGCCACAGATCCTGAAAATGTTGAAGGTGCCAAGGTGCCCTGGTTAAAATACCGTTTTGAAGGATTTCCACTGGTTGCTTCTATCACTCAGCTTACCCAAATGCAGGCTGATGTAAAAAGTACAGAAAGTGAGATACTATCTTCTATGCTTTCTGGACAGTTGCAAAGTGATGTTTCTTTAAGTAATTACGAGGCTATCGTGATTCCAGACAAACCAGCTTTCTTTAGCGGTGAAAATTTTACCGGTAAAGTTGTTCTTGGTCGTTTTGACAATACACTTCAGTTTGAAAACGTTGTTATTAACGGTAAGAAAGTCGAGAATACGAAGGCAGGGCAGGTTGTATTGGAATTTCCGGCAGGTAATGTTGGAGAGCAAAAGATTAACGGAGAACTACAGTACATGGAAAATGACTCTTTAAAGAGTATTTCTATTTCTGATTCTTATAATGTAATTCCGTTACCAAATTCAGCAGTAATTTCTGCAGATAAGATGAACGTGGTATATCGTGGAGTACAAAACCCAATGACCATCTCTATTCCGGGAGTTAGCAGCGTTAGCGCTAATGCTCCAGGTCTAAGACAGTCTGGTGGTGCTGGTAGTTATCTTATGGATGTGACTACATTACAGGCTCGTGAGGTAACCATTAGTGTTAGTGGTACGCTTCCGGGAGGTAAAACTGTTTCAGATAAGAAAACATTCAGGGTAAAAGATATTCCAAGACCGGTAGGTACAATTCGTGGTGAAGATGGTGCTGTTTCCATGCAAAGGAACAGCCTTGAGATCGCAACGGTGGGTGCTAGTTTACCAGATTTTGATTTCGATCTTAATCTTAACGTTACCGGATTTAAATTTAAAGTACCTGGACAGCCAACTATTATCGTAAATGGTAGTAGGTTAGATGACAGAGCTAAAGCGGCCTTAAGACGTGCTGGTAGAGGTGAGTCGGTTCAGATTTATGATATTTCAGCGTCACTTGCAGGCAACTCTAGTTATAAGTTAAAGAAAGTTGCACCTGTAGTGATTGAGCTTACGAACTAAAATTTTTTAAAAAATGAGCTTGAAAGAATTTTTTGTATATGGTTTTGTGATGATGGTAGGTGTCTCTTCTTTCGGTCAGGCAAACATCCTGAATGCCGATAAACCTGAGGAGATCGGGAAGAAATCGGAAGCTCAGGCTATGGTAGATGAAGAGGATAAACCATTGGAATATGGTTACGTTGGTGATCGTGATATTTTATGGTCTAAAGGAACCTGGGAGATCATTGATCTTGATGAAAGAGTGAATTTTCCACTTTATTATCCTATAGATACCAATAATATTGGATCTGTAAGAAGGTCACTGTATGATGTGCTTGTAAAAGCTATCAAGGAGGGAAAGATCGAAAATATTTATGCAGATTCTTATTTTCAGGAAAAAAGAACCTTGAAAGATATTAAGGCAACTTTGTCTAAAATTGATACTACAGATCTTGGGATCGAGCAGTACAATGCAGGGGAACAGGTAGATGAACAATTCATTGACCGTCGCGATCTGGGTTCTGCAGATATTGCTGAATATCATATTCGTGGAATGTGGTATTTTGATAAGCGATTAGCTGAATTAAAATATCGTTTACTTGGGATAGCTCCGGTAGCTCCAGATGTGAACTTTATAGATTCAGGACAAACAGACCTTGTAGAATTATTCTGGGTATGGTATCCAGATGCCAGACAGGTTCTTCATGATGCAAAGGTTTTTACAGGAAAAAATACTTCTCAGGAAATATCTTTTGATCATCTATTGAATTCAAGAAGATTCGATGGAATCATTTACAAAGAGGATAATGTTCAGGGAGATCGCGAAATAGATGAATATATCGCAGACAATGCGTTTATGCAGTTACTCGAATCTCAGCGTATCAAAGAACAGATCCGAAACTTTGAACAGGATATGTGGAGTTACTAATTATTAAGAAATAGAAACTTGAAGCGCCCTTTATGGGCGCTTTTTTTATGTTCAATTTTGATAATCCACCTTAGCCTTAATATCTTTATCCCATGTTAGATTATATAATTGTTGGTCTTGGTTTAAGCGGTCTTGCGGTTGCGGAAGAATTGGAAAATAGAGGCAAGAACTTTGTGGTTTTTGAAGATAATTCACAAAGCTCCTCTTATGTTGCGGGAGGTATATTTAATCCTGTTATCCTAAAAAGATTCACTCCTGCATGGAACGCGGCCGAACAAATGAAAACTGCACTTCCGTTCTATGAAAATTTGGAAAAGAAGTTAGAAGTTAAACTGGTTCATCACTGGAATATATACCGCAGGTTCCATTCAGCCGAGGAGCAGAATGACTGGTTTGTAGCTTTAGATAAGCCCAATGTTTCTCCATTTCTGGATCCTGAACTTAAACGAAATGATAATCCAAATCTCATAGCCAAATATTCTTTAGGCAAGGTTCAGCATACCGGGAATATTGATACCGGCAACCTCCTGGATAAATACCGGGACTATTTAAAAAACAAAGGAAAACTGAAATTGCAGAAATTTGATTATTCTACATTAAAATTAGAAGAGCAGTTTTTTAATTATGATGGGCTTAAAGCCGAAAAGATCATTTTTTGTGAAGGTTTTGGACTGAAGAAAAATCCGTTTTTCAACTATTTGCCGTTACGGGGAAATAAAGGGGAATATATAACTATTTACTCTAAAGAACTTAAGCTGAATTTTGCCGTAAAATCCTCTGTATTCCTAATGCCGCTTGGGAATGATCACTATAAAGCTGGCGCAACCTATGATCATCAGGATAAAACCCCTGAGACTACTGCGAAAGCCAGGGAACGCCTGGTGAAAGAGCTAAAGAATCTGATAAAATGTGATTTCGAGGTGGTAGACCAGGAGGCGGGGATACGTCCTGCTGTGGCAGATAGAAAACCGCTGGTAGGATCTCATCCTGAAATTGCTAATATGTATTGCTGTAATGGTTTTGGAAGCAGGGGAGTGCTTATAGCGCCCAATATGTCCAGGGCTCTTTTGGAATATATAGATAACTCAAAAGAACTTAATGCAGAAGTGGACCTGAACCGATTTACAAAGAAACACTACGTTTCAAATTAATTACTTCCGGCCGATTCCTTATAACTTAAGAATAGGTTGATCCAGATATTCCTTGATAATCTCATGATCACCGGCATAAAAACAATTAGAGTCCCCACGATCGAGAAAAATGAAGCAAGTAAAGTAGCATTTAGAAATACGTATGCAATGACAAATGCGGCTACAGAGAAAGCGATACCAACCGCATAGCTCACATACATAGCTCCGTAAAAAAAGGAGGGTTCGATCTTGTACTTCGTGTTGCAATTAGAACATCTCTCGTGCATTTTAAAAACCTTATTAAGTTTATAAGGATTTTTTTCAATGTACATACTCTCTTCCTGACAAACAGGACATGTTCCTGTGAGTATACTGTAAATCTTTGTTCCTTTTAGTAGGCTCATCTTATTTTTTTTGCTTCACAAATTTAAGCATCTTTGCAAAAAATATGCGTTAATGCTTAATATTCATAATCTTTCAGTTTCTTTTCAGGGTGAATATCTTTTTAAAGAGGTGAGTTTCCGGCTTGGAGCCGGTGACAGGGTCGGTCTTATTGGAAAAAATGGTGCAGGAAAATCTACTTTATTAAAGATCATTTCTGGAGACCAGGAATATGATACGGGGCAGATTGCCAAGGATAAGGAATTGAGAATTGGCTTTTTAAAACAGGATCTTGATTTTGAACACGGTAGAACGGTTATAGATGAGGCTCATCAGGCATTTGAAGAGATCAAAATGCTGGAGGCTAAAATGGAAAAGATCAATGAGCAACTTGCTACCCGTACAGATTATGAGAGTGAATCTTATTCTCAGCTAATCGAAGATCTTAGTGAGATCACTCATCAATATGAGATCATTGGCGGATATAATTATGAAGGGGAGACTGAAAAAGTTCTCCAGGGTCTCGGTTTCGAAAGGGAAGATTTTGATAGATTAACCGAAACATTTTCCGGAGGATGGAGAATGAGGATCGAACTTGCCAAACTTTTACTTCAGAATAATGATATCCTGCTTCTCGATGAGCCTACCAACCACCTGGATATAGAAAGTATCATCTGGCTGGAAAGCTTTTTGAATAATTATCAGGGTTGTGTGATGCTGGTTTCTCACGATAAGATGTTCCTGAACAATGTGACTAACCGAAGTATTGAAATTTCCCTGGGAAGCATTTACGATTATAGAAAACCTTATTCTGAATTTATTGAATTCAGAAAAGAACTTAGAGAGCAGCAACTGGCTGCACAAAAGAATCAGCAAAAGGAGATCGAAAATACCGAAAAGCTAATCGATAAATTCCGTGCTAAGGCTAGTAAAGCCTCCATGGCACAATCGCTAATTAAAAAACTTGATAAAATAGATCGTATCGAGGTAGATGAGGATGATAATGCGGTAATGGCGGTTAACTTCCCGGTTTCTGTCAATCCTGGGAAAGTGGTGATCGAAGCTGAGCACCTTGAAAAATCCTATGGGGATAAGAAAGTTTTAAGGGATGTGAATTTATTGATCGAACGCCAGAGCAAGATCGCTTTTGTAGGCCAGAACGGTCAGGGGAAAACCACCCTGGCGAAGATCATTATTGGAGAAATTAAGCACGAGGGGAAGCTCAAACTGGGTCACAACGTCCAGATAGGATATTTTGCCCAGAATCAGGCAGAATATCTTGACGGGGAAAAAACGGTACTTCAAACCATGGAAGATGCTTCCAACGAGAAGAACAGGACCAAAGTTAGAGATATGCTTGGAGCATTTCTATTTCGGGGAGATGAAGTAGAGAAGAAGGTAAAAGTACTTTCCGGAGGTGAGCGTAACAGGCTTGCCCTTTGTAAAATGTTGCTGGAACCATTCAATGTTATGGTAATGGATGAGCCTACTAACCACCTTGATATTAAATCCAAGAATGTTCTAAAGGAAGCTCTCAAAAATTTTGAAGGAACCCTCATCATTGTTTCTCACGACAGGGATTTTCTTCAGAATCTTACTAGTAGGGTGTATGAATTCAGAAATCATAAGATCAGGGAATATCTTGGGGATATAGATTACTATCTGGACCAGAGAAAACTTCTGGATATGCGTGCTGTGGAAAAAAGCGAGAAAGTAAAGACTGCAAAGAAGAAGGAAGATAGCAGTGAGAAAAAGTCTTTTACAGATCAAAAGGAGTTGAAAAGATTAAAGAACAGACTTAGCAAGACCGAGGCTAAGATCACAAAGCTAGAAAAAGAGCTGAAATCAAAAGATAAACAGCTGGCAGATAATTATGAGTCCACGGTTACCAAACCTGAATTTCTTAATAATTATAATGTTTCAAAAAAGAAACTTGAAAAGCTGATGGCAGAATGGGAGGAACTGCAATTGGATCTTGAACAAATCAGCTAATAAAAAATTAAATTTTAATTAAACCATAAGGACTGGTTTTAGTCCTAGTACTGTTATGGATAAACGTAAGATCATTCTTTCGGCACTTGGTGTGGTGCTCGTTGTTGCTGCAATTTTCGGCGCAAAATTAATTATTGACAGTAATGTAAAGGAAAAACCTCCGGTTAATAAAACGGTAAAAAGCGTCTTTATAGATACAGTAAAAAATACTACGGTCCCAATTATAGTGCCGGCTAATGGAAATATTAACGCTTTACATCGCTTTGAACTTTTTTCTGAGGTTCAGGGAATTTTCAGGTATAGCAGTAAAGATTTCAGGCCAGGTCAGAAATTCAAAAGGGGACAGGTGCTGCTAAGTATAGATTCTGAAGAATATAGCGCCAGCGTACAGTCGGCTAAAAGTGATCTTTATAATAATATAACTTCAATAATGCCAGATCTGCGTCTGGATTATCCAGGAGCATTTCAAAAGTGGGAAAATTATCTGAATAATTTTGATATCACTAAACCGGTGCCTCCATTACCCGAAACAAAAACTCAACAAGAGCAATATTTTATTACCGGTCGCGGCATTGTTTCGGCTTATTATAATGTGAAGAACCTGGAGGAAAGACTCTCCAAATATACCATTATCGCGCCATATGATGGGATACTTACCGAAGCCCTTGTGAATAAAGGAACTTTAATTCGTCCGGGACAAAAGTTAGGGGAATATATAGATCCAAGCGTTTATGAGCTTGAAGTATCAATAGCGAAAAAGTTTAGCGATGTTCTTGAAATCGGGAAGGCTGTAAAGCTTAAAAATCTCGAAGGAACCAAAACTTATGAAGGCACGGTGAGCCGTATTAACGGGAAGGTTAATCAGGAGACTCAGAGCATACGGGTATTTATTAAAATAGAAAATCCAGAGCTGAGTGAAGGAATGTATCTGGAAGCTCAGGTGGATGCCAGGGACGAAGAGAACGCGATTGAGATACCCAGGGAGCTTCTGGTGGAGAGATCAAAGGTTTTTGTGGTAAGAGACAGTACGCTTAATCTTGTGGAAATTAACCCGGTTTATTTTACCAACAAAACCGTAGTGATCAAAGGACTCGATAATGGAACAAAAATATTATCTGCAAATGTTCCTGGAGCATATTCTGGGATGCTGGTAAAGATCGAGGGTCAAAAAGATCTGCTTAAAAAAGAACAGTCTTGAGAAAGCTAATCAATTACTTTATAAAATTCGGGGTTGCGGTAAATATTCTGATCATGGCTTTCGTGATCTTTGGGATCATTGGGATCATGAATATGAAATCTTCGTTTTTTCCGCTTCAGGATTCGAGGATCATTAATATTAGCATTGCATATCCTGGCTCGGCCCCAGAGGAAATTGAAGAAGGTATCATTCTTAAGATCGAAGATAACCTTAAGGGACTGGAAGGTATAGATCGGGTAACTTCGGTGGCCCGGGAAAGCGGTGGATCTATCACGGTCGAGATAGAAAGAGGAGAGAATATAGACGCTATGCTTACCGAAGTGAAGAATGCGGTAGATCGTGTTCCAACGTTTCCGGGAGGTATGGAGCCGCTGGTGGTTTCTAAACAGGAATTCATCAGGGAGACCATCAATTTTGCGGTTAGCGGGGAAAATGTTCCTTTAGCCACTTTAAAGCAAATAAGTCAGCAAATAGAGAATGATCTAAGGTTGCTGGACGGGGTCTCGCAAATAAGTATTTCAGGATTTCCGCAGGAAGAGATCGAGATCGCCGTGAGCGAAAATGATCTTCTGGCATATAATCTGACTTTTGAAGAAGTCGCCCAGGCAGTTCGCAATTCGAACATACTTTCTACTGGAGGAACAATTAAAACAGATGCCGAAGACTACCTGATACGAGCCAATAACAGGGCATATTATGCCGATGCTCTTAACGATATAGTGCTAAAATCGAACTCTACAGGTGAGATCGTAAGGCTTGGAGAGATTGCGACGGTAAGGGATCAGTTTTCTGAAACTCCCAACGCCTTGTATTTTGATGGCAACGTAGCGGTGAATATCGCCGTAAGTAATACCAGTAGTGAAGATCTTTTGGCCACTGCAGAAAAGATCAATGAATATGTAGATACTTTTAATCAGAAGAACAGCAACGTTCAATTGAACGTGGTAAATGATCAGTCTATCACCTTAAATCAACGTACTCAACTACTGGTTGAGAACGGGATCATGGGGATGCTGCTGGTATTGTTCTTTCTGTCCCTTTTTCTGAATATAAGACTGGCTTTCTGGGTAGCTTTCGGGCTTCCTATTGCATTCCTGGGGATGTTTATTTTTGCCGGTTCTTTAGGGGTAACCATTAACGTGTTGTCCCTGTTCGGGATGATCATCGTAATTGGGATCCTGGTGGATGACGGTATCGTGATCTCTGAAAACATCTTTCAGCATTCAGAAATGGGAAAAAGTCCCATAAAAGCTGCCTTAGATGGAACGATGGAAGTGGTTCCTCCAATTCTTTCTGCGATCATAACAACGGTACTGGCATTCTCAACATTTCTTTTCCTGGATAGCCGGATAGGAGAATTTTTCGGGGAAGTGTCAACGGTGGTTATTTTAACCCTGGTCATCTCCTTAATAGAAGCACTGATCATCCTTCCGGCGCATATTGCACATTCCAAAGCTTTGAGAAGAACCAAGCCCAATGGACGTCCTAAAAAAGGATTGGCGAAGTTCTTCGAGAAAATGAAGTTGATAAATAAATATGGTGATCGCGTGATGACTTACATGCGCGACAGGATTTATAGTCCTACCCTTAGATTTGTTCTCACCCAGCAGGTTATGGCTCTTAGTATTTTGATAGTGGTACTGGTTTTAACCATTGGCGCAATAGGTGGTAACTGGATAAGGATTACCCTGTTCCCCAGTATAGCCAGTGACCGGGTGAGCATTGATCTTTTAATGCCTGAAGGCGTGAATCCTGCAAGGACAGATTCTATAATTTCTATGGTGGAAGCCGCGGCCTGGAGAGTTAATGAAGAGTATACTGAAAAGCAAACCGGCAATAAACAGGTCGTTGAAAATATTATTAAAAGAGTTGGTCCCGGGAACAATAAAGCCTCCCTGCAGGTTAACCTTTTGCCCGGCGAAGAACGGGACATTGGTTCTCCGGAGATCACTAATGCCATCAGGGACGAAGTAGGCCCGGTGTTCGGGGTGGAAAACCTCACCTTTGGTTCAGGAGGGAACTTTGGTGGTTCACCAGTTTCAGTATCGTTATTGGGGAATAATATAAGTGAACTGGAAGCGGCCAAGGAAGAGTTAAAAGAAAACCTTGAAAACAATTCCCTGCTAAAAGATGTGACCGACAATGATCCGCAGGGGATCAAAGAGATCAATGTAAATTTAAAAGATAACGCTTATGCCCTTGGTCTGGACCTGGGTGAAGTTATGCGCCAGATAAGAAATGGCTTTTTTGGGGCACAGGCCCAGCGATTTCAGAGAGGCCAGGATGAAATTCGAGTGTGGGTTAGATACGATCTTGAGAACAGATCTTCTATTAATGATCTTGATGAAATGCGACTGGTGACCCCATCAGGGGAAAGGGTTCCATTTGATGAAATCGCAGATTATGAGATCGTAAGAGGGACAGAATCTATCAGCCACCTCGACGGAATGCGGGAGATCAGGGTTTCAGCAGATATGGAAGATCCCAATGGCAGTTCTACCGAGATCCTTGAAGATATAAGAGCGAATGTTCTACCTCCGATTCTGGAGAAATATCCAAGTATCACCGTTTCTTATGAGGGACAAAACAGAGAGGCTTCTAAATTATCCAGTTCTGCTGCGGCAGTCATTCCGGTAATTTTGTTTCTCATCTATGCTACTATCGCTTTTACCTTTAGAAGTTACAGTCAGCCATTTCTGTTAATGATCATGATCCCTTTCAGTATTATCGGTGTTGCCTGGGGGCACTGGCTGCACGATTTTCCTATCAATGTACTTTCAGCATTAGGGATCATCGCACTGGTTGGAATTATGGTGAACGACGGCCTCGTTCTCATAGGGAAATATAACAGTTTCCTCAGGGAAGGTATGGACTTTAAAAAAGCTTTATATGAAGCCGGGAGATCAAGGTTCAGGGCAATATTTTTAACCTCTCTAACTACTATTGCCGGTTTAGCACCTTTGTTACTTGAGAAGAGCAGACAGGCACAATTTCTAAAACCAATGGCGATCTCAATTTCTTATGGTATCGCAATAGCGACAATTTTAACCTTACTATTACTTCCATTGCTCATCTCCATAAGCAATAGCATTAAAGTAGGGGGAAGGTGGCTTAAAACAGGGAAAAAACCATCTAAAGAAGAAATGGAAAGAGCGATAAAAGAGAAAAAAGAAGAAGAAGCGCATGAAATTACTACCTAAAATACTCCTTATTCTTATAATTTTTTCTTCAGGTTGTGCGTGGTCGCAAGAGCCGGTTTTGACAAAAGAAGAGGTTATAACCAGAGCTCTGGAAGAGAATTTTGGAATTAGATTAGCGAATAATGAAGTAGAAATTGCCGAAAATAATCAGAGTATATGGAATTCCGGATATCTTCCTTCCCTAACCGGGCTTGCCGGTGCGAATTATGATCTAAATGACAGGATCACCGAGCCCGAGAACGGGGAAATTGTAGATCAGCGGGGAATAGAAAGTAACAGGTATAATGCGTCCATAAATCTGGGTTATACCCTTTTTGACGGACTTGGCCGGTACTATAACTACAAAAGCCTGAAAGAGCAATATGACCTTTCACAACTGGATGCCAGGGAAACTATAGAGAATAGTATTTTGCAGATCATGAGCGTATACTATGAGGTTGCGAGATTATCTGAAAATATTGAAGTTCTTGATGAAACTCTGGAAATATCAAAGAACAGGGTGACCAGAGCGAAATACCAGTTCGAATATGGCCAGGCTAATAATCTGGTGGTTTTGAACGCCAGGGTAGATGTAAATAATGATAGTGTCGCACTTATAGAAACTGAACAGCAATTGAGGAATACCAAGAGGGATCTGAATGTGTTGTTGAACCGGGAAATAAGTGCCAATGAATTCCGGGTAGATACCACGGTGAATTTTGTTTCAGAACTTGAACTGGAAAATTTTGTAAACGAAGCAGAAATAAATAATGTTTCCTTACTACAAATTGAACAGAGTCTTGAAATTAGTGATTACGATATTAAGATTAGTAGAAGCGGATATCTTCCCACTGTGGATTTAACCGGTTCGTATGGCTGGAATAGAAACCGCAGTGCAGCTACGGCATTCTTTCCGGGCTCTACAACCACCACCGACGGATTTGCTGCCGGGGTGAGCCTAAGATGGGATATTTTTGATACTGGAAGAACCAACGTGCTGATTCAAAATTCTAAGATCAGGTACCAGAGCCAGGAAATAAGAAGGGAGCAACTGGAAAGTGAGATAAAAAGGGATATTGCCAACGCATTGGGTAATTATCGCAATAAGCTTTATATTTTAAAGGTACAGCAGCAAAATGTAGATACTAACCTGGATAACTTCAACCGGTCTGAGGAACAGTATAAACTGGGAAGGATCACATCTATCGAGTTCAGGCAGGCCCAGATCAATCTCCTGGATGCGCGTACAAGTCTGAATCTGGCAAAATACGATGCTAAACTTGCTGAATTGCAGGTGCTTCAGTTGACTGGTCAGTTATTGAATGTTGAATTATAAGTTATGTTTGAACACTTTTTTCAATGTCCTTATTGTTGGGAAGAGATCTCTGTACTTCTGGATCCTTCAATATCGCAGCAAACCTACATCGAGGATTGTGAGGTGTGCTGTCGCCCAATCGAATTCCACGTGGCATTTGAAGAGGGTGAACTTGCTGAATTTCAAGCTTCTGATATAGAGCAGTAAATAAACCTGGTAGCTTAAATAACAAAAATTAGCACTACTTTTAGTCTAAAGCTAAAAGTAGTGTCGTGAAAAGTTTTGAATTAGCCGGAAATATAGTGGGAATCATGGTAGATCGAGATGTTACCAAAGATTACCTGGAGAAGGTCCATGCCCGTATCGAGGAAAAATTGACGGAATGTGATAGTATAAATCTATTTTGTGAAATTATGCCTCAAAGCGAAGTCCCTTTGAGATTGCTCTTGAAAAATCTCAAATTTAAATTTGAGCAATCTAATCAGATCAATAAGATGGCGATGGTGACAGATCTGGTCTGGATAAGGGGAATTATGGATATCGATAATATATTTGTTAGCACGAAGGTGAAGTCTTTTAGTCTGAAGGACAGGCTGGAAGCGATTCAATGGATTTCTTACTGAAATTTTTATTAAAAAAGTTTGGTGTAATCCTAAAAATCATACTATATTTGCCGTCCAATAGCGCGGGATAGAGCAGTAGGTAGCTCGTCGGGCTCATAACCCGAAGGTCACTGGTTCGAGTCCAGTTCCCGCTACTAAAGCAAAAAGCCACTCATTTGAGTGGCTTTTTTGATGTGCAATTTCATCATTTTGATCTGGTAAGCGATTGCAATTTTTAAAATACAGGTATAAAAAAAGCCGACTATAAAGTCGGCTTGATTATTTTCGTGTTCTGGATTATTTCTCAGTAAATCCAAATCTCTGTCCTGCAACTGATACTCCTGCCATAGCTCCTGCTTTAGGCATTGTAACTACCGCAATTCCATCTTGAAATTTGATAGTTTTAGATTTACCTTTCTCTAAAATTACCGCGGATGCATTTGCAGCAAGTTCATATTCGCCGTCTATAAAATCATCTAAATCTTCCTCAGTTTCAAAAAACAGAGCTTCTATATATGCTTTTCCTCCAATCTGAAGTCCAACATCTACTTGTTTTAGATTTGAATAACCTATCATAGTTCCATTTTCGTAAACTATTCCGTTACCTGAAGCCCCACCTATAATGTATGCTCCTTTACCTACGTTAGGAAATATGGCATAACCGGCAGAATTATCCATTAATTCCTGCACATTTGTATCTGTCTGAGTCAAAGTAGCTTGAGCTTGAGTTGCATCTTCCATTAGAGTATCGGCATCTCCGCTTTTACCCGGTCCACAACTGGTGAGTGCTAAAAATAACATCATCAACCCTACTATGCTTACATTCTTAAAATTTGTCATCATAATTGTTTTTTTAGTTACTCGAATGTAGGCATAGGAATATTTATAGTCTGTTAAACCAAAGTTATTTAATATGATTTTATGGGCATTTCCAAAAGAATGTTAATGGATAGACTAACTATTTAGACTTAATTAAAAAATACAGATTCTTTTTTATATTTCGGGAATTTCAGCTTTTAGGATTGAAAGTAGAATCATTAGGAAATAAAAAAACCGTGGTCATTGCCACGGTTAATTTTTGAGTCTCAGAAATGATTCTCCTTAAAAATTATTCCTTATCAGTTCCTTGATCTTCAGTAGGGGTGATCTCTGTACTATCAACTTCAATAGTGGAGTCATTTACTACCTCCATTTCCATTTCTTCATTTGGAATTGTTTCTTCGGTAGTGTTGACAGCTGAAGCTTCTTCTAAAGTTTCTTCAGTAGATTGCTCAGTAGTTTCTTTACAAGAGCTAAAGGTTAAAACCATCGCTAATGCGGCAACAGTCATAAAAGATTTTTTCATTTTATAATGAAATATTAATTGTTAAACGGGTCAAATGTAATTTAAAATCAAATCGCTTTTACAATTACTAAAAATAATTTTTTGGTGCTGTTATTCAGTGCTTTAACTTGTTTAAGGGGCTGAAAAAATAACGTTAGACGCTAATTTTCTCATAATTTCATTCAACTACACCTTCCCTTGAAAAGAAATTAGTCCTAATCTATAAACTGTGCTAACCTAAAGCAGGTAATTAAATGGTTTTCTGTTGAAATTCAATATGAGCATTCCGGGTCGTGATTGCCACCTAAAGCCTCTTGACATCCCTTTAAAGCTGGTATTTATTTTCCTATTGTAATTTTTTTTGATAAACCATTTAGACTTTATTGTACAGAATTTGGATGTTTCAATATTCATTAATTTCAAAGGATCTTTGTGGTATAATACCCTTGCGAACAGAGAGAGATAAATGGAAGATTAAAAGCTTGTAAGTGTCTATCAGCTAGATTTTTAACATTTGTTTAATTTTAATGTATAATGCTAATATTTTAGTTATTAGCGTCAATTTGATTCCTCTTATAAGGATATATTTGTTATAGAATTTAGTTAAAGAATTAAGGGGCTCGAGTTGTAGGGAATCGAACCCCTTTTTTCATTTTAAAACTCTTCGTTTTGAAAGATCTCTTCTATAGGTTTTTTGAAAAGTTCTGACATCTTAAAAGCCAGTGGTAAACTGGGATCGAATTTTCCTTTTTCAATAGCATTTATAGTCTGTCTGGAAACTGCAAGTTTTTCTGCCAGTTGCGCCTGAGTCAATTCGTATTGGGCACGTAAGACTTTTATCTTGTTTTTCATCTGTATCTTGAATTTCCAATAATAGTTCCTCCTAGATAGGTTAGACCAATCAAGATAACCAGATGGGATATTTCGGCGTCATATGCTATTAGATTAGATGTATCCAACAAAGAATAGCTCAAACCAAAAATTACGGCTACGCCCAGGGTAATCCCCATAGCTTCTAATTGAATTTTACGCTGAAGTTCATCGAGCGTATGCAGATGTCTCTTATTCGCCAGGATAACCCCGATTCCTATGGCCAGGTTGATCAGGATACCAATTAAAGTAATTGTAGCATTTTCATTCCAAATATATTTAGGTCCAAAGGTCACTATCGCCATGGAAGCTACCCAGGCTCCAGTCCATAAGGCCAGGTTCAGTGTATTTTTTCTACCAGCTTTTTGCCAGTTTTCATAATGTGTTTTCATCATTGTGCGATTTATGTAAAGTTTCTTTTACAAATATAATACAATTTTTCACATAAGATTGGTTTGCTTGACAAAAAGTAAAATAAACTTTACTTTTGTATCTTAACCCCTGTGAACAGGAAGCAAAATGTGGGGATGCATACATTCAAATTATCTTTACCGTAGAGAACCTTAAATGAGAGGTTTCTCAAATTGAAAAAATACCCATAAAAGGGTATTTCTTTATGTGCTATCTATTCATAAATTAGTCCAGTGTTAATTCATGCTATCGGAGTTAAACAAATTATTTCAATGTAGGGTAGGAATAATTTTTCTTGATCTATAATTCCTTTCTGGATTAACATTCAAAACCTTTCAGTTTTCTGGAAGGTTTTTGTTTTTAAAAAAATCTTATTTTTTGCAGGATATCAGTCATTTATAAAAATGTGAATTGTTTTTGCTAGCTTTAATAAAATGATTTAAAAATGGAAATTGATATCTCTGAATTTCTTTTGAAAATTAGCGCGGCTGCATTTGCCGGATTACTGATGGGTCTCGAAAGGCAGTTTAAAGGTAAACCTGCGGGTTTAAAAACGAATATGCTGGTCGCCCTGGGAGCCTGTGGCTTTATTATTATTTCATTACTTTTTAGTGAAGCTGAAGGTACAGATATGACCAGGATTGTAGGGCAGGTCGTGGTTGGAGTAGGGTTTCTTGGCGCCGGGGTTATTTTGCATGGAGATGGGGAAAAAAAAGTTGAAGGTCTCGCTACAGCTGCAACTATCTGGTGCAGCGCCGCGGCGGGTTGCTTTGCGGGTTTTGGATTATTCCTCCCGTTGTTAATTTTTACCGTTTTTGTAGTGGTAATTAATTTAGTGTTTGGATATTTGAACATAAAGCTAAAAAATCATACGGATCAAGATTAAAGGCTCCAAAATTTAAAATGCTGATTTATGTATATGAAGGATGAATTAAATAGTCAAAATATCAATATCACTATTCCGGTTATCATTGGATATCCGGTCCTGGATAACTTCCTAAGACAAAAATTAGTTGGAGAAATAATCAGCAAAGAAAATTCAGAAGGAAAGAAATCTAATTATGCTCAGGTTTTAGGCGTATCTATAAGTAAAAGTGATTTTGAAGGTTTTGATCTTTGCCTGGAGATCAATCTTCAAACCTTAACCAGTTTTTTTAAAAATAAACAAGTCAAAATCTATTTTCATGCGGCCCTCGAACTTGATAGGGAACTTCAGCATATTTCCTTAAAAGATTACGAAATAGACGGAAAAACAAATAACTGGTTCGCAGATAAGTTATTGGAAACCGTGGTGAATAAGTGGATGTATGAAAAGCTGAAGAAGAAAATGAACTTCAACCTCATGCCTAAGATCGAGGAAAAGCTAGGCTCTCTAAATGAAAAATTAGAAAATAAACTGGAAGCAAAAGAAGGCGTTCATCTTATTGGATCTCTGGATAACCTTGAAATTTCTAATCTTAAAGCCGGGAAAAATGAACTTTGGATCTCCGTATCGGTCACCGGTACCGGGATGGTAGAGCTGGTAAAGCTCGAGCTCTAATCACGTCATTTTCTTCTAACCTGATATTTATCATTATTATATAAGGCTACCCGGGCTATTTTTGAAGTTAAATTTCAAAATATGCAGGCTTCAAATTTGATCGGAAAATATAATATTCCCGGTCCTCGCTATACTAGCTATCCTACGGTACCTTACTGGGATGACAAACAGTTTTCTTTAAAAGACTGGAAATTTTCTATTTCGAGGAGTTTTAACGAAAGCAATGCTACAGAAGGTATAAGTTTATATATACATCTTCCTTTCTGTGAAAGCCTGTGTACTTTCTGTGGTTGTAATAAAAGAATCACTAAAAATCACGGGGTAGAGATACCCTATATTCAGTCGGTCATTAGCGAATGGGAAATGTACTGTGAGCTTTTAGAGAAAAGACCTGTAATAAAAGAGTTGCATCTTGGGGGAGGAACTCCAACCTTTTTTTCCGCTGAGCATCTGAGTCTTTTGATCAATGGTATCTTCAGCCTGGCTAGTAAATCTGAAAATGCAGAATTCAGTTTTGAAGGCCATCCCAATAATACCACAATACAGCATCTGGAAACTCTAAGCAGCCTTGGTTTTAACAGAGTAAGCTATGGAGTGCAGGATTATAACGAAAAAGTTCAAAAGGCAATTCACAGGATCCAATCTTTCGAAATGGTAGAAAAGGCTACGCTGAATGCGAGGGATGCCGGATTTACATCTGTTGGGCATGATATCATTTTTGGCTTGCCTTTTCAAACAAAGGAACATATAATTCATACCATAGAGCGTACAAAAGAGTTAATGCCAGACCGTATCGCTTTTTACAGTTATGCACATGTGCCCTGGATTAAAGGAAATGGACAGCGCGGTTTTAATGATGAAGATCTTCCTACGGCAGAAGAAAAAAGGGAACAATATGAGACCGGCAAGCAAATGTTGCTGGATGCCGGTTATGTTGAAATTGGAATGGATCATTTTGCGCTAAGGTCAGATAGCTTGTTTAAGGCAGTGGAAGATAAGACCATCCACCGAAATTTTATGGGCTATACCAGTTCAAAAACCCAGGCAATGATAGGTTTGGGAGTTTCGGCCATAAGTGACAGCTGGTATGGCTTCGCTCAAAATGTAAAAGGGGTCGCAGAATACCAGAATTTAATAAAAGAGAAAATTTTCCCCGTCTTTCGTGGTCATATTCTCACAGATGAAGATCTTATCATCAGGAGGCATATTCTCAACCTTATGTGCAAATTGAAAACTTCCTGGTATACCCGTAACGAATTTTTTACAGCACTTCCAGATGTATTGATCAGTTTAAGTGAAATGCAGAAAGATGGTCTCATAGAGATAGATAGCAATTACCTGAAAGTTACTGAGAAAGGCCGGCCATTCGTAAGGAATATCTGTATGGCCTTCGACATTAGAATGATAGAGCAAAAGCCTGAAACTCAATTATTTTCTATGACCGTGTAGATTGGTTGAGAAACATCGTACCTGCATTGAGGCAAATATTCTATTTTAATCGATCTTGAGGAAACTTTCTCCGGTATCCAGTCTCCTGGTAAGCTCAAGAATGGTAGTAGTCTCAAGCATTAACGTCAGGTTGCCGCGAATTTTTGCAAAATCTGTATGTAAGGGGCACGGGTGGTCTGCAGAACATTTTTCCAACCCCAGAGCGCAACCATTCATTATGGAGTCTCCGTCTATAGCTTTAACGATTTTGGCAAGAGCCGTATCGTTGTTTTCAGGATCCATGAAAAATCCGCCCTGAGGACCTTTTATAGATCTTATAATGTCCTGTTGAACAAGTTTCTGAAGGATCTTTGCGGTAAAAGCTTCGGGAGAATTTATGGCTTTTGCGATCGTTTTCAAGCCAGACCGGTTTTGATTTTTAGATTCACGGGCTATAAAAACAGTAGCTCTGATGCCATATTCGCAGGCTTTAGAAAACATATATTCTGAAGTTTTGATAAATATAAAATAGATTAGTAAAAAAAGGATAATTTTATCCTTTTTTATTTTTACTTATAAAAATCCTTAAACGATAACTACTTTTTTTAAGTTTGAGCCTATGAGAATGTTAAGGCAACACAGCATTATCGCGGTCATTTATTTCCTTATTATAGCACTATTAGGTGTTACCCTAAGGCTTTTCGCAGTCATTGATATTCCTGCGACTTATAAGTTTCTGGTGCACACTCATTCCCATGTTGCTTTACTAGGATGGGTGTATACAGCTTTAATTACCCTTATTTATTACGTTTTTATATATCCTGCCAAGGTTTCAAAAAAGTACATGCTTATTTTCTGGTTTACCCAGGTAACTATTCTGGGCATGCTATTATCTTTTCCTTTTACCGGTTATGCTTTATTCTCCATTATTTTTTCCAGTCTTTTCCTTATCGCTTCCTACTGGTTCGTCTTTTTCTTTTTTAAAAAATGTCCAAGCAACCTCAAGAAGACCAGATCTTATAAACTGATCAGGATTTCTCTCTGGTACATGGTTATTTCCAGTATTGGGCCCTGGGCACTTGGAATTATCATGAATACTGCCGGGAGCGGTTCTGCATGGTACAGAAATGCTATATATTTCTTTCTGCATTTTCAGTATAACGGTTGGTTCTTGGTTGCTATTACTGGCATTTTCCTCTACATCCTTGAAAAAAGATCTTTTGTTCTTTCAGATAAAGCCTTTAAAGGTTTCTATTATCTTTTAAATACCGGGGTGATCCTAACCTTTTTCCAATCCCTGCTTTGGATGGATCCTCACTGGACATTTTACCTGCTTGCGCTTTCAGGAGGATTTTTCCAACTGCTGGCTTTTGGTATTCTTTTAAGGGAGGTGTTATCTAAAGGCCTTTCAGATATTTAAAAAGCTACCAGAGTTAACCAGGTTTACTATTAAAATCGCGGTGCTCTTACTTTTCGTAAAACTGATAGCTCAAATTTTTGGAGCTTTTCCGGTAATTTCAGCAAAGATCTTTACAAACCTCGATTTTATTATAAGCTATATCCACTGGATATTTCTCGGAATAGTAAGCCTGGCTTTAATGGCTTTTCTTAATTATTTCGATCTCATAAAACTTACGAAAACCAATCTCTATATCTATTTGGCAGGCTTCTTTTTGACCGAATTACTGATATTCTCACGAGGCCTTTATTCCCTCTTAGGTTTGCCGGCCTCCCCGTATATAGCTTTGCTCATAAGTATTGCCAGTATCCTGCTTCTTTTAGCAATAGGCCATCTTTTAATTAATCAGATAGGATCAAAAAAAGAACCTAAACGTTCATAACTTTATCTTTCTCCAATTCCTGAACAATTTCAGCAAGTTCATTAATGATACTTGTGCCGCGATCTTTATTATACCAGACCTGAAGTTTAGCTTTAAAATCTGCGTCTATTTTTCCGAATTCTTTTTTATAATCGGTTACCATTTTTGTGGCTGGAACAGACCTTGGTCCCCAGGTCGCCATAACTTCAAGATCCTGATCCAGGATGATGAGTTTAGGAATTGATCGTGTGCCGTTGGTGAGGAAATTATCCATAAGTTCAGGGTGCTCATCCCTTAATATGATCTTTAGGCTAATATTTTCTGAAGCCTCTGCAATTTTGTTCAACACGGGGATCGTTTGTGCCCCATCGGCGCACCAGGTTTCGATAAATACAAGCCAGGTTTGTGCTGCTTCCAGTTCTTTAAAAATAGCTCCCTGTTCCGCAGTTAAATTTATTTTCTTGTTCTGGCGGGTGATCCTGCTGTAATTTAATTTGGTGAAATTGATCCTGTCTTCCGTTGCTTCACCGGTAGTTTTTCCTTCCCGTGCAAGGCGCTCGTTCAGCTCCAGATATTCCTGGTAGCAAAAGGATTTCTGAAAACTTTGGTTTATTAGATCTTTCATAATTCTGAATTTTAAAAATCTTTTCTATTAGCAATTCTTCTAATTGAAATTAGCGGTATACATACCCATAAGGTTAGCATTACCAATGATAATATGATACCCTGATTAGTTCCGAAGAATTTTTGAAATACCGCTCCGGTATAACCAAGCAAGGCCGAAATGTCCATTTTCAAAAGGATGAGTACTCGGGAAAGGTCTATGGGATTAAGCATCGTGGCCAACAGCGAAAATTTATCCAATGGATAATCTTCAAAAAATACCAGTGACATCAGGAATATCCCGTCATAGATCACCGCCAGGAAGAGCCATAGTAAGATTGCATATCCAAAGCCTTTTATCTTGTTGTCGTTGGTTAGGGCGATCACAAAGGCCAGGGCAGTGAAGATCATGGTAAGGAAAGCTCCGGTTATTAGCAGTAATGCGAAATTGCCTATAGCGTCGCTATTGAAGATCCCGTAAAAAATAAAGGGTAGCCCCAATCCAATAACAAGACTCATGGTAAGGGATAATGCTACCCCAAAATACTGACCTAAAAATATAGAGCTTCGTTTCACCGGCTGGGCCAGAAGCAATTCTGTAAACTCCTTGGAATTATAATAATACATCACCCCGAAAATGGTTCCGATGAGCGGCACCAGAATTATGATCACATTCATTAGGGTGATCACTGCCTTGGAAAGGTCGTTATTTAGAAAAAGAAGAACGAGCCCCAGCAGTAAATAAAAAAGAAAATATACGTAGCTCCAGCGGCTTCGCATTAGATCGTAGAAACTGTATTTTAATATCTTAAACATAACTAGTGGTTAATATTGATGCGATCGCATGTTCAAAATCAGGTTGTTCGGTCTTGGCTTTCAATGCAGGGATTCCTCCTTTAAAATAGATCTTCCCTTCCAGCAGGAATACGATCTCGTCTGCTATCTCCTCCACAAAACTCATGATGTGAGAAGTGATGAGAATGGTCTTTCCTTTTTGTTTTTCCTGGCTAATAAGTTCTTTCAATCTTAAATGAGAAATAGGATCAAGACCGGTGGTAGGTTCATCAAGAATGATCAACGGACTATCGAACATGAAAGTCAAAACCAGGTTCACCTTCTGTTTGGTTCCTCCGGAAAGATTGCTGAGCTTCTTATCAAGGAATGGTTCAAGTTTGAAGAGCTCGATCAATCTTTCGTCTTCCGCTTTTTTATAGGATCGCAGATCCTTGATCATACGAATAAGTTCCTTTACGCTGAGGTTTCCGGGGAAATTTGCGATCTGGGGCAGATAATCGATGTTATTTCTATATTTCCAGTCATTTTTCACCGATTTTCCATTCAATTTGATGCTTCCGGAATTTGGAACCACCATTCCCAGGATGCTTTTTATCAAAGTGGTCTTGCCGGAACCATTGGGTCCCAGAACGGCAAAGATTCCTCCCTGATCTATTTCCAGGTCAATACCTTTCAGGACTTGATTCTTACCAAATTTTTTATGTAGATTTTCAATGGATATCATGAGATACAGGTTTAAGTAAGGGATTTTCATCCATCAGGTTATCTGGCGTGAAAACCGGGGAAACTTTTTCAGAAAAATCGATAATATCTATAAACAGGCTCCTTAAAAGAATAATAGTTTCGGGAGTACGGTTAACGATATAGGAAAACAGCTTTACGGGCCTGTATGGTACATCGCCAATCCCGTCCCTATTGAGATCGTAGCCCGTATAGCTGCTCCAGTAATTTCTGTCAAAACTATTATCATTCAGTTTGCTGTTATATGAAATATCGAATGAATTATTTAGAAAATTATTCTTCTTAAAAGCATTGGAATAACAAGCTCCCCGTACTTTTACCGCCCAGCCATTATTCCTGAAATCGTTATTCTCATAGTTCATGCGGTTCGAACCCTCGATATTGATTCCAACTGTATTTTCTTCAAATAGGTTATTGGTAATTTCAGAATCGTTGATCTCCTTCAATAACAAACCGAAGGAAGCCGGACCCCAGTTTTTTCTGAAAGTATTCCCGTTCATTGTGATGAATTTAGAGAACATTACTGCTACTCCGGCACCATTATTTTCAAATAAATTATTGTTATAGATGTCGTTGTTTGAGAACATAAAATGCAATCCATAACGGAGGTTATCAGAACTTATATTATTGCTGATGTTGATCTCGTCTGAAAATTCCAGGTAGATCCCGTCCCGTACTTTATGAATACTATTTCCGCGCACGTCTACATTCTTGCAATACCAGAGCTGAATACCGTTACCAGAACTGAATTCTTCCTTGGCATCACCAATGATGGTATTATTAATCACTTTACCATTTCTGGCTTTCTCCAAATAAATTCCGAAAAAAAGCCGCTTAAGTTTCAAATTCTGAATCAGGAAATTTTCACTTTTCACTATGCGAACAGCGGCAAAATCTGTGGTATAACTGGTTCCCACGTTTACAATAGTAAGGCCGTCTATAGTAACATTATCAGCCTGAATGGTGATGATCTCGCCATTATTTTCGCCATCTATAATAGCATCTTCTTCTCCTATAATGGTTAGGGATTTGGTGATCCCGATGTTATATTCTTTATACGTCCCTTTTTTTACAAAAATGGTATCTAGATCACGGGCGTTTTCTATGGCTTCTGTGAGTGTTGTAATTTCACAGGAAGCACAAACCTCTATGTTCTGCGCAAAAAGAGCGGAAGGAGAAAATATCAGAAGAATGACGATTATGTAAAAAAGGTTTTTCATACTAATGGACGAATTTACATGTAGGCATATTTCAATCCAATGACGAAGGACATATTTTCATTCATTTGGATCCCATTGTAGTTTTCATAGACAGGAACTCCCACCTCGGCTCCACACCGGAAATTTTTCAGAAAAGAGGCCTGATTAAAACTTAAATTTAGACCGCCAAAAAGGTTAATTTTTTCTCCACCGTAATTATCAGGATCAGCTGTTGTAACCATACTGGAATTTAATTCAGGGTCTTTACCGTTTAAATTTTTAAACATGCTGCAAGGTTGGTTGGTTTCCTTTCCTGGATGAATTGTTTGCTGTGCTTTTAATGCACTAAAAATTGACATGGGGGATACCGCTAAAACAAGTATTGTTTTCATTTTAAGGTCATGGTATGTTGATCAATTACGGCGGATTAAACCTTATAATAGAATAAGTGCATGCTGAACTTGTATCAGCATCTCCACTATTTAAAAGGTCAGGAGTTTAAGACCATGAGGAAGAAATGCACAAAACGTTAAGAATTAACCGGCAGGCCAATACATATGCCGTTTTGGTTATTCGCCTATTTTTTCGGTAATAGCTTCCCAGTGGTAAAGCTGACCGCCATATTTACTTTTAGCTTTTTCTGCTTCGATTGTTGACGCAAAACCTGAAAGGTTGGCTCCCATTGGACTTGAAATTTCCGGACTAACTAAATAAGTAGCTGTTTTTGCATTTATTAAATCACCTGGTTTTGTAAAGTCATTGATAAGGTAGAGTTGATAGACCATTTGGTGATTTTCTTCAGAATAATGGATCATACATTCTATCGCATCAAAATTATAAGCTTTGCCATTAGTATTCACGAGCTGACTCGCATGTTGTTTGTCCACAATGGTCATATTGCAATATTCACAGGCTTCATTCCCATAATTAATGATTTGCGGTCTTACTTCACACGCAGTAAGAACCATCGGGATTACTAATAAAAAAAATAGCTTTTTCATGATATTTTATGCTTTTCATGCCACTCCTTTTTTCCTATAAAAAATGCTATAAGACCAAGTATCATTCCCGCAAACAGGAGATAGCCCCCTAAAGCCGGGAAGGAATCCACATCAAAATTCAACATTTTCTGATGGCCAAACAGCGGTGGTTTGTAGCTCATGGGAGAACCATCTGGATTGGTCATTTTCATAATAGCATGCGGGTCTAAATTGGTGCCATAATCTGTAAGCCAGGCATTAAAGTCATACATTCCAAGTACGCCCAGAACCGACATTAAAATGAACCAGCCCAAAAACCATTTATAATTTATTTTTCCAAAGAAACCTAAAATTCCTAATAGTATTCCCAAAGCAGCCATTGCACCAATTACTAGCGGAAAGACCTTAAATTCCCACATTTCTTCTGGTTTTGGAATTTTCTGCATTCCAATATAATGGTTGATCCCATCTATATTCTGAATGTCAAATTCTTCTACCCCCTGGATCCCGGAAATATAAATATCCATACCTAACGGATCGGGATACTGTGGGGCACCCAACATAATATTCCACAGAGGGAATTTAAAAAGGCCCAGTAAAAGTAAAGAACCAATGATCATTATGATGCCTGCTTTTTTCATTTTTCTGCATTTTAACCTAAACGGTAGGATGTTGACAGTATAAGAAAAGAGAATTCTTAAAAAATAACGGGGGCCATCAACAATAAACCCCCGTCTTTAAGAACCGCAGGGAAATTCCAGGATTTCCCTGTGGATTTTCAACTAATTAAACATTAATCTTCACCTAAAGACCAGCTAAGGTCAATATTGGAGCTTTTTGGAGATACTCGAATGTACCCCTGCATCTCCTGGTGCAAAGCTGAACAGAAATCTGTACAGTAAAATGGCCAGACTCCCACTTGCTTAGGCTCCCAGACAAGGGTTTTGGTTTGTCCCGGCATAATAAGCAACTCTGCATTATTTGCACCAATCATGGCGAAACCGTGAGGGACATCAAAATCCTGTTCGTGGTTGGTAATATGGAAGTAAACCTTATCACCTACTTTAATCCCTTCAATATTATCTGGGGTAAAGTGACTACGAATCATGGTCATGTAAATATGTACTTCATTTCCATCTCTTTCCACTCTGGCATCTCCGTTGGAAATGGTGGCATATTCATGCTCATTTTCAGCCAGTTTATAGATCTTTTGTGAGTTACCTTTAATAATCTCTGCAGGAATTCCGGCTGCATAATGTGGTTCCCCATGTGTTGGGAAGTCTAGCAGCAATTCCATTTTTTCTCCTGAAATATCAAACAACTGTGCTGAATGTTCCAGTTCTGGCCCTGTTGGTAGATAACGGTCTTTGGTGATCTTGTTCATAGAAACCGCATATTTACCAAATGGATGAGCCGAGTTACCACCAGGGATCATTACGTGCCCTACTGAATAGTAATTTGGTTTACGGTCTACTACTTCTCTGGTTTCCAAATTCCATTTTACCAGTTCTGAGGAGATAAAGAAAGTAGTATAACCATTACCCTCGCCATCAAATTCAGTATGGAGTGGGCCTAAACCAGCTTGTTTCACTGTACCTGCCAGAACATCTTCAAAATTCAGGATAGGGATACCGTAAGCATCACCAGCAAATTTTTTGTTCTCGATAGCGTCGATCATTTTAGTAAATGAGTGTACGGTTAAATCTGCGGAAAGTTTTCCGTTTCCAATAATATATTCACCCGATGGGTCTACATCGCAACCATGCGGAGATTTAGGAGTTGGAAGTAAAAATACAGCCCCTGGAACTTCTAATGGATCTACTACCAGCACCTCTTTTTTCATGGTAGAAGTTGCGGTATGGGTTGCGTCCTCATATACATTATGCGCATAGTTTGCCGGCATAGTTTTTCCACCGCCATTATTTACATATTCTTCAATTTTTTTCCAGTTTACCGCCGCGATAAAATCCTTATCATTTTGGGAAGCATTCACTTCTAACAGCGTGTTTGCTTCTTCGGTATTATAGGTGGTAAAAAAGAACCAGCCATGTGACTTACCACGTCCCGGGTGGGAAAGATCATAATCGAAACCGGGCATCATTAACTGAAATTTGATATTCATACGACCTGTTTCTGGTGCTACGCTAATAAAGGACAGGGCGCCTTTAAAATTCCCTTTATACTCGTTTATAGGCATATCCCGTTGCGGTACAGGTACAGAAAATCTTGTTCCAGCAACCACATATTCAGTATTTTCTGTTACGAAAGAAGAACTGTGATTTCCCGCCGAATTTGGAACTTCAATGATCTCGGTAGTTTCAAAAGTTTTCAAATCAATTTTAGCGATCCTGGGCGTATTGTTTCCGTTAATAAAAACCCAGCGTCCATCCAGTTTACCACTGGTTTGTGAAATATCGGGGTGGTGGGCATCATCCCATGGGATAAAACCATGAGATGTATTTAGCATAGGTTTTGTTTCTTCAGAATACCCATAACCGCTGGTAGGAAATTGAGAGAAAACAGGGATCTCCTTAAACATCCTTCCTGAAGGTAAACCGTAAACGGTTAGGTTACCGCTGTACCCGCCCGAAATAAAGGCGTAAAAATCGTCGTGCTCCCCGGGAGCCACATATACTTTTTCTGCTGCATTGGAAGCCAGAGCCCCGCGATCACCATCTTTATCTTGCTCGTTGTTGTTGCAACTAAATAAACCAGTCGCCAGCAGCAGTGATGCAATTATTTTTATTGATTTTTTCATTATTGACAAAATTTGATTAGTTTAATTTTCGGGTAGGATTACTTTATCTACTACATGCACGATTCCGTTTCCAGCAGGTACGCTTGCAATAATTTTTGCGCCGCCAACATATACATCATCACCTTTTACCTCCACTGGTATACTTAGATCGCTGGCCTGCCCCAGCTTTTTAAATTTTTTCAGAAATTCTTTATCGTAGTTTCCCGGGGTTACATGGTGTTTCAGGATAAATGCCAGTTTCTCTTTATTTTCAGGTTTCAGCAAATCTTCTACAGTACCATCGGGAAGTTCATCAAATGCCTCATTGGTTGGCGCGAAGACCATTAACGGTCCTGCATTTACCAGGACATTTTCCAGTTCTGCAGCCTTAACAGCCGCTACCAGAGTGGTGTGATCTTCAGACTCGATTGCAATGTCAAGAACAGTAGGTTGTGACTGGTCGTCTTTAATAAAGGCCTGGCCTGTTCTTTCTTGCTGCACCTCTTCTTCAGAGGTAGTCTGGATCTCTTCTTTTGATTCACTGTTATCTCTACAACCTGTGATAAACAAGATGATAGCAGAAAATAATAAGGTTTTGATTATAGTTTTCATATGTCTAGATTTTAGTTGGTCCTAGTCCTGTTTACTCCAGAGTTCTGAAATATTCGAGTATTTGACGCGCTTCCTCTTCAGTTAATCCTTGATTTGCCATAGGGCTACCATTATGTTCTATAAGTAGTTGCTTGGCAATAGGATCTTTCAGGACCATTTCATTAGGATTGAGCATCATGTTCATAACCCATTCCGGAGACCTTCTTTCCAACACTCCTATTGGCGCAGGACCAATAAATTTCTTTGTTGGTTTGTGACAGGCAAGACATTTGGAATCAAAAATTACTTTTCCTTTATCTGCCATAGCCTGATCTATTTCATCTGGCAACTCGAGATTTTTAACCGGTCCTATCCCTTTATTATCCATGTCTATCATCTTTGTTTGAGTAGCGCTGGATTCGGTTTTTTGGACTTCTTCTTTCTCGGAATAATTTCCTAGTTGAATGTCTTCAGATTCTTTCTTTTCTTCTTTGCCGCCGCAACTTACAAGAGCTATTAGGGCGAGGGTCCAAAGGCTTTTTAAAATATAATTCATCGTGATTCTTGTTTAATTAATCTATTCAAAAGTAGGAGGGAAGTAGAGGGGAAAAAATGACGACTGTCATATTTAAGACAAAATTGTCCTTTATTAGGGTGAATGACTGGTTTTCATAGAGATAATCGCATATTTCTTTAAAAAAATGGAGCAAGGAATTCCAGGGATAAAATCTTTACAACATAAGGTTTCTTCCAACATGCAGATGGACGGTAAATTTCAGAAAATAAGAAGATCCTATCATTGCAAGGCATATTTACCTGTAACCTGAAATTTTTCGTGTAATTGTAGGCAAAATTTTGAAAGCTACAAGAGGTATTGATCGGTTTAAACGAGGTCTGGAAAGACGTGGAATACAGATATTATTCCAACTCCCGAAAATGAATGAGGATTGCTGAAAATTGATAAGGAACTGTTGTAAGGCCTTATGAACAGGATGGAAAATGGCAGTGTTCTGACGTAAATATATTACTTCATATCAAAAGCATTTACATAATGACTCACATCTGCAATAGACTTGATGGCTAGTTTCTTTTTAATATTTTTCCAATGTGTTCTTAGGGTCTCGATGGAAATAAATAGTTGATCTGCAACTTCCTGCTGCCGGTATCCTTTAGAAAAGATCACC
The DNA here is from genome assembly GCA_963835365.1 of uncultured Cytophagales bacterium. GTDB lineage: Bacteria > Bacteroidota > Bacteroidia > Cytophagales > Cyclobacteriaceae > Nafulsella. Next base: position 29,704 of record CAWIFH010000005.1, read on the forward strand.
ATAATTTCTTTTTCTCTTTTGGTAAGTCTGGAATATTTGGAAATATTGGATTTTATAAAATTATTTTCCTCGATAACGTGCCCAATAGATAGTAGCGTACTGGTGATATCTTTGGAAGGTCTTTTGATCTTAATGATAGAATTGCCTTCTTCATCTACTCCTTCAAACAGGATTTTGATCCTGGTATTCTTTTTACAACGGTCCTTAGCGCCATTGAGCCATTGCCGGGCCTCATTTTCGGTTGCGAAATGAAGAGGATGGATCACAGAATTTGCTTCTTCAAAATAACTCATAACGCTTAAATGTACCAGAACATCTTTTCCCACTACAAAAGCGACCTTTTCATTTCCATTTTTTAAACATGGTATATTCACATTTTCCTCGACCCACATATGTGTCTCAAAATTAATGGGTAGCTTAAAATTCTGTTGAAGCCAGAGTGTCTTGGATGGAGAATGGTTTCTATATAGAGCGATATATTCTTTAAATTCCTCTTTTAAGACGGAATAGCACCTTGGAGATTTTTTCCAGAATTGTACAAAGCAATCGTTTTCCTCTTCAAAGTGAATACGAAGAAAATCACTTTCATAAATAATCATAGTTCTACCATAATTTTCAGTACTGCCGGAAGGTAAATATTATATAATAAAAAGCATATAAAAAAATAGATGTTTTACAATTTAAGCTAAAACCTGACCAAAAATTGCGATTTTCATTTATTTTCTAATATTTGTGTTGCATATTTAGAATTATTAATCCGAATTTCCTTTTGAGTGATATTGGTCATTTTTGCAGGTATAGCAAGACCATACTTTTGAGGGATTCTAATATGATATAAAAGAAGCCTTTAATTTTAGATACTCGAAATTTAATTTTTATGACGGATTTAAAAAATTATATAGACCATACTTTATTGGCCGCAAAGGCTACTGAGAAAGAGATCAGGCAATTGTGTGACGAAGCTAGGGAACATCAATTTTATGCGGTGTGTGTAAACAGTGGATATGTTGCCCTGGCGAAAACCTGCCTGAAAGATTCAACCGTGAAGCTTGCAGCCACTATTGGTTTTCCTTTAGGAGCATCTTCTACTTCTTCAAAAATTCATGAAGCGAAAACGGCAGTTTCAGATGGGGCAGATGAAATTGATATGGTCCTAAATATTGGGTTTTTAAAAGATGGGAAACATGACCAGGTAAAATCTGAAATCGAGGAAGTAAAAAAAGCTATCGGGAATAATGTTCTGAAAGTGATCATAGAAACCTGTTATCTTACCGATAAGGAAATTGGTATTGCCAGCGAACTGGTATTGAAGGCTGGTGCCGACTTTGTAAAAACCTCTACAGGATTTGGAAGTCGTGGAGCCAGTCTTAACGATATTAAAATCATGAAGAAAGCTGTGGAAGATAAAGTGAAGATCAAGGCATCTGGGGGAATCAGAGATGCTGAAACGGCCAGAGAATATATTAAAATGGGAGTGGACCGTATTGGTACTTCTTCCGGAATAAAAATCATTTCATAAAACTTACTAACCAGATGAGCATTCATATTGAAGCTAAAAAAGGAGAAATAGCCGAAACGGTATTGCTTCCAGGTGATCCTTTGCGGCAAAATGGATCGCAGAGATTTCTTTGAAGACATATTTTGCTATAATAACATTCGTGGGATGCTGGATATACCGGCACCTATAAGGGAAGAAAGATCTCTGTTCAGGGAACCGGAATGGGGATTCCTTCAGCAATGATCTATTGCCATGAACTTATTAAGGATTATGGAGTTAAAAATCTAATTCGTGTAGGTAGTGCGGGAGCTTTCCAGCCCGATCTTAAATTGCTGGATATCGTTATTGCCATGTCTGCGTCTACCAATTCCACCCTGAACAGGATCGCATTCAATGATGCAGATTTTGCTCCTACAGCCAGTTTCGATCTATTGATGAAAGCTACAGAGTATGCTAAAAATAACGCCATAGACTTTAAAGCCGGTAATGTTCTTTCATCGGATATTTTCTATGATGATGATCCTGATTATTATAAGAAGTGGGCTAGGCATGGAGTTCTTTGCGCCGAAATGGAAACCGCCGGGATTTATACGCTTGCGTCAAAATTCGGGGTAAAGGCATTGACTATTCTCACCATTTCTGATTCACTTGTAAATGGAGAGGAAGTATCTTCTGAAGTACGGGAGAAAAAACTGACCGAAATGGTGAAGATCGCCCTTAATACCTTCTAGGCTTATCCGTGCAGATTAAATTTTACCTGAAGCAATTCAAATTTTCCATATACAAAATCGGCCTCAGGATAATGCCAGATTGCTTCACCGTAGCCTGGTAATTTAAATCCATTGATATCCTGATAGCCACCAACCGGAGTTGAGAACATAAATTGTTTGTTGAGGTCTACCGAAAATCTGTCGTTTGAGAAAAAATTGATCAGTGGTCCTTTTTCATTCATCTCCAGAACGGCAGAAACCACCTTGCCATTATTGGTAAAGATGACTTTCGTGGTATTATCCCCGATTTCTTCCCAGGTGAATTTATTCCCTATAAGCGCTCCGGGCGCAAAAAGACAGAGGTCATTTAACCAGGTTACCATTTCAGAAATTAAGAGTTCCCGCGATTGAATGTCGACAACTTTAAAAATAGAAAACGGTTTTATGATCATGCTGGCGGTCCTTCCATCGAATTTATGGTAACCTTTTGTTGGTATTCCCTTGAATATTGCTTTCATAAAGAAGTACCTGGCGGGAGATTTTACCGTATCTAATTCGTTCAGACCTGAATTTGAACCACTTCTTGTTCTCTCCCTCATTTCTCCCCGAAAATGTTATTTGAAAATTCTCGATTTTCGGCTTTCCGATGAAACCTGAATATCTTATATAGTTTTGAACTATCTCCGGAAGATGCTCAATGTCTTTTTTTGAGAGGAGCTGCTCAGATCCGGGATTCGATAATATAGCTCTCACTTTATCTTCCTTATAGATGTTTTCAAATTTCCATCCGGCGATTGAAAAAATAAGGACTGTGAGAATTATAAGATTGAGAATACTTCCAAATTTAGCCTCATCCCAGTTAAGAATAATAAGCACCTGGGAGATAATAATAACTGGAATGCAGATCACGATCCAGGCTGGTTTCTTTAGTAAGAACAGGAAGATAGTAACTAGCAGAAGAATTGAGACCAATAGCCAAAGAAACCCCTGAGTTTGTGAGATCATCCTGGAATCGGCAGCAATTTCCATCCCATTGATTCGCCTTTGCAAATCCTATTAAATGAATTAACAGATGAAGAAAAAGTATCACTGTGAATAGGATTCTCATAGCAAATAAGTTTAAAATATCCCCGATACTTTTTTCAAAGTGATAGATATTGAAGATTAGATCTTAAAGGTCACCACCGGTATATTAGCGTGATTGGCCACATCTTCGCCTATGCTGCCGTAAAAGAAATGACCTATTCCCTTTCTACCATGGGTAGGAATGGCCACGGCATCTATATCTTCTTCGTTGCAATAATTGAAGATTCCTTTTTCGGCGGAATAATCATTGTAAAAGATAATATCTTCCTTAAATTTTTTATTATCCATTCCCACATCGATCAGAAAATTATAGGCTTTCAATTTCATTTCTTTTGTGCTCAAAAATTATCTCAGGAATATTGATGAACAGGATCTTTGGTACCACATTAAATGCCTTAAAGAAAGTTCTGGCCTTCATGAATGAGGTTAAGGTGTCAAGTTCAAAGTCGGTCACAAATACAGCTTTGTCGATTTTGAAATTGGAAATCCTCTCTTTGATCACTAATACCGGACAGTTTGAAGTTCGAACCACTTTTTCAGTATTAGAACCTACAAATACCTCCTTAACACCGGCAGTACCCTGAGATCCCATTACAATAAGGTCGGCTTCAAATTCTTCTGCAACATCGTTTATTTCGCTGAAAACCTTATGGGTTTTCACGGCCTGGGTAACCTCTATATCTTTCAGATAATCCTTGTCCAGGAATTTTTCGAAACGCTGCCTGGTGAGTTTCATAAAATAAATGGCATTAAAAACTTCCTGTTTTCATCTTTGGTTAGGTGAGATTCAGAAAGCCCCATCATATGAACCACTATAATTTCAGCATTCTGTTTTTTAGCGATACTGGCAGCTACTTCAAGAGCATATTCAGAATGTTCGGAAAAATCTACGGGAACAAGAATAGTTTTCATGATCTAAGTTTTGGAATCTTATTTCAAAGCTATGATTAGTTATCATTGAAAAAAATGACATAAATCATTAATTTCAAGATGTGTATCGCTGTTTTTTAGCGAATCCTTAAGATAGATTTGATATTCTTATGCTTAAATTAAAAAGAAAAAATGAAGTCTACAGGAATAGGTTTATTAATATTTACGAGCATGGTTCTGGTGATTCTATCGGTTCTCGCTTCACTCAATTTTCCCTTTGGACTGCTCTTTTATATAATGTGTTTCGGGCAGATCCTGCTTCTTTTTACCGTCTATAGAATACTCACAGACGATTATCATACAGATAAAACCTTCAAGGATGGGTATGAAGATCACTCTTTAAGCGGCGATGAGTAAATCGTTCTATTTTTCATGTTTTTTCTAAAAAAGATTTTACCTTTAGTTTCTATTAAATAAAACTCAATTTGCGGGATTCTTTTTTAGATAACAAAGATGCATTCAACCTTCTTTTTCAATCAGCTTCAGAAGGTATCGTAGTGGTAAATTCCGATCAGATCGTGGTCGCGGCTAATAAGGCGGCAGAACGGATGTTTGGTTACGATAGCGGGGAAATTATCCATCAGCATCTGGATATACTTCTTCCGAAGAAATACCATCATAATCATCATAATCACTTCAATAAATTCCTGGAGCATAGTGAAAACAGGCAAATGGGACATGGCCGGGATCTTCACGGGGCGAAAAAGGACGGCTCTTTATTTCCTGTAGAGGCGGGTTTAAACCCGTTTAAAATGAATGGGAAAGATTATGTGATGTCTTTGGTTATAGATATCACCGTAAGAAAAGAAACTCAGGAGGAAATTAAAGAACTCAATAACCGTCTGGAAGATAAAATAAGGATTAGAACCCAGGAGTTAAGAGATAGCGTTGAGAATTTGCAAAAATTAAATCTTGACCTGGAAAAAGAGATCACAAAAAGAAAAGAAGCCGAAAAGAAGATCAAGGATGCCTTACAAAAGGAGAAAGAACTAAATGAATTGAAGACAAAATTCCTTTCCCTGGTCTCTCATGAGTTTAAAACCCCTTTAAGCGGGATTCTTACTTCAGCAACCCTCACCGAAAAATATATCCGCGAAGACCATCAGGAGAAACGGGAAAAACATTTGTTGACTATTCGGAATAAAGTTCATTATCTCAATAATATTCTGAATGATTTTCTTTCCATCGAACGTTTGGATAGCGGAAGGGGACAATATAAATTTTCACATTTCGGACTAAGAAGACTAATAAATGAGGTTATATATAATGCGAATATAACCTTAAAGGACGGCCAGGAAATAGCATATCCAAAAGATATTGAAGATATTGATCTTTTTATGGATGAGAAGATTCTGGAACTTATCCTCTCTAATCTTCTGGGGAATGCTATAAAATATTCGCCTGAAAATACTCTTATCAAATTCAGTGTTGCATTTGAAACAGATTTAATTGTATTTGTAATCGAAGACCGGGGAAGAGGTATCCCAGAAAAGGATCAGAAACATATATTTGAAAGATATTTCAGAGCTGAAAATGCCTTATTGGATCAGGGGACGGGGATAGGTTTAAATATTGCCAAATCTCATTTAGAAAATCTGGGTGGGAATATTAAATTTGAAAGTATAGAAAATAAAGGGACTACTTTTACGGTAAAAGTTCCAATTGATAAATCATAAAATCGGGAAACTAATTTTTAGATAGCCTTATGAAGAAATTATTGCTAATCGAGGATGACATTACTGTAAGGGAGAATACCGCAGAATTACTGGAGCTTTCCAACTACAATGTAATCACTGCGTCTAACGGAATGCTGGGCATTGAGAAAGCGAAGCAGGAAGTTCCAGATATAATTGTTTGCGATATCATGATGCCCGAACTTGATGGGTATAGTGTGTTGGAGGCCTTAAGTAAAAATCCTGAAACTCTTAATATCCCGTTTATATTCCTTTCGGCAAAGACCGAGCATAAAGATATTCGTAAGGGAATGGATCTCGGGGCCGATGATTATTTAACCAAACCTTTCGAGGAAGAGGAGTTATTAAATGCCATTGAAAGCAGGCTGGCCAAAGTAGCCATTCTTAATGCATATAGAAAGGAAGAGAATTCACCCAAACAGGAAGAGAAGCTCAAGGATCTTGAAGATCTGCGTGATATTTTCAGCCAACAGGAACTTCAATATATAAAAAAAGGGGAAGCTGTTTATGAAAAAGATAAACACGCCAATTTTTTCTATCTTATAAAACGCGGCGTGGTGAAGGCTCATAGAATGGATAACCAGGGTAAAGAATTAATTACCGAGCTTTATAAGGAAGATGATTTTTTTGGAAATCACGCCAATGATCCACAATCGGCCTATGAAGATTATGCCACGGCAATGGAAGACACCCAGTTATATGCCATGTCGAGAGAGGAATTCCAGAGGATCCTTTCAGAAAATTCCAAGATCGCCATGCAACTGGTAGAGGTGCTTAATAATAACCTTTCAGATTTGAAACAGCATTTAATGGAAATGGCTTATGGATCTGTAAAAAAGAAAACCGCCAACACCATTCTTCTTTTTGCTGAAAGGATCAAGAAGCATCCCTTAAAAAGCATTAGAATTTCCCGGGCAGATCTAGCGGGAGTGGCAGGTATGGCGCCAGAAAGTCTTATAAGGACTCTTTCAGAATTTAAGAGAGACGGACTTATTGAGATTGAAGGGCGTAATATCAAACTACTTGATTCAGAAGCGCTTAAGAAGATCAAATAACAAGTGTTTTTCCTTAATTTGTAAGAACTGATTTTCATCATTTTTTCCATTGGATACTTCACCTAATTTCGTGGTATTAAGTGAATATCCATGAACGTTTTAATTCTAACCGATTTTTCAGAAACTTCCGAAAACGCAGGCAGGTATGCTGTTGATTTTCTTCAGAAAACAGCCGCAAACTTTTATTTATTGAATATTCATAATTTTAATTTCAATAGATCTGCCAGCGAACATCTGGAGAGCGAACTGGTGAATACCCTAAGCGAACTTCAGGAAGGAGTTAGAACGCTAGAGGCTTACACGCGTAGTAAGAAGCATAAATTTCATACAATACTTTCTTCGGAAAATTTGATTGGAGCGGTTAGAAAAGCCCTGATCGAAAAGAAAATAGACCTGATCTTTATTGGAGCGGTAAGCCAGGATGAACATGTTCATCCAATATTAGGAGATCATGCCTACGATATTGTAAGAAAGATTAAATGTAATATCATCGCTGTACCTACCGGCTGTATCTATCACAATCTTAAAAAAGCGGTATTTCCCATAGACAGGGCCATCCTGTCTCTAGATGAAAAGAACAGAATTCTTGAGGATCTGGATTATTTAAATTCCCCAGATTTTACTCTTTTAGAAATCAAGGATGGGGATGTAGAATACGCTAATTCGGTAAACGGTAAGATTCCGCTAAATACCCCGGTTCCTTTTACCAGAGAATTATTTAAAGATATTCAGAAGAAATTTGACATCATTTTCATTATTGGCAAGAATCTAAGTATTTGTGACCGCTTGCTTCATACCGAATATGGATTTTCAGCTCATATGAATGTGGAGATCCCCATCTTCGTTTATCACGGATAAATCTCCTTTAATAAGAATCATAAATTTGAAATGTTCTCCCTGAACTGGTTTTAGGGTCTGTTTTTTCATGATCTTTTTATTGCAAATAAAATTCGCTCCATACTGGCGTGAATTGAATAAATGTTTGATAATACTAAGGAATTAAGTTTGACGCGCCCTAAGCATCATTTAAGCTCTCGGCTATCACTTAGGTCATAACCAAAAATCCTTCCTGGATGCAAGTCTGCAATGAGTGTTGGATAACAAAATCCTCTTAGGGTTCTGATATAGTAGAATAGGATAAATGGAGGATATTTTGAGATCCGGTTATCCATTTTTGTATATTTATAAGAACCGAATCTTCGCTTGCAGAAACTTTCTGCGCATTAGCCTTATTTAGAAAATTTAAATAAGCGCAAATAGCATATTGAATATGCTATCAAAATGAAACCAAACTGCTTTTTGATCTCCGTTACGAGATGTTAAATAGTAGTAGGAAATTTATTATTCGATTTCACTTAAAATAATCTCAAAAATAAAAATTTATGACTCAGATTGAAGACATTAAATTAAAAGCCAAACTATTAGTTGCAAATTATAAGGAAGGTGGTGACGATGGCTTTGACCACAGCGTAACTTCCGCTGGGGAAAAAGGTAAAAAATCTGGGAAGATTTCAGAACTTACGGTAATTGCTCCCTTAAAAAAAGATGGTGCAGAAACACTCCGAAAGATTCTAGATATTACTGGCGGAGATTTGAGCGGTGCGACCGAAGTTGGCACCATACATAATTTACGCATCGTTTTTTTGGAAAATGACACCAAGATCCTTTTTTGTACCGCTTACGATGGAGACTGGGATCCTTACATCAACGATTTTGCTACCAAAATCCCAAAACTTATGGATATTATTTTTGGAAATGTTGAAGGCTGGCCGGGTATTTCAGATCCCGGTGTAAAGCAATTCATCCTGGATCACCAAATCACCGCCTCTGGATGGTACGTGGGCGTTCCTCATCTTACCATTAATGATATCATCCGTCAGGATAAATTGGAAAAAGGAATCAACAAGGCAATTGATGAAGCCTCAGTGAAAAAATAATAAGATATGAGTTTATTAAAAAGGATATTTAATATAGATAAGGTAAGCCTGGATCTTGAAGATATACAGTCAATTATTCTAAGGAGCCGCCCGGTTCCATATTTTGGAACTATGGCTATCCTTAAAATTAAAACGCCTTCTGAAGGAAAAGCATTACTAAAAAAAATTCTGCCATTGGTAAGTTCTGCTGAAAACTGGCACGATAATCAGGATGCGTCCGTAACCATTAGTTTCACATTTGAGGGTTTAAAGGCATTGGGATTACCGCAAGAATCTCTGGATAGTTTCCCTGAATCTTTTAAACAGGGAATGGCAGCAAGAGCAGAATTGTTGAACGATACAGGCGTAAACGACCCTAAGAATTGGGAAGAGAACTTAAAATCAAATGATATTCATGTTGCTGCCGCGGTAATTTCAAATAGCCAAGAATCCTGGAAAGAGAAACTCGGAAAATTGCGCAATGACATAGATGAAAGCGCGGGTATCGAGGTTATTTTCAGCCAGGATTTCGGAGCGACGGAAGAGGTGAAAAATGTTTTTGGATTTCGTGATGGCATCAGCAATCCCGAGATTGAAGGGAGCGGTATCGATAAGCAACCACAATATAATCAGCCTATTAAAGCAGGCGAGTTTCTTTTAGGATATCCTGGAGAAGCTGATATAGTAAAACCTTTTCCACAACCAGAAGAACTTGGTAAAAATGGATCCTTTCTCATTTTCAGGAAATATCAGAGTCAAGTTGCAGCCTTTAATAAATTTATAAATGATAATTCCAATACTCTAAAGGAAGCCGAGTTGCTGGCTGCGAAAATGATGGGACGCTGGAAAAGTGGAGCTCCACTGGCATTGAGTCCAGATGAAGATGATGAAGCGCTGGGCAAGAATCCCGAAAAAAATAATGATTTCAGTTTTAAAGATGATGAATACGGAAAGAAATGCCCGTTTGGTGCACATATAAGACGCATGAATCCCCGTGATGCCAGTAAATCTATACTACAAGACATCCGGCTGCACAGAATAATAAGAAAATCTGTCTCTTTTGGCGATATAGTGCCTACGGAAGTTACCGAAGACGATGGCAAGGAGCGCGGTCAGTTTTTTATGGGAATTAGCGCAGATGCGATGGGAACACTCGAATTTCTTCTGAAGCAATGGGCCAATGACAGCAATTTTATAAGTCTTGGTGATGAGAAAGACCCCTTGTTGGGAGTTCAGGAAGATGGCCTGTTCACAAGGCCGGATGACCCAATTGTAAAAAGATATCATGGATTACAGACCTATAATATTATGAAAGGTGGTGATTACTGCTTTCTTCCCAGCCTTACTGCTATAAAATGGATATCTGATTTACCTTAAATTAAAAAACTAAATGAATAACGACTATATAAAATACGCATCGATCACAGAGGATATTCCTGCCGATTTTGATAAAAAAGTGGATGAGATTACAGCAGATATTGCCGCATACGTTCGTGAGTCACGCAAAAAGAATAAACTTTCATACCATACTAGAGATGCTCATGCTAAAGGCTATTCGGCCTTGAAGGCAGAGTTCACTGTACTTGAAAATTTACCACCAGAATTTGCACAGGGTTTTTATGCCACACCAAAAAAGTATGAAGCGGCACTGCGCTTTTCCAATGGGTCTGCTCGTGTTATGATCGATAAAAAATTAGGATTTTCTCAAGGGCTCGCCATTAAAATCTTTGGAGTTCCCGGGGAAAAAATGACAGATGATGAAAAAGACGCGCCGAATATGGACTATAATCTGATTAATAATCCCGTATTTTTCTGTAACTCTGCCGAAGACTACGTTTTTATCGGGAAACTTTTTTTGAAAATCAATGATTATTTCGAGAAGGGAACAATTGGAAAGGCAGAATTCGCCTATATGTGGGCTACAGAAATGGGAAAAGCTTTTCCGGGAAGGGAAACCTTGAAGGAATTAAGAGCGCTACTTGGTTTTCAGGATATCGAGCCTAAAAACCCCTTTTTGTATACTTTCTGGAGCATGGGCGCTGCACGCCACGGCGATTACATTGCAAAAGTTCGTGCGCATCCAGGTAAAGAGTTTATAAATAAAATTATCAATCCAGAAGTAGATCCAGAAAAGATCGATGAGGCATTTTTGCCAGCTATTATCCGTGAAATTTCAGCACACGATTTTGAATTTGATATTCAGGTTCAGCTCTGTAAGGATTTGGAGAAAATGCCCATAGAAGACCTTACAGAAGAGTGGAAAGAAGAAGATTCACCTTTTGTAACTGTAGCTAAACTATATATTCCCAAACAGGAAGTGCCAGCAGACGGACATTTTCAGGTAATGGAAAATCTTTCGTTTACACCTTTCCACGTTACAGCAGAACATTGTCCTATAGGAAACCTGCAGCGAACAAGGCTGCGAGCCTACCAAACCGCCTCGAAACTGCGCCACGAATTAAATCATAAGAAGCGGGCAGAACCCAAAAATATAGAGGAAGCCTTTGACCCGGAATTTTATAATCTTTAAAAACTATTTTTTACGAAGAAGGGGTATTTGTCGCACAACTTTTTTTTAAGAATAAGGGCGATATATCCCTCTTTTATTGATTGTAACCCAGTCTCATTAAAAAAATGTGAAAATCATGAATAACGGGCAACTACCCCCCAATCTTCATTGCTTTTAATTTGAAATGATTACTATTTTTTATGCTCTACCTTTTGTTAAATATAAACACCGCTCGAAAGCGTTTTCAAAAGCATCATCCCATCAATAACTTGGGTTATTTTTCCTCTCGATTCAACCTGCCTGCACCCTTTTAGGTAAAGTATCCATTAAGAAAAGGTGGGTAGACATTTTCCGGGCATTATTCTTCAGGCGCTGAGCCATCTCTCCCTCAAAAAGTTCATCAATGGTTTGGAACCATAGATTAAGCCAGATCCCAAAGTGATATTCAGTAATTCTATTTTCGTGTTCTGTATCCACTTTAACGTGGGCCTGGGCTGGATTTCCTCTAAAGCTACCGGTGAAATAAAGGTTACTTTCCCAAAAATCGGTGAGCTTTTCTAAATGCGCATCCCAGTCTTTGATACTGTTATTAAAAAAGTAACCTATTTCTTCATTTTTCCGAACCTTCTTGTAAAAGCTTACCACCAGGTTATTAATATCGGCGCGGTCCTTTACATCCTCTTTCATAGACTACAATATATTTATAAGGATAAAAGTAGTGCTTACAAGTAGACTTATAATTAAGGAATTGAAAACAAATTTTGTTTTTAATTGTGCCAGGACTGAAGCGTTGAACCACATGCATACCACAACGATAAGTCCAAGTTGGATCATTTCTGCTACACCATGTCCATTCATAAGGACAAGCATGGCAGCTATAGAACCCAAACAGCTTGAAACGATAATACCTGTAGTTGCACCGGCGTAAAAGTCTCTGGTAAATTCTGAAAGTTGTTTTTGATAAAAGTTCATAATTTTTACTTTTTATTATGGCGTAAAATTATGATCCCGAGTACTTTTAAAATATGATGGGAATCAGCTAACCGAAGATATACCGATTTCATATAATTTGAAATTTCGTACTGGTTGTGTCTCATCCTTAGTGCATTCGCGTCATTGGCCAGGACTAACTTTAATGCGTAAACCGAATGGATCACTCGAGTTACTGCGAACAAAACGTAATAAAGCGAAGTAGTCTCAGGAAATAAATACCATCACGAGACTGCTCCGCTTTTCTTCAATTTGTTGGCTAAGACAAATAAAATTAAAAATTTACGCGTTTAGTCTTTCAAATGCCTGTCTCGAAAGTTCCTCTCGATGATCTGGATGAGAAATAGATATAAGTGCCTCGGCACGTTGTTTCAGGTTTTTACCAAATAAGTCTACCACTCCATATTCTGTGGCGATATAATGCACGTGAGCACGTGTGGTGGTTACGCCCGCACCTTCTTTTAGATATGGAACTATCTTGGAAACACCATTTTTAGTGATAGATGGCATAGCGATAATAGCTTTTCCACCTTCAGAAAGAGCGGCACCTCTTATAAAATCCATTTGTCCACCCACTCCTGAATATTGAATTTTTCCGATAGTATCGGCACAAACCTGGCCGGTAAGATCAATTTCTATAGCCGAGTTTATGGCGGTGACCTTTGGATTTTTTCTTATAATGGATGTATCATTGGTGTAGGCAGCTTCCTTGAAATGAACCAGGGGATTGTCGTCTACAAAATCATATAGTTTTGGAGATCCTACGGCGAAACAGGTAACCAGTTTTCCGGTTTTGATCTCTTTTTCCTCTCCGGTTATGATCCCTTTCTCGATCAAAGGTAAAATCCCGTCAGAGAACATTTCAGTATGGATACCAAGGCGTTTATGGTTGGTAAGGTTGTTAAGTACCACATTAGGTATACCGCCAATTCCCATTTGTAGGGTAGCTCCGTCTTCCACAAGTTCAGCGACATGCTTACCAATTTGTTTTTCAATATCGGTAGGTTCGCTAAGCTGGGTGGAGTGTATTGGTTGATCTACCTCTATAGCTGCATCCAGTCTGTCTAAATGGATGACTCCATCACCGTGCGTTCTGGGAACATTTGGATTGATCTGAGCAATAACTTTTTTCGCATTCTGAATGGCAGGAAGCGTGATGTCTACTGAAACTCCAAGCGAACAATAACCATGTTTGTCTGGTGGTGAAACCTGGATAAAAGCGAAGTCCAGGGGTAAAATATTTTTTCTGAATAGTACATGTATCTCACTTAGAAATATTGGTATATAAGCTCCAAAATTTGAGTTTACGGCATTTCTCACATTTCCACCTACAAAACAACTGTTGGTCATGAAAGAATCCTGGTAGGGTGGTTGGGTGTATAGCGCCTTTCCTACGGTGTGGATTTGGATAAGCTCTACATTTTTAAGCTCCTTGTATCGGTTGCAAAGTGCATCTATAAGTACGTTCGGGGTCATGGCAGCTCCCTGAATAAAAACCCTCTGGTTAGATTTTACTTTGCTAACGGCTTCCTGTGGAGAGACAATTTTCAAACTTTTCATAAGATATTATATCTTGATTATGAATTTTTCAAAGTCCATTTAAAGAAATTCACAGACTTATTCTAGCGGGATACTTTTAGATCGAACTGTACTTCTATTTGTTCGTCAACCTCAATAAGGCCAAGTGCTTTTTTAGGGGGCTCCAATCCAAAATCTCTAATGTTCATTTTGAACTTACCTTTAAAACGATCTTCATTTATCTGAATAGGTAAATGATAATGATTGGTTTTACCAGCTAATTTAACGGTTATAAAGGCTTTTTGATATTCTGAAGATATAAGTTCTACCCGTTGTATGTTAATTACTATTTCAGGGTATTTTTCGCACATTAAAAGATCCTGAAAATCTGAATTCATTCTTTTATTTCCGCAATCAAAACCTTCGGTAAGTAAATTAAGCTGAAGGTCTTTGAACCTTATAAGATGATCCTCCTGGGTATACTTTACTTTTTTTTTGTCTGCTATAAGTTCAATATTAAACTTACAGTCAAATTTATTTACGTTGGTACTTCCGGCGATGATCAATTCACTACTTGGAAGTATCATAATATTCTCCTTTTCGAAATCTTTCTGAGCGGTAAGTGAAATTGAAGAAAGCATCAATATTGCACCAATAAAAAACAGTCGTTTCATGATTAAGAAATTTGAGATTATTAGAAAGAATTTCGGGCAGAGTATCCTAAGTATTTTTACCTAAAACCCTGCCCGAATCCCATTATTTTTCTTTTAGAAGCTAATAGCTGCTTCAACCATCAAGCCATCGAATTTTCCTTCGTGGTGAATATCGTTTAAAGGATATCCGTCGTATTTCTGGTTTACATATTCTAATTTCATTAGAATATTTTTTGTCATAAACCATCCAGCTGCAAGTTGAAATCTGTTAACATCGATATCTTCTCCTGTGCTAAGTTCACCATTCACAGTACCATAACGTCCTCCAATATGGAAATCCTCGTTGGTTCCAAATCTGTAAAGAAGTTCCCCAGAGTACTGGTTGTATGTTCTATTGTCAGACTGACCACTATCTCTACCTGAGGTTGTTTCAATAATTCCGAAGAATTCAAGTCCGCCGAACTTTACGAATGGGTTGATCATGAAGGAAGTCATTTTGTTTCTGAAATCTGGAACAACCATTCCACCTCTAAATCCATCACCACCACCTTCTACATCACTTAGCACTTCGTAGTAACGAGAACCGGCACGGTCACCTCTGTATAAATATACTCCTCTGGCATCATTATGAGCACTGTGGTAAACAGAACCTGTAAGTCTGAATCTTGCATTGTCAGAGAACTCATTATCAAATCCTAATTTTGCAAGGAAAGATGGGCTTGTTTGATCTTTATCAGATACATTTTGATTAAGCTTACCATTGGTTATTCCAACCATTCCCAGCCATGGGCCTTTAAAGTAATATAATTCTGCGCCAACTTCTGTAGTGAAGGCATCCATTATATAGTTACCAACGAAAGGATTGTAAGTGGACATGGCATTGTCTGTTCTTCTAAAGTGAGCATCACCATAGTTATTTTCCATGTGACCTATCTTAATTCTTAAGTGATCCATTAGATCTTCAGCAAAACCTTCACTAATGAAATTAAGTTTATCAACTTGAATATAACCACCTTTTACGTAAGCCTCATTGTGGTGTTGAGAAGACAGGTAAGTTCTAAGGTGCATTCTTACACCATCGTAAAGAGCAACATCCAGATCCAGGTTTGCAGTTGCCAGGTTGAAATTATTTCCAAGGTCAACCAATTCAATTGGTCCTCTATTTTCCTGACTTAGGGTCTGGAACTGAATGGTGGAAGCACCGCCAACTCGAACATGTACCCCATCAAAAGTGGAGGTAGTGTCTTTAGGAGCTTCAAATTGATTAATTCCTCTTTGATCACGGTAACGGAAGTTATCCAGATCACGTTGCGTCTGTGCCATTGCGGGGATGGCCATCAGTGCTATAAGCACTATACTTAGGTATGTAGTAAGAGTTTTCATTGTTATTGATTTTAAGGTTGATTTTATTTATTAAAGTGAGATTCAAATTTTATTACAACGTCTTCGCCTGTTTTAATAGTTCCGAACATTGCGGTTGGAGCTTCAACTCCGAATTTTGTCATGTTTAATTTATATTCTCCATTAAGTACAATTTGATTAGAATTTGATTTTAGATCAAAATTTAGATTGATATCTTTTTTTGTTCCGGCTATTTCCAGACTTCCTAAAGTTTTAACTTTATAATTGTTGGAGGAGACCTTTTCTATGCCCTTTACTTCTTTAAGCTTATAAGTGATCTCTTTATATTTATCTGTGTTTAAAGCTTTATAGGTGTTTTTATCCATTCCGCTTTTTCCACTCATTAAACTTTCGGTTACCACGGTAAATTCCAGTTTATCTAGTTCTTCCAATGTGCCATCATCAAATTCGGCAGTTAGGTTACCACCGGTATTTTCGGCTTCGATGGTCCAGTCATGAATGTTAGAAGTACCATCTATTAAAAGGCTGGAAGCTTCATTGTTCAGTTTGTAGGACTGAGCATTTACTCCAAAGCTTATTAGTAGTAGTGCTGTAAACATCCTTAAAGTGCTGTAAGATTTCATATCGGTTACATTTTTAAATCAGTACAAAGTTGCACTACGAATGCAAGGCAAATAATGATGAATATCAGCTTTTGTAAAATTTTGATATAGTCGCAGGTCGCGATAACGTTGTAGTTTAGAAAAAAAGCATTCCCTAACCTTCGTCATATTTTTAAAACTATCAATTTCCCAGTTTTGTGACCTTATAGTTATTTAGAGATATGGAACAATGCTTTCATTGCGGCGACGAATGCCTGGAGGAGACAATATTGTATGCTGAAAAAAGCTTTTGCTGTTCTGGCTGTAAAACTGTTTTTGAGATATTGAACAGTAATGATCTTTCCTATTATTATGATCTTGAAAAAAATCCCGGTATCTCCCCGAAGATCAGGGAAGGGAAATATGATTATTTGGAGAATACCGAGATCAGGGAGAAGCTACTGGAATTTGACCACGGTAATACCCAAATAATATCTTTTGATATCCCTTCTATTCACTGTAGTTCGTGTATTTGGATCCTTGAGAACCTTCATAAAATCCATAAAGGGGTTAAAAGTTCACAGGTGGATTTCCCAAAAAAAAGAATCAGATTAAGTTTTTCTTCGGAAGAAATTAATTTGAAAGACCTGGTGTTATTACTGGCGCGTATAGGTTATGAACCAAATATTTCGCTTGATAATTATGAAGAAAAAGAATCTAATGTAGACAGAAGCCTTATCTATAAACTGGGAGTAGCTGGATTCGCGTTTGGGAATATCATGTTTCTTTCTTTTCCAGAATATTTTGAAATAAATGAATTCTGGCTGGACCAGTTCAAATATTTGTTCCGTTGGCTTATGTTTAGTTTTTCTTTGCCGGTTGTTTTCTATTCTGGCAGGGATTATTTTATTTCTGCGTTTAAAGGACTTCGATCCGGAATCCTGAATATAGATGTTCCCATTGCCCTGGGGATAGCCGTTCTTTTTCTTAGAAGTACTGCAGAAATAATCCTGGATATAGGTACCGGTTTTTTCGATAGCCTTAGCGGACTTGTATTTTTCCTTTTACTGGGGAAATTTTTTCAACAGAAGACCTATTCATTCCTCTCTTTTGAAAGGGATTATAAATCATATTTTCCCATAGCGGTAACCCGCGTATTTTCTGAAGGGGGAAAGATCATAGAAGAACAACTACAGGTATATAAGATCAAAAAGGGAGACAGGATCATTATAAGGAATGAGGAATTAATTCCTATGGATGCTATCCTTATCAAAGGGAGTGCAAGTATAGATTATAGTTTTGTTACCGGCGAAGCCGAGCCTGTAGCCAAAACCAGTGGTGAGAAACTTTTCGCCGGGGGTAGGCAACAGGGTGGCGTCATTGAGATCGAAGCTGTAAAACCTGTAAAACAAAGTTACCTTACCCAATTATGGAGCGATGAGGTTTTTAGTAAAGATAAAAATTCGGCTTTCCAGAACCTTACTAATCAAATTAGTAAACGTTTTACCTATGCGGTATTGAGTATCGCGATACTTTCCGCGATATTCTGGATGTTCTATGATGCTTCCAAAGCCTGGAATGTTTTTACCGCGGTACTAATCATTGCGTGTCCCTGTGCGATTGCCCTGGCAGCACCTTTTACCCTGGGTAACATACTGCGCATTTTTGGCAAAAATCACCTTTATCTTAAAGGATACCAATATTATTGAACAAACCGCGCAAATAGATACGGTTGTATTCGACAAAACCGGTACTATCACTGCTAATGATAGAGGACGTATCGAGTATGAAGGTCTGGAGCTAACCGATGAAGAGAAAAACCTGCTCGGTGGCAGCCTTCGTGCTTCTAATCATCCCTTAAGCAGATCACTTTATAAAATACTTGACAAGAACAATATTTCCACTCCAGACGATTTTACCGAGCATACCGGGCTTGGATTGGAGACCAGCTATAAAGATCTGGAGCTAAAAATAGGTTCTTCCACTTTTATGAACCGTTCAGAAATTTTGATGCCAGCTCTTCAAACAGAGAAAAAGACCGATAAAACTTCAGTACATGTAAGTTCCAATAATCAATATAAAGGATGTTTCAGTTTTCATAATTCCTATAGAGAAGGGCTTTCAGATTTATTCCGGGAGCTTTCAAAAGAAAAGCAATTGATCATCCTGTCGGGGGATAATGACGGAGAGCGGGAAAGGTTAAGCCACCTGGTGCCCGAAGGAACTAAAATGTATTTCGAGCAAAAACCCGGAGATAAACTTCAGTTCATTAAAAATCTTCAGAAACAAAATCATAAAGTGATGATGGTTGGGGATGGATTAAATGATGCGGGGGCCCTTGCACAGAGCAATGTTGGGATTGTGATCTCTGAAGATATCAATGTTTTTTCGCCGGCCTGTGATGGTATTCTCGATGCGAAAAGATTTAAGGATCTGGGGACCTTTTTCAAGCTTTCTGAAAGAGCCATTATAGTTATAAAACTAAGTTTTCTATTGTCCCTATGTTATAATTTATTAGGACTTGCGTTTGCGGTAACAGGAAATTTAATGCCTGTAGTGGCTGCGATATTGATGCCCCTTAGTTCTATAAGCATCGTGATATTCACAACCCTGGCTACGCAATACCTGGCTAAAAAGCTTAAAAATTAAAACAAGGTCTTAAATCTGACAATGGTCATTTTTTACAAGTGCCTCCCAAAATACTTTTACACCCATAATTGAACAACGTGAGTATTATTTATTTGTTACTGGCTATAAGTGTTGTAGTCGCCATTATCTTTTTTATTGCCTTCATAGTTTCTGTGAGAAAAGGTCAATATGATGATGTATATACCCCTTCAGTACGAATGCTGTTTGATGATGAACTCGTTAAACCCGATCCCGAAAAAAATCAACCCGTCAATAAAGAGAAATCAAATTAATTATGGAACTACAGCAGTTTTATTACGATAATAAGATCGTAAAGAAATTTATCATTGCCACCATGTTTTGGGGTATTATTGGTATGAGCGTTGGCTTATTGCTCGCCTTTATGTTCATTTTTCCGAATGTGACCGAGGGTATCTCCTGGCTTAGCTTCGGTAGGCTAAGACCGCTGCATACCAATGCAGTGATCTTCGCATTTGTAGGGAATGCGATCTTTGCCGGTGTGTATTATTCCACCCAGCGTCTTTTAAAGGCAAGAATGTGGAGTGATGCGCTTAGTAATATTAATTTCTGGGGCTGGCAACTTATAATCGTAGGAGCGGCAATAACTTTACCGCTGGGATATACTTCATCTAAAGAATATGCCGAGCTTGAATGGCCTTTTGATATTGCTATAGCAATTATCTGGGTAGCCTTTGGAGCGAACCTTATTGGTACGATGATCAAAAGAAGGCAGCGTCACCTGTATGTTGCTATCTGGTTCTACCTGGCGACATTTGTAACCGTTGCTGTACTTCATATATTCAATAATATTGAGATCCCGGTTACAGCGCTAAAGAGTTACTCGTTTTATTCTGGTGTTCAGGACGCATTGGTACAATGGTGGTACGGGCATAACGCGGTGGCATTCTTCCTAACCACACCATTCCTTGGATTGATGTATTATTTCGTGCCTAAAGCGGCAAATCGCCCGGTATACTCTTACAGGCTTTCTATTATTCACTTCTGGTCCCTTATCTTTATTTATATCTGGGCAGGACCTCACCACTTATTATATACTTCTTTACCAGACTGGGCACAGAATCTGGGGGTAGCCTTTTCTGTAATGTTATTATTCCCATCATGGGGAGGAATGATCAACGGTCTGCTTACTCTTCGTGGAGCCTGGGATAAAGTTAGGGTAGATCCCGTTCTTAAATTTATGGTAGTGGCTATTACCGGATATGGAATGGCGACTTTTGAAGGGCCTATGCTTTCTCTTAAGAATGTAAATGCCATAGCTCACTTTAGTGACTGGATCATTGCCCACGTACACGTTGGAGCCCTTGCCTGGAATGGTTTTATGACCTTCGGTATGATATACTGGCTAGTTCCAAGATTATTCAAGACTAAACTATGGTCTTTGAAATTGGCGAATACACACTTCTGGATAGGAACTTTAGGTATCATTGTCTATACCTTACCTATGTATGTTGCGGGATTTGTCCAGGCTTCTATGTGGAAGCAGTTCAATCCAGACGGAACGCTAACTTATGGTAACTTCCTTGAAACAGTAACTCAGATCATCCCAATGTACTGGATGAGAGCTATTGGTGGTAGTTTATACATTGTGGGTGCTTTCGTAATGCTTTATAATATCGTAAAAACTATACGCCAGGGGAGTGGTGTGGAAGATGAACTTGCTGAAGCAGCTGCATTACAACCAGTAACCAAGAAAAGGACCGCAGGCGAAGCTTATCACAGCTGGTTAGAAAGAAGACCGGTAAAACTGACCATTTTCGCCACCATCGCTATTTTGATTGGAGGTATTGTTCAAATAGTCCCTTCATTAATGGTAGATGAATATGTGCCGGTAATCTCCAGTGTGAAACCTTATACACCACTAGAGCTGGAAGGGCGGGATATCTATATACGTGAGGGATGTGTTTCCTGTCACTCACAAATGGTAAGACCGTTTAGGAGTGAGGTGGAACGCTATGGAGAATATTCCAAAGCAGGGGAATACAGATATGACTTCCCATTTTTATGGGGAAGTAAAAGAACCGGTCCCGATCTGCATAGAGTAGGCCAAAAATATTCAGATAACTGGCATTTGAACCACATGTATGATCCGCAAAGTACCTCTTCAGGCTCTATAATGCCTTCTTATTCATGGCTGATTCAGGATGAGCTTGACAAATCTAATACTGAAGATAAAATGCGGGCAATGCAGACTCTGGGTGTTCCTTATACAGATGAGGAGATTGAAAGAGCTCAGAAGTGGATGGCTGAACAGGGAACTCAAATTGAGCAGAACCTCTATTCAGATCCTGATTTCGCGACCAGTTATGAAGCAGATAAAACGTATGCTGAAGAGAACGGAGTTGAATTCACTGAAATGCGGGATCGTGAGATCGTAGCCTTGATCGCATACCTGCAAAGACTGGGAACAGATATCAAAGCTGAAGATTTAAAACAAGTATCAACTAACTAAAACCTGAGACCATGTTGAAATTCGTAAAAGGTCCGTTGGAAAGTATAGAAGGGGTAGCGATCTACCCAATCATCTCACTATTAATATTTTTCATCTTTTTTACTGCGCTTTTCTGGTGGGTTTTTACTGCCAAAAAAGATTATATCAAGAAGGTGAGTGATATTCCACTTGAGTTGGATGACCTTAATACAATGGATATTAATCAAAACGAAAGCAGAGGGTGAAATGAGCCAGTACCAGGTTTCAATAATAATTGAAATTACTACTGGCGAGTTGCATCTGACCGATTAAAGAAAAAAATATATACAGATGAAAAAAATATTTTCAGCATTAAGAATTACTGGTCTGGTTGCTCTGGCGATCATCTTAGCGGAAGCTACCATGGAAACAGGGGACCAATCTGTTTTTGAAGTTTACCCGATATTCTGGCTCATTCTCGGGGTGATCCTTCTCATTGGGATCGCCATTGAAGTTTCTGTGGCCGCTCTGGAGAGGACCTTATATATGTCTTTGAAACCAGATGATCGTGCGGTCTATGAGAATGCTGTGGCGGTGAAAGAGCAAAAGCGTTTCTCCTGGTTCAAAGAGACTTATGATAAGCTTCTGGATAAAAAGCCTATAGAAAATGAAGAAGAGATCATTCTGGATCATAATTATGACGGAATTAAGGAGCTGGATAATAACCTCCCACCGTGGTGGTTATATGGTTTTTATGCCAGTATCATTTTCGCGGGAATCTATCTTGCGAGATATCACATTTTCGATGGAGCTACTCAAAAAGAGGAGTATTTAGCAGAAGTGGCCGAAGCCAAAGCAGCAGTTGAAGAGTATAAAAAGAACGCCAAAGGTTTGATAGATGCCAATACAGTAGAATTACTAACAGGAACAGAGGATATCAATGCCGGTAAAGCAATATTCAGTGGGAACTGCGCCGCCTGCCATAAAATAGACGGTGGTGGTGGAATTGGTCCTAACCTAACCGATTCTTACTGGATACTGGGTGGAGGTATCAAAAATGTATTCAATACGATTTCTGAAGGAGGACGCGCCGGAAAGGGAATGGTTTCCTGGAAGACCGATCTTAAACCTGAAGAAATGGCTCAGGTTGCCAGTTATGTACTAAGTCTGCATTCCACAACCCCGGCCGATCCCAAGGAACCCGAAGGAGAAATTTGGGTAGATCCAGATGCAAGAGTAGATGAGGTTGAAGTAGAAATGACAGATTCAACTTCCGTAGAAATTCAGATGGACTATGAAAAAGAGAATTAGCCCCTCACGGAACTGTGATTTCACAGTTCCGACCTCTTTGAGGTAAAACTGATGAGCTAAGTAACGAATAGGTTTAAATAAAGAAACTGTGGATAAGGAGGAGCATGAAAGATTCAGGGATAGCATAGGTACGATTACTTCAGAAGGTAAACGTTCCTGGGTATACCCCAAGAAACCTGATGGCAGATTATATAAATATCGCAAATGGGTTAGTTATATTTTGTTGGCTATACTTTTTGCAGCCCCTTTTATAAAGATCAATGGGAATCAATTTCTCATGTTCAATGTGCTCGAACGTAGATTCAATATTTTCGGGGAAATTTTCTGGCCCCAGGATTTCTACCTCTTTGTTCTAATGATGTTGATTGGGGTGGTGTTCATTTTATTGTTCACCGTAGCCTTTGGAAGGATATTTTGCGGATGGATCTGCCCGCAGACCATTTTTATGGAAATGGTTTTCAGGAGAATTGAGTACTGGATAGAAGGAGACCGGGGGAAACAAATAAGACTGGACAAACAGGAATGGAATGCTGAAAAGATCAGGAAAAAAGGAACAAAGTGGATTATATTTTTTGTGATCTCTTTTCTTATTGCAAATGTGTTTCTGGCCTATCTTATAGGAAGCGACAGGTTGCTCTTATATATTTTTGAAGGTCCGCTGGCTCATGTTAGTACTTTGATCTCCCTGCTCATTTTTACCGGAGTCTTTTATTTTGTCTTTGCCTGGTTTAGAGAACAGGTTTGCATTATTGCCTGCCCTTATGGCCGGCTACAGGGTGTGTTATTGGATAATAAATCCATAGTTGTGGCCTACGATCATAAAAGAGGAGAAAAGGAAAAGGGGAGAGCGAAATTTAAAAAGAATGAAGATAGGGAAGCAAGTGGAAAAGGTGACTGCATAGATTGTTTTCAGTGCGTCCAGGTGTGTCCTACCGGTATAGATATTCGAAACGGCACTCAATTGGAATGTGTGAATTGTACCGCCTGTATCGATGCCTGTAACCGTATGATGGATGCGGTTGATCTTCCGCAGGGCTTGATAAGATATGCCAGTGAAGAGAATATTGAAAAGAAAAAGAAATTCAAGTTCACACCGCGTATCAAAGGTTATGCAGCAGTATTATTTATACTCGTTTCAGTATTAAGCGGAATGCTTTTTTTAAGAAGTGATGTAGAAGCAAATATTTTGAGACTTCCCGGTCAACTTTACGAGCACAAGGAGGATAATATTATAAGTAATGTGTATACCTATAAATTGATCAATAAGACTTCGCAGGATTATGAGAATGTTCAGTTTAAGCTGCTTTCACATGATGGAATTATTCACACCGTAAAGGGAAGTTCAATTCTTGTTCCTGCCAATGGATTGGCTGAAGGAACACTTTTTATTGAAATAGACAGGGCCGCTCTGGAGAAGGAAAAAGATAAGGTTATCATCCAGGTTTATGATGGTGATAAGCTTATTGAAACTACCGGGACTACTTTTTTAGGTCCTAGAAGTTATAATTAGATCTTAGATGTGAGAATCGAGAAGGTAGATGCCAGAGGTTACTGAATGAATTATTGGTGCATTAGTGCAAGCTTTTTATAAATGATTTAATAGTCAGAGTCCGGCTTAAGGGTCATATGGGAAAGTATTCTGAAAAGATTAAAAGAACTAAAAATAGAAATTATGAAGATCAATTGGGGAACAGGTTTGGTGATAGGAATGCTCGCTTTCATATCTTTTATCATGTATTTCGTGGTGACCATGTTGAGCAGTAAGGAATTTGATCACGACCTGGTAGTGGAAGATTATTACAAGGCAGAATTGCATTATCAGCAGGATATAGATGCAGAACGCAATGCCCTGGGCATGGAGGAAAAAATAAGTCTTGAAAATAAAAATCAAAAGATAACAATAGATTTTCCAGAAGAGATGAAACTGGAACAGCTAGAAGGGCAGGTAAATTTTTACAGACCTTCCAATAAAATGCTGGACTTCAAAATATCCTTTTCTGAGATCGGGTCTAACAAGTTTATTGTTCCTTCTGAAAAATTAGTTCAGGGGAGATGGAATATTAGTGTGAACTGGAAGCAGGACGGCAAAGAATTCCTGTTTAAAAAAGAGATCAATTACTAAATGTTAATATCGGCGCTCATATTTGGATTATTGGGAAGTTTCCATTGCATAGGAATGTGTGGGCCTATAGCGTTTTTATTGCCTCTGGACAGGGATAATAATTTTAAAAAACTGATGCAGATCTTTTTATATCATTCTGGCAGGATCTTCTCTTATGCAATTATCGGGCTGGTTTTTGGAGTGGTGGGAAAAGGGTTTTCTCTTTTTGGATTGCAACAGCAATTATCTATTATCATTGGTGTTATAATGCTGGTTTTGGTGCTGATTCCGAAGCGAAAACTTGGTAAATTAAATCCCGAAAATGCAGGTTTTAAATTCGTAACAAAATTAAAGAATCACCTTGGGCATGAGCTCAGAAAGAAAAGACCAGATACTTTTTTTACTGTTGGGTTTCTTAATGGATTCCTTCCTTGCGGATTGGTTTATATGGCAGTTTTTGGTGCGATTGCGGGAGGAAGTGCGTTAGAAGGAAGTTTATATATGGTTCTCTTTGGCCTGGGGACTATTCCATTAATGACCAGTGCGATCTGGATTAGTAACATAATATCAGTAAAAAGCAGAAAATATATTCGCAGGTTAATCCCGGTTTTCGTTGGGGTTATCGCCATAATGTTTATTCTAAGAGGAATGGGACTGGGAATTCCTTATCTGTCACCTAAACAACAAACTGAACAGATCTCTTCAGAATTTGAATGTCACAAACCTATACAAATTACAAAATCATAAATTATGCTATCTCAATTGACTATCCCTCTCGTTAACTGGAGCCTCGGTACCGGTATTATCTTATTTTTTGGAGTCGTATGCCTGGTATTGATCCTTATTGTCAATAACATGATACGAAATGGAGGAAAAAATAATAAATAATAAACTACAGGAAATCCTGTATTTTTTGACTTTAATCTGAAAGCGATTTGAAATTTAAATAAGGCTTCGTAAATTTATAATGTTGTTATTCGGTAAAACGATAACACGAAGGCTAACTTGATATGCGTTTGTATATTTTGGTTAGCCTTTTTTTATTGCTACATCTTATTTTTGTCTGAAAATTCCTTCTTTATTTTGTTGATATCATTTTAATAAATCAACTCTAAAAATCTATAAAACAGATCTTTGGAGTGCTGTTATTTCCTAAATTATCAATGTTTTCACAATTTAAAACTTGAGATTTGGGGTATTTTAAATTCAGTAGGCTACTTTCCTTTATTATCATTTTAGGGATTACTGGTAAGCTTATCGGGCAGAATGCAAATTCAGTTCAAAGAGTTAAGGCTATAGAGCCTTTTATTAAAGCTGAAGAGGTCCATATTCAGCAAGATCTGGCAGATAATCTCTGGATCACCACTCCTGTGAAGATCAGGAGATACAACTCTTTAGAGGTTGCTTCCGCTTTACTTTACTAACCCGGGAACAAAAAGCTGGTGGAGCCTCTTTAAAAACATACGACCTCAAATATACAGGCCGAAGACTGGCTGCCTCAAAGCTGGATAATCAGAACAAATGCCATTCTCTGTTCCGGCAGGTGAAACGAAGCTTCGGCTTTGCAACAAATTTCCGTCAGGCGCTAACGATAGCTTGGGTCTTCTTTTAAAAAAATAGCCTCACATCCATAGGCCTTACACTGGTTGGCGCTATTGCCATTGTTTCCGCAGCATTTGGCCACCTTATTATGAATGAGTTCGGAATTCAGCTGCTCCCAACTACGCAGCAGGTGCTTGCTTATTTTACGGCTCCTGTAAGTAACATTGGTTCCCCCTGGGTTATTATGCCGCTGCTCCTCATGTACTTTGTGGGTGAGCTTATCTGGCACGAACGGGATAAAGGGATCAGTGAACTTGCTGATGCAGCACCGGCCCCCGATTGGGTACTTTTTATTGGAAAATTCCTGGGGGTAGGTCTCCTCATCGTTGTATGGATGGCTTTACTAATGATGGGTGGTATATTGATGCAGTTAATTCTGGGCGCCGATAAACTGGAAATAGGCTTGTACCTGCAGATACTCTTTGGACTTCAACTCCCGGATTACCTGCTCTTTGCCCTGCTTGCCTTTGTGGTACAGGTTGTAGTAAATCAAAAACATATAGGGTACCTGGTGGTGCTTTTAGTTTTCAGTTTTATGGCCTTTCCTTCAAAATTTGGCATTGAGCACCCGATGCTTATTTATGGCGCCGACACTGGTTGGTCGTACAGCGATATGCGTGGCTTCGGACCTTCCCTTGGGCCCTGGCTTTGGTTTAAAGCTTATTGGATAGCCTGGGCTTTCCTGCTTGCTGTGGCAGCCAGATTGCTTTGGGCACGGGGCAGGGAACAAAGTTTGAAGTCCCGTCTTCAGCTGGCTCAGAACCGTTTTTCAAGCTCATTTCTTTCGATGAGCATACCAGGTGCAGCCCTGCTCCTTGGCCTGGGAAGCTTTATTTTCTATAATACAAATGTGCGGAACGAGTACCTGACTGGCTCCGACATCATTCAACGAAAGGCTGAGTAGAAAGGCGCTACGGCCGGTACCGAAACACTCCACAACCCCAACTGGTGGCTACAAAGCTGCATGTCCACCTCTTCCCTGAGGCACAGGAAGCGGAAATCCGTGGAACTTATACTCTTGTAAATAAGGAAACCGTATCAATAGACTCCATCCATATAGGGAGCGTTTCCGGAATGGAGTTTAGTAAAGTAAAATTTGACCGGCCCGCTTCCGCCGTGCTGGTAGACAAAAAACTTACCCATCATATTTATGCACTCGGGCAAGCACTGCAGCCGGGGGATTCACTTCAGTTGAATTTTGTAGTGCATTATCAACAGCAGGGTTTTAAGCATAGCGGCGCAGGACCATTAGTGGTTGAGAACGGCACCTACTTTACAAATTCCGACCTGCTGCCGGCCCTTGGCTACCTCCGCTACAGGGAAATTAACGATGCGGTCACCAGGAAAAAGTATCAGCTTGCTGCGCGCCCTGCCTTACCCTCTCTTTATGATCGGGAGGCGCGTAAAAAGCCCATTAGTACTGATCAGACAACCCTTGAAGCCATTGTAGGTACAGCAATGGATGAGGTAGCCGTTGCGCCGGGAGCTTTACAGCGCACCTGGACAGAAAATGACCGGCGTATTCCATTACAAAACGGATGCTCCTATCGGGGGCGAGTACGCTCTTTTATCAGCAGATTATGCAGTGAAAGAAAGCAATTGGAATAGTGTTGTAATTAAGATTTACCATCACCCCGCTCACGCCCAAAACATAGACCGGATGCTCCGGAGCATAAAAGCTTCGCTGGAATTTTATACAGAGCAGTTTGGTCCTTACCCCTATAAAAATTTCACAGCGATAGAGCGCGCGGGTCCCGGGAGTGGTGCAAGTGCCGATGGGGGCATTATCTATTATGGAGAACAGTATCCCCTTATGAACCCCGATAACAGTAAGGCTGGCTTTGACCTTCCCTATTATATTATGGCCCATGAAGTAGCGCACCAGTGGTGGGGATTGGCCAGATTAACCCCAGCACAGGTCGAAGGAGCTGGTATGTTGATTGAAGGGCTTGCCGTATACTCCGGCATGCAGGTGCTGGAAAAAGGGTATGGGGATAGTCATTTACGGCAATACGTAAGCTTTCTGCATTCCTCTTATGCAGTGCCACGCTCCCTCGCATCCGCTCCCTTGCTGCAGGCAAATGAAGCATTTTGTACTACCGAAAGGGCGGACTTGCCATGCATACCCTAAGTCAGTACATAGGCAAAAACAAGGTCAATGGTGCGCTTCGACGTCTGCTCCAGAAACGCAGCTCAGGAGCGCAGCCCCTACCAACTACCCTTGATCTGTATCAGGAGCTACAAAAGGGTACTCCTGATTCTTTAAATTACCTCTTACACGACTTGTTTTTGGAGAACAATTATTGGCGCCTCAAAACAAAGCAATTTGCGGCCAAGCAAACAAAAGAAGGCAACTGGCAGGTAACAATGAAGGTGCAGGCCCAAAAGGTAGTAGTGGATAGGACGGGCTCTGAAAAGGAAGTGCCGATGAATGACTGGCTGGAGGTTGGCATCTATGAAGAAGGCAAAGGTTTAGACGATCCACTCTACCTCAGGATGCACTGCATCCGTTCTGGTGAACAGACAATACAAGTAACAGTGCCGCGAAAGCCTGAACGCGGTGGCATCGATCCTAACCAGCTCATGATTGACCTGAGACTGGATGATAACTTTATGCAACTGGACCTATGAAGCGGAGCTATTCAAATAGCCGTTAAATTACAAGTATTTTGCACCCAAAGCCGTGCCTTAAACACATTTTGTGCTGTTTATCAGGTTATTATAAAATTGTACTGGATTCTGCATTAAATCAGGAAAAATGCGGTGTTTAGTTGATGCTATTCAATGGGAACAAGCGGGAAATCCGGCAGAAAAAATCAATAGCATGCAGTTGTTGTTTCTTTCTGCCTGCAACGCACCTACAAGGGTAACCTCGGATAATTCTGTACTTCTACTTCTTTCCCGCTTTTGCTGTTCAGCAGCCGGCTGGGGCGATTATTTTGCGCCACCTCCCGGGCTTTTTTCAAAGCTTGTTCTTCCTCCTCAAAAGCCTGAACAAGTTCTTTGTTATGATCCAATACAAGCCATTGCTTTTTTTCTTTGTTCCACTGTACCCGGTAGGTTTTCTGGCTTACGACGGCTGTTTTATTCCGGATAAGGTCAAGCATTACCTTGCCGTCGCTATAGTTTCCTCCCGGATAAGGCATAGGCAGCAGGGCAAAAAATATATAGTAAAAAGAGAAATAGGTAAACTGATAGGTGAGCATGCTGGATTCCAGCCTGTTGTTTTCTATCAAAAGAATGACGGCTACTACGGATACGGCATTAAATAATGCACCCCCCAAAAATATAAAGATATTGCTTAAGCGCTTATTGCGTTTCAGGTTGTCAAAAGTACATACTCCATACCAAAAAAAATACCTGCGTATTTCCAGTATACCCAGGCGAAGTACAACATCTCCGGTACCAATACTAACCTTAATATTTTTGCCGCCCATTAACCAGGCAAAAAATACATGTCCTGATTCATGCAAAAATGCAATCAGTGGAAGCACAAGAAAAAAGGCTAAAAAAAACTTCGGGAGGTCGTTTATTCCAAACATAAGCCGGTTAGCTATGGTACAAAAATTCCGCCCTTACACCCTTTTGGGAGGTAAACGGCGCATCAATTGCCTTGCGGCTTTCCTGCTGTTGCATGCTTTTAGCCACCGAAAATTTCTGAAAGCAGACTCTCATGCTCCTTTTTATCTTTGGCTATAAGCATTTTGATGTTGTTATCGTAATTCATCAGCTTTTCGCAAACACTGCCCATCAAGAAATACTCCCCATGAGAACCCCCTTTAGGCCCCAGCACGATGAGGTCGACAGCATTTTCAACCGCGTAGTCAAAAATTGTACGGGCTACATCTCCCTTTTCATCAATAAGCGGTTCACAATGGGCTTTTCCGTCGTTAAACTTTAGTTTGCTTAAAAACTTATCCAGTTCTTTGCTCACATGTTTTGCGGTAGAATCCTTCAGTTTCTTATCGGTGGCTGCCACAAAAGGGAAGTATTGCGTGGGGAGCTTGTACACATGCTGGCAAATCAGCTCTGCCTGCCGCAGCTCGGCAATATGCCTGGCCTGCCGGTAAGCGACCCGCGAAAACTGGGAAAAATCAACCGGGGCCAATATTTTATCTACACCGGGGCGGGCGGTTTCCGGAAGAAGTAAAACAGAGGTGTAAGATAATTTCGCTATTTTCCGGGCAAAAGTGCCACTCCCTTTAATGGCTGGCTTTTTGCCTACCACCATCAGGTCTACGTCTTCTGATTGCGCCCATTCCAGCAGAAGAGGTATGGAGTTCTCTTTCTGTACCCGCACCTCTTTGGCGCAGCTGGAACAGGAAAATTGGCTGTTTACCTGGTCTACTAACTCTTCTTCGATCACCTGGTCGATTGGTTCTTCCAGTTCTGGAAAAAGCCGGGATACCTCCCCAGGTAATTCGGCAGATTCAAACACATGCACAAAGAAGGTTTTATCCACTTTAAGCAAATCGGCTAAGAAAGAAGCATAGCGAATCATCAGGGTATCCATCTCGGTTAAATCGAGGAAAATACATAGTTTTCTCATTTCCATTGCTATTCCTGTTTATTCGTTTCTGCTTTCTTTTTCTGGTGGCGGGTCACCAGCTCAGAAAGCACTTTCTCATAGCCACGCTTATCTTTTTCTTTCTGAAGTTCCTCCTCCTGCGAGAGCTCCATCTTCAGGCCCCGATACAAGCTGTAGCACATTACCAGCAGCACAAGCGCAAAGGGAAGGCCTGTGGTGATGGCCGCAGTCTGCAAAGCCCCAAGTCCGCCGCCAATGAGCAATACTGCCGCAACGCCCCCTTCGGTAAAGGCCCAGAAAACCCGCTGCCCTACCGGGGCATCGAGCTTCCCTCCCGCTGTTATACTGTCGATAACAAGAGAGCCGGAATCGGAGGAAGTAACAAAAAAGCTGGTAATCAATAATACTCCCACCAGGGAGGTAACAAAAGAAAAGGGATACTGCTCCAGCAGTACAAAAAGAGCTGTCGCCACATTTTCGGTTACGGCGGCAGAAATTACATCGCTACCGGTTAATTCCAGTAAAATAGCCGAGCCGCCAAAGGCCGACAACCACAGAAAGGTTAAGATGGAAGGAACAATCAAAACCCCAAGCACAAACTCCCGCACTGTGCGGCCACGCGAAATCCGGGCAATAAACATGCCCACGAAGGGCGACCAGCTAATCCACCAGGCCCAGTAAAATACCGTCCAGTTGTTTTGCCAGTTAGTTTGCTGGTACGACTCGGTCCAGAAGCCGAGGGCAAGCACGTTTTGAAGGTAATAGCCGGTATTCTGGGTGAAGGAATCAAAAATAAAGAGCGTAGGTCCCAGTATGATCATGAAGAGCAGAAATACAGCGGCAATACGAACGTTCCATTCCGAAAGCACCCGTACCCCTTTGTCAATTCCTAAGACTACCGAGGCGGTTGCCATAAGGGTAATTATCCCGATAAGCACCACCTGGGTGATGGGTGAATCTGTTATTCCAAAAAGATAGCTCAGCCCCGCATTTACCTGCTTTACGCCCAGGCCCAAAGAGGTTGCCAGGCCAAAAAGCGTAGCTACCACGGCCAACACATCAATTACATTGCCAGGCCATCCATAAATGCGCTTTCCCAGAATAGGATAAAAAACCGAGCGAATGGTAAGGGGTAGCTTGCGGTTATAAGAAAAAAAAGCAAGCGCCATTCCCACTAAAGCATAAATGCCCCAGGCATGCAGGCCCCAGTGCAGGTAGGTAAAGTTCATGGCCTCTGTGGCGGAATCTCTGGTTTCGCCCACGCCACTGATGGGCGGGGACTGAAAATGAAAGATAGGCTCTGCGACGCTCCAGAACAGGATACCAATGCCCATGCCCGCACTAAAGAGCATGGCAAACCAGGCCATGGTACCAAATTCAGGCTCTGCATTCTTACCACCTAAGCGAATCTTTCCAAAGCGGCTAAAGGCAATATAAAGAGTAAAAAACAAAAATATATTCACCACCAGCACAAAGAACCAACCGCCATTATCAGATATCCCGTCCTGAAGATCAGCAAACACCTTTTCCATAGGCTCTCCTACCACCAGGGTAATGACAATAAACAACACAATAATAACCGCTGCCGGCCAGAACACCGGGCCATGAATATCAAAAAGCTTGTTGGTGGTTTTAAACCCTTTGGTTGGGGTGGGGTTCTCCTGTTTATCTTTATCAATCATTAATAAGCTGTTTAAAAGTAATATCCAATATTGATGTTGAATCGGGTATTCCAGGCAGGGCGCTGGTCAGGGAGGTTGGAATCCGATAAGGTTCCTCCAGATCTTTCGAGGTTTCCCATACCCAGGTCTGTTCCTCCGAAATTGTTGGTAATCCAGGGGTGGTTTTGCCCCATGGCTAAATCCACATAGGTGTACACGCTGCCGGCCGTAATCAGGGCACCCAACACATTTTGTTGTGTTTGTTGAAAATCTACTGTTGCCCGTTATGCTCCAGGCTGTTGTGCTTGTGAGTATAGGTATAATCATCATATACGGTAATGTTGGAAACCGGCCCCCATGCAACAGGAATGGAGTAGCTGAGCCCCGCCACATACATCGAAGCTTCGGCCGCCACATCGTAGGTACCAAAGCCATAGGCCCCCATCTGCACTGCCTGCAGTTCCTCCCCAAGGTCGTTCTCCACATTGGAGTAGTTGTAGTAGATGTATTCTGTATTCAGGTTCCAGCGCCCGTAAGTACCTTCCAGGTGAAAAGCGCCTGCAAACTGGTTTCCTACATTTTCTGTCTCCAGGTTAAATATCCCGGTTCGCTGCAGGGAAACCCCGACTCTGGTGTCATAGATATGCCTTACCGCACGTACATTGAACTGGTGGCGCTCCAGATTGCTTTCTCCCGGTACCGGCACTACATCGTACGAATAGCGCGCTGCAGATAAAGGACCGAAAGAGGGCTCTGAGGTACCTCTGGGTTCGTACAGCAAAAAATACGCAAAATGAAAGTCCCAGTTTGGTAGTTGCCTGTGCCACTTCAGCCCCATATCATAATCATCCTCCAGCCCTACATAATAGGGCGTCTGGAACCACCAGGAGTGGGAAGCATATTTTAAGTTGCCAAAAGGCACCTGGGTAACCCCTAGCTGGAGCTGATCTTTATCTGTAATGTTATACCCCAGCCAGCCATGCTGAATAAAATGGGTATTAAAGGTAGGGTAAAAGCGGTATTCAAAAGAAAGTAGAATTCCTTTATTCTGTCCTTCCACGTTTAGCCGCCAGGTATCCATGGTAAAATCGTTTCTTAAGGCAGTACCTAAAGGAAAGGTTTTGCCCTCGTAATGGGTATAGATGTAATTAAACCGCAAAGCCCCTCCTATACGCAGGAAATCTTCTTCTTCAGCCGTTTCAGATTCTTCAATGTTGCTGGTATACTCAAGGTCTTTTTTGGTTCTGGCATTATGCAGGTCCGGGTCCTTCGTTATCCGGAGAAAAGGGACGATGATGTTGTATACCTTCTTTTCCTGCTCTAACTGCACGGTATCCTCCTGCGCACTAAGCGGCAAAACATGTACCACCATCCCTGCTACCAGAAGAAGAAAAAGTAATTTCATAACTTTCGCTTTACCTGAAAATGAACAAGCTCTATTCTTAAGATGGGATAACCGTAAATAATGTTTCGCTATGGGTATTTTTTTTGAATGATCCTCTTATTTAACTGAAGTTACGAGGATTTTTTCCTTTCTATTGGGCAGGAGGTCTAATAGGAAGGAAAATTAAGAACAGACGGGAATCCAAATTAAAAATGCGAATCTAATGGTTTAATGTCCACAGTTTAAGAAAGGAGGCCTTCGTTTTTTTCAACCTTTCTCCAGCTTTTTAGGCCATACTTTTGTTCCTATTTTGGTATTGAAAATCCATAAGCAATTACCTTTAGTGAGCCGTCTTTTCTGTATCAGCAAAAAAATTTGACAGGGGGGCAGCTGCACTGAGTTCAACAACATTGTCCTGAATGCCGAGGCGGTAAAGCTCCCTCATTTAAATTAGTCCTGCTTCAAGTTTCTTTTTTCTGCCTGGCAAGCCGCCCTTGCTAGGTATTTTTACCTGTAACAGGATAGGACAAGTAGCATGCTACCTGAAACTGAAACCCTGAAGAACTACTAGCCGCTTTTTTGCTGTCAGAGCTCCCTTTTATTCAAATGGATTAAGGAACCAGCGCAGATGGAAACATTCTTAAATAAATCTGTTCACCGATGGGTCATTCCCTGTTATTAAGATGCAGTTCAGCACTTCTCCTGAACAAGCTTAACAGTTCCCAGGGCGCGTATTTTTCCTCCCAGTAATAATAGTTGTCTGGTCCCCCAATTTGAGGATATCAATACCAAAAGCTTCCTCTTCAAAATAAGCTCCCCTGCTCCTTTTTGCAGTGATTCCTTCCGTCCATACACGGTTAATTTCCTTAGCTGTCACCATTAATTTCCTTCCATGTCCAGCCGTCTTGTTTTACCAGTTTAGCCAGCAAAGTTCGATTACCCTGAATTTCCTTTTCCAAGGGTTCTTCCTTTAAAGCAGGATTTATCATTCCCTTTTCTTCCAGCTTAGTCAGGTCTGGTAATTCCGGGGTGCTTCCTTTTTTGTTTTTAAAAGAAATTTCTGATATAACCTCTAAATAATTTTCCATTGCAGTATGCAATGGAGACAGGTCATTCTGGTCGGGCCGAATATCCTCCTTTATGTAACGACTGAGAATTAGAAGGGCCTCATGAAGGGAGGTAATCCGAAGAAGAATAGCATTTTTTGCTTTGTGGGTGTGGAAGTAATGAATTACAGGATATGCCTTATGATTCTGGCTGTGCATAACAAGGAGATTGGCAATGGAAGATGCCTGGGCGACTAAACGGTTAAAGCTTTTTCCATCCCAGCTGTTAAGCACTATCTGCTGGGGGCTTTCACCAAAACTACTGATCATTATACCCAGGCTGCGCAGTTGGATGACCCCTGAAAGAACCGGCACAAAATAAGTAATAGACATGGTAATAAAGGCCAGGCCCGAAAAAGCAAATATATCCGTCACGACCCTCCATTCATGTGTAGATGGGATATAATCCCCTATTCCAAGGGTAGAAACAGTAAACCCGGCATAGTAGAGCTTTTCCCAAACATCTGCCGGCACCTTGGTACTACTGCTGACAACAGAATCAGGTTGGGATAATAACAAAAGAAAGAAGCTTCCCCAAAGTCCTGCTATCCAAAGAACAACAATGAGAACCAGGAGCAGATAGCCTATCTGGTTCAGCAATCGGGACCTTCCGTTACTGCCGGAAATCTTTAAAAACAGTATCCAAACTCCATGAGATAAGGAGCTGGTGAGCCAGCCGCCCCCGTTCATGGAAAGCGTGGTTCTGATAATATCTATGACAACAGCAAAATAGAGCAGTACGCCCAAGACTAAAAAAGTATAATTCATGTTTAAACAAATATCCAATTAACTTAGGATTTAACTACTCCTCCTATAAATGGTTCGCCAGTGGACAATACAGGCAGTTGCCGGCTTTTTAAAAGCTGATTTCGCTAAGAATATTGAATATTTGGTATTCCGTTCCAGGGTAAATTCCGCTCAGGTATTTATGGCTCCAAGCTATCGAAATGACTACGTCAACAATATTTCCTGTTCCCTGTTTATTTCTTTTAAACAGGGAACAAAACAACCATCTTTTTTGGGCTTACTTAGCTCGGCTTTAGTTTTTTTAGGCCAGAAAAAAGCATCTCTATGGCTCCTATGAAGGTTTTTATATTTATGCATGTTATGGGATTTACCTGACATAGAAGATTAAAACAGCGAAACAGCCTAAAATTCGCCGCAACAGGGTTTCCAGTGGCTAAAAGTGCGAAGGTCGAGCTTATAGGCAGGATGGTTTATTTTTATTCCGGTAAAAGAAAAAAGCTATTCCCCAAGCTTCTCAACAGCCCGTTCAAGTGTGCGGTCCTTTCCTGCAGAAATCTCTCCGGGAGTGTTTTTTACAAATATTTCCGGCGCAAGACCAATCCCTTCATATGACTTGCCGTCAAAAAGCTCCACCTTTTGGGGCACCAGGGAATAGAACCAGCCGTTTGCCAGTTCTCTGCCAATCATGGTCCCGTGAGCCCCATTGGTGGTGTCACCCAAAATGGTTACCTGAGGCAGGGTTTTAAGGGCCATCACTGCCCTCTCCCCTGCACTAATGGTATAGCGGTCGGTAAGAACAACAATCGGTTTATCCAAATATGCTCCTTCAGGCTCCAGGTACCACGAATGCCAGGGGGTATAGTCTTTCTCTCCCGGCCCGTTTTTGGTTTTACTTCTGAATACATATTCCCGATTCTTCGTTAGCTGCCCGAAGGCAGAGAAGGCATACGTGAAATCTCCTCCCTGGTTATGCCGAAGATCAAGGATATATCCTTCGGCTTCCTCAAATTCCTTAAAAAAATCTTTGAGTAGCAGGAAATTATCCCCTACATGATCGAAGAATATATACCCTATGTTCGCATTCTTCAATTTGCCATAAAGATAGCTTTCCTCTTCGCTGGTGTAGCCAGGCTCCAGGTAGTTTTGCCTGACCAGCTCCAGCTGGAAAAGGGAGTCATCCACAAGCTCATTCCGGATGGTATTGGAAAAGAAGATTTTTTTCCCGGGAGCTGTCAGGCTTACGTGGCCGTCGTTCAGGCTGCCAAGCATGCTGGTAAGAATGCCGAACAGTTCATCATTGGTAGTATTTTCATCTACCTGGGGACGATACTTTACATATTGCGCATTCCAGTCCACTCCCCTCTCTTCAAAGGGAGCGTATTCCTCCTCAAAACGTGTCCAGAGATCTTCGAAAATGGCTTCCGGGTTGTTCTCCGGCTCCGGGTGAATAATTTCCTCGCAGCCTGAAAGGGCAGCAAATAATAAGAGGCCGGCAGTGATTTTTAGGAATGGTTGCATACTGTTAAAAAGTAAACCTGCTGCTTAAGCTGGCTCCTGTCTGTAAGGAATACAAATTTCTTGGTCTGCTTGCATGCAGGAAAGTAATCTGGTTTTGTAGCCCAAGCTCCAGGTGGGAGGAGAGATGGAAATAATAGCGGGTAGTAAAATCGATTGACTGGAAGCGATTAAGGCTTGCCAGATATCCGTCTTCTATGAACGCAACAAAAGTGTTGAGCCCCTTATGAGAAGCCGTATTTTCAATAAACTCATCGTCGTTTACCAGGTAAGGCGAACGGGAAAGCCAGGAAACGAGTGGCAGCTGGATGTCGGCCGAAAGGCGAAACCTCTCTCCAATCTGCTGTAAATAGGCAGCATACAGCCCCAAACCGGTAGAAGCAAAATAACCAAAGCTACTCATGCGTCCATAGGTGTAATTTAATGCCTGTACCTTATTTTGAAGCGAGCCCCCAAGCAA
This sequence comes from uncultured Cytophagales bacterium, assembly GCA_963835365.1. Lineage (GTDB taxonomy): Bacteria > Bacteroidota > Bacteroidia > Cytophagales > Cyclobacteriaceae > Nafulsella. Next base: position 67,698 of record CAWIFH010000005.1, read on the forward strand.
GATTTTAGCCTTCCCCACCTCTACTACTGATTTAGCCATTGAATAGTCCAGGGTGATAAGGGTAAGCTGGTGCGGATGTGCAGTTTGCTCCTCTTCATACTCATAAAAGCTATAGGAGTCCTGAAGCATAGGATCATACTGGCTGAACCCCAGGCGAATTTCGTGAAAGAATTTTTTCTGCCATTCAAACCCAAGGCCTCCCTGCAACAGGGTAAAGTCCTGATGGTTGAAAGGTGAAAAAACCAGATCCTGCCGGCTTATGGTTCCGGCTCCCCAATGGAGGCGCAAGCCTTTTGATGCTCCCTGCTGTGCACTACCGCCTGCCTGAAAAAAGAAAAGAAAGAGGACAAGCATAAGTAGGAAATTCTTCATCTTCATGATCAGTTAATGGTTAAAGGAAGGATCAATCATGCTGTTTCAGCCGTTGATTAATGGTAAAAGTCATTCCTGCATCCATATCCTTTCGCTTAAAGCACCCCATAAATCATCGGATCATACAGTCATTTGTATCCCGGGCTGGCTGTACCTGCAGAAAAGCTAGTAGTTCTTCAAGGTTTCAGTTTCGGTTAGCATGCTACTTGTCCTATCATGTTGCTGATGAAAACACACAACAACGGCGGCTTGTCAGGCTAAAAAAAGAACCTGGACCAGGCAATTGGTAACCTCCACTGACACCTCTTCTTTTTTAGAAAGGTGTAAGGGCATTAACAGCATATGCTACTCCATGGGTAGCCTCTTAAAAAATCAGCTTGCTAATATTCATACTTAAGGTCGGGAAATAAATTATAATTATCCAGCAGTTAAGCTTAATTATTTTTATATAAGCCTGAAGTTCTCTGGTAAAATTGTTCTTTGCCCTTATAAAGAAATAAAGTAAAGATGCTTTCTCAACTTCAGCGCTGTTTGCATTATTATTCCGCTGCAATTTATTATCCTTCGTCCTGGTCTTTTTAGCCCTTTCTTAGCTTTTCCCCGGTATAATTTAAATTCCTGAGACCTGCTTCTTTTGACGCTCCAAACGACTCCATGCACCGCCTGTAGTTTCCACAATTCCCTCCGACTCCCGCCTTAGGGAAAGAGCAGGAATTGCTCCGCCAGTGGACACAATACTTAAGTAGCAGGAAAAAGCATCCGGAACAGACATTCCACTTTAACATCGTAAAGGTAAATATCCTTTATACCTTCCCACAGCGGGTGGCAAGCGTGCTGTTAGTGAGGTTCGTATAGGGAAAATACGCAGGATATTCTGTTTGACACCTTGTAACTTAGCAACTAATCCACACTTTTTATCTCTCTTTCACTCCCTCAAAGTTAAACAAGCGCTTTGCCTTTTGCACAGTATCCTTCAAAAAGGCTTTTGCTTCAATTACTTCCTTTCTATCATGAACAGCATTTTTTTTCTGAAAAGCAAGTTGCTTATAATACCTGCCTGCCTTTTGAAGGTTCTCATTTGCCCTCGTCGCCCCATACAAACCATTCAACCTGTTAAGGTGTTCGCAAATTGTATTCGTAGGCTTTCAAAGCTTCCTGAGGCTGGTTTAATTCTAATAAAAGGTCACCTAAAAGTTCAGCAACAGGCAGAACCTCCCCGGGAGTAACAGGGTGTTTAGCTGTTGTATATTCCATTGGAGCGGATTCAGCCATAAGAGCAACAGCCTCTTCCTTTTTTCCTTCCGTATAAAGAAGCCAGGCCGTAACCGTTTGGATTTGAATCAGAACCTGCCTGGCCAAATAAGATTCACCCGCCTGCAAAAGCTCCTGATAGTTTGATTGAAGAAGCGCACGTTCATTTGAAAGTGCAAAGTTCACTTCTCCGGATTGTTCATTCCCACATAAAGAATTTTCTCCTCTGCGGAGCTCAACAAACTTCAGACCTACCTCATTCTCTGGCGTTTTACTTTGGCAACTGCATATAAGCAGCAAAAAGAGGAAACAAGGGGTATTACAAATCTTTCGCATACAACTATCCTTGTCAATTTACAGCTCAAAAAAAACTCACAGTCTGTTAATCAACAACCAGCCGAAGAAGCCTATATAAGGGACTTTTAAAAAAGCCGGAGCGATTCTATGTAAAGGAAATGCAACAGTGCCTAACCGAAGAAGTGCGTGGTGGCTATGCTATTGTGAGAGTGAAAGCGACAAAAACGAATATGAAGCAGCTGATTTTACCCGGTTTAGCCAGTCTATCCAAACCCGGAACTTTTTTTCTTCCTTGGCCCATGGTCCCTTATTCTTATCCTTTCAAGGACCAACAGTTCCTGTGTTTTATTAATTCTGATTAATTCTGATTCGCGGATTTTCCCAGGGCTTCTTTTTCGAAGCTGTACAAGTCAAGCAGCAAATCAACAATGTCTATTTCACTGCTGAAACGTTTATTTTTGTAATAATATTGCTTAACCTTTCCGGTCCCTCCACAGAAAGAAATTTCCCCAACCTTCCTTGCCCAGCCAGACTGGTAAAAGGAAATAGAAAAAAGGGAACAATCCTTTCCATCCGAATAACAACAATGAACCTTACAGCGAATGAGTTTTCTGCACAAACATAACTGGGCCAGAATGCCATAGATAGTTTTCTCTTCTTTCATTTCCTGACCTCGTTATGTGGAGATTTATTTAACAAGAGTAGGTTTATAGGCTATAAAAAATCTGCAAATTAACAGAATAGGCAGCTACCAACAGATCTAATTTCCACCGAACCACCCATTTTCTGTTTGACCTGTCAATCTAAACCCTTATCTAATGCAGCTATCCCTTCTTCAGCCACCTTCAGCTGAAAATAGAGTAATCAGCAGAAGCCATTATTATTTTTCCTGCCCCCTCTGCTGCTATTTAAAACAAAAGCAATCTTTGGTCTTCCGCTCTATTCCTAATATAAGAAATAAAAGACTGAATTAAAATTCGCATGACTTTCTTTTACACCCGAACAAGATTTTCCTAACAGAGTAATGGGTGCCAGAACTTTGTCTTTCTCCTTTTGCTTTCTATAGTTTGTTTCCAATGGGTTAAAATATCCCCGATTATTCCATAAAACCCTGCTTACCACGTTTTAATCCCCTTTAAGTACCCGGCAGCTGTGGGCCGGCAGAGGTTTCTGGTCCCCGGTGACCATAGCAAAAAACCCAACAATCCGTCATTTTTCACTGGGTATGTCAGGTTTTTTGCTTGCATCTTTTACGTGGCTATTCAGGTGCTGGTCCACTGCATCACCCGAATTTGAAGCATTTCCTTCCGGGCCACCGGGCCTGTTGTACAAGATGGTTGTATGTTGTTCTTTTCTTACAATTACATTTGATGTTTATGGTAGGATTGGATTCGAGCAACAACAGGTTTTTGTCAGTAGAAGCCGCTTTTTACCAGCCTTTTTTCAGGCTCTTTAAGAAGCTTTTATATTCTGGTTTATATGGAATAGGTTAGTAGGATCATATTTTTCCTTTATTTGAACCAGCCGGTTATAGTTTTCCCGATAGGTGGCCTTTACCCGCTCCTGCCCTTCTTCCATCATAAAATTTACATAGGCTCCCCCAAGGGAGTAAGGGTGGGTTGCCTCCCAGTAGTTTTTAGTCCAGTTGGTAATACGTTCATTGTTGGTTGCATCAGGGTCCACGCCCACTATTACCTGTGACCATGTGGCCTCTCTAAAGCTAAAAGCAGTATCTTCCTTGTGTACCCGGCTAACAGCGCCATCGATGGGGTACAGGTGCATGGTCGATTGCATGGTAGGCAGTTCTTTGCCAAACTTCACATGCTGGGCAATGGCCTCATCGGGGATATCCTTCACAAAATCTCCACGCCAGTACCAGTTATGCCCTTTTGGATATAAAGCATCAAAGGCACTTTGGATGGCTGGATAAGGCACCTCGCCTACATGCTCAAAAATGGGTGGAAATTTTTCCCGAACCTGGTCTAAAATTTCTTCAGCCTGGGCTAAATCTCCACAGTGGCACCATACAATTCCGCAGACTTTCTGCATATGCAAATGCTCCGGGAAAGAGGGTGCCGGTGGCACGGTCATAAAGGCAAAAAATCCATTCAGCTCATCGGGGGCTGCAGGCAGAAAATTGCGGTACCACCGGAGAATTTCGGTAGCTTGTTCCATTTCCCAAAACATAGGGCCTGCATACACGCTGCTTACCGGGTGCAGGCGGAAAAGGAAAGAAGTTACCACCCCAAAGTTGCCACCGCCTCCGCGAATAGCCCAGAAAAGATCCGGATGTTCCTGCTCACTGACAGTAACAAATTCGCCACTGGCAAGCACCATCTCCGCAGCCAGCAGGTTATCGATTGTGAGCCCGTATTTACGGCTCAGGTGACCATGCCCGCCGCCCAGGGTAAGCCCGGCCACCCCGGTAGTAGAAATTATACCACTAGGGAGTGCGAGGCCATACGCATGCGTTGCCTGGTCTACCTCTCCCCAGGTACAGCCTCCTTCCACCTTCACCGTCCTGGACTGCTGGTTTACTCTTATTTTTTTCATCCTGGAAAGATCAATACACAATCCATCATCACAAACCCCTAAACCGGCCCCACTGTGGCCGCCTCCCCGAATGGCAACATCCAACTGGTAATCCCTTGCAAAACGAACCGCTTTCATCACATCCTTTTCATTGGTACAATAAGCAATCAGCCCGGGCTGTTTGTCTATCATGGCATTATATACTTTGCGACCTTCATGGTAGTTTTTGTCTCCCGGCAGGAGAAGCTCTCCCCGGAAATTCGATTTAAAAGCACCCAGTATGTTTGGACTTAAGCTCCGAACACGGCGGGATTTTGTTGTTGAAACAGGCATAATTAAAAATTTTATTGTTTATAATAGTTTTGTTCGACTTGTGAGCCGGGCAGGCATTTTCAGAAGAAAAAGTTTATTGCTTTTGCTCCCTTATTTGTAGGCAAGCCTGCGGGTTTTCGGCAGGGGCCAGATAAAAAGTATTAATAAGAATGCCTTTTTTAAAATCGAAAAACTCCTGGTTTAGAAGGAACCCGGTTTCTGTCGGCATTTTCAGGTGGCTGTATGTTGTACTTTTGCCTTAACATGATCCAGTACTTTATCCATTTCGTGCCTTGGGCTGAATTCAATAAACTCGATATCTTCCTCTACCACGCCGGTATGTCCGGCAGGCCAGTAATAGAGATTGCCGCCTTTGGTGACTTCTTCTGATCCATCCTGGTAGCGGATTCTGATGCTGCCTTTGATAACATACCCCCAATGGGGACACTGGCAAAGGTCGTGAGGAAGCCCCTCTAAAACAGGCGAAAGGTCGGTGCCTTTGCTTAAGGTGGTATAAGCAGCTGTCATATTTCCGAAGGCTTCACTGGTAATTTTTACACCAGGAATTTCTACGGAGGTCGGAAGTGATTTAAGTGATTTTTGCATGGTATACTGTTTTTAATTATTAAAAATAAAACTGGTAATGGCGCTTTTTTTACAGGTCTCTTTTTAGCATAGCGATTATTCATCGCCTCCCCGGCAGGGCCCGGATAGAAGACTTTCAATAGGTCATGGCGCTGAATAAGCACGACCATTCCCCTCTTTCCCATTTAATTGGAAGGTAAAAAGGAAGGGGCTCATGAGAGAATGGCACTGCACCATAATTAGATAATTGGCTGGTAAGCGGAGGCAAATGGGAAAGAGACAATTTTGCCCGGGTTTTCCTTCAGTATGTAAGTTCAAAAAAATGGCCGGTATCTGTTAAAAATTCCCAGGCACTGCCACAAGCCTTATTTTCATCAAGTTGTTAGCACCAGGAATTGCGTTTAGTTTTTCATATGTTTTTCGTTTCTTAATCTTTAAAAAATTAGCAGGCCCACCTTCTTTCATTTTTTGTTGATAGAAAATTTTACCGCAAAAGAATATCTATCGCTGGGTAAAAGCATGCATAGAAGAGGTTGGTAATTTCTAAGGTAGGGATTAACCAGTAGCCTCTCTGCCACATTTGGTTCAAAGGCTCGCACTTTTGGTTCAGGCAGTGGGGAAAAGCAAAAATTTATAAGGAGTGGGAAGCCGCTACGGAAGTAGCATAATTTGAAGGAAGGATGTTAAACCTTTTCAAAAAACATTTTGAAAAATAGGAAGGGCTTGTGAAGCCTGTTTGATAAGCCACATCCGAGATGCTCCCTTCCTGGCTTTCGAGAATTTTCAGTGCTTTATTTAACCGGTATTCCTTCACAAAATCATTCGGCGAATGTCCCAATAAAGCAATGGTTTTTCTGTAAAGCTGTGATTTGCTCAGGCCAAGTTCTTTAGTATAACCAAGGACACTAAAACTGCTTTCTTTCCAGCTGGATTCTGTACAATCATATAACTGATTTAAGAACCGTTCCTCAGACGGAATAAGGGCTCTTATCAAATGCCCCTTACTAAAAGTATTAACCTCCTGCTGCTTAAAAAGGTCTCTCACCATGGAGGAAACCACGATATGACCAGCGCCAGGAACCTTGCATAACCGGTTTGCTAATTGAATTGCCTGCCCAAAAAATTCCTTGCTCTCATTTACCGGGACACCTGCACTTAAACCCATTTGCACAAACAGCAAATCGGCCGATGCTTTGCTGCGATGGCTCCTGATTAACTCCTGTATTTCGAGGGCACAGAAAACGGCTTCTGAGGCAGAATTAAAAGACACCAGAAAACCATAACCGGCATGCTGTACTTCTTTTCCACAATATTTTTTTAAAGCCCTTCGTACAATATCATTCTGTAAATAAAAAAGCTTTTGCGCCTCGGCCCGACCGATTTTTGGGACCAGCAAAGCCGCATCTTTTAATTCTATAGCCAGGATAATTCGAAAAGCCGGATCATCAAAAACAAGGGTATCGGAATTTTGGGAAGGATTTTCGGCAGGCTGCGGATGCTCGATTCTTCCTAAGAAGACTTTTACTAAATGACTTTCAACTTCAATTATTTCATAAGGAACCAGGCCATGGGCATGTTCGTGCATATTTTTAACGGCCTCTTTATGGGGAGCTTCAACAAGGCAGAAAGCCATTTGTCTTTCTTCATCGAACCAGTAGGTCAATCCCCGGCAGCCGAACTTCTCCTGTATTTTCAGGTCCTCCTGATGCGCCGCCGCAACATCTTTTGCAGTAACGCCGGAAAAATCATGCCGGTCCATATATATAGGCATAAGAGCCTCCTTTTATTAAATATATAAAAGTTTCATCATTTAATAAAATTATGCTACCTATTTAAACGCATAGAAGATATGAAATCCGTGGGCTCAAAAAAGCTTTTGCAGATGAGGCCAGGGTAGTGAGCGGATCTCCCTTTTTTGAAAAGATTTGAACAGAAACAAGTAAGGCGGCAAATCTTGCTTATTATTGCCAGGGCCGGACAACAGAACCTGCTGCTTCGCCAAATTAAAAGGTCAGAAAGTAAGAACTAGGGAAAAAAGTTGAAAGGGTTCGCCCGAGCATTAAAATCCTTCTCTGCTTAGCAGATTATTCATAGCAAGTAAACTGGCAGGAAACTAATGTGGAAAATACACCCTGAAGACAGAACCTTCTCCCAGCTGACTTTCCACTTTAATATGCCCGCCGGCATTTTCAACCATTTTCTTAACCATATAAAGGCCAATGCCCGTCCCTTCCACATGGGCGTGAAACCGCTTAAACATCGTAAACAGCTGGCCAAGGCGATCCTCCGCCATTCCCAACCCATTATCCTTTACGCTTAGCACATCATAAGCGTTGGTACTTTCGCAGTGGATTTGTACAATGGGTTTCCGGTCGGAGGAGCGATATTTAATGGCATTCGAAAGCAGGTTATAAACAACTGACCGCAGGTTCTTCTCCGAAAAGCGGATAGACTGGCAATTCTCCGCATCAATTTCCACCACAGCGTCTGCGGCCTCTATCATCGGCTCCAGGTCCAGTTGCACTTCCCGGATTACCACTCCAAGGTCTATAGAAACCTTTTCTCCGCTGTGTTCTTTCTGGAGCTTAACCACTTCGGTTAAATTGGCGATGGTCTTTTTAAATCGCTCCACCGATTCCTCCATCATTCCTGCTATGCGCTGTACCCGTTCAGTTTCAAGTATCTCATCAGGCAGGTTGCGTAAAAGTAGCTGCATAAGCCCTTCAATATTGGTTATAGGCGCTTTTAAATCATGAGATGCCGTATAAATAAAATTATCCAGGTCGTTATTGATGCGCAGCAGTTGCTTGTTTGTAGATTCCAGCGCCTCTTCTGACTCCTTTCGCGGGCTAATATCCTGGGTTACTCCGGTAAATCTTATGGGGTTTTCCTGCTCATCGAAACTTACTTTTCCTTTTGAACGCAGCCAACGGGTTTTGCCATCAGAAAAGCGAACAATGCGAAATTCATTTTCATAGCTCCCCCCATTTTCAGGCTGAACCGCTTCCTGTACAATACGTGCGCAACGTTCCCTGTCATCTGGGTGTACGGCTTTGATAAATGCATCTGGGTTTACTTCTGCATCGGGCGGAAGCCCCATTAATTCTTTTGTTTTTACCGACCAGAATAGTTCTCCTTCCTGTGGGTAGAAGTAAAAAGTGCCTATTTCGGCTCCTTCCACTGTAAGGCGTAACTGCTCCTCACTGCGGCGCAAAGCTTCTTCGCTGGCCTTCTGCTCATGCACATCCGTTGCAGTGCCAAACCATTTGAGGATATTTCCTTTATCATCCCGTTGCGGAAAAGCTCTGCTTAAATGCCAGCGAAAGGTTCCGTCTTTCATTTGAAGCCGGTGTTCTTTTTGATAGATAAACCCTTCCCTTACTGCCCGGCCCCATTCTTCGACGGTAGATTTTTCGTCCTCCGGATGAAGCATCAATTGCCAGGTCCAGCTCCCGTCGGCCAGCTTTTGAACTCCTTCAAAAGCAGAGACCCGGTCGTTATAATAGGTTACTTCTCCATTAGGTTCAGCAATCCATACCACCTGCGGCATGGCATTAGCCAGTTCATTCAGTTGTTTTGACCCTTCTTCAATATTCTTCCGGGCTTCCACCTGCTCCGTTACATCAATAGCCACATGGATAATACTCGTTACCTGCCCATTGTCAAATAATGGGGTATAGGAAAGATTAAAATAATGCTCCTGGTATTTCCCCTTCCTCCACAGGCCTACCTGAACTTCAGATCCAACAAAAGATTTCCCACTTTCCATCACCTGCTCTACAATCGCAAGCACTGGCTGGCCTGCAACTTCCGGTAGCGCCTGAATCATTTTCGTTCCAAGTACCTCTTCTTTCCGTTCTTTGCCTATAATTTGTAACATGGGACTATTAATAACTTCTATTACCAGCTCTTTGCCACGGGTTAAGGTAATGGCGACCGGTGCCTGCTCTACCATGTTCCTGAAGCGCAACTCGCTTTCTTCCAGCTTTTGGTGTGCCGATAGTTGCGGCGTAACATCCTGGATAATTCCAATGATTGAATAAGGGGTTTCGTCTTCTGCAAAAAGAGCTTTCCCAATGGAGCGAAGGTGGCGAATGCTTCCATCTTTGAATGGCTGAAGGCGGTAGCCAATGTCATGGCGACTTTGGTCTGCAGACTCCAAGGAGCCACTAATAGCCTGCAGCACCATTTGCCGATCTTCCGCATGGATTTTTCCAAACACCACTTCCATTGGCTGGTTTAAATTTTCTAATCCAAACCACTCCTTTACCCTGTTGGAATAGCTGCCTGTATTGCTAGCAACATCCACCTTAAAGGTGCCTAATTCTGCAATGTCAATGGCATTCTGCAAATATTCTTTCTGGTCGGTCAGCTGCTTTTGCACCCTTACCTGTTCGGTAACATCTACTGCCACCGCCATCACCCCATACACTTCTCCTGCCATGTTAAAGAGCGGTTTATAAGAAAAGTCGAAATAAAAAATGTCCGCTACACCACCTCTTAACAGGCGTGTTTCAGCAGCCTTCGCTTCATACGGCACTGCTGTGGTAAACACTTTCTCCAGTAATTGTAAATACGGCTGATCTTCCAGCTCAGGCAATATTTCCTTTAGGGGTTTGCCAATTGCCACAGCCCCTTTTCCCCAAATTTCAATCATGGGATCGTTGGCTATTTCAGCCACAAAGTCTTTTCCTGTAAACAGGCAGGTAGGAATGGGCGATTCTGCAATCAGGTTTTTAAAGCGATGTTCACTTTCTTCCAGCTGTTTGCGTGCTATTACCTGTTCGCTTACATCGTGGGCCACACAAACAACCCCTGCGGGCACTTTATTATCCTCTCTGTCAAAATAAGGCTGATAAACAAAATTAAAAAAGCGCTCTTCTTCCTTTCCATCAATGAGTATGTGCGCAGGATACTCAGTGGCAGCAAAGCTTTCGCCTGTTTTTCGAACCTGCTCGAGTAAGGCGGGGAATTTCTGCTTTTTTACTTCAGGCAGCGCATCCAGCAGAGGTTGGCCAATAATAGCAGCAGTCCTGTTTAAAACGCGGAGCATTTCTTCGTTTGCCAGTTCAAAGGTATTTTGAGGACCGGAAACGATAAAAAGTGCTACCGGGGCTTCCATGAATAGTTTATATTTCTTCTCAATTTCCCTTAAGCCCCGCTGTTTCTTTTCGGCCATTACCTTAGCAGTAACTTCCCTGGGCATATGGATGACAACAGACACCTCTCCCTGCGAATCCAGAACGGGTGTATTAACAGCCGTCCAGAAACGCTCTTCAAATAGTTCGTTTTCGTTACGAACGTCGTAGCGTACCAAAGGCATTTGATCTTTCTCCTTTTTAGAAACAGCCCTGTCAAGTGAATTTCTCAGGGTAGTCGGACCTGTTGAGGAGGGGGCCTCCGGGTTTTCAGGGAAAACTTCAAAAACGCTTTTCCCTACTAAGGCTTTTTTTTCTCTCCCCGAAATGAACAAATATTCCTCGCTAACTGCCAGGATGGTATAATTAGGAGCATTGGGTTGCAAAACAAGGAAGGCACCTGGTAAGGCCTCAAAAGCAGCTTTAAAATCTACTGTAGGCTTTATCACTGAACAAAAATTTGGTTAACATTTCGCAAAAAATAAGACAATAAAATTACCTTTAAAAATTGGATGTAGAAAGGCAATCACCTTTATAATAATGATATAACCTTATACTTGTTCCTGCCAAAAAAATTCAGGCTTGTAAATAAAATCAAAAAAAGATGGGTTTAGCAAATTAGGTTGTGCCTCAATTAACTCCTCATAAATGAAAAAGCCCTCCCGGCCCTGCAAGCGCTGTTCTGCTTCACTTCGGGGCCCTAATTAAACGAGCCATTTTAAAATACTACTTATATTTACATTTGGTACCTTATTCGGCTCCCCAATAAATGAGAAAACTTAATTCCTCCCTAAAGTATTTTATTGTTCAGAAGTTAAACTTCTCCAACAAAAAAGCCATCCAGCATATTCTTGCCGGCAGGGTTTTGGTAAATGGAAAAGGGGGAACTTTAACGCAGGCGCTCTTACCGGAAGATGAGGTTCAGCTGGATGGCCAGGTCATTAAAGTAGCCAGAAAAAGCGTGTATGTAGCCTATCATAAACCATGGGGCATAGAGTCTACAATGAATACTGATATTGAAAACAATCTTTTACAGGCGGTGAACATTCCCCACCACATATTTCCAATCGGAAGACTGGATAAAGCCTCTGAAGGGCTTATGTTGCTCACCAACGACGGCCTGCTTTCTTTTCAAATGCTTCACCCAAAGACCCGCCAGGAAAAAGAATACGAAGTAACAGTAAACTATCCTTTAACAAAAGAGACTATAGAAAAATTGGCCTCCGGAGTGGTGATTATGGGAAAAAAGACGCGGCCTGCCCTTGTGAGGCAGTTAGATGATACAACTTTTAACATTGTTATGACACAGGGACTCAACCGGCAAATAAGGAGGATGTGTTATAAGCTGGGCTACCAGGTAGAGAAACTGCTTCGCACCCGCTTTATAACCCTTGAACTGGGAAACCTTGCTGCCGGGGAATGGCGCTATTTGAATGAGCTAGAAATAAAGGCCTTAAATGTAAAAGTTTCCGGTGAGTAAAGGTTTATCCCCGCTCCTAAAGCCCGATTCCTTTGTCCCTCACTGTACTTTAAGAGATCCAAAAGCTGAGTTAACCAATCAAAAAAAATCAAAAATGGGTAAATTCGGCCAGCCTTGCTCTCCAGCTGCTACAGTTTAGAAACTGCGTTGCCACCCCTTACTTTGGCTCCTGCTGTTGCCTTTTCATTGGTTCATTAGCTGGAGAGAAGTCGCTGGAAATTTTTTATTTTTTTTAACGTACTGCTTTATTGCCGGGTAGATAGCGCCCCCTTTTTCTCCTTCATCGCCCATAATGGCTGAGGGCAAAGGAAAAGCGGCAATCAGTTTGGCAAATGCAGTTACCTGGTTTCTAATCTGCCTGGCTGGTATGGTAGTAAACTAATCAACCGGACCAGGTAAAAATCTACATACACCAACACGGCAATATCTTTCGAAAGCGACACCAGCGCCGGATTTTCTTTCTAAACCATCGTTACACTGGTTGTCCCCAGCGCTAAAAAGGAAAAGAATAGGTTTTTTTTAAAATTTTTTATCGTTTTTTAATTTTAAGGTTCTTTATAATTTTACTTGCTTAATAAGCACAAGGCCAGGTTTCATTCTGGTTTGAGTCACCAAATTCCCACGTTACGCTTCGCTAAATGCACGCCAGATTCCAGCTGGTGAATATTTCCAGGTACTTTTATAAAGAGCTAATTTTAAAGTGAAAAATGGATGGTTTCCTGAAGTTTATGGCCTGCGCCTGTCTCAATGGATTAAAAAACAAATAGGGGCACGCAAGCATTTCACTCAGGTTTTGCGTGCTCCCATTGGGTTTTTTCAATTATACACCTTGTAAAGAGCTTACCGCATATTTACGAAGGGAATACAGCAGACTTCCTACCACCACCACATGCAGGGCATCCAGTGCAAGGCCATAGGAAATCGTTACATCGGGTATACCCATAAAAGGGTTGGCAAAGGAAAGAACCAGCACTACCAACGCCAATATGGTAAAATAGCGAAAGCCATGGACCGTAAAGCGGGCAAGAAGGTAATAAACCCCGCTCCCCAGTACAGGCGGAATGAGGGAGGCCATGCTAATAGGAACCAGCGTTAAAGGTTCATTCGCCGGCGGTATTAAAATGGAATCCGTAATAAGGCCCAGCTGCTTAAACAAGAGGAAAAGGAGGGCATTGATAAGCGCTGCGGCAATACCTGCCAAAAGGCCCGCCTTCAGGCATTGAATGAAAGTTGGTTTGTTTGTCATGACTGTAGCATTAAATTTGAAAAAATGTAAAGATGAAAAAGGCCGGAAATTACTGGCCAGGGGCTTCCTGTTTCCACTGTTCCAGCTGTTTAAAAAAGCCTGCGTCGATATCCAGGTTCCGATACTGAAACTTCCAGCCGTTGAGCGTGCGCACCACTTTGCTGTTGTTGTGGCGGCCGGTCGCTACCACAGCCGAAACCTGATCCACCTCCAACACCAGCATGTCGTGTGTTACACGCACTTCCTCATCGCTTACAGGCGTAATCATAAGGTTAGTGGCCTGGTGCCGTTTTCCTTTAGCACCACCTCCGGGCCCTACATGGTGCGCCTCAAATGCACGTAGTTCTCCCCAGCGCTTCATGCTTCCCATCGCACCGCTGTCGTAGCCTTCGAAAGCATCTGCGGCTACCCAGCAGTCCATAAAACCATCTACATCTTTATTGTCGGTAGCAATGCAGTAACGGGCAACCAGATGCTGTATTTCCAGTAAATCCGTTGTTGTTAAATTTTTCATGATAGGAAAAAGATTATTGAAAAAAATTGGCAACTTTAATTAGTTATTTTATATAACAGTTATGTTTATAACTAATCTATAAAAATATTTTTACCTGTTCATTTTGTGCAAAGTTTTTAACAGGCTTTCTTTTTCTGCCTCACTTAAACCTTGCATGCTTTCTTCATTGGACTGTTGAGCCAGCGCCTGGCAGCTTTCCTTCAAATCTTTACCCTTACGGGTCAAAAACAGCTTATAGTTCCTTCTGTCGGCTGGGTCGGCTGCCCGCACAAGGTAGTTTTCCCGCTCCAGCTTATGGCAATAGGTCGAAATATTTGGTTTTGCCACCCCTGAGCGCTCACTTATCTCCTGCTGGCTTAAACCGTCTTCTTCCCACAGGCGGCTCAGCACAATCCAGCCGGAATGGCCAATATCAATTCCCCTCTCCTGCATCAGTTGCATAAATCTCGCAGATGTTTTTTTAGCTGCCATGGCTAATTGATATCCTAAAGAGCTGTTCACCTTAAACATAAAGCAATATAAATTAAAGTTATATCCATAACTAATTATTTCTGAAATATTTCCAGGAGTTTTGATTTCAGCGACGAAAAATTACCAGCCTTGCTGTAAGGCAAATTTCACATCCGCAAAAGGTTTAATCAACAATTTAATAAATACACCCCTGTTTTGTCCTGATACCTGCCGCTTCCATATCCGATTTTTGAAATTTAAAGCTTACCTTTGTGGCGTGAAAAAAAAGTAAGCATGATCCATTTCTTTTTAAGTCAGCCTGATAAAATTTTCGCCGTACAAACCGGGCGGGAACTACCCTCTACAGATGTCTCAAAACTTGAATGGCTTTTTGGTGAGGCCAGTTTAAAGCAGGATATCAGCCTCAGCGGATTTTTTGTTGGCCCCCGCGCTGCCATGATTACTCCCTGGAGTACCAATGCCGTTGAAATTACCCAGAATATGGGCATTGAGGGAATTTTCCGTATTGAAGAATTTGAAATCGTAGCCGCAGATTTTACAGGTTTCGACCCCATGCTTTCCCAAAAGTACCAGGGGCTTGACCAGGAAATCTTCACCATTCACATCGAGCCTGAGCCTGTGCTGGCCGTAACAGATATTGCCGCTTACAACAAACAGGAAGGGCTTTCGCTGAGCGAAGAAGAAGTTGGCTACTTAAACAAGCTTGCTGAACGCCTAGGCAGGCCGCTTACTGACTCCGAAGTGTTCGGTTTTTCACAGGTGAATTCAGAACACTGCCGCCATAAAATTTTTAACGGCACATTCGTTATCGATGGAGAAGAGAAACAACACTCTCTTTTTAAATTAATCCGCAAAACATCAGAGGCAAACCCGAACGGTATTGTTTCTGCCTACAAAGATAATGTTGCTTTTATAAAAGGGCCGGTTGTGCAGCAGTTCGCCCCTAAACGGGCAGATGTCCCCGACTTCTACCAGGTGAGCGACTTTGAATCTGTAATTTCCATAAAAGCAGAAACCCATAACTTCCCCACAACGGTAGAGCCCTTCAATGGAGCTGCTACCGGCTCAGGGGGGGAAATCAGGGACCGATTGGCCGGCGGCCAGGGAGCCCTTCCGCTTGCCGGAACAGCGGTGTATATGACAGCTTTGTCGCGCCTGGAAAAAGACCGCCCCTGGGAAAAGGCCACGCAGGAAAGAAAGTGGTTGTACCAAAGGCCCATGGACATCCTGATTAAAGCCTCGAACGGAGCTACTGATTTTGGCAATAAATTCGGACAGCCCCTTATTACAGGTTCGGTTTTAACCTTCGAACATGACGAAACAGCGGATGCACTAAAAGCTCCCAGGAAATTAGGCTACGACAAAGTAATTATGCTTGCCGGTGGCGTAGGTTATGGAAAAGCCAGCCAGGCGCAAAAACAACATCCTAAAACCGGTGATAAAATAGTCATCCTTGGCGGGGAAAATTACCGCATTGGCATGGGCGGTGCCGCCGTATCCTCGGCCGACACCGGCGAACATGGCGCAGGCATTGAATTAAATGCCATCCAGCGCTCCAACCCGGAGATGCAGAAACGCGCAGCAAACGCTATTCGGGGTATGGTGGAGAGTGAACACAATGCCATTGTTTCTATCCACGACCATGGCGCTGGGGGCCACTTAAACTGTCTTTCCGAGCTTGTTGAAGATACTGGCGGTAAAATAGATTTGGATAAGCTTCCGGTGGGTGACCCGACCCTTTCTGCCAAAGAAATTATCGGGAATGAATCGCAGGAGCGCATGGGATTGGTAATAGGAGAAAAAGACATTGCCAGCCTGCAAAAAATAGCTGAACGCGAGCGCTCTCCCATGTATACAGTCGGCGATGTTACAGGCGACCGCCGCTTTACCTTTCAGTCAGCCGCTACCGGCAAAAAGCCAATGGACCTGGAGCTGAGCGACATGTTCGGAAGCTCTCCCAAGGTGGTGATGACGGACCAGTCTGTTACGCGAGCGTACCAGCCTGTAACTTACGATAAAAGCCAGCTCCCTACCTACCTGGAGCAGGTGCTTCAACTGGAAGCAGTTGCCTGTAAAGACTGGCTTACCAATAAAGTGGACCGCTGCGTGGGAGGCCGCGTGGCAAAGCAACAATGTGCAGGCCCTTTACAATTGCCGCTGAACAATTGCGGGGTAATGGCTTTAGACTTCCAGGGAAAGGAAGGTATTGCAACCGCTATTGGTCACGCTCCCATTTCAGCCCTGATAAATCCTGCAGCAGGTAGCCGCAATGCCATTGGCGAATCTCTTTCTAATATTGTCTGGGCCCCCTTAAAAGAAGGTTTAAAAAGCGTTTCGCTATCTGCCAACTGGATGTGGGCTACGAAGAATAGTGGAGAAGACGCCCGCTTATACCAGGCGGTGGAGGCCTGTTCGGATTTTGCTATTGCCCTGGGCATTAATATCCCGACGGGAAAGGACTCGCTTTCCATGAAGCAGAAATATAAAGACGAGGAAGTAATTGCTCCTGGAACAGTAATAATTTCGGCGGGAGCTAACTGCAGTAATGTACGGCAGGTAGTAGAGCCGGTTTTACAGAAGAATAGCGGCCACATTTATTACCTCAACCTTTCCAACGATACTTATAAGCTGGGAGGATCCTCCTTTGCGCAGGTGGTTAATAAAATAGGCAGCGAAACGCCTGATGTGACCGATGCTTTTCTTTTTAAGAATGCATTTAATACGCTGCAACAATTAATTAAAGAAGGCAAAATAGAAGCAGGTCATGACATTGGCAGTGGTGGTTTAATTACAACGCTGCTCGAAATGTGCTTTGCTGACAATAATCTGGGTGCCTCTATTGACTTAAGCTCCCTGGGCGAGGCCGACAGTGTAAAAGTGCTGTTTGCTGAAAACATAGGCGTGGTATTCCAGGCCCCGGAAGAAATAGAAGAAACCTTCAGGGAGAATGGTGTTCCTTTCCACAAAATAGGCTCCCCTACTTCCTCGGCAACGCTTGAACTAAAAAACGGAGGAGATGCCTACAGCTTTGACATTGCGCAGCTACGGGATACCTGGTTTAAAACCTCCTACCTGCTGGACATTAAACAAAGCGGCGCGGTAAGTGCGAAGGAGCGTTTTGACAACTACAAAAAGCAGGACCTGCTTTATAAATTTCCTGAAGGATTTAGTGGTGAAAAGCCGGTAATAGACCCCTCTAAACCAAGAATCAAGGCGGCCATCATTCGTGAGAAAGGAAGTAACTCCGAACGTGAAATGGCCAATGCTATGTACCTGGCCGGTTTCGATGTTAAAGACGTTCACATGACGGACTTAATCTCCGGCAGAGAAACACTGGAAGACATCAGGTTCATTGGTGCTGTGGGGGGCTTCTCTAACTCCGATGTGTTGGGTTCTGCCAAAGGATGGGCAGGGGCATTTCTTTACAATGAAAAAGCGAAAGTTGCGCTGGAGAATTTTTTTAAGCGCGCAGATACTTTATCGGTAGGTATTTGTAATGGCTGCCAGCTGTTCGTAGAGTTAGGGCTCATCAACATGGGCCACGATAAAAAGCCTAAAATGCTTCATAATGCAAGCAAAAAGCACGAGAGCATCTTTACCTCATTAACCATTAAGGAGAACAAATCGGTGATGCTTTCAAGCTTAGCAGGATGCACCCTGGGTGTTTGGGTATCGCATGGAGAGGGTCGCTTTAGTATGCCACATACCGAAGATAAATACCAGATTGTAGCAAAATATGCTTATGAAAGCTATCCGGCCTGCCCGAATGGCTCCGACTACAATACGGCTATGCTTTGCGATGATACGGGCCGCCACCTGGTAATGATGCCGCACATTGAACGCTCCCTTTTACAATGGCATTGGGCCCATTACCCGAAAGGCCGCCAGGATGAAGTTTCTCCCTGGATGGATGCTTTCGTGAATGCCAGAAAATGGCTTGAAACCAAGGGGAAATAGAATTAACAGGCTTATTAAGAATGGGAATTATTTTCTGAAACCCCTCTCTTTTAAGAAGGGGTTTCAGTTTTTAAAGGTAAATGATTCGGCAACCGCCCATATCAGGAAAGAATTTAATTATTCATTTCTCAAGGTATCAACAGGCTTAGCCCGGGCAGCCTTCACTGTTTGTGAAACGACTGTAATCAAGCCTAATGTCACCACTATCAGCAAGCTGACAATTACTTCGGTAAACCCGATTTCGGCTCTGTAGTACTGCATTTCGGCTAACATTTTATCCAGCAGCAGGTAGGTTAGCGGAATGGCAATAAAACTGGCTATTAGCATTAATTTAAAATAACCCCTGGACAGTAAAAGTACCAGACTTTTAGAGGAGGCGCCTAAAATTTTTCTGATGCTGACTTCTTTAAGCCGATTTCTGATGGTAAAAACAACAATACCAAGTAAGCCAAGGCAGCTTACTGTTATTGCCAAAAGACCTAAAAAGCCCCACAGCTTTATAAGTTGAAGGTAAAAGCCATAAGCTTCTTTAATTTGATAGTCAAAAAATTCTGCTTTAAACTCATTCGTCCCATTTATACTTTTCCATTTTTCCATCATAAGGGGAAAGTCCTTAAATGTTTCCCTTGACTTAAGTTGTACATTTGCAAACCGAAACTGGTCTGGGTTGTATTGAAAGAAAAATCCTCCAATAGGCTCCAAAAGATTGGAATAATGGAAATTTTGTATAACACCACTTATGATTGCCTCTCTGCCACCTGATATCAATATTTTTTGATTAAGGGCCATGGAGGGTTCTGCAAAGCCCAGCACTTTAACAAACGCTTCATTCACAATTATAAAAGAACTGTTTTTCCGCGGATCAGCATCAAAGTTCTCTCCAGCAAGCAGCTTCAATTTCAGGTTGGGAATAAATTTTTCGTCAATAGAGAGGTAAGAAACTCCCACCGAATCTGTTCCAACAGCTTTCTTCATAAATGCAGTATAGGTGGACCCAATTCCAAGTAAATGGGATGACATAGATATTTCCTGTACAGAGGAGAATTTGCCATATTCATTTTTTACTATCTGCGGATCCATATTCTGTAACTCTACATTAAGAATATCCTCCTGCGCAAAGGCAAAATCGTAATTGACAGCATACCTATACTGTTGAATAACAATTACTACGGCCAGAATAAAGCCAATAGAAAGAACAAATTGAGTTGCTATCACTATTTTCTGCAGGGGAAAGCTACTTTTACCCGATTTAGGTGGTTTTGCTTTTAAAGCGGTAACCGTAGATATTTTAGTAAAATATAAAGCAGGAATGAAACCAGCAGCAAAACCAATAAAAAGGGCGAAAAGTAGGAAATAGATAATTGTAAGGACATCCGGGGTTAAATCTAACACACTTGATGCCTCCATAATAACCAGGGCTTCGTCGCGAATTATTTCGAAGATAAAATATGCCAGTACCAAAGCCAGGAGCATCATTACAGTCGTTTCCATAATCAGCTGGAAAAAAATCTGCTTCCTGGATCCTCCCATTACCTTTCTTACACCAATTTCTTTCAGGCGATTAAGAGATTGTGCAATAGACAAAGTAATGTAATTAGAACATGCTGGTATTAGAATTATGAAGGTTAGCAGCCCTACCAAAAATATTCCTAAATAGGCCCAGTTAGGCCCTATATTATCCAGAAGAGCAGGCCCTGGTACGATTTTGTTTAACGGCTGGAGCTCAAATGAGGCCGTAAAATCCTGGGTTTGGCCATACTTTTCTTTCGCTATATCATTAAGATAGTCTTCGACATTGGCTGGTTCAGTCCCTTCAGGCAATAGAAGATACACATAAGATTTTGAAAATTCCTTCCAGTTTTCTTCTTTACCCGAAAGGCCAGTACCAAAAGGAGATTGCAATGTTTCAAAGGAAGCCAGTGCTTCAAATTGCATATGGGAGTTTTTGGGAATGTCCTTCATAATTCCTGTGACCACAAAATCTCCATAAGGCTCCACCTTTAAAATTTCACCCATTGGTTCTTTCTTCCCAAAAACTTTGGCCGCCAGGGTTTCTGAAAGAACGATAGTATTCGGCCTTGAGAGCGCGGCAGCAGGGTTTCCTTTTAGTAAGGGAAAATCAAAAGTCTTTAAAAATTGAGGATCTGCAAAATAGCCCCTTAACCAAATTTCTCTGTTGGAGTAAATGGCCTGACCAGACAAGGTGCTTTGCACAGGCACTACCCTTTCTATCCCCGAAAAGCCGTCTCTTAACTTTGAGATTAATCCGGCCGGAGCTGAGGCATATATGGGGTTTTCCACCTTATCGTGTACCTGCGTAATAACCCGATAAATCCGGTCCCTATTGCTATGAAAATCGTCGTAGCTAAATACGAAGGAAAGAAGACTAATAAATACCAGGTTCAGAGACATTCCCAGAGCCAAACCAAACACGTTTATTATGCTAAAAACCTTATTTTTAGATAAATGACGCAAAGCAATAACAAAATAATTTTTAAGCATATGGAAAAAATTTGTGTCTACGGGAAAGTGATGAAAGCCTCTTTGCTTTCTGTTTTTGCAGGATTAATTAACATCAGGGAAAGTATCCTCTGCTAACCGTTTATTGTTTCTTTAATAAATAATTTCCCCAAGGTTTAAAAAAAAGCTTTTCAACAGGTCTGCCCATTTTTTCTGGCAAAATAAAGCTGTAATCCTATCGCAACCGCGTAAAGGTTTCAATGGAGGACGTTAGAATCTTTACCATAGGATTAAAGAAATTTGCCATTAGCGGATCCTGAAATCTTTTGTGAAGCAGTAGTCTATCCTACATACCAAATTTTGATTTTATGCTATCTCATAAATCTTCATTCTTCCAACCTTCTCCCAGGTGATGCACCATTTCCTTTCCTACCGATAACCACCGGACTTTGCTTTAAAAGCGTAAAATAAAAAACATCACCAACTTTTATTTCCCACCTGATAGAGACAGCCCGGAACATTTATACCAAGGCTCACCACTGCAGCTAATTTCTTAAAACTAAATTAGCACAGAAGGTGTGCCAAATTAGTTTTTCGCTGATTATGAGCGCCTTTTGAATAGTGGTTCACATTTGATTGCACGATAACGTACAGTTAGTGTGCGGTTTTAATACAATTCCAATCCGTTAAATGATAAGTGCTTAGACATAAATACATTAAACTGTTTGTCCTGCCGACAACGGAGGCATCTTTCCAAGTATAATGCTTCCCAGATGTTTCTAACGAAGAAAGATCCTTCCGCGCGGCGTCCGCGTTCCTCAGGATGACACATCAAAATTAAGTTTATACTATTTCTGTCGAATTACTTACCTCATAATATTCTGTGAAGAGGCTTGCATAAAAAAACTGATTTCTAAATTTCCCTTGGCTCTAACCTCCCAAGAGGAAAAAATTCACTTTCTATGAAGCAGATGAAGGTAATTGGGGCTGCAAATTTGATTTTAAACAAGCAGGCGGTTTTTTTTTGCTTATTGTGGGTTGGCATTGTTTTTTTATACCCAGGCTACTGAAGGCGCTTATTTTGTAAAATCCCTTCTGCAGTGCTTAAGCTGGAGATTTACTCTCTGATAAAAATTTATACAGGCCCGACGGAAACAAAAAAAGCACCCTTTAGAAAAGGTGCCTTTCTTAATTATCTATTCCCTTTAAGCAGGATTAGGAACATCCTGGTAACTTATTCTTATATTATTTCAAATCAAATCGGTCAAGCTCCATCACTTTAGTCCAGGCTCTAACGAAGTCTTTAACAAAACGCTCTTTTTCATCCTCACAGGCATACACTTCGGCAATTGCCCGGAGCTCGGAATTTGAACCGAAAATCAAATCGACCCTGCTGCCTTTCCACTTAAGCTCACCTGTTTTGCGATCACGCCCTTCAAACTCATACTGTCGGTCTGTGGCGGCTTTCCAGGTGGTGTTCATGTCGAGCAGGTTAACAAAAAAGTCATTGGTAAGGGCACCTGGCTTTTTGGTGAATACCCCGTGGTTAGAGTGGTCGAAGTTGGTCTCCAGCACGCGCATACCTCCTACCAGTACAGTCAGTTCAGGGGCCGTAAGGGTCATCAGCTGGGAACGGTCAATCAGCATTTCCTCTGCTGATGCCGATATGTTCTCATGGTTCCTGTAATAGTTTCGGAAACCATCTGAGTTAGGCTCCAGGATAGAGAACAATTCTTCATCGGTTTGCTCCTGGGAAGCATCTGCACGTCCGGGAGTAAAAGGCACATTTACTTCATGTCCAGCATTTCTCGCTGCCTGTTCAATACCTGCGCCACCTCCTAAAACAATTAAATCTGCTATGGAAACCTTTTTATTGCCGCTTTGGGCTTTATTAAATTCCTGCTGAATTTGCTCATACTTATCAAGCACAACCCCAAGCTCACTTGGATTATTAACTTCCCAGTTCTTCTGCGGGGCCAGGCGAATACGCGCACCATTCGCGCCTCCTCTTTTATCGGAGTTACGGTAAGTGGAGGCCGACGCCCAGGCGGTGGTTACCAGCTGAGAAACCGAAAGCCCGGAATCCAGTATTTTGCTTTTCAGCACTACAATATCCTGCTCATTTATCAGCTCATGGCGAACAGCTGGAAGCGGGTCCTGCCAAAGCAATTCTTCCTCGGGTACTTCAGGACCCAGGTAGCGCGAAAGTGGGCCCATATCCCGGTGAGTAAGTTTAAACCAGGCCCTGGAAAATGCATCGGCAAATTCATCCGGATTTTCGTAGAAGCGCCTGGAAATCTTTTCATAGGCAGGGTCCATACGCAAAGCAATGTCGGTGGTTAACATAAAGGGTGCGTGCTTTTTCGACGGATCGTGTGCATCCGGAACAGTTCCTTCGCCTGCTCCATTTTTAGGTTTCCATTGGTGGGCGCCTGCCGGGCTTTTTGTAAGCTCCCATTCGTAACCGAAAAGGTTCTCAAAGAAGTTATTGCTCCATTTTGTAGGGCTGGTGGTCCATGCTCCTTCAAGGCCACTGGTAATGGTGTTTTCAGAATGGCCATTGCCCATAGAATTTTTCCAGCCAAGTCCCAGTTCCTCTATGCCGGCACCTGCAGGTTCTGCGCCTACATACTTACGCGGATCGCCTGCACCATGGGTTTTACCAAAGGTATGGCCACCGGCAATCAGCGCCACGGTTTCATAATCATCCATGGCCATCCGGCCAAAGGTCTCGCGTATATGATGCGCTGCCTCCACCGGGTCAGGCTTTCCATTCGGCCCTTCCGGATTTACGTAGATAAGCCCCATATGAGAAGCAGCAAGTGGGTTTTCAAGTACGCCACCTTCATGACGCTCCTTATTGCCCAGCCATTCTCCTTCTGAGCCCCAGTAAATATCTTCTTCCGGCGTCCAGACATCTTCTCTTCCTCCGGCAAAGCCAAAGGGTTTAAATCCCATCGATTCCAGGGCAACGTTCCCGGTAAGGATCATTAGGTCAGCCCATGAAATCTTCTTTCCGTATTTCTGTTTTATTGGCCAAAGCAGCAAGCGCGCCTTGTCGAGGTTTGCATTGTCGGGCCAGCTATTGAGCGGAGCAAAGCGCTGCCCGCCAGAACCGGCTCCTCCCCGACCGTCTGAAATCCGGTAAGTACCCGCACTATGCCAGGCCATCCGGATAAATAGAGGTCCATAGTGCCCAAAGTCTGCCGGCCACCATTCCTGGGAGTCGGTCATCAGCTCGTGAAGGTCCTTTTTTACGGCTTGTAAATCCAGGCGCTGAAACTCCTGGGCATAGTTGAATTCCTCTCCCATAGGATTAGACAAGGGAGAATGCTGATGCAATATTTTCAGGTTCAACATATTTGGCCACCAGTCGCGGTTCGATCGTCCACCTCCAGCGGTGGATCGTACAGCACCACTTAAAAAAGGGCATCTCCTGGATTCATTGGTATCCCATACAGGAGTTTCGGGGGCTACATGTCTGTCTTTTTGATGTTCCATAGTGTAAAAATTAAAAATTTTGTTCTGGATAAGGATGTTTCCTCGAAAGCATTTGGTTATGAATTTACGGATTTGTAGCGCGCAAACCTAGTTTTGCCTATTCACTTCTTTTTATCAAGCCATAGGATTAATCTATATGAACATATTTTTCAATAAATTCAAGTGATTAATCAGGTACTTTGTTCAGGGGTTTAAAAATTACTTTAAGCTTTATGCTTTTTCAGCAGCAATAGGAACAAGAAAAAACGATTCTTTATGATTTTACCTGCTTAATAAGCACAAGACCAGGTTCCATTCTTGTTTGGCTCAATAAGTCACGCCTTACGCTTCGCTAAACGCGCGCCAGATTCCAGCTGTTGGTTATGACCCAGTACTTTCATAAAGAGCCAAAGTAACCGGCTCTTCCTTTATTAAAAGCAAGCTTTAAATTGAAATATGCATGTTTAAACAGTTTCAAAAATTTTTTCTGTTTAGCTCCTGAAAGGGAGCAATCAGCAGTCTAAGAAAAATTTCCATACCCTTTGGGGAGCCAAAATTCTGGACACCGACCAACTTAATTGCTCCTATTCAGCTTTTATTACTTTAAAGCTAAGGTTTATATCGTCCTTTTGAATCCGGATCAGGTAAGTCCCTGCTGGTAAATTTTTAATATTTATCCTCTCCTCCACTCGCCGGAGACTCTGCTCCTGCAGCTTCTCTCCTTTTAATGAAAAAATGGTGAGGTTTCCTCCAAGGGTCTTCTCAGGGATGTTTAGATACAAATAATTTTCCGCTGGGTTTGGATAAAGCGCAATGGCCTTTTTTATCTCATCCTCTATGGCTGTTGGCCCCTCCTCTTCGATATTAATAAGCGAAATGTTTATGGTGGCCTTGGAGCTTAACTGCCCATCATTTACCTCCACCGTTAAGGTAAATTCCGGGCTGGTTTCAAAATCCAGAACCGCAGGATTATTCACTATTAACTCACCGGTCTCTTCCGCCATAGAAAATGCTTCATCGGTATTACCAGCAGTAATCTGGAAGCTTAAGGCATCTCCCTCTGCATCCGTGGCAGAAATTTCTCCGACCAGAGTACCTGCTTCACTATTCTCTTCAATAGTAAAAGACTGGTCTGCTAAAGAAGGAGCGGTATTCTCATTGCCTCCTTCTTCGGTAACATTTATAGTGATGGTTGCAAGGGTGGAGCGTTCCCCATTGCTTGCCTCCACTTCTATTGTATGCACCGGGTTTGTAGCATAATCCAGCTGATCTGCATTTGCCACGGTAATGTTTCCGGAACTGCTAAGGGCAAAGGTGCCCGCTATAGATTGGCTTAACAATTCATAGCTAAGACTATTTCCTTCTCCATCAGTCGTTGCCAGATTAGCTACCGAATTACCTTGAGTTGCATTTTCAGGAATGGAAAATGTTTTGTCTTCTATTAAAGCAGGTAGTTCCACATTTCCCTGTACACTTAAATCATCAACAAAGAATCCATCAGTAGTATAGGATGCCCCGCCAACAAAATCATCCTCCCCAATCTGCTGGATTCGCACTACGGTTCGATTAGTCAATTGCAGTTGCAATTCCTGCGCCATTGCGTCCAGATCTAGAATTACCTTTTCATAGACTTTGTTCTCCCGAGCCCCGGGTGTGAGTGCAAAAGCTTCTGTAAATGTCTTACCTCCATCCACACTCAGGAAGATGGCATCATCTTCATCTGTTTCATCATAATCTCGCCGCAACCAGAATTCCATCGTGACATCTTCCTGGCCCCCAAGATTCAGATGAAGGTCTATTGCATTTGCACCTGCCGCAGAACCATCGGCACTGCGGCCCATGGCCAGCGCATAATCACCCGTGCGGGGAATTGCCTGAACATCAGTAATACGCCGAACGGGCATAACCAAGCCCCACTGCGAGGCTGCTTCCGGTGCAGTAAGGTCGCTGTTATAGGAATCCGCTACCCGCCAGGAAGCGCCAAGAGCATCAGCCTCAAAGCCATCTTCAAAAGGAAGGCTGGCATATTGCGGCGCTCCTTTGACCACCACATCATCAATAAAGAAGCCATCAGTATTGTAGGAGACCCCGCCAACAAAATCATCCTGCCCGCTCTGCTGGATTCGCACAACCGTCTGCCCGGACAGCTCCAGGCCATGAAAATCGGCTGCTGCACCTAAATCCACTACCACCTGTCCATAGGCAAGGTTGCCCCAATCTCCCGGCCGAAGGTTTAGCACCTTCTGAAAACTACTCCCTCCATCCACACTCAGGAAGATGGCATCATCCTCATCTGTTTCATCATAATCTCGCCGCAACCAGAATTCCATCGTGACATCTTCCTGGCCCGAAAGGTCCAGATTGAGATCAATTTTATTAATGGTAGCAGCGGAACCATCGGCACTGCGGCCCATGGCCAGCGCATAATCACCCGTTCGGGGAATAGATGCCACATCCGTTAGCTGGCGAACTGCTTCCACGATACCACCATCAGCAGCGGGGTTAGCAGTCCATCGGACTGGATCAAGCGTACCTTCTTCAAAGCTATCCTCAAAAATAATATTCTGGGCTAAAACCGGGCACATCGACTGACAAAGGATCAAAACAATTGAAATGCTAAAGGTGTGAAGTAGAATGTTTTTCATAAGTAAGAAAATTTATGGCTGGAACGATCGAACTCATTTCCTAAAAAAATGGTGTTATAATTTTAAATTTATCCGATGATAAAAGACTGTTGGTTAAGTAGTTATAATAAAATTCTTTTTAAGAAGAAATACAAATACAAGAAGGATTAATCCAAGGAATTTTTATAACTTTTTATCGGAATAAGAATAAAAACATTATGAACGAAAAAAAGAGGAAGAATCTAGTGCATTAAGCACTAATTAATTGATGGTTATATTTTTTAATTCTTTAGCTTTTATAAAGCCTTTGAACTTCCAATTTAAAGGCTTGACTAAGCATCGATTATAAAAACTTATATAGCTTTCTATCTTGTTTTTCAAAGCATCCACAGAAGAGAAATTTCCATTCCTGATTACATGCCTTTGTAATTTGGCAAACCAATTCTCGATAGGATTAAGCCATGAGCAATGCTTAGGCGTATACACAAACCGAATTCGATGCGACTTATCCTCGAGAAAGGCCTTCCTGGTCTTCATATTCCTGAGGATGCCTTTGTATCCTTTTGTTCCTAAATCACCCTTAAAACCTATTTGGCTGGCAACCCAGCGTACTAAAGATTCTGATTGGTGAGTATTCAACTGGTCAAGCATCAGAACGATCTCATCCTGTTCAGGGAAATAGGCAACGGTAGTTTCAATAAAGGAAAGAAAATCCTTTTCGTTCCTGGTAGGGTGCAGTCGGTGGTTTATAATGTTTCCGGTTGCCACATTTACAGCTGCCATTAAACCAATAGTGCCGTGTCTGATATACTCAAATTCTTTTCGCCGATGAAAACCCTTGCTTTCAGGAGCAATCCCTTCAATCTCGTTCCAGTGCTTGTACGCCTGTTTTTTCATCAATACTTAGCACATGGCGCTTTGGATAAAGTCCCTGTACACTCTCAAGAATAAGATTGCAAATTAAGCTAACCTCTAAAGCGAATGTTTTCCAGTCTTTAATCCTGGGGAAGAGCCAGTACGCGGACTTGTGGGGGTGTAATTCGCTTTTTTTAAAATGTTGCCTACATGACGGGAAGAAATCTTCTCGACAATACCCTGCCCAATAGCTACTTTGGCCAGCATCTCATGAGTCCAGCAAGTCATTTCAACACCATAATCCCGGGGCTGCTCACTGGCGAGGGCAACTATTTGCTGCTCTTCTTCCAGGCTGATTCGTTTACGGGTACCACTACGAGGATTGTCTCGAAGATGGCTAAGTAGCTCCTGAAGATAATCATGCTCACTCAATCCCTGAGATTTCATCTCTTTTTCATACACACATAACTGTTCATAACACCCCTGCCAACGCCGACGCCAGGATTTTACCGTATTTACAATTCTTGTGCTGAACTGTCGCTGGGTGGTACGCTTATTCATCTCTTCACGAAGCAAAATAAATTGCAAGGTGGCCATGGGTATTGCTTCCGCTGGTGCTTTTCCTCTGGCCATAATATTCCCTTTTCCAAAAGAACAGCAGTAACCATCAACTAATTCATTCTTAATGCACTAGCCATTTAAGAGTGGCCAAAATTCTGCCTATGACTGAATAAAATAAAGTTGAAGAACTCCTGATAAATTAAAATAGCCGCAAAATGCTATTCAATTTATACCTCTTAGTCATCGCAGAAGTTATTGCTCAAACTTAATTTTTTGGTGAATTGGCTGTTCCAGGGTTATAGACTGCAATAAATTTGCTATTTCTAAAAAAATGGGAGATAGTGAGGTGGTGGAGATGGTTACAGAAAGTTGAGTTATTAGTGTTCCTCCCGTTGCAAAGCTTCAATTTAACCGATTGCAACAGCTGTTTTTCTGTTTCGCGCTAAGGAAATTTTACTTGCTCCTGCTCCTCATTCAGGTAAAAATTTCACAGGTTTTACAAGCAGGGACAGCAAAGGTTGCTTCTGCTCTCTGCCAAGGATCAGCCTCAACAGCAGTAAACCCTGCAGTTAATGCTGGTTTGGCTCACCAAAGTCACGCGTTAGGCTTCGCTAAACGCGCGCCAGATTCCAGCGGGTGAATATGACCCAGTACTTTCATAAAGAGCCTCCAAAGTTAGCTGAATTACCGACCAGTTGAACCACAAAAATTTGGCTGCTAGGATATTGTTATCTGCAGAAAAAGACAAGGTACTGGAAAGTGTCTTGCTGAAACTTTGATTCTTTCTAACATTCTCGCTATTTTTCGTAATCCAACGCAAAAAAATGAAGCACGCTCTCCTGGTATTTCTTTCTTTTACCCTGTTGCCCCTCTATGGGCAGGTGAATACGGATAGCCTGAAAAAAAACTGGTACACTACGGATTTACCAGACAGCATCCGCATTAGCAGCATTAATAAGCTTGCCTGGGAAGGCTTTTTATTCACCAAACCAGACAGTTCCTTTTATTTTGCACAGTTGCACTACAACTTCGCGAAGGAAAGGGGTTTAAAAAAAGAAATGGCTGTTGCACGAAATACGCAGGGCACCTCCTTTTACATGTCGGGAAATTATGCCAGGGCCATTGATTATTTTTATCAAAGTTTACGCATTAAAGAGGGCTTACAGGATTACCGGGGTATTGCCGCTACGCTCAATAACATCGGGATGATTTATGATGAGCAGAAGGACCACAATAAAGCCATTGAGCACTACCACAGAGCCATTGAAAATCTTAAAAAATTACCAGTACAACAAGAACAGGATATGCAGGTATTAGTTGCAACCTATCATAATTTAGGCGCACTTTACGTGGATATCGGCAACCATTCAAGGGCACTGGAATATTTTAGCAAAACTTTAGACCTTACCGATGAAAATACTTTTTTAAGAGAACGTGCCTATACCTACAGCAATCTGGGGCATATTTCTTTAGAACAGCACGACCCTGAAAAATCGCTCGAGTATTTTAACAAAGCCTATAAAATAGCCAAAGAAATAGGTGACGAAAATGGAGTAATTGATGCCTTGAATAACTTCAGTTTTCTATATAAAAAGCAGGGCCAGTATTCCAGGGCCATTCCTTTTGCCCTTGAAGCTTTAAAAATGGCCCAGCAAAACAAGGCTACCGGGCAAATAAAAGAGGCCGCTGAAAGTCTTTATTTAAGTTATAAGGAATTGGGCCACTACGACAAAGCATTGGCCATGTATGAGCGCTATACAGCTGCCCGCGACAGCATTCAAAGCGAGAAAAACAAGGATGAGGTTTTACGGCAGGAATATAAATACAGTTATGAGCGCCAGGCTGCAGCCGACAGTATTGCTTTTGCCAATGCCCGGCAAATACAAAACTTAAAAATTGCTGAACAACAGGCACAGTTAAAATCTGAAAAAACACAAAAGCTACTGCTGTATAGCGTTTTAGCTTTGCTTGCTATTTTGTTTTTTGTTGGCTACCGGGGATATAAGCGAAAAAACGAAGCCAACCTCATTATTTCTCAACAGAAACTTGAAGTTGAAAAGCAACGTGATAAAATTACCCGGCAGCACGCGCTGTTAGAAGAAAAAAGCTACAAAATATCTGAATTAAATAACTCGCTCGAATCCCTCGTGGAGCAGAGAACGCGGGCACTGGAAAATTCACTGCACCAGATTCGAAATTATCAATTTAACCTCGCCCATAAAATACGTGCACCTTACGTTACCCTTGTTGGTTTGCTCAACCTAATCGAGGATGAACGCTTTGATTCCAGCGATAATAAAAGATTGCTCCAGGAACTCGACGAAACTTCCAAACGAATACAGCTGGTATTGCAGGAAATTTCTGAAGAGCTGAACAAATTCGATTCAGAAAATTAACCGACTGGCCCTTGAAGGCTCTCCTTAAAAAAAGCTGGCAGGCAAATGAGTTTTAGCAGAATGGTCTCCCTGCCTGTTCCTAAATCCAATTGGATAAAATGAACGAGGGAAAAATTTCTTTCAACTTTTTACTTTTTTACAATACCTTCCTCTTAATTAGCTTGCATGCTTCCCTATTCAAATTTTGTTAATAAAAAAGGCTATCTCTTTTGAGATAACCTCTTTATCGTTTTTTTACGGATGAATTAGCTGCCCGCTACTACTCCTGGCTGATGGTAACGCTACTGTTATTGCCCATTTGCGTGACAGAAGCATTTTGACCATTGTTGTTTTGCATAATGTCAGCTGCATTACCCATTCCGTGTTGTTCAATGTTCATAAAGTTGTCGGATCCCCATTGGCCCATGGTAGCCATGTTTCCCTCTCCGTACTGGTAGTTCCAGGCTTCGTTCCCGGACCCTTGCTGGCTCATGTGTGAATCATTTGAATTTCCTTCCTGGTACTGCACTCCCATGTTCCCGTCACCGGATTGCGAAATAATTCCCCGGTTGTGGTCGCCAAACTGGGCCTGCCAGCTAATCAGGTCCCTACCTGTGGACTGGTTTGAGCGGGTATAATTTCTGGCTCCCCACTGGAACTGCTCCAGCGAGCTTGTGGCCGTACCGTTAAGCTGGTTTGCATCCACTGCATTGGCATAGCCAAACTGCTCTGTATAAGAATAATTTTCGCTGCCGTACTGGCGGGTAAAAGCAGTATTAAACTGTTCGCCCTGGTACTGCATAGAATAGTTTCCAGCGCCCATCTGCACATTTACTGCCGTATTGCGGTCTCCTTCCTGGTCCTGAAGTGACCAGTTTTCGCTTCCGGTCTGCACGATATGAGCGTCTTGTCCATTGTCTCGCTGGGCCACTTCAGCATGCTGTCTATTCCCGATTTGTTCCACCTCTACCAGGTGATTAGTTCCTGTTTGGTTGGTATTTGCATTATGCCAGTTTCCTGTTTGATAAATGGCAGCATCCGAAGGCCCCTGCTGACTGGCATTTGCTTTGTTTCCCTGGCCGCCGCCCTGCTCTATAGTTACAGCGCCTTGTGCCAGCACAAAAAAGGGAATGAGCATTACAATGGATAAAAGATTAAATTTTTTCATAGTTTAAAGATTTTTGAAAGATTGAAGTGAAATAGGATTGGATGAAAAAGGAATCCGGCACCACATATACAATGTCGGCAAAGCTCAACTTCAGCTACCCGGTATCAGTACTTTTTCCAAAGCACTGCAAATAAATGCCTGATTTACAAATAGTAATATTTGATTTTAACCGTCAATAAAACATCAGGCTGCTCAGTAGTTACAATAGAAAGGCTCTAAGATTGTTTTGTTTTTAAACAAGAAAAAAAATAGTGGATTGATGATTCCAACGACAAGACCAGGAGAAAACCCCGGAAATGGAATATCACTTTTTAAGCTTTTGTAAAAGGATTTTACCAGGCAACAGGAAGAATTTTGCATGAGTGGGAAGGCCGTTGAGCTTTACAGGAAGGGGGGCCGCAATTTCCGGAAAAATTTTCTTCCTCCAAATATTGTTATGAAACAGGGTTCCGGACATCCACTTTGCTGGGCAACAGTAAATAAAATTTAGCCTTAGCTATATCAAAAAAATTATAAATAAGCGGTTTGTTCTGTCTCGATTTCTCTGCCTGAAAGGTCCTTTCCAATAGCAAAGTTGTTAATAGTAAAGCCATTGCTTTCTTCCTATTCGCTTTCTGTAGCCAGTATATTTTTGGTTAGGTACGTTAAAAGAAAGAATTATTCTTTTTAAATCTAAAAAGGTTCCCTGAAGGGAAATCTACTATTTCACTTCAGGGAACCCGGTGGTTTTAATATGGTTTGCGCTCCTGAGAGGCCCTATATAGGAGGCAAAGGCAATGGCGGAATTCGGGAAAATCCTCATCCCTACAACCACCTTTAGAAATGGCACCTCCTTAAAAAATATCCAGCCACTTTTATAGCATAAAAATGGCAACGGGTTTATGCAGGCTGAAGGTCCTTTTTAGATTTTCTGTAAAGGAAGGAGTTAAAAATATTCCTCTTTGCGAACCGGTACTGCTTGTCGGAATTTATGAGGTTTGAAACCACTTTTTTCGATACTCCAAAATATTCATAGGTAGTTCCATCCAGAAAGGAAACTTCCAGCAGCATCCCTTTGTGCCTGAAGTCCGCAATACCAGATTCGCTGGTAGTTTTAGTATACTCTTCCAGGTTCTCTGCTTTCGTTTCCGGGGCAATGCTTACCAGAAAATGATAGGCATCAATTATTTTAAGGCTTTTTATTTCAGCTTCTGCTTTTTCAGCTTCATCCTGAAACTTATCAGGATGCCACTCTTTGATTAGGTTTCTGAAAGTGGTTTTTAACTGCTTAAGATCTGCGTCTGGCTCCACATTAAACAGTTTTCTGTATTCTTTTATGCGCTTCATGTACCCTCTTTTTTGGAATTTAGCTGCAAAGCTACATTTTAAAACGTTGAACAGAAATACCTTATTCAAATCTTCCCTGGAATGAAGAAGGATATCCCCTTCCTGCTGAAATACAGGTCCTTTTTATAGAAAAATAATTCTCTTCAACTATTTAAAAGGATCTTTCAGAAACTCTTTTCAGCTAAGCCTGAATTCGCTTCCGGATGTTGGTTGACAGATAAAAACAAAAAAGCCTTCCAGACCTAATCCGGAAGGCTTTTCCTTTGTCAGGTAGAGACTTACAGTCCCTTTATTACTTTAATCACTTCCCGAAAACTACGACTCCGGTTTTCTACCCGAATGAAGTAAATGCCTTCGCCCATACCCAAATCAGAAACATCCATGCTAAGTGGCTGCTGAAGATGCGCTCCAGCCAGGAGCTTATTCCGGTAAAAAACCTTTCCTGTTACATCATAAATTTCCACGCTGTACTCCTCAGGCTGTTCGGCCCGAATGGATAAATAGAGGTATTGGCGGAAGGTATTCGGATAAGCCTTTACCTGGATGCTGTTTTCGTGGCTGGCAAGCACCGGATTAAGCACCTTCAGCTCCAACTCATCAGAAGCTGCTGCCCCCTCGTTATCCGTAGCTGTAAAGCGAAAGACATAGGTTCCTGCCTGCAGGTGGGTGAGCACGAGGTTCGCTGTTCGGGCATTTTGCATAGTTACAGCAGGCCCGCTTATTTTCTCCCATAAAAAGGCACGGAACACGCCATCCGGGTCTGTTCCTGTTCCACTGAACCGGACAGACTCTATGGGGAGGGAAACCGTTCTGTCGCTGCCGGCATGTACCACCGGCGGCTGGTTCCGCTGGATTACCGTTAGGGTCATTTCATCTGAAACCGTGGCACCGGCATTATCGGTGGCTGAAAAACGTAAAACATACGTGCCTGCTTCCAGCTCACTGAGTACCAGGTTGGCAGTTCTTTCCCTGCTTATATTTACTGACGGACCACTTAGCTTTTCCCACAGAAAAGCGGTAAAGCGGCCATCAGGATCCTTTCCGGTGCCTGACAGAACCAGGTTCTCCAGGGGAAGGAAAACTGTTTTATCTGCCCCGGCACTTACAACAGGCAACTGATTGGAAGATTTTACCGTCAGCTTCATTTCGTCCGAGGCAGTACCTCCTTTATTATCGGTGGCAGTAAAGCGAAAAACATATTCACCAGCCGCTAAACCTTTTAGCTGAACATTGGCAGTATTTGCCTTTAGCATCCTTACACCGGGCCCACTCACCTTTTCCCACAAAAAACTTCTGAACCTTCCGTCTGGGTCATGGCCGGTGCCCTGGAGGTAAAGAGATTCTATGGGTAAACTAACTGTTTGGTCTCTTCCTGCATTCACTACCGGCAGCTGGTTTTCTTCTTCCATTTCCACTGCACCAATGGTGGGAGGCGTGGCCCTGGCTTTGCCAAAGAAATCCTCCGGCACTTCAGGGATAGCTGTTCCGGCATTATCCAATGCTCCATTTCCCGGCACCAGTAACTCTGCTGACATAAACTGTGGATCAACAGCTATGGAATGGGTATCGAAACCAGTGAGTGCCTGCCAGCCCGCAAAGTCTGATACAACCTCCTTATTCCAAATGGCCAGAGTATCGCCGCTGGTAAAAAGGTTATTGTAGTCAGATGAGGCTATTTTTACCGGAAAGCCATCGTAAGTGTAGAAGTTTGCATTCATTACAAGGCCATCGGCCAGATTCGCCAGGAGGTTGTTTTTAAAATAAACACTGGCTTCCCCTAAATCAGCATCCATAACGACCACCCGGCTGTTGCTATCTTCCCCGTAGAGATAAACACTGTTGTGGTAAAAGTAGAGTTCGCCCGGAAGGAGGAAAGTGCTTATTCCTATACTGCTATTTCCCTCCTTGCTTGTATTAATGGAAAGCATATTATTCGCTACCAGTGAAGCAGGTGAACCGCTTTCCGAAACGAAATTAAAATTCATACCGATGCCTCCCTCCCGGAGCCAAATGCGGTTGTTTGTAGCTTCCTGTGGCAGTTCCCCTTCAAAAAGCTGTTGCGAAAAGCCCAAGCCGGTGGTATTAGGAGACAGAGAAACAATAGTATTGTTATTTACTTCTTTAACAGCTTCACTGCCACTTATACTAATGCCGCTTACCCAGCTGACGGCACCTTCCTCTTCAATGGTAATGGAATTGTTATTAACCCAAACTTCCGATTGCGCAACAAGGGAAACAGCGTTGCCCCTTACTTCAAAATTATTTTCTTCAATAACCACTTCCTTATCCATATAATAAAAGTGGTTACCACCCTGCTCTTCATGGCCCTGGCCCTCCTTCCTTATTCCCTCTCCCAAAAATAGGTTTTGGCGGTAGGTATCCTTGCTGGTGGTATAAGCTTCCACGCCCCCCTCAATGGTGTTATTTTCGAAGCGTAAATTACTACTGTTAACAGAATATATGCCGGTGGCAATGGTCATGTGCCTTAAGGTAATATTTTGTGCGTGCTCCAGGAGCAGCGCAGGGCCAAAAGGGTAAGTAAGAACTACCGCTGTACTGTCGTCACTTTGCCCTATAAAAGTAAGCTTCGAATCTCCTCCAAAAGAAGGGATTTTAAGCTGTTCTGTATAAGTCCCGGGCCTTATTTTAAAGACTACACTGTCCTGTATGCCACTACTGCTAACGGCTTCCATGGCCGCTGTAAAGCTAGTAAAATCGGGGCTTTCCCCACCAATGGTGTATATCCCGGAAATTGGTACTTTTGCCGGGGCTGCCTTCTCAAAGGCGCCTATGGTAGGTGGGGTTCCCCGCTCCTGCCCGGCATAATCCACTGGGACTTCCGCCAGGTAAATGCCAGCCCCTTTAAGTATTTCCTCTGGATTGGTTAATGGTCCCGGGTTTACACTCAGCGAATGGGTTCCAAAACCCGTAATGTTTTGCCATTCAGAGAAGGAGTTTATTTGCGCTCCTCCCCATTCGGCAAAAAGATTAGCATAGCTCATATACAGGTTGTTGTAGTCCATTTGGGCAATAACATCCGGATCTCCTACCACGATTCCCGTTCCGCCTGAGGCATTCATAATTATATTATCTACTACATAAAAGCTGTTGCTCAATCCAGCCATGGCCAGCGAATAATTCGGAACATACTCCGAATAGCCGGCCACAGAAATCGAGTTGTGGTAAAGTTTTACCTGGCTTACATTGTTGTTGGTAATATCCAGCCCCACCAGGTTGGAAATAGGGAAATAGTAAATGCCCCTGGCATCGTAGCCGGAAACTGACAATAGGTTGTTGGCTATCAGCATGCTGTTGTCCCGGGTTTTGCCAGTAGTAATTCGCAGGGCTACTCCACCTTCTCTGGTAATAATGCTGTTGCCAGCAATTTCTGCAGCAGCGCCTGATTCAAGGATCATTCCCGTTCCTTGAAAGTTATCAACAGAAGCACCTAAGTGGTTTTCATTGATTTTTTTTCCATACCAGCTGTTTTTAACCTGAATTCCTACACTTAGGCCGCTCAAATCAGGGATTACATTGTTACTGAGGATGAAATCACTTTGTCCTTCAACAGTAATATTTCCCCTTTCGAAGCTGTTTCCTTCAATAATGAGGCCTTCATCAAAAACCGGGCTCCCAGGATTCCAGGGTGCTGCGTTGCGCTTTGCAATACGGCCCGTCTGGAAGTAGTTGTCCCGGTAAAGATGCCGGTCACTTCTTTCATCAGCGGAAGAGCTTGCCTCCACATTTCCCAGCAGGATGTTATCTTCCAGCTGAAAGCAATCTGTGCCGGGGCTGGTGAGCATGTTTCCGGCAATGCTCAAGTGGCGAAATCCAATTCCATCGGCTCCATTCACGCTTAAAGTAAATTCGGCCTCTTCCGGGGCCTGCAAAACAACTTGGGCCTGGGTAGTGCCGGAACCCTCAAAATGAATGGGAGTTGCGCAGGAGCTCCCGGGGATATTCCCAATTAGTAGCTGTTCGTTGTAAATTCCGGGCTGTACAGTAAAAGTAACCGCCCCCGCTACGCCCTCTTCCTGCAGGGCCCGAATGGCTTCGGTAAAAGTACTATAAGTTCCATCCGGCCCGCCTATGGAATAGGTGCCGGCAAGCTGGGCGTAAGCTGACGACATACTGAGGAAACTGCTTAAACAGCAGCAAAGAAGAAAAAGAAAGGTTCCGCAGGCAGATTGCCTGACTGGGTAAAAGAAAAAATGCTTCATAATAAAAATGGTTTAGTCCTAAAAAGTGGTCCTTATTCAATATAAACAATTGACCCTCAAATAGAAACAAACCATTATCCTTCTTTAAAGGAGAAGTGAATATATTAAGCAAAGGATAGCGTTGGCTACAATCAGGCCTTTTTGAGATATGAAAGGTATTTCGGTGATTCTTAAAAAATATGCAGGCATCTACCGGTAAAAGGGCGGCAGTAAAACCTGCCTTTTTCAAAATAGGGTACAAGCTTTCCGGTGCCACATTTAATGTGAAACTTATCAAATTTGACCTAATTTGGTAAAGGCTTAAAAGGATTTTCCTGAAGTTCAAATTATGTAGGCCTGTTAAGCAGGTCCCTACCGAAACAGTAAACTCACCCGCTGTAGGATTGTTGGGAAAGCTGTATTCCAGGGGAAAGTAGGCTGCCATTAGATATTTTAAGGCTGCTTTCTTGCCATTGAAGCAAGGGGATAGGCCTTATTTTTCTTATCTTTTAAATAAGCAAGGGCAGAACCTTGACCTTATGAACAGCTAAAAAATACAGTTTAAGGTAGAAGCACCCTTTATCGCGGAAATAAAAAAGCCGCTCCATTATGAATGAAGCGGCTTTGGTCTTAGTACTAACCTAACAATTTACCAACTATGATAAAACTGTTCTTTAGTCGCGTTTGCTTTTTTCATCGCGCTTTGCGGCTTTTGCAGCCCTTTTTTCTTTCAGGTTTTTGGCTGGGGCACTTTTATCGTTTTTTGCCTTGCCTTCTTTTTCTCTTGCCATCGTTTTAGTATCTAAATTTTAATGCATATTAAAGCCCTTCTACCTTACATAGTCTTTCTTCTGTAGCTAAAGTCTGCAAGCCTCAAGGGCATGCGTTAAGCAACAGACATACAGAGCGTTATTGCCATTTTTATTGATATTTTCGCCTTGTTTGTTCTTTAGAAAGGTAAGAATAAATTAGATGAGAATAGCCACTTAAGGCAAAAATATTATTAGCGGGAGGAAGGGATTTTTCCTCTTCAACCAAGGCTATTTTGCCCCTGCAATGGGCATGATTAAGGTTTTTTTTCTGTCATATATTCTTTCGGGGGACTATTTCCTGCTATTAAAATTACCAGTTATGGCAAACACTTAGCAGGCAAATTAATTAATTTGGTATGGGATTAATGGTCGTTATATTTTTCATCAGTTTAATTCTGGTAGCTTCCGGAGCCGTTGTTAAAGTGGTAAAGAACATTTTCCTTACCGAGCCCCTGGTGGCCATGCTCGCAGGAGTTCTGGTAGGTCCCCTGGCCCTCAACCTCGTCCATTCCGATAAATTGGGCAATGAACAACACATCATTGAACTAGCCTCACAATTTACAATTGCCATGGCCCTCATGGCAACTGCCTTGCGGATTCCAAAGAGCTTTTATCGAAAAGATTTTATTACCCAGAGCAACATTATATTCTTTGGAATGATTTTAATGTGGCTGGCCAGTGGCAGCCTTCTTTTTTGGGTTTTAAGTGGCTTTTCATTTGCCGAGTGTTTATTAATGGGGGCAATTATTACGCCTACTGACCCGGTAGTGGCCTCCAGTATAGTAAGCGGGAAAAAAGCACAAAAATATCTTCCGGACCGGGTGCGCAATTCGCTTTCCTTCGAAGCAGGCGCGAATGATGGTTTAGCGTACCCTATTGTCTTTTTATCCATTTTCCTGGTCCAGCATAATAGCTTCCCATATGAAGAGTGGATTACCAAAACTTTGCTGTACGAAACAGTTCTCGCGGGGCTGCTTTCTTATGCCATTGGTCATTTGGCAGGCTTAACGATGCGCAAAGCACATGCAGCCGGTATAATGAACAGTAAAGCCCTTTTACCCTATTCTTTAGGTCTTGCCTTTCTTCTGCTTTCGGGCCTGGAGGTGATAAAGATGAATGGCATAATAGGGGTTTTTATTGGAGGCTTAGCTTATGGCCGCAGAATTGCCGAAAACGAAGACCTGAAGGAGGAAAGAGTTCAGGAATCGATGGAACGCCTTTTTACCATTCCGGTATTTTTCCTCTTTGGCCTTTTTATTCCCTGGCAGGAATGGCTCTCCCTTGGCTGGACAGCTGTTTGGGTCATTCTGCTCATAATTCTTTTCAGAAGAATTCCTGCTTTGCTGCTTCTCATGCCCTTCCTTCCTAAATTTAGAAGAAAAGTGCCCGATGTTCTTTTAATGGGTTGGTTTGGACCTATTGGGGTCGCCGCTTTATTTTATTCGGTGCTTTCAAAAAATGAAACCGGCTTACAGGAGGCCTGGATAATCCCGGCATTGATTGTTTTTGCCTCCACTGTCATTCATGGAATTACCAGCATCCCTTTGGAAAAGCTGTACCACCGGCAAACCAAAAACGAGCAGGATAAACAGGCATCTTAAAAAAAAGGAGGAATCTTTACTGCGCCCGGCTTAATACTCTTTTGTTCCATATCCGGCTCCTGAAGCACTCCAGCGCCACAGGGTAAACCAGCAACAGGAGGTAAAACAGCGACTAAACTCTTAGCGGTTTAAAAGGAATTTACCCCTTTCAGGAAACTGCTCTTCTGGGAATGGCCGCAGGAAGTCTGCTCAGCATTTCATTGTTCAAAAGCTGGGTGGCATCTGTAAAAGAACTAACATTAATAACATTGTTTTTTTGCCTGCCCACCAGTACAACCTCTTCTCCTAGCTTACGTCGGGAATATGGGAAATATTGACCATAAAAAGATTCATATTGATAAGTCCGACAATGGGAGCTTTTTTTCCCTTTATAAGTACCTGCCCTCTATTGGAAAGCGCCCTGGGGTAGCCGTTGGAATAGCCTAAGGGAAGAACAGCAATGGCCATATCCTGCACTGCCTGATATGCCGTACCATAGCCTATAAACTCACCTGCCTTTACCTTTCGCAGATCCATTACATCGGTTTTCCAGGTAAAAATCCTTCTTAAGCCGCTTTTGAAGGTTTTTCCGTACCTGTGCATAATGAAGATAACTCGATGTCCGGGACTTGGCCAAAAACCATATTGAGCTACGCCCACCCTCACCATATCAAACCTGGTTTCTTTAAAAGCCAGTGCTGCAGCTGAGCTGGCCATATGGCTTACGTTCGGCATGAAATCTATTTTCCGGCAATTGTCCAGAAAATAATTGTAGCGCTCAATTGAGCGTCGATCTTAAATTTGTTGGCCAGGGTTTCCGCCCCTCCAAGATGAGTGCAGAGCCCTTCAAAAACTGAATATACTCCTGGTTTTCTTTAAGAAAAGTTAAGGCGTTTTGAAAAATCATCTGCCTGAAGGCCTGTTCGGTTAGCCCCGGTTTCCACTTCAAGATGACATAGGCTTTTTTTTCAGTTTTCCGGCAACTTTCTTGACCACGATCAGGCGGTCATAATTAAACACATAAAATTCAATGCCATTTTCAATAGCCCAGGGAATATCTTCTTCATAAATAATACCCATAATCATAATCCGCGTATTTTCGAACATACATCCAATACTTCTTCGGCTTCAAACGAGGAGGCTACGGCAAAATGGTTGATTCCGCATTTTTCTGCCATAGGAACAAATTCCGCAATGCCATGCCCATAGGCATTTGCTTTCACCACAGAAGAAATCCGTACCTCTGTGTCCGATTTTTTTTCGAATAAAGTTATAATTAGTTCTGTAATGCCGATTGGCTTAGATTTGGATGCTTGAAGAATGTTTTACCATTGTTTTTTAAGTTCACTCCAAATATAAGCTTTTCCCCAACTTTCTTTTGCCAGAGATTCCACTTTTTCCATTTCTTCTCCCGGGAACCGTGCTGAGATGTGCCCTTGTTTCGAGACTATTGAAATGAAAAGCATAAACTCTGTGCTGCCAACTGATAAAAGGGGAGGGAAGACTCTCCATGCTTTTCCCCGTGACCGTAAACAGAAGGTTTTATATCTTGCCCCCAGTTTTGACGTCCTTCGTTATTTGGGTTAAGAAAATAAGCCCGCATCACCCCCTCCTCATCCTTGGCAACACGAAGCAGTGAAACGGCATGAAAGCCAATCATGGCTCCCGCGGTTAGAGGTAACAAAAATGCCCAGCGGGTTGGGATAAACCATTTCTCTCCCCCCATTATACTCAGGATGTAAAGCCGCATAAAACAAGCCGGACAAAGCCTTTAAAATCCTGAATGGCATTGGTCAGGTAGCTGTAGGCCGAAGCAAAGCCAATCTGTATCCAATGCCCGTAAAGCGCCGGGTTTACCCATTTGTGCGGATCTTCGCCTCTTCCGGATGCCCGCCGCATCATTTCATTGTAGATCTTATCCAGGTGAGGCACCAGTACAGCCGATACTGCATCCAGATTATAATCCAGTTTATCTACCAGGCCTTTTGTAAGCTTCATCGACTCAAGATCATCATTTTCGAAACGTAAAATGAGGTTGTTCTGCGCGGCAACCGTAATAATCATATTGACCAGCTTGGCCGGGGAGTGCTGGCTCCACATGCTTATTCCTCTTGCAGACTGGCAGGTAGAATTATTTCCCTGCCCTACCCCCAACGGCTGCCCTAATACCCTTAGCGTTGCAGCAATTAGATATTGCTTGGCCGTAACCGTTTTTCTGGGCTTGGTTTGGCATTTTAGTATTCGCTTCTCTACCTGTGGGTTTATGCTGATCATGCGCAGATTGTTAAGGCTGGCTTTTACCGCATTTCTGAAAACAGGCTCTTTTCAAGCACATTGGCCAGCCCATAAATGCATTGGAAACTATCGATACTTACCACCTCCTGAATCAGTTTTAGTAACAAGGTCTCTTGTGTTTGCTCCACTCTGCTTCTCCTCTTTTGTTTAACCTAAGGCTTTCGGCATCAAGGGCGTGATTTTCCGTTGAGTTGTCAGAAGCATAACGCCAGGTGAGGCGTGGCCAAACCGGTAGACCGCATACTGCGCTGCCAGCTGTTCCACTTCTTCTCAACGGTCCCAGTCCAGCTGTCTAAATGGCCCTGGCATATTCTTCCGGGTCAGGATATTTTCTGGCAAGTGCTGTGGGTGAGTTTACGGCATTTACATAAAAAAGCAGCGCCTTGTCCGATTCCTCTTGCGGGTTCAAGCTTCATTTTGTTGCTCACCAGCTGAATAATTTCCCGTACTTTGCGGGTAACTACCGGCCGTTGCTCGCAAATCAACTGTATCTCTTCTGCAAGTTTATCCTTTATCCCGTGCAGGCCGGATTCCGCCAGTAGAAGGCTGAAGAGATTAAACACCTTTTTTATTTCCTGGCGGACGCATTACCAACCGTGTTTCTTCCGTTAGTTCCTGAAAGGCAAATTCCAGGTTATGCACCAGCACTTCTTCCAGATAAGCCTCGGCATCTTCTGCCTTAACCTTTATGGTCTACTTGCGGAAGATTTTTTAGCATAAGCCAGCATCCGAAGCTCGCTTAGTATTTCATAGCTGGAGGTAGGATGCCCTGCTTTTAAGGTGCCTTTTACCAGGGCAGGGGCAAGCTTTTCAGGATCGTTCCAGGCCGTATTTGGCAAAGATTCCGGCAGCTTCTATTTCCAGGCTTTTATTATAAAGATATTTCATACCTTCCCTGGTCTTGCTCAGTATATCTACCTGGCTTAATAAGCTTTTGTGCCTTTTCCTGACGGGTAAGCTCAGTGGCTGATTTAAATTCATTCAAGACTGCTATCAAAATTATCGTATCCTCTTTCCAGGGTGGGTTTCGGTCATATAGTTAATGCGTACTTTAAAAGTCTGTTAAACGTAAAAATCTACGTTTTCATAATGTTGTAATAATTCCGTCATCCTGTCGGCATCCGGCCCTTTAAAGTTAACGGTACCAAAGTGGTTTCCAAAGCCTTCCCGGGAATTGATTTTCTGTCGGCATAAGGGGGAACCAGAGTATGATTCAGGAAATAGGGCTCTTCGTTCAGTTCATCCGGTATTTCTAGTTTGTTAATCACATTTTTGTGCGGATAAATCATCACATTTCCGTAATGATTGTTTGGCTTAAAGTCTTTCGGAGGAAAAATAGCGTCCAGCTCTTCTTCGGTTAAAGAAGGGTCGTGGCACTGTACAAAAGCTGCAAGGGCATCAAATTCATAGGCTTTGGAAACCAGTTCAAGAATATGTCCGCCAGGAATACGGCAGGCTACTTCACCAAAGCCCAGTTCATCATTTTCGGTCAGGAACCACTCCGGGTGAATCATGCCATATTCAATACCGAAGATATCGACCAGTTGCTGCATTTTTTTATGAATTAGCGGCCGTTTGGAGGCAAGGTAGCTGTCCTTCAGGTACAAAGTTGGAATAGCCCAGCTTCACATATTCGGTAATGTTAAGAAAGCGGATCTTTCCTTTATGAACAAAAGCCTCGCAGGAGAATTCCCTTCCGGCCAGGTGACTTTCCGCCAGGCAGGGAAAAT
Source organism: uncultured Cytophagales bacterium (assembly GCA_963835365.1). Taxonomy (GTDB): domain Bacteria; phylum Bacteroidota; class Bacteroidia; order Cytophagales; family Cyclobacteriaceae; genus Nafulsella. The sequence continues at coordinate 111,318 of CAWIFH010000005.1, forward strand.
CACTGTCTTCTACTTTTTCATCTATGTCCTGTAGGGAGCGCAACAGGCGGTGCCCGACCGTACCCGCAGAAGCAAAAGGCTTAATATGAACCCAGCTATCCTCCTCATTTTCAAGCTGCAGATTTGCTTCGTTCAGGCGCTTCATAAATTGTTTTACCTGCTCCCGATTATGTACCTCTTCAAAAAGTCCTACGCGAAGACCACCAACAAGGGCTTTCCGCTTCATCATGGCTTTATTACGGAACAGGAAAGCGCGGTTTAAGAACCCGGGGGTCATCACGATAAATGGAATTCAATGCTCCGGCCCATTCTACGGTTTCTTCATACAGAGGAACTGCTACATCGGCATTAAAGGGTTTTAATTTTTCTGCAAGGTCTATGGAATTAGAGGTATCACTCCATTCATCGAACTTATAGGCTACAAAAGGAATGTTATTTTCCTTCGCATAAGGTTCAAAATCAGGAAAAGAAACAACTACATAGGGTTTATTGAGCTTTTGCATACTTTCGATGACAGGTAAACTCCATCCCATAAGTGCAAAACATTGCGCCATAATATTGTGGGGTTTTGGGTTAAAAAAGAAGGGAGCACCGCAGCGATTGGTTTCCGGTAGATTATAAATTTGTTTATAACAAAGGGCTTATAAGTAGCCTCTCCCCGCAGGTCTTTAAGACTGCCTGCTACTGAAGTAACAGAAAAACACCAAAACTGTTTGTAAACCAGCTTTTTAGCAATATGTGGGCTTATCGGGCAAAAAGAAATGGGAAACAAGCATCCAGCTTCGTGCATTAAATAGCCCCAGCCCACCTTTGCTTAAAAAACCTCTCCCTAAACTTTTATTTCCGGCTATTCGGCGAATCAGGAATAAGCATTTTTTTTGGGGAAAGCGGCAGGATAAAAGGGTTAGAGAAAGAATAATGTTAACCCTGTTTGATTCCTTGGAATGGCTGCTTTAAAATTCCTGCTCAGCGACTTTATAGAATAAAAACACTGCTCCCTTCCAGACTTCATAAAACCTGATTAGCTTATACCAATGGCCTCTAATTGCCGGTTTGTTTGTAAATTCCTACTTTTGGTTCCTACTAAAAAACATCCTTATAGGGAGCATCCGTTTACGGCAGCAGGTAGTTTTTTGATGGATAGCGCGTGGCTTTGCCCTTCTCTCCTGCCGGCATATTCTGGCCTCCGGCCTGAGGATGCTCAAAGGCAGCAAACCTCCTTAAAAAGGAGCGAGTGAAAACCCTCGCGCTTTCGTTCTTTCCTTCTATTAATTAAATATAATAATCGAATACGGTTAGTTCGGACCTGGCGCCAAAGCGAAAAGGAAGTGTGGAGGTTCCGAATCCTTTCGACAGGTACAGGTAAGGCCGGCTTTTATTATACCAGCCCTCCACATAATCACCTGATTTTATCGGCAGCACCGGCACCCAACCCGGGAGCCGCACCTGCCCGCCATGGTTGTGGCCGGCAAATATATAGCGGATATTCAGCTTTTCGGCAGCCTCCCTTTCCCTATTTATTTTCATGATGTTCTTTTGTACCAGCTCCTGCTGAAGAGGGCTATGGAGCAGCAAAAAATGATGGCCCTCTTCCCCTACTCCTTTTACCGCTTCGGCCAGGCGGCTTTCTCCTTCAATAAAGTCATCGAGACCGGTAACCATAATTTCTGTTCCGCCAATAGAATACTTCTTTGATTCATTTACCAGGAAGTCGCAATGGTGGTTTTCGTACACCTTTTTGAGGCTGCTCAGGTCCCTGTCTGCTTTATGATCATGGTTGCCCGGGATGGCGATTTTCTGCACATCCTGTTGAAGTAAATCAAAAAAATGACGCATTGGAGGTGTGTTGCCTGAAGAGTCGAGGCTGTCGCCGGTAATAAAGATGAGATCCGGCTGCAGTTGGTTTACCTTCCTTGCCAGCCGGCGGTAGTAGGGCCAGAGGGTGTTCCTGAAATGCAGATCGGTCAGCAGAACCAGTTTAATTTTCCTGCCACTGCCTTTGTTGCCAATATCGAATTTTTTGACCTGGAAAAAATACTTTTCAAAAAACATGGCATCGGCCAACAAAGCCAATGCTCCCACTGCCAGGGAAGCCGTTATCCATTCTATCTTTTTTTTCCTCATTCTTTAGGTTTGTTTCAATCAGTATCGTTTCAGGAAAATAAAATACAAAATCCCTGCTTATTGTTTCCCGGCTGCGGGGGATTCTTCTTGTCCGGCCCAGCCATCGTAAAAAAAGGTGACATTATAGATCCCTTTCCGCCCGCTGAGGAATGGGTTACGAACTTGTGCCCGGCTCAGCAGGCTATTAGGTTCCCAGGCAAGACAGCGTAAAATCCCGGAGCATTATAACAAATTATACCACCCTTGTCCCTGCAACAGCCAGCACAGCCAGGGTCTGGCTGCTGGAAACCCAAAAGCGGGGGTAAACTGCAGGGCAATAATCGGGCTTGCCCTGGTTCCTACAACCGCTATTGTGAGAACTGGGGAACGAACAACTTTTCGTTCACCTGCAAAGCCGCCCTGCATTTTACCCTGGATTGGACCATAATTTTCTTTTGCCTGCCTGTATCCGGAGGGTCCGGCTTTACTACCAAAAATATCTTATTAAGCTGCCCAAATTGCCTCCTAAATTATTTACCACAGGCTACGCAAAATTTCACTGCCTGCAGGAATTTACAGGCAAAAGAGCAAACCTTCTTGAAGGAGCCTTCTCTTTTGGTTTTTAACAGCTTGCTTCTCCCGGAAATATTCATCGAAACACGGAACGAAATTGCTTAACTTCCTGGTTGTTAACAGCAAGCAAAACAGGCAACAGGCATTTAGCAATCGATTGAAATTTTTATTATGCGGAATAAAAAGTGTATATTTTACAGGATTTTCTAAACTAAATTGTGTAAAATTGAGTAAAATAAATGAGAACTTTTTAAACTTTGTTACCCATGATAGAATATGTAGGAGAAGATTTAGAGGGCATGGTGGCAGTAAGAATAACAAATACCATTTCCCAGAAAGATTACGAGGCCCTGATAGCTGAAATAGAGAAAAAAATTGCTCAATTTGGTAAAATTAATTTTTACCTGGAAATCAGGGAAGGTGTTCGCTGGAATGCGAAAAGCTTTTGGTCTGACATGAATTTTAATTTAAAACATGCACAGGATATAAGAAAAGTAGCTTTTGTGGGAGACAATCAGTTCGAAGAAAAAATTATTGAACTGATAAGACCCTTACAAAATTCAAACATGCGTTGGTATCCCTACCCCGAAAGAAAGGAAGCCTTAAGCTGGCTTGGAGCAGGGAAGCGAATTCTTCAGCATGTTTAGCCATTGATAAAGAGAAGATTTTATTTGAGCTTCGGCTGCCTGAACTTCGCAGAACGGTATGGGCGCAGGTTTGCCGAACGGTTCACTGATACTAAAATAGTGACATCCCCTCTTCTAACAGCCGGAAGGATAAACCCTGGGTACTGGAAATACAGGGTGTTCGGGGCTTTTTAAAAGCCTTTAACTTTAGAAAAATAAATGGACCTGATTCCGCAATAACAAAACAAAATAAATAATAAAAAGGAGGCTTCGGTTGAAAATTTACCGAAGCCTCCTTTTTTGGGCTTTAAACCAGGCTGTGTTCCTTGATTTAAACGTATACGCACCGCAGAGCTACCCGGTTCACATGCAGAATTATGGTTTCCGCAGGTACCGGCTCTCCATGCACATAAGCTGCTGAGCCACAAAAATGCATCGGCAGAAGGATGAAAGCAGTTTTTCCTTAGGCCCTTCCGAACAAGTACAAGCTCAACTTCCGGTAGCAGCTGGGGTCGAATGGCGCAGTAAAAGTCTTTTTTCCAACCTTTTCTTTGTCTCTGGTGGCCCTAACTTAACTCAGGTTGGGAAATAAACCATAAAAACAGAGCCTGCACCTGCTTTACTTTTCACTTCAATTTTTCCACCATGGTTTTCCACCATTCTTTTTACCATAAATAAACCAACTCCACTTCCTTCTACATGGGAATGGAAACGACGGAACATGGTAAATAATTTGCTTAACTGAGCAGGCTTCAGCCCCAGTCCATTATCCTCTACAGACAATATTGTCCATGCCTCGGTTTGGGTGGAATTAATTTTAACTACCAGGCCCCTCTCCGGAGACCGGTATTTAAGTGCATTGCTAAGCAGATTGTATAGTACACTTCGTAAGTTTTTTGGATAAAACTGCACCTCGGTAGCAGCTTCCACTTCTACCTGGATAATAGCCTGGCAAGCATTTATTTGTGGCTGAATATCCTGCATTACCTCCTGTAGTACCTCCAGCAAATTTACCTGCAAGGCAGGTTGGTTGGCCAACTGCTGCAGTTTGGTAAGGTCGGTCAAATCCTCAATTGTTCTCTTAAAGCGGGCGACTGATTTTTTCATCAATGAAGCGATATGCTTCACATACTCATTATCCCACTTATTATTTGACACCTGGTTATTTAATAAGCCAAGCAAACCTTCAATATTATTAATGGGGGCCTTCAGGTCGTGAGACGCGGTATAAATAAAGGTATCGAGGTCATTATTTATATACTCCAGCCGTTGGTTGGTCGCAGATAAATTCTGGTTAGCCGCTTGTAGGTCGTGGTTAACCTGGGCCAGTTCCCGGGAAAGGCTGCGCAGGCTTTCTTCAGAAGTCCGTAAATGGGCGGTTCGTTGGTTTACCCTTTCTTCTAACTCCTCATTGAGTTTCTTTAAGGCTTCCTTGCTCTCCTCCACCTTTTTCCGGGCCTCCACCTGCTCGGTAATTTCATTGGCTACGACAATTACGCCCGTAATCCTGCCATCCTGGTTGTGCCAGGGTTGATATACAAAATTAAAGTACACAGGCGCCCGTTTCCCGTTTCGGGTAAGGTTGGCAGATAATTCATGGGCATAAAAAGGGGTACCGGTTTGAACTACCCCCTCCAGGAGCTCTTCGTAGCCAACTCCTTTTGCTTCCGGCAAGGCTTCAAACAAAGGCTTATCCAAAACCTCTTCAGCCCTTTTCCCCCAAAGGTTCAGGTGGGCCTGATTGACATAGGTAATCTGGTAGTCAGGGCCCTCAAAAATAGCAATCGCCGCCGGCGCCTGCTCAAAGATGTTTTGCAGGCGGTGCCGCTGCGCTCTTTCCTGTTGCCGCTCTTTTTCCTGCGCATCAATAATGGCAAGAAGGCTGGCGATTCTGGCAGTAAGGAGTACATGAAAATCCCTGTAAGCGGCATCATACTCTAACATCGGGCTCAGACCGGCAATAAAAAATCCGAAAACTTTTTCCGTATTCGGTTTAAAAAGCGGTAGAACAACTGCCTTGTCCGGCGATTCATCTACTGTTTTGCCAGGCAAAGAGCCAATGGATTCCCGGAGGTTTTCAACAAATTCTTCTTTTTTTCGGCTATACACCTTAGCAAGAGGCCAGCTTGTTTTCTCCCCGGGCTTCGCTGCAGACGGCTGAGCGGCCGTCTGCAGCGAAATGACAGGAGCCCCCAGTGGTTGATCCAATGGAGCTGTTTGTACACAACAGCTGGCCTGGCCTGCTGTTTCATCCACCAGGTAAATCATTCCAAAAGGTATATCTGCCGAATGGTTCTCCATTACCTGGCTCATGGCCTCACAGGCACTTTCTACATTCGGTAAGCGCAGGCTTACATCAGATAAGCCGGATAGCATTTTTAACCGGCGCTCATGCAATACCTTTTGTGTTCCATCATGGCAGGCACAAAAGATACCATTTACCCTTCCTTCACCATCAGGCATAGGGCTATAAGAAAAAGTCCAGTAGGTTTCTTCTTTGAATCCTTTGCGATCGGGCACCACCAGCATTTCTTCGGCATAAAAAGTGGTTCCATTGGCAAGAATATCTTCCACCACGCTCCCTAATTGCCCCCAGATATCAGCCCAAACCTCCCTGGCCCTGGCTCCTAAAGCTTCTTTATGCTTACCCACAAAGGCAGGCTGGAAAGCATCGTTATGGAACATATATAATTCAGAAGACCACCAGATAAACATAGGGTAGCCGGAGCTGAGCATCATTCGAATCCCCGTCAGTAAACTCTCGGGCCAATAGCAAGGCTCTCCCAGGGGGTGGTTTTTCCAATCATAGCACCGCATTAAAGCCCCCATTTGTCCACCATTGGGGAAAATAGCTTCTGCCGACTGAAAAGAATTGCTTTGATTCATGGATTATTGTGAGCTGTTGTAAGTTAAAAAACTAAATTTCTATACCCGAGAAAAACACCCCTTTTCAATTTTTGCAGATGCTAAATACAATGTCCGGAGGGCAAAAGTTATTTATTTTCCGGCAATATCCCCCTCTTCCTAAGGAAAATCCCCTTTTAAGTTTTAATGGATTGGCAGACAACTGCCTTAATACCAAGTGAATAGATTTTAACAAATTGCCTTTTTTAAAAAGGGCTCCTTGTTAAAAAACATTCAGTAAAAGTTACCCTTTAAGGGGCCAGTTTCCGACACTTTCTGTAAAGGTTTTTATGGTAAGAACAATCAATGTATTTTCCTGGAAAGTCAAAAGACCCAGGCCTTCCTCCTTTCACAAAGAACCCCAGTAACGGCCAAAATTACCCTTGTTAATGCAACATTGCCTGGTGCAGGTTCTTTTTCGGCCTGACAAGCCGCGGATGCTGGGTGTTTTACCAGTAACACTAAAGGAAAAATAGCATTTGTACCGAAACTAAAAGCTGTAAGACGCAGCAGGGTGCACCGCCTTGAGTTTTCCGGCCCGCTTTAATTTTGAGGCATTAAGCCGGGCCAGTGAGCTGGTAAAGGTATAACCGCAAAGAGCGCCGCAGAAATAGCTTCAGGCAAGGGTTTTAGCAGTTAAACTAAAGGAGAAATGCCTCCTGCAAAAGTGCCTGTACCAATGATGTAGCTTTTGCTCATATAGTATGCTGTTCGCTGATTCCCTAAATAAAGTCGTCAAACTTAAAACCAGGCTTTATTCATGCAGCCCCATAAGCTTTTTTAAATGAATGGTATGTCCTTCCACTTCTTCCAGCTTTTGCTGATGCGTTTTTGCCAGCATGTCCAGGCCTTTGCGCTCATAATCGTCAATCATTTTTTTGAGCAGGGCCAGGCGCTCGTCGAGTACGCGCAAAGCTACCCAAAGGGTTTCTTCCAGCTGCTGCTCCTGCCCTTCATTTAAAGAATCGATGGTAAAAGAATGCCCGGTGCGGCAGCGGTAATGAACCAATGTTTCATCTTCCATTACCGTTAAAGGGCCCCCGCAGGAAGGGCAGGTTAAGGGCATATCCCCTTCCCCTCTTTTAGAATTTTGCCCGTTTACCAGGCTTCCAATGTGCCCGGTTATGCCTACTTCATTTCGCAAAGCTTCGGGCACTTCTTTGGCCGCGGGCAGCGGATCGTCCAGCAGCCGGTTAAAAAAATTGGGCATTTTGTTTACAGGAAGGCTATAATCCGGGTCAACATTCTTTTTAGCATACAGCGGCATGTCTTCATATTCGGCAGTTGCAGGGTCCTGTATAGCAGTAATTCCACCACAGCGTTTGATGGCAGCTAACCCAAGAGACCCATCGGTTAAACGCCCGCTCAGCAGCACGCCAATTGCGCGGTTTCCATATTCCACCGCCACCGAACGAAACAGCACATCAATAGAGGGTCTGAACAGGTTTTCTTTTGGCCCGTTGGTTAGTTTAAACTTGCCGTTTTTTACCATTAAATGGTGGTTAGGAGGGCAAATAAAAACCTGCCCGGTTTTTATCTGCCCTCCATTCCCGGCATAAGCCACAGGCATTTCAATTAATTTTGCCAGGTGCTCGGCCAGGGTTTGCGGCACGCCCGAATACCCATGGAGCACAAGCACAAAAACCGCATCTGCCCGGCCCGTAAAACCGGCAAGGCATTGAACGACGGCCTTAAAGCCCCCTGCCGAAGCCCCTATTGCTATTATCCTGTCTTCTGATTGGTCTGTCATAAAAAAGTTTTATAATAATTCAGCAGCTAATACATTAAAAGAAAAATGAACTTAGCTACTTTATTAAATGTATATCCGATATCTTTTTAAACCTCAGCAAATAAGAAAGGTTTAATAAAAAGCAGGTGCAGCTAAAAAGCCCATCCAAGCCTGCAACTGGCCGGGTTAGGGAATAGCCTAAGGCGGGAAAGCACCGGCATAAAAAAAGCAGAGCAGCTATGGAGTGCAAAATAAATCTAAAATTAATGCTAACTTGCATAGTTTAGCAGCCTTCCTGCTTAGGGAGCTCCCCGGAAATGCCTGCAAATTTAGCACAGGAGTAGGCGAAACGGGCATTTAATAACGCTGAAACAGGCCGAAATTTTAATTTTGGCTTTGAGAGTATTAAAAGATGTATGACTAATGGGTGATCAGGAAAAAATTTTTGTAGTGGGTATTGGTGCTTCGGCAGGAGGTTTTGAAGCTTTAACCAATTTCTTTACTGAATTACCCGACAATACCGGGGCCGCCTATGTGGTAATCCAGCACCTATCGCCCAGCCACGATAGCCAGATTCATAAAATCCTTACCAGCTATACTAAAATGCCGGTAACCAAGGTAATAGAGGATACGCCTCTTCAAGGCAATCACGTGTATGTAATTCCGGAAAACAAAAAGCTAAAAATTAACAGGGAGGGGCTGCTTTGCCTGGAGGAAAGAGGAAATTCCCGTTTGCCTAACCTGGTTATCGATATTTTTTTTGAATCGCTGGCAAATTATTTTGAAGAAAAAGCCATAGGCATTGTTCTTTCAGGCACTGGCTCAGACGGGGCCAGAGGCGTACAAATTATTAAAGCCCGTGGTGGCGTGGTCATGGTGCAGAGTCCGCAATCGGCAAGTTTCGACAGCATGCCCAATGTGTCTATTTCTTCTGACCACCCCGATTATATCTCTCCTCCCGAAACCCTTGCCCGGGATCTTGCCCATTACTTAAAAGAACCCGAATTACTGGACAAGGAAGGGTTAAAGCGGGAAACCTCTAAAAACCAGCGCGATTCCCTCAAGGAAATCATTCACCTCATCAGTTCCTATTCGGGCGTAAATTTTAAAAATTATAAACCCGGCACCCTTATCCGGCGCATAGAAAAGCGGATGAAGATTAATCACCTGGACAAGCTACAGGAGTATGAGTCTTTCCTGATTCAGCATCCGAAAGAGGTGCGCCATATTTTTGATGATTTGCTTATTGGCGTTACCCGCTTTTTCAGAGACACAGAAGCATGGAACAGCCTGAGAGATAATGTTATTCCCAGGCTCTGCCATACCCGCAGCAATTTTGAGCCTGTAAGGATTTGGGTAACCAGCTGCTCTACGGGCGAAGAAGCATATTCTTTGGCCATGCTGTTGGATGAGTATATTTCGGAGCATAACCTAAATGTGGAGTTTAAAATATTTGCTACCGATGTAAACAAAAGGGCCATCGATATTGCCAGCTTGGGACGATTCACCAATGCGGTTGAGGAAGACATAGGTAGTGACCGACTCAAACGGTATTTCAATGCTGTGGGTGATTTTTTTGAAGTAAAGAAAGAAATCCGCCGACGAATTATATTTTCCAAGCACAATCTCCTGAACGATCCGCCATTTATCCGGCTCGACCTGGTTTCCTGCCGCAACCTGTTTATTTACCTGAATGACGAAACCCAGGACAAGGTGCTGCATAATTTCAGCTATGCCTTAAACGAGGGCGGTTACTTATTCCTGGGGGTAAATGAATCGAACAATGAGCAGGACAAACTTTTTGAAACAGTAGATGGCCGGAATAAAATTTTCAGGAACAAGGAAACCACCAATTCCCGGCTGTACCGCCCGCTAATTCAAAATTACCAGGAAACACAGTATGTTCGGCAAAACCCGCCCAGCCTCCGGCAGCGGCCCTCTTCTCCCTTGGCGAATGAGCAGTATGCCGACCTGCTGGCCGAACGTTTTGCGCCCCCATCGCTGCTGGTAAACCAACAGGAGGACGTGGTGTACACAACGGGTCGCATGGAAAAGTTTATCCAGTTCCCAAACCGCCGCTCCGACATGAATGTATACAGCATGCTTCGGGGAAACCTTTTACTGGTTTTTCGCAATGGCATCCGGCAGGTGCATGAAGGAAAACCCAAGGTAGTGTTTACCGAAACCATTATTGAACACGATGATCAAAAGTACCAGGTCGATATTGTATTCAGCCGCATTAATAAGGAACCGGCTGACTTAACCGGCTATTTAACGCTCGTAGAATTCCATGAGCAGGAAAAATTTCAGGAAAAAACGGATGAACATGTTGAAGTAGTTACCCGCGACAGGTATTCGCAGGCAGAAATTGAAAACCTCGAAAAAGAGCTTAAACTGGCCCGCCGCGAGCTGCACTATACGGCCGATGAGCTGGAAACCATCAACGAAGAGCTGCAGTCCTCGAACGAAGAAATGCAGTCGGCCAACGAAGAGCTGCAAAGCACCAACGAAGAGCTGCAATCGTCGAACGAAGAGCTGCAAACGGTTAATTCGGAGCTAAAGAACAAGATCGATGCCCTCACCACCCTGCATGATGACATGCTCAACCTGTTCAACAGCACCCAGATTGCCACCATCTTTCTCGACAGCGGCCTGAATATCCGGAAGTTTACGCCTCCGGCTAAGCAATACTTCAACATCCGCGAATCAGACATTGGCAGACCAATCAATCACTACAGCTACAACTTCAATTACAGCAAATTTGAAGAGGAAATCAGCCATGTTTTAGAAAACCTGCAACCGGTTGAACATGAGGTGGAACATAAGGAAGGGAACTTCAGCCTGATGCGGATATTGCCCTATAAAACAGAAAGCCGGCAGATAAAAGGGGTGGTTATTACTTTTAATGACATAACAGAAATAAAGCAAAAAAATAATAAGCTTAAAAAACTGTCGGAAGACCTGATTAAAAGTGAACAGCATTTAAAATCCCTGCTCGACAACACCCCCGACCTTATTGCCCGCTTTAACCGCAACCTTAGGTTTACCTTTGTTAATAAAGCTTTGCAGGAAATAAGCAGGCTTGAAATAAAAGATTTTAAAGGACAGGACACCCGGCAGCTGGGGATGCTGGAAGGCACAGAAAAAATGCATTCCCTGATGCTGGAGGTACTTCAAACCGGGGAGGAACGGGATTATTATTTTACTTACCAGGATACTTCCGGCCAAAGGAACTTTTACAACCGGCTTATCCCGGAGTTTAACCAGGACGGCAAAGAAGTGCAGTCCATCCTCTCTGTTTCGACCGATATTACAGAGCTTAAAAAGGCAGAACGTAAGATTATGTCGAGTAATGAGCAGCTTTCAGAAATGTTCGATCGCATGGATAATTTTGTACATGCCATCGCCCACGACCTGCGGGCGCCTATTGTAAACCTGAAGATGATGGCTCAGCTGATGCTGGAAGAAGAAGACCATGACGAAAAAATGAGTTATGTGCCAGAAATTTTCAGTTCGGTACAGAAGCTCGACAATACCCTTGGCGGGCTCATCCAGATAATTGAAATGGACAGTGAGCACGAAATAAAAGTGCGTGAAATTAGTTTCCAGGACGAGCTGGATGAAATAGTGGGCGGGTTACAACTGAAAATAGAAGCTTCAAAAGCCAGCGTTAATGCAGACTTTTCCAGCGAACCTTCCATCTTTTATATTGAGGCTTACCTGGAGAGCATCCTTAAAAACATGCTCAGCAATGCGGTAAAATACCGCTCCCCTGAACGCACCCCTGTTATTGAAGTAAAAAGTAAGCGCCAGGGCGATTTTGTAGTGCTGTCCATTAGTGATAATGGCAGAGGAATTGACCTGGAAAAACATGGTCCATTCCTGTTTAAGCCTTTTAAGCGCTTCCACAGGGAAAGTGCCGAAGGAATGGGGGTGGGCTTATATGTTATAAAATACATGGTTGCTAAAAATGGCGGCTACATTGAGGTGGAAAGCACGGAAGGGAAAGGCACCACCTTCAACCTATTTTTAAAGCCATTCGGACCGATCCTAACTGAGGCATGAGCCGCAGGGTTTAATTAAAGGTGCCGTACCAGCGATTAAAATTTTTATTTTTTTATTCATGAAAAAAGCAAAAGTACTCCTAATAGATGACGATGAACTTTTTATATTTCTTACCACAAAAATACTGCGGAAAGCGCCTTGCCTGGAGAAGCTGGATACCATGGAAAGTGTTGACAAGGCTAAGGTATATTTAAGCGATTGTGAGAAGAATAGTATTCTTTTTCCGGATATTATATTTGTAGACATGAACATGCCCAAAATGAACGGAATGGAGTTCGCTCAATTTTATAACGAGCAGTATGCCCCCCAACACCAGGAGACCAAATTAATCATCCTTACCTCCTCCATCAGCCGGAAGGAAAAAGAAAAAGCCCTTTTCATCCCGGCAGTCCATGATTTTATGCAAAAGCCTTTAACAGTAGACATGCTCAACAGCCTGATCCTTCAGTAGGACCTTAAAATGGAAAGCCTGCAAAGGAAAACAGGCAGGCTATTTTTAGCATCTCTCCCCTGCCGGAGGTCGGGGAATGTTGTCGGAGGCCCCCTTTTGGTAATAAAAACCCCACCAAAAAATCAGCCTTTCCATCAAAGCGGGCAAGGATCCTCTCCTCCCCCGCTACTCACCAACCCCTAAAAAATGATGAAAAGCGGAAGAAAATGGGGTAAAAAAAGCTTGTTCTCCTGAGCTTTGAGGGGGAATGCTTAACAGCCCATTGGCCCTATTCAGCCCCACAAGGTCGCCGGAACCGGATATTGCTACTTCCTCCAGCTGGAGGCGGCTCCTTTCATGTTGCCACTTCCCTTTTACCAGGCGATGATGCCAGAACTCCGGCAGCCCTTCCCTGCCCTCATTTTTAATCTGCACTTGTTGAATCGGCTGGTGAATGGAATGGCGCAACCACTCCCGGAAGTACAGCAGGTAACAGGCAAAAGTCGAAACAGGATTGCCCGGAAAAGCAAAAACCCTTTTGGCTCCCCGGCGACCAAACCAGAAGGGTTTCCCCGGCCGTTGCTTAATTCCATGAAAAACTTTTTCCACCCCCAGCTCCTGCAGCGCATCGGGCACATAATCATACTTGCCTTTTGATACCCCTCCCGAAAGCAGCAATACATCGTAGGTTTCCAGCAACTCCTCCAGCTTTCTGCGGATGGCTTCCTGCTCATCTTTCAGGTGGAAAGCTGCTCCATGGATTTTATCTTCGCAGAGCAGGCTTTTAAGCGCAAACACATTGGAACGCCGGATTTGGTGCACAGCAGGTACTTCTTCCAGTCCCACAAGTTCATTGCCGGTAGAAATAACAGCCACCGTCGGGAGGCGGGCCACCCGGACCGTGGCTTTTCCGACCGTGGCCAGTGTATTGATGTGGCCGGGATGAATGATACCGGGAGCCTGTAACAAAAGAGTGCCTTTTTCGGCGTCCGAGGCCTGTAAATGAATATTTTGCCTTTCCCGTAGCTTTTCCGTCTTTAGGGAAGCCAGCCCATCCTTTATTTCCACCTCTTCGTAAGGAACAACTGTATCAGCTCCTGCCGGAACAATGGCCCCGGTCATTACCTCCAGGCAGCCCGCTTCTTCTGAAAGCTCCTTTTGAGGCTCCCCAGCCGCCTGAATTGCCTGCACCGGGAATTGCCTGGCTCCATCAGCAAAAGCAGCGTAGTGGATGGCGATGCCATCTTTGGTCGCCCGGTCGAAAGGAGGAAAGTCGCGGTCGGCATAAATGGCCTCCATTAATACACGCCCGCAGGATTCTTCCAGTGGCAGATTTTCGGTGCCATAATCCACCGAAAGCTTTTTCATGTGCGCAAGGGCTTCGTCTACAGTTATCATCGTTTAAATGTTTATTCCAAGCGTATACTGGAGCAGCAGGCGAATACCCACGTACAATACCAGGCAGGCGGTTAAAAACTTTATCAGGCGCGGATCCAACAGCTTTACACTCAGGCGGCTGCCAATTTGCCCTCCTATAACAACCGCTCCTAAAAGGTAGAAAATAAGGTTTGAATTAAAGTTTACCGAATTACTGATAAACAAGCCCGCCAGCCCTGCAAGGGAGTTTAGGAGGATAAAAAAGCTGGCCAGGGCCGCAATTTTTTTTGGATTATCCCACTGCATCAGGTTGAGCACCGGCGATAGAAAAATTCCGCCACCAATGCCAACCATGCCTGATAATAGGCCCACGCCGGCGCCTAAGCTGAGTGTAGTGCCGCCGGGGTATTGTTTTTTTTCTGCCGGCATTTTAAGAAAGATTTTAATGAGCAGCATGGCCGCCGCAGCCACTAAGGCCAGACCAAGTAATATGAAAAAGAGCTTCTGCGAAAAGCGAAACTGCGCCCCTACAAAAGCTGCCGGGATACTCAGGGCGACAAATGGAACAAAGCGCCGCCATTCGAATAAGCCCTGTCGCATAAAAATGAGGACACTCCCACCAACCACCGCTACATTACAGCTTAGGGCAGTGGCACGAATCAGGTCGAAATCTGTTAAAAACAAGCTTAAAATGGCCAGGTAACTCGATCCACCGCCAAAACCAATGGAGGAATAGAACAGTGCCACCACAAAAAACAGCAAAACTAAAAGGAGGTCGGGCATGAGAAGAAAGAGGAGGAAACCTGGGCTCGTTTGGGTTTATCGTTTGTATTCATAATAAATGCTAAAGCCAAATGGCAGTTTTTAACAGTAAAAGCCAGCCAAATAAAACGCATTCCTATTCTTTGGGTATATGGGCTGTTTAGCCATTAAACACCCCTTTGGCTTTCTCATAATCGGCCGGCAAGTTGGCATTCATAAGCTGCTGTTCATTCGCCGCCCGGGCTTCTTTTATGGACTGGCTCATCAGGAACCTGCGGGGGCACTTTCCTCCTTCTTTTCCAAAAACCATGGCGGCCTGCAGGCTTTCGGGTTCCCAAATGGCAATTAAAGGCTCCAGAAATCCGCTGCTCTGGTTCATAAAGGCCGTAGCTGATTTATTGGTGTCGCGCTGGGCGAATAAATCAGCAATGGTTTCTTCCTGAATGAAAGGCAGGTCGCAGGCCAGCACCAGCCAGGCTTTGTCGGGATGCCTTTCATGGGCACTCAAAATGCTCCGGAAGGGCCCCAGGTACGCTTCATTGTCAGGGATAAAGGGCAACCCGCCGGCTTCGTTCTTGTTGCTCCTCCCGGGCGCCAATAAAGGTTTTGGCGCAAAATTTACTCAGCAGCTCGTAAAGGTACTGCCGGTGCGGAATTTCGTGGTAGCGGATAAGGCCTTTGTCGAAGCCCATACGCGTACTGCGGCCACCTGCCAGCACCAGTCCGTATACTTCTGCTTTAGCTTTCATAATCGCTTTTCCCTCCTTTTTTAAAACATACCTTTAAATCAGTAATGGTCATTTTTTGCGAAAAGGCTTTGCACATGTCGTAGATGCAAAGGGCTGCCACAGAAGCACCCGTCAGGGCTTCCATTTCCACGCCGGTTTTACCCTCACATTTTACCTCGCACTGGATTTTAATTTTGTTTTCTTCCGGCACTATATGGATGTTCGTACCGGAAACAGCAATGGGGTGGCAGAGCGGCAGAATGTCGGGCGTCTTTTTTACCCCCATTAATCCGGCCACTGTAGAGGTGCTTATAATGGAGCCTTTGTGGGTAAGGAAGTCATTGCCTTTGAGAGTGGCAAACACCTCTGCCGGAAAGTGGATGTAACATTCGGCCATGGCCGTTCTTCTGGTAACTGCTTTAAGGCCTACATCGACCATGGACGATTGTTCTGATACGGGAACAGTAGTTTTGTCTTTTTCGTGCATAATTATCCTCCAAGGTGGGCCATGGATTCTTTGGTTGCTTTGTTGTTTTCCTGTTCTGCAATAAAGCCATTTAGTGGCTTGCGGCTCAGGGCCTGCTGAATGCCGGCCAGCACTTCGGCATCAGAAAGCCCCTGCCGGAGCTGATCGCGCAGGTTGGCTACCGCAGGTCCGTACAGGCAGGTACGGAAATCGCCATTGGCCGAAATACGGATGCGGTTGCAGCTGCCGCAAAAAGTCCGGCTAAAGGCGGGGATTATCCCTACAGCGCCTTTGTAGCCTTTTACCTGGTAGTTTTGAGAGGTGGAGCTAAGCGGGTCGGCCAGCTTTTCCAGTGCCCCGAAATGGGCCTCAAGGGTTTCTTTTATTTTCGTATGATTCCAGGCCAGCACGGCCTGCTCTCCCTCCTGCCCGTTGAATGGCATCTCTTCCAGAAAACGCACACTAACGGCCTGCTCTTTTGTGAGCTCAGCCAGTGGAATAATATCCTCCTCGTTCTGCCCCTGCATAACCACACAGTTTACCTTCACGCTAAAGCCTTCTTTTATCAACTCCTCCAGGTTCTTATATACTTCCTGAAAAGTATTTCGGCGCGTAATCGCCAGGAAGCGGGCTTCGTTCAGGGAGTCGAGGCTAACATTTATTTTTGTTATTCCCAGGGACTTTAGCAGCGGAATGTATTTGCCAATAAGGGTGGCATTGGTGGTAATGCTTATTTCCGGCCGATGCTCCAAGGCTGCCAGCTGCTGCAGGAAATAATCCAGGTCATTACGAACAAAGGGTTCACCGCCGGTTATCCTGATTTTATCGACTCCCCCCGCGGTAAGCAAACTGCAAATGCGCAGGAGCTCTTCATAGCTCAGTACTTTGTCTTTTTTCCAGAAGGGAATCCCTTCCTCGGGCATACAGTAAAAACAGCGCAGATTGCATTTATCCGTTACAGATAGGCGAAGGTAATTGATGGTACGCTTGTATTGGTCTGTTAACATAAAAGTCGAAAAAGTCTAAGGATTCTGCGACACCCACACCTGCTCATTTTCAAAAAATTCTTTCTTCCAGATGGGAACCTGTTGTTTTAAGGTGTCAATCATAAATTTTGTGGCGGCCATGGCTTCCTTCCGGTGCGGAGCCGATGCGCCAATAACCACCACCAGATCGCCTACCTGCTTTACCCCTGTGGCATGGAGAATAAGCGTTTTTAACAAATCGTACTTTTCTGTGGCGGCATCGGCAATTTTCTGCATTTCTTTCAGGGCCATTTCATTGTAGGCCTCATATTCCAGCTTAAAAACCTGCTCGCCCCGGGTAGCGTTACGCACCGTTCCCATAAACATCGAAACTGCTCCCGCTCCTGCATCCCGCAATGCTTCAAAGGCAACGTTCAGGTCTATATCTTCTACTATTCTTATCACGTTAATGCTTTATTTCATCCCAATTTAGCCACCACTTACCGGCGGAATAATAACAATTTCGTCCTGCCCATTTACCGGGTCGTCGTCCTGGGCATAATCCACATTCACGGCAATTGCCATTCCGGGTAATTTGTTTAATTCCGGGAACTGGTTTTTCAGGCTTGCTTTCAGTTCCCGCACGTTGGATACCTGTTCCGTGTTCCGGAGCTGCAGGGTACTTTTTCCCATCAGCTCCTTTGCCATACCAAACAATATTATTTTCATGCACCTAATTTAGCATACGCTGCCTTCCAATGGGTTCGGAAAAGCATCTGATTCATCTTCATGAGGTCTTTCCTGCAGGCAGCGAAAATCTTTCTCCACTAAAATAAGAAGATTTTCACCTTTTCTAAAGGCTTCAGTTCCTCAAACCGCAACGGCCCACCGGCCAGCCAGGGTTTCGGGGACCATTCCCCTAATCTCACTTCCCATAAAAGTCGTACTTACTCCCCGTTTTCTTTTAACAGGTGCTTTTACCAGGAAATTAGTGAGCTGCTGACTACCAGCGCCAAAAGCGGGGACACTCTTTACCTCCCCCCTCTGGTAAAAATCCGCTACTTCCTTATGGGTCAGCCGTAATTGCAGCGAATTTTTTATCCTCCTGATTTTCATACGCGCTACCTGCTTTTAATCAATACGCTTATAGCAGGAGCAGCTACAGCAAATATTTAAGTATAAGCACTCCCTTCAAAAAATGTTTGAACAAAAACCAATGAAAGCCTATATAAAAAACATGCTTTCAGGAGGAGCAGCAGCAGAACTAACATTAGGAATATGCGCCTTTCTTCATTATTAAAATAAAGAAGGGAATGGGCTTTTCCCAGCTTGTTTTCACTGCTAATGGCCACCGGGAAAATTTCTGTTTTAGCTCATCTGCTTCATACCCCTGCTATCAGCGAGGGACTGCTCTGGCTGATACCTTTTTCCTGGCGGTTTTACTGCTGCTGCTTTTTCTCCGCACCTTATTTTATTCTAAGAACGCGGCCAGCGACCTGACTGCTTATGGCGAGGGTACCGGCTTTTTACCGACCTTCATTTGCTTACTTATTACAAGACTTGAATGAAACAGGTAATAAAGAAAAAAAACTATCCGGCAGAATGGGTGTTTGGTTAAAACAGACTATAAACAGGAAGAATGAAAGCAAATTTTGATTTAACAGGCAAGGTAGCCCTTATTAGCGGAGCAGGCAGGGGAATAGGCAAAGCCCTGGCCACCGGGCTTGCCCAGGCAGGTGCCGATGTGGTGCTGGTAGCCCGAACAGAAGGCGAAGTACAGCAGGCTGCAGCGCAAATAGCAAAAATAACGGGTCGCCAAGCACTTGGATTGGTGTGCGATGTAACCAATAGTCAATCTGTGAATGAAGCTGTAGAACAGGCCATCGCGCATTTTGACCACATTGATATTCTGGTGAACAATGCCGGCACCACGGTTAGGGCCACCGCCATGCAGTTAACTGAAGAAGACTGGGATATGGTTATGCAGGTAAACTTCAAATCGGTTTTCCTGATGTCGAAAGCTGTCGGCAGGCACATGCTCGACCGTAAATGGGGCCGCATAATAAATGTTGCCTCGGTGGCCTCGAGCCTTAGCCTGGCCTCCGGCACCCCCTATGGCCCCAGCAAAGCAGGCGTGGTTCAGTTAACCCGGCAACTGGCGAATGAATGGGCCACCGGGGGAGTTACGGTAAATGCCATCAGTCCCTGGTTTTTCAAAACCTCCCTGAACGAAAAAGCACTGGAGAACCCGGAGTTTCGTGGCCTTCTGGAAAAAAGAACGCCCATGAAAAGGCTGGGGCAGCTGGATGAATTAATAGCCCCTGTAGTTATGTTCTGCTCCGATGGTGCCAGCTACATTACCGGGCAAAATTTGTTTGTTGATGGGGGCGTAACCAATTATGCATTTTAAATAGGCATTTTAAAAAGTCTGCTTATCGGAACTGGGCAATTTAAAAAGGAGATATACTTATGGGAAGAGAAATGAAAGCAGCCACCTTCAAAGAATTTGGCGGAGTGGAAAAACTTAAAGTAGACATTCTGGAATTGCCCGGCCTGAAAGAAGGCGAAGTTCTGGTAAAGGTTATCGCCGCGGGTGTAAACCCTGTAGATGCCGTTATCCGGGAAGGGCACTATAAGAATATGATGCCACACAGGTTTCCTGTTATTCCTGGCTGGGATATGGCTGGTGAAGTGATAGAAAGAGGCCATGCCGCCAGAAGGTTTGAGGTAGGAGATGAAGTATATACTTATGCCCGCAGGCCCGAAGTTCAATGGGGTACTTATGCCGAATACATCATCCTGCCGGACAGCTACCTGGCCAGGAAACCTGAGAAGCTTTCGTTTGAAGAAGCGGCCGCTATTCCGCTGGCAGGCTTAACCGCTTACCAGGCCCTGTTTGATGCTGGTACGCTGCAGAAAGATCAACGGGTACTGATTCTGGGGGCTTCCGGCGGGGTAGGTAGCTTTGCTATACAGCTGGCAAAAGAAAGTGGTGCAGAAATTATTGGCGTAGCAAGTGAAAAAAATCATGCCTATATGAAAGCCCTTGGCGCCAAACATACCCTCGATTATAAAGACAATAACATTGGCGAAGCGGTAAAAAAAATCTATCCTGATGGGGTAGATCTCCTCTTTGACTGTGCCAATGGAGATACCCTGCTACAAAGCATTTCCGCCTTAAAACCCTCCGCAAAGCTGGTTTCTATTTTGAGCCAGGGTAAAGGGCTCGATCCTGACATTGACTTCCAGTTTGTTTTTGTAGAACCCAATGCCCTGCAGCTAGAAAAGCTCAGCGACCTGGCAGATTCAGGAAAGCTGAAGGTGCATATCAGCGAAACCTATTCTCTGAACGATGCGGCGGAGGCCATGGAGCAAATCCAGGGCCACCACACCAGGGGTAAAATCGTCCTTAGGACCTAATCAATTTCTTGCAAAGAAGCTACCACCAGTACCTGCGGAGCGGCCAGTTTTACCCTCGTTTCCTTTCGGATCATTGGCTTTGATATCTTCAGCCGTAACTTCTGCCCCTGTTTTCATGCCGTGACTTCTGGTAAACTCCCTGCCACGGTCTCCTCAGCTACCGCAGGAGAAGTTCGTTTGCTGAATGATATACCCATTTCAGTTATGCCGGAAAGCCTTATCCGGCCTGACGGGGCGCTATTGCAGTGGGTGGGATCAGCTGCTTCTTCTATAAATTTGTACCGGAAAGAGGCGGCAGTCGTCATTCAGGTTGAGGGCATATAATTGCCCGCGCCAGTAAATTACAGGAACCATTTCTGCAGTACTGCTCCCCTTGCTGCCGGTAAAATTAATACTGGCATTCCCCAGGTAAGAAATGTCTTTGATGTTCAGGCGGGCACCCACATATTGAAGAAAACTTTCTTTCTCCTCGGGGGTCGAAAGGTATCCGATTTCATAGGCTGGAAGGCCTTCTGCGCCTTCTTCCTCTCCAAAATATACCTTTGCAATGGTATTAATAGCCACCAGAGGAACGCTCAACAGCGGTTCAGGTGCTTCTGGGGCCAGGGTTTCTACTTCCGCCTGCTGCTTCTGTAATGGCCGGGGCATTTCTTTTCGTGTCTCTGTGGCCTTTTTAACATTCTCGGGCCTGGGCTGTGCGTTTGGCAGGGCCTCCCGTACCTCTGCCTCCCAGTCTTCATAAACGGGAATTTCCTGCTTTTCATGAACATCCAAAATAACCGAAAAGGCATTAATAAAATGTTCCGTATGCTGCAGGTGAAACAGCTCCAGCTCGTAGCCCCTGTTGCGGGAAACAAGATAATGATGAATTAGTCTCGTTTTTTCGTATACGGCCTTTATTTGTGGGCCATGGGGAGTGCTTTTATACCGCTTGTACAATTTGTGAAGACTGGCCAGGCGCCCTTTGGATTCCTGGATATACCTGGCCTGCTTTATATCGATACTTTCCCGGCTTCCTACCACCTTTCTCGTCGTCGAAGGACTGTTAAGGCCAAAAAGGGCGCGCATAAATGCTATCATTTAGTGAGAATTCTTTTCAGGTGGAGCGTTTCTATTTCTGCCTGTACTTTTTCAGATTCCTGTAGGGAGGAATAAAAATCGTCCAGGCTTTCCAGGTAGGTCTCCAGGAGAACTTCCTGTTCCCGGCTAAGCACTTTGGCCCCGCTTTCCTTTCGCTTATTACTATCAGCCATTATTCAGTTTCTATTGCCTTAGATTTGTTGAACGTGCGGATTATCTTGCTATTTAGCTCTTCCTGCACCAGGGCCAGCTCTTTTACAGCTTCGGCCCTTTTGCGACTTCCTTCTTCCGATATTTTTATTACGGCATCCAGGGTTTCCACCATATCGCGGTTTACCTTTTTAAGGGTATCCATGTCTACAATGCCTCTTTCGTTTTCTTCGGCAGCAATTACCACATTGGTTTTTAGCAGCTGGGAGTTCTTCAGCAGCATTTCATTGGTGGTATCGGTTACCTTTTTCTGAATTTCAAGGGCCTTCCGCTGTTTCTCCAACCCCAGGGCAATGGCTACCTGCTGCCTCCAAACCGGAATAACGGTCGTAATGGAGTTCTGGATTTTCTGGGCCAGTACATCATTGGCCGATTGGATCATGCGAATTTGCGGCATAGACTGTACGGCAATGGTGTGAGAGAGCGTAAAATCATGCACTTTCTTTTCCAGGCGCTCTTTAAAAGCCATCATGTCGCTTAGCCGCTGAACAGCCATTTCGTCCTGTGCGCTTTCCTCTACCTCGCGCTGCATGGCCGGGATCGTGTTTTTTTCTATTTCCTCAATCTTCAGTTTTCCTGCCGCAATAATGGCGCGTATTTCGTGAATATATTCTACGGCCTGCTTAAACATTACTTCCAGGCTGGTGGAGTCTTTTAATACACTCTGCCGGGTTTTTTCAAGCTTCAGCACTACATCATCCACATTTTCAGAAATTGAGTTATACTGGCTCGCAATTCTCCTGGACTTATCCGATACCTTCTGCATAAAAGGAATCCCGCTGAACATGCGGGAGAAGCGTCCTTTTTTTTCCGGCTCTTCTACCTTTATCTGGTTTATCTGGTTTAGCAGCTCATTAATAGCCGTGCCGGCATCGCCCGAATCTTTGGCTTTTACCTGGGTTAAAAGCTCATTGGAAAAGTATCCCAGTTTGCGCTGTGTTTCCACACCAAAATTACTCAGGCTTTCAGGCTTGGCAGGATCTATTGTTTTTGAAAGCTCCTGTGCTTTCTGCTCAATCTGCTTTTGATTTTCGGCTATGCTCGTTTCGTTTTTCTCCATGGGGATTTATACGCTAAAGTGGTTTTTATATCTCTTTTCAAATGAATGCAGGTGTTCGCGGATTTTTTCGTCCCGGTCGTTGGTCTCATACCATTCAATTTCATGCAGGGGTAAAAATTCGCCCAACATGCCACTCACCTCACCCAGCAGGGCATCGCCTTTTTTCGTCCTGAATTCAGGATTTTTATAAAAAGCACTGAGGTATTGTACCTTTACCTGTCCTAGTTCGGTAACTGCCAGCTCTTTTACCTCAACAACCAATTCAGAAGATTTATCCTTGTCCATAACAATGGTTTTATACACGCCCATCCGTCCTTCTTCTAAAATGGCCCTGTACCTATCCCGCAAATCCCTGGTTTTTTCACGGAGGCGCTGGTTTGGCTTTACCCAGTAGCCATATACATACCCCAGAAAAAAAGCAAAAGCAAATACAAATATAATACCCATGACTATTGATTTTGAAATCGTCCCAACTCCTATTCTACTATAATATACGGCAGATAAAGAAAACCTGCCAAAAAAAAGCGCCTTTCAGGCTCTTCCTTTTTATAAATGGTTCATTACCTACAACAGCGGTGGCTCCCATATCAGCATAAAAGACAAATGATTACCCTATGGCCGAGATAAAATGAGCCTCCTGCTTCTTTACTATTCCCATTTTCAATACAACGGCTATTGCTATTAATTTGTGGCACAGCGAAAGAAACAATTTTCAAATTTCACAAAGAGGAACCTAT
Source organism: uncultured Cytophagales bacterium (assembly GCA_963835365.1). Taxonomy (GTDB): domain Bacteria; phylum Bacteroidota; class Bacteroidia; order Cytophagales; family Cyclobacteriaceae; genus Nafulsella. The sequence continues at coordinate 134,553 of CAWIFH010000005.1, forward strand.
TTTGCCTGCCCCGGGAGGAAGGAAAAATTATAGCATGAGAAAGCGGACGCAGCCAGTAAATTCCTTTAAAAGCTGGAAGCCAGTGCTTCGCCAGGTTAAAAATCAGAACCGCGGGGCCAGGCACCCCAGCAAGACCGCTTAAAAATTAGGGGGAAAAGTTAAAAGGGTCCGCATGAGCATTAAGATCCTTCTCTGCTCAGCTTATTGTTCCTAAAAATTAATTGGAAAAGCACCTGGTGGAAGTGAAATTTAAAGGTGCTTTATGGTTTTACCTGCTTATAAGTACAAGGCCAGTTTTAGTGCTGGTTTGGCTCACCAAAGCCACGCCTTAAGCTTCGCTAAACGCGCGCCGGGTTCCAGCTGGTGAATAGGACCAGGTACTTTCATAAAGAGCCAACTTAAAAGGTTATTTTTTTGAAGCTGGAGGCTTGAACGGGAAAAGCTCCTTCAGCGGAGGGAAAGATATTTTATTAATACTTTCGGTTGATGCTACTCCAGTGCCTAGCGGCTTATGGCAGCAAGCTATTCTTTTCCTTCTCCTTTTCGTATGAGAAGTTCAGGCCCCCCCTTAGCAGAGCTAATTCCAACAAAAATCCGCCTGCTTTATTTGTTTGCCATCAAGCAGGGGGCCACGCGAATAGCCTCCAAGTTAAGTTTAGGCCTTGAAAGTTCCCTGCGCATTCAAATCCTATTTCCATTTCCCAATCTGGTTCAAAGCAGTTGACAGTGCGCTTTGTTTTGCCCCGGAGGTGCCAGGGTAGATAGCGGTAAGCGGGTTGCTTGGCTGCCTGGGGAACAAGGAGCGCAAAATCCTCCAGCTGCAAATAAGAAGCAATAAAAGAATGTATTCAGCAGAACCTCCCCTGAAGTGTACTATAATCAGCCTTTTTTTGCTTCGGCTATCGGCTTCCCTGTAAGCAGCTGCCGGGGAAAGAAGTAAAAAATTTAGCCCTTCTTCCGACTGAAGAAGGGCTACTAAAGTTTATTTTTTTTACGCTTGTTTTACCAGCTGAATTTCAGCATGCAGCTTAATGTCATCACTTACCACCACACTTCCTGCTTCTGTTACCGCATTCCAGGTAAGACCAAATTCTTTGCGGCTGATTTTTCCTGAAACTGTAAAGCCGGCTTTGGTTTGTCCGTAAGGGTCTATTACAATCCCACCAAACTCAACCTTAACTGAAACAGGTTTGCTTACTCCCCGAATGGTTAAATTCCCCTGGAGCGTATATTCATCCTCTTCTTCCTTAGTAAAATTGGCACCTTCAAAGCGAACTTTGCCGTGGTTTTCCACATCAAAAAAGTCGGCAGAGCGAAGGTGCGTGTCGCGCTGCTCATTGTTGGTGTTTATGGAATTTACGTCGGCGGTAAAAACCAGCTTTTGAACACCGGAGAATTGTTCATTTTCAGATTCAGCTTCTACCGAAAACTGCTGAAAGTAACCGGTAACCGTGCTAATCATCAGGTGCTTTACCTTAAACTGCACTTCGCTGTGGGTAGGGTCAACAGACCATTTTACATTTGCCATTTTAAAAAGAATTAAATTTTTAAAGATTTTTGAGGAAGGGCCTCCTGTGTACTTTGGTTTATTTAAGCAGGAAGAAGCTGACACTAAAGGCTGCGGCTCTTCAGCGCAACTTTTACTCTTATTTTTTAGCTACCAATTCAACATTCAGCTCAAATTCATTGTCAATCGCCTTGTCGCCGAGATTATCGAAAAAGCTTCCTGAGCCATAACGGATGCCATATTGGGTACGGTCAATAAGAATTTTTGCAGTTGCAATCAGCTGGTTTCCGTTGGTTTGGATGGTAGCAGGAAAAGTAATTTCTTTGGTAACTCCTTTCAGGTTCAGCGTTCCTTTTACCTGCGACTGATTTGTAGCCAAAGGCTTTACTTCTGTAATTACAAAGGTGGCTTTTGGAAACTTGTCGGTGGAGAAAAAGTCATCGGACTTCAGGTGCCCTACCAGCTTCTCGTTATAGTCTTTATCGGTGATATCGGTGTTGGTAATGGAGGCCATATCAATTGCAAAGGAACCACCGGTCAGTTGTTTGCCATTCCAGTTTAAGGTTCCATCCAGCATGTGGATGGTTCCGCTGTGTTCGCCGGCCACCTTGCGGCCCACCCAGCCAATTTTACTTTGCTGCTTATCAACTTTGTATGCCGGGTCATTTGCAGTGGTAAATGCAAAAATAAAAAGGCCTGTAAATAAGGCAATGAAGATGTTTCTTGTATTCATTTTTTTAGTTTTAGATTATGAATACAATTTTAACGTTTAAACTTCAAAGTTCAAACTTTAATTAGGGAATTATTTTTCCCTTATGTTCAAAAGCTCTATAAACAGAAAAAACAGCGAGGGTTAAAATGTATTGTTTGGCTCCAACAGAGAGCCCTGGCGCTAAGGCAGGCGGGCCACCAGGCTTTCGGGCAAGCGCTTTACAATCTGGTAAATAAGCTTCCACTTCCTTCCGGGCACAATGGTAAACTGCCTCCCCGCATTTACCATCTTATCCGCCACAAACCCTGGTTCCAGCATCAGCGATTCCTCCAAATCGAGCCCTGTGTTTATTTTGGTGCGAATATAGCCCGAGACGATTACATTGACTATAACCTTTCGGGGAGCCAGGTACTGCCTGAGGCCGGCCAGGTATTGCGTAAAAGCCGACTTTGTACTACCGTAAATAAAATTACTTTTCCTGCCCCTGAGTCCTGAGAGGGAAGAGATGCCAATAATGCGTTCCAGCTGCCGGTTTTCCCGATCCATGGCAATGATATTCAGGATGGACACTGCCCCGCAGTAATTCACCTCCATCATCTGGTGGCTCCTGTCCCACTCCCGGAGCGCCTGTTCATTAGAAGATAAAAATCCGGCTGCATAAATAACCACATGGGGCTTTACAGGCAATTTCCGGTAAAAGTCCGGGTGCGTATCGTAGGCCGTTGCATCAAAATGGAGTACCTGGACCCTGGTTCCTGCAGGCCCGAGCAGCTCTACAAAAGAATAAAGCTGCGCGGTGTTGCGCGAAGCCGCCAGCACCTGCCATCCTCTCCGGAGGTACAGCTTAATTGCTTCTTTTGCCACATCGGAATTTGCCCCCAGCAGTAAAACAGTTTTAGCGGAATATTTAGACATAGAAGAGTAATAACTATTGAATAAAAACCAGAGCAACCTTTTGCCTAAAGCAAAATAACAGGCTTTACCTGCCTGCAGCGGTCAAGCCCGGGCAGAGATTTTGGCTGTAACTGTTTAGCTGCATCCGCAGCATAAACATGCCGGCATTTAAAAACAGCTTAGTTGCTACAGTTCAAGAACCACCTTCCCGCTGGTTTTGCGACTTTCTACCTGTTTATGGGCTTCCGCCATGTCTTCAAAAGCAAAAGATTGATAGATATGCGATTTCAGCTTTCCTTCTTTTAACAAATCCGCCAGCTTTGCCATGTCTTCGCCACTGGAATGTACCAGGTAAGTTTTAGCCGTAATGTTCCGCTCCTGTGCAGTGGCCTTAACAGCCTCTGTTGCACCGCCTAATATAGAAATGATGGTCCCTCCTTCTTTAATGGTTTTTAAAGATTTCCGGGTATTTTCTTCTCCCAAAGAATCCAGCACAAGGTCGACCTCCTGCACTTCCTCTTCCACCTTTTTTTCGCGGTAATCTATTGCTTCATCGGTGCCCAGCGACTTTAAAAAGGAGTGGTTGTGGGCAGAGGCCGTTCCTATGACATAGGCTTTAAAAAATTTAGCAATTTGTACGGCATAGTGGCCGACTCCACCCGCTGCTGCATGAATGAGTACCCGCTGGCCCGGTTTTATGCCCCCCTGTTCAACCAGTACCTGCCAGGCTGTTAAGCCCGCCAGGGTAGCGGCCGCTGCTTCTGCATGCGAGATATTTGCCGGTTTGTGCGCCAGGTGTTCTTCGGGAGCAGCCACATATTCTGCATAGGCTTTTCCATGCCCGGGGAAATTTACCATGCCAAATACTTCATCACCTACTTTAAAATATTCCACCTCCTCTCCAACGCCCACCACTTCACCGGAAATGTCCCAGCCAACAATTACAGGGGTATTCTCTTTCAATTGACCATACAGCGCTTTACCCTCGCGTACTTTTGTGTCCACAGGGTTAATGCTTATGGCCTTTACTTTTACCAGCACTTCCTTGCTTTTAGGATTTGGGCGGTCAATTTCCTGTAACTTTAAATTTTCCGCTGCTCCGGGCTCCTGTAAAATATATGCTTTCATAGTGTTTCGTTGGTTATTCCATTTCTGAACAAGCCTCCGGTTAAAAAGTTAGGCAGCTTCTTCTCTTTTCCGGAATCATGAAAAGGAAGAATTTGAGCGGTTTTTATTAAATTGCAGTTTATTAGAACCTATCAGCAATTTCTTTTTGCGGCAATTATTCTTTGCAATCTCAATACAAGAGACTTACTGACCCGCAATGGGAAATTTTGAGAGATTATCTTCCAATAAAACGCAAGCGCCAATATTCTTTACGCTCTATTGTAGATGGAATTTTTTGGTATCTGCGTATAGGTAGTCAATGGAGAAACCTGCCAGAATGTTTTCCCAAATGGGAAAGTGTTTACTATTACTTTAGGAGGTGGAAAGATAATGGCACGTTAGAGAACCTTAACTTTGCCATGAACAGGTTGGAACGTGAAAGAAAAGGCAAAGAACCGACTCCAGCCATGTTTTGCATTGATTCTCAATCAATCAAAGCCGCTCCATTTGTAAAGGAAGAAAAGGGTATAGATGGCAATAAAAAGATAAATGGCAGGAAGCGACATATCATTACAGACACACTTGGTTTAGTCTGGGCTGTTATCTACATGCAGCCAATCAACATGATGGAGTAATGGCTGAAAAAGTGGTTGCTCCATTGCAGGGTTAGATGCATAGAATGGAAAGAATTTTAGCCGATGATGCTTACAAAATAAGGTTTATGGACTGGGTAAATGACAATCTTTTAGGAGTAGACTTGGAGAATGCCTCGAAGCCTCCAGGCCCTGATGGTTTTGTGCCTGTAAAGTGGAGATGGGTGAGCGAAAGAACGTTCGGAAGCTTAAACTTCTTCAGAAGGCTGGACAAAGACCACGAAAAAACCATAGAAAGTTCTGAAGCTTGGGTCTTATGGCATAATTGCCAAGTAATTCTTAACCGTTTAACTCCAGTAACCTAATAAAATTTTTAACTAAAATGAATTTTATTAAAAATCTTAAAATCCGTTACCAGCTATTAATCCTACTTTTTTTACTCCTTTTCCCGCTGGTTTATTTTGTAATTGTTCAGGTAAGAGATGGCCTGGAAGAAAAGCAGGAATATGCAGAGGCCATTATTCAGCTCAATGAATCAGAGCAAATTTCTCAGTTTATTCACCACCTGCAAAAAGAACGTGCCCGGGTAATGGCAGCCAATGAAGGCGATTCTCTTTTTATAACGGAGGCCATCAGCCAGAGAAACCTTACCGATGCGGCAAAAAAAGAACTGCTCCGGTTTCTGGAAGAAAACAAGCGCAGCATTGCCGGCATAAGCAGCATTGATGATCTTACCCGCTATCGGTACGAGTTTGATGAAGGACAGATTGAGCCACTGGAATTCAGGAATTATTCCAGGGCATTAATTTTCACCTTCTTAGACAGGATAGATGAAAATGCCACCGGAATAAGCGATGTAAGCCTGAGCCGCGATTTACAAAGTTTTAAAAGTTTAGTAGAAGCGAAAGTTCATTTGGGCAGACTTAGATCCCTGATGATGAGAATCGTTCTGGCAGACGGAATTACCTACGAGGAATATGCCCAGTTTCAGTCACTGAAAGATTCGTACCAGCATGCTATAGACAATTTTAAACTTTATGCTTCTAAAGTTGCCCTGGAGGATATTCAGAAACAGTTAAGCACGGACAGCTACAAAAAGGTGAATGCCCTTTTCCAGCAACTGGAACATAATCCGCATACCGACCTCAGCAACTACAACACCCTCAGCCTTTTTACCCTCCTTACAAAAAGTGTGGAAGATTTAAGGGCCGCAGAAGATCGCATGATTTTCCGGATCGGACAACGCGTTCAGGAAGAAAGTGTGGAACAGAACCAGAAACTGATTGTTCTTGGAACCCTCATGCTCCTCTCCCTGGTATTGGCGGTGCTGCTTTCCATGTACATTATCAATTTAATATCCTCTTCTCTTTTTGTTTTAAAAAACGCTGCCGACCGCATTAAAATGGGGGCAACGGATGTAGCCATAAAGGTAAACAGCAGAAATGAATTAGGAATAGTGGCTGATTCCTTCCGGGGGGTAGTACAAAAAAATCTTGCCCTTACCAGGGTAGCCGAGGCCATTGGCAATGGCAACTACGAGGTGGAAGTAGCCGTTCAGAGCCCGGAGGATAAGCTGAGTTTTGCCATCCAGGACATGAAAGAGAAGCTGGGCGCTTTCACCAGGGAAAGCCAGAAACGAACCTGGATACTGGGCGGTATTTCCGATTTGAATCACCTGCTGTATGAAGAAACAAAAACAAGCCAGCTGTCGGAAAAAATTATTGCTTTCCTCTGCGAATATTCGGGCTCAGAGGCCGGTGTGTTTTATATGCACGACAATGGCGGGAAGTTAAACCCGCTGGCTACCTATGGTGTAGAACAGCCCCTGGAGCAGTTATCTTCGTTTGCCATTGGCGCCGGACAGGTGGGACAGGCCGTAAGTTCGGAACAAATCAAAGTCCTGGAAAGCATTCCGGATGAGTACCTGAAGATTAAATCCGGCCTTTCGGATATAAGTCCCGCAAACATTATCATTATTCCCTTACAATTTTCTGACACTGTAGTGGGGGCCATAGAACTTTGTACCCGGCAGCCCTACAGCGAACTGCACAAGGAATTTTTAAAGCATGCGGGTGAACGCATCTCCATAATTTTCCATACCCTGCAGGCACACTTTAAAACCCAGGAGCTGCTGTATGAAACACAAAACCAGGCAGAGGAATTGGAAACACAGCAGGAAGAACTTAGGGAGCTGAATGCGGAGCTGAAAGCCTCGGAAGAGGAATTAAAAGTAAGCCAGGAAGAGCTGCAGGAGAAAAATGCGGAACTGGAAGAAAAAGCCCAGCTCCTGGAAGAGCAGTACGAAGCCCTTCGTTCTAAAAACAATGCTTTAGAAGATGCGCGCGAAGCCATTGAATTAAAAATAAAACAGGTAGAAGAAGTAAGCAGGTACAAGAGTGAGTTCCTGGCCAATATGTCGCACGAGTTGCGAACGCCCCTCAACAGTATCCTGATTCTTTCCCGCCTGCTGGCCGATAATCCGGAGCAGAACCTTAGCCAGAAGCAGGGAGAGCATGCCCGCATTATCCACAAATCCGGCTCCGACCTCCTTAAGCTGATTAACGAAATTCTTGACCTTTCCAAGATTGAATCCGGCATGATTAGGCTGGAAACAGCAGCCCTCAATGTAAAGGAAATTGATCTCGAATCTACCTTCAAAGAACTGGCCCTGAACAAGAAAATTGAATTCAATGTTGCTTTGAATACCGAAGGCTTTGACAGCCTGGTGACGGACCGCTTCAGGCTGGAACAAATTTTAAAGAACTTCCTGAGCAATGCCATAAAGTTTACCCCTGCCGGCGGAAAGGTAGACTTTACGATTGGGAAGGTAAAAAATGGAAAGCGCTTCAAGTCCGAGCAGCTGAATAACAGCGAGGAGGTAATGGCCTTTGCCGTAAAAGATAGTGGCATTGGTATTCCGAAAGAAAAGCAAACGGCTATTTTTGAAGCTTTTCAGCAGGCCGATTCCTCTACTACCCGCAAGTTTGGCGGCACCGGCCTGGGCCTGGCAATCAGTAAAGAGCTGGCCACCCTTTTGGGCGGAGAAATTGGCCTCGAAAGCGAGGAAGGCCATGGGAGTACCTTTACCCTGTACCTGCCTAAAAAACTACAGCAGGAAACAAATAATACCGCCGAAAGCCAGCAGGCGTCCGCTCAACCGGCTCCTGCTGCCGGGCTTCCTGCCAAGCTTCCGGCTGCAAAAAAGGCGAACTCCCTGAATGCTACTTTCGATGAGCTGTCGGAGTAAAAAAGGAAAAAAAGAAATTTCTGTCCTGATAATTGAAGATGACAAAGGCTTTAATGATATACTGGCAGACTTTGCACTGGCAAAGAATTTTACAGTCCACCAAACCTTTACCGGCCACGACGGGCTGGCAAAAGCCAGGGAAATAAAGCCCGATGCTGTCATGCTGGACATTCACCTGCCCGACCTATCGGGCTGGGAGGTGCTCAAAGAAATCAGGGAAGACCCTTCTCTCCGCCATATTAACGTTCATGTAATGTCGGCCTATGACAAGGAGGTGGTGAACAAGCACTGGGAGAATGAAGATTACCTCCCTAAACCAGTCACCCTTGAAATGCTGAATACGGCCTTTACCACCATTTCAGCTATTTCCGACAGCTCCATAGAAACCATTTTGATTGTAGAAGACAATGAGATTGAGAACCAGGCCATTGCAGAACTGCTGCTGGCCCACTCCCTGCAGTCACTGTCGGCTTACTCAGCAGAAGAAGCCGAACGCCTGCTGGCCAAAAACAAGATTGACTGCATTATTCTTGATCTGAACCTGCCCGGCATGAAAGGCTATGAATGGATGGAGAAGATTAAGGCTACCAAAGGGCTGAAAGAAATTCCTATCATTATTTATTCCGGCAAAGACCTGAGCGAAGAAGAGGAAATCAGGCTTAAAAAGTTTGCTAATACCATCATTATTAAAAATGAATATTCTTACCTCCGCTTACTGGACGAGGTGCAGTTATTTCTGCATAAAGTAAACCAGAAGCTTCCGCAGGGCAACGATTTTAAAATGAAACTGCATGTGCCCGAAGAAATTTTACAAAACAAAAAAGTGCTGCTCGTAGATGATGATGTACGGAATGTGTACTCTCTGAGCAACTTACTTGAGTTGCAGGGCATGCAAATTGTAGAAGCGTACGACGGAAAAGAAGCTTTACAGAAACTACAAACGGAAGAAGGAATTGACATGGTGCTAATGGACGTTATGATGCCGGAAATGGATGGCATGGAAGCCACCCGGCAAATAAGGAAAATGGAGCGGTTTAAAGACCTTCCGGTAATTGCATTAACCGCCAAAGCAATGAAAGAAGACCGGGAGAAGTGCATGGAAGCGGGTGCTTCGGATTATATACCGAAGCCGGTAGATACAGATAAATTGCTCACACTTATGCGAATATGGCTCTATGAAGCTTGACAATACAAATACTTTTGAAAAAGACGTTGAAAGCCTGATTTTAGAAATCCATGCCAGCTATGGTTACGATTTCAGCGGGTATTCCAGGGCCTCGGTTTATCGCCGGATTAAGCGGTTTTTAACCAACAATCACCTGCCCGACCTCCATGCCCTGAGAAAATCTATTTTCAGCGACAGCTACTATTTCGAAAGTTTTTTGCAGGAAATTACCGTCAATGTAACAGAGATGTTCAGAGACCCGGCCTTTTGCCTGTCGCTGCGAAAAAATGTGTTGCCCATGTTATCGACTTACCCGCATATAAAAATATGGGATGCGGGCTGTTCTACGGGAGAAGAACTTTTTTCGCTGGCCATTTTACTAAAAGAAGAAGGCCTGCTCGACCGAACCCGGATATATGCCACCGACATTAACCAAAAGGTATTAAAGCAGGCAAAAGAAGGAATTTTTCCGGCAACACAGCTGGCTGCCAATACGGCTGCCTACTATGCTTCGGGCGGAAAAAAAGAATTTTCGAGCTATTATATCAGCAATTACGGCAGCCTGAAGTTTAGTGCCTCGCTTATAAAAAACGTGGTATTTTACCCACACAACCTGGCTACAGACACTTCATTCAATGAATTTCACCTCATACTTTGTCGCAATGTGCTTATTTATTTTAACAGCGAATTACAGGAAAAGGTGTTTCACCTCTTTAACCAAAGCCTGGTTCGCCTAGGGTACCTTGGCCTGGGGAAAAAAGAAACCCTCTCCATGTCGGAACTAAGCGGCAGCTTTAACTTTGTGGATAAAGAAAACCGTATATACAGAAAAATTAGCGAATGAAACAGCCCGTGGATCTTATTGTTATTGGTGGCTCGTGGGGGGGCTTACATGCTTCCCTTTCCATCCTCTCCGGCCTGCCCGAAAGTTTCAGGATTCCCATTATTGTAGTGCTGCACAGGCTGAAAAATTTTGAAAGTGATTTGCAGGGAGTTTACCGGAATAAAATTAAATTACGGGTTCAGGAGGTAGAAGAGAAAGAAAAAATAAGGGAGGGAAATGTTTATATCGCCCCCTCTAATTATCATGTATTAATTGAGAGAGATCAAACATTTTCATTAGATGTTTCTGAATACGAAAATTATTCGCGACCTTCAATTGATGTTACTTTTTCGAGTGCCGCTGAAATTTATGGTGCCCATACAGCAGGGGTTTTACTGAGCGGCGCCAGCAGGGACGGCAGTGCAGGCTTAAAAAACATCAAAGATGAAGGGGGGCTGGCCATTGTACAGGATCCTTCAGAAGCTGAAGTGGATACCATGCCAAAGTCGGCTATAAACCTGGTTCCAGATTGCCGGATATTTACCTTAACGAAAATAAAGGAACTGTTAGTTTCTCTACAATGATTGAAAAGCAGCAAGCAAAGTACCCTTTTCAGGATGAACTGAGTGTTCAGCAGGTAAAAATTCTTTTAGTTGACGACAGGGAAGAAAACCTTATTAGTCTGGAGAGCCTGCTGGCCACAGACGATGAAAATATTTTTTACCTGTTTGCCAAATCGGGAGAAGAGGCGTTAAAAGTGGCCCTCAAAGAAGAGCTGGCCTTAATTTTACTCGACGTGCAAATGCCGGGGATGAATGGCTATGAAGTGGCGCACTACCTGAGAAACACTTCAAAGACAAAGAATATCCCCATTATTTTTGTTACGGCCATCGACGCAGATACCTCACGCATGGTAGAAGGTTTTGAGGCCGGGGCTGTCGACTTCCTCTTTAAGCCACTGCACCCGTTTATTACCAAAGCCAAGGTATCTTCTTTTGTCCGCTTTTACCTGCAAAAGAAAGAACTTGAGCAGGCCAACTCCTATGTGTTAAACTTAAACCGGGAGCTGGAAGAAAGGGTGAAAGAACGCACCAAGGAACTAACCAGAATTAACAACGACCTCGACAACTTTATTTATACCGCTTCTCACGATTTAAAGGCGCCCATCAGTAACATTGAAGGGCTCATGAAACTGATTTCTGACCGCTTTTCTCTTAATCCGGACAAACCCGAAGAAATTGCTCCTTTACTGGAAATGGTGCAGGAGTCTGTGGAACGGTTTAAAAATACCTTAAAAGACCTGACCGAAGTAGCGAAAGCCCAGAGCGAAGAGGTAACGGATGCCAGCAAAGTAAACTTTGAGGAAATGCTTGCCGAGGTAAAACAAACGATTAGCGGGCTCATTCAAAAGTACGATGCCACCTTTATCGAAGACTTTTCAACGGCCCCGGAAATAAATTTTTCCAGGAAGAACCTGCGCAGCATTATTTATAACCTGGTATCGAACGCCATCAAGTACAGCTCCCCGGATCGGCCGCCTGTAATAAAAATAAGCTCCACTCCTGTCGACACTTATATTTTGCTTAGCGTGGAAGATAATGGACTGGGTATAAAAAAAGAAGTGCAGGACAAGGTTTTCGGCATGTTTAAAAGGCTGCACAGCCATGTTGAAGGAACAGGGGTCGGCATGGCCATTGTAAAGAGAATCGTGGAAAACAATGGAGGGAAAATTGAATTACAGAGCGAACCGGACAAAGGAACAACATTTAAAATTTACCTGAAATCCTAAAGGCAAACCTCCTGTAACAGCCCTAAAACCGGCCGGTTAAAACTGCAAACAGGAATTGAGTTAAAAAGTAAATAGTGCTATAAAGAACAACTCAAAAGCTATTTTTCCAGTAAAATAAAAAGGACAAAGCAAAAACTTAAACAAGGTACCTATGCTGTTAATAACAGGAGCAACCGGAAAGCTGGGTAAGTCAACAATCGATTTTTTATTAAAAAAGCTCCAGCCTGCGCAGCTTGCCGTGCTGGCAAGAGACCCTAAAAAGGCCGAAGGAATTACTTCCCGCGGAGTATCTCTCCGGCAGGGCGATTATGGAGATTTTGCTTCCCTGCAGGCGGCGTTTAAAGGCATCGATGAGCTGCTTTTTATTTCCAGCCCGGTAACCGGAAAAGAGCGGGATCGGCAACACGGAAACGTAGTAAAAAGCAGCGAAAGAAGCAGGAATCAAACATATTTATTATACCAGCATTGTAGCGCCCTCTGCTACTGCCACTTTTGGTGCCACGCCAGGGCATTTTGTTACTGAAGCTGCCATCAAAGAAGCCGGTCTGTCTTACACCTTCTTTCGGAATAATCTGTACCTCGACTTAGTGCCTATGCTGGCCGGAAACGCAGCAGAAAGCGGCACCCTTCATTTTGCCGCCGGAGAAGAAGGGGCAGGCTTTGTGCTGCGCGAGGATATTGCTGAAGCCATTGCCCGTTATATTTTGCTCGGTAAAAAAGAGAATGAAGTTATAAATATTTCCTCCTCTCAAACCTACTTTTTTACGATGTAGCGGTAGCAATTACGAAAGCAGTAGGAAAGCCTGTAAAATATGTGCCGGTTTCCACCTCAGCACTAAAAGAATCTATGAAGGGTGCCAGGGTTCCTGAACCTGTGGTAGAAATTACCACTAACCTGGCCGATGCCATGCAGAAGGGAGAGTTTGACTACGCCGACAATACCCTGGAAAAGCTGCTGGGAAGAGAAGCCGTTAGCCTGGAAATTTATATTAAGCAGCTGTACTCCATGTAAAGCAGGCTGCTGCCTGCGCTCTCTGCCAAACACAATTTTTTCGTGGCTTAAAATAAAATCCTTCCCCCATGGAATACCCGGTGCCTGAGCGTCCTGAAAGTATTCCCAGGCTTTTTGTAGAAGCCTGGAAACAAAAGAGATGCAGCCATGCTTGCCTCTCTTTTTGATGAGGATGCCGAATTCATCAATGTCACCGGCCTGTGGTGGCATAAGCGAAACGATATTGAAAAGGCCCATGCCTATGGACTGAAAACAATTTTCAGCCATTCAACTCTTTCCCTTATCCGCTTAAAGGTGAAGTACCTGTCGGAGGAGGTGGCTGTGCTGCAGGCAAAAATGAAACTTAGCGGCCAGCGCTCCACCCCTACCGTGGAAAAGCCAGGCACCCGTAAAAATATTTTCACTTTTGTAGTTCATAAAAAAAGGGGAAATATGGCGCTGTGCCGCTGCTCCATACAGATATTGTGCCTAATATGGAAACAAATATCGTAGATGAACAGGGGCAGATGGTGAAGCTAGAATTACCGGAACAAGAAAGCTCCTCGACTTTTTATCAGCGGCAGCCGATGTCGCCCTTGCATGCAAAATAAACCAATTCCTGCTGGCAGCTTTTCAACAAAAATCTCACAGGCTTTGGATTTGCCCCTTCCCTCCACAGCTTACAATTCCTTCCGGCTGCCCATTCCATTATCGGCCAAAAAGTAGTGCAATCTGGCTTTTTGATTAAAAATTCCAGCTTCTGTGCTTAATTATCCTAAACCATGCCGGGTCTTTGAGGTTGTGTTAGGCAAAGGATTTACATTTTTTAAAATTCAGGATATGGCAACAGAACATTATTCTACCCAGGCAGTCTGGAGTGCATCGGCTAAACCTTCCAATTACCCATCGCTGTCGGGCGATATAGAGGTAGATGTCGCCATTATTGGCGGGGGTATCACCGGCATAAGTGCGGCTTACCTGCTGGCAAAAGAAGGGCAAAAAGTAGCGGTGCTTGAAGCAAAGCAGGTAGGCATGGGCACCACCGGCTCTTCCACCGGCAATCTTTATGCCTCTACCGATGAGCACCTTCATAAAATTGCCTCCAAACACAATGAAGAAACCATGAAGTCCGTAGCCGCTTCCAGAAAGGCCGCGGTAGACTTTATTGAACAACGCATTAAAGATCATGGAATGGATTGTTGAGATTCGAGCGGGTGCCCTGCGTACCTTTTTACCACACCTGATGATACCAGTCGCAATTCAGAGGTGGAAAATGAACTGGAAGCTTTGCAAAAAGCAGGCATGGACGCTACAGGAACAGCGCCTGCAGGTTTTCCTTACCAGGTTTCGGCCATTACCAATCATCCCCGCCAGGCACAGTACAATCCGCTCAAATATGTGAAGCAACTTGCGGCGGCTGCGGCAGGAGGTAACTGCCGGATATTTGAAAATACCCAGGCCACCAACATAGAAGACGGCAGCCCATGCATCGTGCATACGCCCAATGGAAAGATAAAGGCTAAAAAGGTAATACAGGCTACCCACTCGCCTAAAGGAGTTTATGCTGTGCATACGGCCATGGAGGTTTACCGCGAATATGCGCTGGCAGTCCGCCTGAAGGGCGACTTACCTGCCGGCGGAGTTTACTGGCACCTTACCCAATCGCAAATGTATTCGGTAAGGCCTTACAGCAATGAGCAGGGAAACTTTCTGCTGGTACTGGATGCCTCGCATAAGCTGGGCCATGTAAAGGAAACGCAGGAAAGCTTTAAGAAAGTGGAAGCCTACCTGGAGAAACATTTCGATATTGATCGGGTGGAATATACCTGGGCGGCACAAAATTACAAAGCAGCCGATAAAATCCCGTTCATTGGCACCAGCCCAATGGAGGACAATATTTACATAGCCACTGGTTTTGCCGCAGATGGGCTTGCCTACGGAACGCTGGCCGCTATGATAATTAGCGATGCCATTGTTGGAAGGGAAAACCAGTGGGCAAAAATATATGATCCCAAGCGGTTTACTCCCGCAGCCTCGGCCGGGCGTTTTGCCAAAGAAAGCATGGATGTGGCAGCCCACCTGCTAAAGGATTACCTTTTTAAAGGAACTGAAAAAGAACTGGAAGCAGTTAAACCCGGTGAAGGCAAAATAGTTGAAATAGACGACAAAAAACTGGCTGCCTACCGTGATGAGCAGGGGAAAATCCACCTGGTTTCTCCTGTATGTACCCATATGGGCTGCATGGTTCACTGGAATGGCGGAGAAAAAAGCTGGGACTGCCCCTGCCATGGCAGCCGTTTCTCGGTTGAGGGTGAGGTGCTTGAAGGGCCCGCCTTCCATCCGCTCTCTAAACCAAAGAAAGAAAAGTAGAGAGAATACTTCAGGATTGTGTAGCCGGAGGCTTCTGAATGCTAAGCACGAACCAGGAGGCGCACGCAATGAGGGAGGATTATTCTCCCTCATTTCAATGTCAGAAAATATTGCCCGCTTCGGGGCTAAAAAAATCCGTGCCTGAGAAATTATAAAATACGCATAGGTGATTCTCCTGTATTTCCGCTTTGTTAAGCCAGAGGCTCTTTAATGCTAAGAACGAGCCAGGAGGCTCATCGTATATAATGTACTAAAGAAAATGAACTAAAGGTGCTGGTTTTCTCCTCCCACTTCAATGGCAAAGAACCTCCTTCGCTTCGAGTGGGATAGAACCATTGCAAAGTAAAGATGGTTGGCCGCTTAAAGAGCAAATATGAACGAGAATGCAAATAAGGCTACACCAGCCATAGACCAGCAAATTCCTCAGCATTTGCAAACAGCAACCCTGGCTATGGGGTGCTTCTGGAGTCCGGATGCCCTTTTTGGCTCAATGGAAGGTGTTTGGCGAACCCGGCTTGGGTACGCCGGTGGCACTACTCCCTCCCCCTCCTACCGGCATTTGAACGACCATATCGAAACGGTACAACTCGATTTTGATCCAGTCACTACTCCTTACCCCCAATTACTGGAGGTTTTCTTCCAACATCATAAACCTATTGGAGCGCCATGGAAGCGGCAGTATATGTCGGCCATTTTCTTTCACAACCCGGAACAGAAAAAGCAAGCAGAAGAAGCTGTGAAAGCCACTTCTGCCCGGCTTGGGAGAAAAATATATACTGCGTTCTATCCGTATCAGGCGTTTCATCCTGCAGAAGACCGCCATCAGAAATACAAATTGCAGCGCAACCCTATTCTGTTCCAGGAAATCCTGAAAAAGTATGCCACTTTCCCGGATTTAGTTAATGGTACCGCTGCAGCCCGCTTAAACGGCTTCTTATACGGTTATGGCAGGAAAGAAGAAGCTATGGTCATGATTCCTGATTTAGGTCTTTCAGATAGAGGTGAAAAAGCCTTTCTGGAGGCTGTCAAACTGTTAAAACAGGAGCCTCCTGAAAGATGATATCTAATAGGTTTGGCGTATTTTATGAGGGCCGGGAGCCCCTGGTTTGTGCACAAAAAAGGAACAGTATCCCTGCTCCTCTTTATTTTTTCTGATTTTTTTTCTCTGGCACTGCGCCAGCTATGCCTGCTTTAGTTTGTGTTGAAACTCTTTGCTGAATTTGGCTACTTTCGGCCGTATGAGAAAGCTGCAGTAAGGCTGCTGCCCATTCCTGTTAAAGTAGTCCTGATGGTAGTTTTCTGCAGGATAGAAGGTCGGCATTGGCTCAAGCTGGGTGACAATTGGGGCGTCAAAGGTTCCTGAAGCATCCAGCTGCTTTTTATAGCTTTCGGCAAGTTCTCTTTGGGTTTCGTCATGATAAAAAACAACCGACCGGTACTGGGTACCCACATCATTGCCCTGCCTGTTTAAGGTGGTTGGGTCGTGGGTCGCCCAAAAAACTTCCAGTAACTCTTCAAAACTTATTTCAGACGGTTCATAGGTAATCTGGAGCACCTCGGCATGCCCGGTATTTCCGGAACAAACCTGCTCGTAAGTTGGGTTTTTTACCTCCCCTCCGGCATAGCCGGAAACCACTTTTTCGACACCTTCCAATCGTTGAAAAATTGCTTCTGTACACCAGAAACAACCATTTCCAAATGTTGCTACTTCCATAAATTATCTTTGCTTATTTTTAGGCAGGAGAATTCCTTCCCGCTTTTTTCCATTCAACCTGACAACATCCTGTTTTTTAAAAGAGTTTTAATCCTCCCGCTCCCCATTTAAAAATCATACTAAAAAGTCATCCATTATTCCCTCCCTGTTTCCTGGCAGAGTGTCACGGGCCTCCTGCCCATCCTGCCAACTTTAAACTTAAGGTAAGTTCAGGGCAGCAGTCAGTAAGAAGGATCTGTTTAAGGGCATGTTTAAAGCCCCACCTGATTTTCTGAACTTTCTTTCCCGAAATTGAAAAAAGCGCAAAGAACAAAATTTGTTCTTTGCGCTTTTAGGATCTCTAAGGCAATTGCCTTTGTTTTCCTTTATTCACCTTTCATTACAGACGGTTGTTCCTGGTATTATCGTTATAGAAACTGTCTTCATTATAAAGATGATTGTTGCTGTTGTAAAAATCAGTTGTGGTATCCCGATCACGCACTTCGCGCTTATCTCTGCCATTCAGGTCGCGGGAGTTAAACCTATCGACTACTTCATATTCGTAATCTCTGGTAATTGCTTCGCCACGATGAGGCGGAAGCGCATTCAGACTTTCTTTGTCCAGGTCATTTACCACAATTCTGTCATCATCGTTATCGATGCGGGCGACCCCAATTGGAATCAATAAGCGATGCTCACTGTCTCCTCGGAAAGTATCTCCGGAGGGAGCTACATCGAGATAACGAACTTTTTCTCTGTCCACATCAACAATTAACTCATTGATGGTACCCAGCTTTTGGTTGTTCCTGTCTACCAGGGCCCAGCCACGTACATCAGGATTGCCACTGGCTACTTTATAATCATCTAGTTCTCCGAGCCGGAACAAATGTTTGTTATCATTCCTGAATTCCCGGTTATCATTTCTGATGTCTCTGTTGTCATCACGGATTTCCCGGTTATCATTTCTGATGTCTCTATTGTCGTTCCGGATTTCCCGGTTATCCATTGGTCGGTCTGTTCTTTTATTAGTATCCATTATTATTTCCTTTCTTTTTTATTCCAGATTAAACTCAGCTTTCTTTTGCTTAGGAGGTGGAGGCTTACCTATTGTCCTTCATTTTCTCCACGGCTTCTGCTGCCTGCTCGAAGTAAGTATTTACTTCTTCCTTCTGGTTCAGGAGCTGCTGGTTATCTTCCAGTTTACGTGCTTGTTCCAGTAAATCATTTACTTCTGAATCCACATCAGGAAAACGGCTTTCCTGAATTTCATCTACCACCTGGGCTGCATTTGAAAAAGCAGCACTTACCTTATCGGCATGTTGTAGCGACTGTGGATCAGACTGAATTTCACGTGCATTTTCTTCAATCGTATTAATTTTCTCTGTGAATTCTCCCTGACCTGCAGAAAGGTCTCTTAACTCATCAGCAAGCTTCATCAAAGCAGATGAAGTAACCTCATGGCTTAATCCCATTTGCTCTTTCACCTCATTGCTTCTTACATAAGCCACAAAGCCTTCTTCTTCCATAAGGTTTGACTGTGGCTCTCTTACTACGGGTTCTTCCACATACGTTTCTTCTGCTACGGCCATTTCTTCCGCTTCAGGAGAATCGTCAATTGATGCAACTGCCCAAATAATACCTATCAGTACTAAGGCGCCTAAAATCCATGGCCATATCGGGCTGTTATTTTTCTTCTTTTCAATATCAATCTCTGCCATAATAGTAATCGTTTTGGTTTGGTTAAAAAAAATTGTTTTCAAAAAAAATAGAAAATCAGATTATACTTTTCTCATATCCTGACTTTCACCATTATAAAACTACCCTAGTATACTGATGCTAAAAGAAAAGGTTTTCTTATGTGTAATTTTTCTGAAAGAATGGCTTACTCCCTCAGGAACAAAACCTTGGCCACAGCCCCCTATTTAAAGCCAGGATAACACCTCTCTTTCGGAAGCAATGTCGGGCAATGTATTTTTTTAAGAAACAGGAAAACAGCTCCGGCAAGAAACGATACGTTATTTTTAGCCCAATCATAAAAAGCCGTTATTCCTGAGGATCCTTTTCTCTCTTTAGCATTAAGGGGGAAGCAGAATACCAGAGAGTTTTCTATCCTGGAAAAACGGACCTGCTACTTTATTTTGAAAAGCGGATTAAGGCTGCTGATAACACGTTTTTTCATCCAGGGAAGAAACAAAATGCTTAAAAGTGGTGGCTGATATACTCCAGTCTGGCGCTTGAATCTTTCCCCAGGCATTGGGCGAATCATAGAGATTAAAATAGCAGATCCCTGCTACTTTCTCCGCATTTTTGTTGAGGGTGGCAGCGGCCTCTTTGAGCCACGTTTGCTGGAAGCCTTCCGGCCCTTTTACGCCAAATTCTGTTATAAAAACTGGTTTATCGACCAGGCGCATGCGATGAATCTTGCGCCTGAATATGGCACTGAAAGCCTGTTGCTTTTTATACTCAGTTATATTTTTATCCGGCAAACCATAAATAGCAATACTAATGAAGTCCACCACATCATTTCCGGGCCACCACTCGAGAGAACCCCTGTCGCCGGCCGGCCCCCAGACCAGAGAAATATTTGCAGGAAGGGGATTTCGGAAGTTAGCAAAATAGCGGTAAGCCTTTATATACAGCAGTGGATCCTGACGCTGCCAGGGATAGCGCGCTACAGGAATTTCCATTTCCTGGGCAAAGCGCAGGTATACATCTTGATTCGCCTCTGCCAGGAGGCTATATAAAGCCTCTAATTCTTTGTCGTAGGTCCCATTCAGCACATTTTCCAATACATTTTGCGGCCCTTTTCGCTCTTCCTGTCCCCAGGGCTCCACGGTAACAATTATGGCATGGCCCCTTGAAAGCACCTCCTGGAAACGCTCCTGAAACGGGCCTTCATGCACTCCTGTAAGGCTCACAAAAAGGTGTTCCACATTAACCGCTTCCATGCCCCTTAGTTGTTGTTCCGGATCATAAACCCCTATGGCTATTTCCGAGCTTCCTTGTTTTGTTTCCTCCGAAGGGGCCAATACAGCCTCGGAGCGAAGGCCTGCTATGGTTTTACCAGAAAAACCACCATCTTCCAGCTCAGCCAGGGCTGTTTGTAACATTTCGTGTTTATACGCTTTGGGTGGCAAGCTCGCTGAACCTATTATCATGACCGGCTCCTCTATAAACCGAAGGCGGTGCAGGCGGCTCCTTAGGGCAAGCGCCCAGGAGTCTTTCTGAATCCAGGCGGAGTAGCTTTTTTCCGGCTGATTTAGTGAAATGCTTACTAAATCCACCACTTCGCTTCCCGGCCAGTACTCCAGGGCACCCGGGTAACCGGCCGGCCCCCAGAGCATGGCTACTCCAGGCGCTTTTTCTTTGAGTTTTTGTGCAAAATACCCGAAAAACTGTATGTACAAGCGGGGTTCCCTATTTTGCCAGGGGAAGTTGTTTTGCGGCAGTTCCATGGCCGGATTCAGGCGCAGGTAAACTGGTTTTTTGTGCCGGGCCAGCATTGTGGCCAGTTCCTCTATTTTATTGTCATACTTTCCGTTAAGCACTCTTTCCAAAACTGCCCGATAGCTTTCCTTCCTTCTGGTTCCCCACAGTTCCAGGCTAAGCACCACTTCCTTATTTTTTGAAAGGAGTAGCTCCAGCTCTTTTGTAAGTTGGCCGGTTTCCGGATTTGTCCAGCGGAGGGTATAATGCACAGGAATGGAAGCTTGCTGCCAGCCTCCCCTCCCGGCTGCCCCTGGCCGGTAGAGGTCCAGAATGGGTTCAGCAGTTCTCGCTTCCAGCCCCTCTGCCGGACCATTAAAAAAGGGGAAGGATCCCCGCTGAATGAAAAGTAAAAAAGTTCCTCCTCCTGCCAAGAGCAGGAGGAGCATAATTACTAAAGCCTTCTTTTTGTTCATAAACCAATTTTTCCTTCAGCTGCCAAAGGCAATTGCCTAAACTCAAAGGAAACAGGCAAACCTTCCGCATCATGCTCATTCAAATAGATTTCATTTTTTTACTGCCTGTCAGCATTCAATGCTTTGAGGTTTTCTTCCAGCCGCCGCAGGGCTTCAGAAGCTCGCTGGTAGTCTTTGTCACCGGTATAACGGAGGTAGTCTTCAAATGCCTGGTTGGCTGCCTGTATCCGCTCGTTTAGCTCCGGGGCTACGCTTATGGCAGTGGTATCTCCTGCTGCCGTGGCTCTTCTTTCTTCCAGCAGCGGAATAGCAGATTCAGTATTTCTTAAAATTCTTTCTAAAGCGCCTTCGAAGGTTGGGGCATAGGCGATGTCGTCGTTGTGCATAATTACCACCAGCCGCAGCTCTGGATAGGCGGCTGTTTCGGCCTGCAGGTAAATGGGCTCTACATAAAACAAGGTTTCATTTACGGGTATGGCCAGCACATTTCCCCGGATTACACTGGACCCTCGCTGGTCCCAGAGCGACAGCTGGGAAGATAAGGCTGCATCCTGATCGATTTTGGTTTCTACCTGCTGAGGGCCCAGAATGCGCCTGTCTTTGGGGAAGTTGTAGGCAATCAGTTCCCCGTAGCGCTCAGGGTCGCACATGCCGGCCAGCCAGCCAATGAGTACCTGCCGGGTTTTGGGCGTAAAGGGCATCATGAGCACAAAGGAAAGTTCCTCTTCTTCCGGAAGTTCCCACATAATATAATAGGGCTCCACAGGCTGTACCCGATCAAGGTATTTTTCCGTTGCCCGCACCCACAGGTCTTCCTGGTTATAAAAAACAGTGGGGTCCATCATGTGGTACTTGGCATAAACCACCCCCTGGATAAGGAGCAGGTCGGCCGGATAGCGGATATGTGAAAGCAGGCTTTCCGGCATTTCCTGCCAGGGCTTCAATAAACCCGGCACCACCTTGTTCCATGCCTGAATGAGCGGATCTTCCTCATCGAACCTATAAAAATCGGTCGTTCCATTGTAGGCATCCACGACCACTTTTACCGAATTCCTGATGTAGTTCACTCCCCGCTGACCAGGCTCCGCCCTGTTCTGCAGCTGACTGCCGGGCTGCTGGCCCCGCAGAATTACATCTTCAAAAGAAGAAAATGGCTGGCTGTAGGGGTAATTAGAGGAAATCGTATAGGCATCAATCATCCAGTACAATTTCCCCTCAGCCAATACAATATAGGGGTCATCATCGAACTGGAGAAAAGGAGCCAGCTGCTTTACTCTTTCACCGATGTTCCTGTGGAACATGATGCGGCTCTCGGGGCGCGGGTAGCCGGAAAACAGGAGTTTTGTTTCATCAAATTTATAGGCATACAAAAACTGGCGCCAGTAATTTTGAAGGGGAACTCCGCCCGTACCGTCATAGTGGACATAGGCATTGGTGTCGCCCCGGGGAAAGTCAAATTCTTCTTCCGATGAATTGGCTACCACATATTCATCGGAATCCTCTCCATAGTAAATGCGCGGTTGTTCCACCCCAAGCTCCGGAAATTCACTTACCGGCGGAATGTTCTTTACCAGCAGTTCAGGCAGCCCGCTTTCGGTAAATTCACTCACATTGTTCATTACCACGCCAAAGCCATGGGTATATTTAAACTTTCTGTTTACGAAGGTCTGGCTTTGCGTGGGCAGGTTGCTTACATCCATTTCTCTGGCCGAAATCATTACCTGGTTGTACTGCCCGTTATACCGATAGCGGTCTATATCAATATCCTCAAACTCATAGTAGAGCCTGAATTCCTGGAATTGCTTGTAAACAGCATCCAAGGCCCGGTAATCCCATAAGCGAATATTGGAGAATATTCGCTGGTTTTCTGCTACCGTTTCCCGTGTAAACTTATCGATAGCCGGGTATTCCCGTTCCTCAATTTTTTCCAGGTTATAGGCCTGCCTGGTAAATTCAATGTTATTGATAATGTAGGGTTTCTCCAGGGTAATTTCATTCGGGTTTACCTTAAAGTTCTGGAATAAACCCGGCACTATCCCAAGGGCAAGGAACCAGACCGCCACCAGAAAAAGAACACAAACCAGTAAAAAGCTGCCGGGATTTCCTCCTAACCAACGGAAGCGCCCGCTAAGGGAATAATGAAGCCGGCTACGGAGGGAAGGAATCAACAGGACCAGCCCGGTAACTGCTGATACTATGAGCACGAGCCAAATCATTGGCAGGCGAACATTTACATCCGTCCAGCCAGGGCCATACACCACCCCGCTGCCGGAAAGCAATAAGTTATAGCGGTCGAGGTATTTGCTGACAGCCAGCAGTATCAGGAAGATTCCCGCTGTATTATACAAAGGGTTGTAGAGCGAAGGAGCCACATATCCGGTAAAGGCCTGGCGGTTCCAGTTAAACTTCCGCCACACATCCGGTTCTACAAATACCACCAGCAGCGAAGCAATGATTGCCAGCACAGAAAGAACAATCAGCAGCCCCAATATGGCCTTAAAGAATGGCAGGCTAAAGAAGTAAAAGGCAGTTGGCATCCCGAAGATCGGATCTGTTACCTGGGTGGGTACTTTATTCAGAAAAAGCAGCAGGGCGGTCCAGTTGCCAAAGCCCCACATAAAGCCGAAAAGGGCGCCTAAAACAATTGCCAGATAGCTGATCCACCGCCTGTCGGCAGGTAGCTTCCATAATAAGAGCCAAACCATGAGGGCAGCCACCAGGCAACCTGCCACGGCAAAACCATACTGCGCAAGTTCAAATATCCAAAAACGTTCGGTATACCCCAAGGCATCAAACCAGAGCTTCTCTCCCCAAAAATCGATTAACTGAAAGAAAAGCAATACCAGCAGCAGAAAGAGGCTCCCCAGGGCAATGAGGCCCGTTTTCTTTTTCTTTATCCCGTTATAAAGAACGCTTCCTGCAGCCAGCAGGCATACCAAATATATTATTATGAACATAACAAAAGGATTCGATTTCCCTGACTAAACTAATTCCGAACGTTCTGGTTAAGGTTTGCGCCAATTATTTATAAATACTTAAAGAATCTATTCTCTTCCTTCTATAGGATAAATACTAAAAGGGTAAGTGTCTTCGCCCGTGCTTTTTATCAGGAGGCATCCAGCTTTTGCCCATCCTGGGGCCGGATGCCTGGCAGTTTTTATCACGAGTCTACGCGAGCCGGGGAACCCTCGCGCTATCCTTTAAAGCAGCACCAGTGGGAACCAGGAGTCTCCCCCTATTCTGCAAAGCAGATCTATGCTGCCTTCACCTGATGCTCCTGGTGCTTTGCAAATTTGAAATTAGAAAGTAAAAATTAGGGAGATAGAATAAAACGATTCGCCATAGCCTTAAAGTCCTTCGCTGCTCCCCTTATTTTTATAACCAATTAAATTGGAAGAACACCAGAAATAGGTCTGGTAGTATAATGAATACGCAAAGAAATCATTTCCTTTCTTCCCTCCAGAAAGGCATGAGCAATCCTGGCTCCGCCAGTGCGCAGGGATTGCCAAGGCTTCCCTTCTTATAATGCCGGCAAGTTGCTTTTGCATGAGCTAAACGTTTGGTTTTCAACTATGCAGCCGTTGTTCCGTACAGTTAAAAGAAGATAAATTATAACGAAAAGAAAATATAGACATATGAGTAAGAGCACAAACCAAACTTTACAGGACACCTTTACTATTGGCGAGGAATTGACTGTTAAACGCATGGGATTTGGCGCCATGCGTATAACAGGAGATGGCATTTGGGGGCCGCCTAAAAATAAAGATGAAGCCCTCCGGGTATTGAAACGGGTGGTGGAACTGGGCCTCAATTTTATAGATACTGCAGATAGCTACGGCCCCAATGTTTCGGAGGAGTTAATTGCGGAGGCATTGCATCCCTACCCCCGTGACCTGGTGATTGCGACCAAGGGCGGCCTTGAACGTACCGGCCCCAACCAATGGCCAATCAATTCCCACCCTGACCACCTCCGCAAGGCTTTGGAAGGAAGTTTGCACCGATTAAAGCTCGAGAAAATTGATTTGTACCAGCTCCACCGCGTAGATCCGGAGGTGCCATTCGAAAAGACCCTGGAATTTTTACAACAGGTGCAGGAAGAAGGCCTGGTAAAGCATATTGGCCTTTCCGAAGTAAGTGTAGCGCAGATAAAAAAAGCACAGGAATATGTAAAAGTAGTTTCGGTGCAAAACAAGTACAGCGTCGAGAATCGGCAGTGGGAAAAGGAACTTGACTTTTGTCGCGAACAGGATATAGCTTTCATTCCCTGGAACCCCATGAATGCAGGCAACCTGCAAGCCACCAAAGCCTTAAAAGAAGTAGCAGAAAAGCAGCAGGCCTCGCCGCATCAAATTGCCTTAAGCTGGCTGCTCCACCGTGCTCCCAATATCCTGCTGATTCCCGGAACTTCGAAAGTAAAACACCTGGAGGAAAATGTAAAAGCAACTGAGATTACGCTCGATAAGGAAGATATGGAGAAGTTAAATAATATTACCAGTATTAACAGGTAATATTAAAAACACAATGATGATAAAGCCAAACCCTGGTTCCGCCGGGGTTTGGCTTTATCTTTTCAAGGAGCTTCTCTGCAAAAAGTATTAAGTGCTTAGACATAAATACATTAAACTGTTTGTCATGCCGACAACGGAGGCATCTTTCCAAGTATCATGCTTCCCAGATGTTTCTAACGAAGAAAGATCCTTCCGCGCGGC
Organism: uncultured Cytophagales bacterium; assembly: GCA_963835365.1. Classification (GTDB taxonomy): domain Bacteria; phylum Bacteroidota; class Bacteroidia; order Cytophagales; family Cyclobacteriaceae; genus Nafulsella. Next base: position 160,055 of record CAWIFH010000005.1, read on the forward strand.
GTCCGCGTTCCTCAGGATGACACATCAAAATTAAGTTTATACTATTTCTGTCGAATTACTTAACACTAATAACATTCAAAATATCATATTGTACTATAACATAATGGATCCATGATAGCCGAGTATTTTCACGCGTTCCTTTTATAAGGGGGCTTCCAGCCCTTGAACATCCATGGGCCAGAGGCCTGGCTATATTTTTTACGAGTCTACCCGATTCGGGGGGCCCTCGCGCAATTTTTTAAAGCAGCTGATGCTAGTTGAAGATAATGGCTGGTAGTAGGACTAAATATTATAAAAGAGCCGGAGGCATGAATTAGGCTGTGTCTGGTGAATCACATTTTATTATCATGCTGATGCCAGGAAGCATCTTTCCAAGTAAGATAATCCTTCCATACTTCAAGTTTAGAAAGATTCCTCCTATTGTCGGAATGACAATAAGGATCTTGGAATTATTCATCAGACACAGCCTAGCTAAGTAAAGCTGGTTACAAGGAGGGAAAACCTCCCCTTCCTTCTTTTCTGCTATCGCTAGCCTGTGGATATTAAAACCTTTTCAGCTAGTTTAGTGATTTAATACCTGAATACCTTTTATTTTTAATACATATATGCAAACGGTTCCCGCTTATTTCAAATACTTCGTCATATTAGCCAGCCTGGTATTAACCAGTTATGTCCTCATTCTGGGGCAGCCAATTTTGAGCCCCATTTTATCCGCCTTTATCGTGGCCCTGTTACTCCGGCCACTCAGCAGGCTGATAGAACGGGCAAAAATAAACCGGGGAATTAGCTCCGTACTTTCTATCCTGTTAATTTTATTAGTGGTCTCCGGTCTTTCCTATTTTTTTTCCGCCCAGGTAGGTGGCATTACCAATGATTTAAATTCTATAGGTGCCCGGTTTAATGAGTTGATTGACCGCGGCTACGGCTGGATGGAAAATACCTTTGGGGTAGAGCAGCAACAGCAAACCCGCTATTTAAAAGATGGCCTTAACAGCTTTCTGAAAAACAGCACCACTGCATTTACCCGTACCCTGTCTGCTACTGCCGACTTTTTTACCGGATTTTTTCTTTTTCTAATCTGCCTTTTCTTTTTCCTGTATTACCGCCGGTTCCTGGTGGCTTTTCTTTTCAAATGGTTCAAACCCGATAGCTATCCTCTTGTAAGTTCGACTATTAATAAGGTAGAAATGGTGGTTAGAAGCTACATAGTTGGCCTTTTTACGGTAATTTTCATTGTTGCTATTTTAAATTCCGTAGGACTCATGCTTCTGGGAATCGAGCATGCCATCTTTTTCGGGGCTTTGGCGGCGGTTCTTACCATCATCCCCTATGTGGGCATTTTAATAGGCTCTTTACTCCCTATTCTTTTTGCCCTGGTAACAAAAGATTCGCTTTGGTACCCGCTGGGGGTGGCCTTGTTATTCTGGGGAGTACAATTTCTGGAAGGTAATTTTATCACCCCAAACATTGTTGGTGGAAAGGTAAGTATTAATCCCTTTGCGGCCATCATCGCTTTGTTTCTTGGCGGAATGATGTGGGGGGCCCTGGGAATGATCCTCTCCATTCCAGTACTGGCCATTATTAAGGTGATTTGCGATACCGTTCCTTCTCTCCAGCCCATAGGCTTTTTACTCGATAACCCTCCGGAAGATGCCACCCTGGAGGAAAAAAGGGTTCCCTTTCAAAGTATATTAAGAAACAAAGAGGAGAACAATTAAGACCTTTGATGAATTATAGTGGGTATTATTCTTCCAGGCAAAGAACGCTAAGCTTTTTTCGCAAAGGTCGCAAAGGTACTTTTATATGGCTGCCACTGAAAAAAATCACTTCCTACAAAAACCTCCTGGTCTTTCAGTAGGCAAAGGAGGGCACTTTGCGTCTCCTTGCATGAGGGAATTCGCCAGGTATCTTGTGTGAAACGCCTTTGTGGCCTCCTGAAAGAGGGCAGATGTGTTCTGGCAGCACAAAAATCTCTGCGGACTTTGCGCAATGTCCTTCGCGCCCTTTGCGTGAAACCACTAAACGCTTACCCACTTCAATTCATTTAGAACCACAATTAAAATCCCCCTCCCTGTTTAGCTCGACTTTAGCATTAAGCAGCATGAGCTAATATATGCTGGAAATGATTGAGTAAAGGTTTAGGTATTTTTATCATATCGTGTTGAATATCAGATGTTGAAAAATTAATTTCATTCCAGAAAAGCCTTCTTACAGCCGCCAGAGCGTCACTGAAAGTGGGCTTTTCTTTTTTGTACCATGCAGAGGTAGCTATCTGTAGTTTTCCCTGTTTGTGAAGACTATCAGCCAGAAGAGTTACCATTGAGAAAATCCCCAGCAGTACAGGTGTCGTTCTTTCTATAGCCTTGTCTGACCACTGGCGTTGTGTTTCTACACCAAGGTGAGCTCTTACTTCTTCAAAGGTTACTTCCACTGACCACCTTCTGGAGAAGTAGATAATTATCTTTTCAGCAGAAAGCTTTAAGTCAGTTGAAAGGAGCGCTGTTGGAGCAAGTTTGTTTTCAGGGTCACGCAGGAGCACCCAGCGAAGAGGCACTACCGGCTTTCCACTATGATACCACCAGGCTGTTTCAGTAGCTACTTCCATTACCTTTTCTATATGTCCATACCCCTGGGAAAGCTTTATTTCCTGCCATTCCGTATCTGGATTCTTTAGCACCTCTGCCAAAGTAGGAAGTCGGGCTCCTTTCTTTCTGTTGCGACCTCTTTTTCCTGGCTCACGAGGGGGAGCCGGTTCATATAAAGCTGCATCTAAACGCAGCCTGGTAATAAAGGTAAGCTGTTCCCGCACAGCGGCCAGTAAGTCCATCACTGCATAGCTGCTATCTCCTACTGCTATTATTTTTCTATCGGGAAGCCATCTCTTTAACTGAAGAAGCATTCCTCTTGCCCAATCGGTTATCGTCCTGTGCTGTTTGCCTGCCTCTTTCGCATACCTTTCACTGGGTGCCAGTACAGTTAGGAAAGGCAATGCCCATACGCGTGATGCCCAGCTTACAGGAACCAACAGCATTAAGCTAATCCAGCGCAACCCACTGCTTTTTACAAAATGAGAACCGCTACTGCGAACGCCATCCCTGTAAATACCTCTTTTTTTTATTCTGCCACCCCACCTTCTTTCTTTAGTCTCATCTATTCCTACTACTACCGGTCCTGAAGGAAGAAAACAACTTAATAACTGCCCTAGCAAGATGTGTGAACCTTCCAGGGCTGACCAACGGGCATGGCTTAATACCCGATGATATTTATGAAAACGCTTCTCCTTGCTCATCCCTGTGATTTGAAGCACTGAACTCACAGTCCGCTTTCCCGGAGCTAGAATAGCTCCTGAAAGCATCAGCTTTACATGTTCAAATACAGATTTGGAAAACATTATCTGATACTGTATAATTATCTCTATGAACTCAACAGGAAAAGTATTCATGGCTATAAGAGTTTCGTCACTTACTATACCATCTCTACTGCCTGTTGAGTTCTCTTTTTATCTTTCTAAAAATGCTAAAGTCGAGCTTAGAGCATGTTTAAAAATTTTATTAGGTTACTGGAGTTAAACGGTTAAGAATTACTTGGCAATTATGCCATAAGACCCAAGCTTCAGAACTTTCTATGGTTTTTTCGTGGTCTTTGTCCAGCCTTCTGAAGAAGTTTAAGCTTCCGAACGTTCTTTCGCTCACCCATCTCCACTTTACAGGCACAAAACCATCAGGGCCTGGAGGCTTCGAGGAAATCTCCAAGTCTACTCCTAAAAGATTGTCATTTACCCAGTCCATAAACCTTATTTTGTAAGCATCATCGGCTAAAATTCTTTCCATTCTATGCATGTAACCCTGCAATGGAGCAACCACTTTTTCAGCCATTACTCCATCATGTTGATTGGCTGCATGTACAATAACAGCCCAGACTAAACCAAGTGTGTCTGTAATGATATGTCGCTTCCTGCCATTTATCTTTTTATTGCCATCTATACCCTTTTCTTCCTTTACAAATGGAGCGGCTTTGATTGATTGAGAATCAATGCAAAACATGGCTGGAGTCGGTTCTTTGCCTTTTCTTTCACGTTCCAACCTGTTCATGGCAAAGTTAAGGTTCTCTAACGTGCCATTATCTTTCCACCTCCTAAAGTAATAGTAAACACTTTCCCATTTGGGAAAACATTCTGGCAGGTTTCTCCATTGACTACCTATACGCAGATACCAAAAAATTCCATCTACAATAGAGCGTAAAGAATATTGGCGCTTGCGTTTTATTGGAAGATAATCTCTCAAAATTTCCCATTGCGGGTCAGTAAGTCTCTTGTATTGAGATTGCATAAGTAAATAAGTTTGGTTTCTTTTTTTCTTACGCAACTGACCCGCTCTTTATTCAACCTACCTCATCCTTTTGAAAATTTAAACATGCTCTTATTCATTCTCATAAGCCCTCTGGCAGTAAAAAAGAAAATTAGCTTTGCCTGGAAATTGCCTTGCTTCTACTCAAAAAGCAATAGGCCTGTCAGGCTAATCAACAGCAAAGCGAAAGGGGAAAGGCTTTCATTTATCCGCCACCGTTTTATTACCTACTTCAGGAACTCCAGCAGGTAGTGGTTTACCTGCTCAGCCTGCTCCCACTGCACAAAGTGCCCACAGGCGTCGAGGAGGTGGTAATGAAGGTTGGGCATACGGGACTGGACTTCCTGCAGCATGGTTTCCAGCTCCAGGTTCGGATGGAGCAGCTTACTGGGAATGTAGGCGTCCTGCCTGCCAAACAGCATAAGTACAGGCATGTCCAGGCTGGGCAGCCGGGCATAAACCGGATCGTTCAGCATGGCCGCCACGCTGTCGGAAACTACCTGGCAGAAAGTGCGGTAGTCGCTGCAGCTTTTATACCTTACCCTATCCTGCAGCAAAACCTGCGCATCGGCCGGGAAATGGTGGAAGTTTGCCTTTACATTCTGCTCAACCACATCGGCTCCTGCCGCGAAAACTTTCTCCGGGGCAAACCACTGCTTAAGCTGCTGCCCTTCATCAGGACTGAATGTTTCCAAACCTGCAGGGGCCATCAGGGCGAGTTTCTTTACTTTTTCGGGATACTTTAAAGCAGTATGGATGGCTACCTGCCCACCCATGGAATGCCCCAGCAGGTAACATGCCGGAAGCTGCAGCTTGTCCAGAAAATCGCTTACCACATCGGCATAAAACTCCATACCAGCATGTACGCCCTCTTTTGAGGATTTGCCATAGCCGGGCAGGTCCAGGGCCAGGCAGTAAAAGTACCTGGAGAGGAAAGGAATGTTCTTTTGCCAGGCAGGAATGGAGCTGCCCAGCCCGTGAATAAACAACAAAGGAAAACCCTCCCCCTGCGCTGCATAGGCAAGGGAGAGGGTTCCTGCACCCTTAATTAATTTATTTTGAAGAGGATAGGGTGTATCGGCAATCAGCATCTGCTTATTTAAGAAGTTTACGGGCAATTTTACCGGTTTCCGTTTTGGGCAGCTCGCCGGTAAAGTATATATACTTCGGCACTTTGTACTTTGCCAGGCCCTGCCGGCACCAGTCAATTATTTCCTGCTCACCCAGCATGGCCCCTTCCCGCAGGGCAATAAAGGCCTTACCACTTTCGCCCCAGAGGGCATCGGGAATGCCTACCACGGCAACTTCTTCAATAGCCGGATGGGTAAGCATAAAATGCTCTACTTCGGCAGGGTATACATTTTCGCCCCCGCTAATGTACATGTTCTTTTTGCGGTCGACGATGTAAAGAAAGCCGTCCTTGTCTTCCTGCGCCACATCGCCAGTCTTAAACCATTCTCCTGCTATGGCTGCTTCGGTGGCTTCCGGGTTTCTCCAGTAGCCCGGGCTAACCATGGGCCCACTGAGCCACAGCTCTCCCGGCTGTCCCTGCTCTGCAGGCTGGCCGGTTTCGCCCATAATTTTATATTCCACATAAAAGTTAGGCTGACCAATAGAGCCTTTTTTGCGGATAGCATCTTCGTGGTTCAGGGAGGTGATGTTCGGGCCCGCTTCGGTTAAGCCATAGCCCTGCCTAATGAGCACTCCTTTTTTATGCCAGCTTTCGATGGTGGGAATGGGAAGCGCCTCACCCCCCACAATAAAGTAGCGGGTACTTTTCAGCCTTACCTGATCAAATTCCGGTGCATCGAGCATCATCTTAAGCATGGTGGGCACGGCCATAAAAAGGGTGGCTTTTTCTTCTTCCAGCAGGCGCAGCACCGCTCCGGCTTCGAACTTCGAGAGCAGGGTAAAAGAAGCGCCATGGTGCAAAAAAGGCGTAAGAAAAACATTCCAGCCCCCCGTATGGAAGGGCGGCATACAAACCAGCGTATGGTCCTGCGAGGTTATATCCAGCCGGGTGGCGGTATTCATGCTGTTCCAGAAGGCCATGCCATGGGTATAAATAGCTCCTTTCGGAAAGCCGGTGGTGCCGGAAGTGTAGAGGATAAAAAGCGGGTGATTTTCTTCCAGCTCCTCCTGTACCTTATTCTTTACCTGGTATGCTTCCAGGGCCTCCATAAAAGCGCTTGGCTTAAGAATGTGGCGGATGGTACTCAGCGCCTCCTGCCCTTCCAGCAGCGGCAGGTATTTTTCGGCGGCAATAAACAGCTCTGGCTGGCTGTTGTCGAGCATATAAGCTATTTCGCGGCCGGTTAGCCGATAGTTTAGAGGCACCAGTACAAAGCCCAGCTTTTGCGCAGCGGCAAATAGCACCACATATTCCAGGCAAAAATCGGCCAGCACTGCTACGCGGCTGCCTTTTCCCAGCTCCAGCTTGTCTTTCAGAAAAGCGGCGGCCTTTGCCGATAAAATCTCCAGCTCCCCATAGCTGAGGCACCGCCCGCTATCATGCTCGCGCACCGCCAGCTTGTCGGGATGGTAGCTGGCCCATCGTTGTATCCAGTCTTTACGGTATTGCATAGTCTTGAATCTTTAGTCTTGAACGGCCCGCCGCAGCGGTCATGCGTATCGGGTAGTGCGTATTTAAACCTGGCAACCCAAAAGTTTCTTACAGGCCCAGATCCCCTGTTCTTTAGGTAGCGGGGAAACTAAGTAGCTGGACAGAATTATTTTGAGCTTAAAAGCCAACCTTGTCATGCTGACGCCAGGAAACGGTCCGCCGCTGCGGCATCATTCTCTATTAGATGCTCCTTAGGAGCTATTTTATTGGAAAGATCTCTCCTTTCGTCGAGATGACAAAGAAGCAGTTTATTGGTAATTTAATTCTGTCAAACTACTTAAGTAGTACGACAGATTTATTTTAAAGAAAAAAAGTCGATTTTGTCATCCTGAGGAACGCGGACGCCGCGCGGAAGGATCTTTCCAATAAAACTGCTCTTAAGGAGCTTCATACTGCGAAAGATGCTGCAGCGGCGGACCGTTTCCTAACGTCTGCATGACAAAGCTGGCTGTTAAGCTCAAAATAATTCTGTTCAGTTACTTAATTCCATCGATCGCCCGGCGGTTATAGGCGAAAGGCGGCGCTGGCGAAAGAGAGCCCGCCGCCTGAGCCCATAAAGATGACAAGGTCGCCTTCCTTTACCTTGCCCATTTGCCAGGCCTCATCCAGGGCCATCGGAATACAGGCTGAACCGGTATAGCCGTAATGGTGCATAATGGTATGCGCCTTGTCGTGCGGCAGGCCCAGCTTATCGAGCGTTGCCCAAATGCTGTTGATGTTTATCTGGGTGATAAAGAAATGGTCTACCTCTTTTACCTCTACCCCTATCCGGCGACAAAGCTCCCCAATCATTTCACTCCACATTTCCGGGTTCAGCTCCGTGGGAAAACGCTTTACAAACTTTAGCTTATGGTCTTTGCGCTCCACCACTTCTGCCGTAACCGGCTGGCTGGTTCCGCCGGCATAAATGCCCATCCAATCGCAGTACTCTCCCTGCGTTTTCAGCTGGCTCGCCAGGAAACCACGGCGGCTGTTTTCTTCGGCCCCAAGCAAAACGGCACCGGCTCCATCGGCAAAGAGGTTTGCTGTTTTTTTATCGGTTTTATCGAGGTACTTGCTCATGACATAAGCGCCCACCACTAAAACCTTTTTGTAGTTTTCGTCTGCCCTGATGTACTTACTGGCTGTGTCGAGGGCCGTTACAAAGCCCGCACAGGCCGAATTCAGGTCGAAGCTCCCTGCGTTTACCGCTCCCAGCAGGTGCTGCACCTTAGAGGCCGTAGAGGGCGATACATATTCCGGGGTATCGGTGGCGATAATAATCAGGTCCAGCGCTTCGGGCTTTACATTGGCCCGCTCCAGCACCTGCCGGGCAGCATGCAAAACCAAATCGGCCGTCGATTCATCTTCTGCAGCCCAGCGGCGTTCGTAAATGTGTACATTTTTTCTGAGCCAGCCATCGACATCTTCCCCGAGCAAATCGTTAAAATAGGTATTTGGCACCACCTGCTCCGGCACATAAGAGCCGGTGGCCAGTATTACAGCATTTCGTTCTTTTTCCATTGATGTTGTTTAGTCCTTTTCTGTATTCCTACCTCCCTGGGTTTGCCCTTAGCACCTTTCCAATGTCAATGCTTTTAACAGGCTAGACAGGAAGCGATCGTTTAGCAGCAGGCAGGGATAAGCGGCGCTGAACCGCAGGGAGCTGCCTGCTTTTTTCTTGCTTAAGCAGCCCCTGCCTTCAGCCTTCCCTGTCTAAATTTTATCCTACCATGCCGCCATCTACGCTAAGCACCGCACCATTAATGTAGCGGGCCTCGTCGGAGGCAAGAAATACGTATGCATTGGCGATATCTACCGGCTCGCCCATTTTGCCGACAGGAATTTTCCCTTCTATCTGCTTCAGCACCTCGTCGGGTATTTTCTTAATCATTTCGGTGGCAATAAAGCCGGGAGCGACTGCATTGGCAGTAATGCCTTTGCGTCCCAGCTCACGGGCCCATACTTTCGTCATACCAATTACACCGGCTTTGGCAGCTACATAATTGGTTTGGCCAAAATTGCCGTACAGCCCAACTACCGAAGAGGCACTGATGATGCGCCCATAGCCCTGCTCCACCATATAATTTGCGAAACAACTTTGGTGCAGTTGAATACCCCGGTAAGGTTTACATCCATTACCTGCTGCCACTGTTCGGTGGTCATTTTCTTAAGCGAAGCGTCGCGGGTAATGCCGGCATTGTTAATAAGAATATCAATACGGCCCCAGCGGTCGGCCACGTCCCTGGCTCCTTTTTCCACCTCTTCGAACTGAGAAGTGTTCACTGCCTTAAAAACGGCTTCTCCACCCCCGGCGGTTATCTCTGCCGCGGTTGCTTCGCCCCGTTCTCTGTCGAGGTCCCAAATCATTACCCGGGCTCCTTCGGCGGCAAAGCGCTGGGCAGTAACTTTTCCTATTCCGTTGGCCCCCCCGGTTACAATGGCTACTCTATCCTGAAGTCTGTTCATGCGAAAATTGATAAGTTTTTGAAGAGAGCCGGCGAGGGGAGTTGCTCCCGTTTATCGCCGGCTTTCTGATTCTACTGCTTTTAAAAATTAGTTTCTGCTGATGGCCGGAAGGTCTACGCGAAGTTCCAGGGAGAACAGCCTGCCTGTTGGAGGAGCTGCGGTAAACTCTCTCATTTCGGTATTAAACAGGTTGCTTACCTGGCCAGAGAGGCGGAACATTGGGCTAAAGCGATAGCCGGCACTTACATCGAAAGTAACGAAACCACCCATTGGACCATAGTTCCAGGAATCAGTACTGCGGGCATCTTCAATAATATCAGTTCCGCGGTACTTCAAACCAGGAATGGTTTCTGAAGCAATCTGGTAGCTGGAGAAGTAGTTAAACTCCTGTACCCAGCGGCTGAAGATGGAACCAAAGAACCTTTCGCCCATATAATTTAAAGAGGCCGTCCCTTTATGCGTCGGGGCATTTACCAGTAAGTCGAGCTGGGTAACTTTTCCATCTTTATCAAAATCATTTTCCAGGTTATTTTCATCGATAGAATAGCCGAAGTAAGAGTAGGTAGCGCCTATACTCAGGGCATCGGTAAAGTAATAGTTTGCGCCCAGGTCGAAGCCATAGGTGTTAAACTTACCGAAGTTTACATAGGTGGCCACCAGGCCTTTGTACACCCCATAGGCGCTCTGCACTTCTTCAATTGGCGTGTCTCCACGCTTTGTGGCCACACCCACCACCGTTACCGGGCTCAGGAAGTTTTCTGAAATATTGTAATAGGTATTGGCGTCGATAAACAGCTTTTTAGGAACTACCTGCCCTTTATAGCCCAGTTCAATCGACTGGATTTTTTCTACCTTTTGCTTCTCTACAACAGAACCATCGGCCAGTGTAAAGCCTTCTGCATTTCCTAAAATAAGCCCTCCGAAAAGATTGCCGTACATGTTCAGAATAGTGGGCGCTGCAATGCCCTGTCCGTAGGTTAAGCGAACGCCGCCCCAGTCGCCACTCTTCACCAGGCCAAATTTGGGAAGGAAGTTAAAGCCGTAAATTTCGTGGTTATCGCCACGGAAGGCCGCGGTTGCTTTTAAGCCTCCACCAAAGTGGTAGTCGAACTGGCCATAGACACCAAGCTGGTTAATGGTAATGTAATCCTCTTCGTTTTCATCGAGCAGGTAAGTACCCAAACTGTTCGCCATATCGCGCTGATACTGGCCGCCAATGGTATAAAAGAATTTATTATTGATGTCGTTGTTGTACTGCAGCTCGGCATTAAAGCGGCGGGAAGCATCTTTAAAAAGGGCGCCAGTGGTATACGATAGGGAATCCCGAACCTGCTCTTCGGTATATAAATCGAGATCGCTGTAGGTATAGTACGCTTTGGTGCGGTCGTCGATAGAATAGGTGCTGTCGGTCTTGCTCCAGGTATGATACACCTGGGCAAACCAGTTATTATGCACCAGCTTTACCTGGGTGTAATAGATTTGCCAGTCTTTTATCTGGTTGCGGCCCACGTTGGTGGGCGAAAGGTAAGTGGAGTTGGAAGCACCAGCCTGCACAATAATGTCTGTTCCGCTCACGGGAGTGTAATACAAAGAAGTTTCGCCGCGAAGGAACTCAATATCATTATCAAGCATATACTCCTCATAGCCCTCTTTGATTCCATCTTTATTCCGGTCAATGTATACGGAATCGGCATATTCAAACTCTTCTGCCATAGTGTACTCGCCGGTAACTTTAAAAGCAAACTTATCGCTCACGGCCTGGGCATGGCGCAGGCGGGCAGAGAACATGCTCTGGTTGCCCACATTGAGGGCTACCGTAGTTCCCTGGCTGCTGCGGGGGTCTTTGGTAATGGTATTTACCAGGCCGTTGTGGGCATTCGGACCAAAGAGTGCTGCATTCGGGCCCAGCACCACCTCTACGCGTTCAATATCTTCTTTAATTACGGTATTCAGCGGGCCAAAAGGCAAGCCGGTGGCTACCAGTGTGGAGAAGCGACCGTCGGTTACCTGCAGGTTCTTCGAGTTAAAGTTGCTGTTAAAGCCCCTTACGTTAATACCGGTACCGGCAACGCCAGCCCGCACAAACTCCACGCCCTTTACTCTTGCCAAAAGCTCACCCGGATTAAAAGTGGCTATTTTTTCAATATCCTGCTTGCTAATTACTTCAATCGTAGCGGGGGTTTCGGTAATCTTCTCCGCACGCCGGGTACCCGAAACAACTATTTCACTGAGCCGGGTCATGTCTTCGGCCAGCGAAACATCGATGGCCTGCCGGTCACCTACCACTACTTCTTCGGTAAGGAAGCCTACATAGCTAAAAACAAGCACGGCTTCCGGACCAGGTACGGATATTTCATAAAACCCGCTGGTGCTGGTAATTACACCTGTGTTGGTGCCTGCAATTTTTACGTTTACGCCGGGAAGGGCCTCGTTATTTAATGAGGAGAGCACCCTCCCTTTTACGACTCTCTCCTGCGCCATGAGGAGCGTACAGGAAAAAAAGAATAAGCAACAGAGGAAAATGTGTTTCATAGCCTAAGGAGTTAAATGGTTAATTAGGGTCCGTTTTATTGAGAAAATCTTTAAGTGCCTGGTTAAATGCATCGGGTTGCTCAAACATGAGCAGGTGCCCGGCATTGGGGAGCATTAGCAGCTGGCTTTTTGGCAGGGTCTGCTGTGCCTGCTGCGCCAGGGCCTCGGTAGTTAAATTCGGATGCAGGTAGCGGTTAGGAATGAGCCGGTCTTCTTTCCCGAAAATGAGGAGCACCGGGGCTTGCAGTTCCGCCAGGCGCGAAGCCACCGGCGTATCCAGCATGCCGTTTACCGCTTTAATTAGAACATTTGCGTAAGTAGGAAAATAAGCAGACTCGTTCAGGGCCAGACGCTCCTGAATTAGGCCTTCGGCTGCTTCGGGCTTCTGGTAAAAGTTAAGTGCATAGTTTTGCCTGATTTGCGCCTCGCTGGGCTTTTGCGGATAGGTATTGGCAGCAAAGGCCCGGAGTCCCTGCCCTTCTGCCTCGGTAAAAGTTTCAATGCCTGCCGGCGCGGCAAGCACCAGCTTTTGTACCCGCTCCGGATGTTCAAGTGCAAAGAGCATGGCTATTTGTCCGCCCATGGAATGCCCCACAAGGTGAGCCTCGGGAATCGATAAGCTATCCATTAAAGCCAGTAAGCTGGCAGAGAAGTAGTGCAGCATACTATCCTGCGGTACTTTTTGGAGGCGGGAATCGCCGTAGCCGGGAAGGTCTACGGCCAGCACCCGGTAGTTACTGCTCAGCGCAGGCAGGGTTTGCTGCCAGTGCTGCCGGGTGCCACCCAGGCCGTGGATAAAAAGAATGGTTTCTTTTCCGTTTCCTGCTTCTGTATAAGCCAGCTGAATACTATCCAGTACCTGCAGTTTCTTCAGCGAGCTTTTTGCATTGGCTCCATCCTGCCCCTGTGCAGGCAGGCTGGCCGAACAAAGGAGGAAGGCACAGAGGGTGTAGAGGAAGTTTTTCATGCCTTTACGGTTTTTACTTTCTTATAAGTTTTGGCCATGTATACCAGGTAAATGCTCATGGACACTGCTACCGAAGAGCAAATAGCCAGGGCGGCCGCCACTCCCGGGTTTCGTACTGCTTCCTGCATATAGGGAGTAATGCGGCCGTAGTAAATTCCGAAATGGACGATTACAGCGGTTACGGCCCCTGCCACAGGCACCACCAAAGGCACCCGCTTAAAGAAAATGCCAAACAATACCGGAATAAAAGCGGCTGAGAAATAAGCGTATACCCCATTTTGGGCAAAAATGCCTACACTCAGGTCGGGGGCCAGCAGCTGGCGGTAAGAGAAAAAGAACGACACCAACGCCAGGAGCACAATCACTATCCGGTTAATGCCTACCTCGTTCGGCAGCGCTTTTCCTTTCCGGCCCCAAAAGGTGCCAATAATGTCGGAAGTGATGGTAGTGGAAAGCGACTGGATAAGCCCTTCAAGCGTAGAAATACCGGCAGAAATAAGCCCCATAATTACAATTAGCCCCAGTATCCAGCTAAACTCCTGCAATACGTAGGCCGACATAACATTGTCGACGCCAAGCGCCTCGCCGGCTACCTGCAAATCGGGGAAGGCAATGCGGGCGTAAAGACCGGCTGCCACCACCAGGAAAAAGAGAATTTCTACGGCAATGCCGGCGAAGAGGTAGCGGTTTACATCAGAATCTTTCTTCAGCAACAAAGATTTGGTGATGATGTGGGGCTGGCATACAATGGCAATGCCCACTACAATCTGGCAGAAAACCACCTCAAAAAGGTCGCGGAAGAGCAGGCTCTCGGGGTTTAGCGGGCGAGCCAGCAGCGGGTCTATGGCTGCGAGCTTACCAAGGAATCCATTTACGCCCTCTTTAAAATGCTCCAGCCCGGAGGTCAGCAGCACGACTGCCACCACAATCATGAGCAGGGCCTGCACCATATTGGTATACACCATTGAGTTGGCGCCGCCGAACATCATATAGCCAAAAATTACACAGATAATAACGGCCAGCGTAGCCAGCTCGGAAGTATTGAGCATGGCCGACAACACCTTGGTAATACCCACACAAATGAGCACCACAAAGGTGATGAGCAGCAGGGAAAGAAAAGCAAAGTAGGTAGCAAAAGCCTTGTTTTTGTAGCGGGCGCCAATCCACTGCGCCATGGTCATGGCTTTAATAACATTCCCGACCTTGCGGAAGCCTTTGGTAAAAATAACCAGCGAAATAAGTGCCCCCAGCGGAAGCATAATGGCCATGGATATAAGTCCGCTGACGCCATAATAAGCGACAAAGCCAGGGTTAATAATGAAGGTGGCGGCACTGGTCATGGAAGCGGCCAGCGATAAGCCAACCGCATACGGCGAAAAGGCAATGCTGCCCAGGGCATAGTCGGCAATACTCTTGGTTTTAGACGCTCCCCTGATGACGAAAAAAAGCGTAACCACCAGGTAAATGCTTACCATTATCCAGCCTGCTATAATTAATTCTTGAGACGCCAGGTTCATAATTTAATTCTGTTGTTTTTCAAAATGATGAAATAAAACTATTTCAATCGTTTGCAATACAGAATAAATGTAAACAAAAAGACGAATCGACCACAATAAATCAGGTCAGCGCACAAATTAATGGGGTGAACGGAAGGAATACACAAGTAAACGTTTACATGATGTCGAAATACCGCATCAAATCTTCGCGGTAAGTCTTGCCAACCGGAATGCGGTGGCCTTTCAGCAAGAGGTCGTTGTATTCGATGGCTTCCACCATCTGGCGGTTTACCAGGTAAGAGCGGTGCACCCGAAGGAAGTTTTTTTCCGGAAATTTCTCCGCAATGGCTTTAAGGGTGTAATTAACCAGGTACTTGTTCTCCTGGGTATATACATTGGCATAAATATCGTTGGCCTCTACAAAAAGAATGTCGTGCAGGGCCACTTTTACCAGGCGGTTCTTCGACTTGATAAAGATGGCATCTTTCATGCTGTACTTCTTCTCCTGGCTGTCGGGCTCCAAAACGGCAGGTGGCTGCTTTTGCTGAAACACTTTGTAAAGGGCCAGCTCTATTGAGGAGCGGAGGGTATTTTCATTGAAGGGTTTGGCCAGGTACGCCCAGGGTTCGGTAGGCAGCGCCTCGGTCATGGTTTGCCCGTCGGCATGGGCAGTAACATAAATAAAAGGCACCTGAAACTGCTCTTTCAGCTTTTTACCTACGTCAATCCCATTTAAGGCCCCGGCAAGGTCGATGTCCAGAATTACCAGGTCGGGTTTTTCTTTTTTTATTTGCAGCAGGCTCTCCTCTCCTGTTTCAGATACGCCCTGTACTTTGTACCCCAGGTTTTCCAGCAGAAAAGAGAGGTTTTTGGCTACCACATAGTCATCCTCCACAATAAAAATCCTGGCTTCCTTCATTTCACGTAGTTTAAATATTTATTTTCCTGAAAAATATAGTAAATTATATCTTAATATAAGATTATTACCAAAAAATATGTCTAAGCGCTTCAGGAAAATTTACCTTATTGGGGGAGCCTCTTCCCTGTTTCCTCCTCGCCTGTTTTGCTGGATGTTCCTGTTTATTTTTCCAGGCTGCCTTCAGGCACAGGAAGCGCCCCCTCGCCTACAGCAGCTGCTTTATTTTGCCGATACCGCCAACCTGTACAGCTTTGAAGAAGTGCAACAGCTGCCCGCTCAGGCCTGGAGTTCGCAATATCGCCCCCTCCGGCAGGGAAGCCTGTGGCTGCGCTTCCGGCTCGAAAGTCCTGCCGCAGCGGGCAATACCAATTATGTATTCTACCCCGGCGATGTTCCTTACCTTTCGCTTTACCTGCAACAGGGCGACACCATGCAGCAATTGAATAGCGGCTACTTTTTGCCTGTTAGCAAAAGAAGCAGCCCGCACCACAAGCCTCTCTTCCGGCTGAATTTTCGGCCACAGGAGCAGGTGCAGGGCTGGTTAAAAATGAATACGGCCAACCTTCAGCATTTGCCTCTAAGCTTTAAACCTGCACTAAAAGCAGCAGCTGTTCAGCAGCAGGAAGATGACCGTCGCCTGCTTATACAGGGCCTTTTTTTCGGCATTATCCTGGTAATGGCCTTTTATAACTTTATGCTTTTTATTGCCGCCCGCGATATTAGCTACCTTTATTATGTGCTTTCCATCCTGGGCATCGGCTTTTATTTCTTCTTCTATTATGGTTTCAGCCTGCAAACCATCTGGCAAAATAAACCTATCTGGAATGCCTACAGCTTTGCCCTGATTGTGCCGCTCACGAACATGATGCGCATTATGTTCACCAAAACTTATTTGCATACCCGGCGCACGCTCCCATGGCTCAACCATTTTTTAAACCTGCTGCTGGTGCTGTCTTTAATCCCGATAATGATGGGGGTGCTGGCGTACTGGCTGGAGCTGCCCTGGTACGAAGCAACCATCGATGCCACCGGCATTGCCGGTACGGTGGTGCTTACCACCATGCTACTGGCGGGCGTGCTTACCTACCGGCGAGGATATACACCGGCCCTTTTCTTTATTCTGGCAAATGTGCTGTTTGTACTCGGGGCAAATATGTTCATTATAAAAGAAATGCACCTGATAGAAGATAGCCTCCTTACCCGCTATGGAGTGCAGCTGGGGGTTATTGCCCAGGTGGTGCTTTTCTCCCTCGGCCTGGCCTACCGCCTCAAGAAAGCGCGGCAGGAAGCAGCTGCGCAAAGCCTGGCCCGCGAAAGGCTCGAGCGAGAAAAAGAAAAAGAACGGAAGCAGCTGGTGGAGAAACAGAAAAAGGAGCTGGAGCAAAAAGTAAAGGAACGAACTGCCGCTTTACAGCATAAAACCCTTGAGCTGCAAACCACCATCAGCAAGCTGCAGGAGTCGGAGGAAGGACTTCGCAGGCTCAATAAAATTAAAGACAAGCTGTTTTCCGTAGTGTCGCACGACCTGCGGGGACCCGTGGCCACGCTCGATTCTTTTATTAGCCTGATAACCCGCCATGCCGCCCAGATTAGCGAAGAGGAAATGGACAAGCTGGCTGGCAAAACAAAAGAGTCGGTGCACAACCTGGCCTTTTTGCTCGACAACCTGCTAAACTGGTCACGCGCGCAAATGGGAACGCTTGCTTTTCGTTCCGAAACTTTCAGCCTGCAGGAGGTCGTGCAGAAGAATGTGGAGCTTTATGCTTTTAATGTTGAAAGTAAAAAGCTAAGCCTGGTTGTAGATGTTCCTAAGGAAGCCATGGCCTGTGCTGACCGCGGAATGGTTGACTTTGTAGTGCGAAACCTGCTGAGCAATGCCATTAAATTTACCCCCGGCTATGGCACCATAAAAATAATCAGCCGTACAGAGGGGGATGTACTTCACTTGAGCATCAGCGATACGGGCGTAGGCATGTCGCCGGAGCAAATTGCGCTCGTGCTCGACCCCGAAAACTCTTACAGCACCCCCGGAACCGCCCGCGAAAAAGGAACGGGTCTTGGCCTGATGCTTTGCCAGGAGTTTTTAGCCCTCCATGATAGTCAGTTACAGCTCAGCAGCCAGGAAGGCAAAGGTTCTTCCTTCCGGTTTAGCCTGCCAAAAGCAGAAGAGCCCCTCCTGCAAAGCAGTTCCGGCTTTAACAGCCTTCGCCTGAGTAAAACAGACTAAAACAGCTTTTGCATGGCTGTTTCGCGATAACTGGCCCCTATGGGCAGCTTCTTTCCGGCAATGTGCAGCAGGTTTCCTTCCACCACCTTCACCTTGTCTATGGCTACGATATACGACTTATGAATCCGGATAAACTGAGTGGCGGGAAGTATTTCTTCGAGCTTCTTTAAAGATTCCAGGGCAATTATGCGCTGCCCATCCTGCGTATAATACGATACATACTCCCGCAGGCCTTCGATGTACAGAATCTCCTCGTACCTGAGCTTGTATATTTTATGGTCGGCATGTACAGCGATAAAATTTTTTTGAGCAGCTGGCGGAATCTCCTGCTCCACCGGTGGTGCGGCCGGCCGGAGGTTAGCCTGTACTTTTTGTACCGACTGAAAAAAGCGCTCAAAGGAAAATGGCTTCAGCAGGTAGTCCAGCACATCCAGCTCATAGCCCTCCAGGGCATGTTCGGAATAGGCCGTTGTAAGTACCACGGCAGGTTTGTGCCTGAGTGAGCGCAAAAAGTCGATACCGCTAATATCGGACATTTGAATATCGAGGAACAGCAAGTCGATATTTCCCTTCCTGAGCTCTTCCATCAGCAGCAGCGGGCTCTTAAAGCTACTCACCAGCTCAAGCTTCCGGCACTTTGGCAATGTATTGCTCCAGCAGCCTTCGGGCCAGCCCTCGTCGTCTACTACGGCACAGCGTATTTTCATAATCGGTTTAATAAAATCGTCTTGTTCGTTGTTCGTTGTTCGTTGTTCGTTGTTCGTTGATGATGAATTTACAAAGGCACTTCCTAATAAGGAATTATACCAAATTTTCGAAACTGGTTTCGGTAGCGAAGTTCCTCTACCCGACACCTGCCTTTGCAACGCGTGCCAGCATTTCCTATTGATTCCCTTTCAAGCGAATTGGTATCAGCAAAACCTATCAAAAAATATAAAAATGTCTTCATGCCAGTTTCAAAAGCCTGCCTCCTTAGGCTGAGATTTTTAAAGGGAAATTCAAAAAACAAACCCCCGGCGGCTGACAAATACAGGCTAATCAGCTGTTTAGCTTAATGCTGAGCCGCACAGAAAAAACACCTTCTTTGCGGCCTATTTGCAGCTCATGCTGCTCGGGATACAACAGCCTTCTAGTCGGCGGCGGGCATTTTCTATTCCAATGCCCCCGGTTTTATCTTTTTTATACTCCACAGCCGGAAGACTGTTTTCGCAGCTAAAGAAAATCTCCTTCCTATTGCAGCTGAGCTTAATATTTATCCACCCCTTTTCGGTATCCTCAATCCGGCTGTGCTTAAAGCTGTTTTCAATAAACGGAATCAGCAGCATAGGAGCAATGGCTACATTGTCCTTAATTCCCTCCTCAAAGTGTATGTTCTTAATCTCACTGTCCTTCAGCAGCTGCAAATCGATGTAGTTTCGGATATATGCCACCTCTTTTGCAATAGGCACCTTGTCTTTATCGCTGCATTCGTAAAGAATGTACCGGAGCATATTCGACAGCTTTAGGATCATGTCCGGTGTTTGGTCGGACTTGAGCATGGACAGGGTATAAATATTATTGAGGGTGTTAAACAGAAAGTGGGGATTAATCTGCGACTTCAGAAACTTAAGCCAGTTCAGGTGCTCACTTTTAAGCAGGGCCGACTCCTGTTCCTTTATACTGGCTATCTGCGACATCCGGATAACCGAAGAAAACAGGAGCAGAAAACGCTCAGGAAGCTGTTGATTAAGCCACGGAAAGAAGGGCGGTCGAAACGCAGAAAAGGAACTCCTTCGGGCTGCCGGCGCCCCCGGTACATTCGGCTGGCCCGTTCAAAATCGGGCTGCGTGACAGTATCGTACAGGTAATAAACAATTATAATCAGCAGCAGGCACAGCAGGAAGTACCGCCCGTATTTTTTCTTCTCCAGGAAGCGGGGCACCAGCACTTCCATATTCAGGTACACCATGGGCAGCTGCAGCATCACCAGCAGGAGCGCCCGTTTCAGCGCCCATTCAATAGGAAACCTGCCGGAAAACAGAAACACAAGCAGCCCCAGGTAGGCGAGCCAAATAAGCAGCTGCGTACCAATGGCAGAAAGGGAAAATCGTGGTCGGTTTAATCCGGTCAAAGTAGAGTCAATTTATCTCTAAGCTAAGCAGCCAGGGGCAGCTATCCAATTTTTTTAAACGAACAGCCCCTTTTCCTCTACCAACAAATTTCATTGATATAGCCTGCCAAAGGAAAGGACCTCCAATGGTTTAAAACAGCCTTCAGTCTTTTGCTTGAGAAAATATCCCCTTTCGCAGGAGTTTTCTTCCTGTTCGTTGAATACCCTACCCAAACTCCATTTACGGACCAATATTTGGATGACCCTCAGCGTAAACATATTAGCTGCAGGCAACAAATACAATAAAATGAAACTCAATAAAAGAACGATTATGAAGTATGTAAAAACAATGCTGGTACTGACCATGGCTTTTGCCGGAACCCAGACTTTCGCACAACAAAAGCAGGAAAAGCAGTGGGACCCAGAGCAAATGGCCCAGAAACACACCGAGCGTTTAACCGAGCGCCTGGACCTTAGCGAAGAACAAGCTGCAAAGGTAAAGGCTATTCAGCTCGATGCCATAGCAGACAGGCAGGAAGCCAGGGAAAATGGCGAATGGACCAAAGAGAACCGCAGAGCATATATGCAGCAGCAACGCTCAGAAAAAGAAGCCGAGTTGAAAGAAGTACTCACCGATGAGCAGGAGCAAAAATGGGAGGAGCTGAAAAAGGAATTCCACGGAAAGCATAGAAAAGGACATAAAGGCCGGAGAGACAGCAAAGAGTTCAACCCGGAAGCAAGCGCTGCAAAGCAAACAGAAAGAATGACAGAAAACCTGCATCTTTCTGCCGAACAGGCCGCGCAGGTAAAAGAAATATTTCTTGCCCGCGCTGAAGCCAGGAAAGAGTTCCGCAGCGAAGAAAATAAGAGCCGCGAAGCGCGCAAAGCGGCCAGAATGCAGCAGCACAAGCAGCAGGAAGCCGCACTGAAAGAAGTACTGACCGAAGCCCAGTGGACGCAGTGGGAACAACTGAAGGAGGAGCGCAAAGCACAGCACCAGGAACACAGGGGTAACAAAGGCTACGGCAAGCATGGCAAAGGCTCCGGGGGCAAAAAGAGCCCCCAAAAACAGTAAGAGGACGCCAGCTGAAAATTTGATTCTAATGAAGCGGAATAGTTCAGGTTGTGAGCTATTCCGTTTTGTTTTAGGAGCAATACATTTACTTTTCCAGCTTCTTTAACTAATTTGAGGTAAAAAATATCCGGTCACTTTTTTGCTTTGTCAGCAGGGAAGGTGAAGGCGCGCAAGCTTCTAATCATTTTTAAAAATTAGTACCGGCTGAAAAGTTTAATTTTTTTAGTAAATCACTTATGAAAAACACCTTTTTTATACCTATTGCGGCACTCCTCCTTTATAGTTGTAGCTCAGCGGAAATCCAACAGGAAAGCACTGCAGCAAGCGGGCAGGCCGCCTTTGACTCCCTGCTGGGGCAATACTATGAAGAGCGTCTGCAGCTTTATCCGCTGGAGGCCACGGCTGCCGGCGACTCGCGCTACGATGATTGGTTGCCCATCGATATTTCTCTTACTTACCAGGATACCTTAAAAGAGTTCTACAACAGCTATCTTAATCGGCTCGAAGAAATTGATACAAGCGGCTTTACTGAAGAGGAAAAAGTCAGCTACCAGGTGCTGAACTGGGAGGCTACCACGAACCTGGAAGGCCTTCAGTTCAATGATAACCTGATGCCCATCAACCAGTTCTCCTCATTAAACCTGATTATTGGCCAGTGGGCCGGGGGAACCAGCTCCCAGCCCTTTAAAACCGTGCAGGATTATGAAAACTGGCTAAAGCGCCTGCAGGCTTACAACGGCTGGCTTGACACTGCCCTGGTGAACATGCGAAAAGGAGCCGCACAGGGCTATGTTCTTCCAAAAGCACTTACCTTAAAGGTAATCCCGCAATTTGCCTCTTTAAAAGAAGGGCCCGTGGAGGAACATTTGTTTTTTGCACCCATCTTCAATATGCCCGCAGGCTTTTCAGAGACAGAAAAGACACGCCTGAAGAAAGCCTATACCAATTTAATCCAAAACCAGCTGATGCCGAAGTACGAGGAGGTGCATAATTACCTAGTGAATGAATACCTGCCCCAGAGCCGTGAGAGCTCCGGCATTGCCGCTATTCCGGAAGGAGAGGAATATTATAACCACCTGATTAAGCTGTACACCACCACCGACATGACGGCCGACGAAATTTTTGAGCTGGGCCAGCAGGAGGTGGAAAGGCTGACAGCGGAAATGATAAAAGTGAAAAATGAAGTAGGCTTTGAAGGAGACCTGCAGGCCTTTTTCGAGCATGTGCGTACGACCGACAAGTTGAGCCCTTTTACAGAGCCGGAGCAGGTAATTGAACATTTTAAGGCCATTCATGAAAAAATGAAGCCGCAGATAGCCGTGCTGTTTGATAAAACGCCCGGAACTCCTTTTGAAGTAAGAAGAACAGAAGCCTTCCGCGAAGCCTCTGCCAGCGCAGAGTATAATCCGGGCTCTGTCGATGGCACCCGCCCCGGTGTTTTTTACGTTCCAATTCCGGATGTGGAGGAATACAACATTCTATCCGACGAAGACCTTTTTCTGCACGAAGCTATTCCAGGCCATCATTTCCAGATATCCCTGACCCAGGAAAACGAGGAGCTTCCCGAATTCAGGAAAACCCTCTGGTACAGCGCTTATGGCGAAGGCTGGGCCCTGTACAGCGAATCTTTAGGAAAAGAGCTGGGCCTGTACACCGACCCTTACCAATATTTTGGCATGCTAAGTGCCGAAATGCACCGCGCCATCCGCCTGGTGGTCGATGCCGGTATGCACGCCAAAGGCTGGACCCGCGAGGAGGCAATTGCCTATTCGCTTGCCCACGAAGCCGAAACGGAAAGCAGCATTATTGCCGAAATTGAACGCTACATGGCCATTCCCGGCCAGGCCTTGTCTTATAAAGTGGGTCAGCTGAAGATTTTGGAGTTAAGGGCGCGGGCAGAAGAAGCCCTGGGCGAGCAGTTCGAAATTAAAGAATTCCACAACAAAATCCTGGAATCGGGCAGCCTGCCCCTGGCCATACTGGAAAACAAAATAGATAGCTGGATTGCAGCAGAAAGGGAGAAAATGTAGCCTTCCTTCCGCACCAATCCAGTTTCTCCATTCTCAGATATCCTGAAACCGACTGAGTATAACACCCAACTTAAAGCATCTATAAAGCCCTTGTGAATTATCCGCAGGGGCTCTTTTTTTTACAGGGAAGGCGAAGGAACATAAGCATAATCCGGCAGTTTGAAGGATGGGAGACCTTAAGATGCAATGCTTACCACCAAATTTATTTAAGAACCTTCTATTCTGGAGTAACATTCCTGCAGTATGCGTGGAGCGAAGAAGGCCGAAACAGAAAAGAGTGCAGAAGAGACATTTCCGAATGTTTAAATTTCAAAAATGACTTACCGGCCCTGGGTTAAAATGTTTTTTTCCCTGCATGCTGCCGGATGATTAAACCACTCTTTTTTTCTGCCAAACCTTCCACTGGTTCTTTTGCTTTGAGTGGGTTAAAAGATTGGCATACCTGTTGGTAAATGAATTGTTGGTCCTTTAGATGCATTTAAATCACCCCTGGTTTTATAAAATTCTCTTGCTCATGGTCTTAATCAATTGCTCCAGGGGCTGGCCTGTCATCTTTTAAAGATTCCCTCTCCTTTTTTTTTGCTAGAAGCTTTTTACTATTAGTCCTTTCATCTGATTTTTTAACAAATGCTGTAGGTATCAATCTCAACATCTACAAAGCTTTTCAAAATTCATCCTCAATACCTTCATTTTTATCCTTTATATTATGGACAAATTACGTTAGCATGTCGAGCGACCAGCTTCCACGAATCATCCTGTTTTATCCATATATTGGTGTATCGCCTTTTTACAATTTGTTCTACATCAATTTCATTTCCTGTCACAACTGTTTCACTACCCATGGAAAAAACGATGTTTCCTCTAACTATAATTTGCTCAATATCACGCGTAAAAGATGTCCTGGATCTTTTCAGGACAGGCCTGTCCAAAGTAGTTTTACCCGCAAAATTAATTTTGTTGCCAGGGGCATTAACAACATAATCTTTGTCCCATAGCTTTAAAAGCGTAACTGTATCCTTTTTCAAAATAGCCTGAACTTCCATTTGCTCAAGTCTTTTGATTTCTGATTCTGTATCTGCATCTTGGGCAAGCAACCGGCCTAGACAACCAATACATAATATGGTCAATACTATTTTTTTCATTCTGGTTTGATAAGTTCATAACTATTTCGGCAAAAAATCATTTATAATCTAACAATTAATCCGCTATAATTAATCCGTTGTCCCATAATTACTGAAAAACTAACAAGCACATTTGTTACTTTTTACCTTACATTCAGAACATTTTTATCCTGAACATTACACTTTTTGCCTGCTAAATACAAGGCACAGCAGATCCGCCGGATGGGCTACATCCTAAAGTTACAGGAACAGAAAAGAGGAAAACGATTAAAAGCGGGGGTCTCCCGGATCGGCTATGGTGTGCAGCAACATCCGCACCTCTTCGACCTTTTCGTGGTCGCCAATCTTTTCGTAAGAAGCAATCAGGTTGCGGATGACCCGCTTAATTATGGTCAGGTTGCTGCAGGGCTGGTAGTATTCTTCTTCCGGGGTTAGGTGCAGGTGCCCGATATAGTTGTCGATATCGTTCTTTGAAAAAATGAGGCCGCGATTAAAGGCATTGATGTAAAACTGCACCTGGTCGGTTTTATAGGTAAGAATAAACAGGTTGGGTAGGTTTACGCCAAATACGGGCATTTTCAGTTTCCGGGCTACCAGCATGTACACAATGCAAAGGGCAATAGGATTCCCCTTCTTGGTTTCCAGGATGTTGTTGATGTATGAGTTTGTAGGTGAATGAAAATTGCGGGTGTTGGCAGCAAAGCGCAGCTTGCTGAACAATACACTGTTGAGCAGTTTCACCTGGTCGAGCGGGTGCAGGTCGGACTTATATTCCAGCCAGGCATCGTAATAAATCTGCTCCAGATCCTGACGCAGCTGCTGCAGGCTCAGCTCGGGGTACTGGTAAGTAGCCACCAGCCACATGCCTTCCAGCAGGTCTTCGGCCCCGCCTTCTTTATACTCGCGCAGGCGCTTTTGGAGCAGCTCGTACTGCAGGGTATGGATAAGGTCCTCGAGCCTTCGCTGTACAATGGGGTTAAAGTTTTCTTCCCAAAACTGCTCCAATACCGGAATTACCTCATCGCCCAGAGATACAATTTTCTGCTCTACATGATTAAGCACTTCCGTATCTTCATCGTCCAGTAAAGACACCAGGGCTTTTAACTCTTTGCTGTCCATAACGCTCCTCTCTACAAGCTGTCAATTTTTATCCTTAGTATACGATGGTCCTTCCTGTTGTGGCCATCTTACTGCATCTTTTTAAAAATAAAGAGGAAATGTCGCCTGCGCCAACCTTCCTCCTCCATTTTTCTGTCTTAATACTTAATACTTAAGTGCTTAGACATAAATACATTAAACTGTTTGTCATGCCGACAACGGAGGCATCTTTCCAAGTATAATGCTTCCCAGATGTTTCTAACGAAGAAAGATCCTTCCGCGCGGCGTCCGCGTTCCTCAGGATGACACATCAAAATTAAGTTTATACTATTTCTGTCGAATTACTTAATACTTAATACTGCCAACTTATCTATCAGGTTTGCAGAACGCCAACATTAAAACGCTCGGTAATAGGCGCGTGGTTGGCGGCTTCAATGCCCATGCTGATAACCTTGCGGGTTTCCAGCGGGTCAATGATGCCATCTACCCACAGGCGGGCTGCCGCGTAATAGGGGCTGAGCTGCTCGTTGTAGCTATCTTCAATTTCCTTCAGCAAATTCTGCTCCTCCTCGGGTGTAATTTCCTTCCCTTCTCCTTTGAGGCTGGCTACTTTAATTTGCAGCAGGGTTTTAGCCGCAGAGGCGCCACTCATTACCGCCATTTGAGCAGTTGGCCAGGAGTAAATCAGGCGCGGATCATAGGCTTTGCCACACATGGCATAGTTGCCCGCTCCGTAAGAATTACCCGTTATAATGGTAAACTTAGGTACTACGGAGTTAGCCATGGCATTTACCATTTTAGCCCCGTCCTTAATAATTCCCCCATGCTCGGCGCGGCTGCCTACCATAAAGCCGCTCACATCCTGCAGAAATACCAGCGGAATTTTGCGTTGGTTACAGTTCATAATAAAGCGGGCTGCTTTATCGGCAGAGTCAGAATAGATTACACCACCCATTTGCATTTCGACCGGGGGGCCGCTGTTTGGTCCGCCGCTCTTTTTGGCTTTAACCACCTGCCGCTGGTTGGCCACAATGCCTACTGCCCAACCATCGATGCGCGCATAGCCGCAAAGAATGGTCTTGCCGTATTCTTCCTTATATTCATCGAACTCAGAATTATCGACCAGGCGCTCAATAATGTCGCGGGTATCGTAGGGCTTTACCCGGTCGGAAGGAAACAGGCCGTAAATTTCATTTTCATCTTTGGCCGGTGGGGCCACCGCTTCGCGGTTAAAGCCTGCTTTGTCGGAATCGCCGATTTTATCCATCAGCTTACGGATAGCATCAAGACAGGCCTCGTCGTTGGGGTACTTATTGTCGGTTACCCCCGAAATTTCGCAATGAGTAGTAGCGCCCCCCAGGGTTTCGTTGTCTACACTTTCGCCAATGGCGGCTTTTACCAGGTAAGAACCCGCCAGAAAGATAGAGCCTGTTTTATCGACTATCATGGCCTCGTCGCTCATAATAGGCAGGTAGGCTCCTCCTGCCACACAGCTACCCATAATGGCGGCTATTTGTACAATGCCCATGCTGCTCATGCGGGCATTGTTGCGGAACTGACGACCGAAGTGTTCTTTATCGGGAAAAATCTCGTCCTGCATAGGCAGGAATACGCCGGCGCTGTCGACCAGGTAAATTACGGGCAGGCGGTTTTCCATGGCCACTTCCTGCGCGCGCATATTCTTTTTGGCCGTAATCGGGAACCAGGCCCCTGCTTTAACAGTAGCATCGTTGGCTACCAGTACACATTGGCGGCCACACACATAGCCAATGCCGGTTACTACGCCGCCACTTGGGCAGCCTCCCACCTCTTTGTACATTCCTTCGCCGGCAAAAGCACCGATTTCAAGAAATTCCGAATCCTCGTCGGTCAGGTAGGCAATACGTTCGCGGGCTGTTAGTTTTCCCTTTTTATGCTGAGATTCAATTTTTTTTGGGCCACCACCCTGCTGTACTTTCTGCAGTCTGGTTTTAAGCTGATAAATTTTCTGTTTAAGAAGATCTTCGTTTTTATTGAAGGCGAGGTCCATAAAGTAGCAATGTTAGTAAGCTTAAAAAAAACAGGTTCACCAAATATAGGCAAAAAAAGTGGCTTGCAACAAGTAGTTGCAAGCCAGCCTAACAAATGTTCGTTAATTTTTTTCTATTTCTTTGCCTCCGCCAATAATCGAAAAGCGGAGGTCGATGTAGCGGCCCGGGTTTTCGCGTAAATCAATCAGGAGGCGATCGAGGTCGGCAGAGCTCTTATTCAGGTTGGTATAAAGCGAATCATCCTGGAGCAGCTTGCCCAAACTACCTTCGCCCGCCTGTAACTGCTGCGTTATTTGCTGCAGGTTCGCCATGGCTTCGCTGGCCCTGGCTACGGTTTGCTTTAGCTCCATGCTGTTTAGCGAATCGGCAAACTGGTTGAGCTCGGTTAAAAGCGGCTTAATGCCATTTTGCTGGTCGTTTAGCGCCTCGGTAAGGCCTTTAACGTTGGTGGTTATTGCATTAATATCGCGGCGGTTTTCTATTACAATGTAGCGAAGCATGGTGGCGGTTTCCTGTAAACTGCCAATGGCACTTTCCACTTTGCCCCCGCTCCCCGACAAATCGCCTAAAATATTATTTACCCGGGTTAGGGTAGTATCGACCTCTGCAATAATAGGGTCGGCTTTATCTTTTATCATTTGGGTAAGGGCTACATCCACCTCACCGCGCAGGGTATCTTCATCGTTGAGCAGGCGGCCGCTGTTGCGGATATTGAGTTTAATGGATTTGCCCCCCAGCAGCCCGTCATCTTCCAGTAAAGCAATGCTGTTCTCATACACCTTGAGCTCGTCGGTAATATCAAGAGCCACCAGCATTTTAGTTTCTTCGCCTTCCTGCAACAGCGTTATGGAGGCTACACGACCGATACGATAGCCATTTACCTTTACGGGGTTTGACTCTGTAAGGCCATCTACATTGTCGTACATTACATAGTAGGTATTGGAAGGGTTAAAGAAATCAATTCCTTTAAGGAAAGAAAATCCTACATACAGGATTACAATTGCTATAACTGCCAGTAAACCTACTTTAGCTTCTTTGGAAAATTTCACGCAAATTAATTTGATTAGTTCATTGCCTCGATTTCCACTTTATAATCGCGAAAGGCCCTGAAAATACCTGATGCAATATACGTTTTACCGAGGTCGTCGTTTAAATAACGCTCTTCTTTTTCATTTGTTAAATAGCCCACCTCTACCAGTATACTGGGCATGGTGGTTTGCCAGAGCACAACAAACCCGGCCTGCTTAACGCCCCGGCTATGTCGCCCTACCCGCTGCTTAAACTGGCCTTCCACATTGTCGGCCAGGCGGAGGCTGTTTTCCATAAAGGCATTCTGCATCAGGGAAAACATGATATAAGATTCAGCAGAGTTA
This sequence comes from uncultured Cytophagales bacterium, assembly GCA_963835365.1. Classification (GTDB taxonomy): domain Bacteria; phylum Bacteroidota; class Bacteroidia; order Cytophagales; family Cyclobacteriaceae; genus Nafulsella. Next base: position 188,429 of record CAWIFH010000005.1, read on the forward strand.
GGATCAAAGCCTTCGTACTTCTGCTGGTAATCATCTTCCATTAAAATAACCGAGTTTTCGCGCTGGGCCACGGCCAGGTTTCTTTCATTTACGTGGGTACCCATAATATAGGTTTCAGTACCATGCACCTCCGGATTACCAATGGCATTGCAATGTACGGAAATAAATACATCGGCCCCCTCTTTATTTGCAATATTCGCCCGCTCTTCCAACTCCACAAAGGTATTGTCTTTTCGGGTGTATATTACCTCCACGTCGGGCAAATGTTTTTGTATAATGGCCCCCAGCTCCAGGGCAATATCCAGTGCTATATCTTTCTCTTCTGAAATTACCCCATGGGTGCCGGGGTCTTTTCCACCATGTCCGGCATCGATGACCACCTTCCGGATTTTGTAATCAAAATGCCCTACCGGGGTAAAAGAGCCAAGCAAAAGAATTAGGGAAAACCCGCTGATAAACACAATATTTCTCACGTTCCTTCGGTAGTTAATTATTAAACCAATAACTTTGCACAAAATTGTAAATTTTTCGGAAAATCTGAAAGTCAGTGTATAAGAAGTACGTTCTGTTGTTTCTTTTCGTGTGCGTTCTTGCCAGCCTTGCTGCAGGACAAACTAACCCGGCCGACAGCCTTAAAGTTCCTGCGGCCGACAGCCTGCAGGTGAATTTGAACGACAGCCTGCAAAGCACGCAAACCGATACGCTGGTAGCCCCTGCCAAACAGGGCGACATTAGCACCACCATCAACTATAGTGCCAGCGATTCTCTCCGCTTTGATATCAAAGATAAAACCGTATTGATGTACGGGAATGCCAAAGTGGACTATGGCCAGATAAAGCTGGAAGCAGCCAACATAAGCACCAATTGGGAAACGACGATTCTTACCGCCTCCGGCGCAACTGATTCGACGGGGCAAACAATAGGAAAACCTGTTTTTACCGATGGTCCCGAACAATTTGTAACCGATAACATTCGCTACAACTTTAAAACAAAAAAAGCGATTATTAAAGGAATCGTTACCCAGCAGCAGGAAGCGTACATTCATGGAGAAACAGTTAAAAAAGGGCCGAATAATGAGCTTTATATCTCCCACGCCCGCTATACCACCTGTAATCTCGAAGACCCGCACTTCCATATTGAGGCCGAAAAGCTAAAAGTACTGCCTAACGACAAAGTTATATCCGGCCCGTTCCACCTCAAAATTGCCGATGTTTCCACGCCCATAGGCTTTCTCTTCGGCATGTTCCCTGCTCCACGCAAAAGGGTATCGGGCATTATTGTTCCTTCTTATGGAGAAGAAAGGCAAAGAGGTTTCTTTTTGCGGGAAGGTGGCTACTATCTTGCCATTAATGAATATGTAGATTTAGCCGTTACCGGCGAAATTTACAGCAAAGGCAGCCGTGGTATTTCCCTGGCTTCCAATTACCGGAAACGTTATGCCTATAACGGGAATTTTAACGTTCGCTACAACCGCCAGAATACCGGCACCGAAGGTTTGGAAGATATCTCTAACGATGTGTGGGTAACCTGGAGCCACACTCCGCAGTCGAAGGGCAAAGGTCGCTTTTCTGCTTCGATAAATGGTGGTACCTCTACGTATACAACTAATAACCCCTCCATACGCGATATTAACAGAAACCTGCAGCAGGATTTCAATTCAAACGTAAGCTACAGCTACAGCAACATTGGCAATTCGCCTTTTAGCTTAACCAGCCGTGCCCGAATGGTGCAGAACATTACCACGGGAGCGGTCGACGTAACACTGCCCGATATTGGGGTAACCATGAACCGCCAGCAGCCTTTCAGAAAAGCCGGCAGCAGCGGAAAAACATGGTACGAACAAATAGGGATTGGCTACACCTTTGCCGCTACCAACCAGATATCCAACAAACCCGTGGCAAGTGGTCGTTATAATGTACTTAACCGCGACCCCCTGGCCGATTCGCTTTTGCCTTTTAATACCGAATTCCTTCCGCTTCTTTGGGACCGGGCACGCGTAGGCGCTAAGCACAGCATTCCGGTTTCTACTTCCTTTAATATATTTAAGTACTTTCAGGTATCCCCTTCGTTCAGCTACGAAGAGTACTGGTTCCTGAAAAGACTGAAGTATACCGACGCCGAAGTAGTTGGCGCAAACCAGGGCATACAGGTCGATACGGTACAGGGCTTTTCAAGAGCAGGTGTATACAGCGCGAGTACCGGTTTAAGCACAAAGCTTTTCGGTACATTCTATTTTAACAAGAAAAATCCAAAACCGTACATCCAGGCCATTCGCCACCTGGTAATTCCATCGGTAAGCTTTAGCTACAGCCCCGACTTTACCCGCCAGCAGTTTGGCCTGTACCAGGATGTTTTTACCGGCTATGACCGGACCAACCGCCTGCCCCGCTACGAACTGCTAAGCCTTTACCAGGGCTTTGCCTACACGCCATCGGGCAGCAGGGAGCAGGGTACAGTCAACTTTAGCCTTACCAACAACATTGAAATGAAAGTGCGGGACAAGACCGACTCGGTAAAAGGCTATAAAAAAGTACCTCTTTTACGGAACCTGAGCTTTGGCACCAGCTACAACCTGATAGCCGAGGAGTTTAATCTTGCCCCGCTAAGAATGAGTGGCAATACCAGTTTCCTCAACAACCTCATCAGCCTGAACTTTGCCGCCACCCTGGATCCGTACGCGTATGAGCTGGATACCGCCTACTACGACAGCAAAGGCGTGTACAATGTGGAGCAGGACCGGGTGAGTGTGTTTGCCTGGGATGCGGAACGACAGAATCTGGGCAATCAGGGCATTGGAAACCTTTCGCAGGCCAGCTTTGGCATTAGCACCAGCCTGAGTGCGGCCACTTTTAAGAAAGGCGGCACCTCCGGAACCCAGGTGGCCGCACCAAATACAGCCGGCACCCCGCTTAGCGGCCCTTCAGGAGAAACCACCATCGACGAGGACATGGCCTATATTTACGACGACCCGACCGAATACGTCGATTTTAGCCTGCCATGGACCCTGCGCTTTAACTACCAGTTTAATTACAGCAAACTGGGCTTTGCAGAAAGTACCATTCGCCAGTCGGCCAGTTTTAGCGGCGATGTTAAGGTAACTGAAAAATGGAAGGTAGGCTTTAACAGCGGCTATGACTTCCAGAACCATGACTTTACCCAAACCAGCCTGAGCATTTACCGCGACCTGCACTGCTGGCAGATGAACGTAAACTGGATTCCTTTTGGTGCTTACCAGAGCTTTTCTGTCGATATTAACGTTAAAGCCCCTGTTCTGCAGGACCTTAAGCTGAGCCGCCGCCGCACCTGGTTCGATAATTAAGCATGAGGGATGGGCTGTCGGCTATGAGGACAGAAATCAAACCAGGAGCCCGGAAAAAAAGCATCTTTTTGCCGGGCGATATTTCAGAAAGGGTAAGCCATCCTGCAGGAACAGAATACTAAACGACTACATACCTCTTACCCCAAACCGCCAACCCTTCCCCTCCTTCTGCGTATATTATAGTTACGACAAAACAGGAGGATTATGAAATTAAGCGAAGGATTACAAGCGAAGCTGAGTAAGAAATACACCCCTTCTTCTTTGGTAAACCTGCAGTATAATGGCAAAGATGTATCGGTTAAAACCGACGAGGAAGGAAACCCTGTACTGGCTTTTGTTGGAAAAAGAACGGAAGAAGGCAAAATCCGGGGCGATCGATATAGTCGGGTACTTAAATACGACAACCAGGGCAAGGTAATGAAGGACCACTGGGACCTGAAAGGAAAAGCTACCTGATTCAGCTTAAAACACAAAAGCCCGAAAGAACACATACACAATTGATATTTAAGACCGTATGCAGTTAAAATCAATTGCTCTTTTTTCCATAAAGTTTTTCTGCCTTAGCAGCAAGGGCTTCGTATGACTAAACCAAACAGCAAACAAAAGGTCGCTTTTATTCTGGGAGCAGGTTTTTCAAAATGTGCCGAGCTACCGGTTCAGGCGGAATTCTCGCCGCTGGTAACCTCAGAGGATTATAACTCTCCTGCAGATTTATTAATAACAGAAATAATCTCAAACTTCTTTAAGGATGCCTTTGGCTGGAAGAAGGGCAGGGAAATTCCTGCTTTAGAAGATGTTTTCACTTCTATAGACCTGTCGGCTAACAATGGCCACTTCCTGGGCTATGCCTATAGTCCGGGCATGCTTCGGGCCATCCGCCGAATGCTTATATACCGGATTTTCCAGATTCTGGATAAGCGCTTCAAGATTTGCCCCGAAATTGAACACCTTCTTCGCTACTACCTTTCCAGCAGCTGTTCTTTTATAGTAATGAACTGGGACATTGTACTGGAGAGGCATTTAAATGACATAGACCCTGGCCTGCAAATAGACTATGTAAGCCCGTCATACAATTGGGAAAGTTACCAGCGGGAAAGTTCTGCTGAGGCAGTTAAAATCTGTAAAATGCATGGCTCCAGCAACTGGGTGTATTGCGAAAACTGCAAGTCTGTTTTTTACCAGCTCGATAAAAAGTTGTCGCTCCATAAAAAGGTCGGTTTGCACCTCCGCGATTTCCAACTGTTCGATGTTTCTTTTCAGAAACAGGAAATAAAAGAGGCCCTGGCCGACGTACAGGGAAACAGGTGTAAACGTTGCCACAATATAATCAGCTCCCATATTGCCACCTTTAGCTACCGTAAATCGTTCCGCACGGCTGCCTACTCTGCCATCTGGAACGAAGCCGAAAACATACTGGCCGAAGCCGACAACTGGATTTTTATTGGCTACTCGCTACCCGAGGCCGACTTTGAGCTCAAGCACCTCATTAAAAGTGCTGAATTGCGCATCCCTGAAAGAAATAAGCACCGGAAAACAGATGTGGTTTTATTCAAGGATGAAACTGCAACACACAAATTTGAACGCTTTTTCGGCAAGGAGAAGATTCGCATTTTCAATCAGGGGCTTACCGATTATGTAGAAAAGCTACAGACAATAAAAACAGGCAGCAAAAAAAGTACAGGATAGCCCTCCTTACTTCTTCGGTACCTTTTAGAAAAACCATGGCCCGGAAGGCGGCCCTTTTTAGGCTAAAAACAGTGGAAACAGCAACGGCTACCGGTATATTAACCGGCAGCCGCCTTATCTACTTCCTGAGATAATTCTTTTATCAAAAAAACTTATCCTACTTCTTTGTAATTTTCCATCAAATCGATGGCCGATTTATTCTTGGATGGAAGGGTGGTTTCTCCCATCAGGAAGGTATCTACGGCACGGGCGGCTTCCCGACCTTCGGAAATGGCCCACACCACCAGCGACTGGCCGCGGCGGGCATCGCCTGCAGCAAATACGTGGGGCAGGTTCGTCTGGTAGTTAATGGCCTGCACATTTCCACGGGCATCTTTGGCTACGCCTAAACTATCCAGCAGGCCTTTTGGCTGGGTATGTACGAAGCCAATGGCAATAAGAGCCAGCTCGCAGGGTATTTCTCTTTCGGTTCCTTCCACTTCGTAGAAATTCATCCGGCCATTTTCTCCTTTTTCCCAAAGCACATCCACTACTTTAATTGCTTTTAGCTGCCCGTTTTCGTCGCCAACAAATTCCTTGGTTTGCATGGCCCAGTTACGCTCGCAGCCCTCTTCGTGCGAACTGGAGGTACGGAGAATGATGGGCCAGTTTGGCCAGGGATTGTTTTCGTCGCGCGCCAGCGGCGGTTGCTCAAGAAGTTCAATCTGGGTAACTGACTTTGCCTGCTGGCGGTTGGAAGTACCCACACAGTCGGCACCAGTGTCGCCGCCGCCAATGACCACCACATTTTTTCCGGTGGCCAGAATATCATCCGCGCCTACGGCCTCTTCGGCCAGGCGGCGGTTCTGCTGGGTAAGAAAGTCCATGGCAAAATGCACGCCTTCGAGTTCGCGCCCCTCCAGCGGCAATTCGCGGGGTACTTCGGCACCACAGCAAAGTACTACCGAATCGAAGCTACTGTTCAGCTCCTTCACCGAGAGGTCCACTCCTACCTGCGTATTCGTGCGGAAGGTAATGCCTTCGGCCTCCATTACCTTCACCCGGCGGTCAATTACCCATTTCTCCATTTTAAACTCCGGGATGCCATAGCGCAGCAGGCCACCCGGTGCCGCATTCTTCTCAAACACCGTTACTGTATGGCCTGCCTTGTTCAGTTGTGCCGCAGCAGCCAAACCGGCAGGACCGGAACCTACAACAGCTACTTTCTTTCCTGTTCGCTCCTGCGGAGGTTCGGCCTGGATAAGGCCCAGCTCAAAGGCTTTTTCAGCAATAGATTTCTCAATAAATTCGATGGCTACCGGTGGCTTGTTAATCCCCAGTACGCAGGAAGCTTCGCAGGGTGCCGGGCAAATGCGGCCCGTAAACTCCGGAAAGTTATTGGTCCGGCTCAGCACTTCAATGGCAGCCTCCCAGTCGCCGCGGTAAGCAGCGTCGTTAAAATCGGGAATATTGTTTCCCAGCGGGCAGCCATTGTGGCAGAAGGGCACGCCGCAGTCCATGCAGCGGGCCGCCTGCTCTTTTCGCAGCTGCTCGTTCTCCTTCTCGTATAGCTCATTAAAATCGTTTACGCGTACTTTCGGGTCGCGCTGAGGAGGCAGTTCCCGCTTATATTCTTTAAATCCGGTTATTTTTCCCATGGTAATTTCTTTTTTTGACGGTGATTTGCATTACATTTCTCAAGCCAGCACAGGCGAAATGCCCTGCGCTGGTTTTGCAGCAGATTAAACCGCCTGCTTTAACTTGTTCTTTCTTGCTTCAAGCACCGCCTTATATTCACCCGGCAACACTTTTGTAAACTGCGACAGAGACTGTTCCCAGTTAGCCAGCAGCTGACCGGCCACACGGCTTCCTGTAAACTTCAGGTGGTTTTCGATTAGCTGGCGGAGGTTTTTCTCATCTTCAAACTCCATCGGCTCAAAATCTACCATCTCTTTGTTGCAGTGCTTCGCCAGCTTTTTATCAGGGTCAAATACATAGGCCACGCCACCGCTCATACCTGCGGCAAAGTTACGGCCTGTTTTCCCCAGCACTACTACGGTACCGCCGGTCATGTACTCGCAGGCATGGTCGCCTACGCCTTCCACCACTGCCGTGGCCCCGGAATTCCGGACGCAGAAACGCTCCCCGGCAAGGCCATTGATGTATGCCTCTCCGGAAGTGGCTCCGTAAAAGGCTACATTGCCTATAATCATATTTTCTTCCGCCTTAAAGGAAGCTGTTTTGTGCGGATGCACCACCAGTTGTGCGCCAGACAGGCCTTTACCAAAATAGTCGTTGGCTTCGCCTTCCAGCTCCATCCGCAGGCCTGGCGCACCAAAGGCACCGAAGCTTTGTCCGGCCGAACCGCTAAAGCGAAAATGAATAGTGCCTTCCGGCAAACCTGCTTTCCCGAATTTTTTCGAAATTTCGTTCGAAAGCAGTGTACCTATGGCCCGGTCGGTATTAATAAGGTTAAATGTTTCCCGTACAGGCTCGGCATTTTCAAAAGCCGGGCGGGCAGCCTCGAGCAGTTGCCAGTCCAGCACATTTTCTGTCTGATTTTCCTGTGCCATCATTTTGTACAATCCCACTTCTTCGCCGGCAGGTGCACGGTATAAAATCGGGCGCAGGTCCAGCTGCTTAATTTTCCAGTGCGAGATGTTGTCGCGGATTTTCAGCACATCGGCCTGGCCAACCATTTCATCGACCGTACGGAAGCCCAGCGACGCCATAATTTCGCGCAGGTCTTCGGCCAGGAATTCAAATAGGTTTACTACATGCTCCGGCTTACCGCTAAAGAGTGCCCGAAGCTCCGGGTCCTGCGTGGCAATGCCCACCGGGCAGGTATTCAGGTGGCACTTCCGCATCATGATACACCCTTCTACAATTAAGGCAGCAGTGGAGATGCCCCACTCCTCTGCACCCAGGAGTGCAGCAATGGCCAGGTCGCGGCCGGTGCGCATCTGCCCGTCGGTTTGCAGGGTAACGCGGCTGCGCAGGTCATTTTTTACCAGCGTCTGGTGCGCTTCGGCAAGCCCAAGCTCCCACGGAATACCCGCATGGCGAATGGAGCTAATGGGCGAGGCGCCCGTACCGCCATCGCAGCCGGCAATAAGCACCACATCGGCTTTGGCTTTGGCCACCCCGGCGGCTACCGTACCTACGCCTGCCTCAGAAACCAACTTTACATTGATGCGGGCGTCGCGGTTGGCATTTTTCAGGTCGAAGATCAGCTGCGCCAGGTCTTCGATAGAGTAAATATCGTGGTGCGGCGGCGGCGAAATAAGGCCTACGCCCGGGGTCGAGTGGCGCACTTTGGCAATCCAGTCGTCTACCTTGTGGCCGGGCAGCTGCCCGCCTTCGCCGGGCTTTGCCCCCTGGGCTACTTTAATCTGCAGCTCATCGGCATTGCTCAGGTAATAGCTGGTTACGCCAAAGCGGCCGGAAGCCACCTGCTTAATAGCCGAACGCTCCGAGTCGCCATTGGGCTTGCGGGCAAATCGGGCCTCGTCTTCCCCTCCTTCGCCGCTATTGCTTTTGGCGCCAATGCGGTTCATGGCAATGGCCAGGGTGGAGTGGGCCTCGTGCGAAATTGAGCCGAACGACATGGCCCCGGTAGCAAAGCGCTTCAGGATGTTCTCCTTTGGCTCTACCTCCTCCAGCGGCACTGCTTCCCGCTCATTAAAATCGAGCAGTCCTCTGAGTGTACAGGCTTTTTCCGTCTGGTCATTAATTAGCTTTGCATACTTCTTATACAGGCTAAAATCGTTCCGGCGGGTGGAGTGCTGCAGCAGGTGGATGGTTTCCGGGTTCATCAGGTGGAATTCACCATCGCGCTTCCACTGGTAAAAGCCACCGACAGGCAGGCGCCCTATTTGTGTTCCGGATAGGCCCACTTGTGCCGTACAAGCACTTCTTTGGCAATGCCATTGAAACCAATGCCCCCCAGGCGGGAAATGGTGCCTTCGAAGCATTTCGAAATTACTTCTTTTCCAAGGCCTAAGGCTTCGAAAATTTGTGAGCCCTGGTAGGCCTGCAGCGTAGATATTCCCATTTTGGAAAGAATCTTCAACAGACCGCCATTTACGCCTTTAATATATTGTTCGATGGCTTTTTCATCGGAGAGTCCTTCGCTTAGTTGTTGCTGCTGGTTAAGCGTTACAATAGATTCATAGGCCAGGTAAGGGTACACGGCACTGGCGCCATAACCGATTAGGGTGGCAAAGTGGTGCGTTTCCCAGGCATCGCCCGCCTCTATTACCAAACCGGCACGGGTACGGAGGCGCCTGCGAATCAGGTGGTGCTGCACGGCTCCTGTTGCCAGAAGTGAAGGCACGGGTGCCAGGGTGGCACTTCCTCCTTTATTCGAAATTACCAGGATGTTGTAGCCTTCGCCAATGGCCTCTTCCGCTTCCCGGCATATGCTGTCCACGGCTTCTTCCAGCCGGCCTTCCTTGCCCGTCGGCCTCAAAGAGGGCAGAAATTACCTTGTGCCGGTAGCCATGCTTCTCCAGCTGAATAAGCGTCATCATATTCTCGTGGGTAAGCACCGGCTGCGAAATATGCACCTGCTTACAGTGCTCCGGTGTTTCGTCAAGAATGTTGAGCCCCACGCCCACACGGGTAAAGAGCGACATCACCATGCGCTCCCGAATCGGGTCGATGGGCGGGTTGCTTACCTGCGCAAACAGCTGCTTAAAGTAGTTGGCCAGGTGCTGGCTTTGGTTCGACAGTACGGCCAGCGGCGTATCGGCCCCCATAGAGCCAATAGGTTCTTTGCCAGAAGAGGCCATTGGCCCCAGAATTACCTTCAGGTCTTCGGAGGTATAGCCATAGGCCTGCTGCCGCTGCCGGAGCGTTTCTTCCTCTACCTTAAAGGCAGGTACTTTTAATGGAAGCAGCTTACGCAGCTTCAGGCGGTTATGGCGCAGCCATTCCCGGTAGGGGCGGCGGGAAGCCACGGTTTCTTTTACTTCCTCATCTTTTATGACTCTTTCCTGTTCAAAGTCGACCAGCAGCATTTTACCCGGCTGCAGGCGTCCTTTTTCCAGCACTGTTTCCGGAGCTACCGGCAGGGCACCTGCTTCGGAGGCCAGCACCACCGTACCATCGTTGGTAATGCAATAGCGTGAGGGGCGCAGGCCATTGCGGTCGAGCATGGCACCCACTATTTTACCATCGGTAAAGCAAATGGAGGCAGGGCCATCCCAGGGCTCCATCAGGGATGCATGGTATTTATAAAAGTCTTTCTTTTTAACAGACATCAGCCGGTTATCTTCCCAGGCTTCGGGCACCAGCATCATGAGGGCATGCGGCAGGGAGCGGCCGCCCATCACCAGGAGCTCTACCAGGTTATCGAAGTTCGAAGAATCGGAGTGGCTGCTGTTACAGATAGGCAGGAGCATGTCCAGCTCTTCTTTCGTAAAGAGCGGAGAGCTCATGAGCGCCTCCTTGGTCTTCATTTTATTAACATTGCCACGAATGGTGTTAATTTCGCCATTGTGGGCAATGTAGCGGAAGGGCTGGGCCAGCTTCCACTGCGGAAAGGTATTGGTGGAGAAGCGGGAGTGAATAAGCGCCAGGGCCGACTCTACGCGTGCATCCTGCAAATCGAGGTAATAGCTTTTTACCTGGTCGGTGCGCAGCTGCCCTTTGTATATAATGGTTCTGGCAGAAAGGCTGGCATAATAGAAATCGCCAAAATTGCCCTCTACGGTATGCCCGATGGTGTGGGTGGTATAATTTCTGAAAACATACAGTTTCCTTTCCAGCGCTTCGGCATCGAGCCCCACATTGGCAGGAACCACAAACAGCTGTTCAATTTTAGGCTCGGTGCTCAGGGCGGTCTGGCCAATGCCTTCCCGGTTTACGGGTAGTTCGCGGTAGCCAAGAATGCGCAGGCCAAGTTTCCAGGCCGCTTCCTGCAGCACTTCCCTGCAGCGGTTACGCACTTTTTCCTTTGCAGGGAAAAACACCATGCCTACTCCATAAGCCCCCTCCTCCGGAAGGGCAATTCCTAAGGCTTCGCACTCTTCTTTCAGGAAGGTGTGCGGAATCTGAAACAGGATACCTGCCCCATCGCCTGTTTCCGGCTCGCAACCGCAGGCACCCCTGTGCTCCATGTTTTCGAGCATTGTAAGCGCATTGGCTACCGTGTCGTGCGACTTTTTTCCATGAAGGTTGGTGAGGAAGCCAATTCCGCAGGCATCGTGTTCAGTTTCGGGCAGGTATAAGCTTTTTTCAGATTCTTTCATCATACACAAATAAAGGTTTATGCTCTTGCCGCTGAGGCAAGGAGCCGGGTTAATGAATAGGTTGAGTGATGGCTATGCAAAAACTCATTGCACACAGGAAGCAAGCAGCTTTCTGTTATCGTTGCGGCTATTGAAAAAATTTAAATTTTGCCTTTTAATTCTACTTAGAAATCAAGCGAAATCCTGGGTTTGAAGGGGGTTAAAAAAATCAGGATTAAACGAATAAATCACCTATTAAAATTGATTTTTCAGAATTTTGTAATAGTAATTCTTCCTGAAGATAATAAAAATTTCACAAGAATAAAATCCACAGAAAGCCAGACCGTGCTAAAATCCCGATTTTAGAAAAGGTTTGCATTACGATATTGTTAAAATGCATGTTGTTAGAAAGGGATGTTTTTTTATAATCGCAATCGGTAACGTTTTCGATTATACAGGTGCTAAATTTTTACAAACAGCCAGATTTCTTGCACAAAGCGAAAGAAAACCTGGAAAACAGTCAATCCATTACTAATCAATGCTTTCAGCAGCTTCACCCTCCACAAGGGAGCATTGCCAAGGTTTAAAGCACTGCGGCGCCTGCAATCACTTTTGTCTTCATGAATAACTGGAAATGCCTTTTTTTTGCAGGTCCCTATAAAAAGTTGATAAAGCCTGATCTAATTTTTTTTGCTGTCCATAAGCTTAAATATTACAAGCCAGGCTGCAGTAGGCCTACTGCTCCCGCTTACCGGCTTCTAAGCAGCTAACGGAATGGATTAGCTTCCAAATTACTTCGGAAAATAACGAACAAGCTTTATATTTCAGGCAGCAAGCTTTTTTTAATCTATTCTCCCATTTTCGTATGTTTCCCGAACTACACAGCGAACGCCTGCACCTCCGCAAAATCAGGCCCGAAGACAAGGCAACTATATTCAAGGGCTTATCTCATCCTGCTGTTATTCAGTATTATGGGGTTTCGTATAAAAATATAGAGGAAGCTGAAGAGCAGATGCGGTGGTACAGGAACCTGGAGAAAAGCGAGAGCGGCATTTGGTGGGGAATTTGTTTGAAGGATAGCTTTTCACTTATCGGGGCCTGCGGTTTCAACGAATGGCATCAGGAGCATCGCCGCATTGAAACAGGCTACTGGCTGCTCCCGGAATTCTGGCAACAGGGAATAATGAGAGAAGCCCTTCCGGAGATTATGAAGTATGCTTTTGAAGACATGGATATCCACCGGATAGAAGCCATTGTGGAAAATGGAAATGAAGGAAGCAAGAAGCTGCTTCTGAAACTTGGATTTAGGTTTGAAGGAACCCGTAAGGACTGTGAAATAAAGAATGGCAGGTTTATCAGCCTCGATTATTTTGCCGCCATTCAATAAGGACTAAATTTATCTCTTCTTTTATACAGGCAACTTATACAGGCAACTTGGCAAACTTTAGATTTTATAAACTTTTATAACAGGACCTTCAAATTTCTGTTTTACAGGTCTATGAAGGCTAAACATGGCAGATTTTAGCGTTGTCAAAGCCTGAATTTAAACTTCACAAAATGCAAAGCATGAGAAAACTGTTTATACTACTCCTCTTTTTTAGCGTACCTGCCCTTTGCCTGGCCCAGGCAAACGAAGCGCCTGTTTTAGGAATTAACCTGGAAGGCTACGAATACCCATTCGAAGTAAAATACATTAACCTGGACCTGCAGGGAAGCGCCTTCCATGAAGGTAGCACTTACCAGATGGCCTATATGGATGTTAGGCCCGAAAAGCCAAATAATAAAAACATTATGCTGCTGCACGGGAAAAACTTCAATGGCGCCTATTGGGGCGAAACTGCCCGTGCATTAGCTGCACAGGGGTACCGGGTCATTATCCCCGACCAGATAGGCTTTGGCAAGTCTTCCAAGCCAGACTATTTTCAGTACTCTTTCCAGCAGCTGGCTTTAAACACGAAAGCCCTGCTCGATTCTATTGGTGTGGAAAAAACTGCCGTGCTTGGCCACTCCATGGGGGGCATGCTGGCCACCCGCTTTGCCCTCATGTTTCCTGAACGTACAGAAAAACTGATTCTTGAAAACCCCATAGGCCTGGAAGACTGGAAACTGAAGGTGCCTTACCAGCCTGTGCAATGGTGGTATAAAAATGAGCTGAAGAATGACTATGAAAGCATTAAGGAATACCAGCGCCAGAGTTATTACGATGGCCAGTGGAAACCAGCTTACGACCCCTGGGTAAACATTCTGGCCGGCTGGACCAAAAGCATCGACTACCCGATAATTGCCTGGAATGCAGCCCTGACTTACGACATGATTTTTACCCAGCCGGTAGTATATGAGTTTGACCAGCTGCAGGTACCAACTCTCCTGATTATAGGCCAGCGTGACCGCACGGCCCTTGGTAAGAACCTGGTTTCAGAGGAGGTACGAAAAACCATGGGAAATTACCCGGAATTGGGAAGGGCTACTGCAAGGAAAATAAAAAACGCGCAACTTGTCGAGCTCGACAACATAGGGCACCTGCCCCACATCGAAGCCTTTAACCGCTTTATCGACCCCCTGCTGGCTTTCTTAAAGAAATAGCATTCGGCGCCGTTTTTTTTCAATGGAGCTAAAAAAGAAGGGCGGTAAGAGGGGCTACAGATGGAATTCCTGCAATAGAATTCCTGTTCATGGAAGGTTAAACAGTTTATTTATATCTCCTGATGATTTCCTTTTCCACGCTGAAAGAAAAAATAAGGACGCTTAAGAAAGAAGCCCTTATTTTGCCCCTGGCCCTTGCCGACAGCCGCACGCCCCTGCCTGCCAAATTACTGGCAGCCATAACGCTGGGGTATCTCCTCAGCCCAATAGATCTTATTCCTGACTTTATCCCGGTGTTGGGCTGGCTTGACGACCTGCTCCTGGTACCGCTCCTGATTATGCTTACCATCAAACTCATTCCGGCCGATGTGATGGAAGATATACGGCAATCGGCACAGGTGGAGGGGAAGCTAAGAAAAAAGTGGTATTTTGCACTCCCTGTTATTTTCATTTACCTGCTTCTCGGATACCTGGCCTACGAGCGGTTTTGGCCATAAAAAAAATCGCCTACAGCTTACAAATGCTATAAGGAGAGAGGGTTAACGGCTTGTGCAGGAAAATAGAAGCTAAATAAATATACTGGAATATCCTGGAAGGTAGTTAAGCTAAATTCCCGACAGCTTTCCTTCCCTTAAATGTCAGAACAAAAATTATGGAGCAAAAGAGCGGACCCATTGGAGTGTTTGATTCCGGCTACGGAGGCTTAACCGTTTTTAAAGAGCTGGTAAAGGAATTGCCGCAGTACGATTATATTTATTTGGGCGACAATGCCCGGGTTCCCTATGGCATTCGCTCTTTTGAAACGGTGTACCAATATACCCTGGAATGTGTAAACCACCTTTTCGAAAGAGGATGTTCGCTCATTATTCTGGCCTGTAATACAGCCTCGGCCAAGGCGCTGCGCAATATTCAACAGAAGGATTTGCCGCACATGCCCCACCTGCGCCGGGTGCTGGGCGTAATACGGCCTACCACAGAAATTATCGGGGAGCTTAGCCAGAGCGGACATGTAGGCGTTTTTGCTACCCAGGGCACGGTAAATTCCCAGTCGTATGTAATTGAAGCAAATAAGTTTTACCCACAGGTAAAGGTATACCAGGAGGCCTGCCCCATGTGGGTGCCCCTGGTGGAGAATAACGAGCACAACTCCACCGGAGCCGATTATTTCGTTAAGAAGCATATCGACCAGCTCCTGCAACAATCGCCAGATATCGACACGATTATCCTGGCCTGCACCCACTATCCGCTGTTAATGAATAAAATCAGAGAGTTTCTGCCGGAGCATATCCGCCTGGTATCGCAGGGTGAAATTGTCGCCCACAGCCTGGCCGATTACCTCCAACGCCACCCGGAAATTGAGCAGCTTTGCTCCAAAGGAGGGAATAAAACCTATTACACCACAGAGTCGGTAAATGATTTTAATAAAAAAGCGGAGATATTCCTTGGCAAGGCGGTGGAATCTGATTTGCTGAAATTGTAAGTTCTCTGTAAAAGGCTTTTGACATGACTCACATAAGCGTTATTAGTTTTCTGCTTCTAAGTAATTCGACAGAAATAGTATAAACTTAATTTTGATGTGTCATACTGAGGAACGCGGACGCCGCGCGGAAGGATCTTTCTTCGTTAGAAACATCTGGGAAGCATTATACTTGGAAAGATGCCTCCGTTGTCGGCATGACAAACAGTTTAATGTATTTATGTCTAAGCATTATTTCTCTCGGTTCTAGTAAGCTTTATTTGTCTGCTGCACCGGCCTACCCGGCAGCAATTGTATTTTGGCTTTAACTTTCCCCCTTTCTGGCTGAGAGATACCGGAGCAGGTCTATTCATTATGCTGTCGGCAGTCTTGTGCTGGCTTTCTTTTGCCTTGCAGAATAATTTAGCCTTACTTTCTTTCCAGGGAATTTCTCTTTCTTCCTTTGCAGAGAACTTTGCAGCAATGCTCCTGTATGTGAGTATGGAGGAACTGTTTTGCAGGGCACTTCTAATTCCTGTACTTTTCCTTTTGGGAAAAAAAGAATGGGTGGTTTTACTCCTATCCTCCCTCCTTTTTGCTGGCTTACATACCTCTAATTATGGAGCAGATGCCCTTAGCTTTCTTTCTCACAGTTTGGGTGGTCTCATTTATGGCCTCGCATTTATCAGAACCCACTCGCTTTTACTGCCGGTTGTACTTCATTTTAGCTGGAATTTTATACAAGGACCTGTTTTTGGCATGAGCGTAAGCGGAGAAGTAAAGAGCGGTTTTTTTAGCACGACCATTACAGGAGGAGCCCCCTGGGTGGATCCAACCTATGGAATAGAAGGAGGCATCTTGGGGATTGGAATCAGGCTTTTAATCCTGTTTGTATTAGTGGCTTATCTCCAAAAGAAAGAAAAGATATCCCGACTAAAAAAGCCATTAATTAGAACCGAATAAGAAAAACATTCCATTACCACTTAAAGCTAGTTTCAGAATTGAATTAAACTGTGGTTAAATCACCACTGGCCTGGATAAAAACTGGAGCTGCAAAGAGCAAATGGTGAATTAGAAAAAGGATTTAGCGGGAGCTATACCCTTAATTTTGCAAAGCCCCGTCATCGACCCAGCAGGCAATGGCGGCAATTTCTTCACTGCTTAGGGTTTTGCCCGAGCCCTGGGCCGGCATATAGCCACTCTGTGTGTAGCTTTTTATAGTGGCAGCCCTTGCTTTAATTTCTGAAAACTGGGTAAAATCCGCACGGCCTGTACCCGCCACATGGCAGCCACTGATGGCACAGTTTGTTTCAATAATTGATTTAACCGAAGCCTCAAAACTTATGCCTGTGTTTATGGAAAATGTGGCCGTTTCTTCACAGCCTGCCGCATCTTTTACATGCGCTGTATAGGCGCCCGCTTCCAGCCCATTAAACGTACCTTCCTGCTGGAAGTCCTCACCATTGAGGCTAAAGCTATATGCTGCCTCACCGCCTGTAACATTTAAAATCACACTTCCTTCGGAATGGCCACAGCCGCTTTCTGTTGTTGCCTCTACTAAAAAGCTTAAGGCACCCGCCTCTTCTATTTCCACCTCCTTAGCACTTTGGCAGTTTTCTTCATCTTTTACTTTTACCGTATAAGTGCCTGCAGGTAGCTCATCAAAAGCATTGTCTGTTTGAAAGGGGCTGTCATTCAGGCTATATATAAGCACCCCCGACCCGCCACTGGCTATAACTTCCAGCCTGCCACCGTCCCCACTACAGGCAGCATGGCTAATTTCAACAGCAGTAATTTCGGGAGGCGTGGCGCAGGACGGCTGCACGGGCCCTTCTTCGCTACAAGCCATAGCAGTTGCAGCAAGAGCCATGAGGCTCAGGTAAACAGGGTAATTTTTCATGACAATGGAAAAAAGGTTAAAAAATAAGGAAGGGTAGCAGATACCCGCTCTTGTATTAAACTAAACTAAACTAAACTAAACTAAACTAAACCATTGACTAACACGAATCAGAGAATGGTATCTGCTTTTTCCCTGGCCTATCTATTTTATTTTGTACTTCAGGTGAATAAATGCACCCATGCTATTTAGTTTTACTGAACCAATACCCACTCCCCTGGCAGGGATTTTCATAAAAGGCTCCAGCTGCACAGCCCAGTGTCCGGCAAAATTTCGTTCATAGCCAGCCGAAAGGTTGTATACGGCAAAAAGGTGCTGGTTTTTGTTACGTACTTCATACGTGTAGTCTTTCCAGTTTCCGTGGGTATATACGAGGGTATAATCTTCGCTCAACATCAAGTAGCTGGACAGCCCGCCACTAAGAAAAACCCTGTGCCTGCTTCCATTTAATGCGTAAAACCGCAGGTTAAGCGGAATATCAATCACACCACAACTGGCGTCAATATGGTCCGGGTCCGGTCTGTAGTCCCAGAATTTTCCATAGGGCGAGAAGCTGTTATCCGTCAGGTAATTCTTTTTACTGTAAGTAACACCACTTACCACCGAAAACCGTTGCCAGATGCTGTATTCGAGGTGCACTCCAAAACCTGCACCCATTTTCATACTTCCCTCCTGGGCCGTTCCGCTAAAATCGGGGAGAAAAGTAAGGCTAACACTAAAACGGCCATCATTGGCTCTAGAATCAACCACAACAGTCTCTTCCGCACTGGCTTCTTTCTGCACGACCGGCATGAGATTCCAGCCAGGTTCAGCCAATAAAAAGGGGATCCATGCTTTTTTTTCCGGAAACCTTAAACTCCCGGCCCGCGCATCCTCCTGCGCACCTGCAGCCTCCACGCCCGCTTTACGCAAGGGCTCAATGGCTCCTTCTCCGGCATTAAAAGCTTTTCTGTTCTCTCTTGCTAAAGTTTTAAGTCCGGAAATGCCTGCCTGCTCCTTGCTTGCAACTGGCAGAACAATTAAAGCTCCGGCTGAGGGGTCTCCCTGTCCTGCTTTTTGTCCTGCTTTCTCCGGTAAAAGCTCTTTTTCCGTAAGCTTCGGTTTCCCTGCGGCCATTGGCTTTTTCCCAGGCGCTGGCTGTGCCCTGCTTTTATTTGACTCTGAAGCTGCTGCTGTAGGGCTGGCTGGCCGCACAACCGTTCCCGCCGGAAGGTTTATGCCCTTGCTGCGCTCTTGTACCTGCCTGCTTTTTTCTTCAGTTGCAGGTTGAGGGCTCTTTTTTACTGCCTCGCCCCTCGCCGCAGGAGACTGGCTGTTTGTTTCTTCCCGAGCTACTTCTTCTCCTAGCTTCTCCGGATTGGTTACTAACTCCTCCGGATTTCCGTTTTCCGTTGGCTGATACTGGTCGGCTTTTTGAATAACCTCCATTTTCTCCCCGCCTGTACTGCTCATGCTTTTGCCGGAGAATACAAACCAGCCCAGGCCCGACAGCAAAAGAACTGCTATTCCTAAGCCTGCTATACGGCCGCCTTTGCCTCCTTTTTTTCCGGCACTATTCTCCCCTGCTGCAGCGGCATCGGCATCGAGCTTTTGCTCCATGGCCTCCCAGGCGCCGGGATTGAACGGAATTTGGGGATCCTCAACCGAGCGACGAATAAAATCGTCGAAATTATCGTCCTCCCAATCTGGATGATTGCTCATGGTTGTCCAATTTTGCTAACCTATTTTGCAGGATGGCCCTTGCCCTGGATAGATTCGATTTAGAGGTTCCCACCGAAATACCCAATTGCTTGGCAATTTCTTCGTGCTTATACCCGTCGATTACATACAGGTTAAAAACATTTCGGTAGGCAGGGGTCAGTCCTTGAATTTCATTTATAATTTCTCCGTATGATATATTGCTAAGGGTGGATTCAGGAGCTGACAATTGCACCGCATTTTCAATATCTTCGCTTTCCTTATACCGGCGATTCTGACGGTAAAAATCAATGGAAGTATTAATTAGAATGCGGCGGAGCCAGCCCTTGAGTGATTTTTGCATATCATACCTGTCTATTTTAGTAAAAACCTTCATAAAGGCCTCATTTAGCACTTCAGTTGCCTCAGAGCGGCTACTGGTGTAACGTAAACATATGCTCATACCATAGCTATAAAAATGCTCATAGAACATTTTCTGGCTTTGCCTGTCATTTTGGAGGCAACCTTTCAGCAGGTCGGTTACTTTGGTGCTGAGTTCCGGGTTCACAGAGTCATGTAATTTCATAAGCAGCACGCAGGCAGGGACAAAATAGTTGCCTGCGTACTAGTAATTTTTTGTTGGCAAATATTGTTTAATAATTTTTAATTTTTATTAAACAATATTTTTATTTAGCAGAAAGATGAAAAGTCCTAGATTTGCTGCCTCAGAAGTAAGACTTTCTATGCATACTAAAAAACGTGTGGTAATAAGTGGCCTGGGTACTTTAAACCCGCTGGGCCTTTCGGTAAAAGAGAGCTGGAAAGCCCTGCTGGATGGAAAAAGTGGGGCAGCCCCTATTAGCCGCTTCGATGCCAGCCGCTTTAAAACCCGCTTTGCCTGTGAGCTGAAAAATTTTTCGGCCGCAGACTTCCTTGACCGCAAAGCCATTCGAACCAATGATCGCTTTACCCAGTATGCTCTTATTGCAGGTCGGGAAGCCTGGGAAGATGCCGGCCTTGATGGACAGGCACTCAACCGCCAGCGCTGCGGCGTTATATGGGCATCGGGCAATGGTGGGGTAGAAACCTTTGAGCAGGAAGTGCGGGAGTATTATCTTCAGGGCGAACAGCCTCGCTTCAACCCCTATTTTATTCCTAAAACCCTGCTCGATACTCCTTCCGGCGCACTGGCTACCCAATTCGGACTGCAGGGAATTAACTTTGGTACGGTATCGGCCTGTGCAGCGGCTACCACAGCCATTATTGATGCGATGAACTACATTAGCTGGGGCAAGGCCGACTTAGTTATTTGCGGTGGCTCCGAAGCCCCCATTACTCCTACCTGGCTAGGTGGCTTTAGTGCTTTGCGGGCCCTCTCCACCCAAAATGAGCATCCCGAATCTGCCTCGCGCCCATTGGATGCCCGGCGCGATGGCTTTGTACTGGGCGAAGGTGCCGGTGCGCTCATCCTGGAATCTTACGAGCACGCTTTAGCAAGGGGAGCCACCATTTATGCAGAAGTACTGGGCGGCGGCATGTCGGCCGATGCTTACCACGCCACTGCCACGCACCCTGAGGGAGAAGGGGCTGCATTAAGCATACAGGCTGCCCTGGAAGATGCCGCACTTAAGCCGGATAAAATCGATTATATTAACCTTCACGCCACCTCCACACCCGTAGGGGATTTATCGGAAATAAAAGCCGTACAAAAAGTTTTCGGTGAACATTTACACCAAATAAGCCTGGGGGCTAGCAAGTCGATGACCGGCCACCTGCTGGGGGCAGCAGGAGCGCTGGAAGCCGTTATTTGTGTAAAGTCGCTCCAAACCAGTCTTATTCCGCCAACCATTAATTTAGAGGAAAGAGACCCTGCATTACCTTCAGCGCTGAAGATAAACCAGCAAGCCGCTGAGCGTTGCAATCCAACGTATGTTATGAGCAACAGCTTTGGCTTTGGCGGCCACAATGCCACGCTAATTCTGGGAAGGCCGGAAGAAACAGACAATAGCCGATAGACAATGGAAGATAGACTGTAGAAGATGACTAAAACAATGAAGGTGGAGGGAATGGAAAAGTCTTTGGCCTAAACACAAAACAAAAGGCAGCAAAATGCCGCCTCCTGTCTACTCTCAATTGTTCTCTCAATAAAAAAACCTGGTTATTCTTTTTGTTCATAAACCCGCACGTAGTCTACCTCCATGCGCTGCGGCCATATTTCTTCGTCAACGCCTTTGGCTCCTCCCCAGTCGCCGCCAACGGCCAGGTTCAGCAGAAGGTGAAAGGGTTGATCGAAGGGCCATGCTTTATAGCCGCTACCTATATTGGTAAAGGTATTATATACCTCTCCATCTACCAGAAAATCTATTTTTTTCGGGGACCAGTCGATTGCATACACATGAAATTTATCCTGCACATCTGCCACTACAATAGAGTCCCCTTTCTGCGTACCGATTTTATGATTAAAGGCTTCTGTATGCACCGTTCCGTATACCATTTCGGGATTATAACCCACATGCTCCATAATATCTATTTCGCCACTGGCAGGCCAGCCGCCATATGCCCAGTCGGTAGGCAACATCCAGATAGCCGGCCAGACTCCTGTTCCCTTTGGCAGCCTGGCACGGGCTTCGATATAGCCATACTGCCAGTCCCCCTTACCTCTTGAAACCAGGCGGGTAGACGTATATTCCTTTCCTTCATAAGGCTCCCGATGGGCTTCAATAATTAGCCTGCCATCCTCTACACGCACATTTTGAGGGCGTTGGGTATAAGACTGCCGTTCGTTATTTCCAAAGCCGCAATTTTCGGGGCAGCCATCGCCCAGGTCATACCCCCAGCGCGAGGGGTCGGGGGTACCTTCCTGTTCAAACTCATCGGCCCACACCAGGCGAAGGCTGTCTCCTTCCAATGGCTGGGTGGCAAGCTGTGCTTTTTCATTATTGGCACAGGAGGCCAATGCTGCCAGCAGGCAGCCTGCAAGTACAAGCTTTTTCATATTTCTATTTTTAAGTTAGGTACTGGCCTACAATTGGTCGGCAAGGGTAAATCTTTTGCTTAAATCCCCTACCAGCACATCAAATTCTCCGGCCTCCACGAGCATTTCACCCTTTCGGTCGGCATAGGCCAGGTCATCGGCTGTTAGAGTAAAGGTAACTACCTTACTTTCGCCTGGCTGCAGGGAAATTTTTTCGAACCGGCGAAGGCGCTTTACATCAGGTGTTACACTGCTGGCATAGAGGTCGGAGGTGTAGAGCTCCACGGTTTCTTTTCCTTCCCGCTGGCCGGTGTTGGCCACTTCTACGCTTACTGTCAGCTCCCCGTCTTTGGCCATTTTTTCTTTATCGAGCCGGAGGTTGCTGTACTCAAAAGTGGTGTAGCTGAGTCCATGCCCAAAAGCAAACTGCGGGTTATAATCGGCTTCATAATCATATACCCCTTCTGACTTTTTCTGCTCTTCAGATGGTTTATGAATATAAGGAATGGTGGCATTCGGGTAGCGCGGATAATTATAAGGAAGCTTTCCGGATGGGTTAACATCGCCAAAGAGAATGTCGGCCAGTGCGTTGCCGCCAAAGTTGCCTGGCTGGTAAGCCTGCACAATGGCCTGCATTTGCGGCTCGAAGCGGCTGATAAGGCGGGGACGTCCTTCATTGAGTACCAGCACCACCGGTTTACCGGTAGCAGCTAATTTGCGGGCCAGCGCTGTTTGCAGGTCCGACAGGTACAGGTCGTTCAGGTCGCCGGGCTTTTCTGTAGACGTATTTTCGCCAAGTGCCAGAATGATTACGTCAGCCTGTCCGGCTGCGGCTACGGCTTCTTCCATCTGGTCGGCCTGTTCTTCGTAATATTTGCCTTCCATGTTGTAGCTTACGCCCGGCACATAGCTTACATTTCCTTTGCCTGCTTCATTCTGAACAGCCTCCAGGATAGTGTTATATTCACCTGCAAATTCTTCTGTTTTCTCTCCCTGCCAGGAGTAGGTCCAGGCACCGTTGAGGGTACGCATACTGTTGGCATTAGGGCCTGCAACCAGTACTTTGGTGCCTTTGCTCAGGGGCAGCAGGCTATTTTCGTTTTTCAGCAGGGTAATAGATTCTGCAGCCATGTCGTAGGCGGCCTGCTCAAACTCTTCGCTGCCAAATTTTGGGTAGTCTTCCGGATTCGTCAGCGGGTTTTCAAACAGGTCGAGGGCAAATTTTACTCTTAAAATACGGCGAACCGCATCGTTAATCCGCTCTTCGCTTACCTTCCCTTCTTTTACCAGCTCTACAAGGCCTGTGGTAAAAGGCTCGTACTGGTAAGGAATCATGGACATATCGATGCCGGCATTAATGGCAAGCATGATGGCTTCTTTTTCGGTAGCAGCCACCCGGTCGCGGCGGTGCAGGTTTTCGATATCGGCCCAGTCGGTTACAACCAATCCTTTAAAGCCCAGTTCTTCCTTCAGCAGCTTGGTAAGCAGGTCGTGATTGGCGTGCACGGGTACGCCATTTATAATTCCGGAATTCACCATAAGGGTATGTGCGCCAGCATCTACGGCTGCTTTAAAAGGAACCAGGTGATACTCGCGAAGGGCATCGGGCGAGATGTAAGCCGGCGTGCGGTCTTTTCCCGACACCGGCACCTGGTAGCCCAGGAAGTGCTTCATGGTAGAGGCAATATGCTCCGGGTTTCCGATGTTGTTATTCTCACCTTCATAGCCATCAATCATGGCCACTCCCAACTCAGCGGCCAGGTAGGGGTCTTCGCCAAAGGTTTCGAACTGGCGCGAAAAGCGAGGGTCCATTCCCAGGTCCAGTACCGGCGAAAAGGTCCAGGGAATGCTGCTGGCACGGGTTTCGTAAGCGGTAATTTCAGCTCCCCTGCGTACCAGCTCCCGGTTGCGGCTGGCGGCCTGCCCAATCTGCTGCGGAAACATGGTAGCCCCGGCCGTATAAGTACCTCCATGAATCTGGTCTACACCATATAGTACAGGAATTTTAATGCGGGTGTCGTTCATGGCCACCTCCTGTATCTGGCTAATAACACTGTACCACTTTTGGGGGGTAAGTGCCCGGTTATTGGCCGTGTTTAAAATGGAACCAATGTGGTGATCTACCAGCGCCTTTCTCAGCTCTGCCTCGTCGAGCTCCAGGGGTTCGTAGCTTGAATAGCGGTTTTCGCCTTTTCCTACCACGTCGAGGGTTATTTGCGCCATTTGCCCTACTTTCTCCTCAAGCGTCATCTCGCTAATGAGCGCTTCAATCTTCTGCTCTGTCGCCTCCCCTTCGGATTGTGATACGCCCGGGGTACAGCTGTAGGTAAAGCCGGCTGTTGCCAGGCACAGCAGGGCCACTATCTTTTGTGTATATCTTTTTTTCATAAGTTTTAATTTCTGGTGCTACTTTTTAGCCAAGCCCTTCCCTGCTGCACAGCCAAAAAATGCTGTACACGATAGATAAAGTCTTAAATTTGAGTATGATATATCTTTTCTTTCCTGAAAGTTTAATCACAGTGCCAGCTGCTCACTGATGCCGAATTAGAACAAAAGTGAGAGTATTGCAGCCCGTTTAAATATGACCTGATGGTAAAAGCAGCCCTTATTCTGCCTGAAACACCCTTACATAATCTACCACCATCCGTTGCGGGAAGCTTGTATTTGCATTTGGGCTACCGGGCCAGTTACCACCGACGGCTACGTTAAAGATGAAGAAAAATTCCTGCTGAAATTCACTCAGCTCTTCCGGCGTAATATCTACTTTATTAAATTCCACATCATCGACATACCAAGTAATAAAAGACTCATCCCACACGATAGAAAAGACATGGAACTCATCGGCAAATAGGCCGTCGTTGAGCGTATAGGCCTGCCCATAACTTGCAGGCTGGCCGGCATTTGACCAGTGGAGGGTACCATGCACGACATTGTCTTTTCCTGCTCCTCCGCCAATCATTTCCATGATGTCTATTTCACCGCTGGCGGGCCAGCCAACCTGCTGAATGTTAGAGCCAAGCATCCATAAGGCAGGCCAGATACCCTGCCCTTCCGGCAATGCCGCCCGGATATCGATGCGTCCGTATTGGAAGCTTTGCTTGCCAAGCGTTACAAGGCGGGAAGAGGTATAATTACTGCCCTGGTAAGATTCCTTTTTCGCGCTTATTATCAGGTAGCCGTCTTTCACCGTAGTATTTTCCTTTCGGTAATACTGCAGCTCGTTATTGCCCCAGCCATTAGAGCCGGTGCCGGTTTCAAAGGTCCAGTCATCCCCATTCAGCTGGGTTCCGTTAAACTCATCCTGCCAAACCAGTTGCATGCCTTCGTAACTTTCGGGAGTCGTATATCCTTCGGAAGGAATTTCCCAGTTTCCATCCCCCCCCCCATTGTCATCTTCTCCCAAATCAATTGCAATGGATTTACTTTCGGCAATAAAGTATTTTTCAGTAGCATGCGCCTGCACACGAATGGTGTAAGTACCCGAGCGGGAATAAGTGTGACTTATCACTTCTTCTTTTGTTGCCTCCGGTATTCCTCCTTCCTCATCGCCAAAATACACCCTGTAAAAGCTGGTATTTTGGGAAGAAACCCTTACTGTTACCATTGCCGGATTTTCCGTATCCTGCTCCACTACAAAGCTCAGGTCAGCAGGCATCAGCGGCCCCGTCTCTCCTTCATCATCCTTACAGCTTAGGGCAGTAAAGCCTACAAGGAAGAAAAACAGCAGGTATTTTAATTTTATCATCATACGAATTGGCTTTTATACTTACCGCCAGCCGGCACCAAAGATTAAGCTATTAATTTAATTCCTCTTCTTTTGTAGTAAAGAGAGGAAGCAGGCCTCTCCAGGCCCGCCTCCATAGAGGATTACTCACTATTATTATTCTGCCGGAAGCAGTTCAAGCTCGTCGAAGTAAAAAGTACCCTCCGCAGTATGCCCTTCGCCGCCGGGCTGGAGTACGATGCTGTCGAAATCCTGGCGGTCGGTTACGTCACTAAAGTCGAAGGTTAATTTTACCCAATCACCCAGGGTTTCCACTGCTGGTTTTCTTTCTTCCTGGGTAGTCCAGGCATCGCCTGCCAGCTCCCTGTTTTGCAGCTTTACAGCAAAGGTCTGGGCAAGGTCGCCGCTATAGTCATTTTCTGTAGGGAAGTAAACCAATATGCTGAACACATTCCGGTTCGTCAGGTCTATTTTATAGTCAAGGTGAATCTGGATGTTTTCGTACATACCGGCTCCCCTGTCGTAGCGGAAAACATTTTCTGAAGGGTTTACATCGTCCGGATCAGGATTCGCCACCGGGTACTCATAACCGGCAACCTGGTCGAGCAGCCATTGCTCATCGGTAAGGGTGCTGTTACCTTCAAAGTCTACGGCAATATCATGTTCCTCATAAGGCAGGCTTGGCTCTTCCGGTTCTTCAGGCTCCTCGCCCGGGTCTGTGCCTTCGGGGCGGAAGGTAAAGCGCCACTTACCAGCTTCCTCGCCATATACATACTCGATTACGAGCTTATCGGCGGTTAATTCCACAATGCTATAGGTAACCGATTCCTGTGGCTCGCCTACTGCGCCTACACCACCGCCTACTTTATAAATGCCGAGGAACGCGCCGGACACCTTCAACGGTAAGTTCCTCTTCAGTAACCACTAAACTGGTGTGTACCAGAGTTCCAGGCGGCGTATTGGGCCGGCCAGGCATCGGCAGGGTTGCAGCCAACATCCAGACCAATATCGGCCGGGTGGGCAGCGCCCCCTTCTTCCTCTACCCAAAAGTCGCCATTATTTTCATAAATGTAGGTTCCGTCTTGCTGAAAGGTAAACTGGTCGTTTAGTGCACAGGCCCTGGCTTCGAGGTCTGCCGCTTTAAGCTCCCACCAGGTCTGGGACTCATCTACAGGGCCAATCCATAAAGAACCAACACCATCCAGCACCCAGGTTTGGGATTCGCCGCAGCCGGTTAAAAGCGCCATATTATCGCCACTACAGCCCACACCAGGCGCATTTTCCTCAACCTCTATGGTTTGCTTAGAAACTACATGGCCGTTTCTGGTCATGGCAATCATTTGTACCTGATAGCTCCCGGCCTGTTCGTAATAGGCAGTATCGGTTGGGCCACCTTCTCTCCACCCGCTTTCATCGTCGGTATTCCATTTGTAGCGGAAGGCCTCCTCCACATTGCTGCTGAGCAAATAAGTGTTGGGCATTCCTTCAATAGCGGTTACGGCAAAGTCTCCCTCGGGCCTGGGGCCCAGTTCCTGATCATACTCATCGGAGCAGGCGGCAAACATGGCGGCAGTTAAGAGCACTGCCAGGTAAGTAAACGTCCTGGAAAAATTGTATTTCAAGTTCATAATTTTCATGTTAAGCATTAATAACCTTCGTTTTGCTCCAGGCCATACGAGCGTACATCGGCAACCGGAATTGGAAGCACTTCGTGCTTACCCGCTTTAAATCCAAGGTCTCCTAACTCCTCGGCTGCCAGTCCCCAGCGAACCAGGTCAATAAAGCGGAAGCCTTCAAAGGCCAGCTCCAACTCTCTTTCATCGACAATTGCCTGAAAGAGCGCTTCTCCTGTAGGAAAAATTTCATCGAGCTCAGAGCGTTCGCGCACCCTATTTAGGTAGGTTTGCGCCTGGCCGGCATCCCCGGCGCGGTAACTTGCTTCCGCGGCCATCAGTAACACATCTGCATAGCGTATTAAGCGCCAGTTAGTACCATAGTTCAGTTCTGTTACGCCACTTTGGGCCTGGGTAGAGTAGGTGGCATATTTCCGCTGGAAATATCCTTCATAATCATATCCACCATCTATCGACCATTCTCCTCCCAGCTCTTCCAGCTGCTCTTCCGACATTAAAGTAGCCCAGTACCTTTCTCCTCCTACTTCGCCACTATCCACAAACTCCAGGTACAGCTTTTCTTTTGGCGTATTAAAGCCCCAGCCACCAATTAGCGAATCTTCGGGTGCCTTGGTGTAGTAGTCAGCCCTTGGCCCCATTAACTGCACGTGTATGTTACTCTCCGGCCGCCAGTCCCATGGAAAGTTACCCCAGTCGTAGCCTTCAGTGGCATTGTAGCTCAGCTCAAAAACAGATTCCTGTCCAAACTCGCCCTCAGCAGAAAAAACCGCTCCTACAGAAGGGGCTAAACCGTATTCGCCGGAACCAATTACCTCTTCGAATGCAGCTTCTGCCTCCGACCATTCTTCCTGGTACAGGTGGGCCTTTCCGAGTAAAGCCTGGGCAGTTCCTTTCGAAACCCGAAACTTATCGGCGGCGCTATACTGGCTTTTAAGCGGTAACACCTCCATGGCCTCTCTGAGGTCCTGCTCAATTTGGGTATACACTTCTTCCCTTGTGTTACGGGCCGTAGAAGACCATTTGCCAGGCTCCAGGTCATCCAGCACAATGGGCACCGGCCCCCACAGGCTTACCAGGTCGAGGTAAGAATAGGCACGCAAAACCTTGGCCTCGGCAATTAACCTTTCGCGCAGGGCATTGGTGGGTTCTATGCGGTTAATTACCCTGTTTGCATTGAATATAGCATTGTAGGTAATTCTCCATACGCCTTCTATTACATCATTTGAAGAGTCAAAATTGTAATCGTCTATCGACTGATAGGCAGGCTGGTCGCCAAAGCCACTGCCACCGGCATTGCTTTCGTCGGAAAGCAAGGTTCTTAAGAGGTAACTACTGGCCCAAACGGTGTTATAATGGGCCGTCATGCCATCGTACACGGCTGTGGTCGCCTGCAGTGCCTCCTCATCGGTTTCATAAAAAACGTCGGCCGTAATGGCGCCCGGCACCTCCTGGTCGAGAAAATCGGCACAACCGCCAGCACCCAGAAGCATGGCAGATAAACCTGCTGCCACAGCCCCTTTTCTAAATATATTTTTCATATTGATTCCTATGTTTAAAGCTTAGAAATTAAATTGAAGACCCAGCATTGCTTTCCGCGGAATTGGATAAGCCCCTCTGTCGATACCTACGCCATTGCCAGAGCCTACTTCGGGGTCCAGACCAGGATAGTTGGTGAAGGTAAAGTAGTTGTCAAGGGTGGCATAAATCCGCAGGTTCTTAAAGCTTGCTCTACTTAAAACCGCCTTCGGCAGGGTATACCCTAACTGCAGCTGGCGAATGCGTGCATAAGAACCATCGAACACCATTAAGTCGCTGTTATATACATATACAGATGTGGTGTTGGCGGCAGGCCAGTCGTTGGTACTAGTTTTCGCCGGTCCAGCGGTTGGTGTAGAAGAACTCCGGACGGTTTGCCGTTGGGCGGTCGGTACGATTAAAGCCCATTAGTACTTCGTTTCCTACCTGCCCCTGCAGGAATACCAGGAAGTCGAAGCCTTTATACGCCAGGTTTAAGCGGGTACCGAAAATAAAGTCCGGGTGGGGGTTACCAATAAAAGTCTGGTCTTCGGGCGTAATCTGCTCGTCGTCGTTGGTATCGAGCACAATAGGGTCGCCAGGGCTTGGGTTGTAGTTATCGGGGCTAATGTTGTTGGCCTCCCGATAGGCATCTATCTCGTCCTGGTTCTGGAAAATACCATCTGTCTTATATCCTCTGAAATAGTAAATTGGGAGCCCTAAACTAAAATAAGTGGCCGTCCAGCCAGTTCCTACGCCGGCTCCACCAATTTCAGGTACGGTTTCTTCAAGGAAAGTTACCTCATTCTTTAGGGCGGTTAAGTTGGCAGCTACCTCATACTGCAGGGCGCTTGCAGCCTGGCTTCGGTAGGCCAGTTCAAACTCCCAGCCTTTGTTCTCTACCGTACCCCCATTAATTACAGGCAGGTCGTTACCGGCCGGGCCAAAAGAAAGTGCCGTAGTTAAGAGATCGCGGGTAGTTTTAACAAAATAATCGGCCACCAGCGACAAGCGGTTATTGAAGAAGTAAATATCGGCTCCAATGTCCAGCTGCTCACTGGTTTCCCATTTCAGTTCCGGGTTGTCAAGGGTGATGGGCTGTTGCCCCTACCAGGTAATTGCCATCGGCATCGTAATACCCTGGCTGTATGGCCGATACGGTACTCATCCACTCGCCAATGCCAATAACCCCCAGGTTACCATTTTGACCCCAGCTTCCCCGCAGCTTAAAGGAATTCATAACATCGGCAATGCCACTTGCCATCATAAAAATCTTCGTTATGGATATTCCAGCCAAGAGATACAGAAGGGAAAGTTCCCCATTTATGGCCTTCTGCCAGGGGGAAGCGCCGTCGCGCCTTACGGTAGCATTAAAAGATACTTTTCCTGGTAGCCGTACGAAACCCGGCCGAAATAAGAAAGCAACCTCCTTGAATTGCGATACTTCCTATCCTGGTCTCTGGTATCCGGGGCAAAGTCTGCATAAGAAAACAAGTCAGATTCCTTAAACAGGCTCTGAAAAAGTTCCGCCTACATAATTGTACTGGTTTTCAATGGCGGAGGTACCCAGTAAAAAGGTGAAATCGTGGCTGCCATCTGGTACGGCTGTAGTTGGCAAAGTTTTCCCACTGCCAGTTAAACCAGTTGTTTTGGTGATCGGCGCCGGTAGGCCACTGTATGTTAAGCTTTCGCTCGAATACCAGTAAGTGGGCGTCCAGTAATGCTCTTCCGTTGAAATGCCGCATCAATACCAAAGCGGGTAGTAAATTTTAAGCCTTCAATCGGGGTAATATCCGCATACACGTTGCCTACGACTTTGTTCTGGTTCAGGCCCCCTTTGGTATTCGCAATTCGGGCAACCGGGTTTCCAAACTCTCCACGTATATAGTTAGAAATACCATAGTAATTACCGGCTGCATCCGTTGCTAAAAGCGGGCCAATGGGAACACCCCCGGAAGTTACCCCGTTCATTGCGGCAAGCAGGTGGGCGGGATAAGCGGTTGGATCGGTATAACGTACAGGGGTAAGCGGGTCGAGTGCCAGGGCACTATTAATAAGGCCGCCGAACTCATCATTTTCTGCCAGGGCATTTCTGGTAAAATGAGCGTAAGATAAGCGTTCTCCTATATTCAGCCAGGGTTTTATCTGGTGGTCGGTATTTAGCCTAACAGTAAAACGGTCGAAGCGGGATTTATCTCCGCCCACAATACCTTCCTGTTTAAAGTAGGTACCACCAATTAAATAGGTGCTTTTTTCGGAGCCTCCGCTAAAGTTTAGGGCATGGCTTTGCTGCGGAGCAACATCAAAAATTTCGCCAAACCAGTCGGTGCCTTCTTCATTACCACATCGCCGGGCGTGGGTCTTGGCGATGCGCCCGCTTCCTCGAGGTACTCCTGGTACTGGCGGGCATTCATCAGCTCCATGAGGTTGCTGCCTATAGACTGCACTCCATACTGGCCAGAGTAGCTAATTTCGCTTGCACCTGCGTTGCCGGTTTTGGTGGTAATAATTACCACCCCGTTGGCCGCTTCGGCACCATATATAGCCGCCGAGGCTGCATCTTTCAGTACTTCTACCGATTCAATTTCTGAGGGCGCCAGGTACTCGATACCCCCGGCACGTACGCCGTCGACAATATAAAGCGGCTCATTGCTTCTGTTAGAGCCTGTACCGCGAATGCGGATTTGCATGCCACTGCCCGGCGAGCCGGAAGAGGGCAGCACGTTTACCCCCGCGGTGCGGCCCTGCAGGGCCTGCTCTACGCGGCTGGAAGTTACACTGGCAATTTCTTCTGACTTTACCGAAGAAATTGCCCCGGTTACCAGGCTCTTTTTCTGTTCGCCATAACCTACGACCACTACTTCGCTCAGGGTCTTTAAATCGGGCACTAAAGAAAGCGTTATGTTGGTTTGATTTCCTACCGGAACCTCTTCTGAAAGGTAGCCGACAAAAGAAAACTGGAGGGTATCTTCGGGAGAAGCCTGAATGCGGAAAGTTCCGTCGAGATCGGTTACTGCGCCGCCCCCCTCATTTATTATCCGAATGTTTACACCCGGAAGGGGCTCTCCTGACTGGCTGTCTGTTACCTTGCCACTAATGGTGCTCGTTTGAGCCACCGCCAATTGCGAAAGGAAAAGAAGCCATACGCATGCGTATAATTTTACTCTCATACATAAATAAAGGTTAGTTGCTAAAAAATTTCATTTTGGGTTTATTCCGGTTTCCAGGTCATAAGGCTGAAAACGATTGCGATTTCGATAGCAATAAAACCCTTTTTTATGGTAATCATCAACAAAACAGGTACAACAT
This sequence comes from uncultured Cytophagales bacterium, assembly GCA_963835365.1. Classification (GTDB taxonomy): domain Bacteria; phylum Bacteroidota; class Bacteroidia; order Cytophagales; family Cyclobacteriaceae; genus Nafulsella. Next base: position 220,415 of record CAWIFH010000005.1, read on the forward strand.
AACCTCATCAATGGTCCGAAAGGCACTACATCATTACTACATCAATTATTGAAAAACATTTGGTTTAATTCAATTTAAAACGTTATTTTATATTTTCACAGGCTCAACAATAAAAGTGAATGCCTGCAACTCCAGTCTTAAAGGTTTAAATACAATCTTAATGAGAAAAGAGTACTTTTTCCTTGCAATTGCCGGCCTCTTATTTTTGTATTTTCCCGTACCGGCCCAGGTATTCCCCGGACTACCTTTTATTAAAACTTACGGCACGAGCGATTACGGTGCTGGCATACAAAACTGGGACATTGCCCAGGATGAACGGGGCCTCCTGTACTTTGCCAACAATTTTGGCCTGCTGGAGTACGACGGGCGCTACTGGCAAACGTATACCGTGCAAAAAGGGGCAAAAGTACGCTGCCTTTCCATGGGGCCCGACGGCCGCATCTTCATTGGCTCCCAGAGAGAGTTTGGCTATTTTTCGCCGGCGGCCAATGGCAGCTGGCAATACATTTCTCTTGCCGACAGCCTGCCGGCAGAAGAACGCAACTTTGATGAAACATGGCGCATTTTTCAGCTGAACGGCAAAGTCTACTTCTGCACCTTCCAGGATATTTTTGTGTACGATGGCCAAATGCTGCAGGTGATACATCCGGATAACCCGCTCGAGTTTTCTTTTTTGGCTAATAACCGCTTATATGTGCTGGATTGGGAAGAAGGCCTTCATACGATTCAGCAGGATCGGCTGGAGCCTGTACCTGATGGCGAACAGTTCCGGCACAAAAGGATTGTTGCCATTTTACCGTATAGCCAACAAAAACTACTCATCGTTACGCAAAAACATGGCCTGTACCTATACGACGGTCACCAGTTTTCAGAAACCAGCCCCCTGCCCGACAGCTCAGTTTCTAATGCCCTGCTCAACTGCGCCATTCGTATGGAGAATGGCAATTACGTACTTGGCTCCCAAAGTAACGGGCTCTTCCTCTTAAATCACCGCCTCGAGCTCCTGCAGCAGCTGGACAAAAAAGAAGGCCTCAATGACCATACGGTGGTAAGCCTGTATGAAGACCGGCATAATAACCTTTGGGCAGGGCACAACAATGGCTTATCGTATATAGAGCTCAGCTCCCCATTTACCCTGCTCGACGAAAAAATACAGGTGCCAGGCAGCGGCTATGCGGCTTTTCTGCAGCAGGATACGCTGTACCTGGGCACGAATAACGGCCTGTATGTTGGTATCCGGCAGGGAGGGAAAAACCTTTCTTTTAGCCTGGTTAAAAACAGCCAGGGGCAGGTGTACCACCTTTCCAGGCAGGGAAATGAAATTTTAATGGGCCACCACAACGGGGCCTTCAGAATAAAGAATATGGCCGCCCAACCGCTTTCGCAGCGAACAGGCATCTGGCAGTTCCTCCGCCTGCAGAACCACCCTGAAGTTCTCCTGGAAGGAAGTTATAGTGGCTTTTCAATCTATAAAGAGGGGCCGGAGGGCTGGCAGTGGTCTAAGCACCTGGATGGCTTTGAAGAATCTTCCCGCATATTTGAAGAAGATGCAGAAGGCAACATCTGGATGACCCACGGCTACAAAGGCGTCTATAAAATACACCTGAACAAGACACTCGACCGCCTGGAGGAGGTCCGGTTTTATGGCCAGGAAGATGGCTTGCCTTCCAACATGCTCAACAATGTTAGTAAAATAAAAAACCAGTTGGTTTTTACTGCCGAAACAGGTGCCTACCGCTACCATAAAGCCAGCGATCGCTTCCTGCCTGACTCTGGTTTAACGCAGGTACTGGGGCCAAACCAGCGCATTCATAAATTAAGACAGGATGCCAACGGCAGAATTTATTTCGTGGGTCAGCATAAACTGGGGAGTGTGGCGCAGGATAAGTTCGGCCACTGGGAAGCAGATACCAGCCGGTTTTACAAAGTGCTAAAATTACTGAATGACGACCTGGATTACCTTGCCATACTTGACAACCAAAATGTGCTTTTTGGAGCCAAAGAAGGCTTTATCCACTTCAACCCGTCTCAACCGCCGGCCAGGCCTGTTCCTGTGGAGGTTCATATTAGAAAGGTTGAAAGCAGCTTACAAACAGACAGCCTGTTATTTGGTGGCAACTTTTTTAAAGATGGCCGCTTATCTGCAAAACAAACGTCCGACGCCCGCCTTCGCCTGCCTTACAACCAAAACGCTGTTCGTTTTTATTTTTCTGCTCCGTTTTTCGATGGTTCTGAGCACCTCACCTACCAGTTTTACCTCGATAATTTTGACCAGGAATGGAGCTCCTGGAGTAAGCAGGCCTTCAAGGAATATACTAATCTGCACGAAGGCAATTACACTTTTAAAGTCAGGGCAAAAACTATTTATGGCGATATAAGCCCTGAAGCTACCTATCGCTTTTCCATTGCTCCGCCCTGGTACCGGGCTCCCCTGGCTTATTTAGGCTACTCTCTTTTTGCTGCAGGCCTTTTATTTGCTGGCATGTATACCGTAGACCAGAAGCACAGAAAAGATAAACGCCTCCTTACAGCCAAACAGCTAAAGGCCCTGAATCAGAAAAAAATTGAATTAAACAGCCTGAGCAAGCGTACCGAAGAAGAAATTACCCGGCTAAAAAATGAGAAGCTTGAGTCGGAAATCCTGCATAAGAACAAAGAACTTGCCACCTCGACCATGCACATCGTTACTAAAAACGAATTTATAGGCGAAATAAAAACCAACCTGAATAGCATAGTAAAAGAAAGCGCTGCTAAAGGCATCAGCAAAGAGCTTAATAAAATTATAAAGGAAATTGACCAGAACATTGCTACCGACAAAGACTGGGAGCAGTTTCAGCTGCACTTCGACCAGGTGCATGGCGACTTTTCCAAACGCTTAAAAAGCGCCTACGCTGGCCTTACACCGCAGGAAATGAAACTTTGTGCTTACTTACGACTAAACCTAAGCACCAAAGAAATTGCCCAGCTGATGCATATTTCTGTTCGCGGGGTAGAAATTAGCCGCTATCGCCTGCGTAAAAAACTGGAGCTTGACCGCCAGGACAACCTGCTGGATTTTATTCTTAATTTTTAAGCGAATCGCTGTTTATTCATCAGGCTGTAACAATTCTCCCACTTTAGGAGTAATTATACCCCAGGTTTTATATTTTTGAAGCGAAACAGGAAACCGGAGGTTTACCAAAGCTTATGCAGCCCCTATTGGCATAACTTCCGGTTTTAACAACGGGACTCACCAGTAAGACATAAGGTTTTATTAAGACCTGATTCTTAGAGACTACTACAAAAAGGGAACAGAAAGATTTAAGCTAATAAGAAAATTTACAGCAATGGATGATACGCAAAGGAAACAGGCAATTTTCGAAAAAGCAGAGCAACAGTTAAAAGAACAAGGCTTTTCGATTGACAAGCAGGACCAAACCCGCCCCTGGGGTGGTTTTTTTGTATTGAGCGAAGACCAGGCCCAGGAATTTGCCGACACTTATTTTGATGGACTGCCAATTGACACCTTAAAAATATCCGGCAGGTTAAGCCCTAAATTGTTAATTGTAGCCCCCGAAAAAAGACTTTCGTGGCAATACCACCACCGCCGTGCAGAAATATGGAAGGTAGTACAGGGAACCGTTGGAGTGGTTAGAAGTGAAACAGACCAGGAAGGAGCGCTGGAAACCTTTGATCCAGGCGCCCTTATTACGCTCAAGCAGGGAGAACGACACCGCCTGGTTGGCCTGAGCAGTTGGGGAATTCTTGCCGAAATATGGCAGCATACAGATATCGACAACCCCTCTGACGAGGAGGATATTGTTCGTGTGCAGGATGATTTTGGGCGGTAAAATTGGCTGCCGCAGGCGCTGGAACACTCCATAGAACCAGCACTTGCGACAGTACGCCGACTTCAGCAGTTCCCAGGGCGGTTTACAGGAAAAAACTACTTCTTTTGCCCTTAGCAATAATGAATGCCCTTCCTCTACCTGGAGGCTTATATTAACCTTCTCTTACCAAATCTATCCAGCCCTTGAGGGTTTCGCTACGTTTAGCAGGGTCGAGCACCTCATAGGTTACTTCGGCTACATAATAATAAACGCCTGCAGAAAGCATTTCTCCATTATTTCCCCGGCCGGTCCAGTCTATGTAAATCGAGCGTTCTTCTCCCTCACGGTCGGTCGAATTATAGGTAAACACCTCTTTTCCCCAGCGGTTAAACACCCTAAAGAATACAGACGCTACAAAGCGCGGACAGCGGGAAGGAATCTCGGCGCCCAGTGGCGGACCAAAAACATCGTTGATGCCATCGCCATTCGGGGTAAATACGTTCGGCAGCCAGTAGTTGGGGCAGTTGTCATTCTGCACCAGCTTACTGGGCTCACTCCTGTTGCCTGAGCGGTCGACCGCCACAATATAGTAGAAGCCTGCCATGGAAGTTAAGTTGCCATGCACAAAGCTAGTTCTGGTGCTTTCTCCCACTACCTCAAAGGTGCCTTCCTCTCCCGTAGGGGAATACCACACTTCCCAGTAGGCAATATCATCCTGGCATTCGTCCTGCCCATCCAGGGTCCAGCTCAGCCTGTTCTCGAAATTGTTCAGCGAGCAGTCTGCCTGCTGAATTATCTCTTCGCAGCTCAGCAGGTTATCCAGCACAAAAGTCAGGGGCGGGCAGGGGGCCACACTATCGAAGGGCATGGTACACACCTGCTGCGAGTTGTTCAGCAGCGGGGAAGCAATAGCCGGATTTCCATAGCTGCCACTGGTGGTAACAAAGTAGCAGTACTCCACCGTATCGATAAGCTGCCCCTCTCCGGTGACACTGCCATCGTCGAGGTAGCGGAAGCCCTGCTGCAGGGCATTCACACTGTCGATAAGCACCAGCCCCTCTGCTTCTCTTCCAGGTACTTTGTTGCGGAAAATGTAATGGTAAGGCGCCTCCTGCACCTGGTTGCTCCAGGGCACATTGGCCTGCCAGTTCAGCTCAATGCCGCCTACTACCGGCTGTGGCGTAAGCCGTACCGTAGAGGCCGTGGCAGAGCTGTCCACCGCTTCTCCTTCTGAGCGGAACATGACGTAATAGTTGTAAGCCGACTGCTGGGTATTCAGTCCTGTATCTACAAAGCTGGTATCGGTGGTGTTTTCCTGGATTAAAGTATAAGGACCGCCGCTAAACCCTTCGCCCCGGTAAAGGTCATAGGTGTATGGCGGCGGAAACTCCGCTTCATCTACTTCCAGCGGACGAACCCAGCGCACCAGCACACTGCCATCTTCCGCATCGGTGGCAAGGATGCTGGCATTGGTAATCAGGGGCACGGAAGCCGGCAAGGTCACACATACTTCTTCAGAAACAAGGCTCTCCCCGCCTTTGGGCTGGGGGAATACCGCTACGATTCTGTAGCAATAGGTGGCGCCGGGGGTAAGGCCCTGCCCCTGCCTGTTGTCGCGGAAGGGGAAGTCGGTAATGCCGCGGGTGCCTACCAGCTCGTATCCCATGCCTGCAGGCATGCCCGTCTGGCAGGTCTCCGGCTCAAAGTCATTGCTGTTTATCCTGCGCCAGACCTGCAGCTGGCTGGCTTCCCCTCCGCAGAGGTAGTCTTCCCAGTTGAAGTTTACATCCACGGTTCGGCTATCGACCACCTGCACACTGCTGATTTCCGGGGCAGGGGCCACTACAGTTACATTCCAGGTCTGCAGGTCGGTTAAAGATACGCCCCCGCCCCTGGCATCGGTGGCTTTAAACTGAATGGCATAGGGCCGCTCCTGCACATGGGCACAGCGGGTTTCCCAGCGGAAATGTACCCGGGCAGGCTGGTTCTGAAACTCTGCACTGGCGGGGGTAATGCCAGCCCCAAGGGTATATACGCCCCCGTAGGATTCAATCCTGACCATGTCTCCGTCGGGGTCTTCGGCAATGATATCTGCCTCCAGCACGGTGCCTGCCACAATACAGGTGTCGTTGGGCATTTGCAGCACCGGGGGTTCATTCTCTGTTTCCTCCACGATTATCTGCATATCCCGCGTTACATAGCCCAGGAAATAAAACTCCCCGTCTATGTTGCGCCATTCCTCAATCAGAAAGGCCGCATTGTATTCTCCTTTGGTGCCGGGGGTATCCCACACCAGGTCGCCGGTAATGGGGTCGAGGGTAAAGGTAGACTCTCCGCCTTCCAGGCTCGTGCCGTTGCGGGCATCTCCTTGCGGAAAGGTCTCATCGGGAAAGCGGTAGTTGGCTACCGGCACGTTTTCGTCCTGCTTGCAGAACACCAGGCGGTAAGAAAGACTGTCGCCATCCACATCGTAAGCCCCGGGATTGTGCAGGTAGAGCTTGCCTACCGCTCCTTTATCTACCGGCGGCACCAGCAGCTGCGGCGTATTGTTTACCCCTATAAAAGCATCGATAACTATAACGGTTTCTATATAAAAGGGCATGGCATCCGACATGTCCATATTCAGCACGCCTGCATTCCGGAACAATTCCCGGTAAGAGATTTTATAAATACCCTGAGCTGGAAACGTGTGGGTTAAAGTAAGGGTATATTTCCAGGTATCATCACTAATAAGCGTCCGTGGAATAGAGGCTCCTCCCGGAACCTGGCCGCGCCTGATTTCCTGGCTGCTGCCATCGCCAAAACGCAGCAGTCCATCTCCGCCAAAAATAACCTCCGAGTCGGTATCGCAGTATGCGGTAACGGTTATTTCATACACAGGCCTGAGCGGATCGACACGACGGGCAGTAATTTCACCTGCACGAATATGAGAGGCTTCTGCTACAGCAGCCTGAAGTAAGAGAAGTACCAGGCAGAAAAAGCCCAAACCCTGCCCAAAAGCAATTCTTTTCATTGCTAAGGAGGAAAGTAAAAAATAAAACCCTTTCAGAAGCAGCTAAGCATTGGTAGAATATCCGCTAATTGCCTGCTCCTGTTTCTTTAGTTCTACCGCTGAATTAATATAACAAAATGCCAACATATTTACTAATCATTTTCATATTAGAAAGGACACATAAAAAAGAAAATTGCCTGTATAAAAACAGCTGTAAAAAGGGCGGATGCATTAATGCACCCATAAAGGAATAAAGTCCGTGCCCGGGCAACCAGTGCAGTAAAAGGAAGAAGGGTTTCTAATGCCCGTTTTAGGGCTAATCGTCCAATGCCCTGGCTCCTTTGCTGTTAACCTTTCCAGGCCATACAAAGGCCATACTTAATTAAGCTGTAATTTTTTTGTACAAAGCGAAGTATTTGCCTTTAAGGAATGGGGCTAGCAATTATTTCTTCATTTCTTCCGCCTTTCTACTCCACTTTAACACTCAGCCCAGAAGCACTTCAACGCTCTCGGAAGCCGCCTCTGAAAACAATTTTAAACCTCGAGTCAAGGAGGAAAGCCCGAACCGGACAATTGGCTGCCAGTAAAAAGCAGCTACGGCTTTTAGCAGGATGCACTTCCCGCCCTCATTTGGTACGTTGACGAGCATAAAGCTTACCGTTTTGCAAATAATACATCCTCTCTATGGCTTGGAAATGAAAAAGAAGAAATAAAGGCTCGGAATACGCAGGAAATAATAGGCGAGTTTGTATACAGTAAAATAAAACCATTCATAGCCGATGTACTTGCAGCCAAAGAAGTGAAAGTAAAAGGAAACATGAAATATAAGTACGGGGGGAGCAGAAATGTATCTACCAACTTAATAACCCTGTGGAGCAGGGAGAAGTCATTGGCTTTTAACCTTTAATTATGGTATAACAGAAATAAGAAAAGCGCAGCAATTATTAGAAATTGTCCTTGCTGAGATTCCCCTGAAAAACTGGAGCTTGTTAGAATAAACAACGACCTTGAAAATTTTATTTATGCAGCTTCGCATGATCTTAATTCACCAATTATCCATATGGAGGACATTCTAAATTTTCTTGAAAAAGAGCTGGGTAAAAAATAAATAAAAAGGAAGCCACCCTGCTCCAGCTTCTGGAACTTCCGGAGTAAAACTTATAACAACAATTGGCAGCTAAGCAGATGTAATAAGAATATCGACGAAGGGAAGCAGGCGTTTTCCAATCAGGAGCCCCTTGAAGAGATAAAAAGTAACATTCAGCATTTAATAAATGAAGCAAAGCCCGAAATAACCACACCTTTTGAAATGGGAATATTGAATTTGCCAGGGGAAGCTTTTATTGCATAGTGGTAACTATTTCTACCAATGCCCTTAAATTCAGGATACCGGAAAACCCCTTAAGCATTCAAATAAGAACATATACTGAGGGCAATTTTGTAGTGCTTAACATAGATAGCCATGAGTAAGGACAAGCAGCTCAGTGGAGGCAAGCCGGGTAAGCCAGTACATAGGAAAAAGGATTGCAGAATCAAATTCCGCTGCTCTAAAAGAAAAACATTGCAGGAGGTAAAAAAACTCCGAAACTTTTAATTCAGGCGAAAAGCGTAAGCCGCCGGTTAAAGAAAAGCGACGCTCTGCTTATAATCGAAAAAACATCATTTGAGGGAAACGATTCGGTTGTTTAAAATACCTTCAGCAGGTATTTACTATTCGTACCGGAAAGCCCTACGAATCCCTAACTCCAGGCCCCGCAATTCGGCCAGCCCTCTTAACCTGCCAATAGCAGAATACCCTGGATTAGTTTGTTTCCGGAGATCATCCAGCATCTGGTGCCCATGGTCGGGGCGCATGGGAAGGCGGCGGTCTTTTCGTCCCATTTCCTTTCGGTTCCGTTGCTCTTCCAGCAGGGCTTTTACCACACTGTACATATCTACATCGCCCGCCAGGTGATCGGCCTCATAGAAATTTCCCAAAGCATCGCGGCGGGTGCTGCGGAGGTGCACAAAGTTTATCCGGTTTCCGAGTCGCCTAATCATACCTGGCAGGTCATTATCTGCCCGCACCCCAAAAGACCCGGTACAGAAACAAATGCCGTTATTCGGACTTTTCTTTGCATTCAGCAGGTACTGCACATCTTCTTCTGTAGATACCACTCTTGGAAGCCCTAATATCGGATAAGGCGGGTCATCCGGGTGAATGGCCATTAAAACCCCTGCTTCTTCTGCAACCGGAATAATTTCGGAAAGAAAGGAAGCCAGGTTCGCCCGCAGCTCTGCCGTACCAATATTCTGATAGGTATCTAGAACCACCTGGAACTGGTCAAGGGTATAGCCTTCTTCCGCCCCCGGGAGGCCGGCAATTATGTTCGATACCAGCAATTCTTTTTCTTCCGGGTTTAAGCCTTCAAGGTAAGCGCCGGCACGCTGCTGCTCCTCCTCTGTATAATGGGTTTCGGCGCCGGGTCTCTCCAGCAGGTAGAGCTCAAAAGCAGCAAAGGCAGTGGCATCAAAGCGAAGGGCACGGGAGCCGTCTGGCATCTCATAGCTTAAATCGGTCCTTGTCCAGTCCAGTACCGGCATAAAATTGTAGCACACGGTATCTATTCCGCAGCGGCCTAAATTCCGGATACTCTTTTTGTAATTTTCTATATATTCCTGGTAAAGGCCTGTTCGTGTCTTAATTGTTTCATGCACAGGAATACTTTCCACCACCGACCAGGAAAGGCCTACTGCTTCGATGGCCTCTTTCCTCTTCATAATTTCTTCTACCTCCCACACCTGTCCGTTTAAAATGTGATGCAGGGCAGTAACCACTCCGGTGGCTCCTGCCTGTTTTATATCTAAAAGGCTTACCGGATCGTTCGGACCGTACCAGCGCCAGGTTTGTTCCATGCTCATAAACTATTTCTTTTTAAGGTTGTAACTAAATACAACCCCCTTAGTCTTACCTGCATATTAAAAATATTTGGGTTTTATGGAAGCCTTAAAAAAGAAAAACCTCCCAAACATTAAGTTTAGAAGGTTTTTTTGACTTTTAAATTAATCTCAGTCGGGGTGAGAGGATTCGAACCTCCGACCCCTTGCACCCCATGCAAGTACGCTACCAGGCTGCGCTACACCCCGAACTAAATTTCTGCTTCTCTTTGAGCAAATTTCCGGTAGATATTCTCCCCAAAGAGAGTGCAATATTAGTAAATTTCTAAAAAACCTGCCAGTCTTTCGGCCTTTTATCTACTAGGTCGTAAATTTGTACGAAAGCAGCGAATTCCTCCATCCATGCTGCTAAATCTGTTACAGCTTTATGAACCCCCGCAACAAACTATATTTCTTCCTCATTCTAAACCTGCTGGTATCTTCCTGCGTGTTTCAAAGCCCGCAACGGCGGGCACAAAAAAAGCTGGCCAAACAAAAATTTGAAAAAGCAGAACAGCTCCTTATAAAAGCGCTCCGGAAAGATTCGCTCAACCCTGCGGCTCATTACCTCTTTTCGCAGCTGTATCTCGACACCGCCTACCAGCAAATCGCCTTCCCGGAAACCGACCCCCGCCACCCGATCGATACGGCACAAAACCATATTTTAACCGCCCTCCTCCAGCTACCTGCAGCAGACAAAAAAGACTGGAAGCACCTGCGTAAAATTGGCGTTGACACTGCAGAGCTACTCGCACAACGAGCAAGGGTAGACAGCGCCGCCTTTCGCAGGGCCAAAGAAATTCATACGGTGCCGGCCTATGCCTACTTCCTGGAACAATATCCTTATGCTACCCAAAGCGGGGAGGCAACACGGCGTCGCAATGCACTGGCTTTTCGGGCGGCAGAAGAATTAAATACGTATCAAGCTTACCAGACATTCTTCCAGGCCTATCCAGAAGCCGCAGAGGCTGCTGAAGCACGGGAGCGATACGAAGAGCTATTGTTCATTGCCAATACCCGAACCGGCACGCTGGATGCCTACATCCGCTTTCTGGCCCAATACCCCGACACTCCTTACCGCAACCGCCTGCTTAAAAACATTTACCAGCTGAGTACTGCAGGCCACCAGACAGAACAATACGTCGATTTTATAAAGAATTACCCGGTAAATGTCTTTACGCGTGAAGCGGTAAACCAGCTTTACCACCTGTACAAAGAGGAGCAGACTCCCGAAACCTTCCTGCAAAGCTACCCGAACCTGCCCTTCCAGGATTCCCTGCAGCAGGTAATTGCCCTCGAAAAAGAACCTTTTATTGCAGTACTCTCGGGTAAGCAGTGGAAGTTTGTGAATGTACAGGGGCAGGTAAAGCTCGATGGTTTTGACGATATCCACCCGGATTATCTCTGCGAAACGGCGATAGCCGATTATGTTGAAGTAAGCCGGGATATGCAGCCCCTGGTGCTGGCCAAAAACGGGCAGCCGATTTTACAACAGGACTACCAGCAGCTGGAAGATTTGGGCTATGGAGTCCTGCGCCTGCAGCAAAACAAGCAGCAGGGACTGCTTCTAAAAAGCGGCAGGCAGTTGCTGCCTCCTGCCTATGAGCAGGTTAAAAGCTTAGGACGAGACTTTTTCCGGGTAAAGGAATTTGGACGCCACGGGCTACTTACCCACAATGGGCAATGGCTCCTGGAACCTGCTTATGATTCGCTGGCCCGGCTGGAAAACTTCATCCTGGTTTACCAGGACAGCCTGCTGGCAGTTACCACCCTCGATTCGCTTATCAGTAACCTGCAGCAGAATAAAGCGGCCACTCTACACTTTATTTATGAAGATGCTCTTTTAGCCGACACTAACCACCTCCAGGTACAAAACCGCGAGGGAAAATATACGATCCTGAACAGCAAATTACAGCAACAGATTGAGCTTACCAGCGGCAGAATAAGCCCCTTTACAGGTGGTTGGCTGTTAGAGGAAGGTGGGCGTTACCAGGTACTCGACAAACAGGGAAAAAACATATTAAATGCCACACTCCGCAAAGCGGTAGTTCGCGAACCCTGGATTGCCTATAAAACGGACAGCCTCTGGGGGCTTTACCACATCGGCCGGCAGGAGGCTACTTTCGATCTTTTCGACAGCCTCACGATTCTCCACTCCAACATACTGGTCGCCCACAAAAACAAGCAACAGTCGGCCCTGTTTTTCGGCCAGCAGGATACCACCACTGTAGATTTAAGTGGTACAGACGGGTATCGCCTGTTACGCTCTGCCCAAAGAGAAAAGAATGAGGCCACAGAACAGGTGTACCTGCTGGTAAAAAATGGAAATGCCCAGCTAATTTACAATCAGCAGGGCAGGCTACTGCTCGAGGGCCGATATACTGAAATTGTAGCGCCCGACAACGGCTTGCTGCTCCTAAAATCGGCAAAAGGCAGCACGGTAGCCGATAGCAGTGGAACCATCCTGCTCAAGCCTCAATACGATGCGATAGGCAATTACCAGCATGGTAACTTTGCAATTCTTAACCGTTCCCGCTTCGGGCTTTTTAATCCATACACCAACATCCATATCAGTCCGCAGTATAACGTAGCCCTGCGCCCATATGGCGACAGCCTGCTAATGGCGAATAAAAATAAGCAGTGGGGCCTGGTAGATTTTGCCAACAAAAAAGCTTTAAACTTTGACTGGGACGAGCTGCAATACTGGAATGATACTGTTGCCCTGGCAAGGAAAGACAGAAGCTGGCAGCTGGTCCGTATTACTGACAACAAATTGTTGCATGGCCCATTTCTGAGTTTTCGCTTTATTAAACAGCAGCCGGAAGAAAGCCTGGCAATGGTTTACACCCAGGAAGGTTATGGCCTGTTCAGCAGCAAAGATGGGGAGCTAATAGCGCCTGCTTACGATGATTTGGTGAATATGGGCACCGTAAATGACCCCTTGTTTTATGCAGAAAAGCGGGTAAAAGAAGCCGATTTATTTGTAGTGGTTTATTTAAATGCACAGGGCAAAACCATTTTTAAAGATGCTTATACGCGGGAGGACTGGCTGCGGCTACTATGCGATTAGCCTAATTAATATAGGCTAATCGTAACCTTTTAGTCCCAAATGCTTATACTTTTTCATAACCAATACATTTGTTTATGAAACTATCAGCCATTTTTTGTATATGCTTTCTACTGGCAATTGCTACTACTGCAGTGGGCCAAAACCAGGTGAATCCTCCTCACCGGGTACAGGCAAAATTTAATGCCAAGTATCCTGAAGTTGCCGAAAAAGCCAACTGGAAACAGAACGCAGAGGGGTATCAGGCCCACTTTCAGCAAAATAAAAAAGAGGTTATTAGCGACTATGGTCAGGATGGCAAGTGGATACAAAGCCGCACCCAGCTTCGGGAGGCAGACTTACCCCCGGCTACCCGTACCTATATTTCTGATACGTACCCAAAAGATTATGAATATGTGAGCGGCTACCGGATAGAAAATGCCAAAGGCAGCCGGTACAAAATAGACCTGCGCAGCGGGCAACAAACCTACCAGATTGACTTCGACAAGCAGGGAGGCTTTATAAGCCAGGAACCGCCAATCGAATAAAACCAGAAACCGCCGTTTAATCTTTAAAACATTATCAGTAAAATAAAGAGCCACTTTCCCGAATGGAAGAGTGGCTCTTTATTTTATCTTTATCCCTTAACTTCAGGCACTTAAAACTCCGAGGTAAAATGGAATTCTATATCGGGGAAGTTATCCTGCACCATCTGGAGCCAGGCGCGGGTTTCGGCCATAAAAACCAGTTTCCCATCTTTGTCCTGGGCAATGTAGCGGTGCTTTGATTTTACAAATTCAGCCAGCTTCTTCTTATCCCTGGAGCTAATCCAGCAGGCTTTGTAGAGGTTCATACTAACAAAGTCGCAGCTGGCGCCGTACTCATGTTTAAGCCGGTGCTGAATTACCTCAAACTGCAGCGCACCAACTGTACCTACTACTTTACGGGCACCCATTTCGTAGGTAAACAACTGCGCGACTCCTTCTTCCATGAGCTGCACCAGGCCTTTTTCGAGCTGCTTGGTTTTCATGGCATCGCGGTTTACTACTTCCCTGAAAATTTCGGGAGAGAAACTCGGGATTCCCTTGTACATACCACCCTCCCCTTCTGAGAGGGTATCACCGATTTTTAAGTTACCGGTGTCGTACAAACCCACAATATCGCCCGGCCAGGCTTCGTCGATAATTTCCTTATCCTGCGCCATAAAAGCGGTGGTATTGGAGAATTTTATCTTTTTATTCTGGCGCACATGGTGGTAAGGCGCATTGCGCTCAAAGCGGCCACTGCAAACCCGCAAAAAGGCAATACGGTTCCGGTGCTTGGGGTCCATGTTGGCGTGAATTTTAAAGATGAACCCACTGAACACCTCTTCATTAGGCTTAATTACCCGCTCCTCCGTGGTACGCTCGCGCGGCTCGGGGGCGATTTCGATAAAACAATCGAGCAGCTCTTTTACGCCAAAGTTATTTACGGCGCTGCCAAAAAATACCGGTGCCACCTGTCCCGTCTGGTATTCGTGTTCGTCAAATTCCGGGTAAACGCCTTCAATCAGTTCCACATCTTCGCGCAGCTGGCGGGCATAATTTTCACCCACATACTTATCTACCTGCGGATCCTGAATATTTTTAATTTCCACAATATCGTTCTGCAGCTCCCGGCGACTCGGCTGAAAGAGCAGGAGGTTATTCTGGTAAATATTATAAACCCCCTTAAAGGTTTTACCCATGCTAATCGGCCAGCTCAGGGGCTTAACCCTTATATTCAGTTTTTCCTCAATCTCGTCGAGCAGGTCGTAAGGGTCACGGCCTTCGCGGTCGAGCTTATTAATGAAGACAATTACCGGTGTGTTCCGCATCCGGCACACCTCCATCAGCTTCTCGGTTTGTATCTCCACCCCTTTAACGCAGTCAATTACCAGCACCACACTGTCAACGGCGGTTAAGGTCCGGTAGGTATCCTCGGCAAAGTCCTGGTGACCGGGAGTGTCGAGCAGGTTAATTTTACGACCACGATACTCGAAGCCCATTACAGAGGTAGCCACGGATATACCCCGCTGCTTCTCTATTTCCATGAAGTCGGATTTGGCATGGTCTTTAATTTTATTCGACTTTACCGCTCCGGCTGTTTTAATGGCTCCCCCGAACAACAATAACTTTTCTGTAAGGGTGGTTTTGCCGGCATCCGGGTGACTGATAATCCCGAAGGTCCGGCGTTTTTTTATTTCTTTAGCTATAGTACTCATCTTCAACTCTTTCCCTGCTTACATTACAGGCCTGCAAATTTACGTAATTTTGGGATGCCAAAAAATTAATCAACCAAAGCCTTTTTTTATAGTATATATGAAGGAGATTTCTCTATCCTGAAGCAATACAAAAATGAAACGCAGTAAAAAGACAATGCAGTGGCTTTGCTACCTCCCTGGCCTGCTTGCCATTACAGGCACCCTCCTTCCGCTCCTCGATTATGAGCAGTGGTTCGTCCGTGTTTTTGACTTCCCAAGAGTTCAGCTTCTTTTTCTTGCGCTGCTTGGCATGCTGCTGTTTATTTTATTTGTGTACCGCCGAAAAGCAGGGCAGGTGACTTTCCTTTCGCTGCTGGTGGGCGTGGTGCTTTTTCAGGGTATTCGTATTTTCCCATACACGCCACTGGCCTCTCACCAGGTATTGAATTCTGGCCGGGCATCTTCAAAAGATGAAATCAGCCTCCTGGTAAGCAATGTTTTTATGGAAAATAAGGAATACGGGCGCCTCCTCCAACTCATTGAACAGGAACAGCCTCACATTGTGCTAACCCTTGAAACCAACCATCAATGGCAGGAGGCCCTCCACCCGCTCCATACAAAATATCCCTATCGCGTGGAGGTTCCGCTCAACAATACGTATGGCATGCTTTTACATTCGCGGCTGCCACTCAAAAATACAGAGGTTCATTACCTGATTGAGGACGACATTCCCTCCATCAGCACCCTGGTTGCACTTCCTTCAGGCAAATGGATACAGCTGTACGGGGTCCATCCGCGCCCTCCCGTGCCAACAGAAAGTGAGGACTCGAAAGAAAGAGATGCCGAAATTGTACTGATAGGAAAAGAGGCCAGCAAATCGACTTATCCTGTTATTGTGGCAGGGGATTTTAACGATGTGGCCTGGTCGGATAATAATAAGCTTTTTCAGAAAGTAAGTGGCCTGCTCGACCCGCGCATCGGCAGAGGATTCTTCAACACCTTCAATGCTAAAAATCCGCTCATGCGCTGGCCACTCGATCATTTTTTCCATTCAAACCACTTTAAACTGGCCGAAATAAAACGACTCAGTAAAATCGGCTCCGATCACTTCCCCATTTTTATTCGTCTTCAACTCGACCCACAGGCCCGCCTGCAGCAGGAAAAGCCTAAAGCGGAAAAGGATACTCAGAAGCAGGCCGTAGAAACTATAAACGAAGGAATAGAAGATCAAAAGAAGGAAAAAGAGCATCCGGCTCCCTGAGTTCGTAGGTTGCCTGGTGCTTCAAGTAGCCGACCGTTAAAGAACAATACCCCATACTTAATCCTGCATGCTCCAAAGCCGGCTTTAAGAGGTTCTTTTTTTTCCAATTTGTTCAATACCAGCTGCCGCTTTTCCCGCAGGTATTTGTTCGGGCTTTTTGCTGCTGCATTTTTAATATCTCTCCCATGCTGCAATTCCTTATTTTAGTGCGCATTCCCTGAGCTATTTCCCTACTCAGAATATCTTCCTGCATTTGCCCATTTGTTTGTGTTTGAAGGCTCCCTGCTCCGTGGTTAGCATGAGGGGCATTTAAACAGGAAGCGGGTAAATACCCTGGCCATGTTAATTTTAAGCGCATGATAAAACTAAAGTTCCTGCTTTTCACATGCAGCTATTCACCTATTGCAGAAGGGGGTAACTACAACACAAAAAGGCTGCACCTTCCGGCACAGCCTTTTCATCATTTATAAATTCTCCTGAAATTCAGGAGCTAAAGGAGCATTATTTTACAAGCAGCTTTGCCGTCTGCCGGCCTTCTCCTCCGCTTATTACCACATGGTACATGCCTTTTTGCATGCCGCTCACATCAATGGTTTCTTCATGGGTGCCCAGCACCTGCATTACAGAACGATTGTAAATTTTGCGACCCACCATATCAAAAACGGCCACGTTTATATCCCGTGCCTCTCCTGTAACGGTAAAGCTGATTCTTGCTTCCTGCGATGCCGGATTAGGAAATAGCTCCATATTGGCGTACTCGATTTTCTTCGCTGATGCGTTTTCTCTGCCGGCTCCACCAATAACAACCGTGTAGTCTTCTACCTCGCCATAGCTAAAGGTTTCACACGCCAGTGGGCTGCCATTGTATTTCATCGACACCCTCATGCGGGTCGCACCAGTTGCTGCAGATGCAGGCACGGTAAAGCTTCCGCCAATTGATGTACTGGTGGTTCTGTTGCGGCTGTACACCATCTCCCCGGAATCAGAAAAATCTCCATCCTGGTTGTAGTCAATCCACACCCGGTAAGCTTCGCGGTATCTTGAACCAGCCCAGCCCGGCGTAATGGTAATGGTATAAGTCGAGCCATTGCTCAGGGCAGCAGATTGTGAAGTAAAATCACCATAGCCTCCATTCGCACCTGAATTGTTGTTGATGCTGCCCAGCTGCACCCGCTGTATCCACTCATCATTGGTATTATTCCCTTTCGAGTCGCAATACGTAATGGCATCTGAAAGCGTAGTAAGTGTAGTAGTTCCTGCGGCTGACTCATTGCCGGCTGCATCTTTTGCTTTTACAGCAATGCTGTAAGAAGTGCTTGGGGCCAAGCCACTCAGGGTATAAGAAGTTGCTGTAGCTGCCCCGCTGAACGAACCATTTACATACACATTGTAGGCTGTAACGCCCACATTATCAGATGAGGCATTCCAGGAAATTACCGCTGAATTTTTCGTTACGCTGGAAGCAGAAACATTTGCCGGAGCTGTTGGCGCCTGGCTGTCGGCCCCTCCGCCTGCGGTACAATATTGAACCGATTCGCCTGATCCATAGGCACCGCCTGAGGCAATTACGTTGTTAGCGGCATCCCTTAGGGTATATGAGCCACTACCATAAGAGCAGCAAATACCATCGCCGTACGTATCATTAATGGTAAAGGTATAAGCACCGGCTGGCACATTAAAGGTTTCTGTGATTGTCCCGTTTTTTGCCGTATACCCACTGCCTGAGGCCACTGTACTGCCGCCGGAAGCAAGCGACCAGCTGGTTTCAGCAGGGTAGTTATCGAATTTTAGCGTTAAAGTTACCGGGCCTGTTACGCAGTTGCTACCGGTGGTAGTAACAGTTACTTCCTGAGAGTAGGCGCTGCTACCGCTTTCGCAATTGGCTCTTACTTTACAGGCATAAGCAGTACCTGCAGTAAGACCAGCAACAGAAGTGGAGGTACCGGAAACGGTGGTAACGCTTCCTCCAACACTTACATCGTAAGATACAGCGCCTGAAACGGACGCCCAGGAAAGCGTAAAGCTATTATCTGCCACATTAGCAGCAGCTAAACCTGCAGGAGCAGGCAAAGAACAACCACCAGTGGTAGTGCCAAGCTCACTTCTGGCGCCTCCCGGATCCAGTACTGCATCCATTCTGGCCTTCTGGCCGGCAGTAAACATAAACATACAGGCATCGTCTACATAGTCCATATAGTTCATGAACATGTCGCTGGTAAAGCCGCCATTGTTGTTACACGATTTAGAAGGGTAAGTTGGGCAACCATAATTAGCCGCTCCCGCAAGTGGCGTGTCAGACACGTAATCATCTGCACTACAGTTTCCATCGCCCCAAATGTGGCGCAGGTTCAGGTAATGGCCTACTTCGTGGGTGGCAGTACGGCCTTTATCAAAAGGAGCACTCAGGTAAAAGTTTTCACCTGCCGCTTGTTTCTCGCGGCTACCGCAATACTGCGGCGAAAAAACCACCCCATCGGTAGCAGCTGGTCCGCCGGGGAACTGGGCATACCCCAGAATACCGCCGCCAATGTTACAAATCCACATGTTCATGTTGTGGGCAGGATCAATCGGATCTACCCCTCCCTGTGAGGATTTCTTCATGGCATCGTTGGTTCCCCACTCCGTTTTTGAGCTGTACTTTCGGGTAACCTGCGCCAGGCTGAACTGAATTTGCATATCAGCCGCCGCGAACTCAGCCGGAACGCCGCTAACATCGCTGTTCATCATCCTGAAGTCTTCATTCAGCACATCTATCTGCGACTGAATCTGGGCATTGCTAATGTTCTCCTGGTCGGTTCTGTAAATAACATGCACAATTACCGGAATCGTTAATACCCCTGTTCGGGCCTGCGCAAGTCCTTTACTTCTTTTTTGAAGAAAGGCACGGGTATGCTCCTCAATTAATTGCCGCTGTAAGGCTGTTTTAGGGTTTTTATTCTGCTGCTCAAAAATCTCGTCGGCAGGGCACTGGCGCACCTGTCCGGTTTGGGCATAGGTTGAGAGTACACTGCATAAAGCTATGCAGATGGTAAGTAAACTTTTTGACATAAAAATTTGGGTTAAAGTTGGAAATGAAAATATAAATGTTGCTTTTTTGGGCTAAATAGGAGAACTCCCTGAAGCTGGAGCAGTAGATAAAAAAAAGAAAAATAGCTGCTTCTGCCCTGCTTACCACTAATGGCAGCTGCTGAGCAGGTGAAAAAGGTGCGCAGTTAAAAAAATGGTTCAAAGCAGAAAAAGGTTGCAACGGTTTAAAGGCTGAAATATTATTTCGTATAACCAATTTTACACAGAATATCCTTCAATAACAAGAAAAATATTACAATAAATTTTCAACTATTCAGGAGGCAACACTTAATGTTTGACCTTTTACTACTCCTTGTTTTGAAAATAAAAGAGATGGAAGTATATGGCTGCCATCTTGCACAAAGCCTCCTTTTACAACCTGAAGAACAAACAATTACTTACAACATAAAAGAAATTATCATATAGTTACCTGCCCTAAAAGCCACTAATTCCTGTCAGACATGCCTTATCCCATACGGGCGCAGAATACCTTTCCTTTCAAAAAAAAACATGTTTTTTATTGGAAAATATTACAGCAAGCGCCAAAAAAATATCCTTCCAATCGTTGCCCCCTCCCATCTGCTCCCATGCCACCTTCCGTTCCGCCAGCCCGAACAGCCGAAAACCTGGCACTTCCCGCACACGGCTCTATAGTTCAGGCAAATAGTAAAAAGGTTCTTTATGATTTTACTTGCTTAGTAAGCACAAGGCCAGGTTTCATGCTGGTTTGGCTCACCAAAGTCACGCCTTAGGCTTCGCTAAACGCGCGCCAGATTCCTGCTGGTGAATATGACCAGGCACTTTCATAAAGAGCCAGTAAAGAATAGCAAGAGCAGCGGGACAATTAAAAATTACCCCTGTTCACAAAGTCTTTTATTCCCGCCCCTAATAGGGAAAAAAGTTGAGAGGCGGACAAGTTGAGCATATAGCCGAAATAACAGGTTTCTACTTCACCTAACGGCCTGCCATAGACGAAGAGCAGGAGCAGGCGAAAAAACCACAAAAGAACATGGAGACGGTTTCTGTCCTTCCAAAGAAAGACTCCGCCGCAAAAGGCTGTCATACATGGCAGCCTTTTTACTGCCTGTAAGTAATTTTCTGCCAATCCAAAAAGCATTCTGCCAATCTGTCACCAGTATACGGTATTATTAAGCTTGGCATAAGCCTTGTTAAAACAAAAGCAAAAGTATAAACGAATTGAATTTTTAAATCATAGCAATAACAGTATCATGGGAAAAATTATAGGAATTGACTTAGGTACAACCAACTCCTGCGTTGCCGTAATGGAAGGTAACGAGCCGGTGGTAATCCCAAACAGCGAAGGCCGCCGCACAACGCCTTCTATCGTTGCATTTCTTGACAACGGAACGGCGAACGCAAAGTAGGTGACCCTGCCAAACGCCAGGCAATCACAAACCCGCAAAACACCATAAGCTCTGTAAAGCGCTTTATGGGTAAAAAGTATTCTGAAGTAACCGAAGAAAGGAAGAACGTTTCTTACAAGCTGGAAGCAGGGCGGTAACGACACTGTACGGGTACACATTGGCGACCGTCTGTATACTCCACAGGAAATTTCGGCGATGATTCTGCAGAAAATGAAAGCCACTGCCGAAGATTACCTGGGCACTGAAGTAAAAGAAGCGGTAATTACCGTACCTGCTTACTTTAACGATGCCGAGCGTCAGGCTACTAAAGAAGCCGGACAAATTGCCGGTCTGGAAGTAAAACGAATTATCAACGAGCCAACTGCCGCTGCTCTGGCCTATGGTCTTGACAAGAAAGACAAGGACATGAAAATTGCCGTGTATGACCTTGGTGGTGGTACATTCGATATTTCTATTCTGGAGCTGGGCGACGGCGTATTTGAAGTAAAATCTACCAACGGTGATGTACACCTGGGTGGTGACGACTTCGACTCGGTAATTATCAACTGGCTGGCCGAAGAGTTTAAAAAAGACGAAGGCCTCGACCTGCGCAAAGACCCAATGGCCCTGCAGCGCCTGAAGGAAGCCGCTGAGAAAGCAAAAATTGAGCTTTCTTGCTTCGCAGCAAACCGAAATCAACCTGCCTTATATTATGCCGGTTGATGGTATGCCAAAGCACCTGGTTAAGACCCTGAGCCGCGCAAAATTTGAGCAGCTGGCAGAAGACCTGATTAAGCGCAGCATGGAGCCTGTACGCAAGGCCCTGAAAGATTCCGGCTACAGCGCTTCTGAAATTGACGAAGTAATTCTGGTAGGTGGTTCTACCCGTATTCCAAGAATTCAGGAAGAAGTTGAGAAGTTCTTCGGTAAGAAGCCTTCTAAAGGCGTAAACCCGGATGAGGTAGTAGCCATTGGTGCCGCTATTCAGGGTGGTGTACTTACCGGTGAGGTAAAAGATGTGCTGCTGCTGGACGTAACGCCGCTTTCCCTGGGTATCGAAACCATGGGTGGTGTAATGACGAAGCTGATCGAAGTCAAACACCACCATTCCAACCAAGAAGTCGGAGACTTTCTCTACTGCATAGCGACAACCAGCCAAGCGTGGAAATTCACGTACTGCAGGGTGAGCGCCCAATGGCGAAAGACAACCGTACTATCGGCCGCTTCCACCTGGACGGCATTCCGCCAGCACCACGTGGGGTACCGCAAATTGAGGTAACCTTCGATATCGATGCCAACGGTATCCTGCACGTATCTGCAAAAGATAAAGGTACCGGCAAAGAGCAGAAAATCCGGATCGAGGCTTCTAGCGGACTGAGCGAGCAGAAATTGAGCGAATGAAGAAGGAAGCTGAAGCCAATGCCGAAACGGATAAACAGGAGAAGGAAAAGATCGAGAAGATTAACCAGGCCGACTCCCTGATCTTCCAGACGGAGAAGCAGCTGAAAGAGTATGGCGATAAGCTGAGCGAAGACAACCGCACAAAAATTAACAGCGCGCTTGAAAGCCTCAAGAAGGCCCACAGCGAGCAGAATGTGGAAGGAATCGACGCGGCCATGAACGAGCTGAACACCGTATGGCAGGGTGCTGCACAGGAAATGTATGCAGCCGGCGGCGAAGGCGCACCACAGGGTGCACCAGGTGCTGATGCCGGAGCTGCAGGCGGCGCACAGGCCGGTGGCAGTGCCGACGATGTGTCGGATGTTGAATACGAAGAAGTAGACGACAAAGAGAAGAAATAGATTTGAGATAGTAGACTTGAGACGTGAGATTGTAATTTCACTTCTTCAGATAAAAGTAAAATCCCCGGCCAGTTTTGGTCGGGGATTTTTTTTGCCCAACAAGCTGGGCGCAGGTACTATTTTTAGAAATTTTGTCAAGATTCACCGTAAAAATGGTTCTATTTTTACAGCTGAATTTCCAAAAAATCCTTTATGAAAAAAACCTCTACTCTTTTCCTCCTTTTTCTCCTCCTTCTTTGCTCCGGGCAGCTCAGGGCCCAGGGAAACTGGAGCCAGCTAAGCAGCTTTAGCGGCACAGCACGCCACAGTGCGGTAAGCTTTGTGCTGAACGATATGGCTTATATTGGTACCGGTAAAAGCGAAAGCGCCAGCCACAATGATTTCTGGAAGTACGACCCTGCCACGGATAGCTGGACGCAGGTGGCAGACTTCCCGGGGGCTGCCCGCCAGGGAGCTACCGCCTTCACGATAGGAAACAAGGGCTATATAGGCACCGGCCAGACAGGCGCAACTTACTACAAAGACTTTTATGCTTATGATGCTGCTACCAATACCTGGACAGGCGTAGCGCCCTTTATCGGCAGCGAACGCTACGGAGCAGTAAGCTTTACCATTAATGATAAGGCCTATGTTGGTACCGGCCGCGACGCCACCGGCGCAATGGGAGACTTTTATGCCTACGATGCCACCACCGAAACCTGGACTGCCGTGGCCGGAACCGGCGCCCGCCAAAATGCCTCTGCGTTTACTATTAGTGGAAAAGGCTATATTGCCTCCGGCGTATCGTATAATGGAGGCATGACCACCGTAATGAGCGATGTACGGGAATACGATCCTGCCACCAACAGCTGGACGAAAAAAATAGATGCCGACAGCAAGCTCAGCAGCAAGCATAATGCAGCGGCTGTAACTTTCAATAACAAAGGCTACATATTAGGGGGCAACAGCAGCAACCAGGTGGTAATATACGATCCTGCCAGCAACAGCTTAACAACGAACCCTTCCTTTTCAACTGTGGCAAAGCGGGTAAACCTGGCAGCATTTACCATTAATAATACTGTGTATGCCGGTTTAGGTTATCACAGCCCGGATTTCTGGACAACCACTTATTTAAATGACTTGTGGACGCTTGAAGCGCCTAAGGCGCCACAACCTCCTGTAAACCTAAAGGCTGTGTATGATCTTCCTCCTCCTCCGAATGGGCCCAGAGTTAATCTTAGCTTTAGGGACAACTCAGACAATGAGGATGGCTTTATTTTGTACCGTTCAACAGATGGAGGCGTAACTTATGAAGTGTTAAAAAATTTTGACGCCTGCACCGACTGCAGCCAGTCCACAACCATGTACCAGGCAGAAGAACTTACCACTTACTATTTTAAAGCTGCTGCCTATAACGCAGTAGATACGGCGTTTACTGAGCCGGTTGTAGTTAAGACCCCACTGAGGAAACCCTTTCTTTTCTCTGTAACGGAAGTAAGTAATCAGTACATCCTTATGCAGGTAGGTAAAACCGCCCCATCCATAGCAAAAAACTTTGTTATTGAGAGGGCACTAGCATCAGAAAA
Organism: uncultured Cytophagales bacterium; assembly: GCA_963835365.1. Classification (GTDB taxonomy): domain Bacteria; phylum Bacteroidota; class Bacteroidia; order Cytophagales; family Cyclobacteriaceae; genus Nafulsella. Next base: position 244,457 of record CAWIFH010000005.1, read on the forward strand.
CATTTTCAGCCCCCTGGATACGATCACTGGTACAGAAATAAACAAAGGGTTTACAGATTTTACTGTACTCACGGGCGAAACGTATAAATATGTGGTTTACGGAATTACCGATGATGGGGAAAGGTCTCCTACCACTGACACTCTTACCGTAACGGCCTTAGAAGCAAGCTCATGGCTGTCTGTAGCAAAACGTTCTTCAGATAGCTATCAGGGCGTATTTCTGTCTTACGGCGACTCCCTCTATATGGGAGGAACCTCAAAGGTCTTCAGTAGTATAAGCCTTGTTACAGGAAAAGAAAAAATGAAACAGCCTCTTCCACAGGAAGGATATGGGCCTAGCTCCTTTACCATAGGAGATAAAGGATATTACGTGGGAGGTTATATGGACAATGCCTACAGCGATAAGCTTTGGGCCTACAGCTTTGAAGAGGATAGCTGGAACATGGTCTCCACCTACCCTGGTGGCCCTGCATCCTTCTTGTTTTCTTTTATAATCGATGGAAAAGCATATATAGGCGGGGGTCAAAACAGTGAAACCAACCACAGCTTTTATGCTTATTCTCCCGGCACCAATGAATGGGAAAGCCTGGCGAACATTCCTGCAGAAATATCCAGCTCCCCCACATCCGCAGCATATAAGGGAAAAGGTTATCTTCTATCAGGTAAAAAATTATACGAATATGATCCGCTGCTGAATACCTGGACGCTGCTGCAAAGCTTTGGTGAAGGCCTGAACTACTACCATAATCTTATCGCAACCAGTAACGGACTCTATATCCTGACCCCTGAAGAGTTACTCGAATTTAATTTCAGCACAGGTTTACTGGAGTTTGTAACCCAGAGATCCTGGGGCACAGCCTTTCATTTATTTTCCTACCTGGCGAAGGAAAATTCCATACTTCTTTATACCCGGTTCTTTTATAATGATATAAACAACAACAATAACAACATCTGGCAGCTCACCATAGGTACACCAATTGCTCCTCAAAGTTTTGAGGCCGCCCAGCTAGGGATTAAGGAAGGTGAAAATGATGTGAGCCTGAGCTGGCTGGATGGCAGCAGCAAGGAAACAGCTTACCTGGTTCAGCGGAAAACAGGAAATAGTAATTTTCATGTACTGGATACCCTGGATCAAAATAGTAACAGCTATATTGATTCTACTGTGCTTGATGACACCCCCTATACGTACAAACTTACTGCCCTTAATGAAATGGGAAGAGGAGGGAGTAAAGAGGCTTTTATCCATACCAGAAATTTTGCCCTAACCGGGGTAGAATGGCTAGAAGCCCGATTAGATACCTCATTTGTAGTTTCACTCAACTGGATAGATAATATCAATGGTGAAAGCAACTATATCATAAAAAGAAATGATAAAACAAATGGCTCAAGCGCTGTTCTCGATACGCTGGCCGCTAATTCAACTAGCTTTCAGGAACAGTACCTCTTTGAAGGCCGGGATCTGGAATATGAGGTTATTTCCTGGAATTCCAGAGGTATGATTTCCCAGACAATAGAAGTAAGTACGCCACTCTTTAAACCAGAGCAGGTGTTATTCGATTCTACCGGCATAGCTTCAGGGGCCATTATCTTAAACTGGCAGAATGTTTCCAGGCTTGCCGACAGGATTGGGATTGTACGCTCTCCGGACAATAAGATAATAGCTTGGGTACCTGCCTCCGAATCGACCTATATTGATATATCTGCTGAAGCAGGAACCATTTACACTTATCTCCTCTATGCAGAAAATGTAGCAAGAGGTATTATTTCTGATTATTCCACAGCTGTATCTGGCATTACCACTGCTATTGATAAAGAGCTGGAAGCAAAATTAAAAGTCTATCCGAATCCAGCCAGCACTTATGTCATATTGGAGGCAGCAGGTCTGGCATCGCCCATTCAGCAGCTAAAGCTGTGGAATGCTTCCGGCAGCCTGCTACGCAACTGGAAGCCTATGGCAAACCACACAGGGAACTACTATCAGCTGGAGCTGGACGGACTGGGCAGGGGCTTATATTACCTGCAAATTAGTACCGCTACAGGAAGTCTAAGCAAAAAAATCTACATCAAATGAAGTGTTTTCCGGTAGTCATTTTATTGCTGCTGTTCTCCTTTGCCTGTTCAAACAATGTAGAAAAAGAAAGACCTACAGCAGAAAAAGCCAGCCAGGAAGAAGCCGCCTCACATGAGGAATATGCAGTAGAAGTTATTCCTTCAGCAGAAGGCACCTTTGGCTACCATATCCTGAAAAACAACAAACCCTTTATCCGGCAGCTTCATATACCAGGGGTCGCGGGCAATAAAGGCTTTTCCAGTAAAGAAGAGGCTCGAAAAGTAGGAGAGCTGGTAAGAGATAAGCTGGAAAAAGGAAGCTTTCCACCTACAGTTACAAAAGCAGAATTGGACAGCCTGCAAATAAGTCTTTAAGCAATATAAATCCCTGGCCCGAACCGGCCGGGGATTTATTTTGTCCGGCAACAGACAATGCTGCCCCCCACAAAAAAGCTTAAAGTTCCCCACCCTTTTATGCGAACAATTCCCAATTCAGGCAGGTTGAACAGAGAAAATTTAGTGGAATGAAAAAACCTCTCCTAACACTCCTCCTTCTATTTTTACTACTGTCCTGCGAAAAAGAAAATGACCAACCTGCTCCCTTTACGGTTATGGACCTCCTGGAAGAACAGGATGATTTATCCTTATTCCGACAAGCTATTTACGAGGAAGGTTTGGAAGAATTAGTGCGCTCAGAGCCGGAGCTAACGGTCTTTGCTGTTCCTGATGATAAATTCCCCCAAAGTGGGTTTTTAATATACAATCACATAATAAAAGGAAAAACACTGCCGATAGACAGCTTTCCTGCTTACGAAACCCTCCCCTTTCTGACAGGGTCAACAAACAGGGTGTTTGTATTTGACGGGAGAACCATGATTGAGGATGCAGAGATTATAGAAGGCGACCTGTTCCCCGATAGAGGCGTAGTACATATGCTGGATAATTCCATTGCATACCACCCACACATAGAGCGAATTATTATAGATGAAAAAGGACTAACACAACGAATAGCGGGATTATACGCCGATACAAGGGACTACCTTGATTATTCCTTTTTACTAACTGCGCTTGTGAGCGATGACGCCACCAGTACACTTGACCAATGGGCGGCTATTGATGCGCACACTTTAAATTCCTACAACCGCGAAGTAGGGGAGCTTTGGACGAAGATCTTGAGAATAGAGTCTGTTGCCCATCTCTTTTTAGAAGAGGTGAATGAAGCAAGAGCTGATAAAGCGGTACGGGAAAGGTTTAGTGCTGAAGTTAAAGCTATCCGGGCACTTGCCCGATTTTATTTTTTAAATTTATGGGGAGAGTTAATCATTTACGACTATGAAAATAACAGAGCTGACGGACGAAAAGGCGTAAATGAAGCATATACCAGCATCATTTCCGATTTAACCGGGGCACTTGACTACCTTCCTGAGCAAAACACAGGTTTTGATAAATTAAACTCCTACAGCCTGCATTTTTTCATAGCCAAGGTTCATGTATACCAGGGGGAATGGGAATTGGCGAAAGCCAGACTCGAAAAAATTATTAATGCCCGGGAATATTCCTTAAGTACCACCATTGAAGAGGGGTTAAGCAGCCCCGAAGAACTTATCCTTGGCTTCCCCATACAGGGTTATCCTTACGAAAGTGTTTTAGTGAACCTTCATTCGAACACCTTTCATAAGGGCACGAATGATTTAATCTCCCGTTATGCGCAAAACGACCAGCGACTCAGTAAATTCATAGCGCCTGCCACTCAGCAAATTCGAAAGTTTTATCCCCAAAGAATGCTTCCCCTGCTTAGGTATGCCGAAGTTTTAATGCTTTACGCAGAAACGCTTCATGAACTCCGGAATCCAAAAGCACTGGAAATACTGAATAAGATTAGACAACGGGCCGGACTTGCCGCATACGAGGATTTAGATTCAGATGCGCTTGCAGAGGCCATCCGGCAAGAAAAGAGGCGGGAATTTGCTTTTGAGGGAAATCGCTTTTTTGATCTGAAGCGGACAAATCAATACCTGGAGGTAATGCAGAAAAAGGGAGAAAAGGTATCAGAAAAAGACCTCCTGTTACCAATTCCCCCAGACTTTATTAACCGCTTTGGCTCCTCCTATCAAAATCCGGGGTACTAAAACAAAAAGGCCTTTAGGGGAAAATGGGGCCCATTTATACTCATATACATCCTTTAACACCCTAATCAATCGGCAGAAACAGGGAGCTTCCCAGCCTCTGAGGCAAGAGTAGTTTATTTCTTTACTGCAGCAGGATGCTTTCCATTTAAAATTTCTCCGGAAGGTTAAGAAAGGTAGCCTATTTGTACAGAAACCTATTCCTGTAAATTTAGTCAAAGCACCTTACGCTTCTTTTATGACGGCAGGTAATACCAACCACCCAGCTTAAGTTAAAAATAAATAACAGGAAAGCCCGGCCGATGTGGGCCGGGCTTTCCTGTTGCAAAAAAGTCTCTATTGGCTTATTCTACTGTTTGCTCCTCACCCATCACCAGGCGGTAAGCTACCACGCGGTTATCGTTGAAAGTAGGCACCAGCAGCAAATTCCTGTCTTTTACATATTCAATATCGGCCGAGTTTATATTCTGGTCTTTTGTATCCAGCACCCTCACTTTTTCGAGTCCCTCCACCACAAAATAAACTTCGCCATTCCAGTTCGACACCAGGTAGGAGTCATCGCTTACAATGCCGATTCCATCGCTGGCATCTATTCCTTCAGCAATTACTTCCTGCTCTCCGTTTTGCGTAATGGTTCGCAGCCCGTTCGAGGCAATTAATACCTTCCCGTTGTTATAGGCCAGCCCATTCGGGCGTTCCAGTCCGGTTTCATTCCAGGTGCTAACGGCTCCGTTTTCAAGTGCATGTACTTTTCCTGTTTCCGAGTCGGTAAACAGTACTTTTCCATCGGCCACCACCGGGTCGTTCAAAAATCCGGCACCCTCTACCGGATAACGGTTGGTAATTTCGCCCGATGCTATATTGATTTCCACCAGCTCATCGACATTGGTTACATAGAGGTTTCCATCCATTACCACAATGCCTTTGGGGGCATCGAGGCCGGTCACCCACTTTTGCTCCAGTATTTCGCCATCCAGCGATAGCTTGGAGATATACCCTTCCCCGTCTTTTTCAGATGGTTTACCCACAATGTTACTCACGTACAGGACATCTGCATCCTGGTCATAAAAAACCGATTCGGGGGTTTCCAGCAGGCTGTCCGTAGCCCATACCTGCTCCAGAGATACCTGGGGCGTTGCCAAAATTTCATCATGGGCTTCGCCGCCTGCTGTCCAGTTTTTAGGTTCCTCCTTATTTTGACTGTTGCATGAGGCAAAAATAGTCGCGCCTCCTATCAGAAGTAAAAATATCTTTTTCATGTTTTTTGGTTTTGGTTACCTAGTTAGGTTTACTATTCTACCATTTTACCAACTTATTGTTTTAAAGCCTCCCACAAAATCTCGGCAGGATGTAGCGCTGTGCGGCTGGTACCGTCTTTTATCTGGTGGCGGCAGCTGGTGCCAGGGGCAGCAATCAGTACCTCTTCCGGCTGCTTCCGCACCGTCGGGAATAACACCAGCTCTCCTATTTTCATGCTCACCTCGTAATGCTCTTCTTCGTAGCCAAACGATCCGGCCATGCCACAGCACCCGCTGGGGATTAGCTGTACCTGGTAGTGCTTTGGTAGGCTCAGCATTTTTTTTGTATATACCAGGGAAGAGAGTGCCTTCTGGTGGCAGTGCCCATGCAGCTTTATTGTTTTAGCTTCCTGTGTAAACAAGTCTGCGCTTAGCCGGCCGGCATCGCGCTCTCGGGCAATAAACTCATCGAGCAGAAAGGCATTTTCGGCCAGCCGCGTGGCTGTTTCTTTCTGCTCCGGACGACAAAGCGCCAGGTACTCGTCGCGCAAAGTAAGAATAGCGGATGGCTCAATTCCTATAAGCGGCACCTCTTTGCTCACCAGCCGGGCCAGCTTGTCGATGTTTTGTTCGGCTATCTTTTTCGCCTCCCGCAGCAGGCCTTTGCTCAGGTAGGTGCGGCCGCTTTCGAGGTGCTCCGGCATTTCCAGCTCATAGCCCAGGCGGCTCAGCAGCTTTGCAGTCGTTATGCCCAGCGGCACATCATTGTAGTTGGTAAATTCGTCGCAAAACAACAGCACCTTCCCTTTTCTGTTGCCATTCAGGGTACTGTTAAGTACATTTTTATTTTTTCGGAACCACTGCCGGAAGGTAGTGCTGTGAAGCAGCGGCATACTCCTTTCAGGAGCAAAGCCTATTGCTTTTTTAGCAAGCTTAGCGGTAATACCTCCTTTCATAAAAGCATTGTACAGCCAGGGAACTTTTGAAGCCAGGGCATTTCCCTGCGTAAAGCCGGCAACCAGCCTGGAGCGTAAGGGAACACCGTTTGCATCGTTGTACTGCTGCTGCCATTCGGCTTTGAGTTTACCCACATCCACATTGCTGGGGCATTCGGCTTTACAGCCTTTACAGCTAATGCAAAGGTCCATTACCTCCTTTATTTCTTCGTGGTCGAAACGGTTGGCCTTGGGGGAGTTCTGCAACATTTCGCGCATCATATTGGCACGCCCGCGGGTGGTATCGCGCTCATTGCGTGTGGCCATATAGCTGGGGCACATGGTGCCGCCAATCAGGTGGCTCTTGCGGCAATCGCCGGAGCCGTTACAAAGCTCTGCCGCCCGGATAATGCCATCGGTTTCGCTCCAGTCAAACACGGTTTTGAAGGTGGGCACCTCCTGCCCCGGCACATAGCGCAGGCTCTCGTTCATGGGCGGGGCATTTACAATCTTTCCGGGATTAAAAATTCCCTGCGGGTCCCAGCAGGTTTTAACCTGCTTTAACAGTTCATAATTATGCTCCCCAACCATAAAGCGAATAAACTCTGCCCGCAGGCGGCCATCGCCATGTTCGCCGCTCAAAGAACCTTTGTACTTTTTTACCAGGTGGGCAATTTCGGTAGCAATGGTCCGGAACAGCCGGTTGCCCTCTGCTGTTTTAAGGTCCAGAATAGGCCTGAGATGCAGTTCTCCACTGCCGGCATGGGCATAGTGCACACAAAAAAGCTTGTACTTTTTAAGCGTGGCATTAAACTCCCGAATGTAAGCAGGCAGCTCCTGCACATCAACGGCAGTATCTTCAATTACGGGTGCCGGTTTGGCATCGCCTTTTATGTTGGACAGAAGGCCCAGACCGGCCTTGCGCAAAGCCCAAACCCGCTTTACATCTTCGCCCAGCACCAGTGGAAAATGTATTCCCAGCCCAAGCGATTCCAGCTCCTGCTGCAAGGCAGCAGCTGTTTCCTTTACCTCTTCTTCGGTTTCTCCTCCAAGCTCCACGGCAAGGATGGCTCCCGGATCGCCCTGCACAAAAAAGCGGTTCTGCCGCTGTTCAATATTGGCTTTGGTACATTCCAGAATATAGCTATCCATAAGCTCACTGGCCCGGGGCTGGTACTTCAGCGCCACAATGTTAGCCCGGAGCGCTTCATCGACGGTGTTAAAGTGAATGCAGGAAAGCCCGGTAATAGCAGGTGGAAGCGGAACCAGGTTCAGCTTTAATTCGGTAAGAAAGCAAAGGGTGCCTTCAGAACCGGCTATGAGTTTGCAGAAGTTAAAAGCTTCTCCGCCCGCCGTAAAAGGTTCGCCGTTCAGGAGCATGTCGAGGGCATAGCCGGTATTGCGGCGGGGAACGGAAGGTTTTGGAAACTCACGCCGTATTTCTTCTGCATTACGGGCATCGCTTAGCAGGGTATTTACCTGGGCATACAGGTCCTGCTCCAGCTGGCTGGCCACTCCTTCTCCTCTTACTTTCTGCTCAAACGCCGCCCGGTCAAGGCTTCCAAAGCTTACCTCAGTGCCGTCGGAAAGGTAGCCACTTACTTCCAGCAGGTGCTCCCTGGTACTGCCATACACAATGGAATTGGAACCGCAGCTGTTGTTTCCGGCCATCCCGCCAATCATGCAGCGGTTCGAGGTGGAGGTTTCCGGTCCGAAATAGAGTCCATAGGGCGCCAGGTACATATTCAGCTCATCGCGGTTTACGCCCGGCTGCACCCGTACCCATTTTTCTTCCTCATTCAGCGCTATAATCCGGCGGAAGTGAACAGATACATCTACGACAATTCCCTGCCCTACCACCTGCCCTGCCAGGGAGGTGCCTGCCGTACGGGGAATCAGGGAAGTGCCTTCTGTTCGGGCAAAGCGGATAAGCCGATGAATATCGGTTTTGGATTTTGGAATTGCCACTGCCAGCGGCAGTTCGCGGTAAGCCGATGCATCCGTGGCATACAGCCGCCGCATGGTGTCGCTATAATGAAGTGTTCCTTCCAGCTCCTTTGCCAGCCCTGCTAATTTCTGCTGCATAATCAAAATCCTTTAAACACGAAGAATAGGCCCCTAATTTAATGCATTATTATGAATGTTAAGACTTTAAAAGATCAATAGCAAAATTATTACCACCAGCCTAAAAACAAAAAAGCTGCAACCGACACCGGCTGCAGCTTTTCGTTTATTTTATGTTAATTAAGCCTTAGGCTTTTTGCGTTACAGGTTTTGCTTTTGCAGCGCCTGCTTCATCTTTAGTTAAGTCTGCCACAATTGGGGTAGCTATAAAGATAGATGAGTACGTACCTACCACAATACCAACCAGCAAGGCAAATGAGAAGCCTTTCAGCACCTCGCCTCCGAAAAGGAACAGCACCAGCAGTACAAAGAAGGTGGTTAATGAGGTAATCATGGTACGGTTCAGCGTGTTATTGATCGCCCCGTTAAAGATGTTAAGTATGGAGCCACGGCTATGTAGTCCTACCTCTTCCCTTACACGGTCAAACACTACCACGGTATCGTTAATAGAGTAACCGATAATGGTAAGAATAGCCGCCACAAATACCTGGTCTACTTCGTAAGTCATTCCCAGGGCGCCGGCAATGGCAAAAGCCGAAAGCGTAATTAGCACGTCGTGTGCCAACGCCACAATTGCGCCCACACTGTACTGCCACTTGCTAAAGCGAATCAGGATGTAAAGGAAGATTGCCGCCAAAGCAAAGAGAGCCGATTCCCAGGAAGAATCCACAATATCGTCTGCAATAGTAGCCCCTACTTTTGAAGAACTTGAAATTGTAAACTGGTCTCCGCTGAGGCTACGGCTGTTCTCAACAAACGAATCGCCGGTAAACTCCTGAATCCCTGAAACCAGCACATCTTTTACCTGGTCATCCACTTCCTGACCTTCGTTATTAATCAGGTAGCTGGTGGTTACTTTCAATACATTGTTTGCACCATAGGTTTTAACCTCTGTACCGGCATTTTCAAATGCATCGCCAAGGGCTATTTTCAGCTGGGTAGGAGATACCGGTTCTGTAAAGGTAACCACATAAGAGCGGCCGCCGGTAAAGTCAACACCCATGTTAAGACCACCACCAAGGAACATTACCACAATACCTACGGCAATAACAACGCCTGAAACAGCATAGGCCAGTTTACGACGTCCCATAAAGTCGATGTTCGTATTGGCAAAAAGGTTCCTGGAGAATCCTGTAGAGAAAGAAATTTTGCTCTGGTCGCCTTTCTTCGCCATCCAGTCAATAATTACCCGGGTAATTAAAACCGCGGAGAACAGGGAGCATATAATACCAATAATAAGTACAATAGCAAAGCCTTTAACCGGCCCCTGCCCAAATACATACAGGATGATAGCAACTAAAATTGTAGTAACGTTGGCGTCAATAATTGAGCTGTAGGCTTTATTATAACCGGCCCGGATGGCCTGGCTAATACCGGAGCCAAGCCGCAGCTCTTCGCGAATACGCTCGAAGATAAGTACGTTGGCATCAATTGACATACCAATGGTTAATACAATACCTGCAATGCCCGGTAAGGTAAGGGCAGCATTTAGCTGTGCCAGAATACCAAAGATAAAGAAGATGTTAAACAGCATGGCAATGTTTGCCACCATACCGCCCGAGGCATAATAAGCAACTACAAACAACACCACGATGCCTAAGCCGGCAACCATAGAAATAATTCCCTGGTTACGGGCCTGCTCACCAAGCGTTGGGCCTACAATAGCTTCTTCAACAATGTTAGCAGGAGCAGGTAGTGCGCCTGCTTTAAGGATATTAGAAAGGTCTTTTGCTTCTTCCAGGCTAAAGTTACCTGTAATAGAAGAAGTACCTCCACCAATTTCGCCCTGCACCATTGGAGCAGAATATACATAATTGTCAAGTACAATCGCAATGCGCTCGCCAATATTATTGGCCGTTAAACGCTTCCAGGCACGGGCACCTTCCGCATTCATGCTCATAGAAACGGCGGGGGTACCACGCTCATCAAAATCCTGGCGGGCATCGGTTACGACCTCGCCCCCTAAAGGTGCACGGCCACCACGCTCACGCTGTACGGCATGCAGCTCGAGTAAGCCTTCATCGCTTCCTTCAGGAACAAATGGCTTCACAGACCATACAAAGCTAAGGTTGGCAGGCAGCATGTTCTGTACATCTTCCCGCTGCAGAATACGGTTAATCTGAGCCGTATCGCGTACGCTGTAAATGAGGCCTCCCTGCGCCTTTAACAGGCTAAACAGCGGAGAAACCTGCAGGTCCAGCGAGTCTGCTGCACCTTCGCCACCCAGCTGTGAAGCAAGGTCGCCATCGGCAGTAGTATCGTCCTGGGCAAGGGCGTTGGCCAGCTCACCTTCTTCGCCGGCCTCAGTGGCTGCGGCAGTATCGGCAGCTGCCTGGGTAGCAGCAGGCGTATTTGCCACCTGTGCACGTTTTTCATTTACCAGCCTGGTATTAATTGCTTCCAGCGTCTGGGCCACTTCATTGACCTCTACTACTTCCAGAAATTCCAGCTTAGCTGTACCCTGCAACAGTTTACGTACACGTGCCGGGTTATCGGCACCAGGCAGTTCTACCTGAATACGCCCGGTGCCCTGGAGGCGCTGAATGTTTGGCTGTGAAGTACCGAAACGGTCAACCCTGGTACGGATAATCTGGAATGAGCGATCAATGGCACTTTCTACTTCGGTACGGATTACGCCCAGCACTTCACTGTCGGAGGAGCTCAGGCTGATGCGTTCGCGGTTGGATGCGTTGGCAAAGATATCGGCCAGCTGGCCTTCGCCTTTCAGCTCTACAAAAGCTTCGTAAAACAAATCCAGGAAACGGTCCTGGCTTTCGGCCCTTCTTTCCTTGGCTAACTCAATAGCACGAAGAAAATCAGGGTCCTGGCTGTTGCCGGAAAGACCTTTTACAATTTCTACCGGAGAAACTTCAAGGGTTACCTGCATACCTCCCTGGAGGTCGAGCCCCAGGTTCAGTTCTGTTTCCTTGATATCTTTATAGGTATATTCAATACCCAAAAAGCTAAATACAGGCTCATGCCACACCGAATCGAGATAAGCCTGCTTTTTAGAGAAATCGACACTCCCATCGGCCTGGGTAGCATAAGCGGCCGCATCTTCCTGTATGTCGCGAGACACAAAGGTTAGGGACAGGTAGTATAAGCATAACAGCGTTATAACTACCGTAAGAAAAACAATAATGCCTTTATTACGCATTTTTAAACTAATTAAATGAATGGAAATTTTTTGAAGTTATTTAAACGCTGTGTGCCTAATAGCTGCCTACAAGAGCGTTTCTTACCAGTAGCAGTTCGTATTAAAGCGTTTTGCAGAAGGTTTCTTCTGTTAATTAGGGACTAACCACCAGCGAATCAATGCCGGGCTAGGGGGCGTTGGGGGATATAATTAACCTGAAGAGGGTTTTAATAAACTTTTCGGCAAGAATGGGCGGCAAAGCCCTGGGCGATTCCTGCTTCACATACCGGCTAAGAACCTGTATGGTAAATAAAGGCTGATGTAGGAAAGAAACCTGGGCTACAGGAACTAGTGCGCTGCCGGCACCATCAACAAAGGAAACCGGGCGGTCATCCTCCTGGTCGGCTCCTACTGTAGTTGGAGCCTGCTTAGTGCCAGCTTCAATGAGAGGCTTTAGCCCGCTACCAGCCGAAAACACAAAGGCCGCCAGCAACACCAGCAGTAAGGGCAGCTGCCGGAAGAGCATTTCCATGTGTTTATTTTGCTTACTAAGCATGTGATAGCCAGCTATTTATACAATTCAATTACAAAAGTAACAATAAAGAAAGATATTTACCAGTTTCGGCTAAGTATTCTCTTATTTATTCACTTCCATAAACTTATTTACGTCCTGCTCTTTTCCCAGCAAAATCATAATATCGGAATCGTAAAGTACGGTATCGCCTTTAGGAACCCCAATAATATGCTCAACTTCGGTTACTTTGCCTCCCCGTTCCTCTTCGTAAATTCTTTTAATAGTAATGAGGTTGAGGTTATATTTTTGGCGGAGACCAATTTCGCGAACCGTTTTATCCACTACCCGGGAAGGGGTTTGAATTTCCACAATTTCATAGTCGTCGGCCAGGGGCAGAAAGGACTTCATGTTCGGGTGCAGCAGGGTTTCTGCCACGGTTTTACCTACCGTTTCTTCGGGCGACAGAATTTCGACCACGCCCATTTTTTCCAGAATCATGCGCTGCTGCGGAGAAGCCGCACGGGCAATTATCCGCTTCACTTCCAGTTCCTGCAGCAATACCGTGGTCAGCAACAGCCCTTCAAAATTTTCACCAATGGCCACCACCACCGCATCCATATCCTGAATATTCTGGGCCTGCAGGGCCTTAATATCGGTAGTGTCCAGTGCTACGGCATAGGCTACTTCATCTTTTACATACTCTACCTTATCGAGCAAAATATCAATTGCCATCACCTCAGCCCCGCGGTTTGCAAGCGTACGTGCGATTGACATTCCAAACTGGCCAAGGCCAATTACAGCAAAGCGATTTACCATGTTTTTTAGTAGTGAGTGGTTATTTCCTGCATTTCCTGCATATAGAAGACAGCAAGCTTTCCGGTGTCTTTTCCCGTTTCCCGGCCCTCCTTAAACTTTTGTTTTTAAATAAGCAATAAGCACATCCAGGGCCTGCTTAAACCCATTGTTATTAGGAATTACAATATCGGCATCGCCTTTAAAGGGCTTAATATATTTATTGTAGGTAGGAGCTACATGTCTTTCGTAGCGATAAAGCACATCTTCCAGGTCGTAGCCACGTTCATCGCGATCCCTGATAATGCGCCTTTTTAACTTAATATGTTCTTCGGCCTCAATAAACACCTTCAGGTCGAGGTGCCTGGTAAGTTCAGGAAAGTAGAAAACGAATATCCCTTCTACCACCACTACCGGGGCCGGCGAAAACTCAAGCATCGAAGGTTTTGCGTCCGGATTATTGAAGGTGTACTCCTGTCGCGATACTTTGCGGCCATTTTTTAAAGCCTCAATATCCAGGGCATACTGGTCAAAATCAATAGAATGGGGAGTGTCAAAATTATAGACCCCGTTCTCATCTTTGGGTTGCATTTCCCGGGGCCGGTAATAATTATCCTGCGAAACCAGGCATATTTGTTCAGGGCTGAAGGCACTGAGCAGACTTTTAAGAAAGAAGGTTTTTCCGGAGGCACTTCCGCCTGTAATTCCAACTATGTAGGGCTTTTCCATCGGGGGCAAAATTAAAAGAATTTATCCTAATTCGCTCCTCTGTTCAAAAATTCTACCAACTTTTTTAATGCCCTGCCTCTGTGGCTTATTTCATTTTTCTCTTCCATGCTCATTTGAGCAAAGGACTTATCGCCGCCCAGGGGCCTGAAAACAGGATCGTAGCCAAAGCCTTTATCGCCTGTTTTAGCTGGTAAAATTTCTCCTTCCACCACTCCGTCAAATTGCTGATAGCCGTACTGGTCTATCCAGGTAATAAGGGTACGGAAGCGGGCTTTTCTATTTTCTTTTCCTGCGAGCTCTTGCAGCAAAAGCGCCATGTTCGCTTCGTTGTCGCGCTCCGGGCCGGCATAGCGGGCAGAATAAACCCCCGGCGCTCCGCCGAGGGTTTCTACTTCCAGTCCGGTATCGTCGGCAAAGCAGGCGATGCCGTAATTATCCCACACATAGGTAGCTTTTTGCAGGGAATTTGCCTCCAGTGTCTCGCCGGTTTCGGGCAGCTCTTCGCGGCAGCCAATTTCTGCCAGGCTTTTCACCCGGTAAGCTGGCTCCAGCAGCTTCCTTATTTCTTCCAGCTTCTTTATATTGTTGGTGGCAAAACAAACTTCCATGGCTTACTTCTTAGTCAATTCTTTCAGTTCTATTTCAAATACAAGTGGGCTGTGGGGAGGAATGTTTACATACTGCCCGTACTGTCCGGATTTTTTTAAATCGGCACGAACGGCTTCCGGCGCTATGTACCAGCCGGAGTTATCGTAAGCTTCGCGCGAAGGAAGGTAGAAAATCGCTTTTTCCCCCTGCTTCATACTTTTAATTGCTTTTTCGAAGCCCGAAATTACATTGGTGGTGCCTACAGTTACAGGGAGCAGAGAACTACCCGCCTTGGTATTGGTATCGAATACATTTCCTGTAAGGAAGCTGCCGGTATAATATACTTCTGCCACATCGTCCTCATCTGCCAGTTCGCCCTCACCGGCCGTCACTACCACCTTCCGGATGCCGGAAGCAAGGGTATCGGCCTCCTGCTCTCTTTCGGCAATTCGGTCCTCAATTATTTCAATATCCTGTGCCAGCAGCTCGTCGGTGGTTTTATAAAGCGCTTTTATTTCAAGCTCAAGCACCACAATGCTGCGGTAGGGTATTACATTGGCCAGTTCATAATTGTTGTAGCCAAAAGTAAAAGGAGCATAAAAGCGAAACTTTTCTCCTTCGCGCATATACTGCAGGGCATGGTGGAGCAGCTGCGGAATATAAAGCGTATTTTGTGTGCTGCTAAGCTTAATGTAGCCCAGTCGCATGGTGGTATCGGGGTTGGCGCCAATAAGCGTACCGTCCAGCTGGGTAATAGTATACTGAACTTCTGCCACATCGCCAACTTCTACTGCCGCCCCTTCGGCATTTGCAACCAGTACCTCCCGGTAAACATTGCTGGCATCTTTGGTAATGTTCTCATTTTCTTCCAGGTGCTGGCTAATTTTAAAATCCTGCTTTTCCAGCAGCTCTTTTACTTCGAGGTTGGGATCTTCATTCTTAAAACAGGCCTGCATGGCAAAAGCCAGCAGCAATAAAGCAATAGGTACTCTTTTCATCTTATCCATATTTATCTTACAAGTATCTTAAACAAAAAAATCCGACACAAATATGTATCGGATTTTTAGGTTTTTTATTGTTAAAGCCTCAAATTATTGTTGTTTGTTAACATTTACAATTTCCACATCAAACACCAGGTTTGAATTTGGCTTAATCACCTCACCGGCACTGCGGGTACCATAGCCAAGCGGCGAAGGAATGTACAAAGTAGCTTTGCTACCCCCACGCAATAGCTGCAGGGCTTCATCCCAGCCGCGAATTACCATGCCTTGCCCTACAGTTAAGGTAAAAGGCTCTCCCCTGTCGTAAGAAGCATCGAACTGGGTGCCATCGAGCAGCGTTCCCCGGTAATGCACGGTTACCTCATCGCCAGCGTCAATTTCTTTGCCGTTGCCCTGCTCGTTTACTTTATAGTACAAGCCTGAGCCGGTTTTCTGGGCATCAATATTATTTTCCTGCAGGTAAGCTTCAATAGTAGAAACATCGGCCTTGAGTTGCTCTTCCTGCTGCTTTAAGCCGGCTTCCTGCTGCTTCCGGTATTGCTCCATTTGCATTTCGCGGAAAGCTTCTTCGTTTAAAACATCGTTTACGCCTACCCTAAAGGTAAGGTTTGATTCTTCTTCAATACCTGCAGGAACGGGCATGCGGGCTGTCTGGAAAAAGAAATCTTTGGCAGGCAGTATAAATTCTACACTATCGCCTTTATGGAGCATCCGGAAGCCTTCAGCAAGCATTCCTTTCATATTTGGGTCATTAACAGGCACTCCCAGCGGAATATTTTGGTTTCTGCTGTCAAAAAGAACAGAATCGCCGGCAGTTGCATACATCATATGTACAGTAAGCACCTTGCCTGAATCAGGCGCCTGCTCTTCGCCCCGGCGCAGGTATTTATATTGCAGTCCGGATTCGGTGGTTTGCACCTCTCCAACTGCGTCCTTATCGTTACAGGCTTGCATAATGGCCGTGCCTGCCAGGGCAACCATTAAAAAGTTTTTAATTTTCAGCATAGTTTATTGATAGATTAGAATTTTGGCCTGAAGTTGTTCTTTATACTTTGGTAGCAAACCGATAAATTTTTCTACGGTTTCTTCCAGGCTTAGGTCAGATTTTCCGCCCGCAGCATTTCTGTGCCCGCCTCCATCGAAGTTTTCGCGTGCAAAAGTATTTACAGAAAACTGGCCTACAGAGCGAAATGATATTTTAACTGCTTCGGTCCGGTCAATAAGAAGAGCCGCAAGCACCACTCCCTCAATAGAAAGGGCATAGTTCACCAGGCCTTCCGTATCGCCGGTACGGGATTTGAAGCGTTTGAGCTCCTCGGCAGTAATGGCAATAAAGGCAGTATTATATTCCGGAAGAAACTGGAGCTTCTCGCTGAGTGCATACCCCATAAAGCGCAGTTTTTCAATTGAGTTGTTGTCATACACCAGCTTGCTTACCCGGTGCACATCGGCACCCCGCTTAATAAGCTCGGCCACTACGCGGTGTGTTTTTTCCGTAGTACCAGGGTGCTTAAATGAGCCGGTGTCGGTCATTATACCGGCATACAGCGCTTCCGAAATGTCTTTGTCAATCAGGTCGCGGTCGCCCAAATCTACGATAAGCTGATAAACCAGCTCGGCAGTAGAAGCCGCCGCTGTGCTCCAGAAGGTATATTTGGCAAAATCTTCGGGCTCCAGGTGATGGTCAATAAGTACCTTTTCTGCTGCAGAAGCTCCTACCAGTTCTCCGAGTTCGTTGATACGGCCAAGCGCAGAAAAGTCGAGACAAAATATCAAATCGGCCTCTGCTACCAGGGCAGCCGATTTTTGCTCATTTCCTTCGTTAAAGATGATCACCTCGTCGTTTCCTAACATCCAGCTCAGGAAGGCGGGATAATCCGTTGGGGTAATAACTGAAACTGAGTGGCCTTTTTTCTTAAGATAACCCGCCAGGCCCAAAGAGGAGCCCAGCGCGTCGGCATCGGGCTTATGGTGGGTGGTAATAACCACCTTTCTAGGTACTTGAAGGGCTTTTTTTAAAGCTAATAAGTCTTGCATTAATCCTTTATACTCTTCTGCCAAACAGAAAGTTAGCTGGTTAGGCTACAAAACTGCGTATAAATTGTCTGAAAAACAAAAATGTACGCTACTGGCTTGATCAAATCCGGACTTATACAATTCCTTTACTGGCCGGACGCAGGTTTTCTCAATTATTGTTTTATTTTTGCGCTCCGCCAGCAGGAACACATTGTTTAACCTAAAACTAAATATAAAAATGGCAACAAACAGAACTTTTACCATGATTAAGCCCGATGCCGTAGCAGATGGCAACACCGGGGCTATCCTTAAAATGATTGAAGAAGCAGGCTTTAAAATTGTAGCAATGAAGCTTACGCTTTTAACCGAGCAGCGTGCAGGCCAGTTTTATGAAGTGCACAAAGAACGCCCTTTCTACAACGACCTGAAAAAATATATGTCTTCAGGCAAAATTGTTGCTGCTATTCTTGAAAAGGACAACGCAGTAGCTGATTTCCGTAAATTAATTGGCGCCACCAACCCGGAGCAGGCCGAAGAAGGCACGATTCGTAAGAAGTTTGCCAAGTCTATTGAAGCCAATGCGGTTCACGGCTCAGACTCTGACGAAAACGCACAGATTGAAGGCAGCTTCTTTTTTGCAGGCACAGAGCAGTTTGCTTAGTAGGGTATCGGGCATGGGGTATCGGGTAATGGAGAAGTTTCGCCAGATACCTGATACCTCATACCTCATACCCCATACCTCATACCTCATACCTCATACCTCATACCTCATACCTCATACCTCATACCTCATACTCATACCTCATACCTGATAACTCATACCCCATACCTGATAACTCATACCCCATACCTGATACCTCCTTACTTCAGGCTTCCTTTCTCACATCTCACGTCTCCATTCTCAAATCCATTATCAGGCTTTCTTTTTCACAAACACCCGCTGCAACCAACGAGGTAACACCAGTGCCCCCAGAATGAGGTAAGGATAATAAGTAACCATTCGCCAGAGCATGCCGGCAATAAGGGTGTATTCGACCAGAAAAATGGTAAAGAACTGCGGAAAGAGCACATCGGCAAAACCACTGCTACCCGGGGTTGGCGAAATGAGCATGGTTATCCACATCACAATTTGCCGCCCGAATACAAGCATGTGCTGATCGAAGGTCAGGTCGGTAAAAGCACTGATAACCGCATTAAGCGTAAAGTAACGCGCCACCCACACAAAAACAGTGGCCAGGCTGATACTTAACCAGTATTTATACCCCCTGCCTTTAAACTGCCGCGAAGCCAGCACAATTTCGTTTCCCCTGTTAATAGCTCCATGGCGCCAGCGCTTAAGAAAGCCAAAGGATGTGGCCTTTATCAGCAGCCACTTAAATGCGCGGGGTTTCACAAACAAGGCAAAGGCCATTATTAGCGTATAAAGGGTGATGAGGCCATAACTAATGTAAAACACTGCCTCCAGGCTATTGCCCAGCTGCAACTCTACCCCACCAATTTGAGGGAAAGCCTGCCCCTGCGACAGCAAAATAGCTATAGGCGCAGCCACAACAAAAAACATATTGTCGAGTATGGCCGTGAGCATGGCATAGGCAACAGCCTGCCCCAGCTTAATTCCTTCCTTGTAGAGGATAAAAATAGCCACAGCGGTACCGCCCACTACCGAAGGCGTAACCGCCGAAGCAAACTCCCAGAGTATAATTACAAAGACGCTGCTCATCCAGCTGAGCTGCTTGCCCGATATTTGCCTGATGCGGTACACATAGCCGGCATCTCTACAAAAAATAATCAACAGGGCCAGCAAAAGGCCTTTTCCACCCGCATCCGTAATAAGAAGCAGCTTATCAGCGGTAAGGTCATCGTCCAGCAGCATCATGGCTACTACAAACCCAATACCCAACAGTACCGGCACCCACACCTTTCGGGGATTTAGTGTTTTAAGTACTTTTTCAGAATCTAGGTTCATTTATTGGGTTATGCTTTCCTGTACCGATGTTTCTTCCTTAATTATCCAAAAATTATTAAATCCTTCGCCTATATGCAGCCGAATGAGGTTTAGCTGCAGGAGCTCTAAAATGGCCAGAAAGTTATATATAACGGCTATTTTTTCAGGCTTCTGCCGGATAACTTCCTCGAACGATAGCTTAGGCGTGCCACCAAGCCAGCCCAGTATCATATTTTTTTGCCCGCCAATGGTGTAAGGGTACGGCACCACCTGGTGCACCGGTTGGTAGCTGGCATCGTCGTAGCGACGCATGACCCGCTGAAACACACGCATGAGCTTGTACAAATCCAGGTTCTGTAGCTCTGCTTCTACGTTATGCACCTCCGAAAGTTGCTTCACTTCCTTTTCTACATTCCCCCGTTTCTCCCGCTGCAGCTGCGCTGCCTCCATTTGAGAAAGCTGCTGCACCACCGATTTATATTTTTTATACTCCAGCAGGTGCTTTACCAGCTCTTCCCGTGGGTCAATTTCCTCGCCCTGCTCGTTTAACTGCGGACGAGGCAATAACATTTTGGCTTTAATGCGCATGAGGGTAGCGGCTACCAGAATAAACTCACTGGCAACCTCAATGTTCATCTGCTCCAGCTGTTTGAGGTAATCCACAAAATCGCGTGTTATTTGCGCAATAGGAATATCATAAATATCAAGCTCATCGCGCTCTATAAAAAAAAGCAGCAAATCGAAGGGCCCTTCAAACAACGGTAATTTTATCTCAAAACTCACAGTAGCTACTCCTCCTGTTTATGTTTAAACCTTAAAACTAAGGAATATCCTCCACTTAAACTTACAGCCAGCGCCTAATTATTAAGAGCCTTTTTTTTAAACATGGCAAAGCCGCCCCCTGCATCGAACAGGAAAAATTAATTTTTTTTTGAGCCTTTTTCTATTATCTCTCAACAAAAAGATCATCAAACTGAACAGAAAAAGGCTTTTGTTTCATTTTTCCCTGTTTTTCATTAATATGCAATCTCAACACCCAAAAGCAACCTTTTTTCAACAGTTGCTGTATTGAGGAAAGAAGGGCCACAAGTTCAATAAACTTTTGCTATTTTTGTGTGTTCTAAATATTTACAAGCGCTTAACTTATGCTGATTAAACCCGGGGAATTGCTCGCCACTATCGACAATCCAGCTGATTTACGGAAGCTAAACCAGAGCCAACTGGTGCAACTGAGCGAGGAACTCCGGCAGTTTATAATAGATAATGTTTCTGTTTATGGCGGGCATTTTGGCGCAAGCCTAGGCGTAGTGGAACTTACCGTGGCTTTGCATTATGTTTTCAACACCCCAAACGACCAGCTGGTGTGGGATGTGGGCCACCAGGCTTATGGCCATAAAATACTGACCGAAAGGCGCAACCAATTTTCATACAAACCGAAAATACAAAGGCCTTTCCGGCTTCCCAAAGCGAAAAGAAAGCGACTACGATGCCTTTGGTGTAGGCCACTCCTCCACCTCTATTTCTGCGGCTTTGGGCATGGCAGTGGCCTCTGAATATAAAAACGAAAAAGACCGGCAGCACATTGCCGTAATCGGCGACGGGGCCATGACGGGCGGCATGGCTTTCGAAGCCATGAACCATGCCGGGGTTTCAGACACCAACCTGCTGATTGTGCTGAACGACAACTGCATGTCCATAGACCCAAATGTGGGCGCGCTCAAAGATTACTTGACCGATATTACCACCTCGCACACATACAACAAGGCAAAAGAAGAAATCTGGAAGATACTGGGCAAAATAAGCCAGTTTGGCAGCAGCGCCCAGGAAATTGTTTCCAAGGTGGAGACAAGCATGAAGTAGCTTTCTGCTGCAGCACAGCAACCTCTTCGAGTCGCTGAACCTTCGTTACTTTGGCCCGGTAGACGGGCACGACGTTAATCACCTGGTCGAGTATATTTAAGGATCTGCAGCGATATTCCGGGACCAAAAATCCTGCACTGTATTACCACCAAAGGCAAAGGCTTTGCCCTGGCCGAAAAAGACCAGACCCAATGGCATGCCCCGGGTAAGTTCGATAAGATAACCGGCGAAATCCATAAAAAGGTTTACGAAACCCCTCAGCCACCCAAATACCAGGATGTTTTTGGCCATACCCTGGTGGAACTGGCCGAAAAGAACGATAAAATCATGGGCGTTACGCCCGCCATGCCTTCCGGCTCTTCCTTGAACATCATGATGAAGGCCATGCCTGACCGGGCATTTGACGTAGGCATTGCCGAACAACATGCCGTTACCTTTTCTGCCGGCCTGGCCACGCAGGGCCTGGTTCCCTTCTGCAATATTTACAGCACCTTTATGCAGCGGGCTTACGACCAGGTAATTCACGATGTTTGTATTCAGAACCTGCACGTGGTCTTTTGCCTCGACCGCGCAGGTTTTGCCGGGGCCGATGGGCCCACGCACCATGGCGCCTACGACATTGCTTATATGCGCTGCATCCCGAACATAGTGGTGGCCGCACCAATGAATGAGGAGGAGCTGCGCAACATGATGTATACCGCTCAACTGCCTCGCGAGGGCGCATACTGCATCCGCTACCCACGCGGGCAAGGCGTGATGCCCGAATGGCGCACCCCGCTAAAGAAAATAGCAGACGGCAACAGGCCGCAAGGTAAAAGACGGTGAAGAAGTGGCCATCTTAACCCTTGGCCATATTGGCAACTATGCCGTAGAGGCCTGCGAAATGCTGGCAACAGAAGGCTTGTCGCCCGCTCATTTCGACATGCGTTTCGTAAAGCCGCTTGATGAAGCACTTCTCCACGAAGTCTTCAGCCGCTTTAATAAAGTTATTACCGTAGAAGATGGCTGCCTGATGGGTGGCTTTGGCAGTGCGGTGCTTGAATTTATGGCCGACCATGGTCATCATGCGCAGGTCAAACGCCTGGGTATCCCCGATGCCATTATAGAACATGGAGAGCAGCTGGAGCTTCATGCCGAATGCGGCTTTGACCCTGCAGGCATTGCCGACACCGTTCGTCAGCTGGCCGGAATTTCAGTCGCCGGAATTAAATAAGCCCGTAGAGACGCAATATTTTGCGTCTCTATTTTTTAATATTTTGCGTCTCTATTTTTTTAGTATTTTGCGTCTCTGTTTTTCTAGAACGAACATTTACACTGCCCTAATCCCAAACACGAACCCTTACCTCCTTTCCTCTTATGGCACTTTTTTATAGCGAAAGTGGCACTCCTACCCCGAATGCCCCACTCGTTCTGCTGCATGGTTTTTGCGAAAACCACCTGATATGGCGTCGCCTCGAAACATCGCTGGCTCCGCATTGCCGGGTGCTTTGCCCCGACCTTCCGGGCTTTGGCAAAAGCCCCCTCCCCACCAACGACTTCCAGCTTCCCGACATAGCAGATGCTTTGTACGACTGGCTGCAGGGCCTGGGCATAGAACGCTGTATTTTAGTCGGCCATTCTCTTGGCGGCTATGTAAGCCTTGCTTTTCTGGAAAAGCATCCGGATATGGTAGAGGGTATTGGCCTGATGAATTCTACCGCTTACGCTGATTCAGAGGAGAGAAAAGGCACCCGCGATAACGTAATAGCCTTTGTAGAAAAACATGGTGTGGAGAAGTTCATAGACTCTTTTGTGCCGCAGCTTTTTTACAGTAAAAAACGCGAAGCACTTAAGGAAGAAATAGAGGAGCTGCTTTCCATTGCCCGTACGACTCCGCAGGATAGCCTGATTGCCTATACGCGTGCCCTGCAGCAGCGGAAAGACCGCCTGGAAGTTCTAAAGCACTTCAGAAGACCCATATTTTATATTGTGGGCGAGGAGGACAGCAGCATTCCTTTGGCCGACAGCCAAAAACAAATTAAAACCCTGAGCAACTACGAGGTACATATACTTAAGCAAAGCGGCCATATTGCCATGTACGAAAAGCCTGAAGAGTGCCAGAGCATTATTCGCAATTTTGTACACTATGTATATGACAAAAAAAGAAGCTCCTGAGGAATCCTCAGGAGCTTCTTTTTACTATTATGTTATTCCAAAAAGGAAATATTATTAATTATCCTCAGCCTGAACTTTTACATTCAGGGTAATCTCTCTGTTTGAACCCTGGGTTCCTGAAATGTTAGCCACCTCAACTACACCATAACGACCACCTCTTCTCTCATCAAGCTGGAATGCAAATGTTTCCCCAACCTGCAGGTTAGTAATCCTGGTGTTAGCAGTATTCGCGTTCTCAACATACGCGTTTACTAACTGGCTTCCACTAACAATCTCTTCATAGGTTGTGGTAGTTACTTTCTTAAACTGAGTGGCATTATCCATGTCTGCGGGCAATGTCAGCTTCTGCCCTGATGAAGTTGTTGTACTTGCCCAGGTAGTTTTGGTTGCCTGGTTCGCAGGAGCTCCTATTGTATTCTGAGGAGGAGTTGTTCCTTCAGATACATAGTAATATATAAAGTCAACTTGGTCAGGGTTTGATTTTGCAGCGGAATAACCATATTCTACTCCATCAACTGCATTGAAAAAGCTTTCCTCTGTGCCATGAAGCTGGCCACCAAGCAATACCGTTTCGTATTCTGTTAGAGCTACCTCATTTACAGTAAAGTCAAATACTACTTCGGCAGATTCATTATCCTGATCCACCACCTCAAACACCATGTTTACGGTGCTGCCTTCCCACTCTGCAGGAATTACGGCAGTATAGTTAATCGCGCCTACTGTTTCATTGGCAGTCATGCCTAAATCAGTTTCGGGGTTGTTGTAATCAGTAGCCAGCTCCACGCCGTCAACAGTGGTATAAACGTTAAAAGAGCTTAGCTCCCGGGGGGTATCAAAGTTAAAGGTTAAGTTAATTTCTTCCCCTACATCAAAGGTCATTTGGTCGGCATCGGCACCAGCCAGCTCCAGGGTAGGGTTTAATTCAGCATCGATAGGGTCTGTGTCTTCTCCACAACTTGTTACCGCGAGCAGGGCGGCAATCATGCTCATGCTTAGAAAGTAATTCAAAAATCTGTTCATACTAGACTCACATTTAATTTAAAGGTTAAAACAATGTAAAGGGAACGCAAATATATGAATAAAATTGCGTTCCCAATAAAGCCTAGTATACTCCTTCCAACGCCAAAAGGTTAGATAATTTTCCGGAAAGTTCAGTTTTTGTTACCTGACCGGCCTTCTTCCATAGTACCTGCCCTTTGTAGCAATACATAAAGGAGGGCGTGGCCCTGATGCTGTACCGCAGGGCCGCCGCCACATTCCGGTCAACATTTACCTTTATTACCTGCAACCTACCTTCATGCTCCTCTGCCAGCTCTTCCAGACCAGGCAAAAAATCCTGGCAATAGGTACACCAGGGAGCATAAAACATAACGAGAACCGGGGTTTCGTTATTAACCAGCATTGTTTGAAATGATTTACGTGACATACACCCAAAAAAAATTAAACGACTAACAAAATTTCAAAAAGTTAAACCTCAATGGTTATATTTGAGTTCCTTAGAACTTCTAAACATCAAAAAATAAAAATGTTGAAAAAATTCCACTCTATTAATTGGCTGCCTTTAATATACCTACTTTTATTTTCTCATGCCACTTTCGCACAGGAAAAAAGGCAGCCCACACTCGAAGACATCTTTAAAGACCGTACCTTTACTGTAAATTCTGTCTATGGAATTAACTGGATGAAGGATGGGCGTTTTTACACCTCCCTTCGCCCAAACCCAAATACAAACTCATTTGACGTAATAAAGTTTGACATTACTACAGGAAATTCTGTAAATACCCTCGTAGATGGCAGCAAACTTATTCCGGAAGGCCGGCAGGAGCCAATAGAATTTACCAGCTACAGCCTGAGTGCCGACGAAAACCAGGTACTGCTGGCAACCGACGAAGAAAGCATTTACCGCCGGTCTACCAAAGCCAATTTTTATGTGTACAACCTGCAGAATAATTCGCTGAAGGCCCTGAACCAGGAGGGCAAGGTTTCTTATGCCACTTTTTCGCCCGACGGCAGCAAGGTTGCCTATGTGCGCGACAACAACCTCTACTACCAGGACCTCTCCACAGGCAAAGAAACTGCCGTTACGTCGGACGGGCGCTTTAATGAAATTATTTATGGTGGCGCCGACTGGGTGTACGAAGAGGAATTTTCGATGGCCAAAGCTTTTTTCTGGTCGCCCGACAGCAAGAAACTGGCTTTTTATAAGTTTGATGAAAGTGCTGTAAAAGAATACAATATGCAGAAATGGGGCGAGCTTTACCCCGAAGACTATAAGTTCAAGTACCCGAAAGCAGGCGAAAAAAATTCTAAAATTGACATCCTGGTATACCACCTGCCCGAAGCCAATACCGTTAGCATGAACATTGGCCAGGAAGAAGATATTTATATTCCGCGTATTTACTGGACAAGCGATCCGGATCTGCTTTCCATTGTTCGCATGAACCGCCTGCAAAACCAGCTCGAAATTTTACATGGCAATGTAAACAGCGGCGATACTGACGTTATACTTACCGAAACCAGCGACACCTATGTGGATATAAATTATAACGACAACCTCACTTACCTTGCAAAAAACAAAGGTTTTATTCGCACCAGCGAAGAAAGTGGATATAAGCATATTTACTTATATAAAATGAACGGGGAGCTGGAACGCCAGATTACCGAAGGCAGCTTCGATGTAGAAGAACTGGTAGGCTATGATGCAAAAAGGAAACTGGTATATTTTGTATCGTCCGAAGACTCTCCACTGGAGCGGCAGTTTTACAGCATCGACATTAAAGGCAAAAACAAACAAAAACTCAGCAGGCAGGCCGGGGTAAATGCCATTAACATGAACCCCGATTTTACCTATTATATACAGTACCATTCCTCTGCAACGGAGCCCCTTACGGTTACGCTACATAAAGCACCAAGCGGAGAGCAGATTAAAGTACTGGAAGACAACCAGGAACTGCGGGAAAAGCTGCGCAGCGTTCAGCTTAACACCAAGGAATTCTTTACTATTAAAACAGAAGAAGGTGAGCAGCTGAATGCCTATATGATTAAGCCCGCCGATTTCGACCCTACCAAAGAGTACCCTGTACTTATGTATGTTTATGGCGGACCGGGCTCACAAACCGTGATGAATAACTTTAGCGGGCAACGCGAAATCTGGCACAGCTACCTGGCCGACAAAGGATACCTTATAGTATCTGTCGACAACCGGGGCACCGGCTCCCGTGGGCGTGAATTCAAACACCTTACCTATGGCCAGCTGGGCAAATACGAAGTACAGGACCAGATTTCAGCAGCCAAATACCTCGCCAACCTGCCCTATGTCGACGACGAACGCATTGGCATATGGGGTTGGAGCTATGGCGGCTACATGAGCTCCCTGGCACTATTTCTTGGAAACGATGTGTTTAAAACCGCCATTGCGGTAGCTCCTGTTACAAACTGGCGCTTTTACGACACCATTTATACAGAGCGTTATCTTGGCCTGCCCCAGAGCAACCCATCGGGCTACGACGACAACTCGCCCATTACCCATGCCGATAAGTTAAAAGGAAACTACTTCCTTATCCACGGCACGGGCGACGACAATGTTCACTTCCAGAATGCTGTAGAACTGCAGAATGCCCTTATTGAGGCCGACAAAGAGTTCCAGTCGTTTTACTACCCGAACAGGAACCATGGCATTTATGGCGGAAACACCCGCATGCACCTTTTTAAGATGATGACTAATTACGTTTTAAAAAGTCTGTAATCTTTTACAAAAACTTATATCCAGGCCGGAAGATATCTTCCGGCCTTTTTTTATTCCAATTTGTACAGAATAGCCCAAGGCAGTTAATTTTCTTCCTTTTTTTCTCCTATTCCATTTAGGCCCCAGTCCGCCACAAGCAGCTTAAGTTCACAAAAACACAAAACCTTACACAGCTATAAGCTCCCGCTATATCTATACAATAGGGTTTTAACCAAATATTTTTTAATTTTTTATCCAGACAGAGGTTACCTTTTATCAAAAACCGGTATATATCTACAAAACATTACCTAAGTAACCTTTGGTAAGTAATTAACAACAATAAAGAGAGACAATATAGACCAACTTTTACAACCCAAAATTTTATAGCCATGGAAGGATTTAACAACATTTTACAAAACTGGAACTACCTGGGAACCCTTATTGCAGGGCTTGCCGTCGGCGCCGGGGTAGCCATTATTCTTTACCACCTCCTTAAGCTAAGCTCTATAAGAGACAAGAAAGATAAATACGACTACATTAACCGCAGTGAAATAGACCTGCTCTGGTATGCAACCATTGCCCTTATTGCCGGTGCCGCTGTGTTCATTAATACCATTGTTATGGTAGAGCCGGAGCCTGTATGGTTTTTTGTACGCCTGTTTGTAACCATCATGTTTGCGCTTATTGTAGGCGTAATTGCCCAGAATCTCCTGCGCTTCTACTATCCTTTTTATATAGAAAAAAGACTGAAGAAGCTTCGCTTTTCGCCAAGGGTAAACCCCGCCAACGGAAACTACATGAAACTGCTTAGCGAAGAAGAAGAAGATGTTCACCTGGACGAAGGAATGCAGGCAGAAGAAAATATGTTTTCTGTTGATTATGATGTTTGGATCGACGAAGCGACCGGCTTTACTAAAATTGAAAAGTACAATGGCCACCTGCATGCTTTACAGTGCCCTGAATGCAGCTACCAGACTTTTAAGGTAAAAAAAGAAGAAATTATACTGGCTCCAACCACAAGCACCGAAGGAGAGCTGGTAAAGTTCTACAGCTGTGCCTATTGTGGCAATAAAGCAAAGAAAGCATTTAAGGTAGCCCCCCTTGAGCAGGAAGCAAGCCAGCCACTGGCCCCGGCTCACCGGGTAGCAGGCGCTTAATCTTTCAAAACATAAACAAATTTTTCTCTTCCATAAAAAGGCTGTTTTTAAAGCAACAATCCCTTCCTGCTTTAGAAACAGCCTTTTTTATTTATCTCAGTCCATCTCCCCGGAGAAGGCCCTACTGGAAATAATACCACCCCCCAACCTAACTTCATTAGTTGGTTTCCTCTAGCCGGTATCTGGTGCGCGTTTGCAGCGCGAGTCATTTTTGGTTCTTTATATTTTTACTTGGATAATAAGCACAAGGCCAGGTTTAATTTTATTTTAACTTACCAAAGTCACGCCTTACGCTTCGCTACACGCACGCCAGGTTCCCGCTCGTGAATATAACCAGGTACTTTCATAAAAAGCCTTTTTTTACTATTGAACAACCATCCTGCGATTTAATATAAAAGCGTAAGAGGCTGCTCAGATTTGGAAATCTTAGCAGCCTCTTTTGTTTTGTATTATATTTTTCGGAAGCCATGCCCGGACTTCAGTCAGAAGATCAGGACCACAGGCGATTCATAAATCCATAGACATTTTCATAACACAGCTTCCTTAACTGCTCTTCCCGAACCCCCATATCATGTAAGCGGGCAACAATTTTCGTATATTTTGTCGCATTTTCATGCTCCGGAAAATAAAAAGGCACCCTGCTTTTATCCGGATGATCCTTGGTATAGAAGAAATCAGCCCCAAAGGCCAGTACATCGCCCGCACCTTTTTCCAGGCCATACAACATATGTTCCTGTAAGGCCTCAGGCTTATCCGGATGAACATAGGCACGTAAAAAATTCATACCTATAAGCCCCCTGCGCTCAATAATTTCCTGCACAAATTCGTCGGGCAGGTTACGCGGATGGTCGAGCAGCGGCCTGAAGTTAGAGTGGCTGGCAATTACCGGCACATCGAGTTTTTGTTTGGCAGTATAGTTAAATATGCCTTCCGCAAGAGCATCGCTGGTATGCGAAAGATCGATGGCTATTTTGCGGCCATCCAGGTAGTCCAGCAGCGCCTCCCCATCCGGCTTAAGCCCGGCTTCGCTGTAATTACCGCCGCCAAAGCGGTTTTCGGTATGGTGGGTAATGCCAATATAAAATATTCGGCCGGTGCTTTCTATTAGCTGCTCCAGCCGTTCAAAGCCCTTCTTTAATGGCTCGTCTTCCTCGCAAAAGCCGGCAGCATTTTCAATAGCTGCTACCATACCAACCTTTTCTCCATGAATGAGCCCCTGCAAACTCTCCGCACCGGTAACAGGCGCCAGGTAATCGGCATAATCTCTGAGCATATTCTTTAACGCCTGGCTTTGCTCCAGCGCTCCCTGCGTGCTACCCGGCCGCACATCGGAATAAATAGCCATTACCTGCAACTTTACCTCGCCGTTCTGGAGGTAAAAAAGGGAGGCCCCAATATCGTTTACCCCGGCAGGGTCGGCACCAGGTACACTTTGCAGGTACGACAGCAAATCACAGTGCAGGTCAAAAACCGGTATTTTCTTCATCGCATTCATAGGCACGAACATTAAGCTTCTATTGCAAGTTTACATTTTCTGGCAGGATAAACCAAAAGCAACGGCTCCTGCCCTTTCAAATACCAAGGAACCTTGTCATCAGCCAAATGCATCTTAAAAAGCCCATAAAGGTGGGCCGCAAACAAACCAACAACGGCTGTTTTTAAATATTATGGTTATAAATTCGTAAATTAGCCCCGCAAAGCCTAACACTCTTATTTTTATGGCAATTCAAAAAGCTTTTAATTTTCAACACTGGATTGACGAGCACCGCCACCTCCTGAAGCCCCCCGTAGGCAACCAACAGGTATATACCGGTAACGACGATTTTATCGTGATGGTCGTTGGCGGCCCGAACTCCCGCAAAGATTATCATTACAATGCCACGGAGGAGTTTTATTACCAGCTGGAAGGAGATATTGTACTTAAAATAATTGAAGACGGGAAACAGGTCGATATTCCTATCCGGCAGGGGGAGATTTTCCTGCTGCCCGGAGGCGTACCTCATTCGCCCAGGCGGCCCGCGAACACCGTAGGTTTAGTAATTGAACGATACCGCGAAGAAGGCCAGGAAGACGGCTTTATGTGGTATTGCGAAAACTGCGGCAATAAGCTCTATGAAGAGTACGCTTATGTGACTGACATTGTACAACAGCTCCCGCCTATTATGGACCGCTTCTGGGGCAACGACGAGCAGCGCAGCTGCAACAACTGCGGGCAATACATGGAAAAACCAGCCAGTAAATAATTTTAACCCCTTCTGCAGAATAGCAGCGCATATATGGAGCACTACCAGAATACTGAGGCTTTTGCCAGGGAAGCAGATGCCAAAGACCCTTTAAATCATTTTCGTGAGCAATTTTTAATTCCTGCCGCCGCCGGAAAAGAAGCCATTTACCTCTGCGGAAATTCCCTTGGCCTACAGCCAAAAAGCACCCGCACCTACCTCGACCGCGAGCTGGACAAATGGGCCGAATATGCCGTAGATGGCCACTTTCATGCAGCGGAACCCTGGTTTCATTACCATGAGTTGCTGAAAGGCCCGCTGGCCCGCATTGTGGGCGCAAAGCCCGAAGAGGTGGTAGTAATGAACAACCTTACCTCCAACCTTCATTTTATGATGGTGAGCTTTTACCGGCCTACTGCCAAACGTTACAAAATCCTGATGGAAGGAGGCGCATTTCCTTCGGACCAGTATGCAGTAGAAAGCCAGGTGAAATTTCATGGCTATGGCGCAGAAGCCATTGTGGAAGTATTCCCGCGCGAAGGAGAGCATACTCTGCGCACCGAGGACATTCTGGCCGCCATTGAACAGCACCAGGACGAGCTTGCCCTCGTACTTTTTGCCGGCCTGCAGTACTATACCGGCCAGGTGTTCGACATGCAGGCCATTACCAAAGCCGGACAGGCCGGAGGCGCAAAGGTCGGCTTCGACCTCGCCCATGCCGCAGGCAATGCTCCTTTAAAGCTACACGACTGGAACGTCGATTTTGCCGTTTGGTGCAGCTACAAGTACCTGAACAGTGGCCCGGGCAACAATGGGGGTGTTTTTATTCACGAACGCTATGCGAAGGATTCGGAACTGCAACGCTTTGCCGGCTGGTGGGGACACGACGAAAAAGAACGTTTCCTTATGCAAAAGGGCTTTAAGCCTATGTATGGTGCCGATGGCTGGCAGCTAAGCAATGGCAACATCCTTCCGCTGGCAGCGCAGCGCGCCTCTCTCGAAATTTTTGAACAGGCAGGCATGGACAACCTTCGCCAAAAGAGCCTGGAGCTTACCGGCTACCTGGAGTACCTGCTGCGCGAAGAGGTAAGCAGCAGCAAAAACCAGTTGCAGATTATTACGCCCTCGAACCCGGAGGAGCGGGGCTGCCAGCTTTCGCTCCTTGTAGAGAAAAATGGCAAAAAGTTATTTGAAAAAATAAGCGAGGCCGGTGTAATTGGCGACTGGCGGGAGCCAAATGTAATCCGGGTAGCTCCAACACCGCTGTACAATTCCTTTACCGATGTTTACCAGTTTGCCCTGCTCCTGAAACAGGCAATAGAGCAGCACGTTTAATTTTTTACCTAAGCGCCCTTGGGCAGGTAGTTTTATGATAGATTTTTCCAGGAAATACAAAGGAGACATCACCGTACTGGGCGCCGGCCTGGTGGGCACCTTAATGGCAATTTACATGGCCCGCAAGGGGTTTAAGGTAAGCCTGTACGAACAGCGCGGCGATATCCGGAAGTTAAAACTTAAAGAAGGGCGGTCTATAAACCTGGCAGTAAGCAACCGCGGCTGGAAAGCCATGGAAGTCCTGGGCATTGCCGACATGGTACGGGAACATGTAGTACCCATGCATGGCCGCATGATGCACAACAAGCAGGGAGCCCTCAATTTTCAGGCGTACGGGCAGGAAGGCCAGTCTATTTATTCCGTTTCCCGGGGCAGACTTAACCAGCTACTCATCGATATTGCCGAAAAAAGTGGGGTAAGGCTGTTTTTCGGCCATAAGTGTACCTATGTAGACTTGAAGCATGGTATTTCTTATTTTACTGTAACTGCCGAAGAACTAAGCGAAGTGCAGGCCGATTCTGACCTGATAATTGGTGCCGATGGTGCTTTTTCGGCAGTACGCAAGGCCATGCAGCGAACCGATCGCTTTAACTTCAGCCAGTATTACCTGGAGTGGGGTTACAAGGAGCTTACCATTCCGCCAAAAGCCGATGGCAGCTGGGCGCTCGACCCGAATGCCCTTCATATATGGCCGCGGGGGCAGTTTATGCTGATTGCCCTGCCAAACCTGAACCAAACCTTTACCTGCACCCTCTTTTTGCCTTTTGAAGGCCCCCATTCTTTTGAGTCCCTGCAAACCAAAGAACAGATACAGTCTTTCTTTAGCGAGCAGTTTCCGGATGCAGTGCCGCTTATGCCCCACCTCATGGAGGAATACCAGAACAATCCTGAATCTTCGCTGGTAACCATTAGCTGCTACCCCTGGACCCGCCACAGCCGCGCCATGCTCGTAGGCGATGCCTCCCATGCCATGGTGCCATTTTACGGGCAAGGCATGAACAGCGGCTTTGAAGATGTACGCATTTTTGCCGAACTGCTCGACCAGCACGATGCGCAGTGGGAAAAGGTGCTGCATGCGTACGAGCAGTTGCGTAAACCCGATAACGATGCGATTTCAGAGCTGGCCATGGCCAACTTTACCGAAATGCGCGACCTGGTGGCTGACCCTAAATTCCTGCTGCGCAAAAAAATCGAAGCACGCCTGCACGAATTATTTCCTGAGCGCTGGGTGCCCCTCTACACCATGGTTACCTTTTCTGACATGCGCTATTCCGAAGCACTTAGCCGCGGAAATTTACAAACCAGGATAATGCAGGAAGTAATGGAGCAGCCCGATATTGAAAACAGCTGGGAATCCCTGCCCTTTGAGGACATTGTACACCGACTGGAACAGGCTATTAAGAAAAAAGAAGCGAAAGCTTAGCCTCTGGTCATTACTCTTTCAGCTCATCGAAAGGCTGCAAATCCGCTGTATCCAAGGCAAAGCGCTTGCACAGATAGCTCATTTTATCGTGCTCCTCTTCAGAAATGCCGTTAGAGGCATCGGCAAAAAGGTATGCGGTTTGGGTAACAAACTTCTTGGCGTAAGGATAAAGGTTAAAGTAAGCTTCCAGGGCAAGCAGGAACTCTTCTTCCCAGGCCGAAAGATGACTTAACAAAAAAGCAAACTCTTTGCGATACAAAGAGGTTAAAAGCTGCATATCGTCCGGCCTGTCTTTCTTCTTATAAGAAGCACTTAAGCCATAGGCCAGTTTCTGACAATAGAGCCACTCCTCCCTGTCTACTATTCCATCGGAAGCTGCCACCAGTAAAACAGGAAAAAAGGCAAGAAAGGAAGTAAATTGCTCCTGGCTCCAGGAAATTTCCCTGGTCTTTTTATATTTCTGGTACAGCTGGATAATAGGGGTCTGAGGCATGAGAAAAAGTATTGGTTGTTAGCTGCAATTAAGTGCTTTTTAATATAAAAATTATACTAAAGCCTTCCCTCCCATGTAAGGCATCCGGAGGTATTATCCTTTTTCTTCTTTAATTAACTTCTTTTTATATGGAGCAGCCATCAAAATCAGCAGGAATTATAGGAGCAGGCATTGCAGGCATTGCCCTGTCCATCCGCCTTGCCTGCAAAGGCTACCAGGTAAGCGTTTTCGAAGCAAACCCCTATCCTGGCGGCAAACTTTCTGAAATTCAACTGAATGGCTACCGCTTCGATGCCGGCCCCTCGCTATTTACCCTGCCGCAGGAAGTGGAGAGCCTCTTTAAGCTTGCCGGTGAGGACCCTGCCGATTTTTTTCGCTATAAAAAGTTAGGGGTGGCATGTAAGTATTTCTGGGAAGATAAAACCATTGTAGAGGCATTTGCCGAACCGGAACGCTTTGCCACCGAGCTGGAAGAGAAAACCGGCGTGGACCGCAAACAGGTGCTGGCAGCGTATAAGAACAGTGAACTGCTCTATAACCTATTGGGCAACCTGTTTATGAACCGCTCACTCCATAGCTGGAAGACCTTTATTAATCCCGAAGCTTTTAAAGCCTATAGAAATCTGCACCGCATGGACTTTTTCAGGAGCATGCACCAGGCCAATAAAAAGATGTTAGGCACCCCCAAAGCCGTACAGCTTTTTAACCGCTACGCTACCTATAATGGCTCTAACCCTTACCAGGCGCCCGCCACCCTGAATATCATTCCTTACCTTGAAATGGGCATGGGCGCTTATTTTCCTGAAGGAGGCATGCACGCCATTACTCAAAGCCTGGTTTCCCTGGCAGAGCGCCTGGGCGTTCAGTTTCACCTGAACAGCAAAGTCGATAAAATTATTCTGAAAGAAGGAAAAGCCACAGGACTTCAGCTAAGGAAAAAGGATTATCGCTTTGATGTGGTAATCAGCAATGCCGATATGGTAAGCACCTATCGAAAATTATTGCCCGACGAGAAAGCACCACAACGCCTCCTGAATCAAACAAAAAGCAGTTCCGCCCTTATCTTTTACTGGGGCATAGAGCAGCCGTTTCCCGGGCTGGAATTACACAACATTTTCTTCAGCGAAGATTATGAAGAAGAGTTCAGGCATATTTTTAAAAAAGCGGACATATACCACGACCCGACGGTGTATATAAACATCACCTCCAAGCATAAGCCCGACGATGCGCCTGCAGGCTGCGAAAACTGGTTTGTAATGATAAATGTACCCAACAACCAGGGACAGGACTGGGACCAGCTAATTGCAGACGCCCGCCGATGGATATTAAATAAGCTGAAGCGGGTGCTGGAAACCGATGTAGAGAAGCTGATTTGCTGCGAAGAAATCCTTGATCCGCGGCTTATTGAAAGCAAAACCTCTTCGGCCAGGGGCGCCCTGTACGGGAACAGCAGCAACAGCAAATATGCGGCCTTTTTACGCCATGCCAACAAAAGCAGCAGCATCCCTCATCTGTACTTTTGCGGGGGCAGCGTTCACCCTGGCGGCGGCATTCCGCTGTGCCTGCTCTCGGCTAAAATTACGGCAGATCTTATCCCAAATCATCTAAATTAGCTTCAGTAGCAGGCTTCCTCTATCCGGCATCTGCCGCGGCGTTTGCAACGCGTGCCATTCTATGCTACTGAATTGCCTATATACGATTTAAGTTTTACCTAACCCGGTAGTCCGAGCTTCCTGGCTCGGGCTTGTATTAACAGGCCTCCGGCCTAAAGAGACACAGAAAGGCAAATAGCTGTTTTTTAAAGGAAGCAGGGAATGGTTTTGATTTGCCAGCCTCCAGGCTTGGCAGGCCAGAGGCCTTTGAATGATGATACGAACCTGGAGGGCTCGCATTATCATATGATTAGTAGAGTAGAATAAAATAAGCAGATCGCTTATTTTGCACTGGCAAGTACTTTTTCCGCTTCAGGGGTGCTTGTTGGTTTTACACCAGGGAAAAGCTGCTTATAACGGGCACTGCGGGCCATAATTGCTTTTACATAACGTACCGGCTCACTTCCCCTGCAATAGCCAAGCTTTACGACCTTATCGGTATAATATTTTGGGTTGGCTTTAAGGCTCAGGTATTTTTCTACATTATCTTCCCACAGCTGAGCGTCTTTGTTATACTTAGCTGCCAGGCGGCGGGCATCAATTACATGGCCCTGCCCAACATTGTAAGAAGCAAGAATAAACTTTACCCGCTCCTGCGGATCGGGAATCTCATCGGCCCAAAAGCCATCGAGCCACTTTAAGTAGTTTGCCCCGGCCAGTATATTCTGGCGGGGATCGAGCGGATCTTCGGCACCGAAAATCTCTGCTGTTTCGGGCATCAGCTGCATTAAACCGGAAGCGCCCATCCAGCTTTCTGCTTCAGGATTAAACTTCGACTCCTGGTATACTACAGCGGCCAGCAGGCGCCAGTCCCAGCCGATATTGTTTGCTGCTTCTTTAATATAATCATCGTAGGGAGAAACCTGGCTTCCATTTATGGAGGAGTAGCTGCTATTGGCAAAATCACGCATGCCGCTCCGGTTTTTAAAATATTTGTTGTAGATAACGTAATAATCGGTTTCCTTCCGCATTCTGGTTATCCAGCCATTAATGGCTTCGAGGAGCTGAGGAGAGTTTTTGCGTACACCCCAGGCAATTTTCTGTGGAAAGCTGAGGGCTGTTTTTACATCCAGGTCGGGGTAGTAGGCAGCATTAAGGAGGGCTACATCTTCATCGGCTACGGTATATTCAATTTCGCCCTTAGCCACTTTACGAATCATTTCTTCGGTTTCCACTTCTCCCAAATCTTCTACAATGTTAATGTCGGAGCCAATTTCTTCGGAAAGGTGCTGCAGTCGGGTATAATAAGCCGATGCTTTACGAACATATACTTTCTTATTGGCCAGTTCGAGCGGATTACGGATGAGCTTTTTCTCTATCTGGTGAACTTTCATGTTGCGCCAGTTTTTGGGCTTTCGCTGTACAAGCACCTGGCGCACTTCGTTGTGGTGGAGGGTAAAATCGATATACTCCTGGCGCTCCTTGGTTACCGTAAGGTTATGGGCAATAATGTCGCCCTCTCCTTTATTCAGTTTGGCAAAAGCTTCAGAAATGTCGGAAGTAATCATAATTTCCAGATCTACCTCCAGCTCTTCCGCCAAACGATTCAGTAATTCATACTCGTAGCCCATTGGCTGCCCTTTGTATATGAAATAGCTTGTTGAGCTATTATCCACAATGGCAATCAGGCGGCCGCGCTCTTTTATTCCTTTCAGGTCTAAGTCAACAGGTTTTTCAGTAAAACTAAGTCCCAGCAAATCTGCCTGCTGTTCATGAGTGGTTTCCGAACCTGAAGGCCGGCACGCCAGCAAGGGAAGAAACATGCTACCCAGAAAAAATGCTTTCCGAACAGAATGAAGAATCCTATGCTTATAGAAGATTATCTTATTCAGTACCATAATACTTTGTGCCGGTTCCTGCAGTAATGCCTTTCGTTTACATTAGGTAACCGACTAAACGCATATTTATAGTCCTATTCTTGGCAAGATGCAAAAAATTATTATTTAATACTAATTTTTACACCAAAATCAACTTCAAAGGTAACAATAATAGTAAACTATCGTTCACTTCCCTTCTAAAACATACACGCCCGCTCAGAAAGTATGTGAGCGGGAATAAAAAATTATTAGCACTATACGTGCCAAAAATAAAATAGTTGGGATTTGAAACAAAAAGGGGTGCCAGCCTGAAGCCGCACCCCCAAAGAGATTAATTTTTCAACCATTAAAAGCCCGAAAGAATAGTGCCTGCCAGCCTTTGAAGCTCTATTTCTGCTTCTTTAATGGTAAATAATACATTTATTAGCCTCGACTGCGCGAGCAGGGCATTTTGCTGCGCCTCCCGAAACTCCAGCGAGCTGGTATTGCCCAGCTTATAGCGTTCCAAAGCAATATCGGCATTCTCTTCTGCTACTTCGTAGTTCGAACGGGCCACCTCCAGCAGGCGGAGGCTGTTCCGATAAGACACATATATTTCGTTCACATCGGTTTCCAGCTCCAATTCAAGTGCCTGCACTTCTGTTTGCTGAATGTCTTCCCGAATGCGCGCATTCTGTATACGGTTCTTTAGCACAAATCCATTAAAAAGGTTCCAGCTGGCCCCAACGCCATAATTAAAGCCTACACTTTGGTTACTCAGGAATATACCCGCCTCGGCTTGTGTAAGCTGCCGGTTGTAAGAACCAAAAGCACTCAGCTGCGGTAGCCGCTGGGCCCGAAGCTCCTGCATTTGCAGGTGGGCCGCGTTTACCTGTCGCTGTGCCAGCATTAAGCTTGGGTTCTCCAGGTTGGTGGCATTCAGTAAATCATCAAGAGCCAGTTGAGTATCTATGATAATGGTATCCTTTACCGCCATCGTTTGGCGTGGGCTTTGCCCCATAAGTTCATTTAAACGAATACGGGCACTGGCGATTACCTCTTCCTGATTTATGATGGCAGTAAGGTCGGTATTATAGTCTACCTGGGCCGCAAGGAATTCCTGCTTGGACGCCCTCCCCAGTTCATATTTGTCTTTTGAAATCCGGCGGCGCTCTTCCGAGAGCTCCAGGGTATTTTGCAGCAGCTCGTAACGCTGTTGCTCGAGTACAATTCTGTAATAAGCGGTGGCAATGGCTGCCAGGTTATTTTCGATGGTTACCTTCGCTTCCAGGGCACTTATTTCGCTAAGCGTACCCAACTGCTTAAAAGCATAAATTCCTCCGAAATTAAGGGTATAATCGGCTGCCAGAGAGGAACTGGCACTGGAGGAGCGGGCATTTTCGCGAACGACCGGTTCGGGTTCGTTTCTAAACCTTTGCTCCACATCCTGCAGGCTCCAGTTTTTACCGGCCGTGGCATCGAGGGTAGGCAGCAGTCCTGCTTCACCAAGGCTATAGCTGTTTCCTGCAATCTTCCGGTTTTGTTCGGCAATTCGAATGGCAAAGTTATTTTCAAGCCCGGTTCTGATGGCTTCTTCAAGCGTTAAGTATCCCTGCGCATACGCCTCCGGAAGAATGGCCAGTGCGCAGGCCACGCATAATAATAGTTTCTTCAAAGTTCTGGTTGTTAAGCTCTGGCTACACGGGCCTCTTTCGTAGTGAAATAAGAATAAATAGCCGGAATTACAAACAAGGTTAAAACGGTGGCAAATATCATACCGCCCACTACGGCAATACCCATAGGCACCCGGCTTTCTGAACCAGCCCCCAGGGCCAGTGCGATGGGCAAAATGCCCAGGATGGTGGAAAGGCTGGTCATAAGAATAGGACGGAAACGGGCTACGGCGGCCCCGGTAATAGATTCATACACCGACAAACCATGGGCTTTGCGCTGGTTGGCAAATTCCACAATAAGAATTCCGTTTTTTGTAACCAAACCAATGAGCATAATAATCCCAATCTGGCTGAAAATATTCAGGGTCTGGTCGAAATACCACAGAGAAATAAGGGCACCGGCAATGGCAAGCGGCACTGTAAACATAATAATTAGCGGGTCGACAAAGCTTTCGAACTGCGCTGATAGCACCAGGTAAATAAGCACCAGGGCAAACATAAAAGCAAAGATTAAGCTGGATGAACTGTCGCGGAATTCGGCAGATACCCCTGTTAAGTCTGTACTATAATCATCGTTCAGCACCTCTTCGGCAATGCGGTCCATTTCGGCTATACCATCGCCAATTTTGTTTTTACCGGTAAGGCCAGCCGAAACGGTAGCACTTACGTAGCGGTTAAAGCGGTACAACTGGGGTGGAGTACTTTGCTCGCGGGTACGCACCAGGTTATCGAGCTGCACCAGTTGCCCGTTTTCGGCCCGCACATACAGCGAACGAAGGTCCAGGGGCTTGCTCCTATCCTGGCGCTGCATTACGCCAATTACCTGGTACTGCTTTCCGTTCATATAGAAGTAGTCGAAACGCTGCTCGGCATATGCAAGCTGCAGCGTACGGGCAATATTTTCGATAGAAATTCCCAGGTTCCGGGCCTTTTCGCGGTCAATATCCACCTGCAGTTCCGGTTTGGTAAACTTCAGGTTGATATCTGAAAAGCTGAATACCTTACTTTCATTTACCTTTTCCATAAACTCCGGCAGAATCTCCTTGAGCTTCTCGATGGTTGGCGCCTGGAGTACATACTGTACTGGCAAACCACCCCGGCGGTCGCCAATGGATTGTGGCTGCGAAGCAAATGCTCTTGCCCCGGTCGATTCCTGCAAGATAGCGGTCACCTGCTGGTATATTTCATCCTGGCTCCGCTCCCTGTCCTGCGCATCAGAAAGAATAAGGTTTACAAAACCGGAGTTTGCAGAATTGGAGCCCCAACCCGGCGAGGTTACCGATATGGTCGCATCGGTTTCGGGTATTTCGGTCAGGAACCTGCTTATCAAATGGTCAATGTAAGGGTCCATATAATTGAAGGTAGCTCCTTCGGGCCCTACCGCATTTACCCTATATCTGGCCGCGGTCTTCTACCGGCGCCAGCTCAGACGGAAGCGTAATAAACAACAAGTAAATGGCTCCTCCCATTACAGCTACCAGCACAAAGGCTACCCATCGTACTTTCATAAAGGAATTAAGCGCATTTTCATACCAGCTATTCAGCTTTAAAAAGAAAGGCTCTGTTTTACGGTAGAACCAGGAAGGCCTTTCGCGTTTTTTCAGGAGGCGGGAGCTTAGCATGGGTGTCATGGAAAGGGCCACAAAGGAGGAAATTACCACGGCACCCCCACGGCCACCCCAAATTCGCGGAACAGGCGCCCGGTAGTGCCTTCGAGAAAAATAACCGGTAAGAACACCGCTACCAAGGCAACAGTAGTAGCAATTACGGCAAAGAAAATTTCTTCAGAGCCTTTTTTAGCCGCCTGCATCGGCTTCTCCCCTTTTTCTACCCGGGCATAAATATTTTCCAGTACCACAATGGCATCATCAACCACCAGGCCAATAGAAAGCACTACTGCCAGCAGCGTAAGAATGTTTATAGAGAAATCGGCCAGGTACATGATAAAGAACACCCCTATAAGCGATATAGGAATGGTTACCACCGGAATTACCGTAGTTCGCCAGTCGCGCAGGAAGAGGAAAATAATTAGCACCACCAGGATAAATGCCAGTACAATGGTCTCCTGCACTTCAGAGATAGACTGGCGAATATATTCGGTATTGTCGAAGCCAATTTCCAGGTCAATATCGGCAGGCACATCGTTTTTTATCTGCTCCAGTCTTTTGTAAAATTCATCGGCAATTTCGATACTGTTAGAGCCTGGTAGTGGCACCAGCACCACGCCTACCATCGGTACACCATCGCGCTTAAGAATGGAGCGCTCATTGAGGGCCCCAAGCCTGGCCTGGCCAATGTCGCGGAAGCGTACAATCTGGTCGCCCGACTCCTTTACAATCATATCATTGAATTCTTCTACGGTACGCAGGTTACCCAGCGTACGTACCGAGAGCTCAATATTCTCGCCTTCTATTTTACCCGAGGGCAATTCGACATTATTGGCGGTAAGCCTGTTGCGCACATCGAGCGAGGTTACGCCATAAGAAGCCATACGGGCAGGGTCCATTTGCATGCGCATGGCATACTCCCGTTCTCCCC
Organism: uncultured Cytophagales bacterium; assembly: GCA_963835365.1. Classification (GTDB taxonomy): domain Bacteria; phylum Bacteroidota; class Bacteroidia; order Cytophagales; family Cyclobacteriaceae; genus Nafulsella. The sequence goes on from CAWIFH010000005.1 coordinate 285,677, forward strand.
AAATCCGGATTTCACTTACGCCGGGGATGGTTTGTAAACGTTCTTTAAATAAGTTTTCGGCAATATCAGAAAGCTCTAATAAGGACTTTTGCTCACTACTGATGTTCAGGAAAACGATTGGCTGGGAGTCTGCATCGGCTTTGGTAACTACCGGTGGTTCGGCATCGTCGGGCAGGTTGCGGCGGGCCCGGGAAACTTTATCGCGCACATCGTTGGCTGCTGCCTCCAGGTCGGCCCCCAGTTCAAATTCTACGGTAATACTGCTGCTGCCATCGGCACTGGTAGAGGTAAGATTCTTAATACCGGCAATCCCGTTAATCGATTCTTCCAGGGGCTCGGTAATTTGTGCTTCAATTACGTCGGCATTGGCGCCCACATAGGAGGTTCGTACGTTAATAATGGGTGGGTCCACGCTCGGATACTCCCGTACGCCCAGGTAAGAGATGCCTATGGCACCAAAAAGCACGATTACCAGCGATAAAACAATAGCCAGTACCGGCCGCTCTATACTTACAGATGATAAACTTGCCATGGCTTAGCTCTTCTTATTTACTTGTTTAACGCGCACAGGCGTACCACTCTTTACCTGCAAAATACCGGTAGTTAGTACGGAGTCGCCCATATTCAGGCCTTCAGTTACCTCTACCTGGTTTTCTGTTCTTATACCGGTGCTTACTCTCTTCTCCACCACGCTGCCATTTTCAACTACATATACTTTATAGCCTTCCATTTCCGGAATTAAGGACTGCGCCGGAACCATGATGGAACCTTCATTTACATGCAGTATGAGTTTAATCCGGACAAACATGCCCGGCAATAAGGTGCGTGCATCATTTTCGCTAAGGGCCCGCATGGTTAGGGTGCGGGTTTCTGTATTTATCCGTGGTTCCACGGCATATACCTTGGCTTCTCTTTCTTTCTCTGCGCCTTCGCTTCTGGCAAACAGCACATTGTCGCCCACGCTTACTTCATTGGAATAGCGCTCCGGCACAGAAAATTCAATTTTTACCGGGTCAATATTTACCAGGGTCGCAATGGGGTCGGCCGGGCTAACGTAACTTCCTTCAGAAACCTGGCGCAGGCCAATCATGCCGCTAAAGGGGGCCCTGATAACAGATTTTGCCAGCTGGGCTTCCACCACTTTTATATCCGACAGGTTGGTGTTCAGCTCATTGAGGGCAATGTCGTATTCCTCCTGGCTAATGGCCTCTCGCTCAAGCAATTTACGCTGGCGGGCCTCACTTTGTTCAAAAAGTTTACGGGTATAATCCAGGCGCTCCTGGCGGGCCTGCAGTTCATCGTCGTTGAGGTACACCAGGGGCTGCCCTTTTTTTACAAACTGTCCTTCATCAAAGGTAATCCGGGTAATCTTTCCGGCCATTTCGGGGCTTAGCTGTACCGACTCGTTTGCCAGTACACTGCCGGTAACCGAAATGGAATTTTCGAGGCGCTGAGGAGCGGCCACTACTACCTCTACCGGAAGAGGACCTCCTGCATTCGCCGCTGAAGCTCCTGCCTGCTGAGCCTCTGCTTCGCTGCCACCGAGGTTCAGCTTAGGGTAAATAATAATAAAAGCTACAATTAAAATGATCAGAATGATCAGGACCCTTTTGGTATTCTTATTCATGATATGGTTAGGGAATACTTTGTATTTACTTTTTGTTTAAAGTACTGAGGCAGAATAACTAAACCCCGCTGCACAATGACTTTATAAAGATGGATTTTTCTTATCCTATGGCTAAAGATCGGCCTGGCCCGGAAGGATTCTTCATCTTCCCGGGCCAGGCAGGTTTCTTCAGCATGCTTATATAAATTCGTGATTAGCCAAACGCAATGACCGCTGACAAATTTAGGGTAATTTCTTGACAGAAGACAGCCCGATGGTCAAACATTAAAGCCGTTCATCAGAAAGTTACCGCAGCACACTTATTGGTAAGAATAAACCGGATGGCTGATTGGTTAAAAAGCTGCGGCTGGTCGACATTACAAACATGCCCGCAGTTTTTAAAAACTTCGAGGTAGGACTGCCGATGTTGGGCTACCAGCTGCTTTACAGGAGGCAGGAACATATGATCCTGTTCGCCCATTAAATAAAGCGTTGGAGACAGGCTTTCTTTTTCATGAAAGAGCTTTAATACCGGCTTTAATTCAGAAGTAAGCTGAATCCAGCGCAGAAACTCCTTCTGGCACAGGCGCCGGGCCTCGCGAATAAAGAGCGTGCGGGATTCGGCATGGTGTTTCCGGGGCATTATTACCCACGCCAGTATACTGTAGAGCCACATAAAAGGCACCACCTTTTTAAAGGCATTTCCTATGGACACCAACATTCTTGATTTTACGGTCAGGCGGGTTACTGCGCCGCCCATTACCATGCTTTGCACCCGCTCCGGGGCCAAATCGCTAATGGTACGAATAATAATACTTCCTAAAGAAATGCCAACAAAGTGGGCTTTATGAATACCTTTTTCATCGAGCACGTCAATTACATCACGACTTACCGCCTCAAAAGTATATTTGTTCTCATAAAAAGATTGAATAAACGGCTGGGAGCGCCCATGGCCTCTTAAATCAACCAGCAACACATTAAAATGCTCTCTGAAATCACGCAGTTGCCTAAACCATATAGAAGAGCTTCCGCCCGCTCCATGGATAAAAACAACCCAGTCATGCTCCGGGCCCTTTATGTATGATTTACTGTAAAGCATATGCAAGGATTACCTTTATACCTTTTTGTAAGGAAATAAGGATTCTTTTGGTTCGCTAAAATAAGTTAAAAAAATAAAAGCCGGCGTTTATTTCCGGCTTTTGGATTAAAATGTAATAAAAAATTATAAAATTGAATTTGGTAGCGAATCCTGCCGGCATGCTTTTAGAAAAGCTCCTGCCTTTAATCCGTTACCTCCAAACTGTTCTTATGCAGCAGTCCTTTAGTCAAAAATATAACGCACGCCTACCTGGCCTCTCCAGCGCGAAAAGAAGTCATTTACATAGTAAGGCTTGCCATCAAACAGGCCACTTCCAGTAAAATCGTAAACGGGTGTTCTGGTTCCATCCGGGTCTTCCTGAATACCAGCTATATCGATAAGGCTGAAGGAGTTGTTAAAAACACTGTACTGCCTGCCCCACTCTTTGTTTAGCAGGTTTCCTACATTAAAAATGTCGAGGGTCAGCTGAAGGCGGTGGGTTGTCTTTCCGCCAAAGTTTACGCCAATCTCCTGCATCAGGCGGACATCAAACTGGTTGGTCCAGGGGAGGCGTGCTCCATTGCGTTCGGCATAACTTCCTCTGATAGTGCTCAGGTAATCATCATTTTCGATATAAGCATTGAGCTCATCAGCAATCTGGCTTTGAGTGGCTGCATCATAAATGTCAATCTCCCGGGTATCGCTGTTAAAAGCTCCATAGGTAAATTCAGCAGCATCATCAGGCACATAAATAAGGTCGTTGCCAAAGGTGCCGTCGTTATTTATATCTCCGTTATATACATACGACAGAGGAACCCCCGACTGGCCATTGTAGAACAGGCTAAAGCTGGTAGACCACCCATTCCAGTATTCCAGCGTATAGCCAAAGGAACCCACCACCCGGGAGCGCACATCGAAATCGGAATATCCAAGTTCCGCACTGTTAGGACCGTTTATATTTTCCACAAAGCGCCAGTTAGAAAATGCCTGGCTGGAAGTACCGCCGTTTAAATCTTTCGACTGCCCGTAGGTGTAAGCAATGCTGGCGTTGAGACCATTCTCAAAGAATTTCTTCAGCTCTCCTGTTAGGCTGTACGAATAGCCCAGGTCGGTATTGGTTAACAGAATTACATCGTTAAAGTCTGAATTTGCATAATCGTCGGAATAATACAGCCTGTTATCAGGCCCATTTAGCCTTACGGGGTTTCCCTCATCGTCTTCCTCCACCATTACATTTAGGTTTTTGAAATCGATGTTGTTCATGTTTTTTGTAAATATCCCTTCCAGCGTACCCACGATACCCCCCGGCAGGAGCTGGTCAACTGCCAGGTTTGCACGAAACACCTGGGGAAATTTAAAATCCGGTGCAGTAACATTCACCTCCGACACCCCTTCGGAAAGACCTACTTCCGGTGCAGTGGGCTGATTGGCAGGATCGGGCTCAAAGGTAAAGCCTGCCGGGAACCTGTCGCCAGTCAGACGCACCCGGCCAAACTCGTTGCCGGTATTGGTGTATTGGTTCGATATCCATACAAAAGGAACCCGGCCGGTAAAGATTCCCACGCCCCCACGCAGCTGGGTAGACTTGTCGCCGGTCACATCCCAGTTAAAGCCCAGGCGGGGCGAAACCATTACTTCTGCGCCAGGTACCTGATCGGTTGCCACATCGTACGCTGCAAAAGCCTCGTTAAAGGCAGGGTTGGCGGTAGGCTCCTGGTTAAAGGTAGGAATGTCGATACGGATTCCTCCTGTCAACTTAAACTCACGGCTTATATTGTATTCATCCTGGGCATAAAAGCCCAATTGAAAAGCACTGAATTCGGCCCCCTGCAGCGGGTTGTCCGTACGGGAGTAGGAATAGTCAAACTGCCCGGGTAGCACCTCGCCTGGCGTGCCTATGGTTTCAAAGTCTTCCAGGGAGTTGTAGGTGTACGCACCGTAGTTCTGACGAATAAAAAGATTGTAGGTAGAGTAAAACTCGTTGTGCGTACCAACAGTAATGGTATGCTTACCTCTGAACATGGTAAAGTTATCGGTAATGGTTAATACATCCTGGTCGAGCTGGTTGGCTACAGAAAAGGGCTCAGCGCCCAGGTTAATGGAGCGCCCACCCTCCAGGCGAATGTTTACGGCAGGGAAGGGGTCTCCCAGCGGGTCGCGGTTGTCGCGCACGGCTGTAAAACCAATCCGCAATTCGTTCGACATATTACCCCCTATGCGACTGTCGAGCTGCAGTACAGAAGTGTTGGTGGTGGTTGGAAAAAACACCCCGTTATTTGCAAAATTAACAGAATTTGGACTGCGGGTGTAATCAAGCTCCTCGCCGTATACATAGGAGTGGCGCAGGGTAAGCTGGTTGTTTTCATTAATATTCCAGTCAAGGCGGCCAAAAATCTTTTCGCTGCTGCGCTGGTCAATTAAAGAGCCATAGCTCCCCGGATTGTACCCCAATCTTTCTGCCACATCTACTACTCTTTCCAGCTCCTCTATTTCAATATTTGAGGAAGCAGTTCCGGGACGGAACAGGAGGGGCGAAGTTCGGTCGGTAATTTCCGCATTAACAAAAAAGAACAGCTTATCCTTTACAATGGGGCCGCCTAAGCGAAGCCCCGCCTGATAATCGGTATACTCATCCAGGCGGGTACGATCTTCATCCGGACTTTTACCTACTAATTTTTCATTATTTCCGAAGTAGTATACAGAGCCTTTAAAGCGGTTGGTGCCTGAACGGGTAATGGCGTTAATGCCACCGCCGGTAAATCCACCCTGGCGTACGTCGTAAGGAGCAATGTTCACCTGTACTTCCTGAATAGCATCGAGCGAAATAGGCTGCACACCCGTTTGGCCGCCATTGGTACCGGTCGCTGAAAGGCCAAACACATCGTTGTTTACGGTGCCGTCAATAGCAAACTGGTTATAGCGGTTATTCTGGCCGCCAAAGGAAACTCCTGAACCGGCTGTGGAGGCCTGAGGGGTCAGGCGGGTAAAGTCATTTAAGCCTCTGGAAATGGTAGGCAGCGTGTTTAGCTGCTCATCGGAAATGTTGGTTGCCGCCCCGGTGCGCTCGCTGTTTAAAATCGGATTCCGGGACGAAGTAACTTCTACTTCTGCAAGGCTCACCCCCTCATCTGTTAATACCACATCCAAATCGAAGGTTTGCCCCAGCTTCAGGTTTATGTTTTCAAACAACTGCGACTCGTACCCCACAAATGATACGGAAATGGTGTATGGGCCACCTACACGCATATTTTGAATGGTATACCGGCCGTTAAGGTCTGTTGCTACTCCATAAGCAGTACCCGTGGGCGCGTGTACTGCCCGTACGTTCGCGCCCGGCAGCCCTTCTCCGCTGGCATCTGTAACCACCCCGGTAATGCCGGCAGAGGTTACGCCCTGGCCAAGGAGATCTCCTGCCATAAAAAGGAACAGACACAAACATAAAAAAGAGGTTAGTAAATTGTGCTTCATCGTACCAGTTTTTAGTGAATACTTCTATCATTTATTCTAACTGAATAGCCACCAGGACTGCCGTCCCAATTACTTTAAATAATTACTAATTTATTTACCTATCTCTCTGGCTATCAGTCCTTATGAGTAGGTAAGCTTATGCCTTATAATTTTGTTTAGTATTGGCATAAAAAAAAGAGGTTTCCTTAACCGGAGAACCTCTTCAGACAAAGTTTACATACTAAAATGACCTATCGGATGGCTGCTGATGGAGCTAAGCAGCAAGAGATAAATATATTAAAATTTGTTATACCTACAGCAGAGGCGGCTCCCCGCCGGGACCGATGCCGCATCCTTTCAATGATAGAATAAAGACTTTCATCCGGGAAAGAGCCTTCCTTGCGCGGGTTTCCTGCCGTCAGGATGACCCGCAATTGTGATTTAAACTATACAGGCCGCACTACTTAGGTAAACTACAGTTTGATTAAAGCTCTTAAGTAAAGTACCCTCCGGATAAAAAATAAGCCCAATCCAGGCAGGATTGGGCTTATTTTTATTATCGGTTATTTGCTGGGTTAACTTTACTCAACAACTACATAGTTTCCTTCGGCATTCAGAATCAGGTGTCTTTCACCTATACCGGCAGGATTGTAAGTGGCAAAAGAAACCAGGTACTTTTGTCCTGCAGCAGCATTTGGAAATTTATTCTTTAATACTGCATTCAGGTAAGAGATTACCTCTTCTTCAGTATACTTACCCATGTTAATGTTGTTGTACTTATCGATATCGCCCGCTGGTTTTTCGAAAGTAGTACCAATCAGCGTAAAATCTTCAGCGGTAAGAGTGTACTTTACTGTGTTATCCGGAACCCAGCTTCCTTTTTCAAAACCAAACTGCAAAGATTCTGTAACGGTGCTCTGGTATTTTTCCCAGTTTCCATTCAGGAAGGTATACAGGTCGCCTCTTGTTTGAGTTTCCTTAGCAGAAGAAGAATAGTACTTATAAGTAACAATTTGCTGGTCTTCTTCCTGTGCATAAGGGAATTTTTGCTCCAGGAAAGCTGGCAGGTAGTTATCTGCAGAAACGGAGCTACTGAAGTTATCATACTTGCCGGGAGCGCCCATGGCGTCATAATCTACAGAGGCTAAAGCATATACTTCATCTTCTGCTATGGCCGACCACTCATCTGCAGCGGCATCGTAGCTGTAAAATAAATTAATCTGGTCAGTTTTCACTGTTTCACCAACTTCTACTGCAGCTGAATTAATTTCCCAGGTTCCTGCATCGGTGTTTGTAGAGCGATAGAAGAAAGCAATATGAACAGTTTCCCCTTCATAAGCAGCTAAGCTTGCTTCAGAATCTACAAACGACCATGAGTTTCCTTCCGGCCACTGGCTTAGCGCCAGGTCTTCCCAGGTAGCGGTGGTAACATCATCTACATAATCAGTAGAAATTTTTACTGCATAATCCTCTCCAATTACTGTAGCACCTGGGTAGTTAATTGCCTGGCTAATTTTTAAAATAGCCTTAGAATGACCTGATAAATCAATAGGCGAAAGAATTAACCAATCTTCATTGGCATATCTTGCTCCGGCATAGCCAGTCATTTTTGCATAAGTCTGGCCTCCCTGGTCACTCCATGTCCAGGTTTCATCACCAACCACAGATTGCTTTTCATAAGCCTCAAACTCCTCCGGAGTTTCAAAACCCTCATTAAAGAGAACAACTCCCTCAATATCTGCATAGGCTTTGTTTGCATATTTATAAGAAACAGCCACCACTTCACCGTCTTCAGGCGCATCATACTGGTTTGCCAAAACGGCCGGCAGGTAATCGGCAGCAACTACATCATTGTTAAAGAAGCCGGCTTTTGCCGCTTCGGCACTTCCGGTGGCATAATCAGCATCGGCTAAAGCATAAGCCTCTGCACCTGTATATGCACTTATTTCTGGAGCAAAGCCTCTGTACATTTCATATGTAACCAGTGCAGATGATTTACCTCCAAGGCGGGGATAGTTTGCCGTTAAAATATTAGGCACATACTCCTTTACTTCCTCTAAACTGCCAAACCGCTTATTTTTCTGAATTGCATCCTCCTTATCGTTCGGAATTGCCAGGGCATAATCCGCATCGGTAAGGGTAAAGGCGATATCTGCAGTTGGGCCTTCGTTTAGCTGCTGCTTGTTAATTTCTTCGTAAAGTTCTTCATTGGGGTCACAGCCGGTAAAAAGCAAACCTGCTGCGCCTAGTAGTATAAATAATTTCTTCATGGGATACCAATATTAGAATTTAACTTTTAAACCAAGGTTGTAAGTACGTCCAAAACCGTAATATACAGTTGAAGTCAATCCAGAGTGGTCATTTCCATCATAGCCATCTGAAATGTACTCTGTATCGAAAAGGTTATTTACATTTCCAAACAAGGTGGCATCAAAATCAGCAAGGTCGAATTTGTAGCGCACGTTGGCATCGAAGAGCTGGTAGCTTGGCAGCTTCCAGGACTGAGCCAAATCTGCTTCTCCTTCAGATTTAGCATTACGATCTTCAGGGTCAAACTGTGCATACAAATCATCGTAATGGTTGAAGGTAAATCCAACTGTAAAATCCTGGATGAGCTGGTAGTCAACCACTAAAGCAGCGGTAGTTTGCGCAGCATCCCCTACTTTCAGGCCTGCAATAAAGAGGTTAATAATTTTGGTTTCGCCATTTTCTGCCTGCACCACAACATTATCAATATTGTTTTGCCAGGTCCAGTCACCCAGAGAAGCCATACCACTGATAGTCAGTTTTTGAGTTGGACGAAGGTTAAAATCAAACTCCACTCCCTGGTGTAATGCATTTACACCGGCAATATTTGCGTATACGCTATTTCCTTCCTGGTCACGACCCATAAATAAGCTAAAGGTCCTGTCTCTCCAGTTGGTGCGGTAAACGTTCAGGTTTGCACTAAATACGCTGCTGCGGAAGCCATACCCAAGCTCGTAGCTTAAAATTTTCTGGTTGGCAGCATCGGGGTTGCTTTGGTTGCTGTAGCTATATTGGAAAACTGCGTTAAAATCAGGGGCTTTCTCAAAATAACCCAGGTTCGCAAAAATGTTGTGACGCTCAGTAAGGTTGTAGTTGGCACCACCTTTTGCACTATAGCCAAGATAATTAAAGGTGGGCGATTCTTCCGTTCCGCCTTCTGTGAACTGCTTCTCATAACGGGTATAAGAAGTATTAGAGCCGGCTAAAGAAAGAAATGCGCTTAAACGTTCTTTTGTATATTCAAGCTGTGTAAAGGCACCTTCCCACAACACCAGGCCATCGTAGTTTTTACCAAAAATGTCCCCTTTTTCAAGCATTACAGTTGGGGCATTATTTTCGTCTACAAAATAATCAGCACCCAGCAGGTTGGTAATTTCATAGAAGTGAGAACCACGGTAGTATCTTACATCGAGGCCACCCAGTAAGCGAAGGTTGCTGCCTAATTCATGATCTAAAGTAGAAAGCAGGCCATACCATTTATGGTCGTTGCGGGAAGCATATAAAATACCTTGTGCACTACCGTCGATAGAAGCTCTGTTAGAAGTCTGAACAGCATCCAGGTTCAAGGGACCAAAAAGAGGATCTCCAAATCGCTCATCCAGCACATTGCCACGGCTACGTCCGCCACCACCGGTACCGGTAGAAGCATATACTACGTTTGAAAGCTCTGTTTTGTCGCTAATGGTCCAGTAGTGGTTCAGAGAGAACTGAGGCTTGTGGTAGAAGTTATCACTTACACTTACAAACTCTCCGTTTAAGTATCCCCAGTCACCATTGTGTAAAATTCCGTCAGGCGCCTGGTTTTTCAATTCGTTAACGGTGTAGCGGTTATAACGCTGACCATGCCATTGCGGAGCACCAAAGCCTGTTAATGAAATTGTATGCGCATCGTTAATCATTTTCGATACGTTGAAGAAATAAGAATACCCTTCAAATGGGGTACCTGGAATATAGCCTTCTCCTTCGGTGCGTGCACCGCTGATGGTTACTGCCCAGTTATTTTCAGTAAGACCGGTAGAAAGGGTCATGGAAGCTTTGCTGTAGCCGTTGTTTCCTATGGCATAGCCGATAGAACCACCTTTTTCCATATCGGTAGTTTTAGTAAGAATGTTGATAGTTCCACCAATAGAAGGAACCGCAACACGAGAAGCACCAAGGCCACGCTGTACCTGCATGGCACGGGTAACATCTGCCAGACCAGCCCAGTTAGACCAATAAACCTGGCCGCTCTCCATATCATTTACAGGAACCCCGTTAATCATAACCGCCACGTTCTGTGAGTTAAAACCACGCAGGTTAATGCGGGAGTCACCGTAACCACCACCCTGCTTGGTTGCATACACGCCGGGGGTAACTTTTAAAATTTCAGGAAATTCCTGTGAACCCAGCTTTGTTTCAATCACATCAGCCTTGATGTTGGAAACAGCCACCGGTGTTTTACGGTCCTGAGCAATTGCCGCAACTACTTCAATTTCATTCAGGCCAATTGCATCGCCCGCTACCTTAATCGAACCAAGGTCAGTAACACCACCAGCTTTAACAGTTGCCTCAACTTCCTGAGGGATAAAACCAATAAATGAAACTACAAAGGTCTTTTTTCCGGCCTCTACATTGTTAATTGTAAAGTTACCGTTAATGTCGGTCATGGCACCTACGGCAGTTCCTTTAAGGACCACGTTGGCACCTACCAGACCTTCGCCGTTTGTACCGTCAATAATGCGGCCCTTAACCGTTCCGGTTTGCGCAAAAGCGGCAATTGAGAGCAGTGTTGCTAAACAAACTAGTAATAGTTTTTTCATTTCTAGCGTTTTTGTTCTTGTTAGGTTAATTAATTGATTCTTAGTTCGAAATCGAGAGCAAAACTAAAAGGATGGATACATATTTCTTTGAGGACGCTAGTTAACAAATTTATAAATCAAATGTTAGCTTGTTAACAATTTCTTAACATAGAAATGAAAAAAAATTGATAAAAATAGTATAACAAATCACAAGAAAGCGTCTACAACAATAGCACCTCCATTTAGGCTTACAGCTGCCCATCGAAACCAGCGCAATATATCATTTTAAAAAAATGATTTAAAAGCAATTTTATTCCGAAAATGACATTATTTTCATAAGTCGAATTTTGCCAAATTCCTTCCAAAGCCTGTTACTCTTTCGCCTTTATCTAAAGCCGCTCACTTACTTACCGCTACTTTGCTTTGGCCACCCCCAGAGGGAGCAACAAAATGAAGTAACAATTAATACGCAAACAAAACACTTCTTTAAGCGGGAGGAAACAGGAACGCTCCGGCCATACCATTCTTTCTTCCTATTCCCGGTACTTAAATGCTGCACTAACCCAGTCACTTTCTCTTATGTCGCTCCTCCTCTTTTCTATTATTTATACTCGCAGCACCTTGCAGAAGGTGAAGCAAAATGACTTTCAGGAAATTTTCAATCACTAAAGGGAAAGACCACACGGCAGTACCGGACCTTTCAAACTTACATAGCGAGCAGAACGCTGATTAAAAAAATACGCGGGCAAAGCAAATACTTTTAATGTATAGCAGTTGCAAGGGCTCCTGACAGCTCGGCCTACTGTTTCCACCAGCGATTCATGCGCAGGTACCAGTTCCGGTAAACTTTTCCCTCGTGCTTTACCTCCGGCATACCAAGTAAAAAGCCGTAGGGTTTTAGTGGATCCACCGCATCGAAAATTACCTTTAGCATAGCCAGAAAAGGAATAAATAAAATCATGCCCGCCGGCCCCCAAACTTTACCGCCAATTAACAAGGCTACAATAGCCGCAAAAGGATTAAGGCTAACCTTGGAGCCAACCACATTGGGAGTAATAAAATTGCCTTCCAGTACCTGCACCACCCAGAATATTACCAGCACACCCACCGGGTAGAAAAGCGAATCGGTGGTAATGAGGGCATAAATAATAGGCAAAATTGAACCTATAAATATGCCAACGTATGGAATAATAGTAAGCAGAGCGGCCAGCAGCCCAAAGAAAATGGCATGATTAATCCCCAGAAAATAGAGCCCAAGCATATTTAGTACGGCCACAATAGCTATTACGGTAAACAAGCCGATAATGTAGCTCTGAATTACCTGCTGCACATTAAATAAAACCAGTGCCAGTTTGTCGTGTTGCTGCCGGGGCAACAGCCTGTACAAAAATTCTTTAAAGAAGGAGCGGTAATAAAGCATGAAAAACAAACCTAAGGGCACAATTATCAGGTAATTAAGCAAACCGGCTGTAAAAGAAAAGGTGGTTTCGTAAAAGGCGGAGCTGTTGCGAAAGAAAGTAGCCAGCGTTTGCTTAATATAGTCTGTCTGTTCCCGCTGGTCCACATTAAATTCTTCCTCCAGGTAAAGCTGTGTCTCATCAATGGTTTCTGTAAGCTGGGCTTCAATTTCCGGCAGCTCGCCCGATATACGCTTTATTTGTACGGAGAGTATATAAATAACTGTACTTACCAACAGCAATACCAAAACCATGGAAACAACTGAAGAAATACTTCGCGGAATATTCAGGCGCTCCAGCCGGCGGGAAAAAGGAAAAAGCAGGAGCGCAAACACAAAGGCCAGCGAGAACGGAATAAGCAGCATCCGGGCCTCCACCAGGACATAAAAGGTTAAAATGGCTCCTAATATAAGGATGGTATATTTAAAATAAGGAGGTAACGCTATCTTACTCGGGCCCATATTTTTGCAAAAAAGAAAACACTGTTTCAGGGAATTACTTATACCCATCGACTCCCTGCACGACAAAAAACTGCATTTACCGATGGTTTATCTTATATTTAACAGTATCGTTCAAAACTTTTAATCACATGATGAAAATAAGGATTCTCTGCTTTTTGTTTTCAATGTTACTTTTTTCCAGGACATCCCTGGCCCAGGAAGTTTCTTCCGACTATTATTTACCACAAAATGTTCGTTATAACCCTGCCATACCTACTCCTGCCTCTGTACTGGGTTACGAAGTGGGCGAATGGCATGTAAGCCACGACAAGTTAGTGGAATACATGAAAGCACTTGCCGCAGCCTCCGACCGCGTTCAGCTGGAGCAATATGGCAGTACCTATGAGCAAAGACCGCTTGTTCTTTTAACCATCAGCGCAGCCGAAAACCTGGCCCGAACAGAAGAAATTAAAGCCCGCCGCCAGGTACTTACCCACCCCCGCCGGCAAGGCACGGTAAACCTCGATGAAATGCCCGCAGTAATTTATATGGGCTTCAGCATCCATGGCAATGAACCCAGCGGCAGCAATGCGGCACTGCTTACAGCCTACTACCTTGCCGCCGCACAGGGCGAAGAAATAGAAAAGAAGCTGAAGGAGGTTGTGGTCCTGCTCGACCCGGCCTTTAACCCCGACGGCATGAACCGCTTTGCCTCCTGGGTAAACTCCCACCGAGGCAAAAATTTAAGCAGCGACCCTTTTAACCGGGAACAGAACGAAGCCTGGCCCCGGGGCCGCACCAATCATTACTGGTTTGACCTGAACCGCGACTGGCTCCCGGCCCAGCACCCCGAGTCCCAGGCCCGCCTGCAGAAATTCCATGAATGGAAGCCCAATATCCTGACTGACCATCATGAGATGGGCACCAACTCTACCTTTTTCTTTCAGCCAGGCATTCCTTCACGCAACAACCCCCTTACCCCGGAAAACAACTACACTTTAACCGCAGCTATTGCCCGCTACCATGCGCAGGCGCTCGACAGCATTGGTTCTCTTTACTATACAAAAGAAGATTTTGATGATTATTACTATGGAAAAGGCTCTACCTACCCCGATGTAAACGGAGCCGTAGGCATTCTTTTTGAACAGGCTTCTTCCCGCGGCCACGCACAGGAAAGCGACCATGGCGTACTGACCTTTCCTTTTACCATCAAAAACCAGTTTAACACCACCCTTTCTACTTTCCAGGCCGCCTACGAACTGCGCGACCGCCTGCTTAGCCATCAAAAAGAGTTTTACCAGAATGCCTTAGCTGAAGCCGCTAAAGACAATGAGAAAGCTTACATTTTTGGCAGCCCCGAAGATCCGGTAAGGGCATACCAACTGGCCGAGCTCATAAACCGGCACGACATACAAATCCATCGGCCGGCCAGCGACTTAAGCATAAACGGCGAGGAGTTTAAGAAAGAAAGCAGCTATGTAATCCCGCTCGCCCAGGCCCAATACCGGCTCATTAAGGCCATGTTCGAAACACGCACCAGCTTCCAGGACAGCCTGTTCTATGATATTTCTACCTGGACGCTCCCGCTCGCGTTTAATTTACCCTATGCCGCACTTACCAGCCGGACTGTAAAAGGAGCCATTGGCCAGGCAGTGGAAACGCCCGAATTCCCGACAGGAGAAGTAAAAGGAGGCCAAAGCAAGTATGCCTACCTCTTCGAATGGGATGGCTATTATGCTCCCCGGGCCTTACACCGACTCTTTAAAGCAGGCTTAAGACCCAAAGTATCGAACGAGCCAATTACCACAAGCGCACACACCTTTGGCCGCGGAAGCATTTTAGTGCCTGTGCAAAACCAGGAAATTCCGGCCGACTCCATCTTCAGTCTTATGCAAACAATTGCCCGCCAGGACGGCATAGATGTTTACAACACCGCCAGCGGCTTAACCGAAGGCATAAGCCTGGGAAGCCCCAGCTTTTCAAACCTGGAACAACCGAAAGTGGCTTTACTGGTCGATAATGGCGTATCTTCTTACGATGCCGGGGAAGTATGGCACCTCCTGGACCAGCGCTACAATATGTCGCCCACCCTGCTCCCGGTAAACAACCTGCTAAGAGCGGACTTTAGCCGCTACAACACCCTCATTATGGTTGACGGCAATTACGGAAGCCTCGACCAGCAGGCACAGGACAAATTAAAAGACTGGCTGCGGAAGGGAGGCACGATAGTAGCTTTGCAGGGCGCCGGCAGGTGGCTGACCAACAATGGCCTTAGCCGGGTAAATTACAAAAGTAACCCTCAGCCCGATAGCCTACCGGCACTGGCCTACGGCGACCTTTCGAATGCCCGGGGCGCCCAGGTAATTGGTGGCGCCATATTTAACGCAACGCTGGACCTTACCCACCCCCTGGCTTATGGCTACAACAAAGAAAACATTGCCCTTTTCAGAAATTCAGAAGACTTTATTGCGCCGGCACTGAGTGGCTATGCCAACCCTGTTCGCTACACCAGCAAGCCCTTACTTTCCGGTTATATCTCAAAACCAAACCTGGAGGCCCTTGAGAATACAGCCGCCGTTCAGGTATCGGCTCTTGGGCAGGGAAGAATCATTACCTTTAGCGATAATCCTAACTTCCGGGCTTTCTGGTATGGCACCAACAAACTATTCATGAACAGCATCTTCTTTGGGCCTGTCATCAGCAGCCGTTCTGCCGATTAAAAGAATAAAGTATGTAGTTTATAAAGGAGGCTGTCTCAGTAAGGGGCAGCCTCCTTTATTGAATTTACCTTAGCTAAAAAATGGCAGAATAAAACCGGGTTAAAAAGACCCGGCGGAAAGCTTGAAGAAGAGGTAAGGCCGGAGCGCGCTTAGCGATAGCGCAACGCCCTCCTGCTTTTTGGATTTATTAAAAAGACTTTTCGCCCCGAAATCAGGCGATAAAAAGTTGGGGCAGCCCGAAGGTAATTAACCATCCTCCACAGATTGTGCCTGCCCCGTTAAAAGCAGGAGCAAAGGGTAATACGACCGTTAAAATTAAAGGTTCGGCTAAATGCGCTAAACCGCCTACCCAGCCTTCCTTTTTCCCGGACAGGATATAAGTTAAAAGCATAAATTGGTACCTGCGCAAGCTGCAGCTGCTTTTAAAATGCCACGCCCACAGTTAAGCCAGAGCGTGCCGAAAGGCCGGAGAAATTACCCAGCCCACCAAAATTTTCTTCCCGGGCTCCTCCTTCTAAAACTACTTTTGCTTTTTCGAAACTTGGCCCCACAAAAATATCAAGCGAAAACCGCTCCCTCCTCCCCCAAAGGAACTGATAGCCCACCGTAGCTCCTCCACTTACATTCGAAAGACTTGCTTTTGCCTGGTTTTCCTGCTCCGGCATTTCAGCCGAAATGGCAAGCACCTGCAAGCGCGCAAAAGGCGCTATGTAAAAGCCTACGGGAGTCAGTTTTGCTCTTGGCTTCCCTTTTCCGAGGTAAATACGGGCTTCAGGCGTTACTCCTATCCCTCTCCAGGAGGTTCCAAACACGGTTGCATGGGTATAAAACAACCCCAGCTGCAGAGAAGTATTAAAACTTATTACACGCTCGTAACTCCCGTTAATGGTTAAAAGTCCCAGGGAAAGCGGGTTGATTTTTACAAGATTATTTCGGGTATAGCCCTGGGCATATACCTTATGCTGAAAACAGGAAATAGCGCAAAGGAAGAAGGAAAGAAGTAGAAGTTTTCTCATGGGTGAGGAGCATCTTGAGGAGAAGACATTTTTTTAACTTTTACAATTATAAATATATTGTTTCTTATATTTATAATTTTTATCAAAAAAAATTACATCCCCTCATTCCTGCAAGAGCAGGTAAAAACCAGTAGGAAACAACCTAAAAATACTATAGCCTGATTTAATAAGGTTAAAACACGCAAAACAAGCTTCCCCTGGCGGATTAACCTACATTGCTTTTTTATAGAAAAAATAGGAATTTGTTTCTACTTTTTTTTCTAACGGGCTGGATACAGCATTAAAAAATCTGTTATGCAAAAAGAAGAGCCAGGCACCTGCTTGAATTTTTATTTTATGAATCAAATAAAGATTATGTATCATTAACCTTATATTATTTTTAATTTTATATTTGCCTAACTGCTTTTAGCAGCCGGTAGTACCAGGCAAAATGCGAGGTCTTTGGTACTGCCCAAAAATCTTTAAAAGCTATCAGGACCTCGTAGCCGTTTCTAATCCTCAACCTTTATGTTAAAATCATTACGCAGCTTTAAAGGCCTTCTTACGCTTGCTTTTATTGCCATGCTCGCAGCAGCCTGTAGCACGCCAAAGTACTACGTGTTTAAAACCATTAAGCACACGCCGGTAGAGAAAACCGCAGACACCGAACAAAAGCAGGCAAAAACCCCTGGAATAGCAGCCATTGCTTTAGAAGAAGTTAAAGCCGAAGAAACGACTGCAGTTGCCAGCTCAAAAGAAACTGTTACCCTTGCTCCGCTAAGCCTTACAGAGGCCTCCGCTAAAGTTAACCAACCGGCAGAGGCAGTTACTTCAAAGAGAATCAGCAAACTGGAAAAAATCAAAACAGCTCTTCAGGTAAAGAAAGAAGTTAAAAAAATACTGAAAGAGCAGCAGGAAATGGCACAGGAACCGGAGCCAGGAAACAAATCTAAGAGCCAGGTGATTGCCCTTGTGCTGGCCCTCCTGGTTGGATATATTGGCATCCACCGCTTTTACCTCGGCTACACCACCATTGGTATTCTTCAAATAATAACACTCGGAGGTTGCGGCATTTGGTCCTTAATCGACCTTATTCGCATTATTACCGGCGACCTTAAACCTGCTGACGGCAGCGATTATGATCCGGAACTTTAAAACTTACCGGTTTAAGTACCTGATTTGTCTTATTAAAACAGGAGTGCTCATGGGCACTCCTGTTTTACTCCTTTTCCTGCCGGCCAATTTCTTCGACTACGGGCAAAGCATCAGCCTTTTTGCCCTGGCAGGGGTAGAGAACTATTATTCTGAAGGCATCACCCGGGGAGTTATGCACCTCATTCATCTCGATTTTATAGGTGCCTGGCATTACAACAAGCTTAGTTTTATTGTTCTTCCGCTGTTAAGTTACGTTTGGGTACAATCATTTCTAAAAAACCTGAAACGCAGCAAACACTACCGGCAAAAAACAAAATTGCCTGCTTCAACTACCCCATAACCCTGATCCTGCAAAGTTTGCGAAACGAAAGTGTGTCTTTTACGTTTATCTTTTAGTCAGCCACACTAAACAAGATTCTTATCGCAACGCATTCAAACATATGGCACAGGGTACCCAAACCCCTCAGAATATTCGCTTATATCATCGGCGGTCTCCTGGGCCTGCTCCTGCTTATTATTGTACTCATCCAGATACCGGCCGTACAAACTTTTATTACCGGCAAAGTAACCCAGAACTTTGAAAAACAGTGGGGCACCCGCGTGGAGGTAGGGAAAGTAAACCTTACTTTCTTTGAAACAGCCACAATCGAAGATATTTACATAGAAGACCAAAGTGGCGACACCCTGATTTATGCAGATTATTTAAAAGCCGACATTGGCCTGTTTGCCCTTTTTGGGCAAACCCTGGTGCTCGATGAAATTGCACTCGAGAATGCTTACATTAACCTGTACCGCCCGGCCGACAGCGCCAAATTCAATTACGAGTTTATTGCCGATAGTTTTGCCAGTTCCGACACGACTGCCACGGAGCCCGATACCACTTCCGGTGGTTTTACCTTCGACCTGGAGCAGGTGCGCCTGGAGCAGGTGCGCTTTAATTTCATCGATGACTCCAGCAAAATGGAGTTTAGGGCGGTAGTACCCTACTGGCTCACCGAAATTGAAACCCTGGGACTCGAAGAAGAGCACATAAAAATTAATAATGTCGATATTCGTGCGCTCGACGTTTTGTTTGCCCAGGCTCCTACAACTTCAGGCTCCAATACCCCACCCGCAGATTCCCTTGCTGCCGGGGAGCCCCTGGAGCTGGATTCGGCCTGGCTCAACCCCAGCGGCTTTCGCTATAGCCTTAATGAGCTTTCCATTGAAAACAGCCACATCCGCTATAAAGCCACCGCAGAGGAAACGGAAGCAAAGGAACTGAATTTTGAAAACCTGGAACTGGCCAGTCTCGATCTAAAGATGGAAGATTTTTACCTGGCCGGCGATACTTTATGGATGCAGCTACAAACGCTCAATTTTACCGAAAAGCTTAGTGGATTTACCCTGAACGACCTTGCCTTTAAAGTAAAAGTAGAAGAGGCACTTGTAGCTGCCAGCCTGCAGAAATTTATTACGCCTAACTCGAGGCTGGATGACAAATTTGTAATAGAAAAACTGGACCTCACCGCCGGCGACGATATGCTGGCACAACTACAGGCAGCCGCCCAAATTGAAGAAGCCGTTATAAGCATGAAAGATGCTGCTTATTTCACCGACGCGCTTGACACCCTCCCGAATTTACGCGAACAGGACATCATTTTAAGCCTGAATATGGAAGTGGCCGATAATAAGGCTGCCATTGATAAGCTGGAAATGCGTGCCGGCGACGGCCTTTACCTGCTGGCCACTGCCGAGGCCAGCCAAATCGACCAGCCTGAGCAAATGTATTTCGATGTCCAGCTCCGGGAGCTCAGCACCAGCATGGCCTATATTGAAGCCCTCTCCCTGGTAGAAGAACTTCCGCCCGGGGCGCAGCAAACCGGCAATATTACGCTCATTGCCCAGGCAAAAGGCACCCTCGACGATGCCACCCTGGTAGCAAGAGCCAAATCTGGCGTTGGCACACTTGAAACCAACCTCATTTATAAATCGCCTACAGAAAGCAGCTTTTTGCTGGCCGGTAATATCGATGCCAAACAGTTTAACCTGCGCCCTTTTGCCGGCGACAGCAGCGGGCTTGGCACCCTGAGCATGACCTCTAAGATAAGAGCCAGGGGCAGCGGCGATGCCATCGATGTGCCCAAGTTCTCTGTACTGGTTAGTCAGCTTGAATTTAACGATTATTCCTACGAAGGACTGGCCGTTGAAGGGCATTTTATCGACAGCACTTTCGAAGTAGCCACCGCCTATGAAGACCCCTTCCTGGCCTTCGACATATTTATAAAATCAGATTTAAAGGACTCCCTTCCGCTGGTGGTGGCCGAAGCCAATATCGACAAGGCCAACCTGCTCCGGCTAAACCTGATGGCCGACAGCCTGATAGTTGGAACCAGTTTATACGCAGAAGTACAGGGGCAGACGCCCGATGAAATTATAGGTCTGGTAGAAATGCGCGACACAGAAATTATCCGGGGCGCCAATAGCTATACCATGGACAGCCTCAAGCTCACTTCTGCCAAACAACCTGATGGCGAGCGCGCCATTGTACTGCTCACCGATTTTATGTCGGCAAAGCTCACCGGAAACTACCTGTTCGAAGAGGTGCCGCTGGCCATCGACCAATGCGCCAACTATTACTGCTCTGCCTACAAGCCAGACGCAGGCATGGCGCCCAAAAACCAGGAAATTAAACTGCAGCTCGAAATGACCAATGAGCCGGTAATTGCAAAAGCGTTTGTACCGGAACTGGAACTTACCTATCCCCTGCGCATGGAGGCCTCGCTCGATAATGAAAGGCGCTCTTTCAATTTCGACTTGTCGGCACCGGGCATCGTATATGATTCTATCCGCATCCGGGACCTGGTAATAGATGCCAAAACAGTTGACCGCGTACTTTCTTACGAAATGGAGGCCGACCTCATTCAGGCAGGATCTGATATCGACATTCCTTACTTTGGGCTGGAGGGGCAGTGGGCACAGGACAGCGTCCATTTCGATCTTGCCCTGGCCCCCCCTACCGATTCCACCCACCTGGCCCTGGGCGGAGCAGTGACCTTCCCGGGCGATACTATTTTACTGGAACTCGACAATACCGACCTAGCTGTTTATGGCCAGGATTACCAACTGGCCGACAATGCTATTTTTAAATATGCTCAGGACTATTTGTATATCGATGATTTTGTGCTGCAGCAAAACGAGCAGCGGCTGGCTATTTTTACACGCGATGCCGGAACCTCCGAACCAAAAATTGTAACTGAAATCCGCAACTTCCAAGTAGCCGATTTTATGGCCCTTGCCGGCCTGGAAGAGTATAAACTTTCTGCCCAGCTCGATGGCGATGTAATCCTGACAGACGTAGCCAGCTTATCGGCCATAGAAGCCGACCTTCAGGTACAAAATATTATTATCGACAGCATTCGTGCCGGCGATTTGCGGATTGACCTCGACAAGGTGTCGGATAACGGCCGGCTGAATACCTCCGTGGTACTGGAAGGCCCCGGAAACCAGCTGGAGGTAAATGGCTACTATAACCTGGAGGACAGCACCAATTCCATTGCCCTGGATATTGATATTGAGCAACTAAAGCTGAACCCCTGGGAGCCATTTGTACAAGACTTCCTCAGCGACCTTGCCGGCAGCCTGGAGGGTGATATCGCCGTTAGAGGCAGTGCGGCCAAACCCCTGGTAGAAGGATCCATTAACTTCGGGCAAAATGCGGCTTTTCGTTTAGCTGCTACAGGAGCACGCTACCGGCTAAGCAACGAAAGCATCTTGCTAAATACAGAAAACATACGCTTTAACAGTTTTACCCTTATCGACTCCCTCAATGAAGAACTGGTTGTAGATGGAGTTATCCGCCATCAGTACTTCGAAAACTTCCTGCTGGATTTAACAGTAAAGGCAGATGATTTCCAGGTAGTAAACAAGTCGCGGAGCTTTGAGGAGCCTTTTTACGGCACCCTTTACATCTCCACGAACCTGGAAATTACAGGTCCGCCGGAAGATGTAAAAGTAGGCGGCAGCCTGAAGGTGAATGATAAAACCGACTTTGTAATTGTGCAGCTAGCCGAAGAAAAATCCATTGCCAGCGCCGATTATATTACTTTTGTTGAGCACAATGCCTTCCTGGAAAACGACACCACCACAACGGAAGAAGCCGATTCGCTGGTTGACCAACAAAGATTTGTAGATGTTGAAGGCTTTACCCTGGATGCCCAGGTAGAAGTTACGCCAGAGTCGCAGTTTACGGTTATAGTCGACCCGACTACCGGCGATAACCTTACCATTTCCGGAGAAGCCGACCTCCGTATTCGTATGGATCCGCTCAGCGGCATGAACCTGCAGGGACTGTTTACGGTAACCGACGGACGGTACCGCTTAAGCTTCCTGGAAGTCATTCAGAAAAACTTCGACATTCAGCAAGGGAGTACGGTAGAATTCGACGGCGACCCGCTGGATGCAAGCCTGAACCTGACGGCTATTTATACCACCGAGACCAGCCGCTTCCCGCTTGTCGAAGACCAGGTTGAGTTTTTAACTTCCCAGGAAATAAGTGCCGCCAAGCAACGCGAGCCGGTGAGTGTATTGCTCAGCATGCTGGGTACCCTCGAAGATCCGGAGTTTAGCTTTGATATTGTCGTTCCTGAATCGGACTACAGCATGAGCACAGCTGTGGCGCAACAGCTTTCCGATATTAAAAAGGATGAAACAAAGCTCTTTAAGCAGGTATTTGGCCTGATTGTAATGAACCGCTTTATTCCTTCAAGCCCTACCCTGGGTGGCGGCGGTGGCGGAACGCAACAGGCAATTAATGCCCGGGTAGACCAAAGCCTCAGCGCGTTTCTTTCTGAACAATTAAATGCAGTTGCCCAGGATTATCTTGGGGTATCGATAGAGGTAGATGTTGACTCCCGCCAGAACGCAATGGGTGAAGATGCCGGCTATGCAGCCAAAGATGTGGGACTGGAGCTTGGCCGCTCTTTCTTTAACGACCGTGTGGAAGTAAAAGTCGGAGGTACCACTTCGGTGGGTCAAACGGGCGGTACCACCGTGGCCTCAGGCGATTCGGGCAACGAAATTGCCGGTAGCTTTACCGTTTTGTACCATATCAATGAAAGAGGAAACCTGAACCTGAAGATTTTCCGCCGGAATGATCGCAACCTCTTTACCAATGAGTTTATTCCTCAAACAGGTGCGGCCCTCTCTTACAGCAAGTCGTTCGATACCTGGGAAGCCTTTTTAGGCAATGAAAAATCCCGCAGGGAGCGTATTCTGGAGTCTGACGGCGTTATAGAAGTTGATAAGGAGGAAACAGAAGAAGCGGAGCAAAAAGAGCCGGACAGGAAATAGCATAGAAGAAAAGAAGAAAATGTATTTGCCTTCATTGCATTTTCTTTTATTTTTGATGCTCTATGGTGCATCGTTTCTTTAAATTAGATAAGAATTACATCCTTCGGGAAGCCCAGCAGGCAGGCCGTGATGAACTGCTTCAGCAAATGGTTGCTTATGTAAAGCATGCCTATATGGAGCAGCACAACCCGCTTGGCCTGATTGACGACACCATTCTTGCTATCCAGCAGGCTGACCAACCGGCCACCAAAAGACTGCACGACTTTTACCACATCCTGTCTGGCATTTACCGCTACCAAAACGGCTCTAACCAACTGGAACTGCTATTCGATGGTGCTTCTCACTTCGAAAAATACCAGCAGGAGTGGAAAGAGGCATTCATGGACTGGTATAAAAGCTTTTGCCAGAAGCCTGCCTTTATAAAGGCTGTTTTGGAAGTAACTGTTTTTTACCCCAGCCAGAGAAAAGGACAGCTGGCCGAAGGCCGTATGCGGGCTTTCCTTAGCCAGCAGTTCGACAAGCTGCGTATTCATAAGCGTTACGGCATCCTCGAAAGCAAATCGGCCTGATTATATACCAGCCGGCCAGCAATTCCTCCCTCCAGAGCGGCCCATTGCTAACAGCTGTGTAACTGGTAATAATGGCCGCCTTTCAACCTCTTCGCTTCCTATTTCTTCCGACAACCTTTTGCTGCCTGGCTTTACTGCTGTTAACATTTAGCGAACTTAACCCAAATCTTCCAAGCTACCTTCAATAACAGGCTTCTTCTACCGGCATCTGGCGCGGCGCTTGCAAGGCGGGCCATTCTATGCTGTTGAATTACTTTCATGCGGTTTGGTGTTATTCCCGGGAGCTTATTGGTAAAGCAGGCAAATGCTGTTCCCGACAGGATAAATGGCTTTCCTGAGTTCCAAAACATCTAAAAAAGGCGGCAGGACCTGATAACTTAATAAAGCCGAAAGCCAGAGGAGGAAGCCGGAGGTCAGGCTTATGACTTCCGGTATCCATCCTCTGGCTTTAAGCTTTTTCAAAAGCCTCTAAGGGTACTGCTTAGTTATTCAGAGTCTCCTGAACAGAACCGCAGCTTGGCATCCGCTGGCCCATGTATGGGTTCTGAACCTGTTTTTCCAGGCTGAGCCAGTTTGCTCCCTGGTTGTTCATGGCCATTGGGCAATGCTGCCAGTAAAGAGTTTTACTGGTCAATTCCTTTTCCTGAGCAAGCTCATAAAGCTGTTGCGAAAGCGCTGCAAAAGCCTGCCGCTGGCCAGCAATATCAGCAGCATTTGCAATTGCCTGAACATTTTCATTCAGGATTTCGCCTGATTCACTTTTCGTTACGCTGTTTAGCAATTCTAAGGAGGCATTTTTCACCTCCTCGTAATTATCTTGTACCAAAGCCTTCTTCACTTGTATATAATCTGCCAGGAAAGGCTCCACTTCGCCCGCCTGAGCATCGACCTGCTCCTGCTGTATCTCACTTACTCCTTCCACAGCTTCTGTTTCGGCTTGGGTATTATTCGTCCTCTCATTACCGCAGGCAACTGTAAAGGACAAGAATAAAGCAGCGGCTAAAATCATTTTCCCCTGATTTACTAACATTTTCATTTTTCTCATTTGTTTAACTATTTACTTTTAATAACATCTTTTACCTCCCCACAGCTAAGCATTTTTTCACCCATAAAGGGGTTTCTTATTTCTTTTACCTCACTTAACCAGTAAGCCCCGCGGTCGTTATTTGCCATCGGGCAATAGGCTACATACAGGGTTTGCTGTGCGCCAAAAGCTTCTACCACTTTTATTAGCGGATGAGAAAGAAAAACAAAATTCTCCCGCTTTCCTTCTATGGTATCTGTCTCTTTCGCCAGCCGGGCATGCTTAACTAAAAAGCTTCTTTTTTCGTTCCAGAAAGCTTTCGCCTCTCCTGTTAAAACGCTTCCATCGAGCGTTTCAAGGGCTTCAAACAAAGTAGTGCTATATCGGGCGGCTTTTTCCTTATCTGCAGCTACCAGCGCTTCCTTCAGTTCCAGGTAAGCATTTACCACCCCGTTCAGCTGCTTTTTAAAAGCTGCAGGCAGCTGCCGGCTTAAATCCGCCACTTCTGCTTCTACATATACTGTTGGGCCTACCTGCACCTGGCCGCCTCCCATATCCATTCCAGGCATCGGCGGCATCGGAGGTGCGGCCTGAGCATTCATCATGCTTCTTTTGCCCTCCAGCTGGGCGGCCGCATCTACTTTAAACACGCCATTGGCTACCACTTCTTCACCAGCTTGTAGTCCCTCGGCCACTACATACCAATCCCCTGCCTCGGGGCCCAGCACCACCTCCCGGTATTCAAAAGTTGGCTGCTCAAAAACCCGGGACTTTACATATACAACGGCCCGCTTCCCGGTCCAGAGAACAGCCGTCTTGGGTACTACCAGGGCATTTTCAACCCCTTCTAAAGTACTCTCCAATACACCCTGCGCCAACATTCCCGGCTTAAGTTGTCGGCCCGGGTTGGCGACCTCGGTACGTACTGAAGCCACTCTTGTTTGCGGGTTAATTACCGGATCGATAAAGGTAACTTCACTGGTAAATACCTTGCCCGGCAGAGACTTTACAGTAAACTTTATTTCATCGCCCTTTTCTATCCAGGCCAGGTCATTTTCATACGCATCAAACAGCACCCAAACGCTGCCCAGGTTGGCTACATCGAATAAGGGCTGGCCTTCATTTACATAATCGCCTTCGTTTACATTTTTGCTTACCACCGTTCCTGCCTGGGTGGAGTAAATATCGAAATTATATTGTACCTGCCCTCCTTCCAGTATTTTTTGTGTTTGCGCTTCAGTTAAGCCCCACAGCTTCAGCTTATTGATGGCTGCCTCATAAAAAGAAGGATTGGTTTCCTTAAAGCGAACGGCCTCCAGCAGCTCTTTCTGGGCCTGCACCAGCTCAGGAGAATAGATGGATGCCAGGCGCTCTCCCTGCCGGACTTCCTGCCCGGTAAAGTTGACGTACAGGCGCTCGATGCGGCCTGGAAAGCGGGAGGTAACGGCTGAAATCCTTCTTTCATCTGCTTTTACCTTTCCCGGAAGGTAAATTTCCTTCGAGGGCACTGCCTGTTGCACAGTCACCGTTTGAACATCGGCAATTTTCATGGCGGCTTCTGTCATCTGAATTTCATCGAGGCCAACGGTTTCTCCGCCGGCGGTTACCGGAATCAGGTCCATTCCGCAAATGGGGCACTGGCCGGGGCCATCCTGCCGAATCTGGGGGTGCATGGCGCAGGTCCATACCTCCGCTCAGGCCTTCTCATGCGTCATGCATCGCCTCTGCCGCTCCTGCTCTTCCTGCAGCCTACTCCTCTTCTGGCGTGCCGCCAAAGAGTAACCAGCCCAGGAACAGGCCGGCAACTAAAAAGCCAAGCCCAATATATATTATCTTTTTATCTGTCTGCTTCATCTCATTTTCCCATTAAGTAGTTGATTCTGTATACGTTGTTGTTCTTTTCCGTTCGGGCTCTTTCCAGCTCCAGGCGGTAGTTCAACAGCTGCCTTTCCATCCGTATAATTTCAAAGAAATTATTTTTGCCGGTGGTCAGCTCGGTTTGCAGTAAGTTTAAAGATTGCTGCCCAATGGTGGAGAGCCGCTTATAAAGGGCCACTTTCCTTTGTGCGTCGAGGTAGTCGCGGTACAACTCCTCCAGTTGGCTATGCAGTTCATTTTCCACGTTCTCCTGCCGTAACAGGCTTGCTTCCTGCTGCAATACGGCTTCTTTTTGCATCGCCCGGTACTTTTTCCGGTATATCGGGAGGCGCACCCCTAGCTGTGGAAAAATAAAAACATCTTTCCCGTTGTCGGGCATGTCCATATCGGTACGTTCCGCCACATGGGTATAGCTCATGCCCAGGGTAAATCCGGGCAGGCCCATTTTTCTGGCTACGTCCTGCTGCTCCTCAAAAGCCTTTGCTTCGTGAGCCAGCCTTTCGAGGCGCGGATTACCGGCCAGAATACTATCCAGAAGCACGGTCTTCTCCAGGTTCAGCGCCTCATCCCACAGGGTGTCCGGTAAATTAACCGGCTCCTGCAAATCTGTATTCAGGAGCTGTTCGAATTCGGTTAGCAGCGGCACCCGGCTTTGCTGCAGGTATTGCAGGCGGCTGCGCAGCTCTTCCTCCTCCATTTGCACCTGTAGCACAGAAGAAAAACCAGCTTTCCCGCTCTCAAAGTTCACTTCTGCCAGGCTTTTAAAAGACGCCAGCAGCGCCAGGTTTTCTTCGGTAAGCTGCGTGGCCAATTGCAGGTAGTATAATTCGTTGTAGGTAATCCGGACTTCTTTAAACAGCTCCAGCCTGGCTTCTTCAAAGGTTTGTAACCTGGCTTTTGCTCTCTCGGCTGCTACCTTTTGCTGCGCATCCAGGGTACCGAACCAGGGGAACCCCTGGCTAAGGGAAGCCATGGCCCGCTGGGCGCCTACGCGCGTTTCTACCGGCTGAATAAAGTAACCGAAGCTCAGCTGCGGGTCGGGCAAACTTCCTTCCTGGGCAATTTTTTCCAGCGCCGCCTGGTACTCCTTAAACATGGCCTGCAAACCCGGATTATTTTCTGCCGCCAGAATTAAATACTCATTTAAATAGCCCTCCGCCGGCTTCCTTTCCTGTGCCTGTGGTACCAAAGGCAGGAGCAGGAGGCCTAGCATAAAAACCGGCAATACCACTTTTATATATCTACTGTTTTTCATGAATTTTCTCTTTATGATTTAGCTTCTGCTTTTGGTTTTGCCCACTTCCGCTCCTGCCACATACTAAATAGTACGGGTACAATAAACATGGTGATGGTTTGGATGAGCATGCCGCCAAAAGTAGGAATGGCCATGGGAATCATGATGTCGGAGCCTTTACCCGTTGAGGTAAGCACCGGCAGAAGGGCGATGAGGGTGGTGGCGGTAGTCATGGCCGCTGGCCGAACACGCTGGCTACCGGCAATAACAACCGCTCTGCGAATCGATTGCGTATCGGTCGTTTCTTCCCGCTCGAACACCTGCTTTAAGTAGGTGCCAATAAGTACCCCATCGTCGGTGGCAACACCAAAGAGGGCGATAAAACCTACCCAAACCGCCACACTCAGGTTTACCGTGCCTACCTGGAACACATCGCGCATGTTTTCGCCAAAGAGCTCGAAGTTGAGGAACCATGCCTGGTTATAGAGCCAAAGCAGGATGAAACCACCCGAAAAGGCCACAAAAACACCGGAAAAGGTCATGAGCGTGGTTTGTACATTGCCAAACTGGAAGTACAGCAGGAGGAAAATAGCCAGCAGGCTAATGGGAATTACAATGGACAGCGTTTTGGCTGCTCTTATCTGGTTTTCGTAATTGCCGGCAAATTCGTAGCTCACCCCTTGCGGCACTTTAAATGCCCCTGAGGCTATTTTTTCATTTATTACTGCCTGCGCATTTTCCACTACTTCTACTTCGGCAAATTCAGCTTCTTTATCGAAAATTACATAAGAAAGCAGGTAGGTGTTTTCGCTTTTAATCATTTGTGGCCCCTGCACATATTCAATTTCCGCCAGCTCTCCTAGCGGCACCTGTGCGCCGCCGGGCGCAGGCACAAGAATATCTTTTACATCTTCGGGGTTATCGCGGAATTCCCGTGCATAGCGCAGGCGAACGGCATAGCGCTCCCGCCCTTCTACGGTAGTGGTTAGGGCCATGCCCCCAATGGCGGCATTTATAACCCGCTGCACATCGCCAATCGAAAGCCCGTAGCGGGCAATGGCCCTGCGATTAATGTTAATTTCCAGATAAGGCTTGCCCACCACCCTGTCGGCAAACACCGAGGCATCTTTTATACCGGGTACTTCGCTTAGTATATTTTCCATTTGCAGACCCACCTGCTCAATAGTTTTTAGGTCGGGGCCAAATACTTTTAGGCCCATTGGAGCCCGCATACCGGTTGCCAGCATAATCAGGCGGGTAGCAATAGGCTGCAGCTTGGGAGCCGAAGTCATGCCCGGTATATGGGAGGCCCCAATAATCTCCTCCCAGATATCGTCGGGCGACTGGATATGGTCGCGCCACTGGCGGAAATACTTTCCATCAGGATCAGGAATAAGCAGGGACACATCCAGGGCTGCCCGGTTCATCGTTTCCGGGTCAAATACCTCCCCGTTCTTCAGCACATACTGCTCTTCGTCGTTTACCTGAAAACGTAGCCGATAGCCATCCTGTCTAGCACATACTCCGGCTTATAGTTCACTACATTTTCGAACATGGAAATCGGCGCAGGGTCCAGCGCGGTAGCGGCGCGGCCCCATTTGCCTACTGTAACATCAACTTCCGGAATGGCTGTGATGCGCTTATCGAGCAGACGGATGGTTTCGATGTTTTCTTCCACGCCCGAGTGCGGCATGGTCGACGGCATTAACAGGAAGCTCCCTTCTTCCAGCGGTGGCATAAATTCTTCCCCGGCACCTGGGAAAGTTTCATCGAGGGTGGCCCACACACTTGTTTTGCGAAGATCCCACCCATTTTTTCTATACCCTGCGCTACAATACCCAATACGGTATCAAAGCCCTGCCAGGCCAAAAAGCCAAACAGGACAAATCAGGATAGGAAGCGAAAGAAACTTCCACTTATTTTCCAGCGCCCAGCTAAGAATAGACTGGTAATACTTAACCATTAGCCATTAAAAGCCCCAGCACCAGGGCAACAATGCCCGCACACAAAAACCAGGTTGGAGAGGTAAGATTGGCCGGCCCCTAATGGCAGCCACTCTTTATTTAAGAAGTAAAGCACCCCTGCCAGCACAATGCCTACATTCAGGTAGTTGGTATAGCGCTTCTTGCTTTCCGGCCAAAAGGGCTCCGACAGCCTGGCAATGGCTAAAGCAATAAACATAACGCCTGCCCAGGCTACATAAAAAAGTAATAATATGCCTGCCGCCAGGAGAGCGAAATTCCACACCCTACGCGTTTTTTTCTTCCCGAAATTCAGCGAAAACAGCCCATGCGCCAGGGCAGGGATAATGACCACCCCAATAAAGAGGGCCGCGGTTAAGGCAAACGTTTTGGTAAATGCCAGCGGACCAAACAGCTTTCCTTCCTGGCCGGTCATGGCAAAAACAGGAATAAAGCTGATAATGGTTGTTGCCAGCGCCGTAAGCACGGCAGAAGCAATTTCGGTGGCTCCTTCATAGATTACCTCCAGCATTGGTCGCCCCTTATTTTCAGGCATATCCATGTGGCGGATGATGTTTTCGGTAAAAATCACCCCCACATCCAGCATTACCCCAATGGCAATGGCAATACCCGATAGGGCCACAATATTGGCATCTACCCCGGCATAGCTCATAACAATAAAGGTCATGAGCACCCCAATGGGCAGCAGGCTGGATATGATAATGGATGCCCGCAGGTTGAGCACCACCACCACTACCACCATCATACAAATAAGCATTTCCAGAGTAAGGGCCTCTTCCAGCGTTCCCAGGGTTTCGTAAATAAGGCCGGTGCGGTCATAGAATGGCACAATAGTTACTTTCGAAACTGTTCCGTCAGCCAGGGTTTTGCTAGGCAAACCCGGGGCGATTGCCTCGATCTTATCTTTTACATTATTGATTACCGCCAGCGGATTGGAGCCGTAGCGGGCCACCACCACAGCGCCCGTTGCTTCGGCACCTGCCTTTATCCAGTCCGCCGCGCCGGGTGGCCGGGCCCTAACTGCACCCGGGCCACATCGCTGAGGCGGATGGGCGTATTTTCATTTACCGCCACCACGGCTTCTTCGAGGTCGGCAATGCTTTCGATATAGCCCAGGCCGCGCACCAGGTATTCGGCTTTGTTAAACTCAATGGTGCGGGCTCCTACATCCAGGTTGCTTTCCTGCACCGCCTGCATTATCTGCTGTACGTTTACCCCATAGCTTTTCATGGCCAGCGGATCAATTTCTACCTGGTATTCTTTTACAAAACCTCCAATAGAGGCCACTTCTGCCACGCCTTCGGCAGAAGACAAGGAATATTTGACATAGAAGTCCTGAATAGAACGCAGTTCCTGCGGATCCCAGCCACCGGTGGGTTCGCCTGTTTCGGGGTTGCGGCCTTCCAGGGTATACCAGTATACCTGGCCCAGCGCAGTAGCATCGGGCCCCAAGGCGGGCTGAACGCCTTCCGGTAATAGTGCCGGCAGGGAGGGAATTAAGTTTCTCTAATATTCTGGAACGGCTCCAGTAAAATTCTACATCCTCCTCAAAAATGACGTAGATACTGGATACCCCGAAAATGGAGCTGCTCCGGATGGTTTTTACCCCGGGCACGCCCAGGAGCGCGGTAGTGAGCGGATAGGTCACCTGGTCTTCAATATCCTGCGGCGACTTGCCCATCCATTCTGTATAAACTATCTGCTGGTTTTCTCCAATATCCGGAATGGCATCGACCGGCACCGGGTCGCGGGGAATCCAGTCGGTTTCCCAGTTAAAAGGCGCCGTAGCAATGCCCCAGGCCACCAGGGCAACCGTAAGCAATACGGTCACCAGTTTATTCTCTAAGAAAAAACGAATTATTTGATTAAGCATAGCGATTTTTTCAATGAAAAACACAAAGCAAGCACCGGCATTGATTTATACAAAACCGTAGCTGCTGTTCAGGGAGCACCCTGGCCAGAAAGAAACTATGCTAAATTATAGAAGGAAGGACTGCACGAGCACAGGAATGTCACGTGCAATCGGGGGGATGCTGGTAAAGGTCGGGAATGAGGTTATCCGCAGCAGCTTCCTGCAAAAGCGGAAGAATAAAAGTATAAGCCAGTGCAAGCACTTTAAACTCAGGCTTAAGAATTTTAACAGCAGCATGCTCAACGGTTTCGTCGTGCTGCTCCAGCTGGTAGGAATGGTTTTCGCAGCAGGGTTGACGCTCCTCTTCGACCTGCTGTTTGCTGTGGCAGGAGGGAGGTGGTGTTTGCTCCTGCATGGCGCAGGCATCGGGCTGCCCGAAAATGGCAAAATCCTGTAATTCACCCGCACAGCTATGGGCATGCACGCTAAATCCTGTTGCCGTAAACAGCATCAGGAGGGCGAGTGCAAGGCTTGCTATGTGGTGGAATTGCTTCATTACCAAATTTTTTGTAAAGCAAAGATAAAACGCTTACTTTAAATAAATGTATACAATTTTTAAAAACTTGTATGAAATTATAACATTCCTATAATGCAAAATAATTCCGCCTGATACTTTTTACCTCCTGAAGGAACATTAAAAGCATGAGAAAAAGGCTAATGGTTTTATGCATAATTCTCCTTTTTTAAATGCTAAAGTGGAATTCATCCCTTAAATTAGGTTTTCTGAAAAAATCCTTTTCAAGTCCTTGCCTGGCTGTTTAAACCCTAAATATATGAAGCGTCTCATCCTCCTCTTCCCGGCCCTTGTTCTTGTTTTATCTGGTTTTCAAAGCGCCCCGACTTCCGCAGACCCCACCGAGCAAAGAATAGAAGAATTGCTTGCCAGAATGTCGCTCGAAGAAAAGATTGGCCAGACCGCACAGCGGGGAACGTCCAGCCGGGAAAAAGGCCTTTCTGAAGCGCTCAAAGAGGCAGTAAGAAAGGGACAGGTAGGGTCGATACTCAATGTAATGAACAAAGCGCATGTGGCAGAGCTGCAGCGCATTGCCGTAGAAGAAAGCCCAAATGGCATTCCCCTTATTTTTGCCCGCGATGTGATTCACGGTTTTAAAACCATTTTTCCTATTCCGCTGGGGCAGGCCGCTAGCTGGAACCCTGAGATAGTGGAGAGGGGGGCCCGGATTTCGGCAGAAGAAGCCGCTACCTATGGCATCCGGTGGACCTTTGCACCTATGCTCGACATTAGCCGAGACCCCCGCTGGGGACGCATTGCAGAATCGCCGGGCGAAGACCCCTACCTGGCGTCAGTCTTAGGAAAAGCCTATGTAAGGGGTTTCCAGGGAACAGACCTTTCCTCGCCAACCAGCCTTGCTGCCTGTGCAAAGCACTTTATTGGCTATGGTGCAGCAGAAGGCGGCAGAGATTATAACACCGCCCATATTCCTGATCAACTCCTGCGGGATGTATATTTAAAACCCTTTAAAGCTGCCCACGAAGCAGGTGTCGCCTCCTTTATGACCTCCTTCAATGACATTAACGGAATACCTGCTACCGCCCACAAATTTTTACTGAAAGATGTTTTGCGGGATGAATGGGATTTTAAAGGAATAGTGGTGAGCGACTGGAATTCCGTTACCGAAATGATTGCCCACGGCTATGCCGAAGATGCGAAAGCCGCCGCCCGACGGGCCGCCAATGCAGGCCTGGATATGGAGATGACTTCCACAGCGTATGAGGAAAACCTGATGACCCTGATAGAAGAAGGAAAGTTTACCGAAGAGGAGCTGGATAATATGGTACGCCATATTCTTCGGGTAAAATTCCGCCTGGGCTTATTTGAAAATCCTGGCTTTAGTCCAAATGAAGAAGGTACTATTTTAAGCGAAAGAAACCTGGCTGCGGCCAAAGAAGCGGCCATCCGGAGCATGGTTCTCCTAAAAAATCAGGATGCGCTTTTGCCTCTTTCTAAAAAGCTGAATAAAGTAGCCATCGTTGGCCCCTTAGCCGATGCAGCCCGCGAGCAGTTAGGTACCTGGACCTTTGATGGAGACAAAAAAGATTCCAAAACACCTGTTCCAGCCATAAAAGCAGCGCTGGGCAATAATAAAGTTATTTATGAGCCTGGTTTGACTTTTAGCCGCCAGAAAACAAAAGAGGGTTTTGCAAAAGCCATCGCCGCAGCTAAAAATTCGGATGTTGTCCTTTTCATTGGTGGAGAAGAAGCTATTCTTTCCGGCGAAGCCCACAGCAGAGGCGACATTAGTTTACCCGGCGCCCAGGAAGCGCTTATTCTGGAGCTGAGTAAAACCGGTAAACCCATTGTACTGGTAATTATGGCCGGCAGGCCCATTACGCTGGGAAATATTCTGGATAAGGTAAACAGCGTACTCATGGCCTGGCATCCCGGAACTATGGCCGGGCCAGCCCTTAGCGAGGTACTTTTCGGCGAAGCCGCTCCCAGCGGAAGGCTGCCGCTTACATGGCCAAAAGCGGTAGGCCAGATTCCTGTTTACTACAACCACGTAAATACAGGGCGTCCGGCCGATTCTGCCAGCTTTGTCCATATGGACGATATTCCTATCGAAGCCTGGCAAAGCTCCTTAGGCAATAATTCGCATTACCTGGACCTTGGTTTTCGCCCTCAGTACCCTTTTGGCTATGGCCTTAGTTATACCACTTTCCAATACAGTAACCTCCGGGTATCACAACCATCTGTTGCCTTGGACGATAGCATAACCATAACCGCAGACATTAAAAACACCGGTTCCAGGGCTGGCACCGAAACTGTTCAGCTATATGTGCGGGACCTGGTAGGTGATTTGGTTCGGCCTGTAAAAGAGCTGAAAGGGTTCAGGCAGCTGGCACTGGCACCTGGCCAACAGCAAACCGTTACTTTCAGGCTACATACCAATGAGCTGGGCTTTTATAACCAGGAAATGGCATATGTAACCGAGCCCGGGCAATTCCGGGTGTGGATTGGCAAAAATGCGGAAGAGGGTTTAGAAGGAAGCTTTGAGATAGAGTAAGAAAGAGGTTCTTTATGATTTTACCTGCTTAATAAGCACAAAGCCAGGTTTAATAGGCCAGGATTAATTCTAGTGTGGCTCACCAAAGCCAGGCGTTAGACTTCGCTAAACGCGCGCCAGATTCCTGCTGGTGAATATGACCAGGTACTTTCATAAAGAGCCAAGGAGGAAGGTTTCCCTTATTAGGATACCTTCATGTATGGAGAGATCGCCAGGAATATTTCAGGCAAAACTACTTTTTGAAGAAAGAAAGCAGAAGTATTTTTTCCTGAAAAACACGCCTTTCAACCTGGTATTCTTAAAAGAACAGCTTGTTACGAAAAACAAAAAAAGGTAGGTTAGAGTACGGTACAAGCGGTTTTTCCTGCTTCTAAATTTTCAGGCGCTTCATATAGCGGGCGTTCTCCCGGCTGCTTTCCAGCGGTGTGCTGTTATCGAAACGTTCCTGCTCCACAATAAAATACTCCATTCCGTTGGCCCGGGCGGTATTAAGAATATCGAAATAATTAATGTTGCCTTTGCCTAATTCCGTGGAAGCAAAAGGCTCAGAAGCCCCTTCTATCCGGTCTTTTATATGCCCTAATTTAAACCTGCCCGGGTAATTGCGGAGGTAAGCTTCCGGGTCGGCTCCGGCGGTTATTACCCAATAAATATCCATTTCGAAGTCAACCAGGTCCGGTTCAGTTTGCTCCAGCAATAGCTTATGCGGAATTACGCCTTCCATTTCTTTGAACGAATAGTCATGATTATGGTAGGCAAAGCCGATTCCCTGTTTTTTACATATTTCGCCGTACTGGTTAAACCGCTCCGCCATGCGCTTAAAATCGTCGAGGCGCTCCTGCGGCCCTTCGTACGGATTTATGAGGTAGCTCATGCCAATCTCGGTAGCCTGCGCTGCTTTGGCTTCAATATTTTCTTTTACATTGGCATGGCTGGCGATGATTTTCATGCCCAGGTCTTCCACATAATCGCGAAATTCTGTGTTGCTCATCCCCCAGAAAATTCCTTTTTCCCCTTCGAAGCTTTCTACCTGGGTATAGCCAAATGCGGCTAATTGCCGGAGTACCTCTTTTGGGTTTGCCAGCATGGCTTCCTTTACGGTCCAGAGCTGAATACCAAAATCACTGAGCATTTGTGCCCGGGGATGCCTGGCTGTTATACAGGAACCAACAGGCAGCACCAGCCCAGCGGCCATAAAGGCACTTAATTTCAGGAAGGATCTTCTATCGTTCAAGACTAAGAGGGTTAAAACATAAACAAGCCGGGTGTTACCACCCGGCCTTTATCACTTTTACTAACACAATAACTGGCGCCCGGAGCATATCTATAGCAGCGCCTTCTGGTGGTACAGGCTACCCGGGCAAAATAAGCAGGCGGCGCATTTCGGCCAGCTGCAAAGGGCATTTTTACGCTTTCTCTTTCCTGGCTTTTAACCGCAAAGCCATGGATTCACCAGCATGTTGGAAGAAACGATAACTGATATTCCTCTGTGAACCGGGATTTAAATCTTTTGCTATCAGTTTAGATTTTGCTCTGGAATTCATATATCTGGTTTTTGTTTCGAATTAATTTTACGGATTTTTATATTCCAAAACAACAAACCGACCCACCAAAAACAATGAAACAGACTTACAACCAAAATTATCCCCTTATTTTTCAACAAAACCGAAAACAACATCAATCCTTTTTATCCTCTTTAAATAACAGTTTTATTTACTGGCCATCGGGGGATATCAGGTAAAAGCATGTTCCGGCGCAAAAAAAGGCTTCTTGTCGTCGTTTAGTATTCTGTACAAGCAGGTAGCGTTAAATTTTTAATTTTCAACAGTCTGGCTTATTTTGAGGAATGTGTGAAAGCAAACTAAAAATGGAGATGACCGGTGGCGGCTCCCGTGCCTGGGATAATGTACCTATGAGGCCCCACCCCAACCACCTGAAAAAGACAGAAGAAATGGCACAGTATACCCTTCCTATAAACCACAACTAAATGCTAAAGCCTCTTTTTTTCTATGCCGGCCTTGCATGTTTCCTCATTGGCTGCAATAGCGGCCCTACAGATAAGCAGGCAGAAAAATCAACGACTATGAAAGAGAAAAATGCAACAGACAGTGGATGGATATCCCTTTTTAACGGGCAAACAACTGAAGGCTGGCATACCTACGGCAAAGAAAGTGTTGGCAGTGCCTGGAAGGCAGAGAATGGGATACTCCACCTTGATACCTCCCAAAAAGAAAACGGGCAGGTAGCGGGTGGCGACATTGTTACTAATGATGCGTATGAAGATTTTCAGCTGCAGCTTGAATGGAAAATCGCCGGGAACGGCAACAGCGGCCTGATGTTTTATGTGCATGAAGATACCAGCCAGTATGAATACTCCTGGCAAAGCGGCCCCGAAATGCAAATGCTCCACAATGAAGGCCATCGGGATGGAAAAATATACAAACACCGCGCCGGGGACCTCTACGACCTGATTGCTGCCACCGAAGATGCCGCGAGCCCAGTAGGAGAATGGAACAAAGTAGAAGTGATTAGCCAGGAGGGAATGCTTAATTTTTGCCTCAACGGGGTAAATGTAGTTTCCACCACCCTCTGGAATGAAAACTGGCGTGAACTGGTCGCCAATAGTAAATTCAGGGAATATCCTGGCTTTGGCACTTTTAAAAAAGGCAAAATTGCCCTGCAGGATCATGGCGATCCGGTATGGTTCAGAAACATCCGGATAAAGCGGCTCTGAGGCAGCCTGCTGCGGTTCTGTCACCCGAATCGGGAGTACATACTCCATCGGCTGCCAGCAAAAAGCAGCCCTATCTCCCTCATCTGTAAAAACAGATATACAGTCCGTTCACCTGTTAACTCCAGGCATTAGCATTTTGAAAAATAAAGCCACTAAAACTTAGTTATTCCTGGCTACCACCCCTTATGTTACTATTTAAAGGAGCACCGCAAAAACCTGTACCTCCTTTTAGCCTATCCCTTATATTTAAAATTTATTCTTTCAGGATGCATGCAAGGCTTACTCAAAACCATTGCTAGTGTTAAGCCAACCCAGTTTTGAGGGGTAAAGAAAACAAGCAGGGGCACGAGCGGGACGTTCGCGCCAGCAACTGAACTGGAAGTTAGGCGCTTAACCTTCAATTTAGCCTTGGCTTAGCACCAGGTGGCAGGTACATGATTAGCGCCAGGAGAAACAATAAATTGGCAGTTTGTCTGCTGCTCCAGTGGTGCCACGGGCAGCAAAGTGCTAAATAGCCCGTTAATTCGTTCTAGTCGCCTTAGCAGAACAAGGAGGCCAAGGCTTTTATCATAAAGGAAAACTACCACATTCGTTCCCCTCTTTGCCTTCCTTTTATAAATTGAGCGTAATAGATTAAACTAGAACATTAAAATTGCGTAGAAACCTTTTGGTTCCTTTATATTACCGGGCTAAGCAAGCATTTTCCCATGACAAAGGCAGTTTTTACTTTTTCAGGCTTTAAACCCTACGCACGTTTTATTCTAGAAAATGAGGCTATTTTGCAGGACCTGTCACTGCAATACTTCCAAATTGCCAGGGAGTCGGCTGTACCATTGCTTAAACAGCTGGCCCATCTTTCGGAGCAGGAGCTTGAGGCAGTTGCCCGGAAAAGTGTCAGTAATTTCCTGGAGCAGGCACTTGAAGACAATGCCATGGAAGGAGCCCTTACTTCTCTTAAACAGTGGAAAGCGGGCACTTTCTTAAATATTCCCCGGGAAAACATCGAAATAAACGACCTTATAAAGCTTTACAGTATCCGCAAAAAAATATGTATTTCTGCGCTGCATTTGTTTACCCGGGATGTTACCTGCTTTCAGCAAATAGTAAATGAGCTCGATGCGTTTTATGCTGTTTTACAGGAATATGCGTTCACTATCTATGTTGAAATTCAGCATGAGGCTCTTCTCGAAGAAAAAGAATTTATTTCTTCCATCATAAACAACAATGTTGATGGCATTCTGGCCTTTGACAAGGAGCTGCGCATTACCGCGCTGAATTCCAAAATGGAGGATTGGCACGGAGTAAAAAAAGCCAATGTACTCGGACAGAATATATTTACTGCTTTCCCTGCTTACAAAGACGCCGAAACAGACTTTAATTTGCCTGCTGTACTTTCGGGACAAAGCAGGCAGCTTTCAGAAAGGCCATTTGAGAATAGGAATGGCTATTATGAAGCAAACATTATTCCGCTGCTTAATAGAAAGGGAGAAACTACCGGCGGGTACCTGCTTGTTCATGAAACCACCCAACGAAAAAAAACAGAACTTTTAATTTCGCAGCAAAACAGGGAGCTGGCTGCTGCCCTTAAAGAAAATGACGCCGCGTGGGAGCAGTTAAAAGAAGCAAATGAAGTATTGGAAGAAAGGGTAAAAAAAAGAACCGAAGCCCTGAGCCAAAGTGAAGCAACCGTTAAAAAGAGAGAAGAACAGCTAAGACTTATTATTGATGCCATTCCCGGTTATGTATCTTATATAAGCAAAAACCGAACGTACCAGGAGATTAATAAGGCATACGAAAAATTATTTGCTAAAAGCAGAGAAAAGATTATTGGACAAGCAGTGTGGGAAGTAATTGGCCAAAAAGCTTATGATAACATACAAGGGTACATGGACAAAGCAATGGCTGGCGAAAACATCTCTTACGAAACCCTGCAGGATTATCAGGTTGAAAAAATTTATACCAAAGCTACTTTTATACCGCATACGGTAAACAATGAAACTATTGGCATTTTTACCCTGGTGCAGGACATTACCAAAGAAAAAGATTTCCAGCAAAAGCAGGGAAAGCTGTTCCTTGAGCTAAAGAAGGCCAATATAGAAAAAGAAGCTGCATTAGCAGAGGTGGAAAGGCAGCGGCAGCAACTTCATAACCTCTTTTTACAGGCTCCGGCCCATTTAGCCATCATGAGGGGGCCCGATTTTATTTTTGAACTGGCCAACCCTCATTATTTAGAAATACTGGGCATTAAAGAATCTATTGAAGGAAAACCTTTACTGGAGGTTATGTTGGACCTGGAACCTGTCCTTAAAGATATTTTGACACAGGTGTATACGACAGGAATCCGTTTTATAGGCAAAGAACTGCCCGTAAAAAGAGACTGGGAAAATAACGGTATGCCCTACACCAGAAATTTTACAGTTATCTATGAACCCATAAAAGGGGCTACAGGCGAAACAGAAGGCATCATTTCCTTTGGCTACGAAGTATCGGACCAGGTAGCGGCCCGGGAACAACTGGCCAGCCTGAATAAAAAGCTGGAAAAGCTCAACCTGGAGCTAAAGGCAAAAAACAACGACCTGCTACGCACCAACACCGACCTCGATAATTTTGTGTATACGGCCTCCCATGATTTAAAATCGCCGGTAGCCAACCTGGAAGGGCTTATGAAGCTGCTTAATACCAGCCTGACTTCGCAGGCAAACGAAAAGCAAACAAAGCTGCTCGCAATGGCCGACACCTCGGTGCAAAAACTAAAGCAGATAATTAAAGACCTGGTAGAAATAACCAAGGTGCAGAAAGACCTTGAAGAATCGGTGGAGGAAAAGGTAGTACTAAAAGAAGTAGTAGAGGATGTAAAAGCCGGAATCGCCGACCTGATTGCTGAAAGTGGCGTAACAATAAAGGAAAATTTTAAGCTTTCAGAAATTATTTATAAGCGAAGTAATTTAAGAAGTATTCTTTACAACCTGCTGTCGAATGCCATCAAGTACCGCTCCCCCCATTTGCAGGCCGAAGTGGAAATAAGCGCCTGGAAAGAGGATAATAAAATAGTGCTCTCCGTTAAAGACAATGGGTTGGGAATGACGCCCCAGCAGCAAAAGAAACTTTTTACCATGTTTAAGCGAATGCACACCCATATTGAAGGAACAGGCATTGGCTTGTATACCATTAAGCGGATAATAGAAAACAATGGAGGCCATGTAGAAGTGAAGAGCGAAAAAGGAGAAGGAAGTGAGTTTAAAGTTTATTTTAACAGCAAAAAAAATCGCTTAACAAGTCGAAAAGTATAGTCTCTTAAGCCGAACGAATTCCATCCCTGCAGATACCCGCTAATGGCCACTATTCCTGCTCTGTCTGCTCCTGCCCTAAAAGCAGCTGTGGTTTCCTGCCCTCTGGCCTCTGGCTGCTTTTAACTGAAAATTCATCCTCCGAAGGCATGAAATTGAAGGCACTTTCTATTTGGCATAACTATATTTTGTATTTTTGATAAGCACCTCTGGCAAGATTATAACAGGGCTGGCTGCTGTTACCTGCTTAGCCTCCTTTGCCAGGCTTGTTTCTGTATTCTCCAAAAGCTCAATCATATGTCAGACCATCTGTCTCTGAACAAAGAGGAAATGAAGCAACTGGGATACCGCGCAGTCGATATGTTGGTAGACCATCTTAGCTCCTTACCCGAAAAAAAAGTATCAAATAAAAAAAGCAGACGGGAGCTGGAGGCATTGCTAGGGGAGCCTGTTCCGCAGCAGGGAAGCAACCCACTGGAGCTGCTGAACATGCTCGAAGAAGCGGTATTCAGCAATACCATGCACCTCAACCATCCGCGCTTTTTTGCTTTTGTATCCAGCCCCTCTAATTACATGAGTGTATTGGCCGATTTTCTTGCCTCGGGCTTCAATGTATACTCCGGCACCTGGCTGGCTGGTTCGGCCTCTGCACAAATTGAGCTGCTAACCATTGGCTGGCTCAACCAGATTTTTGGTTTCCCGGCAGAAATTGCAGGCGGTTTATTCCTTAGCGGAGGCTCCATGGCCAATTTAACGGGCCTCCTGCTCGGCAGAGACAGCAAAAAGCAGGAAGGCAGCACAGGAGTTATTTACTGCTCCGACCAAACCCACTCTTCCATAGAACGCGCTGTAAGAGTAATGGGAAAAGACACGATACGGCTCAGAAAAGTTGAATCCAACGAACAGTTTCAGCTAAATACCAGCGCTCTTGAAGACGCCATCAGGGAAGATAAAGAAAATGGACTTCAGCCTTTTTGTGTGGTAGCAAACGCCGGTAGTACCAATACCGGTGCGGTAGACGATCTGGCTACAATCCGCAAAATATGCGACCGGGAAAACCTCTGGCTCCATGTAGATGGCGCTTATGGCAGCGTAGCCATTCTTGATGAACATGAAAAGTACCGGTTCAGGGGAATTGAGCTGGCAGATTCTTTAGCCACCGATCCGCACAAATGGCTTTTCCAGCCTTTCGAAATGGGCTGCCTTTTAGTAAGGGACAAGAACAGGCTCAAGGCATCCTTCCAGGTTTTACCAGAGTACCTGAAAGATGTGGAGCTGGGAGAAGAAGAGGTGAACTTCGGCAATTACGGCATCCAGCTAAGCAGAAAATTCAGGGCCCTGAAGCTTTGGTTGTCCTTAAAAACTTTCGGATTGGAGGAATTCAAAACAGCTATTTCGAAAGGCATCAGCCTTGCCAAAGTCGCTGAAGAGGAAACTGCGCGCTATCAAGACATTGAACTGGTTACAGGCGCCCAGATTGGCATCATCAACTTCCGCTTCAGGCCGAAAGGCGTTAGCAAGCAGATGCTCAATGAGCTGAATAAAAAGATAATCGAAAAAATGGTAGCCGATGGGTTTGCCATGATAAGCAGTACCAGCCTGAAAGGGAAAACGGTGGTACGCCTCTGCATTATAAATCCCCGCACAAGTGAGGAGGATATCCGCCAAACCATTGGCAAACTCCATTCCATTTGCCAGGAAATAGCGGACCAGTACAGGTAGACCTACGGAGGAGTACCACCGAAAGCAGCACCCCTATTTAGGGTGGGCCAGACAGCTAATGGTATGGCATAACGGTTAGGCTATTGCATCCTGAAGGGATTTTGGCTAAATTCCTGAAAAAAGAACCATTTAAGCTCAACTTTTCCTGTTTTCAGTGGTATTACTTCTTAACAGTGTAATAAGAAGGCTTTGTGCCGGAATTTGAGGAGCAATGTTTTTTGGTGCCTGTGGTACTAATTCTAATGTAAAAAATACGCCGTCGTTTTTA
This sequence comes from uncultured Cytophagales bacterium, assembly GCA_963835365.1. GTDB lineage: Bacteria > Bacteroidota > Bacteroidia > Cytophagales > Cyclobacteriaceae > Nafulsella. Next base: position 328,347 of record CAWIFH010000005.1, read on the forward strand.
CTTTCCGGAAAAACAGGGAGAGTTGGCACTACCTACATTTCATCATGAAGCATCTTTATTGCAAGTTTTCTTTTAGCTGAAGCCTGCTTAACTTTTAATTGCCTGAAGAGCCTGAATCTTTTTTACACCTATTCTTTTTTAACCTCAAGTCAAAAATAAATGAAAAAGCTCAGTTCCGTTTTCTTTGCATGTATGGTCTTCCTGTTTTTTGCATGCGAAGAGGAACCTGCCCCGGATGTGAAAGCGCCGGCCATAGAAATTACTTCCCCCACAGAAGGCGACCAATTCAGCCAGCAGGACGATCTTACTATCGAGGCTGCTGTAAGCGACGATTCAGCGCTTGAATCGGTTTCCCTCAGTATTACCCCTCCGGGCGGAAGTGCCCAGGTGGTGCATGTGGCCGACAAAGAAAGCTTTACCAATGGCAACAGGGAGCTAAACGTTAGCCGAACGCTTCCTCTAAGCATGGGCGGCGGGCTTGCCGAAGGAACTTATATACTTACAGTTAATGCCAGCGATGTTCACGGCAACACCTCACATGAAAGTATAAGCATTTTTATTGAAGGCAATGAAACAGAAGCCCCTGCCATTGCCATAAATTCCCCAACCGAAGGAGGCATTTTTAATCCGGGGGAAGATATACCCGTTAAAGCGGCTACAGAAGATAATTCCGGGCTGCGCGAAATAAAGCTTATCATCACGCCTCCCGCTGGAGGGTCGCCTGTAACAGAGGTGCAGAATTTTGCCGACAGCCGTAAGCAGGCAGGTTTTGATACCAGCCTAAAGGAAAGTTTCTCCCTGGAGCCGGGCGACTACCTTATTGCCGTGGAAGCCATCGATATGTATGGCAACAAAAGCCAAAAAAGTGTAACAGCAAGCATCAGGCAGGCCGACACCCAGGCGCCGGCACTTTCCATCAGCAATCCTACAGAGGGCAGGGAATTTAATTCCGATGATGTTATATCCATTGAAGCCCGGGCTACAGATAATACCGGGCTGGAGGCTTATACCATTCGCCTTACCCCTCCTGGAGGAGAAACGCAGGTAGTGCTTAGCAAAGACTTTTCTGCAAACAGCACCGAGGGCAACATCTGGGAAACCATACGGCTGGATGCCGGGGCACCTGCAGGAAATTATGTAATAAGTATTGAAGTAACAGATGTCGATGAAAATGCCACCAGCCAAGAGGTGAGCGTATCGGTAAAAGTACCCGACTCAAAGGCACCCCAAATTACCATTGGCAAGCCTGCAGAAGGAGCCTCTTTTACCACCGAGGAAGAAATTCCGGTAGAAGCCAGCCTGGCCGACGACAGCGGACTGGCCTCTGCAAGAATCTTTATTACCCCTTCGGGCGGGCAGGCACAGGAAGTTTATGCAGAAACGTTTACAGCTTCGCCTGCAGCAACCACCCTGAGCCAGTCAATTTCCCTTGCAGGCATGTCTGCCACCGGCACCTACCTTTTAACCGTAGAAGCAACCGATATAGACGGCCATACGCGGGATAAAACAGTAAATGTTATGGTTCGTGAGCCCGATCATGCCGCACCAACCGTTGCTATTAGCGCTCCTTTAGCCGGAGCGGAGTTTTATGCCAACAAAGCGATCCAGCTAAAAGCAAATGCAACTGACAATGCAGCGCTTGCAGAGCTAAGCGTGTGGGTTTCTTCTCCCGCCGGTGAAACTACGCGGGTACATACCGTAGACCCTGCCAATTTCTTTAACAACAATACAGAAGCTGCAATAGACGAAGCCATTGGCCTGGGAACGGAGAACCCTGCGCCGGGTACTTACCTCATTCGGGTACTGGCAATGGATGCCGCAGGCAATGAAGCAGAAAATAAAGTAAGTATAAACCTACTGGAGGCCGATGAAACGGCCCCTACCATTACGGTTAATTCCCCTGCAACAGGAAGTACTTATGTACATGGCGAGGAGGTAAAGCTGGATGCCCTTGTGGAAGATAACCAAAAACTGGCAGAGATACGCGTAACGATTATGCTGGAGAACTCCCTATCGATGTACGACAATACCATTACAGAATTTGACAGCGATACCCGCCATCAGCTGCTCGACACGCTAAGCATTCCTACAGATGCCCCCCTGGGTACTTATTATGTAACCATTACCGCCACAGATGCAGCAGGCAATACTACCGAAGAGGAGCTTACTTTTCAGCTGGTGGAAGAAGCATAGTAGCTCAGTGTATACATCAAAAAGCATACATCATCCCGAACTTTAGTAGGGGGAGGAAAAAAGCAGAAACAGGCATGGAAGAATCTCCATGCCTGTTTCTGCTTTAATTTGTCTGTCATTGCCAGGAGGCGACCTTCGCGCGGCAGGACGGGACCGCCCAGTCGAAGCAATCTCCTGGCTGGAGGTACCTAAACCAGCTTGCCACAGTCCGTTTCGCTGCGTATGGCAATAACGCCACTCAGGAAAAAAGCCTCAGGAAAGCTCCTGGGGCCCCAGCCTATCGCCTCCAAAATTTGGGATGGCTCATCTTACATATCAGGGATGTTTTAAGCCAGCAGGCGGGCAGCTAGCGGAACCGCATGAAGCTCCATCCTGAGCGCCTCCAGCGCTGCGGAGGTTTCGGGAGGGGCAAGTGCTGGCTTTGCATTTGTTCTATGGAACAAATCCTGGTAATATTCAATTCCTTTGTTCAGGTTCTCCCGGAAGTCTTCTAAATACTTCAGCTGCTTCGGAGTCGTCTCATCTGTAAGCTCCGCTGCTTTTTTCCTGAAATAAGTAACATACATCGATAGCTCTTTCAGGAAGAAGAAAGGGCGGTCTTTTCTTTTAATCAGGTTTATTCTCCCATAAATATGGTCTGCCATTTCTTTCAGGGAAGCTACCTCGGAGAAGTAAGCCATGTTGGGGCCCGGGCAAACCGATACGCCAGCGCCTTCTGTCTTCGTATCCAGCTCATTTACGACTAAAGCGGCAGTGCCCAAACCCACACAAATACACGATTTTTCCACAATCGCTTCATATTGCTGTTGATATGCTTCCTTTTCGGGCTTCTGTTCTTCGAGCTCCTGCAGCTTCAGCTGCTGGTATTGCCTGGAGGCGGTACAAATTACCCGCTCGGTATATTCGGTATTTAAGGACGCATACTTTTTCGGACAGGAACTGCCGGGCCTGCCTTTTTCTATATTCCGGAAGCGTTCAATGTCCTTTGTATTGCCTCTTATATTGTTAAAAGGCACTCCCAGCGGAGAAGCATTGCTCAGGTATAAATCTTTTTCTCTGGCTTTGCTCAGCAAATCCCGGGTGGCAATATCCGTATTCACCGCTTCGGGCACGAGCAAAAAGGGCGTTCCCCAGCCTACAGAATCAAGTTGATAGTGGTCGAGCAGGAACTGGTGCTCTTCGGCCGTACCCACGCCGCCCTGGGCAGTAAATTTTACCGGGAGCAGCTGGGCGGGCGCAACTTTATTCTGGCTGCGGAGGGCCTGCAGAAAAATTTCATGCACCGTCTCCAGGAGGTTGGCCCTGTTTTGTTTAAACTCTTCCAGAATGGGCCCCATCAAATAGCCATCGGTGGCAAAAGCATGGCCCCCGCAGTTTAAGCCCGACTCAATGCGGTACTCCGATACCCACAGCCCTTTTTTAGCAAGAAATTTTCCCTGTATCAGGGCAGAGCGATAGTCGCTTACTTTCAGGATAATCTTCTTTTTCAAGCGTCCTTTCGCATCCGGAAAAAAGTCTTCGAACTTATCGAGGTAGCTGTACAGGCGCGGGTTCATGCCTGCCGACAGAATGAGGGAGCTGTTAAGCCGGCTGTTTGCGTACCCACGGAGGGCGGCATGGGCATCGTTGTATTCCACAGGCAGCTTTTCATCGCCTTTATAATTATCCTTATCGAGCTTGGTCATGATGTTAACATCGATACTGCCTTTTGATAGACTGCTCCTGAGCCACTCCCAGGCTTTGCCTGCCTTCTCCTCATTCTTCTGCAACATCGTATTAAACTGCTCCTGAAAAGTGGTTGGCAGGAGGTGCAGGTATTTTTTTAGCTCGCTTTCCTTATCAAGCACCGATTTTTTTACGGCCTCAAACTTCTTATCTACCAGCTCATCCACCAGGTTCAGGTAAGCCGTTATGCGTTTTGCCCGGAAATCATCTACCTCTTTGGAAATGGACTGAAAAGGCAGGTTCCACTTTTTGCAGTAAAAGGCGCGCATCTTCTCCATCAGCATATCATCTACCAGCGAAATGGCCGACGATATGCCATAGGGCGCTACTTTTATAGGGGTGTCGATGGTAAAACCAATTCCCATTACAGGAATGTGAAAGCTGTGTGCAAAAAGTGTTGTCATCATTCTATCGCTATTTTTTTTACCAAAGTGGCTTTTTCTGCAGCAATAAAATATGACACAAGTCATAGTTACTTTTAAAAGGCTGTATCAGAAGCAGAAAAGAATAGGGAACAAAGTCAGTTTTAAGCCCCAGGCCTGACTAGCCTGCAAGCACGACCGGGGACTGCATTATTTTGGAACAGGCCAGCTGAAAATAATGGATAAAAAATGTAGATTTACCCTCTGCAGGCATGCAGCAACTATTTACCGGTCGAATTAAATGAACATTCAAACCACTCCTATAAACCCGCCCGCAGGCGCAACAGCCAGCAGGCACCTGTTTATTAGCTGCCTGATTATTCCTTTAACGCTTGCCTCCTTTTATTTTCTTCCACAACTCATCGGAAAAACAGCTGGCTATATTGGCAGCTTTGCCATTTACTGGCTTTACTGCCTGCTACACGGTTTACGCCTGAAAGAGGGTTCCGTGGCAAAATTTTACTCATTCCCCACCTTCAACAGGCAAAACATCCTGCTCGGCCTGCTGTGCTTTGCTCCTGCCATTGGTGCCTTTTCCGCTGCTTTTAGCCAGGCGTACCAGCAGCTCAACACCTCCCTTTACCTTATTTTAATTGCCGCGGCCCTTATAAATGGATTTGTAGAGGAGTTTTACTGGAGAACGGCCTTTATCAGCAGGTTTAAGCAGAACATCCGCCTGGCTTACTTTCTTCCTGCCCTGCTTTTCGGGCTGTGGCACATTTCTGTTTATGTGGCTCATGGCATTGTATATCAGGGAGGGTTTCTGCCACTGGTGGGGGGCGCCTTTTTTATGGGCGCTCTTTGGGGCTATACTGCCTTTCGCCAGCAACGCACCCTGGTTCCTACCCTTGCCCACATTCTCACCAACTTTTTTGCCTTCTCCAACCTGCTTGTCGAAAACTGGGTAAGCTAAACTTCGCCAAAAGCCATGGCTGATTTTACACCAAATCATCTAAACTACCTTCACTAGGAGGCTTTACCCAGTGGGTATCTGGCGCGTCGTTTGCAACGCGTGCCATTCTATGCTATTGAATCACCTTCATGCGATTTGGTATTAGTGCTTAAAAAAGGCTTACTCTCCGGCCTCCGACAGTCAGCTTTGTGTTTAAAGCAATTATTTAACAGGGGCACCTCAGGCAGCTTTTTTCAGCTTATTCCCTTCCTCTTCTTTTTCCACAACGGCTGCAGGCAACTCCTGCTCAAGCTTTTTGGCCAGCAAATGAACGCCTGCGGTTATAAACCCTACAATGGTTACGGAGCTGAGCGGCATTAAAATGGCGCACACAATCGGGCTCAGTTGGGCACTTATGGCAAAGCTTAAGCCAATTATGTTATACAGGAAAGAAAGGACGAAGGCCGCTTTAATCAGCTTGAGGCTGCCCTTTGCCAGTTGCATACTTTTCAGGATTTTGCCAAAGCTGCGGGCATCCATAATCACATCGCAGGCAGGCGAGAAATGATAAATATCGTCGCTCACGCTTATACCCAGCTGGCTTTCCTTAAGGGCACCGGCATCGTTTAGCCCGTCGCCAACCATCAATACTTTTTTGCCCTGATTTTTTAAGCTGCGGATGTACTGCAGCTTATCCATGGGCTGCTGGTTAAAATGGAGCTCCTGGAACATGCCCTGCAGCTTTTCCTTTTCCGGTCGTTGTCGCCACTCAGCAGGTGCAGCTGGTAGTTGTGCTGCTGCAGCTCGCCTAACAGCTCCTGTAAACCTTCCCGGTACTGGCTCCGGAATTCGTAAAAGCCCAGGGGCTGGCCATTTCGGCTTACATACACCCGGGTGGCACCTTTATCGGCTCCCAGGGCGAAGGCTCCCTGTAAAACTGGCAGAACCCAACTGATAGTCTGCACCGTTTACCCGGCCACTTATGCCCGCGCCGGCTAGCTCGGCAAAGTCCTCTACCGGAAGCAGCGGCACCTCCTGCAGGCTGGCATAAATAAGCTGGCTGAGCGGGTGCGTAGAGCTTCGGCTCAGGGAGCGTATGGCAGAAAGCATGGCTGCATCGGTAGTACCTGTAAACTGCAGGCTTCCTTTCTTTTTATGGGTGATGGTGCCTGTTTTGTCAAACACCAGCGTATCGGCCGAGGCCAGCTCCTCCACCGCCTCGGCACTTTTCAGGTACAGGCCCCAGCGGCCCAGCACCCGCAGCGTATTGCCGAAAGCAAAAGGAATTACCAGCGCCAGGGCACAGGGGCAGGCTACGATTAACACGGCTGTAACGGTATTCCATATTTTGGATGGGTCTGCGAAATACCAGTAAGCCGCAGTCCCTAAACTCAGCAAAATTATAAAAAGGGTAAAGCGTTTGCCCAGGCTGTTGACCAGGGCCGACATTTTATGCTGATTTCCTTTTTTAAACACCTCCTGGTTCCAGAGCTGTGTCAGGTAGCTGCTTTCTACCGGCTTCTGAATTTCCACTTCCAGCATGCCGCCGGTTTGCCGCCCACCTGCGTACAGGAAGTCGCCGCTTTGCTTATCTACCGGCTCCGACTCGCCCGTTACAAAGGCATAATCAACCTTTCCTTCTCCTTTAATAAGGATGGCATCGGCCGGAATAAGCTCCTGGTTCCTGATGAGTATTCTATCGCCGGTTTGCAGCTCTTTCAGCAGTACGCTTTCTTCCAGGCCCTCTTTTAAGCGGGTGGCCGCAATAGGAAAGTAACTGTTATAGTCGCGCTCGAAGCCCAGGGCTTCATAGGTTTTACTCTGGTACCATTTGCCTATCAGCAGAAAGAACACCAGGCCGGAAAGGCTGTCCATATAACCCGGGCCCGTCTGGCTGATGATTTCATAGGCACTCCGGCCAAAGATAGTGAGAATGCCGAGCGAAATGGTCAGGTCCAGACTCAGGTACTTAAAGCGCAGGCCGTTCCAGGCGGAGCTGTAAAATCCAAAGGCAGCATAAACACCACAGGCAAAACCAGCAGCAGGTTCAGGTAAGAAAAAAACTGGTTGTACTGCTCCTCTACCAGGTTTTTACTGTCCAGGTACTCGGGCAGACTCAGCATCATGATATTGCCAAAGCAAAATCCTGCTACTCCAAGCTTAATAAAAAAGCTGCGGTCGCGTTTTTTGCTTTGGTTTTTTATCGTTTCCAGGCTTATATCCGGATCATAGCCCAGACGGCTAAGCAGTTCTGCCAGCTGGCGAAGGCTGAGTGCTTCTTCATTCCAGGTAATGCTTACTTCTTTTTTTACAAAATTTACCATGGAAGAGCGGATGCCCTTTTCCAGCTTATACAGGTTCTCCAGCAGCCAGATGCAGGAGCTGCAGTGGATGGCGGGCACATAAAAAGTAACTTTTCCGGTATGTCCGTCTGTAAAGAAATCGGGAGATTTCTTTTAATCTCTTCGAGATCGAGGTAAGCCCACTTATCCGAATTTGCTGCACCTCTTTAGAGCCGGGAGCCTGCTCCATTTCATAATAACTGCCCATGTCGTGCCCTTCAGGATATCATACACCGTATGGCATCCCTGGCAGCAAAAAGCTTTTTCATCTGCCAGAACAGGGGTTTCCGGACAATCTTCCCCGCAATGATAACAGAGGCTTTTTTCGAATTTCAGGCATTAAATAATGTGCTAATGTGCTGATGTGCTAATGTGGTAACTGAAGAACTGGGAAAAGTGGAATTTGTAAATGAGCGTTGCGGGTTAAAGGTTAATTAATTCCAATGAATACGCAAAGGAACGCTTTTCGATATTTCCCCTTATTTGTTGTCCATTGTCCATTGTCCCAAGTCTCAAATCTCACGTCTCACGTCTCAAGTCCCAAACCTCACTTTTCTGCTAGCCCACCTGGGTAAAGAGCTTGAATGGAGTGAGTGTTTCTTCACTGTTTAGTAATTTGCTCAGCATTGGCAGGTTGCGGGGCGAGGGGTTGTTTACCACCATCAGGGTGCGTGTGTTTAGGCCTACCGCACTGTAAATGGTATGTTCGGTTTCATCGTTTAGCTTATGTACCGCCAGGTTAGCAAAATGCTGCTTCAGGTATTCGATAAAGAGTTTTTCTTCCATAAATGGTGGCTCTTCTTCGCAGTAAGTAGTTAAAACCGTTACCGGTAAATTCCCTCCCAGTTCAGGCAAAAGGTAGGAAAACTGCTTTATTCCCCGCATGGCAGCCGCCGTACCATCAAAGGTCATGACCACCTGCTCAATTTCGCGGGAATTTTCCGGCAGCACCAGCACCGGACAGCCGACGTTTTCCAGCAGTTTCCTGAAAGGTACCGGCTTTTCCTCATGGGCCCGTTTTACGTATGCATTATAGGTTTGCTGACTAATAATAAGCAAATCGGCATACTGGGTTTCGCGGATGAGCTCATGCGGCTGGCAACCTTCTTCTTTATGAATAATATGCCGGCAGCCCAGCTCTTCACATTTGTCGGCCAGGTATTTGTATAACTGCTGGCGGGCTTTCCGCTCTTTCTTTTGTACACAGGCCTGGCCCCCGCCACTACAGTTTGCGCCCTGGCAGGGGAGTACCTGAGGAACTCCTTCCAGCTCGTTTATTACTGCCCCCACATAGAGCATATGCTTATTCGGCAGGAATTTGAAAGTGAAATCGATTTCCTGTTTATCGAATGTACCTCCTGCAAATCCTATTACTATTTTTTTCCGATCCATGGTGCTTTCAAATTACTTCATTCCTGAGGCCATAATCCTCTGTACTAGCAACAAAGGTGCTTCTTTCAGGTATTTTTTTCTATGACCGCAGTCAGCGTAAAAACTGATTTTTATCAGGAATTGGAAAGGGAGTAGCGGGTATAGGTGTTGAGTAGGGAGAACCGGAGAAGCATAGTGGGGGCGGATGTTTGAACAGTAGGCTCTCCTTACAGATAAAGAGCAGCGATGCTTTGGGTTATCACCACCCCATTTTGAAGCTCTACTATGGAAGGAATTATGGGCTGTTTGATTTAAATGCTCTGTCGGAAGCTAAAAACCTGCCGGTACACAGGCTCCTTTGTGTACCGGCAGGCTTAATTCCAAATCGCAGAAAGGTCCTGAATATACAGGCACGCGTTGCAAACACGCGCCAGATGTTGCTTCAACAGCTTAATTTCGCTACTTCTATCCTGCTTACAACACGCCCGAAGCTTTTACCAGGCCTTTTATATTTTCTACTTTTATTCGGCGGCCTTTGGTTGAAATCAGCTCTTCTTCCTTAAAATCGTGCAGCAGGCGAATAAGGGTTTCTGTGGCGGTACCTACAATATTGGCCAGGTCTTCGCGGGTGAGGTTTATTTCTACCGGCTCATTTTCTGCTCCTTCTACCCCATAGGTATCTTTCAGCATCAGGAGGGAAATAGCCAGCCGCTCCCGAACTGACTTTTGTGCCAGGTTGGTTAGTTTCTCTGACATTAAACCCAGCTCATGGCATACCGCCTGCATAATTCGCTTATTAAAAGCCTGGTTTTCGGAGAGCAGGGAAAGAAAGTTATTTTTAGGAATGAAACAAATGGCACAATCATCGAGGGTTTCGGCGGTAACCGGGTAATGCTCTTCGCTAATCATTGCTTTATAGCCCAGCACATCGCCCTCCCTCGAAATTTTCATAATCTGCTCTTTCCCGTCGGCCCCAATCCGGTACACTTTAACCTTTCCGGTATGTATGCAGAACACCCCCAGCGGACGGGTTCCTTCGTGAAACAGTACCTGTCCTTTTTTATAATTGGTAAACGATTTGGCCTCTGAAATTTCAGAAACCTCCTGAGAACAAAGCGCCCCAAACAAAGAAGCGGCCCGGCGCTTACATTCTAAACAGGAAATTTTTGGTGCTTTCTTGGTATTCATCTCCTAAAATTCAAATTATCCCCCGGTGAATCCAGCCTGGCTCCACTGCCAGGCTGGCGAACACTGCAGACGCTAAAAGTCCTTTCTGCTGGTTTTGTGGACAAACCGCTGCAACGGCAGGAGCACCCACAATAACATAAACACAGCTGAAATAGCGACCCCCATGCCTGTTCCAAAGAACTTATTAAACACTGCACCGGTGTAGCCAAGCAAAGCAGCAGTTTCGAGCCGCAGCATAACCATAATCCGGGCCAGATCTACAGGGTTAAGCAGGCTTAAACCAATGGCTGGCTTTTCGAGCGGATACGATTCGAAGATAAAGAGGAAGGCCAGGAAAAGCCCGTCATATAATACCAGGGCAAACAACCATACAAGAATCGCCAGTCCAAAACCCCGTGTGCGGTCTTCGTGATGGGCACCTACCCACAGGGCAATGGCTGTAAAGATGAAGGTAAGAAAAACACCGGCAAGCATTAAGGTAAACAGGAGGTCCAATGGCGTCTATATTCCCAAACAAACAGAAAAACCAGCCCCATGCCCAGCAGGAAGCTCAGGCTCAGCGAACCGGCCAGCCCCAGGTATTGCCCCAGAAAAAGCTGGCTCCGCTTTAGGGGCTGCGCCATAAGCAAGAGGGCAAACTCCCTGGAATTGTAGTAGTACATAATGCCAAACACAATGCTTACCAGCGGCACAATAAACAGGATAACGTTTAGGATGCTGGCCGCAGAGCGGGCAAAGTCGGCCGAGAAGTACATAAGGCCACCGGTAACCAGTGCAAAGAACAGGAAGTACAGAATGGCCCACCAGCTGCGGAGGGTATCGTAAAAGGTATATTTAATTATTTTAAGACTGCTTTTCATGGCTTTAACGGGCTAATTCTTCAAACTCTTTCCTGTTGGTAATTTTGGCAATGGCGCGCTCCAGCTTCACTTCCCGCTGGCTGGCCATCAGCTTCTTCGGTTGGCCCCTGGAAGAATATCCTGCCATCGAGCAGGAAGATTATTTCATCGGCCAGCTCCTCCACCTCACTTAAAATGTGGGTGGTAATTAAAATCGTTTTTCCTTTTGCTCTTTCTTCCAGTATGCGCTGCTTAAGCTTCAGGTGCGAAACAGGGTCAAGCCCTACGGAAGGCTCATCGAAAATCAGGATTTCGGGGTCGAACATGAGGGCCAAAATGGCATTGACCTTTTGCTTCATACCACCCGAAAGGGTTTTTAAAGGCGCTTTTAAATGTTCTTGGAGCTGAAAATAACTGAGCAGCTCTTCATAATCGACCTGCATTTCGCGTACATCGCTAATCATTTTAAAAAGCTCCTGTACGTTCAGGTTATCGGGGAAGCTGGCTACCTGCGGCATATAGCCTATTTGCCGGCGATGCTCCCAGCCCTGTTTTATATCTTTGCCATCAATGAAAATAGTTCCTTTATCGGGCTTTACCAGCCCCAGGATGCTTTTCAGGAGCGTAGTTTTTCCGGAGCCGTTTGGCCCCAGGAAGGCATAAATTTTACCCTTTTCCATTTCCAGGTCTACCCCTTTTAATACCGGCAGTTTGCGAAATGACTTTTCTATATTTTCTACCCTAATCATGCTACTCCCATTTAATTAGTTTAATACTCGGACGTTCGTCCTTGATAAATTCCGGGGTAAGTACCGGGGTTACCTTCTCGGCCAGTTCGAGCAAATCGGTAAACATGCTGCGAAGTAACACAATGGCCTGCGGCGATTGCTCCAGCAGGTAAGAAAACAGCTTTACCGGCCGGTGCGGAATGTCACCGAGCCCGTCTTTATCGAGGTCGTAGCCAGTGTAGCTGCTCCAGTAATTCTGGTCAAATACGTTGCTGCTGGCCTTCATGGCGCTGGAGCTTACCTCAAAAGTATTGCTAATGAAGTTGTTTTGCTTTATCTGAACCTCATCGCAGCTCCCCATAAGCTTAAAGGCCCAGCCATTCTGGCGGAAGGTGTTTTCCACCACCTGAAGCCGGTTAGAGCCTTCGGCATACACCCCTATGGTGTTACCTGAAATGGTATTTCTAACAATTTTACTGTCGGTAATATCTTTCAGCAGCAGGCCATAGGCCGCAGGTCCCCAGTTATCGGCAAAGGTGTTTTCACGCATCTCAATGTCTTTCGAATACATTACAGCAACACCAGCCCCGTTTTTGGCAAAGGTATTTCCCTGGTAGTGGTTCTTATCGGAAAACATGAAGTGCAGACCGTAGCGGAGGTTGCCTGTGCTCAGGTTGTTTCGGATAATGGATTCGCTCACAAATTCGAAGTAAATGCCATCGCGGTGGCCCTGCACTTTATTCCCCTCAATGCGGGCGTTGTTGCAGTACCATAAGTGGATGGCGTTACCGGAAGAAGCTTCCTTTTCGGCCTGCCCGCTTACCTGGTTATAGAGCACCTGCGTATAATCCGATTTTTCGAGCTGAATACCGAAGAAGGCGTTCTCAATTAGGTTGTTCCGGACCGTACAGTAGTTGCTGCGGAATACTTTTATAGCGGCAAAGTCTTTTCGGAAACTTACTTCTACATTCCGCAGGGTAAACCCTTCAATTAAAACGCTGTCGGTAGTTTCTATGGTAAACAGGCCATTCTTGTTCCCGGCATCCACTACAGGATTTCCTATTCCCTTCAGGCTGATTTTTTTCCTGATTACAATATTATTTTCAGGATAAATACCGGCCCGAACGATCACCTGGTCTCCCTCTTTGGCTGCATCTACTGCTTGCTGGATTGAAGTATATTCACAGGTGGCGCACACTTCAATATTGGCAGCTTTGGCTGTTCCTGCCAAAAGCAGGCTAAGCAACAGCAGGGGGGTAATATATTTTATGAGACTGTGGCTCATTTTCGGCTCAGGGCCCGGGTTTCTTCCCAGCTCAGAAAAGCACCACCTTTTTCTGCCTGGTATTGTTGGGCCACCTCCTGGTTGGCAAAAGCAGTAAGGAACATCCCCATGGGGCTGGGCATGGCGTCTGACTGCAGAATTACAGCCGAATCGACTGCAATCAGTTTTTCCGGCGCTTCAAAATTTGTAACAAGTGTAAGTGCTACAGCGTCTTTTGCTTCCTGCTCATTGAGGAAGGAGGCCATGCACTCTATAGAATCAAATTTATATACCTTTCCTTTTTTAGTTACCAGCTCTGTTCCGTAACGGGCATCAGAAATGGTCATTTTGCAATGCTCGCAGCCATCAAACCCATACTGGATGGGTTGTGGCTCCGGTGAGCAGCTGGTTAAGCCCAGCGCAAGCAGCAGTACAAAAAGCAACACTACTTTTACAGAATCTGAAATATTTTTCATCTTTTCCCTATTCTAAAGTTCAATAATTCAGGCATCCGGATGTTGAATGCCGTTCCCTATTTGCTAAACCCGGCCGTTTTGTTTGCTACAAACTGCTTCCAGCTTGCCAGCACACCAAACAGCATGGCCAGCGCTACACCCATTCCTCCGATAGCAGGAATGGAGAAAGCATCAAAATTCAATAATGACTTAGCCCCGATAAAGGGAGGAATGTAAGTCATACCAGGTACTTTTATGGGAGCGGAAGGATTTAATTCCGTACCAAATTTTACCAGCCACAAGTAAAAGTCGGTCAGCCCAATAATTCCCCCAATCATTAAGGCTGCTACCCAGGCCATGGTCCATTTTTTAGATGGAAAAACAGCCAGCAGAAGGGCCGAAACAATAAATCCTATTATTACCGGGGGCATAATTTTCAGCTCTTTAAACGAATCGGCGTCTATTTTTTCCATACCGATATAGTGGTTCAGAATGTTAAAATTCTGCAGGGTAAATTCGTTGTTTCCGCCAATTTTATTAATCCAGATGTGCATTTCCAGCCCTTCGGGGTACTGCGGTGCAGCCAGGTAAATTTTCCACATCGGGAACAGGAACAACAGGGCCAGAGAAGCGGCAGCGAGGACCATCAGTATTCTTGGCAGCTTTTTCATAAGTTTAATTTTTTAGAGAAATAACCCGTGGCTAATGCCACGGGCTATCAGGTATTAATTATTGAACTATAGGGCTTTTTCTGGTTCGCCTAACCAGTATTTAACTGGCACGTTGGCTCCTTTTGGCGATACCCTGGCGTATCCCTGCATTTCCTGGTGCAAGGCAGAGCAGAAGTCGGTGCAGTAGAATGGAGTAACCCCGGTTTTGGACGGTACCCACTTCAGGGTTTTAGTTTCGCCCGGCATTACCAGCAGCTCGGCATTTTTGTTACCCATTACTGCAAATCCGTGCGGTACATCCCAGTCCTGCTCAAGGTTGGTTACGTGAAAGTAAACAGTGTCTCCTAAGTGAATACCTTCGATGTTGTCAGGGGCCAGGTGGCTGCGGATGGCCGTCATATATACCCGTACCACGTTTCCTTCGCGCTCCACGCGGGTTTCTTTCTCGTTCTTGGTTGCTCTTGGGTGATGGTTTTCATCCAGGCGATAGAACTTCTTGCTGTTTTTCGCAACCAGGTCGGCTTTAATACCCTGTGCATAGTGCGGTTCGCCAATGGTTGGGAAATCAAGCACCATTTTCATTTTCTCGCCGCTGATGTCAATTAACTGCGCACTTTGGGCCAACTCCGGACCAGTAGGTAAGTAGCGGTCTTTGGTAATTTTGTTCAGGGCCAGCAGGTATTTTCCTTCCGGGTTTTTGGTGTCGCCACCAGGAATCATTAAGTGACCTACAGAGTAGTAAACCGGGATTCTGTCAAGCACCTTGAAGGTCTTCAGGTCCCACTTCACGATTTCAGAAGATACGAACATGGAAGAGTAGGCATTTCCTTTCCCATCAAATTCGGTGTGCAACGGTCCAAGGCCTGCTTCTTTTACTTCGCCGGCAATTACAGATTCGTATTTCAATACCGGAATCGGGCCAATGTGGTCGATGAAGTCTTCGTTTTCAATGGCTTTCAGCATATTGGAGAAAGAGTGTACAGGCACCATGGAGGCAAGTTTACCACTTACGCAAATCAGCTCTCCGCTTGGGTCTACGTCAACCCCGTGAGGAGACTTTGGCGTAGGAATCAGGTACATCATGCCGGGGCAATCTTCGGGGTACAGTACTCTTACGGTCTTTTTCAGCTCCGACTTGGCCACATGGGTATCTTTGTCGAGGCGGTTGTGGTAGTACTCGGCCGGAATTTCCTTGGCCTTACCCTGTTTTGCATACTCGGCAGCTTTCTTCCAGTTAATGGCCGCTACAAAGTCTTTGTCATTTAAAGAGGCATTTATTTCCTTTAGTGTGGTGGCCTGCTCTGAGTTATAAGCAGTAAAGAAAATCCAGTCGGAAGATGGGCCTTTACCACCGTTGGCAATATCGTAGTCGAAGCCAGGGACCAGAATCTGGAAGTCCAGGTTCATGTCGCCGCTTTGTTCATCTACTTTAATAAAAGAGATAGAGCCTCTGTAGTTGTCTTTTAGTTTTTCAAGTGCTATGTCGTCGATACCACCATTTTTAGAAACCGGCACACTAAAGCGGGTACCTGCCACTACGTATTCGGTATTGTTGGTAGGGTAAGGCGAGCAGTGGTTACCGGCACTGTTCGGGATTTCGATAATTTCGGTGGTTTCGAAGGTGCTGAGGTCTACTTTCGCTACCCTTGGTGTATTGTTGGCATTCACGAAGAGGAAGCGGCCGTCGGCCATTCCGTCGGTACGGGAAAGTTTTGGGTGGTGGAGGTCATCCCACGGAATCTGGCCGTAGGTGGTGTTTAGCATGGGCTTGGTTTCTTCTGAATACCCATAGCCATTTTCCGGGTTTACAGAAAATACCGGTACCATGCGCAGGTGCCTGCCCGAAGGCATTCCATAAACCGATACCTGGCCGTTAAAACCGCCGGAGAGGAAGGCATAGTAATCGTCGTGCTGTCCGGGTGCCCGGTAAACCTGCTGGGCTGCATCGTCGCTTCCGGATGCAGCAGTGGTTTGACCTCCAATGTTGCAGGAGCTGAGGCCTGCAGCTACCAGCATTGTCCCCAATGCCAGGCTGCCGATTTGTTTGTTTAATTTATTTTTCATTTGTGTAAGCGTTATCAGTTTTGGTTGTCTACCTGGCGGAAGTACTCTACCAGTGCGCGGGCGTCCTCCCGGGTTACATCCTGGGCCACCATTTGCGTCATATATTCGCCAAGTAGTTTTTTGGCAACAGGGTCTTTTTGGGTCATTTCCTGCGGATTGAGAATCATGTTCATAATCCAGGCAGCATGGCGGCGCTCAGTAACACCTGAGAGTGCCGGTCCTACATACCTGGAGTCAAATTTGTGGCAGGCAGAACATTTAGCCTCGAAAATTGATTTTCCTTTGTCTGCCAGGGCCTGGTCAATCTCTGCTCCAAGATCCACTTCGGCTACAGGTCCTATCCCATTTTCTGAACCCTCGGCAGTTGCGGTGGTAGCAGTTGCTTGCGGGGCCGCCTCTGTTTCTTTTTTACTATCTGAGGAACAGCTTGCTGCGGTAAAGCAAACTCCAAATGCTAAGAGAAAGAGTTTTAGTGATTTTGAGCTAGTGGTGAGGTATTTTTTCATTGTTTTTGGCTTTTGATTTTTATGTAAAGGTATAGGCGGGAAAAGGGAGTGGGTATGATTAGAATCACAAGAAGCGTAGATTCTAATAAATAAAAACATGATAGATATCAGTTTTTAAGGCTTCGCAGGGGCAAAAAGGAGGTGCCTTTGGCCTGTTTTTTTTGGAAGCTCATTTATCTCCCCACCTGTTTATAAATACTACTGGTAGTTAGTCCCCATCCCCATTAGTAGCAGTAAAAATGACTAGTATTCGCTATTGCGCTCACGGCATCAGAAGGCTACTTTTGCATTTATTTAAAATTAGTCTAAATAAATATGCAACTACAGTCAATGAAAAAACTACTACCGATTGTCTTATTCCTAGCCATGGTCCTGGGCAGCCATAGCCTGTTTGCCCAAACAGGAAATATTAGCGGAACCATTAAAACCTCCGACGGTAAAATGGCTGCTTTTGTAAACGTGGGGCTAAAGGGCCTTAATAAAGGCACCTCCACTAACGAGGAAGGGTGGTATGAAATAAAAGGGGTGCCAGAAGGGATTTACACCCTGTCCACCTCCTATGTAGGATTAGAGCCTAAAGAATTGCAGATAAAAGTGGTGGCTGGACAAACTACCGTATTACCTGAAGTAATACTGGAAGAAACCGAAGCCAGGCTACAGGAAGTAGTGGTACAAAGCAGGCGCCATGGAAATTACCATGTTGAATTGCCCTCCCAATCTTTGCGGATACAAGGCTCCCTGGTAGAGGCCCCGCAGAGTATTCAGGTAATAACTACCGAGGTGCTCAAAGACCAGCAGGCCATCGACATGCTTGAAACCGTGTCGCGGAATGTAAGCGGAGTTCAAATGATTGAACACTGGGGCAACTTTGCACGCATAAATATGCGCGGATTTAAAATTCCTGCCTTTCGAAACGGCATGAATGTTGACCTGCCCTGGGGCCCGCTGGCTGAAGATATGTCGGTAGTGGAAAGAATAGAGTTTGTAAAAGGCCCGGCAGGCTTTATGCTTTCGGCCGGCGAACCCGGAGGCTTATATAATGTGGTAACTAAAAAACCCAATCGCTTTCAGCAGAACGAAGTTTCTCTTACCGTAGGCAGTTTTAATACACTCCGTAGCACGCTTGATGTTGGTGGAAGGCTCAACAAAAATGGAAAACTCCTGTATCGGCTCAATCTAATGGCCCTAACCAAAGGAGCCCACCGCAACTATGAGTTTAACAACCGCTATACCATTGCTCCTTCCTTAACTTATGAATTTAACGATAAAACATCGGTTACTGCCGAATACCTACACCAGTATTCGCAAATGTCGCTCGTAGGCGCTGCCTATGTTTTTTCTCCAAACAAATTTGCCGACCTGCCCCGTGATTTTACGCTGGCAGAACCAAACATAGACCCTTCAAATTTCCATGAGCACAACATTTTCATAAGTATGAACCACCGGATAAACCCTAACTGGGAACTAACGGCAAAGTTAAGCTACCTGAATTATCAGCAGGAAGGCAGTTCGCTATGGGCGTCGGATGTAAAGGAAAACGGGGATCTGCTAAGAACTCTTAGCTCTTTTGATGCCTTAAATGAATCTAAACTTGGCCAGGTTTACCTGAATGGTAAGGTAACTACCGGTGCGGTGGGTCACCAGGTTCTGGCAGGCATAGATGTAGGCCATAAAGACTATTTTGCCGACTGGTGGCAAAGCGGCTCTATTGGCGACGATGTATTTAATGTGTATCAGCCGGTTTACGGAGTGCCTGCAAGTACGCTGCCGGTATTTGACAGGAGCCAGAGCATTCGTAAAAGAGCCACATCCGGCAGTTACCCTGCTGTTATAGGGCAAAGGTATTCTTCCCTGTATTTACAGGACCAGTTACAATTTTTCAATAACAGGGCTCGCTTAACCCTGGCAGCACGATATACCTCGTACAATGGCTGGAGCTATGCAAACACAACCAACGACGAGGTACTTTCGCCCCGCCTTGGCCTAAGCATAACAGTTGCTAAAAACACTTCTGTATATAGCTTATACGATCAATCTTTTATTCCGCAGGCAGGTACCACTGTTGAAGGCGCGCCTTTTGTTCCTCTAAGGGCAAACAATCTGGAGGCAGGCATAAAGAGAGACTGGGCCAACGGCCGCTGGAATACCACCCTTGCGGTGTACCAGATAACCAAAGAAAACGTAGTGGTAGCCCATTGGGACCAGAACGTTCTGGACCTGAACCCCAATGCACAGGTACAGCTTGGAGAAGTTCAGTCGAGGGGCTTAGAATTTGACCTGCAGGGCGAAATTACCAAAGGCCTGCAGCTTATACTTAACTACGCCAATACCAATGTAGAAATTACCGAAGATACCCGGGAAAACATGATTGGCACCCGCGTAGCAGGTCATGCGCGGCACATGACCAATGGGTGGCTGCATTACCAGCTTCAGCAAAGCCGCCTAAGAGGACTGGGACTTTCTCTCGGCTACCAATACCAGGTTGACCGCTCCAGCTGGAACTGGGGCAGCGACAACGACTCTCTTTTACCAGACTACTTCCGGCTCGATGGGGCTGTTTCCTGGCAGAACGACGACCTGTCTATTGGCCTCAATATCAACAATCTGCTCAATGAATACCTCTATTCGGGCAGTAGTTACAGCTCCTATTATTACTGGCAAACAGAACCAGGCAGAAACTTTCGCCTGAATGTAGCTTATAAATTTTAAAGAATGACTGTTAAGAAATTAATTGGAAAACTTCACCTCTGGCTCGGATTTACCTCCGGGCTAGTAGTATTTATTATTGCTATAACAGGCTGCATCTATGCCTTTCAGGAGGAAATTCAGGATCTTACCCAGCCTTACCGCTTTGTAGAAGCGCAAAACTCCCCTGTGCTGCCTCCTTCAGCAATAAAGAAAATTGCTGATGCACAATTGCCGGGTAAGCACATTCACGGCATCCTGTACCAGGGAAAAGAGCGGGCAGCCAATGCTATTTACTTTAGCTTCGAAGAGCATTATTACGACTTTGTGTACCTAAACCAGTACACAGGCGAAGTGCAACAGGTTAAGAATGTATATGAAGACTTTTTCCGGATTATACTCGATGGCCACTTCTACCTCTGGCTCCCGCCTCAAATCGGGCAGCCCGTAGTAGCCAGCGCTACCCTTATTTTTATAGTAATGCTCATTAGCGGCATTGTGCTTTGGTGGCCTAAAAATAAGAAGGGCGCAAGGCAGCGTTTTACGATTAAGTGGAATAGTCGCTGGCGAAGAAAAAATTACGACCTGCACAATGTGCTGGGTTTTTATATAAGCTTTATTGCACTCATCCTTGCCCTTACCGGCCTGGTATGGGGCTTTGAGTGGGTAAGAAATACTTTATATTTTAGTACAGGCGGAAAAAAATCGCTGGTTTACCAGGAGCCGCTATCCGATACTACTGCCCGTGCGTACAACGGCGAAGTACCTCCGGTAGATTTTCTCTGGTTAAAAATGAAGGCAAAGTACCCTTCAGCAGAATCAATTGAAATGCACTTCCCCGAAAATAAGGAGGCGCCTATTCATATAGCAATCAACCCTAACGCTTCTACCTACTGGCAAATCGATTACCTGTACTTCGACCAGTATTCTTTAAAAGAAGTGCCTGTTAATCATATCTGGGACAGGTTTAAAGATGCAAATACAGCCGACAAGCTTATGCGGATGAATTACGATATCCACACCGGCGCCATAATGGGACTACCGGGAAAAATTCTTGCCTTCCTTGCCAGCCTGCTGGTGGCCAGTTTACCTGTTTCGGGCTTTTTAATCTGGTATGGGCGAAGGAAAAAGCAGAAGAAGGGCAAAGCAAATCCTAAGGAAAGAAAATCCCTACATGCTCCTGAAAAAACAGAAAAAGTAACATTGCACCCTTCATAGCTTCTCCTTTTCACTGTGGCCCTCTACTTCTACGCCCCTATCTAAAAGATACAAGCAGGTGAAGCACAGCAGAAGAGAAAGTTACTATAACAAAAAAGCGCCCGACAGGAAACCTGCCAGGCGCTTACCCTACCACTAAACCAAATTTTTAACTACAGCCAAGACTGTTGCCACAATTGAGGCACTTAAAGCAGGTGCCCGAGCGAACCGTTACATGCCCACAGGTATCGCAAAGCGGGGAATCGCCCACTATGTACGAAAGCTCATCGGTAAGTCGCTGCTTTTTAGCTGCTCCGTTTGTCCGCTGGTTTTCCTGCAGCGTTAAAAGCACTTCCTGCTCTCTTGGATTTTCTTCAGGCAGTTCCTTTTCGGCCAAAGCAGCTTCTGCCGCTTCCTCTTTCCCGGGCTTTACATGAATTAAATCTTCGCGCCCCAGGTACTCCCACGAAAGCAGCCTGAAAATAAAGTCGGGCACCGAAGTGGTTTGCTTAATATGGCCGTGCTCTACCCTTCCGGACGGTTCAAAACGGGTAAAAACAAACTTTTTGGCAAAGGCTTCGAGGGGCACCCCGTATTGCAGGCCAATAGATACCGAAATGGCAAAGCAGTTTAGCATGGAGCGGAACGCTACCCCTTCCTTATACATATCGACAAAGATTTCTCCCAGGCGCCCGTCGGGGTACTCCCCTGTGCGCACATAAATGGCTTGCCCGTCAATTTTTGCTTTTTGGGTAAAGCCTTTTCGCCGCTCCGGCAGGGGGACCCTTCCTGCGCCCGCTACCACCTGCTTTTTCTTGTGGCCTGCCGCTGCGGCCAGGTGCAGGGCTTCCTGCAGCTCGGCCGATAAAGTTCTGTTCAGTTTTTCCAGGCGCTGAAGCTCTTCTTCTGTTTCTGCCTGCAGTTCTTTCTTGTTGCTCTTGCTGAGCGGTTGGGCACTTTTGCTGCCATCGCGGTAAATGGCGCAGGATTTTAACCCCAGCTCCCAGCAGCGTTTGTACATCTCCTGTATGTCGTCGACCGTAGCTTCCTGCGGCATGTTGATGGTTTTGGAGATAGCACCCGAAATATAAGGCTGCACAGCGGCCATCATCCGGATGTGGCTGAGCGGCGATAAAAAGCGCCTGCCATTTTCTCCATTCCTGGAGGCACAATCGAAAACCGGCAGGTGCTCCTCTTTCAGGCCGGGTGCTCCTTCCACCGTCAGGCTTCCCAGCACATAGTGGGTACAGGCTGCTATTTCCTTCCTGCTAAAGCCCAGCTCCCGGAGCAGGCTAAAGCGGGGCTGCCGGTATTCGGCAGCCGTAAAGCCCAGGCTTTGCAGGCAGGCTTCGCCTAATACAAAAACACTGAACAGGCTTTCAAAGTCGAAAGCAGTAGGAGCAGCCTTTTCTAGTTTTGCCAAAGCCTCTTTGGGGAATCCTTTGGCCCGTAAGCTGGCATAGTTAATCTGGGGAGCATGCTCAAAGGATCCTGCGCCTACCATATACTGTACAATCCTTTCAATCGCTTCTGCGGAGTAGCCCAGGCTCTTCAGCGCCACCTGCACAGCGCCACTGGCAATTTTTACCGAGCCCCCGCCGCTCAGCTTTTTATACTTTATCAGTGAAAAATCTGGTTCAATACCGGTAGTGTCGCAGTCCATCAGCAGGCCAATGGTACCGGTTGGGGCCACGGCACTTACCTGGGCATTTCTAAAACCATGGATTTCGCCCTGCTCTAGTACCTTGTCCCACAACTGGCAGGCCGCCTTATGCAGGTAATCGGGGCAGTGGCGGGCATCGAGTCCGGCAGGTTTAGTTTCCAGCACTTCGTATTTCTCGGGCCAGTTATTTACTGCCGCACGATGGTTCCGAAGCACCCGCTGCATTGCCACACTGTTCTTTTCATAGCCGGCAAAGGGACCAAGCACCTCCGCCATTTCGGCGGAGGCAGCATAAGCGGTGCCTGTTAAGAGCGCAGAGATTGCGCCTGCCATGCCGCGACCCTTTTCGCTGTCGTAAGGAATGCCTGCCCGCATCAGCAGGCCACCCAGGTTGGAAAAACCCAGCCCAAGGGTGCGGTATTCGTACGATAAGCGGGCAATTTCGGCCGAAGGGAACTGCGCCATGAGCACACTAATTTCAAGCACGACCGTATACAGGCGGCAAACATGCTGAAAGGCCTCCACATCGAATTCCTGCTTTTCGGTGTCCCAGAACTTCCAGAGATTTACCGAAGCCAGGTTACAGGCGGTGTTGTCGAGGAACATATATTCCGAGCAGGGATTGGAGGCATTAATGCGGCCGCTCTCCGGGCAGGTGTGCCACTCGTTAATAGTGGTATCGAACTGCAGGCCGGGGTCGCCGCAGCCCCAGGTGGCCTCGGCAATCCTTTTCCAGAGGGCGGCCGCTGCCGGCGCTTTTCTTGCCGTACCGCTTTCTCTTTCTTTCAGTGGCCAGGGCTTTCCTTCCTCCAGCAGGCGGAAAAAGCGGTTAGGCACCCGTACAGAATTGTTCGAATTCTGGCCCGACACTGTCTGGTAGGCCTCTCCTTCAAATTCAGCCGAATATCCGGCCGCAGCAAGGGCCGCAACTTTCTTTTCTTCCTCCTGCTTCCAGCTTATAAAATCTTCTATTTCGGGGTGGTCGATATCGAGGCACACCATTTTAGCCGCCCGGCGCGTGGTACCGCCCGATTTAATGGCCCCCGCTGCCCGGTCGCCTACTTTCAAAAAAGACATAAGGCCGGAGGACTGGCCCCCACCGGAAAGCTTTTCATCTTTGGCGCGTATGGCAGAAAAATTGGTACCAGCACCGGAGCCGAACTTAAAAAGGCGCGCTTCCTTAACCCACAAGTCCATAATGCCACCTTCGTTTACCAAATCGTCTTTTACCGACAATATAAAGCAGGCATGTACCTGTGGCCGTTCATACGCCGAAGTAGATTCTTTTACTTCCTTCGTTTCCGGGTCTACATAATAATGGCCCTGGCCCGTGCCACTAATACCGTAGGTATGGTGCAGGCCTGTATTGAACCATTGGGGAGAATTGGGGGCAGCGTATTGTCCGAGGAGCGTATAAACCAGCTCGTCGTAAAAAACCTGCGCATCGTCGGGGCCGGCAAAATAGCCATACTGCTCGCCCCAGTGGCGCCAGCAGGCTGCCAGCCGATGCACCACCTGCCGGGCAGAATTTTCCTGGCCATTCTGACCCCGGTCGTTGGGAACACCACTTTTGCGGAAATATTTTTGCGCCAGGATATCGGTTGCCAGCTGCGACCAGTGTTCGGGCACCTCTACCTCTTCCATAGAGAAGAGCTGCTCGCCCTGCTGGTTTTGAATGGTTGAAGCACGCTTTACATAATTGAACTGCTCAAAGGGACTCTTACCTTTGCTTGTATAATGGCGCTGAAAAAATAAGCCCTTTTGGGGCTTATAGGAATTCTGCACCTTGCTGGAAGACTTTTGCTGTTTATTTTTCATAAGTGGCCGGGTAGAGAAAAGGAGAAAGAAGATTTTCAACACTCCACCCAACCACGCTCTTCTTTCTCCCTTCAGGTGTTACTATTTTTTTATTTATTTTACGAGCTTCTCCCCGGCTTTTTTAGCTTTCGGGAACAGCACGTTATTTTCGAGGTGAATATGCTGGTGCAAATCCTCCTCGAACTCCTGCAGCAGGTTAAACAGCAGGCGGTAGGAGGTACAGGCATCCTCCGGCAGCTGGTACTCTTTGCTTTGGGTACGAATGGCTTCCAGCAGGTTGCCGGCTTCTTCGTGCTCCATTTCCATCATGCGGATGGGGTTTTCAACAGAGCCAAATTCGAATTTTTCCATGGACTCCTTGTTCTGAGCCAGCTTCTTAAGAGCCGGAAAAAGAATTCCTTCTTCGCGCATCATGTGCGACTCCAGCTCCTGCATCAGCTCATAAAAGTACTGGCGCATAATAAGCAATTCCGGGTGGCGGCTGCCGTGCACCCTGCCCACCTTATCTATCAGGCCCTTAATATCGGCGCCTGTTTTTTTCACATAGCTGTGGTGGTTGTTTATAATATAGTCGACCAGCAGTTCCATGGGCCAGTCGTGCACCCGCAGGTGAGCACTTGGCTGATTTACCTGGGCATCTATTTCCTGCTGCAATACTGCAGTCGACACGCCTGCTTTCGCGCAGGCTTCCTCTATGGTTCTTTTCCCGTTGCAGCAGTAATCAATTTTGTATTTCTTAAAAATGGCCGCAGACCTTGGGTTGTCGCGCACCATGTCGCCAACAGTAGTGGTGTTGGCGCCTCTCAACTTTTGAATGTTCACTCTCCATACCTCCGGACCCTCTTCCATATATTGCCACGAAAAAATGTTAGGCCGCTCTGCCTTAAGCTGGTAGTACAGTGGCAGCGGATCATGATCGTTTATAATAGTCAGAATTTCTCCTGCCCCCAGAGCATCAAAACCATTAAATATAGAAGGGTGCTTTAGCCGGGGTTCAATTATTCTTACATCCAATATGTTTTCAGTTGCTATCATGATTTTAAAATTTAGTCATGATGTAAAGGTATCGGACCAACAGCAGCTGTCTTATGATCTAAATCAGGTGAGATAAATTTTTAATTGTTGGTGGTTGGTAAATGGTTATTCATGTGTGGCTGGTCGTTTCCCGGGAACAGGAATTATAACTAACACTAACAACGAGCAATAAGCAACAGGTAGCTAAAAAGATGCAAAACATGAACCAGATCATATTTTTCGCTAAAGGAGGGGGTTAAATTTGCCACGGAAAGAAGAACCACTGAAGAACGGAAATTATGAAAACGGCTAAGCTCAACTATATTCATATTGTACCTTTTATACTACTGGCCATATTGTGCGGCATTTGGGGTGGCTGGATTCGGCTGGGCTGGCAGCTCCCGCTAACAGGTGCTGCCGGCAAACACGGGGCTATTATGGTAGGTGCTTTCCTGGGAACACTTATTAGCCTCGAAAGAGCCTCTATTATAAAGAAGTCCTGGGCCTGGCTTGCCCCTTTGTGCAGTGGCAGCAGCATTATATTTATTCTGCTCGGCCTGGAAACCATTGCCTACAGCCTTATTTGCCTGGGCAGCCTGGGGCTGGCCGCCATGGTGGGCAGCCTGGTGCAGAAGCACGACGACTTTTACCTGAAAATAATGCTGGGGGGTGCCCTTTGCTGGCTTGTCGGTAACCTGATGGTCCTTGTTCATAACAGCTTTCCGCTGGCGGCTGGCTGGTGGATGGGCTTTTTATTACTCACCATTACTTCTGAACGAATAGAAATTTCCCGCTTTTTGCCGGTTTCAAAGCTAAAGCAAAGAATACTCGTACTGGCAGTCGCCCTGTTTGTGGTAGGTTTGGTTTTGCCTTTTCATAGCTGGGGCCGCTACATTTCCGGCATAGCCATGGCGCTGGTGGGCCTTTGGCTGCTAAAGTACGACATGGCGACCAAATCCATAAAAAGGCGGGGCCTGTCCCGTTACAATGGTTCGCTCCTGCTGGCAGGCTACAGCTGGTTAATTATCTGCGGCCTTACCATGCTGCTCGGCAACTGGTACGGTTATATGTATGATGCCACCCTGCATGCTTTCTTTATCGGCTTTGTTATGACCATGATTTTTGCCCACGCCCCCATTATTTTACCCGGGGTAGCAGGCTTTAGCTTCAGGCCTTTTAGTCCGACCCTTTACTTTTGGGCCATTCTGCTACAGGCTTCGCTCCTGCTGCGTTTTACTGCAGGCCTTCTGGAGTTAAGCGAGCTTAGAATGTGGGCCGGCATATTTAACGGAACAGCCATTTTGTGTTTCTTCATGCACATGGCCTTGCTTAGCCGCCAGGAAATTCGTAAACTCCATGCACACCAGAAACCAGCAATTAAAAAAGTAATTCTTACTCCCTAACACATTGCTGGAGATAAGAAACTGAAACTGGAAATTAGAGGCTGAAGGGGAGATGTTTGGCACAAGAGTAGTAAATGCGGCAAAGCACATGAAGGAAATATATTCGGAAGAAGCAATAAAGAAATCGCACGTACTTATTGGCCAATGGTTTAAGGTTTCCTTTGGCTACCTCCTGCTGGTAGGCTTGCTGGGCCTTTTTCTCCGCTGCCTGCTGGTACATCCGCTTGAAGGAATTGTATACAAGAACTTTCTGCATGCCCACTCGCATATTGCTTTTTTAGGCTGGGTATTTAATGCCTTGTTTGCAGGGATAATATATGCCTACCTTCCCAACAAAGCTTCTTCGTATAAATGGATATTTATTCTCCTGCAGCTAAGTGTGGTGGGTATGCTCATCAGCTTTCCCATTCAGGGCTATGCGTTTGTGTCTATCCTGTTTTCCACGCTGCATATTTTCTTTTCCTGGGCGTTTGCCTTTAAGGTTTTCAGGCACCTGCGCCAAAACAGGCTGGAGGCAGAGCAACAAAAACACCGGCTTTCGCGGAGCTTTATTAAATGGTCGCTGTTTTTTATGATTTTGTCGGCGGCAGGGCCTTTTGCGCTGGGAGGCATTATGGCAAAAGGCATGGGCGCCACCCACTGGTACCAGCTGGCTATTTATTTCTACCTCCACCTGCAGTACGACGGCTGGTTTAGCTTTGCCCTGTTTGGCCTGTTCTTCTGGCTGCTGGAGCGAAACCATATCCTCTTTAACAGGAAGTATGCCCGGCTCTTTCTTTGGCTCATGGCCCTTGCCTGTATTCCTGCCTATGGACTTTCGGCCCTGTGGACCGAGCCGGCCCGCTGGGTATATGTGGTGGCGGGCATTGCGGCCGGCGTTCAGGTATTTGCCCTGTTCCTGGCCCTTGTTATGCTTTACCAAATAAGAAAGCCGCTCCAAGCGCTCCTCAGCGGGCGCATCCGCTTTCTGCTGGGCATTTCCCTGGCGGCTTATGTGGTAAAGGTATTGCTGCAGCTGGCTTCTGCCCTGCCGGCTATTGCCCAAATGGCCTACCTGGTGCGTAACTTCACTATTGCGTACCTGCACCTGGTATTCCTGGGCTTTGTAAGCTTCTTTTTGCTGGGCTGGTTTGCCCGGCAGGGTTTTCTCCGCCTGCATACTACAAGCGGAAAAGCCGGCATTTTTGTCTTTCTTGGCGGGTTTGTTCTTACAGAGCTTTACCTGATTGGGCAGCCCCTTTATATCCGCTTTAGCGGTGAACCGCTGCCGGCCTATGAGCTGAGCCTGGCGTTACTATCCATCCTGCTGCCTGCCGCTACTTTCTTGCTATTACGGAATGTGCGGAAGCCTGCGACCAGGGATAGGCATGACGAGCGAAAGAAGCAGCAAAAGCTGGCTTGAGAGCCTGTCTAAAAATTTATGTTTTGTACTACAAGTCTATATTTTGCACGCTATCTTCGGCTTTTTCTCGGGCGATAGCGCTGCTATTATCCTCCAAAAGAGCTTCGATAGCGCACAAAATATTAGCCTTTCGAAATCAAAAATAAATTTAGACAGGCTCTGAGCTCGACTTTAGCCTTTTTTAAAACCAGAAAAAACGGTCTATATGGCTCATATGAATGTTCTTTCTATTTATGTATGTCATGGAACTTACCTGACATGGAAAAAAATAAATGGCGAAATAGCCTAAAATGCTCAGTAGCGCTGTTTCCAGTTTCTAAAAGTGCGAAAGTCGAGCTGAGACAATAACAGCCAAAAGACGGAACCTGCCTTTACCGGGCCGGCACTACCCCTTCCTGGTTCTTTTTTCCAGCAGGGCAATCCTGTCCTCAAATTGCTGGCGCAGTTCTTCTATGAAGGAAAGGGGGGGTTCGTACGTCATTAATACATGGTAGCTGTAAGCGCTTCTGATTTGCTCCAGCTGCATTTCAAGAGCCTTTTTCTTCTTTTTCAGGGAAGCCATCCTGGCTTTTGAATCGACCACACTTTCAGTCGGAGCGCTCCTTCCCCGACCTTCACTTCCGCTAATAATCGTTTGGTAGAAGTATAGGAGCTCATCCAGGTCTCCTTGTTTATACAGGCTGTTTAGCCGGGCTGTAATGGCAGTTGCCCGCTGGATTTCAGCTTCCTCCCCGGCATGGTTCATCTTATCGGGGTGGAACTGCACTACAGCCTCCCGGTACAACTGCTTAAGCGCCTTCTGCTCTTCTCCATTTAAAACTATTCCTGCTTCTCCCTGCTCCTTTAGTGGTTTTAGCTGCTTTGGCTCCCGATAGTTTTTGCCTCTCTTCTTTTGCTCCAGGCGCTTTGCTTTCTTTGCTTTTTTCTGCTGTTTATATAATGCTGCCAGCGTCCGTACCCGGCTTATCTGCTGCTGCATCCGGCGGTAGATTTCTCCTTCAAAAGCACCCACTTCCTTTTTTAGCCTTTCCAGCTCCGCTTCAAGCCCAACGATTTCCTTTTGCAGGCTTCCAAGCGGATCATCAGGCGCCTCCTCATTTTTACTTATCGATTGATCCATTCCTATAAATTCTGAAAGATATTTTTTTAACCTGCGTTCCTTTTTAGTTCCGGAGCAAGGTCGAAAGTATTTTTTTTGTGGCAAAATCAACTCCTGCCCGGAGAGCCTGACTTATAAAAAGGGCCTTTAAACAACATAAAAGGCCATTCCTGACGAGAATCAGCCCGTTTTATGATCCGAATCATATCTTTTCCAGCCTGGCGGGACTAACTTCATGCAAACATTAAACGAACCCTAAACAATAAATTAACCTGATATGGAAAAGATTTTGAATTGGTACAACTATAGATGCGAAGAAGCTGGTTTTTACCGCCTGGGAATAATGGCCTTTATCCTGCTGGTTCAAACCTGTATTATAATTCCTATTACCTTGCTGGCTATCAGCATGAATGGGAATAACATTTTTGAGTTTGCGCTTATAGCCATTCTGTCATTCAGCATTTTAGTATCCCTGCTTGGCGATATGTCGTCCAAGGTAATTATCCCGGTGTTTATCACAAGTACCGTCATTCACCTGCTAATTATTTTAATCAACTTCCTGTAAATTAACCACAGCCTCTAAAATCCGCTTAGGGGCTTTTCTTTTTTAAGCTATTGGCTTTCCGTACGATTGCGCATGAAAAATAGCTTTTCATATTTTGCTGTAGAAGCTTGTTTTAAAACCAGGGAGTTAAGCCGGAAATTGCTGTGTAAAAACAGGAAGAGCAAGCTTTGGCCAGCCTTTCTATTTTTTTTATAAAGGCTGCTTTTGATAAATAATTGCGCTTATAAAGCCACCATAAAACACTGCCTGCTTTTCTTTCCGATAGCCATTTTCATAAAAAAGGTGCGTCGGATCAGCCAGGCGGGAAGCTTCTATTTTACAAACTAAGCCAAAGAACAGGTACATTACCTTCAGGAGCACTTTCGACGACAGCTTATTTTCCTGGGTTTGAAAATCGGCATACAGCCAAAGCCCCTGCTGCTTTAGGTGGCTGTTAATTTTCAGGAACACCTGCCGGAGGGTGGCTGCCGAGAAGTTATCGAAAAGGAAAGGGGTAATTACCAGGTCGAACGATTTCTCAAGCCTAACATCCTGAATAGCATGACGAATAAATATTACCTGGTTTTTTTCTACCCTCCGCCTGCGCGATAGCTGCATCATCTTTTCTGAGGATTCTATGTAGGTAATGCTCAAACCCGCCGGGTGAACTTTCGCAATTTCTTCTAAAATCCAGCCTGTTCCGCCCCCTATAATGAGTATATTGGCTTTTGGCGGTATGGCCTTTACAAGATAGCATTGGGCCCGGTAAATAGTATCGCCAAACACCAGCCTGGATAGCCTGTCGTAAAAACCGGCTACGGCATCGTAATTACCTTGCATAGAGGAGAAACAGGATAGGAATAAAGAAAATGCCGTCGCCCACCAAGCGGTATAAATTATCGTGCCTGAAGTTTTTTTCCTTCACTAGCAGGATTAAAAGCAGGAGATTCATGGCAAAAATAAATAACTGGACCTCCTGGGTAATAAAAACCTTCGCCAGAAAAAACATGGCTGCCGTTAGAGCCAGGCCGGTAATTACCAGGCCTATGGCTATTTTTCGGGCACGCAACAAGCCCAGGTGGAGGGCAAGGGAGTAATGGCCATCCTGCTGATCGGTCTGGTAATCGAAACACGAAAATATAACCAGGTTAGAAAGTGCCAGGAGCAGAATTTGCGGAATCAGCAATAACTGAAAAGAGTCAAGGGTGCCTGAAGCAAGCGATAATGGGCCTAAGAAAACGCCAATGGTATAGCATAAGGCAATAAACAGTTCTTTATACCAAAAAAACTTCAGCTTTAACAGTAAGAAGTAAACCACTACACAGGCAGCGCATATTATGCCCCACTTTACCACTACGGCCGGCAGTAAAAATGTGGTGCCAATCCCTGCAACAACGGCCAGCAGTAAGAGCAAACTTAAAACCTTGTAATATTTTTGGTGGTACCTGTGGCGGTGGGTAGCCGCTACTTTGCCAATTTTTTTTGCATCTGAAAGGTGGTCGAAGGTATAAATCGCCCATACGGCCACCATTAAAGCAGCGACCACGGGTAAGGGCAGGTGAACCTGGTAGTATTTTGCGATGGCCAGGTTCAAAAGTCCGCTTCCCACAACAACATCCAGCGACATTGCCTGAACCCATCGATATGCTTTCTTTAGCTGTAAAAATTTCATTGCTTGCTTACTTTGGAACCCTGGCAGCAGACTTTACCCAAACTTAGCCTAAAATACACTGGCAGCTTGGAAACAAACAAGTGTTTTTACGGATTAGTGCCTGCTTATAAAATGAGCGCAATGGCAAATTTAAAAAAGCTTCACTCATTCTTTGCTATCAACTGCAAACCGGAGCAAAAATATTACGGAAAGCTTTGTTTTTTTGCTTATCAGAAAATTTCAGCCGCTTTATAAAGGATAAGCATATCCTTTATGGATTATTACTTAACTTTACGCAGGATAAACCTTAAGATAACTGAAGGTTATGAAAAAATTTCTAACTCTAAATTTAAGCCTTCTAATTCCCATAGAAATAATTACCTGATGGTTTAACTGCTACTCCCGAAGTGGCACGAACTCCTTAAAAAATGCTGTATAAGACTTTTAGCTGTTTGGTGCCAAGCCAGCAAAGGTTTTTACCGTCAATTAATTTATTGACAGTGTACTAACCTTTCCCGGAAAGGGCCTGCTGCTGGTGGGATACCTGGAGGATTTAGAAGAAGGAACCCATTTTATTTTAGAATATACGCAGGATCCTGCCCGCCTGTATTTTTCATTTCCGGAAGAAGGCGGAAAGGCTTTTTGCTGGGAATACCTGGAAAACGGTCTGGTCAGGTTGCACCTAAAAGTAAAAAAAGGAAGGCTGCGAAAAAAGTTTAAGCCAGGCAAAATCCAGCATATCCAGCTGGAAACCCATTTCCTGTTTCCGGAAGTGAGGAGCCTGAAAGATGCACCACCGGAAAGCAGGGCTCCACATCTGGAAAAAGCGGCCTGCCGGCCTTCTTCACAGGAAAGCAGCTGTTTTCAGGAAATTAAAATAAGAGAAACAAAAGAAAGAAAATGATTTCAAAATCATGTAAATACGCCATACGCGCCGCCATTTTTATTGCCTCCAAAGCAGATGAAGGCGTAAAACTGGGAGTGAAAGAAATTGCGAAGGACATTGAAGCACCAGAGGCATTTACAGCAAAAATTCTGCAGGCACTCAATAAACACAGGATAGTTACCTCTTTAAAAGGACCCTATGGCGGCTTCTATTCCGAAAAGCCACAGCTTGCTTTGCCGGTTATTGATATTGTAAATGCTATTGACGGCTTAGCCATTTTCAGGGAGTGTGGGCTTGGCTTACAAAGCTGCTCCGACAGGCACCCCTGCCCCATGCACTATGAGTACGCAAAAACAAGAGACCAGCTGAAGTCGACTTTTCAACAGACCAGCATTGGCCAGCTGGCCCAGAACCTGAAGGAGGGCGTTGTATATGTAAGTAATTTATAGCGGCAAAAAAACGATCGCTGACATTTAAATGTCTGGCTGCTCGGCAGCCTGCAGAAGCAACAAAACTTAAAATTTGAATTAACGCAGCATGGCAGATACCTGTAAGCTTTATGTAATTGATGAATTTGGGGAGGAAAAAACCCTGGAGTTTAAACCTTTTGAATACCGGAATTTAATGGACCTGGTGTTAAATGAGCTGTGGGAAGACTGGGGCGATTGCCGGGGAAGGGCCATGTGCGGCACCTGTCATATTGAAATTCTTAACGGTAAACCCGGAGATGAGATGGAACCCTTCGAGGAACAGACGCTCGATGGATTGCCAAATAAGACCCATAACAGCCGGCTGGCCTGCCAGATAAGTATTGACCCCTCCATTGACAACATGAGGTTCAGGATTTTAAAAGATTTCTAAAAAGAGGAACTCCCTTTTGAAAGAGAAAATTGAAGAGGTACATGGCAGGCTGTTGCCCGTTAAAAATAAACCGTAGTATGAAAGCAGAACTAAAAGAGCGCAAAGATATCAGCTTTCTTATCCACACCTTTTATGCAAGGGTGCGGGAGGATGAAATGCTGGGCCCCATATTTAATTCGATTATTACCGACTGGCCCTCTCATCTCGAGCGGCTCACCGACTTTTGGGAAACCAACCTGCTCCTTACCAGAAGCTACAGGGGCAACCCGGCACAGGTCCACCGCGACGTGGACCGGCACGTAAATAATACCATAAGTATGGAGCATTTCGGCCGCTGGCTTCAGCTTTGGCTGGGCACTATCGATGAGCACTTCCAGGGAACCAATGCCGAAATAGCAAAAAACCGGGCACGGAATATGTCCACGCACCTGTTCCTGCGGATTTTTGAAGCCAGACCGAAAGTGTAATAAGCAGGCGAAGTCGAAAAATTGCCAGGCTGAACCAAACAAACGGCGAACCGCCAGAAAAAGGAGGCTTATGAAGCCGTATATGTTGATTATACTCGCATGCCTGAGGCCCTCCATGCTGTAGAGGAAAACGGGAGAAACAGCAAGTGGGCAAAGCCGGGGGTCGGAAGGCAATAAGCAAACAAAGCTTTTACTTCTTACTTATTCTATCAAAAGCCTTCCTGCTTTTATGAAGGTGTAAATATTAAAATAGGCCCTGGGATGGCTTATGCAAACAGCCAGTTCATAGCCTGCTAATTTCCCTCCTCTTCAAAAGCAAGTCTTATCCTGATAAAGTTGCTGCCTTTAGTTCTTTCATTTTCCTCTGCAAGAGAACAGGGTCCTGCTAAAATTTAAGATTGAAAACATGATGAATGTCAATAAAAGTATTTAAGTACTTTTATACTTTTTAATAAATATCTTCTTACTTTTGACCTATAGAAAACAACAAAACAATTTTACCATGATAGCACAGGAAGAAAATATTTTAGATGTAACCGTTTTAGACCCACGGGAAAAGCACCCCGCCATTTTCAGGAGATTTGAAGAACTGGAGCCCGGTGCCAGCCTGGTAATCCACAACGACCACGACCCAAAACCACTTTACTACCAGATGCTGGGCGAGCTCGGCAACATCTTTAACTGGGAATATACTGAGCAGGGGCCCGTATGGTGGAAAGTAATTCTTACCAAACGGGTAACAGGGGAAAAGGAGGAAACCTTAGGCGAAATTGCAGCCAGGGACCTGCGCAAGGCCCAGGTATTTAAAAAATACGGCCTTGACTTTTGCTGTGGCGGTAAGAAAACGGTAAAAGAAGCCTGTGCTGAAAAGGGCCTGGATGTAACCAAAGTAGAACAGGAATTGCAGCAGGGCAGCCAGCTTGTGGTTGCCTCCCGCGCATTGCCCTACAACGACTGGGAGCTCGACTTCCTGGCCGATTACATTGTAAATACCCACCACACCTATGTACGCAACACTTTACCGGACATTAGCACCTACGCACAAAAAGTGGCAAAAGTACATGCTAAGCAGCACCCCGAGCTAATGGAAATAAATACGCTTGTAGAAAGTATTTCCGAAGAGCTCATGGGCCACCTGCCAAAAGAAGAGCAAATTCTTTTTCCATTTATAAAGCAGCTTGTTCAGGCAAGAAACTTAAACCAGCCAGTGGAAAAACCCCACTTCGGCACTGTGGAAAACCCGGTACGCATGATGGAAGCGGAACATGAATCTGCCGGCCATAACCTTGAAAAAATAAGGGAGCTAAGCAACAACTATACCCTGCCCGAAGATGCCTGCGGAAGCTATAAAATGCTATTCAGTATGCTCGAGGAGTTCGAAAGCGACCTGCATATACACATTCACCTGGAGAACAACATCCTCTTCCCAAAAGCGCTGGAATTAGAAAAACAACTTAAACCATGAGTATTCCAAATAAACCTATTAAGCGGAACCCGGCCCTGGTGGAGTTTTCAAAAGATCATCACTTTGGACTCCTCCTGGTCTGGAAAATCCGGCAGGGACAGCGGGCCGACATTCCGTCGGTCCGCATAAGCAACTATATTACTCATTTTTATGAGGAGGACCTGGTGCATCATTTTGCCGATGAGGAAAAGCATCTCTTCATCCACCTACCGGAAAGCGACCCCTGGCGTAAACGGGCAGAAAAGGAGCATGCAGAGGTTCGTTCGCTGGTAAGCAGCATTAAGCAAAACCCCGAAAACGTTCGCTGGCATCCTATGTTTGCCAACCTCCTGGAAGCACACATCCGTTTTGAAGAAAGGGAGCTGTTTAACCAGTTACAGTCTTGTATGAGCGAAGAACAGTTGCTTAAGCTGCTGCAAGAGGTTCCTGCCCGCCCGCACCTGAACGACGATGACTGGAAAGACCATTTCTGGGAACGGAAAAAAGATAGTAAAGTAAAAGGATAGTAAAGCCAAACGAAAAAGGTATGCGGGTTAACCAACACACCAAAATAGGGGCCTTGCTCAGGCAGCATCCGGAGGCATTAGATTCCATCGTTTCCATTAACCCAAAGTTTGAGAAGCTAAGGAACCCCATCCTCCGGAAGCTGATGGCCGGCAGGGTAAGCATAGGCATGGCCGCAAAAATAGCCGGATGTACCCAAGAAGATTTCTTTGGAGCCCTGCGGCCGCTGGGCTTTATACCAGAAACTGACAACCAGCGAACGGAAACTACTACAAAACAAATACCTGCTTTCATACAGACAGTAAAACCGGAGCAGGTGGTGCAGCTGGATGTAAGGCCTATACTGGAGGCCGGTAATGACCCGCTGAAGGAAATTATGGCAAAAGTAAAGGCCCTGCATCCTGGAGAAGTACTTAAAATCATTAATACCTTTGCGCCTACGCCACTTATCGCCATGCTGAAAAAGAAAGGCTTTCAGTCCTGGACCGATTCGGTTAAACCCCACCTTTTTGAAACCTGGTTTTTCAGAGAATCAGCAACGGCAAAGCCTGAAATTTCGCTGTCGCCAGCCGGAAACGAAGACTGGGAGCAGGTAAAAGAAAGGTTTGACGGCCAGCTCCGCGAAATGGATGTAAGAGACCTGGAAATGCCCCAACCCATGATGGCTATTCTGGAATCGCTGGAGACCTTGCCTCCTAAAAATGCCCTCTTTGTTGCTCATAAACGCATGCCGGTTTTCCTGCTGCCTGAACTGGCGGAGCGTGGTTTCGACTACCGCAGCAGGCAGTTATCGGACAATGAAGTACACCTTTTAATTTTCAGGAACTAAGATGATAATTTCAGGAAACACCTCATTACAGAAAACCACTTCTTATAAAGTGGTGCTGCCATTTTACCTTTATGCAGCGGTGGCCTTCCTGCTGTCCTGCCTACTGCTCTTTCTATCCAGCAGTGCCTTCCAGCTCAATTACTTCAATCCCGATGTACTCGCCATTACCCACCTGATGGCCCTGGGCTGGGGAAGCATGATTATTCTGGGAGCGAGCCACCAGCTGGTGCCGGTTTTAATTGAAGGTAAGCTACACAGCAATGCGCTGGCGTATGTTTCCTTTGTTTTTGCCGCCATTGGCATTCCGCTGCTGGTTTTTGCCTTTTACACCTTTAACTTTGGCTGGGCCGCGCAGGCCGGGGCAATTGCCATAAACCTGGGCATAGTTGCTTATTTGCTAAACCTCTATAGTAGCATGGCCAAAAGTGGTAAAAAGAGTGTGTATGCTACCTTTATTTTTGCTGCCATTGGCTGGTTGTTGGGTACCACCCTGCTGGGGCTGCTGCTGGTATTTAACTTTACGCATCCCCTGTTAAGCAGCAGCTCCCTTACCTACCTGCCTCTCCATGCCCACATGGGCATTGTCGGTTGGTTCCTTTTGCTGGTTACCGGCGTGGGTGCCCGACTAATTCCTATGTTCCTCATCTCGAAGTATACCAACGACCGGCTCCTGTGGGTGGTTTTCGGCTGCCTGAACCTGGGCCTGCTCACCTTTATTGCTTTTTCGCTTTGCGGCCATCCGCTACTCCTCCGTATTGTTCCACCCCTCCTCATCTCTACCGGCATTGTGCTGTTCGGCTATTACTGCCGCAAAGCGTATGGGCAGCGTATTCGCAGGCAGGTCGACAACCCTATGAAGGTTTCGCTGCTATCGGTTGCCATGATTGTACTGCCCGTGCTGCTCCTGCTCGCCCTAATTGTAGCCTTATTTTATACAGGAGAACAAAACGAGCTGGTGCTGCTGTATGGCTTCTGCATTTTCTTTGGCTGGCTAACGGCCATTATCCTGGGCATGACCTTTAAAACCCTGCCTTTTATTGTCTGGAATAAGGTATACCACCTGCGCTCTGGCATGGGCAAAACACCTAATCCAAAAGATCTTTTCAGCGAATTACAGTTTAAGTGGATGGCCCTCAGCTACCTGGCCGGCTTTGCAGGCTTTGCCTGGGGCCTGTTTCTGCAGGCAGACCTGCTGTTAAAAGCAGGCGCTTTCCTCCTTATTATCGCAGCTTTTCTTTATAACCTGAACCTGGCAAAAACCATCTGGCATAAACCAGCAAGTAAGTAATTCGACAGAAATAGTATAAACTTAATTTTGATGTGTCATCCTGAGGAACGCGGACGCCGCGCGGAAGGATCTTCCTTCGTTAGAAACATCTGGAAAGCATTATACTTGGAAAGATGCCTCCGTTGTCGGCATGACAAACAGTTTAATGTATGTATGTCTAAGCACTTATATGAATATAAACACCAATAAGCCCGAACAATGTGCCGTTGCAGTAGAGGCACTTAAGCAGGTAATCGATCCCGAAATTGGTCTTAACATTATAGACCTGGGGCTCGTATATCGGATCGATTTTCTGCAGGAAAAGCAAATTGAAATGGACATGACCCTTACCACCCAATTTTGCCCTATGGGCGAAGCAATTACCGACAGTAGCAGGGAAATGATGCAGGAAACCTTTAAAGATTATAAAATCGAGCTAAATTTAGTTTTTGAACCCCGATGGGGCCACCACCTGATTTCAGAAGATGGCCTCCAGTTTCTAAACAGTTAATATATGCTGAGCTACACCTGCAAAACGGCAATTAAAGCGGTCATTTACCTGGCATCCGGCACGGAAACAGGCGACAAAAAATCCATTAAAGACATTGCCGAACACATCGATGCCAGCGGACACACAGTAAGCAAAATGCTGCAAACCCTGGTAAAAAGAGGCGTGATTAACAGCACCAAAGGACCCTCAGGTGGTTTTTATATGACAAAGGAGCAGCAACTGCAGCCCATTATTCATATAGTAGAGGCCATCGATGGCATGGCCGTTTTTAAAGAATGTGGCCTGGGCCTTAGCCAGTGTTCTGCCACTCACCCCTGCCCCATTCATGAGCAATATAAAAAGCCCCGGGAGCTGCTCGAGAAACTCTTCAGAGAAAACAAGGTGGTCGACCTGTGCCAGCCGGTAACCAGTGGCCTGGCTTATTTAATTGGTTAAAAAATTACCGCTGTTTTGTGGAAAGGATTTTCAAGCATTTCCGGCTTTTCCATTTCTCTCGCGCCTGAATTCAAGCTGTAGGTGAGAAGCAGTTACAATAACTTCCTTCCGCTGCCAGCTGCCCCGATTTACAAAAGGGCCAACCTAACATTCTACACCTCTACCTCACTTTTTTGTCTGTAGTTTATCGTACTAAAGCTCCATAACTTTTAAACCACGCCCCAATACAAGTCGTAGGTTTAACAAACTAACCAGCAGATTACAACTAATTTTTAACAGCAAATTTTATTATTATGAAAAAGATACAATTTTTAAAAAGAGGTTCCGGGATGCTTATCGGGCTTTCGGCCCTGGTTTTTAGTGCCTGCGGAAGCGGCTCCGATGGCGAGCAGGCAAACTCCGGTACAGAAACAGAAGTGTCGCCTGAAGTTGAAGCTTTAGCAGACCCTATGGAAGTAAAAGGAGTAGGCCCAATCCAGAATTTACAGCTTGAAGCCAGCATTAACCAACAGCTGGCAGATGAAGGGCAAAGCATTTTTGAACAGAATTGCACTGCCTGCCACAAAATTGAAGAACGCTTTGTAGGCCCGGCATTAAAAGAGGTAACCACCCGCAGGAGCCCCGAGTGGATAATGAACATGATCCTGAACCCGGATCGGATGGTAAAAGAAGACCCCATTGCCAAACAGTTACTGCAGGAGTATCTGTCGCCCATGGCGAACCAGAATTTAACAGAACAGCAGGCCCGAAGCATCCTGGAATACTTTAGAACCTTGAGCGAAGTCGACAGCCTGAATCACCAGTCGTAATGTAACTGGATATGTAAAGCTGGCTTCTTACTGCCGGCAGCCGCACGATAAGTTACCTTTCCCTGGTAGTTTTTATGCCTGCGGAAACCACAAAAAAAGCCGGCCCTATTTCTAAGGCCGGCTCTTCATTTATTAAACAAAACTAACTTTTCCGGAGGGTACTTTTTATTTTAGAAGGCAATTACCCCTTCGAACACCACTCCTTTAAAGGCACCGCCATGCAGGATGTTGCTTTCAGCATAGCCTTTGTACTCCTGGTTCACATATTCTCCTTTTACAAGAATGTTTTTGGTCATGAACCAGCCGCCGCCAACCTGCACCCGGTCAATGGTTACTTCATTGCCTGCCACTCCGCCTGCAGGAGCCAGCTGTCCGTTCAGGGTGTTGTAGCGGGCACCGATGTAAGCCTGTTCTCCCGGAAGGAAGCGGTAAACAACTTCCCCTGCCAGCTGATTCCAGCTTCTGTCTTCTGTTTCGGCCAAGGCCCTGCCTGTAGTGGTTTCATAAGTACCGAAGAACTCCACTCCACCCACTTTCACGAAGGGGTTAATCATCACCGAAGTTACTTTGTTGGTCAGGCCCGGGTTGATACGACCGGAGGTAAAGCCTCCATTGGCTGTGTTCTCCATTACTGCATAGTAGCGGGAGCCGGTGCGGTCGCCTCCATACAAGGTGTTTCTGGCGGTGCCATCTACGGTGTATAAAGAGCCGGTTAAACGCACCCGTACATTTTCATTGATATAGCTGTCGTAGCCAATCTTACCCAGGAAAGCAGGTTTTTTATCTGTTCTGCTTACCACGCTTGGGTTGATTTCACCACCGGTTACACCAGCCATGGCAAGGAAGCCATTCTTCTGGAAGTAAACTTCTCCACCTACTTCGGTGGTAAAGGCATCCATTATCAGGTTCCCTACAAAAGGATTTTGCATGGCATTGCCGTTGTCGGTTCTTCTGAAGTGGGCATCGCCGTAGTTGATTTCCATGTGACCGGCTTTTATCATCACGTTCTCCATGATTTTATCAATTACAGCACTGTTGAGCATAGTAAGCTTGTCTACCTGCAGGTAACCTCCTTTTACCCATGCCTCGGAGTGGTGGCGGCTGGAAAGGTAGGTCACCAGATTCAGGCGGATACCATCGGCCAGCTGCGCATCCAGGTTCAGGTTAGCGGTGGCTAAGTTAAAGCCCAGGCCGATATCTGCCAGCTGGTTCTGGTCGGTACCTTCCACCAGCTTTTCTGCTGCTTTGTTGGTATGGCTCAGGTATTGCATTTGCTGGGCAAAGCCTACACCGAAACGTACTTTCACCCCATCGAAAGGCACGGTATCTGTCTGGGCAGGTTCAAAGACATTGATACCCCCCTGGTCGTAGGGCCGGAAAGTATCAAGAGGAGCTTGCTGGGCATACAAGGTGCCGGCACTGAGCAGGCCGAGCATCATTAGAGAAAAGGTGTTCTTTAGCGATTTCATGGTTTTATGAGTTTTAGGTTTTTTCGTTGTTAAAGCAGTTGTCCCTGCTGGAGATAAAGGTCAAATTTGATAGTGATGCTGTTGCCTGTTTTCACGGTGCCGAACATCACTTCCGGAGGAGTTACGCCATAGTCGGTCATTTCAATGTCTTTGCTGCCGCTGAGGTAGAGGTTTCCGTTTTTATCGGTTCTGTACTTCACCAGTATACTTTCTGGTCTTGTTTTTCCGGCAATGCTTAGGTTGCCTCTTACCTCCATCACAGAGGCTCCACCGCTGGTGGTAATTTCTTCAAAGTCTTTTAGCTGGAAGAGAATGGTGGGATGTTTAGAAGCCTTCAGGGCTTCGTAGGCATTCTTATCCATGCCGTCCTTTCCGCTCTTTAAGCTTTGCACTGGTATTTCCAGCTTTACAGCTTTGATGGAAAGTATCTTGTTATCTGCTGAGAGTTCCATGTCTGCTTCTCCTGAAATGCTTCTGCTATCCATGCTCCAGTCGTGCAGCGTTGAAGTGCCTGCTACGGATACTTTGCTGTTGTTGGAGAACTGGAACTTTTGCTGCGGACTTACGAGAGGAAGCCAGAACAGGGCGATTAACATTATGAGCGTTTTCATCACTTAGCTACTTTTGGGGTACATCAATTATGTTTTATGATGT
This sequence comes from uncultured Cytophagales bacterium, assembly GCA_963835365.1. GTDB lineage: Bacteria > Bacteroidota > Bacteroidia > Cytophagales > Cyclobacteriaceae > Nafulsella. The sequence continues at coordinate 369,640 of CAWIFH010000005.1, forward strand.
AAAAGTAGGCCCGGCAGAAGGGAAAAAACATGATGGAGATTCTGCCTGTATATGATTGATACTTGCAAACTTTATGACAAAAGTCAGCTTCAGTGAAACAGGCAAATCAGCCCCTGGCATTGCAGAAGGTAACTAACAAAGTCTCAGTCCATTCCGCTTAATACCAAATTGCATAAAGGCGATTCAATAGCACAGGATGGCGCGCATTGCAAAGGCCGTGCCAGCTACCAGATAGAAGAAGCCTTTTATTGAAAGTAAGTAATTCGACAGAAATAGTATAAACTTAATTTTGATGTGTCATCCTGAGGAACGCGGACGCCGCGCGGAAGGATCTTTCTTCGTTAGAAACATCTGGGAAGCATTATACCTGGAAAGATGCCTCCGTTGTCGGCATGACAAACAGTTTAATGTATGTATATCTAAGCACTTAGTTTGGATAGTTTGGTATAAGCAGAGGGACTCTTTACTTAAGCATACCAGGAAGGGAACTTGCAGGTAGTATAAACAAAAAGAGGCTGCCCACCGGACAGCCTCTTTCTTATTTTTAAATTTAGCTGGCTTTATTTAGCCGGAGCAGCTTCTACGGGCACTCCATTACTGTTTAGCTCAATAATCTCGTAATTCAGCGCTTCCAGCTTCGGCATTACCGTCTTCTTATCGCCTACCACTACAATATGCATATTATCCACCGGCAGATTTTCAGCTGCCAGCGCACCTATTTCCTCTTTCGTAATATTATTCAGGATATTTATCTGCTCCTTTACGTAGTCCTTGTTCAGGTTGTATTCCTGAATACGGCTCAGGAAGCCTGCTTTTTGGTACGGAGTTTCATATTTAAGGGCATCTGCCTGTCCTACCGAGCTCTTCATGAACTTCAGCTCCTTATCAGAAATACCCTTTTCGCGGTAGTCAGTCATTTCCTTCATAAATTCTGTGAGCGACTCCGCTGTGGCATCGGCACGCACACCGGCAGAGGCAGTGAATGGTCCACGGTGTTTTCCGCCACTAAAGTAAGAGCGGGCGCCGTAGGTATAGCCTTTGTCTTCGCGCAGGTTCATGTTAATGCGGCTGTTAAAAGCACCACCCAATACGTAGTTCATCAGGCCGGCTTTATAGTATTCGCCAGTCGCATCGAAAGGCATGGACAGGTAGCCGATTCTGATTTCAGATTGTGCCGCATCTTCTTTGTCTACAAAATAAATGCGGGTTTTATCAATAGCAGGCGTTTTTTCTTCAGCTGGAAGCTTCACCTCTTTCTTTTGCCAGTTTTTCAGGAACGCAGCCTGCTTCATCAGCTCTTTTTCGGTAATATCGCCTACTACCACCATTTGCGTTACAGAAGGAGAGTAGTTGCTGTTATAGAAGCTCTTTACATCATCCAGTGTAATGCTCTCCACAGTTTCGGTGGTACCGGAAACCGGCACTGCCATTATGTGGTTATCGCCATACAACACCTTATTATATACGTTGGAGGCAATGGCCGTAGGCTGCGTGGCCTGGTTGGCGATTCCTTCCAGCTGCTGCTTCTTCAGGCGGTCAAAATCTTCCTGTGTAAATTTCGGTCTCAACAGGCGCTCTTCCAGCAGCTGCATGGTTTTATCGAGGTTCTTTTTCAGCGATTGTACAATGATATACGTTTCGTCGCTGCCGGAACCGATACGAATGGAGCTGCCCAGCATATCCAATGCCTGGCTAAATTCCTCTGCTGTATAATTCTGCGTATCTTCGTTCAGCATATCGGCTGTTAAGGAAGCAATTCCTGCTTTGCCTGGGGTGTTGGCTTCCAGCCGGTGCCCGCCTTCAATATTCAGCATAAGGGTTACGGTAGGAATTTCCTTCGACTGGGTTCCTATTACCTTCATTCCGTTCTTGAAAACAGAAGTATAATAATCAGGCACCGGTACCACAGGGTTCGCTCCGGTAGCCGGCTGCTTGCTGCGATCAAAATTGTCGCTTGCTTTGTTGTAGGTAAGGCCACTGTACTCATCCGGAGCCGCGGTATAGCCCTCTTTAGAAATGGTGTAATTATCGGCTTTCGCTACCAGTTCTCCTTTGCCTTTAGGCACCACGCTAAGAACTACTGCATTTTCTCCTTTAATATACTGCTCATACACCCGCTGCACATCTTCCTTGCTTACGGAGCGAATACGCTTCAGCTCTTCCTGAATGTAGTTAGGGTTGTTGCGGAAAGTTTCGTAATAGGCCAGTTGCGACACCTTGCCACTAACACTCGCCATGCGGTTAATCAGGCTTGACTCGGCCTGGGCTTTAAAGCGCTGCAGGTCTTCGTCGGTAATACCGCGGGTTTCGAACTCAGCAATCGACTGGCGTGCCAGCTCTTCGGTTTCGGCAAGTGACTTGTCGGGAAACGCTACAACGGTAATGCTGAATTCACCGGCAAGCTCCGAGGTAGAGTTATAAACCGATGCCTGCAGGGCTTTTTCTGGCTTAACAAAGTTTTTGTAGAAAACAGAGGCTTTGCCCTGGCCCAGCACTTCGGCCAGTACATCCAGCGCGGGCTCGTCTTTGTGGCCGGCCTCAGGCGTAGGATAAGTCATGCGCAGCATCGGGAAGCGCACCTTATCTTCGTAGCTTACATAACGGTCCTTGTCGAGCTTAGCCATCATCGGCTTCATGTCCTTAACGGCAGGACCTGCAGGGATGGAGCCGAAATACTTTTCTGCCAGCTTCACTACTTCTTCCGGCTTAACATCGCCACCTACGGTAAGGGTTGCATTGTTGGGGCCATACCAGCGGAGGAAGAAGTTTTTCAGGTCCTCTACATTTACCCGGTCCAGGTCTTCTAAATAGCCGATGGTCATCCAGGAATAAGGGTGGCCGTATGGGTAAAGGTTCTTGGAGGTCATTTCGTATACCAGGCCATACGGGCGGTTGTCGTAGTTCTGGCCACGCTCGTTCTTTACCGTTTCGCGCTGCACCTCGAACTTCTGCTGGGTTACAGCATCGAGCAAAAAGCCCATGCGGTCGGCCTCGAGCCAGAGAGCGGTTTCCAGCTGGTTGTTAGGTACGGTTTCAAAATAATTGGTACGGTCGCGGTTGGTGGTACCATTCAGGCGGCCGCCCGATTCCGACACGATTCTAAAATGCTCGTCGTCGCCCACATTGTCGGAGCCCTGGAACATCATGTGCTCAAAGAAGTGGGCAAAGCCCGATTTTCCAATCTCTTCTCTGGCTGAGCCCACATGATAGGTAACATCTACATGCACCACCGGGTCGGAGTGGTCTTCGTGCACAATAAGGGTAAGGCCATTGTCCAGCTTATATTTGGTATAGGGTATCAGCAACTCGCTGCCCTGCTTACTTACCTTCTCCACTTGTTTGGTCTGGGCATCGGCCGTTCCTACAATCAGGCAGGAGGAGAGCATAATGCCCAGCATGGTTTTATGAAGCATAAAAATAAAATTTGGGTTTTTATTAAAATATATGATAAAGCAATTTTTTCGCCAGTAGGGAAACCTGTCCAATCAGGCTGAGGAATATTTAATTTTCCGTCTTATGCCTTCGGCCGTAGGGGATGAAGAGGCAATTAAGCGGACAGCCTGGTTTCAACCTACACGAATAATGATACTATCGTTCCGAAAGGCCATTCCAGATTTTAACCAGGCAATTAGTTGTGTCCTCCTTTTCGCCTGCCCAGCTGTTTAAGCAGTGTTTTTCAGATAAACCGAAATTATCAGGCACTAAATATAGACTATTGCCACACTTAATGAAAAGTTTTTCTTTAAAAAACAAAGTTAATTTCTTATCTGATGCTCGCCAGGTGCCTGCCAGCTGCGAAAAGCAGGAAATGCACCGGAAATTGTGTTGTTAAGCTACAGTGCCAGGCTTTGCCTTTTCATCTTCCCTGCTTATCTTTCTATTCATGAAGATTTTTTAAGATCATGCCTCATTAAACCTACTCAAAAATTATCCGGAAGGCTTAAGTCCATGCCTGTAAACCTATAAATAAGCTGACATCACCACTATTAAATATGAAAAAAGAACTTTTATTCAGCCACCTGGGTGCTATCGGATTGATGATTACACTCCAGCTTAGCCACCCGGTGGAGGTGCTGGCTCAGCGGACCCTGCAGGCAAATAAGCTGCAGCAACTGGCCCAAAAGCATGCAAAAGCTTCCCTGCCCGACCTTTACACCTTCCTGAGCATTCCCAACGATGCGCACTTTCCCAAACAAATTGAAAAGAACATCCTCTGGAGTGAGCAGGCTTTTAAGGAAAGAGGTTTTACCACCAAAAGACTGGAAACAGCCACCCAGCCCGTGCTTTTAGCAGAAAGAAAGAGCACCGGCGCTTCTAAAACAGTTTTAATGTACCTGCACCTCGACGGGCAGCCGGTACGGCCGGAACTGTGGGAGCAGGAAAGCCCCTGGCTCCCGGCTTTAAAAAAGCAAAATGCCAGCGGTGGCTGGGAGGAAATACCGGCTGAAAACCTGAAAGGAGAGCTGGACCGGGAGTGGCGAATCTTTGCCCGCGCTGCTTCGGATGATAAAGGGCCCGCCATGGCCCTCCTAGCGGCTTTGGATGCCGCCGCCGAAGCAGGTATTGAACCGGCATTCAACCTGAAAGTTTTTCTCGATTTCGAAGAAGAAATGGGCTCTCCCAGTCTGCCGGAGGCGGTAGCGAAACACCAGCAAGCGCTGGCGGCCGACCAAATTCTTATTTTCGATGGGCCCATGCATGAGAGCAACCGCCCTACCCTCGCCTTTGGTGCCAGAGGAATAGCCATTGTAAAGCTAACCACTTATGGCCCCACGCTTCCGCAGCACAGCGGGCACTTTGGTAATTATGCCCCCAACCCGGCTCTTCGCCTGGCCCAGCTGCTGGCCTCTATGAAAGATGAGCAGGGGCGGGTACTGATTCCGGGCTGGTACGGTGGCATTGAACTTTCGGCAAAAGAGCTGGAGGTGTTAAAAGCAGTGCCTGACGAGGAAGAAAAGCTGCGCCGCCGCCTGGGCATTGCTTCTATTGATAGTGTGGGGGCTTTTTACCAGCAGGCCCTTCAGTACCCCTCGCTGAACATCCATGGCCTGGCCGCTGGCTGGGTAGGCAAGGAAGCCCGCACCATTGTGCCGGCGACTGCCACCGCCGAGCTGGACATCCGCCTGGTGCCTGAGTCAGACCCTGAAAGGCTGATAGCGCTGTTAAAGGAGCATATTAAGGAGCATGATTATTACATTAGCCAGGCAGTGCCTACAGCGGAAGAAAGAATGACCTACCCCAGAATTGTTTCTATGGAATCCCAGATTGCCTACGACGCCTTCCGCACCCCTATGGACAGTGAAACCGGGCAATGGCTTAGCCGGGCGCTAAAACGGGCTTACGGGGAGGAGCCGGTAAAGATACGCATTATGGGAGGCTCCCTTCCCATTGCTCCTTTTGTTACCACCCTGGATATACCGGCGGTAGTGGTACCCCTGGTAAACAGCGACAACAACCAGCACAGCCCGAATGAAAACATCCGCCTGGGTAATTATATTGATGCGGTACAAACCATTCTGGCACTTCTTTCAGAAAAATAAGTGTAAAAAGCCTTTAGAAGAAGAGCCGCTACTTTAGAGTAGCGGCTTTCATTTTATATATCTTTATCTATTTCTCCTTTTACATCTATTCTGCAATTTTTTTTAGTTGAGCTACAGCTAACAGGGCTTTTTAGTCGATCCATGTTGTTTCATTTATTACAAACCACTCTTCCCACAGAGCGGCTGATTTCTACCAGCTAATTCAAGCCTTCTTCAATAAAAGAATTTAAAAAGTCTGCGGGTGAAACCACCGCGCCGGTGCGATCTCAACTAGTTTTAAGTCAATCCAGTTTTAAGTGGAAAAGAAAACAAACAAGGACACGAGCGGGACGCCTTATCCTGTATCATAAAAAAACACCGGAGACTGTTTTTCTTTGTTATAGATAAAACAGGAGGGAGAATGGAAGAAAGCTGGGGTACAAAAGAATTTAAAGGCTGTGCAGTAGAAGACCAGAGAGAGGCAAAAATTATGAAGCAAAGATGGCCGACAGACTATTGTCAGATCCGGAATTATCTTTTAGTAGCGCTGTGGGCTCGGCTTTGCGTCAGGACAGCCTGGCGTATTTTCTCAAAGCAGGAGGTAGATATTAGTTGTGGGCATTACAATACAGACATCTATCCGTAGTGAAGGGCATCAAATGGTTCTTGTAAGCCATGATACAACAGATATAAGCTATCCTAAACATTACCAGAGCGATGGCTTAGGTGATTTAGGAGGAGGTAATGGAGGAGTAAATCCTGGCCTTAGCCTGCATTCAGCGATGGTAATAAGTCAGCAAGGGCTTCCTTTAGGCCTTATAGGACAAAAGGTTTGGACTCCAGATAGCTACAGGCCGTAAGGAGCATGCTAGATAAAATATCCACTGGAAGAAAAGGAAAACTATTGTTGGGTAGAAGCGCTGCAATGGACAAGTCAATATTTGGCTAAAGTGAATCAGGTACTGGTAATATCCGATCGGGAGCTTTAGCATTTCTATGAGTATATGATTACTCCTCAGATGTAGCGTAACATAGAGTTGCTCTTCAGGGCTCATCATATTACCAGCTGGTTATGTTTTTTATCAATGATGTAAAGATGCACTTAAAGTAGATGTAGCCTTCTCTCATTCTACATGAGTTCGAAGCTCTTTATGCCGAGCAGCAAAAAACAGGACTAAAGCGTGACAGTGCTGAAACTAGAAGGTAAGCTGCTGCGGAGAAGGTTATTTAGTCCAAGGCCTGGCAATGGATAAAAAAGGGAAAGATATTCCTCTAAATGAAGCAGTGGTAGAAATCAAAAGAATTATTGAAGCCGCCTACAGGGGAACATGCTCTTGAGTGGGTTTTAATCACTACAGTTCCAGTAGATAAGATCAGGCAACAGCTTTGCTTATATTAGATTATTACCGAAAGCGCTGGATCATTGAGCGGTAGCACTGGTACAAAAGCAGGGAATGCAGGTTGAGCGCTTACAATTCGAAAATTTCGTGCGCATTGTCACATGCTAGCAATTAGACCTCAATTGTTTCCTGGCAATTACTCTGTCTAAAGCACTTAGTTGCTCAAAACCCTGAGGTAGCTGCCGAAGACATATTGGAGCCATTGCAAGTAGAGGTATTAAAAAAGCAAAAGGGTGTTAAAGAATTAACGCTAAGAAAAGTACTTGTTGCTATAGCTGCCCTTGCTGGTTTCACTCCATCTAAAAAGCAGCCTTTGCGAGGTCGAAAATACCATCTGGAGAGGATGGTTTATCCTGGATAAACTATGTGAGGGTTATAAACTCGCTGCCCAGAAAAATTATGATACAGGATAAGGCAAAGGGAACGCTCGCGCCAGCAACTGAACTGGAAGTATGGGGCTTATCCTTCCATTTAGCCTTGACTTAGCACTTGTATTGAAGGAACTAAAGGCAATTTGATATTATAAAAACCATCTAATCCTAAAGTAGTGAACACAATTAATTTGAAGAAAAAAAGCCGATTTTGTCATCCTGAGGAACGCGGACGCCGCGCGGAAGGATCTTTCCAATAAAATGGCTTTTAAGGAGCTTCATACTGCGAAAGATGTGGCATCGGCCATCCGTTTCCTTTTTCAGCATGACAAGGCTGGCTGTTAAGGTTAAATGAAATAGGTCCACTTACTTATTATGTTTTAGCCGGTACAATTTCCTTTTTTTCCAGGAATTTACCCCTGGTATGATCAACCTCATACCCGCTTTCCTGCCAATTATTTTATTTAGCATAAAAGAACGACCACTATTATTAATTTGCTATGAAAAAAATATTCTTTTCAGTTTTTGTGCTGGTGTTGGCAGGCTTGAGCGGGAATGCCCAATCTGTTGAGGGTAAGAAGATATTTACCGGAAACTGCCAGGTATGCCACTCTGTTGGCGCCGGCGATGTAGTTGGCCCCGACCTTGCCGGGGTGACCGAAAGAAGAGAGGCCGGCTGGATTAAAAGCTTTGTTACCAACTCGCAAAAAATGGTGAAAGAAGGGGATGCGACGGCGGTTGAAGTTTTCAAAAAATACAACTCCATTCCCATGCCTCCGCATAACTTCAGCGACGATGAACTAAATAGCTTAATCAGCTATCTGGAGGAGGAAGGCCAGGACGCTTTGGCGGCCAAAGAAAGTACAGCAACTGAAGTGGCTCCCGAAGCAAATAAACAGCCGGAAGTAGCATTAGCCGAAACCAGCAACGATGCTCCTTTTATTGTGAAATTACTCCTGGGGGTACTGGGTACTTCGGCCGTAATATTAGCTTCCGTGGCCATTTATTTAATCCGTTTTCTAAGAAGTTAAGTCATCGTTTTACTCTCCCCTGTTACACCAAATGGCATGGAGGTGATTCAATAACACAGGTTGGCACGCTTTACAAACGCCGCGCCAGATACCAGGTAGTAGAAACCTACTATTGAAAACAGTTTGGGTGATTTTGTATTAGGACAGGTGAAAAAGAAGAGGCAGGCTCAAATATAAGCCTGCCTCTTTTTGTGTTAATAATGTAATGTTATCAGAAAGCCACCTGCCAGCCTGCCAGTAAAGTTCCTTTACCCTGCATCTGTATTCCGTTCAGGTTCTGGTACAAGGGCAGGCCATACTCAATACCCAGCCGATGTCCTTTAAACACTTCTTTTCCTATAGAAAAGTTGGCACCAACAAAAGCATTCAGCTGTTTACCACCGCTATTAAGGGCATCGCTGGTGGGCGACATCATGGGGTTGAGTTCAATATCCTGCCCAGTTACTTCCTGATTCTTTAAAGCCTGGAGGCGCAGCGAATAGCTCAGCCAGTTGTTCTGGCGGTAAGCCAGCCAGCTGTTCAGGCCGGTCATATGTCCCAGCCGGTAAGCTCTTGAGTTTTCCCCGGTCCGCAGGCGGGCCTGCCCCTGTAAGCCATAAGCAAAAGATTGGTAAACCCCTGTATAGGTGAGCGCGGGCAGCAGATCCCAGGTGCCGGAGCCGGTTTGCATCTGGTAAGGAAGGCAGGTTTCGGTGGCAGGGTGCATATGTTCTATGCTGGCGCTCTCGCTGATACTCCCTGTAGGAATGCTTAGGCCTAAACTTATGTGTAAGCTTTGCCGGTGTCCTTTGTAAAGGCTGTAAAGCCCGCTGATGCTTACATCCCCCAAATGGCTGCTGTGCATTTCGGAGGCCATACCCATGCGATCGACCATTTGCATATGGTTGCTCATATAAGGAAGCATGGCCATCAGCGTAAGCTTGTCGGTAAGGGCATACATGGCTCCGGCCATATGCATTTGCATGCCCATACTTCCGGGGGCCATCATATAGCGATCGAGGATGCTTTCCTGCCCAATGCTTTCCCTGCCGGACAGGTTGTCCTGCATATTCATATGCATTAACTGGTAAGAGAACATCCAGGAGCCTTTGCTGTGGGTGTGACTGCCCATTACCCCCAGGGGGATGAGGCTGGCGGCTGATGAATGCATACAAAGCTCCTGTGCTTTGCCTGTAAGCGGTAAAATGGCGCTCAGGCAAAGCAATATAATTAGAATATTGTTTTTCATGATTTTTAAGAATTGTCGGTACAAGAATAAGGACGGAAAGGCGCCCCTTTTTCCCTGAGAGGGAAATGCTATTTACTCAGGCCCGGGGAGGCTGAAAAATACTGTTCCTGTAAAAGGTATACCGGCCGGGCTGTTCGCCGAGGCGCCATTTAGCCATGCTTAGGAGCAGGGGAAAAGGGCTGGGAACGGCAGGGCGTTCAACACCAAAATAAAGATGGATTTGCTGCAGCTGAATATGCCGGCTCGGCAGGCTCCTTTGTTCGGCATCTGCCTTGCTTAGCATTTCATTGAGGTAGCACTGGCCTTTGCAATTCAGTTGGGGCTTATCGCGGTTAATGCATTGCTCTTCGGCAATAACCCCCTGGTTCATGTAAAAGTAGGTGAATACGCCTATGCGGTAAAGGCAGTGCAAAAACAAACTGAAGAATACCAGCAGGCAGGCAGCTTTTTTTGCTAAATCAGAGGTAGTGCCTTTTAACATATCCGCTTAAGCGTAATTAATTTATGCTAAGGTAGCAGCTCTGTGCGCAAAATTATATGACTGAGATCAGGAGGGCGCATGATTCCCGGCAGCTACCGGATTATGCGGCTCCCTTTTCTTTCACTGGCAGGTAAATCTTGTGCCGTAAAATCTGCAGGCTTCCTTCTTCTTCGAGCTTTTTCACGGCCCTTATAACGGTTTCTACCCGCAGGCCCGTCATATCGGCTATTTGCTGGCGGGTGTAGGGCACTTTAAACCTGGCACCTACAGGGAGCTTAGCATCTTTCTGCAGGTACTGAATGAGCGTCATTATCCGGTGTTCAGGAGCATAGGATGACACTTCGCGCAGAATCATAGATTTATAGGCCAGCCGCTTGGAGAGTACGGCATCGAACTGCAGGTGAAGCTCAAAATTATCTTTAAGCAGGCGAAAGAAGTTTTCCTTCCGTAGTTTAAGTAAAGAAGCATCGGTAAGGGCCACCGCATTGCTCGGGTAGGGGAAATTGCCAAAAAGTGGCGGCTCGCCAAAGCTTTCTCCCGCATTAAACAGCCCCTGAATAAACTCCTGCCCTTCAATGCTGTAGTTCACCATTTTAAGCGTCCCGCTTACTATGTGGTAGTAGTTTAAAGCCTCATGTTTTTCATAAAAGAGCACATCGTCTTTTTTAAGATGAACCATTTGTGCTCCATATTCATGTAGTAACTCTTCCTTTATCATGTAGCTGCTTTTTCCGGTCCCCAATTTCACAGCTGCTGCCTGCTGTTTAACCGGGTTTATTCAGCAGGCAGTGGCCCCCGGAAAAGCGCCAGCGGCTAATGCAGCCACCGCTTTTTTCCTGGACACCTCAAAGTTGGGACCAGATGGCAGATAATAAAATGATATAAATCAGGAAAAAACCTGATCAAGGAAAGGACCCGGGCTTAGAGGCTCCACGCTCAGGTAGTGCAGCCCCACACCCTCCCGCCGTTCTAGGGCCGCTTTTATAACCAGCCGGCTTACCATAAGCAGGTTGTAAAGCTCCCAAAGCGGTATCGATACCGGCTGTTCTCCTGCCGCCGCTTCCACCTCCCTAAAGCGCTCTTCTAGGCGCTTATCGACCTCTTTAAGCTCCAACCGGTTACGGATAATGCCCGCATGCTTATCCATCAGCATTTGCACCTCCTGCCGGTAGCCAATAAAGCGGGGAGGCAAATCCAGTAAAAACTCTTCCTCCTCGTAAAATTGGGTTGGCCGGGTTGGGCCGAAGGATGCTCCCTCCAGGGCACTAAAGCTAAGCATGGAAGCACGATGGGAGAAAACCAAAGCTTCCAGCAGGGAATTAGAGGCCAGGCGATTGGCTCCATGCAGGCCTGTGGATGCACATTCGCCACTGGCAAAGAGATTCCGGATGCTGGTTCGGCCCCACGCATCGGTTTTAACGCCTCCGCAAAAATAATGGGCGGCAGGCACCACCGGAATCAGGTCTGCACAAATATCTATACCAATGCTCCGGCACTTTTCATATATCATCGGAAAATGCTCCTTCAGGCTTTGGGAATCGAGCTGGCGGGCATCGAGATACACATGCGATTCCCCTGTTTTATGCATTTCGAGCGTAATTGCGCGGGCAACCACATCTCTTGGCGCCAGGGAACCTCTCCGGTCGTAGTCTTTCATAAAAGCCGCTCCGCCTTTATTCCGCAGCTCCGCACCAAAACCCCTGAGCGCTTCGGTTATTAAAAACACCGCTCCTTTGTTCTGCGCCTCATATAAAGCCGTAGGGTGAAACTGCACGAATTCCATGTTGCTGATGTTAGCACCCGCTCTTGCGGCCATGGCAAGGCCGTCGCCGGTGGCCACGGCCGGGTTGGTGGTGTGGGCATACACCTGGCCGGCGCCCCCACTTGCCAGCAAAGTGATGCCGGCAAAAATCCGCTCCAGCTTGCCGGACGTTAAGTTCACCACATAAGCCCCACAGCAGGTATTTTCTCCCTCCTGTGCCAACAAAATAAAATCAAGCGCAAAGTAGTGTTCGAGCAGCAGGATGTTCGGGCAGTGGCGGGCTTCTTTTACCAGGGCTTCTTCTATGGTGCGGCCGGTGCTGTCTTTGCTATGTAACACCCTGTGGTGCGAGTGCCCTCCTTCTCTGCCTAAATGAAAGCCTCCCTCTGTGCTATCGAACGCCACCTCCCAATCGAGCAGGTCTTTGATTCTTGCAGGCGCCTCCCTCACCACCATTTCGGCCACTTTGCGTTCGCATAAGCCGCCGCCGGCTACCAGGGTATCGGCCAGGTGGCTTTCGAAAGAATCCTGCACCAGGTCCATTACCGCGGCAATTCCTCCCTGGGCATAGCGTGTATTTCCTTCCTGTATATCGGCCTTACTAATTACAATTACTTTTTTGTCGGGATAAAATCGGGCCACTTTTAGGGCGTAGCTCAGGCCGGCAATGCCTGCTCCCAATACCAGAAAATCTGTCTTTACCATAATAATTCTAGCCCAGGGCCAGCATTTTACGAATGGGTTCAATGGCCTTTTGCCTGATGTTTTCCGGCACCACTATTTCAGGGGTTTCATCCAGCAGGCAGCGGTAGAGGTTCTCCAGCGTATTGAGCTTCATGTAGGGGCATTCGCCACAGGCACATTCGGTAGGCTCTTCCAGCGGAGCGGGAATAAAGGTTTTTTGGGGCGAGTCTTTACGCATCTGGTGAAGAATACCCTCTTCGGTTACTACTATATAGGTATCGGCTGCATTCCTTTTGCTGTAATTTAACAAAGCGGCCGTGGAACCAATATAATCTGCCTGTTCCAGCACCGCTGAGCTGCACTCCGGGTGAGCCAGCACTTCTGCCCCCGGATATTGTGCCTTCAGCCGGCGAATTTTATTGAGGGAAAAATTATCGTGCACCATGCAGGCCCCATTCCAGAGCAGCATTTCGCGCCCGCTCACTTTCTTTATATAGCTGCCCAGGTGAATGTCGGGGGCAAAAATAATGGGCTGTTCTTTAGGAATGGATGCCACCACCCGCTCGGCATTGGAGGAGGTGCATACAATATCGCTCAAAGCTTTTATTTCGGCAGAGCAGTTGATATAGGTAACCACTACATGACTGGGGTGTGCGTCGCAGAACGCACGAAAGCGGTCCGGCGGGCAGGAGTCGGCCAGCGAGCAGCCTGCATCCATATCCGGCAGCAGCACCTTTTTATTTGGGGAAAGTATTTTAGCGGTTTCTCCCATAAAGTGCACCCCTGCAAATAAGATGATATCGGCATCGGTAGCCGCGGCCTGCTGCGAAAGGCCCAGGCTGTCGCCCACAAAGTCGGCTACTTCCTGTATATCGCCTACCTGGTAATAGTGGGCCAGAATAATGGCATTTTTCTTTTTTTTCAGCCGCTCAATCTGCTCCTTCAGCTCCTCTCTCTGCTGCCTTACTTCCTGCTTTCGTGGGTTCACCACAGGCTGCTGAATTTCAGCTTCTGCAAAACTATTCTGTATCATAACTGCGCTTTTGTTTTACTTTCCATACCTATGTTCAATTACAGGCAGCTGCTAAAAAAAGCCGGCACAGTTCCGGAACCTCCACTCCTCTCCCCTGCCAATAGGCTGCAGGATAGACTGCCTGTTAAATCAGAGCGGAAAATTACGGCAGGGAGCTAATAATAAGTATGACTTAAATCAGGTCCGGTATATTTTTAATACTGCCCGTGCTGGTTAAAAACAGGCCTTTAACTGCAGTATCCCCTTTTACAGGAACAGAAAAAGCAACACCGGCAGAGGCTAACTTTCTGCATTCCAACACCTTTACGTCCGGCTAAAGCCCTCCTTTGGCCCAAAGGGCCCTTCTCCAGCAAACAAGGCCCGGTAAATTGCTAAAACCTGATAAAAGTCATCTTTTCTGCTGACGTCAATCATACCTGCTGCAGCCATTTTCCTGCACTTTTGTAAAACCTAAAAAGAAAAATTATGAGTGCACTCTTTGTATTAATCGCCATAAGCCTTCTGGTCGCCCTTGGATTTCTGGGCGCTTTCCTCTGGGCTACACGCTCCGGACAGTACGACGATGACTATACGCCGGCAGTACGGATGCTGTTCGACGAAGAACTTAGAAGCAGGGCTCCGGGGACAAGCAAACAGGAGTCGGGACATAAGGCAGAAAACATATTACCCTGGAAAGCAAAGCATAATCAACAGTAAAACCAATCCATATTTCAATTAGCACATTAGCACATCACTTAATTACTAAATTAAATTTATGAGTACGCAAGGCGCAATTCTGGAGCGGCCGAGCCATTTCAGCGATAATAAGCTGGGACTTGAGCGCTTCTCTTACGACAACGACATCGTACGGATGTTTGCCACCGCCACCATGGTGTGGGGAGCAATAGGTATGCTGGTAGGGCTGATTGCCGCCCTGGAGCTGGTATTCCCGGGGCTCAATGGAGGCATCGAATACATTACTTTTGGCCGCATTCGTCCACTGCACACCAATGCAGTAATTTTTGCCTTTGTAGGTAACGGCATATTTACCGGTGTTTACTATTCTCTGCAAAGGTTGTGCAAAGCCAGGATGTACAGCGACACCCTAAGCAAAATCAACTTCTGGGGCTGGCAGCTTATTATCCTGTCGGCCGTAATTACCCTGCCCCTGGGTTATACTACTTCAAAAGAATATGCCGAGCTGGAGTGGCCAATTGATATTGCCATTACTCTTATGTGGGTGGTATTCGGCTACAATATGTTTGCTACTATTCTAAAGCGCCGGAGAGCGCCACCTGTATGTAGCTATCTGGTTTTACATTGCTACTTTCGTTACAGTAGCTGTACTGCATATTGTTAACTCTTTTGAGCTTCCTGTCAGCTTTATGAAAAGCTACAGCTGGTATGCAGGTGTGCAGGATGCACTGGTACAGTGGTGGTATGGCCACAATGCGGTTGCCTTCTTCTTAACCACTCCGTACCTGGGCCTGATGTATTACTTTGTACCAAAAGCTGCCAATCGCCCTGTATACTCTTATAGACTTTCTATCATTCACTTCTGGGCCCTTATTTTCCTTTACATCTGGGCAGGCCCTCACCACTTATTATACAACGCGCTGCCTGACTGGGCACAGTCGCTGGGTGTGGTATTCTCGTGTGATGCTGCTGGCGCCAAGCTGGGGTGGTATGCTAAACGGCTTGTTAACATTGCGCGGTGCCTGGGACAGGGTGCGCGAAGAGCCAGTACTTAAGTTTATGGTAGTGGCCATTACCGCTTATGGTATGGCAACTTTCGAAGGCCCTATGCTTTCGCTTAAAAACGTAAACGCCATCAGCCACTTTACCGACTGGACTATTGCGCACGTACACGTGGGTGGCCTTGGCTGGAACGGGATGCTTACCTTCGGTATGCTTTACTGGCTGATCCCACGCATGTACCAGACAAAATTGTACTCTACTAAACTGGCAAATGCCCACTTCTGGATTGCCACCATGGGCATCCTGTTCTACGCCCTTCCCCTGTACTGGGCAGGCTTTACCCAAAGCTTAATGTGGAAAGAATTTACCCAGGAAGGCATGCTTGCTTACCCGAACTTCCTGGAAACCGTTACGCAGCTCAAGCCCATGTATGCGGCCCGCGCCTTTGGTGGTGGTATGTATATAGTAGGTGTACTGATTATGGTCTACAACCTGGTAATGACGGCAAAACAAGGCACTTTCCTGAAAAACGAAGAAGCCGAAGCCGCTCCTTTAAGCGATAATTATGAAAAACCAAAAGGCGAGCACTGGCACCGCTGGATTGAGCGCCGCCCGGTACAAATGCTGGTGGGTTCGCTGGTGGTAATCCTGATTGGTGGTATGGTAGAGATGATTCCTACCTTCCTGATAGACTCCAACGTGCCAACTATTGCAAGTGTAAAGCCCTATACTTCGCTGGAGCTACATGGTCGCGACCTTTACATTAAAGAAGGCTGTAACAACTGTCACTCTCAAATGGTACGCCCGTTCCGTAGCGAAACCGAACGTTATGGCGAGTATGCCAAAGCCGGTGAGTTTGTATATGATCACCCCTTCCTGTGGGGTTCTAAACGTACCGGTCCGGATCTGCTTCGCTTAGGCGGCAAGTACCCCGACAGCTGGCACTACCACCACATGCTCGACCCCGAATCCATGTCGCCAGGTTCTATTATGCCGCCTTACCCATGGCTGTTCGAGAAAGAGATAGATGTGGAAAGCACAGAAGCGAAGATTGCGGCCATGCGCACCCTGGGAGTGCCTTACCCTGAGGGATATGAAGCGAATGCCGTGGCCGACATGAAGTTGCAGGCCGAGGAAATTGCCGGCAGCCTGGAGCAAAGTGGTGTAAAAGTAAGCAGCGACAAGGAAATTATTGCCCTTATTGCTTACCTCCAGCGCCTCGGCACCGACATTAACGGAAATAAAGAGATGAAGCCTTACCATATAGAAACAGAAAAATAAACAGCGATATGCTCAAGTTCATCAAACATCATATGGAAACCATCAGTGGGATAGAAATCTATCCCCTGATTTCCCTACTCATATTTTTCATCTTCTTTACGGTGCTCATTGTTTGGGTAAGCCGTTCCGACAAAGGATACAATGCCCGCATGGCAAATATGCCCCTGGAAGAAGAGGAGGATCTAACAGGCTTTAACTAAGAAATGTCATAAACCGGCCGGGTTGCTGCCTTCATCAACTACAAAGGCGCTGAGTGGCAGCTATCATGCCGGTTCTTCTGACCCAAAAGATAAAACAACAGATGAAAAAGATAATCTGCAAGCAATTTATTACGCGTGCCTTTGGAGGGAGTATGCTTATGCTGTTACTGCCGCTGGCCACAATGGCGCAGCAAGGGGACGCTACCGGAGTTACCGGTTCTTTTACCGAAGAAGAACTCCTGCTGGGGCTGGCAATATTTCTGGCCATTGTACTTGTGTTTGCTACCCTGGGCCTGCTGTTTGGCGTGGTGGCACTTACGCGGGTAATGTCTGGCAGGTCAATTATGCAGGCTGCCGGCAGTGCCCGGTCAGCAGAAGCACCTGAAGTGCATGCCAGTCTTTGGGAGCGGCTTAAGCAGCGGCTCACCAATGCCGTGCCGGTAGAGCAGGAAGCAAAGGTAATGACCGACCACGAGTACGATGGCATCCGGGAGCTCGACAACAGCCTGCCCCCCTGGTGGACTGCCTTGTTTTATGCAACCATTGTTTTTTCGGTAGTGTACCTGGCTGCTTACCACATGTTTGGCTGGGGAGAGCTGCAGGAGCAGGAATACCAGACCGAACTGGCAGAGGCACAGGCGCAAATAGAGGCTTATATGGCTACCAAAGGAGACCTCATTAATGAAAATACGGTTACCCTGGTAACCGATGAGGCACTGCTTAGCGAAGGCCAGGGCATATTCGCGGCAAACTGCGCCGCCTGCCATGGGGCCGAGCTCCAGGGCACGGTAGGTCCGAACCTTACCGATGCCTACTGGTTGCACGGAGGTAGCGTTGGCGATGTTTTCAAAACCATTCACGACGGGGTACCCGCTAAAGGCATGATTAGCTGGAAAGCCCAGCTCTCTCCCGAACAAATTCAGTATGTAGCCAGCTACATTATAAGTATGGAAGGAAGTGAACCCGCCGGCGCCAAAGAGCCACAGGGCGAGCTTTACGAAAGAAAATAAATTAAACTTTGAGCGGCAGAACAGGGAATAAAAAAACTACCCCTTCTGCCGTTCTTACTCGATAATAAGACATGAGTACCGTAGCAGAGAAGGCAGATTTCAGAGATAAGATTTCCACGGTAGATAAAGCAGGAAAGCGGGTTTGGGTGTATCCTAAAAAGCCAAAAGGAAAATTCACCAACTGGCGAAAAATAGTAAACACCATTTTCCTTACTATCTTATTTACCGGCCCCTTTATTCGCATTGGCGGACAGCCCCTGCTTATGCTGAATGTGGTGGAGCGGAAGTTCGTTATTTTCGGACAAATTTTCTGGCCACAGGATTTTTACATTTTCGGCCTGGCCACTTTGGCTGCTGTTATTGGTATTGTTCTCTTTACGGTTGTTTATGGCCGGGTATTCTGCGGCTGGATTTGCCCGCAAACGGTTTTTATGGAAGGCGTTTTCCGCCGGATAGAATACTGGATTGAAGGCGACTGGACTGCCCAGAAAAAACTCGATAAGCAGGAATGGAACCGGGAAAAGATTGTAAAGAAGAGCACAAAGCAGCTAATATTTTTTATAATTTCCTTCATTATCGCCAATACCTTCCTGGCCTACATTATTGGCAGCGAAGCTTTGCTTGCTATTGTAACCGACCCGCCAAACGCGCACATTGCCGGCCTCATTTCTATTTTGGTTTTTACCGGGGCCTTTTACTATGTGTTTGCCTTTTTTCGCGAACAGGTATGTACTACCGTTTGCCCTTACGGCCGCTTACAAAGCGTGCTGCTCGACCGGCAGTCAGTGGTTGTTGCCTACGATTACAAAAGAGGAGAAAAAAGGGGCAAAATTCGCCGGGGCGAAGACAGGGCCGCGGCACAAAAAGGCGACTGTGTAGACTGCAGCCTTTGTGTAAATGTTTGCCCTACCGGTATCGACATCCGCAATGGTACCCAGCTGGAGTGTATTAACTGCACCGCCTGCATCGATGCCTGCGACAGCATTATGGAAAATGTTGGCTTACCTAAAGGCCTTATCCGTTACGACTCCGAAGTTAATATTGCAGAAGGAAAAAAAGGCTTCCGCTGGACTGCACGAAGCATTGCCTATACTGTTGTATTGGTGCTGATTACCGGTTTGCTTACAGGCTTACTGCTTTTCCGCTCCCAGGTTGATGCCACTATTTTACGTACGCCGGGCATGATGTACCAGGAACAGGAAGGGGGAGCCATCAGCAATTTGTATAATGTTAAAATCATCAATAAAACAAATGAGGCCATGCAGCTGAGCCTGAAGGTAGAAAGCGGGGATGGAGAGATAAAATTAGTTGGAAAAGACCTGTTGGAACTACCGGAGCAGGGCACGGCCGAAGGCGCCTTGTTCATTATCATGGAGAAAGAGGACATCGACGGCATATCCCAGAATATAGAAGTGGGCATTTACCAAAACGACCGCCTCCTGAAAACAGTCGACACCAAGTTTATAGGACCGGCAAATTAAGCCTCTCCAAAGCGAAAGCAAGAAAAGCAGCCTGATTAAGTGAAGTTTACCTGGTTTCCCGGGTCTGCTTTGCCTAAGCTGGCTGCTTCTTCATTTTTCAAAAACTGACAAAGATCAGTTTTTGCGCTGACACCCATCATACCCCCTCCCGCTTTTTACCCCCATCTTTGTACCATAAAATTAATACGTGCAGACTGGTGGTCTCACCACAAAATACTCAAGACTAACGACTCAAGACTAAAAATATGAACTGGGGACACGGAATTGCCATCTTCTTCGCCTGTTTTGTAGGCTTTATTTTGTTTCTGGTGGTAAAGAGCCATCAACAGAATATTGACCTGGTTACGGAAAACTATTATGAGCAGGAGCTGCAATATCAGCAGCATATAGAAAAGATTCAGAACACACAGGAGCTGCGGGAAACAGTTAAAATCATCCCGGAAAAGGGTAGAATTCAGCTAAGCTTTCCTGTACTCTCTTCTCCTATACTGGGGCAGGCACAGCTTTTTCGCCCGTCGGATGCCCGCTTCGACC
This sequence comes from uncultured Cytophagales bacterium, assembly GCA_963835365.1. GTDB lineage: Bacteria > Bacteroidota > Bacteroidia > Cytophagales > Cyclobacteriaceae > Nafulsella. Next base: position 389,332 of record CAWIFH010000005.1, read on the forward strand.
TGCTAACCCAGCTGCAGCCCGACGGCCACAACCAGCAATACATTGCCACCGACTCGCTGCCACCTGGCTACTACCGCATTAAAATCGACTGGCAGGCCGGTGACTCAAAATATTATACAGAAGAAGCCATTCACCTCCGTTAAGCATGGAACTCTGGACAGCCTTTACACTTGGCTTTTTAGGAAGCTTCCACTGTGTAGGCATGTGTGGTCCTATAGCACTTGCCCTCCCCGGTGGCGCTAAAAAGAAGCTGCTCTTTGCCACAAACAGGCTCACCTATAATATTGGCAGGATAACCACCTATGCCCTAATTGGCCTCCTGTTTGGCCTGCTCGGAACAGGCTTTGCCATTGCCGGGCTGCAAAAGGGTTTATCTGTTGCTTTAGGCCTTAGTGTAATTATGGTCGCCTTTTTACCCGCTGCTTTTTCACAGTCGGTAAACCCGGCCGGAAAGCTGGGCAGGCTGGTAAGCTGGCTTAAAAAGAAAATGCAGTTCCAGTTTCAGCGCCGCAGCTACCTTTCTGTTTACACCATTGGCATTTTAAATGGACTGCTCCCCTGCGGATTAGTATACCTGGCAGCCGCGGGCGCCATTACACAGGCAAGCCCTGCACATGGCGCCTTATATATGGCCGCTTTTGGTACCGGTACTTTGCCCGCTATGCTGGCCCTGGCCTTTGCCGGAAACTTCCTGGGCATCCGCTGGCGGAACGGCATACGAAAAGTAATGCCTGTGGTAACGGTAATCGTTGGCCTGCTCCTGATTGTACGCGGGCTCGAATTGGGCATTCCTTTCTTAAGCCCTGTGCTGGCACTGGTAGAAAAAGGAATGACCATGTGTGGAATTAAATAGGCTTTAGGTATCAGGTAAGAGGTATCAGCCTTCTTGCTTCATTCCTCATAGCTCATACCTGATACCCAACCCCAAAAAATTAAAAATCATGAATGCAGCATTAGTTAGAAAATATAATGTTCCGGGTCCACGCTACACCAGCTACCCAACCGTGCCTTACTGGAATGAGGAACCACCTACTGAAGAGCAGTGGAAAGAGCATGTAAAAAAGGCGTTTAACGTATCCGATGCTACAGGCGAAGGAATCAGCTTATACCTGCACCTTCCTTTTTGCGAAAAGCTGTGTACCTACTGCGGATGCAACAAGCGCATTACCATCAACCATAAAGTGGAAGATCCCTATATTACTGCCCTCTTTCAGGAATGGGAATTATACCTGAAGCTGTTCGGTAAAAAGCCCCTGATTAAAGAAGTACACCTTGGTGGCGGAACGCCTACTTTTTTTTCACCCGAAAACCTGCAAAGACTCATGGAGGGCCTGTTTGCCGGCGCCATTGTGGCACCTAATGCCGAGATGAGCTTTGAGGGGCACCCGAACAACACCAGCAGGGAGCACATGCAAACCCTGTACAACTTAGGTTTCAGGCGGGTAAGCTTTGGCATTCAGGATTTTGACCCCGAGGTGCAGAAAATCATTAACCGCGTACAGCCCTACGCAAATGTGGAGCGCGTAACCCGGGAGGCAAGGGAAATAGGCTATAAGTCTGTGAACTACGATTTAATCTACGGCCTTCCCCGCCAAACCATGAGCAGCGTAATTGATACCATCGAAAAAACGACCCACCTGAAGCCCGACCGGATTGCCTTTTACAGTTATGCACACGTGCCATGGGCCAGTCCCGGACAGCGCCTGTATACCGAAGCCGATTTACCGCGCGATGAAGAAAAGCGGGCTTTGTATGAAAAAGGAAAGCAGCTGTTCGAAGAAGCGGGCTATGTTGAAATAGGCATGGACCACTTTGCCCTTAAAACAGACAGCCTGTACGCAGCCTGGCAAAATGGAGCGCTGCACCGCAACTTTATGGGGTACAGCAGCAGCAGCACCTCCATGCTCATCGGTCTGGGTGCGTCTTCCATCAGCGATACCTGGACTGCCTTTGGCCAGAATGTAAAAAAGGTGGAAGAGTACCGCAAGGTAGTAGCAACAGGGCATTTCCCGATTTTCCGTGGCCACCTGCTAACCGAAGAAGATTTAAAACTACGCCAGCATATCCTTAACCTGATGTGCCGTTTCCGGACAAAATGGACCGGCGACGAGGAGGAATCTATTGCCCTGGAGGAGGCCAAAAGCCGGCTGAAAGAACTGGCTGAAGATCAGCTGATTCAGTTAAAGGAAGATTCTGTGCAGGTACAGGAGGCAGGCAAACCTTTTATACGCAACATTTGTATGGCGCTTGATGCTCGCCTGTGGCGCAAACAGCCGCAAACACAACTATTCAGCAGTACGATTTAAATACTTATAAACACAAAAAGAGGAATGTTTTCAACATTCCTCTTTTTGTGTTTACCCAATTCTGGTTATCAAACGCGCGTGTGAGTTAAAGCGAATTTAGTCTTTGCTAAAGTTGTGTTCTTTCCATTTAATTTTTATGAATGATAAGCTGAGCAGAGAAGGATTTTAACGCGCATGCGAACCCATTTAACTTTTCTCCCTAATTTTTAAACGGTCCGCCGTGGGCGCCTAGCCGCCTAGGTTCCAATTTTTAATTTGGCGAAGCAGTAGTTCCTATTGATGCCACAGTCCGGCAGCTGCAGAGCGCTTTTTAACTCCTGTAGAGAAAAGAAACATCTGCTCATACCAACCCTTTCTACGGCATGATAAAAGACAAAGCGGTATAAAGCAGCTATCTAATAGCTTTTCTGCTGCAATGCTCCTAATGAGGAAAGTTTATATTTAAACACCCCGGCAATATTGGTTGCTTTCATCTTTGCTTCTTCGGCTTTTTCCCCTGTGAATAATTCATCGAGGGTTTCGAGAAACAAAGCCACCCACTGTTCAAAGTGCTTTTCAGAAAGGGACAGTGGAAGGTGGTGGTCAAAAGGTTTGCCTTTATAACTGTGGGAACCAAACAGGAGAGAGTCCCAGAAATTGTACATCTTAGGCAGGTGTAGTTCCCAGTTTACAGTGGCTACTTCATTAAATATGGGCGATAACAGCGGATCTTTATTTACCTTATCATAAAAGGCATCGACCATTTCTATTACCTCTTCCCGGCCCTTAATTTCTTTCATTGCGCTTTTTTCAGCAAAAGTATAAGATCCACGGGCTCCATTTTATGATCTGGATTAGCTTTTCAACTGATTTTTGCCAGCTTTTTTATCCGCAGGAGGTTAAACCTTTTACAAAGGGGCAAAGCAGCCGCTTTTACTGGTTCATCATTTTCACGATTTCATCGATTTCTTCGCGCGATGCTTTCCTGGCTTGTTCCGCCCTGCCATAGCCCACCTCCTCTTCGCCGGCAGCAATACGCTCCATAATGGCATCGGCAAACTCATTAAGGGGTACGCCAAAAGTATGTACACCCGCTCCGCCCAGGTCGGTTTGTACGGCAGGAGGAACAATTTCAATAACCCGCACATTGGTTTTCGTCAGCTCCTGCCGCAGCGACATGGAAAAGGAATGAATGGCCGCTTTGGTGGCGCTGTAAACCGTGGCAAAGGTGCCGGGAGTAAAAGCAAGGCCTGAAGAAACATTGATTACCGCGGCTCCGGCCTGCTGCTGAAAGTGCGGAATAAAAAGAGAGGAAAGGTGAATAGGCGCTTCTACATTAATGGCAATTTCCTGCCGGCGCGTTTCCCAGCTTTCCTGGTCTTCTGTTACTTTTACCCTGCGCTGGATGCCTGCATTGTTCACCAGTACATTTATGTTCGGGTAATTTTCCCTTACCCACTTAAACAGTTCCACCCGCTCCTGCTCGTTTCCTACATCGGCTACCCTGGTGTGTATTTGAGGATGCTTTTCCTGTACTTCCTTTAATTTATCTGCCCGCCGGCCGCAAATAATTACACTACTACCTTCAGCTAAAAAACGCTCCGCAATGGCCAGTCCAATACCTGAACCTCCACCTGTTACCAAAACCGTATTTCCTGATAAATGCATAGTTCCTGATCTTTAAAGTTAAAAAATTCTATTATTCTCTACCTGAACTGCTTTAGGCTATACTGCTTCTGGTGGCTGAATGTTATAACGCTCTTGTGCCGCCGTGGGGCTTCAGCATACATTCAGGCTTTAGCTTTCCCGTTTCTCGAAAAGATTAAATGTACCAGCAGGGCCAGGCAGGAGCAAACCAGCCCTACTCCTACAACGCCTTCCCATTTCCAGATTTGCCAGGCCTGGCTTGCCAGAAAGGTACCTGTAGCTCCTCCAACAAAATAGGTAAACATATAAACCGTATTCAGGCGATTGCGGGCTTCGGGAATAAGCGAAAATACCATGGTCTGGTTGGCAATATGGGTAGCCTGCAGGCCCAGGTCGAGCAGCACCACCCCCGCCACTAAGCCTATAAGACTCTGGCTGAAAATCCCGAAAATAACATAGGCAAGAATGATAAAAACGGTGGTAACGGTAACAATGTGCCGGGTGTTTACCTTGTCGCTGATTCGCCCCATAACAGACGCCACCAATGCACCTCCGGCGCCAATAAGGCCGAAAGAACCTGCCACTTCGCTTCCGGCATTAAAAGGAGGCTCCTCCAACAAAAACACAAGCGTTGTCCAGAAACCGCCAAAGCAGGCAAAGGTTAAAGCGCCACGTGCAGATGCCAGCCGCAGCAAAGGCTCCTCTTTAACCAGTAAACCCAGCGATTTCATCAGGCTTTTATAGCTTCCTTTATAATCGGGCTGCAGCTCGGGCAAAAGCAGGTAAATGGCTAAACCCAGGAGCAGCATAATGCCTGCCGCTATCAGGAACATGGCCCGCCAGCCCAGCTGGGCCCCCACGAAACCACTTACTGTTCTGGACAGGAGAATACCTACCAGCAAGCCACTCATAACCGTGCCCACGGCTTTGCCTCTTTCGGTTGGCTTTGCCAGCTGGGCAGCCATGGGAACAAACAGCTGCGGCACTACGGAGGTGGCCCCTATTAAAAAGCTGGCCAGCATAAGTATGTAAATATTGGGAGCAAAGGCGGCCAGCAGCAAGGAAAGCATGATAAGCACAAAATCGGTTAAGATTAGCCTTTTCCGCCGAAGCATGTCGCCTAAAGGAATAATAAACAGCAGGCCTACGGCATAGCCCACCTGGGCCAGCATGCTTACATAGCCGGCTTTTGCCTCCGTTACCTCAAAAGTATCTGCAATTCTGCCCAGCAGGGGCTGGTTATAATAGTTATTGGCCACTACCAATCCGGCGCCAACCGTCATTAACCACAGCCTCACATTGGTTAAAACCGGCTGCCCCGCTGCAGGAATGGTATTTGTTATTTGCTTCAAAATATCCCGCCTTAAATTAATGTTCAAACAAAGTTCCGGAAAAAACACAGCGCGGCAAAGCAGGTACCGCGAAAGAATTACCCATCCTTCCCTTTTTACTAAAACAGCCTGAACAAATCAGCGAAAAATTACACGCACCTAATATGTACCTGATGCTTTTTTTATTTTACCTGTAAAATAAAAGCCAGCTGCACGATGTGCAGCGGGCTTTTATTTTTGGCTGGTAATTCGCAAAGCCCGGACCTTTACAAAAGCAGTGTATGTCCATTTTTGCTGAATGAAGAACTACCAGAGACTTGTGGCTTATCAGTTATTAAGGCTGTTAATACACTTCGTTTTTCAGGTAATTCGGAAAAATCTGGTAGTGCTTCTCAGCGGTTAGCTCGTGCACCACCGATCTCAATTCCTGAATATTATGCTTCTTTAGGGCAGAAATGAATACTTTATCCGTAGTAGCCGCTCCGTTCTGGCGGAATTTGCGCAGGTTTATCCACACCGGATCCTCCTGCACTTCCATTTCCCTTTCTCCATCTTCTTCCACAGGCGCATCGTCCATATACGTATCCGGCAAAGCATCTACTTTGTTGTACACCATGAGGGTTGGCTTGTCTGCCGCCCCGATTTCGGCCAGCGTGCTATTGACAATATCAATCTGTTCATGGCAGGCCGGATGCGACACATCCACCACATGCATGAGAATGTCTGCCTCATTAATCTCATCGAGCGTAGACTTAAAGCACTCTACCAGGGTGTGGGGGAGCTTCCGGATAAAACCTACCGTATCGGTTAGCAGAAAAGGAATTTGATCTATTACTACTTTACGTACCGTAGAATCTACGGTAGCAAACAGCTTGTCTTCGGCAAACACATCGGACTTGGAAAGAAGCTGCATAATGGTCGATTTTCCTACATTGGTATAACCTACCAGCGCCACACGCACCATATTGCTTCGGTTCTTCCGGCGGGTTGCGCTCTGCTTCTCTATTTTTTCCAGTTTCTCGCGTAGAAGCGCAATCTTATCACGCACAATACGGCGGTCCGTTTCAAGTTCGGTCTCACCAGGTCCACGCATACCAATACCCCCTTTTTGCTTGCTCAGGTGAGTCCACATACGGGTAAGGCGCGGGAGAATATACTGGTATTGCGCCAGCTCTACCTGCGCTTTGGCCTGGGCCGTTTTTGCACGCAGTGAAAATATATTTAAAATAAGTAAGGGTCTGTCGAGAATCTTCACCTCCAGTTCGCGCTCCAGGTTTCGTACCTGCGAAGGAGTGAGTTCATCATCGAAAATAACCATATCTATACCTTCTGTTATTACAAAAGCCTTAATTTCTTCCAGCTTTCCTTTGCCTACAAAAGTGCGTATATCAGGTTTTTCAAGTTTTTGAGTGAAAGCTTTTACAGTTTCAGCTCCGGAGGTTTCGGCCAGAAAAGCGAGCTCCTCAAGGTATTCATTCGCTTGTTCGGCCGTTTGGTTGGGAGTAATCAGCGCCACCAGTACAGCGGTTTCCTGTTTGGGAGCTGTTGAAAAGGATTTTATCATTCAGTAGTATTTTCTTGCTAATATAATTTATATATAGTATCTCTTTGTGTCAAATTATACAACTTAAATTACATTAAAGTGGTTCCGGTACTTTATATTTCCCTGATTATAAATTACTAGCAGCCCAAGATCTTAAAAGTTAATTCTTTAGCTTTGTAAAATTAAATAATTTGTACCATTATTCTATCTACCTGAGCGGCTCCTGCGGCATTTGATTTAGGCCTGCTTTATGAAAAAAGTTGCCATTGTAATAAATACTTCCTGGAACATCTTCAACTTTCGGCTAAACCTGGTAAAAGCATTACAGGCAAAAGGCATGCAGGTTTACGCGATTGCTCCCCCCGATGGATATTCCGCCCGCCTGCAGGAGGTCGGTTGTATATTTATTCCCCTCCGCATGCAAAGCAGTGGCGCCAATCCTATCAACGAGCTCCAGGTTATAAACAGGCTGTACAAAACCTACAAAGAAATTAAGCCCGATGTTATTCTCCATTACACCATAAAACCCAATTTGTATGGCACTGTGGCGGCTAAAATGCTGGGCATCCCCTGCATTAATAATGTGAGTGGTTTAGGCACTGTTTTTCTTAACAACACGAAAGTAGCCAAGGTAGCCCGCAAATTATATCGCTTTGCCTTTAGCTTTCCTGAAAAAGTTTTTTTCCAAAACCCCGACGACCAGGGACTCTTCCTGCGGTTCGGACTGGTAAAAGAACAAATCTGCGAGGTTATTCCCGGCTCGGGCATCGACACCTCCCGCTTTTTGCCAAACGGGCAAAGTACAAACCAGGATTTTACCTTCCTCGTTATTTCGCGCCTGCTCTACGATAAAGGAATAGTTGAATATATTGATGCTATTAAGCTTTTAAAGGAAAAAGGAATAAATGCCCGCTTTCAGCTCCTGGGCGCGGCTGACCCCGGCCATAAGCGGGGCATCCCTATGGAAATTATTAACAAATGGGTAAAAAACAAGGAGGTGGAATACCTGGGCACTACCGATAATGTGCTTCCTTATATTCACAACGCCCATTGCGTGGTGCTGCCCTCTTACCGGGAAGGAACGCCCCGTACCCTGCTGGAGGCCGCCAGCGCGGCCAAACCCATTGTAACCACCAATGTGCCCGGCTGTAAACATGTGGTAGAAAATGAAGTAAATGGCTTTTTGTGCAGGGAAAAGGATGCCCGGGACCTGGCCCAAAAAATGGAAAAAATGTACCGCCTGGAAGATGCCGCCCTCTGTACCATGGGCAGGAACAGCAGAAAAATAGCCGTGGAAAAGTTTGATGAAAAAATTGTAATAGACCGCTACCTGGTAGCAATAAAGGAAATTGCCGGCTAAATTTGTTCTCTGAAAGAGAATGGATTTTTCTTATATTTATAAAAATTTTTATTTGTAATGCGCGCAGAAAAAACACCCATTGAGGGATTGCTGGAAGTTTACCCACACGTACTCCATGACGAACGGGGCTTCTTTTTTGAATCGTACCAGTTTAAAAAATTAAAGGAGCTGGGCATTAAAGACAACTTTATACAAGACAATCAGTCTTTTTCTACCAAAGGGGTGCTTCGGGGCATTCACCTGCAAAAAGCACCAAGCCAGCAGGCTAAACTTATTCGCATTATTAAAGGCAAAGTGCTGGACGTAGCGGTGGATTTGCGGAAAGGCTCTCCTACCTTTGGCCAGCATTATAAAACCATTCTCGACGACCAGGAGCATAAAATGTTTTACATTCCCGAAGGTTTTGGGCATGGCTTTCTGGCCCTGGAAGACACCGTGATGCTTTATAAATGCAATGATTTTTATGATAAGCCAAGCGAATCCGGCCTTATCTGGAATGATCCTGACCTGAACATCGACTGGGAGACAAACCGCTGGGGAATTGAAAAGCCAATTGTATCGGAAAAAGACCTGCAGCTCCCTAGCTTTAAGGAGTTCGCCAAAAATATGTAAACCGCTGCTGCATGAGAGTTAAGCGCTGCCTGCTATTTTGTATTGGAATTGTTTTGCTTGCTACCTCCTGTAAGGTATACAAGCAGGACATTATGCTTCAGGTAAAAGACCCTGAGGTGGCACTGCTGCGGCAAAGCCTGGTAGAAGCGGAAGGAAACTATACCATTAAGCCAAATGACCTGCTGGAGGTGGAGGTTTTTACCAATAAAGGAGAGCGGATTATTGACCCGGATTTTGAGCTCATAAAAGAGCTCCGCTCGGGAGGCGGGGGCCAGGGGCAGGGCAGCCGGCCCATGCCCCAGTACCTGGTAAAGGAAAATGGTTTTGTTACCCTGCCTATGGTGGGCGAAATCAGGCTGGAAGGTTATACCCTGAACCAGGCCGACAGCCTGCTGGCCCAGGCATACAACGAGTTTTACAAACAATCCTTTGTGCTTACCCGCTTTGTAAACAAACGGGTAGTCGTACTTGGTGCTATAGGCGGCCTGGTTATTCCAATGCTCAACGAAGACATGAATGTGCTGGAAGTGCTCGCCCTTGCAGGAGGAATTACAGGCAAAGGAAAAGCACACAATATCCGGCTCATTCGTGGCGATTTAGATGATCCGCTGGTACACCTGATAGACCTCAGCACCATTGAAGGAATGCAGCAGGCATCTTTAAAGGTACAATCGGGCGATATTATTTATGTTGAGCCCGTGCGGAGAGTACTGCCGGAAACTATTCGGGACATCACTCCCGTTATAGGGCTGGTTGCAAATGCCTTAACCCTCTTGATAGTAATTATTAACCTTAACCTGAACGCATCAAATTGAAGGACGAGGAGCTGTTTAATTCCCGGAGCGATTTACCGGAAGAAGCAGACAGTGGAGCATTCGATCTTGACTTTGCCAAGCTTGTAAATGTTCTGCGGAAAAGTGCGCCCTATGTGCTGGGCATTTTCATGTTCTGCCTCATGACTTCTTACCTGGTGGTACGCTATACCAAGCCCCTCTACCAGTCCGAATCGATGCTGCAGCTCGACATTAAAAGCGAAGCGTCCATTCTTGGTTTTCCCGAAATGGAAAGCGGTTCCTCCAACCATCATGTAGGTGGCATGTCTGAAGAAATTGAGCTTATCAAGTCAAAGCTTTTTCTTACGAAGGTAATCCAGGCCCTTGATATTGATGTCAGCTACTTTACCGAAGGAAAAATTCTGGATGATGAAAAATACCGCAGTTCGCCATTTAAAGTGGAGTACCTGGTAAAAAACGAAGGTTTCTTTAATAAAAAAATTGATGTTGACTTACTTGATGCCGACCATTACCGGCTTAGCTTTAAAGCCGATGGCAAAGAATTCAGCGAACAGTACCGCTTCGGCCAGCAGGTAAATACCCCTTACCTGGATTTAACCCTCCGCCGTACAGGCGATTTTTCGCCTCATACCCCCCGCGAAAACCCCTATTACTTTGTAATAAACAGCGACAATGCGCTTATCCAGTACTTTCGCGACAACCTTAGCGTTCAGGTACTGAACCTGAATGCAAAGACCATTAGTGTGTCGTTTACCGACCATAACCCTTACAAAGCTCGTACGCTGGTAGATGTACTCAGCAACCTTTACCTGGAATATACCGAGCAGGAAAAAAACAAAGCCAATACCAATAAGCTGGTTTTTTTAAACAACCAGCTGGAAGAAACCGAAAATAAGCTGGAGAACTACGAAACCTACTTCGAAAGCTTTACCATCGACAACAAAACTACCAACCTTACAGGCGATATTAACAATACCATCTCCTTTATGCTGGCCATTGACAGCCAGCGGGTAGAACTCCGCAAGCAGCTAAGCCTTTTAAACCGCATTGAAGAACAGCCCGGCAGCACTAAAAGTTACCTAAGCAAAGGGGCATCACACGGCTTAGGTGCACAGGCACTTCCGGCAGCTATTACCGAAGCACTGGAAAAGGTGAACCAGCTCGAAGCCGAAAAAGAGCTCCTCCTGGAGTCTTATAACGAAAACACCAAAGCCTACCAGCTAAAGCTAAAGGAAGAGCAGCTGTTAAAAGAGGAGCTGAGAACTACAGCAGAACTTTACCGCTCCGACCTACAGCAACAACTCGATAAACTGGAAAGCCGCCGCCAGGAATTGCAGGCCAACTTTGTGCAGCTGCCCTCAAAGGGCACAGAGTTTAATCGCATAGAACGCAACTATCAGCAGCTTCTTGGCTTTCTTCTTAGCCTGCAGGAGCGCAAAATAGAGGTGGAAATTGCGAATGCCGGCACCACCACCGATTTTAAAATCCTTTCTTCGGCCAGCCTGCCGGGCGCCCCTATATCGCCAAACAGCCTCCTTATAAATGGCATTGGCTTTGTTGCCGGCTTGTTCTTTAGCCTGCTGTTTGTCGGAAGCCGTTATTTGCTCGACAACAAGGTAAACAATATCAGGGAGGTAGAGAGCCTAAGCCCTGTTCCGGTACTGGGAGCACTGCCTGCGGTACGGCACAAAAGCCAGCATGCCAACCTGCTGGTCGATGAAAATCCGAAGTCGGCCTTTAGCGAAGCCCTGCGCTCCATGCGTACCAATATGGATTTTCTTGCTTCGCGCCAGCAAAACAGGGTAATAACAGTTACCTCCACGATTAGTGGCGAAGGTAAAACCTTTGTTACAGCTAACCTGGCGGCAGTAATTGCATTTTCAAAAAAGCGGGTAGTAATCCTCGACCTCGATATGCGTAAACCCAAGCTGCATAAGGCTTTTGGTGCACAAAACAACGACAAAGGCTTAAGTACTTTGCTAATAGGCAAACATAGCATTGAAGAGTGTATCCGCTTAACCAGCATCGCAAACCTGGAGTATCTTCCGGCAGGGCCTACCCCGCCAAACCCTTCAGAGCTTGTAATGAATGGCGATTTTGACCGCCTGCTGGAAGAGTTAAAAACCCGCTATGATGTTATCGTGATTGATACCCCTCCGGTTGGGCTGGTTACCGATGGCACACTTATTATGAGAAGAGCCGACCTGGCGCTTTATGTGTTTAAAGCTGATTATTCGAAAAAAATATTTTTCAAAACTCTCAATCGCCTGGCTAGTATTAATCAATTTAAGCATATGGCAGTTATCCTTAATGGTGTACAGTCGGGCCAGAGCTATGGCTATGGCTATGGCAGCGGAAGTGCTTATTATCAGGAAGAATAGTTGAGGAGATTACTGCTGACGGCAGTTCATTCGCCCGCAAAAGCAATACCGTATAAATGGCTCCGGCACTATTTGTTTACACACAAGGCATTAGCCACCAATAATCAACAACCAAAAGCAATTTAGTTTTGTGGGATTTTTTTAAGAAAAGAAAGAAGAAACAGCACGTCTCGCCACTAAAGGTAGATATTCATTCGCACCTGCTCCCGGGCCTGGACGATGGCGCACAAAGCATGGTAGATTCCCTGGAGCTATTACTGCATTTTGAAAGGCTGGGCTACCAGAAGATATTTACCACCCCCCACATTATGAGTGACTTTTACCGGAATACCCCGGAGGGAATCCGGCAAAAGCTGGGCGAGCTTCGCCAGGCGGCCCGGGAACAGCATATTAAGGTAGAGCTGGAGGCAGCGGCCGAGTATTACCTCGATGAGGTTTTTTTCGAACAACTGGATCGCCCCCATGAGCTGCTCACTTTTGGCAATAATTACCTGCTTTTCGAAACCGGTTTTATAAACCAGCCGGCCATTTTACTGGAAGCCGTGTTTAAGATGCAGTCGCAGGGACTAAAACCCGTTTTTGCACACCCCGAGCGCTATGCTTACCTGCAGGGAAATTACCGTATGGCTGCTGAACTGGCCGAAAGAGGAGCCCTCCTGCAGATAAACTTAAATTCCCTGGGCGGATACTACTCCCCTATGGCCAAAAAAACCGCCGAAAAACTTATCGATGATGGCCTGGTAAGCTTTGTGGGTAGCGACATGCATAACAGCAAGCACATGGATGCACTCTATGAGGCCATAAACACCAAATATTTCGATAAATTGCTCTCTCAGGATTTACTCAACAACTCGCTTTTACACACATGATTTTTCTTACGGGCGCCAGCGGACTGGTCGGTAACTTTATTTGCAGAAAACTGATTGAGGAAGGCCGGAAAGTAAAGGCCCTGAAACGAGCCTCAAGCGATCTTTCTGCTTTACAGGACATCCACGAGCAGGTGGAGTGGGTAGAAGGCGATGTACTGGATTTGGTTTCTTTACAGGAAGGTATGGAAGGCTGCGAAGCGGTTGTGCATTGTGCCGGCATGGTAAGCTACCATAAAAAAGATGCGGAACAACTCTACAAAATAAATGCAGAAGGCACTGCCAATGTTGTAAATACTGCTCTTCGCCAGCAGGTGAAGCAGTTTGTGCACATAAGCTCCGTGGCCGCCATCGGAAGGTCTGCGAAACTTCGCAAAATAAACGAAAAGTTTAACTGGTCTGATGCCGATGAACATACCGCCTATGGCCAAAGCAAGCACCAGGCAGAGATTGAAGCTTTTCGTGGAGGTGTCGAGGGCATGAATGTGGTGGTACTAAACCCGGCCCTAGTACTTGGCCCCGGCCCCGGGACCAAAGCAGCATGCAGGTTTTCAAGTATGTTTACGAAGAAAGACCTTTCTACACCGCCGGCTGCATGAATTACATCGATGCCCGTGACCTTGCCAACATTGCGTATGCAGCAGTGCTGGGCAAATTAAAGAGCGGCGAACGTTACATTGTCTCTGCAGGCGCATTATCTTACAAGCAGTTTTTCGATTTGGCAGCTGCCAGTATGGAAAAAAAAGCACCTTCGATAAAGGTAAATTCTTACCTGTTAAAAACCGCCTACTATGTGGAATTGCTCCGGGCAAGGCTTAGCGGAAAATCGCCGCTTATTACAAGAGAGACGGTAAAATTAGCCCGACAGCAGTTAATTTTCGATAATTTAAAGGTCCAGCAATCTCTTGATTATCAGTTCATTCCTATTACACAAACCGTTCAATGGACCTGTCATCAACTATTAAATTGAAATATTACAATAAGGTCTAATTTATTACGCCCGCTGTTAATTCTGGCACTGAATGTGCTATCTTAGATGCAGGAAATAAAAGGAAAAAAGGAACGTAATAGGTTGAAACGGAATGGCAGAGAACTTTAAAAGAAGACAAGAAGAGAAAGAGCTGATCCGAAAATTTGAGGAAGAGCTGAACGGAACAGATAATTCTTATTTCGAGCTGGAATCATACGAAACCATTATCAGTTTTTATATAAACAATGGAAAATGGCCTAAAGCCATTAAAGCCTGTAATGTAGGCCAGTGAGCAGTATCCCTTTTCTACTGAAATACTGGGCTTTAAAATACAGATTCTTACCCACCTGGAAAAGTATTACCGAAGCAATGGAGTTGCTGGAAGAGGCAGAAGCCTTGCAGCCTAACGATTCGGAAGTTATTTCCATGAAGGCAAATATACTTTCGCTCTGCGGCAGACAGGAAGAAGCCATCGCGCTTTACGAAAGAGCCCTGATCTTCTCTTCCGATAAAGATGATATTTATTATAATATTGGCCTTACGCTACCAGAGCCAGGGCAAATACGAGGAAGCGATTGGCAGGCTACAAATCGGCAATCGAGATAAACATCAATCACGAAAATGCGCTCTATGAGCTGGCCTACTGCCTGGATCTTACCGGGCAGCTGGAAAGCAGCCTTTCATATTACCAGAAGTTTATCGATCGCGACCCTTATTCGTATTATGCATGGTACAATATCGGCATTATATACAATAAGCTGGGCAAGCTATCGAGGAAGCTGTAAATGCCTATGAATTTGCCGTAGCTATTAATGAGCGGTTTGCCTCTGCCTATTTCAACATGGGCAACTCCTCATGAACCTTTGCCGATATGCCGAAGCCCTGGAGGCTTATAAAAACACCCATAAAAACGAAGGCCCCAGCGCAGAAACCTACTGCTGTATTGGCTGCTGCTACGAAAAGCTCGATAGATTACGAAATGGCGGTAAAATACTATCAGAAGGCCACCAAAATGGACAGCTTCTATGATGAAGCCTGGTTTGGCATTGGCTCCATGCCTAATGCAGCAGGACCGAGCCTATGAAGCTATTCATTTTATTACCAGAGCCATTAAGTTCGATGAGCAACAATCCGCTTTACTGGCAAACGCTGGCCGAAGCCGAATATAAAATCGGCAATATTATGTCGAGCTTCGAAGCCTATCAGGAAGCCAGCCAGCACGACCCCTGCAACCCAGAAAATCTGGCTCGACTGGTCGCTTATTTATTACGAGCAGGAGGAGTTTGATAAAGCATTGACCATTATTAAAGCCGGTCTTGATGAGCTTCCAGACAATGCGGAACTGAATTACAGAGCCGCTGTTTATTTAATTTCTGAAGGTAAATATAAAGAAGCCTTTAATTTTCTCGAAAATGCTTTAATTTTGGACTTTGATAAGCATACCTGCTGTTTGATTTCTTCCCTAAGCTGGAAACGCAAAAAGCATTGTATAAAATCATTGACCAATTCAGAAAATAAAGCAATTGCATGAATTTTGAACTAGGGCAAATTCCCGAACGCACCCAAAAGCCACGGGAATATGGTTTTACCATGGCCATGGATAAAGGCCTGAGCATTCGGGAGGTAGAAGATTTCCTAAGTATGTGCAGCGACTATGTTGATATTGTAAAACTGGGTTGGGGCACCTCTTTTGTAACCCCCAAGCTCGAGGAAAAGCTTCAGGTTTACCGAGAGGCAAAAATTCCGGTTTATTTTGGCGGCACCCTATTCGAAGCCTTCATTGTTCGCAACCAGTTCGACGATTACCGCCGGGTGCTGGATAAATATAGAATTGAACCTATGCCGAAGTATCGGACGGCTCTATTGAGCTGGACCATGACCAGAAATGTGAATACATCCGCCAGCTTTCCGAGCAGGTAACCGTACTTTCGGAAGTGGGCTCAAAAGATGCCGACAAAATTATTCCTCCTTATAAGTGGATTAAACCTGATGCAGGCCGAACTGGATGCCGGCGCCTGGAAGGTAATTGGCGAAGCCCGCGAAGGCGGTAATGTTGGCCTTTTCCGCAGCAGTGGCGAGGTTCGTTCCGGCCTGGTAGAGGAAATTCTGACGAAGATTCCTTTTGAGAAAATTATCTGGGAAGCTCCTATAAAGCCCAGCAGGTGTGGTTTATTAAACTCCTTGGAGCAAACGTAAACCTGGGAAACATTGCTCCCAATGAAGTAATTCCACTGGAAACTATCCGGCTTGGCCTTCGTGGCGATACCTTTACCCATTTCCTTACCGAAACAAAATAATTCGTTGTTGATTTATATACAGGCTTCCTTCGCAAAAGGAAGCCTGTTTCATGTTGTGCCGGCACATTTTTTAAGCTTCACAATACCATTAATTAATGTTAAGTAAATTCTATAGAGCCCTGCAGGCTTTTTTACTATCAATTACAAATGAGAACCCTTAAAGATTATTTTCTCCTTTACCTCAAAGGGCTGGGCATGGGTGGCGCCGATGTTGTTCCTGGTGTTTCCGGAGGAACGGTCGCTTTTATTACCGGCATTTACCAGGAGCTACTGGATTCCATCAAATCTTTCGATATAGAAGCACTACAGCTTTTAAAGTCGGGCCGCATTAAAGACTTTTGGCAGCATATTAATGGCACTTTTCTGTTTGTATTGCTTGGAGGTATTATAAGCAGCCTGCTTACCCTTGCTCAGTTAGTAACTTTTCTGCTGGCAAACTACCCTATACCGGTGTGGTCATTCTTTTTTGGCCTCATTATTATCTCTGCCATTCTGGTGTTTAAAGAAATAAGAAAATGGAGTTTATGGGTAGTGTTGTTCGGGCTAATTGGCGCGGGCGTCTCGTACTATATTACCATCGCGGCTCCTGCTGAAACGCCAACCGACCTTTGGTTTATCTTTATTGCCGGTGCAGTCGCTATTTGTGCCATGATACTTCCGGGCATTTCCGGCGCTTTTATTTTACTTTTATTTGGGAAGTACGAGTTTATTTTAAACTCGTTAAAAGACTTTGACCTTAAAATAGTGGTGGTATTTGCGTTTGGCTGCGCCACCGGCTTATTAACCTTTGCCCGCCTTATTTCCTGGTTACTTAACCGTTACTACAATATGGCCGTTGCCCTGCTTGCAGGTTTTATGGTAGGTTCTTTAAACAAAGTGTGGCCCTGGAAACAGGTACTTACCTATCGCATCGACAGCCACGGGGTGCAAAAAGCGGTTCTAGAAAAAAGTGTAAGCCCTGCTACCTTTGTGGAAGTTAGCGGCCAGGACCCTAAGGTACTGTTGGCTGTGCTGTTTATGGCGCTTGGTATATTTATGATTGTAGCCATTGAAAAAATAGCCGCCGATAGGGTGGGCCCTGAAAAATAATTCCATGCGTCTATTCGGTTTAATCGGTTACCCACTCAGCCACTCTTTTTCTAAAAAATATTTTACTGAAAAGTTTGAAAAAGAAGGCATTACAGACGCCGCTTATGAGTTGTTCGAACTGCCCAGGCTCGAAGACTTTCAGCAGCTTTTCAGGGAGCAGCCGGAATTGCAGGGCCTGAATGTAACTATTCCCTATAAACAGGCTGTTATTCCCTATTTAGATGCACTCGATAACAGTGCCCAAAAGGTTGGAGCCGTGAATGTCATCCGCTTTAAAGATGGCAGGCTCCTTGGCTATAATTCTGACTATTACGGATTTAAAATTTCTCTTCAGCGCTGGCTCCCAAAGAATCAAACCCACCTGAAGGCGCTGGTGTTGGGCACCGGGGGAGCCTCCAAAGCCGTAGCCGCTGCTTTAACCGACCTTGAAATTCCGTTTCACCTGATTTCCCGTAAGGCCGGACCCAATAGCCTGAGTTACGAACAGCTGCAGGAATCTCCTGAAATTTTTCAAAGCGCACGGCTGCTTATTAATACCACCCCACTGGGCATGGCTCCAGATACTAACGCCGCTCCTCCTGTTGCTTACCATAAGCTTAATGCCGGATATTTCCTGTACGATTTGGTGTATAATCCTGCCGCAACCCGCTTTATGCAATTAGGCAAAGAAAAAGGTGCCCAGGTAAAAAACGGTCTGGAAATGCTCCACCTGCAAGCCGAAAAAGCCTGGGAAATATGGAACCAAAGATAATTTGGGAAATGAGATAATTTGGAAATGAGGTGTTGTACTAATTATTTTAGCCTCAATGGATATTTTTTAGCTGTTTTTTTGTTCTTACAGAAGGCTCAACAAAAAGCCTTTAGCAATTTGGTTATATTTGACTAGGCCGTGTCTGATGAATACCTTTAACTCCGATTTTGTCATTTCGACGACAGCCTACGCGGCGCGGGAGAAATCTTTCATCATATACTGCTTAGAAGGATTATTTTACTTGGAAAGATGTGGCATCGGCCATCCGTTTCCTAGCTTAGTATGACAGTAAAATTCGATTCATCAGACACAGCCTAGAGTAGCTGACAAATACTATTAATAGCCATTATTTGTACATTAGCATATTTTCTCATTAGCATATCAGCACATTAATTAGCTTATGAACTTCAAGCTCGTATCGGATTACGAACCTACCGGCGACCAGCCAACAGCCATAAAGGAATTAGTACAGGGTTTAAATGCCGGGGAGCCTTCCCAGGTGTTGCTGGGAGTAACCGGTTCGGGAAAAACATTTACTGCAGCCAATGTTATTCAGCAGGTCGATAAGCCTACACTGGTACTCAGCCACAATAAAACATTGGCGGCACAGCTCTATGGAGAGTTTAAGCAGTTTTTCCCGGAGAATGCAGTAGAGTACTTTATTTCTTATTACGACTATTACCAGCCCGAAGCTTTTATACCCACCTCCAATGTTTACATTGAAAAGGACCTGTCAATTAATGAAGAAATTGAGAAACTGCGCCTCAGCGCCACCTCTGCCCTGCTTTCCGGCCGGCGTGATGTAATTGTAGTCGCCTCTGTTTCCTGCATTTATGGTATTGGCAACCCCGATGAGTTTGGCAAGAACGTAATTAAAATACAGGAAGGGGACCGTATTCCGCGTAACCAGTTCCTGTTTTCACTGGTCGATATTCTTTACAGCCGTACCGAAGGGGAATTTAAACGGGGAAACTTTCGCGTAAAAGGCGATACGGTCGATATTTTCGTGGCTTACGCCGATTTTGCTTACCGCATCATTTTCTGGGGTGATGAAATTGAAGCCATCCAGCGAATCGATCCGGAAACCGGCAAGAAGATTATCCGATGGAGAGCCTGGTCTCTATTTTCCCCGCCAACCTTTTCGTAACCGGCAAAGATGTGCTGCAGCAGGCCATCAAGGAAATCCAGTACGACCTGATCGACCAGATATCGCTCTTCGAAAAAGACAGACGCCTGCTGGAAGCAGCCCGCATTAAAGAGCGCACCGAGTTCGACCTTGAAATGATTCGCGAGCTGGGCTATTGCTCCGGGGTAGAGAACTACAGCCGCTACTTCGACCGCCGGCAACCCGGCAGGCCGTCCTTTCTGCCTGCTCGATTATTTCCCTGACGATTACCTTATGGTAATTGATGAGAGCCATGTAACCGTACCGCAGGTACGTGCCATGTGGGGAGGCGACCGGGCCCGCAAAATCAACCTGGTCGATTATGGTTTCCGCCTGCCTTCTGCGCTCGACAACCGCCCGCTTACCTTCAATGAGTTTGAGGGGCAAATGAACCAGGTAATATTCGTAAGTGCCACACCGGCCGAATACGAGCTACGAAAGTCGGAAGGCATTGTGGTGGAGCAAATCATTCGCCCTACCGGCCTGCTCGACCCAAAAATAGATGTTCGCCCAAGCCTGAACCAGATAGATGACCTGCTGAACGAAATAGAGCTGCGCACCGAAAAGAACGAGCGCGTGTTGGTAACCACCCTTACCAAGCGCATGGCCGAGGAGCTTACCAAGTTTATGGAGCGTGCAAACATTCGCTGCCGCTATATTCACTCCGAAGTAAAAACCCTTGATAGAGTGGAAATTCTGCGCGACCTGCGCCTGGGCGAGTTCGATGTACTGGTAGGCGTAAACCTGCTGCGGGAAGGACTTGACCTGCCCGAAGTATCGCTGGTAGCCATACTCGATGCCGACAAGGAAGGCTTCCTGCGAAACGAGCGTTCCCTGGTACAGACCATTGGCCGCGCCGCCCGAAATGCGAATGGCCAGGTAATTATGTATGCCGATAAAACCACCGATTCGATGCAGAAAGCCATTGATGAAACGGAGCGTCGCCGGGCTATCCAGATGGAATACAATGCCGAACATGGCATTACACCACGTACAGTGTTTAAGTCGCGCGAAGCCATTATGGGCCAGACCAAAGTAGCCGATTCTAAAAAGCAGGAAGTGGGTAAGGGCAAAAAATTCTATGCCGGACCGGAAGAAGAGCTTTCGGTGGCTGCCGACCCTGTTGTGGCGTATATGAAGCCTGAACAGCTGGAGAAGCTGATAAAGGAAACCCAGAAGCGCATGGAGAAAGCCGCCAAAGAACTCGACTTTATGGAGGCCGCCCAACTGCGCGACGAGCTCAACGACCTCAAAAAGCTGCATGCGGAGAAGGCGGTTTAGACGGGAGACAGGAGATTTGAGACGGGAGAGGCTGGAAATTGGTTGTTAGTGGTTAGTTGTTAGTTGTTAGTTGTTAGTTGTTAGTTGTTAGAAGAAAATTTTTCCTGCTTTTTATGTTTTCTCTTTGCAAAGGGTGTGTCCACAACAAACCTGACTACCGCCAGAGCTGTGTCTTAACCTGAATAAAATCAAGCGGGTCACCCTCTTCTCGCGCGCATTTGCAACGCGTGTGCTTCGCATATGAAAGCTAAGGCCAGGGCTGCCCTTGCCAGAGGAATCACGCGTTAAAAACGCGCGCCAGGGCATGGAGCATACAGAAGATAAATTAGAAGATAAACAAAAGAGAGGCACTGAAAAATCAGCGCCTCTCTTTTATTTCATCGAAAGGTGGAGCGTCTAAAATCTCCAGTCTCCCGTCTTAAATCTAAATCCTATTATTTCGCCTGCTCGTATCTTTTCGATACCGCATCCCAGTTTACCACATTCCACCAGGCATCGATATAGCCGGGGCGCTTGTTCTGGTACTTCAGATAATATGCATGTTCCCACACATCCAGACCGAGAACAGGGGTACCTTTCTGCTCAGCAACATCCATTAGGGGATTATCCTGATTAGCAGTAGAAGTAACCGCTAAGTCGCCGTTACCGGTTACGATTAACCATGCCCAGCCGGAGCCGAAACGGGTAGCTGCTGCATTGGAAAACTCTTCTTTAAACTTATCGAAAGAGCCGAATTTTTTATTAATTGCTTCTGCCAGTGCACCTGAAGGCTGTCCGCCAGCATTCGGGCCCATAATGCTCCAGAAAAGGTTATGGTTATAGTAGCCACCACCGTTGTTCCGTACTGCAGTGTTACCCTGTACGTTCTTCAGGATTTCTTCAATAGACTTGTTTGCCTTGTCAGAACCCTCGATGGCTGCATTCAGCTTATCGGTGTACCCTTTGTGGTGCTTGTCATGGTGGATTTCCATGGTTTGCTTGTCGATATGTGGTTCCAGTGCGTCGAACGCATACGGTAAGGAAGGAAGTTCAAATGCCATATGTAAAAATTATTTAAAGGTTAAACAATGATTCAAAAATATTTAATCGGAGAGGCTTAAAAATAAGCACCTCTCTTAATTCATTCCGAAGGTAGGGCAAGAAGGGAAGAATCACAAACACTCAGCCTTTTTTCCGAAGCCTTCTGAAAAAGTCATCTACCAGGGCTTTACTTTCCGCTTCCAGCAACCCACTCACCACCTGTGTTTTAGGATGCAGCATCGCTGGTGCCATTCGGCTGTAGCCCCTTTTCGCATCCGATGCTCCATATACCAGCTTCTTTAACTGGCCCCAGTAGAGCCCTCCTGCACACATATTGCAAGGCTCGAGGGTAACATAGAGGGTACAATCGCTCAGGTATTTTCCCCCCAGGTAGTTTGCTGCCGCTGTAAGGGCCAGCATTTCCGCATGGGCAGTTACATCGTTCAGGCGCTCTGTTTGGTTATAGGCGCGTGCAATAATTCTGTTCTCGCACACCACCACGGCCCCTACAGGAATTTCTCCTTCTTCGAAAGCATAAGCTGCCTGCCTGAGTGCCTCACGCATATAGTGTTCATCCGTATTAACCGATAACATGCTAGAGTGTTTTTTTGATTTTAAGCGAACCCATTATTTCCGCTGCAGTTGCAGCCCAGTTCCTTTGCTGGTTTCCGGGAGCCGTAAAAGAAAAAACAGCTACTTTTCCGTTTACCAGCACATAAGCAACATAGGTATATTTACTAATCTGGCTGGTTTGCCGAACCGCACTTTCCTCTCCTTCTACCGTACCAACAAACTCAAATACGGCCGCAGGGTAGCCATCAATTTCGGTCGTTTCTTCTTTTAACAGTCGGATGTCGGAGTAAAGGGTACTCAGGGAGGCTTTATAAAAGTCTTTTACAAGCGGCAGGTCAAACTGCTGCCATTGGTTTACCGATACATTTACACTGAAATCTGCCAGCCTGTCGGGCCCGGTATACAGGGCAATTGGCTGGCGATAAGAAACATATTTCGATTTTAGGTCCTGCTCACTTACCGGCTGAAAATTTTCCGGCAATCTGGCGCTGATGTGTTCGCTTACCTTTACTTTAACCAGCTTAACCGGCCCCTGAAAAGCCGTAAGCAACAGGCAGGCAGCAATTACGAATACAAATTGTTTATACATAAAATAAGTTTTTCTGAAATGCTCTTCTTGAAATTTTAAAACAGGCTTTAATTGCTCGCAGGCAGCTGTTGGCAATTCTCCAACACAGGCTGGTTTGCCAGCAACCATAAGCACCTGGCGGCAAACGAGCTGAACAATTAGCCTATTTAGCCCGTGTTGATGTTTGCTCAAATTTACACCGAAAAATAGTGCTTCAAAAATAAGACCATTTTAGTTAGCCTGCCAATCCTTTGCACACACTTATCATGTTAAAGCTGTTTGCCCTTTCAGTACCTACGGCCCTGTTCCGGTAGCTTAGCATTTTTCGGCTTTCCAACAGAATAGCTTAGCGAGAGGAGCTGAAGCTTATCTCTTGGTTTAATCTCCGTTCTGCCACTAATGGAGCGGATTTGGCAGCTGACAATAAGGGTACTGGCATGGAAAATATTGTTTACCAACAAGCGACAAAGCAACGAAATATCCAGGAATGACTGGAACATGCTGCAGAAACAGATTGGTTGGAGCAATATGATGAATGCTGCCTCAGGAAAACAATTCCTTTTCCCTTGCCACCTGGCACCAGCAAAACTTTTTTGGCTTTTGCATCTCCATTCCGTTTTACAGTAGCTTAAGTTCTGTTAACTTTACCTGACTAAATTATTTTTATTCTTACAGAATTCTGTTTTTATGTTACGAACGCATACCTGCGGCGAACTCCGCCTCGAAGATACAGGAAAAGAAGTTACCCTCTCCGGCTGGGCACAAACCATCCGCGACAAGGGCAGTGTGGTGTGGATTGACCTGCGCGACCGCTATGGCGTTACCCAGCTTATTTTTGAAGAAGGGGTGAGCAGCCCGGAACTTCTCAAACAGGCAGGAGGGATTCATCGCGAGTATGTATTGCAGGCCAAAGGAGAAGTGGTGGAGCGCATCAACAAAAACCCGAACATCCCTACCGGCGATATTGAAATACGTGTAAAGGAACTCAATATCCTGAATAAGGCCAAAACGCCTCCTTTCATGATTGAAGATGAAACCGATGGTGGCGAAGACCTGCGCATGAAATACCGCTACCTCGACCTGCGCCGCACCGTGGTGCGCAAAAAATTTGAGCTGCGCCACCGCATGATGCAGGAAACCCGCCGCTACCTCGATGGCCAGCAGTTTATGGAAGTGGAAACCCCGGTGCTGATAAAATCCACCCCCGAAGGTGCCCGCGACTTTGTGGTGCCAAGCCGCATGAACCCGGGCGAATTTTATGCCCTGCCACAATCGCCGCAAACTTTTAAGCAGCTGCTGATGGTAAGTGGCTTCGACCGCTATTTCCAGATAGTAAAATGTTTCCGCGACGAGGACCTGCGCGCCGACCGCCAGCCGGAGTTTACCCAGATAGACTGCGAAATGTCCTTTGTTACGCAGGAAGACATTCTGAATACTTTCGAAGGCCTGGTCACGCCACCTGTTTAAAAAGTAAAAGGCATGGAGTTCGAAGCGATTTCCGCGCATGCAGTATGCCGATGCCATGCGGCTCTATGGCTCTGACAAGCCCGACATCCGCTTCGGCATGCAGTTCGTGGAGCTGAATGAGCTGGCGCAGAATAAAGGATTTAATGTGTTCGACCAGGCCGAACTGGTGGTAGGCATTAAGGCGGAAGGCTGTGCCGAATATACCCGCAAGCAGCTCGATGGTCTTACCGACTTTGTAAAGCGCCCGCAGATTGGTGCCAAAGGCCTGGTGTACGTAAAATACAATGCCGATGGCAGCTTTAAATCGTCGGTAGACAAATTTTACAGCCACGAGGATCTGAAAGCCTGGGCCGATAAGATGGACGCCAAGCCCGGCGACCTGTTGCTGGTACTGAGCGGCGACACCAACCACACCCGCAAAGCCCTGAACGAGCTGCGCCTGCACATGGGCAGCGAGCTTGGCCTGCGCAAAGACCGACGATTATAAGCCGCTGTGGGTACTGGATTTCCCGCTGCTGGAGTGGGACGAGGAAACAGCAGCGTTACCATGCCATGCACCACCCCTTTACCTCGCCAAAACCGGAAGATTTGAACATGCTGGAAACCGATCCGGGCGCCGTACGCGCCAATGCTTACGACATGGTTATCAATGGCGTGGAAGTAGGCGGCGGCTCTATCCGTATCCACGACCGAGGCCTGCAGCAGAAGATGTTCCAGCTGCTGGGCTTTACCGACGAAGAGGCGCGCAAGCAGTTTGGCTTCCTGATGGATGCCTTCGAATACGGCGCTCCTCCACACGGTGGCATTGCCTTTGGCTTCGACCGCCTCTGCGCGCTCTTGGGCGGCAAGGAAAGCATCCGCGACTTTATCGCTTTCCCGAAAAACAACTCCGGCCGTGATGTAATGATCGACTCTCCAAGCCCCATTAGCCCCGAACAGCTAAAGGAGTTGGAGCTGGCTGTAAAAAGAGGCAATTAAATACTGGTTGTTAGTTGTTAGTTACCTGTTGTTGGTGAACCCTTAGCTGGCCAGGCCGGTGAATTGCCACCCTTACCTCCTCCAAAAAGCAGGAAAAGCCTGTTTCTTGGACCCTGAAAGTTAAGGGGAACACTAACAACTAACAACCAACAACTAATAACTAAATTCCCATGCACATCGAAGCGTTCAGAGATTACTGCCTGCAACTGCCGGGCGCCACCGAAGAATTTCCTTTCGGGGAGGAGACGCTTGTTTTTAAAGTGGGTGGTAAAATGTTTGCTCTCACCGACATAGACACCTTCGAAAGCATAAACCTGAAGTGCGATCCCCAGAAAGCGCTAGAGCTACGGGAAAAATACAGAGGAGTACTTGCCGGCTACCACATGAATAAAAAGCACTGGAATACCGTACTTACCGATGGCTCCATTGCCGACAAATTTCTCGAGGAGTGGACCAAAAATTCCTATGACCTGGTAATAAAGGGGCTGCCAAAGAAAGTCAGGGAAACCCTTTAAAAGGGGAAGAGGCTTTTTTATATTTAAGCTTTATAAATTTATCTTTTCCCATGCGCATACTCTTCTCCATCAGCAAAAGCACTCTTTACAGCTGTTTAACGATACTAACCATTTTCTTTGCCCTCGGCTTTGCCATTTTCGGCCCCTATACGGTTGGCTATAGTGTAGGCTATGTTGCCGCAGGCTTACTCACCACCTTCCAGGCAGCCCTCCCCCGCCTCCTGCTATTTGCCTTCCTGTGGGTACTTTTTATCCGCTATATTAACAGGAAATAAGGGAAAAGGCAGGTACTATTAAGCAAAGGAATTATTAGCAGAGCCCACTACTGCTTAACATACTATTTTCTACTATTTTCCCTCCTGTTCAATAGGTCCATAGCAACCACCTCTTATTTTACCGAAGTTGTGCTGCATTCAGGGAAACCTTTCTCATGATAATTTAGTATCTTGAAATAAAAAGTTATGGCATCGACAGAACAAATAAGGAATAACCTCATAGATAAGCTGATTTCAATAAATAACAAAGACATACTATCAGCAGTAGACAGACTGTTAGAAGTTTCTGTAAAAGAAGAGGATGTTTACAAGGTTTCGAAGGTTCAAAGAATAGCCTTACAGGCGAGTGAAATGGATATTGCCAATGAAAGATTGATTTCTGATGAAGATTTAAATAATGAAGAGGACGAATGGCTAAGAGAGTAGTTTGGACCTTGACGGCAAGGAATCAGAGGAGGGAAATATTAGAATACTGGATAAAAAGAAACGGAAATAAAAGATACAGCAGGCGGATTTCAGCCACCATTCGAAAAAGAATCAAATATCTGGCGGAGTTTAATTATTTAGGCAAGCCTACTGATTTTAATGACCACAGAGTTACTGCGGCCGGACATTTCAGTATCTTCTATAAAGTGCAGACAGACAGGACAATAATCACAAGCATTTGGGATAATCGTCAGGACCCTGATGATTTACAAAAGGTGCTGGAATAAAAATTTAAACGCAGCACAACAAAACAAACAGGTTATTGGGCATTTACCTGTAAATTCAGGCATCACAGCAATTTATTAACTAAACAGCAGCCGAAACTTATATGCTATTAACTGCCCAACACCCAGTTTGCGGAACGTTATGCCCAATTAATTCAATTCATGAGCTACCGACTTTTTCAAGAGGAAATGGCCGAGGTTTACAAGGAAATAAATAGTAAACCGGAAAATAAACATCTGAATTCTAAGGATGAGGGAAATGGTTTATTGAATCATGCTGAAGAGTTGACCCGTGATAAATGGATTGAAAAAGGTAGGTATAAAGAGCTTGTATCTTATTTCATCAGTAATTATGAGGCTGGCGGTGGTGATAGCTTTGTCTTGCCATTAAGTGATAAGCTACTTCAGGAAAAAGAAATAAGACTCTTCAAGAAGCTTTGGAAACAAACTCTCAAAACAAGAATAGAATATTGTCAGTACGATAGACCTTCCATATTCTGGGCTTTTAATCAATTCACAGCAGGGCTTGAACAACTGGGGGATTCTGAAGAAATCGGAAAGATTAACCAGTTAAGGGCAAAAGTAGAGAATTATAAGCAGGTAAAAGCAAAGCCAACGACAGATAAAAGAAAAATAGATGAGAGGCTGTTTTGGGAGTTAATCCATGATGCAAAGCAGGATTCCATTTTTTGCGTAGAAGTAGTAGAGAAACTGGCCCAATCTTTAGAATCCTGCTCTTTAACAGCCATTAAATCATTTCATCGGATACTACATCAGAAAATGAATGAGCTAAATTCATGGGACTTGTGGGCTTTAGCTTTCATAGCTAGGGATGGATGTGGTGACGATGAGTTTGATTATTTCAGGGCATGGATACTAGCACAGGGCAAAAAGATTTTCGAATCTTAGAGGCAACTTAACTGAATTAGCAAAGCAAATTGATTTGGTAGAGGATCCACAATGCGAAGGGCTTATATATGTAGCAGAGGATGCTTATGAAAATAAAAAAGGAGAACCGATGCCTGAAGTTTCCATAAATGCTGCTAAGATCAAGGGAAGAATATGGACAGAAGAAGAACTTCCTGTTTGTTATCCAGAGGTTTGGAGGATATACAATAAATAATTAAAACTGGGCATAACCAAACAAACAAGTTATTGGGCATATGCTTGGTAATTCAGGTATCAAGGCCATTTATAAACTAGGCTGTGTCTGGTGAATACTTTTTAAAGAAGAATTTCATAATAGCGAGCTGTATAATAGCCATAAAGCTGGAGGCAGTTTTATCATATCTTGTAGCTAGCCGGCGATATTCTTTCAACCACCCAATAGCCTGTTCAATTTTACCCCTTTCTTTGTATACCTGCTTATCAAAGCGTGGGTGAGGTCCTTTTTTCCTGCGCTTTGTTCCAGGTCTTAATGCCTTTTCCGGTATCATTGCTCGAATGCCACGACGGCGTAATTCTTTTCGAATCTTTCCGGCGTCATAACCCTTATCAGCTGTAATTTCATCAGGCTTAGTGCGTGGCCTTCCTTTGGCTTGCCTAAAAGAGACTTTCTTTACAACCTCCTCAAAGTAAGCAGAATCATGGGCTGCTCCTGAGCTTAAAGCCACTGCCAATGGATTATGATTTCTATCGGTGGCCAGGTGGATTTTTGTTGAAAATCCACCTCTACTACGTCCTAAGGCATGGTCTGCAGGTTCTTCCTGCTCTTCGTCTGTTCCCCTTTTTTACCTGCCCCGGCAGCAGATTTATGAGCCCGGATTACAATTGAGTCCACTGCCCAAAGCTGCCAGTCAATATAGCCATCCTTATCCAACTGAAGATGAAGCTTTTCTACTATCCTGTCAAACATCCCGTTTTTCTTGTAGCGACTAAAGCGGTCATATACTGTTTTCCAGCTCCCATATCGCTCTGGAAGGTCCCGCCAGGGAGCCCCTGAATTTAAAATCCAGAACATCCCATTCATAACCCTTCGATGGTCTTTCCATTGACCTCCTCTACTTCCTCGCTTCTTGGGAAATAAGTCTGATATCTGCTCCCACTGTTCATCTGTTAATTCATAACGTCTCATATAAAAGTATACCCTGAAACTGCTATTTTTGATTCATCAGACACAGCCTAAACAGCAACCGGAAGCTGGTGAGCCATTAAATGCCTAAAATCCAGTTTGCAACCCGTTTATGCGTAACTATGAGTCGTTCTGAAATAAAATGTCATTATCACAATGCAACAAACAAAACGAATACTCAGAATAGCATTTATAATTGTAAGCATAAGCTCCTTGTACTTCGTTCCATGGATATTGGTAAAAGCTTGGATTTTACCACTTCCAGATAGGGTTCAGGAACAACTGGATGAAGCAATTGGCTATGGTTTTGATGGTATAATTGTTTACGTGGACCAAGCTGGGCAGCCGCCGGAGTTTTATGCCGCCGGCTGGCACGACCGACAAAATAAAATACCTGCCTACCCGCAAGCCTTATTCAAGATTGCCAGTATTACCAAGCTATATGTCGCTGTTGCAACCGCAAAATTAGTAAAAGCAGGGCGTTTATCTTTGGATGAAACACTCGCTGAATACTTTCCAGAACTTGCGGGAAGAATTGAATATTCAGACAAAATAACCTTGAGAATGATGCTGCAACATCGGAGTGGCATTCCCAACTTTGTAGACCATCCTGAGTATTGGAAAAAACCTCCAAAAAGCAGACAAGAAACACTTGATTACGCACTGGATTTACCAGCTGACTTTGAACCAGGTGAAGATTATGGTTATTCAAATACCAATTATATGTTGATGGAGGACCTCATTGATAAAACGTTGGGCTATCCCCACCAGCAATATATTAAGGAGGAAATCCTGGACCCACTTGGAGTGAAAAACACTTTCGGCTCGCTTAGCGAAGTGGATATAGCTGATGTGATGAGTGGCTATTATGTTGGCGTTGATGATGATTTTAAATATGAAGACACAGGCTTAATGTTAGCTACAGCAGAGGATGTGGGTATATTCTTACGAGCATTAAACGATGGTTCCGTATTTAATGAAGGGGAACAGGAAATCTATTCTGCCATTTACGTTTATGAACATACAGGTCTGCTTGTTGGCTATCAGAGTATCGCGAAATACTACAAAGACATGGACATGGTTGTAATCCAATTCAATAATACAACTAATTTTGATGGATACAATTGGAATTTAGCGGAAATCATTTACAGCCGAATTGTCAAAATATTAAGGGATAAAAAAGCACCTAACATTTTATATAAGTAATGGCAGGGAAGCTGCTAAATAAAAATGTTTGTGGCGCGCTCAAACAACGGAGCAGTTTGACAGGCAACTACCACGCAACCTGCCACTACTCATCAAACAAGTTAGCGTTACTCAGAATTTAAATCTTTTAAACGCTATAGGCAAGCCTACAGATGACCGCGCCAACCTCAACAGTAGCGACAAATAAGAATAGAGTTTGAAATATATTACACGGTCAGTTTGGATTTTATCGATAGTCAGCTTGTTGACAGACACGGCAAGCGAAATGCTTTATCCAATTTTGCCGATTTACTTAAAGACCATTGGGTTTTCAATTCTGTTAATCGGAATACTTGAAGGCTTTGCAGAAGCGACCGCGGGTTTAAGCAAAGGTTATTTCGGCAAACTGTCAGACATTTCGGGCAGACGAGCTCCATTTGTGCAAATTGGTTATGCTTTCAGCGCCATATCAAAACCAATGATGGCGGTTTTTATCTATCCTCTCTGGATATTCTTTGCACGGACAATTGACCGCTTTGGTAAAGGCATCAGAACTGGCGCAAGAGACGCAATCCTATCAGACGAGGCAACGCCTGAAACAAAAGGTAAAGTCTTCGGCTTTCACCGTTCAATGGACACTTTAGGTGCCGTCATAGGGCCATCATTGGCTTTAATCTACCTGTATTACCGTCCGCAGGACTACAAGACGCTTTTTTATATTGCATTTATCCCGGGAATGCTTGCTGTTTTCACTTCATTTTATTTAAAAGACAAAAGAATTAAAGAAACGAAGCAAAAAGTATCGACTCCTTTTTTTTCCTTCTTAAAATACTGGAAAGCAAGTCCGACAGAATATCGTAAAGTTGTAATCGGCCTTCTTGTTTTTACTTTATTCAATAGTTCTGATGTTTTTCTCTTGCTCAAAGCAAAGCAATCGGGGATTGACGACACAATGGTAATTGGCATTTATATTTTCTACAATCTGATGTATGCTTTGTTTGCTTTTCCTATCGGTATTATTGCAGACAATGTTGGGCTTAAAACAATTTTCATTATCGGACTTGCTTTATTTGCTACCGTATATGTGGGAATGGCTGTAAATACAAATCTTTATTTCTTCTTTGGACTTTTTTTCTTGTATGGCATCTATGCTTCAGCGACAGAAGGAATTTCAAAGGCGTGGATTTCAAATATCACAGCAAAAAAAGACACGGCAACAGCCATTGGGACATATTCAGGTCTTCAAAGTATTTGCACAATGCTGGCAAGCACATTGACAGGATTTATTTGGTTTCAGTTCGGTGCGCCAACTGCATTTATGACCACCGCATTTATAACTTTATGTGTAATGATTTACTTTCTGACAATTCCCAAACCAGCAATAATGAAATGACTAAAAAAGAGCAACAGCAGATGAAGTGGTAAAACCAAGGTATGTGCATTAATTAAACATTGGTGGTGTCGGCCAGCTAAAAGCCCCGAAATCCGCTGCCGCTCTTATACCTGACCCTTTGTGCTATTCCAAAAAATGTATGACAAATTGATTCTTTATCGTATCATACTGAAAAACGATTTTGGCAGCATTGAAGGACGATTTACATAAACGGATAGATGCCACTAGTGATAAAAAGTTGCCAAAAGGTATTTTTTGATTCTTTCTGTCCGCCATGGAATTGTTGCCAGTAATGGATGATGACGCCCAGTCTTTGCCGGCTGGCTTTCTCTACATACCTCACGAGTAAAGCCCTTAGCACTTACCAACAGGCTTCACACCGGCGCGGCCATCCGCAACTCGCCTGTAAGGGACTGGGCGGCACCCCGCTGGGCGGCACTCCACTTGCACTCTCTGGAACAATTTGGTAGCCTGGAAACCAGATGCGATACCGGCTGCACACAAGGCAAACAGGTATTGGGCATAAACTTGCAACTCAACCTTACCAGCCACTTAAAAGCTAATCAATACCCGGAAATTGAGGCACTCTTAAAATGCACAACGCCCAGTTTGCAATCTTTTGTGCGGCAATCGCTTAAGAAACTCAAATAATTCCGTAAGCTAATATCCAAATAAATCATGAAATCTGTATATTATAATACAGAGCTCTTTGCAAGCCTTGTTTTAAACTGGCGCTTTTAAGCCCGTGCGGCATTCTGGCGGTCTGCCACTGCGGTTGAAGTGTAGATGCTTCCCTCGGGAAGAGGTGATAATTTCACTGGTGGCATGAAGTTGACACAGTGTGGGCCGCCCCGTTCAGGATAATTATAAATCTATATACACACTTTCTTAGAGCGCAATTATTTAAAAAATTAAAATCTTGAAAATTCAAGGCTGGCAAAGCCTTATACACCCTTTGAGAGGCCAGTAAAAAAGTGGCTCCAAACAGCCAGGTCTACTGGCAAAAGTTAGTCAGGATTCAACACAATGAAAAAACTGCCATTAATAAACTTCATACTCTAAGCTCGACTTTAGCATTAAGCAGCATGAGCTAATATATGCTGGAAATGATTGAGTAAAGGTTTAGGTATTTTTATCATATCGTGTTGAATATCAGATGTTGAAAAATTAATTTCATTCCAGAAAAGCCTTCTTACAGCCGCCAGAGCGTCACTGAAAGTGGGCTTTTCTTTTTTGTACCATGCAGAGGTAGCTATCTGTAGTTTTCCCTGTTTGTGAAGACTATCAGCCAGAAGAGTTACCATTGAGAAAATCCCCAGCAGTACAGGTGTCGTTCTTTCTATAGCCTTGTCTGACCACTGGCGTTGTGTTTCTACACCAAGGTGAGCTCTTACTTCTTCAAAGGTTACTTCCACTGACCACCTTCTGGAGAAGTAGATAATTATCTTTTCAGCAGAAAGCTTTAAGTCAGTTGAAAGGAGCGCTGTTGGAGCAAGTTTGTTTTCAGGGTCACGCAGGAGCACCCAGCGAAGAGGCACTACCGGCTTTCCACTATGATACCACCAGGCTGTTTCAGTAGCTACTTCCATTACCTTTTCTGTATGTCCATACCCCTGGGAAAGCTTTATTTCCTGCCATTCCGTATCTGGATTCTTTAGCACCTCTGCCAAAGTAGGAAGTCGGGCTCCTTTCTTTCTGTTGCGACCTCTTTTTCCTGGCTCACGAGGGGGAGCCGGTTCATATAAAGCTGCATCTAAACGCAGCCTGGTAATAAAGGTAAGCTGTTCCCGCACAGCGGCCAGTAAGTCCATCACTGCATAGCTGCTATCTCCTACTGCTATTATTTTTCTATCGGGAAGCCATCTCTTTAACTGAAGAAGCATTCCTCTTGCCCAATCGGTTATCGTCCTGTGCTGTTTGCCTGCCTCTTTCGCATACCTTTCACTGGGTGCCAGTACAGTTAGGAAAGGCAATGCCCATACGCGTGATGCCCAGCTTACAGGAACCAACAGCATTAAGCTAATCCAGCGCAACCCACTGCTTTTTACAAAATGAGAACCGCTACTGCGAACGCCATCCCTGTAAATACCTCTTTTTTTTATTCTGCCACCCCACCTTCTTTCTTTAGTCTCATCTATTCCTACTACTACCGGTCCTGAAGGAAGAAAACAACTTAATAACTGCCCTAGCAAGATGTGTGAACCTTCCAGGGCTGACCAACGGGCATGGCTTAATACCCGATGATATTTATGAAAACGCTTCTCCTTGCTCATCCCTGTGATTTGAAGCACTGAACTCACAGTCCGCTTTCCCGGAGCTAGAATAGCTCCTGAAAGCATCAGCTTTACATGTTCAAATACAGGTTTGGAAAACATTATCTGATACTGTATAATTATCTCTATGAACTCAACAGGAAAAGTATTCATGGCTATAAGAGTTTCGTCACTTACTATACCATCTCTACTGCCTGTTGAGTTCTCTTTTTATCTTTCTAAAAATGCTAAAGTCGAGCTAAGTAGCGGTTATTATTTACTTAATAATATTCAATGCTACACAGCAAAAATATAACTGGGAAAACACCATACCAGAAATTACAACCGAAAGATTAAATATTGTTGGAAAGGATGGGAACAAATTCATCGTTTTAAGTAATCCTGAAAAACAGGCATTAGCAACAATTAATGATGAACCTGTTAATCCGGAACAAACCGAGAGAAATATTGCAGGCCTTTTATTCTTTAACGAAGATGGAGATGAAATTGGAGGGCTGGTGTATGGAATTGACAGTACAGATAGTTACCAACTATTATCTTTTGACCAACGAAAAAATGACCAAATAATGGCCTTACGAAAAGATGAGTATTTAGAAAACGGTGAATGGAAAAAACAATACGGACTTTTACTTCAGGAAAGGTCGGAAAAGCATTCTAATGCAATCCTTGCAGAGTTGAATGAAATAAAAAAATAGAAAACTCTTTAGAACGGGAAAAAGAATATGAAAAATTTTATAACAAGGCTGAAAATCTAGCGCCACAAAGATTATTTGTTGGCAGAACTTATTCAAAAAAAGTAGGTCTTTTTTTAATGGACAAGAATAATAAACTCAGGCTGCAAATATACCTTGATGAGAACGGAGAACCTCATATGGAGAGTATTGACAAAAAAAGGAAATAAGAAAAAATTAGATTAACTGTGTACAACATAAAAACAGTGCTCAAACCCAGGTTCCGCGCTCGCTTGCAACGCCCGACTGACCTACGGACAATCACACCCGCCTGTTCCCACTGTTTTTAAGCGAGGGGTTAGCCACAATTTAAAAAAACAGATGAAGCAAACTACCTTTATATTAATTGCCTTATTTTTCCATCCAAACTTTGTGTTTGGACAAGACGTCGAATTTACGGGGTATGCGACAAGCATAATTGAACAAAATAAACAAGAAATAAGGACTTACGGCTTTCAGGACAAAAACAGGGAAATAAAATATGATAGTCTTACCACCCAACCTATTGGTTCAGTAA
Source organism: uncultured Cytophagales bacterium (assembly GCA_963835365.1). Taxonomy (GTDB): domain Bacteria; phylum Bacteroidota; class Bacteroidia; order Cytophagales; family Cyclobacteriaceae; genus Nafulsella. The sequence continues at coordinate 423,980 of CAWIFH010000005.1, forward strand.
GTAAGCTTGTAATTGGCTTAGCGGTAATGAAGGCAGCTGAACTCGGCTTCATCAACCTTGATACAGATATCAATGAATACCTAAACTTTAAGGTGATTAACCCAAACTCGAAAAATTATTCCCCAATCACATTAAAACATTTAGCAACTCATACATCAGGAATAAAAGACAATGAAAAGTTTTATATTCAATCTTATTCAAAAGGATTTGAATCACCCCATTCTTTGGAAGAGTTTTTAAAGTCCTATTTGACCAGGCGAGGCAAAAGATATTCAAAAAAGAATTTTAGCAAACACCCATCGGGAGAGGAGTATAGTTATTCAAATATTGGAGCGGCACTTGCTGCCTATGTAATTGAAAGTGCCTCAAAAATACCTTTTGACAGCTTTACTGAAAAATACCTGTTCCAACCACTTGGGATGAAGCATACGCATTGGCATTATAATGAGGACCAAATAAAAATATACTCACAACTTTTTGATGAAAAAGATAATCCATTAGATTTTTATTCACTTGCCACTTATCCTGATGGCGGACTAAAAACAAATATTGCTGATTTGAGCAAGTTACTTCAAACACTAATCAAAGGTTATCAGGGAGATTCTGACATCTTAAGCGATACTTCCTGGAAAGTATTTTTTGCTAAGAACTTTTCAGATACAAATCCTATAAAGGGGGTTAATCCAAAAGAACCTAATAGCGGTATTTTTATTGTTTATGCTAAAAGTGGCGCAATAGGTCATACAGGCTCTGACCCAGGGGTATCTACCATTATGTTTTTTAACCCAGAAACCTTGCAAGGAAAAATATTTATGGCTAATGAGGATATAACAGAAGATAACGTGGATTCATTTAAGAACATTTGGGAGAATCTTTGAATAAGAAAAAAATGCAGCTAAAATAGCTATAAACAGCAGGGCTGGCAGTCGGTTTGGCAAGTCCAGTTTTTCGTATTTTCTTTGATATGTAAAATAGTTATTCCCTTTGAAATGCCCTACTGTTAATTACCCTAGGCCTGGCCACAGCAAAACAATTGATTACCATGACAGGAGGTGTTGGATTTTCAAGTCAAGGCAAAGATTCCTACAAGAATAACAGGAAACTCCTCAATAATAGGACCCGGATGAAAGATAATCCCTATACGGCAAATAAATATGCCAAGGGACACAGAGGCCTTGTGAATACACAGGAACTTCAGGATTGGAGAGATAAAATTAAGAGCAGACAAAAGAGATTGAAGATAATTATTTATGGACTCTTAATTTCACTGATTGTGGTGATTGCCCTGATAGTTGCTACACTTTAGGATTATTAAGCGTCTGGAGGACGATTAAAAGAAAGTATGCTTTGGTTAGCACCCCAAAAAAAGCAACGGCTGGTTTACTGCTGCAACATATTACGCAGCCCTTTATTCCCCTCAGCTACGTGGACATTGAAGGATTAATTTACCGCTGCCTCTGTAATTTTTATCCAGGTTTGCGGCCACTGCGAGCCACTTCAATGGCATGAAGACAGGCAACTAAACTTCACAAAAAAACAGCTACAGGAAAAACAAGTAGAACATGGAATTCAACCCAAACAATAATATTGTTAAACTCTGTCTTGGAGGTATGGGCATGGAGGAAAAGGGCAAACCTGAAGAAGCCAGCCAGCTGTTTCAGCATGCCTGGGACCAGGCGACCAGCGACTTTGAAAAATTTATTGCATCTCATTACCTTGCCCGGCATCAAAAAAATGTTTCCGATAAATTAAAGTGGCTCGAAACCTCTTTGCAGTTTGCATTAAAAATAAATGACCCAACTGTCAGGAGCGCTTTTCCTTCTTTATATTTAAAGGTTGCCAAATGCTATGAGGACTTAGGCGATCCTGACAAGGCTAAAAAAAATTACGAATTGGCAACTTCTTTCCAGGACAAACCCTCTGATAAAGGTCCCTTTTATCATGGTACGAAAGCAGATTTGCAGGAGGGCGATTTACTGACCGCAGGGGGCAGTTCTAATTACAAGCCTGAGCTCAAAATGAATCACATTTATTTCACAGCCATCGCTAATGGGGCGGGACTTGCTGCTGCATTGGCAAAGGGCGATGGACGTGAACGTGTTTATGTTGTTGAACCGACAGGGAATTTTGAAAATGACCCTAATGTTACAGACAAAAAATTTCCGGGCAATCCCACCCGTTCATATCGCTCCCGGGCACCCTTAAAAATTGTTGGCGAAATAACAGACTGGGTGAGGCAGACACCCGGGGAAATTAAAAAATGGCGCGAAAAGCTGGCCAATAACCAAGGAGGAATTATCAATTAATTTCCAAAGCACCCATACCCTTTCAGCTGCTCGGAAAAACCTTCATTATGACTAACTCCAGACACCTACGCACGAACCCGCCAGCACCGGCTATACCCCTTAAAAAAATGCCATTATTAGCAGGCACCATGTTTAAATAAAGGATATGAAACCAACACCCGAGCACAACCAGCGGATGGCCAAAATGACTTTTGCCTCAGTATATCCGCTCTATTTGACCAAGATTGAGAAGAAAGGCAGAACGAAAGAAGAATTGCTACAAGTGATAGAATGGCTGACTGGTTTTGATGAAAATAGCTTGCAAAAATTCATAGATGAAAAAGTAACGTTTGAAACTTTCTTTCAGGAAGCGAATTTAAACCCAAATGCTCCCCTCATTACTGGGGTAATATGCGGCTACCGGATAGAAGAAATCGAAAATCCATTAACGCAAAAAATTAGGTTTTTGGATAAGTTAGTGGATGAATTGGCGAAAGGCAGAAAGATGGAAAAAATACTACGGGCATAGACTAAATAAGTCCTGCCAGCAGCCCTGGCTAACAAAAACGCCGTCCGTGGCAGTTAACATTAAGGCGGTGCTCCCTCCCTCTTTCAGGAAGCTTAGCTGAACCCGGCAGCTGAGCTCAGCAATCCCTCTTATGGGAAAAGCCAAGGTGGTCAGGAAAAATATCGAGTTACAAGGTATTCCTTTGCTCAGATAGCCCTACAGCGGTGCTTCTATTTACGCTTCCGGATAATGAACGTGCTATTACTGATGCAAAAAGTTTGGCAGCTTGTTTAAGGACAAGTTTTAAATTGAATATAGCAGGAGACACCCGAAGGTTACAAGTGCAAATGAACCATACCTGCGACTCCTCTCTTTTCCCTCCAGGGGCTCGATAATTTATTAATAGCGTTAAAGCTCTGCTAAGCCATAGCGGGTCACACTTTCCTTCTGCTCCCGCACCTCCTTAAAAATAAGCGGGTTGTTGCTTTGTCGCTCCAGCTTTTTGTGGAACAGGTGGTACTGGATCGCCTGGAACTTTAGCAGTTTCACCTTCCTGCCGGCCCATTTCAGGCGGAGGTCAATGTCCGTATCTTCCCCGGTACCGGGTGCTTCGTAGCGCATATCGAAGCCATTAATTTCCAGCAGATCTTTTTTGTGGAGAGAGAAATTACAGCCTAATATGCCTTTCGATTTCTCCGGGAGCAGCTGGTAAAGAGCGGTGGGAATCCGCACCGACTTTTCGGCATGCTTGCTCTTTTTCCGGAAGCTATCGGTCCATACCTGCCGATAAAAAGAAAGGCTGGTTAGAAATCCTTTCCGGATTTTTTCCGGGCTCAGGTTGGCGGTTAGCTGTTGCGACAGGTTGGCTCTTCGCCCTGCCAGGCAAGTATTTTCTGCCTTGTTATTCCAGTGGTCGGCAACAAAGCGCGGGTCAGGCACACAGTCGCCATCGATAAACAGCAGGTAGTCGGCAGCCGATTCTTTTATCGCCCTATTTAAAATACGGGTTTTGCGAAAGCCTTTATCTTCGTGCCATACATGCTTTAAATGCAGCGGGCTTTGCCTGCTATATTCCTGCAGGCCTTCCACAAAAACTTCATTACTTCCATCATCGGCTACAATTACCTCAAAATTGGCAAAGGTTTGCTCCTCGAGCGCTGCCAGCACCAGTTTAAGCCATTCGAGTTTGTTGTAAACAGAAATAATGAGGGAAACTGCCGGTTTTTGCATGGGTAACAAGGGAATACAGGCAAATGAGCATTACCTGCTGTTTTTTAAAGCACAAAAATAGGCGAAAAGCAATAGCATCCGCAAACAAACGGCTTAAACTTAAGCCCCTTATAACATATTCCGCTTCCACCAGTGCTGAAATACGATTAAGCCCCAGATGCGGGCATGGACATCGCCGGGATTAGCAGAAAACAACTGCTTTTTAAGCCGTTGCACCTCTTCCATAGCAAAAATCCCCTGTTCCTGCACGAAATCATCTGCCAGCAAATCCTGCTCAATCAGGCTGCGAAGCTCGGTACGGAACCACTTGAGCAGCGGCACTTCAAAACCATGCTTAGGGCGGTTGTAAAGCTCCGGAGGCAGCAAGTTCCGGAAAGCATCCTGCACTATCCGCTTTTTCATTTGGTCATTAATTTTGCTCTCTACCGGCAGCTGAAAGGCAAAAGCGGCCACTTCATGGTCGAGGAAAGGCACCCGCACCTCAAGGCCATGCGCCATACTCATCAAATCAACCTTGGTGAGCATATCATTCGGCAGTACCAGCTTCACATCGGTGTAGAGGAAGGTATTGAGATCCCCTTCCCGAATAGCTTCTAGAATAGTTTGTTTGTGCTTATTGTAAACCGCCTGCTCCAACTTACTTGCACTTGCAGAAGATAACAGCTTTTTGCTTTCGGTTTCGGTACTAAAGCCAGCCCAACGCCAGTAGCGTTCTTTGCCCGTCAGCTTCATTCCTTCGGCAAAGCGCTGCAGCTGCCGGAACTTATTTGAGAGCGGGGCGTTACGGGATTTTGGCAGCATCCGCCAAAGGGGAAGCAGGTCGCGGACCATTCCGGCTTTCCAGCCGCCCTGAATAGCCCTGTGCGCTGCTGCATGTTTGTTATAGCCACTAAACAATTCATCGGCCCCGTCGCCACTAAGGGCAACCGTCACCTTCTTTTTCGTGTGCATGCTCAGGATGTAAACAGGGAGGGCCGAAGAATCGGCAAAGGGTTCGTCAATATGGTCAAGTACGTGGTGTAACTGACCATATAAATCCCCATTGGTCAGCGAGAAAACCGTGTGCTCGGTTTTGTATTTCTCCGCCACCAGTTTAGCAAAGCGCGTTTCATCGAAGTAAGGCTCTTCTTTATAGCCTATGCTAAAGGTATTCAGCTTATCCACATGGCGACTTGCCAGGGCAGTAATTACGGATGAATCAATTCCGCCACTCAAAAAAGCGCCCAGGGGCACATCAGCCATCAGCCGTCGCTGTACCGAAAGCTCCATCAATTCCTGGAGCTTTTGCTGTTGCTGCTCATAACTTAAACGCTCCGGATTAAGGTTTTGCCCATCATAGGGCAATGTGTACCAGCTTTTTATTTCCAGCTGCCCCTTTTTTAATTTGAGGCACTCCCCTGGCATGAGTTTTTTTACTCCTTCCAGCATGCTGTGCGGCGCCGGCACATAGTTTAGCTGCAGGTACATGTATAAAGCTTCGTGGTTCAGTTCCCTGGGTATGCCATAGGCTAAGAGCGATTTCATTTCCGAAGCAAACAGGAAGCGGTCGGCATCCTGATAATAAAGCAGTGGTTTGATGCCCATGCGATCGCGGGCAATAAAAAGGGCATCGGTTTCCTTGTCGTGGATGGCAAAGGCAAAAAAACCATTGAAGTGCTGCAGGCAGACCTCGCCATATTCGATATACATTTTCAGGAGCACTTCGGTATCGGAGTCGGAGTGGAAGGTATAGCCTTTCTCCTCCAGTCCTTTCCGTAGCTGCCGGAAATTATAAATCTCGCCGTTAAAAGCCAGGGTATAGCGGCCACTTTCATCCTGCATGGGCTGGGCCCCACCTACAGAGGTATCGATGATGGAAAGGCGACGGTGGCCCAGGCCTACAAAAAAGTCGGTATGGACGCCCCGGCTGTCGGGGCCTCGCTGCTGCAGCGCGTCGGTGGCTGCAGCGAGGTGAATCATGCTGATTCGGCCAATTTCATTGAAGGCATGAATGCCCGTAATTCCACACATTCGTTAGTCGTGAGTATTGAGTCGTGAGTCGGGAGGCAAAAAAGCCACCGCTTTACATTGAAATTTCATGGGCCTGGCCATAGTTCTGGGCATTTTGTAGCTGAAGGCAGATGCACTATTTTTCTTTAATTTCTTTCCGAACCTTCCCTCTGCTAAAGGTACAAATTACTGGCAATATGGAGAAAGATGGTACGTTGCTATTGCCTGGAAAGGAACAAAAATTTATTTTTAGTGAATAAATCTACTGCCATGCCACAACAAACTTCTCCCTGTGCCCCCAGGTTTTATACGCTTTTATTGTTTTGCCTGTTCTGCGGAGTACTTGTTTCCTGTAGCAGCAGTAAAAAGAGCAGTAGCCGCTACTATAATACGCCTCCTAAGCGGCATGCCAAAGCGCCGGAGAGGCGCCAGCCAGAAGTAGTTGAAAGTCCTGAGCAAAAAGCGCTTGAAAGCCCTCAGCGAAAGGTAGTAGTTACGGCACGAAGCTTTACGGGCACTCCTTACAAATGGGGAGGCACCACCCGCGCCGGCATGGACTGCTCCGGCTTACTGGTTTCTTCCTTCCGTGCAGCAAATATTAATCTTCCGCGCACTTCGGGCGAGCAAAGCCAATACGGAAAGCGGGTAAGTCTGTTTGAGTTGCAGCCCGGAGACCTGGTGTTTTTTGCCGCCAAGAAAGGCAGGGGGAAAATAACGCATGTGGGCATGGTTACGGAGGTGCGCAGCCGCGATGAGGTCATGTTTATTCATGCCTCTTCTTCCTTAGGAGTGGTGGAAGCCAACCTGCATGCTGATTATTACCGGAAAATTTTCATAAAAGCACAGCGGCCGTTTTGATATTTCAAACGCCTACTTTATATTTGCGCAACAATTGGGGGATTAGCTCAGCTGGCTAGAGCGCTTGCATGGCATGCAAGAGGTCATCGGTTCGACTCCGATATTCTCCACCATTAAAAAAAGGTTTTTCGATTGATTTCGGAAAACCTTTTTTTATGGGTAAAACCAATAGAACTTTGGGTTAAATAGAAAATTTTTCCAGCAGGAGGATTCCTCTCCACTAGCACCTCTTATCCTACAGCCTGTAATTCATTCTTTTTTGAGTCCTGCTGGTAGAAAAACTACTGGAGGGTAGGCCGTTCAATCACTCCTTTAGAAAATAGAAAAGAAAGCTCGTAAAAAATTGAGAAAAGCAGAGGTACGCATCTTATAAAAAGAGCCTATAGGAGACTCCACCCACCAGAAAGGCAAAGGGGTAAAATGCGATATTTTTACAGGGAAACTTTACTTATTGGTGAATTTTATTAAAACAAGCAGAAAAAATTAGGTTCTTTATGATTTTACTTGCTTAATACGCACAAGGCCAGGTTTAATTTTATTTTGACTTACCAAAGTCACGCCTTACGCTTCGTAAACGCGCGCCAGATTCCAGCGGGTGAATAGGAACAGGTACTTTTATAAAGAGCCAAAAATTAATTGAGGGAAAGCCAATTGCCTGGCGCACAAAAAAATTGGTTATATAAGCAATTCGACAGAAATAGTATAAACTTAATTTTGATGTGTCATCCTGAGGAACGCGGACGCCGCGCGGAAGGATCTTTCTTCGTTAGAAACATCTGGGAAGCATTATACTTGGAAAGATGCCTCCGTTGTCGGCATGACAAACAGTTTAATGTATGTATGTCTAAGCACTTACCAAAAATACTTTAGGCCTTCTCTACAGCTTTACTGGTCAGGCGCAGTTCTTTTCTTAAGCTTTCTTTTGCAAACCAGATAAGCACCAGGGAAAGCAGAAAAAGAATACCTGCAATGAAAGAAAGCACATACACCCCCTTCTCATAATTTGCAATGGCAAAAAGCAACAGGGAACTTAAGGTAACTGCAAACATGAAAAACATGGGAATCAATACAAAGGTGGGCGTAACCTTTTGCTTAATCAGCCACACCGCCACAGCAAGCAAGGCAAGGGCGGCAAGCAGCTGGTTGGCCGAACCGAAAATGGGCCAGAGCGTGGTAAACTCACCGGAAAGGAGTAACAAAACGGAAAGCACCACCACAATAAAGGTGGCCAGGTATCGGTTCCCGGCAAAAACTTTTCCGGTTTTATGTTCCATCCCCTCAAAATATTCCTGAAAAGTAAAGCGTGCTAAACGGGTGCAGGTATCCAGGGTAGTAAGGGCAAAGGCCGAAATGGAAAGCGCCACAAAGGTAATCGCCAGGTCGGGAGAAATGCCGGTAGCTGAAATAATTCCGCCCAAACCATCGGCAAACATGCTTACCGGCCCTTCGACACTTAACCTGCTCATATAGTCGGTTCTGCTCAACACAATTACCGCCCCAACAGAAAGAATAGCCAGAAAAGATTCAATAAGCATCCCGCCAAAGCCTACCAGCTTCACATCCTTTTCTTGATTGATTTGCTTAGAAGTTGTGCCGGAAGCTACCAGGGAATGGAAACCGCTTATGGCTCCGCAGGCAATGGTTACAAATAATACCGGAAACATATAGCCCAGGCTTTCGGATTTCAGCTGCACCTGATTGTCCATCTTTATTTCAGGATTAGCGATCAGCACGCCCACTACTGCAAACAATATCAGACCGTAGAGCAGAAAACTGCTCAGGTAATCTCTGGGCTGCAAAAGAAAAGATACCGGTGTAACGGAAGCAATAAAAGCATATACCATGAGCAGCAGCACCCAGCTGTTGTAGCTGAGCACAAACGGTACCTGCATTCCCATAAAGGCAAAATAATACATAAGCACCACCCCCAGCACAGAGGAAACTACAAACGCCCATTTCTTATTTCCACTCAGCCTGTTTACCAGACCAAAAATGATGGCCAGGGCTATAAACAGGCCCGAGGCAGTAGCAACCCCAGGATTACTTACAAAGGTTTTGGCAATAATATCGACAAACACACCGATGATGAGGATTAAAGTGGCAAAGCTGAAAACAAGAAAAAGACGTTTCCCATTCTGGCCGATATGTTGCTGAATAACGATTCCTATGGACTTGCCTTCATGCCGCAGGGAAGCCACCATGCTGGCTAAGTCATGCACTGCCCCAAAAAAAATACCTCCTATCAGAATCCATATAACAGCCGGCACCCAGCCGAAGGCAACGGCTATAATGGGCCCCACAATAGGGCCGGCCCCCGCTATGGAAGCAAAATGATGCCCCAGTACTACCGGGGTTTTGCTGGGCACATAATCGACCCCATCGGCATGCCGGTGAGCAGGCGTAATATTTTTATTACTGAGCTTTAACTTTTTAGCTACAAACTTACCGTAGGTAAAATAAGCAGTAAAAAGCACAAAAGCCGATAGGAGCAATAAAGTCAGGAGCGTCATAGTCTGTTTTTTTTAAAATACATACAGGGGGCTTTCCACTGAACAGTTTTAAACCAGGAGAGATTGTCCCTGCCGCCGGCTTTTCATTTCAACCAGGGCTGCCGCTCCCATAATAGCGGCATTGTCCATGCCGGAAGGCTGCAGCACCAACTGCCTGCTTACCCGTTTAAAGGGAAAAGCTTCTATGCGCGCAAACATGTTTTCCTTAAAAAAGGGAAAGCATTTGCTTATGGAACCTCCCAAAAAGATGGCCTCGGGAGAATAAGCAAATAAAACCGTATTTATTAAATTTCCAAGATGCGTTCCATATTGCTTGTAAATATCGAGTGCAAGGGCATCGCCGGCTTTGGCCATCGTAAATACTTGGCTGCCTTCCATGCCAAACTTTTGCAAAAAGAACTTCCCGCTGCAATAGTCCTCCACTGTCTGGTCTAAATATGGTATGCCCCCCAGTTCTCCGGCGCTGGAATACAAACCGGAATATAGCTGATTATTGATAACAATACCCGCTCCCAGGCCGGTACCCAGGGTAATCCCCAGGAGATTTCTGAACTTCTGCCCCTCTCCATACATCTTCTCTCCCAACACAAAGGTATTGGCATCGTTGCTAATGGAAACCGCTACCTTAAAAGCACGTTCCAAATGCATTTGCAGGGCAACCTCCTGCCAGGAAGGAATATTCTGCACATCGTATACAATCCCTTTTTCCTCATCTACCAAACCAGCCACGCCAATACCAATACCGGCGACCTCTCTATCTATCAGCTCTTCAATGCCTTTTTTAACTGCTTCCATTATCTGCTCTTTTGGGGCACTGGCCGGAGTTGGAAAGAGCACCTGGTGAGCCACATTTCCGCCCTCAACGAGCCCCATATGGATTTTGGTGGCACCAATATCAACTCCTATAAACTTTCTGTTTTCCATTGCTTGCTGTTTTCAGGATGGATTGTTTACGCAAATAATTAATGGCATTAAAGCCCATCAGGGGAGCTATCGAACTTCCAGCGGACAAAAGCCTCCATGGCTTCGTAATCGGCCAGGCCGAGTTGATGGTAATTTCTGGCGGTTTCACGGTTTCTTTCCTGGGCCCGCACCCAAAACTCCCGCTCATCTTCACCCGGAAATACCGGCTTATCTTTTTGCGACTGATGCTGAAAAATAGCATTCCGCTTGCGCTCTACCTCTTGTGGAGATAGGGGTACGGCCATTTCTATTTCGTGGGTTTCAAACTCATGCCAGGCGCCCCTGTACATCCACAACCAGCAGTCTTTGGTCCATTCCTCCTGCTTACGAAGACGGTTTAAGGCTTCTATTATAATGCTGAAGCAAACAATGTGCGTACCGTGCGGGTCGGCAAAATCACCGGCAGCAAATACCTGATGTGGCTTTATTTGCTGCAACAGCTCCATGGTAAGCTCAATGTCTTTGTCTAAAGGCGGCTTCTTTACGGTTTTGCCGGTTTCGTAAAAAGGCAGCTCCATAAAGTGTATGTGGTCGTCGGTAAGCCCGGCATAGCGGGCACCGGCCATGGCTTCACTTTTACGGATATAGGCCTTTACATCCCGCACCTCTTTCATGTCGGGCTGGTTCGGCTCCTTTTCTGCAAGAAAGCTGCGCATTTCCTGATAAATATTTTTTAGCCTGCTTACATCTTCGTCTATGCTTTTGTTAAAGTCAATAGCAAATTCCATATAGCGTAACACATCGTGATCCCAGATGGCGGTATTGCCTGAGGTCTGGTAGGCCACATGCACGTCATGCCCCTGATCGACCAGGCGAATAAAAGTACCTCCCATGGAAATCACATCATCGTCGGGGTGAGGGGAGAAAATAAGCACCCGCTTTTTGGCAGGCTCCGCACGCTCCGGCCGCTGGCTTTCGTCGGCATTAGGCTTACCGCCCGGCCAGCCGGTAATAGTATGCTGCAGCTTGTTAAAGACATGGATGTTAATATTGTATGCAGGACCTTTCTCCACTGCCAGCTGTGCCATGCCATGGTTGTTATAATCTTCATCGGTAAGCTTTAGGATAGGCTTACCTACGGTATCGGACAACCAGATTACGGCCTTTTTTATTTGTTGCGAGTCCCAAGGGCAATCTTTCACCAGCCATGGCGTGTCGAAGCGGGTAAGTTCAGAGGCCGCTTCTTTATCCAGGACGAACTCCACATTGTCGGACAGCTGCAAATAAGTTGCCGGCACTTCGCTCGACATTTCTCCCTCTACCGCTTTTTGAATAATAGGAGCCTTTTTCTTGCTCCAGGCCATGAGAATAATTTCCCGCGCCTTAAAGATGGTTCCTATACCCATGGTAATGGCCTTGGTGGGCACATTCTCCTTGCCGCCAAAATCGCGGGCTGCATCGCGGCGGGTAAGGTCGTCGAGCGTAACCAGGCGGGTACCCGAATTAGGCGCGGATCCCGGTTCATTGAAGCCGATATGGCCGGTACGACCTATGCCCAAAATCTGAAGGTCCAGGCCACCCACTCCGCTGATTTTCTTTTCATAGTCCAGGCAGAAAGCCTGGATTTCTTCTTCCGGCAGGGTGCCATCGGGTATATGGACGTTCTCTCTATTAATATCTATATGGTCGAAAAGCTGTTCATTCATAAAAGCCACATAGCTTTGGGCCGAATGAGGCTTCATGGGATAGTATTCGTCCAGGTTAAAGGTAATAACATTCCCGAAGCTCAGTCCCTCCTCTTTGTGCAGGCGAACCAGCTCGGCATAAACGCCCACCGGGGTTGCCCCGGTGGCAAGCCCAAGCACGGCATTTTCTCCCTTTTGTTGCTTTTCCCTTATCAGCGTGGCTATTCGCTGTGCCACCTTTTTTGAAGCCACATACTGGTCGGGATAGACCTTTACCGGGAGCTTTTCAAAACGAGTTTCTTCAAGAAGGTTTAAACGTTTCATAAGATTGTTTTTCTTTATTAAGAATTAGCTTTCATTGCATTGGCCACCTGGGCAGCATGCATGTTTGCAGATTTATCAATGGTTTTCCAGACCTGGTACAGGGCGCGCGGCACATGAAAACAGCCTTTCCATTTTCCGCCCTTGAGCGGCAGCAACACCTCTCCCTGCCTGTTCAGGTAACCAAACCATTCCGGATATTCCGGATCCCTGAAATTATTCCAGGCATACGCCTGTACCCTTTCAAACCAAATCCGGGCTTTTTCATTGCCGGTAAGCTGATAAGCCTTAGCCATACAAACCAGCGCCTCCAGGTGTACCCACCAAAGTTTCTGGTCCCACTCCAGCTGCTGTGGCGGATAGCCTTTTCTGTCGAGAAAATAAAAAATACCACCGTGCTTTTCATCCCATCCATGTTCCAGGGTACGTAAGGCAATGGTGGTTGCTTTATTTATCAAGGACGTATCGTTCAGGCGAACCCCCAGGTCCATGATAAACCACATGGCCTCCAGGGCATGACCCGGGTTGAGCAGGCGGCCGTCGAAAGAATCATCCGGACTCCCATCCTGCTTTACATTTTCGAGAATAAGCCCTTCTTCTTCCTGGTAAAACACCTGCATTACCTCATGCAAAACCTCCTCGATAAGGGTTTCGGTAATGTTCTTATCCAGCAGGTGTTCCAGCTCAATAGAAAGGTTACAAAGGATCATTGGCAGCGAAAAGTTCTTAAGCTCTCTTGTGCCCGGATACAGCTTATTGTATTTTCCTTTTGGATTATTTCTGCGCTGCAAGATGTTATTAAAGGTGGTTCTGGTAATTTCCGCATACCGATCTTCGCCCGTGGCCTTATACAAAGCACCAAAGCCCATGGCAGCAAAACAGTCAGAAAAAATATTATAGGGCTGCACCAGTGGCTTTCCTTCTCTGTTCAGGGAAAAGTACCAGTTGCCTTCTTTGTCGCGTCCCCATTTCTCCAGGAAGCCGGCACCATGAACAGCCATATCCAGCCACTCCTGCTTTTGCTCTACTTCGTTGTAAAGCATGGAAAACAACCAAAGCTCACGCCCCTGCAGCCAAATAAATTTATCGGTATCGTACACCTTGCCATAGCGATCAAGACAGCTGAAATAACCTCCGTGAAGTTCATCCTTCGAATGTCCCAGCCAGAAGGGAACAACCTTTTCCAGCAGTTCATTTTTATACATATCTGCGTACTTCTTCATGTCTTATAAGCTTTCTAAATATTCTTTGTAGCGATTATACAAGTGTCCGGCCTGCAGGTAAGCCGATTGGGGGCTCATGAAATGAGAAAATTCAAAGGTGATTGCCTTGTCATAGCCTGCCTGCCGGGCGGCCTCCAGCTTTAGCCGGAGTTTCTCGAACTTTATAGGCATAAACTTAATGGGCATGTCGCGGTCCAGGCTTTCCGCATTGGTCCAGCATTCCATTCCGTAGGCATCGGCCAGGCGCTTGTTAACCTCAAAAAAGGCGGGAAGCTCATGATAGTCGATATGGCCATCCTGGAAAGCAACTGCATCTACCGCCCCCTGAATGCCTTCGAATATTTCGCCCCATTCTTCTTCGTGCTGCTGCAACGAAACAGCCTCTTCTTTCGATAGCTGCGAGGAAGCTGCCATAACCGCTTTTTTCCCATCTATCCAGGGAGAGATAAAGGTGGATAGCCCACCGCTAATGTCTTTACACTGCATGCCCAAAGTCCGGAAAGCATCCGTTGCTCCCTTGGTTCGGCGGCTTATTTCCATGCTCAGGTACCAGCCACCGAAGCTCTTATAATGACCATACTCCTTCCATACTTCTTCAATTACATAGCGGTTGGCATCTATTTCGTGCTGCAGGTTTCCATTGTCCCAGTAATGCCCGCTATCGTAGAGACCAAAGTAAAATTTCATTCCCCACTTTTCGGCCAGCTCCAGAAACAGCTTCACCAAATCGAGCGGCGGTTGATAACACCCATAAGTGCTTTGTAAGTAGGTAGAAGGGTAAGTAATAAAGCGACGGTAGCCACTTCTGATAAGAATTACTGTATCGATCCCCACTGCCTTCATATAGCGAAAATCCTGCTCCCACTCTTCCGGTCCCCAATTCTGGTGGGGAATGTCGTGCGAAATCTCGTCTATAAAAGTTCCTGTTATTTTCATTTAATGCTTTCTTTAGCTTACTCTGTCCTTCACCGGTTTTGTTACCGATTTTCGCTTCCTAAACCAGCGCTCTGGTGGAGGCTTTCTCTGCGCTCCCTTTTCTTCCCGGCTGCTCCTCATCCGCTTCTTTCAGGTGATTCCACCAGTTTTTCTTCAGGAACCAGGTAGCCACTATAAGTACGATTACCCATCCCATCATCTGGTAGTTTTCTCTAATCATAAAATAGATGGGAATGACCACCTGGGCCAGCTGCCATACAATGCCCACAAGCACATTGATTGAATCTCGCTTGAGGTGGTGGTTGGGAACAAAAGAAGGGTCTTCGGCCATTACCTCGCGTTTAATTGGCCCCCAGAAACCCCATGGACGAGTTTGCCGGTAATATTCTTTTACAGCCTCGCGATTTTCAAGCGGCTTCATATAGGTTCCCAGCAAACAGCCCAGGAGAGAAAAAGCGAAAATGACGGGAAATACGTAGATATCGACAATCTCCGGGAAGACAAACAGTTTAACGGTGGAGGCGACCAGCCCGAATAACATGCCATAAAAGTAGCCGTGCCCGTTAAAGCGCCACCATATCCACTTCAGCATATTGGCCGCCACATAGCCCCCGTACAAGGCAGAGGTTATCCAGAGAGTGAGCTCATTGAGAGAGCTGGCGTTGAATCCAAAGATGATACCAACGATCACCAGCAGTACAGAGGATAAAACGCTCAATCGTACATATTTTTGGTCGGAGGCATTCGGGTTGATATATTTCTTGTAAATATCATTTACGATATAAGCCGGTGCAGCATTGACAAAGGCAGAGAAGGTGCCCATAAAAGCCGCAAGAAAACCGGCCAGCAACAAGCCCTTAAAGCCTACAGGTACAAAATTTTGAATGGCAATGGGTAGAATCATTTCAAAATCCACGTTCTCTCCCATGGCAGCAAACTGTGGGCTCAGGTACACCAGAGCCAGAACCGTAAAGCCGGCAATCATCAGGTATCGCGGAATATACATGACCCAGATGGTGGTAAAGCTCATCTTCGCCGCTTCGGAAGGGGTGCGGGCAGAGAGGACCCTCTGCATGTCATAGCTGGGCACCGGGCCGGCAATAGAAGCAAAGATGCCTTTGAACAGCATCATCATAAAGAGGAAGCCGAACATCTGGAAACCATCATTTTCAATTTTTGTGTTTACCGCAGGCAGGTCTGTCTTGCTCCAGTCCAGGTTAAGTTCCCAGCCAAATATAAGGTTGGTCCAGCCTTCGGGAACCACTGCATGAATTTGCTCTGCCGTTACCGTAGTATAAGCAATATACCCCACTACGAAGCAGGAAATGGTCATGATGATAAACTGCATTACTTCGGTGGCAACTACACTATAAATCCCTCCTTTAACTGTATACAAGGTAGTTAGCAGGCAAATAGCAAGGGCATAGGCTTCTTCCGAAGAAACCACCCAGGGGCCCAGGCTAAAAGCCAGATCCCACGGAAGAATAGCCGTACAGTACTTGCCTATCCCCTCGAAGAAGTAAGCAATAAAACCAACCACGCTTATTACGGCAAAAGCAACAACAATTATGTGCGAAAGACGGGCTCCCTTTCCGTCGCCAAACCGAAAGGTAATCCACTGCGCTCCCGTCATGGTATTGGAGCGACGCAGCCAGATGGCAAGAAAAACAAAGATAATTACCTGATTCCACACCGGCCACAGCCAGGGTATCCAGGCGCTTTTTAGCCCGTAAATAAATAAGATGCTCACGGTCCACATCGTCCCGCTAATATCAAACATCCCGGAGGCATTGCTCAGTCCCAAAACATACCACTTCATCTTATTCCCACCCAAAAAATAAGATTGCATGTCCCTGGAAGCCTTTTTAGCGATATAAAACCCCAAAAAGAGGATACCTACGATATAGGCGATAATAATGAGCAGGTCAATGGTATGTAAGGGCATCCTGTTTACGATTTACAATTGAAACTAAAACCTCTTTTTTTCTCCGGCCGGGAGCTACTATTCCTTAAAAACTCATGGCTTCTCTTTACCCATTTTTCAGCAAGGATTTACTTACTGTTTTTCCGCTGTTTTAATAATGCCGTCAAAATTTAGCGGAACGGCAAAGGGATTCAGGTAATGGTCGAGCAGCACGGCTGCCTCTCTGCGATTTAAAATCAAACCGGGCGAAACCTCCTTTTCCAATGCCAGCTGTTCCCAGTCTGCGGCCACCTTTTCATAGCTTAAGCCCGGCTGCACTGCTTTTAAAACCTCCAGCATAAAGCCCATAGAAAGTGGAGCCCCGGAAGCAGGAATATCATTAGTTTTCGGATAATAGTCCTTTAAGCCTGTAAGCAGGTCGTACTCGCTAAGGGCCCTTTCCGGATAAAACCAGGTTTGGTTGGCCCATTTATAGGGTACTCCTTGTCCTTTTAAAATGCCGGTTGCGCCAATCCGCTGGATAGCCGCAAAGTGGGCATCGGCTGGCTTCACATCTATAAAAGGCATCAGGTAGGCATTTGCATTGAGCAAAGCCTGCTGCACTTCCCGCACATTTACCTCACGTGGCTGCTTTTGCTGGCGAATAGCTACAGCGGCCAATGCCCCTGCTGCCTGACCAATACCCAGCACCACCGGCTGCAGGCGGGTAGCCCCATTAATAAGATTGCTTACGCTTATGCTTTTTTCAGCCACAATTAGCCCTTCTGTTTGAGCCGGAATAAGCGCCCCCAAAGGAATGTTGTAAGAAGGAATTTTAATCTTTATAAATTCTATCTCCGGCGCCTCCGGGTTTTTCAGGTGATGATGATCGATAGGATAATCCCCCACCGCAATGCCGGTCCGGTAAAGAGGTTCCTGCTGCTCAAAGGGTTCTGCCAGATGATTCACATTCAGCCTGACTAACCCCTGCAGGCGACGCGACTCCCGGTGGTAAGGAATCATAGGCAAATTATCTTTTGTAGGGTACTCTTTTTCGGCTATCCCTAAATTGCGGAAGCCTAGCTCCGTTTGCAGGTAATACACAAAACGGAGGCTGTGAAGCTTGGCTTCTTTTAAAGCCTCCTCCCGCGCTGCCGGTGTTTTCTCCACTATATTCAGATAAGTATCATTGCCGCAGCGGGGCCAGTTAATCATATACTTGTTATTGGGCAGACGTCCGTAATTGATCATCTGGATGCAGGAAGGGCTGGGCTTTCCATCTTCAGTTCCTGTGGCATCGCAGGCGCAGGCAAATTCTTCCGGATTATAGCCTTTCGGTTTTTTTATGGTCCGGTCCGTTCCCTGCCCGTAATCCTTGAGCGTGACCACATAGGTTAAATCCTGCACAATATCGTTGGCTTCTGCAGGCGCAAAGGCCTCGCCCGATGTTTCCCGGCTGTCCATGCCCAGGTCGTAAGGCGCCCCTACGGCTGCCATCACATCTCCCAACTCGGTGGCATCAATTAGGATTTGGGCTTCAATTATGCGCTTTTTTTTGCCTTGCCGTACTTCTACCTGCCAGCGGTCCCCCTTCTTCTCCACCCGCTGCCATTCGGTTTTATACCAGACCTCCAGTTGCTCCTCATCGGCCAATTCCTGAAGCATTCTGTTTCCTACCGATGGCTCGAACAGCGTATTGCTTACCCAGCCTGTTTCCACCGCCTGCGGGCCGCCGTAATAATTGTACAGCTTCTGGCGAAACTCGCCCCACAAACCTGAAGGAAGCTGGTGGTTCCCGTCTATGGCAGAAACCCCGGCTGATGTCAACATGCCCCCTAGCCAGGGAGTTTTTTCAATAATAAGCGTTTCCACGCCCATGCGTGCTGCCTGAATTCCGGCGGTAGTGCCACTCGCTCCCCCACCTATAACCAGCAGTTCAGTTTTTTCCAGCTGTGCCTGAAGAGGAAGGCTGCAGAGAAAAAGGCCTAAGCCCAAAAACAATGATATTAGCTTTATTATGTGCTTCATCCTTGCTATTATATAGAACTCAAATTAATAATTTTTTATTTAATTAAAAACTCTTTATAAATTTTTTTATAAAGTTTGATGATACTGATTCGATTTATCTGAAAGTTTCAGCGTAAGAGCTTAAGGGGATATCTTTTCATCCTTCCTGGCGGGCCTATCAACGTTTTAAAAAATGCCGACTAAATTATGCTAACAAACAAACTCCCGGCTACTGCGCTTCAGTCAACCAATTCCGGCCAGTAAGCTTCCATTTCCTGCCGAAGCTCCTGCGCCATTTTTTCATGCGCTCCCTTATCGGGGTGTGCATCGCATCCAAGGCCTGCCCCTTCAAAAGAAGGGATGACATGCGCCTCCACATCGAGGCCTTTGGCCGCCGCCTGTTCTTTAATGGTATTTAAATAGCTTTTCAGGGTGGAATAGGCGGGATAAGAAGGCCGGTCGGTTAAAGTAGGGCCTCCCACCAAAAAAAATCGGGTGCGGGGGTGTTGGGCATGAATCGTATCAATAAAACTGAGGTAGCGCTTTACCCAAAAATCCTCAGCAGGTATTTCATGAGCGAAGTCATTGGTACCCAGGTGAATCAGCACCACATCCGGCTGCCAGCTGCTTGATTCCCACTCCATTTTCGCCTGGCCAGGAACCGCATAAGCATACAGCTCCGGCAGCACACCGGTTTCGGTTTTATCATAATTACGGGCCAGCCCGCGACCAGACCAGGCCACGGCAGTCATTTCGGCATTCAGCGCTGTCGCCAGAAGGCTGGCGTACGATTGGAGAAAGTTCTGTGTTTGAGGAGAAAAATGGCAGGGAATACTATCCGGAGCATTTCCATAGCCGGTGGTAATGGAGTTTCCGATAAACTCCAGCTTGAGCGGACTTTTCTTCCCCGATTCAACAATGGGTTGGTCTGCATAAACTCCTTTAAAAACTGTAAAAGAAACCATGGCTTCGTTTAGTCGAAGGAGCTTTATTTCTTTTTTTCCGGAAGGAAGGTTGGTAAGGCTGTACCTTTCTTTCCCTTGCTGCCCCTCAAGAACGGCAAACAAATTTCCGTCGAGCAGAACAGCGTAACGGCCCTGCATTTTCTTTCCGTAGTCATCCCTGCCCCCGGAATGGTCGCTAAGCAAAAAGTGAAGCTCTTCGGCCTGGCTGGCAAAAGAAACGCCTGTTCCCGACCAGGCAAAGAGTACACTATCGCCCTCCCTGGCTACTCTACCCTGGTAACTTAACTCCTTTGCTGCAGCAGAGGCAAAGAATTCATTCTCACTGTTCCTCTGCCCAACAACACAGCTGGTACTTAACTGTAAAAAAAGGAATCCTATTAAGTGCCAGAGCTTCATGCTTATTTTGCTACGCCAGGCGCCAGGCCCGATGGTGGATAATTTTCTCTTTCTGTGGCCCAGGAGGTATTTGGCTCCGGCCCCATGACAAACCGCAGCTGCCCGCCGGCCATTACTTCCTGGTGGGTAATATAAGAGCGTGTCAGAGGTTCCCCGTTCAGGTATACCTGCTGAACATATTTATTTTCAGCGCTGTTGTTTTCGGCTAGCACCTTAAAAACCTTCTCCCCGCCCACCTTTATGCTGGCTTCTTTTACCAGGGGGCTGCCAAGCACATAATTGCCATCGGCCGGGTTTACCGGGTAAAAGCCAAGGGCGCTGAAAACGTACCAGGCCGACATTTGTCCTGCATCGTCGTTACCTGTCAGGCCTTCGGGACCGGTCGTATACATTTTATCCATGATGGCCCGCACCCTTTCCTGGGTTTTCCAGGGTTTGCCTACATAGTTGTAGAGGTAAGCAATGTGGTGGCTGGGCTCATTGCCATGCGCATACTGCCCAATAAGGCCGGAAATATCTACGGAAACATTTTCGCCCGTCATTTGGGAAGTTACATTAAAGGTAGAATCCAGGTGATGCTCGAAAAGCGCCGGAGAGCCAAAAAGTGCAATTAAGCCTTCCACATCGTGCGGAACAAACCAGCTATGCTGCCAGGCAGTGCCCTCTATATACATGCCTTCGAAACCATGCTCGGAATGGAATGGGTCGAAAGGGCTTACCCAGCTGCCATCGCTGTTTTTGCCCCGCATAAATAAGGTTTCTTTATCGAACAGGGCCTTATAGCTCTTTGCCCGCTGCATAAACCGTTCATAATCTTCCTGCTTCCCCAGCTTTTTGGCAACCTGTGCAATGGCCCAGTCGTCGTAAGCATACTCCAGGGTTTTGGTTACCGACCAGCCATCTTTATCGGCCGGAATATAACCGTATTCGCGGTAATAGTCGGTACCTCTAATATCCTGGGCGGCGCTTGCCAGCATGGCCTGGTAAATTTCTTCGGCCTGCTCCTGCATATGCCCTTTCAGCAGCGCATCGGCCAGCACAGGAACTGCATGATAGCCGGTCATGGTGTTTGTCTCGTTCCCCTGCAGGGCCCATACGGGCAGGAGGCCCGATTCATCATAAAAGGCCAGAAAGGATTTCAGGAAATCGTCGAGCCGCTCAGGTTGCGTAATGGAATAAAGCGGATGGGCTGCCCGAAAGGTATCCCACAAGGAAAAGAAGGTGTAGCGCTTGTATCCTTCGGCGGTTTGCAGCTGATGATTGGCTCCTTTATACTGGCCATTCACATCTGAAAAAAGGCTCGGCGCCAGGCTGGTATGATAGAGGGCGGTATAAAAAACTGTGTCAAGCGCAGGAGAGATTAGGCGTGCCTCTATTTTACTCAATTCCTGCTCCCAGGCTGCGGCAGCTTCTCTTACTTTTTGTTCAAAATCCCATTCTGGAGCCTCCTGCTTAATGTTGGCAAGCGCCCCTTCTTCGCTGGCACTCGAAATACCCACCTTTACCAGCAGGGGATCTTTTCCTGGCTGGAAGGTAAGTAAGGCTTTTACCTTTTCGCCGCTTAATTCTGTGGAAGCAGTTTTTTCTAACTCATTTTGCAGTTGAATATCGCTGATGGGCTCGGAAAACTGCGCAGCAAAAAACACCCACTGCTCCTTTGCCCAACCCGTAGACTTGCGGTAGCCAGTTAATAAACTGTCGTTCACCACGGTAATTTTCGTTTCCGTAGGTTTGTCCCAGTTAATATGAAAGCCCAGGTCAATGGCCAGAGCCTTTACAGAATCTTCTGGAAAAACATATTGGTGCAAACCTACCCGATCTGTAGCAGTAAAGGCCGCAGCGATGCCCTTATCAAATTTAAGCTGATAAAATCCGGGGCGGGCCTGTTCCTGCTGATGACTGAAAGCCTGGGGCGCTCCCGCTTCTAAATCCGCCTCATAATAAGGCATGAAGGAAATATCGTAGAGATCGCCGATGCCCGTTCCGCTCAGGTGCAAATGACTGAAGCCGGCAATTACACTGTCGGAATAGTGGTAGCCCGAAGACCAGTCCCAGCCTTCGGTACCATTATCAGGGCTCAGCTGCACCATACCAAAGGGTCGTACGGCACCAGGATAGGTATGTCCGTGGCCGCCGGTTCCCAGAAAAGGATCTACCAAAGTACCGGCTGTTGGTTGCGAAGGAGTTTCTGACCGGTCTTTTTCAAGTGTACAGGCCGGTGCCAGGCCCAACAGACAAAGGGCTATCCATATATATTTATTTTGCTTCATAATAGCTTTTTACGGCTGTAAAATTGAACAGCTAAAACTCGAACTAGTCCAGCAGATTCGGATAGAGGGCGGGAGCCGGGTAAATGGCTTTAAACACTTCGGGCTGCGCCAGTACGGCATTGTAGAAGAAATGCACCTCACCCATCACACCTCTTTTCCTGTTCTCCTGAATCATGCCTACAAAGAACTCCGGATCGGGTGAATAGCCACTCAGGTAAGCTCAGCAGGCCAGGATAGAATTTATCCAGGTTTTCATCTCCTACCAGCGCCAGCTGACTGCGGAGCAAGTCTCTGTACACAGAAATCCCTTGTCTATCGCGGCGATACAATTGCGGGCTTACAATATCGGCATACCCCTTTTCTAACCAGGCAGGGTAATCCTGCAGGTATTCAACCAGACCAAAGTTCATGGGACTGGGCGACATGGCTACAATGCTGTTCGGGTTTAGTTGCTTTACCTGTTGATAAAGCTCCCCGGCATAATTCGTCAGGCGATCGGCCCGCCACTGCACCCAGTTTCCTTCTTTCGGATCATTAGGCGGCAGCTGACCGTCATGCTCGGCCTGGTATTGCGCGACCGTATAATCGTCATAACCACCACTGGTTGGCATCGCCGGCAGGCGGTCGTCGCCCTGTACACCATCCAGGTCCGGGTAATTGGCTACTACCTCCAGCACCAGGCTGGTCATAAAATCCTGTACTTCGGGCAAAAGCGAATTCAGCCAGTGAAAGCCGTTTTTCACTACCGGATTTCCATCTTTGTCGATAGCTGCCCAGTGAGGCTTTGCCTCCAGAATAGGCCCCGGGCTTCCATTATAAGCGGCAAAGCCGTATTCAAACCAGGCAAACACCTTTATATCTTTAGCATGCGCTGCATCAATAAACTCCCGCAAAGGATCACGCCCGGCATACTGGGGGGCTATTTCCACACCAGTAAGGTTTTTCATTACCTGGCTGGGATAGGTAGTTGCCGCCTTGTTGTAGGTAACCACAAAAACCGTATTAATATTTAGTTCGGCCATCAAGTCCACCGCCTCCTGAATGTTCTCTTTGGAGTTAAGCACATTGCTATCTACATTAGTCAGCCACACCCCCCGAATACCTGTTTCCTGGGGCAACTCAGTAACTTTAACCGTATAAGTGGCGGTGGTTTCCCCGTCGGGGGCAGTAATAGTAAATTCTACCGGCTGGCTGAAATCCTGCGTAGTTCCGGAGGCAGGCGTAACGGTTGCCTCCTCTTCCTGTGGCGTAATTTCCATTTCCAGGCTGCTTAAATCTGTTCCGTAGGGCACCTCAAGGGTAATTTCTTTGGTTTCTTCATCTATGGCTGCGCTCATAAACAGGCTAGGGAACCGAAAGGAGCTAAGAGCAGCATTATTACTGGCGCCTTCGTTTACTAAAACCGTATAGCTCTTTTTGGCTCCACTGGCCGCAGTAACCGTATAAATAACAAAGTCGGAGAAATCCTGTGCCTCGCCCGAGGCCGGGTTCACCGTGGCCCCTTCCGAAACCCTTATGGTGGGGCTAAGTTCGCTAAGGGCTGCCCCGAAAGGAACCGCAACATTTATGGTTCCATCGGTATGGTTTATTTCGCCTTCCGCTACAGGGTCCACTCCCTCAAAGGCAAAGTATTCTATCTGTCGCTCGGTGCTTGGCCCCGCCGGTTCTTCTTCGCCGCAGGAAAACAGCAGCAGAAAAGAAAAAAGAAAGATGGTATAAGTTGCTATTGTTTTTATCATGGTGTTGCTTGTTTAAAATCGGGAAACCGAACAGCATCCGCATACTCCCGCCTGAAAAAGTCTTTAAATTTTTTAATGCCCTCGTAGAAGAAAAAGACCTCGCCATGGATTCCATGCGCACGGTTATAGTCCACTATTTTCTTCAGCAATTCTTCGGAAGGGTTGTAGGTATCGACCTGCAGCAGTACGCCAGGGTAAAACGCATCGATGCTGGCTGCCCCCACCTGCTCGCTAAGGATTTTATCCATTTCTCTTTTATAGGGCTCAAAATCGTAGCGGTATACCTGCGGTATTACCAGATCTACCAGGCCCATATCCAGCCAGGCGGGCCAGTCCTGCAGGTAGTTTTCCTCGCTCCAGGGGTAAATGCTGGGGGCCATGGAAATAATAAGGTCCGGGTCGGCTTGCCTGGCTTCCTTTACCAGCTCTTTCAGGAAAAGATTTAATTTGTTGGAGCGCCATTTCACCCACTCATAATCTTTCTCATAGGCAGGGGGCTCGGCGCCGCTATGCTCTTCCTGGTAAAGTTTAACCGTAAAGGCATCATAGCCTCCGTTAGAAGGCAGGGCGGGCAGGCGGTCGTCGCCCTGGATGCCGTCTATGTCGTACTTGTTTACCACCTCCAGCACCAGCTCTTTAATAAAGCCCTGCACTTCGGGATGAAAGGCGTTCATCCACTGAAACTTGTTTTTTTCTGTAATCCGGCCTTCCTTATCACGCGATGCCCATTCGGGTTTTGCCTGTAAAAGCGGACCGCCGGTAGAGTCGCCATAAGAAGCGGCAAAGCCAAACTCAAACCAGGCAAACACCTTGATGTTCTTTTCCCTTGCCTCCTCAATTAGCTCCTGCAGGGGGTCTCTGCCTTCGAAGCCCGGCATAATGGTTTTGCCAGTTACGGCTTCCACCACCTTACTGGGATAGAGAGTATGCGCCCTGTTCCAGGTAACCACAAAAATAGTATTAAAGCCAAGTTCACTGCATAAAGCCACCGCCTCCCGGATGTTTTCCCGCGAATGAAGCGCCTCACTGGCTACATTAGTCAGCCATACCCCTCTTACAGCAGCAGGTTTTTCGGCAGTGACAGCTGGCTGCCCGGCAGTAGAGGCCGTTGTGCAGGAGCTAAGCAGTAAAGAAGAATAGCAGAGAACCGCCAGCAGCAGGCCCGGAAACTTATTAAAACAGTTTTGCATGTATTAAAGAACAGTGGTTAGGTTAAATTTCACCAGGGCCTGGTTGGTAATAAGGGTGTATATTTCCACTTTATTGTTGTCGACCTTGTTGATAGCCACCGCACCGCTGGCATTGGCATTGGCTATTTCTCCGCCACCCTGCATAAAATTCTGGCTCAGGATTACCTCCTCGGCCGTTACATTCTCCAACCCTTTGGTAATATCGATTACAAGCAGGCGGCTTTCAATATTGCTCCTTGGAAAAACGGCAGCCAGCACACGTTTGCCGGCAAATTCGAATATTTCGAAATGAGAGGTAAAACCATCGTACAGCTGGCGACCGCTATTGGGCAGGCGTGCCTCAACCTCGCCTTCGAGGTTCGTACGGATAAAATCAATGTCGCTGGCATTTACATACAGGCTGTCGCTTTCGGGCGTGAGCAGTTGAGCATGGGGCCGGGAGCCCAGCTTGGTGAGCGTGGGAACGGGAGCAATTTGGATAAGCTCGGGCTCCGGATTAAGTACTCCGCCAGATACCGTCCATTTAAAAACCAGGTTTCCTCTATCTGTTGGTTCAAGAAATTTACGGCCAAAAGCAGTTAATATAACCGCATCGCCGCTAACATCGCCAATTACCGAGAAGGTATCGCCCATGCGATACTGGGTGTTGGTAAAGCTCAACCACACCTCAGGCTGGCTGGATTCATTTTCCCAACGGTATATTTTAAAAGTGGTTTCGGCGCCCCCTTCGGCGCTGGTCCATTCAACGGTATTGCTTGCCAGGATAGAACCATCATCGCTTACTTCCACATCGGCAATTTTAGGAGAACCGCCTTCTACTCCTGTCATATCCAGTGCCCCAATCTGGGAACCATCAGAAGGGTTTAGGATTAAAATTTTATCATTATTACTGGTAATGTACAGGTGATCATTTCCGTAGTCCAGGCCGCGCTCACCGTCCTGGGTAAAAAATGCGGGAACGCCGGTTCCTGAAGGGGATAGGTTCCACACCGGAGCGCTCAGGCTAAGCTTGGGCTGCTTTTCCTCTGGAGATTCTTCCACGGCCACCTGCCATTCCTGGGTGGTGCCGTCTTCGGCAGTAACAATATAAGTGGCCGGTTCGGTAAAATCATTGGCCGTGCCGGATGGCGGGGAAATAGTCGCTTTATCAGATATGGCAATGGTGGGTACCAGGGCGCTTCTGTCGGTACCAAAGGGAACGGTTGCTGTAACCAGCTGCTCGTCTTTGTTAATAGTGCCTTCAACCGGCAGGGGCAGTTCTTTAAATTCAAAAGCCAAAATTTCAGTTCTCTTGCTTTGGAACGGTCCTTCATTAAAGTCATCTTCTTTCTGGCAGGACCAAATGCCGCTGACTATGAAAATACAGAGAAACAGACTGCCTAATCCTTTTGAAACGCTCATGATATAATTTTTTAAAAAAGAAGGACTGAAACCAAAGCCTCAGCCCTTCCTGTTCAACCTACTACTCAAATGTTACATTGTATGCACCTACACCAAAGTTGGTTAGCAAGGCATAAACAGTGGCTTCGTCTCCGTTCACCACTACATCTACCCCGCCGGTACCATTAAAATTCGTGTCGATATTTCCTTCCGGGGTTAAAGCTACGCGCTCAATGTTTGCTGCGGTAACATTTTCCCAACCATCAGTATAATCAATCAGGTACAAATAACCTGCATCGGCTGCATTTGCGGTAAAGTCTGTTGCCGTAGTAGCAACTACTTTCCTACCGGCAATCTCAAAAGGAGCTACATCCAGTGCAAAGGTAAAGAGTACAGCAGTTTCTCCTTCGTTCAGTGCCTCAGGCAAACGACCCACCAGATTACCGTCGGCATCAAATTCGGCTATACCTGAAAGGCCAGTACCGGCCACTATCATATTGGCATCGGCCGCATCTGAAACAGGATTTACATCAGGGGCATTGCCTAAAGTTTCTATTCCTTCCAGGGCAATAATCTCCGGTGTAGTATTTACTTCGCCACCAGTAATGGTAAACTTCAGAATTTCATTATTAGATACCCCAAACCCACTACCTGGAACATAGATGATGGCATCTCCACGAACGTCTCCTACTACCGACAGGTTCTCTCCCAGTCGGTATCCTTCCGGTGTTGGGTATGAAAACAAAAGCTCCTGAGTGGCATCCTTGTCTTCCCACACATACACATTCCATGGGTATCCGTCGGCAGATCCTTGGCGCAGGTTAGAGGCTACAATACGGCCTTCACTATCCGTAGCAGTACCTAAGAGGAACAGGTTACCGGAAGCAAAATTTTCCTTACCATTAATAAAGCCTTCCGCTCCAGCTGTAACATCGCTTCCGTCGGCAGCAGACATTACCCGGATACGGTCGTTATTATTATGTATAAACACATACTCGCTTGAAACGGCCAGGTCTCTGTCGTTATTTGCTGTAAACCATTCCGGAATACCGCCATTGGCCAGGGTACGCTCCCACACAGGACTTACTGCCAGCATCGGAGGCTCTTCCTGGTTTACGGTTACAGTGTAAACTACTTCCGTTCCGTCTTCGGCAGTAACGGTATAAGTTACCGGCTGGGAGAAATCATTGGCCACACCGGAAGCGGGCGCGATGGTAGCCATATCAGATACCGTAATGGTGGGCGTAAGTGCAGTTACGTCCACATTGTAAGGTACGGTAGCCGTAAGGTTTGTTCCGCTAACCGTAGCTGTTACAGCAGGGTCAAGGTCGGCGAAAACAAAAGAATTGATGCTTGCCTCGCTGCTAAGCGGATCCGGCTCCGGATCTGATTCATCATCGCCGCATGAACTTAAGGTAAAGCCAAGCAGCACTGCCAGTAAAAGCAGGCTGCCATTTTTTAAAAAGTAATTCATTTTCATAAGGGTTTTGGTTTATTTGAATAATAAGTAAAAAACTCCTGTTAATCCACATCCCACCAAACGGGGGTGATGGGCAGGTCGGGTCCCTGCTGCTGAATGGCTTCCAGGTAATTCTCGCTATTAAGGGCTTGCTCTTCTGCCGGGTACCTCAACCTTAAAGGCACAATAGCGCCGCCGGTTTCGCTTAATCCGTCGGTATTCGGGATTGGGTTCAACTCAGGGTATCCTGTTCTTCGGTAATCGGCATATGCCTCGAAGCCCTGGTTAATGTTCGCCAGCCATTTCTGGGTAATTATCTGCTCCAGGCCCCGCCCGGCGTTAAAGGCAATTCCGGGCTCCGCCAGGTAGTTGGCAATATCGGCTGCGGTTACCTCCAGCTCAGGCAAATTATTGGCTTCTTCTTCCGGCAGCCTGCTTTGAAGATTTGCGTAAACATCCAGCCAGTAGTTAATGGAAGCTGCAATGCCCTGCTCATAATATGCCTGGGCACTTCCAGGGCCCCAGCCTCTTAAAGCCGCTTCTGCCTGCAGGAAAAGCACTTCCGGGTAAATCAACAATCCGCTGGGGGCATGAGTATTCGAAATAATCAGAGACTCTTTGGAATAATCATTGGCATTAATGGCATTTACTTCCTCCGGGTTTAAGCCATTTTGCAGGCCTACAAATTCCCCATCTACGGGCTCAATGTATATTTCCAGGCGTGGGTCGTTGTTTTCTGCTAAAAAATCTACAAGCGTATTACTGGCCCGGTATTCATCGAAGCTGCGGATGATGGCCATTGGCTGAACATTTTCAGTGGCATTTCCCCAATCGGCTCCATAGCGCATAATGGCCGACTCGCTGTTGGCGCTTATTAGCTCCCCATTTGCTAACACCTCCCGCACATGCTCTTCGGCCACGGCAGGCGCCACTTCGCTCAGGCGCATGGCCAGGCGCAACCTTAAAGAGTTAGCAAATTTCTTCCACAATTCTATTCTACCACCGTAAATAACATCTGCAGCGCCAAAGCCCAGGTTTTTAGAAGGGTCAAAGGAATCCACTGCCTCTTCGAGCTCTTTGAGCATATCGAGGTAAATATCCTCCTGGCGGTCATAATCAGGCGTAATTTCCCCGCTAAAGGCTTCAAAGTAAGGCACGTTGCCCCATAGGTCGGTAATCCGGTGCATAATAAACACCTTCCAGATGCGGGCAATAGCGGTTTTATTTACTTTTTCTTCATCTTTAGCAGTAAGGTTAATGACCTGCTGAACCTGCATACCGAAGTCGGCATAGGCGGCAGTCCAGTAAGCAGTTAGCCAGTCGTTATTGGTAAGGTAACGATCGGTAGGAAAGTAATCGACCGAAGTAGCATAATACTGCACGTATTGGTTGGCATACAGGTGCTGCGCCCGTTGAAATTCAGTATAACGCAATGCCCCATAGACTAGCGAGCGGGTAAAGAGCAGGTCCTCATCGATCCGGTCCTCCTGAACAGCCGTAGGGCTCACGTTTATTTCATCGAAATTATCTGTACAGGCTGTATGGAACAGCATGAAGAAACAGCATAGGGCCGGTAGACGAAAGTAAGTATGTATGGCTCGTTTCATTACAGTTTAATGTTTAAGTTCAGGCCAACGCTTCTGGTAGAAGGGAAGGCAAAAGCTTCAATTCCCTGGTCGTTTCCGGCATTAAAGGTGGCTTCCGGATCAAAGCCCGGTGTGTTTTTATGCAGG
This sequence comes from uncultured Cytophagales bacterium, assembly GCA_963835365.1. Lineage (GTDB taxonomy): Bacteria > Bacteroidota > Bacteroidia > Cytophagales > Cyclobacteriaceae > Nafulsella. The sequence continues at coordinate 453,470 of CAWIFH010000005.1, forward strand.
AAAAAGAGGTTACGCCCCACCAGCGAAAGCCGCAAACCGGAAACCGGGGTGTTGCTGAACAGGCGGTCAGGCAGCGTATAGCCAATGGTGGCTTCTCTTAGCTTCACAAAACTGCCGTCGTACAGAAACTCTTCGGCAAAGGTTGAGGCCCTGCCGCCTACATACTGCCAATAGGTTTGCGGATTCACCTCCACGGCATTTTCAACCCCTCCTTCTGTAACTCCCTCGGCTATATAGCCACCAGCGCCGGCATACCACTCCAGGCGATCGTATTGAGTATATAAGGCATTGCCGTTGGAAGCAGCAACAGCATTCGAGTAAGAGAATATATCACCGCCTTTGCGAATATCGAGCAGAAAGCTCATAGACAGGCTTTTGTAGTTGAAGGTATTACCAAAACCAGCCAGGAAGTCGGGCTGAAAATTGCCTATCTTTCTAATCCCTTCGGGGTCGGGCATTGGAAGGCCGTTGCTACCAATAATTCGTCGGCCGGTTTCCGGGTCGCGCAAATAGGCTCTGGTGGCATATATATCTCCAAACTCTCCGCCAACCTCTGCCTGAATACGAATGCCAAACTGGTCGTAAGTACCACCTAACTGATACACATCTACATTGGGAGCAAGCTCTTCTACGCGGGAACGGTTGCGGGAAAAGTTAAGAAGGATTTCGTATCGAAAATCATCGGTTTGTACCGGCGTGCCGCGCAAAGAAAACTCAATACCCTGGTTGGTTACCAAACCTGCATTAATGAGACTGGCTGTAAAGCCAGAAGGCTTGGATACCGGCACCTGCAAAATCTGGTTAACCGTGCCGGCATGGTAATAGGTAAAATCTGCCTGAATTCGGTTATTAAAAAAGCCCAGCTCAATACCTCCCTCAACAGAGGTGGTCCGTTCGGGCTTTAAATTTACCGGCGGCTGAATGTTAATAAGCTGCCCAAAGGTTTGGCCGCCATGCGCGAGGCTGTTAACCGCATAATTTAGGTCAAGTTGGTGAGGCCCGGTATCGTTACCCACCTGGGCATAAGAACCTCTTAATTTACCAAAAGTCAAAGGGCCCAGGTTCCAGTCAAGAAAATCAGTAAAAACAAGGCTACCGGACACCGAAGGGTAAAAATAAGAGCGGGCGTCGGCCGGCAGCGCTGAAGACCAGTCGTTCCTGGCCGATGCTTCTACAAAAAGATAGCCTTTGTAGGAAGCCTGCACGGAGCCGTAAAGAGAATGAATTTGTTTGCGGGATTCTCCTTCGGTACTTACGGTGCTCAGGGCATTTTGCATCACAAAGAAATTAGGAATGTTTAGCCCCTGCGCCATCGTATTAATAGACCTGGTCTTTACCTCTAAAAGGTTTCCGCCTGCATTTGCCGATAGCGTAACATTTTCCCCCACTTCTCTGGTGGCCATCAGCAGAAAGTCGGAATTGGTTTCCTCTACCCTGCCATAATACTCTGAATAAAAGCTTTTATCGGGTGTAACCCTGTAAATGGTGTTGGTAGCGTTTCGAAACTCGCGAAAATCGTTGTAAAAGTCGGTGCCCGTACGCACATGCATTTTCAGCCAGTCGTTGAACTCGTAATCTACCTTCAGGTAGCCCATCAGCCTGTCTCGCTCATCGTTATTTGTATTCAGGTACACCGCCCAGAAGGGGTTTTGCCATTGGTCGGTTCCAGTGGCATTGGTATAGAGCCGGGGAAGCCCGTCGGCCGTACGATAGTCTCTCAGATCATCCAGATCAATCGAGCGCGGCATCTGAATAAGGCTGTTCATGGGGTTGTCGGGGCTCAGGGTAAGGTTTGGCCGGTTAAAAGCCTCCTGGTTAATATAATTCACTTTCCCCTCTACCGAAATTTTCTCTGATAACTGAGAGGAAATATTGAGGTTTAAGTTCAGGCGTTCCAGATTACTGTTTGGCATAATGCTTTCTTTATACATATGCGCCAAAGAAAGCCGGGCCTGCGTTTTTTCTCCTCCGCCTGAAAAACCAAGGGAATTGGTGTACGTTTTACCGGTCTGGAAAAAGTCTCTGATATTATCCGGATAAGTGGTATAGGCCGTAGGTTCGCCAGTCCAGTCCAGCAGCGGTTTGCCATTTATGTCGGTTTGGCCTTTTACCCGTGGCCCCCAGCTAACGCGGGTGGTATTGGAAAAATTACCGTCTTCATCTACAGGAAAATTGCCGTTGGAGCCGCGGCCAAAGCGGTTCTGAAATTCCGGGAGCACGAGAGGGCTTTCAAAAGTTACATTCGAATTAAAGTCTACGCCGATGCCCTTGCGGTCCACTCCTTTTTTTGTGGTAATCATAATTACCCCGTTTTGCCCTCTCGATCCGTAGAGGGCGGTAGCACTAGCCCCTTTTAAAACGCTGATAGAAGCAATATCGTCCGGGTTCAGGTTAGAAATACCGTCGCCATAATCCACGCCCCCAAACTGTCCGCCCCCGCCCTGCGGGTTGGTCATGGGTATCCCGTCCACTACATACAAGGGTGCATTTCCACCCGAAATAGAAGAATACCCCCGAATAACTACTTTGGAAGTACCACCTACGCCTGTTCCTGACTGGTTAATTTGTACCCCCGACACTCGACCTGAAAGAGAGTTAATAACATTACTCTCCTGGGCCACCACCAAATCTTCTCCATCAATCGATTGCGAAGCATAACCCAAAGACTTTTTCTCCTTCTTAATCCCCAGCGCAGTAACCACTACTTCTTCCAGCTGCCTGGAGGATTCTTCCATGCTTACATTCACTTCCGTACGGTTACCTACTGTTTCTTCCCGGGTTTCATAGCCAATAAAAGAAAATACCAGTACATCTTCCGGGCTGCTGACCTGAAGTGAATAAGTTCCATCCAGATTGGTTATTGCCCCTGCATTGGAATCTTTAACTTTAATATTTACACCGGGCAGTCCCATGCCTTTGGCATCTGTTACTGTCCCTTTCACTCTTTGTGATTGTGCGGAAGCCGCAGAAAGGAAACACAAAAAGCCGAACGAAAAGAATAAAAATCTATACATACGAGTTCTGTTAGTATCAAAATGAAACCATACCCAAAAAAGGCGGAGCTTGTGCCTTTGCAATCGTTGTCATTTAAAAATCAATCTATTATTTTTTTTACAAAAGAACAAGACTTAATAAATTTTTTTATAAAGATTGCTTAAAAATAAATTTTATTTGATATTTAACCGTTAAACGTTGACTTTAGCTTAGAAATCCTTTTATTTTTTTATTTTAGCTTTACAGTACGGAAAGCATTGCTGAATATCCTTCAGCAAAATTCAAACAGGAACCAATGACAAAGACTTTTTTTGATGAAATAAGCAGTGAAAACGTTACAGGAGTAGCCTACAAGAACGTCAACCTGAAAAAAAAGGTAATAGCTTATTTTGCCAATACAGGCAATGCCACCATTCCGGAACTATGCAATGAGCTAAAACTAAGTGCTCCCAAGGTAAGCAGTCTGCTCAATGAGCTGATACAGGATGGTCTGGTGCAGGACCATGGGAAGGTAGATTCTACCGGCGGGCGCAAGCCTAACCTATATGGCCTTGCACCCAATTCCGGCTTTTTTCTGGGCATAGATGTAAAAAGGTACCATATTAACATCGGCCTGACCGACTTCCAGAAAAATCTGATTAAAATAGAAGAGAAACACCCCTACAAGCTCACCAACAGTAGGGAGTCGCTGGACGAGCTTTGCCGAATCATCAAAGGTTTTATTGAAGAACTGTCTGTACCCAAAGACAAAATCCTGGGCATAGGCATTAACCTTTCCGGCCGCATTAATTATTCCACAGGCTACAGCTACAGTTTCTTTAACTTTCAGGAAGATCCCCTGAGCAAAATAATTGAATCAGAAATCGGTATCCGGGTATTTCTGGAGAATGACTCCCGGGCTATGGCTTATGGAGAGTTCAGCGCCGGGGTAGTAAAAGACGAAAAAGATGTGCTTTTCCTTAACCTGGATTATGGTTTGGGCATGGGTATTATGATCAATAGCCAACTTTATTACGGAAAGTCTGGCTATTCCGGCGAATTTGGCCATATGCCCATATTTGCCAATGAAATAATTTGCCATTGCGGCAAAAAAGGCTGCCTGGAAACAGAAGCTTCGGGTTGGGCGCTTATCAGAATGTTTAGAGAAAAATTAAAGGAAGGCTCTTCGACTTTAATCACCAACGGAAAAAAAAGAGCAGAAGACATTGAGCTGGAAGACATCATCGAAGCTGCCAACAATGACGACGTACTGGCTATTGAACTGATAGCTCAACTCGGAGAAAGGCTGGGAAAAGGTATTGCCCTACTCATCAATCTTTTTAATCCGGAACTGGTGATACTGGGCGGCAGCCTGGCGGCCACACAGGAGTACCTGCAGCTTCCGATTAGAAGCGCCGTAAACAAATATTCATTAAGCCTGATGAATAACGATACGAAGTTTAAGCTTTCCAAGCTAGGTAATACGGCTGGCGTAATTGGGGCCTGTTTAATAGTGCGCAACAGGCTGCTAACATTGGCTTAACAGCCCGAGAATACCACCCGGTTTGCCCAGCAAGGAATCCGGTAGCTACCTTAAACTTAATACTCCTGCCGCTTTCCATGTTTTTCTTAGGTTGCATCTTCATCTTCATAAAGCTACACCCGGGGTTTGTCCGCTCTGGTAACAGCAAAGGCGGGCAGCCCAATCTGTTCTGCAACAAAGTATACAGGAAATAAAGTAAGGGTAAATCCTGTTTACTGTCAAACTCCTTTCCAGCTTTTCCTGGCAGCACTACTCCTTGCGTTTCCTCATTTTTACATAAGCCTCAATTCCAGCCTCATTTTGCTAATTAAGCCCCCCCTTGCTTGATATTAAAAATATTTTTCACTATCTACACTTATTAATATTTTTTACCAACCATGACCAACTTATGAAAATTTTTAATCTTAAAAGCAAGGCAGCTTATGCCTTCAGCCTTTTGGGCCTTTTGGCCGCCTGCTCAGAGGAGCCGGCAACACCAGAATCTATTCAGCCGCTCTCCTCCCCCAGCGCCAGTTCTCCTATTTATGGATCAGATTTTACTGCAGGAAGTCTTGGAAACAATAGCAAGGTGGCAGACAATGATTTGCACCAACCGACTACTTATATAGGCGGAAAGAGCATTTATGTAAGCAACAATCCGGAAATATTCAGAGGTGAGGGCTGGTTAATGAATAATGCAGGAAGAAGCTGCGCAGGCAGAAACTCAAGCGCTTATCCTATTTCAGGCACATTCAATCTCTATTTGTTCCACATTAACAAAACTGGAAGAAAAGCCTATCTGCATGTGTTGGTTACAAACCCAAATGCCTCTTCTAACATTAGCGTTCAGTCCAAAGGCTCCATTCACACTAACACTACATACCCCCTAAACGGAGCAGGCACCGGCCCCAGCTATAAGGTTTCTGAGAACTGGCTTTCTGACGGCCCTTTTAATAAAAGCGTCCCTTCAGCCAGCATAGCCCCCTACAAAGCACGGGAAATAGCCAGGATACCCATGAACAGCTCAAACATGATAGATGGTTTACTGGAAATAAACACGAGCGGAAATGCTTATGTGTATGTAGTGGTTACCTATGACGGCAGCACCAGCAGGGCTATTAATCTTTCCCAGACAAGCTGCGCCCCCGGCGATTACAAAACAGAATCGGCTAATACCTACGGCCGCGAAGCCGGCATTTACAACGCCTCTAAAATATACGGAAGAATTGATGCCACTATTCCTACCTATGCTGCTTATGCCGGCTTTTGCCTGAACACTACCGCCAAGTTTAACAGCAACCTTGCTGAGCAAACGGCTTCTGCCTATTCTGTACTGGAGGGCTCCTCCTCCAGAACCTACGGCAACTATGGCCATTTAATTGAATATGGAATCAACCTGAAAAACGAATCTTCTACAGGCAGATATGTAAAAATATCGGTGGCCTCCAATTCCTACGACCCCAATAACACCAACGCTACTTATAATGGCCCCATGGATTTCGTAGGTAACAGAAAAACAGTTTATCTTAAACTGAATGCCCCAAAGCAGGACTTGGGAACTGTTTACGTGCCAGCTAATACCACTAAAGGTTTTCCCTTAAAGCTTTATGTGCCTGGCCTGATTACGGCAAACTCCCAGATTATTCTTCAGGTGTTGTAGAAATCAAACAGCTTCCTGTGGTGAGGTGCAGCTTTGTCTGCACCTTTTTTTTATTATACCCTTATTTCCTGACCATAAAAAAGGATTTACTTCACGCAAGAAAGACCTGCCACAGCTACAGTTTAAGCTTCTTTCCTAAGCTTATAGCCATAAAAGCCATAAAAGGCGATATATAAATAACAAAGCATTGGAACCAGGAAAGAAAGCTGACGGTCTCCGGTAATATCGGCCACTAAGCCCTGCAGCGGAGGAATAATAGCCCCACCTACAATAGCCATTACCAACAAAGAGGATGCCTGACTGGTATATTTACCCAGGCCTTCAATGGCAAGCGTGAAAATTGTCGGGAACATAATGGAATTAAAAAGGCCAACGGCAATTACCGACCACATAGCCAAAGGCCCACCTGTAAAGATGGCAATTAGCAGTAGAATAACAACGCTTACGGCAAAGAGGCCCAGCGTTCTGCTTGGAATAAAGCGGCCCATCAGTAAAACAGCTATATTTAATCCAATAAGCCCGAGCGTAATCAGGGCCAGATCTATACCGTAAAGACCATAAACTATAGCAAAGGTAAGGGCGCTAATGAGCCCGATAATCAAGTATCTGTTTCCATTATTTTTAAATTCAGCCAGGGCCACCGCCCCAAAGAAGCGGCCAATCATTGCCCCCCCCCAGAAGAAGGCCAGGAAATAGCTGGCTTCAGCTTCCTCCAGACCTGCAATTTGCGGAAGTCTGGCAAAATTAATAAACGAACTTCCAATGGCTACTTCACCGCCAACGTACATAAAAATACAGACAACCCCCAAGAGCATGTGTCGGTGCTTGAGGGCGCCACTTCCTGCCACGACTACTCCTTCTCCACCTACTTTAGGTAAGCGGAATAACTTAAAGAGAACCGCTAGCACCAGCAAGGTGAATGCAAGCCCCAGATAAGGACCTTTTACTGACTCGGCCCCTGTTGAGAGGGCACTTACCTGTTCAAATATGAGAAAACCCCCAATAACCGGGGCAATAGTTGTTCCCAGAGAATTAAAGGCCTGGGCCATATTCAAACGACTAGAGGCTCCTTCCGGGCTTCCCAAAATAGCTACATAAGGGTTGGCGGCAATCTGCAAAATAGTAATGCCCGAGGCCAGCACAAAAAGCGCAAGCAGAAAAAAAGCATAGCTTTCATAACCGGCAGCCGGGTAAAACAGCACACACCCTATGGCAGCAACCAACAGTCCTACAATAATTCCGTTTTTATACCCAATTTTTGAAATTGGATCGCCTTTGCTAATGGAGAAAAGAAAGTATAGGAGGGAAATAACAAAGTACGCTCCAAAAAAAGCGGTCTGAATAAGCATCGCCTGCCAGTCCTGCAGGATAAATACCTGTTGGAGCTTTGGAATAAGAATGTCGTTCATGCAGGTAATAAAGCCCCACATAAAAAACAGCATAGTTACCATAAATAAAGGCCCCCTGCTGCTTTGGGCACTTTGCATATTGGCCGATGCTGTCTTTGCTGCTGTATTAGTGGTTATGCCTGCCATAAAAAGTATTAAATTTTATTGGTTCTTTTTTAATCAAATTTTCTTATCTCAGTTTGAAGTCCGGAGAAAATTGTTTTCACTCCAGCAGCTTGCCGCCCCAATTAGAGCGGCATCTTCCCCCAGCATACTTAATAAAATGTTTGTGGGAGGAGACTGCTCATCCAGTGCTGAACGAAACAAAGGAAATGCCTGGGCAATGTTCCCTCCCAGTATTACTCTCTCCGGCATAAACCTACTGTAAACTTCCTTAAGGAAATCAGATAGATTCTTTCCGAATTCAAAAAAAAGCTGTTGTACAACTGCATCTTTATCTGCAAGAGGAACTAAATCCCTTACACCTTCAACTTCCTGGTTTGTCAGCATCTTATATCGATGAATAAACCATCGGGAAGACAGATAATCTTCAGCAATTCCACCTTTAAAGGGCAGGCGCCACAAATCAGCATCTTCGGCCAATTCATTTTGTGCAAAAGCAGACCCTAAACCCGTGCCAAGGGTAAGGCCTAGCACTTTCTCAAAGCCTTTTCCTGCCCCACCAAACAACTCTCCCTGCAAAAAGGAGCTTGCATCATTTCGAAAAAGAATAGCCACTTCCGGACAATTCAGCTTAACCCTGAGCAGGGCTTTCACATTTCTTTTATAAAGTGCATCGTATTTACCCTGCCCTTTAATGTACGAAATGCCTTCTGTGTAATCAAAAGGGCCTGGCATAGCAATTGCAATTTTTCCTGAAAAAGCAGCTGCCTGACCTATTGCCATTAACAGGCAGTTTGCCCAGCTGCTGAGAATTTCTTCTGCAGTTCCCAATGCATTCACTGCTTGTCGAATACGAGTGCCCGAAATTATAGATTGGGAATCCAAATTAACCAGTGCGGCTGTAATATGTGAACCTCCTATATCTACACCCAGTACAATTTTATTTTTTTCCATAAAGAAGCAGCACTTTAAAGGTATTTAATAAATGTAAAATAAGTTTTTTATATAAATAAAAAATTATCAAAACTTTTTAATTTTTTTATTAAAGTCTACTCTATAAAATCCTTTTGAAAGCACTCCTGAACTTGCAACAAAACTGGACAATTAATTAAGCAACTAAAGCATGCAGGTTTTATAATTGCTCCAGCGGTGCCGGGCTTCGGTAGCCCAGCGACGAATGAAGCCTTTTTCTGTTGTACCCTATTTCAATATATTCAAAAACAGTGAAAGCAGCTTTCCGCTGGTTTTCAAACGTATAATCATACATAAATTCCATTTTCAGCGTTTTAAAGCGGACGCCGCCTTTAGCTTTGTGCTGCGGCATGGTCCCAGCAACTGGCTTTCCTGCCGCCGGGCGGCCTCGTCATGCTTTGTCTCATAAAGAGGCAGCCACTTAAGTCTTGCCCGAATTCATCACAGGCATACGGTATCCCTCTATCTGAACAGAAGATAAGAGACTGAATTACCAGCCTGTTTTTTACCGCGCCACGTCGGCCACCATTAGTTTGAACTCCTTGTCGAAACTTTCTTCTTTTTGACATGTGCATGAAGTGAAGAATTTTCTCTTAACCAACTGTCTACTCAAATGTAGCAAAGTCACCTTTTTATGATTAATGAGATAGCCCGTTTCCCGAAACGCTGCTGTAACATTATGATAGCCCCAGTGGTCCTGAAAAGGCGCTGAAAGTATGTTTTTCACCTGCTTCACTACCTGCTGATTACGCACCTCCCCCTGTTTATATAATTGGTAGTTCTATTGGGCAGGCGATCTTTTCTTCCTTCAGTAGGTTTAAAATAGTAGCTGCCGGGTGCAAGTCCCGCATCCGTCATTACCCCTTACTTACTCGCTTTAAATTCTACGGAAAGCCTATCCACTTAATCTTAATGAAATCGCCTGTAGCATGGTCCCAAACTTTATTTTTAAAAGTTCCTTTTGTTCCTCCAAGCCAGTTCCCATAAAAGCCTCCCCCCCTTAGCAACCGGGATTGCTACCGATGAATTCTGCAGCCACCTCAGCAGACTTCAGCGGAATTTCCTCCATGGGCATATGGCCGGAGCTGGGAAAAATAGTGAGCTTGCTGCAGGGCAAATCCTGATGGAACCTCCTGGCATTTTCTACGGGAATCAGCCTGTCGTCGGCGCCCCACAAGATGAGGGTCGGAATTTTGATGGAAGAAATTTTTTCCAGGGGAGAGGGGCGGGTAAAGCTTTCCATTCGCTCGGTGAGCGCTTCCCTGTTTCCTTCCCGGTTGGTCATGTCATAATATATCTCCACCATTTCGTCCGTTATTCTTTCGGGCCTGCCATAGAGGTACGCCAGGTTTTTACGGATGGAGCGGCGATTGGAAAACTTAACAGTCAGCTCCCTTACCAATGGAACCCGTAACCACAAATAAGAAACAGGTATCTCGGACAGTGGCAGCTTACCCAGATCGACCGGATAGCCTGCCGCACCGATAAGAATAAGCTTCTTTACCTTGTCGGGATTATTTAGGGCATAGCGCCAGGCAATTTCTCCCCCCAGGGAGTTCCCGACCAGAATGCACTGCTTTACCTCAAGTTTCGATAAAAAAGATTCCAGAAATTTAAGATAAATGCCTACACGGTAGTCGCCTTTCGGGTGCGGTCCGGTAAGCCCAAAACCTGGCAAGTCGAGTCGTATGATCCGCTTATCCTCCTTTAGCAAATCCGTCCAGGCATTCCAGGTGTAAAGAGAAGAGAAAGTGCCGTGCAGCAACACCAGGGGAAGGGTATCCGATGCCGGCCCCGCTATCTTGTAATGGACCTTCATGTCATCTACCTGAACATATTGGGCGGCTGTAACGCCATATTTTTCATTGAGCACTTCAGGAGGAATACCGGGAACATAGTAATAATACCCAATTACAAAAATTAATAAACCAATACCAGCTAAACTAAGAAGCTTCCTCCACCCTTTTTTCATTGATAGTTTTTAAAAAAAAGCTTCTCGGTAACTAAAATGTTTAAAGCGTTACAGAGCAAAGACAGAACTTTCAATGCTTTATAAGCTCCTTTATTCCTTCACGAAGCGGGCTGCCACCTACCACTCAGCCTCAAATGTATGCCATCCACCTACAATCTATCCAACTCATCTCATTTCTTAATGCAAATCGTTATACAAATAAGTACTTTAAACCAGTACCACTTTTTTAATTGAAGCTTATTTTGCCATGAAAAATTTATTCGTCCTTTTACTTAGCTCCTGCCTCTTTGCCTTAAGTCCTGCCCAGGCTCAGCTAAAAGGAGGCAAACAAGCTCATTTCCCCGCCGGACAGGAAGGAAATGGTCTGCGGGCCGACTATTTCAACGGATCGAATTTCCAGGAAAAGGTGCTTACACGCATTGATGAAGAGGTCAATTTTTATTACTACAAAGAAAGTCCTGCACCGGGGGTAAACATAGAAAACTATTCTATTCGCTGGACAGGCAGCCTCTACGCACCGGCAACAGGCACATACAAGGTGTTTGTTCGGGTAGATGATGGCGTACGGCTGTGGCTGAATGGTGTAAAGCTCCTTGATGAATGGAGGCTACAGGAGGCTACTACTTTTGCGGGCAAGCTAAATTTAAAGGCAGGTGAGTTTTACAGTCTCAAAATTGAATATTTTAATGAGCCGCTGGATGCTGTTATGCAGCTAACATGGGAATCTCCGGAAGATAAAACCACCCACTTTTTTGGTTTATTTGAAGATACTCCACGAAAAGTAATTCCAAAGAAATACCTGTTTGGAAAGTTGCCCGAAAGAGAACTGACACCAGCACCGTCTGAAATAAAAAAAGAAGTGGTGGCAAATACGACAACCGCAGAAGCACCAAAGAAAAAAGCAAAGGAGGCAGCGCCGGAAATTGCAAAAAGAAAATCGCCGGATAAAACAACTCAACCAATAAAGACTTCGCCTGATATAAACTCTTTCAACAAACTGGAAGCTGGGGAGGTGGTGCAATTTAAAACCCTGTGGTTCGAACAGGGAAAGTTTGTGCTAATGAAAGCCTCTTACCCGGAACTGGACAGGCTCACCAAAGCACTTCAAAAGCATTCGACAATAAAGATTCGGATAGAGGGCCACACCGATAACATCGGAGATCCTGAACTCAACCAGTCATTATCGCTCTTCAGGGCAAAAGTAGTGGCTACTTACCTGATTGATAAAGGAATTGAGCCAAACCGCATCAAAGCAAAAGGCTATGGACACAGTAAACCTGTTGCAGACAATTCCACAGAAGAAGGCAGAGCAAAAAACAGAAGAGTGGAATTTGTGGTAGAGTAAGGGATAAAAGCCGCTGCTGCCTCCGTTTTCTTCCAAACCCCGTCAGGCAACCAATCCATTAAAGCGGGATTAGGAAATTGTTTTCCCCAGGCAGGCAGAGGAGGCCTGCCATAGAAGGTGCTTTGTATGATTTGATTTTATTACAGAAGAAGGATGGCTGCCCACTTCAGGTACCACTGGCCAGAAACAAAAAAAGCCGACCCCAGGGAGCCGGCTTTAAACCTTAAACTATCAATTTATTTTACCACTACAATTTTTACACGGCGGTTCTGGCGGCGCCCTTCCGGTGTTTCGTTAGGAGCAACCGGCTCAAGTTCTCCGCGCCCTTCGGTTTTCACCCGCTCCTCTGCCAAACCGGCCGACAACAGGAAGTCTTCCGCAGCTTTGGCCCGCTTTATGGAAAGGCGGTCGTTGTACTGAGGGGTACCAATATCATCGGTATGGCCAATGAGTTCTACCTGCACATCCTGTCCATCGGTATACTTCTGGAAAATTTCCGTAAGCCTGGCTTTGGATTCATCAGACAGGCTGTGAGAATCAAAGGCAAAGTAAATACTTACGGTAAGCGGATAGATTCGGTCCAGCACTATTTCTTCCTTATCGCTTTCTGCCAGGCGGCGGGCTTCTTCTTCCTGCCTTTTTCTTTCTGCGTCAAGCGCTTCCTGCTCTTTTCTTCTCTGTTCTGCCAGTAGCTCTTCTTCCTCTACCGACTGGGCGCTCCGGATTCGGCTTGTATAAATATCGGCTAAATACCCATCGCGATTGCTGTTAAACAGCACCGTTCCATTGGCATGTTCGAAATAAGCCGCATCGAAGCCTTTGGAATTTATCGGACGCCCCAGATTTTCGGGGGTAGACCAGTTTTCCCAGCTTTCGTCCTGGCGCTCTACGCGGTAAATGTCCGCATCGCCAAAACCTTTATGGCCGTTACTTGCAAAGTACAGTGTTTTACCATCTTTGCCCAGGAAAGGCGTTATTTCGAAGCCCGGGGTATTAATTTTGGCGCCCAGGTTTTTGAGCTTACCCCATTTTCCATCTTCTCCTTTAATAGTAACGAAAAGGTCTTCGTCGCCTGCCATCTTCCGTGTCTTCATCGACACAATAGCAATGTTTCCTTCCCCATTTACATAGGCATTATAAAAGAAACCATCTTTTTTAAGGTTCGGAATATCCAGTGCTTCAGGAAATGACCACAGGTTTTTGTTTTCATCCTGCCGGGAGAAGCTGATGCCGGGATTCCGGCTGTCCTTGGTATTATAATGATTTAGCAGATATACTCTCTTGCCACCCTCATCAAAGCCAAGTATTGCATTGTTCCCTTTATTATTCAGGTTTAGCAGGCTGTTTTTAGGTTTTCCCCAGCTACTATCGGGCAACATGTTGGCATACCAAATATCGTGGCCAGCAAACTTACCGCCCAGGTTTCCCGGGTGAAGAATGCGCACGAAATAAAGCGTCTGCCCATCGGCCGAAAGCACAGGCATGCTTTCTTCAGCCTCTGAGTTTATTGTTTCGCCCAGCTTTTGCGGAACATCGTATACATAGCTTGTTGCGCCCGCAGCGGCAGTTTTATTCGTACTTTGTTGTGCTTCTGCAGCATTTACTAACAGCAAAAGTAAAGCCAGCACGTATTGTAATAATCTCTTCATATTCAGCAAATTCACGATTACCAGAAATAAGGCATTTTACGATTCTTGTTACTCAGGCGTATGCCCAGCACCACCTCATGGGTTCCATTATTCTGGATATTAAACTCCCCGGTATTCTGCTCATAGGCATAACCCAGGGTTACTTCTTTATTTACTACCAGGCCAAACATGCCTGCAATAGCCTCTTTATTGCGGTAAGCAACCCCTGCCCAAATCAGGTCGTCGAAACGGAGCTTTACGTTCGCATCGAAACGGGCATCCTGGAGCTTGTCGTAGCGCACCAGAATACTTGGCTGTAGCACCAGCTGGCGACTCAGGTTTAGCTGGTAACCCACCATAGCATAATGATGAATATAGGTAGTGGCATCAGCCAGTTCATTGCTGGAAGTGGTTTGCGCCATTACCAGCTGGGTAGCCGTATAGCCTACATAAAACTTTTTCCCGTACAGGGTAGCACCAATATTCAGGTCGTAATAAGACTGGTTGAGATTTCCGCTTATCAGGGCCTTATAAACTTCGTCGTTTGGAGTGCGCACATTATAGCTGCCGCTGTTAAACCCGTTATTAGTAAAAGAACCGGCCATACCTACCGACATGGAAAGCTTGCGGCTGAGGGGAATATGATAAGCGTAAGACAGGAGGCCGGTCGTAATCCGGTAGTTCCCCATTTCGTTCCTGCTTAAAAAGCCTCCAAAACCATGTTTCTGATTTCGCTTCCGGTAAACCTCATCTGTTTCCTGCTCTTCATAGGCCTCCGGACGACTAATGCGAACAGAATTCATTCGCACATCCGGCTTTTTGAATACGCCGTTAAAGCTCAGGAAGTAAACCTCGGGCGCATCGTCTATCCCGGCCCACTGCTGGCGATAACCCACATTTACCTTCCAAAAATCATCTATACCCGATAAGGAAGGATTAATCGCATGCGGGTGCTGAAAATACTGGCTCAGCTGGTAGGGCTGCTGGGCAAGCACCTCCTGTGCGGCCAGCATACTGCACACAAATAGTAGAATATAAATCTTTTTCATAGCTAATTCTCTTTTCTTCAATTATCGGGCAATGGTAAGGCTGCCTTTTTTACTTATCTCTCCGCTATTCAGTTTAATCTCAAAGAAGTACACCCCTTCAGGAAGCTCGTTGCCTCCCAGGGTACCATCCCACTCAGGGCCAGCCAGGTAATTCCTACTTTCAAACACAAGCCTTCCGCTGCGGTCAAAAACCCGGATAGCGTTGTTTTCATACAGGGACAGGTAGCGGATATTCCAGCTATCGTTCGCACCATCGCCATTAGGCGTAAATAAAGTAGGCACATCAATTGCCAGCTCGCGATAGTTCACCCTAAAGGTAAATATGGAAAGAGCTTCATTTTCTCCATCCGATACCATAACGGTTATTAAAGATTCACCATACTGCTCCACTCCCGGGCTCAGGAGCATGCTTCGGTTTTCTCCCTCACCACTCAGGCTAATTGCGGATGATGGTAAAAACACGCCATTATCGGCCACTGCAGTAACAATTAATTCACCAGCTGCTGTTTCCTCATCACTTACTGTAAAAGGAATCGCAGGAATCTCATCGCCTAATTCAATGCTTACATCTTCTATTTCAGAAATAAGAGGCACATCATTTACAGGCACCACCGTAAGGCTAAACTCATCTGAAACAGACTGGCCCGTATTGTCTTTACCGGCCACTTTTATCTGAAGAGTTCCGGCATCATCATTCTCAGGGGTACCACTAAATGTTTTGGTAGTGGCATCGAAGCTAAGCCAGGCAGGCAGCGCAGCACCATCGGCCAGGGACGCTGAAAAACTAAGCGTTTCGTCTCCATCCGGGTCAGTAAACACGCCTGCAGGAATAGTGTATTCATAAGCCTCATCCTCATAGATAGTCTGGTCGGCCAGCTCCCCTGCAAGTACAGGGTGGTCACTTACCGGCACCACTCTCAGCAGGAAGGTTTTTATAGTACTGGCAGGGGCAGGTTGCCCGTTGTCGGTTGCTATAATTTCAAAAACCTGCTCTCCGTTTTTATCCTGGATAGCCGTTATGCTTACCACACCCGTTACAGGGTCGATGCTTACATTAGCAAAATCTATGGTAGCAGGATTTAAGCTAAATTCAACCGCCTCATTAGTTTCTCCAAAAGGGAAAGGGCGCACCAGAGAAGGCGTTACTTTTTCTGTCGTTGTAAAGTCTTCCTCCACAATTACCTGCGTACGGTCGATGGAGAATTGCGGCGCATCATTTACCTGCTCAACAGTTAGCTGGAACTTTCGCGTAACGGTTAGCTTGCCATCATTAGCCGTTATTTCGAACTCCTGGCTACCAAACATATCTGGTTTAGAGGAAATTGTAAGCTCTCCGCTTGTTTTGTCAAAAACAAGCTCCACGCAAATCTACTTCATCCGCTGCAGGCTGGAGGCTGTATTCAATTGTTTCTCCTTCATTAGCCGGATTAATTTGATTCTTAACCCTAACTACTTCGGTTCCTGCAAAGTCTTCCTCCTTCACTATATCGTACTGATTCAGCTCAAACGAAGGTGCATCATTTTCAGGAGTAATTATTAGTGTGAAGGTAGCCGTAGCGGTCGCTCCGCCGGCATCTTTTGCCGTTACGGTAAATTCCCGCTCACCAAAGCCATCTTTTACGGCACTTATGCTGATAGTGCCGCTCGTTTCATCGATAGCTACACTGGCAAAAGCTACTGATTCAGGAGAAAGGCTATAGGCAACCGCCTCCTTTTCATTTGCAGGATTCACCTGGTTGATAACAGTAACAGTTTCTGTGCCGGTGAAATCCTCTTGCTTCTCAACTCTATCGCTGCTTAGCTCAAAAGCAGGCGCATCATTTTCAGGAGTAACTATTAGTGTGAAGGTAGCCGTAGCGGTCGCTCCGCCGGCATCTTTTGCCGTTACGGTAAATTCCCGCTCACCAAAGCCATCTTTTACGGCACTTATGCTGATGGTGCCGCTCGTTTCATCGATAGCAACATTGGCAAAAGCTACTGATTCAGGAGAAAGGCTATAGGCAACCGCCTCCTTTTCATTTGCAGGATTCACCTGGTTGATAACAGTAACAGTTTCTGTGCCGGTGAAATCCTCTTGCTTCTCAACTCTATCGCTGCTCAGCTCAAAAGCAGGCGCATCATTTTCAGGAGTAACTATTAATGTAAAGGTAGCCGTAGCGGTCGCTCCGCCGGCATCTTTTGCCGTTACAGTAAATTCCCGCTCACCAAAGCCATCTTTTACGGCAGTTATGCTGATGGTGCCGCTCGTTTCATCGATAGCAACACTGGCAAAAGCTACTGATTCAGGAGAAAGGCTATAGGCAACCGCCTCCTTTTCATTCTCAGGATTCTGACTGCTGACAACAATTGTTTCAGTTCCTAGGAAATCCTCTTTCTTCTCTACCCTCTCGCTGCTTAGTGTAAAAGCAGGTGCATCATTTACGGCTGTAATAGTAAGTGTAAAATCCTGCGTGTAAGTACTATTATTATCAGGACCCTGCCCGTCGTTGGCGGTTACTGTAAATACCTGCGTACCATTGGCATTTTCGATAGAAGTAATCTTCAGGCGAGGTTTTCCATTCTCATCCGCATCTATCTCCACATTGGCAATTGCATCTTTACCATCTTTTACGGCTACGCTATAGCTTACTGTCTGCCTCTGCTCATCTGCAGGAACTGCCTCTGGCTGTATCTCTACGTATTGCGCATCTGCAAAATCTTCCACAAGGGTTTTATTATCAGGAACCAGCGTAAAAACCGGCGCATCATTTACTGCTGTAATGGTAAGGGTGAAATCCTGCGTGTAAGTACTATTATTATCAGGACCCTGCCCGTCGTTGGCGGTTACTGTAAATACCCGCGTGCCATTGGCATCCTTGATAGAAGTTATCTCCAGGCGAGGTTTTCCATTCTCATCCGCCCCACCACAACAGTAGCAATTGCATCTTTACCATCTTTTGCACTTATACTGTAGTTTACTACCTGGTCCGGCTCATCTGCAGGCACCTCAGCAGGGTTAATAGCTACATATTCTTCTGTTTCGAAATCTTCTAAAAGCGTCTTGCTCTCTGGGTCTAGTGCAAATGCAGGCGCATCATTAACAGAGGAGATAGTAAGCGTGAAATCCTGGGTGAAGAAGTTATTTTCTCCCTGCCCGTCGTTGGCGGTTACTGTAAACACCTGCGTGCCGTTTGCATCCTTAATAGAAGTTATCTCCAGGCGAGGTTTTCCATTCTCATCCTGCCCCACCACTACAGTAGCAATTGCATCTTTACCATCTTTTGCACTTACACTGTAGTTTACTACCTGGTCCCGCTCATCTGCAGGCACCTCAGCAGGGTTAATAGCTACATATTCTTCTGTTTCGAAATCTTCTAAAAGCGTTTTACTTTCAGGATCTAGTGCAAATGCAGGCGCATCGTTTACTGCATTAACAGTAACGGTAAAGGTTTTTGAATCACTTTCTCTTTTCCTGATAACATCATCTCCGGTAGCTTCTTCTACAGTTGTAGCGCTCAGAGTGAGCTCATAAATACCAGACGCATTTGCTGGAGGAGTAAATGTTATAGATTGTAAATCAGCCGGATTTGTAAATTTAAATGTAGTTCCATCTCCAATAGGAGTCCCCGCATTCAAAGTGGCTCCTACAGGAAGTCCGGTGATGGCAATGGACTCAAATGACTCTGACCCGTCCTGATCGACCAGGCTGGCCGCTACATCGAGAGGAATAGCCGTATCCTCATCACCCTCAACATTATTGGCTACCAGCAGCGGTTTATCAGCCACCGCACGAACCACCACCAACAATTCAATTGTTGGTGAAGCATTATCTGCACCATCAACAACATTGATTGTTACGGTAGATTCCCCATACGCATGTTCAACAGGGAACATACGAACTTCCCACCTACTACCATTTCTGGTTATTTCATAATAATCTTCTCTGACAATATTTGGTTTACTGGAGTTAAAGTCGATTCTAAGATCTTCTGGCTTATCCGGGTCATTCGTTACAGCAAAGAAATGTCGGGCCGAAACGTCTTCGTTGGTATAAATCAATGTAAGGACACCTGGATTGGTATTATCTATAGTGTAAACCTCCCCATCTGCAAAGGCACCATTATCTGGCCCTGCTCCACCAATATTTACCCCATTAACACTTTCTACTGTTCCATTATCAACAAAATCAAGCCGAAGAGTTCCGTCGCCACTAACTCCATCAACTGTTACTATATACCCAACTCCGCTGGCATCTGCATCAACTGTAACAATATCTCCGTTCAGCGAGCCGTTCGCTAGAGTAGGGTCCAGGTTTAGAACAAAATCGTTTACATCAACTCCGTTCACTGGCTCAGTAAAGGTCACCAGAAAAGTTACCATTTCAGCACTCGTAGGATTCGGATCCCTAATAACAATTTCATTAACCCACGGAATACTAAAAGTAGTGAAGCTTTTCCTTTGACCGTAAACTACCCCTTCACTATTTTTAGCAACAGTACGATAGTAATACGTAGTCCCATCCTGAAGGTCCGTAACATCAAGCTCCAGGGTATTTCCTACCGCCCCAGGCGCGGCAGGCACACTTCCATCGGCACCCTCCGGGTCGAACTCAGGCAATTGCGCTTCCAGCCCGTATTGAATGGCAGCTACCGTGGCCGCTCCACCTGTTTCAAAGGAGCCGGCAAGACTGGCACTTTTTTCTGTGATATTTGTCGATTCTCCGGTTACTGGCGCCGGCTTATCTACATTCTGTACTTCAATTACAGCCGTTACTTCACTCGCCAAATTATCCAGTCCTGTCACCTGTACGGTGAGGCTAAAGGATTGGTGCATTTCGTAGTCAAGAAAAGTGCTGTCGCTAACGGTAAGAACACCTGTCAGCTCATCCAGGGCAAAAGCACCCAGGTCATTTCCACCAGTAAGCTGGAAGGAAACTGCCCCGACAGCCTCTATCATGCCTATTTCCATGCCATTTAGCGCATTTTCCTGAACCGAAAAGCGCTGCTCTTCAGCAACAGGAGCTCCTGCAGCCGCTGCAAGAACCGTCTGAAATAACAATAACACCCCTAAAATCATACCCGATAGCCGCAAAACTGCTCCTGCCGACCTGCTGTAGTATATGTTCTTCATCAAATACGCTATTTAATTTTTATTTTCTCCCCTGGCGAAAGCAGGGATTCCGTAAGATTTCATTGCTTTGACTACAATACGCACAAATGTAATATTTATCCCTTTATTTTAATCAAAAATTGTTAATATTTTATTCTATATATAATTATTTATACAGAATGGCAAGTAAAAAGCCTTTGCTCCGGATAGCACAAAAATATTACACTCAAGCCTAAGAGGCTAACCATCAAGCTACAAGTTGTAAATTACAGGGATACTGCCTTTCGAATGGTGGCAGCAAAGCATTAAAAATATTATATGTAGCTTAAAAAAGATTAATGAAGTTTTACAAACTGAATCATTATAATAACTGATGAAACCCCACAAAGGTTACAGTAAAAAACAGACAACCATCTTAAAAACACCTTATACGGGCTCTGGAGAAGAAAAAATAGCATAAAAAAAGAAGGACCATTTCCTTCTTTTCTTACACCTTCATGCCATTCTTTTTAAAGTGGGCAATCGCCAGTCGTATTTTATGATAAGGGTACTTTCCTTTTAAAGAATCAAACAGGAACTTTAACTGGCTGTCTATACCATGTACATATAAAGCATCTCCAATAGCCTCCAGCTCCTGCGGGCTTACGTAGGCACTCAAAGACCTTAAGTGCCCCTGCTCGTATAAACTTGCCACATGCGAGTAAATGGTGGTGGGGTGCATGCCTCTTTGCTCTGCAATCTGCTCCGGATTACGCCCTTCCTGCAGCAACTGAAAGGTAACCAAATGGGTGCCCCCCCGTTCCTTTTCCTTATTGCCTCGCTGCTCCTTATTAAAGGCCATAATCTCCGTAATAAAGTCATGGCCGTAGTTCTCCATCTTCACCCGGCCCACGCCATTTACCTGCAGCATACCTTCTTCTGTAACCGGACGATCGGCAGCCATTTCCTGCAAAGTCTTATCACTAAAAATAACGTAAGGAGGCACTCCCTGCTCATCGGCCAGGCTTTTGCGCAGCTTCCGGAGGCGGTCAAACAAGGGACCACCCAGCATCTCGCTCTTTGGCTTTGGTTTGGGAGCCGGAGAGGCAGCAGGAATCTCCGCCTTGTACAGGGCTACTTTTTTTCCGCTGAACAAAACTTCACGGCTGCTTTCATTCAGCTTAAGCTTTTGGCGCTCATCGTAGGCAACTTCAACCATGCCGGTGTTTATCATTTGCTGCAGGTAATTGCGCCAGTCGAGCGGGTGCAAATCGCGACCCGAGCCATAGGTTTTAATCTTAAAAAGGCCCTTTCGGCGCACTTCCTCTGTATCGGCACCCCGCAACACATCTATCAGCAGCGAAAGTGGCAGCGTTTCTTTTGAGCGGGCAATGGCAGAAAGTGCTTTTTGGGCAAGCACAGTTCCGTCGAACGACTGGTGCGGGTGCATACAAACATCACAGTTTCCGCAATTTTCTTCCTGCAGCTCGCCAAAATAAGCCAGCAAAATTTTTCGCCTGCAAATATGCGCTTCGGCATATTGCTGCAGGCGCTCCAGCTTAGCCTCCTGCAGCGAACGGCGATGCTCGGGCAACTCTTCCAGCATACTGCGCTGCTTCATTACATCGGCAAAGGAATAAAAGAGCATGGTATCGGCCGGCAAACCGTCGCGCCCGGCACGGCCTATTTCCTGGTAGTAGCTTTCAATATTTTTAGGAAGGTTATAATGGATAACCCAGCGAACATTTGATTTGTCGATGCCCATTCCAAAAGCCACGGTTGCACACACTATTTGTATGTCGTCTTTCAGAAAAGCATCCTGCACTTTCATGCGCTGCTCGTGGGGCATGGCCGCATGATAAAAGGCAGCCTTATAGCCGGCGCGCTCCAGCTTGGCCGCCACCTGCTCGCAGGCCTTTCGGCTCAGGCAGTAGACAATACCCGCCTCAAAAGGATGGTCTTCGAGAAATTCAAGAATTCGTTTTATACGATCCTGCGCCGGGTGCACAGCCAGGCTCAGGTTTGGCCGATCGAAGGAAGAAATAAAAACCGGCGCATCCTGCAATGCCAGCTGCTGCAAAATATCCTGCCGCGTAAGTTTATCGGCCGTAGCGGTTAAGGCCATCAGCGGCACCGAAGGAAAATCTTTTTTTATCTTTCCGAGCTGCGTATACTCCAGCCGAAAATCATGGCCCCAGAAACTGATACAGTGCGCTTCGTCGATAGCAAACAAGCTTACCTTTATTTGCCGCAGCAGGTACTGAAAACTTTCGCTCAATAACTTTTCGGGCGACACATATAACAGCTTAAGCTGCCCGTTTATGCATTGCCGCTCAATTTCGGACTGCTCCTGCCAGTCCTGGCTGCTATTTAAAAAGGCAGCAGCTATGCCATTTCGCTTAAGCGCTTCCACCTGGTCCTGCATCAGGGCAATTAGCGGAGACACCACCACGGTAATGCCGGGCAGGCACAGCGCCGGAACCTGATAGCAGATAGACTTTCCACCTCCTGTAGGCATAAGCACGAGCACATCCCGCCCAATGAGCGCAGCTTCCACGATATCCTGCTGCATAGGGCGGAAGTTTTCGTAGCCAAAATACTTTTTTAAAATTTTTTTAGGTTCCGAAAGCACAAAAAAGAAACAATTTTTTCGTTAAAACAGTAAACACTATAACCTCCTCTGCGGCTTTTACAACAGCTTTATGGAGTACATTTTTGTCAACAGGATAGTTCAACGAAGTTAACCAAGAATTGCTTGTTAATCAAAACTTTAACTCTCTAATTCTGTTGATCATATAAACACTAATTTTTAATTTTTTAAACTAATGGTTGATATTTTACTCTGCGGCATTGCATATGTTATTATGGTCTATTTTATGGTGGTTCTTATGAAGAAAAAGAACAATTCCATAAGAGGAGATGACGATGATGATGGGGGTATCAGTGTATCAACTCTCCCCGATCTGGACGATTTACCACCTGGCATCACCCTTCCGGGAGGTGGCCCGGTTAAGAAAAAAGAAAAGGAAGAACCTGAAGAAGCACTGGTATAAAAAAAGGCTATTCTGGAACCGGTACTGGCATTGAGCAGGCGCCAGTTTATTATACAAATCACGCATCAATAACCAGGGCGCAGGCCACTGCTAAGGCAAGCCATTTAATTAATGGACGTTTTAATGGAAAGCATCTTCAAAATGGGTAATCAATATTTCTTTTCCCAGCTCAACTGCTATTATATCAAAACGAATGTCGGCCTGCCAATTGGTTTTAAAAATATATGCATTGGCACAATTAATTAACCTGGACGCCTTACCAGTATCCACCGCTTCCTCGGGCCGCCCCCAGTCCCCTCTTCCACTGCGGGCTTTCACCTCAACAAAAACCAAAAGGCCTTCGTTCCTGGCTATAATATCAATTTCATTCCGCCGGTAACGAAAGTTTCGCTCCTCTATCGTATAGCCTTTTTGCTGCAGGAAGTCTGCGGCAAGCTTTTCTCCTAATTTTCCTGTTGCTTGCTTAGCATCCATGAATTTTATCTTAAATTTGGAAATACGATCCTTTTTCTTGTTATAACTTAAAAAACGACCTTTTTACTTATGGATAAAATGAAACCCCTCTTAGAAGGTTTTACTGATCAACTCCGCGACGCCATTAAAATAGGTCAGGCCGCTGAGGTAAAACCTGCGAAAAAGGAAATCCGCAATGTAGTGATTGCAGGAATGGGTGGTTCAGGCATTGGGGGCTCCCTGGTTGCCACCCTTACCCAGGACGAGCTAAAAGTACCTGTTATTATAATAAAATCGTATGATATCCCGGTTTTTATAAACGAGCACACCTTTTTTATCGCTTCTTCTTATAGTGGAAATACAGAAGAAACCCTGGAAGGCCTGCAAAAAGCCCTGAATGCAGGAGCCCAATGCGCGGCTATTACCAGCGGAGGGAAAATTGGAGAAATTGCCAAGGAAAATGAGCTGGATACCATCCTTATTCCGGGAGGCTCAGGCAATCCTGGTGCAAATATTGGCTATTCGATAGTACAGCAACTATTTATGCTGCATTACAAAGGGCTTATTGGCGCTGGCTTCGTTAACCAGCTCGAAAGCGTTTGCACCCTGCTCGACCAGGAAAAAGAAAAGATGTTAACGATGGCCGAAAAGCTTGGCAATGGCATTAAAGGCTATCTCCCGATTTTTTATGCCGACAACCGCCTTTACCCGGTTGCTGTACGCATTCAGCAGCAATTAAACGGAAATGGCAAGCACCTGGTGCACACCAACTCTTTTCCTGAAATGAACCATAACGAAGTGGTTGGCTGGGAGCACCCAGAACAAATACTGGAAGACAGCAAAGTATATTTTCTTAAAACCGATTACGACCACCCCCGGGTGCGGGAGCGTTTTAAAATTTCGCGCGAAATCTTCAGCAAAAGAGCGGTAAATATTATCGAAATCGAGGCCAAAGGAAAAAGCCTGCTGGAACAAAGCTTTTACCTGATTCACCTGACCGACTGGATCTCCTATTTCCTGGCAAAGGCAAACGACACAGACCCTTTTACAGTAGATGCGATTGACCACCTGAAAGACGCCCTGGATAAAGATTAACCTGTGAATACCATCAGCAATAAAGAAGTCGAATTTCAGCACCTGGGCCTGATCGATTATAAGCAGGCCTGGGATTACCAGGAAAGGCTGTTTGCCGAAATAGTAAACTTAAAAATACAAAACCGAAAGCAGCCGGAACAACTCCAGCAGCCTACGCCAAATTATTTGCTTTTTTGCCAGCATCCGCATGTATACACCTTAGGCAAAAGCGGCAAAGAAAGCCACCTGCTACTCGATGAGCAGGGACTCGAAGAGGCAGAGGCGAGCTATTACAAAATAAACCGCGGTGGCGACATTACCTACCATGGCCCCGGCCAGCTGGTAGGCTATCCGCTGCTCGACCTGGAGAATTTCTTTACCGACATTCATAAGTACCTTCGCCTGCTCGAAGAAGCCGTAATTCTTACCTTAAAAGAGTATGGCATTGAGGCCGGAAGAATTGAAGGCCTCACCGGTGTATGGATAGACCATGAGAAGCAGGAAGAACCCGCGCAAAATTTGCGCCCTGGGCGTAAAGAGCAGCCGCTGGGTAACCATGCATGGCTTTGCCTTTAATGTAAATACCAACCTGGCTTATTTCAATAACATTGTTCCCTGTGGCATAAACGACAAAGCCGTTACCTCCCTTCAGGCAGAGCTTGGTTATGCATTACCGATGGAAGAAGTGGAAGCAAAGCTGCTCAGGCACATTGCCGCCCTTTTTGGCATGAAGCTCAACCAGGCAACAGGCATTGCTTTTTAAGCCTAAACAGGCAGCCCTATAAAAGAAAGAAGCCGGAAGATTTACTCTTCCGGCTTCTTTCTTTTATAGTCTTTTCTTCTTTCAAGCCTTGTTCGTGCAAATCAGGGGCTCGCCGCTCCCTGCCTGTTATTTCTTTAGCTCAGCTATTACTGTGCGGCCGCCTTTGGTTTTATCGCCAATAGCTACCTTCACTTCGGCATCGAGCGGCAGCAGTACATCCACCCTGGAACCGAACTTTATAAAGCCAAACTCGGCACCCTGCTCTACCTGGTCTCCTTCCTTCACATACCATTTTATCCGGCGAGCCACCGCTCCGGCTATCTGACGGAACAACACTTCTACGCCTGAAGCAGATTCAATTACAATGGTAGTACGCTCGTTGTCGGTACTGGACTTCGGGTGCCAGGCCACCAGGTACTGCCCGGCATGATATTTAAAGTACTTTATTACGCCACTTACCGGGTTCCGGTTTACGTGCACATTTACCGGCGACATAAAAATAGATATCTGCTTCCGGGTTCCTTTAAAATACTCTTTATCCTCTACCTCTTCAATAACCACCACTTTTCCATCAGCAGGCGCCAGCACATACTGTTCGTTTTGCTGGGCCACAATACGCGGATTGCGAAAAAACTGCAGAATAAGCAGGTAAAAGATAACACTTATCCCTATAAATACAAGGTAAATAGGTTCCTGCTCGGGGTAGAAATAAATAATGGCAAGGTTAATCACCACAAGCACAATTAGCAAAATCAACAGCAGCCTACGTCCCTCTTTATGAATGGTCATTTGTCGAATAAATTAATTTTAAGGAAGCTTAATTTTAAAAGCCCCGCAAAAATAAACACATCTTGCAGAATTCCAGCATCTGCCGGCTATAAAAAAAGGCCGGCCGACAAATTATGCCAGGCCAGCCTTCTATACATATATACAATTCCCGCAAGCAGAAGGTTTAGAATCCTCCGCGGAATTTATAAGTTTTCGCTACTTTATCGATGGCCACTATATAAGCACCAATACGCATCGATACGTTGTACTCCTGCGAAGCGCGGTAAACCTTATCAAAGGCATCTTTCATAATCCTGTCGGAGCGGCGGTTTACCCGCTCGCCGGTCCACTTATAACCCAGGCGGTTTTGAACCCACTCAAAGTACGATACAGTAACCCCGCCGGCATTGGCCAGAATATCCGGCACCACCAGAATACCTTTTTCGTTAATAATATGAGTCGGCTTTGGCTGAAGTAGGGCCATTAGCACCTTCTACAATCAACTTGGCTTTAATGTTCTGCGCATTGTGAATGGTAATCACATCTTCCATGGCAGCAGGCACCAATACATCTACTTCCAGCTCCAGCATCTCGTCGCCACTACCGAGTTTTTCACCGCCCGGGAAGCCTTCCAGGCTGCCTTTGTTATTGTTGCGGTAGTTGATGGCTTCGTTAATATCAAGGCCATTTTCGTTATAGTATGCTCCAGAAAGGTCAGAAACAGCAACTACCTTTACACCGCGTTCTTCGAGCAGCAGTGCGGCAAAGGAACCCACATTACCAAAACCCTGTACGGCACAGGTAGCCTGGTAAGGGTTAATTTTCAGTTTTTCCATGGCAGCCAGTGCCGATACCATTACGCCACGACCGGTGGCTTCGGTCCGGCCCAGGGAACCCCCAATACCAGTGGTTTACCTGTTACAACAGCGGTAGTGGTTTTACCAATAGCCCTGGAGTATTCATCCATCAGCCAGGCCATTTCCTGCGGGCCGGTACCCATATCCGGGGCCGGAATATCGCGGTCGGGGCCAAAAATTTCCATCATGGACAGGGTGTAGGCACGTGTTAAACGCTCAATTTCACCGGCCGACATCTGGCGCGGATTGCAGCGGATACCGCCTTTGGCTCCGCCATAAGGAATATCCACCACGGCGCATTTCCAGGTCATCCAGGCAGCCAGGGCTTTTACTTCATCGATATTTACATTCATATCGTAGCGGATACCACCTTTAGAGGGGCCTAGAATGTTCGAATGGATTACCCGATATCCTTCAAACACCTTGATGGAACCATCGTCCATGGTTACCGGCAAGGAAACGATCACTTGCTTGGTAGGTGCTTTTAAAACATTATACACTTCATCTTCAAGACCCAGCGCTTGTGCAGCAATGTGGAACCTCGACATCATCGATTCGAAAGGGTTCTCTTTGTCCTTAATGGGAGCAGGTTCTATGTAAGCCATAATTATCTGTTAAATAAAAATTACAAGGTAAAGCAGTAAAAATCAGAAGGTTCCGCTCACCACCATACCCTTGTCTGTTTTCAATCTTTGTGTGAGTAAAATTAGAAAGAAGTCTAATATTAAAAAAACATTTAATCCAAAGGATTTTATACAAATATGGAAAAATTATTACAGCCCCCCATAGTCAAACGTTTAATTAAATCCTACCTTCAAAAAGGTTTCAATCGTTTGCAACGAAAACCAGCAACTTAGGTTTTATGAAACACCATTAAATAGGCCAGAATAAAAGGAACTGACAAAAGAAGGCCGTCAAAGCGGTCCAGAAAGCCGCCATGGCCAGGAATGGTAGTTCCGGAATCCTTAATAGCAATGCTCCGTTTAAAGAGCGACTCTACCAAATCGCCATAGGTAGCCGTTACTACGGCAATAACCGAAAGCACCATCCACTCCCAGGGCTGCAAATCCTCATAAAAGTAGGAAATAGCCACGGCCATTAGCAGCGCGGTAAGGGTGCCACCAATGCTTCCCTCCCAGGATTTTTTTGGCGAAACACGTTCAAAAAGCTTGGTTTTGCCAAATTTAGTACCTGCAAAGTAGGCGCCTGTATCGCTGGCCCAGATAATAAAGAGCAGACCAAGAATGATTTCGTAGCTGTAAAAGCCATTAATAAAGACCACCACATGGAGCAGCGAAAAAGGAATGGCTACATAAAAAATTCCAAGAAAGGTATACGCAATACTGGTAAAGGGTTTAGCATCGGCTTTTCGGTACAACTTGATAAAAAAAGCACAGGCTGCTACCGGAAACACAAGAAAATAATAATGAGGAGGCAGTACATGCTGCTCAACAAAAAAGGTGAGCGTAAAGATAAACATGCCGGTAAAGGTGCCCCAGAATTTCAGAGGCAGCATGCCATCCAGACCGGTGAGCTTATAAAACTCCAGCAGGGTAAGCATGCATATAATAAAAAAAGCAGCAAAATAAGCCCAGGAGCTAAACCAGGCCGAAAAAATAATAATTGCCCCTCCCAGCAAAGCAGCAATTACCCTCTGTCGCAGATTGCTGTAACTATTCAAACGTGATATCATCCGTGATAATTTTAATCGCCTTCAGTACATCGTCGGCGCCTACATGCACTTCATAATAACCCAGGTGGTATATACGGTCCTTTTTATCAACCACCACCGCGGCAAATCCGTTATCTTCCAGCACCGCCTTTACAATTTCGGCCTGGTGCTGATTGTGGGACTTATATACCCGTACCCAGGAACTCATGCGGAAATCCTTTCGCGGGATTGAAAATAACGCCTGAAACACCAGACAGCTACAGTACCCAAAAGTAAAAATACAAGAATATACTATAAGGCAAGGCATGCGTTCCGGCCACATCATATTCTATTACTTCCTGCTGGGCCAGATAGAATATTACAAGACTAAACCCATTGTTAATAAAATGGCCCAGCATTGGCAGCAGCAGGCTTCCCGACCAGTAATAAAGATAACCAAAAATGCCCCCATAAACAGCCGGGGAACTAGCCCGTAAAACTGAAAGTGAATGGCCCCAAAAATAAAAGCGGTAATCCAGATGGCCAGGTGCGGGTTGCGCAGGGCCCTCGCCAGGTTGGTTTGAATAAGGCCCCGGAAAAGCAGCTCTTCGCCGATGCCCGGAATAATGGCGATGATAAAAAAAGCAATGATAAAATCCTGAACAGAATTAAACTCCGTAAGGTACTCCGTAATTAGCCGCATTTCTTCTTCCTGCTCCTGAAAGAGCCGCTCCAGCTGCTCCAGTCCTGCCGGCAGGCTTACATTGGAGTTCCATTCAATTAATACAGAATTAACCACAATAAAAGCCAGCGTAATAAAAACAGTGAGGGCCACTGGAATTATATGTGCACTCTTTTTGTTAAACAAAGCTGCAATAGCCCTGTGCCCAAAGTGTTTCATAAACAGGAGTGGGCCTATTATAAAGCCCCCAACCGCAGAGCCAAACTGTATACAGTAAAGAATATACTTTCCATTGGGGGCCGAGCGGGAAGTTGGTAACCACCAGCATGGTTTCCTGAAAGTTAAGACCAAAGAGGCCCATGGCAAGCAAAGAACCAACAAACTGCCCTACAAACATTCCGACGAAAAAATAAAGAATGAGGATAGGTAAAGAGCGCCAGGGGCTTATCGTAAAAGAATCTTGGAGCTTGGTTCCGTTATTTTCCATAATAAACCGTAAATTTACGCTAAAAATATTAATTGCAAATTGGTTAAAATAGGAAACTTAGAAGTCGGCGAATTCCCACTACTGCTTGCGCCCATGGAAGACGTGAGCGATCCGCCTTTTCGCGCCGTGTGTAAAGCCAATGGCGCAGACCTCATGTACACCGAATTTATTTCGGCCGAAGGGCTTATTCGCGATGCAGAAAAGAGCCTGCAAAAGCTGGATATTTATGACTATGAGCGCCCGATTGGCATCCAGATATTTGGCGATAAAATTGAAAGCATGCGCGAAGCAGCCGCCATTGCCGAAGAAGCCAACCCCGAGCTGATAGATATTAATTATGGCTGCCCGGTAAAAAAGGTAGCCTGCAAAGGCGCCGGGGCCGGCATTTTGCTCGACATTCCCAAAATGCAGGCCATGACCGCCGAAATTGTGAAGCGCGTCAGCAAGCCGGTAACCGTAAAAACCCGCCTGGGCTGGGATACCAGCACCATAAAAATTGTTGAGGTAGCCAAGCGCCTGCAGGATGTAGGCATACAGGCCCTTACCATCCATGGCCGTACCCGCCAGCAGATGTATAAAGGGGAGGCCGACTGGAGCTACATTGCCGAAGTAAAAAACCACCCCGATATCCACATTCCTATTTTTGGCAATGGCGATATCGACTCTCCGGAAAAAGCACTGGAGTACAAAAACAGGTATGGAGTAGACGGCATTATGATTGGCCGGGCCGCCATTGGCTACCCCTGGATATTTAACGAAATAAAGCACTTTATGAAAACCGGCGAACACCTGCCAGCGCCTAGCCTGGCAGAGCGGGTGGCCGTGGCAAAAGAGCATTTAAGATTTTCTGTAGAGTGGAAAGGAGAAAAGCAGGGAATTTTCGAGATGAGAAGACATTACACCAATTATTTCCGTGGAATTCCTAACTTTAAGCCCTACCGCAGCCGCCTGGTAGAAACAGATAATTACGACGATGTACAGGCTACTCTCAACGAGGTTGCCGAAGTGTTTGCCAATGTCTACAGTCTTGCTTAAAAACAAAAAAGTGCTGCAGAGCGCAGGAGCGCTTTCCTGGGGCCTGCTCATACTCCTTTCCCTGATTTGGGGAAGCTCTTTTATTCTTATTAAAAAGGCCCTGCTGGCTTACTCTGCCGGCGAGGTAGGCGCGTTGCGTATAACTACTGCAGCCTTCTTCCTTATTCCTATTGCTTTAAAAAACCTGGGCAAGGTACCGAAAAACCAACGCTGGTTTTTGCTTTGCGTAGGCTTTGTCGGCTCGTTTTTACCTGCTTTTT
Organism: uncultured Cytophagales bacterium; assembly: GCA_963835365.1. GTDB lineage: Bacteria > Bacteroidota > Bacteroidia > Cytophagales > Cyclobacteriaceae > Nafulsella. The sequence goes on from CAWIFH010000005.1 coordinate 484,252, forward strand.
TCTTTGCCATTGCCCAAACCCAGCTGGCCTCAGGAATAACCGGGGTTTTAAATGCGCTTACTCCGGTATGCGTGGTAATTATGGGCGCCTTATTCTTCCATCAAAAGTTTACGCGACGCAATGCCATTGGCCTCATTATTAGCTTTGCCGGCACCATTGTACTCATTCTGGCAGGCAGTGGCGGCTCGCTGGGCGATATAAACTTTTATGCTTTTTTCGTGGTACTTGCTACCATTTGCTACGGACTGAACCTCAACATTATAAAGTCTTACCTCAGCAATATTAAGCCGGTTGCTATTACAGCCATTTCACTTCTTTTTGTGTTTCCTATTGCCGTAGTGTATTTACTAGGATTCACCGATTTTACCTATAAAATACAATATGCAGAGGGCGCCTGGCTTTCCCTTCTTTTTGTAAGCATCCTCGGGGTAATAGGCACAGCGGCAGCCCTCATTATTTTTAATAAGCTGGTGCAGCTAACCACCCCCATGTTTGCCTCTTTTGTTACCTACCTCATCCCTATAATTGCGGTAATCTGGGGGGTTATTGACGGCGAAACGCTTTATACTGCCCATTACCTGGGCATGCTGGCTGTTATTGCCGGGGTCTATATTGCTAACTATAAAAAGAAAAGCAAGGCGGTTGCTGCCGCCAAAACTAATAGCTAAGCCAGGGGTTGTAGTTAAAATACAGCGCCCTATGCCTGACCATAACCTCCAGAATGTTGCTGTTTTTGACCTGAACCAAACAGTCTATCTTAAATCCTCCAAGGAAGAGTTCTTTAAATTTGTTTGCCGGAAGAGAAAGGAAAAAGCCTTTCACCTTTTTGGCATGGGCCTTTACACCCTTGGCAAAGCACTTGGCCTGATAAGCAAAACCACCTTTAAAGAAAATTTCTTTCACTACCTCGATCACATTCCGCCAGAAACCCTGGATGCTTACGCCCGTGAGTATTGGGCCGGAGAATGGCCGCAGCAGTTTAATACGGAGCTGCTGCAGCCGAATTAGCTGCTGCGCCGGCAAGGAACTGCCATTTACTTTGCCACCGGCGCCCTGGACTGCTACGTACGCCCCTTATTCGAAGAGTTTCTACAGCCCGATGCCTGGCTGGCTACCCGCACCCAGTTTGTTAATGGTCGCTACAAAGTAGTAGGAAAAGCCTGCAAAGACGATGAAAAAATAATGAGGATAAATCAGCTCATCCATCCCCGCCCCTACCAGGTAACAGAGGCTTACTCCGATAAAAATGAAGCCATATTACAAATTTCAAAAGAGGCTTACATTGTAAAAAAAGGGCATATTAAAAGGCTCAGTGACTGAAAAACACCCTACTCAGAAAAAATAAACAGAAAAATAGCTTGCTTACAAAAAATGGGAATGATAGATTTGCGGGACCTATTTAAAATCAATCTAAATAAAAATAACCTTTTAAATGAAGCCCGTTTTCAATTCTTCAACCGCAAAAAGCCTAAGCCTGCTTGGCCTTGCCGGCCTGCTAACTTTCACCTCCTGTACCGACGAGCAAGTGAGATCCTGTTGCTGAAATTCCAGCGCAGGAAGTGCCTGCCACCTATAACTTTGAAAATGTAGATTACTCAGGCCAGATGGCCCGCATCCAGATGATGAGTATGCTGGATGCCAAAGCCAGGGCGGCCAACGATGGCACTACAAAGGTTACTGCCGATGAACTAAACGCCATTTTCACCAATAATTCAGGCGACCTATTCGGTACCGACAAAGATATTGCCAGCAAAACTGCTCCCGGCATGGTGGAAGCAATAGAGGGCTACTTCAATATTATCGAGGCACGTAGCGGCAACGAAGCAAATCTTACCGATGGAAGACTCTTTAGTGAAAACGGAGTCGAACCTGCTCAAAATGATCTCCAAAGGCCTGATGGGCGCACTCCTTTACTACCAGGCCACCGCTGTATACCTGAGCGATGCCAAAATGGAGGTAGACAACGAAGAGGTAACCGACGGAAAAGGAACTAGCATGCAGCACCACTGGGACGAAGCATTTGGTTACTTTGGCGCACCGGTAGATTACCTTACCGAAGAAGTACCTGAAGGAACTGAAGACCCGGCAGAAAAAACCTGGTACTGGGCAGGGTATGCAAACGGCCGCGCGGGTGTAATTGATGCCAACGAAAAAATATTTACCGCTTTCCTCGAAGGCCGCACCGCAATTAACAACCACCACATTGCCTTAATAAACAACAATACAGAAGCCGCTGCTGAAGCGCTTCAGGCAAGAAATGCAGCCATTGAGACTATCCGCGAAAACTGGGAAAGACTGGCTGCTGCCAATGTTGTGCACTATATTAACAGCGCCATAGGTAATTTAGAAGCTGGCGAAGAAGGCAGCTTTTTCCACCACTGGTCAGAAGGCAATGCCTTTTTGAATGCCCTGCAGCATAACCCAGCAAAGAAAATTACCACTGCAGAATTAGCAGCGTTGAATGCACTGTTTGGCAACAGCCCGCAAGCAACAGACAAAGCAAAACTGCAGCAGGCTAACGACCAACTACAGCAAATTTTCGGCTTTACCATTGCCGAAATGAGCAACCTGTAAGCTCTTTTAAATCAAACTATCCGCCGGTTGCCTGCAGTCGGCGGATTTGTTCGTTTATAAAATCAAATATTATGAGGCACCTGAAGAAACAGTCCTTTAACTTTCTTTTGCCGGTCATTCTGAGCCTTGCATTCCTTTCCTGCACAGAAGAGGGAGAAAAAGAAAAAGAAGTAAGCTTCGACCAGCGAAGTATGCTTACCAACATCGGGCAAAATATAATTTTCCCTGCCTATGCAAATTTTAACGCCAAAGCCACTGCCCTGGAAGAAAGGGTGCATGACTTTACCCACACCCCTACAACAGCCACTTTGGCTGCGACCCAGGATGCGCTAAAGGAAGCCTACCTGGCCTGGCAAAAAGTTAGTATGTACGAGTTTGGCCCTGCCGAGAAAGTGGCCCTTCGCATGAGCGTAAACTCTTTTCCTTCCGATTATCCTGCAATAGAAGAAAGTATTGCTGCAGGTAGCTGGAACCTTGACTTTTTCAGCAGCTTAAACAAAAAAGGCCTTCCTGCCCTCGACTACCTGCTATTTAGTGGCGAAAGCCAGGAAGAAATACTTACTGCCTATACCACTGCCCAGAACGCAGCCGCTCGCCGGCAATACCTGCACGATGTAACCGATCAGCTTAGCAGCCTGGCCTTGGAGGTTTATAATGGTTGGGCCCCAGAGGGTGGCAACTACCTGGGAGAGTTTAATACCACTACAGGCAGCGAGGCAGGCAGTCCGCTCAGCCTGCTGATAAACAACCTCAACCAGGACTATGAAGTGAGCAAGAACAAGCGACTGGGCATTCCTTCAGGAACCAGTTCAGAAGATGGCTCACCCATTCCGCTTGCCGTGGAAGCATATTACAGCGGCATTTCCAAAGAGCTGCTGCAGGCCAACCTGCAAACCGTGGAGGCTGTTTTTAAAGGAGTGGCCAATGGAACCGATGGCCCGGGACTCGATGATTATATTGATGCCATTTACGAAGCCGGCAACATTCAGGACGATCTCACCAGCATTATTCTTGCCCAGTTTCAAAAAATACATGAAGCTGTAAATGCCCTGCCTGCTCCTCTTTCCGGGGCTGTGGTAAATGCGCCTGATAAAGTAGAGGTCGCCTACAGTGAAGTTGCAAACCTGGTGCAATATATTAAAACCGATTTGCCACAGGCACTGGGGGTAAACATTTCGTACTACGACAACGACGGTGACTAAACCTGGCATGCAAAAGCTGCTTAAAAATAGTACTCAACCGGTGCATATAGCACCACTGGCCATTTTCCGGATAATATTTGGCAGTGTAATGCTTGCCAGTATTATCCGTTTTATGGCTAACGGGTGGGTAAAGGAGCAATATCTTGATCCCACCTTTTTCTTTACCTACTATGGGTTCAGTTGGGTGAAGCCTATGGGCGATCTCGGCATGCACCTCCTGTTTCTGGGCATGGCAATTGCCGCCGCCTGCATTATGCTGGGGCTGTGGTATCGCCTCGCCAGCCCCCTCTTCTTTTTGCTTTTTACTTATGTAGAGCTAATTGATGTAACCAATTACCTCAACCATTATTACTTTGTTAGCCTGGTCAGCCTCCTGCTTTGCCTGGTGCCTGCCCACCGCTACTTTTCGCTGGATGTCCTCCGGAATCCTGCTATGCGCCGTACCCATGTACCTGCCTGGACCATCCTTATTTTCAAGCTTCAGCTGGGCATTGTTTATTTTTATGCCGGACTGGCAAAGCTTAATCCCGATTGGCTCCTGCATGCACAACCTTTGCGCCTGTGGCTTCCTGCCCGCACCCACCTGCCTGTTATCGGTCCATTTCTTGGCAAGGTATGGGTTGCATACCTATTTAGCTGGTCAGGCGCCCTATATGATTTAAGCATTCCTTTCCTGCTCCTTTATCGCCGCACCCGCTTACTGGCTTATTTTGTGGTTATTGCTTTTCATGCCCTTACTGCTGCCCTCTTCCCTATCGGTATGTTCCCCTACATCATGATGGCAGCCACCCTAATCTTTTTCCCCGAAAGCTTCCACAGGAAAATAATAAAGAAACCAGTAGCTTCTTCAACCGATTCAGCAATCCTGCTGCAGTGGTTACAGAAAACAACTGGAAAGGCACCTACAAAAGTGCTGCAACAAGGGTAATTCTGCCACTTGTTTGCCTGCACTTCCTTATCCAGGTACTGCTGCCTTTCCGCTTTGCATTTTACCCCGACCGCCTGTTCTGGACAGAGCAGGGCTTCCGTTTCTCCTGGCGGGTAATGCTGATGGAAAAGGCTGGCAATATTACCTTTTATGTAAAGAATCCTGACACCGGGCAAGAAAATGAAGTAAACAACCGCAAATACCTAACGCCACTTCAGGAAAAAATGATGGCGACACAGCCGGACATGATCCTGCAGTTTGCGCACTTTCTTGCCAGGGAATGGGAAGAGAAAGGCATGCACTCTCCGCAAGTGCGGGCCGACAGTTATGTAAGCCTCAATGGCCGCCGTAGCCAGCGCTACATCGACCCGGAGGTAGATTTGGAAAAATAAAAGATTCTTTTGCCCACAGAAGCTGGGTATTGCCTTATGCATCTACCAGTAGCCAAACTGCAAAACAGCACAATTAATCATGAAGAGCATCCACACCCTGTTTATCTGCACCTGTCTTTGTTTCCTCTCCTTCGGGTTTGCCGCGGCCCAGTCGGTTGTTATTCAGGGACAGGTTACGGCTGCCAAAAACGATAAACCTGTAGCAGGGGCAGAGGTCTTTATCCAGGGAACCCCTATTAATGCGACTACCAATGCAAAAGGACAGTATGCCTTACCGCCTGTTAAGCCTGGCACATACAGTCTCGCTGTTTTTTCGCTGGGCCTTAAAGGTCAGCAGCAGATTGTGGAAGCCCGCGAAGGAGAACAACCGCAGGTAAATTTCAGCCTCGAAGAGCTGGAAGAGCTACTGGAAGAGCTGGTTATATCTGATAAGAAAACGTATACGGGCGGAATAACACGCCTGAAATCGAGTGGAAGGCACGGCTATTTACGAAGCCAAAAAAAGTGAAGTAATTGTGCTCAGCGATGTTACCGCTAACCTGGCGACCAATAACAGCCGCCAGATTTACAGCAAAGTTCCCGGCCTTAATATTTGGGAGAGCGATGGTGCCGGCCTGCAGCTGGGCATTGGTGGCCGCGGCCTAAGCCCGAACCGCACCTCCAATTTCAACACCCGCCAGAATGGCTACGACATCAGCGCCGATGCCCTGGGCTATCCTGAAAGCTACTATACCCCGCCGGCCGAAGCTGTAGAAAAAATACAGATCGTTCGCGGGGCCGCCTCTCTGCAGTATGGCACCCAGTTTGGGGGCATGATAAACTTTGTGATGAAAAAAGGGCCAGCCAACACCCCGCTGGAGCTCACCTCCCGCCAGACCATTGGCTCCTTTGGCCTGTTTAACTCCTTTAACAGCCTGGGCGGTACCACCGGCAAGTTAAACTATTACACCTTTTACCAGCGCAAGCAGGGAAATGGATGGCGCCCCAATTCAGAATTTGAGGTAAACACCTTCTTTACCGATTTTAATTTTCAGCTTACCGAAAAGTTCTTCCTCTGCCTGGAATATACCCACATGAACTACCTGGCACAACAGCCGGGCGGCCTAACCGATGTGCAGTTTCTGGAAGACCCACAGGCAGTCGTTCCGCGACAGAAACTGGTTTAAGGTAAACTGGAACCTGGGCGCCGTTTTGATGGAATATAAATTCAGCGACCGCACCAAACTGGATATGAAAACCTTTGGTCTGCTGGCCGGCCGCGATGCCCTCGGCGATTTAAATCCTATTCACCGACCAGTGGATGAATACAGGAAATTAATACAGGATACCTTCAGGAACTTCGGCAACGAAACCCGCCTTATCCACCACTATTCCATACAAGGAGAGCCGGCGGTATTTCTGGCCGGCATGCGGTACTACCAGGGCCTTACCCACAAAATGCAGGGCAGTGCCGGCAGTGGCTCAGATCCAAATTTCCATTTCCTAAACTCGGACAGCCTTTTCTCTGACCACCTTTTCCCAAACAGAAACCTTGCCTTTTTTGCGGAGAACATCTTTTACCATCACTGATAAATTAAGCATTACTCCGGGTCTCCGTTACGAATGGATTGACACCCGCTCCGATGGGTATTACCAGAAAGTGCTGTTTAAGCAGGACCCCAACGGGCTTCCTGTTGAAACCACCGTAGTGGAGATTGATACTATGCAGCGCAAAAGACCCGTTTGGCTTGCCGGCCTGGGGGTAAGCTATAAGCCTACAGCCACCATTGAGCTCTATGCCAATATTTCTGAGAATTACCGGGCCATAAACTTCACAGACCTGCGCATTCTAAACCCAAATATGTATGTAGACCCGAGCCTGAAAGACGAAAGCGGCTACAGTGCCGATTTAGGCTGGCGGGGCAACAGCCAATGGCTAAATTACGATGCGAGCCTTTTCTTTTTAAAGTACAACGACAAAATAAGTTCGGTATATGAAAGAACGGTACGCGCAAGACGCAATATCTCCGATGCCTACATTGCCGGAATAGAAACCTTTGCGGAAACTAATTTAATGAGGCTCCGGAAACCAAATCCAGCTTTCGACTTAATGCTTTTCACCAATATTGCACTCATTGAAGGTCGCTATTACAACTCAGAAAATACGGCTTTCCAGAATAAGAAGGTTGAGCTGGTGCCTGCAATTAACTTTAAAACAGGGCTTACCTTCCGGAAAAAGTCTTTTTCTGCAAGCTGGCAGTATGCCTATGTGGGCAGGCAGTTTACCGATGCAGAAAATTCAGACCCGCTCACCTATATTCCAGGGGCAATTATAGGCCCTGTTCCAGCCTTTTCTGTAATGGACCTCAGTTTGCAGTACAGCCTGAAGAGCTTCCGCTTCGAAGGAGGAATTAATAACCTGACAAACGAAATATACTTTACCCGCCGTGCCGATGGATACCCCGGCCCGGGCATTATTCCGTCGGACGCCCGCAGCTTTTACCTTACCGTAGGATATAAATTTCAAAAAAATTGAATCTAATTAAGCAGTAATTTTGTTAACAATCTAACACCTATGCAGGGGTTATCGAACTTCCTGCTATATTTGTTCCGCAAAAACTACTGTTAAAAATTAAGTACCTGACCGACGATGAATGATGATAGGGTAATTTCCATGTACCAGCCGCTGCTTGTTTCCATTGCCTATAAGATGGTAAACAACCTGATGGATGCCGAAGATATTGTGCAGGATACGCTCCTTAAGTTTTTAAGCAGTAACCGCCAGAATATTCAGAATATTAAGGCTTACCTTATAAAAGCGGTTACCAATAACTGTATAAATCACCTTAAAAAGCTGAAGCAAAATGCTGAAGAGCTGATTGATCCGCTGTTGCATGCAGAATGGATCAGTTCTTTTGATTTTGATTTACACAAAGTTGATTTAGATGCGGAGCTTTCGGCCGCTTTAAAGGTGCTTATGCAAAAGCTGGAGCCCAGTGAACGGGCGGTTTTCCTTTTTCGGGAAGTATTTAGCTTCGATTATGCTGAAATTGCCGAAATAGTGGAGAAAAAGAAAGATAACTGCCGCCAGCTTTTTTGCCGTGCCCAAAGCAAACTGCAGGAAGAAAGAACTCGCTTTAACCTGAACCTCGACCACCACCGCCAAACATTTAATAGTTTTGTGGAGAGTTGTCGGGAAGGAAGCTTCAAAAATCTCGTAGACTCACTTAAATCCGACATTGCCGACAAGCTTCAAAAATAGCCGTAAAACAGCTTATTTGATTATATTATAAAAGGAAGTCTGTGCTTTATGCGCAGGCTTTTTTATTTCCTGCTCTGTTCGCCTAAAGCCTGCTGCCTTTTTCTTCAATAAAAATTTTCCGGCAGCTTTTACCAATTTGGGAAACATTTTCCTGCTCCTGGATTTCCCGTCCCACCAAAAGGTGGAAAATGTTACAAATACCTGCCTTCAGCACCTGCTTTTGGTTTGGTATGATTTTTAACTAATGCTCACCGGTCAAATAATCTCACTAATGATATTTCTGGTAAGTAAAGATCCTTTTAGCGCCATTCAGCTTCAAAATCAGTTAAAACTGGCAGGAGAGCTACAGGTAGAAATTTTCCTTTCTGTGGAAGAAGCGGAGCACAACCTGTACAAGCTGCCCGACATCATTCTTATTGAAGATAATCTTAGCTTCTCCAGTCTGCTTTACCTTACCCAATCAGTTAAACATCATGATGCGCAAACCCAGGTAATATGGCTTTGCCAAAAAAATTGTAACGACCTCCATATAATTTATAAAAACTATGGAGTTGTAAACTGCATAGCAAGAAACGAGCTGCTGCTGGAAGAAATGGCAGATAAAGTTCAGGAAATCCTCCGGGAGCCTAACAATAAAATGAACAACAGCAAACGAATCGCCCTCCTGAAAAAAAATCTCCTGGACATGGATTCCTGAACGTAAAATAGCCCTCCACATCTTGTTTATATTTTTCCGACCGGCTGCGCTTAGCAGCTTCCCTGCTTGTCCGTTAAAAGCCAAAAAAATATAATCATTTGCCTGTTCTTCCCTCAGAGCTAAATAACCTGGATGAATTATTCAGGTTTTAAAAGCGGCTTCTGTACCGGAAAGTATTATAGAAAAGCGTTTTTTAGTACCTTAGAGGCAAACTTTTTTAACATGCGTTTTATTTCTATACTTTTAGTTTGTTTTTTCTTTTACTGTTTACCCGCTGCTGCCCAACTCCGCCTGGTTGTACGCGATGCAGAAACTGCCCAACCTTTAAATGAAACCCTGCTCCGTAAGCTCGAAACGGCTCAGCTGCAGTATACCGACAGTTTAGGACAGGCCACAGTAAACTGGGATTTACCAGCAACCATTCTTGTTTACCAACCTGGCTATAGTAGCCGACGAATAAAGCCTACCAGCAGTGATGGGCTGCTAGAAATAGCACTCCAACCGCTAAATGTGCAGCTTGGGGAGGTGGTCGTGCAGTCTTATGCCCACAACCGGCCACTCATGGAAGTTCCTGCCAGTGTACAACGGCTGTCGGGAGAAGAAATTGGCCGCTTCGACCAAACGAGCCTACTGCCAGCTGTAAATGTGGTGCCGGGAGTAAGGTTGGAGGAACGTTCGCCCGGAAGTTACCGCGTTTCTATTCGGGGCAGCTCCTTACGTGCTCCTTTTGGTGTACGCAATGTAAAAATTTACTGGAACGGCATGCCCCTGACCGAACCCGGCGGCGACACCCAGCTGAACTTCCTCGACCTCCTGAACATTGACAACATTGAGGTAATTAAAGGGCCTGCAGGCAGCCTTTATGGCGCAGGCACCGGCGGAGCTTTGCTGTTTAACAGTGAAATTAAACCTTCGGAAGCAGAAGCGGGCTACCTTAGCGGAAGCTTTGGCCTCCACCGAGCTTATGCCCGCCTGGGGTTTGGCAAAGAAGAAGCGGCTTATGGGGTAAGAGTAGCGCACCAGCAAACCAATGGCTACCGGGAGCACAGTGCCTTGTCGCGCACCAATGTACAGCTTAGCACGAGCCACAGCGCCGGAGAAAACAGTCGCTTTCGTACCCAGCTCCTGTACAGCCGCCTTTCGTACGAAATTCCCGGCGGCCTGAACCCGGAACAGTATGAAGAAAACCCTCAGCAGTCCCGCCCGGGCAGCGTCGAAACCAATGCTTCGATTAATTACAATGTGCTTATAAGCAATTTCAACTACGAGTTCAGCCTGAATAACTGGCAGAACCAAACTACCCTGTACTCCTACCTGCATTATTTCGACCACCCCTTCAATACAGATTACAAAAAAGAAAACACCCTGGCGGGGGGAGGCCGAACGCTGTTTCAATATACCTTTTCTACAGGCAGCACCAACAGTACCCTTACAGCAGGCGGAGAATACCAGCTCCAGCAGCGGTCCGCCTTAAACTTCGACAATGCAGAAGGCCGCCCCGACTCCTTAAACTTCAGCGATGAAATTACCTCTGCCCAATACCTGCTCTTTACCCAGGCGGAGCTGGAGTTTCCACGCCAATGGTTTTTTACCACCGGGCTTAGCTACAACCGGCTCAGCTACAACCTTTACCGCCTGTTCGACCGCTACAACCAGGCCTTATCGGGCAGGGAAGTTAATGCCCGCTTTAAAGCAGCATTGGCTGGCAGAGTAGGTATTTCCAAGATTTTTCGGCCGGAAGTCGTGCTGCATGCAAGCCTGAGCCAGGGGTTTTCGCCCCCGGGCCTGCGGGAATTCAGGACCAACGAAGGTAGCATCAACACCGGCCTCGAGCCGGAAAGAGGGACTAATTACGAACTGGGTATCCGGGGCCAGCTCTTCAATAAGCGCCTATACTACGATTTAACTGCCTTCCTCTTCCGGCTCGACCAAACCATTGTCAGCTACCAGGATGCTTCCGGCGTAGTATTGTTTCGCAACTCCGGCGCCACCAGGCAGCGTGGGCTGGAGCTGTGGGCAGAGTACCTGCTCTTTCAGCAGCAATCAGGCTTTTTAAAAGAAAGCCGCTTTCGCCAGAGTTACACCTACCACGATTTCAGGTACCAGGAGTATGTACAGGGCAATACCGATTACCAGGGCAAGCGTATGCCTGGCGTTCCACCGCACAGCTTTGTTAGCTCGCTAAGCCTCGACACCCGCCCCGGCCTGTCGCTGCAGGCCGACTGGCAATATGTATCGTCTATTTACCTGAACGATGCCAATTCTATTGCTGCCGATAGTTACCACCTGCTGCGCATGAAGCTTGGATACACCCTAAATTTTAATAAAGTTGAGCTAGCCCTCTTCGCCGGAGCCGACAACCTCCTAAACCAGAAATACAGCCTGGGGAATGACGTTAACCCTGAGTACGGAAATCGTTATTATCAACCAGCTGCAGGCAGGAGTGTCTTTACCGGTCTCCGCATCCGGTATCAATAAAAATTTTATTGTTAAAACGAATTTAATATGAATACCCCTTTCAATACCGAAGAAATTAACCACCTGATAAGCCAGCGCCGGTCAGTGTACCCCAATATGTTTTCGGGAGAAGCCATTGATGATGCCATTGTAGAGCAGATGCTTGAAAATGCCAACTGGGCACCCACTCATTCTCTTACCGAGCCCTGGCGCTTTCGCGTATTCAGCGGGAACGGCCTCCGGAAATTAGCCGATTTCCAGTCTGATTTATACAGGCAAAAAACGGAAGCGGCTGGAAGCTTTGATGAGAGCAAACTTCAAAAGCTAAAGGAAAAGCCTCTTCAGTGCTCCCACATCATTAGCATAGGCATGGAGCGCGATCCGAAAGAAAAGCTACCGGAAATAGAAGAAGTGGAAGCGGTGGCCTGCGCGGTACAAAATATGTATTTAACTGCTACCGCCTATGGCGTAGGCTGTTACTGGGGCTCCGGAGGGATAACCTATTGGCCCGAAGCAAAAGCGTTTTTCGGCCTGGGAGCGAAAGACCAGCTACTTGGTTTTCTATACCTGGGAATGCCAAAATCAAAATGGCCCCAGGGTCGTAGGAAACCTATAGCCGATAAGGTAGAATGGATCCGTTAACAGCTTTTATTTCTTAAATATTACATCTGGTCCTCTTTCTTTTTTTTGCGATTAAGTCCGTTTCGTTGCAACTTAAGGAGTTCCACGTCTAGCCGCCGGAACTTTTGTACAACTATTTAAAAAGCCATGCATCCAAGTGAGCATCCTTTTACTCCTGAGCACACGCCTGTAAGCGCTATTCCACTCCCTGCCTGGTGGTTTGCACCTGATAGTCAGCAGGTTTTTACAAATGCAACATTTCAGGCCTTTACCGGCGCAGCTGCACAAACGGGACTTGAGCAGCTTTTTAACTGGATACACCCTTCCGATCTTGCAGCCTTACAGGAGGTGCTGCAAAAACAGCCTGCTGAAAATACCCGCTGTTATTACCGCCTGAAAAATAAAGAAGGAAAGTTCCGCTGGCATTGCCACACCTGGTCTCCTTACCCTTCGGCAGCCGAAACGGTAGGGTATATGAACATTCTGCAGGACATCCATGAGCTTTACCGGCGGGATGCTTTTTATAAAAGCCGCTTTGAAGAAATTTTTAATGAAACTTTTCAGTTTACCGGCTTACTGGATCCGGAAGGGCGCCTGCTGGAAGCGAACCGATCGGCCCTAAAATTCGGCGGCATTGTGCTGGAAGACATCATCGGGCAGTACTTCTGGAAAGCTGGCTGGTGGCAGCAATCAGACCAGATTCCTCAAAGATTGGAGGGTGCAGTAAAAGCTGCAGCTGCAGGAAACTTTATCCGCTCCGAGGAGACGGTTTTTGGCCATAACGGCACTGCTCTTGTAATCGACTTTTCCTTAAAGCCCCTTTACAACGAAAGCGGTGAGCTCATGTACCTCATTGCCGAAGGCCGCGACATAACAGAACTTAAGCAGGCGCGCAATAAACTCAAAGATTCTGAAATAAAATGGCAAACGCTCGTTGAGAATACGCCCGACCTTGTGGTTCGCCACAATAAAAAGCTGGAGTATACTTTTATTAACCGGGCAGTGGAAGTACTCACCGGCCTCACTCCACAGCACTTTTTAGGCAAGAAGCCCGAAGAAGTGGCCCTTCCACAGGAACAGTCTCAAAGGTATTTGCAGGCCCTCCGGCGGGCATTAGAAGAAAAGATTGTTGTGGAATATACCGCGGAAGTAAAAACCCGGAAAGGCTTTCGTTCCATGCTTTTAACTGTTACCCCGGAGCTGAATGAGCAACAGGAAATAGAAAGCCTGCTGGTGCTTACCCGCGACATTACCGAGCTCAAAGACAAGGAAAAACAGCTGGCAAGCACAAATCAGGAGCTAAGCCTGATTAACATGAGGTTGCGGAACATTCTGGACAGCACCAACGATGCCATGTGTTCCCGCGATATGAACATGCGGATTCTGGCATTTAACAAGGCGTATGAAAAGGAGCACTTGGTGGCCTTTGGTTCCCGCCCACAAATAGGCCAAACCATTGAGGAGGCACTGAAACACCTTCCTGCCGAGCTGGAACGGGTAAAAGTTCTCTGGCAGAGGGCGCTAAAGGGTGAGGCATTTACCATTTTACAGGAATTTGGCGATCCGCAATTTTCCCGTAATTATTACGAAGTAAACTTTAATCCTATATACGATCCCCGTGGCCAGCAGGTAGGCGCTACCATAGCTGGCAAAGACATTACCGGGGCACGAAAAATAGAAAAGGAGCTGAAAGATGCCCGGGAATTCCTGATCCTGGCAGAGAACATTCCGCACATAATTTTTACTACCGACGCCAATGGCCGCCCCGATTATGTAAACCAGGCTTTTCACGAATATACCGGCCTTCAAAAGGTAGATTTATCCTCTCCCTTCGGGCCGGTTCTTGTGCATCCGGACGATCTCCGATTTATCAGAACCCGTTGGATAAGATCGGTTAGAAACACCGAGGGCCTGCAACAGGAAATTCGCTTTAAATATCATACGGGTGAATACCGGTGGAACCTGGTACGCTTTATTCCGCTGGTAGCAGCCGAAGGAAACGTATACAAATGGATTGGTTCTGCCACGGACATTCATGAAGCCAAAGTAGCCGAAGAAAAACAACGACTGGCCGCCCAGGAATTCAGGCAGCTGGCCGAATCGCTCCCGCTCATCATCTGGACAACCAATGCACAGGGCGAGCTTAATTATATGAATAATAAGTGGTACGAATATACCGGTCTTTCCCAGGGCCAGGTAAGCTCCGGCTATTGGGAAGACCACATCCACCCCGATGACCTTGAGCAAACGCTTCAAAGCTGGGCCCATTCAGTAGCCCAAAAAGAAGAGTACCTCGTAGAATACCGCCTGCGCAATAAAGAGGGGGAATACCGCTGGTTTTTAGGAATGGGCACCCCCCTTATTAACAGCGAGGGAGCGCCTGTAAAATGGTTTGGCTCCTCTACCGACATTCATGACCAGAAACAACAAAACAGGCGGCTCTGGCAACAAAACCTTCAGCTGAACCAGATTAACCAGTACCTCGACAACTTTGTACATACTGCGGCCCATGATTTACGTGCCCCAATTGCAAACATCAAAGGCCTGCTTAGCCTTTTCGATCTTGCCTCGGCTGATAAAAAGGAGCAAATTATTAAAAATCTCCACACCTCTGCCAATCGCCTCGATAGCACCCTTCAGGGCATGATTCAGCTTATCGAAGCACAGAATCAGCGCTCAGACATTTCGCGGAACATTAATATTGAAGAGGTTTTTGCTGAAACCATTGCAGATTTTTCCAACGAGCTGGCCGGGGTAAAACATGAAATAAGCAGCGATTTACAGGCCTGCAGAGAATTTACCTTTGTATTGCCTTACCTCCGCAGCATTTTCAGGAATTTATTAAGCAATTCCATTAAGTACCGTAAACCTGACGAGCTGCTCAAAATAAGTATCAGCTGCCAGCCGGAAGAGGACTTTATTGCAATTACCTACCAGGACAACGGCATTGGCATTGATATGGAAAGGAATGGCAAAAATATGTTCAGGCCCTTCAAGCGCTTTACCAAACAAGCTAGCGGCAAAGGAATAGGAATGCATATAGTTAAAAACATGCTGGTAAAAACAGGCGGCAGAATTAGCGTGAGCAGTAAACCGGGGCAGGGAGTTAGCTTCCGGCTGCACCTCCGGAATTTGCATGACACCCAGCAGGAAGAACTAAATCAGGCACTCGGTCAGTATTAAAAAGTTTGTATCTCTCAGCGCCTGGCGTTAGCGAGCACCCTTCTTTTTTGTCCGGATGGTAAGCATCCAGCGGAAAGCCCACTTCCATTGAATCTGGTAGTTTTGGATGCCTGCTTCCTGCAGGATGTGCTGCCAATCCTGGCGGGAAAAAGAGCGTAAAACCGAAACCGGGGCGTCGTGCTTTACCATATAAGATTTGCTTACCGCCCGGGTGAGCAGCTTAATGGAGTAGTATGCCAGCGGGTGCCTGTGTAAGTCGTTGACCACTACCCCCAGCCGCGCCTGCCGAAGCAAACTCCGCAGCATTCGCACCAGCTGCTGATTGGTAAAGTGGTGGGTAAAGAGGGTGCAGTTTACAATATCGAACTGCCGTTCAGTAAATTTTTCAGAAAAAATATCGGCCGTAAGGTAGCTTATTTCAGGGTAAGCAGCTGTATTTTGCTTTGCATAAGCTACAATGTTCGGGTTGGCATCTACGCCATATAAATGCATGGGTATCCTGTTTTTTCGTCCCCAGCGGGCCAGCAGCTGCAGCATGTCGCCACCTCCGCAACCAATATCAGCAATAACCAGCTTTTCCGGAAGGGCCGCTGTTTTCTGTAAAATCCGCTGCAGGCCCCGTATGCTTACCTGGTTCCCCCCTAAATACTTATTAATTACCTTCAACTCTCTCAAAGCCTGAAACCAGTCAGGTCCTGTCCCCTGCAGGTTGTCCATAATTTCGGTTTGCTTGCTGCGTCGGGCAAAGTTAAGCGGTTGTAACAGGCTGGTATCTGGCATATAAAAATAGTATTGGGTTTTGGGTATGGGCTTATCGGTTTTGAGGTGCGGAGTGTGGAGCGGTGGTTCTCATGCCTCATGCCTCACTTTCAGCAACATGCTTTCGAGGGTAAGGCCGGGTCCGAAGGCGAAGCTGACGATAGGTTTTCCATTATCTTTCCCGCTTAAATTCTGCATAAGAGACTGAAGCACAAACACCACCGTGGGAGAAGACATGTTCCCGTAATTTTCCAGTACCTCATATGCATGTCGGTTGTCGTCTTTACTGAGCCCCAATGCCTGCTCAATGGCTTCCAGTATCCGTTTACCGCCCGGGTGAATGGCATAAAATACTTTCCCCGAAAGTTGAGTTTTAAATGCCTGGAGCAACTTATCGGTAAGCTGCCGGATACCTCCTTTTATAAAATCGGGGATGTAAGAAGAAAGTCGCATCTCGAAACCCTGGTCCCCGATATGCCACGCCATATCTTCGATTCCCTCATACGCTAAATCGCAGTAAAAATTTTCGAAGCTTAACTGCATCTTGTCGCGTTGTTGACTTTCAATCAGGAGGGCAGCAGCGCCATCGCCAAAAATGGCATTGGAGAGCAGGTTATCATCATCGGCTTTGTTCTGGAAGTGAAGGGTACAAAGCTCCACACACACGACCAGCACTCTCGCCCCCTTGTTGGCCTGGCAAATATCGTTGGCCATTTTAAGGGCATTAAAGGCGGCATAGCAGCCCATAAAGTTAATGGCAGTGCGGCGCACATTGCCCCGGAGCCCCAAGGCGCGTACAATTTCGATATCGATACCCGGGGCATACATGCCGGTACAGCTTACCGTTATTAAATGCGTAATTTCCTGTAGGTTAAAATCTTTCACTTCCTTTAAGCAGTTCTTAACTGCCGACACTCCCAGGCGGGTGGCTTCTTTGCCATATACCTGCATGCGGGCCTGGGTTCCCGGAAAGGGCTCCAGGTTTTCGGAATTAGGAAAAAATCGATAATTGCCATAATTTCGGCTATAGTCTTCCAGCACTGAATAACGGTTTTTAATACCCGATAAACGATACAATGCTTTTAACTTCCGTTGTTCATCGTGGACTAAGAGCCAGCGACTCCACCATAAAGCGGGCGGCATCCTGCTGCGCAATTTTATGTTCGGGATTCGCTGTTCCTATGGCAGAAATATAGGTTTTCATGTGGTTTTAATATAAAAAGTAATACCTTGTTCAGAGAAAAGGTTTAGGCTATGATTAAAAAATCGACCTTACTGCACCTGCGGCTTCCTTTTTCGTTTTACCTGATGCCGGTATACTTTTTTGCACTTAGTATTACCGACCAGGTATATATAGTACCCGCCATTGTGGTGTTCGTTATTCTTCATCTTTTTCTCTATCCTGCGAGTAATGCGTACAACAGCTATTTCGATAAGGATGAAGACAGCATTGGAGGACTGGAAAAGCCCCCTCCAGTAAGCCGTGAGCTGTATTATACGGCGCTGGCCCTGGATTGTGTTGCCTGGCTGGCAGGATTTTTCCTGATAGGCTTCACTTTTGCCCTGATGGCCATTACTTACAGCATGATTTCCAGGGCTTACAGCCATCCTTCTGTTCGCCTTAAACAGTACCCTTACATTAGCTGGCTGGTGGCGGGTTTCTTCCAGGGTTTCTTTACCTTTTGCATGGTTTACCTGGGCGTTACAGGAAGCTCCCTGGCTCAAATACTTTGGCAACCTCAGCTGTTTATTCCAGCTTTATTAAGCTCCATGCTCCTGTGGGGGTCCTACCCAATGACCCAAATTTACCAACACCGCGAAGACAGCCGCCGGGGCGATCGTACCCTGAGTCTTCTGCTGGGCATTAAAGGAACATTTTACTTTACCGCAATATTTTTTACCCTGGCCAATACAGGTTTCTTTCTGTATTATACTTTTTTTTACTCCCTGCACGATGCCTTACTTTTTCAGCTTTTCCTGGTTCCAATGCTGCTTTACTTCATAAACTGGTTGCGGAAAACCCGTCAGAACCTTGCCCTTGCTAACTTTCAGCATACTATGCGGCTAAATACTATTTCTGCTATTTGCCTGAACTTATTTTTTGTGCTGTTCCGGGTCATCAGTAAAATTCCTTAACTACCCTTGCGGTGAACTTACAAATTTATTCAGCAGGCTATTCGAGTGTGGGCAGCTGAATCTGGATAGTAGTGCCTTCTCCTGACTCACTGCTTATTTCAATGCTGCCTTCAAGCCTTTCTATGGCCTGCTTTACAATATACATTCCCAGGCCGGAGCCTTCGGATTTCTCTGTTGCGCGGAAAAACATTTTCCCGATTTCAGGCATGTATTTTTTTTCAATTCCTATGCCGTTATCCTTTATGGAAATTATGGCTTTGCCTGGCATAGTTTTAATTTGAATATCAATAAAAGGGTCTGGCTTCCGCAGGTCGGCGTATTTTATGGCATTTCCGAGCAGGTTATTAAAGATGATACGAAGCCGGAGCAGGTCGCTTTTAAATATATGCTCCCGGCACTTATACTCTTTACTTATGCGGATATGCTTAAAATTAGCCATATACTCAAGATTACTCAGGCTGTCGTCCACAAGCTCTTCCCAGGGCACTTCTACAGGCTTAATTTCCATTCGGCTGGTTTTAGCATAGGAGAGCATGGACTTTACAAAATTATCCAGCTTCCCTACCCGGTCTTCCATATAAGTAAAATATTCGGGAAGCTTAGCCGGGTCCTTCTCGACCTTTGCCAGCGACAACAGCCCCAGAATGGAAGTAAGCGGGGAGCGGAGGTCATGCGAGGTTTTATACATAATTTGATCCAGCTCAAAGTTGCGATCGGAGAGCTCCTTCATGGCTATTTTAAGCTTTTGCCTTTTTTGCTTCAGGCGTTTGTTTGCTGCCTTCAGGCGCTCCCGCCCCTCAAGCAGCTCTTCATTGCGGGTTTCCAGCTCCTCATTTAAGGCAATGGCTTCAGAAAGCAGCTGCTGAATTTTCTGTTCCTGCTCCACCTCTTCCGTAATTTCAAGGGCATAACCGCCAACGGCATCTACCTTTCCGCGGGCATTTTTTATCGGAAACCGAATGATGTAAAAATGCTGCTCCTTTCCTCCAATATTGAAATGTTCGTGAGAAATATCCAGCTTTTCTGTTTCAATTACCTTCTTTATAATCTTTTTTGGCTTTTCTGTTACATCATAACCGAAAACATCCGGAACCAGTAATTCGTCGAGGTGCTGACCCACCGTATTCTGCGACTCGAAAAACTGGTTAAATGCTTCGTTTGCCAACTTTACCCGGTAGTTTTTATCAATAATAAAAACAGGCATGGGCGCATAGGTTAAAAAAGAATTTAACGAGCGAAAGGCTGTCTTTTGTCGCTCAACCCCTTCCTTTATCTTTTCTTCTTCTGCCTCGGTAGCAACTACCGCTACGCAGCGGATGCTGTTATCGAGCTCGTCGAGCGGTAAAATAAGCAGATCGAATTTCTTTTCCTTAAGCTGGCCATTGCTGCCAACTATCAGCGGCTTACTTTTAATAACATGCTGCTTTCCTTCCAGGGCTTCTCTGAATTTCTTTTCTTCCAGCGCCTGGTTTGAGGCACGAATAAGGGCAAACACTTCTTTCTCCACACAATCATTCCTGCTCAAACCGGTCAGCTTTTCCATGGAAGGATTCCACTCACAAATTTTTAATTCCTTGTTGTACACAAAGAGCCCGATAGATTTATTGTCCATCAGGCGTTTTAACAGCGTTTGACCATTGATAGAAGGAATCAGCATACCACAGACATTACAAAAAATAGGAAAGCTTTAAACAATATAGCGATTATGTTAAAAAAATGAAATCTCATCATCATTTGTTTCAACCGCTCATCCTACTTTTATGTTCAGGACCTAAATATAAAAACCCTGCTAGCCTGAGATAGCAGGGTTAAATTGTTGCTGATTTCATAATTTTTTCGCCCGCTTATTTTAAACTTTTAGCGGGAGCCAATTATCAAAAACAAACTGAAGCCGGTTTCCTCAAAATGCTTACTTAGTATTTCGGAGATAAATGTTGTTACTGATAGTTTCAAGGTCTACCAGCGGGCCCCCTTTTCCTTTACGGCCTTTAAGTTCATAGCCTATCATGGGGGCATCTTCTTTTTTATTGAGGATATCAAAGGCCAGGTCGGTATATAATTCGCCGGTAATGGACTTTAGCTGCAGTTCCGCATCCTGCTGCTCCGGCCAGCTAAAATCTATAAACCCACTAATCGATTTGAGCTTAGTCGGCCCTCTCAATCCCACGGCTTCGACATTGGCATTAATGGTTTCGAGTCTCAGGCGGGCATTGCGAGGTACTTTAAGTTCGTAAGTAATTTCTGCACAAACCGCCCCTTTGTCGCCCTTACTAATGCGCTGGAAGTTAGTGTCAGAGTTACCGTTACAATCACCAACCGAACCATTCCCGAGCATTTTCTCATCCAGGCTGGCCTCTATGTGGAGAACAGCGCCATTCCTGACCTCCAGCGCATAAGCGTCGTTTAACTTATTTCCATTAATGTTAACGCTGGCCCTAAGCGCTACTTCCTGTTTATCCCAGCCGGTAATTTTAATGCTTTCGCCAATGGGCAGCTCTAAAACAATTTCCTGCCCTTCCTTATAGGCTACATTTTTTTCTATCAGCTTTTGCGCCATTAGCGGTCCAAGGAGAAAAAAAGCACAAATTAGTAGAAGGGTTCTTTTTATATTTCCTGATGCTTGCATGTCTATTGTGCTTTTCGGATGTAAATATTACTGCTTATGGTTTTGATGCCCAGTTCTGCGCCACCTCCATTGGTGGTGCCTTCAATGGTTTGGCCGCCTCCAACGATATGCATGTCGCTTCCTTTTACATTCTTTTGCTTTAGCTGAATGTCCATGTCGGTATAAATTTCGCCGTTTATGGACTTCAGCACCAGGTTGGCTTTGCTGGTTTGAGGCAGGGTAACATCCACTTCGCTGCTTATGGCCGAAATCATGCTGGGAGCTTCCTGGCTGAGGGCGCTGTAAACAATGGCTATTTCTCCGCTTGTACTGTTTGCAATTACCGGCCCCTGTACATTGAGCAGGCGGATGTTGGCGTTTTTCGCCTGTACTTCAATCTCACTCTTCATGTCGCGCACATTAATTTCCTGGCCATTCCAGTTCAGCTGCAAAATGCTCAAGCGGGCATTGCTCGGCACCTTTAGCAGGTACTCACCTCCCTGGTTAGAAGCCTCCTGAATGGTAAGCGCACCGCCTTCTTCTGCCACCTGCAGGCCAATGTTGGTATTATCCTGTGCACTATTGTACAGGGGCCGCAAGCCTTTGGCTCTTTCGGGCGGCTGCTCATAATTAAGCGCCGTAATTTTTACTTCGTTCCCGTTATAGCCTTCTATTCGCATATCGCTGCGGTTTAGCAGAATCTTCACCTGCTGCTTTTCATTCAGGCGCTTTGTAAAATCCTGGGCAAAACCCGGCAGCGCCAGTAAGGCCAGTCCAAGGCTTATAATAAATATCTTTTTCATGGTTTTTATCTCGTTGCTTGATAATCGTTACTTAAATTGTATATAAAGTAGAACAGCTGTTTCTATTGCTTAAATAAGAATCCCGATTCCCTGTTGCAGGCGGCTTTTTACCACCTCCTGCAGTTCTTTATTCTGCAGGAGCTCCTGCATTTCGGGTACTGCTTGCTTGTCTCCCATCTCTACCAGCCCGTCGATTAACTGGAGTTGTACATTGGGATCGGTTTGTATATGTAAAGTTTGAATAAGCGCGCGGCGCACCAGGGGCCGCTCCTGGAAGTGCAGCAGCGCTTTAATGGCTGCCATGCGCACGTTCACGTTTTCGTCGAAGTGCATGGTTTGTATAAGCACCTGGATAAGCTCCTCATCGGCATCGCCGGTTTCCTGCACATAGTTTACCGCTTTAATCCGCTGGCTGGGCGAGCTCTGGGTTAACATCCCTTTCATTTCTTCTACCTCTTTGCGGATTTGGGCGAGTGCTTTGCTTTGCTCATTGATAACTGCCGTCTGCTGCATGGCAGGCTCGGGCTCCTGCAGGGCTCCCAGCCAGTACCCTATGGCGAGCAGTGCCACAGCGGCAGCTATTTGCCAGAGGGTTTTAAGCGGCAGCTGAATACTTTTGCCGGCGGGCTTCTCATTGGCTGCTTCGGCTTTGGATAGCTTGGCATCCAGGCTGGCAAATAGCTCCTCGTCGCTCAGGCTGGTTTCCTGGGTTCCGGCAAGCTGCATTTGCTTTAGCAAAGCAGCTTCCTGCTGCAGCGAGCGGGGCAAATCGGGGCGGCTGAGCCACTCCCGCAGCTCCTGCTCTTCTGCCGTACTGCCGGTTCCGGCATAATACTTTTCAAGCAATTCCTCGGCTCTATTCCAGTTCATATTTATTTATTTTTATAAATTTTTCCCGCACTGCTTTTCGGGCTCTCGAAAGATTTACCCGAATGGTATTGATGGGTAAACCGGTAATTTCTTCTATCTCCTCGTAGCTCATTTCCTCTACATCGCGCAGCTGAATAATGGTTTGCTGCTGCTCCGAAAGGGTGCTAAACAGTTGCTTCATTAGTTGCTGCCCGTCCATTAGCTCAAGCTTCCGGTGGGGAGTCGCTTCACTGCTCCCGTAGTCGGGAATTTCGGCCTGGCCTGCCCGGTTTTTGTACCCTTTCGATTTTATGCGGTCGAGGCAGAGGTTGCGGATGATGCGCAGGGCGAAAGCTTCGGGACTCTGGTAGTCCTGCAGGCGGTCGCGCCTCGCCCAAAGACGTAGCATCGCCTCCTGCACCATATCGTTCGCCTCTTCACTGTCTTTGAGGAGCGAGAGCGCTAGCCGGTATAAGCGGTTTTTCGCAGGAAGAATTAGCTGTTTAAAGGTTATTGCATCCATTCTATTGATAAGACGAGCCTCTTCCGGGTTCATTACAAGCTACCCAAAAACTTTTATTTATTTGCATTGGCCACAAAGCAAAAAAGCCTGCAGGAAATCCCGCAGGCGCTTTTTTCAGTGCAAATCTTATTAGTAAAAGCTTAATTCTTTTTTATCAGGATGTCGCCGTTGAGGCTTTTGAAAAGGTACTCCGGGCCGCCCCCGTTTACATCGCCCTGTACCCAGTTTTCGATGTTTACGCGGTAAACGCCCTGCTTGTTTGAAGTTTGCACCCGCTCTTTGGGCTGCCGCAGCTTCATGTCGAAGTCGGTGTACACACTGCCATGCTCGGTTTTGGCTTTAGTAGAAAAGCTGGCAGCAGCCGGCAAGCTCACCTCAAGCGTACCATTGAGGTTGGTAAAAGACATGGGTACATTGGGCGTAATTTTGGTGAAGTTTACTTTTATATCGCCATTTACGGTATTAAGAACCGCCGAGCCCGCTACATCTTTAAGCAGGATACTGCCATTGACATTGCTTACTTCCAGCTCGCCTGTTACATTGTTTACTTCTACCAGCTCGCCGTTTACCGTCTGTAGTTTCAAAGAAAAGTTCCTTGGCACCATTACCTCTAAATCGCCGGTTCTGTCTTGGTTAGGGAGTACAGACTCGACTGAGACCACATTATTTTCTTCTCTTGCTTCCAGCTCAAAGCCATTGTTGGTTATTTTCCTGAGGCCGTTTTTTTCCTTGCCTGCCACAGCCTGTTCCTGGGGCACCTGCATCCGGAGCACAACCTCCCTGCCATCATAGCCTTTTACCCGGAGGTTCCCGTGCATCATATGCACTTTTAGCAAGCCAGGCTCTCCTGGTTTAGAAAGGGGTATGGCAATTTGCTCTGTTGTATTTTGTGCCTGCAACAGTAGCACCTGTCCCCAAAGCAGGAGACTCAGTATCCAGTATCTTCTTTTCATGATTTACTACTTTTGTTTCTGTAAATAAATATCCCCGTTCAGGGTTTGGAAATGGAGCGGCAAGCCGCCACCATTTACGCTCAACACCGCCGATTTATCCACACGATAGATTTTCGAGCCCTTCTTTTCTTTAAACATGCTCTTTTGGCTAACATTTTCAAAGTCGGTATAGAAATCGCCATTGAGGGTTTTAAAAGCGACATCGGCCGCCAGGCTCTCCGGGTAAAATACCTTTATATCGCCATTTACTGTTTCGTAGCTTACTTCATTGGCAGGGAGACTCAGCAGGCTGGCGGTAATGCTGCCGTTTACTGTCCTGGCACTGCTGCTGCCCGAAACATTTTCAAGTGCTACAGGTCCGTTTACATGGCTGGCTTCAATAGGTCCTTTAAAATTTTTAACTGTTACCGCACCGCCATTAATCGTGGAGGCTTCGAGCAGCAGCTTGTCAGGCACTTTCAGCCTGATATCAAATTCAAAATCGTAATGACTGTTCTCCTGGTTTACATTGTAGTGCCAGCGGCCACTCTTGCCCTGCTTTAATACGGCAAAGGGAGCATCAACATAAATGACCACGGCATTATCGTCCTGCTTCACGCCCAGGCTTATGTCGGCCATGCCCTCCTGCAGGTACTTATCATTTTTGGCCCGCAGGGTTCGGGTAGCTTCCAGCTGAATGGTATTGCCCTCGTAGCCCTCTATGCTTACCGGCCCGTTTATGTTTTTAATAAGCAGCTCATTTCCTTCCTGATTTGCAAGCGGCACTTCTTTTTGTATGGTTTCTGAATGTTCCTGTGCCAGGGCGGCGGTAAATAATCCGCCCGTACAAAGCAGCAGCAAACACAATGTTAGCTTTTTCATAGTTATTTTCTTTGGCATTTTCTTTCTGGTTCAACTTAATTTTAGCTGCTCGCCCACTCATCCGGCACACGTGATTTCGAATGGGAAAGAGAGGATAGCTTCGGCTTACCTGGCCCGGTAAGCCTTTATATTAAAACATGTATACTGTTTTTGATTTTCTGTCGCACAGACTCATTTACGCCCTGTTCTTCCAGGAGCTTCTTCATTGGCTCCACCGCTTGTTTTTCCTGCAGCTCTACCATTAAATCGGCCAGGGCAATTTGTAGCAGGGGAGAATCCTGCCGGTGAATAGAAGCCAGCAGACCTTCCCGCACAATTGCTTTATCTGCATGCTTTTTTAAAGCTTCCACTGCAGCCAGGCGCACATTTACATTGGGGTCGCTGTTTAAGGTGCGCAGCAGGGCTTCAATTATTCGAACATCGGCCTCTTTAAGCTCGTAGCCCATGTTTACGGCCTTTAAGCGTTCGGTGGAGGAGCTTTGCTCCAGCATGCTGAGAATGACCATTTCGCGCATTTGCTGTACTTCGTTGGTAAGCTGGCTAAGCTGCGGACCCTCAGAAGGGGCCGCCGGCCGGAGAAGGTAGCCGATACCAATACCGAGCAGCAGCATACAAAAGCCAAAGGCCAGCCGCATTTCTGCTCCGGAACGAACGCCCTGCCACCAGGTGAGTATTTGCTGCGGCCAGTTTTGCTGTGCAGCTTTTCGTTCCTCACCGGCTAGGGCGCTGTAAAAGCGATTGCGCATTTGTTCGGCAGGCACTTTTATTTCGTCCGCAGCAGGCAACTTTCCGTAGAAGAGCGCCAGCTCCTGCAGTTCTTTTTCATCTACCTTTCCGTTTGCCATGAGCAGCTGCAGCTCCACCCGCCCTTCGGGGCTGAGATCTCCTTCTATATAGGCCAGTGCCAGCGGCATGTATTTTTCATCCATCATAACGAACCTCCTGTTCCAGCTTTTTATAAACCGATTTTAACTCCTGCACGGCTCTGAAAACTTTTACTTTCACGTTTCCTTCACTACAATCCAGTATTTCCGCAATATCGCGATAGGACATTTCTTCGAACTTACTCAACACCAGCAGTTCCCGCTTATCGGGGCTCAGGTAGCTCAGGGCTTTATCGAGCAGCTGCAGCTCTTCTTCCCGGTCGTCGGGCACTATGCTGCAGGCGGGGCTATTTTCTGCCTTTTGTAATTCATCTTTGTAGCCTTGCTTTTTTAGTTTTCGGTAATCATCGGCAAAGGCATTTCGAGCCATGTTGTACATCCAGGACACAAATTTGCCCGAGCCTGCAAAGGTATGCCGATACGTAAGCATGCGCATAAAAACCGTTTGCACCAGGTCCTCGCTTCGTGCTGCTTCTCTTCCTGTAAGGCGGTAAAAAAAGCGGTACAGGGCCTTGTGGTGCCGCTCAAACAGCAGCCCCAGCAGCGAAAGCTCTCCGGCCTTTACTTTCAGCATTAATGCATTATCTTCCAGCGCCTGTGGTATTTCTTTTTCCAAAGCTTCTCGGTTTCAAAGAGGGACACTCCGGTTTTGGCCAATGGTTACAAACTCCTGTAAACTTTTTTTGCCGTTCCTTCTTTATTTCTCAAATTAAAGATAATTCTGCACGCTTTGCAGCACCGCTTAACACATAAAAAACTGGCTATGACGGAAGATAAAATGAAAGCCGTTCTGGTAGAGAATGGCAATATGAAAATTGGAGAATACCCCCGGCCCCTGCGGGGTCCGTACGATATTTTAATAGAAGTAAAAGCGGCCGGAATTAACCGTGCCGACACCCTGCAACGCAAAGGAAAGTACCCCCCGCCCAAAAATGCCAGTCCTGTTTTAGGCCTGGAGGTAGCCGGTGTGGTCGCCGAAACAGGGCCGTCGGTAAGCCGGTGGAAAAAGGGAGAGCGGGTTTTTGGGCTTCTTCCCGGTGGCGGCTATGCACAGTTTGCCACTATGCATGAAGATATGGCGATGGCGATTCCCGACAACTTTTCCTTTACCTCGGCAGCAGCCATTCCGGAGGTATTCCTTACCGCTTACCAGGCACTTGTCTGGCTTGCCCGCTTGCAAAAGGGAGAGCGGGTGCTTATTCATGCCGGTGCCAGCGGGGTGGGCACTGCTGCCATTCAGCTGGCCCGCGAAATAGGGGCAGAGGTAATGGTTACGGCATCGGAGACTAAACATGCAGTTTGCCGGGAGCTAGGTGCCAGCCACACCATCGACTACCAGAAAGAGTCTTTTAGCGAAAAAGTGGCCACCCTTACCAATGGCGAAGGAGTCGATGTTATTATTGATTTTATAGCAGCCCCTTACTTTCAGGATAACCTGAGCAGCTTAGGAACCGATGGGCGCCTGGTAATGCTTGCGCTCCTGGGCGGCCCTAAACTGCAGGAAGGCAACCTGGCGCCCATTCTGCAAAAGAGGCTGAGCACTATTGGTTCTACCCTACGGTCGCGCAGCCAGGAGTACCAGCGAAAGCTAAGCCAGGAGCTTGCCGCCTTTCTTATGCCAATGCTCGAAAGTGGCCGCATTAAACCTGTTATTGACACTGTTTTTCCATGGGAGGAAGTAGAAGCAGCCCACGACTACATGGAAGCAAATAAAAATATTGGGAAAATCGTGCTGGAGCTTCCGTAAAACTTTTTAAAAACAAACTCGTTAAATGCACCTAATAAGGATTTTTTACATAGATGAAATATCTATTACCTTTTAAAACAGCATATTATGAAACGTAAATATTTAATTTTACCAGCATTGAGCCTGGCTTTACTTTTTGGTTGCGATTCTGATCGGCGTACGGCACAAGCCGACGGCTATCAGGAAAACGGCCTTGCAGAAAACGAGTATATAGAAGAAGAAAATGGAGTGCTTGAAGAAAGTGAGCTGGAAAGAACCTCTGCCGATGCATTGGGCGAAGAAAGCCGCCAGTTTGTGATTGAAGCCTCGCTTGGCTCTATGGCCGAAGTTGAGTTTGGCCAGCTGGCCCAGGAAAGGGCCCAGCAGCAGGAGGTAAAGGACCTGGCCCAAATGCTGGTGCAGGATCACCGACAAATGAACGAGGCACTTCAGAATAACCTGCAAAACAACCCTATTGAAATGCCGGAGTTTTTAAGAGCCGAGCAGCAGGAAAAACTGCAGGAGCTTCAGAGCCTGTCAGGCCAGGAGTTTGACAAAGAGTATGTAAGCATGATTGTGGATATGCATGAAGAAGCCATCGACAATTTCGAAAGCATGCAAGAAGAAAATATGCAGAGCCCTGAACTGCAAAGCTGGGTTGCCAATTCGCTACCGACGCTTCGCAAACATTATGAACAGGCGAAACAATTAAAAGAGCGAATGGAAAGCCAGCAATAGTTTAATTAAAAGGCTTTACCATGTGTCTGCCGCATGAGCAGGTTCCCTAAAGGCCTGAAGTTACGCAGGCACCTGACCGCCCATGCAGAGGCTGCCGGCCCGCCGAATAACCGCTGGGTCTGGCGCCCAACCCATAAACGCCTGGCAAATATTTTTTGCCAGGCATTTTTATAATCTGCTTCCAGCGCAAGGTGCTTTTGCGGGCTAAGCGGCCAGTGGGCCAGGATTTTATCTGATAGTAATTTGCCGGCATGAATAGCCATTGCCATGCCGTTGCCACAGAGCGGAGTAATTAAGCCAGCGGCATCTCCAGCCATGAGTACGCCCTTTTCAACTACTTTTTTCGACTGAAAATTTATTTCGTTAATCACTTCGGCTTTGTCTCTCACATAGTCTGCTTCCTGCATAATGCGTGCCAGCAGCGGGTTTCTGCCCAAAGTGTTTTTTTCCATTTCCTCCAGGCTACCCCATTTCCGCAGCTGTTCTTTGCTGCCCAGGTAGCACATATTCCACACCTCTCCTTCTATTTTAACAATTCCACAGTAACCGCCGGGATAATTATGGAGGGCCACCTCGTTGTGAGGCAGGTTGGCTTTAATATGGTATTTTACGCCAATGTAGTCGGTACGGGTATCGATAAAATTTCGATCCAGGGCCTTATCGGCGGTGCTGCGCTTGCCCCAGGAACCCACCAGCAGCCTCGCCCGAATGGCCTCGCCCTTGTTTAGCTGCACTTCAAAACCATTACCGGTTTGCTCCACATCCTGTAGCCAGCTTCGCTCCCGAAAGGTAGCGCCCCGTTCCAGGGCCTTCTCATACAAAAAATGATCGAGCTGGTACCTGCTAATGCCAAAGCCCCCCATATCGAGCGGCAGGCTTACCTCCCTGCCCCGCGTATCGCTTAACCTGAAACGACTGATGGCCGCCGGCTCCAGCTGCGAAGGGTAACAGTTGATAGCCTTTAAGAAAGGGACCACCTCATTGGAAATATACTCGCCACAAACCTTATGAAAAGGGTAGGCTTTTTTCTCTACCACTTCTACCTCCAGGCCTGCTTCTGCCAGCTGGATAGCACAAATTAATCCGGCTAAACCGCCCCCGGCTATTACTACATCTTTCAAATTATTTTCTTTTTGTGGATATTTTATCTTACAACCCTACACAGGCAAGATAGTTAAGTGCAGATTTTTAAAAGGGGCGGCAGAAGAAAGCTTTTACAGCCCGGCCGGGAGTCTGTTTTTCCACCTTCTTAATTCAAAAAATGAAATTTGGCAGGATTTTAAGCTTCAGGAAAGCATACAAAACTTAGCATATTTTAGGTTATGGGCTACTAAATACAGAAAGTGAAACAGTTTGTTCCTGCCTCCTGAACAAGCATAAACAACTGCATACAAAGCCACTTCCCATTCTTTTGTAGTATATTGCATATACCAACGATATTTTATTTTACTCACTAAACATTCATTTTTTTATATGAATTTAAAGAAAAAGAGAGCGCCGTTCCGGTTCCTTTCCCTTTTACTTGCGGGAAGCCTGTTAGCTGGTTGTTCGGTATTCCAGAAACAGCCTGCTTCTACTGGCAGCGCCGGCAGTGAAAGCAGCCAGCAAAAGAAGGAGCTTAAACCTTACCAGAAAGTTATTACCAGCCAGGCAAAAACCGACGAGGGTTTATTTACGGTACACCAGGTAGATGATAAATATTATTACCAGATTCCGGATTCTTTGCTAAACCGGGAGATGTTGCTGGTTACCCGCATATCAAAAACCGCCAATAAAATTGGGTATGGTGGCGAAAAGCTAAACTCCCAGGTAGTTCGCTGGGAAAAGAAAAATAACAAAGTATTGCTCAGGCTGGTAAGCTATGACAATGTAGCCAATGATTCTTTACCCGTTTACCAGTCGGTAAGGAATTCCAATTTTGAACCTATTTTGCATGCCTTCGATATTGAAGCTTTAAGCCCTGATTCTTCCGGCTATGTAATTCAGGTAGACCCTCTTTTTTCTAAAGATGTTCCTTCTATAGGCTTAGACAGCGAACGCCGCAAAGAGTACAAAGTGAGCAAGCTCGACGAAGACCGTTCATTTATTGAGAGCCTGAAGAGTTACCCACTCAACATTGAAGCACGCCAGGTGTTGACCTACAACGCTTCAGAGGCACCATCGAACAGTCAGTCGGGCACCATCTCATTGGAAATAAGCAACTCTATGCTGTTGCTGCCAGAAAACCCCATGATGCCCCGCCTGGCCGACAAGCGGGTAGGCTACTTTTCGACCAGCCAGGTAGATTATGGCCTTGACGAGCAAAAAGCAACCGAACGCACGTATATTGTGCGCTGGCGGCTGGAGCCAAAAGCAGAAGATATGGAAGCATACCTGCGCGGCGAACTGGTAGAACCAAAAGAGCAAATTGTATATTATATCGACCCTGCCACACCAACCAAGTGGCGGAAGTACCTGAAGCAGGGGGTAGAAGACTGGCAGGTAGCTTTTGAAGCTGCCGGCTTTAAGAATGCTATTATAGCCAAAGACCCTCCCTCTAAGGAAGAAGACCCGGACTGGAGCCCCGAAGATGCCCGCTATTCCGTAATTCGTTACTTTGCCTCCGATGTGCAGAATGCCTATGGTCCGAACACGCACGACCCCCGCTCCGGCCAGATTCTGGAAAGTGATATTGGCTGGTACCACAATGTAATGAACCTGCTGCGGAACTGGTACTTTGTACAAACTGCTGCCATTAATAAAGACGCTCAAAAAACCAAGTTTAACGACGAGGTAATGGGGCGTTTGGTTCGCTTTGTAGCTGCACACGAAGTAGGCCACACTTTAGGCTTGCCGCACAATATGGGCTCCAGCAATGCTTACCCGGTAGATTCGCTCCGCTCGGCTTCCTTTACCGAAAGAATGGGAACCGCTCCTTCTATTATGGACTATGCCCGTTTTAACTACGTTGCCCAGCCAGAAGATACCGGCGTGGCCTTCTTCCCGCAGATAGGGCCTTACGATAAGTGGGCTGTAAAATGGGGCTACACCTACTTCCCGGAGGCTAAAACGCCGGATGCAGAAAAAGAACAGCTCAACGAATGGACCGTTGCCCGTGCCAAAGACCCGATTTATCGTTTCGGACGCCAGACCTACAGCCCGATTGATCCGCGCTCACAAACCGAAGACCTGGGAGATAATGCCATGCTGGCCAGTGAATACGGCATCAAAAACCTGAAGCGCATCCTGCCTAAGCTTGTAGAATGGACCCAGGAAGAAGGTAAAAACTACGATGACCTGGAGGAGCTGTATAAGCAGGTAATTGGACAGTGGAATCGTTATATGGGCCACGTAAGCAGTAACATTGGTGGCGTATACGAAAACTACAAAACTTACGACCAGGAAGGTGCTGTTTATGAACCGGTACCGGCTCAAACCCAACGCGAGGCAGTTAATTTTCTGAATAAGCAGGCTTTTCAAACCCCCGAATGGATGCTCAACGAAGATATTTTGCGCCGGATTGAAGGAACCGGCAGTGTGGAACGGATAAAGAACCTGCAGGAAAATATTCTGGACAGAGTACTAGATCCGGGCCGCCTGGCCAGGCTGATAGAAGCCCAGGAACTCGACCGCAATAACTATGGGCTTTCGGAACTTTTCAACGACCTGCGCCCGGGCATCTGGACGGAGCTTACCAACGGCCTGACCGCCGACACTTACCGACGCAACCTGCAGCGTGTATATATAGCACAGCTGGCCAGGCTTATGGCAGAAGACCAGGAACAAGTACCTGCCCGCCGCCAGTCTTTTTACGGCTTTACGCCGGTAGATGTGGAGCTTTCGGATATTCGCCCGGTAGTACGTGCTGAGCTGGAGCGCCTGCAGCGCGACCTGCGCCGCGTAGAAGGCCGCACCCGCGATAACCTAACCCGCTACCATTATCAGGACCTGATTAAGCGAATTGATTTGGTATTGAACCCTAAGCAGTCGTAAAACTGCTTTGTATCATAAAAAAAACAGGCTGCGGAAGATTCCGCAGCCTGTTTTTTTTAAGCTAAAATACACAACCGCCTCTTACCTGTATATTTTCTCAAAAGCCTTTTCTACTTCCGCAAAAATAAGCGGATCCAGCGCAAAGTCTTCGGGTTCTACCGGCAATGGGGCTTCTCCATTTATTTCTACGATAGTAAAAGCAAGCACGAAGTCTTCCTCACTAACTTTTTTCTTAAAGCCCGCCTCCTGTTTTTTGTAAATTTTCACCAGGGCTTCCATAAAGCGGTTCTGCTTCTGGTAATCAAACTTTTTGCTCATTTATTCTCTATTATTTACAATCTGTTTCTTACGAAAAGGCACTTTTTGGCAAGATATACAGGATTTCCTTATTTTCTATCCCAACCTTCAAAACAAGGAGCAAACATAAGAACATCCCCTCCAGGAAAAGGTAGGCTCGGCGGTGCCAAAATAATTTTTCAGCCTTTTCCCCTCTTTTCACCACCTCCTCTGTTGATTAATTACTTCTTCTTATGGTCTAGCTAATTTGCTAAAGGGTTAATATTCATCAGGTTATTTGTTAGTAACACCTGCTTACCATTCCATACTAGCAAACACGCTGAATCTTAGCCTCTCAAAAGCTAAAAATAGCCTGCCTAAATTTATAAATGTGCAGGCAAACACCAGTCCAATAATGGGTAACATATAATCGATAACCAATGCCTCATTTCAAATATTTAACCGCGCTTATTCATTGCTATTCCTGTACATGAACAGTGCCTGTTACAGGAAACCAATGGCAACACTGCCGGGCTAAATCTGTTTTATTAGCAAGTCACCGGAATTGTATGAAAGCACAGGCTCCTGACATTCCTCCCTTCCCACCTACCCTGGCCGAAGACTCTTCACTTCCTTTTGTGGAGCTGAATGGGTACCGGTTCCACTGCAACGTTTCTGGCCATGAACATAAGGAAACCCTGCTCGTATTGCATGGCGGACCTGGAGGCGATTCGCGCTACCTGCTGCCTTTAGAGGAATTAAAGCATAGCTACAGGATAGTTTTTTATGACCAGCGCGGTTGCGGGCTTTCGCCACGAACCGCTGATGCTGAGCTCCAGCTAAACCAGTACCTGCAGGATCTGGATGCCTTTGTTAATTACCTACTCCAAAAGGAGGGCAGCACTGTAAGTATTTTGGGGCACAGCTGGGGTGGCTTTCTGGCAATTCAATATGTATGCAGGCATGGCAATAAAATTCACAAGCTTGTACTGGCCGAGCCCTACATCCCTTCTCTCCGAACCAACGCCCGATTATTTTTAAATAATATTCAATTTAAAGTACTTAAAAAGCTGTGGAGGGCACTGGGCAGGAGCTTCATGCTCCCCTCCACCGATCCCGATGTGCGCAAAGATTACTTCTTTGAGCAGGTACTGCGGCACAGCAACCCGGCCTATCATTGCTCTTATAAACAACCGACTCTTAAGGCATGGCGGCCAGGCTACCGCGCTTACCTTGGCCTTTCCTTTTCGCGCAAGTCGAAAAGTGAGCAAAAGAAAGTGGATCAAATTCACTTTCCTGCCAGGCAAATGCTCCTGTTGGTAAGTAAATGCAACCAGCTACTCGGGATTTCTTACCAGCAAAAGCTGCGTAAAAGGCTTGGCTATCCAACACTTGTACAGGTACCGGAAAGCGGACACTACCTTTTTTCTGACAATAAAGAAGCTACGCTGCAGGCCGTAGATTCATTTTTAAAACAAAGGGCCTGAGATGCTATAATAACGGGCATTTTTGGAGGAATGACGTGGGGCCTGTCCGGTATGGTTCTTGTTGTCCTTATTTTCGCCATTCTTAAAACCCTGCCTGACTATACCCATTCCCTCCGGCCGGTAGCTTATTTCTTAGGGAACTCCAACAAAATATTAGCCTGAAAAAGGGGCTTATGTTGATTTTATGTGCCGAAAAAAGAACAGAAGTGGGTAAACCGGCAGCTGTAAAAACCCGAAGGATACAAAATTAGCTAAACCTTCTGTCCTTCTATTTATTTATAAAAAGAAAATGGTTGGTATGAAGCGAAGGAAAACACCAGTAATTGTAGGCCACCGTGGCTCGAGAGGCCTGGAACCTGAGAATACTTTGAAGGCTTTTCAGAAGGCCCTGCAGCTTGGCGCCCGGGGCCTGGAAATGGATTTGTTTATTACTAAAGACGGGGAGGTGGTGGTAACCCATGACGCAACCATTTCGCCGGACTTGTGCATCAGGAAAAACAGCCAGCCTAATCCTGAGCAGGACCGCCAGCGCCTCAGGATTTATGACCTCCTGCTCGAAGAAATAAAGCCCTATGATTGTGGCTCTGAACCCAACCCGGACTTTCCGGAGCAGGAAAACAGCGAAGCGCATATTCCGTTGCTCTCGGAGGTAGTGCGGCAGGCAAGCAATTTTGGCGGGGCAGGAGAGGAGCCTGTTCAGCTTTTTATCGAATTTAAATCCGATATAGCTACTGATGGCATTAACCACCCGGCGCCCCAATTTTTTGTAAGGCACACGCTGGAAGTCCTGGAAAAGCAAAATGCACTGGACCATACCATTCTGCTTTCGTTCGACAAGCGTTGCCTGCAGGAAGCCCGGCGACAGCAGCCGGAAATACAAATTGGCATGTCGTTCGAACACCCGGCTGAACTGGAAGAGGAGCTGGACCAATTAGGCTTTTTACCCAATGTGCTTTGTCCTCTGCACAGGGAATTAAATAATGAACTTCTCGGGTTTGCCCAAAAAAATGGGCTGGCAGTAGTACCCTGGACCGTAAACGAAGAAGAGGATATCAGGAGGATGATAAACCTTGGTGTAGATGGTCTTATTACCGACTACCCCAACAGAGTCCGCAACCTTATTGAGGAAAGCACATAATGGAATTTCTATTCAGGTATATACTCCCTCATGCTGCCAAGCCTGTCGAATGGTTGCACAGCGTTATTCCGCCACTCAATTTACCTAATCTTTTCCAGTTAGATGCCTCACTGCCCCTCTGGATAAAAATAGCTTACACAGCCTTTGTACTAGCCTTAATACCTGTGTATTGGAAAGACTGGGGGCCGGCAAACTTCCTGTGGTTTTCGGATATGGCCTTGTTTATTAGCGTACCCGCCCTCTGGCTGGAAAGCCCGCTACTGGCTAGCATGATGGCAGTAGGTGTACTGTTGCCAGAGCTTTACTGGAACTTTGAGCTCCTCTTCCGGCTGTTAACTGGTAAAAAACTGGCCGGCCTCACCGACTATATGTGGAACAGCAGGTATCCGCTTTACCTGCGCCTCCTTTCTCTCTTTCATTTGGCTTTACCTGCTCTTTTAATTTTTATGCTTATCAGGCTTGGCTATAAACCCACGGCCATTTACTATCAAATTCCTTTTGGATGGCTTATCCTTTTTTTATGCTATAAGCTAACGCCTCCATCGGCCAACGTTAACTGGGTGTTTGGGTTGGGCAACTCCCCCCAGTATAAAATTCCTTCCAGGTTCTTTCTTGTATGTATGATGGTGGCTTATCCATTGTTTCTCTTTCTACCTACACACTTTCTTTTAAAAGTCTTTTTTTAAAATTGCTTCATAGAAGACCAGGCATTTTCCTATTCTACTCCGCCGGCCACCGGAAGGAAAAGAGGACACAAAGCGCAAGGCTCAAATAATATTTCGTAAGCGAAAGCTGGTCTTGAATTCCTTTTCGCCTCTCTTAATCTTAAGCCGTATTTTCTTCCCTTCCCGCTTTCGCAGTTTTTCATTTAGTTTTAATAAATCCAGGTACTTACTTTTTATCCCGTTTACCTTAAGGAGGAGGTCGCCTTTGCGGATACCTGCTTCGAAGGCCGGGGTATTTTCCCTCACATCCGTTACAATAAAAGAATTGAGGCCCTCCCCCTCTGCCAGCACCACCATTCCTGTTTTGCTGTATACAAACGGATCGCTATAGTTACCGTTTTTTAGCAGATAAACCGCTCCATGAGGATAATCAAAAATTACTGTAAAACGGTTTAGCATATCACCTCCAAGTGTGCCCTCACGGGTACTCCACTCAGAAATATTTGCATAAGAAGAGTCGTCGGGAAATGAAGTAAGCACATTTTCAAAACAATAGTCTTCTACAGAAAAATGGTGAATCCGCCCAATGTGGCCCATAATATTCCCTACAATGCCGCGCCCCAGGTTCCCATAAATTGTTTTCTCCGGCAGCTCAAAGCGGCTGGCACTATCA
This sequence comes from uncultured Cytophagales bacterium, assembly GCA_963835365.1. Taxonomy (GTDB): domain Bacteria; phylum Bacteroidota; class Bacteroidia; order Cytophagales; family Cyclobacteriaceae; genus Nafulsella. The sequence goes on from CAWIFH010000005.1 coordinate 520,595, forward strand.
TCCTGGTGCAACAAAAGTGCATGGCTGGCACCTGTGTCGATAAGTAGTTTCACCGGCCGCTTTTTTCCTGAAGCAGTTTCCTGCAGCGAACATTCGAGGTAGGGCTTAGAATCTTCTATGGTTAGGGGCAGTCGCGTATAGCGCCGGCCCGCCCTGAAATCTTCGGGCTGGTACAGGGTAATCAATTCTTTTTCGTAGTCAATTTTTACTACGAAATCTCTGAAAAGCTCGTAACCCAGAATACCATGGACATCTATTCCTAACTGTTTATTCAGCTCCAGGTAGTCATCTTCCAGAATCAGCAGCGACTGCCCCCTGGCCTGAACGTTCGGAAGCAGAAAAGAAATATTAGATGCCACATACGCCTCTACCTGTTGGAAAGCACCTGCTCCTTTTATAGACAATTTCCGGTCATAGGGCATATTCAGAAGGTCGCTATATAGCCGATCCGTTAATATGGCAGTTCGAACACCTGTATCTACAATAAACTGCAAAGGAATTATATTATTGAGGAGTACCGGCACAACTATAAGATTATTGACTTTCCGGAAAGGTATTTCCGCCATTTTCCTGTCTTTTAGAATGTGGAAACCTGGCGATTGCGCCCACCCCCTGCTGCTGCCTGCCAACAGCAAAAGACTTAGCATAAAACAAACAATTAATCCATAGCGTACAAATGTAGCGGCCACTACAGCTAAATGCAGCGGAAAAAACCGGGTGCCGGTATGATAATACAGATATAAGGCAGCGCTCTTCATGAAATCCTTTAGCTAAAAATGGCAGCAACTTTTTTTCCTGCATTAAAAGGAATTGTTTTGTCTGATAAACAATTTACAAAATTTTCGTTGCTTATCTATACCTGTCAGCTAGTAGAAGTACCGTTAAACAAAAAAAACAATGTTTAACAATGTTTAAATACAGAGTTTAAAAAGCCAGTGTTCCTTTTTTGTTAATAGCTATCGACACAGGCAATTCTATTGCCGCCTACACCTAAAGAAAAATATCATTCAATTCATCTTCCGCTATTCCTGCAGGAACGGGGCGCTTAAGGAGCCGTATAAATTAAAGAATGAAATGCATAAGCCCCTCCCCCTTGCTGGAGTAATTCGGGAAGTAACTTACGGCTGTTTTTTTCGTTGATGTAGATGAATGATACAGACTTAACAGAAGGTTTCTTTACGAGCAGAAAGCCACTTTAAAAATTGTACTGCTGCACTAAAATACCAGGCGCCAGAATCCGTTTTTATACAAATTTATTACCAAAAAGCACCTCCTGTACTACAACAGAAATTTAACAGCTGCTAATGATAAAAGCAGTAAAAAATTATTCAAAAACTAGCCTAAATCATTTAATTCAATTTTATGTTAATTAAATTAAATTTATGTTGCTAATTAAAGATTAATCTACTTAATTTATGTTGTTATACTTACATCACTTCTTTTTTTGAATTGCCATGAAACGCTTAACAGAACAATCTTCACTGAATAAGCTAAGGAAGAGCTTCTATAATATTTTTGCTTACTTTTTAGCTGAAAATGAACGAAACAACCAGATTATGCAATGCCTACTGAAATGGGGAATGCAACTGAATATCCAGAAAGTGGATTTACACAGGATTATGGCTGTTCCTGGCATGCTTAGTTTTGAGAAACCACAGAGGGAAAGCGATGCGTTGGAGCAGATTTACGACCTGGTTTATATTACCTATATGGATGGCATTGTAGAGGATGTAGAGCTACAGGCTATCAGTACCTATACTAAAGCTATTGACCTGGAGCCACACGTGGTAAATAACCTCCTGAAAGCAATTGTAAGTGCGAGTTATGATGGAGTGGAAGATATAGAAATCAGAAAAGATATTTTAAGCCACCCGGAGGTTTACGTATAGCAGGCGACTGAATAAACCTACCTCTAACCTACAAGGGCTGACAGCATTAAAGTGCTATCAGCCCTTGTATGTTTTGTGCCTTCCTGTACACATTTATAATTGCCTCGCTGGAGTTGGCCATTAACTTGGCTGTTACACTTACATACTTGCCCCCACTCGATTCTTTCTTACTCACCTCTACCTTAGGAAAAAGTTCTGTTACTGCCGCTTCCTGTCCGCGGGGCACAATAAACTTAAAGGTGTACAGGCTCGGCCATTCATATTCGTATTCAAGCTTTTCCTGAAAAGAGCTGAAATCAAACTTATTCTTTGTCATTAAATTGTTCCTCTAAAGTGTAAAACAATTAATTATACTTCCAGGCATTTCGGGTCAAAAGACATTAACCTCCGGAATGGGCCTGTGAGAAAAGCACCCTACAGCAGCTTCAACCCCATCCTACTCCAAAATGCCTGGCAATTAAAGTTAGAATAGTAAAAATACTAACGCAATACCTTTTATTTAAATTCCCCTCCCTTTTTGAGAAAGCAAGGTTATAGGCAGGACCAAACCGACTCTTCTAAATGGGAAACAGCTCCTATAGAAATCATCTCCCAACAAACAACCCTGGCAACCCCGGAAAATTTAAGCCCGCATTCAGTATCATTAAAATAAAACAGGCTACCTTATTAGAGGCAGCCTGTTTTCCTGATATTCTATTTTGTACTTTCTCTTTTTATTAAAAGAACTTGTAGCGCTTATCTTCTACCTCGGCAGCGTCTTTTACTGCTTCAGAAATAAGGTAAGGAGTGCGGCCGTTACGGCGCTGATTCAATTGCGCCTCATAAGTTGCATAGTCTGCCACTTCAGGAGCTTCTGTTTTGTTGATGGTTTTTACAACCACCACGCCATTCTGGGCTTCCACTGGTTTAGACACCTCTCCTGCATTTAATCCGAAGGCGGTTCCCACTGCAATAGGAGCATATCCTACCGTTGGAAGAGAGAAGTCTCCTAAGCGCAGGTCGCTTGCAGAGTACACTTTAGCATCTGCACCATACGCCTGTGCCTTTTCCTGAAGAGAGCCATTTAGTGAAGCAAGCTTCTCCTTTATCATGGCTGCTTTTTTCTCGTTTTTCACAAGAGCCGTAATCTCTTCCTTAACGTCGGCAAGTTTAGCTATTCCTTTTTCTGTTTTACCAGCAAGGGCTGCTACTACATACCGATCTTCCAACTCATACACTTCTGACACTTCACCAACAGAGGTATTGTCGTTATAAGACCACATTACAATTGGCCGGGCTTCGTACATATCGTTTATGCGACGCTCATTCTGACCAACCCCTGCCGCGGTGTAAACCTGCAAAGAGTCTTTCGTCAACTGCTGTTCAAAAGCGCTCAGGTCTTTTACAGATGAGGAGAACATTTCTGCTTTGCGATAAGCCTGGTTTCTGGTATTCTGGCTTGGGGCAAGTTCTGTTTCTACCTTGGCAAGTTTGTAAATTGTTCTTGTTTCAGGCTCTGTTACTTTAATAAGGTGATATCCATAATTGGTTTCTACCACCTTGTTTACTAAGCCCGGCTCATTTTTCTCAAACACCGCCTGGTCGAAAGGCTCTACCATACGCCCTTCTGTGAACCAACCAAGGTCTCCGCCTCGGGAAGCAGAGGGATCGTCGCTGTTTTCGCGGGCCAGTTGTGCAAAGTCTTCGCCGGCGCGCAATCTTTTCAACAAGTCCTCCGCCTTCTGGCGAGCGGCCTGCTTTTCTTCCGCTGAGCTTGATTCAGGGGCAGAAATTAAGATATGGCTTGCCTTGGCACGTGCCAGGGTATCTTCAATAATATCTGTTACTTTGTACAGTACGTAGTTATTGCCATTGGTAAAAGGACCGTATACTTCTCCTTCCTGCAGGTTATTTACGTTTGCCGCAAGTTGCGTTGGCAACTGGTCTGGTGCAAAGCGGCCAAAAGCCTGGGCACCTTCCGTATTATTTAGCGCAAAAAGAGAATCGTTCTTTGATGCTGCAAAGTCTTTTTTCAATGCATTCAGCTCGCGGCTAAACTCCTCCCGGTCTTCAGGGGATGGCTGAATAGGGAAGCTTACATATTTTATTGTGCGGCCACCTTCTGTCTTATACCGATCTTTGTGATTATCTAAATAAGAATTCAGCTCCGCATCCGTTACCGTTACGGCAGAATCGCTTACGGCGTAGAAAGGAACGTACAGGTATTCTACCTCTGCAAGCGTGTTTTGGTTTTTATGCTCACGCCTGGCCTCAGCAGTCGTTACATAATCGGTTTGCAGCAGCATGTTCTCATACTTCAGGCGCTTACGGCCCGGGCGCAGGCTGGACTCGTAGGTATACCACATCGCCTGCTGTTGCGGAGGCATGTTCTGAATGTTGGCCAGATAATTAATTAACAGGCTTCTGTCAAATTCACCTGTTTCAGGATTTACAAACGACTGGCGTAGCTCTTCACTAATGTTATTTCCCTGAACCATATCCACCACTTCTTCGTCCGGCACCCGTAGTCCAAGCTCTTCGTACTGCTTGTTAAATGCTTTTTCTGCAATAAGGGCTTCCCATGCCTGGTTACGAATTGCCGAACGCTGGGCTTCGGTTAAGTTATTGCCATTATTTCGCATGGCAAACTGGGCTTCCAGCTCATCCATTTTGTTTTGAAACTCTTCGAGGCTTATTTCCTCTCCTGCAATTTCTCCTACATTCCTGTCAACACTGTTAAACAGACTTGATTGCGGGCCAAATAAGTCAGCGATAACAAAGGCAACAATTGCTGCCCCTATTAGCACCACGACGAACGTGCCCATTTTCTCTCTGATCTTGTTAATTGCCATTTTTATTCTTTTAAAAGAGCCGCAAAATAATTAGAATAAGTGATAAAATCAAAATTTAGAAGTACTTAGAATAAAGTAAAATGTACTATTTTTAATTCCTTTTACACAAAGTTTTTTAAGCTTAGCTTCCTCCGCAGGCTTCAGCTGTTCCCCTGCTGAATAATCTCCATGTTTACGGTATCAATCCGGTTTCCCTGGATGCTAAGCACTGTAAATCTATAAGTGCCTATGGTAATTTCTTCCTGCACTTCAGGAATATCTTCTTTTACAGAAAGTAGCAGTCCGCCTACGGTATCGTAATCGCCTGTAGGGAGGTTCCAGCCCCATTTCTCGTTCAGGTAATCTACTTCCTGCCGGGCACTTAAACGAAAAGTAGATGGCCCCACCTGCTGCTCCATTAGCTCCTCAACATCATGCTCGTCCTGTATCTCGCCAAAAATTTCTTCGATGATGTCTTCAATACTTACAATGCCTGAGGTTCCACCAAATTCATCGACCACCAGGGCAAGACTCTTATGTTCGGTAATAAACTGAATCATAAGCTCATTTGCCAGCATGGTTTCCGGCACAATAATAATGGGGGTAAGAATAGAGGCAACATCTTTGGGTTTCTTGAAGAGCTCCAGAGAATGGCAGTACCCAATAATATCGTCGATAGATTCGCGGTATACCAGAATTTTTGAGTGGCCGCTTTCTACAAATGCCTCTTTCAGGCTTTCAATGTCGTCCTCAATTTCTATTGCCTCAATATCGGTACGCGGAATCATGCAGTCGCGCACCCGGATGGTCTTAAACTCTAACGCATTATTAAAGATTTTTGTATCTACCAGCTCCCCGCTTTCTCCCCGGTGGTCGTCCTGGCTTACAACGTTGCGCTGAATAAAATTATTAAGGTCCGTAAGCTCAAATACCGGCTTATCTTCAGAATAAGGAAGCCCCAGCACCTTCCGGATAATTAATTCCGACAAGGAAATAATTACCCACACCACGGGGTACATAATAAACCAGATAAGGAGAATGGGCACCGAAAAGATGTTAAGCAACCAGTTCGGGTTTAGCAGGAATACACTCTTAGGGGTAAACTCTGCAGTTACCAGTACAATTAAGGTCGAAATTAAGGTTTGCAGCAAGAGCACCAGGATATCGGAAACTTCCGGGTTCAGGCCCGGAGGCAGCAGATCGGCAATTGGCGGCTCGAGCACCAGTGCCATAAAGTAGCCGTACACCACCAGCGAAATGGTATTTCCGATGAGGGTGGTACCAATAAAGGAGGAGGGGCGTAGCACAAACCGGCTCAGGATCTTTCCTGCCAAATCGCCCTGCTTTCGTTGTAGCTCAATCTGTAGCCTGTCGGCTGACACAAAGGCAATTTCTATTCCGGAAAAAAATGCAGAAAAGATGATTGATGCAAGAATAATATATAAAGCCTGTAAATCCATAACTTATAGGAACCCTTACCTATCTGCGTTTTTTCTTATGTTTATTCTGAGGAGGGCGGGTATTTTCCTCCTGGCTCCGCCTGCGGAAACTATAAAATAAAAGGAGCGCGATGCTTATCATAAACCACCAGTAGGAATAAGAAATTCCCAACAGGAAGGTTTCATACACAGCAATAATAAAAAATCCTACGCAGAGCGAGACAATAATTATATCAATTGTTTTCATTGGTATCTTCCTCGGGTTCCTCGTCGTCCAGTAAGGTACTGCCCTCCGGTTTTAGAATGGTGTAAGAAGAAAAATCCTGGGCGGCTTCCAGTCCATGCCCCCTGAGGGTATCTGCCTCTTCAATAATGGTTACCCGGGCCTTTGTGTAAACCTTTTCATCGGGCTGAGACCAATGGAGGGTATCGGTAAGTAGCTTCTTACTGTCCTTTACACTTATTACTTCAACATCACCAATGCCGGTATAGCGATCTTCTTCTACAAAGTAGTAGCCGTGGCTTGCTTTTAAGGTAGAGGAAATACTGCCATCGCCTTCGTAAAATTCGATATAAATCCCTTCCGGAAACTCCTGGTCACCTGTCTGGTACTCAAACTGCTTGGGGGCCTTCATCATGATACGCACCACTGCAGAGTCGCTGAATAAGGTTCGCACACTGTCGGCCTCCAGCAGAGGACCCGAAAATGGCTCCAGCTCCTGCTCAACCTCATCGCTGCTACAGGCCGCACCGCCTATAAGCAGGAAAAACACCCCTAAAATACCTATATCTCTCTTCCTCATTAGTATAAACAGAAAAAGCGGCTAACCAAGATTAGCCGCTTTTATTTCTTTTATAAGACTTATCTCTTCTGCAAAGTTACAGTCTCTCCAATCCAGCAGCCAACAGTAATCTGGTCGCCAACTGCTTTGTTTTCATTAAATATTTCTTCAGCCGAAGGAAACTGCTTGGCAGCTACATCCATGGCCGACTGGTTTCCGGCCTTCTGGTACATTTTATAAGCCGCCAGGTAAATAGCTCTATCCTCTACAAGGCTTTGGCCAGCATAACATTCCTGGCTATTCAGGTAAAGGTTACCAATATGGGTGTATGCCCTGGATGCAATGTTTGGGTCGGCTTCCATGGCTTTATAAGCCATAGAACGAGAATCTGACTTACGGCCAAGCTTTGCAAAAGTTTGGGCAAGGTTAAAGTAAATATCTCCTTTTTTGGCGTTATCGTCAGTCAGTTCTGCTGCTTCTCCATAATACTTTTCAGCAGCGGCATAATCTTTCTGGGCAAGTTTTTTCTCTGCAATATGCTCAGCAAGACCTAAAGTAGGCTCTTTTTTATAAATGGTGGTTACTGCTGTCATATACAGTTCACCATCTGAGCACCCACCTGCTTTCAGGAGCTTAAAAGTCTTCTTAGCCAGCTCCAGGTCGTTTGGTGTTGCCTTAAGCTTAGGACCAAAGTTACTTTCAACAAATTTACAATCAATAGTTACTGTTTTTACAAGCAGGTCGTCTACTACTGATTTATACTTCTCGAGCCGGTCCACGTTTTTACCCTGGGCAATGTAGTTATCAAGGATACCCATTACCTGGTCGTAGTGCTCCAGTATTTTCTCATCTGAAAGGGCATTTGGCTGGGCAGCTTTGTAGCGGCGTATAACATCCATAAAGGCCACTGCATTTGCATAAGAGGTTTTATTGCCATTCAGTTCTACCACCCTGTTCAGCAGGGTATAAAGTTCAGGAAGCTCTGCCTTATCATCTTTATCATATTTGTAGGCATAGTAAGCTTTTTTATCAAGTACGTCGGCTTCGTCGCCAAAATACTTCACCCGAAGGTCATAAAGCGTCAATACAGAATCCTGGTACACTTTTTTCTTTGCGGCATCTTTTTCAGCCTCCGCCAGTTCGCTGTAAATATCAGAGCCATTAATATAAATTGCAGGGTTCAGGTCGGGGGCATTTACCAACAGCCAGTATAAAGAATTAGCTGCTTCGCGATAGTTGCCCATGGTTTTGCTATCAGTATAAAACGCATTCTTCTCAGCAGCCGTCTTTTTATCATCCGGCCAGTTCCAGCCAGACTGCTGCGCCTGAGCAAGGCCCATCGTTCCTACAAGGAATGTCAGTAATAAAATTGCTTTCGTTTTCATATTTCTGTTTGCTTTGTCGTATTAGTCGTATTTTACTTTGGTAAACCAGCGGTCGTTAAAGGTTATACCCAGGCTTAGCCTGAAGTAGCGCTCGCGGATTAAATCATTATCAGTTTTCCCTCTTTGGCCAAGTAAGAAACTTGTATGAATGCTGGATGCATTACTTACTGGTAAGGTAACTCCAAAATTTATGCCAAAGTCATTAATATTTTCTCCATTAAAAATAAAAGGGGTTTTTTCGTACTGTAGCCCCATCCTATACGTCATTCTTTTATAATAGGTTCCCGACTGGGCCGAGGCATAATCCGGGGTCCACTCACCACCCACAGCAAGGCGGTAGCTTTGGCCCAAGTCTCCGTTAGTTCCTTCCAGCCCCCTGTAGTCCTCCCAGTTTTGCATTTTAACATCTGCCCCCAGGGTATAGTGGTAAAGTTTTTCAAAAGACAGGCCCGCCCCAATGCTTGCAGGTAAAAAGTAAGCCCCCTCAATGGTGTCGCCACTATAAGTAGCGGGGTTTGTATTTAAGGCTCTTTCTATCGTGCTGTAGCGGGTTGCATTCAGGTTGGTTTCCAGGTCGTAGGTTAAGCCGGCCATCAGAAAGTTGTTTTCTGTGCCTTGCAACTTTCCGCGGTAAGCCAGGCCACCGGTAAATAACACATCCGAAAAGCTGGTTTGGTTATAAAAGCGCGCAGGAAAGGCTCCTGTTCCGGCAGCACTCTCCTGGATAGAGGTTGTAATTTCTTCTGAAATAGCCCCAAAAATATAAGAGGCGCGTATACCGGCAGAAAGACCTTTAAATAATTTCAGGCCGGTGGCTGCATACGCCTGTGTGGTTCCTCCCTGCCCTCTAAAAGTAGTGCTTGAAAAGCTGCTGGTTCCTGCAATAGGCTCAACGGTTGCCATACTATAGTTTACTGTACTATAAGGCGCTATGCCTACATTAAAAGTAAGCCGATCGTATATAATAGGAAATGCTACCGATAGGTAATCAAGCCCGCCGCTGGTTCCACTACCCGCATTTTCCAGGGTGGTAAAATTCCTTGATTCCAGGCTCATGCCCGCCTCAAAGGTGGTGTAATAGTTATTGCGGGTAAGCATAGCCGGATTCATGTTGTTCAGGTACAGGTAATGGCTGTTGCCTATTCCTATACCCCCCATGCCGGCATTTCGGGCCGTACCCATAGAATTGATAGTACCTATTCCCTTAACCGTATAAGGCGACTGCCCCACCTGGGCAATTGCTTCATGAAAAAAAGAACCAATAAATAATAAAAGTAATAGACTATATGTACGGCGCATTGTAACGTAATATCTCATTTAACCCAACCAGAACCAGTTCGGGGAGTACAAAGATGGGCTGTTTTATTTTAGTTTCAAAGAATTTTGCATCGCCTCCACAAATTAATATATGAGCCAGACCGGCTTCTGCTTTAAATTTAAGCGCCATTCCTTCAATTTCGGCACATATTCCATTGGCAGCGCCGCTCAACATAGATTCTTCTGTGGATTGACCCACCAGAGGTGTTTGCGGAGGCAGATGAGTAAGTAACGGCAAACGAGCCGTAAAAGTATGCATGGCTTTTAAACGCATTTGTAAGCCCGGAGAAATTGCCCCTCCCAGGTAGCACCCCGCCCCGTCTACATAATCGTACGTAAGGCAGGTTCCTGCATCTATTACCAACACAGGTTTTCCTTTACTATAAGCCCAGCCACCCACGGCTGCAGCCAGCCGGTCGGCCCCCAGCGTTTCGGGTGTCCGGTAAAGTTTTTGTACAGGCACCGGCAAATCCGGGTGCAAAATCAGGCAATCGCAAAAAGGGCTAATGGCTGCCTGCAGCTCCTCTGCTGACGCATTTACCGAACCAATAATTGCTGCTCTCGCACCCTTTGCTGCTACCCATTCCGGCAGGGCGGCAGGTAAAATCCCCTCCACCACTTCGCGTAGCTGGTTCCCCTCAAAAAGCGCTGCCTTGGCCCTGGAATTTCCTAAATCTATTGCAACATTCATCTGCCCGAAATAATTAGTACCTTTATGCACACTGCAAAAAAGCATCACCAGCTCAAATCTATAAAAAATTTATGCAAAAAAGGGTAAGCAGCGACAAGAAGGAGAGTTACCAGGTAATAGGCGCCATGTCAGGCACCTCCCTCGATGGTCTTGATTTGGCCTACTGCCAGTTTGAACGTTCCGCTCACGGATATGCTTTCTGCATAAAAGAAGCCACCACCATTCCTTACCCTGTGAGCTGGCAGCAAAAACTTGGCACTTTAGTAAATGCAAGCGCCCTTGAATTGCAGGAGGCCCATATTGAACTGGGCCGCTATATGGGGCAGGAGGTAAAAAAATTCATTGATCGCCATGCGCTTCAGCCTGATTTGTTAAGCAGCCACGGCCATACCATTTTTCACCAGCCGGCCAAAGGGTTTAGCCTTCAAATTGGCGATGGCTATCAACTCATGCTCCATAGCGGCTGCCGGGTGGTAAATGATTTCAGAAGTCTGGACGTAGCCCTGGGTGGCCAGGGAGCCCCGCTGGTTCCTATTGGAGATGAGCTTCTTTTTAGTGAATACGATTTTTGCCTGAACCTTGGAGGCATTGCCAACGTGTCGGCCAGGAGCGGCACCCAGCGGCTTGCTTTTGATATTTGCCCCGTAAACATGGTCTTAAACCACCTGGCCAACCAACAGGGCCTCTCCTTTGATGAAGGCGGCAAGCTGGCCGCAAGTGGCTCCCTCGACCCCGCCCTACTGGAGGAGCTGGACTCCCTGGACTTTTACCGGCAGGAGGGCCCTAAATCGCTGGGCTACGAATGGGTGGCCGCTGTTGTATTTCCACTCCTCCGGGAGAGTTCCCCCGTTACAGCAAAGCTGCTCCACACTTTTTGTCATCATATTGCCCGGCAAATAGCCCGCTCGCTTCAAGCTTTGGCCCAAGCTTCGAAAAAGCAAAAATTGTTAATAACGGGGGGCGGTGCCTATAACAACTTCCTGATTAGCCTCCTGCGGGCAGCGCTGAAACCACTGAATATAGAAGTTATAATTCCTGACAATCAATTGGTTGAGTTTAAGGAAGCCCTGGTATTTGCTTTTCTCGGGGTACTGAGAATCAGGCAGGAGGTAAACTGCCTGGCCTCTGTTACCGGTGCCCGGCAAGACAGCTGCGGAGGAATTCTATACGAGAAAATTTAATTATTTTTTTAGTTTTGTGCTGAACCTTGAAAAAACAACGATGAAAGCTTTACTCCAGAAGTTTGAAAATAAAAAACCTGAAATAATTTTTGAATGGAAAGATTCCGAAACGGAAGCCGAGGGCTGGGTAGTTATAAACTCCCTTCGCAATGGCGCCGCCGGGGGCGGAACACGCATGCGCCCGGGCCTCGACCGGCATGAGGTAGAATCGCTTGCCAAAACTATGGAGGTAAAGTTTACTGTTTCGGGTCCTGCTATAGGGGGCGCCAAATCGGGGATTAACTTCGACCCTAACGACCCACGCAAGCAGGGAGTGCTGGAGCGCTGGTACAAAGCGGTAATTCCCTTGCTTAAAAGCTATTATGGCACCGGTGGCGATCTTAATGTGGATGAAATTCACGAAGTTATTCCCATTACAGAAGATTACGGCCTCTGGCATCCGCAGGAAGGCATCGTAAACGGCCATTTTAAAGCTTCGGAGCCACAGAAAATCCAGAAAATCGGTCAGCTACGCCAGGGAGTGAGCAAAGTTATTGAGGACCTACACTTTACGCCTGCCCTGGAGCGTAAGTATACCATTGCCGATATGATTACCGGTTATGGAGTAGCCGAATCGGTAAAACATTTTTATAAATTGTGGGGTGGTGAGCTGGATAAAAAGCGGGCAATTATTCAGGGTTGGGGCAACGTAGGAGCCGCTGCCGCTTACTACCTGGCAAAAATGGGCGTTAAAATTGTGGGCATCATCGACCGCGCAGGCGGGCTTATTAAGCAGGAAGGCTTTACCTACGACGAAGTAAAAGAGCTGTTCCTGAAAAAGGAGCGTAATACCTTAACTGCCAGCAACCTGATTCCTTTCAATGAAATAAATGAAAGAATCTGGGACCTGGAAGCAGAGATTTTTATTCCGGCAGCGGCCTCCAGGCTGGTAAGCCAGGCGCAGATTGAACGCATGATTAAGGGGAGCCTCGAAGTGGTAAGCAGCGGTGCAAACGTGCCCTTTAAAGACCAGGAAATATTTTTCGGCAAAACCATGGAGTTTGCCGATGAGCATGTGAGCATTATCCCCGACTTTATTGCCAACTGCGGCATGGCCCGCGTGTTTGCTTACCTCATGAGCAGCGAGGTGGAGATTACCGATGAGGCCATCTTCCACGATACCTCCAGCATTATTGGAGAGGCGCTTGAAAGAGTGCATGAAATAAATACCGGCAGACAAGGATTGGCACAGGCCGCTTTTGAAGTTGCCCTTAAAGAGCTCGTTTAATACGAAATTGCTAAATTAGTGTTAAATGTATATTATATTTTAATTTCAAAAGTTACTACCACATTTCTGTCTGCATTAGGCAATAGTCTATTAAATAAAATTTTGCTTAGCTTTACAATAAACTAAGCATTTTGCTATTTTTAAGGCGGATTTCCTCCAGATTATTTATCCCGGATGTTCAAACATTGAAAAAAGCCGGTAAGCACCCATTGTGTTTACCCGGCCTCTTTTTTTTTCTTCTTCTAAACAATGTGTTGAACCTCCGTTAAGTGTAGAAAGCAGTTGCAGATGAAAAAAAGATTTACGTCGTATATAAGTACCCTTTACTTAAGCATCCTCCTTATAGCCGGCTACAGCTTGTTGCCGACTCCTGCCCTTGCGCAGAACCAAACGGTGGCGGTGGCTAGCCCGCAACAACATCATGATGAGCAGCAGGAAGAATTATCGCCGGAAGAATCTATTCATGCCGATGAAGTGCATGCCGTTGAGCAGGCTCCTGCCTGGCTGGTAGTTCCGTTTGTGTTACTCCTGCTCATGATTGCCACCGGCCCCTTGTTTTATGAGCACTTCTGGCACAAAAATTACCCCATCATTGCCATTGCGCTGGCCGTAGTTGTAGTGCTGTATTACGTTTTCTATTTATTAAATGTACCCAGCGTTATTCATGCCCTTTTCGAGTATATACAGTTTATTTCGCTGTTGGCCTCCCTGTTTATCGCTTCTGGCGGAATATTGATTAATATTGATAAAAAAGCAACTCCAAAAGCCAACATTGCCTTGCTCCTGATTGGGGCGGTAATTTCAAACCTGATTGGCACCACAGGGGCTTCCATGCTGCTGGTTCGTCCTTTTATTCGCTTAAACAGGGGGCGAATCCGGCCGTACCATATCATTTTCTTTATTTTCATGGTCAGCAATATTGGCGGCTCCCTTACTCCAATCGGCGACCCACCCTTGTTCCTGGGCTTCCTTAAGGGCATTCCTTTTACCTGGACGCTGGAGCATAACCTGCTCCCCTGGCTCTTTGCTTTAGCCATACTGTCGGTAGCCTTCTTCCTTTTCGACAAACGCAATAAAGACGGACAGGAAGAGCTGGAAGAGGAAATGCCTCAGGCACACTCTAATAAAGTAACCATTGTCGGCACCCGCAACTTTGGCTGGCTGGCGGTTATTATTGTAGCGGTATTTATAGATCCGAATATTTTTCCGGAATGGGTACCGGGCATCAACTACCATGGGCAGACGTTTTCTTATATACGAGAAATTATCATGCTCAGCGTGGCCTACCTTTCCTTCCGTTTTGCAAGTAAAAAAGCGCTCTCCTCCAATGACTTCAACTTTGAACCCATCAGGGAGGTTGCTTTTATTTTCATAGGTATTTTCGGCACCATGATGCCAGCCCTTGAACTGGTAGGCAACTTTGCCCAATCAGAGGCAGGAGCCGAGCTGATTACCCACAATACCCTTTACTGGGGAACAGGCTTATTATCGGGCTTCCTCGATAACGCCCCTACTTACCTGAACTTCCTGGCGGCTGCCATGGCCTCTAAAGGAGCAAGCCTTTCCAGTTTACAGGAGGTGGTTGCTTTTGCCAAAGGAGGCTATCCCGACTCTGTTCTTGATTTAAAAGCTATTTCGATTGCTGCCGTTTTCTTCGGCGCCATGACTTATATTGGCAATGGTCCCAATTTTATGGTTAAGTCAATTGCTGAGCAAATTGGCATTAGAATGCCTTCTTTCTTCGGCTATGTTATCCGCTATTCGCTGCCCATACTGTTGCCCATTCTGGTGCTGGTATGGCTTATTTTCTTCGCATTTATTTAATCTTTGCTATGCATAAAGAGATACTGCTTCCTGGCTTTTTTTAAAGCCAGGATTTTTTTTATCTTCTTTAAGCCATGGGCGCCAACCTACAGCCGCTGAGCGCAAAAGTGCAGGCCTGCACCACCGTTTAAAGAGACAGCAATCCTGCCCGGCTTTAACATTATATTAGCGTGCAACAGCCTCTTTCTTTACTGAAATGGAATTTTAAACAGAAAACCTTCCTGTAAAAAGTTACTTATATAAAGGCAAACAAGGCAGAAGAAGGTTTGCGATAAATACCGCTCATTTCCTGCTACTTTAGCAGGTCGACAGGAAAAAGCTTATCTTCCCTGCGTCCAAATTATGGTAAAAGTTAACAGAGAAAAAAATGAAAACAGTAGTACATAAAGCCGACACCCGTGGCTTTGCAAACCATGGATGGCTCAAATCGCACCACAGCTTTAGCTTTGCCGGCTATTATAATCCTGAGCGGCTGAACTTTGGCCTACTCCGCGTATTAAACGACGACCAGGTAGCCCCAGGGAGAGGTTTTGGCGAACATCCCCACGACAATATGGAAATTGTTTCCATCCCCCTGGCAGGCACCCTCGCACATACGGACAGCGAAGGCAATGCGCATCCTATAAAAACCAACGATGTGCAAATAATGTCCGCAGGTACAGGCCTGACGCATTCGGAGTTTAACCACTCCCGCTCTGAACCAGTACACTTTCTCCAGATTTGGGTATTTCCCAAAGAACGAAACATAAAGCCACGCTACGACCAGAAAACTTTCGATCCTGAAAAGCGGCAAAACCAGTGGCAGCTAGTCGTTTCGCCAGATAAAGACAACCCGGAAACGCTCTGGATAAACCAGGATGCTTATTTTGCGCTTGGCAGGCTTTCGGACGGCGAAAAACTTAGCTACAAGCTCCACAGTCAACAACAGGGCGTCTACTTATTTGTACTGGAAGGAGCCATAGAAATAGCCGGGCAGCGTTTAGGCAAACGCGATGCAATTGGTATAAGCGAAACCGAAAGCCTGGAACTGAAGGCAAGGGAAGACAGCGAACTACTCCTTATAGAAGTACCCATGCAGTAATTAAATAAGAAAAGCCGGTCCTTAACAGGGGCCGGCTTTCTTCAGAAGGGTTAAAGAGAGAGAGTGTGTGTTTTTTGAATTGTTCGCCATGAAGATGTTCAAAACAACAACCCTTCTTAAAACAGGTGTTATCCTTTGACTATATATACCTTTAAAGCAAAAAAGGTAAACGCTCTATCTCCATTTTTTTAATGTTTCGCCAGGAATACCGACAGAAAATAAATGTAAAGCACTTATTATGAACGTACTGGACCCGCTTTTAAGAAGCAAATATTTGTAGCCGGCAAAAGAGACTTTTACACAGGCACAAAAACTTACTATCCTCTCCAGCCTTCCTTAACAAGGAATTTTACCCAGAATCAAACTACCTTCAATAGCAGGTTTCATCGAGGCAGCATCTGGCTCGGCCTTTGCAACACATGTCACCTATGGTATTGAATAATGCGATTTGGTAATCAGCTGATATAAAATGCTTTTTTTTCAACCTATTCAGGAAGGGAAATGGTGAACAAAAAAAGCAGCCCCGGGAAGAGCTGCTTTTTTGAAGATGGTCCATACTTTCACCTTCCGCCGAACAGGTTTTCGTTCAAACTGGTGAGCGCCTCCTTTTTAAACTGGGCATCTATAAGTATAGACACATTGTGCTTACTGCCTCCATAGCTAATCATGCGCAGAGGAATGTCATGCAGGGACTCCAGCGCCTTTGTTACAATACCTCTTTGCTCAGAAAGCTGGTAGCCAACTAGACAAACGATGGCCTGATTCCGGTCGACCTCTACCTGTCCAAACTCACTTAAATCAGGCAATAATCTGCGAAGGTTGTGCATTATCGTCAATGGTTACCGATACCGCTACTTCGGAGGTGGTAATCATGTCGATAGGAGTACGATAACGTTCAAAAACTTCAAAAACATCCCTGAGAAAGCCATACGCCATAAGCATGCGGCCACTCTTAATTTTTATGGCGGTAATGCCATCTTTGGCCGCAATAGCCCGAACTCCCGAGCTTTCTGTTTCCTGTCCGATGAGCGTTCCTGCTGCCTGCGGCTGCATGGTATTTAAAGCCGAACCGGCACATTAAATTTTTGCGTAGGCAAAATACTGGCTGGATGCAGAATTTTCGCGCCAAAATAAGCCAGCTCCGCCGCTTCATCGAAAGAGAGCGTGCAATCGGATAGGTATTTTTTACAATTCGCGGATCATTGTTGTGCATACCACTAATATCGGTCCATATCTGTACCTCTTCTGCATGTAGCACCCCTCCAATTAGGGAAGCAGAATAATCACTTCCTCCTCTTTTAAGGTTATCGACTTCTCCTAAAAGATTGCGGCATATAAATCCCTGGGTTATGAACAGTTTCTTCCCCTGCTGAGCCTGAAGCAGGTTTCGCAGATTCTCCCTTATTTTGTCCAGCATGGGTTCCTTATGGTCATCGATGACCATAAAATCAAGGGCCGGCAGAAGGGCGGCATCCACGTTTTTTTCCTGTAAAAAGGCAAAGAATAGCTTTGTGGAAAGCAGTTCCCCCTGGGCCAGAACCTCTTTCTCCTCTGCGGTATTAAAACCAGTGGCCTGGAGGCCTTTCAGGAAGCCAAAGTGCTCTTCCAGTAACTGCAGGCCTTTTTCCTGCCGGCTGCGGTTTCCAGCAATTCCATAACAAAGCTCTGATACTTATTATGCAGGTTTTCAATGGTGGTGCCGGCCTCTTCCTGCTCTCCTGCCCGAAGATGCCGCTAATCTGTACCAGGGTATTGGTCGTTCCGGATACGGCAGAAAGCACCACTATTTCAGGCCCTTCTCCAGGGTAATCAACCGTGAACACCTCCTGCATGCGCTCAGGGAGAACCTACAGAGGTGCCTCCAAATTTCAGGACTTTCATAATTTAATTAGTTATTAGTAAGAATTGGATGGGTTGTTTTTCTAATCTGAATTATTCTTTGGGCCGGTTCAGGCTTTGCTGATATTGTGGGACCCAGCATTTTAATGGCAGTAATTGCGGCTTCGTCTCCTTTATTGCCATGCTTACCTCCTGCGCGGTCGAGTGCCTGCTGCAGAGTATCAGGAGTTAAAACCCCAAAAATAACCGGCTTATTAAAATCCAGACTCACCCGGGTAATTCCCTGCGCAACGGCATGGCATATAAAATCGAAATGGCGGGTTTCTCCCTGTATTACACACCCAAGGCAAATAACCGCATCAATATCCGCGCTCCGGCCATCCACGGGCCCCCAGGCAAAGTTCGTAGCTGCCTGGCACGGTCTCACTAATAATATTTTCTTCTCGGGCCCCATTCTCTTTAAGCGTTTCGATTGCTCCGTTGTATAGAGCGACTCAGTTACCTGATCGTTCCACTCCGACACCACAATGGCGAACTTCTTATCGTCAATGTCAATCAGGTTTTTATTACTGTAATCGCTCAGGTTCTTAATTGTAGAGGCCATTTATGTGCTATTGGGTTAAGTCTTTAAGTGCAATGGTTCAGGGGTGAATTGTTTTTGCACGGACTGCGGGTCAGGACTTTTGGAAATTTCCGCCCCGGAATACCAGCCGGGTTTAACATGGCCCTTTCAGCGCTTTTTTACTTTATGGGCCCTGATTGGCAATAAATTGTTTCCCAAAAATTCAAAGCAAAAAAAAGGGATAAAGCATCTACACTTTACCCCTAATTACAGAATTTTTTAAGGTTCTTAGTTTGATGCCAAGCCTCCAGACGTGCCTTCTGTTTTCGGGCATTTTCTAATTCGCGGCACTAGGATAGTTCTCAGTAATGGTGTTATAGTTAGTGGGCCTCTGCGCATTGCCGTTAAGCTCGTAAGCCAGCGCTGCTTTTGAAAGGTACAATGGCGTAAAGAATTTATTTTCTTTATGATCTGGCAGCTTTATCGTAGAATTCGGCTGCCTGTTCCATACTCGTTTAATTCCATATACGCATCGCCGGTTAAGCGCATAAGCCCGAGCTGCACCAGCAGATCGTCTGAGTTAAATTCTTCGAGGTGCTCAATGGCATCGTTAAACTGCCCCTGCTTCAGGTAAGTACTCCGGCATAATAATGCGCCAGGTTGGCCGCATCGGTCATACCATAATCATCGATAATCTCCAGAAAACCAGGATAATTGCCATCGCCCTGCAAGTGCTTTTTGCAGGCTGTCGGACTCAAAGTAGTAAATGGCCTGAAACATTTCGGTTTGCGCCTGCTCATTTTGGTTCGTTACATAGGTTTTATATGCGAAAAATCCGGCAATAATCAGCACCAGCAATCCGCCTAACGCCAAAAACAACTTTTTTGTTTTTCTCCAGAAATTCTTCTGAACGAGTTAAACGCTCTGCCAGGGCCTCAGGGCTCTCCAGCAACTCATTATTACCTTTCGCGTGTTTTGTTTTCTTTTGTTTTACTGCCATTGCACAATATTTAAGGCTGCAAATGTATACATTTCTTGAAATATATAACAGTCTTTCAAAGATTAATCCCTAACGAAAGGATAATCTTCCTGTGCATATACATCTTTAAAGGCTTCAGACGGATCAGGGAAGGAAGATTCCTCCGCAAATTTCACACATTCAGCCACTTGTTCCTTCACTTTATTAGATATTTTAACCAGTTCGTCTTCTGTGGCATAGCCTTTGTCCAGGATCGCCATCCGCACCTGCTCAATCGGGTCGCGCTGCTTGTACTCTGCCAGCTCTTCCTTGGTACGGTACTTGGCCGGGTCCGACATGGAGTGCCCCTTGTAACGATAGGTACGCAGCTCAAGCAGAGTGGGGCCGTCGCCTTTCCGGGCACGTTCCGCAGCCGCTTCCATGGCATTGTGTACATCCTCTACGCTCATGGCGTCTACGGCTTCGCTTGGCATATCGTACGCAGCACCAAGTTTGTAAAGTTCCGTTACGTTAGAAGTACGCTTTACCGAAGTCCCCATGGCATAGCCATTATTCTCAATGGCAAATATTACCGGCAATTTATACGTCATGGCCAGGTTTAATGCTTCATGAAAAGCCCCCTGCCGAACGGCGCCATCGCCCATGTAAGTAACACAAAGCTTACCACTTTTATTATATTTCTCGGCAAATGCTATTCCTGTTCCCAGCGGCACCTGTCCGCCTACAATCCCGTGGCCACCAAAGAAATTATTTTCTTTGTCGAACATGTGCATAGAGCCGCCCTTCCCTTTCGAAATACCGGTTTCTTTACCGAAAAGTTCCGCCATAATTGCTTTTGGATCAGAACCTAAGCCAATCGGGTGCGCATGGTCGCGGTAAGCTGTTATATACTTATCGCCTTTTTCCAGTGCAGTTACCGCACCGGCCACACAAGCCTCCTGACCGATGTAAAGGTGGCAAAAGCCTTTGATTTTTTGCTGACCATATAATTGTCCGGCTTTCTCTTCGAACTTGCGCATGAGCAGCATGCTCTCGAACCAGTACATATAGGTTTCTTTGGTGAACTTTTCTTTCTTGGCACCGGTTTTTTTACCGTCTCCCTTCTGCTCGTTGCTCTTAGTTTTCGCCATAATATAATTTTTTTTCTCTTCCTTTTTTTCAAAAACGCGCTGCGCTGCCTGCCAGGCCTTTACCCTTTTAACCCCGGCAAATGCTATAGCCAGTAAACAATATTCTCCGGAATAGTTTACCTTTGGGTAGCCCGCGGGAAGGCAGTGCACTGTGGCGCAGTATTCTGTTGAACTTTGCGAAAATAAGTAAAAAACATCTTACAAAGAAAAAATTAATGCACCTTGAATCGCTGGAGTTGCTAAATTTTAAAAATTACGAAGAAATAAAACTGCAATTTTCACCTGAAATCAATTGTCTGGTGGGGAGCAACGGCAGCGGCAAAACCAATATGCTCGATGCTATCCACTACCTGAGCCTCACTAAAAGCGCTTTTAATGCAATCGACAGCCAGAATATTAAGCATGAGGCTGACTTTATGGTTATTCGGGGCTCCTTCCGCAGTGGAGATCCGAAAAAGGGGGAACCTGAAAGTAAAGATACCTCTACCGGCCAGGCCGGCAAACAAGCAAAGCACGAAACCATCCAGTGCAGCCTGCAGCAGGGCCAGCGTAAAATTTTCAGGCACAACAAAAAAGTATACGATAAAATCAGCGAACACATTGGTCGCTACCCGGTGGTATTTATAGCCCCAAACGATACCGATGTTATTCGGGAGGGCAGCGAAACCCGCCGCAAATTTTTCGACAGCATTCTTTCGCAAATAGACCAGCAATACCTGCAGTGGCTGCTGCAGTACAACCACAACCTAAAGCAGCGCAACAGCCTGCTTAAGCAATTTGCCGACCGAAACTCCTTCGACAAAGATTTGCTGGAGCCTTACAACCAGCACCTGCTTCGGCTGGGAACTGCTTTACTTGGCGCCCGCAAAAATTTTCTGCATGAATATCTTCCTTTTTTTCTGAGCCACTACCACAACCTTTCCGAAGGCAAAGAGGAGGTAAGCATCCGCTACGAATCGAACCTGGACGTGAGCAAGCCGGAAGCAGTGCTGCAGAATAGCCTGCGCCGCGACCTTATTCTGCAGCGCAGCAATATTGGTATCCATAAAGACGATTATGTGTTTGAAATTGACGGACACCCCCTTAAGAAGTTTGGCTCCCAGGGGCAGCAAAAAAGCTTTGTGATTGCGCTAAAGCTTGCCCAGTTCGACCTCATTCGGCAGCATAAAGGTTTTAAGCCTATATTACTGCTCGACGATATTTTCGACAAGCTCGACGACCAGCGAATCGCCAAATTAATGGAGCTGGTTTCGGGCCATACCTTTGGCCAACTCTTTGTTACCGATGCCCGCCCCGAAAGAACAGAAAGGATTTTTGAACAGTTGATTAACACCGAAGTTATGATCTATAACATCGCTAATGGACAGGCCGAACTGCAAAGCCAAACCTGAGTGCGCGAATACTTATCCACACCGTTGGTAACTCATTGTGGATAAGTGGAAAACTTTAGTAAGGAGGAAACAGGAGAAAATCTCTGCCGGCTTTGTACCTTCGCTTTCTCTGAAACCAAAAAGCCCATGTACAAGAAATACGATAACCGCAAAGCAGAAGTGTTTACCATGAAGGAAGCCGTACAGGACTTGCTGAACGCTTATCGTTTAAAAGACCGCTTTGACGAGGCCCAGTTGATTGCTTCGTGGGAAAAAATTATGGGCGCTCCTATTGCCCGGCGCACCAATAAAATATTTATTAAGAACAAGGTCATGTTTATTGAGCTTAAATCTGCCCCGCTTAAACACGAACTCAATGGCAGTAAGAGCAAAGTGCTTGCCCTTTTCCGCCAGGAGTTCGGGCAAGACATCGTAAACGAGGTAATATTCATGTAGCCCCAGAAGAGGTTGCGGTGCTGCCACTGCAGTTTTAGCCCTCCTCTGCGCTCTTTTCTGATAAACCCGCCACAAAACTATACTACTGTAAACAAAAGCAGGGAATCGTTAAGTGTAAAAACGATTCCCTGCTTTTGTTTATTCTACCTTTTTATAAGGGACTGAATTGCCCCACAGCAAAAATAAAGCCTCTCCGTCCTCACTTTCTTTAAACGAAATTTCATCGCCCTTATCCACATCAATAAATTTTTGCCCCGCAAGCGGCACTAAGGTCAGCCTGTCATTATCATTAGGATCTACCACGATTAATTGCGCTCCTTCCTCCTTCACCTCAATCAGGTAATCTCCTATGCCGGGCACCTGCTCTGGGTATTTATATTTTCCCGTAAACTTATGGAGCGCATCGGAAGCAAGCGCAACAGGCTCAACAACTTTCTGATTCACCAGGCCCCAACCATAACTATTTGAAACTGCTCTTAAAACTTCGCCGATAAGCCTTATCCCTCCATCTCCGTTTGTCATTACAATTACGGCATTGCCCCGCTGCGCAAAAGCCATCAGCTGGTTTGTAAATCCTTCATTTTTGCCTCCGTGCTGAAAGATAAGAGAGTCGCCGCTCCCCCTGAGTTGCGGCCCGAGCCCCCACTCATTTTTATCTTTTGTCAACATCATTTCCACTGTTTCTTTCGAAAGCAGGGCGCCTGTATTTTCCTGGAGTGTATGCTGTATTGCTATACAATACAGCGCCAGTTCAGAGGGCGTCGTCCACAAGCCGGCTGCCGCCTGCGCCGGATAATTGTGCCACAGGCCCGCGATCATTTCTCCTTCAAGATTAAACGCCGCACTTACGTTTACCTACTTGTTTTCGGGCAAAGGTTGCTCAAAGGTGCTTTTTTTCATGCCTATCGGCTCAAGAATATACTTAGCCATGTATTCCTCAAAAGGCTGGCCGCTTACATCCTCTACCAGTTTTTCCATGACTGTATACCCGCCGCCGGAATATCGCCAAATACTGCCGGGCAGGGTATCTGCAAGCACGGCAGGAGTATGCCCTTTGCCTGCCAGCACCGTTTCAATAGAAGGAAACGAATCGCTCTGCTGATAACCTGGAAAACCCGGCACTGTAAGTCCTGCCGTATGGGTGAGGAGTCTTCTCAGCGTTACTTTCTCCTTTTGAGTAAACTTGTTTTCCGGAACCTTCCAGCCTTGCAGGTAAGAATTCACCTCCTCATCCAGGCTTATTTTACCTTCTTCCACTAATTTTAGGGCTGCTAAAGCAGCCAGCGGTTTACTAATGGAACCTGCCTGAAAAAGCGTATTTTTATTCACTTCTTCCCCTGTTTCGCTATTAGCGATTCCATAGCCTTTGGCCCAGTCTATTTTACCATTTTTTACCACGGCAATGCTCAGCCCCGGCACTTTATAATGTTCCATCCGCTCCATTAGTGCGTACTGCTTTGGCGGAGTTCCCTTCACCTGAATGGCAGGCAAAAGTCCCTGCTCTACAGCAGATATCTGGCTGTTGCTCTCCTGCACTGCTTTATTTGTACAGGCAACCAACAATATTGCCCCCAATAAGATGGATACTGCTTTTCTTTTCATAAGAAATGGTTTCTTTTGAGTTAAAGTAATGGCGCTATTAAGCAAGCTCTTTTTCCGGTACTGTTCTTTTCTTCCAGCAAAGCCACTGCTTTACTCCTTCAACAACCGGAATATCTTTCCCTGATAAAATGCTTATGGAAAAAATAGCATGAAGGAAGAAAGAAAAATTTTTTATCAAACACAATACTTCTTTACCCTTTCGGCCCCATGAACACGCCTGCGCGAAACAGCGGCATTTCCAAGAAACCTCCTGCTCAATTCAGGCTTAGCGGCTTTGCGCTTTAACCGCAGCCTCTTTTAGCAGCAGAAATTTATGAATAGCCAGCAACACGAATAACAGCCCCAGCAGTTGGATAGGAAGTGGAGGAAAGCTGAAGCTAGTATGCAGGAGTGAAACATGAAAAGACTCCTTTACCAACAGCCAGAGGAGGGCGAACATCAGCACTAACAGGCTACTTACAAACACCAGAACCTGCCAGCCTGGTATACGTACTGGCGCATGCTCCTTTTCTATTCTGCCCATTAGCTGGTCGGTAAAGTCGCCTGATGTATGCAGTAACCCTTCGCTTAAAAGCTTTTTTGTTTTTTCTTCCTTCATAAGAGATAGTTTTTTTCCTGACCTAACAGCTCTTCCAAATCTGCCTGAAAGCTTTTTCTGGCCCGATGCAGGACAACTTTTACATTGGCGGTACTTAAATCGGTAATGGCCGATATTTCACTAATACTTTGCTCGCCTAAATAATGCAGCTTTAGCACGAGTGCCTCCTTTGGCTTCATGCTCCCTAAAACCTGCTGTATATATGCCCTTCTTTCTTCTTCCCTCAGCTGATCAAAGCTGCTACCTTCGGCCTGTAGGTGGGCTGTTTGCTGCTCCATAGAAGAGGTCTTATGGCTCTTTTTTCGTTCAAGGGCAGTATAGCAGGTGTTGCTTACAATCCGGTAAAGCCATGTAGAAAAAGAAGACTGAAAGTTAAACTTATGCAAATTTTTAAATGCTTTCATAAAAGCATCCTGAAGCACATCTTCAGCCTCCTCCCTGTTCTTTATAAGGGCGCAGGCCAGGGTTAGAGACACGTCTTTATACCTTTCCACCAGTACACGAAAGACAGACCTGTCTCCTTCCACAATTTGCCTGATTAACCCGGCTTCTTCCTCTTCCTTAGTGGTTTTCAAACCTTTTCCGGAAATAGTGCGCCAACATTAAGCCAATGCCGCCGCAAATAAGTATGGTAGCATATATCAACAGGTCCATGGTGTCTTCCGACAGGTTGAGGGTGGTAAAGATGGACGAAATACCCAACCCTACTCCCAGGCTCAGTACTATGAAGCCCAAATCCATATACGTATACCTGCTTTTGGCGGTAGCGGGCGTGCCTCCGTTTTCGGCGATTACTTTTTTGATGAGGTAATTATACCTGGCCAGTATAAAAATTACCAGCACGGCCGAGCCAAATACACTAACGGCCATGATGAGGTTCTCAAGAGTATCCATATGATTAAGGTTTTATTTTTTACAAAATTTAGTAGGTGACTCAATTAAAATTCATCGTCCAGAAATTTTCCCAGCTGCGCATAAAACGGTTCAATTTTGTCGGAATTGGTAAAGACCACGAGTCCGTAGCCCTGCTCTTTATAAAAGCAGCAATAGGCCTGAAAATCATCGTTGTTTCCGGTATGCATATAGCGTATTCCATTTTCTGTAGGTCGCCTTGCAAAACCAAGCCCCCAGCCCGTTTGCCCGGTTTTAAGCAGTTCATGGCCTGCCGGAAACCGGCTCTGCTCCTTTAGCATTTCCGCTAATAAATCCTGGTTTAAATGCCTGCCTTTCATCATTTCTATTAAAAACCGGGCAAAATCAGCTGCTTCGGTATGCAAACTGTAGCCCGCCCCAAAGGCTTTCCCAAATTGCTCCCTATCCGTAGGCTTCCCCTCCTGGTGACCGGTGGCTTTGTATAGCGCGGTATTTTCATGGTGGGTAAAATAGCTGTTTTTCAATTGCAATGGCCGGGCCACTTCCTGCTGGAAAACTGAGTCGAGCCTGCTTTCCCAGCCCACATCTAACAAAGTACCCAACGCTCCTGCCAGGTACTGGTAAGCCTCACCGGAATAAGAAAATCCTGTTCCGGGTTTAAAGAGAATGGTAATAGGCTCGCCATTACTCCAGTTCGGAAAGCCTGCAGAATGCGCCAGTATCATTCTTGGGGTAACCATCCGGTAAAATTCAAGAGAGGCGCTGTCAATGCCCGGGTGGGGCAAATACTGGTACATTGGTTTATCCAGGTCCAGTACGCCTTTTTCGACCATTTTAAGGGCGAAGTAAGCAAACAGGGGTTTGGAAAGAGAAGCAGCTTCAAAAAGAGTTTTTTCGGTTACCGGCGTTCCGCTTTCAACATTAGTAACACCAAAAGCACGCTGGTAAACCACCTCTTCATTATTTATGATGGCAATTGAGAGTCCCGGCATATCTACCGAATCCATCGCCTGATGGATAAAAGCATCGAGTTGCTCCACCGGAATTTCCCTGCCACTTACTGTTCTTACCCGCTTCTGCTGGTTTGCCACTGATGGTAGGGATGACGATAGAGACTTATTTTGCGCACAGGAACTAATGGACCACAGCAGTATGATTCCTACAAATATATTTTTCATTTTCTTGTTTTTAAATTGTAAAAAAGCATTTCAGTGAATTCACGCCCTTTAGACCAGGCGAAGAACTGAAAGGTTACAAAATGAGAAAATTGAAAAATTTATTTAGGGCATGATTAAGGAAAAAGGGGATGATTCTCCACTGCTAATGAATTGGGAGAGAGTTTTCTGCTGGGTTATACCATCTGCCATTTTAAGGCTAATTAAACCAAAAAAGAACAAATGAGGTCCAATTATCATCATCTCCGATTTTCGTAGAAAGTAAAAACCGGCAGCTTCCTCTATTTAATTTTCTGGCCCCTCCCAATCATAAAATAAAGGGCAGCACCAATTATATTCGTAAAAATTACCACGAGTACCCAGATTAATTTATTAACTGGCTCAAATTTGCTTTTCAGAATATCTGCCAGGGCAATAACAGGAAGAAGCACTCCCATCAAAATCAATAGAATTTCGTAGCCTCCTAAATTCAGATACGCTAAAATCATAGTAGCTTGGGTTAAGTTGTTTAGCAGAAATATTACCGATTGATTAGTTTATAGGATTATTCAGCAATATACCCGAAACTTTTTGTAAAACACCCATCTGCCCCTTTGCTTGTTAGCTGTTTTTTGTCTCCTTAAGCAGGAGGTTTGCTGCCTGGGCGCCGGATTACCTCCGGAAGGGCACTATTCCTGTATCTTTTGCTTGTAAGGAATATAATTTTCCCACTTCCAGGGCGTGTACACATCGGCTATTGCGGTTTCTAAAAGCTCTTTAAAAATACTTTCGGCATTATCGCTATTCGAAAGAATGATGATACCTGTTTTCTTTTCCGGAAAAATGATTGAATAGTGCTGAAAGCCTTCTCCATGGCCTTCCTTAAAAGCCCCTAATCCATATGGCGACTGAAGCAGCCCCCAACCTAAACCATAGCTGAGCGCAATGGCATCATTTTCACTACCGTTTTCTAAAGAGAGGGGCCCGAACTGTGCCTTTGACTTTATTCGTATGGCCGGCTTAAACATTTTTGTCGTTACCTCACTGTTTTTATTAGCCAGCTGAAGAATGTGGGAAACAAACTTCGAATAGTCTTCCAGGGTAGTTTCCATTGAGCCGGCAGCTCCGGCTTCATCTTCGGTATCTTTGGGAATAGTCTTCTGCTCCTTTGTATGCCCTAAACAGTGCTTATTTTCAAACCGCTCCTGCCATACATAACTGGTCATATCCATCTGTAAAGGATCAAAAACTTTTTCTCTTGCCAGCTCCTCCAGCCCTTTGCCGGTTATATGTTCAATTACATACTGAAGAAGCATCATGCCCTCGCCTGAATAACTGTACTGCGTTCCGGGGTCGAAATAAAAATGGATTTTACCTTCCGGAGTAAACTCATTCGTTCTGCTTATCCATCGCCAGTTAGGAAAGCCCGTAGTGTGCGACAGGCACATGCGGGCGGTTATCTGCTCATAGCGTTTATCGTCCGCTAAATTCTTAAATCCCCTCCATTCTTTTTCAAACTCCATTTCCGGAATAGTCACCTCTAAATAATGCTGAAGAGGCGTATCCAAATCTATTACATCCTCCTGCACCAAGCGGGCAACAAGGTATCCGAACACCGCTTTACTTAAAGAGGCGCCATAGAACACATCCTTGGTCGTAAGTGCGTCTTTCGTTTCCAGGTTTGCGTACCCAAAGGCTTTTTGATAAACCACCCTATCCTCATTTAAAATAGCCACTGCCATACCTGTAACATTGGCTGAATGAAGCAACTCCAGAATTTTCTGACCTAAAGCCATTTCATCAATCTGGGAACCATCGATTCGCGTAATCCGGCTTTCTGATGAAGAGGCCGTTAATAGGATACAAAGGAAGAGAACTAAAAATAACTTCATGCTCAGCTGTTTAAGGTGAAGAAATCCTTTAAAAAATTTATTTTTCTTTATCTCAAATTTTGGCTCTTTATGAAAGCACTTAGCCGTATTCACCAGCTGGAGTCTGGCGCGCGTTTAGCGAAGCGTAACGCGGAACTTGGGTGAGCCAAACTAGCATGAAACCTGGCCTGGTGCTTATTAAGCAAGTAAAATCATAAAGAACCCAAATTTTTCTTATGGCTTGCATTAAGGTAAAGTTTTCCTTATTTAAATCCTATAAATTTTTATTTTTTGAAAGCAGGAACCCTCCCTTTTCCCGGCCCGTTGAAACTCAAGAAAAAAAGGCATCTCTAAAACCCTTTTAATCCTTCCCGGACAATCCTTCCCGTGAAGGATTGTCCGCCCCCCCCCTTTTAGCGATTGAATTTAATTAATAGAAAAGAAATTCTATCTTTAATACCTGAACCAACCACTCAAAGGCTTCTGTATGTCCGACAACCGTGCTGCTATTCTTGAATGTTCATTAGCTCTGTTCGCCGCCAAAGGCTACGATGCCGTGGGTGTGCAGCAAATTGTGGAGGAAGCCGGTATTAAAAAGCCCACGCTCTACCATTATTTTGGCAGCAAGCGGGGCGTATTGGAAGTTTTAATGAAAGAGCAGTTCACGCCCCTTCTCACTCAGCTTAAAGAAGCTGCTGCTTATTCCGGCGATTTGCCTCTTAGCCTGCGGCACATTACCACGGCTTATTTTCGCTTTGCCACCAGCCATTCTACCCTGTATCGCATGCACCTTGCTGCCTGGTTTGCCAACCCTGAAAGTGAGGCCTCTTTGGTTATTACCCCTGTTATTGAGGAACAGCACCAGATACTGGAAGAACTTTTCCTTCAGGCCAGCACGCAGCATGGAAATATGAAGGGCCGGCAGGAGCTGTATGCCGCCACTTTTCTTGGCACAATAAATACCTATATTGCTCTTTTTCTGCACCAGGGAACAGCGCTTAATGAGCAAAAAGTACTGCAGGCGGTGCAGCAATTTTCTCACGGAATCTATTCCTGATAAAATAATTTCATCTATTTTTGAACTTTGTGTACCGACCGGTATGTATATTAGGAAATAATGAAAAGAACAGCATGAAAGACACCTCCATTCAATGGGCAAAAGAAGCCATTTTTTACCACATCTATCCGTTGGGGCTTTGCGGAGCCCCGGAACAAAACAACGTTAACAGTCCGGCGCAGCCACGTTTAAAAGAAGTAGCCAGCTGGGTTGATCATATAAAGCAATTAGGCTGCAATGCCTTATATTTAGGCCCACTCTTCGAATCGGGTACCCATGGCTATGATACGGCCGACTATTATGCCGTCGATCGCCGGCTGGGCACCAATGAAACTTTAAAAGAACTCAGTAATCAGCTACACGAAAATGGCATCCGGCTCGTACTGGATGGGGTATTTAACCATGTTGGGCGCGACTTCTGGGCTTTCCGCCACCTTCTCGAACATAAAGAAAACTCGCCCTACCGCCATTGGTTTAGCGGAGTTAATTTCAGCCGGCAAAACCCCTATGGCGATCCCTTTAGCTACGAGGGTTGGAACGGCCACCACAGTTTGGTTAAGCTTAACCTGCAGCACCCAGATGTGAAAGCACACCTTTTTGATGCAGTAAAAATGTGGGTGGAAACCTTCGGGATAGATGGTTTACGCCTGGATGCTGCCGACGTAATGGACCTGAACTTCCTGAGGGAGCTTTCTGCTTTTTGCAAGCAGTTAAAGCCCGATTTCTGGCTCATGGGTGAGGTGATTCATGGCGACTATCGCCGCTGGATTAATGAAGGTCAGTTGGACTCCACCACCAACTATGAGTGCTACAAAGGCTTATACTCCAGCCACAACGATGCCAACTACTTTGAGTTAGCCCACTCCCTGAAGCGCCTGTTTGGTACTGAAGGTATTTACCGGAACCAATTCCTCTACTCCTTTGTCGACAACCACGATGTGAACCGGATTGCAAGCACCCTAAAAAACCCGGGGCAGCTGTACCCCCTTCATGCCCTGCTCTTTAGCATGCCGGGCATTCCTTCTATTTACTATGGCAGCGAATGGGGAATTGCAGGCAAGAAAAAAGCAGACACAGATGCTCCACTACGACCGGCACTGGACATTGCCAAAGCGCCAAAAGAGGCTCCTCATCCTTCCCTGGCAAAGGCCATTGCGCGCTTTGCACAAATCCGGAAAGCGCACCCTGCCCTGCAGTACGGGGAATACCAGGAGTTGCATGTAGCGCATGAGCAGTTTGCCTTTAGCCGCAAAACAAAGGAGGAGCAGCTAATCGTAGTGGTAAATTCGGCAAATGCCCCGGCAAAGCTCCAACTCAAAGTGCCTCTCCCCGACGGAAAGGTCCTGGTCGATTTACTGGAACCGAAACAAACTTTTAAGGTAACAGGAGGCCATCTTCCCTTAGAAATACCTGGCTGCTGGGCCCGCATCTTAAAGGTGCAGTAAACAAGCTCCCGCCCAGCGCGCTTTGGCAAAAGAAGCAGCAGCATTGCTTGAGCCACATTGCCTCCTTACCTTTGTTCCTGGAAAAAAAATCAGCATGAAGGAATACAGGCAGAAGAGGCAATACCTGGAACTAAGAAACAAAGTAAATGCGAAGCTGGAATTCAATCCCTTTGTCCTTAGCCGGCAGTTTTGGTATTGGGCCCTTATTGGCCTGATTGGAGGCGCCACTGCCGCCATTTACTGGATTGCCCTGGAGCATGTGCTACACCTGAGTATGCTGCTCTCGGGCTGGGTTTTAATTCCGCTTATGACGGCCGCCGGCCTGTTAGTAGGAATCATTATTCAGTGGATAGGCGACCCGGGCGAAATGGACCTGATTGTAAACAACATTCGCTTTAAAGGAGGACGGCTGGATCCGAAAAATAATCCGGCCATGCTTCTTTCTTCTTTTATTGGCATTGCCGCCGGCAGCAGCATTGGCCCCGAGGCTCCACTGGTGCAGGTAACCGGCTCGACCGGCACCTGGCTTGCCAGAAAGCTGCGACTAAAAGGAGAAGATTTACGTTCTTTAACCATTGCCGGCATGGCCTCAGGCTTTACTGCCTTGTTTGGAGCTCCCCTCGGCTCCGGCTTTTTTGCCCTTGAAATTCTGCACCACAAGCACATGGTAGAGTTTTACCAGGCCCTTATACCTGCTTTTGTTTCCAGCTGTGCGGCTTATTTTGTCTTTATCCTTTTAACCCAAATCGGCTACGAGCCTACCTGGCTGTTCCAGGAATATATTTATACGGGCCCTTCCGATTTCCTGTGGGCAGTGTGCGCAGGTGTTTTCGGTGCCATGGCCGGCTGGCTTTTTATCGTTTTCTTCCGCTTCTCTAAAAGCATGTTTTCCAGAATAGGGAAAATTTATGTCAAAACCACCTTAGGGGGATTGATTATGGGAACCGTGGCCTGCTTTTACCCGATTACCCGCTTCTTCGGACATTACTCTATTAATGAACTAATAGGGAACAACTTTACTCTCTGGTTTCTCTGCACGGTTTTCCTGCTTAAGATTGTGGTTACCGCAGTGGCGGCCACCTCGGGCTGGCGGGGAGGCTTTATTATCCCGCTGTTTTTTATCGGGGCATGCCTGGGCCAAATCATCGTTTTTATATTTCCTGCATTAAACCCAGGTTTGGTAATGGTGGGGTGTATGGCGGCCATTAATGCCTGCGTTACCCGAACGCCCATCAGCACCATTATCCTACTGAGTACTTTAACCGGCTTTCATGCGTTTATACCCATTATGTTTGCGAGCTTAACCGGCTTTTTTCTGGCACCTAAAACTCCACTCATTGCTTCGCAACTTAAGAACGAAACCCATTAGCCTCGCAGGAGATGAATGAATTTCTGTACGTACCGACATTAAATTTCTTTAACAGCTACCGGTTCTTGTTCTTATGCATTTTTTTCAGGAGAGGCTGTAAAGTAGATTTTTCCAGCTCCAGCATCTCATCTCCTTTTCTTTTTTTACCACCGACCAGCCTCCTGAAGTCTCCAGCACAACCGCTTCTACCTGATCGAGTGATTCAAGCCCCTGCTGCCGTATTATACCTAGAATTTCATTCTTGTTCACCCGGCATTTATGAATGTTATCGTATAAAAACCGGCCCTTATAAAATAAGAGGGTAGGCTTTGATTTAACCAAACTGGCAAACCAGCCAAACCGCATCCCCAGCCAGGCAAATACTACCTGCAACACCACAAGCAACAGAAAGGCCGCTCCACTTTCAACCAAAGCGACATCTTCAGCAGTTATTAGCCGGCCAAAGGTAGAACCTATGGCTACGGTAATAACAAAGTCGAACCCGCTCATTTGTGCCAGTGTTCTTTTACCTGAAATTTTCAACAACAGGACGAGTATGAGGAAAGAAAGGATTCCTACCACAAAAATCCTGAAAACAGGGCTCCATCCGTCAAAAAAATAATTTACCCTATTCAACAATTGTCATATTTAGAATTTAAAAATAGCCTCCTTTAAAAAAGGCGGCCTTCCCCGACCTCTTCCTAATCTTCCACCACATTTATTTGATACACCTTGTATATGTTTTTATCCTGAATTTCGAGGTTTGTTTTCAGATGCTGAATAATGGTTGCTTTCAGTGCCTCCTTCGCAATAGTGGTATCTGCAGGCAATACGGTAGCTTCAAAGTTGGCAACAGACAAGCCATTGATTTTGGTGTTGGTAAAGGTTACATCCTTGTTTAGCACTTTTATGTAGTCCAGTGTTTTCAGTTCCGAATCCAGCTTCTCGGCCAGCTCGGTATTCATACTTGCTTTTCTAAGAAAGGGCGGCTGCCTGAACTGCCAGTACATCATGGCCCCAATTCCGGCAACCACCACCAGGCTGGTTACAATGCCGGTCATTTTCTTTCCTTTTAAAAAACGAACCCCTTGGGGCGTAACTTTACCATAAAAATAAAACACCAGAGTAGCCGCTAAATGAATTCCTAACAGCTGCAGCACAATTCTGAAAACACTACTCAGCACCACCGCCCAGTCGGTCATGTATAAGCCTATGCCAACGAGGCCGACAGGAGGCGCCAGAGAAGCCGCCACCAAAATACCAACAGCCGCACCAGAAACAAGACTATCGCGCTCCGACTGGCACACGTTGATAGCTCCGGCAAAGCCCGAAACGAGCGGTAAAAAAATGGCAAACTTTGAAACCTGGCTTATTTCCTCCATGAGTGGCGTAAGTGCCTTAACCGGAAAACAGACTGAAAGAAGAAAACTGGCCGCAATACCAGTAAGTATGGCCAGGGCATATCTTTTGAGGCTGCTTGTAAGCAGAGACATTTTTCCGGCGGCCGTTGCCAGAGCGGCATTCATGGCCGGCCCAGCGAAGGGAGCCACCAGCATGGCGGCTACCAAAAGATATCCGGTGGTAGTAAAGAGGCCAATCCATACTATAATGCCCGCAACAAAAGAATAGCCAATTAATCCAAACATGGAACCCACACTCTGAATGCCCCCCAGGTAAATTTCGAGGGAACTTTTGGGTTTAACATCGGCCACCTGATCAGGTGCTTCTGATTCAGGCGGATACATATTGATTATGCCCCTTGGAATAAGATTAATTTCCTTTCCTTCAATTTCATTTGTGCTTTCTATAAAGTTATTGACCTTCTCGTTCGGAAGAAAGATAATGAACACATCATGGTCTTCATTTGGCAAGGTGATGGTGTTTTTGCCCTCGCTATCTTTTATTGCTTGCAGAATCTTTTCCTTGTTCCCCTGAGGAGCTTTAATTATCAGTTGGCGCATATCTTTGTTTCAGAAAATTTCTTAAAGAACAAGCCGCAGCAAAAGATGTTCGATGGAGAGTTGTTGAGGGAGGGAAAAGAAAAGCTATTTCTGTGAAGGAGAGATGAAACTCTTTTTTAGTAACGAAAGAATTAATTCCCTCGCTGTTGACTATTTTCAAAGAGCCTTAGCTCTTCATCAAAGCTCTGACTGAAATGATGCTGCTCCTGATGGTATATATAATTTCGCACCTTAGCTAATTGAGAGGGACTTACTGAAAATGCTCCGTAGCCCTCTTGCCAGAAAAATGTGTCTTCTACCCATAAAGAAGAATTAATAAGACCTGATGATTCCCCTTTTATATCTTTCATTGCCTTTGCTACTGTGTAAGTTGCACTAAGGAAAACCAGGCAGTGAACATGATTCTTAACTCCTCCGACAGCATCCACAATGAATGGAGTCTCCCTAAATCTACTATAAATGTGAGCAAATAACTTCTTTCTAAAGCTATCGTACAGCAAAGGCTTCCCGGCTTTTAACAGCCCAGACTGCATGAACCCATATTTCACACCTGCTTCTTGGCATATTGAGAGAACCCTGTCAACTACAGAAGGGTTATTTTACCTTCTCTAGCGAGGGAATTGATTCCCTCGCTAGAGAAGTGCCAGTTATTCCCTCCAACTCCAAACAAAAAAAGCCCCACCTCTTTCAAGAGGGCACTGAAAAAGTCCCTTCACTAAATTTAGGGGTATCTTAGGATTTAAAACGAGCAGAAAACACTGATTTTTCTGCTCGTTTTTTTGTATCTTATATGCACCTTGATAACCAATCCTGATGCTAGCCCAACAACAAAAAATCCAGTTTAGCTCTTTTGCAGGCTTGTATGAGCTAGTGGTTCCAAAAGACAACCTTCTTCGTAGGATGAACGATCTGATTGATTTCAATTTCATCTATGAAGAGCTATTGGGGAAATATTGTCCTAATAACGGACGTACTGCGGAGAGCCCAATCCGCATGTTCAAGTACCTTTTGCTTAAGACGATTTATGCGATATCGGATGTGGATGTAGTAGAAAGGTCCCGTTATGATATGTCCTTCAAGTATTTTTTGGGGATGTGCCCTGAAGAGGAAGTGATTAACCCCAGTTCATTAACTAAGTTCCGTAAGCTGCGTCTGCAAGATACCCATCTGTTGGACCTGCTGATTACCAAAACCGTTTCCATTGCTTTGGTAAAAGGCATTATCCGTTCCAAATCCATCATCGTTGATGCTACCCACTCTCATTCACGTTCCAATCCACATTCCGCTTTAGAAGTTCTTAGGGAGCATTCCAAACATCTGCGCAAGGCGGTCTATGCCATTGATGAGGATATGAGTAAGCGTATGCCGCGCAAGAATGACTCAAATGAGCTGGAAAAAGAACTCATCTACTGCAAGGAACTGGAGAGAATCATAGAGTCGGATGAGCTACTCCAGGAGGTTCCTTCTGTGAAGGAGAAGCTAAACCTCTTGAAAGAAACGGTTGAAGATACCCAGGAACACTATACTCTCTCCAAAGATCCGGATGCAAGGACCGGACATAAAGCTGCCGACAGCTCATTCTTTGGGTATAAGACCCACCTGGCCATGAGCGAAGAGCGTATTATTACAGCAGCAGTAGTGACATCGGGTGAAAAGGGGGATGGTCCCGAACTACCAAAGCTCGTGGAGATAAGTCAGGCGAACGGCATTCAGGTAGAGGCTGTCATTGGCGATGCGGCATACTCAGGAAAGGAAAACCTATCGCTGCAGAACAAACAGGGACAGCCAATAAAAGTAGTCTCCAGACTGAACCCTTCGATAACACAAGGCTTTAGAAAGGCTGAAGACAGGTTCGACTATAACAAAGATGCAGATATGTTTGTCTGTCCGGCAGGACATCTGGCTATCCGAAAGGCACGCCAGGGGAAAAAGGAGGTGGGGAAAAACCAGGTCGACACGTATTATTTTGACATTGAAAAATGCAAGCTGTGCCCATTGAAGGAAAACTGTTATAAGCCGGGAGCAAAGACCAAAAGCTATTCAGTATCCATAAAGTCAGACCTACACCAGGAGCAAATGGAGTTCCAGGAAACAGCATATTACAAAGAAAAGTCAAGGCTCAGGTATATGATTGAGGCAAAGAACAGCGAGTTAAAGAATGTCCATGGCTATGGACGGGCAGTCTCCTATGGTATCCAGAACATGGAAATGCAGGGTGCCCTTGCCATATTCACCGTAAACCTAAAAAGAATACTTACCCTAGGTAAATAAACCAAGGTTCTGTGCGAAAATGACCTTTGTTTACCCCAGTGCTCTACCTACAGCCAGCAAATCTTTGTGTTTAACGTACATTATTGTAGAAAACAATAGCGGCCAGGTAAACCTAATGGTTTACCTGGCCGCTATAAAG
Source organism: uncultured Cytophagales bacterium (assembly GCA_963835365.1). GTDB lineage: Bacteria > Bacteroidota > Bacteroidia > Cytophagales > Cyclobacteriaceae > Nafulsella. The sequence continues at coordinate 556,916 of CAWIFH010000005.1, forward strand.
GACTTTTTCAGTGCCCTCCCTCTTTCAAGGCAGGGCTTTTCCATATTGAATGGTCCGGGCTTTATACGCTAATCTTCACCCGCAGCTTTAGTTCGTCCATTTCCAGTTCGGTGGCACCGGCTACAGTATCCTGCAGCTCTAGTGAAAGTGCCTGGGTTTCGGCGCAGATGTAGTCGCGGTTTGCTTCGAGGGCGGCGTTAACCAGCTCATCGCCACGTTCGACCTGGATCTTAATTTTGTCCTGCACTTCCAGTGCCCATGTCCTTGCGCAGGTTCTGGATGCGGTTCACCAGGTCGCGGGCAATGCCTTCCTGGCGCAGTTCGTCGGTAAGGGTAATGTCCAGGGCACGGTCAGGCTGTTTTCGCTGGCTACCGACCAGCCCGGGATGTCCTCTGAGGTGATCATCCACATCTTCCGGCGTAAGGATAATCTGGTCCATCGTTCAGGTCGATGGTCTTCTGTCCTTCTCGCTCAATTTCGGCAATATCTTCCTGGCTCCATCTGGCGACGGCCTGGCTGATCTCCTTCATCTTCGGCCCGTATTGCTTGCCCAGCTTCGGGAAGTTTGGCTTAATCTTCTTCACCAGCATACCGCTGGTATCGTCGATATACTCGATGTGCTTTAATATTTACCTCACTCATGATCAGGTCTTCCACCGCCTGTATCTGCTCCTGCGTTTCCTTGTTCAGGACAGGAATAAGGATGCGGCTCAGCGGCTGGCGCACTTTGATCATATCCTTCTTGCGCAGCGAATGCACCAGCGAAGAGATTGTCTGCGCCTTGTTGCATCTTTGCCTCCAGGTCGTGCATCGATTCGGCCTTCTTCAGCCAGCGGGAAATCGCCCAGGTGCACCGATTCTGCTGCATTCTTTGCCTGCTAACGCCGTTCAGGTCGCGGTACAGGTTGTCCGTGTAGAAAGGGGCGATCGGGACTACCAGCTTGGCAATGGTTTCCAGGCAGGTATAAAGCGTCTGGTAAGCTGCCTGCTTGTCGGCGTTGTATTCGCCCCTGCCAGAAGCGTTTCCGGTTCAGGCGTACATACCAGTTGCTCAGGTCGTCGATGGTAAAGTCCTGAATGGCACGGGCGGCCCTGGTAGGCTCATAGTCCTCATAGGCATCGCTCCACTTCCTGTAATCAGGCTGTTCAGTTTGCTGATAATCCAGCGGTCGCTTTCGGTGCGCTCGTCCATCGGAATTTCTTCCTCGGCGAAGGTAAAGCCATCGAGGTTGGCATAGAGGGCAAAGAAGTTGTAGGTATTCTGCAGAGTGCCAAAGAAACGGCGCTGCACTTCCTCCACGCCTTCGAGGTTAAACTTCAGGTTATCCCAGGGATTGGCATTGCTAATCATGTACCAGCGCGTGGCATCGGGGCCATACTCGGCCAGGGTCTTAAACGGGTCAATGGCATTGCCGAGGCGCTTGCTCATTTTATTGCCGTTTTTGTCGAGCACCAGGCCGTTGGCGATTACATTTTTGTAGGCCACGCTGTCGAACAGCATCCCGGCAATGGCGTGCAGGGTAAAGAACCAGCCGCGGGTCTGGTCTACGCCCTCGGCAATAAAGTCGGCCGGAAGTTATTTTTGAAGATTTCCTGATTCTCGAAAGGATAATGCCACTGCGCATAAGGCATGGCGCCGGAGTCGAACCAAACGTCGATCAGGTCGCTTTCGCGGTGCATTGGCTGGCCACTGTCGCTGACCAACACTACATCGTCCACGTAAGGGCGGTGCAGGTCAAATTCCAGGCATCGATTGGCTTTTGTTCAATGACCGGCGGCAATGGCTTTTTCTACTTCTGCTTTCAGCTCTGCTACAGAGCCAATGCATTTTTCTTCCTTCTTGTCTTCGGTGCGCCAGATCGGCAGCGGCGTTCCCCAGTAGCGGCTGCGGCTCAGGTTCCAGTCTACCAGGTTTTCCAGCCAGTTGCCAAAACGGCCCGTGCCGGTAGACTTTCGGTTTCCAGTTGATGGTTTTATTCAGCTCACCAGCCGGTCTTTCATGGCCGTGGTTTTGATAAACCAGCTATCCAGCGGATAGTACAGCATAGGCTTATCGGTACGCCAGCAGTGCGGATAGCTGTGTTCGTACTTCTCTACTTTAAAAGCCTTGTTTTCTTCTTTTAGCTTAATGGCGATTTTAACATCCGTCGAGCTTGTATTCCGCATCGCTTTCATCTTCGCCGCGTATAGTTCTTTACCGGCATACCGGCAAAGTCTGTAATTTCTTTTACAAAGCGGCCCTGCTTGTTTACAATCGGGCACTGCGTTGCCGTTCTTCATCGGTTACCAAAAGCGCCCGGTACATGGTGCTTCACCGACACCCGGTAGTCGTCGGCACCAAAGGTTGGGCGAGGTGCACGATGCCGGTACCATCTTCGGTGGTCACAAAATCGCCTTCCAACACGGTAAAGGCAGGCTTTTCAAGCGGCACGTAGGGCATCAGTTGCTCGTAGTCCACGCCTACCAGTTCGCTTCCTTTAAATTCGCCTGCAACTTCTAGGGGATCAGTTTATCGCCCGGCTTGTAATCCTCAGGGCAATGCCTTCGGCTTTTTTATTGAAAGAAGCAGCTCATCCGATCTTTTGCCAGCACCACAGTGATAGGCTCGTAAGGTATACGGGTTAAAGGTTTTAACTCACATACGTAATATTTTTGCCTACCGCCAGGGAGTGTTGGCCGGCAGCGTCCAGGGAGTGGTGGTCCAGGCCAGGAAGAATACATCGCCCTGGCATCTTCAAAAAGCTGTTCGGAGCGCTCGTTTGCACTACCTTGAACTGGGCGGTAATAGAGGTATCTTTCACATCGCGGTAGCAGCCGGGCTGGTTCAGCTCGTGCGAGCTCAGGCCGGTACCGGCAGCCGGGGAGTAGGGCTGAATGGTATAGCCTTTATAAAGCAGCCCTTTGTCGTAGAGCTGCTTAAGCAGGTACCAGAGGCTCTCCATATAATCGCGCTCGAAGGTAATGTAAGGATCGTCCAGGTCTACCCAGTAGCCCATTTTCTCGGTCAGGTCGTCCCACTGGTCTTTGAACTTCATGACCGCCTCGCGGCACTTGCGGTTGTATTCTTCTACCGAAATTTTAGTGCCAATATCTTCTTTGGTGATGCCCAGTTCTTTTTCTACCTGCAGCTCTACAGGCAGGCCGTGGGTATCCCAGCCGCCTTTGCGTTTTACCTGAAAGCCTTTGAGGGTTTTGTAGCGGCAAAAAATATCTTTTACGGCACGGGCCATTACGTGGTGAATGCCCGGCGTACCATTGGCCGAAGGCGGACCTTCGTAAAAAGTAAAGCTGGGGTTTCCTTCCCGGCTGTCTGACCGATTTTTCAAAAATTTTATGCTCTTTCCAGTACTGCAGCATGTCGTCTGCCAGTGCTGCGTAACTAATGCCTTTATACTCGCGATACTTCACAAAAAGCGGATTTTAATTGATGAATCAATAATCTGCAAATATAAGGCAATACAAATTAATATGATAACTGTCAGGGCCTTTTGATGGATGAATAACCACCGGAAACAACAGCTGCAGTAACTTTCTTTGCCCGTTGGCCGGGCAATTTAATAGTAGGCGGCAGAGGATTCGGGGAAAGGCAGGGTTATTTTAAAAGTAGAGCCTTTGCCTTCCTTACTTTCTAGCTGGATTTTTCCCTGGTGCATTTTTACAATTTCTTTGCAAATGAACAAACCTAAACCGGTAGAGTCCTCTCCTTCCAGTCCTTTGCGTCTGAGCCCTTTAAAGTCTTTAAAAATGTTCTCCTGGTATTTTTCCGGGATACCAATACCCGTATCGGTAATGCTCAGCTGAATATGACTCCCCTCGAAGGTGATACTCCAGGAAATGTGACCTCCTTTGGGCGTATACTTAATTGCATTCGACAGGAGGTTTTCCAGTACCTGCTGAAAAAGCACCGCATCCAGCTTTGCCTTTACCGTTTGCTCCGGAAATTCATACTTTACCTCCAGCTCCTTTTCTTCGAGCCTGGTTTGCTGTTGCACTACACACTTTTTTACCAGTTTTCGTAAATCGTGAATATTCAAATCCAGCGAATTTACTTCTCCTTTTAAAGTAGCCAGCCGCAGCAGGCTTTGGATAAGAGCCATAGATTCCTGCTCCTGCCTGCGCAGCATATCGATGTACATTTTATGACGGTTATATTCCTGCTCCGTCATATTCTTTTCAAGGATTTCGGCTATCATGTGGATGCGGTTAAAAGGTGCCCGCAGGTCATGCACCGCCATGTTGAGAATGTTGGTAATATGCTCTTTCTCTTCGCTGAGCAAGTCGTACATTTCTTTTTTCTGAGTGGTATTTACAATATGTCCCACCACCTGCCTTACCTCCGACAAGTCACTTTCTACCACCGGAAAGGTGTTCAACTCCACCCATTCAATTTCTTTCAGTTTACCGTTGGCCTTTAATTCGACTGAACCTTCAAAATGGTTCTCCACCGACAAGCCAACAAAAAAATCATCAAAGCTCTTATGAAAGGAAGGATCAATGCACTTCTTCAGGGGGTTATCTTGTTCGTCCTCCACCCCTTCTGCCATTCTGTAAAACTGCGGGCTAAGGTATTCAATTTCCTTTCTCTCTAAATGGTACACAAAAAAGAAAATAGGAACGGTTTCTGTTATTTTAGCGGTTACATCGGACATACATAATAGAATTTCATATTTATACTGAGCGAATATTAAACCTTTTACCAGCCTTAGTTAAAGGTCCACTTCCTCTTCTTCGGCGCCTGACCTTCCGGGAAGCGGCAGCTCAATGGTAAACGTTGTTCCCTGCTGCTCCTGGCTCTCCACCCGAATATGGCCGGCATGCAAATGAATTATTTGTCGGGCAATTGCCAGTCCCAGCCCTGTCGACTTTTCCCCCTTCAGGCCTTTTCTACGCATCTTCGAGAACTCTTTGAACAGGTCTGGAATATGCTCTTCGGGAATGCCAATGCCATTGTCTCCCACTTCGATTCGAACTACCTCCTCATCCTGTTTGATGTGTATCCGTATTTGCCCTTCATTTGGGGTAAACTTCAGGGCATTGGAAAGCAGGTTGCCCAGCGCCTGCTCCAGTAACAGTTTGTCCACTTCGGCCATTACAGCGTAATCCGGTGCATTTACCTCACAGCTTATTTTCTTTTCCAGCAACTGAACATGAAAATTCTCCACCAAACTGTGTACCACTTTGCGCAGATCATATTTACGGAGGTCGAGGCTCAGGGTTCCTTCCTGCAAAGAAACCAGGCGCAACAGGTTATCGAGCAACACCAGCGAACGGTCGCCCAAATTCTGAAGCATTTGAATATACCCACCATAGCGGGCCTTATCCTCCGGCCCCATCATACCTTTGAGTATGTCGGCAATCATGTACACCTGGCTAAAGGGGGCACGCAAATCATGGGCAAGAATTTTAAGAACACTGTCAAGCTTTTCATGCTCATGTTCCAAAAGCCGCAAACGCTCCTTTTTATCGGTTATATCAATAATATGGCCAACCACCTGAGATACCTGTGCCGCTTCTTCCTCCACCGGAAAGGTATAAATTTCTACCCAGCGAATTTCGCCTAAATCCTCATGGGTTTGCAGCTCAATGCGACCGGCAAATTCGTTTTCCTCCGACAAATCGCTAAAAAAACTATCAAAGGCTGCCTGGCAACCTGGATGAATATAGGAACGGAGCTTATCGTTGTGCGTAGCCTGTTCATGATCTTTGGCCAGTTCGTAAAACTGTGGGCTTACAAAAGTAACCTGCCTGCTTTGGAGATGATACACGAAAAAAAATTCCGGCACCGTTTCGGCAATTACTTTGTACATATTACTATTTCCCATTGTTGCGCTGAATTTTCTGCCTGTGTAAATCTGCGGCTCTTAATAAAATAGCATTTTCCGGCAGACTACCTAAATAAGTTTCCTGAGAAGTTACCATAAAGCAGCACTGGCACGAAGGCTCCGATTTTTCCTACTCATAATCAACCTCAGCCACTTCAAAAAAGTTACGCAAAGAATAAAATGCTGAACATATCAGTTAAAAGCGCCCATAAGGCTGCAAAAAAAGGGTAGGGAACAGTCCTTCTGAAAGACTGCTCCCTACCCTTTTTAAAATTTATATGCCAAGCTGCCGGTTTAAGAAAATTGAATTATTTCAGCACGGCAGAAATATTCCGCTGCTAAGAGCGCTTTCCCTCCTGCTCCACCTCGAGCAGGCTCAGGTTAATTTCTTCGTCTTCACTTTCGGTATAAAACTCGTCGTACTGCTCAATAAGCGGATGCTCGTCTTTCGTCGTACTTTCCATCATCGAAGGCCAGTAGCAAGCGATGGCAGCAAAATAAGGTTGGTAAACATGGCAAACAATAGGGTGGTGGAGGTTAAAATGCCCAAAGCCACGGTACCGCCAAATTCAGAAAAGGCAAAAATAATAAACCCAAAGAACAAGACGATGGAGGTATACATCATGCTCGAGCCGGTTTCGCGCAGACTTTTGCTTATGGCCTTTGCTACAAAGAAGTTATTGGCAAAAAGCTCCTGCCGGTATTTAGCCAGGAAGTGAATAGAATCATCGACCGAAATACCAAAAGCAATACTAAATATAAGCGCGGTACTTGGCTTTAACGGAATACCAAAATACCCCATTAAACCTGCGGTAACACACAGCGGCACCAGGTTCGGAATAATAGAAATCAGGATCATCCGGATATTGCGGAACAGCAGGGCCATAATGATGGAAATAACAACAAAGGCAATGAGCAGGCTGGTGCGCAGATTTTCAATCAGGAACTGGTTGCCTTTTATAAACAGCAGCGTGGTACCGGTTACGCTTCACATCTATCTTTTTGTTCTCGCCAAAATAGCTTCAATTTCAGGCTGGATAACCTCCTTAGTACAGAGAATCCATTTTAATAGAACCCATATCGGCCACTTTAGGCGAAAGCCGCATAAGCTGGCCCGTAGAGTCGATAAAGGACCGGGAAAGCTCCTGCTGTCGGCATTATTTTGCAGGTAGGGCAGAATAAAGGCGCGGTCGCGGTTGTCGGGCAGCTCATAAAACTGCGGCTGGCTGTTATAAAAAGCCTGGCGGGTAGCTTTAAGAAACTTACCACAGAAACAGGAGGCGTAAATTCTTGCTGCCCGGCCAGGAACTGCTCAAACGCATCTACCTTCTGAGGGTGCGCAGGTTCATAATTCCTTTGCGGCTGCCGGTATCAATTACAATTTCCAGCGGCATAACTCCTCCAAAATTTTGCTCGAAGAAGTCCAGGTCCCGCTTCACCTGGCTGTCTTCCGGAATATCATCTACCATATAAGCGCATTGACCGGATTTGGAACATGCCAAACACAGAAATTACCAGCACACAATCCGTAATGGCAAAAACGCTGTACTTATGGCGGTGTACCAGCAGGTCGAACCGGTTAAGACCTTATCGAGCGGCCGCGCATTCGAGGTGCTTCAGGTGGCGGTTCGACGGAGCCGTGAGGTAAGAGAAGATGCTTGGAATAAGGATAATGCTTACGACAAAGGTTGCAAAGATATTGATGCCGGCTACAATACCAAATTCTCTGAGAATAGCAATATCGGTAAACGCCAGCACCAGAAAGCCAATGGCGGTAGTAAAGTTGGTGATAAGGGTAACAAAGCCAATGCGCTGTATAATATAGGCCAGTGCTTTCAGCTGCTGTCCGTGTTTTATTGTATTCCTGGTGGTACTTATTGAGCAGGTAAATGCAGTTAGGAATGCCAATAACCACAATAATAGGCGGAATAAGGCCGGTTAGGAGGGTAATTTTGTAACCCAATACTACTAGGCGTCCCCAGCGACCAGACAATCATTACCCCAATAACCACCATGGGGAAGAGCACTGCATTAAAGGAGCGGAAAAAGAAGAACAGGATAAGAGCCGTAACCACGACCGAAAGTACCAGGAACATTTTCAGCTCTGCCTGTACTTTGGTCGTCATTACCGAGCGCACAAAGGGTACGCCGGCATAATGCAGATTAATGCCTGTTTTTCTTCGAACTGGTTCCGGCAAGCATGATGTCGCTCCATCAAGCCCTTCGCGCTTTTCGGAGTTAAGAACGTCTACATCGATGGTCAGCAGCAGTAGGGTGGCTCCGTTTTCTGGTATTAATCAGCTGTCTGCTGTAAATTTTCTGGTCGAGCGCCACCTGCAGCAGGCTGTCGACCGCTGCCTGCTTATCGGGAACATTTTCGAAAATGGGCTTCAGCGACAAACTTGCGATTTTCCGATATCTTTCACAGGCCCGTTGCAAAGCGGCAGCGAAAGCACATTCTTCACGCCTTTTATCCGCTGCAATTTCTTCGCTCAGGTATCGGTAACGCCGCAAATTGGTTGGCTGGTAAAGGCTGCTGTCCTGCATGCCTATTACCATCACATTGCCGTCTTCGCCAAACTGCTCTTTGAATTCATCCAGAAACACCTTGTCGGGATCATCGCCGGCACTACATTGGCAAAGTCGTACGAAAGGCGAGGTCGGGTATTTTAGACGCCAAAGAAAAGCGGTAATAAGCCCTATCGCAATTATCAGGTAGAGCCTGTATTTTAAAATGAATTTTGCTAATAAATTCCACATCCTGTTCCAGATAAGCGGCAAAGGTATAAAATCTACATCTTTGTTTTATATAAAAAGCACCTAAGTTATTACACTGATAATCAGCCCCCCGCAAAGTTATACTTTAACGTTATTTACATTTAAATTAAAAATATTCCGCCCCTTATACCTCATAAGACCGGTAAAGCAGTTCCTTTTATTTTCCGAACAAGGCAACGGCATGGCTGTCGGTTAAGGCCCGAAACACAATCAAGGCAACTCATGGCCAAGCTCATAAACGCTTTCCTGCTCTCCGGGCCAATAGCTCTTCGGGCAATAGGCGCAGGGTGCAGCGGTGGCGTGCAGAAAAACGGGAAGAATCGGCTTCTTAAAACCAGGCAGCAGTGATAAAAGCATCCAGTAATCCACCCAATACTTCAAAGCCGGCAATTTCTGTTTCCAGCACCACCTGACGAACGATAAATTTTCTCCATCGAAATCTTCTTAATTTCTTCCATTGTCTGGGCCGCCGGGTATTAAATCCACCAGGCGATTCCTCAAACTTCCCTGTAAAATTGTGTCCTCTTCTGTAGGAAAATATCCGAAGCTTGTTCAATAAGCTCACCAATAGCCATGGCACGCAGCACACTAATTGTTCGCTTTTTACCGCGTATTTTCTCCAGTTTTTCCGGCTGGTACCTGGCTGCCCAGCAGGGGCCAACAAATCGCGCGTTTGCTCAAAAGGTACCAGACCCATGCGGCAGCCATCTTCCAGGTCGATGAGGTGGTAGCAGATATCGTCGGCAGCTTCAACCAGAAAGGCCAGCGGATGGCGGCACCAGGAGGCATCGTCGTCATCTGCCCAGCGTCGTCATTCCGGTAGCCTTCTGCTATTTGCTCAAATACCTCTTTTTCGCTCTGGAAGAAGCCATACTTTTTCTGGCTGACGCGAAAGGCTTGTTGCGTTCTGGAGATGAGATTCGCAAGGGTACTTGCTAAAAGCGGCCAGGGTGGCAAAGTTAAGTTGAAGCCCTGATAGTTTTCTTTATTCAGCAGCCGGAAGCCCTGGGCATTGCCTTCGAAATTGGTCAAATCGGCCCATTGCTTCTCGTTGCAATGTGCTTAATAAGCTGGCCGGTTTCCGTATTTATAAAGAAATCGGAAATTGCTGACTCCCCGCAATGCCCGAAAGGGCGGGTTACCCAAATCGTGGGTAAGCAGGCCGCCGCTACAATGGCCCCAATATCGTACTGGCCGATGCCGGCCTTCGGCTCAAGACCCGGGATGGCGTTGCACCAATACTTCGCCTACCCTTGCCGAGAGAGCGGCCTACACTGCTTACCTCCAGGCTGTGGGTAAGGCGGGTATGCACAAAATCTTCCTTAGGCAGAGGAAACACCTGTGTTTTATCCTGCAGGCGGCGAAAAGGATAAGAAAAAATGATACGGTCGTAATCCTGCTCAAACGCGCTGCGGCTGGCATGCGAAGCCAGGTGTTTTTTTCCAATACGTTGTGCGACAACAGCTGCTCCCAGTGCATCATATGAAAATGTGTAAGTTTGAAAATGTGCAATGGACTAATGTTCGCAGAACCAGGCAACCAAGAGCCAGGAATCCAGGAAAACAATTACGAAATAACAGTATAATCGGGCAGGCACAAAGAAATATCTTATTTTCTTGCGACAAGTATAAAATTAAGAGGATCGCTAATTGCATAAAAGGCATTTCTCCAGTCCGAAAAGCAATATCAACCGCCTATTATCTATTGTCTATTTTCCACAGCCTGTTATCATAAATCCCGCTTTTGGCCATACGCGCTAAGAAGCCTGTGGTAGCAACAGCACGAGCGGGTCCTGGTTAAGGATAAGGCTTAGCATACGGTAAAGCTGCGGAAGCTTTCCCAGAATTCCTGCGGGCGCTCAAAGAAATTTTCTACGGCAATGGCAAAAAATTCTTCCTCGTCGGCGCCGGCATAACCCCTGAAAAAATGGCTTTCGCCCTTGCGTATTTTATACAGCTCTTGCAGGCTTAGCACCTCCCATTCTTCCACAGGTTTTCGTCCAGAAAGCCGGTATTCTCCATTGCGAATCATATTTTCGAGCCGCAGGGCATGTGCCATTTCGTGCAGCCCCAGGTTAATGCTATCGCCCGGATCAACATAGCCTTCCACAAAATTGCGCCACGAAAGCACAATAATACCCCAGGCAGGATTTACCTCTCCTTTGTGGTATTTGCGGGAAATGGTAGAGTAGTAAGTATCCGGGTAAACCAGGATGGTGCGAAATGGCGCAGGTAAACATGTGGCAGACCAAAGGTCAGCTGCACAGCGGTGGCGGCAATAAGCACCTTCATTTCCGGTGGTTACCTGGGTATAGCTGGCGGGGCACAAAGCGTTTTAACATGATAAAACGTTGCACCTTCCGCTCAAAAGCCGTGATGCTGGGCGGCCGGCAGCTGCTGATAGTAACGGCAGCTGTTTATCAGAATTTGCCGGTAAGCGGGATTAATAGGCACCACGCCGCCCCTGCTGGCTGCTCACATACCAGAAAATAAGCCCCAGGCTTCCGCAATAAAAATAAAACACCAACAGCCTATATGCATATAAACTTCCTCCCTAAAGTAAGGTATAATATGCAACAGGCGCTGGTGTTTTACAAATTGGTGTAATATTTTATAAACTCTCGGTATAAATGTTTGCTACCGATACTTCGTTTGCCAATTTCTTCGCGAAGCTGGCTTACCGCTACCCGCTTCTGTTCGGTGGTATCGCGGTAGCGAATGGTTACCGTATCGTCTTCAAGCGTCTGGTGGTCAACAGCGATACAGAAAGGCGTACCAATCAGGTCCTGGCGGGTATAACGCTTGCCAATGGCTGCGCTGTCGTCGTACACTACGTTGAAATCGAATTTCAGCTCTTCGTATATTTCTTTGCGCTTTTTCGGCCAGGCCATCTTTTTTCATCAGCGGCAGAATGGCTGCTTTAACCGGAGCCAGGGCCGGGTGGAACTTCAGGTAAACGCGGGTTTTTTCATTGCCCTTGGCATCAACCCCCATTTCTTCTTTATAGGCGTTGCAAAGCAACATCAGGAAGAGACGGTCGGCACCAATGGAAGTTTCCACCACATAAGGCACATAGTTGCCGTAAGGCTTGCCATTTTCATCCAGTCGTTGTCGAAGTACTGCTGCTTTTTCTTGCTCAGCTCCTGATGGTTGCGCAGGTCGAAGTCGGTACGGCTGTGGATGCCTTCCACTTCTTTAAAGCCAAAAGGGAAGCGATACTCGATATCGAGGGCGGCATTGGCATAGTGGGCCAGCTTTTCGTGGTCGTGCAGGCGCAGGTCATCCTCCGGAATTCCCAGGGCTTTGTGCCACTTCAGGCGGGTATCTCTCCACTGCTGGTACCACTCCATTTCGGTGCCGGGGCGAACAAAGAACTGCATCTCCATTTGTTCGAACTCGCGCATCCGGAAAATAAACTGCCGCGCCACAATCTCGTTCCGGAAGGCTTTGCCAATCTGGGCAATCCCGAATGGCACTTTCATGCGGGCGGTTTTCTGCACGTTCAGGAAGTTTACAAAAATACCCTGGGCTGTTTCGGGGCGCAGGTATATTTTATTGGTTTCGTCGGCCACGGAGCCTACTTCGGTAGAGAACATCAGGTTAAACTGCCGTACCTCCGTCCAGTTGGCGGTGCCGCTTACGGGGCATTTAATGCCTTCGCTGAGGATCAGCTCCCGCACGCCTTCCAGGTCTTCGGCTTCCAGCAGCCTGCCGGTTTTCTTCAGCAGCTCATCGGCCCGCTCCTTATCGCCGGCATCTTCATATTCGGCTGCCTTTTCTTCCATCAGCACATCGGCCCGGTAGCGTTTTTTCGAATCTTTGTTGTCGATCATCGGGTCGTTAAAGCTGTCGACGTGGCCGGAGGCTTTCCAGGTAAGCGGATGCATAAAAATGGCAGCATCCAGCCCTACCACATTATCGTTCAGGCGGGTCATGGCCTGCCACCATAATTCTTTCAGGTTTTTCTTCAATTCGGCTCCATACGGGCCATAGTCGTACACGGCCTGCAGACCGTCATAAATTTCGCTCGACTGGTATACAAACCCATACTCCTTGGCATGGGCTACTATTTTTTTAAACAGGTTGTTTTCTTCGTTGTTAGCCATAGCGACAAAGGTATAAAAATTAGCCTTTTAGCACCAACAGCTTGGGATCTTAATATGCAAATGCATGCTGCTATGGACAAAAGAAGTAAGCGGGAGGGGGCCGGAACATGAATAAAATGCAAGCTGGCCACTCTTAGCTCCTCTGGCGCTGTTTCCGGCTTTTAGGCTCGGTCAGGATGTTACTTTTCTTAGAGTGTTGCTGGTGGAAAAACGCGTCTAGGGCAACTTGAAAGGCCGAAAAAAGAACCTCGACCAGGCACTACGTAACTTCCATAAAATTCTTTCGGGCACTTTTTAGGGAAAGCTTAGCTACAGCCATTTCAAATGGGAAATTAGCTCAACTTAGCCGACAAAACCTGGTAGAAGGGTTTTAGCCGAACATCCTTTAATTTAAATTTTACTACTTAAACCTTTCTGTTCACTTCCGGGCGGGGGAGCCGGGACAGCTGCAGGCAGGCTTACTGGCTTCAAAAAAATCTTCATCAGTGGCCCGCTCATTACACTGGTAACGATGGCCATTATTACCAGGGCTACAAAAAACTGCCGGCCAATAATGCCATTTTCCAAAGCCACCAGGCCCAGGATTATTTCCATGGCCCCGCGGGCATTCATGCCAAACCCCACTGCCAGCGCCTCCCGCTTTGGCAAGCCACCCAAGCGTGCACCCAGGCCACTGCCCACTACTTTACCCACAAAGGCAATTAGCAGCACGGCAAGCACTAACCACAGGTTAAAATTTAGTATAAAATTTACCTTTAACCCAATAGATACAAAAAAGATAGGCGCAAAGATGTTATTGATAAACTGGTGCACAATTTCTTTCGCCCGCTCAGGCATATGAGCAGAGTCGCCCAAGGCAACCCCCAAAATAAAAGCCCCGAAAATAGCATGTATACCAATGTATTCGGTAAAGGCTGAAGCCAGAAAACAAACGCCTATTGAAATAGAAAGCACCCCTCCTGGCCAGGCAAACCGCCGGTTAATGACAGGAAGCAGCCGGTTGATAATGCCTTTTCCCAGCGTGAGCATAAAAACGGTGAAACCCAGCGTAAATAAAATAGTAGCGGTAAGGCTCATTTCACTCCCCCCGGTACCCATCATACTTATTATTACCGAAAAAATAAGCCAGCCCAGCAGGTCGTTAATCATGGCTGCAGAAATTACAAGCATGCCCACTTTGCTCCTGAAAATTCCCAGGTCCATAAGAATGCGGGCAATAACCGGTAAGGCCGAAATAGACATGGCCGTGCCGACAAAAAGCGCAAAGGTGAAGGCATCGGCATTTTCACCCAGGTCGAAAAATTGGGGAAAGTAGTAAGGAAACACAAAGCCAACTGCCAATGGAAATACAAGACCCAGAATACTGGTACTCACTGCCTGCTTACCCTGCGCCCACACCAGTTGCAGCTCCACCTCCAGGCCGGCAATAAAAAGCAACAAAATAACAGAAACCTGAATAACCCCTTCGAAAATAAGAAAGGAAGCGCCTCCGCTTGGAAAAAAAGTATTGAAAGTTTCGGGGGCCATCATCCCAAAAACCGTAGGCCCCAGTAAAATGCCCGCAAAGATTTCGCCCACCACGGCAGGCTGGCCAAACTTGCGAGCCAGCTCAGCCATAAGGCGGCCGGCAAGCAGAATAATGCTTAGCTGAAGAAGTAATTTAATTACCTCATCATGGCCCAGGCTTTCCATTCCTTAAAAAATTACAGTAAAAAGAGTCTAAAAAATCAATGTATAATTAGCAGGTTAGTAGGAATATCGTCCAGCAGGTACTCCAAATCGTGTGTCATGATGCGATCCAGAATACCCAGCTTTTTTGCGGACCGGCGGTAACCACCAGGTCCGCTCCTACTCTTCGGGCGAACTTGTTTAACTCAAAGCCCATTTTTCCACTAATAATCTTTATATTTATAGGTACGGGCTCTTTCCCTATTCCTTCCAGCTTTTTCTTTACATGCTCGATTTCCTCCTGCACCAATCTCCTTCTTTGCTCAGCATACGCATTTTCGGAATCTTCGGCAGCCACCGCCATGGTTAGGCCATACAATTTAATGTCTTTCAATATATGCACATGACTTGCCTGTTGTTTATTGCCAATCAGGCAGGCGGCACGAATTGCTTTTTCGGTAAGCGGATGTTCACTCCCATCGACCACTATTTCGCGAAAAGGATTGGGTTGCTCCGAAGGCTCTACCAGAATAAGGATGGAGCAGCCGGCCTCCCTCATTATTTTCCGCCCCACAGACCCCAGGTAAGACCTAAATATGTTTTCTTTTTTAAGCGCGCCTGCTACCAGCAAATCTACATTCCGCGCTTTACAAAAATCAATTATTACTTCGGCAGGATCGCCGTTTTCAAGAAAAAGCTCTGTTTTTTCCGGGCTAAACCGGCTTTCCTGAATCGCTTTTTTTAAAAAATTCTCTTCTTCAAGTTCACTGTTCCTTCTTACATGGAGCAGCAAAATTTCTGAACCAAAAAGATCCTGTAGGCGCTTTGACTCTGCCAGCAGAGCCTCCAGGGTAGGAGACGCTGCGATGGCCACCGCTACTTTAGTAAACATACCATAAAATCCACAAAGGACTGTTTTTAATATTCGTATGTATAAATATGCGAATTATTACCGACTCCCACTATCCTTTTCAAATAATTCTTGCATGCAAATAGGCTTACTGATTATGATTTTCAAGTACCCTTGCAGCAGCATATTAGAAAAGAACAATACTTCATTGCACTTTTTCTATTCTTAATTATTTAACTATTTTTAGAGAACAGTTCATGCAATTATTGCAAACTACCAGTTATTCACTCCCTGTATGTTTAAAAAAATAGCGGCGGCCATTGCCTTTTCGCCACGTATGGAAGCCATTTTATTTGAAGCCAGGCGGCTCCGGGAGCTCTACCATGCCGAGCTCATGCTAATTCATGTGGGCGAAAAAAGTGAAGAAAAGGTGGCGAAGCTGGAAAATGCTTTAGCTAAGGCCGGAATTATTTCTAATGGAGTAGGTGTGTTTTGGGAAACAGGCGACCCGGCAAAGGCCATTCTGCGCTTTTGCAAAGAACAACAGGTTGGACTCCTGCTTGCCGGAGCACTCAGGAAAGAAAATATTTTTAAATACTATACCGGCTCTGTGGCGCGAAGCATTTTGAGAAAAGCCAATTGCTCGGTACTGGTGCTTTTAGAACCGGGCAGTAAACCTGCTTATTTCAAACGTATTGTTATGCATGCCGGCGATGCCGATGACGCCACTGACACCATTCGGGCCGGATGCTTTATTGGCCAGAAAGAACAAAGCCAGCAGCTGCATATAGTTAAAGAAATTAAGATGTATGGTTTTACCATGGCCCTGGCAGGAGAAGATCCGGAGCACGAGTACGCCGAAACCAGACGAAGAATTATAGAGGAAAAAATAAAGGAGGTACAGAAGCAAATGGCCAAATGCCCCTGCGATGGATTAAAGGTAAACATTAAAATTATATCCGGAAAGTCGGGCTTTGAGCTTGCTAAGTTTTCCCGTACTGCCAAAGCCGACCTGCTGGTTGTACAGGCACCGAACCGGAACCTGAACATTTTAGACAGGATGTTCCCCAATGACCTGGAGTACCTGCTGACTGATTTACCCGCAAATTTACTTCTTGTACAAGCAAATTAATTTAAATGGATAAACTTGCTCATACCGAAGTTATAAACCTGCTCATTCAACTGAGTGTAATGCTGTTTGCTGCCAGAATTTTTGCCGAAATTGCCCGGCAACTAAAGCAGCCTTCCGTAGTAGGTGAAATTTTTGCCGGTATCCTTTTAGGCCCTACTATTCTAGGAACCCTCAGCCAGAAACCTTTATCCTGCTTTTTCCCGAAACAGGCCCCTCAGCCCTGGTGCTCGATGGCATTATTCAGGTGGCTGTTGTGTTGCTGCTGTTTATCGCCGGCCTCGAGGTCGACCTTCATATTGTGACTCAGCAAGGAAAACAGGCCTTATTAACCAGTCTCTTCTCTCTTATTTTGCCTTTTGGCCTGGGTTTTATTTTCCCTTATTTGTGGCCGGAATTCTTTGGCTTTTATAAAGAGGAGCAGGTACTGGTTTTTGCCCTTTTTATAGGAACCACCATGGCCATTACCGCCCTGCCTGTCGTGGCCCGGATACTCATGGACCTCAACGTATTTAAATCTTCCATTGGCATGCTTATTGTAGCGTCTGCCATGGTAAACGACATTCTCGGCTGGCTTATTTTTTCGGTAATCTTAAGCATGATGGGTACCAATGAGGGAGGTATGGGCATTGGCGCCACCATTGCACTAACCGTAGGCTTTACCCTGCTAATGGTAACCATTGGCCGGGGCTTAATTAACAAAGCGCTCCCCTGGATAAACAAAAAGCTGGCCTGGCCGGGCGGCTTATTATCCCTCTCCCTGGCGCTATGCTTTCTGGCAGCCGCCTTTACAGAGTCTATTGGCATTCATGCCATCTTCGGCTCGTTTATTCTGGGAGTGGCCCTGGGCGATTCCGAGCATCTTACCGAGCGGGCAAAGGAAATCCTGCATCAGTTTATCAATAACATTTTTGCTCCCCTGTTTTTTGTATCCATAGGTCTCTACATCAACTTTGTAGAAAGCTTTAATCCTTTACTGGTGCTGGCCATTACGATTATTGCCTTTTCCGGCAAAATTACAGGCGCCACTATTGGTGCCCGCCTCGGAGGCTTCAGTAAATTCCGCGCCCTGGCCATTGGCTTTGGCATGAACACGCATGGCACCCTGGAGGTTATTTTAGGAGCCATTGCCTTACATGAGGGCTTTATTACCAATGAAATTTTCGTAGCGATTATTTCGATGGTCATTATTTCCATTGTAAGCTCTGCACCTTTAATGAAATACAGTTTAAAAATAGATAGGGAAAAGAATCCCGATTCTTCCTCACCGCTTTAGAGGCGGTTTTAATTTCATCCTTTCGTTTTTTTATGCGTCTTTTTTCGCCTGCACGGCCGGCCATACTTTAGCTATTATTCATCACATGCCTTTGGGTATGCTCTTCAAATTGAACTACATCTGATAAAAATTCCCGATAAAAAAATTAAAATAAAACTCAAACAGCCTCTTAATGAGAAGAAAATTTTTTAACAGCTTCTTTAGCCTGCTGCTCTTTAGCCTGCAGGCCTGCAGCATGCCCTCCTGCGGCAGCATTTCCCTGCCTGCATCCCAGGCGAGCCCGCCCAGCCACCAGGCCTTTACCACCCTTTTACAAAAGTATGTCGATGAACAGGGCATGGTAGATTATAAAGGCCTTCTCCAGGACCGGGAGCAGCTAAAGGCTTACCTGAAAACACTGGAAAATAACCCGCCAAACCCACAAAAGTGGACGGAAGCAGAGCAATTGGCTTACTGGATAAATGCTTACAATGCCTACACCATCCACCTGATACTGGAATACTATCCGCTGGAAAGCATTAAAGACATTGGCTCCAGCATACAGCTGCCTTTCGTCAACTCTCCGTGGGACATCAAATTCATAAACATCAAAGGCAAAACTTTTGACCTGAATAACCTGGAGCACAATATTATTCGCGAAGAATTTAATGAGCCGCGCATCCATTTTGCCCTGGTATGTGCCGCCCGCTCCTGCCCTAAATTACGGCAACAAGCTTATACTGCAGCGCAGCTGGACGCACAGCTAAGCCAACAGGCGAAGGATTTTCTAAGCAACTCTTCAAAAAACAAGATTAGCGGGCAGCAGGTACAGCTTTCGCCCTTGTTCAACTGGTACCAGGGAGATTTTACCCGGCAAGGTTCGCTTATAGACTTTCTGAATCGCTACTCGCCACTTACTATACAGCCCGATGCTGACATCAGCTACCTTGAATATAACTGGAGCCTGAATGAGCAATAATCAGGGCTCTATGGCTTTGGTGGTTATACTAATTTTGCTCAGGAGCGTTTTATGCACCGGGCACTTATCGGCTATCTCCATTAAGCGTGCCCTTTGGCCTTCATCCAAATCGCCTATAAGCTCAATTTCACGGCTCAGCTGGTCAAGCTTTCCTCCTTTTTCGTCGCAGGTGGCACAATCTTCTCCATAAACTTTATCGTGCTTCAAATGCACAATAGCTTCTTTCAGCGGCCACTTTTTTCTGCGGGCATACATTTGCAGGGTCATACTGGTGCAGGCGCCAAGGGCCGCATTTAGCAGGTCGTAAGGGTTTGGCCCCAGGTCATTTCCTCCGAATTTCTCCGGCTCATCGGCCAAAAGGCTGTGGTTGCCCGCGCGTATTTCGGTAGTAAACCCCCGCTGCCCGGTTCTGGTTACTACCTCCATGTGGGTACGCAATTCTTCCGGCTCCTGCAGGTTGAGGTAACGCTCCACCCAGTTTGCAATTATATTACCGGCATACAGCGAGTCTCTGGAATTGCTAAGAAAATGATCGGCTCCATCGAGGGTAACAAAGCTTTTCGGATGCCGGGCCATGGTATACAAATCAGCAGCGCCATCGACAGAGATGTACTCATCCTGGGGAGAATGCATCAGCAGCAGGGCTTTATCAAGGTTTTTCATCCGCTGCTGCATCTGCTTTTCATCCAGGGCATCCAGCAGCTCCAGGTCTATCTTAAAATCGTAGGTATCGTAAACAATTTCAGCATATTCATCATCATGCATATCTTCGTCGAGCAGGCGGTGCAGGTACTTTTCATGGGCAGGCGCCCCAATGGTTGCCACTGCTTTTACCAATGGCAATTCCTCTGCTGCTACTAAAGCGGCGGCGGCGGCAACAGAGTGGCCAACCAACAGCGAAACCTTATGCCCCTCCCGCTCCAGGTAGCTGGCCGCACTCAGCAAATCTTCGGCACTTGCCACTCCCTGTCCTCCTTTGCTCTGGTAGCCGGCAAAATCGAGACGAAGCACCGCAATTTTATGCTGTGTAAGGGCAAGGCTTATGTGGTTAACCGCTTCCTGCTGCTTTGCCGAAAAGCAGTAGGCAAACAACGCATAGGCCACGGGTTTCCCTCCGGTAGGCATATCCAGCCAGGCCTTAAAGCCCGCTCCTGTACTTGTTGGAATATGGATTTCTTCTGCTTTCATATTTAAAAATATTTACAAGTCGGCCTTGTTTTAACTAAATTACCAGCTGAACGAAATTTAAGGAAATGGAGGGACTCAACACAGGATACCCTATAAAAACTCTTTTGCTTTTTCTCCTGCTGGCAGGGGGTTACCTGCTTCAAAGATGTAAAAGCCCGGCCGGAGAGGCCTCAGCCGCCACAGCATTTACGGCGCCCAGCCAGGTGTTGGTGCTGTCCGATTCTTTTTATATGCCGCAGCTCGATCGCTATCGCCGCATTTGGGTATACCTGCCTCCTGGCTATGCGAACAGCCGCAAACAATACCCGGTGCTTTATATGCACGATGGCCAGAACCTTTTTGCCGATTCTTCTTCTTTTAGTGGGGAGTGGGGTGTGGATGAAAGCCTCGACAGCCTGTTTTTTGCAGGAGCAAACAAGGGTATAATTGTAGTAGGAGTGGATAATGGCGGCGACAAACGCCTTACTGAGTATTCTCCCTGGCCCAACAGCACCCATGGCGGAGGAGAAGGAGAAGCCTATGCCCGTTTTTTGGCCGAAACATTGAAGCCTGCCATTGATTCTACCTACCGAACCCTGAGCGGGCAAAAAAATACCGCAATTGGCGGTAGCTCTCTTGGTGGGTTAATTAGCCTCTACACGGCTTTTAAATACCCGAAAATATTCGGGAAAGTGGCTGTATTTTCCCCTGCTTTCTGGTTCAATCCGGAGCTATACAACTGGATAGAGCAGCAGCCGGTTACGGAGCCACAGCGTATTTATTTTATTGCCAGCGCCCTGGAGAGTGAAGAAATGTTACCCGACCAGGAACGTATGCACCAGCTTATTTTAGGCCGGAAGCATCCAGACAGCAAGCTCTCTCTTAACAGCAGTCCCGATGGCGCGCATAAAGAATGGTACTGGCGCAGGGAGTTTCCGGCAGCCGTTCTCTGGCTTTTTAAAGAATAATTTATGCCCCTGCTTTACAGAATATTTCCTTGTTTGCTATTCGCCGGCATATTTGTGCCGGCTTCAGCACAGGTTATTAACGATAGCATTGCCCACAGGCTCAAATTACCGCTGAACCAGCCCATACACTCTACAACTGCCTATTGTACGGTGGAAGAAAATTGTGTCGATGAACAGCTTACCGGAAAATGCATCGAGTACCACAACGACCAGTGGTTTTACTTTACTGCTGCCGATATTCCAACCCACTACCTGACGGTTACGGGGCAGCACTGCCGGGAGGTACGTGGGGTACAATTGGTTCTTTTAAGCGGCGAGCCCTGCCAGCCGGAAACTTACCAGGTTCTGGATTGTATTTCTTTGGCCAGCCAGGAAGACATCTACCTGAAATCCGATTCTCTTGAAACAGGAAAAACCTACCTGCTCAACATCGACGGCTACCTCCACGATTTCTGCTCTTTTACCATCACCTACTCCAACTCTCCCGCCGGCATCAGTGCAAAAGAGGCTCCTGAAGGTATACTAAGCCTACAGCAGCAGGAGCGGAAGCTTGATTTTAGCTGGCAAACACCTCAATATTTGCTGGATAACACCCTACAATATGAATTATACAGGAGAGAGGCCAGGGAGAAGAAATTTAAAGAAGTTGAGGTAGTAAACCACGATAGAAATGCCTATGGAGTGAGCAGGGACACCTATTCAACAACCGACTCTTTAACTGCCGCCGGCAATTACTTTTACAAACTGCTGGCCAGGCTCAAAAATGGCGAAAGCATTCCTTTGGCTGAGGTAAATGTAAAGCAGCAGGCGAGTACAAAAACCGAAAACATATTAGATATAAGCCTGCCTCCGGGAAAGAAGGTTCCGTTTACCATTCTTATCTTCGATGCGCAAAAACAGCAGTTGCTGGAAAAAAGAAAGGGCATAACTAAAAACAAGGAACAAAAGATGCCGTACAAGGTGGGCCAGTGGCAAAAGCAGGGAATCCGGCTTTTTCGGGTATTGCTTATAAATGAGAAGAATGGAGAACAAAAGGAATGGCTCTTTTCCCGCTAGTGCAACTAGAACGGGTTAACTGACCATTTAGCGCTTTGCTGGCCGTGGCACGAAAAAACATAAAAGGCGCTTTAGCATTTTATCCCTAAGCTCGTGCCTCCACCGGAGCAGCCTACAAACTATCAATTTATTATTTCTCCTGGCGACAGAGAATTAAATTACCAAACATATCGTTTAACTTTGCACCTCAATTACTTTAACACGACTAAGAGCTTTGGCTGATTATATGAAAGAAAAATCAACTTTTAAAACAGGGGTACTGCTGGTAAACCTGGGAACGCCTGATAGCACAAAAGTACCTGATGTACGTAAATACCTGCGCGAATTCCTGATGGATGCACGGGTTATTGACATTCCATATCCGCAGCGCTTTGCCCTGGTCAATGGCATTATTGCTCCATTTCGGGCGCCTAAGTCTGCGAAGGAATACGAAAAGCTGTGGGTAGAAAGAGGCTCGCCGCTAAAGTTTTATGGCTACGATGTGCGTGACCTGCTTCAAAAGGAACTCGGCGACAACTTTGTGGTAGAGCTGGCTATGCGCTACCAAAGCCCGAGCATCGAAAGCGCCCTCCAACAGCTACAAAGCTGCCAGGTAAGCGAAATAATTGTTATTCCGCTTTTCCCTCAGTATGCCTCTGCCACCACCGGTTCGGTAATCGAAAAGGTAATGGAAATTGTGCGTAGCTGGCAAACCATTCCTTCCATTCAGTTTGTAAGTAAATTTGTCGACGATGAGCTGTACCTGCAAACTATTGTGGAAAGGGCGCAAAAGTATATCCAGCAAGAAAAATGGGACCACTACCTGTTCAGCTACCACGGAGTTCCGGAGCGGCAAATATACAAAGGCTCCTGCGGCGACTATTGCCAGCTGAACGACCAGTGTTGCGGCAGCTATACGCCCCAGAACCAGCTTTGCTACCGCGCACAATGCTTCTATAACTCCCGCCTCCTGGCCGATAAGCTGGGCCTGCAGGAAGAACAATACTCCACCTGCTTCCAGTCGCGCCTGGGCAAAGACCCCTGGATAAAACCTTATGCCGATGATGTAATTCCGGCGCTTGCACAAAAAGGAATAAAGAAGGTACTGGTTTTTTCACCGGCCTTCGTATCCGACTGCCTCGAAACTACGGTAGAGGTAGGGCACCAGTTTGCAGAAAACTTTAAAGAAGCCGGTGGCGAAAAATGGCAGCTCGTCGACAGCCTGAACGACCACCCCACCTGGGTGCGCTGCCTGAAGGAAATGGTGCTGAAAAGAACAACCTAATTTGGGAAATTTGAAAATGCAAAGGTATCCTTATTGAAAGGAAGAATCCGATTTCAGCAGTTTTTGACAGTACCTGGCTCTGTTATCCGCTGGAAGTCTGGCGCCCGTTTAGCGAAGCGTAAGACGTGACTATCTTGAACCAGGCAGGAACTAAATTTAGCTTTGTGATTTTAGTCACAAAGCTTTTCTTTTTTATCCCCTATTTTTGTTCCTACACTCCGATAGATAATTGTTTAAAAGGAGTATGCCACCTCCTTTTACGGGTACAAATTTGGTCCTGTTAATACGAAGGGGTAAATTTAAAGTCTAAACATCAAATGCAAGCAATCATGCTCGATACCCAGACAATAAGCCAGGAAACACTAAAAAAAAGCATCTCCTTCAAAGAATATAAAGAGATGATAGAAAAGCTCCTGGCGGAGAACAAAACCACCGGCACCGACCATTCAGAATTTATGGTGGACTATACCCGCCTGAATATGCAGCGTATGCGCCGGCTGGTAAAAACGACCTTACTAATTGAAGAGCTGCGCGAAACACTGGACAAACTGCAGAAGAAAATGGTGTGGGTGGTATTAACAGAAGGCTGGTGCGGCGATGCTGCCCAAATTGTGCCTGTAATTGCCGAAATTGCCCGCTACTCCGATAAAATTGACCTCCACCTCCTGCTTCGCGACGAGCACCCGAAAGTAATGGATGCCTACCTGACCAATGGAAGCCGCTCAATTCCAAAGCTTATTTGCCTGGAGGCTGATAATCTGCAGGAACTGGGCAACTGGGGCCCGCGCCCGGCCTCCGCACAACAGATGGTAGTGGAAGCCAAAGCCGCTAAGCTGGAAAAAGATGCATTTATTCAGCGGGTACATAAATGGTATGCCGATAATAAGACTCTGGACACCCAAAGAGAGCTGCTGGAGAAGATAAAGGATTGGAGCAGGGATTAATTAGAAATTAAAAATGAAAGCTTAGAAATGGAAAGCAATATTGCCATCCATTTCTAAGCTTTCATTCATTAGCCCGGTCTTCTTTTTATCAGGTACTACCGATACCCTTTTATCGCCTATATATAACAGAGGGAGCAAGGGAAAAGAGGCCGAAGAAGCATCAAAATGAGACAATCAGAAAAAATTTCTAATTTCAATTACGCTTCTATCTTGTACAATTCAGCAAGTTTTTCGACTGCATAGTCTATTTCTTCCGGGGTATTGTATTTACTGAAAGAGAAACGAACTGCACCACGGTTTTCATCGGCCTTTATGGCTGCCAGTACATGCGAACCAATGGAGGTACCACTGCTGCAGGCGCTTCCGCCCGAGGCAGAAATTTTCTGAATATCGAGGCTAAAGAGCAGCATGTCGTTGTCGTCGTTTGGCGGCAGGCTAACATTGAGCACGGTATACAGGCTGCGCCCTGCATTGGCACTATCGCCATGGAAAGCTACGCCAGGAATTTGCTCCTGCAGCTTTGCAATCATCCGATCTTTCAGCCCCTGTATGTATTTATGATGCTCATCCATATCGCGGTAGCCTATTTCAAGCGCTTTCGCCAGGCCTACAATACCATATACATTTTCGGTACCTCCGCGCATATTACGTTCCTGCGCTCCACCATGGATAAACGGGCTAATTTTATGGTCGCCATTAATATACAGGAAGCCAACTCCCTTTGGGCCATGGAATTTATGCGCCGCCCCCACGATATGCTTCACCTTAAGCTCAGAAAGGTCGTGCCTGTAATGGGCCATGGTTTGCACGGTATCGGAATGAAACACCGCGCCATGTTCTTCGCAAAGCTCCCCTACAACAGCAAGATCGAGCAAATTGCCTATTTCATTATTCCCGTGCATAAGCGAAACCAGGCTGTTCGGGTGAGCCTTAAGTAACTCCTCCAGGTGGTCGAGCTTTACATGGCCTTTTTCATCGAGCTTCACAAAGCTCAGCTTTATCTGGCCCTGCTTCTCGAGGTGCTCGAGGGTATGCAGCACCGCATGGTGTTCCGTTGGAGAGCTAATGGCATGGGTAATTCCGTAGCTTTCAATGCTGCAGCGAATGGCAGTATTGTCAGCCTCGGTACCCCCGGAGGTAAAGAATATTTCTGAAGGAGAGGTATTAAGCAAATCGGCTACCTTTTTCCTGGATCTTTCAATTGCTGAACGCACCTCACGCCCATGGGTGTGAATGGATGACGGGTTGCCATGCAACTCCAGCATATACGGAGTCATGGCTTCGAAAACCTCTTTGTCGAGAGGTGTGGTTGCAGCGTTGTCCAGGTATACCCTCATGATTTTATTCTTCTACTTTGGTAGAGATAACCTCTTTAATATCTGAAATAATTTTGTTTGCCAGGTGCTCGGCGGTTGCTTTGGAAGTTGACTCAGAATAAATACGGATGATAGGTTCGGTATTGGATTTGCGCAGGTGCACCCACTCCTCGTCGAACTCTATTTTAACACCATCAATAGTATTTACCGGTTGCTTGGCATACCGCTGGCGGATTTCATCCAGCACCTTGTCTACATTAATTTCAGGAGTTAGCTCAATTTTATTTTTAGAAATATAATAATTCGGATAGGTTGAGCGCAGCATGGCTGCCGATTTTCCCCATTTTGCCAGGTGGGTAAGGAAAAGTGCAATCCCTACCAGCGCATCGCGGCCATAGTGCAACTCAGGATAAATAATTCCTCCATTGCCTTCACCACCAATAAGGGCATCTGTTTCCTTCATTTTCTCCACCACGTTTACTTCGCCCACTGCGGCTGCCGCATAGGTGCCACCCCGCTTAACAGTAACATCTTTTAGTGCGCGGGAAGAGGAGAGGTTCGATACGGTATTTCCACCGCCATTTTGCATCAGTACATAATCGGCAACAGCTACCAGGGTGTACTCTTCACCAAAAGGCTCTCCATTATCACTAATAAGCGCCAGGCGGTCCACATCGGGGTCTACAACAATGCCAAGGTCAAATTTACCATGCGTAATCTCGTTGCAAATATAGGTAAGGTTTTCCGGCAGCGGCTCCGGGTTATGCGGAAAAAGGCCGTTGGGCTCGCAGTAAAACTCTTTTATCTTTTTTACTCCCAGGGCTTTCAGCAACATCGGAACTGCAATTCCACCGGTAGAGTTAACCGCATCGACCGCAATACTAAAGTTACGCTTCTTTATGGCTTCCACATCCACCAAAGGCAGTGCCAGAATTTTTTCTATATGCTGCTCAATGGTTCCTTCTTTCAGCTCGTAATCGCCTAGTTTTTTCACCTCGGCAAAATGGAAGCTTTCCTTTTCGGCAATTTCCAGTACTTCCGCCCCATCGTCTCCCGAAATAAATTCACCCGCATGGTTAAGCAGTTTCAGGGCATTCCATTGTACCGGGTTATGGGAGGCTGTAATAATAATACCACCGCCGGCACCTTCGGCTGTTACGACCATTTCTACCGTCGGCGTAGTCGACAGCCCCAGGTCAATTACATCAATGCCCAGTCCCTGCAGGGTTGCTGCCACCAGTCGCGATACCATATCGCCCGAGGGGCGGGCATCCCGGCCAATTACCAGGGTTGTTTTTCCAGTTTTTTCTTTCACCCAGCTGCCAAAGGCTGCTGCAAATTTCACTACATCAACAGGCGTTAAGGCTTCGCCACTTTTACCGCCTATTGTTCCTCGAATACCGGATATTGATTTTATTAAAGCCACAGATGTTTTTCTTGATTATTTGGTGAGCAAAGGTATTAAAAAAAATTACACTAAAAGAATATCATCGGGGCCCATATTGTTTAGAAAAGCTTAAAAACAGATATCCCTTTTAGCGCCTCTATATATAAGAAAATTTATATAAACCTGCATTTTCAGCAGCCATTTCTTCCTAAGAAAACCTTGACAATACTTTGTTCACTTCGTTCTCTTCCTGTTCGTCTTTTCCGCAGGCTTCGCCGGCTTCTACATTCTTTCCACAATAGCTACATTGGCCTCCTTCTTTATTCAGAAAGGGGCTTTGCGAAGCACAGGTACCTTTAAATTTCCCATCTTTTAAGAAAATTAACCGAACGGACATCAGGATAAAGAAGAGGCCGATAAATGCTATTCCTAATAATATAGTAGTCATTGTTCTGTATTTTGTGCAAATTTACAATATAGTATCAAAACGAATAAGTGAAAGGCAAAGTTTCTAAACTAAGTTTCTAAACCAAGAAGAATGCAAGAACCTAAAGCCCCCGAAGATCCGCAGAGAAAGCAAAAACTGGAAGCATTTGACCGGCTCCTGACCATCATGGATGAGCTCCGACTGAACTGCCCCTGGGACCAGAAACAAACCATCAGCAGCCTCAGGCACCTCACCATCGAAGAAACCTTTGAGCTCTCCGATGCCATACTGGATAACGACCTGGAGGAGATACAAAAAGAACTTGGAGACATTATGCTTCACCTGGTGTTTTATGCCCGTATTGCCTCCGAAGAGGGCGCTTTCGATGTGGCAGATGTGTTGCACGGCATTTGTGATAAGCTCATTCACCGGCACCCCCACATTTACGGCGACGTAGAAGCAAAAGATGAAGATGCGGTTAAAGCCAACTGGGAAAAGATTAAGCTTAAAGAGAAAGGGCGGAAAAAATCGGTACTGGGGGGAGTCCCCCGCTCGCTGCCCGCCCTTATAAAGGCCATGCGCATCCAGGAAAAAGCCCGTGGAGTGGGTTTTGACTGGGATCGGAAGGAGCAGGTTTGGGAAAAAGTAGAGGAGGAAATGCAGGAATTCAAGGAAGAATACAATGCAGCCGCTCCTGCAGCGATCGATAAAGAAAAAGCCACTGCTGAATTCGGCGACCTGCTTTTTTCGCTGATTAATTATGCCCGCTTTATTGATATAAATCCGGAGGAAGCTCTTGAGCTAACCAACAAAAAATTTATTCGCCGCTTCCAATACCTGGAGGAGGAAAGTGCCAGGGAAGGCAAGCAGTTGGGCGAAATGAGCCTCGAAGAAATGGATAAATACTGGAATAAGGCAAAAGGCCTGAAATAAGAAGAAGCTAGCGCTGCGCCAAATTAAAAAGTAGAACCGCGGCGGACCGCTTAAAAATCAGGAAGAAAAGTTAAAAGGGTTCGCATGAGCGTTAAAATCTTTCTCTGCTTAGCAAATTTTTCATAGAAATTAAGTTGAAAAAACGCTAGTTCCAGTTGATGGTGATGGATATAAAAACGCAGACTGTTTTTTAGTTAACAGCCTAAACTACCGGCAAAATTTTTATTTAGTGGCAGGTATTCCTGCAAAGGATCCTTTCCATTCCAGCTTCCCTCCGACGCCAGGGGGATAAAACGAGCAAAGAGCTCTTCGCTGTACCAGTTACGGCTTCTTGTTTTGCGCATTACCTCTTTGTGGCGGCGCATTCCGTAGGCAAATGCCTGGAGGCTGCTTTCGCTTTCCCATAAGCTTAGGGTGCCTTGCTGAACAACAGGAAGCTCTCCTACCCCTGTTTGTGCAATAAGCCCCTCGGCCCTCGCGGTTTCCTTACTGACAGCAGGTACGTTTTTCCAGAATTCCGGAATCTTTTGCAGGCGAATCCGGGCCCGTGTTAAAGCCACTACCGGCCCCTCATAAGCTTCTGTAAGATTATAGACCGGCTCAAAAGGTTTCTTTCCCTGCCAAAAGCCTTTCGACAGGTAAGGCCGCAGCTGAAGTGTATATACTTCTTCGCTCCGGTCCCTTATTGCCTTATACAGCGCAGACTCCTCAACAAAAGCAGCAGCGCTTTCGGTAGAGTTCCAGCTGGTAAAAAGGGCATAGCGGCTAAAGTCCGGCCATATACTAAAACCTCTGCCCTTACCGGTACCCAGCATTTCTCCAAAGCGCAAATGGGGCTGATTCTTAAAATGCCATCTGGCCAGTCCCATTTGCCTGAACGCCCACCATTTGTTACCGGAAGCTACTTTGAAGAGCGTAAAAACCGCAACCGGGCTTTGCTGGCAGTTAAAATCTTTACCGGCATTATGCATTTTTTTCTGCTGTTAATTGTTGCAAGTGTGAGTAGGCCAGTCTCCATAACCCACTGGTGTAGCAGTATGTTTGGCTGCTGCCTGTCGCATTAGCAATAATATTAGCCGGGGAAGCAAAAATATTAAGTCTCGCACGTTATTTGCTGGAAAAATGATAAATTGAATTTTGTTAATGTATATATGATGAAGCGCATATTTTGTTTTTTCTTATTTATAGCTGCTTTGCTGGGCACGCATACCCTGCAGGCACAAGCCCAGGAAGACCTTTGGTTCGAAGGAATGGTTAAGCTCGACAATGGCGAGGTGGTAAAGGGAAATTTAAGCTATTACTCAAACGACAAAACCGGCCTCCTGCAAATAAACACCGGCAAAAGAATTCTTTCATTCGACGCCAACCAGGTAATCTCTTTTAGCTTTTACGATAACCAGCTCGAAATGCACCGCCGGTTCTATTCCCTGCCATACAAAGTTCCGGAACAGGATTACGATGTTATGCTGTTTTTCGAAGCAACTTATGAGAGCCCGAATATCTCCATTCTCTCTAAAACAATTTTCCGCTCCGAAACCCGCTCTACAAATTACAGTCCGCGCTACCGGGGCTATTACATTCCAAGCTGGTATAACGATCCTTATACCCCACGCACCTTTAGCGTAATGGTACCTTATGAAACCCTGTACCTGGTTACTCCCGAAAGCAGCATTGAAACTTATAGCGAACCCACCCCCCTCAGGAACTATAAGGTCCGGTACCGAAAGGCAGACTACGACCTGCTGCTTAGCATGATGAAAGATAAGAGAGGCGCAATAGAGAAATTCGTTGATGACAATAAGCTCAATCCAAGGGAAAAAACAGACCTGATAAAGATTGTTCAATATTATGACCACCTGAAACAGGGAACAAACCAATAAACAAAAGCAGCGAAGCTTCATGCCTCGCTGCTTTTGTTTATACTGCCTTAGCGATTTTAACTACTGGCTGAAAATGCATGAAGCCTGTTTAAAAAGATTTGACCGGCACCCCCTTAAAGGCAAAACAAGGAATTGTAACAGCTTTTTAAAAAACACTTACAGAATACGTGCAGCTAAACGCATCGCCGGGAGCAAGAAGCCGAATACCTTCTTTTTCCAATATATCTTTTTGCCCTTGTAAGCGATCTGCCACTCCAAACCAGGGCTCAATGCATAGAAAAGGACTGCTTTCGGATTTTGTCCAGATACCGAGATAGGGGAAGTTTTCAAATGAAATTTTAAGCCCATGGGAATGGGTAGTTGAGCGAAGTGCCACCCATTGCGAACGGACACCTTCAAAAACAAGGGCATCTTCTTTAAAGAGATCTCTGCTTAGCTGAAGTTTCTTGTCGCCTTTCATAACCAGTCTTGTTTTTCCTGTTCTGAGCCCATTAAGCAAAAGCTGCCTGCTCAGGGTTTCTTCCCGCTCAAATTCCAGGTAATAATCTTCAAAGCGGTCGCTTCCTGTTAAGGGGCAATTAAAAGCCGGATGAGCCCCAATAGAAAAAGGCATTGCCTCTTCGCCGGTATTTTTTACAGTATAGCTTACTGAAACGGACTCCGCCTGTAACTTAAAAATCACCTCCAGCTGGAAACGGAACGGGTATTTGTGGTAGGTGTCAGCGCTTTCGTGCAGCTCAAACTGAAGCGTGTCGGAGCTTTTTTCTTTTAGCTGCCATACCAGGTCCCGCGCAAAACCATGCTGGCCAAGATGGTAGCTCTCTCCTTTTAGCTGGTAGGCATTATCTTTTAGCTTACCTACTATCGGAAAAAGAACAGGTGCATGCCGGCCCCACACCTGCGGGTCTCCCTTCCAGATGTACTCAATACCATGCCCCTTATGAAAAAGGCTGCACAGTTCAGCCCCATGTTCTTTAATCTTTAACTGAACATATTCATTTTCCAGCTGGTGCTGCATGAGATAGATGTTTAAAAGTTAAACTTCTTCTTCCACTTCTTCCTGTATTACATACAGAGAAGCATTTTTAAAAGGAATAAGCGCCATGAGTACGGCCTCGGAATAGTAAGTGGCGCGATCAAGTACCCCATGCGTAAGAATTCCGATGGCGCCGCTGCTGTGCTTGCTGTTGGTCTCGCCAAAAACAATATCATCGGCTTCGCCCAGCTCTTTTCCATTGCGCACCAATTCCGTAACAGCCGGAGGAATAGCAAAGGTACCTGTTCTGGATTTGCCCATTAAATTTTCAGGTCCAAGAATAACTACCCAGGCAAAGGCATAAAAATCGTCGCCTTCTTCCTGCAGGCCTCCCTCCAGGCCAATCCAGAATTCAGCCTCCGGCTGCTCCTGCTGGGCTGACAGGGCACGGTTTAAAGCTCCGGCAAAAGTTTCGTCGTCGGTCATGGGCTGGTCTGCCACACCTGAGCCTACCGATAGCCCGTTAAAAACAAACTCCTTATCCGGAAACATTCTTGAAAAGCCCATTTCTGTCGCCTTAACCTTTGCCGGGTTTCCTGAGGCCACCACCACCCGCTGTACGGCACGAACAGACTCAGACTCAGCTTTTCCGTCGAACTGTTTTGAAGGCTTGTTCTTGGGCGAATTTTCCACAGCCGCTACCCCTGTTTCGGTATTGGCCTGCGCTTCTGGCTCTACAGCAGGCGCGACCGTCTTTTTAGCCTTGGCCTTGCGTCTTGGTTTAGGCTTGGCTTTTTTTGCAGGTTTGGCTTCAGCAGCAGCGGAATCATTTACTGCATCCACTTCATTCATGGCCTCTTCCGGAGCAGCGGCTTTCTGTTCATCCACCGGGGCAGCCTCGGCCTCCGGTACAGACTGCGCTTCTCCTCCGGCTGCAAGTTTGGCCTTGTTGCTCTTCTTCGCTTTTCTGCCTCCCCGCGATTTTTTTACGGGTTTATTTGCTGCAGCAGGCTGCTGCTTATCCTCCGCATTGGTTGCTTGCAGACTTTGCTCAGCGGATTCCTGGGCGGGTTCATTGGCTTTTGCTTCAGGTGGTGATCCTTCAGTCGGCAATGCTGCTGGCTTTTTGGCTTTCACCTTTCCTTTTGGAGCTTTGGTTGCTTTTTTCTTCGAAGCTTGTTCTTTCGTCATAAGCTGAAAAAATAAATTATGGTGCTGGTGTAGTAAATAGGTTTTACCGCTTAGGTTGTAAACGTTTAATTTTGCCAAGGTAAGCAATCGTTTTAGCCGCTGTACCTATCGAAATTTCTGGCTTTGGGCGCCAGTGATTCACCTGCTACCAAATCATTTTCTATTTTCTATTTTCTGGTTTCTTTAATTGTACTGCACATAGTGTTCCCACTTTTCAAGTACGCTTGTAAAATCTTCGGGCAACTCGGTATTAAACTGTAACCAGTCGCCACTACGGGGGTGGGTAAAGCCCAATGATTTTGCATGCAGCGCCTGTCGCGGAATTACTTTAAAGCAATTATCTACAAACGCCTTGTATTTACTAAAGCGGGTTCCTTTAAGCACCTTGTCGCCTCCATAGGTGGCATCGTTAAACAAGGGGTGCCCCAGGTACTTCATATGCGCCCGTATCTGGTGCGTACGGCCTGTTTCCAGGTTACACTGTACTAATGATACGTAACGAAGGTTGCGCAGGGTTTTATAATGCGTAACCGCGTGCTGGCCAACATCTCCTTCCGGGAATGCCGCAGTTATGCGCCGATCTTTAAGAGAGCGCCCCAGGTTTACATTTATCGTTCCTGCTTCCGGCTGCGGCTCGCCCCACACCAGTGCATAATAAGTTCGTTCGATGCTGTGGTCGAAAAACTGCTTGGCCAGCCCCTGCATGGCCAGTTCGGTTTTCGCCACTACCAGCAGGCCACTCGTGTCTTTATCGATCCGATGAACCAGTCCCGGCCGCCCTTCATTGTCGGGCATGGTGGGTAAATTCTGGAAATGATATACCAGTGCATTTACCAGGGTTCCTTCCCAGTTATTATAAGCAGGGTGTACCACCATTCCGGCAGGCTTGTTCACTACCAGCAGGTCATCGTCTTCGAATATAATATCGAGCGGAATATCTTCCGGCTGGATATCCGTATCGCGCGGAGGCTCGGGCAGGGCAATGGTAATGGTATCGTTCGGGCGTACCTTATAATTGCTTTTAATCGGTTGCTCATTCACTTTTATGAACGCATCGTCAATGGCCTTTTGCACCCGGTTGCGGGTAACATTTGGCAGGCGGTCCATCAAAAACTTATCGATGCGCAGCAGCTGCTGTTTTTTATCTACAACAATGCGATGATGCTCAAACAGCTCATCGTCTTCCGGTTCTTCGGCGTAATTCTTCATACTGCTGCAAAGATAGGGAAATTAATGGGTTGTATATTAAAGTATTGCTTGTGTTGCAATGTTTCCTTGTTAAGGTAGTAAGCCAAATAATCAAACAAAGCAGTCTTTTACGAAAAGCCTGAAAAAAGAAAAATGTTTAGCGGCTTGCGCATACTGCAAACAAGAAAAAGCAGGAGAAGCAGAAAGTGAAAAAAACTAAAACCACACAACGTGCAAGTCCCTGGTTTTCCTGGCCTTGAACCCTTCCGGGGCTCCTTTTTTCTTATCTTTGCAACAATTATTATATGCCGGTGTGGCTATGGAAAAAGAATATGCTTTCAGAAAATACATTTAATTTCAGCAATGCGCCTGTTCAGCGCATAGAAGACCCGCTGCTGGAAAAATTTAAAGTGCAGCTTTTTATTAAGCGCGAAGATATGCTCCATCCATTTATTAGCGGCAACAAATGGCGTAAGCTTAAATATAATGTACTGGCAGCCTGGGAGGGCGGCCACAAAAACCTTTTAACCTTCGGCGGTGCATTTTCAAACCACATTCGTGCAGTAGCTGCTGCAGGAAAGGAATTTGGCTTTCAAACCATTGGCATTATCCGTGGCGAAGAACACCTTCCACTGAATCCAACGCTGGCCTTTGCACAGGCACAGGGTATGCAGCTGCAATATATGGACCGCAGTACTTACAGGAATAAAAAAGACCCTGAGGTTGTAAAATGTTTGGAAGAGAAGTTTGGCCCTTTTTACCTCCTTCCGGAAGGAGGCTCCAATGCCCTGGCAGTTCGTGGGTGCACCGAAATTATAAATGAAATCGACAAAAGTGCCTATGATTTTGTTTGTGCCCCCTGCGGCACGGGCGGTACCCTGGCGGGACTGGTGTCAGGCATGAACCGGCGCGGGCAGGTTCTTTGTTTCCCGGCCCTAAAAGGCGGCAGCTTCCTGAAAGGAGAAATAGACGCCTTAACCAGGGCGTATAATGGAGAGCAGTACCACAACTTCCAGCTCCTTACCGACTATCATTTTGGCGGCTATGCAAAATGGACGCCCGAGCTGGTAAACTTTATTAATATTTTTAAAGATACCAGCGGGGTTCCGCTGGACCCAATCTATACGGGCAAAATGCTTTTTGGCCTTTATGACCTCATTAAAAAAGGCTACTTTAAACCCTATACGCGCCTGCTGGCCATCCACACTGGGGGGCTACAGGGAATTGAAGGCTTTAACGAACGCTTTGGGAATATTATTTAACGGGAAGCCGAAAGCCCTTTTGCCTGGCCCAGGCTATTCAGGAAATATAGAAGATCCTCTTTGGCTGTTTCCCGCGCGTCAAGTTCAACATGCTGCCCTTCTGCGACTACAAACTCTTTTTGAGCCAGGTAATAGTCGCCGGCCCTGTTAAATACCACCACCAGCTTTACCTTATGTCCTAGCGGAACCTGCTCAAAAACCGGGTTCTTTTCCTCCGGCTCTCCGGCCTTCCGGTAGCCAGCCATTACGGAATTCAGGTCTTCAAACACCAGGTAGTAAAGCGTATTTTGCGGATAGCCAGTAGTATTTAACCTTAGGTTTATTACTTCCTCCTCCACAAAACGGTCGCAGTTTATCCAGTTGAGCTGAGGTGTTGTAAAGAAAAAGTAATTATCATAGCCCTCTGCAAGTCCGCCCACCATGTCTGTTATGGACTCATCCTCCGCCAGCACTCGGGGATAGTTGTTCGGGTCAACGGCCACAGCAGTATCTCTCCTTTTACCTTCCCCATATTCGGTAGTAAACATCCAGGCTGCCTCCTCGGCAGTTTTAATTCGTATACTTACTGTGGAATCTCCACCAAAATACATATCGATAATAGCCTGCCGCAAATCAAAGGTGCTTTCTTCCTTTTTCCAGCGCAAAGCTTCGCCCTTCATGTCGGTGCCGCTAAATAGAGCTGCGCCTTCAAATTTCTCTTTCTTTGGAAATCCAAGCAATATCTCTTTTCCTTCTTTTAAGCGCAGCTCCTTCTCCCCGGCAAAGGCCGCCAGGTAAAGCATGCCTGCCGACTCCAGCAGCTTTCCGCTTTTTTCCTGCGTACTCACGTGGTGCCTGAGCATTGTTGCAGGCTCATAAACCTCCAGCACCCGAAGCTCTACCGGCCCCTGTACCGGCTGCTGTGGATTTTCGGTTAATTCAAAAGCTCCTGCCGGAATTATCAGCTTAGTACCTCCTTCACAAACAATTGTCATTACCGTATCTTCCTGCAGGGAAAAAACCTGCTCAATGGCTACCGTATCTTCCTTCCCTAAATCATGGTGGAGTTCTGCCTGGTGGTGCAACTTGTTTTCCTGTGCATTCGGTACACAGCTAAAAACCAGCAGGAACAGGAAGAGGAGAGCGAACAGATACTTTTTCATAGGAGACAACTTAGTAACCGGTTGAATATAAAGTGAAATTTTATAGTAAAATAGACTTATTCCTATAAAATAGGAGTAAACTTTTATTGATCCGGGGAGAATGGTCGCGAAAAAAAAGGAATGGAACGAACTAAATTAAGAAAAGGGCATTCTGTCCCTTGCAGGCCTTGTATTTGAGAGTCACGCATTGTAAACGCGCGACAGATACTGGTGCTTCAAATGCGCGACTGACACTAAACGCCAGGTGTTACAAACGTTCCAAAAAAACCTCAAACCCCTTCGCCCATTTCCAAATTCCCACATTTTCAAATTCTCCAATTTTCATCCTCCCATCAGCACATCAGCAAATTAGCACATTAACTATTACGCCCCTTCTTACCTTCCTTTAACATATTCAGCATTTGCTGCAGGCGACGCTGGCGGGTTTCTTCCCGTTTCGCTTCCTTTACCCACTCTACATACTCTTTGCGATGGGTAAAGGCAAGGCTGTTGAAAAATGCTTCTTCCTGCGGATGCTCCTTTAACGCCTGCTGCAGGTATTCGGGAACGACCAGCGCCTGCCCGGACTTTTGCCTGGTTTCTCCAGTACGCGCTACCTTGCTTTTAGGGCGAAAACGAAGAGCCGACCAGGTATCGTCGATAGAAACAGAGGCCACCCCAACAAAGCCGGCTTCTTTTACCACCTTCCAACCCGTATCGCGATGAATGTTTGTTTTAATGCCGGATGTTTTTTTAGGATAGCAGAACCAGAGTTTGCCATCTTCCCTAACGGCCGCTATAGCGGCAGGTGCGTAGGTATTTACCTCCTCCTGATTTTGCACAAAAAGTTGCACGTAATCATACTCTTTTCCCTTTGCGGAGGCATCGAAGGAGATTTCCGGCACGGCCTGCACAAAAGTTTCAGGCGCCTGCAGCAGCAGGTTCTTTTCTCCTGGCTGCAGTTTTAGTTTTTTCGCGAGTTTATTTTCCATCATAAAAAAAGGCTGCCTGTCCGGAAGATACGGAAGACAGCCTTTTACTACAAGTTATTTGACTACTACAGCAGCATCCGAAACACCTCTTCCAGCTTGCTTACCGGTTTTACATCTATTTTATACTGGCTAAAGTCCATTCCTTTCTTGTTGTACTTAGAAATGTAGATCTCCTGGAATCCCAGTTTCTCGGCTTCGCTGATGCGATTTTCAATGCGGTTCACTGCCCTAATTTCGCCCCCCAGCCCAACTTCGCCCGCAAAAGCCACCCGGCTCGAAACCCACACATCTTTGAGCGACGATACCAGGGAGGCGCAAACAGCCAGGTCAATGGCCGGGTCTTCTACTTTAAGGCCCCCGGCAATATTAAGGAACACATCGTGTACCCCCAACCGAAACCCGCCCCGCTTCTCCAGCACGGCCAGCAGCATGTTCAGGCGCTTGGCATCGTAGCCGGTACTGCTTCGCTGCGGCGTACCATAAGTGGCAGGGCTCACCAGGCTCTGGATTTCAATCAGCAGCGGGCGGTTACCTTCCAGGGTAGCGCCAATGGTTACCCCGCTCAGCTCTTCTTCGCGCTGCGAAATAAGAATTTCAGAAGGGTTGCTCACTTCGCGCAGGCCGGTGCCCATCATTTCGTAAATGCCCAGCTCAGAGGTAGAGCCGAAGCGGTTTTTGGTGGTGCGCAATATACGGTAGCTCAGGTGGCGGTCGCCTTCAAACTGCAGCACGGTATCGACCATATGCTCCAGCACTTTTGGCCCTGCCAGTGCGCCCTCTTTGGTTATGTGACCAATAAGAAACACCGGCACACCGCTTTCCTTGGCATATTTCATCAGCTCCGAAGTCGATTCGCGCACCTGCGACACACTGCCTGCGGCAGATTCTACATGGCTGGAGTGCAGCGTTTGAATGGAATCGACAATGAGCATCTGGGGCTGCAGCTGCTCTATCTGCTGAAAAACGTTCTGCACATTGGTTTCCGTGAGGATGTAACAGTTTTCACTCACCCCATTCATACGGTCGGCCCGCATCTTTATTTGCTGCTCGCTCTCCTCTCCACTTACATACAACACTTTCAGCTGTTTCATGGCTGTGGCAATCTGCAGCATCAGGGTTGATTTACCAATACCGGGCTCCCCGCCAATTAAAACCAGCGAACCGGGCACAATACCACCCCCCAGAACGCGGTTCAGCTCGGCGTCGGCCGCATTAAAGCGGGGCTGATTTTCGTAATTTATACTGGTAATCCGTTGTGGCTTATTTACTCTTTTAAAGCTGCCGCCGGTTTCCGCTTCGGGGCGCCAGCTTTTGGTGTTTTTATCTTCCTTCTGTACAACTTCTTCCACATAGGTATTCCACTCATTGCATGAGGGGCATTTGCCAATCCATTTAGGCGACTGTGCCCCGCAGTTCTGGCAGAAATAGCTCGTTTTTAATTTGGCCACTGTTTATGGTGCTAATGGTTAATGTGCTTGCAGGCTGGCAAACAGCCCTATCGCACTGCTCTTAAAGGTAATGATGTTCCTCTTAACAACAAAAAAATAGCCCTACAGGTGCCTGCAGAGCTATCATTCGCCAGATTATATTGGCCTTTTTTAAGAGTTCGGACCACCCGCCTGGGCAGCTTTTAGTTTAGCTATTTGTTTCTGGTCGTGCCCATAAATATCTTCCCGAAAATGGATCTTTCCTTCAGGCCCCATCCATGCGGTTCTATATTCAATAAAAACCGGTACCTTTTCCTGTAAAACAACATTCTCCGGCTCCGGCAAATTCAGTTTACTTTTTACTTCAGCCATTCCCATTCCTTTTTCCTGCAACAGGTATTTCGCCAGCTCCGCAGGTTTTTCTACCCGGATACACCCATGGCTAAAATCCCGCTCGTTCTGGTTAAAAAGATAATCGGCCGGGGTATCGTGCAGGTAAATATCCATTTTGTTCGGGAACATAAATTTTACACGGCCCAGAGAGTTATTGGGGCCAGGTTGCTGAACAATTTTGTAAGGAAAGTCATCGGCTTTTACCCGCTGCCATTTTACTTTATATGGGTCAAGCTCTGAGGCTCCTTCGTCCCAGCTTTCATATAGTTTAAAATTCCTGCTGGTCAGGTAACCCGGGTCCTTCCTTAGCTTAGGAAGCATTTCTTCCGTTGAAATGCTTAGTGGCACCGTCCAGGTAGGACTGAAGGCGATAAATTCGATAGAGTCATTAAAAATAGGCGTGGTTGAATTATACGCCTCCCCTACAATTACCCGCATGCTCAGGGTACTGTCTATTCCTTCGTAAATATATAGCTTAAATTCCGGCACATTCACTACCAGGTGCCTTCCTTCAGGTCTTTCCGGAAGCCAGCGTAAACGCTCAAGGTTCAGTTTTATCTGCTCCACGCGCTGGCGGGCAGGAATATTTAACATGGCCAGCGTATTTTCAGCCACCACACTATCCTGTTTCAGTCCATGCCGCTTTTGAAAGGCTGCCAGGGCCGTTGCTACTGGCTCGGAATAGTTAGTTTTTTCTTCCGGTTTATTCTCCAGGTCACCAAGCAGGTATAATCTATTGGCAAGCTGCACTACATACTCGCTGGAATCGCCCGGCCTTAGCACCAGATCGTCCGGCAGTGGCTTCCATTCATTCTTTTGCTGCTCAATTTCTTCATACTTTTTCAGTGCCGACTTTAGGTCCTCATAGGCTGTAAATTTAGGTTCCAGCGTCTCCAGGGAAGCCGTAATTTCCTCTTCTTCCACTGCCTGTTGCAGGTGAGCCGCCAAATCTTTTTCTCGCCGGCTGGTTACCCACAAAGCATCCAGTTCTTCCGGATTTATTCTGCCTCTTAAAATGTGGCTACTGTATTTTAAATAAGCGGCTGTGTATTCTTTTTCAAGATTGCTGAAGCTTTCCAGCCCCGCTTCCTCTTTTTCCGTTTTCTTCTTTAAATGGTACAGGTATTGTAATTTATAGTCCTCTGGATTAAGGCCCTGCGCAGTACCTTCTTCTATGGCTTTCAACAGCTCTTTCCCATTTCCATTTAAACCATCTTCATCCACCCAGGCAGGTTCATAATCTCTGCTTTTATAAAAGCTTAGAAAATAATCCTCCAGTTTCGACGGGAGCTCAACCTCCTTCAGGTAATCTTTCACCCTGGCAGAGTCCAGCATGTCCTGGGCCATTTTATTATGCAATTCCTCCAGGTCCACGACTTCGGTTCCACTAAACCAGTCGCTGAAATTTGCTTTGTTATTATCTGTTTCCTCATTTTGAGCAGACCTTGTATTACAAGCTACAAGGCTTAGCACCATTACCAATAGCAATGCTGCCTTTTGATTTATTTGATTTATCACGTGTATTTTCTGTTTGGGTAAAATTTTTCCATGAAGGCATATAGAGCCCTTTAATGGAATCTCAAAAAAATAAAAAAGGGAGTTAATTCTTCTTTTTGGTATACGGATCCGGGAATACTTAGTTTCTTCTTCCCAATGTACCCCCGGGAGATAAAACGGAGGTAAGAATCCACGCAGTCAGGTTTTTTTCATGGACAGCTAACCTTCCTTTTTTGCTGAGAAATACGTTGTCACCGGTGGCAGGAGAGGAGAAACCGGCCGGACCTAAATTACCAGGTTAAGCTGCATTGCTTCTCCTGCTTTTAGGTTTTCTTATTATTCAACCGAAAGTTAAAGGAGGGGCATGCTGTCTTTGTTTTCAGGAGAGAATAGCTAAATTTTTCTTCAGCCTGAAGAAAGGGAAGGTGGAGAGGACGAGGATTACCCACAATTCACCAAATCATAAGCCCCTTTCCAGCGGAAAATTTTGGCACTAAATCATCAGTGCCGTTCATTTTTATTTAGCTCCCCTAAATGCCATTATCGGCTGATAAGATTTAATAGAGGATTTGCCTTTACTCCCGGCTACCCTGAAAAATAATGGGACTGCAGCATGGGTATTTGGAAACAAAAAAAGCCCGTTTTACCGGGCTTTTTAACATTTTGAAAAGAGATTTTTTAGCGGCTGCTTGACAGGGCTTCTGCACCAGCAACAATCTCGAGAATTTCGGTGGTAATTGCTGCCTGACGGGTACGGTTGTACACCAGTTTAAGGTCTTTTAGCAGTTCTCCTGCATTTTCTGTTGCTTTGTCCATAGCGGTCATACGAGCACCATGTTCAGAAGCATTGGAGTCCAACAGCGCCTTGTAAAACTGAATTTTCATAGATTTTGGAATTAACTCCTTCACAATTTCTTCCCTGGAAGGCTCGTAAATATAATCGATAGCCGTAGCCGCCTTGGTTTCTTCGGTATTTTCGGCCGGAAGAATGGGCAACAGTTGTTCTGCGCGAACAATTTGGGTGGCTACATTTTTAAACTCGTTGTACACAACAATAACTTTATCGTAGGTTCCATTTACAAAGCCATCCATTGCAAATTCAGCCACTTTGCGCGCTTCATCGAAAGCTAAGGTCGCTGAAAAGATTGATAAACTGCGGCTGCAGCTTTACATCTCTTTTTCTGTAGAAATCACTGCTTTTTTACCTATCGGCAGAATTTCCACATTTCCCTGCTGCAGCTGTTCTCTAAATTCATTCTCCAACATCGGCTTTATGCGGCGCATAATATTGGTATTGAAAGCACCGCCAGTCCTTTATCTGAAGTAACTGCTACGATAAGCACTTTATTTACTCGACGTTGCTCTCCATACACATTATCGTTGCTTACATTTCCTGGAGCAGCCGCGGAGACATTTTGCAATATTTCAGATAAGCTTCTCTGGCATACGGCCGCATTTGGGTAATTGCATCCTGAGCCCTTCTCAACTTTGCAGCCGCCACCATTTTCATGGCTTTGGTGATTTGCTGGGTAGAAGTAACCGAATTGATTCTGCTTTTAACTTCTTTTAAGTTTGCCATTGTTGAGCAGTATAGGAAAGATCAGTCCCGGGCTGCGAAACAGCTCGAGATCTTATAACGAATGCTTACTTATTTAGTTTCGTATTTTTTAGCCAGATCTTTTGCTACTGATTGCAAGCGTATCGGTTAGCATCGTCGCTATACTCTCCTTTACGAAGGCGTTCAAGGACATCTCTATGCTGTGCACGCAGTAAGCTCAGATATTCTGTCTCAAATTCCTTTACTCTGGTTACCGGCACATTGTCCATATATCCTTTGGTAGAAGCAAAAATAATAGCTACCTGCTCTTCTACCGGAACCGGAGAAAATTGGGCTTGCTTCAGGATTTCAAGGTTACGTCGGCCACTGTCAATGGTAAGCTTGGTAGCAGGGTCAAGGTCAGAACCAAATTTAGCGAAAGCCTCCAGTTCGCGGAACTGGGCCTGATCCAGCTTCAGGGTACCGGCTACTTTCTTCATGGACTTGATCTGCGCAGAACCACCTACACGCGATACGGAAATACCTACGTTAATGGCCGGACGGATACCTGAGTTAAACAGGTTGGTTTCAAGGAATATCTGACCGTCGGTAATTGAAATTACGTTGGTTGGGATATACGCAGAAACGTCACCTGCCTGGGTTTCAATAATAGGAAGGGCCGTTAATGAACCACCACCTTTTACTTTATCCTTCCAGTGAAGGCAGGCAGGTCGTTCATTTGGCTGTGCAATCTCGTCACTGGCGTTAATTTTCGCAGCACGTTCCAATAAGCGGGAGTGAAGGTAGAAAACGTCACCAGGATAAGCTTCACGTCCCGGAGGACGACGAAGCAGCAGAGAAACTTCACGGTAAGCTACTGCCTGCTTAGAAAGGTCGTCATAAACTACCAGTGCAGGACGGCCTGTATCGCGGAAATACTCACCAATAGCCGCACCTGTAAACGGCGCAAAGAACTGCATTGGAGCAGGATCGGCTGCAGAAGCTGAAACTACTACAGTATAATCCATCGCGCCACCTTTTTCTAAGGCTGCAACCACGTTGGCTACGGTAGATGCTTTTTGACCACAGGCTACATATATACAGAAAACAGGCTCGCCTTTTTCGAAGAATTCTCTCTGGTTGATGATAGTATCGATAGCTACGGCAGTTTTACCTGTCTGGCGGTCACCAATGATGAGCTCACGCTGTCCACGGCCAATAGGAATCATGGAGTCAATTGCCTTAATACCTGTTTGCAGCGGCTCATTTACCGGCTGGCGATAAATTACACCTGGGGCTTTACGCTCAAAGGCATTTCAAATAATTCGCCTGCAATCGGGCCTTTACCATCGATAGGGTCGCCCAGGGTATTAACTACACGACCGACTATGCCTTCGCCTACTTTTATAGAGGCGATGCGTCCGGTACGTTTTACAGTATCGCCTTCTTTAATGTCGCTATAGTCGCCGAGCAATACAGCACCTACATTATCTTCTTCCAGGTTCAGCACCATTCCTGTTAAGCCGTTCTCGGAAACTCCAGCAGTTCGCCAGATTGCGCTTTGGACAAACCATAGATACGCGCAACACCGTCGCCTACCTGCAGTACGGTGCCTACTTCTTCGAGTTCAGCTTCGGTTTTAAAATTAGAAAGTTGCTCTCTCAATATCGCTGAAACTTCGTCTGGTCTTACTTCTGCCATTTTATATAAATGTTCTGTTGTTTACTTAAATACCTTTATACGCCGGGGCGCACAGCTTTTAGAATGATTTTACGTAAGGATTCTGGCTGAATTCACTTTTCAGCTCCTCAAGCTTCGACTGGATGCTTTCATCAATTTGTCGATCGCCTATCCGCAAAATATAT
Organism: uncultured Cytophagales bacterium; assembly: GCA_963835365.1. GTDB lineage: Bacteria > Bacteroidota > Bacteroidia > Cytophagales > Cyclobacteriaceae > Nafulsella. The sequence continues at coordinate 600,294 of CAWIFH010000005.1, forward strand.
CCGCCTATAATGCTTTTATCTATACGCGATACCAACTCCGGCTTTTTGGAAGTTAATTTCACTACGATTGCTTCGAACTCCCTGCGCATTTCTTCCGTCATTGGAAATGCGGTAACTACTTCGGCTTTTACAATGCCTTTTTCTATCCGGTAAAGCGATTCAAACTCACTGGCAACGCTTAATAAGTAGGGCTCTCTTTTTTTGCGGCTGGCAATTTTAAAAAACTCCATAGTCATGTTGCTTACTTTACTGCCGAATATTCCCTTAAGAACATTTAGCTTCTTATCGTTCCGGATAATCGGATTCTTCAGCAACAAAAGGAGTTCGTGGTTGCTGTTTACCGTGCTGGCAAACAACTGCATGTCATTATGCACCTCTTCCAGCACATTTTTCTCTTTTGCCAGTTCAATTAAAGACCTGGCATACCTGGAAGCGACTCTGATATCTGACATTTGGCTCTCTTTCTTTTTTTCTTAATTAACCTTCAGGTCCTGAATATAATCCTGCACCAGGGCTTTTTGAGCAGCATCATCGCTCAGCTCATGGCGCATCAGCTTTTCAGCAATTTCTATCGATAGTTTGGCTACCTGCGCCTTCACATCGGCCATTGCCGCCCGCTTTTCTGTATTTATAGCAATGCGTGCTTCTTGTATATGCTTTTGCGCTTCTTTAGAAGCTTCGTTGGTAGCCTCTTCCATTATTCTTTTGGCAGCTGCATTGGCTTCTTTAATAATCCGGTCACGCTCAACCTTTGCTTCATCCAGCAGACGTTCGTTTTCCGCCTTCAGGTTAGCCATTTCAGTTTTAGCCGATTCAGCCGCATTCAGAGAATCCTCAATAAAAGACTCACGCTGTTTTAATGCATCTACAATGGGGCCCCACGCAAACTTCCTGAGCAACAGCAACACGATAATGAAAGTCAGGAATGTCCAAAGAATCAAACCTATACCGGGAGATACTAAATCCATCTTTATTTATATTTCAGGATAAATGATTCATTTTAAATGAAAAAAGACCGGCCGCCCTAATGGCTAAGCCGGCTTTCTTTCTCTTTAGACAGCAGCAGCAACTTCGCCGATACCACCTACATTCAGTGCAATTAGCAGGCACACAACCACACCAAAGAGGGCTACACCCTCGATAAGAGCAGCTGCGATAATCATAGCTGTTTGGATATTGCCACCAGCTTCTGGCTGACGAGCAATTGATTCCATAGCCTGGCCACCGATACGACCAATGCCAAGGCCTGCGCCTAATGCAACAAGACCAGCACCGATTCCGGCACCCATTACTGCTAAGCCAACATCAAGTAAAATGTAAAGTAACATAACTGAAATTATGATTATAAATAAACAAATGGTTTCTTAAGCGGATACCTGCGCCTTGTCTACGTGTTCCTCGTCGTGGTGATGTTCTTCCACGGCGCCTCCGAAATACATAGCGGCAAGCAGGGTAAAGATGTAAGCCTGAAGAAGGGCAACAAAGAGCTCCAGGAAGTACATGAATGTTGCAAACGCCACGCTCAGCGGGCCAATTGCAATACTTTCGAATATAAAGATTAAACTAAATAAGCTCAGAATGATAATGTGACCTGCCGTAATGTTCGCAAACAAACGAATCATTAAGGAGAAGGGCTTGGTAAAAATACCAATAAACTCTACAATGGGCATAATTGGCAACACTGTTTTTAACCACCACGGCACCCCCGGCGTATTAAAAATGTGCCCCCAGTAATTTTTTGTTCCGCTCACCAGCGTAATAACCAGCACGATTGCCGCCAGCACCAAAGTTACTGCAATATTTCCGGTAACGTTTGCTGCGCCAGGCAAAAGACCAAGCAGGTTATTAATCCAGATAAAGAAGAACAAGGTAAGCAGGAAGGGCAGGAAGCGCGCATATTTTGGACCGATGTTCGGAATGGCAATTTCATCGCGAACAAACATTATTATAGGCTCCAGGAAAGATTGCAGTCCTTTTGGCGCCTTCATCCTGTTTTTCTTATAGCTGTTGGCAATGCTAATAAAAACAACCAGCATAATAATTGCGCTCAATAGCATAGCGGCCACGTTCTTGGAAATGGAAAGATCAATAACCGAAGTACCATCTAAACGACTGATATGCCCATGCTCAAGCGCATAGCCATTGTAATTAATCACCTCATGATCTTCAGTATAGAAATTGGACGAAGAGAAAGCTTCCAGGCCACGATCTTCTGTATACAAAATCACCGGCAGATACAGGGTACCATAATGGCCTGTAAAAAAATGCCATGAATAATCGTCGCCAATGTGGTGCAATATCATATCACCAGCACTGAAGGAACCTTCAGCCTGTCCTTCAGCCGCCTTTGCCTGCCCGGAAACCGCCAGCAAGACAAACAACGCAACTATACTGATTTTTAAATGCTTAGGGAAGGAAATTACCTTTTCAATTATCTTCATTACCTCTGTTTTCCAAATGCGAGCGCAAGTTAGTCATTAACGAAGTAATTTCAAACACCTGGAATAACAAATAGAGGACAAAAAAGTCCAGAACGAAGTAAAGGATTTGAGGAGTATCCATTAAGGCCACGACAATTATGTATATAACACTCGCAAAAAAGCGAAAAATCATGGCCGGGAAAAAGAAAGCATTAAAGTGCTTTCGGTGATTACGCACCCCATACAGCACGAAGGCCGAGCTTGCCAGCGAAAGCAAAAACATAAACAGGAGCAGGCCCGGATACTGTGGGTGAATGAGCTGGGTGTTAGTTCCCCTTAGCAGCCCATATAATAAAAAAGCAATCCCTGAAGTAAACAAAATTAACTTCAGAGAATGCCGGAGAATAGCGTTCATATTATTTTGGTAAGCTTTTTATTGTCAGTATAATCGAAGCCGCAACAGACATAAGGGAGAGCACAATCAGGAATACCGGAAAGCGCAGCCCCAGGTACTGATCGAGCTCCCAACCAGCCCAAACAGCCAGCCCTATTACGCCAATCATTTGGAAAGCCAGCCCTGAATATTTCAGGTAATCGTTAAGCTGACTTTGCTGCTTTGGTTTCCGCTTGTTGTTGCCCCTGGTTTCTTGAGATTCCTTCTTTTGCGCCATTATCGAAATCGCTTATTTTTATTTCTTTGGCATTTGCCCCCATCTGGCAGGCTCCGTTAAATACCGCACCAGCCTCAACTATCATCTTATTGCTTATAATATCGCCACTTATTCTGGCGGTAGGCTTTAAAATAAGCAGCTCCGTAACCTCTACGCGGCCACTAATCTCTCCTTCAATTTCTGCATTTTGTGCCAGCACATTGCCATCTACAAAAGACGAATCGCCCAATACAAGCTTCGACTTACTGGTTATATTCCCTTTAACCTTTCCATCGATACGGATGTTCCCGAAGGTCTCAATATCTCCCACCATGCTGGTGCCTTTACCAATAGTGTTACTGCTGGTTGTTAGCTGTTCCTCCACTGCTTTTTTTTCTTGCTTATTAAACATAATATTCACACACGTTAAAATGAAACAAATTCTTCCGGATTTACGGGATTGCCGTTATACCACAACTCCAGGTGCAAATGAGGCCCGGTAGTTAGCTCACCCGAATTTCCTATAATTGAAATAACTTCCCCGGCGCGCACAAATTCCCCGGTTTTCTTTAGTAGAGCAGAATTATGCTTGTATACCGAAACCAGGTTCGTGCGGTGCTGCAGGGCAAGCACATACCCCTCTTTCTGCGTCCAGGACGAAAGCAGGACTGTTCCGTCGGCTACTGCCTTTACCGGTTCGTTCTGCTTTGCCACAATATCTACTCCGTAATGTTCTATTTTACTATCGAAAGGGGCCGAAACCAGCCCTTCAATAGGCGAGAAAAAGAAAATCTCCTGCATTTCGCTGCTATTTCCACTTGCCACCCTGTCGTAGAGCAGGCTTCCTTCGAACTCACTCCTGAGGGCAGAGTCGATAGCGGGCAAATCTTCCATTTCCAGTTCTTTGCCGCTGGCCACCGGTCGGCCTGCACTGGCTTCAAGGGTATTGAGGGTATCATTCGCTACTTCGCCTGAGGCTAAGCGCCTGAATGATTCTATAAACATGTCCTTCCTGCTTATTTCAAGCGCCAGGGAATCAACCTCCTGCGACAATTCAATGAGCTGCCGGTTGGCTTCCACTTCTGCATGCCGCGGATCCAGCCAGGCCGAAAGAATGGTGGTTACCAGGTAGAGACTAATCATCAGAACGATAAGAAAAATACTTACCGAAAATACTATTAGCTTTGCATAGGTAAAGCTGATGGTTGTACGCTCAGCGAAGTTCTCTTCGTTTCTAAGAATCAGCAGATACCGGTTTGATAACCAGTCCGACAATGTTTTTTTGGACTTCAATTCTGCTTGTTGTTAATTTGGTTGAAACTTTCTATACAAAAGTATCGATTTAAACTAATTACAATAAACAGATGTACTAAATAATTAATGTTTTGCGTTTTACTATACTAAAAATACAATTCGCTTGCTAAACGTCCGCCCCTATATATTTCTGTTCGCACGCTCCCTTTTTATTGTTCTGCTGGTGGCAGGTTGCGCCGCCGAAAGCAAGGGACCCGTCGCCAATATTTACCACAACATTACGGCCCGTTATAACGCCTACTTTCTGGCCAAAGAAAAAATGGAGGAGGTTGAGGATGCCCTTGCACAGGCACAGGAACGTAACTTCAATAAGCTTCTGTACATTTTCCCGGAAGTAGACACCACCGTTGTCAGCGGCCTGAAGCCGCAGCTGGAAGATATTCTAAAAAAAGCCTCTATAGCCATTGAAAGGCACAAAAACAGCAAGTGGGTCGACGACAGCTACATTCTTGTAGGCAAAACCCGTTTTTACAGCGGAGAATTTGAGCATGCCGTTGAAACTTATAAATATGTAAATGTTAAAAGCGAAGACGATGCGGCTCGCCATCAGGCGCTTATCAATCTTATGCGCGCCTTTATTGACCACCAGGAGCTGAATAACGCAAAAGCCGTAGCAGATTACCTGCGTAAGGAAAAATTAAATAAAGAAAATATAAGAAAATACCACCAGGTGCTGGCCTATTTTTACCAGCATCGCGAAGAATGGGAGCCAATGGCGGCCGCCCTGCAAATAGCCGCTCCGCTTACGCCAAAAGACGAAGGCCGGGCGCGCCTGTATTTTCTGCTGGGACAACTTTACCAGCAACTGGGGCAGGATAAAGAAGCCTACGAAAGTTTTAGAAAATCCCTTAAGAGCAATCCTGATTATGAGCTTAGCTTTTATGCCCGGCTGAATATGGCACAGGTGTTCGACCTTACCGAAGGGGAGGATGAGAAAAAAATGCGGCGCTACTTTACTAAATTACTGAAGGACAAAAAGAACCGGGAGTACCGGGATAAAATATACTACGAGCTGGGGCGATTCGAAGAAAGACAGGAACACCTCGAAGCCGCCATTGAAAATTACAAGAAAAGCGCACAGGCAAGTATTGACAACAGCCGCCAGAAAAGCTATGCCTACCTTGCGCTTGGCGAACTTTATTATGACAATTACGGCGATTACCGAACGGCGAAACTCTATTACGACAGCACCATGGTGCAGCTGCCAACCGATGAGCTGAATTATGCCCAGGTAGAAAAACGCCAGCAAGTGCTTAATGAGCTCGTAACGCAGTTAAATACCGTGCAGGAGCAGGACAGCCTGGTTCGCCTGGTGCAGCTCGACAGCACCGCCCTCCGCACTTTTCTGGAAGATGTTGCCCGTAAACAAATTGCCGAGGAAGAGCGCCAGGCCAGGCTGGTAGAAAACGCAAGCTTCAACCAGGTAAATGTTCGCCCGGGCTTTAATACGGTTCGCGATAATTTCGGCCTCATGGGGGGCAACCAGGCAGCAAGCGGCGAATGGTACTTTTACAACAACAGCCTGCTAAGCATCGGCCGTTCAGAGTTTATTAAGCAGTGGGGAGAGCGCCCTTTACAGGATAACTGGCGCCGCCTGAGCCGCGACCAGCGCGAAAATACGAATGTAATTACCCAGGAGCAGGAAATAGAAAACTTCTCCGAAGGTGCTGCGGCTCCAACGCTCGACCCTGCCGAAATTATTGCTACGCGCACCAATGAGCTCTATAATTCCCTTCCCCTGGCGGAGGAACAGCGCCTGCAGGCCTTCGAAATGGTGGAAACTGCTTTTTATAAACTGGGGAAAATATATAACTACGACCTTCATGAGCGGGAAAAGTCCATTGGTTCTTTTGAAACCCTACTGGAGCGCTTTCCTTCTTCCGAATACCGCCCGGAGGTTCTGTACCAGCTCTACCTGATTTACCAGGGCAATGATGATGCCCTGGCGCAACGGTACAAGGAAGAGCTTATCAGCAACTTCCCTAATACCACTTTTGCAAAAGTAGCCGAAAACCCGAACTACCAGGAAGAAAGCAACCAGGCAAGCACTTACCTAAAAAAGGTTTATGCAGAGGCTTACCGGTTTTACGAAAAAACACAATACAAGAAAGCCGACAGCATATTGAATGTAAACCTGCGCCAGTATCCTGAAAATTCTTTTAGCGAGCAACTAAAGCTTTTACAAATTCTTGTAAAAGGAAAAACGGAAGGTACTGCTCCCTACCAGTACGCCCTAGGCCAGTTTATTGAAAATGCACAAAACGAACGCCTTCGTGCGTATGCAGCTGAGCTGCTGCAGGCAAGCTATGCCTATGGCGAAAACAAGGCAAAAAGGGAGGGCACCCGCTTTATTGAAGACTTCAATCAGCCACACTATTTTATATTAGTGTACGAAAATGAAAAAAACCTTGCAGACACCCTGATAAGAACAATAGATTCGTTTATTTTGAACTATGAAAAGGTCCCTGGTTTGAAAGCCACCAACCTGAGCCTTAACGACAAACAATCGATGGTGTATGTAAGCCAGTTTCCCGACAGAAGCGCTGCCGTGCAGTACTTCCGGGAGTTGGAAAGAAGGAAGCTAATTCCGGAGGTGGCAAAGAACGCAAATCCTAAACTATTTGTTATCTCCCGAGACAACTTCCAGATTCTCTACGACACCAAGGACCTTAACAGCTACTTGAAATTCTTTACTAAATTTTATAACTGATCGCATGGCAGCAGAAAAGCCAACCAAGAAAAAAAAGGCGGCCGCTTCGGGCAAAGCAAAAGTTTACCGTGGGATAGTGGTGGGCCTTTGGGCGCTTTTTATTATCGGTGTTATAGCCATTCCACTCTATTTCTATTCGGTTAGCACCAACTTTATGGGCTTATACGGTGGCATGCCCAGCTTTAAAATGCTGGAAAACCCCGAAAATGACCTTTCCTCTGAATTGTATTCGGCCGACAATGTTTTGCTCGGCAAGTATTTCAGAGAGAACAGGGTAAATGCCACTTTCGATGAACTCTCGCCCAACCTGGTAAACAGCCTGGTGGCGGTGGAGGATGCCCGTTTTGAAGAACACTCCGGAATTGACGAAAGAAGCATGGCCAGGGTAGCTTTTAAAACCATTTTGCTGGGCCAGAATACAGGCGGTGGCAGTACCCTTTCGCAGCAAACTGCCAAAAACCTTTTTAACTTACGTACCGACGAAAAGTACGAAGGAAAATTGACTGGCATAAATTTCATGCTCGACATGCTTATCAAGAAAACCAAAGAGTGGATTTTAGCGGTACGCCTGGAGAAATCTTACACCAAAAAGGAAATTCTGGCCATGTACCTGAACACTGTCGACTTTGGCAGCAATGCTTTTGGTATTAAGGTAGCTTCTCAAACCTTTTTTAATAAAACGCCTAACGACCTGGATGTACACGAAGCCGCCATGCTTGCCGGTATTGTTCAGGCTCCTACGCGCCTGAGCCCGGTAAGAAACCCGGAGAACGCCCTGGAAAGACGCAATGTGGTAATTGGCCAGTTAGAAAAGTATGGCTTTATTACTAAAGTGCAGGCCGACACTTTTATGGTTAAGCCACTGGAGCTGGTGTACAATGTAGAAAACCATAACCAGGGGCCCGCTCCTTACTTCCGCTCGGTTATTAAAGACTTCCTGCACTCCTGGACGCGCGAACATGGCTACGATCTTTATGAAGACGGACTGAAAATTTATACCACTATTGACAGCCGCATGCAGCGCCATGCCGAGAATGCTGTTCAGTCGCACATGGCAAAACTTCAGAAAACATTTAATGAAGAATGGAAAGGCAGAAATCCCTGGCTGGATGATGAAAATAAGGAAATAAAAGATTTTATCGCCAGGGAAATTAAAGGCACCGACCATTACCGGGCACTGGTAAACAAATATGGCAAAGGAAACGACTCTATCAACATTGTATTAAATACCAAAAAGCAAATGCGCGTTTTCTCCTACAAAGGAGGAGAAGTTGATACCCTAATGTCGCCAATGGATTCGCTTGCTTATTATAAGCGCTTTCTGCACACAGGTTTTATGGCCATGGACCCTTATACAGGAGCCATTCGTGCCTGGGTGGGAGGAGTAAACCATAAGCACTTTAAGTTCGACCACGTAAAGCAGGGAAAACGACAGCCTGGCTCTACTTTTAAAACTTTTGTGTATGCTACGGCAATAGAAAATGGCTACTCTCCCTGCTACGCTGTTTATGACGTGCCGAATACCTACCACACCGGTGGCGATCCGCCAACCTACAGCCCACGTAACTCCGACGGTAAGTTTTCCGGCGAAGCCATAACGATGCGCGAAGCCCTGGCCCGCTCCATTAACTCTGTTACTGTTAACATCATGCATAAAATGGGGCCGCAGAACGTTGTAGCCCTTGCGAAGCGGATGGGCATAAAAAGCGATCTGGAACCTGTGCTTACGCTAGCCCTGGGGGTAAACGATGTATCGGTGTATGAAATGGTAGGCGCCTACAGTACCTTTGTTAATAAAGGGGTATACACAGAGCCTTACTACATTACCCGCATCGAAGATAAAAACGGAAATGTACTGTATGAACCGCACCCCAAAACTGTGGAAGCCCTGAACGAAGAAACCGCTTATGTGATGCTGCATATGTTAAAAGGCAGTACCGAAATAGAAGGCGGTACCGGCATGGGCCTTTCGCGCGAACTTCGCCATAACATTGAAATTGGTGCAAAAACAGGTACTACCCAAAATGCCTCCGATGGCTGGTTTATGGGGGTAACCCCGGAGTTGGTTGCCGGCGCATGGGTAGGGGGCGATAGCCGCAGCATTCGCTTTAGAAGCTGGCTTTCCGGCCAGGGTGCCCGCACGGCCCGGCCTATCTGGGATGCCTTTATGCTCAAGGTATACAACGACCCTGAACTTGGCTTTACCCGCAAAACCTTCGATATGCCTGATGTTCCTATTAGCACCGAGCTAAACTGTGCCCGCTATAACCAGCATTATACCGGCACTGGCAACGGCGAAGAGGCTGATTCGCTGGAATCACCTGCAGCACCAGCCATTAATCCCGATGATATTGAATTTTAGCAAAAGGTAGCCTAAACATTTTCAAAGAAAGAACAGTAAACTTTTACAGCTGAGGGCCTTTTGATTCCTTTAGCTGTAAAAGTTTTTTCTATTTATGGAAACCCCTTACTTTACACCAGAACAAATTAGCCAGCTCCCCTCTGAGCCGGGCATATACAAATATTATAATGCCGAAAAAGAGCTGGTTTACGTTGGCAAGGCAAAAAACCTGAAGAAAAGGGTTAGCAGCTATTTTACCAAACAAAGCGGGGTAAGCCGCAAAACCCAGAAGCTGGTTTCCGAAATTAAAAGCATCGAATTTACTATTGTTAACAATGAGTTCGATGCCCTGCTGCTGGAAAACAGCCTGATTAAAAAGAACAAGCCCAGGTACAACATTCTCCTGCGCGACGATAAGAGCTATCCTTATATCTGCGTTACGCAGGAGCGCTTTCCCCGCATTATCGCTATCCGTAAATTAATTCCCGGTCTGGGTACTTACTATGGCCCTTTTGCTTCTATAAAGGCCATGAACAACGTTTTTTACCTGCTGCGGAACCTCTACCACATTCGCACCTGTAAGTATGTGCTTTCGCACGAAAACATTATGCGCGACAAATTTAAGGTGTGCCTTGAGTACCATATCGGCAACTGCAAAGGCCCCTGCGAAGGCCTGCAGAGCGAAGTCGACTACATGAAGGACATTGACCAGGCCGTAAATATTTTAAAGGGAAACCTCGGCGTTGCCCGCACCTACTTTAAAGAACATATGCAGGAAGCCGCCGAAAAGCTAGAATTTGAGGTGGCCCAGCGGTTTAAAGAAAAGTTTGAGCTACTGGACAAGTTCCATTCCAAATCGCTGGTGGTAAACCCGCAAATTGCCGACCTGGATGTATTTACCATTGTTACCGACGATAAGTTTGCCTTTATTAATTACCTGAAAATTATTAATGGCTCCGTAACGGTAACCAAAACTGTTGAGGTTAAAAAGAAACTTGACGAGACCGATGCGGATATTCTGGCCCTGGTTATGGTGGAGTTACGGCAGCGGTACCAGAGCCAGTCCACCGAGGTAATAACCAATATAGCGCTGGAAATAGAAAGTGATAAACTGCACATTTCGGTTCCTAAAATTGGCGATAAGAAAAAGCTGATTGAAATGTCGGTAAAAAATGCTTTTTACTACAAAAAAGAACGGCTCAGCAACCTGGAGAGTAATCGCGCCAAAGAAAACCGGGTGGTACTGCAGCTGCAAAAAGACCTTCAGCTAAAAGATCCGCCCATGCGCATTGAATGTTTCGACAACTCCAATATACAGGGAACAAATCCCGTGGCGGCCATGGTTTGCTTTATTAATGGCAAACCAGCTAAAAAGGAATACCGGCACTTTAAAATAAAAACCGTTATTGGCCCCAATGACTTTGCCTCCATGAATGAGGTGGTTGGCAGGCGCTATAAAAGGCTTCTTGAAGAAGAAAAGTCTCTTCCCGACCTCATTATTGTGGATGGCGGTAAAGGACAGCTCAGCGCTTCTGTAGAGGCGCTAAAAGCACTGGATTTGTACGGCCAGGTTCCTATCATTGGTATTGCCAAACGGCTTGAAGAAATTTATTATCCCGAGGATCCGTACCCGCTCCACATTGATAAAAAATCAGAATCCTTAAAACTGATCCAGCGGCTGCGCGACGAGGCACACCGTTTTGCCATTACCTTTCACCGCGACCTGCGGAGTAAAGGCGCTTTTACCACCCAGTTAGATGAAATAAAAGGGATTGGGAAAGTAACGGCAGACAAGCTGCTAAAAGAGTACCGCACCATAAGCCGGATTAAAGAAGCCGATGAGGAGGAGCTAATCCGATTGATAGGGAAAGACAAAGCAAAACTCTTGAAGGAAAGTCTTTCGTAGACTTTCCCACCTTCTGACCAACCTTTGGGCTGTTTTTTTGTTAAATAACTTATTTAAAGCTATCCCTATTTCTTTTACATCAGGCAGGCCAAGTTTCTTCTCTTTGCTGGAGGGGAGCAGGTTGTCTGTAGCGACCGCCGGCTTTTTAGCGACTGCAGTTTAAAAACCTTTTTGGCTATTTTTTTTGCTGCCATTTCCCGGCCCTTGTCTGCTTTTTTTAAAAATTGCCTGCGCTCTTTCGTTAATTTAAAAGGCTAAGGAGGGATAGCTATTCTGTTTATTCAAAAACAACTATTCATGAATCTCTTACAAATTAGTGCCCCCAAAAGTGGGAGCTACTGGCTTTATACTATCCTTAACCAGATTATGGAAAAGAAAGGAATAGCCGCCAAAAGCTATATTCAGCGCCAGCCGGTGTTCGATGCAGCAAAAAGCTGGCAGTTAAGTTTTAAAGAGCAGGCCGGAGTGGATATGATGGATATTGAAGAAGAAGGCTGTTACTACAGGATTAGCTCCGCCTTCCGGGAGCCAGTTTCAGACCTTAAGGAGTACGCTTCTTCCTGCAGGCAGGCCTGGACCCATTCCACCCTCTGCAGCACGAGCTTTGCCGCTTTACCCTTGTTTAACAAAAGAATTTATATTATTCGCGACCCCAGAGACAGGGCCCTTTCTGCCGCCCGTTTTGCTTTTACGCCTTATATGCAGCAGTATTATCCCGGCTCCTATGCCAGTCCGGAGGAGTACCTCGAGCATGAATATGAAAGACTGCTCGAACAATGGGTGTGGCATGTGGGCAACTACCTCCTCCACCAGGAGCAGCTGGACATCCATTTTGTTTTTTATGAAAGGCTGTTATTCGATTTTGAAAATGAACTAAAAGCTTTGTTAAGCTACCTTGGCCTTTCCCTTACCTCTGGAGAGCAGCAGGAAATTGCCTCTGCGGTTTCCTTTTCTTCCATGAAAGCCAACAGCCCCGGCCATGTGCAAAAAGGAAAGTTTGGCAAGTGGTCGGGCAAATTATCAGAACCCCAAAAAGAAATTGCCGTGGCTACAGCAGGACCTTTACTAAAAATGCTTCATTATCCTTTACAACTTGCTCCCAATGAGGTTCAGCTTCCTTCCATCCCTGCTGCAAGGGAGCGAGCGCCCTTAAAACCCTTGCTGGAGGAAATTCAATGGGAAGGATTATTTGTTTGAGCCTAACCTTTATACACCCATCAGAAACTTTATTCCTGAAAACAAAAAAAGGAGGCAAAAGCCTCCTTTTTTAATTCTATATATTTTACAGGAATTAGAATTCCCACAGTTCATGCTCAAGTTCCAGCAGTTCCATTTCTATCCACTGCGAAGCCATTAAACCTTCTTTCGGGCTCTTGTTATAGATATCCACCAGGTATTCGTTATCCGGGTTAGATACTTTAATGATACGGCCATTGAAAAGACGCAAAGCAAAAGCATCTGATAAGTTCAGGTGGGCAGCGCTATTCTGCGGGTTAAACCAGATAGCCTCGCCTGGCATGCTCCTGAAAAGCTCATCCAAGTCTTTAAACTTAAAGGTCGCTACTTCACGAAACAGACCTGTTTCAAACTTGGTACCAGGAATAATTAAGGTAATGGCCTGGATATCCCAGTACAGGCGACTGCGCTGCTTGTCGAAAATCATATCTTCAGTTAACTGAAGAACGTTTATTTCGCGGGCCAGAAACTCATCAAAGGTTTCCTCGGCAGGTTGAGTACCTGCTGTATCCTTCGCTGCTGCCTCTTCTCCCCAGCCTCCGCCGGTATCCCAGGCGTCTGCTGCAGGTTCCTGGCCAAAGCCCATGGCTTTTTCTTCCTCTGTTAACCCGCCACCTTTTCCGGCAACCGCAGGTTTTCCAGAAATTCTTCACTTAGACATACGGGTTTTAAGCGAATCGTTCACATATGGAGTCAGTACTCCTGCCTTAACCGCCTCGATAATATTTTACTGATTTCGTTGTTAAAGGCAAAGAACGGCTTATTTTGCTTCTCGTTCAGGTCGATTCTCCGCCAGATACCTTCTTCAGCAAAATATCTGATTCGCGGATCGGGTGAACAGAGTTCTCATTGTATTCCCGGGAAGCTTCCTGTGCCTGGGCAGTATTTAAGCCTGCAAGACCTAAAAATGCACCCAGCGCTAATCCATAACATATATTCTTCATACCTGTAAAATTTGTTAGTTCAACTGAACCGTAAAATTGGGGTACCCATCGGCACATCAATAATTTCTTTCTTGAAGTTCATCCGCTGAACTTTGCTTACTTCTATAACTAGACGGTCGCCTGCTTTTGCCTTAGCTGCAAAGCTTCTCAGGTCCACATCCGGTCCATTTGCTTTTGCCTGGTCAACAGGGCGGTTACCACGCGCCAGGTAAACGTTATATTCTGCTACTCGAAACTGTGCATCTTTAGGCAAGAACTCGTGCAAAGCTTTCGTCAGCGACGGCACTCATGGTAAGTGAACGACACTCGTTGCAGGAACTCCAGTTTTCAGGTCAATGGCTCATATTTCCACTGTAAGGAACCAGGTCTGGCTTCGGCACGCGGCGTACGCCAAACTTTCTCGCTGCCAATGGGAGTGCCATTGTTTGCTTACATTTAGGGTTACTTTGCTGAGTTTGGTACGACGGTAACAATACCAGGCTTATTTCCTTCGATAAGCCGATGCACCATGCGGCAGTAAAATTGTGGGTTGTAGCTGTGAACCCAGAGCCGGCACCTGTACATTCAGCTCATTACCACACTGCAGGTACAGGGCGTGAACAGAGGCAGACTGAATCTGCATTACGGGCTTCGCTACAAAGTATTCGATTGTATTCGTGTAAGTTGTATCTTACCGCCAGGCAATGAAACTTTAATTTTTGACTCAAAGGTTTTTCTTGCCAAACCTTCTTCGTCATAGCTAGCTCCTGAGGCCAGGAATTCTACCTGACCGATACCTCGGTACTAACCGGTACCTTCTTGCCATCAACATACATATCTGGCGTAATCGCAGAAGAGGAGGCTGCGATAAACATGTCGGCTTTGTACTTGGTACCTGCTGCTACTATTTTCGATTCCGGACGTACCATAGGAACAATACGGTCGAATTTCATATCCTCGGCACCCACAGCCGGGCGAGTTTCTCAAACGCTGTGATTCGCGCATCAAAACTTCGTTTCGTACTGGGTAATAGTGGCAATACCGGCTACCATCGGCGTATGTGCAAAATTCAATTCAGCGAAATTTTTATTCTTCTGGTTCGGGTCGTTTGCGAAAACCGGGTGTTCATCGCATCCAGGGCAATTGGAGCGGTTTCACGCCGGTGGTTTGCTCAGAAAGCGGCATAGTCATTCAGCATTTTCTGAAGCTCTTCGCCTTCGCTTCTGGTTAATCATATAGTTAGCCAGTGTTTCTTCGTCGCAAGCATTTTAGGCGTTTTGCCATCTTCGTCCAGGCCACCAGTCATTTTAACAAGCTCTGCTTTGAGGTTGCTCATATTTTCGAGCGTCTGCTGTGTTTTGGCGCGTACGGCTTGTGCTTTTTCAAGCACAGCCACGTCGGCTTTGCGGTTACCGGCCTGCTCAACCTGGGCCTGTCATACGGCCAACGGTATTCGCATTACGTAGTTTGTTTCCTTTACTGTATTTTCAAGGCTTTTGTTGATAAAGATGAACTTCTCGAGTACCGTAGTTGCTTACCTGCAGGGCAAGCAAGGCAATCAGCACCAGGTACATCATCCCGATCATCTTCTGCCTTGGTGTTTCTTTTCCTCCAGCCATATATATTGCTTTGTGGGGTTAATGTTAAATTTAAGTTTAGAATAATTAGCTGGCGTTACCATTCCTCTCATGGCAGTGAGCATGTTGCCATACACATTATTCAGCGAGGTTAGGTTGCTGTAAGAGAAGACAGTTCTTTCTTGAACTGCTCAGATTCTTTGCTTGCCTGTGCCATACTCTCCATAGCCGTTGAAATGCTGCTATAGAATTTATTCATCGCTTTTACATGGCTGTTGGCATCCTGCAGCTCCATTTCGTACACTGCATTAAGGGCGCCCAGGTTTTTGGTTACTGCCTGTACCTGGTTGTGGTATTCTTTCGCGTCTTTAGATGCATTGGCCATTTCGCCCATAGCTGTTACGGTGGCGCCATATGATTTATTCATATCGACCAGCGACTTAGATGCCTGGCGAACATTGTTTGCATATTCTTCTGTTGCTACCGCTGCATTGGAAAGGTTGCCATTTGCTTGGTAGTAGTGGCAAGGCTTTGCATTCCCTGTCCAAGGCTTTGGATAAGCTCAGGACCGATATTATTGCTTTCCAGCATTTTATCAAGCTGCTTGCTTACTGAAGCACCATTGCTTGTGTAGCAATTGCTCCACGGCTAACAGGAGCGCCATTATAATCTTCTGCTAATTCAGGATAAACTTTTGCGCCAGTCCGGCTTCATTGTGCTTAGGTTCAAAGGCACTTAGGAAGAAGATAATTGCTTCTGTACCCAAACCGACGATCAGCATGATGTTCGCACCAGGCCAGTGAAGAATTTTAAACAACGCCCCAACAATTACAACTGCTCGCCCCGATGACCATATATTTTCGGCATGATTGTGCCGTACATCAGCTCCATAAATCCACCTTTTTGTCTACTCATTATTGTAATATTTAGTTTATGATGATTTTTTCTTTTGGTTGTTGTTGATTAGAATCTCATTGCCGGAAGAGCGGCCAAGGTGCGTCATGGCGGAACGGAAGCCAATGTAAGCGCGTGCCGAGTCTTTGTATTCAAAACTACGGGTACCGGTTTCAAGGAAGTAGGAGATGTCTTTCCATGAACCACCACGAAGTGACTTTCCGCGGCTCGATCTTCGTCGTAATAGGTAGGGTTTAGGTCCCACACTAATGGAACAGAAGCCGGGTTGAAGGCATCTTCGCACCATTCAGCCACGTTTCCTGACATATCGTACAGGCCGAAATCATTTGCGAAGTATGAGCTCTACCGGTGCTGTATAAGCAAAGCCGTCGTCGTAATAGTTCCCGCGGCCCGGCTTAAAGTTAGCCAGCATACAGCCTTTGGCATTGCGAACATAAGGGTTACCCCATGGGTAGGTCGCCATATCGCGGCCACCCCGTGCTGCATATTCCCATTCAGCCTCAGAAGGCAGGCGGAAAGCAGGCATCACAAAGTCGCCCTGGCTGGTACGGTAAGCATTCAGGTAATCGGTACGCCACTGGTAAAGTACTTGGCGGCTTCCCAATCTACACCCTACTACCGGGTAATCATCAAATGCAGGGTGCATGTAGTAGTATTCGACCAGCGGGTCGCCCATGTGGTGAGCAAAATCGCGCTCCCATACTGCTGTATCGGGATACAGCTCCTGCATAATAAAGTCTTCGCCAAGCGTACTGGCTGAGTCTTCCAAGCATGGCATTCACAAACTGACGATATTCGTTGTTTGTAATCTCGGTATCGTCCATGTAAAAGCTACCGATGGTAATTTGCTTGTTGTAGTTAATTTGAGTGGCGGCAACATCTTCGTCGGCCTGGCCCATGTGAAAGGTTCCGGCAGGAACAACTACCATGCCGTAAGGCACAGTCATTACCCAGCCTTCTCTGCCTTGCACACCTACTAACTCGCCATAATCTTCGCCGGATCCGCCACCAAACAGGCTACACCCCTGGAGGGCAGCCGTGGCTATAAACAACACAAAGAGAATAGCCTTCCTGTGGGATAGCATTTTATTCATAACACCTTTTTTAATAAAACAACATCTACTTGGTCCTAGCATAACCTGTTGACCCAAAATTATAGGGTCTGGGTTATCTTTACTTATCAATACCTGAGAAAATATGTAGCCTGTAATATTTTTCAGGATTTACTAAAAAAACATAACACACATAACTAACAATCTTTGTAACGCAAAAGATTGTATTTTATTAACTATTCATGTCGAAATCTGGGGTTTCTGATCACTTTTTTTCTGGATGGGGAAGCCTGTGGCAGGGTATAGGTAAGAGAAACCTCATGTGAGGTACCTATTCCTGAACCTGATTTTGCACTTACGCCCTTTACTACGAAGTCAAAAGAATACCCGAAACGCAACGACTTGTCTTTCAATACGCTATAACCCGTAATGATATTAATTGATTCCCCTTGCCTGAAAGATACGCCAGCCCAGTACTTCTCATCGAGGTTCCCCATGGCCGAAACCGTAAAAATGTACTGATTGAAGTCTGTTTGAACAAGAAAGGACGGGGTAATCGTTATTTTCCTTCCATATAAATAATCGTAGCCTAACATCACATTCATATGGTTGGTAAGGGGTTGGCGGTTGAGGTTACTGTCATTGAAGGATCCTTTTAGCAGGTGGCTCACCCCAATACCCCCAAAAACTTTCTCCGACTGAAAATAAACACCCGCACCTAAATCCGGTCGCAGGTCGTAGGGCTTATCAAATATCAGCAGCGGGTCGTTCGGCTGGTTTGGTTCAAACCTGCTTTCGTTAACAGAGAGTGCGTTGGCACCTGCCCTAACACCAAAGCTGAGTTTGGTATTCAGCTCTTTCAAATGCAGGTGGTAGGCATAAGAGGCCTGAAACTGCATATTTCGCTGAGGCCCTAGCTGGTCGTTCATAAAATGAAGACCAAAGCCACTGCTTAACCTGAAAATGGGTGCATTAAAACTTATTAGCTGGGTTACCGGGTTTCCGGCCCCGTAATCGGCCCACTGCGTTCGGTGGGCAGCCGTTAAAGAAGTTACTCCGTCTACCCCTGCATAAGCCGGGTTGTAGTACAAAGTATTAAACATGTATTGGGTAAATTGGGCATCCTGCTGCGCAAAAGCAGACGAAATCCCCATTCCCAGCAAAAAAAACAGGGTCAGGCCAAATAACTTCCTCATATTACTTTTAGTTCGGAGATTAAATATAGTAGAATTCTACTTTATTATAATGCTCGCAATTTAAAAATGTTATGAAGTTATTTGGCCTGAATGTAATATTTCCTATTTTATTATTATTTAATCTTATTCGCCTTCTTAATATAAAGCTCAAGGGCACCAGTCATTGATGGGGCGTTGGGTTGCGGTGCTTCTATATCAAGCTGCAGGCCGGCATCTTCAACCGCCTTGGCCGTGGTAGGACCAAAAGCAGCAATCCTGGTTTCGTTTTGCTTAAAGTCAGGGAAATTAACAAACAGGGAGTTAATTCCTGAAGGACTGAAAAAAGCAATAATATCATAGTTTACATCGGCCAGGTCGGAAAGGTCTGAAGCAACCGTTTTGTAGATAATGGCCTCCGTGTACTTAATATTATTTTCTTCCATAAAAACAGGAATATCTTCCTTGCGAATATTGGAGCAGGGGAAAATATACTTTTCGTTTTTATGTTTTTTAAGAATTTCAATAAGATCGTTTGCCGTACGGTAGCCGGTAAAAATCTTTCGCTTGCGCACCACAATGTACTTTTGTAAATAATTAGCAGTTTGTTCGCAAATACAAAAGTACTTCATATCGGCCGGAACTTCAATTCTACTTTCGGTGCACAGGCGGAAGAAGTGATCCACCGCATTACGACTGGTAAAGATTACGGCCGTATGTTCCAGAATATCAACCTTCTGCTTTCTAAAATCTTTTAGCGAAACAGGGTCTATCTGGATAAAAGGACGAAAATCTATTTTGAGCTTATATTTTTCAGCCAGCATGCCATAGGGAGATTTGCTATCGCTGGGTTCCGGCTGTGAAACCAAAATGCTTTTGACTTCTCGTAATTTTGGTTCTTTTTCTTTCTTTGTCATACCTTACTTTACAAACAGAAACCTTATATGAGGAGAAATTTCAGAACAATCAGGAGTGGTAGTATTTCTGTGGTGCAAAGGTAAGAAAATAAATAAGTTTTTCTAAACGACGACAGATGTAAAAGCTTAAAAAAGATAAGTAAAACTCTTAACAAGACAAAAACCGCTACTATTCTTAACAATATAACCACTCCTGTTTCCACATAAGCCTCGGCCCCAAAGAAAAGAAAGGTTACCAAAATAAATAATCCGGTATAAAAAATCTGGGAGAGCCTGAGAAAATCAAAGAAATGGATATTGGCAAACTCTGGGATATTGAAAATTCGGGCCACAATATGCAACAGCCAGTAGTTTAGCAGCTGAAAGAAAAACACTATTCCCGAAAGCAACAGCCAGGCATACAAATAGCCGCCAAAAGTGCTTGCCTCGAGAAAACTAAAAGCTGCGCCTACTTTCCCGACCTGCTGCAACAGCACCATTAGCAAAAACCCGAAAAGAAAGCTATGAAAAACAATAAAGGGCAGGTGACCACGGCCACTTAGCTTCATGGTAAAGTTGGCTTCATCGCGCACCCTAATGGCGACCGCCCTGCTTAAATCATAATAACTAACGAACACCCTGGGATACAAATTTCGCAATACAGCCAGCATAGCCATTAATGCCAGCACGCCTATAATAAAGAAGTTGGTAAAGCTTTGCCTTGGGCGCTCCAATATGCTCAGGTACTCGTCTAACTCTTTTTCTGTATCTGTATAGCTATAAGGGTATCGACCAATGACTCCTATTTCTACATTATCCGGTCGAAGAGCCGGATGAAAAATAGAGACCACGCAGGAATCGCCATAGAGAGAACGAAGGCTGTCCAGGGGGTAAAGTGCGGTCGCTCCATTCCAGTAATAATCTACAATTCGCTGGTTAATCAGAAGGGCCGCTTCGGCCGGTGGCTGAACATATAACTGGTAGTCGCTGTACTTGCGGAGGTTTAGTACAATTACGGCTGCAGAAGTATTAAAAGGAGTACCCTTTACGTAAGGCACATAGGTTTCATAAGACTCGCTGTAAACGAGCATTTCTTCCTTCAGGTCTTTTACCCTGGTATAGCTCTGCCCCTCTACTTCTACCTGCGCCTGCGCGGCAAAAGATACAAAGCAGCAAATAAGCCGTAAGCCCCAAAGCACCCACCAGCTAGGCTTTTGCATACACCTTCTTTCGCCTTTGAATTTCAAGCACTGAACTAATTAACACGGCAAAGCCTACCTGCGAAATTAACAACATGGTATTTCCCGCCCCGGCAAACCAAATGGTCGATATAACCACCAACAGATTAAGCATAAGCATAAGCACCACCACCATTATTTGAGGAAGGCCCATTGCCAGGAAGCGGTGATGAAGGTGATTGCGATCCGGAGCAAAAGGGGAACGACCATTGCTGATTCGAAGTGTAAAAGCCCGCAGGGTATCGAAAACAGGAATAAACAAAACGGCCACCGCCACTGCCGGAGCCGACGGCACGGTATTCATTTCAAGAAACTTTACCGACATTACCGCAATAACAAAGCCCGACACCAGCGAGCCGGTATCGCCCATAAATATGCGCGCCCTGTAAATATTGTAGCGCAGGAAACCAATAATACCCCCGGCCAGGCAAAAGGCAACAAAAGCATACTCAATGCTATAAAAGTAAAAGTATGTACCAAAGCAGAGCGAAATGATTAAAATAATGGTCCCCGCCAGCCCATCCAGGCCGTCTATTAAGTTAATAGCATTGGTAATACCTACAATTACCAGAAAGGTAAAGGCGTAGCTAATACCCGTTTCCAGTTCATAAACCCCCATAAAGCCCTGCAGGCTGGTAATATGTACATCCCCCATTATCATTACAATGCCGGTGGCAATCATTTGCACAAAAAACTTTTTAAAGGCCGACACGCTGATGATATCGTCTTTTATACCAATGAAGAACATCATGACACAGCCCGCCAGCAACTGCTGTACCCCCGCACCAAACTGGCCGAAAATAGTTATGGCCGACATAAAGCCGGCAAAAATAGCCAGGCCGCCCAACCGGGGGGTCATCACCTCATGCGAAGAACGATGATTAGGCGCATCGAGCAATTTTTTTGTATGAGAAATATGTATAATGGAGGGAACGGAGAACAAAGACACCACCATGGCCCACAAAAACGCAAACAACAGATTTAGATACATAAGAGAGTTATATTCCAATGCAATTTACCTGATTCGTCAGGCTTATTCAAACAAATTCAAAATCGATTTACATACCCGAAATGAACCTGAGAACCAGACAAGCCAATTGGCTGGGTATCAGACCTCCCCAAACCATATACAAAATTAAACGTCCCGGAATTAGTTCCCAAATTTAAACCGGCCCCAAAGCCCAAAGGCCAGTCAGAAACATGTAAGTTTCCGACTCTTTGTGCCATCCATGCCTGATCGTAGAACAGGAAAAAATAAGTTTCGCTCGCCGCCAGGTAACGGAGCTCCAATCGACTAAGCACAAAATCAGATACAAAAAAATTCTTTTCCCGGAAACCGCGAAGACTGTTGAGCCCTCCCAGCCGGTAAAGATCATTTTGAAACAGGTGCTTATCTGAAATGAATCCTCCCTGGAACCCATGCGCCCACACAAGCCTGTTAAATAGTGGCCAAAAATACCGGAAAGTACCGGAAGCCCGATACTGCATAGCTGCAGCAGGGTTCGATTCAATGGTGGAATCGGCCACTCCCGAAGGCAAACTGCGCACTTTCTTTTTCCCACCGCTTAATGCTATACTCACTTCATATCCTTTTTGTGGCAAAAATGGATCATTAATACGCTGCCGGTTTAAGCCTATTCCATATTGTGCCAGGCTAAAACTGCCATGCTCTCCGGCAGCTGCCTGGCCGAGAAGGCGCGAATCTTTGTGCTCAATTCCCAGCTGCAGGGTGTTATAAGCTCCCTGCTTAAGCTGCACTGCTGCCTGAAGCTGCCTGTTTACAAAAGCCTCTGACTCTTTTAATAAACCAAAGCCCAGTTCCAGGCTTAAGGGCGCCCCAAAAAGATAAGGATGCCGGTAGGAGATCTCCAGGCTTTGAGAGCCCGGGCTAAAACGCTGCCATTGAAGGGCCATTTGTTTTCCTCCACCAAAGGGGTTCTGCAACAGCAAATCCAACTGTCCTGTAAAAAGAAAGCGGCCAGCTTCCCCTGGGTTTGGCAACAACCCCACCACCCCATCAAGGCGATTAGCTCTTCTTTGAGCCAAATTTACATATATGGTTGCCTGCCTGTTCTGGAAACTCACTGTAGGAGCCGCCTCCGATTTTACAAAAGGCAATTGTTGTAAACGGCCGGCAACGGCCTCTACCGTTTGCTGATTGTATGGCTGACCAGCTTTTATACCCAGGTGGGTCGACAAAAACCCCGCAGACAAGCGGGCATTTCCCCTTACCACAATGGTATCGAATAAAATCAGGGGCCCCTTTTCCATATAAAGCCGGGCCTGCAGGGAGGCACTATCCAACCGGACAGAATCGAGGCGGACAGAGGCAAAAGGATAGCCGCTATTCTCCGCCCGCCGAACCAGCTGCTCCATTATCCTGGCAACTTCCGCATGCCTGAAAGGGCGGCAAATAAAATCTTTTTCCCGAAAAGATGTTTGATTTAACCAGGAGGGCTCCACATTGCCCGCTCCAAGCACCGCCAGAGAAAAAGGCTGCCCTACCGCTAAAACAACTTTGCTCGTATCATGCTCAACCTGAAATGTTTTTGCATGAGCCAGCAAATAACCACTCCTGTAAAGTGTTTTCATCATTTCCTGCAGTGCACGCTTTGCGGCTTCTGGGGAAGGCTGCTTTTTTTGGTAGCTAAAACTATTTAATACCTTCGCCTCCCCAGAGTTAGCGGCCTGAACATATAAAGTATGCTGCGCCACCCCTGCATGAGCAAGCACGATTGCCAACAACATAAATAAACTGATTTTCAAGCGCATACACAAAGCTAAAAAATTAATTTCAGGATGCCTCTGCAAGCTAACAGCTAAATTTCTTTCCCGCTCCCCCACCTCCCGCTTCAATCACCTAAAACATCCTTCAAAGAACGGTTTTTAGCATTTGAGGAATGCGAACAAACAGAAACCACTGAAGAAGCATGGCCTAAGGCCTTTAAGCCCTGCCACGCAATAAAAATTCCTCCAGCTCTTTTTTCTTTTAGGGCATGAACAGTTTTGGCCGGGAGCCGGCAGTAAGGATTGGAATACCACCACAGTTTAAAGAGGCGCACGCTACCTTCTAATGAGAATTGAACCACCACCTGGACACGCGGCAGCCCCAGACCACAAGGAAACAGCCAATCAATTGCCTCGTGGCCCATAAAAAACGCTTTTGAAGGAAACTTCAGCTTAGGGGCACTCGCTCCTTCTCATTTTTGTTACCTTTGTCGGCCTCTGTTTTATTACATACAGCAACAAAGAGGCACATCACCCTTATCTCATTAGCATTGGCTGGCATTTACATACATATTCCTTTTTGCAGGCAGGCCTGCCATTATTGCGATTTCCACTTCAGCACCTCGCTCCAGCACAAAACAGCGCTGGTAGATGCCATTGTGCAGGAAGCAAAATTGCAAAAAGACTATTTGGGCAGCGAGCCTATTGAAACCATTTATTTTGGAGGAGGCACTCCCTCTTTATTAAGTCGGGAAGAAGTTGAGAAAATACTGAACGCCCTTTCCCTTCACTACAATGTTGTGCCTGAGCCGGAAATTACCCTGGAGGCAAATCCGGACGATTTGCAGGCCAACAAGCTCCAGGCGCTAAAAGCCGCCGGCATCAACCGGCTGAGCATCGGCATTCAGTCATTCCACGACCCGCACCTGCAAAGCCTCAACCGCGCACACAATGCAGCCGAAGCCCTTAGTTGCATACAGGAGGCCCGGGCAGCTGGCTTTTCTAACATCAGCATCGATTTAATTTATGCCATTCCGGCACCCGACCACAGCCTGTGGCAAAAGGATCTGGAAACGGCACTCAGCCTCCACCCGGAGCACATTTCTTCTTACTGCCTTACCATTGAGCCCCAAACAGCCTTTGGCAACTGGCTCAAAAAAGGAAAAATAAAACCTGTAGAGGAAGAATATGCCGCCGAACAGTTCGAAATGCTCCTGCAAAGGCTGCGCCAGGCCGGCTATGAGCAGTACGAAATCTCTAATTTCAGCCTTCCGGGCAAGCACTCCCGACACAACAGCAGTTACTGGCAACAAAAACTTTATTTAGGCCTGGGCCCCAGCGCCCACTCCTTTAACAGGCACAGCAGACAAGCAAACGTGAGCAACAATGCACGCTACCTGAAGGCCATCGGCAAAAATGAAGTTCCTTTCGAGCGGGAAGAGTTAAGCCGGGCCGATATGATTAATGAATATATCTTTATTGGCCTGCGCACCCAATGGGGCTGCAGCCTTCCTTACCTGCAGGAACAATGGAACCATACCCTGGCAGAGGAAAATAAGCCTTTTTTAAACGAGCTTTTGGAGCAGGACTATGCCCGAATACAAAACGACCATCTGGTATTAACTAATGCAGGAAAATTGCTGGCCGATGAAATAGCCAGCCGGCTTATGACCGAAAAATGAGCCCCTCATCTTTACAAAAAAAAGAACGGGGGAACATTTATTGCAGGCAATTAGTATATTTGTAAAGTAAGAAAAGAACTGCCCGCATGAATAAGGAAGAAAAAAAAGCTTTCCTGCTTTTGAAGAGCATCATTTTTCAATATCATGGGCTTGATGAAGATGAGCAGCAAATTCTGGAACAAACAGCCCGCGAACTGGATGCCTCAGAAGAATTACAATGGGCACATAAATTCATTTCAGAAGATTACCTGACTGCCTTTGAGCGGGCCCGGGATTACCTGAACCTGGTTTCGCTAAATAAAGAAAAGAAATTACAGTGCCTCAACCTTGTTTGGAAGGCCAACAACGAAAAAGGCTATATTACTGAAATGGAGGCCACCGGCATGCTTCGGTTTGCCAAAGACTGGCAGGTAGAAACCGAGCTCATTCAGCTGGTGAGGGGCTAAGCCCACACACCTGCCCCTTTTACTACAAGCTCATCATGTCTTTGAACCGAGTCGCCTGCCTGCGGCTTACCTCCACTTTTTCGCCCCCCTGCAAGGTAACCATTAAGCCTCCGTTAAACCAGGGCTCAATATTATCCACCCAGTTCAGGTTAATCATGTGCTTACGATTCGCCCTAAAGAATACCTTATCATCCAAACGCTCATCCAGTGCGTTAAGCGATTTATGGATCATGGGTTTATAATTATCGAAGTACACCTTAATATAATTCCCGTCCGATTCGAACAGCCGCACTTTGCTTAGCCGCACAAACCAGCACTTATCGCCATCTTTTACAAACACCTGATCGTTTGGCCCCAGCTTCTCCGAATGCTCCGTATCTACTTTTCTTTCAGCAGACATTCTTTCGCAGCCAGCTTATTCATGCTTTCGCGCAAACGCTCCGGCTGCACGGGCTTTAAAAGGTAGTCGAGCGCATTTACCTCAAATGCCTTCATGGCATACTCGTCGTAGGCAGTAGTAAAAATTACCTGTGGCACATCGTCAAGCATTTGCAGCAGGTCGAAGCCGGTTTTGCCGGGCATTTGAATATCGAGAAAAATGAGGTCAGGCTGCAGCTCTTTAATTTTTTCATAGGCGTCGTCGGCATTTACAGCTTCGCCGACTATCTCCACCTGGTCAAATTCAGTGAGCAGCGACATCAGCTCCTTGCGCGCCAGCCGCTCATCATCTACAATTAGGGCTTTCATGGTATTAATGTTCTGGTATAATTAATTCGGTTAAAACAGTATGTTCATTTTCATTAAGAATCCGAAAAGAGGCCCGCTCCCCATATAGTAACTGGAGCCGTTCCCGCGTATTTTCCAATCCCAAGCCGGACCCATTGCTGTGCTTTACCCCATTTACATACTGCCCGCTATTTCTTATACACACATGCAGCTTCCGTTCTTTCACAAATGCATCGAGCCTCACCTGTCCTCCATCGACCAGGTTACTAATGCCATGCTTAATACTGTTCTCCACCAGGGTTTGCAGCATAAGTGGCGGAATATAAAACTCTTCCGCTTCCGGCTCCACAAGCAGCCTCGTCTGGAGCCGCTCCTCAAAGCGCACTCCCTCCAGCGCAAGGTAATCTTTTACCGTTTGCAGCTCATCGTTAAAACTTACTACCCTCCGCTTGTCCATTACAAGCGAATTTCGGAGAATATTACTGAGCTGCGTTATTGCTATTTTAGCTTTTCGAGGGTCCTCATCTACCAGCGCCCGAATACTGTTAAGGGCATTAAAAATAAAATGCGGGTTAAGCTGTGACCGCAGCCTGTTCAGTGTCATTTCATTGATGGCAGCCTCGTATTTGAGCGTTGTGTTATATCGTTCCACATAGTGGTACATGATATACAGGGCACACCAGATAAAAAAGAGCGTAAGCTCCGAGAGGAACATCAGCACCAGCTCAGAGGCATCGAGCGGCTGCCCGCCTACCAGCAATATAGTGGCCACCTGCAGTACAAAAACCAGCAGGCTCATAATAAGAATGGTCAGGCTGATTCGCTTTACAAGCTTACCGGTCGACAGCTTGAGCCAGCCGGCCTGGTGTACATACTGCCGAAAACCATGGGTTATCAGGAGCATGTACAGGACCGAAAGAATCAGAAAAGAATAGGTTGCCGTATTCTGTACATCTTTCAGAATAAAGAAAGCAACGTTTATGATAGCATATAAAGACCAGCCACCAATCTGGCAAATCCAATAAACCGTGTTCCGGGTCATAAGGTACACCTCACCGGCCTGTAGTCAGCAGGCCTTTAGTTCTAAGTAACACAATTTAATGAGATCCGGCCAACTTGCCAAGGTCTTTTGTACAGAAGGCAAAAGTGCCTGTAAACGGAATAAACAGCCCCTTTTAGCACAGCTCTGCTCCTTTACCTACAGCTCCGATTCCTGCTGCCTTATTTTTTCTTCCTTGTCGAAAGGCCGCAGAATCAGGCGGATACCCCGGTCGTAGGTAAAATAATTCCACAGCCAGTTATTAAAAACCACCAGCTTATTGCGGAAACCAATGAGGTACAGCAGGTGGACGAACATCCAGGAGAGCCAGGCAGAAAAACCTCCGTAGCTCCATCCGTTCGGCATGTCTACCACCGCCCGGTTACGCCCTACCGTAGCCATATACCCTTTATTTGTATACCGGAAAGGCTTCATTGGTTGCCCGCTAAGCATCCGGTTTAAATTCTCTGCCAGGTTTTCGCCCTGCTGTATGGCCACCGGCGCAAGCATAGGAAATCCTTTCGGAAAGTCTTTGCTTTCCATATAAGCAATATCGCCCACTGCAAAAATAGAATCGAATCCCTGCACCCGGTTGCACTGGTCCACGATATAGCGATTTTGCTTTATGCACTCCGCAGGCAGGCCGGGAATAACATTGCCTTTTACGCCAGCCGCCCAAATGAGTGTTTGCGAAGGCAGCTGCTCCCCATTATTTAAACGCACGGTTTTTCCATCGTAAGAATCGACCATGGTATTGAGGAGAATGTTTATATTAAAATCTTTCAGGTATTTATGCGCTTTTCGGCCGGCAGTTTTCGACATGCCGTTGAGGAGGTGCGGCAAGCCCTCTACCAGGTAAATTTGCATTTGCTTAAAATTAAGCTCGGGATAGTCTTTTGGCAGCACATGATTTTTCAACTCCCCTAAAGCGCCGGCCACTTCCACACCGGTAGGCCCCCCACCAACAATCACGATATTCATCAGGCTCTTCAGCTCGTAAGTTTCGGTGGTATTAACGGCTTTTTCGAAATTTTGCAGAATGTGAGAGCGCAGGTTCAGTGCCTGTGGAATTTGCTTCAGCGGAAGAGCGTCTTTAAACTTTTCGTCGTTTCCGAAGTAATTGGTTTTAGAACCACAGGCTATTACCAGGTAATCGTACTGCAGCTCGCCCACGGGTGTTATTACTAATTTTCGCTCCGGATCGATTTGATTGACCTTTGCCATTCGGAAGTGGAAATCGTGTCGCTCTTCCATAAACTGACGAAGGGGCCCCGCAATAGAACCCGGCTCAAGGCCTGCTGTGGCTACCTGGTACAACAGCGGCTGAAAGGTGTGATAGTTATGCCGATCGAGCATCACTACCTGCACCTGCTCTTTAACCAGATGTTTGATTATTTTAAGCCCGGCAAAGCCACCCCCGATAATTACTACCCTGGGTTTATCGGATCTGGGTATCTGTATGGATATTTCCTGACGTTCTTCTTCCTGAATCATAAAAGTAAAGCCATTTTGTTGCGCAAAAGCATTTATTCCTAAAGTAAGCACCTACATACTTAAGTAACAAAACAATTATTTGTTTCTTCCTGAAGAAGACAAAATTAAAGAATCCATCCGTGGAGTACAGCGCTTAATCTTTTTTCATAATTGAAACTTTAGCACCCTCCGGATAAGAATATATTTTGAATAAAAATATATTCCTGAGTTAAATTATAACACAGAACTGAGCTGGAAAAGAAAATATTTTCCCAGATAAAATTAATTGTAATGGTAGCTACTTAAAAATTAATCAAAATTAATTAAGTGCAAGTATCACTTAAACACAAAAAACATAATGTCCTGAATTTTAAGTACTTATGAAGTAATTTTTAATTATCAAAAATCAAAATCAAAAAATTATTCAATTATTTTTTATCTTTGAGGAACCAATTGTCGAGTAAATTAATTTAATAATTACAATTAGCTTATTCATAGTTGATAGGTTTTAATGTTTTGGTTGAAAGAGGAAAGCTGCCCCAAAAGGGCAGCTTTTTCTCTTTCAGCGCACGAAGCCCCTCCACAGCAGCCTGCCAGTAACGCATCCGGCAAGGCTTATGCAGTTTATCCTCGCTTACCCCGGCAAGCCTTTTTGCACCTCCTGCACTTTCCATAAAGCCCCCTCCGCTTTACAGCAAGCCTTTTTGGATCTCCCGCACCATTTTATTTACCCAAAAAATAAAGGCTACCACAGCCGAATCCACAGCATTTAAAAACGCAGGGATAAAAAAAAAGACCACCCGGAACGGACAGTCTTTTTTCAATTATGTACACCTTTTACCAAGGCGCTTTAATATTCTTTTCTGCAAGAAATTAATCTACCGAAACGGCATCCAGCAATCTTAAGGCATGCTGGCCCAGGTGGTCGGCAATTAAGCGGCGGTACTCAGTACTTTCGGTAAAACCACCATTCATAAAGCGAGCCATAACCGGGGCCCAGTCACTGTTTTTAGGCATAACAATACCAAAGTCTTCCGAGGTCTCATCCCCCACCGGGTGGCGTTTTACCGGCATCCGGTGTTGCAGAGAACTCAGGTAATAAGTAAAGTCCAGGCTCGAAAAAGCTTTTTCATTTACAGCAAGTTCATTCAGCACATCGGTACTGGAGGGTACATACTTAATCTGCACATCCGGAAAATACTGATCTTTAATTTTCATCAGGCGCTTGGCATTCAATGTTCCCTCAGCCGTTACCAGGGTCATTCCCTGAAATTCGCTCCCGATAGTTTCAAGACTCTGAAGACTGGTAACACTTTTGTTGGTTAACAGAATAGCTATGTTGGTAATATAAGGAGGGCTAAAGTTGTATACACCCTTCCGCTCTTCGGTAATGGTAATGTTACCTAAACCAAAAACGCCCCCATCGGCCACCTTTACGCCATCCATAAACTTCCTGAAGTCTTTTGAATCCCTGTCGTAAAACACAGGATTCATCGTAATTCCTTCCTCTTTCTGAAGCCATTTGCCAAACTCATTCATTATTTCAACGCAAAATCCTTTTACCTCTGTTCCTTGTTTAGCAGCAAAACCTGGAGTCTCTACAAAAGTAAACATGACGTTTGCATTGCCTTTGGCCTTCGCCTCCGCATAAGAATCACCCTTTAGCTGGGCATTCGCGTTAAAGCCCTCAAACACAAGACCTAACAATAATATTGAAGCCAATAGGTTGGAAAGAGTTGTAAATTGTTTCATAAGCTTTACGTTTTTTAGAACAGTTTTAACAGCCTAATATATAAATTACAACCATTTCCTCAAAATTTCACACCATAAATAGCTACTCATTAGTTAGCCCTGCTTCAGTTCTTCCTTCAAAAAGAGCGCGGTATAGCTGTCTTTAACTTTGGCAACTTTCTCCGGAGTCCCCTGTGCAATAATTTGTCCGCCGCCGCTGCCGCCTTCCGGACCGAGGTCAACAATATGGTCGGCCACTTTAATTACATCCATATTGTGCTCAATTATCAGCACGGTATTTCCCTTATCTACCAGCTTGTTCAGCACATCGAGCAGGTGCTGGATATCCTGAAAATGCAGGCCGGTAGTAGGCTCATCGAGAATGTAAAAGGTTTTGCTCGTATCTTTTTTAGAAAGCTCGGTAGCCAGCTTTACCCGTTGGGCCTCGCCGCCCGATAAGGGTGGTGGCATGCTGCCCGAGGGTAATATAATCCAGGCCCACATCGTTGAGCGTCTTAATTTTGCGCACAATTTTTGGCTGGTGTTCGAAAAATTCCACCGCCTGCTCTACTGTCATGTCCAGCACATCGGAAATAGACTTTCCTTTGAAGCGGATTTCCAGCGTTTCGCGATTGTAGCGTTTGCCTTTACAGGCCTCGCAATGCACATGCACATCGGGAAGAAAGTCCATTTCAATTACTTTCAAGCCTGCGCCGCCACATTCTTCGCAGCGCCCGCCTTTTACGTTAAAGGAGAAGCGTCCCGGCTTATAGCCGCGAATTTTCGCCTCCGGCAGTTCGGCAAAAAGGGCCCGAATATCGGTAAAAACGCCGGTATAGGTGGCAGGGTTCGAGCGGGGCGTTCGGCCAATGGGCGACTGATCGACCTCTATTACCTTATCGAGATGCTCCAGCCCTTCGATAGACTCATAAGGCATGGGATCTTTATTCGATTTATAAAAGTGCTTGCTTAAGAGCGGATAGAGCGTTTCGTGAATTAGGGTAGACTTGCCACTTCCGCTAACACCGGTAATACAAATCATTTTTCCTAAAGGGAGCTTCAAGTCAATTCCCTTAAGGTTATTGCCCGTTGCATTTTTAAGTAGAAGGTTACTGCCAGAACCCTTTCTTCGTGCTGCCGGCACTGCAATTTTCTCTAATTCCTTTCAGGTAATCGGCTGTTTTGCCTCCCCGCTCCAGGAACACCTCCGGCGAACCTTCGGCCACCACTGTACCTCCATGCCTGCCCGCGCCCGGCCCAATATCCAGGATATAATCCGATGCCAGCATCATATCTTTATCGTGCTCCACCACCAATACGGAGTTGCCAAGGTCGCGCAGGTCCTGCAAGGCTTTTATCAGCTTTACGTTATCGCGCTGGTGCAGGCCAATGCTGGGCTCATCGAGAATATAAAGCACCCCCACCAGCTGCGTACCAATTTGCGTGGCCAGGCGAATTCGCTGTGCCTCGCCACCGGAAAGGGTTCTCAGCGGGCGGTTCAGGTGCAGGTAATCCAGTCCCACATCGAGCAGAAAATGGATGCGTTTCCTGATTTCCTTCAGCACCTCGGTAGCAATGAGCCGCTGCCGATCATTCAGGCGGCTTTCAGGCCATCGAACCAGTCGGCCAGGCGCTGAATATCGAGCATTGGCCAGCTCGGCAATGTTTTTTCCGTCGATAAGAAAGTGCAGCGATTCTTTCTTAAGCCGCGCCCCATTACATTCGGGGCAGCTTACTGCCAGGGTAAAATCTTCTACCCAGGCTGGATATTTTGTCGGACTCCGCTTCGCGCTGTTTTTCAAGAAAAGTAATAATCCCTTCGAACTTGGTATTCCAGTTGGTGCCGGGGTATTTCTTCGACATTACTTCTACCGGCATATTATCGCCGTATAGAAGCACATCCAGCAGCTTCTTCAGGAAAATTCTTTACCGGCGTGGTAAGGTTTACCTTATATCTTTTAAGAATGGATTGAATCTTTTTGAAAATCCAGATATCGCGGTATTCCCCAAGAGGAGCAATTGCGCCCCGGCTAATGCTAAGGTTAGGATTTGGAATGATGGATTCTGCGGTAATTTCCTCTATGGTACCCAAGCCATTACATTTTGGGCAGGCCCCATAGGGCGAGTTAAAGGAAAAGGTATTCGGCGCAGGCTCGTCGTAGGAGAGGCCGGTTTTGGGGTCCATCAGGTATTTTGAGAAATGATGCAAGTCGCCGCTGTCGGCATCCTGCACCATCAGCAGTCCATTGCCATGCTTTAGAGCTTCGGTTACTGACTGACTCATGCGGTAGCGGTCTTTTTCCTGCACCACCAGCCGGTCGATCACAATTTCAATATCATGAATTTTGTAGCGGTCGACCTGCATCTTTGGCTGAATTTCCTGAATTTCGCCATCTACCCGCACTTTGGTAAATCCGCCTTTTCGTATTTGCTGAAAAAGCTCGCGGTAATGCCCTTTACGGCCTTTTACCACCGGCGCCAGAATAACCAGGCGTACCCCTTCGAAGCTTTCCAGCAGGTGGTTGATAATCTGATCTTCTGACTGCCGCACCATTTTTTGTCCGCTCAGGTAAGAGAAAGCTTCAGATGCCCTGGCATACAGGAGGCGCATAAAGTCGTAAATTTCGGTAGTGGTACCTACCGTTGAGCGCGGGTTGCGCGAGGTGGTTTTTTGCTCAATGGAAATAACCGGGCTATAGCCCATTGATTTTATCAACATCGGGCCGTTCCATGCCGCCTATAAAAGAGCGCGCATAAGCCGAAAAGCTTTCCATGTAGCGACGCTGCCCTTCGGCATAAATCGTATCGAACGCCAGAGAAGACTTTCCACTGCCGCTAATGCCGGTAATTACTACCAGCTTGTTGCGCGGAATTATGCGCATCGATATTCTTGAGGTTATGCTCGCGGGCACCATAAATTTCTATGTTTGTTTCACCGAAAATATCCTGAACAGGTAGTTTAGGCTCAGGCATTTCGGCTACCGCTGTTTGTTGTGTATCTTTTTGTTTACTCATATTCAAAACAAATATAGCAGGATTCATCCTTTTTTTGTGCATTCGCTCCTACAGGCGTAAACACTTCCGACCGGAAATGTTCTTAAGGCTGCGGCTGTGCAGTTAAAGGGCCTAGATTCTTCAACAACAAAAAGCACAGGAAAATTCTGTTCTTAACCACTCTTTATCAGGGCGGGAAATTTAATTTTCTCAATAAGTAAGGCAAAACTTCTCTTCAGCAACAGCAAAAAAAAGAGGCTGCCTCACTGAGCAACCTCTTATTTCTTCAACATGCCCTTTCCCTTTAAAAGTTAGGGGAAAGAAGGTATTTTCCGTAAAAGTCATCGATTACCTTTACCGCTTCAGTTGGCGTATCCACAATGTTGATCAAATCCAGATCCTCTGCGTTTATGTTCTTTTCTTTAGTGAGCATGGTGTTGCGAATCCACTCAAACAAGCCAGACCAGTACTCCGTTCCTACCAGCACAATGGGGAAGCGTCCGATCTTTTTGGTCTGAATAAGGGTTATGGCCTCGAAAAGCTCATCGAGGGTACCAAAGCCACCAGGCATTACCACAAAGCCCTGCGCATATTTTACAAACATTACCTTGCGCACAAAAAAGTGGTCGAAGGTAATTAGCTTATCGCGATCGATGTACTGGTTATCGAACTGCTCAAAAGGCAGGATAATGTTTAAGCCCACAGACTTACCGCCCTCTTCATAAGCGCCTTTGTTACCGGCCTCCATAATACCCGGACCCCCGCCAGTAATAACACCATAGCCATGGCGAACCAGTTTGGCCGCAATTTCTTCGGCCATTTTATAATAGGGATGGTCTGATTTGGTACGAGCCGAACCAAATATAGAAACGCAGGGGCCAATTTTCGCCAGCTTTTCGAAGCCTTCCACGAACTCCGACATTACCTTAAAAATAGCCCAGCTATTGGAGCTCTTTATCTCGTTCCAGTCGCGATCGATAAAGGCCTGCCGAATCATGTGCTCCTCTTCAGATACCTTTACAACCGGTGCTTCTTCTTCCTGCAAGGCACTGGCCGGCATATTATGCTTGCGCATCTTTTTGGTTTTCGTGGCTGCACGTTCGCTACTCCCTTCTTTTTCTATTTTCTGCTCGTGGGCCTGTTCCGTACCAGTCTTTTCTTTTACCGGCTCTTTAGGCTTCTTACCATTCGAATTATCCTTTACAATGAGGCTATTATCGACCTGATGTTTTGCTTTATCTTCAGATATCGTTTCTTTGCTGTCTTTATGTTCCTTTGCCGGAGCCTCATTATATTTAATATCGCTGTTATCTACCTGATGTTTCTTTCTTAAATCGTCTTTTTCGTTTTTCTTCATGAGCAAAAAAATCTGTTAATTCAAAAATATTGAGCCTCGCAAATTACGGCTTTTTCCTAAAAAAGCAAACTGCCTATTGCTTTACTTAGGATATCAGCAAAGCCTGGTAAGCATCATCTTCAATTGGGCAAGTTATAACCGGAAACAGGAATAAAGGTTAGCAGGCTTTCAGGCAAATGGTTTTTCAAGAGGCTAAAACTGCCAGGCACCAGGCTTTTAAAAGAGCGTGGCGGCCATTACCAGCATTCCTTATTTAAGCACCAGCACATGCTACGGACTAATTTGTGTGCAGTATCCTCAGCTGCTGCCACACAAATTACAGAACTAATTTCTAATTCCAGAGATGTGTGGCTACCTTTACATGACCCTATGGAAAAAGAGCAAAAAGCAATAAAAGCAACCTACTTTAGTATAGCAGGCAATACGGCCCTGGCTATCATAAAATGGCTGGCAGGCTTTTTTGGCAACTCCTATGCGTTAATAGCAGATGCTATCGAATCGACGACCGACATTTTTTCTTCGCTCCTGGTTTTATTCGGCATTAAGTACTCCAACCGGCCTGCCGACGAAAACCACCCTTACGGGCATGGGCGCATTGAGCCGTTAATTACCTTTTTAGTTGTTGGCTTTTTAATGATTTCAGCCACCGTTATTGCGCATGAAAGCATCCAGAATATACAAACGCCTCATGAATTGCCCGAACCTTTTACCCTCTTTATTCTTGGAGCAATAATTATCTGGAAAGAGGTTTCTTACAGAGTGGTTATTAAGAAGAGTAAGGAAACAAACAGCACCTCTTTAAAAGCTGATGCCTGGCACCACAGGAGCGATGCAATTACCTCTGTTGCCGCTTTTATTGGCATTTCCATTGCCATTGTTTTAGGGAAGGGGTACGAGGCGGCAGATGACTGGGCAGCACTTTTTGCCTCTGGATTTATCCTGTACAACTGTTATTTAATTTTCAGGCCTGCTCTTGGAGAAATTATGGACGAGCATGTATACGATGATCTTATCGTTCTTATTAGGGAAACAGCTGATGATGTTGAAGGGGTGGTAGGCACTGAAAAATGCTTCATTCGTAAAACAGGAATGATTTACCATGTTGATCTTCATGCCCTGGTCGATGCGAACCTTTCTGTTAAAGAAGGGCACGAAATTGCCCACAAGTTAAAGGATCATTTAATAAATGAAATTCCTGATCTAGGAAATATCTTAATTCACATCGAGCCAAAGGAGCAGAAGAAAAAGCCTTCCATTCAG
Source organism: uncultured Cytophagales bacterium (assembly GCA_963835365.1). Lineage (GTDB taxonomy): Bacteria > Bacteroidota > Bacteroidia > Cytophagales > Cyclobacteriaceae > Nafulsella. Next base: position 636,079 of record CAWIFH010000005.1, read on the forward strand.
CAGAAATAGGATGCACGCATCAATTATCATCTATCTATATAGCGCAATTCTCTTTCTGTTTGCCAGGTCCACGAGCTCCCGCGTTTTCTTAAAAAAGCTTTCAATAATTTGCCAGGCGAAACAACCCTCCTTTACCGAGGCCTGGCGGGTCTATTGTTTTAGAGAAGAAGAAAGGCTTGTTAAAAGAGCGAAGCTTCTGGGAGAGCTGAATGCCTGAACACTAAAGAAGCCCTCACAAACCCACCTACTCATTCTTGTTATCTACTAAACTACTTAGCGCCAGTCGCAGGCCGGGATAGGCAAACCGAAAGCCGGCTTTCTCTATTTTATCGGCCGAAACACGCAGGCTCCCCAATACTATGCCTGCCCGTTCGCTCCCCATGGCAAGCTTAATAGCAAAGCCCGGCACCCGTGGGGCAAAATATGGCTTCCCCATTACATCCGCCAGGGTGCGCATAAAGCGTTCGTTGGTTTCAGGTTCAGGCGCCACCGCATTATAAACCCCTTTCATCGATTCATCTTCCATCGACTGGATAATCATGCCGCAGAGGTCATCTATATGAATCCAGCTCATGTACTGATGGCCGCTACCCACGGGAGCCGCTAATCCCAATTTTACAGGAAGCTGCAATTGCGGCAAGGCTCCCCCTGCGGCACTTAGCACTACCCCGATACGAAAAATTAGGCTGCGTATTTCCAGACCACTTATCTTTTCTGCCTCACCTTCCCACGCCTTACATACTTTTGACAGAAAATCGGGCCCTGCAGGGCTGCTTTCGTACAACCAGTGAGCTCCATTGTAATCGCCATAATAATTAATGCCCGACGCTGAAATAAAGGCCTTCGGGATATATCCGCTGCTTTTCAGTTCCTGATACAGTAAATGCGTGCTGTCAGTCCGGCTTTTTAAAATCGTTTGTTTGTAAGCCTCACTCCAGCGATGATCGGCAACCCCGGCACCCGCCAGATGTATGATAAAGTTGGCACTTTCCACGGCTCCTGGTTCGATAAAATTCTTTTCAGGATCCCACAAAAAGGTTTTTACACCTTCTTCGGAGGATTTGCTGCGACTCAGGTGCGCTACCTTATATCCTTTTTGTTGCAGCAAGCCTGTCAGGTGCGTTCCCAGCAGGCCGCTCCCCCCTGTTATTAATACTTTTTTATGCATGATTCCGGGCAAAGATGATTTATTTGGCAGTTAAAATGCCTTTAAATTTGTGCTAATGCAACCGATGGTAAAATATTATGTTTTTCGTACGTTATAATAATCTTCCAGAAAAAAAATTCCAGGGCCCCATGAAGCAGTACTCCTTATGCCTGTTACTCCTGCTCTTTAGCTTTTCGCTGGCACATGCCCAGGAAAAAGCTTACCGCAAAGAAAAAAGAAATGTAATGGGGCGCTCCTACAGCGGCTTTAGCGTGGAGGTTCCTTATGCTGAGTATCGCAGCAAAGAGTATTTTATCAATTACCTTAAAGATGGCGGCAAAATCAGCGAAAAAAGAAACTTTATCGAAATAAAGGAAACCTACTGGAAAACAAAAGACCATCCTGCCAAAGTGTATGCACTGGTCGCTGGCGACAGCACCCAAACCCGCCTTTGGATTGGTTTTTCTGAAGAAGCCGACGACGCGATGATAAGCGCCATACAAAGCCAGATGGAAAGCCTCCCTTCCTTTATTCATAAACAGCACCTGCAGGCCCAGATAAAGGAAGCTGAAGAGGCCGCCAGCTATTTAAGCAAAGAGCTCCGGAACACGCAGCGCGATGGCCAACGCCTGCAACACGATTTGGAAAGAAACGCCGAGGACAAGATTAAGCTCGAAGAAGCCCTCCGGGAAAATGCCAAAAATAAAATTATGCTGGAAAATGAAATTAAAGGAAACAGCCAGGCGCAGGAAACAAAAGCACGGGCCCTGGAAGAGGTAAAAAAGCAGCTGGAGTACCTGAAAGAAAAGATTTCCAGGCTTTAGAGGCTGCCTAATTTATTTTTGATTTCGAAAGGCCGGTATCCGTCATGAAATGATTGTACGAACCTTTCTGCTTTTTTTAAAACCAGAAAAACTGTCTTTATGGCTCATAGGAAGGTTTTTTCTATTTATGCATGTCATGAAATTTACCTGACACAGAAAATTAAAACAGCGAAACAGCCTAAAATCCAGCGCCACACTATTTCCGGATTCTAAAAGGGCGAAAGCCGAGCTTAAAAATCAAAAAAAAAAGGGGAGCCAACAGGAGCACCCCCTTTTTTTTTGATTTTCCCACATCAGTTCTTAACAAACCGGAAAGACTGCACCTGGCCGCGCCCTGCATCTTCTATTAGCAGCAGGTAAGTACCTTTTACCAAGCTTACCGATTCTAAATCTATTTGCATGGAGGTATTGCCTGCCGCCGCATTTTGCCGCCTGGTGTAAACCTTCCTGCCGCTCAAATCCATAATAGTGATCGTCACATCTTCCTGCGCCAAAGCCCCCAGCTCCAGGTTAAGAACACGCGCTACCGGATTTGGGTACACACTTAGCTCCGCAGTCGGCTCTGTTGTAAAGTCCAGCGCCTCGCTGCTTTTCCGGGAGGCGATAGTTTGCCCCTGCTGCGCAGAAGTGGTATGCAGTTTCTCCCGCGGCAGCTCCTGTAGCCCTATACCCGGGCCTTTATAAGAAACGTACAGACGCTCGTAGCCATAGTTTTCAAAAAATTCGATTCTTATTTTTTGGAAACCTTCCTCCAGCTCCACCCGCTTGTACTTCACCCTCTGCGGATGGATCCCATCATTATTCACCACTAGCTTATCGTTCAGGTAAAGCTTACTTCCGTCATCAGACTGGGTATAGAAATAGTAACTACCCGCTTTTTCTATTTCAATATAACCGGTGAAAACAAATGCAAAATAGTCATTCTGCTCTCTTTGACTCAGGCTAAAGGTAGGTGTTACCCCGGTTTTCTTAGGAGTAAAGTTTCTAAAATCAGGAAGCCTGCTCCATGGCTGCGACGGGTCTATTTCGTAATAGGCATAATTCAGGCCCTGTACTGACCCCGCAGGCAAACCTCCTCCTTCAGTATTGCCAGATTCCTCCAGTACAGTCAGCTTCATATCGTCGCTGTCCGTTTCCCCGCTCATGGTCGTTGCGGTAAAGCGAAAAACATATTCTCCCTCTTTTAAGCCGGAAAGAACAAGATTCGCGGTACCCCCATCCATTGTAACTTCCGGGCCACTTACCTTTGTCCATTGGTAGGATTTTATCTGGCTGTTTACCAGCGTTGCCCGGCCGCTCAGCTGGTACCGTTCCACCGGTAGCTGCAGGATATCATCGGAGCCGGCATGCGCTATAACTTCCCGCTCTTCGTCATCATTCGGGTCTCCATCGTCATTATCTTTGGCTGCCTCTACTCTTACCGTAACCCTATCGCTATCGCTTGCACCCTCGTTGTCAGTAGCTGTAAATCTAAAAACGTAGCTTCCTTCCCGAAGATTCCTCAGCTTAAGGTTTGCCGTATTTTTATCATCCATAGTTACGGATGGGCCACTTACCTTTTCCCATGCATAATGCCTGAGATAACCATCTTCATCTCTGGCAGAACCCTCCACTATCAACTCGTTCTGTGGCAACTGCACCGATTTATTTGAACCTGCATCTGCCACCGGAGCTTTGTTCTCTTCCGGTCCAGGATTTACCTGCACCTCAACTTCATCTGAGTCTCTGGCTCCGTCATTATCGATAGCGGTTAGCCTGAATCTATAAGTGCCTTCCTGCAGTTTTCTCAGCTGTAGCGTGGCATTATCGCTCCCATTCATTTCTACCGGAGGACCACTTACTTTTTTCCAATGATAACTCTCTATTACTCCATCCTCATCTTTTGCGGAGCCATTTAAAGTCAGCTCGTTTTGGGGTAACTGCACTGTTTTGTTTGCGCCTGCATTAGCCACGGGAGCTTTATTTTCTTTCGGTTCAGGATTTACCTTCACCTCGACTTCATCAAAGCCTTCGGCTCCGTCATTATCTTTTACAGCCAGCTGAAAGGTATAGGTTCCTGCCTGCAGGTTTTTAAGCTTTAATGTAGCAGTTCGGGTACCCTCCATGTCTACCGCAGGGCCGTTTGTTTTTCTCCATTCATAACTGCTAACCTGCCCGTCAGCATCGCTGCCAGATCCTTTCAGCTCAAGCGTATTATCAGGCAGTGTAATTACTTTATCGCTACCAGCTTTGGCAACAGGAGGAGTATTTGGCTCTGGCTCCGGTTGGGAAGAGCCATCTTTAGAAAATTTCAAAAACCAGGAATAAATATCATGCCCCAGGCTGCCATCATACACTTCGTTCCAGCCCCAGTGCTTCTTACCCTTTAGCACGGTAAGCCTTGCCTTCGGATCTGGCGTTGGGCTGCAACTATTATAAGCGCTTATAATCGCTTCCGAACCGCTGATGGGAACAACATCATCCTGATCGCCATGAAAAGCCCAAAGAGGCACATCGCTGTAAGTACAGGCTTTTTCCGGCTCGCCGCTCCCGGCAATGGGCACAACTGCCGCTATTTCTTCCGGATACTCTTCAAGGTAATCTATCAGGCCCATGGCCCCCATACTCAGGCCAGTCAGGTAAATTCTGTTCTCATCAATATTATAATGCTGCCGGGCATAATTTATCAGGTTATTCACCTCCTGCGGATTCCAGTAATCGCTGGTTTGCGGCGACAGAATAACAAAAGGAAAGTCACGCCCGTTTTCAATTTCGCGGCCCGGACCAAATCTAATGGCACTCCCCAAATCATTCCCTCCATCTCCTTTTTCTCCGGCTCCGTGCAAAAAGACAATGAGGGGAAACTCCTGCCCACTGGCACTATAGTCGTTTGGGAGATACTCATAAAACCCATAAGGGGCATCGGTAGAACCTATCGGATTCGCCTCGTGCGTACCCTGGCCAAAGCTTGTAAAATGGAGCAGCAAACCTGCCACAACACATACAAAAGTAATTATTCTTTTTTTCATTATAGATACAATTAAAAAGTTGAAATTGTATTTTTCCTTTTAAAAAAACAGGAGGAGAGGGAGGAGTATTAGAGAGCCGGTGGTGAAATAAGCGATTTAAATTTAAAAAACAAATATTTTAAGCATTAAATATTAAAAACGCCGTCATAAACAACAGTTAAACATTAACGTTCAATATATAATTTTTCCCATGACGCCAAATATTGAGCCTGGGGAAATGTTCCACAAACGGAAACTTATATTTACTGTTATACGGGAAAATAAGGTTGAAAAGATTAGCAGCTTCACCATTTTTTTTGTTCTCTGGTATTGCTTTTATCTTTTTTTCAGTAGCATTACCAAACAAATGGAAACTTGTTTAAGAGATATTATTGATCCTTACCTGTGGAAATTTTCCACACAAACAGAGTTTAAGGCTAATGGAACGATGAACAAATAAAATTTTTCAGCCAGGCAATAAAAAAAATAGTACCTGCACTACAGCCGCTTGTTACGATGCCAACCTCCTAAGCAGGAAAAAAAACAGCATTTTGTCTGTTCCAGGCTACATAAAACCACGCCTAAGGATACCTCGTTTGCCCCTGTTCAAAACAAAAAAAGGTTGTATACGCTAAAGTATACAACCTCCATTTATAAAGAAAATAAAGCTTCTCTGGTTTCCTAAAACTCTCGCACATACTTTAGCTGGAAAGCAGTACCCGGATCTCTGTAGGTTTCAATAAGCTCAGAGATGCCCGATGCCCGGAAACTATCAAATTCTCTTTCTATTTTATCGCCCAGTAAGTTGGTTACCCTCAAACCAATTTTATTTTTCATATCTGGCCCAAACTTCTTCGAGATATTGAAATTAAGGGCCTGATAAGGTACTGTATAAGTATCGGGCGCATATTGGGCGCCAACTACTGCTAATGTTGGGCCCTGCACGTTATAAGACAGGTTTCCTTCCCAGCCATTGGTGAGGCTGCCGTAGTTTAAAGAGGCATTTATCATGTAAGGCGGCTGCCCGAGAAAATCGCGGCGGTCGGCCAACTCTTCCCCCTGCGCTAAACCACTCAGGCGCGAAGCTCTTTCCACAGAGTCGATGGTAACCGCCGACCTGGTAAAGGTAAGGTTGGTGCTTACCGAGAAATTCTCAAAGACAGGAGATATGAAATCAAGGTTCTTTCTTGCCTCAAATTCAAGCCCTACTATTTCGGCATTGCCTACATTTCGCGGCATAAAATCGTTCGGCGCCTGCGGCATTCTTATCAATTCAATAGGGTTTTCAAAGGTTTTATAAAAAGCGCCAACTGAAATGGTCTGGCCTTGCTGAAAGAAATATTCCCAACGGATATCATAGTTATCTATATCTGTTTCAACCAGGTCGATATTACCAATAAAGGTACGGCCTGTAATTACGTCCTGAATCTCAGCAGTAGATTTTTCTTTGAAGGATGGTCTTGACACTGTTCTGCTGTAAGAAGCACGCAGGTTAGAATTTTCAACTACTGAATAAATGAAGTTAACAGAGGGGAAGAATTTCATCGAGCTCAACACATTGTCATCTGCGTAAATAACCCCTTCCGGGTTGCCAGCTATACTACCCGCCTGGTTTACCCCTGTATAATACTGGTCGTATTGTTCCATACGCACACCCAATATGGTTTTCAGCTTATCTGTAAGCCCCAGCTCACCGGAAACATAAGCGCCAAAGGTGTTAATTCTCCCTTCGTAAGCGTTAGATGGATTGTACCCATTAACCACATAAGTACCCCGGTAAGCACCAGACCCTTCGCGCTGCCCGTAAATATTTTCCTCTGCCAATAAATTGTCCGGATTGCCATTTAGCGGAACAGGCAGGTTATTTTGCGACCCGCGGATACCGAGGAAGAAGTTCTGGATGTCAAAATTTCTTTCTTTGTAAATATTGCTTACCCCCAGTTTCACTTTAGAATCCTGACCGAAGAGCAGAAAGTTTTTGGTAACATCCAGCTTTCCTACATAGTTTACTTCATCGAGCAAACGCCAGATACGGTTCGGTTCGCCCCCTTCCTGCGGGTTGATCTCCAGTCCTTCATCTTCCAGAGTAAAAGGAGTAACACGCACATCTTTATCGTTGATGGTCGACCTTGTAGTAGCAAGTTTCCATTCTACCTGCAAGGTATTCTGGCTTAAAGAATGTTCTCCTGAACCAATTACGTTGGTAAGGAAGCGCTCGGTATACTCGAGGTTATGCACCATTGCCCTGTTATAGTTATACAAGGACCGTACGCGTTCTCTTAAGGCCGCTCTTTCTGTACCATTTTGTATATGCAGGAGCGTAAAGTTGAATTTCGAGGAGCCTGTTTTCAGGGAGCCTCCCAGCAGGCCGCTTAGCTGCACATCGTTTTCGCCCAGGAAACCTTCAAAATAGGTATCTGTTCCCACCTGCTCAGCTGCTTCGGGGCGTATTTCATAAGCCGCATCAATAGAATTCCGGTAAAAGCGGCGTACGTTGCTGTAGTTCAGGCTGGCATTGTAGCCTAAAGTATAGCCCGATTTTTCTATTTGATTACCTGCTGCTATGCCAAGCCCCAGGTTAGGCAGGCTGTTTTCTCTTTGCGTAGCCATGGTAGAAGTAAACTGTTGCGTTAAGCTTCTCAATTTCGGAGTACCCGATGCAGGACTGGGCACTTCCGTTACCTTGCCATCGAAGGGCAAATCCCTGGTACCATCGTCGAAACCTAAGAAATCAGTTTTTCCACCCTGGTAAGACAGGTAATCTTCCTGGAAATGCATGGAAGGGTTGTATTCTACACTAGCTGAAACCACAAAGGTTTTTTCAGAAGGAAATTCTTTTGTATCGAGGTTTACGGTACCACCCACAAAGTCGGCCGACAGTTCGGGGGTAAAGGTTTTGTAAACAACGATGTTGTCAATTAAATTGGTTGGAAAAATATCGATTTGAATAGCGTTGCGGTCGGGGTCTAAGCCTGGCACCTCTACTCCGTTAAGAATTGTTTTGGTATACCGGTCGCCCAGGCCCCTTACATACACATACTGCCCGCCCTGAATAGAAACTCCAGGCACTCTTCGGATGGCCGCAGCAGCATCGCTATCGCCTATCTTACTGAACATTTCAGACGACACGCCGTCAATCAGGTTCGCCGACTTTCTTTTTACTGTTAAGAGTGCGGTTTCAGACGATTTCAGCGCCTGTGCGGTTACAACCACTTCCTGCAGCTGGGCCACATCTTCGGCCAGGCGAATCGTACCTACATTTGTAATCTGGCCGCTTTTTACAGCTACATTGCTTACTGCAACCGGCTGAAAAGAAATGAAGGAGGCCTTTAAATTGTAAGTACCCTCAGCTGCTTTTATTGAAAAAGCACCATCCAAATCGGTTACTGCACCTTTCCCGGTACCTTCCAGCAAAACAGAAACACCTATTAACGGCTCTCCTGTTGCTTCCTCAATCACCATCCCTCTAATCGTACCTTCCTGCGCCTGCGCATTTACCAACAATGCTACTGAACAGAAAAGAAAAACAAGAATACTTTTAATTTTTTGCATAACGACCTGGTTCTGTTAAAGTCCCTGCAAAAGTACCATTTACATAATTGCAACAGGTTTCTTAAACATCATCGTTAAATTATTTTAATGTTAAGCGGGAGCCCATAAATTACGAAACTTTTAAGTTTGCTAAGCCTGGTAAAACATACATACCCGGAGGCAATTGCCCCCGGGTATTCACTCAATGTATGTTCGCTCAAATTTATTAAAAACCGCTTAGCGCACCTTTTTTAGAAGCAAGCGTCCAGCCGAAAGCAGACACATCTGCACCAACTGTAGGAGCTGTTACAACACTATTCCCACTTTCTGCCGAGATAAACAGCGCCCTGGTGGCGTCGCGCAATGCATCATTGCCTGTCAGAGGATTGCTAAAGGCATCCGCCAGATTGGCTTTGTCTCCAAACTCAAGGCCTTCCAGCACAGTAATTCCATCTACATAGTTCTGCGAAACAAGGGCAGTTGTATTATTATCACCGGCATTCAAATTCGCATAAGACTCGGCAGGGAAATCAAAGAAGTAAACATCTCTAATTACTACACGGGCGCCGGAACGCAGGTCAAAATAGTCATCCGATCCATTACCCTGAACAGCCCCGTTAATTAAGGTTGCGGTAGCATTCAGGCTTCCTTCCGGGCCATCTATTTCTAAGGCGCTGTCGCCCCCTCTTTCGCCTGTGGCGCCTACATAAATAAAGTTATCGATAGTTCCGCCATAGGCCTGGTCGATGTCGTATCCATCGTCATCCTGTCCCCATACCAGGAAGTTGGTTATGTTAACAGTACCACCAAAAATTTCGACACCGTCATCGTTACTGTTAATGGATTCTACGTTGCTGATGGTAGTGCCTGAGCCAACCCCCCCTAAAGTAAGGCCTTGCAGCTCGTTACCAGGCCCTAATTGTGTACCCGAGAAACGGATAGAAACATAGGTAAATGATCCTGAATTGTCAGCAGCATTGTCGCCACCATACAAACCCTCAGTTACTGAAGAAGGGATCCCTTCGATTTGCTCTTCGCTGCCTCCGGCACTAATTGGGGCGTTCCCCAGAATGAGCACGCCACCCCAAAGGCCGCCATCCACTTCCATATCCAGCGCATCAGCATCATAAACATAAGTACCCGCTTCGCCGACGTTGATGTTGTCGAGAATAGAAGTAAAAACAATTGGCGCATCGGCAGTACCGTTGGCCTGAATTTCAGCGCCACGGGCAACTAAAAGTACAGAAGCAAGAGCGCCCTGACCTTCAGCCCCTTTAATAATTGTGCCTGGCTCAATAGTAAGAGTAGCACCAGAACCTACAACAACACGGCTGTTTAATACCCAGGCCACATCATTGGTAAAGGTAAAGTCTTCGTTAATGGTACCTGTAATTTGTGTTTGAGGGAATTCTACTTCCTCGCCGCCAATTTCTCTTACTTCAGAGACATCTGCGGTAGAATAGGTGGCATTTTGAACCGGCGCAGCACCTACACTCAGTACATGCGTTACGATTGTCTCGTCGCCGTCAACATCAGCAGCAGTAAAAGTAAATACCAGGTTCTGGTCGGCATCCGCTTCAACAGCTGTATAAGTAAAATTGTAAGTAGCGCTTGTTCCTTCCAGGGCTACCGTTTCGTAAGGAGCATCATTTTTGGTGATAAGCAGGCTTTCCAGGCCATCTTCTGCCGTAATTGTCGCAGTTACCGGGCCTACAGTACCTAAGTTATCGATTTCTGCTGTTGCAGGAATACCTGTAATGCTAACTTCATTATCCGGATCGACTTCATCATCATTACATGCTACAAAGCTGACAGACATGCCAAGCATTAAAAGCAAAAAATAGTTACTTAATTTCTTCATGAGTTACTGTATGAGGTTAAAATTTAACTTCTACAAAACTCATGATTTCGTATTACATGAATACTTCCGGCTTTTTATCTCTTTGTTAAGTAATAGGGGGCAGTTTTACCTAAAGATTATGCTGGCATCAGTATTCCTGCAGAGAAGCAATATAATTCTTTAAATCATCCAGGCGACCGGAAGGATAGAGCAATTGGGCTTGCGCTACAGTCAATTGGGCCGCCTCGTAATTTCCTTCATTGAAAAGGTACACCGCCCTGTTAAAGAAAAGCAAGCCCTCCAGCTTCTCAAAGCTCAGGCTGTTGCAGGTTCCGTTGGTTGAAAGGAGCAAAACCTCCTTACCTCCGCCAGCCCTGTGGTAGGCAATGCTTTTTTCTATTTCTGCTGGCACCGTAATAAAGCCCTCCAGCGGATTCGTTGTTTCAAGCAAAATTCTTTCTTCTCCATTTTTCAGGAGTAGGTTTACATGGTAAGGATATTCCAGTATTTCGTACTCCACCCCCAGCGCATTGAGCAAATGTGCATACAGTAAACTAGCGGTAAGGCAGTTGTACGCGCCATCTTCTACCAGCTCAGCAAAGTCGGCTTCTTTTTTATAATCCTTCAGCAGCTTATTATGAACAGCAAAAAACAGGTATTCATAAAAATTCCTGCGCTCTTTATACTGGCTTTTTCTTTTTTCCAGCTTTCGATACAGCTTGTTTACTTTCGCCTCAAATTTTTCAAGCTGCTGCGCGTCTACCGGCAGGCCGGCAAAAAATACATCCGGTATCTTAATAGCCTGAAGTTTGCCTGGCGCTTTTGTCTCTGTTCGGCTTTCAGGAAGGTCAAAAACAAGCTCTTTCGCCTGTACCAGGCTACTTAAGTGAAATATGCTTACGAAAATCAGTATATTTATTGCCTTCATCACTACCTGTTTCTTAACACTAACTTAATATTGAAGCAACATTAAGTTAACAAAAGAGTTTTATATAGACAAAAACATGCAGCACATTTCCGTAACAGAAGGCGAAATTAAAGAAGCTTCCGGTCGTATTGCCCCCTATATTCACCAAACGCCGGCACTCACCAACCAGAGTATAAACAAACTGGCTGGCGCCAACCTCTATTTTAAATGTGAAAACCTGCAAAAGGTGGGCGCTTTTAAAATGCGTGGTGCGGCCAACGCGGTATTTTCCCTTTCTAATGAGCAAAAAGCAAAGGGGGTAGCCACCCACTCCAGTGGCAACCACGCGCAGGCGCTTGCCCTTGCCGCCCGGCAGGCCGGTATACCTGCTTATATTGTAATGCCCGAGACTGCACCCAAGGTAAAAGTGGCCGCGGTAAAAGGGTATGGAGCAGAAGTAATTTTCTGCAAGCCTACCTTACAGGCCAGGGAAGATACCCTCGATGCCGTAGTCGAACGTACCGGTGCTACCTTTATTCACCCCTACAACAATTACGACGTAATTGCCGGCCAGGCCACGGCAGCCATGGAGCTGTTTGAGCAGGTGCCGGGGTCGCTGGATATACTTATTTGCCCGGTTGGCGGCGGAGGACTGCTTAGCGGTTCTGCCCTGGCCACCCATTACTTTTCTCCGGCCACCCAACTCCTGGCAGCCGAGCCCGAAGGGGCCAACGATGCATGGCAGTCGCTGCAGGCCGGAAGGCTCATTCCGCAAACAGCCCCCAACACCCTTGCGGATGGCCTACTTACCTCCCTGGGGGATAAAACTTTTGCCATTATTCATGAGCATGTAAAAGAAATTATTTGTGTATCGGACGAGGAAATTATTGCTGCCATGCGGCTCATCTGGGAGCGAATGAAGATTATTGCCGAGCCTTCGGGTGCCGTACCCCTGGCCGCCATTCTTAAAACCAAAGAACGCTGGGAGGGCAAAAATATCGGGCTTATTATAACAGGCGGCAATGTCGACCTGGAGAAACTGCCTTTTTAATGACTTCCTTTTTAGCCAGGAGCTTTAAGGTCACCTTTTAGCTCCTGCCACTATTCAGCTGACTTTTTTTTCACCCCAGCCTTTCTTCCGGCACCCACCTACTTTATCAATGGCCTTTTAATATTCGCCTGCGTTCACTCGCCACCTTTTGTCCGTGGCACTTTTACAAGAACTTACAAATAAAAAGGTCACCTCCTAATTCGGCGAGGCTGTTTGCGCTACCCTCTCACCAAAAGAAAAGCACATGAAACTAAGCAGCAGAACTCCAACGTTAAAATAGTATAGACTAATAGAAGAAAGAACATGAAAATGAAAAAGACAACGCATATACATATACTACTCGCTATACTTTTCCTAAGCATCTTTACCGCCTGTGCCGGCGGGCCAGGCTCCATCCGCTCCGATATGCCTGCCTCGCCGAACCTGGTAAATGAGCAGAATGGGGAGGAAGAATATGAGCTGATTATTATCGACCCCGGCTTTGCTACCTGGTTTGTAAGCCATGCCAGACCAATTAACTATTACGCTCCTGCATATTACGAAAGCTGGAACCAGCAATATGTAACTGCCTGGAACGAAAAAGTAGGGCAGGCAGGTTTTTATGGCGCTGCAAACTACCCTTTCGAAAACCGGATTCAGTACAACGCGAATGAGGATTATGGAGTGGAGTTAAACCACGAGCTTTTCTGGTACTTTCGCTACATCCAGTCTCTCTACGGTGCCCGATATAATTTCCCCGGCTTTAGTGTCAGAAGTTTTTAGTAAAAAAATGGAATCATTCCTGAAAAGAGCAGCTTTACCGGCTGCTCTTTTTACTCCTCCTTTTTTAAGGCCTGACCTCATACCTACAAAATGAGGTAAAACAATCCTGGCACTTCCATTCTTTATAAAAATATTTTACTGGCATTCATCGCGCTAAAACATACAGCTATGAAGTGGAAAGGAAGAAAAACCAGCAGCAATGTAGAAGACCGCAGGGGCCGCGGTGGCAGCGGAATGGGCAGGATTGGTGGAGGCATTGGCATTGGCGGCCTCGTAATTCTGGGAATTGTATGGTTGCTGGGAGGCAACCCTATGGAACTTCTCGAGCAGGCACAAACGACTGGTGGCGGTTACCAACAAACGCTTACTCCGGAGCAGCAGGCGGCGGAAGACGAGCTCGCAGAATTTGTTGGCGTGGTTCTGCAGGAAACGGAAGTGGTGTGGCAGCAGGTTTTTAAAGAGCAGCTGGGCAGAAATTACCAGGCGCCCGGCCTGGTGCTTTTCAGCGGAGTGGACCAATCGGCCTGCGGACAGGCAGTGGCTGCAACAGGACCCTTTTACTGCCCGGCTGACAATAAAATATACATTGACCTCAGCTTTTACCAGGAGCTAAAAAACCGCTATGGTGCCCCCGGCGACTTTGCCATGGCCTATGTAATTGCGCATGAAGTGGGCCACCACGTACAAAATTTGCTTGGCACTACCCGCCAACTCGATGCACAAAGAGGCCGCATGAGCCAGGAAGAATATAACAAGCTTTCGGTAAAGCTGGAACTTCAGGCCGATTTTCTGGCTGGTATGTGGGCGCACCACACCCAAGAAACCGAACAGATTCTTGAGGAGGGCGATATTGAGGAAGCACTGAATGCCGCCCGGGCTATTGGCGACGACCGCCTGCAAAAAGAAGCACAGGGCTATGTAGTGCCCGAATCTTTTACCCATGGAACTTCCCAACAGCGGATGCAGTGGTTTAAGAAAGGCTATGAAAGCGGCCGACTGGAGGCAGGCGACACCTTTAATGCGGTAAACCTTTAAATACTCCTGTGCCGGCTAAGCTATAAAACGATTCTTTCAACTTCCCGAAGAAATGATGGAGAGGAAAAGCCACCCCCTCACCTATAAGTTTGTATCTTTGCAGCACCTGTAGTGTAGAATAAAGAAAATAAAGCTTGTTCTTTTCAGAAAAGAAAGAAACCGCTCGACTTACAGGCAAAATTTTATACGCATGAAGTTCGAAGATTACTCCATCTCCCCGCAAATAAAAAAAAGCTTAGATAAGTTAGGCTTTAAACGCCCAACCGATATCCAGTATAAAGCCATTCCGCCCATTTTAAAAGGCGAGGATGTGCTGGCAATTGCCCAAACCGGCACCGGCAAAACAGCGGCTTTTGCCATTCCGGTACTGCACCTGCTGCACGAACGGAAGAAATACCAGCGGAGCGAAGGCATCAAATGCCTGGTAATGGTGCCTACCCGCGAGCTGGCCATCCAGATTACAGAGGTGTTTGAGCAGATAGGCCGCCACACCCGCGTAAGAACCCTTTCGGTTTTTGGCGGTGTAGACCAGGAGCCGCAAATCCAGCAGCTCGAAAAAGGAGCCGACATCCTGGTAGCCACTCCCGGCCGTATGTTCGACCTGCTAAGCCAGGGCTTTATCCGGCTCAACAAAATAGAAATCCTTGTTCTCGACGAAGCCGACCACATGCTCGACCTGGGATTCATCAAAGATATCCGGCAGCTGGTGGCGAACTTACCAAAGCACCGCCAGACTCTTTTTATATCGGCCACCATCGACGATAAAATAAAGGAGCTGGCTTATTCCCTGGTTCGCCGCGCCATCCGAATACAAATTTCTCCAAAAGACCGGGTGTCGAAAAACGTAGAACACTCCGTGGCTTTTATCAGCATGGACGATAAGCGATTTTTCCTGGAGCGCCTGATAAGAGAAAAGCCCGAAAGCAGGATTCTGGTTTTTGTACGTACCAAAGTACGCGCCGAGCGGGTAGCCAAAGCCATGGAGCGGGCCAGCATCCAAAGCCTGACCATTCATGGCGATAAGGAGCAAAAAGATCGCCTTGCCGTTCTCCAGCAGTTTAAGCAGGGAAAAGAACAACTGTTAATTGCTACAGATGTAAGCGCCAGGGGTATCGATATTCCTAATGTGGATTATGTGGTGAACTACGACCTGCCGGACAAGGAAGAGAATTATGTACACCGGGTAGGTCGTACCGGCCGGGGCACCCACAAAGGCATAGCCATTTCCTTCTGCAGCCCCGAAGAAACCGAACAGCTGCAGGCGATTGAAGAATTCCTGGGCAGGGAAATACGGGTAATGGATATTGATAAGGAAGAATACGCTCAAACGCTTGATTTAACTGAGGAGGCCAACACCAACTGGAAAGCCCTGCTCAAGGATGCCGAACAAGAGCAGAAGCCAGCCAAAAAAGGCAAAAAGAAGAAGTAAAACGGGCAGCAGAAAAATAGTTGCTATCCGTACGGCATAATTCCGCTGCACAATCCATAGAAATAAAAAAAGAAAAGCCACCACTTACGGTAGCTTTCCCTTTTTTTATAATTTCTTAATGCGGCTGTCAGCAGCCACCTCAACATCCAGCACCGGGCTTCCCCTGTATTGCAGTTGGCTGTTCCCGTTTACCGAGCCACTCAACAGGTCCCGCACTCCTACGGTAGCCTCACTTGCACCACTTACCGCTATATCGCAGGTAGAAGGGAATAAATCAGCTGCCTGAAGGTTTGACGCTCCGTTTACCGCTCCTTTAATGGCACTGGCCTTGCCCTCCAATACTAATTCTGAGGCTCCATTTACTTCAAATTCGATGTACCTCCACTCAGCGTCGGTGGCGAGCTTTGCCGCCCCGGAAACCAGCAGGCGAAGGCTGTCTTCTTCAGCCGAAAACCCCTTAATAACAGCGTTCGTGGCGCTATGAAGATTGGCCGTACGGAGTACAGGCATATAAACCTGAACCAGGGTGCGCTTGTGGCTCCTGCTTCCGTGCCTGTAACTCCCCGACAAGGTGTTGTTCGCTACTACCAGCTCTAAATCTTCCAAATCCTGACTTTCTCCTTTAGCGACAACCAAAAACTCGTCTCCGTAAGTTATCTCCACCTGGAAAGCACTCCCCAGATTAAGGCTGTTAAACCCGTCCAGGGCAAACTCCTTTTCTTCGTAGTATGCTGGCATATCATCTTCACAGCCTGAAAGCAGCATGGCTCCCAGGCTCAACAGCAGGAGGCAAAAAAATTCTTTTGATGTTTTCATAATAATTGAAGTATGCTGAAATAAAATTTTAACGCTGAAACTGGCCCGCAAAAGCCTTGCCTTTACTGGTGCCGGCTAACATACTTGCACAATGCTATTTTCATATCCGTAGCCTTAAAGAGGTAGGGCCCATACAGTTGCCGCCCTACCAGGCAGTTAATATAAAGGTAAGTATCATTTGCCGGCACATACATCAGTTGTGTGGTGCTCCCGATGCCGTCTCCTTCATGGCCGTACTGGAATTCCGAATTATTCCCCCACTTAAAATACTCCAGCCCCAATCCATAGTCAGGATGCTCCGATTCTTTTCCCTGCACCCACTCCCTCATTTCCTGGCGGGAAGTCTCACGCACTACCCTTCCTTCTACCCAGGCTTCCAGAAAGCGGATGGCATCTGCAGCCGTTCCGGCTATGCCACCATAAGCGCCGGAATTATTTGCCAGCTTCGCATTCCAGGCGGAAATATTTTCCAGCTGTTCGTTGGCAAAACGATCGAAGTAGTAATTAGGGAATGGCAGCGACGCTATCCGGGCTTCGCTTAGCCCATAGTAAGTCTGCTGCAAATTCAATGGCGCTAATATTTCTTCCTGCAGCAGCTGGGCATAGCTTTTCCCGCTTATATTTTCAAGAATAAAACTGAGCAGCAGGTAATTGGTGTTGGAATAGAAAAAATCGGTTCCGGGCTCAAACATCAGCGGCTTGCCATAAATCATTTCCACACACTCCTGCGCACTAGGCTGCTTTAACGGATTGTTAAGCTGCAGCAGCTGAAAGGCCGGCGATTCTGTATGGTTCACGATGCCGGAAGTATGATTTAATAACATCCTGACAGTTACCTGCTTACTTCCGCTTATGCCTTCAGCAATGGCTTTCGGCAGGTAAGCGGCAATAGGAGCATCCAGCCGTAGCTGGTCGCTTTCCTTCTGCTTCATTACCAGGGAGGCAGTGTACATTTTTGTTAAGCTGAAGTACCAGCTTACCTGCCCGGGACTTAATGGCGACTGGTCCTCTACCCTGGCATATCCGCCATTGGTAATATACCAGCCATCGGCATTTTTAACCGCCACCTGCACGCCGGGTATGCCCAAATTTACATACTCCGCAATAATAGCCTCCAGCGAATCCTTCATTGGATGATTCTGGTTAATTACCACATCGGCTGGCCCTGCCGTCGGGCTTTCCATTTCGAAGAGCTCCTTTTCGCAGCTGGTAGCCAGCAGGAGAAAAATGCTTATAAGAATTAAAAATTGATTTTTCATACCTACTTCTTCTTTAATGAGGAAATTTTAAAACCAAGTAAAATATCCGATACAGGCAGGGGGCTCAGGTCCGGGCTGTAGCCAAGCAAAACCTTTAGCTGGTAGGCCAGGTATGGGCGAATTGCATAGCCTCCTGCTTTAATGGAGCGATAACCAAGGCTCAGCTGCAGAGGCAGCTGAAAAACACCTTCACTGCTTTTACCCTTTACCCAATCCTCTCCCGACCATTTCAATGGCTGTGATGGGTAAAAACAAAGCTGATAACCTGCCCCCGTAGCAAGCCCCAGCTCCAGATGCCTGGCCAGCAGCGGGTTAAAATGCAGTAAGGCCTGAAGCTGGAAAGCATCTCCCTGATAATTTCCCCGGGCATATCCCAGCCGCAGCCCCATGGCCAGTAGTTGCTTTTTATTCAGGGCCCGCTGAATGCCTGCATAGCCTACAAAGTTCTGGCGGCCATATTTTACTCCCATTCCCGGCACATAGTATGATCCGATCCCGGCAGCCACTTCGAACTGCAGCGGCTTTTCATTTGGCCTTACAATTTCCTGCGCCTGCACCTGGCCATAAAAAACCGCCAGCACAATTAGCAAAACTCCCAGCCTCCTTTTTGTCTTTTGCATAATGCTTATTTTAAAAGAACTTCAAACAACTCTATTTCCACCTGCCTCAGCTAGGCCGGGCCGCATGAAAAAAACCAATTTTTTCTGCAAGAGTAGATAATAAAGGGGAGCAGATCGTCCTATCCGCCCGGATTGGACTACTTTAACAGGCGCTAAAAGTATTAATTACCGCCAGGGAGATTCCCGGCCATTTTCTATTACAGAAACACCTGAAATAAATATTCATTTACTAACAAATAGTAGCACTCAATTTACTATTTTTACTTAATAATCCTGATGGCGTATGGGACTTTTTAATTCGGTGCTGCTGGCTGGGGCCTTTCAGGGCATTGTTCTTTCCGTGCTGTTATTTTCACGGAAGCAAAACCGGCTGCCCAATACCTTACTGGCAGCACTTACCATTGTATTTTCTCTTCAGATACTTCTTGTAGCCAACGACAATCGGGACTTCTTTCTAAGCTTTCCTCATTTAAGCAGGATTGGCTGGCTCATCCCCACTCTTTTTGGCCCGCTTTTCTTCCTGTTTGTCTGTACACTCACGCAGGAAGGCCAGAAATGGAAAAACAGGTATTATCTGCATTTCCTGCCTTTTGCAGTTTACCTGCTGCTGCTATTACCTTATTACTTACAGAGTGCCGAAGAAAAAAGAGCGATTCTGGACCAGTATGAGCTGGCATCAAAAAATGATTTTGGCCTTTCGAACCAACTGCTCAACCTGCTGCACGTCAGCTACCTTACGGCTTCGGTTATTTTCCTTCAAAGGCATGCCCAAAGGGTAGAGGAGGTCTTTTCAGAAACCAGCCAGCTTAAGCTGGTGTGGTTAAAAAACCTAAATCAGTGGGTGCTTGGCATTCTTATCCTGGGCGTTGCTGTCTTTTATGCAAAAAAATTTGACTGGACCGCGCTGTCCTGGCTTTACCCTTACCATTACCTTGGAGTAGTAGCGCTTATTTACTGGATTGGGTATAAATCGCTGGCCCAGCAGGAAATATTTCTGCGAGAACCCGCAGCAAGCCAACCCGCTCAAACAAACTATACATATGAAGCCTTCCTGCCCGAGGAGCCGCAGGAGCCCGGGCCTTCAGCTGCAGAAGCAAAGTATGTACGCTCCAATTTTACCGAAGAACAGGCCTGCCGCTGTGCAGAGCAGCTCCTGGAGTATATGAATGAAGCAAAACCGTACCTCAGCGACAGCCTGAGCATTTATGAGCTGGCTCATGCCTTACAAATAAGTAAGCACCACCTCTCCCAGCTTATAAATGGGCGGTTTCAAAAAAACTTTTATGACTTTGTTAACACCTATAGGGTAGAGGAGGTGAAAAAGCTTATGAGGGATCCCAAAAAACAACATCTTAATACGCTGGCACTTGCTCTGGAGGCCGGCTTTAAATCAAAAGCTACTTTTAACGCTTCTTTTAAAAAGCTAACAGGTCAAACGCCCACCGAATACCAGAAAAAAGGTGAAATAGTGGCTTAAGGCTTTTCCTGCACCAGCGCCTTTAATTATTCTTATACGGATCGAAAGCGGGGCACCGGCTAAAAAACTATGGAGGGCTCTTTAGCGCATGCTCTTTCAAAATAAAAGCCTGCCAGGCAAGCACCGGCAGGCTTTTGACAGCACTAAAATGTAGGTGATACCTAATTCCAGTGAAAACTGTTGCCAAAGGTTAATTATTTATACCATCTTTAAAGCCCGAATAATAAGCTACAAAGCGTAAGCAGCCATTAACCTCTAACCAATTCTTTTATTCGGCATGAACCATGTTTAGTATGTGCTTAGCTTCCCGAACCATTTGGTTTACGTAGCCCCACTCATTATCATACCAGCTCATTACCTTTACCAGGTCGCCGCCCACTACCTGGGTCATGGCTAAATCTACTACTGAAGGGCGCGAATCCTGTATAATATCCGACGACACCAGCTCTTCATCCGAAGCACCTAAAATGCCGCTGTACCTGTCGCTTTGCGCCTCCTCTTTAAATATCTCGTTAATTTCCTCTACGGTTGTGTCACGCTCCAGCACCAGGTTAATATCTGCAATAGAGCCGGTTGGCACCGGCCCCCGAATGGCGGCACCATCGAATTTACCTTCTATTTCGGGCACTACCTTGGCTGTGGCAATAGCTGCCCCGGTGGTGGTAGGCACAAAGTTGGCTGCAGCAGCCCTTCCTCTGCGAACTTTTTTATGTGGTCCGTCTACCAGGCTCTGGCTGGAGGTATAGGCATGAATGGTGGTCATGTTTGCCTTCTTTACCCCAATGCGGCGGTTGAGTATTTCCACTACAGGCGAAATACAATTGGTGGTACAGCTGGCCGTGGAAATAATATCATCCTGCTCGTCCCAGGCATTTACGCCATATACAATGGTTTTAATGTCGTCGCCTTTGGCCGGAGCAGAAAGAATTACTTTTCGGGCGCCTGCCTTCAGGTGTTTCTGCAGGTCTTTCTTCTCTGTAAAAACACCGGAACATTCAAATACCAAATCAACGCCTAAATCCTTCCATGGCAGTTTGGCCGGATCTTTTATATTATAAACCGGGTATGCTCTGCCGTCAATGAGTAGCTTATCTTCTTTTGCCTCTACTGATTTATGATAGCGGCCATACACGGTATCGTACCGAAGCAGGTATGCCAGGTTATCTGCAGGAACAAGATCGTTCACCGCCACCAGGTTCAGATCATCACTTTCCAGAATCACCTTTAGAGCAGCTCTTCCAATTCGGCCTAAGCCGTTTATTGCCACATTTGCCATAAAAAAATATTTAGGTTTAAAAATTTGAAAATCAACCCATTAAAAAGGCATTTTATTATATCTCAACTACACAATAGCCCGCATGTTCTAAAGTTCTCTTCTTTTTTATCTTTTTAATCAATTTATGAGGCTGGTGTTTATGCACAACCGCTTTTTATAAGGAGTAGCACCTTTATTTTTTTTCAGCCATTTAAAGAAGCATGTTTACAACTGAACCGGGGCCACCTGCTAAAAACTCAGCAGCAATCAGGAGGAGCTAATAGAGCAGGCTCGGCTGGCTTTCCTTAACAAGAACCTTTTTTGTGAGAAAGTGCTTTTTTGTGCCTGAAAAATAATGCCCTTTTGATCGCCCTTGTGCTACGGAATGCCGTTAATTCAAAGCATACTTTTTACAAAACCACCTGATTTTTTCAACATACACCAATGCCAGCCAGGTGTTTATCACCGCGTCCTCACCAGAGAGTGGTAAACCAAGGGCAGAACAAAAAGTTGATACCTACAAAAGCTTGTTTTACAGACTACAGACTTAAGACTCCATGGAAATTACCATATACAGCACCTCTCCTTATGAAAAGCCTTATTTACAGGCTGCATGTAAAAAAAAGCATAAGGTACACTACCTGTCAAAAAACCTCTCCAAACAAACGGCTTCTCTTGCAAAAGGGAGCGAAGCAGTCGTTATTTTCACCAACGACGATGCCTCTGCCGACGTACTGGAAGCATTGCATGAAAATGGCATAAAGTACCTTGCTACCCGCACGATGGGTACCGATCATATTGATACCGACAAAGCCAAAGAACTTGGTATAAAAGTCGCCAATGTACCTCATTACTCCCCTTATTCTGTTGCAGAGCATTCCATCGCCCTTATGCTGGCTTTAAACCGGAAGCTTGTGGCTGCCAACCGCAAAATCCGGGAGCACAATTTTCAGCTCGATGGCCTGGTAGGTTTTGATATGAAGGGAAAAACAGTAGGCCTTTTGGGCGCTGGCGAAATAGGTGCTATCAGTGCAGGAATTTTGCATGGGTTTGGCTGCAAAATCCTGGCATTTGATATTAAGGAAAACCAGGAACTGATAAATAAATATGATGCTAAATATGTTGAGGTGGATACCCTCTGCCGCGAAAGTAATATTATCAGCATTCATGCGCCCCTGAACAAAGACACGCACCACCTGATAAACAGGGAACAAATTAACAAAATGAAAAAAGGAGTAATGCTGATAAACGTTGCCCGGGGTGGAATTATGAAAACAGAAGATGTTATTGAAGGGCTGAAAAATGGGCAAATCGGCTACCTGGGAATGGATGTTTACGAGCATGAGGACAATCTCTTTTTTCAGGACCGCTCTACCCAAGTGTTGCAGGATGACCTCTTTGCCCGGCTACTTACATTTAAGAATGTGTTAATTACCGGCCACCAGGCTTTTCTTACCCAAGAGGCACTAAAGGATGACATGGAAGCCACCTTCAGTAACCTGAATGCCTGGGCAAAGGGAGAGAAGACAGAAAATGAGCTTTAAATAACCTAGATTCAGCGTCCTTGATACCCTGGAAAACTGCTTAGCATTATGTTTGGCATCGAACGGCCACAGGAATAATCTGGATAAGAATTTCCCTGCCGATTTTTAAAAAATTATTCACATCCTGTTGCCCGTTATTATCTGAGAAAGCAGAAACAAAATAGCATTTTTCCTCCTTTTTTCTAAAACCTATGCAAAAATAAACGTATAAGCAACTAAATATGAGTGACTTACCCAACTTTAATTATTTAATTTTATGAGATTTTTATCCACTCAAATTCATGGCATACTGGATTACAGCCTGGCGCTTTTGCTCATTGCATCGCCCTGGCTTTTTGGCTTTGCCGATATTGGAACCCAGGCTGAATCTGTTATACCCATTCTTTTGGGTACGGGGGTTGCCCTATATAGCTTATTTACCGATTATGAATGGGGAGCAGTAGAGGCATATCTATGGGGACCCATCTTTGGATTGACGTGCTCGGAGGACTTTTTCTGGCAGCTTCGCCATGGCTTTTTGGCTTTGCCGACGAAGTGTATCTGCCACACCTTATTTTAGGTTTGTTTGAAATTGGTTCTGCCTTAGTAACAAAGACGGCTCCTTCCAGGCATCGCGAACCAGAAACTATTCGATAGCTTAATTAAAACAGCAGCAAGCTGTTTTTGAATCCTGACAATTTAAATTCCCAGGAGCGGGCATCAGGGAAAGCGCATGACCGCTCCTTTTGTATTAAGACGCTTCTTCTATCCACATTTGATTGCCTAGGCCACAGTCGCCCAAATCAGCCGTCTCTAACACAAAGCTTACGGTAAAGGTAGTTCCTCTGTCTTCTTCACTTTCCACGGCTATGGTTCCTCCCAGCGCATCTACCTGTACCTTTGTCATATGAAGGCCCAGGCCTTTTCCTTCAACATAAGGGTTAAAGCGCTTATAAAGGCCAAAGAGCTGATCTCCATGCTTGTAAAGATTTATTCCCTGCCCGTTATCCGTTACCTTCACGACAAGCTTCCCGGGCTGCCGGCTTACTTCTACTGCAATTTTAAGGGGTCGGTGCAGGGCCCTGTACTTAATGGCATTATTTATTAAGTTATATAAAATACTTTGCACATAGGAACGGAAGGAAGTAAAGCTTCCAATGGAAGGGTCTACCCAGACTTTTACCTCTGCCTGGGCTTCGTCGATAAAAGTCTGCAAAGAGGTGATTGTACTGTCTATCATCTCCCTGAAATCGATAAAATCTCTTTTTCTACCGAGGGGATTTTGTAAAGTAAGAATGGTGGTAAGGTCCTGAATAACTTCATCTATTTTAAGAGTGGCATCGTTCAGCTTTTTCAGGTACAGCGTCTTTTCTTTTTTTGAAAGGTGCTCCGGCATATTCAGCAGCAGGTCCGAAAGGCCGAGAATATTTGCAATTGGCCCGCGTAAATTATGGGAAACGATGTAGTTGTACTGCTGAAGGGCATCTACTTTGGCCTTTAGCTCCAGCAGCAGGCTATCTTTTTCTATCTCCAGCTCCTTTGCCTGGGTAATATTTTCTATCAGCAACAAGAGCGAAGCTTTACCATCTGCTTGGTTTATTCGTTTTGCCTGCACCAGGAACCATAGTCTTTTTCCTGCACTTTCCTTTTCATAGTGGAAGGTTTGCTCCTGCTCGAAGTCCAATGCCTGGCGCAAATGGCCTTCGGCAAGCTGGCGGTAGCTGGCAGGAAACAGGTTTAGCACCGGGCTGCCCACTTCAGGGCCTTCGTCATCATTTGCATAGCTTATCTGCAAATCATTATTTGTTTTTATAATGAGCAATGGAGCATTATCCATAAGCATTTTTAATTCCTGCCCTACTTTTATCAGCTCCCTGTCTTTCTCCTTCAGCTTCCTTGCCGACAGTTCCTGGGCAGCAATATTTCGTACTGCCGCTACTATCAGTCCATCCTGCTCCTGGCTGTAGCTAAGAAGGATTTCTACCGGAAAGCATCCTCCGTTTTTGTTCCTGTGTGTTGTTTGCAGGCGATAGCCTTTTTCCTTTTCCTCCAGTACTTTTATAAACACTGCCTGCAGCTCCTCTTTGTGCAGGCAGGGATTAAGCCCATGGGGCCCTATTTCCAACAGTTCTTCCTTAGTGTAGCCCAACTGCTCGGTGGCGGATTTATTAAATGCCACAAACTCCATAACATCGGGCTTAATAATATAAAGCTGGTCGGATGAGGCATTTACTGCCTGGTGCAGCAGCCGGAGTTCCTGCCCATGAGCATCTTCTTTTTGCCGGTACAGGAGTTTTTCTTTCCTTGCTTCCATTTTCTCAAGCACCAGGCGGGCAAGGGCCTTTAAAGCATCCATTTGCTGCAGGCTTAGCCTCCGGGGCCGCTGGTCAATTACACAAAGGGTCCCGAGCAGAAAACCTGCCCTGTTTATTAAAGGCACTCCTGCATAAAAAACAATATCAGGAGCCCCGGTAACCAGCGGATTATCAAAGAAACGCTCATCCTGGTTTGCATCAGGAACGACAAGTACTTCCCCGGCATCAGCCATAGCATGGGCGCAAAAAGCCGCTGCCCGGTTGGTTTCATCCATGTGGAGCCCTACCTTCGACTTAAACCACTGCCGCTTATCGTCAAGCAGAGAGATTAGTGCAATAGGTACCTGACAAACAGTAGCTGCCAAATGGGTAATTTCATCGAACTCCTTTTCGGGCAGGCTATCTAAAAGCTGGTAGCTTTGTAGGGCCAGGAGCCGCTGGCTTTCGTTGGGAATGAGAGGAGCAATAACCATATTTTTCTTTTAAGCAGGAAACAGGATACGGCGGTTAGTTGAGTGAACGCACCTTATATACCTGTTCGCCTGTAAAGATAAACGGTAAAGTAGCTAAGATTGAACCTGGCAGTTTAAACCGGATGTAAGGTAGCCCCCAAAGAACCGGATAAAAGTATTTCCACCCGGTCGACTTCTTATTTCAGATGCTACAACTTTCCCAAAATGGAACATAAAACCATATGTTTTACCCGGAGAGGGAAAAATTGCCTGCCGGCTCATCCGGAACAAATCCCGCTGGTGTATTCTACCTCCATATATCCACAACGTAAGAAAATTTCGGGATGTAAACTTCTCCACACAGGCCCTGCAGACATTTTCCCCACCAAAATTATCCGCCCCACAGGGCCGGAGCTTTGGCCTGAGGAGAAAGCTATCCGGTGGTTAAATACAGGAAGCTTTTACACCAGGGCCTCCAGTACATAGGTTCTTCCGTTCAGCTGCACCTGATCTCCAACCTTTTTCCCCATTAGCAGCATGGCCAGCGGTGCAACCGGAGAGATAAGCATATAAGACTGCCCCTCCAAGGCCACTTGCCCAAGGCTTACTGAAAAATAGAAGCGTCCCTTATCGGTTTGCAAAAGGCACCCTTGCTCCACCTTTGCACAGCTACGGCCAGGGTTTAATTCATCCAGCACTTTTTTTAGCTTCATCAGCTCCATGAGTTGCTGCCCAACTTTATTCTGCTCCTGCTGAAGCATTTCCCTTCCTGTTTCGTATTTGTCTCCTGCACTGCTTTTAGTATCCTGCGCTGCAGCATTTCGCGCTTCTTCTATAAATGCCTTTGCATCGTCTATGCGCTGTTCCACTACAAGCAGGCAATGTGCATGCAGTTTTGTTTTCAATTCTGTATTCATATGCTGTTTTTCCTGTACCAAAAATTTTTTCCATGCCAACCGGAAGGCTCAACTGAAGAGCAAAGGTCTTTCAACTGAGAAAATGTCTTATAATGCCTTATTTAAACGGTCAAGTTACAAGTTTACAAAAATAAGCACCGGAGCAAAACAAAAACCTTAATTTGCTCATTATCAGTATTTTATGCTATATTTTTTAAACCTATTTCACCTGGTTCGTATAATAAAGTAATCCATAAATGGATTGTATTTATTTTAAACTAAATTTTTTAACCATGAGATTCATATCAACAAAAGCCCATGGCATACTAGACTACTTAATGGGCATCGTACTCATTGCTTCACCCTGGATTTTCGGATTTGCAGAAGGAAGCTACGAGACCTGGATTCCGGTTGTAGTTGGTGCCGGTATTATTGTAATGGCCCTGTTAACCGATTATGAATTAGGCGCAAGCCGCAACATTCCTATGAAGACGCACTTGTGGATTGATGGGATTGTTGGTGGTTTTCTGGCTACCTCTCCCTGGTTCTTTGGCTTTGCCGACTATGTATTCTTACCTCACCTGATTCTGGGTTTGGGAGAAATTGGCGCCGCCCTTTTCACTCACCTGGTTGCCGACGATGAGGTGGTTCAGCGCGAGAGAGCCCATAGCCACAGAGAAAGCCATGTATAAGTGTATTGATTTAGCTTAATAAATTTAAAGCCCGGCGGTATTATCCCCGGGCTTTCTGCTTTACGACTTTCTTAATTAAACAAGGCAAAATATTTCCACAGCGGCGCCACATGCAGCGACTGCCATATGTCGTTCTGCAACAGCATTTCTTTTACCTCTTCCGGCGAAAAAAGATGCACGCTTAGCTGCTCTGTTTCCTCGAGTGTTTGCTCTCCCACAACGTCCAGGTCTGTTGCCAGATAGCAATAGGTAAGGTTTGTGTGGGTTCCGGGGTTTGCAGAAATCACCATCCATTGCTGCCAGTTCCCACCTCCATAGCCGGTTTCTTCCAGCATTTCTCTCCTGGCCGTTTCGAGTGGCGAGGCATCTTCCGCATCGCAAATGCCGGCACAAAGCTCAAAAGCCACCTTTCTTAAGCCATGCCTATATTGTTTAACCAGAATAAGCTGCCCGCTTTTTGTCAGCCCGATTACGTTAATCCAGTTAGGATATTCCAGCACATAGTACGATGGAATTACAGGGCCATTCGGCAGCTCCACCGTATCTTTCCTTACGGTTAGCCATTGGTTTTTAAAGATGTATTCAGCATCCAGTTGTTTCCAAATCATATATACAGCCTAAATTATCTAAATGAGTTTTCCAAAGTTGCTTTCTAAAAAGCTTTGTTCAGCACTATAAACTATTATAAGCAGCTTAAATTTTTACGTACAGCAGGCAGCTCTTTAGTTCCTTATGGTCCGGCAGCTTCGGATGCTCAAAATTTCGAAGCTTTTCCATACCCACCTTTTTCATCACTCTTTCCGATCGAACGTTCACCTTCGGAGCCATGGCATATATACGCTCCAGGCCAAGCTGGTTAAAGCCATATTCCAGGCAGGCCTTCGCCCCTTCTGTGGCATATCCTTTGCCCCACTCACTTCTTTTTAGCCGCCAGCCAATGTCTGTGCAGGGAGTAAAGTCGGCAGGGAAGGTTTGGACCGACAGGCCAATAAATCCAATAAATGAGCCGGATTCGAGCACATCGACTGCAAAGTAACAGAAATTCTTTTCTTCAAACTGCTGCTGCATGTGTTCGATAAAGGCAGCCGTATCTTCTTTTGATGGTTTGGCAGGAAAAAATCCCATTACCTCCTCATCTGCATTTATTTCGGCCATTGGCTGAAGATCGCCTGCGCCCCAGTTCCGAAAGCCAAGGCGGGCAGACTTCAAAATGTATGGACTCATTGGTTTATTAAGCTATCAATCGAAAAATACCTCGGCTTATTAAAAAGGAACATTCTCTTCTTTTAAAAAAACAGGCAATAGGAAAAACAAACTCCCATTACTCCTTTGGCCTCAACTCCTGCAATATTAACACAAAGTTTCCTGAGGCTGCGGCATTTTCAAACTATCTGAAAACCTCTGGCGGTAAATTCTGCCGGCGGCGCCTTAACCTTTAGTAAGTATTTAGGTTAAATTAGGGAAATGTGTAATATTTGCCTGCGTACCGCAGGGAGGGAGAATCCCTCAACTTTTTAACTACACTTCAATCTATTTTTGCAGAACAGCCTTATGGAAGACCAATCTCCTTTGTTTAAAGCCGCTATACTCGATATGGATGGAGTAATTACCCAAACCGTCCGGATACATGCAAATGCCTGGAAACAAACGTTCGACTCCTTTCTGGAAAAAACGCAGGGAAAAGATTACAATCCGCTGAGCATAGAAAAAGACTATGTTACCTATATAGACGGAAAACCCCGGTACAAGGGGGTGCGCAGCTTTTTAAAATCGAGAAATATTGAACTACCGGAAGGAAAGCCTCAGGATGAGCCCTCGGCAGAAACCATATATGGTTTGGGGAAGCGGAAAAATGAAATTTTCCTGAAGCTGCTGCGCGAAGAAGGAGTATCGGTATACAAAGACACGGTGAAAGTGGTAAAAGAATGGCGCGAGCAGAAGATGAAAATAGGAGTGGTTTCCTCCAGCCGCAATTGCCGGCATATCCTGGAGACTGCCGGTTTATTAGAGCTGTTTGATGCCCGGGTAGATGGCGAAGTTTCTGAGGAAAAGCAG
Source organism: uncultured Cytophagales bacterium (assembly GCA_963835365.1). Taxonomy (GTDB): domain Bacteria; phylum Bacteroidota; class Bacteroidia; order Cytophagales; family Cyclobacteriaceae; genus Nafulsella. Next base: position 664,952 of record CAWIFH010000005.1, read on the forward strand.
CTGAAGGGCAAGCCTGAACCCGATATTTTCCTGGAAGCTGCTAAAATGCTGGGGGTCGCGCCGCAGGAGGCAGTGGTGATTGAAGATGCCATTGCTGGTGTGCAGGCCGGCAAAAAAGGTAAATTTAAACTGGTGATAGGGGTTGCCCGTCAGGGCGAAGATAAAGCCCTGAAGGAGCATGGGGCCGACTTTGTTGTAAATAAGCTAACCGAAATAAAGAAAGAAGCGCCAAAATTCATGCACGGCAAAGATTCGGAATCCTTGCCCCATGCACTCGAACAAATGGAAGCTATTACAAAAACCCTGAAAAACAAAAAGCCGGTACTCTTTCTGGACTACGATGGCACGCTTGCTCCCATTGTAAAAGATCCCGACAAAGCCATTCTCACGAAAAAAACCAAGCAGCAACTTCGGGCACTTGCCGAACTAATTACCATAGCCGTTGTAAGCGGGCGCGACCGGGCCGATGTGCAGGCTAAGGTAGGCCTGAAAAATATAATTTATGCTGGCAGTCATGGCTTTGATATTGAAGGGCCTGGCGGCCTGGAATTGCAATACGAAGGAGGCAGGGAAGCTTTGCCGGCACTAGACCTAGCTGAAAAAAGCTTGAAAGATAAAATAGGCCATATACCGGGGGCTGCCGTGGAACGTAAGAAATATGCCATCGCCGTTCATTACCGAAATGTGAGTGAAGCCGAGGTCAGTGAGGTAAAAAAAGCAGTTTACGAAGAGCTGGAAAAACAGGAAAAACTCAAGAAAGGGGGCGGAAAGAAAATTATTGAACTGAAGCCTGATATTGACTGGGACAAAGGCCGGGCAACTTGCTGGCTGCTGGATGCACTTAAGCTAAACAGTGAAGGCCACATCCCTATTTTTATAGGCGATGACGTAACCGACGAAGATGCCATTGCAGCAATTTCCGAAGCGGGAATTGGTATACTGGTGGGCACACACGGAGAAAAAACTGCAGCGGCTTACCGCCTGACGAACACAGAGGAGGTTGCCGTCTTTCTTGAAAGGCTCCAGCAGCAGTTGAAAGAGAAAAAGTATGGATAAGTTCAGCATTGTGTACAAGGACTGGAAACCGGAAGAACAAACACTTCGGGAAGCGCTTACCACCCTGGGCAATGGCTATTTTGCCACGCGGAGCGCTGCCGAAGAAAGCGGTAACAATTCCTTCAGTTACCCCGGCACCTACCTTGCAGGCGGCTACAACCGTGCAAGCTCCGAGGTTTCAGGTAAAACCATAGTAAACGAAGATTTTGTCAACTTCCCAAACTGGCTGTGCCTGAGCTTTCGCCCCCATGGAGGCGAATGGCTGAACCTGGAAAACTGTCAGGTACACAGCTATGAGCAAAGGCTCCACATGAAGCAGGGCATACTCGAAAGGGAGTTTAGGGTGGAAGATAAAAACCGTCGGCGCACCCACATCCGGAGCCGCCGCATGGTTAGCATGCGCGACATGCACATGGCCGGAATTGAGTGGTTCTTTACGCCCGAAAATTGGTCTGGTAAACTTGAAATACGCGCTGCACTCGACGGAACTGTTAAAAATGAGGGAGTAGAACGATACAGCCAACTGGAAAACCAGCACCTGGAGGCCCTTAGCAGTAAGCAAGCTGACGATGAAAGCCTGCTCCTCCTGGTGCGGAGCAGGCAATCGAAAATAGTAATGGCCCAGGCCGCCCGTACACGAATATACAAAGCAGATAAGTTAACCACGCCCGAACGGGAACTTAAACAGTCGGAGGGGTATATCGAACAACGACTTTGCTTTGAAGCGGAAAAAGGGGAAAATTATGTAATAGAGAAAATTGTTGCCCTGTACACCTCCCGCGACAATGCCATAAGCGAACCCAGTGTAGAGGCATGTAAGGCTGTTAAACGGGCAGGTCGCTTTATGCAGCTCCTGTTCCGCCATGAGCAGGCCTGGAAGCGGCTCTGGCACCGTTGCGACCTTGGCCTTATCAATGGCGACCGAACCCAGGAGCTCCTCCGCCTTCACATTTTCCACATTTTACAAACAGCTTCGCTCAACACCATTGGCCTCGATGTGGGGGTTCCTTCCCGGGGACTGCATGGCGAAGCCTACCGCGGACATATCTTCTGGGATGAGCTTTTTATTTATCCTTTTCTAAACCTGCGTTTCCCGGAGATAACCCGCAGCTTGTTGCTTTACCGGTACCGCCGGCTCGACGAAGCCCGTCATGCTGCCAGTAAAGAAGGCTACAAAGGAGCTATGTTTCCCTGGCAAAGTGGTAGCAACGGCCGCGAAGAAAGCCAGGTAATTCACCTGAACCCGAGGTCTGGCAACTGGGTTGAAGATGACACCCACCTGCAGCGACACGTAAATGGCGCCATTGCTTATAACATCTGGAATTACTTTCTGGCCACCGACGACCAGCAGTTCCTCTCCTTTTACGGCGCCGAAATGTTCCTGAGCATTGCCTCTTACTGGGCCAGCAAAGCTACCTATAACAGCCAACGGCAACGTTATGAAATTCATGGAGTTGTTGGCCCTGATGAATACCATACCAGTTACCCCGATAGCGATGAAGTTGGACTCAGAAATAATGCCTATACCAATGTGCTGGTAGCCTGGGTCCTCCAAAAGGCCGTAGATATGCTTGAAATCCTGGGGAAAAACCGGAAACGGGAAATCCTTATCGAGCTAAATGTCGATGACAAAGAACTTTTACGCTGGAACGAAATAAGTCATAAAATGTACGTTTCTTTTATTGATGGCGAAGACGGCATCATCAATCAGTTTGAAGGGTACGAAAAGCTGGAAGAGTTTTCCTGGGAAGAATACCGGGAGAAATACAAGGATATTCAACGGCTCGACCGTATCCTGGAAAAAGAAAATGATTCACCAAATCGGTACAAAGCAAACAAGCAGGCGGATGTACTTATGCTCTTTTACCTATTTTCCTTCGAGGACCTATCCCTAATATTTAGTCGGCTCGGTTACGGGTTTACCTTTGATATGATTAGGAAGAATATCGAGTATTACCGCAAGCGCACCTCCCATGGCTCCACATTAAGCCGGCTAGTTTTTTCATGGGTATTGCTCCGCTACGATAAACCGGAATCCTGGAAGAATTTTGAAACCCTGCTTATCAGCGATTTCGAAGACGTACAGGGGGGCACTACTCCCGAAGGCATCCACCTGGGCGCAATGGCAGGCTCGGTCGACCTCATTCAAAGATGTTACGCCGGCCTGACAGTAGGCGAAAATGCCCTTTGGATTAGGCCCTCGCTACCCATACACCTGAAAAAAATAAACCTCCGTATAAAGTACCGTGGCCATTGGATAGCCTTAATGGTAAACCATGATAAGTTACGCATTTCTTTTGAAGAAGGCGGGAACAAAAAAGTAAACATCGGTATTTTCGACCGACTGTATACCTTCGAACAGGGAGGAGTACGGGAATTTGAGCTGGTTCCTGCCAATCGCAAAAACCAGGCTTGATCTTAAGCTACCCTCTTTTTCTCTAACAGCTCATTAGCCATGCCACCACTAAAAAGTAAAGCGCCTTCAGATATAAAAAAGCCTATCCGGGAGGCTTACAGAAAATCTGCAGAAGAAATAGTGGAAGCACTTGCTACCAAACCCGAAGAAGGACTCTCTGAACAGGAAGTACAGAAGCGTCTGAAACAATGGGGCCGCAATGAGCTTGAAGCACATAAAGAGCGAAGTATTTGGGAAATTGTTCTGGCACAGATAAATAATCCAGTTGTTTACCTCCTGGTGGCTGCCGCCACACTTGCTATTGTGTTTGGCGATATCCCGGAAAGCATCGCTATATTAATTGTGTTACTCATTAATACCATTATCGGATTCTGGATGGAGTACCAGGCGCAGCAATCGATGGAGGCCCTGCGCGAAATGGATAAGGTAAAGGCCCAGGTAATACGAAATGGAGAAAAGCAACAAATTGATGCTGAAGATGTCGTTCCCGGAGATATCCTGCTCATAGAGGCTGGTAACATTATTTCTGCCGATGCCCGCCTGCTGGAATCTCAGGAACTGGCAGTCGATGAATCGCCGCTTACAGGAGAGTCGGTGCCAGTTACCAAAACCGCCAGGCTTATCGAAGAAGAAAAACAGGTGGCCGACAGAACCAATATTCTTTACAAAGGTACCGCCGTGAGCAGTGGCACAGGAAAAGCGGTGGTGTATGGCACAGGCATGGGCACCGAACTGGGGAACATTTCGGCGATGGTTGGTGAGCAGGAAGAAGAACAAACGCCCCTCAATCAGAAGCTTAATTTGCTTACCAGAAACCTGATATGGGTAACCCTGGGGCTGGCTGTTACTTTCTTTATTTTTGGTCTTATAGCTGGAAAAGACATTTACGAACTTATCCAGACCTCCATTGCCTGGACTATTGCCGCCATTCCCGAAGGTTTACCAATTGTTGCAAGTATTGCCCTGGCTCGGGGCATGCTTCGCCTGGCACGCCGTAATGTAATTGTAAAGAAACTGGCTGCCGTGGAAACCCTGGGAGAAACCACGGTTATTTTTACCGACAAAACAGGTACGCTTACAAAAAATCAGCTAACGGTAAACACCTTTTATTTACCCGGACAGGAGCGCATGCAGGTCGACTGGCATGGAGAAAATGGCCTCCGGATGACGGGTACGGCAAAGGCCGATGAGCTTGAAAATTTTCGGCATATGTTGAAAATAGGGGTTTTGGCCAACGATGCCAGTCTGCACAAAGAAGAAGAACAAAGACCATCGCCAAAAACAAAAACAGGCGGTAACACAACAGCACCTGTGGAGGATGCTCCGGAAGAGACCAGAGAAGCAGAAGGAGAAAGTGGCAGCGGAGAAGGCGATCCGCTGGAAATAGCCCTTTTACACTTCAGCAGGAAATATAACAAAGAAACGTACCGCCAGTTCAGGAGCATGAAGCGCCGCATGCACGACCCTTTCGATTCCGAAAGCATGGTTATGGGCACTATATCCGAAGAAAACAGCCACTATTATGTAGCTGGAAAAGGCGCCGCAGATGCTATCCTTAAACGCTGCCACCGGATTTTATCAGATGGGAAAGAGCAGGAACTAAATGAAGAAGAAATAAAGAAATGGCACAAGAGAAATGACGAAATGGCGAACGATGGCCTTCGCGTGCTGGCTTTTGCCTACAAAACAACCCATACGCTACCGGAGGGAGAAGAGAAGGATGATTTTCTTCATGGCCTTACTTTTACCGGCCTCATTGGCTTTCTGGATCCTCCGCGCAGAGAGGTGGCCGATGCCATAGCATCCTGCCACCAGGCAGGCATCAAGGTTGTAATGGTTACCGGCGACCACCCCGGCACCGCCTTAAATATTGGCAAGGAGGTTAAACTTGTAAAACCAGGCCATACAGGTGAGCATCCCGTACTCCATGGTAAAAATCTGCAGGCAGAGCTCGACAGGAACGATAACAAAAAGTTAGTTACTACGTCTATATTTTCGCGTGTAGACCCTGGCCAGAAGCTCGGCCTCATTAAACATTATCAGGAAGCAGGCGAAATAGTGGGTATGACAGGCGACGGCGTAAATGATGCTCCCGCTTTAAAACGGGCAAATATTGGGATAGCTATGGGCAAAAAAGGCACCCAGGTGGCACAGGAAGTATCTGACATGGTACTAAAAGACGATTCTTTCAGCTCTATTGTCCGCGCCATCGAACAGGGTCGCATTATTTTTGGCAATATCCGCAAGTTTATTATTTACCAGCTATCTTACCACCTGAGCGAGATACTTATCATTGGCCTTATTAGCTTTACCCTGCTTGCCCTGCCCTTGCTCCCCCTCCAACTCCTGTACCTGAATCTACTTTCCGATGTTTTTCCGGCCCTGGCCCTGGGCGTTGGCGCAGGAAGCCCGAATATCATGCACAAGCCGCCCAAAGATCCGCAGGAACCTATACTAACCCGGCACAACTGGATCCAGATTGGCCTTTATGGCCTTATTCTGGCCGCATCCATTTCAGGTGCTTACTTTTTCGCGCATTATGTGTGGGAGGAGCCGGAAGAAATTACCAATAACATTGCCTTCTTTAGCCTGGCCTTTGCTCAGCTCCTGCACGTTTTTAATATGCGTGAAGCCGATGAAAACATTTTCAACAACCAGGTTACCAGAAACAAATATATCTGGATGGCCCTGGCGTTTTGCGCTGCCGCCCTGCTTGCAGCCTATTTTATTCCAGGCCTCCGACACATCCTACAACTCCAGCAAATGGAATCCCGGATGTGGGGCCTGATTTTAGTTGCCAGCCTGGCACCTATCCTTATTATTCAGCTAATTAAATTAATACGTAAAGATTTTTAAGCCGATGAAAATAGTAACCCTAACCCTTAACCCCGCCCTCGATAAAAGCACCAGTACAGAACGCCTGTTGCCCGAGGATAAGCTACGCTGTACCCCTCCCACTTACGAGCCTGGCGGCGGAGGCATCAATGTTTCCCGGGCCATCCGAATTATGGGAGGCCAGTCGCTGGCAATTTACCTCGCTGGCGGCCCTGCAGGCAAAAAAATGGAAGAGCTGCTGAGAGCCGAAGGAATTGAACAGAAAGTAATAGAGGGAAAAAGCCCCACCCGGGAGAACTTAATGGTAATGGAAAGCTCAACAGACCGGCAATACCGCTTTGGCATGCCCGGAGAGGAAGTAAGCCCGGAGGAGCTGCAGCAGTGCCTGCAGGCGGTAAAAGACCTTCCCGAGGGAGTGGAATACCTGGTAGCCAGTGGCAGCCTTCCGCCAGGTGCGCCGGAAGATTTCTATGGCCAAATAGCCAGAATTGCACAGGAGCGAAATATCCAATGCGTGATCGATACTTCGGGCCCTGCCCTGAAGAAGGCGGCCGAAATGGGTGTATGCTTAATGAAGCCTAACCTAAAGGAGCTAAGCCAACTTGCTGGCAAAGAACATATATCGGCCGTGGAGCAGGAAGAAATAGCAAAGGAAATTATTAATAAGGGCAAGGCTAAAATGCTTATTGTTTCCCTTGGGGCGCGTGGTGCCATGCTCGCCACCGGCGATACTATTGAATATGTGGTTCCTCCTACTGTTAAGCAACAAAGTACTGTAGGCGCAGGCGATAGTATGGTCGCTGGCATTGTGCTGGCCCTCTCCCGCAACGAACCTCTCAAAGAAGTAATTAAATGGGGAGTTGCTGCAGGAACGGCCGCCACCATGACCCCCGGCACCGAATTATGCCGCAAAGAAGATATCGACAACATCCTGAACTGGATGAACAGCAAGGAGAAGTCCGGAGGAATCAACGGCTGATTTTTTTCATCCTTACGATATTGTAGTTAAAATAAGGGCCTTTGCTGAAAATGCGGGGCCCTTATTTTTTTTGGTTCTTTATGCTCTTACTTGCTTAATAAGCACAAGGTCAGGTTTAATTGTATTTTGACTTACCAAAGGTACGCCTTACGCTTGGCTAAACGCGCGCCAGATTCCAGCTGGTAAATAGGACCAGGTACTTTCATAAAGAGCCAGCTTTTTAGCCCTATTATTGGGGGCCAAAATTTCTTTCCCTTTTAGGGGAAATACCTTGTTGTTGCTGAGTTGGATCATACTTTTATTAAGAGGAGTAGGCTTTCTTTACCCTTATATCAACCCCAGCAATGTATGAAACCTGCAAAGCCAATGGTCCTGCCGGGAGCGCTTTTGCTCCTCTGTCTATTCTTAATCCAGACAGCCTCCGCCCAATTAACACTCGATGCTCAGCTGCGGCCGAGAAGTGAATGGCGCGATGGCTATCGCTATTTACCCCAGGGCGACAATTCAAGCGCCTTCTTTATTTCTCAACGGAGCCGGCTGGGCCTCACCTACCTGGATAATTATATTAAACTTAGGCTAAGTGCCCAGGATGTTCGTGTTTGGGGAGATGAAGTTCAGATGGCAGTTCAGCCCTCCCTGGCATTGCATGAAGCATGGGCAGAAGTTCTGCTTTTAAAAAACAACCTATCTCTCAGGCTGGGCAGACAAGAGCTGGTATATAACCAACACCGCCTGCTGGGAAATGTCGACTGGGTACAACAGGCCCGCAGCCACGACGCCGCCCTCCTGAAACTACGGCTGGCAGGCCTGGAAGCAGACCTGGGTGGAGCCTTTAACCAGAACAAAGAAAATATGCATGGCACCCTGTACACTCCTGCTAACTACAAAGTACTGGGTTTCCTTTGGTTACAGAAGAAATTTACCGATAAGTTAAGCCTTTCAACGCTTACCATCACCGACGGCTTCCAGGCCGAAGATGGTGAAAAAGAGGTTCTGTACCGATATACCTATGGCTTTGACCTGGCCTACAAACCTGAAAAGGTACAATTTCAGGCTTCGCTTTACGGGCAGTCGGGCAAAAGCCAGGACAGAAAAAGCATTGAAGCCTATATGGGAACCCTGGAGCTAAGTTACCATGCCAAGCCCTTGCTTATCAGCCTCGGAACCGAGTACCTGTCAGGTGGTGAAGAGGAAAACCAGATCCACACCTTCAATACACTGTACGCAACCAACCATAAGTTTTATGGCTACATGGACTACTTCCTGAATATACCAAATGATACCAGAGGAGGAGGGCTCCACGATAGTTATCTAAAAGCCTTTTACCAGCTAAACCAGGAAAGCACTCTTGATTTGCATTACCACCTGTTTGCCTTAGCCGCCAATCTTTCTCCCTCCGAAACTTTAACGGCTAATAACGGAAAATACCTGGGCTCTGAGCTGGATACCAGCTACGGGTACCGTGTATCTGAATTTGTTAAACTTTCCTGCGGCTACTCCATTCTTGCCGCCGATAAAAATATGGAAGCCCTCAGAGGGGGGAAGGCGGCCGGCTTAAATAGCTGGGGATGGCTGATGATAAACATTCACCCTTCCTTTATCCTCATGAAGCCCGAAGCAAATGCAGCAGATTGAGCCTTTTTAACTGAATTGTTTCTGCTACAGGCAAAACCGGCAGGAACCAGATTCTGGATAATACTAAAACCGGCTCTGTGGCCGGTTTTAGTATTATTGCTCGCTTTTGCTTTTTTTCAGCTTCCTCTTTCCTGGTTCCCTGCCGATGAAGAAGCATTTTGCTTTTGCGAGGATTTGTCTTCACTTTCGGCAGCATTTCCCGGCACCTGTTTTTTATGGGCCTCCCGGGTTTCCTTCGCGTCATTTGCCAATCGCTTTTTGTGCTGAGGTACTCTATCGCTAGCCATACAATCTCCTTTTTTTATAAAAAAATTTATTTTAAAGCTTACGTTCATGCATTGCTGAAGATAAAACAAAAACACATTAAATCACTGACTATCAGTGTATTTAATTTTTATTGTTGCATAATGGTTGCTGAAAGGCCGTTGCCCACCTGATGGATTGTTGCATGCTGCAGGGTTCCTTCCTGCACCACGACGAGGCTGTTTTCATTCCCCAGCTGCTTTCCTCTAAAAGTATGCTCCGTGCCTGCTTGAACGACTGTTAAGAAATTAAAATTTCCATCCTGCTCCACCTGTATTTCATGATACATATCTTCTACCTGCCTCAACTCCATTCTGTTCCCCTCGCCCCTTTGAGTTGCACTTATCAACACCCGCCAGGAAGAGTTCTGCACTATATCCATCCGGTTAAAGCTTCCTTCCTGAAGTAGGTTTGCCTCAGTTAAAGTCCCGCTTTGCTCCAGCGAGAGCCAGTTTCCCTCTCCCATTTGCAGCAAGTCCATTATGGCCCCCTCTCCTTCCTGGTTTACAATTGCACTATGGTTGTTTCCTACCTGCTCAATTCCTGCCCCACTGTACAAATGGGGCTGTGTAATAACTGCGAAATTAGATAGGCCGGCCTGTTGTATGACAGCAGCATTTACCATTATCCCCTGTGCAATACTGGCAAAGTTGCTTTCCCCCAGCTGCTCCAGGAGTACGTAGTTATTACTTCCCCCGGCCTGTACAATTCCTTCATTCCGCACCCCTGGTCCGGCCATGGATTGGCCCTGCCTAAGCCAGATGGTAGAACAGCTTGTACTTGTTTGAACGAAGAGCCGGTTTTCCTTTCCTACCTGGCTAATGACCGCCTCTGAATTATCATCCATTCCATAAAAGGTAATCCCGTTGTGGTTTCCCTGCTGAAGAAGGGCTGTATAATTATTTCCGCCTCTTTGTTCCACATGACTATTGTTCCTGTCGCCGTGCTGCTCCAGCGATAAAAAAGACCCGTAGCCTTCCATACCAAAGGAATTTTCCTGTATCAGCCTGGCTTCATTTTCGGCTCCGGTTTGAATTACGACTAATTCCTGCTCCTGGGCAGCCAGTAAAGAAGGGAGCAATAGAAGAGAGAAGGTAAAAAAATGTTTTTTCATAACAGAAACTTATAAATATTTAACTAAATTATTTTACGAAAAAGAAGTGGTGAAATATTTACAAGATACTGGCAATGAATGTTTTACCTTAACGGAAAATTTTTAATTTTTTATGGATAACTTTGAAAGTTTAAAAGAGAGGATCGGTTCATCCAACGCTACAATGCCCGGCTGTAGGCCGGCTCAAAACAGCCGGCTGCCTAGGATTTACCTTTGAACAAATGGAAACTACACGCAGGCGCAAACCTGCTGTAACATGTTTAGAGGTTAATTCTATTGCTCCTACCGGTTACGGCCGTAAGCTTCGTGGCTGCTGACCCACTCCAGCGACACAATCGCCATGCCAAGCGACAGCTCTCCAGCCAACACCACTCCAGCTACAATTTCGGCAAACTTTTTAGCTTTGCCGGCTCCGTAGCAGTCCATCATTTCGAGCCACTCCCGCTGCGCCGGCAGCCCGGTACCGCCTCCATAAGTGGCAACAATCAGCGAAGGCAGGGTAATAGATACATAGAGGTCGCCCTCCGGCGTAAGTTCAGAGTAGCCAATACCCATGCACGACTCCGCCACATTGGCCACATCCTGGCCGGTAGCAATAAACATGGCGGCCAGCGCATTTGCTGCATGCAGGGAGTTATTCAGGCTGCCTGATAGGTAGCTGCCTATTTCGCCTATTCTTTTTACATAGTTCAGCTGTTCAGGGTTAGCCCTGAACTCTGCCTCAAGCACTTCTTTTTTCAGCACAACCTCTGCCGTTACCCTTTTGCCACGGGTGTGCAGCATATTGAGCAGGGAGGGCTTTTTATCTGTGGCCATATTCGACTCCAGCGACCATTTTTGCACCGCAGGATTGGCCTGTACAATCCAGTTACAGGCGGTGTAAGTAGCAAGAGTTACCATATTCTGGCCGGCAGCATCGCCGGTTGAGTAGTTAAAGCGGGTATATACGAACTTGCCCACCAGGTAAGATTCGATGTTAAGCAGCTTCCCGTGGGAGGTAGTAGACTCTGCATGCTTCCTGATTTCTTCCAGCTTATCCTGCAGCCACTCCCGAAATTTCACGCCTTCCTGCGCACTCGCCATTACAAAGCAGGGAGCCCGTTGCATGGCCTCTTCCTGAAAGGTACATTGCACGCCGCCGCACTTATTTAAAAGCTTAATGCCGCGGTTGTAAGAAGCTACCAAAGTTCCCTCAGTGGTGGCTAGTGGTACCAAAAAGCTTCCCTTTGCATGGGTACCGTTTACCTGAATTGGTCCGGCAATACCCAGCGGCACCTGTGCCACTCCTACAAAATGCTCGCAGTTTCCTTCCAGCACCTGGGGGTCGTAGGTTGGCCTGGCAAGATGTTCTGGTTCTTTTCCTGTAAAATCGGCCAGGAACTTCCTTCTTTTGGCAATCATCTGCTCCTGGTAATCTTCTTCCGGGTGTCGTGGAATAGCATGCAGATCCTCTTCTTTCTCGGAAACAGCACCGGGCCTGTCCTCAAACTTTAAATCCAGCCAGCCAAAAGGCGAGGATCGGAAGCTGATTTCTACGTTGTAAAGGTCCTGCTCAGGAATTAATCCATCCGGCTCACAGGCAATAAAAACTGTGAGGATGCTGCGCAACGGAAAATCAAGCACCAGGCCGTTATTTATTTCCTCTGCATATACTTTTCGCTCACCTTCAATAAGGGTATACACATTTTCGAGCGGAACAGGCTGCTTATTTATACGTATGCCTTTCACTTCCGAAAGCCGGGCATCTTTCAGCCTGTTTTTTAAGTGGAAAGTAAAGCCATTCTTATTTCGCTGCAGGCTTTTACGGGTATAAAGTTGTTTTATTAAAAAGGAGGGAAATAGCTTCATAAAAAGAAAATTACATCACGGGTTTAAAGTAATGGTACGCAGGTGGATGCCACTTGTTTACCGCATACCCGGGCCCGCAACCAAAACCGTTTTCATTAAAAAGGGTACACAAAGACAAGCAACAGGCTTCCGGCTGTTCTAAAGAAGTACCTTTAGCAGTTATTCTAAAGAGATACCTTTATTGGTAGAGAATGTTTTTTTGCCTGTTCACATTTTGCCGGCTCATCGGAATTATTTGCCCCAAATATGCCTCCATTCTTCTACTACCCGAAATTTACAATCCTTTCTGTAAAAGATAAGCGGAATGTTTTAGCCCTGTCTTTTTGGCAAATGCTCTTTGCGCCAACAAAATACGGCCGCCAAATTACTTAAAAGCCTTATAATATAAAAAGCCAGCCCGTTTTGGGCTGGCTTTTAAATTTAACCGAATCTTATTATAAAATTATAAAAGGATTAGTATCTGTTATCGCGGTCGCGATCGAAGCGATTGTTATAATCGTAGTTGCGGTCGCGGTCATAATCACGGTCATATCCCATGCGGTCGCGACTACTGCGGCCATAGTCGCGGTCATAGTTACGATCGCGATCACGGTTATTATCGTCATCGCCGAACCATGAGCGGATTCTTTCTCCGGCTTTATCAAAGAAGCCTCTGTCATTGTCGCGGTCGCGATCGCGGTCATAGTCGCGATTTCCCATATTGCCGCGGTTATAATCGCTGTTGCCCATGCCAGCGCCATAGCTGCGGTCATTATCGCGGTCATAGTAGCTGTTTCGCCCCTGGTATCCACGGTCTGAACCATAGTGGCTGTTATCGCCCATGTTGCTTCCGTAGCTGGAGCTGGAGCCGCCACCATAGCCGAGAGAACCAGTACGGTCGCGATCATAGTCCCGATCGTAGTTACTGCTTCCTGAACCATAGCCACTAAAGCTACGGTCGCGGTCTGTATCGCGATCTCCGTAATTGTTACCGCCGCCCATCATGCCGGCACCATACGAATAGTCACTGTTAGTATTTCGGCTAGAACCATAATTGCGGTTGCTGCGGTCGCGATCCCGATCATTTCCCCAGTTTTCGCGGGAAAAATTTCTGTTGAAGTCGCTTCCCTGGCCATAGTCACGGTCATTATCGCGGTTACGGTCGTAGCTACTCATGCTTCCATAGCTGCGGTCGCGGTTATAACCTGTGCTGCGGTCATTGTCACGATCGTAATTGCTCATGCTACTGCCATAACCATAGCCGCTACTACTGCCATAGTTCATGTTTGATCTATCTCTGTCGGAGTTCATGCCCCGATCTCTATCGTAATCGCGGTTTCTATCGAAGTCTCTGTTATCGCGTTCATATATTCTATCGTCTCTCATGTTATTTGGATTTTGATTAAAAAATTGATTTTGGTTTTGATCAAAGCCAGAATTTTGGTTCTGCTGGTTCTGGTCCCAGCCTTGGTTTTGTTGATTCTGCACCCAAGCCGGTGTCATGGATTGCTGGTTTTGCAAACCTCCTGCCTGGTAGCTGCCTTGGTTTTGCTGCTGTCCACCCATATTATCCTGCTGGTAATTCTGATGGTGCATTCCTTTCTGGTGCTCCTGGTCCGATCCACTGCGGGGTCTTTCGCCATAATTACCTCCATAAGGATACTGATTACCTCCACCGTAGGTTTGCTGCGGCTGGCTTCCTGACTGCCACTGGCCGCCACGGTTCTGGTCTTGTCCCTGCTGGTAATTACTGCCGCTTCCCTGGCTTTCCTGGCCCTGAACATAGCGACCGTAGGTGCCATGGAACTCCGGGTTTTGGCCCTGGTTTCCCTGGCTTTGATGCCGCCAGTCATTTCCTGGCTGATTATAATTGGCATAAGGGTTTTGGCCCTGCTGCCCTGGCTGCCCCAGCTGCCCCATGTTGTTCTGGTTACTCCACCGGTTCCCTCCCTGCGAATATCCTCCGCCGGAGTTTCCATACGGGTTAGTTCCCCGGGAGCCTGTGCTGCCGGAGTTTTGCCAACGATCCTGCTGTGAGGATTCGCCACTCATATTTCCGGACGGACTTCCACCGTAGCCCCCCATTTGACCGGCACTACCGCCAAAATCCTGTCCCTGGCGTTGCCAGCTCGCGTTGCCAGGCTGGGAATAATCCTGAGACTGGTTTCCCTGGTTCTGGTCGGAGCCGTAATTATAAGCACCGGGACGTTCAGTAGCAGTTGACCAGGTAGTACTTGTTTCTTCCTTGCCTTCTTTACTACTGTCTTTTTTATTCTTGTCATCCGAAGAACTGCCTGAAGCAGATACCCCTTTACTGGTACTTCCGGTAGTGCTCTTACTTTCGGCAGTACTTTTGTTAGTACTGCCAGTTGCAGACTTATTTTTACTACCTGTTTCTGTGCTTCCTTTTACATCTGTCGATGATTTAGCATTTACTTCTTTATCTTCTTTCTTATCAGTACCCGATGATTTATTCTTCAGTTTATCCTCATCCTTATCCGATGAGCTTTGGTCTCTATCATTAGTTGCCATATAAAAAATGGTTTAATGGTTAAAAAATTGATTTTGTTGTACCTCTAATGTATTAAGAACAAACAATTAATGTAAGACACGAAAGTGCCATATTACAATACCGCATGAAGGGGGGATATTGGACCTCAAAAGCCTTTTTTTATAACAGTAAGACAGCAAATTACGTATAACAATGCCAACATATAAGTTATACTTACACCGTGTAGGCATTAAAAAAATACAAAAGAAAAACCTAACATTTTAGCTGCTTTATAGTTACAAACGTAATTTGTTAAATAAATAAAAAAAGGGGAGTTACCGGGTATTTACTTTCTTTTGAAAATAGAGCAAAGAGAGAAAGGAGGGAATAAAGCCTGGCCTGATTAATAAGCCGGTTCCAGCCACATATCTTTCCTGCAGGAATTTCAGAACATTCCGAAGCAAAAGGAAGGCGCCCCTATTTGTTATGGTGCAATAACCCAAAGCGGGCGGCATGGTGCACAAGACCCGCTGAATTTTTGGCATGGAGTTTCTGAAGCAAATTTCGTCGGTGCGAAACCACCGTATGCGGGCTAATGAAAAGCTGATCGGCAATTTCCTGGTTGGTGTATTCTTTGGCAATTAAAGCAAGCACTTCTGTCTCTCTTGCAGTTAAAGCAGGCTTATCGCGCATATCGGCAGGTGTTCGGCGCTCAGGCGGGCGGTTTAAATGCTTGTAGATTTTCTGAGACACCTCCTTGCTAAAATAACTATTCCCTTCTGCAAGGGTAAGAACGGCATTTATGATTTCGGCCTGACCCGAATCTTTTCCGATATAGCCTGCGGCTCCTGCCCGGAAAGCATTGATAATAAATTTTTCGCTTTCATGCATCGAAACAAATAATACCCTTGTTTTAGGCCAGTACTTCCTGATAATTCCTGCACAACATATCCCATCCATACAGGGCATATCAATATCCAGCAGGGCCACATCGACCGCTTTATGCTCCAGCAGTTCAAGCATTTCTTCTCCATCTGCCGCCTCACCAACTATCTCTATTCGTGGCTCGTCCTGTAGCATGGCTTTAATTCCTTCCCGTACAATTTTATGATCGTCTGCAATAGCTGTTTTAATCTTCATACACTTCCTGTTGCCGTCCTGGCGGCATCAACTCTTTTTTGCTTTTCCATCTAAAAACGGTGTTAGTCCGCACTTGCCACCCACCACACAAAACGCAGTAGCTCAGCAATTTACCGATAGTTTCCGGTGCAGTAATAACCGGGAAGCAAACCTTTAGTTTGGTTCAGGACCTGTTTTATTCTTTAGTCCTGTTATTCATTTGCTGCTTTATGTGCTCCTGCCTACTATACAAATAGAGCCCTCCTCTCCAAACAATAGAGCAGGCCTTTTATTTATGTAAGAACACAATAACACCACATAAGCTCTATTATTATGGAAGACAAATGGAACGACCGCTACAATACCAATGACTATTATTTTGGTACCAGCCCGAATGAATTTTTCCGCACATTCATTGATAGCCAGCCGGCAGGAAAAATTCTTTTGCCAGGCGCAGGCGAAGGCCGCAATGCCGTTTATGCCGCAGAAGCTGGTTGGGAAGTAGATGCCTTTGACTTCAGCGCCCCTGCCCGTGAAAAAGCTTTACGCTTAGCAAAGGAAAAAGGAGTAGAGATTAACTACAGTCTCCAAAAAGCCGCAACCCTTGACTGTAAAAAGGATTATTACGATGTTATTGCTGTTCTGTTTCTCCACCTTCCGCCTGCGGAGCGAACAGAATTCCACCACAAAATAGTGCAGTGCCTGAAGGTGCGTGGCGGCAACCTTTACCTCCTTGCTTTTTCGGAAGAACAGCAGATGCCCAACCGGCAGGGAGAGATGGAAAACACTGGCTTTTACAGTAAGAAGGAGCTGCTAAAGGATTTTCATGGCTTACAGATAGACCTGTTACAGGAAGAAGAAATAGACCTCCAGGAAGGCCGGGGCCACCAGGGGAAAGTTCGGGTACTAAAGCTAACAGCAGTTCGCCGGCAGCAGGAAGATGAAAGCGATACCCTTACCTTATGATTGTAAATGCTGTGCATGATGGGTGGGAAATTATTTTCCAGCGGGCGCATGAGTTACTGGCGCAGCAAATTGCCACCTACTGGAAGGCCAGTCAAAGACCGGAACGCTGGCTGGAACTACTTTCTGCCATTGGTGAACATGACAACCGGCAGGAGAGTTGGCATGAACGTTACCACCTTACCCCTACGGGAGCCCCCAAAGACTTCAGTATGCAGGAGCTTTCTCTCCCCCAGGCGCGGGAGGTAACCGATGTGTCGAAGTACAAAAGCCGTTTTGTTTCCCTGCTTATAAGTATGCACACCAGCTACTTATATGAGCACCTTCGTGGCAGCAGTAAAGAAGTAGACCAGTTTTTGAACGACCAGCAAAGTCTCCAGAAAGACTGGCTCCGGTCGCTCAAAATAGGCCAGAAAGAAGCAAATAAAGCTTACCACCTGTTACACTGGGCCGACCGCTGCTCACTAATCCTCTGTAAAAATGAATTGCCTGCCGACCAAAGACAACTGGAGGTTTTTAAAGGGCCTCAGGAACAGCAGTATTTTATCTGGCAAAGGAAAGACCAAAGCCTTGCAGTGGAGCCGTGGCCATTTGAAGAAAGTGAATTTAAGGTATGGGTAGAAAGCCGCCGGCTTTCGCAGCTCAGCTTCCGGAATGACGAGGAACTGGTAAAAGCTCTCCTTGCCACCGGGGTAAAGGAAAAAGCCTGGACATTCAGGAAAAAGTAAATGTCCCTTATTCCGCTCAGCCACAACTAAAAACGGGCTTGCACCGGAGAACATGCTGCCTGTTTATACCCGCATCTTTTTAAGTTGGCCCTCCGGAAGTTTTTATGCTGGAGCTTTCATTTTTCAACCTTCTCCTCCCTGAAAGGTTAATTTCAGGGCCTCAGGCAGCAAATGCAGAGAGGTAGCTTAAAAGCACTTCGCCCTTTTAAAGAGTAAGAACACCTGGGCAACTGACATAAAATGAAGTAAACCCGCTCCTTTAATAAAAGAAAAGCCCCGGCACAAAAATGTGTCGGGGCTTTTATATGCGTTTTAAATGATATTATCGTCTGCTGCTGCTGGACTGCTGCATTGGATTGCTGCCGGTAGAAGAGCCACGTGGCGCCTGACGCTGCTTAAACAGCTCAAAGCGGCTTGGCTCATTATATTCCGGCCAGTAGTTATTCGACTCGTCGGTATCGGCAGTTTCCCGGAACGGATCTACAATCAGCCCTTTTACAAGCTTCTTTTTAGCAAACACTTTCGTAAACTTGTTCTCATTTTGTCTCCACACTTCTGCAGGTATTTTCTGCAGCTCTGAGGTACCATCTTCAAAGGTCCACTCAATGTACACAGGCATTACAAGGCCGCCAATATTGCGGAAAGTTACTTCGTAGAAGTGGTATTTTGCATCGAGCAGCTCACGCTCTTCCTGGCTAAGTGAATTACGATACGCCTTATAAGCTTCGCGGTCTTCTTTCGTTACAGCAAACTCGTCGTAGCTGTTGTAGAAGTCAGCCAGCCCAGGATTGCGTTCTACGGCTGTTTCCGGAACCGCTGTCTGGTTACGGGTTTGCGAAATATGGTTTTCGCGACGCTCTTCCAGTTCACGGGCGAGGGCTTTTTCCACTTCCGGGTTCTGCGTATTCATCTGGAAGTATTTTACATTCTCCACAGCAATGTCTACGTGGTCGGTAGTATAAAACCAGCCCTTCCAGTACCAGTCAAGGTCAACCGCTGAGGCATCTTCCATAGTACGGAAGAAATCTTCAGGAGTCGGGTGCTTAAAGGCCCAGCGCTGCGCATAGGTTTTAAATGCAAAGTCGAACAGCTCGCGCCCCATAATGGTTTCGCGCAAAATGTTAAGAGCTGTGGCAGGCTTGCCATAGGCATTGTTACCAAACTGCAGAATCTGCTCAGAGTTTGTCATAATCGGGCGTTGGGTATCCTTGCTGCTTTTCATGTAAGGCACAATGTTAGCGGCAGGTCCACGGCGGCTGGGGTAATTACGCTCCCACTCCTGCTCGGCCAGGAACTGCACAAAAGTGTTAAGGCCTTCGTCCATCCAGGTCCACTGGCGTTCGTCGGAGTTTACAATCATCGGGAAGAAGTTATGCCCCACTTCGTGGATAATTACGCCGATCATGCCGTATTTTATCCGTTCGCTGTAGGTACCATCTTTCTCCGGACGGCCATAGTTAAAGCAAATCATCGGGTATTCCATGCCATTGCTGGCTTCTACCGAAATAGCTACCGGGTATGGGTAACGGAATGGTGTATTTGCTGTACACTTTGAGCGTATGCGCAACCACTTCGGTAGAATATTTTTCATACAGGGGTCGGCCTCTTTCGGATAGTAGCTCATGGCCATCACCGTTTTGCCGTCGATGTCTACGCCCATGGCATCCCAGATAAACTTGCGGGAGCTACCAAAAGCAAAGTCGCGCACGCTGTCGGCATGGTACACCCAGGTTTTAGTATCTTTCGCTTTTCTCTTTTCTTTCTTCTCCGCTTCTTTCTGGCTTACAATAATCACTGGCTTGCTGGCTGTTTTTGCCTGCTCGAATAGTTGGCGCTGCTCTTTTGTCAGCACTTCCTGTCGGCGTTTTGCAATATACCGGTGGCGGCAATTATGTGGTCGGCGGAACGGTAATCCGTACATCATAATCGCCAAAAGGCAGGGCAAACTCGCCGCGGCCCAGGAACTGCTTGTGCTGCCAGCCCTGGTAGTCGCTGTAAACAGCCATGCGCGGGAACCACTGGGTAATGGTATAAAGGTAGTTGCCATCTTCAGGGAAGTACTCGTAGCCACCACGGCCACCCATCAGAGTTGCGGTCGTTGACGTTGTACATCCAGTCGATACTTAAAGTTATGGACTCGCCACTCTTTAAGGGCTTCGGCAGGTCTACCCGCATCATGGTGTTGTTAATTGTGTACGGAAGCGGGTTACCCTGCTCGTCTACAACTTTTTGAATTTTATGACCGCCATCGAAACCATAGCCAACAATTTCGCGAAGGCTGCCAATGGTCATGTGGTCGGTAATGCTATTGGTTTCAGTACTGTAGGTATCGGAACCAATGGCGCGCATGTTCTGGTCGAGCTGTACCCACAGGTACTGCAAAGCATCGGGCGAATTATTGGTATAGGTAATTATTTCTGAACCATTGATAACCTGCAGTTATCATCGTCCAGCGAAACATCTATTTTATAATCCGCTTCCTGCTGCCAGTACTGCGGTCCGGGAGCACCGGAGGCGGTGCGGTACACGTTCGGTGAACGCAACTCATGATCGAGCTGCTCAAATTTCCTTTTATACACATTTTCCTCTTTGTCCTGTTGGTTTTGCGCCTGAACGCCAAACGCAACACTTCCGAGCAAAAGTGAGAAAGCAAGCTTTTTTAACATAGGTATGCTCTTAATATAATGGTAACTAATTTTAATAAATCCGAGATTAAGGAATGAAAGCTTTAAATATACTAAATTTTACCAAAACTTATTCTCTAAAACTAACATCAATGCCATTCCTGCAATGGCCGCAGATATTCCCAGGCTCCACTCCCGCTTATTTACACTAAATAACCCAACTGCCAGGCCGGCAACAAGAATATAAAGGCCCACAAGCAAAATCTGTCCTACTTCTATGCCCAGGTTAAAAGCAAGCAACTGGCTTACCACCTGGCTTCCCTTGCCCATAATACTCTTTAAGTAGTTAGAAAAGCCAAGGCCATGAATGAGGCCAAAGAAAACAGCATAAAAATAATTTAAATGCACCTTTGAGGGACTAAAAGCGCTATTTTTACGGAATACGTTGCTTAAGGCAGTCACCAGAATGGTAACCGGAATTAGAAATTCAATAAGGCCTGCATCAATGCGCAGAACATTAAGTACCGAAAGGGCCAGCGTAACAGAGTGCCCAATGGTAAAGGCCGTAACTAAAATCAGAACTTTTCTCCAGTCCCGGAAGGTATACAAACCACAGAGGGCAATGATAAAAAGAATATGATCAAAACCCTTTAAATCTAATATGTGCCGGATACCTAACTCTAAATAAACGCTGAACTGCGACATCTCTTATTCTTGACTGCCTGAAATTTCTCTGCTTCTCTTAAATTTAAGTTGCAAGTATACTGCTTTTAGGCGATATCTATAAGTAGATTTGCAGGTAGAATGATTCTTTCGTTGGTATATCGCGTTTTTGGCGCAATAATTGAGTAGTAAAAATTATGATTGCACAGATTTTCCTATCCCTTTATCTTCTTCTCCTACACCCGCTTCATTTGAGTGTGGCAGATATTAAATATAATCCGGAAGCAAAAAGCCTCGAAATAACCCAGCGCCTGTTTGTCGATGACCTCGAGGACGCCCTGCGCCATTTTAGCGGCGATAAAGTGGACGTACTTAATCCTCCCAACCCGGCCCGGATTAAAGAGCTGATTGGCCAGTACACCCAACAAAATTTTCAGCTGCAGCTCAATGGCAAACCCAAACCGGCACAATACCTGGGTTACGAAATTGAGGGAGAGGCCGTTTGGGTATATATGGAAGTAGCTGACGCACGAAACATAAAAAGCATCGGCGTTCGAAACACCCTTTTCTTTGAAATGTTCGACGACCAGGTAAACCTGATTAATGTTGATAAAGACGGAGAAATACGCAGCCTGAAGCTTACGTCGGCTCAAAAGCGCGACCAGCTAAACTATTAATGCTGTAGCTTAAAAAACTGGTGTTCGTTCCAGTGTTTGCCATTGTGCTTTAAGAGCACAAAATGAGTTACTTCCCAGCTGTAGCTGAGCTTTTTCGGCTCGTATTCCTGCCAGGCCCGCTGGAAGTTTGCTTTGCTCAGGTCGCGGAATGCCAGCGTCATATGCGGATGAAAAGAGGGTTCCGGCCTTTTCTTTTCTGCCTGGGCAAGTGGCCTTACGCCTTCCACGACGGCTTGCTGAAGCATTTCCATAGGCGGCTGCTTTTCCACTCCAATAAAAATTACCCTGGGCCGAAAAGCGCCAAAACCCTTCAGGCGCACCTCAAATGGCTTACAGCCCGATGCCACCTCCTCGAGTACCTGCAACAGTTCCTCTTCAGAAATGCCTTGTTCCAGCTTAAAAGGGGGATGCAATGTAATATGCGGCGGGGAATTCATAGACGCCTTGCTATGGTACTCATCCCGAAAGTACTCCTTCATTTCCCATGCCTGCTGCCGAAAAGGCTTAGGCGGGACAAGGGCAGCAAAAAATAGTGGCTGTTTAGACATAAAAAAAGGCTGCAGACTACCATCCACAACCCCTCTTTGGCATGAATGTTCAATGCTTACTCATTAAGGTAAAGCCGGAAACCAAATGAAACCGTGTTTAGGTTTACGCCGGCCCGAAGAATACTGCTTACTTCTTTGGTGCCGCTAAAATCTTCTTTTTCGCCACTTGCCCTGCGCTGGTAGCCAAAAAAGCCTACTTTAGCCTCGAGCCCCAGGTTTTCGTTCACCATTAAAACTACCCCCGGGCGCACACCCAATTCAAATGTTCTGAAGCGGGCATTGTTTGAACCTCCTCCAAAGCCAAACTGCATTCCTCCCTCGCCAAACAAGCCAACTACGTCGGTAATGGTGTAATATGCTCGGCCATAAGGGCCAATTTCAAAGCTGGATTCACTTTGCCTTACCGCTACCTGCCGGGTTTCCTGTTCAGAGCCGCCTGACACAAAACCAAGCCTGATGCCTGCCTCCAGGTTCTCCTTAAAAAAATAGCCCCCGTTAAGCTGAAGCTGAAAGCTGTTCTGGCTAAAATCCAGGCCGGAGGGTGGGTTAACAGTTTGAGAATAGAAACCTACATTCCCTCCCAGCGCTTTTGAGCCTGCTGCAAATTGCCCGTAGGAAACTGTACATACAGTCCCCATTAGTAAAGAAAAAACCACCAGGCTTTTCCATATTTTTTTCAGATTCATAATATGATTTGGTATAAAGTTGGTCTACAGAGAGTTCTCTTGTCTTTGGTTTTACCAAACAGCATCCACCACAGGAAAAGAAGGAAATTTTAGCTAAACCTACTACTTTTCGCGTAATTTCTCTGTGCCGAAAGAGCAAATTTCTTACTTTAGCTGCATGAGTAAACCTGACAAAAAACTTTTTCTACTGGATGCGATGGCCCTTATCTACCGGGCGCATTTTGCCTTCAGCAAAAACCCACGTGTAAACAGCAAAGGCGTAAATACGGGTGCTGTTTATGGCTTTACCAACTCTTTGTTAGAAATTCTGCAAAAAGAAAAGCCCACCCACATTGGAGTAGCTTTCGATACCGAAGCACCTACCTTTCGCCACAAGGAATATGAAGAATACAAGGCGCAGCGCGAAAAGCAGCCTGAAGATATTAAAACTGCCAAGCCTTATATCCGCGATATAATTAAGGCATTTAACATTCCTATTTTGGAGCTGGATGGCTTTGAAGCAGACGATGTAGTGGGAACCATTGCAAAAAAAGCCTGCCGCGCCGGATTCGAGGTGTTTATGATGACCCCGGACAAGGACTACAGCCAGCTGGTAGAAGATCATATTTACCTTTATAAGCCTGCCTATATGGGCAATGCAGTAGATATTTTAGGCGTGCCGGAAGTTCTTGCCAAATGGGACATTGAGCGGGTTGAGCAGGTTACGGACATCCTTGGCCTGCAGGGCGACTCGGTAGATAATATTCCCGGCATTCCCGGCATTGGCCCCAAAACAGCCAGCAAACTCATTAGAGATTATGGTTCAGTCGAAAATATTATTGCCAACCTCGACCAGCTTAAAGGCAAGCAAAAAGAAAATGTAGAGAAGTTTGCCGAACAGGGGGTATTAAGTAAATACCTTGCTACCATCGACATAAAAGTACCTATTGATTTTGATGCGGAGGCTCTGGAATACAGCAGCCCGAACGACGAAGCCCTTAAAGCCATTTTTACTGAGCTGGAGTTCCGTTCCACCCTCAGCCGCTTGTATGGCGAAGAAGGCAAGCCACAGGCATCCGCTACCCGGAAAGCCCGGCCCGCAGCCGCCAGTCCGGGGCAAATGTCGATGTTTGGAGGCGCTGCAGCAGAAGAGAAACTACCGGAGCCCCCACCGGTACTGAGCGAAGTTCCGGCTATTAACACCATCGACACCGTGGTGCATCATTACCACCTTATCGACAGCCCCGAACTCAGAAAAGACCTCGTCCACTACCTCGAAGCACAAAAAGCATTTTGCTTCGATACGGAAACCGACAATATCGATGCTGTTGAGGCAAGGCTGGTAGGCATGTCCTTTGCCTGGCATACCGGCGAAGCGTACTATGTGCCGCTGCCGGCTGAAGAAAAAGAAGCCCTCGGCATAGTCGAGGAGTTTCGCGGGGTGCTGGAATCGGAAGAAATTGGCAAAATTGGCCAGAATCTTAAATACGACATACTGGTACTGAGAAAGTATGGCATTGAGGTGGCCGGAACCCTTTACGACACCATGCTGGCCCACTACCTTATTGAGCCAGATATGCGCCATGGCATGGATTTGCTGGCCGAAACTTACCTTAATTATAAGCCGGTTTCTATTACTGCGCTAATTGGCAGCAAAGGCAAAAACCAGCTTAACATGCGGGATATTCCTGTAGAAGAGGTCTCTCCTTACGCCTGCGAAGATGCCGACATTACCCTGCAGTTAAAAGATAAGCTTGAGCCTGAACTACAGAAACAGGAGCTTAAAGAACTTTTTGAAAAGGTGGAAGCGCCCCTCGTAAAAGTGCTTGCCGAAATGGAATTTAATGGCATTACCCTCGACACAGCTGCCCTGCAGGAATTATCGGTAAGCCTGGAAGAAGACCTGAAGGCCATTGAGCAAAGCATTTACGAAACCGCCGGCGAAACCTTTAATATTGGCTCTCCCAAGCAGCTGGGCGAAATTCTTTTCGACAAGCTAAAGCTGAGCGAAAAGCCCAAAACAACGAAAACCGGCCAGTATGCCACCGGAGAAGATATTCTTTCCAAACTGGCACCAAAACACCAGATTGCAAACGACATTCTAACCTACCGGGAGCTGAGCAAGCTGCGCTCTACTTATGTAGATGCACTGCCCCTGCTCATTAGCCCGCGCGATGGCCGCCTGCATACTTCATTTAACCAGGCGGTAACCTCAACCGGCCGCCTTAGCTCCACGAATCCTAACCTGCAGAATATTCCTATTCGAACAGAAAAGGGAAGAGAAATCCGCAAGGCCTTTGTTTCCCGCGGGAAAGATTTTACGCTTATGGCCGCCGACTATTCTCAAATTGAACTGCGCATTATGGCCGCCTTTGCCAAAGACGAAAGCATGATTGATGCTTTCCGCAATGGCCGGGACATTCACTCTACCACGGCGGCCAAAATTTTTAAGGTGCCCCTCGAAGAAGTAGACAGCGATATGCGACGCAAGGCAAAAACAGCCAACTTTGGTATTATTTATGGCATTTCAGCCTTTGGCCTTTCCGAGCGCCTCAGCATTCCGCGCAAAGAAGCTGCAGACATCATCGAAGCTTACTTCCAGGAGTTTCCGGCAGTAAAGGAGTACATGGATCGCTGCATTCACCAGGCACGCGAAAAAGAATATGTAGAAACGCTTTTGGGCCGCAGGCGCTATTTACGCGACATTAATTCGCGCAACGCCACCGTTCGTGGCTATGCAGAGCGAAATGCCATAAATGCCCCGATTCAGGGAAGCGCTGCCGACATGATTAAGCTGGCGATGGTACAGATTTATGAATGGATGCAAAAAGAAAAGCTGCGCAGTAAAATGATTTTGCAGGTGCATGACGAACTAGTGTTTGACGTACACCTGGAAGAACTTGAGCTGATGAAAAAGCAGGTGGGACATTTTATGACGCATGCCATGGAGCTGGAAGTACCCATGGAAATAGGCATAGGAACGGGCCACAACTGGCTGGAAGCCCATTAAAGCACGGGAGAAGCAGGATGAATGCAGTTTGTTGTTCTTTCCGGAAGGGAGAGGAACAGCTCCACCGCAAAACATTCTGCTTCTCCTTTATTTCATAGAGCATGAAATTCCCCTGGATTCAACTCCTTACTACTACAATGGCATGAAGGCAATGCAATAGCATAGAATCACGCATGCAAACGCCACCCCGTATACCGACAACCAGATACTGGTTAAGAAATCCTGCTTGGCAAGCTTGTTTGTTCTGATAATTTAGCTTAGCCTAAATAATAGCTTTATTCCAAACCGCATAAAGACGATTCAATAGCATGGGATAGGTTCTTTATGATTTTACTTGCTTAATAAGCACAAGGCCAGGCTTAATACTGGTTGGGCTCACCAAAGTCACGCCTTAGGCTTCGCTGAACGCGCGCCAGATTCCAGCTGGTGAATAGGACCAGGTACTTTCATAAAGACATAAAGAGTCGTTGAATCAATAATATTCGACCTCATTCCTGGCGTAGTGTTAGGCTTCCCCGCGCGGCGGAGCTCAGGAATCACATCCATGATTGTATAAAGGCTATAACCCACCTGTGGTTTTATACCTGCAGTCTGCTGCCCGAAGCAACTGCAATACCTTTTAAAATCCTATTCAACGGTAAGACTCCGCTTTTCCTGGCGTATTAAGGCATCGATTTTTTCTAAGGCCAGTTCGTTTTTTGGGTCATCGAGACTGTTACTTACCACCAGTCCGTCGCGGTTGAGCAAAACATAAGAAAAGGGGGGCGCCTTCGGTTTTTCCTGCCCGGGCTTCGGCCGGTTCATAATGCTTTTCAGGTATTCCGAAGCATCCGCATAAACCATCTTTTCATAGGCTTCTTTATTATCGGCCATGGGCAGCTGCAGGAACTCTACATCCTGGTAAGAGGCCAGCTTTTGCTTAAGCTCCTGGTCGTGCACACGAATGAGCTGGCTGGCAGAGTCGGTAAGATAATTGGTAAAGCGCATAAGCACAATGTGCCCCGAAAGCTCTTTGAGAGGAATGCTTCGCCCTTTTTCGTCAGTAAAAATTACTTCAGGCTCTTTTGGAGAAATGGTTTGTTCTTTTACCATTTGGTGAAGCACATTTTTATATGCCTGCACAGGACACTCATTGGCGAATTCAATATATTCGTCGGTTATTGTGTCAACGCCTAAATAATTTAGCGCTTTTACCAGATAGGCCGCCTGCATGTGGTACATTGGAAGCGAGCGAAGGCTCCGGCGGGCTACCTTATACATATTACTATAGTAGCTGTTCTTTTCATTGGAAAGCCCACTCTTCATTAAGCCATAATTGTACAGCAGGTAGTTTTCCAAAAAATTCCGGTAACTCTCCAGCTCAATTACTTCATAATTGTGCAGCTTTACCTCATCCATAAAATCATAGAAACCTTCCGGAATTTTTACCTTACGCGAATTTTCTTCGCTGTACCGGGCATAAGCAAACAATTCATTCGCCCAGTTATAGGCGATATCGTACTCCTGCATTGCTACAAATTCAGAGCTCAGCACTTCTTTTTTGGCAAAGAGCATTTCTTCCTGCTCTTTTCTCCTTTGTGTTACCCAGCTTTTGTAAGCCGCTGCGTCTGCTTTCTTTATCTTTTCTAATAAATGAGAGGAATCCAGCTGAAACTCGAACATGCGCCTGGCCAGAAAGGCATTATTGCTTGCGCCAGCCCCACTAAACTCGAGCGACTGCTCCGGCCCATCTCCATCAAAGCTCAACCTTATATTGTAACCCGGCTCCAGGTACAGCGGAAAGCTACTGCTTCCATAAAAAATACGCGCAAAAACAGGCTCCCGGATATAGGAAACAAAATGGAAAGAACCACCTCCCTCGAGGGTAGCCGTAGAAGAAATATCATTTTGACCTGGCACATAACTATACAGCACAATCCGTACATTTTTACTTTTTGGATTGTGTATTGTACCAGAAACGGCAATGTTATTATATTCCTCTGCACCCACTTCCTGCGAAAGTAACAGCAGAAAAACGGTAAGCAGCAAAATTATTTGTTTCATGAATCTCCTCTATTTAGGCGCTGTTATGCCCTCTTCTTCCTACCCCCTTATCGGCAAAAACCTTACAGGCTTTTGCGCTCATTTGCAAAATTAAAAGAATATGCTAAATTTCTACTATTATCAAACAATTTGTTTACATAATCCAAATAAAGAGTTTTGCACACTGTAATTCCGGATTATAAAACTATTTTGAGCGGAAAAAATTTTGACATAACAGAAAATTTATTACACCACCGCTTACGCTCATCCTACGAGTAGCCACAAAATAAGTTTCCACTCCCACATAGGCCCTTAGCGCCCTGCAGAACAAAAAAAACTACCTGAGGGAAAAGCCGCCAGGTAGTTTAAAATAAATTGTTTCCCTATTGCGCTAAATCTGGTTAATAGGCACTTTATTTAAAATACTCCGGATAATATCTTTTGTCCCAATTCCTTCTGCTTCTGCTTCGTAATTGAGTATTACCCGGTGGTTAAGCACATCTTCAGCCACCTCTTTTACATCTTCCGGCAGCACATAATCGCGCTCATCAAAAAAGGCAACCGCTTTTGCAGCCATGTTCATATTAATACTGGCGCGGGGAGAGGCGCCAAAGTCGATATACTGCGCCTCCTCATGCAGGCCGTAATCTTTTGGCTGGCGGGTAGCAAATACCAACTCAATAATATATTTCTCCAGCGACTCGCTTATATTAACGCTATTAATCTCTTCCCGAATCTGGAAGATATCCTGCTTGGAAAGGAGTGCATTAACCTTTGCATCGAAGGTAGAGCTGGCCATGCGGCGCATTACCTCCAGCTCCTCTTCTTTTGTCGGATAGTCGACATACACCTTCATCATAAAACGGTCGACCTGTGCTTCGGGCAGCTGGTAGGTACCTTCCTGGTCGACCGGGTTTTGGGTGGCAAGCACCAGAAAAGGCCTGTCGAGACCAAAAGTAGTTTCGCCAATAGTCACCTGTTTTTCCTGCATGGCTTCAAGCAGGGCACTCTGCACTTTTGCAGGAGAGCGGTTTACCTCATCTGCCAGAATGATATTGGCAAAAATAGGCCCTTTCTTCACTTCAAAATCGTAGGTCTGCTGGTTATATATCATCGTACCGATTAAGTCGGCCGGCAGCAAATCGGGCGTAAACTGTATCCGCTGAAAATCAAGCTTCAGCACTTTTGCCAGGGTATTTACCGTAAGGGTTTTAGCAAGGCCAGGCACCCCTTCCAGCAATATGTGGCCATTGGTAAACAGGCCAATAAGTAAACGGTTTACCATGTATCGCTGGCCTACCACTACTTTTCCTACTTCAGAAAATACCTGCTTAATTTTATGCTGATGGTCCTGTTTGCGGTCGTTATCAATTATTGGTTCTTCCATATCGTTTATAGCACGTAAACAAATTTAATACCTTTAAGGGTATGTTATGCTAACGAAGTGAGCTTCGTTTTTAGCGTTTCTTTTAAAAAGTATACAGCCATTGCAAGCCAAAAGTTATGATTTGCTGCTGCGAATCATCAATGTCATTTGTCTGGTTAAGGTTCGCCTCAAGTAAATTACTTAGATGCTGGGCAAAGCGGGCCTCCAGCATCAGCTCCCCAAAATTAAAGCGGAAGGATGGCCCGGCTGCGGCCAGCACTCCATATTGCCACGGCAAAAAAGGCTGCCGACGATAAAGCAATTGCCCTGAAACTCCTGCCTCCGGCTCCTGCACATTCGTTTCAGAGAAAGTATAAGCCAGAAATCCACCTGCCTGCAACACCAGGGTAAAGCGCCCGGCCCCTAACTGCACATGCGTTAGTAAAGGCAACTGCACATACTTTAACTCCTTTTTGTGCATCAAACTATCCACACTTGGGTAAACATGCCAGCCCTGGCTGCTCATGTTTAACTCCACCTGAAGCCCCAGGTGCTGGCTGTTCTTATAACGCAGGAATACGCCTCCCTCATATCCATCTACCAAAGCCTGCGGCAGCACCGGAGAAAAATTTATTCGTGAAACAGATTTTCCGCCACGCACACCAACGCTTGTTTGAGCAACCAGCTTTCCTAACAGCAGAAAGCAGACACAAAACAGCCAGAACTTTTTCATCTCCTACGCAACTAAAATTAAAAATACTTATTTTCTTGGCAAGTCTGTGACTGCCAAATACAAAAATACATATATTTTTGTGTTAAGTTAAAACCCTTACATGTATGAGATTTTTTGAAAGCAAGGAAGAAAAGAGTAAAAAGATTCTTTCGAAGGCTAAAGAAGAAGCCGGCCTGCTTATTTTACCAAAAGAGGAAATTCAGAATATTTTCCTGCTCACGGAAGACTACCTGATCCTAACAAACAAACGCATTCTGCTCATCGACAAGTCGGTTGGCAGCAACCAGCGGAGCATAGTTACGATTCCTTATTCAAAAATAGAAAGCGTTAGCCTTGCCAAGGGGGGCGTTTCTGTGTTTTCGCCGGAAGTTGAAATAAGTGTTGGCAGCAGTTATTTTGATTTTAAACTGCGAACGCCTGAAGATGCCGTAGATTTCTATCGGGACCTCAGCAGCTTCATTCTCATTTAAGGCACTGCTCTTAAAAAAAGCCAAAGAAAGCTTTCTGCGAAATTTTCAATTTTTTTTTCTCTACCGGTTAGTCACCTGCAGATTTACCCAAAAAACCGTGATTTCAATTAATAATAGGTATATTTGGCATCTGTTATGGTTTGAATTTGCTTATTTTAAAATAAATTTAGTATAATTCGATATCGACAACCAACCAATAATTAAATGAAAGTTTTTGAAAGCGAAAACATTATTATCGAGCGCGATGATAATCTAAAATGCCTTATTCAGAATTGGAAAGGCTTTGCCACCTCTGAAAAATTCCGCGAAGGGATACAGAAATCAATAGACTTGTTCAAGGACAAAAAACTCGATAAGATATTGAGCAATACCAAAGACTTTGGTATGGTAAAAAAAGAAGACACCGAATGGGTAAACAGCTACTCCATGCCTTTGCTCATTAAAAATGGATTGCGCTACATGGCTTTTGTTGTTCCCTCCAACGTATTTTCTCAAATGTCTGTAGAAAACTTTAAAAAGGAGATGGCAGGCCCTGTAGAGCTGCGTTTTTATGAAGACGTAGCAAAAGCCAAGGAATGGATGGCCGAAGTGTAAACACTTGTATTAAATAAGTATTGAATAAGATATAAAAAAAGAGCGAGGCCTGCGCCCCGCTTTTTTTTTACCTGACTTATTGCTGTTACTAATTAACGGCCATTAATATAAAGTAGCCATTACCACCGCTACCATGGGCACCTCACCGCATGTCATCCGAATATACCCCTTTCCATATTCGTAAGTAAAGCCGGGAATCTCCTCAGAAACCTGGTAAGGGATATCGATTAAGTAGAAACCAGCTTCCTTACATCTTTCTGTCCAGGAAGGAGCCAGCTCATGCTTTTCGAAGCGGGCACTTTCATCATTCCCCAGAATATCATCTATTTCTCGCTTAAAAAACAGGTATTTTAAAGCATCGGCTCCTGCTTTATCTAATTCTTGTTTCTGATCGATAAGGTTAAATATCATTCCAAAGTGCGTCCAGCAGTTCACCAGCCGATCGCGCAATACGGGAGTAAAGTGATTTACATCCGGCTCCACCTGCAAAAATACCCCCGCTCTACAATCGGCAATATTTTTCAGCACCTGGTGCCTGTCTTCGGCTGAGGACAGGTGGTGCAGGGTAAAGGCTGAGATTACGCCAAGCGAATCGGTTCCGTGCGTACGAATCTGCGCCCATGTTTCAGCAGGCACCTGCTCCGCAAAGGCACAAATAGACGAATATTCGACCTTAACATATGCCGGTAAAAACTCCTTTGCCGCACGGGCAATATTTTCCCCGGCTTCCTGCAAAGAATATTCATCAATATCCAGCCCTATCATTTTAATATGAGTCGGTAGTGCTTTACCTCCTTCTGCAAGCGCCTTTAAAAGCTGCACCTCAAAGTGGCCTTTTCCTATACCAATGTTAAAATGAGTAAAGGAGCGCTGCCCCTGGCTGTAAAAGTCGCGCATCATGTTAAAAGCCGTACCCGTTGCCACCCGAACAGAATCAACATTCTGCAACACAAGGTCAAAAACGTTAATCTGCTTATTTTTATCCTTCAGGTCGCCCAGGTAAATATGGTCTGCGCCTTTTTTACTTCCCAGCAGGGCCTGTGACAAATTCTCGAAATGTCGTCGGCAGGCTCAAAGGAGGAAAGAATAGCAGCGAGCTTCTGCGGCTCGGTTTGCCGAAAGCGCCTCTGCGGCTAACAACAGCATTTCGGGTACAGCACTCTCTGCACCAGCTACGAGCGCCAATTCTTGTGTGGAGTCTTTCATAGTTACACCAGTCTATCTTTTTTTGGTTATTAAGTTGAATCTTCATTGCTTCCAAACCATCTGCCAATGGCTTATTTTCTTTCTTACGTTCCAGACATATATTTTCAGAACAGTTCTTACCACTAAAGTTTTTTATAACGCCTATTGCACTAACCTACTTAAGGGGCTCCATGCTGTACTGAGCCCAAACAGGAGCGTTATTTTCATGTAATAAATGGCCGCCATCACACAAAAACCACTTCTTTAGGTAAGCTGAAATTTACAAAAAGCGCAAAACCGTTCTTCAGGAAGCCTTTGCCCCATTTTTATTCCCACCCAAAAGCATGGCAATCAGTCCGTTAAAAAAACAACAGGAAGTGACAGTAAAGTAAAACAAAAGAAATTATCAATTCTATTACATCGATAATGTTTAGTAATATTCGAACATTATTCCAACAAATGCAACCCGCATAACAAAAAACAACCTGAAAACCTGATAAAAAAATTAACTGCCAAACAGAGTGCATTTTCAGGCTTTATCACCGACACAACATCAGGCATATGGCGCGCCATATGCCTGATGCTGCTGGTTTCATTTGTTCAGGCTGCATCTTTAACAATAAGAAGGAGAAACGTGCCAGATAAGCCACAACAAGCAATGTCTAAAAGTAAAACAATCCCTCGTCCCCATTTTTCACAAAGAACCACTGATCCAGCAGGACGCTCTTTATTTGATATTGGTTAAACTGCAGGAACAATTAAACCAGGTCGGAGATCACCCTCCCGCAGCTCAACGACCTGCCGGGAATGGTTTTTATAAGCCATAACAGAGATCCCGGCCTACCACCCAACCTTAAAAAAGGGGCCTATAAATAACTTACCACCCTTCTCCCGCTTTATTGGTAGCATTCCATACCATCCTTTTGTACCTTAAACTAAAACTTACTTTGCTGTTAAGTAGTTGAACAATAGCCTGATAAGTAGTAGGACACATTTAATTTGAAGAAAAAAAGCCGATTTTGTCATACTGAGGAACGCGGACGCCGCGCGGAAGGATCTTTCCAATAAAATGGCTTTTAAGGAGCTTCATACTGCGAAAGATGCCGCAGCGGTTAGGCACCCCCGGCGTACCGTTTCCTTTTTCAGCATGACAAGGCTGGCTGTTAAGGTTAAATTAAATAGGTCCACTTACTTAGTTGGTAAAAGCCCATTTTATAAACCGGCTTCTACATGCTTAAGCATTTGAGAAAAGAACCATCGCTCCAACACCCTAATTACCCTAAATTTCTTTTGTTCGTGAACAAGGATATTAACAAATTAAGCGATGATGAATTGATTGAAGGCGGAATACGGCAAGACCAGGCCTGCCTCGGGGCCCTTTACAGTCGCTACTTTAAAAGAGTCCACCAGCAGTGCCTGGGTTTTGTAAAAGATCCGCAGGTAGCCTTTGATCTCACCCAGGACATCCTCCTGAAATCATTTTCCCACCTATCCGCATTCAAGGGAAATGCCAGCTTTTCCAGCTGGCTCTGGACAATTGGCAACAATCATTGCAAAGACTATTCGCGCACAATAAAACGGCATCCTCTGGTACCGCTGAGCGAAGAAGGAGGCGAAGGAATACCCCGGGCGGAAGAAACAGACAAGGAAGTGGACTGGACACAGTGGGTTCTTCCTCTTTTAGAAAGACTGACTGAAAACGAAAGGAAGCTGCTGATACAAAAATATGTAAATGGCACCTCCATCCAGGAGCTCCAACATATCTACCAGCTGTCGGAAAGTGCCATTAAAATGCGCCTGAGCAGGGCCAAAGAAAGCTTATTATTTTATTCTCCCAAAAAAAATAAAGCCTGCCGAAATAGCAGGCTTCAGGAAATATCAATAATCCTCAGGAGCGCCTACGCGCATAAATGTTTCCACGCTCATCTAATTGCACCCACTGCTTTTTCTTTCCATTTTGAAGCAGCACTTTATAATACACTACATCCCGCGAAATTCCCTCACCTGCCTCAATTACTTTTATAGCAACATTCTTTTTAATTCCCCAGCCGTTATACTCCCTGCCAATAAAGGTGTAAACCTCCCGTGGCAAAGCGATATTACGAATTCTCTCACTGGAGTAAAGGAGCCCGCCTTTTTTATTATAGATTTCTTTCTTCCAGTAGTCTCTTCCTTTGAACATTGCATAATAGGGCTGCAACAGCTCTGAGGAATTATCCACTAGCTTTTTTTCCTTCTTAGCCTTCGGAACCGGCGCAACAAGGTGCTGATGAATATTTAGGCCAGGATATCCCGCCTCAATGGTGGCAAGCACCGCCATTGGCACATCTTCGCCAACCGCGTGGCGAACATTCAAATTATTTTGCTGTGCGTTAATCCCGCTCAGGGACATCAGCAAAACAGCAGCAAGTAAACTAAGCTTTTTCATAACTAAATATTTTAAAAAATAGGATTGATAATATGAATGGACTTTCAAACCATAGGCATTTCAGATAAGACCGATAGGCATACCACAATTAGAAAGATGGGAGAAGCAGCAGGAAAATTTTACTTCAAACATTCTTCCCGGGCACACCAATCCTGTTGCACCTTTTTAGCAGGCACTCCTTTCCGGTGAAAAAATGTTTTTCTAAAAAGCCAACAGAAGCTGCAGAGAAAGCCCTTAAGGCCATGGTTTGCCTGTCGACAAGCAAACCAAAAACGGTGCATAAAACGCTCAGGGAAACAAAACTCTTCTCGTTAATAATTTCCCTTTATATAATATTAGACTCCATACAATGCCCGAAGTCACCTTTTAACAGCCGCTTTTTCACCAATACTTTTAAGAAAGGAAGATACCCATGGCCGGCGGTAAAAACAGGGACAGAAAGAATACGGTAAAGGCGCCAAACTTAGCTGCCAACTGACACTTTTCAGCTGGCAGCCCTAGCTGGGGCAGCCTCAAAAGTCCTATAGGCTCAAAGAGGGAATGATGACTCTTCGCCGATAATGAAACATGGTAGGGGCATGCGCA
Organism: uncultured Cytophagales bacterium; assembly: GCA_963835365.1. Lineage (GTDB taxonomy): Bacteria > Bacteroidota > Bacteroidia > Cytophagales > Cyclobacteriaceae > Nafulsella. The sequence continues at coordinate 699,988 of CAWIFH010000005.1, forward strand.
GTAGTTTTCGAAACACCTCCCTCAGATATCCTTTTTTCACTTTCCAGCACAATTGGTCGGCCAGGCGCCGATATTAAATATAAATAGCTCTTCAAGCTCCCGGGCTTCTTTGTTTGAAGCAAGCAGAAACCACCAGCAGGAAGATACCTCCTTTACGTCTGCTTTCCTCCGGGTTTTATTCAGGCAACTTACCGGCTATCACCAGCAGCAAAAAATATTGGGAAATAAAAAAGCTTTCATCCAAAGAACTCCTGCTTACAGGCAATTTGCTCCCCAAAAAGAATATTAAGCTGTTGCTGCTATATGTAACTGAACCATCTTCGTTTAATAGGATTTAGAGCAGGCAAAAGCAAATACCATAAGGAGGGCATTTATAAAAGCGGGTATTATACATAAACTCTTAAAAAAGATATATGCCTTACCCGCCCCTCTAACATTCTTCTGTAAAAGCTGTTGAAAGGTAGGATAAACTGTTCTACAGCAACAAAGAAACTATTGGCCTCTCGGTTGTACCCCTCTTTACTAAAAGCTTTGGGCACAACATCCTGAACCCACAAAGAAATTACCAAATGGCACCAGCCCATTTACAAAAATAATTGAAGGCATTACAAAAGACTTAGAGGCTGTTGATGGGCACAAACAGCAAGCTTCTGCTGAAAAACACATGGAAGCAAATGAAAAATACATGGAGTCAAAGAGGATAGAATAAGATACCCAAAAAATAGCGTTTAAACATTTTGCCATGGATTAAGCCTTTAGAACCGGCAAAAAAAACTAAGCATAAAGCATGCAGGTACAGACTGCATTTTCCGGATGAAAGCCCGGCGGAATCAGAAAAAAAACAGAGCACGATGAATATCGACAGGAATAAAATTATGGACACCGCAATTCAAGCCGCTCAGCAGTACATGAAAATAATAATTTAAACGCATGATAGGAAGAATACTGGCTTATTCAGGCTTTGCCGGCATCACAGTCCTTTTAGGAGGCATCCTGGCAAACCTTTTTAATCACCACATAAAGGAAAGCCCTGTAAAGCAGGAAATCACCCATTTCCTAATGTCTTTTGGCGGTGGAATAATTTTATCTGCCCTTGCTTTGGTCCTGATTCCGAAGGGAATGGAGAAGCTAAACCTACTTCCATTAAGCATATCATTTATTAGTGGGGCCATTTTGTTTTTTATGATAGACCGGTATTTAGCGCAAAAGGAAGGGCAGATGGCCACGCTTCTTGCTATGCTAATGGACTTTATTCCTGAATCTATTGCCCTGGGAGCCACTTTTGCAGTCGATCCTTCCACTGCTACATTGCTGGCGATTTTTATTGGCCTCCAGAACCTGCCCGAGGCCTTTAATTCATTCAGAGACCTCGTATTAAGTGGCTTTTCAATTAAAAAAACTTTGCTTATCTTTTTTTTCTTAAGCTTCAGCGGAATTATCGGGGCTCTTACAGGACACTTCTTTTTAAGCGACTCCCCCGTGATAACCGCTCATTTAATGATTTTTGCCAGTGGAGGAATCTTATATTTGATATTTAATGATATTGCCCCGGAAAGCAAGTTAACAGGCTCTTATCTCACCTCCCTTGGCGCAACCCTTGGCTTCTTAATTGGAATAATGGGCGAAATGCTGGTATAGACAGAACTTTCACCTTTTCTTTTCAGGCCGCCCTCCCTATTGTTGAACCTCCTCCCTGGAAATAGGATTATTTCAGCATCCACCAAAGTGGCTCTCCTGCGCCTAAAGGTGTGCTTACCCGCCATTCCTACAAATACAGGAATTATTACTCACTCTTTTAAATGTTTAATCAAAAAAAGAAAGAGATGTAATTTTTAGCTTTTAATAAGCCTTACATTATTTGTCAATATTAATAACATGGTATAGCTTTGCAAACCAAATGTTAAAGACATTACTAAAATATCTTCTTTCTTTTTGTATTCTCCTGCTGGGAGGGTATAGCCTTTTCTCTGCTCAAATCGATAAGGGAGATGCTTTCTATACTCCAATACAAGTTTTAGAAGGTACTGCATCTGCAAACCTCAACTCAGGCACAGCACACCAGGACCAAACATATATTTCCAGCCCCTCCTCATCCGGCACAAAAAAAGCAACTGACACTATAGATGCCGCGGAAAATGAGGTCAAGGAAGAAGAATTAGGTTCTTCCAGAAGAAATCTGGCAAGCGAAAATTATCTGACTGCTGTATTTTACACCCTGGCGCTGGGCTGTTTCTTCCGCTATTTGAAAGCAAGCTTACATTTCGTTAAGCACTTTTCTTACCATTCATCAAGTAAAAGGTATCTCATACTCCGGGTTTTAAGGATATGATGTACCCTCCGTAGGCATTTAACCATTGCCTACCCTCCTATTTGCTTTTTTTACTCTGCTTCCATTAGTCCATGGCTAATTGGTGCACGCTTGTGCTTACTGCACAATTCCGGTAAAAAAAGCCCCCCCTGCATTCACAAACATTTTAAAATAGTAAAATCATCATGAAGAGAATTCTCATGCTCATGGGCGTGTGTGCTATTGTTGTGCCATACAAGCTGTGAAACTCACACGAAGAAGAAGGAAGGAAAGAAACCAAGTTTCTGGTTACCAGCCCGGTAAAAATGGACACTTCAATTACCGAAGAATACGTAGCCAGATCCACTCCATTCGCCACATCGAACTAAGGGCCCAGGAAAGAGGCTACCTGCAGAAAATATATGTAGATGAAGGCCAGCATGTAAAAGAAGGCCAGCTCCTTTTTCAGATTATGCCCACGCCTTTATAAGGCCGAACTGCAAAAAGCCCAGGCCGAAGTGAATTTGCCGAAATTGAATACCAAAACACCAAAGCCTGGCCGACAGCAACATTGTGGCGCCAAACGAACTGGCCATGGCCAAGGCCAAGTTCGACAAGGCAAAAGCCGAATTGGCCCTGGCCCAGGTTCACCTGCGATTTACCGAAATCCGGGCCCCTTTCGATGGCATTATCGACCGCTTCCATGTGTAAGACCAGGAAGCCTGGTGGATGAAGGAGAACTGCTTACCAACCTTTCTGACAACAGCAAAATGTGGGTATACTACAATGTGCCGGAAGCGGAATACCTGGATTATCAAATGAACAGTGAAAAAGGACAGATGAGCATGAAGGTAAACCTGCTGATGGCCAACAACAAAATGTTTAAACATTCCGGGCGTGGTGGAAACCATTGAAGCCGATTTCAACAACGAAACCGGAAACATTGCCTTCAGGGCTACCTTTCCCGAACCCAACGGACTGTTGAGGCATGGCGAAACCGGCAACATTCTGATGACGGGTGCCGCTGAACAATGCCCTGCTCATTCCGCAGAAAGCCACCTTTGAGGTACTGGACAAGAAGTATGTGTTTGTGGTAGATGAAGACAATGTGATCAAGTCAAGGGAAATTACCATGGCTGCCGAAATGCCGCACATTTATGCCGTACAAAGATGGTCTGGATGAAAATGATAAGATCCTGCTGGAAGGCTTGCGCCTGGTGCGGGAAAATGAAGAAATACACTACGAATTTGTGGAACCGAAGGCTGTCATGTCGCAGCTGGATTTATATGCGGAATAATTGAATATCCTAAAAAGCAGAAAACATGTTTAGTAAATTTATACACAGGCCGGTATTTGCTATTGTAATATCGGTCATGATCGTTTTTGTGGGTTCCTTGGCTATTAAACAGTTGCCTATTTCCCAGTTCCCGCAAATTGCCCCTACCACAGTAAATATTTTTATTGCTTATCCTGGTGCCAGTGCCGATGTACTGGTGAAATCCACCCTTATTACCCTGGAAAATGCCATTAACGGGGTGCAGGATATGCGCTATATGGCCACCGATGCCACCAGTGCCGGCGAGGCTACCCTCCGGGTAATCTTTGAACCAGGCACGGACCCTAACGATGCGGTTATCCGGGTAAAAACCCGGGTAGACCAGGTAATGCCGCTCTTGCCCGAACTGGTTCAGCGCGAAGGGGTGATCATTACGCCTATTCAGCCCAGTATGTTGATGTACGTCAACCTCTACTCCAAGGATGAGAGCATGGACGAGAAGTTCCTGTTCAACTACGCCACCGTCAAGATGATTCCCGAAATACAACCGGACCAAAGGGGTGGCCAGGGCACAAATATCTGGGTAGCCGCAGGTATGCCATGCGGGTTTGGCTAAACCCCGACCGCATGCGGGCCTACAACATTTCTGTAGAGGAAGTAATGGAGGCTTTGGCTGAGCAAAGTATCATTGGCCGCCCGGGCAGGCTAGGCCAAAGTTCTGGTATAGCGGCCCAGTCGCTGGAATATGTACTTACCTATAAAGGCAGGTATAACGAAGCCCGAAGAGTACGAAGATATTATTATCCGGGCCAATGCAGAAGGCGAAAGCATTCACCTGAGAGATATTGCCACGGTTGAACTGGGCAGTGAGTTCTTTGATATTTACTCCAACCTGGATGGCCATCCTTCGGCAGCCATTGTATTGAAGCAGAACTATGGCAGTAATGCCAGCGAGGTAATTGAAGAGGTAAAAGCCAAGCTCGAAGAAATGAAGGAAACCTTCCCTCCGGGAATGGACTATAAAATCAGCTACGACGTATCTCAGTTCCTGGATGCCTCCATCGAGCAGGTAATTCATACCCTACGCGATGCCTTTATACTGGTTGCCATGGTGGTGTTTATATTCCTTGGCGACTGGCGTTCTACACTAATACCGATTCTGGCGGTTCCGGTATCGCTGATAGGGGCCTTCTTTGTTATCCAGTTTTTCGGCCTTTCCATTAACCTGGTTACGCTATTTGCCCTTGTATTGGCCATTGGTATTGTGGTGGATGATGCCATTGTGGTGGTAGAGGCCGTGCACGCCAAGATGGAGGAAGAACCGCATCTTACGCCCTACAAGGCGGTGCAAAAAGTGCTTGGGGAAATCAGCGGTGCGATTATCGCCATTACCGCTGGTAATGGTATCGGTATTCCTGCCCATTTCGTTTATGTCGGGACCGGTAGGTACTTTCTACCGGCAGTTCTCCATTACCATGGCCAGTTCCATTGTAATTTCGGCCATGATTGCCCTTACCCTTACGCCGGTACTTGTGTGCCATGTTGTTGAAAAACAACCATGGAAAAGCCGAAAAAGCAAAACCTGCTGACCAAAGGCTCTGGACAGTTTTAACCGTGGCTTTGATAAGCTTACCGGGAAATATGTAGGCGTGTTAAGAAACATGGTCAACCGAAGATGGCTTACCTGGGGAATACTGCTGGCTTTTTGCGCAGGTATATTCTTCGAAAATAAAATCCTGCCTTCAGGCTTTATTCCTAATGAAGACCAGGGTACTATTTATGCCATTATTCAAACCCCTCCGGGCTCTACCCTGGAAAGAACCAACCAGGTATCGCAGAAACTTCAGAAAATCTGTGAAGAAATTGATGGGGTGGAATCGGTATCTTCTCTGGCAGGTTACGAGATCATGACCGAAGGACGGGGATCCAATGCAGGTACCTGTCTGATCAACCTGAAGACCTGGTCTGAGCGCGAGCATACCGTGAAGGAAATCATGGAAGAGCTGGAGGAAAAATCGAAAGGACTTGGGCGCGGTAGTAGAGTTCTTCGAACCACCGGCCATCCCGGGCTTTGGTTCTTCCGGCGGTTTCTCCATGCGTTTGCTGGACAAAACGACCAACACCGACTACCAGGAGTTTGATAAGATAAACAAGGAGTTCATGGATAATCTGCGCAAGCGCAAAGAGCTTACCGGCTTATTTACCTTCTTCGCAGCCAACTATCCGCAGTATGAACTGGAGATCGACAATAACCTGGCCATGCAAAAAGGAGTATCTATTGGCAAGGCCATGGAAAACCTCAACATCCTGATAGGTAGTACCTATGAGCAAGGCTTTATTAAATTTGGCCAGTTCTTTAAAGTGTATGTGCAGTCCGACCCGAAATTCAGAAGGCTGCCCTCGGATGTTTTGAAGCTTTATGTGAAAAATGAAGAGGGAGAAATGGTGCCTTACTCAGCCTTTATGAAGCTGAAGAAAACCCAGGGGCCCAATGAGGTTACCCGTTTTAATATGTACAATTCGGCGGCCATCCAGGGCCTTCCGGCCAAAGGATATACCACTGCCGATGCCATTCAGGCCATACGGGAAGTGGCCAGCGAGACTTTACCTAAAGGCTATGACATTGCCTGGGAAGGCCTTTCGTACGACGAATCGAACCGAGGCAATGAAGCGCTGTATGTATTCCTTATTGTGTTGGTGTTCGTCTACTTTGTGTTGGCGGCCCAGTACGAGAGCTTTATTATTCCGCTGGCGGTAGTATTTTCTCTGCCGGTTGGGGTATTTGGCTCCTTTTTGCTGCTTAAGCTCATGGGGCTGGAAAATGACATTTATGCCCAGATAGGTCTCATCATGCTGGTTGGTCTGTTGGGTAAAAATGCCGTATTGATCGTGGAATTTGCCGTTCAGAAGCGACAGCATGGAGAAACCATTCTCGATGCTGCCATAGAAGGGGCAAGAGTACGTTTCCGTCCGATTTTAATGACCTCCTTCGCCTTTATTGCCGGTTTGATTCCGTTGATTATTGCCACCGGTGCAGGCGCTATCGGTAACCGTACCATTGGTGCTTCTGCCCTGGGTGGTATGTTATTCGGAACAATTTTCGGCGTCATCATCGTTCCCGGCCTGTACTACATATTTGCGCAATCTGGCCGATGGCCGCCACATGATTAAAGATGAAGATGAAAATCCTTTAACCGAAGATTATGTCCACAATGTTTAAGAGAATCATATATATAAGTCTGTGGAACAGTTGCCTTCATGTCGTTAATCTTTACGGCATGTAAAACGCCGTACCTTAGTGAAAAAACAGCCAATACGGAGGTACCTGCGAGTTATCAATAACTCGCAGGACACCACCAATACAGCCATGGCTACAGTGGAAGGAATATTTTACCGATCCTAACCTGAGGCCCTGATCGATACTGCCCTGCAAAACAACCAGGAACTGAATATCACTTTACAGGAAATTGAGATTGCCAGAAACGAAGTAAGAGTCAGAAAAGGGGAGTACTTGCCCTTTGTGGATATAAGAGGCGGGGCTGGTGTGGAAAACGGCCGGTACACCAGGCAGGGCGCCATGGAGGCCACCACCGATATTGAGCCGGGAAGAGAAATGCCCGAGCCTTTGCAGGATTATTTCGTTGGGAGCTTTTGCCAACTGGGAGGTGGATATCTGGCATAAGCTGCGCAATGCGAAAAAAGCAGCCGTAGCGGTACCTGTCTTCTGTAGAAGGCAAGAAATTTCATGGTTACCAACCTGGTTGCCGAAATTGCCAATTCCTATTACGAATTGTTGGCACTCGATAATCAGCTGGCAATTGTAAAACAGGAACATTGAGATCCAGACCAATGCCCTGAAAATAGTAAAGCTGCAGAAACAAGCTGCCCGGGTTACCGAACTGGCCGTGCGGAAGTTTGAGGCAGAGGTGTTCAACACCAGAAGCCTGCAGTACGAGATTCAGCAGCAGATCATCGAAACGGAAAACAGGATCAACTTCCTGATAGGCCGCTATCCGCAGCCTATTGCAACGAAATTCTGAGACTTTCAATGACTTGGTGCCTGATACTCATTCATGCCGGCATTCCGGCTCAGCTGCTGGAAAACCGCCCGGATATTAAAGCAGGCCGAACTGGAACTGGCGGCAGCCAAACTGGATGTAAAGGTGGCCAAAGCCAACTTCTATCCTTCGTTAGGCATTACGGCCGGTGTTGGCTTACAGGCCTTCAATCCATCCTATTTGATAAAGACGCCGGAATCGATGCTTTATTCGCTGGCCGGAGATTTGGCTGCACCCCTGATCAACAGGAATGCGATAAAAGCAACCTATTACAGTGCCAATGCCAAGCAGATACAGGCGGTTTACAATTATGAGCGGACTATTTTAAATGCTTACATTGAAGTGGCCAACCAGCTGTCGAAGATCAGTAACCTGGAAAAAAGCTACGACTTAAAGGCACAGGAAGTACAGGCCCTTACCGAGTCGATCGACATTTCGAACGTACCTCTTCAAATCAGCAAGGGCCGATTATATGGAAGTGCTGTTGACCCAGCGCGATGCCCTGGAATCGAAATTTGAGCTGATTGAAACCAAAATGGAGCAAATGAATGCCATGGTCAATATTTACCAGGCGCTGGGTGGCGGATGGAATTAAGATGACGTAAACACCAGGCAGCCTTCAAAAGTAAAGAATGCCTAAATAAATAAGAGCCATTTTACAAATTTGTAAAATGGCTCTTATTTTTATTTCCATGCCATAAAACCTCTTTTTTTGAGAATCTTTCGTGGCAGATTACACCTCTGGATTATCTCAACCCACCTAACACCAGATTGTACAAACTACCTTCAATAGCAGGCTTCTTCCAGCCGGTACCTGGCGCGGCGTTTGCCACGCCTATCATCCTATGTTATTGAATTACCTTCATGCGATTAGGTATAATTCCCGCCCTCAAACATGCTTCCCGACTAACAGGTCATCCCCTGAAAAGGAAATGCTTATTTCAAACGGCTATTTACAGGCCGCTCCCGGGGCACAGGAAAGCAACAGCCAGCAACCCTACGCCCCCTGCTTACGCTCATTTGTTCACCTAATAAACTGGCTCCCGGGCCGGCTGTGCGTTTATTGCTTTTCTCCGGAAGGACTTCCGCACGCCCATACCAGACCAGGATAGAGTTGCCGCAAGCATTCCGGATATCGATTTTATATTGCAGGTTCGTTAAAAACTGTCGATATTGAACAGAACGCTGGCTTTAGGTGCCGCAGGTCCGCTGATGTTAATTTTGTTTTCCGGAAGAGAAAGCACGATAATCCCGGCACATAAAGAACAGCAAATATGTATATGCCCAATTAATCCTGATTCTATGATTCGAAAAGGAATTACTTTTTTCTCCCTGGCCTGTATAGGCAGTGGCCTTCTTTCCTGCCAAAGCAATAAGGAAGAAGAACAGGCAATAAAAATGGTCCTTACCAACCCTTCCTCTGTTGAGCTTACCGATAAAGCCATTACCATTCCAAGAGAGGCGCTTTCTGCCCTTTCCGAAGGAAATCAGTTTCCCCTGCTGCTCACCGAAAATGGAGATACTTTAGCCGCCCAACTGGATGATGTAGACGGCGACAAACAATGGGATGCGCTGTTTTTTGTTGCTGACTTCGCGGCAAACGAAGAAAAGAACCTCCACCTCTCCTGGACCCCTTCCCGGCCGGACTTTACCAAAAGAACCAGTGTTCGCTTCGGAAAACGCAGCTCGGCAGATGCCGCGGTACAAGCCAAAACCAGCGATACACTCTACGCAGACAGCTTACCTAAAAGCCTTGGCTACCAGCCTTACCAGACCGACGGGCCCAGCTGGGAAAACGATAAAGTAGGTTTTCGCCACTACTTCGATGGCCGCAATGCCAAAGATTTGTTTGGCAAACGGGTAGCCTATATGTCGCCAGAAGCGGTCGGCATTAATGCCGAAGGCGCCGTGGTAGATAATTACCATGTTATGGAGGCCTGGGGCCGCGATATCCTGGCAGTGGGCAACTCTGTAGGACTGGGCGGCATTGCCCTGATGGTAAACGATAGCCTGGCGCGCTTAGGGGTAACCGTAAATGACTCTGTCAATAATGTAGCCGCAACCACCTTCAACATCCTTTCCGAAGGCCCTGTCCGCTCCATCATCCGGTTTAATTACAATGACTGGCAGGTGGGCGACCACAACTACTCCGTGGAAGAAACCACCAGCATCTGGCCAGGCATGTACGGCTACCAAAACAGCGTAAAGGTAATGAACCTGCAAGGGAATGAACAGCTCCTGGTAGGCCTGGTAAACATTAACAACGACCAGCCCCTGCAGGAAATCATGGCCAACGAAGACTGGGTGGTACTCCTCACCCACGACAAGCAAACCTACGAAGACGAGTGGTGGCTGGGCATGGCCCTGATTCTCCCGCGGGAGGCCTACCAGGGGTATATAGAAGCGCCAACTTCCGGGCCTCTTTCCAATACCTATTTAGCCAAACTAAAAATTCAGGAAGGGGAAGCCGTAAATTACTTTGCCGTAGGTGGCTGGGAACTGAGCGATGAGAATTTCAAAGACCCGGATTACTTCCGAAACTATGTACAAAACCTCACACAACAACTTGCTACCGAAGTAGCGGTCGATATTCAATAGCACGCTATTTAGGCACACAATTTATTTAGAGGCCCTAAAATTTTAAGAACGATAAGCCGGCTCCCTTTCCAGTGATAGCGAAGGAGCGTGATATGCCGCAATAAGAAAGCAGGAGGGCACAGAAGAAGGGAGGCAATAGATAGAAAGTTATACTCATTCCATCAGTAGAATTATAACCTTCTTTTACAGTCCATGCAATGAAAATTCGGCTTAGCTCGCAGGCTGCCTTTAATCATTAGAACGACAGCAAAATTTAGTTCCGGAGCGTTTTTCCCCGGAAATTTGCTACTCTAAAGCAAAAAACCCTGATAACTCAATAAGTTATCAGGGTTCTTTCATCACACGTACCAGGAGCGGGAATCGAACCCGCACGACCTTACGGTCACAAGATTTTAAGTCTTGCGTGTCTACCAGTTCCACCATCCCGGCTTCACTAACTAATAAAAGCTAGTTACTTTTCACTAACTAAAAAGCATCCTGCCGGAGGATGCTTTTTCTTAGAGCGAAAGACGAGGTTCGAACTCGCGACCTCAACCTTGGCAAGGTTGCGCTCTACCAGCTGAGCTACTTTCGCATTATCTTTTAACCGTTTTAACCGTTTGTTATCCGATTGGAATACAAAGGTAGGACAAAGATTTAAAACCGCAATACCCTCCCTAAAAAAAATTTCTATTTTTTTTCAGCCGCCTCCATCAGCTTTTTAACTCGTTAAGTTTAAGCAGCGCTTCAACCGGAGAAATAATATTAATGTCGGTCTCCTGTAAAAGTTTTTCCACTTCCTTAAAGCGCGGGTCGGCTTCGAACAGGCTCAGCTGGATAATTATTTTTAGGCACTTCCTGTAATTTCTGCTTATTGCCCTGCTTGATTTTATCCTTCTCCAGGTGGTGCATAATTTCGTTGGCCCGTAATAACTACCTTGTTGGGCATGCCGGCCATCTGCGCTACATGGATACCAAAGCTGTGCTCACTGCCTCCCTCCTTTAGCTTCCGCATAAAAATTACCTTGTCCCCCACTTCTTTTACCGATACATTAAAATTTTTGATCCGCGGAAAGTCTTCGCTTAGCTGGTTCAGCTCGTGATAGTGGGTAGCAAAAAGCGTTTTGGCCCTGCATCTTCATGGTTATGCAAAAACTCCACAATGCTCCAGGCAATAGATATGCCATCGTAGGTACTGGTACCACGGCCAATCTCATCCATCAGCACCAGGCTCCGGTCGCTGAGGTTATTCAGGATGGAGGCGGTTTCTATCATTTCCACCATAAAGGTAGATTCGCCCTTTGGAGAGGTTATCCGAGGCCCCTACGCGGGTAAATACTTTATCGATCAGCCCCAATCGTAGCCTTTTGGCAGGCACAAAGCTACCCATTTGGGCCATGAGCACAATAAGGGCCGTTTGGCGCAGCAGGGCCGATTTACCCGCCATATTCGGGCCGGTAATAATCATGATCTGCTGCTCTTCATTATCGAGGCACACGTCGTTGGGCACATATGCCTCCCCTACCGGCAGCTGCTGCTCAATAACCGGGTGGCGCCCTTCTTCAATATCAAGTACATAGTCCGTCGCTCACCTCCGGGCGCACGTATTTATTTTTCATGCGCAATAACGGCAAAGCTGCGAGGCAATCGAGCCGTGGCCAGGACGCGGGCATTTTGCTGAATGTGGCGTCGTAAATTCTGAAGCTGCCTGACTACCAGTTCGTAAAAACAGGCGCTGCTCTATCGTATTTATCTTCCGATTCGGCATTCATAATCTTTTCTTCATACACCTTCAGCTCTTCGGTAATGTAGCGCTCGGCATTTACCAAGGGTTTGCTTGCGGATCCAGTCTGCCGGGCACCTTATCTTTATGCGAATTGGTTACTTCCAGGTAATAGCCAAACACTTTGTTATAAGCAATTTTCAGGGAGCTGATGCCGGTTCGTTCCACTTCCCGCTTTTGAATCTGCAAGCAGATAGTCTTTTCCGCTGATAGGCAATCTTCCGCAGCTCATCCAGGGCAGAGTCAATACCATCGCGCATCATGCCGCCCTGGTTCGATGAGATAGGCACATCATCCTGCAGCTCCTTTTCGATCTTATCTAACAGAAACTGGCAGGGATTCAGCTGGTCGGCCAGCTTTTCGAGCGGCTTTACCTCGCTCTTTGCCAGCAGCTCTTTAATAGGTAAGGTATTCTTCAGCGCTTTTTTCAGCTGCAGCATCTCGCGCGGATTAATTCGCCCCACAGCCACTTTTGAAATCAGCCGCTCTACATCGCCAATGTGCCGCAGGGTTTGCACCAGCTCCTGCAGCAGTTCCTGTTTGCGACTAAAGGCCTCCACCACATCGAGCCGCTCACAATGGCCGTCAGTTCTTTTAGGGGCAGCACCATCCACTTCTTCAGCTGCCGGGCACCCATAGGCGTAACCGTCTGATCCAGCACCTGAATATAAGCGGAACGCCATCGGGCTGCTGCGGGTACAGCAACTCCAGGTTGCGGATGGTAAATTTATCGAGCCACACATAATGATCTTCCTCGATGCGCGAAACTGGCGCAATGTGTTTCATGTCGTGGTGCTCGGTTTCCTGCAGATAATGCAGTACGGCGCCTGCTGCAATAATTCCGTCTGTAAGATTTTCGATACCAAAGCCTTTTAAGCGAGCTGGTGCCAAAATGTTTGGTCAGGCATTCATAGGCATAATCGTACTGGAAAACCCAGTCTTCGGGAGTATAAGTGGTATAGTCGTTGCCTGGAAAGGTTCTGCGAAATGTTTGCGGCAGGCTTTTGCTGTAGATTACTTCAGAAGGACGAAAGCCCTGCAGAAGCTTGTCGATATACTCCTGCTTGCCACAGGAGGTTAAAAACTCTCCGGTCGATAAATCCAGGAAAGCAATGCCTATTTCGTGTTTGCCAAAATGAATGGAAGCCAGGTAGTTGTTCCGGCTCCGCTCCAGCACATGGTCGTTAAAGCTCAGGCCGGGCGTAACCAGCTCGGTTACCCCACGCTTTACAATGCCCTTTACGGATTTAGGGTCTTCGAGCTGGTCGCATATGGCTACCCGGTAGCCGGCACGTACCAGCCGGGGCAGGTAGGAGTCCATGCTGTGGTGCGGAAAACCCGCCAACTCAATGTGCGAGGCAGATCCATTGGCCCTTTTAGTTAGTACAATATCCAGCACCTGGCTTGCCGTAACAGCATCTTCCCCAAAAGTTTCGTAAAAATCGCCCACCCGAAACAGCAGCAAAGCGCCGGGGTGCTTTGCTTTAATTGCATTATACTGTTTCATTAAAGGAGTTTCGCTGCTTTCTTTTCCTGCCTTCTTCGCCATGTATAGTCTTGAGTCGTGAGTCTTTAGTCTTTTGTCCTGCTTTGAGCGCGGCTCACCGGGAGCAACTTCCTGTTGTGGTGTTGAGTATAGGATTTTCTGCCTGCATGCCCGGATTTTTTTTTGCAAGATAACAAATATAGTATTTTTGCAGCTGAATTTTAAGCCTGTGGCCCTAACGAAATTATGAAGAAATTAAAGCTCGAAGAACTAAACCGCCTGAGTATTGAAGAATTTCAGGAAGCCGAAAAAACACCCCTTGTACTGGTGCTGGACAATGTGCGCAGCATGAATAATGTTGGATCGGCCTTCCGCACTGCCGACGCTTTTGCGCTTGAAAAGCTTTACCTCTGCGGCATTACTGCCACCCCTCCACACCGCGAAATACAAAAAACAGCTTTGGGAGCGGAGCAGGCCGTGGCCTGGGAACACGTTCAGGATACGGCCAGCCTATGCAGAAAGCTACAGGAGGAAGGATACCAAGTGCTGGCCGTAGAGCAGGCAGTTGGCAGCACAATGCTCAATAATTTCGTTCCTTCCAAAGGAACAAAGTACGCCCTTGTTTTCGGCAACGAAGTGTTTGGCGTAGACGACGAAGTAATGAAGATTGTCGACGGCTGCCTGGAAATCCCTCAGTTTGGCACCAAGCACTCGCTTAATATTTCGGTAAGCATTGGCGTGGTCGTATGGCAGCTTAAAGCCGGTTTGCTTTCACAGAAATAAAAACTGCTTTTACTCAAACGCTATTACGCACTGGCCGGATGCTGAAACAAAAAAATGCTTTCCGCTGCTTTCTTTCCACTCCACGAATGGAAAAAAAGCAGCGTATAACAGCCTTCCTTTCTGAAAAATTAAATTTTGTTTTACATCTGGCGCATTCTCTTTTGCCTATATTTAGGTTCGTAATTTTAGCCATATACACGCCGCTCCCCATTATCAAAATCCCTTTAAATGCTCTATAATTGTAAAAAAGGACTTTTTCTATTCGTCTTCGGAGTATTTGCCGCTACCCTCTCTTGCCGGGAGGAGGAGGCGCTTCCGGATACAGAAGCGCCCACCCTTAGGCTGGAAACTTCCGGCAATCCGGCAAAACTTTACAATAAAGTCATCTTACGGCCCACAGTTACAGATAATACAACAGTTGGGCAGGTAGTATTCTATATCAACGGCGATTCCCTGGGAAAGGCAATGGAAGCTCCGTTTAAGCTGAGTTGGAACACCAAAGAAGTAGAAGACGGCTCCCATATAGTAAAGGCAGTTGCCTTTGATGGCAGCGGAAATAAGAGCGAAGCAATACAGGAAGTGAGGGTAAAAAACACGCTCTTTGTGCTGCATATCGACAATGGCTACATTCCTCAATGGAAAAACAACATATTAAAGGAGTGGATTTTCTTTTCTGACAGCGAAGGCAGGCTCATAGGGGAGGTTAAGCAGATTTCCAACGGAACCAGCCTGCACTGGGAAAGGCCCGCTGATTTTTATGGAGATACTGTTTATTTTAACCGCCTGCTTTACAGAAGGCGAATTCCGGAAGATAACAGGAATATGCGTGATGAAATAGATTTTGCTACCTATACAAACTTTAGCCTTGAAGAAGCGCATTTTACCCCCCGCTTTGCTGTACCTGAACCGCTTGGGCGGGTTAACATGGCCGTTGTATATAAACATGAAGACTATAAAGACTATCGTTTTGGCACACAATTCACCTATGACTATGGCTCACTCACAAGCTGGTATTACGGTGAGGAGCGAAAAGACACCATTAATTACTCCGTAAGTGTAACACAAAATAACCAGAAGGGATTCAGTTACTATGAAACAGAACCTTATTACGGGGGTGCCGCCCTTTTACGTGAAAAGTACTATCGCATTGACGAAATGACTGCTAACCATTCTTATACTTTTCATACAAGCGAATTTACCCCCATGGAAAGTCAGTCGGTAAATTTTCCCTTTGCTTTCCAATATGCAAGCGTAAATGTTTCAGGATTTTTCGATGCAAAAAAATACAATTCATATTTTTTAGACGAAACCAATGCATCTAACACTCAAAACAAGGAATTAAAAGTTTTTTATACAGATGCCTTCCCCTACTTTAGCACGAAAATTTCGGGAAGAAGCGGATATAAACATTTTGCCCTGGAAAAAATGGGTAAAGCGCCGGAAACATATTCCCCCCCGAATTATACCACTACGGTGACAACAGGCGACATGAAAGAAATTAAGGTAGCAACACAAGGCTCCTTTGATCTTGGAAGCGGGAATTGGTCAGCCTCCATGACGGACAATACACAAAACGCAGATATCTCCGGTAGCAGAATCATTTACTTTAGCGGTCAGTCTGAGGCTACCTACATCTTGCCCGATGTCCCTCCTTCTCTCCTGGAGATGTTCCCGGTGTTCAATAATAAAATGTGGTACAATGGAAGCATGTCATACGACCATAAGGCATTCGACTCCTACGACGGCGTATTAGGATATCTGCTTACAGATGATTTTGCTGATTTTAAATACCGCGAGTACTCCTCTATATTTGTTGAACCCGGGTTTCCCGGAGGGCGCCTGCACTCTGCACCGCCAGACAGTGCCACTGAAAGAGAAAGAATAATAAAGTACCTTGACCCCCGAGAGTTCCCCAGGCATTAAACTCCTGCATAAAAAATGTTATTACAGGGAATGGAGGAACAACAGATTGGCTTTTATTTACAGCCGGAAATTCTGTCGGCTACTGGCTTTTTTGCGTATATAAACCACACATCATTTAAGCAAAAAATTTTTTATGAAAACTTTCGTTTCTTCGGCCTTCATTTTCATTCTACTGCTGGTTCTAAACTTTTCGGCATTTGCGCAGCTGAATCAGACAGAAGCAATCGTAATCAGCACTTCCACAATTGATAAGGATGCCAATGTATCAACCACCAAAACCTTTATCGACAAGGACAAAATATTAACCGAAACCCCGGGCGATAACAGGGAGAATTTGATACTGTTCGACGCGGAAGATGAAATTCTCTACCTTATTAACCACGAACAGAAAGAGGTAACAGAAATGACCCGGGAGGACATGCAAGCAGTAAGCGCTATGCTTAAGCAACAAATGGAATCGCTAAATAAACAGCTGGAAATGCTTCCGGAAGAACAGCGAAAAATGGTAAAAGACAAAATGAAAACCGCCATGGGAGGGCAGCAGGAACCGCTGGTGTATAAACTCGAAGAAGCGGGCGTTCCCGTTCAACACTGGAAGAGCAACAAGTATGTAGGAACTATGAATGAGAAGAAAAAAAGCGAAATTTATATCGCCAGCTATGCAGAAACAGGACTGGAGGCAGAGGATTTTGCCGCTATGCAAAAGTTTTACGCCCTCCTGAAAGACTTTTCCAGCACCCTCCCTCACAGCACTTCCATGCCCTTTCTTAGCGAAAGCATGCCGGGCTACGAAAAGGGCATTCCTGTAAAAAGTGTTCTTTACAATGCTGAAGGAACGGCTACCTATACCCTGATGGTCGAAGAAATAGGAGAGGAAGTAGTGGCAGATTCTGTATTTGCTATTCCCGAAAATTACACGCGAAAGAAAATGGAAGACCTGACAGGCGAAAACTGATTTTCAACCGCTTTGCCCTCACTTTTATTTATTTGCCTGTCGCTCCGGTTAAAGAAAAGACGCTTCAGAAACGCTTAAACATGGAAAACATTCAATCCCCTACCCTCCTGCTCAACGAAAACATTTGTCGGGCCAATCTTCTGAAAATGGCTGCCAAAGCAAAAAGAAATGGAGCAGCCCTTCGGCCCCATTTTAAAACCCACCAGTCGGTAGAAATAGGAAAATGGGCCAGGGAAGCAGGCATCGAAGGCATAACGGTATCATCGCTCCGCATGGCACAGGCTTTTGCGCAGGCCGGCTGGCAAAGCATAAGCGTGGCCTTTCCGGCAAACCTGCGGGAAATAGAAATTATTAATCAACTGGCCGCGAAAATCGAGCTTCGACTCATTATTAACAACGCCTACACGGCCCAAAAACTTGGGAAGGAATTAGCGCATCCGGTACAATTTTATGTTGAAATAGACAGTGGCCAGCAGCGGAGTGGTCTGGCGCCCGATGCTTTTGAAACCATCGATTCAATTCTACAGGAAGCCGCGCAGGCACCCCAGCTCAGCTTCCATGGGTTTTATTCGCACCCTGGCCATACCTACAGCACCCAAACCCTTACTGCAGTTACCCAAATATACCAGGAGGCAGAAGAAATGCTCTTCCGCTTAAGAAAGCGCTATAAAGCAAGCTTTCCCGAATTAAAGCTGGCCATTGGCGATACGCCCGGCTGCAGCCGCGTAGAAAACCTGCAGGCCTTTGATGAGCTCAGCCCGGGAAATTTCGTTTTTTACGATATGCAGCAGCTCCACAAAGGGGCCTGTAGCTGGCAGGATATTGCCCTGGCCGTAGCCTGCCCGGTAGTAGACGTATATCCCAACCGGAAGGAAGCCATTATTTATGGCGGAGCCGTCCATTTCTCAAAAGATTTTTACCTTCAGGATGATGGCAGCCAGTCCTATGGACAGATGGTTTGGTTAAATGAAATGGGGTGGAGTGCACCTGTACAGGATGCCTGGCTGCGGGGCCTTTCGCAGGAGCACGGAGTACTTAGCGCCCCCGCAGAGGTAATAAAACAGCTAAAGCCTGGCCAGCTCCTCGGCTTTCTGCCCCCGCACTCCTGCCTGGCAGCAGATTTAATACGTTCTTACTATCTTGTTGAGACGAAAAGCACCTTTCAGGCATATTCTCTGAAGTAAAAAGCACCCGCTGGAATAATATATTTTATAATCATTGGATTTAGGGGTATAAACATCAATATTATTTTGTTGATTTGATTTTATACATAACTAATATTTTGCTATGTTTACCATAGGTAGCATTAAATTTTTTGCCTGCGGCTTTATATATTTTTTATTCATATACTTTTTAATTTCTCCAATGCTTATGAAAAACTATTATTTCAGGCTTAGTCTGCTGTTGTTTAGTATGCTAGCCTGCCAGTTTGCTTACGCACAAATAACGGTAAGCGGACTGGTAACAGATGATGCGTCGGGAGAGCCCCTGGTTGGTGTAAATGTTATTGACAAGCTAACCAAGCAAGGGGTTGTTACTGACCTTGACGGAACATACACCATTACCTTACCAGCCGAACGCGGAACCCTGCTTTACTCCTTTGTGGGCTACCTAACCACAGAAAAAGAAGTAACTTCCAGTACCGACGATTTAAATGTTGGGCTCGTTGAAGACATTGCCAGCCTGGAAGAAGTAGTTGTTACCGGCCTTGCCTCTTCTGTAAAAAGAAGTAACCTGGCCAATGCTGTTTCTACTGTTTCAGCAAAAGAACTAACCGGAACAACTTCTCAGCCCTCACTCGATGGCGCCCTGTATGGAAAACTTACTGGCGCAAACATCGTACAAAGCTCCGGTGCACCGGGCGGTGGTATTGCCATTCGCCTACGCGGGGTATCTTCTATTACCGGCCAGAACCAGCCGCTCTTTATTGTTGACGGCGTTTACCTGAACAATGCTGAAATACCAAGTGGCAGCCGATTTGCCTCAGGCGCCAATTCCGGCAACGAAGAAAATGCCTCTAACCGGATTGCCGACTTAAACCCCGAAGATATTGAAACCATTGAAGTATTAAAGGGCCCTTCTGCCGCTGCTATTTATGGCACCCGGGCCAATGCCGGCGTGGTTATTATTACTACGAAAAAAGGCGACAGGGGCAAAACCTATGTACGCTTAACACAAGACATTGGCTTTAGCCAGGCACAGCGCCTCCTCGGCATGCGCGACTGGACCGCAGAAAAAGTAAGAGAAGAATTTAGTGAAGAAGAAGCCGCCATTTTTGAACAGGCGCAGAGAGAGGGCCGGATTTATGATTATGAAGAAGAGATTTATGGCGAAACCGGTTTGATTTCAAACACCAATCTAAGCGTAACCGGTGGCGGAGAAAAAACCACCTTCTTTATAGGTGCCTCAGTTCGCGACGAAGAAGGCATAATTAAAGGCACTGGCTATGAGCGAAATACCATTCGTACCAATATTGAGCATAAAATTACCAGCAACATTACCCTTAGCTCTACCTCAAACTATATTAATTCCACCGCCCGACGGGGCTTTACAGGCAATGAAAACGACGGCGGCTTAAGCTATGGCTATAACCTCGCCTTTACCCGCCCCTGGGCAGAGCTACACCCGGATGAGTTTGGAATATACCCTGCCAACCCTTATGCCTCTGGTAACCCGCTCTTTGTACGCGATAAAACAGAGAACGAAGAAACCACCAACCGCTTTATTCAGGGACTAAAAGTTCAGGCAAACCTCGTAAATACCGATGCCTCTACCTTAAAGCTTGTATTAAACGGTGGACTCGATTATTTCATGAACGAAACCTATGTTTTTGTTCCTAAAGAGCACCAGGCACAGGAGGGAGTACAGAATGGCTTTCTGGGTGTTGGCAAAAATGAGTTTCAGAACATCAACACCCAGGGCTTTTTGGTGTGGGACAACTACCTGAACGACGGAGAAATAATTTTAACTTCCCAGGCGGGTATTTCCTATCTTAATTTTGACCGCGACTTAGCCTTTAACATTGCCACCCAGCTGCTTCCCGGCCCACCAAATTTAGAACTTGCCGGGGCACAGGAAATCGACCAGAATTTACAAACAGAAGAAGAGTTTGGTTTAGTATTCCAGCAGGAGGCAAACTTTGGCGACAAAGTGATTGCCACACTGGGAGTAAGGGCCGACAAATCCAGTCTCAACGGCGATCCGAATAAATACTATTATTTCCCGAAAGCCTCATTGGCATGGAACATTGCTAACTACGATTTCTGGACTGTTCCTGCCATTAATCAATTTAAGTTACGGGCCGCCTACGGCCAAACGGGTAGCAGCGCAGCCTTTGGCTCCCTCTACACCAGCTTTGTACCTGTAACTGTTGGCGGCGAGGCCGGCATTCTTATTGGCGGACGACGTGGCAACCCCAGCCTGGAACCTGAAACAGCTGCCGAAATGGAATTCGGACTTGATATGTCGTTTTTTGACAGCAAATTAGGCTTTGAAGCTACTTACTACAATCGTAACGTAGATAACCTCATCCTGGAAAGAGGACTTCCTTCCAGCAGCGGATACAGCATAGAAGTTGCCAACCTGGCCGACCTGCAAAACCGCGGGTTTGAGCTTGCCGTTCATGCCCAGCCTGTAACGACTTCTGCCCTCAAGTGGGTATCGCAGGCTAATTTCTGGTTTAACCGCTCAGAAATTACCCGCCTGGCTGTACCTGCCTTTCCGGTAGCAGGCTCTGCCTTTGGCCTGGGCCTGGGCACCTTCTATATTGAAGAAGGCCAGCCTATTACCCAAATAAAAGGAACGGTCGACGGAGAGGTAGTCACTGTTGGAAACGTGGAACCGGACTTCCAGCTGTCTTTCTTCAACCAGTTGAATATACTAAACAACTTTGACTTTAATTTCCTGCTACACTGGAAAGAAGGCGGCAATAACCTGAATCTTACCCGCTACCTCACAGATCTGGCTAAACTATCGGATGACCTGGATACTCCTGCAGGACAGGACAGGGTAAATACTGTAGGATCGCTCCGTTTTATAGAAGACGCCAGTTATGTACGTTTACGTGAAGTAGCACTGTATTACAACCTTCCAAAAGAAACCATTTCAGGCTTTGCCGGAAATGTACTGAGTACCGTTCGACTGGGCGTTTCGGGCCGAAACCTCCTCACCTTTACCAACTACTCCAGCTACGACCCGGAGGTATCTGTTAAAGGCGGTGCCGGCCTATCATCCGGAGCCGAAGTAGGTCCCTACCCAAGTACCAAGCAGGTATTCTTTCACCTTTCTTTAGGATTTTAATTTAAAGAAGCACAACCATGAAAAAAATAAACAAGCTGTTTATCCTCCTGGCCCTTGGCTTTTGCTGGACCGGCTGCCAAATAGAGGAACGAATTGACCCGAACAACCCAAGCCTGGAGGGGGTATTAAACAACGCCACAGAAACAGAGCTTAATGCTGTGGTATATGGTGCTGTTGCCGGCATGCGAACCGGATACCAGAATTATGTTACCGCTACCGGCTCTGTGGCCCGCGAGCTGTACCTTTTCGATGCCGACCCCCGAAACACCAGCGACCTGCTCGGAAAAAAAGGCGAACCGCTGGATAACAATACATTTTACCTGACAGCACCCTACAACGGACGCTACAGAGTGGTAAAGAACACGAACATTCTTTTGGAAGCCATTGAAAATACCGAAGCTGTTTCGCCGGCCAAAAAGAATGGCTATGAGGCTTTTGCAAAAACAATAAAAGCCCACCAGTTGCTGTTGGTGCTGAACATGCTGGGAGAAAATGGCATAAGAGTAAACGTTGAAGATCCTGAAAACCTGGGAGAGTTTGTAAGCTATGAGCAGGGACTCCAGGAAATACAAACCTTACTTACCGAAGCAGCCACGCTCCTCCAGGGCGCAGACATAGAATTTTCTTTTGAACTGCCTGGGTTTGAAGGCTTCAGCAATCCGACGGGCTTTTATCAGCTTAACCGTGCGCTTGCTGCCCGGGTAGCTGCTTACCAGGAAAACTGGCAAGAGGTTCTCGACAACCTGGAAAACGCCTTCTTTGAATTGAACGGCGCCCTGGAAACTGGTCCTGAGATGGTTTTCAGCACCTCTTCCGGCGATGCACTCAATCCTTTATATAAGCTGCCTTCAAATACCGAAGACCAGATTTACGCCCACCCTTCTTTTGTTACTGAAGCCGAGGAGAACGACAGGAGACTAGAGGTAAAAATTATGGAACGAGCCGCCGCATACACTAAAGATGACCTTACCAGCAAGTACAGCACTATCCTGTATGAATCTCCTATTTCGCCTATCGACATTATCCGGAACGAAGAGCTGATTTTACTTTATGCCGAAGCAAAAATTCAATTGGGAGGCGCCGCCAACCTCGAAGATGCAGCCGAAGCGTTGAATGTAATCCGCAATGCATATGACCTCGACGACTACGCAGGACCAGAAACACAGGAAGCCCTTATCGACGAAATGCTTACCCAAAGAAGGTATTCTCTCTGGTCAGAAGGGCACCGTTTTGTAGACCTTCGCCGCTATGGCCGCCTAAACGCAGAGTACCTGCCCATAGATCGTGAGGGAGATTTGGTTTATACTGAGTTTCCCAGGCCTATAACAGAAAACGAGTAACCATTCTTGTATACTTTTTCAACCTTTAAAAGCAGTAGCCCAAACCAGCTACTGCTTTTTTTATTTTTTTCACTTATCCGTAAGCAATCTGACTATTAATCTGTTATAGAAACAAAAACAGATTTTTTTCACCTATAAAAATAACAGGCAATGAAAATTTTAGTAGCAGGAGCGCACGGAAAAGTGGGGCAAAAGCTTGTAAAGATTCTTTCAGAAAAGGGACATACTGTTAAAGCCATGATACGCGACAACAGCCAGTCGGAGGAAATGAAAAAACTCGGCGCAGAGCCGGTAATTGCCGACCTGGAAAATGACAAAGACTTTCCGCTCGAAGGTTTGGATGTTGTTTACTTTTGCGCAGGCTCCGGCGCCCAAACCGGTTCCGACAAAACCGTTGCCGTGGACCAGCAAGGCGCTATTAAACTGATAGAAAGTGCTTATAAACATAAAGTATTCAAGTTTATTATGCTTAGTTCCATGGGTGCAGATGATCCGCAGCAGGGGCCCAACGAACTCCATACTTACCTGAAAGCCAAGCACGAAGCAGACAAGGAGCTTAAATTCAGCGGACTGGCCTATACCGTGCTCCGGCCGGGCCGTTTAACCGACGACGCAGGCACCGGCAAAATTCTGGCAAAAGAAAAACTCGAAAAGGAAGAAAAAGAAGGGGGCAGCATTACGCGCGAAGATGTAGCCCGTACCCTGGCCTACTGCCTCGACCACCGGCATACCGAAAACAAAGTGTTTGAGCTGGTAAATGGCGACACGCCCATTGATGATGCCCTGGTTAACTTGCCACTCACGCAACACTAAACACATGAAAAATCCCTGCCTAAGCGTGCAGGGATTTTTTTTACCAGAGCCGCCTTAGCAACCACAACGGCAATACAGCCAATTTCACCCCTTCTGCACCAACCCCACACAAATTTCTCCGTAACATTTATAACTAATGCGTTAATTTTCAGCACATTAAATAAATTATGTTATATTAACCCTCATCATCTATTTTTATTGAGGGTTTTATTTTTTCATTTTAAGATAAGGAGGAACAATGTTAATTAAGGATAGAAAAGAAGCCGCTCAAAAGCTGGCAGAGAAATTATTAAAATATAAAGATGAAGGAGGAGTCGTAATGGCCATTCCGCGTGGAGGAATTCCTGTCGGGCACGAAATTTCTAAAAAGCTGAACTGGCCGCTGGAAATTGTACTATCAAAAAAAATTGGCCACCCTACCAATAAAGAGTTTGCCATTGGCGCCGTAAGCCTTTCGGGCAGAGTGCACAACCACGATATACCTGTTTCTGAAGATTACCTGGATACAGAAACAAAGAACATCCGCAACGAGCTGCGCAACCAGTACCATAAGTACATGAACGATGAAGAGCCCGTCACTATTACTGGCAAAACCGTAATCCTTACCGACGACGGGGTGGCCACCGGGCATACCCTGCTTTCTACCATCGACCTGCTAAAGCGGGATAAACCAGCTAAAATTGTGGTTGCCGTACCCGTTTCTTCTCCCGATGCCATGACTAAAATCGAAGAACAGGTCGATGAGGCAATTTGCCTGACATGCCCCGAAGAATTTAATTCGGTGGGCCAGTTCTACGAAAAATTCGACCAGGTATCAGACGAGGATGCCATTGGCCTCTTACATGACCGCCGACACATTCAGAAATCGTAAAAACCCCTAAAACAGAAGATTATGCTAGCTGTAAAAGAGGAAATTACTATACACGCCGGAGAAGCAAGCCTGGATGGAGAATTAATTATTCCTGAAGGAGCCGAGGGCATCGTTATCTTCTCCCACGGCAGCGGAAGCAGCCGGAAAAGCCCCCGAAACCGCTTTGTGGCGGGCAAACTACATGAACAACGTATCGCCACCCTCCTCTTCGACCTTTTAACCGAAGAAGAAGATGAGTTTAAGCGGAACCGGTTCGACATTGAGCTGCTTACTAAACGACTGGAAAAGGCAACACACTGGGTAAGTCAGCAAAACGAAACCCACCGCCTGCCCATTGGCTATTTTGGCGCAAGTACCGGGGCCGCCTCTGCTTTAAAAGCAGCCGCACAACGGGGCGATAAAATAAAAGCCATCGTTTTGCGCGGTGGTCGCCCCGATTTGGCAATGGATGCAATTACAGATGTTACGGCCCCTTCTCTTTTTATTGTTGGCGGCGAAGACAGCTTCGTAATTCAACAAAACGAACAGGCTTACAAACAGCTGAACGCCCCAAAGAGTATGGAAGTAGTACCCGGTGCCGGCCATTTATTTGAAGAGCCCGGCACCCTGGAAAAAGCCGCCGGATTTGCCGCCAACTGGTACAGGCAACACCTCAGGTAAGGGCTGTTTTCTGGGCACCCTGCCCCTTCTTCCTGTTTTAGCAGGAAATACTATATTTCGCCGGCTACTGCTTTTCTGTATTTCAAAAAATACAAAGGCAGTAGCCGGCGTTATAGGTTTATAAACCCTTATCTCCTTGAAAAATCTTATCCTTCCCGCCGCTGTACTATCGATTGGCCTGATAGCAGCAGCGGCAATTTTCGGCTTCTTTTACAAAGAAGCCCGTGTGGTAGTTACCCGCCAAACCCAAAGCATTAGCGTAAAAGGCTACGCCGAAAAGAATATCAGCTCCGACAAAGCCAGCTGGACAGGAACGCTGGTAACGCAGGCCCCGAGCCTGCAGGAGGCCTACAAGCAACTCGAACAGCAGCGGCAGCAACTACAAAACTTCCTTTCCGCCAAAAAGCTTCCCGCCGGCCAGCTGCAGTTTTCCACGGTGTTTACCGAAACCCAATATGAGCTCAGCCCAAACGGTTACCAAACCAACCGGATAATGGGCTATGTGCTGCGCCAGAACGTAACCGTAGAATCAGAACAGGTCGATAAAGTAGTTGCTATTTCTGTTGAGTCAGCCGATCTTATCCGGCAGGGAATAAACTTTCAGTCGCAACAGCCCCAGTTTTTTAATTCAAACATCGAGTCATTAAAAATTGAAATGCTGGGCGAGGCTGCCCGCAATGCCATGGAGCGCGCACAGCAGCTGGCACAAAATACGGGCAGCGAAGTAGGCCAACTTACTTATGCCAGCCAGGGCGTTTTTCAGATAACCTCTGTCAACTCCAACGAGATATCGGATTACGGCACTTTCGATTCTTTTGCTCGAGAGAAAACTATTAAAGCCGTTGTTACTGTTACTTTTACAATCGACTAAGGAGTTAATTCATCCTACTCCTGGTTTTGATTGTGCCCGGGCTTGTTTTATTTTGCAGGTCCGATGTTCCAACGTGAGAAAAAAAACACATGATTAAAAAATATATTCTTGCCCTCTCGCTCCTACTCCTGCAACTAAGCGCCTTTGGCCAAATGCAGGCAGCCCCTAACTGGCAGCTAAGCTACGGCAGCAAAGAAGTAAAAGTCGGCGAAGTGGTAGAGCTTGTTTTTAAAGCCGATATTCCGGCCGACTGGTATCTCTACTCCAGCGATTTCGACCCTGACTTAGGCCCCATGCTCACTGAGTTCGAATTCGAAGAGCATCCCTCCTTCGAGGTGCTGGGAGAGGTACAACCGGTAAAGCCCAAAAAGAAGTACGACGACCTTTGGGGAGGAGAGTATACTTATTTTACCGGCACAGGTGAATTTCGCCAAAAGGTGCGCATTCTCCAGCCAAACCCGCTTATAAAAGGCGCTGTTTCTTACCAGATTTGCTCCGATGTAAGCGGCCAGTGTATTCCTTTCGATACCGATTTTTCCTTTGCCGATAAACCTCTACAGGTAATAGCAGGAAATGAAAAAGCGGGAAAGCAGCCCGAAGAAATTATTAAGCCGCCAAAGCAGGGCGAGAAACAGACAGAACTGCCGGTAATAGAAAAAGAGCAGCAGCAAACAGGCACTCCTGCCGGGAGCGAACCTGAAGCCCCCGCTAAAAAGGACGAAACAGGCCCGGGCGAAGCAGCAAACCAGCTGGATGGAGTCCAGGTAGAAAAGGAATTACCCAAGGAAGCTGCCGGGACAGAAATACCGGTAAAAGACCTCGAGCCTTTCGAAAACCCTTTTGCCAGCAGCGAGCCGGTGGAGCAGGAAAGCTTTAGCACACTGTTAACCTTTTTCCTGATTTCATTCGGCGCCGGCTTAACCGCTCTGCTCACGCCCTGCGTATTTCCGATGATACCCATGACGGTTACTTACTTTACAAAAACAAGCAGTAACCGCTCCAAAGGAGTTGCGCAGGCGGGTTTATATGGTGCATCTATTGTGCTAATCTATACTTTGCTCGGCACGCTTTTTGCCGTGCTTTTTGGCGCTGAGTTTGCCAACTGGCTAAGCACTCACTGGATTCCCAACCTGTTTTTCTTTGCTGTTTTTCTGTTGTTTGCACTTTCTTTCTTCGGTCTCTTTGAAATTACATTGCCCAGTGGCCTGGTAAATAATATTGACCGGCAGGCCGATAAAGGCGGACTTGTTGGCATTTTCTTTATGGCATTTACACTTGTGCTGGTTGGCTTTAGCTGCACAGGCCCTATTGTTGGCACCATTCTTATTGAGGCAGCCAATGGCGAGGCACTTAAGCCGGTAATAGGCATGTTTGGCTTTTCCCTGGCTTTTGCCATTCCATTTACTCTTTTTGCCATCTTCCCGGGCTGGCTCAGCTCGCTCCCAAAAAGCGGTGGCTGGCTTAATTCGGTAAAAGTAGTGCTTGGCTTTGTTGAACTGGCACTGGCCCTCAAATTCCTGAGCGTGGCCGACCAGGTATACCATTGGGGCATCCTCGACCGCGAAATTTATATTGCCCTCTGGGTAGTCATCTTTACCCTTATGGGCTTTTACTTACTGGGCAAACTGCGGCTGCCACACGATAGTGCCGTACCACATACCTCGGTAGCGCGCCTTATATTGGCCATATTAACCTTTGGCTTCGTAGTTTACCTCATTCCCGGCCTGGTTGGAGCTCCGCTAAAGGCCCTGGCGGGTTACCTGCCGCCTATGTCATCGCACGACTTTAACCTGGTTGCACTGTTCTCCGACCAAAAGGAAGGAGAGCTGCCTGCCAGCTGCGAAGAACCCAGGTATGCCGATATGCTGCACCTGCCCCATGGCATTAAAGGATATTTCGACTATGAGCAGGCACTGGCCTGTGCAAAAGAACAAAACAAGCCCCTCTTTATTGACTTTACCGGCCATGGCTGTGTTAACTGCCGCGAAATGGAAGCCAATGTATGGAGCGACCCCGAAGTGCTGCGCCGCCTTAAAGATGATTATGTGGTGGTAGCCCTTTATGTAGATGAAAAGAAGGAGCTTCCGGCAGAAGAATGGTATGTTTCGGCCTACGATGGTAAGGTTAAAAAATCCATCGGCAAGCAAAACCTCGACTTCATGATTCAGAAGCTCAATGCAAATGCCCAACCTTATTACACCCTTATCGGGCCCGAAGGTCAGCTACTGGCCGAACCGAAAGCATATGACCTCGAGGTACAAAACTTTGTGAAGTTTTTAGATAAAGGTAAAAAGCGATATACCGAAAGCCGCTTAACTGCAGCAAAGTAAGGCTTTTATCTCACATCAGGTTTGCGGGAGCCGGCATTGGCTTCCGCTTTTTTTGGTTCCGACAATCCATTACAGCGCTTAGACCTTTACTGTTCGACGGAAAATATTAAACACCTATTTTCCTGCCTCTCAATCACTTATAATACCGCTCAAATAAGCGCATTCCTGCCGAAGCTTATTTATTCTCAAATTGGCATTATTTATGTATTTTGCTCATCATATTTAATAATGCTGTATGAAATTTAAGTACTTACCCCTCTTTATTCTCGCATGTATCCTGCTGCTGGAAAGCTGCAGTTCGGGCAAGAGAGCCTATGAGCGAGGCGATTATTATGAGGCTGTGCTGAAGTCGGTAAACCGCTTGCGCCAGAAGCCAGCGCACAAAAAGTCGCGGACAACTTTGGAAAAAAGCTACCCGCTAGCCCTCCAGACATTAGAGAAAAAAGCCCGGCAGCTCCGCACAGGCAAAGAGCCTTTTAAATGGAAAAAGGCGCTTACTGTTTATGAGCAGATAAATCATCTTTACGAAGAAGTTACCCATGCACCTGCCGCACTGGAAGTAATACCAAACCCTAAAAATTATTATAAAACTGTCGACGAGGTCCGGCAAATGGCTGCTGAAGAAAGCTACCAGGCAGGCAAAAAGCTCCTGGCAGAAAACACCCGTGAAGCCGCCAAAGAAGCCTACTTCTACTTTCAGGAGGTGCAGCGGTTTGTGCCGGGCTATAAAGATGTGGAACAGGAAATAGACGAAGCCGAATACATGGCCATTTTAAAGGTTGTGGTAGCGCAAATACCTGTGCCGGGGCGCTACAGCCTGAGCGGAAACTTCTTCCAGGAAAGGGTGGAGGAATTCCTCCACTCGCAGTACAAAGGAAATCGCTTTGTACGCTTTTATACGCCGGAAGAGGTCCGCCGCGAAAATCTCAAAATCATCGACCAGTACCTCCAGATTAATTTCGACGACTTTGTGGTGGGTCAAACCTTCCTTTCAGAAAACATTGAGTCGGTAAGCCGCGACAGCGTAAAAGTCGGCGATGTTGCTATGCCCGATGGCTCCAAAAAACCTGCTTATGGCACAGTAAAGGCGAAGATAAAAAACTACAGGAAAGAAGTAGTATCGAAAGGCCTGCTCAGTATGCGCATTGTAGACGCAAATACAAACACGGTGCTCCTGTCGCGTAAATTTCCGGGCGAGTTTGTGTGGTTTAATGAGTGGGCCAGCTTTAATGGCGATGAGCGAGCCTTAAGCAAAGAACAGCTAAGGCTTTGCGAGCGCCGGGAAATGATTCCGCCCCACCCGCAAGACCTTTTTATCGAATTTACAAAGCCCATTTACGACCAGCTAAGTGCCAGCGTGCAGGACTTTTACCGGCACTATTAAAGCATCATCAATCCCTCTGTTTACCGGAAGCTGCTTTCTAAAAAGCAGCTTCCGGTAAACAGGCCCCTATAAAAACACCTTATTTCCCTACTTCCTCATTCCCCTGCCGCCACAATCTTGTACCGCAAAGCCATAATTTTAACGCACTTCATTGCGCTCTTTGCTGTTATTTTGTTGGAAAGGAAAGATTATGGAAGCAACAGCAACAAAAAAAGATATTTATCCGGTAGAAGGAATGACCTGCGCCGGATGCGCGGCCAGCATCGAAAGTCACCTGCGTAAAGAAGCAGGGGTGGAAGAAGCAAATATCAATTTTGCTAACCATACCCTGAGCCTGAAGTACAACGAAGGAGCGACCTCTTTTGAAAAGCTCCGGAAAAGTGTCGATAATATCGGCTACAAAATCAGGCCGGCGGAACAGGCTGCGGAGAGCAAAAAAATAAGGGAAAAAGAATATAAAAAACTACAGAAGAAATTCTGGGTAGCCCTTCTCTTCAGTATTCCTGTGTTTATTATCAGCATGGTTCTGATGGGCCACGTGCCTTTTGCAAATTATATTATGCTGACACTAAGCCTGCCGGTAATCATTTACAGCGGCAATCAGTTTTACATCAATGCCTGGAAGAAGCTCCGCCACGGCACCAGCAATATGGACACCCTTATTGCCCTCGGTACCGGCATCGCTTTTTTGTACAGCTTATTTGCTACCTTCTTCCCTGGCTTTATTACCGCCGGCGGGCTGGAGGCCCATGTGTATTACGAATCGGCCGTGGTCATTATTACCCTAATTCTCCTGGGTAATTTACTCGAGGAGCGGGCAAAGGCAAAAACCTCCGGCGCCATAGAAAAGCTGCTGCAGCTACAGGCAAAAACAGCCACCGTTATTCGGGAAGGCATAGAGGTTACAGTACTTTCTCAGGAGGTGGTTGAAGGAGACCTGGTACTGGTAAAACCGGGTGAGAAGGTTCCGGTAGACGGTTTGCTGGAAAAAGGAAGCTCTTTCGTGGATGAAAGCATGATGAGCGGCGAGCCCCTTGCGGTAGAAAAAAAAGCTGGCGACAAAGTACTGGGAGGCACCCTAAACCAATCAGGAAGCTTTGTTTTTAAGGCCACGCAAACAGGTGCCGAAACCGTGCTTTCGCGTATTATTAAAATGGTACAGGAGGCCCAGGGAAGCAAAGCACCCGCCCAGAAACTTGCCGACAAAATTTCGGCCATCTTTGTACCGGTAGTGGTAAGCATTGCTGTACTCAGCTTCGCCCTCTGGTATTTCCTCGGACCTTCACCAGCGTTTACCACCGCCATGATTGTTTTGGTGAGCGTGTTAATTATTGCCTGCCCCTGTGCATTGGGCCTTGCTACTCCAACAGCCATTACGGTAGGAATTGGCAAAGGCGCTCAGCAGGGCATTTTAATAAAGGATGCCGAGGCCCTCGAGAAAGCCGCACATGTAAACGTGCTTTTTGTGGACAAAACTGGTACCCTCACCGAAGGCAAACCCAGGGTTACCGACTTTGTAGTTGCCGAAGGCCAGCCAGAACCAAGCATTAAGCAGGCCATTCTGACAATTGAAAAGCAGTCGGAGCACCCTTTGGCAAAGGCAGTAGTAAAA
Organism: uncultured Cytophagales bacterium; assembly: GCA_963835365.1. Taxonomy (GTDB): domain Bacteria; phylum Bacteroidota; class Bacteroidia; order Cytophagales; family Cyclobacteriaceae; genus Nafulsella. Next base: position 731,297 of record CAWIFH010000005.1, read on the forward strand.
CAGCTGGAAGACGGACAGGAACAGGACACCCCTGAGGCAGCCGATTTCCGGAACCGCTCCGGGTTTGGGGTAGAAGCTCGGGTTGGTGGCACCAGCTGGCTGCTTGGGAATCAAAAACTAATGGACGAAGGCAAAACCACTATTTCTGCTGAACTGGAGCTCAAGGCGCAGCAGCTGGCTACCGAACAAAAAACAGTGATTTTTGCTGCACAAGAGGGACAGGTTGTGGCCCTTATCGCCCTGCAGGATACCATTAAAAAAGAAGCCCGCGAGGCAGTGAGCGCTTTACAGCGCAGGGGCGTGGAGGTAATTATGCTTACCGGCGACAACAAAGCCACCGCAGCTTATGTAGCCAAAGAAACCGGCATCGACAGTTTTTATGCCGAGGTGCTTCCCGAAGATAAGGGAAGACATGTAAAGGACCACAAAGCAAAAGGAAAAATAGTAGCCATGGCTGGCGACGGCATAAACGATGCGCCCGCCCTGGCCCTGGCCGATGTAGGAATTGCAATGAGCACCGGTACAGACATTGCCATTGAATCGGCTCCAGTAACGCTGCTGCATGGCAACATCGGCGCTATTGCACAGGCAATAAAATTATCGGCAGCCACGAGTAAAACCATTCGGCAAAATTTATTCTGGGCTTTTATATACAATATTATTGCCATTCCCATCGCCGCCGGTGCCCTTTACCCGATATGGGGCTACCTGCTCGACCCCATGATTGCCGGGGCTGCAATGGCTTTTAGTTCTCTCTCCGTAGTACTGAACAGCCTGCGACTAAAAATGAGGAATATCTGACCCATTCATGGGGTTAGCAGATAAAAAAGGTAACCCCCGCGTCTTCTAACATAGGCCGGGGGTTCATTTGTTTTTAGCCAACTATGTCAACATTCCTCTCCAATATTTAAATTACAGCTAATTAAGTACATGATAATGAATGGCTTAAAATATTATTTTATCCCCTTAAAGTATTTTAACCATCAAATAAATGTCAATTTTTTTCGTTTTATTACATCTCACTCAATTTTTTGACCTTTAACAAAAGAAGGCGAACGAAGAAGCGTAAATTGTGTTGCTGTTAAAAGTCAACCAATAAAGAGTCAGAAAGCAGTAAAAATTAGCAGAATCATGAATAAAAAATTACTATTCCTACTCCTCTTCCTCGTACTGTCAGTAGGTATTTACTTTATTTCAGCCCAGCTGAATAACAGCAACTTTTATACTGAAGCAGAAATCCTGGAACAGGAAATAGCTGAGCCAGTACCCGACACAGCAGCACTGATACCTGCAGAACCGACCCTGCTGTTTGGCATCCCCGCTGATTCTTTTGAAATTGTTCAGGACAAAGTAAAGCGCAACCAAAACCTTTCTGAAATCCTGCTCCCCTTTAATATTGACTATACCACCATAAGCACCCTGGCAAACAACAGCCGCAAAGTTTTTGATGTGCGCCGAATGGCTGCCAATAAAAACATTACCATTTTCTGCGAAAAAGATTCGGCCCGGACCGCCCGCTACCTGGTATACGAGCCAAGCCTTACCGAATACGTGGTTTTTAACCTGCAGCGACTCCATTTCTGTAAGCGGCTGAACCAAAAAGAAGTAACCAGTAGAAGAAAAAAGTATTTATGGCACCATTAATTCCTCACTGGCAAAATCGGTGGCCGATGCTGGTGGTCCCTGCTTTAACCAATATGCTTGTAGATGTGTATGCCTGGCAAATTGACTTTTTCCGCATCCAAAAAGGCGACTGGTTTAAAGTAATTTATGAAGAAAAACTGTAGAAGGACAGCCCGTAGGCGTAGGAAAAATTCTGGCAGTACAGTTCGAGCCATGAAGGGAAGAATTTAATGCTTTTTATTTCGACCAGGGCAGCGGCACCGACTACTTACGATGAGGAGGGCAACAGCCTTCGCAAAGCTTTCCTTAAAGCGCCCCTAAACTTTACCCGCATAAGCTCCCGCTTTACCCTTGCCGCTTTCACCCGGTACAAAAGCGCTGGAAAGCCCACCTAGGAACCGATTATGCGGCACCTACCGGTACCCCTATTCAAACCGTGGGCGACGGGGTGATAGTAGAAGCCGGCTACAACAGGGGCAATGGCAATTATGTAAAGGTAAAACACAATGGCACTTATACTACTCAGTACCTTCATATGAGCAAAATTGCCAGGGGGAATAAAAAAAGGAGCCCATGTAAAACAGGGGCAAACCATTGGCTATGTAGGCAGCACCGGCCTTGCCACAGGCCCTCATCTTTGCTTCCGTTTCTGGAAAAACGGCAAGCAGGTAGATGCCCTTAAAGTAGAAATTCCTCCGTCTGAGCCAATAGAACCTGAAAATCTGGAGGCCTTTATGGAGATAAAAGAACAATATGCGCAACGCCTTGCCACTATTGACCTGGTAGAACCAATGGAACTGCAGGCAGGACTTTAAAGCTGGCACGAAAATTTTTGCACTCCTTCGGGAACACCTCATAGGTCGGCACTCGCCGACCTTTTTTTTGCGCCTGTTTTTCAGGATTTTTATACGCGTTCTAAACCGAAGCCGCCTCCAAATAACAGGAACAAATGAGAATAAACCCGAAAAATAAATTTGTGATAAATTACTAAATAATATAATTATTTAATATATTGCTTTTAGGACCATTTAATTTTTTGCCTGATACTCAACACCTTTAATTATTTTTTATAAGAGCAGGCCTCCGATCCTGAAAAAATGAAATGCTCCTTTGACAAAAAGAAATAGGCGATAACTTATTTCTCTTTTACAGAAGGAAGCCTTCCAGCCAAGTTCCGGGACGGGAAATTCCTTAGCCATGAAAAGCAGTAAAATAGTTTTCTTTTATAGTCTTCTGTTGATTTCGCTTATAAGCTCCTGCAAAGTAAACAAAGAGGGGCTAAGCACCGGCGGAGGCACCTCTCAGGCCTCGACAGAAGAAATCGAGCCAGGTACACCACAAATTATTTTCCTTAACTATTCAATACACAAAAATGCAGCCGGCAACACAGAAATAGGCATTATAGATAAAATGATTGTAAAGGGCGAGCTGAAAAAGAATCTCCAGCCAAACCCACCCGCTAAAACAGGAGATTTAATCTGTATTGAGCTGGATGCCAGCGCACAAACCGTGCATACCCTGATGTTCCTAACCCACTAAACAGAACCGTAGAGTATGTGGGAGAAGCGGGGCAACTGTCGAAAAAAGAAATTGAACTGGACAGCGCTCAGTTTTCAATCCGCATGCAGCTGGATGCAAAAACAGAAGCCATCGCCATTGAAGAAATAAACGCTTCCGGCTCGGAGCGAACTCCCCTCATAGTAACAAAAATCGAATAGTCATGAAGAGCGCTGCCCTACTCCTACCTCTCCTGCTAAGCTGCATGGTAGCCTACGCCCAAAAGTTCGAGGCAGACACCATCCAGTATAGCGGAGACATTACAAAGCGGATTAACCTGGTAATTTTAAGCGATGGTTACCAGCAGCATGAATTATCCCGCTTCACAGAAGACGCAAAAAAATTTTCAGACGCCTTCTTTGCCGAAAGCCCCTATAAGGAGTACCAGAACTACTTTAATGTGTTTGCCATAAAGGTTCCATCAAATGAAAGCGGGGCAAACCACCCAGGCACAGCCACAGACGTAACCGAGCCTGACCACCCGGTAAAAGAGGTAGACAATTATTTTGGCTCAACATTCGATTATTATAACATCCACCGGCTTCTTGTCCCCATAAATTCCAGCGCAATATCAAATGTACTGGCAACTAATTTTCCTTCTTACGACCTCGTCCTGATTCTAACCAACAGTCCATATTATGGCGGAAGCGGAGGGGCCTACGCCACAGCCTCTTTACACAGCTCATCCACAGAAATAGCCATACATGAAATAGGCCATGCCTTTGCCCGCCTCAATGATGAATATTATGCGGGCGACGGATATGCCCGAGAGGCCTACAATATGACGCAGGAAACAAGCCCTTCTGCGGTTAAATGGAAGAACTGGTACAGCACAAACGAAATAGGAATTTATCAGCATTGTTGCGGCGGCAATTCAGCTACATGGTACCGGCCACATCAGAATTGCAAAATGCGCTATTTAGGCCAGCCGTTTTGCGCTGTTTGCATAGAAGCCACCATTGAAACCGTTCACTCCCTGGTTTCCCCTGTTAAGGCCCACACCCCAACCAGCAACACCATTGCCACTGATTTCTCTCCCCTAAAGCTGGAGCTGGGCATTATCAATCCCTTACCAAATACCCTAAAAATAAACTGGCTCCTCAATGGCGATGCTTTTGAAAGTAATACCGAATTTGTTTCCATCAGCGCCAATAGCATAAAAAAAGGCTTAAACACGTTAACTGCAACCATACAGGACACCACCCAGTTATTACGGGTAAATGGCCATGAGGACAGCCACACCTATTCGGTTTCCTGGACCCTTCAGAATTCGGTTTCCGGCACCAGCGCTTCTCTATCTGCACTGGCACTTAGCAGCGGAACCTTGTCGCCGGCTTTTGCTCCTGAAACCACCGATTACACAGCCACCGTTAGTGAGGCAGTTACAAACATTACAACAACTCCTACAGCACAGGACATTACCGCTGCCCTTATGGTCAATGGAACAGCAGTTTACAGCGGCACTGCCTCTGCGTCAATTCCTCTCAATGTTGGAAGCAACACCATTCTGATAGAAATAGCCTCTGAAGACGGCTTGTCTCATAAAAGATATACCATTCATGTAGTAAGGGAAGGCACCACCGAAAAGGCCACCCCCGACATTACCTTCAATAATGAAAGCCGCCCCTATTCTTCCGAAACATTCGATTTAGCAGCGAGCAGCAACTCCACAGGAGCCATTACCTATCACATTGCAGAGGAACAAACAGCCAGCTACCCCGGAGATCTGAGCCTGTCGGGCACAGGCAACAAAACCGTACGCATAATAAAGTCCGGCAAGGTAAAACTCAAAGCCATTGTGGCAGAAGATGACCGCTTTCTTTCCGACTCATCGGAAATGGATTTGACCATTAGCAAAGCTACTGCTTCAGTTGTATTAAGGGAGCTGAACCATGAATTTACCGGAGAACCTAAATCTGCTGCAGTAAGCACTGAACCTGCAGGACTCACTACCGAAGTGCATTACAATGGTACGGCAACAGCGCCTGTAGCAATTGGGGAGTACGAGGTAAGCGCAGTAGTGCTGGATGAAAACTATGCTGGCGAAGCCAGTGCTATCCTTACCATAAGCACACCTACTGCTGTATTCGACCCGGAATTAGCAAAAAGCATAAAGCTTTACCCGAACCCAACAACGGGCAAAGCACGGCTGGAACTTAAAGAATACCTGAAAGAGGTAGATATAAGTATAATGAATATCTTCGGCCAAACCATCAGCCAGGGGGTAGCCACAGGCAGCCACGACATAAACCTGGAAGGCTTTGCCGCAGGCATGTATCTGATAAGTGTGAAATCAAAAGGGAAAGCGGTAGTTACATTTAAGCTAGAAAAACTGTAAGAGACAATAAACGAAAGACTGCTAAACTTCCGCTAAAGCATCGAAATTTTTTAGCAGACTATCGTTCTGCCTGGCCGAACCGGGGAAGCATTAGCTACAGTCATCTGCAATACGGGCCTGCAACACTGCGCCTGCCAGCAAAAAAATTACCTACCTGCACTTTCGCAAGCAGAACAGACTTGCTTGGCCACAAAAAAAGGAGCTTTCCGTATACAGAAAAGCTCCTTTTTTTCTTAAGAATCCGGATTAAACGGTCCGTACTTTGTTAAAATATTCTTCTTTAGTTTCCAGCAGCTTGTTGATAGAAATAGGGGTTTTAATATATTCTACCACCGATTTATACTGCTTTGCTTTCTCTATATCATTCTTATACACTGAAGAAGTCAGAAGAATTAAAACAATTTCTTTTTTAATCTCAGGCTTCACTGCTTCATAGGCGTCCAGGAACTCCCAGCCATCCATAAACGGCATATTAATATCCAGGAAGATTAAGTCAGGCAAAGCGTCAGGCCTGGCTGTGTTATCCCGGATAAACTGCAGGGCTTCTTCCGCGTCGTTAAATATGGACACGGTCTGCGTGATACCCGATTTCAGAATCAATTCATAGCAAAGATTACTATGAATCTCATCATCGTCTATCAGCATTATGTTTTTTATCTTTCTAACGTCAGACATATCTTCCTCCTGATCTCTCTTCTACAATTTTAATTATAGATATTCCTTTCACTTTTCCCGATAACAAAGTCAACAAAGAGTATACCGGAATTGACTTAACAAATATATTATTTTCCAGAATCTAAATAAATTTAAATTCACCACACACCTTACAAGGCTACTTACAGCTTTATTGTAAGAAAATTTAAATTGCATGTTTCTCCTGCCTTTTTGTCCATCTCCTGAAGCGATAAAAAGAGAATCTACTCCAAAGCCTTTTTCCTTACAAAGATATTAAAATAAAGAATCGGACCCACAAAAACTTGCTTTTCTGAAATTTTATTACATCCTCAAACACAACTCATTGATAATCAAGAAGCTTATCGATACTGTTTACCGACACAAAATGGTAATTCTGCCGGGCCTTGCCATAAATATCCTTTGCCAGCCGCAATCCCTCTTCAGTTTCTATTAATTCTTTATAAAGTGGCATCAAAAACTTACGGCGGCCAACGGAAGTCAGGAACTCCCTAAGTGCAGGCTCAGCGGGTTTATAATTGTGCGCAATAGTATGCATAAACCAGGCTGCCAGCACCTCTGAATTCCCCGATTGGGTAAACCCAAATGCCTCATCCAGTTCCTGTAGCTGCGCGGTGCTTAAATCTTCCGGCAAATTCCTGATAAAATGCAGCCACTCATGCGACGACCATTCCTCGGTTTGCAACTGACTGGCAGCTGTGCCATCTTTCCATGCTTCCAGCTGCGCATCTACTGCATTAAAGCGCTCAGAGTCTACCGCTGGCATACTTTCCGGCAAGCCGGGTTCAAAAATCCAGGCATGGTAGGTCTGGTCAGAAACTTCAATGTTATTGGGTTTAAGGAGCTCCTCGTTCAGGTACTCAATAAAGCCTCCGGTCGTCATGGTTTGGAACGCATGAGAATCGAAATACTTGCGCAGGAAGGCATCGAATTTCTCACGTCCTACCAAATTTTCCAGATGGCGCAGAAAGAAGTATCCTTTTTCATAGGCTATATCGGTTACTCCGTCGTCAGGGTTGCGTCCCTCCAGCTCTACCCGTAAGCGGGTATCTTCCCACTGGTCGGCTTCCTTTAGCTCTTCAACGGTTTGCTTTAGATCCTGGTATCCCAGTTCGGCCAGCATTTCGGCATAGGCCGGGCCCTGCAGGGCTTCCATGATTCGCCGCTCGAAATATACAGTAAAGCCTTCGTTGAGCCAGAAGTCGTTCCAGGTTGCATTGGTTACCAGGTTCCCCGACCAGCTGTGTGCCAGTTCGTGCGCCACCAGCGAAGTAAGGGAGCGGTCGCCGGCAAGGATGGTGGGGGTAGCAAAGGTAAGGCGGGGGTTTTCCATACCACCAAACGGAAAGCTTGGCGGCAGCACAATCAGGTCGTAGCGCTCCCAGCGATACGGGCCATAGAGCTCTTCCGCAGCTTCGAGCATTTCGTCAAGCTCAGCAAATTCATATACGGCTTCCTCAATAACTTCCGGTTCTGCATAAACGCCTGTACGCTCACCAATAGGCGCAAACACCAGGTCGCCAACCGAGAGGGCCATGAGGTAAGCCGGTATCGGTTGCTCCATTTTAAAATTATAAACTCCTGTTGCGTTTTTTTCCTGGGGGTTTTCGGCACTCATTACAGCCAGTAAATTCGACGGCACCTCTACGGTTGCATTGTAGGTAAAGCGAATACCCGGCGAGTCCTGTATAGGAATCCAGCTTCGGGCAAGAATTGCCTGTGACTGGGTAAACAGGAATGGTTGCTCTTTTCCGGCCGTTTGTGCAGGGTTCAGCCACTGCAGCGCCTCTGCATTTTTACCTGTTTTATAATATACATTTACCCATTCCGTGTCGGGGCTAATGTCTATCCTTACCGGGCGCCCCATATGCTCAATCGAATCGCCCACCTCAAAAATGGTTACCGACTCTTCTTCTCCAAGGGTGATGCGCTCAATATCCAGCCCCTTGCTGTCCAGGATCAGGTTTTTGGCATCGGCAGCGGCTTCGATATTCAGTCGGGCCACCGCAGTAATCTGTTGTTCCTCAAAATCAACTTTTGCCTCCCAGTTAAGGTGTTTTACAACAGCCTCTTCGGGTCGGGCAAAGGTATGCACATCAATCGTATCGTTCATAAGTTCCGCTGCTGTTGGCAGATTTTTTTCGCCTGCACTTGTGCAAGCTACAACCAGCTGCACTAAAAACAGGCACGCTGGAATTATAAAAAAGTTATTTTTCATAGATTTGTTAAAAATAATGATCACCTAAATTTAAATTACCTTATTTTTTGCCATTTTGACAAGAATGAATGGAGATTAAACACAGAAAAGCCCTGATATAAAGCGTCTGCAAGATACCCATCTGTTGGACCTGCTGATTACCAAAACCGTTTCCATTGCTTTGGTAAAAGGCATTATCGGTTCCAAATCCATCATCGTTGATGCTACCCACTCTCATTCACGTTCCAATCCACATTCCGCTTTAGAAGTTCTTAGGGAGCATTCCAAACATCTGCGCAAGGCGGTCTATGCCATTGATGAGGATATGAGTAAGCGTATGCCGCGCAAGAATGACTCAAATGAGCTGGAAAAAGAACTCATCTACTGCAAGGAACTGGAGAGAATCATAGAATCGGATAAGCTACTCCAGGAGGTTCCTTCTGTGAAGGAGAAGCTAAACCTCTTGAAAGAAACGGTTGAAGATACCCAGGAACACTATACTCTCTCCAAAGATCGGATGCAAGGACCGGACATAAAGCTGCCGACAGCTGATTCTTTGGGTATAAGACCCACCTGGCCATGAGCGAAGAGCGTATTATTACAGCAGCAGTAGTGACATCGGGTGAAAAGGGGGATGGCCCCGAACTACCAAAGCTCGTGGAGATAAGTCAGGCGAACGGCATTCAGGTAGAGGCTGTCATTGGCGATGCGGCATACTCAGGAAAGGAAAACCTATCGCTGCAGAACAAACAGGGACAGCCAATAAAAGTAGTCTCCAGACTGAACCCTTCGATAACACAAGGCTTTAGAAAGGATGAAGACAGGTTCGACTATAACAAAGATGCAGATATGTTTGTCTGTCCGGCAGGACATCTGGCTATCCGAAAGGCACGCCAGGGGAAAAAGGAGGTGGGGAAAAACCAGGTTGACACGTATTATTTTGACATTGAAAAATGCAAGCTGTGCCCATTGAAGGAAAACTGTTATAAGCCGGGAGCAAAGACCAAAAGCTATACAGTATCCATAAAGTCAGACCTACACCAGGAGCAAATGGAGTTCCAGGAAACAGCATATTACAAAGAAAAGTCAAGGCTCAGGTATATGATTGAGGCAAAGAACAGCGAGTTATATTAATACCAGGGCTTTTTTTTATTTTTCTCTTAATTTACATCTGCACCAGAACGACCTTTGTATTATCTGCCTTCGACACCTCCTGCATAAATTGGACATAATCGTTATACCGCTCCGGCGGAAAGCGACCTTCCTTCATGCTTAGCTCCCGGGTGTAAAGCAGCTTTTGCCCCTTAATCTCAACCCTGGCTGTATATTTGCCAAACGGACTTTGTATTTCCATTGGATCAGGAAGAAACTCTGCCTGGTACCCTTCGGGCAAATGGTAGGTGATGGTATCCAAATCCTGGTAAGACCATGACAAAACAAAATCGGCGAGACGCTCGTCCATTCTTTTCAGGGAATGGTCCAGGCGATTGGCAAGATTTGGATTTATGAAAATACGCTTCCCACTGGAACTAATCAGGCTTTTAAGCGCTATTTCGGTAGTCAGGACCGCCTCTGGCACAATGTCGTTCTTCGTTAAAGCAAGCTCATGGTTTAAAATGGTGTAGCTGGGTATTTTCAGGTTCCGATAGGTCCACTTCTTCTGTTCTTCTTTATCCTGATGCAGATAATAGCTCAAGCCGCCATTTTCAAACTGGATGCCTGTATAAACCCTGCGTATAGTGGCCTGTGCACCCTCCGCGCTTACCTGCACCTCAGCCAGGGTCCGCTGTTGGTTTTCTTCCATACCATAGTCCCTGGTGTGTACAACAACTCCTCCATCCTCTTTTATCAACACTACTTTACGCCCCGCAGTACCCGTTCCAAGAAAGCCAAAGGGATTGGTTTGACTGGTGCACTCCAGCCATACGGTGTCTTCGGCAAGTGGTACGCATAAAATAGCATGATTAAACCGGCTCATAGGAAAATCCTCTTTCAGGTAATCCCGGTTTTGCCCATGCCGGATAAGCGTGTAATAGGAATTAATGCCGGCTGCTTCCAGCAGGCTTTTGGTGTAGTTAGAGAGCGCCTTGCAATCGCCATAGCCTTTTTCATCTACAAAAGAAGCTTTAAAGGGTTGCCAGCCGCCAATACCCAGCTGAATACTCACATAACGGGTGTTCTGCTGCAGGTAATTATAAATTGCTCTTACCTTTTGCTCATCTGTCGACAGCCCTTCTGTCAGCCTGTCCACTTTTGCTTTCGCCTCCTCAGAAAGATCATTCTGGGTAATATTCAGCTGATTTATCCATGCGCCATAATCTTTCCAGCTATCCATATTACCGGCAAAACCTTCTACAGAAAATTCTGAGGGGGCTGTGTAGACCAAGGGAAGCCGCTCCATAATACCTGGGCTATATGGCTCACTTTCGATGGCTTTTAAATTCCGGACCTCCCAGTTATACACTTCCTTGCCACCCATTCTACTTACTTTTGCCGGCTCCACCAATTGTTCCTGGTAACGGAAGCCGATACCCTGGGGCACCTCCACCTGAAAGCTTGCTTTTTCTACTGCCAGTCGCTCTGCATCCTGCGGCATCCAAAGCGGGTAAAACATCATGTTCGTAGTTTCTATCTCGTACTCCCACCAAACGGAGTAGGGGTAGGTATGAATAGCAAAGGCTGCCGTTTTTATCCGGTTATCCTCAAAAACAGAATAGCTCTGGAAATTGCTCCTGTCTTCAATATCCCGCTTCCGGAGCTTCATTATTTCCTTACCGGCTGCATCAAAGGCTTTTCCATTTATTTCTTTTACCTTATTCAGCTTATCGTAATGCACCACAAGGCGGGCCTGGTCTGCTGCTTTTTTATTCAGGATAGTTATCCGGTATTGTACCTTTTGCACTCCCTTCCCTGCCGAAAGTACGGTAAAGGAGGTATGATGCTCCCGTACAACAGCATCGGCCCCGGCCGTAAGCGCCTCCGGAGGGCTGGCTACACTGTATGGGACGCCGCCAGTCCGATTAAAAGCCATGCTACTTCCCGCACACATAATAAACAGGCACAAAGCCAGCAACACCCAAATACCCCTTCTTGCTCTTTTCATCCTTCCGACCGTTTAATTAATCTTTTTTAACACTACCTGCTCGGCATGTTTGGCTACTACCATTTCATTAAACCTTTTTAAGGCTGCATACTCTTCCGGCAGGTACATTGCCTTTTCAAACTTTAGGCTACTCATTACTGTAAGCTGGCCATTTATTTCGCTTACCATAAAGCGAAAGGTTCCGGACTTATCGGGTAGGGTGACCACCATTTGCTCAGGAATTTCTTCCACCTCATAGCCCTCGGGCAGCTTAATTTTTACTACTGAGAGCCTTTCTCTGGGGCAGCCAAAGTCAACAGGAAAGTTTCTTGCCTCCAGTTTAAATGGATTTTCTGTTTCTTTATCGATAAGGAGTGGCTGAAAATACATCCGATCACCGGCCACTGTAATTGCTTCCTGCGCATCAAGGGTAAAGCTTTCGGTCAGCTGATCACTGAGCATTTCCGCATTTTCAATGCCGAAATCACTTATGTTCCAGCCGGTTTCACCGTACTCCTCCCTGATGTATTTTTCTTCTCCCTGTTCATGAAACTGATTTCGGCTATACACTGCTGCATAGCCTTCGTGGCGTCGGGTGAGGGTGCCCGACAGGTTACCCGCGGCAGTTAAGACAAGCTCTGCCTGGGAAGCTTCTTTTATTATTTCATTGTTCCGCAGAGGAACCCAGGCAGAATAGCTTTCGGCAATAAGCCTTCCCTGCTGGTTCATGCACTGAAATGGAAGCATACCCACCGGAAGAGAAGGGTCTGTTCCGTCGAGCAGCACATAACCCTCTTCGAGCTTTACAGCAGCCACCACAAAATTAAAGTCTTTTTCGAGCGGAATAACCGGGTTAATCTTGCCATGGTCGCGGGTACTTAAAATAACCGGATTGGCAGTAAAGCCTGCTTCGCGCAACATAAGGGTAAGCAGCAGGTTAATTTCAGCGGCATTGCCCTCCTTCGAATCAAAAACCTTTTTCAGACTATTCTCTGTATAAACCCGCGCTTTTCCGTTGTAGTGCAGGTTCTTCTTTACATAAAGAACTACCTGGTTTATCAGCTCAATACCGGAAGCTTCTTTTTCAAGTCCTGCAATTGCCTCGCGCAGATACCTTTCTCTTTTCAACTGCCCGCCAAAACGGGGGTCCTTTAAAAACTCCTCTGCCAGCTTTTCCCAGCTGCTACTATAATTGTTAATTCCTTTTCCTGGATACTTAGTGTAGCTTAACTCAAATTCTATTCTTGAAAGATAGTCCTGAATGGTCGTAATATAAGCTTCTTCTTTAATTGCCGGCACGTTCTCTAGAACCCATCGAAAAGCCGTTCCATCAGGAGAAAGCGTGCCTGAAGATCTTACGCTACCACTTCTGCCTATTCCAGGATCCACACTTGTAATGTTATAGCGGAACGAATCTTTATATGATTTTGATTCAGCAAGTGTCAATGGCATAAAGCCACCCATAAAGCTCTTATAGTAAAAGTATTCCGGTATTTTTGCCCTAAATTCGCTCCACCGAACAGGAATATCGCTTTGAAACTTCCAGGTAAAGAGGTTATAAATAAAGTCCGACTTGAGCGTATACTTAAATTCAATAACAGAGCCTTCTTTCACATTGGGAAGCGTAAATTTTACAAAATCTATCTGCTCATCATAGGCCTCCGTAAAAGCTTCTTTCTTGCTCATTTTATATTTTTGCACCTTATTCCCCTCTAGGTTGTAGGTTATCCCTTTCAGGCTGTTCACCTCTTCTTTGTTTAACCCTCTATGGTATAAAGCTATTTGCTGATTAGCATATTCAAGCCCATTCGTATTTAAAATTTTAATTCGGGTATGCCTATCCATATTAAGCTCAAAACCTTTGTCGCTGTTAAAAGTAAAATAAGCCACTCCATAGTCGGCCAGCACGACAGCCGCCGCCGAAGAATCGTGGGGATAAACCTTCATCAAAAGATCTTCTTTATCCACTTTCCCCCATTTCATGGGTGCATCCTGTGCAGAAGAAATACCGCAGAGACAAAGCAAAAAGAGAAGAGATAGTAAATGTTTTTTCAAAACAGGAGGGATTTAATAGAATAAATGATTCAGGAAAAACGATCGCCTCTAAACTAGCACATATTTTTTTTAAACAAAATCATATTTTGGCGCATGTAATTTATTACTGGTTTATTCGCCGTCTTTTCTTATCTTACTAGCCTGTTTTATTCTCTTTATTCCTATATGCACGCATTTACCCGAAACCTGTTCTTATTGTTATTAGTAGCTGTGGCCGCCTGTAAAAGCACTCAACCTACTATCTCCACTCCAGAAAAGAACGGAGACAGCCAGCCCGGCTCGCTGCCTTCCATTGCTTCTTACACCAATGGTATGGGGTACTACGGAGGCTTTATGCCTTTTTACCTGGATAAAGCCCAGGGAAAGCTGCTGCTTGAAGTTGACAAGCTAAACCAGGAGTTTCTGTATGTAAACTACCTGAGCTCCGGAATAGGCTCCAATGATATTGGTCTCGACCGCGGCCAGGTTGGCAATACCCGGGTAGTAAAGTTTATCCAGAGCGGTAATAAGCTACTGCTCATTCAGCCTAATTACGATTACCGGGCCATTTCTGAAAACGCCGACGAGCAGACCTCGGTGGAAGAAGCTTTTGCCCAATCGGTCCTGTGGAGCTTTCCGCTGGTTGCACAGGACGACTGGAAGTTCCTGGCAGATGCTACTGAGTTTTTCCTTCAGGATGCGCATGGGGTGGCCCAAACCTTAAAAAGAAGCAAGCAGGGAGCTTACCAGCTAAACAAAGACAGGTCGGCCCTGTACATGGAACGAACAAAAAACTTTCCTGAAAATACCGAAATAGAAGCTTTACTAACCTTTACCGGCGAACCGGAAGGCAGCTACATTCAACAGGTAACCCCCAGCCCCGAAGCCGTAAGCGTAAGGCTACACCATTCGCTGGTGCAGCTCCCCGACACCTGGTACAGCCCACGCCCCTTCGACCCGCGGGCAGGCTACTTTGGCATCAGCTATGCCGACTATGCCACCCCAATTGATGAGCCCCTGCAAAAGCGGTTTATTGCCCGCCACCGCCTGTACAAAGAAAATCCGGCAGCCGCCCTGAGCGAAGCCGTAGAACCCATTGTTTATTACCTCGACCGGGGCACTCCCGAGCCGGTACGTTCGGCCCTGCTGGAAGGTGCCCGCTGGTGGAACCAGGCTTTTGAGGCGGCCGGTTACAAAAATGCTTTCAGGGTAGAGATGCTGCCAGAAGGAGCCGACCCGCTGGATGTTCGCTATAACGTAATTCAGTGGGTACACCGTGCCACCCGCGGCTGGAGCTATGGCGCCACGGTAACAGATCCCCGCACCGGCGAAATAATAAAAGGCCATGTGAGCCTGGGCTCTTTACGGGTAAGGCAGGACATTCTGATAGCCGAAGGCCTGCTTGCACCTTATACGAATGAAGAAGAGAAAAATGAGCAGGTAAGCCAGATGGCCCTCGACCGCTTAAAACAACTTGCCGCCCACGAAGTGGGACATACCCTGGGGCTTGCCCACAATTTTGCCGCCAGTGCCAGTGGCCGCAGCTCGGTAATGGATTATCCACACCCGCTGATAATTTTGCGCGAAAACGGAGATATCGACCTTTCCGAAGCTTACGACCGTGGAATAGGAGAGTGGGATAAGCTGGCCATTCGCTATGGCTACCAGGATTTTCCTGAGCAAACGAAAAATGAAGAAGCTTTAGAAGCAATTCTTGATGAAATAGCCGAGAAGGGACTGCTCTTCATTTCCGATGCCGATGCCCGGCCCGAAGGAGGCGCACACCCTTATGCGCACCTGTGGGACAATGGCGTAAACCCGGTAAAGGAACTTGAGCGGGTGCTGGAAATACGGCAGCAGGCCCTCGGGCGGTTTGGCCTGGGCAACATCAAAACCGGTGCGCCCACCGCCACCCTCGAAGAGGTTTTAGTGCCGCTTTATCTCTCTCACCGCTACCAGACCGAAGCCGTAGCAAAATTACTGGGAGGAGTGGAGTACAACTATTCAGTAAAAAAAGAGGGCGTAAAAGGCGTGGAACCTGTGCCTGCTCCCCTGCAGGAGCAGGCACTGCAGGCATTGCTACAATCACTGGAGCCTGCAGTGCTTCGTGTACCCGAGCATATCATTAAGCTCATCCCGCCACGGCCACCCGGCTATTCGCGTACCCGCGAAACCTTCGACAGCCATACAGGTGTTACCTTCGATCCCTTGGCGGCAGCCGAAAGTGCTGCCGGCCACAGCCTCGGCCTGCTCCTCCACCCCGAAAGGGCTGCCCGCCTGAGCATGCAACAGGCGCTCCACCCGGCACAGCCCGGCTTCCATACGGTGCTGCAGGCGCTTATGGAGAAAAGCTGGCCACAAACTTTTACTACCGGCTACGACGGCCAGCTGCAAAAGCTCGTGGCCCGCCTGAGCCTGCAACAGCTCCTGCAGCTGGCTGCTAAAAATGAAGCTGGCACCAGCACCCAGGGCCATGCGCTACAGGCGGTTTACTCCCTGCAAAAAGACTTACAACAACACCTCAACACAGCACCCGCACAGGAACAGGCCTTATACCAATGGGCCCTGCAGCAAATCAGGCGCTTTGAGCAGGAGCCTGAAACCTTTAAGGCAAACCTCCCGCTGGATTTACCACCGGGCTCACCGATTGGCAGCGAAAACTGCTCCTATTAACTGTTATTTCCTCCTCCATGCGCATAAAACATTTACTTCTCCTGTGCCTGCTTTGCGGTCTTTTCATGAAAGAGGCTGCCGCACAAAAAATAGATGACAACGATAGCCTGAGCGTTACCTCCGCTGTAGAAAAAAAAGGAAGCTGGGTGGCCCTGCCGGTTATTTACTATACGCCGGAAACCCGCTTTGGCTTTGGTGCACTGGGCATGCGCCTGTTTAGCCTGGATGCAAACGACACCACTGTTCGCACCTCCAATGTGCAACTGTATGGTCTTTACACCCTTAACAAGCAAATCCTTATTTCTCCCAGCTATACGCTCTTTTTTCCGGAAGAAAAGTATGTACTCAAGGGCAACCTCGCCTACTTTAAGTTTCCGCGCAACTATTATGGCATTGGCAACGAACTCCCCGAAAGCAATGAAGAACTGGTTGACTATACCTTGCTCCGGGCCGAAAATCGTTTACTGCGGAAACTTAACCAGCAGCTGTTTGCCGGGCTGCAGTGGAATTATTACCGGATTTTTAATGTGGAACAGGCGCCGGAAGGCTTATTGGAAACACAGCAACCCGCAGGCTGGGATGGATATACGGCCTCCGGCATTGGCGCTGCCCTGGTTTTCGACACCCGCGACATTGTGGTAAACCCATCCCGGGGAGGCTACCTTGAGCTGGGGACTTTATTTAATACCAGCTTTACAGGCAGCGATTTCTCCTACAACCAGTATACAATAGATGCCCGGAAATACTTTCAGGTTCACCCGAACAGGCACATCCTGGCACTGCAGGCTTTGGGGAAATTTACCAGTGGCACGGTTCCTTTTCTGCAGCTAAGCCAGCTGGGTGGAGCCACTATTATGAGGGGCTACTACGAGGGCCGCTACCGCGATAAGAATTATATTGCCGCCCAGGCCGAATACCGCCTGCCAATCTGGTGGCGCATTGGAGCCGCCGCCTTTGCTGGTGTAGGCGACGTGGCCCCCGCCCTCGATGCGTTTACGCTCGCTACCTTTAAGCCCTCCTATGGCCTGGGCCTTCGTTTTATGGTGAATGAAAGCGAGAAAGTAAACATCCGTTTTGACTATGCCTGGGGCAAAGAAGCCAGCGGATTTTACCTGGAAATAACAGAAGCATTTTAAAATAGTTAGAAACATGCAGGCACCTCCTGCCCCTTTACTATTGTGAATGCGATGAGATTATTTGGCAAAATAAAACAGTGGCTTTCGAAGCCTGAGACCCGACGTACAGCCCCAGGCAATTCAACCCCTGAACCAACACTGGAGGAGGTGCTAAAGAAGATTGCTGTTTATAAGCGAAATACCTGGATGCCGGTAGTAGACGAAGAGGAAGAGCTGCTGCTGGGCTCTAAAATTGGTGGCAAGGCTTATATTCCTGCAGGGGAGCAACACCCACATTGCCCCAACTGCAAAAAAGAGCTGGTTTTATTTCTGCAGCTAAACCCCAAAGACTTACCGGAAAACACGGATTTAGATCTGGAGCCCGATAAGCTCATCCAACTCTTTTACTGCACCAGCCAAACCCCTCATTGCGAAATTACGTGCGAGGCTTTTTTCCCATTCTCAAAAAGCGTAGTGGTCCGAAGCCTCCCCCTGCCAGCAAAAACTGCGCCGCTTAACGCAAATGAAGAAAGCAGCTCCAGGCAATACAAAGAAAAGCTGATTACAGACTGGATTGTGTACGAAGACTTTCCGGATTGGCAGGAAATGCAGGCAGGCGATGCCCGCCTGAGCGACAAAGAAGTAGAAATTCTGGAAAATAGTAGCCAGGGAGTTCCCCAGGCAGCCGACAAGCTCGGGGGCTGGCCATACTGGGTGCAGGGAGTGGAATACCCTAGCTGCCCCGAATGTGGCATACAGATGCAAATGATATTCCAGCTGGACTCCAACCATCATCTACCTTACATGTTCGGCGATTCCGGTATTGGGCACCTGCACCAATGCCGCCTGCACAAAAACATTCTTGCCTTTGGCTGGGCAGCATATTAATATTTTTTACCCTCCTTAGAAACCACACCTTAACAACTATTTTATTACATAGGCGTAACAAAAAGAAGTAGAATCCATATTTAATAAGGATAATATTTTTTTCTAAAAGGGGATTAGATGAAGACCAGTTTTAATGCAGAACAACTACAGGCTATCCTGGAAAGTGTTCATGACGCTATTTATATTGGAGATAAAGAAGGGATGAGTCTTTGCAACCAGCATTGCCTGGAACTACTTGGTTATAGCCAAAACACAGAATTGAGTGGAGGAATAAGTGAGTGGAGCAAAAGAACGAACAGCCGTTTTGCCAAAAGCGGCAAAAAGGTAAGTAAGGAGAGCGAACCTTTTACCCGGGCCCTGCAGGGCGAAAAGGTAGTGGAAGAGCTTATTCTAACAAACCTTAAAACCGGAAAAGATATTTTTGTACGCTGTGCCGCCTCCCCTGTTTTACTAAACAAAAAAATAATGGGTGCGGTAGCCGTTTATACCGATATTACTGAAACTAAACTCTTCGAAAAAAAGCTTAAAGATGCCCTGAAGGAAGTAGAAAATGTAAACAAAGAGTTACAGGCATTCACCTATGCCGTATCGCACGACCTCAAAAGCCCCCTGAGCAGCATTTATGGCCTTGCTGCTTTACTGCTGAAAAGCGACGAAAGTGAAATTTCGGATAAGGACAGGTACATGATAAACCTTATTATGCAGTCGAGCGAAAAGCTGGGCAAGCTTATTAACCAGCTGCTCCAGCTATCGAAAATTAGCAAAGTAGAATTTAACTACAGCACGGTAAACCTAAGCCAGCTGGCCCAGATGGTGCTCGACAACTACACCTTTCAGCAGGAAAAGAAGCCGGATGTGGAGATTGAAGATAATTTACTGGCCTATGGCGATGAGGCCCTCCTGCATTCGGTCGTACAGAATTTACTTACCAATGCCATTAAGTACAGCTCTAAAAACCCGAACTCCAAAATAAAGATGGGCGTAAAGGAGGGGAAAAATAAAAGAATTTTTTATGTGAAAGATAATGGTGTAGGCTTCGATCCGGAGAAGATCAGCGACCTGTTTAAGCCCTTCAGGCGGCTGCACCAAAATACCGAATTTGCCGGCTCCGGCATTGGGCTCTCTACCGTTAAGCGAATTATCGAGCGCCACGGAGGCGATGTATGGGCCGATGCACAGCCCGGCAAAGGGGCTACTTTTTACTTCTCGTTGCCCGACCGTCAGCAGCTGGCCCACCTCAAAGATCGGGAACCTTATTTCCTTACCGAAGCTCAAAAAGACAAAGCCTCTGCTTAAAATATTTTAATGTTCTGCTTCTAATAGCAGGCCGCTTCCTGCAGTAAAACAGGCGCAAAGAATTCTAATAGCTATTTACTGTCCTTTTAAATTGTCCAGCATTTTAAGGCTTACCACTTATCCCGATAGCGATAAAAACATTTCACGGGCTGAAGCATGAGCCGCTTAAAGTCCCTTTCACCTCAAAAACAGCAAAGAAAAAGGTCCAACCTTATCCAGCTCATCGTATCTTCCGGCTTATTTGAATAATCGAACCTGGAGAGCTTCCTTTAAACAACAGCTTAGTAAACGGATAAACTGCTTAGTCCCGCTTCCGCTCACGCAGGGTAAACACCCTCGAAACATTAAAGCCGAAGTGGATATCACCATCCAGCCAGTTGCCTACCGTTTCAGTAACAAAGCCTCTTTCAATCATGGAGGTGGAGTTGGTAAAGTGCAGCTGAAACACATGGCCCCCCGTTTCTATGTCGAACCCGATAGAAAGGGAATTCCGGTAATTTTCATCGACCTGTTCAGGCAGGAGGTAGAAGTACTCCACATTAATGGCCACCCGCTTTGTTAGTTTCTGCCGGCCGGCTATGCCCATGGCATATACATCGTTCTTCTCCTGCTCAAACTTTACCAGGTTGCGGTGCACAAAGGTTGGCATCAGCTGCAGGCTAAAGCTTTCGCTGAACTTGCGCCCCATAATTAGCTGGTGGGTATAGTAGAGGCGGGAAGAAAAGTAGTTTTCCCGGGCAGGGTCCTGCCACTCCAGGGTATTAACCGCCATTCCCGACATCCAGGCAAGCGTAATCGGCATTACCCGCTTACCTGAGCTCTGCCTAAGCAGTTTATATTTGGCAAAAGCATCGTAGGTTTTCTCAAAGCTGCTTCTTCCTATGCCCACCATGAGGCGATCACTTATCCCATAATCAAACCCTATGCGAATAGTGGCCTGGTCGAGGCCGAACAATTGGTAAGCGCCTCCATTAATAAAGCCGAAGCGGTGCGATATTTTCATATCCAGCACACCGCCCGCTACATTTTCGAGCGAGTGTGCATTAATTACCCGGGTAGTTTTAAAGCTTGCCCTGGCAAAAGTGGTTACCGGCTCTTCTTCTTCCTCGAGCAGCGAAAGCAAATCATCCTGGGCGCGCAGCGAAAAAGAGGCCAGCAGCAAGAGCCCTAAAAGAAGTATCCTGAGAGTGTTCATAATTTGGGCGTAAAGCCACCAGGGCAAATGAAAGACTATGATTTTTTGTAAGGCTTGTAAGTATTGGCCACACTTACTTTAATTTCTTTGGCTATTTTCTCCCTCACCAAACCGGGTATTTCAATGTTATAGTCGGCCGGAGCCACCATAAAATCAGAGGCTACTTGTATTTCTTCTCCCTTTACTGTAATAAGCCCACTGGCTTTTACCGGCTTTGCTACTCCCCGAATGGTCAGCTCTCCCTCCACCTCGGCAGGATAGGTTCCATCGGAAGCAAAATTTACTTCATCGAAATTCACGATTTTACCTTTAAAGGTCGCCTTCGGATACTTCGCCGACTCCATATAGTTCTCATTGAAATGCTCCTGCATCAGCGCTTTTTCGAACTGAAAGGCCATTATCAGCACACTAAATTCAATGTCTCCGTTCTCAATATTCATTACGCTCCCTACCTTGTGGTTATTGGCCTCAATATCTTCCAGGGGGGCATCGGAAAAAAACTTGATGTGCCCGTCTTTCGACAGGTAAAGGTTTTGTGCCTGCAGGCCGTTGATGGCTGCCCCGGCGATTAAAGCCAGGCAAAAAATTAGCTTTTTCATAGTATTAGAATTTAGCGTTTCTTCCCTATTATTGTTTGTTCAATTACTCCTTTTACCAGCACTACATCCATTAACTTTCCGGTGCAGAGCCCTTTTACCACCAGTGGCTCCCCTACTTTAAATTCAGCGGCCTCCTGCCCCGGCTCGGGCACCTGGCAGCTGACGCCAAACATGCCCTCTCCACCACTCAGGGTTACATTCAGGCCCAGGCTGTCGGCCTCCGATATACTGGCAATTTCCCCCTGCACTTTAATTATCTTGTTCAGGTACTTTTCATTCGCCATGGCTTCGTTTTGCTCAAAAGCGGCATATAGCTCCTCTGCAGGCATCGTAAAATCTGCTTTCCCGCTAACAGAGGTTTCAGCAGGTTTATTAAAAAGGTAAGCCGCTATCCCCAAACCAATCACTCCAAAGAGAAGGATTGCCAGTAAAATCTTCTTTTTCATTTTTTGCTCCTTTTTTTCTAATTGTTAGGTGCCCCCTGGGCTACCCATTGCTGTATGGTGGCTATATCGCAGTCACTTAGCTTTGGTGCATTTTGAGGCATGGGTATAAAACCGGCGCTGTGGGTGATTACACCCAGCAGCTTTCCATTATCGGCATAGGTTTTAAGACGCTGGAAACCCTCCAGCGTAACATTTCCGTTGTTGGCAGCCTGGCTATGACAAACCAGGCAGTTTTGCTGAATAATTGCCGACACCTTTCCTGAATAGGTTGCCGTTTCGGTATTGCAATCCGGCGTGCCGGGGTACAGCTCCTCTTCATGGTCGTAGTAGCAGGCCCCGAGGAAAAAGAGCGGTACCAGCATTAAAATTTTCAGGCTTCTGTTCATTACGCTAATTACGCTAATTATTGAGCGCTCCGTTTTCTACCCAAATCCGGATTTGTCCAATTTCGCAGGCAGGCAACTTATTTCCTCCCTGCGGCATAGGCACAAAGCCAGTATCATGATTGACTGCACCAAAGAGCCTGCCACTGAGCGCTACCCCCTGCACCCCGCTGTGGGTGCTAAAACTTAAACCTCCTGAAGGGGCCCCGCCACTGTGGCATCCAAGGCATTTATTCTGCAAAATGGGCTGAATAGTAGCGGAAAAGGTAACGTTAGAGGTATCGCAAGCAGTTTCTGAGCAGGCATTGTCTTTGGCCCCCTGTTCAATCCAGCTGCGAATAAGCCCTATTTGCTCACTGCTAAGCGGACTTGCCGGTGGCGGAGGCATGCGTTTATCTGCATCATCTTCTGTAATGACCTCATAAAGCTCGCTGTCTCCTGCATCGGAAAGCTTTATTACATCGGAGCTCCTAATACTGCTATAGGAGTCGAGTACAATGCCTTCCTCGGCAGTGGCAGCATCGTGGCAGCCGCTCTTCGCACAGTTCGAAATTAAGAGGGGAAGTACCTCCTGCTGAAAATACACTGTGTCCGGATCGCAGGTATCCTCACCGGGCCCTTCTCCATCACCCCCATCGCCAGGATCTCCCCCGCCTACTGGCAGCACCGGCTCATGTTTGCAGCCCCCCAGCATACTCATCGCCAGCAGGCTTAGCAAAAGCATAAAGCAAAGGATTGAAAGGCGCATTTTATTAATTTTTATTTTCTTATGTTGAAAATACAAGCACCAAAAGCTATTTACAAAAAGATGTTCCTGAGCAGGGAAAAGCACTGTCTGAACAGGAATTTTCTAAGTCTGAACAAAACCACGGCGGGCAAAAAAAGGCTTATTTACTTCCCTAGTAGCCACTCTTTAAAGGCGGGGGAACGCTCGGCGCTTACAATCGTCTCCTGCGAAGCGGGCGGATTAAGCCGGACTTTTACCCTTGATTTTGAATAGGCCTGCATGCTGCCAATAGCGCCAATGTGAATAATAAACTGGCGGTTTATTCTGAAAAACTGCTGCGGATCGAGTATGCCCTCCAGCTCATCCAGCGGATGGTCTACCGGCCAGCACTTGCCTGCCCGCGTACAGGCAAGACTTACCCGCTCTTCGGTATAAAAGTAGGCCACATCGGCTAGTTCAAGCATCCGAATGGTTTGGCCGAACCGGATAAGCAACCGCTTTTGGTAAGCGGCTTTTCCGCCTCCTTTAAGTTGCTGCAAAAGTGCTTCAAAGTCTATTTTCGCTGTGCCTGTAAAGTTTTCAGGAGCTGAGGTTGTCTCAATTCCTGCCGCTTCTCTTTGCCCTGCCATTGCCTGGGACTGCCGCAGCTTTTTGTATTTCCCCAGGCTTTCTTCCAGCTCAGCCTTTTTAATAGGTTTTAGCAGGTAGTCAATACTGTTGTACTTAAAGGCCTTGATGGCATACTCGTCGTAAGCAGTGGTAAAAATGAGCGGCGCCTGCACCTCCAGCTGCCTGAATATTTCGAAGCTCGGGCCATCGGCCAGCTGTATATCGGCCATAATCAAGTCCGGGGCCGGGTGGTTCCTGAGCCAGGCCAGGGAGGCTTTTACGCTTTCTGTAACCGCAAGTATATTTACCTGGCTGTCGGCTTGCAGCAGCATCTTTTGCAGACGCTCTGCGGCAGTTTCCTCATCTTCAATAATTAGTATGTTCATTTGGCAGGGGATAAAAGCGGGATATAAACAGCAAAGCTTGCTGGCGTTTCCTCCACCAGCACTTCTTTATTTGTTAACAGGCCAAATCGGCTCCTGATATTTTGCAGCCCCAGGCCTGTTGACGATTCGTACTGCTGCCGGGCCTGCCGATTATTTTTTACTACCAAATAATCATTATCGGCTAAAATCTCTACCAGGAGTGGGGTTTCGCGCGAAACGATGTTGTGCTTTACCGCATTCTCTACCAGCAGCTGCAAGCTAAGGGGCGGAATTTGCCAGCTTTGGTAGCATTCCGGAACCTCTATCCGGAGAGTGAAACTACTTCGATACCGCTTTAGCTGAAGAAAATAGTAGGTTTCCATCATCCGGAGCTCCTCCTGCAGCGGAATGGCATTGCTTTCGCGGTGGAGCAGAATATTGCGGTAAAAATCCGACAGTTTCTCCACATACTCTACTGCCCGTTCCTGGTCGTCTTCTATTACCGCAATAAGGGTGTTAAAACTGTTAAAGAGAAAGTGCGGGTTTACCTGGCTTTTCAGGGTCTGGAACTGAAATTCTACCTGTTCCTTTTTTTGCTGCTCTCTTTTCTTCAGCTTCTGTTCCCGCTTTTTCACATATAAAAACAGGAGCCCTCCACCCGTAAAAACACAGAGCACATAAAACCAGGATGTATTATAAAAGGGCGGCGCAATTACAAAAGAGTAGCGTACGGGCTCAATACCTGCAAAGTCGTTGCTGGCCGATGCTTTTACATTAAAAGTGTACGAACCCGGCGGCAGGCTCGGGTAAGTAACAAAATGATTTCGGGAGCTTACCCATTCCCGGTCATAGCCTTCCAGTTTTAGCTGGTAATTAAGGGCTGCCGGATTGTGATACCAAAAGCCTGTATAGTCAAAGGAAACATGATTTTGCTTATACCCCAGGCGCAGCAGCTCTTTCGGCTCCACCTCATTCAAAAACACCAGCATCTGGTTTATCCTGCTTACAGGCTCCGCTTGCTTACCGGACAGACTGCTGCTATAGCGGATTAAACCTGTTTGAGTTCCCAACCAGATGCTCCCTGCCGGGTCAACAGCGTAGGCATTCAGGTTCGGATCGATGTCTGTAATGCCGCTTTCCTGCCCATGGTAACGCATGCGGCCGCTTTCTGGCTCCAGCACATCTGCTCCCTTTTTGCTTACCACCAGCACATTTCCTTGCTGGTCGCCCACCAGAGAGGTAATAGCCAGGTCGCGGAAGCCTCCGTGAGGCACAAAAGGATCGAAGGCCTTTCCATTGAAACGGTAGATACCGGCATTCGCAGTACTTATCCAGATGCCGCCGTCCGCCTCTTCCGTAACCGAATACACCACGTTTGTACGCTGACCATCAGCGATAGCATAGTTGCTGAACTTTCCCTCCTGGAGTAAAGTAACTCCTTTACCATCGGTCGCAAACCAAACTCTTTTTTTGCTGTCAATAAAAACCTGGTAAATATAGTTGCTGCCCAGACCGCTTTGAGAACTGAAATTTATGAAGCGAAGGTCATTGGCGTCTTCTTTACTAATGGTTGCCTGCGATACCCCTCCAAGAGTTGCCAGCCACACCTCATTTCCTGTTCCCGCAATAGAAAGTACGTTGTTATTAACCAGGCCTTCCTTTTCGGTATACTGCCGAAACTGCCCGTTGCTAAGGTTCAGGCGAAAGACACCGGCATCGAAGGTTCCAAACCAGAGGTAACCCAGGCGGTCTTCATACAGGCTGATTACATTCCGCCCTGCAAGGGGAGTACCTTCACTAAAATTTTCTTGCTTTTTTTCTCCTTTTTCGGAGGTTGAAATGGCAAAAACATCCTGCCCAGTGCTATACCAGAGGGTTCCCCCGCTGCTTACCCACAGCGCCTGCACAGAACCAATGGCCGCTCCACCGACCTGGGAAAGAAAAGAAAAAGTTCTTTTTGCTGAAAAAATACTTTGCGTTCCATTGGCTACCCACACATGCCCTTCGTGGTCGGCCAGGAGGCTGGTAATACGGGAAGGAACCGTTGAGGCAGAAAGAGGAACAAGGGAAGCGGCATTCGACACCAGATCCACTTCAACGATTCCATTGCTTTCCGTACCCACCCACAGCTTGTTTTTTAAAGGCAGGATAGCTGTTACAGCACCAAAGCCCCACGCTTTAACCGGGCTGAAAAACTTTTTTGCTTGCGGCTCATAGCGGCAAACGCCTTTCGACTCCATGCCCAACCACATCGACGCAGCCTCGGCCGGAGCCAGGGCAGTAACCATATTATCCGGCAGTCCCCGGGAATTGTCCAGCAGCTTTACCCTTTTTTTCCCCTGTTCAAACGAGCAGATGGCCACTCCCCCATCGGTACCTGCCCAAACACTACCTTCCGTTGCCGGGGCAATGGAATAGGCAAAATCATCGTTCAGCCCATCGTCCTGGTTGAAATTATATAAGCGCCCATTCTTTAAAGCATATACTCCTTCGCCATAGGTCGAAAACCAGAGGGTATTCTCTTTCCCTTCAGCAAAACCGGTAACAGGCACTGCAGGGAACCCTTCTTCCGGCTCAAAATCAACAAAGTGCCCGTTTACCAGCCTGCCTATTTTACCACTTTTGTACCCGATCCAAATAGTTCCTCCCGAATCTTCAAAGAGAGCGCTTACCTGATTGCCTTCCGCTTGTGGCTTTAAAAATTGCTTATACTCCACCCCATCGTAGCGAAAAAGTCCCTCATCGGTGCCAAGCCAGATAAAATGGCTTTTATCCTGATAAAGCAGGTGAATGCTGGTTGACCGGAATTCCTGCGGGAGACTGTGTGCCCTGAAAAAAGGCTGCTGTGCAAATGCAGCGAAACAGGCAGGAAAAAGCAGGCCCTGAAAAATGAGCATCAGGAAAGAAGCAGCAAACAGTTTAAAAAGGGGAAGCGGTTTCATCTTTTTACTGCAACAGCTTTAATTTCTACATTTATCTGCTCTGCAATTTTCTGGTACACCACCTTAGGAATGCTAATGTTATGTTCCTGCAGCAAAACGGTAAAAGGGGCATGGATATGAACAATGCCATCTTTTACCTGCAGAACGGTACGAATTATCCGTTCCTGCTCCACGCCATGGATTACCAGCTTCCCCTTTGCCCGAATAACATATTCTCCATTCTGCGATACATCGGCCTTTTCTATCATCTTCCCCGAAAAGGTAGCGCGTGGGTACCGGGCGCTTTCGAGGTAATTTTCGTTAAAATGCTCCCGCTGAAGGCTGCTGTTGAACCCTTCAAAAGAGCCAATTGCTACTGTAAAGGCAAAGGTTTCGTTCTCAAAGTCGATAAGCCCTTTTAAGGCTTCGGAGTTTGCCTCTATCATTTCCAGCGGTGCATCGGATTTGAAATAAACGCTTCCTTCTTTTATTTCGTAAATAGCTACCTCCTGGGCATGTCCTTCCATCCACCGGGCGGCGAAAAGCAACAGCAGAAAGAAAAAATAGACGCGCTTTATCATAAAGCAGGAGAATTAAATTACCCGTTTGCCTTCCCGATACCTTTTCCTGGTGGTAGCTAAGAAAGAATCCACTTTATCCTCACCTTTAAAACAGTTTAATTTAACATATATTTTATTGATATATTTGAACTATTAATTTAAATTTTTCATCCTATGGCTGAAGCAAAGAAATACATAAAACAAACGTCTCCCTTCCGGGTACCTACTACAGACAATAAGCTTATCGAAGAGCATTTCGGAAGGGCCAGCAGCGGCCACACTGCCTTTAGTGTGGCGCATATGGTTGCCCCTCCACATTGGAGCGAGCCGCACCAGGTTCCTGAGTTCGACGAAGTTACCTACATGATTCGGGGCCGCAAAAAGATAGAAATTGATGGCGAAATAGTAGAGCTACAGGCAGGGGAGTCTATCCTGATAAAAAAAGGCGCCAGAATTCGCTATGCCAATCCTTTTGATGAAGAGTCGGAATATATTTCGGTTTGTATTCCTGCCTTCTCGCCCGACACGGTTAACAGGGAAGGGGCATAAATCCCTTGCCCCAATCCGCGCATAAAAAGGCATTTTTTCTTATTTTTACGCGCGAGAAATTTTTTGAATCAAGCATAAATAAATTCTTTATGAGCTACAGAACCGAAAAAGATACCATGGGCCCAATTGAGGTGCCTGCCGATAAGTACTGGGGCGCCCAAACCCAGCGTTCCCTCCAGAATTTTGATATTGGCGGACCTACCATGCAAATGCCGCTGGAAATTATCCGTGCTTTTGCTATCCTGAAAAAAGCAGCCGCCCTAACCAATACAGATTTAGGCGTTCTTGATAAAGAGAAGGCCAATATGATTGCCGGTGTGTGCGAAGAAATTTTAGATGGAAAGCTCGACGATCAGTTTCCGCTAAAAATATGGCAAACCGGCTCCGGCACCCAAAGCAATATGAACGTGAACGAGGTAGTCGCCAACCGCGCCCACGTAAAAGCCGGCGGTCAGCTTACCGACGAGAAAAAGAAAATTCACCCGAACGACGATGTAAATAAATCGCAGTCGAGCAACGACACCTTCCCGACTGCCATGCACATTGCCGGCTACAAAATTGTGGTAGAACATACCATTCCGCTGGTAGAGCAGCTTCGCAATACCCTCGACAAAAAAGCAAAGGCTTTTGCCGAAGTAGTAAAGATTGGCCGTACGCACTTTATGGACGCCACTCCGCTTACCCTTGGCAATGAATTCAGCGGCTATGTATCGCAGCTCGACCATGGCCTGAAGGCCCTGCGCAATACGCTCGACCACCTGAGCGAGCTTGCCCTGGGCGGTACCGCGGTAGGCACCGGCTTAAATACGCCTGAAGGGTATGATGTAAAAGTAGCCCAGAAAATTGCCGAGCTAAGCGGCCATCCCTTCCGCACCGCCGAAAATAAATTCGAAGCCCTGGCTGCACACGATGCGGTTGTAGAAACCATGGGTGCCCTGCGCCAGCTGGCGGTAAGCCTGATGAAAATTGGCAACGACATCCGGATGCTTTCTTCCGGCCCACGTTCCGGCATTGGCGAAATTGTAATTCCGGAGAATGAGCCAGGCTCTTCTATTATGCCGGGCAAGGTAAACCCTACGCAGAGCGAAGCCTTAACCATGGTTTGTGCGCAGGTAATTGGCATGGACAATGCCACCAGCATAGGCGGCATGAATGGCCACTTCGAGCTGAACGTGTTTAAGCCCATGATGATTTACAACCTGCTGACTGCTGCCCGCCTGCTGGGCGATGCCTGCCGCTCGTTCGACGAAAATTGTGCGGTGGGTATTGAGCCAAACCACGAGCGCCTTAAAATGCACCTCGAAAACTCGCTGATGCTGGTTACGGCCCTTAATACGCACATTGGCTACGACAACGCTGCCAAAATAGCGAAGAAAGCGCATAAAGAAGGAACCACCCTCCGCGAAGCCGCCCTTGACTTAGGGCTGCTAACCAACGAGCAGTTCGACGAGTGGGTGCGCCCCGAAAACATGATCGGCAGCCTGAAGAAGTAAGAATTGGAGGTTGGAGGCTGGAAGCTGGAGTATCCCAACCTCCAGTTTCTTCCCTCTAACCTCCAACTTCTCAAAAAGCAAGCCAATCAGACATTCTGCTTACAGCCTGCCAGCCTCTTTACGGGGGCTGGCAGGCTGTTTCTTTTTTTATGAACGGTCCATGTACCAAAAACAAGAAATCTACCAGATAATTATCGGGAGCCGGTTTTGTACTTTATTTCATTATGCATACTTTTAGATGAAAAATCAACACCATAAAATGAAAAAGGCAGCCTTACTATTAAGTCTTCTCTTTTGCTTTTGCCTCATGATTCCCGCAAAAGCCCAGCTTTCCAAAAAGGAAAAGAAAGAGTGGAAGAAGCAAATGAAACGACTGGATGTAGAAGAATTTAAAAACCTGGTTGAAGAGAAACAACAGCTGGAAGATCAGGTAAACAGCCTGAACGGAAAGGTTAATAACCTGCAGTCGCAGCTAAACCAGCAAAACCAGCTTGTAGAGAAAGCCCAGAGCGAGCTGAAAGATACCCAGAACCAGCTGGAAGAATCCAAAGCCAGCTTAAGTAAGCTTCAGCAGGATGACAGCATGGATATTTCGAGGCAAACCAACAGCACCCGCGTGGCTAAAGGAGTTGCCTTTAAAGTGCAGATTGGTGCTTTCCGCAATAAGGATCTGAGCAAGTACTTCGACAAAGCCGGCAGCTTCGACGGTGAAGTGGACAACAGCCTGGAGCGTTATACTCTGGGTATTTTCCAGGATTACTGGGAAGCCGACAAGTTTAAGAAGTACCTGCGCGACATGGGCGTAAAAGATGCCTGGGTAGTTGCTTACAAAGACGGTCAGCGTGTGCCATTAAAAGACGTGCTGGAAGGAGTAATATAGTCGTGCGCGTATCGGGCATTGAGTCGTGAGACACAATTTTACACCCGGCACCCGATATTGCAAACCTGACTTCCGAAAACAGAATTACTTAGTTTTCAATTCGATAAAGCGTTCCTTCTCAAAAGGGAGCGCTTTTTTTTGCTTTGAAATTTATTCATGTCTCAGCTTGGGCCTCATCTTTTGCCTCCAAAATAATAAAAGATGAGAAATAAAGAACCCGCTAAGCAACAGGAAACCTGCTTCATAAAGTTTTTAGGAACCTCCTTTAGGTTATTTCCTCATTATTATCACCGCTTACAAGCCTGAGTGGCCTGTCGCTTTACGACTTAATCCCCCTGCATCAACCGCTCAATTATATTCAGCGTGCTTACAGCATTCCTGATTTTTATATTTTGGGTGATTAAAATGCTTTGATGCTAAAAACATCCCGAAACTCCTGCAAAATGCGTAGCTTTAACTAAAGGACTATCGTTATCCTACTG
This sequence comes from uncultured Cytophagales bacterium, assembly GCA_963835365.1. Taxonomy (GTDB): domain Bacteria; phylum Bacteroidota; class Bacteroidia; order Cytophagales; family Cyclobacteriaceae; genus Nafulsella. Next base: position 762,002 of record CAWIFH010000005.1, read on the forward strand.
CCGGAACCTGCCTGTACCTGCAATGGTTAAGGCAAAACAATTTCGGCACAATTTGCCATTAGTGCAAAGAGGAAATTCTGAGGTGAAATATTAAAAGACTATGACTGATACCGCTCCATGGTTAGTAGGTGGCGGCTTTTGGCTCGCCGGGCTGTTTATAGGCTGGCTATCGGCAAAGCTGCAGCAACAATCGAAACAACATGCCCTGCAGCAACAGCTAAACCAGCAGGACAAAGAGCTAAGCCTGGCGCAGGCGAGACTGCAACAGCAAAATGTTCAGCTTCAAAAGCTGGAGGAGCAGCACGATTCGGTAAGCACGGCCCGGGCAGGGCTGGAGCGAAGCCTGCTCCAAAGCCAGGCCGACCACCGCCACCTGCAGGAGAAGCTCAGCAGCCAGAAAGAAGAAATCGTACAGCTCCAGGAGCAGCTAAAAGAACAGTTCGAAAACATGGCCAGCCGCATTTTGGCCGATAATCGGGAGCAGCTGGCAAACAGCAACCAGGAGCGCCTAAGCCTTATTCTGGAACCACTAAAAGAACGGATTGGCGCCTTTGAAAAGAAAGTGGATGAAACCTATAAAAGCCAGTCGGTTGAGCAGGGCGTGCTTAAAAGTGAAATTGAAAAGCTGATGCAGCTGAACCAGCACATGAGCGAGGAGGCCCGCAATCTTACGCTGGCCTTAAAGGGCGACAACAAAACCCAGGGCAACTGGGGCGAAATGGTGCTTGAACGCGTTTTGGAAAGCAGCGGGCTTAGCAAAGGGCAGGAGTATATTTTGCAGGGCGAAGACATGCAGCTCCGCACCGAAGAGGGCCGACTGCAAAAACCCGATGTCATCATCCGGCTTCCCGAAGGAAAGCACCTTATTATTGACGCCAAAGTTTCTTTAAAAGCCTATGAGCAGTTCTGCTGTGCCACAACCGAAGAGGAGCGGACCAGCTGCCTTAAGCAGCACATCAGCAGCCTGAAGGGGCATGTTAGAGGGCTTTCTGAAAAGCATTACCATACCCATAAAAAACTGCATACACCCGACTTCGTATTGCTTTTCCTGCCCATCGAAGCTTCCTTCAGCCTGGCGCTGGGCAACGAAAGCAACGAGCTCTTTAGCTTTGCCTGGGAGCGAAAGGTGGTAATCGTAAGCCCCACCACGCTGCTGGCGACTCTTCGTACCGCCGCTTCTATATGGAAGTATGAAAAGCAAAACCGCCATGCGCTGCAAATTGCCGAAGAAGGAGGGAAGCTGTATGATAAGCTGTACAACTTTGTTGCAGAAATGGAAAAGGTAGGAAAGAACCTGCAGCAGAGCCAGGACAGCTATCAGGATGCCATGAAAAAGCTGAGCTCCGGAAGAGGCAACCTGCTCGACAGGGCCGAAAAGCTTAAATCGCTGGGGGTAGCAACCAAAAAAGACATTGATCAGCTACAGTGGGCACAAAACCGTGGACTGGCCGATACCCCTGATTAGGCACGGCCGGTCAGGGGTGGCCGGTTAGGCAAAGAAAATAAAAAGAATGAGAATAAAGAGAATCATGACCAGGTACATCAGCGCATCTACCTGAATGTACTGCTTGTATTTTGAATAGTAAGCTATCAGTTTTTTCATCATATTAAGCCGCTAACGTTAAGTTCGGCTGAAACTGTTCAGGGTTTTTAAAATTTTCAGCCAAAATAAATAAAAAGCCTGTACAATTGTGCAAAATTTGCAGACGTTTTGTTAATGATATTAGCCCGGCAATTTTTAAGGCTGTAAGCCATTCCAAAAGGGCATTTTAATTTGTATCTTCGAGGGTTATGACGAAAAGGTGGGTTTTAAAAGGGCCGGCAGAGAATGAAACTGCAGAAAATTTATCGGAAGCTATTAATGTAAATAGCACGCTGGCCAGCCTGCTGGTACAAAGAGGAGTACATACATTTGACGAAGCGCGAAGATTTTTTCGCCCCTCGCTCGACCACCTGCACGATCCTTTCCTGATGCAGGATATGGACAAGGCCGTGGAGCGACTGGAAAGAGCCCTTGATAAGGAGGAGAAAATCCTGGTGTATGGCGACTATGATGTAGATGGCACTACCTCTGTAGCCCTCTTCTACGGATTTTTGCGCGCGCATTACACCAACCTTGAGTTTTATATTCCCGACCGCTACAAAGAGGGGTATGGCATTTCGGAAGCTGGCATTAACTGGGCCATCGAAGAAAAATTCCAGCTGATCATTAGCCTCGACTGCGGCATAAAAGCAGTTAACATGGTGGGCAAGGCTGCGGCGGCCGGCATCGATTTTATTATTTGCGACCACCACTTACCCGGCGACAAGCTTCCGCCTGCATATGCCGTGCTCGACCCTAAAAGAGACGACTGCCACTATCCTTTCAAAGAACTCAGCGGCTGTGGCATTGGCTTTAAATTTCTCCAGGCATTTTGCCAGAAGAATAATGTCGGACCTCGAAAAGCTGTACCCTTACCTCGACCTGGTGGCCGTAAGCATTGCCGCCGATATTGTTCCGCTTGTTGATGAAAATCGTACTCTTGCCTATTTTGGCCTGCAACAGTTAAACAGAGATCCGCGCGCCGGCCTGAAAGGCACTTATAAACCTGGCCGGCTTCCGCAGCGAAATAGATATTAACAGTGTTGTTTTTGGCATTGGCCCACGAATTAATGCCTCGGGCCGTATTGCCCATGCAAAAACGGCCGTAAAGCTACTGTTAAGCAATAGCCTGGAAGAGGCCAAAGAACATTGCCACTGTTATAAACGATAAAAATACAGAGCGCCGAACCTTCGATACCAACATTACCAGGGAAGCACTGGAAATGATTGAGCAGAACCCGCTCAGCGACTTCTTCAAAAAGCACTGTACTTTTTAAAAAAGACTGGCATAAAGGCGTTATTGGTATAGTGGCCTCCCGCTGCATCGATATTCATTATCGCCCTACCATTATATTAACAGAGTCGAACAACAAGGCGACCGGCTCTGCCCGTTCTGTTGTCGGTTTTGATATTTATGAGGCCATTTCGGAGTGCAGCGATTTACTGCTGCAGTATGGTGGCCATATGTATGCCGCTGGACTTAACCCTGGAGGTAGATAAGGTCGAAGAATTTCAGCAGCGCTTCGAGGAAGTGGTTTCGAGCCGTATTAGCCCTGAGCAGCTCATTCCGCAAATAGAAATTGACCAGCAAATTGGCCTTGACCAGATAAACCCGCTTTTTTTAATATATTAAAACAGATGGGTCCTTTCGGGCCACAGAATATGCAGCCCGTATTTATGACCGAAGGGGTTAAAGCTGCCAGCAGGCCACGGATTTTAAAGGAAAGCACCTGAAAGTTAAACCTCATCCAGGAAAACGGCGGCCCCGTGCTGGAGGCCATTGGCTTTGATATGGCCGATTATTTTAGTATGATAGATAGCGGAATGCGTTTTCATATTGCTTATACGATTGAAGAAAACAGTTACTGGGGACCCGGTGCCCTGCAGATATGCCTGAAAGATATTAAGTTTGAGTAAATTATTGCTGATTATCAACATCGGCTTTAAACAGCTGCCGCCAAGGCAGGTTAACAAGAGAAGCACCCTAATCTTATATGATTTTAAGAGCTGAAAATTTAGTAAAGAAATACAAGAAACGTACAGTTGTAAACCATGTTTCGGTAACCGTGGAACAGGGCGAAATTGTGGGTTTCCTGGGCCCCAACGGTGCAGGAAAAACCACTTCCTTCTACATGATTGTTGGCCTTATTAAACCCAATGAAGGCAAAATATTTCTCGATAACGAAGAAATTACCCACCTGCCCATGTACCGCCGGGCCAAGCTTGGCATCGGCTATCTGGCCCAGGAAGCTTCTGTATTTCGGGCACTTACAGTAGAAGAAAATATTATTGCAGTGCTGGAAATGACCAGACTTTCCAAGGCCGAGCAAAAAGAAAAAATGGAAAGCCTGCTGGAAGAGTTCAGCTTAACCCATGTGCGTAAAAACCAGGGAATGGTACTTTCCGGAGGCGAAAGGCGCCGTACCGAAATTGCACGCGCACTGGCGGTAATCCTAACTTTGTGCTCCTCGATGAGCCTTTTGCCGGGGTAGACCCTATTGCCGTGGAGGAAATACAGGGAATTGTCGCCCAGTTAAAGAATAAGAATATTGGTATTCTCATTACTGACCACAACGTAAACGAAACCCTTTCCATTACCGACCGGGCCTACCTTATGTTTGAAGGGAAACTCCTGAAAGCAGGCACAGCCGAGGAACTGGCTGCCGATGAACAGGTGCGAAAGGTATACTTGGACAGAATTTTGAGCTAAAAAGGAAAGTTTAATATTTTTCAATATGTTCTACATGCTAGAGTTTGTAAATTCCGTAATGGCCTGGTTCATGAAGCAACGCATCCAAGAAGTACAGCATTTCATGAACAATCCGCACGAGGTTCAGCAACAGGTGTTCATAGATATAGCACTAAAGCCACAAACACAGAAGTTGGCAGGAAATGGGGCTTTAAAGACATTAACACCTTACGGGAGTTCCAGACGCGGGTACCCATTCATAGCTACGAGGATTTACGGCCTTACATAGAACGCACTGATGCAGGGGGAGCAGAATATTCTTTGGCCCGACGAAAGTAGAATGGTTTGCTAAGTCTTCGGGCACCACCAGCACCCGAAGTAAGTTTATTCCGGTAACAGAAGATGCCCTGGAAGACTGCCATTATAAAGGTGGCAAGGACATGATTTCCATTTATGTGAATAACTATCCGGAAACCAAGGTATTTACCGGCAAGGCACTGGCTATTGGCGGGAGTCACCAGATAAATGAGCTGGATAAAAACCGCGGCTCCAAATATGGCGATGTATCGGCCGTAATTATGGCCAACCTGCCCTTTTGGGCGCGCATTATGCGCTCGCCCAGCCTGGAAACTGCTTTAATGAGCAACTGGGACGCAAAAGATTGAACGCATGGCCGAAGAAACCATGAAGGAGAATATCACCAACATCTCCGGCATACCTACCTGGACCGCCGTGCTCATTGAAAAAGTGCTGAAAAAGACGGGAGCAAAAACATTCTGGAGGTATGGCCTAACCTGGAGCTTTTTATCCATGGAGCAGTTGCTTTTACTCCTTATGAGCAGCAATTCAAAAAGTTAATACCCTCACCCAACATGCATTATATGGAGGTTTACAATGCAACGGAAGGCTTTTTTGGCATACAGGATCAGCGTAATCCAAAGAGATGCTGCTCATGCTCGATTACGGCGTTTTCTATGAGTTCATCGACATGAATGAAATAGAATCCGACAATCCAAAAGTGCTTACACTCGATCAGGTGGAGGAAGGAAAGAACTATGCCCTTCTACTATCGACAAATGGAGGTTTATGGCGCTACAACATTGGCGATACTGTTAAATTTACGTCTATCAAACCTTATCGTATTAAAATTACCGGTCGCACCAAGCATTTTATTAATGCTTTTGGCGAAGAAGTAGTTATTGAAAATGCCGAAAAAGCCATTGCCGCCGCCTGCGAAGCAACCGGAGCCGAAATAGACAACTTTACCGCCGCGCCAAAATTTATGAGCGAGAAAAACCAGGGAAAACACGAGTGGGTAATTGAGTTCAGCAAAGAACCCGACAATCTCACCAACTTTACCGAAGTCCTGGACAGAACCCTGCGCGAGGTAAACAGCGACTACGATGCAAAACGCTACAACGACATGGTTGTACAGCAACTGGAAGTTCATGTGGCTCCTATCGGCACTTTTTACCAATGGATGAAGAAGCGCGGCAGGCTGGGCGGCCAAAACAAAGTTCCCCGCCTAAGCAATACCCGCGAACATATTGACGATATCCTGGAAATGCTGCAGAACAACAATGCTTCCTGAAGTATCAGCAATATTCTTACTTACAAAGCTAATTCTAAAATCAAAAAAGCCTTTCCAGAAAGAGATTCTTACTCACTGGAAAGGCTTTTTGGTATACCAGCACCCGATTAAGAAGCCACTGTATCTTTAAATAAGGGTAAGTTTACTTCAACTGTAGCTTTTTCTCCACACTTCTTTTCTGTAAGCTGCTTTGGTAATTCCTTTTCCAGCGAACAATAAAGAATGTTCCTACGAGGGTAGGCAAAATCCAGGTTACCGGGCCGGGAAGGAAAGTGACGTTTACCACCGCAAAAGCAGTAAAAGTAGCAATATATGCGCCGCCCATGCTCGTAACATGCTTATAAAGCCAGTATTTTTTATCTGTTGGCCTTACAAGGAAGGCCTTTATGCCGGTATAAATAAGCCTGCAGCCCAGTCCCCCCAAGGCAATTCCCACCACACCAAAAGCGTCGCCTGCCACGAGTATTTTATAGATTCCCCAACCAACTAAAGCCAAACTAAAGAGAAAAGAGGCAACAGAGAATATCCAGTCGCCGATTGCCACCCGCTGTCCTTTATGAAGTTTTTTATATGATAAAGCCCTGTAGCCCGACACAACCAGGTAAAAACTAAAAAAGGCAATCATAAGCAGAAAAGGAATTTCTTTAAAAACAGACAAGTAAACTGCTGTAACAAAGACAATGCACATTCCATAGGAGTAAACATTTCCCCAGGCCCTGTGCTGCCTTCCACCTTTTTTGGTGAGCATTGCCAGCGGCCCCGCAATTAAAGCTATAGTTCCTGCACTGATGTGGACAATTAAAAAAATCCGGAGTACTTCTTCCATACCTGCTGATATTGTTAATTTTCTTTAAAAAATAGTGTATCTATAAAAAAATAAAGCCACAAGCCTGAGCCGGGCATGACAAAACCTTCTTTTACTGCTTTAAATAGCCTAAATCATTAACTGTGCTGTTATCCACTTAAAGATGCCCGGCTTTTAAATCATTAATATACTAACTTTTATAAGTTTACTTTTATTTTTTTTTAGAATTTAAGAAAAATCATTTATTGTTAGGAGCAACTGAGAAGATTTGAGAGGGGGTAAAACAAAAAATCCCCGGCTATTCCAGCCAGGGATTATATTATTAAAAAGAAAATCGGCAAGTGCTCTTTTATTTTGCTTCCTTCCACTTAATGGTGCAGCCAATAGCTTTGGTCAGGTTATTTTTGGGCTTTTTACCCGCCAGCAAACTATCTACCGCCTCTTCCACGAACTTCTGATCGGCCTTTGCGGCATCTTTGTGGTTGTTATCTATTGCGCCGATATATTCTACCCGAAGACCTTTACGATCTTTATTCAGCAGGTATACATGAGGTGTACGCGTAGCTCCGTAAGCAGTAGTAATTTCCTGTGTTTTATCCTGCAAATAAGGAAAGGGGAAGTTCTTATCTTTTGCGCGCTGCTGCATTTGCTCAAATGAATCTTCTGGTTGTACGCCTGCATCATTTGGGTTAATGGCCACAACAGGGAAGCCCTGCGGCGCATACTTTTGGTTCAGGGCTATAATACGATCTTCATATAGCTTGGAATAGGGGCAGGTGTTACAGGTAAAAACAACAATAAAGCCTTTGGCATCTTTATATTGTGCCAGAGAAACCTCTTTGCCATTTACATTTTTAAGCGAAAAATCAGTGGCATAATCGCCCACTTTATAGCCTTTGGTTTGGGCGAATGCAGCATTGTACAGCAACAGCGCCATAACAAACAAAGGAAGTACACGAAAGGCTGTTTTCATAATTTATATATTATGGTTTAGAAACTTCTTCAATCACGGCCTGCAGTTCTGCTTCCGACAGTTGCCCTTCTATAAACTTTCGCTTTTTCCCGGCAATCACCAGTGTAGCAGGTATAGCACCCGACCAGCTGGGGTCTATTTTGTCGATAAAGGAATTATAATCTGTTTCATCGAGCAGCTTAACTGTGCTTTTTAGCTGCTGCTTCTCCGCAAAGGGCTTCACGCGGCTTTCGAGTTTTTCTACATCATCCAGGCTTATTAAATACACCTGAAGCTCAGCAGGCTTATATTTACTTTGCAGTGCTTCGAAATAGGGAAGCTCCTTAACACAAGGCCTGCACCAGGTTGCCCAAAAGTTAATGACTTTCACCTGTTGGTGTGGCTGGTCAATCAACTCCTGTAATTGAGGAAATTTTATAACTTCTATCGATTGGGCCTGAAGGCCGGCAACACTAAAAGTAATAATAAAGGCAAGAATAGTAAAAAAAAGCTTTTGCTTTTGCATAGGCTGTTACATTTAATATAGTATAACGCTGAGAACATGAAAAACAATATAAAGAAGCTCTTAGCCCAACAAAAAGTGGAGCCGTTCCGGAAGTTAATCCATTTGCTGGCGAATTAGCTTTTTCCGGTATGCATTAAATATGCGGGATTTCGAAACAAAGCCCGCATATTTTCCACCTTCAATTACAGGCAGGTTCCAGGCCCCTGTTTTCTCGAACTTATTCATTACTGACTGCATGCTTTCTGTAGCAGACACATAAGCAGGAGGCTGCCGCATAATTGTTTTAATGATTATCTTCTTTCTGGCTTCTTCGTCGAACATTAAATCGCGGATGTCGTCCAGCGTAATAATTCCCTTCATGACCCCATGCTCATCTACCACCGGAAAAATATTTCGCTTGCTCACCTGCACCAGCTTTACCAGGTCATTTACATTGGCTGCCGGATGAATCACCAGCAGGTCGGTTTCTATAATCTTTTCTAGGTCTATGAGGCTAAGCACCTGCCGATCTTTATCGTGATGAATTAGGTCCCCTTTTTCTATCAGCGCTTTGGTATAGAGTGAATAACGCCCGAAATAAGACGAGGTTGTATAAGCAATGGCCGAAACCAGCATTAGCGGCACAAACAGCGTGTACCCACTGGTAAGTTCTGCAATAAGAAATATGGCTGTTAATGGCGCATGCAACACACCACTCATAAGTCCGCACATACCTACCAGAGTAAAGTTTGCCGGGCTTATGAGCCCGCCAAGGCCTATGTAATTTATAAATCGGGCAAAAACAAAGCCTGTTACTCCACCCAAAAACAGAGAAGGCGCAAATACCCCACCGCTTCCGCCAGCTCCTAATGTTAAAGCGGTAGCAACCGGCTTAATCAACATAACGCCTACCAGGAAAAGGATGAGGAAAAGAACATTATTTGTTTCGCCAAAGAAAAGACTATTACTAAGCAGGCTCGCATCCTGCCCGCTTAACATGGCTCTTATTGCTCCGTAGCCCTCACCATAAATTGGAGGGAAAATAAAAATAATTAAACCCAAACCCAAACCGCCGAGAATAGCCCTAAGCGTAATGCTTTTAACCTTTTCCATCATCCCCTCAATGCGTAGCAGGGTATGTGTAAAGTAGTAGGAAACCAGCCCACAAAGCAAGCCTAACAGAATGTAAAAAGGGGTGTCGGATGCCTGAAAAGGCTCCTGAAGACGGAAAGCGAAAAGAATATCGTCTCCTAATAACACCAGCGATATTAAAGAGCCACTTACTGAGGCTATTAATAAAGGAATAAAGGCCGTGATGGTTACCTCAGCAAGAATAACCTCTATGGCAAAGATTACCCCGGCAATAGGAGAGTTAAAAATAGCTGATATGGCACCGGCAGCGCCACACCCAATCAACAGGGTGCGCTTTTTATAATTCAAATGAACCAGCTGCCCTACATTGGAACCGATAGCCGAACCGGTAACTACAATTGGCCCCTCCAGCCCCACAGACCCACCAAAACCAACCGTAAGGGCGCTGGTAAGCATGCGGGAATACATTTTCGAGCGCCGGACAATACTGGATTTCTTGCTGATAGTATACAAAATATCGGTTATGCCATGGCCCAGTTTTTCTTTTAATATATAACGGGCCAGCAGAACCGTAAGCAGTATACCGGTTAAAGGATAAGTTAGGTAAAGATAGTTGGCTAAATCGTAGCTAAAATGGGCCGTAATCGACTCCTGGATAAGGTGCACTGTTTCTTTAAGAACAACAGCGGCAAGACCGGCAATTACCCCTATAATACCACTCAATAATAGCACAAAATTTTTGTTATTAATGTGCTTTATTCGCCAAATCAGAAACCGTACCAGATAGTTATTGCCATTCATTGCCGCAAATCTACAACATTATTTGAAGAAGGGCCGCCGCCAGCACACACTATCCTTTACAAAGCTGGTCATTTTGAGCACCTTTTAACAATGTAGGCTATAAATAGGTTAAAAAACCGAAAAAAAATTATCTTGCATTATATGAAAGCAATTATCCCTGTGGCTGGTGTTGGAACCCGCCTTCGCCCACATACGCACACCCAACCTAAAGCCCTTGTACCAGTAGCTGGTAAAGCCATTCTGCTGCACATTGTCGACATGCTTATTGAAAACGAGGTAAAGGATTTTGTATTTATCGTGGGCTACCTGGGAGATAAGATAAAGAAGTTTATTCTTTCTCACTACCAGAACCAGGGACTCAACATTGAATTTATCGTGCAGGAGCCCCGCGAAGGAATTGGCCATGCCTTATATATTGCCAGGGAAACCTACCGCAATGAAGAGAAGGTACTTATTATACTGGGCGACACCATTGTACACCTGAATCTTAATGAATTCATGGAAAGTAAACATTCTGTGCTCGGCATCAGAAAAGTAAACACTCCGGGCCAGTTTGGCATTGCAGAAGTTAATGGAAAGGGCTTCATCAAAAAGGTGGTTGAAAAACCTAAAATTCCTAAATCGAACCTGGCCCTGGTGGGTTTTTATAAAATTTCCGACCCGCAAAAGCTTATAGAGGCACTGGAGCATATTATTGAAAATAATATTAAAACCCTGGGAGAATTTCAGCTTACCGATGCCCTGATGTACATGATTCAGGAAGGGCACCTGATGAAGACCATGCCCGTAGACACCTGGTTTGACTGCGGCAAGCGACAATCTTTGCTCGATGCAAATGCTATTCTACTTAGCCAGCAGTACAAGAAAACTCCCAGCCAGAAGAAGTACCCGAATACAATTATTATACCGCCCGTTAGCATTGGACAGAATTGCAAAATCACCAATTCTATCATTGGCCCGAATGTAGCTATTGGCGACGAAACGGTGGTAACTTATTCAATTGTAGAAGACACCATTGTGGGCTCTTACAGCGAATTAAAAAATGTAATGCTCAACCACTCCCTGGTGGGCAACGACACCCGCCTGCTGGGCTTAAGCCAGCGCCTGAACATTGGAGACAACACAGAAATTAACTTTTCTGAATAAGCCTGATTTAACCGGGCTAAGCCAAAAGCAGAAATTTTAATACCAGGGCTAAGCGCATGCACCAAGCGGTGTAGTGGCCATGCTGCACCTTTTGTTCTATGACCCGCTGCCAGCCGAAAAATAGATTTTTATAGTAGCGTAATACACAAAAACCGCCTGTTTAAGTGAAAATTATTTTCTATCACTAAAACAGGCGGTTTTCTTTTTATCGAAGGCTCCCTTCCGGGATAACTCTTACTTGCCTTTATACTACCCCTAAATTATAAAAGCGGTAGTGCACGTAAATCTTGTTTGTCTTCAGGTAATCCAGAATATACTGGTACAGCTTTTCGTATGGAATTATTTCCATATCAGTTTCCGGATCTGAAGGAATGTTGGTATGCTTCAGCTTATTGAAGTAGTTCCTTCCTTTTTCTTCAATGAGCTCATAATTGAACTCTTTTTCGGTTACAATGCTCAAGAGGCGTATAAAAATACTGTTCCTGTAATTGTGTCGCTTATCGAGATGGGTGGAATTATACTGTTGCAAGGCATCAATGCGCCTGCGCACCTCTTCAATATTCCCTTCTTTAAGTAAATAGATATACTGAATTATAAGGGTAGAAATATTATATGCAGCATTCTCCTTCGGAAAGTCAGGCAGCTTGGCTACGAAATCTTCCAGGTTGAAACCCCAGCGCAAAAGCTTAGAGTCGTTCACAAAAACAAGGAATGCCCGGTAAATATGCCATTTTTCTTTATCTATCTCGCTCAGGTTGCTGTAATGTTTGTTGGTACGAATCTTCCTGAAAATCTCTCCGGCTTTTTTATATTTTTCTCCTTTCATCATGAGCAGAAAAGAAATTTCCATAAACCGGAACCAGCGATCGCTGCCCGGCTTAAACAACTTGAGCATTTTAATTGCATACACACCTCCCGCTTCGGTATCCTTCAGGCAATAAAATGCACGTAGCTTGGTAAGGGCGACATCTTTCTTTGAAAGGTTAACTTCAATTTCACTGTTGGTTTTGCGCAGGTATTTCTCCTCTATTCCGGAACATAAGCGAATGTTTTCTTCAAAGTTCCAGCTAAGCTCATTGTAGAGACACTGTAACTTAAACACCAGCCGATCAATTTGCCTGCTTCTGAATTTTTCAGAACGCTCCTGCAAAGCTTTTACCGTAGCAGGAATTTTACTCAGCACCCGGTTTTGGGCACTTACAGACTTATTTACAAAAACCAGCACCTTATGGTACTCCGTTTCAGATTCATCAATGGCCTGTTTAAAAGCCAGGAAGTACTCCAGTTCTTTTTGAGTTTCGTTAAAAGGAGTAGCCTTACCCAGTCGTGCGTATTCATTGCGTAAAATGGTGAGTCCTTCCACAACTAAGTCGATACATTCGAACTGGCGGGCGTTTTTTACCAGCTGCGGCAGGAGTTTTATAGCTATATCGTTAGCACCTTCCCTAATCAGAATTTTGCACTGGTGCAGCAGATGCTGGTTTTCATATTCGCATTTATCGAAAAGAGTATAGCTGCTTTTATCATAATCCAGAAAATAAAGGTGGTTCAGGAGCTTTTGCTTGAGCTTTCCTTTGGCATTACGGTAGTTCCTGTTCCCGGGATTGGCCTTAAACATTTGTTTAGCAGCCTTCGCATCGGTATCGAATTTTCCGCTTAAAATCCCCTCGTACAGCAGGTTATCTTTAGAAATTTCCTTTTTTCTAAAATTCTGGTTGACCAGTTGGATACTCCGCTGCCCCCTTTTTTTGGTAATGTCAATTAGCTTTAGGATATCTTCCATTGCTTGTGTTCATTTAATGCTTGAGAAACCTTATATTTTTTTAAAAAAATGCCTGCACTAAGTCTAAATCACCTTTTAGGAGCTTAGAACAAATTCTTATTTAATCAAAATTTGCCATATTCTATAAAAAAAGCACTTAAAAAATATTGCCACAAAACACTAAAAGAATAAGTTAAAATTAAGTCTTTTCTCATTTAAAACCTTTCCGCTGCCCTCTTCTTTAAATTTTACTCCTTTTATTGCATATTTATTACACAGGTAAATTAATTACTTTTTATTTATTTTTACAATAAATAACATAATTTTTTTTATAAAAAATGCAACCTTTTATTTTCCTTTTCAGTATATTTCAATTACTAAAAAAATAGGCAAACCAAATTCCTGAGGTTTCGTATACAGAATTGTCCAGCAGGGAAAGCCCCCTATTTTTAAAGCTGATAACAGGTTTCACCAATTTTATTTTTCAAGGGACACTAAATAATTTTTATAGTATCAGTTTATTGCATTAGATTTTTTAACCGAATGATTATGGACAGATTCAGAATTCAGTACAGATGTAATAAAGCACCGAAGCCAAATACCGGCCTCGAAGGCTTTTTAGTAGACCAGCAATATGTAGGCCGGTCGTTCAATGGCTTGTTTGAGGTTACTCCACAGTGGGGGAATGGAAAGCAAACCAAGCTGTTACAAAAAACAGAATTTGAGCAGTATTTTGAATTAGTAGCCCAGCGGGTAAACCAGCCGCAATTTGCCTGATTTGCCTCAAATACTGCATTTCAGCCAGATAAAGGAAACTTGCCTCTATATTTCTGACCTCGACCAAACAGAAAAATTTTATGCGGGCAAGCTGGGCTTGCCTGTGATTAGCAAAGTTAATCACAGGCACATTTTTTTTAGGGCCGGGCAATCGGTACTCCTGTGCTTTTTGCCGGAAGTAACAAAGCACGAAGCTAACTTACCTCCACACTTTGCCTATGGCAAACAACATATTGCCTTTGAGGCCCCTGCAAAGGAATACCAGCAATGGAAGCAGAAATTAGCGCAAGAAAACATTGGCATTACCCACGAGCAGGCATGGAAAGATGGCTTACATTCGGTGTATTTTGAGGACCCGGATGGCCATGTACTGGAAATAGTACCGCAGGGAATTTGGGAGTAAAACGCTCTTTGCAAAGCGCAAAAAACAGGCACAGATGCAGAAAGCACCTTAAAAAGTGACCAGGCAAAAAATATGTTTCCCGCTAAAAGCTAAAGCTCCTCTTCAAACGAGTTGTTTGCAGAAGAGTAGCAGTTCTCATACCAGAATTCATAATCTTCGTACTCTATACAATCCTCGAGCAGTTGCTCATCTTCCCTTACTTTGGTCAGGCAACTTTCGGGGAGCCATCCTAATAAAGCACCAATCTGATCATCTGGCAAATTAGAGAGGCGCACATATTCTGTGGCTCCCTGGCGATCTGGTTTTATCTTTTCCATTTCCATAGTAATTACAAGGTAGCTTTAGTTTAAGAAAGTAACAATAAAAACATGTTTATTAAAATGTTAATTCTTTTATATAATCTAACAAAAATGATACCAGTTGGCCGTGTAGAAAAAAAATAGCCGTTACCTGATAGTAACGGCCATTAGAAAAAAAAGATTGTATTTATGGACTTAACTATTTCCCCATTTCGGAATAGTGCTTATGGAAAGCAATAATAGTTTCTATTCCTTTAAGATAATTAAAAACACCATACTTCTCATTTGGCGAATGTATGTTGTCAGAATCAAGCCCAAAGCCCAACAGTACCGAGTCAAGCCCAAGCTCCTGCTGAAAAAGCGACACAATAGGAATGCTGCCGCCATCGCGGGTAGGGATTGGCTCCTTGCCCCAGGTTGACTCAAAGGCAGCACTGGCGGCCTTATAATGCACAGAGTCGGTAGGAATAAGGGCAGGGTCGGCTCCATGATGAGGCTTTACCTTCACCTGCACTCCCGCAGGAGCAATTGATTCAAAATGCTTTACAAAAAGCTCCGTAATTTTTTCAGGGTCCTGCTGCGGCACCAGTCGCATGGAAATTTTAGCATGTGCCTTGGAGGCAATACTGTTTTGGCACCTTCGCCTGTATAGCCACCCCAAATACCGTTTACATCGAGTGTTGGGCGAATAGAGTTGCGCTCCATGGTGGTATAGCCTTTTTCGCCCCAAACATCTTTCAGGTCCAGGTGCCTTCTTATATTTTTCAAGGTCAAAAGGCGCCTTGGCCATTTCGCTGTTTTCTTCTTCATCTGATAGCTCATCCACATCATCATAAAAACCAGGAATGGTAATATGGTTGTTTTCATCGTGCAAAGAGGCAATCATCTTTGCCAGAATATTAATGGGATTGGCCACTGCGCCACCATAAAGGCCGGAGTGCAGGTCGCGGTTCGGGCCAGTTACTTTTACTTCTACATAGCTCAGGCCGCGCAGGCCGGTGGTAATGGAAGGGGTGTTCGATTGCCCAATAATGCCGGTATCGGAAATAAGGATGACATCGCAGGCAAGTTTATCTTTGGTTGCGCTTTACAAACCAGCCCAGGTTTTCGACTGCCCACTTCTTCTTCGCCTTCAATCATAAATTTTACGTTGCAGGGCAGCTATTGGTTTCAGTTCATCACCTCCAGAGCTTTTACATGCATATACATCTGGCCTTTGTCATCGCAGGCGCCGCGTGCATATATTTTACCGTCTTTTATTACCGGCTCAAAAGGAGGGGAGTCCCACAGTTCATAGGGGTCGGCTGGCTGCACATCGTAATGACCATATACCAGCACCGTTGGCAGGGCAGGATCTATTATTTTTTCAGCATATACAATAGGGTGGCCCTTGGTTTCACAAATTTCCACCTTATCTACACCTGCATCTTCGAACTTTTCCCTGAGGTAGTCGGCTGCACGGCGCATATCTTTATTAAACTTGCTGTCGGCACTAACAGATGGAATCCGTAGCAACTCGATTAGCTCATTAATAAAGCGCTCCTTGTTGTTTTCGATATACTCCTTATACATGAAAATTAATTAAGATTGGTTATGTACAATAATTAAAAAATTAAAAGGCAAGGGCTTTAAGCGGAAAGCCACTCTATTAACCTTTGGTTTCTTTTTGCCGCTCCTGTTATGTTCAATTGCCGCTAATATACAATTTTCCGATGTAAAATCATGAAGAGCGCACCTTGTATAGCGAGCGCAGAAGATCAGGGGCAAAAAAAAACAGCCCGGGTCGGACTGTTTTTTTTAAATTTTTTATTTGTATCAAAAGCCATCTTTATCGCTTTTGGTTGAGTCGGCCTCTATCGGCTTTGCAATGGTGCTAAACGGATCGTCTTCCGTAGCCGGGCCAGTAGGCGCATTTAGCTCGTAGGGAGTTTCTATACCATAGTACTGCTTACGGAAGCGATTAACAAACTTCAGTGTTTCTGCAATATCTGCCTTGGCAATAACATAATCGCCTGGTTTGGCTTTACGGGCATTCGACTTCCTGTCAATTTCTGTATTATACAAATCGTACGAAGAGAATGTCAACAGGCGGTTTCCTTCATAATTAAAGTAATACCAAATGCCTGGCGAAAGCTGCAGGAAGATATTTACTATATTACCCGTTTCAAAAGAACGCCGAACTTCAATAAATCCATCAATCAGGGCATTGGCATCTATTTCACCAACATTCGATAAGCCAATTTTGCCATTGCTATACCAGCTCTTCTGCTCGGCCGACCATTTGAGGTTAACACCAGAAAAAGTAAGTGATTTTACCAGCGCCGGCCCTGCGGCATGAAGCGGCAGGTATTCCTGCAACGAGCGATTTTCGTAGTCACGGGCGGCCTCTTCGCCAACAATTTCAGCAATTCGGTACAGCATGCCTGCACGGCTGGAATTTGCCTGCGGCAGCCCCATACGCTGCACAATGCCGGCTACATCTTCGCCCATGGCAATTTCGGCCGAAACCGGTAAAGCAAAGTCAAACACCATGAGCGCCTGCATATCGAACTCGCCGCTCTGGAAACTTCCTGTTCCTAAACCAGCTGCCTTTACATTAAGCCCTTTTTTTACTTCCGGCATAAAGCTCAGTGGCCCCTCAAAGCGTACTTCTCCGTTATTTTCATTGTAGGCAAAAATACGGCCGGCATAAGATTCACCCAGCTTTTTATTTTGTTCCTCTATGCGGTATTCGTTATTAACCGCATCGTACGAAAGCAAACCTGCCGGCTGAAACAGGCCATGGTCATCTGCTGCACGCTTTTGTGTTACGAAGGCCGGGTAGAGTTCGTTGGTTTGATTATCGTAATATACGCCCGCCACCAGGGGAGAGCCATCTTCTGTTACGCTCTTTTCGAAATTAAATTCAATTTCACGCTGGTCACCACTGTTCTGGTATTTAATCCAGGTGTTGTAATCCGGAATACTTTTCAGGTCAAGCTTTACGAAACCATCCAACTCCAGGGCAGGCTTATCGGCATACATGGTTACTTTTCCGCGGTACAGCATACCAGGAGATACCTCCATAAGATCCTCTGCTTTAACCACTCCGCTGGATACCGTGCGCAAACCTTTCTTCCTCCTGCTTTCCTGGTTTTCCACCAGCTCAAAGCTGTTGAACTCAATGGCAAATGTGTCGGATACAGCATTTACCAGTCGGTAAGTAGCACTACCCATAAATTTATTACGAGACTCCACTTTTATTTTACCATTGTAGAGTTGGTGATATTCGTTAAGCGTATCCATTACAATAGACGCATTCTGAAGTTCCTGCATGCGTGCATTTTCCAGGATAAGCACTTCGTTATTTTCGGGAATAACTTTTGCATCTGCTACTTTGATGAACGGTATGCCGGAAACACTCATGCTTTGTGCCTCGATATTATACAAAGCGCTTTCGGCACTAAAGGCAAGAGAATCCAGTCCTGGCCTGGTGGTGTAGAAATACGATTTTGAAATATCGAATTCTTTTGGCTTACTCATGCTCACGGTTCTGTCTTCAAAATTCCAGGTAGCCTTTGGTATAGAGGTATTATACTGAGCATAGGGGAACTCCAGGGCCGCCACTCCATCCACTTCGGGACTAATTTCGGCCTGCCCGCGATCGAGGCTATACGAAATCTGCACATCTTTAGCAGAAAGAATAGGCTTGTTTTTATTTGACGATTCAATGGCAAAGAAGGCATTCCGGGCTTCGAAGTCGCGTTGATTAAATACATACTGCGCGGACTCCACATCGGCTCCCTGGGTATTTAACTTCCCTCCACCGTGCAAACCTTTGCTGCTCACCACTAACTGCCCCTGCAGGTTGGTTAGCTCATCGAACAAAACAAATGGCGCTTTTACATCTTTCAATAGCATGCTGTCCAGCTTCGGATACCATTTCATGTTATAGTCTGCCACCGACATAAAAGGAAAGTTGGCTCCCTGCAGCGCCCCCTGCTTCATTTCAACTTTGTAGCCATTGGTTAAAACGGAGTCTTCGTAAAACATAAATTTCTTCGAAAACAAATTACTTGTCAGGTAGGCAATATGCCCGCTCGAATGCAAGCCTTCACCGTCGAGAGAAAGGGTATCATATAGTTTGCCTGAACCATTAAAAAGCGAATAGCCTTCTTTTGGAACAATGTGCGTAAATCCAAGAGAGTTGTCGCCTAATACCTTGAGCGTTTCCTGAAAATCCGGCACAATACCTCCACTCGAAAAGGTTCCGCCAAAGGCAATGGCCGCCGGATCGCTACTACTCAAACTATCGATTTCAAAAGGCGGAATGGTAAATTTGATATCTTTCCCATAGCTGCCTTTTGCCACTTCTTCATTATCGAAGTATACGGTGGAACCCGAAAAAGCATTAAATATGGGAAACTGAGGAAAGTCTCTGCGACTGGACTTATTTCGGGGAAGGTCAATTTTAAGTACGCCTGCTGTTTCCACCAGCTGGTTATCGAGGCGCTGGCGTTTTAAATTTTTCTTGTTGTCGTAGTTATCAACATCAAACTTTATGGAGTCGATGGTGGGCAGGTCGATAAGAAAACTGTCGTAATCGAAGCGCATTTGCGTACCAAGGAAAACAAAGTTACCGGCATGCACCTGCCCGTCGAATTTAAAGTCGCGGTTCTTCAGCAGGGTAATTTCACTGTTTGTGGGCTCAATATATACATCTTTTGCCCGGCTAATGTAAAATTTATCTATTCCGCGCACGGTTAACTCCTGCTTAACCAGGTGAAGCGTTGCATTGGGAAGCGACGGCTCCAGGGACGGAATCAGCAAATCATCGAAATCCTTCCGCTGATTACTGGAAAGCACGTAGTGAAAGCCCTTCCGGTTAATTTTAATTAAGCCGGTACTTACGTTATAATCGATGTAGCCGTTCTGCATCAGGTGCCTCATGGCACCGCTAAGCGTGCTTTGGTTCTGGCGCAGGTCGCGCGCCATATTATCGATGTAAAACGTTCCGGAATTTATTTTACGGGCATAGCCCACAACCATTTGCAGCGGATGGAAATCGTAAATACTTTTTAACCTGTCGAAGCGCTGGGAGTTGAAATACTCCTGCGATTCAAAAAGAGCAGGAACCTGGTTTTTACCACTCAGTATGGAAATATCCATGCTATCGGCCCCTATATTCCAGCGAATAAGGTCGGCGGTAATATCCATCTGGAAAAAGGAGCTTACAAATGGGGTATATTTGAATGAACCGTTGTCTTTTACCAGAGTTAGCACCTGGGTTTGTGTATTAAACCTGGATTGAACCGCGGGGTGGAAAATCGAATCCTGCCCATGGTACATGACCACGGCGGCACGATCAGATTGAATAACAGAATCCTGCAGGTTAAAGCGCTTGGATTTAATGATAAACTTATCCCTGCCTCCTTCTTTTACAGCTACAGAGGCAACGCCTGAATTAAGAGAAGAGCTGTATATTTTATTTCCCATTAAGGCAAAGCCACCCCGGTAAATGAGATTTTCGCCCCCAATATTACTTACCTTAATGTCGCTTTCATAAGACTTAAAACGAGGATACTGGGCCTGGTCGGGAGTATTGTAGCGGGTGCTTTTATAATCGAACACTCCTTCTACCGGTGCGGCTAGCTTACCGGTGTAGGTAAGCTTTACCCCTTCGGCTGTAAGCTCTGGTTTACTTGTCTGGAAGGAGTAGCCTCCCATTTCAGCAAATACCTCCTGCTCGTTAAGCCCGGTGTTGCTCCAGGTAAACCTGCCGCCCTCTCCAACAAAAGTCTCGGAAACAGGCATAAAGCTCCCGGAGGTATTGTATAGTGTTACAGAATCGCTGTTCGATACAAAACTCAGGTTTACCCCCTCGAAGTGAATTACCGCACCTTCAACAGGAGGCAAAAAAGCTTCTACAAAAAGGGGTGCGCTGCTTTCCTTCGCCGGTTCTTTTGTTTCTTCTGTAGTATCTTCGGCAGCATCCCAGCTGCTCCAGTCACTACTCCAGCCATCGTCTTCGGTGGCTGGCACATCCCAGTCACTAAAATGGTC
The DNA here is from genome assembly GCA_963835365.1 of uncultured Cytophagales bacterium. GTDB lineage: Bacteria > Bacteroidota > Bacteroidia > Cytophagales > Cyclobacteriaceae > Nafulsella. The sequence continues at coordinate 782,448 of CAWIFH010000005.1, forward strand.
TGCCTCTTCTTTCTCCTCTGCAGGCTTGGCTCCCCATGCAGCTCCTCCCGCTGCCACTTCGGGCGCTGGCTCCTCATATGCAAAGCTAACAGTACCACCATTGCCATATAAGCTGGAGTAATTGGAGCGGTAGAGGGCATTATTCCTGAAGAAATCCTCTACAGTAGCAAGATAGGCGCTCACCTGTCGGGTACCTTCCTTCTCCACCACTTTGGCCGTGGTACTTATAAAATTATCAAGCTCCGTAGCAGCAAGCCCTTTTTGATTTGCCAGACTCAAAGCACCAAAAAAGTTACTTAAAGCCGGGTGGGGCTTAAAGCGGTTCTTCAGCATCGTACTGCTGAGGGCTATTATGGCATTCTTCTGCCCGGCAGAAAAAGCGCCTCCTTCCCAGGCGGCACGAAATAGCTCGCCATTTTCTCTGGCGATCGGATTTTTAGTATCGCTGAGCAGCTTTGACACCTCTGCGCCAAATGCCTCAGGTTCAGCAGGAAGCTGGTAGTTTTGGGCATACAGACTTGAAACAGCTGTTAGCCAAAAGATAACACATAGCTGTAAAATTGTAACTTTCATGAAATAGCATTCTATTCGTAAACACACACCTTATCTCAAACCCCAGGCTGTTAAAAAACAGTTCTGAAACGAGTTGCTAACTTATATCTTATAACGCTGAGGTGCTGTTGAATAATATGCAGGAAGTTACACGCTGTGCTTAAATGCTACTTTTATCGGCTTAATACCAGGGAGGTCCAGCTTTTTTCGCTGGAACGGGACCGAAGCTTCAGTTCATACTTAGCGGCCTCGGCCAGTAAGTCGTCCACATCGGCTTCATAAAACCCACTCAAAAAGAGCGTTCCCTCTGGTCTCAGGTACTTTATATACGTTCCCATTTCTTCGAGCAGCACATTTTTATTAATGTTAGCCAGAATGATATCGTAGGTTCCTTCAAAAGATGCCTGTTGCAAGGTGCCGGGGCGAACTTCTATATTCCCGCAATTATTTAACCCGAAGTTCTCGCGACTATTTTCAACTGCCCACTCATCAATATCGCAGGCTTTTACCTCAGCGGCGCCCAACCTGCTGGCAAGTATTGCCAGTATGCCTGTGCCACAGCCAACATCCAGTACCCGCTTTCCCTGGTGGTCAACTTCCAGCTGATGCCTTAGCATAAGGCGGGTGGTTTGGTGGTGCCCCGTACCGAACGACATTTTTGGGGTAATAATTATTTCGTGGGTATACTGTGGCATGGGCTCATGGAAGGTTGCCCGTACCACACAACGGTCGTTTACAAAAATTGGTTCGTAATTGCTTTCCCACTCCTTATTCCAGTTACGGCGCGGCACTTTTCCAAGCTCGTATTTAATAGCCGCAGGCTTATGGTAGCGGGTAATTACATCATCGAAAGTTTCCTTATCAAAATCTTCGGGCTCGGCGTAGGCATCAAAGCCTTTTTCAGTATCGGAAAAGGAAGCAAAGCCGGCTTCGGCCATTTCTGCCTGCAAAATTTCCCTGAAATCTTCGTGGCAGTTAATTTTTAGTTCAATATAATCCAAAACAGGAGGGGAGAAAGGGTAAAAACTCTGTTGCTTATTTATTTACAGCCGGCAAAAGAAGCCACATCGGTATAATAAATACTAAAATCGGCCATGCCTTTACTATCGGTAAAATAAACAATAAAATCGGCAAAAGCTTTCTGTTCGGTAAAAAACCACAAGCCGGGCTTATCGGCAAACAGTTTATTTTCTTCGGCAAATACACTCAGGTCAGCTGAGCTGTCATAATCCTCTACATACACATAATAATGTGCCTGCTTCGGATTATCCGTTACATACACAGCGCCCTTCAGCTTACAAAGCTCAGCGGGAACCTCTGCCCGCAGCCTTTTACTTTCTACGTGCTTATGTTCTGCAGAAGAAAAGCTGAGCCCACTCCAGAGCAGGCCCAGGTATAATGCAATCGTGCTCGCCATCATATTCTCATAAGGGTTCTGCAATAGCCGGAAGTTCCTTAAGCTGATTTAATTATCTCGACAAAGTCGCGCGACTTCAGCGAGGCCCCGCCAATAAGGCCTCCATCTACATCGGGCTGCCCTATAAGCTCTTTAGCGTTGTCGGGCTTCATGCTGCCCCCGTATAAAATACGAATGTCATTCGCTACGGCCTCGCCCCACTTTTCGGCCAGTTGTTTGCGAATGGCTTTGTGCATTTCCTGCGCCTGGTCTGCAGAGGCGGTTTTACCGGTACCAATAGCCCACACAGGCTCATAGGCAATTACGGTTTGGCGAATGTGCTCTTCGCTTAAATGAAAAATACTTTCTTCGAGCTGGCGCTTTACATGCCCTTCATGCTCCTCGGCTTCGCGCACTTCCAGTGGCTCTCCACAGCAAAAAATAGGGCGGAGGCCTCCTTTAAGCACAGCATCTATTTTATTTGCCAGCTGCTTTCCACTTTCTTTAAAATATTCGCGACGCTCGCTGTGCCCAATAATTACCCATTGCACCCCTACGGCCTTAAGCATACTCACCGAAACTTCTCCGGTATAAGCCCCGGACTCGTGCTCACTAACATTTTGGGCCGCTAAAGCAATTTTCTTATTGCTCCCAATAAGTTTGCCTACGGCCTGCAGGTGCGTAAAGGGGGGCGCAAGAATTACCTGTACATCGGCAGACACTTCGTCCTGCACCATATTTACAATTTCGGAAGTTAGCTTCTGACCTTCTTCGGCCGTGGTATTCATCTTCCAGTTACCGGCTACAATTTTTTGTCGCATATTTGATAGTATTCAGTATAAGTAAAAAGTATTTAGAATAAAAAAATAAAGGCTAAAATAGGAATTGCCTACAGAAGTAGCAAGATTTGGGACGGGAGACATGAGATAATCGATAATAGATAATAGACAAGGGACAATTGAAGAAAGGCAAGTTCAGCTGAAAATGATTTTTCTACATTCATCCTTCCATCTCCAGCTGCCAGCACCTGGTTTCTTACTTCTACACTATACCACTCCCTGGGCGAGCATGGCGTCGGCCACCCGGATAAAACCTGCAATATTAGCACCGGCAGCATAGTTCTTTTCGAAGCCCCACGTTCTGGCCGCCTCCAGGCACTTATCGTTAATTTCGCCGATGATGGCCTCCAGCCGCTTATCTACCTCCTCTGCAGTCCAGAAACTGCCCGAATAATTTTGCATCATTTCTATGCCCGATACCGTTACGCCTCCGGCATTAGAGGCTTTGCCGGGAGCGTACAATATACCTGACTGCTCAATAATTTCGGTTGCCGCTGCGGTTAAAGGCATATTTGCCCCTTCGGCCAGGAGCTTTATTCCATTGTTCTTCAGGTTCTGCGCATCCTTTTTCTGCAGTTCATTTTGGGTTGCACAGGGAAAGGCCAAATCGGCCTCTACATCCCAGATCGGATTTTCTTCAGCATCCTTGTCTACCTCGGTATACTGGGCATCAAACTTACTGGCATATTCTTTAATTCTACCTCCATTATTATTTTTAAGCTCTTTTATAAAAGCCAGCTTTTCCTCATCAATTCCCTGCTCATCATAAATAAAGCCCGAGGAGTCGGATACCGTAAGTACTTTGGCATCCAAATGGATAAGCTTTTCTATGCAATGCTGTGCCACATTTCCGGCCCCGGACACGATACACCGTTTTCCTTCCAGCGCCTCCTTTTCATGGCGAAGCATTTGCCGGGCAAAGTACACCAGGCCATAGCCAGTGGCCTGGGTGCGCATAAGGCTGCCTCCCCAGCCCACGCCTTTTCCGGTGAGCGCACCCTCATACTGATTCTGTAATTTTTTGTAGGCACCAAAAAGATACCCTATCTCTCTGCTCCCCACACCCATATCGCCGGCGGGCACATCCACCCGGCTACCTATGTGCCGGTAGAGCTCGGCCATAAAAGCCTGGCAAAAACACATGACCTCCCTGTCGGATTTTCCCTTAGGATTAAAGTCGGCACCGCCTTTGCCTGCTCCCAGTGGTAAACCGGTAAGGGAATTTTTTAGTGTTTGTTCAAACGCCAGAAATTTAAATATTCCTAAGCTTACCGTAGGAGAAAAGCGCAGCCCCCCTTTGTAAGGCCCCAGGGCAGAGTTCATTTCCACCCGGTAGCCCCGGTTTACCTGTACTTCTCCCTCATCATCCACCCAAACTACGCGAAAGCTAATTACCCGCTCAGGCTCCAGCAAACGCGCTATAATTTTCTGCTGGCGATATTCCTTTTTCTTCTCTAAAACAGGCGATAAATGCTCCAGCACTTCTGCGGCAGCCTGGTGGAACTCCTTTTCGTCTGGATTTTTCTTTTTTATTTGCTCAAGAATTTCATCTGTACTCATGGGTAAACCTTATTTATATGGTACACAAATAAATGGCTGGCTTAAGCAGATTGTTTCACAAACAGGCTGATCCTTAGCCACTTTATTTAAAGAAAATAATTCTTATTAAGCCGCTCTTCGAATCCAGCTGCAACTACCCGGTTGCTCAATCTTACTAAACAAGAAGTGCCGCTTATATCCTATACAGAGGTGACGATATAGGAATGCTTTTCCTATATAAGTAGCTGCTAAAGAAATTACATTCTTCACCAGGCATTCTTTAAATTTTTCCGGAAGGTTATTATTGGTAATTTACGCTATATAGGATGTGCTTAAACTGTAGGCGAGGTCGACAAAAACAAAAAATGCCTGCCAGGCATTTCCTGGGCACTTACTACCAATATAACAATTGGAATACTGCCTTTTTTGTAGGATATTGAACCTAAGAATCAATATTTACCCTGATTCAAAAAAGGATTCATTTGAGTATACACCAAACACCAAAAAAAAAGATTAGTCGCCTCGCAGCTACCCTGCGGAATTATCGTGTATATCATCGCTACCTGGGGCTAATACTGAGTGCATTGCTGCTCATTAGTAGCATTACGGGCTTACTCCTGGGCTGGAAGAAAAATGTGGACCTGCTGCAACCTGTTACCCAAAAGGGTAGCACTCCTGATTTACTTCAATGGATTCCGCTCTCTACAATGGCGCAAATTGCCACAGCCGCCCTCGACTCCGCACAAAACATTTCGGCAAACCCGATTGACAGAATAGAAGCACGCCCTGAAAAAGGTATGGTGAAAGTACTTTTTTCAGAAGGCTACTGGGAGGTACAGCTGGATGGCAGTACCGGAAAGGTCCTGTCGGTTGCCCGCCGCCACTCCGACTGGATAGAGCACCTGCACGATGGCTCCATTATCAGCGATGGTTTTAAATTGCTAAGCATGAACATCCTGGGCCTGGGACTGCTGGTGTTGGTTGCCTCCGGGCTTATTTTGTGGCTCTACCCAAGAAGAATCCGCCAGCTAAAGAAATAGTACTGCATCAGTAGCATCGCCTATCCCCTGGTTCCTGCAAAGGCCGCCAACCGGCACCTCTTTAATCTTCTACAGCTTGCCGGACATTTTGCCGGTGGGTGATTAATTTCCAATCGGCCAAAGCACCTTCCGTAATAAGTTTCCTCCACCCGCCATTCCCTGCTGCGTCGTTTAAGGATACCATGGTGGTCCGGCCATCGGGGTCCGGAGTAAGGCGTGCCATCAATGGCTACAATAAATTGGGGCACGCGTTGCAAACGGCGCGCCAGATGCGGGGTAGTAGATGCCTGCTGTTGAAGGTAGTTTGGTTGATTTGGTGTAATTAACAGCAACAAAAAATGGCTTATCCGCCTGCTGCCCTAAAGCAACAGCGATAAGCCATCTTAAAATATCCGGAATTTAGTAAGTGGCCATAAATACATTCAAGTACCCCGTCTTTGCGAGAAGGCGACCGTCGCGTGGTACGACGGGGGCCCCAGTCCAAGCAATCCGGGGCGCGAAGCCTCTCTGCAAATAGCTATAGATTGCGGCAGCGGCCGCCCGTCGCACTGCACAAAAGCTTCGTTCGCAATGACGATGTAAACTAATTACGTCCTATTACTTATAAAGTAGTTCTATGCTGAATAATACAGCGACTACTTAATCCCTAAGCTGCTTGTTATCTGAGTCCCCCGCTGGAGGCTCCCTCAGGAAGCTGCAGAATAACTGCCGGAATATCCTGCTGAAGGTGCATTTGGTTAAAAGCAGCTAGCTCCACATCTATAATCTGGTGCATTGCCTCCTTGTACCTGTCCCACTGGGCCAGCAGTTCCTCCAGCCTTTCTTTTGCCCCTTCTGTCGGACGCGGATCATGTGAGCTTATTCTGCTCTTAAGGTTCAGCAGCTCCGCATTTAACTGGTTGGGGAAGTTAATTACATCCTGAAAAGTTTCCTGCTTAGGCTGAATAAGGTTTTGCTCCCAGTTTTCAATTTTAGTAATGAGGGCTTTGCCGGTATCCAGCAGTGCTTCTTTTCCTTTCATATCCTGAAGCAACTTATTGAGGTTTTCGACCTGTTCTTTCGCCTGCCGCATGGCATTTACCGACTGATGCATTTCCCGCACATTTTGTTCTATGGTTTTCAGCATGTTTTGCTGCATCGCATATTCGGCTTCAGTGGCTTGGAGGCGCGGATCGGGCAAAATGGTTGCCTCAACCATTTCCGTTTTTTCGCCAAGGTTTAGCCGTATCTTGTATTTACCGGGTGCTACCACATGGCCAGAGTAGTCTCCGGCAACAAATACCTTTGGCACATTAGGAACAGATGCTGTTCTAAAGTCCCAGGCAAAACGGTTTATCCCTGCTTTAGCAGGCAGTACAGGCTCCGGAGAAGGGCCGCCTGGGTATTTTTTAAATTCTTCATCTTTCTTATTGCTGTACTCCCGAATAACTTCCCCTTCAGCATTAAGAATTTCCATTGTCATCATCTGCACGCTGTCCGGCAGCTTTTCTTTCAGGAAGTAATCTACAATAACGCCATTAAGCGGGTTCTGTCCTTTACCTGGTATTGGCTCGTCGGGTTGTGGTGCATCTAATCGGTAGGTAGGCTTAGGCTGAAAGAGTTTCATCTCTGCCTCTGCCAGTCCTTCGTTCCACTGCTGGAGCGCACTCAGGTCATCCAAAATCCAGAAACCACGCCCGGAGGTTGCCACCACCATATCGTTTTGCCGGAAGGTAATGTCGTTTATAGGAGTAACGGGCAGGTTTAACGGAAATTTTTTCCACTGTTTGCCGCCATTGTAAGAAATATACATGCCCCCTTCGGTACCGGCATAGAGGAGATCTTTCCTTATAGGATCTTCCCGCACTACACGTACAAAATCTTCTGCTCCAAAACCTTCACTGATGCTGGTCCAGCTTTCCCCCATATTGGTTGTTTTATACACATAGGGCTTAAAATCGTTGAATTTGTAGCGCATAAGCGTTGCATAGGCCGTTGCCGGATCGTGCGGAGACACTTCTATGGAATTGATAATTCCTTCTTCTGCTTTGGCTGGCGTAACATTTTTCCAGCTTTTCCCCTCATCAGTAGTTAAGTGTATAAGTCCGTCGTCGCTGCCCGCCCAAAGTACGCCTGCTGTATGGGGCGATTCGGCCAGGTAAGCGAGGGTATTATAATTTTCGCCACCGGCCGCTTCGTTGGTAAAGGGCCCGCCACCGGCGCCTTGCTTCGTAGTATCATCGCGGGTAAGGTCCGGGCTGATTTCAGCCCAGTTGTAGCCGCCATCCAAACTCTTCAGTACAAGATTAGCCCCGTGGTAAATGGTTTGCTTATCGTGTTTGGAAACAAGTATAGGCGCGTTCCAGTTGAAGCGATATTTCATGTCTTTTGGCGTAGAGCCTAAGCCAATTACAGGATAAGACATAATATCTTTGGTCATGTTTGTGGCGTGGTCATATACGGAGATGTTCCCCTGGTAGCTGCCCCCGTACACCAGCCGCGGATCCTCCTCATTGAATGCCAGAAAGGCACTTTCTCCACCTGCAACTTCGTACCAGTCTTTCCAGCCAATGCCCGCATCGGTAGTACGGCTGGCAATAGCTACGGTAGAATTATCCTGCTGCCCGCCATAAACATAGTAAGGAAAGCGGTTATCGGTAATTACGCGGTAGAACTGCACGGTAGGCTGGTTTTCCTGCGTAGACCAGCTTTTCCCTCCGTTAAAAGAAATGTTGGCGCCTCCATCATTGGCATTAATCATGAGCTGGTTATTCCTGGGGTTTATCCACAAATCGTGGTTATCGCCATGCGGCGTTGGAAGCGGGTTAAAGGTTTTTCCTCCATCTACAGACTTTAGCATGGGCGCATTGAGCACATACACTATCTCCTCATTTTGTGGATCGGCAAATACTTCTGTATAATACCAGGCCCGTGCCCGCGTCGCCCGGTCTTTAGAAACAAGCGTCCACTTTTTGCCTCCATCATCGGAGCGGTACACGCCTCCTTTTTCTGCTTCTATATTCGCCCAAACACGTTCCGGCATGGCCCGAGAAACAGAAACGCCTATCTTGCCCATCTTCTCAGGAAGCCCCTCGGTAAGCTTTTTCCAGCTTTCCCCGGCATCGGTCGATTTGTAAATAGCAGAACCCGGTCCTCCCGACTGCACCTTCCATGGATAACGGCGGTGGTCCCACATGCCTGCATACAAAATGCGGGGGTTAGTCATGTCCATGCTAAGGCTCGAAGCCCCCGTGTTTTCATCCACATAAAGCACTTTCCTCCAGCTTTTCCCTCCATCTTCCGACTTATATATTCCTCTTTCCTCGCCTGGGCCATGCGCAGCGCCCTGGGCGGCTACATATACAATGTCTGGATTTTGCGGATGAACCAGTACATCGGAAATGTGCCTGGTTTTATCCAGTCCCTGGTGCTCCCAGGTTTTCCCGGCATCGGTCGATTTGTACACGCCATCGCCGTGGCTGGTCATTACTCCCCGAACAGCATGCTCGCCCATACCCACATACACAATGTTAGGATCTGACTCAGGAACCGCGATTGCCCCTACAGAACCTGTTTTCGTTTGACCATCGGAAACATTCTTCCAGCTGAGCCCGGCATCTTCTGTTTTCCAGATGCCCCCACCGGTGCTTCCCATATAATATACCTGGGGGTTTTGCATCACCCCGCTTACGGCCACCGAACGCCCACCCCGAAAGGGGCCAATGTTACGTAATTGCAGCCCGTGGAACTTTGCAGAGTCCGACAGCTGAGTACTTTGTTTATCGTCTTTTTTATTTTTTCTTTTTTGAGCATACATGCTTTCCGGCTGCCAGAACAGCAGCAAGGCCAGCATTATTAAGCATATGGCGGTAGTGTTCCCTTTCATGGTAAATAGGCTAAGTATAAAAATTTTGTTTGGCGACCCCCATTTGCTAACAGGGTGCTGCAGTTTCTATGCAGTAGGATCTCTTCGTGCCAGGAATAAAAGCCTGTTCAATCAATACTTTTATTTTAGAATAGTATTATTATAGAATAGTATAGAAAAAAGGGCCGGACGAAAGTTAAAATACTTATCATCCGGCCCTTCTTTATTTCTTTTTAGTTAGTTGCATCTGCCTTTTCTTTCTCTCTTACAGAAATCAGGTCGATGTCCTTTTCCTTTACCAGCTTATTCAGGGCAGGAACATCCTGCTGTTTTACCTGCTGAAGAAGCTCCAGTTGCTCATTGATTTGGCTTGTTACCTCCTCTTTGAATTCATAGGCCTGGTCGGTCGGCACAAAATCGCCCTCACTTGCCTGCGACGCCAGGTTTGCCAGCTTATTGTTTAGCCTGATAGGGAAGTTCAGCGGATCCTGTCTGCTACGGTTCTTGGTCTGGTACAGGGTTTCTTCGATCTTCGTTATTTTTTCATCGATGCTTTTTGCTGCATCAATTACCTCCTGCGTATTTTCCTGTCCCTTTAAGTTATTTGTAAGGGTATTCATTTGCGCACGCATGGTACGAATATCATTTATGGCATCGTGGGTTTCTGTTAGTTTTTCCCGTATACTCATCAGGAAGTCGAACTGGGCCTGCAATTCCTCCTGCGAGGTTTTGCTACGCGGGTCTTGGAGAATGGCAAAATCTGTCTCCTGGCTTTCGCCATTCATCGTTAAGCGGGCTTTATAAGCACCTGGCACTGCCGTTGGGCCTTGCGTGCCACCACCCCATAAAATCATACCATCGAACTCACTTGCCTCGGGGTAGCGCATGTTCCATACAAAGCGGTTTAGCCCCTTCTCTACCTCCAGTTTATCCTTCTTTTCTTCCGCATCTGTGGCAAAGCTACGAATAAGCTTACCCTGCTGGTCCAGAATTTCCAGCTTTACCGGGTTGGTGGTATCGGGCTTCTCCTTCAGGTAATAATGCAGCATTACGCCGCCAGGATGGTTCGTACCGGCAGTTTTAGAAACTATTTCTTCTCCCCGGTAAGTGTTTCCCCCCTTCATTTTATAGCTATCCATCGGCTTGTACAGGTGAGCCTGGCTTGCTGCAACATTCTGGTTTAGCTGATGTAAAGGCGTAAGATCATCTATTAGCCAAAAGCTACGACCTTGTGTGGCGGCAATCAGGTTATCGTTCTTAATTGCAAGGTCGGTAATGGGCACTATCGGCAGGTTAAGCTGGAAAGGCTGCCAGCATTGGCCATCGTTAAACGAGATGTACATGCCATATTCTGTTCCTGCATATAACAAACCTTCGCGCTTGGGGTCGGCCCGCACTACCCTTGTAAAGTGCGTTTCCGGAATGCCATCGGTAATTTTAGTCCAGCTCTTGCCGTAGTCAGTCGTTTTATACAGATAGGGCTTAAAATCGCCTGACTTGTACATAGTGCCCGCCACATAAGCACCTCCTTTTTGCGTTGGATGCGGATCAATGCTGTTTATCATCATCCACTCCGGCATATTTTTAGGCGTTACGTTGGTCCAGTTTTTGCCATTATCGCGCGATACATGAATTAATCCATCATCGGAGCCGGCCCAAAGTACGCCCGGCTCAATGGAAGATTCGTTAAAGGCGAATATGGTTCCATAATACTCTACACTGGTATTGTCCTGCGTAATGGGTCCGCCGGAGGAGCCCAGCTTGCTGGAATCGTTGCGGGTAAGATCGGGGCTGATGGTTTCCCAGGATTGCCCCTCGTTGGTGGTATAGTGCACGTGGTTAGAAGTAGTATACAATTTGTTCGGATCGTTGGGCGAAAACATGATAGGGAAGTTCCACTGGAACCGGTACTTCATGCTTTCTGCACCATGCCCCATGGGGTTGTCGGGCCATACGTTAATTACACGCTCCTGCTCGTTTTCATGGTTTACACGCGATAAGAATCCGCCATAGTTGCCGCCATACACGATCTCAGGATTTTTAGGGTCCGGCGCTAAATGGGCACTTTCCGCACCTGCGGTTTCTTCCCAGTCATCTTCTGTAATGCTGTAGCCCGAAGAGCGGTGGGCAATGCGCACGGTGGAGTTATCCTGCTGTGCACCGTAAATCCGGTAAGGGAAGTGATTGTCTGTAACCACCCGGTAAAACTGGGCAGTAGGCTGGTTATGATAGGTAGTCCAGTTCATTCCACCATCGGTAGTTACCTGTGCACCCCCATCATCGCCTATCACCATGCGCGAAGGATTTTCAGGGGCAATCCAGAGGTCGTGGTGGTCGCCATGCGGAGCATTTGCACTTTCAAAAGTTTTACCCCCATCTTTGCTATGGTGGTAACTTACATTCATCACATAAACGCCATCTGCATCTTTAGGGTCGGCATATACGCGGGTATAGTACCAGGCACGCTGGCGCAGGTTACGGTCATCGTTTACTCGGGTCCAGTTCTTTCCTGCATCATCAGAGCGAAAGAGGCCTCCCTCTTCTGCTTCAATCATGGCATATACCCGGTCCGGATTAGCAGGCGAAACCGCAACTCCGATGATGCCCAGGGTTCCTTCCGGCATTCCTTCATTGTTAGAAATTTCCTGCCAGGTTTCGCCCTCGTCTGTACTTTTCCACAACGCAGACCCAGGCCCACCGGAAGAAAGACTGTAAGGCGTACGGCGAATATTCCAGGTGCTGGCATACATAATGCGCGGATTTGAAGGGTCCAGCGCAAGGTCTACAGCACCGGCATCGGCATTGGCGAAAAGTACACGATCCCAGCTTTTACCACCATTGGTACTCTTAAAAACCCCACGCTCTTCGCTTGATTTATATAAATCGCCCATGGCCGCTACGTAAACAATATCAGGATTATCCGGATGGATGCGGATGCGGCCAATATGCTTAGAGTCTCGCAGCCCGACATGCTTCCATGTTTTACCTGCATCTACTGACTTCCAGACACCGAAGCCGGAGGAAACATTTCCGCGTACGGTTTGCTCGCCTTCACCAACATAAATAACATTCGGGTCTGATTCGCTTACGGCAATGGCGCCAATAGATCCGCCAAAGAAGCCATCAGAGATATTTTCCCAGGTTGCGCCGCCATCGGTCGTGCGCCACACGCCACCACCGGCGGCTCCCATATAATAAAGATCAGGCTTGCCGGGCACCCCCGTTACGGTACCGGCACGCCCACCCCGGTAAGGACCAATAGAGCGCCAGCTAAGACCATTGTACAAGGTGGAATCGAAAACGGCACAGGGTTCCTGGTTCCTTGATTTTTTCCGCTGTGCCTCGGCGGGCTGTATTGCCAACAGCAGAGCCACTATCAAAGGTAGCAGGTGTGGTCGCTTTGTTGTAAAACGTACCATCCAGCCTATCGAAGTATTAAAGTTTTGTCGTATCATAAAAATTGGTTATGCAATGACAGAATGATTGAGTAAAATTATTAACAGGGTATTTGCTATTTAAAAGCCCCCTAATGCTTTAAAAGCTAGTGCTTTGCTAAATAAAAGTTAGAAAGTAAAAATGATAAATGATTCGAATGAGCATTGAAATCCATCTCTGCTCAGCTAATTATTCATAAAAATTAAATTGGACGAATATTAGTTGTATGCCTCGTTTTGTTCCAGGTTTGGATTGGCCGCAACATCATAACTTGGAATAGGGAATACCCGCCGTCCAGGTTCCGTCAAAGATACCGGAGGTCCGTTGGCGCGTTCTACATTTGTTAATTCGCTCAGGGCCTGGCCGGTGCGTACCAAATCAAAAAAGCGGTGTCCTTCAAAAGCAAATTCTCTTTTTCTTTCTTCCCAGATAGCTTCCAGGGTGGCTTCTTCTCCGCTTGTTTCCACGTCTTCTATTCCGGCCCGGTTTCTTATGAGGTTCAGGTCTTCCAGCGCACCTTCAATGTCGCCTGTTTTTGCTCTGGCCTCTGCCCGGTTCAGGTAAACTTCCGCTATTCTGAGGATGTGGATGTTGTCAATATTACCTGCTTTCTGATACTTGAGTGGATAATAAAGGCCCAGGCCCTCATCAAAACCAAATAACAGCGCCCTAACATCGTTTGGATTTGAACTTATCTCCTCGTAAAATTCGGTATGGGCCATTATATCACCCCTGCCACCAACAGTGGAGGGTAAATACCAGTTTCTGATGTTGCTTGGGTCGGTATTATTAAAAGCCAGCTCGAAAATAGATTCTGAGGTGAAGGTTCCTGCAAAGATGTTCAGATAGTCAGGTTCCAGTTGGTAGGTAGGGTCGGCAATTACCTGATTAGCATAGGTAATAACCTGCTCTGGCTGGTCTAAGTACAAATATAGTCTCGAGAGCAGGGCTCTTGCGGTTCCTTTTACTGCCTGGGAGCGGGTAGCTGCATCTGACCCTTGCGCCTCCGGAAGTAGCTCCAGGGCCATTAAAAGGTCATCTTCCACCTGCTGGTAAGACTCCCCCAGGCTTGCCCTGGAAGGGAATAAGGAGTCATCCACTTTTCGGGAAGGCGTGGTGACAATTGGCACACCCAATTCGCCATATACCCCGGGTACGCCGCCATAGGTTCTTGTCAGGTCAAAATAAGCCAGGCCCCTCACAAAGTAAGCCTGCCCCAGCGAATTATTTTTTGCTTCTTCAGGAATTTCAGTCAGGTCCGGAACACCGGCAATTATATTGTTAGCGACATTCACCGCCCGGTAAGCCCTGGTCCAGAAGTTTCCGTTTTCCAGGTTTTCTGCTGCGGTCTGGTAAGTATCCATTTCGCGATAGAAGTCCCAGGTGCCAACGCTCTGAGAGATATCGGCTTTCACGTCGCTCATGATCAGGAAATTCCTTCCGTAATAGTTTTCATTCTGAAGCTCGTTATACATTCCTGCAACGGCGGCCTCCACCCCTTTCTGGTTGGTAATTGCTATTTCTTCAGATATTTCATTCAATGGGTCCTGGTCAAGCACGTTACAGGCACTAAAGAGCGCCAGCAGGCATGCCATGGATATATATTTTATATTTTTCATTGTATCTATGTTGAGTTTTTACTTTAAATGTTCTTTGATATTTCCCAGCTTCTTTCAGGAATTATCCGGAGAAAAGCCGGGATTATCTTTTTGACTTTTAGAAAGATACATTAAAACCAGCCATTACAACCCGGGGCTGTGGCATCGTAAAAAATTCTATTCCGCGTGTGAGGTTGTTAGCTGCTGTGGCTGTAACCTCCGGGTCCAGGCCAGTGTAATTGGTGAAAGTAAGCAGGTTTTGCCCCGACACATACACTCTGGCAGAAGACATTCCTATTTTGCTAATTAAAGAAGTAGGAAGGGCATAGCCCAGCGAAATATTCTTTAAGCGGAGATAGGAACCGTCTTCTACAAACCTGGAGGGCCTGAGGTTACCGGCATAATTTGCAGCCGTCATTTTTGGCACCATGGTGTCGTCGCCAGGTTGCTGCCATCTGTCGAGCTGGCTGGAAGAAAATTGCGAGTTACGGGTTCCACCATGTTCCAGAAAGAAACGGTTCCAGTTTAACTGCTCGTTGCCGTAGGAGTACTGAAAGAAGACCATCAGATCAAACCCACCATAATTCAGGGTATTGGTAAAACCACCGAAGAAATCCGGGTTGGCACTCCCTACAATTTTACGGTCCACGTTCGGATCAAATTCTCCATCGCCATTCACGTCGGTAAAAATAGGTGCGCCTGTTTCGGGATCTACCCCGGTTTGCTCATGAAAATAAAAGGAGAAAAGCTCGCCTCCTTCTTCATACCTAAATATATCCCGGTTATATACATTAAAAGGCGCTGCCAGTTTAAGAATCTTGTTTCTATTGGTAGCAATATTAAAATTGGCATTCCACTGTAATTTATCGCGCTGTATAATATCGGCGTTTATACCTAACTCAACCCCTTCGTTTTCCAGCTCTCCAAAATTTTGAACCAGGCTGTTAAAACCTGAAGTCCGGGGCACCGGCACCGCCAGCAGCAAATCTTCTGTTCTCTTGTAATAATAATCTGCGGTAATGCCGAGCGCACTTTCAAAAAATTCAAAGTCTACCCCAATATCTGTTTGTGTGGTGGTTTCCCACTTTAGATCCGGGTTGGCTAACTGGATAGGGATTATACCAGGAATGTTCGCATAAGGACCTCCCTCCCATAACCCTAACGACTGGAAATCATCTATACCCGCCTGGTTACCGGTAACGCCATAGCTTACTCTAAGCTTGAGGGTATTCATAAAAGAGGCATTGTAGAAAGATTCTTCTGATACCACCCAACCTAATGCTAGCGAAGGGAATGTACCCCACTGGTTTACCTCTCCAAACCGGGAAGAAGCATCCTGGCGTACATTTACGGTTGCCAAATACTTGTTTTTATAATCGTAACCAATACGACCAAATAAAGAAGCAATGCCCCAACTGCTACCTTCTGAACTTGCCCGCTGAACGGCAGCTGAGGTTATTTTTTGAAATTCATTACTGGGAAACTGCTCTCCAAAAGCAGATGTCAATGAAAAGACAGATTCCTGCAAGGTGGTTCCTAAAAGGGCATTAAATGAATGAGCACCTGTTCCGTACTGATAACTCAATACATTTTCCTGAATCCAGGTATAATCATTCGTTACATAAGCTTGCGCACTGCCATTGGTGCCGGCCCCTGCATTTAAAAAAGTATTGTCATATATATTTTCCTCCACATTGCTGTAATCCAGGCTAAAGCTGGATCGTAATCTCAGGCCGGGGAAAAATGCATATTCGCCATACAAGCTTCCTAAGAAACGGTTGGTGAGCATTTTTATATTGCTTTCTTCAACCGCTGCAATAGAATTTTCGAATATACTGAATTTGGTATAAGAGCCGTCGGGCTGGTAGTAGGGTAAATTGGGTTGAAAGAAATAAACGCCGCCCAATACACCACTAATATTATCGTCGTTCCGTACCCGGGTACGATCGGTTCGCGAAAACAAGGTACTGGTACCAATTTTAAATTTGTCGGTAGGGTAGAAGTCCAGGTTCACTCTTGCGCTATTTCTGGAAAAGTCGGAGCTCTTAACTACCCCTTCCTGGTAAAAGTCATTGACAGAAACCAGGTACTGAACATTTTCATTTCCGCCACTTACGGATAAGTCAACATTCCGCAGCTGCCCGGTTCTGAAAACAGGATCGGCCCAGTCTGTATTAATCGCATTTTCGGGATTTGCGTAGATAGGCTCCTGTCCATTGTTTACAGCTGCTTCGTTCCTGAGCCTTTCAAAGGTAGGGCCATCTACAACCTGTGGTAATTTTGAGGCGGTCTGGCCACCGTAATAAGCACCCAAACTGATTTTGGCTTTCCTGGCTCCTCCTCTTTTGGTAGTAATGAGTACCACGCCATTAGCAGCCCTGGCACCGTATATTGCAGTGGCTGAAGCATCTTTCAAAATCTCCATCGATTCTATGTCGGCAGGGTTAATGTCGGCAATTGGACTTGTTGTACCCCCGCCAATATCAAAAGCAGACAAGTTACTGGACTGGATAGGAATACCATCTACTACATAAAGGGGTTCGCTGGAACCATTAATAGAGGAGGTACCCCGGATACGAACAAATACACCTCCTCCAGGCGAGCCTGAGTTGGTAGAAACCTGCACCCCTGCGGCTCTTCCCTGCAGAAGCTGATCGCTGCTGGCTACTGGTATATTTTCAATTTCCTCTGCCCCTACAGAAGAGATAGCGCTTGTGAGGGTTTTGCGGTCCTGCTCGCCATAGCCGGTTACAACCACTTCCGATAATTGTTTGGCATCCGACACCAGTTCTACGTTAATGGTAGACTGATCTCCAACCGGAACTTCTTTTGTGGTAAACCCAATAAAAGTAAAGACAAGGGTTCCTCCCTCATCAGGAACGCCCAGCTGATACACTCCCTCTAAATTGGTAACGGCGCCTCTAGTAGTACCTTTAAGCAGTACGTTTACACCTGGTAATCCCTCTCCATTTTCCGAAGAAGTGACCTTGCCTGAAACAGTCCGGTCCTGCCCCTTTACAGTAAGGGCGGTAAAGATAAAGAGGAGTGAAAGCAGAATTTTTATACTTTGGCGTAAAAAAATTGGTGGTAGAGTTCTTCTCATAACTTTGAAAAATTAGGTTAGACATGGAACACCTTATATCGAGATCCTTTAAATACTAAAATGTAACTTTCATGGCCGGGCCATTAAAACAGAGAGTTGCCTAAAATAAAAATAGGCACAGAAGATACAGCTTTGGTTATAAGTAGATTGGATAATCGCACTAAAACTCTTTCATTCTGCGCAGTTAAAAGCACCTCCTGCACCTTTAATATGCAGGAAAATAATATATTGAATTTTATAAAAATGACTGCTTATTACTCTATATGGTGATTAATATACAAAACTTTTATAAAAAAATAATTTATAGTGTATTATTTTATTTGGCTTCTATTGGCCAGTGATAAATGGGGAGGGAAATAAAAAGGAGAGGGAAAAGCGAAATTCATCGTTTGAACCCAGATTTACACGGCAAGTTGGTTACCGATTGTATACCAGGTAATTAAAAAATTGTGTTGGTGTTTTTTTTAAACCAGCGTAGAATCTACTACCAGCGACAGGAAAAAACAATGATTAAGTAAGAGCATAAAGATATGGCACAGGAAGAGAAAATGAGAATTGCATTTTACAGGCATTACTAAATACCACGGATCTAGTGAAAGCTTAGCTTAAGTTCCTATATGGCCACGGGACGGCTATACCCTTTTACTCAGGAAGCTAAGGACTCAAAGGCTGGCTTAAAATCGGCCCAAAAGGAGTCGAGGCGAAGCAGGTACGTTTCAAAAAACTCAAAAAAATCCCGCCAATCGTCTTCCCTGTAAAGGTTAAGCCCTTCTTTTTCTATATAAATACGGCCTATTACCCGGCCGCCTGACAGCTCATAGGCCTCCTCCCAGATCGGTTCCACCTCCAGGTAACTCGTGAGAATTTTTCTGAACTCCTGAAACTGCTCAAAAAACAGCTCCCGTATTCCCGGGTCTGGCTGCTGCAGGTCAATGCTGACGCGTCCGGATCTTTTATCGGCCTCCACACGAAAATAAATATCCTTGACCCCGGTATTGTAGTTGAGCCACTTCAGGCCCCAGTCGGCCTGGGGTTCGTGTTTGCGCATAAATACGCCAAAAGCGGTATAAAACCGCTCATTTAAGGCACTCGCTTCCGCTTTTGAAAACATACTTTAGACATTAGATGAGAGACCTGAGACTTGAGACCTGAGACAAGAAACTCGTTTAATAACAGGAGTCTGGAGTCAGGAAAAAAGTTAACAGACAGGGAATCGTTTTTATTTCTGTCCAATATCTCAAGTCTCTTGTCTCAATTCAAAAATTAGCTTAACCGGTTCCGGTAGCTTTCATAGCCAAACGACCGAACCAGTTCGAAGCGATCATTTTCCTTCCAGATACCAATGCCGGGGAGCTGCACCCCATTAAAGTTGGTCGTCTTTACCATGGTGTAATGAATCATATCATTAAAAATAAGGGCATCGCCAATCTGAGGCTGCTTTTCGAACTGGTAGTCACCGACAAAATCGCCGGCCAGGCAGGTTCCTCCGCCAATGCGCCAGGGCGATTCCTCCGCATGGCTGCGACCGAACTGTTTTGCATCGGTAGCGCCTAAAACTTTGGGCTTATAGGGCATTTCAATACAGTCGGGCATATGCGCGCTTACCGAGGCATCCATAACAATTACATTAATGCCCTGCGAATCCATTATATCCAGCACCTTTGCCCGCAGGTAACCGGTTTGCCAGCCAACTGCTTCGCCCGGCTCCAGGATTACATGCACATCGTATTTATCTTTAATGTACCGAATCAGCTCTATCAGCTGGTCAATATCGTAATCAGCCCGGGTAATATGGTGTCCTCCCCCCATGTTCAGCCATTTTGCCTGGTGTAAAAGGGGAGCAAAACGCTCTTCCACAGCTTTAAAAGTGCGCCCAAGGGCATCGGCATTGTTCTCGCAGAGGGTATGGAAATGCACGCCCTCCATGCCTTCGGGCAGTTTATCGCCTATATGGTTGGCGGTGGTGCCGAGCCTGGAGCCCGGAATGCAGGGGTTATACAAATCGACCTCTACCTCGGAGTACTGCGGATTTACCCGTATGCCGCAGCTGATGCCCGCCGCCAGCGCCCGCTCCTTATACTGGTTCCACTGGTTGAGGCTGTTAAAGGTAATATGGCTGCAAATCTTCTCCAGCTCCGGCCAGTCTTCTTCCCGGTAAGCAGGCGCTGTAAGATGTGCTTTTACTTCCATCTTCTCCCAAATAAGCATGGCTTCGTGTAAAGACGAAGCCGTAGCGCCCGAAAGGTACTGCCGCACCAATGGAAAAGTACTGTGCATGGCAAAGCCCTTGAGGGCACAAATAATTTCGCAGTCCGCTTCGTCCATTACATGCCGCAGCACCTCTAAATTGTAGCGCAACAACCGCTCTTCCAGCACAAAGCAGGGCGAAGGAACCTGAGAGAAATCAGTTTGGGGTGTTTTATCTATGGGAAATTTTTCTTCTGTAGTCATATTGATAGAATCAAGAATCAGGAATCAAGAGTCAGGACTAGATTTCGCCGACTCTTGAATCTGAAATTTTGCAATTAAGCTGTGAAGCATTTTTTGAACCTGGTTTACTTTTTTAAGAACCTCTGGCGCAGATTGGCTTAGGTAGCCTAAGCGAACAGAAAGCAACAACTGAGTTTCAAGCTCAAAGGCTGAGCCAAGTGCTAAATTTAAAAACCTGGAAAAGTCTCTATCTGTATTCCTTCCTGTTCCTTCTGCGATGTTACTCGCAATAGAAACTACGGATCTTCTCATTTGAGAAACTAAACCAAATCTTTCATCAGATGGTAACTCAGCAGAAATTCTATAAAGCTCTTCTGCTAATTCCATTGCAACCTGCCAAACCTTTAGATTCTTAAAATTATGCATGGGCACGTCCTGATTCCTGACTCCTGGCTCCTGGTTCTATCTCCTGCTTCTACGAAGCAGGATACTCATGCGGCAGCTCCAGACCTTCCTGCTCGTGCCATGGCAGGCCGTACTTGTTCATGGCTTCCATGAAAGGATCGGGGTTCATTTCTTCTACATTGTACACCCCTGGCTTCATCCAGTCGCCACGGAGCATGAGCATGGCGCCAATCATGGCCGGAACGCCGGTGGTGTAGCTTACACCCTGGGCACCTACTTCTTTGTAGGCATCTTCGTGCCTGCAGTTGTTCCAGATGTAGTACGTCTTTTCTTTTCCATCCTTAATCCCCTTAATCTGGCAACCGATAGAGGTTTGGCCGGTGTAATTTTCGCCCAGCTCGCCTGGTTCCGGCAATACCGCCTTCAGAAATTCCAGCGGCACAATGTCCATGCCCTGGAATTTGATTGGCTCAATGCTGGTCATGCCTACATTTTGGAGCACCTGCAGGTGCGTGATGTACTCCTGGCCGAAGGTCATCCAGAAGCGGGCACGCTTAATGGTAGGGAAATTTTTCACCAGTGACTCCAGCTCTTCGTGGAACAACAGGTAGCTTTCTTTTGGCCCGATGTTCGGGTAATCGATGGCCTTGTGAACAGACATTGGTTCAATTTCTATCCATTTGCCGTTTTCCCAATACTTTCCGTTTTGGGTAATTTCGCGGATGTTAATTTCCGGGTTAAAGTTGGTGGCAAAGGCTTTGCCATGGCTACCGGCATTACAGTCGATGATATCGAGGTAGTGAATTTCGTCGAAATGATGCTTGGCGGCATGCGCGGTAAATGCCTGCGTGGCCCCCGGATCGAAACCACAACCGAGCAGCGCCATAAGGCCTTTCTGGCGGAAGCGGTCCTGGTAAGCCCACTGCCACTTATATTCGAACTTGGCTTCTTCTTTTGGTTCGTAGTTGGCGGTATCGAGGTAGTGCACGCCAGTTTCGAGGCAGGCATCCATAATTGGAAGGTCCTGGTAAGGGAGGGCTACGTTAATTACCAGCGTTGGATTAAAGCTTTTGATAAGCTGTACAAGTTCGGCCACATTGTCGGCATCCACCTTTGCGGTTTTAATACGATTGCCGCCTATTTCTTTGGCAATCTTTTCTACTTTCGACAGCGTACGGCTGGCAAGCATAATGTCGGTAAATACTTCGGGTAATGCAGCGCATTTTTTAACAACAACATTGCCTACACCACCGGCCCCAATAATTAAAACTTTTCCCATTGGTTCAAGATATTTTTTTAAGATTCGAAAAAATCGGCTTTGCCTTTAGTGGGCAATATTAAGAATTTTTACGCGATAAACCTTTTATACTAATCGGTTTGCGTGGCTGAATGTTATTGAAGGCTGGAAATTAGAAGTTAGAGATTGGTGGTTGGAGGCTGGCACTTTCCACCTTCCCGTCTCCTCAGGAAGCCTTTTCCTCCATTATTTTGCGATAAGTAGCAATTCCCTTTTCGCTCAGGTGTCCCCGCAGGAGCGAGAAAGTCACCTTCGCATAGTACAAGGGCTTATCTTCTGCCTTTCCGCTGTACAATAATTCGGCTTCGGAAAGCCAGAAATCGCTCAGGCAATAAATCTGCGGCAGGAGATATTTTTGGTAGTAGCCTTCTTCCGGTTCCGGCTTCAGCTCCTCGCTGGCAGCCAAAAAGAATAATGCCAAAGCCACCTCTTCTCTGCGCCGTTCATAATTTTCGCGAAACTGCTGGAGCAGCTGCGGATACTGCCTGAACATATGAAGCAAATCCAGCATAATAAAACGGTAGCGATTTTGTATCTGGTAAGCAGCATAGAGGCTGTTCCAGAGCATATACAGGTTCAAATCCTGTCCCTGTGTTCGCGCTATCTCCCCTTCCAGCTCTTCAATCAGCTGGTTAAGGAGGGCTTCGATGAGGGTGTCGCGGTTTCGATAGTGGTACGTGAGGTTCCCGATTTGAATACCCGCCTCCTCGGCAATTCTCCGCATGCTAACATTGCCCACCCCTTCCTGGTTGAACAAGAGGAGCGCTGCTTCCAGTATCCTTTCTTTCGTCTTCATTGCCGTAATATAAAAAATTATGCAAGGTGAAAATATCAAAAATTTAAATTAGTACAAATGTGCTAAACTAAATTTTTCATTAAAATAAACACCACAAGTTAATATGGCAAACCTGCTTGTTGGGTGATGAAAAGCCAGATCAATCCTCTCACTAATTGATGTTTACAAATTCCCAGGCAGGCTCCTGGGCATAGGGCACCAGCTCCTGTTTGCCGTACTTTACAGAACTTATTTTTTTAAAGCAGTAATTGCTAACGTTCAGCTGCTAAAAAAATTTAATCTCTCTAAAGAAAATAAGGAAAGAACAAGAAGCATCAATCACACAGCCGTTACTGTGATATTGCCCTGCTGTAACTATCCGCCAGGGAAGCCTAAAGTAAAATCAGCGTTCTCAGACAGACGACCTAAAGGCATTTACCAGTAGAGCAGGCAAAAAATTGAGAGCCCTTTAAATACAATTTTACCTTTGAAGGTGTAGCAGCCGGATGGGCAGAGAGGTAAGCTGTCTGGATTGACGGATGAAGATAAAATCAGCAACCAATCTTTTCCTTTACCCGGATTAGGAATTTCAAGCTGATTAAATAAAGCAAAAGAGGCCCGAAATCTCTTTTGAAGCAGCCTCTTTTGCTTTACTATTATTTTATAATGTTATTCGCGAAATAACCATTTTATTATCCACCTTTACTTTTAAAACATATACCCCAGGTGCTACTCCTTTAAACCGCCAGGCTGTCTCTGTTGTAGCCCATTTCAATACTGGTCTTCCATAGTAAGTAAATAATTCCACTCCCTCTACTTTCATCTCAATAGTTGAGGCTTCCTTCTCCTTACTTTGAGTGGATGTGTATTGGAGACAGGGAGGCTCAGGAGCCACTTTTTGAATACCATACTCGCCTGTATCATTACTTCCGTAAACTGTATATGGTTCAGGGCAAGGCTCAGGCGCAGGTGGGTTTATTGTGAAATCTTTAACAGTTGTACCACACGCATTTCTTAGGGTGACCCTGACATTAATATACCAATTATACCCATCACCATGCGCTACGCCCGTTGTACCATTACTGGCAGAAAGATATCCGGTACCTCCTAATTTCGTCCATTGTATACCTGTTATACCCTGATTATCCAGGCTACTCCCTATTCCTACGATGGACATGTTAACGTAATTATTGTAAGGCTGGTAATTAAGAGTAAAGTTTGGCTTACCAATCAGTATATTTTTGGTAAAAGTCTTTGATTCACCACAAGGAGTATTATACCTGACCCTAACCCAACCTGCCCCACTTGCACCTAAAGCTGGTTTTACTACATAATTAATGGCTCCCTGTCCGGAAACATAGATAAGGTTGCTACTTCTGGCCCAGGATATAGATGTATTTGCAGGTACGTTAGAAAGAGCAAAAGTAGTATTGGAGGTACATACCGCAGAAGGCCCGGAGAGGATAGGAGTGCCAACTGAGGACTCTTGCCTTAGTTCAACAGTATATTCATCTGTTCCAGCACTTCCCCTAGGAATTTCAATCACATATGTATTTCCAATAGTAAGCGACTGACAAGGGATAGTATAGGTAGTTGTGTTGCCGCTAACTATGGAGGTAATTCCTGAAACACGAGTAGTTGGAGTAGCTGTATTATTATCAAGATAAACTTCCACATCGCCCACCGCAGGAGCATTAATTTCTAAAATGTAGTTCCCAACTGACCCAGAGTGGGTAAAGGAAAGCTAGTCTACTTCATCCCGTCGACCCTGTACGTGAAACGAATGTGCCTGGGATACACCAAGCTCAATAGTACGTGCGGCAATAGGAGAGTCATCTGGCTCAAACCTGTCAAACCTGTTATCTGCTGTAGGAATCCAGGTAGGTTTAAATTGCTTCATAAAAGCATAGAAATAAATAACATTCCGCTGACCAGTAGTAAAGTTGCTACGGCATGGACGGTTCCCATAAGCCATGAAATTCACCTCGTCCGGATGATAAACTTTGTCATAGAAGTCATCTGTACCCTGAGGGTCCCACGTACAGGTATTTGCATTATACTGCCCATAATCACTCATATCCGGGTCAGCATCTGTATCGCAAAGCAAATCTCCTGTAACTGTACATCGAGGGTATACCACCCCTCCAGGGCAAAAGGTAAATTTGTTTCCTCGGGTAACTGGTTCTCTCAGACAAGGAATACCTTTAAACATGTGAGTGTGAAAAAGGCCAAAATAATGACCTGCTTCATGCGTAAAGGAAGTGGCCTCCGTTGCATTTAGTGCCGTTTGTCTATCAATAAAAATGGCATTGTAGAGGGGATTGTAGACGTTACTACCTTCATCAATTACATGAATGTTGATAGCATCTAAATCTCGATGTTGATACGCCAAAGAATACTGCTCAAGAAAGCCACCTACTTCAATGGCATCTGAATCATTAACATAGCCTATATCTTCCAAGTAAAAACGAAATTTAATGCCGTTCGTCCGGAAACCATTGTTAAGATTATCCATTATGAGCTGTATTCTTCGTTCATTAGGGAATAAAGCAGCCAAGGACTTTCAATATCGTTTGCAAGTAATCGGGAGCTTGTTGGTAGTGGAGTGCTTTGGGCTTGCTCCAGGCTGTCGTAAAAACTACTTAAATAACTTTCATCTCCGTACCAGGGAATATTCATATAGTCTTCTTCGGTAGGGTCAGGTGTAGCACAACCATTGTTATAGGCTGATGCAGGTGGGGTGTAACTAATAACCAGCTTAGGATGTAAATTTGCTATAACATGATGCGTACTGGCATAATTACGGCTACGGTAATATAACTCATTCTCCAATCTCATCCTTAAGCCGCTATTTGAAATTGGGTCATTAACCCAAGCTTGTACCATGTCTCTAATATTTATTTGCCTGTTTTCAGTGGCAGAATTGAAGATCCTACCCAAACTCTACCGCTGGTGGTAACGGTAGGTTGATTGTTCCAGGTAACGGTTGACTCATGCCACTCTCCAGTGATCCTTTCCAAAAAAAACGCATTTGAACCGCTATGTTGGCTGTTACCATTCCAGGCAGTAGAACCGATTACGGCAGGATCGCTGTAAAAGAAAAGAATTAAGGAATTTATCTGGGAACCTTTAGGAATGGTATCCAGATTAAAATACATTAAACTACGGCGATAAGTAGCCCTATTGGAATGA
The DNA here is from genome assembly GCA_963835365.1 of uncultured Cytophagales bacterium. GTDB lineage: Bacteria > Bacteroidota > Bacteroidia > Cytophagales > Cyclobacteriaceae > Nafulsella. The sequence continues at coordinate 807,893 of CAWIFH010000005.1, forward strand.
GTCCATGCTGTAGCAGATAATGTTGGATAGTCATCGTGGTTCTCATCTGCCAAATATTCATAACCTGAACGAGTATCTCGATATATCATTGCATCCTGCCAATGGTCGCCGGAGGTAATAGTGACAGTTTGCTGTGCTAAAATAAAGTGGGTGATTAGGAGGTAAAATGCTGAGAAGGAAAGTAGTTTTTTTATCATGGGTTAAAGTTTTATTTGAGAAAAAATGCTCCTTTACTATTGGGGGGGTTAGATGAAAAGTTCAGATAAAGACTATCGTTATAGTAAGCAGACCACTGGGTCAGAATTTTTTCATTACAATCATCAAGGCCAATTTGGTAAGCTATATTCAAGGTATCAAAATCCCCTTCTTCAAAGTATACATAATAAGTATGTTCAATGGGTGTATCCAAAGGTTCTTCCTTCCTTTGGAATGGCTGCAAAAAGTAGAAGACAACAGACCCATCCTGGTCCGGGTGGATATCTAGAGGCTTTAGATTTTTAGTATAAATATTAAAGGTGTCGCTATTATAGCGGTTGACTCCTATTTCTAAAAGATTTTGTTCTGTTTCTTTATTGAGGGCGTAAAAGACTAAAAGGTTGTCGTAATAAAAATCATAGTCTCTATTACAGTTATCGCAGGAGATGAGGCTTCCCATAAGTGCAAACCAGCATAGTGAGAAAAAAGACTTAAATAGCTCTTTCATGATAAATTATTTAAAAGTCCATTTCTAAATCTTCATCTATAGGCTCACTTGCGCCAGAATCCTTATAATAGCTATCCTTTTGTTCCTTAAGCTCCTTCCGCAATTGCTTGTACCTAGTTACTTGCTCATCATTATTAAAAGAACCTGCCAGATTAAAGCAAGTAGACTTCCGCAATTGCTTGTACCTAGTTACTTGCTCATCAGTGAGCACTTTTCTGATTCTTTTCAAGGCTTTTGAGTTCACCTTTTCAATTTGCTTTTGCTTATCTCCTTTCTTCATTCGCTTCACCTGTTCCTGCCATTCGTCAGATCGTTCACGCAAAATCTCAACAACTTGCTCTTTTTGTTGAGAATTAATTTCTAATTCGTCTTCAAACCTGTCGGCTAGAACCCGAGCCTTTTCTTGAGAAGTGGCTTTTAACGTATCAGCAGTTTGCGCTTTGGCAACCATTGCTCCCATGCCAAACACAAAGCATAACAAAGTGATGAGTTTTTTATAATTCATGATTAAATATTAGTTTTTATGAAAATATGAAATGATTTGTTAGTAACAAAACAAATACCGCTCTTAATAAAGGCTATTTATGACTGATTAAGCAAGATGTGAAAGTTAGCAAATCGTTTTAACTGCAAAAAAATCAGTTTAAGAGGCTATAAAAACATAGAATATGCACAAACTTCTGAAAATTAAGCCTACTCAAAAAAATAGCGAGAGAACAAATTCCCTCGCTTTAAAACATTTGCTACTTTAATTTTACACCTGAGTTTGGCCTGAGAGGACAAATAGTTATTCCTTTTATAACTTCTCCTTCAGGTAATGCGCCGTATAATTATCTTCCAGCTTCACCATCTCCTCCGGCGTGCCTGCAAAGGTAAGGTGCCGCCGTTTTCGCCGCCTTCCGGGCCCGAGGTCGATGATCCAGTCGGCGGATTTAATGACGTCCATATTGTGCTCGATGATGACGACCGTGTTGCCTTGTTCTATCAGCGCATTGATGCAGTTCAGCAGTTTGCTGATGTCGTGGAAGTGCAGACCGGTGGTGGGTTCATCGAAAATAAAGAGGATATGTTCTGATTGGTGGAATTGGCGCCTTTGGCCAGGAAGGCGGCCAGCTTTACGCGCTGCGCCTCACCGCCCGAAAGGGTGTTGCTGCTCTGCCCCAGGGTAATATAGCCCAGGCCCACATCCTGCAGCGGCAGCAGCTTATTAATGATCGGCACTGGTCGGCAAAGAAATCCATGCTGTCGTCCACGGTCATGTCCAGCACATCGCGAGATATCTTTATCCTGGTATTTTACTTCCAGCACGTCCTGCTTAAAGCGCTGGCCGTTGCAGCCTTCGCAGGTCAGGTAAATATCGGCCATAAACTGCATTTCTATCTTCACCTGCGCCTTCGCCCTGGCAAACTTCGCAGCGGCCGCCTTCTACGTTAAACTGAAAGTGCGACGGCTTATAACCCGCGCTGCTTTGCCAGCGGCTGGTCGGCATAAAGCTGTGCGGATGGCATCGTAGGCTTTTACATAGGTAACCGGGTTGGAGCGCGATGATTTCCCAATCGGGTTCTGGTCCACAAACTCTACCTGGCGTAATCTTTCTTATAGTCGCCTTCCAGCTTGTCGAATTTGCCGGTAGCCTTCGCTCACGCTGCCCAGCAATTTGCCTACCGCCGGGTAAAGTATCTTTTTAATCAGCGTGGATTTGCCGGAGCCGCTAACGCCTGTTACTACGGTCATCACGCCCAGCGGAAACTGCACATCGATGTTTTTCAGGTTATTTTCGCGGCAGCCATACAATATCAGATGCCGTTGCGCCATTTGCGGCGATGTTCCGGCACCGGAATTCCTTCGCGTCCGCTCAGGTAACGGGCAGTATGGGTTTGCCCATCCTCCATCAGCTCCTCGAGGCTTCCCTGGAACACCAGGTGCCCGCCATGCGAACCGGCATCGGGCCCGATGTCGATGATCTGGTCGGCGGCTCGCATCACTTCTTCTTCGTGCTCCACCACAATTACGGTATTGCCCAGATTCTGCAGAATCTCCAGCACGCTAATCAAGCGGGTCGGTATCGCGCGGGTGCAGGCCAATGCTGGGCTCATCGAGAATATACATAGAGCCCACCAGGGCAGAACCCAGCGAGGTGCAAGCTTAATGCGCTGGCACTCGCCGCCGGAAAGCGTATTGGCCACCCGGTTCAGGGTGAGGTATCCCAGACCAACCCGCACCAGGTAATCAGCCGGTTCCTGATTTCCTTCAGCAAGACGGTCGGCAATTTTTTGCTCATGCTCGTTCAGCTCCAGCTCGCGAAAGAAGTCACTGCACTCTGTTAACCGGCATCAGTACCAGGTCGGCAATGGACTATTATCCATCGATTTTCACATAGCTGGCATCTTTGCGCAGGCGGGTACCCCGGCAGTCGGGGCAGGCGGTGCGGCCACGGTAGCGCGACAGCATTACCCGGTACTGGATTTTATGCGAGCTTGCTGTTGCAGAAAGTTGAAGAAAGCGTTGATGCCATCGAAAGTAGCTGTTGCCCGTCCAGAGCAGTTCCTGTTCTTCTTCCGTAAGCTCGTTGTAAGGCCGGTGAATCGGGAAAATCGAAGTTGATGCCGTTTTTCAGCAGCGGCTTGCAGCCACTCTTCCTGCATGCTTGCATCGCTACGCCAGGGCGCAACAGCTCCTTCATAAACACTCAGGCTTTTATCCGGAATCACCAGGTCGGGGTCGATGCCCAGCACCTGCCCGAAGCCTTCGCAGGTTTTGCAGGCTCCGTAAGGATTATTAAAGGTAAAGAGGTTGACGCTTGGCTCTTCAAACTGCATTCCATCCAGCTCAAAGCGGTCGGAGAAACATGCGTTCTTTCTCCATCGCCCGCAAAGCTCCACGATACAATCGCCCTGGCTTTCGTAAAAAGCGGTTTGCACCGAATCGGCCAGGCGAAACTGCAGTGTCTTCATCGCCGGGCTGTACCGCTGGCGCGGTCTATGAGCAGGTTAAACGTATGCTGCCTGGCCAGCGCTTTTTCATCCTTCTCCAGCAGCTCTTCGATAAAAATAATTTCGCCGTCGGCTACAATGCGGGTATAGCCTTTGCTGAGCAGCACCTTCAGATCATCCTTCAGGCTGCGCTCGGCATGGCGCACAAACGGACTGATAATCATCAGGCGGCTGCCTTCTTCCTGGCTGTTAATAAAATCAACTACGTCTGTAACTGTGTCGCGCTTTACTTCCTCCCCGCTAACCGGCGAAATAGTATGTGCCGATACGGGCAAACAGCAACTTCAGGTAATCGTAAATTTCGGTAGTGGTGCCCACCGTAGAGCGGGGGTTTTTAGAGGTTACCTTTTGCTCGATGGCAATGGCCGGCGATACGCCGCGTATATAATCTACCTCGGGCTTCTCCATGCGGCCCAAAAACTGGCGGGCATAGGAGCTAAGGCTTTCTACGTACATGCGCTGCCCTTCGGCAAAAAGGGTATCGAAAGCCAGGGATGACTTCCCGGAGCCGGATACGCCGGTAACCACTACCAGCCGGTTTCGCGGAATGGCAACACTCAGGTTTTTGAGGTTGTTGACGCGGGCGCCTTTAATAATTATATACTGCTTGGGGTCGAGCTGATCGAGCTCTTCTTCGGAGGCTACTAAAATTTCTTGATTCATAGATACACAAAAATACGAAGCTCCCGGCACGTTTGCCAAGATAGCTGGAAAAGTAACAACAAAAGCGGGCAAAAAAGTTTGGAAAGGGCGCAGTCTGTATCTGTCCGGCCTTTTTGGTTTTTGGTAAGACTCACCCCAGGCGGTTAACGCAGGGGCTTTTTTTTCAAAGAAAGAAACAAACCATATTCCGATAATTTACCAGGCCGGCAAAGTCGTGCCACGACTACAGCTTACAAACGATAGAAGCGCATTGGCTATAGTCGTGGCACGACTGAAGGGTTACCGTAATAACCTCTAACGTAGAGTTGATCTATTCCGGCACTTTTTGAAGCAGCTCGAGGTGCTTTTTCTTGTACCCATAGGGGTCGAAAGAAGAGGCGGCGGCTGCCCATTGCCGGATAGCCTCCAGCGAGAGGTTTCCTTTAAACTGAGAGCCCCGAAGGTGCATGCCCAGTCCTGCCAGGGAAGCCGCAAAGCGCATGTCTTCAGATGCCTGCTGGAAAGAGCGCCCATAGTCAATTACGTTCAGGCTTAGTGCCTTGCTGTTATCGGCAGCAGGTTCTTTGTAGCGAAAGTCAATGCTAAAGGTAGGAACAACCTCCACGCTGGCGGTCGCTTTAGGTACTATTTCGTAAAGGGCGGTAATGCTTTGGTTGGCGCCGATTTCGCCGGCATCTTTGGTATCGTCCTCAAAGTCCTTTTCTTCCAGCAGGCGGTTTTCATATCCAATCAGGCGGTAGGCTTCCACAAGCTCCGGATTAAATTCTACCTGCACCTTTACATCCTTTGCTACTGTATAAAACTTGCTCCACTCCTCCACGAACACCTTGCGTGCCTGTTCAAAGGAGTCGAGGTATTCATAGTTTCCGTTGCCGTGGTTGGCTACCTGCTCCATCATGCCTTCATTCAGGTTGCCCGTTCCTACGCCAACAACCGTCAGGAAAATTCCTTCGTCCCGCTTTCCTTCAATCAGTTCAATTAATTCGTCCTGGCTGGCGGGGCCCACGTTAAAGTCGCCATCACTTCCTAAAATTACCCGGTTGTTGCCACCATCTACAAAATTTTGCTTTGCAATTTCATAGGCAGTAATAATTCCTTCGGCGCCTGCTGTACTCCCTCCGGAGCCAAGGCTTTCTATCTTCTCAATTATCAGCGACTTTTCGCTGCCCGGAGTAGATTTCAGCACGAGCCCTGCGTTTCCGGCATAGGTTACAATAGCCAGCTTGTCCTGGGGGCGCATCTGGTGTACAAATTCTATAAACCCGCTTTTAAGCAGCTCCAGCTTATCATCGGAGCCCATTGAGCCGGAAACGTCGATTAGGAGTACCAGGTTGGCAGCAGGAAGTTGCTCTTTGGGTATGTTTTTTCCTTTAATGCCTATCCGGATAAGCTTATTTGCCGGTGTCCAGGGGCACTGGCTTAGCTCACCATTGAGCGAAATAGGGTTGCCGGCTTCCGGCTCCGGATAGTGGTAATTAAAGTAGTTAATCAGTTCTTCGGTTCGAACAGCCGCCTTTGGTACTTCCTGGCCCACAGTTAAAAATCGCCTCATGTTGCTATAAGCGCCGCCGTCGGCATCTATAGAAAAAGTGGAAACAGGCTGTTCTGCCACCGGCACAAAAGGGTTTTCCTCGTATTCATTGTACTGTTCATTGCCCGAAAATTCCATGTATTCGAAATACATACCGGATTCATCCTCGGAACATTGGGTAAAGAAAAAGGCAACAAGCAGGAGCAGGAGGGACTGTGCTTTCATTTGAGAAAATTTTAAGGAAAAATGAAAAAGTTCTATTCCTTTTCAGGACGCCCTTTTCTTGAAAATGGTTGGAAGAAGAATTGTCAGTAGTGAAATTTTAGAGAATGCACCAAACAATGGTGGGGGCAAAAATGGAAGGAAGGGACAACCCTCAGGCGCTTAAGCCGACATAAACCGGGCAGAAACGATTCACCGCCTTTTTACAGAGGGCAATACCAAAATATACAGCTCCGGCTGGTGTTGCGGTATCCGCTGGCTGCGCTTTAAGCCTTGTTCAGGGCAGAGGCTTCCCCTTCCCGGAGCCCTCTTCCCCTTTCGCCGGGGCCTGCTGGCTAAGCTCTTTTCTTTCTCCGCTCGAAAGCTTGTGCGTTTTGGGGTGGTACTTTCCTTTTAAGTCATCGTAACGGGATTTTCCCCACAGTTTTACTCCTGTAAAATAAGAGGCTCTTCCAATCATATGCGCGCCTACAGGAGCGGTTAGCAGCATAAACAGGATAATGGCCAGTACCCGGGTAGTAACAGATAAATCGTTAAAATAAATGGCGGCGGCTATAAGCACCAGCCCGATGCCCAGGGTAGCGGCCTTGGTGGTTACCGAAATCCGCAGGTATAAATCGGGCATACGAACCACCCCGATAGCTGCCAGAAAAATAAACAGGGTACCCAGCGTGCTGAGCAGGATAATAATTATTTCAGTCATTTTTCTCTCTTTTTTCCAGGTAGTAAGAAAAGGCCACCGTTCCTAAAAAGGCAATCAGCGCCAGAATCATGGCAATATCCAGAAAAGCCTGCTGGCTGGTAATAATACTGTATACGGCTATAATAGCAATGCCGGTGGTTATGAGCAGGTCAAGCGCCACTACCCGGTCGGAGAGGGTAGGGCCCTTCAAAAAACGAATAAAAATTATCAGTACAGAAATAGTCAGTACCGGCAAAATTATGAAGTACAAATAATCGTATATGCTCATCTCAATATCTCTAATAGCCTCTTTTCGAAGCCGTTTTTAATCTCGTCGATAAACTTCTGCTTATCTTTTACATACATGGCGTGCACATATAAAACCTTTTTATCGTCCGACACATCGAGGCTTAAAGTACCCGGGGTTAGGGTAATCAGGTTAGCGAGCATGGTTATTTCCAGGTCAGAGGTGGCCGTAAGCGGGATTTTAATTATACCCGGCTTCATATAAAAATTGGGCGTAATTACATCGTAAGCAACCTGCAGGTTTGCCTTTGTCAATTCATACAGAAAGAAGAAAATAAAAGAAATGACCTTTGGCCCCCGGGTAAAATAGGTTTCCTCTCTGCGGTTCCTGGAAATTACCCACATAATTACAAAGCTCAGCAGGAAGCCAAACAGGAAGTTTAGCAAATTAAAATTTCCTGTTAGTGCCAGCCAGATAAAGGATAGCAGCAGATTACTTAAAAACCTGGTCTTAATCATGATATACCGCCGGGGTTTGGTTTCCTAAAACAGCTTCGATATAGGCAGAAGGGTCCATCAATTGAGTTCCTATTATTTCTGAAACCCGGATAATGTATTCGGCCCCAAACCCTACAAAAAGCGTTACGGCCGACAGCAGCAAAACAGGGGCAACCATGGCATAGCGCTTAAGAGGCTTTAAGTCCGAAAAATACTTCACATATTTCTTTCGGGGCAATTCCGCGCTGTCTTTCCAGAATACCTCCGACCACATCCGGGCAATGGTAAAGAGGGTTAAAAAGCTGCCCAGCAGAATAAATCCTATTAAGACATAATCCATTGTATTGAGCGCACCTCTTATAAAGAACAGTTTGGGCCAGAAACCGGAAAGAGGAGGAATGCCCACCAGGGAAAAGAGAGGAATAGCCATTAACAACGACAGCCTGGGAAAGGATTTATAAAAGCCCCCCAAAAGCCGCATGCTGTAGGTTCCTTTAACCTTAAAAATAAGGCCACTTACCATAAACAGATTCGTTTTAATAAGGATATCGTGCACCAGGTAAAAAGCAGCACCAATAAGCGCCAGCTCGGTATAAATGGCCAGCCCGGCAATCATATACCCGATATGGCATACAATAAGGTAGGAGAATACTTTTCTTACGTTGTTTTGCACCAGAGCGCCCAGTCCGCCGGAGAGAATGGTCAGTGCGGCTATCCAGCCAATCAGGCTTGCGGTAAACGCGTCGGGAATAAAAATAAGGGTAAAAACCCGCAGCAGCGCATACACCCCCACCTTGGTAAGCAGCCCGCCAAAAATTGCCGATATTGCCGGAGGAGGAGTATGATAAGAGGCCGGCAGCCAGAAGTAGAGCGGAAAAATAGCCGACTTAATGCCAAAGCCCACCAGGAACAAAATAGCCGTTACATTTACCAGCCCCCGGTTTTCTATCTCTGCCACCCGCAGCGAAAGGTCTGCCATATTTAAGCTGCCCACCAGGCCGTACAAAATAGCAATTGCTGTCAGGAAAATAACCGAAGCCAGCAGGTTCATGGTTACATATTTAATGGCCCCTTCGAGCTGGGCCTTTTCGCCTCCCAGCGTAATTAATACAAAGGATGCAATAATGATAATTTCGAACCACACATACAGGTTAAAGATGTCGCCGGTAAGAAAGGCGCCGTTGAGCCCCATTAACAGAAAATGGAAAATAGGGAAGTAGCCGAATTTGACCCTTACATTCCGCACACTGCCGACCGAAAATACAGAAACGGCCAGCCCGGAAATTGCGGTAAGCATTACAAGCGTGGCACTAAATACATCTACAACAAAGGTTATTCCAAAGGGGGCCTGCCAGCCGCCTGCCTGCAGCGTATGAATTCCGCCGGTCCAGACTAAGTTAAAAAGCCAGATAGCAATGCCCAGCGAAACGCAGCTCCCAAGTACGCTGATAAGCTTCTGGGCATTTTTTCTGGTCCAGAAAAACATAAGCAGAATGGCTGTAAAAAGCTGAAAAATAATGGGCAATACAATGTACAGGTTACTCATATATCTTCGTCAGTTGCATTCATCTCATCTAAATCGTCGGTCTTCACCACCTTGTAGGCTCTTTTTACCAGTATAATAGCAAAAGACTGCAGGCCGAAGCTAATTACAATAGCTGTTAAAATAAGCGCCTGCGGTACCGGGTCGGCATACACATCTTGCAGCATTTTTGCCGAATCCTCAATTAGTGGCGGTTCTCCTTTTACAATTCTGCCAAGTAAAAAAATGAGCATATTAGCTCCATTGCCCAACAGAATTAAGCCAATAATCAGCTTTACAAGACTTCGCCGGAGTATCATGTAAATACCTGCGGCATACAGCAGGGCAATAAGCATAGCCAGCAGTATCTCCATATTAAAGCGTTTCTGAAATAGTGAAAATAATGGTAAGCACCACGCCTATTACTACCAGGTAAACACCGGTATCGAAAAACAAGGCAGAGCCAACCAAACCTAGTACCGGGATAGGGGCGTCTGCCCAGAGGCCCGTCATAAAAGGCAGGCCGCTGAGCAGGGGAGCAAAGCCACTTAAAAGGGCCAGAGACAGCCCTATGGGCATTAAAAAGCCCGGGTGAAATTTAATGATTCCTTTTGTTCTTTCAAGCCCATTGGCAAAAGAGTGCAGCACAAAGGCAATTGAGGCAATTAAGCCCCCAACAAAGCCTCCACCAGGCAAATAGTGCCCCCTGAGCAATATAAAAATGGAAAAAAGAAGTAAAAGAGGCAGCAGGTAACCCGATGCCGTTTTAAATATGGTTGTTTTCATCCTATTCTTTTTCTGTATTTTTCAACCGCAGCTTTAGCAGGCTGAACACGCCCAGTGCCGCAATGGTGAGTACTGTAATTTCTACCATGGTATCGAAGCCTCTGAAGTCGACCAGAATAACGTTTACCACATTTTTGCCGTGTGCCATGGTATAAGCATTCTCTGCATAAAACGCCGAAGTTTCACGATAGGGCGACTCATTAAGTACCTCCAGGGCGAGGACGCCAATTAAGGAACCAAAAATAAGGGCCAGCACGCCATCCCGTATGCGATCGCCATCGTCGGAAAGCTTCAGGTACTTAGGCAGGTTATAAAGTACCAGCACAAACAGTATAACCGTAAGGGTGTCGATAGAAAACTGGGTCATGGCCAGGTCGGGAGCCGAATAAAAAAGGAACACCAGGCAGATGGCGTAGCCAACCACCCCCATAGAGGCCACTGCGACCAGCCGCGAGTTGGAAAAAACAGCAAACAAAATACCTGCCGCCATTATAAACATAATAATGGCTTCGTAAAGGGTTACCTGCGTAAGCGAATTTAGATTGAGGTAAATTTCTACGCCATTAAACAGTTTGTAACCCATCAATACCGAAAGGAACGTTAATACGGTAATGAGGTAATAGCGCAGGTAGCCATTCTGGAGCAAACCCGTCCAGCCGCCGGAAAAGCGCTGGAAGCCCCGCCCAAAAGCAAGGGCTAAACTATGGGGCGAAAGCCTTTCGAAGCGGGCAGGCATACCCAGCAATTTTTTGGAGGGTTTAATGAAGAAATAAAGCGCAATACCACTGCCAATGGTAATGGTGCTCAGCAGCAGTATCAGGTTAAGCCCATGCCAAAGCTGCAGGTGAAATTCGGGCGTACCATTAATGAGTGAAGCCACCACCGGCTTTAGCAGGCTCCCTTCAATTAAACCCGGAAAGATTCCGAAAATTAGCCCCAGAGAGGCAAGCAGGAGGGGCGGCACCCATAAAAGCGTATAAGGCATATGCACCCGTTCGTGGAATTCGGCCGGCAACTTTCCAATAAATGGGCGAATACCCACCTGAAAGCCGGCAAGGAGCAGCAGGACATTGGTCAAAACAGCCACGCCTGTGAGTACATAGGCCCAGTTTCCGGCATGCAGCGTTGCCTCATAAATTAAATCTTTGCCCAAAAAGCCAAACGTGGGAGGAATGCCTCCGCTGACCAGCGCTGCCATGGCTGCCGTAATTCCTACCGGCAGCATTACCTTATTCAAACCGCCCAGCCTTAATATGTTCCGTGTATTTGTTTCGTGATCGATAATACCGGTTACCAGGAACAGCGTAGCCTTGTATATGGCATGTACAATTATAAAAACGGTGGCCGCCAGCAAGGATTCTTCTGTGCCAATACCAATTAAAAATACCAACACCCCAAGCGCTGAAATGGTCGAGTAAGCAAGTATCTCCTTTAAATCAAGGCGGAAAATGGCATGGATAATAGAATAAAGCATGGTAATGGCCCCTACAATAATTAAAGTGGTATTCCACCACGCGTGCGAACCTAGTATGGGTGTAAAGCGGGCCAGCAAATAAACGCCTGCCTTTACCATAGTGGCCGAGTGCAGGTAGGTCGAAACCGGCGTTGGAGCCCGCATAGCCCCCGGCAACCAGAAATGAAAAGGAAATTGCGCCGACTTTGTAAAAGCCGCTACAAACAGCAGCAGGAGAATCCAGCCATATAAAGCATGATCTTTTATAGCCTCCGAAGAGGCTAATAATTCACTGATACTGTACGTTCCTCCCACATAGCCAAGCATGATCATGCCGGCCAAAAGAAAAAAACCACCCAAACCGGTAACGCTTAATGCCTGCAGCGAAGAGCGCCTGGAAGCTTCGCTATCGTTGTTAAACCCAATAAGGAAAAAGGAACTGATGCTGGTAAGCTCCCAGAAAATAAATATAGAAATGATATTATCTGAAAGCACCAGCCCAAGCATGGAGGCCATAAACATACTCAGGTAGCCGTAAAACCTATCGAGGTAAACATGTCCTTTCAGGTAAGCAGAGGTATACAAAAAAACCAGCGAGCCTATACCTGTAATCAGTAAGGTAAACAGCAGCGCAAGCCCGTCGAGTGTAAAGCTTAGGTGAACCCCCAGCGAAGGCACCCAGTTATAAAAAAACTGTAGTTCGCGCCCGGCGGCCACCTCCGGCATAAAGCTAATAAAATAGCAAAACAAGCCCACAGGCAGGGCGGAAAGAGCGACCGCCAGTTTTCCTTTAACATATTTACCAATGAGAGGGAGGCTCAGGGCCAGAATAAAACCAGATAGTATAGCTAACAGCATATTGCCTGAGTTTAAAAAAGAGTAAACGCCAAAAACATAAAAGCCGGCAATAGGAGTATTTGCTATTTTCAAGCCATTTTAGGTAAGCCATTTTAGGTAAGCTGAAATTAAATCCTGGCGGAAATCTTGTCTTTACCAAAGAACCTACAGTTCAAAAATTGCCTGGCTTCTTTAATCTTGTTACTGTGCCTAAACTTGCTACTTCTGTCATTTGTTCAGTTCCTCTCCTTTAGGCTGATGCCTGAAAAATTATTCAAATAGCTCAAATAGCAACGAAACTTCTTTTCTTCCTCCCTTCAAAATTGAGCTGCTAAAGTTTACCCCCAAAAACAAGCAAAGAGGCGGGTAAATATTTTCCAGAATCAGGACTAAAAATTTTTCAAGGTGAACAAAGGTTCCTCTTTTTCTTTTTTATTAAAAAGTCCCTGCCAATGCGATCTTACACTGAAACCCAGAACTTACGCGCCGGCTCGCTTTACCTGGCAACGGCCTTTACTTTTTGTGCCCTTACAGGAAGCGCATACCAGCAAGACAATCTCTTTTCTTTCTCTTTTTTAGCCGTTTTATAGTATTGCTTTTATTATTCGGCTCTCTTCTTACAGCCAGTCTCAAGCTCACCTTCAATAAAAAGGGCCTGCAGTATAAATTTTGGCCATTCCACTGGCAAACCCACCAAATTATCTGGAAAGATGTAGAAGAAGCCCGCCTGCTCGACTTTAATGCCCTTGCTGAATACGGCGGCTGGGGAATTCGGTACAACTTCTTTTATAAAACAAAAGCATTTGTTGCCCGAAGCGGACGTGGATTGTTACTCAAAACTAAAAGTGGAAAAAAACGACTTTTTAGTATACAACAGCCCGAAAAAGTAGCCCCCTATTTAAGCACGAAGGAGCCGGCTGAAACAATCTAAAATTTTATCAAACTATTTATTAGCAATAAATAATTCTTAAAAAAGCCTTTTAGGCACACTTTTGGCTTACACAAAAGAGATCGTAAACGATTTTTAACCACAAATATTCTTTTAAGTGCCGGCAACTATTGTAAAGAAGCACCACTTTCTTTACTTTTGAAGCAAGAGTCAAAAAATTTTCCTACCCTAATCCCAAGGTCGACAATATGATATAAACCTCTACGTTAACTTAACAGATTACATACATGAAGAAGTACACAGTTAACGACAGCCAACTGGTGCTGTTTTATAAAAATGGGAACGAAGAGGCCTTTAGACAACTTGTTGATCGTCACAAAACAAAAATCTTCACTACTATTTTTCTGATTGTGAAGGATTCAGATATTGCCGAAGATATTTTACAGGAAACTTTTATTAAGGCAATAAATACCATCCAATCAGGTCGTTATAACGAGGAGGGCAAGTTTCTGCCATGGATTTTGCGTATTGCGCATAACCTGGCTATTGACCACTTCCGGAAACAAAAACGTTATCCGACTATTAATATGGAAGATAACAGCCCCGTATTTAATACCGTGGCTTTTTCCGAAAGCTCAATAGAAGACAAACAAATTCGTAAAGATACCTACAATCTGCTGCATGAGCTGATTGATGAATTGCCGGAAGCACAGAAGGAAGTGCTCATAAAAAGGCATTTCATGCAAATGAGCTTTCAGGAAATTGCTGATGCAACAGGGGTTAGTATCAATACGGCTTTAGGCAGAATGCGCTATGCTCTCATCAATCTCAGAAAAAAGATGGAAAGCAAAAACATAGCCTATGACCAAAACATTTACCCCGGATGATTTACTCAGATATCTTTACGAAGATACCACGACTAAAGAAAACAAAGAAATAGAGCATGCCCTGCTGCTGGACAGCAGGCTGCAGGATGAGCTGGAGCAACTCCGCTCTGACCTGAACCTCCTGGAAGATTTTACGCCAAAACCCTCCCGAAGCTGCATAGACCATATTATGGATTATGGGCGGGCCATGAACTTAAAAGCCTTGTGCAATTGAGGTGAAAATTAAAAAAGGAGCGAGACACACCGTGAGTGTCTCGCTCCTTTTTTTTTCTTTTTAGCAAATTTTTAGCTCTTAGCAGCTCGAAATCTTTACCGAAGCTATTCCACAAAATAAAAGTAAAAGCCCCGCTCCGGCCAGTATAAAAGGAAAGTCGGCAGGCGCTTTAGCGGCAGTTAATGTACTTGCTTCTTCTGCCTGTTCAGGCATTTCTTCGCTCAGCTTTACAGGGTCTGGCATAAACTGTTCCTCCCCATTAACTACCTGCATATCCGACTCATCAATTTTATTCAATGCTACGGTTTCAAATGGCTCATCCTCATCAAAAGAGGTGTTAGCAAGGGTATAAACTTCGAATTTATTTTCCTGCCTACCCGGCGGCTCCTGTTCCGCTAAACTGCTAAGTTCATAATTGTACAGAAAACCCAGCCAGACCATGGCAAGGCCTACTACTAAAAAAATGGTTTGTATAACACGAACAATCATAACACATTATTTAAATATTCATACACGCTATCGGCCCGTACCTTTCTTACGCAACTTCATCATGAAAGGGTACGAACAGGGCCTTCTTTTTTCTTTATGCAGCTCTCAAAATTGAGTATATTTGCTTATGCAAAAGAAAGAACGCTATCGTACTCTAATAGAATACTTTACCACCAACGTACCTGAGCCTGAAACCGAACTGCATTATAGTTCTCCTTACGAATTACTTGTTGCCGTTATCCTGAGTGCCCAGTGTACCGACAAACGCATCAATATGGTTACTCCGGCTCTTTTTAACGACTTTCCTACCCCTGAGCACCTGGCAGCCAGCCATTTCGATGAGCTTTTTCCCTACATCAGAAGTGTATCTTACCCGAACAACAAAACAAAACACCTCCTTGGCATGGCAAAAATGCTGGTGGAGGAGTTTAACAGCGAAGTGCCTGCCGAAATTAAAACCCTGCAGAAGCTTCCGGGCGTAGGGCGCAAAACGGCCAATGTCATTGCCTCCGTCATATATAATCAGCCAGCCATGGCGGTCGACACCCACGTTTTTAGGGTAAGCAAACGCATTGGCCTGGTTACCCTAAATGCGAAAACGCCTTTAGAGGTAGAAAAACAACTGGTCCGTTACATTCCTGAAGAACTGGTGCCCAAAGCGCACCACTGGCTTATTTTACATGGCCGCTATATTTGTGTGGCCCGTAAACCAAAATGCGAAGTATGTCCACTTTCCTATTTTTGTCGGTATTTTGAAAAAAATCACCCCCTCGAAGCTTAATTTATGTGTGGAATAAACCTGTTGGTCGACCACCAGAAGCAACTGACTTCCGATGAAGCCATCCGGTCCATGACGGCCAGCCTCCATCATCGGGGACCAGATTACAGTGCCTCTTTTTGCCTTTTGACGGAGCATAACCAGCTTTTTATAGCAAACAATCGCCTGAAAATTGTTGACCTGACCGATGCCGGCAATCAGCCTATGCAGTGCAATGAAGGCGGAGGAATCGGCAACCGCTACACCCTTAGCTACAACGGAGAACTTTACAACCACTTCGAGCTTAAGAACGAGCTGCTCCGGAAAGAATACACCTTCCGGAGTAATAGCGATACCGAAGTACTTCTTTACGCCCTAATCGAATGGGGAGAAGAAGCCCTTAGCCGCCTGCATGGGATGTTTGCTTTTATATTCTACGATAAGGAAGAAAACCAGCTCCTGCTTGCCCGCGATCGCCACGGCATGAAGCCGCTTTATTATTACGCCAATGAGGCGTTCTTTTTAGCTTCCTCTGAAATAAGAGGCATTTTTGCCAATGGCCTTGTTTCTAAAAAGCTAAATGATGAGCAGGTTTACCATTACCTCAGGTTTCGCTATGCCCAAAAACCGCACACTTTTTACAAAGAGGTGTATGAGTTACTGCCGGGACATTGCATGCAATGGAAGCCCGGAAGCAGTAAACCACAAATAAAAGCGTACGCAGCCCCGCAAAAGCCTGAATTTGAACCCGGCGCACCCGGTGTTTTACTGAGCCAGTTCGAAGAGCGGCTTACCGATGCCCTGTTCAGCCACCTGCATTCCGGCAGAGGTGTTGGTTTATTTTTAAGCGGAGGAGTGGACTCCACGCTTATACTGGCCCTGCTTCGGAAACACAGCACCTACCACCTTCCGGTTTGCTATACCATAAGCCACGAGGGAGAAAACCACAAATCCACTGAAGATGCCTTCTGGGCCGCCAAAGCAAGCACGCAATACGATGCCCCCCATGTTCCGGTAGAAATCGATGCAGGGCTACTCGGACAGTTTTCTGCCTTTGTTGCTGCCCAGGACCAGCCAATAGGCGATAGTGCCGCCTGGCTCACCTCGCTTTTATCAGCAAAAGCAGGCGAGCAGGTAAAGGTCGTGCTTTCCGGTGCAGGGGCCGATGAACTATTCGGAGGCTACAATCGACATAAAGCTTTTTTTCTCTACCTGCAGCACTTCCGGCAGGTACAGCGGCTGCTTCCTGCTTTTAAATCTGCAGGCAAACTTCTTCCCTCCGGAAATTTTCTTCCCGGAAAGCTGCAAAACAGGCTGCTAAAAAAGCTGTTTCAGGATGTTGACCCCTCGCCGGCACGGACTTTTCACAATTTCATTAGCTTTTCGGCAAGGCCAGCCACTTCTTTTGAGGAAAT
Source organism: uncultured Cytophagales bacterium (assembly GCA_963835365.1). Lineage (GTDB taxonomy): Bacteria > Bacteroidota > Bacteroidia > Cytophagales > Cyclobacteriaceae > Nafulsella. The sequence goes on from CAWIFH010000005.1 coordinate 824,680, forward strand.
AAAAAACAGCAGCAACCAGTTTGAAGAAGGCTGGATGCAGGCTGCGCTGCAGCACGACCGCCAGAATTACCTGGTCTCCGATATTCTGGCGCTGAACGACAAAGCAGCTATGCAAAACAGCCTCGAAATGCGCATGCCCTACCTCAGTGAAGAAGTTTCGGCCCTGGCAGAAGCGCTCCCTGCCTCTTTAATAATGCAGAAGGGCCGGAAGTGGATACTGAACCACTTGCTCGCTGCCAATGGGGGTGCCGCCTATGTTAAACGCAAAAAGCAGGGCTTTGGCCTGCCCTTTGGCTTATGGGTAAGAGAAGGTAAAACAGATTTCCTGTGGAACTGGCTTGAGCAGAGCCACCACCCGCTGCAGCGGTTTATTGAAGCCGGGCATACTCAACACTTACTGCAGGAACACAAAAGCGGAAAGCAGGATCATTCAGTGGAGCTGTTCAGCCTGCTTGTGCTGGCCCACTGGCTTAAAAAGGAATTTTCCTGATGCGGATTCTTTACCTTCATCAGTACTTTAAAACCCCGGAAGAGGGGGGAGCCATCCGCTCCTATTACCTGGCTACCGCATTAGTAGAAGCCGGGCACGAGGTGGTACTGATTACCTCACACAACAAAGAAGTGTATGAGCTACACCATATTAATGGCATAGAAGTACACTATTTACCTGTATTTTATAGCAACAGCTTAAGTGCCACCCGCAGGAGCAGGGCATTTCTGCAGTTTTTATGGCAGGCGCGTGACTTAATTGGCCGGCTGGCCCCTTACGACCTTTGCTATGTGAGTTCCACCCCGCTAACCATTGGTCTGCTGGCTTTGTACGCCCGCCGGCAGCTCAAAACCTCTTATATTTTTGAGGTCCGGGATTTGTGGCCCGAAGCGCCTATCCAGCTGGGATTTATAAAAAGCCGGCTGCTTAAAAAGCTTTTGTACAAGCTGGAGGATTACTTTTACCGCCAGGCGCAGGCGGTAGTTGCGCTTTCGCCCGGCATTGCCTGCGGAATAAAGCAACGAACGCCTTCGGCCAGGGTAGAGCTGATTCCGAATATGGCCGACTGTCGCTTTTTTAAACCCTCGCCCATTCATGCACCCCTGGCGCGCCAACTGGGAACAGAAAATTGCTTTGTAATTAGCTACCTGGGTGCAGCAGGACTTTCGAACCACCTGCAATACCTGCTTGAGGCAGCACGGGCTTGTCAGCAACATCGGCTGGCGGTAAAGTTTGTTGTTGCCGCCGAGGGAAGTAAACTTAATGAGCTGAAAGAAGATGCCAGGCAGGCAGGCTTAACAAACATCATTTTTGGCACCTACGGAAGTAAAGAGCAGGTGAAAAAATGGCTCAGCATCAGTCATGCTGTTTATACCAGCTTTGGTCCCTACCCGGTTTTACAAACCAACAGCCCCAACAAATTTTTCGATGGGCTTGCGGCTGGCAAACTTAGCATTGTTAACACCCGCGGATGGCTTAAAGAGGTAGTAGAAGAAAAGCGCTGTGGCTTTTACACCTCACCGGAAAACCCCCTTGAATTTGTAAAGCAGTTAAAGCCGTTCCTCGAAAACAGCCAGCTGCTGCAGGAGTACCAGAGCAATGCCCGCCAACTTGCAGAAGAAAATTATTCAAGGGAAATGCTCAGCAGCAAAGTTATACAGCTGGTTGAAGAAACAGGAGAAAAGGCAAAGAGGTAGGAGAGCAGCCTTAGCGGCTGCCTTTGTACTTCGATTCTTCCAGAATTTGCCTGGCATTCGGGTTGGCCATTAAATCCGGCAGAGCCACCTCTTCATGTTCGCGCATATAATCCTTTACAATCTGCCAGCCCACCCAGGTAGCAATCCGTCCCGGGGCCTTATTGCCAATTTCAAGTGTATTCGGCCGTTCCTCCAGGTACTTCTTTTTAACCATGTGGTTGTTTTCGTAAAGCAGCTCCTTCTTAAGAAAATGCTCCCACACCTGTCTTTCATTTGCTTGAGTTCCTGCCATTTCTTCGGCCGTATAGCCAATCAACAGGCTATCGGGCGTTTGAGGCAATACAAAATCTGTAAAGTAATACGACTTTCCATAGTAAATCATATCGGCCAACATGGTCCGATCTTCCTTGTCTATGGCATTATACTGCTGCGAAAGAAGCAACATAACAGTAGGCACCACGTGGGCAGGCGTATACCTGCGGAGAATATAATTTGGGATTTGCGCTGGCCGGTAAGTCGCCTGCTCCCCTAAAAAGTAGTCAAGGCCGATTACTATCATTTCATCCGACACGTACAAGTCGTTTCCAAAGCCGGTAACCACAGTATAAATTTGAGGCGCCTCAAATTCGGGATAATAGTATTTTATATATTTAAAGGCTGTTTCAAAATCCTTTTTTATGGTTTCCATATCACCGAAAATCCGCTGGCTTTCCTGGTAAACAGTATCGAGGCTCGGGTTTTGAATGAGGGAATAAAGCTGGTTTGCAACAACCGAATCGTGGGGATACTCGTCTATCCTTAAAAAATTACGTGCGAAAGATTCATTTTGCTCCAAAAATGCTTTTACTTCGTTTTTTGATTGGCTGTTAAACAATTCCTGCTCTAACCTGATAATATCTACATCGACTGGTATGTTTGAAACATCCGGGCGCTCAATTGCATCGGGCGATGAATTACAGGACCAACAAAAGGAAACAAATACAATAAAGAAGAGAAACCTGATCATTGATATTTTAAACTTAATTACCGATATGAGAAAATTAGTACTTTTAGTAGTCGCTGTACTGGCATTACAAACTGCCCATGCACAAAGTAAGATAGGAATAAAGTTTTCTCCAACCCTTTCTACGAACCGCATTAATGATGAAGATCCAGACAATGCTTTTTCTTCCAACGGAGTAGGAGGGCGGTTTATTTTCGGCCCAATTGTCGACTTGTTTATTACCGACAACTACTATTTCAGCACAGGCCTGCTGTATGCCCCCAAGCGTGCAGGGCTTACCATTACGCCAACATCAGGCCCTAAAATTCAGGAATCCTACAAACTGCAGTACCTGCAGCTTCCTGCTACCCTTAAGCTGTTCACCAACGAACTGGCCCTTGATACGCGGGTTTACTTTCAGCTGGGTGGCCTTTTAGAAGTAAAGATAAGCGAAAAACCACAAAAGAATGGCTTTGTCTATGTAGAGCGCTTCCGGCCATTCGATATCAGCATTCATCTCGGCACAGGGGTAGAATATCGCATTGGGTATAATACTTTGCTCTTTGGCGGCTTTTTTTACAACAGGGGCCTTATAAATACGGTAACCCAAACGCTGGGAGCTGTAGACGTTAATATTAAGAACGATTTGGTAGGACTTGACATTGGCGTCAAATTCTAATACCCGTTTAAAATACATTGCCTAAAATAAAAAGCGAACCTGCCTTGAATCCATCAAAGCAGGTTCGCTCTTCTACTCTTTTCGTGCCTATTGAGGAACTTCTATTTCCTCTTCAGCCCCGTTTAAAAACTTATAATCCGTAACACCTAAGGACGAATCCTGCTCTACGCCTATCCATTTCGAATATTTCAGAAACCATTTTACCCGGCGGGATATCACTCCTTTGTAAAGAAAGTATACAGGTAAGGGTGAACCGCCAGCTTAACGTTTTTCTCGTTCTGTTTCGTAAGCAGAAAATCCAGGTTGCGCTCTATGTTGTCCGACACCAGAATGGAAGGGGTTATTTTACCGGTTCCATTGCAGGTAGGGCATTTTTCGCGGGTGGCAATATTCATTTCCGGCCGTACACGCTGACGCGTAATCTGCATCAGACCAAATTTGGTAAGTGGCAGCACCGTAAATTTTGAACGGTCGCCCTTCATTTCTTCCCGAATGGTATCGTAAAGCAGCTTTTTATTTTCTGCTTTCCGCATATCGATGAAGTCGACCACAATAATGCCTCCCATATCGCGCAAGCGCAACTGCCGGGCAACTTCTTTGGCCGCCTGAACATTTACTTTGAGGGCGGTTGTTTCCTGGTCAGCTTCCGAATTTGATTTATTACCACTGTTCACGTCAATGACGTGCAGGGCTTCGGTATGTTCTATCACCAGGTATCCACCCCCTTGCAGGCTAACCGTTGTGCCAAAAAGTGATTTGAGCTGCTTTTCAATTCCGAAATTCTCCAGCACCTTGGCTTTGCCGTTGTACATCTTCAAAATCTTTTGCTTGTCCGGGGCAATGCTTTGATGTACTCCTTAATTTCTGTATGAATTTCTTCATCATCGACGGTAATGCTGTCGAAAGTTTCGTTCAGTACGTCGCGCAAAATAGAGGATGCCCGGCCCATCTCGCCAATAATTTTTTCTTTGGGTTTGGCGTTTTCAGTTTCTTTACACCTGTATCCCATTTTTGTACCAGGTCGTTCAGGTCGCGATCAAGTGATGCTACTTCCTTTCCTTCTGCTACTGTTCGAATTATTACTCCAAAACCTTCTGGTTTAATAGATGAAATAAGTCTTAAAAGCCTTTGACGCTCATCGGAGTTGGTTATTTTTTTGGAGATGCTTACTGCATCGGAAAAAGGAACCAGAATCAGGTATCTGCCGGCGATGGACAACTCGCACGACAGGCGCGGACCTTTTGTAGAAATAGGTTCTTTTACAACCTGTACCAGAATTTGCTGATTTTTAGTAAGCACCTGGGTGATCTTTCCATGTTTGTCGATCTCCGGGTCCAGTTTAAAATTTGACAGCTTCCCATTTTGAATTTTATTGGTTTGCACCAATTTGGTAAAAGCGGTTAAGCGATTTAATTTTTGGTCCAAGGTCGAGGTAATGCAAAAAAGCATCTTTTTCGTAACCGATGTCAATAAAGGCTGCGTTGAGCCCTTGCACTACCTTGCGAACCGTTCCTAAATAAATGTCTCCTACAGTAAAGCGGTTTTCATCGTGTTCCTGATGAAACTCTACCAGGCTTTTATCATTTAACAGGGCTATACGACATCCGCTCTGAGTAGAATTGATAACTAATTCATAACTCAAATCAGTAAAATTATAGTGTTAAAAATATAAAATTTCACCTCTTACAGTCTTTCGTGTAAGAGGTGAGAGAGATGTGTATAGTTTTGCCGAGAGCAAACAATTACTTCTTCTTGTGTCTGTTCTTTCTCAGTCTTTTCTTTCTCTTGTGAGTAGAGATTTTATGTCTTTTTCTTTTTTTACCGCAAGGCATAATCTTGGCTTTTAAATTATTAAATACTTTACAACTACAAATTCTTCAAATACTGGTCTACTGTCGCCACCACTTCCGGATCTTTGTCAAGTTCCTTTACTTTTAAGAAACGCTCTTTGGCCAGGGCTTTTTTACCTGTTTCCAGGTAGCTTACTGCCAAATAAAATTGCGCCTGCACATTGCCTGGTTCCAGGCGGGTGAGGTGCTCAAAACGTTCCGCGGCTTTGTCGTACTGGCTGGAACGAACAGAAAGAAGTCCCATATTCATGAGCGCTTCTTTATTGTCAGCATCCTTTTCTAACACCTCACGCAGTATCATAATTCCCTTCATTGGGTTTTCTGAAGCTACATAAAGCATTGCCAGCTTGTTTTTTGGCTCCAATCCTTCCGGATCCTGCTCAAGTACCTTTAAAAAGTACTTTTCTGCTTTTTTACTAAACGCCTGTTGGCGCTGGGCATCTATGGCATAGTTAAAAGCCTCAAAATTATAAAGACCTGCGCTGTAGACACGTGGCAGGCTTTCCTGCTGCGCTACCGCCATTTCGGCATAATAGGCCGCAGTATCGTATTTGAGGCTTTGTGCATAAAGCACTGCCAATGAGTCGGCAAATATAGCAATATTTTCTTTATTTTCCGACTTACCCAGTTTTTCTCTCAGGCGATCAAGGTTTTGGCGGTTTTCAGGAGAGAATTCAGCCAGGGCCATACCTGCTTCGTGGTTATGGTCGTGCTCACCTTCGGCGTGGTCATGTCCTTCATGATCATCCGCCGCTTCCGGCTGAGCCACGGAGGCTTCTTTCTTTTCTCCGTTATCGACTACCACTTTTGGCAGGCTGTAAAATAAACCCACCAGAAGAACTGCAACAAGTGCTGCAAGGAGTTGTGGTTTCTTAAACATAAATTAATCAGTTATTCAATTTGACTAACCGTTAATTTCTTCGCTAAGTTTCAAATCCTGTATTTCAATATGCCTAACCTTGTCGCTTTCTTTAATCTTTTCTACGAAAACCTTCGATGGCTTAAAGCTGGGCACAAAATGCTCATCAATTACCATGGCAGTATTTTTAGAAATGTTTCGTGCAATTTTTTTCGCTCTCTTTTTGTTAATGAAGCTACCGAAGCCACGCACGTAAATATTGTGGCCGTTTGCCATTGAATCCTTCACAACATCGAAGAATGCCTCAACGGTAGTCTGCACATCGGCCTTGTCTATGCCAGTTTGTTCAGCTATTTCTGTAATTACCTCTGCTTTAGTCACGCGTTTTACTATTTAAAATTTTTAACCAATATTACCGTTTCATCCGTAATCTTCACAAATGTATAAGGTCAGGCCAAATATTAAAACTACATAATATAAAAAATATTACCTGCCCATTTTCTCGCTAAAGACTCCTAAACCCATTAAGACTCTGGATTATACTGATTCTGTAAGCAGTACCCTGCTTGCCTGGTACCAAATGCACCATCGCGATTTGCCCTGGCGCAATATACGCGATCCTTACCGGATATGGCTTTCTGAAATTATTTTGCAACAAACAAGAGTGCAGCAGGGCCTGCCTTATTACGAACGATTTATAGAAGCTTTTCCTACTGTGGAAGACCTTGCCGCTGCCAGCGAGCAGGAGGTGCTTCGACTGTGGCAGGGGCTGGGCTATTATTCCCGTGCCCGTAATTTACATGCCTGCGCCAAAACAATTGTAAACGAGCTAAGTGGCTGTTTCCCAGACAACTTCAACGAGCTGTTAAAGCTTAAGGGAGTAGGCAATTATACCGCTGCAGCCATTGCCTCCTTTGCTTTTAAGGAAGCTGTGCCTGTAGTCGATGGCAATGTGTACCGGGTATTGTCCCGCCTCTTTGGCATTACTACAGATATTTCGCAGGCTTCGGCTTACAAAGAATTTGCCGCTGTGGCGCAGGAATTAATCGATCGGGAACAGCCCGATTTATTCAACCAGGCCATCATGGAATTTGGTGCAGTTCACTGCACTCCGCAAAAGCCACTGTGCCTTTACTGCCCGTTTCAACCTATGTGTCATGCCTTTGCGCACCAGCAACAAAAGGAGCTACCGGTAAAAAAAGGGAAAATAAAAACGAAGCATCGCTATTTTCATTACTTCCTGCTCCATAATAAAGAAGGAAAAATTTGCATGCACCAAAGACAAAAAAAAGACATCTGGCCGGGATTGTTTGATTTTTACCTGCTCGAAGCCCCTTCATTTCAGGAGCCTTCTGCAATAAAAGACCCGCTTCTCCAACAACTGCTTACCCAAAATAGTATTCTTATTAAGGAGTCGGCGGCTTACAAGCACCTGCTAACACACCAGGTATTGCATGTAAAGTTCTTTGAGCTGGCTCTAAGCTCCGAAGGCATGGAAAATTTTCTTGAAAAACAGAATGAATTTAAAGCGTATAGCCTGGAGGAGATCAATGACTTACCTAAGCCTATTCTGATAACGAACTATTTGCAGAAGCTCAATTTTTAAGTATATTTAAGTAATCCGAATTTAATTTTTTAATTTTACACTTTCATTCATTTTATGGCAGGAGTTAACAAAGTAATTTTAGTCGGCAACCTTGGCGCCGACCCAGAAATCAGGAACTTACCCAGTGGTTCGTCTGTTGCGAATTTTAATATTGCCACTTCAGAATCCTATACCAACAAAAACGGCGAAAAAGTAACCCAAACCGAATGGCACCGCATTGAGTGCTGGGAAGGCCTTGCAAAAGTTGCCGAACAATACTTAAAAAAGGGCAACTCGGTTTACATTGAAGGGAAGATTCGTACCGAAGAGTGGCAGGACAAAGAGGGCAATACCCGTTATACAACAAAAATACGGGCCCAGAATATGACGATGCTGGGAGGCCGGAATGACAACAATGGTGGTGGGTCTGCCGATTATGGAAATGATAACCAGTACGGAAATACTCAGCAGAGTGCCGGAGGCCAACCCTCTTCCTCAACCAGCTTTAACGACGAAGGCCAGGACGACGACCTGCCCTTCTGATTTAGGAACGAAAATTTAAATTTTGGATACTTCGATAGACGATCCTTTCCCCGTCAGCTTCCTGCATTTAGCCTGGGCAGCTGGCCAACGCTTGTTTTTTTGCGACACTAGCCTTGGAAATACCCTGCTGGCATCAGTAAATACAGGCAATGTAACCTTCTTTATAGTTACCGGCCTTATGCTGCTAATGCTGCTGGTATTTTCGGCCCTGGTTTCGGGCTCGGAGGTAGCCTTTTTTTCTTTCTCTGCAACAGATATTGCCGAGTGTCGCAAAAGCAACCAACCGACCGATACCCGCATTCTTCACTTACTCGAAAGGCCTAAAAAGCTGCTGGCTGTTATTCTAATTCTGAATAACTTCGTAAATATTGCTTTTGTAACCCTTTCTACCTTTGTAACCTGGCGCATTGTTGGGAGCAAAACCACCGAAGGGCTGGTGGTTACCCTGCTCACCTTTACCGTTACTTTTGCCATTGTATTTTTTGGCGAGGTAGTACCCAAGGTGTATGCCAACCAGAACAACCTTACCTTTGCCCGCTACACCTCTGCCATTCTTACCTTTGGTGAAACGGTTTTTTCTCCTCTTGCCTGGTTTCTTATGAAGGTAAGCAACATTATTGAAAAGCGGGTAGAGCGCAAAGGCTACCAGGTTACCGTCGACCACCTTAACCAGGCCCTGGACTTAACCACTACAGAAGGAACTACCGAAGAGGAAAAAGGCATTTTAAAAGGCATTGTAAACTTTGGCACACTAACCGTAAAGCAGGTAATGCGCTCCCGTATGGATATTACTGCCTTCGACATGGAGTTCGATTTCCACGAGCTAATGGATAAGGTGAATAAATCGGGCTACTCGCGCGTTCCGGTTTACAACGAAACGGTAGATAACATTGAAGGAATTCTGTATGTGAAGGACCTCCTTCCTTACCTGAATGAAGATGAAAATTTTAAATGGCAGAATCTTTTACGCCCGGCCTTTTTTGTGCCGGAAAACAAGAAAATCGATTCTCTCCTGAAAGATTTCCAGCTAAAGCGCATTCACGTAGCCATTGTGGTCGATGAATATGGCGGCACTTCAGGTTTGATAACACTCGAAGACATTATTGAGGAAATTGTTGGGGAGATTAATGATGAGTTCGACGATGATGACATTGCCTACAACAAGCTCGACGACTCTACCTTTATATTTGAAGGCAAAACCTCTCTTAATGATTTCTGCAAAATCATTAATGAAGATCCCGCCCTCTTTGAAGACATTAAAGGGGAAAGCGAATCGCTGGGAGGATTACTGCTGGAACTTAACACCAAGTTACCCCGCGCAGGAGAGCGCATATACTATAGCAAATTTGTGTTTACAGTCGTTTCGGCCGACATGAAACGCATTAAACGCGTTCGGGTGTTAATAAAACCGGTAACTACTGAATCGAAAGCGGGAATATCTGTGTCCTAATTTCGTTATCCAAACGAATAATGGCCCTCTGTAACTTATGCATTTAATTAATCAAAAGCTTCTATGGCTGTGCACCTTCTGTACAGCCGCTTTTCTGTTTACCTCCTGTGGCAGCAACGACAGCTATACGCCAAAACCAAGAGCGTATAACCGCATCGATTTGCCGGAACACCGCTACCAGCAGCTGGCCGACAGCTTTCCTTATACTTTTGAATACTCAGCATACGCAAAAATTTTACCCGACACCTCCTGGATTGCCGAGCCTTATTGGATTAATATTTACTACCCTGAAATGGTGGCCAATGTACAGCTTACTTATAAGGCCCTGGATGGAAGTGAAGAAAAGCTAAAAGAACATTTCAGGGACTCCTACAAGCTTACGGCTAAACACCAGATTAAAGCTTATTCTATTGAAGAAGGCATTCTCCGCACGCCGAGCGGAAAAACAGCGGTGGTGAACGAACTTAGCGGAGATGTTCCCAGCCAGTTCCAGTTCTACACCACCGACTCCACCAATCATTACCTGCGGGGAGCGCTTTATTTCCGTACGGCCACCCAAAACGATTCGCTTTCTCCGGTAATAGAATATGTAAAGAAAGATATTATACACCTGCTCAATACCCTGGAGTGGAAGGAGAAATAATTTGCTGATTTGTTAATGTGCTGATGTGCCGATGAAATAATTTGAGAATTTGAAAATGGAAAAGCAAAACCTAAAATAAAACCATGTCCTGGTTCTTCCTCTTCAAATCTCACGTCTCAATACTCACTACCCACTACTCAATACTAAAGAAGAATGGCCGGTTTTTTTAGTACCCCTATAGAATACCTGAAAGGCATAGGCCCCCAAAAAGCAGACTTACTTAAGAAAGAGCTGCAGCTTTTTACCTATGGCGATTTAATTCAGCACTATCCTTTCCGGCACGAAGACAGAACCCAATTTTACCCGATTTCAGAGCTTAAATGAGCAAATGCCATATGTGCAGTTAAAGGGCCGCATCCGTTCGGTATGGAAATGGTAGGAGAGGCGAAAGAAAAAGCGCCTCGTGGCTTACTTTACCGATGGCAGCGGCGAACTGGAACTCGTTTGGTTTCAGAAAGCAGCCTGGGTAGCCAAAGGCCTCCGCCCCGGCACCGATTACGTAGCTTTTGGTAAGCCCAGCAGATTTGGCAGCAAGTTCAGCATTGCCCACCCGGAGCTGGAGGTTCTTAATGCGCATAATAATAAAGGAGGCTACCTGCAGCCGGTGTACCACAGCACCGAAAAACTCAAGCGAAAATTTCTCGACAGTAAGGCCATCAGCAAAATTCAGGAGCACCTGCTGGAGCTGGCCGCGCAATTACATTCACGAAACCTTCCGCTCAACATACTAGACCAGTACCGGCTCATCAGCAAAAAAGAGGCACTACAGCAAATTCATTTTCCGCAGAACCCGGAGTGGCTTCAAAAAGCCCTCTTCCGGCTTAAATTCGAAGAGCTGTTTTACATTCAGCTGCGCCTGCTTAAAGCTAAAGCTGGCCCGCACCGAAAAGTATAGAGGGCAGGTATTCGATAACCCCCAGCTGCTTACGGAGTTTTACAAAGACCACCTGCCCTTCGACCTTACCAATGCCCAAAAGCGGGTGGTAAAAGAAATTTATGCCGATGTGCGCAGTGGCAAGCAAATGAACCGCCTGTTGCAGGGCGATGTGGGTAGCGGCAAAACCATTGTTGCTTTCATAAGTATGCTGCTGGCCATTGGCGGCAAGGCACAGACGGCCCTGATGGCTCCAACCGAAATACTGGCTACCCAGCATTACCACGGCTTAAAAGAGTTTGCCGATAAGCTGGGCCTTAAGAATTGCCCTGCTTACCGGCTCCACCAAAAAGAAGGAACGGCGACAAATACACGAGGCCCTGGAAGAGCGGCGACCTGCATATTTTAGTCGGCACCCATGCCTTGCTCGAAGACCCTGTACAGTTTCAGAATCTTGGCCTGGCCGTTATTGATGAGCAGCATCGATTCGGTGTGGCCCAGCGTGCCCGCCTGTGGAACAAGAATGAGCAGTTTCCGCCCCATGTACTGGTGATGACGGCCACGCCCATTCCGCGTACGCTGGCCATGACGCTTTATGGCGACCTGGACGTTTCGGTCATTGATGAGCTGCCGGCAGGGCGAAAGCCTATACAAACCGTGCACCGCTACGATTCGCACCGCCTGCGGGTATTTGGGTTTATGAAGGAGCAGATTGCCGAAGGAAGGCAGATTTATGTGGTATATCCGCTGATTGAGGAGTCGGAAAAGCTGGACCTGAAAGACCTGATGGATGGCTATGAGAGCATATGCCGCGCTTTTCCGCAGCCCCAATACCAGGTAAGCATTGTACATGGCCGGCAGAAGCCCGAGCAGAAAGAGTTCGAAATGCAGCGCTTCATAAAAAAAGAAACCCACATCATGGTTGCCACCACAGTTATTGAGGTTGGCGTAAATGTTCCGAATGCTTCTGTTATGATTATTGAAAATGCGGAGCGCTTTGGCCTGGCACAGCTGCACCAGCTGCGCGGCAGGGTAGGGCGGGGAGCCGACCAGAGTTACTGCATATTAATGACAGACTTTAAGCTGAGCAAGGAAGCCCGAATAAGGATTGACACCATGGCACGTACCAATAACGGCTTCGAGATTGCCGACATGGACCTACGCCTTCGTGGGCCTGGCGATATAACAGGAACGCAGCAAAGTGGCATTACAGACCTGCTGGTATCGGACCTCAGCAAAGACAGCAAAATTCTACAGCTTGCGCGCGATGCCGCCAGCACCCTGCTGGAGCAGGACCCTGTTCTGGAACAGGCAGAAAACAGCAATGTAAAACGGCAGGTTGAAGCACAAACACAGGATGTGCTGAACTGGAGCCGGATAAGTTAGCTGGGGCGGGGTGGTAGTAGAGTTCTATCTGATAGTATCTTGTTTTGGCTGCGGCTATTATTTTTTGCAACAACATTTAGCTTAATAAGCACAAAGGCAAGTAAGAAGATACCTGATACAACTACCGGCCAAAGCTCCTGCTTGTTAAAGCAGTTGACAAATACAAAGAAGGAGGCAATAATGAGTACGTTTACAATTACTGCCAGTACGGTTTTTTTTACAACGTTCATGGTCCCTAGCAATTAAATAACCTAAATTTTTAAACTCTCGAATCAGGTTGGAAACAACAGGAGCCGCCGTTACCTTTCTGATATTTTAAAGGTAATAATAAATTGTTCTCCCTGCTAAGGATAGTACAAATGGAACAGTAGTCGGCATGAAAGTTCTGTGAAATATAACTTTACTCATTGCTTCTATTTCGGTTAACAGCAGCAAACCTTACTTTTCAGCACGTTCAAAAATAAGGAGTTATATAGAGCAGCTATAATAAAAGATTTAACTAACTGCGGTAAATTAAATATAGTACTGGAGAAGGAGCAGCTCCTTCTTACCAAATAATATTTCCTTTGTTAACTAAAAGAAAGGCCTCTTTACTATTCTACACAACCAACAGAAAGAGGCTATAATCCAAATTAAATCTTTTGTAACCTTACAAAGTAGCCAGTGCAACTATCCACCAAGGAGAAAAAAGCACTCTTTTTTTCTCTGTTTTCTGCTGTGAATACGCTGAAAAGCCCGTGCCAATGGAGTGTATAGCAGGTCTTTTTTCTGGTTAATAGGAATAAATAGGCAAAAACCTTACTTGTGGATAAAAAAATCTTTTGTTGCATAAAAACATCTTCAATAATCTAAGCAAGGCCTATATAAACAGCGGTTTTGCTTAGCCACATAATGTTAATTTGCAATGGACCTTGCAAATAGGACAGCAATTTAAGTGTAAGTTATTAAATTGTTATCCTAAGCAAAGAGAAGACAACTTTCAGAGGAGTTCAAAGTCAAGCCTTATAATCCTATAGATGGGCAATACTCTTTTTCCAGATAAAGTCCTGCTGAGGAATAGTGTCAAAAACTCGTCAAGCCTCTCTGCCGATATTCTTCCGCAAGAGAGCTGAGTTTATCCATCACTTCACTATCAACCTTTTGACTTTGCTACATTTGAGTGGACAGTAAGTTAAGAGAAAATACATAACTTAACGCACATGTCACAAAGAAGGAAATTCGACAAGGAGTTCAAACTTATGACAGTTGAGCTCAGTAAAACCCGAGAGAATTTAGTAGACCTTGCCAAAGAACTGGATGTCAAAGTTGGGTTGATTTATCGCTGGCGCAGAGAACTTTTAGACAAGGGAGAAGGCAGCTTTCCTGGTAATGGGAAACCAAAACAAACTCCTGAAGAAGCAGAAATAGCTCGTTTAAAAAAAGCGCTTAGGGATGCAGAGATGGAAAGGGATATATTAAAAAAGGCGGTCAGCATCTTCTCCAAGAACGATGGGAGATATTCCAATTCATAAAAGAGCATAGCGCTTTATTTCCCATTGAGAAGATGTGCAGAGCCTTTAAAGTAAGCAGAAGTGGATATTATGGTTGGCTCAATACTGAGCCCTCTAAGAGAGCTACAGAGAACCAGGCAATACTTCGGGAGATTAGGCTGCTCCATAAAGAGAGCAGGAAAACCTATGGTAGCCCCAGGATTAGTAAAGCTCTGAAAGCGAAGAACATTCCGGTATCCAGACCCAGAGTAGCCAGATTAATGAAACAGGCTAATCTGAGGGCAAAACGCATCAAAAGGTTTAAGGTCACTACCGATTCAAAGCACAATTACCCGGTGAGTGAGAACCTGCTGAATCGTAATTTTACAGCCAATGCTACCGGTCAGGCCTGGGTATCAGACATAACGTATATCAAAACCATTACAGGTTGGTTGTACCTTACCGTGGTGCTGGATTTAGCAGACAGAAAAATCATAGGATGGTCTCTAAGCAGAACAATGAAAGCAAAAGATACCACTGTTGCAGCTTTCAAAATGGCTGTAAAAAACAGACCAGCGGTTCAGCCCCTTATCTTCCATTCTGACAGAGGCGTGCAGTATGCCTGTGATGAATTCAGGCAAGAATTAGGTGCCTATCCACTTATTAAACAAAGCATGAGCAGGAGAGCCAATTGCTGGGATAATGCCGTGGCAGAGAGCTTCTTTAAAACTTTAAAAGTCGAATGCGTGTATGATTACAAGTTTGAAAATCAGAAGGAAGCAGCAGCTACGGTTTTTGAGTACATTGAAATTTGGTACAACAGGAAAAGACTCCATTCTTCTCTGGGCTACCGAACCCCAGCACAAATGGAGCAACTGTTAAATCAATACCCTTTAGTTGCTTAATTTATTGTCCGAAATTTTGTTGCAAGTCCACTTTTTAGTTTTATGATCTACAATGACTAACTCAGATTCAGTAGCTTACAGGTACGTCCTATACTGACTTTGTACTTCTCTATCAGAAAAGGAACTCGTTCCCTTTTGTCAGAGGGCTTTAGAACTTTTTTAGAGCAAATCTTTAAGCATTACGTTATCCAAATTGATATAGGCACACATCTGCTTTAGCTTGCAATTTTCCTCTTCCTGCTCTTTGACCTTTTTAAGCTGGCTTGTTTCCATACCAGCATATTTTGACCGCTAGTTGTAGAAAGTACCTCTGTGGATACTCCGCTCCCGGCAAATACCCACTACTTCCCTGCTCAGTTTCTTTAAGAGCTTTGATGATGTGACTCCTGGTGAACTTAATCTTCTTCAAAAGTGACAACTTACCTTATTTTTCATTTTCTAAATTGTCCTACTTTCAGGGAAGGCTGCTGCATAGATTGGCTCAAAAGTTAGTCCAGGTTGTTCCCTTTAGATATAAAAAAGAGTGGCCTGAAAACTGTACATACTATAAAATTGAAATAGGCAAACTAAATACGGCCAAAAATACTAGAAGTAGTAAAAGTAGTGGTATGCATATTATTAGAAGAGATTTTACTGTTTTTCAAGCCTCCCTTGTTGACAACTCTTTTCTTGATAGAAGGTAATTTTTCCATGATTTCTTTTCTTTTTTTTATTCAATAAAGGAAATCATCTCTGTCTGATGAAATATTTTAGATGTAAGCAAACATAGCATAGACAAACTGTTAAAGACTCTAGATTTTCTATTTCAACCATTTGTTCGCTTCATTTTTAATTAATTCCCTATAGGTAGAGCCAATTATAATTTCTTCCTCTTTTATGCTGGTTTCCAATACATTCCCATCAATCCCTTTAATGGAAGACAGCCGCACGATATAAGACCTGCTTACACGCATAAAATCATTCGGAGGTAGGATCTCTAAAATCCTCTTCATGGTCAAATAAGTAATGATTTTTCTGTCTCTTAAGAAAATCTGGACATAATCTTTCATTCCTTTAACCAGCAGTACCTCTTCAAAATTTATATGCAACAATTTGCCATTCACTTTAGCCCAGAAATGAGAATTAACAGGCTGATCATTAATTTCTTGTTTTCCCGGGAGGCTGTTAATGCTTACCAGCTTATGCACTTTATTAACCGCTTTAAGAAAGCGCTCAAATGAAATCGGCTTTAGTAAGTATCCTGCAACGTCTAATTCAAAACCTTCTAAGGCAAAATCAGGTGAGGCGGTTGTTAAAATGATGTGCGGTTTATAATTATTTAATATTCTAATCAATTCTATGCCACTCATCGTAGGCATCTGAATATCCAAAAACACCAAATCAGGCTTTAATTCTTCTATGTCATTTAATCCTTCAATGGCATTATTTGCCTTTTTTAACACTTCAAGAAAAGGAACTTTTTCTGCGTGCTTTTCAATAATCTCCTGAGCCAAGGGCTCGTCATCAATAATTAAACATTTCATTGGAAAAATCAAGAAGTTTGAATTTTAAGGTTTACATTAAACAAATTCTCATTAGTAGTAATGGAGATTTCGTGTTGATTAGGATACAGAATCTCCAGCCTTCTTTTAATGTTTTCCAGGCCTTTTCCTCCTGCTTTTTGAATTCCCTTGGTAGTACTTTGGGGTATATGATTAGAAATATCAAACGTTATTACCTGCTGGACATGCATCATTTTAATATTCACAAAAGTCGGTTCTATAGTATTATGCACACCATGCTTGAAGGCATTCTCCACGAAATTGATAAACAGGAGGGGTGCAATTTGGCATCCCTCATCATCAACAGATGAAAAGTCGTACTGAATATTCACATGGCGATGGTGCCTAATTTTCTCAAGTTCTATATAATCCTCCAGAAATTCTATTTCTTTTTTTAGAGAAATCCTTTTCCCATTGCTTTCATACAAGGAAAATCTAAGCAAATCAGAAAGTTTTAAAACAGTACTCCCAGCTTTCTCATTGTCCATCACCAGACTATAAATATTATTCAGCGTGTTAAAAAGAAAATGAGGTTGAACCTGAGATTTGAGCAAATCCAGCTCCAGATTATTGTTGAGTAACTGCAATTGAGTGATTCTTTTGAGAGAAACTAAATACCTGTCGGCTATACCACCTACCATCATCAGTATTAAATAAAAATATAGTTGGCCTGTCATCCACCCAAAGCCCAAAAGAAAATTGTACTCACCTGATAAGAGAGGGTTCAACAACCTAGACCACCTGTTTATCATAGAGTTCTCCGGGTATTGAAGTACAAGAAACTGTAAAGGGTAAGTGGTTCCAAACAAAGAAACAAAATATAAAAGCACTACAGCAATTAGCAGCAAAGGGAGCTTATAGCTTATTTGTAATTCTTTATAAATTATATTAGTTAAAATATAATAATTTAAAAATACAAATAAAAAAATTAAAACCGAATAAGCAAACATGAACGGGCCAAAGGGGGATACGCCCAACAAAATAAAATTATATAACAAAACAAATCCAAATACTAACAATAAAAACAAACCCTTAACGCTCTTATAGTACTTCTCAACGAATTGCATGCTTAAACTTTTAAGAATTTACTATTAAGTACTAATTTCTCTACCAGGCAGTACACTAAAAATTCATTAAACCGTTGATTGGAGGAAAAAAGGCGGTTCTGGCTCATGTGAATAATATCGGGTAAAACAGGAATCAAATCTGTTGGTTCCTGTGAATTATTTTTCATTTCTTCAATTATCTTTTCATTTCTAAACTGAAAAGGTTTCTCTTCTATTTCATTAACAAAAGTGTTAAATACCTTTTTGTTATCCCGAAAAAAATCATTGATCTGTTTAAGTTTAATGTTATCCTTAAACTCTATGGCATAAGCCTCAATTGATTTTTGTAAAAAGTTTAATTTTTCATCTGTATTAAATTTAACCAGCTTAAGCCAGTAGCACACATTAAGTATTCCATGAGCTAATCTGTATTTTTCATCTTCTAAGAAATTATCGTCCGAATCTAATTTCATATAACACTTACTATCCTGATAAAAAATATATTCTATTAATGAAATATTTACAGGAGAATACCTCTTTAATTCTCTTTCATACGTACTTATTTCCACCTTCCACAGCAGCTTCCTTTCCTTTAGCTTTTCACAGCACTGCATGAAGAGCGTAAGTACATGGCTGGAGTTCTGAATGCTATCTTGTTTTAGAAAAAGCCTAACCCTTACATGGTAATGAGGATCCATATAGCGTACAAAGTAATAATACTTTACACCTCCAGCATTTATTAATTTCTCGCCTACCTCCTCCAACAAAAGCCCAATAAGTTCATCTGAGGCATAGGTTCCACAATATATTTTAAGAGAGAGTACAGCGGAATTCGGAAGAAAGGTTTTTTGGTATTTCTCGGCATAAAACCAATCTATTTCCAAAGGAGTCTTTGCCGGCCTTTCCCTGTAGATAGAAAGTATCATTTGGTTTGTGTAGCTGGCCGACTGCTGTGTAGTGTTTCCAAAATGAAGCCACTCAATAATTTCAATTTCTTTTTTCTTTTTTAAATAATCCCAAATAATTTTTAGTCCCACACAATCATGAGTATTAATAGGCAATTCATTATCGCCCTCTTTAATGGCAATTGAGGTGGGCAGGTTCAGTTTCTGAAAAAATTCTACTATGGCCTCAGGATTAAATGGCTTTTTCAGCAAAAAAGAATAATGATGAGGAGCTAATTTCCAGGAAGCAGTTTTTAAAATTATGTTCTTATAGGTTAATCTGGGTGTTCTAATATCTGAGTTGTTCAGCCGAAAGTTGTCTAATGAAAATCCCAGGTGATTTTGATGTTGAATGTAACACAAAAACTTATAGGTGGCAGAAGTAGCGTGGTGGAAGTTGTGTGCAGATGACAGGCGTGGAATTACTCTTTTATTCAGTTTTTTCGAAATTAAAACCACCTGTCCCTGATGAATGGTTACATAGAGATCATTTAAATCCAAGCGGTGTTTATTCGGAAAATCTACCCCCGTATTAACCGGAATAAAATAATCAGTTAGAACCTTCCTTTTCGCAACATTCCCTGCTTTTCCTTCGGGAATAAAAATAATCTCTGCAATTATAACTTCCGGGTATTGCTCCTGCTCCTTTTCTAGAAGGTCTTTACACATTGACTCAACCTGTGGACTAGCTAAACTAAAGCGACCTAATAAATTTAAGGAAGAACTTCCCCCTATGCTGGAAAGCAAAATAGTGCCGTCTGGTAATTTTGAACACATAATTGAAAAAGTGTCGGCTAAGTCATTCAGCTTGCTGTTGAAACCACTTAAATCTATATCTTTCAGGTTGATTTCTCCCTTACTTTCAATCGTACTTGCTTTACTAAGCTGATCTCTCAGCTTATCAGGTAAGCGTGCAGGTGTGGGGGGGCTTTCTGAACCTGAAGAAGCCTGAAGACCATCTAGTAACTCACTTTCGTTCTGAACTCCAAAATTAGGACTAGCCGGAAAACCCAGGCCACAGTCGGGATCAAGTACTTCCATTAAAGGAACTACTTCGTTATGATACCTTTCAAAAAATGTTCTCTTAAATGCCTCTAGTTCTTTAATATTCAGGCTGCCAACACTCGATATTCTGCTTATACAGTCGGAGGCTTCCAGAATCGTATTCAATTCATTTTGAGAAAACTCAGCAGGTTCGGGAGGCAATAACAAATCGATATGGAATAGATTAGGTATGTTTTTGATCTCAAAAAGTTTTTCAAAATCAGCCTTTAATGAATTGATTTCTTCATACGGATAATCGCCTATTTCAGAATGGTCTAAGTAATTTTGAACTAGCTGATACTCTTTTAAGCTTTTGCTAAAAAGTCTGGCATTCTGATCTTCAATCATATTCAAGTATCCCAGGATTCTATCAAGCAAATCCCTATCAAGCTGACTGTACTCCAATTCATTAACAAGAATATTTTCCTTAATGAGCCCTTCCACAAATTCAGTCTTCTCACTTTGGAGAAAACCCCCGCCTAAACGATCTACTATTAAATTTTTCTCCCCTCCTCCTATCAGATTGGCTGCTATTTCATCTATTATAGGGAATGCTTCTATGGATGAAATCCGATAACTTTGTTCCTTATTATATTCATAAAAGCGGATGGAATCACCAACTTTATATAAAGTTGGGTTCATGAAATATTTTAAAACGGAAGAAATCGAAGTTTTTTTTACTACTGCCCGGATTAAAATGGCAACAAATTCAGCATCCGGGCTTACCAGCCTTCGTGCCTTTTCATTTTCTTTGCCAGATGATAAAAAATTTCGGGACTGGCTATTGGCACTATCAACATTTCCCACATAAAAGCCCGCATTAACCCCAAACGGAGTACTTCTGGAATATGAGCGAACCAGGTATCGGTACAGCCTATTGATTACCTTTTCTTCTTTCGAAGCAGCAATATCTCCTTTCTTTAATTTCAGTAGTTCCTGATGCAAGCTAGGTGAAGACCAGAAAATAAGCTCCTCAAATTTCTTGTCGTTAAGTATCGTTTTTTTCCAGGAAGTATCCGTGAATTTGTTATATGGAAAGATAGGCCTTCTACCCAAAAAAAGGTTAAAAAAACGTAAAGCGCTCATCGGGAGATTATTTTATTCTTCTAATATTATAAATAAAATAATAATAACAAAAGAACTAAGCTTTCAGGAAAGCAGAATGCCTAGTAAAAAAGCTTCTTCTTCCCTCGGGATAGCGCTTTAACCAGCTAATTGATAAGATATATCTGAAGTATCCCTTCTTTGGTACCCGTAAAATGACGGAGGTGCTGAAAGAGCAGGGATATGAGGTAAACAGGAAGCGCATTAAGCGGCTTTACCAGCTTATGAGCATCCAAGCCATTGGTCCAAAGCCAAATACGAGTAAGCCAATGAAGGGGCATAAAATTTACCCTTACTTGCTTAGGAATCTGAAAGTTGAACGGGTGAATCAGGTTTGGGCAACGGACCTGACATACATTCCTATGCCTACAGGGTTCATGTATTTAATGGCTGTCATTGACCTGCATAGCAGGAAAGTCATCAGCTGGGGAGTATCTAATTCTATGGATACGGACTTCTGCTGTAGCGTATTAAATGAGGCTCTGCTAACTGGTAAACCAGAGATATTCAATACTGACCAGGGAAGCCAGTTTACAAGTGATGCCTTCACGGATATACTTAAAAAGCATGAAATCCGGATCAGCATGGACGGTAAAGGCAGAGCCACTGATCTAAGGATAGAATTTGGGAATAGGTATTTTTTTCTTTAAAGATGCATTTTAAGGGCAAACACAGGATTTGTTGCGGCCATCAACCAGTTGCATCTCCGGGCTCTTATATAGCCTGCTCACTGGGTACAGGGGCTGCCTGGTAGATCTGAAACCTCCCTTTTTCATCCCTGGTGCTTGCATTTTTTTGTTAAGAGCTAAGTACTTGAAGAAGACAGGATTTCCATAAACACCAGTACTACCACTACCTTGCACCTTCGGCTACCCACCTCTGTTACCCAAAAAGCCCCCTAGGGCCCTAACACTGGCCAGCCTTCGTGCTTGCTTATAAAGGAAGGATATTTCCGAAGATCCTCCCAGCGATTGTTCTGGTTTCTAACAAAATTTCAGCCTTTCCAACCATTAAATATTTTATCGGCAACTCTTCTCCTATGTTCGTCTTAAGCTTTGCATGATCCAGAGTTACATAACTTTGAATCTTTCCATCAACAGGAACAGGGAGGATTTTAGTGATTTTCCCGGTGAGAAAACCAAAGTCTGCTGTAGGATAATTGTCTACATTGATAGTTACTTCCTGACCAATTTTAATTTTCCCTGAGCCTTTTACTGGGTAGTACAATTTTACTTCAAAGTCAGTAGTTTCTGGCACCACCCATACTACGTAATCCTGCGTATTACTTTCATCAATCCCTTTAGAGATGAAAACTTTACCTGACATAGGGGTTATAATTGGCTTATTTATGTTCTTACTATCATTTTTATGAATAAAAAGGGTATCTCCGGGCTTTACCCAGTCCTCATCTTTCACCATGAAAATAAACTCCTGACTCGCATCATCGCGCTTTAAGGAAACCTTTCCTGGTTGTTCTTTGGCTTGAATGATCACCTCCGCAGTAACACTGTCTGGAAACTGAATAGTGTTACTAACAAAAATTCCTATGGCAGAAACAATAAACAAAATAGTAATGCCCCACCTTGTAATCCAGTGAGGAACCCTACCGATGATTTCCTCCATCTCATGGCTTTGATTGTCGGAGTTTATAGGATTATAGTTTGGCATAATCTAAATGTTTAAGCTGCTCCAAGTTCTAATTGATTTTTCACCAGTTCATAATAATATCCTTGCTGATTTACTAAACTGATATGGGTTCCCAGCTCTACTATTTCCCCATCTTTCATCACTATAATTTGATCCGCCTTTTTTACAGTACTTAATCTGTGAGCAATTATTAAAGCTGTCCTGCCTTTATAGAATTCATCCAGGTTTTCCATTATTACCCTTTCATTGTTAGAGTCTAATGCACTGGTAGCCTCATCGAAGAACATATATTTAGGTTCTTTATAAACGGCTCTTGCTATAAATATTCTTTGCTTTTGCCCACCACTAAGGCCTGATCCGGTATTGCCAATTCTAGTGGTAAATCCTAATGGCAGTTGCGAAATATAATCATGGGCATTTGCCACATGCACGGCATTCATTAATTTAAGCTCATCAATCTTATTTCCATCAAGGGCGATGTTTCGTGCAATGGAGTCCGAAAAAATATAGCCATCCTGCATCACGGTTCCGCACTGATTTCTCCACAGCCTGGCAGATAAATCATTTAAGTTACTTCCATCCACCAATATTTCCCCCTCTGTGGGTGGATAAAACTTAAGCAATAACTTTAACAGAGTTGTTTTCCCACTTCCACTAGCTCCAACAATAGCCGTTACTTTGCCCTTCGGAATATGCAGGTTTATATTTTTTAAAACCATCGCAGACTTTTTAGAACCGTATCTGAAGCTAACATTATCGAGTGTTATGCCAGGTTGGAATCTACTATTTAAGCCTTTGGCAAAAAACACCTGGTTTAAGGAGTGTCCAAAATCCTCTTCATGAACATCGTCTATCTGATGGCTACTTTTCTCTTCATTTTGCTTATTATGTATTTCTCCCAGCCTCTCTAAACTAATTTTAGCATCCTGAACGGCCTTCACAAACTGAATTAGCTGGTTTAAGGGACCATTCATTTGGCCAATAATGTAAGATATACTCAACATCACGCCCAAAGAAATCTGTCCATTGATTACCAGCATGGCTGCCATAAAGGATATTATGATGTTTTTCAGCTGAGTAAAAAAGGTGGCGCCAATTTCCTGGTACTGTTCCAATGCCAGGCTTTTTATATTTATTTTAAAGAGCCTCGACTGGATTCTCTCCCATTCCCAACGGCGAGATTTTTGGCTATTGTACAGTTTAATTTCCTGCATTCCCGTGATGATCTCGTAAATGCTATTCTGGTTTTCTCTTGCCCGCTGAAACCTGTTGTAATCAATGTTTCTCCTTCTTTTAAGGAAAAGAAAAATCCAGGCGATCGAAATCCCACTTCCAACAAAAAATATCAATAAAAATCGTAAATCATAAATTCCAAGAACGATGGAAAAAATCACCAGGTTGATTATAGAGAACAGGGTACTGAGAGTAGACCCTGTTAAAAAATTTTCAATTCTGTGATGGTCACTTATCCTTTGCGTGATATCTCCAATGTTCTTCGATTCAAAAAAATTAATGGGCAACTTCATTAATTTAATTAAGAAATTCGAAATGATGGTGATGCTTATTCGAGTACTCACATGGAGCAAAATCCAGTTTCTTATCAGGTTAACGAATAGACTACCCACAAATAAGGTAAGCTGAGAAATCAGGATCAGGTAAACAAAGTCTATGTTTTGCTTACTTATACCAAAATCTACCAGGCTTTGTGTTAAAAAAGGAAAGCACATACTTATGAAACTGGACAATACCATCCCTAGGATGATTTGAAAAAAGTATGTCTTAAAAGGTCTTACATACTGGAACAGGAATCCTATACTGGTTGAATGCTTATTCTCCCCATCCTTATCGGAATTTAGTTTGTAAAATTCCGGGGTAGTTTCCAATAATAAACCAATCCCTTTACCATCTTCCGTACTAATCCAGCATTTCTTAAAGGTGTCCGTATCGACCTCCACTAAATTATGACCCGGATCTCCTATTACTAACTTTTCTTTCCTTCGAAATAATGATTTTTCCTTAATATCATACAGAACCACGAAGTGGTCCTGGTTCCAATGCAGGATACAGGGCAGGGGGACTTCGTCTTTTAGTTGTTCGTAAGATAGCTTACCTACCAGCGTTCTAAACCCGATTCTTTCCGAAGCCTCACTTAACCCCAGAAAGCTTACTCCATTTTTCGTAATATGCGATATCGACCTTAAATAATCCAGGGTATACTCCTGCCCATAAAATGCACTCACCATTCTTAAACATGTAGGACCACAGTCCATATAATCCAACTGCTTATAAAATTTGTATTTAGAATGCATCTGAGATCTTATTTAGAAGGCGTCTTATTCGTTGTAGTAGGCCATTGGGTATCAACGGTGGTACCCTGGTTCCCTCCCCTGAGGTTATCTAACTCATCGTTATTATCGCTATTTTCTGAATCGCCAAAAAGCTTAAGCTTCTTTAGCTCGTCAATAGTCTTCCTGTTGTTAACTTTTTTGCTCTTTTTCATTTCAGTTCTTTGTTACATTAATTTTTCTCCACCACTTAATAGCTGGCTGGTTTTAATGGTCACCTTTTGATGCTTGTCAGAATTATAAATCGTTGGTTTATATTCTTTAAATCCTCCGCTCATTTTATCCGCTTCTACTGAAGCAATAGCCACTTCACTTAAGTCTGCAAGGCTTTTTCTCTTGTTCGTTAGCTTGAGTAAATTTTTCATATCTTTTATTTTTTATTGAATTTGATAAAGAATCTCTAAAAGAATAAATGTTTTAGACCAATAGCTTTAAACACTTCGACAAAGCCTACCTTCCATCCGATAAACTTGCAGATTTGAGGGGTGGATTGTTATTAAAATGCTTCTTCAACCAGGTATCTGTTTCCCAGATAAGGTGCATATAGGAATCCAAAAGGGTATAGGTATGCGCCTCTCCTGGCAGAGAAACGAATCTGGCGGTTTTTCCTAATCCTTTTAAAGCGGCAAAATACTGCTCCGATTGACTGTAATGAGTGCCGGGGTTGTCATCCAATTCTCCATGAAAAAGTAAAATGGGGTGCTCAATTTTATCTGCATTTTGGAAGGGGGAAAGTTGATGATACAGTGCTTGCTCTTCCCAGTATGTTCTGTATTCTCGTTGAAAGCCAAATGGAGTTAGTGATCTATTGTAAGCCCCGCTCATGGCAATGCCTGTTTTAAACAGATTGGTATGCGTTAGTAAATTGGCCACCATAAATGCCCCATAAGAATGCCCCATAACAGCTACATTTTCCGGGTTTATGACACCAGTATTCTTTGCTGCTTCTATGGCTGCTTTTGCATTCAATTCAATTTGTTCTAAATACGTATCATTTGGATTGCTTCCTTTTTCTGCAATTACCGGAAAAGAGGTGTAATCCAAAACCGCATAACCTGCTAAGGCTAAAATCTTTTGAATGGATAACGAAGACTCAAAATAATATGGGTAAATATACACCTCACCAGCACTTGAATTATCAATGTAATCCTGAGGATATGCATAGATCAGGCAGTTTAAGGGGCCATTTCTGAGCAGACTATCTTTATTATAGTATAATGTTGCCTGTAAGGAAATGCTGTCACTTCTCAGGTATATTAGCTCCTTCTCTACCAGGGCTTCATTTAAAATTTCTAGGTTGTTTTTATGGTAGGTTAAAATTTCCTGTTGTTGACTTTCCAGGTCTATTCGAACTATGTTAACCGGCGTTTTTTTTGATTGCCTGGCAACAAGTAGCCGATTTTCAAAACCTTCTTTCTCAAAAGCTACGAGGTATTCATAGTAAGGTGCCTTGGATTTCCACAGAAGCTTGTTTTTCTTTGTTATGATGTTCTTCTTTTCAAGCACAGGAACAACTTCATTTTCATCTGAAATTATTCTCCGGGTAAGATAGATGCAGCTGTCCTGAAAAAATAGACGTTTGAGGCCTCCATTTTTGGCATGAATAGGCTTTCCGGGATTTTGACTAATACTCTGAGAGTTAAAGTTCACTAAGGTGTCTAGGAATACCCCTGTTTTAGGATTGAAAAGTAACCAGTTTTTGGTTCGGGTAGCCCACCATTTTTCTGCAAAAATTGCAAGGGTATCATTTATCCAGAATGTTTCATCATGCCTATAAGCCGAAGATTGTACTACCTGTGGTTTAGCAGTAAAAGGGGCCGACCAGACAAATAATTGATCCCTTTCCTGCTGGTCAATGGCGGGGTCTCCACCATCATTCGCCTTTACCCAGGTTAAAGAAGCACTCGCATCTGTCCTCCAGGTAAATTCTCTTGGCACATTATAGGCCGCATCCCTGCCCAGCGGCCTTACAACAGCTGGTATTTCTATAACTTTGCTTTCCTTTCCCTTTTTGTCCAGAATT
The DNA here is from genome assembly GCA_963835365.1 of uncultured Cytophagales bacterium. GTDB lineage: Bacteria > Bacteroidota > Bacteroidia > Cytophagales > Cyclobacteriaceae > Nafulsella. The sequence goes on from CAWIFH010000005.1 coordinate 851,285, forward strand.
ACAATATCTGAAGGAAAACGATGAACGGTGTAAGAATAGGAATAGGGCTTTTTGACGTAGTGCACTTTGGTATATTTTCCGTCAGGAGAAGGCTCGAAACTTAAAATTATCCCTTTCCTACCCCAAGAATAAATATTCCCTTTCAGGTCAACTTTTTTCAACTGACTGGTAGCATAATAATCAAAAAAAGCTTCATCATTTTCATTTTTTAATAAGCCCTGGTAGGTACGATGGGGCACCGTATGCTTTTCATTTTCATAAACTACGGGCTTTCTAGTGACTGTATTAAGCCTACTTTTATTTCGAGGAGGAACTGCCGGGAATATGATGGCATGTTCGTTCGGAACCCATTCAAATATTTCTTCATCAACCAAAGAGAAATTCAAGTACCCATTGTATATTTTTCTTGCTTTTTTATCCTTAATGCTCACCACCCACAGGCTGGCTCCTCCGTCCTCCAGCAAGGCTATTCCCAGATACTTACTGTCAAACGACCACTTATAGTCGGCTATTTGAAGATTTTCCGGCAAGCCTTCGATCGGATAGCTTGTCGAATCTTCCGTTGCAAATTTGAATGAAAGTGAATTATAACAATGCAAATCAGCAGGAAGATTAGAAGTTGTATTGAACTTTACTCCAGCCAGGTTCAGGATATTCCCTTCTTTTCCTGGACTTTTTCTTAAGAACCGATCGTAGCTGCTAAACAATATAATAGTTCTATCCGGGCTTATGCTCATTACCGGATCTGTCGGTGATTTAATTAAATTCTCAATAGTCTCTGAAGGCTTCTGATAATTTATAGCATGCTGGGCATGAAGTAAATACGGGGCTACAACCAGAACAAAAGAACATAAAGAAAGGGCTACTAAACGTTTCATAATACTACCTTTAAACGGTTACTTTTTCTTGAACTTTTTTGGATACTTTCTCTTCCCTGGATATTTTAGAATCGTAGAATTTCGCCAAAAAATGATAGATAACAGTCTCGTGAATCCTTTGCTTTGCAATAAAGGTTCTATTAAGCGTCATATGAATATGACTACTCAAAAAACTGGATAAAGAAATCTGATCCTTGTTTTGGGGAGCCTCAAGAATTCTAATAATATCTTTGACAACAAGTTTGTTTCTTTCCGACCTCCGGGCAAAACAATCGACCGCTTCGCTCACATCTTCTCTTCTATTCGTGCCTTTTTCAAGAATGTCATAAATATCTTTTGTATGTGTCCTATACCCATTGTTAAGACTGATCCATAACTTTTTCGATTGACTCCCTCTGTTCGCCTCCTGGTAAAAATATTCTCTGAGCTGACTGATTAGTTGAAACTTTTCATACAAAGACAAGCCAAAATCATCTAACAACCTATCAACATTTAGCAGGGCAAATAACCACCTGTATTCTTCTCCCCTGTCTCCATCCAGCAGTTCCAGAAACTCTGTAACTGCGATACTATCGAAGAAGAATAAGCTTTCGCTCAGCTCTATTGTATTATTGCCATATCTTTCAAGTTCTCTTTGATATGTATCTATTTGAACTTTATGAATGAGACCACTTTCCTGAAAAGGGAGTAAAAGTTCCTGCATGTTATGAATTACAGTACTCCAAAACCCGATGTTTTTCGAGTGGAAGAACCTGATTCGTAAGTGGTGGCCATGTTCATCGTATCGAAGAAAGAACCACTTTTCAATTACCCCATCAATTAGAAAAGACTCCGCTAAAGGCTTAATGGCTTCTATCAGAATTCTATCTGCTGTTTTATTTCCGGTAAATAGCTTAAAGTAAAGCCAGGAATCCCCAACATTAAAATCTCTCTTTACACTTTCACCTACATACGGGGAGGTACTGGCTTCCTGAACTGACTTTACCTGATCTGTATGTGTGAAGAAAGGAATAACCAGTTCATTTGTGTAACTTCCTTTATCATCTTTGATAAAGCAGTTATCGGGTCTAAATAAATATTCCTGTAATTCAACATCTCTTTTCTTTAGCTTATCAGCTAAAATATTAAGGCTTAACTCAGAGGTCATACTTAACAGGAGCTCATTATCCCCTTCAACTAAAACAACCTTATCGGGAATTCGATATTTATTTTTAAGGGCGGTGAAATAGTTCAAAAAAGAATCTTTCTTAAGAGCAAGCAGAAAGTCTGCTTTTTTAAAGTTCCAGGTAGCCCTGTTCAAAATTATTTTTCCGTATTGTATTCTGGGTAAAAAAGGCTGGTTCCTAAATACTGACCAGTTCCAAAGATTTAAATTATTAAATCCCTGGTTTTGCAGATCGCATAAGAATTTATAAACCGGTAACCCTCTTAAATAATTATGCGCATTCGTTAACCTCGGGATAATTCGCTTGTTCAGCTTTTTAGACCGTAAAACCACCTTCCCTTTACTAATGGAAACAGCTAAATCACTTAGCCGGATAATGAAATCATTTTCCACTGAGGGTTTGGTAAGAATTGCTATTTCATAGGAGCGTACGGTTGGCCTCATCACCACATTGCCTGCTCTGCCGTCAGGAAGGTGAACAATTTCAGCAAAAACCTCATCTGAATGAAAGCTTTCTTCTTTAGACAGTGTTTCTTTAACAGTAGCTTCCAGTTTTTCATCTCCGTGGCAAAAACGTGCTAGCAGATTTGCACCGGATGGGCCACTAATGCTATTCAGTAAGAACTGAAAATTTCCTTCATCTAACTGTCTGGGAGATTCAGCCATTAAACTTCCAAAAAGGAACATACTATCAGGGAGCTTAAATTTCTTTTCCCTTTTAGGCTTAGTGGCCCCTGCTTTTTGCAGATCAACAACTCCCTTCTCATTTTGAATGGCATCTAAGATAATGTTTAGCGCGTGGTCTTTATCACTTCCCCAGGTGATACTGTTTGAATTTCTACCCCTGGAAACATTAATATTATCTAGTAATGGCATATAGGTTGTAGCCCCAGGCTCTGCACTATTGTAGCCAATACCATTCTCATTGTCTAAGGCTACCAATAAAGGAACCTCCTGGTCTCCGTATTTGGCTTCAAATTTTCTGACAAACTGACTTAAACTAAATGAATTTGTAAAGTCCTGTAAATTAATACACTCGTCCACCAGATCGCCAATTTCTTCAATTACCCTGCTACTGATCGTATTATTTTTGGCATTAAAAAACAGGTCGGTTTGAACAATATTTTTTGTATTAACGGGCACGTACTTCCCCAGAATTTCTTTTACCTTTTGGTGCAATTCTTCTGTCCAGCTCCCGGATTTAACCAATTCGTTCACAGTTTCTAAATCAGAAACAATTTGTTCTGTTTCTTCTAAGCCTTTTAGCCTTTTAATAAGAACATTGAAATATTCTTCCCCTGTAATAGAAGGCAATAAATCGCTTACCAGAATCTGTGAAGCAATTAAGTTATCAATAAAATTTACAGTTTCTTCTTCTTTGAAATTTTTAGCTCTTAACGACTGGATCAAGTCTGCATAAGGCACCCCTTCTTTAGAAAGTTGGAGCATCTCTTTTATAACACTATTCCCTTTAAAGGAGGAAAGCATATATTTCCGGCTAGACTTAAAAGTAGAAAATTCAACATACCGAAAATCATCTCCAACCTGATAAATTGTTTCATTCGGGTAGAATAACAGCTGTTTTTTTATTTTTGGTATTTTATTCAGGTACTCCGAAAGAGCGGAAACATAATACATGTCCAACCTGGAAAAAGACTTGTATTTGTCTGTTTCGAATTCAACCTGCGTTGATTCTGAAAACTCTCCCAGCGCACAGCCTGCAAATAAACCGAATGGCGTACAGCGACTACTCATCCGTACAAAGTATTTATAAAAGGATTTAATTATCTTTTCATCCACCGAAAAAGGCTTCCCTTTGTCCAGGTATTTGTCCAGGGCATCTGTAAAATCAGGTGAGGCCAGGAAAAAAGCATTTCGAATAAAAGGCTCTGAACTTTTACAAATAAATTTCTGAGAGGTAAGATCATCTTTGCTTTCTATGAAGCCAAAAGAATCCTCAATTGGAAGGACTGAAGTTCTTAATAAGTAATAGTCTAAAGAATTCAATATTTTCATAACCAAGTTTAGTTTTCGTCTTAAGAATCTGAGCCTGTCTGAGATTTTAGTTAAGCGCTTAATGAATGGCCCTGATTCATAGCCACACTTGCTTCATACAATCTTTCCTACTCTTTCCGAAGCCAAATTTTAACCTATTCAGGCAAAGGCTCCTGTAACAATCCGTCTTTATTGCAGGATTGCTCACTGATGTGTGTCTACTCCATCCATGTTGGAAAATATTCTGTTTAAAGAGTCAGTCTCCATTCCCCCGCTTACCATCATCTGCCTAAGTAATAAAAGGAAAATATTTAGGAGATAAATTTTTCTATCTTGCCTCAATTCTTAGCCTGAACTCCAGCTTTGTGCACCAAAACAGCATGCCATTCCCTCCCATCACCGTCCCATTTATCTTCACTGTTAATTTTCTTTTACCTGTCCTTCTCCCCCTGGTTCAGCAGCTTGTTTTCAGTAAACAGCAGTTCCAATCACCGCTGCCAGCAAAAACCTTTTTTACTAACCATCAATGGTGAGGCTCGTATTTCTTTAGTCCTATCCTACATCTAAGCTAAAAATCTACAATGCTCTTGAGCCGCAACAGCCTAAATGTCCATCATTCCCTCCATCCTCTTTTTTAGTTAGGAAAAGGCAGGTTGCTTCATCATTCTCCTCCGGAGCATTGACCCCTCCCGCTAATGCTTCCATTTGCTTCTCATCTAGCCTTGCAATAGTTTCCTTATCCAAGGAAAGAGGATTTATTTTTCTCTTCTTTTTCATTTTTATTATGGTTGTGGTTTAAAATGATTGTGCTCAAATAACTTTTCCTTCAGAATGAAGGCCCCATAGTACGTTTTCTAAACACCAGCATAATCCTGAAAGAGGAACTTTAAGACTGCCACAGTTTGACAGTCTTAAAGTAAATCTGGACCTCAGGGATTAAGCGGTTTTTGTTCCACAGCATTCCTTTTCTTCTTCCACTAATTCAGCTTCTTTAGCAGTATTCCTTGTCAGGAACCAGCAGGTTGCCTCATCATTCTCATCAGGGTCACTGGCACCTCCGGCTAATGCCTCCAGCTGCTTCTCATCTAATCTTGCAATTGTCGTCTTGTCCAGTGAAAGCGGATTTACTTTTCTCTTCTTTTTCATTTTAATTGTGGTTATGGTTTATATATGATTTATGCTATTGATCAATTAATAATAGGAAGGTAGTTGATCAGGTCAAGGAACAGTAGTTATTTAGACAAACCAGCTTCCCTTTTCGACTAAGTGTTCATTGAATGGACTACTTTATTTATACAGAGGATAGAAAGCTTCTGGCTACCTCCTTCTAAAGGGACTCAATAGGAGGTGTTTACTTCGCTTAACCTCTTTGTCAAAAAACAAGAACTTGAGCCTAATGCTTAGTGCAATAATGAGCCTTAAATGGCAGGCAAGAGTTCAACAAAAAGGATAATTGCTTAAGAGCAAAATACCTGGCTCCTAAAGAGGTTAAAACCTTCTCCTGGCAGGAGGGATGTATTTTTGAGATCGGAATGAAGCTGCCAGATTCCTTTTGGGCCTTTCTATATAGCAGAAGGCATTAAAGTACACGTAGCAAGCAAGGTGACAGCAAGAGCACCTGACCAGCTGGCAGCTGGACCATTAGGCAATAGAATCTGCCAGCAGTAAAGAAGGCTAAGCGGGAAAGTAATTCCCTTTTTACCAAGCACCTTTATAATAAATTAATCAAAGTTAAGTCTGGCCCTTTACTTTTAATTTAAATACTCTTTTGGAAAATAGCTGCAAAAAAAATGAGCCAGGCGTTCCTGGCTCATAAGCTAATTTAGCTAGCTGCTTCTGTCAGATAAAAACCTACATATTAAAGTTTTGTTCCGCAGCAATCACCCTCTGCCACATACTCAGCTTCAATCTCTTTAGCAGTATTCCTCGTCAGGAAAAGACAAGTTGCTTCATCATCCTCATCCGGATCATTGGCACCACCGGCTAAAGAGTCTAACTGCTTCTCATCTAACTTTGCAATTGTTTCCTTATCCAGGTCAAGAGGATTTACATTTTTCTTTTTCATTTTAATTGTGGTTATGGTTTATAAAAGATTTGTGTTATTGATCAATTAACAATAGGAAGGTAGTTGATTAGGCGTATGAACAGTAATTATTTAGACAAACCCGCTTCTCTTCTCGACTAAGTGTTCCTGTGATGGGCTACTTTGTTGGTACAAAAACAGTTTCCTTCTGGCGACTCCTTCTGAATAGAACCTAAATGAGGGTGTAGATTTCCTTTAACCAGTCTGGCTTAAAAAATAAGTGCCTGAACCTAAAGCGTAGTACAATAAGGAGCCTTAAATGGCAGATTTGAGTTCAATAAAAGGCATGGCTAGTTCGGGAGGAGAAGGCATTAAATGGTCACAAAAATTTGCTTAAAGATGTTGCCGATGAAATGAAAATGTGTTTAGCCACCAGATGTACCTCAACAACTGGCGCCGCTACACGGTTGTATCTGCCAGCAGAAAAGAAACCTTAGCGGAAGCATACCTCTTATTGTTCCATAGCAATACCAAAAAAGTTAAACCTCCTGCCTGCCATGCGCTTCCTTTTGAGGTCATTTATCTTCTGGAAATAACATGAGAAAAAAAATGAGCCAGGCTGCCCTGGCTCATAAGCTAATCCAATTAAGTGCTTCTGTCGGATAATAAACCCGCTTATTAGCTCTTTGTTCCGCAGCATATATCATCACATTCTTCAACATACGCTTCATCTTCGATGTCTTTGATGACTCTGGATATTAAAATGCAGGTGCACTCATCTCTCTCATCAGGATCGTTAGCACCACCCGCTAGTGCTTCCATTTGCTTCTCATCTAATCTTGCAATAGTTTCCTTATCCAAGGAAAGAGGATTTATATTCTTTTTTTTCATTATAATAAAAGTTATGGTTTAAAAATCATTTGTGTTATTAATCAATTAACAATAGGAAGGTAGCATCCTTAAGTTAGGAACCGTAACTATTTAGGTGTACCCGCTTTTCTCTTCGACTGGGGGTCATGAGGTTGAGTTTTTTTCTTCTAAACACTCTTTTTTGGCACAACACTCATGTCCTCAGCTCTCTCCTTTCAGGCTTGGCAAAGAAGGAACCGCTTCTCCCAATTATTAGAACCTGAGTTACCTGAATATAGCCCTGGGTTCCTTTTTAGAGGGCAATTATCTCTCTGTGTAAAACTGTATTCTGTTTCGGATACTTTCTGTCTGGCTTCTCAGAGTAGGCCGTCTTCAGCAATAGAAACTTTGCCCCTTGTTGGCTCCCTTGCCAATAAAAATATTGTGTAAGAGTTCTTTAATAGAAACAAAGGTTCGATGCATTTTACCCCGAACCTTCATCTAAACAGTTTTGTAACAACTGTCTAAAATTACATTACTGCAGTACCACAGCAATCAACTTTCTCTGCATATTCAGCATCAATCTCTTTGATGGTATTCCTCGTCAGGAAAAGACAAGTTGCTTCATCATCCTCTTCCGGATCATTTGATCCTCCGGCTAAAGAGTCTAACTGCTTCTCATCTAACTTTGCAATTGTTTCCTTATCCAGGTCAAGAGGATTTACGTTTTTCTTTTTCATGTTAATTAAAGTTATGGTTTAAAAATGATTTGTGTTATTGATCAATTAACAATAGGAAGGTAGCATCCTTAAGTTAGGAACCGTAACTATTTAGATATACAGGCTTTTCTCTTCGACAAAATGGCCAATTAACCTGTACTTTAGCTTCGTCGGAAAAGGACAAAACCAACTTTTTGCCCTTGTTTCAAGCCCCTTAGTTTCTTAAAAAATTTCTGTGATCTGGAGAGACACAGACTGCTTTGATAGGCATGATGGCTATTTCGGAGATATAGTGCCACTTTCCAATGGCAAGAATAAAGATATTACCTGATTAGTTCAAGCTTTGACTTTTTCTCATAGAGTCTCCATTTAAATTTATCCTGTGAGAAGAATGAACTACCCGGTCCAGAATTGCATCTGCAATAGTTCCTTCCCCATCAGGTCGTGCCATTTACTCACCGGAATCTGGGAGCAAAAAATGGACATTACAGCTCCCTCCCCTTTATGTGCCTTAAGAACAAAAGAAAGGAGTGTCCAGGAAGTTTTCTGCATGGTAGGCCAAGTCAGCGTTGTGTTTTATAACCATGGAGCTTGCAGCCTGCTGGAAATAAAGTCTGGGATATGAAGAACAGGATGTGAGTAAGCTTAAATAGAATAGAAAGAATAAAAGAAGAGGTTTCAAGAATCGGAAATTAGTATTCAACCATTAGGTGTGCTAAAGGAATCGTGGAAATTGGGTGACAAAACAAAAGGTGAAATAAAAATTTGAGAACCTGGCTACGAAAGAAAAAGGAGGCTGGAGAAACACACGCCATAGGCATTAAGCCATTTTTAAGAAAGTAGTACATCACCCAGTCCACATATTAAATTAAGCTCCAAATTATGATTTGCAGAAAAAGGAATAAATACAAAATGCGATGCGTGTGTATAAAGAAATGTTTCTTTAGCTTAAAACTGGCCAACTGAACCTTTAACTCACCACCGCTTAGCCTTTCAAAAAAATTAAACTTTCTTGTAACAAAATTAAGCCGCTTTTCAATAACACTGAAAATCTCCTGTTTTTAGAAATAATAAGTGAGGTTTTATTATAAAAATCTAAGCAAAAACGGGGATTGACCAGTTTAGTCAAAGTATTTTGTAAAGTTCTGTATCCACGATGAACGTAGCTGGTTTGTTACAACTTTACCGGAGCAGGCAACTTTCTCCTCCTATTCATCAAAATAACCTTTACACCTGAAGTTTTTATTTTTTACCTTAGCCGCTTTAAAATAACGTCCGTGCTTGATTAACAAATAGTAAAAGACATCTAAAATCGTAACTTTTTAATGTCTGAGCTTTAAAGGTTATAAGGGTACCTCCATGGCTTTAAGAACAGAAAATTCCTGTGGATAGCTTCTGTTTTATTCCTTAAAGGAAGCAATATTTTCTGACTCATTCTGAGATATAAATGCTGAAAGTAATTCCAGGGCGTCAAATCTCTCATTCAAATTCCTGTTCAAATCTCTCCACAGAATTTCATCGGCACCATATTGCTGAAGTAACTCCGGTAGCTTCTCTTCAAAATAAGCGGGGGTTCCTATAAGGTGATGCTTTTCATCCTTCTCCGCATCCCTTTTTAACTCCTGCAAACGTTTTTCATTTTTTAAACAGCTTCCTGAAATAGAAAGCATTGTTTTTACTTTTCTTCTGTGTCTTTGCTCAAACTCTTGTTTAAAGTTTATAAAAAGCTCCTTCTGCGGCTCTAATTCTGCAACTTCATGAAAAATAGATCTTACATAATTAGCACCATACTTTAGCGATCTGTGGAAGCCTTTCGCTGTTGTACTCAATGCCCATACATCTGGCGTCACCCCCTGGTAGGGTGGTAATACAATCTTTTTTTCTAACAGCTTTTCTTCCTCCTTATAAAAAGAAATTATATCACTGAACTTTTCATCAAATGAAACATCCGCTAATTCAGTTTTTTGTAAGGATTCGATTTTAGCTGAGCCCCCATTTGCCAGGCCTAAATCTATTCTGTTCGAGTAAATATTATTCCACAACTTAAATTGCGCAGCAACATCAAAAGAATTGTGAATCTTTAGCATAATGCCACCTGTCCCTACTCTTATCTTCTGAGTAATACTTGCAATTACCGGAATTATCGGCAGTGGACATCCCCAAGCCAGCTTTCGATTATAAAGGTGGTGTTCGGCTAACCAGAATCTGTTAAATTCTAACTCATCTGCTTTTACTGCATAATCAAACACATCTCTTAAACGCACCAGGCTGTTTGACCCTGGCTCTCCCTCTCCAAATTCTAACAAACTTATTTTCATGGTTTTCTATTTTACTTAAAGAAAAAAAACTTCATCCCACAACATATCATCCAAGCCCTCGCTATGTAAAATGACATTGTAAACACCTTGATTCCCATTCAGAAGATTGTTTTCACCCGCTGTATAATCATTTACGAGGGCCCGGTTCAACCAGTACTGAGCATTGTGCAGGCATTCTTTCCGCTGTGTTAAATGGTAACATTTCTTTAAAAGCCAGGAAAAGCCTGAAAATCCATGGCAAAAATTGGCTTCCTGTATTGGCAGCTTGCTTTGATCAAACTTTAAAAAGTCAGAGAGTAATAAATTTCCAAAACCGGAAATTTCACTATCATTCAAAACATTCCCTGCCTTAAGGAAGGTGTAGACAATTGAAAGATCACTGGTGCACCAACCGATATTCGAGTTTTGTTTCCTTGCCTGATACAAAGCTTTTCCTTTGGCACTAACAGAACGGGGAAATAAAAATTGTTCTTCTGAATTGTCGTATGGTTTAAAAAGGTTCTTTAAGTAGTCCAGGAGCATCCTTATCAGCCCATTAGTTGCAGGATTATGGACTGATTTGCTGACTTCTGCTAGTACCAGAATCAGTCCACTTATACCATGCGCCAGTCCTGCATTAATGTAATAAGTACCATCCTTATAATATCGCTTATTTGCTATATATCTTCCATACTTATTTTCCTCTACTTTCGATTCCAGCAGGTTAACAAGTTCCTCCACATAAACCTGTCCCAATGAATGCGGGCCTGCATACTTTGCTAAAAAATAAAGTCCCCCGATAGAAGAATATAAAGGATCTAAATCCCCCTCCTCCATTTCAATTTTAGCTTTCTGAAAAACATTTTTAGCTGTCCAGTCCAGCAATAACTGCGCATTGCCATCACGTTTCAGCAGCTCATGTCTTTGAAGAAGCAGCAAAGAATATCCTAAGCCACTCAGTCCGTTACTCATGGCCGTCGTGAACTTAACCCCTTTACCCTCCCCTATTCTTTCAATAATCAATTGAATGGATTCTATAGCCTGATGTGCAAAGCGCACATCCTGATAATATTGGGACAGTGTTAAGAGAGACACAGTTTTCCCAAGATTGCCAGTGTATAAGGCATCTGACTCATCGGGGTTGAACGCACTAATATTATCCAACTTATGCGCAACCTCTTGAAGGGATATTTTTTTTTCCTGAATTTTATATTCCATGATTTATTCCTTCAATCGTAGGCAAATCCTTGTTCAGGTACTTCATCAGGGTAATTCCAATACCAATAATTCCCCAGGCATAAGACAGGTTAAAAAGGTTTGACTCAGGCTTGAAGAAGGAATGAAAGCCACAAAACCCATTCTTATCTGTAATATTGCGCGGAATCTGATGTATCCAATATTCGTAAGCTTTTAAATATCTTTCATCTTCCGGATCTAACTTCGAAAGCTTCATAAATAAGTATGCAACGCCCGATGCCCCGTACGTCATACTGCCATCGTAGGTCAGCTTATCTTCATACTTTCTTTTTAAGCAAAGGTCTAATATCTTTTTTGCCTCATGCACCACATGCTCATCCTGAATAGTAAGCCCTCCCTTTAATAAACCATACCCTACCCCCAAATCTCCATAGCATAGACTAAACTGGGTTTCCTGAATCTGTTCACCCAGCGTATGAGGAAAAAGCCCCTTCGGGTTATCTCGCTTACATTTTAAAACAAATTTACTTGCCTGTTCAATCAAGAGCCGGCACTTATCCTGCAACAACCCGCGTTCGATTACTGCTGAAAGAAAATTTATAATCATACAAGAGCCATGGCTTAAGCCTAAATAAACCTTATTATTTAACCTGGGGCTAACCCAGTATATACCTCCAGACGGATCCTTTTTTGCATTTGCATCAATGGATTCAAGAATTTCAGTAAGTAGTTGATCGTTTCTCTCTGACCTTTTCGTAAGCAACAGAAAGTTTCCCGTAGCTAATGCCCCTGAGAAAATGCTGAAGTCGGCATGCTTTATTTTGTTTTTACAAAGGACATGTAGGGTATCTTCAATATTTTGAAGAGACGGACGCACATCAAAATCCAACAAGCCTTTTTCAGTAGCTCTAAGGAAAAATATACCCAAACCCGCAATGTTTGCATCATAGGAATCGGTAGGGTATATCCTTTTATAATATTTATAATCGATCATCTCCAGTGCCTTGTCCAGATAGCTTTCAGCCTGATTGAAATATTCGTCATTTCCCGTGAACCTGGCATAATAACAATAAAAAAGGCATGCCCCTAACCAGCCATTACTTATGGTTGGATTTTCGAAAAAGCATGTGTTTTTATGCACATTTGCTGCAATTTTGGTTAAAATTGAATTCAATTCCGCATTTCCGGAAGTGAGCGTAATAGGATACTCCTCTACTAATGATTTCTTCATATTAAAGTAATATTAGACTTACCTCGAAAAGTAGTCGCTGAAGTGGATTTAGATAATGATTAACTGCTCAAGCCTGGCGACTAGTCCATTAACCCACGGAATTCCAGCGTTAAGTGAATTTAAATAGTCTCTCAAAAATAGAGCTTGTTCAGATCTTTGTTCTATTGATTGGCTGTCCTTTTCCAGCTTCTCCACCAATAATGCTATTAATGAACACCGTAAAATAAGGTAATTTTTATTTTCGAATAGCTGCGTAAATTCAACTACTTCCCCAATAAACTTAGCTAATTGTGTAGTATCTATGCTTTCGTGTAAAGAAATGTACCTGTAGATAGCCAGCCTTTCGCTTGTATCAACCTCCATTTCATGATACCAGGGAGAAAAGATTACACTGGGATTTGGGTAAGCACCAAATTTCATGTACCCATTGATGTAAATATTCAGGAAATTAAGAATTGTGTATTCTTTCAGAATTTTAAACAGTCCAGTATTTACAGATGCATAATCAAATTGCAAACACGGTAAATCAGAAGGAGCGCCCGTTAGTAGAAATTTGAACATCTCAGACCAATTGCGGACACACTCATCTAACCTGTGCTGGGCAACCAGCAATTTACTTTGATTGAGGATCTGTTCTAACAAGTCAAAAAACTGAAAATGAAGCCCTTTATTATATAATTCGAAACCAACTAAAAATCGTCTGTTTAAGCTGATTTCAGCACCTGAGAAATCCTTAATTTTGTAATAGCAATAAGCTGTTTTGGGTGAAATTTGTGCTTCTATGTATTTCTTCATAAAAGGGCTTATTTCCTTATTTTGCATAACTTCTTGCTCTACTGCTTGCAGCTTGGCTAATATCTGCTGATGATCCGCATTCATCTTGAACATCTCACTGTTAAGGGCTTTGATTTGATTCCGATAATGCAAATAGATTTCTAAAGAACTCTTCGAAAGCTGTAATGAATCAGTTTCCTCTTGTTCAAGACATTCCAGAATTTTAGAGTACTTATATTTTCTATCGCTCCTGGAGGTGGCCGAATTTAATTGATAAATTAGTTCCATTATATTTCTGTTTAGAAGACATTACACTTAAAAAAAAGAAACTCCACAGGCTGAAAGCTTAGCGCTTACTCTACCCTATTCAACACATCCTCATTACCCATTTTCTTACTGCGGGCATTTTTAACCGTGTTTTTTCCAAACCTGTACACAAGTCCCAGTTGAATTCTCCTGGCATCATAATAATTAGTAAGGTCGGTTTCGACATTAAAAGCATTAATTGAGCCACCGGTTATATCTCCTCTGAATAAATCCGTGGCACTCAAAGTGTATTGGATCTTTTTATTGAGCAGGTCGCCCTTTAAAGCAATTCTGGAATAATTCTTTGCTACAATATCAACTAAGCCATACTTGAAGGGGCCGGTATAGTTAAAAGAAGTTTCCAAACGCAGGCCTTTTGGCAAACTAAATGTATTTTCTACACCAAATGTATGGAAGAAGCTCCTTGGAATTTCAATGGCCTTAGCATTCTTTGTATCAATAGCTGACTCAAAAATAGCTCCGTAGGCAAACACACTTCCAGACCACCAGGAAGTTAACTTATATCCATAATTCCCCACCAGGCTATAAGAGTTTAAGTCAAAGTTTCTATCTTTCCAAATGGTAACATCCCCCACCGCCTCTGGTAATTGGGTGTATACATCTTTTTCATCTCTGTATTCAAACTCGAAATATAAATTCCCTTTAAAAACTGTACTTAACGAATATGAGCTGGTATATTTAGGTAACAAACCTGGATTTCCTTCTGTAATAGTATAGTCATCTATATACGTTCTGAACGGTGTAAGCACATTAAAGCCTGGCCGTTGAATAGTTCTTCTATAGTTAGCAGAAAACTGTAAATTTTCTGATAAGGTGTGGTTAACCATCAGGTTAGGGAAAAAGTCAAAGAAATCTCTGTCTACCGCTCTTTCACTTGTCGTAATATTATCTACCAACATTGTTGCGTATTCCACGCGCAAACCTGCATTTACACTGGTTTTTTTCTTTATCATTTTATCGACCGACACATAGGCAGCCACAATATTTTCTTCAAATTCATTTTTGAAACTAAACTCATCCTCCTGAACGAACAGGTCACTTACCAAAACTTGCTGTGTTGGCTGTGTGCTATTTGTGGAATGCGTAATTTTAGCACCGGTAGTAAGATTCCAGTTGTTTTTATAGGGAAGTTCCCAATCCATTTGGCCTACTAAAATATTTGCCTGGTTCGCATTAATGTTCCTTACTGTTCTGAGCTTCCTTATCAATTCGCCTTGCGCATTAAGCAAATTCTGGAAAAGCATTTCCGTATTTTCATTTTTTTGATAAGGAGTATAAGTTAAAATTATATCGAAAGACTTGCCAAGAGAGTCTAATTTATGATTGTAAAATAAATTATAGTTCTGCACTAAATTATAGCCGTAATCATTCAAATCTGTGCTCAGCAAGGAATCGGCTGGCCCGTCAATTGTATTCGAAAATCGAATTCTATTTTGGGAAAGACTGTTATCCATCGTCCTAGTGTAGGAGGTATTGGTCTGGAGGCCTATACTGTTTCTATCATCAATTGTATACTCAAAGCTGCCTCTCAGGGAAGGTTTCTGGTAAACAAAATTAGAGGTAAGCTCCTGGTTCAGGACCAGTCTGTTGCCATTCGAATTTAAAACACGGTATCCGACATTCTCATTAAGTGATGCTCCTGCACTATAATTTAAATTCAGGTTCGCTACCCATTTTTCCTTTCTGTATGTAAGCGAAGTGCCTGCGAGGCCTTTTGCCTTGATACCCTGAGAAGCTGTAAGCCTGGCTGAGCCTGTTAGCCCATAATTTTTTGACCTTTTAGTAGTTATTTTTATTACCGTACTTACACTGGCAGGGTAACGAGAAGAAGGGTTGGTAATAAACTCAATGTTATCTATCTCATCTCCGGTCATGGATGACAAAATTGTATTTAAGGTTGCTCCCGGCATTTGTACTTTATCCAATAAAATCAAAACGCCTCCCTTGCCGTTAACTGAAATATCTTCTCCCTTTACCTGCACAAAAGGAAGCGCCTGAAATATGTCACTGAGGTTATCTGACTGAAATGAGCTGGCTGTAACATCCATTACATAACGGTCAGCCTTTCTTACCATCACCTGGCGTTGTGCCTTTACGGTAACCTCATCCAGGGTTTCAACTGTTTCATTTAAAACAACTGTAGGAAGCACCAGCTCATTTCCGGCATAAGAAAATGCATCACTGTAGTATTTTGAAAAACCGATAGATGATACGGCTAAAAGATACTCACCCGGTACAGCTGGCTTAATTTGAAAGTGACCATCCTCTCCTGTTATAGCACCCTTTAGTATGGTGCTGTCAGCTACATTCAATAAGGTAACCGTAGCAAATGGGGCTCCAGTATTTTCTTTTTCCAGCACCTTACCTGAGATAACATTTTGCGCTTTCAATGAAGGACTCATAAAAAAGAGCCCCAAAATTAAAAATAGCCCATACTTTGTTGAATTGAATCTTTCTCTCTTCTTCATACTATCTGGATTTATATTTTTTAAAGATCGCAGCGAAATAAATCAGCAAACCAAAAGGTCTTTCAATAAGTAGCCCGCGATTTTTTATATAAATCAAGCATAACAGAAGAAAAACAGCTATTTAATTAGACTAACTCGTAAGATCCTTAGACAAATTACCGGAATAGTTGGAGGGGTGTGGAGAAAGGAATCAGGAAAACTTAGCATTTTTAAAGCAATATGAACTTTGTTATACCCGTATAAAATGAAGCAAAAGTAAAGCCTTTGCTAAACTGGAAAGGCAAAAGGCTTACAGCAATACCACCTACTATTAACGTACTTAGCCAAATTCCACAGTTGCCTATCCGACATTGCGATTGAGGTTTAAGTGGCACAAAAAAGCCTTCGAAATAATTTCCGAAGGCTTTTAACAGCTATTTGTTATGGCTTGGTTTTAGAAAACGTATTCGTTCTTTTCAATCAGGATGTTTGCCACGCGGCGGCGGGCTTCCTTCAGGTTAAATGGCTCTACTTTGGTATAGCGCTTAAGGCCCATTAACATCAGGCGCAGCTCATCGCCTTCGGCAAAGGCATAAATTGCTTCGCGTCCTGCCTGACCGGCTATTTCAACAGCACGCATCATGTAAATGCGGGTCATATCAATTTGCGCCTGTACAGCTTCTTCGCCGCGCATGCCAGCCAGTTTCTCCGTACGCAGGATAGCTGATTCAAAGGCATACACCTGAATAAGCATGTCGGCCAGATTCATCAGAATTTCCTGCTCATGCGAAAGCTTCTGCATTAATTTCTGAGCTGCAGCACCGGCAATCATTAATCCAGCTTTCTTCAGGTTCGCCAGTACCTTTTTCTCTGCAGCAAAGAATGTGCTATCTTCCTGGGCACCAAAGTCCGGAATGGAGGTCAGGTCTTTCTGCACAGCCATGGCGGCATTCATCAGGTCAATTTCTCCCTTCATGGCACGCTTCAGTAGCATGTCGATAGTAAGCATGCGGTTGATTTCGTTCGTACCTTCGAAAATTCTGTTGATACGTGCATCGCGATAGGCCCGATCCATTGGCGCATCGGCCGAGAAGCCCATACCACCATAAATCTGCACGCCTTCATCTACTACATAGTCTAGTGTTTCAGAACCATGTACTTTCAGGATGGCACACTCAATGGCAAATTCCTCTACTGACTTAAGTTTGCCTGGGCATCGTCCATGCCGTCTGCAGCAGGCTTTGCATAGGCATCGTCGATGTTCTGACCCGCCCGGTAAGCAGCCGACTCGCAGGCGTAAGTCCGGCGCCATTTCGCCCAGTTTGTGCTTAATAGCACCAAAGTTGGCAATAGCAGTACCAAACTGCTTGCGCTCGTTGGCATAGCGTACAGCATTGGATATTACAGATTTTGATGCACCAAAAGCAGCGGCAGCCAACTTAATACGGCCGATGTTCAGGATGTTCACCGCAATCTTGAAGCCATTCTGACGCTCTGAAAGCATGTTTTCTTTTGGCACCTTGCAGTCGTTGAAGAAAATCTGGCGGGTAGAAGAACCCTTGATACCCATTTTCTTCTCTTCCTCGTTCATAGTAATGCCACCAAACTCTCTTCTCTACAATGAAAGCCGTCAGGTTCTTATCATCTTCAATTTTGGCAAACACAATGTAGATGTCAGCAAAGCCACCGTTGGTGATCCACATTTTCTGACCGTTGATAATGTAGTGTGTGCCTTCGGGATTCAATACTGCTTTGGTCTTGCCGCTGTTGGCATCGGAACCGCTGTCTGGCTCGGTAAGGCAGTATGCTGCCTTGTATTCGCCAGTAGCCAGCTTAGGCAGGTATTTAGCCTTTTGCTCTTCGTTCCGTAGTACAGGATCGGCAGGGTACCAATACCCGTATGTGCCGAAAGCGCTACCGCAAATGAATGGCCGGCACCGGTTACTTCTGCCACCAGCATAGAGGTATTGAAGTCCATGCCAAAGCCGCCATAGTTTTCCGGAACCGAAGTACCCAGCAGGCCAAGCTCACCGGCTTTATCCATCAGCTGAGGCATCAGCTCAGGGTTCTTCATCGAATCAATTTCTTCCAGACGTGGATAGATTTCTGTCTCCAGAAAATCTCTACAGGTCTGGGCAATCATGCGCTGCTCTTCACTCCACTCTTCGGGAATGAATACACGCTCGGCAGGCGTTTCCTTAATCAGGAACTCGCCGCCTTTAATGGCTCTACTTTTTTCTGTTGTTTCCATATCTTTTAGTCTTTAGTTGTTCGTTGTTTGTTATTAGTTATTTGTGGCTGGTGTCTGGTGGTTAGTGGTTGGTATTGGCAGCTAATTGGCTGTAGATTTAAAATATCCTATTAGTCCATTTAATAGCTTTTTTGTACTTTCGGTTAATAGCATCACTTTATCGAGCTGATTCTGGCCTATGTACATTTGGTCGAGTGCCAGGTAAAGCTGAGTTTCCAACTCATACAGGCTGCCTCGGGCTATGTAATAGAAATGCAGGCTTTCTTTTCGATGAAACCTTCCACAGCCTTCTGCAATATTAGAAGGTATTGAAACAGCACTTCTCCGGATTTGACTTGTAAGACCAAAAAGTTCCTCTTTTGGAAAGAGCTTACTTAGCACATACACCTCATTTACCAATTCTCTGCCTTTCTTCCAAACATCTAAATCCGAATAGTTTTTGCTCATCTTGATATACTTTATCGCAATCAGAAACCAGACACCAAGCACTAACCACCAGCCACTAAGGGCACTAGTTTAAAAATTCATATATCCCTGCTACGCCCTGGCCACCGCCTACGCAGGCCGTTACCATTCCGTACTTCGCGTTGCGGCGTTTGGCTTCGTTCATGAGGGTGATGCTGAGCTTAGCTCCGGTACAGCCCAGTGGGTGACCCAGCGCAATCGCGCCGCCATTTACGTTCAGCATGTCCATATTCAGGCCCAGCTCGTTGAATACTGCCAGCGACTGTGCAGCAAAAGCCTCGTTCATTTCAATCAGGTCGAGGTCGTTCTGCTGAAGGCCTGCCAGCTTAAGTGCCTTTGGTATTGCAGCCACAGGGCCAATACCCATAATGCGTGGCTCTACACCGGCTGCGGCAAAGCTCACAAAGCGGGCTTTTGGTGTCAGGTTATTTTCTTTCAGGAATTTCTCAGAAACCACCATTACAAAGGCAGCGCCATCGTTGGTAGGAGAGGAGTTCCCCGCTGTTACCGAACCACCCTGGGCAAACACCGGCTTTAGCTTCGCCAGCGCTTCCAGACTGGTTTCTGCACGAGGGCCTTCATCTTTTGCCACCGTATAGCTGCGGGTCTGCTTCTTCATGTTATCGTCGAGGTAGGTTTCCTCTACCGTAATAGGCAGAATTTCCTCATCGAACTTACCTTCTTCCTGCGCCTTCAGCGCCTTTTGGTGAGAGCTCAGGGCAAACTCATCCATGTCTTCGCGGCTGATGTTAAATTCCTTGGCTACATGCTCAGCCGTTAAGCCCATGCTGGTGTAGTAGTCCGGGTTGTTCTTTGGCAATTTTATAGTTCAGCGCCGTACGGTAGCCCATAATCGGCACCATGGACATGCTTTCGGTACCACCGGCAATAATACAGTCGGCCATACCGGCATGTACCCGGGCTGCGGCAATATTAATCGCCTCCAGGCCCGAGCCGCAGTAGCGGTTCACGATCATGCCCGGCACTTCCATGGGCAGCGACAGCAGGCGAAATCATGCGCCCCATCTGCATGCCCTGCTCGGCTTCGGGCACGGCATTTCCTACAATCAGGTCATCGACCGTATGCGGATCGATGCCGTTTCTTTTACCAAGTGTTTAATCACATCGGCCGCCAGATCGTCGGGCCGGGTAAAGCGGAAACCACCTTTCTTGGCGCGTGTTACCGCTGTTCTGTATCCTGTTATTATGTATGCGTTCATTTTTTTAGTATTGAGTATTGGGTAGTGGGTATTGAGATGTTCCTTCAAAAGATTCGCCACTGCGAAAACTATTTGATGTTCCCTTTTAGTTTGTAAATCATTTTTTGAATTGATTCAAGCTTTTCCACTACCTGGTTTATTTCTTTGTCTGATACAAATGCTAAGTTTCTGCTTATAAGAAACTGTGTTTCCAATTCATAGGCAGAACCGTAGGCGATTCCTAAAAACTGTTTAAACTCTCCATTCGAGTTTCGGCCAGCACCTTCTGCAATGTTAGAAGCAATAGAAACAGCGCTACGTCTAATTTGCGACTGTAATCCGAACTTCTCTTCTGCAGGAAATTGGGCAGTGATTTTATACACATCTGTGGCTAATTCTACAGCCAGCTTCCAAACGTTTAATTCTTTGTAGTTGTGCATAATCAAGTCTCACTACTCAATACTCACTACCCACTTCTAGTTACGAAGTGGCTTTCCGGTTTGCAGAATCGACTGGATGCGTTCGAGGGTTTTTTTCTCGGCACAGAGGCTGAGGAAGGCTTCGCGCTCCAGGTCTAGCAGGTATTGCTCCGATACATTCTGGGCGTAAGAAAGGTCGCCGCCGCACATAACATTGGCAATCTTCTCGGCGATTTTCTGGTCGTGGGCGGAAATGTAGTTACCTGCCTCATGCCGTGAATACCCGCCAGGAAGAGGGCCATGCCGGAACTTTACCCTGTACCTTAATATCGGTGCGCTGGATTGGCTGCACATAACCTGCTTCGGCAAGCGCAATGGCTGCCGCTTTGGCATCGGCAATCTGGCGGTCCTTGTTCACCACAATCATATCTTTGTCGCGAATAATGTGCATGTCCTTGGCCTCGTAAGCCGAAGTAGCCACTTTAGCGGTTGCAATGTTCATAAAGGAGTTTTGTAAAACATTGAACTCCACATCGCCACTCTCTAGTCTCGTCAGAGGCACGCGCATGCGTCATTTCTTTGGTACCGCCACCAGCCAGGCAACAGACCGACGCCTACTTCTACCAAACCAATATAGGTTTCGGCAGCAGCTACCACCTGATCGGCATGCATGGTAAGTTCGCAGCCACCGCCCAGGGTCATGCCATGGGGCGCTACAACTACCGGAATGCTGCTGTAACGGGCCCGCATAATGGTGTTCTGGAACTGGCGAATCATGAAGTCCATTTCGTCGTACTCCTGCTCAATGGCATACATAAACACCATACCCAGGTTGGCACCTGCCGAGAAGTTGTGCCCCTTCGTTGGCAATTACCAGTCCGCGGTAGTCTTTCTTCGGCCATGCTAATGGCGCTGTTAATGCCTTCGATTACGCCGGCACCCATGGTATTCATTTTACTATGGAACTCAAGGTTCAGGATGCCATCGCCCAGGTCGATGATGGTGGCATCGGCATTGCCCCATACTTTATTGCTCTTACGCAGGGTGTCGAGTATAATAAATTCTTCGGTCCCGGCACGGCTTTGTACGACTTGCTGTCGATGTCGTAGTACAGCTTACGGCCGTCTTCGGCTTTGTAGAAGGTCTCGTTGCCGGCTTCCAGCATATCGTACACCCACTGGTTAGGCTTATAGCCCATTTCTTCCATTTTGGCTACCGTCTTTTTCACGCCTACGGCATCCCAGGTTTCGAATGGACCTACTTCCCAGCCAAAGCCGGCACGAATGGCATCATCGATCTTGTACAGCTCATCGGCAATTTCCGGAATGCGGTTCGATACATACTCGAATAAGGCCGTAGAAAGAGTCGCGGTAGAATTCACCGGCTTTGTCTTTTCCGGCAAAGCAGCACCGGGAAGCGCTCGCGCAGGTTTTCGATGGGCTTGGTTTGCTTCGAGCGTGGCAAATTTGACCTTTTGCTTCGGCTTGTACTCCATCGTCTTCAGGTCCAGCGTCAGGATTTCGGTTTTGCCTTTTTCATTTTTGGTTTTCTTGTAGAAGCCCTGGCCGGTTTTATCGCCCAGCCATTTCTTCTCCATCAACGGGCTTTACTTCGCGTCGGCAGCTTAAAGGTATCTCGCGCTGCTCGTCGTTCGGCAGGCCTTCGTACAGGCCGTTGGCTACTTTAATAAGCGTATCCAGACCAACCACATCGGAGGTACGGAAGGTAGCCGATTTCGGACGGCCAATTACCGGACCTGTCAGCTTATCTACCTCATCTACGTTCAGGTCCATCTTCTGCATGGTATCTACCACCTTCATAATGGCGTAAATACCTACGCGGTTGGCGATAAAGGCCGGGGTGTCTTTCGCCAGTACGGTGGTTTTACCCAGGTAGCGGTCGCCGTACTTCATCAGGAAGTCAGTTACCTCCGGATCGGTTTTAGGGGTAGGGATAATTTCGAGCAGCTTCAGGTAGCGCGGCGGGTTAAAAAAGTGTGTGCCGCAGAAATTCTTCTGAAAGTCTTCGGAACGGCCATCGAGCATCAGGTGAATAGGAATGCCCGAGGTGTTGGAGGTAATGAGGGTGCCTGGCTTGCGGTACTTTTCTACCTCTTCAAAAACCTGCTTTTTGATTTTCAGGTTTTCAACAACTACTTCAATCACCCAGTCGCTGTCGCCGATGTCCTTCATGTGGTCTTTGAAGTTGCCCAGCGTTACGCGGTCGGCGAAATGTATGGTCGTAGAGGGAAGCTGGCTTGCACTTCAGCGTGTTTTCCCAGCTTTCGTTTACGATGCGCATTTTACCTGCTGCATCGTCCAGGCTCAGGCCTTTTGCTTTTCGTCTTCGTTAAGCTCAAAGGGGGCGATGTCGAGCAGGCGTACTTTTACGCCAATATTGGCAAAATGTGCCGCAATGCGCGAGCCCATAATCCCTGAGCCTAATACAGTGACTTTGTTAATGGTTCGTTTCATGTAAGTAATTAAGTAGTTAGTCTGTTAGTAGTTAGTAGTTAGTCTGGTTATATCTCAAAAATCATTTTTCTATAGTTGTATAGACTAATGACCAGAGACTCAATGACCTAGAGATTCTATTCTTTAAACTTTTGTTCTTCTACAATTGATTTATGTGTTGCATGGTGCGGAAGAAACTGTCCAGCTCTTGCCTGCGGAATTTGCTCCTGTACGGCCTTATTAAAAGCGCGCACCGTTTTGCGCGATACTTCTTTTTTCTTCTTTCCTAATTCAGTCAGGAAGATGCGCACCAGCCGCCGGTCGGTTGGGTCGGGCTGGCGGCTGATGAAGCCTTTTTCTTCCATCGTTTTCAGCATGCGCGTTAAGCTGCGGGCTTCAAGGCCAAGGAGGGGAGCAATTTTGGTGGCAGGCGTTCCTTCTTCGTCGATGTTCAGCAGCACAAAACCAATGGAGGTGGTAATGTCGTGCTTCATGGCCTCCTGGTTATACATGCGCGCAATGGCATGCCAGGTGGCTTTAATATTATAGTCGACTGTTTCTTCTCGTTTCATACGATTATTTTTATAATGGTTCTAAAGCCCATACTTTCTATTGAAAACCGCATGATTGATGGATTCATTCGATTCAGGACCTCAGCTTTTCAAATATAAAGAAAATATTAGTATGCATGCATACCTTTTTTCAAAAAATTATGGTTATTTTTCTTCTTACTGTAGTAACGGCAGTAACAGACTCTACTACAAAAGCTACAAGCACAAAAGAGGAAAGCTTAAACCCAGGGGCAAAAAATAATTTCTATTTTACTAAACCCTGTTTGCTTGAAAGCATCAGCAAAAAGCAATGAGATAACAAGCCTTTTTTCATGCTAATAAAATTTTTGAGTTTCCTGTAGTACAAACAAAAAGTTTTATTTTTCTTTGGACTGGTTGAATGGGTCCTGTTCTAAAAGCTTTAAACGCTCAAGCCGAGAGAAGAAAAATAACTTCTGCTTTTGAACTTTGCCTGCAAAATACCTGCTCTTTAAGTTACTACTTATACCAAAGTAATTGAAACTTATTTCTGCTTTTTAAAGTAAGCTATGACAGCTAATTTAAAATCAGCTTCAGGCGCTTAATTTTACGTTTTCATTTGGCCTGGCTGCTGTTTTTATCTTCCCCATTCTCCTGGCAATGAAAGTAAAAAGAAAGCAAAGTCTATTTCCTACACTGCCAGCCATGGATGTCTGATAACTGGAAATGACAGAGCATAATCTATTTACCGGGAAAGCAGCTTTGATTAGAACAATTTACCTTTGGATTTAGAAAAAATATTTTCAGTTTACGGCTTGCCAGCACTTATTGGACTTATAATGTTCGGCATTGGCATTACTTTACAGCTCGAAGATTTTAAAAGGATAATAGTAAAACCAAAGGAGATTTTTACTGCCCTGTTCGGGCAAATGATTATTATTCCCCTGCTTGCTTTCTTAATTGCCTGGATTTTTGATTTCCCAATGTGGGCAAAAATGGGGTTAATTTTAGTCTCCGCCTGCCCGGCCGGGGCATCTCACAACTTTATTTCTTACTACCTCAAGGGCCGGCTGGCGCTGGCCGTATCCACTACTGCCATAAGCAGTGTATTGGTTTTAGCCACCATTCCTTTAATTGTAAACCTGGCTTTAACCTTTTTCAAGTCTGAGGGGCAGGACATCTCCCTTCCGGTAGGGCGAACGATTCAGCAAATCGGATTCACTATTCTGTTGCCAATTGTACTGGGCGTACTGTTAAAAGAATATAGAGAAAAGTGGGCGGATAATTTAACCAAAGGAATGAAAAAGGTTATGCCCCTGATTTTACTGACTATTTTTGGCGGCTCCCTTTATATGGAAGGAGATGGCGGCGGGATTGATGTATCAAAGTTTCTGCACCAATATCCGTTTGCTATTTTACTGAACCTGGGTTCCATGCTGACCTCTTTCTTTCTTGCCCGTGCTATTTTACCCGATAAGCCATCGCACTATACAATTAGTGCAGTTGTTGGCATTCAAAACAATGCCCTTGCAATATTTATCGCCCACACCCTACTTCATGAGCCTCAAATGGCCATTATTCCTATTATTTACAGCTCTTTTACTTTTTTTAGTACCGCACTGTTTGCTTTTGTTGCCAAAAAACTCACTACCTGATTTCATTTATTTTTTCGAATAAAATCAGGCAGCTGAATTTCTTTATCTGCCACAATTTAACAATCGAATAAAATAGCCTTACTCTCTTCAAAAGCAGGCTTTACAGGTGGGCAACTTTTAGTGATTTCAGCAGGCGGAAGGGATATTTTTCTTTGCGGAAGGGATATTTTTCTTTCAGGAGCGCTGGCTTGGGCTTGATAACTGCATTTCTGCTACATAAAAATAATCGGAAAATACCAGGCTTAGGCCGTTTTACCCTTGCATTACTTTTATTCTTAATCCTTCCATTGGCCCGAATTCTGGCCGTCCTTAATATTAAGAGGCATCCTGTAAACCAAAAAAAGCGGGCAGCTTCAGTTTCAATGCTGAGCTACCCGCTTTTGTGGTGCGCAAGAGAGGAGTCGAACCTCCACTTCCGAAGAAACGGCCTTCTGAGGACCGCGCGTCTACCGATTTCGCCACTTGCGCAATAAGTAATTCCCTTCTCCTAAATGATTTGGGAATGCAAATATACTACACTTAATGATTTTCTCAAGAAAACAAGCACTCATTTTTAAAATATTTATTGAGCGACCACTCCTCTACTTGTTAGCAGGAAAGAGAAGTTGTTTGTGCCTTTCTCAAAAATAGCCGTTCATGAGCAGCCATCTTTCCTTTATATAAACCTGAGCCTTGCTGGAAGCCACCCGGCTTAGGCAGAGCTACTTTCCGCTAAGGGGCAAAGGCTTAAAAACCATTTAGCCTATACCCCTGTCAGCACCTAATCCAATCCCTAACTGGCAACTTCTTACAGGCTTTAAGCAGCTTAAGCGACTCATTGCTTTATAATAATTGTTTCACCTGCAGGAAAGAGACGCTGGAAAAAATGGTCATTATCCGGATACCATATACATACTTCTTATTTATTGCTCCACAAGAGAGCTAGGCACTGCACTTGCCGGAATTATTAAAGTCCCTTCTTTATATTAGCATGCTTACCTCCTGCCGGCAACCTTAATAAAACAGGTAGTCGAAATATGACAGAAAAAATGTAGCCCTGAAAGCTGTATTTAAGCTAAAAAAAACAATAATAGGGAACTTTTATTGTTAGTGTGGTTGTAATCAAAATTATGTAACGAAAAAGCAACAACGCTTTATCTGAAAATCAGTTAATTTAACATCTTAAAAAACTTGACTATTTGAAGATAAAGCCTTCTTTTTGAAGAATTAAAAAGGGCATGGATTTAAATGTAAAAAGTGTTATGAATCTAAAAAAAATATATACTATTCTGCTGTTTACCATGATTGGGCTTGCACCAGCTGCAATGGCCCAGGATGAGCCTCAGGAAAATACTTTGCAGGAGCAGTTTCGCTCCATCAAGGAAAGTTCCAATAATTACCAGGAATACAAGGTAGTAAAAGAAAACCGGCTCGATCAGTTTTATAGTAATGTTAGAGATTCTATGAACATTGCTAAGCAGCGGATTCTGGAGGCACAAAATACCATTACTACCCAGCAGCAGGAAATTAACCGCCTCAACGACGAAGTGGCAGAGCGCCAGGAAGCAGTAGAACAGAGCGAATATGCCATTGCCCATACCCAGCTATTGGGGATCGACATCGAAAAAGAAACCTACAATTACGTGGTTTGGGGTATTATTCTGGTACTCCTCATTATTTTAGCTGTAGCTTTTCTAAAGTACAAAAGCAGCAATAAAATAGCCGTAAAAAAGCGGAACGAATACGAAGCCCTCGATGAGGAATTTAACGAGTTCAAGGTACGGTCACGCGAAAAGGAAACCCGCCTCATGCGCGATTTACAAACCGAAAGAAATGCAGTCGAAGAATTAAATCAGCGCCTGGTTGCTGCTCAGAAGAGCAAATAAAAAGAATTTTAGCCCTATTTTTGGAATCCTGTGCCAGTGGTACAGGATTCTTTCTTTTATAAGAACAAATAAAGTAATAAATTTACAGTTGAATTTTTTCTAAAATCTCTCATTACCAGTCTGTCCGGGGAATTTGAAAGTAATAGTTGATTTATATCCTGTTTTTTGTGTTCCTCCTTTTTAGGGAGTGCTTTATATCAATAGAATACTAAACTGTAACTAAGTAAATGATATCAGACAGAAAAGTGGGAGCTCCTGGCCAAAGTACGCAGCAGTTGAGTTACGAAAAACTAAAAGGGTTTGCCGCTTTCGTACTTGAGCATAAAATGGATGAGGCCGCCAGTCTGAGCCTGCAAATTTCGCGGGCATCTCAGATACCTTTGTTAAATCTTTTCGCCCATTTAACCGAAGAGCAGCTTCTGGAAATGGTAAAAAAAGATTTGGCTGACTTTTTTGAGCAGCTTACTAAAGGAGAAGCCCTGCAGGAAGCAAAAAACGCTGTTTCCCGCTGGAAAGAAGGCAAAACAGAAGGTATTGGTCGTGATGCAGTCCAGATTTCGGATTTTATTCTTGGATATAGCGGCCGGCGACAAACCATCCTTCAGCTCCTTCCGGAATATACCTCCGACTGCCACCTTATTGTAGCTATTATGAAAGAGCTGGAAACATTTTACCAGGCTCTCGAACAGTTTGCCCTCTCTATTTACATGGCTATCCAGCAGGAGCAGCTTTACGAACAAAACAACTTCTTATCCTCCATTATCATCAACAGTGCCGATGGAATATTGGCCTACGACAGGCAGTTAAGAATTACTGAATGGAACCCTGCGCTGGAAAATAGCCTAGGAAAAGCTAAAAATGAATTGCTGGGAAAAACCATAACCGATGTTTTTCCAGCTATTGAAAATGCACCCATCATGCTTGCCTTTAAAAGCTCCCTCAAAGGCAATAAAGTACACCTGCCCAATAGTACCTATATAAGCCGTTCAGGAGGTTATGAGGCACATGTTAGCCCGCTGTTTGACGAAGCAAGTAAAATTACCGGTGGCGTAGCCCTTGTCCACGATATTACCCACCGAATTGAGGCCGAAGAAAACCTTAAAGAACACCAGGAAGAGCTACAGGCAGCAAACGAAGAGCTTACCGAACAGCGCGAAGAGCTACAGGCAGCAAACGAGGAGCTTACCGAACAGCGCCAGGAAGTTGAGGCAATAAACGAAGAGTTACAGGAAAGCCTTGCCCAACTGGAAGAAGCCAAGGAGCAACTACAAAGACTGGTTAGCCAGTTTGAAGAAGCCCAGGCAATTGCTCATTTAGGGAGCTTCGAATACCTTATTAAAAGCAACCAGGTAGTATGGTCGGAAGAAATGAAGCGCATTTTTGGACTGGAGCCAACCCACCCGCCCCTGACTTTTAAGGAGTATTTACAATTTATTTTTGAGGAAGACCTCCCACTGGTAGAATCTGTGGTAGAGGAAGCCTTAGCAAGTGGAGAAGCTTATACTTTTGAGCATCGCGTGCTTAGGCCAAACGGCGAAGTTCGCTGGGTGCATTCAAACGGGAAAGCCATTTTTAATAAAGGAAAGGCCGTTAAGCTTCAGGGCACGGCCATGGACATTACCGACCGTAAAGTGGCCGAGCTGGAAATAAAGGAAAAGCAGTTCTTTATTCAGAAGGTAATGAACACCACCCCCGATATTATTACCGTTTTTGACCTTGAAAAGAAGACCAACATTTATGGAAACCGGGAGCTAAGCGAAATACTGGGATACTCAAAGGAGGAAATTGCTGAATTGCGCCAACAGCCCGATTTGGTTCAGAGCCTTGTTCATCCGGAAGATGTAAAAAGAGGTTTTGAGTTTTTGATGGAATTCAAAAACCATACAGGAGACCAGGCCCGCGAAATCGAATACCGCCTGTGCCAGAAGTCGAAAGAACACCTGTGGGTTACCGCCCGCTATAACGTATTTAAGAGAAACAAAAAAGGAGAAGCGGTTCAGATAATTGGCGTCACCCGCAACATTAATGACCGCAAGTTAGCCGAAGAAAAGCTAAAGCTCACCAACTACACCCTTCATGAAACCAATGAAGAACTGGTGCGTACCGAAGAGCTTCTTAAAGAAGCAAATAATGAGCTGGAAGACCAGGTAATGAGAAGAACGGCCGAGCTGCAAAGTAAAAATGAACAGCTCATCCGGATTAATGCCGACCTCGACAACTTTATTTATACTGCTTCGCACGACCTGAAGGCGCCTATTGCGAACCTGGAAGGCCTGCTCGTTCTGTTACATAAAAAGCTACTCGAAAACCTGTCGGAAAAGGACCAGCAGCTCCTGGGCATGATGCAGGCTTCCATTGAGCGCCTGAAAAAGACTATTCTTGACCTGTCGGATGTAACGAAAGTACAGAAGGAACTCGAGGAAGAAGAACGGGAGAATATTTGCCTGCAGGAAATAATAGACGACGTACAGCAGGATGTTGCCGCTCTTATTCGTGAACATAAAGCCGCTGTTCATGTAGATTTGCAGGTAAAGGAAGTGGCCTTTGACAGGAAGAACATGCGAAGTATTTTGTATAACCTGCTCACCAATGCCATAAAATACCGTTCCGCCCACCGGAGTCCTGTGGTATACATAACTACTGAACCAAGTACGGAAGGCCTGCTATTAAGTGTTCGCGACAATGGCGAAGGAATTCCGGAGAAGCAGCACAGTAAAATATTTTCCCTCTTCAAGCGCCTGAATAAAAGTGTTGATGGCTCTGGGATGGGTCTCTATATTGTTAAAAAAATAATTGACAACAATGGAGGAAAGATTGATGTTGAAAGCCAAGTAGGCGAGGGTACGACCTTTAAAATTTACCTGGAAAATGGAACAGAAACTGACTAGCATACTGCTCGTCGATGACGATGATATCAGCAACTACATTACAGAGTCTCTAATTTTGGAAATGAATATTTCTGAAGAAGTGGCCGTGGTAACAGACGGACAGCAGGCGCTCGATTATATTGGCCAACACCAAATTGTAACGGAAAGCAGCCCTGGCCATATCCTGGTTTTGCTCGACCTGAATATGCCCGTAATGGATGGTTTTGAGTTTATGGAAGAATACGAAAAGCAGCACTGGCGCAACAAAGTAAGTGTAGTGATGCTTACCAGCTCCAGCAATCCAAAAGATTTGAATAACTCTAAAAATTTTGGGTTTGCAGGTTATCTGCAAAAGCCTTTCGACCAGAGCGATATCCGCCAGCTGCTGGCCGATAAAGGCTGGTAAATTTAATTTAAACAGCCGTTTAAAGCCATTGTATAGCCATACAGTGGCTTTTTTATAGGGTTCCCTTTTGATCCAGACCCAGGAAATGTGTACCCCGACCAATGCTTAACTCTTTTCTTTACTCGTGCCCAGGTCCAGAAGCCAATCTAAAATCGCTACTACATTTTTCAGGAAAGCAGAATCCTTTTTTATATAATCTGTTAACACTACTCCTGCTTAGCCGTTGTAAGCATACACCTTGGTATAACATACAAACTTTTGAAACAATGGAAAAGCAGAAAAGTGCTGTAGAATTAATCAGAAAGAAAAACAGTGCGGCCGATCAAAACCGCAGAAAAATAGCAGCATTATCTGCTTTAGGCCTTATCGACTTTTCTATTATTTCTCTCTACCAGCTGGGTTTTATCAAGCACCTCCCCGATTTGCCCGGAAGCCTGTTCGATTCCGACAAAGTAAATGCTTCGAAAGATGCCCAGATAATGGGCTTTCCTGATGGGGTCGTAAGCCTTGGCATGTATACAGCCAACATTTTACTGGCTACGGCTGCCATAAAAAAGGGGAAAAAGAAAAATATTTTCGATTACCTCATGGGAGCGGTTACCCTTGGCCAGGCAGCAGGGGCAGGGCAATACGTAGTAACTATGGCTACCGTACAAAAAAAGATATGCCCTTATTGCGTGACCGGAGCCGCAATTAATTTTGCCAGCCTTCGCCCGCTGCTGCGCCTGTTCAGGTAAGAAGAAGCCTTTTTATTTTTCAATTTCGGTATTATGCACCAGGTAGTCAGTAAGGCTCTTCCACTGCATCTCCTGAAAAAAGGCCCATCCGCCAATGGCAATCAGGGTATTAACTACTTCCCGGCCACCAGCTTTTTTATCGTGGTTGTTAATCCCTTCCTCTTTTCCTATTTCGTAACCAAAAATAGTTTTCCCTCTTAATCTTACTTTAAAGGTACTAGTAGCCTCCTCATCAAAAAAATGCTCCACATCCCGCACCTCCTCGCCGGCTTCACGCGGATCTGGACATGGCCTAACGGTAAACCAGGCTTCCTTTTCTTTTTCCTGAAGGTCAATGACTTTTACCCAGGTTTCGGGGGTAGGGCCTGGCAGGTCTATAAAAATAAAATTACTTGACTCTATCCTGTGGGTAACCTTCGGCTGCCCCTTTGCATCATAAATATTAAAGCCCGCAGAGGCTATGGAAGGTAGCTTCGACCATTTACTTACATCGAACAGTTTTTCTTTTGACCTTTCAAACGCTTGTACAGCCATTTCGTTGTCGGCAAAGCCTCTGTGACTTGAATACCGTTTATTTTTACTTGCCTTTCCTCGAATCACCTTTATTTCTTTCCATACTTTTATAAAAAACTTAAATAGCTTCATTTTTTCAATTCGTTTAAGCGGGTTAAAGGCTTCTATATCTTGTTTCCTCCCTTTGTTTACCTACGCACTTTTCCTTTTAAACCGCCTTTGGCCAAAAAAGGATTCAACAGAAATCTCTAACTTATCCCGATGCTAAAAAATAAATATCATATATGCTAAGCGTATAGGTCCTGCACTTCCAGTAGCTCCTGGCACTCTTCCAGGTAGTCCACTTTTCAATTAAGTAGTAAGACAGATTTAAATTGAAGAAAAAAAGTTTCATTGTCATCCCGACGCAGGAGGGATCTTTCCAATAAAATGGCTCTTAAGGAGCTTCACTGCAGGGAAAGATCCCGCAGCGGCGGACCGCTTCGTTCCTCAGGATGACAAGGCTGGCTATTAAGCTTAAATTAAATTTGTCCCACTACTTATGTTTAAACAGTTTTACTTTTTTCTTATGCCTTTTACCTTCTGATTTTACCAACGCCTTTACCTCCGACATGTTTACTACCGGAATAAAACGAACAAAAAGCAGGAACAGAAGTAAAAATAACCCGATGGAGAAGATAAAAACCCCTACATCAAATACAGTAGGGAAGAATTGAGACCAGGAGCTGGGAAGGTAGCCATGGGATAGCGAAGTAACAATTATAAAAAAACGTTCACCCCACATACCAATATTAATGAGAATACTCAGGATAAAGCTAAATACAAGATTTCTTCGTAAACCTCTAAACCATAAAAGCTGTGGAGCAAGTACATTACAAAATACAATGGTGGCAAAAAATAAACTGTAGGGCCCGGCTATCCGAAAATGGTAAAACTCTGCTTCGTGCCCACCCACATAGAAAGCACCAAAAAATTCAATAAAGTAACTGAGGCCAATCAGGCCGGAATTTACGATTATCAGCTGATTTAATTTATCAAAATGGTTGATGGTAATGTAGCTTTCAAGCCCTAGCAGTTTCCTTAATGGAACTAAGATGGTAATTACCATGGCGAGTCCTGAAAAAATGGCACCGATTACAAAATAAGGAGGAAAAATAGTGGAATGCCACCCATGCAGAACAGAAGTAGCAAAGTCGAAAGAAACAATAGTGTGAACAGAAACAACCAGGGCAGTGGCAAGCCCAGACAGGGTATACATAACTGATTCGTACCTGCGCCATTTCCAGGCAGAGTTTTGCCAGTGCCAGCTGAGCACCACATAAATTTTCTTTTTCCATCCGCTGGTTCTTTCCCGTAGTTCAGCAAAATCCGGAATTAAACCCAGGTACCAGAACACCAGGGAAACCAGCAGATAAGTAAGTACGGCGAAGGCATCCCAAACCAGCGGAGAGTTAAAATTAACCCATAATGGGCCATAGGTGTTGGGTAGGGGAAAAACCCAGTAAAAGAGCCAGGGCCGGCCCAGGTGGGCGAGAATATAAAAGCCGGAACAGCTTACTGCACAAAGAGTCATTGCCTCTGCCGCCCGGTTAATGGAGTTTCTCCACTTGGCCCGCAACAACAACAAAATCGCCGAAATGAGGGTCCCGGCATGGCCTATCCCAATCCACCAAACAAAGCTAGCAATATCCCAGGCCCAGTTTATGGAGGTATCTTCTCCCCACATACCAATGCCATTCCACCAGGTCATATACAAACAATAGCCTCCGGTTAGCAAAAAGAGACCCGAAAGGCCAAAGGCAATGAGCCAGAATTTACTTTTGCCTTCTACGCCGCCCATAACATCCGCTACAACCTCTTTTCTTCTTTTCTTTCCTGTTATAAGTGTTTCTTCCAAAGAAGGCTCTTTGCTCATAAATAGATAGTTATTTGCTGCTGGATAGCCTGAAAAAAGTAAACTTTAATAAAAGTAGATAGTTTATAAACAAAAATCTTACCCGCATATAATAACCTTATAACTGGTATACTTCCAAAGAAAAAGTGATTTTTGTTAAAGTTTCCTAGGGTAAATTCTTTACGTATCGATCATGACTTTTAACACGAAAAAAGGATTTAGGAAAAAGGTTGTGTTGTGGTTTAATGCCATCCAGCCTCAACTGCTGCTTTTCTTCCTTATTTTTTTTATAATTTCAGTGGTAGCTTCATGGCTTTATTATTCAGATAATTTCCTTCCCTACCCAAGCTCGTACATCGGGAGGGAAATCGTTCCTTTATTTAATACCACCCTTGCTATTACCGGTTTTACTTTTTTTCTAACACAGATACTATTATTCTCTTTTGCTTTTGCTTACCGAACCAGGGCTGGCAGAAAGGCCCGGTTTTTAAAAAACCTGTTGAAGCTGGAGTTATCATGGACTCTAATCCCGGCAGCTGTTTTTATTTTCTTTTTTTTGTGGGGACAGGCCCTTTGGGCAAAAATACAGGCGGAGCCGTTAGGTAATGCCTTGGAGCTTGATGTAATGGGCGAGCAGTTTACCTGGAGGGTGCGGTATCCCGGAGAGGATAAAGTCCTGGGCAATGCTGACTTCAGGCACATCAATGAATTAAACCAAATGGGCATTGATTTCGGCGACCCCCATAGTCAGGATGATTTTGTGCCTGTGCAAATGCACGTGCCAAAAAATAAGCCGGTAAAGTTGTATCTCCGAACAAGAGATGTTATTCACAGCTTCTTTATCCCTTTTTTCAGGGTAAAAATGGATGCTGTTCCCGGCCTGGTTACCACGCTAAATTTTACGCCTACCACCACCACCGCCGAAATGAGAGAAGAGTTGAAGGACCCTGATTTTAATTATGAAATTGCCTGTGCAGAACTTTGCGGAAGAATGCATTTTGCCATGAAGCTGATTCTAGTGGTAGATGAGCCGGAAGAATTTGAAGAATGGTACAGCAAACAAAAAAGCTGGAAGACTACCCACCCTGAATTTATAAAGCTTTAAAAATGGGCAAAGAAACAGAAAGAGACATTAACGACCATAAAGAAATTTCATTTCTTCACGAAAAGGATTATGATAATAAGTTCCTGGTTTTTGTCTTCACATATATTTTTAGTACCGATCATAAAACGATAGGGAAACAGTACCTTTTCACAGGCATTTTCTGGGCCTTGGCAGGCAGTTTTCTTTCTCTGATCTTTCGTTTACAGCTCGGTTTTCCGGAGGTAGACCTGGGCTGGCTTAAGCCTGTGCTGGGTGGTGGGATAATTAATGGCCGGATAGATCCTGATTTTTACCTTTCAATGGTGACAATGCACGGGACCATTATGATCTTCTTCGTGCTAACAGGCGGTTTTATCGGCAGCCTCGGTAACTTTCTTATTCCGCTGCAGATAGGGGCCCGCGATATGGCCTCCGGCTTTATGAATATGCTTTCCTACTGGATTTTCTTTTTGTCGGGCCTGGTAATGCTTTACTCCTTTTTCACAGAAACAGGAGCCGCCTCCTGCTGGCTGGACCGCTTACCCTCCGCTAAGTGTTTTACCGGAAGCTTCCCGGGGTGCCGGAACGGGAATGACCTTATGGATCCTTGGCATGATAATTTTCATTATTTCCAACGGCCTCACCTCTATCAACTTTATTTCCACCATAGTTAATAAAAGAACCCGCGGCATGAGCCTAAGAAGGTTGCCGCTTACCGTCTGGTCTTTTTTATTTACCTCCATCCTCAGCCTGCTTTCTTTTCCGGTTTTACTGGCCGCTTTGCTGCTCCTTTTCTTCGATAAAGACATGGGAACCAGCTTTTATTTAGCCGATATTTATATTGCCGGGGCCCCACTTCCATACAAAGGAGGAAGTCCTATCCTCTATCAGCATCTCTTCTGGTTCCTTGGCCACCCGGAGGTGTACATTGCTATTTTCCCTGCTTTCGGCGTTATTTCTGATGTGGTTTCTACCAATGCCCGGAAACCTATTTTTGGATATCCGGCAATGGTGGCTTCCATTTTTACTATTATGATTCTCTCCTTCCTGGTGTGGGCCCACCATATGTTTGTTGCAGGCATGAATCCTTTTCTTGGACTCTGTCTTTAGCCTAACCTCCTTTATTATTGCGGTACCTTCCTCCATAAAAGTATTCAACTGGCTCACCACATTATGGAAAGGCAACATTCATTTTTCTGCCTCCATGCTTTTTGCCCTCGGCATGATTTCTTTTTTCATTACAGGCGGCCTCACGGGTTTGTTTGTGGCCAACCCTGCTATTGATATGCAAGTACATGATACTTACTTTGTAGTGGCGCATTTTCACCTGGTAATGGGCAGTGCTGCTTTTTTCGGCTTCCTTTGCGGCGTTTATCATTGGTTCCCCAAAATGTTCGGCCGCATGATGAACAAAACTGCCAGCTACCTGCATTTCTGGCTAACTTTTGTGGGGGTTTATCTTATCTTTTTTCCAATGCATTTCTTAGGCATGTCGGGCTTTCCCCGGAGGTATTACTCCTTCACTTATTTCGAAACCTTTCGCGAATATTCCGACTTAAATGCCTTTATTACAGTTGCCGCTTACCTTGCCTTTGCCGGCCAGTTTATCTTCCTGTTTAACTTTTTCTATTCCATTTCCTTTGGAAAAAAAGCACCTCTTAACCCCTGGCGATCCAATACCCTTGAATGGACGATAAAACCAATCGCGGGCAACTGGCCAGGCCCGTTGCCTGTTGTTTACCGCTGGCCCTACGATTACAGCGTTCCTGGCGCTAAAAAAGACTTTATTCCCCAAAATGTATCGGACAAGGAACTGAAAGAAAGAAAAGAGCCAAAGAATGAAAGTTAAAATGGCATACAAGGTTTTGTTATCTCTTTCCCTGATTCTTTATTGCGGAAGCCTTTATAATGCTTACGGGCAAGCAGAGCCTCAGGAAATTTTCCGTGCCGGGAAAGCTTCTTTTACTACTTACTGCAGTCCCTGCCATAGCGTTCATCAGGAAAAAATGGGCCCCATGCTAGCCAGTATTACCAGGAAAAGGAGTGAAGAATGGCTGCTAGCCTTTATCAGAAATTCACAGCAGGTTATCCTTTCAGGCGATGAGTATGCGAACTTCCTCTTCCAGCAGTACAACCAGGCAGTTATGCCCTCGTTTAAGAAACTTCCTGAAAAAGAAATTCAAAGAATCCTTTTTTACATTGGAGCAGAATCGGAAAATCCCAAAGAAGAAATTGTAAATTACTCAACCCAAAAGCTTAACTACAGCGAAGACAACATTCCTAAAGGTAGGTTTTTGTTTATTAATCAATGTTCTTCCTGCCATGCTATTGGTAAAGATGGTATTGGCCCCTCGCTGGGGAGTGTAACCAACAGAAGGTCATTGGAGTGGCTCATGCAGTTTATACAAAATTCTCAGACCTTAATTAAAGCGGCCGATCCTTATGCGGTTCATCTTTTCAATAGCTACGATCACCAGGTAATGCCCCCTTTCAAATTTTTAGCTGAGGAGGAGATTATAAGTATTTTAGACTACATAGAATATACCTCCGCATCGCCTCCCTATGTAGCAGGCGTAAATGGTAAAAAAATTACAATGCCACCTGCTTCTTTGGTTTACCATGAGAGTAGTACTGAAATAAACAAGGAGACAGGAATTATTTTAAAAACTGCCTTCATTATTATTTCGGTATTGGGTGCTATTGTCCATGTTTATTTAGTAGTTAAACTTTTTCGTTACCTTCTTAAATAAACTAGGATTTAAACAATTTAACTGCCGGTTTTTCCTGTAGTCGCAGGCCTGTTCAGGCTATGCAGGTATTTAAATAGCAGGGGAATATTTTACTGAAGCCAATGCTTACCCGATTTAAAGCATTTAAAGCCAGAATTTAAATTCCTTACCCTTTCATTTTAAGTTTTCTTCCGGTTCTTTTTCCTTACTCCTTCTCCCCCTCTTATTTTCTAATTTGGAACTAAGGCAACAGTGGTGGCAAAAAATATATGAGCGATAATGATCTGCCCCATATATCTGTTTAAACCAATTTTTGGTGGATCTGGATGGCGCTTAAAAACACTCTTCCAGATGGAAATGTCCAGGATACTTTACCGCTCCGCAGGTAGCGCCACTACCTGGCGCTGGCACATTTACCCTAAGTTTCCACAACAAACTGTAAACGCTTGCCCGGTTCCATATTGGAGCACAAAGCCTGCTGTGGGTCAGCAGCACCCCTCATTTTATGCTCTATTCCAAAAAGCAGAGAATTAAGAATCTGCGGCTCCCGGAAACATTTCTTTTTTTTAGGAGACAAGGTAGCTACAGAGAGTCATGGTGATAGTACCGGCAATGCCCGAAAGGATAACCTTTTTTAAGCTAAGGGCATATCATGTTGGCTAATTTCATTTGCTACTAATGAAAAGATTATGTGAAATAAAGATACTGGACTTCCTGTTTTTCAGAAGGATTTTATTTACTCCAGCTTAGGCAGCTAATGGGAGGTTCAAGAAGCTTTTGCCCTTTTTCGCTTGAAAAGGGTGATCTGGGAATAGCCAGCCCATGCGGCTAAAGTTCTTTTATCTCCCTTCAGCTGAGAAAGCTCCCTACTCCGACTGACTATAGGCCATGGTAGAAATCAATGCATTTTCTGCCTGCCGGGAGTCCAGGCGCGTATGCTGCACGACAATAGGTACATTCGACTCAATGGTACTGGCATAATCTATCCCTCGGGGAACCGGCTCCGGCTCCTTCAGGTCGTTAAAACGAACATGTTTGGTACGTTTTGGCGGTACTGTTACCTTATAGGGGCCTATGGGGTCGCGGTCCGAAAAATAAATGGTTATCTCTACTTTTGCCTCCAGATCGCCAGTATTGAGGATACAGGCAGTTTCGTGGCTTATAAATTCAGGCTCAGGTCCATTGCTCCACTCCGGTATGTAGCCTTCGGCAATAGCCCACTTTTTCTTTCCCATTTCTGTATTCATGATCAGTTTAGTTAAAAAGATTAAAAAGCCATTTACTTTTTTGAATGAGATTTTTCACCGCCAATGCGCTTATTCCCACCACAATAAAGCCGCCCTCCCATTGCTATTATTTACTTTAAACTGCCTACTTTTCAAATAGTTATATTCCGGAAGTTCCTGCATATCTTTTTCTTTTCTTTCTTTGATAGCCATAGGAAGTACTTCGACTTTAGCCCTTGAGTATGGCACTCCTTTGCGCCTGCGCCTGGAAAGCCAGCTTAGATGTAATAGCTAAATATGTATGCGGCATTGAGCTGGAAGTGGATGTCAGCCACATAGGGAAAGGACAAGGCGGCTGGCGCGATGATTTGCTGAACTAAGTAGTAGGACACATTTAATTTGAAGAAAAAAAGCCGATTTTGTCATCCTGAGGAACGCGGACGCCGCGCGGAAGGATCTTTCCAATAAAATGGCTTTTAAGGAGCTTCATACTGCGAAAGATGCCGCAGCGGTTAGGCACCCCCGGCGTACCGTTTCCTTTTTCAGCATGACAAGGCTGGCTGTTAAGGTTAAATTAAATAGGTCCACTTACTTATTATGTAGAAACAGCAGGAATTTAAAATATACCGGCAAACGGTTCTCTTAATGAGCATATTGAAACAGAGAAGTTCAATAAAGTCTATTCCTTTCCTGGCCCTGTTGGCCGCCTGTAAAAGAACTGCTACTGAAAAAGGGAAAAGCCTCAAAACAATTGCCGCACGAAAATTCTTAAGAAACTGAGATTTAATACTTTTTAACCTATGAAATATTGGTTTAAAAACGCCATTATTTACTCACTGAATGTAGATGCTTTCCAGGATGGCAATGGCGACGGCTGCGGCGACTTCAAAGGCCTGCGCGACCGATTGGAATATCTCTCTGCCATTGGCGTGAATTCGCTATGGCTGCTTCCGTTCCTTAAAACTCCTTATAAGGACGGGGGCTACGATGTTTCGGATTACTTCCAGGTAGATTCGCGCCTTGGCACCATGGGCAATTTTGTAGAATTCCTGGATATGGCCGATGAGCATGGCCTGCGGGTAATTATGGACCTTCCCCTCAACCACACCTCCGACCAACATCCCTGGTTTCAGGAAGCCCGGAAAAATCCTGATTCCCCCTACCGCAATTTTTACATCTGGTCCAAAGAAAAGCCAGAGGAAACAGCCGAAAAAATAATGTTTGCCGGTCAGCAGAAGAGTAACTGGAAGTATGATGAGGAAGCCGAGGCTTATTTTTACCATACCTTCTATGAATTTCAGCCCGATTTAAATTACTCCAACCCAAGAGTACGGCAGGAGGTACGTCAAATTATGCACTTCTGGCTCCGCCTGGGCGTCTCCGGTTTCAGGGTAGATGCCCTGCCGCATATTATCAGGCAAAAAGGGTCTGTTAAATTAGATGACCCTTTCAAGATTGTTCGGGAGTTTACCCAGTTTGTGGAAGAAATAAAAAACGATGGCGTGCTTTTAGGTGAAACGGATGTCGCCCCCGCTGATTATAAAAATTATTTTGGTGAGCATGGCAATGGTTTTCAGATGCTGCTGAACTTTTACCTTGCCAACTATATCTTTCTGGCCTTTGCCAAAAAGGAAAGAGCCCCCCTGGATTATGCCCTTGGCCTGCTACCAGATGCAAACTCTTTTGAGCAGTATGCTAACTTTCTGCGCAACCACGACGAACTGGACCTGGAAAGGCTCAATGAATCGGAAAGGAATAAGGTTTTTGAAGCATTTGCCCCTGAAGAAAACATGCAGATTTTTGGCCGGGGCATCCGCCGAAGGCTTACGCCTATGCTTAACAATAACAGAAAAATGATTGAATTGGCCAATAGCCTGCTGTTTTCCCTACCTGGCTCTCCTGTGGTGCGATACGGAGATGAGATTGGCATGGGCGATAACCTTTCCCTAAAGGGAAGAAACAGCGTGCGGACCCTCATGCAATGGTCTGCCAAGAGGAATGCAGGCTTTTCGAATGTAGATGAAAAAGATTTGTTCAAACCTTTAATAAAGGAAGGAGATTATAGCTATACCAAAGTTAATGTAGAAGCTCAGTACCGCCACCCGGATAGTCTGCTTAACTGGATGGAAAAGCTGTTCAGAGTCAGAACAAGGTGCCTGGAGTTCGGAAGAGGGGACTTTCACATCCTGGATACAGGCCATGCGGCTGTGTTTGCCCATTATGGAAAGATAAAAGATGAGGTGGCCGTAGCCGTGCATAACTTCTGTGAAGAAGAAGTAACGATTCACCTGAATATGGGCAAGGATAAAGTGCAGCGACTAGCAGAAGTGTTTGGTGATGCTATTTATGAGGATGAAGCAAATGAAGGCTCCATCACAATAAATCCACTCGGGTACCGCTGGTTTAGAGCTAAAGTAGAGAATGAAAAGTTTTGAGCAGGAGGGAAGCCTTTCAAAAAATGGCGCATTAAGTCGCTAATGAAGGAAAAACGTAAAATCATTTACACCCTACCGATCTCAGCTGTTTCAAAACCCAGGGTGCTTGCACCTAATCATATGAACCTCCAGCATTAAAAAAAGCCTTTTATCACCCAAGGTCTGCTTGTCTTGTTTGTTGCTCTTTACTTTTTCCCATTTTCACCATATCAATTACGAGTCCTGCCCAGGTAAAGTCCTTAGCGCCGTAGCCTGCGCCTGTAAAGGGATTATAATATTCTCTAAACCCACTTTTCTCAATCAGCTCCCTGATACTTTCCACTAATTTCAGGGCTTCTTTTTCGTAGCCTTTTTCCAGCAGGAACTGATGCAGGAACCAGTTATTAACAATCCAGGTGGGACCACGCCAGATATACATCGACGCTCCGGGATTAAAGGAAGGCTCATTTTTAGCAACCGAAGGCAGGGAAAAAGGAGTATTGAATTCATCTTTATTAAAGAGGTGAAAGTCCAGTACTTTTTGGGTTACTGCAGCAGGTATTTCGCCCAGCACCACAGGATAAAAGGCTGTAGGAGTAAGCACATTAATTTTCCTGTTCTCCTTCCCGTATACATCGTAAAATGCTGCAGTCTTCTCCTCGTACATTACTTCCAGCATGCTTTTGGTTACCTTTGAAGATAACCTCCGAAAATGTTCTTCTTCCGGATCCTGCACCTCTTTACACAGCGCAGCCATGGCCTGCAGGTTTTGGGCATAAATAGTGTTGAAGCCTACCTCTTTAACCAAAAAGTATCCCTTTTTATAAATCTTCTTCAGCTTATAATTATTCAGGTAGTTGCGGAAATCAACCCCTACAACTTTCATGAAAAGGCGCCAGTTGGCCTGCCGTTGAGGTAAGCCTAAAGCCACATCAAAGGTAGGCTTCCAATCCATGCCTGACTCAAAAGGAGAAATGATGGTAAGCAATCCATCTCCGTCAAAATCGCGGTTTTTAGCTAACCAGTGGAAGTACTTCTTCAATTTTGGAAGCATTTGCCGGATAAAATCCTTGTCGCCACTGCTTCTATACACTTTTTCAACTGCCTGCGCCACCAACGGAGGCTGAATAAGCGCACTCATATGCGCTTTGAAGTTACTGAAAACCCCCGGCTTCGACTGGAATACATCGGTGCTTCTCCCAGGCACCAGCCGATCCCAGTAAATCATATGCCCTACAAAGCCATCTTTTTCCTGCAGGGCAAACAGACTATGAAGGTGCGCTTTTGCCATGTCGTGTTCTTCTAAAGCCGTAAGTATAAAAACATGAAAGCAGGTGTCCCAGAAGAACTGAAAAGGATATCGTGCCGGGGCTGGCTTGGTATAGTGGTAGTGAACTTTTTTTCCACTACAGCTCCCTTTCACCATATTCTCATAAAGAAGCTTCCTCGTTTTGCTAAATAATTCTTCTTCGCTCATATTCCTGTTCCTGCTCCTTTTTACTTCACGTACTTATCCCACAGGCCATAGGTTTCTGTTTTAGGTCCGCGGGGAATGGAAAGCGCTGCCACAATAACACCCGTTACAGCACTGCTAATGTTCAGCGCCAGCGTACTATCCTCCACAAACCATGGCCAGATAGCCACCGCCAGGCCAATCAGCACATTCAGGTAGCGACCTATTCGTACTATTTCGCCCATACATATAACTGCCACTACTACAATGAGTGCTCCGCCCATGTGGTTAATATCGGCGGCCATAGCCTTGGTTGGTAAACCAAAAAGGCCTGGAGCAGCCATCAGCCAAATTCCCAGAATAGTAGACAAAATTAACGTCCAGGGGAAGCTCATGCCCCAGATAGAGGCCTTGTACACCTGCAGTGGCTTTTGGGGAAATTCCATTAGGGCAGGAGAGCGTTCATCTTTGTTCTGTTCAAAAGGCTTGCCACCCTTCCAGAAAACTTTCCAGAGGGAGTCGCCCCGTTTTTTAGCCTGCACCATATGCTGGCCCATGGCGATTACCTCGTCCAGCTCGATAGGAATCATGGGCAGCATAATAATAGCAGTTACAAGGCATACCGAACACCAGGCGCCCACCGACAGCGGTTGAGAAATTACCAGGAAAATACTCACCAGCCCCAAAGGAATTACCAGGATGCCAAAAAAGAATACCATCCAGGGCATGGTTCGCCAGCGGGAGGGACTTCCCATCCAGCCCATCAGAAATTCGAAGGTATAGGCTAAAGAACCTAAGGCCGCATCGGAAATGGGCCAGGAATGCGATAAGTTAGAGTTTAACACCTGCTCGGTACTATGGCCAAAGAATGGATCCCAGGCCTGGTCGATATAACCCAGCTGAAAAGCTCCCAGGTAGCGCGAAGCCATCCAGCCTACAAAGCCCAGTATTATCATAATCCAGCGTTGTGGCCAGCTGGAGGGATTGTAGCTCCAGCCCGGCGGCACCTCTGAGCCCATTTTCATATAGCTAATCATGTTGGGCATGCCCGGAACCAGAATGGTTAAAGCAATTACCAGCGCCCCTACCAGCGTATCGTTGAGGTAGGCCAAATCGGAGGGCGACCAGAAAACAAGCGGTGCCATACTTAACCATATACCAATAAAGCAGGCTGTCCACATACTGATGGGCCGGTTTGGCGTAAGCGAGCGCCAGCCAAAAAAGATAAGACCCAAGCCACTGAGTATGTCGCTCCAGCGCATAAAGCTGATTCGCTGGCTAATGCTTAGCCACACATCGCGCCCGCCGCTGGGC
Source organism: uncultured Cytophagales bacterium (assembly GCA_963835365.1). GTDB lineage: Bacteria > Bacteroidota > Bacteroidia > Cytophagales > Cyclobacteriaceae > Nafulsella. The sequence goes on from CAWIFH010000005.1 coordinate 894,661, forward strand.
TGGGCTACCGCCCTTCCATAATCGAAGGTAAGCGGCGACATTACCATCCAGACCCCGAGCATAATAATTGCCCAGTAAATCCAGAGGGTTTGCTTATGGTGCATGTGCAGCATTTGCATCCGCATGTCTTTGCCCATCATTTGGCTTCCACCGGAATCCTCTTTTTTATGCCCTTCCTTATGAGTGTCTTCACGGTGCTGTTTGCCCTGCTTCTGAGCGGCTGGATTCTTTTGAGTCTGCTGCTGGTCACTCCACATGCTCTCCTCCGGAAGGTCCGGCCCCTGGTCATGCTTTTCGTGCGGCTTCTCTTTTTGCTGATGATGCTTTTGCTGCTGCTGTCGCATTTGCTTTTCGGCCTTGGGGCGGGTAACTCCTCTCATGCCCATACCACCGCCTTTATGCTTTTTCCCTTTCTGCTGTTCCTTAGGATCTTTGTTGTCTTTCATCGCATCGCTGATTCTTGATTAAAAAATTGCCATTGGCAGCATCTTTACTTTCGCCAGTTCAAATGCCGCGACCTAACCGCCGGATTTATCTTCTAAAAAATTTGCTGAAAACTCAGAGCGGTTTATTTATCTCTGTCTGCCCATGATTAAATTATGCAGCCATGGAGTAGCAGGTAATAAAATGATAAAGAGCGGGTCAGTAAAAAATATTCGCCTCTGCTCAGGCTGCTTTTCCTTTTATAATGCCTGTATGTATTCCACAAAACCAATCCAGCCCAGGCCTATATAAAAAACCACGCCCCTTTGTTGCTGTGCCTGTCTATGGAAAACATAATTCAACAGACAGGCAAAAAAATTGTCTTATGTGGGCATTGAAAAATAAATAAACAGAGGCAGGCTTTGCCTCTGTTTATTTATACGCTCTATTAGCCGAGATAGGCTTTGCATGCTTCTTCGCATTCCTTACAGGCTTTCGCACATTCTTTGCAGTGGTCGGTTTCCATCTTAGCACATTCTTCTCCACAAGCTGTGCAAATTTCCAAACATTCCTTCACCAGGTGTTTGGCGTGTTTTGAATTTGCAGCTACAAAGCTGTGAGCAGTATAACAAATTTTGGCACAATCGCGATCGAGGCGAATACAAGGTACCATCATTTTTATATTATCTTCATCCAGGCAGGAGTCAAGGCAATTTTCACAGGCAGCCGCACAGGCAGCAAGCTTCTCTAAAAGATTTTTATTATTCATATCAAAAAATTAATGGTTTAACATATTATTACTTACCTAATTAACCTATTCGCTACCTGCCTGTTTAAAATGGATTGTATGATATTATGAGTTTTGTTTATACTATTCCTAAAGCAGCTGCTTTAGGAATAGTATCAAACTGGAAAATGCCCACCATTCCTCCTTAATAAAACCCTTCTCATATATTAAAATTTTTAGCAAAACAGGTTTGTAAAAGCACGAAAACTAATTAAGTTAGTAAATTCTAAACTAATTAGTTATGAGCAATACCGGGAAGTATTTCAAGGGGCGGGGAGCACAGCTAAAAACAGCCAATCCTTTTCTTAAAAAACAATATGTAGAGGAACACCCTGAGGGGCTGGATGAACCTCTGTTACAACAACCCAATACGCAGGTTTTTAAAGAAAGCCCCAAAAGCATTATCAGCAAAGTAGATAGCCCCGACCTGGGGCGGGTTTATTCTGTTAACCCTTACCAGGGCTGCGAACATGGCTGCATTTACTGTTATGCCCGCAACTCTCACCAATACTGGGGCTTTAGTGCCGGCCTGGATTTCGAAAGCAAAATTATCGTGAAGGAAAATGCCTCGAACCTGCTGGAAAAAGAGCTTCAACGAAAGAGCTGGGAGGTGCTTCCCTTTATGATATCCGGCAACACCGACTGCTACCAGCCGCTGGAAAGAAAGTACCAGCTTACCCGAAAAATACTAAAGGTCCTTTGCCAGTACCGCCATCCTGCAGGTATTATTACGAAAAACAGCTTAATAAGCCGCGACCTCGATATACTTGAAGAAATGGCGCACTTTGGACTTATTCATGTGTATTTCTCTATAAACACGCTTAATGAAGAATTGCGCACGAAGCTTGAACCCCGCACCACTACGGCCAAAAAGAAACTGCAGACCATGGAAATGCTGGCACTAAAGGGAATTCCGGTAGGGGTTATGAATGCGCCGGTAATTCCGGGACTGAACCACCACGAGATTCCGGAAATTATTCGGCAGGCAGCAGATCATGGAGCCTGCGCCGCTGCTTATACCATTGTACGACTCAATGGCAGCATTGGCGCATTATTTGAAGACTGGCTGCGGAAAAACTATCCTGACCGTTTTCAGAAGGTTTGGAACAGCATTAGCAGTTTACATGGCGGCAAGGTAAACGACAGCCAGTGGGGCAGGCGCATGCGGGGCGAAGGTGCCCTGGCAGCCAGCATAGAACAACTTTTTAACCTTGCCCGGAAAAAGCACCTTGCCGGCAGGGCCATGCCCGCCTATAACAAAGCTGCTTTTATCAGGGAGGGACAGTATTCCCTGTTTTAGGCTAACAACAAAAAGCCCTGCAGATACGACGCTGCAAGGGCTTTAAGAGTAATTAAACCAACCTAAACTAACTTTGATATTTTCTGTGCCCATATTGATTGCTCATTTCCGGGCCTGTGTGCTTCTTTCTGTTTCACCCTGGGCTGTTTACTCCGTTTTATACCTTAAAAGGTAAGGGAAGCCAAAGGAACTACCTGAGGTGTGCTATAAAGGTAAGGTGTTCCTAATCAGTTTAAAAGAAGAATGTTACCAGTGGTTAGCAAGGAAGGATAATAGGTACAAAAGCGCCTGTAATGGAAAGGCATGAGCTACAAAAAGGCTGTATTATTGAAAGGTTTGGTAAATACTGCAAATAAGAGGAAGGATTGTTTTAAAGCAGTACCCTTAGATTTTCACTTTCCCTGAGCCGAAAATCGCCGCGCAACCGGTTATTTTTACAGGCTCCTGATTTATGGTTGGCCTTCGGTATTAGAAGTAACAGTGGCTAAATAGGTAAGTGAGATTGTTATCCGCCGAGGATAAGAAACTGTGTAACCGCTCAGCTTGCTACTTCAGTTTACCAGCCCCTAGTGTTTTTTATACCTGCCAGGAAGTACTTTATTTTATTCTTTTAAAATAGTTGTCACTGCCATCGATATAGCTATTATTAAACTCAACAATGTCAGCACATATTAAAATGCGCCCATATAATTGAGAAAAAGCAGAATCGAGCGCAAGACCATATAAATCTCCATCTTCCGGAACAACTTTCCAGCCAGTGGTAAAAATAGCCTTATCATTTAAGGTTACCAGCAGTGTTGAATCCCGGAAAAACGCAATCTCCATTTTTTCATTTTCAGTATTTCTTCCCTCTTCCGGTACCCAAAAGTTCTCTGTATATATCCACCTCCACTGCCCAATCAGCTCCTCTCTGATTTGCGTATCGTTCCAGCTTGATTTGTTGTAACAATCCCAGATGGCAGCCTGGCTCATGGGCCTGTTGGAAAGCTCTTCTTTATCACAACTTATTATGAAAATAAAAGAAACAACGAATAAATGGGATTTTACTATTTTCATTCTCTTTCTTTTCTCAGATGATATTTTAGCCCTTTCTTTAGCGAAAGAGAAACTGTATGATAAAAAGATACTACTGCCGGTGAAACAGTAGTAGTAAGTAAACAAGTAAGGGCTTTTGCTTTAAGCAGCGCAGCAGGAAGTTTTTATTGTACCCGCCGGTTAAGGTATTGTTCAAAATCTGGCATTTCTCTTTCGTAGCCCTCGTTCAGCAGGCGAGAAGTAAAAATAAAATCGGCGGTAGCACGATTGCTGGCAATAGGGATATTCCAGACAGCTGCAATCCGCAGCAGGGCTTTAACATCGGGATCATGGGGCTGGGCTTCCAGAGGATCCCAAAAAAAACACCAGGAAGTCCACTTCTCCCTCTGCTATCATGGCTCCAAGCTGCAAATCGCCGCCAAGGGGCCCGCTTTGCAGGCGCTGTATTTCGAGCCCTACTTCCTGGTTCAGTAACTTGCCTGTCGTTCCGGTAGCCAGCAAATGAAAATCTCCGAGAGTTTTCTTATTATGGCGGCACCATTCAACTAAATCAGATTTTTTATTATCGTGTGCCACAAGGGCAACAGAGGGCTTCTTTTTCGTACTCATGCTTATAGGTTTAGTACCTAATGTAATTTAAATCGGCGAAAAGGCCAACTCCAAGCCTGGCTTTATATCATAAGCAGCAGCAGTTAGAGCTTAATAATGATTTTGCCGCTTACATGTCCGCCTTCGCTGTATTCGTGTGCTTCGGGGAGTTCTTCAAGTGTGTAAACCTTATCTATTTGAGGATGAAGCGCTTCTTTTTCAACCAGGCGCTTTAACTCATCTAAATCATTATGGCTGTGTGTTAAGAAAAAGGTTTTCATTCCTTTGTGCCTGCTAAACTGGCTAACCACAATATCCAGTAGGCTCTTAGGGCTTGGAAGGGTAGTAACTAAAAGGCCCTCGTCGTAGAGACTCTTTTTTGCCTTTGAAAAAAGCAGGTTCCCATGGGCATCGAAAATCAGATGATACTTTTGTTGCTCGTCCAGTACATCTTCTTGGCTATAGTCAATTACCTTTTCGGCCCCCAGCTTCTTTACAAATTCTTGGTTGGAGGTGCTACATACCCCGCTAACGGTCGCTCCCATGGCTTTGGCAATTTGTACCGCAAAGCTTCCTACGCCTCCGGATGCACCATTAATCAGTACTTTCTGGCCCGGCTTCAAATGTCCGTAATCGCGTAAGCCCTGTAAAGCGGTGAGTCCTGCCAGCGGAATGCCGGCAGCCTCTTCGTAGCCAATATTCGCAGGCTTTAAGGCCAGGTTCTCAGGCTTTACTTGAAGGTACTCGGCATAAGCCCCCCCTTTAACAGCCGGTATCAATCCAAAAACAGCATCCCCTTTTTTGTAATCTTTTATTCCGGCACCTGTTTCAACCACATCGCCACTAAAGTCGGCACCCAAAATTTTAGGAAAGCCCGTACCGGTAACTACTTTAAGCTTTCCCTGCCGAATCTTCCAGTCGACCGGATTAACGGAAGAGGCTTTCACCTTTACCAGAATTTCGTTTTCTTTTAAATCGGGCTCCGGCATTTCGCGGATTTTAAAGCTATACGGAGATCCGTAGCGATCGATTACAGCTGCTTTCATACGTTCATTTAATTGGATTGCGTTGATAAAAATACTCCTGAAAGCCCCGGAAACTTTTGGCGCCTGCAGTTAAAAGCTTTAACGGCAAAACAGGATAAAAGGCTGTACCTGCACCAGAAGCCCTCAAGCCCTTTACCAGCCCCCGCTGGCTCCGCCACCACCAAAACCACCGCCGCCGAATCCGCCAAATCCGCCGCCACCGCCGCCGCTGCCTCCGCCAAAAATGCCTCCGCCACCATTAAAGTCTCCGTAAGAGCTCCCCCGGCCGCGATTCATTCCGTTCATAAGCAAAAGCATTGGTAACCAGCCAACCGATCGTCTTCCGGTTCCTAAATGGCGCTTCTTAAAGCGACGGATTTGAATAATGGGGAAAATAATCAGGAATAATATAATTAGTAGTGCAAGCCATGGGCTCCCGCCTGTTTCACCGCCACCCACATCTTCGGCCGTATATTCTCCCGAAGCCAGCTTTATAATAGTATCTGTGGCCGCATCGAGGCCGCCGTAAAAGTTATTTTGCCGGAAGCGCGGCTTCATTTCCTGCTCAATAATGCGTTTGGCCAGCGCATCGGGCACGGCCCCTTCCAGGCCATAGCCTGTAGAAATATTGATTTGCTTTTCATTTTCAGCCACCAGTATCACCAGGCCGTTATCAACATCTTCGCGACCTACGCCCCAGCGGTGGGCCAGCTCAGTGGTATACTGCGCCACATCCATTCCCTGCAGGCTGTTAACAGTAACAATTACAAGGGCAGAGGAAGTAGTGTCGTTAAAGTTCCGTAGTTTCTGTTCCAGCCGCTGCTGCTCGTCCGGGCTTAGCAAACCGGCAAAATCATTTACAGCCCGGGCTGGCCGCATAGGCTCCGGAAAATCCTGGCTAAAAAGAACCAGCGGAGAAAGAAGCAGAAAAAAGAGTAAAAGGAAGCGCGGTTTCATTATACAGAGGTTCGTTGCGCCCTAAGCCGGGCATATTTAATTTTTGTTAAAGGAAATATCGTCCGACAATTCATTTCTGTCGTTGGCCTGGTAAGGGAAGTGCGCCTTTAATTGCTCACCTGCCATCAGAATTCCTTCTGCCAGGCCTGTGGCATATTGTCCTTCCTTAAACCTACCGACCATTAAGTCACGAATATCTTCCCAAAAATGCTCCGGCACCCTTTGGTTTATGCCGCTGTCGCCCAAAATAGCCAGATGGTGATCTTTTAAGGCCAGGTAAAACAGAACGCCATTCCGCAATTTAGTTTCATGCATCTTAAGGGCAGCAAAAACTTCAGCCGCCCGGTCAAGGACATCAATTTTGCAGTGGTTTTCCAGGTGTACGCGAATTTCTCCGGAAGTATTCTGCTCCGCTTCCTGAATGGCCTCCACAATGCGTTTCTTTTCTTCTTCCGTAAGCTTATCTTTCGGCATGCTCGTATTTCTTTAATTTAAAAGGTAACAGTGGGTGCCTGTTCTGCTCCACTTTCTGCTTCAAAGTATCCTTTCCGGTCAAAGTCGAACCAGCCGGCTACCAGGTTTTGCGGAAAGCTCCGGATATAGGAATTGTACGCCTGTACCACCTCGTTGTAGCGCATTCTTTCTGTAGCAATACGGTTCTCGGTTCCTTCCAGCTGCGCCTGTAATTCCAGGAAGTTCTGGTTTGCCTTAAGATCAGGATAACGCTCTACCGTTACCAGCAGTCGCGAAAGAGCGCCACTTAGCTGCTCCTGGGCTTCCTGGAAACGCTGCACCTGTGCCGGGTCCAGTTCATTGGCATCTACATTTATAGAAGTAGCTTTTGCCCTGGCTTCAATAACCTCGGTAAGGGTTTCCTGCTCAAAGTCAGCATATCCTTTTACGGTGTTTACCAGGTTTGGAATCAGGTCGGCCCGGCGCTGGTACTGGTTTTCTACCTGCGACCAGGAGGCGGCCACCTCTTCTTCCATAGTAACCATGGTATTGTAACCGCAGGAGTTTAGCGTAAACAAGAAAAAAATGCCTGTAACATACAACAAGACTCTTTTCATATCTTTAATTTTTTCATGATTTAATTGTGAAGCATGCTTCTGCCTTCAAAAACTACTTTCTTTATTCCATAGTTTAAAAAACATGAAGCATATTTTTACCAGCTTACTGGCCACTGTCTTTCTTCTTTCCTGTAATCCGGATAAAAACAAAAGGGCCGACGCCAGCAAAATTAAATTTACTACAACCGACGATGCTGAATTGTTTTTTAAAAACGTTCGGCAGCAGGACTATGACCTGGAGGAAATGAAAGCAGCTAATTTATTAGTTTACCGCCACGAAGACAGGAAGCTTAATCCGAACTACCCCCTTCTTCAGCCAGCTTTGGTGGTTAACTGGCTCCACGACGAGGCGTATCTTTTACTGGAGCCCACTGAAAAAATACCCAATGGCGAGCCATTGGAAATACAGTGGCAGGATACGCTGCAGCATACAAGCGGAAAATACCAGTTTGATTTTGGCAGCAAGGAAGAGCACCTACATTTTGCCGGTGAGCTTTACGGGAGCATTCTCGATGGCCATAAGCTGTATTATATAAGCGATTCCCTCGCCCTGCCTTTTTTAGACAATAAAGCCGATCGCAAAATATTCAGGGTCAGTATGCTGGATTATTACCGCCTTACGGGGAATATAAGATAAAAAAAGAGCTGCCTCTTAAGTGAGGCAGCTCTTTTTTTATCTTTAAAGCTGTTTAATGCTTATCGCTTCCGGCGGTCACCATAAAAGCGATCTTCATCAAAATGGTCGTGTGTATAAAACTCATCAGTAGATGGATCATAACGATCGTCCGGCAGCTCGTCTGAGTTGTGCTCCATTTCCGTTTTATTTACCGGGCGCGAACCTTCTTCATATTTCTCCGGGTGGCGGCCACCACCTGGTGTGGAAGTACGGTCGGTAAATTCAGGAGATGACATCCGGGAACGGTCATTCATTCCTGGGTTTCCTGAACGGTTCTCAAGGTTACCCATATTTGAACCACGCTTTGTATCGTTGCCCATACTGGTTGAGCGGTTTATGTTACTGGTTTCGTTAAACCCGCTGTCTTTTTCATCTTTTGAAGCCGGTACATTTGGGTCGGTGTCGTGAATGCGCACGCGTTCCTCTTCAGAAGTTCTTCCTGAGGTTGGGGCCGGCCCCTGACGGAGCTCCTTGTTAGGGAGGTTGGCCGTACGACTGGAGGAAATACCACTCGTATCGATTCGGTCTTTAATATCAGAACCCTGGGTAGTATTAAATTCCCCAAAAGTCGTATTACTGTCGGGCCGACGGTCGGTGGCTGCACGGTCGCCACGCATGGTGTTAGAACTCATTTTGTCCCGGTCTTTCATGCGGTCTTCCTGTGGCAGGTCGCTCATATCGCCTGTTCCACTATGGCCGGTGGTTTCATTTCGAGCTGCATTGCCCGAAGTGCCTGTTACCACATCTACACGGTTCTGCTTATTGGAATCTACCGTAGTTCTGTTAGCTGGTTCGCGGTCCTGGCGTTCATAAATTTTGCCGGTGTGGGCATCACGAATCGTCTCATTTTCTGAAATGCTCTCGGTTGCAGACGCTGCCGGTACAGCACCGCCTGCTTCGTAAAACCTACGAACAGAGTGCTCATAGTCGCGCGAAATGGAATCGCCTCTGTAAACCGGATAGTTACGGGTATTTCCGGTTGTAATGCCGCTCACGATTACATCGTTATTTTTTTCATGTAAGCGAGCTGCACCAATAGGAATCAGCATATAGTGGTCGTTTTTATCGGCTGCATAATTGTCTACTACATCTACTACCAGGTAGCGCACCTTCATGCGTTTGGTGTCGACAATCAATTCGTCCACTTTACCAAGCTTTTCATTATCGCCACTAATAACTTCCCAGCCGCGCACATCCGGATCGTCAGATGCTACTTTATACTCTTTCAAATCTTTAAGTCGGGACAGGTGCGGGTTATCTGTATCAGTTCTTCTCTTCTCGCGAGAGCGGGTGTCCATACTTTCATCCGCATAGGTACGATCTGTCCTGGTTGTTTTAGCTCTTGTATCTTCTTTCATAATATCTCCTTCTTTAAAAAATTAAATTCTGTTAAAAAATTACCGTTCAAACAAAAGTTTAGGCTTGTAAAAAGTCATCTAAAACAATTGTTTCTTTATTATTCAAAGGCTTAAGCAAACTTGCATCGCCAACCTCTTCTACTTCTGCTTCCTCATATACCGGCTCCTCATCTTCAAAGGCTTCGATTAGAAACCATATAATCGCCAGTAATACCAGAATGCCTATAATCCAGGGCCATATGGGTGCTTTGTTCTTTCTTTCTACTTTGATTTCTGCCATTATAATTGGGTTTGGTTAAAAAATTCAGGAAACAAAAACTTCTTAAATACCTGATTCTGTTAAAAAATTAGCAGGCTCTGTCATTGTCATTAATAGTAAAAAATGACACAATTCCTCTATGAGCCAATAAGCCTTGTTCTTTAAAATACGTAAGTTGAGGTGGCTTGTTACATTTTTAACTTATTGCTAATGAATTTTTTACGCAAAATATACCTGAGGGAAGACATTAAAATAATGGAAAAAAATATTCCTTATGATTCACCAGCCCTATTGAACTTTAAGCCCCTGCCTAAAATTTATATCCTGACCAATTCCATTGCGGCTACAAGTCTATGTTTGCACCGTACTTTAGCTCAACTGCCCTAATGGAATTGCGGCGGCTTTTTTTTAAATAATAACGCTGATTACGCGTCCCGGACTAGCGTCTGGACTCGGTCTGGATTCGCGTCCCGGACTTCCCATGAAGTACCGGCTGTCGAAAGCAAAAATAAATTTAGACTGGCGCTATGGTAATTGCCTGTATAAATTTTAGGCCAATAAAATTATTTCTTTGGAAAGGGCTGTTTTAAGCTTGAGGAGGCAAATCTTTTACAAATCCAGGATAGGCAAGCCATTAGCGGGCTAATAGCAACACAGGAGAAATTTTATTTACTGACCATAAGCCGTTAAAACCAGGGTTCGACGGCCTGCCCGGTTGCGATGCTCACAAAGGTACACGCCTTGCCAGGTTCCTAAGTTTAGCCTTCCGCCCGTAACGGGTATTTGCAAAGAGGTATTTAACAACGCAGTTTTTAAATGTGCCGGCATGTCATCCGGCCCCTCCTGGGTGTGTGTGTAGTAAGGTTCCCGTTCAGGAGCGAGCTTATCGAAATACGAATTAAAGTCGGTTCGAACGCTGGGGTCGGCATTTTCATTAATGGTGAGGGAGGCAGAAGTATGCTGAATAAAAATATGCAACAAACCAGCCTCCAGCTGGGGAAGGAAATCGCAGGCTTCTACAATTTTATCGGTAACAATGTGGTAGCCTCTTGAATAGGAGGGGAGTTGAAGGGTAGTTTGAAATATTTTCATGCTTTATTCGTCCTCTTCTGGTTCGGGAAAATACTCGTAGGCGCCGATATCGGGTTTACTGTCGCGTAACCTGCCTGATAAATCATAGGCCTGCCCCGAGGGGATTCCTGCATCTATAGCCGGCGAAAGAGAGTCGGGCCGGTAGTTGTAAGCCGGAATAGCCCGGAAGGAAGGATAGTAGCGGTCGTTGTTCAGGATGTTCCCATTTGCTGAAAAACCTTCGATGGTAGAGCGCAAAAGGTTGTTGCTGAACATAAGCTCCACGGGCATCCCTCCGGTCTCATCAATTAATACTTCGTCGGAGCTGTTGAGGTTACCCCACACAATGGAATTTGTCATTTCCACAAACAAACCAGCGCTTAATAAGGAGTCTCCTTCCAGCATTACATTATCGGAAAGAACAAGCACGGGCACGTCTTCTCGTTGTGGAAAGTAATTAGCAAAAGTGCAATGCTCGTAAGTATAATTTCCTCCCGCCAGGTTCGCCACCGTATATTGTACCGAAGTATTCACCAACGTATTATAGGCCAGCAAATCGGAGGTGTAACAGACAATTCCTCCGAGCAGGGTATTTTCAATGCGGCAGTTTCCGAGTTCGAGGTCTGGCTCAGTATCGTCGTCGGGCGTGCCCAGGTAAACCCCGTATTCGGCATTGCGAATGTCGCAGTAGTTTAAGCGATTGCCTTTGCTGCCAGGTAAAAAAATTATGCCTCCCCACTGGCCGGGCTGGTTCTCATACAGCGGATCGCGGCGATGGTTCCTGAACAGAATGCGATCCTGCTCCAGGCTGTCGCCCTGCGCCAGAAGGCTCCCTTTTACATAGAGGCTGGCGCCCGGTTTAAAATACAGGCGGCTTCCTTTGGCCAGCATTAAACTGCAAAGGGAGTCGACCAGGATAGATTTTTCGATGATATAGGGGAGGGGGCTGTTCCAGACTGTATTACAGGCAAGTACCGAGTCGCCCAGGAAGAGGGCATTCTGGCCCCAGCCTACCACGCTTACTTCCTGCCGCAGGCCTTTGTTAGCCACCACCAGAACATCGCTGGCCAGGTAGGGGCGAATATCGGCAGTAACCGGGAGCCGGGCTTCCAGCAACAGTAGCAGGCTGTCGCCCGGCAAAAGGCTTTGCTCTCCAAAAGCTTTGCCCGCCCTTCCGTTTACATACAGCGTATAGGGCGACTGGTTTCCGCCTTCCAGGAAGATGCTTTCTACCACTACAGTTTTATTGGCCGGGTTGTACACCCGCAGGCGGCGGGTAATGCTTTTTTCTGAAGTAAAAAGGGTATCGAACTGCACACTGTCTTTTTCAAACTGCAGGCGTACGGCTTCCTTTGCCAGTATTTCCTCCTCAGGCTGGCAGGCAAGGCCCAGGCCTGCAAATACAACAAGTACAAGCAGCAGTTCTTTCACCTCCTGAGAACGTTTATTTTACTTTTTCTGTGCCTCCACCAGCACCTTCTTTTAGCTTTTCAGCATTTTCGGCAATTCGCAGCTGGTCTATAAAGTCACCGATTTCTCCATCCATAACGGTTGGCAGGTTGTGTACCGAGTAGCCAATACGGTGGTCGGTAACCCGCCCCTGTGGGTAGTTGTAGGTACGGATTTTATCGGAGCGGTCGCCGCTTCCTACCATGGACCGGCGCTGGGCACCTACTTCGTCGTTGTGGCGCTGCAGCTCAATTTCGTACAGGCGCGAACGCAGTACCTTCAGGGCTTTTTCGAAGTTCTTTATCTGCGACTTTTCATCCTGGCAACTTACAATCATGCCTGTTGGAAGGTGGGTAAGGCGAACGGCAGAATAGGTGGTGTTTACCGACTGCCCACCCGGACCGCTCGAGCAGAAAGTATCTTTCCGGATTTCGTTCATGTTTAATTCTACCTCTACCTCTTCCATTTCCGGCAGCACGGCAACCGTTGCGGCCGAGGTGTGCACCCGGCCCTGGGTTTCGGTAGCAGGCACCCGCTGTACCCGATGAACGCCCGACTCGAACTTCATCATGCCGTATACATCGTGGCCGCTGAGGGTAGAAATAATTTCTTTATATCCGCCGGAGGTTCCTTCGGTAAGGTCAAGCACTTCCATTTTCCAGCCCTGCTTTTCGGTAAAGCGCTGGTACATACGAAAAAGGTCGCCGGCAAAAATAGCTGCTTCGTCGCCGCCAGCACCTGCCCTTATTTCCAGAATAGCATTTTTAGAATCATTCGGGTCTTTTGGAATAAGCATTTGCTTCAACTCCTCTTCAAGCGCTTCTTCCTGAGGATAGAGCTCATCCAGCTCCATTTTAGCCATTTCGCGGAACTCCGGATCTTTTTCCGTTGCCAGCATTTGTTTGGCATTTTTTATATTGCCGGTAATCAGTTTATACTCCTCGTACTTTTTTACAATTTTATCAAGGTCTTTATATTCCTTGCTTAACTTCGAATATTGCTGCATATCAGCCATGGCCTCAGGCTGTACAATCAGCTGGGCAACTTCTTCAAAGCGGTGTTGTATTGCATCTAATTTATCTCTCATGCCATCGGTATTTTCAGCACAAAACTAATAAAAGCCTGGCTTAAGTAGGTGTTCTCTATCATATTATTTCTATCGTACAAACCAAGTGCCCTTTAATCCTTTTAGAGCAGGGGAACTCCTCCTATTAATCTGTCTCTACCTGCTAAACACATCCGGTTAAAGGCTGTTTCATACAGGCCCTTTTTTTGTTAAAATTAGAGAGGGAGCTTGCTTACAAAATTACCAAGTCTGGAAATATATTACTTATTTAAGATAATGGCCAATATGCGATATGAATTGAGATTTCCTCCGCCTAAGTTTGTAAATGCATTCTTACTTTAAGAAGAAGGAACATAAAAAGCTATATGAGAAAGAAGTACCCATTTATTATTTTAATAGCAGCACTCTTATTCGCAGGTACAGGTACAGCAAAAGCCCAGCAGGTAGATTATAAATATCATACGGTATTTATGTATAACTTCACGAAGTACATAAAATGGCCCGAAGCCGCCATCGAAAATGAGTTTGTAATTGGTGTACTTGGTAATTCCGGCATTACAGAACACCTGGAGAGGATGGCCGAGAGCAAAACCGTAAACGGAAAACCTATCGTGGTTAAAACCTTTAGCAGCTCAAAGGAAATTTCGAACTGCCACATGCTCTTTCTGCCGGAATCCAGCAGCAACGAACTGAACTTCTTACGACAGAAGTTGGCCAGCGTGCCCACCCTCATTATTAGCGAAAAAGCAGGTTTAGGGAAGCTGGGCAGCGATGTTAACTTCGTGGTAAACAACGGCCGCTGGAATTTCGAATTAAACCAGGCATCGGCCGATATGCACAACCTCAAGGTTTCGGGCGAACTAACAAAGTTTGCCCATAAGGTATATACCGAAATATAAAGAAGCACCTTATATTCAGGCAGATCGCTCATAAAACAGGATTAAAGGTAGTTAAAAACCGGCATTCCTTACATGACAGACAAGGGTCTGCCTTTTTGATTTAATAGGCATTATCCTTATTATTAATTTCTGTAAAAAGAAAACTTACTAAAATAGAACAAACTAGTTCCCAAAAGACATGAAGAAAAGGAGTTTTACCATTGGCAATAAAATGTTGCTTGGGTTTTCAATCCTGATTACAATTTTCGCTGCCAACGCTGCTTACAGCATTATTACAATTGATAACAGTGATCAGACTATCCGTCAGAACAGGGAGGTAATTGATCCTTCTGTAAATGCGCTGAACGAATTCCGCCACATGGTAACCCGCTCCAAGATGCTGGTAACCAACTGGGTGTATATGTTTGGCAATACCGCCGACCAGGCAAAGCTCGACTCGCTGCACCGCTACGAATACCCGGCGCTGCGCACCAAGCTGGAAGGTCTATCGGCTAAATGGGAAAATGAAAAGCAGGTAAGTGAGCTCGACTCCATACTTACCAGCTTCGACTTTGCGCTTAAAACCCAGAAGGAGGAGATTATGAATAACCTTACCACCTTCGAAGACTATGAAGACTCCATGGTTAAGTTTCTGGCAGAAGACAATCTTTCCAGCTTAATTCTTCCGCAGCTCGATGCCGTGGAAGGTCGACTGGAAACGCTTGCCGACAAAAAGGTGGAAGAAAAAAATGAAGCAGATATTTCGCAGATTGAAGCTTTTGGGCAGCTAAGCCTCTTTACTATTATTTTAGGTATTGCCGTAATTGTTATTGGAATAGTAGTTGCCTTCTTTATTACGCGCTCCATTACCCGCCCCATTGCTGTTATTAAAGAAGTGGTGCAGAAGCTTGGCCTGGGTATTTTGCCGGAAGAAAAGAGCTTAAAATTCAGCCGCGATGAAATTGGTGAAATGGCCGAAGCGGTAGAAAAGCTGGTGAGCGGTCTTCGTTCCACCTCCTCATTTGCCGAAAATATTGGTAAAGGAAACTATGGAGCAGACTATCAGCCACTTAGCGAAGAAGATGTACTTGGTAATTCACTTCTTGAAATGCGGAATAACCTGCAGCGGGTAGCCGAACAGGATAAGCGCCGCAACTGGGCTACTGAAGGCCTGGCTAAATTTGGCGATATTCTTCGCAAAAATAACGACAACATTAATACCTTCAGCGATATTATTATTTCGAACCTGGTAAAATATGTTAAAGCAAACCAGGGTGGCCTTTACATTGTAAACGATGAGGATGAAAATGATAAGTTCCTGGAAATGGCGGCCTGCTATGCATGGGATAAAAAGAAATATGTAGAGCAGAAGGTGTACCCTGGCGACGGCCTTACCGGGCAAGCATGGTTGGAGCAGGACACTATTTACCTGACCGACATTCCGCACGACTATATAACGATAACCTCGGGTTTAGGCGAGGCCAACCCGAGCAGCATTATGATTGTGCCGCTGAAAGTAAACGATGAGGTTTATGGCTTAATTGAAATTGCCTCTTTTAACGTTTTTGCCGATTACGAAGTAGAGTTTGTTGAAAAGCTTGCCGAAAGCATTGCCTCTACACTTTCTTCTGTAAAAATTAACGAGCGCACCCAAAAGCTGCTGGAAGAGTCGCAGCAACTTACCGAGCAAATGCGTGCGCAGGAAGAGGAAATGCGCCAGAACATGGAAGAGCTGCAGGCTACACAGGAAGAAATGCAGCGTACCCAGCAGGATACCCGCGTAAAAGAAACCATTATAGATTCGACCAACATGATGCTCGAGCTTAACAGTAAGTTTGCTGTTAACAGGGTAAATGAAATGACCTCTAGAGTATTGGGTTACTCCGGAAGTGAACTCAGGAATTTAGCCTTTACCAGTTTAATTGCTTCGCAGGAAAAATTTAATGAGGCGAAAGCAGCCATAGAAAGTGGCAGCACCTGGGGTGGAGTACTCCAGCTTAAGCCCAAAAGTGGGGGAAATATAACCGCTCAGGTTTCTGCAGGAAGTTTACACGATCCTTTTGATGGCAGCGTTAAATATTTAATATTTGCAGCCAATATTTCGGAGGTACTTCAAAAATAATGAAACAATTATCCGGCTTTTTCTGGATTATACTTACCATACACCTGCTGGCTGCCTGTGATTCGGGCAGCCAGCGGTCTGTTAACCGGGAGGCTCTTATGGAAGAAATGCAGAACCGGGAGCCTAAAAAACTCAGCGAAGCCCAGATTACCGCAGAAGCGTTTCGGCAGGGAAATCTTATTGCCGAAGCAGCACAAGTCAGCCTGCTTAAAAAGCTTAAAGAGGTAATACAAGAAGAAGGAATAGCCGCTGCCATGGAGTATTGCCATATAGAGACCCTTCCTTTGGCAGATTCTCTTTCAAAAGCATACCATGCCACTATCAGGCGCAGCAGCTTAAAGCTGCGAAACCCTGAAAATGTCCCTGACGAGCTGGAAAAACAACTTCTGGAAGCATACCACTACAACCAGGAAAATAAGCTCCCCCTCGAAGAAAATGTACAACGCCAGGGCCAGGAATATTTACTTTATTCTAAACCTATAAGCATTGGCAGCCCGCTTTGCCTGAACTGCCATGGCACCGCCGGCAAAGAAATAGCAGACGAAACGCTTCAGCTTATCGATAGCCTTTACCCCAACGACAGCGCCCGAGGCTATGCGCTCGGAGATTTGCGCGGAATCTGGAGCATTCGCTTATCGCGGAAGGCAGTGGTTAATTCCCTCTAAAACTACGCTTACTGCTTAGTAGCTCCTTTAATTATTATACGCTGCCTTCTCTTTACTAATTTGCCTGCTTAGTACCTCTAGCAGTATTTCCGGCTTTTGAGAGCCAATAAGCACTTCCATTCCATTTTGCAGGCGTAGCTGAACGGCCTGCCGCCCCCGTACACTAAAAACGCCCAGTTTCTTTATAGCCCTCGTAGTTCTGTAGCCGTCGTGAGAACCAAAAATTTCTACCGGATCAAATTCGGTTCGTTTAATCTCCCGTACCTGGTTTAAATTTATTTTTTGCCTGTACCAGGGGCCATATTTTATTTTTATCTCCTCTGAAAATACCCAAACTCTAAGGATCATAGAGTTGATTAAAACAGGAACAGAAAGCAAAATAAACAAAGAAAGGCCATTTAACAGCAGGAGCACTTTACCTGATGCCGGCCACTCGGGGTTAACCGCTCTTTCCTGAAGCTGCGACCAGGAGCTGTAAAGAACCACAAAAAGCAGTGGCAGGCCCAAAAATAGATAGATAAGCCAAAGCCACCGCAGGTTGTAACGCTGCTTTTCAAAATAAATAGGTCCGGGAGTTCTTTGCATACACTCTTGAAAAAGCTAATAAGCCGAAATTACTCTTTTAGTGAACGTAACTGCCCGCATTAATATCGATGGTGCAGCCGGTAGCATGGTCGGCCATGCCACTGGAAAGGAATACCAGCGTTGGAGCGATATCTTTAGGTTCGGTTAATTCAGGCAGCGCAATGTCATTTAAGGCGTAGTCTTCTCCATACTGGTCAATAAAATCCTGCGCCATTTCGGTACGGGTAAAGCCAGGCGCAACATTAAAAGCGACAATGCCTTCCTTACCAAATCCCCTGGCAATACTGCGGGTTAAAGCCACTATGCCTCCCTTGCTTGAGGCATAAGCCATGTACTCTGCGGTATCGCCACGAAAAGCGGCCCGACTGCTTATGTTTATAATCCGGCCTTTACTCCCGCGGCTCCGGAAATGAGTTACTGCTTTTTTACAGAGCATGGCGGTGGCATTCAGGTTCACCATCATGGTATGGCCCCAATCGTGCAGCCACTTTTCATCCTCCATTTCCACAGGACTGCTCACCGCAACACCGGCATTATTAATCAACACATCAATATGCCCGAATGCTTCTTCCACAGCATTCCACAACTGCAACGGACCTTCGCCGGTACCTAAATCAGCACCAAAAGCCTGGCTGTTGTTCCCTATTCGGGCCGCCAGTTCTTCTGCTTCTTTTTGGTTGGTGTTGTAATGCACCGCTACCCTGGCGCCACTGGCAGCCAAACCCTCTGCTGCAGCACGGCCTATTCCGCGACTAGCGCCTGTTAATAAAATGTTTTTTTGTTCAAGTGAAATCTGCATCAAATAAAAATTTTTGTTATCTGGTTTAAAAGGGGAAGCACAAGAGGGAAAATGTTCCTCTTTATCCCCTAAAAATACTTTTAATACCTTACTATTAGCAAAAGCCTTTTCAGCTAATTTACTTATGTTTATTTATAAATGTAGAAGAGAACTCCCTGTTTCCCTGCTTTGAATACGCTCCCCGAAGCGCTGGCCAAAGCTCTTGTCTTTTGCTCATTATACTTTACTGTTCCAGAAACTACAGAAAGGAGAAGGAGAAGCAAAAGGAAGCATGCTGTTCCTTACCTGGAAATCAGGAAAGCTGCTGCTGCAGCTGATTTTCTTCCATCTCTTTCCAGGCCTCCATTAAGCGAAGGGTAAGCGGGCCTGGCTTTCCTTTTCTAATTTTTTGTTCATCGATTTGTACCACTGGCATTATCTTCTTTGTGGTTCCGGTAATAAAAGCTTCTTCTGCTTCTGCAACAAGGGCCAGCGGAAGCGCCTGTTCCTGCACGGGAATACCTGCTTTCCGGGCAAGTGCCAACACCTTTCCTCTGGTAATGCCTGGTAGTACAACAGAATCGGGCGGGGTAAGAAGGACCCCATTGGCTACTACAAAAAAGTTGCTTCGGCTGCCTTCTAACCAGTGCCCCTCCCAATGGTAAAGAAGCTCCGTGGCCCCGGCTGCTTCCACCTCAGGCCACAGGCGAATGGCATTGAGGTAATTGGTTGTTTTAACGGTAGGGAGGTCGCGCAGGTAGGCGGTGCTGAGCAATTTTATGCCCTTTGTATACAAGCTTTCCTGGGGCAGCACAGATTGTTCTATCCGGATTAGCAGGTTGGGTGTGGAAGGACTAAACATATTCTCTGAATAGCCTCCGCTTAGCAGGAGCCGTATACCACTTTCCTGAAAGCCGTTCAGGCGTATAAGGTCCATAATTATCTCCCCGAGCGCTTCCTCCTCGAGCGGAACTGCTAAATGCAACTGCTCTGCCGACCTGCGAAATCGCTGCAGGTAAGCCTTCATGAAAAAAGGCTCCCCATGATGGGTACGAAAATAATCGAATATGCTATAGCCACGAAAAAGGCCCAGATCGCTGAGCAAAATCGCTGCCTCTGTGGCAGGTAAAATCTGGTTGTTAATAAAATAATAAGATGCCTGTACCTCCATAAAATTTGCTTTCGGCTAAAATTGGATAACAGTAAATGTAATTAATTGTGGAGAATCTGTTTTGCTGTATCCAAAATAAATAAAGCAGCAGGTTCTCGGCCGGCACCAGCTAAATAAAAAAAGCAGGAACAAAGCCCTGCAAATTTTATAAGATTTTTATATCCTGCCTGCTACTAAAAAATAAACAGGAAGTATAAGAACATACCTACCCACAGCAGGTCCATAAAATGCCAGTAGGTTGAGAGTATTTCCAGTTTCGTTTTCTGGTAAGGGTTGGTAATCATTATCAGGCTCCGCACCGGATCGCGCGATACCCGCGAAACTTTTATAAACTGGTACGTCATAAAAAAGATGCCTCCAACCAGGTGCAAAATGTGCAAACCAGAAATAACATATAAGTACGCCCCGCTGCTCAGGCCTTGCAGGCTGTAGCCCGACTGCTCCAGCTGATGCCAGCCCCAATACTGGCTAAGCGTAAAAACGAAACCCAGCAGAATGGTTACTCCCATGAGAGTACTAAGCTTTTTAAGCGCCTCATTCTCGTAGGCCCGTTCAAAGCGCGACACAAAATAAGAAGAAACCAACAGCACCAGGGTACTAAAAATAAAAGCCTTGGGCATTACAAAGCCGCTAAGTTCTCCGGCAGGAGCAGCATAAGTGGTGGTAAAAGCAATTAGCATAAAAACAAAAATAAGGCTGCTGCCAAACATGGCCAGGAACAGCAGCATTTTATGCGGATGAAGTTTTTCTATTTTTTCAAAAGTAGTCGAAGTGCTCGATTCACTAACTTTACGATTATGTGATGGCTGCATGATTCAAAAAATTAAAGTAAGTTCTGTTGTAACACATTTTATGCAGCAAACATTCGGCCTGAGGTAAAGGTAAATTTAAACTTATGCTTAACAATTTTTGAGCAGGCAATGGTGCGGGGAAAAAATACGTACCAAATGATGTTTGCCTGCAACAGCCTTCCGTCAAATAGAATCTTTTGCTGCCTGCTTTTATTTTTACTCCAATTTTTATGCTTTTGTTGCATGTAAAGCCATAAATAATCTTTTCCGGACTATATATTTCTCCGCAAGGCTGCAAACGCTAAATTTTAACACTTAATTATAGTAGTGGTACTATTTCTAAACTAATTTTACTGTTCCGGAATTATATCTCGTAGAGCATAAAAAAAAACTCCGTACCACTTTGACAGCACAAGACTTTATTACTTTATATTCTGAAGACAGCCTTATAAAAACCCTGGCAGGTTATTTGAAGCCCGATGCCCACAATTGTATTCAGCTAAAAGGCTTAAAAGGAAGCCTGGATTCTGTAATTGCGGCTTCTCTTCACCGGATTAATGGGCAAGATATGCTGTTTGTAATGCACGACCGCGAAGAAGCTGCTTACTTTGTAAACGATTTGCAAAACCTGGTTCCAGGGCAGGAGGTGCTGCTTTTTCCTTCTTCTTTTAAACGGCCTTACCAGTTCGACGAAACCGAAAATGCCAGTATCCTGATGCGGGCGGAAATTCTTAACCGCCTGAACCAGAAAAATACAAAAGGAGAATTAATTGTAACCTACCCCGAAGCACTTACCGAGAAAGTTATAAATAAACGCTCGCTGCAGGAAAATACCTTTAGCGCAAAGGTAGGTGAGCTGGTCGATACCGAATTTCTGGCCGAACTGCTGCAGACCTATGACTTCGAACGCAGCGATTTTGTGTACGAAGCAGGGCAGTTTGCGGTACGCGGGGGTATTATCGATGTTTACTCCTATGCCAATGAGCTTCCTTACCGCATCGAATTATTTGGCGACGAAATTGAGAGCATCCGTACTTTCGATCCGGTGAGCCAGCTAAGTGTCGACCCGGTAGGGCAAATAAGTATTATACCCAATGTGCAAACACGCCTGCTAAAAGAAGAGCGACAGAGCCTGCTGGAGTTCGTACCCGGGAGTACTAAAATATTTTTTAAAGATTACCAGCAGGCCATCGACGTGCTCGACAAATCTTTCGATAAAGCCAGCCAGAGCTTCGAAAGCCTCATGGAACAGTCGGCCGATACACAGGTAGTAATGAAGCCCGAAGTACTTTTCGAAACCGGACGGGATTTTGCCAATAGGCTCCAGTCGTTTTCTCTTGTAGAATTCGGAAACCGCTTTTACCTGCAGCCCGACCACAGCCTGAGCTGGGAAGCGGAGCCACAGCCCAGCTTTAACAAGAACTTTGAGCTGATGACAAAAAACCTGGAAGAAAACCAGGAAGCGGGCTTTACCAATTTACTGGTCGCCGAATCGGCCAAACAAATAGAGCGCCTGACTACCATTTTCGAGGAGATTGATCCGTACCTGAAATACCAGGGCCTGAATATTTCGCTGCGCGAGGGTTTTGTAGATAAGCTCCTGAAAATAGTCTGCTATACCGACCACCAGCTCTTCGACCGCTTTCATAAATACCGCAGTAAAAACAAATACAGCAAAAGCAAAGCCTTAACCCTTAAAGAACTGCGCAGCCTGCAGCCCGGCGACTTTGTTACCCACGTCGACCACGGCATCGGGAAGTTTGCCGGCCTGGAAATTGTAGAAAGCAATGGAAAGCAGCAGGAAGCCATGCGCCTTATTTACCGCGACGACGACCTGGTGTATGTAAGCATCCACTCCCTGCACAAAATAAGCAAGTACAGTGGTAAAGAAGGTATACCGCCCCAGATAAGTAAGCTGGGTAGCCAGGACTGGGAAAATAAGAAAAAGCGGGTAAAGAAGAAGGTAAAAGATATTGCCAAAGACCTTATTGAACTTTATGCCAAACGAAAAGGCGCTCCCGGCTTTGCGTATAGCCCCGATGGTTTTTTACAGGCCGAACTGGAGAGCTCCTTCATTTATGAAGATACCCCCGACCAGGCTACGGCTACTACCGATGTAAAGGCCGACATGGAACAGGCACACCCCATGGACCGGCTGGTGTGTGGCGATGTAGGCTTTGGTAAAACCGAAGTTGCCATTCGCGCAGCTTTTAAGGCGGTAAATGAGGGCAAGCAGGTAGCCGTACTGGTGCCAACGACCATTCTGGCTATGCAACACCACCGTACCTTCGAGGAGCGACTTTCAGAATTTCCAATTCGTGTAGAGTACATCAACCGCTTTAAAAGCACCAAACAGATAAAAGAAACACTCAAGGCTTTAAAGGAAGGCAAAGTGGATATCCTGATTGGCACCCACCGCATTGTGAATAAAGATGTGGAATTTAAAGACCTGGGCCTTATGGTTATTGACGAAGAGCAGAAGTTTGGGGTAAAAGTAAAGGAAAGGCTTAAGGAAATGCGCGTAAATGTCGATGCCCTTACCCTTACAGCCACGCCTATACCCCGTACGCTCCACTTTTCTCTTATGGGCGCGCGCGACCTGAGCGTAATTGGTACTCCGCCGCCAAACCGGCAGCCGGTAACTACCGAGTTGCATAGCTTTAATGAAACCGTTATTCGCGATGCCGTAAGTTATGAGCTGCGCCGGGGAGGACAGGTATTCTTTGTTCATAACCGCATTTCCGACATCGATAGTATTGCCAATCTTATTCTACGCCTGGTACCCGATGCACGGGTAATAGCGGCACACGGGCAAATGGATGGCAGCAAGCTTGAAAAAATAATGGTGCAGTTTATCGAAGGCGATTTCGATGTGCTGGTGTCGACTAACATCATTGAATCGGGCCTCGATATACCCAATGCCAACACCATTATTATTAACCGGGCGCATATGTTCGGTCTTTCCGACTTGCACCAGATGCGGGGTAGGGTAGGCCGCTCCAACAAAAAAGCCTTCTGTTACCTGCTTACACCGCCCACCTCCACCCTTTCGGCCGACGCCCGTAAACGCCTCAGCACGCTGGAAGAATTCAGTGACCTTGGCGACGGCTTTAAGGTGGCCATGCGCGACCTTGATATTCGCGGCGCAGGAAACCTGCTGGGAGCAGAGCAAAGCGGCTTTATTTCGGACCTGGGCTTCGATATGTACCATAAAATACTCGACGAAGCCGTACAGGACCTGAAAGAGCATGAATTTGCAGCACTTTTTCAACATGAGCTTGCAGAAACCACTAAAAACCTTGTACAGGACTGTAATATTGAAACCGATCTTGAAATACTGATTCCAGAAACCTATGTAGCAAACATTTCTGAAAGACTAAGCCTGTACTCTAAGCTCGATAATTTAAAAAATGAGCTTGAACTGGAAAAGTTTATCCAAAGTATGCGCGACCGCTTTGGTCCGCAGCCCGAACCGGTAAAAGACCTGGTGGAAACCGTGCGGCTTCGCTGGCTGGCCGAAAAGCTGGGCTTCGAAAAGCTACTGCTTAAAAACGAAAATATGAAGGGCTACTTTGTACCTTCCGACAACGAAGCTTATTTTAAGTCAGAAACCTTTGGCGCTATTCTAAAGTATGTACAATCGCACCCACGCAAATGCCGAATGAAAGAGCATAAAAAGCGCCTGATACTAACAGTAGAGGATGTTAGCAGTGTTGAAAAGGGAAAAGAAATTTTGCAGGCAATGCTCCCTGCCTAAAATAAAATACAGCCTGTTTAACGTTTGTTAAAATACTGGAGAACAACAAGAATAATGCAAAATATTACATAAGTGCATTAATTAAGCAGTGGCTTGCTATACTTGCAAAATAGAAGAACATTTTCTTCGTTAGAAAAAATAAGTGAATGGGTAGTGATAGATTTATTTTTGCTGGCCAGGGAATTATTTTGGCTAAAAAGAATTATATATTACATAGAAAGCAAAATTGGCTTTATTAAATTTAATTTTCAGCTAATTTAGTTCAAATTTGTTGATAAAGTCGCCCGGAGTGGCTTAGCTCCAAACAGGTGTTATTGTGTTTAAAACTTTGTGTGAATAAATTTACGTGTTATGACTAAACTTGTGAGCGTGTTTAAAGGCTTATCGTCCGTGCTATGCGGCATAGCCATCCTCACCTCTTGCGGTAGCAGCAAACCAGATGCTGTAAACCCTGGCCTGGCAAGTACCGCCACCGGCCTTGAGTATAATGAAGACGGAGGCTTTCAGGTAACAGACTTCCAGGGGCAGCCAGCCGGACCAAACCTGGTATTTATTCAGGGGGGCCGTACTACGCTGGGCTCTTATGAAGAAGATATTCTAAATTCCCGCGACAACCTGGAGCGTACCGTAACTGTTGCTTCTTTTTATATGGATGAAACAGAAGTTGCGAACATCCACTGGCTGGAGTACCTTTATTACGTTCAGCTTGACTCTTCGCGCGAATTTTACGAATCTGCGCTGCCCGACACCACTGTTTGGGCCCGTGAGCTGGCATTTAACGACCCTTATGTAGAGCATTACCTGCGCTACCCTGGCTTTCGCTACCACCCGGTAGTAGGAGTAACCTGGGTACAGGCCAATGACTATACCAAATGGCGTACAGCAGTGGTAAACCAGAAACTGGCCGAAGAAAACGGTCTTGAAGATATTCCTGAAACTTCAGGAGGCCGTATTCCGCTGGAAACCGGCGTAGTACTTCCTGATTACCGCCTCCCAACAGAAGCAGAGTGGGAATATGCCGCACAGGCCCTCATAGGTACCCAGTGGCTCGACGAAAACCAGACACACAAGCGTCTTTACCCATGGGATGGCCATTCGCTTCGTAACCCGTACGGAAAACAAATGGGCTACTTCCTGGCTAACTTCAAACGCGGCCGTGGTGACTATGCAGGTATTGCAGGTAAACTGAACGACGGTGCAATGATTACCGCCTATATCTACGAATATCCGCCAAACGACTTTGGTTTGTACAATATGGCTGGTAACGTGAACGAATGGGTACAGGACGTTTACCGTCCGCTATCATTCCAGGATTTTGAAGATTTGAACCCGGTACGTAGAAATGACTACCAGGATGCGGAGGAGAACTACGATACAGAAAACTACAACTCCCTGGTTAGCGACCGTGTGCGTGTATTCAAAGGTGGTTCATGGAAAGATGTAGCTTACTGGTTATCCCCAGGTACCCGCCGTTATCTTGAAGAAGATTCGGCTACGGCTACTGTAGGTTTCCGTTGCGCCATGATTAGCGCCGGTGCCAACTACTAAGCAGTAAAGCATATTTATAGAAAAAAGCTCCTGAAGATGATTCAGGAGCTTTTTTTATGCCACAGCAATCGCTCCCATACTCAATTCGGTGCACCCTGCCTTAAGCAGCACCTGGGCACAAGCCTCCAGGGTAGCCCCGGTAGTTACTACATCATCAACCAAAAGTATTCGCTTATCCTTTATTTTTTCAGGACAGGCCACCGTAAATATATTTGCTACGTTTATCCAGCGATCTAAGCGGCTCTTACGGGTTTGGGTCGTGCTTGCTTTAACCCGCACAATTGCCTCCGTTTCCACCGGAAGCTGGAGTCCCTCACCAAGCCCTGCGGCAAAGCGCTCACTCTGGTTGTACCCTCTCTGCCGCTCTTTTGCCCGGTGGAGCGGAACGGGAATAATGCAATCAAAATGGCTCCCCATGCCTGAGGCATTTAAACGATACCCAAAATGCCTGCCGAGCAGGTAGGCCAGCTCCGGGTAATTCTTGTATTTAATTAGCTGTAGTAACTTTTGGGTACTTCCGGCTTTTTGGTAAAGCAGGTAAGCCAGTACATGCTGAACAGGGAGGGAAGATCGCAACTTCTTAAAAAGAATCTCACTTCTTTGTTCGTGCAGGTAGGTATGGGGTAAGGCCGCCTGGCAATGGGTACACAGCATTTCCTCTTCCTTAACCAGCGCACCCTCGCATAACAGGCACAGGCGGGGGTAAAAAAGATTAAACAGTTCCTCAAAATACTCTTTCATAAGCGGTACCTCCTGTACAGTTTCACGTGGAACAAAAAAAATGTTTCCTGCTGTTTTACTTGTTTGCCTCAGCCTGCTTCAACAGCATTGGCAAGCTATTGGCAATAACGTATATTTGCATCTTAAATTTAACATTATGAGCATCGTAAATGATTTTAATGATTACCGCAGCCGCATGAACGAGCGCATTATGGAAGCGGATAATAAAGTAATTAAGCGGATATTTAACCTCGACACCAATACCTACGCGGAAGGTGCCCTCGATACCAAAACCAAAGAAGCCGTGGGCCTGGCCTGTTCTATGGTACTTCGTTGCGACGATTGCGTACGTTACCACATTGGTAAGTGCCACGAGCTAGGGTATACCACAGAGCAGATGTTTGAAATCTTTGCAATTGCCAACTTAATTGGGGGTACCATTGTAATTCCGCACCTCCGCCGGGCCGTGGAATACTGGGAGGCTTTGCAGGAAGAAGAAAATAAAAATGATTAAAAAAGACCTTGAACTGGAACGCCAGTGGAACCGCCTGCTCCTGCAGCTGGCGGATTCTATTGGTAAAAAGCCGGCCGACCTTAATTCTGTGCTTTTCCTCATTGGGGTGCAGGAGCTAGGGCAGGGGAGGCGTACCTTTAGTAAAGAACAAAAGCAGGATTTGATGCACATTGCTATTTGTAAGGTGCTCAGCTACTCCGGCTTTTATGAGCTGGAAGGCCTCGATGAACAGGGCTGGCCTCACTGGCGGGTAACCAGGAAACTCCCGCACTTCGATTTGCTTGAACAGGAAAAGCTGCTGAAAATGCATGTGCTCGAATATTTTCAGCGCGAAATGGACTGGGACCTCGGCCTGGATTTAAACGAAGCTAACGATGCCGATTAACCCCTGCCTGTTCGCACATGGCCGCTACAGGGCAGGTAGAACAATGGGGTAGGCGGCCTGTACAAATATGCTTGCCAAAAGGCACCAGCAATCGATTTATTTCAATCCAGTATTTCTTTGGCAGGCGCTCTTCCAGGGCAAGCATACTTTTCTCCGGGCTGCTGGCTTGGATGTATCCCCATCGGTTACTTACCCGGTGTACATGAATATCCACTCCAATGCGGGCTTGCCCGGCAGCAATGCCTAAGGCAAGATTAGCACATTTTGGACCTACCCCTTTAAAAGCGGTAAGCAGCTTGAAATCGGGCTCCAGCCTGCCCCCATACTTATCGCAAATTTCTGTGGCAATGGTATGAATCTGCCTGCTTTTAGCCCCCGCAAAGGTAGCGCCGGTAATCGCATTGGCAATGGCATCGGGGGTAAGGGCTTTCATTTCCTCCGGCTTGCGGGCAAGGGAAAAAAGCTTTTCAGCTACAGGAATAGTAACTTCATCGTACGTACGGATAGATAAAATGCAGGCAACCAACTGCTCGAAGAGAGAGGTGTAGCCCTCTTCGTAAAGGTCAAATAAAGCTGCCTTTGGGTAAGGCTCAACCGCCTTCTCAATTTTGGTTAACGCACTTTCAATATCAAAATTCTTATTTGCTTTACTTGTCATATTTTAAACAGCTGCTTCCTGTTAAAACCTAAAAAAGCGGCACCGGTTTACGAGGTTCCCTTTTTTATAAAGGATTAACTGTTCCGTACTTCTACCCGTTTTAGTGATTTTGGCAATCATTCGCTCAGTCTTTAGGGGTACAATCTTTCCTTGTTTTATCGGTATTTTGCATATTTGGAGCATTAATATTTATTGAGAAGAAATCTGTATTTTTATTAGCCAAAAAAAGTAATACCAACTAAATGAAAATTATTTCTTATAACGTAAATGGAATAAGGGCTGCCATGCAAAAAGGACTGGTAGACTGGATGAAGGAAGAACAGCCGGATATCCTGTGCCTGCAGGAAACCAAAGCACGCCCGGAGCAGGTAGAAACAGCGGCTTTTGAGGAATTAGGCTATGAGCTGCATTGGGTATCGGCCGAGAAAAAAGGCTATAGTGGCGTGGCCATTTTTACCAAACCCAAGCCTAAACATGTGCAGTTTGGCTGCGGCATTCCCCTTTACGATTACGAAGGGCGCGTTATAAGAGCCGATTATGATAGTTTCTCGGTAATGAGCGTATACATGCCCTCCGGCTCCAGCGGCGACCTGCGACAGGACTTTAAGATGCAGTGGCTCCAGGATTTCCAGGAATATATCCAGGAGCTCCGCAAGCAAGTTCCAAACCTGATTATTAGTGGCGACTATAATATCTGCCACCAACCCATAGACATTCATGACCCGGTTCGGAATAAAGATTCCTCCGGCTTTTTACCTGAAGAAAGGGAATGGTTCAGCCAGTTTGTTTCTTCAGGCTTTATTGATTCCTTCCGGCTGTTTAATGAAGATCCACACCATTATAGCTGGTGGAGCTACCGGGCAGGTGCCCGAAAAAACAATAAAGGCTGGCGAATAGACTATCACCTGGCAAGCGAACCCCTAAAAAGCCGGCTTAAACATGCCGCCATTTTACCCGATGTGGTTCATTCCGACCACTGCCCGGTTTTAGTGGAAATGGATTAAACCTTCATTTTCCATACAGGCATACGGCTTTAAATTTTGTTTTTAGTATATTTTGATTTTCCTATCCAGAAAAACATGAAGAAATCTTTATACCTGTGTGTAACAGCGCTTTCCTTACTGGTGGCAGGCTGTAGCAGTTCGCAGGAAGCACAGCAGGAAAGTTTAAATGCCTCGGTAAGAGAAGGTGCCGGAGGACGGTATTATGGCGGTGTTTTTCGGGTAAATGAGTCGGAATATATTAAAAACCTTTTCCCGCCAAGCATTACCGATGTCTATTCTTACCGGGTAGCCGCACAGGTGTATGAAGGGCTGTTTAAGTTTAACGATTTAGACCTTACCCTCGAAAACAGCCTGGCCGAAAGCTATACGCTTGACTCCACGCGTACAGTGTATACTATAAAACTGCAGGATAGCGTGTATTTCCACGACGACCCTATCTTTAAAGGAGGCAAAGGACGTTTGCTCACCGCCCAGGATGTAGCCTATTGCTTTACCCAGCTTTGTACCCAGTCGGCTTTAAACCAGAACTTTTCTATCTTTTCGGGCCTCCTTAAAGGAGCCGATGCCTATTACCGTGCCAGTGCAGGAGGAAAGCAACCCAACTTCGATGTGGAAGGCATAGAAGTGCTTGACCCACGCACCCTCCGGCTTAGCCTTACCCGCCCCAATGCTGTTTTCCTGGTTAACCTGGCCCGACCGGCGGCCTTTATTTATCCACCCGAAGCAGTGGCTGAATATGGTGCCGAAATGCGGATTAAAGCCATTGGTACCGGCGCTTTTAAAATGGGTAGTGTAGAAGAGAATATTTCCATTGTATTGCCCCGAAACCCCAATTACTGGGCCAAAGACCACCATGGCAATGAATTGCCTTTCCTGGAAGCGGTAAATGTCCAGTTTATCAGCAGTAAAAAAGCCGAGCTTTATGAATTTAAAAAGGGGAATCTGGATATGATCTACCGGCTCCCTACAGAACATATCCTGGAAATTCTGGAGGATAATATAAATGGCAGCGGGGAGTTTAACCAGTTTGAACTGCAGCGGGAGCCCGAAATGGTTACCCAGTTTCTTACCTTCAATACCGCCAACCGCCAGCTATTCAGCAACCCCGACTTACGAAAGGCCATTAGCTTTGCCATTGACCGTGACAAAATTTTAACCTTTGTACTGAATAACGAAGGTTTTGCCCCCGGCCATCATGGCATTACGCCCCCTGTTTTTACCGATTACAATATTTCTGAAATACCCGGTTACCGGCTTAATGTCGACTCTGCCCGCTATTACCTTTCCAAAGCCGGCTATCCGAATGGCAAGGGCTTTCCGAAGGTAGAATTTATGCTCAATGCCGAGGGCGACCGAAACACCAATGTAGCCGTAGAAATACAGAAGCAGCTAAGCGACCACCTCAACATCGATGTGGAAATTACCACCTACCCGTTTGCCCAGCTACTGGAGAATGCTTTCCAGGGTCGTTTTGATATGATGCGCTCTGCCTGGTATGCTGATTTTCCTAGTCCTGAAAACTTTTTATGGATATTTTACAGCGGAAATCAGGATACCCATAAAAGAGAGCCGGCCTATCCAAACATCGCCCGGTATTCGAGTGTTAAGTTTAATAAGTTATACGAGCAGGCCCTCCAGGCACGTTCTGTAAAAGAGGCAAATACTTATTTTATTGAGGCGGAGAAAGTACTGATGCAGGATGCACCCATAATTGTACTGTGGTACGACGAAGGCTTTCGCTTACTGCAGTCTTACGTAAAAAATTTCCCGAACAATCCGATGCAGTACCGCGATTTTAGTAAGGTATATTTCCAGCAGGCAAGGAAATTACAATCCAATTAGGTAGGGAACTTGCTTCACTTATAAAACGTATCCTATAGGTTAAGTAAGCCAAACTATGCAAAAAGCAGCACATCCTGTATTCCGGAATATACAAAAGTATAAAAGGAAGTTTTACCTGAACCTACTCCTGCGCGGGGCCATCTGGTCGCTGGCAGTCATCCTCGCGGTTTTTTTGGTAGTTACCTTTACCGAATACTTTGCGCACTTCAGTAAAGCGGTTCGGGCGGGTTTGTTTTTTGGTTTTATTCTTGTGGCCAGCCTCGTGCTCTGGCGCTGGATTCTCTCGCCCCTCTGGAAATTGTTTACCCTGGAACGCTCCTTTTCAGATGAGGAAGCCGCCAGGCAAATTGGCTCCTCCTTCCCGGCGGTGCGCGATAAACTCATTAACCTGCTGCAGTTACAAAATAACAGTAGCAGCCAGGGCCAGTTGCTTATGGCCAGTATTCAGCAAAAATCAAACGAAATAGGCCCGCTGCGCTTCGATACGGCCATTAGTTACCAGAGTAACACCCGCTACTTAAAATACCTTCTCCCCCTCTTGCTTTTGTTTCTGGCCGCTGCTTTGTTTCTTCCCGGCCTCTTCACCGATTCCGCAGGCCGAATTGTTCGCTACCAGCAGGACTTTACTCCTGAGGCACCCTTCCGTTTCGTGCTCCAGAATGAGGAACTGCAGGCATTCAGAAACGAAGATTATACCGTTAATTTAGATTTTGAGGGGGGTACACAGCCTCAAACGGCCTACATGTGGCTCAATGGTCGCCGGATAAAAATGCAGCAGCAGGCGGGCGGGTTTACCTATACTTTTGCCAAGGTGCAGGAAGATAAAGAAATTTACTTTGAAGCTGCAGGATTTGAATCGGGCCGTTACCGGCTCAAAGTGGTAGAAAGACCTGCGCTCCAAAATTTCCAGGTAGAACTATTTTATCCTGCTTACCTGCAAAAAAAGAATGAGCGCCTAAGTAATGTAGGCAACTTCCAAATACCCGAAGGAACCGAGGTAAACTGGCAGTTTAAGCCCCTGTTTACCGACAGCATTCGAATCAGCTTTGTTGAATCAAACAAAGATTCAATCCTTTACAATACTGATAATGAGATAGTTAACTTCTCAAAGCAACTTACCCAGAGCCAGGTTTATGAGCTACGCCTGTTTAACGAATGGAGCACTAATAAAGAGCCTATCCGCTACCAGATTGAAGTCATTAAAGACAGGCACCCAAGCATTAGCCTCAACCCCTTTGCCGATACCACCCTCTTTAACTTTATTGTTTTAGGAGGAAGTGTTTCTGATGACTATGGCCTTAGCCGACTGAACCTTTACTACAAAGTAAAGCGCGCAGCCAGCACTAAAGAAGCATCCTATAAAAGTATTCCGCTGAAGCTGGAAGCCAGTCAACTTAACCAGAACTACTATTTACGCTGGCCACTCGACAGCCTTAAAATTAATAAGGGCGACGAGCTGGAATATTTTGTAAAGGTTTGGGATAACGATGGGGTAAACGGAGCTAAATCGGCACAAACCACCATTCATAGCCTGCGGGCACCCGATACCAAGGCTTTAAAAGAAGCAGTGAACAAAGCGGAGCAGTCGGCAGAAAAAGGGTTGAATGAAAGCATTAAGCAGGCACAGGAATTGGAGCAAAAAATTCAGAAAGCAGAAGAACGCCTTCGCGGGAAAAACCGGGTAAACTATCAGGATGAGAAAACGCTGCAGGAAATTCTTGAAGAGCGCAAGCGAATGGAAAAGCAACTGCAGGAACTGAAAGAACAAACCGAAGCCCTGAAAGAACAGAAAGAACGCTTTTCTGACAAACAAAAAGAAAAGATAAAGCAGCAGTCGGAGCAGCTGCAACAGCTAATGGATGAGTTACTCGACGAAGAAACTAAAAAGCTGTACGACGAGCTTCAAAAACTATTGGAAGAGAAAAAAGAATCTGAAGACTTCCAGAATGTACTGAAAGACTTGGGAAACAAAGAAAAGAACCTGGAGAAGGAGTTGGAGCGGGCGCTTGAATTATTCAAGCGCATGAAGTTTGATTCTGAATCTGGATGAAACCATTCAGGAGCTGGAAGAACTCAGCAAGGAGCAGGAAGAGCTTTCGGAACAAACTGGAGAAAAAGAAGAAAGTAAAGAAGAACTGATGCAGGAGCAGCAGGACTTAAAAGAGAAGTTTGAAGATATTCAAAAATCTGTGGAAGAGCTGCAAGAGCAGAACCAGGAGCTCAAAAATCCGAACCCAATGGAAAACATGGAGGAGGAACAGGAAGGGGTGAATAAAGAGCAGCAGGAAAGCCAGGATGCCCTGGAAAAAGGAAAGAATAAGAAGGCCCAAAAGGCGCAGCAAAATGCGGCTGGCCAGATGCAGAAAATGGCTAAGAAGATGCAGCAAATGCAAAGCGGAATGGAAATGCAGCAAATGCAGGAGAACCTGGATAATTTGCGCGACATTGCCGATAACCTTATACAACTCTCCTTTAGCCAGGAAGCTTTGATGAAAGAATTCAGGGAAATTAATCAAAGTAACCCTAGATTTGTTAATCTTGCACAGCAACAATTGAAGTTAAAGGATGATGCTGTTATATTAGAAGATAGTTTGCGTTCATTGGCTGAACGGGTATTTCAAATTCAGGCCTTTGTTACCCGCGAGGTAAATGATATGAACAAATACCTCGATGAAAGCGTAAGTGCAATAAGGGAACGCAAGAGGGGTGAAGCTTTAGGCAAACAACAATTTGCCATGACTTCCATGAACAACCTTGCGCTCCTGCTGGATGATGTGTTACAACAAATGCAACAGCAAATGGCGGATGCCATGGGCATGCCGCAAAAAGGCGACGGAAAGAAAAAAGGAGAAGGCTCTCCTAAACTGAGCGATTTACAGAAACAATTAAATGAGCGAATAAACCAGCTTAAGAAGAGTGGTAAATCGGGCAGACAACTTTCGGAAGATTTAGCCCGCATGGCTGCCGAGCAGGAACAAATACGGCAGGCCCTGCAGGAAATGGAAGAAAAGTACGGCGGCAAAGGCGAAAAAGGAGCCAAGCCAGGGCAGGAGGGTTTACAGAAGGAAATGGAAGATACGGAAACCGACCTGGTGAATAAACGCCTCACCCGCGAACTATTGGAGAGGCAGCAACAGATTCTTACCCGTTTGCTACAAACCGAAAACGCCTTGCGGGAACGTGAACTCGATGAGGAACGCAAAGGAGAAACAGCCAAGGATTATGAAAAAAAAATGCCGGAAGCCTTGGAAGAATATTTAAAGCAAAAGGAGAAGGAAATTGAACTGCTAAAGTCAGTTCCTCCAAAACTGAATCCATATTATAAAAAAGAAGTTAATAACTATTTTAAACGACTAGGTTTATAACCAAATTTTTAAATCACCTATGATTAGCACCATAAAGATTGAGATTCCGTCTTTACTCGATAACATCCGGATGATAGAAAGCTTTATTGACAACGCCAAAGAGGAATACCAGCTTGACGACGGGATTTACGGAAATATTATGATTGCAGTAACTGAATCTGTAAACAATGCCATTCGGCATGGAAACAAACTGGACCCGAACAAAAACGTAAAGCTTGCCCTTTCGCTGAACGAAAGCCAGATTACTTTTTTAATTGAAGATGAAGGCCCGGGTTTCGACTACAACAACTTACCCGACCCAACTGCGCCTGAAAATATTGAAAAACCTGGCGGTAGAGGAATATTTTTAATGAGGCATCTGGCTGATGAAGTAAACTTCCGGGACCAGGGAAAAACTGTTGAGCTTTGTTTCTATATGAATTAAGATGCCAAAAATAAATTTCTTTACTGAGGATATTTCTTTTAATCTGAAGCAAAAAAACCTTATTCGGAACTGGATAAAAAAAGTAATTCTTTCTAAAGGTGCTAAACTTACTGAAATTAACTACATATTCTGCTCCGACGAATACCTTAAAGAAGTTAATATAGAATACCTCAACCACGATTATTACACCGATATAATCACCTTCGATAATTCTGAAAAGGAAAATTGTATCGAAGGTGATATTTACATTAGTATTGATCGGGTACGGGATAATAGCCAGCAGTTCGGCAAAACTTTTGAGAACGAATTGCAGCGGGTTATCATCCACGGAATTCTTCACCTTATTGGCTATGGCGACAAAACCGAAGAAGAAGCTGAGCAAATGCGACAGGAAGAAGAAACATCTTTATTATTCTTCCCTTCTGAAGAGAACCAATAATTTTCTAATTTTGTATCTAATAAAAACACCCTTTTAGCTGTTCCACGTGGAACAGCTTTTCTTTGTTCAGTAGTGTGTTCCACGTGGAACACCATAAAATAAACAGGTATGTTTCCAGAGTACGATGTAATAGTAGTAGGCGCAGGACACGCAGGATGTGAAGCAGCACACGCCGCAGCCATGATGGGTTCGAAGGTACTTCTTGTAACCATGAACATGAATACCATTGCACAAATGTCGTGCAACCCGGCAATAGGAGGAGTGGCTAAAGGCCAGATTGTCCGGGAAATAGATGCTCTTGGCGGGATGACAGGAATCATTTCTGATAAATCCATGATCCAGTTCCGCATGCTCAATCGCTCAAAAGGCCCGGCCATGTGGAGCCCAAGAAGCCAGAACGACCGCATGTTGTTCGCCGAAGAGTGGAGGTTGGCCTTGGAGCAAACACCCAATGTGGATTTTTGGCAGGAAATGGTGCGTGAACTTTTGGTAAAAGATGGAAGAGTAGTTGGGGTAAAGACCGGGATGGGCCTGGAAATAAAATCCAGGTCGGTGGTTTTAACCAACGGAACCTTTTTAAATGGTATCATCCACATAGGGGAGAAGCAGTTTGGGGGAGGTAGAACAGGAGAGAAAGCAGCTACAGGATTAACAGAACAACTGGTAAGCCTGGGTTTTGAAGCCGGTAGAATGAAAACCGGAACACCTCCCCGGGTAGATGGGCGCTCGCTGGACTATACAAAAATGGAGGAACAGCAGGGAGATCCGGAGGGAGGCTCCTTTTCTTATCTGACGAATAAGCCCATTAGCAAGCAACGAAGCTGCTATATTACCTACACAAATAAAGAAGTACATGAAACCCTGCAAACAGGGTTCGACCGATCGCCCATGTTCAATGGGCGCATTAAAGGCCTGGGTCCACGCTATTGCCCTTCTATCGAAGATAAAATTAATCGCTTTGCAGAACGCGATCGCCACCAGATTTTCGTGGAACCGGAAGGCTGGAATACAGTAGAAATTTATGTTAATGGCTTTTCTACTTCTTTGCCGGAAGATGTACAATATAAAGCCATTCGTAAGATTGCAGGCTTTGAGGATGTAAAAATGTTCCGTCCCGGCTATGCGATAGAATATGATTTCTTCCCGCCTACCCAGCTTAACCTAAGCCTGGAAACCAAACAGGTAGAAAATCTTTATTTCGCCGGCCAGATAAATGGTACCACAGGCTATGAAGAAGCAGGTTGCCAGGGTTTAATTGCAGGTATAAATGCGCATAATAAAGTGCATGAGCAGGAAGCATTTGTGCTCAAACGTTCCGATGCTTATATTGGGGTACTTATTGATGACCTGATAAACAAGGGTACTGAAGAACCCTACCGCATGTTTACCTCCAGGGCAGAGTTTAGAATTTTGCTTCGCCAGGATAATGCCGACCTAAGGCTTACTGAAATGGGCCACAAAATAGGATTAGCTTCCGATGAGCGGTTGGAGAAAATGCTTGATAAGCGGAATGATGTAAAGCGCCTGTTAAATGATTTAAAGCAGAAGAAGGTAGAACCGGCAGAAATCAATACTGGCCTGGAAGAACTAAACACCGCTACATTGCGTGAAAAAGTAGCAGTGGTTCAACTGTTAAAGCGGCCACAAATTGGTATTCCAGAGCTGAAACAGCTGGATTCTGAATTAGCTACTTATTTAAATGGCTACGCGCAGGAAGTACTCGAACAGGCCGAAATACAGATAAAGTACGATAGCTATATCGAAAAAGAAGAAAAGCTGGCAGAGAGAATGGAAGGTTTGGAAAACCACCGCATTCCAATAGATTTTGACTATACTAAAATTAGTGCTTTATCCAACGAGGCAAAGCAAAAGCTGAACAAGATAAAACCGGCAACCATTGGCCAGGCCAGCAGAATCAGCGGAGTTTCTCCCGCAGATATCTCTATTGTAATGATATACCTGGGAAGATAAGATAAAAAATGAATATGAAGCTCAACCACTGCCCGCTCTGTAATAGCGGGCAGTTTAATTTGTACAAACGTTGCATCGATTATACAGTAAGCAAAGAAACTTTCTCCATTGTTTCCTGTAATACCTGCGGCTTAAAGTTTACAAATCCACGCCCACCCGAAGAGGAATTATATAAGTACTACGAATCAGACGACTATATTTCCCACACAAACAAGGCAAATAACTTGCTGAATAATCTGTACAAACTGGCAAGGGTTTATACCATGCAGCAGAAAAGCACTTTGCTCAGGAAGTGGAGCCTAAAAGGCAAGCTACTTGACATTGGCTGCGGCACCGGCGATTTCCTGAGCCATAATAAACAGCTTGGCTGGTCCGTTAGCGGAGTAGAGGTAAACGATAAAGCCAGAAAGCAGGCCGAAGCTCAGCTACAACAAAATGTTTTTGCCAGTTTGCAGGAAGTACCGGAGAATAAATTTGAGGCTATAACCATGTGGCATGTACTGGAACATGTGGGCGAGCTTGAAAAAACCTGCCAGCAAATAGTGGATCTGCTCCATACGAAAGGAACCCTCGTAGTTGCCGTACCAAACTGCGAAGCTTACGATGCCAAATATTATGGAGAACAGTGGGCAGCTTATGATGTGCCCCGCCACCTTTACCACTTTACCACCCAAACAATGGAAAAATTGTGGAGTAAGTTTGGAATGCGCATAAAAGCAGTACTCCCAATGAAGCTGGATGCCTATTATGTAAGCATGCTCAGCGAAAAATATAAAAGTGGCAGTACAAACATGGCCAAAGCCAGCTGGGTAGGACTGCAGTCTAACCTGAAGGCCCGCAAGGATAACAATTACTCAAGTTTAATCTATATTATCAGTAAATAGGCATGAACAAAAAAACCTTTTGGGTTTATTTCCTACTCCTCCTCGCAAGTATTCAAATAGGCATTTATTCCTGTGCAAACGTAAGCTCTCCAACAGGAGGTCCAAAAGATACGATTCCTCCTGCATTGCTAAAAATTAATCCTACCTCAGGTTCGGTTCTTTACAACGACCGTATTGTACGGATGGAATTTGACGAAGCTGTTCAAGTAAAAGATTTGACCAATCAATTAATTATTACCCCTTCAATTAAAGGGAAGTATAAATCGAAAATCAGTAAAAACACAGTTGAACTGGAATTCGAAGAAGCATTTGAAGAAAATACAACCTATACGTTAAACTTTCGCGAAGGCATTGGCGACCTGAATGAAGGCAATCCGGCGAAAGATTTACAACTGGCTTTTAGTACGGGCGAATACCTTGATTCGCTTTCCATTAATGGACAAGTAAAAGAGTTATTAACAAATAAGGTGGTAAAGGAAGCCCTGGTAAGTTTGTATAGAGCCAACGATACCCTTACTACCTTTAACAGCAGACCTTATTACCTGGCCAAAACAAATGAAGAGGGATATTTTGAATTTAATAACCTGAAGGCAGGGAAATATACTATTTACGCAACTAATGATCTGAATAAGAATTTAATGACAGAGGCTAAAAACGAGCCATTTGGATTTTTAAAAGATACGGTATCCATAACAACAAATATAGATTCATTAATTATAAATATTTTAAGCATAAACACAAATAAACCTACAATTAACAGTAGCCGGCCAAATGGTCTCTATTATGAAATAAACCTGAACAAGGCCTTAAATGACTATCAACTAGAGCCGCTTAGAGAAATTAATCAGCCCCTGTACAGTAATTTTGTAGAAGGAAACAAAAAAGTCAGAATATACAATACGCTACAGCTACAGGATAGCCTTCCCGTGTATTTTTCTGCAAGCGATTCGGTGAATCAGCAGGTACAGGATACGCTTTATCTTCGCTTCGAGGAAAGCAAACGCTCTCCGGCTGAATTTAAATATACTCTCTTACCACAGGGAGGCACTATACAGGAAAACTTTTCAGCCACCCTCACTTTTACAAAACCAGTAAAGGAGGTAAATACCGATAGCCTATACCTTGCCTACGATAGTTTGAACCAGGTACAATTGAGCAATAGTAATTTCACGTGGAACAAACGCAGGGATGAGTTAACTATACAGAAGTTGCTGGAGCCCGAAAAGGTGCTAATCCTACCAGCAGCTCCTGCAGATAGTGCTACTACAAGTACGGCCGCCCCGCAGCCTTCTGCAACAACTCCGCAGGGAGTTACCCTCCGCTTAGGTAAAGCTGCTTTCATTAGTGTTGAAAATGATTCTTCACAGGCCAAAAGCCAGGAATACAAATTTTCAGATCCAAAAAACTTTGGTACCATACAAGGCCAGGTTCTCACCAATGCCGACAGTTTTATTGTTCAGCTGTTGCAGCCAAAATCGGCTAAAGTGGTAAAAGAGCTAAAGAACAGCAAGAATTTTACCTTTAAGGCTGTACCTCCGGGCGAATACCAGATTCGGGTGCTGATTGATGAAAATGGAAATGGAAAATGGGACCCGGGAAATGTGCGTAAAAGAATGGAACCAGAGCCCGTACTCTTTAGCCAGGGAACTACTGTTCTTAAGGCAAACTGGGAAGTAAAAGATATTATAATAAGTGAATAACCTATGTGTATAACTGGTGGAAAGTGTGGAAATAAGTGGTGGAAAAAGAATGACTAATACACATAGCTTCCGGTCCCGATCGTTATGTGTGTAAAGTGGGCTACTTATTCAACCAAATTCACGAAGCTTTCCACAATTTTCCACACAGGAAGAACTCGTCAAATATTCATGTTCCACTTTAAGTACCTATACATAAGTAGCTGATAATAAAAAGCTTATAATCTTAAAAAGGAGCGAATTTTAGATTCTTACAGGCAGAGTCCAATTAAGAAGAAGGTAAATTTTAAACTTATCCACGAATTCACACCTTAATAGTTATAATAACTTATTTATAAATAAATCTAATATTAAAGATAGAGGTGGGGATAATGTGTATAAGTGAAAAAATAAAACCATTCAGGAAGATTTTTCTCCTTGTGCTATGCTTGTTTGTTCAGGGATTAACAGCTTATGCCCAAAAAGAAAATGATGTAGAGTTGGCAAACCAGTATTATGAACAGGGCGAAACGGAAAAAGCCTTGCTGCTGTATGAGCAACTGGCTAAAAACAACGAAAACGTTCCACTTATCCACCAAAATTACCTGGAACTGTTAATAAATACCCAGGCCTATAAAGAAGCCGAGAAATATCTGGAGCGACAAATCAGAAGTCGGGAAAACAAAGAAAGCTTCCAGATCGATTTGGCGCAGCTAAATGAACTCCAGGGCGAAACAAAAAAAGCCAATGCGCTCTATAAAGAATTGATTGAGGAAGCGGTAAAGAACAGCTATAAGACGCAGCGGCTTGCACAGCTTTTCTTTGGCAAGAGAATGTATGACCGCGCACTGGAAACTTATAAGAAGGCCAGGGAGCTTCAAAATGATGAATCTGGAAGCTACGCCTTACAACTGGCAAATTTGTACCGTATACTAGGCGAAAAGGATGAAATGATAGCAGAATACTTTCGCTACATTAACCTGAATCCGCGGCGGCTCGATTATGTGAAAAATATGCTGCAGAATTCCCTTACGGAACCAGCAGATCTGGAAGCTTTTGAAATGGTACTTTTGGAAAAGGTACAGCAAAACCCGGACAACCTGAATTTTTCTGATTTACTCATTTGGGCCCAGGTACAGCAGAAGAACTTTTACGGCGCTTTTATCCAGGCCCGCGCCATGCAAAAGAGACTGAACACCGATGGCTCTGAGTTGATAGATTTGGGCATTATTGCACTCGATAATGAAGATTATCCTACTGCAATTAAAATTTTTGAGTATATAGCCAAGGAGTTTAAAGAGGGGAATGCTCATTTTATAGCCCGCCGCTATATAATTAAAGCCCGGGAGGAACTGGTTAAGCATACATACCCAATTGAACGGGAGCAAATAATTCAGCTGGTAAACGATTACCAGCAATTGGTAAATGAAATAGGGCTAAACAGTACAAGCCTGGAAGCCCTTAACAGCAAAGCCTTATTGCATGCCTTTTACCTAAACCAGGAAGACTCTGCAATAGCCATTCTTAACCGGATAGTAGAGGCGCCCAGGGTAAATCCTGTTTTGCAGGCACAAAGCAAATTAGCGCTCGGAGATATTTACCTGCTTTCGGGCCAACCCTGGGAAGCAACCCTCCTGTATTCACAGGTAGAAAAAGAGCATAAAGACGAGCCACTAGGCTATGAAGCAAAATTAAAAAATGCCAAGCTTTCTTATTATAAGGGAGAATTTGGGCTGGCCCAGGGGCACCTGGATGTGTTAAAAGAAGCTACCACCCGCGAAATAGCCAACGATGCCATGGCCCTTAGCCAGCTAATAAAAAATAACAGCGTACTGGATACTTCCGACCTGGCCATGCAGCAGTATGCCGACGCCGAACTGCTCCTTTTTCAGAATAGAAAAGAAGAAGCACTGCAGACCTTAGAAAAAATGCTTGGACAGTTTAAAGGACATAGCCTTACCGACGAAATCCTTTTCCTGCAGGCCAAAGTACATCTTGAGTTGGGAAATTACCAGCAGGCTGTGGATAAGTTGTCGGAAATTACACAAAAATGGAAACAGGATGTTTTAGGCGACGATGCGTATTACTTAAGAGCAAAGATTTATGAAGAGTATCTTAAAGATAAAGACAAAGCCCAGGAATACTACCGGGAATTTCTAAGTATGTTTCCCGGGAGCCTGCATGTAGCCGAAGCAAGAAAGCGTTTTCGTGCTTTGAGGGGCGATATTTTAAACTAAGCTACTTTAACAGGCTTCAGGCAGGTAATAAATGGGCTTTTGGTACTATTAATATAAATTTAATTACTTATATTTTTTGGAATTTTTATTTGGCCAATGGCATCTTCACCAAAAAATAAACATGTTTCCTCAGGAAATAAAAGAAAGGCTTCGGTAAACCAGGAAGAGGCAAATATCTATCAGCAAATAGTAGAAGCAGTAGGGGTAGTCATCTGGCGTGCGCCGCTTGACTCTTTTCAGTACACCTACTTAAACCCCGAAGCAGAGAGGTTATTTGGGTTTCCGCTGGAAGAATGCCTGCAAAATGGTTTTTGGGAAAGCATTCTCCACCCCGAAGATCGGGATTGGGTAAAGGAGTATTGTACCCTTGCCCTCAAAGAAAAACAATCTTATGAGCTCGAATACCGCATTGTAACCAAAGAAGGGAATATTAAAACAGTGCGCGCTATTGTGCGCCTTTCGGATAAAAATAAAAAGCTTCGGGAGCAGATAGGCGTATTAACCGATATAACCATACAGTCTCAAACAGTGGAGGAACTTCAGAAAAGCAATCAGAAGTTTCACCGGGCTTTCCATAATTTTCCTATTCCTGCATCTATTTCCCGCATGCGCGACGGATGTTTGCTCGACGTAAATAAAAACTTTGTAATCGTGTCGGGCTATGAACGCAGCCAACTGGTGGGTAAAACCTCCGGTAGTCTCGGCGGCTGGTTAAACCCAGGCGAAAGAGAAGAGATAATTTCCATGATACGCAATAATGAGCGGGTAGATAAATTTCCCGTTTTGATGAAGGATGCTTTTGACCGCGAAAGAAATATACTCATTTCTGCAGAGCCGTTTGAGTATGAAGGAGAGCCTTGTTTACTCTTAATGTTTTATGATGTAACAGACCGTTTAAGAACGGAAGAACAGTTACAGCTGGCCAATCGTGAGCTGGAAACCTTCATGTACAAATCGTCGCACAACCTGAAAGGACCTGTAGCTTCTATAAGAGGTTTGTTACACCTGGCCGGGCGGGAGGTAGAGGACCCCAAGGCAAAGGAGTACCTGGAACTAATGAACCGCAGCGCCCTGGGTCTGGAAAATACCCTGGCCGAATTGCTTGACATTACCCGTTTGAAACAGGGCAGCATTAAAGCAGAGTCCATCGACCTGCGCCATATGCTTGATGAAATATGCAATAAGCTGAAGTTTATGCCTGAATGGATGAGAATTAACTTCCGGGCCCACATTAAACAATCCCAAACATTTTTTACGGATCCGCATCTGCTGCATTCTATCCTGCAAAACCTGATAGAAAATGCCGCTAAATATAGAGATGATTCCAAAGAACCAAAGATTGATGTATATGCTGAGCTGGGAACACATATGTTGGAGGTGAGGGTAGAAGATAATGGCGTAGGTATTCCGGCCGAACTGCAGGAGCGTATTTTTGAAATGTTTTACCGGGCCCATTCCATGGCTACCGGTACAGGCCTGGGTTTATACATTGTAAGAAATGCTGTACAAAAGCTGGGAGGAACCATAAGCGTAAAGAGCGAGAAGAACAAAGGTTCAATTTTTAGCTTAAGCCTGCCAAACCTGAGAAAATAGGGAGAAAAGTATTTGAACAAAAATAAAGAAGGCTTTCCACTATTTTACCGGAATATTCTTTCACTATTCAGGGTTTTTTATTAAATTCCTCTATCACAAATCACTTCTAGCATGAAACCAACCAGACTTTTCGATTTGCTACCGCAGCAGCTTACCCAGTTTCCGGCAAATGATGCCCTGGCTTATAAATACCAGGGAGAATGGAAACGCTTTAGTACCCAGGAATTTGTCGATATTGTTAACCGGATGAGCATTGGCTTACGAAAAGAAGGAATTAAAAGAGGCGATAAAGTAGCCATTATATCTCCTAACAGGCCCGAATGGAATTTTGCTG
Source organism: uncultured Cytophagales bacterium (assembly GCA_963835365.1). Lineage (GTDB taxonomy): Bacteria > Bacteroidota > Bacteroidia > Cytophagales > Cyclobacteriaceae > Nafulsella. The sequence goes on from CAWIFH010000005.1 coordinate 938,066, forward strand.
ATTTTGCCATTCAGCAGTTAGGAGCGGTAAGTGTGCCGATGTACCCAACCATAACAGAGCGCGATTACCGCTATATATTTGAAGATGCCGGTGTAAAAATGGTTTTTGTTTCAGATGAGGAGCTGTTGCAAAAAGTAAAAGGAGCCACAGAAGGTTTGCCTATACAGGGAATATATACCTTCGATGAAGTGAAAGGAGCCGACCATTGGAAAAAGCTGGAAAAGGCCGGGGAAGGTGAGGACATAAACCAACTCGAAAGCTTTAAAAAAGAGGTACAGCCAAACGATTTACTTACCCTTATTTATACCTCTGGCACTACAGGAAATCCTAAAGGGGTCATGCTTACCCATCATAATATCATGAGTAATGCGCAGGCCGTTGCCGATCTTTTTCCTGAAATGGAAACCAACGGAAGGGTATTGAGCTTTTTACCCATTTGCCACATATTTGAACGCACCGCAGTTTATTCATATATAAACAAAGGCCGCTCCATATATTATGCACAAAGTATGGAAACGATTGGAGAGGACCTAAAAGAGGTCCAGCCAGATATGTTTACCACGGTGCCTCGCCTTCTGGAGAAGGTATATGATAAAATTGTGGCTAAAGGAATGGAGTTAAAAGGGCTTAAAAGAAATTTATTCTTTTGGGCACTCAAATTAGGGAATGCCTATGAACCTCATAAAAAATACAATTGGTGGTATAATACCCAGTTAAAACTGGCCAACAAAATAATTTTTAATAAATGGAGAGAGGCCCTGGGAGGAAACGTAAAAATGATCGTTTCCGGAGCGGCTGCTCTGCAACCACGCTTAGGCCGTGTATTCTGGGCAGCCGGAATTCCGGTTTGCGAAGCATATGGCCTAACAGAAACTTCGCCGGGAATTGCCTTTAGCCGGCTGGATCCTGCACGGGTACGGGTAGGAACAGTAGGTGAGTTGCTCGACGGGGTACAGGTGAAAATAGCATCCGATGGGGAAATACTGGTAAAAGGCCCGAATGTAATGCAGGGATATTACAACAAGCCCGAATTAACCGATGAAGTAATTGATAAAGAAGGTTGGTTCCACACAGGCGATGTAGGCGAATTGGTAGAAGGACGCTTCCTCCGGATTACCGACCGCAAAAAGGAAATGTTTAAAACTTCCGGTGGTAAATATGTAGCACCTCAGCTATTGGAAAACAAGATAAAAGAATCGACGCTTATTGAACAGGTAATGGTAGTAGGGGAGGGCGAGCGTTTTCCGGCGGCGCTGGTGGTTCCGAATTTCGACAGCTTAAAGGAATGGTGTAAAGCAAAAGCAATAGAATATTCCAACAATGCAAGTATGCTGCGAAATACACAGGTAATAGAAAAGTTTGGGCGAGAAATGGAAAAGAGCAATAATAGTTTTGCTCAATATGAGAAGGTAAAGCAGTTTCGTTTACTTCTTCAGCCCTGGTCCATAGAGAGCGGTGAGTTAACGCCAACTTTAAAATTGAAGCGAAAGGCGATTCATCAGAAATATGCCGCGCTCATACAGGAAATATATGCAGAAGAATATCCGGCAAAACCCAGCATCCAGGGAGAAAGCGCCGTATTATAGAAATAGCAATTAAGAAACGAGACTTTTTCTCTTTGGGAGGAAAGGTCCCGTTTTTAAAGCCTCTGGCAGGCAGTTTATGGCTTTAGGGAAAAATTTTTATACCTTAAACATTACGAATATGAAAGAGCGCGGCAATTTCTCTATTTTCAGAGGCTCAGTGGTAGAGGCAGATCAGGTACACGAATTTCTTGCCGGGAATAACATCGGATCACTCATCCGAAATCATATGCAGGAAAACCTGGCAGCAGGTTGGATGGTTTCAGACGCCGACCATGCAGCAGAAGTGTTTGTTGCAGACGAAGACAAGGAAAAAGCGCAGGCACTGTTGAACGAAATTTTTCATGATGGCCTGGCAAGCGAAGGAGAACAAAGTGAAGTTTAAAAGCAGGAACTGCTAAATGCGGCTAATTAAAGGGGGAGGCTTAAGGTTTTCTTATCTTGTTAATAGTATAGTACTCCTCCATTTCCTGTTTGTAAATAACTTCTCCATTAGCATTCAGGTATAGCAGCAGGTTACTGTCCTGTAAAATTACATCTTCAGCAAGTTTAAAGTTGAAGCAGTTCCGATCTTCCGGAGCAATGGCCATGAGGGCAGCACCATTTCTAAAAGCTTTTGTAAAGCACATTTTTTGGTACAGTTCTTCAGAAAAGGCTTTTTTCCCCTGTTTATCTATAAAATAGAAGTTATTGTCTTTTCCAACATAGGCATAGCCATTCGAAAAGGTGTCGGCAGTACGGTATTGTGGTTCTATTTTGTATTCACCATACACATCAATGTAGCCCCACTTAAAGTCTTTCCAAACAGCAGCCAGTCCATCTGAAAATTCTTTTGCCTTACTATACTGCGGTTTTACTGCCCATTCTCCTTTTTTATTGATAAAGCCCCACTTCCTGGTTTTTTCATCAAGGGCAGGAGCAAGTCCATTGGAGAAAGATCCACACATGGCAAAGCTGGGATTAATTACCCATTCTCCGGCACGGTTAATAAAGCCGTACTTCCCGTTTTTTACCACACAGGCATATCCATCAGAAAAATTGTAAACCTTATCATAGTAACCATAAATTTCCAGCTCACCAGATTTATTAAGAAAACCACTAACCGTAGCGCCTTTATAATGCGGATCAAGAATTTCAACAGCTACCGCAACCAGTCCTTCTTCAAACTGCTGGCTTGGCTGAATAGAAATGCGGTAGTCATAAATTTTTAGAAAAACACCATAGCCATAATATTCTGACTGGATAACCTTTTGGCCTTTTTCATCAATAAAATCCCACACTTCTCCTCCCTTGTAAGTATCTTTTACAAGCGCAAGGCCATCAGAAAAATTAAGGGCAACTTCATATTTAGGCGGAATAATCCACCGGCCACTTTCATTGATATATCCCCATTTATCAAAATTTCGCATAGGATATAACTTCTGGGCCACAGCAGAATTACCTGCTAAACCCAAGCATCCTATAAAATATATTACTAATGCAAAAAAAACTCTCATTAACAGTACCAAAATAATTGCTATATCACCAACCTGCTTTAAAAACACTTAAAGCAATTACTCTAAAAGAAAATCAATATACAGGAAATCTGTTTAACAAATGTACAGGAATTAAGGCTATCCAACTGATTCCCTAGCAGATGAATTCCTAAAGTTCAGAATTATGATGATTAAATACTAAATTAGAATAAATTAATGTCAGGTATGAGAAAGTAACGGATAAAATGAAACTGTAGCATAAGGAAAGCCTGAAGAAAAAAAGTGAAAAAGGAGAAAATTCCGTGACTTCTACCTTATTAAACCTGCGGAGCATTCTAAGAAGTGGAAAAATAGTGGGTACCATTCATAGAAATTCCCTTGTAGCTTTGAATTATCAACTTTATGTTAGTTACAAAAAAGATATGGAAAGCTCATTAAATTTAAAGCAGTGGACTCTGCTGGCACACCTCAGCGGATTTGTTGGTTTTATTTTCCCCCTGGGGAACATCCTTGGACCCTTAATAATTTGGCTCCTAAAGAAAGAACAGTCCCAGTTACTGGAAGAACATGCAAGAGAAGCACTCAATTTCCAGATATCCATTGCAATATATGCACTGGTAGCTTCCATACTGTTTGTAGTTATAATAGGAATGGTGCTGTTACCAGTTATTATCATTATCCAAATCATTCTAATGATAAAAGCAGCTTTGGCAGCCGATAAAAATGAGTTTTACCGGTACCCCTTTACCATCCGGTTTATAAAGCATCCTTAAAAGAAAAAAAGAGAAAGCTATGGTTCAGCTGGATCGGCTACCGAAAAAAAATCCAACGGGGCGAAAGAGATTAATAGTTAAACGAAAGAAGGAACTTATAGAATTGTTTTTTGTACAGGAGTATGAAACAAGAGGGGGCATTAAAAAGCATAAACGAAAGCTTTAGGTATAAAAGAAGAATAGCTTAGTTTTAACGGGAAATAGTGCAGTAAATAGGGGGAGATAAAATATTTTGGAAAAAACTTTTGCAGAATCGCAGCAAGGGTTCTATGTTTGCAATCCCAAACGAGGGCAAGCAGCTGCAGAGAATATCCATTGCACCGCTACAAAGATACTAAGAGATAAAAAGATTAGCTGAGCAAAGGAATGAATACAAACCTTTGGCCGGTTAATAAAAAGCCACGCCTGACCGAATGAGCTGAAGCGAAAGCAACGCCCTCATTCCTTAAGGCCCCACCTGGGCGAACCGCCCACCCATGGAGAAGTAAGAATCATTCTTCCACATCCACAAAAAAGAATAAGAAAAGAGAAGCAGGAAAGGAACGAAAAGCGTTTCTGTTGCTGTTATAAAAAGCGCCCCAACAGAAGCTTTTAAAAGAAAAAGAAGGGGCCTGTTTATAACGAAAAAAAAATTGAAAAGGCAGTAGAGAAAGGAGCAAAAAGGAAGGAAGAAAAAAGAAACAATTTTTCTTCAAAAGAGTTTGCAGGAATCAAAAAGTTCTCTACCTTTGCACTCCCTTACAGCAACAGGCTGCAGGGAAACAGGAAAAACAAGCCATTGACATATTGAAACGGGAAAGCAGGCAGCACTTTTCTTCTTTATTAGCCCCTACCCTGGTAGGGCATGAAGAAAGAAAAGGAGCGGAAAAAGAGCTGAAAATAATTAGTTTAAAAAGCTTGCAGCAAAGAAAAGCATCACTTACCTTTGCAATCCGGTTTCGAAAAAAGAGATGGGAATAAGCTTGAGAAAGCAGCTAGAAAAGAAAGGAAGTTTCTTATTAGCACAAGGCTGAAAGCGTGCCGACAGCGTAGTTACTAGATACTACCAGGTGCAGGGAAGGCAGAAAAGTTCTTTGAATAGATGAAGATGACGACCGCTTTTGAGGAGCAACTTACTTGATTCGTCAAATAAGTTAACTCTGTCAAGAGCCTTTGATAAGTAAATCAGGGACAGGCTTACAAACGACACATTTCATCATGCTTTAAGCAGTGATGGAGACTTACTTTGAGGTAAGTCAGGATTTATATACAATGGAGAGTTTGATCCTGGCTCAGGATGAACGCTAGCGGCAGGCCTAATACATGCAAGTCGAACGGCAAGTTTCCTTCGGGAGACCTAGAGTGGCGGACGGGTGCGTAACGCGTATGCAACTTACCCTCTACAGGGGGATAGCCCGGGGAAACCCGGATTAATATCCCATGGCATTGCAGCTTCGCATGGAGCAGCAATTAAAGATTTATTGGTAGAGGATGGGCATGCGTGCCATTAGCTAGTTGGTAGTGTAACGGACTACCAAGGCGACGATGGCTAGGGGGTCTGAGAGGATGATCCCCCACACTGGCACTGAGACACGGGCCAGACTCCTACGGGAGGCAGCAGTAGGGAATATTGGTCAATGGGCGAGAGCCTGAACCAGCCATGCCGCGTGAAGGATGAAGGCGTTCTGCGTTGTAAACTTCTTTTATAGGGGAAGAAAAAGGGGATGCGTCCCCAATTGACGGTACCCTATGAATAAGCACCGGCTAACTCCGTGCCAGCAGCCGCGGTAATACGGAGGGTGCAAGCGTTGTCCGGATTTATTGGGTTTAAAGGGTGCGTAGGCGGGTAATTAAGTCAGTGGTGAAAGCCCACAGCTCAACTGTGGAACCGCCATTGATACTGGTTATCTTGAGTGTAGTTGAGGCAGGCGGAATTTACGATGTAGCGGTGAAATGCATAGATATCGTAAAGAACACCTATAGCGAAGGCAGCTTGCTAAGCTACTACTGACGCTGAGGCACGAAAGCATGGGGAGCGAACAGGATTAGATACCCTGGTAGTCCATGCCGTAAACGATGATTACTCGATGTTGGCGATATTACTGTCAGCGTCCAAGCGAAAGCGTTAAGTAATCCACCTGGGGAGTACGCCGGCAACGGTGAAACTCAAAGGAATTGACGGGGGTCCGCACAAGCGGTGGAGCATGTGGTTTAATTCGATGATACGCGAGGAACCTTACCTGGGCTAGAATGCCCTTGACCGCTCTGGAGACAGAGTTTCCCTTCGGGGCAAGGTGCAAGGTGCTGCATGGCCGTCGTCAGCTCGTGCCGTGAGGTGTTGGGTTAAGTCCCGCAACGAGCGCAACCCCTGTTCTTAGTTGCCAGCACATAATGGTGGGGACTCTAAGAAGACTGCCTGCGCAAGCAGAGAGGAAGGAGGGGATGACGTCAGGTCATCATGGCCCTTACGCCCAGGGCTACACACGTGCTACAATGGTGCATACAGAGGGTAGCAAGCTGGTGACAGTAAGCCAATCTCAAAAAGTGCATCTCAGTTCGGATTGAAGTCTGCAACTCGACTTCATGAAGTTGGAATCGCTAGTAATCGCGCATCAGCAACGGCGCGGTGAATACGTTCCCGGACCTTGTACACACCGCCCGTCAAGCCATGGGAGTCGGGAGGACCTGAAGATGGTTGCCGTTAAGGCGCTGTCTAGGGTTAAACTGGCGACTGGGGCTAAGTCGTAACAAGGTAGCCGTACCGGAAGGTGCGGCTGGAACACCTCCTTTCTGGAGTAACTTGTTCCTGTTACTTATCCCAAAGGCTCAAGAGGGGTCGTCATCAAAATCTATTCAAAAATATTGAAGTTTAGTGGCTAGTGATTAGTGGCTAGTGGTTGGTTAAAAGACCAAGCACCAGGCACACTGCACCAGACACTAAGGAAAGTGCCAGGGGCTTGTAGCTCAGGTGGTTAGAGCGCTACACTGATAATGTAGAGGTCCGTGGTTCGAGTCCACGCAGGCCCACAAATGGCTGGGAATGCGAGGAAAGAGAAGGAACGGAAGTTTCCCAGTGGAAAGACGTGAGACAGGAGATTTGAGACAGGAGATTTACTCACTACTCAATACCCGGTGCTCACTACGAAAAATGGGGGATTAGCTCAGCTGGCTAGAGCGCTTGATTTGCATTCAAGAGGTCATCGGTTCGACTCCGATATTCTCCACAGGAATGAGGAAAGGAGCTTGATTTGCATTCAAGAGGTCATCGCCGGAAGGCCGACCCGTTCGACTCCGATATTCTCCACAAGGAAGCAAGAGTCAGGATTAAGGACCGCGTCGGCGACCGACCAAGAATCAAGACCAGTAAAAGGAAATGAGTAACGAAGGTTTGCTTCAGATTGAAAAACAAAGAAACAGATAGCATAGAGGGTAAGGTTTTTCCTATCACTACTTAGTAGCATGATGCGATTATTGGATGAGCCATCTCAATACTCAATACTCATGACTCACTACTAAAGAAGAGTTCATTGACATATTGGAATAAGAGTAGAAATAGACAAGAGCATTAATAAGAAGCTCATTTACTTGTTGTAAATGTAAAGCAACAGAAGAAAGTAAATAAGGGCGTATGGAGGATGCCTTGGCTCTCAGAGGCGAAGAAGGACGTGATAAGCTGCGATAAGCTGCGGGGATTGGCACATACGATGTAATCCGCAGATTTCCGAATGGGACAACCCAGCTACTTGAAGAGCAGTTATCCCCGATTTATCGGGGAGGCAAACCCACTGAACTGAAACATCTAAGTAAGTGGAGGAAGAGAAAACAATAGTGATTGCGTAAGTAGTGGCGAGCGAACGCGCAGAAGCCCAAACCAAACCCGTTACGGCGGGCTTGGGGTTGTAGGGCTGCAACATCTGCTTAAAATTGAACTGGAATGTGTTGGAAAGCACAGCCGTAGAGGGTGATAGTCCTGTACAGGTAAGGTTTTAAGTAGTAGCAGTACCCTGAGTAGGGGGGGACCGGAGAAATCCCCTCTGAATCTGCCGGCACCATCCGGTAAGGCTAAATACTCCTGAGAGACCGATAGCGAACTAGTACTGTGAAGGAAAGGTGAAAAGTACCCCGAATAGGGGGGTGAAATAGACCCTGAAACCATACGCTTACAAGCGGTCGGAGCGGATTTGTTCCGTGACGGCGTGCCTTTTGCATAATGAGCCTACGAGTTACTCTTCACTGGCAAGGTTAAGATGCTGAAGAATCGTAGCCGGAGCGAAAGCGAGTCTGAATAGGGCGTCTGAGTCAGTGGAGGTAGACGCGAAACCTTGTGATCTACCCATGAGCAGGTTGAAGGTTGGGTAAAACCAACTGGAGGACCGAACCAGTAAACGTTGAAAAGTTTTTGGATGACTTGTGGGTAGGGGTGAAAGGCCAATCAAACTGGGAAATAGCTCGTACTCCCCGAAATGCCTTTAGGGGCAGCGTGGGATGATGTCTTACAGAGGTAGAGCTACCAATTGGACTAGGGGGAGTCACATCCTACCAAATCCAGATGAACTCCGAATGCTGATAAGATTAATCCTGCAGTGAGGGTAAGGGTGCTAAGGTCCTTATCCGAGAGGGAAAGAACCCAGACCAACAGCTAAGGTCCCAAAATCTACACTAAGTTGAACTAAGGTGGTCCAGTTGCAGAGACAGCCAGGATGTTGGCTTGGAAGCAGCCATTCATTTAAAGAGTGCGTAACAGCTCACTGGTCGAGCGACAGGGCATCGATAATAATCGGGCATCAAGTGTAGTACCGAAGCTTTGGATTGAAGATTTAAGCTTCACTGGTAGGGGAGCATTCTATTCAGCGCAGAAGTTGTGGCGTAAGCCATGGTGGAGCGGATAGAAAAGCAAATGTAGGCATAAGTAACGATAATGCGGGCGAGAAACCCGCACACCGAAAGACTAAGGTTTCCGCAGCAATGCTAATCAGCTGCGGGTTAGTCGGGACCTAAGGCGGAGCCGAAAGGCGTAGTCGATGGACAACAGATTAATATTTCTGTACTGGCTGCAAGAAGTGATGGGGCGACGGAGTAGTGACCCTCCCGCGCACTGACGGAATAGTGCGTTAAAGACCGTAGGTATTGGACCCATAGGCAAATCCGTGGGTTTAGCTGAAAGTTGATAGTACTCCAAGCCTTCGGGCAAGGAGATAGTGGAGCTAATCAGACTTCCGAGAAAACCCTCTAAGCGTTTATCTTGCAGGCACCCGTACCGTAAACCGACACAGGTAGTCGGGGTGAGAATCCTAAGGTGCTCGAGTGATTCATGGCTAAGGAACTAGGCAAAATGGCCCTGTAACTTCGGGAGAAGGGGCGCTTCCTCCGTCAAAGGAGAAGCCGCAGTGAAAAGGCCCAGGCGACTGTTTAGCAAAAACACATGACTCTGCGAAATCGAAAGATGAAGTATAGGGTCTGACACCTGCCCGGTGCTGGAAGGTTAAGGGGGGATGTTAGCCGCAAGGCGAAGCATTGAACTGAAGCCCCAGTAAACGGCGGCCGTAACTATAACGGTCCTAAGGTAGCGAAATTCCTTGTCGGGTAAGTTCCGACCTGCACGAATGGTGTAACGATCTGGGCACTGTCTCGGCCATGAGCTCGGTGAAATTGTAGTAGCGGTGAAGATGCCGCTTACCCGCAACGGGACGGAAAGACCCCATGAACCTTTACTATAGCTTCACATTGACATTGGGTAACTGATGTGTAGGATAGGCCGGAGGCTATGAAGCGGTGTCGCCAGGCATCGTGGAGCCAACCTTGAAATACGGCCCTTTGGTTATCTGATGCCTAACCCCTTTGTGGGGGACAGTGTGTGGTGGGTAGTTTGACTGGGGTGGTCGCCTCCAAAAGAGTAACGGAGGCTTTCAAAGGTACCCTCAGCACGATTGGTAACCGTGCGTGGAGCGCAATAGCATAAGGGTGCTTGACTGTGAGACCTACAAGTCGAGCAGGGTCGAAAGACGGATATAGTGATCCGGTGGTTCCGCATGGAAGGGCCATCGCTCAAAGGATAAAAGGTACTCTGGGGATAACAGGCTGATCTCCCCCAAGAGCTCACATCGACGGGGAGGTTTGGCACCTCGATGTCGGCTCGTCACATCCTGGGGCTGGAGAAGGTCCCAAGGGTTGGGCTGTTCGCCCATTAAAGTGGCACGCGAGCTGGGTTCAGAACGTCGTGAGACAGTTCGGTCCCTATCTGTTGTGGGCGTAGGAAGCTTGAGAGGACCTGATTTTAGTACGAGAGGACCGAATTGGACAAGCCGCTGGTGTATCGGTTGTGCCGCCAGGTGCAGCGCCGAGTAGCTATGCTTGGAAGAGATAAGCGCTGAAAGCATCTAAGCGCGAAACTCCCCTCAAGATGAGGCTTCCCTAAAGGGTCGTTATAGACGATAACGTTGATAGGCTACAGGTGTAAAGGTAGAGATACCATAGCTGAGTAGTACTAATTACCCGAGAACTTCCTTCTGTTGCTGCAAAGCTTCTTATTAATCTTCTTCTCTATTCCACTCTTATCTCAATTATGTTATTTAAGTAATTAAATAAAAGACCATGGCTGTTGGACAACAGACCAGAGGCTTTAAAAATAAAATATTCAGGCTTAGGTAGATGACCGAAGCGCAGTAGATTGAAAAGTGAAATAAAGTAAAAGGTAAAGTACCCAATACTCAATACCCACTACTCAAACCTACTAAAAACATGATGGTGATAATTGCGGGATGCGTCGAAGTCCGGGACGCGTAGTCCGGTGGGGCTAACCTCACAAACGTAATTAGCCAAAGAAATTATGGTGATAATAGCGGCGGGGCTCACCTCTTCCCATTCCGAACAGAGAAGTTAAGCCCGCCAGCGCTGATGGTACTGCCGTAAAAGGTGGGAGAGTAAGTCGTCGCCATTCTACTACAAACCCTTGCATCTTAGGATGTGAGGGTTTTTTTATGCATAAACACCTAAAGCCTTTAGCCAGGACCTTCCTTATTGGACATAAGATATTGGACAATAGACAATAGACCAGGTAAAATAAAATATGAAAGCTACAGGTAAATGACCTGAAGCAAAGTAGGGTGAGAAATGCACCAGAGTCTGTTCTAGAAATATTCATGACTCACGACCGCTGCGGCGGAACGTTCAGGACTACAAAGACCTTATGGTGATAATTGCGGGACGCACAGTCCGGGACGCGTATTCCGGGACGCGTAGTCCGGTGGGGCTTACCCACTTAACGCAATTAGCCAGTTGACATTATGGTGATAATAGCGGCGGGGCTCACCTCTTCCCATTCCGAACTAAAAACAGCGCCGGCTGCGGCTCCACCCCAGCTAATTAAAAGATGGTTGCCGGTAACAAAATACAAGAATCAACGTCCTGCAGCTTCAAAAACAGTGGGGAAAATAAATAACAAAAAAACTGATGCTTTCACAAAGTACCGTAATCTCAGTTTTACAAGCCACTTCCACAAGAGATGGCTTTTTTTATTTTCAAAACAAATGAGCAGGGGGAAGATTAGCAGTAGTACAGGAAAATTCGCTAAATATATAATGGGCCACCAATAGAACCTGCGAGGGTTTGCAAAGAAAAGCCATTTGGACTATTTTACCTGTTAAAGAAAGAATGATTAATTTTTTATGAAGAAAATATACCTTTTCCTCCTGGCCAGTTTCTGGATGCAGGCATTGTGGGCACAAAATACAAATTTACAAACGCCGGAAGAATTCCTGGGTTATGCTTTAGGAGAGAAGTTTACTTATCATAATCGGGTAGAGGATTATTTCCGCTATATAGCTGCTAATTCTTCAAAAGTGAAGATTGAAGATTATGGCAAAACCTACGAAGGAAGGCCCCTGCTGATAGCCTATGTTGGCACCGAAGAAAATTTAAACCGGCTGGAAGAAATAAGCCGGAATAACCTGAAACGTGCTGGAATAGTAGAAGGGACCGCACCCGCCAATGAGCCGGTAATAGTGTGGTTAAGTTATAATGTGCACGGCAATGAGGCTGTAAGTACAGAGGCATCCATGGCAGTGCTGCACACTTTAGCAGCAGAGGCAAATGAAAGCGCAGAGGAGTGGTTGAAAAATACAGTGGTAATTATAGATCCTACAGTAAACCCCGATGGGCGCGACCGCTATGCGAACTGGTACAACCAGGTTAGTAACACCAGGCCCAATCCGAATCCGGATGCACTGGAGCACAACGAGCCTTGGCCGGGAGGTCGCCCGAATCATTACCTCTTCGACCTGAACCGCGACTGGGCCTGGCAAACGCAGGCCGAATCCCAGCAGCGAATGGCTCTTTATAATCAGTGGCTGCCCCACATCCATGCCGATTTCCATGAACAGGGAGTTGAATCGCCTTATTACTTTGCACCTGCGGCCGAGCCTTTCCATGAATATATCACCGCGTGGCAGCGGGAGTTTCAAACCACCATTGGTTTGAACAACACAAAATATTTCGATGAAAATGGCTGGCTCTACTTTACCCGCGAGCGATTCGATCTTTTTTATCCAAGCTACGGCGACACCTATCCTACTTTTAACGGAGCCATTGGTATGACCTATGAGCAGGGGGGATCCGGACGAGCAGGGCTTGCCGTACGTACGGCCGAAGAGGATACGCTGACATTGTCTGACCGGATTGCCCACCATTATGCCGCCAGTTTATCGACCATAGAAGCAAGCTCGCAGAATGCTGAAAAAGTGGTAGAAAATTTTGAACAGTTCTTTAAAAAATCATCAAACAATCCTCCGGGCCAGTATCAAACTTACCTCATATCAGGTGAAAATAAACCCGATAAGCTACAGGCCTTGCGCCGCCTGCTCGATTTGCACCAGATTGAATATGGCGAAGCTAGCCGCAGGAGCACTTACAAAGGCTGGAGTTATCAGGAGGCGGCCGCCAGCAGCTTCCGCTCCAATCCCGGAGATTTGGTTTTAAAAGCCAGTCAGCCCAAAGCGGTTTTGTTGCAGGTGCTTTTTGAACCCTCCAGTTCCCTGAGCGATTCTGTAACTTACGATATTACTGCCTGGTCTGTTCCATATATGCTGGGGCTCCAAGCCTATGCCACTACAGAGGTTATTCCGGCAAGCCCTCTAAAAGAGTTGCCGGCTTATAACCTGGATATAAAAAGCGAAAAGCCATACGCTTATTTGCTCGAGTGGAACAGCCTGGAAGATGTAAAATTTTTAACCAGCCTTTTAAATGCCGGCCTAAAGGTACGTTATGCCGAAGAGCCTTTTACAACAAATAACAGGCAGTATGGAAGAGGGTCCCTGATAATTACCCGCCGTGGCAATGAAAACTTAGGCGAGCAATTTGATGTGATTGTTCGCGAAGCAGCCAAAGAGTGGGAGCGACCTTTACAGGCAGTAGAAACGGGTTTTGTAACAGAAGGCAAAGATTTCGGTTCTGGCAGTGTTCACTACCTGGACCCACCCAAAGTGGCTGCACTGGCCGGAGAAGGAGTATCTTCCCTGGCTTTTGGAGAAGTGTGGCATTATTTCGAACAGCAGATAAATTATCCGCTTACGGTAATAGGAACCGACTATGCCAAAAGAGTCGACTGGAGTGTTTATGATGTACTCATTGTACCCAATGGATATTATGGAAATGTGCTGGACGAAAGCTTGCTTAATAAGTTAAGCAGCTGGGTAAGAAATGGGGGGCGTTTAATTCTGCTTCAGAATGCCATAAGTGCAGTAAGTAACCAGTCTTCTTTTGGAGTTAAACCAAAAGAAACAGAAAAGGAAGCAGAGAATCAGGAGCCACAAACCTTGCTGAAAGAATATAAAAACCGCGAGCGGGAATCTATTAGCAGTTATAATCCAGGTAGTATTTACAGAGTAAGCCTTGATAACAGCCACCCGCTTGCCTTTGGATATGAAAATGATTACTTCAGCCTAAAAACCGACAGCGATGCCTACCAGTACCTGAGTGAGGGATGGAACGTAGGAACCATCCGCAGCCGAAATGCGCTTATAAGTGGTTTTGTAGGAAGCGAAGCACAAAAAGCCCTTGCTGAAACCCTGGTGTTTGGCGTGGAAGAAAAAGGGCGTGGAGAAATTATTTATATGACCGATAACCCGCTCTTCAGGGCATTTTGGCAGAATGGAAAACTATTGTTCAGCAATGCGGTGTTTTTAGTAGGACAATAGAAAGTAAATACCGAAGAACATAATCCTATTCTTTTTGGGGAAAAGCTGAAAATAAAGGCTTTATCGGGCTTTATGCCCCAATCGGCTGGGTAGAATATGCAAGGGAGCATTTTAGATAATTTGTGGAAAATAAAAATAGTGTGAAAAAATATACCGTATACCTGGGATTTTTAGGGCTTTTTACCGCCTGCAGCGGAAGTCCGCAGCAGGAAAAAGCAGTGGAGCTTGAACAATGGAAGCCGGTATTTGAAGAGGTAAAATTACCATCAGATACAGGAAGTTTTTTCCCGCGCCTGGTCGAAGGAGACGGGGAGCTTCTAATGAGTTGGTATACCAATGGTGAAGGAGAAAGTACGCTGCTTAAGGTAGCCAGCTATGGCGACCAGTGGTCAAAGCCGGCGCAGGTGGCCGCAGGGGATAACTGGTTTGTAAACTGGGCCGATTTTCCGAACCTAGCCTCTTATCAAAACGGAAGAAAAGCTATAAGTTATCTTCAAAAAAAGGGCGGCGACTTATATTCCTACGAAATTCACCTCAAGTTTTATGAGCCTTCCAGCGGGCAATGGTCCGAAAGAAGCCTGGTTCCGCATATCGACAACACCCAAACAGAACATGGTTTCGTAAGTATGGCTGCCATGCCCAACCAGGATCTGGGCTTTATCTGGCTCGATGGGAGAAAATATGCCCAAGCTCCTCAGGGAGGCCACGGCAGCCATGGAGGAGCCGAAGAAATGACCCTTCGCTTTGCCCGCCTTTCAGAGAAAGGAGAAATCCTTGATCGGACAAGCCTGGATGACCGAACCTGCGACTGTTGCCAAACCTCTCTTGCAGCTACTGACAATGGAATGCTGGCTGTTTACCGCGACAGAAGTGCGGAAGAGATAAGAGATATTGCCTATGTTCGCTACCAGGAGGGAGCATGGTCGGAGCCGCAGGTTTTACATGCCGATGGCTGGAAGATAAAAGGATGCCCGGTAAACGGCCCTGCTGTTGATGCAGCCGGCCAGGAGGTAGCTGTGGCTTGGTTTACCGGAGCAGAAGACCAGAATAAAGTAATGCTCATTCGCTCGGCCAATGGAGGGAAGAGCTGGAATGAACCAGTAATAATTGATAAAGAAAGGCCTGTGGGCCGGGTAGAGGTTTCCATGCTGCCCGATAGCAGTGCCCTCGTAAGCTGGTTGGCGGCCGGGAATCAGCTAAAAATACAGCGGGTAGGTAAGAATGGCGAGAACATCGGGTATGCAATTGTTGCTACACTTGAAGGAGGAAGAAGCAGTGGCTTTCCCCAGATGGCCTATAGAAACGGAAATGTTTACCTGGCCTGGACTGATACGAATGATCCAAAAACCATAAAAATGGTGCGTGCTAAGTTATAGTAACGCCTTTTAAAACATCCGCTAAATTTTTTATAGCCTGCTCAAGTTTATCCCAATTATCAAAGTACAAGCTTAGCGTGTCTGGAGGTTTTTAATCCAAGGGCTATTTAAGTACGTAGTAGCCGGATTAAGTGGTTAGACCGAACTCTGCACAAAACTGCTTAAAGATTTAACCGCTTACAATAGAACTTTCCCCGCAGCACTTAAGGAGCCTTAGAGCCTGGAAATTGGTAGCGGCAATGGAATTGCTTCGGTTTTATCTTAAAATACGACTCTCCCGGCCATAACTAATTATATGCATTAGCCAAGGCAGTCGGGAGCTGCCAGCTGCAATTAATACATAACCGGTTCTACCTGAAAGCCTTTAATTCGCAGGAGCGTGATAAGACCTTTGTCTCCAGGCAGGTGAGCAGCCCCTACAGCAAAGAAAGTAGGTTGACTTTTTGCCATTTGCTCCATACGGGAAATCCAGCGTTGGTTCCGATCGGTAAGTATTACTTTTTCATAATCCATCATTCCGATTCGCATTTCGTTAATAATTTGATACAGGCTACTTAAATCCTGGTTTTTATAACTCACCACCATATTCCAGTAAGCCTCCTGCAAATTATCATATTCCACAATGCTCTGGAGCAGCATCTCTGCCTGGTCCTTATAACTTATTAGCTCGAAAACTTTCATCTGTTCTTCAATAGTTTCAAGGCCGGCTACATTCATTTCCTGTTGCAGGGCCATTTGGCTCAGCTGGGTTTCGTACGAACGGGCAAAGCAGCCCAATAGCTTATTATAGATAAAGGAGCTTAAAAAAACAGGTTTTAGCTGCGCCAACGCGGTAAGATTCATGGAAAGACTATCCTGAAAATACTGGGCAAGCAGTTCGTAATCGGCAGGGGGTAGCAAATCAGGAAGGCGGGTATTTTCCTGCATCAGCATAGCCTGTTGCATTTTAGTATTGAAGGTCGGATCGGTCACATCTATTTCCAGGGCCAGTTGCTCCGTTTTATCAAGGGCAACAAGCATACCTTCAGTAAAGCGCATATCTTCTGAGCAAATGGCATGCAGGGTTCCATAGAGGTAAGAAGGCTGTGTTAATCCGTTTCCACTCACTTTCCAGAGCAGTGCATCGGGCACCTCCTGCTGGGCCCGGACAACAACAGGTAAAATGGAGAGGAGGCAAAGCAAGGAAAAAAAAATGAGCTTCTTAAGAGGATAAAACATAAATTTTTAAAACAAGAGTTGGGTAATTTTAAAACAACGGCTTCGGAGCCAGTCCACTATACCCCAACGATACGAATCATTTATTATAACAGAAAACCAGATAAATAATTTATTGAAACCTGCTCAGTCAGGTAAATAAATAAATAAGCCTTCTTCTGTTAGTTCTACTTTATAAGTCTGTACATCAGCCGTTCGGTTCTGGCATTCCTGTCCGCTTGCAAGTTTATAGCGGTAGCCGTGCAGTGGACAAATAAGCTCATTAAGGTAATTGATTCTTCCTTCACTAAGAGAAGCCCCCATATGAGGGCAAACGTCGTTGGTAGCAAAAAAGCCTTCGGAGGTATGGGCAAGGCAAAAGGTACGGGTTTGCGTGCGAAGCTTTTTGAGTGTATTGAGGGGCACAGTTTCTTTTGCTTTTTGGGGAGAGTTAAAAATTTGTATCTTCTTCATGCAATGCAAAGTCATAAAAGTAAATAGAACATTGCTGGTAATAAATTCCCAGCCTTTTGGCATATATGCACTTATCTCGTAATTTTAACGTTAATTTTCTGATTATTCTAAGTTTAGAAAAATTAGCTGTATTAGCCTAGTGGCAGTAGCGGAAATCTGCCAGAACTTATCCCATCATTAAATAGGAAATTGTGAAATACCTGAAGTATTATCTTGCCACGCTGGGGGTTATTTTAGTAGATCAGACTGTGAAGTTTCTGGTGCATTATAATATGGAACTGGGAACATCTGGTGAAATAGATGTGGTAGGAGAATGGTTCAGGTTGCACTATTTGCTCAACCCGGGCATGGCATTTGGTATGCAGCTCAACTGGGAATGGGGAAAACTGGTGCTTACCCTTTTCAGGCTGCTAGCCACCATTGGAATTGGGTACTATATATATGTACTGGTTCAAAAAAGGGTTCCTAAAGGCCTTATCTGGTGTATGGCTTTAATTTTAGGAGGTGCAATCGGCAACTTAATCGACAGTATCTTTTATGGCGTATTGCTTGGGAACACAGTGCCCGGAGCGCCAACCCCCTGGTTTCACGGGCAGGTAGTCGATATGCTTTATTTTCCGCTCTACGAAGGCTTTCTGCCTGACTGGATGCCCGTGTGGGGAGGCCAGTATTTCATCTTTTTCAGACCTGTCTTTAACATTGCCGATTCTGCCATTTTTGTCGGAGTGGCCATCATTCTCCTGATGCAAAAGCGGTTTTTCAGCAATGGCCCGGACCAGCACGAAGAAGAAAAATCGAACGAAGAAATGACGGAAAATCAAAAACTTGCCAATAACGTTTAAAAAAAGCCTCTGGAGAAATTCAGAGGCTTTTTATTGTCTTTCGCCGGAGCAGAAGGTGTTATTAAATTAGGCCCGCCTGGTGTATATCTAATACTCAACCATTAAACTACCTTTACTAACAGACTTTTGCTACCGGTATCTGGCGCGACGTTTGCCGGGCTGTGTGTGAATGCATTTGTTTTATTTGGAAAAACTATATTTCCTTCGTCCCTGATGAATAGAAGCGGTTTTTATAAAATCTATTTTGGGAATTTTCTGGTTTTTACACAGTCCCTGCAATGCGTAGCATCCTGTGCTATTGAATTACCTTCAGGAAATGTGGTATAAGGCATTCACCAAAAAAGAATTGCCCCCAAAATAAAGTCAGGGCAGTTTCTTCTTTGTAAGCATAACGGAATTCTGCTATGGCCCGGAAAAGCAGGAAACTCTGTACGGGTTAAAAGTAAAAGTTTCCAGCTGAAAGAAATTCCCAGTCCAATCAGATGAAATCTATTCCAGCTCACAAAGTTCATTACAGAGCGATTCCGGCGCCTGTTTTTGCTCGATTAGTCCTAACTGCTGGAGTGTATCCATTACCTTTTGAAGCATGGCGGTGCCAACGCGGTTATCGCTGGCCCATTGTACATCGCGGAACCAGGTAGCGGCATCTTCCGGCTTAAGTTCGTAGCGCCCGGCCACCATACTCACTGCCTGCGGATGGTTCTTTAGCTCCTGGCAGCTTTTACGTACAATTGCCAGTACTTTTTGTACAGCGTCTTTCTTCGTCTGCAGGGCCTCGTTGCTTACTACTACCACAAAACAGGGCCAGGGGGTCGGGCATTCTCCTACTCTGCGCCACTCGCCCCGATCGACCAGCGGTTTCGTCATAAACTTTTCCCACATAAAGGCATCGGCCTCGCCTTTAGCAAGGGCTGCACGGGCTCCTTCTAAATTGCCCACAATACTAAATTTTAATTCTTCCGGCTTCCAGCCCTGCTGCCTGGCGTTAACAAAGGCCATTAAATGCGAGCCGGAGCCATAGCGGCTAATAGCAAAGGTTTTACCTTCAAGTTCGGCCGTTTGCTGAAAAGGGGCTTCCTGATTTACATGAATTCCCCAAATAAGAGGGCTCTGAACAAACAGGCCGGCAATGCGGTAATTGCTGCCTTTAATGATGTCGGCTACGGCTCCTTCGGTTAGCAAAAGGGCCATATCGAGCTGGCCTTCACGCACCTCTTTGGCCATGGCACCGGTACCTCCCCCATAATCCTGCCAGTGCAGGTCAATGCCTGCCGCATCGAACTTCTTTTCTTCCAGGGCCAGGTGCCAGGGTAAATTAAAATGTTCCGGTACGCCGCCTATGCGTAGTGAAATTATTTCCATAACAAATAAAAAATAAAAGCCTGGCACTATTGCCAGGCTTCAAGTTATTACTTAGTACAGAAATTAGCCAGTTATTTTTTAATTACATAAGTACTGGCAATCATATCGTGCAATGCCTGTTTCCGCGGATTGAAGGCGGCAATAATATAGCCGATCATTAAAACAAGGCTCGATACGAATTTGCCAATATACCGGAGACTGGCTCTTCCAAAGCTCAGGCGGTTGCCTTCACTGTCAACTACCATTAAGCCTAAAGCCATTTTACCCAGGGTGGCCTGGTGTTTACTTGATTGCATAAGCGCAAAATAGAGCCAGCCAATTACCAGGCTTACTGCCTGAATTAAACCCATAGCGCCCATTAATGCACTAAAAGCAGCCATTCCATCTTCCGGATTAATCATTTCCGGGTTCGATGCAGCTAAACCAAATGCGGCCATAAGCGGGGCGATAATCAGCGTTTGGGCAACGCCTAACAGCAGGCCATCTATTATAATGGCAACAAAGCGGATCCAAAAGCCCCCATAGCGGGCAGTATCCATGGCAGCGGGTGGAGCATAAGTAGTTGTTTGCATAAAAAGAGGGTTTAGTGATGGTTTTTCGTGAAGTTATTTAATTCCGAAAATAATGCAAACAACAAAATTATTTTTTATATAACCAGCGTATGATAGGATAACATTTTATGGCATTCTGTATTTAAGTACGATGCTTCCGGCAATCATATCGTGCAGCGCCTGGCGGCGGGAGGTAAAAAGAGCGAATATGTAGCCTATAAATAAGGTGAAGGTAGAAAGCAGTTTCCACAAAAATCGCAGCAAGGCTTTTCCTAAAGAAAGTCGCTCGCCTTCTAAGTCGGTAACAATTATTCCCATTGCCCTTTTTCCAAGAGTAGCCTGCCATTTACTGGCGTGCATAAGCGTATTATAAATACCCCAAACCAGAAAAAACACATATTGCCAGGGACCAGCTGCTTCTGTAAGGTCCCGCACATAATCCTCGTTGTATTCAAATGCCTCCGGTCCCTGCGCCATAAATTCGGCAGGGAGAAAGAAGGTGAGTACCACCCCCATTGTTATAGAAATGAGTAAATAGTCCAGAACAAAGGCTACAAAGCGGTTTAAAAAGCCGGCGTAAGGGAGTTCTATATATTCTTCAGTATTTTCTTCAGTTTCGGCCATAAATAGAAAAGCTTTTATTTTTTAAATCAAGCGGGAGTGGAATTGTTTGTTTTCTCCAGCACAAGCGTTGTCATGCTGCGGACATCCTGCACCAGCACACTTTTTACCGGCTCAAGCAACTGGCAGGGGTAGCTTTCCAACATCTTATTCAGTAAAGACGGGTGAAGCAAGAAGCGCAGGCTGCCATCGGGCAGGAGGTATTTTCCTTCTCCCGCATTTTTCAGGTCTCCTGCCGCCAGCCCAAAGGAGGAGGCCATTCGAATAAAGAGGATGCCTCCCGGCTTCAATACCCGGAACAGCTGCTGCAACATTTTGTGAAAGTGGTCGGCGCTTTCGGCAAAATGAAGTACTGCACTACAAAGCACGCCATCAAACATGGCATCGGGGTAGGGCAATTCTTCTATTGGAGTGGTAATAAATCGGTTTTTATCGAACTGCGGGTTAAGGCTGCGGGTTACATATTGCAGCATCCTAATGGCAGAAGGGTTACTGTCGCAGCCCCAGGCATCGAAATTGTTTTTTATAAACCAGTGCAGGTTTCTGCCTTCGCCACAGCCGGCATCGAGCAGGCGCATGCCAGGGCTAAAACGGCCTTTTAGAATGGCATCTAAAAGGTAGATATCAATATTACCAAGTTCCTGGTTTAGTTGTTGAAAAGTCATGCTTTACTCAGGTAAGTGCTTAGACATAAATACATTAAACTGTTTGTCATGCCGACAACGGTGGCATCTTTCCAAGTATAATGCTTCCCAGATGTTTCTAACGAAGAAAAATCCTTCCGCGCGGCGTCCGCGTTCCTCAGGATGACACATCAAAATTAAGTTTATACTATTTCTGTCGAATTACTTAGTAGAATCAAAAATAACAGACGGTCAATTTGCGAAATAAGGTAGTCCGTTTAATTTTACAGCAAAAGTTATAATAAATTATGCAAACCACCCCTTTTCACTTAGCATTTCCTATAAAAGATATTGAGGAAACGCGCAGCTTTTACGGCGATTTACTGCGCTGCCCTATTGGCCGCAGCACCGAAAAATGGATAGATTTTAATTTCTTTGGCCACCAGCTGAGTGCCCATGTAAAGCCGGAAGAGCTGGCCAATGCCAAAACAAATGAAGTTGACGGGCATGCCGTGCCGGTACGCCACTTCGGAGCTATTCTGGAGTGGGAGCAATGGCATCAGCTAGCTGAGAGGCTGGAAAGCAGGGGAATTAACTTTATTATTGAGCCTTACATCCGCTTTAAAGGAGAGGTTGGCGAACAGGCCACCATGTTTTTCCTCGACCCCAGTGGCAATGCCCTGGAATTCAAAAGCTTTAAAGATCCTTCCCAGATTTTTGCCAGCTGATTAAATTAGGCAGTGTCTGACGAATACCCATTGGCTTAAAAATGCGAATTATTGGCCTTGTTCTACAGGTCTTTTTCTCACCGTAGCTTAGGCTATGCGGCACGGCCGACCGTCTCGAAAAAGAACCTTTGCCCAAGACCCGCAGCGGCGGACCGCAAATTCCCTATTTTTAGTCTCAAAACCATTCATCAGACACAGCCTAAGAAAACGGGCAGGAACAAAAGCCCGTTTTCTTTCATTTTGTAAAATATAATCGGCCATTAGGGAGTTAAGTACAATATGAGAAGAACCTTAAGTTTCCTGTTTTCTTTCTTTTTTCTGAGCCTGCTGGCCCAGGCACAGCAGCTCGATTTGCAACAGCTCCAGCTGAACGGGCAGCTACCCGAAAACCTCCTGAATACAAGAAGTGTCGTGCTTGTTCGTAGTTTACATGCGGCACCCAATGCCGAGCAGGAGCCATGGAAAATACTGGCAAATAAAGCGCATCCTTTCTTAAAAGATTTAGGTGTGGATGCGGTCGCCTACTACGACTGGCGGAATGTAAATGCAGGCCCCGATGCGACCCAGGCTTTTGCAGAAGCTTTTCGCCAGCGCGCTATTCGGAATGTGGTGGTGGTAGAACAAAAAGAAGACAGGCTGCAGCTAACCGTGGTACCTATAGGCGAAGAGGGAGGGTTGCTGAAAGCAGGAGCTCCTGCCTGGCAACAAAGCGGAAACGAAATTTCGGCGCTTATGAACAAGCTCCGGAATGATGTTAGTAAAGCAGGCCTGCAGTTGGGAAACTTCCTGATTATTGACAGGCCGGAGTTTTTCTATACAACCGATATCCGCCTGAACAAGCGCTTTTTCTCCTATGCCCTCGATTTAAAGCTGGATAAGCTGGCCGTGCCTGCCTACGAAATATTTGTAGAGAACGGAGCCGATAGCCTCTCCACGCTCAAAAGCATTATGCAGGCTTACCCCTACGAATGGAATATTACTGCACCCGAGACCGGAGAAACAGATTTACGTCTGAAAGGAGGGAACCAGTATGTATTGCTGTACCTCCATACCAGTCCGGCAAACATTCGGCGCTTCCTGAATTATGGTGCCAACGACGAAATTCCGCTTGAATTGCAGGCCGATGTAAGCGACGATCGATCGGTATATAAGTTTTATATCCGCCACATTTACACCGGCGATGTGTATGCAGGTACCCATTGGGACGCGGCCTCCAGCTGGGAGGAGGCATTAAGAAACCATATTCAATACCTGCGGAAAGAGCAGGCAGCAAGTATCAAATAATTTTTAATTGGAGAGTAGGTTTTTATCCGGTAAAAGCACTGGCCTGGGCATTTTGCTTCTTATTGCCCTTGCTCTTAACCTTCTTTGCAGGAATCACTAAAGAACGGTGGGTTGGCTGTGGATGTTCTGCCCCTTTGCTGGCCTTGCTGGGGTGGTTTTGGTTTAGGACCTGTTATACCATTCATCCAGGCTACCTCCATTATCAGCAGGGGCCATTCCAGGAAAAAATACCTTAATAGAATCAGGAAGATAGAAACAGGAAAGTCCCTGCTATTGGGGCTAAGACCTGCCCTGGATGTTGGAGGGCTTATCATCTACTACAACAAATATGACCGGATGTATTTTAGTCCGGCCCGGCAGGAGGCTTTCATACATACACTCCTCTTGCAGAACATAACGATAGAAGTTGTGGGAAGAGCCGGGAAAGAAGTTTAAAAAGGTTAAAAGAAAGATAAGAAGGCTTGTTTCTGAAGAGAGCAAGCCTTTTTTGTTGCGAATGCTTACCTTTAGGAGGTCAGACTATAAAATAATATACCGATATGCATAGTATTCTACGAAAGGCCTTGTTGGCTGGCTTTTTGAGCATGAGTGCCCTGGCTGCTTACAGCCAGCAATTTTCTACCCGCTTCGGAGAAAGCGGTGGCACCCAGACACCTACTTATCAGGAAGGAATCGACTGGTGGCAGTCTTTCGATAAGGCGCATGACAACATTAAAATGCTGGAAATGGGTTCGACCGATAGCGGCTATCCCCTGCACCTGGTCCTGTATAATCCCGATAAGGTATTTGATTTAGAAGCCCTCCGGGAGGGAAATAAAACCATTGTGCTGGTAAACAATGCCATTCACCCGGGCGAGCCCGACGGTGTCGATGCTTCTATGCTGCTTGTACGGGAGCTAGTAAAGAATAAGAAACTGCAGAAGCAATATAAAAAGGTGGTTTTGGCCATTATTCCTTTCTATAACATTGGCGGCGCCCTGAACAGGAACAGCCACAGCCGGGCCAACCAAAATGGGCCGGAAGCTTATGGCTTTAGAGGAAATGCGCAAAACCTGGACTTGAACCGCGATTTTATTAAGAACGATTCGAAGAATGCCCGTTCCTTTACCGAAATTTTCCATGCCCTTGACCCTGATCTGTATGTGGAAACCCACGTGAGTAATGGCGCCGATTACCAGTATACCCTGACGTTGCTGCCAACCCAGCATAATAAGTTAGGCGGCGCAATGGGTAATTACCTTCAAAACCAGCTTGAACCAGCTCTTTATAAGAGAATGGAAGAAAAACAGTGGCCAATGGTTCCCTATGTAAATGTTTTTGGTACCGTACCCGATTCAGGAATGGTGCAGTTTATGGATTCTCCGCGCTACTCCAGCGGCTTTGCTACGCTGCACAACAGTTTTGGTTTTATTACCGAAACGCATATGCTCAAGCCTTATAAGCAAAGGGTAGAGGCAACCAAAGCATTTCTGACGGCGGTACTGGAAGAAGCTGCCAGCAACGGAAAAATACTGCAGGAGGTACGGCAACAGCAGGCCCGGGAACAAAAAAGCCGGGAGGAATTTGTATTAAACTGGGAGGTTGACAAAAGCAGGCCATCCACATTAAATTTTAAAGGATACGAAGCCCGCATGGAGCCCAGCAAGGTAAGTGGACAGCCCAGGTTATTTTATGACCGGAGCAAACCTTTTGAAAAGGAAATTAAATTCTGGAACCAGTATAATCCCACCCTGATGGTAGAGGCGCCCGCTTATTATGCCATTCCTCAGGGCTGGCAAAAGAGCAATTGAACGCTTACAGCTAAATGGAGTACAAATGCAGCAGCTAAGCTCCGATACCAGCCTGCAGGCAGAAGTCTACTACATTAAAGATTTTGAAACGGTAAAAGCGCCTTACGAAGGACATTACCTGCATTACAATGTTCAGACAGAAAAAAGAAATGAAGATGTGCGTCTCCTAAAAGGAGACTATCTGGTTCCTGTAAACCAGGAGGTAAACAGGTATATTGTGGAAACGCTGGAACCACAGGCTCCTGACAGCTACTTTGCCTGGAACTTTTTTGATGCCATTTTGCAGCAAAAGGAACATTTTAGTCCTTATGTATTTGAAGAGGAAGCAGCACAACTTTTAGAAGAAAACGAAGCACTAAGAAAAGAGTTTGAGCAAAAAAAAGCCAGCGACGCCGAGTTTGCCGGCAATGGCTATGCCCAGCTAAATTATATTTACGAACGCTCTCCCCATTACGAAGAGGCACACCGGCGTTACCCTGTGTTCCGCATTTTAAACAACTAAGGTTAAGCCGGCCACTGCTATTTGACTTTGTACAGTAAACTGGATAAAAAATGAAAACCCCGGGAGCGGGGTTTTCACATTTCCAACTTTAACCACAGCTGCAGGTCATCACGTAACCCGCATACTCTTTTTTATTTTTTGCTAAGTAGTTTGACAGAATTAAATTACCAATAAACTGCTTCTTTGTCATCTCGACGAAAGGAGAGATCTTTCCAATAAAATAGCTCCTAAGGAGCATCTAATAGAGAAAGATGCCGCAGCGGCGGACCGTTTCCTGGCGTCAGCATGACAAGGTTGGCTTTTAAGCTCAAAATAATTCTGTCCAGCTACTTATAGATTCACAGAGAACTGTTCCCTTTTTTCGGTGTGAATTTTTCAGCTTCATTGTTATAACGTTAGTTGAGGCAAAATATTTTTTTAAATGTCATTATAGCCCTTCCCGGTTCAGAGAAACATTTGGTAACCGGCTTTGCTTATATCTATCACTCCGGCCTTCTGTCGGTAGGTGAATCAATCGGTGGATCTTACCACATTTTTTCTTAAGTAGGTTTGGTGCTGCCTTTTTTTCAGAACAGTCAAAAAAATTAATTCATAAACAACAGTAGAAACTATGGAATTTAAAGGAGCTAAAATTATTCTTACCGGCGGGAGTTCCGGAATTGGATATGCCACCGCTAAAATGCTGGTCGAAAAAGGAGCCCGTGTGCTTATTACGGGCAGGCACCGGGAGCGCCTCGAAAAAGCAGCAGCAGAAATAGGGGCCATTCCGGTAGTAGCCGATGTGGCAAAGGAAGAGGATGTGGAAAACACCTTCCGGCAGGCAAAGGAGCAGCTGGGAGGACTCGATGTACTTATTAATAATGCCGGTATTGGCAGGCGGAAAAGCCTCGATGAACTGGAAGTGCAGGACTTTGAGGATATTTACCGTGTAAATGTTTTTGGCGCCGCCATGATGGCCAAATATGCAGCCCGCATATTTAAGGAGCAGAATAAGGGGCACATTGTAAATATTGCCTCTACTGCAGCAAAAAAGGGCTACGCAACGGGTTCGGTTTATTGCAGCAGTAAATTCGCCCTGCGCGGAATGACTGAATGCTGGCAGGCAGAACTCCGGCCACACAATGTGCGGGTAATTCTGGTAAACCCCAGTGAGGTAACCACTGCTTTTGCCCAGCCCGACGGCCAGGAGCGGCCAGAACAGCCAAACAAGCTACGGAGCGAAGAAATAGCCCACACCATTGTATCAACCCTTGCCATGGACGACCGTGGCTTTATTCCGGAGGTAACCGTGTTTGCCACCAATCCTTTTTAGAAGGTATAGAACTCCCGGCCACCATTTAAATGGTGGCCGGGAGTTCTTATCAGAAAGTTTTGGCATTAATGTTCTTTATTTGTTGAGTTAAGCTACTACCTCAGGAATTACTCGATATAATACTGCCAATGTACTTCGTATTTGATGGCTTTGTTCTTGTTTATCGGTTCAATCAAATAAACTTTATGGAAGGCATTGGAAGGGTAAAGCTCTGCTCCTTTCTCCTCAACGATCTTTTGTAACTGATCAAGGGTGGAAATTTTCACTTTTTTTATCTCCACTGAGCTAAGTGTATCAATGGAATGCTTCCCTGGCTTAAACATAAAAAGCTCCCCATTTATATAAAAGTCTATTGATTGATCCTTCTGAGGAATCTTTACAAAGGCTCTTTCTCTTCCTTTTTCACCTCCAGTTTCAACATAGCGGGTGCTATCTGCAGTATCGAAAAGCAGGTAAGCGGTAGGGGCTTTTTGTGCATGTAAGCTGGAAGATAAAAGCACGAGCCCTAAAATGATTTGAAGCGGTAGTAGTTTCATTGAGAACAAGTTTTACTTCCTGAATTAACAAAGTCTGAAATTACCTTTTTTATCCTGCTTCGTTCATCAGAACTAAGTGCAGTCCATGCCGGAACATTGGAATGGTCCAGCCCTTCCCAGGCCAGGTCCATATAAAACTGCCAGGAGTGCTGGCTGTTATCAAATTCTTTTAAGGCTCCTGCAATAGTTTCCCTGTAGTGGGTCGCCATTTGTGGGTGTTGAAAGCCATTAACTCCATAACGGGTATAATAATCAAATATGCCTGGATAGTCACCCGCTGCAAGTTTGTTTCTCAAATCATTCGCATCAATCGCTCCATTATTATTAGCTAAAGAAAGGAGTTTTCTAAACATTTCTGCATGAATTACCTCATGAATAATGGTTTTAGCAGTTGACAGGACCGGCCGATTATTGAAACTACTGCTTGATCCATCATTATTAAGTGTGATGGTGATCCAATAATTTTCTGGGGGGGAAGTTCTTGCTCTGACATTATCATCAAGATCTCGTTGTTCAAGACGCAAATGAGCCGTAGGAAATTCTCCGTCAAACTTTTCCAGGTATCTTTTTAAAATGTTGTCATCCTTCATTTTTTCATACACACATCCTGCCTTTGTACCGGTAATAGCGCTATTGTCTATTTGCTCCTCATAATAACCATCAGCAGTGTTATAGTCACTTCCTCTTGTAGTACCATGGGTAAGGTATTTTTGTGCCATCATGGTACCTTCAAAACCAGCTCCCATATCATTACATTGCACGTAGTACCACTCCACAGTAGTTCCAACATATTGTGTAAAGTTATATCTATAAGGATTATCACCAGCTCTGTGATACCAGTCTACATAATTGCGAACGTTGTAATAATGCCAGGTACCACATGCAGGTGCCTTGCCATTGACTTTTTTAGCATGTACATTTAATTCTTTTCCGGCTAATTTAGATATGAGCTTCCCATTGGTATAAAATGCCAGGCTTTTCAAAGTGCCAATTAGGTCATACTCATAAATAGCGCCGGAAAAGCTTACCAAATCATTCAAACAAAAAGTTTCAATTTCACTTTCTTTGATTGGAAGAATTTTGAGCAGGTGAAAATTATCTAATCCATTAGGATGCTTTCTTGCTAATATTTTATAGGCAGGTTAAGTTGCAAAATGGCTATTGATAAATTGCTGTTCCTTCGCTAAAGAAGCATTGAAAATCAAATATTCATCATCCTCTTCTTTCAGTACCTCATAATTATTCCAGCTCACAATCAAGTTTTCCCGCACTACTGTATCTGCAAATTTGGCAAGGCTAAAATTTTTAGGAGCTTCGGCTGTTGGAAGCGGAGTAGTTTCCGGTGATATCACCTCATCTGAACAGCCATAAAAAAGAAATAAAAGGAATAAATGAAGGAGCGAGTTTCTTCTTGCCATAGAATTATACAAATGTAAATATTGACTTATTTATTTTATTTTTCCAATAAGCAATATAATTATAAAAAAAGAAAGGTATTGTTATTATTTTTTCTGCTGCTCTTCCCAATGGTAGGAAATGAAATAGGCAAACAAAACTGCCAATGTCCTTCCCCAAATCCCGAAGATTTGCTTTAAGTTGCACCGGGCTTTATCATATTAGCAGGGCCTTTAGCAAAAAAAAACACCAACCATTTTATGAGGGCACTGAAAAAGTCCTTTATAGCGGCCAGGTAAACCATTAGGTTTACCTGGCCGCTATTGTTTTCTACAATAATGTACGTTAAACACAAAGATTTGCTGGCTGTAGGTAGAGCACTGGGGTAAACAAAGGTCATTTTCGCACAGAACCTTGGTTTATTTACCTAGGGTAAGTATTCTTTTTAGGTTTACGGTGAATATGGCAAGGGCACCCTGCATTTCCATGTTCTGGATACCATAGGAGACTGCCCGTCCATAGCCATGGACATTCTTTAACTCGCTGTTCTTTGCCTCAATCATATACCTGAGCCTTGACTTTTCTTTGTAATATGCTGTTTCCTGGAACTCCATTTGCTCCTGGTGTAGGCCTGACTTTATGGATACTGAATAGCTTTTGGTCTTTGCTCCCGGCTTATAACAGTTTTCCTTCAATGGGCACAGCTTGCATTTTTCAATGTCAAAATAATACGTGTCGACCTGGTTTTTCCCCACCTCCTTTTTCCCCTGGCGTGCCTTTCGGATAGCCAGATGTCCTGCCGGACAGACAAACATATCTGCATCTTTGTTATAGTCGAACCTGTCTTCAGCCTTTCTAAAGCCTTGTGTTATCGAAGGGTTCAGTCTGGAGACTACTTTTATTGGCTGTCCCTGTTTGTTCTGCAGCGATAGGTTTTCCTTTCCTGAGTATGCCGCATCGCCAATGACAGCCTCTACCTGAATGCCGTTCGCCTGACTTATCTCCACGAGCTTTGGTAGTTCGGGGCCATCCCCCTTTTCACCCGATGTCACTACTGCTGCTGTAATAATACGCTCTTCGCTCATGGCCAGGTGGGTCTTATACCCAAAGAATGAGCTGTCGGCAGCTTTATGTCCGGTCCTTGCATCCGGATCTTTGGAGAGAGTATAGTGTTCCTGGGTATCTTCAACCGTTTCTTTCAAGAGGTTTAGCTTCTCCTTCACAGAAGGAATCTCCTGGAGTACCTCATCCGACTCTATGATTCTCTCCAGTTCCTTGCAGTAGATGAGTTCTTTTTCCAGCTCATTTGAGTCATTCTTGCGCGGCATACGCTTACTCATATCCTCATCAATGGCATAGACCGCCTTGCGCAGATGTTTGGAATGCTCCCTAAGAACTTCTAAAGCGGAATGTGGATTGGAACGTGAATGAGAGTGGGTAGCATCAACGATGATGGATTTGGAACGGATAATGCCTTTTACCAAAGCAATGGAAACGGTTTTGGTAATCAGCAGGTCCAACAGATGGGTATCTTGCAGACGCAGCTTACGGAACTTAGTCAATGAACTGGGGTTAATCACTTCCTCTTCAGGGCACATCCCCAAAAAATACTTGAAGGACATATCATAACGGGACCTTTCTACTACATCCACATCCGATATCGCATAAATCGTCTTAAGCAAAAGGTACTTGAACATGCGGATTGGGCTCTCCGCAGTACGTCCGTTATTAGGACAATATTTCCCCAATAGCTCTTCATAGATGAAATTGAAATCAATCAGATCGTTGATCCTACGAAGAAGGTTGTCTTTTGGAACCACTAGCTCATACAAGCCTGCAAAAGAGCTAAACTGGATTTTTTGTTGTTGGGCTAGCATCAGGATTGGTTATCAAGGTGCATATAAGATACAAAAAAACGAGCAGAAAAATCAGTGTTTTCTGCTCGTTTTAAATCCTAAGATACCCCTAAATTTAGTGAAGGGACTTTTTCAGTGCCCTCCATTTTATGTTGCTGCTTTTATTACCATTTTTCTTGAGCTTAATTAATAAGATGCAGGTTTTTTTACCACTGTTATTTATTAAAAAAGGGCGGGTGCATTTCGTCCCAGCGGGTAGCTTCCTGGTATGCCTTTGCCGCTGTCAGCAACGGCGCTTCGCCATACAGGCGTCCGATAAAGCTGATGCTGGTATTGGCAGGCGTACCGTCCTCGCCAAGTCCGTTTGGTACCACCACGGAGGGGTGGCCGGTAAGGTTGGTAATAAACAGTTGCGCCCCTCCGTAGGTAGGCGCCACCACCACATCATAAGCATCCATTACTTTGTGCATTTCTTCAATTAATTGCTGGCGCACCCGGTTGGCCTGTATGTATTCCACAGCAGGAATAAAACGTGCTGCCCGGAAAACATTTGGCCAGGCATTTTTTACCTGGCGCACCAGGAGGGTGTCTGTTTTACTTAGCGTAAGCTCATCGAAAGCAGCGGCAGCCTCTGCCGACAAGATGGTGGAAAGACCACTCAGGGGCAGGTCGGAAGGCAGCTGTACCGCCTCAAGGCTGGCCCCCATTTCGCGGAGCTTTAGCAGCGTTAGGCTGTCGGTGCGCTTGCCGGGGTAATCGTCCTCGAAAGCCTCTTTCAGGTAGCCAATTTTAAGCTGACTTAAAGATTTTTGGGGCTGATAGTTGAATGGCGCATCGAGCGTAGTATCATCGGCAGCATCTTTGCCACGGATGGCATCGAAAACAATGGCACAATCATCGGCCGAGCGGGCAATAGGACCAATTTTATCCATACTCCAGCTCAGGGCCATGGCGCCTTCGCGGCTCACGCGGCCAAAAGTAGGTCGTAAGCCTGTAGCGGCACAGCGGGTAGAGGGCGATACGATGGAACCTAGGGTTTCGGTACCGAGGGCAAAAGGAACCAGGCCTGCTGCAACGGCCGAGGCTGAGCCGGCCGAGGAGCCGCTGCTTCCTTCGTTTAAGTTCCACGGGTTTTTGGTAGTGCCTCCGTACCATACATCGCCCCAGGCTAAGGCACCCAGGGTTAACTTGGCTACCAGTATAGCGCCGGCTTCATCCAGCTTTTGGATAACTGCTGCGTCCCGGTCTATTTGCTGGTCCTGGTAAGGTACAGCGCCCCAGGTGGTTTTATACCCTTTAACGGCAAATAAATCTTTTGCACCGTACGGAATGCCATGGAGGGGGCCTTTGTAGTTTCCCTGCGCAATGGCTTCATCTGCTTCCCGGGCTTTTTGCAGGGCCCTTTCTTCTGTAAGGGTAATGACACACTCAAGCGTATCACCATAGGTTTTCAGGCGGTCGAGAAAGAACTGCGTGAGCTCAACCGAGCTTATTTTTTTATTTTTTATCAGCCATGCCAGCTCACTGATATTATAGAAAGCAAGGTCTGCGCGGTTTTTAGGCATTTTTACCTTATTGGGCAGCTGCCAGTTAACCGGCTGCTGGGCTTCCGAAATTTCAAAGCCGGCAGGTCGTGGGTCAAACACCAGGGCAGGCGCCAAGGTATTGGGAAGGGGCTTTTCGCGAAGCGCAGCATAACCCTCGCGGTAGTTAGTCAGCTCGTCCTGCATGGAGTCGCGTTGTGCTGGGGTAAACTCGAGGGCCAGTAGTTTTTCGGCCCAGGCAATGGCTTCGCGGCTTACCGGCTCTTCCTGGGCAGCAAAGTAGCCAAAAGAAAAGCAGCTGAAGCCAAGCAGGCTCCCGGCAAATAATTTAACAGCTAGTGAATTCAGTCGCATATAAACAATTAAAGGTTTAGGAACCCTTTAATTTAAGTGCAAAAAATTAAAAATCAGCTAATAAATTCATTTTTAGCGATTTGTGTTTTTTGAAATAAAAATTAGCTATATATTGCAAATGAAAAAAATATTTTGAGTACAATTCAGATTTAAGGATTATAGAAATTGAGGAGGAGAGGGTTCTGAATAGTGATAGAAGGGAAGAATTGCCGCCAGGAGTAGCGCCGTGGATGCGCGGTGTGTTGCTAATGGCAGGCGTATACAATCTGGCCTGGGGCCTGTTTATTTATAATTTTCCAGAGGCATTTCATAAGTGGCTTACCGCAGGAGCAGTGGTTTATGCAGGTAAGCTGGTAATATATCAGGGAATAGGGGTATTTGTTTTCGGGATTATGTATATCCTGGCCACCCTATATCCGCTTCGTTTTTGGTATTTAATTCTGCTGGGGCTTATTTCTAAGCTGGTAGGAGCCATTGGAGTGTATTTTTTAATTATAAATAAAACCGTAACCAAACAGTTTATTTTTCATGTGCTGGTAAATGACCTTGCCTGGGTTGTGCCACTGGCCTTTATCACCTACCGAACGTTCTGGTTCCGGAAACAGCAAATTTATGAAAAAGCTGCCTAACTGGATAGCTCCTGTGCTTCGCATAGCAGGTGTCCTACAAATTTTTACAGCTGCAGGTCTGGTCTTTTTTTCAGACACGCTTCTCGATTCTCTGCAACAAACAATTCCGCTTGCTCCTCCCTCCGATTGGTGGATACAGTTAAGTGGCCTTCTGTTGCTTATAGCCGGGATAGGATCTTTTATCGGTTCTTACAACCCATCACGCAATTCTGCAAGCTTATTTATGGGGTTTATATGTCACCTCTTGCTGGCAGTTTTTCTGTTGGGGCAGTTTGGTGTTCAAAGCTTTACGAGCGCAGCATTGGGTGCCGGACTCCTTTTTATGATTGCCTGGGTGCTGCTGGGAGGTTTTATACTGTACCAGATAAGTAAAGCCCGGCTTAGCACATCGCAAACCCTGAGCCATAGCTACACCGAACCCCTTGCCAAAACCCTGAGTCGCTTTCGTACCCACCGGGGAAAGAACCTGCTGCAGCTATCGAACCGGCAGCCGGTGATGCTGGTATTTTTACGTCAGTTTCCTTTTTGCCGGGAAGCACTGGATGAAATCCAACGCAAAAAAGCGGTGATTGAAGGAGAAGGTACCCGACTGGTTTTTGTACACCTGGCCGAACAGGAAGAAGCCCAGGCTTATTTTGAAAAGGCAGGGCTACAGGAAGAGCATCGTATAAGCGACCCCAACGGTATTATGTACAGTGCTTTCGGGCTCGACAGAGAAAGCTTTAACCCTCAAACAGGCTGGCGATTCCGCTTGCAGCGCTTAACTTCGCTTTTACCAGTGAAGGGCACAGCAGCCATTTTGGGCAGTGGCTCTCAAATGCCAGGCATCTTCCTTATAAACGAGGGAGAAATTGTAAAGAGTTACCGCCAGGGACCGGCAGCGAAAAGGCCCGATTATGTTTCGCTGGCCACCTGCGAAGCCGCCTGAACATCCGGCGGCAATTTTGCCGACAATAAAGATAGTTTTCTTTCAGATTAGTCTTTAACTTAAAAGGACCTTCCTCGTTTTAACAGGGTATGAAAGAACACTATCAGAAAATGTTTGCCTACAATGCCTGGGCAAATAAGCTGTTTGTAAATTGCCTGGCACAGCCAACCATTGCCAATGCAAAAAGCTTTTTGCTCATGAGCCACATTCTTACAGCAGAAGAAGTGTGGTATTGTCGGCTAAGTGGCCTCGCTGCGCCAATAGAGAAGCTGTGGAAAGAGCTTTCCATTGCCGATATGCAACAGAAGCTGGCAGCAAGGAATCAGGCCTGGGAAGCGTATCTTGCAAGCTGTGGCAGTGACAGCCTTTCGGTGAGTATTCATTACAGGAACAGCAAGGGGCAGGAGTTTTCTACTGAAGTGCGGGATATACTCAATCATGTAATTAACCACAGTACCTACCACCGCGCACAAATTGCCAGCTTACTACGGCTGGAATCTGTTGAGCCGCCGGTTTCAGATTATATTTTTTATATAAGGCAACGGCAGGAGCCCTAAAACAGCACCATCAAATTCTCCACCATAAATCAATAGCTACAAACATGCAGAAAAATATATTTTTGAGCATGCTGCTCCTTCTTCCCTTCTTGCCGCTCCTGGCCCAGCAGCACAGTTGCTGCAGCGTAAGTACTGCAGAGGCCCCCACAGCGCCCTCTGCAACCAAGCAGTTTGCCAGCCTGGGGGCAGATGAAACTTTTGTAAAAAGCCACGATGAACCACTACCATTTAACTACCAGGGAGTGGCAGAATCGATTGAATATAGTACACCCGATGGAAAAACAGCCAGGGCTTTTGCTTACTTTACTAAGGAAAAGAGCGCCAAATATCTTTTTGTTTTTCATGAATGGTGGGGCCTAAACGGCTACGTAAAACAGGAAGCTGAAAAGTACTTCAAAGAACTGGAAAATGTAAATGTAATAGCACTGGATCTCTACGATGGAAATGTAGCCGATACGCAGGAAAAGGCCCAGCAGTATATGCAGGCAGTAAATGAAGAGAGAGCCAGGGCCATTATTAAGGGAGCGATACAAATGGCAGGGCCGGCAGCCGAAATAGCTACCATAGGCTGGTGCTTTGGCGGTGGCTGGGCATTACAGGCAGCCATTATTGCAGAAGAACAGGCTGCTGCCTGCGTAATGTATTACGGAATGCCGGAACAGGATGTTAGCCGCCTGCGGAAGCTTGAGTGCCCGGTGCTTGGTATCTTTGCCAGCCAGGATGGCTGGATAAATCCGGAGGTGGTACAGGAGTTTGAGCAGAATATGCGGGAAGCAGGAGAGGCCTTAACGGTAAAAATGTACGATGCTGTTCATGCTTTTGCAAACCCAAGTAATCCGAAATATGATGAGGAGGCAGCTGCAGAAGCGGGTACGCTTGCCATTCGCTTTCTGGATATTCATTTATAAAGGCAGGAATCTTTTATCCTCAGTAAAAGTTTGCTACTTAAAGTCGGCGTTCAATGCAAAGGCTTAAAGAACCTGCCGCTAAGAAATTGGTGAGCGTATACTGAAGGAATAAAAGTATGCCAGGGCTGGTTAAACGAGCTTCCTGTTTGCGATCGGGTAGTAATTGAGGCCGGAGGTAAAATTTTGTTTAAACTACTGGACATGAAAATAAAGCCAATATTAAGGACACTCCTGATTTTAGTTATTTTAAGCTCGAATGTTGGGTGCGACCAGGTTACAAAAAGTATCGTCAGGCAGAATATTAGCTACCATGAGCAAATTGTTTTGATTGATGATCATTTAACATTGACTAAAACTGAAAATGAAGGCGCATTTTTAGGGTTCGGAAATTCATTGCCTGAACCATTAAAAGGATTTCTTCTTACCGCTTTGCCTCTTCTTGTACTTGGCGTTGCGCTTCTTTTCCTGTTGAAAAATAAGAACCTTCCAACGCTCATTATTTTGGGCGTATGTTTTATGGTTGGCGGCGGCATTGGCAATATTTATGACAGAATCATGTACGGCTCAGTAACCGACTTTTTACATATTGATTTTGTGGTTTTTCAGACGGGTATTTTTAATATGGCCGACGTTTCCATTATGACTGGCGTGTTGTTTATATTAGTGGAATCCTTTTTTAAGAAAAAGAAATTTGATTACCTATAGGCTAACAGCTAAGGGTAAAAAAGGGGTCCATTATTCATAAGCATTTGTTCAGGCCTAAGCTTTCGAAGGAGAAGCAGCCAACTCTCCTTAGAGGCGATGGCATAAAAAAAGGAAGTGCGCTTCGTTAAAAGCTGCAATCTTCCTTAGTTCGTCCTTTGCCACAGGAGTGCTCCTGTTTCAGAATAAATATTATTTCAGGTCCAGTTGCAATTCAATAGGGCAGTTGAGCACTTTCGATACCGGGCAGTTTTCTTTGGCGCCATTAGCAATTTTTTCAAACGCTTCCTTAGAAATGTTAGGAACCTGAGCTGTCATTTTAAGTACTACTTTACTCACATAATAACCCGCTCCTTCTTTTTCTTTATCGAGGCTAACAGCAGCTTCAGTGCGTAACTCATCTGGCGTATATCCTTCGCCGCCTAAGGCAAAGCTTAAGGCCATGTTAAAGCAGCCGGCATGGGCGGCGGCAATGAGCCTCTTCGGGGTTGGTGCCCTGTTTGCCATCTTCATTTTCGAAGCGGAGTTTAGCGGAGTAAGGCTGGTTGCCAAATGCCTTACTTTGAGTAGTTAATGTTCCCTGGCCTTCTTTGCCAGAGCCTTTCCATACAGATGTGGCAGTTCTTTTCATAAAAATCTTTTATTTAAAGTTTAAATAATGTAGCAGGCTAACAAATAGCAGAACCTATGTGTTCAGGACAATCAGAGGTACTTCATCATTAAGCCAATTAACTTTTGAACTTTGGAAGTATAAGGAGGATAAACAGGTTTTACACTGGTAAAGCCTTTTCGCTGGCGCAGCACTGCTTTTTCGTTACTGAAGGCTAAAAAGCCCCAATGCCCGTGGGCTTTGCCCAGGCCGCTGTGGTTTACCCCGCCAAACGGTAAGTTCGGGTGCATATAGTGCAGCAGGCTATCATTAATACAAACACCGCCGGCAGAAGTTTGCTCCAGTATATATTGCTGGTTTTTTTTATGGTTGCTGAAAAAATACAAAGCCAGTGGTTTCGGGTATTGCCGCACATACGTAACTGCTTCGCCCAGATCTTCAACAACGCGCATGGGAAGGAGAGGACCAAAAATTTCCTCCTCCCAAAGGCGGGCATCGGCAGGAACATCGGCCAGGAGGGTAGGAGCTATATATCGTTCGGCAGCATTGGTTTGGCCGCCCATAAGCACCCGGGCGCCTTTTTGCTTTGCTTCTTCCAGAAGTTCGTTCAGGCGCTCAAAGTGCCGGTCGCTTACAATGCGTGCATAATCCGGTGAGTTTTCAATTCCCTGCCCATTCCCGGGGTTTTCGCCACCCCCGAAAAGATGCTCTGTAGCACGGATGATTTCATCTGCAAGCGCCTGCTGCTGATTTTTTGTTACCATAAGGTAGTCTGGCGCAATACAGGTTTGGCCTACATTGAGCCATTTGCCCCAGGCAATTTTTTCGGCGGCTTCGCCCAGGTTTGCACTTGAGTCTACTATTGCCGGCGATTTGCCTCCCAGCTCAAGAGTAACGGAGGTAAGATGCTCGGCGGCGGCCTTCATTACTATTTTGCCTACCGCAGGGCTCCCGGTAAAAAAGATATGGTCGAAAGGCAGTTTCAGCAAAGCTTCCGATACATCCTTATCGCCTTCAAAAACTTTTACTTCGCGGGCGTGGAACAAGTCTTCCATCATGTTGCGCAGCAGGCGGGCTGTATGGGGCGTAATTTCAGAGGGTTTTAAAATAGCGCTGTTCCCTGCTGCAATGGCCGACACCAGCGGAACCACCATCAGGTTAAAAGGGAAGTTCCAGGGAGCAATAATCAGGCAAACACCTTTGGCTTCATAATGTACATAGCTTTTGCTGCCTGCCAGTGCCAGGGGCGAAGATACCTTAGTCGGTTTCATCCACTTTTTAAGGTGCTTAATGGCATGATTTATTTCCTGCTGTACCGGGAAAATTTCAGTTAAATTAACTTCTGAGGCAGGCTTTCTGAAATCTTTATAAATAGCTTCCTGAATATCATGGCTATGTTCGTCTATCCATTTACTGAGCTTCCGGAGCGTTTTAATTCTTTCGGCTGCAGTACTTTGCTTTAACATCTGGCAGTAACGCTGCTGCTCCCGAAAAACCTGCAGCATGGAGTTGTTCGTATTGTCTTTGTTATTCATAAAGGGAAGATTGGAAGTCTGCTTAAATATAAGCAATGGATGTTCTGTATGCGATATAGCTTTGTAAATAATAGTTTATTTCATTATAACCCGTTGTTTTCAACTATGTTAAGAAAAGAAAACGAGTGTAATTATTTTACTGATTAATAATTCACTTTGTCTTACTGAGAAACAAAAGCATCTTCCTAAAAAGATCCCTTTGCGCAGCTACTTCCTGGGCTCGGGATGGCAATGAAACTAAAGATTTAAAAACTGAACTGTTCACCTACTCACATTCTTAAAAATGCATAGTAAGGTATACAATTGAGATTAGTAAAGAAAGGATGCAGTGGAAGAGAGGTTTAGGTGCTTTTGGGCAGCGTTGCTTTCTATTGGAGCAGCTTTAGCTTACGGAGGGTGTTGTGAAACAAAGCCGGTTTATCCTACGCGTCATGGGCAAAATTCATGCTTTAGGCGCTAAAAGGCAAAAAGCTTATCTACTTCAATTCCTGCGGGCCAATGCCCCTGAAATGGATACAGCTATAGAAAAGCTGGAAGATCTGCAATATTCAAACAGGAAGCTGCTCTGTACAATTTCAGGAGAACAAAGTAGGCCGGGATTGCCTTGGCAAAGGCCGGTTTTTATTTAAGGAAGAATGCTTTAACTCCTCATGAGCAGCTGTTGGGCTCTCAATAGCAGTTAAACGCAGAGGAGTAGAGGTACGTCATCTGCTGTGGAAGAATGCTGGGTGGAAAGTCTGTAGCCATGGCTATTTTAAAAAGATGCTCCTGTGGTTGGCGGGAGTTCCTTTCCTTCTGCTTTTTCTGGAGAGAGGCTCCTAAATGAAATTTTACTTTTCCGATAAAATAAGGCCTTCTTTAGGTATCCACTTATCATA
Organism: uncultured Cytophagales bacterium; assembly: GCA_963835365.1. GTDB lineage: Bacteria > Bacteroidota > Bacteroidia > Cytophagales > Cyclobacteriaceae > Nafulsella. The sequence goes on from CAWIFH010000005.1 coordinate 977,157, forward strand.
TTCCATATATGCTGCGGCTCTTTTAGCGGCCTCTTCTCCTTTAAGCCTGCTTACCAGGTGCAGCGCCCCGTCGATACCAGCAGAAATACCCGCAGTGGTTATTATATTTCCATTATCTACATACCTGACATTTGCCAAAACGGTAGCTTTAGGTACCAACTGGCGCAGGCTTTCAATACTGTTATGGAAAGTAGTTACGGTAAGACCATCAAGAATTCCGGCTCTGCCCAACATAAATGCACCTGTACAAACAGAAAAGAAATAGTCTGTATTTGCTGTACGCGATTTTACCCATGTTACCAGAGTTGTATCGTTAAAAGCCTGCCCCGAGTTGCCACCAAAAAAAGCCAGGATATCAGCATCGGGAGCATCGGCAATACTATAGTCAGGGACTATCGTTAATATGCCCTGCGAAATAATAGGCTCTTTGCTTTTTGAAATGGTAAAAACCTCAAAGCCTGCGTACGCAAATACCTCCATGGGGCCTGCAAAGTCAAGTACTTCTATGCCATCCTGCAAATAAAAGCCAACCTTGAGCCTGCTCTGTTGGAAGGCCGCTTCGCTTTTTTCCCGGGGCTGGTAAACCAAAGCCATGCCACAATGGGGGCAGTCTCCTTCTTTTTCGAAGCTAAGTTTGTCGCAGAGGCTACTACAAGGGCTACAATAGTAGGTGATGGAGTTATTTGTTTTTTCAGATTGTGCGAATAGCATATGCATCATTAAAAAAGAAAGGATGCAAGTCAGGCTGGTTTTCATAAGCGTAAAGGTTTTAAATTACCGTTAACTATAGGCAAAGATAGGAAGTAATAAAGCTGCTGGAAAGGACAAGGTAGCGCAGGATCAGGACAAAGCTGAATAGCCGGAGGGGAGGGTTCCTTTATGCTTTTTAAGTAGGTGGCGCAACTGATTAGGGCTGCTAAAGCCACAGGCCTCTGCAATTACCTCTATTTTATTTTTATCTTCCAATAGTTGAATAGCTCTTTCCAGCCGAAGCTTTTCGAGGTAGTGACCAATAGTTACTCCTGTAGCTTTCTTAAACAGGCGGACAAGATTTCTTGGGCTGGTATGGACCAGGTTGGCGAGCTTTTCGAGAGAACAATTCTCCTGGAAATGTCCGCTCATCCACTCCTGTACAATATGCACTCTTTCGTCAAGATGGTTGCGGTGTTGCAGGAAAGGACTTAACTGCGGGTCGCCCGTACCTCTTCTGAAATAAATAACCACCTCGCGGGCAATGGCCGATGCAAAATGGGAGCCGAAACGCTCCTCCAGCATATATAGCGCCAGATCAATGCCCGATGTGACTCCGGCGCTTGTATAAATTTCTCCACTTTTTACAAACAGGCGGTTATTTAGTGCAGCAACATCTTTATAACGGGATCGGAATTGTTGCAAATACCTCCAGTGAGTGGTGCATTGCTTCCCATTCAGTAAACCAGCTTCGGCTAACAAAAAAGCACCGGTACAAACAGCCCCCAAGCAAACTCCTTTTTGGTGTTGCTCCTGTAGCCAGCAAAGAAAGGGTTTAATAGAAGAAAGGAAATGCCTATCTGTTAGCCGGGCGGCGTCCAGGCCGGGGACAAAAACAACATCATCTTTCTTCAGGCTTATTGAACTGAAGCTTTCCAGTTGGCCGAAAAAAAGACCGCTGCTGCTGATAGCTTCTGAGCCTGTTTCCTGTATAGAAATGTACTGAATCTTTATGGCTGCACCCATGGCAGCTGCTTCGTAAAACAGGTGCGCAGGCCCTGCGAGATCGAGCAAATGCACCTGAGGAGGAACAACAAAAACAATCCTGGAGGTCGGCTTATCTGCACTTGTGCGTTGTGTCATTGGGTGGTGTAAGCATAAAGTAAGCTAAAGAAAGATAAGGACAGCAAACAGCAACACGCTTAAGGTAGGCATTATCCTGTTAAATAAAAAAGGCCACTCATTTGAGCGGCCTTTTCACTATTGATGTTAATTTTAATTATTCACCTCTTTCAATGCCTGGGCTGTTTTCAATTATTTCAAACTCCACACGACGGTTTTGCTGGCGACCTTGTTCTGTTTCGTTCGTAGCCACCGGAGCCGATTCTCCTTTGCCTTCTACAATAAGACGGTCGGTATTAATTCCATTTACGCGGAGGAAGCGAGCCACGGCTTCAGCTCTTCTTTCGGAAAGCTGCTGGTTGTAGGCTTCTGCACCAATATTATCGGTATGGCCCAGGATGTTTATCCGCATGTTCGGATAGTTATTCATAAACTCAAGGAGGCGGTTAAGTTCCGGATAGCTTTCGTTGCGCAGGGTAGCTTTATCGAAGTCGAAGAAAATGTTGTTAATCGTTACACGGGAACCAACCTCAACAGGCACCAGGTAGAGGTCTTGCTTAATTTCCTTAAATTCTTCCTGCTGGGTAAGGTTTATATTGGCACTAATCGCAACAAAATTTTCTGATTCGGCCAGGTAGCCATAGCGCTCCCCGTAAGGCAGAATAATCTGGTACTCACCGTTAGATTCTGAGCGGGCAATGCCTACTTCTACCCCATCGGAGAGGCGTTCGTAAAATATTTTTACACCACCCAGTGGTTCATTTGTTTTCGCATTATATACTTTGCCTTTTACAACCACCACTGGTGCCGGTTTGTAGAACACCGGAAGGTCGAGCTGGTAAATATCTGTATTGCCGCTTTCGCCACCACGTGCATAGTAAGCCTGTTCTCCGCTAAGCGGGATGTTAAAGAACTCATCTTCGCCTTCTGTGTTAATAGTGGGGCCCAGGTTTTCCGGCTCCGACCAGTTCGTCCAGGTATCATCGAGGCGACGGGTAACGTACACATCCTGGCCACCATAGCCGCTAAAGCCATTGGATGAGAAGTAAAGGGTACGGTCGTCGGCTGCCAGGAAAGGAGAGCCTTCCACGCCTGCAGTATTCAGGATTTCACCGAGGTTCTTTGGCTCGGTCCAGCTATTATCCTCTTCTAAAAAGCTTACATACAGGTCACGGTCTCCGTAAGTATCATCTCTTTCTACAGACATTAGCAATACTTTCCGGTTTTGCGCCAGGTAGAAGTTGGCATTGTCAGAAAAATTATATTCATTCTCAATTTCCAGAGGCACCGGATTTGTCCACTGGTCGCCGTCTTTGTAGCTCATCGATACACCGGCGCTCATTTTGCCGTTCTTTCCATAGCGGTTCCCCAACAGGAGCAACATAGTGTTTCCATCGGGTGTAATGGAGCTAATAAAGTTAGGACCGGCATTGTTCAGCGGAGCCCCCAGGTTTTTTGATTCCGTCCATTCGCCGGTGCTTACATTCTTTTCTGAAAACCAGATATCTTCCTGGTCTTTTTCTCCACCTACGTTTTCCGGGTGGTTCCGGCGGCTAAAAAAGAGGGTATTGCCATCCGGAGACAGCAGCGGCTTAAGCTCTTCGTAGCTACTGTTTACCGTTGAACCAAGCGGCTTAATGCTTATGTCGGGGTTTACATCGGCAGCCACGTTTACATCTACCGTAATAGGGGTACGCGATTTGGAAATACCAATGGCATCGATGCTGTGATAGCCCGGAATTGCTTTTCCATTCAACACCACTTTAATGGCAGCTACATCATACTCTGTTCTTTCCAGGTAAATGTTCAGGATACGCGAAGCGGCAGGAAGAGATTCGGGCGTAAAGCGCTCGATCAGGTACTCTTTACCCTGCGGATCATAGGCATAAACTTCAGAAACTGCTGAAGGATTGTATGATTCGGCAATAGCAATTTGCCTGATGCGCGCAGGTTCATCAAAACCCACTTTAATAAACTCCTGTCGGTTCGGGCGGTCAGGTGTCCAGGCATTGGGGTTTTCGCCACCAGCCGGCAATACATTGGGTGCCCGCAGCGCCTGCTGGGCAGAATACTGTGTTTCTGAAATCTGGCTGGAAAAATCCAGTACCTTCGTGGCCCACTGAACGTTCTGGCCATAGGTTGTAGAAGATAACAGGAAAAGTGCACAAATAAGCAAGAGCTTATTATAATAAAAAGATGATTTCATGATGTAAACCTGTTTATAAGCAGTTAAAATTTTGGTTCGTAACTAAATAAGGGCAGCTAAAAGGAAGGATTTTCCTTTCTTAACTATATCCATTTGTCAAAAATAAGAAAAATAAGGACTTTTAAAATACTATTACTCTTCCAAAATTCTGATTTCTACCCTTCTGTTTAATTTTCTTGCTTCTGCCGTGTCGTCGGTAGTAAGCGGTTGTGAGCCACCAAAAGCTTTGGTTTCTACTCTTTTTCTGTCTATTCCCTTGTTTATGAGGTAATTGCGAATAATTTTAACCCTTTCGCGCGACAGTCGTTTGTTCGCTCGTGCCGGTCCTCGAAAGTCGGTATGCCCTTCAAGCTGAATAACCAATGTCTGGTTATGGATAAGGATATCAACCAGCCGATCGATAACACTGTATGATTCCTGAAGTAAAATTGCTTCACTTTGTTCAAAAAGAATATTGTCGAACTCCATAATCTGCCCTACGCGCAGCGGCTTCATTATAAAGTTTTTTTCTATTCGTTTATCTTTATTAAAATCCCTAATATCAATTTTCTGTCGTAAGGGGTAAAAGCCTTCTGCGTCGGCCTCGAACATATAACTGTTTAAATCCAGTACCGGCATTTCAAAGGTGCCATTTTTGTGGCTCACAAAAATACCTACATCATCGCCATGGGGCAACTTTTTATACCGGATTCGGGCAACAACAGGGGTGCTGTCATTTGCATTTAATACCGAGCCGCTAATAAGTACCACGGAATCGGGGGGCAGAAGGTTTTCTGAGTGGGTAAAGCCAGGCAGATTCTCTTTTCCTGAAAATGCCACAGCACTTCCTGAAAAGAGGAAAAGAGCGCAATAAAAAAACAGCAATTGATTTTTCATGTATGATTTGCCTTTCGGGCAACAAACTTACTTCAGTTGAATTTATCTTCTGGCATTCACCAATTTTATTGGTACAAATCTATAAAAGCTTAAGTCCCTTCTGTACAAAAGTAAAGACAAATGTTTTGAAAATCTTAAATATTCTTGTTTTGATGTAATATTTAACGAAAGTTTTGTTTATTTTCTTAGAATAACTACCTTTAATTTTCAAATTCTTTTTGAAAGCCGCATAAAATGCTTGCTGCCTGAAGATGAAATCCAGTAAAAAAGAACCAATAGCGGGTACCTTAATTTCTGAAAAGCAACTCCCTGTATCTTCAGTGGGGCAGGAAGCTACTGCTTTAGCTACAACCAATCAGCACTTTTTGGAAGATGCCGGGGAGCTGGCGGCAGGCATTATTATCCGCGATGGCCGAATTTTACAAGCAAATGCAAGTTTTTGCGATAAGTTTAAGCTAGAGGGGCATTTAAGGTCCTGTAATCTGTTGGATTGTCTTTCGGCAGCCGACCGGCGCTTATTGGAGCGTAAGCTGCTACTTGCCCACCACAATGGCAATGCCTGCCAAGCACACCTGCACGATAAAAGGGCCAATCAGCTCCTAAACTGGACAATACAAGCGGCTAATAACCTCCTTTATATAAAAGAAGAGGGCCCAAAGACGGGCAATCTGCTGCCTGTAGCTAATAGCCACACCGTAAGTAATTCCACTCCTCTGGAAGTAATTCCCGTTCCGGCCCTGCTTTACAACCAAAAACATGATCTGCTTTTGGTAAACCAAAAGCTGGCTGATTTATTCGGCATAAGTGAGGCTGGGCTGCTTGCCGGTTCAAAGGCGGAAGAAAAAATTTTAGCAGCAGCTGATTCCCGCTTCGTGGAGTTGCGGACGGCTCTTTTAGAAGGAAGCCTGCCGGAGATAAAGGTTCAGCTGCCGGTTTGCCTGCAGGGAGGAGAAAAGCATTGGATGGAATATGTGGAAAGGAGAGTGCCTGAAGGAAGTGTTCCGGCTTTTGCTGATGCCTGTTCAGTAGCTGTTTTGTATGATATACAAGACCTGAAGCAGCAGGAAGAAAGGCTGCAGGCCCGGGAAGAAGAAGTGAATTTATTTATGGACAGGGCGTCGCATGATTTAAAGGGGCCGCTAAAATCCATGATGAGCCTGTATAAAATTATTGAATATGATTTTGGCCGCGATGAAAATGTTATGGAATATGTGCGGCATTATCATAATGGTATTAGTCGCCTGTACCGGATTTTGCAGGATATGTTACAGCTGTCGCGCCTGAATAAAACAGAGCCACGCTATAGTTGCGTAAACCTGCAGCAAATGGTTGAGGAGTGCCTCCAGGCATTCAGTAATATGCCCGGCTTCTTCAATATTTTATTTACAAAGCAATACGATTTGCCTGCTGAAATCATGTTTGAAGAAAGCCTGTTGCAGACTATCGTGCAGAATTTGCTGGAAAATGCTATAAAGTATTGTGCTGCGGAAAAGCCTGCAGTTAAAATTGCTATTCGGGAAGAAGGCAACGGCATTTTGCTGGAAGTGTCAGACAATGGAATTGGCATCCCGGCTGATTTACAGGAAAAAGTTTTTGATCGTTACTTTCGGGCTACCAGCCAGGCAAGTGGTTCGGGCCTGGGGCTATACCTGCTAAAGCAGGCGGTAGATAAGCTTAAAGGCCACGTTAGCCTCAATAGCCAGCTAGGCCAGGGCACCACCTTTACTGTTTGCCTGCCATACCTGCATTAAAAGCCGCTTCTAAAACCTACCTTATTCAAATTTCTCCGCATTAAAAACATTTTGTAGCCTGATAGTGTCAGTAAGGTAGAGCCAGGAAGTTCTGATTAAATGAAGCTACATTTTTAGTTTTGCTACAGGCTACTTATCTTTCCTGCCCAGGAGAAAACAAAAATTACGCTTTAATTACAGAAAACTACATTTTTTGATTTAGGTTAACAGAAGTTATGAAAGGAATTATTCTTGCCGGGGGCTCCGGCACCCGCTTGCACCCGCTAACACTGGCAGTAAGTAAACAGCTAATGCCTGTTTACGATAAGCCCATGATTTACTACCCGCTGTCGGTGCTAATGATGGCAGGTATTCAGGATATCCTAATTATTTCTACCCCTCATGATTTACCCAACTTTGAACGCCTCCTCGGTGATGGTAAAAACCTGGGTTGTAATTTTTCCTATGCTGTACAGCCAGAGCCTAAAGGGCTCGCCCAGGCATTTACTATTGGAGCCGACTTTATTGGCAACGATAAGGTGGCGCTGATTTTGGGCGATAACATTTTTTATGGTTCAGGGATGGCCAAGTTGCTGCAAAGTAACATCGATCCCGATGGCGGAGTGGTATATGCCTACCATGTACATGATCCGGAGCGATATGGCGTGGTGGAATTCGATAAAGACAAGAAAGCCATTTCTATTGAAGAAAAGCCTGAAAAACCAAAATCGCGTTACGCTGTTCCAGGGCTTTACTTTTATGATAATCAGGTAAAAGAAATTGCCCGGAGTTTAAAGCCAAGTCCTCGTGGCGAGCTCGAAATTACTGATATAAACAAACATTATCTCGAAGCGGGCAAATTAAATGTGGGCATTTTAAGCCGTGGTACAGCATGGCTCGATACCGGCACGTTCCATTCGCTGATGCAGGCTGGCCAGTTTGTGCAGGTAATAGAAGAAAGGCAGGGACTTAAAATAGGTTGTATTGAAGAGGTTGCTTACCGAATGAAATACATTGATGCCGGGCAATTGGAGAAACTGGCACAACCCCTCCTAAAAAGTGGGTACGGAAAATACCTGATAAATATTTTGCAATAACCCAAAGCCGCTGCTTCGGGAGTATAATAAGAAGGATGCGATTGCGGGATGTTTCTTAACTCCGGGTTTGGGTTTGCCTGTTATAAAATAAGTGGTTTATTCGCGCTTATCCCTTTTTAAGAATATATTTGCAAAAAAGAATTTCTATTTAAATAAAGATAGCAATATGCGTACAGCTGGTATAGTGATGACACTTTTAGGGGTAATAGCCCTTGTTTTTGTAGTCCTGGGTCTGCTAAATAATGAAAGTAAAGGCGATAACCTTCCTTTTCTTAGTAACTCCTGGTTTATAATTATGACCATTTTCTGGGGAGGCGCCGGCCTGAGCCTGCTACTCACCTTTGGTAAAGAAGATTCTCAAAAGCGCTAACAGCGCTTTTTTTATTGTTTTTCATTGTAAATTTTTTAAACTTTAAATTTCTATTTTTATGGATTTACGAAATGTTTCATTCCTGTTTTTATTTTGTGCTTTTTTATTTCCTTCCTGTGGACAGGAAGGAACCAGTAATGAAGAAACCGAGGAAGCCGCAGAAGAACTGAATGAAGAAATGGCGGAAGGTCATGTATGGGTGGAGGAAGATGATGCCGAATTTTTGGTAGAAGCTTATAGCTACAACCTCATGATTGCCCGTTACAGTGAACTGGCCAGCCAAAAAGCAACTACCCCTGCCCTGCAGGATTTTGCAAGCAAGTCTCTTCAGTATCATACGAACCTGAATAGCGAAATAGAAGCCATGGCGGCGGAAAAAGTTGTTGCACTGCCATCTGCTGTTGGAGAAAATGTTCAGGAATACCTGGTGGACCTCCAGGAAAAAGAAGGGCTTGAGTTTGATGAAGCTTATACTGAGGTGCTGGACAATATTCAGGATAAAATCGTAGATGAGTATGAGGATGCGGCCGAGGATGCGGCTGACATGAACCTGCGAGCCTGGGCCTCCAGTACACTGCCTAACCTGAAGGCGCATGAGTTAACAACCGAAGAGCTGGAAGAAACGGTGGAATAATCATTGTTTCATCACTTTCTGGAACTTTGATTAAAAAAGAAGAAGGCCTGCAGCAACTGCAGGCCTTCTTCTTTTTTAATGCATTTAGGTAATTACTGTGCCGGGGCAGGCTCCTGATAAATTACATGTGTTACTGTTTCGCCTATGGCTTTAAGTGTTTCTCTGCTAATGAGGTCCATGTCGTCGCCCAGGGTATGGTGGTAATCGCCAAAATAATCATCAGAAGCAGGATCGAATTCTATAATGTCGACAGAAGGAACGCCCCCTTTATTCATGTACAGGTGGTCATCGATAATGGCATCGCTGTTTTTGTATTTAAAGTAACGGCCGTGGCCTAACTCGTGGGCCCAATTCCACACCCGCTTTACTACACTTGGAGCCATTTCGCGGCTGTAACCTTCGCGCCAGAATTGGGCATTTTTGGCGCCTACCATATCCAGCAAAATACCAAAGTAAGCGTGTAGTTAGGGACATGCTTGTTATTGGCCCAATACTGGGATCCCAGGCACCAGTAAACCGGTTTCGATCTTTTGGTCCTGCGGCATAAACTCAGGTTCGCCATAATCTTCGCCATCAAAGAAGATAATATCGACACCTACCTGCGGCCCTTCGTTCTGGTTAATAAGGCGGGCAATTTCAAGGAGTACTCCAACGCCGCTGCCACCATCGTTTGCTCCGGCAATAGCTTCTTTTTGAGAAGCTTCATCAGGCTCTTTATCGGCAAACGGCCGGCTGTCCCAGTGTGCGGCAAGTAAAACCCGCTTTTCTGCCTCAGGCTTGTAGCTGCCAATTATATTGCGAAGGTAAAGGGTTGTGCCATCGAAAGCAGTAGCCTCAAAATCCTGTACAGTTACAGTTGCGCCAAGCCCTTCCACTTTTGAATGAGGTAATCCCCTGCCTGCCGGTGTTCTTTGGTATTTGGTATCCGGGGGCCAAAGCTCAGCTGTTTCTCAATATAAGAATAGGCCGAATCGGCACTGAAAGTAGGAACAGTAACGCCCGGCAGTCTTTGTACACCTGGCTCGGCGGCTGTTTCTGCCTTTTCTTTTGCTGGTCCGTTTCCATTGCAGCTTATTAAAGCGGCTCCTAAAGCCAATGCCGTTAATAGGTTCTTATAAGGTATAAGCATAATTTATGGATGGTATCTTTTTACTGTTGAGCAATTCTGTTCCGCAAAGAGCATGCCTTACTAATGCTTCGCCAAATTCAAAGTTAGAACCGCGGCGGCTAGGTGCCCCCGGCGGACCGCTTAAAAACTATAAATGATTCGCATGAGCGTTAAAATCCTTCCCTGCCCAGCTTATTACTCATAGAAATTAAATTGGAAGAACACTAGATGGTTTTGCGATATGAGGCTAGAGATTGAAAATAGTTAAACCGGGAAAAAGAAAGTGAGCAGGAGAGGAAGGGGGAGCCACAGGAGTATCCTGGGCTGGTACCATTTACTTTTCCCACTCATTTCAAATTTCCAAGTTAGCCAACTTTTAACTTATTCTTCGTATGCCCAGTCGATGCCGGTTTTCATGTCTTTTACAACAATGCCGCTGCTTTTTAGCTGCGCCCTAATCTGATCTACTTTATCATAATCTTTTGCTGCTTTTGGCTTCCTGATAAATTTCCAGCAAGGCGTCGATCAGGGCTTCCGCATGACAGGACTTTCTTCTTTGCAGGCCTAAACACCTCTTCGGTAAAGGTGGGAAGGTTTTCTTCATTCGGTTAAAGGTTTCTTCGCCCAGCTCGGCAGGTGCAAGGGCTTCCGGTATGAATGGAATTAATTTTCTTTACCAGGTTAAAAAGGTGTGCAATGGTCTGTGCTGTATTAAAATCGTCGTTCATGGCCCGGTAGCAATTGTCGCACAGGCTATCAACCTGTTTCCGGGCCTTTTCGTTGATGCCACATTTCGGCACTGGCCGTATAGCTAAGCTTTTTTAAAAGGCGCAGGCCGTTCATTAGCTTAATATAACCCTTTTTGAGCCGCCTTAAGTGCTTCATTCGAGAAGTCGAGCGTGCTGCTGTAGTGCGACTGCAGCATAAAAAAGCGGATAGCCATGGGGCTGTAGGCCTGGTCGAGCAGCTGATGCTCGCCGCTAATAAGCTCCTGAAGGCAGAATGCTGTTGCCAAGGCTTTTGCTCATTTTTTGCCCGTTAAGCGTAAGCATATTCGTATGCAGCCAGTATTTTGCGGGCTCGTCGCCGTAGCCGCCCACGGATTGGGCAATTTCGCATTCGTGGTGAGGGAACTTCAGGTCCATGCCGCCGCCGTGAATGTCGAAGCTGGTCGCCCAGGTACTTCGTGCTCATTACGGTACACTCCAGGTGCCAGCCCGGAAAGCCGAGGCCCCAGGGAGATTCCCAGCGCATGATATGCTCCGGAGAGGCTTTTTTCCAAAGGGCAAAATCTACGTTGTTGCGTTTTTCTTCCTGCCCGTCGAGCTCCCGGTATGCCCGGCCATCAGTTCTTCTACATTGCGGCCGCTTAAGTATCCGTAGTCATGGTTTTCGTTATATTTGGCTACATCGAAATAAACAGAGCCATTCACTTCATATGCCAGGCCTTTTTCCAGCAGCTGCGTTGGTAAGCTTAATTTGCTCCATAATATGGCCGGTGCGGTAGGCTCTATGCTTGGCGGCAAAAAATTAAACTGCTGAGAGAACATCATGAAAGCCGATTGGTATAGCGCTGCACTACTTCCATAGGCTCCAGCTGCTCCAGCCGGGCCGCTTTGGAAATACGGTCTTCTCCTTCTTCGGCTTCGCCCAGCAGGTGGCCAACATCGGTAATATTGCGTACATAGCGCACCTTATACCCCAGGTGCTGCAGGTAGCGGTAAATCACATCAAAACTTAAAAAGGTACGAACGTTGCCCAGGTGTACATCGTTGTAAACCGTGGGGCCGCACACATACATGCCCACAAGGGGTGGGTTAAGCGGCTCAAAAACTTCTTTTTGTCGCGTAAGCGTATTATAAATGCGTAATGGAGGTATCATAGGGCGCAAATTTAACAGAATGTGCCATGCATTCGTAAAATTTTGAACGAAAAGGCAAAATTTTTATGTACAAAAGAGGCAGATTCAAGCCTGAACATGCCAATATAAGTGAAACTATATCAGCGCCTGAATTGTGTTGTGCTTTGAGACGGGATGCATCTGGCATAAATAAGCACAAAGCCCCTCTAATTCCCGAAAATTTAGCGGTAAGTTCACATGAAACTAGTAAAGCTAGTGTGTATAACGTTTGCTTTAATGCGAATAATCTATTAAATTTGCCGCTAAAATAAGAGTTTCTAAAGAGGGGACAATGATGTCCCCTCTTTTCTTTCATGAAAATTCGTGACAGATGGATGTTAAAAATTATATTGAAGGATTGGCGCAGAAATATCTGGCAGATCAAGCCGGATTTGTTTCTGGTAGAAGTAGTGGTGTCGGGCTCGAAAAGAAGAACAAAGTGCTGGTGCTGATAGACGGCGACGAAGGTGTTAATATTGACCATTGCGCCCAGATAAGCAGGAAAATTTCGGCAGAGCTGGAAGAAAAGGAAGTGATGGATGGCGCTTACCGCCTGGAGGTTTCCTCGCCGGGAGTGGAGTTTCCGCTGAAATACCAGCGGCAGTTTCCTAAGCATATTGGCCGTAAGGTAAAGGTAAGTCAGAATGACGGAGCCGAGAAAATTGGCAAATACTGGAAGTAAAGCTAAAGCAGCATTCGCCTGGAGGAGGAACTGAAGGAAGGAAAGAAGACCACGCATCAGGAAATAGAAATAAATCAGGATGATATAAAAAATATGATTGTGTTAGTATCATTTAAATAACGGAGATGAGTAGCGGAACCTTAATCGAGAATCTTTGCAGAATTTGCAAAAAGGAAAAATATAGATCGTCCGACGATGATCCGGATTCTGGAGGATGTGTTCAGAACCATGATCCGTAAAAAGTACGAGACGGATGATAACTTCGATATTATCATTAACGCTGATAAGGGTGACCTGGAAATCTGGCGTTTCCGTGAAATTGTAGACGACAACTCCGAAGATATTTGGGACCATGACAAAATAAGCCTTGTCGGATGCACGCACAAATTGAGCCCGATTTTGAAATAGGTGAAGAAGTGGCCGAAGAAGTAAAGCTTGAGGATTTTGGCCGCCGCGCAGTAATGACTGCCCGCCAGACCCTCATTCAAAAAGTAAAAGACCTGGAAAAAGACATTCTTTTCCAGAAGTATAATGGACCTGGTAGGCGAAATGATCAATGCTGAAGTGTACCAGACCCTGGGCCGCGAGGTATTGTTAATAGATGGCGAAGGCAATGAGCTGGCCCTGCCCAAAGGCGAGCAGATTCCGAAAGACCGTTTCCGTAAAGGAGAGTCGGTGAAGGCCATTGTGCACCGGGTAGAAATGGTAAACGGCACACCAAAGATTATTCTTTCCCGCACCTCTCCGGTATTCCTGGAGCGCCTTTTCGAGGCCGAAGTGCCGGAGGTATACGACGGCCTTATTACCATGAAGAGAGTAGTGCGTGAACCGGGCGAACGTGCCAAGGTAGCTGTAGAATCGTACGACGACCGTATAGACCCTGTAGGCGCCTGTGTTGGCATGAAAGGCTCTCGTATACACAGCATTGTGCGGGAGCTGCAAAACGAAAATATTGATGTTATTAACTATACAGAGAATAAAGAACTGTATATTGCGCGTGCTTTAAGCCCGGCAAAAATAACGAACATGAGAGTCGACGCCGAATCCGGGCGGGTTTCTGTTTTTCTGAAGCCTGATCAGGTATCGTTGGCTATTGGCCGTGGTGGCCAGAACATTAAACTGGCATCCAAGCTGGTTGGCTTCGAAATAGACGTGTTCCGCGACGTGGAAAGCATCGACGAGGAAGATGTCGCCCTGGATGAGTTTTCTGATGAAATTGAACCGTGGGTAATCAAAGAGCTAAGACGTGTAGGTTTAGATACCGCAAAGAGCGTTTTAGCACTTAGTAAAGATGATTTAGCCCGCCGTACCGATTTGGAAGTTGAAACCATCAACGAAATTTATCAGATTTTAAGCCAGGAGTTCGAGTAACAGCAACATTTTATTAGAAGCAAGAGAATAAAATTAATAAAGGCAGACAAAATCGTATGGCAGAAGAAAAAATGATGAGGCTAAGCCAGGCGGCCCGGAAATTGAACATTGGTAAAGATACCATTGTCGATTTTTTGGCTAACAAGGGGCATGAGGTTGAGAATAACCCCAATGCCAAGATCAACGGTGACCAGTATCAAATGCTGGCCAAGGAGTTTGCATCTTCGGCAATGGATAAAGAAGAAGCCTCTAGCCTCACCATTGGCAGAAAAGGAAGCCAGAATGTAGTAGTTGACGTGGAGAATGAGGAGGAGCCCGCCCGCAAGCAGGCTGCTGACGACGAGGAGGAAATCTTTATAAAAAGTAACGAAGTAAAAAAAGAGCCTGCAAAGCAAGCTGCCCCGCAAACACCTGCTAAAGAGCAGGAGGAAGAAGACCGGGTAAGCACACCTAAGTTGCCAGGCTTTAAGGTATTGGGCAAAATTGACCTGGATAAGCCGGGAAAGCCAAAGACCCAGGAGAAAAAAGAGGAGCCGAAAGCAGAAGCGCCAAAGGCAGAGACGCCCCGCGAAGAAGCGCCAAAGGCAAGTACTCCACCGCCCGCTGAACCTAAAGCAGAAAAGCCGCAGGCAGAAACTCCAAAAGCAGAGGAGCAGGGCAAAGGTAAAGAAGAGGAAAAAGCTAAGAATGTAACCATTAAGCCTGAAGCTAAAGAAGATTCCAAGCCTGCCAAAGAACAGTACTTAGCTGAAGAAACAAAATCGCCAAAGGCCGAAACTCCTGCCGATAAGCCTGCCGCAGGACCGCCTGCCGCAGGATCGCCTGCCGCCGAACAAAAAGCAACAGAAAAGTCTGCCCAGCCTACTGCTGCCGAAACACCGAAAAAAGAGATAGAAAAGATACAAGAAAAACCAGCTGCAGAAGCTCAAAAGCCAGCCGCAGAAAAACCTGCCGCTGCAAAAACAGCAGCAGAAGCACCTACCGCAGGATCGCCTGCCGCAGGATCGCCTGCCGCAGGGTCGCCTGCCGATAAAGCGTCAAAAGAAGAGCCGAAAGAAAAAGAAGATGAGCAGGTAATTTCTGCCAGAGGATCTAATTCTTTGAAAGGACTTACTGTACTCGGTAAAATTGAGCTTCCTGCGGAACGTTCGAAGAAAAAGGCCAAGCCGGTTGCTTCCTCGGACGATAAAGATAAGAAAAAGAAAAAGCGGCCACGGAAACGCCTGAATAAACCAGGTGAAGCCGGAACTGCTGCGGGAGCGCCAAACAGGCCAGCCGCCGGAGGAACCGGACAACAAAGGGGAGCGGCCGGAGGAGGCCCTGCCCGTGGTGGCAAAAGAACAGATTCCCGCAAGCCGGCGGGTGGTGGTCGCCAGCCAAGAGAAGAGCTGACCGATAAGCAAATTCAGGAGCAAATTAAAGAAACGCTTGCTAAGCTAAGCGGTGGCGGCGGAGGTAAAGGCGGCAAGCAAGCCAGCCGCTCTAAATACCGTAAAGGCAAAAGAAATGCCGCTGCGGAGGCAGAGCACGAACGCCAGATGCAGGAGCAGGAAGAAGCAAAAGTACTGCGTGTAACCGAATTTATTTCGGCCAACGACCTTGCATCGCTCATGGATGTTACGGTAAATGAAATTATTTCTACCTGTATGAGCCTGGGGATGTTTGTGTCTATCAACCAGCGACTCGATGCAGAAGCCATTACCGTTATTGCAGATGAATTTGGCTATGAGGTGGAATTTACTTCAGAAGACGATGAGCAGGAGGTAACGGTAGAAGAAGATAGCCCGGAGGATCTGAAAGATCGTGCCCCTATTGTAACCATTATGGGTCACGTTGACCACGGTAAAACATCTTTGCTGGACTACATTCGCGATGCAAAAGTAGCAGCGGGTGAGGCCGGCGGTATTACGCAGCACATTGGTGCTTACGATGTAATGACCGAAAGTGGCAAACGTGTAGCCTTCCTTGATACCCCGGGTCACGAAGCCTTTACGGCCATGCGTGCACGTGGTGCAAAAGTAACCGACGTGGTAATTATTGTGGTAGCGGCCGACGATAATGTAATGCCTCAGACGAAAGAAGCCATTAACCACGCGCAGGTGGCCGGTGTACCAATTGTAATTGCAATTAACAAAGTAGATAAGCCAAACGCGAACCCGGATAAAATCAGGGAAGAGCTGGCGAACATAAATATATCTGGTAGAAGACTGGGGTGGTAAATACCAGTGCCAGGAAATTTCTGCCAAAACCGGACAGGGTATCGACGACCTGCTCGAAAAGGTATTGCTCGAAGCAGAGGTGCTTGAACTAAAGGCAAATGCCAATAAGAAAGCAATGGGTACGGTAATTGAAGCAACGCTCGACAAAGGCCGTGGATATGTTACCACCATTCTTGTGCAGGCAGGTACGCTTAAAATAGGCGATATAATTCTTGCAGGGCAGCACTTTGGTAAGGTTAAAGCCATGTTCGACCACCGAGGAAACCGCATTAAAGAAGCCGGACCATCAACCCCGGTACAAATGCTCGGCCTTAGATGGCGCACCGCAGGCTGGCGATAAGTTTAATGTAATGGAAGCTGACCGCGAGGCCCGCGAAATTGCCAACAAACGGGAGCAAATTCAGCGTGAGCAGAGCATGCGTACGAAGAAACACATTACCCTCGATGAAATTGGCCGCCGCCTTGCAATTGGTTCATTTAAAGAGCTGAATGTAATTGTTAAAGGTGACGTGGATGGTTCCGTAGAGGCTCTTTCTGACTCCTTACTGAAACTTTCTACTGAAGAGGTACAGGTAAATATCATTCACAAAGCAGTAGGTCAGATATCTGAATCAGATATTCTGCTTGCTTCTGCCTCCGATGCCATTGTTATCGGCTTCCAGGTACGTCCTTCAGCTAGTGCCCGTAAGCTGGCCGAGCAGGAGGAAATTGAAGTACGTCTGTACTCCATCATTTACGATGCTATCAATGAGGTCAAAGATGCGATGGAAGGCATGCTGGCGCCGACTGTGGAAGAAATTATTACCGGTAACGTAGAAGTACGCGAGGTATTTAAGATTTCTAAAGTAGGTACAGTAGCCGGTTGTTATGTAACCGAAGGCTTCCTGAAGCGGAATAACAGCATCCGCCTCATCCGCGACGGTATTGTGGTTTACACGGGTGAATATCGACCAGCTCAAGCGCTTTAAAGACGATGTTCAGGAAGTAAGACAAGGCTACGAATGCGGTATTAGTATCAAAAACTTTAACGACATTAAAGAAGGCGATATTATTGAAGGATTTACTACCCAGGAAGTTAAGCGGACTCTTTCGTAAGAAAAATAAAGAACTAAATAATAAAAAAGAAAGCGCTGCTATATTTAGCAGCGCTTTTTTAGTGTAAAAATGAATACTTTTTCCAGGCTTTTGGAGGTTATATGCTGGCTGGGCCTGCTGCTCTGCTTATTAGGCATGTGGCGACCCTGGCTCCTGTTATGGTGGCTCGACCAGCAGAACAGGCTGCGGGTACTTATCTACTACGGAATACCTACTCTTGTGGCAGTTGCTTTGTACCTCTTGTTGTTAGCCATATATTAAGCCTCCACCTAAGCTTTGCTTAATCATCCTCATCGTGCGAAGAAAGTGCGCGGGTAACAGCGGTTGCCACAATTCCTCCAAGGGTGTAGTACCCGAGCGTAAGTAAGCGGGTGGTTGTACTCCTACTGGTAGGAGCTTCTCCTAAGCCCAGGGGGCCAGGCAAAAATATACCACCTAAACCGGCGGCAATCCCAAGCAGGGTTCCTCTTGTAAAGCTGGTGCCGGCAAGGCTGTAATACGTGGCATTGGAAATAAGCTCACCGCCAAGCGCCAGTTGGCGTTGAGAACTTAGGCCGGGAATGGGCAAATCGGATTTATCTAATAACTGGTGAGCTATGAGGAACTGAAGCATCGCCATGCAGAAAAGAACGGACAACTGTCGATATCGTCGCGCTCGCTCATGACGCCGTGCAGCATGGTCGGCCGTACGCCGTTGAGCTCGTGCACCCGCTCGATCACCGGAAGCAACTGCGGATTCGCCTCGCATACGGTGACACGATCGCCGCCGATACGACGCGCTGCCACGGCCGACATGTAGCCGATGCCGGCACCGAGTTCGAGCACACGGTCCGTCGACCGGAGTGTACGCGCCAGCGCGTCGCGTTCCTCGCGTTCGTAGCCGCCGTCGTAGAGGCGTCGGATGATCTTCTCCGAGTAGAGTTCGCGATCGATCGGGATATGTACCCCCCCCAGGCGAATGACATCTGGCTGCGTGCGTTCGCGCCAGGCGCTACGCAGCTTGTTGCCGCGCTTGCGAACCTTGCGATGCAGATAGGACCACAGCGGCACGGACGGCGGGCACGCCCGCCCCGGATCGACGCTGGCGCCACGCTCGGCGGCGATCTCTTGCCTGCTTGCGGCCGTGCTCGCTGGCTGGTTCGAGTCTTTCATACCGTTTTTGCCTGCGATTAATCCTCGATCACGCGTCTATCCAACGACCGGAAGCCGCTGGAGCGCGCCTGCAAAGGTTGCGCGGGACTCGTTCCCGAGCCAGGTCTCATAGTAGCCGGCCAGCTTGCCGTAACCCGTGTCGTAGAGCTCGATGTCGCGATCGCAAAGAAGCCCGAAAATACCACCGTGCAAACGGTTGTATGAACCCGCTCATGCCGGGCGAAGAAATGCAGTGCCCGGTTCACAATGGCATCGCGACTTCGTTGCCAGCCCCGCCGGGGCAAAGCGCGAAGGCATGCGCTTGTTCAACGCCTTGAGATAATTCTGAAGATTGTAGGCGTCCGGCACGCGGTTGCCATTGGGCCCGAAGAAATGATCGCTGGCTTTGTGAAGGAGCAGATCACCGACGTTGCCGTATACCGCGTAGTCGAAATAAACCACCCGCCGGCCGTAAGGAATGAGCGGTTGCAGTCGATTGAACAGGGTTGCCAGCATTGCGTGTCGTCGATCGGGATACGCCTCGGCGATTCATGGCCGCCGCGGGTGATGGCATTCGGGTTGACGCCGATGAAGGCGTCGACGCACTCGGAAGCGCACACGCGATCCAGCGATCGGCGCGTACCCGCCGGTCGATATCATCGCGGAAGCGCCGGCCGGTTCGACGCGCCGGCATGCGGCGGGTCGTTCTGGATCACCTCTGATCGGACTGGCGTCGTTGCTGCCATTTCCAGATCAAGCGTGCCACGGCCTTCTTGAAACCGCGGCGCGCACCCGCGTTGTAGAAGCCACCCATGGTCGACCATTTCTCGGCCTTGGGCGCACTCGGGCTGACCAGGATATCCTCGGCCACCGGACGCACGGAGATATCGCGCTCCAGAAAACGCTGCTCTTTTTCGCCGGACAGACTGTCGATCGGATGGAAACCGCCGCCGCCGAGCCATTCGATGACGCGATGCGATAGTTGGCGCCGTTTGCCACGATACGAAATCGGAAACGGCAGCCACCCCATGAACGGCCAGGCATAGAAGCCGAGATAGATGCCGTCGTCCTTGAGGTTCTTCTCGTTGATCTTCTCGCCCAGCGCGAAGACCCCGATCTGTTCGCTAGTGCGCGCGACGTGAAACAGGCCCGAGCCCGAGAAATGCTTGTGCCCGCGGGCTGTCTCGTGATCGCGGAAATACGCGGTGCCGCTGGAATCGATCGAAGTGGCCCGGTCCGACTCGCGCAGATCATGCTTGAGAAAACAGGTATGAAGCTCGATGCACTTCGGATTGGCTTCGAAGAATCGATCGAAACGGTCGATGTCCGCGTCGTGCAACGTGCGCACGATCTGCTGGTCGTCGTGCATGTAGAGCGCATAGTCGGCGCCGTGAGCGATCGCGTCGTTCAGCGCGATCGTCTTGTTCGAATACAGCCCGCCGGTCTTGAAGGTCTGCTCGTCGGCATGGGTCGACGGTTTGAGCACTTGATGGCCGTCGTGCTGGTACTGCGCCAGCAGTTTCCGGGTACGACGCTCTTCGCTGTCGTCGTCGATGATGGTGAGCGCCGCGCCTGGCAGATGCTGTAGCACCGAGTCGGCGCAGTTCTGCAGGAACTTCGCGCGGTTGTACGAGAAGACGTAGACGCGCAGGCGGCGGGCTTGTTTAAGTTCGGTCATGTCGCAACGTGAAAAGGGTTCTCGTTTCGTCAGTGGCCGCGCGCCTCACGCTTGATGCAAAACCAGCGCAGTCCAAACTCCGGCTCATCAGTATAGCGGCAACCCGGCGGATGCGGCGGCGATGTTCGCTGCCGGCTGACGCACGGAAACTGAACAACTCAAGCCGGCGGCAATCCGGCGGCGCGATAAATCGCCAGCGTGGCATCGAAATTGGCCTGCCGGTTGTTATCGACGACCGCGTCGTGTCCGATCTCGGCGAGCTCGGCACGAAGCGACGCCGATTCGATCAACGCGCCCATCTGCGCGCTCAAGCCATCGACGGAGGGCGCTGCCGGCAGATCGTCGTACACCGATCGCGGCAAGCGCTCCATGGCGCCGACCCGACGAGTCGAGACCACCGGCACGCCGCAGGCCATGGCTTCCTGTACCACCTGCCCAAATTCCTCGAAGCGCGCCGGATGCACGCAGATATCCAGCGCATGGAAATAGCGCTCCGGCTGTTCCGTCGCGCCGACGAAATACAGGCGATCGGCGATACCCAGCGCGCGCGCCTGTTGGAGGAACTGCTGACTGCCGGACTGTTTGCCGAGCACCAGCACGCGCGTGCGCTCGCGAATCGATGTCTCCAGCGCGGCATAGGCGGCGAGCAGAATATCGAGCCCGCGCTTGGTGAAATCGCCCGACGTGACGAGTCCGAGCAACAGATCGTTGCCGCAGCCGAGTTCGTCGCGCACCGGCTGCCGGTATCGCTCGCGATCGGCGCGATTGAACTTCTCGGCACGATAGCCCGGATACACGACCGGCAGGCGCGCCCGATCGACGCCATAGCGAGCAGCCAGATCCGCCTGCATCAGGGCCGAATTGCAGATGCACGAGACGAAGCGGTTCTCGGCAAAGATCGCATCGTGGATCTCGGCCAGCCCGCCGGCCGGATCGAGCGCGCGCCCGGTGGTGTATTCGTGCGTCAGATGCAGGCAGTTGTGCATCGACAGCACCGTCTGGTGCGTGTTGTGCCCATGCCCGGCGACAAAATCGTAGTTGCCGGCCTGCACACTGGCATCGGCTCGCGCGGCGAACCAGCGCCAGCGATACGACTTGAACACCGGCAGGCGACGAATCCGGCGCGCGCTGCCCATGTCCGCGGTCACGCCCGCGCGATGCACTTTCTCGCCAATCAGGTCGACGGCATAACCCTTTGCCGTGAAAGCACGGGCATGGTCGGCGATGGTGTTGTTCGTGCCGCCGATATCGCCGATACCACGAAAGACGATGGCGATGCGGGGCCGGGTGGGATTCGTCATGCCGGATCGAGCGTCCCGTGGTCGAGATAGGCGTGGATCGCCGCCAACGCATTGCGCACGTGGTGGGTGAAATCGAACTGCTCGCGCACACGAGCCAACCCGTCGCGGCTGAAACGCTCGTAGCGCGAACGGTCGGCCATGAGCACCGCCACGGCGTCGGCCAGCCGGTCCGGCGCCAGCACGCGCGGTACGTCGATCGTATCCTCGGCCGGATGATAGACATAGGGCGGCAGGTCCTCGGCCCCGCCGCCGAGTTCGCCGTAGACCGCCAGATCCTCGGTGGGCTCGAGACACAGGCCGCTGATGTCGTGCGCCACCACCTCGACCAGCCCGTCGACCGCACTCACGATCGCCGGGATGCCGTAGGCATTGGCCTCGATCGCGATCTGGCCGAAGGGTTCGCGCAGCGCCGGGTGCACGAGCAGATCGATGCCGCGATAGAACGCCGCCATGTCGGATACCAAGCCATGAAAAATGACGGCGTCGCCGAGTCCGAGCCGCGCGACCAGACGTTCGAGGGCAGCCTGTTCGGGCCCGGCACCGGCCACGGCCAGCGTCGCCGGCAGTCCGCGCTCTCGCAGTATGGCAACCGCATGCAGCGCAATGGCCGTCCCCTTGATCGGTACGAGCCGGGCGACCAGCCCGAGCCGGCAGCTGTTCTCGGGCGCGCCACGCGGCGCGGCATCGGCATCGACCAGGGCCGGACGCAACGCGTTCGGCACCACTCGGATCTGGCCGCGATAGCCCCAGCGCAGTTCCAGCATGCGCCGCGCGGCATGGCTGTTCGCCAGCACCGCCTGGACGTGATCGATGAACCAGGTCTTGGCCGGCGTGACATCGGCAAACCAGCTCGCCCCGCGCTCCCAGTAGATGCAGCGATCCGCGCCGGCCGCCCGCAGCGTGTTCACGCTGTCGCGCAGGCGATTCCAGATCACCACCCCATCGGCCGGAGTCTGCCGCATTAGGTGCGCCTGCCAGGCCCGGCGTATCGCCGGCGGCCATTTCGGCAGTTTGATCGACCCCGCATATTTCTCGAAATGCCGCGTCGCGGCCGACGGCAGGCGTTGTTGCACGAGCGGGTGAATACGCTGCCCGCAGGCCACCACCCGGGCGGGCCCAGCCCCCAGGTGCGCCGCCGTGGCGATGAAATCGGCAAACTGTAGTTCGACGCCGCCCGCACCGTCGAGGCTCACGTAATGCACCAGTGAGGGCGCGTTCATGCCGCCGGTTCCAGGGTGCCACTCGCGCGATATTCCCGCGCCGCGGAGAGCACCTCGTCCACGTGGCGATCGAAATCGAACCGGGCGGCGATGTGCTCGACACCGTCGGCGCTCATTGCCGCGTAACGTTCGCGATCGGCCGCCAGCGAAGCGATTGCATCGGCCAGTGCCGCCGGCTCGCAGACCTGCGGTGGCGCGATACGATCCTCGACCGGCGCATAGACATAAGGCGGCAGCCCTTCGTTGCACCCACCGAGCTGTTCGTGGCGCGCCAGATCGCCGGTCGGCACCACACAAAGGCCGGTCCGGCCGTCCGCCACCACCTCCGGCAGACCGTCGACCGCGGTACAGACCACCGGCACGCCGGCCGCCTGGGCTTCGGCGGCAACCATGCCGAACGGTTCGCGCAACGCCGTATGCAAGAAGATATCGATGTCGGCGAAAAACGCGTCCATGTCGCCGACGGCGCCGCGAAAACACACCGCGTCGGTCAGCTTCAGCTCCTGTGCCAGGGCCTGGAGCTGCGAGCGCAGCGGACCGTCGCCGGCAATATCGAGCCGGACGTTGACGCCGCGACCGATCAGTTCAGCCAGCGTATGCAGCGCGATACACACGGCCTTGATCGGCACCAGCCGGCAGGCCATGCCGAGGCGAAGCGGTGCGGCGATTTTGCTTCGAATGGTCGGGACTCGATCGCTGATGACACCGTTCGGGCAGACTCGCACCACGCCTTCGTAGCCCCAGCGCAATTCGAGCATGCGGCGCGCAGCGAACGAATTGCAGATGACGGCCGGCAGACGCGCCAGCACCCCGCGCTTGGCCTCGTCCTCGCCGTAGAGCCAGGCCGAGCCGTGCTCCCAGTACAGACACCGATGAGGGCCCAGCGCATCAAGCACCCGGGCCTGCTGACCGAGCCGGTTCCAGAGCAGCGCGACGTCCGCATTCTGCCGGGCCGCGATCCAGCGATCCCGCCATTGGCGCAATATCCGTGGGTGATGCGGCAGAGTCTGGCCGAGCACCGTCTTTTCCATTCGATGGTCGGCAAGCTCGGTCAGCACGGCCCGGTTCTGGGTGTGCACCTGCTTGCTGCAGATCACGGCAGTCTGACGCACATCGCCACGCTCCGCGGCCGCCGCCACGAAACGACGAAACTGTCGCTCGACGCCGCCCAGCTGGGCCAGGCTGACGTAATGGGCGATGGCAAGCGGTTCGTTCACTAACCGTGTTCGGCCAGCCAGTCGAGATAGCGCGGCACGCCCTGCTCCACCGGCATGAACGCGTTCGGATACCCGGCCGCCTGCAACGCGCCCATGTGCGCTTCGGTGAAGCTTTGATAACGCCCCACGAGCGATTGCGGAAACTCGATATAGCGTTTCTCGCCGCGCCCGTGCCAGGCGATCACCGCGTCCGCGACCTCGTTGAACGTCTGGGACCGGCCGGTGCCGCAATTGAAGATGCCCGAGACCTGCGCGTGATCGAGCAGCCACAGATTGACGGCGACCACGTCGTCGACGTGGATGAAGTCGCGCCGCTGTTCGCCGCTACCGTAGCCATCCGACCCGGCAAACAACCGGCATTCGCCGTCCTCGGCGACCTGGGAGGAAAAATGCCGGGCCACGCTTGCCATGCGTCCCTTGTGCCCTTCGCGCGGGCCGTAGACGTTGAAGTAGCGCAGCCCCACCACCTGCGAATGCCTCGTCTTGGCCCGGGCGCGTACATACTGGTCGAAGGCGAACTTCGAGAAGGCATACATGTTGAGTGGTTTCTCGGCCTCGCGACGCTCGACGAAATCCGGCCCCATGCCGTAGACCGACGCCGACGAAGCATAGAGGAAAGGCACGCGGTGCTGTGCGCACCAGGCATGCAGCGTCTTCGAATACGTGAAGTTACGCGCCATCACATAGCGCCCGTCCCATTCGGTGGTGTCCGAACAGGCGCCCTGGTGGAACACGGCATCC
This sequence comes from uncultured Cytophagales bacterium, assembly GCA_963835365.1. Lineage (GTDB taxonomy): Bacteria > Bacteroidota > Bacteroidia > Cytophagales > Cyclobacteriaceae > Nafulsella. The sequence goes on from CAWIFH010000005.1 coordinate 1,001,545, forward strand.
ACGCCCCGGGGCATGTCGTCGGCCGCCATGCGACGCTCGAGTTCGTCGTATTCGAGATAATCCGAGAATTCGAGATCGGCGAGGTTCAGGCATTTATGGCCATCAACCAGATCGTCGACAATCAGGATGTCGCGGATACCGCGGGCATTGAGCCCGGCGACGATGTTGCTGCCGATGAATCCGGCAGCCCCGGTCACGATAATCATCTCGATGCATTCCCTTGCGACAAACCAGCCACGTCCGCGCCGACGTCTGCGTACCAGCGCCGGTAGCGCTCGGCCATGGCCGCGGCAGTATAACCGGCCACACGCTGGCGGCCGACGGCGGCGAGTCGTCGTGCCAGCTCGGGATCGTCGCGCAGCCGTTGCACGGCCAGGGCCAGAGCGTACGCATCGCCCGGCGGCACGAGCAATCCGTTGACTTCGTGTTCGATGATTTCGGGAATACCGTCGACGTCGCTGGCCACGATCGGAAGGCCGGCCTGCATGGCATCGAGCAGCGTCGAACCGAGGCCCTCGTGGCGCGAGGGAAACACGAAGGTATCGAGCGCGGCCAGATGGTCGCCCACGTCATCGACATGGCCGGTGAAGATAACGCGTGGATCCCGCGCCGCGGCAGCGCGCAGCGCGGCTTCGTCCCGGCCGCCGCCCACGAACACGAAGCGCCAGTCGTCCCCGCTCAGGCGCGTGGCCGCGGCCAGCGTGTCGTACTGGCCCTTCTGAGAGTCATCCAGCGCCCCGACCTGCCCGACGATACAAGCCCCGCCCCAGCGCGCGCGCAACGAATCCGCTGCCTTGCGGTCCATCGGCAGCGTACCTGCCGCACTGGGAATACGAGTCACACTCAGACCGGGCAGATAGTTCGTCATGACCCGCCCGATGGCATCCGACAGGACGGCGACCCCGGCCGCGCGCCGATACATGGCGCGGGTTCCGCGCGATCCGCTCGGTGAATTGTCCACGCGCCGGGTGATCACATACGGCGCGCCGACCCACCGGTTGGCTGCGTGAGCAAAGTGGGCGCCGTGGCCGTCGTGGGCATGCAGCCAACCGCCCCGGGCCTTGCCGACGTGCGCAACGAACGGCTTGCCGACCGGCAGAATCTCGAGATTGGACACATCGGCAAGCCGTTCGATCAATGGCTGATCACGACGGCCTATGAAACGCTGCGGCATGGCTGTTGCCGCCAGCTCGCGGATCAACAACTCGGTCTGTCGCTCGCCGCCACGGAAGCCGCGCGCGAGATTGACATGCGTGAGCAGACGCTGGCCCGGCCCGATCCGATTCACGCGGGCTCACCTTCGAAATCCGCCGAATCGCCGTCCGAGGGGCCGGCTGTTTCGTCGATCCACTGTGTCCACAGATCGGCCACGGCCTGGCGCTCGGCCTCGCGCCGGCTGTCGCGATCGATCATCGCGCGCTGGCCCTGCAGCGCGGCCGCATGCACGACGCGTCGATAGTCGCGATAGGCGCGTGTCATCGTACGAATATCGTCGTAGCCGGCGCGCTGGGCCGACTCCATGGTTTCGAGGATCCGGATCGCATCGGTGAAGATAAGCAGTTCCGGGCAAGCATGGCCGTAGGCCAGCGCCGCGTATTGCGCCATGAACTCGATGTCGATCAGCCCGCCGGGCATCTGCTTGACGTCCCAACGCGTGTCGGTGGTCTCGTCCTTCACCCGGCGCATGCGTTGTCGCATCGATCGGACGTCGGCGGCCAGCTTGGCCGGGTCGCGCTCGGCGGCCAACAGCTCGCGGCGCAACTCTGCGAACCGAGCGCCAAGCGCGGCGTCGCCGGCGACCGGGCGCGCGCGGACCAGCGCCTGGTGTTCCCAGGTCCACGCCTGCTCCCGCTGATAACGGGCAAACGCTTCGATATGCGTGACCATGAGCCCGGCGTTGCCCGACGGCCGCAGGCGCATGTCGATTTCATAGGCGCGGCCCGCCGGCGTGGCGGTCGACAGGATATGAATCAAGCGCTGGGCAAGCCGGGTGAAAAACACCTGATGGGTCAGTTCGCGCTTACCGCCCTTCGTTGCCGCTTCCGACGGGCTCTCGTAGACGAACACCAGATCGAGATCCGACGTATAACCCAGTTCGAGCCCGCCGAGCTTGCCGTAGGCGACGACCGCGAACGGCGCCCGTTTATCGTCGTCGAGCCGGGGTTCGCCATAACGATCGCTCATCTGATCCCAGGCCATGCCGAGCGCGGCTTCGAGCACGACCTCGGCCAGCGCGGTGAGATGATCGGACACGATCATCAACGGCATGGCATCGGTCACGTCGGCCGCGGCGATACGCAGCATAGCTTTCTGAGTGAACCGGCGCAGCGCGTTCATGCGCTGGTCGAGATCGAGCGGCTCGAACACATCCAGATCCTCGGCCAGCTCGGTCTCGAGCTCGGACCGGCGCGGCGGATGATAGAGCTGGCGCGGATCGAGGAACGAATCCAGCAAGGCCGGCTGTTCGGCGATACGATCGGTGATCCACTCGCTGGCGCCGCACAGCCGCATGAGCGTGGAGAGCGCCGCCGGATATTCCACCAATAACGCGATGTAATTGCTGCGCCCGATGATCTCGCTGATCACCGATAACGTCCGTCGTACCGAACGCTCGGGGGCGTCGGTATTCGCCGAAGCCACGATGACGGCCGGGATCAGTTCGCCGAGCCAGCGGCGCCCGCGTGCTTCGAGAATGCGATAGCGGCGCTGGTCCTTGAGGTCCGCCAGCGCCCGGCGTACCGAAGCGGCATCGTCGATGCCATAGCGCTCGAGCAGATCGTCGGCCTCGGTCTCGGACAGCGTCTCGGCCCAGAGCGCTTCGAGCGCGGCGTGCTCGCGATCGCCGGCGTCGACCCTGTCCTTGGAATCGGGGCTCGCGAAGACCTGCTCGAACAGCGTGTGGACTTCACCGCGCACCCGCTCGGTTTCAACGGCCAGAGCTTCGCCGTCGGCCATATCCATGGCGCGCGCAAGCCGATCGCGTTCGTCGGCGTCGTCGGGGAATTCGTGTGTCTGGCGGTCGTCGGCCATCTGCAGCCGATTCTCCAGCCTGCGCAGAAAAACATAGCCTGCATCGAGCTTGTCCGCGGTCTCGGCCTCCAGATGGCCACTCTCCGCCAGACGTGCCAGCGTCGGACGCAGCCGGTTGTCCTGCAATTCGGGTTCCTGGCCGCCACGTACGAGCTGGAAGACCTGCACCAGGAACTCGATCTCGCGGATACCGCCGTAGCCGAGTTTCACGTCGGCCTGGGAATCGCGCCGCGCGACCTGGCGATCGATCATCGTCTTCATCTCGCGAATCGACTCGAACGCGCCGTAGTCGAGGTAGCGTCGGTAGACAAACGGGCGCAGCGTGGCGATCAGGCGCTTTCCGCCTTCGATATCGCCGGCGACCGGGCGAGCCTTGATCCAGGCATAACGCTCCCACTCACGCCCATGCGCCTGGTAATACTGCTCCATCGCGGCAATCGACCCGACCAGCGCGCCTGCATCCCCGAACGGCCGGAGGCGGGTATCAACGCGATAGACGAAACCCTGTGCGGTGGATTCCGATAACAGCTGGATCAAGCGCTGGGCTACGCGCCGACAATAGGCCGAAGCGTCCAGATCGGCCTCGATCCGGGTGCCTCGACTGGCATCGTAGGCAAAGATCAGGTCGATGTCGGACGAGAAATTCAGCTCACGTCCACCCAGCTTGCCCATGCCGATCACGATCAGCCGTACCGGGCTGCCGTCATCATCGCGCAGCGCGCCGTGACGCTCGGCTACGCTCGTCTCGGCCTGTTTCAGCGCCGCTTCGATGCATCGGTCGGCCAGTTTACTGAGCGCCTCCAGCGTGTCATCGAGCGCATCCAGCCCGGCCAGATCGCGCATGGCGATGATCGCGAGACTCTCGTTGCGATAGGCGCGCAAGGCCTGCGCGAACCGCTCTTCGTCGCCGGGCTCGGGCGGCTCGGCCAGCTTCAGCGCGCTCGAGGGCTCGAGCCGGCCGTCCGCGATGGCGGCTTCAAGCGCTTTCGGTGCGCCATCGCACCACTGATCAACGAAACGACTCAGCCCGGCGACTTTCTCGCACACGGATTCGGGCGATCGCGCATCGTGCTCGCTCATCGTCAGGTTGTCCTGTACTGCCGGGCTTCGTCCGCAGTGTATCGACCTCGGCGCCCGCTGTGACAGCCGGGGCTGGTCGGCTCAACCGTTGGCGTGATCGCGGCGCGATACGGATTCGATCAGATCCCGATAGCGCAGCGCGCTTTCGGCGACACTGAACTCGGCCGCACGCGCGCGCAAGCTCGATCGATCGGGGGCGTGATCAAGCGTGGCATCGAGCGCCTCGGCCAGCGCAGCGACATCGCCGACCGCCACAAGCGCCCCGTAACGGCCGTCGCACAAGATCTCGCGCGGGCCCGATGGGCAGTCCGTGGACACCACCGGACAGCCGCACGCCATGGCCTCGATCAGTACGTTGCCGAGCCCTTCCCAGCGCGACGACAACGCAAAAACCCGTGCGCGGCTCATGTAGGCATAAGGATTGTCGACCCACCCCGGCAGCGCTACATCGCCCGCCACGCCGAGTTGCCGTGCGCGCCTTTCCAGTTCATCGCGCTGGCTGCCGTCGCCGAGAATCACGAGGCGCACCGTCTGGCGACGGCGGAGGACGGCGAAGGCTTCCAGCAGTGTCAAGAAATCCTTCTGCGCCTCCAGCCGGCCGACGGCCAGAATCACCGGCGGTTCGCCCGCACCGAACCATGCGTGAGCGCACTCGGCTGCCGCGCGCCGTTCCAGCTCGTCCGAGACGACCGGGTTGTACACGGTGGTGATACGGGATCTGTCCAGGCCGCAGGTTTCTGCAAGATCATCGGCCACGCCGCCGGAAACAGCGACGATAGCCTCGGCGCGTGGATAGACTCGCCCGACGAGCGGCGCTAGATACAACCAGCGCGCCCGTCCGGAGGCATGCTCGAGACCGTCGGCGATGCTCTGCGACAGGGTGTTGTGTTCGGTGACGATCACGGGCGTGCGCACGCCCGCGACACGCCGTGCCCACAGCGTGACAAGATTGGCGTAGAACAGCGCGGAAATGATGACGTCCGGGCGATCCCGCTCGAGATAATCCGCCAGACTCGCGAGATAGCGCAGCGACATCACCGGCGTGACGGCTGTGACTATCGGCCGCCACAGCACCGACCAATCCGCCGGGTGTCTGCGCAGAATCGTCCAACGGGCCCGTGTCTTCAGGCCACGCCGCAGAACGACCACGCGTACCCCCGGCGGGATGGCCTCGGCGTACGCGCCCTTGTGCTTGTTGAGTAATAGATCGACCGCGTAGCCCATGTCGACCAGCGCCCCGGCCAGCCGCAGCATGGACAATTCGGCGCCGCCCCCGGCCAGGCTCGGAACATAAATGGCGATGTTCGGAGAAGCGGCGTCACTCGTTTGGTTCGAGGCTAAAGCTTTCGCGTTCACGGCACGCGCACTCCTGACAAACGACATGAACAAAAGAATTTACGCGCCATCCCGGCCGGCGGGACGATCAGGGGCGCCGAGCCGATCCAAGCCGAACGATCGATCGCCCGCGCAAAACGCCTCGCGCAGGCCGGCATTCGAACGACCTGAAAGCAACGCGGTCGCGATGGCGGTCGCGAGCTGTCGCAACGCAACTGAATCACAGCAAAGCGGAACCCGGCTGATTTAGACTGGGTCTACGTGCGAGCCACACATTGCCGCTTCAAAAGCACCATGTCCGATAGCAGCCGCCGCGGCCCGATAGCGATTTACGTTCCCCATCTGTCCGGCGGCGGCTCTGAAATCAACGCCCTCAAACTCGCCGTCTGGTTGCTCGAGGATGGGCACGAGGTTGATCTGGTGGTGCATGACGCACACGGACGCTTGAGCCAGCGCATTCCAGCGGGCGCTAGAGTATTCGAGTTATCGCGAGCAGGCGAGCCCTTGACTCGCTTGCACATGTTGTATGCGTTCTCATCGAATATGGATTTGTTCGCGCGCTCGATGTTCATCGCCCGCAAGAAACTCGACAAGCTGTTGTATCTACCGAGCCTGGTGCGTTATCTGAGGCGGCGCAAACCCCGACTCTTCATATCCAATCTCTGGCAGCTGGCCGTTTGCTCGATCTGCGCCCGAGCGATTGTAGACCGCAATATGCCGGTCGTATGTATATTTCGCAGCGCATTCTTCAATGAATGCGGACAATCGCTTCTCAATTCGAAACGACCGCGGAAATGGCGCCGTTTTCTGGAATACTGCGGCGGCGTTTATTCTCAGGCGGATGCCATCGTGACGGTATCCCAGGGTATCGCCAACGACCTGAATGACTTGCTGGAGGTCAATGGCCCGGACATGCGTGTCATTCATGATCCGGTCATCGATACCGCCGGGCTGGAGGCCACCCCGCCTGAGCGCCTGGCCGGATCGCGAGCGCTGATCATCGCGGTGGGGCGTCTGAGTCCGGAAAAGAATTTTTCGCAGTTGATCGATGCATACGCCCGACTGCCGGACGAGCTTCAGAGCCGAACCGAGCTACGCATCCTCGGCGACGGCATGGAACGTGAAAAGCTCGAGGAACAGATCCAACAGCTCGGACTTGCATCGCATGTGACCTTGGCAGGCTGGGTCGATGATCCGAACCCACATCTGCGTGAGGCCGCGCTATTCGTGTCGACATCCCGCTGGGAAGGGTTTGGTAACGCGATCGTCGAAGCGCTAGCCCATGGATGCCCGGTGGTCGCTTTCGATTGCCCACACGGCCCTCGCGAAATATTGGCCGACGGTAAATTCGGGCTCCTCGTCCCCGTGGATGACGTGCCAGCGCTCACGCTCGGTATCCAGGATGCACTGTCGCGCTCCTGGTCTGGAACTCAGCTGGTCCAGCGCGCCCGCGTGTATTCCGTCGACACAAGTGCCAGCGCGTACCGGAGGTTGATCGACGATCTCCTGCGGTAGCGAGTCACCTCGGCGCCCTGCAAGACGTCGCGCGGCAATGCTTGGCTGGCTTGTCAGAAAGCTCTGCGAAGAATGCATCCGGTAGACGACGCGACAGCCCCGAAATTGAAACCGTCCGGAGCATATTCAGCAAGTTGCGCCCGTGCACTTTGCGACAGAGGTTGAACCAGAGGCGCACCACCAGACGGGTGAACGCCGGTTCGGGGTTACATACGGCTCTGCCGACTCGCCTCGATCAACCGCTCCATCCAGGCAGTCGCCCAGCTTAGATAGGCCTGGTCCATCGGCCGACCTGCGTGAGCCTCGAAGAGCTTGCGAACACTGTAGATCAGGTTGTGGTAAACGAGGTCTTGTTCGTCCTGGGCCATGCCCAAGGCATCGAGCTGAGCGGCCCGTATGTCGCGCCGACGTGCTCGGGTTTCCCAATGCGCGGGCACTGGAGGCCTGCGTGGCATGAACGCGATATTCGATAAGCGCCTTTGGAATAACGGCGAATCGATGGTCGGCTCTCATCCGCCCCCAGAGATGATGATCCTGGGCCGCGGGGAAAGCCGGATCGTAGCCGTACGGGCGCAGTGCGACAGTGCGCGCCATGCCCATCGGATTGTGGATGATGCCGCAGGACAGCCGATAGCTGATCACGGTATCGGGCGCAAGATGCTGCTGTTTGTTGCGATTGCGGAGCAGTCGATGGCCGTTCGCATCGAGTGTGTGCCACCAGGCTGCCGACCACATCGATCGTCTCGTGAGCATCGAGAAACGCCACCTGCATGGCCAACCGATCCGGCATGAAGCGATCGTCGGCGGCCAGCATCGCAACGAACTCGCCGCGCGAGACGCAGCGCTTCGTTGCGCGCCCATGGCCGTCCACGATTGACCTCGTCCGACAGGCAACGCACTCGCGAATCGTCCCGGCTGTACCAGTACAGATCTCGGCCGTGGCGTCCGTGGACCCGTCGTCGATCACGATCAGCTCCAAATCGGTGAACGTCTGGGCCAGTACGCTAGCGATCGGCTCACCGAGATAATCCTCGGCGTTGAATACCGGGATCAATATGCTGACACGCGGGTTGGCGGGCTGCTCGTTCATCGGCGATCCTTGTACGTAGCGACCCGAAGCGCACAGCTCCAATCGAGCGAAGGGCCGTTCGCGCGGTCGGCTAAGATAACGCCACCGGGGTGCGCTCGTATGCCATGCCGGCCCATGTCAGCAGCCAGCGAGCCAGACCGAGTTCATGTCGCGAAAACCTACCCGCCCAGCTATCTATTTCGGCCACGGCGTTGCCGATCCGCTGTCCGCGCCCGAGATCAGTTCCGATCGACTCACGCACGTCCATCCGGAAGACCTGGAGGCATTCGTTGCGCGCTATGGCCGCCATGCCGAGATCACCTTCGACGACGGTTATGCCGACAATCTGCTGACCGCGCTGCCCATTCTGGAACGCTACGGCCAGCGCGCCACCGTATTCGTGACGACCGGGTTCGTCGAGCGTCGATACGCGCTTCTGGCACGCGTGGCAGCCGCGGTTGCCCGCAGCAACATTCGCGACCGGCCGTCGCTCCGCGATCTCATCGATCCCGACGGCCTCGACGCACCTGCGGTCTACACCGCGCTTCGCAATCGCTTGAAGACGATGACCGTGGCCGAGCGACAGGCAGCACAGCAAGCGCTGATGCGCGACTACGACTTGAGCATCGCAGCGCTGACCGCCGACTACCTGGATCGGGCGCAACTCGCTCGCCTGGACGCGCACGAGTTGATCACGATCGGTGCGCATACCATCAGCCACCCCGATCTGCGCTTCTGCAGCGACGACGAATTGGTTGAAGAACTCGAAGGCGCCAAGCGCCAGCTCGAATCGTGGCTGGGCCATCCCGTGGATACGCTGGCCTATCCGTTCGGCGATACCGACGCCCGTGTTCGACGCGCCGCGGCAAACGCCGGCTATCGGCGGGCCTATGTAACCGAAACGCCCAATCGGCGCAGTCGCATACCGTTTTACCGACGACTGGACATACCCCGCATCGATCTCAGCGGCGAGGTCCGGCGCATGCGCCGGCGCGATCGCAAGCACGCCGCGCGCCAGGCTTCACGCTAGCGCGGCAGCGCGAGACGATCGATCAAGCGCTGGTAGGCGTCGATCGCGGGCTCGACGGCGAAGTCGCGCCCGCGTTCACGCAAGCCCGCCCGGCCGGGCGGGTCATCCAGCGTCGCCGCGAGCGCTTTGGCCAGCGCCGCTCGGTCGCCGATCGGCACAAGCCGCCCGTGGCGGCCTCCGTCGAGAATCTCGCGCGGCCCGCTCGGGCAGTCGGTGGCCACTGCGGGGCAGCCACAGGCGAGAGCTTCGATCAGGGCGACCGGCAATCCTTCCACGCGCGAGGACAGCGCGAACACCGCGCTATGCGCCATGTAGCCGTAAGGGTCATCGATCCAGCCGGGCATGGCGACCGCGTGCTGAATGCCGCGATCCCGGACGCGTCGTTCCAACGCTGCGCGTTCGGTCCCTTCGCCGAGAATCATCAGGCGAACCGCACGCCCACGCTCGACCAGGTCGGCCACCGCATCGATCAGCAGAGCGAAGTCCTTTTCCGGCGCCAGCCGCCCCGCAGCGAGTATTATCGGCGTCGCTGCCTCCGAACCGAACCAGGGATGATCCGGACGCGGCGGCTCGGCGGCAACGCGACCGGGATCGATTACCGGGTTGTGGATCACCTCGACCCGTTCGGCGGGCAGCGCAGCCACCCGCGCTACATCGTCGGCTACGCCTCGAGAGACCGCGACCAGTGCATCCGCGTTCGCATAAAGCCGTCGCATCAGCCGACGGCGGTAACGCAGCGCGCGGTACGCAGTCGAATCCGCGCGGAATGCGTTCAGTCGCGCCGAGATCGTACTGTGCTCTGCAATCACGACACGCACCGGATGGCGAGCGATACGGGCGGCCCAGAGCGCCAGAAACGGGATCCGCCCGGCGGCGGCGATCAGCACATCCGGTTTCTCGCGCTCGATGTACGCCACCAGGCTCGGCAGCCGGCGTAGCGGTATGTGCCGGCAGGCCGGCATCACCATCCGTATCGCCTGGCCGAGCCCCTCGCGCGGCCAGCACCGGATCAGTTGTCGGCAGGCCGACCATTTGGCACCCGATTCGGGGGAGAACAGACGGACGTTCGACGGGAGATGCGCCAGATACGCGCCCTCTTGACGTTCGAGAACAAGATCGACGTCGTACCCGCGCGCTCCGAGCCCCTCCATCAGGGATAACGTCACGCGTTCGAGGCCGCCGGCCGGTAACGAAGAGAGATAGAATGCGACGCGCGTTCCGCCCTCGCCACCAGAGCCGCGGAAGCTAGCGCCCACAGCGCGCCCCGACCGAACCCGATCGCGCGGGCATCGTGCGCATGAGGACGTCTGCAAGGCTTAAAGCGGTCAGGAAAATACGCCGGACGCGGTCCTTGCCGTACAGGAAAGATCCGCCATAGAGGACGATCCGTGAACACCGGGGCTCCCGATGTAGCTGCGCCCGGCCATCGGCCGGCACCAAGCGCGCGATCCAGTCGGACGCCTCGCGCATCCGCCTGCCGGGGAACCCGCCGCTACACAACGTCGCGAGCAGGCAACGCGCGTGGAACCGAAGATACTGGCGGGCGATGTCTTTCGTACTGAAATTCATCGCGAGCCCGATGGGTGATTCAGCGTGCAAGGCATGTCGCCCCTGCCGACCCGTGACTCGTCAGCAGGTGGCGCTTGGTTCGAGTGCTGGCTGTAATGGATGGTGGCGTGTTTCACGACAGCTTCGTTCGCACCATCAGTTGAACCGTCGTCGATCATCAGCAGTTTGCAATCGAGCCCCATCTGCACGGGCGCATCATGAATTGAGGCGCCGATGAAGAACGCAGCCTCGAGCCCGGGCATTGAAACCGTAACGCGAGGCGAGGCCGGCTGTTTCATATGACAACAAGCTCATTGCATCGACCGGTGCCGTCACCACGGACGGCAGATTGAAGTCGGCGCGCAGCGTCACGCTCTCTGGAGGCGTTGCGCTCACCCGATTCGCGCGCTGATCGTAGCAGATCATGATCGCGTCGCCTTACCCCGAGAGCGCGCTCAGGCACAAAAAAGCCCCGCACGAGGCGGGGCTTTTTCTGGCTCGCATTGGGCGAGACGGAATGATTTACATCATGCCGCCCATACCACCCATGCCGCCCATGCCGCCCATATCGGCGCCACCCTTGTCGTCGTCCTCGGGGACGTCGGCCACGGTGGCCTCGGTGGTCATCAGCAGGCTGGCGATGGAGGCCGCGTTCTGCAGCGCGGTACGGGTGACCTTGGTCGGATCGAGAATACCCATTTCAACCATGTCGCCGTACTCGCCGTTGGCCGCGTTGTAGCCGTAGTTGCCTTCGTGCGAAAGCACTTCGTTGACCACAACTGACGGCTCGCCGCCGCTGTTGAACACGATCTGACGCAGCGGCTCTTCGACCGCGCGACGCAGCAGCCGGATGCCGGCTTCCTGGTCGTCATTGGCGCCCTTGACTCCTTCGACGGCCTTGAGCGCACGCAGCAGGGCCACGCCGCCGCCGGGCACGATGCCTTCTTCGACGGCCGCACGGGTTGCGTGCAGGGCGTCTTCGACGCGTGCCTTCTTCTCTTTCATTTCGACTTCGGTGGCAGCACCCACCTTGATCAGCGCCACGCCGCCGGCGAGCTTGGCCACGCGTTCCTGCAGCTTCTCCTTGTCGTAGTCCGAGGAGGAATCTTCGATCTGCGCACGGATCTGCTTAATGCGGCCTTCGATGTCGTCGTTGGAACCCTCGCCATCGATGATGGTGGTGTTTTCCTTCGAGATCTGGACCTTGTTGGCCTCGCCGAGGTGCTCGAGCGTGGCGTTTTCCAGGGTCATGCCGATGTCTTCGGAGATTACCTGGCCACCGGTGAGGATCGCCATGTCTTCGAGCATGGCCTTGCGACGGTCACCGAAGCCGGGCGCCTTCACGGCGGCGACCTTGACGATGCCGCGCATGTTGTTGACCACCAGCGTCGCCAGGGCTTCGCCCTCGACGTCTTCGGAGACGATCACCAGCGGACGGTTGGCCTTGGCCACGTTCTCTAGCAGCGGCAGCATGTCGCGGATGTTGGAGATCTTCTTGTCGAACAGCAGGATGTAGGGGTTGTCCAGCTCGGCCGTCATCGTCTGGTTATCGGTGACGAAGTACGGCGAGAGGTAACCGCGATCGAACTGCATGCCTTCGACGACGTCCAGCTCGTTGTAGAGGCTGGAGCCTTCCTCGACGGTGATCACGCCTTCCTTGCCGACCTTGTTCATCGCATCAGCGATGATCTTGCCGATTTCTTCATCGGAGTTGGCGGAGATCGAACCGACCTGGGCGATCGCCTTTTCGTCGTCGCAGGGCTTGGACAGCTTGGCGAGCTCTTCGACAGCCGCGTCGACAGCCTTGTCGATGCCGCGCTTGAGGTCCATCGGGTTCATGCCCGCGGAGACGGCCTTCACGCCTTCGCGCACGATGGCCTGGGCCAGAACCGTGGCGGTCGTGGTGCCATCACCGGCGACGTCGGAGGTCTTGGAAGCGACTTCCTTGACCATCTGGACGCCCATGTTCTCGAACTTGTCTTCGAGTTCGATTTCCTTGGCGACGGAGACACCGTCCTTGGTGATGGTGGGCGCGCCGAAGCTCTTGTCGAGCACCACATTGCGGCCCTTCGGACCCAACGTGACCTTCACCGCGTTGGCCAGGGTGTTCACACCGCGGACCAGACGCTGACGTGCGTCTTCGCCGAAACGTACTTCCTTAGCAGCCATTGCTCGTTATCCTTAATTCGTTGATTGGTGGTTGACTGATGGATGCGCCAGACGGGCTGTTAACCCAGCACCGCCAGGATGTCGTCCTCGCGCATCACGACGACTTCGTCGCCGTCGACCTTGATCTCGGTACCCGAGAACTTGCCGAACATCACCGTGTCGCCGACCTTGACTTCCGGCTTGCGGACCTCGCCATTGTCCAGCGGCTTGCCGTTGCCGACCGCGACCACTTCGCCGCGCTGCGGCTTCTCGGCCGCGGAATCGGGAATGACGATGCCCCCGGCCGTCTTCTGCTCTTCTTCGATCCGCTTGATTACGATGCGGTCATGTAGAGGACGGATATTCATGCCACCCTTCTCCTCGAAACTGTGAAGGTTGTTGATTGAAATTGCCCGACGGCTCGTTGCCGCCACCTCGACTGCCGATTGGCAATCTTGATCACCGGCATTGATGCGGCCTTACCAGCCCCTTTCAAGAGCGGGGTCGCAAATTTTTAACCGCGACGGCGCGCCGGAGGAAACTGAAACGACGCCTTGTTGGAATTGAGCTGAGGCAGTATCGTTCGACACGAATCAAGTCATGCCGAGTCGTTCTCGGCGATCCCGGAGGTTCCATGGCCGAATCCACAATGCGTCGCGTCGCCATCGTCGGCGGTGCCCGGATTCCTTTCTGTCGCTCCAATACGGCGTATTCGCATCAGTCGAATCAGGATCTGCTGACCGCCGCCTTCAAGGCGCTGTCGGAAAAATACCGGCTCGCCGGCGAACGCATCGGCGAGGTGGCGGCCGGCGCGGTGCTCAAACGCTCGGCCGACTTCAACCTGACGCGCGAAGCCGTGCTCGGTACCGATCTCGATCCGCATACGCCGGCCTTCGACGTGCAGCAGGCATGCGGCACCAGCCTGGAAACCACGATCCTGCTCGCCAACAAGATCGCCATGGGCCAGATCGAGTCGGGTATCGCCGGCGGCACCGATACCACCTCCGACGCCCCCATCGCGGTGAACGAGGAGCTGCGCAAGATCCTGCTCGACATCAACCGCGCCAAATCCGGCACCGAGCGCGCCAAGCTGTTCACCCAGCTGCGGCCACGTCATCTCGTGCCGAATCTGCCGGGCGTGTCCGAGCCGCGTACGGGCATGTCGATGGGCGAGCACTGCGAGTTGATGGCCAAGGAGTGGAAGATCTCGCGTCGCGCCCAGGACGAACTGGCACTGGCGAGCCACAAGAATGCCGCGCAGGCCTACGTCGATGGCTTCTACGACGACCTGGTCTTCCCGTATCTCGGCGTGGAGCGCGACAACAATCTGCGCCCCGATTCCAGCATGGAGAAGCTGTCCAAGCTCCGCCCTTCGTTCGACAAGGAGAACGGTACGCTCACCGCGGGCAACTCCACGCCGCTCACCGACGGCGCGTCGAGCGTGCTGCTGGCGAGCGAAGAATGGGCCAGGGAACGCGGCCTGCCGATTCTCGCCTACTTCACCCCCTATTCACGTACCGCGGCCGTGGATTACGTCGATGGCGGCGAAGGGCTGCTCATGGCGCCGACCTATGCCGTGCCCGACATGCTCGATGCGGCCGGACTGACACTGCAGGACTTCGACTTCTACGAAATCCACGAAGCCTTCGCTGCCCAGGTCCTGTGCACGCTCAAAGCCTGGGAGTCGAAGAAATACTGCGCAGAACGCCTTGGGCGTGAGGCACCGCTGGGCTCGATCGATATGTCGAAACTCAACGTCAAGGGCTCTTCGCTGGGGCTCGGCCATCCGTTCGCCGCCACCGGCGGACGAATCGTCGCCACGCTCGCCAAGATCCTCGACGAAGCCGGCTCGGGCCGTGGTCTGATCTCGATCTGCGCCGCCGGCGGACAGGGCGTGACGGCGATCCTCGAAAAACCCTGATCGCCTGATGCTCGAGCAAGGCCCCAGGCCGCTGCGGGTGGCCTGAGGGCCGCTTTGCCTTTAGCCTTCGCGGAATCACTCCGCAGCCGTTGCCACCGCATGCCCTGCCGACTCTTCCCGCTCGCCTCGCCCCGTATGGAACGTTGCGCATGAGCGCACCAACACGCGGCGGCTGGGCTTCGCGCTTCGGCTTCATCATGGCGGCGGCCGGCTCGGCGATCGGGCTCGGCAACATCTGGAAGTTTCCGTACATGACAGCGTCGCACGGCGGCGGCGCCTTTCTGGTCGTCTATCTCCTCTGTGTGTTCGTGTTCGGCATCTCGTTGCTGCTGGCCGAACTGGTGCTCGGACGCATGAGCAAGCGCAATCCGATCGGCGCTTTCCGCAAGCTGGCCGGCGGCGCCTGGCCCGCCGTGGGCGCGCTTGGCGTGGTCACGGCGCTGATCATCCTGTCGTTTTATATCGTGGTCTCCGGCTGGGCCATGGCTTATTTCGTCTATGCCATCCAGGGCACGCTCACCCAGGCGGACAGCGGCGAGCTCAACGCCTTGTTCGGCCATCTGGTGTCCAACCCCGTGGTGCCTCTGATCTACGCCGCCATCTTCGTGGCCCTGACCGGCCTGGTGGTGATCGGCGGCGTGTCCGGCGGCATCGAACGCATGGCCAAACTGTTCATGCCGCTGCTGTTCGTGATCCTGATTCTGCTGGTGATGCGCTCGCTCACTTTGCCGAACGCCGGGCGCGGGCTTGTCTTCTTTCTTCAGCCGGACTGGTCCGCCATCGACGGCCATCTGATCTCGGCCGCGTTGGGGCAAGCCTTCTTCACATTGTCGCTCGGCGTCGGCGGGATGATCACCTATGGGTCCTACATGGCCGACACACAGGATCTGGGGCGCGATGCGCTGTCGGTGGTCGCACTCAATACCGTGGTTTCGCTACTGGCTGGCCTGATGGTGATCCCCGCCATGATATCGGCCGGCATCACGCCGGACGCCGGCGGCCCCGGCACGACGTTCAAGGTGCTGCCGACCGTATTCGCCGCGATGCCGGCCGGTAATCTGTTCGGCATCGGTTTCTTCTTCCTGCTGATCTTGGCGGCGCTCACGTCGTCGGTCTCTCTGCTCGAGCCGGTGGTGAGTTTCTTCGTGGACGAACACGGCCTGAAACGTTCCAGCGCCACGCTGATCGGCATGGTCTTCTGCTTTGCTCTGGCCATACCGGTCTCGCTGTCGTTCGGCGCCTGGCATCACATTCAACTGTTCGGACTGACGATCTTCGGGCTGATGGACTACCTGACCAGCAACCTTGCGCTGCCCATCGGCAGCCTTCTGACGGCGCTGTGTGTCGGCTGGGTGGTGCGCCGTGCCGCGGTCGACGAACTGGCCAACCACGGCCGACTGGCCGCGCCCTGGGCACCCATGTGGCTGTTCTTCATACGCTATGTGGCACCGATCGGCATCGTCTGGATTCTGATCCAGGGGCTGTTCGATCTCTAAACGTCGACTTGCATCCACAATCCATTACCCTGACGTATCGCCAAGCCAGAATTGATAGCGAGGATCGATAATGCGTCGTGATGACTCCGCCCCGGTCGGCGTCCTGTTCACCAACCTGGGCAGCCCGGACGATACGTCGGTGCCGGCGGTTCGACGCTATTTGCGGGAATTCCTCAGCGATCGCCGTGTGATCGATCTGAACCGGGCTGCGTGGCTGCCGATTCTCTACGGCATCATCCTGGCATTCCGGCCGAGAAAGTCCGCCGAAGGCTATCGCTCGGTGTGGATGGACGAAGGCTCGCCGCTGATCGTCTACGCACGGCGCCAGGTCGCCGGCATCCAGGCGCGTCTGGACGCGGCACAGCTCCCTCGAACGGTGCACGTGGCGCTGGGCATGCGCTACGGCAATCCCTCGATCGAGTCGGGGCTTGAAGCGCTACATGCCGCCGGTTGCCAGAAGATCCTGGTGCTGCCTGCGTATCCGCAATATTCGGCGACCACGGTAGCCACGACGTTCGACAAGGTCAGCGAAGTGCTCGAGGACTGGCCCGAGCCGCCGGCCGTTCGCCAGATCAACCGCTACCACGACGACCCGGGTTACATCGCCGCGCTTGCCAATTCGGTGCGCGAGCACTGGGCCGAACACGGGCGCGCGGACAAGCTGGTGATTTCCTTCCACGGCATTCCCAAGCGGTACGTCAAACAGGGCGATCCGTATCCTCGCGATTGCGGCGTCACCGCGCAATTGCTGGCAGCCGAACTGGGGCTGTCGCGCACCGAGTACAAGGTGTGTTTCCAGTCGCGTTTCGGCCGCGAACCCTGGCTGCAACCCTATCTGGACGCAACCATGAAAGCCTGGGGCGCAGATCCTGCCATCAACACCGTCGATGTGATCTGTCCCGGGTTTTCCTCGGACTGCCTCGAAACGCTGGAGGAGATCCGCGAGGAGAATCGCGGCTATTTCGAGCAGGCCGGGGGCGAGTCGTTGCGGTATATTCCCGCGCTTAACGATCGCGACGATCATATCGAGATGTTCGCGCGCCTGATTCGCGAAGAACTGGCCGGCTGGATCTGACCGACACACTCGCCGAACTCCGGAGCACGCTATGCACTGGCTCGCCTCTTTCGGTCTGAACTACGGCCTGTTTCTGGCCAAGACCGCCACTCTGGTGGCGG
Organism: uncultured Cytophagales bacterium; assembly: GCA_963835365.1. GTDB lineage: Bacteria > Bacteroidota > Bacteroidia > Cytophagales > Cyclobacteriaceae > Nafulsella. Next base: position 1,018,893 of record CAWIFH010000005.1, read on the forward strand.
CGATCGCCGTCGTGGTGATCGTGCTGACATCCAGCGCGATCAGCCTGCGCCGCGAGAAGAATCGCCGTCTTCGGGTCGAGCGCGTCAACGATCGGCTGGACCACATGGCCGATACGTTATCGGATGCGCTGCTTAATGGCGCCGAGAAGAAAGCGCGCGCGAAGCAGCGCAAGAAGGAAACCAAGCAGAAGCACAAGGCAGAAAAACTCGGCAAGAAGCATCCGCCGCAGCGTCTGTTCGTGCTCGATTTCGACGGCGACATCCGGGCCTCGGCGGTGGACGGCCTGCGTGAATCGATCAACGCCCTGCTTCAGGTGGCCGAATCGGACGACGAGGTACTGCTGCGCCTCGAATCCGGCGGCGGTCTCGTGCACAGCTACGGGCTGGCGGCCTCCCAGCTGGTACGCCTGCGGGATGCCGGCATCCGGCTGACGGTCTCGGTGGATCGCGTGGCTGCCAGCGGCGGCTACATGATGGCCTGCGTGGGCGATCGCATCGTGGCGGCGCCGTTCGCCATCATCGGCTCGATCGGCGTGGTCGCCCAGCTGCCGAACTTCCATCGCTGGCTGTCGGACAAGCACATCGATTTCGAAATGCACACCGCCGGCGACTACAAGCGCACGCTCACCGTATTCGGCGAGAACACCGAAGCGGGCCGCGAAAAGTTCCGCGAAGAACTGGAAGATACGCATGGCCTGTTCAAGACCTTCGTGGCCGAGCACCGCCCGGGTCTGGACATCGACAGGGTCGCCACCGGCGAACACTGGTACGGCAGCCAGGCACTCGAGAAAGGCCTGGTCGACGAAATCGCCACGAGTGACGCCGTCATGCTGGGCGCGGCCCGCGACGGCCGCGATGTATTCACGATCGCCACCCATACGTCCCAAGGCCTGCTTGCCCGGCTGACCGGCCAGACGAGCCGCATACTCGCGAAAACGCTGCATGAGCAGGGGCTCACCCGGGCCGAACTCGGGCGCTCGCCGCATTGATTTCACGGTGGAATGAAACTCGCGGGCGCCAAGACGGTCACAGGGCTGGGGACGTAGCCGGCACCGCCGGTCGTTTGGTGACACCGACGAGTAAGGACCTATGACACAACTCGCATCTCTGCGCTATCGCGCCTTCTTTCTCCTGATCCTGGCGCTGTTGGGCACGAGCGCTCAGGCTTCCATTCCCAGCGGCATGCTGTCCGGCGACAACCCGTCGCTGGCGCCGATGCTCCACAAGACGTTGCCGGCGGTCGTCAACGTGGTGGTGACCGGCAAGGCGCAGCAGGCGCCGAACAATCCGTTGTTCAACGACCCCTTCTTCCGGCAGTTCTTCAACGCACCGCAGCAGCAGCAACAACAACAGCAGCAGATGCAGCACCCGACGGCCATCGGCTCGGGGGTGATCGTCAACGCCGACAAGGGCTATATCGTGACCAACAATCACGTGGTCCGTAACGCCCAGAAGATCGAGGTTCGGCTGCGCGACAACCGGCAGTTCAAGGCCAAGGTCATGGGAACCGACCCGGCCACCGATCTGGCCGTGATCCAGATCAAGGCCGACAATCTGACCCAGCTCAAGCTTGCCGACTCGGACAAGCTTCAGGTCGGCGATTTCGTGGTGGCCGTCGGCAACCCGTTCGGCCTTCGCCAGACCGTGACCTCCGGCATCGTGTCGGGCCTGGGTCGCCATATCGGCAATCCCGAAGGTGAACAGGGCAGCCGCTACCAGAACTTCATCCAGACCGATGCCTCGATCAACCCGGGTAACTCCGGTGGCGCCCTGCTCAATCTCGATGGGCAGCTGGTCGGCATCAACAGCGAGATCCTGTCGCAGTCCGGCGGCAACATCGGCATCGGCTTCGCGATTCCGTCGAACCTAGTCAAGACCGTCTACCATCAGCTGGTCAAATACGGCAAGGTCAAGCGCGGCATGCTCGGCGTGGTCGGCCAGGACCTGACGCCGGATCTGGCCAAGGCCTTCGGTCTGAACATCGATCAGGGTGTCGTGATCGCTCAGGTCATGCCGGACTCCCCGGCCGCGAAGGCAGGCATCAAGCAGCGCGACGTCATCACCGCTGTCAACGGCAAGGAGATCGACAACTTCTCCGACCTCAGAACGCCATCGGCCTGCGTTCGCCGGGCGACAAGGTGACGATCGATCTGCTGCGCGACGGCAAGAAGCAGCAGGTTGAGGCCACGCTGGCCAAGGCCTCCGAAATGACCGGCGCCGGCGATGCGACCACCGGCGGCTCGCTGAACAAGAACCTGGCCGGCGCCCAGTTCGGTCCGCTGACCGACAACAATCCGCTGTCCGGTGATGTGCAGGGCGTGGTGGTCACCGACGTCCAGCGCGGCAGCCCGGCGGCCCAGGCCGGCCTCATGCCGGGTGACGTGATCACGTCGGTCAACCGTCAGCCGATCAGCAGTGTCTCCCAGCTGCACAAGCTGGCCGGTCCCGACACCAAGCAGCTGTTGCTGCATGTCCGCCGCGGCCAGGGCGCGCTGTTCCTGCTGATACAGTAGCCTGACCGCGAGGGCGCGGCTGCGCCCGCGAAAAAGCCCGGCTTCGGCCGGGCTTTTTCTTGCGTACCCTCGATCCCGTGCCGATTCGCCCCGTTTTGTCCCCTCCGGCGGCGTCGCTATACTCGAACGAGTTGCAGGAGCCCGTCATGAGCCAGTTCGATCTCGCCGACTTCGAAGCGCAGGTCCACGCCCTGCTGGCCGCCCATCGCCGTCTGCAGGCGGACTACGATGCGCTCAAGGCCGATCACGCCGCCGAAACGGAACGCAACCGGGAGATCCGCGAGCGGTTGAACGGCGTGATCGAACGCATTCGCGCGCTGGAAACCGAAGCCGGCAATGTGTAGCGCTACGGCAAGAGCGTGCACATACCCGAGCCCGACCGAGGCTCGGCCGCCGTCCCGGGATGCAAATGCACGCGATAACGGGTTTAATCGGAGAGCGACAACCTCTGAGTCCCCAACGGGGGCGTGACACATGGCACGGGCGGACATCATGGGTAGCGACAAGACACAGACCGCGCTGACGGTGCGTATTCTCGGGCGCGACTACTCGGTGGCCTGCCCCGAGGGCGAACGCGAGGCGCTGCTGCGCTCGGCCGAGCATCTGTCCAAACGCATGAGCGCGATCCAGCGCCAGGGCAAGACGCTGGGCTCGGAGCGGATCGCCATCATGGCCGCGCTCAATATCGCCCGCGATCTGCTCGATCTGCAACGCCAGGTCGAGCGACGCAACGCCGGCCTCGCCGATAGCGACGAGGAAATGACCGAGCGTCTGTCGCAGCTGCAGCTACGGATCGAATCGGCGCTCGATTCCTCGGGCGGATAAGCCCACGATTCGTTTGTCACCACCCCGGCCTGGGCGTACCATGTACTGGCCGGCATTCCTGCGGTGTTCGACGGTCTCCCGGTTCCCCTTGAGCCTAATTACCTAACCAGGGGTGGGAACCGACGCAGGTGAGTAGGCCCGCCTTGCTGCGGGAAACCTAATGCGTCGCGGAACGCCCCACTTGAGCGCTTGTCTCAAGGATAGTGGACGACTGACGGCACATGCGGGAATGTCGGCTCCCATTTCTCTCGATCCTCAGTCGATGGCCCGAGTCGCCGATCAGCGCCGGATTGCTCTATCCGCACGGCGGAAGTTGAGCGCCGCCGAGCGCCGACGCGCCTCGTTCGCGGCCTGCCGGCGTGTCGCCCGGCTTCCGGCCGTGCAGCGCGCAAGATCGCTCGGGCTCTACTGGCCGCTGGCCAGCGAGATCGATCCCCGACCTCTGATCCCTCTGCTCGGCGCATCGTCGGTGGCCATCTGCTACCCGCGCGTGGCGGGCGATGTGCTGCGGTTCGTGCCGATACAATCAGCGCGGCGCTGGCATCGCTCCGGGCTCGGCGTCTACGAACCCGGTGGCTGGAGCCGCCCCGTCGACGCGCTTGATGTGCTGATCATGCCCTTGGCCGGCTTCGATGCCGAGGCGCACCGCATTGGCCTGGGCGGCGGCTTCTACGACCGTACACTCGCCCCGGTTCGACATCGCGCCTACCGCAGTCCAGCGCGTATCGGCCTCGCCTTCGAGTGCCAGCGACTCGACGCGGTCGAACCCCAGCCGTGGGATGTGGAACTGGGCGCCGTGGTGACCGAAAGCCACGTGTACCGGAGGCGTCGATAACGGGCCCATGGTAGCGGCCTGCGCCAGCTACCGGGCGCTGGTTGTTGGCCCCCAATAAGCGCCGCAGCGACCATCGGCATCGCCGGCTCTCGCATGCCATGCGGACAAACCCTAGAATCGTCTGAATCGCATTCACGACAAGGAAGCTCATGCGCTACTGGCTGATGAAATCCGAACCCGACGAATTCAGCATCGAGGACCTGAAGAACCGGCCGCAGCAGACCGAGGGCTGGGACGGGGTTCGCAACTATCAGGCGCGCAACTTCATGCGCGACGACATGAGCGAGGGCGATCTGGCGTTCTTCTATCACTCGAACACCAAAGTGCCCGGCGTAGTCGGCATCATGCGGATTTCACGCGAAGGCTATCCCGACGACACCGCCTTCGATCCCAAGGATCCGCACTACGATCCCAAATCGGATCCGGAAAAGCCGCGCTGGTACCGGGTGGATGTGACCTACGAACGCGAACTCGATCGCATCGTATCGTTGGCCGAAATCAAGGACCACGCGGACGAACTCGGCGATTTTCCGCTGGTCCGCAAGGGCAACCGGCTGTCCGTCATGCCGGTCGACAAGGAACATTGGGACTTCATTCTCGAGCTGGAAAATCAGCCGGAATAATTCTTTGCAGCGTGCGCGTTGCGTCACCGCAGGTTCGATCATGGCCCAAGACCCGATTGCCGCCTGGCACGATCTCGTTGAACGCCGTAGTGCCGATGGTCTCGACGCACTGCTCGCCGACGGGGCCGTGTTTCATTCGCCGGTCGTACACACGCCCCAGGTCGGCAAGGCGGTGACCACAGCCTATCTCAGCGCCGCCTTGCAGGTCTTCGGCACCGACAGCTTTCGTTACGTGCGCGAACTGCGCGGCGATCACGATGCGGTGCTTGAATTCGAACTGACCCTGGACGGCATCCAGATCAACGGGGTCGATATGATCCAGTGGAACGAAGCTGGCCTGATCACCGACTTCAAAGTCATGCTGCGCCCCTTGAAGGCCGTGAACCTGATCCACGAAAAAATGGCGGCCATGCTGCAATCACGTTAGGGCGTGTTGAGGTTTCGTGGCGCCCTGGCCGGGCGGGCTCAGTCCGGGTTCATCGCCTGGTCGATACGCGTGGTCACCGCGTCGACCGGGATCAGCGCCATCACACCGTCGTCGTCCTCGATACGCGTGCCCCATTTCAATGTATCGGGGGTCGCATCGCGATACAGCGCCGCAGCCTCGGCGAAATAATCGACACAGAATCGACGCGAGCGATAGGCACCGCTGCGCCGCGGGTCGGTCGCGGCATGAAGCGAAATGGTCGTGATATCGGTGGCATTGGCCATATGCGCCGGCCCGGAATCGGGCGTCAGCAGGATCCGGCCGTGCTCGAACAGCGCCAGCAATTGCTTGAGACTGGTCCGCCCGATGAGATTGGTCGCCGTTTCGTGCATCGCCGCGACGATCGCTTCGCCCATCGCCTGTTCTGCTGCGCTCGGCCCGCCTACCAGCACACCACGCATGCCGTGCGCCCGTATCGCGTGATCAGCGGCCGCGGCATAGCGGTCGGCAGCCCAGTTGCGCCTGGCATGACTCGAACACGGGCTGATGAACAGAATCGGACGCGAATCGCTGCGGGCGTCGAGCAAAGCCGAGCGCCCGTTCGCGGTCGGTTGTGGCGATCGGCACCCGCCAGTCGAACACCGGCGTATCTGCGCCGATGGCGGCCGCGAACGCCAGGAAGCCGTCCACGACATGGCGGCTGGCGACCGGCGGGATCCGTTCACGCACGAACAGGCGCTGGCCGTCGCGTGCTCGGCGTTTGTCGAAACCGATGCGCCGCTCGGCTGAAACCAGCAGGCTGATTCGATTGGCGCGCCAGCTCGCGTGCATGTCGAGCAGCGCGTCGTAGCGGCGCCCGGCCAGCTGACGCTTGAGTTCGCCGATCGCGGAGCGCCCGCCACGCTTGTCGTAGACCATGCACTCGACGCCGGGCAGATCGGCGACCAGAGTCGCCTCGGCCCGGTTGATCACCCAACCGATCTCGATGTCCGGCCGCGCGCTCTGCAGCGTATGCACCACGGGCACGACGTTGGCGCAGTCGCCGAGCGCCGACAGCCGCAGAATGCAGACACGTCGCGGCACGGCCGCTGGCGAAGCCCGGCCATGCATGATCAGTCGTCGACTTCTTCCTTGTGCGTATCCGCTTCGTCGGCGTGCGACGGCGCCTTGTCGGCCTCGTGCTCGGCCTCGATGAAGATGCGCTTCACCGTGGGGCACTCGGTCTTGATCTGTCGGTCCATGTCGGCGATCGCGTTCTGCAGCTGTTCGCCGGACAGGCCGCTCTTGAAACGCAGGCTGATGTTGGCGAGCACATATTCAGGGCCGATATGCATGGTCGGCACTTCATTGACCCGGGCCACCGACGGATGCCGGCTCAGGATATCCTCGGATCTGCTGCACGACGATACTTGTTGGCGGCCTCGCCGATCAGCAGGCCCTTGGTCTCGACCGCCAGCCACACCGACGGAGAACGCCAGGATCAGGCCAATGCCGATCGAGGCAAAGCCGTCGAAGATCTCGATGCCGGTGATCTGCGCCAGCGCAAGCCCGGCCGCTGCCAGCAACAGCCCGAGCGATGGCGGCCTATCCTCGAACAGGACCAGGAACTTGCTCGGGATCCTTGCCGCGGCGCACCGCCTCCAGCACACCCCAGCTGCCCTTCACGCGGCGGAATTCCTTGGCCGCGATCAGCCAGCTGCGTGCCCTCGAACAGCACGGCCAGGCCCGAGCACGCCGTAGTTGACCAGCGGGTGCGCAGATCGGGTGCGGATGCATGACCTTCTCGACGCCTTCATAGATCGAGATGCCGGCGCCGAGCGTGAACATCAGCACCGCGACCATGAAGCTCCAGAAATAGATCTCCTTGCCATAGCCGAACGGATACTTCGCATCCGGCGGCTTCTTCGCCCGGCCCATGCCGTAAAGCAACAGTGCCTGGTTGCCGGTATCGATCACCGAGTGGATGCCTTCGGCCAGCATGGCGGTACTACCGGTAAACGACGGAGGCGATGAACTTGCTGATCGCGATCAGCAGATTCCCGGTCAAGCGCCGCCAGGACAACAGTCTTCGAGTTGGATTCGGACATCGATTCGCCTTGGGAGAGAGCTTCAACCGGCCTGCAGGAAGCGTTGATAGACCGGATTGTCGGTTTCTTCGGCGTAATCGTAGCCGAGCTGGAATCGAGCGCTGCGCGGCAGGCGGCGTGATCCTCCGGCGCCACCTGCATACCCACCAGCACCAGACCGTGCGCATGGCCGTGGTTGCGGTAGTGGAACAGCGAGATATTCCAGCGATCGCCCATGGTGTCGAGAAACTTCAGCAGCGCGCCCGGGCCGCTCGGGAAACTCGACGCGGAACAGAACTTCCGTCGCCCGCACCGGCCGCACGCCCGCCGACCATGTGCCGGACATGCAGCTTGGCCATCTCGTTGCGACTCATATCCAGCACGTCGTAGCCGGCGCGGCTCAGCATCAGCGATCAGAGCATCGCGTTCGGCGATGCCGTTGGAGAGCTTGATCCCGACGAAGACCTGGCGCGACTGTCGTCCGCATAGCGATAGTTGAACTCACTGATCGAGCGATCGCCGATGGTGCTGACAGAACTGGCGGAACGACGCCGGGCTGCTCGGGAATGGTCACCGCCAGCAGCGCTTCGCGTTGCTCGCCGAGTTCGGCCCGCTCGGCGATGTACGACAGGCGATCGAAATTGACGTTCGCGCCCGAAGTGATGGCGACCAGATCCTCGTTCTCGATGCCGGTTTCGGCCGCGTACTTCTTGGCTCCGGCCACCGCCAGCGCACCGGCGGGCTCGGTCAGCGCGCGCGTGTCCTCATAGACGTCGCGGATCGCCGCGCACATCTCATCGATCGACACCGTCATCATGGCATCCACGTGCCGCTGACAGACGCGGAAGGTTTCCGCGCCAACCTGCTTCACCGCCACGCCGTCGGCAAACAGGCCGACCTCGTCGAGCGTCACGCGCTCCCCGGCTGCCAGCGACGCGCCCATGCTGGCCGCGTCCTCGGGCTCGACGCCGATCACGCGGATATCCGGGCGCACACTCTTGATATAGGCCGCGACGCCGGCCAGCATGCCGCCACCGCCGACACAGACGAACACGGCATGAATCGGCTGCGGATGCTGGCGCACGATCTCCATGCCGATCGTGCCCTGCCCGGCGATCACGTCAGGATCGTCGTAGGGATGGATATAGACCAGGCCGTCGCGCTCCATCAGCTCGGCCGCGTGCGCCGCGGCTTCATCGTAGCCATCGCCGTGCAGCACGATCTCGCCGCCGAAGCCCGCCACCGCGCTCACCTTGATCTGCGGTGTGGTGCGCGGCATGACGATGACCGCACGAATGCCGAGATTGCGCCCGGCCAGCGCCACGCCCTGGGCATGGTTGCCCGGCCGACGCACAGATCACGCCGCGGGCTTTTTCTTCGTCGGTGAGATGGGAGATCTTGTTGTAGGCGCCGCGCAGCTTGAACGAATGCACCGGCTGCAGATCCTCGCGCTTCAGAAACAGCCGGTTGCCGATGCGCTGGCTCAGTTGCGATGCCTCGACCAGCGGCGTTTCGATGGCCACGTCGTAGACTCGCGCCGCATTGATTCGCTTGAGATATTCGGCATCGCCGATATCGACGGCCGGAGCCGAACCGCCTAGGGCGGTCTGTTTGAGGCTGCTGTTCATGGCGCACACGGCTTGGAAAAACGCCCCATGCTAAACCTTTGACAGCGCGGCGACCACGATCACTCGCCTGTACGGCGATGCTTGGCGTATCATGCCCGCCATTTAGGCATTCGGATCCGGCCCGGCCGGAACGGTGCGCACGGCCATGCCGGCATGGCCGTGGGCGCCTGCGATCGCCGATCATCCGATTCGCGGCGGATTCGTACCCGCGTTCCCAACAATGCGAGGGGCATCATGCAGAGCATTGTATTCATCGGTGGCGGCAACATGACCACCAGCCTGATCAGCGGGCTACGTAACGCCGGCTGGCCCGGCGAGGCGATTACCGTGGTCGATCACAACGCCGACAAACGCGAACGTCTCAGCGAACAGTACGGTGTCAACGTCGTCGAGCAGGCCGAGTCTTCGCATCTGGCTGCCGATGCCGTGGTGCTCGCGGTCAAACCGCAGGTGATGGCCGAAGCCGTGCGCGCGCTCGCGCCCCGCTTCGGCGACGCCCGCCCGTTGATACTCTCGATCGCCGCGGGCATCCCGCTGTCCGCGCTGCGCGACTGGCTCGGCGCGGATTTCGCCTATGTCCGCTGCATGCCGAATACGCCGTCGCTGATGGGCGTCGGCGCGACCGGGCTGTATGCCGACGACGCCACCACCGCCGAGCAGCGCAAGTTGGCCGACGACATCATGGCGACCGCCGGCATCAATGCCTGGGTCGACGATGAATCGCTCATCGATGCAGTGATCGCAACCTCGGGCAGCGGCCCGGCTTATTTCTTCGCCTTCATGGAGGCGATGATAGCCGGCGCACGCGATCTGGGGCTCGATGAAACGGCTGCCCGCGAACTGGTGCTGCAGACCGCGCTGGGCGCTGCCCGCATGGCGACCGAATCCGGCGACGATCCGGCGACCCTGCGGGCGAAGGTGACGTCCCAGGGCGGCACCACGGCAGCTGCGCTGAACCACTTCGAAGCCGGCGATCTCGACAAGCTCGTGGCTGGTGCCATGCGCGCGGCAAGCGACCGCGCCGCCGAACTCGCCCGCGACCTGTCCGAGGGGTAGTCGTAATGATCGACCACACCAACAACGCCCTGCTGTTTCTTGTCGACACGGTGTTGTCGCTGTACATCATCGTGGTATTGCTGCGGGTGATCCTGCAGCTGGTGCATGCCGACTTCCGCAACCCGATCTCGCAGTTCGTCTGGCAGACCACGCGTACGCCAGTGAATCTGCTGCGCAGCGTGATTCCGCGCTGGCGCAACTGGGACGTACCGGCACTGGTCTTCGGCCTGATCCTGTCCTACATCCTGATCCAGATCGATCTGGCGCTCGGCGCGCCGGGCTTCGGGCCGCAACTGCTGCCATCGGTCGCCTGGGCGATCCTCAAGATGGCGACGCTGGTCTGCAATCTGTATTTCTTCACGATCCTGATCCAGGCGCTGATGAGCTGGATCTCGCCGAACCAGTACTCACCGGCCACCGCTATTCTGTTCACCATCAACGAGCCGCTGCTGCGGCCGGTGCGGGGCGTGATTCCCGCCATCGGCGGCCTCGACCTGTCGCCGCTGGTGGTCATCATCGCGCTGGAAGTCGTCTCGCGCCTGCTGCCGTTGCCGGGGCTGTTCCGCTAGCACGATGACGATGGAATCCTCAGCCCATTCGGTGGGTATCGTCGAGCCGCAGACGCTGCATGTCGACAAGCCGCTGGATCTGGATTGCGGCAAGCAACTGGCGCAGTTCGATCTGGTCTACGAGACCTACGGCACGCTGAACGCGGACGGCTCGAACGCGGTGTTGATCTGCCACGCCCTGTCCGGCAACCACCATGCCGCCGGCTACCACGACGAGACCGACGCCAAGCCGGGCTGGTGGAACAAGTGCATCGGCCCCGGCAAGATGATCGACACCAATCGCTTCTTTGTCGTCGCTTCGGCCAATCTCGGCGGTTACAACGGCTCGACCGGCCCGGGCAGCACCAACCCGGCGACGGGTCGTCATTACGGGCCCGATTTTCCGGTGGTGACCGTCGGCGACTGGGTTCGCTCGCAGAACCTGCTGCGCGCGCATCTGGGCATCGAGCGCTGGGCGGCGGTGATCGGCGGCAGCCTGGGCGGCATGCAGGTGATGCAGTGGTCGATCGATTATCCGGATCGGCTGGCGCACGCGATCGTGATCGCTTCCGCGCCGAAGCTCTCGGCCCAGAACATCGCCTTCAACGAAATCGCGCGTCAGGCCATCGTCACCGATCCCGAGTTCCACGGCGGGCGCTACTACGAGAAAGGCGTGGTGCCGCGCCGCGGGCTGATGCTCGCTCGCATGCTCGGCCACATCACCTATCTTTCCGACGATGCCATGCGGGCCAAGTTCGGCCGCGACCTGCGCGCCGGGCGGATCAATTACGGCTTCGACGTGGAGTTCCAGGTCGAGTCGTATCTGCGCTACCAGGGCGAGTCGTTCGTGACGCGCTTCGACGCGAACACCTATCTGCTCATGACCAAGGCGCTGGATTACTTCGATCCGGCCTATGCCACCGGGGGCAAGCTGGCGGAGGCGTTCGCGCCGGCCACCGCGCGTTTTCTGGTGGTCTCGTTCTCGTCCGACTGGCGCTTCGCGCCGGCGCGCTCGCGCGAGATCGTCGATGCGCTGGTCGATGCCGGCAAGCAAGTCGCCTACGCCGAGGTCGAATCGGATCTCGGCCACGACGATTTCCTGCTGACCATGCCCCACTACGTCAACACCATGAAGGCCTATATGGGCCGCGTGGCGGCGGAGGTGGGCGCATGAACACGTTGAGCACGCCGACGCGCGACGGCCTGCGCGCCGATCTCGCGCTGATCTCGGACTGGATCGCGCCCGGCACCCGCGTGCTGGATCTGGGCTGCGGCAACGGCGCCCTGCTGGCCCATCTGGAAGCGACCAAGAACGTGCGCGGCTACGGGCTCGAGATCGATCCCGACAACGTCATCGCCTCGATCGCCGCCGGCGTGAACGTCTTGCAGCTCGATCTCGACGCCGGCCTCGGCCAGTTCGAGGACAACAGCTTCGACTACGTGGTGATGAGCTCGGCGATCCAGGAGGTCCAGCAGCCGCACGTGCTCATCGACGAGATGCTGCGCATCGGCCGGGACTCGATCGTCACCTTTCCCAATTTCGCGCACTGGCGCATGCGTCTGTAGCCTGGCCTGGCACGGCGTGATGCCGTCATCACGCGCATTGCCCAATCGCTGGTACAACACGCCCAATATCCATCTGTGCACGGTGCGCGACTTCGAGCAGCTCTGTGCGACCAAGCGGGTCGATATCGTACGCCGGCATTTCGTGAATCATGCACATCGAGCCCATGCCGCGATGCGCCTTGCCCCCAACCTGCTGGGCGAAATCGCGCTGTATCAACTGCGCGGCGGCGAGTAGCGGCCGCGCGACTCGATGTTCTAACCCCTCAGACCGATTCGCCGGTGACCGCGAATTTGGCCTTGAGGAACTGTTCGTGCGGTAGATAGAGCAATTCAGCGAGGTCGCGCAGCAGGTGCTCCTCGTGGGCATCGAGCACGTTGTCGGCATAAGCGACGCGCCACAGCATCTCGAGCACTTCCCGTTTTTCGTCCATCTCGAGCCCGGCATTGAGGGTCTTGAGATATTCGTAGAGCGAAACGGAGGCACGCGCTTTCGGCGCCGCTGCCGCGATCAATTCCTCGACCTCACCGTCGGACAGACCGAAATGGGCCTTGAGCTGGCGACGAATCTCGTCGTACTCGGCCGGGTCGTGGTTGTTGTCGGCATGCGCCATTTCAAGCAGCAACACCGCGGCGGCGATCTGCTGGGCACGCACTGGATCGCGCGCGCTGCCATGCTCGGGCTGGATGGCTTCCTTGAGTCGATCGAACAATCCCATCGCGTTTATTCCTCCGCCGATCACCGGTTCGCCCAGAAGGCTTCGACGCGCTTGCGCAGATCGCTGAGCCGACCGTGCAGAAAATGCCCCGCGCCTTCCATGATCTGGACATCGACCGCCGGCTCGAGTTTCTCGACCGCCGCGATCGATGCCTGAACGTCAATCACCTCATCCGCATCGCCGAACAATGCCAGCCAGTCGCACTCCGGTCGCGGCAGTGCCTCGTCGAAATAGGCCGAAGGCAGACCGATGGTCAGCAGACTCGGCGTACCGTCGGACGCGGCCACGCGCAGTGCGGCCGCGGAACCGAAGGAAAAACCGGCCAGGCCGGCCGGCGGCAAACCGGAGCGTGCGGCCGCCCAATCGCGCACCGCGCGCAGATCGTCCTGCTCGCCCCGGCCTTCGTCGTAGGTTCCTTCGCTGCGACCGGTGTCACGGAAGTTGAAGCGCAAGGTGGCGAAGCCTGCCTCGCGCGCACCGCGGGCGGTCATGTACACGACCTTGTTGTCTTTCGTGCCGCCCTGCTGCGGGTGCGGATGCGCGACCACGATGAAACCCCGCGCTTGCTTCCTGGGCAGTTCGACGTCTACCTCCAGCACCCCGTCCGGGCCGTCGATGAACCCGCTCGCGCTGCCCTCTCCCGGCCATTCCAGTCTGCTCATGAAGACTCCTTGTCGCGTTCCTCGGATGCCCCGTCGGCGCTCGATGTCGATCGCACGCTCGCGGCCTCGGCGCGCTCGGCGCGCGCCCGGCGTCGATCCTCATCGGTGCGCTTGGGGGCGTAATAGATGATGGTATCGCCGATATCCGGACGCGCGCCGCCGATGGCCGGCGAAAGCAGCAGCGTGCGGTCATCGTGCAGCACGGCAATGGGAATGGCCTCGGGCGAGCGATCGTTCTTGAGATCGTCGTAGCCGTAGTTTTCGGTGAGCTTGGTCTTGTAGAACTGCCAGCTCTGGAAATGATGACGCCAGAGTTCCTCGTACTGAGCGGACTCGTCGAACGCCGGGCGGCCCCGCAGCGGGCGCGCCACGACCTTGGAGTCGTTATTCTCGTCGGCGGCATACATTGGCAGCTGGAACACGCGATCGTGCTCGAGGCTGTTCGAGAAATGCGAACACACCAGCGCGTTGTAGGCGTCGTTGCTGGTCGCAGCCAGCATGCAGGCGATTTCGTTGAGCTCCAGCGACTGTTGGATGGTCTCCGACAGGACTTCCCCGTAGAGCACCCGCACGCCAGCCAGGCGCGCGGTGCGCAGCCGATGCCAGGAGGAATCCACCAGCAGCACTTGCACGTGCAGTTCGTTGGACAACGCCCGCGCAAGCTCGGTCGACCACGGCGAGGCACCGACGATGAGCACGCCGTTGGGCTCCACCGACAGCCGCAGCCAGCGCGCCAGCCGGCCCAGCGAGAAGCCATGCAGAATCACCGAAGCGAACACGATCGCGAAGATCAACGGCAGGAGCTGTTGCGCGCCGCCATAGCCGGCCCTGATCAACGTCGGCGCGAACACGCCGGCCACGGCGGCGGCCACGATGCCCCGCGGCGCGATCCAGCCCACCAGCAGACGATCCCGCCATTCCATGTCGGTGAACATCGTGGCCAGGAAAACAGCCACCGGTCGTGCCACGAACAACACGACCGCAACGAGCGCCGCTGCATGCCAGTCCAGATGGCGCAACACCTTGGGATCGAGATCGGCGGTGAGCACGATGAAGACCGACGAGACCAGCAGGATAGTCACGTATTCCTTGAAGCGCCGCAGTTCGGCCATCCCGGCGATGCTCATGTTGCCCATGACCATGCCCATCACAGTGACCGCGAGCAGCCCGGCCTCGGCAAATATCTCGCTGGCCAACCCGTAGATCACCAGCACGAAGGCAATGGTCAACGGCGCCTTGAGATACTCCGGCACCCAGATGTGGTTAAAGGCCCAACCCAGCAACCAGCCGACGCCGCCGCCGAGCGCAAGCGAGATCAGGATCGCCAGTCCCAGCTCGAAGAACACCTGCGTACCGCCGCCCGGGTACGCGCCCGACAACACAAAATACTGGAACACCAGAACCGCGAGCAGCGCCCCGATCGGGTCGTTGATGATGCCTTCCCACTTCAGATAAGACGCCGTACGCCGGTTGAGCCCGGCCTGGCGCAGCATGGGGATGATCACCGTCGGGCCGGTCACGATGAGGATCGCACCGAACAGCAGCGACACCGGCAGGCTCAGGTCGCCGACGAAATAGGCGGCGGTCGAATACAACGCCCAGGACGAACATCGAACCCAGCGTGACCAGACGGCGCACGCCCGATGCAGCTTCCTTGAATTCGTGCAGCCGCAGCGACAGGCCGCCTTCGAACAGGATCACCGCCACCGCCAGGCCGACGATCGGCGACAGGACCGGCCCGATATCGGCCGACGGGTTCATCCAGCCGAGCACCGGGCCCGCCACGACGCCGGAGACCAGGAACAGCACGATCGCCGGCATGCGCAGCGACCAGGCGATCCACTGCGAGAACACGCCGAGCGCGATGATCGAGATCAGCAACAGCGAAAGATGGTGTGCCATCGACCCGTCAGGCTGGTTTCAGGTTACGAGCGCGAAGCGGCTTCCCCGCTGCCTCAGAGCGAATCCCAGTTGCCCTTGCGGCGACGCCGGAACATCGGCAGCAACAGCCCGAGCAGAATACCGCCGAACAGAATCAGAGCGCCGATCTTCATCCCGTCCCGGCGCGACTGCAAGGCCTGGTTCTCGTGCTTGAGCCGGTCGACATCGGACCGCAGGCTCATCAGCTGCTTGCGGTACTTCTCGTTTTCCTTGCCGATGCGGATCGCATCGGCCGAAGTCTCGCGGATGTTCTGCAGCTGCGACTTCAACTTCTTGTTCTGAGCGACCAGATCCCGCTTGAGCTCGCCCAGCTTGTCCGAGCCGTGCAGCGCCTGCGCCAGCTCCTTCTTGAGATCGGCATTGTCCGACTGCAGCTGGGAGACCTGCTGTTGCATGCCGGCCACCTGAGCCCGCGCGGCCGGCTGGTCCGAGATGAAGCGCG
Organism: uncultured Cytophagales bacterium; assembly: GCA_963835365.1. GTDB lineage: Bacteria > Bacteroidota > Bacteroidia > Cytophagales > Cyclobacteriaceae > Nafulsella. Next base: position 1,034,741 of record CAWIFH010000005.1, read on the forward strand.
TCAGCACATAACCGGTCTGGCCCGACGACGTGCGCACATGCGTCCAGCCGTTCGAGGACGAGCCGAGTGTATCGAGCTTGTCGCCGGCATCGAGCAGCTTCTCGATCCGGTACTTGGTGCCCGGTCCGCTGCGCATGTTGATCGACAGCTGATCGCTTACGTACTGCGTGGCGGCGCACGCGGCGGCCGCGTACAACAGGGTCATCGCGATCAGGCTGGCGCCGAACCAGCGTGTTCGCGCATATCGATAGCCCATTGAATCCCTCGAATTGATGTTGGCGGGTTCCGGTTGCCCCGTGCCGGCGCTGCGAAAGTGTAGCAAAGCCCGCGCCAAGGCCCGTTGATGGGTGATTCGCGGCCGAGGCCGCGGCTCGAACGGGCCGACCGGCCGGGCGAGCTGCCGCCCGACGCGCCCACCTCGGACGACCCGGCTCGACGCCGATACGGGCCGAGCACGCTTGGCAGGCACGCTACACTACCGCGCTCATTCCGATATGGCGCAATGCATCCATGGCCTTGATCGACATCGGTGCCAACCTGGCCCACGACAGTTTCGAAGACGACCGCGACGCGGTCATCGCCCGGGCCGTCGAGGCGGACGTGACCCGTTTCGTGGTCACCGGGAGCGATCTCAGCAGCAGTCAGGACGCCATCGCCATCGCCGGCGCTCACGCGGGGCGCTGTTTCGCGACAGCAGGGCTGCACCCGCATCACGCCAGCGATTGGGGCGATCCGCTTGCCGGGCTGATGCGCCGCGCGGCCGCCGGCGGCGAGATCGTGGCGATCGGCGAGACGGGGCTCGATTATTTCCGCGATATCAGCCCGCGTGACGTGCAGAAACGGGCATTCGCCGAACAGCTCGAGATCGCAGTCGAGCACGAGATGCCCGTGTTCCTGCATCAACGCGACGCGCACGCTGATTTCATTGCGATTCTGCGCGAATATCTGCCGCATCTTCCGCGGGCGGTGGTGCACTGCTTCACGGATGGCCCGGCCGTGCTGGCCGATTATCTCGGCGAGGATGTGTATGTCGGCGTAACCGGGTGGATCTGCGACGAGCGCCGCGGCGCCGATCTTTACGAGGCGGCGGCGGACATCCCTGAAGATCGTCTGATGATCGAGACGGATTGTCCCTATCTCCTGCCGCGGACCATCCGGCCACGGCCCAGGAGCCGGCGCAACGAGCCGGCCTATCTGCCATGGGTGCGCGACAGCGTGGCCACGGCCCGCGGGGTTGCCCCGGACCATATCGAGCGCATCACCACGGCGAATGCGGAGCGTTTCTTCGGCTTCGTCTGAACACGCGGTACCGGCCATCGGACAAGCCGTAACTGAGGGATCCAACGTATAGCGCCGGTCGCGACAGACCGCTATGCTGACAATTCCCATACGGCTGTGACACAACAGGACTGGCCAATGAGCGAAACCGACGCCCTCAAAAAGGATCTCGACGCCCTGCGCAAGGATTTGCGCGACCTGGCCGAACATATGCGCGATTCCGGCGAAAAGCGCTATCAGGATGGCGTGCATCAGGCCCGCCATGCCTATGAAGACCTGCGCAGTGAAGCCAGCAAGCGCAGCAAGGAAGTTGGTGCCGAAATCGAAGCCCGCCCCTTCACCAGCGTGTTCGCCGCCTTCGGTATTGGCCTGGTGCTGGGCAAACTGCTTCGCTAGGCGCCGGTCTTGAGCGTCAAGAGCAAAATCGCGGCCGCGATATCACTGCACATGATGGCCTGGCTGGCCATGCTGATCGCATTGGCCGGCATTGTGTTCCTCGCCCTCGGGGTGTTCTGGCTGATCGCCCCGCCGCTCGGTCCGGGCATCGCCGCCCTGATCGTCGGCGGTGGCCTGCTGGGTCTGATTCTGGTGATGACACTCTTCGGGCTGCTCATCGCCAAGGCAGGCGGCAAGGCAAAGCGGGTGGCTGCACATCGGGCCCCGGACAACCGGATCGAGGAACAGTTGCGCCCGCTGATTGGCGACCGTGCCACCGAGTGGGCCAAGGCCAACACCGGCATCACGGTGGTCGGCGCACTGGCGGCCGGCGTGCTGCTGGCGGCCAGCCCGAGCATGCGTCGCCTGATCTACGACGCCGCTAGGCCGCTGATCGCCCGCAAGGCCCTACAAGTCATGCAGGGGTTCGCCGCCCCCAATGACTAGGCATGATCTTGCCAAGGGTCCCATCTTAAGCGGTCGCATTAACTGACCCGATCGGAGATCATGCCCTACGCCGAACGGCAAGGGCATGACCGCTGATCGGGTTTATTGCATAGCGGACTCGCGTTATTGCGCTCTTCCTTCGCTGCCCCCGAATGCATTCGTCGCGGCCGGCCCCGTGTTCCGACAACCCTTGGCTAAGCTGAAAGCCAACGCTTCCGGCTGAATCCGCCGATGACAATTCGCGATGCGCCGAGCGGCCGACGGCATGGACAACCACATGCGGGCAACCGTCATTGGCGTGATGTGCAGCGCGTATTGGGTCCTTAGACGATGACTTGGTAGCGCTCCCTTGCCTATCCGGATTTTCAGCAGGGCGCCGGCTGCGCCTATTTCCCCCAACCACACTCGCCCTTCCCAGCGCGGACCACCCGAAGCGTATCGATGTTGCGAGTATCTGATGGTGCTGAAAAAATCGAGCGCAACACGTCGCGGCCTCGGGTATTCGACTACGGAAATGATGTAGCGCCGGTTGGCGTGCGATACGCAAATAATTGAAATTGCGAATCGTTCGTGTTTACATTCTAACCATCGTCTCCAAGAGATCCGGGCATGTACGCTATCAAGCCTTGTTTGACTGTCTTGCTGGGCGGCATCCTGCTGATCGCCACACCAACCGTGTCGATAGCCGCCCCCGCAAAGCCTGATATCGTCATCCAATCGGACCATTTCCAACCAGCAACGCTATCCATTGCAGCCGGCAAGCGGGTCAAGCTCGTGGTCGCCAATCGCAGTGATCGGCCAGCGGAATTCGAAGGCAGCGATTTCACCGTCGAAAAAGTGATTCCCTCCGACACGACCCTACCGGTCTACATCGGCCCCCTCAAAGCCGGCACCTATCATTTCTTCAACGACTTTTCGCCGTCGATAAAGGGCACCCTGACGGTCAAATAGCCGAGCTCCGGAGTCGCCATGCTTGCCACCGCAATCATCCTGTTTCGTGAAGTTCTCGAAGCCGCCCTCGTCGTCTCAATCGTAATGGCTGCCACCCGAGGCGTAGACGGGCGCTCACGCTATGTCTCGGCCGGCATTGCCCTGGGTGTGCTCGGTTCAATACTGGTCGCGGCGTTTGCAGGCACCATAGCCTCGGCACTCTCCGGACGCGGCCAAGAGCTGCTTAACGCCACTATTTTGCTAACCGCTGTCGCGATGCTGGGCTGGCACAACATCTGGATGAGCCAGCATGGCAAGGAACTGGCAGCGCGAATGAAAGCTGCCGGTCACGATGTCGCCAGTGGCCGCAAACCCCTATACGCGTTGCTCGTGGTGGTGATGATGGCCGTTCTGCGCGAAGGCTCCGAGGTCGCGCTATTCAGCTACGGCATCCTAGCCAGCGGCGCAAAGGCCGCTTCCATGGCCATCGGCGGCGCCGGCGGGCTTGCTCTCGGCGTGTTGGTGGGTTGCTTGCTGTACTACGGTCTGTTGCGTATCCCGATGGGCCATCTGTTCCGCGTGACCGGCTGGATGATTCTGCTGCTGGCGGCCGGGCTGGCCGCTCAAGCCGCCGGGCTGCTTAGCCAGGTCGGCCTGTTGCCGACGCTGGGCAGCAACCTGTGGGATACGTCGTCGTTGCTGAACCAGCATTCGATGATGGGCAATCTGCTGCACGTGCTGATCGGCTATACCGAACGCCCCTCCGGCATACAACTTCTGTTCTATCTGGCTGCACTCGTGTGCATCGGTAGCGGTATGCGGTGGGTCAACCGGACGCGACCGGCCAAGCACAGCCGCGCCCCGGCCTAACCGTAACGGTTCGGAGCAATGAGCACGACCGAGCACACGCCACAGCAACGACTTTCCGAAATATCGATCCGTGTACAGGAGCCGGGGCGGCGCCCCCGTCTGCAGCCGGCGCGCAGCGGCTGGGCCTATCGCATCGAACAGTGGGTCGCGCCGCGTCGGCACTGGCTGGACTGGGTTCACGTGAGCATGTTCTTCGGCTTCGCCGCGCTCACGGTCCTCCCGTTGTTCCTGTCGGTACCGATCAGCCGCAGTCAGCATTTCTGGAACAATTTCTCGTTGTTTGCGAACTTCGTGATCTGGGGGCTGTGGTTCCCGCTGGTCTTCGTGTCGGTGATCTTCACCGGGCGCAGCTGGTGCGGCATTCTCTGCCCACTCGGTGCAGCCTCGGAATGGGCCAACCGCGTTGGGCTCAAACGCCCGACGCCGCGCTGGGTACGCTGGCGCGGCACGCCGATCGTCAGTTTCGTGATCATCACCATCCTCGCGCAGACCGTCGGCGCTCGGGACTATGCCACCGGCATTGCCGAGGTTTTCGGCCTGACCTTCGCGGCGGCGGCGGTGCTGGGTTTCGTCTATGGCCCCGGCCGGAGCACCCGCATCTGGTGCCGGCACATGTGCCCGATCGGTCTGATGCTCGGTGTTTTCTCACGCATTGGCGCGGTTCAGTTTCTCCCCAAACAACCCAAGCCCGGCGGTGATACCTATACCGAGAAAGGCATCTGCCCGACCAATATCGACATCAACCGCAAGCGCGAGTCGCGGCACTGCATCGAATGCTTTCGTTGCGTCAATCCCGACGCGCGCGGCGGCCTGCGTCTGGCTTTCCGCAAACCGGGTCGCGAAGTCGCAAAAATCCGCGATCATAACCCCAACGCCGCGGAGATCTGGTTTCTTTTTCTTGCCACCGGCCTCGCGCTGGGTGGCTTCTTATGGATCGTGCTGCCGCAGTATGGGGCATTGCGCGAAATGATCGGAACCTGGGCCATCAACCACGGCTGGTACTGGGTCGGCACCTCGGGGCCCAGCTGGCTGATGGTCGTCCATCCGGCGGCGCATGAAACGTTCGTCTGGCTGGATTTCTTCATGATCTGCACCTTCATGCTGGCGAGTGCGGCCGTGTTGACCGTTGCGCTCTCGATTACTACTGCCATATCCAGCTGGCTGGCTGGTCGCCTCGGCGGCGATCTGAACTGGCGTGAGCGTTTTGTCGAACTTGCCTATGCCTACATGCCCGTAGCCATGATTTCGCTCGTGATCGGGTTAGGCGGCAAGCTATTCAGCGCGCTCGCCGAAGTTGGTATTTCCGGCGTCGTCGTCGAATCGATCAAGATCACTCTTTTCACGCTCAGCGTGGCCTGGAGCCTCGCGCTCGGACGCCGGCTTCTGGCCCGGCAAGGGCTGTCCGGCCTGCGCTGCCTTGCGGCGGAGTTACCGACAGCAGCAGGCATCGGACTTATTGGCTTTGCTTGGAGCCCGGCCTTGTTCGGCATCACTTACTAGAGCCTGTTGACACGCCTCACTCGTGCTGCCGTTTCGGCATCCGAATTCTGAGTAATTGTTATCAAGGAAGAAAGGTAAAAAATGAGACAGCTCTTTCTGGGTCCGGTCGTGGCCGGGTTGGCAGCAGTCATAATGGCCATGCCGGCGTGGGCCAATTCCGAGCATTCGCTGGGCAAGCCGTTGCAGGAGAACGGCCTGATCATCCACCCGGTCTATCTGCAATCCGTCGATATGGCGCCGACCGTACCAGGCGTCAACGCCGACGCCGATGTGCATATGGAACTGGATGTCCATGCCGATAAATCGAACGATCAAGGCTTTTCGCCCGGTGCCTGGCTCCCTGCCCTGACCGTCAGTTACGAGATCACCAAGAAAGGCTCGGACTGGTCCACGTTTGGCACGTTGATGGCCATGGTCGCCAATGACGGGCCTCACTACGGCGCCAACGTGAAACTAGACGGGCCCGGCCGATATACTGCGCGCTTCAAGATCGAGCCGCCGCCATACCAGGGGTTCCTGCGCCATACGACCAAGGACACCGGCGTGCCGGCATGGTGGTCACCGTTTGAGCACGCGTGGCGCTTCACTTACACGGGAGTCGGGAAGAAAGGCGGCTATTGATGTCTCGACGCGAGTGCGTGAGCGCGGCCTCCGCCGACCTCATATTCGGTGCGTTCCAAGGCCTGGAATTCGGACGATAAACAGCCGGGGACCGAGGCGAGATTCGCTACCGCGACAGAGGCCAGGGTCACGGACAGCCGAGCCATACTCGGCCGCGTGACCTGCGGCTCTCGGCAACGGCCACCGGATCTTCGCGGTTCTCCCGTCACCAGGACTGTAACGGCATCACGATCGGCGGCGCTCGCCCGGATATGACGTTGAAACGATCGGTACCCCGGGCCGCCGATGCGAGCCAATCCTTCGTTTATTCCGGGGGCTGGTCGGTCACCGCGCCTTTCGCGGCGCTGCCGACCAGGCGCATGTATTTGGCGAGCACGCCGCGGGTGGCCTTCGGCGGCCGGGGCGTCCAGGCGGCTCGGCGCCGCTCGAACTCGTCAGCTTCGATATCGAGATGCAGCTTGCGCTCGCGGGCATCGATGACGATCGTATCGCCCTCCTCGATCAGGGCAATACCGCCGCCGACCGCAGCCTCGGGCGCGACGTGCCCGACCACCATGCCGTAGGTGCCACCGGAAAACCGGCCATCGGTGATCAGGCCGACCTTCTCGCCCAGCCCGCGCCCGATCAGCGCCGAGGTCGGCGACAGCATCTCGCGCATCCCGGGCCCGCCCTTCGGGCCTTCGTAGCGAATCACCACTACGTCGCCGGCCACGATCGACTCGTCGAGAATGGCCGCCATGGCCTCCTCCTCGGAGTCGAACACACGGGCAGGACCGGTGATCGCCGGATTCTTCAGCCCGGTGATCTTGGCGACCGCGCCCTCTTCGGCGAGGTTGCCGCGCAGGATCGCCAGATGGCCGGACTTATACAGCGCCTGATCCATCGGCAGGATCACTTTCTGATAGGTCGGCGGCTCATCCGGCACGTCGACCAGTGTCTCGGCCAGGGTCTGCCCGGTGATGGTGAGCGTATCGCCGTGCAGCAGACCGGCGTTGAGCAACATCTTCATCACCTGCGGAATGCCGCCGGCGCCGTGCAGCTGGGTGACCACGAAACGCCCGGACGGCTTGAGATCGCAGAACACGGGCACCTTGGCCCGGATGCGCTCGAAATCGTCGAGCGACAGATCGACCTCGGCGGCCTGTGCGATCGCCAGCAGATGCAGGACGGCGTTGGTGGATCCGCCCACCGCCATCATGAGCGTGATCGCGTTCTCGAACGCCTTCTTCGTGAGCAGATCGCGCGGTTTGATGTCGTTTTCGATCGCCTGGATCAGCACGCGCGCCGATTCAGCCGCGCTTTCGGCCTTCTCGGCATCCTCGGCGGCCATCGTCGAAGAATACGGCAGGCTCATGCCCATCGCCTCGAACGCCGACGACATGCTGTTGGCGGTATACATGCCACCGCAGGAGCCGGCCCCCGGACAAGCGTTGCACTCCACCTCATGCAGGCGCTGTTCGTCGATCTGACCGGCCGCGTACTGGCCGACCGCTTCGAACGCAGAGACCAGGTTCAGATCCTCGCCGTCGAGATGGCCCGGCTTGATCGTGCCCCCGTAGACGAAGATGGCCGGCACGTTCATGCGCGCGATACCGATCATCGCGCCCGGCATGTTCTTGTCGCAGCCGCCGATCGCCATCACGCCGTCCATGGACTCGGCCTGGACCGCCGTCTCGACCGCATCGGCGATCACTTCGCGCGAGACGAGTGAATACTTCATCCCCGGCGTGCCCATCGAGATGCCGTCGGACACGGTGACCGTGCCGAACATCTGCGACTTGGCACCGCCGCTCTCCAGCGCCTGTTCGGCCCGCCCGGCGAGCACGTTCAGACCCATGTTGCAGGGCGTGATGGTCGAGTAGCCGTTGGCGATGCCGATGATGGGCTTGTTGAAATCCTCGTCGGTGTATCCCATCGCACGCAGCATGGCGCGGTTGGGCGCACGCGAGGTGCCCTGGGTGATGATCTGACTGCGGCGGGGCTTCGGCTGGGGCTGGTTTTCGTCGGCGGCCATGAGCGTTCCCGGCTGTTGAATGGCCGGTCATTATGCAGCCGTGCTTGTATCGCGCACAAAAAAACGGCGCCCGAAGGCGCCGTTTCTGTTTACGCCGCGAGCAGCGGGCCGATCAACGATTCGGCTGCTTGGTCATGCGCAGGTAAGGCTTGAGCTCGTTCCAGCCGTTCGGAAAATGCTTCTTCGCTTCCTCGTCCGACAGCGCCGGCGAGACGATCACATCGTCGCCGTTCTGCCAGTCGGCCGGCGTCGTGACCTTGTAATTGTCGGTCAGCTGCAGCGAATCGATCACGCGCAGGATCTCGGCGAAGTTGCGGCCCGCACTCTTCGGGTAGGTCAGCGTCAGCCGGATCTTCTTGTTCGGATCGATCACGAACACGCTGCGCACCGTCGAGGTATCACCCTCGTTGGGATGAATCATGTCGTAGAGTTCGGCCACCTTGCGATCGGTATCGCCGATGATCGGGAAATTGGGCGCACAACCCTGGGTTTCCTCGATATCGCGCGACCAGGCCTTGTGATCCTCGACGGAATCGACCGAGACCACGATGGGCTTGGCGTTGCGCTTGGCGAATTCATCCTTGAGCTTAGCGGTGGCGCCGATCTCCGTGGTGCACACGGGAGTGAAATCCGCCGGATGCGACATCAGCACGCCCCAGCTGTCGCCGAGCCACTCGTGAAAATCGATTTCGCCTTCGGTGGTATCGGCCGTGAAATTCGGCGCGGTATCGCCCAGTCTCAAACCCATGACATTCTCCTTCTATTGCGTCGACGCGATTGTAGCAGCGGTCTTGCCTGACGGCGCCGCTGCATCGGCGCGGTCGTCGACCGCCCTCGACGCGTGGTATATGGTCACGAACCCCTGCCCGTACAAGATCACGGAATGGATACCATGAGCGACGCCGCCGAAAACGCCCCTCGCGTGGTTTACGTCACGACGCCCGACCGCGAGACCGCCCGAGCAATTGCCGCGGCGCTGATAGAGCATCACGAGGCCGCATGCGTGAACATCATCCCGAGCGTGGAATCGGTGTATCGGTGGCAGGGCCAGGTCGAGATCGACGCCGAATGGCTGCTCGTCATCAAGACCCGCGCCGGCCGGCTGGCCGCGATCGATGCACGATTGGCCGAGCTGCACCCAGACGATGTGCCCGAGCGCATTGCGCTGCCGATCGTCGACGGCGCGCCCGACTACATGAACTGGCTGACCGACCAGACGCTCTGATGCCCGAGCGGGCATTCCTTGTGCGAACAGTCCTGACGCTGTTCGCGGCGGCAATGCTGCTGGTCGGCATGGCCACGCAGACCGCCCGGGCCAACGCATCGCCACTCCCCGCGGACCAGGCGTTCAGCCCATCGGTAACCCAGTCCGGGCCGCACATGCTGGTCGTGTCCTGGCATATCGCCGACGGCTACTACCTGTATTGGCATGCGCTCAAGTTTCGTCTGGCCCATGGCGGCAGCGCCCGACTCGGCACGCCGCAGATCCCACCCGGCAACCGGAGCCGGGACGCATATTTCGGGGCGGTGGAGACCTATCGCCAGCGGCTGCAGGTCACGGTCCCGATCATCGGCAGCCCGCCGCCCGGCGCCCGACTGGTGGTCGATTACCAGGGCTGCGCCGATGCCGGGCTGTGCTATCCGCCCCAGCACGAAACGCTCGGCCTGCCGACCACCGCTTCGACAACATCGCCGACCGGGGCAGCACACGAGCGGGTTTCGAACGCGCCGGATGAAGAGTCCAGCGCGGCGATCGCGACCGGGCTCGGCCGCACGAGCCTCTGGTACACGAGCGGCCTGTTCTTTCTGCTTGGTCTGGGGCTCGCCTTCACGCCCTGTATTCTGCCAATGATTCCGATCGTTGCCGGCATGCTGGGTACCGACGATTATTCCCGCGGCCGCGCTGTTGCGCTCAGCGGTGCATATGTCGTCGCCATGGCCATGGCCTACGGTCTGTTCGGACTGGTCGCCGGCTATTTCGGCACCAATCTGCAAGCGCTACTCCAGCGCCCGATCGTGTTGCTGCCCTTTGCTGCGGTGTTCCTTGTTCTCGCGGCGGCGAGTTTCGGCTGGTTCTCGCTACAGATACCCACCCGCCTGCAATCGCGGCTGGCAACCGCGGGGCGTGGGCATCACGGCCTCGTCGGGGCGGCCGCGCTCGGGTTTCTTGCGGCGCTGATCGCCGGGCCGTGTCTGGCGCCGCCCCTGGCCGGCGCCTTGCTGTATATATCCTTGAGCGGTGATGTATTGACTGGCGCATGCGCGTTGTTCGCCTTGGGGCTCGGCATCGGCGCGCCGTTGATCGCACTCGCCGTGTTCGGCGTCGGTGTACTACCGCGCAACGGGCCCTGGATGAGCGAGGTCCGAATTTTCTTCGGCGTGCTGCTGGCCGCTGTCGGCCTGTGGCTGGCGCTCAGGCTTGCCGCGGAAACACTGGCGCTCGCGGCCTGGGGCGCGCTGGCGCTGGTCTACGGCGCCTACCTGTCGACCCGGGCGACGATCTCGGTTCCGGCAACCGTGATCAAGCGGGTGATCGTGACCCTCTTGCTCGGCTACGCTGCACTGGCCGCCGCCGGGCTTTCGATCGGCAACGGGCGCAGCGTCGCGCCACTGGCCGGACTGGCGGCCGGCAACAACCGCGTTGGCCCGCCCGCCGGGCGCGCACGATCTTTCAAACGCGTCACGACGCCGGCCGGCTTATCGCATGCGCTCGCAGCCGCACGGCGCGCGAAACAGCCGGCCGTCGTCGATTTCTATGCCGACTGGTGCGTCGACTGTGTCCACATGAAACACACCGTATTCACCAATCCGAGAGTTCGGCATACCCTGTCCGGAATGACGGCGATCGAGTTCGACGTCACCGCCTACGACCGCGGCCAGCAACGGCTCATGCAGCGATTGCACGTATTCGGGCCACCAACGTTATTGTTCTACTCCGGATCCGCTACCACGGAGGTGCCGCGCCATCGTCTCGTCGGCGCCGTCGATGTCGCTACGTTGTTGCATGCCCTGGACCAGGTCGGAGCCCACGGCGCGTCCTGAACGCTACCGCGCCCGCGGCTTGACGACCGGCGAGATCGGCAACGACAGCGATCGTGTGCATGGTACCGGCGCATCGCGATCCGGCCGCGAAAAAACGGCATCGTGACGCGATGCGATGAGGCGGCTGATTGCTTGACCCGATCGACGCCGATTTCGCGGCCTCAAGGCCCGCCCGTAGCGAAAGAACGACAAGTGCGCATGAAATCGCCGCGATCACGCTTAACAAAATGCCCGAACGTCGGCGAATCTTCGACAATACGGCGGCGAACGGCGGCGATCGACCTTACGCTAGTTGTGCCGGGCCCTGCCATACGGCACACTTTGGTCCCAGACACACGCGGGAAGACGCACGGCAGCCGTTTTCGTCGCAGCCCGGTCCCTCTGGCCCGACCGGCTCGCCGTGCCGACAGGAGCGAATCGATACGCCATGGATATCCGAAAACTCAAGAAACTGATCGAGCTGGTCGAGGATTCCGGCATCGCCGAGCTGGAGATCACCGAGGGCGAAGAATCGGTGCGTATCGGCCGCTATCCGCCGGCCGGCAGCCAGCCGAGCGCGCCGCCCGCGGCGTACATGCCCCCGCCTCAGGCCGGCGCTCCGGCACCGGCCGCTGAGGCCGCGTCCGCCGGGGGGGCGAACGCCGCAGCCTCTTCCGGCAGCGGTGAAGCCGCAACCGAAGGCCATATCATCCGTTCGCCGATGGTGGGCACCTTCTATCGCGCGCCGGCCCCGGAGGCCAAGTCCTTCGTCGAAGTCGGCGACAGTGTCGGCCCGAACGATACGGTCTGTATCATCGAAGCGATGAAGATGCTCAACCAGATCGAGGCTGAAACCTCCGGTACGGTCAGCGAGATCCTGGTCGAGAACGGTCAGCCGGTCGAATACGATCAGCCGCTGTTCGTGATCAAATGATGACGCAGCGCGGCGCGATTCGAGCGCGCCGCGCGCGGCATTGTCCGCGATCGAACGGCCACGCCCACAATAAAATCGCGTCGGCGCCGGGTCGCAACCCGATCCGCGCGACGACCTGACCCGAGGTTCACACATGCTGGACAAGGTTCTCATCGCCAACCGCGGCGAAATCGCGCTTCGCATCCTGCGCGCCTGTCGTCAGCTCGATATTCCCGTGATCGCGGCTTATTCCACCGCTGACCGGGACCAGAAGCACGTGCTGCTGGCTGAAGAGGCCGTGTGCATCGGCCCGCCCTCGGCCACGGCCAGCTATCTGAACATGGCCACGCTGATGAGCACGGCGGAAGTCGCGGGCGCATCCGCGATTCACCCCGGCTACGGGTTTCTGTCGGAAAACGCGGATTTCGCCGAATCGGTCGAGCAGTCCGGTTTCACGTTCATCGGCCCCAGGGCGGAGACCATCCGTCTGATGGGCGACAAGACATCGGCCATTCAGGAAATGATGGCGGCCGGCGTGCCGTGCGTGCCCGGTTCGGGCAAGCCGTTGACGGCCGACGATGTCGAGAATCGCGAAATTGCCGATCGCATCGGCTATCCGGTGATCATCAAGGCGGTCGGCGGCGGCGGCGGCCGCGGCATGCACGTGGTCTACGAGCCGGACGATCTGGCAGGCGCGGTCGACATGGCCCGCCGCGAGGCCGCCAGCGCCTTCGGCAACCCTCAGGTCTACATGGAGAAGTACCTGGAGTTGCCGCGCCACGTGGAAGTTCAGGTGCTGTGCGATACCCACGGCAACGCGATTCATCTGGGCGAGCGCGACTGTTCGCCGCAGCGTCGTCACCAGAAGGTGGTGGAGGAATCGCCGGCGCCGGGCATCACGCCAGAGCAGCGCGAGCATATCGGCGGCCTGTGCGTGGAGGCCTGCAAGCGCATCGGCTATCGCGGCGCGGGTACCTTCGAGTTCCTGTACGAGAACGGCGAATTCCATTTCATCGAAATGAACACGCGTATCCAGGTCGAGCATCCGGTCACCGAAATGGTCACCGGCGTCGATCTGGTCGCCGAACAACTGCGCGTGGCGGCCGGCGAGAAGCTGCGCTATACGCAGGACGATATCGTCATTCGCGGCCATGCCATCGAGTGCCGCGTCAACGCCGAGCACCCGGAAACCTTTGCGCCCTCTCCCGGCAAGATCACGCAGTACCACGCGCCCGGCGGCCCCGGTATCCGCATGGACAGCCACATGTACGCCGGCTATACCGTGCCGCCCTACTACGATTCGCTGATCGGCAAGCTGATCGCTCACGGCGATACCCGTGATGCCGCGCGCGCGCGCATGGATATGGCGTTGTCCGAAATGGTCGTGGAAGGCATCCACACCAACCTGACGCTGCACGAATGGATCATGAACGATCCGGACTTTGCCGCCGGCGGCGTATCGATCCACTGGCTCGAGAAGAAGATCCGCGAGCGCCTGGGCAAGGGCTGAGGCGCAATATGGCGATTGCCTGGCTCCAGATCACCGCCACCACATCGCGCACACAGCTCGCGGAAGCCGTGTTCGAACAATACGACGCCGAGGCCATCACCGAGCTCGATGCCGGTGATGACCTGACCGTGGAGGAGACCCCGAACAGCCAGCCGCCGTTTGCACGCGCGCGCGTGGTCGGTCTGTTCGCGCAAGGCACGCCGGCCGAGCCGATCGTCACCGCGCTGGCCGATGCGCTTGGCAAGGACGTCGACATCGCCACCGATACGCTCGAAAATCAGGATTGGGCCAGCGCATGGCTGGCCGAGCATCCGCCGCTGGTGTTCGGCGATCACCTGTGGATCGCGCCGCACAATGCAGCGGTCGAAGCCGGCGACGATGCGGTTGTGGTTCGACTGGATCCGGGGCTGGCGTTCGGTACCGGAACCCACCCGACCACGCGCCTGTGTCTGCAGTGGCTCGCCAGCCAGGATCTCGTCGGCAAGCGCGTGGTCGACTACGGTTGCGGCTCCGGCATTCTGGCGATCGCCGCCGCGCGCCTTGGCGCAGCACAGGTGGTTGCGGTGGACATCGACGAGCAGGCGGTGCGCGCCACGCGCGAGAACGCCATGCGCAACGACGTATCCGATCGCATTGCCACGCCGCCCATGGACGCAATCGAAGACGGACCGTTCGATATCGTGCTGGCCAATATTCTGGCCAAACCGCTGATCGGCCTGGCACCGACGCTCGCGGAGCTGGCTGCGCCGGGCGCGCCGGTGGTGCTGGCCGGGCTTTTGACGCGCCAGATCGCGGACGTCCTGGCCGCCTACGGGCCGACGTTCGCGTTCGAGGCGCCCGCGCTGGAAGAAGACTGGGCAAGGCTGGTCGGGCATCGCGCTGCCGCCGCGGCGAGACACCGCCGATAGTCGTCTTTTGCTGGGCCTCGATTGCCGTTATAGTCTCGCGCTTTCCCCACCAGGCTGATGACCCGGATGCGCCACTCCGACGCCGACGATGACAACGCACAGCCGCTGAGTCACTACGTCGGGGCCAGTCTCGACCGTTATCTCGAGTCGTTGAACGGCAGCGCTCCGCCCACGGACCTTTATCGCATGGTGCTTGAGCAGGTCGAGCGCCCGCTGCTCGAGCGCGTGCTGGAATACAACCGCGGCAATCAGTCGCGAGCCGCGGCCATGCTCGGGCTCAATCGCGGCACGCTGCGCAAGAAACTGCGCAGTTACGATCTCGATCAGTAATCCGCCTCGCGGCGCGTCTCATCCGACCCGCGCCGCGGGTTTTTTTGTCTGCAACCATTGTCACGCCATGACCTCGACCGCTTCCGTCGCCCCTATCCGCCGCGCCCTGATCAGCGTTTCCGACAAGACCGGGGTCGCGGATTTCGCCCGCGCGCTCGTGGAGAATCATGGCGTCGAGATTCTCTCCACCGGCGGCACGGCGCGCATGCTGCGCGAAGCCGGCGTCATGGTGACCGACGTCTCCAGCCATACTGGCGCACCGGAAATCATGGACGGCCGCGTCAAGACGCTGCATCCGAAGATCCACGGCGGCATCCTGGGGCGCCGCGGCACCGACGATGCCGTGATGGCCGAGCAGGACATCGCCCCGATCGATCTGGTGGTGGTCAATCTCTACCCGTTCGAGCAGACCATCGCCAAGCCCGATACCGATCGCGCGACCGCGATCGAGACCATCGATATCGGCGGCCCGGCGATGCTGCGCGCCGCGGCGAAGAATCATGCCGACGTCACCCTGGTCGTCGACGGCACCGACTACGCCGCCGTGCTCGACGATCTGGCCGCGCATGGCGGGACCTGCGAACCCACCCGACGGCGGCTGGCCGCCAAGGGTTTCGCGCATACCGCGGCCTACGATCGCGCCATCGCGGCTTATCTTGCCGGTGAGGAGCAGCCCGCCGGCGCCAGCCAGTCGGAAGCCCTGCCCGCGCGCTACGCGCCGGTCTATACCAAGCGTGCGGATCTGCGCTACGGCGAGAACCCGCACCAGCGCGCGGCGCTGTATGCCGACGGCCGTCGCACCGAGGCGAGCCTGGTCGACGCCCGCGTCGTTCAGGGCAAGCCGCTGTCCTACAACAATCTCGCGGATGCGGATGCCGCGCTGGCCTGCGTCAAGGCTTTCGATCAGGCGCCGGCCTGCGTGATCGTCAAGCACGCCAACCCCTGCGGTGTGGCCGTGGCGCCGGATCTCGAATCGGCCTATCAGCGCGCCTTCGCCACCGACCCGGTGTCCTCGTTCGGCGGCATCATCGCCTTCAATGCCGAACTCGGCGCCGATACCGCCGAAGCCATCACGTCGAACCAGTTCGCCGAAGTGATTCTGGCGCCGGCCATCACCGAGGATGCACTGACGGTCTTCTCGAAGAAGAAGAACCTGCGAGTCCTGGTCACCGGCGCCTGGCGCAAGACGGATAAAGGCGGTCTTGTGGTCAAGCCGATCGCCGGCGGGCTGCTGGTTCAGGACGATGACGACCAACTGCTCGACCGCAGCCAGCTCAAGGCCGTGACCAGGACCGAGCCGACCGGCGAGCAGCTGCAGGACATGCTGTTCGCCTGGCGTGTCGCCAAGTACGTCAAGTCCAATGCGATCGTCTATGCCCGCGACGGCGCCACCGTGGGCGTGGGCGCGGGCCAGATGAGTCGGGTGGATTCGGCCCGCATCGCGCGCCAGAAGGCCGCCGACGCCAAGCTCGAGATCGCCGGCTCGGTGATGGCCTCGGATGCCTTCTTCCCGTTCCGCGACGGTATCGATACCGCGGCCGAAGCCGGTGTCGCCGCCGTGATCCAGCCGGGCGGCTCGATTCGCGACGAGGAAGTCATCGCCGCCGCCGACGAGGCCGGCATCGCCATGCTGTTCACCGGCATGCGCCACTTCCGGCACTAGGCCGCGAACGGGCCCGCCTGCCCGGCGGACGCACGCCGGGGATTTCGGTATCGTTGACGCCGATCGTGCATCGGCGCTTTCCCGGCAAAGCCGGGCGGACCAACGCGAAAAGAGGCAGCAGACATGACGGCAAAGGTGGCCCTGATCACGGGCGCAGGCAGCGGTATCGGCAAGGCATGCGCCCAGGCGCTCGCGCGCGAAGGCTATGAGCTGGCGCTCGCCGGCCGCCGCGAGGCACCGCTGGCGGAGCTGGCCGCCGAACTGGACGGCCCTGCCCTGGCGATCCCGACCGACGTGAGCCGGGCCGACTCGGTCACCGCGCTGTTCGCCCGCATCGAGGCCCATTTCGGCCGGCTGGACGTGCTGTTCAACAATGCCGGCATCAATAGCGCGAACGGCGACTTCGCCGACGTCGCCGAGGCCGACTGGCGCGCGGTGGTGGACGTGAACCTCACCGGCTCGTTCCTGTGCGCCCAGGCTGCCTTCCGGCTGATGCGCGACCAGAACCCGCGCGGCGGCCGCATCATCAACAACGGCTCGATTTCCGCGCATTCGCCGCGCCCCGGTTCGGCGGCCTATACGGCCACCAAGCACGCCATCACCGGGCTGACCAAGTCGATCTCTCTGGACGGGCGGGCCCACGACATCGCCTGCGGCCAGATCGATATCGGCAACGCCGCCACCGACATGGCCGAACAGATGCAGCGGGGGGTGCCCCAGGCGGACGGCTCGACCGCGGTCGAAGCGGTCATGGATGTCGACAACGTCGCCCGCTCGGTGGTGTTCATGGCCGGCCTGCCCGCCGAGGCCAACGTCCAGTTCATGACCGTCATGGCCACCAAGATGCCCTTCGTCGGTCGCGGCTGAGGCAGCCCTTCCCGACCACAGCGCTGTTTCCCCGCGCTGGCAATATCGGCCGCCCTGCAGCCCGGCGCTTCCTCGGGGGCTGCCACGTTCGCACTATCCGCATCGTTCGCGCCCCACCGGCGCGCCATGGAGCGCGGGCGTCCGATCCCGACGCATAACACATTTTAACAATCGGGGAGCGCCGCGCCGGGCTGGTCTTGCCTGAACCGGACGTCGCGCTGTAGATACGAATGCGGCGTTCGTAGTACTACCAAAGAATAGAGCCATCGGCGTTGCCTTTCGCCGACCGCCGGCCCATGCTCGAAAACGTTATATAACGTGATTTTTTCACAAAAAATAACTTCTGTTTCGAGATAAGCCCGCGGGCCCTTCGCCCTTGCCGGGCCGATTCGGCTGGACTTGGCTTGATACCGACCAAACGACGCAATTACCTGATCCAGCTGCTCAGCGAACAGCCGGTGCTGGGTATCAATGAACTCACCGAGCTGCTCGGCGTATCACATATGACGGTGCGGCGCGACATCCAGCGCCTCGAACGGCAGGGCCGGGTGCTGGCGGTATCCGGCGGCGTGCGTCTCGCCGCGAACTTCCGCCACGAGCCGGGCTGGCACGAAAAGATCTCGGCGCGCATCGCCGAGAAGCAGGCCATCGCCCGGCGCGCGGCCGCAATGATCCATGACGGTCTGGCCGTCTATCTCGATGCCGGAACCACGACCTACGAGATCGCGCGCCTGCTCACCGAGCACCAGAACCTGTCGGTGGTGACCAACAATTTCCGCATCACTACCCTGCTGGCGAGCTATCCGCAGATCGAGCTGTTCCATGCCGGCGGCCGGGTCAGCCACGAGAACTATTCCACCGTCGGCCCGTCAGTGGTCGAATTCCTGCGCCATGTCAACGTCGATATCGCGTTTCTCAGCAGCAGCTCCTGGCATCTCGGCCGCGGCGTGACCACGCCCAACGAATCCAAGATCCTGATCAAGCAGCAGCTGCTCAGCATTGCGTCGAAGCGTGTGCTGGTGGCCGACAGCTCCAAATACGGCCGATTCGGCATGTTCCGCGCCTGCGGGCTGGAAGACTTCGACCTGATCCTCACCGACTCCGGCCTGGCGGCCACCGCTCGCCGGAGCATCGTCGAAAGCGGCCTCGAGATCGAGACGGTCGAGCCGGACACCGCAGCGCCGGCACTCGAAACCGCGAGCCCGGCCCGGTGATCCCGGTGCCGGGACATTCCATTACGCGCCGCCGCGGTTGGCGGTCGCTCGTCATCGTTTACTCGTCCAAGGAGACATCGTGAGCAAGATAGCCATCATCGGCGCCGGGCTGGTGGGGCGCGGCTGGTCGATCGTTTTCGCCCGGGCCGGCCACGAGGTCGCGCTCTACGACAGCCAGGCGGCGGCGCTCGAACAGGCACCCGCCGACATCCGCCGCACGCTCGAGGAATTGAAGCGCAACGCCATCGTCGACGAGCCGGCGGAAACGATCGCCGCCCGCATCCGCCCGACCGGCGACCTGGCCGACGCGCTGGACGGCGCGGTCTACGTACAGGAGAACGTGCCCGAGACGGTCGAGGCGAAGCGGGCGATATTCGCCACGCTCGACGAAGCCGCCGCGCCGAATACGATTCTGGCCAGCTCGACCTCGGGTATCGCGGCCTCGCACTTCACCGAAAATCTCGCGCACCGCGAGCGCTGCCTGGTCTCTCACCCGCTCAATCCGCCGTCGCTGATTCGGCTGGTGGAGATCGTACCCGCACCGTGGACCGACCCGGGCGTGGTCGCGCGGACTCGCGAGTTGCTTGAAGGCACTGGCCAGACGCCGATCGTGCTCGAGCGCGAAATCGCGGGCTTTATCGTCAATCGACTGCAGGGCGCACTGCTCAACGAGGCGTTCTCGCTGATCGAGGATGGCTACGTAAGCAGTGACGATCTGGACAAGGCCGTGAAGGACGGTCTCGGTACGCGCTGGAGCTTCATGGGGCCGATGGAGACGATCGACCTGAATGCGCCCGGCGGCGTACGCGACTACATGGGCCGGTATGGCCCGCTTTATCACGAGATCGCACAACAGGCCTCGGCCCGCGGTTACAGCGAAGCACTGCTCGATAAGGTCGAACACGAACGCCAGAGCGCCCTGCCCGTCGACCAACGCGACGAGCGCATGGCCTGGCGCGACAGCCAGCTCATGCGACTGGCGGCCGACAAACGGCGCTGAAGCACAGCCTGGAACGATTACTACAACAGGCCGGTAGCTCTGCCGTCGGCCATCCGGAGGAGATGAATCATGAAGTATTCCGCGAAAACACTCGGCCGCAGCGCCGCGGTTATCGGCGTATCGCTGGCCGCGGCCTGGGCCGGCCAGGTCCAGGCGGCCGATTCCGGCACCATCAAGATCGGGATGATCGCCGATCTGACCGGCAACGCCGCGCTCAGCGGCCATCACAAGGTCGACGGTGCCAAGCTCGCGGTCGCCCAGATCAATGCCCACGGCGGCGTGAACGGCAAGAAACTGCAGCTGATCGTCCAGGACGACCGCGGCAGCAATCAGGCCGGCGTTTCCGCCTATCAGAAGCTGGCTTCGGATACCGATATCAGCGCCATCATCGGCTCGATCCGCAGCACCATCGTCAAGGCCACCCTGCCCTACATCAGCCGCTACAAGATTCCGACCATGATCGGTGGCACCGACCCGGCGCTTACCCACGAAGGCAACCAATGGGTGTTCCGCTTCCGGCCCAACGACAACTATGCCTCCAAGGTGATGGCCAAGTACGCCACCAACGAAATGCAGGCCAAGAAGGTCGCGATCCTGTATGACACCGACGCCTTCGGCGCAGCCGGCAACCGCCTGCTGCAAAAAGCACTCAAGGCCGACAACGCCAACGTGGTCAGCGATCAGGGTTATACCACCGGCACCAAGGACTACACCTCGTATCTGGCCAACATCAAGAGCTCCGGCGCGGACACGGTCGCAACCTACATGACCGATTCCGAAGACGAAGGCCAGATGCTCAAGCAGTTCAGCCGCATGGGGATGAACACCAAGTTCATCGGTTCGGCGTCGACCGCCACCGCGGTCACCATCCAGCTCGCCGGCGACGCGGCCAACGGCAAGTATGCGGTCACGGGGTTCGTCAACGACGGCAATGAACAGGCCAAGCAGTTCTCCGCCGCGTACAAGAAGAAATACAACGAGCAGGCCGATCTGTATGCCTCGTGGGTATACGACGCGGTCAACGTGCTGGCCAAGGTGATCGGTGAGAACGGCAATACGCCGACCAAGATCCAGCAGGGGCTGCGCCACAACGTACAGGGCTATCAGGGCGTAGTCGGCACCTACAACTTCGACAAGAACGGCGACGGTCTCCACGGTCTGAACGTGGTCAAGATCGAGGACGGCCAGGTGAAGGTCGTGAAATACGTCAACTTCGATAACCAGAAGTAGTCCCGGCCCCGGCGCCTGCCCGAGCGCGGGCGCCGGCCCTCCTGCCAACGGCGACATCCGATGCAAGAGTTCATACAGCTGACCGTGACCGGTCTGGCGATCGGCAGTATCTATGCGCTGGTCGCGCTCGGCTTCGTGCTGATCTATACCACGGTGGACGTGGTCAACTTCGCCCAGGGCGACTTCGCGATGATCGGCGCCTATTTCATGGCGACCTGCGTGTTGAGCTGGGGCATGCCGTGGTGGCTGGCGTTCGTGATCAGCGTGATCGTCGCCGCCATCGCCGGCGTGGTTTTCCAGCTGGTGCTCTACCAGCCGGTCAAGAACCGGCCGCGCAGTTTCGTGCCGATCCTGATCGCCACCGTGGGCGCCTCGATCTTCATCGAACAGCTCTACCTGATCATCTACGGCGCCGTGCCCTACCAGGTGCCCGGCATGTTCAGCGTGCAGACCGTGAATATCGGCGGCATCACGCTCTATTCCCAGTATCTGGCGATCATCGTGATCACTGCCCTGCTGGTGGTGCTGCTCAACTGGTTTCTGGAAAAGACCAAGACCGGGTTGCAGATGCAGGCTACCGCCCAGGATCCGGATACCGCCCGGCTCATGGGTATCCGCACGGCGTGGATCGCCGCGCTCGTGTTCGCGATCAGCGCGGGCACCGGCGGGTTGGCCGGCATACTGGTGGCCCCGGTGTTCAACGTCACCACCACCATGGGCTCGTCGATCGCACTCAAGGCGTTCGCCGCGGCCGTGGTCGGCGGTTTCAGCAGCGTGCGCGGCTCGATCATCGGCGGGCTCATCATCGGGCTGGTCGAAACCTACGGCGCCACTTATATCTCCGGCTCGTACCGGGATGCGTTCGCCTTCATCGTGCTCATCGTCTTCCTGGTCTTCCGGCCCTACGGGCTGTTCGGCGAAAAGACGTCGGAAAAGGTCTAGCGAACGCGAAGTACTGCCATGATCAAACAATTCCTCAAATTCGCGCCGCTGCTGTTCGTGTTCGCGGTCGCGCCGTTCTTCCTGCCCGAAGGCCGCGGCGGCTCTTATTACCTGACGTTGATGATTCTGTCGGGCTCCTATGCGATCGCGGCGCTCGGGCTGACCGTATTGCTGGGCTATGCCGGCCAGGTGTCATTGGCGCAGGCCGCGTTCTTCGGCATCGGCTCCTATGCATTTTCGATCCTGGCGGTGACGTACGGCGTGAATTTCTGGCTGTCATTGCTGGGCGCGGTGGCGATCGCGCTGGTTTTCGGCGCGCTGATCGGCGTGCTGGTGTTGCGGTTGCGTACCCATTATCTGGCACTGGTGACGATCGGTTTTCAGATCATCATCAATCTCGTACTCAATAACTGGGATTTCACCGGCGGCTCGGACGGCATCGCCGGCATTCCGCGACCGACCCTGTTCGGTATCGATTTCCTGTCCGACCAGAGCTTCTACTGGCTGACACTTGGCTTCATCGCGCTGGCGGCATTCATCGTCTACCGGCTGCGTTATTCCATGATCGGGAGCACGCTGCTCGCCCTGCGCGAGGACGAGATCGCGGCCTCGACCAGCGGCATCAGCGTGACTGCCGCCAAGATCCTGGCGTTTTCGGTCTGCGCCGGGCTGGCCGGGCTCGGCGGTGTGTTCTATGCCTCCGGCTCGATGTACATCAGCCCGAACGTATATACCTTCAACCAGTCGGTCACGTTCTTTGCCATGGTGCTGATCGGTGGCCAGGAATCGATCGTCGGTTCGATACTCGGCGCGACCCTGCTCACCTTCCTGCCCGAGATGCTGCGTTTCCTGCAGGGCTACTACATCGCGGTCTACGGCCTCGCGGTGGTGGTGATCATTCTGTTCATGCCCAAAGGCATCTATGGCTCGATCGCCAGCGGCGCTGAATGGGGATGGCGCCGGCTGTTCCCGCGACGCGAGAGCAAGACTGTCGGTGCGCCGGCCACGACGCCGACGCTGGAAGCGTTGCCGGCGAGCGCGCCCCACGAAGCGATGAAGTCATCCTTGAGATCAAGGATCTGCACAAGTACTTCGGCGGCGTAAAGGCGGTCCAGGGTGTGGACATTACCGTCCGGCGCGGCGACGTCGTCGTGCTGATCGGGCCCAACGGCTCGGGCAAGACGACCGTGCTGAACACGATGAGCGGCATCTACAAGGCTACCCGCGGCGACATCAGTCTCTGCGGCAACGATATCGTCAACCGTAGCGCCCACCGGGTCAGCCGGCTCGGCATGTCGCGCACGTTCCAGAATATCCGCCTGTTTCCCGAACTGTCGGTGCTGGAGAACGTGGCCATCGGCTTCTACCCCAAGGCCACGGTCGGGCGTGCTCGGCACTTTGCTACTGCGGCCCAAGGGACTGCGTGAAGAACGTCAGGCCGAGGACAAGGCGAAGCAGACACTCGTACTTCTGGGCTTCGACCGTTTTCACGAGAAGGCCAAGAATCTGGCCTACGGCGAACAGCGCATCGTGGAGATCGCCCGCGCAATCATCAGCGATCCGGAAGATTCTGCTACTGGACGAGCCCGTGGCTGGCATGAACCGCGAGGAAAAGACCCGGCTGTCCGGCATCCTGCGCACCATCAGCGATATGGGCATCACGATCCTGTTGATCGAACACGATATGTCGTTCGTTTCGAAGGTATCGACCTATCTGTACGTCATGGACTACGGCCGGCTGATCAGCCAAGGCTCGGTCACCGACGTACTCAAGGACCCGGCAGTCATACAAGCCTATCTGGGCGGCGAGATCGAAGATGCTTAAAGTCGACAATATCAGCGCACGCTACGGCAAAGTGCAGGCGATCAGCGATGTCTCGCTGGAAGTCGGCCAGGGCGAGGTCGTCGCGCTGCTGGGCGTCAACGGTGCTGGCAAGAGCACCACGCTGAAAACCATATCCGGCCTGCTGCGCGCCCAGGATGGCACGATTCATTTCCAGGACGAACGCATCGATCGACTGTCGCCGGAAAAGATCGCCCAGCGACGCATCGTGCACGTACCCGAAGGGCGGCGCCTGTTTCCAGGGCTCACGGTGAGAGAAAACCTGGTCATGGGCACCTCGAACCAGAAGATCTCGAAGACCGACCTGAACGAGCGGCTCGATTACGTGCTCGAGATCTTCCCCGATCTTAAAGCACTCTACAGCCAGCTCAGCTGGTCGCTCAGCGGCGGCCAGCAGCAGATGGTGGCCATCGGGCGTGGGCTGATGGCCGACCCGGTGATCCTGATGCTCGACGAACCATCGCTGGGTCTCGCGCCGGTGATCGTCAAGCAGGTGTTCCAGACCATTCGCGACATCAACGCCCGGGGCGTGACCGTTCTGCTGGTCGAGCAGAACGCGCATCTGAGCCTGCAGGTGGCCCACCGGGCCTATCTCATCGAAACCGGGCGCATCGTGCGCGAGGACGACGCCGACACGCTCCTCCACGACGAAAACCTGCAGAAGGAACTGCTCGGCGCCGGCGGTTGATCGCCGTAAACTCGGACGCCTGCGCACGGCACCGGGCGCCGTGCGCGCGTCGGGTTGCGCGATCAGGCCACGATCGCCTCCACCGGGCCGAGGCCGAAGATATAGATCAGCGCCCCGCCCAGGGCCGCGGCGCCCGCGACCCGCAGCGCCGCGAGGAACGAGCCGCTGGCCTCGACGATAAAGGCGGTCACCATCAACCCGAGGATGCCAACAATATTCGAGGCACAGTTCTGTATGCCGCCGACCGCGGACGCCATGTTGCATGGCAGCAGCCAAGAGATCGCGGCCGCCGCGATCGCCAGGCCGGCGAACCAGACCGGCAGCAGCACCGAGGACGCGGCCAGCGCGCGGGTGCCGCTCAGCTCGCCAACGACATCGGAGGCGGCTCGATTCCGAGCTGCGCGGACCAGTCCCGAATCTCCGCGGCAAGCCCGGGCTCGATCGGAATGCCGGCGCGCAGCCGCTCGCGCTCGGTGCGATACTCCGGGTCTCCCGGCGCCATGACCTCGGTTCCCGGCCGGGCTGGCATGGCACGGGCTTCGGCGGCCATCCGCGCCACTTCGTCGGCCAACCTGTCGCCGCCGAAAAAGCGGCGCGGGTCGATGGCGATCATCAATGAACCGAGATTGCGGCGTGCATCGAGATCGTCGTACATGGCTGTGATATGCGGACCGAAGGCCATGCCATTGAGCAGCCCGCACAGGACGTCGATCATGAAGCCGAGCGCATAGCCCTTGTGTTCGGCGAACGGCAGCAGCGCCGATGCCGCGTCCGCGTTGGTGGTCATCTCGCCGTCGGCGTCGATCGCGACATCGGGCGGCAGCGTCTCCCCCTCGCGGCGCGCGTTCATCACGCGGTTGAAGGGAATGGTGCTGGTCGCCGTATCGAGACAGACAGGCTGGCCTTCTGCGCTGGGCACGGCAATGCAGATCGGATTGGTGCCGAGAAACGCCCGACGGCCATTATGCGGCGCCACAAAGGCATCCGAATGCGTGAACGCGATGCCGATCATGCCGCGCGCGGCAGCCTGGCGCCCATACAGGCCAATCGCGCCGCAATGACTGGAGTGATAGCACCCCACGATGCCGGCGCCGGCTTCCTCGGCGCATTGGATCGCCTGGTCCATGGCGAAATCACAGACCACCATGCCCAGGCCGTGGCCGCCGTCGACCGAAGCCGTGGCCGGCCCGGTGCGCTCGAGCTTGAGTTCCGGGCGCGCCTCGATGGAACCCCGGCCCAGGCGCCGGAGATAATGCGGCAATCGTGCGATACCGTGGGTATCGATACCCCAGAGACTGGTTTGAACCAGACAGCGCGCCACCAGTTCGGCGTCGCGTTTGCCAACCGATCGACTTTGCAAGGCCGCTGCGGCCCATTGCCGCAGCGCCTCGGCAGCGGCCGTCGTAGCGGTGGCAAGGGTTTCATTTGACATGGAGAATCTGCGTTGATCGAGTGCGGCCTCGAACATAGCGCTTTTCGACATAGGTTGGTATAACAGCTATACCTAAGTTCTAGATGGGCTTGCGCGATCCGCGAGCCGGAATGACGACCGAGGAGAATTCCCGCCATGTCCACATCGATCGCCAGCGATGGCCCGACAATCCGGCTGCATGCCGATGACAACGTCATCATTGCGCGGCATGCGATCAAGGAGGGCGAAACGCTGGAAGACCCGGCGCTCACGGTAACCTCCAACATCGCTGCCGGCCACAAGATCGCCACGCGCGCGATTGCCGCGGGCGATCCGGTGCTGCGCTACGGCCAGATCATCGGTTTTGCCGCCGCGGCGATCGAGCCCGGCGAGCATGTGCACATGCACAACCTCGCCATGGGCGATGTCAGCCCCGACTACGCATTCTGTGAGGATGCGCGGCCTACCCGCTTCGTCGATCAGCCGGCCACCTTCGCCGGTTATCGACGCGCCGACGGTCGTGCCGGCACGCGCAATTATGTGGCGATCGTTTCCAGCGTGAACTGCTCGGCCACGGCCGCGCGGCATATCGCCGATCGATTTCGCTTTTCCGGCGAACTGGACGGCTATCCCAACGTCGACGGCGTGATCGCGCTCACCCATCAGGGCGGCTGCGGCATGGCCGACTCGGGCGAAGGCTTCGAGGTCCTCAAGCGCACCCTGCAGGGCTATGCGGATCATCCCAACGTCGCGGCCGTGCTGTTTCTCGGCCTCGGTTGCGAAGTGATGCAGGTCGGCGGGCTGCAACGCGTGGAAGGGCTGCGCGCGATCAAGCCGGTGCGCTCGATGACGATCCAGGCGACCGGCGGCACCCGCCAGACCATCGAACGCGCGACCGCGCTGATACGCGAACTGTTGCCCGAGATCAATCAGGCGGAGCGCGAGCCGATCCCGGCTTCCGAGCTGTGCGTGGCCTTGCAGTGCGGCGGCTCGGACAGCTATTCGGGCATCACCGCCAATCCGGCGCTCGGCTACGCGGTCGATCGACTGGTCGAACACGGGGGCACCGCCATTCTCTCGGAAACCCCCGAGATCTACGGCGCCGAACATCTGCTGACCCGTCGCGCGGTTTCGCCCGAGGTCGCTGAAAAGCTGCTCGCGCGTATTCGCTGGTGGGAGGCCTATACCCGCCGCGAAGGCGCGGAAATGAACAACAACCCGTCTCCCGGCAACAAGGCCGGCGGGATCACCACGATTCTCGAGAAGTCGCTGGGAGCGGTCGCCAAGGGCGGCACCACGAACCTGGTGGACGTCTACGAGTATGCCGAGCGCGTCACCGCCAAGGGCTTCGTCTACATGGACACCCCCGGCTACGATCCGGTGGCTGCCACCGGCCAGGTCGCCGGCGGCGCGAATCTGGTGTGCTTCACGACCGGCCGCGGCTCGGCCTTCGGCTCCAAGCCCTCGCCTTCGATCAAGCTCGCCACCAACTCCGACGCTCTACGAACGCCAGACCGAGGACATGGACATCAACTGCGGCACCCTCGTCACCGGCGAGGAAACCCTGGCCGAGTGCGGCGAACGAATCTTCGCGCGCATGCTCGAAGTGGCCTCGGGCGAGCCCAGCAAGAGCGAGGAATTCGGCTACGGCGACAACGAGTTCGTGCCCTGGCAGCTGGGCGCGACCATGTAGGATCGCAGCCGGCCGTGGCGGCGTGGGCCCTGGATTCATCAGGGCTGCAACCAGCCGCGCGGAAACGCTATTCGCGGTTGCCCGAGCGCATCTGCCGATAGACGCCGTAGTGCTGATCGAGATGGTCACGCATCGCCCGATCTGCGGCTTCGGGATCACCGAGCGCGATCGCCTCGAGGATGCGTTCGTGCGCGGCGAGCGCGATCCGATCCTGGCCGGGCTGTTCGAGCGCTACCGCACGACGATCGTCCAGCCATTGGGCCATGGCGTCGTGGACCGCGGTATAGACCGGGTTGTCCGGAATCGCGGCCAGGACGCGATGAAATGCGATGTCGGTTCGCTTGAATTCGGCTTCGTCGCCGAGCGTTTCGGCATTGGCTGAAAACGCCGCGCGGAGCGCCGCGATATCGTCCGGGCCCGCGTGCACCGCTGCGTGGCGTGCCATCGCCGCCTCGAACAGGGCCCGCGCCTCCTGAAAATGGTGCTGGCCATCCACGTTCGACAACAGATGGCCCATGACGCCGGACAGGCCATCCAGCACCACGGCCGGCGTGGGCCGGATCACCTGCGCCCGGGACCCGCTCGCCAGCGCGACCAGCCCCATCTTCTCCAACGAGAACAACGCCTCCCGAATCGTCGGCCGCCCCACACCGAACTGTTCCATGAGCGCCCGTTCCGAAGGCAGGCGATCGCCCGGTTTGAAGTACTCGGAAACGATGTCGTGTTCGAGTTGACGGGTGACCTGATCGGATAGTTTGGTACGTTCGATTTGGTAGCGAGCCATGGCGTTCCGATCCACAGCGCCGGACGACCGACGCTGCACTGTGCGTATGTTCAGCCGGCTATTCTAATCGCCTTGCCGACGCGTGCGACCCGACCGGAGTCGGCATTCGTCCACAGGACGGACGTGGCCGAGGTTATATCCCATCCCGGGGTTCGCGCATATACGGCCGCGCCGAGACGACCCAGCGCGGCCGCTTTAGACAGCCCGGCTCGATCGAGCGCCTGTTCCTGCGCCTCGGGGCCGATCTTCGACGAAAGCGTATGTTGCGCATAGCCAGCCGCGCTGATAAATCTATTCCAACTGGTATAAAAGGTTGACAGGATATCTTCAAGCCTGCTGCCGCCATACCAGTCATGGACTAGAACAAAGACTCGGCAACACTAGAGGAGCGACTCATGAAACGTAGGGATCTTCTTAAACAGGCTGCGGGCGGCCTTGGCTCCGCCATGCTCATGGGCTCGCTTCCCTCGCTGGCCTGGGCGGACAACTCCAGTTGCTACAAGGCGTGGAGCGGCAGCACTAAGACGTTTTCCTGGCCTCATACCAAGAAGCCTCCGTATCGGATCGCGCTCAGCAATTCGTACATCGGCAACGAATGGCGCGCCGAAATGGCAACGATCGCGAAAATGTACGCCGATCGTCCCGAAGTCAAGAAGCTGATCAAGGACTTCAAGATCTCCAGCGCCGGCAACGACGTCAACGCCCAGATCGCCCAGATCAACCAGATGATCCTGTCCGGCGTGGACGCCATCGTGCTCGATGCGGCCAGCCCGACCGGGTTGAATTCGACCATCGAGAAGGCCGCCAGTGCTGGCGTTCTGGTGGTGTCCTTCGACAACGTGGTGACCACCGACAAGGCGATCACGATCAACCAGGACCAGTTCGACATGGGCAAGCGCTGGGCCGATTTCGTGATCAAGCACACCGGCGGCAAAGGCCATGTCCTTGTGGTTCGCGGCGTGGCCGGCACCTTCGTCGACCAGCAACGCTACAAGGGCGGCAAATCGGTGTTCGACAAGCACTCCGGCATCAAGACCACCGAGGTCTACGGCAACTGGGACAACGGTACCGCCCAGAAGGTCACGGCCAACGCCATCGCCTCGGGCGCCAAGTTCGACGCGGTCTGGAGTGAAGGTGGCGACAGCGGCGTGGTGAATGCCTTCAAGCAGCACGGCCTGAAAATGCCGCCGATCGCCGGCGAAGCCGAGAACGGCTTCCGCGTCGCGGCCGCCAAGGACGGCTTCCCGATGATGTCGATCGGCCAGTCGGCCGGTCTGGTTGCGCTGTCCATGAAGGTCGCGCTCAGCGTACTGCAGGGCGAGAAAGTGCCGCAGTCGATCCAGTCGCCGCTGAATATCGTGACCAACGACAACCTCGAGAAAGGCAAGAACTACTTCAGCGGGGTGCCGGACAGCTTCTTCGACGGGGTGAGCGTGCCGGACTGCGGCCTGCACTTCGACGCCAAGCAGGTCTATCAAGGCATCAACTGATCAGGCGATCGCCTGCATTGCGGGCGGGACCCGAGTGTCCCGCCCTTCGAGGCTTTTTGTGTAACCGACTGTGAGCGCCCCCATGGCCGATTCATCCGGAACCGGTGCGTCGAACGATGCGCCGGCCCTCGAAGCGAGCGGCATCGCCAAACACTTCGCCGGCACCATCGCCCTCGACGACGCGGACTTCAGCTGTCGACGCGGCGAGGTCCACGTTCTCCTCGGCGCCAACGGCGCCGGCAAGAGCACCCTGGTCAAGATTCTCTGCGGCGTGCAGCCGCCCGACGCGGGCACGATTCGACTGGCGGGCGAGCCGGTGCAGCTCGACAACCCGATCCGGGCCGCCGAACTCGGCGTGGCCGCGGTGTTCCAGGAGCTGTCGTTGGCCCCGCATCTGACCGTGGCCGAAAACATCATGCTCGCGCATGAACCCACCGGGCCGCTCGGCCAGATCCGCGGACGCGAACTGCGGCGCCGCGTAACCGATCTGTTCGAACAGATCGGCATCGATCACATCAAACCCAATACGCTGACCGGGCGGCTCACGCTGGCCGATCAACAGCTCGTGGAGATCGCCAAGGCGCTCTCGCACGATCCGAAAACGCTGATCGTCGACGAAGGCACCTCGGCGCTCGGCCAGGAAGAAGTCCGCCGGCTTGTTCGATCTGCTGGGCCGACTGCGCGAGCGCGGTACGGCGATCATCTTCATCTCGCACCGGATGGCCGAAGTGCGCGAGATCGCCGATCGGCTGACGGTGTTCCGCAACGGCACCAACGTCGGCACGGTCGACGCCGCCGACATGGACGAGAGCTATCTGGTGGAACTGATGCTCGGCGAACGCATCGAGCAGTCGTTCCCCGAGCGAGCGCCACGCCCCGACAACAACGATGTCCTGGTTGACGTCAGGAATCTGGGCGCCGGCGAGCTTCTCCACGACATCAGTTTCAAACTGCGCCGCGGCGAGGTGCTCGGGGTCGCCGGCCTCGAGGGCCAGGGCCAGGGCGATCTGCTGCTGGCCCTGTTCGGCATGGTACGGCGCCTGTCCGGCGAGGTTCGGGTCTCGGGCAAACCGGTGAATCTGGGGTCGCCCTGGAAGGCGATCCGGGCCGGATTCGCGCTGATTCCGGAAGACCGCAAGACCCAGGGCCTGCTGCAGCCTCAATCGCTGCGCGAGAACATCGTGCTCGCCAGCCTGAAGAGGCTGAGCCGTGGCGGTTTGATCGATCGCGCGCGCGAGCGCCGTACCGCCGAGGAAGGCATGAAGCGCATGGAGATCAAGGCCGCCAGCATGGAAACACCGGTGCGCTGCGCTGTCCGGCGGTAACCAGCAGAAGGTGGTGATCGCCAAATGGCTGGAAACCGGCGGCGATATCTTTCTGTTCTACGACCCCACCCGCGGCGTGGATGTGGGCACCAAGCGCGCCTTCTACGAGCTGATCGGCGAACTGGCGCGAGCCGGCAAGGCAGTGCTGCTCTACAGCACCGAGCTGTCCGAACTGGTCGGCGTCTGTCACCGCGTGCTGGTCATGAATGACCGCCGTATCGCCGAGACCCTGGAAGGCGAGGACATCACCGAAAACGAGATCCTCGCCGCCTCGCTGGGCGTACGCGAGCGCGCCGGCGCCAACGCCGAGCCCGCCGCCCCTGGCAATATCGGAGCCGCCTCGTGATCATCGAACGCTATTACAGCTCCCTGACCGCCGTCATCGGCCTCGTGCTGCTGGCCATCCTGTTCGCCTATATCCAGCCCATGATTCTCTCGCCGTTCGGCGTGACCATGTCGGCCAACCAGGGCACCACGCTGGCGCTGGCCGCCCTGGCCCAGCTGGTGGTGGTTCTCACCGGCGGCGTGGATCTCTCGGTCGGCGCGATGGTCGGGCTGACCAATGCGATCGCGGCCACGTACATGGGCACGCATCCGGCAATCGCCACTCTGGTCATTATCGGCACGCTGTTCGCCGGCACCCTGGCCGGGTTCCTCAACGGGCTGATCGTGGCCTATGGGCGCATTCAGCCCATCATCGTCACCCTGGCCACGCTCTATATCTACACCGGGATCGGACTGGTGGTCCGTCCGCAGCCGGGCGGGACGGTGCCCAGCGGGTTCGCCAATGCGCTGACCGGTTCCTGGGGATATCTACCGTACGGGCTGATCTTTCTGCTCGCGGTGGTCTGGGTCGCCTGGGTGCCGCTGATGCGCTCGCGGCTCGGCCGCGCGATCAAGGCGGTCGGCGACAACCGCAACGGCGCACGCGTATCCGGCATCTCGGTCGCCCGAACCGAGCTCTGGGCCTATACCGCCGGCGGCTTCTTCGCTGCCTGTGCCGGCATCTTCCTGACCGCCCAGACCACCTCCGGCGATCCGACCATCGGCACCAGCTATACGCTGAACTCGGTGGCCGCCGTGGTGTTCGGCGGCGCGGTGCTTGGCGGCGGCCGCGGGGTCGCGCTCGGTCCGATCTGCGGCGCCTATTTTCTGTCGCTGCTGATCAGCGTGCTGTTCGCCAGCGGCGTATCGCCCTTCTATCAGAACCTGCTTCAAGGCGCGGTTCTCGTGATCGTGCTGGCCGCGGCCAATGTCTGGCGGCTGCGCACGCGGCACTGGCTCAACGTGATGTCCAACTAGGTCCGGTATGAACAACGTATCCGAATCCAAACGCGCTTTGGCCCTGCCGTCCTGGCTGCTCCAGGGCGTGACCATCTCCTATATCCTGCTGGTCGTGCTGTTCGCGCTCGCTGCGGCGATCAATCCGCACTATGCCTCCTGGGACAACATCCGCAATCTGCTGCAGATCGGCGCCTTCATCGGCGTGATCGCGGTCGGTCAGACACTCGTCATCATCACCGGCCAGATCGATCTGTCGGTGCCGTGGAATCTGACCTTCTCGGCGATCCTGATGGCCACCCTGATGCAGCCACGGCACCAGCACCCCGGTCGCCATCGCCGCCGCGCTGGCCTCGGGCACGCTGGTGGGCATGTTCAATTCGATCGGCACAGCGATATTCCGTATCCATTCGCTGGTCTGGACGCTGGGCACCAATGCGCTGATGCAGGGCGCGACGCTGGTCTATACCCATGCGCAGCCGCCCAAGGTCGATGTGCCGCCGTTCGTGCGGGCGCTCGGTGCCGGCAATCTGTGGGGCATTCCGGTTCCGCTCATGGTCTGGATCGTCGCCGCGATATTCGCGCTGGTGGTTCTCCATCAGACGCGCTTCGGCCGCTATCTGTATGCCATCGGCAATAACGAATCCGCCCTGTTCCTGTCCGGCGTGGACAGTCGCAAGGTCTATCTCGGCGCCTATGCGATCTCCGGCTTCTGTGCCGCGCTTGCGGGCATCATGCTCACCGGCTATTCATCGCAGACCTACCTCGGCATGGGCAGCGATTATCTGCTGGTGCCGGTCGCGGCGGTGATCATCGGCGGCACCAACATCATGGGCGGCTCCGGCGGCTATCTGGGCTCGATCTCCGGCGCGATGATCGTGGTCCTGCTGCAATCGGTGCTCTCCACCGTCCAGATCCAGGAGGCCGGCAAGAACATCATCTTCGGCTCGATCATAATCATCCTGCTGCTGCTGTTACGGCCGCGAAAAACTCAGCACCCACTGACACCCAAACCGAGGGAGTCGCGCGATGAGCGAGACGATCGAATATCTCGATCCGCGTTTCTACGATCTGACCCAGCCAAATGCCCGGCTCGGAGCAGTCTGAATACCGGCTCGCTCTGGTGCGAGGGGCCGGTGTATATCGCCGACGCCGACGTCGTGCTCTGGAGCGACATTCCCAACAACCGCATCCTGCGCTGGACGCCGGCCGGCGATGTCGGCGTGTTCCGCCAGCCCAGCCGGCACGCCAACGGCCATACCCGCGACCGCCAGGGACGGTTGATCAGCTGCGAGCACGGCGGCCGACAGGTCACGCGCACCGAGCACGACGGGCGCACCACCGTACTGGCCGATCGCTACGACGGTGGCCGCTTGAATTCGCCCAACGACGTGGTCGTGGCCTCGGACGACAGCATCTGGTTCACCGATCCGCCCTACGGCATCCTGAGCGACTACGAAGGCCACAAGGCCGAATCCGAACAGGCAGGCTGTTTCGTGTTCCGGCTCGATCCGGACTCGGCGAGAATTAACGGTCGTGGCCGACGATTTCGTACGACCGAACGGGCTGGCGTTCTCACCGAACGAACGCACGCTTTACATCTCCGACACCGCCCGCTCGCACGATCCGAACGGCCATCATCATATCCGGGCCTTCGATGTCGTCGACGGCCGGCGGCTGGAAAATTCTCGCGTCTTCGCCGTGGTCGAGCCCGGCATATCCGACGGCTTTCGCGTGGATACCGACGGCAACGTCTGGACCAGTGCGGGTGACGGCGTGCAGTGCTTCGCACCCGACGGCACGCTGCTCG
>CAWIFH010000006.1:0-212027 GCA_963835365.1 uncultured Cytophagales bacterium
ATTATTTGTTTGGTATGAACTAATCATTTGCCTGTTCCTATTAAAAATCATGGGGGTGGCATTCCCTTCCCATAGCATAAGCGGGAAACCAGCTCCTAATTTTATCGTACCGGTAGTGGTAATGTTATTCTTCAACTTGAGATTAAGGGAGGTCCTGTCACTATATTCTAAACTATCCAGAGACGCAAAGAGGGCTGGTGGTTTTCCAGAATTTCCACAGATTCCACATATTTAATGCAGGTTATTATTTGCTAAGGCATACTTGCCATCTAAGAGATCAAGGCCATCAATATAAAACTTTTGTATGGGCTTTCCTTCATATAATATTTGGCCGGACTCTTCAACTTCTATTCCTGGCAGCTTTTTCAATACATCGGCTATTACTCTGTCCTCTTTTCCTCAAAAATTCCACTTACCAAATATTTTAATGTGTCATTTCTTATAGCTAATCGGATGGCGTTTGGCTTCAATTACGAACTCATCCAAGGAAATTGTTTTACAAGAAAGATTGAAAAATAATAACTCTGGCTTTTATTTATGTACGGACCACGTTCTCTGTATAATTAAGAGAACGTGCTTTTACGTCTATGGAATCGACATTTGTAGAATTGAGGCTGATGGAGAAATGACCTGCTGCGTTCGTGATATCGTAGCCAATTATGGTACTGCTATTAACGGGCAGTAGTAGAACACTAATATTCTCCAGCGGGACAGCATTTTCGTCATACACATACCCTTCTATTATGGTTTGTGAGTAGGAAACAACAGTCGTTATTGTTGTTATCAACAAAATAAGAAAATATTTCATACGACTTAACAATAACAAATTTTTGTCAACCCAACTCTACCGTGATTTTTCTCCCTATTTATTCCTCCTTACATTTCTATTACTAATATTTTATTTCAATCGGATTGCTGGTTTCTTCTTTCATATCTTTTTGAAGTTGAGCCCTTTCTTCTTCGCTGTTTCCTAATACTATTCCTTTCTGAGCCAGCAGGTCTATCGCGTTTTCGTTAAAATGTTTCTGAGTATCTAAAAATTTTACTTTTGTAGTTTTTATTCTCATCTTCTCATGAAAAAGGAGAGGAGTAGGCTGCTTTAGTTTTTGAATACCTGTTAATTCGAAAATATAATGATGCTGAACATCATACACTTTTACTATTAATCCAGGCAAGCCGTTAAATTTGTATGGCCCATCGCTAATCAAGAGTTCTTGTGAAAACCATGCCTCGTATTTCCTCCCACCAAATTCAGTGGTTGCCTTTTGGCATAAAAGTCCAGCAACGGTATCCGTTTCACTGCTTATTTGCCAGTCAAATAAATCTTTGCGTTCTGATACAGGTATTTATCCCTGTTTATTTCATCCAATACTGTAATTTTACCTTCGGGATAGTTCTTTAAAATCTGGTATTTAAATTTAGGCAATGGAATCTGCCTAATTAACGTTATTAGTTCTTGTCCCTTTATTCCACTTTCTTTAGCTACAGCTCTGATTGAATCCTGTTTGTAAGTATAAAGACTTTGAAAGCTTGAAGTATTATTTCCTACTTGTAATATCATATTATCATACCAGGTCATTTGCGGGTTTTCAGCGCTTGGTTGATATTTTAAATTGTATGAACAAACAATTTGAATATCGTCTATTTTTTGAAGGTTCTTATTTCCATTCTGTGCAGTAAGCACAAATGGAGACAGCATTAATAGAACAATAAACTTTAATCCGCTTAAGTAGATCTTAAAGATACTTTTACTTTGCATTTTATAAATATTAAGGCATTGATTAATGTAAGATAAATAAAAGTTTCTGAAGTAAAATACTTCAGAAACTTTCAACATATTCAATTTATAACTCAACCACAATCGGCCTCATCAATTAATTGCGCAAGTTCGATTGCTTCTCCTGTACTTGTGGCGCCACATACAAATCCTGTTGTTCCACAAGATGTTCTAACAGAGATGCAGCTATTCGATCCTTCAAGTGCAAGAGATCCTTCTGCAAATGCAAGAGAAGAGCCTAAGAATAAAACAAAGGCAGAGAGAGACATTAATTTTTTCGTTTGAAAAATGGTTTATAGTAATTAAAATGCTACGGCCATAGCAAGATAACAAAAGTTACCTAAGAGCAAATAAGTAGTTTGATTTTAAAATAACAAAACAAAAATTTAGATTTTATTCTTAAGATAATGCTATGTATTCTTAAACACTTGAAAAGTAATTAGTTAGAAAAACAAAAAATAATTTGATTAGGCATACAGGAGCTAGTGAAAGTTATATTTTTATTTCTTATAAAAGTAGGGAGATTTTTTGTTACATTAATCTGTCCCAAGATGAAGACTATGCCGAACTGGTTCTTCATTTTACAGAGAAGAAAAGCTAATTGTTGCAGTATGTCATGAACCTGTCGGATTACTAAAGGCAGCCGAAAAGGAGCCAAGCTTGCGAAAAGGAAAAAAAGTAACTGCTTTTGTTAATATCGAAAAAAAGGCCGTTGGGTTGTGCGATTTAATCCCATTCAAAATTGAGGATTGCCTGAAGGAAAAGGGAAGTGAATATCACTTCGCCACTGTGCCTTTTACTTCAAGAGTAGAAAGCGAAGGGGTGCTGAACCAGCAAAGAAAAATTAAAGACTGTCGGGAATGAAGGGTCTCCGGCTCAACTAAAACGATACTCTCCCGTTCAAAAAAGTAGATGCAATTGTTGAATTTAAATTTTTTAAGATATGACTAAGATATTAATGATATTGACTTCTCATAAAGAAATAGAAGGCGCTAAAGATACCGGTGCCTGGTTGGGCGAGTTTACCGATCCTTATTACGACTTTATTGATAAAGGGTATGAAATACAGCTGGCCAGCCCGAAAGGAGGGGAGGTTCCGATAGACGAGCGAAGCCTGCTAACAGAAAACATCACCCCTTCAAATAAAAGATATAATGAAGATAAGCGGGCGCAGCTGGAAATAAAGAATACCCTGAAGCTTTCGGAAGTGGAACCTGGAGAATTTGACGCACTCTTCTTTCCCGGCGGACACGGCCCGATGTGGGACCTTGCTCAGGATGAAGATTGTGCCGAACTGGTGCTTCACTTCTACAGAAAAGAAAAGCCCATTGCAGCGGTATGTCATGGACCTGCCGGATTGCTCAAAGCAGCCGAAAAAGAGCCGGGTTTGCTAAAAGGTAAGAAAGTAACAGCTTTTGCCAACATTGAAGAAAAAGCCGTTGGTTTGTACGATGTAATTCCTTTTAAGCTGGAAGATCGCCTGAAGGAACTGGGCGCCGAATATCACTCCGCCACGGTGCCTTTTACTTCGAGAGTGGAAAACGAGGGGCTGTTGATAACCGGACAAAACCCTGCATCGGCCAGCCCTGCAGCGAAAGCCCTAATTGAGCAGTTGCAGGTTCAAAAGGTGCTGTAATTGAAATTGAAAATATAAAAGGGAAAGCCCGTTTCTGCTTTGAAACGGGCATTTTTTTTGTTTTTAAGAGCCATTGAGCCTGGTGAAAAATCAGCTCTTGCTGTATGGAAGGGAGGTGGTAAGGCCTGAATACCTGCTCAGCCCCTTGAAATTTACCTTCTTACAAAGCTTCTTTTTTTGGGCTCCAGTACCTGTTCCAGTAGGTATTCAAATCCTGGCAGAGACCGCTAAAATACTATTCTTTTTACTGCTGTTATACCAAATAAGGACAGGAGGAAGTGTACAGCCTGAAGATTTGCCTTTAAAAGCAAATCTTAAAAATTAATTCCTACGAAAAAGCTTAAGATAGAGAGGTTGGCATTTAGAAGTTTTGAACTGCTGGCCATTTGAGCGTTCATTACATTTTTTGTAATTTCGCCTTTTATCTCAACGAACCCCTGGAGCTTATTTGTAATCCTGGTCTCAGCACCCAGGCCAGCCCAAAAACCGTAATGGTATTTTTCCATAGAAAGGGGGGGGGCTTGGCTTTTATAAGTAGTATTGTCCCTTTCTGATTCTCTTTTATAATTAATTGTGGGATTGAGGTTCCAATGCAGGCTTGGTCCCAGGTTAAAGTAAGTTCTTACAGGCTGGTCTGTAACTACATATTGTAGAGAGAGTGGAATAACAACAGATTTCATCTTAACGTTTACCTCATATCTTTCGGGTAGTTGAGCGTGTTCTTGCCTATAGGAAGTTGAGTAAATGTTGTTCGTATAAAGTAAACCTGCCCGGAGCGCCAGATGCTCATTTATTCTTGGAGAAGAAATAATAAAAGCGGCCAGAAAGGTAGGCGAAACACTTTTTGTAAAATTTGCTTCGGTAAGGAAGGGGAAACCTGTTGTTGCGGTGGAGAACTTAATGCCTGAAATGCCCATTCCAATGCCCAGCTTACTGCTGAACTTTGTCCAGGCTTTTTCCTTATTAAACTCAGTGTAGTTGCCAGAGGTGCATTTATTGTAAGCAACAACAGAGCGAGTAAGATTTCTTTCAGTAATTCTGCTGGTTTTGTTCATTGCGGGGAGTTCACCGCAGTCGCTTAGCAGGTAGGTAGCTGCGCCAGCATTACTGTAAGATGTTTGTATGAGCCTTCGGCCATTTACTATTTTTTCTTCTTTAAGCTTCTTAATTTGAATTTGGGTTGTATCATTTTTGCTTAGTAGAAAGCCTTCATTTAATTTAAATAAAGAGGCTTTACCTAAAACCAGGGCCTCGACAAAAACAGTTTTAGTTTCTTTTTCCGAAAAGGCTAACTCCCTGGCTATAAAAAACTTTCCGTTCTTTGATTTGTAGCCTTTTATTTCTTCGGCTGTGTAGGTGGTAAAAGTTGAAGCTGTAGCTGGTTTAAAGCTGACAGATTCCGGTTTTTGTTGATAAACCTTTCCGAAAATCGTATCATTCGATTGGGTGATTACATAAGTGTTGTTTGAAGATTCTTGAGCTACGACTTCAAAAAGAGAAAATAACAGAATGAGGAAAACAGCTAATGATTTAGACAATTTCAAAATATTAAGGTGTAAAATAGAATTTTCCTACGGGGTTCCATGAAATGATTTCAAATATAGCCCAATTCCATTTACTTATTAGGATATTGTAAGATATGGATGCTATAATGAGTAAATTTTCCCGGTTCTATATTTTTTCCTGAGACGTTGCTTAAGCTAATCCAAATCTTACTCTTTGATCCTACCACCTTGTAAAAAGTAGCCCTATTTACCAGTCTTTTAGTTAAAAAAGGTTTGTGCTTTTAATAATTTTACCGCCTCGCTCAACAACATCTTTTTTTGCCTTCTCAAACCCGGCAGGGTCAATGGGGCGGCTGGCATCTTCAATCAGGAATGTTTTAAAGCCTTCTCTGATGGCATCTTTAACTGAGAAGTAGACACAATAGTCCCCGGCAAGGCCAGCCAGGTATACTTCCTCCACCTGTCTGCCACGCAGGTAGTCGGCCAGGGCGGTGGATTTCAGTTGGCCGTTGTCGTAAAAGCCACTGTAGCTGTCTATCTCCGGGTTCATTCCTTTTCTAAAAATGGCCTCCACTTTTTTCAAGTTCAACTCCTTCGAAAACTCAGCTCCTGCGGTGTCTTGTATGCAGTGGTTGGGCCAGAGTACCTGCTCAAGCCCGTTGAGTTCCATCAATTCGAATGGTTTCCGGCTTTCGTGGCTGGAGGCAAAGCTTTTATGACCGGCCGGATGCCAGTCCTGGGTGGCCACCACCAGCTCAAATTGCTGCTGCAGCCTGTTTACCACAGGCATAATTTGATCTCCCCCGGGTACTGCCAGGGCTCCTCCAGGTAAAAAGTCATTTTGGATGTCTATAAGTAATAATGCTCTCATTTTCTGAAATCTTTATTAGCTAAGTAGTAGGACACATTTAATTTGAAGAAAAAAAGCTGATTTTGTCATCCTGAGGAACGCGGACGCCGCGCGGAAGGATCTTTCTTCGTTAGAAACATCTGGGAAGCATTAGACTTGAAAAGATGCCTCCGTTGTCGGCATGACAAACAGTTTAATGTATGTATGTCTAAGCACTTAAAAAGAAAAGAATACTATTTCTTTAAACCCTTTTATCCTGTTCGGTTTGTTGGTGTTGGAAGCTTTTAATTCTATTCTTGTTCTTTAAGAAGGCAAAATAAAATATTTTTAATTCTATTTTTTGTTTGTTTTTATACTTTTTATTATAAGTTTGCCATTTGTTATTTTTGTTTCCAGTAGAAAAACGACATGAACCACAGTCTCGCTTTCCAACAGCTATCCTTTTTGACGGAACTAATAGAAAAGAAAAGAACAGGCTCACCAAAAGAACTTGCTGAAAAACTAGACCTCTCTGAAAGAACGATTTATCGAAAAATTAGGGCAGTTGAAAATATTGCTTTAAAAGAGGTGATTTTTTGCTCATATAGTAACAGCTATTGTTTTAAAGATGAAATTAATTCCTGACTGACAACTAATGACAGTAAGGGGTAATAATATTGCATATGTAATATTTTTACCTTTTAAAATTTTATTATGCGTTTTAACAAAAAAATGCTTCTTTTAGGTGTTGCAGCTGCAGCATTTGCAACAGCCTGTCAGGAGAACACAGTCGACCCTGTTAATCAGGAAGAATTTCAGGTGCAACCGGAAGTTTACACTGCTTATGATTAGGAGCGTGGTGAAAATTACGAACAAACAGCAATGGTGCTGTTGGGAATGGTTCAGGAAAATCCAGACCTAGTCCGCAATATCACCAGACTTGTGAAGGAGGATCAAACAAGCTCAACACAGATTCATTTTGCAGATTTGCTGGAACCGGAAAAAAGTACTATCTCTAATTATAGGGCTTATGATGTACAATCTTTTTCCACAGCTTTTAGTGAGGTTTTCTCCAACGCTAAATATCCAAATGCGAAGAAATTTTCTACTGGCAATGCCAGAACAAGTTCAGCAGCTTTGGAAGAATTTCTAAAAAAAGATGGTGGTTCTATTTATATGCCTTATACAGAAGACTTAGATGAAAACGAACTTCCAACCATAACCTTTGCCTCCGTTGAAAATAGTGGAGATCGCGTTAAAGGTTTTCGGATTGTCGCTAGTAAGGTAGGCGCTCGGACCAATGAATATGCTTTAGAAGAGGTAATGGTGGATGATGATTATTCAGCAGAGCATCAGACCTGGGTTATTCAGCCGGATGATCAACAAACGTATTTGATGGAACCAATTATGGTAGATCCTACTTACGGTGGCGGTGGCGGCTACACAGGTGGTGGTGGCTACACAGGTGGCGGTAGCGGCGATGGCGGAAGTGCCGACTGTACTGATCCGGGTAAGTTGGAAGTTCTCCAGGTAAAAGTTGGCTATTTAAAAGTAACGGATCAGTATGATCCATATATTGGCCTGTTCAATTCAGGTGAAAGTGAAATTGTGTTTTTTAGGGGAGATGTTGCTTATGATCCCAATAGTGAAAAAACTGAGGGTGTTCCATTTACACAGCAGATTTCTGTAAGTCGCTCTGATATTAGAAATGAAAGATGGGTTACAAGAAATCAGATTTGGGATCCAAATTGGACAAAAAAGGAAACACAGCAGGTTTTTGGTATTTACGAGTGGGACGACACTGATAGTGAGGTTAAAATTTCTGGCGAAGCTAAGAAGACAATTGGCATGGAAGTAGATGGTGTAAAAATTGAAAAAGAAGTAAGTGCCAAAATAGAGTTTACTTATAAGTCAAAACATTCAGTAATTATGAACCAGGACTGGTTGTATCAGGTATATAAGAGTGGTAATAAAACTGCTGATGGTCATGGACTGAAAGATGGTTGGAGAGTTTATGCAAGTGATGACGTGTACTTTACTAAGCCCTATTCAATGTTTTGTATTGATAATTAATTAGAAATAGTACTAGATACCAGCTTACTACATTTTAGTGAGCTGGTTTCTTTCATAAAGAAGTAAACACATGTTTGCTGATGTTAGTAAGCTGTTCCACAGCAATAATATACTTTTAATCTAATTGCCATCATGAAAACCATTTATTTCACCTTTATTTTATCCTTGTTTCTAATTGGTCCTGTTTTCAGCCAGGATAGTTCTGGTAAGAAGGAGAAAGCTCCTTCAACTGTCTTTTCTGTGGGATTAGCGTTAGGAAGTGAGCAAAGTATTGGGAATTGGGGCCTTTTTGTAAGTAATGATTTAAAAATTGCTTTGAACCAGCACTTGGCGCTCAACCCCCGCTTAGTTTATTTTGAAACTATTGGCTCAACTGATGAGGGACCCTTTGGCGGATATAGTAGCCACTCCGGTGTATTTATTGACTTTGGTCTATCCGGTTTTTTTGTTAACAAAGAAGATTATGCCTTCTCTCTCAATGCGGGACCTTCTTACCAGATAGGAAACCAAACCAACTCAATAGCCATTTCTTATGTAGGCGATGATCTGGTTGATGAAACCTTTGAGCATAGTCGCATCAGGCGCTTTGGTTTCTACACCGACCTGGAGTATAGCTGGAATAGGGAAGGGAAATACCTGCATACAGTAGCTCTTAAAACCTACTCTTTTAATATTTTTCCGGAATTTTTGGGACTGGGCTATAAAATAGGCTTTAAACTATAAAACTTTCTCCAACCGTGCTTCGAACGCTGTTTCTTTCATGCCTACTGCTTGCCTCTGTTTCTGCCTCAAGCCAGAACATCTCTTTCGGAGGTAAAATTGGCTATGTTACCTACCACCGCACTTATGCTCCTTCTATAGAAATAGAAGGTACGCAGATTCACAAGCCGGTAAGTTCGCACTCTCTGCGAGATGGCTGGAGGTTTGTTTTTTTTCTCAGTTGGATAGTAGACGATTGGCTTCAAGGGTAAGCTTTTCCTATGTCTACAACATTGGTGGGGACGATATGGTAGTTATCAATAACCGAAACAACCCCTCCAATGAGAAGGATTACGATAACTGGACCATTGGAACTCAGCAGACCTTTCGGAACCTTGAGCTTAATTTGCTT
This sequence comes from uncultured Cytophagales bacterium, assembly GCA_963835365.1. GTDB lineage: Bacteria > Bacteroidota > Bacteroidia > Cytophagales > Cyclobacteriaceae > Nafulsella. Next base: position 8,932 of record CAWIFH010000006.1, read on the forward strand.
GGAGGATACAAGCTTACTGACTGGATGACTATTTGGGCAGGTCCGGGAGTGTGGCATCAAGAGGTGCAGGATAAAAGGGAGTTGATGTTAATCGACCTCAGTACAAGAGAAGACCCACACAATGAATTGAAAAACACCAATAAAATGAGGCGCTTTGAACATGCTATTCAGGAAAGCTATGTACCCTGGGTGCTAACAGGCAAACTCGAGGTAGAAACAGAATTCAGGCAGTTTCTCTTTGGAATATCCTATGATAAAAGCTTTACGCCTGTAGGAAACGACCTCCAATACAAGGATAAGAAATATTTCTTTCGGCAGTCCGCAGACAGGTACGTGGTTTCTATTGGCTTTATCTTTCCTACAAAGCTTTCTCTCTCTAAAAAGCAATAAAATTTTGTCAATCTTTCCTTTTATTACCTTATGTGTTTGAATAAAGTTAAATTATTCGTTCTGGTTTCAGGTTTCTTGGCAGTTGGGTGCAAAGAAAAGGCTATTCAAACTACTGAACTTACTTATAAAGGAGATACCGCTTTTTTGAAAGGTAGCCTTTTTAATGGTTTAGCTGAAGAGAAGGCCTTGTATAAAGAAATTACTTCAGCATATTCCAATGGTTTAAAGAATGGGGAAGAGCATATATCTTTTAAAGATTTTCTAATTACCGAAGGCTTTTTTAAAAATGGGAAGGCAGACAGTATTTGGCATTTTTACCATAAAAAGGGATGGTTACAGGAGAAAGGCAGCTTCAATAGTGGATTGAAAGAAGGAAAATGGCAGCTTTATGATTCTTTAGGAAATTTGATAAAGGAGGTTTCTTATCAGGATGGGAAGTTTGAGGGGGTGGAGAAAAGATGGCATTCAGACGGCCAGCTAAAAGAATCACTTCCTTATAAGAAGGGAAATAAAGAAGGCCTTTATACCTCCTGGCATAGCAATGGAGAAATAGCGGTAAAAGGAAATTATCAAAAAGATGTAAGGGAAGGCAACTGGGTGTTTTATTATGCGAATGGTAATAAAGAAGCGGAAGGAGGGTATATCAATGCCCTAAAGGAAGGAATGTGGCAATACTATGATAGCTCAGGTAAGCTTTCTTCTTCAGGTAATTTTTCCCGCTCACTCAAAGAAGGAAGCTGGCAAACATTTTATCCTTCAGGTGAAGTCCAGTGGCAGGGTGATTACAGCCGAGGCAAAGAACAAGGCCTTTGGAAGAAGTTTTCACTTTCCGGCAGCTTAGACATGGAGGTAGATTTCTTAGAGGGGAAAAAGCATGGGGAGTGGGCCTTATATTATCCTTCAGGAAGCTTAAAATCAAGTGGAAGTTATTACCAGGGGATGTCTGATGGTTCCTGGAAAAAATATGATTCATTGGGTACTGTCTTAGAAACGGTAATGTATAATGCTGAAGCTGAGCTTGCCCAGTTTAAAAATGATTAGTCAAGGAATTTACATTGTTCGTTTTTGTAAGACATGTACCAAAACCAGCTGGAGTGAAAAAAGCATAGAAGTATTTTGATTCTTCTTCAAAGAAGACTGTTACTATGGATAACATGCCCGCCTCGCTCAACAATATCTTTCTTTGCTTTCTCAAACCCGGCTTTGTCAATAGGGCGGGTGGCATCTTCAATTAAATAGGTTTTAAACCCTTCCTGCAGGGCATCTTTGACAGAGAAATACACGCAGAAATCCCCGGCAAGTCCGGCCAGATATACTTCCTTTACCTGTTTCCCTCGCAGGTAATCGGCCAGGGCAGTGGATTTCAGGTGCCCGTTGTCGTAAAAACCGCTGTAGCTGTCTATTTCCGGGTTGGTGCCTTTTCTGAACACAGCTTCCACCTTCTTCATGTCCAGCTCCTTTGAAAATTCGGCTCCATCAGTTCCTTGTATGCAATGGTCCGGCCAGAGTACCTGCTCAAGCCCGTTGAGTTCCATCAATTCGAATGGTTTCCGGCTTTCGTGGCTGGAGGCAAAGCTTTTATGACCGGCCGGATGCCAGTCCTGGGTGGCCACCACCAGCTCAAATTGCTGCTGCAGCCTGTTTACCACAGGCATAATTTGATCTCCCCCGGGTACTGCCAGGGCTCCTCCAGGTAAAAAGTCATTTTGGATGTCTATAAGTAATAATGCTCTCATTTTCTGAAATCTTTATTAGCTAAGTAGTAGGACACATTTAATTTGAAGAAAAAAAGCCGATTTTGTCATACTAAGTTAGCGGGGAGAAAAAAGTTGGAGAAGTCGCAGAATATTATTTGGTTTGCCTGTAAAGCAGGGCGCTGCTAACAGGTAAAGGCAGAAGGAACAAGGATCTAGTTTGTCATTAGTCATTAAGACTCTTCGGGATGCAATTCCCTTCTGCTACTTTTTACCTAAACCAGGACAATTCATTAGGTCTATAGAACCTGCTTTAAGTATAGATTGGTCTGGTAAAAAGCCCTACCTGATAGCAACGGCTGCATTATTGGTTAACTGTAAAGATAAAAAAGAAATGCAAGAAGTAAAGCCCACTGTCGTAGGAGTAGATATCTCCAAGGCTTATTTTGATTACTTTTTCACAGATGCTGATAGTAAGAATACTAAAGGAAGACTCACTAATGACAAGCAGGGCTTTCAACAGCTTCAAAAGATTATACCCTCTAATAGTTGGGTAGTGATGGAAGCATCTGGGCCTTATTACTACCAGCTGGCTTGCTTTCTTTATGAGAAGGGAGTTAAAGTAGCCGTAGTTAACCCATTGGTGATTCGCAGGTTTATGGGGGGCGCCTAGCCAGATGCAGCTAAAAAGAGTTAAATCAGATGCCGCTGATGCAAAAGGTATAGCCGCTTATGGAAAGCTGATGGAGTTAAAGCCATGGCAGCCTTTAAAGGAAGGCTACCTGAAAATTAAGCAGTGGTATACAGTGAGGAAGCAATTATTGAAGCACCTACATGCTACTACGCAGCAAATAGAGGCTTTTCTTGCCGCAGGTAAGCTGGACAAGAATATCAAGGCTACATTAGAAGATGAAATACGCCAGCTTAACAAAAAAATAAGCCATGTAGAGAAGCAGATGCATGAACTGATAGAACAAGAAAACAGTGCTTTAAAAGAGCAACTGGAGTCTATACCAGGTATAGGGCCGAAGACCAGCTTGTTATTGATAGTGGCTTTAAGAGGCTTTGAAGGCTTTGATAATTACAAGCAGGTAATTTCTTACCTGGGCCTGTCTCCCAGAATCTATGAATCAGGCTCTTCAGTCAGGGGCAAGTCGAAGATATGTAAGATGGGTATGTCAGAGGTGAGAAAATGTTTGTATATGGCTGCGCGTTCAGCAAGGAAATATAACGGCACATGTAAAGACTTATATGAGAGGCTAAGGGCAAAAGGAAAGGCACACAGGCAGGCGATGATTGCGGTAGTAAACAAGCTGCTCAAACAGGCCTTTGCCATAGTAGAAGAGGGAACCTTATATGAAAAAGAGTACCAGCCTAAACTGGCTGAAACAAAATAAAATTTTAACCCCTAGCTTGACTTTTGACACAATTCATCCTGAGGAACGCGGACGCCGCGCGGAAGGATCTTTCTTCGTTAGAAACATCTGGGAAGCATTAGACTTGAAAAGATGCCTCCGTTGTCGGCATGACAAACAGTTTAATGTATGTATGTCTAAGCACTTACTTATTTATAGTTTAACAGGATTTTGATTCAGCCGGCATTCATCTTCCGAAAGAAAATTCCTTTAACTGATGTTCAGGATGTCTTTTGCCAATCGAATGGCTGTTTCATCGCCGGTATGCTTGCCAGCTTCGTCCGAAAGCTTAACGACTGGTATCCATTGGGAGCCTTCCGGTTGTGTTTCTGTCATCTTAACTACCATATTCATAGGTTTAAGGCCAACATCGTTGGTAAAGTTGGTTCCTATGCCGAACGACATGCCTATTTTTCCTTTGCAGTAGCTGGCAATGCGGCTTACCTTTTCATAGTTAAGGGCATCGGAAAAAACAATGGTTTTGGAGCGGGGATCGACGCCCATCCGCTCGTAGTGGGTAATAATGCTTTTAGCAAATTCCACCGGGTCGCCGCTGTCGTGCCGAACTCCATCGAACAGTTTAGTAAACATCTTATCGAACTGCTCTATGAAAACAGCGGTGGTATAGGTGTCGGAAAGGGCAATGCCTAAATCGCCCCGGTACACTTCGGCCCAGTGCTGTAAGCCCAGGGTGTTGGCCATTTTAAATCCATATCGGGCTGCGTGAAACATAAACCATTCATGCGCATGGGTGCCAATAGGTTTTACCTGCATTTGGTGGGCCAGGTGCACATTGCTGGTGCCAACAAAGGTGCCTCCCCCATATTGCTTCAGTGTGTCTATAATTAGCTGATGAACCTTGTAAGAGTGTCGCCTGCGGGTGCCGAACTCTGCTATGGCCACTCCCATTTCTTTGTATTTTTCTATTTTGCTGCGAGCAATGCGGCTTACCTCTTCATCACTTTGCCTCTCCAGCTGATTTTGTGGATAATAAAGCTCAGAAATCAGCGCCATCAGCGGCACCTCCCACAAAATGGTGCGGTACCAGAAGCCTTCAATGGAAACCTGGAGTTGGTCTCCTTCCTGCCTGATACTTACTTCTTCGGGGTCGTAACAGTAGCCTTGCAGGAAGTCCAGGTAGGTAGGGTCAAGGTAGGGACAGGTTGCAGCCAGGTACTTCTTTTCTTCTTTGCTCAAGCGGAGTCCAGCCATGGCATCTACCGCCTTCCGCAGGGCCTTGTCGAAACCCGGAGGGAAGGAGTGCCGGCCGCGGTTAATAAACTGGTAACGGGCTTTTGCCCTGGGGAATAGCTTTACCACGGCATGCTGCATGGTAATTTTATAAAAATCGTTGTCAAGTATTGAAGGTAAGTGTGGTGTCTGGTCTGTCGGCATAGTTTGTTTCAAGGTTTAAGCCCATACACAGGGGCAGGGAGCAATGCTCGTATTAAATAACATTTAATGTAGTGCACTGTTTAGGTACCTGTTTTTGCCCGCTAAAGCAGGAGATCTTCTTTTTCGGGGCAGCATGGTAAAGGTAATCGCCTGCAGCACATCATGCAATTTAAATATACCGGCTTGTTAAAAACTGAGAAAAATCAGTTGAGCAGCTAAGCAATATCAGGACAGGGGGAGGAGGAGAGCACTACCTTTGTAAAAAAAACGATAACTATGCCTATTCATGCTACTGCTAATGAAGCATTAAAGGTGGTACAGCCGGGCGACCGCATATATATCCACAGCGTGGCTGCCGCTCCGCAGCACCTTATAGAAGCCCTGGTGGCCCGGGCACCTGAGCTGCACGACGTTGAAATTGTACACCTGCATACCGAAGGAAAAGCTCCCTATGTAGAAGCACCCTTTCGCGACAGCTTCCGGCTGCATTCGCTTTTTGTAGGCGGAAATGTGCGCTCGGCCACGCAGGAAGGTTTTGCCGATTATATTCCCATCTTTTTGAGCGAGGTACCTGCCTTGTTCCGCAGAAAGCGCCTGCCGCTCGATGTGGCCCTGGTACAGGTTTCCCCTCCCGATAAGCACGGCTATGTAAGCCTGGGGCCTTCTGTAGAAGCAACCAAAGCGGCCATTGAATCGGCCAAGGTGGTTATTGCCCAGGTAAATCCGCAAATGCCGTTTGCCTATGGCGATGGCCTGCTTCCGCTCGAAAGCTTCGACTACCTGGTGGAGTATGATGCCCCTTTGCCCGAAACGCCCGTAAAGCCACTAAGTGAAGTAGCAAAACGCATTGGCAACCATATTGCCGGTTTGGTTGAAGATGGCGCCACCCTTCAAATGGGAATCGGGGCAATTCCGAATGCCGTATTGGCTGCACTAACGAACCATAAAGGTCTGGGCGTACACACCGAGATGTTTTCCGACGGCTTAATTCCGCTAATTGAACAGGGAGTGGTAACCAATGAGCATAAGCACGTAATGCCCGGGCGCACGGTTTCGGCCTTTGTGCTCGGTAGCCGGCGCGTATATGATTTTGTAGACCAAAATCCAGGGGTGCAATTGATGGATGTGGCCTTTACCAACGACGTAAGTGTTATTCGCAAAAATCCGAAAGTTACCGCCATCAACTGTGCCATTGAGGTGGATTTAACCGGCCAGGTATGTGCCGATTCTATTGGCATGAAGCACTACAGCGGTGTTGGTGGCCAGATTGATTTTATGCGGGGCGCCAGCTACTCCGAAGGCGGGAAACCTATTATTGCCCTGCCTTCTGTAACCAGCAGGGGAGAAAGTAAAATAAACCCGTTTTTACGCCCGGGAGCCGGCGTGGTAAGTACGCGTGCCAATGTCCACTACATCGTAACCGAGTGGGGTATTGCCGACCTGTATGGAAAATCCATGAAGCAGCGGGCCAAAGCCCTGATAGAAATCGCCCATCCCGATTTCAGGGACAAACTCGAAGAAACTGCTTTTGAACGCTTTGGCCACCTGCAGTATGTTTAAGCAGTAAAAAGAGCAGGATAAGAACAAGTGTTCCGGCAAATAAATATTAAACAGGAAGCTGGTGATTTTCTCCAGCTTCTTTGTTTTAACCAGCGGCAAACTCCAGCTGATTGGATTTAACAGCCAGCAAGAGGGCAGCTATTTTCATCTTTGCCTATCTGAAGCGACTGCTCATGCCACCATCGATAATTAGGGAATGGCCGCCATATAAGGAGCTCTGGCTGTGCATAGCCACAGGATGGTTTCAGCAAATTCCTTCGGGTCTCCGATGCGCCCGGCAGGAATTGCCTGCTCATATTGCTGCCTGATGTGCGGGAGCTTATCGGGCTTGCCGCCGGTTTGAGCTTCCATGGCTTTCTGTAACAATGGGGTATCGAAGGCCCCTGGTATTATTGCGTGTACAGCAATTTTTGTTTGCGCAAGCTCCAGGGCGGCCGATTTGCTCAAGGCAATAACGGCGGCTTTGCTGGCGGCATAGAGCGAGCCTCCTTCAACCCCACCCAGACCGTTTACCGAGGAAACATTCACAATGCAGCCGCTGCCTGTTTTTTGCATCAGCAAAATTTCGTGTTTCATGCATAACCAAAGGCTCTTCAGGTTTACATTTATGGTAGAGTCAAATTCCTCTTCAGTAAAACCTGTTACCGGTTTGCCAATACCGCTGTCGCCTGCTGCACAGTTTATGGCAAAATCTAACCGGCTAAAGTCGGATTCAATTTGTTCAAAGAGCGGATTAATTTCTGATGGTTGCTCAAAGTCGGCACTGTAGTAATGCACATCGCCTTTTACTTGCTTAAAGGTGGCCTCCGCTCTGTACGGGTTGCGGCTTACAATGACGATTCTAGCCCCTGCCTGGGCCAGTGCAGTGGCCGTTGCCAGCCCAAGGCCGGAGCTGCCGCCACTGATGAGGGCAGTTTTACCTGAAAAGTTGTAGCTAAGCATGTTTAATAAAATGGTTAAATTTAGCTTGATGAAAAGTTCGGAAAAAAATTTTTTAAGGTCGGTCAAAAATCATCTTCTTTTCAAGATAGTTTAATAAAGAGTTTTTCAGAAAAAATAATAATCGGTTTTTATAAAACTGCTTGGTTTTTTATCTACCATCGAAATGCCGGAGTCAGTTAAGGAGCTATACCCTATGGGATTTTTTCCTGGCTGCTTCGCCCCCATAACTCCAAGGAATCAGGCTGATGCTCCGGAATCTAATCTTGGGTACTTTCCCTGCATTTTTTGTCATCACAAATCTGTATAAAAAACGCTGTCTCAAAAACGAAATCATGTTTTGATTAATGAGATGGTTTTATGAGAATACAGGAGTTATATCAGGAGATTTTTTGTGGTGAGTTGTTAATATCTCAAAAACCGCAGGTTTTATTTTACATTAAACCGGTCGTTTTTGTGTAAAGGTGATGTTTAAGACCCCGTAAAACTGGAGAGGTATTCTAATTGACAAAGGTTAAAAGTTCTCGATAATTCTCTGCTTCATTTCTTCTTTTTTTCTTTTTCCAATACCCCCTTTTTTAGTGAGGGGCATTAGAAAAAGAAAAAATGTTATGTTGGTTTGATTATGCCACCCTGGCTCTTGTTTCCAGTAGGTATTTTTCCTTTAGCCAAAATGCCTCTGGCGCCTGCCTCTTCAGGCTTCCATGTCTTCGTTTGTTGTTGTAATACTGCACAAATTCATCAATGAGCTGCTTAGCCTGAGCAAAGCTAAAGTATTCATATCGCTGGAAGAGCTCGTTTTTCAGGATGCCATGATAAGCCTCTACATGCCCATTTTCTTCAGGAGTAGCTACATGTGTAAATTCCTGCTCCATGCCTACCATTTCCAGATATTCCCTGACCTTAGCAGCGATAAACCGCGGCGGCGGACCGCTGGCTTCCATTGTCGCTTCTGATGATGGTTCCTTCAGGTAATAGGCCTTCATCGATAAGACCTGCATAGAGCTCGATTACTTTATCCTGCTTCATGTTCCAGCCAAAGCTGTAAGCCAGCACTTTTCTGGTATGCACATCCAGCAGGGTAAGCAAATAAGCCTGTTTTCCTTTTTCTGGTATCCAGACACACTTGATATCCATCTCCACATATTCCAAAGGACGATTTGTCTCTATCTTCCTGAACTGCACATACTTTCGCTTGCTTGGCTTAGGACGCAAACGGGTAGAAGGGCGCAGCAAGCTGGCTTCTTTCATCAGTCGATACACCTTCTTATGATTAATGAGATAGCCTGTCTCCCGAAGCTCAGCTGTGACATTGTGGTAGCCCCAATAGTCCTGAAAAGGCGCTGAGAGAATGTTTCTCACCTGCTCTATTACCTGCTGGTTGCCTATGTCACCACGCTTTTCATGATAAGTAGTCTTGCTGGGTAAACGTCCTTTCCTACCTCCTGTAGCCTGAAAGTAGTAGCTGCTGGGAGAGAGCCCTACATGTTCTAAAACTCTATGGATGCTCACCTGATACTCTTTAGCCAGTCTATCTGCTAAATTTTTCTTGGATCGTCGGCCGCCGTGGCCCGGTCCCAAACTTTTTTTTTAAAAACTCCTTCTGTACCTCCAAAGCCAAATCCTTATCCACCAGCAGCTTTTTAAGTCTCCTGTTTTCCTCTTCTAATTTCTTGTAGAGCTGATCTTGTGAAGATTTATCCTGCTGAAAGCCTGCCTCACCATGCAGGTCATATACTTTTTTCCAGCGGTCCGCCGCTGCGGTTGTAATAGGTAGCTGTGCTCACCTCATGCTTTCTACAAGCTGATACTACTCCTTCTTCTTCCGCTGCTTTCAAAATTGCCAGCTTTTCTTCCTTACTCCATTTCTTGTACGACTTGCTCATATTTCCCTAATTTAAAGTTTCTGAATTTCGTTTCAAAAACTCTCCAGTCTTTTAGGGGGCTAAGACAGGTGATTATTTCCATTTTTCAGAAAAAGAGGATTTATAGAAAAGCCACTTGCGGTCGAAAAAAGATGTAATTGACAAATGTATCAACGAAAATACATTGCTATATAAGCACAAAAAAATCTCCTGTTTTTAAGTAAAAACAGGAGATTCCTTTTTCCTAACCTTATTTTACAAAAATAGGGCTAAATTATGCCTAGAAATAGCTCACTACCTACTCAATAAGGAGCCTCTGGGTCAAGGAGATATCCTTTGAATTCACTTTAAGAATATAGAATCCCTTTTTTATTCCTCTTTTATTAATTATAAAGTTCCTCTCTTTTTTGTGATCCTTATGTACTACATTACCAGATTCGTCATAAAGGAAAATATCATAGCCGGCAGAGGAAAGAGTTGCTTCTTGTAAATTTGTACTGCTAAAGCAGGGTTCTATAGGTACTACAATATTTACTGAAATTTCTCCATCGGATGGATTGGGGGATGCCAGCAGGTAAGGATCGCAGCCTCCACCACCGCCGCCACAGGATTTATCCACAGATACATAAACGTATTTCATGCTGCTTGCTCCACAGGCATTTTTAGCCGTTACCCTAATATAAGTATTACCATAGCCAGCTCGAAAGGTTGCGGAAGTACCATTTTGGCTTTCTATAGTCCAGCCAGCGGAATTAGCGTCGAGGGACCACTGGTATGAAGTCGCGAAGGGAGATGAAGAAGAATTATAACTAACAAGCCCTCCGGCGCATACATTTGTTGGCCCATAAATTGAAGCAGGACGAGGAGGAGTTCCTAAGTATATTTTTCTGTCCACGCAGAAGGTGCCAGTAGGACTGCTAATGATTACATTTACATCAACATAACCATTAATGCTGGAACTACTACCTTTTAGTTCTACCTTTTCCGTCTCCTGGCCAGAGGTTATAGTTAAACCTGAGCCTACATTCCACCAGTACTTTGCTCCATACATTTCGCGGTAGCCATCGCCGTAAATCGTGGGAAGCGATATGGTTGCTGTTTGGTTATAGCATATTCTTTCAGCAGAGCTTGTCAGGGAGATGTTGTTTAATCGCCCACTCCATTCAGTATCCAAGATGTAATGCATTATGGTTATTTGCCCTTGCGAGAAGAAATTCCTGCATCTTCTATTATTGTAAGCCATTATATTTCTGGCATTCGGATTCCAGGTATCACCCCAGTTATCCGTTCTATAATCTCCCGAAGTAGGTAGTCTATATGAGCAAGGAGAAATATCTGAATTTGTTCTGTAAGGATCATCGTTAAACCTGTCCGCCCTATTCAGGTTTGGATCTGCCGGAGTATCACACAGCTGGTCACCGTTTACTTCACACTTTACATAATTGTCTGTACTTGTACAGCCATTGAGCCAGCTGTTTCTTGCTGTCCGGCTAACAGCTTCCTGGTAGCACCCATTAGATACCGATCCATTGTCGCTGGCATAAGATAACCTGGCAGCTGCATGCGTATGCGATAAGCCTAAATTGTGACCTAACTCATGCGCTAAGGTGCCTCCCACCCTCTCGATATATGTTTGGTTGCTACCAACTATATTAACAAAGTCGGGGCCATCAGTACGGACATAATTTGATCTTACATAGGCTGGACCAGGTAGGCTGGCGGAACCTAAAGATTGACCCCAGTCCCTACCACCTGTAAAATGTATAGTTATTTGCTGTGAATTATAATATAGTGAAAACATCCCAGCCTGTTCTGCGTCAGTTTCTATTCCACTGGCGTACGCATTGTTTTCTTTAAAATCCGGACTGCGAACGAGGTAAAATTGAATAGAGGCACCAGCTTCGCGGTATCTTCTATTAGCTTCTGCCAATATATCTTCTGCTAAGGCTGGAGTCATATTTTCATTGTGGTCTCCGTTATGCCAAACAATAATTTTAACAGGAACCAGGTAGTCATATGGAGAGCAGGTAGAAGCAGTTGTTACTTGTAAAGACTGGTCTTCAAAAAGATTCAGGCCTTGCTCGTCTTTGTTCTTTTCCTTTTCTTTTTTCTCTTTATCCTTCTTCTCTTTGTAATTTGCCAAAAATTCATTCTTGCCATACCATGGAAGTTTTTTAACTTCAGTAGTGTCATAAGGAATTGTGCTGCATTCCTCGATGACGTTTTGGGCAAAAAGAAGCTGGCTCAATAGCATCGCTACTATTGTTAAGGTAATTGTTCGCATTGGTTGAATTTATTGAGGGTGGTTTATTAAATATTAAGGCTTTTTATAAATTAATATGCCACAATTTACATCGTAATTGTTGTGAGAGTATAGGTTGTCGTTGTACCAGATTAGTTGGGGGTAGTTATCCTCTTTTTTATCGTAGGTGTAGCTTACTCTGATGGTATCAATATCGCCAGCAGGAAACTTCAAGTAATAGGTGGTGTCAAATTCTAAAGCCGTAGCTGGGCCACGTTTGTACATATTTTCAATAAAAACTGTATACTCGCCCTCAGGTTTGGAGGGAGTACATGGGACTACAGTATTCTCAAGCTCCTCCCAGTCTTGATTGTAAACACGAATGGAGTCAGGCGGGTAGGTTCTGCCGGGCCCAATAATAATCTCGCCAGTCTCCTTTTCTCCAAGAGTCATCGCGAGATCACCCCAAATTATTTGCCTGTCGCCGTTTTCTACTTTTTCGCAACCCGAATGCCAGAACAGGCAGGAAGCTAATGCAGCTGATAGTAATATGTTACGCATAAGTCATTTGTTATCTGCTTCAAAAATAGGGAGTAAGTTTAAATATTCAATTTATTTTTAAAAAAAATCCTATGTTAATTATTGGGATGCATTAAATTTTTGTTCTTATATGGTATCGAATAAAGCTTTAACATCTTAGCTAAAATGGTGCTGGAGACCAGCTGCCCTCCAAATTATCCACCTTGCAATTGGTATACCTCGTCTTTAATTCTAATGTAATGAAGGCAATCCGCCTAAATTGATATTGACAGATGTTTTCTGATTTTTGGAAAAGAAAACTCTCGGTTAAAGGCACTTCCTCAAAATTCTTAGCTACATATAACTATCCATTTGGCAGGGTTTGTAGAAGTATGCGGGAACTTTTTTATTTCCAGGAATAGGAAAAGAATAACAATACCACCGTCAGGTAAGAATAAAATATTTAGATATTATTGATTAAATGCCCGCCTATTATTACTCCCATTATTAGCAAGATATCACTCCAATATATGGTATTTTTTGTGTACAATAAAACCACCGTTTTCTGAGAATTCATCAGCTTACAGCCGGAGGAGTAAAAAGCATTATCATTTCTTAAATTAAAAAGCCTCGGGAATGACCACCAGCGGCTTTTGCAGAATTAATTTGGTTAATTTCTATGCATGATTCGTGTTTGTCTTAACTTTTACGCCTTTGTCCCTACATTTTTTACAAGCTACACAAGCTTTTAATCCTGCAGCGCATTAAAGCCAATCCTCCCGATGTTGCTGCAGAAAGTGCGCCAGCAGGCTTGGCTCTTCTGCTGTTAGCCTTGTAAAATCGGTACTTATTGCAGGAGGCTTTTGAAAGCGCGGCAGGTAGTGGAGCATAATCATTACCAGTATAAAAGAAGTAGGAATCCCTTCTTTCTTTTTCCGGATAAAAAAGTGCAGGAGCGTAGGTGATTGGTACTTGATCGTTCTGCCCAGGGTGGCAGAAAGAAATGCAGCCACCTCCCCAAAAGGCAGCAGTTCCTCCCCGGTAATTGTGTAAACCCGGTTTTGGTGCTTTTCAGGCGCTTCCAGGATTTTCGCAACAGCTTTTCCAATGTCATCTGTATCTACCCACAGGAAAGGCGCTTTGCCTGCTGGTAAAAATATTTCCTTATGCAGCTGAATGTCTTTTTGGAGGGTGCTGGTCAGGTTTTGCATAAAATAGCTGGGCCGGATGAACGTATAAGGAATTCCGCTTTGCAGGATACCCTTTTCTATTTTTGCATGCGGAATAAAAGAAGCTTTATCGGCACCCTGTACAGAGAGGAAGATAATATGTTTAACATCTGCGGCTATGCAGGCCCGGAGCAGCGGAGTAAAATAAGCTTGAACGTCGGAGATATGGGGCGGGCGAAGCAGGAAAAGAATTTCTGTTTGTTCCAGGCTTTTTCTGCTTTCCTCCAGCCGTTCAAAGTCGAAGAAAAGGGTCGGAAAGCCATTCAATTTTTCGGCTTTTTTGCGGCTGGCCACATACAGCTGTTGCTGGTTGGAAGGGGCGTAATGTCGAATAATGGCCTGCCCAATTTGGCCTGTAGCGCCAGTGAGGAGAATCGTCTTCATTTTGCAAGGATTTACTTTTTTAAAACCCTGGATAGCCTCAGTAATTTAAAACAGAAGCAGTAAATAACAAAATAAAAGTGCCTTTATAAAAAAGGGTTTTCCCAGGCGTTTATTCCTCAAAATAGTGGCCTGATACGGACACAGAAGATAAAGAGAGGCCCGAGGTAAAAGAATAAATGAGGTTTTGCGCCTACTTTAAAAGAGAGGGAAGGAAGTGTTTAAAAGGGATACTTTACAAATGAAACCTGTCCCATGCTGTTTTTCTCATACCGGGCAAGGCAATATTCGCGGTATTCTTTGGGCAGGTTTTCCTTGCCTGCGCTAAGCTTCGTAGGGATTGGGCTTGATTGGTGGAAAAAATATACCCTTGTGGTACCGTATTTCGTGTGTGGCATGTATTCGCCATACTTTTCCATTTCCAGCCAGAGGGTATCGCTTGTACTAACAGCATATGCCCGATGGACGGGGCCGGTATTGTTCTCGTTCTTATAAAAGGCCACGCGCTCAAAGTCTCCTTCCAGGTCCTGTACTCCTGGTTGGCTGAAGGATTCCCGCATAATTACTATTATCAGAATTACTACAATAGCAGCAATTCCCATGCTTAACTTTTTTCCCTTCATGTGTGGCTGGCTTTTTTTCTTCAGGCAAATTAGGTAAAAAAAATGTATATGTTAATTTGTCCTGTCTTTTCAAAATCTAAGTAGGTGTAAGTTTTTCCCTCTTTACCAGGTAGATAAAAACAAATTAGCTCTTTTACAGAGATTATTTGTAATGCAGGAGGCACAGAAATCAGAAGGTAAACCTTTGATTTTCCTTCGTCTTTACAAGGGGGTGGCTTTTTTTTTGCTAAATAGTATTTTTAGGGGCTGTTGTTTTATTATGAATGGAGCCGGCAAGAAGAGATAAAATTTGGCAGAATATTGGAAACCCTTTTAGAACAAGCGTGATTGGTCTTTTTTCTGTTATTGTAAGGGTTTTATGTGAATCGGAATTATCCCGTTTTTTTACAGGCTGCTTAGTTTTGGTTCACAGCTTATTATACGATTTCATGATTATTTAACGGAGCCTGCCTGGTTTAAGAAATATAAATCGGCTACATTTGCCGACCGAACATTCATTCGGTCGGCAAAAAGCAGGAATGGAAAATTTTACAGAGAAGAAAAAAGCCATATTTGAAAGTACCCTGGATTTAGTTACTGAAAAAGGGTTTCATGGGTGCCCTATGAGCTCAGTGGCTAAAATAGCAGGCGTTGCCGCAGGCACGATTTATCATCATTTCGAGAGCAAAGACCAGCTTATTTGTGAGCTGTACGATTTCCTTTCGGCTAATCTGCAGGAGGTGATGTTTTCAGGAGAAAAGAAAGAGATGAGTTTTAAGGAGCGTTTCTATAATTTCTGGACGAACCTCTACAACTTTTATATAGCGAATCCTTCATACCCCCGATTTAGCCAGCAGTTTGTGCATTCTCCTTACTACGCCTCCTACGGCGATAATGGGGCTACAGATCCTTTTCTGGGCAAAATTTTCAACTTTTTACAGGAAGGGGTAGCGCAGGAGATTTTACAGCCTGTTAACCCCGTAATACTGGGCGTGCTGGTACATAACAATATAATGACCAGTGCCCGGATTTATGGTTTTGGAAGGGTTTCCCTTGGAAGCCAGGAGCTGGACCAGATAAAGGAAATGCTCTGGAATGGCATTTCAAAAAGGTAGCCTTTGTGCCTGCTTCGGAAAATGTAAAAGTACCTTTTGTCTGAAGAAGCCAAAAACATGAACATCCCCCTAAACATATAAATATAGTTACCTAAATGACACACTTAAGACGTTTACAGCTGCTGCTGCTTGGCTGTTTGCTCTGGCCCTGCCTGTTGGCAGCCCAGCACACAGAACCAAAGCCCGGCGAAGCGTTTACACTGGACGAGTGCATTGGCTTTGCCTTAAAAAACCGGCCTGCTGTGCGCCAGGCGTATCTCGACGAAGCCATTGGTGAGCGGGAAATCAATGCCAGCCTGGCCGGCTGGCTACCGCAGATTTCTGCGCAGTTTAACGCCAGCCATAACTTTAAGCTACAAACAACCGCCTTTGGCGACCAGCTGATAACCATTGGAAAAAGAAATAACTCCAACCTGCAGCTCCAGGCCAACCAGACCCTTTATAACAACGATGTTTTGCTGGCCTCCCGGGCAGCCGGGGTCACCCGACAACAGCTCGACCAGCAAACGCAGGATAGCAAAATAAATACGGTTATAGAGGTGAGTAAAGCCTTTTACGATGTGCTGCTAACAAAGGAGCAGCTTCGCATTCTGGAAGAAAATATTGCCCGCCTGGACAAGCAGTACCGCGATGCCGTAAGCCGTTTCGAAAGTGGCCTGGTCGATAAAACCGATTACCAGCGGGCCAGCATTGCCCTGGCCAATACCCGCAGCGACCTCAAACGAGCTGCCGAAGCAGTAAAAGCTAAGGTGGCTTACCTGAAGCAGCTCATGGGCTTCCCCGCAACTGGCAGCCTGGAGCTGGAGTATGCTTATGAACAAATGCAGGAAGAAATACTGGCCGACACCACCCAGGAGGTAATTTACGCCGACCGCATAGAAGTGCAGTTGCTGCAAACACAAAGAAAGCTGCTGAACCTGAATACGAGTTACTATCGCTGGAGCTTTTTGCCGACAGTATCGGCATTTGCAAATTATAACTTTTTGTACCTCAACGATCAGTTCAGCGAGCTCTACAACATTGCCTACCCAACCTCGGCTGCCGGCCTGAGTGTGGCACTGCCTATCTTTCAGGGAACGAGGCGTATTCAAAACCTGCGGAAGGCCCAGCTGCTGGAGGAGCGCCTGGAGGTGGAAGCGGAAAACCTGGAAAACATCATCCATACCCAGTACCAGACGGCCCTGGCCAACTATAAGAGCGACTACAACGAGTGGCTCACCCTGCAAAACAATGTGGAGGTGGCCGAAGAGGTGTATAACATTATTAAGCTGCAGTACGATGAGGGAATAAAAACTTACCTGGAACTGGTGGTGGCTGAAACCGACCTTCGTTCTGCCCAGCTGAATTATTACAACGCCCTGTACCAGGTAATGTCCAGTAAACTCGATTTAGAAAAAGCATTAGGAAATATAGAAGTTAATTAATCCATGTATATACGAACAAAAAAATCTCTTTTGTGGCTAATGGCCGCCTTTGTTAGTCCGGCAATACTTATTTCCTGTGGCGAAGGAGAAAGCAGCCAGCAGCAGCGGCCAATGGGGCAGGCGGTAGCCGTTAGTGCCTATACAGTAGCAGAACAGGAGGTTACCGGTACCGACACTTATCCGGGAACGGTAGTGCCGCTGAACGAGGTGGAGCTCCGTCCGCAGGTTTCCGGCTATATTACCAATATTTATGTAGAAGACGGCCAGCAGGTAACGAAAGGGCAAAAGCTGTACGAGATTGATCGCAGCAAATACCAGGCAGCTTACCAGCAGGCACAGGCCAACTTACAAAGTGCCCGGGCCAACCTGCAGCGGGTACAGAAAGATGTGGAACGCTATGAGCGCCTGAGCGAGCAGGAGGCTATTGCCCAGCAGCAGGTCGACTATGCGCGGGCCGATTTACAAACAGCCAAATCGCAGCTGGCCTCTGCCCAGGCCCAGGTGCAAAGTGCTGCCACCGACCTGAGCTATTCCGTAATAACCGCTCCCTTTAGTGGAACGATTGGTATTTCGCAGGTACGGGTAGGCGCGCAGGTATCGCCGGGTCAGCCACTCCTAAATACCATTTCGACCGAAAATCCCATTGCTGTGGATTTCGTGATCAACGAGCAGGAAATTCCCCGCTTTACCCGCCTTCGCAATAGCCAGGCAGCGGACTCTGTTTTTATGCTGACCCTCAGCAATGGAGAAACTTATTCTTATCCGGGAACACTCACCGCCATTGACAGGGCTGTGAACCGGCAAACAGGTACGATAGCCGTACGATTGACTTTTCCAAACCCGGAACGGAGACTGGTGGCCGGCATGACCGTGCGCGTGAAGGTACGCAACCAGGACATAGGGGAGCAGCTGGTGATTCCCTACAAAGCAGTTTCGGAACAGCTCGGGGAGTTTTATGTGTATGTGGTCGAAAATGGAGTGGCCCATCAGCAAAATGTTAAGCCTCGGTACCCGCTTTGGCGCCAACATCGTGGTGCGCGAAGGCCTGGAAGCGGGCGAGGTAATTGTAGTGGGAGGATCCAGCGCCTGCGCGAAGGCTCTGAAGTACAGGTGGCGGAGTAGGAGATGTAAGTTACTGGACAATGGACAATAAACAATGGACTATAGGCAATAGAAGCAAAGCGTTTCCGGCTGAAAAAGTCTGCCCCAGTTCAGTGTCTTAATACTTAAGTAATGGGACAGAATTATTTTACACATAATTAGCTCGTTTTGTCATCCCGACGTAGGAGGGATCTTTCCAATAAAATGGCTGTTAAGGAGCTTCATGCAGGGAAAGATCCCGCAGCGGCGGACCGCTTCGTTCCTCAGGATGACAAGGCTGGCTACTAAGCTTAAATTAAATTTGTCCCACTACTAACTACTTAATACTTACTACTTACTACTTACTACTTAGTACTTAAGTATTCTCTGTAGAAATCGCCCCTCATTGGCACATGAATAAATTAATAAATTAGCACATTAATATATGATTTCAGATGTTTTTATAAGGAGGCCGGTCACCTCCATCGTGATCTCCATTGTGATCATGCTGGTAGGGGTGCTGGCCATGATGAACCTCCCCGTTACGCAGTACCCGGATATTTCGCCGCCGGTGGTATCAGTATCGGCTAATTATACCGGCGCCGATGCACAAACCGTGGAGCAGACCGTGGCCACTCCTGTGGAGACCCAGATCAATGGTACGCCGGGCATGGCCTATATTACCTCCACCAATACCAGTACCGGCCAAATGAACATGAGCGTAACCTTTGAGGTAGGTACCGATATTGATATTGCCACCCTGGACGTGCAAAACCGGGCAAGTATTGCAGAGCCCAGCTTTCCCGAAGAGGTACGACGGCTTGGGCGTAACCGTGCGGAAGCGGAATCCGAGTATCATGATGGTAATTGGGATTTATTCGCCTAAAGGTACCCACGACATACAATACCTCGACAACTATACCAATATGTATGTACGCGATGCCTTGCTGCGTGTGCACGGGAGTGGGCGACATTAATGCGCTGGGACAGGATTTCAGTATGCGCATCTGGCTGCAGCCCGATCAACTGGCCCAGTACGGGATAAGTGCCGGCAGAAATTTCGGCAGCCATTCAGGAGCAAAACCTGCAGGTGGCTGCCGGTACGGTAGGGGCCATGCCGCAAAACCCCAATCAGGCTTTTCAGTACCCGATAACCGTTAGCGGGCGGCTGCAAACGCAGGAGGAGTTCGGCGATATCGTGGTCCGCACGAATCCTGCCGATGGCTCCATTGTGTACCTGCGCGATGTAGCGCGAATTGAATTCGGGCAGTTTGACTATGGCCGTGCAGCGACCATCAATGGAAACCCGTCGGCTATTTTGCTTCTTTACCAGGCCCCGGGAAGCAACGCTTTGGAAACTGCCGAAGGCGTATATGCCGCCCTGGAAGAGATGAAAACAATCTTTCCCGGCCGATGTGGACTATGTGGTTTCTTTTGAAACGGTTTCGGTGGTGGAAGTATCCATCAAAGAAGTGGTGCAGACATTGATAGAAGCGCTTATCCTGGTAATTATCGTGGTGTTCCTGTTCCTGCAAAGCTGGCGGGCGACCCTGGTCCCAATCCTGGCCATTCCGGTGTCCATAATCGGTACCTTTATCTTCTTTATTCCGCTGGGCTTTACCATCAATACGCTTACCCTCTTTGGTTTCGTACTGGCCATTGGTATTGTGGTGGACGACGCCATTGTGGTGGTGGAAGCCGTGCAGCATTATATTGACCACGAACGTTTGTCGGCGAAAGAGGCTACACGCAAAGCCATGAAAGATATTACAGCGCCGGTTATTGCCATTGCGCTTATTCTTGCGGCGGTATTTATCCCGGTAGGTTTTATTCCAGGCATTGTCGGGCGTCTGTACCAGCAGTTTGCCATCACCATCGCCATCTCTGTTCTTATTTCTGCTTTTGTGGCTTTAACCCTAACACCAGCCCTGTGCTCGCTGATGTTAAGGCCGATGAAGGTAAATGAAGATTCAAAAGGGCTGAATAAGTTCTTTTACAAGTTTAACAACTGGTTTGGCCGGGCAACCAAGTCCTACTCCAGGGGCGTGCGCAAAAGCATCAGTGCCACGCCACTGGTGCTGGTGCTGTTAGCTTGTTTGTATGCGGGTACGGTGGGTCTGTTCGCATACCAAACCAACAGGTTTTATTCCTACTGAAGACGAAGGCAGGATTTTTGTAGCTATAGAGCTTCCGGAAGGTGCTTCCGCAACCAGAACAAGAGCCATATTGAGTGAGATGGGCGAGATTATGGCAGAAGTGCCTGCCATTAGGAGCTACACCGCTATTGGCGGCCTGAATGCCATCAACTTCTCCTTTAAGTCGAACAGCGGTACTTATCTTCCTGCAGCTCAAGCCCTGGTCGGAACGAAAAGAGGCTTCACAGCAGCTGGCAGGGGTAATGGCAACTTTAAACCAGCGCTTTGCCGGTATCAAGGAAGCCAATGTACGGGTAGTGGCTCCTCCGGCTATTCCGGGGCTTGGCCAGTCAGGTGGTTTTAGCTTCATGCTGGAGCAGCGGGCCGGCGGAGGCGACCTCAAGGAGTTTGAGAAGGTGATGGGGCAATTTCTTGGGGCTGCCAACCAACGGCCCGAAATTGCCATGGCTTATAGCTTCTTTAATACCCGCACGCCCGGGTACCATGTGGAGGTAGACCGGGTAAAAGCCAAAAGACTGGGCGTGCCGGTTTCAGAAGTGTATAACACCATGTCTCGTATATGGGCAGCCGTTATATGAATGACTTTACCCGCTACGGACGTAATTTCAGGGTGGTGGCCCAGGCCGATACTTCTTACAGAATGGATATCGAAAGCCTGAAGCAGTATTATGTGCATGAACCGTCAGGGCGAATCGATTCCCTTAAGTGCGCTGGTAACTTACAGTGTGGTGGAAAACCCTGCGGTAATTTCGCATTACAACCTTTTCCGTTCTACGGAAGTAATGGGTAATGCGGCGCCGGGCTACAGTAGCGGCCAGGCCCTGGAAGCCCTGCAGGAGGTGGCTGCCGAAGGTACTACCCGCTGGCTATGGCTATGACTTTTCCGGCCTGAGCCGCGAAGAGCTTGCCGCGGGCGACAGCACCATTTATATCTTCTCGCTGTCTATTATACTGGTGCTGCTGCTGCTGGCGGCCCTGTATGAAAGCTGGTCCGTGCCGTTCTCCATCCTGTTTGCTATTCCGCTGGGAATGTTTGGTGCCATTCTGGCCCTTACCTTCCTGCCTAAGCTGGATAATAACGTATATGCGCAAATTGGTATGATTACCTTGATTGGTCTGGCAGCGAAAAACGCCATTCTGATTGTGGAGTTTGCCAAAGAGCGGGTAGACCAGGGCATGGAGCTGATTGATGCCACCATTGAAGCAGTAAAGCTGCGTCTGCGTCCTATTATCATGACTTCTATGGCCTTTATACTGGGTGTGGTGCCACTGGCGATTGCCTCCGGTGCAGGTGCTGTATCGCGGCAAACCATTGGCTGGGTGGTAATCGGCGGTATGCTGGCTGCCACTTTCCTTGCCATCTTTGTTGTGCCGGTGCTGTATGTAGTAATTACGCGCCTGGCTTATGGTAAAAAAGGGCTGGCGGAGCTGCAGGCAGCAAATGCAGGGAAAACCCGCGACGATGGGCTGAATCCAAATTATGTAAATCCGCCCGAATAAGTTTATAAAAATAAGCATCGGTAATAAAAGCCCTGCCTTCCTGAGGTGGGGCTTTTCCTTATTAAGTTTCATAAATTTGACAGCATCAATTATGCTATGGAGAACCGAATAAAGAACAGCCTTTATGCCTTAGCGGGCTACCAAATTTTTGGTGGAATTTTAGGGATTGCCCTGGCCGGACGAGCCCTGCCACAGCTGGAAAGCCTTACCGCAGGAAACCTGTCGCTGGTAGTTTTTGCAGGAATCCTGTATGTATTTTCCATTGTTTGCGGCGTGGTGCTTTTTAAAAATTTTCGGAAAGGCCTTCAGCTATCGCTGGTAAACCAGTTGCTGCAGGTGCTGAGTTTTGCTGTTGGCAGTTTTGCCTACAACTTTGTAGCTGGATTTAAAGCAGGATTTGGAATCCATTTTGCTCCCGCCTGGCAACTTAAACTAAAGCTGTCGCTTTCCTCTTTCCAGTTTATTCTAAACGAAGCTACCGGGCAGGTAGTGGTGGGAATTAACCTGCTGGCATTAGTGCTTGTCTATTTAATTGAAAGGTTAAAAGAAAATTCCTCAGCGCTTAACTGAGGCAGTCAACGTCGCATTCGCTGGTTCCTTTCATGAAATTCTTGCATGGCCCCTTTCCCTGCTGGCTGGCAAAGTGCCATGCCCTACACCTGGTTTTTCTAATTAGAACGTTTCATAGTCAGCTCCTGCAGGGGGAAACCTGCGGCTCTTTCAATTAAATAATAAATAAATAGTTATTTGAATAATCCTGTTTTTGAGTTGAGGGTATTTGGTATTTTAGAAACATTAACATTTAGTGTTTTTAGTTTCCTGGATGAATGGCTTAAGATCGCTTCAACTTACTGGCATAATTGTGTTTATGGATTAACTATATAATGTTATATTTATTTTTGAAATTGAATAATATTTTCAAAAAGTGGCGGGTAATTTTTTTTACCTATGGGGAAATATTAAAAAAAATATATTTATATTCCCATACTTTAAAACATTCCAATTTTTTAAACCTTCAGCGCATGAAACAAAAATTACGCCCCCTCACACAACTATTGGTTTTGGTTGTGTTTCTTTTTGGAAGCTATTCTTCCTTTGGCCAGGGAAGGATTAGCATAGACAAAAAGAAAGAAAAAAGAGAAATCCCACAGGCCGCCCTTGATCACATCAAGAAAGCCCGGCAGAAGTTTAGGTTAAGTGAAAAGGAAATTACCAACCTGGAGTTGAGCAGTGAAACAGAATCGACGCACAATGGTCTGAAGCATGTTTACCTGAAACAAACCCATGAGGGCATAGAAATCCATGGAGCCCTTACCAACATCAATATGAATCGCGAGGGAAAAGTGCTTAGCATGGGAGATCGCTTCCTGAGCGATGTTGAAAGGAAAGTAAATACAACTAAACCAGGAATTGATGCTTCGGAAGCAGTAGCGGCAGCAGCTAAACACCTGAATACGTCTGTTAAAGAATCTCTTTCGGTAATAGAAAAAGGAGATACTAAAAAGCAGGAAGTGGTATTTAACAATGCAGGCATTTCGCTGGAGCCAATTTATGTTAAGCTGGTGTACCAGCCTGTGGCAGAAGGAAGCTTGCGGCTTGCATGGGAAGTATCTATTTATGAACTGGATGCACAGAACTGGTGGATAGTTCGGGTGGATGCAATGACCGGAGAATTTTTAGATAAGGATAATATGGTTGCTCACTGCGAGTTTGATAATAACGGCCCGACCGGTGAATTTTTGCATGCCAACCACAGCCATACGGCCTCGGTACCCACAGTTCAGGAGCCGGCAGTAGTTCCTTATGCCGTACAGGAAAGTGTTGTAAGCGTGGCAAGCCGCGGAAAAGCCCCCGGACTTTATGAGGTATATCGCCTTCCTGTTGAAAGCCCCAGCCATGGCAGGCGCACACTGGTAAATGAGCGGGCCGCTCAGGATAAAGTTGCTTCTCCTGATGGCTGGCACAAGGTAGGATCAACCAATTACACCATTACCAAAGGTAACAATGTATATGCCTATGAAGATCCTGATAATACAGGTTATGTGGGTGGACCTGAAGACTTCTACGGATACAGCCCCGATGGAGGAAACCAGCGTATATTCAGGTTTCCGCTTAACTTTGATCAGGAGCCTGTTGCCTATAAAGATGCAGCCATAACCAACCTCTTTTACTGGAACAATATGGTCCATGATGTTTGGTATAATTATGGCTTCGATGAGGCAAGTGGAAACTTTCAGACGGTAAACTTCGGTAGAGGAGGAGAGGGTGGAGACCATGTAATGGCCGAAGCGCAGGATAGCAGAAACATTCCCGCTACCCGTAATAACGCCAACTTCGCTACCTTGCCCGATGGTGTCCGGCCAAGAATGCAAATGTACCTTTGGAGCGGAAAACCCGATCCAAATGCTTTTACCATTGTTTCTCCTTCTTCGATTGCCGGGGGGTACATTGCCGCAAATGCAAGTTTCGGACCTGAGCTAACAGCTACTCCACTGGCAGGAAAGCTGGTTTTGGCTGAAGATGGCCTGAATAATGAAGGTTGTAATCCTTTTACCAATGCGGATGCCATTAATGGAAACATTGCATTGGTTTACAGAGGGAGCTGTAATTTTACCCAGAAAGTTGAAAATGCCCAGGCAGCAGGCGCTATTGCAGTAGTTGTAATTAATAGCCAGCCCGGCGATCCTACCAGCATGGGAGGTACTCCTACGCAGGAAATTACCATTCCTTCTGTCATGATAAGCAATTCTTTAGGCGGAAGCATTGTAGAACAACTCAATCAAGGAGTAGAAGTGCTTGTGGAGCTGAAAAATGAAGGTGGCCCAGAATTAGACGGTGATTTTGATAATGGCATTATTGTACATGAATATGGCCATGGTATTTCTAACCGCCTGACTGGTGGACCGGATAATACAAGCTGCCTTCCTACTCAGGTACGTGCGGGAAATCAAATCCTTACCACCGAACAAATGGGTGAAGGCTGGAGTGACTGGTTTGCCCTCATGATGACAATGAGAGCAGAAGATACCCGCGAGAAAATCAGAGGGATAGGGACTTATGCGCAGGGGCAGCCAACCACTGGACTGGGTATCAGGCCTGCACCTTATTCCACAGATTTTAGCGTAAACAGCTATACCTATGCTGCCACCAATGATCCTAATCTTTCGGCTCCCCATGGTATTGGGTTCGTATTTGCCACCGCACTTTGGGAAATGACCTGGGACCTGATTGATAAATATGGCTTTGATGATGACCTGTACCATGGTACCGGAGGCAATAACATAGCCATGCAGCTGGTAATAGACGGCTTAAAGCTTCAGCCATGCTATCCTGGTTTTGTCGACGGCCGTGATGCAATTCTGGAGGCAGACCGAATCAATTATGGTGGTGCCAATCAGGAACTTATCTGGAGGGCTTTTGCAAGAAGAGGAGTAGGCTACAGTGCCGACCAGGGGCTGAGCTATTACCGATTTGACCAGGTAGAAGCGTACGACCTGCCGGAAATCTACAGCACCACAACTGCTACTGCTGCCTCTGACTTTAGTGTTAGAGCTGTACCAAACCCTTTTGGCTCTAAAACCCAAATCGAATTTACTATAGCCGAAGAAGGTACTTACCGCCTGGAAATTCTGGATAAAGACGGGATTTTGGTAACCGTTCTGGCCCAGGGAGTAAGCAAGGCAGGTCAGTCTCATAAAGCTGAATTTAACCGCGGAAATTTGGCTGGCGGCCTGTATGTTGCCCGGGTGGTAACTGATAAACAGTCTAAAATTACCAGGATTGTTCTGGAGTAAATAAGCGGCCAAAACAGCAAATTGAGCAGGAGGCAGCCCATTGGTTGCCTCCTGTTTTTTCTTATTTCATTTTTCCGGATTTTTACTGCATAACGCTAACTATTCATTAGTGCATTTAATTTTAGACAATGTTCCGGTAGGTCCTTTAGCTACAAAGGTTTTGTTTTAGAACCTGGTAGGCTAAATTTAGATTTTGCAAGGACAGGATGCTGGCAATAAATGATGGTGGAAATTGGCGGTCCGCCGTTTTTAACCTCCTGGAGGAGACATATAATTGCCGCATTTTGACCGGGGAAAAGCTGCCCGGGCCCTGTTAACCTCCTTGAATATTCCCCTGGAGCTACTGCAATGAAGTGGAAAGACCCCTGAAAAACAGGCTCTGGCTGACACCATGCAGCGGAACAAGAATAAATTTTAAACAGGCTCAAAAGCTTTCTGTTTTAAAGTGTTTTTTAGCATTTAGCCTGATGCGGTAATATTAAGCAGGAAAGTGAAACAGGATCCACAGCCTTTGGTTTAGTAAACTAAAATGAAAGCAGCGAAAGTTGGAGAGAGGCTTTCCTTGTAAAAAATGCTGAGGTAAATTAGGCCACTGTAGGGCCGGACCTTTGGTTTCAATCCTGAGGAAGCGGAGCTGATTATAAAATACATTAAAAATTTAATAGAATGGCAACAAAAGGATATGCAGCCCATAGCGGCGACCAACCACTGGAACCTTTTACTTTTGAAAGAAGAGCACTGCGTGCAAAGGATGTGCAGATAGAAATTATGTATTGCGGGGTATGCCACTCCGACCTCCATACCGCCCGGAATGAATGGGGTGGAACAGTCTTTCCCTGTATTCCGGGTCACGAAATAGTGGGCAGGATTACCGCCACCGGAGAGTCAGTTACCAAATTTAAGGTAGGGGAACTGGCAGGAGTGGGTTGCCTGGTCGATTCCTGCCGGGAGTGCCGGAATTGCCAGCAGGGGCTGGAGCAGTATTGCGAAAATGGAAATACCTGGACGTACAACAGCCCCGACCCGGTTGATGGAACAAATACCTATGGCGGTTATAGTAAACAAATTGTAGTAAACCAGGACTTTGTGCTGTTGATATCCGACCGGCTACCGCTGGAAGGGGTGGCGCCACTGTTATGTGCCGGTATCACTACTTATTCCCCATTACGGCACTGGAAGGTGGGGAAAGGCCATAAAGTAGCTGTACTGGGCCTGGGAGGGCTTGGCCACATGGCAGTTAAATTTGCAGCCTCTTTTGGTGCCGAAGTTACAATGCTGAGCACCTCTCCCTCGAAAGAAGAAGATGCCCGTCGCCTGGGGGCACAGCATTTTGCTTTAACCAAAGACAAGGCACAGGTAAAAGCCCTTACCAATAAATTCGATTTTATTGTCGATACCGTATCGGCGCCGCACGACTACAATATGTACCTGCGCATGCTCAACACCAATGGCACCATGATATGTGTGGGCGTTCCTCCGGAACCTACCCAGATTCTCGGTTTCAACCTTATTGGCAATCGCAGGAGCGTGGGAGGTTCCTTAATTGGTGGGCTGCCCCAAACCCAGGAAATGCTCGATTACTGTGCCGAGCACAACATTGTTTCCGATGTGGAGGTCATTGATATGAGTTATATAAACGAAGCTTATGAGCGAATGCTGAAGGGGGATGTTCGCTACCGCTTTGTAATTGATATGGATACGTTGTAGGGTTTAGCAAAGTAGGCGCTGTGGATGCAGGGAGACCATTTAACCACTTGTCATTGCGAGGAACGAAGCTTTTGCGGAGTGACGCGGCAATCTCCTGGCTATCCAGGAAAAGAGCAGCTTAAAAACCAGCATTACAGGCGCTTTACAGGCTCCTTCGTTTAATAGCCAACAGATTGCCGCGCTGCCCTCGCAATGCCAGCCATACTCCCTTTCCGGAAAATTATATGTTGGTGTTTAGTTTTTTTAAGCTACTACTAAAGGAATTAAAAGAGCAGGTCCATTTCTATGAACCTGCTCTTTTTTTATTTCCAAAACAAAAGCTTAATTGCTTCCTGCCTCTATACCGGTTTTGCCTAATTTATCAAGGCCTCTTTTTTTTAGAAGCGGGCCAATGTCGGGCTGACGACCACGGAAATCGACATACATTTCCATTGGGTCTTTTGTGCCGCCTCTTTCCAGTACATTTTTTCTGAATTTGGCTGCCTGTTCTTTATCGAAAAGCGAAGTTTCTTTGAAGCTTTCAAAAGCGTCGCTATCCAATACGCCAGACCAGATGTAGCTATAGTATCCGCTGGAATATCCACCTGCGAATACGTGGTTGAAATAAGTGCTGCGGTAACGTGGAATGATTTCGCCGATGAGGCCAATTTTCTGCATCGAAGCCTGCTCAAAGCTATTTACATCCTCTTCAATTGGTTTTTCCTGCGAGTGGAAATCCAGGTCGAGGAGGGAAGCCGCCAGGTATTCGGTAGTGGCAAAGCCTTGGTTGAATGTACCGGTAGCCTGAATTTTTTTAATCAGCTCGTCAGGAATGGCTTCGCCGGTTTGGTAATGCTTGGCATACATTTTCATTACCTCTGGTTCGGCGGCCCAGTTTTCCATAATCTGGCTTGGCAGCTCCACAAAGTCGCGTGGTACCGATGTACCGGCCAGGCTCTGGTACTTCACATTCGAGAGCAGTCCGTGCAGGGAATGGCCAAACTCGTGGAAGAAAGTGCTTACTTCGTCGAAGCTCAGGAGTGCAGGAGCATTGGCTGTAGGCTTGGAGAAGTTACAAACAATAGAAATTACGGGTGCTTTACGCTCGCCATTTTCCATTTTCTGCCCGCGGTAAGATGTCATCCAGGCACCGCCTCTTTTCGATTCTCTCGGAAAGAAGTCCATATACAGAACACCCACATGTGTTCCGTCGGCTTCTTTTACGGCATAGGCTGTTACCTCTTCGTGGTATGTAGGAATATCTTTCAGTTCTTCGAAAGTAAGGCCATACAGCTTGTTGGTAACCGTAAATACACCTTCTCTTACTTTGTCCAGGCTGAAATAAGGCTTAATTTCCTGTTCGTCGAGGTCGAAACGTTCTTTACGTACTTTCTCGGTGTAAAAGCGCCAGTCATAAGGGGCAAGTTTAAAATTCTGACCAGAAGTATTCACCATTTTCTGCATATCGTCTCTTTCCTGCTTGGCTACTTCCAGGGCAGGAGCCCAAAGTTGGTCAAGGAGTTTATATACATTTTCGGGTGTTTTGGCCATCGATTCTTCCAGCACATATTGGGCATGGTTATCATAGCCGAGTAATTGAGCCCGCTCCCGGCGCAGGTTGGCCAGCTTTATAATAATTTCTTTGTTGTCGAATTCATTGTTGTTATCGCCGCGCTTCCTATACGCATTCCATATTTTTTTGCGCAGCTCGCGGTTTTCAGCATACTGAAGAAAAGGCATTACGCTCGGGTTGTGCAGGGTAAAAATCCACTTTCCTTCCTGGCCCTCTTCTTTTGCTTTTGCAGCAGCACCTTCAATCAGCGATTGTGGCAGACCGGCCAGCTCTTCTTCTTTTTCAACTACCATTTTGTAGTTATTCGTTTCGGCCAGCACATTTTGCCCGAACTGGATGCTCAGTACCGACAGCTCACCATTAATAGCCCGAAGCTTCTCCTTGTCCGCATCAGAAAGGTTTGCCCCGCTGCGCACGAATGATTTATAAGTTTTTTCCAGCAGTTGAGATTGCTCCGCATCTAGCTTCAGGCTTTCTTTATTGTCCCACAGTTTTTTTACGCGGACAAAAAGGGGAGCATTCAGGCTAATGTTATCGCTGTGCTTCGAAAGCTCTGGCGCAATTTCTTTGGCAATGGTTTGAATGCTGTCGTTGGTATTGGCAGAATTCAGATTATAGAAAACGGTGGTTACTTTATCGAGCAGGGCACCGGAGTTATCCATTGCTACAATAGTATTTTCGAAAGTAGGTACTTCTTTGGCATTGGCAATGGCTTCAATTTCGGCAGCATGGCGGCGGATGCCTTCTTCCATGGCTGGTTTAAAGTGCTCATTTTTGATTACATCAAAAGGAGGTACTTCGTAAGGCGTGGCGTAGGTGGTAAAAAAAGGGTTCATGTCTTCCACTGTTTCCTGTTGGCTTTCCGGACTGCACGACCAGAACATAAGGCCGGCAGCAGCCAGTGCTGTAAGTGATTTAAGTTTGTGCATAGAAGGGTTTTTGAAGTTCAGGTATTAAATATAGGCGTTTTCTTTAATTATGGTTCCAACATTGTTTTATTTCTGATTTTTGTCCATTTAATTCAGTCTCCTGTTCTGTAAGAGTGCTTTTTACCTGCTTTTTAACATTTTTTTGCAGAAAGAATAAGCAGCATGCAACCTTTTACTTCCCTTCTTCATCTTTACCCAAAGAAAAGGGGCAACGTTTTTTATGCTCAAAAACCAAAAATTCAACCAATGAAAAATTTCCTACAATCTGTATTAGCCATTGCGTACCTCTGCCTGATGGTAAACCTTCCGGTTTTTGCCCAGAAAAGGGTAAACCAAAATTTAGGTGGCTTTACCGCTATAAAAGCTTCTTCGGGGGTAAATGTGTACCTCCGCCAGGGGAGCAGCGAATCTGTTGAAATTGAAGCCGAAGAAGAAGCTTTTGAATACATTAAAGCAAAAATTGAAGATGGAAATACCCTGGTAATTAAAATGGACAACCTTTCTAAGCGAATATTTAAAAAGCTAGGTCCAGTTAATGTATA
Organism: uncultured Cytophagales bacterium; assembly: GCA_963835365.1. Taxonomy (GTDB): domain Bacteria; phylum Bacteroidota; class Bacteroidia; order Cytophagales; family Cyclobacteriaceae; genus Nafulsella. Next base: position 38,962 of record CAWIFH010000006.1, read on the forward strand.
TGTGAGCTTTATAGATTTAAACAGCATAGAGGTAAGCGGAGGCACCGATTTGGTAGGAGAGGGAAACCTGAAATTCGATAAACTAAAGATTAGCTCTTCGGGAGGTTCCGACCTTCGGCTGAATTTACAGGCAGATGAGTTGGTTGTCCGTTGTAGTGGCGGGGCCGATGTGGTGCTGGCGGGTTCTGCCTACTACCTGAATGGAACTGCCAGTGGCGGCAGCGATATAAAGGCACAGGAACTGGAAGTGGAAGAGGCGGAGGTTTCGGCTTCGGGCGCCGCCGACATTAAGGTACGGGTAAGTTATGGGATAAAAGCTTCTGCCAGCGGAGCATCTGATATCGTATATTATGGAAACCCGGAAAAAGTAGCAGTGCGAAGCTCAGGGGCAAGTGATATTACCAAGCGTTAAAAAAGTGGCTGATTCAGGGCTACTGTATAAATTATAAAAAGGAAGTAACTGAATTGTTTACTATTGTTATTCCAATTTAATTTTTATAAATAACAGGCGGAAAAAGAAGGATTTTAACGCTCATGCAAACCCTTTTAACTTTTCTCCCTAATTTTTAATTTATAATTTTTAATTTGGCGAAGCACTAATAGGTAATTTTTGTTACTTCCACCACTTCTTCAAGCCGTCCGATACGAAGCGGAACTCGATCGCCCTTTGAGGCGCCAGATACCGCACGGGCAATGGGCGCAATAAAGGCGATTTTACCTTCTTTAATGTTGGCCTCGTCTACTCCCACAATGGTAAATTCTCGTTCCATTCCTTTTTTTCCTCCGCTGTGGGTGCGAAGGCTAACGGTGGCCCCAAAGCGAACCTCATTAACAGGCTGTTCCCGTGGATCTACCACTTTGGCACTGGCCAGTCGCTGACTCAGTTCATTCAGTTGCGCATTAAGAACGGTGAGCTGGCGGGTGCGGTTGCTTTCATCTTCATGGTTCTGGTTTACCTGCGCCCGCTGTTCTTCAAGAGCCGTCTGCTCAGCACGCAGTTGTTCCAGGCCCTGCGGACGTACATAATTGGGCGTTCCTGGCGGAAGGGAGGCGCGAGGCGGAATAATGGGCGGTTGCCCTGCATCATCTTCTTTTACAAATGCTCTGCTCATACTATTTACTTACGAAGCATCCAGCGGGAGGTTTTGGAGGAAAAGCTGCCGGGGTAAATCCGGCTACCTAAATTACTTTAGCCTGGAGGCGGCGCTGCTTTCTTTTCGGCTTATTGAAGTAGAGCATGGGGGTTATGAAAAATACAAGCGTGGAGAGAGTAGTCAATATACCCAGCACTAAAAACCCCCTGTTTTGAATGTCATTAACGGAGAGGCTGTATGCAGAAATAGCCATTACTGTAATCCAGCCATAAAAGGTAAAAGTAAGCTGCTTCCTGGTAGGGTAAGGAACTGCTCCTTTGGTTTTTGATTGCATCGTGTTAAAAAGTTGTTTTATGAAATTATTAATAAGTAAAAAAGTAATTTAATAAATTATTGCTTAACATAGTAAGAAAATCACTCCTTGTATCAATTCACTTCAAAAGGCTGTTCAGCAGTAAAAAGTCTTCCATCCGCTGCAATTCCTTCAATGAGCAGCACATAGTTATTTTTCTCATCTGAGGTAAAAAAACTCACTGTAGCACAGCCACTTTCATCAATTACCACTTCGGGATTCCAGTAAAGCGTATGCCTAAAATCAGGTTTGGGATTTTGGTTTTCTTCTTTTTCATAGTTGGGGCTGTAAAATTCTCTTGCCCGGTAGTAGCCGGGGTGGGTAAAGTTGATAATACCGGGAATTTCAGCTGGAGCAGCGGTAATGCCTGTTTCCTGCCGGGTGTAAATGGCAATCACTCCTTCTCTTCCATAAATACTTGCTTTGGTACCTCTTAAAATATCAATATAAGCCACATCACTTACCTGAACTCCGTTAATTTGCTGGTTGTCAAGAGGCATTCCATCTAATAAGAATAAGGCTTCGCTGCTTCCAGGCCGAAAAGTGGACCGAATATGAGCGGTTTTATTAATACCAACTCCTACTACCCGAACGCCAGCGACTCTTCCATGAAGAACATCAAAAACAGTTAAGGCTCCTTCAGCAGCAGGAATAGAATCGATGACCAACCTTTTGGAGGGAGAGAAGTATAGCTGTCCTGGTTGGTAGAAAGGGTTATCTCGCTTATGCCTTACCGATTCAACTGCTACTTCTTCTAAAACAATTGCCCTTATACTGTCACTGTAGGCTGCATTTATCGCATTTATTTTATTTGCTTTCTGCATGTACTGCCTGGTTCCCGAACCATCAGCAATTCTTTTACTTTTTGAAAGGGACAGCAGGAGAGAATCCCCGAAAGGATAAGCCTGCCCCTTGTCTACCTGTATAAATATTGCATCATTGCCTTTCCTGTCTTTCTTTCTCCATTTGTTTGCCTGTAACAGCACGGTGGCTGAATCCAAAAAATGGAGTCCGCTAAAGCTGAACTGGCCGTTTTCAAAGGAGGAATCTTTCTGGTTAACGAGAGGGTCTTCCAGTACCATGAATTTAACAGTGCCTGTTACGCTTTTATTTCGCCGGTAATAGTCAAACAGCTGTCCCTTAATGGTAAATCCATTTTCGGGAAGGAAAGCCGGTTGCTCTTTTGGCCCCTTCAAAACTTCGTTCCAGGTAAACCTACGCCAGCCATGGGTAAGCATTAGCAGGTCGAGAAGGTAATGCCGGTCTTTATGGTCCGGATTAAAGTAATAAGCAGGGTTTTCGATTTTTCCTTTTAAATCGGAACTCAGCAGTAGGTAACTTTTTATATTACCGGCATCCTGCAAAACGGGTAGCAGGGAGTAATCTACGGCAGTAACGGAAAGGTTGCCGGCCACTGCGCTTCCTTCCTGGTTACGGAGGTTTAAACGGAAATGGGCTTTTTCGCGTTTGCCGTAGGTAGATTTGTCTGAAGTAATGCTTAAGTCAAGCTTTTTATCAGGATTATTGATAAAAACCAGGCGCTCACACTGGGGAACTCCCTGCTTATCGAAGAGGGTAAAATGAACAATTCCGGAGGGAATATTTTCTGTACTGATGGCGCTATACAATTGCTGCTCATTCTTTTCTCCTTCAATCAAAGCAATCGGGATGCCCCGCAAATGTCCCAGAATAAAAGAGGCGTTTAGTCCGCCGGGCTGGGAGTGAAGCGCTTTAACATATATTTTGTTGTTGTGATTATTAATTTGGAGTGTAAATCCACTTTCCTTACTTTCCGGCAAACGAAAACTAAAATTTACCCCCTGGTAATGCACAAGCGCGGAATAATACTCGTCGGAAGCAGAAGGAGTTAAAACAAAATCGCCTAATCCCAATTTATGGGTGCTAAAGCTGCTAGTCTGGTCGCCCTTGCTGTTAATTATTTTTCCATCTATTGTTAGAGGTTTGCCCTGAGCATCCTCTGCTTTACACGCTACCCGGCCTGGCAGCCCGTTTACCATTTCTCCCCCTTCCGGATAAAACGTCAGCAGTATCTGGGGACCATTTCCAGGATGGGAAGCCTGGCTTTGTTCTGCATTCCGCACCTTTTCTCTATCCAGAACTTTTATCTCTTTTTTAAAGAAGTATTCTGGTTCGGCATTCCGCATATAGTTGGTGTGGGCTTCAATAAAGTAAGTTCCGCTTTCCAAAGAATCCGCTAAGCGAAAGTCTCCTTTACCAAAGCCATCGGCTATCTTAATATTCCGCGATTCCAGAATCTTGCTTTCCTGGTCGAACAGGTTTACATACAAAATAGTGCTCAGGGAGCCTGCCACATGCGTACTTCCGTTTACCATGTAGGCTTTAAACCAGATACTTTCGCCAGGACTAAAGACGAATTTGTTTAGATGAAGATAGGCTTTCTCTACAGGCGATTGTTGAATATACTTTTTTAACCGGCCTGGTAGCTGGTCTGGAGCCTGTGAGATGGATTGGCTGAAAGCAGGAAAAAGAAAGGTGGTTGAAAGGAGTAATGACTGGAAAAGTTTTTTCATAAGAGCAAAATCCGAAAAATTACATAACAAAAGAAATAAATTTTTGAACAAAAACGAACCCTCCTTGCCTTTAACTTTTGTTTTTCATTCAGCACAAGCAGCGCAAAAGAATTTTAATAATAAATAAAACTCACCAGGAGGGGAAGTAGATTGCTTGGCAGGTACTCATATAACTTCTTATTTTTGGTGGAGTCGCGTATACAGGAACAGAACATTTTGAAGCCCATGGGCCCACAGAGAACTACCTGTTTCCTATAAAAGGCGGATGCTCCGGCAACTCTTCTACAGGATGCATTGCTGCAAGTATGCACAGTCTTTCGGGTGCAGGATAATACGACTGTACCCTGGCCGTTTTTTTATCCCTCCAATATAACGTCCGAACATTCAGTGGTTTAGAGCGTTAATTTCAGCAAAGGAGAGAATCACGATTAGTGCTTTTAGCCATAAATGATGTCTTACATTTATTCAAAAGGAGGATTTTTTTATGTTAGCAATGAATTATAGAGGCCCCTTCAGGGTACGGCTGGAGCGGGACAAGCCCATGCCCGAAATATTACACCCGGAGGATGCGATTGTTCGCGTTACCCGTTCCTGTATTTGCGGTTCGGACCTGCACTTATATCATGGGCTGGTGCCCGACACCCGTGTAGGAACCACCTTTGGGCATGAGTTTACCGGGATTGTTGAAGAAGTGGGGCCGGCCGTTAAGAACCTTAAAACCGGCGACCATGTAATTGTTCCCTTTAATATTGCCTGCGGAAGATGTGCTTTTTGTAAGCAGGGGCTGTATGGGAACTGCCACGAGGCAAATCCGCAGGCTACGGCAGCTGGTGGTATTTTTGGCTACTCGCATACCACAGGTGGGTATCATGGCGGCCAGGCAGAATATGTACGCGTGCCCTATGCCGATGTAGGCCCAACCAAAATTCCCGAAGGCATGGACCCTGATGATGCAGTTCTTTTAACCGATGTGCTTCCAACCGGCTATCAGGCAGCCGAAATGGGAGGGATTCAAAAAGGAGATACCGTGGTGGTATTTGGCGCAGGGCCTATAGGCATAATGGCGGCCAAATGTGCCTGGTTGTTTGGGGCAGGCCGCGTAATTATTATCGACCATCTGGAGTACCGGCTTGAGTTTGCCCGTAATTATTCTCAATGTGAGGCTTATAATTTTAAATCCCTGGAAGATCCGGTCGTCTTCATTAAACGAACGACGGACTCCCTGGGGGCCGATGTGTGTATAGATGCCGTAGGGGCAGATGCCGCTGGTAGTACCTTGCAAACAATTACGGGGAGAAAAACCCTCATGCAGGCAGGTTCTGCCACAGCCTTACACTGGGCCATTAATTCAGTGAAGAAGGGAGGCATTGTATCTATTGTAGGAGTGTATGGGCCTACCGATAACCTGGTTCCAATAGGAAATGTCGTAAACAAAGGCATTACCATTCGGGCCAACCAGGCATCGGTTAAACGCCTGCTGCCAAAAATGATAGAACATGTGCAGTCGGGCCGAATTGATGCTAAAGGACTTATTACGCACCGGCTTCCCCTGGAGGAGGTTTCTGAAGGCTACCGTATGTTTTCAAGGAAGCTCGATGATTGTATCAAAACAGTCCTCATTCCACCATCAGCAAACAAATAAAAGAGATTTACCATGGAAAAAACAGCGAAAGATAAAGACTTTTCACATATAAAAGGATGGGGCCTGGATGCAGATCCGAAAAACGACCCTACCTATCCTATTAAAAACCGGACAAACGATGAGCATAAAGGCTACAGCTGGGAAAGGCCTCCGCAGCAGCCCATCAATATCGAGGTGCTTCATTCTAATGAGCGCCCGAATGTAACCGCAGTATTTGGTGCAACACTGCCCCCAAAAGGACTAAGCGGGATGATTCGCCGCTATGCATTCCAATATGGAGAATCCAGTTACGGGCACTGGCTCCCGCTTATTCTGGCCGACCGGGTCGATATGATAGAAGGAGTGCTGGATGATTTGAAGCACGGCCACATTCCAAATATTATTGCCGAAAAAGGTCTGAAGGCCGATTGGAAGTATGACAAGGCAGGCTTACTGCAGTCGGTGGCAATGGGCGTTGCCGGTATTGCCGCGGTAGCTTTTCTGCTGCGTCGAAAATAGGCATTGGCAGGAGGGTTCTCTTTTTAAGTGCTTTCCTGATAAATGATATACTAACAATGACCGAAACCCGGAAGATTGTACAATCTTCCGGGTTTTGTTTTTTCTATCCTCCTTCAGGCCTTATTGCAATCAGACTTCGAGCCGGTTTCGGCCCGATCATTTTAAAGCCTCTGATACTATCCTGGTCCTTTTTCCGAATCGAGGGAAGTTCCTCCTGAAATAACCTGTAGGAATCAACCCATTTTAGTCTTGCAGTTTTCTACCCTATAAATAGTAAAATGCGCATTTGTAGGCTAAACATTACGTAATTATTTGGCTGGAATTAACCATAGAAGCCCTCCCGGTTCTTTGGACGACAGGAAAAGTCAGCTGGATGTTTGTCGAAACCAATGCTTTTTACTATTGGAGTTAAAGTATTGATAAACAGAATGATATTTAATTGCTCTGCTTTCACTTCAGAAATAGTTTAGAAAAGGTAATTTAAAATTTTAATGAAATTTTAATCTTTTTTAATGATGAAAGATATGTGTAATTAATGAAAAAATATTACTTTTGATACATGGAGTAAGAAAACATCCTGCAGAATATTTTTTATTTCATAAAAGAGGGTACAAAAATTTGATGTTTCAGGCTGTTACTGATATAGTTCTTCTACCGCTTGTAAGGCTTTTTATCTAAACGGAAGGATTTATTTGTCAAATCATTTCATAAGCAATGAATTTTTAAAAGAGCAAACAGTGCCTGCGGAGCCGGTCGGCTTTCCGGCACAAATAAAGAGGCTGATGTTTTGTAGCATCTTAGCACCCGAATTACGCCCTTTCCCCCTTCCGGGAAATCCCGGAGCTCCGTGAACCCTTCTTCTTTCAGCATAAATTTTCAATAGGCTGACTGCAGCTGAGAAACCAGCGGTGGCTAAACAGGTCGTTCCTGAACAGCTAAGCTGTGTCCGGATTTTTGACGATATGATTCAAAGCAAAAGCCTTTTCTACTGAAAGAAAGAAGATTGTTAAAGAACAATAAAAATAGTTTATGCACTAAACCTTTACACAAACAAATAATGAAACCTATCAAACCCCCATTCGGGCCTAATGCTTTTACGGGAGTTTCTGCTTCCGCCAGAAGGTCCGTCAAAGAAGGATTTCTCACGAGACTGGCATCAAAACTGCCGGTCTGGTTTTTTTTTCTTCTTCTGCTAAGCTTCTATGCCCTCCAGGCACAGGCACAGGAAATCCAGGACAGCTACACCACAGCCGGCCTGCCGGTACCCACCGTAACATCAGATAAAGACGACTATGCCCCGGGCGAAACAGCCATCATCACCGGCTCCGGCTGGACATTAGATGAGTATGTAGACATTCACCTGGAAGAAGAGCCTGCACATGAGCACCACCACGGCTATCATGATACAAAGGTAAATGCTGATGGCAGCTGGCGGATTGAATATCCGATTGAGGAGCGGCATTTGGGGGTTAAATTTACTGTAATTGTAGACGGTAAGCAGAGTGCGTTTCAGGGGGTGGCTTATTTTACGGATGCTCAACCTACATATACAAATTTAACATCTAATAACAATCCTTCAACACAAGGAGAAACTGTTACTTTTACAGCCACAGTTACTAGAAATACTATAAATGGTAATTCAAATGTAAATGGAGTGCTTCAGTTTTTTATAGATGATTCACCAGTAGAAGACCAATTCGATATTTCGAATGGAAGTAATACTGCAACAATTGACATTGATGTATTAACAATTGGTAGTCATGCTATAAAAGCTCAATTTAGTGGGACAAATAATAATGCTTCTAATGGTTTCGAAAGTAGTTCCAGAACAATAATTCAAGTAGTTAATACACCACCCTGTACTGTTCCAGTATTAACTCTTCCAACTGAAGATATAGAAATTAATAGTGTCGATGGAAGCTGTGGTGCGAATGTTTCATATACAGCTACCGCCACAGGAACTACACCTACTGCATCTTACACTTTTACAGGTACCACAATAGGCAGTGGAAATGGTACTGGTAGTGGTTCTTTTTTTAATGTAGGAGAAACTACAGTTACAGTTACAGCAACTAACAATTGTGGTACTGATATCGAGAGCTTCACAGTAACGGTGAATGATGCTCAGGCACCGGTTTTGACTGTTCCAGACAACATCACTGTAAACAATGATGGAGATGCTTGCGGTGCAGTAGTTACTTACAGGGTGTCTGCTTCAGACAACTGCTCTAGTGTAACTCCAGGGATGACTGCGGGTCTAGCTTCAGGTGAGCTGTTCCCCGTAGGAACTACCACAGTAACTTATGCTACAGCAGATGAGGCAGGCAATCCTGCATCGTCCAGCTTCACAGTAACGGTGAATGATGCTCAGGCACCGGTTTTGACTGTTCCAGACAACATCACTGTAAACAATGATGGAGATGCTTGCGGTGCATAGTTTACAGGTGTCTGCTTCAGACAACTGCTCTAGTGTAACTCCAGGGATGACTGCGGGTCTAGCTTCAGGTGAGCTGTTCCCCGTAGGAACTACCACAGTAACTTATGCTACAGCAGATGAGGCAGGCAATCCTGCATCGTCCAGCTTCACAGTAACGGTGAATAATTCAGATCCTTCTATCAGTTCAATTTCAGCGAACATAGTGCATCCAATAGTTATAAATGGATCTTTAGTTCTAACTGTTATGTTTGATGATAATAATGTAAAATATGCCACTATAAATTGGGGTGATGGAAATGAAGAGACAGTAAGTGTTTCCGGAAATTCTGTTTCAGTTCCACACACTTATAATAAGTCCAATATTTACGCTCCGGTTGTGACTATTACTGATGCATGCGGATTGGTGTCTGACTCTAAAGAGTATCAATTTGTTGTTGTTTACGATCCTAATGGAGGATTTGTAACAGGAGGTGGATGGATCAATTCACCACTAAGTAATTTGCCATACATGAGTAATGGAGGTCAGGCTAATTTTGGGTTCAATGCTAAATACAAGAATGGAAAGAATGAACTTGACCAGGTGGATGGTAATACTACATTTCATCTTAAAGCTGGAGATTTAAACTTCAAAAGCTCATCCCATTCAGCCATGTCTCTGGTAATTGCTAACCATAAAGCTACCTACACAGGTGAGGGTACAATAAATGGTGGCGGTGCCTATGAGTTTAGGGTTATAGCAATTGATGGAGATGTTAATTCAAAAGGTGCACCTGATTACTTCCGAATCAAGATTTGGGAAAAAGGCAAACCTTCAGTAGTTGTTTATGATAATCAGTATGGCATTGCTGAAAACATAGATCCTTCAGGTGATAATACTAAACTTGGTGGCGGATTCTATCGTCGTCCATCAACCAGCAAAAGGCAGTTCTAAGAGCACGCGCGAAAACACAGCATTTACAGAAACATTTGCTGAGCCAGAAGCTGTTCAATTCTTAAACTATCCGAACACCTTCTCCGAGCGTACAACCATTGCTTTTGTGCTGGAAACTGAAACCGCTTATGCACTGGAAGTGTATGACCTAAGAGGAGTACTGGTGAAAAAGGTGGGCGCAGGCACAGCAGAAGCGGGTAAGCGTTATGCGTATGAATTGGATGGCCGTAATATGGCCAGCGGCATGTTTATTGCCCGACTGATTACTGCTGCCGGCGTACAGCAGCTGCGCATAATTCGCAGGTAATCCGGAAACGCTAATAAAAATAAATTAGCACTGCATAAATTTTAGTTAAATGAAAGCCTGGGGGTTTCTTCCGGGCTTTCTTCTTTTTGTGTAAATGGGGACTTCCGGCTTCTGCTAAGCCGGGAGATGAAACATTAGTAGCCCACTTTCCCTTGGGTGGCTTTTCTAATAAATAAAGAACCATCTCTGCCGGATGAATTTTCTTTAGTAAGATTAGGGAAGTTGAGGCGTCATATGAAATGGATGCCTTGTGCTCCATTTCATATGACGCCTAACTTTTAGAGCCAATTAGCCTAAAAGTCTGCAATTTTGCCGGGGAGTTACAGGTCTGCCACAGGAAGATCCGGTTGCGGCAGGGAACCGCAGGAAACCCTGGAATTTAGTATCTCAATGTCCCGGTTATAATTTTCCGGGAGCTCTTCTTCCGGCCTCCTTTTACCTTTTTCTCCGGCAAAAAAAGTAATTTGGCTGTTCCCGAGCGTCATCTGCTCATTTGTGAGGTGTCTTGTAAAATATACCATGTTATTACAATTCTGACCTATCAGGCAGGGGCAGATAAAATTTTTGCCTTTTACAGAAAAAAGCAGCCAGGCCGTGCAATTTTATTTTATAACTTCCATCATTTATAAAATAAAGCCTAAAATTTAAATTTTTTAGCCTATGAAAATGATGACAACCTTAGTGGCGGTGGCTCTTACAGTTTTTTTGTTTGCAAGCTGCGAGCGGTTCTTCGAAGAAATTGAAGATCCAGGCCTTTCAAACCCCGTGGTTACCGAAATTGCCACCAATTTAAGGACTCCGCTGGGCCTGGAGTTAGACCAAAAGAACCGCTTGTGGGTAACAGAAGCGGGAACGGGGAGCAATGACGGACAGGTTTCCCTAATTATGCAAAATGGTGAGGTGGTCCCTGTCATCCGTGGATTTGCATCAGGTATTGATCCGGAAGGGAATGCTTCCGGCTTGAACCACCTGGTTTACCGCGATGGAATGCTGTGGATTTTACACGGACTCGAGGGCAGGCTGTATATGGCAGATGTTTCTGATTTTCGCCCTGGCGATATACCCCTGCAGGCAAGTGAAATTCCTTTTGAAGAGGTAGGTGCTTTTGTTTTAGCCAATGATTTTGGGCAGGAAGATACAGGAGAAACTAACCTGTACAATCTTACCTTTGGCCCTAAAGGCGACTTGTTTATGACCGATGCGGCTGCCAATGCAATTGTTCGGAGAGATGTCAAAACCGGCGAACTTAGCATTTTTGCAACCTTTCCCGATTTTGCTAACCCCACGCCGGTTGGGCCTCCTACTATCGATGCCGTACCAACAGGCATTACTTACGATGGTCACCGTTTTCTGGTAAGTACGCTCACTGGCTTTCCATTTGTTTTAGGAGCGGCTAAGGTGTATGAAGTTGACCGCACAGGCAATGTGGAAGTGTTTGAGGAAGGTTTTACAACCCTGGTAGATATTGAGCTAAGAGGTGGTGGCCAGCCGGTGGTGTTGCAGTTTGCTCAGAACGGGGAGGCGGGATTTACGCCCGAGAGCGGTAAGGTTATATACGCCTTCAGTAAAAATGCAATTGTTGATGAACTCAATTTCCCCACCGATATAGAGCTGGCTGGCTTGCAAAGGGCTTATATTACCAACCTGGCAGAAGGCAAAGTTTTGCGTTTAAACTATTAAAGAAACGTTTTGCAAAGTACACTTAACTGAAAGGGACGGAAATTTTTTCGTCCTTTTTTAATGATAAAAAGGAAATGGAAAAGAAGCTAAGAGTCGGCTGATTTGAACAGGGGGCAAGAGTTAACAAATAAAACAGTAATAGAAGCCATCCGGTCTAATAGTCCGGTGCCTCCGTGACTGTATTACTACCGGCTTAACTACACCTTACAACGAAATAGGCTTATCCTTTGGCTTGATAACTGCTTGAAATTTGGCTGGACCTTAGCCTATAAAGCCCATCAGCAGGTAGAGGGCCAGTGTAATTGCGCCTCCTGTTAAAGCATAAGGAAGCTGGGTTTTTACGTGGTCAATGTGGTCGGTCGCTGCAGCCATGGAAGAAAGAATGGTGGTATCGGAAATGGGGGAGCAGTGGTCGCCGAAGATACCTCCACCCAGGGCAGCCGCAATGGTTAAAGGAACATGGGTGCCGAAGGCCTCGGCCATAGGAATGGAAATAGACAGCATAATGGCAAAGGTGCCCCAGGAGGTGCCGGTAGAAAAGGCAATAAAGCTGCTGACAACAAAAACAATGGCTGGTACCAAACCAGGGGAAAGCCATTCCTGGCTTAGCTCAGCGATATACTCCCCGGTTCCCAGGGCCTGGCAAACATTGCTGATGGCAAAAGCCAGCAGCATGAGCAGGGCCAATGGCATGAGTCCTCCAATGCCTTTTAGGGCAAGGTCAATCATTTCGCCTGTTTTCATGAGCTTTTGGGTTCGGTAAAGCAGCATGGCAACCAGCAGCGCGGTAAGTACAGCATATAATACTGCTTCGGAGCCGGAGCCCTGGCCAAGGGCGGTAAACATTTTTTCGCTTAACGAAACCTCAACCAAGGCTTCAGTAGCCCCCCAGCCGGTGTAAAGGAGCATCAGGGGCATCATGCCCACCATTACGGCAATGGGAATAATCATGTTAAAAGCACGGGCAGGAATTCCTTCTTTCGCATCCATTATACTAATATCGGCCGATATCATTGGCTGGGCGCCTGCTGTGAGTAACTCTCCCTTATCCTGCACCCTTTTATTTGCTTTCTCCATAGGCCCAAAATCTTTCCAGAAGATGGTGGCGAAGGCAAGTAGAATGGCCAGTATCGGGTAAAAGTTGTACGGGAAGGCCTGGAACAAGGTGCTGAATGGCTGGTCGAAACCCTGCATGGCCAGCAGGCCCATAATGTAGGCTCCCCAGGCATTAAAGGGGATAAGAATGCAGCTGGGTGCTGAACTTGAATCGGCCAGGTAAGCCAGCTTTTCTCTTGAAATTTTCATTTTATCAAAGAGAGGACGGTAGAGCGAGCCAACGGTGAGGACCGAAATGCTGCTTTCCACAAAAATAACCAGGCCTGTGCCAAAGGCCAGCAATTGCACAATTCGGTTGCCGTTGCCTTTTTTTCCCTTTTCAAGGTAAGCCAGGAGCTTCTCAGCCTGAAGTATAAAACCCTCCACGCCGCCTGAACGCTGGATAAAGGCAATGAGGCTGCCAACCAGGGCCGAGAACATTATCGTTCGTGTGTTGCCTTCGCTCTTAAAAACATCCACCAGGGCCTGCACGGTAGCCAGGCTGCCGGTAAGTATATTGCCGCCCTCAATAATTACCCAGCCCAGCCATATGCCAAACAGCAGCGCAATATAAACCTGCTTTGTACGAATAGCCAGAATAATAGCCACCACCGGGGGTAAAACAGACCAGAAATTATAATCAGGCATAGGAAAGCAATAAGGGTAATTAGGTGAAGATAGGAAAGCAGGTGATTTATTGCATAGAAATAAAGGAAAATTTTGTCGCAGAAGCTTTCTTAGAGAGCAGCAATTAGTTGCTCTACCTATACGCTCATAGTATGTTCCCCTGGGAAAGTAAATATGAGGAACAGAAGCTGAAGTTACGGAGTTATCATGTTACTACCCTAAAGCTGTAAGGTTTAATCCTTACATCTTCTGTACCTCTATAATGTCACTCATCTCCTATGAAATTCTTAATTTTACCCCTTATCTTTTTACTCTCCCCGCAACTGATGGCACAGGCACCTGAATCTTCATTTTATGATCAATATGAGTTTTACCGACAGGAAGGGCTTGACAAAAGAAGGTTTCGGCAGCACGATATCCTCCCTTTGCTGGAGGCGCTAAAAGAGAGGGATGGTTTTACAGTAAAAAAGCTAGGGGAGTCGGTAGAGGGCAGGCCTGTTTCCCTTGTGAAAATAGGTGCCGGCGAAACCAGCGTGCTGTTATGGTCGCAAATGCATGGCGATGAGCCAACAGCAACCATGGCACTCATGGATATTTTCAACTTTTTTAAGCAGGAGGGTGATAGCCTGGAGGAGATTCGGCAGTTGCTGCTGAAGGAGCTTACCATTTACTTTATTCCCATGCTAAACCCCGATGGCGCCGAGCGGTACCAGCGAAGGAATGCACTGGACCTAGACCTGAACCGCGATGCCCTGCGACTGGTATCCCCGGAAGCCCAAATCCTGAAAGAAGTTCGGGACAGCCTGCAGGCCGACTGGGGTTTTAACCTGCACGACCAGAACATTCGCTATTCTGCCGGGAAAAACAATCAGCCGGCTACGATTTCTTTTCTTGCGCCACCCTACGATGAGGAAAAGAGTGTGAATGAAGTAAGAAGCAGGGCTATGAAACTAATTGTTGATTTAAACCAAACACTTCAGGAGTATATCCCGGGGCAGGTAGGAAAGTGGTCCGACGAGTTCGAGCCGAGGGCTTTTGGCGATAACATTCAGAAGTGGGGAACCAGCACAGTTCTCATTGAATCGGGCGGCTACTCCGGAGATCCGGAAAAGCAATATATCCGGAAACTTAATTTCGTTGCCATCATGGAAGGCCTGCAGGCAATTGCCACGGAGTCGTATAAAAAGAACGGAATTGAAGCATATTATACCATTCCTGAAAATGAGCGCTACCTGTATGACCTTATTGTACGCAATGCGCAACTGGAAAAGAATGGCGGTAAATACCGGGTGGATATTGGTATTAACAGGGAGGAAATTGGGCTGGACGATAAGCAGGGCTTCTACTACAAAAGTACCATTGAAGAGGTAGGGGATATGTCGGTATTTTATGGCTATGAAGAACTGGATGCGGAAGGTATGCTGGCAAATCCTGGAAGAGTTTATCCGGAGGTAATAGAAAGCCCCGAAGAATTAAATGAGGGCCGGATTCACCAGCTTCTCTCCAATGGTTTTACAAAGGTGCGTATTAAAAATTTACCACCAGAAAGCTACACTCCTTTACCACTCATTTTAATTAGCGCCGAAGATAAAACAGAAGGGGAAATAGCAATGGATAAGCGGCCCGACTTTGTCCTGAAGGAAGGGGACAAGGTTCGCTATGCCATCATTAATGGCTTTGTTTATGATGTTAGTCAGCAAAGCAATAAGGTTAGTAATGGTCTGGTGGAGAGGGAGTAAGGAGGTTCGGATTTGTTTTACGTGTGCCGACAGCACAGCTGCGGAAACAAATGCTACCCACTGTTGCTTAACTTAAAGCATCCATAAACTTAAAAAGAAATAGTATGGCTTCGACGAAAATTAAGGTGAACAGCAATGGCTCCCTACGGGTGGAGGGAGATTTTGAGGTAGTAGATCAGGAGGGAAAAACCTATGACCTGGGGGGAAGAAACCTGGTTTCTTTTTGTCGTTGCGGCCTGTCGGGGAATAAGCCCTTTTGCGATGGTTCTCACAAAGGGCATTTTGAGCATGCAGCAGTCGCTTTCGACCTGTCGAAAGGTAAATAAAATAAGTGCTCCAGCAGGAGATGGCCCTGCTTTTGTTACTAAAGTGCAGGAGAGGGTAGGACTTCTGAAGCAAAAGGAATCGAAGGGGCCGTGGTAAAATACTATCAGGTATTGAAGCCGGATGATTAAACAATTGCAGTTCTTTATGATTTTCTTGCTTAATAAGCATAAGGCCAAATCTAATGCTGGCTTGGCTTACCAAAGTCACGCGTTGGGCTTCGCTAAACGCGCGCCAGACTCCAGTTGGTGAATCGGATCAAGTGCTTTCACAAAGAGCCGCAATTGCATTTTTTTCTGCCCGAACTGAGCGGTCGCCCCTATCAAAGGATAAGGCGGAAGGCCGGAAAAAGCCCTTAGCCTTATCCTTTGATAGTTTAAAGCGTTTAGGTATTTGAATCTTAAGTGATTTATCCTATAAATTCAGCTATCGATTGATTTATTTTTTCAGGCTCTTCGTGCTGCAACCAGTGGGTAGCTTCTTCGAACATTATTAACCTGCCGTTGCTGCACTTTTCGATGCTGGGCCGGGCCATGCGGTGGCTAAGGAAACGGTCTTTTTTGCCCCATAGTAGCAGCGTAGGAGTATCGATTCCTTCTGGCCGGAAGGGGGAGCTATGGCGAATAGCGCGGTACCAGTTAAGCATTCCTTTTATGGCGCCCGCCTGGGCCCAGGCTTTTTTGTAATTTTCCATTTCCGCTTCTGTAAATGTACCAGGCCGGGCCGATTGGCGCATACTTTCCTCCAGTAGTTTAAAGTGAGCTGCCTTACAGGCCAGTTCCGGTATAAAAAGAAGCTGAAAGAAGCCAATGTACCAGCTCCTGAAGAGTTGGGGAGGCCATCTCAGGAGGGTCTTTTTCACAACTTCCGGGTGGGGGAGGTTCAGGATAATTAGCTTTTCCAATAAGTGAGGGTATTGAACAGCCATATTCCAGGCGACTGCAGCCCCCCAGTCATGCCCCACCAGAATCACCTTTTGCTGACCAAGCTCACCAATAAGTTCTGCAATGTCTTTTACCAGTTTATTCAGGCTGTAAGCTTTAATTCCTGGCGGCTTGCTGCTTTCGTTGTAGCCCCGCTGGTCGGGAACGACCACCCGGAATCCTCTTTTTGCAAAGTATGGAATTTGCTTCCGCCAGCAGTACCAAAACTCAGGAAAACCATGCAGAAAAAGTAGTGTTCTTCCGCTGGCTGGTCCTGCTTCTCTTACTTTCAGCATAATGCCATTTACCCAGTATTCTTTCCTCTTTAGTTCCATAGTTGTTATGTTTCTATTCCTTTGCGCCTGGAGTACCTTCAGTTCCGGGGAGAGATATGAAAAACAAGCAAATCTTGATGCTGTTGGTGTTTTAATGTATAGTCGCCAACCTTTTGTGGGCACCTGAAGAGGCTTTCCATGGGGAATAAGGAGATATGAACAGCATTTTCCAGGTACAATTTAACGGCCTCCGCTTGTGGCATTCCTGCTGTTGGTACAGGGTAATAGGAACGCCTGCCACTGGGTTTTGCTGGTTTAAAAGAGCGCCTTCTTAAACTACCTTTACCGTAGTTTTGCCATGCGGAACGGGCTGCCCTTCATTATTTACGCGCACAAATACTATCTTATCGATGTGCAGGATAACTTTTTTGGTAATCAGGTTGCGCACTTCGCTATGCAAGGTCAGCGAAGAATTGCCAAAAGAAGCTACTTCCAGGCCCAGTTCAATAATGTCGCCTTGTCTGGCAGAACTAATAAAGTTGATTTCAGAAATAAATTTGGTAACAACTGTTGGACTGTCAAGTTGTATGCAGGCATAAATTGCGGCCTCTTCATCGAGCCAGCGGAGGAGACTTCCGCCAAATAAGAAGCCGTTAGGATTTAAGTCTTCGGGTTTAATCCACTTTCTGGTATGAAAATTCATTAAAACAAAGTTTGGGTTCTCTCCAGATAAGCAGTTTTGCAAAGGCTTTGTTTACGCTCGCTTTGCTCCCTGGCTATGGAAAATGAGCGTCCGAAACTCTTTTATCTGTTGCCTTTCAACCGAAGCAGGAAGAGCGTTTTGAGTTGAGCGGTAAAGAAAGCCTTTAAATTCCATGTCGAGGTAGTGGCAGCTGCTTTCAAAAGGCACTAAAAACCCATGGGGCAGAGCAGCATCGGTTCCAACGGCAAGTAAGAAAATATTTTTCCCTTTCAGCTGTCGGCCTAAATGTTTTTGAAAGGTGGTAAGATCGGTGAGGCGGTCGAAGAAGTTTTTCATTAAGCCGCTCATGCTGTACCAATATACTGGGGTGGCAAGTACCAGCGTTTGGTGTGCCAGCACCTGTTTACTTAGCGCAGAAAAGGTATCCTCTGCAGGGTACGTATGTTCGTAATTATAAGGGGCCACAGAAAAATCCAGTAAATCTGCCAGGTGGTAATCTGTACCTGCCAGCACATTTTCAACAAAAGCCTGCGTATCGCCCATTCTGCGGCTGCTCCCTAAAACTACCAGTGGTGGAGATTCCATTTCTTTCATACCGGAAATAGAAAATAAAAAGGACAAAAAACAAGTTTAAAGAACAAGGGAAGGCTTAAAAGCCATCCGGCGAACCGGGAGCATTCCAGGAGGCTTTGTAAAAGCCGCCGGTGGTGAGCAGGTACAAGGTAAACATGCGCTCTTTGCTATTGAAATGGGCTACATAGCTTTTCCTGAAGGAAACAGGCAGATGAATGATCCGGTCGCTGCTGCGAATTTCGAGTGATTCAATAAGCCTCCGTTCCTTTTCTTCCAGGCTTTCCGGGGCATAACCGCCGGGTTCGAGGCTGCCGGCCGAAAAGGAGGTTTCGAAGGTGTGACTGAAGGTAGATGAGCTGCCAGGCGTGGAATAGAAGCCATAGCTAACCGGTATGCTTACGCTGCCGCCGGGCGTACTGATGGAGCCACCCCCCATGGGCATCATCATGGGAGCACCCCCGGAACGAAGAGAACCAAAAGAGCCAACCTGAAGCTGGAGTGTGGCGCCGTCGAGGCTGCGGGCATTTACTGCAAGAGTTCCTTTATTCAGGCTTTTTAAAATGTGTTTTACTTCCCTTCGGTTAATATATTCCGGTATTCTGTCGCCCTCGCGCTTAACAAATTTTTTCTGAATAAGGGCGATTTCAGTAGTGTCGCTATAATAAAACTCCTTTTCTTTTTCCAGAGAAGGAAAATCATAAAAGGCCAGGTTGAAAAACTTTTTATTTGAACTCACCTTTATCAGCTTGTTTCCATACAAAAATGAGTTGCTCTGGTAGCGACTGTTAATGTTATCAGGACCAAAAAGCAAGCGGAAAGAAGCCTCTTCCTTTTGCAGGTTTAGCTCCAGAATACCGGTAAGGCCATTTTCCTGGGTGCCGTTCCGCTTATCGTATTCTTTAACCAAAACAAGTTTATTTTCTTGTGGCAGATAAGCTTTTGCGGTTTTCAGGCTGCTGAAAGGGGTTTCTCTATCGGCGGAAATACTGGTGAAATCCGATTTCCTTATTTCGCGCAGCAACTCCCTGCCAACCAAAAATTCATGACGGAGCATTTCCTTGCCCTCCCCAGGGGTAACTACAATTAAAGATTTTTTCTTTCGGTTTGCCAGCAGAAAATATAGCCTGCCGTTTAACGAAAGCACCTGCAGGAATTTATCCTGCCGGTTGGTGCTTAGAGGAAGCAGGGAGAAAGTCTGGGATGCTTTTTGTTTGCCCAGGCTAATAATTTCAAGGCTCTTCTGATGCGTGGAAGATTTAAAAAAGTAATGATAGGCCTCGGTTGTTTCATGAATTCCCAGCGGTTTTTCCTGCTGAAGCTGGGGAGGGAGCGGGTAAATTACCTGGGAAACAATTTCGCCCTGCTCATCGAAGCTGAAGATGTTGCGCGAATCTTTGTGGTAATAAAATAAGGTATAGGTGCCATCCTGACTGGCAAAGCCACAGGCTTCGTAAATGGAGCGCTCTTTTGTAGCCAGCGAGGCAAATTCAGTTTGGGCGAAGCCCGAGCTTAGGGGGAGTAGGTAAAGGGCAGCAAGAAAAACAAAATAATTTAAGCGGGTCATTTGATTGCAGGAACGGTGGACCAAAACTTTCAGCTATAAAGATAATTAGCGCTTATCTGTCAAACAATTGCATGTAGGATATTTGCCTGTTTACCTGATTCTTAAGAAGGAAAAGGGGAGGCGCTTACCAGGTGATTTACCTATATCAGCCTGTAAAAGAAAGGGCAGGCAGCCATGCATGTACAGCTGTTCCCGGCAGAATAAAGCAGAGCGTCCAGCTAATAGAATGCCTGCAGCCGCTTTCCGCTCATTGCGAAGAAGATAGCTTCTCGGATAAGTACGAATTACAAAGCAGGAGACAAAACCATTACCGGATTTTGTTTCCTGCTTTGTTTACACTTTCTAACTATTAATGTCTGTAGGCCTGGCTTAAATGGTAGGCGTAAATTTTATGGGCTTATTTAATCAGCCCAAACAGGTGGAATATTTTCTTAAGCAGAAGGTGAAATGAGGTCTGTCTGCCAGGCTTGGCGATGCTGCTCTTTTTCTGTAACAAAAAAATTCTTATAACCTGGAAAAGAAAGCCTGAAACCCGGGAAAGAGTTGCGTGAATTTTTTTGAAGCGCAACAGAGGAGCTTCTAATAAGACCCTCTGACAGCCTGGTTTAAACGCTTAATTAAAATTGATTAAAAGATCCCTGATGGCCATTAATACATCTATTCTGCTTAATTCGCCATTTTTATACTGCTGACTCAGTTCCTTTACTTTGTTTTTTTCTGTGGCGCTTTTTTTTGGTTTTGGTTCTTCCAGCAGTTCTTCCTGTTTATTCATGACATCCTTTTTTTTGGTTTAGAAGATGCTCCTTCAATGATTCTTTGAAATGCCTCAGTCTCAGCAGGGAGCATTTGTTTTAACTGTAAATGGGGCTGCAAGTAAAGGATTTTTTTCCGGAATTAATACAATTTAGGAAAAAAATGAAACACGCCTCTTCAATAGTAACGGTTTTCCCTTTTATCAGCCCAAATCAGCTGCTGTAAACATTCCTGAGTACGGGCTTTTAAGAGGGGAAATTTCTTTTAGCATCAGAATTTAAATGCAGCAATATTTAAAATGTTGTTGCCTGTTTTTCGCTGAAGCTTTGGGTGGATTTTAATGGTATTTCCTGTCATTTCTGTGCGGTCTTTTTTATATGATGAAGAAAATAACAGGAGTAGGCTTTCCTATTGCTACAGGCGAAAAAACAAAAGCATCGGTATAAAGAAGCAGATTTTCTTTGCACCGATGCTTTTGTGAAGGAAAGGAAGGTACCCTATACTTTTGCTACTATTGGGAAGGCTCTCATTAATAACTGCTAATTCGCATTCGCGCATTAATTCCTTTACCAATCGCCTGGCAGGGTTTTTGGATGGTTGGTCCTGGGCGTATCAATCCTCAGGCTTACCCAATAACCGGTCAGGCTTAGCGGATGTTTAAAGCCCGAGTACCTCTACTCCCTGCTCAAAAACGATATCTACGGGAATTTCATTTTCTGCCAGTCGGTCGAGATCGGCCTGTAGCTGTGGGCTTACAATTCCTCTTCGCTCCACCAGCATAGCGACCCCTTCGTAATCGCCCTCGCCCTGCAGGGTAAGAATTTCGGCAGATAAATCATTCATGGCTTCGCGCATTTTCTCGTAATTTACCCTGTAGGTTTTTGTTTCCGGGTCATAGCTGAAAGCGCCTTTATCCTGAAAGTAATTAAAGCGAATCATGTTAGCCTTGCCATGGGCACTGCTGGCACCAAAGCGAACGCTGCGGAAAATAGAAGCCAGAAAGGTTGTGTAATAGTCTTCCAGCTGTCCTTCCAGCTCACCCTTTTCATACAGCTGGGTAATCATATAAAGCCCAGTACATCGGCTTTACCTTCTTCCAGGGCACGAGGCATGTTCTTTCAAGGCTTCGCGCACGGTTCCCTTTCCATTAATGGTATTTTTGATTCCCAGTCCATGGGCTACTTCATGAAACATGGTATTGGCAAAAAAAGCATCGAAGGTAACATGTTGCCGCTGGTCGGGTGCAATGAGCACATCGGAAATAGGCACCAGAATTTCATCAAACTTGGCGCGCATGGCATTTTTCAGCTGCAGGCGGCGGGTACCTTTTTCCAGCTGTACCTCTTCGTCATTAGGCAGGTTAATGGCAATGGTTTTACTTCCGGCATTGGCGTCGCCGGCATAGTACACCACATCATAAGCATTCAGGTCAGCATCGGAGCCGGGCGTTTCCGCTTTGTATTTGTCCTCTACCGGAAGGTTCTGCTGCAGCTCCGGCAGGAAGGCGGCATACTTCGCCAGGCGCTCGCTCCACTCCATATCTTTTACCAGTACATAGGCTTCGTGCGCGGCTTTGTAGCCAAATAAGCTGGTCTTCATAGGTTTCAATTGGCCCGATTACCACATCGAGCTGGTTATTTTTCATGTCCATCCAGGCCAGGTCGCTTGGCTGGTAGTTGTCGTTAGCAGGGCTTCGGCGCGCAAGTTCAGGTAGTTTTTAAAGCTCAGGGTCCTCGGTCAAGTTCGGCAGCCTGCTTCAGCAAGTCCGGCAGCTTTTACTACTTCTTCAGCAAACATTTCATGATAAGGAATGGTAACCAGCTCTCCCTGCTCATTTCGGCGAATAAAAGTGTAAAGGCTGGCTTTATCGGGCAGGTTCGAGCTTTTCAAATTCTTCCTTGCTCATGTCGGCAGGGTAAAAATTTGCCCCAGCAGGTTTTTGGCCAACGCCTTCAACAAAAGGGACATTTCCTTCTAGACGATCCCAGGGGCCATAATTTATTCCGATGTATTTTTCAAGCTGCCCGTTGTTGGCTACCTGGAGCAAGCTGTCCTGGTGCCCATAGGCTTCAAACCAAAAAAGACGGTCCATTATTTCGGCGGCCTCAATCAGGAGCGGAATCATTTGTTTATGTTCCCCGGAAAGCTTGCTCAGATTAGTCGACAGCCTTACGCTGGTGTATTTTGCCAGCTTTTCGTCCATGTCTGCCGCCGCCAGCGAAGGGTCTGCCGCTATATTTTCTGTGGAAGGAATGCTGGTTGGAGTCACCGTTGGTT
Source organism: uncultured Cytophagales bacterium (assembly GCA_963835365.1). Classification (GTDB taxonomy): domain Bacteria; phylum Bacteroidota; class Bacteroidia; order Cytophagales; family Cyclobacteriaceae; genus Nafulsella. The sequence goes on from CAWIFH010000006.1 coordinate 61,308, forward strand.
GAGAAGTTTTGCATTGCTGCAGGCCCAGGCTGCCGGTAATGGCGGCCGCCCAAAGAAGTTTCTTGTTCATTATTTTCTGGCAGTTTAAAAATGATCTTATTTCTTTTTGCAAGGGCAAAAAGAGTTTCAACTAAATATAAAAGAAGTTAAGGCAAGATACATTTTTAAAAGAGGATTTAAAAACAGAAAAAAAGAGGACAGGCAAGCAAACTAAATAGAAAAAAAATCGTTTTAAAGCATCATTACCTTTTCGCATATGACCACAGATTTTAAATATGTAAAAAACAATTTACTGGCCGCTTGTATAGAAAAGCAGCAGCACATGATGTTTGCTGCCCAGCAGGCCATACGGGATTTTCAGGAAAGTGCTTTGGAAGGCCGTAGTAATGAGGAGTTTTCAGATGCCTTTGCGGCACAGTGCCAGAACGAACAAAGCATGTATGCCAAGCGATTGCACGAAGCTACAGGCTTACTTACAATTCTGGAAAGAGTAAAAGGAGTGAAGAGCAATAAGAGTGTGGGTTTCGGCTCGCTGGTAATTACCGATAAGCAAAATTTCTTTGTGGCAGCCAGCATTGGGGAATTTAAGCTTGAAGATTCAAACTTCTTTATTATTTCTGCCCAAACACCTGTTTTTAAGGCAATGGAAGGAAAAACAGTAGGAGAAGGATTTGAATTCAGGGGGCGAAGGTTTCTTATTCAGGAAATTATATAACAAAAGAGGCTGTTCATTCGTATGACAGCCTCTTTTGCTTGAAAATGTGCTGTTGAAACTTTTCTGTTTTTACTACGCGCCAGCTGCGGAATGTGTATAGTGCGGTGCAGCCAGAGTTTGGCTTGATGGTTAATGCCGCTTTTTAAATCTCTGATAGCTTCTGGTACTTCTGCTCAGCCTTGCATGAGCTGTTCCATTTCAGAGGGTGCCTGTAGCTCTTCTTCCCGCTCGCCTTTAATGACAGGTAAATGGGCGGGTAAAATATAATTTTTACTCAAAGCGTGTTCAGCCGCCTCTACCGTATCTTTCACCAGCAGCATTTCAACACCGGCCGCATTTACCTTTTCTACCAGTGGCTTTATTTCACCCCACCGTTCGGCATCACTTACATTCCGGATGTAAATAGTCTTGACCCGCCCCGGGTAGCGCTGCGTAATTTCTGTATATATTTCAGGGTCTTTTTGTCCGCTGTCGCCGATAAGGATGAACTGCTTTTGCGGATACATTTCCATAATACGTTTTACCTGCATTAGCTTATGGCCTTCGTGCAGGGAGGTAATGATTTTAAACTGGTCCATGCGGCTGTCGCGTAACAAAAAAGGACCTTTAGGTATGCCCTGCACGCGGCAGAAATCCTGCAGGAGGTCGAACAGCTTCCAGCTACTGCTGCTTACGTAAAAAATAGGGTTTACCTGTCCCTCCTTAGTTCCCTCATACAAGGCACGGTAAAAGGCGGCTACCCCTTCGAAAGGCAGGCGGGTGCGTGCATTTTTAAAGAGCATGAGGCGGAGCTTTTTATAAATGCTGGTTGCCCGCGAAACAAGAATGGTGTCATCCACATCTGAAATTATGCCCATGGAGTTGCCTTTGCCCGATACCAGCACCTCTCCGTGTGCAGAAACAAGTCCCTGGTTTCTTATTACCCTATCGAGCAGCTCTATTCTAACCTTCTGCCATTCGTTGCCGGGCGTATAGGTTTGGCGGTTCTTCAGGTGAAGCGAAAAATAACCTTCCCTGTCGGTTTGAATGAGCGTCGAATGCCCCTGAAAGCTAAGTCTTAGCTGCACCCGGGGAGTTTCGTTGCTCGTATAGCGCTTATACATGGCTTTTGCATTCTGCCATTTGTTTTGATGATCTGCGGGGGTGGCCAGTCCTTTATCTTCTAAAACCTGGCCGCGCAGGTATATTTTATCTTCATTTCCAAAGCCAAGGTAAGGGAGTATTTTAGGAGTTCCCAACAAGCCGGTTCGCTGTTTAAGCCTGAAGCGGTAGTAGTCCACCTTGTCTGCTGTTTTGCCGAGGTATTTAAATACTTTCTTTCTCATATACCTATTAAACCCCAAAAGTATGGAAGGTGTTAAGGCACAGGATAATTTTCCTGATATTTAATTGCGCTTAAAGCATTAAATTCCAAAATAAGAGGAACTATACCGCTTTTTAGCTGTTCTCAGGGTGGTGTTTAGCAATTTGTGCCTTATTTTTGCATAAGTCCAAAATATTATTTCTCTCCCCGGGAATGTCTTTATCCAGTAAGTTACCATGATTAAGAGGCTACAATTTGTAATTGTATGTTTGTTCCTGTGCACCCAGGCTTCAGCATCTGTACAACAACTCAATGCTGCCAGAATTGACGGAAGCCCGCGCATTGATGGCATTGGCGATGATGAAGAATGGACTTCTCTGGAGCCTGCCTTCCAGGGACATTTTACACAGGTATCTCCGGATAATCTCCAGCCATCGGAGTTTCGTACCGAGATAAAAGTGGCTTACAACGATCATTCTTTTTATGTACTGGCGCGCATGTTTGACCCCAACCCACGGGCCATTCCGCGGGAGTTGGGCCTGCGCGACCAATGGGGGAAAAATACAGATGTTTTTTCCTTTATTTTAGATACTTATAACAAAGGGCAAAATGCCTTTTATTTCGGCGTAACCGGAGCAGGCGTTCAACTCGACTCTTACCTTACCCCCCAGGGCGATGACGAAGCCTGGGATGCCGTGTGGGAAAGTGCGGTAACTTTTAATGAAGAAGGCTGGGTTGCAGAATTCGAAATTCCTTACTCGGCCATTCGTTTTGCCAAAAAGGATGTGCAAACCTGGGGTGTTAACTTTATTCGCCTGATAAAACGCGAAAATGAGGAGTCGAGCTGGAGCCCGGTAAGTAACAAAATAAGTGGCTTTGTAAACCAGTCGGGTATTCTGTACGGACTGGAAAATGTAAATCCGCCCACCCGCCTGCAGTTTTTTCCTTACATAAGTGCCAGCCTGGGGCATGTAGCCGGCGAGGAGGGAGAAACAACCAAATCTTTTGGTGGAGGCATGGACATAAAATTTGGGCTTAGCGAGAGCTTTACCCTCGACATGAGCCTGATACCGGACTTTAGCCAGGTGCAGTCCGATAACCTGGTGCTAAACCTGGGCCCTTATGAAGTAAAGTACAGCGAAAACCGCCCTTTCTTTACCGAAGGAACAGACCTTTTTAATAAAGGAGGGTTATTTTACAGCCGCCGCGTAGGGCAGGTGTTTCATACTTTTAATCCCATATTTGGATCAGAAAAAGTGGTGGCACAGGCTGGAGAAGCGCAGCTGCTGAATGCCAGCAAAATTTCAGGAAGAACAAAGAAAGGCCTTGGGGTGGGGTTCTTTAATGCAGTTACCGATGAGGTAAAGGTAGAGCTGGAAGATACCGTTAGCCACAAAAAAAGACAGGTAGTACTCGATCCTTTAACCAACTTTAATGTAATGGTACTGGATCAGAACCTGAAAAATAATTCAGGTATCAGCTTCATTAATACCAATGTCACCCGCTTTAAGGGCGGTCGCGATGCCAATGTAACTGCTACTGACTTTCGTTTTCATGATAAAACAAACGTATACCGGCTGGAAGGTTTTGGCGCCTACAGCAATGTAAGTCCTTCGAAAGACCAGGAGGTTCGGGCAGCCAAAGAAGGATATAAATATTACCTTCGGTTAGGGAAAGTAAGTGGCAAAATACAGTATGGAGTGAGTAGAAACGTAGAAAGCAATACCTACGACATAAATGACTTAGGCTACCTGCAGGCCGCAAACGAAATTTCTCACAACCTGTACCTGGGCTATCACTTCCTGAATCCTTTCTGGGTGTTTAACCGCCTGAGCTACAATGTAAATATTTCGCACAGGAGTTTATATAAGCCGCGCAAGTTTACCGGCTTCTCTCCTGGCAGCGATTTTTGGGCGGAGTTCAAAAACTTCTGGAGTACCGGTGGCTGGGTGGACTTTAATGCCGGCAACAGTTATGATTATTTTGAGCCTCAAAAAGAAGGGTACTACTTTACCAGAACGCCCAGCTACAGTGCCGGTTGGTGGGTTGAAAGCGATTCCCGTAAGCCTTTAGCCATATATGTTGATTATGGCTGGTTTCGTCGGCAGGCATGGAATTCCAAAGACTATTGGTTTAGCCTGTCTCCGCGCCTGCGGGTATCGGACCAATTTTCGGTTCGTCACCAGCTAAGTGCAACAAACGTAACAAATGAGCGTGGTTATGTGCGCCAGCTAGAAGGGATAATTGCCGCTGGAGGAACTGTTGAGCAAATTATTTTCGGGAACCGCGGACGAAAGCAGATTGTGAATGAGAGTAAGCTGAACTTTATTTTTACCAATAAAATGGGTGTTTCTTTAAGGTTGCGCCATTACTGGAGCAAGGTGGTGTATGACAGGTTTTTTGAACTGCAGGAGGATGGCAGCCTGGCAGGAACTACCTATACAGGCCATGACGACCATGGGGTACTGCAGGACAATATTAACTTTAATACCTTTAATGTAGACCTGGTTTATAACTGGCAGGTGGCTGCGGGAAGCTTCCTGACCTTTGCCTGGAAGAATGCCATCCTGGATCGCCACAACCAAACGGAGCTTAATTTTAACGAAAACATCCAGTCCTTATTCCAGGAGCCGCAGCGGAACAACCTGTCGGTTAAGCTCACTTATTTTGTCGATTACCCGATGATTCAGCGCTTGTTATAAGCAGGTGTAGGTTATAAGTTTGCAAGGAGGCCCAACAGCTTCCTTTTTTATTTTGTTAACGTTTTCTTTCTGGTTGTCAGCCTTTTTTACAACAGCCGGGGGTTTGGTTTGTTGATATACCAGGTATCCATAAAAGAACCGGAAAGCAATGAAAATACATCAGTTTTACGACGAAGACCTTGCCCAGGCAGGCTATGCAGTAGTGAGTGGAGGAGAAATGGCTGTAATTGATCCGGCCCGCAACCCTGGCCCTTATTACCAGTATGCCAGGGAAGAAGAGGCGAAAATAGTGGCTGTAATTGAAACCCACTCCCATGCCGATTTTATCAGTAGCCACCTCGAAATACAGCAAAAAACCGGAGCTACCATTTATGCCAGCGCGGAACTGGGGGCGCAATACCCGCATAAAAGTTTTGACTCCGGAGAGGAGATAAAGATTGGGCAGCTTCGCTTGAAGGCACTAAACACGCCTGGCCACTCCGCTGACAGTATTTGTGTGCTGTTAATAGATAAAGATGGGCGGGAGCATTCCATTTTTACCGGCGACACCTTGTTTGTTGGCGATGTGGGGCGACCCGACCTGCGCGAAACCGGGCAGGGAGGGGGAGAAGAGGAGCGGGAGCAGCTGGCCCGTAAGCTGTACCGCTCTACCCGCGAAAAGCTTATGCCCCTGAGTCCGGAAATAATGTTGTACCCCGGTCATGGCGCAGGCTCCCTCTGCGGAAAGAACCTGAGCAGCGAAACCACCAGCACCATTGGCCGGGAGCTGAAGCAAAATCCTTCCCTGCAGGAAATGGACGAGGATACTTTTGTTACCCGCCTGTTGCATGACCAGCCGTACATCCCGAAGTATTTTAAATACAGTGTGGAAATTAACCGCCAAGGAGCAGCTGAATACCATAAAAGCCTGCTCGGGGTACCCCGCCTTACCAGCGATGAGCCATTGGAGGAAGGTGTGCTGGTGGTAGATGCGCGCGACCAGCTGGCTTTTAAGGGCACGCACCTGCCGGGTTCCCTCAACCTGATGGATGGCCCTAAATTTGAAACCTGGCTGGGAAGCCTGCTTGCACCGGATGAACCCTTTTACCTGATGGATGATGAGGAAGAAGGGCTGGACAGATTAATTGAGAAAGCCGCTAAAATCGGCTACGAAGGAAACATCCGGGGAGCTGTGCTGGCGAAAAATCCCGGCAAGGAACACAATCGTTTCATAAACCTCGAACATTTTAGAGCAAACCCCAACGGCTACACCATCGTGGATGTTCGCAATACGCCGGAGGTACAGGAAGGAAAGCTTTTCCCGGATGCCATGCATATTCCTTTACACGAACTGCGCGAGCGGGCAAACGAGGTGCCACAGGAGAAACCGGTGGTGGTGCATTGCGCCGCTGGGTACCGTTCGGCAGCGGCCTTTAGCATTTTAAAAAGCCGGCTGAAGAAGCAGGAGGTGTATGACTTAGGGGAGGCTGTTAAAACCTTTATGAAGTAATTGCCTGCTCCTCAATATAAATAACCACTTCGGGTTTGAGGCTCAGTCCTCTTATTACCGGAGCTCTTACTACTGGGAATGGCAGGCGGTAGCTTCAATATTTCTTCGCCTAAATCCGGCTAAACCTTTTATCAAAGGCCCTGTTTTGTTTTAAATTAGTGCCGAACACAAAGGTCGCATTTTTGGGCCGCCAGTTCGTGCCAGCAGGGCAGCCTTGAGGAAGCAGGTGCCTTCAAAATTTTTAAGAATTAGACTTTTTTAAAAAAAAATCTTTTATGAGTATACAATCGGTAAACCCATACACAAACGAAGTAATAAAGCAATTTGAAGAAGCCACCGACGAAGATGTAAAAGATGCGTTGGAGCGTTCAGAAGAAGCCTTTCAGGATTGGAAAAACACCTCCTTTAAGGAACGTGCCGCCATTATGCAAAAGGCTGCGGATATCATGGAAGATGATATTGAACATTATGCCTACCTCATGACCCTCGAAATGGGTAAGGTGAAGCGGGAAGCGCATTCAGAAATAAAGAAATGTGCCAGCGCCTGCCGCTATTTTGCCGAACATGCCGAGAATTTCCTGAAAAATGAATCACTGCCTGTTGAGGAAGGGGAGGCCTATATTGCCTACGATCCCATAGGGCCGGTTCTGGCTGTTATGCCCTGGAATTTTCCTTACTGGCAGGTTTTTCGCTTTGCCGCGCCGAATATTATGGCTGGAAATGTGGGCATTTTAAAGCATGCCTCTTCTGTGCCGCAGGTAAGCCTGGCCATCGAAGAAATTTTTCTGAAAGCTGGTCTGCCTGATCATGTTTTCAAAAGTCTCCTGGTAGGAAGTGATAAAATCAATAAAATAATTGATCATCCTGCCGTAAGAGCCGTTACCTTAACAGGGAGCGAAGGCGCCGGGAGTAAGGTTGGTGAGCGTGCAGGAAAGAACATTAAAAAAGCGGTGCTGGAACTTGGGGGGAGCGATCCTTTTGTGGTGCTGGACGATGCCGACCTTGAAAAAGCGGCTACAGAAGCAGTTCATGCACGGCTCATAAACATGGGGCAGAGCTGTATTGCGGCCAAGCGCTTTATAGTTGTAAAAGAGGTGTATGAAGATTTTCTGGACCTTTTCCGCGAAAAAATGGCTGCTCTTAAAATTGGCGATCCTACCGACGAAGAAAATGATTACGGGCCAATGGCGCAGGAAAGTCTGGCAAAGGAGCTCCACGAACAAGTAAAAGCGAGCATTAAAAAAGGCGCCAAAGTGGTACTTGGCGGCGACCGTCCTGAAAGAGAAGGAGCTTTTTACAATCCAACAATTCTTACCGATGTAAAAAAAGGAAGTCCCGCCTATAAAGAGGAGCTGTTTGGTCCGGTGGCTACGGTGTTTAATGTAAAGAATGAAAAAGAGGCAATAAAACTAGCCAATACCTCACGCTATGGTCTCGGAGGTTCCGTATGGACCCAGGACCGCGATAGGGGCCAGTTTGTGGCTCGCCAGATAGATAGCGGAGCCGTCTATGTAAATAAAATGATGGCCAGCCATCCGGCCGTTCCTTTTGGCGGGGTAAAAAAATCGGGCTTTGGCCGCGAGCTTTCATACCTTGGTATTCGGGAATTCATGAACCAGAAAACCATTTGGGTGCAGTAAGCGCTTTTATCATCGGTACTCCTGTATCGCTGTAAACAAAATAATGCCCTTTCAGGAGCAGCGGCTCCTGAAAGGGCATTATTTTGTTTACCCAAGAGCAAATTCTGTGTGGCTTCTTTCATTGAAAGGGAAAACATCTCCTTGTTTGCAGTCTCACCGCAATTTTTACAGGTAACCCATGGCGCTGTAAGCCATATATCCTATCCACTCCTTTATCAGCCGGGCCCAGGTAGGGAATGCGTCGCCTGAAGGAATGAGCAGGCTTACAGGATCATACTCCTGCTCGTTGGTGTAAAAGTCGGTGCTGTAAGGCTGAGGATTTAAACCTACTTCGGTAAAGCAGCCAAGGGCTCTCCGCATATGAAAGGCGGAAGTAACCAGGAGCAGTCGTTTTGTGTCCAGGGGTTCTTTTTCCAGTAGCTGAGCTGTGTACAGGGCGTTTTCACGGGTATTCCTGCTTTCTTCCTCCAGGAGGATATCGGCCGGAGCTACGCCGCTGATAAGCAAAACCTGCTCAATTTGTGAGGCTTCCGTACGACTGTCGGGCTCTTCTACCAAAAGGCCGGAGCCACCTGTTACAATAATCTTTTTTACCCTGCCAAGCTTGTACAATTGAACGGTGTGCATAATGCGGTCGGCCCCTTTATGCAGGTGTACCCGGTCTAGGGGCTCCTGGTCGGTAGCGGTAACTCCTCCCAAAATAATAGCAGCATCATACCTTTCTTCCAGTGCCTCAATAGGCGTTGCCGGCACTTCCCACCATTGCATAATCTGGTTAATAAGAAACGGGTTGGAGAATAAAAAAAATAAAGCAACAAAAAGGATTCCCGCCACTCTTTTAACTGTTTTCCTGCGGACGAATATATACACCAGCAGGCAAATAGTCAGCAGCGGAACAGGAAGGGCCAGGTACGTGATGGTTTTAGAAAGAATGAAAAACATGGGCTAAAGATAGGAAAATATGTGCTTTCATAGCATGCCTTTTTCTTTTAGCGTAGCAGAAAAGGTTTTCTGCGTAGGAATGATTTGTTGGTTCAGGCCGGAGCGGGTAAAAAACATATACCTATTCCTGATCTCTACGTAGAGGGAAGCTGTGGGAGTTCCACTGTGGGAGTTCCACTGTGGCAGTTCCACTGTGGCAGTCACTTTTTTTGTTGATTAGTCAGCAGAAGGGAAGAAAAGAGGCAGACTGAGAGAAATTGCCAGCAGGAGGCAGTATTCTATAATGAAAGCTGCTGGTCTTTTAGTAATATTGATGGATTTTTGAATGGTTTAAGAATGGAAAAATATCTGCTTCTTTTGGCCGGGGGATTTTACCTGTTGGGTGCCGGCTCGCTTTTCCTCAGGGCAGGCTGGCGAAAATGGATATGGGGCAGTGGAAGTATTCTTTTTATCCTTATACTTTCAGTTATTGCTTTATTGCCTAAAATATATGCGTTAACAAATGCAGAAGCACTAAACATTACGAATTACAGCAGTAAAAGTGGTGTGCTTTACTTTCTGGAGCAGGATAGTAAGGGGGCGCATATCCTGTACGATTTTGCGGTTAACAAGAATGAAGAAAAGAGCTTCAGGATAGAAAGTGAGGGGGGCGGATACGATGCGGTATTGTTTCTTTCGGAAGAAAAAATTTTTGAAGTGCCGATACAGACGCAGGAATACAGGGAACTGGAGGTTTGGGAGAAAAAGCTAAAACCGGCCGATGCTTCTTCGGAACAGCTGCTTAACGACTGGCAGCAGCGCCAGCAACTTTACAGTCTGGCGATAGGGCTTATGCTCTTTTGGTTTCTTCTTCACCTGTTTTATCTGATGTGGGAAAAGAAGAGAACACAGAAAAAAACGCCTGCCGGAAAAATATTTAATCCTGAAAAGGCTATAATAAAATGAGTAATATGGAAATGGATATTCCCCTGCTGGATGCACGGGAGCTAAGCAGAACTTTTGAAGGGCAGAAGGAGGCAGCGGTAAGCCCGCAAAATCTGCAGATTCAGGAAGGAGAAGTGGTCGCACTGGTTGGCGGGAGTGGGTCGGGCAAAACCACTTTGCTTCGCATGCTGGCAGGTTTGGAAGAGCCGGATAGCGGACAGGTTCTTTTCCGGGGAATAAAAGTGAAAGGGCCTTTAGGCCAGTTAATTCCAGGACACCCTTCCATTCGCCTGGTGCATCAGCATTTCGAGCTGGCCCATCGCCTCCCGGTGTACGACAATGTGGCTCAAAAGCTGCGACATTTAACGCGCGAAGAACAGGAAATAGAAACCCGGGAACTACTGGCGGTGTGCCATCTGAATCATGTTAGCAGTCAGAAGGTAGAGGAATTATCTGGCGGGGAAATGCAGAGACTGGCCCTGGCCCGCACCCTGGCCGAAGCGCCGGAACTGCTTCTGCTGGACGAACCCTTCAGCAATATGGACCCGGTACTTAAAGAGGAAATTAAAGAAGAGTTGTTTGCCTATATTCGCCGCCGTGCTATTGCAGCCATAATTGTGAGTCACGACCCGAAAGATGCCCTTTCGTTGGTCGATACCATTTGGGTGCTGCAGAATGGGCGGCTACTCCAGCAGGGAACACCTTTGGAGCTTTACTTCCAGGCGGTTAGTCCGGCGGTGGCCCGGCTGTTTGGTAAAATTAATACCTTCCGCAAAGAAGACATAAGCCCTTATTTATCCGGAGCTGCTGCCACCTTTTTGCAGGAGGTTCCGGCCCAAAGCCTGCTGGGTTTTCGGCCCGAAGCGCTGCAGCTAGCCAATGGAGCAAGGGAGCCTATACAGGCTAAAGTAGAAGAAAGTGCTTTTTACGGTACCTTTACGGAGGTAAAAGTTAAACTGAGTGAAGCATTGCGGTTGAGCGCCTATCTCCCGGGATATTTTGCTGTAAAAGAGGGAAGCGAAATAACCCTCCAGCTAAAGGTGAACCAGGTTCAGCTATGGCAGGGGTAGTTTTCTCTTACCAATATCCGGACCATTTAGCCATACCCGGCCCAGCGGCAAGAAAATTAACTTTAAAACCTACATGGCCGGCATTTTTTTTCCGCTCTGGAATCTGTGCTGAAGAATGACCTATCCATAAGAATTTAGATTTTACCATAAATGATCCCGGTCATGTTTTAGCAGGAGGTTTAGCACCTAAATAACCCTGATATTCTGTTGTTTAATTAGCTGAAGCGTGTTTTCTTACCTGTACTACTTTTTTTGTAATTATATTTTTCGTGTCTGTGGGAGTATGTTTGTGCTGTTAAAAATTTTAAAATCATGCACAGCTTTCTTGCTCAGTTTAAACATTTAAACATCCGGGTATCTGCTCTATTTACGGTTTTTGGCCTGCTGGCCATTCTTAATTTCTGGATAGTACGAACAGAGTTTTTCCGTATTAAAGCGCTGGAGGATCAGGAAAAGGAACTGTTGGTATTAGAAGGGCTTCCGGCACAGCTTGTGTTGGAATATGGCTCAGCAGAAATGGCTGCTTTGCTCAGCGGGAAGTTTACTGAAGCTGAAAACCGTTTGAAAACAGCAAGCTTTGGTGGGGAGGAGCGCGACAGAAAAAAGCTGCTGACTATTCTGAAGGAAATGAGACTGATGGCAGCAAATTTTGAGAGCCCGGTACTGCAAGCAAACTGGAACCACCAGCTGGGGGCTTACCAGGTGCATTTCAGTAATTTGAAGGAACAGCTTGATGCCAGGCAGGAGCAGGAAGCCACGCGTTTTAATTTTATACTCCTGGCATTGCTCCTGCTTAACTTTATAGGATTAGGTGTTGGCTATAGTTTATTCAGGTTCGTGGTCATCCGGCCGCTGGATCATATTGCCCGGGTGTCGCAGAATATTACCTCCGGAAAGGAACAGGAAAAATTACCTTATGAGCAGGAAGATGAAATAGGCTTTACTGCCATGGCTATTAACGCCTTAATAGATGATTTGCAGCACGCCCGGAATTTTGTGGTTGCCATCGGTAAGGGGGAGCTGGCTACTGCATATGAGGGAGTAACAGAAAATAAGGCGCAGGACCCGAACAGCCTTGCCGGAGCTTTACTTAATATGCAGAGGCAAATGCAGACATTGGCCGAAAAAGAAAAGCAGCGAAACTGGATGAACGAAGGCATTACCCGTTTTACAGAGCTCATCCGGCAGGAGCAGGGAAACCTCCAGCAGCTGGGCGACCAGGTATTGCGTAAGCTGTCGGCCTTTTTAAACGTAAATCAGTTGGGGCTCTACATTAAAGAAAAGGAAGGGGAGGAAGCCTGCCTGCGGCTGAAAGCCTGCTATGCCTACAACCGTAAAAAGTACCTGAACCAAACCATTTTAGTAGGCGAAGGGCTGGTCGGGCAGGTAGCGCTGGATAAAGAAACAATATACCTGACTGAAATACCTGCCGACTTTGCCAATATAAAATCAGGTTTGGGTGGAGCCGCACCTACGGCGGTAGTAATGGTGCCCTTGCTGGGAAATGAACAGCTGCAGGGCGTGTTGGAGGTAGCTTCTTTGCAGGAATTCAAAAGTCATGAAATAGCCTTTCTGGAGCGGACAGCTTCTATTTTGGGGGCGACTATTTTAAGTGAACGCACCAGCGAAGAAAACAAAAAGCTGTTGCAGGATTCGCAGTTAATGATGGAGGAAATGCGCAACCAGGAAGAGGAGATGCGCCAGAATATGGAAGAAATGATGGCTGTGCAGGAGGACCTGAGCCGCAGCGTAAAGCAGGAGAATGATTTACGGAGTGAACTTGTCGCCAGGATGGCTGCACTGGACTCAGCAGCTCTCTTAACAGAGTCGGATTTGTATGGCAATATTACCTTTGTAAACCAGAAATTTTGTGAAGTAGCCAGGTACCGTCCAGAGGAAGTGCTGGGAAAATCGCACAACATTCTGCGCCACCCCGATAACCCAAAATCGTTGTTTAAGGACATGTGGCAGACTTTAAAGGCCGGCGAGGTATTTAAAGGCCGGTTCCCAAACCTTGCCAAAGATGGGAGTACCTATTGGGTAGAATCTACCATAGTTCCTGTTCTTAATGAGGACCGAAAGCCGGTGAAGTACATTGCTGTTCGCTTCGATGTTAGCAAACAGGTACAGAAGGAACAGGAGTTTCAGGAGCTCTTAAGCAAGATAAAAATAAGCGAAAATGCCTGTATGAATTAACAGGGGCTTATAATGCCTCCTGCATTGCTTTTTGTAAGGACTGCATCATTTCGGTAAAGCGCGCATCGGCTTTCTGCATAAAGTCCTCGTTCAGGATGGCTTCCAGTTCATCTTCGCTGGTTAGGTCAAGTTCCGGAATTTTAAAGGTCTGTTCAATAAGGCCCTTTTCCAGCTTAATAAGGTACTTTCCGTTCCACTGAAAAACCGTTATTTTACACTGCGGGCGATATATTTCTTTTAATACTCTCATCTTTTTTATGTAAAGATACGGTAGAAAGCTCAAATGGCATGAAGGAATGGCATTGAGGAAAGGGAGAATAGCAGAAAAAAGCAGCTGGGGCTGCAGTTTTAAATAGCAGCAGCGCAAAGTAAAATTACCTTAAACATTTGGTCAGGTTCGTATAACACCTCCTATAGCTGAGAAGGAACATTTTCATAAAAAAAGGCAGGCTCCAGCTGGAACCTGCCTTAATAAGGAGTGCAAATAATTTTTAGGCCTGCATAGTTTCTTTCTCTGTAAGCAGCTTTTTGAGTGCCAGAATTTCATCTTGTTTCGCCTGCATACTTTCCTGGTATTCCTTTGCCTGGCGAATTAACTCTTCCTGGGTAGCTTCCAGCTCTTCCATGTTCTGGCGTACCTCTTCTTCCTGCGCCCGCATGGCTTCGGTCTGCTCCTGCGCCTGCTCTAACAGCCTGTTGGTTTTAAAATTTATCCGGGCCGATAGAATGGTGGAGGCAATGCTCTCAGAAGCTTTTTTAAGAAATTCGATGTGGTTTGGCTGTAACAGCTGTAGAGCGGCGACTTCCAGCACCCCTACCACTTTTTCATTGTTAATGAGCGGTACAATTAAAATGCTGCGGGCAGTGGCTTCTCCAAGGCCGGAAGTAATGCGGGTATAGCCCTGTGGAATGTCAGTCATATAGATAGGTTCCCGTTCCAGGTAAGCCTGCCCAACCAGTCCCTCGCCAATCTCAATAAGCTGCTCGACGAATTTTTTGCGGTTGTAAGCATAGCAGGCTTTTAATTGCATTACTTCCCGGCCCTCCAGTGTTTCGGTTAAATAAAGGCCTGCCTGGTTCAGGTTCAGGTAGTTGACCACCTCTCTTACCACGCCTTCGCTTAGCTGTTCTACGTTAGTGAGGTTATTGCGGAGTACATCGCTGAGGCGGGCAATGCCATTGCTGATAAATTTCTCCTGCTTTTCGCGTTCGGCTGCCTGAATCAGGTGTTGCTGCATATTCAGAAGAGCTGTTCCCAGTTCGTCATGGCTATCTTCTTTTGTGTAATCGGTAAATAAGTTTCCTTTGCTTATTTCTTCGGCAAAGCCAATGTTCAGCTCCATATTTTTGAGCTGCAATTGTAGCTTAGTCCGGTTAAGGCCGCTCTCAATTGTTTGCGCAGCCAGGTCATACGACCAGTAGGCACAAATGGAAACAATTACTACAGCCAGGAATGCATGGAAAATGAAGGTTTGTAAATCCATATACTCCAGCTGGGTAAAATAAATTTCTTCCATGCCTGAATACTGCAACCAGGCAAAGCCTCCATGGTGTAAAACAATTACGATGGTAAGCGGAATAAAAAGCTTCCAGTTTTGGTACGTAATGAGCAGCGTGGCGGCAACATAGGCCCAGAAGTGCATTTCAAACATACCGTGCATCTGATAAATGAATTGAGCCATAAAAACGGCAAAAACCGTTGCCGCAACATAATGGTAAAGTTTGCTTTTGGGCAGTATAAAACGGGAGCCAAAGTAAGCCAGCAGGCAAAGGCTGCCAACTCCAAGGCCAATGAGCCAGGTGTCGTAAAAAAAGGATAGAAACAGGCCGTTAAGGAAGTAGGCCAACATTGCGGCATCTACAATTTTATCCGATTTTTTATGAATTCCGATAAAGAATTCCTTGTGGCTTCCGGTAAACTTGTTCATGTTGAGGAGGATATTTTATTGAAATAATAATAGGTCAGAGAATGGTTCTGCTGCAAGCGCGCAACCATAGGCTTTTTGTGCAAACAGGCCAAATGGCTGCGGGGCTTTCCCTTCCATCAGGTCATTGAGGGCCATTTCGGCATAATTGCTTGCCTTAAGGGTACAGTATCGCGCTTTGTTGTAATTGCCCCGGTAGTAAAGCGTGCTGCTTTTGTCAATAAGCACCGCTTGCGGGCTTGAATAAACGCCACAAGCATCGGCAATGCGGCCTTCTTTGTCCTGCACAATAAGCAAATCGCCTTCAAGAAGTTCTCCTGCAGCCACGGGGTCGGCCTGTTCAGGAATTACCACTACAAAATCTACATTTTTGCTGTAGGTACGCTGCAGGTAGTTAAAGTGCTTTACGTTAAAGCGGGAGCAGGGACAGTCGGGATTGAAAAAGTGGATAAATAACGGCCTTTCCTGCGGACTTGGCAGGGGAGCGGGTAAACTCAGGCTGCTTTGCACAGGGGCGGGGCGGTAGTTTTCGGGTACTGGCGTTGGCATTATGTATTGCAGTTCCTGCTGCCAGAAGAGATACCCTACCCCTGCTGCCATTGCAGTAAGCCACAATGCAATAAATACTTTTCGTAGAAACATATGTATAGTTTTTTGAACGGTACAGTAACTACGAACGGTTTGGCTATATGGATGGCCGGCAGTTTTAAATTTTTTTAAAAGAGAGGTAAGTTTTTAGCGTTTAAACAATGAATGGAAACTTCCAGATGACCGCCCATATAGGCAGGTAACAAATATTATTTAATCAGGAAAGGCAGAAAATTGCCTAAGGGAGAAGTGGGGCTGTGGTCGAATGGCCTAAGCTGTAGTTATTGTTGTCTCCAAAATAATTGTGTAATAAAAAGGAAAAAGTAAACAAAAATTGGGTGTAAAAAAAATCAGCAGCGGCCCTTAAGGCTGCTGCTGAACTTCTGCAGTAGAAATAATTTCAAT
Organism: uncultured Cytophagales bacterium; assembly: GCA_963835365.1. Lineage (GTDB taxonomy): Bacteria > Bacteroidota > Bacteroidia > Cytophagales > Cyclobacteriaceae > Nafulsella. Next base: position 77,207 of record CAWIFH010000006.1, read on the forward strand.
GTCGGGCGCCAGGGAGGCCGAAACGGAGCAATATTTTTCTACGCCCAATTTTACTACCTTCTCAAAATCCGCCACGCTGGTGTCTGGTGAAAAGAGTGTAAAACGAAGGTTGATTGTAGTAAAGCGCTTTGGATATTCCTCCCGGCGAATTCCTTCAGCTTCAATTTGCAGGTCATTTACTGTTTTTCGTTTCTTTTTCAGAATCTGCACCATGTCGACCGCTGCACAGGCGCCAACGGCTGTAAGCACCAGTTGCATAGGCGAGAAGGACTTTTTGTTCTCCGGTTCGTACATGTCGATTGGGAGGGTATTGCCACTTTCGTTGGTCGCCTCCCATTCGTAATCGCTTTTGTATCGGGTATGTATTTTCATAATGGATTTTAATTATTCTTAAATATACAGTACAGGAAGTAAGGAGATAAACAGTTAACTGTTTTTTCTGTTCTTATTGGCAAACCAAATTCTTATATACTTATGATGCAATGGTTAATTCATATTATAGTTGATGCCCTGGTGCTGCTTGTAGCGGCCAAAATGATGAAGTCGGTTCAGGTTCGGAACTTTACGACAGCCATAATTGTGGCGCTGGTAATAGGCCTTTTAAGTTTTCTTATCGGCTGGTTGCTAACCCTTATCCTGAATGTGGCCACGCTGGGTGTTTTTTATTTTACAGGCCTTGGCTTTGTTATCCGTATAGTTGCCAATGCCATTATTATTGAAATAACAGACCAGATGAGCTCAGGGTTTAACACCAAAGGCTTTACGCCCTCCCTTATTCTGGCGGTAATTATTGCTCTTGTAGGCTCTATTGTCGATGCCTTTCTTTTTGGGTAAAGCTATATATTCAACTGCATATTAAAAGAGCGGATGGAGATAATCTTCCATTCGCTCTTTCTTTAGGCACTCTCGAATTTAAACTTTTTTACCTTAAGTAATGCTCCAGCTCAACAATGCTGGCTTTGTAGCGAAAGGCTTTATACACTTCTTCATAATTTTCAGAATCCTTTACCCTGCCAAATGCCCATTTTGCAAAGGCAAGCCGGCTACTTTCAAAGCGAAAAAGATATAAAAGCTCTTCAACATCTTTTGCATATAGCTGCTGCTCCCGAAGACCTTCCATCGCTACCTGCAGCCGGGCTTCATCTGAAGGCTGGAAGTTTATGGCATCTTTAAGCCTGAAGAACTCCTCATCGTTAATGGTGGTAATGCGAGGCCGGTATGCTGGTACTGCTTTTTTATGCGAACGGAGTACCGGCCGCTCTGGCCTGTTATCATAAACCAGCTTCAGTAAACGGCTTCCTTTGTAGGGGTCGGACTCCAGAACAAAGTCATTTTTTGAATGCGGCCGGATGTGGAGCTGTTCGAAATGTTCAAGCTTAAGCCTGCCACGGCGATTATACACCCGAACTGCCACCTTATGCAGACCAGGGCGTTCTTTAATATAAATTTCTTCGGCAGGAACCCTGTTAATAAGTTTTCCGTCCAGCACTACCTGAATTCGCTCCTTGCCGGCTGCCCTAAAACGCAACTCCGTTTGTTTAGCCATCGCGGCAGTGGCAAAAAGCAGCAAAGCGGTTAAGCAAAAGATACTAAACTTTTTCATAGCAACAGACTTAAAGGTTCATCAAATAGGCAGAATAGGGGATATCCTATTTGTATAGGTATCTTTCAATTATTGTGCCACTTTGTTGGTTTGGAGATTTATTGAAGGAGGGTGGTGGCTTAAGTGACTGATAGGCAGCACAAAAAAAAGTCCCGGAAATTAATCCGGGACTTTGTAAGTAAGAGTATGAAGGGAGGTTATTCTCCTGCGCCTTCTCCATTAGTGGTCGGTTGGAACATCCAGTTCAGGATATCGAACGATGCCCAGCCGTAATTTGGGTTGGTAGATGCGGTAAAGCCAACATAAGCCGTACCATCATTGCTGTTCAGATAATCTTGGAGGTTGAGTTCTGCAACCATTGGCTCTGCCATATCATCAATCCAAACCATAAGCTGGCCTTTTGCACCATCTGTACCAGGAGTGTATACTACGCGGGCAGTATGGAAGCCTTGTTCATTTGTAATGAAGTCAACCGGCATGTCAGGGAAAGTGTCGGAAGAGGCAAGGGCCAGTCGGTAGTTTTCGTCGGCATGCACAGGGCCGCCGCCTTTGCTTACCTGAACGCTAACATGGTTTCCATTTGGATCGCCATCTTCTTCATTTTTATAAATATCGAAGTCAACTACCACGGCATTCATAATTCCGCCATACCCTTTATCCGGGCCACGACCGCCATAGGCATTAGCACCTTCATTTTGTATAATAAAGGCAAAGCCATCGGCGCCTCTTTCGCCTTCAATGTCGGCGGGCTTGCCAGGTCTGGAGATTCGGAAATCAAATACGGTTTCAAAGCCACCTTCAACAGCTACAGTAGTGCCATAGTAGGCAGAACCTGTACGGTCAGCTTTTGCAGGAGTTAAGCGAAGAATAGTTTCGCCGTTAATTCCTAAGCCTTCCTTAAGGCCTGACTGGCCATTTGTTTCAATAGGGGCACTTAAATTAAAGCCATCTCCAAAGTAAATACCACCTTCTGTTTCTTCGGTTACAGTAAAGTCTTCAGGGCTTGTGTAAGTGGTGCCATCTACTATAAGGTTCACTGGGCCCGTCATGGCTCCCGCAGGAACAACAACCATTACTTCCTCATTGGTTGCACTGGTGATTTCAGCAGCTGTCCCGTTAAAATCTACTGCAAGGGCATCCATGTCTTCGCCAAAGCCATAGCCTCTAATGCTAACTTCAGTACCTACCGGACCAGCAGTTGGAGCAACAGAAGTGATTCCAGGTTCCTCTTCTTCTACTGTTACTTCAAAAGACGGACCCTCGACAGTGGTTTCGCCTGATGTAAAACTAACTACTCCTGTGGTTGCACCTGTAGGTACCAGAACAGTAATTTCTTCATTGGTTAAAGCAGTAATTTCTGCTTCTACTCCATTGAACATAACCATTTGGTCAGATAACTCTGCACCGAAATTGGTGCCTGTGATGATTACTGTAGTGCCTACCGGTCCGGAGGTAGGATCAATTGCGGTAATGGTCATTTCGTCCGGGTTCGGTTCTCCGGATCCATCTTCAACAGTAAAGGCAGGGCCTGTAATGTTTTTGTCTCTTACCCGAATGTTTACGTTGCCCGTAGTTGCACCTTCAGGTACACTTACTACAATATTGGTGTTGCTGGCAGAGGTAATTACAGCTTCTGTACCGTTGAAGTCTACTTTTTGCACATCGTCAGTGCCACCGAAATTGGTGCCTACTATAGTAACCGGGGTGCCAACCGGACCACTGGTCGGGGTAATGGAAGTAATTTCTGCGTCAGGCTCAGCAACAGGCTGCTCATCGTCCTTACAACCCACAACCAGTAAGCAGCAGCTTAGGAGCAGTGCAAACAGTGCTTTGGTGTTTTTGGAAAAGGTGTTCATAATAAAAATAGAAAAGTTAAAAATATGAGGTTAAAATAAAAAAAAGACTATTCGATAGTCATCTAAAAATTTATAAGGGAATAAACAATTTCATTTGAAAAATTAAGCGCCATAACTTATAGCTTGCCCGTATATACCTAAGTAGAACCTCCACATAATGTTTTTGTTTGTCCAGCCCTGTAAAATTTAATTATTTTCCCCATTTTGTTAAAGCCAGACAAGGGCAGCCTTTTTCCTGAAATAATTTTAGTTCTTTTCTCTTAAAAATAGACCTTTAGGCCGACAGTGGTGACAAAGAAAGGAACAGCTTACTCTTTAAGAATAAAAGAGGAGGTTGATTTTCAGGGGAGTATGGAGGAGGGGGAAAAGCTTAGGGAACCGACAGCAAAGCCGGCTTCCTGAACTTTCTTTCCGCTTTTAACCGAAAGCCTCCGGCTAATATATTACAAGGAGTACTCCAATATAGCGGATGGCTGTAGGTGAAAATTTTATTTTCCTAGTTGCTCCATTTTACGGGCAACCGCTTCTGCCTCGGTGTATTTTAAGTCAGCAGCTTTCCGGTTTGAGTGCGATAATTTATGGGCTTCTTCCATCAGCTTTTTATACTGGTCGCCTAACTTCTCCTTTTCGCTCTTCTTTTTAAATAGTCCAAACATTGTTTTGTGGTTATTTCTGTATGAAAGTGGCTGATGAAGCTTTTTGTTCTGCTTAATGGCTTTTATTTGAAAGAAAAGCAGGGCCTACTGTTGTTTGCCTTGTTCAGGAATCATTCTTCTATCTGTTTCGGTGTTTTTTATTTGCTGAGAAAAGAAAAAGCAGAGCCTAAAATATTTTTTGGAATTTTTTTTTATACGGAACAATCTTATAACCACACGGTTAAATTAAGCAAGAAACATTTTTTTAAATAATTCTTATTTTTTTATGTACAAGTTATACTTTATACTATTTGCCTGTTTTTTTCTATGTATTCTGGAGGGAAAGGCACAGTTGAAGACGCAAGAGGTTCAGGTGAGCTTAGGTAAAGAATTGAAAAGATCGCAACAGAAAGGTCTTCAGGAAATTATTGGATACGACAACAATGGCGTGTATACCCTTCAGAAAAAAATGACTCCGTTTTTTAGTATAGGAAATAATAAGCCTTATACCTACCTGCTTCAGCAATACAGTACCGATATGAACCTGCTTCAGACCAACAGGCTATCGCTGGAAAAAGAAGGGAGGCCCATGACATATGAATTTGTGGTGCAAATGAAAGAGGACATATATCTCATATCTTCTGCATATGAAAAAGGAAAGCAGGAGAAGGAATTGTTTGCCCGGAAAATTAACAGGGAAAACCTGCAGCCAACAGAAGATTATATAGCCTTGGCCAAAATCAACAAGCAAGAAATGGGAGGATACTTCTCCTGGTCATTCTCCGATAACAAAAGTAAAATCCTGCTTTTGTATACTTATTATACCGAAGGCAGACAAACCTTCGACTTGCATGTTTTTAACCATAAACTGCAAAAGTTGTGGGCCAGGAAAAACTGTATACCTGGCTCCACAGGGCCGTATGCCATTGAGCAATACGAGGTAGATGAAGAAGGAAATGTGTTTATGCTCAGCACATTTTTTAAAGAAAAAAGAAGAGAAAAGCGTACCGGAGCTCCGGATTATACCTACCAGTTGACCGCATACTCCAAACAGGGAACGGTACAGCAAAGATATGGAATTCGCCTGCCGGGTAAGTTCCTCACCGACATACGGATAAAAGTAAATGGCACGCATGACATTATAGGGGGAGGTTTTTATGCCGAGGAAGGAAGTTACAAGCTTAAGGGGAGCTACTTTTTTACCATTGATGGCAGTAGCAGCGAGGTAGTAACGAAAAGTGTATCGCCTTTTGAGCCGGGTTTCCTGGAAGAAACCGAAGAGCAGACGTTAGCAGCCAATGCTGAGCCGGTGGGCACGCATCAGTTAAGGCAATTCGGATACCGCTTAAACGATATTCTTTTGCGGAAAGATGGAAGCGCAGTGCTGCTTGGTGAAAAGTATAGCCTTAAAACCCACAGTAGCCTTAAGAAGAACCTCTTTGGCCAAACGAGAACCCGCTCGACCTATTTGTATAACTACAATAATATTATTGTGGTGAGCCTGACGAACGAAGGAAAAACGGAATGGGCCAGGACGATAAAAAAACAACAGCATTCCATGAATGATGGGGGCCTTTACTCGTCGTACCGCATGAGAATGGTTGACGGAAAGCTTTATACTATTTTTAACAGCCAGCAATGGCCTGAAGGTAAGAGCTATGATGGAGGCGACATGGAGGAATGGCCGGAGTCAAAGGTGGTGGCCGTTCGAGTGGGCCGCGATGGAGAAATAAAAACCTCTTTACTTCCCGGGCTAAACAAATTGAAATTACGCCTACTGCCTCAGGTAGGTTTGGATGTAGCAGAAAGAGAACTTGTGCTGTTGGGAGCAGGAGAAAAGAAAAACCGCTTTATCCGGCTGCAAATAATCAGCGAAAACCTCTTGTCCACCATCAAGTAAAGCGGAAGGAGAACGGTTTGGGGTTAAGGCACCCAGAAGTAGAGAAAAGACCAGCCAAGGAGCAGGATAATCAGAAAAATTACAAGAAGCCAGGTGCGGAGCCTCCCTGGTTTAGGTGGTTTTAACATAGGCTTTTTATGATTAGACGAAACAGGGAGCAACAGGTTTTTCCTATGGAAGGAAGTCGTGTTTAATAGGTGTTGCGCGATACTTTCAGGCCATTATAATTAAATCTTCTGCAGGGTTTCTTTTCCTGATTTTTTTCGTAGCCCAGGCTGTTCAATTTTTTTATTTCCTGCCAGTATAATATCTCTTTCCTGTCCCTCAATGTCGCGCATACGCAGGTAAACAAAGTCGACCTAAATTTTTTCTTCGCTTTTATCCCGCTTTACCGAAAATGGAACTTCTTTGCCTGTACAGGCCTCTCTACTTGCTATTTCGGAATTAAGCAGGTTTTAAAGCTGTGTTCTTTGGCCCCAGGAAGTACCTCGAAGACCCCATGATAAAGATCTTTTTCTGGGCAAACAAAAGTAGCAGCTTTATAAACAGGGTCTTTGATGGTCGGAGGTGCCGATTAAAGTTGCTCTACGGGTGTTAACCTGCTAAGTTTTGGTACAAAGGGGCAGGCAAAAGAAGCGGTAAAGGATAAAAGGAAAATTTAATAGACGAAAAAGAGCCAGGCGGCCAGTTTATCCTGTACAGGCAGTTCATATTTATATCGTTCAGGAACATATTTTAAAATTTTATTGTTTTGGCATATTTTTTGTTTTCAATGCATTAAACCGAGCCGGTAGGTTAATAAGAAAAGCGCGCTTTTATAAGTAATTATTTCCTGATGAATCGTTGCTGATTTGTCGGGCCTGTATTCTTTTACACTAAAATGTATCTTATGAAAGCTTCAGTATCTTCCATTTTTGCTGCTGTAATTTTAGTTTTTAGCTTTGCCTGTATGGATTCGACAGGCCCAATAGGGCCGGAAGGACCCCGGGGTCCACGCGGTCCGCAGGGAAATGATGGACCCAAGGGTGATCCTGGCCCCGAAGCGGTGGTTTTTGAATACGAGAATGTTGATTTTTTGCCGCCAGGTTATAATGTCATTCTTGAATTTCCGGAATACCAGGCGCTTCCTTCAGATGTGGTATTAGTTTATGCCTTGTGGGACATCGAAAAAGTGGATGGGGAAGTGTTTGAGGTTTGGCGGTTACTGCCACAGACTACCTTTCCTTACGACGGTACACTGGTATATAATTTCAATCATACCGATGTAGACATAGAGCTCTTTCTTGATGCTAACTTCAATATCAGAGATTCTTTTCTGGGGCCGGATGAGCTGGATGACTGGGTAATACGCATCGTTATTGTGCCTGGGCAATTTCTTTCAAATGGCAGGACCAATGGCTTCAACGATTTTAAAGATTATCATGCGGTAAAAGAACAGTTTGGTTTACCCGATATGCCGAACCATGATTTTAGCATTCGGCAGCAGCGGCCGAAAACCGGAAACAATTAAATAAAGGTGGCAGGACTTGTTTTTCCTGCCACCTTTATTTGTTCATTGCATTGGAGTAGTTGATGATTACCTGAATTTGTTGGTAGCCCATTTTTTAGTTTTCGTAAAAATGTTGCTTTTATCTTTGTCCTTGCCTCCAATATCTTCATTACCAAGCAGGTAGCCCAGGGGTTTGAGTACCGGTATGTGGTCGCAAATAACTTTAATTATTCCCAGGGCAGGTATGGCAATGAGCATGCCTACCACTCCCCATACAGCTTCTCCAAGGACTACGACTAAAATGGTAACCACCGGGTTTAAACCAACCTTGTCGCCAACAATATAAGGTTCCAGTATATAACTTTCCACAAACTGTGCAACGGCAAAAGTTATTGCTACGCCTGCTGCTCCGCTCAGGCCGCTTCCGGAAAAGAAGGCCATGCCAATGGCCAGGAAAAAGCCGATAAGGTTGCCTATATAGGGAATAAGCGACAGTAGCGCAGCCAGTACCGATATTAGAATGGCATGTTTTACGCCCGAAATTGATAAGCCTGCTGAATATAGAATGGCAAGAAAAACAATGAGGATTAGCCGGCCGGCAAGGTAATTTTGAGAGAGCCTGCTGGAGTCAGAAAGAACTTTTTTTGTTTTCTCCCGATTCTCGTCAGGCACCATTTTCAGGATAGATTGCTTAAACTTATTTCTGTAGAGCAGGAAGAAAAAGATATAAACAAAAGTTAATAAAAAGGTGCCTAAAAAGCCAACCAGCTTCATCAGAAAGGAGCCGGCAGAGCTAATGATCGTGCTTCCGCCGGAGGTGTCGCCTCCACCTGGTGCCTGCTTATTTCCTGCGTTTTCGGGAGCATTACCATCTCTTTGTGGGGGGAGCTGTTGTTTCTCTTGCTGTTCAGTGCCTTGTTGCGTTGAATCCGTGGCCAGGCCGGAAGAGGCCTTTGTACTTGATGTGTCGCTTTCCTGAGCGTTTTGCTTCTGCTGTTCCTGTTTTGAATCCAGGATATTCCCCGGAACCTGTTCTGATATTTTCTGGTCCTGCTGCTGTTCCGATATTCCAGTTTTTTCTGCAATGTATTGCTGTAGTTGCTCCACTTTGGGAATAACTCTTTCCTTAATTTCAGGCCAATCCTTGGCAAGGCTTTTAACCTGGGCGGTAAGTACCCAGCCCATAAGGCCAAAAAATACCAGAATAAGCAAATCGGATAGAAGTGAAGACCAGCCCCTGTTCAGTCCCTTTTTTTCCAGCCATTGGCTAAGCGGTAAAACCACCATAGCCAAAAGGGCTGCTACAGAAACAGGAGCCAGAAAAGCTTTGGCTTTTGGTAATCCCCAGAAAAAACAAAAAAGAAGGACAATAAATAAAGTAGAATATAAGAGGATTTGCCTGGCTTTTGCACCCATATAGCAGTTTTTAAAAAAATTGATTATTCTAATGTACTGTCTCTATAACCTCAGTACCTGTGCATTGTTAACTGTCTTTTTCTAATAATGTATAAAAAAAAGCTGGATTCAACTGCGCCTGTAGCAAGAGCGGTCTCTTATTTTCCTTTTCTGTGTCAGTAACTGTGCGGGTGCATTATGATTATTTTTATGGTTGTGGAGATGGGCATGTAGGTTTAAAGGACTTAAAGTACTGTAAATTAACCTTTTTGTGTAGGTTTCGTTAAAGCCATAAGAAGTGCAATTATATTACTTTTTAAAGAATGGTATAATTATTTTTGAAATTAAACTTTAGAAACTATGAAAAAGAGATTTATAAAACCACTAGCCATTATGGCCTTAAGTGCTACAGCCATGTTTGGTTGTGCAAGTTCAGAAGAAGCAGGCAGTACTGCCGCTGAGCAGGATATGGGTAGCCCCGCTGTTGTAGAAACTGAAACAGAAGTTATTGAGGAGCCGGTTATTGAAACGACAGAAACGGAGATGTTATCGAATGAAGATGTTTCTTATGATGAAATTTTCGGAGATGTTGAAAATACCGAACAGTATGATTTACTCACCCTGGTGAAGCTGGATCCTAACCTTTCCACTTTCGCTGGATTGCTTGAGCGTTCTGGTTTGGAAACCTCCCTTCAGAGGGCTGAACCGGTAACCCTGCTCATTCCTACCAATTCGGCATTTGAAGAAATGGATAGAGAACGCTACCAGGAGTTAACGGATCCTAACAACCTTGCTGCCTTAACTCAATTTGTAAACATGCATATTTTGCCATCTAAGGTTTATAAAATGGGCTTTAATACTACCCAAATAATTGAAACCGAGGGTGAAAATGAAATACCAGTTGATACCCGCATGAACGGCGAAGTGGTATATATAGGCGGTGCTGAAATTGTTAAGCCCGATGTAGTGGCTTCGAATGGGTTAATTCATGTGGTAAACAGAGTAGTAGAACCTAGTGAATTTTCTAATGTAACTACAGACTAAATATACCATGTACTTGCTTAAGGCTTTCAATTAGCTCTTGAGCAATAAAAGCAAGGTGTCATAAATAACCTTATGAAAAGCAGCTGGCCCTACGGGGTACCAGCTGCTTTTTTTGTGCTTCGCCTATTATTAATTTCCATCCTATTGGCAGGAGGGGCGCTGGATTTTTGTCTTTATTAAGATTTTTAGAAATACACTGGTTGAGGCCTTGTGGAAAAGCTGTATGGAACGCCATAGTTTTTCGCTTACCGGGCGCTGAGAAGGGCGGGAAAGAAAACGATGCCTTCGCGGCTCCATTATTTTAAAACTATCTAAAATTTTGTTTAGCATTTTATTCAACCGCCCGTACGGTGTGACTGTATTTTAGTAAGGCCACAAAAAATACGCCGCCCAGAATGTTGCCCAGGGTACTCCAAAGTTGAAATTTTCCCAGCGCTGTCCAGCTAACTTTGTCACCGGAAATTACACCGGCAAAAACCTCAATAGAGCCTACAATGGAGTGGTGCAAGCCGCCAATGCCAATTATGAAGGTAATAAGAGAAATAATTACAATCCTGCTGAGCGTTTCCCGGGCGGCAATATCCAGCCAACCCAGAATTCCTAATAACCAACCGGCAATAACTCCACTACCCAGAATGATGTACCAGGGGTATTCGGTTAAATGGAGGGCAATTTCTTCAAAAACCTCTCCTTTTGCCGAAAGCAGGTGTGGGCCAAGCAGCGTAATAAGGTATCCTAAAAAGTATCCACCCAGGAGGTTTCCCGAAAAAATAATGCCCCACAGCCTGAATAAGGAAGCAGCCTTTTGTTCTCCCGCAAGCACCGGAAGCACGGCCAGGGTAGTGTGTTCGGTAAAAAGCTCCGACCGACCCAAGATTACAATAATAAAACCAACCGTATAGCCTAAACCTTTTAATACGTTTAGTGCCTCGGGGGGGAGCATATGGGAGAATGTTCCGGAAACATACGCAATTACCAGTAGGCTAATGGAAAGCTCCATCCCAGCCGCTGCCGCCGACAACAAAAGCCCCGTAGTGGGTCGGTTATATTCGGCATTCGACATCTCGATGGCATCTTCCAGTATTTCCCTGGCACCCTTTCGGTTTCTGACAATATCTTTCAGTTTTTCTTCTTCCATAGGCTATTTCACAACAATCTCCTTATAAGCCATTGTAAAACCTAATTGTTAAAGAAGATTTCTGTCTTTCCCCGGCAGGTAAGTAGCCAAAACTAAAATGCACCCACAGAAAAAGAGTAAAGGAATGTAATTCATGGCTGTATTGGCTTGGGTGTAGCGGTTGAGTCTTTTATATTATATGTATTGGCTCTAATTAAAAAGAGCTTGTTCATGCTGCATCCAAAAATTTAAAAAGACAGCGGCTTTTCTCTTCCTATATAAGTAATGGCCAAGCAATAGAATAAGCTGTTGTTGATGTTTAGTGACAAGTCCTCCATGCTGAGTGCAAAGCAGGGTAAAAGTACAATTTAGACCTTCATAAAGCAGTCGGTAATTTCACTGGTAACGCTGGATGCTGTAGGTGAAAAAAAAGCTGCTGCTGTTGATGACTGATGATGCAGATGCTATCATTTGACAAAGGAGTGCAAGCAGGTTTCCGGTCGGCATTAGCTAACCTGCCATGGGCTTTACCCATGGTTGCTCCTGTTAAACCCTTGCAGGGTTTTTATTAACCCCTAACCTTAGATTAAAGTTGGGCGGTAAGAAAAAGCTAACCGAAGAGAAATTTTTCTTCGAAGGCAACTCCCTGTTCTTTTAAAAGACTGATATATAAAAGACTGATATATTCCTCCCGAAAGTTTTTCTGCCGGTGATGCTCCTTTTTATTTTTAATGTAGTTTATTAATCGCTGTTTTTCTTTTGGGGAATAGGTAAAAGCACCACAACCATCTTGCCCGCCAATGAAGTCGGGGAATATGCCTGTTTCTTTTATGGATTTTGAGGAGGCCACTTTTATATCTTTTACCAGTGAAGCGAGAGCAGTAGAAGGGTGTAGGTGCGTAAGGATGTGGAGGTGATTTTCCATGCCGTTAATTTGCTACAAATGGCAATGTTTCTTTTCCAATATACCCTCAATGTAGCGGTATAAAGCCTCCTGACCGGCTTCAATCAGGGTGTTTTTCTGTATTTAGAGGAGAACCCAATTTGATAAAGAATTTGGGTGTAGGTAGACATAGAAGGGTAACTCGTTTGCCATACCAGGGGGTTAAGGAGCCCAGCGCTAGCAGGAGCCTCAGATACACAGTTTAGTGTAAGAGCTACAGCTAGCAACCCGTGTAGTAAAGATATTTCCGGGGGCTATCTGCAAAGCACTCTCAAGCCCGGAGGGCTTAAACCTTGATTAACCACGGATAAAATTCATGGCCCCTGTGCAAACCTAAGGAGTAACACCAAATTGCGGGATTCTAAAGCATAGGAGGGCACGTTTTAAAAACGCCACGCCAGATATGTAGGTAGAAGAAGTCTACTGTTGAAGGTGGTTTGAAGGATTTAGTATAGAATCCTTTGACATTTTCTATGGATTTCCAGTTGTTCTATTTAATGCCACTAAGATTTTCATTGACTATTAAAAACATTCTGGAGAGAGGTTAAGGGTATCATGCTAATATATTAAAAACAAAAAAAGCAGGCCCGAATCCCATCGAGCCTGCTTTTCTATTTTCTAACCTCCAGCTTTTAGCTTCTAAAGGCTACATATTTCTCCTATACTGTCCGCCTACATCAAACAGGGCATTGGTAATCTGGCCGAGGGAGCAGTATTTGCTGGCTTCCATCAGGGTTTCAAACATATTGCCGTTTTGGATGGCAGTGTGCTGCAGCTCTTTCAGGAGCCTTTCTGCCTGCTCGCTGTTTCTTTCCTGCAGGCGGTCCAGCATTTCTATCTGGTATTCCTTTTCTTCCTCAGTGGCGCGGATTACTTCTTTCGGGATAATCGTTGGCGAGCCTTTGGAGCTCAGGAAGGTATTTACGCCAATGATCGGATATTCGCCGGTATGCTTCAGCGTTTCGTAATAAAGGCTTTCTTCCTGAATTTTGCCGCGCTGGTACATGGTTTCCATGGCACCCAGTACGCCACCACGCTCGGTAATGCGGTCGAACTCGGTCAGTACGGCTTCCTCCACCAGGTCGGTCAGCTCTTCGATGATGAAGGCGCCCTGCAGCGGATTTTCGTTCTTGGCCAAGCCCAGCTCGCGGTTAATGATCAGCTGAATGGCCATGGCACGGCGCACACTTTCTTCGGTAGGCGTGGTAATGGCCTCGTCATAGGCATTGGTGTGCAGCGAGTTACAGTTATCGTAAATGGCATAGAGCGCCTGCAGCGTGGTGCGGATATCGTTGAAGTCGATTTCCTGTGCGTGCAGCGAGCGTCCGCTGGTCTGGATGTGGTACTTCAGCATCTGGCTGCGCTCATTGGCGCCGTACAGGTGTTTCATGGCTTTGGCCCAGATGCGGCGTGCCACACGGCCAATCACGGCATATTCTGCATCCACACCATTGGAGAAGAAGAAGCTCAGGTTCGGTGCAAACTTATTGATGTCCATGCCGCGGCTCAGGTAGTACTCCACAAAAGTAAAGCCGTTGGCGAGTGTAAAGGCCAGCTGCGTAATCGGGTTGGCGCCAGCTTCGGCAATGTGGTAGCCCGAGATGGACACAGAGTAGAAGTTACGAACATTTTTGTCGATGAAATACTGCTGCACATCACCCATCAGGCGAAGCGAAAATTCTGTGGAGAAGATACAGGTATTCTGCGCCTGGTCTTCTTTCAGAATATCGGCCTGCACGGTACCGCGTACAGCTGCCAAGCGTACGTGTTTTAATTTCTTCGTACACATCGGCCGGAAGAACCTGGTCGCCGGTTACGCCCAAGCAGCATCAGGCCCAGGCCGTCGTTTCCTTCCGGCAGGTCACGGTGCCCCCGGTTCCCTGGTAGTGCGGACGCTCAGCACCCTTGTCTTTAAAGATCTTATCTATTTTCTGCTTTACCTCTTCTTCCAGTCCATTTTCCTTGATGTACAGCTCGCACTGCTGGTCGATGGCGGCATTCATAAAGAAGCCGGTCAGGATAGCTGCCGGGCCGTTGATGGTCATGGAAACTGAAGTGGTCGGAGTCGGCCAGGTTAAAGCCGCAGTACAGCTTTTTGGCATCATCGAGGCAGCAGATGCTTACGCCCGAGTTACCGATTTTGCCATAAATATCCGGGCGATAGTCGGGGTCATTGCCATACAAGGTTACCGAATCGAAAGCCGTAGAAAGGCGCTTGGCCGGCGTATCTTTACTTACATAGTGGAAGCGGCGGTTGGTGCGTTCCGGGCCGCCTTCGCCGGCAAACATACGGGTAGGGTCTTCGCCGGTCCGCTTGAAAGGGAATACGCCCGCTGTGTACGGGAATTCTCCCGGTACATTTTCCTGCAGGTTCCACTTCAGCAGATCGCCCCAGGCTTCGTAGCGCGGCAGGGCTACTTTTGGTACCTGCGTATGCGAAAGCGTTTCGCTGTGTGTTTCTATGCTTGATTTCCTTGTCGCGCACCTTATAAGTAAAGAGCATATCGCGGTATTTCTTTACCTTGTCGGGCCACTCTTCGAGTAGCTTTCCAGTTGTGTGGGTCGAGGTCGAGTTTTACTTGTTCATAGGCTTCTTCCAGCTTCTTAATCAGGCGGTCTTTGTCGTCTATGGCAAGAGTTCTCCAGCGTTTCGATAGACTTGCGCAGCGAGTAAAGCTTCTGGGCTACTTCGGCCTGTTCGGCTGCGGTTTTATCATAGCCGCGATTGTTCTCGGCAATTTCGCTCAGGTAGCGGGTGCGCTTTGGCGGGATAATAAAGACCTTCTCCGACATTTCATTGGTAATCTGGAAAGTCGATTTCAGGTCGGCACCGGTTCTTTCGGCCAGCTTATCGATAATGGCTTTGTACAGCTGGTTCATGCCCGGGTCGTTAAACTGCGAGGCAATGGTGCCATAAACCGGCAGCTCCTCCTCTTTTGCTTCCCAGAGGCCGTGGTTGCGCTTATACTGCTTCTTTACATCGCGCAGGGCATCGAGTGCACCGCGCTTATCGAATTTATTGAGGGCAATTACGTCGGCAAAATCCAGCATGTCGATTTTCTCCAGCTGGGTGGCAGCGCCATATTCCGGCGTCATTACATAGAGCGACATATCGGAATGCTCGATAATTTCGGTGTCGGACTGTCCAATGCCGGAGGTTTCGAGGATAATAAGGTCAAAGCCGGCCGCCTTCACCACATTTACTGCTTCCTGCACATATTTGCTCAGGGCCAGGTTGCTCTGGCGGGTCGCCAGCGAGCGCATAAACACGCGATCGTTGTTAATGGAGTTCATCCGGATGCGGTCGCCAAGCAAGGCGCCACCGGTTTTCCGCTTCGAAGGGTCTACTGAAATAATGGCAATCCGCTTATCGTCAAAGTCAATGAGAAAGCGGCGAACCAGTTCATCAACCAGCGACGATTTACCCGCACCACCGGTTCCGGTAATCCCCAGAATGGGTGTGTTTTTAGTTTTTACGAGGGTATGCACCTGGTCGAGCACCTTTTTCGATTCATCCGGGAAGTTCTCTGCTGCAGAAATAATGCGGGCAATCACTTTCGGATCTTTCTTTTCAAGTTCTTTCACCTCGCCGTTCAGGTTGTTGCCAACCGGGTAGTCGCTTTGCTCAACGAGGTCGTTAATCATGCCCTGCAGGCCAAGGGAGCGGCCATCGTCGGGCGAATAAATACGGTCGATGCCGTACTGGTGCAGCTCTTCAATTTCTTCCGGAAGAATGGTGCCACCGCCACCGCCAAAAATCTTTATGTGTCCTGCGCCTTTTTCTTTCAGCAGGTCGTGCATGTATTTAAAAAATTCCACGTGCCCGCCCTGGTAAGAGGTAATGGCAATTGACTGCGCATCTTCCTGTATGGCGGTATCCACAATTTCCTGCACGGAACGGTTATGGCCCAGGTGAATTACTTCCACGCCCGTAGACTGGATAATACGGCGCATAATATTGATAGCAGCATCGTGCCCATCGAAAAGAGAGGCTGCCGTTACGATGCGGATATGATTCTTAGGTTTATAAGGAGCTACCTTCGCTTGCGACATATCTGTTTATTTATTAGTTGCTGGTTGTATTTGTTTGGGGAATTAAAAATGGCTTCAGCTCATAGAAAAATCATCTTCACAGACAGATTCCTTTGTATCAACTCACCTCATTTCCCATACTTCTTAACTCTTCTTTTATAGCTTCTGGTTCTTTTGGCCAGGCTCAATCGATTGCAAATTTAATGATTTTACACCTGATTTACTAACAAGCGTTAGCCAAAGAGAAAACACTGCAGCAATCGCCTTGTTTTAAATTGCATATGAAACAAGCTACAAACCCGGACAATCAGGAGAAAAAGAAGTATAAGACTGGTTTTGCTCTTTCAGGAGGGGCTTACCGGAGCCTGGGGCAGGCAGGAGCCTTTAAGGCTTTGTTTGAGCGGGGAATCAGGCCGGATATTCTCTGTGGAACAAGTACAGGGGCCGTTATAAGCGTGCTGTACTCCACCGGCTATACGCCTGAGGATATATACGAAATCTGGGAAAGGGAACCGCTTATGCAAACCCTCGAGCTGCGACTGCCCGAAACCGGTTTTCTTCGCCCTTCTAAAATAGGGGAAATGCTTGGACCCTACCTCCGGCACGAGCGGCTGGAAGACCTGCCCATTCCCACCTATATTACCTGCACCTGCATGAACGATGGTACCCAAAAGGTATTTAAAGAAGGAAACCTGCTGAAAATCCTGGAAGCGACCTGTGCGGTGCAGGTGTTTTTTGAGCCGGTGTGGATAGAAGGGAAGCAGTACTGTGATGGAGGTTTAATGAGTAACCTGCCTGCTCAGCCGCTCGAAGAACTTTGTGAGCGAATTATTGGCATTTACGCCAATCCCATGCGGGAAGTGGAGCGTGTAGAGGGGCTGGCCCACATGATTTACCGTACCATCTGGATTGGCCTGAACAGTACGGTACAGAAAGCCCGCCAGTTTTGCGACTGGTTTATTGCCCCGGAAGGTTTAAACGATTCTGAGCTTATCGACCGCACTGCCATGAAGCACTTTTACGAAACAGGCTACCAGTTTGCCCGGCGGTTTCTCGATAAGCAGTTAGGCGGCTAAGGGCACCTGATTGTACACGCGCTACCAGTAAAAAGAGGTTCCAAAGCCTGGAGCCGCTCAGGAAAAAGTATGTGTATGGTAGAAAAAAAATAAGCAAACACTAATAAGAAGAGGGTAGTTAAGCTACACATGAACGACTCTAAAAGAAACAGGAATTTTACTTATGAAACCGGGATTGTACTATCGGGCGGAGCCCATCGCAGCCTCGGACATGTGGGAGCGCTAAAAGCACTGGTGGAGCAGGGAATTCGCCCGGATATTATATGTGGCACAAGCTCGGGTGCTATAGTGGCCGTGCTTTATGCCAGCGGATACAGCCCGGAGGAAATATTTAATATATGGCAGAAGGAATCTTTTAATGAGGTTATGGAGCCTCATATTCCGCTTAGAGGCTTTTTGAAGAGCAGCAAAATTATGACACTTGTCCGTCCTTATATGAAATATGAGCGGTTGGAAAACCTGCCTGTACCTGTACTTATCAGCAGCACCTGCATGAATAATGGCAAACAAAAAATATTCGATGAGGGAGAAATTTTGCCACGGCTGGGTGCTGCCTGTGCGCTGCCCGTTCTCTTTGAGCCGGTAACCATTGAAGGAAGGCAGTATGCAGATGGCGGGCTGGTGAGCAACCTGCCGGTGGAGCCTTTGGAGGGGAAGTGCCGGAGGTTAATTGGCATATATGTAAATACAGTACCGGAAAAAGAAGACCTGGGCGGGCTGAAAAGTATAATACTCCATACCATTCGCATTGGACTGAACAGCAGTGTAAAGAAAACCAGCCAGCAGTGCGACTGGTTTATTGCACCAGAGGAACTGGGAAAGAGAGGATTATTTGATGACTCGGTATTAGAGGAGAATTTTTCCAGCGGCTACGAATTTACCCGCCGGTTTCTGGAGAAAAATAGGGAAAAAGTCCGCTCAACTGCCTAAAAGGATTGCCTCAATTTTGCTTTTAACTAGGCTGTGTCTGGTGAATACTTTTTAAAGAAGAATTTCATAATAGCGAGCTGTATAATAGCCATAAAGCTGGAGGCAGTTTTATCATATCTTGTAGCTAGCCGGCGATATTCTTTCAACCACCCAATAGCCTGTTCAATTTTACCCCTTTCTTTGTATACCTGCTTATCAAAGCGTGGGTGAGGTCCTTTTTTCCTGCGCTTTGTTCCAGGTCTTAATGCCTTTTCCGGTATCATTGCTCGAATGCCACGACGGCGTAATTCTTTTCGAATCTTTCCGGCGTCATAACCCTTATCAGCTGTAATTTCATCAGGCTTAGTGCGTGGCCTTCCTTTGGCTTGCCTAAAAGAGACTTTCTTTACAACCTCCTCAAAGTAAGCAGAATCATGGGCTGCTCCTGAGCTTAAAGCCACTGCCAATGGATTATGATTTCTATCGGTGGCCAGGTGGATTTTTGTTGAAAATCCACCTCTACTACGTCCTAAGGCATGGTCTGCAGGTTCTTCCTGCTCTTCGTCTGTTCCCCTTTTTTACCTGCCCCGGCAGCAGATTTATGAGCCCGGATTACAGTTGAGTCCACTGCCCAAAGCTGCCAGTCAATATAGCCATCCTTATCCAACTGAAGATGAAGCCTTTCTACTATCCTGTCAAACATCCCGTTTTTCTTGTAGCGACTAAAGCGGTCATATACTGTTTTCCAGCTCCCATATCGCTCTGGAAGGTCCCGCCAGGGAGCCCCTGAATTTAAAATCCAGAACATCCCATTCATAACCCTTCGATGGTCTTTCCATTGACCTCCTCTACTTCCTCGCTTCTTGGGGAATAAGTCTGATATCTGCTCCCACTGTTCATCTGTTATTTCATAACGTCTCATATAAAAGTATACCCTGAAACTGCTATTTTTGATTCATCAGACACAGCCTACTTAAAGCCGGGCAGGCAGGGGTTTTACCTATTGTTTGGATTTTGAAATGGAATGATTATATTGATAAACTAATGTAATTGTATCTTTTCATTCTACTGAAACAGGTCTTCCATTCTTTTATCTCAATCCTCCAGCCAAATGAAAACCATCCATGCCTTGTCGGTTTTATTTCTTTTTCTGCTGACTGACTGCAAATCAGAAGTGAATGAATCGGCGCCTGGTGAGGAGGAAGTAGCCTCTGCGCCCGTTCCTGCCCAGGTAACCCTTATATTCGATAAAAATCCCGGCAATAGCCGCTACGACTGGCCGAATGGTTCTTATTCAGTGTTAGCTCCAAAGTTTGAAGTTCGCTATGTAGATGAGCATGCTGTTCTCCGGTATTTTACACCAAAGCTGGCACCCGCCCGCGATACACTCATCCTGCCAACGGAAAGAGCTGTTATTGAAGTGCAGCATGTTTATAAAGGATTGGATGTACTCAGCTTTCTTTTTCAGAAGGGCGATACGGTGCTTTTTACTTACGACGATAAGAAGCCTTATGCCAGTGTGCTCAACAGAGCGGTGCAGCCAGAAGAATTGAATTATGATTTGCTGAAACGCGAACAGATTATGGCAGGCAATTTTCCCGGCCAGGTTCGGATGAGCCCCATCTTTGGCTTACGAGACAGCCTGTTTATGGATTTAGGGAGCATGGAACAAAAAACCAATGCAGCTTATCGCCTAGGGAAAGCAGCAGCTATTTCGGAACACAGGCGGGAGCAGCTTTGGCTTGATTCATTAAAAGAAGAGGGCGTGCTTTCCCCGGCGGCCTATGCCTTCTACAAGGGGAAAAGCGCTTTTGAAATGGCGAAGTTGCCCCTGAAAAGGCGGAGGAAAGAGCAGGAGCCTTTGAGTCTAAATACCCCGCTGCAGTTAGAAGGATTAGATGTGCCCGCCCTAACCTTTGGCGAGCTGCTGCAGCCCCGCTACGATAGTCTGTCTTATTCCATTCACTACCAGGAGCTCCTCAGGTATGTTTTTAATGGATATTTTAGTGCGGGAGTGGATATGATTCGTACTTCAAACTCCAACTTACCCGATTACCGGCAGGTGTACGACAGCATCCGGCAAAATCAAGACATAGGCAAGCAGGCGAAGAAACTACTGCTCTTCCGGGGCATCGACGAGGTAATTGCACAGGCTTCTGTCGACGATATTGAAACCTACTGGCAAAAGTTTAAGCAGGATGTGCCTGATACTTCCTTCCATAACTTTATAAGCAAAAAGTATGGTTTGGGAGAAGAAGCCAGTAATGAGCTGCAGCTGGAAAACCTGGCAGGGGAGCGGCTAACCTTTTCTTCCGTGTTAGCGCAACACAAAGGGAAGGTCATTTATGTCGATTTCTGGGCCAGCTGGTGTACGCCCTGCATCAGGGCCCTGCCTGCCTCTGCTGAATTGCACGAAGCTTATAAAAATGAGAAGGTGACCTTTATCTATCTTTCTATTGATGAGGATGCAGGACAATGGAAAAAGGGAGCAGAAAAACATAGGCTGCAGCAATACAGCTACAGGGTCGATAATCGTTTTCGCTCCAGAATGCTGGATGCGCTGGCCCTGCAAAGCATTCCCCGCTATCTTGTTTATAATAAAGCAGGCAATCTGGTGAATGAAAACGCTCCCGGTCCCGGAAGCTCCGAAACCATTACCTTACTTAACCGCTACCTGGCGAAAATCACTCCTTAAATAGCCTAAGTAAATAAGCGTTCAACGCTGCTTCCGACGAAAAATATCCGGCTGTTCAAAAGTAAAAGAAGCTTTATGTATTACTGTCCTCCTCCTGCCTGCCCCCTGCTTACAACCTCGCTGGGCTCTTCCTTTTTACTTAAGAGCTGCGGAATTTTTTGGCCATGGCCAAGGAGCTCCCGGAGGTGCTGAAGTTCCTGCTGGTTAATGTTCAGGTAAATATTGTCCCGTATGTTTTTCTTTTCGCGGGTAGTCAGGTGCCAGTTCAGGGAAGCTCTTTCCTGCTCCTCTTTTTCAAGCTTTTTTTGTTCCTGGGCTTCGTTTTGAGCAGGCTCTTCATCTTTAAAAATTGTGCGTGGTACGTACTGCAAATCAATGCGGTGCAGGTCTCCGGCGAACCAGGTTTTGGTAAATTCTATCAGGTTGTCGTTTTTAATATCCTGAATGTACGTCCAGTTTTTGTATATGTTCTGGATAGGCGTAAAGAGCTTCTGGAAAAGCGTAGGGGAGAGGTTTTTCTCAATAGGCAACTCTTTCTCTGAATCGCGGATACAAACAAGTACCACTCCGCTGGTATTTTCAGCTATCCAGTCGCGGAAAACATAGAGGAAGCGGGTGGCATCTTCTATGCCGAAGTTGTCGGCGATACCTGAATCCATGGTTTCCATTGGGGGGCTGCTGGGCAGGCTGATATTGGGTGTAATATAAGGGAAGGTGGCGGCCATGCGCAAGGCACTTAAAAACCGGAGATTTTCTGCGTTGTGGTTTTTAAACAAACGTAAAAAGTCAATCCCCTTTGCTTTATCATCAACAGTTTCGCGGCTTGCCCCTTCGGCCGTATTCATATAAGAAACATTTTGGGGAGAGATAAATAGCTTGCGGCCATCGTTGGTAATGCTGGGTGATACCAGCATCATTGGAATGAGGCTTTTTTGTTCTGGCAGGCGGTAATACGAGAGCGGTTTGTCCATAAAACCTTCGGTATTCAGGTTTAGCTGCTGCTCAAAGGCATAGCCCCTGTCTTTTAAATAAGAATGCCCCTTATAGTTAAATTTCTGGTATTTAATAAATAAATCATTTACCAGCAGACTAAAAATGATCGGGTTCAGGTTGTCGCGGCTGATACGGTCGAGGTACTCTGGAGCATAGGGGTTTATTTCCTCTCCCTGTTGCTTACGGAGTACTAACTCCCGGTAATAAGCAGCGCCCACCATTCCTCCCGAGGCACCGGTAATGAGCATGCTGTTTCGCATCAGGTTACCGCCTGTTAAGCTGTCGGCTGTTTGCAGGCTGCGCATGGTCCAGAGGGCGGCCCGTTGCCCGCCGCCACTGGTGCAGATAAATACCATTTTGGGCTTTTCGGCCAGCGGAAATTTTGCCCGCCAGTTATGAAGAATCTTTAGGGTGTTTTCCTTGTCCTGTGCCTGGTAGGTGCTGTCGTTAAAATCCTGCAGGCTGGCCAGCGAATATTCTACGGGAGGTTCCTCATAATTTAGGCCATAAGCCTGGTAGGTGTTCTGGAAAATTGAATAACGGGAGGTATAATTTAAAGTAAGGAGGGCCACTATGACCACCGTAACCGTCCAGCCGCGCAGCCAGAAACTAAGGGCGCCAATAAACATGAGCACAATGGTAAAGAGCAGGAAGCTGCTGGCGGCGGCTGGTATTTGAAATATAGCATGTTCGCGAAAAACCCCTAAAGTAAGAATAAGCGCCAGCACAATCAGCTCCATGGTAACACTATTCAGGTGGTTCTGGTCAAATACTTTTAAAATAGCTTCTTTGTCGTACACCCGCTGGTCGATAGTTACGGGCTGTGGGCGAAAGCGTAAATCGAGAAAATAGCTTATTTTGGTGGGTTTTTTCTTGCTTGCCGCCAGTCTGCGAACCAGGCTGGCACGGGCAATTTTTATCTTTTTCAGTTTCCGGTCTACATTACTGGCAAAATAGCGGAATATATCGTGGTTGGTAAAACGAAAATAAAGGAACATCAGGTTGAGCATGAGTAAGAAGCCGGAAAGCAGGCCACCAATATAAATGCTTATGCGGGAAAGGCTGTTGTATTCCGACTCGAGCTGAAACTGGATGATACAAATAATATAGGTTATTAAAAATGCCAGCGGAATAAGGCTGTTGTTAATACAGAACTTGGTAAAGGGCCTGACCTGCGTTCCTAAAAAAGGGAACTTGGCCCCGTCGAGAATATAGCAGGTAATATGGAAAGCCATGGTAAAAGTGCCGAGTACCAATCCTACCACAAAAAAGCTCTGGAAGCTTACGCGGTACATGTATTCCGGGTCGAGGAAGAGATAGGGAATCCCGAGTACCTTTCCGAAGTTCTGGGTAACAACAGCAAAAAGAAAAGCCCATACGAGTAAGAGTACCTGATTTTTTTTAAAGTGATGAATCAGCAGCTGCACTGGAAAAGAGTAGAACAAGGCTTTGAGCATGGGTATTCCAGGTCTAAAAGGTTAACAATAATTTCCGGCTACACTTTTGCCATTCTGGCACGAAAAACAAACAATGCTTATCGTGCCATATTAATGGCTGGTATGATTCGTACGAGTACAAATTCATGGTTCCTGCTTATATCTTTAGATAAAGACAGAAGAAGGGGTATGGCTTTGCGGCTCAACTTTTAGGTGTCCGGTATGTTTTAAACGTTCATCTTTAAACAAAAGTTTAGTTGCTTTTTAGAAAATGGCAGGAATAACGGTTTGGCTATATGGAGAGGGTTGAAATAATTATGGCATCAACTTTTTTTACTTCCTTTATACAGCTCATATTCCAGCAGGCGGCTGTCGATTTTACTGTTCATAAATTCGATGCGACGGGTGGTCCGTAAGCCAACCTGTTTGGCCAGTCCAAGGTTGCCAGTAAATATATAGCCCCAGTAGCCACTGCAGTGCGATTTGAAAAAGTCGCCGATTTGTTTGTATACGGGCGCAAGCGCTTCCTGCTCCCCAAGGCGCAGGCCCCACTCCGGGTTAAAAATTACCACGCCTTCTTCTTCGGGCACCAGGGTTTCTCTGAAGTCACAAACATCAAAGCTGATGAACTCACTTACCCCGGCCACTTTTGCATTTTCGCGGGCTGCGGCAATGGCATTGGGGTTGTTGTCGGTGGCAATTATAGGAAAAGGGAGTGCCGTCCAGCGATCCTGCCGGGCTTCTTCTACCATTTCCTTCCAGGCGTCGGCTTTGTACCCATTCAGGTGCATAAAGCCGTAGTTATCGCGGAGTAATCCGGGAGGGTGGTTAAGGGCTATTTGGGCGGCTTCGATGGCCAGCGTGCCACTGCCGCACATTGGATTTACAAAAGGACTTTGCCTGTCCCAGCGGCTGGCATAAATAGTTGCTGCGGCAATAGATTCCAGAAGGGGTGCTTTCCAGGGCAGGAGTCGGTAGTTATGTTTGGCAATGGTTTCGCCGCTGGTATCCAGGGCGAGCGAAACTTTTTCATCTACCCAGTGCATAAATAAAACGGCCTGGTCTTTTTCCTTGCCACTGTCGGGGCGGCGGTCAAATTTAGCCTGGAAACGGTCTGCAATGGCATCTTTAAGCTTGAGGCTGGCAAAACGATAGTCGAGGATGCTTTCGTTTCGAACAAAGGAGTCGATGCTAAAACGACCGTCTACAGAAAGGTAGTCTTCCCACGGAATTTTCCTTGCTTTTTGGTAAAGATGGTCGGCAGTGCGGGCATAGGTTTCGGCAATAATATAAAGTACCCGGTGGGCGGTACGTAAGTACAGGTTCAGGCGCATGCAGTCTTCCATATTTCCTTCGGTAACCACATCGGTAGCATTTTGCTGCAACACCGGGTAATTCAGGCTTTTTACCTCTTCAGCCAGGAAGGGTGCAATGGAGGGGGCGCAACTTATTACAATTTTATTTTTTTGCTTCATTTCTCAGAGGTTAGAAATTGGAGGTTAGAGATTAAAGCCGGGAGTGTTCCGTCTCCAGCTTCTAACCTCTAACGTCTTCTTAAGGCAAAGGAAATTAAATTTTCGTGGCCGAGCCAATTTTCAGCGTTTTTAATTATTTATTCCAAGGGATATCTTTTATATTTCGCACTGTTTGGTCATCAAAAATAAGCGATTATGAAGATTTGGTTTCAGTGTAAAATTAAATACCAGAAAGAAGAAGAGAACGGTAAAATGAAGAATGTGTCGGAGACGTATCTGGTCGATGCTGTTTCTTATACAGAGGCTGAGGCCCGTATTTACCAGGAGCTGGGCTCCATAATCAGGGGTGAATTTGAGGTTACTGCGATTACCAAAAGCCGTTTTGTGGATATTTTTCATTACGACGACAATGATGTATGGTATAAGTGTAAGGTAACTTATGTGGTTGCAGATGAGAATAGTGGTAAAGAAAAGAAAATTACCAATATGATGCTGGTGACTGCTGCGAATGTAAAAGAGGCGTATGAGCGAATTCATGAAAGCCTGAGTACCATGCTGGTACCTTTTGAAGTTCCGGATATTTCAATGAGCCCGATTGTTGAAATTTTCCCATATATACCTGACGAAGATAAGGAACAGGTAATCCCTGAGAACCTACGCCCGCTAAGCGAAGTAGAAGCTGAAGCGCGTGGTGTTGTACGTCCGATTCCTAAAAGCCCGGCAGAGCTGGAAGCCGAAGATATAGAAGCACAGCTGGACGAGCCGGAGGAAGATTTAGAAGAAGAAGTAAGTGCGGAAGAACGGTAGTGTTTTCTGTTTTCTAACGCAAGCCATAAGAAAAGCCGGTTACCCAAGGAAGGGAGCCGGCTTTTTTACTGTATAAAATATTTTAAAAAAAAGTAGTTGAGAGCCATTCTGCAGTCAAAGCAAAGTTTCCTTCTAACCACGAACCACGAACCACGAACCACGAACCATGAACCTAAAAAGCGTATCCTATGGTCATGCCGCTGCGTAGCAGGAAGCCAAAAGGCAAAAACCTTTCTGCCTCGTAGGTTTCCACATTGGCATTTAGCCAGTGGGTGGCCCTGATGTTAGGTCCGGCAAAAATTTCCAGGCTCAGGTGTTCCCCGATAATCAGCTTATACCCAGCCACCGCACCCAGGCGTACGGTATGTAAGCTGCCTTCGTAGGTCTCCTGCAAAGGGGGAGTCTGGTCTTCCGGGTCTTGTTGGTCCGGCGTAATCCGGATGCCAGTATTCTGATAGCGTAAAAAGGGGGCCAGGTAAAATCCTGCCAGCTTCGTTCTCGCTGCACTTCCTGTATAATACCGAACCTCCGGCGTAATGGCAAAACTGCGATAGCGGGCTTTGGGCAGGCTAAACCAATAAAAATCAC
Organism: uncultured Cytophagales bacterium; assembly: GCA_963835365.1. Lineage (GTDB taxonomy): Bacteria > Bacteroidota > Bacteroidia > Cytophagales > Cyclobacteriaceae > Nafulsella. The sequence goes on from CAWIFH010000006.1 coordinate 103,200, forward strand.
GCTCCTTTAGGGTAATGCCATTATAGTAGGCGCCAATTTGAATGCTTACCTTGGCATTGATGAAATGCTCGTAAGAGACATTTGCAGTAAGCACAAAAGGGCTCAGGAAATTAACTTTAACAATGTGAGGGAAACGATCGGCCAGTTCGGCTGTGGAACGGGAATAGGGTTGGGGGAAAGATCGTTGCGCCTGTACATTTGTGCTTAAACCATAGTAAATGCAAAGGAGTAAAAAGAAGGATTTCAGTAATTTCATGTGGTAAAGTTTTTATACCTGTACCTGTATAATTAAAGAAAGCCGGTGAATGTTTAAGCAATCCGCTTTTCTATGTAATCGCTGTTAAGGAGGGCAAGTGCTCCCATATACTTAAGCTTAAAAGAAACTACGTCGCCAACTTTGTATCCCTTCTTGTTTTCACCCAGGTTCAGCACCAGCATGTCGGAGCTTGCCCCTACAACTTCAAAGTCGTGGCTATCTGTAACCAGGTATTTTGGGTCGATATCGAGCAGGCCAATGTCAATAATAGCCCGGTAAGAAGTCTTGCCATACAGGCTTTCGTCAATTTCTGTTATCTCTCCCTGCGGGTTGGCCGCAATGGTACCATGCGGAACCATGGGCTTTTTAGTCATTTCTATAATTTCGGCATAAATCACAAACACATCGTCGTGCATGCCTTCAATGGTGTTTTCCGCAAAAAGGTTGGCGCCGAAAAAAAGCGTTTCGCCTACCCTGAAATGATTAATGCCGGCAGGGAGTTGCTTGTTTTGAATAAGCGGAATGGTAACCGAAGTACCGCCACTTACCCAGGGGATTTTTACATTAAACTTTAGCTCTATTATTTGTTTGTAGAGGCTTAGCTGAATAAGCTTATCCTGCGAGGGCATTACGCCATGCAGGCAGTTGAGGTTAGTGCCCAGCCCTATAATTTCGAGGTTTGGCAGTTCGAATACCTGCTCGTAAAAATGAATCAGCCGGTCGCCCATTACGCCTTCGCGCAGGTCGCCGGTTTCAATCATAATAATAACCTTATGTATTTTGCCCTGCCTTCCGGCTTCTTCAGAAAGAAGCTTCATGGTAATGTACTCCGTATTCATGCTAACATCGGCGCAGCTTACAATATCGGGAATGCTTCCCTGGGCCGGTGGCTTTATATAAACGGTCTGTACATGAGGGTCAATTTCCTTGATGGTTTTTAGGTTACTGATCCGGGAGTCATGAATTTCTTCTACACCCAGTTCAATAAGAAGTTCAAGGTATTTTTTATTTCCGCAAAGAAGCTTGGAAACTACCCCCCAGGACATCCCATTAGACTTAAAAAGGTTCTTCAGGTAATTGAAGTTAGTCTCTAATTTATCTTTATATAAGGTTAAATAGGCCATAGTTGTGGCGGTTATGAGGCCGGAAAGTATAGCTGCAAAAAAAAGGATTTGCAGTGAAAAATGCTACTTTATCAGTCTCATTTCCAGGTATTTATTGGTGAAACCTAGTTTTTCGTATAGTTTTTTTGCAGGGTTGTCGGGCTCAACATGCAGGGCTATATTTCCTTTTGCCAGGCTGATGGCTTTTTCCATCAGCTGCTTTCCAAGGCCTTTTCCCCTGTACCTGCTATGTACGGCAATATAAACCAATATGTTTTCCGGAATAAAGCCTTCCATGCCCGTCTGGTTCATTACCACGGCTCCAACAATTCCTTCTTCGTCTCTGGCAAGCAATACAAAGCCGCCCTGGTGTGGGTAGTTGCTCAGTGCATAATCCAGGCATTTTAAAATATCTTCTTTCGTATCACCATATTGATCCAGGTGTTCGTGCAAAAAATCAGCTATTTCATTCTTCTCTAAAAATGTAGAAGAGTTTATGGCAGTAAGGTTCTGAAATTTCATATAGCAGCAATTTTTAAATTCAGCGTATAAACAAAATTAACCATTATGGCCCATTAAAGCAAAGTGCAGACTTGCTTTCCAACCCGGGGCCTTAACCTTCGTCTATATAAGCGGGATTTTATTTTTCAGGGAACAGAACAGAGAAAAATTTTGTAACTCCAGAAGATTAATAATGACATAAGCCGGTTGTTTTTAGGAATTCAGAATCTTTTTTAGGATTTTGGTATTTGGTGTAAAAAAGCAAACGGCAATCTGCCAAAGCAGTTTTTGCTTTATCTGTTAAATCTATTTAATAGCATATCGACTGAATGTTTGAAGGATATATACTGATAGTGGATGATGAGGAAGACACTCGATTTCTGCTGTCAAAGGTTTTAGGAAAGGAAGGTTTTAAAGTGCTCCAGGCCCCAAATGAACGGCAGGCCTTTAAAACATTAAAAAAAGAAGAGGTTGATATTATTCTTTGTGATGTGAACCTGGCAGAGGCGAATGGCCTGGACCTGCTTGAAAAGTTCAAGGAAGCCTGCCCCATGGTGGAAGTAATCATGCTTACCGCTTATGGGAGCATTAAAGATGGCGTTACCGCTATTAAAGCAGGCGCTTACGACTACATGATAAAAGGGGAGGATAATAATAAGCTAATCCCGCTCCTGTACCGTGCCTATGAAAAGGTAAAGCTGCAGAAGAAGATAAGACAGCTGGAGCAGCAGGTAGGCGACCAGTATAGTTTTGCGCATGTGGTAGGGGAGTCTGAGCAAATTAAAGAAGCTACTACTATGGCTAAGCGGGTGGCAGCCACCGATGCCACGGTGCTTTTACTGGGCGAAACAGGAACGGGAAAAGAAGTATTTGCCAGGGCCATTCACGGGGCCAGCCTGCGCAAAGACAAGGCGTTTGTAGCCATTAACTGCAGCGCTTTTAATAAGGAATTGCTGGAGTCGGAGTTATTTGGCCATAAAGCAGGTTCTTTTACCGGCGCCACAAATGAGAAAAAAGGTTTGTTCGAAGAAGCGAATGGCGGCACCATTTTCCTGGATGAAATAGGAGAAATGAACCCCGATTTGCAGGCAAAGCTACTGCGGGTACTCGAATCAAGTACCTTTATTAAAGTGGGCGATACCAAAACCAGCAGGGTAGATGTGCGGATAATAGCAGCCACGAACCGTAACCTGCTTAAAAACGAGAAAAATTTCCGAACTGATTTGTATTACCGCCTCTCGGTGTTTGAAATAACTTTGCCACCGCTGCGGGAGCGGCAATCGGATATTCCGCTTCTGGCCGATCACTTCATGCTCATGTTTGCCAGGAACTCTCAAAAAAAACTGAATGGCATGACACCGGCTTTTCAGAAGTACCTCAAGCAATACCCATGGAAGGGAAATATCAGGGAGTTGAGAAACGTAATTGAGCGGGCCGTTATTTTAAGTGAGGCGGGAGAGCTGGACGATTCTGTTTTGCCTTACGAGGTGAAATTTGGCCCATCTGTGCTTGAGGATAGCAATAAAAATGAAATGGACCTCGCGTACATCGAAAAGAAGCATATTGAGCGGGTGTTGCAAATGGTAAAGGGGAACAAAACAAAAGCAGCCAAAATGCTTAATATTGGCCTTTCCACGCTTTACAGGAAGCTAAATGAATATGAAATACAGCTTCAGGTTGATGAGGTAAATTCCTAAAGGATAAAAATTTTATCAAAATGATAAGAACCCTGTCAAAATGATAGGGTTTTTCTTTTTGGGGAGCTGGTTATAAATGTCAGATATAACAAAAAATAACCTCATTTAGCATGTGTGTAAGGTTTTGTGGAGGGGGCAGTATTTCTGGCATGCTTCCTGTTATAGTTAAAAACAGAAACCTAGTTATATTTTTTGAACTACTTTTTAAACTCTCGAAACCCAGAATGGCGTAAAATCTGTTCTGGGTTTTTCTTTTTCTTTAAATAGTAAAGGTTTTGTCAAAATGAGCAGGGCATTATACGAACCGTTTAGACATGTAATATTTTTTAAGTATTTTAAATAATTGAATATCAATAACTTGCGTATTAATAAAATCTTATATACTTTTACTGGCATGAAAGGTGCTTGTAAAATAAGCAGGAACCTAATTTTTTAAACTCTAAGCAATTTATTTTTTAACCTGACCATTTTTTAGACTCTCGAAACCCGGATTGAGTTAGCGCTCTCTTCGGGTTTTTTTATGCTTCTTTTTTAAATACAGGTTTTTCCGCAAGGCCTGGAGTTTTTATGTATCGGCGCCTTAATTGCACCTAAAAGGAAAACATGAAATGGCCAGCCTGCTGCTGAGAAAAGTGCTTCTGACGGAACGGTTTGGGGACGCCGGGATTCTTAATAAGGAAGAAATGTTGGGAGGGGAGGCTGGTGTCGGGAAATGTAAAGGTGCTTTACATGAGCCCGTGAATAAAAAAAAGAGGCTGTCCCTGGTGGACAGCCTCTGTAAAGAACCATTTAACGCTTAGCTTAAACGTTATCGGAAGTGAATTTAGCGTTAAAGAACTCTCTGTTCATACGGGCAATAAAGTCCTGGGAAATTCCTTTAGGACATTCTGCCGTGCAGGCACCTGTGTTTGAGCAGGCACCAAAACCTTCGAGGTCCATCTGGGCAACCATTTTTTCTGCACGGGCTTTCCGTTCTACCTTACCCTGCGGCAGGAGGGAAAGCTGCGAAACTTTAGCGCCTACAAAGAGCAAGCCGAAGCATTTTTACAGGCTGCTACACAGGCTCCGCAGGAAATACATTTGCTGCACTAAAGGCTTCGTCGGCTATACTTTTAGGTACCGGAATTTCATTTGCATCCGGCACACCTCCTGTATTTACAGAAACATAGCCACCCGCCTGAATAATGCGGTCAAATGCACTGCGGTCAACTACCAGGTCTTTTACTACCGGGAAGGCTTTTGCTCTCCAGGGTTCAACGGTAATGGTGTCGCCATCTTTAAAGTAGCGCATGTGCAGCTGGCAGGTTGCTGTTAAATGCTGCGGGCCATGCGCCCGGCCGTTAATATACATGCTGCATGAGCCACAAATACCTTCGCGGCAGTCGTGATCGAAGTGTACAGGCTCTTCGCCCTGTCTTACCAGTTGTTCGTTGAGCACATCCATCATTTCAAGGAAAGATCATGTCGTAGAAACACCTTCTAATTTATATGTTTTAAACCCGCCTTTATCGCTTGGGTTTTTTTGTCTCCAGACTTTAAGTGTAAGATTCATAGCAGTTTATTTATAGCTTCTCTGGGTCAGTTTAACATTTTCGAATACGAGGTTTTCTTTGTGCAGTATCTCCTCCTGGCCGGTGCCATTGAACTCCCAGGCAGCTACATAAGCAAAGTCTTCGTCGTTTCGTGCGCTTCTCCTTCTTCTGTCTGGTACTCCTCCCGGAAGTGGCCACCGCAGCTTTCGTCGCGGTTCAGGGCATCTACAATCATAAGTTCGCCCAGCTCAAGGAAGTCTGCCACACGGCTGGCTTTCTCCAGCGACATGTTCAGTTCTTCGCTGCTTCCGCCTAACACTCACATCTTTCCAGAACTCTTCGCGCAGTGCCCGTACAAGGCCCTGGGCTTTTCTTAAGCCTTCGGCATTTCGCGACATGCCGCAGTATTCCCACATGATATTACCCAGCTCGCGGTGGAAGTCATCTACTGTACGCTTTCCGTTAATGCTAAGCAGTTTGCTTATCATGTCGCTCACGCCTTTTTCAGCTTCATCGAAAGCAGGATGGTTAATGTCGGTTTTGGTATAAGGCATGCCGGCAATATAATCGCCAATGGTATAAGGTATAACAAAATACCCATCAGCCAGACCCTGCATAAGCGCACTTGCACCCAGTCGGTTTGCACCATGGTCCGAGAAGTTGGCTTCGCCAATGGCATAGAGGCCGGGTATGTTGGTCATCAGGTTATAGTCAACCCAAAGGCCACCCATAGTATAGTGTACCGCAGGATAAATCATCATGGGCTCTTTATAAGGGTTTTCGCCGGTAATTTTTTCATACATCTCGAAAAGGTTGCCATAACGGGCCGCAATGGTGTCACGACCATCGCTCTTAATGGCATCGGCAAAGTCGAGGTATACGGCAAGACCGGTTGGTGCTACCCCACGGCCTTCGTCGCAAACATATTTGGCATTTCGGGAGGCTACGTCGCGGGGTACCAGGTTACCGAACGATGGGTATCGTCTTTCCAGGTAATAATCGCGGTCTTCTTCCTTAATGTCGGTTGGGTTCAGCTCGCCTTTACGTACTTTCTCTGCGTCGCCTGGTTTTAGGCACCCAAACCCGGCCATCGTTTCGCAGCGATTCCGACATAAGCGTAAGCTTTGACTGGTAAGCGCCCGATACCGGAATACAGGTAGGGTGAATTTGGGTATAGCAAGGGTTGGCCAAAAGGGCACCGCGACTTGTGGGCACGCCAGGCAGCCGTTGCATTAGAGCCCATGGCATTGGTAGAAAGGTAGAATACGTTGCCGTATCCGCCGGTAGCAAGAACTACGGCATGTGCACCGTGGCGCTCAATTTTACCTGTAATCAGGTTACGGGTAATAATACCTTTGGCATGACCGTCAATCATTACCAGGTCGAGCATTTCGGAGCGGGTGTAAAGCTTTACCTTGCCATTATTTACCTGGCGGCTCAGGGCCTGGTAAGCCCCAATAAGCAGCTGCTGGCCGGTTTGTCCTTTGGCATAGAAGGTACGCGATACCTGTGCGCCACCAAATGAGCGGTTGTCGAGCAGGCCACCATATTCGCGGGCAAAAGGAACCCCCTGCGCTACGCACTGGTCAATAATATTTACACTTACCTCGGCCAGGCGGTAAACATTGCCTTCGCGGCTGCGGTAGTCGCCCCCTTTTACGGTATCGTAAAACAGGCGGTACACCGAGTCGCCGTCGTTCTGGTAGTTTTTTGCAGCGTTAATGCCACCCTGTGCCGCAATGGAGTGTGCGCGGCGGGGGCTGTCGTGGAAGCAAAATGCTTTAACATTGTAGCCAAGTTCGGCCAGGGAGGCTGCTGCAGAGGCGCCTGCAAGCCCGGTACCTACTACAATAATTTCGTATTTTCTTTTATTGGCAGGGTTAACCAGCTTTACATTGAACTTATGTTTCGTCCATTTCTCAGCGAGTGGCCCTTCAGGTATTTTTGAATCTAATGTCATAATCGCGTCTGTTTAGCGTTAACCTAAGCTCTTGTAATAATGTAAATGTAAATAGGCATAATGGCAAAAAGCAGGGGCACAATAACGGCAAATGCATAGCCTACTTTTTCTACAATAGGGGTATACTTCCGGTGCTTCCAGCCAAGGGTCTGGAACGCGCTGCGGAAGCCATGTGCCAGGTGAAGGCCCAGGAAAACCATCATTACCACGTAAAGGATGGTGTACCAGAGGTTGGAAAAAGAGAAAATAACTACTGAATAAAGGTCGCGAATAGTGCCCCTCGATTCGTAGGTAACGAAAGGAATATCGCCGATCTTCATTTTGTACCAGAAGTTGCCCATGTGGATAACAAGGAAAATAGCGATAAGGGTTCCCAGAATACCCATGTTGCGGGAGGTCCAGGGACTGTTTGCGCCGGGCTTTGTTTCGGTGTATCCAACAGGGCGCGATTTTTTATTACGGATGGTAAGGGCGATGGTAACAAAAATATGAAGCAGAATAGTCGCGTAAGTAACCCAGCGAACAATCTGTATCAGCTGGTTCGTGCTCATAAATTCTGTATACTCGTTAAAAGCTCTGCCGCCATCATCTTTAAAGAGCAAAAAGTTTCCGGAAACATGGCCAATCAGGAAGATGATCAGGAACAAGCCTGATGCAGCTACCAGCAACTTCCTGCCTATTGTGCTCGAAAACGTTTGTGTAATCCAACTCATTCGTGTAGTAGTAATTTAAGTTTACCTTATTTTTAGCTTGCCAAAGTTACATTAGCAAGTGCTAGCAAACAATCTTCCTAAATTAATTTTAATACATTCTAAATTGCGGGCGTCGTGGAGGTCCATGCGGTTGCAAATACCATTGTAGCACTTTTTAGCAGGTGATTTACGTTTCTTGAGCGCTTCGGAAGGAGAGAAGAAATCGTTTTAAATGGTTTTTGCTATTTCATTGGCAGGATTTTCGATATTGCTGTTGCAATGGGGCTTCTCCTGCGATAAATAAATTTTAATACGGAAGGCATTTAAAGGAGAAATACCTATAAATAATAATGTTTAGCCCATAATTTTTTATCTTTAAAAAGAGTTAATAGAATAGATTGAGGTAATTTCAGCATTTTTATGTTAACAGATGAGTGCTGAATCAGTTTACTCTTTACTGTTTATTTACTTATACATCATACAGCCTTTTAACAATCAGGCAAATGGCACGTACTTTTTATAAATTCCTCAGCCTGCTGGGGCCCCTCTTCTTCCTTTGCACGGCGCAGTTATATGCTACGCACATACGGGCAGGAGAAATAACAGCACGCCGGATCGATCCCCAACGGCCCATCTATGAAATAACGGTTACCGGCTATGCCGACACAGACTCTCCGGTGCTTTTCGGGAGCAATGGTATCCTTGATTTTGGCGATGGTACTTCCGAACAAATAACCAACGAAGGCAGCGATGGCTGGATTCCGCGTACCCGCATCAGCGAAGATACCTGGAAATATACCCTCACCCGGACCCATACCTTTCCCGGACAGAAAACCTATAAGATTTCTTTTAGAGAGCTTTATCGCAATGAGGGGGTGTTAAATATGGATAATTCCGTAAATATGCCCTTTTATATAGAAACCGTTATAGTTATCGATGCTTTTATAGGGGTAAACAATACGCCGCAGCTGCTGGTGCCGCCGGTAGATAAAGGAGCGGTAGGCAAGCTCTACCTGCACAATCCCGGGGCTTACGATGTGGATGGCGACAGTCTTTCTTACCGCCTGGTGTTCTGCAAGCAGGACGAAAACGTGCCGGTAGCCAACTACCGCTTTCCCGACGAGACCTTCCCGCAAGGAGATGCCCGCAACGGCACGAGCCTGGAAGGTGGAGAGTCTACCTTTACCCTCGACCCCATTACCGGCGACCTGGTGTGGGATACCCCCGGCACCAAAGGAGAATACAATGCGGCCTTTCTGATTGAGGAATGGCGCAACATAGACGGGGAGTTTTATTTCCTGGGCTATGTAACGCGGGATATGCAGATAATCGTGGAGGAAACAGAGAATGAACCCCCGGTGCTGCAAATGCCCAACGACACCTGTATTGTGGCAGGCACCGTGCTGGAGGCAGATATCATTGCCGAAGACCCCGACGGAGACATGGTCAGGATTGAATCCTACGGGGGCGTATATACCCTTGGGGCTGGCATTACCCCCGCCAGTGCAGAGTTTCAGAACCAGCCTGCCCGGGTACATTTCCGCTGGGAAACCAGCTGTGCCCATGTGCAGGAGCGGCCCTATGCCATTCAGTTTAAAGCCACCGATGCCAGGGGCGGGGGCGTATCTTTAACCGACCTGCAGACCTGGAATGTAACTGTAGTGGCCCCTGCCCCGGAAATCAGCAGTGTGCAGGTGGTCGATAGCCGAACCGTGGATGTAAACTTCAACTGGGAAGACTACCTCTGCGGAGGGGAAGCCAGCCAGCTGCAGGTCTGGCGCAGGATAAACAGCAATGACTTTGAGCCGGAGACCTGCCAGACGGGCATGCCTGCAGGCATGGGATACGAGCTGGTAGGCACCCGCGGCATTACCGACTTCCCCTTCCGCGACAACAGGCAGGGGCAGGGCCTTACCCCCGGCGCCACCTATTGCTACAGAATCGTAGCGGTATTCCCCCAGCCCAAAGGCGGGGAGAGCCTTGTTTCTGAAGAAGTATGTGTGACCTTGCCGGCTTCCGTGCCCCTGATTACCAATGCCAGCATCCTTGCCACCGATGCGGAAGATGGCAGTGTGCTGGTGCGCTGGGTTCGTCCGCTGGAAGTAGATGAAGCGGAGTTTTCGCCGCCATACACCTATGACCTTTACCGGGGCGAAGGGTTTAGCGGCGGTCCTTATACTTTAATCCAGGAAAACACCACCGATACCAGCTTTGTAGATACAGGACTGAATACCCAGCAGTCGGCTTACAACTATTACGTCATGTTCCGCTCAGAAGGAGAAGCGGTGGACAGCTCTGCCACGGCCTCTACGGTACGGCTTACGCCACAGCCGGTAGTAGGCGGCATTGAGCTGAACTGGCAGGCCAATGTGCCCTGGAGCAACCAGGTGCAGGAGGCGCCTTACCATTACATTTTCCGCAACAAAGTACCTGGAAGAGAAGCAGAGGGGCTGGTGCTTATCGACAGTGTGAATGCCCTGCAGCAGGGCTTCCGCTACCTCGACGATGGCAGTGTCACCGGAGAGGGGCAGCTTATCGATACGGTGGAGTACTGCTACTTTGTTACCACCAGTGGCAGCTATGGAAATCCGGCTATTGCTTCCCCGCTGCTGAACAACTCGCAGCAGGTGTGTACCATGCCCTTCGATAGTGTGGCCCCCTGCCCGCCCCTGACTTTTGTGCTGGATAACCTGCTGAGCTGCGAAGAGATAATTCAGCAGGCAGACTGCTCGCTGAACAATTTCGAGAACAGGCTGAGCTGGACCCTGGATGGGCAGGACGAATGCCAGGATGATATTGCCTACTGGGAAGTGTGGTATTCCCCTACGGGAGAGGAAGGCACCTTTGAGGTAGTGGGAGAAAGCAGCAGAACTAGCTTTGTGCATGGCAACTTAACTTCCATGGCAGGCTTCTACTATATTGTGGCGGTCGACCGCTCAGGCAACAGGAGTGAGCCCAGTAAGCTGGTGCAGAATGACAACTGCCCCAACTACTGGCTGCCGAACGTATTTACCCCGAATGGCGATGGCATCAACGATGTTTTTGGTCCGCCACTGGGCGCCGAGATTCCTTCCCGCTGTCCGCGCTTTGTAGCGTCTGTATTCTTTAGGGTGTTTAACCGCTGGGGAAAAGAGGTGTTTACCTATAATTCGACCGACCGTGAGGGAGAAGAACGCTCGATTTACATAGACTGGACCGGCCGGGGAAATAATGGAGAAATGCTTTCTGCAGGCGTTTATTATTATGTAGCCGAAGTAACCTATGAGGTGCTCGACCCTGCTAAACGTAGCGAAACCCTCAAGGGCTGGATAGATTTAATAACAGGAGAAGATGACAATGAAACAGGAGGAACCCGTTAAAAAAAGTAGTGCCCTTGCCAGCGCAAATGGACGAGCCATTGTTTTGTTCGACGGGGTTTGCAACCTGTGCAACGGAGCCATTAATTTTATCCTGAAAAGAGATCCTGCAGGGAATTTTGCATTCGCTTCCCTGCAATCGGAGGCAGGGCAGGAAGTACTAACAAACTATGGCCTGTCGACCCAAAATTTTAATACGGTAATTTTGGTTCAGGATGGAAAGGTGTATAAAAAGAGCCGTGCGGCGCTGCAAATCGCCGGAAAGCTGGAGGGAGGCTGGAAGCTCCTGCAGGTATTTAAAGTTGTACCGGCCTTTATAAGCGATGCGGTATATAGTTTTATTGCCCAAAACCGCTATCGTTTCTTTGGTAAGCGCGATGCCTGCCGGTTGCCAACGCCGGATATCCGCAGGCGCTTCCTCGAAGGTTTGTAATTTTCAGGATTTCCTTCTTACTTGCGGGGCGCAAACCAAAACCAATTGATATGAAAGCATACTTATTTCCTGGTCAGGGCTCGCAATTCCCTGGCATGGGTAAAGATTTATTTGAGCAGTCGGAGGTAGCAAAGGAAATGTTCCGCAAAGCCAATGAGGTGCTTGGCTTCGATATTGCCGACACTATGTTTAATGGTTCGGCAGAAGATTTGAAGCAGACAAAAGTTACCCAGCCTGCTATATTTATACATTCTGTTGTTCTGGCCCGCCTGGCAAATATTAAACCCGATATGGTGGCAGGCCATTCTCTGGGCGAATTTTCAGCACTGGTAGCAAATGGAGCTTTACAGTTTGAAGATGCCCTGCAGCTGGTGTATAAGCGGGCCCTGGCCATGCAGGCAGCCTGCGAAGCAAATCCATCGACCATGGCAGCTGTTTTAGGTCTCGACGATTTGGCAGTAGAAGAAGCTTGTTCGGCGGTACAGGGCGAAATAGTAGTGGCTGCAAACTACAACTGTCCGGGGCAGCTGGTAATTTCCGGCTCAAACGAAGGCGTAGCAAAAGCAGGGGAAATACTGAAAGAAAAAGGGGTGAAGCGGGTACTGCCCTTGCCTGTTGGCGGCGCCTTCCATTCACCGCTTATGGAGCCTGCCCGCGAGGAGCTTGAAAAGGCCATTCAGCAAACAAATTTCAGTAAGCCGGTTTGCCCAGTATACCAGAACGTAAATGCTCTGCCTGCCACAGATATAGAAACCATCAAGAAAAACCTGATAGCCCAGTTGACTGCACCGGTGCGCTGGACCCAAAGCGTAGAGCAGATGGTAGCCGATGGAGCGACTGAATTCATAGAATGTGGGCCGGGTAAAGTATTACAGGGGCTGGTGAAAAAGGTGGCGAAAGAGGCCCAAGCCAGTAGCGTAGAAAGTTAATGCCCTGCAAAATAAGCTAAAGCCTTTAAGCTATAAAGCCTGTTAAAGCCGAAAGAAGAAAATTCTTTCGGCTTTTTTATGTACATGCTTGACAGTTTGATTTAACCTCAGCTTAAGCCGGACATAGTTTTAAGGGCAGAGGAAAGGAAGGAAGATGCTGTAAGATTTTGCTGCCCTGCCAGCCCCTTCAAGCAGGGGCTTTAACCGCTTTTTTAAATTTGTATAAACAAGACGGCGGTTGAAAGGGTTTTATCCAAAAACTTTTTCATGAAGAAAGCAACATCAACCAGTTTTAAAGTATTAAGCGGCGCTGCAGCGCTGGGTGGCTTAGCTTATGTCGCCCTACGGAAAATGGGAGAAAAAGAACTCCCGACCGTCGATGAAGTAGACCTGAAGCGTTATTCGGGCAAATGGTACGAAATAGCCTCCATGCCGGAACGTTTTGAGTCGGGCTGTGCCTGTACCACTGCCGAGTATAAATTTAATCCGGAGGGCTATGTAGAGGTAACGAACCGCTGCCTGAAAGATGGGCAGGAGAAAGAAGTACATGGAAAAGCTTTTCCAAAAGATGAAAACAGTACTGGTAAACTTGAAGTGCAGTTTTTCTGGCCTGTAAAAGGAAAATATTTTATTATGGCGCTGGATGAAGACTACCAGTACGCCCTGGTAGGTCATCCCAATCGCAAGCACCTCTGGGTTCTTTCGCGCTACCCGGAAATGGACGAAGAGGTGTACATTAATTACCTGCAAATTGCCCGGAAAGAAGGCTTCGAAATCAATAAGCTGGAACTAACGGAACAATATTGCCAGTAAAGCCTGTTTTTTGGAGGTCCCCAAAATTGAGTAGCACCTTAACAATCCCCGGATTTTGCCGGCCTAAAGCCTTTGCCGATAAACAGCCGGAGCATTCTCCTTAAAAATAGTAAGCCCCACCTGTTCTCTTCAGGTGGGGCTTACTATTGTAAGTTTTAAAATTTTTAGTTTTAAAAGGTAGCCGCCCAGGCCATCATGTAAGGCAAAAACTACCTGGTCCTTTAAGCTACAGCTGCAGGTGCGGCCGCCACCGGCTCCCTGCCCAAAACTTTTAGCATGCGAATGTGCGATTGCATGGCATTGGCAAAGGTAGGCTTCAGGTTATAGGGTAGCTGAAATTCTTCGGCTGTTTTCTGTACTATTTCCGATAGCTTTCGGTAATGTACGTGGCAGATATTCGGGAAAAGGTGGTGCTCAATCTGGAAGTTCAGTCCGCCAACGTACCAGTTCAAGAGGCGATTGTCCCTGGAGAAGTTTGCCGTAGTGTACAGCTGATGAACTGCCCATGCATTCTGCATATTGCCTTCTTCGTCTGGTAAGGGCTGTTCTGCTCCTTCCACAATATGAGCCAGCTGAAAAACAGTGCTCAATATATAACCAGCCGTTAAATGAATAATTAAAAAGCCTGTAAGTACCTGCCACCATACAAGGCTGGTAAGCAGTAGGGGGAGCCCGAACATCAGGAAAAGGTAAGCCCCTTTATAAAGGCCCATCTTTACGTACTCCTGGTTTATCCGGATTTTTTTACTGTCTACAATTCCTTTTTTCTGGTACTTGAAAAGCTTAATAAAATCGCTTACCAGCATCAGGAGCGTCATGAGGCCATAGGCAAAGAAAACATATACATGCTGAAAACGGTAAAAATGCCTGCTGGGCGCATGCTTGCAAAGCCGTACAATTACTTTAGTCTCAATGTCTTCGTCCAGGCCGTGGATGTTCGTATAAGTATGGTGCAATACATTGTGCTGAATATTCCAGATAAAAGAGCTGCCCCCCAGGAAATTAAGGGAACGGCCCATAAACTTATTTACAGCGGCGCTTTTAGAGTAGGAGCCATGCAAGGCATCGTGCATTACCGACATGCCAATACCTGCCATAGCCAGGCCCATTAAAAGCGTAAGCGGCAGAAAAAACCAGGCGCTTACGTTAAGGCTAAGAATTGCCGCAAAAGAACCCAGGTAAGCGGTAAGTAAAATAACGGTTTTGCTAACCATTTCGCGGTTTCCAAATCGCGTAATATTATTCTCTTTAAAGTAAAGGTTTACCCGCTTGCGGAGCGTGGTAAAAAACTCTGCCTGTGAGGGATTATTGAATTTAACAGATGGTTTCATAAAAATTGTATTGCTTGTTATCAGCAGGTATGTTGGAGTATATACAGGCTGGGGTTCTTTCCAAATGAATTCTGCTGGTAGCTTCCTGAACCTGTGAGGCAGGCAGGAAGGTAAAACAGTACTTTCGGAACTTAAATATAAGAAAAGAAAAGCAATTTCTTCAGACGCTTTAGAAAGGAAGAATTCAATTAAGAAGAAAAGCCTTTGCCGGAGGTGTAATTATTCTGCTTGTTCTGTTACATCTGCATAACCCCGGCAACTGCTAAAAAATTCAATTAAGTACGGGTTTAAGGGTTATGCCCTCCGTTAGTTGTTTTAGCATTTAGCCGCTGGCCGTTAAAGATTGAGGTTGTGTATAGGCGGCTTTTATTCCGCCTTTTTTTTAGGTTTTATTCTACCACAGCTTATCCACCACAGCTTATATTCTACCAATAATTTACTCCCCATAAACACGTACATCCAGCTTATCGGGGCAGTCTTCGAGCAGCTGCAGTTGAGTGTTTTGTAGTACCGGATGGACCAGCAAAGGAGCCAGCTCGCACAAAGGAGCCAGGGTAAAGCGTCGGGCAGCAATGTGGGGATGAGGTATCTGCAGGCCGGGGGCATCCATTACCAGGTCGCTATAATAAAGAATATCCAAATCAATCAGGCGTTCTCCCCATTTTTCTTTTCGCTCCCGCCCCATCTGTTTTTCAATGGTGAGCAGGCACTCCAGTAAAGCATGCGGAGCCAGTTCGGTAGCTATTTCCAGTACCTGGTTTAGAAAAGAAGGTTGTTCCTCTATGCCCCAGGCGGCAGTTTCGTATAGTTGCGACTGTGCCACCACCTTAGCGGCCTGTTTTTCAATGTTTTCCATCGCCAGGGCCAGGTTTGCCACTCTGTCACCTAAATTGCTGCCTGAGAGAATATATACACCGTTTATCATGTAAATTCTTTTATTATTTAAAGCGAATCTATAACTTAGAAACCGGTTAAAAAAGAAAATATCAAATATGCTCAAGTTTTTCAGAGGTGTACTGGCTACCATTGTGGGGCTTATCCTCTTTTCATTGCTTGCCCTTATTGTAGGCAGCGCTATTATTGGAAGCCTTGCTTCGAAAGAAGATGAAGTGGAGGTTTCTGAAAACTCAGTGTTACACCTTCAGCTAAATAAACCCATTGTTGAGCGGGAGTCCGGTATACCGATTACCCCCTTCGATGTGCTGCCTGGTGCAGAAGGGGGCGTTCAGGGCTTGGTGGAAATACTGGAATCTATTAAACATGCAAAAGACGACGAAAAAATTAAAGGTATTTATCTGGACGCGCAGTTTGTGGTGGCCGGCTTTGCTACCCTAAAAGAGATTCGGGATGCGCTGGAAGACTTTAAAGCCAGTGGCAAATGGATTGTTGCCTACAACGAAATTTATACCGAAAAAGATTACTACCTGGCGTCCGTAGCCAACGAGCTATACCTGAACCCTGTTGGTTCGCTGGAGCTGAATGGCCTGGTGCAGGAAGTGGTGTTTTTTAAAGGCCTGTTAGATAAGCTGGAAATCGAGCCCCAGGTATTCCGGGTTGGAGAGTTTAAAAGTGCTGTGGAGCCTTTTACCCGCACCGAAATGAGTGAGGCCAGCAGAGAGCAGACCAACGCTTTTCTGAATAATATTTATGCGGTTTTCCTCGAGGAAGTTTCGCGTAGTCGCGGCATTGACCGTAATGAGCTGGAGCGTATTTCCGATGAAATGCTGATAAGAAGTGCCAACGATGCCGCTCGCTATAAAGTGGTGGATAAGCTGGCTTATTACGATGAAGTAATGGATTCCATGCGCCAGAAACTGGGGATAGAGGAAGAAGATACCCAGATCGATTTCATTAAGTACGGCAAATATAAGAAATCAATCAAATCAGAAGGAGGAGGTACCGATCGCATTGCGGTTATAATTGCCAGTGGCAACATCGTTAGTGGCGAGGGCGATAACCAATCGATTGGTTCCGATAAGTTTGCGAAAGAAATTCGCGATGCCCGCTTAAATGACAGGGTAAAGGCCGTAGTTTTACGCATTAACTCTCCTGGTGGCAGTGCCTTAGCCAGCGATGTAATCTGGCGCGAAGTGCAGCTAACAAGCAAAGTAAAGCCGATTATCGCGTCTATGAGCGACGTAGCAGCTTCGGGTGGCTATTATATGGCCATGGCCTGCGATACGATTGTGGCCCAGCCAAATACGATCACAGGCTCTATCGGCATCTTCGGGATGATTCCCAATGTAAAAGGCTTCCTGAACGATAAATTAGGTATTACCACTGAATCTATCGAAACCGGAGAGCTGTCAAACCTTTATAAGGTAACTTCTCCCCTCACTGAGTTTGAGAGAAGCATTATTCAGAATTCTATTGAAGAGGGTTATGAATCCTTTACCCGCAAGGCCGCCGCAGGACGCGGCATGTCACTGGATGCTTTGCTTGAAGTGGCCTCCGGTCGCGTTTGGTCCGGTATTGAAGCCAAAGACAGAAACCTGGTAGATGTTCTCGGCAGCTTTGATGATGCTATCCGGATTGCTGCAGCAAAAGCTGGTTTGGAAGAAGGAAACTACCGGCTACGCTACTATCCGGAGCAGAAAAGCTTTATGGAACAAATTGTGGAGAAGCTGGAAGGAAATGTAGAAGCCCGTATGCTGGAGGCACAACTTGGAGTACTTGCCCCTTATGCCAAACAGCTGCAGGAGTTAAAACACTATACCGGAATTCAGGCACGCATGCCATACGACCTGATTATTGAATAAAAGGATTTTAATTGCAGCAAACGAGAAAGCCCTGTTCCTGAGCAGGGCTTTTTTTGTTATTCCTGTGTTTGCCTAACTTTCTTTATAAGGCTGCGGGAGGCGCTGGAATACTGGCTTAAAACTGTTCTTTTTAACAGGATTGTTCCGGGATAAATTTTTTTATTTCTTTAAATCCGGCATTATCCTGTTCTATAATTTGGATTTTGGCCAATCAATCCTTTATTTCATATCCTGACTTTTCAAACTAATTTGCATTCACATGAGTGAAATAAGAAATGACTGGACCCGCGAAGAGATTGCGGAGATATACCATACCCCTGTGCTGGACCTGATTTACCGGGCCGCCACTGTGCACCGGGAATATAATGATGCACAGGAAGTACAGGTTTGTACGCTTCTTTCGGTAAAAACCGGCGGATGCCCGAGGACTGCGCCTATTGCCCGCAGGCAGCCCGTTACCATACCGACGTAAAGGTGCATAAGCTGCTGGAGGTACAGGAAGTATTAGGCAAGGCGCTGGAAGCCAAAGAAAGCGGCAGTACCCGTTTTTGTATGGGCGCTGCCTGGCGGGAGGTGCGGAGCAACCGCGACTTCGATAAAGTGCTCGAAATGGTAAAAGGAGTAAACAGCATGGGCATGGAAGTTTGCTGCACTTTAGGCATGCTTTCTGAAGAGCAGGCCCTAAAGCTCAAAGAAGCCGGCCTGTATGCATACAACCACAACCTCGATACCAGCGAAGAGCACTATGGCGATATCATCAGTACCCGTACTTACAACGATCGCCTCGATACGCTAAACAATGTACGCCAGGCAAAGCTATCGGTTTGCTCTGGTGGCATTATTGGTATGGGCGAAAAAATTGAAGACCGCATAGGCATGTTGCATACCCTGGCTACTTTAGCGGAGCACCCGGAGTCGGTGCCTGTAAATGCGTTGGTGCCGGTAGAGGGCACTCCATTGGAAGAGCAGCCACGTGTTTCGGTTTGGGAAATGGTGCGCATGATTGCCACTGCCCGTATCATTATGCCAAAAGCAATGGTC
This sequence comes from uncultured Cytophagales bacterium, assembly GCA_963835365.1. Lineage (GTDB taxonomy): Bacteria > Bacteroidota > Bacteroidia > Cytophagales > Cyclobacteriaceae > Nafulsella. The sequence goes on from CAWIFH010000006.1 coordinate 121,603, forward strand.
CGCCTTTCTGCGGGGCGTGTGCGCATGAATACCGAAGAGCAGGCGCTGTGTTTTATGGCAGGCGCAAACAGTATTTTTGCAGGCGATAAGCTGCTTACTACGGCGAATAACGATGTGGTTTCAGACAAGGAAATGTTCCAGATGCTTAACCTCAAGCCGCGGGAGTCTTTCAAGGGCAAAGAAGAGGCTGTTAAGTTTCAGCAAATTCCTTCGGCACAGCCAGAGGTGTAACAGTGTGTCTCCATTAATGAAAAAAAGCCCCTTTAGTAGAATGAACTGCTAAAGGGGCTTTTAATTTTGTAAAGTCAGGCTGATATGATGGGACAAGGGAGTATTAAAATTTGTACCCCAGGCTTACCACTACCTGCTGTTGCGCCTGCTCGCGAGGAAGGTACTTCGCCACCTCGGTATTTTCAGGGTCATAATCCCGCAGGTTTCCCTGCGTGGTTTCATATCGGGCGTCGAGGGTAAGTTTCCAGAAGTCGAAACCTATACCGGCCTGCCAGCCCCATAGGGCACGCTCGTAACTATCGCTTACAAGCTCATCGGCATTGCCTGTATAATTGCTTTCGCCGCTGGCATCAATAAGTAAACTACCAAAAGGGCCTGCATACATGCGGAAGCCGCGACTCAGGTGAAAGCCTGCCAGAATAGGTACATCGAGGCGGTGAAAATCCAGCTGCAGTTCTTCTATTCCACTGGTTCCCACCTGAACGTTTCCTTTTTGAAGGTGTGCCTGGGTAAAGGTGTAGTAAGCTTCCGGCTGTATAAAAACAGGGCCGAGCGAAAGCTTGGCAAAAAGGCCTGCATGTACGCCTACATTAAAGCCATCATTTTCCCATTTGGAGGCGGCATCTTTTACCTGGGCAGCCCCTAAATTAGCGCCAGCTTTAAAGCCTGTAGTAATAAGCTGCGCTTTAGCTAGCTGGCCGTAGCAACATATAGCTATCGAAATTAAAAAAAGCTTCTTCATAGGTGAAAAAAAAAGGTTTGATTGGATTGTTTTTTAACGAACTAGACTCAAAAATCTGATGAAAGTTTCAGGAAGTTTTTGCTTGCCCTTAAAATCCTTGGCAATTTAAGAACTATTGCCAAAATTTGCACTCCATGACTGGCCTCTCCAATAAATTATCAGAAAGCCTGAACAGGCGAAAGTTAGAAAAAACATATCGCTCACTCCGTTTAACGGATGGCGGGATAGACTTTTCCTCTAACGACTACCTGGGCCTTGCAGCTAACCAGGAGCTGGCTTCGCGCATCCATCAAAGATACATAGATTTAGCACTTGCTAATGGTTCAGGTGGTTCCCGCCTGATATCCGGAAACTCCCTGCTGACAGAAAGGCTCGAGGAGGAACTGGCCATTTTCTTTCAGGCAGAAAGCAGCCTGCTCTTTAACTCTGGCTATACGGCCAACCTGGCGCTGCTTTCCTGCCTTCCTAAAAAAGGGGATACCATCCTGTACGACGAGCTGGCGCATGCCAGTATCAAAGATGGTGTCCGCCTTAGCCTGGGCAGTCGCTTTTCTTTTAAACATAATAATATCGTTGACCTGGCCAGGCGGCTACAGAAAGTAAGCGGACAGGCTTTTGTCGTAGTGGAGTCAGTATACTCGATGGACGGCGATGAGGCGCCTCTGCAGGAGCTGGCACAGCTTTGTGAGGAACGGGGAGCTGCCTTGCTGGTTGATGAGGCGCACAGCACAGGAATTTACGGAGCGGGAAAAGGTCTGGTGTGCGAACTTGGACTGCAGAACAAAGTTTTTGCCCGAATCCACACTTTTGGAAAGGCCATAGGCAACCACGGGGCCAGTGTAGTTGGTACTGCTGTTTTGCGTAATTACCTGATTAATTTTGCCCGCCCGTTTATATATACAACCGCGCTGCCGCCACACACGCTTCTTAGCCTGCAACTTACTTTCCCTTACCTTCAGGAACACAAAGAGCTAATGGTGCGGCTAAAGGAAAATATAGCCTTTTATCTTCAGCTGAAGCAGGAAATGCTGGATTCCCTGCTTCCGGCAGGCGTTCAAATCAATAGCAGGAGCCCGATTCAGGCCATCGTGTTTCCCGGAGCTGCAGCGGTAAAAAAACTCGGAGAAGAGCTGGGGCAGCAGGGCTTTGAGGTGCGGCCTATTCTTTCTCCAACGGTGCCGGTAGGGAAGGAGCGACTGCGCATTTGTTTACATACGTTTAATTCCAAAGATGAAATAAAAGCGCTGGTGCAGGCACTGGCGCAATTTTTAGCATGAGATACTTTGTAACAGCCATAGGCACCGACAGCGGTAAAACACTGGTAAGCGCTATTTTAACAGAAGCCCTGGAGGCCGACTACTGGAAACCTATACAAGCCGGGCTTCCGGCCGATAGTGAAGCAGTAAAGGACTTGTTAAGCAATAGTAGGAGCCGTATTTTACCAGAGGGCGTGCGCCTGCAAATGCCGGCCTCGCCCCATGCAGCGGCTCAGGCAGAAGGCCGTAAATTGGAGCTGCAAGACATAAGGCTGCCAAAGGAAGCCCGCGAGCCCCTGGTAATTGAAGGAGCAGGCGGTGCGCTTGTTCCCCTGAATGATAAAGACTCGGTTATTGACCTGCTGCCTCAGTTCGAAGCCAGCGTAATATTGGTTTCGAACCATTACCTGGGCTCCATTAACCACACCCTTTTAACCGCCGAGCTGCTCTGGCAGCGAAACATTCCGGTAACAGGAATTATTTTTAATGGAGAGGCCATGCCCGGTACAGAAGAGGTTATTCTACAACGGACCGGCTACCCCTGCCTGTTACGCATTGCCCGGCATGCAGTAATTGATAAGGCCCTGGTAAAGGCCTATGCCGAACAACTTAAAAATACACTTGATGAAAAATTTACAGGAACGAGATAAAGAGGTCGTATGGCACCCTTTTACGCCTTTGCTGCAGAATCTGCCGGTGCTGCCGGTAAAGCGTGCGAAAGGGGCTTATTTGTATACCGAGGAGGGTAGCCAGATTCTGGATGCTATTTCCTCCTGGTGGGTAAACATTCATGGGCACAGCAACGAGTTTATTGCAGAGGCCTTAAGTAAGCAGGCCCGGGAGCTGGAGCATGTTATCTTTGCCGGCTTTACGCATGAGCCGGCGGTAAAGCTCGCCGAAGGGTTGCTCCGGATTCTGCCTTCCCGCCAGGCCAAAGTGTTTTTCTCTGATAATGGTAGTACGGCAGTGGAAGTAGCGCTTAAAATGGCTTTCCAGTACTGGCACAACCAGGGGCAGGAGCGAACAAAAGTAATTGCCTTCGAAGGAGCTTACCATGGAGATACCTTCGGGGCCATGTCGGTAGGCGATAGAAATGCTTTTGTGAAGCCTTTCTGGCCTTTCCTTTTCGATGTGCACACGCTTCCTTTTCCGGATGGAAATAACCACGAAGCACTGCTTGAGCAGTTTCGGCAGTGGATAGCAGGAGGAACGGTGGCTGCCTTTATCTTCGAGCCGCTCGTTCAGGGGTCGGCAGGGATGCGCATGTACCCGGCCCGCCTGCTCGATGAGCTCCTGGAGGTTGCCCAGGTGGCGGGGGTAATTTGTATTGCCGACGAGGTGATGACAGGCTTTGGGCGCACCGGTAAAAATTTCGCTGCGGACTACCTGCAGCAACAGCCCGATATTTTTTGTCTGTAGTAAAGGCCTGACCGGCGGTACACTGCCTACTGGGAGTTACCAGCTGTACGGCTGCTATCCAGGAGGCTTATCGGGACCCGGATATTATGAAAACCTTTTTTCACGGGCATTCTTATACGGCCAATCCATTGGCCTGTGCAGCGGCAAATGCCAGCCTGGAACTTCTGCTTGCGGAAGGCTGCCAGGAGAAGAATTGCGCGGATAAGCTACCAGCATCAGCTGTTTGCCGACCGGATTGCCGACCATCCTAAAGTAGAAAATCCGCGCGCACTGGGTACCATCGTGGCGCTCGATATCAAATCTCCCGAGGGTACCTCTTACTTTAACTCCAAGCGAAACAGCCTGTACGAGTTTTTTTTAAAAGAACAAATTCTGTTGCGCCCCCTCGGAAATACGCTGTATATCTTGCCTCCTTATGTAATTACAGAAGCGGAGCTGGACCGGGTGTATGAGAAAATAGAATTTCTCTTAGAAAACCTGCCGGAGGAGTCAAAAGATTTTAACTGGCAGCCCGGTGGCTGGCCGGGGTAAGGAAGTTCATGGAATACAAGCAGGTTGTATACAAGCAGGTTGTTTTGAATTTTATTTTCTGCTCCAATGGTAGTAAATTAGTAGAGGCGGAGGCCCAGCATCAGCATATCGTCGGTTTGTTCCTGCTGGCCCTGCCACTGCTTTAAGGCTTCTTCCAGATGCTGCTTTTGCTCCTTCATTGGCAGGGGCTGCAACTGGAGGAGCAGTTCCCTGAGCCGCCAGTGCATAAACTTCTTATTTGTGCTTTCTCCAAACTGGTCTGTTATGCCGTCGGTGAAAAAATAAAGACAACTTCCTGTTTCATAGTGGAAGGTGTGCTCCTTAAAGTTTGTATCTAGCTGCGACAGTGGTCCGCCAAGCGTTGTTTTGTTGCCCGTATGAATCTGGAGTTTTCCCTGGCAGAAGTGGTAGACAGGCCGTTTGGCGCTGGCATAGCTTAATTTTTGATTACTATTTTCAATTCGGCAGATTACCAGGTCCAGTCCGTCTTTGCTTAGCTGGAATCCCTCCTGTGGCTTGAGCGTTTGCTCAAGCCGGACATGGAGGTGTTGCAGTATTTGGGCAGGAGAAAAAATCTGGCTTTCAACGATCACCTGGTTAAGGAGGGCATTTGCCATTACGGTCATAAAAGCGCCTGGCACCCCGTGGCCGGTACAGTCTACCACTGCCAGCAAAACAAAATCTTCCTGAGGGAACAACCAGTAGAAGTCGCCGTTTACAATATCGCGTGCTTTGGATAGGGCAAAGGAGTCTGGGAAATGGAGCTGCAGGCGGTTTTCTTGTGGAAGAATAGCCTCTTGTATGGTTTTGGCGTAGTTGATGCTGCTGGTAATGTCTGCGTTGCGGGCTGATATTTCGTTGTTTTGCTTTTCGAGCAGGGTGTTGGAGTCCTTTTTGGTTTTATATTGCTGATAAAGAAAAACCAGCAGGCCAAAGAATACGAAGAGCCCACTATACAGGTAATAGCTAAGCATTTGGTTCCTGGAGAGACTAAGGCTGCTTATCTGGGCGTCTTTCCGGAGAATTTCTATTTCTTTTTCCCTTTTTTGAATCTGGTAGTTCGACTCGATGTCGTTTATTTTCTTCAGGTTTTCCTCATTAAATATGGAGTCCTTCAGCAGGTTGTACTGCTGGTGAAAGTAGTAGGCGTTTTTATAATCGTTTAGCCTGGCATAAGCCTCAGAAAGCCCTTTGTAGGTTTCCTTCAATAAAGTAGGGGCCTGGACTTCTTTGCTAAGCTGCGCAGCCTGGTTGAAATACCGGATGGCTTTCCTGCTTTGGTTTGTCTGGAGATAAATATTCGAAATGCTGTTTAAAATAGTGCATCTTTCATAACTATTTGCTCCGGCTTCCAGCATATCCAGGCTCTTGTTGTAGAAGTAAAGAGCAGAGTCATACTGCTGCTGCCGGCTATACAGGCGCCCCAGGTTCTCGTTGGTGTACACCAAACCTTCAACATTTTTTAATTTTTTATCTATGGCAAGGGAGCGGGTAAAATAGTTTTTTGCCAGGCGGTACTTCTGCTGCTCCAGGTAAAGCAAGCCAATGTTACTAAGCGTGCTGGTAACGGCACTGCTGTCGTTGAGCGCCTGTTTTATTGCTAAAGACTGTTCGTAATGACGCAGGGATAGATCGTGTTGTCCCAGCTCGCTATATAAAATTCCCAGGTTATTGTACATCCGCCCAATGCCTTCCTGGTCATTATCGTCCTCGAACATGCGTAGAACCTGCCGGAAGTAGTAGAGGGTTTTGTCATAATTGCCCAGGCGGTAATGGGCTATCCCCTTGAGGTGTAAAATTTGCCTTTTCTGATTTTTATCTTGCAGGCGTTCAGCCAGCGCCAGTCCTTCATCGGCATAGGTAAGGCTCAGGAACAGGTCGCTGTTAGAAGTCTGAAAGGAAAGCTCATTAAGTACCTGAAGGCGCAGGCTGTCATGCAGGGTACTTTGCAGCAGATTTTGCAGGCTGTCGAGTCCACTGCCGGCTCGTGCAGCAGTGGAGAGGAGGCAAAAGACAAAAATCAGCCAGGGCCTGTTCATGGAGGGCGGGGATGTTGATTAATAATTAGTAAAAATAAGAAAAATGCCAAAATAAAGGCACTTTATAACAATTAATGTAGGATGAAAAGGCGAATAAATCGCACTATAAAGCCACCTTTTAAATGTTGCTGAGATTGGTTTATTTTTTTTGGTTGATTGAGCCTTTCTGTAGGAAGGGCTAAGGGCAGGTAAGCAAAATAATTTTCGGGCGCGGATTCAAAACGCTTGTTTTTGGTAAATCATCCTTAAATGAAAAGCGGGTTCCTGGTAATTTGGTGCTTAGGAGTACCTGGGTTATATCCGCTCAACTACCTTCAATAGCAGGCTTAATCAACCTGCTAACAAGCGCGGCCTTTGCAAGGCTTGGCATCCTGTGCCATTAAAGTGCCTTCATGCGATTTTGTATTAATTTTTTCTCTTTCGGAGGAAGAGAATAGCTTTGCTTAGCCGCTGATTGAGGTTTGTTTTCAGGCTTTACTATAGTGGTTTTTGCTTTACGCAGCTCATTTTGAGGCCGACGCGGCGTGGGGCATACGCAAAAGGAGGGGTCGGAAAATGGCTGAAGTAAGGTGAAAAAAGACGCCAAAAAAACTAAAGGATAAAACTCAAACAGCCACTTAAGGGCAGGTAGCTTAGTGGCGGCATAAAAAAAGCCTGCTCTTTAAAGGTAAAGAGCAGGCTTCTGAATTAGATAATGATATAATTTATACAGAGCGTTTGCTATCGAAGCGCTCCAGGTAATCGGCTACCCGGCGAACAAACATGCCTCCCAGTGAGCCGTCAACCACGCGGTGGTCGTAGGAGTGGGAGAGGAACATTTTATGGCGGATAGCAATGGCATCGCCGGTTGGGTTTCAATAACGGCCGGCTTTTTATAACGGCACCAAGGGCCAGAATCCCCACCTGAGGCTGCATGATAATTGGCGTACCCATTACATTGCCAAAAGAACCTACATTGGAAATGGTATAAGTACCGCCGGCTGAGTTCATCGGGCTTAAGCTTGTTATCGCGTGCCCGTTTTGCCAGGTCGTTTACCTTATTGGTCAGTCCTACCAGGTTTAGCTGGTCGGCATTATGGATAACTGGAACAATCAGGTTGCCGCTTGGCAGGGCGACCGCCATTCCAATATTGATGTCCTTTCTTTTAATGATTTTGTCGCCATCTACCAGACACGTTAATCATGGGGTAGTCCTTAATGGCTTTTACCACTGCCTCGATAAAGATAGGGGTAAAGGTTAGGTTGCCGCCTTCGCGCTCTTTGAAATTCATTTTTGTTGCGGTTTCGCCAGTATACAATGTCGGTAACATCGGCTTCTACAAAGGAAGTTACGTGCGGCGAAATACGCTTGGACTATCGACCATGCGCTCGGCAATCATCTTGCGCATGCGGTCCATTTCAATGATTTCGTCGTTGGCGCTTACCGATACCGAAACTCGTGGGGCGGCCGCCTGCGGAGCAGCAGTTTGTGGCGCAGCCTGAGGTGCAGCGGTAGTGGTGCTGGCGGCTTGCCTTGCAGCAGGTTGCTGGCTTCGGTTTTCGATATAGGCCAGGATGTCTTTTTTCGTTACGCGCCGTCTTTTCCGGTACCCGGTACTCTATTCCAGTTCCTGCATGGAAATTCCTTCTTCGCGGGCAATATTCAATACCAGGGGAGAGTAAAAACGGCCACCTGGCATGGTTGAGAAAGCTGTTCGGCAGGAACGGCTGGGGGATAGGGCCGGAGCTAGTTTTTTCTTCTGCAGCCACTGGTTTGTCGGCAGTAATGCCAGTCGATTGGCCTGCTGAAGCGCCTGCGTCGCCGGCATCCGCTTCGCCATTGGTATTAATAATGGCAATTGGTGCTCCTACCTGTACAACATCTCCTTCCTGTACCAGAATTTTTTCCAGTACGCCGGCATGTGTGGCAGGCACTTCGGTGTCTACTTTATCGGTAGCTACTTCCAGTACCGACTCATCCTGTTCGATGGTATCGCCTTCCTTTTTAGCCAGGTAAGGATGGTGCCTTCCATGATACTTTCACCCATTTTGGGCATGACCATTTCAACTTTTGCCATTCCGGTTTTTTATTTAAAAATTGCTTTCAACGAAATTTTATTTTGATTTAGCCCGATTTATAAGCGTTTATTGATTGAAAAAATAAGTATTAACAAATAATGATTAATAAATATTCCGCATTTTTCGGGTAAGTATTTTACAAAAATACTATTTTCCTGCTCTTTCCCAATCGTTTTTAACCAAAGTTTGGCGGAAGAAATTGAATAAGGCGGCAATCGTGTAGCGGATATTAATATCTCGCTCCTTTGTAAGGTTAAGTTTTTTTGCAATCGTTTGTTTCCCATTGCTGATAGCGATCCATACAAGGCCTACCGGTTTTTCGGCAGAGCCACCCGTCAGGACCGGCAATGCCGGTGGTAGATAAACCGTAGTCGGCTCTTAATGCTTTTCGAACCCCTTCGGCCATTTCGCAGGCGGTTTGTTCGCTTACGGCACCATAAGCCTGCAGGGTTTCTTTTTTCACGCCCAGCTCCTTTTCTTTTATATCGTTGTGGTAGGCGATTATAGCGCCATTGTAGTAAAAGGAACTGCCCGGAACCGTAGTAAGCAGGTAGGAGCCATAACCTGCAGTACAACTTTCGGCTATGGCAACTGTTTTGTCCTCCTTTTGCAGGAGCTTACCAACAGCCGAGGCAAGGGAGTCGCTTCCATAGCCATATACCCATTCCTCTACCAGGGGGAGCAGTTTGTTTTCTTCTTCCTCCACATCCCGCTGAAGCTTTTCCAGGTGCTCTCCAAAAGCAGTAAGCCGTAGCCGAACTTCTCCTAAAGAGGGGAGGTACGCCAGTTTAATATGCGAAGGAAGGGCTTCTTCCCAGTCTTTAATTTTATCAGCCAGCCAGGATTCGCCCAGGCCTGCGGTGCGGACCATCCGGTGATAAATGGCGGGCGGATTATAATACCTTTGCAGGAGAGGAATAATCGTATTCACCAGCATATATCTCATTTCGTGCGGAACGCCGGGCATAGAAACAAACACCTTTCCCTCTTTTTCGAACCACATGCCTGCCGCAGTGCCGTTGGGGTTTGGAATATGTTTACATTTGTCAGGTAATTCCGCCTGCCGGCGGTTGGTTTCTGTCAGTTCAAAGCCGCGGCTTTCGAAAATGCGGCGAAGGTTCTCAAGCGCATCTTCATTTAAAACAAGGGAGCTGTTAAAATAGCGGGCAAGCAGGGGCTTGGTTAAATCGTCGGCGGTGGGCCCTAAACCTCCGGTTATAAGGAGTATTTCGGCCCGGCTTTCGGCTTCTTTAAAAGCTTGTAAAATAGCTTCTTCCTGGTCGCCTACCGTAGTTTTTCGTACCACCCTTATCCCGGCATCGCTTAATTTTTCGCTTATAAACTGTGCATTGGTATCGGTAATTTGTCCGTACAACAGCTCGTCGCCTATCGTTAAAATTTCTGCACGAATCTCTTTCATAGAAGTAGTTTCTCCCAAACTGAATTTGTGGTAAAGTTTTTGATAAGACTGGGATTAGCCGGTAATTTACAATTATCGCTGTTCATGTTAATCAAAAACAAAAAGGAAAGATATTGTTTATCCTAAAAAAGAATTTATGCTATTGATACGAAAAACTGCTTTTTTGATGCTCCTGGTTTTAGTTGCATCCTGTACCACCCAGCAAATAAACCAAACCCTGGGAGAAGTGCTGGGAAGTGACCCTAGCCTGACGAGTGAAGACGTTGCTGAAGGCCTGAAGCAGGCACTTTCAAAAGGAATAAGCAAAGGAGCCGACCAGGCTTCGGCCGATGGAGGGTATTACCAGAACCCCAGGCTGCGTATTCCTTTTCCGGAAGATGCAAAGCGCGTTGAAGAAAAGCTACGCCAGATAGGCCTGGGCAACGAAGTTGATAAGTTTATTGTAACCCTGAACCGGGGTGCGGAAGAAGCTGCCATGGAAGCAAAACCTATTTTTATAGATGCCATTCGCAGCATGAGCATTCGCGATGCCTGGAATATTTTGCGTGGACAGGATGATGCCGCGACCCAGTACCTGCGCCGCACGACCAGCGACCAGCTTCGCGCGAAATTCGAGCCTGTTATAGCTAAAGCGCTGGACCAGGTAAATGCGACCCGCTATTATGGCGATATTGTATCTACTTATAACCGCCTGCCGGGAGTAAACAAGGTAAATCCCGATTTAAATGATTATGCAACAGAAAGAGCCCTTGATGGCCTGTTTCTTTTGGTTGCAGACGAAGAGAAAAACATCCGCGAAAACCCGGTTGCCCGCACTACTGAGTTGCTAAAAAGAGTGTTTGCCCAAACAGGTAAATAAGAAATTGATGAAATTGAGTTTGATACCATAAGTTGATGACGTAAAAAAGCATCGGCATTTTTTAAAAGAAGGTGCCGATGCTTTTTATTTTTAGCTACTGTGCAAAAGATTTTACTTTTTAATCAGCCTGTGTACAAACATTTCCTCACTTGTTTTGAGCTGCAGTAAGTAAACTCCTGCAACCAGGTCTTTTAGTTCCAGGCGCAGCTGCTCTGTACCTGCCGCAAGGGACTGGCGGTAAAGTACCCTGCCATTTAAGCTACGAAGCTCCAGAAGGGCGGCCTTGCGGAGTAGTGGTAGTTCTACCAATGTATGCGATCCTGCGGGGTTCGGAAAAGCTTTAAGTGTCCTTATTGCACCGCCTGCCGCATTTAGTCCGGTAGTTTGAACCACGGTAATTAGCTTGCTAAAGCTGTCGGTGCACTGACCGTTACTTGCTGTAAGGCGAACTACATAATCGCCCGGGCCCGAATACCTATGTTCAGGAGTTGCCAGGCTGGAAGTAAAGCCATCTCCAAAATCCCAGTGCCATTCTGTTACCTCCGGGTGCTGGCTTGTAAACGCCACTGCCTGTTGTCTGTTCAGGCCTACAGTGTCTTTGGAGGGGGTAAAGTAGGCAAGGCTGTCTGGCACAAAAAGCTTAGCCGCTTTTGGCGCGCTTTCCTGCCCCTGGCTGATGTTGGTAACCCAAATGGTTCTTGAGCCAGTAAGCGGAGGCAAACTAAGGGTCCGCCCTTTTTTCAGAAGCTCCTTTTTGTGCTCATCATTATAGAAGTAGTAGATGCCGTCTTCAACGGGCCGAATGGTTACTTCTTCCCCTTTGCAGGTGTAAATAGGTGCAATCAATGGGGCAGCGCCTGGCTTAAGCAAAAGGCGTTTTTCGGTGCCGGCCTGGCAGCCATTGGTATAAAATACCAGGGCCTGTGCATTTATGAGGGTGTCGGAGGCTGTATAGGGCAATCGAAGAACGGGCTCGTTTGAGGTAAATGTCCCGTTAATATACCATTCTATTCTTGCTGCCAGCTCAGGCTCCCTTATTTCTGAATAGAGCTTAATTCCGTACGTACTCCCTGCGGCACTGTCAATGGTGTAGTCGATGCGGACCCCTGTATTCACAAGTTTAATCTTTACCGCCTGAAGGCTGCTTTCATAGGCGCCCTTTCCGCGGCTGGTATAAAAAATGGTGTCTTTTTGCAGGGTGCCGGTTTCAAATAATTTTCCCTCAAATAGCTTTTTCTGTTTCCCGGCATCTGCATAAAGATTAAACACTTCACCATCTTCGGCCTGCAGGCGAGTTGGGCCGCTGCTGCATAGCAACTGATCAGATATGGGCGGAACATCATTTTTATAAACGACCACCACCTGCTGGCTGCTGGTGGCCATACAGCCGGCGGTGTTAACCATCTCGAGACCGATAGTGTAAGTGCCAGTGGTTTTAAAATAGGCTTTCGGTGACTGTTTGCTGCTGGTGTAGCCGTTATTAAAATCCCATTTCCAGGAGGCGGGCGATTCACTCTGGTCGGTAAGGCTTAGGATAGCAGTTTCTCCCGCTAGTATGGCTAGGGTATCGTTATTCATACTAAAGCGAGCCAAAGGAGGAATTACCCGTACTTCTATTCTTTCAATATCACCCGGGTAAGATAAGTCGGCATTTGCCACATAAATGACTGTATCTGTCTGCGGGTTTGCCAGTAAAAAGGAGCTTCCTTCCATCAGGAGGTTCTTTCCTTCGGCATCGGAGTAAAACTGAAATTGGGTTCCGCCGGCAGGGGTTATTTCCAGCGGGTTTCCCGGGCAGGTAAGCAGGTGGGCTTGGAGAGGAGGGGTGTGCAGGTACTCTTTGTAACGGCTTTTTGTCAGTCTGACCGCTTCCTGTAGCTCTTGCAGCGAAGCCGCCCGCAGGAGGGCAAAAGCAATTTTTTTAGATTTACCGGGAGCCAGGTCCGGAATCGTTCCTCCCAGTAACTCGGCCACATCGTTCCCGTTGCCTGCAACTCCTGCCGTTTGCTTGCTAATGCCATTGGCCAGGTAGCGGTATTTATCTGCCCGGCTAATGGTGTCGCCTACTTCAGAGGTGTTTCCATCTGTATTGGCAATATCCAGGGCATGGAAGGCAGGGGCGTAGTTACTCAGCAGGGCAATGCCCGTAAATTGTTTTTCTTCATTGTCGAAGGCATAGCCTAAAAGGTGCGATGGGTCCCAGACAATGCGGTTTTTTTGAAATTCCCTGAGGTCGAAATCGGCAAACAGCCCGGTATGAAGTTGCTCATACGTACTGTTGCCTGTGTTAATGATGCGGTATTCCAATACCAGGCTGGCGCTGCTGAGGGTGTCTTCCCAACCAAGCAGTTTCTGTTCAACTACCAGGTCCAGTGGTCCGCTTTCGTAGCCATTGGTTCTGAAGGTAGAGCGGGCATCGAGGCTGGCTGTTGAGTTTTTGTAGAGTTTCAGGCCCTTTTCTTTTTTAAAGTCCTGGTCGCGTCCTGCCGGGTCCACTGTCAGTAGCATGTTGTTAGCCACTGCAGTCGGGCTTTGGGCTATTACGAGGCCAAGGTTGTAGGCCAGGGGAATATCCTGGTAGCGAAAGCCTACTCCACGAAGGTTATTGTCATTGTTATAGCCCAGGTTTCCATTAGAGGCAATGGTGAGTGCTAACTCATCAGACTTAAAGTCGATATACGATCCACTGGTCGTTAGCTCGAAATACTGGAAATCGCTGTAGTTGCTGTTGCTGTCGGTAAAGCCCAGCCGGAAGGTGATTATTTCGTTGCTGGGAAGGTCGGGGTGGAGGTAAACCTTGAAGGGCTGGTCCTGATTGCTTGCTTTTTCGAGTGTACCCACAGCCATCAATTCACTTTGCGGTTCAATGAGCGTTGCATAGGGGGAGGTGGTACTCAGCTCTACTTTCAGCCCGGTAGTTGGGGAAAGGTAGTTGATAAAATCCATGCGGATTTCGAGGGTGTCTCCATAGAAAGCGAAGGGGCCGCAGCCATTAAACATTTCAAACTGCTCCATGCGTACGGCTGGAGAACAGTCGGGAGCAAGGGCCTTTTCCATATTCAACCTTCCTTTGCCGATTTTTTCAAGGAATGGCACATTTTCTTTTATGTCGCTAATGTCGTCGGCCGACACCCGTAGTCTTTCCATTACCTGCAGGGCCGAAAGTTCCGGAAATTTGGAGCGGATTAAGGCAGCTGCACCGGCCACCTGCGGAGAAGCGAAGGAGGTGCCACTTCTTGCGCCATAGCCGCCACCATTCGTAGTGGAAAATACATCCTTTCCGGGGGCAAGAATATCCACAAAATGGCTCCAGGTAGCATAATCTGCTTTTGCATCGGAGTAATTAGAGGAGGATACAGAAAGCACATAGTCGAAGGAAGCCGGAAAGAAATCCAGCTGCTCTGCGGTATTTCCGGCAGCAGCTACAATCACCACATCTTTATCAAGAACAAGGTAGTTGATGATGTCCTGCACGTATTGGGAGCGAAAGCCCGGCGCTCCCCAGCTCAGGTTGATTACGTCGCAACCCATATCGGCTGCATATACCATGGCTTCGTAGCCATTTCTGAAACTGTTATCGGTGGAGCTGAAAATTTTCAGGGGCATGTACCTGCACTTATAGCCGGTGCCTGCAATGCCAATGTCGTTGTTGGTGGTGGCCGACGAAAAGCCGGTTACAAAGGTGCCATGGTCACTTTTGTCGGCAGTAGGGTCGTTGTCGTTATTGGCAAAATCCCAGCCGCGGTAGTTGTCAATATATCCATCGCCGTCGTTATCAATGCCATCGTTGGGGATTTCGCCTGTATTCAGGTAGAGGTTGTCCTGCAGGTCAGGATGCTTAAAATCCACGCCGGTATCCAGTATGCCGATGATTACGTCACTTTTCCCCTGGCTTATTTGCCAGGCAGCCTCTGCTTGTATGTTCTGAAGGTGTTTCTGGTTCTGCAAAAATTCATCGCCGGGTGTTTCCAGTAGTTCGGGCAGGTAATAAGGCTCTGCATAAGCCACGCGTCTATCTTGTTGAAGCAGAAGCAGGGCTTCTTCCAGCGGCATATTTTCGGGGATTTCTATCCGGTAAATTTCTGACAAGGGGTGCGGTTTTGCCATCCGGACATTGGCTGCCGATGAGGCAGCTGTGTGGCTAATGGCTTTTTCCAGGCTTTTTGCTCCAACCAATTGCGCCAAATCGTGAGCCGGCGAGGTCTCTTTCTGGCTGCTGCGGGCTGCTTTTCCTCCCGCAATGGGGCTGCTTTTAAGCTTAAAAATAAGGACTCCGGGAACGTGCTTTGCCTCTCCGGGCTGGTGCAGTTCCTGCGCCTTTAGCAGGAAGGGGATAAACAGGAAAAGTAAACAGCTAGTTAATGTTTTTGTCATAAAACTGTTATCTTGCAAAAGCAGAATGTTAGACAAATATATGCTGTTCTGCTTTTTTCGGTGATCCGGTGCAAACATTTGCATGTAAGATCAGGCTTTGCCGAAAATATCCAGTAAATTAATAATTCAGATTTAACTATACATTACATGTCACTTTTTGAAAAGCATCAATCAATTATTGAGAATGCGGTAAAGGCACTCCATAGCCGCGATTTTTATGCACAGTATCCTGAGCATCCGTCGCCAAAAATATATGGCGAAACGGCCGATGAAGAAGGACGGAAGAAGTTTCAGGCCCGGATAGGGAAAAGATTTGAAGAATTGCTGCAAACGGATGCGGAAGAATGGGATGGCCAGGAAGATTCTCCTTACCTGCAGGAGCCATTGAATATCCAGTATCCGCTTTTTTCGAGCGAAACACTTATTAAGCGCGCAAAAGAATCTTTTACTGCCTGGCGCAAAGCTACACCGGAAACCCGTGCGGGGGTGCTGGTTGAATCTCTGGAGCGTTTAAAAGAGCGTTTCTTTGAAATTGCCTATGCCACCATGCATACTACCGGCCAGGGCTATATGATGGCTTTTCAGGCCAGTGGCCCGCATGCTGCCGACCGGGCCCTCGAAGCCATTGCCAGCGGATTCGAAGAATTAAAGCGCGTGCCTACCAGCGTGAGCTGGGACAAGCCCATGGGCAAATTCAATATTAAGCTCGACAAAGAATGGCGTGCCGTTCCAAAAGGAATTGGCCTGGTGGTAGGTTGTTCCACCTTTCCAACCTGGAATTCTGTTCCCGGCCTGTATGCCAGCTTAATTACAGGTAACCCGGTAATTGTTAAGCCTCACCCCGGCTCGATTTTACCAATGGCTATCCTGATTGCAGAAATTCAGCAGGTATTAAAATCAGAAGGTTTTGACCCGAATGTGGTGCAGCTTGGGGCCGATACTTTCGATAAAATGATTACCAAAGAGCTTGCAGAAAACCCAGAGGTTAAACTGATTGATTATACCGGGGGTTCTGAGTTCGGAAATTACCTCGAAAACCTTAAAGGCAAAGCAGTATTTACTGAGAAAACCGGTGTAAACTCCATTATTCTTGATTCTATGGAGGATGCTGACAAAGTTGCTGCCAACCTGGCTTTTTCTGTATTGCTTTACAGTGGCCAGATGTGTACCGCTCCGCAAAATTTCTACATTCCTGCCGCAGGCATAAAAACGCCTGAAGGAACCTTAAGCTTCGAAGATTTTGCACAGAAGTTTATTGAGCAAATCAATGCCGTAATCGAAAACCCGAAAGCAGGGCCGTTTGTGCTGGGCGCTATTCAGAACGCAGCTACCTGCGCCCGCGTATCGGATGCAGAAAAACTTGGTGGTAAGGTATTGCTAAAATCACGGACCATCGAAAACCCGATGTTCAAGAATGCGCGTACCCAAACGCCTGTTGTACTGGAGGTAGACAGCAGCAAAAAGGAAATGTTCAGCAAGGAGCTTTTTGGCCCCATTGTGCTGCTGATTAAGACCAAAAGTACCGACGAGAGTATTGCCCTGGCCAAAGAGCTGGCCCAGAACCATGGAGCCATTAGCTGTGGCGCCTACGTTACAGACGAAAGCCTGAAGGAAACCATTGCCGACGAAATGAGCCTTGCCGCAACTCCGGTAAGCTTTAACCTCACCGGCGGCATTTATGTAAACCAGAATTCAAGCTTCTCCGACTTTCACGTAACAGGCGGCAATCCTGCAGGCAATGCCAGCTTTACCAATCCGGAGTACGTGGTAAAACGCTTTACCTGGGTAGGTTTCAGAGAGCCAGCAAAGGCCTGATTAAAATGAGAAGCAGGACGTGAGTTCTAGATAATTGTACTAGGCCGTGTCTGATGAATCACATTTTGCTGTCATGCTGACGTCAGGAATCGGATGGCCGATGCCACATCTTTCCAAGTAAGAAAGTCCTTCCCGGCTTCAATAAAAGAAAGATTCCTCCCGCGCCGCGTAAGCTGTTGTCGGAATGACAAAAATAGAGTTGAAATTATTCATCATACACAGCCTAGTAGAAAAGCCGGGTTTTCCCGGCTTTTCTATTTTACTTTAAGTTGCAATTTTTAATTTTTTTTCTGCCCGAGAAGGGGCGGGTGATATTCTAACTTAAATATGCGACTGTGCTGTAAACAAGGGTTAGTGGGAGCAGTGGGTTGACAAAAAAGTTTTAATTTTGCCAGGGACTAATAGTTATTAACCGAATCTTTCATGTGGCTGGTCTTCAGGCGTTGCATACATGCGAAAACGAGAATAAAACCATAGAGGAGGGTTTCAAAAAATGAAATAGCGCCTATAACGATTGGGTTAACAGGAAGATTTATATTGGTGGTTTTGTTAATTGTTGTGGTGAAATCGCTGTTTAAAAGACCATAGGCAACAATAAAGGTGGAAAAGATTAGACCGCCCGTTAAGAGGATATACACGCCCAGTCCCATTCCTTTCAGGTAGGTCCAATAGCTAAGGGTGTGGTGCTTAAAGTAGTGCAGGCCTTTATAAACCACAAAAAAGATAATGGGAAGATTCACAAATCGTAACCAAATCTGATCTTCCAGTCCAAAGAGAGCCATTAGTAAAAAGAAGCCAGCGTTTGCTCCTGCCAGAATAAGACCGTATTTCAGTCCAATCTGCTCAATGGTTATTCGGTGTCGTTGTACTGCTTCCATAATTTATACTGTTTATTTATTCATTTACAGTAGAACATATGGCAAATAATTATGTTTAAATTATTTTTTAAATATTTAAACATTTTATTAATTCAGAATTAAGGCTTGAAGAAGGGCAATAAGAAGACAAAAAGTTCTGGTTCTTTTTTCTGGATAAAAATGCCAAATGTGCTGGAAAAGCTTGAGAGGGCCTGCTAAGAAACAGGCTATTTATATTCTAGTTTTGATTAATTATTCAGTAGCGAAAAATGCTTGATGGTCTTTTTGAGTTAGTTTCATGAATTGCATCCTGCAGGAAATGAGCTGTCGGTAAAATTTTATTTCAGGAGCCAGATAAGAAGGGCCTTGCGGAGGAAGCTTTATATGTTTTGCCTTTGGCGGAGTACAAATACCATTTTATAGGCTACACTCCTTCCTTTGAGGTAAAACGGTTGAAGGAAGCGGCGTTTTATTAAAATTTTGCAGTAGCAAGGGGACGGATAAAACTAACGAACCTTTACCTTTCCAATATACTTCCGGAATAGCTTAGGCAGGAAGCGGTGCAGGTAAACACCGCCCACTTCTTTACCTCCTACGTAGCGTTCGTCTTTATTTTCTTTAATGACCTTGCTAATTGCCCTGGCACAATCTTCCGGCAACATGCCATTTGCCTGGGCCTCATCCATCTCGTCAAGTTTGCTGCCATCGGCAGTAAGGGCATTTATAGAAATTTGTGTTCGTATGAAGCCGGGGCAAATCATGCTCACCATAATGCCATTTTGGGCTTCTTCTGCCCGCAGGGAATCGAAAAAACCATGTAAAGCATGTTTGCTGGCGGCATAGCTGCTACGGTAGGGAGACCCGAACTTCCCTACCAGGCTGCTTACTACCACAAAATGGCCACCGCCCTGCTTTAAGAAATGGGGGAGGAGGGCTTTGGTGAGGGCAATGGTGCCAAAGTAGTTGACGGCCATGAGTTGGCGGTCGACCGACAAATCGGTTTCGCGGGCCAGGGAACGCTGGCTGATGCCGCCATTGTGAACCATGATATGCACCGGGCCCACGAGGGCGAGCGCTTCCTTCACTTTGCTCGCAAGGCTATCGGCAGCAGCCAAATCCAGCGGAAGCAGTTCGACCTGCGCCGGATTTGGGCAGCGGCTTTTTACCCGCTCCAACTCTTCTGTGCGACGGGCCGACAGGAGGAGCCTGGCTCCCTGTCGGTTCAATTCATACGCCAGCGCCTCGCCAATGCCCGAGGAGGCGCCGGTAATCCAGATGGTGTGGCCTGCAATGGCGGTCATTTGTTTTCGTTTAGTTTTTCTTTTCCAGCCTTACAAAAGCATAATCGTGCGGGTTCTTTTCATCGGCCTTAAATTCTTCCCGATGCGTTTCTTTCCATTCTCCGGCCTTAAGCTCCGGAAAGTAGGTGTCTCCTTCAAAGCTTTCTTTGACTTCGGTAAGATAGATCCGATCTACCAGCTGTTTTTCCAGCGCCTGCCGATAAATTTCGCCTCCCCCCAGGATAAACACTTCCTGCTGCTTTTGCTTTTTGGCCAGTTCTAATCCTTCCTGCAGGCTGTGTACGACCAGGGCTCCTTCTATGGCATAGTCGGTATTGCGGGTAACCACAACGTTGAGGCGATTGGGGAGCGGCTTGCCCATAGACTCATAACTTTTGCGCCCCATCAAAACATAATGGCCGGAGGTAGTTTCTTTAAAAAACTTAAGGTCATGGGGCATGTGCCAGATGAGGCCGTTGTCTTTCCCTATTACCCCATTTTCGGCCCGGGCCACAATAAAAGATCGTATCATATATTATTTCCTCTTAAAAAGTCGGCCACAGGCATGCGTTTTTTACCCTGTAGCTGTAATTCTTCTAAATATACCAGTTCATCGCCGGATTTAACAGCAATAAAAGTTTTGTTGTCACTTAGCACTTCGCCTGTTTCTTTACCCGCTCCGTTTGCTCCCTTCAGGCTTGTTTTAAATACTTTACAATGTTGGCCATTCAGCTCCATCCAGGCGGCTGGGTAAGGGCTCAGGCCGCGAATAAAGTCCTGTATGCGCCTTGCCGGCTGGCTCCAGTCTATCTGGCAGGTATCTTTAAATATTTTTGGCGCATGGGTTGCTTCAACATCTGCCTGGGGACTTGGCTGGTAGTTGTCGGTTTCAATGGCCTGTACCGTTTTTAATACCAGGCGCGAACCTTTTTGCATAAGTCGCACGTAAAGGCTGCCGGCAGTGTCGTCGGGGGTAATGGCTTCCCGCTCCTGAAAAAGGATGTTGCCGGTGTCTATTTCGTGCTGAAGAAAAAAGGTGGTTACCCCCGTTTCTGTTTCGCCATTAATAATGGCCCAGTTAATGGGAGCCGCTCCGCGGTATTTTGGCAGCAGGGAGGCATGGAGGTTAAAGGTGCCAATTTCAGGCATTGCCCAAACTGCTTCCGGAAGCATTCTAAAAGCAACAACAATTTGCAGGTTCGCCTGGTAGCTTTTAAGTTCTTCCTGGAATTCGGCTGACTTCAAATTGGTTGGCTGAAGCACCGGAATATTTTGCGTAAGGGCATATTCTTTTACCGGCGAAGGAATTACCTTTTGTCCCCGACCTTTTGGCTTATCGGGAGCAGTAACGACGCCAAGTACGGAGTAGCCGTTTTCAACAAGAATCTGGAGGCTGGGCACTGCAAATTCGGGCGTGCCCATAAAAATAATCCGGAGGTTTTGTTTCATGTGTTTGTAGGCTTTGCCGTAAAACTACGGTTTTGCTTCTTTTTTCGAAACCATGTGGCCGAATCTATTCGGAAATGGAGACAATCGGTACCAAAGAAATAGCCTTTCCCTACATATTCGAGTCCTGCTTTTTGCATTACTTTTTCCGATGCCCTGTTCTCCGGGGCACATACGGCAGAAATATCCTGCAGCCTGCCACATTCAAAACCATAGTAAAGCAGGCTGGTGGCAACCTCCGTTGCAAATCCTTTGCCTTGCTTCTCCGGGGTAAATTTATAGCCTATTTGCCTGATAAAGGTGCCTTCAATAAAATTAAGACAGGCAGTGCCAATGAGTTGTTGCGTATTTTTTTGCAGCACCGCCCATACGCCAAAGCCCGGGTCACGGGTATATTCCAGCCGTTGTTTTGCAAAGCGAAGGCGCGCCTCTTCCCGGCTCCTGGGCCTGCCGCTAATGTATCGCATTACTTCGGGATTGTTTTCCAGCCGGAAGTAATCTTCAAAGTCTGCATCCAGTAACTGCCGGGTGCACGTCCGCTCCGTTTCCAGAACCAGGCAGTTCATTTTATTCAGTTGGATAGAGTAAATATTTTGACCGCAGGCGTTTATAAGCTTCCAGTTCCTCCTGCCAGCTATTTCTGATTTCTTCTTCGCTCATGCCAGCCTTTATTTGTTCCTTCAATTTATCAGTACCGGCGAGTAAATCAAAGAACTTTATAAAAAACGCTTCTTTACTTTCATATTCTTTATAAAAGCTGATGAGGTACCCGAGGTCTAGCTGGTTTGGGGCAGGGGCCTGCCGCAGGTCTACGCCATAGCACTCCTGGTTTTCATGCTTAGGGTTTTTTGCAGCTCCGGGTGTGCTTACAGGCGTAAATTTAAAATTACCAAAGGCTGGTTTGGGGTAACCAATTACCTGGAAAGGAAAAGGAGTGCCGCGGCCGATGCTCATTGGGGTTCCCTCAAAAAAGCAGAGGCTGGGGTACAACATAATGGCTTGCTGGTTGGGAAGGTTCGGCGAAGGTTTAACCGGAAGGGTATAAGGGGTCGCATGGGTATAATTCGCCATTGGAATAACCTCCAGCTCACATTGCTTACCTCCTGCCAGCCAGCCTTCCTGGTTAATCATGTGGGCGAGTTCCCCTACCGTTAGGCCATGCACGACGGGTATAGGGTGCATGCCCACGAAAGAACGGAAGGCAGGCTCGAGAACGGGGCCATCGACATAGTGGCCATGCGGATTGGGCCGGTCGAGCACAATCATTTTCTTGCCATTTTCGGCACAGGCCTCCATGGCATAATGCATGCTGCTAATGTAGGTGTAAAAACGGGCGCCTACATCCTGTATATCGAAAAGCAGGAGGTCAATATTTTGAAGCTGCTCCGGTTTTGGTTTTTTATTGCTGCCGTAGAGCGAAACAATGGGCAGGCCGGTTTGGGCATCGGTACCACTGTCCACTTTCTCGCCGGCATCGGCGGTGCCCCGGAAACCATGCTCGGGCGTAAAAATGGTGGTAACGTTTACTCCCTTGCCAAGTAAATAATCGAGCAGGTGTACATACTCGTTGCCATGTGGCAGGAGGGAGGTGTGGTTAATGAGCAGGCCCACCTTTTTTCCCTGCAGCTGCGGCAGGTACTGCTCCGTACGAAGGGCAGCAAGTTGTAATGGGGCAGGGGCTGCGGGAACCGTTTGGTATACGCTATCAGTTAGCGCATCGTTATGGGTGGCAGAAGTGGTGGGTGCTGCGCAGGCAAGCAGGCCCAGGGAACATAATATGAGCATCAGGTATGGGTGCTTCATAAAGTTTTCATAATTTGCAAAACATTTTTTCGGCCAGTGGGGTAGCCTTATCTGCAAAGATGCTATTTTTCAGGCAAAGTAGCCTGCAGGAACGGCCCATTAAAAACGACCATTTTGAATATATCGTATTTTATATCATCGAGAATTAGCAAGAGCAAAACAAGCTCGTTTTCTTCGGCTATTCATAAAATTGCTGTGGCAAGTATTGGACTTGGACTGGCGGTTATGCTGATATCCTTTCTTATATTAAGAGGGTTCCAGGAAAATATTCAGAACCGAATATTCAGCTTTGGCGGACACCTGCAGGTAACCCGCTACACCATGAGCAGTATGTTTGGCGAAAATCCGGTGGAAGCCAACCAGCCGTTTGCTCAAAATCCCGAAGATTATCCTTTTATAGCGCATGTACAACAGTTTGCTTATAAACCAGGCCTGCTTAAAACAGCAGATGAGGTGCAGGGAGTGGTGCTAAAAGGCGTAGGGCCTGATTTTAAAACAGCCTATTTTGAAGAGAATATGGTGGCAGGGGAAATTCCTTCTTTTTCCGATACGGCTGTTTCTACTGAGGTGGTAATTAGCCAGAAAATTGCCGATAAGCTGCAGATGGAAGTGGGGGATGAGGTGATTATGTACTTTGTGCAAAACCCGCCGCGCTTCAGGCGGCTCCAGGTAAAAGGCATTTACAGTACCGGTATGGAAGACTTCGACGATGCCATCATTATGGGAGATATCGGCTTAATCCGGCAGCTGAATATGTGGGCCGATACGCTGGTGGGCGGTTACGAGGTGTTTATAAAAGACTTCAGTAAGCTCGATGAAGCACAGGAAAAGCTCTACCAGGCATCGAATTATGACTATTATGTAGATAAAGTAACAGACAGGAACATCCAGATTTTTGAGTGGCTGGGCTTGCTGGACAGGAATGTGCTTATTTTCCTCATCATCATTCTCTTTGTCGCCTTTTTTAATATTATCTCCATTTTGTTAATTCTGATTATGGAGCGTACGCCTATGATTGGCACCCTTATGGCGCTGGGCGCGCGAAGTGCACAGCTGCGCAATCTTTTCCTGTACAACGGCATGCAAATGGTACTTAAAGGAATGCTGTGGGGCAATATTGTAGGTCTGGGGTTTGGGGTGGTTCAGTATTATTTTAAGCTTATACCGCTCGATAAACAAAACTACTATATGGACTTTGTGCCTATTCAGTGGAACTGGCCATTAATTGGCCTGCTGAATGTGGTGGTTTTTGTGATTTCAATACTGGTAATGCTGATACCCACCATGATTATTTCGCGGATACAGCCAATAAAGGCAATTAAATTTGCTTAGCGAAAGCCTTTTTCCTTTCAGTTTTGGGCTGGTATTTAACAAAGAAGGACTTCACCTTCATCTGGATAACCCCAAAAATGGCTTCTCTAAAAATGCGGCGCGACATTTTTGATACGCCTTTGTCGCGGTCGGTAAAAATAATAGGCACCTCCTTCATATGAAAGCCCCACTTCCAGGTGGTAAATTTCATTTCTATCTGGAAGGCATAGCCCACAAAACGAATCCTGTCGAGATCGATGCTTTCCAGTACATGGCGGCGAAAGCATTTAAAGCCGGCAGTACTGTCATGGATGGGCAGGCCGGTGATAAAACGAACGTAGTGGGAGGCAAAGTAAGACATGAGCACCCGCGACATAGGCCAGTTTACCACATTTACCCCTTTTACATAGCGGGAGCCAATGGCTAAATCAAAGCCATCGCGGGCGCAGGCATCGTGCAGCCTGATGAGGTCCATTGGGTTGTGAGAAAAGTCAGCATCCATTTCAAATATATACTGGAAATGGTGGGCAATGGCGTACTTGAACCCAAGGATATAAGCCGTACCCAGGCCTAATTTTCCTTCTCGCTGAAGCAGGTGTAGCTTGCTGCCATACTCTTCCTGCAGCTCCTGTACCTTGGCCGCAGTGCCATCGGGAGAGTTATCGTCAATAATAAGAAGGTCGAAGGCGCGTGGCAGCGTAAAAATACGCCGGATAAGGGCCTCGATATTTTCAATTTCGTTGTAGGTCGGTATTATTACAAGGTTCTCGCTCACGTTCTGCACAAACTAAGAAAAATCAAAAATAATAAAATCTCTATAACTTAAGGCCTCTGCTCCAAATAGCCTGCCAGGATTAGAACAGTATTTTGGCGTAAAAAATTGATTAACAGTAGGTTGTGTTTGTTTGTAAAATTTTATTTCCATCCGAATTTTCATGATAAGCGCTGTAGTTTGGCTCCCCTGAAGCAGGAATGGCAATTTTAGAGAAGCTTCAGGAAACCTTGAGCAGTAATTTTTTTAAATTGGAACCATGAAAAAAATGCTGCTCCTCCTTTTTATGCTACCCCTTGCGGCGCTGGCTCAGAAAAAAGTGGCCATTACCATCGATGACCTGCCATATGCCGGGCCGGGCGACCATTCCATTCAGAATATGAAAGCGGTAAACGATGCGGTGCTGGCCCAGTTAGGTAAGCACGGAATTAAGGCTGTTGGTTTTGTAAATGAAGGAAAGGTAGAAAGACATGGCAAGGCAAAAGAAAAGCGGGCAATTCTGCACGACTGGCTGGATGCAGGACAGGAGCTGGGCAATCATACCTACAGCCATTTAAAGTTGTATGATACTTCTTTGGTGGCCTTTAAAGCAGATGTGCTGAAGGGAGCAATACTGACAAAAAAGCTGCTGGATGAGCAAAACCAACCCCTACGCTATTTTCGGCATCCGTATTCAAATACCGGGGCTACCGCCGAGGTGAAGGAGGGGCTTGATAAATTTCTTCATGCTCAAAGTTACCAGGCAGCGCCACATACGGTAGAAAGCAGCGACTGGTTATTTAATGCTGTTTATGCCAAAGCCAAAATTAAAGGTGATACGCTCATGATGCAGCGAATAGCCGCAAGTTACCTAAACCAGACCGCCCGCATGTTCGATTATTTCGAACAGCAGGCACAAAAGGTGGTGGGGAGGCCCATTCCACATATTTACCTTTGCCATGTAAACGAGCTGCAGGCAGACGCTCTGGATGAGCTCCTGCTGATGCTGGAGAATAAAGGCTATACCTTTGTTTCTCTCGAAGAGGCATTGGAAGATAAAGCCTACCAGCTGGAAGATTATTATGTAGGAAAACAGGGTCCCTCCTGGCTGCACCGCTGGAACAGGCAAGAAGAAATGAATGTGCTGCTGCGACAGGAACCCGCTTTAGAAGAAGGTATCTATGAGCTATTCAAAAATTATGAATAAGTAGCCGCCGTATTTCTGGAGCATTTTTGGCTTTTTGCACTGGTTTATCGCCCGAAGCTGTTTTTAAACTTATTAGGCAACAGGCAGCTGCAACAAAGGCTCTTTATGAAGTACCTGATTATATTCAACAGCTGGAATCTGGCGCGCGTTTAGCGAAGCGTAAGGCGTGACTTTGGTGAGCCAAACCAGCATTACACCTGGCCTTGTGCTTATTAAGCAGGTAAAATCATAAAGAACCTGCACAAAAAACAAAAGGCCTGACAAATTGCCCGGCCTTTTGTTAATTGTCTTATTTCTTTTTCAATTTTAGTATCCTAGTATCCGCATCATGCTTTCTGTATCCTGCTCGTCGGAGAAAACTTCAGTGGTGATTTTTCCTGCCTCGTCTCGCTGAATAACTACATGTTTTGGGGCCGGAATCAGGCAATGCTGGTAGCCGCCATAGCCACCCAGCGATTCCTGGTAGGCGCCGGTATGAAACATGCCCATATACAACTTTTCTGTTTCCTCAATTTTAGGCAGGTACACTTCGGAGGTATGGGCTTCCGAATTGTAGAAAGTCCTGGCTGTCGCAGGTAAGGCCACCAAGGTTTACCTTCTGGAAGTTCTTATCCCAGTGGTTGATGGAAAGCATCAGGAATTTCTGATTAAGGCCCCAGGTATCGGGGATTTGCGTAATAAAAGAGCCATCAATCATATACCAGAGCTCTTTATCGTTTTGTAGCTTCTGGCCCATAATAGAATAAATGGTAGCCCCGCTTTCGCCTACGGTATAGCTGCCGAACTCCGTTATTATATTGGGTTCCGGTACCCCGTTCTCCTGGCACATTTCCTGAATGTTCATCACAATCTGGTCGATCATGTACTCATAATTATACTCGAAGTGGAGCGAGGTTTTGATAGGGAAGCCGCCGCCAATGTCGATGGTGTCCAGCTCGGGGCAAATCTTCTTCAGGTCGCAGTACATTTGCACAAACTTGCTTAAGTTCACTCCAGTAGTAAACGGTATCCTTTAATGCCGGTATTTATAAAGTAGTGGAGCATTTTAAGCTTGGCCTTTGGGCTTGGCTGATTACGTTCTTGTAGTAATCGATAATGTCGTTGTAGCGAATGCCCAGCCGGGAGGTATAAAAGTCGAAATTAGGCTCCTCATCGGAGGCTACCCGAATGCCTACCTTATAAGTATCCGTTTACATACTGCTCGTAATACTCGAGCTCCATCAGGTTGTCTAGAACCGGAATGCAGTTGCGAAAGCCATCGTTGATAAAATCGCAATATGGCTCGTATATCGCTCCTTTTTATAGCCATTACAAACAATTAATGTATCTTTGCTTATCTTTTCGCGCTCATACAATTTTCTGATAATTGGCATATCGAAAGTAGAAGAGGTTTCCAGGTGAATGCCGTTTTTTAAAGCCTCCTCTACCACAAAGCTGAAGTGTGAAGATTTCGTGCAATAGCAGTAGGTATAGTTTCCTTTATAGTTATGCTTTTCAAAAGCCTTTGCAAAAAGCTTCTTCGCTTGCTGAATATTCTTACTGATTTTGGGTAGGTAGGAGATTTTCAGGGGCGTTCCATGCTCTTTGATGATGTCCATCAGCGGCACGCCATTAAAAATCAACTCATTATTTTCTACCTGAAATTCTTCGGTAGGAAAGTAAAAGGTCTGATGAATCAGATCGGCGTAACTTCTCATTCTAAATATTTAGGTTGTATAGGTTAAGCTACAAAAATTGAATAAAAATATAATCTTTGCAAAATGGAAAAGTTAAAAATAGTCGAAGTAAGTTCAGAATTGGCAGCCGGAACCCGGGGGGCAAGCTTAGGTATTGGTGCAATTAAAACAGCCTCGTTAAATAAAGGTTCAGATTTCTTTCGAAAATACAAAAGTACAGCAGTTGCCACAATAAATGAATCGCTGTTCGATGATGTTGAAAACCCGCATGCCAAGCATATTAAGGAAGTACGCATTATGTTGGAACGCACCTGTGAGGCAGTAAGTGCGACTATGGCCGATGGCTTTGTGCCTGTAATAATGGCGGGCGACCACTCCACTGCCGCGGGTACTATTTGCGGTATTAAAAATGCCAATCCCGATAAGCGCATTGGCGTAATCTGGATCGATGCCCATGCCGACTTCCATACCCCATATACCTCTCCATCCGGAAACATGCATGGTTTCTCCCTTGCAATTGCTTCTGCAATCGATAACATTGAGTGTAAAATCAATAATCCGAAAGAATCTACCCTGCAGGAATGGGAAGATATTAAAAAAATTGGTGCGGATGGTCCTAAAATACAGCCCAAAGATGTGGTGTTTATTGGCGTGCGCAGTACCGAAGAGCCGGAACGTTGTATTATGGAAAACCATGGCATCCGGAATATTACCGTAAGCGAGCTTCGCGAAAAAGGGGTTAAAGCGGTGGCTGATGAGGCACTGGCTATTCTTGACCATTGCGATATGATTTACGTTTCGTTCGATGTGGATAGCATGGACCCTGAAGAAATTAGCGAAGGAACTGGTACACCTGTACCGAACGGCTTGTACGACGACGAAGCAAAGGAATTAAATGGCCTGCTTGTACAGAATCCGAAGGTTTGTGCCTGGGAAATTGTTGAAGTAAATCCCACCCTCGACGAGCATAACAGCATGGCCGAAACTGCCTTTGAAATTATCGAATCAACAGTAAAGGCCCTCGAAAGCCGCCCGGTAGGGGTGAATTCTTAAAGATAAACTGCTTTTTCAGTAAAAAGGGTGGGTGCTTAATCCACCCTTTTTTTGTAGATTTGCCAGACAACAGAAGTCGTAAGAACAGTGAAGAAAATAGCAGATATTGTAATCCGGCTGGCTTTAAACTGATTTTTACTAGCCAGGAAATACGACTCAATACCCAGGACGATAGATAAAATTAACGCTGATGAACCTAGAAAAAGAGATAACTCCTTTCATTCAAAAAGCTTTGCAGGAGCTTTATGGCCATACCCAGGAGTTGCAGGAAATTAAGCTGCAGCCTACCCGTAAAGATTTTGAGGGTACTTATACCTTTGTTACTTTTCCTTATGGCCGCATCAGCAAAAAAAGCCCCGACAAAACAGCCGAGGAAATTGGAGAGTACCTGAAAACCCATACCGAGGTGGTAAGCGACTATAATGTGGTAAAGGGCTTTCTTAACCTGGTAATAAAGGATATGGCCTGGCTACGGGTATTTGCCGACCTGGCTAAAAAACAGGATTGGGGACAGCAGCCAGCCAATGGCCAGAAGGTGGTAATCGAGTACTCCTCGCCCAACACCAACAAACCCCTGCACCTGGGGCACCTGCGCAATAACTTTTTAGGCTATGCTGTTTCCCAGATTTTAAAGGCCAATGGCTACGAAGTAAATATGGTAAACCTGGTAAACGACCGGGGCATTCATATTTGCAAGTCTATGCTGGCCTACCAGAAGTGGGGAGCCGGAGAAACACCGGAAAGTGCCGGCCTCAAAGGCGACCACCTGATAGGGAAGTATTATGTAATATTTGATAAAGAGTACAAAAAGCAGATTGAAGAGCTGGAAAGTGAAGGCTTAGAGGAAGAAAAAGCCAAAGCAGAAGCACCTTTAATTAAAGAAGCCCAGCAAATGCTGCAAAAGTGGGAAGCCGGTGACGAGGAAGTGGTTTCGCTCTGGAAGAAAATGAACGAATGGGTATATACCGGCTTCGACGAAACCTATCGTAAAATTGGGGTGCACTTCGATAAAATGTACAAAGAGTCGAATACCTATCTTTTAGGGAAAGACATTGTAGAAGAAGGCCTGGAAAAGGAGATATTCTTTAAAAAAGAAGATGGCTCTGTTTGGGCCGACCTGAGCGAAGAAGGGCTGGACCAGAAGCTGGTACTCCGTGGCGATGGAACCTCTGTTTACATTACCCAGGATATGGGTACGGCCGACCTTAAATACAAAGACTTTGGTATGGACAAGTCTATTGTAGTGGTAGGCAATGAGCAGGATTACCATTTTAAGGTTTTATTCAGCATGCTCGAAAAGCTTGGCCGGCCTTATGCAGGTGGAAATTACCACCTGAGCTATGGCATGGTTGACCTGCCCAGCGGCAAAATGAAGAGCCGGGAGGGCACCGTGGTCGATGCCGACGAGCTGGTGCAGGAAATGCAGGACACCGCCCGTGCATACACCCAGGAGCTTGGTAAGCTGGAAGATTTTAACAGCGAGGAAGCCGAAGAGCTTTATCGTTTAATTGGTTTGGGTGCCTTAAAATACTACCTGTTAAAGGTAGATCCGAAAAAGCGCATGCTTTTTAACCCGCAGGAGTCGGTGGATTTTCATGGGCATACCGGTCCCTTTATCCAGTATACCTTTGCGCGTATATCGTCCTTACTCCGCAGGGCTGAGCAGCTAGAGGTGGCTTACCAGGATGTGGATTACAGCGCAGTAGATGCATTGCATGCCAGCGAGCGGGAGGTTATTTTCCAGCTCAGCCAGTGGCCCGAAAAATTGCGGCTGGCGGGAGAGGAATATTCTCCTTCCATTGTTTCGCAATATATATATGACCTGGCCAAGGAGTACAACCGCTTTTATACAGAGGTTTCGGTATTTAATGCCGATGATACGCTTCGCCGGAATTTCCGCATAGCCCTTTCGGCAGCAGTAGCCCGCACCCTCCGCATGGGCATGGGCTTATTAGGCATAGAGGTGCCGGAGCGAATGTAATTAATGTGCAGATGAGGCAAAGTGCTGCTGTGCTAAGTAGAGGACTTATTCACAAGCACCCATGTAGCGCATTTTGTATGTCGGTAAATTTTTAACGGGCACTCAAAAAGCAAAGCAGATTTAAACCAGCGGGGAGTTTATTCCCCGGCTTAAGGAATGATGAAACAGATTAAAGTAAGCTTATTTTTTATTTGCCTGCTGCTGTGGCAGGCCTGTTCAAATGCAGGCAACGAACAGCAGGCGGGCTTAACCGAATCAAATACAATGAGTGATTTTTATGACTTCCAATTAAAAGCCCTGGATGGTGAGGAAATAGACTTTTCGCGCTATAAAGGAAAAAAAGTGCTGTTGGTAAATGTAGCTTCCGAATGCGGATATACGCCGCAATACGAAGATTTGCAAAACCTCCACACAGAGTACCGGCATAAAGTAGCCGTACTGGGTTTTCCGGCCAATAACTTTGGCGGCCAGGAGTCTGGTACAAATCAACAGATTGCCGACTTTTGCCAAAAGAATTATGGCGTAGATTTTCAGATGTTCTCAAAGATAAGCGTAAAAGGCGCCGACCAGCACCCGCTTTATGAGTGGCTGCGCGAACAGTCGGGCCAGGAGCCAAGCTGGAACTTTTGCAAATACCTGGTGGATGAAGAAGGTAAAGTGATTGGCTTTTATCCTTCGGATGTAAACCCAATGGAAGACCAAATTGTGGAGAAGATCCGCTAATTGCTTAAATTGCATAGCTAAAAAGGCAGTTCCCCGGGAGCTGCCTTTTTGCTGTTATTAAACCGGAAGAAGTATAGTATCGGATGAAAAAGCAAGCAACAAACTGGGGCGCCTGGATAGCCGCTTCCCGCCCGCGAACCTTGCCACTGGCGCTGGCCAGTATTTTTCTTGGAAGTTTCCTGGCTGCCTATTATGGGGCTTTTAACTGGAAGGTTTTGCTCCTGGCTTCCCTTACCACCATTTTTCTGCAGGTTCTTTCGAATCTGGCAAACGATTATGGCGATAGCATACATGGAGCCGATAGTGCTGAACGGGAAGGACCAGCGCGCTCTGTGCAGGCAGGGCATATTACAGCGGCTTCCATGCGTACAGCCATGTATTTATTTGCTTTCCTTTCCTTTGCCTGCGGGCTGCTCCTGTTGGTGGTGGCGCTTGAATTTCGCTGGCAGGAGCTGCTTTTCTTTTTAGGCTTGGGCATTCTGGCCATTATTGCTGCCATTACTTATACCTCGGGCAAACGACCGTATGGCTATGCCGGTCTGGGCGATATAAGTGTGTTTTTATTCTTCGGGCTGGTGGGGGTTTTAGGAACTTATTACCTTCATGTAAACAGCTTCCATCCATTGCTGTTTTTACCTGCTGCCAGCTGTGGTTTGTTTGCTACTGCCGTGCTAAATGTCAACAACATCCGGGATATCCGGTCCGATAAAACGGCAGGAAAACTTTCAATTCCTGTGCGTGTGGGCAGAAAAGCAGCCATTTATTACCACTGGGCTCTTTTAGTCGCAGGTGTTTTGCTGTCTGTGGTTTATGTGCTCCTGGAGTATCACTCTGCCTGGCAGTGGCTTTTTCTTTTAAGCCTGCCTTTGCTATACATTAATGCGCGGGCAGTTAAGCAGAAAGAAACTGCATTGGCCCTCGATCCGTACCTCAAACAAATGGCCATGGCTACACTGGCCTATGTTATTACCTTTGGCATCGGGCATCTGCTGGCGAATATGCTAATGAGTTGATTTGCTGAGGTGCTGGCAGGAGAGTTAAGACGAAATTTGAAAATGTGTAAATTTGAAAATAGAAACTCGCCACATTTGCTGCAGTTTTTTGTTGCCCGTGCCTGCTAATACCTGTTTCAAATCCTCCATACCAATTATTGAAACATTAAATCATCTGCAAAGCACCTAGTCGCAAAAGCACGCACAACGAACCATAAGCAACTAACCACTTACTACCATGAGCAAAAAAAACAAAGGTAAAAACCGCATCGGCATCATGTATTCTACCGATCCTGATTTTGAGTACCAGCAAGAGGGGAAGGGAGAAGAGGAAACGCTGCCTCCTCAGCAGCAGGATTTACGTATAAGCCTCGACCGTAAAGGGGGTGGAAAAGTTGTAAGCGTAGTATATGGTTTTGTTGGCACCGACGACGATTTAAAGGAGCTTGGAAAGTTATTGAAAAGCAAATGTGGCGTTGGGGGAAGTGTAAAAGAAGGCGAAATTCTGATACAGGGCGATTTTCGCGATAAAATAATAGAAATTCTGCATAAAGAAGGGTATAAAGCTAAAAAGGCCGGTGGCTGAAAACAGAATAGCTTAGAAAGGATTTTTGCTTTTTTTAACGCTCGCGGCAATACACCAAAGGCCAACCAGGTGAAAAAATTTATTCTTGTTCTAAATTACTGTTTAACTAAAACTCTTCTGCAATTCAACAGTTAAACAAAGGAGAAAAGGCAAAGAGCATCTTTGCTGTTTTTAAACTCAATCAAAATTGACAGAATGGACTATTTAGGACTAGATCGGAATAAAGTAGATAAGGTAGCAAATAAACTAAATGACTTTTTAGCTGCGTATCAGCTTCACTATCAAAAGCTTCGTAATTTTCACTGGAACCTGAAAAGCAATCACTTTTTCGTGTTGCATGAGAAGTTTGAGGAATTTTACACAGAGGCAAATGAAAAAATAGATGACATTGCAGAGCGAATTTTAACCCTTCGGGTGCAGCCGCTCAGCCAGCTGTCGGATTATCTGAAAGTATCGCGTATTAAAGAGGTTTCAGAAGAAATGGAGGACGATGCCATGGTAGCTGAAGTGTTAAACGACTATAAGATATTAATAAGTATTGGTCGCGAAGTACTGGAAGCTGCCGGAGCGGCGAGTGATGAAGGAACCATCGATATGATAGGCGCTTATGTTGGCGACCTGGAAAAAAATAGCTGGATGCTGGCCTCTTACCTCGAAAAGCACAATCCAAAGGTGCAGGAAGATAAGAAAGCCAGTAAATAAATTATGTTCAATTAAGAAACATATTGAAAAGAGGTACCCCAAGGGTGCCTCTTTTCTTTTTATTTAATTTTGAAAAATACACTTCTTGTTTATATTTGCATCCACATGAGTAACCAAATACACATTCACACCCATCACCACCATCATGCAACAGCATGGCAGGGTACTCATGTGCACCACCATCATCATTGTGCCTAAGCACCCATTCCTTTTCAGGAACCCTCTTATTGCCTAATCAATTTCTTTTTATATTTCTGTTACGGCCCTGGGCCAAAACTCCTTTTTTATGGAAAAAATCAGAATTGCCATTCAAAAAAGTGGCCGTTTAAGCGAAGACTCCCTTAGCCTAATCCGCGAATGTGGTATTAAATTTTCCAACGGCATGCGCAAGCTCAAGTCAGAGGCAGCCAACTTCCCTATTGAATTTCTCTTTTTACGCGACGACGATATTCCCGGTTATGTCGAAGATGGGGTGGCCGATATTGGAATTGTTGGCGAAAACGTAGCTGTTGAAAAAGGTAAAAATGTTGAAATTGTGAAGCGCCTGGGCTTCTCAAAATGCCGGCTTTCCCTGGCGGTGCCAAAGAACACCACCTATAGCAGCCTCCAGGATTTAGCGGGGGGAAACATCGCTACATCTTATCCCGTAATACTGGGGCAATATCTTAAAGAAAACGGGGTGCAGGCGACTATTCACGAAATTAGCGGATCGGTGGAAATAGCGCCCAGCATTGGCCTTGCAGAAGCTGTTTGCGATATTGTTAGCTCCGGAAGCACCCTTTTTATGAATGGCTTGAAGGAGGTGGAAACCATTTTCCGGTCCGAGGCGGTTCTTATTAAAGGGAAAGACCTTTCGGCAGAAAAGAATGGGGCGCTGGAAAAACTGTTGTTTCGTATAGATGCCGTTCAACGGGGAAAAAATAATAAGTACATTTTGCTGAACGCACCTGAAGACCAGCTGGAAAAAGTTATCCGTATTTTACCCGGTATGCGCAGCCCCACGGTATTGCCGCTGGCCGAAAAGGGCTGGAATTCTGTTCATTCGGTAATTAAAGAAGATGAGTTCTGGGAAGTAATCGACCAGTTGAAAGCTGCCGGAGCCGAAGGAATTTTAGTTGTACCGATTGAAAAAATGATTTTATAAGTTATTTTCTGAAAACCTTTACGACTGCATGGAAATATATATAAATCCGGAACGGGCAGAATGGGAAAAGCTTTTGGCCAGGCCTACCCAGGAGCAGAAAAAGATAAAAAAAATAGTAAAGCCAATCCTGAAGAAAGTAAAAAGGAATGGCGACAGCGCTCTTTTAAAGTTTGCCCTGGAATTTGACCTGGTGCATTTAGAGGAGATTAGTATATCGCAGCATGAAATAGACCGGGCGGGAGAGGAGCTGAGCGAGGAACTTAAAGAAGCGATTCAGCTTGCCAAACGCAATATCGAAAAGTTTCATGAAGCCCAGATAGGCGCTCCTGTTACGGTAGAAACCATGCCCGGCGTTCGTTGCAGCCGTAAAAGTGTGCCTATTGAAAAAGTAGGACTATATGTTCCCGGCGGAACCGCCCCATTGTTTTCTACCGTGCTCATGCTAGGCATTCCTGCCCGTATAGCAGGTTGTAAAGAAGTGGTGCTGTGTACTCCTCCCGACCGGAGTGGCAATGTGCCTCCAGCCATTTTATATACAGCCAGCTTGCTGGGGATAAGCAAAATTTTTAAAACCGGCGGCGCTCAGGCTATTGGAGCCCTAATGTATGGAACGGAAAGTATTCCTAAGGTTGATAAAATTTTTGGTCCCGGTAACCAGTATGTTACTGCGGCTAAGCTAATGGCAGCGCAGCAGGGCGTTGCTATTGACATGCCCGCAGGCCCGTCAGAGGTGGCGGTTTATGTCGATGCCACGGCAAACCCTGCTTTTGCGGCAGCCGATTTGCTCTCCCAGGCCGAACATGGCGCCGATAGCCAGGTAATTTTGGTGGCAACCGAAAAGAAAATTGCGGAGGCGGTAGAAAAAGAGGTGGATAAACAACTTAAGAAACTGCCCCGACAGGAAATTGCCATTGAATCGCTAAAGAGTAGCAAGGTATTTATTGTAAAATCGGAAAGAGATGCCATCGACCTGTTAAATGCCTATGCGGCCGAGCACCTTATTTTGAGTGTTGAAAATTACCAGGAAGTGGCAGAGAAAATAACCAATGCCGGGTCGATTTTTCTGGGGCATTATACGCCGGAATCGGCTGGCGATTATGCATCGGGCACCAATCATACGTTGCCTACCAATGGCTTTGCTCGTGCCTATAGTGGGGTTTCTGTCGATAGCTTTGTTAAAAAAATTACTTTTCAGGAGCTAACGCCTGCAGGTTTGCAGCATATTGGCCCTGCAGTTGAAACAATGGCCGGGGCAGAACACCTGCAGGGCCATGCAAATGCTGTGACTATACGTTTAAAGGAGATTAGAAAAAATGGATAATATCCTGCAACTCCTGCGTCCGCACCTTCGTAACCTGGTGCCTTACGCCTCTGCCCGCGATGAATTTTCTGGCGAAGCAGCTATCTTTCTGGATGCAAACGAAAACTCCCTTGGCTCTGCCACGGCAGAATCCTACAATCGCTACCCCGATCCGTACCAGTACACGGTTAAGCGAATGCTGGCTAAAATAAAATGTGTAAAGCACGAACAGATTTTCCTAGGAAACGGCAGCGACGAAGCCATCGACCTGCTCATTCGGGCCTTTTGCGAGCCGGGTACAGACCACATCATTATTTTACCGCCAACCTACGGCATGTATAAAGTAAGTGCCGATGTAAACAATGTAGAAGTGCGCGAACTGCTGCTCACCGGTGATTACCAGCCAAGGGTGGATAACATTCTGGAAGCAGCCAATGAAAAAAGTAAAATCCTGTTTATTTGCTCTCCCAACAATCCTACAGGCAACCTGCAGGATGGAGAGGCCATCCGCCAGTTGCTGGAAGGATTTCCGGGTTTAGTGGTGGTAGATGAGGCGTATATCGATTTTGCCAAAGCAGACTCCTGGGCCGAAAAGCTGGAAGAGTACCCGAACCTGGTGGTACTGCAAACCTTTAGCAAAGCCTGGGGACTGGCTGCTCTTCGCCTTGGAATGGCTTTTGCCTCGCCCGACCTTATCAATATCCTGAACAAGATTAAACCACCTTACAACGTAAATGAGCTTACACAGGAAAAGGCCATTGAGGCCATGCGGAGCTACGACAAAATGCGTAAGCAGGTACAGGTAATTTTGTATGAGCGGGAGCAGTTAAAAAAGGCACTCGAGGCACTGCCGCTAATTGAAAAAGTATACCCGACCGATGCCAATTTTGTTATGGTAAAAGTCCCTGCTGCCCGCCAGGTATATACTTACCTGGTAGAAAAAGGAATAATTGTACGCGATCGCTCCCGGGTAGCGCTCTGTGAAGGTTGCCTGCGGATTACCATAGGTTCGCCAACAGAAAATGAACAACTGCTCCAGGTGTTGGCAGCTTTTCCGGCGGTACGGCCCGAAGCAGAGGCCTGATTTTTCATTTTTCTTTCGTCTGCGGCGGGCAGCCTGAAATTTAACAACCGGCATGTTTCCTGAACAGATGCCAAACAAATACGTATTTTCAGCATGAAAAAAGCTTTATTTATAGACAGAGATGGGACCATTATCGTGGAACCCAAAACCGATTTCCAGATTGATTCTCTTGAGAAACTGGAATTTATTCCTGGCGCCATTTATAACCTTCGGCGTATTGCTGAACAGTCCGACTACGAATTGATAATGGTTACCAACCAGGATGGGCTGGGAACCGATAGCTTTCCGGAAGATTCCTTTTGGCCTGCGCACAATAAAATGCTTAAAACGCTGGAAGGAGAGCGGGTAGTGTTTGATGATATGCTGATAGATCGCAGCTTTGAAGAGGAAGGAAAGGCCAGTCGTAAACCGGGTACAGCCATGTTTCCAAAATACCTTGGCGGGGAGTACGACCTGGCGAACAGCTATGTTATAGGCGACCGCCTGAGCGATGTGCAGCTGGCAAAAAACCTGGGTTGCAAGGCCATACTGATAAGTGAAACCCCTTCAGAAACGGCAGAATTAACCTCCACCAACTGGGATGAAATTGCAGATTTTGTGCTGCTGCCAATTCGCTCAGCCGAGGTTCGCCGCACAACCAAAGAAACCGATATTTCCCTTCAGCTGGTGCTGGATAACAAGGGTAAGGCCGATATTAAAACTGGTCTCCACTTTTTCGACCATATGCTCGACCAGCTGGCCAAACATAGCGGGGTAAGTATTTACCTGCGGGTGCAGGGCGATTTGGAGGTAGATGAGCACCATACCATTGAAGATACTGCCCTTGCCCTGGGAGAGGCTTTTGCCAAAGCCATCGGCAATAAGCGGGGCATGGAGCGTTATAGCTTCCACCTGGCTATGGACGACGCCCTGGCGCAGGTAGCCCTCGATTTTGGTGGCCGCCCCTGGATTGTTTGGGAGGCAAGCTTTAATAGAGAAAAAATAGGAGATATGCCTACAGAAATGTTTTATCACTTCTTTAAGTCATTTTCCGATGCCGCCCGCTGTAACCTAAACATAGCGGTTAAAGGCGATAATGAGCACCATAAAATTGAAGCTATTTTCAAGGGACTGGCAAGGGCCATCCGGATGGCCATCCGGCAGGATGCCGATAACCTGCAGAACCTGCCCAGCACCAAAGGAATTTTATGAAATTTTTGGGCAGAAATTCTGAGAGAGAAAATATTTCCTTTGATTTTGCACAGGCTGTTTGGCTGGCTTGCCTTTTGCAGGGGACCGCTTGGTTTTTTGGCACTGTATTGTAGGCAATCTTAATTTTCGGTTCTTTATGATTTTACTTGCTTAATAAGCACAAGGGCAGGTTTAATGCTGGTTTAGCCACCAAAGTCACGCGTTAGGCTCCGCTAAACGCGCGCCAGATTCCTGCTGGTGCATATGACCAGGTACTTTCATAAAGAGCCTTTTTTTTTCTGTGTTTAATTTTCTCATTGCTTTGAAAATGCCTTTTGTTGAAATATGGCACTGGAAAAGGAGCATACTCAATTGAACTTCTACAGGGGTTTTACACTTGTTCTTTCAATGTCTATGCGATAAGGATTATGGTACAGGCCCCACTTCCAAAAAATGAAAAAAAGAGATTAGATGCTCTTTTAAAGCTTAACCTCCTGGACTCTCCTGCAGAGGAGGAGTTCGATGAGTTGGTGCAACTGGCATCTAATATTAGCCGGATGCCAATAGCATTGATTACCCTCGTGGATGCGGACAGGCAATGGTTTAAAGCCAGGGTGGGCATTTCTATTGATGAAACTTCCAGGGAAGTGGCCTTTTGCGCCTATACCATTTTGGGTGATGATTTGCTGGAGATTCCGGATACGCTGAAAGATGAGCGCTTCTCTTCTAACCCGCTTGTAAAAGAAGGACCAAAAGTGCGTTTTTATGCAGGCGTTCCGCTGCTTACCAGTAGTGGGTATGCATTGGGTTCTCTGTGTGTACTGGGTTTAAAGCCAGGTAAATTAGATAAAGAGCAACAGTTTGCGCTCCGGGTGCTGGCGCGGCAGGTAGTGAGCAGGATTGAATATACCTACCACAAGCGGGAATTGAATGAAATTCAGCGGCAATTACAAAAGCGGGAGCCGCAAGTACTGGATAGCCTGCGTTATGGTGAGTTAATACATAAAAAGCTGATGCCTCAGCGTCCTCTGTTAAAGGAATTCTTTCAGGAAAGCTTTATTTTATGGAAACCACGCGACCTAATTCCAAACAACTTCTGCTTGCTGAAGAAAAAAGGGAATGACCTGTTTATCGGAGTAGTGGATTGCATGGACCAATGTGCAGTTGACCCTTTTTTCGGAACACTGGTGAATGATTATTTAAATCAGGTAATTGAGCAGGATATTTATAGTACCGCTCAAATTTTGCGTGAACTTGAAATGCGCTTTCGTCATATGTGGACCAACAAAAGGAGGCTGGCCGAAAATGGGATAAGCATTGCCCTTTGCCGGGTAGATGCGGATAGAAAGATGCTTTTGTTTTCAGCGGCTAATCAGTTAATGCTATGTGTGAACCGCAGCAATGGGTTTAATTTTTTGCGGGGAAGCAGGTTTCGCTTAGGAAGAAAAGAGCAGGATGAAAATACATTCAGCTACAGAGAAGAAAATATACGGATAGAAGAAGGAACCACTTTTTACCTGCCAGGCCAGGATGTGCAGGCTTTACTTATGGCAGTAGGTAAAGAAGGGCTGAAGGAGGAGATAGAAGAAAGTTTTATTGGACAGGAAACTTCTATGAATAATCAATACGCGAAAATACTGCAATTGTTGAACAAGCTGAGTCCAAAAAGGGAGCAGAAAAAGCCGGATTTGCATATCGCAGGCTTTAAGGCTTAATATTAAAAAGATACTTCCCCAGGCTTTCCGAAAAAAGTAAAAACAGGTGATTAAAATAAAGCAAGGCTTACAAACGGTATTGCTACGGCTTGTAAGCCTTGTTTTGTGCTCATTTGCCGGCTTTAGCTGGTTGGGAGGTTAGGCAGGCATAACAGCGGAATCTGTGTTTTAAAGGCCATTTTCCTTGTTGTGCTATTTTGAAAGAGCCAGTTCCAGAAACCTAAGCGGTGTGGGACCATCACCAGCATATCTGCCTGGTATTCTTTCATACTTCTTTCAATACCGAAAAATACATCCTCCTCTGTTACATCGCGGTACTCATGGGCAATACCAGTTAAGAGGTTTTCCAGCTTAGCTTCAATGCGGCTATCGGCAGCAACAGGCGTAAGCACATCCTCCTTAGGATTTTTTACATGGAGTATCTCTACTTTTGCTTTAAACACCTGTGCAATTTCTTTTAGAACCGGCAGGTTGTTGTTGGCAGAAATGCAGTGGTAATCGCAGGCAAAAAGCAACCTGGAAGGCTCCTGAATTTGGGCAGTTTCCGGTACTACCAGCACCGGGTATTTGCCCTGGCTAATTACAGCGGTGGTGGTGCTGCCAAAAAGAGGGAATTCTGCCGCTTCTTTTTTCATGCCCATTACCACCAGTTGAGCATCATATTCTTTTACCAGTTTACCGATTTCTTCTTCAGCAAACGAAAGGTTGGTTACCCACGATACCTCCACCTGGTACTCTTTTGCGGTTTTGTTTGCCAGCTCATACAGGCGGATTTTATTTTCGTCGAACAATTTATTTATATGCGGACTTACCCTTCCAAAACCGCCCTGGTCCTCTTCAGGTAGTTCAAACGCGTTATATAGCACGATTTTAGCTTGAATATGCTTAGCTAAAGTGGCAGCATACACAAGTGCATGATTGGAGGCTTTTGTATAATCGGTTGCGAGAATTATTGTTTTCATGAGTGAAAAAGTTTAATTACACTCAAAGGTAGTAAGCAGAAAAAGGCTTTAGTATGATGAAGGTCGTACGGAATTATGATCTTTATTGGTTTTTAAACTTAAGAGAGGCTATGAAAATTGTGAAGAGGAGAGGGCGGCTGCTTTTTCAGGGCAGATTGCCGGGTCATTACCTTTTGTTATTAGGGGGCTTTAACTTGTGGAATTGAGCTTTTCCAGCAGTTCTTCCCGTTCGTGCCAGAAGTGGGAAATCGTATTTTTTTGCTTTTGTATGAGCAGCATTTTTTCCTGCAGTAGCTGGTTCCGGAAACGCAGTTCCACCAGCTTGACTACCTGTTTTGCAAGCACTTTTAAGGACCTTTGCTGAAAGCTGTTCAGCTGCCTGGGGCGGTGGTCAATTACACAAAGTGTGCCTAATTTGTGTCTGCTCGGGCTTATAAGGGGTGCCCCGGCGTAAAACCGAATATAAGGTTCTCCGAGCACCAGGGGGTTATTGTAAAAGCGTTCGTCTTTGGTTGAATCTCCTATAACCAGCAATTCGTCCTTCAGAATGGTATGGGAGCAAAAAGCCGTGTCGCGCCTGGTTTCGCAGCTTGTGAGGCCTTTTTTTGCTTTAAACCATTGCCGCTCTTCATCTATAAAAGAAATCGTGCAAATAGGTGCTTCGCAAATTTTAGATGCCAGGTAAACAATATCATTAAACTCCTCCTCCGGAGGGCTATCCATTACGCCATAATGATGGAGAACCTTTACGCGCTCGGGTTCATTTTTTGGACGAGGGGCGGGCATTGGCAGATGAAAAAATGATGTATCTTAATATACTAAAAAAAAATGAAAAGGAAACATTCTGTCTGTTAAACTATTAGCTATTTTTTATTTTTAATTCTGAAGGTATCTTTTGCATCCGGTTCGTTTATTTGTAAACTGGTATAGCATTTGCTATCATCAAACGAAACCAAATATCTTTTTCTTATGAAAAAAATAACTATTGTCCTTTCCGGGCTTTTTTTCATGTTAGGCCTTGCCGCAGTTCAGGCGCAACAACCGGCTCCGGCAGTGGCGGCCCAGCAGCCTGCTTTAAAAATTACAGGAACAGGAGAGATACGGGTGGCCCCCGACCTTGCTGTGGTTAACATGACCGTAAAAGCAACAGACATGGATTTTAATAAGGCCGTAAAAGCATTAAACCAAAAGACCGATAAGCTGCAGAAGAAGCTGCAGAGCGCAGGCTTTAAACAATCAGAAATTAAAACCAGCCAGCTGAATGTACAGGAAAACGGCCAGTGGCGTAACGGCGAATATATTGACAGTGGTTATGTTGCCCTGCAGCATATTGAACTCCGGTTTA
The DNA here is from genome assembly GCA_963835365.1 of uncultured Cytophagales bacterium. Classification (GTDB taxonomy): domain Bacteria; phylum Bacteroidota; class Bacteroidia; order Cytophagales; family Cyclobacteriaceae; genus Nafulsella. Next base: position 163,435 of record CAWIFH010000006.1, read on the forward strand.
AGCGGGACCAGCAGCGCATTGGCCAGCTGATGGAAGCCTTTGCCGCCGACCAGGGAGCAGAGGCTCTTTTCCAGCTGGGCTTTGCCCTTTCAGATGAGGTTAGGCAGCAGGCAGGCGAAGAATTAATTCGTAAAGCCATTATGGATGCCCGCAGCAAAGCAACCGTTATTGCAAAAGCCTCTGGCGTTAAGCTGGGTAAAATCCGCAGCATCTCCTATGGTCAGCCCGACTTCCAGCCCATGCCCATGTACAATGACATGGCTATGCGGATGGAATCAGCCCAGGGAAAGCAGGGCGTTGCCGATATGGAAGTACGCGAAATTGAAATGCGCGATGATATTATCGTTCTCTGGGATATTGAATAAGGAAAAGCTTCATCTTTAGCAGCGATAAAGCCTTTGGTTCAAACCCAAAGGCTTTTTTTCTTGTTTGGCATTTCATTCTGCAGCACTTGTTAAAAATTCGACTGTATTTATCCAGCAGAACTTTAGCATATGCCCCGCAGCCGTATTATTTTTGTAGGCATGCAAGAACAGATCCTTATCCTCGATTTTGGTTCGCAGTATACGCAGCTGATTGCCCGCCGCGTGAGGGAACTGAATGTGTATTGCGAAATACACCCTTTTAACGATGCTCCTCCGTTAACCGAAGAATGTAAAAGGGGTGATTCTCTCCGGCAGCCCCTGCTCGGTAAGCGAAGACGACGCCCCGGATGTGGATCTGAGCGCCTACCGCGGAAAAGTGCCGGTACTGGGTGTTTGCTACGGCGCGCAGCTGATGGTGCATAAAAATGGCGGATATGTGCAGCCCTCCACCATTCGAGAGTATGGCCGGGCCCGGCTCAACGAGGTGAACGATAAAGTTGAGTTTGTTAAAAGAAATTACCGTAAATTCCCAGGTATGGATGTCGCATGGCGATACCATAGCGCAGCTGCCTGAGAATTTCGATATTATTGCCAGTACCCCTTCTGTGCGGGTGGCGGCCTATCAGATTCAGGGAGAACAGACCTTTGGTATTCAGTTTCACCCGGAGGTAACCCACTCGACCGAAGGAAAAATCGTGCTGCGGAATTTTGTAGTGCACATTTGCGAATGCGACCAGAGCTGGACTCCGAAAACTTTTATTGAAGAGACTGTCGATGGGCTGAAAGAGCAGCTGGGCAACGACAAAGTGGTGCTGGGACTAAGTGGCGGGGTAGATTCATCGGTTGCGGCCATGCTTATTCACAGGGCCATTGGCAAAAACCTGTACTGCATTTTTGTCGATAACGGCCTGCTTCGCAAAAATGAGTATCAGCAGGTGCTGGATTCTTATAAGCACATGGGCCTGAATGTAAAAGGAGTAGATGCCCGCGCACAATTTTATAAAGCCCTCGCCGGCCTTACGGATCCGGAAGATAAACGAAAAGCCATTGGCCGTACGTTTATAGAAGTATTCGATGCGGAAGCCCACACCATTGAGGATGTAAAGTGGCTGGGGCAGGGAACTATTTATCCCGACGTTATAGAATCGGTAAGTGTAAAAGGGCCTTCTGCCACCATTAAATCGCACCACAATGTGGGCGGGCTGCCCGGACCGGATGAAAATGAAGGTGGTGGAGCCGCTGAAGTACGCTTTTTAAAGATGAGGTTCGGCTGGTGGGCAAAACCCTTGGCATCGATGAGGCCATTATTGGCCGCCATCCTTTCCCGGGCCCTGGCCTGGCAATTCGAATCCTGGGCGATATTACCCCGGAAAAAGTAGCCCTTATTCAGGAAGTTGACCATATATTTATCGAGGGACTTAAAAAGGCCGGCCTATACGACGAAATCTGGCAGGCAGGAGCCATCCTTTTACCGGTGCAGTCCGTAGGAGTGATGGGCGACGAGCGCACTTATGAGGCGGTGGTGGCCTTAAGGGCAGTAACCAGTGTAGATGGCATGACCGCCGACTGGTATCACCTGCCCTACGAATTTATGGGGGAAATCTCGAATGAAATTATAAACCGGGTAAAAGGAGTAAACAGCGTGGTGTACGACATCAGCTCCAAGCCGCCGGCCACCATTGAATGGGAATAGTTTAAACAGAGTTTTGAGCAACATACCTTCGCCCTGTCAGTCTCTTTTCAGGCAGACAGGGAGAAGGTGGCAGAGTGTCTTTTGTACAGGTGCTCTTTAAAAATAAATGAATGAAAAACAGAATCTTCATTCTTCTTTGCTTTTCCTCTTGCCTCTGCAGCTGCTTTTTGCCCAAAGCAAAAACGATAATCAGCAACAGTACCTGCGGGCAAAAAATCTCTACAAGCAGGAGCGTGGGAGCAGGCAAAGGAAACATTCAGGGAGCTGGCTCACTGTGCAGAATAATAATTCTTTTGCGGAGTATGCTTCTTTTTACTATGCACATTCGTGCGTTAAAGGCCGGCGATCTAATGAAGCAAGGGCCATGCTCAGCAAATCCGGCAACAATACAAGGGCTGGGAAAAGCAGGAGGAAGTGAGCTACTGGCTGGCTCAGGCCTACCTCGAGGAAAAGCATAACAGCTAGGCAATGGAGGAAATAGAGAACATTAGCGACAGAAAGGTAAAGGCCGATGCCGAAGAAATGGCTACTTCCTGCTCACCAGGGAAACCGACTCATAGAGCTTCTGAAGACTTGCTGAAGGAAACCCCAGGCGGGCTATGTGGCAAGGGTGCTGGCCCGGAAGATGAGCCGGCAGCCCCTGCCGAAGCAGGATGAAGAATAGCTGGAGCAGCTGGTACAGAAATATAGATTGATAAAGAGCTGCTGAAAGTTACCAACCTGGGGAAATCTGTAAAAAAAGAGGAGTACCATGTGGCTGTTATGCTGCCTTTTCTGTCTAACAACCTGACTCCGGAGAGTGGTCTCCATGATCGTTATTTTGTACTTGACCTGTACGAAGGGATGAAGATTGCCCAGCAGGAGCTGTTGGAGGATAGCATCCGGATTAGGTTGCATGCCTATGATACCAAAAGGGATAGCCTAACCACCCGGAAGTTACTCAATAGCCTCCGAAATGCTAAAATGGATCTTCTGGTCGGGCCTTTGTTTCCTGGTCCGGCAAGGTGGCTGTTAATTTTACACAAGAGCAGGGAATTAATATGGTAAATCCGCTTTCGGTTAACCCCGAGGTCATACGAAGCAATCCCTATTCTTTTCTTTTTAAGCCTTCGTTGGTTACCCAGGGGCAAAAAGCAGCAAGTTTGCGGCTAAGAACATTTACCGATAGTGCGGCCGTAATTATTTACGGGCCAAAAGAGCGCGATTCCATAATGGCCTACAATTATAAGCAGACAATAGAAAAGGCAGGCTTTCCAGTACGCTATATTGAAAAAATTCCGGAAGGAGAAGAGAAATAAAATCAGGAAACTGCTGGTGCAGGACCTGAAGCAAACAACCAAAATCCTGCGCTTAATCCATGAAACCGGGAGGACGCCTCCACAGGAAAACTTTCGGCCATATATTTGTGGCCTCAGAAGATGAATTAATTGTGGCCAATGCCTTAAGTGCCTTGATGGGCCGGGGCGATAAATTCCGCTGATCGGCCATGAGGCCTGGCTCAGGAAAAACTTTGTTTCTTTCGACCAGCTCGAGCGCATGGGAGTATTTTTTGTGGCCCCGGAATACATTGATTATTCCAGTGAGGAATTTGCTAATTTCCGTAAGCGTTATATCGAACAGGTAAATCATCTGCCAAGCCGCTTTGCTTTTATCGGCTATGATTTAATGATGTACTTTGGCCGCATGATGCAGGAAAATGGCAACCTTTTCCAGGAAGAAACAAATGGCTTTGCCTCCCGAAAGGGAATTCTTTGTACAGGCTTTTCTTTTGCCGGAGGAAACGACAACCAATGTGTGCCGGTAGTAAAATTCAAAGATTCGGCCCTTGAAATTGTATACCAGTAAAACAAGACTTTTTTTATGTTGAAGCAGGAAACAAGTAATACCCTTTTTAATAAAGCACAAAAATTTATTCCCGGGGGGGTAAACTCACCGGTACGCGCTTTTAAAGCCGTAGGTGGAAACCCGCTTTTTATTAAGGCAGCAAACGGGGCATATATGTACGATGAAGACGGGAACCGCTACATCGACATGATTAACTCCTGGGGGCCCATGATTCTGGGGCATGCCCATCCGATGGGATACAGCATGCGGTGCAGGCTGCATTCCTGCCTCACTTTCGTTTGGCGCTCCCACGGCCCGCGAAATTGAAATAGCAGAGCTTATTACCCATATGGTGCCTTCCATTGAAAAGGTGCGCATGGTAAACAGCGGTACCGAAGCAACCATGTCGGCCATACGCCTGGCACGAGGGTTTACCGGCAGAGAAAAAATTATTAAGTTTGAAGGATGCTACCACGGCCATGGCGATTCGTTTCTGATAGCAGCCGGCAGCGGGGCGATAACCATGGGCACTCCCAATAGTCCCGGGGTTACCCAGGGAACAGCCAACGACACTTTAACAGCTCCGTTTAACAATTTGCAGGCAGTAGAAGAGCTTGTTGCGGCTAATAAGGGTAAGGTAGCCGCCATAATTCTGGAGCCGGTAGCCGGAAATATGGGATGTGTTCTGCCTCGTGCCGAGTTTCTGCAGGGCCTACGTAAACTTTGCGATGCAGAAAGTATCGTGCTTATTTTCGACGAGGTAATGACAGGTTTCCGCTTAAGCAAAGGCGGCGCACAGGAACTTTTTGGGGTGCAGCCCGACCTGACTACCCTGGGTAAAATTATTGGTGGCGGTATGCCGGTTGGCGCCTATGGGGGCCGGAAAGAAATTATGGATTTTGTATCTCCTGCCGGGCCGGTTTACCAGGCAGGGACCCTTATCGGGGAATCCAATTGCAATGGCCGCCGGTATGGCCATGCTTAACTACCTGAATGAGCATCCCGAAGTGTACAGCGACCTGGCGCAAACGACAGCAGAGATTGTACAGGGCATGCGGGAAAACCTGCATGAGCTGGGCTTAAACTATACCATTAACCACATTGGCTCCATGTACAGTATTTTCTTTACTGATAAGGAGGTTTATGATTTTGAAACAGCTAAACAATGCGATACCGCCTTGTTTGGGCGCTACTTCCGGAGCATGCTTGAAAAAGGAGTATACCTGGCTCCATCGCAGTTCGAAACGCTGTTTGTATCGACAGCCATAACAGCCAAGGAAGTGGACTGGCTCAAGCAGGCCAACCTGGAGAGCCTTAAGGCCATACACGAAGCTTAAAAGGTAAAGAACGACAGCGCAGTTTCTGTTAAAATAAATATAAACAGGGTGCTGAAATACAATATGCCTAATAAAGAAAATTTCCATAGAGAACGTAGCCAGCGTTGCTGGTATACGTTCTTTATTGAAAGAAAGGCATAAATGGTTACCACCCAAAAGGTAATCCAGAAGAAGTAGGCGTTGCTTAGCCAGCCAATAAGCAGAAATAAGGTAAGCAGGAAAAAGGCCATGGAATGCAGGTGCAGGGCATGAATGATGTGGCGGATATACAGGTTTGGTTTATTGCGGAAAAGGAATTTAAGGTACAGGGCAAAAACCGGTAAGAGTAAAAACATCATCAGGGGCAGGTTTTTCAGCACATAAGGAATAAATACATCCAAATCTTTTTGCACTACCCGCCGGCTTTGGCGAATAAACAAGCTGAAGGAAGAATTTTCCATTGATCTTTTTTCTGAAAACTTCATTACAGTGTTCAGGGAGTCCACGACCATTGCATCTGTAAGCGATTCATCTCTTAGCCAGCCCACCACTTGCCGGAGCCCTTTGTCTTCCGCTTTATTCTCTGCAACGAATAGTGAGTCGGAGGGAGGAAGCATGCCGGGGTTTTGTCGTTTTACCTCCTGAAGTTCTGCCAGGGCAATGCTGTCTGTTAACTGAACTTGTGCCTTTATATCGGCATTTTCAGGAGTCTCACTGGCTATTTTTTGAATGGAAGAATCTTCCAGTTGCAGGGTTAATAAATAAGTGAGCATGAAAAAGAAAAATACGCTAATAACCAGGTACAGGCGCAGCGGATGCACATAACGGACTCTTTTTCCTTCGTTAAAGCGCAGGGTTAAAAAACCCGGCCGAAGAAAGAAATGGTGAATGCTCCGGCCCAGCTTGGAATCAAAGGCAAAGTAGTTGTTAAGGAAGTCAACTATTAAATTTTTTATACTCAGCAGTTGGGAGGTATTCTCCTGTCCACATTCCGGGCAAAAGTTGTAGGAGTTTTCCAGCGGATGTCCGCAATTAAGGCAATTGTCGACACGGTGAGCCATAATTCGATGAAGAAAATTTAAAATAAAGGTACAAATTCCAGTTGAATTCATGCGATTACCCGGCCTTATCTTTTCACGATAAAATGTAATTTTTGCTAAAATATTGCATAGGCTATAGCGGGATGGTGGTGGTAAGGAGTCTTTTTGTATATTTAATTTTTAATTGATGCAGAGCTCTTTATACCCGAACCCTTAAAGCTGAAGCGGTGAAAAAACAACTCCTTCTTTTCCTTATCCTTTTAATATGCGGAACCTCCGGCCTTATGGCCCAGGGCCGCAGAGATGAAAAAAAGATTCTTACATATGAGACGCTTTACGATGCTCCCTATGAAATAAATAAGCTGTGGGTGCAGTTTCAGCCGGTATACACAGAGCTGTTTGGAACGAATGTAAATGCAGGATATGGGGTGGAAGCGACCTATTACTGGGCCGATAAGTTTGATTTCAGGGCGCATTTCCGGAAGCCCTACGCACAGGCCACCGACTTTCAGCGGAACATTGCGGCTTACAACTCTCCCGATATTGACAATAAGCCGGTTATTTTCAATTTCTTTGAAGCGGGAGCCACTTATCACATCAAAGACTGGGAAGAAGATACGGAAACTTTTATCCACTTATATTCACAGCGTTACTCCAGTTCCAATAAGTGGAAATCCATGGTGCCGGAGAAATCAAAGATACCTACCAAGGTTAGAAAAATTATTGGTGCCCGTTTAGGAGGAATGTCCTATAAGTCGAGCTTTGCGCTTGACAGAATGATTGAAGATGGGCTGGAGCTTCCTGATGCGGAAGGAAATCTCTTTCCTGCAGACATCTACCACCCCTTTTCAAGTGTGAGTGTACAGGGTGGTTATGCAGGCGCTTCTTATTCCTGGATAAAAAACGTGGCCATTGACCCTGACCGCAGCTACAGCGACCTGGTAAAAGATTTAATCCTCACCACTTATGCAGACATTCTTTTTGCCGGAAAAATAGATGTAAATGATGTTTACCACCAGGGAGTGGCTTTTAGTACAGAAGGGGTTAAAAGGAACTATTTTGGCTTTAGGGCTGGTGTGGATGGTAAATTTAACCGCAACTTAAGCTGGGCATACAATGGCGAATTTGGCATGCGACCAGGTATTGGTGGCCGCGGCCTCTATGCCCTCATTAAAATCAGCTTCCCGGTTTACAGCACCGACCTCGATAACAGAGTAGAGGCTTTTAGTAAGTAATAAATAATAATAGAATAGGTTTAGAGGAGCCTTCTTCAGTAATGAGGGAGGCTTTTTTTTGTTGGAGAGCGGTGCTGCGACGGGTGCGCCTCACCATACCGCACAAGAGAGGGAGGTATAATTACCAGTTGCTTATATCAAAGCCTCCAAACTACTTCAACAGCAGGCTTCTTCTGCCTGGTACTGGCGCGGCGTTCCAACGGGTGCTGTCCTATACGATGGAGTTATTTCATGCAAAAATTTTATCTGTTTACGATCCTGTTGACCGATCTTTACAGGGGTTTCTTTGGGCCATACCCCAACTGTTAGCGCATATAAAGTGTCTTGATGAAAAGAACAAATCTGTTTTATAGATTATGAAAAAGATACTCCCGCTTCTGTTTGGAATCTTGTTCATCCTGTGGGCCTGTGAACAAGAGGAGGCCGCTCTTTTTAAGCTAGAGGAAGGAACCTATACGGGTTCTTTTTACAGATCGAGCCCAGGTGCAAAATATGCCGCCTCGGAGGTGCGCTTAACCTTTACCAATAAAGCATTTGAAGGAAGCAGTAGTGTAGTGAAATACCCCGCCCTTTGTAGAGGAAGCTACCACATTTCGGGGCAGGAAATTGTTTTTGTAAATGAATGCCCCTGGACAGCCGAGTTTGATTGGTCTTACATTTTAAATGGTAGTTTTACTATTTCTTTGGAGGGTAAAAACATTATTATGTCGCGTAGCTATGGCAAAGGGCTTAGCGATACCTATATAATTTCGAAACAATAAAGGAGGGGGGGGCGCCAATCCAAAACGCTTTGCCTTTATTGAAGTGCCGAAAGCTAGCCTTTTGAACTATCAAATTCGCCCGCTAAATATCTCTTGCCAAGCCTCACGTAGCTTGCGGCATTGGCTTTTATTTTCTTGGCCTCTTCCGGGCTAAGTTGTTTTACCACTTTTCCGGGTATACCCATAACTACAGAGTAATCCGGAATTTCCGTTCCTTCCGTTAGCAGGCTGTGGGCGCCAATAATACAGCCTTTCCCTACTTTTACATTATTAAGCAGGGTGGCGCGCATGCCAATGAGGCTGTTGTTGCCTATGGAGGCCCCATGCACAATGGCGCCATGGCCTACGACTACATCTTCTCCGATATGTACGGGCACTCCCGGGTCAACATGTACAATGCAGCCGTCCTGTATATTGGAACGGGCGCCGATATGTATTTCGTCACCATCGCCCCGCAAAACAGCAGCAAACCAAATCGAGCTTTCATCGGCCAGATATACTTTTCCTATAACCGTTGCATTGGGCGCTATAAATACCTCTTTTCCTTTCTTCATTTTTCTTCGGTTTGCTCTAGAAATCGGAGCGCCTTTTGCAAATCTTCCGGAGTATCGATGCCCATGCTCTCTAAAGTGGTTTCAGCAAGCTGGATGCGATACCCGTTTTGTAGCCAGCGTAGCTGTTCTAAGGCTTCGGCCTCTTCAAGAGAAGAGGAGGGGGTGCTGGTAATTTTTGCCAGTACATCGGTGCGGTACCCATAAATGCCAATGTGTTTGTAGAATGGGTGTTTGGCCAGCCAGTCTTCCCGGGCAGTGCTTCTAATGTGCGGAATGGGGGAGCGGCTGAAATAAAGGGCCTGGCCCTGCACGTTGCTTACAACTTTTACCACATTTGGATTAAAAACAGTCTCCGTGTCTTTAATGCGTTTCATGAGGGTGGCCAGTTCGGTTTGGCCATTTAATAAGCTGGCAAGCAGGCTTATTTGCTCTGGCGCAATAAAAGGCTCATCGCCCTGGATATTGATGACATAATCGAAACTTTCGTTTTGCTGGCTTAATGCTTCGTAGCAGCGGTCGGTACCGCTCTGGTGCTGCTCGCTGGTCATGCAGGCTTTGCCGCCTGCTTTTTCTACTGCTTTGTAAATTTCGGGATGATCAGTAGCCACCACCACCTCTTTTAAGGCTGGGCAGGCACCTGCTTTTTCCCACACCCACTGTACCATGGGCTTTCCCTTAATATCGGCCAGGGCTTTTGCCGGAAAGCGGCTGGAACCAAAGCGGGCCGGAATTATACCTAATATTTTCATTCTTCTAATTTAACTTTAAAGGAAGAGCCGCGGTCATCTACTACCACCACTTTTGTTCCTCGTTCAATATAATCTCCACGGGTATAAGCATCGTAAATTTCGCCTTCCAGTAATATTTTACCACTTGGCCGCAAAACCGTATAAGCAGTTCCTTTTTTACCAATGTACGATATGGCTCTAAAGTTGGCAGTATACCCCTGCTTGCTATCCTGGGTATCTTCAAGTGCCACACGGCTAAATGCTTTGGAATTGGCAAAGCGCATGCCACCGGCAAATATAACCACAAGGCTGCCGAGCATTCCGGCGATGGTGGCCAGTACCGCTTTTAAAACCCGTTCGGCAGCTACAAACTCAAAATCAAAAGCATCGTTGTTGAGCATTATAAAAATGAGCGAGCCAATGGTGAGAAAGAGGCCGCTGATGCCGGCAATGCCAAAGCCGGGTATTACAAACACCTCCGCAGCAATAAGGCCGATACCCACAAAGAAAAGGATAATTTCCCAGTATTCGGCCAAACCATTGAGGTAGTAAGGCACCAGGTAAAGGACCAGTGCAATAAGAGCTGCAGCCAACGGAAAGCCCACGCCCGGGGTCTGCAGTTCAAAATACAGTCCGCCGATGATAACTAAAATTAAAATTCCGCTGATAAAGGGGTTTATAAAAAAAGAAATGATTTTTTCTGTAAGGCTAACCTCATAGCGAATAATCTCATAATTGTTAATTCCATTTCTCTCCAGAATATCTTCGATGCTGTTTACCTGGCCTTCTGCAAATCCGTAACGAATGGCTTCTGAGGTGGAGAAGGTAATAACTTCTCCCTTTTTGCTAACCCCTTCCACTTCTAGGTCTTCATCTACCATGGCCTCTGCAATTTGCGGGTCGCGGCCATTGGCTTCGGCGGTGGAGCGCATAATAGAGCGCATGTAAGACTGGTATTTATCGGGGGCAGCTTCGCCAGTGCCGTTTACTACAGTTGCAGCTCCTATGCTTGCCCCCTTAGCCATGTAAATAGAGTCGGCAGCCAGCGAAATAAGCGCCCCGGCAGAGGCGGCGTCTTTATTTATAAATACCCACACAGGAACAGGGTATTCCAGAATTCGGGTCCGGATATCGTCGGCATCATTTACCGCTCCGCCATAGGTATCCATATCAATAATAACGATATCGGCATTTTGCTCAGTGGCTTCATTAAGCGCCATTTCTGTATAACGATTTGTTCTTGGATCGATAGGACCCCGGAGGTCCATGACAAATACTTTTGTTTCGATATTCGGCGGTGAATTCTGTGCCTGCAGGCATAAGGATAGCAGGCACAGCAGCAGAAGATTGAAGGGAAAGAAGCGGTATATAATTTTCTTATGAAACATGTTTCAAAACCCTATTTAAAGTTTTAATTTTACCAAAAGATAGCAAATTCCCCTTGACTCCAAAATTAAAAAATCTTTTTTCCTTTGAGTTGAAAGCGCCCATCTGGAAAATGGAGCTGGATGCGGGGGAGAAGCTACTGGCCATAGAGGCACGAGAGGGGGAAACGCTGGAAGTAAGCTATGCCCTGCTCGACCTGGGGGCTAACCGGCTTCTTTTGCAGGATTTGGCTTTTGAAGCGGGGTGGCTGAGTGGTTTAAGCGGGATGTCTGGCGGGATTTTGCTTTTTTACACTTATGAAGATCCGCAAAATCCGGCGCATAAAGATGCGTTTGCTTTTAAAGTGGCCACCGGCGAGGTAAGCTGGGCGTACAGCGGCTATAGTCATTTGGCGTTTTATAATGGCGCAAGTATAGGAATGAGCCAACAGGGAGAGGAGCGATCTTTTAGCCGGATAGCGCTATCGACAGGAGCTTTAACTGCTTTAAGTGAAGCCGAGGGCTTGGCGTTGCTGGGGAAAGGAAAGCAGGAGCAGGAAAGGAAAGAAAAAAAATATGCTTATCCGCTTCAGTATGTGTCCGATAGTCCTAATTTTGCTACCGTACAAGCGTTTTTAAAATCCGGTTATAAGCGGGAGCTTGTGCAGGGGTGCGAGTATCTTGAGATTTTTGATAAAATCATTATTTCTTATTATACTGCAAATGGAGAAAAGCTGTCCAACTATTTGTTGGTGTGTAATGCAGAAGGAGAAGCCCTTTTGCATGTTTGCATAAATAAGGCAGGTGGCGGAGCAGGTCTTGATACCTTTTTTGTAGCCGACAGAAAACTTATTTTTACAAGAGAGAAAAGAATTATCGAAAGCTATGAGATTTAAAATACAGCATGTGTTAGGGTGCAAATGCCTGGCGTTTCTGATGGTGACAATGCTTGCAGGCATGTCATCTGCCTATGCGGGTTTTTCCTATGCCATGCCGGTTGACTCCGTTGGCTCTGAAGTAATAGATGGTAAAACTTTCGTTTTGTATAGGGTAGAACCAAAAGAAACCTTATACGCCATTTCAAACAAATACAATGTTTCTGTAGAGGAACTGGTACAGCATAATCCGCAAACCGAAGTGGGATTAAAAGAAGGCGCGATTCTTCGCGTTCCTTACCGCCCGGCAAAGCAGGAAACAGGTAAATTCCACCTGGTCGAAAAATCTGAAACCCTTTACAGCATTGGGCGACAGTACAATGTTTCTGTGGCAGATTTAAAAGAATGGAACAAGCTTACTACCGATGCCATTAGCCTGGGCGATAAAATAAGGGTTGAAGCGCCCTCCCGGGGAAAAGGACAAAGCAGTACAGCCGCCAATACCGCGGCAGGTGAACCTACAAACAACCCACTCAACTATGCGGGTAAAATTGTACACACGGTAGAGCCAAAAGAAACCCTCTATGGCATTGCCCGCATGTTTGATACTACGGAAGAGAAAATCAGGGAATGGAATCAGCTTCCTTCCGAAAAAATTGCCATTGGCCAAAGATTAATTGTTGGCACCACCCAGGGCTTGCCAGGCAGGTCGGAGAGCGGGCGCCTCGTTCGCAGCGATGAAGAAGAAAAGCAGAAGGACTATAAGTACAATGCAAACCCTATCTCCATTACCCAAATTGGCGATCCCAGCCAGCAGGAACTGGAAGAAGCAAAGCCGGAAGCTGAAAGTAGCGGGGTGCGCAAAATAACCGAGCTTGGTCTGGCCATGGTAATTGACGACTCGGTAAATACAAAAAAATACCTTGCCCTGCACCGTACAGCTCCAATTGGAACCATTATGCAGGTGCATAACGAAATGAATAACCTGAGCGTATTCGTTCGCATTGTTGGTAAATTACCGGCAACCGGCGAAAACGATAAGGTTCTGATTAAACTTTCTACCAAGGCTTTCGAAAAGTTAAGTGCGTACAACGATAAGTTTCCTGTGCGCCTAACGTATGTTCCGTAGTAGTAAATATTTTATTTATTCAGCCTGCGGAACCCCACCTCCGCAGGTTTTTTATTTCCCCCTAATCGAATTCTGTAAATTCTATATTTCTTTTTCATGAACGATATTTTTTCATTTGCCCTCTTGTGCTTTACTTCCTTTCTTACGTTGGTTAACCCCCTGGGGCTTATGCCCGTGTTTGTAGGAATGACCTCCGACCTGGAAGCGAGCGGAAGAGCTATAGTGGCAAGAAAGCCCTTATTGCAGCTTTTATTGCCATGGTGGTTTTTGCTTTCTCCGGAAAGTTTATTTTCGACTTTTTCAGTATTTCAATTAATGGCCTTCGTATTGTAGGAGGTTTCATATTCTTTAATATGGGCTATGAAATGTTGCAGGCAAAAAACTCGAAGGTAAAAGTCACCCAATCGGAAGTGGAAAATGCCGAAGAGGAAGATGATATCTCCATTACGCCGCTGGCTATTCCCATGATTTGCGGTCCCGGCGTAATTACCAACTCCATCGTTTTAATGGAAGATGCCGGTTCCATCCCGTTTAAAATTACCCTGGTAGTCGTAATGTTGCTGATATGTCTGCTTACCTTTATTATTTTGCTTAGCTCAGGAAGAATTTTAAAAATATTAGGCTCTACAGGCAACAAAGTGCTCATGCGAATTATGGGGTTGATTATTATGATTATTGCCGTGGAGTTTTTTGCCAGTGGCCTGGGACCAATTTTGCAGAATATATTAAGAGGCGTGTGATTATTTAGCTTCTTTTTTGTTACACCAATAAATAAAGAGGCTGGTCCTTGTAAATTAATACGCTTTAGCTGGTATGAAGAACCTGTATAAAATTGTCTGGAGAATAATATTCATTCTTTTTTACCCGATTATAACCGCTTTCTCACTCCTTTTTACAGGCCTCATTATGGTTTTTTCGGGCCTGTCGAAATGGCTTGCTCACTTTTCAGGTGCAAAGGAGCAGGAATTGAAACAGGCAGGCCAAGTCCAGGAATGGAAACCTTTTTTGCAGCTGGAGGATGTAAAGCTTACGAACCGCAAAGAGGACGAAGTGCTGTTCGGACCTACCTATTATAAATTGCAGTCGGCTCCCCGTTTTCCTGAGCTGGACAAATATTTTTGGGGACAGTTTCATTTTCCTTGTTTTGGTGGTACGCTCCTCCAGAAGTGGAACTCAGTAAAGGAACATGAGCTGAACGCTTTCGACCTGGTATATCTTGATCCGGTAAGGAAACAACTAAAAAAGCTGGGTACGCTGCCTACGTATGAATGGAAAGTTCGCCAGCTGGATGCCGAAAGTGTATTAATTGAATGGTTTAACGGAAAAGGGCGGCTGGTTGTACGGCTCGCTGATATTGCCTGATGCCGCACCATTCAGCATCCATAGGAGAACTGAAAGACTTTCTGGATGAGAAAGTGGGAATGTACAATCAGCCTGATTTTATTCAAGCTCGATCCGGTAAGTATTCCGCATATTTTTCTAAAAAGCAGGACATAGAAATTGTCGGTTTTTGGGCGGCCGTACTTGCATGGGGGCAGCGGAAAACCATTATCAGGAAATGCAGAGAATTATTTGCTTTGATGGACGGTGCCCCTCATGATTTTCTGCTGAACCATACCGAAGACGATTTATAGCCTTTTCTGGCTTTTAAACACCGGACTTTCAATGCCACCGATACGCTTTACTTTATTGAGTTTCTTAGCTGGTATTACCGCACAACGAATCTCTAGAGACTGCCTTTGCCCAAATCTTAACCCAAACGATGCGCATGTGGGGCAGGCTTGAGAGGTTTTCATGATCTTTTTTTTAGTTTACCTGATGCCCCTCAAAGAACCCGTAAGCATATGGCTACACCTGCCCGTAAGGCCGCCTGTAAGCGCCTGAAGATGTTTTTGCGCTGGATGGTACGCCAGGATAATAGGGGAGTGGATTTCGGTATATGGAGGAAATAAGCCTGCGCAGCTGATATGCCCAACCGATGTGCACGTAGACCGCGTAGCACGCAAGCTCGGCCTCATAAGCCGCAAACAAACCGACTGGCAAACTGCCCTGGAGCTCACGACAGCGCTAAAGCAGTTCGATCCGCAGGATCCGGTAAAATATGATTTCGCCCTTTTTGGCCTGGAGTGGAGGAGAAGTTTTAATTCAAAAAGCTTCTGTCTTAGCCCCGGACTACAAACGGCTGTTTTACCTGCCCGTCCATTGGTCAGGTGCTTGTCGCCAGGCCTGCAGTGAATCAATTTCTCCGGCCGAAATCAGTCCCAGTTTTTCAGCCTCCTGAATAAGCACATCGTAGTTGCTTAGGCTGTAAAGGGGAAGTTTGGCCTGCTTAAAGTTTTTTTCAGCCAGGTCGAAACCATAAGTGAATATAGAAACCATTCCCAAAACTTCACATCCTGCAGCTCGTAAGGCTTCAGCTGCTTTTAGGGAGCTTCCGCCCGTAGAAACCAGGTCTTCCACTACCACCACTTTCCTGCCTTCAGCAACACGCCCTTCTATCAGGTTTTCCATGCCATGGCCTTTGGGCTTGGAACGTACATAAGCAAAAGGCAGCTAAGTACATCGGCAATAAGTGCTCCCTGAGGGATGCCTGCTGTTGCTACGCCGGCAATGGCTTCGGCCCGGTTAAAGTGGAGGGTAACTAAATTGCTTAAGCCCCGTTTAATGAAGCTACGTAAATCGGGATGTGATAAAGACAGGCGATTGTCGCAATAAATAGGAGAATGCCAGCCAGAACTCCATTGAAAAGGGTTTTGAAGGTTGAGTTTAATGGCGCCTATTTCTAAAAGTTTTCTGGCTAGGTCGCGGGCAATCTGGTTGGTGTCGTCTGCAATGCTCATGTTGCGAATTTACATAAACTAATTTAAAGTAATAAAATTTAATAATTGTCTTTGCTGGTAAAGCATCTTTCTTTTGCTTTGCAGGATACCCAGGCCGATGTACTTATGAAAATTTTCATCAACGATATCTCTGTTAATTTACTCAGGGCCACCGACGAGCCCGAGAACCATATTTATGATGTGGTTTTAAGCGGGAAATTTGATAATATAGACAGTAAAAAGCTGATAGATGATGTGTTGGTTAAGGATGCTACCAAAAGCCAGGTATTGGCTCTTGTCGAACTGATGCAGGAAAAGAAGTTTAAAGATTTGGATAGCATTACGTTTTCCATCTACCCGGCTAAGTACAAAGAGATAAAGGAAGCTGTTAAAAGCCTTTTTAAAATAGTAAAAGCTGGCGGTGGTATTGTAGAAAGAGAGGACAAGATTCTGTTGATTTATCGCAAGGGCAAGTGGGACCTGCCTAAAGGGAAGCTGGAAAAAAAAGAAGGAAAGAAAGTGGGTGCCCTTCGGGAAGTAGAGGAGGAGTGTAACGTTAAAGTGCGTTTAAGCGGCGATATTACCCACACCTGGCATACCTATGTGCGCAATGGTAAAAAGCATTTAAAGAAAACATATTGGTACCGGATGGAATGCCTGGACGATAGCCAGATGAAGCCTCAGCTGGAAGAAAGCATTACCGACGTTCGCTGGATGGATGAAAAAGCGACCCGCCAAGCCATGGTGAATTCCTACCGCAGCATCCGCCACGTAATAAAGAAATTCCATAAGCTAAGTACCAAACTAATCTAATTTATAAGGCAGGAAGTCATTTACATCGGCCCCATATTTATGCACCTCCCGAATAATGGTGGAGCTGATAGCCGCATAGGTAGGGGAAGTAATAAGGAAAACTGTTTCGAGCTCGTCGTGCAGGTATCGGTTCATTTGTGATACTGAATTTTCAAACTCAAAATCGGTGGTATTGCGTAAGCCACGCAGCAGGTAACGGGCTTCCAGTCGCCTGGCCAGAGAGGCGGTAAGCTCGTTGTAGGTAATTACTTTTACCCGGCTTTCATGAGCAAAACATTCTTCAATCAGGCTAATCATCCGGTCGATAGGAACGTAGCGATTTTTCTTCTGGCTGTTGTATCCTATTGCAATTACTACCTCATCAAACAGCTTTAAACCACGGAGAACAATGTCTTCGTGCCCTTTGGTAAAAGGGTCGAAAGAGCCTGGAAAGAGGGCAATCCTTTTGTTAGTCATTACTCACAAACATAAATACTGTAGAGGTCGAAAAACTGGTGGTCCAGTACCTCGTCAAACTGGTAATTAAAGCGGATAAACTTAGGGCGTCCGCCAAACGAAAGGTTGCGGATGTAGGGGTAAAGTTCCTGGAAGTAGGGCGACTGGGTGTCAATATTTCCCCAGAGCAGGGTTTTGGTGTTGCTTCGGTCGAGCTGGAGCTGCTGAAAAAGGAGCATTACATATCTTACAAAGTCCTTTTCGTCGCGGCAGCTAAACAGGTTGCAGTACTCTAATTTGCGGCCTTCGGTTACCACAGCGCTTAAAACATTGTTTTCAAGCATTAAAAACACATCTTTCTGGCTGCTATGGTCCTCGTATTGCAGAATGCCTTCTGTTAAAGCACTTACATGATGCAATACCTGCAGGCCCAGGTTCGGATAGCGGCCATTGAGCCAGTCTATCAGGCGGGCACTGGCTGCAAACACGGTAACGGCATGCGTTTTACTGTGCTTATAATAAAAAAGCCGGTCGTTGTTTTCATCAATCCGGCAGCTTAGTCTCAGGTACGAACCAAGCTTTTCTTTATCGAAAAGCGAGGCCGGTACCAGACTAAATTTTTGATTTTTTACCGACAGCTTTACGCCATTCCAGAATCCGGCCATTAGCAGGTGGTGGTCACGGAACAGGCCTTCCAGTATCTCCAGGTAATCTTCTTCTGTTTCGATACCAAAAAGGTCGTAATGTTCAAGCAGGAGGCAACGGTGGGTCTTCGAATCAACAATAATTAGTTGAAACTCCTGTTCGCCTGCCTGTAGCAGTAAGTTGTAGTGATCGAGTTCATCGATACTAAACTTACTGTCTTTAATTTTCTGGCGCAGTTTGTAATATGCTGTGGTGGTGCCCAAATTAAAATTCCCAGTTTCCCTGCGTAGTTGCTTCATTTCTTGATCCTACACGTAAGGGACCAACAGTGCCTTCCTGGCGGCGGGCAGGGTTCATTACATGTATGTCTTTTACCTCAAAAACATCCACTGTAGCGCCAGTGCCTTTGGTAATTTCACCTGCGTAAAGTTCAAAACGCATCCCATCGCTCCCTGGAATGACAGGAAGGTTTTGCAGGTCAAAGTTAGGGTATTTTCTTTCATTGAAAATGGAGTCCCGTACACTTACTGTACCCAGGGTATCGTAAGTTACCACTGTACTGTCGGCGCCATAAGCAAGCATAATAACCCGCTCTTTTTTAACTACGTTGTATAATACACCATTGTCCACAAAATTAATCAGGCTATCCCAGCTATCAGTATAATCCCCGTAAACGGCCTGGTAGGCTACCTCTGCCTCGCGAATCATTTTAAGCTTATTGATAATCCGTGCTTCGGTAGTGGTAATTTTTTCTTCTAGTTCAATGTCGGTTTTAATAGATGAAAAAAGAAAATACCCGAGTCCAATTGCTACAACGAAAAGTAAAATGGTAAATATTCTAGTCATTTTAGATTGATTTTTGATGCAATTATAAAGATTTTATGATGTAAAACATAACGATTAGTGTCGCTATTTTATGCATTATTTTCCATATTTAAAATAACCTTTGGCATTATTTAACTCTTTTATGCTATTGCAATGCCGCAGCATGGCATGAAGAAGGCGGGGATCCAGTGCCTTTAATTCTGAAAAGTTAAAGTAACGGGCCTCCTGTATAAGCTGTTGATCGGCGGGCAGCTCAGGGTCCGTTCCGGTAATGAGTTTTCCTCCCAATATGCTTACCGTAAAAAAAAGCTCTACGGCATGGAGTGGCTCTTCCAGGTGCTCATGAACGAAAAGAAGCTGCTCTGTTTTTACTTTAAGGCCGGTTTCTTCTAAAAACTCCCTTTCCAGGTTTTCAGGTACCGACTGCCCGGGCTCAACGCCCCCTCCCGGAGGCAGCCAGAGCTCGCCTAAAGGACCAATTCCTTTCTGGCGAATGAGTAAAAGCTCGTTAGCCCGGGTGCAAATACCACAAACCCGCAGGCGTAGCTGGTTGCCAAAATGTTCATTCACAAAATCTTTCTCATTCATGCAACAGTAGAACTAATCATTGGTCCCCATGTTCAAAAGCCGACAAAAAACCCTGTTTCAGTTCCCTTCTTTTAGCTCCGCAGTTTAAGGGTAAGCATAAGTTTAGGTATATTTGCAGCTGAAAAATAAGGAATAATGTTAAAAACACACAATCCGGAATTTAAAGAAAGGGTAAAAAAATTTTTGAAAGGGCAGCACTTTATGCACCTGATTGGCTTCAGGCTGGAGGTTATTGAAGAAGGACGTACAGAAGGCTGGTTAACGATTGAACAGCAGCATAAACAGCAAAAAGGCTTTGCTCATGGTGGACTCATTGCTACCCTGGCCGATATTACAGCGGGTTTTTCGGCATATACGCTTGTGCCTGCCGACCATCATGTGGTTACTGCAGAAATTAAAGTTTCGTATTTTAGTCCCGCTGTTGGGGAAAAGCTCCATGTTATTGGATATGTTATTAAGCAGGGCCGGAAAATAAACTTCTGTGAGTCGGAAGTCTGGAGTATCAGCTATTCAGAAGCGGGGGGCGAAGAGCGACGACTGGTAGCCAAGGCCACCACCTCCATGGCTACTGTTTTTCCTGAAGATAGGAAATGAGAAAATCCGGAAATTTAAGATGCATGCTTAATTAGCAGGTAAGTCGGGTTATATTTTGTATTCTTCCAGCTAAATTAGCTCAATGAAAAATTCTTCACTGATATAAATTAGATAAACAAACTTTGCCGCAGCCTTCCCAGATCATACAAAATAAGTTTCCACACCAGCCTACCGCCGGGCAGGCCCGCTTTTTTCGCCTGCTCGATTCTTTTATGCAGGCACCCGAGGGGAGCAGGCAAACCTTACTATTGAAAGGCTATGCGGGTACAGGTAAAACCAGTGTGGTGAGTGCGCTGGTGCAAATGCTGCCGCTTTTTAATTACCGCTATGCCTTGCTGGCTCCTACCGGCCGTGCGGCCAAGGTAATGGCGTCTTATTCAGGAAAGTCGGCTTACACCATTCATAAAATTATTTACCGGCAAATGGCCGATCCGGCGGCCGGCGACGGGTTGCTTTTCGATTTACAGCGAAATTATTTTAAGAAAACGGTATTTATTATCGATGAGTCTTCCATGCTGTCTGACGTTGCTGAAGGAGGAAAAGGGAGTCTGTTAAAAGATTTGGTAGACTTTGTTTTTGCCCATGAGAGCAATAAGCTTCTCCTTATTGGCGACAGTGCTCAGCTGCCTCCTGTTCACCAGCAGCTAAGCCCTGCCCTTGACAGTGGCTACCTGCAAAGGCACCTGCGTTTGCAGGTGCAGGAAGTGGAATTTACCGAAGTAATGCGCCAGGAGCAGGATAGTGGGATTTTGTTTAATGCCACCCGCTTGCGGGGCGAATTATCAAAGGAAGCTTTTACAATAAGCTTTGTAACAAAGCAATTTAAGGATGTGTACCGCATGACGGGCGAAAAGCTGGAAGACGGGCTGCGGTATGCCTATAATAAATTTGGAGTTGAAAATGCCATTATTATAACCCGTTCGAATAAAGCAGCTGTACAATACAACCAATACATTCGAAGGGCCATCCATTATAGCGAAAGCGAAATTGATGCCGGCGACTACTTAATGATAGTCCGAAATAATTATACGTATTTGCCAGCCGATTCGCCGGCTAACTTCCTGGCAAACGGCGATTTTGTGGAGGTGCGGAAGATTGTAAATTTTGAAGAACTCTATGGCTTTCGCTTTGCTACCCTGGAGCTTCGTTTAACCGATTATGCCGATGTGGAGCCTTTTGAAGCTAAAATAATGCTCGATACGCTCCATTCCGGGCAGGCTTCGCTTTCGTCAGAAGATTACAGGAAACTTTACGAGGCGGTACGTTTAGACTATGCCGACCTGGCCACGAAAAAAGACCTGCGCGAAGCCCTGAAAAAGGATCCTTACCTGAATGCCCTGCAGGTAAAGTTTGCCTATGCACTTACCTGCCATAAATCGCAGGGGGGGCAGTGGGAGGCTGTTTTTGTAGACCAGGGGTACCTTACCGATGAAATGGTAGACCGGGAGTATGTGCGCTGGTTATACACGGCTATTACCCGTGCAACGAAAGAATTATACCTTATTAATTTTAATCCGAATTTTTTTTCGTAATATTTGTTATACGAAAAGGCCGCTGGCAGCAGTTGCCTTTAAAGAGCTTAACTTAATCAATAAAAAAGTTTATAGCATGATGAACAAATTCCTATTTACCTTCTTTGCGCTGTTAATGAGCGTGGCTGTAATGGCACAAAAGGCTCCTGAAGAGCAGGGACCCCAGGTTGGTCCTAAAATTACGTTCCAGGAATCGGAGTACAACTTTGGCGACATTCACCAGGGTGAAAAAGCGGAACATGTTTTTGCTTTTGAAAACAGTGGCAATGAACCACTCATTCTGTCGAATGTAAACACCACCTGTGGCTGTACTGCAACCAACTGGCCTCGCGACCCGATAGCACCTGGTGCTACAGGGGAAATTAAAGTAGTTTTTAACAGCGCCGGCAAAATGGGAACACAAACCAAAGTAGTTACTGTTTTTTCAAATGCCGTTAATTCACAGGCAAAAGTAAAAATGGTAGGAAACGTATTGCCAAAGAAAAGCGACTCTAAATAAGCTTTTCGATAAAGATAAAATAGTAAAAAAGGGTTGTCGCCAGACAACCCTTTTTTGTTTTTAAATATTTAAATGCTTTTCCAGATGCCGATAAAAAGGCATACCCAACCTGCTATAAGCGCAAGGCCACCTATTGGAGTAACTGCGCCCCATTTGCCTACATTGCTTAAGCAAAGAATATATAATGAGCCGGAAAAGATAAGCATGCCTGCCAGGTAAGACCAGCCGGCGTATTCAAACCACTTGCTCGTATAGCGGCCCAAAAGCAAAGCAGTTATCAAAAGGGCAAGCGTATGGTACATCTGGTATTTTACGGCTGTTTCAAAGGTGGCTGTCCTGCCGGTTTCTGAAAGCATTTTACTGAGGGCATGGGCACCAAAAGCCCCAACCATAACCCCCAGGGCGCCAATGCCGGCTCCGCAGAGCAGAAATAATTTTTGCATAGTTCGTTTTTATTAATGATAATTTCTTTCGCCAAAAAGGGCACTTCCTATGCGTACCATTGTACTTCCTTCTTCCAGGGCTATTAGGTAATCGCTGCTCATGCCCATAGATAGCTCTTCCATACTGGCATTTTTTAAGGAGTAGGTGGCTTTTATCCGCTCAAATAATTCCCGAAGGTATTGAAACTCATCGCGAATGCGCTCCTCGTTGGCAGTGTTGGTCGCCATGCCCATTAGGCCACGCACCTGAACGTGCGTCATGGCAGCAAATTCTTCCGACTCCAGCAGGGCAATCAGTTCGTTCTCATCCAGTCCGAATTTCGTTTCTTCCCGGGCAATGTGTACCTGAAGCAGGCAGTTTATTGCCTTGCCGGCTTTTTTCCCTTGTTTATCAATTTCTTTTAACAGGCGCATGCTGTCTACCGAATGGATGAGGTACACAAAAGGGGCGATATATTTTACCTTATTTCGCTGCAGGTGGCCAATCATGTGCCAGCGAATGTCCTTAGGGAGTTGTTCAAACTTTTCAGAAAGTTCCTGCGCTTTATTTTCTCCAAAATCTTTTAAGCCTGCCTCATAAGCTTCCAGAATATCTTCTACCGGCTTGGTTTTGCTAACAGCCAGCAGGGTGCAGGAATCGCTTTGTATAATGTTTTTAAATTTTTCGACGTTTTCTCTAATGTCCATGCTTTTATTATTTTGGGCTTTGGTTATCTTTATAAATTAGAAAGGCCGAAGCGCAGCTAAATAAAAAAATTCAAATGCCTCGGGTGAAACATGCTGCAAAATACACAGCATCGTGCAAAGAGGGTAATGAACAAGACAATTTATGGCAATTTTAGGAAGTTTGCTCAAAAAAGGGATTAAGATCAGGGAAAGTATTGAGCAAGGAACGGAGGAACCGCTTAAGCTACAGGGAAGTCAGCTAAGGAAACTTTTGTCCAAAGCACAGGAAACAGCTTTTGGCCAGGACTTTGAATTTGAAAAGGTTTTATCTGAAGGAAACAAGGACCCAAGGCGCTTATATGAGGCTTTTAAAAGCCGTGTTCCTACTTATGATTATAATAAACTGTATAATGCTTACTGGTATCGCACCCGCCAGGGCGAAAAGGATGTTTGCTGGCCTGGGCAGGTAAAATACTTTGCTCTTAGCTCAGGTACTTCTGAAGCTGCTTCCAAGTACCTTCCGGTAACCAGCGACATGCTCAAATCCATCAGGCGTACGAGTGTTCGGCAAATCCTTTCCCTGTCGCATTACAAAGGCCTCCCCAGTGAGCTGTTTACCACTTCTATACTAATGCTTGGCGGTAGTACGCTCTTAAATCATGCCGGCGCTTATTATGAAGGAGATTTGAGCGGGATAACTGCCTCCAAACTTCCTTTCTGGTTTCAGGGCTTTTACAAACCGGGCCAGAAAATTGCCAAAGAGCGAAACTGGGAAGAGAAGCTGAATGAAATTACCAGAATGGCAAAAGACTGGAACATTGGGGTAATTGTAGGAGTGCCTGCCTGGATCCAGATTCTTATCGAAAAAATTATTGCTTACCATAAAGTAGATACTATTCATGATATCTGGCCGAACCTGAGCATTTTTGTTCATGGAGGGGTGGCATTTGACCCGTACAAAAAGAGCTTCGAAAAGCTGTTGGCGAAGCCTATTACCTATATGGAAACCTACCTGGCTTCCGAAGGCTTTATTGCTTTTCAGGCTTTTCCTAATCGCAAGAGTATGCGGTTGGTGCTTAACAATGGTATTTTCCATGAGTTCGTGCCGTTTAACGAAAATAATTTTAATGCAGACGGGCAGCTGGTGGAGAACCCCGAAACCCTGATGATTGATGAGGTGGAGGAAAATACAGAGTATGCTATTTTGCTTACCACCTGTTCAGGGGCTTACCGTTACCTGATTGGCGATGTGATAAAGTTTGTTTCTTTAAAAGATTGTGAAATAGTTATTACCGGCCGTACCAAGCATTTTCTCAGCCTTTGTGGCGAGCACCTGTCGGTAGATAATATGAACAGGGCCATTCAGTCAGTAGCAGAAGAGCTGAATACCGAAATAAATGAATTTACCGTTGCCGGAATCCCTTACGAATCCCTTTTTGCCCACCACTGGATAATAGGAACCGACAAGCCTGTATCGCCCGATGATGTGAAGGAGCGTTTAGACGCCCACTTAAAAGCACTCAACGATGATTATGCAACGGAGCGCACGGCTGCGCTTAAAGAGCTGATAATAGATGTTGTGCCGGTACAGCTGTTTTACAAATTCCTTAAAAGCAAAGGAAAGGAAGGGGGGCAAATAAAGTTTCCCCGGGTAGTAAAAGGATCGCTGTATGAAGATTTAAAGCAGTTTATTAAGGAAGATAAGCAGGGCGAATGGCATTAATGGAGGCATTGGGCAATGGCCTCCTGTTTGGCCTGTTGCTGGCTTTGCTGATTGGACCTGTATTCTTTGCCCTTATACAAACCAGTATCGAGAAAGGCTTTGCGGCCGGGGGCAGTATGGCAGTAGGCATTGCCCTTAGCGATACGCTATATGTGGTAATTGCCTCTGTTGGCGTAGCCGCCCTTTCAGAAAATGCCGATTTTCAGGTGTGGCTGGGGGTAATAGGTGGAGCTATTATGCTTCTCTTTGGTTTGGTAAATCTTTTTAAGAAGGTGGCCGTTCGCCAGGAAAC
Source organism: uncultured Cytophagales bacterium (assembly GCA_963835365.1). Lineage (GTDB taxonomy): Bacteria > Bacteroidota > Bacteroidia > Cytophagales > Cyclobacteriaceae > Nafulsella. The sequence goes on from CAWIFH010000006.1 coordinate 188,193, forward strand.
GGTGGGAACCATAGAAAGGGGAGGGCTGGCCAGGCAGTTTGCGAAAGGATTTATGCTCAATGGGATCAATCCTTTTGTTTTGCTTTTCTGGATAGGGATTGCAAGCATGGTGAACCTTAATTACAGCTACTCCTTTCCGCAGGAGGTTGCTTTTTTTGCCGCTATCGTAATTACAGTCTTTTTGCTCGATTTGGTTAAGTCCTTTGTTGCCCATAAGCTAAGAAATATTCTTTCTTTCCGGTTTATGGTTTGGATGAATCGTATTGTGGGTGTTGTGCTTATCCTGTTTAGTTTTCGCTTGTTTTTCTTTGCACTTGGAACCCTCGGTTTGCTTCCGGCCTGGCTGCAGCTGTTTAACTAGCTTTTACCGGTTTAACGGCCTGAAAAAAAGGATAAATAACTTTGTTAAAACTCAGTGGCCTTCCCAAAATTTTCCGATAATTTGTAATGCCCGAAAAGGCGAGGGTCTTCGCGCGTGCTTTTTATAAGGAGGCTTTCAGCTTTTGAGTATCCTTAGGCCGAAGGCCATAATTTTCCAGCATGAGCCTACATGGCCGGGCAAAGCCACACTCTATCCTTTAAAGGAGCTAATGCTGCCTTAACCCGATGCTTCTGGTAGTATGAGGGAGGTTTACCACTAATCTGCCAGAATGTTACTGATGAAAGTGCCTTTAATAAATACCCATGCGATAAAAAAGGCAACTGCCCAGCTCAGGTAAATATCGTAAAAGTCCGTAGTGTCTTTATAGCGGGTTTCTTTTATTTCCGCTTTTTCCAGCTGGTCGATTTCTTTAAAAACCTCGTCGAGCGATTCTCTGTTGGCTGCCCGGTAAAAGCGCCCGTTTCCAATACGGGCTATTTCCCTGAGAGTAGTTTCATCGAGTTCATTTTCCACATAATTAATGTTGCCGAACATATCGCGGCCAAAAGGTACCCGGCCTTCTTTTCCTACAGCAATGGTATAAATTTTTATGCCATAGGCATGGGCCAGTTTAGCGGCGGTAATGGGATCGATGTTGCCCGCATTATTTTCCCCATCGCTTAACAGAATAAGCACCTTCGACTTTGTTTCTGCTTCGCGCATTCTGTTGGTCGATACTGCCAGGGCACTTCCAATGGCCGTGCCACCGACCTCTATCAGGTTAAAATTCAGCTGGTCGATATACTCGTTTAGCAGCTCATAATCGGTGGTTAAAGGGGCCAGCGAATAAGCTTCTCCGGAAAATACAACCATGCCTATCCGGTCCTGGAAGCGTCCCCTGATAAATTCCCGGGCCACTTCTTTTGCCGCTTCCAGCCTGTTTGGCTTGAAGTCTTCTATTTTCATCGACTCCGAAATATCGAGCGTAAGCATAATGTCTATCCCTTCGCTCCACTGTTCTACTTCTTCATTGGTTCGTTGTGGGCGGGCAAGCGCAACACAAATAAAGGCCAGTGCCAGGGAAAGTACGATTGGGGGGATGAAACGGAGCAGGCTTATAGGGTGCCACTTAAGCTGGCCTTTGTGCAGGGCAACGTCCAGTTTTTGTCTGCGGCCCAGCCGGAAAAGGTAGCGCAATAAAAAGAGTAGCGGAATTAGGAGGATGAGGTAAAGCATGAGCTGGTTTTCCCACTCAAAGGAGCTGAAAGTTTCCGGCTGAAACCATTCGCCTGATAGCCAGGCCCATCTGTCGGAGGCAGTTTTAAGCATGCCGCACCTCCTTTACTTTTTCCTGATAACGGCTGCGGGCCACTCCCTGCAAATCGCGGAAGCTTTGCGCCATCCTGTTTTCGCTAAGGCGCCCGTAAATGCCCCGGTCGATAGGACGTAAAATATTTTTTACATCGCTGCCATTCTGGTGCAGGGCAACAATTTCTTTAGAGGTTAATTTTGTGTAGGGCACTTTTTCGAGTTGCTCCATATATTTTTTCCAGATATTAAGGAGGGTCTCCGGGCGCACATCGTTTCCGCTTTCATACGCCTGGAGGGTGCTGTTATATTCCTTTTCGTATTGTTTATAGGAACGTTTCAGGCGATAAAGCTGGTAATGACGGTTGAGCGGCTTTCCGAAAACAAGCCCCAGAACAACAATTAATCCCATTGCTAAGATGCTTCCTGCAATGGCATAAGGGTAATTAAACTTCTTTTCTACTTCGGTATAAGCTACTTCCTCAATAAAAGTGGCGGAGTCTGTTAAAACAGAAATCATTTCCTCCACATAAACAGTGTCGGGTGCTGTAAAAACGGCGGTACTGTCTCGGCCATTTAAAACATAAGCCGGCATGCGGAGCAGCTGCATTTTTCCCAGCTCAAAGGTGCTGAGGGTATACACGACGCTATCGGTACTGTAGAGAGAGTCGGATTGCGTAGGATAATAGGTTTTGTCTAAAAATTCAAAGGGAGCAAAGTTAAAGCCAGAGTCGGGCAAAAGCACATCGAGCTGCTTCGGGTAGCGTACGATGAAGCTATAAAATACAGGTTCGCCAATTTTTACCGATTCAGCTGAAAAATTTCCTTTTAACTGGACTTCCTGTGCGTGGCCTGCTGTAAAAAAGAACAGCGCCAGCAGGAAAGCGCTCCAAAGCCAGCAATATTTACGCACGTTTCTTCGATTTATTCCGGATTTTAAACAATGATATAAGTTTAGGCACAAAGTTTTCCTGGGTATCAATGTATAAATAATCTGCCTGATATTGCGAGCAAATTTTCTTTAGCAGCTCGCCGTTTTCCTGGTAGGTCTTTTTCAATTGCTTTTTAAAAGTCGATGAGGAGGTGTTCATCCATACGGTTTTATGTTTTTCCTTATCATAAACAGGTATTAAGCCCAAACCGGGTAAGCGGGTTTCTCTTTTGTCGCCCAGGTGAATGACGACTACATCGTGCTTGCGCGCCAGCGCTTTCAGGTTCGGCTCCCAGCCGGTATCAATAAAATCCGACAGAATGACAATTACGCTTCGGCGGCGAATAAGCTTAAGCGCAAACAGAAAAGCCGCACTCAGGTTCGTGGTATCCGACTCAGGTTGCAGGCGAAACATTTGGGTTATTACCTCATAGGCATGTCTTGCTCCACTGCCGGGGCGTACATATTTTTCGTTCTTGTCAGAAAAACAGATAAGCCCTACCTGGCTCGATTCTTTTACAGCAGAGAGGGTAAGTACCCCGGCAATTTCTTTGGCAATATCCACCTTTTGCTGCGATTCCATCCCAATTTCCTGGGAGGCACTTACATCGAGCAGGAAGTAAACCAGTTGTTCCTTTTCTTCTTTAAAGGTTTTGGTAAAGGTGCCATGGCCCTTAGCGCTTACCTTCCAATCAATAGTGCGCACATCATCGCCATACTGGTAAGCACGCACATCATTAAATTCAAGGCCGGAGCCTTTAAAAATGGAATGAAAATTGCCTTGCATTTGCCAGTTGATGGCCTTGCGAATCTGTATCTCGTATTTTCTGAGCTTTTTAAGGAGCTCTTTCATGTTTCGCTGGGTTTGGTTTTTAAAATTAGGACTTAATTAAGTAATTTTCAGCATGAAAAATCTTTTTTTGCTTTTTGCTGTTGTTTTAGTAGTACTTTCTGCCTGCTCATCGGGGCCCGAGAAACCGAAGAACCTCCTCTCCAAGGAAACGATGATACAGGTGATGGCAGACATGCAACTGGCCGAAGCAAAAGTAAAAAACCTGCGGGTTTCGACCGATTCAGCCCGCCAGGTGTACAGTATATATGAACTACAGATTCTTAGTAAACGAGGAATTGGCCCGGAGCAATATAAAGCCAGCTATCAGTATTACCTCGATTCTTACGATGACATGTCCAAAATACATACTGCCCTCATTGATACGCTAAGCCAGCGGCAATCGCAATTAGTTGAAAAAAAATAAAGACTTCGCTTTCGAGCTGACGTCTAAACAAAATTTTGTCAGGCCAGCCGATAAAGGAGCTGTGATAGCTCTTTTGTCAGTGCCTGGCCGAACTTTTGATGCATTTTATGTTATATCCGAAAAATATAGAAAATAAAATTGGGTTTGACCAGGTACGCCAGCTTATTGCCGAGGAGTGCCTGAGCAGCATGGGCCGATGGTATACAGAGAAGCTTCGCTTTACCGATGACTATGAGCTGTTGCATAAGCTGCTGGAGCAAACCCAGGAGTTTACGCAAATACTGCAGAGTGGCGACGATTTTCCTGCCTCCAACTACCTGCCTATCCAGCATCAGCTGGATAAGGCCCGGCTGGAAGGTGCGTTTTTAAGTGTGGAGGAGTTAAATGACCTGCGGCTGAGCCTGCAAACTATTTTTGCCTGCCTGGATTATTTCTGGGATAAGGACGAAACCTTTCCGCAGCTTTATCAGCTTTCCTCTGTGGTTGAGCTGGAGCGAAGCCTCCTGAAGCAAATAAGTAAAGTTTTAGATGACCGGGGGCAGCTTCGGGATGATGCCAGTCCGCAACTTCAGCAAATTCGCCGTAACCTCCACGGGGAGCAGCACCGGGCCCGTAAAACGCTGGAGTCTATCCTGCGGCAGGCCGTAAATTCAGGCTTTTCCGACGAAGGCGTATCCCTAACCATACGGGGCGGCCGGCTGGTAATTCCTGTGCTTGCCGAATATAAGCGCCGCATAAAAGGCTTTATCCACGATGAATCTGCTACCGGGCAAACCGTTTTTCTGGAGCCGGCAGAGGTGTTGGAGATTAACAACAACATCCGGGAGCTGGAGTATGAAGAAAAACGCGAGATTGTACGCATTTTACTGGCAGTTACTTCGCAGGTAAGGCCGCATATTCCGGCTTTACGCAAGGCGGCCAATTTCCTGGGCCTTATTGATTTTATTCGGGCCAAGGCCCGCTTTGCCCTGCAAATTGATGGGGTGTTCCCGGAGCTTGTAAAGCAGGAAATCATGGAGTGGCAGCGGGCAGTGCACCCTTTGCTTTATCTTTCGCACAAAGCCCAGCAAAAGCCCGTTGTTCCGCTGAGCATCAGCTTAAATAAAGACCAGCGCATTTTGGTAATTTCAGGCCCTAATGCCGGGGGTAAGTCCGTAGCGCTTAAAACAGTGGCTTTGCTGCAGTATATGATTCAATGCGGACTGCTTATTCCGCTGGGAGAGGCTTCGAAAGTGGGACTGTTTAAAAACCTTTTTATTGATATTGGCGATGAACAATCGCTGGAAAACGACCTGAGTACCTACAGCTCTCATCTTACCAGCATGAAGTTCTTTACCCAGATGGTCGATAAGCGTACCCTTTTTCTTATCGATGAGTTTGGTACGGGTACTGAGCCGCAATTTGGTGGCGCAATTGCAGAAGCTATACTGGAAGAGCTGAATAAGCAACGGGCCTTTGGCGTAATTAACACCCACTACGGAAACCTAAAGCAGCTGGCAGAAAAAGCACCCGGCCTCATTAATGGTGCCATGCGTTTCGATTCGGCGCAGCTGGAGCCTATGTATGAGCTTGAAATAGGGAAGCCAGGGAGCTCCTTTGCGCTGGAAATAGCCAGGAAGATTGGTTTGCCCAAACAAGTGCTGCAACAGGCGCGGGAAAAAGTAGGCGTGGAGCAGGTACAGCTTGAAAAGCTGCTTGGCCAGCTGGAACGGGAGAAAAAAGAATTCTCTGATAAAAATAAAGAAGTAGACCGGAAGGAAAAAGAGCTGCAGCAGGCGGTACAGGAGTACCAGGAGCTGAGAGAATTTATCGATAACCGGCGCAGCCAGCTGTTGAAAGAGGCCAAGCAGGAAGCGAATAAGCTGCTTTCTGATGCTAACCAGCGGATTGAGGCAACCATACGGCAAATTAAGGAAAACAAAGCCGAAAAGGAGAGTACCCGACAGGCCCGGCAACAGCTGGAAGAAGTAAAAGAAAAGGTGAAGCTTAAGCCTGAAGAAGCAGGTAGCCAGGAAAAAGCGTCCCACATTAAGGTAGTGGGAGGTACAATACAGGCCGGCGATTTAATTCGGGTAAAAGGCCAGGCGACCGTTGGCGAAGTAATGGATATAAAAGGGAAGGATGCCGAAATAAGAATTGGTGCGCTAAAATCGAAGGTAAAGCTCAACCGGCTGGAGAAGATTAGCAGGAAGGAATATAAGAAAGAAACTGCGGATACGGAAGATAAGCCTGCTGCAATGCGGGGCATTAACCTCAACCAGCGAATGGCAGACTTTAACTCCCAGCTCGATGTAAGAGGGAAAAGGGGAGAAGAGGCCCTGGGTATCGTTGACAATCTGCTTGACAACGCAGCCATGTTTGGCGTGCCGGAGCTCAGGATTGTCCATGGAAAAGGCGATGGCATTCTGCGGCAGCTAATCCGCAGCCACCTCCGTACTTACCCAATGGTAAGCAGCATGAAGGATGAACATGCAGATAGAGGGGGAGCGGGAGTGACCATTGTGGAGCTCCAGTATTAGAAGGCCCGAACATCAGGCAGAGAAAGTATTTCGCCCAATGAGCCGATTCGCTTAGGTATATAAAACAAAAAGAAGGCCGGGTGTATATACCCGGCCTTCTTTGCTTATACTTCTTTGGTTCATTAAAGAACCGTGTTTTATCTTGTTGCAGTTACTGTAACTTCAACCTCATCTGCAGGCTTAGGTTCAGCACCTGGATAATTAAATACAAGGTTGTTGTCGTCGAGGCTGGTAATGGTAAGGTCTACCATATCGCTACCTGAAGTAAGTGTAACTTCGTCGAAGTTGGTAGCATCTTTCCATTCCCAGGTACCGGAAGCAAAATTTCCTTCAGGGGCATTAAACACAGAAGGAAGTGCCTCAAAACCGGTAATGTTGAAAGTGTTGTTTTCAGAAAAAGTAATAGTTGTAGGTCCGGTAAAGCTGAATTCGGTGTCGCCGGCTAAAGATACTGCGTCTACAGTAAAAGCACCGGAAGTGAGCAGGCGGGTTTGTTCCTCCTCAAGCGTTTCTTCAGGTTCGCTAGAATCATCTTTACAGCTGGTAAAAATCACTAACGTTAATAAAAAGAGTGTGGAGAGTAAATAAGATAATTTTTTCATAGTCGCTTAGGTTTAAAGTAACAAGTATAAGAATAATGTTTAATCGAAGAAATAGTTTGTAAGTTTATTTAATCCTTTTTTACATTTTTAAACGCCATAATATCAATTATTTGCTCACAAAATCTATATTCGGCCGGTTGATTAGAGCAAATAAGAAGGAGTTTGCTTGCTTTTACCTCCTCTATTTGCTGGAGGTACCAGTCCATTCCTCGGGTATCCATATTGGAGGTAGGCTCATCCAGCATAAGAACCGGCGATGCGGCAAAAAAAGCAAGGCCGAGCTTCAGCCGCTGTTTCATTCCTGAACTAAAATACTTGATTTGTTTATGAATTGCTTCTTCCAAATACATTTTCTCTGGCAGTGCCTCCTGCTCAAGCCCGGGCATAAGCTTTTTAAGGGAGAAATGAAACTGAAGCAGTTCTGCAAGGGTAAATTCTTCAATTAACTCCTGGTAAGGTGCCGCATAAGAAATATATCGTGGCCAGTAGTCCGAATCTATTGAACCACCCTCCCCGGTATAGCTTAATTTTCCTTCGCTCGCAGGAATTGCCCCACTGAGGGTTTTTAATAAAGTTGACTTTCCGCTGCCATTCGGGCCGGTAATTGCATAAGCGCTGCCTGCAGAAAAACGGTAATCCATTCTTCTGAAAATCCACTCCCTGAAATATTTTTTTCCTAATCCTTCGGTAGAAATTTGTAGCATTTTACTACGGGCATAGATTAAAAAAGCCAGCATAAATCTGGCTTTAGAGGTCGTTGGTAGAAGTTTTAGCTCACGGAGCCTTTCATAATTCCGCGGTCAGAGGAACGGATAAAGTTAACGATTTCATCCCGCTCCCGGCTGGAAGGTAACTCCACCTCAATTTTATCAAGTGCCTCGCTGTTATTCAAGCCCTTGAGGTAAATATGCCGGTAAATTTCCTGTATTTCATTTATTTGCTCATTGGTATAGCCTCTTCGGCGCAGGCCAACAGAATTTATGCCTGCATAGCTCAGCGGTTCGCGGGCAGCCTTAACAAAAGGAGGAACATCTTTTCTTACCAGGGACCCTCCGCCAATGTATGCATGCGCGCCTACTTTGGCAAATTGCTGAACGGCACAGGCGCCACCGAATATGGCAAAATCATCGATTATTACATGCCCTGCAAACTGGGTGGTGTTGCCCAGGATGCAGTTATTGCCAATAAGGCAGTCGTGGCCAACATGTACATAAGCCATAACCAGACAGTTAGCGCCTATTACGGTTTTGTACTTGTCGATTGTACCGCGATTTATGGTAACACACTCCCGAATGGTGGTGTTATCGCCAATTTCTGCGGTAGTGTCCTCGCCGGCAAATTTTAAGATCCTGGGGAATGCCTGAAATTACCGCGCCTGGAAATATCCTTACATTCTGGCCAATGCGGGCCCCTTCCATAATGGTTACATTGGAACCAATCCAGCTGCCTTCCCCAATAACAACATTTTTGTGGATAACCGAAAACGGTTCTATTACAACATTAGGGGCAATTTTTGCTTCGGGATGTATATATGCTAATGGTTGATTCATGAATCTTTTCGAACAATACTGGCTGATAATTCTGCTTCGCTTACCAGCGTGTTTCCCACGTAGGCATAGCCTTTCATTTTTGCAATTCCTCGTCTTAATCGGTGCAAGTAGTTCACACTTGAAAATGAGGGTATCTCCCGGGAGTTACCATTTTTCGGAATCTGCAGTTGTCGATTCCCAGAAAGTAGGTCCAGTAATTTTCCGGATCGGGTACGGTATTTAGCACCAGAATACCTCCGGTTTGCGCCATGGCTTCTATTTGAAGAACACCCGGCATTACCGGATTTCCAGGGAAGTGGCCCTGGAAAAAGGGTTCGTTAATTGTAACGTTCTTTACACCTGCCACCGTACTTTCATCCAGGTGAAAGATTTTATCAATCAGCTGGAAAGGATAACGATGGGGAAGCATGCGCGATATCTGGTTAATATCCAGTACCGGCGGCAGGCTTGGGTTGTAAGGCGGTATATTGTTGTTTTTGCTAAAGTCATTCATAAGCCTTTTCAGCTTTTTAGCAAAGGCAATATTTGCGGCATGGCCGGGGCGGGCAGCCAGAATTTGCGCCTTAATGGGGCGGCCTACCAGGCTCAAATCGCCTACCATATCCAGTAGTTTATGCCGGGCAGGCTCATTGTTGTAGCGCAGCTCTACATTATTCAGAATGCCTTCTTTTTTAACTTCTACACTTGGCTTATTAAAAAGAGAAGCCAGGTCCTGAAGTTCTTCGTCTTTTACTATCCGGTCAACAACCACAATGGCATTGTTCAGGTCGCCCCCTTTAATCAGGCCCTGCTTATGGAGCATTTCCAGCTCATGCAGGAAGCAAAAGGTGCGGCTGTGGGCTATTTCTGCTTCAAAATCGCTGATTTTATTCAGGGAGGCATGCTGGCTACCCAACACCGGCGAATTGTAATCGACCATTACGGTAAGCCGGTAATCGTCAAGCGGAAGGGCAGCAATTTCTACCTGGCGGCCTGGCTCCCGGTGAAAGATGCCTTCCGGAATTTCAAAGAAATTACGCAGCGCATTTTGTTCTTCCATGCCGGCTTCTTTAAGGGCATTGATGAACTGAATGGAGCTCCCATCCATAATAGGTGGTTCGGGGCCATCGAGCTGGATTAGTACATTATCGATTTCCAGGCCTGCCAATGCAGCCAGTACGTGCTCAACCGTGTTAATGCGGGCGCCGCTCTGCTCAATTGTAGTTCCTCTTGAAAGGTCGACCACATTATCGACATCTGCATCTACGGTAGGGTGCCCCTCTATATCTATTCGCTGAAACTTAATTCCATGATTAGGTTTGGCAGGCAAAAATGTCATATTGGCGCTAACGCCGGTATGAAGGCCTACTCCGGAAAGGGTAACAGACTTCTTTATGGTATGCTGCTTGATGTTCATTTATTTTGTATCTGAAGAACGCAAATTTAGAATTTTTTCTTCAAGTTCCTTAATCCTGCTGTTCAAATCGGGTAACTTTCTGAATAGGGCATAGGATTTCATGAAGGCATTTCTTTCGTAAGCAGGCGATCCAATCAATATTTTCCCGCTTTCCTGCACACTTTTTCCTACGCCTGCCTGTGCTGCTACCGTTGTTTTGTCGGCAATCTGCAGGTGACCTACTACGCCTACCTGGCCGGCCATAATACAACTTTCCCCAATGCTGGTAGAGCCGGCAATGCCTGTTTGAGCCGCAATTACCGTATTTTTACCTATTTCTGCATTATGGGCAATTTGTACCAGGTTGTCTATTTTCACCCCCTGGCGAATGATGGTGCTGCCCAGGGTGGCGCAGTCAATAGCGGTATTGGCGCCAATGCTTACCCAGTCTTCCAGCACCACATTGCCCAGTTGCGGAATGGTTTTGTAAGAACCGTCGGCCTGGGGGGCAAAGCCAAAACCATCGCTGCCAATAACGGCCCCGGCATGAATCGTACAGTGCTTACCTATTTTGGTATCGGGGTAAATTTTTGCACCGGCAAGAATGATGGAATTGTCTCCGATCTGTAACATTTTCACCAATATACACATGAGGATATATTTTTACATTATTGCCAATTTTGCATCCTTTTCCGATGTAGGAAAAAGCTCCCCGGTAAAGCTGCACTCCCACAACGGCGCCTTCGCCCATAAAAGCAGGTTCTTCAACGCCTTCTTTCTGAAAGGAAACAAACTTATGGTATTCTTCCAGCAATACGGTAAAGCTCGAATAGGGGTCTTCTACCCGAATAAGTGCTGATTGAAAGGTTTTTTTGCTTCAAAATCTTTACCTACAATTACGGCGCTTGCCTTTGAGGTATAAAGGTGCTGTTCGTATTTAAGGTTGGACAGGAAAGAGATGCTTCCTTTTTGGGCCTCTTCAATTTTACTGAGGGTGTATACTTCCTCGCTTCCATCTCCTTCGACTGTTCCGCCAAGTAACTGGGCTATTTGATCTACCGTAAACTTCATTTTTAAATCAGGGCTTCTTTTGCCAGGGCCATTTGTTTTGGCCAGCAAATGTAGTACTTCTTTACAATTTTACTCATGGCTTTAATATTGGGCAGGTCCGATGCCTGGGCAACATCCATTACCTGCCCTTTCTTAGTCATGATATTAATATTTTGTCCTCCGGCAATATAGGCCGCATTGCTCATAGAGCCACAGGCCAGAAAATACTTTACTTCTCGGGGGCGAATATAATAGGTTTCTGAAATCTGTTGCTTCAGGTCGTCGATCATAGGCTTTTTCAAACCTGGTCGTTAGATAATACCACCCTGAACAACCTGCGTTCCAGCAGCATGCTGCTGAGGCTGGAAAGAATACGGTCGGGGTGGTGATGCCAGAATTTAATAGCTGCCCAGATATCATAATCGTCCAGCGAGGCAAATGCTTTTAGGTAGATCGAGGTTTTCCTGAATATCCTGCAGCCGTACATCATTATTTAAAAAAACCTGCAGGGCCGGAGTGGCAAAAACATTTTCTCCCTGGCTTACCAGGAATTTGGCCCGCTGAATGAGCATAATCAGCATTTTTTCGGCACTTACAGTGGCCTTGTGCAGGTATACCTGCCAGTACATAAGCCGGCGGGCACTTAAAAAGTTTTCTATGCTGTAAATTCCTTTTTCCTCCACCACAATCTGGTCGTCCTGTATATCCAGCATTTTAATAATGCGGTCGGCGCCAATGGTGCCTTCCGAAACGCCGGTAAAAAGGCTGTCGCGCTGCAGGTAGTCCAGGCGGTCAATATCGAGCTGGCTGCTTACCAGCTGGTGGAAAAACTTGCGCTCGTACTGGTTGGTGAAAATCTTGATAGCCAGGTCCAGCTCTGCCATTAAAAAGCTTGTTAAAATACTCCATCAGCTGCAGCGAAAGTTGCTCGTGGCGGATGCCTTTGAACAGGCTATATTCCAGGGCATGAGAAAAAGGCCCATGGCCAATATCGTGGAGTAAAATGGCAATCTGGCCGGCTTCGTATTCGGCTGCAGCTAATTTCGTGGCCTTTGCTGCGCAGATTGTCCAGCGTAATGCTCATCAGGTGCATGGCGCCCATGGCATGGTGAAAACGGGTATGCAGGGCCCCGGGATACACAAAGTCGGTTAGGCCAAGTTGCTTAATGCGGCGCAGGCGTTGAAAGTACGGATGTTCAATGATATCAAAAATCAGTTCACTTGAAATAGTAATAAACCCATAAACCGGGTCGTTAAAAATTTTCTTCTTATTCACGCAGGTATGTTCGTATCTTGCTAAGCCAATTTAAAGCGTAATAAATAATTACCAACAGGCCTAACTATTTAAATTTGTTAGCAATTTAGTATTATAAGCCTGAGCTACAAAGGTAATTAACAATTAGATAGCAAACGACATTTTTATGCAAAGATATAGTATTTTATGGGCCGATGATGAAATTGACCTGCTTAAGCCCCACATTCATGTTTTTAGAAAATAAGGGCTATGATGTAACACCAGTTAATAGTGGTGCCGATGCCATTGACAAGGTGAGCCAGGAAAACTTTCGACATTGTTTTTCTAGATGAGAACATGCCCGGTATGACAGGCCTCGAAACCCTTAACTACATTAAAGGGCAGTAAGCCAAACATACCGGTGGTGATGATCACCAAGAGCGAGGAGGAGCATATCATGGAAGAGGCCATTGGCGTCTAAAATTGCCGATTACCTGATTAAGCCTCTTAATCCCAACCAGATTCTTCTTTCCGTTAAGAAGATACTGGAAAACAAGCGCCTGGTTTCGGAAAAAACAAACATGAAGTTACCAGCAGGAGTTCCGTAACATCAGCATGCTGGTGCAGGAAAGCCGCGATTACGAGGACTGGGTAGAAATTTATAAAAAGCTGGTGTACTGGGAGCTGGAAATTATGAGTAGGCGATGCCGGCGGTATGGCCGAGGTTCTTAGCATGCAGAAGGAAGAAGCCAATGGCAACTTCAGCAAATTTATCATCGACTATTACGAAGACTGGCTGAACGACCCCAAGGCCGATAAGCCTTTGCTGTCGCACCAGCTGATGAAAAAGAAGGTGTTTCCGCATTTAAAAGAAAAGGAGCCTGTTTTTTTTATCGTGATCGACAACCTGCGCTACGACCAGTGGAAGATGCATTGAGCCTTTGGTGTCGGAGTACCTGGCCGTTGAGGAAGAAGAAACTTACTTCTCTATTCTGCCAACCACCACCGCCTATGCCCGAAATGCCATATTCTCTGGCATGATGCCGGATAAGATGGCTAAAATTCACCCGGACATCTGGCGGGGCGACGACGACGAGGAAGGAAAAAATATGCATGAGGAGGACTTCCTGCAGCGACAGCTAAAAACCAATGGCCTCGGCGATATAAAATTTACTTACCACAAAGTGATTCAAACAGGGCAGGGCAAAGCGGTAAATGAAAACCTCAACAACCTGATGAATAACCAGCTGAATGTGATCGTGTACAATTTTGTAGATATGCTTTCCCACGCCCGTACCGAAGTGGAAATGCTCAAGGAGCTGGCGCCCGACGAAGCGGCTTACCGCAGCATTGCCAGATCGTGGTTTGTGCACTCCCCTTTGTTTGAACTGCTGAAGCGGCTCTCGGAAAAGCATGTAAAGTGGTAATAAGTACCGACCATGGAACCATTAGGGTTCAGCCGCCCTTTTAAAATAATAGGCGACAGAAATGTCAATACCAACCTCAGGTATAAGCAGGGAAAGAACCTGAACTGGGACGGCAACCATGTGCTGGAAGTCCGGCATCCGGAAAAGTTTGGATTACCGCGATCTAAATGTTTCCACTTCCTATGTTTTTGCCTTAGAAGATCATTTCTTTGCCTATCCTAATAATTATAATTATTATGTGAACTATTACCGCGATACTTTCCAGCATGGAGGTATCTCGCTTGAAGAAATAATTATCCCGGTAATTACGCTTCGGAATAAATAGGCAAGGTATTGGAGACAGCTTTAAAACATAGTGTACCATCGTTAAACGAATTGCCAGCGGCTGCACGCAAGCTGCTTTCCTATGCTGAAGAAATGGGCAGGAGGGTATGCTTGTTCGAAGGCAATATGGGAGCAGGTAAAACCACCCTGATAAAAGAGGTTTGCCGCCAACTGGGAGTCGAAGATACAGTGCAAAGCCCTAGCTTTTCCATTGTAAATGAATACCGAACCAAAAGCGGGCAGCCGGTTTACCATTTCGACTTTTACCGGATAAATGAGGTGGAAGAGGCCGTACAGATAGGTGCGGAGGATTATTTTTATTCCGGCGACTGGTGTTTTATTGAATGGCCCTCGAAAGTGGAGGCCATTCTGCCCGATGAGTACTTACTGGTAGAGATTAAGGTAGAAAGTTTAGATAATTGTAGAGAAATACTCTTAAGCGTTTATGAATAAAACGTACGACCAGCCTGGTATGCAGGCCTTGTCCAAGCAAACCGGACTTGCCACCCAGGAGAAGTTGCTGGCAGTAAAAACCAGCAACAAGAATTTGTTTATTGGCATCCCCAAAGAGGTGGCCATGCAGGAAAACCGGGTATCCCTTACGCCGGAAGCGGTAGCGCTGCTGGTAAATAATGGACACGAATTGTGGGTGGAGTCCAATGCCGGGGCAACGGCCAAGTTTTCGGACAATGAGTACAGCGAAGCAGGAGCGAAAATTGTGTACAGCACAAAAGAAGTGTACGAAGCAGACATTGTACTGAAAGTAGAGCCGCCAACGAATGAAGAAATTGAATACCTGCGGCCTGGAAAAACCCTGGTGTCGGCCCTGCAGCTTGGCAACCAGCGCGAAGAGTATTTTAATAAGCTGAATAAAAAAAGAGTAACGGCCATTGGCTTTGAGTTGATAGAAGATAAAGTAGGCGGAATGCCGGTGGTAAGGGCCATGAGCGAAATTGCCGGAAGCACTGTTTTAATGATTGCCGCTGAGTACCTGAGCAGCGTTAGCAATGGAAAAGGCATTATTCTGGGAGGAATTACCGGCGTGCCACCCACCCGAATTGTTATTATTGGCGCAGGTACGGTGGCGGAATATGCCGCAAGGGCAGCCATCGGGATGGGGGCCGAAGTACAGATTTTCGATAACCACCTTTATAAGCTCCGCCGCATAAAACAGTCCCTGGGTGCTCATGTGTACACTTCTACCATCGATACGGTAACGCTGAGCAATAGCCTGCGGGCGGCCGATGTAGTAATTGGTGCGGTGCGCCCGGAAAAAGGCAGGACCCGCTGTATAGTAAACGAAGAAATGGTCATGAATATGAAGCCCGAGAGCATCATTATTGATGTGAGCATCGACCAGGGCGGCTGCGTGGAAACCTCTGAGCTTACTACCCACCGCAACCCCGTATTCCGCCGCCACGATGTTATTCATTATTGTGTGCCAAACATTCCATCGCGGGTAGCACGTACCGCCACCACCGCCTTCAGTAATATTTTTACGCCTATTCTATTGCAGGCTGCAGATGTTGGTGGCATCGATGAAATGATATTCTCCTGCAAATGGTTTATGAACGGGGTTTATACTTATAAGGGCTTTTTAAGCAACGGGCATGTTGCCCGCAAGTTTAACATGAAACATAAAGACTTAAACCTGCTGATGGCCGCCAGGAATTAATTGGGGAGTTAGAAAACTGATGGTGCAAGTACCGACATTGAAAGAGGCCTAAAGCCTCTTTTTTTCATTATAAGGAGTAATACCAAATCATTTAAATTACCTTCAATAACAGTTTTCTTCTGCCGGTATCTGGCGCGGCGTTCTCAATACGTGCCTTTCTATGCTATTGAATTACCTGCATGCGAATTGGTATAGTAGAGGCTTTTTCTTTAATAACTTATCTTTTTCCTTAAAATTTACAACAGGATGGTGATTGACAAGTTAACCTCCTTAAGGTGTCGTTCCGGGAAAAGCAAACTCTTGCCTAAAGCGTTGTAAGTCTTCTTTAAGGTTCCCTCCAAGCTCATAATCAATATGTTGGCGAAGGTTGGTGTCCAGGGCTACCTGCAGCTCGCTCAGCTGCAGGTGCTGGTTAATGAAAATAAACTCCAGCTCCGGATAAATTTCCTTCAACACATCCACCACATCGAGGATCTGTAAATTCCGATCTACCAGGTTATAAGTGCCCGATGGAAGGGTGCTATGCAACAGCTCGCTCAGAACATGCTTTACAGTGTTGATATGTACAAAGGCCCGCCACTGCTTGCCATTTCCATCAATACTAATGCGGTTTTTAAAGTGGGCATCAAACATAAAGCGGTTAATCACTGCATCGAAACGCATGCTCTTGTTGTAGCCAAAAACATTTCCCAGGCGGATAATGTAGGTAGTAACTTTATCCTGCAGGCGCGCAACATGCTCTTCGCCCCGCTGTTTGGAAATGCCATACAGCGTTCGGGGATTCAGGCTGCTTTGTTCTGTAATTAGCTCTGCAGCGCTTCCGTAAACGGAGCTGCTGCTGGTATAAACAAGCTTTTCGACCTGGCTTTCTTCAACTGCATACACAAGCTCTGCTGTGCCCCAATGGTTTACCTGCTCATGCATATGGCCATCGGTATTGGCAAAGGGTGTACTTACTTTTGCCGCCAGGTGGTACACCACCGATACCCCTTCGAGGTTTTTCCTGAGCTTGCGCGAATCGAGCAAGTCGCCCTGAACAAAGCGTATTTTATTGCCGTCGGTATAAGGCTGGCCCAGGAATAAATTATAGTTAGCCCTGCTCAGGTTGTCGTAAATAATTATTTCGCTCACCTGCTCGTCTGCGGCCAGGGCTTGTACTAAGGAGGTGCCAATATATCCGGCTCCGCCGGTAACTAATATTTTCATTTATAAAAGGAGAGAATTTTTTATTAGAGCTAGTACTTCTTCTAGCTTTTAGTTTCGGGTAGAATGCTACTTATCCTATAGGGTTGCTGGTGAAAACACACAGCAACGGCGGCTTTTTTGGCCGAAAAAAGAACATTGACCAGTAATAGGGTAAATTAAAAAGAACCAGTTATAATAACTTGGTTTCCCTTAACAACCAACAACCAACAACCAACAACCAACAGCCAACAGCCAACAGCCAACAAATAAAAAGAACAACTAACAGCCTGCTACCTGGCTACCAAATCAGTGTGTAGTCCGCACTCCGTTTTATTAAGACCAAACCAGCGGGCTTCGCGCTCCTGCATGTCGGGGTCGAGCCGGCGGGTGCAGGGCTCGCAACCAATGCTGGCATATCCTTTGGCATCCAGTGGGTGGCGCGGGAGTTCATTTTCGCGCAGGTAGGCATATACTTTACGTTTATCCCAGTCGAGCATAGGGTGGAAGCGGGTGGTATTATGAGGTGCTGCCTGCTCCAGCTTCATTGCACTGCGGGTTTTGCTCTGGTCGGCCCTAATGCCGTTAATCCATACATCGTGAGAGCGGAGAATCATATCCAGCGGTTGAGTTTTGTTCAGGTAGCAGCAATAGTCCGGGTCGGAGGTGAAAAGCAGGCGGCCGCTGGCATCTTTCTGCATGTTCTTTGGAGTGCTGCTTTTTAGGTCGACCAGTGGCAGCCCAAACTGCTGGCAAATTTCCTGGGCAAAGCGAACTGATTCAGGAAAGTGATAGCCTGTATTGATAAAATAAACAGGGATGCTGTTGTCAATCCGGCTAAGAATGTGCAGCAGTACCAGGCTGTGCGACTGGAAAGAAGAAGTGGTAAACATGCTTTTACCTTCTTCTTTATAAAGCGCTATTTTGTCGGCTATTGCGTTAATTTCCACTTTTGGATAATTAATGTTGAAACACAAAGTTAAGGCACGCCTCCTTAAGCTGCTGCTTTTTAGGAAATAAATTTAAAAGGAAGGAACGGACAATTACTGTATTATCCATTCTTCCCTAAAAAAACTTATTTTTAGTTTTCCCGACGAATCAAAAGCACTTTCCAGGCGCTTTCCACATCCCCTTCTTTTAAATATGCTTTTGCCAGCTGGTGCTGATGTTCGCGGTTGTATTCCGGTTCATCTGATTTAAACTGTTGCAGCAGCTCCTGGATGTGGTTTTGCTTAGCAAAATTTTCCACCTCTTCAGCGGAAGGTGCCTTTTCGGTATTCCCCAGCATGCCCAAATCATTGCCCGAAAGAATATGGCTGGTGCGGATGTCTTCCGGGAGCTGGTCAACACCTATGCCCTGGTTGCGCAGCGGCTTTGGAACTGTAAAGAGTGCATCGCCCTGGGCCCTGCAGTACCAGTCGCCGCCCATACGGGCAACGGCATCCAGCTTAAATGGATCTATTTTGCCATCTGCATCCAGAACATTTTCCTTCACATGCATAAGCAGTACTTCGCAAATAACCAGGTTGGCAGCGCCGCCTTCGGTACCCATTGGAATAATTTGCTTTACCTTGCACTCGAAAGCCGCGGGGGCTTCAGCTACCCGGGGTGGTTTAACACGCTCAGATGCTAATGGGGTAAGCCCGCTTTTTATAAATTCATCAACTCCTTTTCCATACTCGGTACTGGCCAGCGACATTTGCTGTACCATATCGTAGTTTACGATGTTAATAACCACCTCATCGACCTCCTGCACATTTTCCAGGCTGTGCTTAATGGTATTGTCGCGCACCCGCCGGGCGGGGGAGAAGATAAGGGTAGCCGGGTTCGAGCCAAATGCATTGAAAAAGCTAAAGGGGCTGAGGTTAACATTCCCTGCTTTATCTACCGTGCTGGCAAAAGCAATGGGCCTTGGTGCAATGGCTCCAAGCATATAGCTGTGAAATTCCCCCACTGAAAGCTGCGAAGGGTCAATAAGTTTGGTTTTGAGCGGTTCGCCGCTGCGGTTTGGGTTTTGGGTCATGGATGATGGGGTTAAGTGGCTGGCGGTCTGCCGCTGCAGTGGCTGGTGGTTAGTGCCTGTTGGAGGAAAATTGCTAACCAGTCACCTGCTGGCACTATCCACTAGCCACAATTTTAATTACTTCGCTGGTAACACCTTCGCTCGCACTTCTCCAAAGCCAATACGCACCCCATCTTTTTCGGCATGCGCGCGCATAATAACCGTGTCGCCATCGAGAATAAACTTGCGTTCGCTGCCATCGGGCATTTGTAGCGGCTTGCTGCCCCGCCAGGTAAGCTCCAGCATGGAACCGTAAGAGCTTTCGTCTTTTCCGCTAATGGTGCCGCTGGCATACATATCGCCTACTTTAATGTTGCATCCATTCACTGTCTGGTGTGCGAGCTGTTGGTTCACATTCCAGTACATATGCTTAAAGTTCGAGCGGCTTACGATCTTTTCTTCTCCGTTTTCGGGCTGAATGGCCACCTCCAGGTTTAAATCGAAATTCTTTTTCCCCTCGTATTTTAAATAAGGAAGTACCTCGGGCTCCTGCTTAGGGCCTTCTGTCCGGAAGGGCTCCATAGCCTCCAGCGTAACTACCCAGGGAGAAACAGAGGAAGCAAAGTTTTTGGCCAGGAAGGGCCCCAGCGGTACATATTCCCAGGTTTGAATATCGCGGGCGGACCAGTCGTTAAAAACCACGAAACCGAAAATAAATTCATCTGCTTCGGCGGTACTAATGCTTTCGCCCATCTTTGTTTCTTTGCCTGTAATAAAGGCCATTTCCAGCTCAAAGTCCAAAAGATTTGATGGGCCGAAGCTCGGCTGGTCAGCATCTTTGGCTTTGGTCTGGCCTTTTGGGCGCACAATGTCTGTTCCGGATACTACAATAGAGGAGGCGCGGCCGTGGTAGCCTACCGGTAAGTGTTTCCAGTTAGGCATGAGCGCATTTTCGGGGTCGCGGAACATGCTGCCAACATTACGGGCATGCTCTTCGCTGCTGTAGAAGTCAGTATAATCGCCTACCCGTACCGGCATGTGCATCTGCACCTGGTTCATCGGGATGAGGGCATCTTTGCGTACACGTTCGCTATCGCGTAGCTCCCCGTTATTTACATTTAGCAGCTCAGAAACCCGTTCTCTAACGGCATTGGTTACTTCTTTGCCACAGGAAATAAATGGGTTCAGAGACTCTTCGTAAAAAACCGAAAGGTCATCGATTTCTACCTGCTCGAAATATCCTTCTTCGGCCAGCACGCTCAGGTCAAGTACCTGTTCGCCAATAGCTACCCCAACGCGGGTATTTTTGCCATTGGTGCTAAAAATGCCGAAGGGGAGGTTCTGGATAGGGAAATCGGAATTAGCGGGCACCTCTATCCACGATTTAAGGGAGGGGTCTTGTGTTTTATTACTCATAGTTGATTTAAAAAATGTTTCGGGCAAAGGTATAAGTTTACGCCATAAAAGAAAATTTAATAAAAGGAGGCAGGAATTGGCTGAACGCAGCATTTGCCTTTTGACAGCTCCTTCAATAGAACAACTTTGACAAAGCGCTTCTGTTTTTTGCTAATTTCACTAATTTTGCACTTTACTGTATTAATAGAAAGAATTTTTAAGCCTGTTTATTTCATACAATTATGGCATTAAGCACGAAGTATAACCCTGCTGAGGTTGAAGATAAATGGTATCAGTACTGGCTGGCAAATAAGTATTTTCATTCAGCGCCTGATCCGCAAAAAGAGCCTTATACCGTAGTAATTCCGCCGCCAAACGTAACCGGCGTATTGCATATGGGCCATATGCTCAACAATACCATTCAGGATGTACTGGTGCGTAAGGCCCGTATGGAAGGTAAAAATGCCTGCTGGGTGCCCGGTACCGACCACGCTTCCATTGCCACGGAAGCCAAAGTAGTGGCTTTACTCAAGGAGCGGGGCATTAAAAAAAGTGAGCTGAGCCGCGAGGAGTTTCTGAAGTATGCCTGGGAATGGAAAGAAAAATACGGCGGCATTATTCTTGAACAGCTGAAGAAGCTGGGGGCGAGCTGCGACTGGGATCGCACCCGCTTTACCATGGAAGACAACATGAGTGCCCAGGTAATAAAGGTGTTTGTTGACCTTTACAATAAAGGCCTGATTTACCGTGGCATTCGTATGGTAAACTGGGATCCTGCCGGTAAAACTGCCCTCAGCGACGATGAGGTAATTCACCGAGAGCTAAACAGCAAACTTTACCACATCCGCTACCAGATTGAAGGCAGCCAGGAGTGGGTAACGATTGCCACCACCCGCCCCGAAACTATTTTGGGCGATACTGCCATTTGTGTAAACCCAAATGATGAGCGCTACCACCACCTGAAAGGAAAAAAAGCAATTGTTCCGCTTATTAATCGTGCCATTCCGATTATTGAAGATGAGTACGTAGATATGGAGTTTGGTACCGGTGCACTAAAAGTGACGCCTGCCCACGATGTAAATGACTATGAGCTGGGCCTTAAGCATAAGCTGGAAAGCATCGATATGCTGAACGACGATGGTACGCTGAGCGAGGCGGCACAACTGTATGTGGGGGAGGATCGCTTTATTGTGCGTAAGAAAATTGCCAAAGAGCTCGAATGCGCAGGGCTACCTGGTAAAGGAAGAGGACTATAAAACCAGTGTTGGCTACAGCGAACGGACCGATGCGGTAATTGAGCCGAAAATTTCATTGCAGTGGTTCATGAAAATGGACAAGGTAACCATTCCTGCGCTTGAAAATGTAATGAACGACCACATTCAGCTGCATCCGCCAAAGTTTAAAAATATGTACCGCAGCTGGATGGAAAATGTGCGCGACTGGTGCATTAGCCGCCAGCTATGGTGGGGCCAGCAGATTCCGGCTTTTTACTTGCCAAACGGAGAATTCGTGGTGGCCGAAACTGCCGAAGAAGCATTGCAACTTGCGCAGGAAAAATCGGGCAACAGTAATTTAACGATTGAAGACCTGAGACAGGAAGATGATGTGCTGGATACCTGGTTTCAGTAGCTGGTTATGGCCTATTTCTGTTTTCGACGGGATTCTAAATCCGGATAATGAGGAAATTAAATATTATTACCCGACAAACGACCTGGTAACCGCCCCGGAAATTCTCTTCTTCTGGGTGGCCCGTATGATTATTGCCGGATATGAGTACCGAGGATGAAAAGCCGTTTAAAAATGTGTACCTCACCGGGATTGTGCGCGACAAGCAGGGCCGTAAAATGTCGAAGTCCCTGGGCAATTCTCCTGATCCGCTCCATGCTCATTGAGCAATATGGCGCCGACGGGGTGCGTACCGGTATGCTGTTTTCTTCTCCGGCGGGCAACGACCTGCTGTTCGATGAAAAGCTGTGCGAGCAGGGCCGTAACTTTAACAATAAAATCTGGAATGCTTTCCGCCTGATTAAGGGCTGGGAGGTGAGCGAAACTGCCGGTCGGAGAAACCAACCAAATGGCAATGCAGTGGTTTGAGAACCGCTTTAACCAGGCCTTAACCGAGCTGGAAGACCACTTTAGCAAGTTCCGAATTTCCGATGCGCTTATGACGGTGTATAAGCTCGCCTGGGATGATTTCTGTAGCTGGTACCTCGAAATGATAAAACCTCCCTTTGGTGAGCCCATAGATAAAGCGACTTATGAGGCAACGCTTGCGCACCTTGATAAGCTAATAAAACTGCTGCACCCTTTTATGCCGTTTATTACTGAGGAAATATGGCAGCATATGCAGTCGCGTAAAGACGGTGAAAGTCTTTGTATTGCAGCCTGGCCTAAGGCGGGGGCGGCCGATGAACGCCTGCTAAAAGATGCAGAAAAAGCATTTGAAGCAGTTAGCCAGGTGCGTAACCTGCGCAACAGTAAAGGACTGTCGCCTAAGGAAGTGCTGGAGCTACAGGTAAAAACTACCGAGCAGGGGGTGTATGAGCGCTTTGAGCCCATTATCCGGAAACTGGCAAACATAAGTGAACTATCCTTTGTAACAGACAAGCCCGAAAATGCTGCCAGTTTTGTTAACGGGGGAGATGAGTTGTATGTGCCGCTGGAAGGAAGTATTGATGTAGAGAAGGAGCGGGAGGAGCTACAGAAGGAGTTGGAATATACGCGTGGTTTTCTTGCTTCTGTAAATAAAAAGTTGAGCAACGAACGCTTTGTAGGCGGGGCCCCGGAGCAGGTTGTGGAAAGTGAACGCAGGAAGAAAACAGATGCTGAAGCAAAAATAAAAGCGCTGGAAGAAAGCCTGGCTGGCCTGGAATAATTATTAAGCAAGAGAGATGGCTTTATTGCTGCAAGCGAGGGAGTTATGTTTTTCTAAGGAATGAAAGGGGTGTTTTTTTACCCAATTTCTGTCGAAAAATCCTTTGTGACAGGCAATTTTACCTCAGCCTTTATCTTTTTTAACATGAACCAGAGGCAATGTTCAGTTAAAAAAATAAGATAAAGACCTTAAAAATCAGAAAGTGCCACTTTTTAAGGAGTACTTTCTGATTTTTTTTATCGCTTAATAGGGTGTAAGTGCCGTTAAAGCTGTGTTTTAATGTTTTCTCTGGAGAAAAGCGGCTAAAATATTACATTGTTTGTTGGGGAGGGATTCTTGTTTCGTATCGCTACAGAATGTAACTACCTTAGAGATAAGAAATTAAAACAGGGAAAACATGAATAAATTATTTGAATCGGCAGACGCGAAATTTTACCGCGTATATTCTTTTAACCTGAACCAAATGGTGAGAATATATAGTAACTAATAGGATAAAATAGCTACTAACAGTAAGTTAGGGTTTTAATGTGTGATGAATAAAAAAAGCAGCCATCGCTGCTTTTTTTATTTTGTGAGGTTGCTATTATTTAGCATTTTTTCGTATTCCCTGTCATTCGCTTCCCACAGTTCAAGCTTCCGCCCGTCAGGGTCTATGATGTGAGCAAACTTCCCGTATTCAAACTCCTGTACTTCGCCTACAGGTTCTATTCCATCTTTTTTAAGCTCCAGTAAGAGGGCAGTTAGGTTGTCGGGATCCTACTGTCTCTTG
>CAWIFH010000007.1:0-140759 GCA_963835365.1 uncultured Cytophagales bacterium
CGCATCGTCTAGTGCCTTCCGCGAGAAAGTGTTGCTGAACAGGGCACCGGAATGCACCTTCTGGGCCTTTCCACTGCGGGAGGTGTCCGGCAAGGGGGTCGTAGGCATGGCCCTTAAAAACGGGAAGGGGAGCGGATGCTGGGCCGCCGGGCCGGCCTGTGGATTTCAAATCCTACGAAGAGCAGCCGCGCTACTGTGGAGCAGCTGGTGCTGACCGAGCACCCCATCGATGCCATGAGCTTTTACCAGCTGCGGAAGAAAGAAATGGGGGAGGTCAATACGGTCTTCGCCAGTACGGCCGGCAACCCAGGCCTGGAGCAGCTGAAAGCGATTAAAGAGTTGGTGACGCTGCACAAGGTATCGAAGGTGCTGTTGGCCAACGACAACGACAAGGCCGGCGCCTATTATAATGAGGTGTATAAAAAGCTGCTGGCGGAGCTGCATACAGGAAAGAAAGAAGTCCGTCCGGAGGTGAGGAGGTGGTGCCGGTGTTCAAAGATTTCAATGCCGACATCCGGGCGCATAAATGGCTGGAGCTCCGGCAGCTGGAAGGGAAGGACCCTGCACAGCCAAAGCAGCTGGCAGCTTCCCATCCGCTGAAGGAGGAGGTGGAGAAACTGCTCTATGAGAAGGACTACCTGCAGCTGGCGCAAAAGGAGGTAGTGAAGGAGCTGAGAGTAGCTATGTGGAGCGGGAGCTGGAGGGAGTAAAAGCCCGCTTTTCCATCCGGGAGCTAGCCATGATTAACAACCAGCCCAGGTTGCTGCAGTTGCTGGAGGAAACCTCTGGCAAGCAGGCGGAAGTTTCCTCTCCAGCCGGCAAAGCAAGGGAGCGACAGGGGATGCCCCGGCAGGAGCAGGAAAAAATAAAGGAGGTACAGCGGGAGCAGGTTTCTTCGACCATAGACCGGTTCCCGCAGGAACGACCAGCTGCTGCCCGGGAAATCAGTGATAAACAGCTGGAGAAACTGTATTATAAAACAATCAAAGACCTGCAGCAGCAAATCAAAGGAGACTCGGCTTTTCGGGAAGAGTACCGTCGGCTGGAGCTTTACCGGAAATACCCTCACCTGGGCGAGGAGGAGGTGGATACGTATCTTGGGCTGATGCAGCGGCGGAGCCAGGGGCCAGAGCAACAGCTTGAGGTAACAAAAGGGAAGGGAAAGGGCTTGCCGGGGGTGGAAGTATGAAAGGGTATAGCTTATTCCTTTATGAAATCTTAAGGAAGGAAGCAGGGAAAAGAGCTTTCGCTTTATAAGCGAAAGAAACGGGGCTATTTTCGAATGATAAAAGAAGATGTTTTTTATCCAGAAAACATTTCCATGATTAATATTTTATTCATGATTAAATAATGGTATAATTATATAATATGGCCATTAATGGCATTAAAAATAATTATTAACTTTATTTTATCATAAATAATATTTTCTTATTTTAAGGTAATAATCGCCTGATTTGCTAGAAATATAGGCAACACAAAAGGAGAAGTAAAGCAAAGAGCCGGACATGCTTCACCCACGGGAAAAGAGTTGACGGATTTGTTGAGTAACGGTTACGGTGGCCTTTCCTCTACATAATGGGAAATGAAAAAGGAGAGGGGCTTTTACCGGAATTTTTGGAGGTGCGCAAGCGCATTCAACCTTTGCGGGGCAGAACCACATCAATTTTTTAGAAACTTTTAGGCAATTGCCATGATGTACACCAACGAAAACATACCCAACCCCTACCAACTCATACTTGAACAGCTTTACAATATGGAGCGAAAGCTTGATGAGCTAATGAAGGACAAAGCAACAGGGAAGACTGCGGCGCCTGATGATGAGCTGCTGACAGTGCAGCATGCCACCGCCTATTTACGGATTTCGGCTTCCACGCTGTACCAGTTGACTTCCCGCTTTGAAATCCCTTTATGAAAAGAGGCAAGCGGCTGTATTTCAAAAAAGAAGAGCTTCGGCAGTGGATAGAAGAGGGAAGCAGCAAGCCAGCTACAAGGCAGGAAAAGCAGGCGGAGGCGTTGGGCCACCTGCGCCGGTGAAAAGGAGGAAGTTGAGGTAAGAGTATATATCTAGGTATAAATTAAAATTTGTCTCCTTTCCCATTACTGCCTGGCATGAATTTACAGGCAAATACTGGGTAGGGAAAAGTTCAACGGACTAGTCAATCAAACCTAGCCCCTTGGTGGGGTGAGGAATGTTGATGGCGTTTAAATGAAGGTTGCATTTTGAAAGTGATGATTTTTAGACTGTATTCCACAATAATTATCATATTTTGATAGGTCTTTTAAAAAGACCTATTCTTCAGTGTGTAATTTTTTGTTAAAATCTGTCTGATTTTAGCAAATTATAGTCTGTATTTAAATTAGGTCAATAACTCAACTCTCTTAAAATTGTATTATTATTTCTAATAATATAATATTTTAATCTATTTAGTGCCTGAAAATTTTTTAGATTTAAGTTAATCGTAAGGTTCCTATAGCCAGATGTTTTTAAATTTATCATCTACTAGCCCGGCTCTTGGTAGGATAGTTAATAGGTTAATAAGCGGGAATAGGATGTTGAAATAATGAAACATCACATAATCAAAATTTTTCCAATTAATTGATTTGATGCTACGTGCCGTCCAATACAAATATGATGATATTGGTATATAACTTAATTTTATATTGTGCCAATAATTAATATGAAATATCAAAATCTTATTAAGATGTTTAAGAACCCATTTTCCTTTAAGGGCAGAATTAGAAGAACTGAATATGGTCTTAGCCTGATTATTTACGGTATACCTATGATCTTCCTAAATGCTCTTGTTGAAGCTGATGCTTCTGGGAGTTTTACCCTTGTTGCCTTATTGCTTTATGTTCCTTTAGTGTGGTTTGCCTTGGGCTCAGGGAGCAAAAAGGTGTCATGACAGGGAATAATTCCGGTTTCTTTCAGCTCATTCCTTTTTATTCACTGTGGATGTTATTCGCAGCAGGTGATGAGGGACAATGATTTTGGTCCTGATCCTTCAAAAAACCAAAAGTTGTTCAGGGGTACGTAAAGCAATGAATTATCAGAATAGAGGGAAGAGACATTTTCTTATCAAGCAAGATGTAAAATCTTATCGTTTTAAAAATAAAAGGCAGTTTCTTGCCTTTTATTTTTTTCCGTTTTACTTCCGGGCAGTATTATATTATTGTTTGGTGGCGGACTTGAATAAAAATCTCAAGGTTTTTATGGCTCATAAATTAAATTAGTGAGACAAGAAAGAAGAAACACCTAACAAATCATAAGACGGAGTTCCATCAATGGATAAACGTATAGCCTTACCGTTAGATTTTCAGGTGCGCTAGCTCAAAAATAAAAAAGATTTAAATCTTTTGAAGAAGTTTTAAACTTCCTGATTAAACTAACAAAGGATATTTGGATGTAAATTATTGAAAGGAAGTGTTTTAATGATGCTTCGGGGGTGTGTAATTATCTCCATATTAATCTTTGTTATGTAATTATTGGATTACACTGATAAATATTATTGCCTATAGGTTGTTTTAATATTATATTTACTGTTAGCCTTAAAAATAAATCCTTTATTCATCCAAAATAACCCCCAGTTCTTGTAAAGAACTATAATGGGCCCCGAAAATAGGACAGCAGTTTAAGTGTAAATCATTAACTTGTTATCCTATGCAAAAGAGAAGACAATTTTCGGCTGATTTCAAAGCCAAGGTAGCCATTGAGGCTCTAAAAGAACAGCAAACCCTTCAGGAGCTGGCTCATAAGTATGAGGTTCACCCAAACCAGATATCCTCCTGGAAGCAGGAGTTTCTTCAGAATTCCGCGAGTGTATTCACCAAAGGGAAGAAAAAAGAAGAATCTGATAGATTCCTCCAGGCTCTACGAAGAGATAGGCAGGCTGAAGGTGGAGATAGATTTTCTAAAAAAAAGAGTATAGAAAGTTCTGTGGAAGAAAAGAGGCTCAGGTTGACATAAAGCATCCTCATTTTAAGCATCAGCAGGCAATGCGAACTTCTGGGCCTTACCCGTTCCGTCTTTTATTACCAGCCAGCCAAGGCAAAAGAAGAGAACCTCAAGCTGATGGAGGAAATCGATAAGATATACCTGAAGTATCCCTTCTTTGGTACCCGTAAAATGACAGAGGTTCTCAAAGAGCAGGGTTATGAGGTAAACAGGAAGCGTATAAAGCGGCTTTACCAGCTGATGGGCATACAGGCTATTGGTCCAAAGCCAAATACGAGTAAACCTATGAAGGGGCATAAAATTTACCCCTACCTACTGCGGAATCTAAAGATTGAACGGGTTAATCAGGTGTGGGCAACGGACTTAACGTATATTCCTATGCCTTCAGGGTTTATGTATTTAATGGCTGTCATTGACCTGTATAGCCGGAAAGTTATTAGCTGGGGGGTGTCTAATTCTATGGATACAGACTTTTGCTGCAGCGTATTGAATGAGGCTCTTACAGACAGGAAACCAGAGATATTCAATACTGACCAGGGTAGCCAATTTACAAGTGATGCCTTTACTGATATTCTAAAAAAGCATGATATCCAGATTAGCATGGATGGTAAAGGCAGGGCTATGACAATATCTTTATTGAGAGGTTGTGGCGTAGCGTTAAATATGAATATCTTTACCTGAAGAGACCTGAAACCTGCAAGGAACTGTATAAGGGTTTAGGAGCAGTACTTTCCAGTTCTACAACTAGGAACGGCTGCATCAGTCCCTTGATTACAAAACCCCAGAAAGCGGCTACAGCATATAAGTGGCTGCTTAATTCAATTAAGAACCAAAGATTAACTGTCCTAAGCTTGGGGTCCACTTAAAACTGAAGTCCTTAGAAAGAGTTAAAAGAAGAATGGGGACTGTAAAGATTGAATGCAATACATGTTAAAGAAAGCTCAAAGCTTATATTAAATAGTACTCCCAAGCAAAAATAAATCAGAAATTTATAAACTAATAATATTTAAATAATGACAGACTTTGCAGTAGAAAGCCCGGATAATTATGAGCAAAAATGTTTATGTGTACTTGTCCTTGATGTTTCAGCCTCTATGTCAGGTAAAGCGATAGAAGAGCTAAATAAAGCTTTGCAGGAATTTTACCAGGACATATCAGAAGATTCAACGAAGGCAAACAGGCTTGAAATTTGCCTGATAGAGTTTCACAGTTTAACAAATGTTCTAGTTGAGCCATCACTGGTAGATAATTTTACTATGCCTACCCTGCATACAAAAGGGTCTACCAAGTTGGTTGATGCAGTAAGAGAAGCGGTGAATAAAGTTCAGGAACGGAAAGATTGGTATAAGCAGACCCGTCAAAAATATTACAGACCATGGATTGTTCTTATGACTGATGGCGAGCCTGACGGAGATCAGGACACCCTTGGTTTAAGCCAAGAGATAAAAAGTGGTATGGAGTCCAAAACATTCAATTTTTTTGCAGTAGGTGTTGCAGGGGCAAATATGAACATCTTGCAGCAAATTTCCAGCCCTGGCATGCCACCTGCTGCTTTAGAAGGGTTGAAGTTTAGTGAGTTCTTTCAATGGTTAAGTAACAGTATGGGAAGTATTGCTAATTCCAGTGAGGGTGAAGCAGTTGATATATCTGCCGGTGCGAGTGACTGGATGAAGGGGTTCAAGATATAATTGAATCCCTTTTTAGTAGAGTTAGTGAGATCAACTTTCCCTCTTTATTATAAGATGAAGCAAAATATAAATAGTGTAATTTGGGTATTCCTATTTTCTTTAAGCTCCCATTACTCAGTAGGTCAAGGTCAGAATCAGCCTCCTTCTGAAAAACATGATCAGCAACTTCAGGCAAAACCTATTCAGGATTCAGTCACTGGAAAACAAGATGTAAGTTGTGTTGGTGATTCAATTGTTAACAGCCTTGGGGCAGAAAAAGCGACTACAGCGGAAGATTATAATTCGGGAAAGGGCAGAAGTAATTTAAAAGGAGAAGAAAAGGTATCGAGAATGAGTACTTCAAAAGAAAAAGAATTACCGGACGTACTTATTTTCTTACTGGGTGTTTTGTCTACATCGGCAGTTTTTGTTGTCTACTCTAAAATGAAGCTCAAACGAAAGAAAACAATCACTCATAGTCCAGAAGGAAATAAGAAGAGTGGAAAAACAGAAAGAAATACATTTGTTCCCGCCAATGGTTCACTTATTCGGAATGACGGTGCTGTAAAAACAGAAATTGAAAAAAGTAAATCATCTTTTGTAATAGCGAAGGAGCCTGACAAAAATAAAGATGAGGAAAAGACCCAGGCTGAGAAGTTGGCTTTTGACGTGGTCGCCAATCCAAAAACGGCTGCAATTGATACTGACGATTGGCTTATAGTTGGAAGTTCCGTTATGGGGAAATCTCATAAAGTAAATAATATTCCTTGCCAGGATAGTTTCTTTATAGAGAAAATTAATGATACATGGGGCATCGCTGTTTGTTGTGATGGTGCCGGTTCAGCAAGCAATTCTCATATAGGTTCCTCTTTTGTCGCCAAGGAAGCTGCTAGTATCTTTCACGCCATGGTCAAGAAGTATGATTTTCCAAGTAAAGGTCTACCAGAATCGGATGAATGGAAGGAGTTGTCCAAAGCAGGTCTTTACCAGGTCCGGCAGAACCTTAAAGAATTTGCAGATAAAAATAGTTATAAGCTAGAGTCTTTAGCCTGTACTGTCATTGTAGTTGTTTATTCTCCTACCGGTCTTTTAGTTACCCATATTGGTGATGGGAGAGCCGCTTATCTTAATTCAAATAAGGAATGGAAACCCCTTATTGAACCATGGAAAGGAGAAGAAGCCAATCAGACCATCTTTATTACTTCTGGAATATGGAGTAAACAAATCGATTCTTTTGTCAGGAGTAATGTGATAAAAGAACCGCATTTTGCTTTTACAATTATGTCTGATGGTTGTGAATCTCATTCTTTTGAATGTAGTGTTATTAATAAAGAAACAAATCAGTGGAGTGATCCAAACAGGCCATTTGAAAAATTCTTTAATCCCCTAAGGGAGACCATGATCCAGTTTAGGAAACAAGGGAAATCATCTGGAGAAATCTGTGAAAAATGGACTGGATTTCTGGAAAAAGGAAATCCTGGTCTGAAAGAAGAACCTGATGATAAGACAATGATTTTAGGTGTGTTTGTTAAAAATTCTGAGGAATCAGAAACAGAGTAAATATGCCCTTTATTGTTTATACAGCCACCGGGCAACAAATAAAACTGGAAGACAAGCCTCTCAATTCCGGCGGAGAAGGGAAGCTACATAAGATTATTACCCCAGGCAGACTGGCTAATCATTGTGTAAAGATTTATCACCCGCAATACCAGACAAAACAGCGGGAGCAAAAGCTCCGGTACATGATACACAATCAGCCTAAAGAATTGTCTGATGGGACGAATTATATGGTATGTTGGGTGTCTGATATTGTATATATTAAAAGTGCTTTTGTGGGGTTTATAATGCCTTTGGCATTCAACGATAGTATACAGCTTTATGAACTTTGTACTGTTAAAATCAGGAAGAGCCTTGGTTCTGTCTGGAAGCAGAAATTTGAAAGAAAGAATTCTGATTCTCTGGAAAAAAGGCTGAAACTCTGCGTAAATTTATCTATTGCAATACACAAGATACATAGCACTGGAAATTATGTATTAGTTGATATGAAGCCTCAGAATATCTTAGTTTCACAGGAGGGGAAAGTATCCATTGTAGACTTAGACAGTTTGCAGGTTTCTGAAAATGGAGTTGTTCTGCATAAAGGTCATGTTGCTACTCCTGAGTATGTTCCGCCGGAAGGAAAGTACCTGAGCCCTTCTAAGGATTTTATTTCCGAAACGTGGGACAGGTTTTCACTTGCAGTAATCCTGTATGAGTTTATTTTTGGTATTCATCCCTTTGTTGCTACGGGTACCGGGGCTTATGAGAAAATTACTACTATAGATGAGAGTATAAGAAACGGGCTCTTTGTATTTGGTGAAAAGTCTGGATACTTACAAATTGCGCCTCTGCACAACAACTTCAAGCAATTGCCTCAATCGCTCAAGATATGTTTCCTGAATGCCTTTGATAAAGGCCATGGAGACCCTGAGGCAAGGCCATCAGCACAACGATGGGGAGAGAAGATATATCGGGCGGTTATTCTGGAGACAGAAAAAGCTGTTATTAAATGTCCGGTGTGTAATCGTGGCTCTAGTGTGCCAAAAAACAAGCACACAAGGTTTAACTGTCCGGTTTGCAATGCAAAGATAGAAGCCAAAAACGGACAAATAATAGGATATGTCGCTGAGGTAGTAAAAGAAAAGGTGGTGTATAAAGAAAGGCCGGCAGAGAGTAGGGCAAGGCCTGTAGTGAAGGAGGGTAGACAGATAATCCAAAAATCAGCGAACCAACCAAGGAGATCACACGCAGTAACTTACATACTGGTGGCTTTAATTGTTATAGGCTTTTTATATTTGGTTACGTCAAGAGGAAGGGTGGATAATCCAGATAACAAGATTGCAGCTACAGGACAAAGCTATGAAGAATCACATACAAAGCATGCGGCCAATGATGAGACGGTGGAGGACGAAAGGAAAAAAGTCCCGACTCAAGAAGTTGGACCAATTTACTCAGTAAAAAAACAACATACAAAACCTAAAGAATCTCCTGATAAAACCCATAAACCTTCATCTAATAATAGTAATTATTCTGGTTTAAGTAACTACACAGGTAGTTATGAATTTAAGACGACCTTTGATAGCCCTCCATCTGAATTGCCTCTTCGCTCAAAACCAAGTTTCTCATCGGAGGAGATTTATTTATGTCCAAAGGATGCTTTTGTCTACGTTATTGACAGTTCTGTTAATGAACACTATTGGAAGGTATATGTAGATGGATATATTGGTTACTTAGCTAAAGGCCATCTGAAAAAGATGAATGACACTGGGAATACTAGTAAGACATCAGACAATAAAAATACTGACTCTTATCATACTAAAGAGAGCAATTACACGGGCAGGTATCAGTTTAAGGCGACCTTTGACAATCCTGTTTTTGAAATCCCCCTTCGAGCAGAACCAAGGAACTACTCAAGAAAAGTATACACATGCCCAAAGGACGCTATAGTTTTTGTAATTGATAACTCAGTTAATAAAGACTACTGTAAGGCATACGTTAACGGATATACCGGCTACGTCGCAAAAGCTTTCCTTAAGAAAGTATATGGTTCTGATAATTTTAATAAAAGTTCAAGTAGTAATAATTCAAGTTCTTACGATCCAAGGGAGAGTTCTTACACGGGCAGGTATCAGTTTAAGGCGACCTTTGACAATCCTGTTTTTGAAATCCCCCTTCGAGCAGAACCAAGGAACTACTCAAGAAAAGTATACACATGCCCAAAGGACGCTATAGTTTTTGTAATTGATAACTCAGTTAATAAAGACTACTGTAAGGCATACGTTAACGGATATACCGGCTACGTTGCAAAAGCTTTTTTAAAAAGGAAATGGTAAACCTATTACCAAAACCAATGATAAGTATAACTATTCGGCTCGATAGGGAAAGATAATAGTTAAATAATCATGGGGATACTTAATAAAAATAGTGAGGGAACTGCTTAGATATGCCTTTTATTGTTCATACAGCCAGCGGGCAACAAATAAAACTGGAAGACAAGCCTCTCAATTCCGGCGGAGAAGGGAAGCTACACAAGATTGTTGCCCCAGGCAGACTGGCTAATCATTGTGTGAAGATTTATCACCCGCAGTACCAGACAAAGCAGCGGGAGCAAAAGCTCCGGTACATGATACACAATCAGCCTAAAGAATTGTCTGATGGGACGAATTATATGGTATGTTGGGTGTCTGATATTGTATATATTCAAAGTGCTTTTGTAGGGTTTATAATGCCTTTGGCATTCAATGATAGTATACAGCTTTATGAACTTTGTACTGTTAAAACCAGGAAGAGCCTTGGTTCTGTCTGGAAACAGAAATTTGAAAGAAAGAATTCTGATTCTCTGGAGAACAGGCTGAAGGTTTGTGTCAATATTGCTATTGCCATACATAAAGTGCATAGACCTGGTAGATATGCCTTAGTGGATATGAAGCCTCAGAATATCTTAGTTTCACAGGAAGGTAAAATATCCATAGTAGACTTAGACAGTTTGCAGGTTTCTGAAAATGGAGTTGTTCTGCATAAAGGTCATGTTGCTACTCCTGAGTATGTTCCGCCGGAAGGAGAGCGTCTCAACCCTTCAAATGATTTTATCCCCGAAGATTGGGACCGGTTTTCTCTTGCGGTAATCCTGTATGAGTTTATTTTCGGTATACATCCCTTTGTTGCTACCAGTACCGGGCCTTATGAGAAAATCACTACTATAGATGAAAGTATAAGAAACGGGCTTTTCGTTTTCGGTGCAAAGTCAAGATTCCTACAAATCCCGCCGTTGCATAATAATTTTAAGCTAATACCTCAATCTCTTAAGGAATGCTTTCTGAATGCGTTTGACAAAGGTCATTCAGTCCCTGATGTTAGGCCTTCAGCTGAACAATGGGGAGAGAAGATATTTAAAGAAATCCTTCTGGAAACGGAGAAAGTTGTAATTCAATGCCCAGTGTGTAACCATGGCTCCAAAGTTCCGAGAAAAAAGCACCTTAGGTTTAACTGCCCAGTGGCTATTTCGGTGGGACCATGCCAGGGATTTCGGTCAAACAGTGCCACTTTGAAAGATGCTGCAAGGTAGTAAAAGTTAGTTATTCGTTTTTTAAAATTCCTTTTCTTAATGACTCTCCTTTCAGGTCTATTCTATGAGAGGAGTTTACCAGCCTGTCTAAAATAGCATCGGCAATAGTACCTTCCCCAATGATTTCATACCAGGCAGAGACGGGGATTTGCGAAGACACAATAGTAGCCATCTGATTAAACCTGTCATCGATAATATCCATGAGGGCCTCTCTTGCATGACTATCAAAAGCCTGCAAACCAAAATCATCTAAAATAAGCAGTTCCACAGATGATAGCTTTTTGAGCTCTCGGATATAGGTGCCATCTACTTTTGAGAGCTTTAGTTTGGCCAGTAAGCGGGCGGTGTTGGTATAGAGCACTTTTTTGCCCATCAGGCAAGCCTGGTGAGCAAGCGCCTGTGCCAGATAGCTTTTGCCTACTCCGGAAGCTCCGGTGAGGATGATATTTTCCTTTCTGATGATAAAATCCAGTGTGCTTAAGCGGTTAAACATGTTCTTGTCCAGGTTTCTGGCCTCAGCAAAACTTACCTCAGCAATGGAAGCTTTCTGGCGAAAGCCAGCCTGATGCAGCAGGCGGGTAATTTTCTTATTTTGTCGGTCTTCCCATTCATGGTCAGCCAATAGGGCCAGATATTCATCCGGACTCAGCTCGTTGAGCCGATTATTTTTCACATGCTGAAGGTGCAGTTCTGCCATGGCAGAAAGACGCATCCCCTTTAGTTTTTCTACTGTTTGATTGTTGTTCATCTGTTTATGTTTAGTGATTATTTAAAAGCCTGAGCCCCGCGAATATTAGCGTGGGCAGGAATGTGAGACTTATTTGCATGCTCTTTTTGAGTCTCTAAAGAGTCGCTGTCAAGCCTGTTTTCCAGGATGTTCTTAATGCGCATGTAGGATATTGCCTGTCCGTAAACAGCACGCCTGCAGGCATTATTGAGCCTCTCTGAGCCATAGAGGCGGTGAAGCTGAATAATACCCATTGCCTTTTTGTAGGCGGTTTCCGGGTAATCACAATGAACAAACAAGGCTTTTACACAGGCCTCTACATCAGGACCATGCTTAGCTGCCTTTTTCTGGAAGTATTCCGGACTCCAGTCCGAATAATCCTTATGGGTACTGCTTAAATGAGATTTATTGGTGTTATACAGACCGATTGAAGAATTACGGGAGTGCATGGCAATCCGCTCATGGTAATGGTAGACTTCAACAGTGGACCCAGTATAGTGGATAAGGGTGGATTTGCCAATGTAGCGGTAAGGCACACTGTAATAGCTTTTGTCCGGTGAGAAGTAAACATAGCCTATTTTCTGCACCTTCGCTCTTACGTAGTCCTTCAACTGATATTTTCCGGAAGGGAGCGGTTTTAAATACTGCCGCTCTACGGACTGGAAAAGCTCTTTTCTGCTGGCTGCTTTTCGCTGGAAAAGCAGGTCGTTATACGTGCCGAGTAGTTTGCGTATCTCTTTATTGAGGTCCTGCAAAGAGAAAAAGGTCATTTCCCGGATGGGGTAATATATACGCTGGTAGCTTAGCTGTACTGCATTCTCCACAAGTGCTTTGTCCTGTGGGGAATAGCTTCTGGTGGGGTTGATTACACAGTTGTAATGATGAGCTAATTCCTTAAACGAGCGGTTAATGTCCGGCTCATATTTACTGGCCCGGGTGACGGCTGACTTTAAATTATCCGAGACAATAGCTTTGGGTACTCCTCCGTAAAAGGCCAGTGCATTATTCATGCAGGTAACCAGGTCTTCCCGCTTTTGGCTCATGCAAGCTTCCACGTAGGTATACTGGCTGTTAGGAAGGATGGCCACAAAAACCTCAACAGCTATCTGCTCTCCTGTTTCTTTATCAGTAATATGCAGCTTTGAACCGGCAAAGTCAATGAAAAGCTCCTTCCCGGGCTCATGCTCTAGCTTCATAGAACCCTTTGCCGTAGCATATTTACGGTTGTAATGTTCCATGAACTGGGTATAGCTGTAGGGCTTTTTTGCCTGCTGGCGGTATTCGTTGTAGTGGTAGAGAAAAGTGAAACCAGGATGGTTACGGGCCTGGTTAACCTTCTCAAAATACACCATCAGTTCATTAAAGCGGTCATTAACGATGGTAGTATAGGAGGGAAACAGCTCTTTTAAAGCGGGCTGTTCAAATCGTAGCAGTTCTTTTGGTTCATAATCAGAAGCCTGAATGAGCTTCATGTAGGAATTAACTGTATTGCGGGAAATTCCAAGGGTAGCGCCGATGGCACGGTTGCTAAATCCATCCAGATGTAGGGTGATTATTTGTTTTATGTCCATAGGATCAAGTGTATTTGCCATATCGCTTTTTATTTTACGATATAGCCTGTTTTGCTTGATCTTTCAAAGTGACACGCGGTGCCTGGCACAAATCGAACCGGAATCAGGAAATCTTGTCTTTCCTTTTTGGCACAGTTTGAACCGGAATTACTGGCACTAACAAACCGAAATCATTGGCACAAATCGAACCGAATTAGCCACCCAGGTTGTAATGCAAAGATTGAAGCTAAGAATGGACAAATAATCGGGCATTTAGGTGAGGCTGTAAAAGAAAGGGTTATTGATAAGAGTATGCCTGTAATAAAGAAGGTAAATCAAAAACCTATACAAAAACCTATAGTAAATAAGGTAAGCCACAAGTCAAAAAGAATAAAGGCATTAACTTATGTTCTGGTGTCTTGGCTTGCTATCATTTTGATAGGTTTCTTTGCATTCAAGGGAGGTGATAACCCAAATAACAAAAATACTTTAGATGGTTCAATAACAAATGGGAAAGGAGTTGTGGTGAATAATAAATATTCTATTGAGATACCACCTTTACTGCTTGAAAGAAATGATCTAAATACAGACGCATCATTAGCGTATGGAAGTGATTACAAAGAGCTTTATGTTGTTGTTATTGAGGATAATAAGAAAGAAATATATGATGCTTTAATTGAAAATTATTTAGAAAATAAATATTCATATGATTTGGAAGGATATTCAAAACTTGTTGTCGATGAGTTTGAAGAAAACATAACTTTTTATAAGCGTTCTAGTTTTGAGGAATTAACTTTAAATGGGTTAAAAGCAAAAAGAGTCGAGATTGAAGGAAAGGTCGAAGGTGTTGAGGTATACTACAACTTTGTTTTTGTTGAAGGAGTTAGGGATTATTATCAGGTGTTAACCTGGACATTGTTAGAAAAAAAGAACAAAAACAAAGAGGAAATGATTAAGTTGTCGCGATCATTTAAGGAATTGTGATCTCGTTTCAATTCATTGGGTTAGAACTTTTTCAGCAATAGAGAAACAGAAATAGCAGAATAAATCACGAAATATTTCGAGCCAAATGGCAGGTTGTGCCAAAAGTTTCTGAAAGACTGGGGCATTTAGTGTCTTAGCCCACTAAAAGACTTGAGAGTTTTTGAACAAGAATCGGAAACCTTAATTAATTTCATATTACTGGATAAATGCTGTTGCTCCAATATCTCTTGGTGAAAAGAAGGCGGAAGCAATAGTGACATTCCTAGAGGATTGAAAAGTGTATGTGAATTAAAGCAGGCAAAATGATTAGGATGCTTCGCTAATCATGTGTAGACAAAAAATTTGTGCGAGTTTTGTGCGAGTCCTCCAACATCACTCTTTTTCCAGAGCTGCCAAAACATAAAAAAGCCTCTCTACATTGCGTAAGGAGGCTTTTTTGGGAGTGGGCCCAACAGGGCTCGAACCTGTGACCCTCTGATTATGAGTCAGATGCTCTAACCAGCTGAGCTATGGGCCCTTTTTTGGGTTACCATAATCAAACTTGGTCCTTCTTACTTTGAGGCAGATGCTCTAAGCAGCCGGGACGCGTAGTCTGAGCTATGGGCCCTTTCAAATTCTTCTTCAGGTTTTATCCTTCCGATGCCCTGGTTTGGCAGGAGAAGATTCACTTTCTCCTTGAATTTGGGAATGCAATGTTACATATTTGCAAACAATAACACAAGTAGACCCGCTAAAATTTGATACCATCTAACATTAAAAATATAATCTTCGACCTGGGAGGCGTAATTATCCAGCCTCGACCAGCCTCGGACCGATGCTGCACTGGGGAAATTTTCCGGCCTTACCCCTGAGGAATTCCGTGCTCTGGCAGCTGAAAACCTGGCATTTTTCCATGCTTATGAAAGAGGGGAAATAAAAGACATCGTATTTCTGCAGGAACTGCAGCAGCTTCTGAAAACACCTGCCAGTCTGGAACTCCTGCAGGATGCCTGGAATAGTATGCTGCTGGAACTTCCTTCAGAAAATGTGGAAACCTTGCGAAAGCTTGCTGTCCACTACCGCCTGTTTATGCTCAGCAATACGAATGAAATCCATATCAGGGAAGTGCACCGCCGCCTGGAGGCTGCCACCGGCTTAACAGATTTCAGCTCTCTTTTTGAAGAGGTGTATTACTCGCAGCGACTGGGGGCCAGGAAGCCCGAGACAAGGGCTTTTTCTCACATTCTGGAAACACATGGACTGAACCCGGCGGAAACCTTGTTTGTTGACGATAACGAAACCAACATTCGGGGCGCACAGGCGTTGGGTATACAAACCTGGCATTATCCGCTCAACGAACTTCTGGAAAATACAATACATGGAGAAAAAAAATAAGGACAAGCTCTGGCTTCATATCGGCTTGTTTGTCATTACATTTGTCGTTACCACTTTAGCAGGAGCAGAGTGGCGCTTTGGAGAATTTATCTGGATGGAGCACTATGGCTGGAATGAGTTCAGTAGTGGCTTTGCCTTTTCTTTTCCACTGCTGCTTTTCCTGACTGTTCATGAATTCGGCCATTTCTTTACCGCTAAAAAACATAAAGTAAAGGCTTCTTTGCCTTATTTTATTCCGCTCTGGTTTTTAGGAATAGGGCCCTCTATTGGAACCATGGGCGCGGTAATCCGTATCCGCCAGTTTATTCAAAGTAGGAAACAGCATTTCGACATTGGCATTGCCGGCCCCCTCGCTGGTTTTGTGATAGCGCTTGGTGTTCTTTTCTATGGCTTCACCCACCTGCCGCCGCAGGAATATATTTTTCAGGTGCATCCTGAGTACCAGGAAATGGGCGCCAACTGGCAGGAGCAGGCGTACCAGGAGTCCGGGCAATTTTACCTGGGAAAGAACCTTTTGTTCGTCATGCTGGAGAACTGGCTGGTCGATGACCCTTCCAGGTTACCAAATGCCTATGAAATTATCCATTACCCCTGGCTTTTTGCCGGTTTCCTGGGACTTTTCTTTACCGCTTTAAACCTGCTGCCCATTGGCCAGCTCGATGGCGGTCATATTCTTTATGGGCTGGTGGGCTACCGACGGCACAAAACCATAGCTACCATTCTTTTTGTGCTGCTGGTGTTTTGGGCAGGCCTTGGCTTTATTGATGTAACAGATTCGGATTCGCTGCTGATGTGGGTGCCGCTGAACATAATTTTTGCCTGGTACCTCTTCGGGCAGCTGCAAATGGATAGGGGACAGAAAATGATTCTTGCCCTCTCGGTAGTGCTTGCACAGCTGGTGGTTGCTTTTAACCTGCCGGACCTGCGTGGTTACAGTGGCTGGCTGCTGTTTGCTTTCCTTATCGGGCGCTTTCTGGGGGTTTATCATCCGCCCGCTTTATTTGACGAGCCGCTGAGTAATGGCCGGAAGGTGCTGGGATGGCTGGCCCTCATCATCTTTATTCTGTGCTTTAGTCCCGAACCTTTTGTTTTCGTGCAGTAGCAAAAAAGAACATCCACCGGAGAAAGGTGGATGTTCTTTTTTAAGGCTTTATAGGCGCTGTATCGTCCTGGATAAGGAGGGAAGTCCCCTATCGAACTACTACTAATATATTCTTTATAGGGCGAGACTCCTGGCTCGTGCTGGTATTTTCAGGCCTCCGGCTTAAGGATAATCACAGGCTGGAAGCCGCATAATATAAGCCTGAGCCTACGTGGCGCGGCTAAGCGCTCGCCCTATCCCTAAAGAAGCACCTGACGCTTCTTAGGAAAAATGTCCAGTAGTAGGCTATCTAATACCAAATAGTTCAAAGTTCCTTCCATAGGTGAGCTCTAAATTTGGCGGTGATAACACCACCAAAGGCGGCGTCCCGGTATTTCATATGGAATGAGGTTCAAGCTATTTGGTATAATATAAGCTGTATTGTGCAAACCCCAGGCTGGTGCCTGTATTAGCAGGCCTCCAACCTGATGGAAACCAGAAAGGTGCTCAGGTGAACTTGCGGGGAAGCAGCATTGTCTTTTTTTTTAATACTTCCGCTTGTCAGCCAGGAGGTCTTTAATTGCTCAACACGCGGCCGGAGGCCCGCGCTATAAAAGGCTAATTACCTGAGTCCATGGTGCTACCGGGGCCAAAAAGCACCAGGAACCAGTCACGAACAACTAACAACTACCAACGTCCAACCTATTTACTGCTGCAGGTAAGCATCAATGCCGCCTTCCAGGTTGCGTACCCTGCTAAAGCCCTGCTGTTGCAGGAACTTCTGTGCATTTCCGCTTCTGCGGCCTGATTTACAGTGAACAATTACCTCTTCGTTTTTTAGTGGCTCAAGCTCGCCTACCTGGTCGGGCAGGGTGTTCAGAGGAATAAGTCTGGCGCCGATGTTCCTTTCTTCATACTCCCAGGGTTCGCGAACATCTATCAGGTTGAGCTTTTCTCCTTGGTCGAGGCGCTGCTTCAGTTCGTTTACTTGAATATTATTTTCCATAGTATCGGGGATTATTTTATCAGTACTTTTTCTGTTTGAATGGTATCCTTAAAAATTAATTTTACTACATAAAGCCCTTTGGTGGGCCACTGCAGGTTTACGGCGGTTTCAAAAGTGCCTGGGGGCTGGAGGTATTCCCCTAGCAGCTGCCCCTGGCTGTTGTATAGCTGTAGGCGTCGTGCTTCTGAAATTATTCTAAAAGAACCACTGTTTGGGTTTGGGTAAATGCTTACCGGATAGCTGATGAGCGGTTCCCTGCTGCTGAGCACATCGGGATCAACGCCCTGCCGGAAACGGGGGCGCATCATGAGCGTACCGGGTTCATCCTGACCAGGAAACCAGCTGGTAGCATCGCGGCTTACAAATACCTTGTCCTGGTGGTTGGTATTTCTGTCGAAGCCCAGGGCTAAAAAGCGGGAAGATCGTTTTTCAAAGCCAATGTAAAAGGTGCCGGGTTCCAGTGCCAGCGGGGTGCCCAGCTCATAGCTGTTAAATTCATTCAGGCCACCGCTGTTGTTCAGCGATACATCCCGCTGGGTATAGAGGAGGCTGTCGGTGCCTTCGCCATTCAAATTTAAGCGGTGCCACACCTTTAAATCAACAAATTGGCCGCCAAGGCTCTGGCTGAAGTAGGGGAGGTACAGATCGATGTGGGTAAGCGTATCTTTTACTTCAAGGTTAAACTCATATGCCACCCGAACGCCTCGGTCGCCCACAACTTCTATTCCGTATTCAGCAGTGCCATCATCGTAGGCAAAATAATCGTGCAGCACATTTACTATGCGGGCAGTATCATTGGCATTCAGGTAAGGGCGCGGCTCCTGGGAGATAATCCAGAGGCTCGTAGTCAGGTAAAGGGAGTCTAGCTGCGCATAGGCCTGCAGCGCATTG
Organism: uncultured Cytophagales bacterium; assembly: GCA_963835365.1. Classification (GTDB taxonomy): domain Bacteria; phylum Bacteroidota; class Bacteroidia; order Cytophagales; family Cyclobacteriaceae; genus Nafulsella. The sequence goes on from CAWIFH010000007.1 coordinate 18,340, forward strand.
GGAGCCAGGCCGTCGGCATTCACTACCAGGTATTCCTGCCCATCGAGAATAAACAGGCCTTTCTCGACAATTTTTGCCAGCGTATCTCCCTGTGCATTCTGAGTCGCAATGTAATAATCTACCGGTTCATCGGTGGTGGGGCTTTCCAGGTTAAAAGCAGCCCAGCGGAATTCCGGGCGCGTATATTTTTCGGGAGCAGCAAAATACTGTTCAATAGGAAGGGCTGTATAGGGGTAAAACAGGGAAGCAGGCATTTCGCTAATGGTCCTGTCCTGGTAATAAATATCGGTGCTGCTGCGGTTCCGGTCGAGATACATGTAGTCGAGGTGCCAAAGGTCGTACTGTCCTGACTGCCGTGTTTGGGAAACAAACATAAAGCGGAAGCCTTCGTGGAAGAAGTTTACGCCCAGCTGCTCGCCGGCCTGCGCCAGGCCAATTATTTCCTGCACAAAGGCGGCTGAATCTATCTCTTCCCGGCCGCCCTCGCTCCATACCTGCTGCCAGGAGCTGTCGGCAGCCATAAAGTAGAGGAGTAAGGAGTCCTGATTATCCGGGCGGTTTCCACGCCCCTGGAGCTGCCAGTAAAAGCTAAGATATACCGAAGCACGTTCCTCGGGTGGTAGCTGGGCAGAGCCAAGCTGTATGGGGAGCGAAAGGAGGGTGTCGGAAGGGCCGCTCAGGTTAGGGTCCTGACTGTAAGGCCTGCCGGAGGCCTGCAGACCATCGAAGGTAGCCACATTATAGCTGGGTGGCAGTACGGCAATGGTGTTGGTAATGGCTACATCGGGGCCCAGCTGCCAGCGGTTGGTGTCGGGCACGGAAGAAGAGGTGCTGAAGTCGTCCCAGAAAGGCAGGCGAAGGGTATCGACGGCAGCAGGCGCCATGCGCTGTGCCTGCACAAACCGTGAATTTTTAAAAGGAACTGCTTCCAGGGGGAGCAATTGCAACTGTGCCTGGGCGGCAAAGCTGGTCAGGAGCCCTGGAAGCAGGCAAAAGAAAAAAAGTTTAATCGATACTGCTTTGGTCATTGCTTATGCCGGGGTTTGAATTACCTTGTGCCTGTTCTCCTTCAAACTCCACTACCCACAGGTCAATTACTTCACCAATGCGGGCGCGGGCGCCGGCAGGGGGCATCTGTCGGAGAACCGTATTAGGTGTCCGCTCAGGGTCTTTCTGGTAATTGATTTCTCCTACTTTAAAACCGGCGCCAACTGCCACAAACTCTGCCTCATCGAGGTCCATTCCCATGAGGTTGGGGGTATCAAAAGTCTGTTCTCCCTTGCCATCGCCTACCACCAGGTCTATTTTAGAGCCTTTTGGTATGTAGGCGCCCTCTACAATTGTTTTGCCATTAAAGCGCTGTTCCAGTACCGCATTGGCTGCAAGGTCTGGTTGATAGCTGATGTCGCCCAGTTCTAAGCCAAAGCTCTTTAATACCAGCTGCGCGTTTTTAACAGAGGAATCGGTAAGCCGGGGCATTTTAACTTTTGGCGGATTTTTAGCATTCAGCGAAAGGAATATTTTGCGGTTTTCCTTTACCTGCGCGCCGGGTTTTGGGTACTGCTTCATTACCGTTAGCGGCGGGTACTCGGCCGTAAAGGTAGAGTCGTTTACCTCATAACGCAGGTTGCGTGCGGTTAAGTATTCGTCCAGCTGGTTATAGGCAATGCCATCCAGGTTCGGAACAGTAATGGTTTCGCCGTGATTCGTTGTTTTTGGCAGAAACCAGTTAAAGAAGGCCAATGTAATCCCCACACCCAGTACGATAATAATAAGCAGGTGGATCAGCACATCTTTCAGCGAGTTAATCCGGTATTTCATAAGGTTTGCTTCAGTTTTTTGCTTTCAATGCCATAGGTTAAAATGGCATCGATAAAGTCATAGGGTTTATAGCCGTTTAGTGCACTCTGGTGGAAAATGCAGGTGGCAGGAGTCATTCCGGGCAGGGAGTTGATCTCAATAATTACGGTTTCCACGCGGCCATCTTCAAAAACTTTTACAAAAGCATCGATACGGGCATAGCCTTCAATGTTTACCACTTTTGCTACCCGTTCGAGCTCTGCCCGTACGGCAGCAGAAATGCGCTTATTTTCTTCAGGGGTCCGACCAAAGCGGGCCGGGGTAATGTTCTGCCCTTCACCTGCCAGGAATTTCTCTTCCAGCGACAGTACTTCGCCACCGGCCAGTGCTTCAGAAGGTTCAAATACCTCGTAATGCATTTGTCCTTTTGCATCGCGCAGGGTCAGGAGTCCGCCGGTAATTTCCAGGAAGTGCTTTGCATTGCCTTTGCTGATGAGCTCCTCTACCAGGAAAGCCTGCTTTAGCGGAAACTCCTCACTTGCTTTTAACTTAAGTACCTGCATCGGTTCCTGCAAAAGCTCGACTTGCTGCCTGAAAATCATTTGGGCAAAAGCCACCAGCTCCTGCCGGTTCTTGATTTTTTTAACCGCAGAGCTACAGCCATCGTCGGCAGGCTTTGCAATTAGCGGATAGCCAAAGGCCTCTTCAATTTCATTTATAAGCGCTTCTTCTCCCTGCTGCCACTGCTCTTTCCATACCAGCCGGTGTTTGGCTACCGAGAAGTCATTTTGCATGAGCAGCTCGTTGGTATCATACTTATTAATGGTGAGCTGTGAGCTTTCGATGCCGCTGCCATTGTAAGGAATTCCATAGCGTTCCAGCTCCTGCTGTACGGCGCCATCTTCGCCGGGGCGCCCGTGGAGGGCAATAAATACCGCGTCGACCTTTTGGCTGAGATCCTGATAGCTTACCGGCTCAAAATGGAGGAGGTCGCGATCGGTATAGGTGTTTACCAGCGCTCCGGCCTCATTGGCAATTTTTTCCAGTAGCGGATGGTGTTCTCCGCGCAGGTACAGGCCTACTTTTTCCCTGATGTCATCGGCATTGTCCTTGAGCATAATGTTGATGGGCAGCAAATACAGCAGGTGTTCCTGCTCGTCGCCGGTAAGGAAAACCGGCACTGGCAGGTACTTGGTCGAAGAAGAAAGCTTTTCAAAGATGTTACGTCCGCTTTCTACCGAAATATGGCGTTCCGAAGAAAAGCCCCCCATCACTACGGCTACTTTAATTTTATCGGAGCTCTGCTGTTTAATTGCTTTAATGCTGGTATCCAGCTGCTGCAACATGGCTCCCATTACTTTATTCTGCTTCCCTGTTTTTATCCGCTCTGCCAGCGAAGTACGAATAATATAGGTAAGGAACTGCGAAGGATTGAGGCCAATTTCGGCAGCCTGGTGAAAGAAGAAAGAAGAGGGGAGCATACCTGAGGTGGTGTTCGGGTCGTTCAGGAATACCTCTCCAGTGCCATTAATAAAGCCGTCGATGCGGGCATATACGTTGCAGTGCAGCGCTTTAAACAGGCGGCAGCATTCCTGGCGAATATGTTCTATTTCAGCCTCCGGCAGGTCGATAGGCGTTATTTTACGGCTGATGCCAGGCAAATATTTAGACCTGTAGTCGAATACATCGGTCCCTTTTATAATTTGGGTAGGCGGCAGCGCCAGCGGCCGGCCGTTTTCATCCTGCACCACAATGCAGCTGAATTCCTTGCCTTCAATAAAAGACTCGAACAGCACCTCTTCTTCAGAATTGAGCGAGGTAAGGCTTATCTGGTGGTCGCCAGCCTGTGCACGTTCATCCAGGTATTGTAAGAGTGTGGCAGGATGGTAGATAACTTCTTCTCCCTGGCTGCTGCTCTCGGCATAAACCGGCAGGCCAATGCCTTCCCTGATGTCGGTGAGGGTGGTAAGGAAGCGTATTTTTTCTTCGCGGCTGTTATGCTGCCACTTGCCCAAGTCGATGGTTTCTATAAACAGGCTTTTGTTTACCGCATGGGCAAAAGCCTCCGGTTCATTGTTTCGTACAATGGATACGCCAATAGAGGAGCCCTGGTTCGGGGCCTTGATTACTACCGGTAAGCCTACCCGCTCTACCACTTCTTCGAGCAGGCTTTGTTTGTTTGTATTCGCCAGCCACTTGCCACGGCTAATAACCCAGCGGCGGGGGCAGGGAAAGCCATGGCCTTCCATCAAATCTTTTTGAATGATTTTATTTATGCCGATGGCAGAAGGAAGAATTCCGCAGCCGGAGTAGGGAATGTTGTACCATTCCAGCAGGCCCTGGATATTTCCATCTTCGCCATAGGGGCCGTGTAGCGCCAGAAAAGCAAAGTCGAACAGTTGGGCAAATTCATGCGGCTGCACAATACGACCTACCAGCCGGGCCATTTCTTCGGCCTTTGCTGCCGGAAGTTTCCCCAGCGACTCTACATATACCTGGAAGGGAACTTCCGTTTCAGGAATAAAAGGAGCAGGTGGATAAAAATCGCGGATGGTGCCTTTATATACATATTGCCAGTCGAGCAGAATAAACTGCCCAAGGCTATCAATAAAGATGGGAACAGGCTCGAAAAGGGCCTTGTTCAGGTTATCGTAAACGGTGCGTCCGCCGGCAAATGATATCTCTCTCTCGCGTGACTGCCCACCAAAGAATATTCCTATTTTCATTCCTGCAAATATAATGAATTAAATGGAGTGGCAAACTTTAAGGTATTCCTGTTAACTCCCTGTAATGTAACTTTTGTAAGTTATAAATAGTATATCGGCCAAAATAATTCCGGCATTCTTTTTTAGCTGCGCATTTGTCGCCCGTTTTTATTCCTGAACAGGAAAGTTTAATCGTTTGCCGGAGGAAGGGAGCAGCCAGCTGCGGCAGGCTTCCTGCCGGTATTGCTATTTGTATAACAGAATGCGTTTGGACTCATGCAGGCTGGGGCTGTTAACTTTTAGCACATAAATGCCCGGCATCCAGTTGCTCATGTCAATGGTGTAAACCTGGTTTAGGGTGTTGTCGAAACCGGAACGATAAACCAGGGCTCCTGTGAGGTTAAACAGCTGAATGACTACATCTTCCCTTTCTTTCAGGTTAAACACCACATGTAAATTGCTGTTGGTTGGGTTGGGATAGGCCGTAAGACTATTGGCTTCCGGAATTACCACCGTTAGAGGAATGCCTGATTCAAAGAATTCGATATCGTCGAGGTAAATATTGTTGCCTCCGTCAGATATGGCCACAAAGGCAACGCGCAGGTCGGTATACCCGGCAAAAGCGGAAAGATCGGTAAAGGCGGTTTTCCAGTCGCTGATGTTGCGGGGCGCCCAGCGGCTGTTTACGGTTTTGCCCGAAAGCTCGCTGCCTCTTTTCTCAAATAGGATATGATCCCAGGTTTTGCCACAGTCGGTAGATAAACGCACCTGCAATACGTCGGAAGCATTTAGAATGGGGGCATAAGAGTAGCGAAATTGCATACCTGCTTCCTGTACTTCCGAAAGATCCAGCACAGGGCTTACGAGCCAGTTTTCGGCGCCTCTTTCACTGCCGAAAAACTCACTTACAGCAGCAAAGTTGGTGCCCGGAGCAGGCCCGGGAACAGATCGTATTTCCCAGCCCGACAGCTCGGGGTTGGGATTTGCGCTGGTCCAGGTGGACCGGATAAAGTTTTGTTCGGTAAACTGCTGGCGCAGGGGAATAAGGTCCTGCTGCTGGTTTACCACGAAATTTTTTGTAAGCACATTGTTCGCCGGATTTTCATCTGTTTCCCCGTTAGGGTTCCCTAGCTGCACCTGCAGCAGGTGTTGGCCTTCTTCCAAAAGAAGCTCCGGCAAATAAACCTGCTGGCTGGCCATAGGGGCAAGAGAGAGGTCGGTGATAGTAAACTGTTGACCCTCGCCTCCTTCCAGGCTATATACTACCTCCAGACTTGTTAGCACCTGTTTGCCTGTATTTCTAATCAGGAGGGCGGGCTTCGGGCTTTCTTCGCAGCTAACTACAGAAGGGCCGTTAATTGCCTGTAAAGTAACATCATGCTCATAGGGCGATTCCTTAATTACGGCGATGTCGTCGAGGTACAGGTTGTTGCCCCAGCTGTTGGTGCCTACAAAAAGGAGTTGAACCTGGCTTTGTCCTGCAAAGGCCGAAAGGTCAAGAAATTCGTTGCGCCAGTCATCATTGCTGTCCGGTACAAATGGTTCTACAGTGTTCGGCGCCGAAGCGAGGGCTTCTCCTGACTTGCTGTAAATAAGGGTGGCGTTTTCAATGGTTTCGGAGCAATCGGTGGTAACGTAAACTTCGAGTTTGTCGGTAACATTACGCGAGAAAAGCGCATAGGCCACCTTAAAGCTTAGGTATGACTGCTTTTCGTTGCTTAAATCAAATACTGGCGAAATCAGGTAATCTTTGGAGCCCAGGTTTATTTCATAGTCATAAAAATTCATAAACATGGCCCTGTTATTCGGATTTCCCGTTATGGGGGCTATTACCTGTTGCCAGGTGAGCAGGAGGTCGGGGTTAATGCGATAAAAAGGGTAGCTGGTGGCTTCGAAGTCTTCAAAAAAAGGCGTTTCTCTTTGCTCGGGAATATAGAGCTCTGCTTCCAGCGAATTGTTAAAGGCTTTGCCATCGGTGGTGCCGTTAACTCCGGTAATTCGGGCTTCTATTGACAGGAGGCCGGTGAGCGAATAATCAATTTCATCGAGCCGGATAACTTCTGTTTCAAGGTACCCGAGATTAACAGGCATGCTGATGTTTCTGAAAAGTGTTCCCTTAATGTAAAGCGCAATACTGACTTGCTCAAGGGGATTGCTGCCGTAATTACGAATGGTAAGCTGCGGTATAAAAGTTTTGGCGCAGGAATCTGTAAGGCCAATGAGGAGCTGGCGCAGACCTGCATCGTTTGCCACAATGCTTGGTTCCTGCTTAGCCCTTGAGTTTATCAGCTCCCGCCGCCGTGGGCTGTTTCTGAGTATTACGAGCATGCGTTCTTTCTGCCCCTGGGTAAACAGGCTCATGCAGGCATCGTTGGTATAGGCCAGGAAATTCTGGAACATATCGGGCGAGCCGCAGCTTTCTTCCGTGGTGGAGCTACAATCGCCAAAACCATTGTAGCTTTCCGAAGTAAGGGGAGTGTCTTCCACAAAATCATCTACCTCGCAGCCTCCGTCGCCCCAGGTATGCAGCAGACCGAAATAGTGGCCCAGTTCATGGGTAGTAGTTCGGCCGCGGCTATCGGAGTTGGCATTGCCTCCTTCTCCAAAGTAACGGTAATCAATTACCACCCCATCGGTTTGGGCGGTGGTAAGTCCCTGGTCGAGCCCCTGTAACAAATCGGTTTCAGGAAACTGGGCATAGCCAATATAAGGAGAGGCCAGGGTGGTTACATATATATTGATATAATCCTCTGCCGGCCAGTGAATGAGGTTTTTTAAATTAAAATCGTTGGTTTCGTAGCTGTACTCCCTCTCAGGCCCCTGGGTTCGGGTAATGCCATTGGTGGGCAGGCCTTCCGGATCCTGCCGGGCAAGTACAAATTCTATTTCTGTGTCGGCAGCTACTGCCTTAAATTCCGGAGGGAGCTGGTTTATCTGGTTTTCGTTGCGCCTGCGAAAGTCCTGGTTAAGGATTTCTATCTGCCGTAGAATCTGGCTTTCGGGAATATTGGCCCCCGCGCCTATGGCCGTTCCATTATGTACCACATGCACCACCACGGGGAGTTGCAAGACTTCCAGTTGCCGGAAAGAGAGGGTGTTGTTTTTTCTTTTTTCTAATTTTTGCTGCATCCAGCGCTCAAACGCTGCTTCTTCTAAAAGTTGAGGATGCCGTTGTTGTTGTAGGTTCCGGTAAGCTGGCAGGGCGCATTTTTCGGGCGCTTGTGCAAATAAGCTGCCTGAAAAAAGAAGGGCCAGTAAAAAAAAGCAGGAAGTACAATTTTTCATAAACGTACAGCAGTCCGGCATTAATATAAAAAAAATCCCCCGGAAAAGATAGGTCCGGGGGAAACTGTATACATGAAAATTTTACATGTTGCCCGGCAGTTTTGCGTTCGGGTCATCAGGTGTGGTAATGTTTACCGCTTCAATGCCTTTTATCCCGGGCACTTCCCGCTTAATGGCTTCTTCAATGCCAGCTTTAAAGGTCATGGCCGACATAGGGCAGGAGCCACATGCTCCCAGAAGTTCCAGCCGTACAAAGCCTTCGGAGCTAATATCCAGTACCTTTACATTGCCTCCATCGGCCTGTAAATAAGGTCGGATACTTTCCAATGCTTTTTCCACCTGCTGAATGAGGTCTTCCTGCATGACAGATTCATTGATCATAGATATATCGTATTACTTTACTTCTACTACTTTAGTTTGCGCGCTTTCCGCATTACGAATAGCAACCTGCCGGGCAAGCGTTTCAGCCAGTACCCTGAAGGACTCAGCGGTGATATCATCTTTAAGTACGGCAGGATAGCCGGAATCGCCGCTTTCGCGAATGGTCTGTACCAATGGAATTTCTCCAAGGAAGGCTACCCCTGTCCGCTCCGCCAGCTGGCGACCGCCTTCTTTGCCAAAAATATAATATTTATGGTCGGGAAGCTCTGCAGGAGTAAAATACGCCATATTTTCCACTACACCAAGTACCGGTACATTTATTTGTGGCTGCTTAAACATAGCAAGTCCCTTGCGTGCATCGGCTACCGCTACTTTTTGTGGCGTAGTTACAATAATGGCACCGGTTACAGGTACAGTTTGAACAAGGCTCAGGTGAATATCGGAGGTGCCCGGAGGCAGGTCAATGAGGAGGTAGTCCAGCTCGCCCCACTGGGTGTCGGCTAAAAACTGGCGCAGCGCCTGGCTGGCCATCGGTCCCCGCCAGATTACCGGGCTGTCGGGAGGCGTAAGCAGGCCAATAGAAATGAGCTTTACCCCATACTGCTTCAATAGGCAAAATAAAGTTTTTGCCATCTTTTTGCTGTATGCCCGGCTGCTCGGCTCGCAGTTAAACATTACCGGCAAAGAAGGACCGGAGATATCGGCATCGACCAGGCCTACTTTTGCGCCGGTCCGTGCCAGTGCAACAGCAAGGTTCGCGCTAACCGTAGATTTGCCTACGCCGCCTTTGCCGGATGCAATGGCAATAATATTTTTAACATTGGGTAGCAGGGGCGCATTGTTGCGGGTGGTGGTAACATTCGAGGTCATTTCAATTTTCACCTCAACATCTTCTCCCAGGGTGTTATGAATTGCCGTTGTACATTCCTGGCGTAAAAATTCCTTTAGCGGACAGGCAGGAGTGGTTAGTACTACAGTAAACTCACTTTGCGGCCATCGACTGCTATATTTTCAATCATATTGAGCGTTACGAGGTCCTTTTTCAGGTCCGGGTCGTCGACTTTGCGCAGCGCGGTAAGTACGTGTTCTTTGCTTATTGTCATGGAACTATCTTTATCTTTCATGAGGGGCAATTTCCTTTTTCAACAACACAATGCCGAACGAAATAGTGCGCCCCTGTAAACCGGAAGCAAAAGTAATGAATCCGGAGCAATTTACGGTATTAAAATTTTTGAAAGCGAAGGAAGAAGGAAGCCATGCTTTTGTATAATTTTGTATCTTTAGTGGGAGGGGCAATGGACGTGAGATTGAGATGTGAGACTTGAGATGTGAGACTTGGGACTTGAGACGGGAGACTTGAGGCATGAGATGTGGGACTTGAGACATGTGATGTGGGACTTGAGATGTGGGCCAGGAGCCAGAATCAAGACCAGGTTCAGAAATTAAGGGCGAGAAGCCGGCAGGATAAAGGACAACCACCAGCCACTAAGCACCAATAACCAACAACCAAATTGAAGCTAAGCCAGGATACCATACAGGAAATACAGAGTAAGATTGAGATTGAAGAGGTCGTGTCGATTTTGTTTCCCTGAAGCGAAAGGGGCAGAACCTCTGGGCCTGCTGCCCTTTTCATCACGAAAAGTCGCCTTCTTTTTCCGTATCGCCGGCCAAAGGTATTTTTAAATGCTTTGGCTGCGGCAAGGCCGGCGATGCCATAACCTTTATCATGGAGATAGAAGGGCTCGGTTATATGGAGGCCCTTCGACACCTGGCCGGCAAAATATGGCGTAGAAATAGCCGAAGAGGAGCAAACGCGATGAGCAGCAGGAGGCCCATAACGAAAAGGAAAGCCTATACATTGTCCTGAACTTTGCTGCCCGTTATTTTCAAGAGCTGCTGCGGAACATCCCGAATGGCCGCAGCATTGGCTACAGCTATTTTAAGCAGCGTGGGTTTAACGATGCCATCATTGAAAAGTTCGACCTGGGCTACAGCCTGGAGGAGTGGGATGGCCTGCTAAAGGCGGCCAAAGCCGAGGGCTTTACAGAGGAGTTGCTGGAGAAAGCCGGGCTGATTGTCAGAAAAGACAACGATGGCGAGCGTGAAGTCGTTTTTATGATCGCTTCCGTGGGCGGGTAATTTTCCCGATCCACAACTTAACCGGAAAGCCTATTGCCTTTGGTGCCCGCATACTTAAGCCGATAAAAAGCAGCCCAAATACCTGAATTCGCCCGAAACAGCGGTTTACCATAAAAGCGATGTGCTTTATGGGATCACCAGGCCCGGCAGGCCATGCGGCAACAAGAAAACTGCTACCTGGTAGAGGGCTATACCGATGTGATTTCGCTGCACCTGAGGGGCGTAGAAAATGTGGTGGCCTCTTCCGGGTACTTCCCTTACCGAAGGGCAGATCAGGCTCATTGGCCGCTATACAGCAGATAACCGTACTCTTCGATGGTGACCCGGCCGGATTAAAAGCCTCCTTGCGCGGAATCGATATGATACTGGCAGCAGGGCTGCATGTAAGGGTAGTGGTTTTTCCGGAAGGCGAAGACCCGGACAGCTACAGCCAGAAACTGGGTTCCACCGCCTTTCAGGAATACCTGGCCGAAAATGCGCAAGACTTCCTTACCTTTAAGGCGTCGCTTTTTGCAAAGGAGGCGGCTAACGACCCGATAAAAAAAGCCGAAACGGTAAAGGAAGTTGTTGCCAGTATAGCCAAAATTCCTGACCCTATAGAGCGGGCGGTATACCTTAAGGAATGCGGTACCGTACTGGGCATGGATGAAGAGCTGTTGATAAAGGAGCTGAATAAGCTGCAACAGCAGAATCTGCAGAAAGAGGCGGGTGGCCGGCAGTCCGGTGGCAGGCAGTCCGGTGGCCGGCAGTCCGGTGCGCGGCAATCTTCGGGAGCAAAGCCCTCGGCAGGAGCGCAGGACGATGATGCGTATTATTACGAGGGGCCTCCTTCGGATTACTACGAGCCTTTTGATGAAATGCCTGCAGAGCGCCCCAAAGCCCTCTCCGAAACACAGGTACTGGAGCAGTCTTTGCGGCTGCAGGAAAAGGAAAGCATTCGCTTGCTGCTTAATTATGGTTTTAATGAAATTGAGGAAGCCTTTCACTTATACGATTACCTCCTGCAGGAAATTGATGAGCTGGAGTTTCAAACCCCTATTTATAAAACTATTCTTCTCACTTTTAAAGAGAAGCTTGCCCAGGGGCAGGTGCTGGATGCGCAGTATTTTATCCGCGAAGGCTCTGCTGAAATAAAGGAAGAAGTGGCCAACCTGATAGTAGAAAAATACGACCTGAGTAAAGTATGGGAAGAACGCCACAATATTTATGTGCCACGCGAAGATCAGCTGCTTGAAAAGGCTGTTTTCCAGAATGTGGTAAGGTTAAAATACCGTACGCTGGAAAAGCTCATTCAGGAGAACCTGGCAAGGCTAAAAACAGCGAAAGATCAGGTAGAGCAGGAGGAAATTATGCAGACCCACATGAGCCTGAAAAGCTCAACAAAAGAGCTGAGTGATTTCCTGGGAATGGTAGTGGCAAAATAATAGTGGCTTAAGCAACTCTCCGGCGCCGGCCCTCGTTATTTAACTAAGCAAACAATTAATTTTTTGCCAGCGAAAAGTATAAAAACCCTTTTTACCAAAAAAGCTGTTTTAGCCTGGCAGAACGCCTGTATCATATTTTTTGTTCATATTCGAAAGAATTGGTATTTACCTGCTAACTTTGCGCTGCAATCCTTGCAGGTAAATTAAATAAAATGAACAAGTCTGGCCACTTTCCGGCAGGCTAAAAAGGGATTTTCATGAAGCAGGAAAAAACGCTCGATAGCATAGAAGAGGCTATTGAAGCCATAAAAAACGGTGAAGTAATAATTGTGGTAGATGATGAGGACCGCGAGAATGAAGGAGACTTTATTTGTGCCGCCGAATGCATTACCCCACAAATTGTAAATTTTATGGCTACGCATGGGCGCGGGCTTATTTGTGCTGCCATTGTGGAAGATCGTTGCGAAGAACTGGGCCTCGATTTGATGGTGGGAAAAAATACCGCCACTTTTGAAACTCCGTTTACGGTCTCTGTCGATTTAATCGGGCATGGTTGCACCACGGGGATTTCGGCAAGCGACCGGGCAAAAACGATAAAAGCCCTGGTAGATCCCGAAACCAAACCCGAAGAGCTGGGGAAGCCCGGGCATATTTTTCCATTGAAGGCAAAACGTGGAGGGGTACTGCGCAGAACCGGCCATACCGAAGCCGCTATTGACTTTGCCCGCTTAGCAGGATTCAGGCCGGCAGGAGTACTTGTTGAAATTATGAATGAGGATGGCACCATGGCCCGCCTGCCGGATTTATACAAGGTGGCGGAACATTTCGGCCTGAAGCTGGTATCCATTAAAGACCTGATTGCTTACCGCCTGCGCATGGAAAGCCTTGTTCAGCGCGAAATAGAGGTAAACATGCCTACCAGCTGGGGTGATTTTGAGCTGGTAGCTTACCGGCAGTCAAACACCAACGAAATGCACCTGGCGCTGGTAAAAGGAAGCTGGGAAAAAGATGAGCCTATTTTGGTTCGGGTTCATTCAAGCTGCGTAACCGGCGATATTTTTGGATCCTGCCGCTGCGACTGCGGACCTCAGTTACACAGTGCCATGGAAATGGTAAATGAAGCAGGCAAAGGAGTGGTTTTATATATGAACCAGGAGGGAAGAGGAATAGGGCTTTTGAATAAGTTGAAAGCCTACAAATTGCAAGAGCAAGGATATGATACGGTACAGGCAAACCTGCAGCTCGGATTTAATATGGATAACCGTGATTATGGAGTGGGCGCTCAGATTCTTCGGGATTTGAATGTTACAAAAATCCGATTGATTTCAAATAATCCAAAGAAAAGGGCAGGGCTAATAGGGTATGGTCTGGAGATAGTAGATAGTGTGCCCATAGAGATAGCACCGAACGTGCACAACGAACATTACCTCCGCACAAAACGAGATAAAATGGGGCACACGATATTGAAGGATGATGAATCTTAGATAGCGTAACCTAACGAATGAAAACTTTTTTAACTCTTATTTTAGCAACCTTTTTTTCTTTTTCAGTTCAGGCACAAATATTTCCATCTGAAGTATGGCACCAGGGTACAGCGGTGCTTATTACAGATGATACTTTATCAGGACTGATAAAATACAATTTTGTGAATGATGCCATCCAGATAAAAACGGAAGATGGACGCATTCGGGCCTTTGGCGCACAAAATTTGTTTTTCTTTGAAGTATATGATACCGGGATTAAAAGCTACCGGCAGTTTTATGCCCTGCCAATGCAGGTAAGCACCGATTATATGGTGCCCATGCTTTTTGAGGTGCTTTTTGAAGGTCGCCTCACCCTTTTGAGCCGTGAAAAGATAGTGCAGGAGGGGCATCCATTCGAGGTGAACGACCAAATGGTGTTTCCGAAAGACGCCCGCCTGATGCTGGCTTTTGACTTTTATTTCCTGGAAAAGGATGGAACCATAAATGAGTACAAGCCTAAAAAGAGAAAGCTGCTTTCTATAATGGACCGGAAATACAATGAGGTGAAAAAATATATCCGCAGAAATAAGCTGCGCTACGATCAAATAAGCGACCTGGTGCGGATTACTGCCTATTACAATGCCCTTGGTGACTAGCCGGGGTATTTTTTTTATGGTTTTTTACAAGTGAGTTCCGGGGCAGCGTTTTTATCCTGTGGGTAAAGCTTTTCTTTTGATGGCTTTAATTTTCATCCTGAAAAAAGATTTTCCTGTCCTCACGGCTGCCTGTACGAAGGGGCTTACCATATTCATTTACTATTTAAGGTTCCGCTGAAGCATTCTACTTCCGGCGTGCTTTGCTTGCGGAAAAGAAAGCGCCTGATTTTCGGTGCGCAAACTTTTCTGTGCTCCTACTGAGCCATCCTGGTTTGGCTTTACAGCGAACGAAATAAAGGACTCCGCCCATCCTCATCTTTCTTTTGTGCCTTCCCCGGGTATTTAATCGGCTTCCTCCTGTTATTCCCGTCTATTTCCCCGATATTTGCCTTTTCTATTAAAAGAGTTCTTATGTCAAAACCATTAATATTAGTATCGAACGACGACGGTATAACCGCCCCGGGCATCCGGAACCTGGTAAACCTCATGAAACAACTGGGCGAAGTAGTAGTGGTAGCTCCCGACAGTCCGCAGTCGGGTATGGGCCATGCTATTACCATTGGCAACACCCTCCGCTTGTATAAAGCCGATATGTTTGAGGACGTGGCGGCCTACAAATGTTCCGGTACACCCGCCGACTGTGTTAAGCTGGCAAAGCATTTTGTGCTTAAAGACCGCAAGCCCGACCTGGTGGTTAGTGGAATCAATCATGGCAGTAATACCTCTATCAGTGTATTGTATTCTGGTACCATGTCGGCGGCTATTGAGGGCGCCATTGAGGGCATGCCTGCCATTGGTTTCTCCCTCTGCGACTACGACCCCGAAGCCGATTTTTCTCATACCCACGAATGGGTGCTGAAAATTTGCCGGGAGGTATTGAAAAATGGCATGCCCAGGGGAGTTGCACTAAATGTGAATTTCCCGCCCAAGCGGAACGAAAATGTAAAAGGAATAAAAGTTTGCCGGCAGGCGCGGGCAAAGTGGCAGGAAGATTTTGATGAGCGCTTCGACCCGAATGGCCGTCGCTACTTCTGGCTGGCGGGCAATTTCGTGAACTTCGACAAGGGCGAAGATAATGACGAATGGGCCATTGCCAACAACTATGTTTCCCTGGTTCCTGTACAATTCGACCTGACGGCGCACCATGCCATCAGCGAAATTAATAAGGAGTGGGATTTATAATGTGCTAATGTTTTAATGTGCTGATGTGCTAATAATGCAGTCATTCGCTAATGCATGGGTTTTACCTGCCTCCCGGAGGTAATAAATAACAGACTTGCCGTGCATATTGTATTACAATTTCCTCATCAGCACATCAGCACATTACCCTATCAGCACATTAATAAGGATCGACGTCGGCGACTACCTCTGTTTTCTTAAAAGCTTTGTCGGCTACCAGCTTTTGGTAGCTTTCGGTAATGAACTCCTTTACCCCCTGGAGGTCGAGGTTTTGCCGTTCCAGCTTGATGTGAATGTTCATGAGGTACAGGTTGCGAATACGGCCCACCAATGGCTCCTCCGGCCCAAGAATTCGCTCAGGACCGAAAGTTTTCTTCAGGTAGTCCGCAAGGGCATTTGCAGCCGTTTCGACCATTTCCTTTTCAGGATTTTTTACCACCAGCCGAATCAGGCGGCTGAAGGGTGGGTAAAAAAAGCGTTCTCTTTCCTCTATTTCTTCCTGGTATAAGGCTTCGTAATTTCCTTCCAGCACTTTTTTTAAGATGGCCTGGCTCACATCGCTGGTCTGGATGATTACCTCCCCGGGAATTTCGCCTCTTCCGGCGCGGCCGCTTACCTGGGTAATCAGCTGGAAAGTGCGCTCATGGGAACGGAAGTCCGGGAAATGGATCATTCTATCCGCATCAAAAACGCCAACCAGGCTTACCCGTTCAAAATCCAGGCCTTTGCTAACCATTTGCGTACCTACCAGAATATCTATTTTTCCGTCTTCAAAATCGTCGATAATGGTTTGGTAGCCGTTTTTGCGGCGGGTAGTATCTAAGTCCATGCGCTGCACATTGGCTTCGGGCACCAGCAGGCGGATGCTTTCTTCCAGCTTTTCGGTGCCGTAGCCAATGGTTTTTATTTTATGCGAACCGCAGGCCGGGCAGGCGGTAGGTACATAATCTTTATGGCCGCAATAGTGGCACCGCAGCTCATTCGAGTACATATGGTAGGTGAGGCTAACCGCACAGCTGGTACATTTTGGAATCCAGCTACATTCCTCGCAGTTGAGGTAGGGCGCATACCCCCGCCGGTTCTGGAAAATAATGGCCTGCTCTCCTTTTTTCACCACTTTTTGCATGGCATTTACCAGCTCTTCCGAAAACATGGCCTTCATGGTTTTTTGCTTTACGGCCACGCGGGTGTCAGCGAGTTTTAATTCCGGAAGCTGCGCAGTGCCAAAGCGCTTGTCGAGTGTTACCAGGCCGTACTTGCCCGTCTTTGCCTGGTAATAGGACTCTACCGATGGAGTGGCAGAGCCCAGCAGAGTTTTTGCCTTGTGCATGCGCGAGAGCACCAGGGCAGTATCGCGTGCATGGTAGCGGGGGGCAGGGTCAAACTGCTTGTAGGAAGTTTCATGCTCCTCATCCACAATAATGAGCCCCAGCTTGTCGAAAGGAAGAAAAATGGACGAGCGAACGCCAATGATCAGGGGAAGGTCCCCGTTCAGGACTCCCTGCCACACTTCAACGCGCTCATTGTCGGAGAAGCGGCTGTGGTAAACACCCATGCGGCTGCCAAACACCTTCTTCAGCCGGCTTACAATCTGGGTGGTAAGGGCAATTTCCGGCAGGAGGTACAGCACCTGGCTGCCTCCTTCCAGGGCATCTTCAATAAGGCTGATGTATAGTTCTGTTTTGCCGCTGCCGGTAATGCCATGCAGCAAAACAGTGTCCTTACTTTCGAAATGTTGAAGGATTTCTTCCCTTGCCCTGTTTTGTTCGGAATTCAGTACAATATCGGGGGCATTATCATTTTTCGGCAGTTTAAAACGAGGGATTACCTCCTCAAACTCTTCGAGCACCTCGTTCTTGAGCAGGGTACGAATGGAAGAAGGAGAAACTTCTCCCTGTATCAGCTGGCTTTTTTCTACCCCTTCTTCATTGCACTCAGGCTTTACATGTACCGGGCAAACCCTTAAAAACTGTAGAAGGGCCTCACTTTGCTTGGGCTGTTTTTCAAGAAGCTCGAAGAGTGCCTCCAGTGCCTTTTTATTATCGGCATAAGTGGCATTGAGGCGGATTTTCTTCACCTTTTTAGGCTTGTACTTGTCTTTTACCTCTTCGAATAGCAGGATCGCCTCCTTGCTGATAAGCTGTTTAAAGATGTTATACAGGCTTTTCTGTTCAAGCAGCGCTTCTGCCTCTGCGTAGCTCAGGCTTTCGTTGGCCACCAGTGCATCCAGCAGCTTTTCTTCTTTTTCGTTAAAGGTGTAAAGGGTGGTATTCGGGTCGAAGTCTGGGTTAATTTGGATTTGCGACTGGCTGCTGAGCTTCAGGCCGCTGGGCATGGCAATATTCAGCACTTCGCCCGGGGTGCACATATAATAGGCGGCCATCCATTTAAAAAGGTTGA
Source organism: uncultured Cytophagales bacterium (assembly GCA_963835365.1). Taxonomy (GTDB): domain Bacteria; phylum Bacteroidota; class Bacteroidia; order Cytophagales; family Cyclobacteriaceae; genus Nafulsella. Next base: position 35,772 of record CAWIFH010000007.1, read on the forward strand.
GCTGTACCGGCTTTACAATTGGCTGCTCGTCCATGAGCTCCAGCAGGTAGCGGGCATCGTAGGCCTCCGGGGCCTGGCTGTGTACCTGGTCGACGATGCCGGTAAGAATTTTTTTAGAACCAAACTGCACAATTACCCGGCTCCCCGCATGTACCTGCCCGTTTAAGCTACGCGGAATGCGGTAGGTAAAAAGCTTGGGAATGGGTACCGGTAGTAAAACATTGCAGAAAAGGGTTTCCTGTTCCGTAAAGTTGCTATTCTGTAATTCCAGGTTCGTCACAGTGTAGAAAATAGATGTTTGAAGTTAGAAGCCAGATTACCAGAGCAGGGAGAAAAGAAGTTAGCAGGAAAGCAGTAGGAAAGTTCTTGCCTTATCTGCCTCTATTCTCTAACCTCTAGCCTCAAGCTTCTAACTTCTAATTTTAAAGTTAGGCCTTTTCTATAATAATGCAAGGGCCTCCTCTACCTGCTGAACCGGCCGCTGACAGGTTTGATGGTAGCAAACATAGATTGTGGTTTTTCCTTCACGCGCAGTTCTGTTTTCCAGCAACGGCAGGCTCCCTTCTTCCGCAGCGGCACAAATAACTTTGTTTGGGTGGTACTGCTGTTGCTGCAGCTGCAGGGCAATTGCTTTATAGTCGGAGCCCACCACGGCTATTTCGGCAGTAGGTTTTACCAGCTGGGAAAGGAGGGAGGCCCAGTAGGTGAAATACTGCGGTTCGGCCACGAGCAACGACTGAATGGTTTCTACCATTTCCTGCGCCCTTTGCTTGTATTTGTTAACATCGAGCAGGAGCCCCAGGCGGTGAAGGTTGGTTGCCATCGCCGCATTGGATGCAGGAATAACATTGTCGAACAATTCTTTTTTGCGGGCAATAAGCTTTTCGCTGCTGTCGTCGGTATAAAAAAACAGCTTTTCGTCCTGGTCCCAGAAGTGTGCCAGGCAATATTTTAGTAATTTTTTAGCCTTGTAGAGCCAGTTTTCGTCGAAGCACACTTCGTACAGGCGCACATATCCTTGTATTACGAAGGCATAATCCTCGAGGTAGCCACGAATGCTGGCCGTGCCATTTTTATAGTTGCGCATCAGGCCCTCTTCCTGCTGCAGGTGCTGGTCAATGAAAGAAGCATTTTGCAGGGCAAGGTCCAGGAAAGCCTCTTCTCCAAAGGCAGCGTATGCATCGGCCAGCCCGCTTAGCATCAGGCCATTCCAGCCAGCCAGTATTTTGTCGTCAAGGCCTGGCCGTACGCGTTTTTCACGTGCCTGCATTAGTTTTTCTTCTGCTTCGGAAAGGAGAGCTTCCAGCTCACTTACGTCCAGGTCGTATTTTCGGGCAAAGTTATGGGTGCTTTCGCTCCTGTGCAGAATGTTTTTTCCCGGCTCCCAGTTACCGGCTTCATCGAGGTTATAAAAGTCGCTGAAAATGTCCGCTTCCTCTCCAAGGAGGTCCTCTACCTCCTGCAAGGTCCAGCAATAGAATTTCCCTTCTTCGCCCTCACTATCGGCATCGCGTGCGGAGTAAAATCCTCCTTCGGGGCTAAGCATTTCCCGCCCGGCCCAGGCAATGGTTTGGTAAACCACTTTTTTAAAGAGCGGATCACCTGTAGCCGTATAAGCTTCGGCATACAGGCTGAGGAGCTGGGCATTGTCGTAGAGCATTTTTTCGAAGTGGGGCGCAAACCAGTCCGCATCGACAGAATAGCGGGCAAACCCCCCTCCCAGCTGATCGTAAATACCGCCAAAGGCCATTTCCTTAAGCGTACGCCTTGCCTGCTCCAGGGCAGCTTCTTCTTTCGTTGCTGCCCAATAGCGCAGCAAAAAGAGCCAGTGGCTGGGCAGCGGGAATTTGGGGGCTCCGTTTAATCCACCTTTTTTAGTATCAAACTTTTTTGAAAATTGCTGAAAAATCTCCTGAAGGGTGGTCGTATTAAAAGCGATTTTTTCTCCTTCTCCCAGCCCATACTTCTGGCTGTCGGACACTTTGAGGGCTTCAGTAAAGCGTTCCGCAGATTCCTCCAAATCGGGCCGGTTGTCACGAAAGGCGGTAGTAATGCTTTGGAGCAGCTGCATCCAGTTTTGTTTTGGAAAGTAGGTGCCGCCGTAAAAGGGCTTCTTGTTTGGCGTAAGGAAGGCGTTTAGGGGCCAGCCGCCCTGCAGTCCCATGGCCTGAATGGCATCCATATATACCTGGTCCACATCCGGCCGCTCTTCGCGGTCGACTTTTATGCATACAAAATGCTCGTTCATAAGCTGCGCCACCGCTTCGTCTTCAAAAGATTCCCGCTCCATCACATGGCACCAGTGGCAGGCGGAGTAACCAATGCTTACAATAATGGGCTTGTCTTCTTCCCTTGCCTTTGTGAGGGCCTCTTCGCCCCAGGGAAACCAGTTTACCGGGTTGTGCTGATGTTGCAGAAGATAAGGGCTGCTGGCCTGGGCCAGGCGATTGGTATATTCAGGTTGGCTGCTCATACTAACTGGCTTTTTAACTGGGCAATTTCGCTGTGTACATTTACTTTGTACGATAAGCCCTCGAGCTTTTGAATTGTTTTGCGGATGAACTGTTGGTGGGCATCCGATGCGGGATTGAAAGGCCTGTGGGAAAGCGCCCGCCGGATTGACTGCCATTCCTTTATAAAGGCAAGGGTTTCTGCTGTAAAATAGGTGTGGCTAAATTTCTGCCATACATAGTCTTCGGCTTCGGGGCTTGGGTGTAGCAGGTCGCGGCCGTAGAAGCGGTAATCGCGCAGGTCGTCGAGGAGCAGCTCATAGCTGGGAAAATAGCTGAGTTGCTGAAACTGCTCCCCCCACTGGTGGATGGCCAGTCGCAGGGTAGCCTTGCTGACGCTGTTCAGCTCCAGCGTATCTTTTACATGCCGCACAGGACTAAGCGTAAGAATGAGCCGGATGTCAGGATTTGCTTTCAGTAGTTTTTGATAGAAGGAGCCAAAGGCAGTATAGAGCTCTTCCGGGCTGCTTAAGTGCTTCCGGTAAAGCTTTTGCGGTTGTTTGTGGCAGTTGGCTACGCCAAGCCCGCTGGTCTCCTGTATGTACAAAAAAGCAGTGCCGGCAGTAAGCATAAGTACCCTGGCATTTAGTAACTGCTTTTTAACTTCTTTAAAAAGCGTTGAAAGCCTTTCTTCCAGTGCTGCAGAACTGCTAGCATGAATGCTGGAATGGAGGAGGGCGCTTACCCAGCGTCCTTCCAGCTGAATAAATGTGTTGGTGCCGGGTGTTTTATCCTCCAAAGCCATTTCGAGCAACCGGCAGGCAATGGCAGGATGAAAAATGGTACCGAAAGGATTCACCATTGCTTCGAATTTATGGTCGAGCAGGCGCTGGCCTATCACATCAGAAAAGCAGGAACCAACGGTAAGGAGCGGGTCCTTTAATTCCAGTGAAAAATTGGCCCTGGGTATTTGTAGCTCGGTTCGAAACATAAGGGTGCTTGTATGCTGAAGCGAAGGTAAAATAATTTTGGAGGAGATGGAAACAAAAAAAGGCGTTCTGCCGAAGCAAAACGCCTTTAAATAGTTTTGAGACTGAATTATTCAGCGACTACTTCGAAAGCAACTTCTTTCTTCACTTCTTTATGAAGGTCGATTTCGGCAGTATATTCACCCAGGGTCTTCACATCGCCATTGATAGAAATTTGCTTACGGTCCACATCGTGACCTTTTGCTTTAAGGGCGTCGGCAATCTGGTTAGGCGTAACGGCTCCGAAAATTTTACCGGTTTCACCTGCTTTCGCATGAATGGTAAGTTTAGTGCCGCCAATTGCGTTGGCAAGCGCCTCTGCATCCTGCTTCAGTTTCTCCGCTTTGTGGGCAACCTGGCGAGCAATTTCGTCGCGCTGCTTCACATTAGAAGTCGTGGCCATTAGCGCAAATCCCTGCGGGATAAGGTAATTTCTACCGTAACCTGGTTTAACATCTACCAGGTCGTTCTTGTAGCCCAGGCCTTTTATATCGGTTTTAAGTATTACTTGCATTTTTTTAAAATCGTTAGTTATGATGAGCTGCTGTTAGGCGCCGCTTGCTACGGCAAACCAGCAACAGGCAACTAATGAATTATTTTAAAGAATCGGTTACATAAGGAAGAAGCGCCAGGTGACGGGCACGCTTCACTGCCTGAGTAACTTTCTTTTGAAACTTCTGGCTGGTACCGGTAATACGGGCTGGTAAAAGCTTACCTTGTTCGTTTACAAACTTCAGGAGGAAGTTTGCATCTTTGTAATCGATGTATTTAATACCATTTCTTTTGAAACGGCAGTATTTTTTTCTGTTCTCGTTACGTACGATTGGTTCGTTCTGTAGTGTCATTATTTTTTCTCCTCCTTAGCTTCTTTTTTCTTGTTAAAATCGCCTCTTCTTCTTTTTTCGTTGTATTCAATCGCATGCTTATCAAGCGATACGGTTAAGAAACGCATTACGGTTTCGTCGCGGCGAAACTCAGTTTCCAGCGTAGCAATTAACTCAGGGGGAGCTTTGTACTCAAACATGTTGTAGAACCCGGTGGTTTTGTGCGTAATCGGGTAAGCCAGTTTTTTCAGGCCCCAGATTTCTTCGTTAGTGATTTCGGCACCACCATTAACTAAAACATTTTTGAATTTTTCGACAGCATCCTTCATCTGAGCCTCAGATAAAACGGGAGTTAGTATGAATACCGTCTCGTAATTTTTCAGTTGCATAATTTATTTATTGAACTTTATAATAGAAGCTGCAAAAGTAAACGATTGTAATGAATTATCAAAGTATTGTATATTAAAAAGGCCCCGGTTTAGCGGGGCCTGTGTTAATAGGGCAGAAAGCGCTGCTTATTTAACTTTAAATGAATCGTTTCCAATCAGGTAGCCGTCAGCATACAGCTCTACGTTGTAGATGCCTTCTTCGTAATCGCTTTCTTTTTCATACTGAAAAGAGAGCTGCTGGCGGGTGTTGTCGAACAGAATTTCCTGTTTGGCAGTAAAGAACTCTTCCCGGTTGTCAATCATCATGGTGCCGGAGCCGGTTGCAACGTCAAATAATACATTGCCGTTCGGATCAATTACGCGCATCATAATATCTTTGCTCTCAATAGGAGCAACCGGGTTGTCGGCCAGGTTAAACCTGATTTTCAGTTGCTGAATCTGGCGATCGCGATATTCTTCGTCCTCCCGTTCTTTTCCCCGCTTGTTTACGGCAATTATTTGAATGTTTTCGGCTTTAAGGCGCGAAGCAATGGCCACTTTCTGATTCAGCTCCTGGCGGTTTTTAGCCAGCCGGTTTAAAGAGTCTGTTAGCTGGTTCTGAGTAGTTTTAAGCGTGGTGTTTTCGGCGTATAGCGAATCGCTCAGGCTACGGAGTTTAACAAGCTCCTGGTCTTTTTGCTTGAGCAGGGTTTCATAGCCCTGTACTTTTTCGCGAATTTCGTTGTAACGGCGCTGGGCAATAGAGGCAGAGCGGGTAAGCTGTTCTCTTTCGGCTTCCAGTTCAGCTTTTGCCTGCTGGAGTTCGGTTACATCGCCCCCCAGCTTTTCAATTTCCTGTATTTTCTGTTCCAGTTCTGTGCTTATTTTGTTCAGCTGGTCGTAGGTTTGCAGTAACTCCGTGTTTTTGCTGTTAATTTCTGCTTCCAGTTCCTGCTTTTCGCGGTAATCTAAATAATAGACTACGCCGTTAAAAATGAGCAACAGAACAATAATGGCAATGGCAATGGTGACTGTTCTTTTTCTATTATTGTTTGTTGTTTCTGGTGTGTTTTCTGCCATGTTACAATGAATTGATTTCCAACATTAAAAGTGCAAACTTACCGAATATTGTTCGCTTGTCTAAAAATTTTTTTCTTTCAGGGAGCTAATATCACAAAAAGTAACATTTATGACAACATTTGATGAAAAATACTGGACCAACCGTTACCATACATGTCAAACCCAGTGGGATGCAGGAGGTATTACAACTCCTCTGAAAGCTTATTTTGATAATTTTGAAGATAAGGAAGCCAGAATTTTAATTCCTGGTGGAGGGAACGGCCACGAGGCAGCTTACCTCCACGAACAGGGGTTTAAAAATATTTTTCTTCTTGATTTTTCTGCAGTACCCCTTCAGAATTTCCAGCAACGCTTTCCCCATTTTCCGACTGACCACCTGCTGGAGCAGGATTTTTTCAGCCTTGCAGATACGTTTGATGTGGTGGTGGAGCAAACCTTCTTCTGTGCCCTCCATCCAGACCAGCGCCCTGCCTATGCCCGGCAGATGGCCCGCATCCTTAAACCGGGCGGTCACCTGACAGGCCTTCTGTTTGAGATGCCCTTTACTGCAGAAAGTGGCCCTCCTTTTGGCGGAAACAGGGAGGAATACCTCCGCTATTTTACTCCTTACTTTGAAATATTGAAACTGGAGCCCTGCTACAACTCTATTAAGCCCCGACAGGGAAAAGAGCTGTGGATGGATTTAGTTAGGAGATAGGAGATAGGAGATAGGAGATAGGAGATAGAAAGAGGGGAGGAGGAATATACATGGCAGCTAGTTATTTTATCACTGCCCTACCGATATTTTTTCAGGCACCTTGTCCTTAAGCCTCAGCCACTAAGCACGAACAGGAAAAAACTACTATGCGGCAATTTTAAAACGAAAGGATATAATGCGCCTTCCGGAGGCCGGGACGAAAAAAGAGGAGGCCGGCATCATATACATCGAGGCTCAGGCTCACCTGCGGGTGGCTGCACATTTCCTGCCAGGCTTGTTGCATGCCTGGCGACCAGTAAATGTCATCGATAACTAGAAACGAATTTGGATGCAGCTTCGGGAGTAGCAGCTCAAAATAGCGCATGCTTGCCTCATAGGTATGATTGGCGTCGAGGTAGGCGGCGTCAATAGTGTCGAGCTGTTGCAGCAGCAGGGGCAGGTGCTGGTCAATCGGGCCTTCTTCCACTAAAATGTTCCTGTTGGGCCAGCGGCTGAATAGGCTCCGGGCGGCCGCGGCAGTTTCGGGGCAGCCCTCCAGGGTATATACAGTTCCTTTTGGGGCAGCGGCCGATAAGTACAGGGTGTTAATGCCAAGAGAAGTGCCTAATTCAAGAATGGTTTGTGCTTCGAACTGACAAATGAGGCGGTAGAGTAAACGGCTGAAACGCGCACTGCTCAGGCTATGGCGGGCCATGCTCCGGATAGGGCGTTCCTTTTTGTTGGATATGCTGGAGCCGGCGCCGAGCTCAGTAAAGCGGATGCTGTCCTTCCTTTGCAGGAGTTGCTTGCGGTAATTTTCTATTTGCCCGAAAATTTCTTTTGGCTCGTCGGGCTTAATGGTTTTGGTGTAAAGTGCGTATACAAAAGGAGGCTGGAGAGCATGTTCATTTACTGCCAATAGCCAGTACTTCAAAAAAGACTGCGCCTGAAAAAGCTTTTGCCGGATTTTCACTATCTATCCTAGTTGAGTCGAAAGGGAACAGTCATGGTAAACTCGGGGATTTTTACCAGGAATTTCCGGCCATCCATTACGCGTTCCATCAGGTAGGTGCCAAACATTTTGCCAATGCCCGATTTGAGATTACACCCACTTACATACTGGTGCGTTTGGCCTGCTTCCAGTACAGGTTGTTGTCCAACGACCCCTTCTCCTTCAACTTCCCTAACAATATTATTGGCATCATGAATGTGCCAGTGGCGGCGAAGTAACTGAACGGTATACTGGCTGCAATTTTCGATGGTAACCCGATAGGTGAAAACATAGTGCAACTGGTTAGGACTGGAGTATTCCGGCTGATACTCAGTTTCTATGCTCACCTTTACACCCTGCGTTATTTCGGAGACCATTTGGAGTTTAGTTTAGTTGAATTATATTTAAATATAATGAAAGCGCTGAATTTTTCTAAATCGACATTAAAAGTATAACTACATTTTTATTGATTCTGTTAGTTCCTGAAAAAAAGTTGAAGCAGCTTTTTCGGAGTGCCGGATATAAAGGCATTTTAATCCGCTAAGGTAGTGAAAGCGGCTGATAAAACATTCGATGGAAGTGAGGGTTGAAATGAACAGCAGGAAACTACCCGTATTTTTTAAAAACCTTTGCCTATGGATATTAAACTGGAACCTTCCTGGAAGGAGAAACTGGAAGAAGAATTTGAAAAACCTTATTTCGAAGAACTCATCGGCTTTGTGAAAGAAGAGTACCGGCAGCAAAAGGTTTATCCGCCTGGAAAGCTGATTTTTAACGCCTTCAATCATTGTTCTTTTTCGGAGGTTAAGGTAGTAATTATTGGCCAGGACCCTTACCATAATCCCGGACAGGCCAACGGAATGGCTTTTTCCGTGGCAGATGGGGTACGGATACCGCCCAGCCTGCAGAATATTTACAAGGAAATAAGAGACGAGTTTAACAAGCCCATGCCAGATTCGGGTAACCTGGAACGCTGGGCCGATCAGGGCGTTCTTTTACTAAATGCAACCCTTACTGTGCGGGCAAATTCTCCTGGTTCGCATCAAAAAAAAGGCTGGGAAGAGTTTACAGATGCTGTAATTCAGGTGGTTTCTGAAGAAAAGGAACACATCGTTTTTATTCTCTGGGGCGCTTATGCCCAGCAGAAAGGTTCTATCATTGATGATACCAAACACCTGGTACTAAAGTCTGCCCACCCTTCGCCCTTTGCTGCCAATCGTGGTTTTTTCGGGAATAACCATTTTATTAAAGCAAATGATTACCTGAAAGCAAAAGGGAGAGAACCGATAGACTGGTAGACCCTTACTGGAAGATGGCGCTAAAGATTGGCCTGCTAATTCCTGGAAGTAAGGAAAGCTACAGGATTTAGAGGGGTATTTTTTGGGGCATAACGCGGATTAAAATCTGCGCCGGCTTCTCGTTTTTAATAAAAAAGTTTTAGTGCTAAAAACGGGTAAACGAGCGTAAGTTTCAAAAGCAAGGCCCTTATTACCGGGCGTTGCTGTTACTCCCTGGTTTTAGCCAAATAAACCAAAGACTGATAAGACGTTGCGGTTAACTTCAGATGGGTTCATGTTTCTTTTTTAGTTCTTCCTGCTTTCTGTACTGCCAAATGGCTATGCCAATCCCTCCGGCAAGCAAAAGCCAGACATGCTGATCAACCGGTATGTTCGTAGACTTTGGATTATTCGTGTTATCATGGCCATTATGATTGCCATTATCATCACTATTATTGCCAGTTCCGGTTGTATGGAAGCCATTGGGGTTGTGCCCAACCTGTGCTACGGAGGGGAAATTGCATACCAGCATTAGCACTACAAGAATTTTTCCGGCTGAGGTTAATCCGCTGCGCTTTGGTGTAAGGTTCATAGCTTTTTATTTATCATTACAATTATAACATATTTTTTATATTATTTTAGCTATTTCTAATTTATGTAAATAAATAACGATTAACTGTACTTTTATAAATGAGGGAGAGGCTATTCTGAAATTGATTTTATCAGAAAGAAGGGGGAGGAGGTGGAAATAGGGATGAGGAGCTGAGTTCTTAGCTTATTTTGTGGATTTTTCTGACTTTTTGCCTCTTTTTTAGGAGTCAATTTGCCTATACGGGAAGTGCTTTTTGCGTTAAATTGCGGCAAATCAGATTTTTTTTTGTTTAAAAAATAGCTACTCTCATTAAAGAGGATTTTAAACCCGGTTGGTAGGAAAGAGACGAGAGAACAATAAGTGAAGAGCAGGAAAAGGAAGCACAAAAAAAAGCAGCTGCCCCGAGGGAGCAGCTGCTTTCTTATAAAAGTGTTTTTTTAATCAATAAGAGAAAATAGACGGTTCCAGCGTATTTTATCGAAAAAGCCTTTGTAGGAATCGATGGACATCCATATAAAGAGGGCTTTTCCTACTATATGATCTTCGGGAACAAAACCCCAGAAGCGGGAATCGTAGGAGTCGTGGCGGTTGTCGCCCATCATAAAATAATAATCCTGCTTAAAAGTATATTGCTCTACAGCCTCTCCTTCAATATACACCTGGCCGTCGCGGATTTCCACGTCTTCGTGTCCTTCGTAGTTTTTAATGGTAAAGTAGTATTTCGCAAGGTTTTCTTCAGTTAAATCAATGGTCATGCCTTCTTCCGGTATGGTAAGCGGTCCGAAGTTGTCGAGGTTCCAGGCAATGGATGGCATGGAGGCAGGTATAACGCCGGGTTCTTTGTAACCGGGACTACGCTCCTGATAGAGCTCTACAGATTGAACAAACGGCAGGCTTCTCAGCTCTTCTACCATGTCGGCTGTAAGGTTTGCAACTGCACCCTCCGGGTGTACGCCTGCGTCGTATAGTTCGTACTTCATGAAAAAGCGCTCGTTGGGCACCTGGTCCATTTTAATAAGGTAGCTGTACTGCATATCTTCCGGACGGCTGAGGGGCTCACCATTGGCGTACACCTGGCGGTCTTTAATTACAAGTACATCGCCAGGCAGGCCTACCGCCCGCTTTATATAGTTGGTGCGCAGGTCAACGGGGTACTGGAGTTCTTCCGGCACATTAAACACCACTACATCGTTGCGTTCTACTTCCTGAAGGCCAGGGAGGCGGTATTGTGGAAGCTGAATCCATTCCACATAAGAAGGAATTTCGGTTCCCCAGATTTTCTGGTGGGTGAGTGGCACCTGTAGGGGCGTTTTAGGCGTGCGGGCGCCATAATGCATTTTACTTACAAACAGAAAGTCACCTACCAGCAGGGAGCGTTCCATGGAACCTGTTGGAATGGTATAGGCTTCCAGGAAAAGCCAGCGGATAAGGGTGGCTGCTACCACTGCGAAAAGAATCGCATCGGCCCACTCGCGGCTTTTCGATTTTTTTACCTTCGGCTTAGAGGCAGTCTCCGTTTTTTTAGTTTTCGTTATCATTATTTTTTCTTCTTAACAGCACAGGCTACAATTTAAGGAAATCGTGCATATTCTTCACACCTTTTTTTTCGGGAAGCCATTCAGCTACTTTAACGGCACCCAGGGCAAATCCATGGCGGCTATGGGCGGTATGTTTTATTTCAATATCGTCGAGCGGGGAGCGGTAGCTTACTACATGGGTTCCCGGCACTTCTCCTTCGCGTTTAGCATAAATTGGGAGGGCTTGGTCATTCTCCTTCCGATCGAGCGACCAGTTGCTTTTGTTCTTTAAGCGGCGAATAATGCCATCGGCCAGGGTAAGGGCCGTGCCACTGGGAGCATCTTTTTTGTGGATATGGTGAATTTCTTCCATATCGACGTCGAAATCCGGAAATTCATCCATAATCCCTGCGAGCAGCTCGTTAAGCTTAAAAAAGATATTGACACCAATGCTGAAATTGGATGCATAAAAAAATGTACCTTTTTTTTCGGTACAGAAAGCTTCTACGGCGGCCATTTTATCGAGCCAACCTGTAGTACCACTTAATACCGGCACACCTACCTGCAGACAATGCATAATGTTTTCATAAGCGGCGCCTGGCTCGCTGAATTCAATGGCCACATCGGTGGTTTGTGGCGAAACATTTGCCAGTTCCTCCGTATTGTCTTTATGGATGGCATGGCTAATGGTATGGCCCCGTTCCAGGGCAATCTGCTCAATAATATGGCCCATTTTGCCATATCCTAAAAGGGCTATTTTCATTTAATATGGAAAGTTAAAGCAATGCCTGCACCGGCTTGCCCGGGTCCTCCGGGCAGAATGGCAGGTTTCAGGCGCATGCTTAAATCATCATTCAGGTCAAAATCCTGCAGCTGTGCATCTACATAAGCTTCTACAATATTCAGGCCATACAGTATGCCACCTATTATTATCATATAATCCCGGTTGCGCCGATAGCCATCTTTCATTCGTTCGTAATAAGCGGCATCGCGGCCGTTAATAAGCGTGAGGTCGGAGCTTAGCTGTAAAAGCTGCAGATTAGCAAGATTGGTGCTATACTGTTTATGATTAAAATTAACCTGGTACGCAATAAAGGCTCCTCCTATATAAATAAGCGGTATTTTCCAGTGCGAACCATTATACGCCTGCCCCAGGCCAGGAAGAACCGCCGAATAAAAGGCTGCTTTTGAAGGAAGGAGTGGAGCAACGGAATCGATAAGCTCTACCTCAGCAGGGGCGCCCACTTCTTTCACAAGCCTAATCGGCTTGTCCTTCGTTGGGCGGTAGAGGGAGGAGGTATCGGCCGGAACCGGATCCTGTGCCCGTGCCTCCGTAAAGAAAGCAGAGAACCCCAGCAAAAGCCAGCATAGCAGAAAATAAAAAGATTTATTAATCATGTACCTGCTTAAACGTTCAGGAGTTCCAGAATACGGTTGAGGTCATCTGTCGATACAAAAGGAATTTTGATTTCTCCCTGGTCGTTTTCGTTGGTCTTTACATTTACTTTGGTGCCAAAGTGGGAGGAAAGCTTGTATTGCAGCTGTTTGTATTCTCTTTCTTTGGTGGGGTCGAGGAGCGTAGCCGTCTTCTTTGGCTCGTTCTGGCCGGTGGTCAGGTCGCGCACGAGCTTTTCCACACTGCGTACCGAGAGGCCGTCCTTTACAATCTGGTTAAAGATATACAGCTGCTTGGCGGTGTCATCTACATTGATAAGGGCACGTGCATGGCCCATGCTAAGCTGGTTGTCACGTACGGCTATCTGTATGTCAGGCGGTAGCTTTAACAGGCGCAGGTAGTTGTTTACCGTGGTTCTTTTTTTGCCCACTCGCTCGCCCAGCTGCTCCTGCTTTAGTTCGCATTCGGTAAGCAGGCGCTGGTAGCTGAGGGCAATTTCAATGGCATTTAAATTTTCGCGCTGAATATTTTCAATGAGGGCCATTTCCAGCATTTGCTGGTCGTTGGCGGTGCGCACATAGGCAGGAATTTTGTTTAAGCCTGCCAGCTTGCTTGCCTGGAGCCTGCGCTCCCCGGATATAAGCTGGTACTGGCCTTCGCTGAGCTTACGCACGGTAATGGGCTGTATAATGCCCTGAATTTTAATTGACTCGGCAAGCTCTTCCAGTGCTTCCTGGGCAAAGTGGGTCCGTGGCTGAAAGGGGTTGGTTTCTATTTGGGACAGCTGAATTTCGTCCATAGATCCTGCGCCCGCACCTGCATTGGCTATTTTGCGGAAGTTGTTCTCGGCAGAACCTGCTGACCGTTGAGAGTCAGTTAAGAGTGCGCCAAGGCCGCGCCCCAGTGCTTTTTTTTTCAGGTTCGGTTTTTTGTCTTCTTCTTTATCGCTCATGCTATTTTCTTCTCAGTTCGGCTCAGTTAATAATTACAGCTGCTTGCTGCCTACGACAAATTGTTGTTTGTCAGAATTTCTTTGGCCAGGTTCAGGTAGCTTAGGGCTCCCTTACTTTCTGCATCGTGGGCAATGGCCGGCACACCAAAGCTTGGTGCTTCACTTAATTTAATGTTACGCGGTATAAGTGTTTGAAATACCATTTTTTTAAAGTGCGTCTGTACATCTTCCACCACCTGGTTGCTCAGGCGAAGGCGTACATCGTACATGGTTAACAAAATCCCTTCAATTTCCAGTTCAGGGTTTAAACGAGACTGGATGATTTTAATTGTATTTAACAGCTTGCCAAGCCCTTCAAGGGCGAAGTATTCGCACTGTACCGGAATAATTACCGAATTGGCCGCCGTTAAAGCATTAATCGTAATCAGGCCCAGGGAAGGAGAGCAGTCTATTATAATAAAATCATAATCATCGTTTACCTGCGCTAAGGCAGTGCGCATGCGTTCTTCGCGATTGCTTACGTTTACCATTTCCACTTCGGCACCCACCAGGTCGATGTGCGAAGGCATCAGGTGCAGATAGGCGATGTCTGTTTCAAGAATAATATCTTTAGGACTGGCAGCCTCCACCATGCATTCGTAAATACTGTTTTCTACTTCGGCAGGGTCAATGCCCAGGCCGGAGGTAGAGTTTGCCTGTGGATCTGCATCTACTACAAGGGTTTTAAATTCAAAGGCAGCCAGGCTGGCTGCCAGATTTATTGCTGTAGTGGTTTTTCCAACGCCGCCTTTTTGGTTGGCAATTGCAATAATTTTACTCATTCTCTAGTTTCAAAGTGTTAATGTTTCGCCAATATCCATCAATTTTACCTCTTTTTTTCCATTGGCTGCAACATTCTCCACTTCCTTGCGGTCGAGTTTGATGTAAGGAAAGGTATCATAATGCATACCGATAATGGTATTGGTCTTAACAAAATCTGCGGCCTTTACCGCATCTTTAATATCCATGGTAAAGTTATCGCCAATTGGCATAAAAGCGAAGTCAATATCATATTCTTCGCCAATAAGTTTCATGTCGAGCGTAAGGGCGGTGTCGCCGGCATAGTAAAAGGCTTTTTCGCCTGCTTCTACCACAAAGCCTGCCGGGTTGCCGGCATAGCTTCCGTCGGGGAAGCTGCTGCTGTGAATGGCGTTTACCATCTTCACTGTTCCGAAGTCGAAAGTAGTTTGCCTCCATGGTTCATCGGGTGGTTGTTCTCAACGCCCTTGTTTCCGAACCAGCTAACAATTTCGAAATTTGAAACCAGAGTAGCCTTTGTGTTTTTATAAATCGCCTCCACGTCGGCCATATGATCCTGGTGGCCGTGGCTAAGCAGAATATAGTCGGCATGGATGCTGTTAATGTCAATTTTAGCGGCCAGTTCATTGGGTGTAATGAAAGGGTCAAATAAGACTTTTTTACCGTTTATTTCTATTAAAAAGCAGGAATGTCCGTAGTAAGTTATTTGCATAATTCAACTTGTTTAGCATGAAAAATAGGTCAAACTTTATGCCCGGTTAGATGACAAAGATAGAAGTTTAATTCAAAATTCTTAAAAATTATGCTAAGACAATTTTACGCGTATTTCATGGCAGTTTTAGTGCTTGGTGCTGGCTGTACTGCCTCTGACAACGCGCTGGAGGGAGAGAATGCGAAGGTTTTTCGTTACAACCAGGCTGAAGGCCTCAGCTCGCTTGATCCGGCTTTTGCCCGTAACCAGGCAAACATATGGGCTATTTCTAATATTTATGGTGGGCTCTTCGAATTAAGTGCCGACATGTACCCGGTGCCAAACATGGTAGAAAGCTGGGACGTTTCTGAAGATGGTACTACTTATACGTTTAATCTTAAAAAGGGCATTTATTTTCACGATAGCGAAGCTTTTGATGGCGGAAAAGGTCGTGAGGTAACTGCTGAGGATTTTGAATATAGCTTTAAGCGCCTGCTAAATCCGGCTACTGCCAGTACCGGTGCCTGGATTTTCAACGATAAAGTAAAGCGTAACGAAAATGGCGATGGATTTGCTGAAAACTGGGTGGAAGCAACGGATCCGTATAAAATGGTTCTCCGTCTGGAAAAGCCATTTGGGCCTTTCCTGGAGATTTTGACAATGCCTTATACCTTCTGTCGTTCCTAAAGAGGCCGTGGAAAAATATGGAAAAGACTTCCGGAAGCATCCTGTAGGAACCGGTGCTTTCCAGTTTTAAATCATGGGATGAAGGAAACAGCCTGATTCTTGTGAAAAACGATAAACTACTGGAAAAAAGACGATAACGGACAAATCACTTCCTTACCTGGATGCCGTTTAGGTATCTTTCATTCAGGACCGAAACCAGGAGCTGCTTACCTTTCAGCAGGGCAAACTTGACTTCATGTCGGGCATTCAGGCCAACAGCATTGACCTGATTCTTAACCAGAATGGCGCTGTTAAAGAGGAGCTAAAAGGAAAATTTGTGGTGCAAAAGGTGCCTTATCTGAATACAGAGTACGTAGGTTTTCAGCTCGATCCGTCGGTGTATGAAAATCCGAAGCATCCAATTCTTAACAAGAATTTCAGAAAGGCGATGAATTATGCCATCAACCGGGAGGAGTTGGTGAGCTTATGTATTCAATAACCTGGGCTCGCCGGGTAGAGGCAGGTATTATTCCTCCGGCCATTAAATACTTTAAAGAAAATGGCGTAGAAGGGTACGACTACAACACCAAAAAAGCCGAAGAATTATTGAAGGAAGCTGGCTTCCCTGGCGGAAAAGGTCTTCCTACTTTAAAACTGTATACCACTGTGCAGTCGAAGCCAATGGTGGAATACCTGCAAAAGCAGTGGTCTGCAGTGGGTATACCGGTTGAGATTGAAATTAACCAGACGCCAACACACCAGGAACTGGTAGATAACAGCAAAGTAAGCTTCTTCCGCGGCTCATGGCTGGGTGATTATCCGGATGCAGAAAACTACCTGGCGATGTTCTACAGCAAGTATTATCTCACCTGCAGGACCAAATAAAACGCACTTCAGCAATGCTGATTATGATAAGTTGTATGAAAAAGCGCGTTATGAGTCTGAAGGCTTTAACCGTCTGGATCTGTATCATCAAATGGATAAAATAATTGTGGAAGAAGCACCTGTTATTGTTTTGTTCTATGATGAAGTGGTTCGTCTTACCCAGAATAATGTTACAGGCCTGGATCCAAACCCAATGAATATCCTGAATTTGGAACGCGCTAACTTTATGGAGGGCGGCGTAATTCAGGAATAACGGAATAGATAAAGGAGGGGTTAAGGTGCTGACAGCTAATTTTTCAAAGTTTGCAGTCAGCCATTTCGTTGAACTTCTCTGTATTAAAACATCCAAAAGGCAGCCCTGGGCTGCCTTTTGCTTTTTGTATCCGCTGGTTTCCACAACCCGGCAGGTAGGATATCGTTGGAAATAAGAGAAAACAGCTAAGGCAACAACAGGTTAAATAAGTATGAAATCATCATTTTTTACTTTGCAGGGAGCAGAAATGGAGCGACTGAACGGACGGCGCTGGCAACCCGACGGAACCTCCTCTGCGGTGGTGGTACTGGTGCATGGGCTGGGAGAGCATATGGGGCGGTACGAACAATTAGGAAACTACCTGACCGGCAGGGGAATTTCGTTGTGGGGCCACGATTTGCGGGGCCACGGACAAAGCCAGGGTGCCCGCGGGCATGCGAACTATCAGCGCCTTCTTCAAAACCTGGATGCCCTTCTGCAAAGAGTGGAGCAGGAAGAGCCGCGGCCTGTTTTTTTATATGGGCACAGCATGGGCGGGAACCTTGCGGCTAATTATGTGCTCGCATACCCGGAAATTGCCCGGAATTTGCAGGGCCTTATTCTTTCTTCGCCCTGGCTGCGCCTGCAGTTTAAGCCACCCCTGTGGACGCTTGGGCTAAGCCAGGTTTTAAAAATAGTGTATCCGGAATATACGCGCGAAAATGGTTTGGACCCCTCCTGGTTAAGCAAAGACCCGCAGGTATGTGCCGCTTATCGGGCAGACCCGCTGGTGCACCGGCGTATTTCTGTGGGCTTATATCTTGCTATGCGTAAGGGCGGGGAGGCAGCCTTAAAAAATGCAGCAAAAATTAGCCTGCCGACTTTAGTAATGCACGGGAGCGACGATCGAATTACCTCTTTCGATGCCAGCAGAGAGCTAGTCGCCAAAATCCCCAATGCGCAGTGGAAACCCTGGCCAGGGTCCAGGCATGAGCCTCATAACGATTTGGAAAGGAAGGACGTGTTGGCCTATGTAGCTGACTGGGTGGAAAAGCATTTAAGCGTAGTCGCCTAAAGTAAATTTTGCCTGGCTGATTTTCTTTGTAAAATATCAATCACCAGTGTTCCTCCAAATTTATTTCCATGAATGATTTGCTAAGCAGAGAAGGATTATGACGCTCATGAAAACCCTTTTAACTTAAGTAAGTGGACCTATTTTAATTTAACCTTAACAGCCAGCCTTGTCATGCTGAAAAAGGAAACGGTACGCCGGGGGTGCCTAACCGCTGCGGCATCTTTCGCAGTATGAAGCTCCTTAAAAGCCATTTTATTGGAAAAATCCTTCCGCGCGGCGTCCGCGTTCCTTAGGATGACAAAATCGGCTTTTTTTCTTCAAATTAAATGTGTCCTACTACTTATCTCCCTAACTTCTGCTTTTTAATTTGGCGAAGCACTCGGGTAGGAGGTTCCACATTCAAAACGATTGGAGGGGCTTTAATTCCTGTGTTTTATCAACAGGCTTATAGCCGCAATAGTGCCAAAGGCAATATATCCTTATGGGGGAGCATGCCTGCAGGTTATAGAAGAGAAAACTTCCTGCTCCTGTAACATTAGCGCTCCATCAGGGTATGTAAAGGCAAATGGAAGAGAAAAGCAAAATTTACATTGGCACCTCCGGATGGCACTATAAACACTGGAAAGGGACTTTTTATCCAGAAAAGCTGCCCGTAAGAGAATATATGAACCATTACCTGCGCTTTTTTCAGTCGGTTGAAATTAATAACTCCTTTTATAAGCTTCCTTCGGTAGAAACCTTTAGTGCCTGGAAAGATAGTGTGCCGGATGATTTCATTTTTGCTGTTAAAGCCAGCCGTTTTATCACCCACATGAAAAAGCTCAATGAGCCGGCGCAGTCCATTGCCCGCTTTATGCATGCAGTAGATTTCCTGGAAGGAAAGCTGGGGCCTATCCTGTTCCAGTTACCCCCTTTCTGGAACCTGAACCTGGAGCGTTTGCAGGCTTTTTTGGAAATTTTGCCAAAAGGGTACCGCTATGCCCTGGAACTAAGAAATGAAAGCTGGTACGATGAGCGGGTATACCGTTTGCTGGAGGAGCATGGCATTGCTTTTTGCATTTACGAGCTGGAGCGTCATCTTTCGCCCATGCTCGTAACTGCCGACTTCGTATATGTACGCCTGCATGGGCCGGGCAATAAGTATGAAGGCAGCTACACAGAGGAAGACCTGCTGGCCTGGAGCCTCAAAATAAAAGGATGGCAACAGGAGGGGAGAGATGTTTACTTCTACTTCGATAACGACCAGCTTGGCCATGCTCCTCACAATGCGAAACGACTACAGGAGCTGGTGGTTAGTGGGTATGGGTATGAGGTATGAGGTATGAGGTATGAGGTATGAGGTATGAGTAGGTAAATAAAAAAAGCTGCCACCTGGAGAAGGCAGCAGCTTTGTTGCTTTAGGAAAAAGGGAGCTGTGATAAAACCTTATGCGAAGAAAAACAGGTTTTTTCCCATTTTCAAATCTTCACATTCCCTCATTTTCAAATTATTTACCCATCTTATCCAGCACTTCCATTACCTCTTTAACGTGGGTACGGCTGGTTTCGAGCAATTGCTTTTCTTCTTCGTTCAGGTCGAGCTCAATTACTTTCTCTACCCCGTTTTTGCCCAGAATTACCGGAACGCCCAGGTAAGTGTTCTTGATGCCATACTCCCCATCGAGCTGCATACATACCGGGAATACGCGGCGCTGGTCGCGCACAATGGCCTCAACCATTTGAGCGGCTGCGGAACCCGGTGCATACCAGGCAGAAGTGCCCATGAGTTTCACCAGTTCGCCACCACCTGTTTTGGTGCGTTCGATAATGGCAGTAAGCTTGTCCTTGTCAATCAGTTCGGTTACAGGGATACCGCCTACAGTGGTGTAGCGAGGGAGTGGCACCATGGTGTCGCCATGTCCGCCCATCAATACTGCCTGAATATCTTTCGGAGATACATTCAGCGCTTCGGCAAGGAAGGCACGGTAGCGGGCCGTATCAAGAATACCGGCCATACCCATTACGCTGGTACGTGGGAATTTAGAAGTCAGGTGCGCCTGGTAAGTCATTACATCCAGTGGGTTTGATACCACGATGATGATGGCCTCAGGAGAGTGTTTTACAACATTTTCTGTAACGCTCTTTACAATGCCGGCATTGGTTTCAATCAGGTCGTCGCGGGTCATGCCGGGCTTGCGTGGGAGGCCCGAAGTAATTACTACCACATCGGAGCCGGCAGTTTTGCTGTAGTCGTTGGTAGACCCGATGGTGCGGGTGTCGTACAGGTTGATGGGCGCTTTTTGCCACATGTCGAGAGCCTTGCCTTCAGCAACACCTTCTTTAATGTCTAAAAGAACTACTTCATTGGCAATTTCGCGGTAAGCCAGCACATCGGCACAGGTAGCGCCCACATTACCAGCTCCTACTACGGTAACTTTCATATGAAAAATGTTTGTGTTTATATTAAGTTTATAAAGTAAAGTATTGCAAATTTAAAAATTATATGCGACGAGCCAACCTCGTGCAGCTATCATCAATAAAATAAATTGCAGGAACAATTGTTTTCGAGCTTGTAGAGACGCAATATCTTGCGCCTCTACAACTTGCGTCTCTACAACATCTTGCGTCTCTACTATCGTTCCGGGTTCAGGTAGGCCTCGCCTAAATTAAAGAAACCAAAAGAAGAGCGGTAAGCATTGAACAGGTTAACGGTATAGGAGTTATACAGCTCGGCCAGGGAGTTTAAGATTTCGGCTTTGATATTGGGGTGATTCTCGAAAATATCGAGCAGGTTAACCTGTGGAATTACATAAATCTCGGCCCTTTCGGTAATTACGAGGGAGGTGTAAATGCGCCGCGTGTTGTCGAGCAGGGCGTTGTCGCCAAAAGCCTGTCCCTTATTGAGGATAGCCAGTACCTCAAATTTTTCCTGCATATCGATATTCAGCGAAATACTGCCGCTTTTTATGAGGTAAAGGGCCTGGCTGGGATCGTTCCGAAAGAATATCACCTCATCCTGCATATAGGTTCGCTTAAACATATAGGGCGTAAAAAGGGCCAGCTCGTCGTAGGTTAGGCGCTCGAATAGCTTAATTTTGCCCAGGAAGCGGAAAAGCTGCAGCTCTTTTTCGGAATAAGATTTCTTAAAGGGATTAATCATGGTTGTGAGCTTTTACTTCCAGCACCTCGCGGCTTTTTTCGGTAAGCTTAAAGCGGTCGTCGATGCGGTGGCCAATAATCCAGGCAATAGCGTCGCCGGAGCTAAGAACCAACACCCGCTCTTTCAAGTTTAAAGGAATTTTCTCGTCAATCATAAAATCGCTCAGCTTTTTTTTCTTGTTCATCCCGAGGGGGCAAAACCAGTCGCCAGCCTTCCATTTGCGAATTTTGAGCGGAAAAGAGAGCTTGTCTTTATCGAGTGCCGCCAACATGGGGTCGGCTTTAATTTTGTAGCCTTCAGCCTCTTTTGTTTCCAGCGACAGGCGTAAGTTGCCATAAGAAACAGGACTTTCAACTTCCTCAAATTCAAGGCTCTGATATTCCTGTAAGTCTTTGGGGCTAATTACCAGCTGCTTTCTGTCAATATTGAGCCGGTGCGTAGAGGAATCGAACACTTTGCCCGCCACAGTGCCTTCCTGCTGGTATACCTGTAGTACTTCTTTTGCCTGGGCATAGCTAAAGCCCCAGGGGGTGAGAAGTTCGCTCAGGAAAAGAGCAGGTTCGCTGCTTACCCGCATCGCCTCCATGTCGAGGAGCCAGTCCGGGCCTTCTTTGCGAAGAGCTTCCTGCCGTAGTTTATCGGCCGCCGCATAAAAAAAACGTTCAACGGCGCCTATTTTTTCCGCTGTCTGGTTAATGGTTTGCGCCAGGTTCGGGTTCAGCTCCTGCATGGGAGGAATTACCTCCTGCCTTATTTTGTTTCTGTAGTATTTAGAAGAAGCATTGCTGCTGTCTTCGCGCCAGATGATTTGTTTCTCTGCCACCAAAGAAAAAATATCTTCTTTATCGGCAAACAGGAGGGGGCGGATAAATTTACCTCTTTTTGGAATAATGCCGTGGAGACCGGCAATGCCTGTGCCACGCGTTAAGTTCAGGAGCATGGTTTCCAGTAAGTCGTTGCTGTGGTGGGCAAGGGCAATATAGTCGTAACCTTCGCTGGCCGCCAGCTCTTCGAACCAGTTGTAGCGCAGGTCCCGGGCAGCCATTTGAATGGAAATTTTATGGTCGTTGGCAAACTGTTCGGTTTCAAAATGCTTAACATGGAAAGTGGCACCCGCTTTCCGGGCCAGCTTATAAACAAATTTTTCGTCAGCATCCGACTCTTCTGCACGCAGGCCAAAATTGCAGTGCGCTACCCCGAAATTAAGTTTAGCCTCCGCAAAAAGCCGCAGCATTACCACGGAATCGATGCCGCCGCTTACCGCCAGCAATATTTTATCGTTCTTGCTGAATAAATCTTTTTCAGCGATATAGGCTAAAAATTTTTGAAGCATACTGTAAAGCCTTTTTTTTCGTTAATTTTGTGCAAAACAAATAAAGCAGCATGTCTTTTCCTACAAAAAGGGGCGCCGGTTGTGCCGGTTTATTTATTCTATTAATAATACTACTGCTAATAAACACCCAGGGTTTTGCGCAAAAGCGATTACGCTATACGGCTGAAAAGCAGCAGGGGCGAAAGGTAGATGGGGTTCGGGTCGATTATTTAATTGATAATGTAATTATTAAACAGGATGAAACCACTATTTATGCCGATTCGGCCATTATTCAACAGAAGGAGCGTACGGCCGAAGCTTTTGGTAATGTTCGGGTAACCGAAGGCGATTCGGTAGATATTCGTGCGAAAACATTAATTTATGGTGGAGGCTCCGGTACCGCCCGCCTGCGCCAAAATGTAGTGTACCGCGATGGGGAAACAACCCTCTTTACCGATAGCCTTGACTATAACAAATTCGATGGGATTGCCCGTTATTTTGGTGGTGGCCGCATGGTCGATAAAGACAACACCCTCATTAGCCAATCGGGCATTTTTGATAAAAAGAACAATGAAGCCCGCTTTTACGGAGGGGTTAAATTGGAATCTAAAGACGGTACGGTTACTTCCGATACGCTTTTTTACAATACCCTTACCAAAGTGGCTACCTTTAAAGGGCCTACAAGAACAGTGCGCCCCGATGGTTCGGAAAGCTTTGCCGAAACCGGGCTGGTATATGATACAGGCTCTAAAAACACCACCATTATGAGTGGAGAGATAGAGAACGAAGACTATATTATTACGGGCAATACATTAAATTACGACCAGCTGAACGACCTGTTTACGGCCAGTGGCAATGTGGTAATGACTTCCAAAAAAGATGATGTGGTGATTAGCGGGGGGCGCTCGGTGTACAATAAAAAGACCGGCAAAACCTTTGTGTATGAGAACCCGGTAATGCGAAAGCCGGTGCAGGGCGATACCCTCTACCTGGCTGCCGATACGCTGGTTTCAATCGAGTCGGAAATAGATGCCGACAAGCGCCTGCTGGCTTACAATAATGTGCGCATTTACAAAAATGACCTGCAGGGTATTGCCGATTCGCTGGTATATTTTCTGGCCGATTCTTCTTTGTTCTTTTACCAGGACCCCGTGCTCTGGAACGAAGAGAGCCAGATGAGCGGCGATACGATTAGTGTACGTATGCGGAACAATGAAATAGAGCAGCTAAAGCTGCATTCGAATGGCTTTATGATTTCGCAGGATACGGTAGGAAATTTTAACCAGGTGAAGGGGCGGCAAATAACTGCTTTTTTTGAAGAAGGAGCGCTTAACAAGGTAAATGTAGAAGGCAATGGCGAGAGCATTTATTTTGTACTGGAAGAAGAAGATAATACCCTGGTGGGAATGAACCGGATAACCAGTGGAAGTATGGGCATGTTTTTTCTGGCCAGTCAGCTCGACCATATTAACTTTTACCAGGACCCGGAAGGAAAGTTTATGCCTCCGCATGAAATACAGGAGCCGGATAAGGAACTATCGGGCTTTGCCTGGCGAAGTAAAGAGCGCCCCAGCCGCGAAGGGGTACTAAACCAACAGAAAGAGGAGAAAATCGAAATTATCGAAGAAAATATGGAGCCGGTTTTGCCTAAAGGGGAGCGGCTGCCCACCGAAAAGCGTCGCCCGGAGTTAAGGCCCATCCAAAAGAAAACAAGCGGTCAGTAGGTGGTTTGCCGCCACACCTTAAAATTGTGTATTACTTTTAATTGATTATATTTGCGAGCTTATGCGAGCTACCTCAAGAATTACAAGATTATTTATTGTGCTGCCACTGCTCATTGTCCTGGCGGCTTCCTGCAGCGAATTTCGTAAAATTCAGCGTAGCGACGACTGGAAAAAGAAATACGAAGCAGCGCTCAAGTACTACGAACAGGAAAAATGGGGCAAGGCGGCTATTCTGCTTGAAGAGGTGCTGCCACTTACCAGGGGTACTACCGAAGCCGAGAAAGCACAGTTTTATTATGCCTATGCACACTTTCATCAGGATTTATTTATTGAAAGTGCCTATTACTTCAAGCTCTTTTACGATACTTATGGCCGTAGCCCGCTCGCAGAAGAAGCCTTGTTTATGCATGCCTATTCGCTTTACCTGCAATCGCCCCGCTATAACCTCGACCAGACCAGCTCTTTTGAGGCCATAGAAGCCCTGCAGAATTTTATAAATATTTTCGCATATAGTGAATACAAGGAGCGGGCAACCCAAATTCTCGACCAGCTCCAGGGCAAGCTGGCCCGAAAAGCCTACGAAAACGCGAAACTATATTATGAGATTGGGCGTTACAAAGCAGCTATTGTGGCGCTGGATAACTTCGCAAGAGATTTCCCTGACTCAGATTATAATGAGGAAATTGCTTATCTTAAAGTAAAAGTGGCCTATGAGCTGGCCCGAAAAAGCGTGGCCAATCTGCAGCGCGAGCGTTATTTTGATACCGTAGATCATTACCAGGAATTTGTAGACACTTTCCCGAACAGCAGCTGGGGGCGTGAGGCAGAAAAGGTATATATCCAGGCCCAACAGGCCATAGAAGATTTAAATAAGGAAAACCAAACGAATAATTCATAAGCGTATGTCAACGAAAGCATCTATCGTAACCCGGGATATGGACAAAATAGCCGCACCAACCGGCAATGTGTACGAATCTGTAGCGGTAATCAGTAAGCGTGCCCGCCAGATTTCGTCACAAATGAAAGACGAGCTGAGCTCCAAGCTTGCGGAGTTTGCTTCTACTGTAGATAACCTGGAAGAGGTGTTCGAAAACCGCGAACAAATTGAAATTTCTAAATTCTACGAAAGGCTTCCTAAGCCCACCCTTCTTGCTACTGAAGAATTTCTTGAAGGGAAGGTGATGTTCCGTCGTCAGGAAGAGGAAGGTGAAGATACGCTAAACACGCTTTAATCGTTTCTATGGAAAACCACGTGCTCCGCGGAAGGAAAATTCTCCTGGGAGTATGCGGGAGCATTGCAGCATATAAATCAGCCGGTTTAATCAGGCTGTTAGTAAAAGCAGGGGCAGAGGTGCAGGTTGTAATGACCGACTCTGCCACTGCTTTTATAAGCCCGCTTACTTTAGCCACCCTCTCTAAAAAGCCTGCCCTGCATCAGTATGTAAAAAATGAAGCAGGAGAATGGAACAACCATGTTGCCCTGGGGCTTTGGCCAGACCTCATGCTGGTAGCTCCTGCCAGTGCCAATTCTCTGGCAAAATTTGCCAATGGCCTTTGCGACAACCTGCTGAGTGCGGTGTATCTCTCTGCTCGTTGCCCCGTGTGGCTGGCGCCGGCCATGGATCTCGATATGTACCAGCATGGCAGCACCAGGCGTAATCTGGAGCAATTAAAACAGTATGGCAACACCATTATTGAAGCCGGTTTTGGTGAGTTGGCAAGTGGCCTCGAAGGGCAGGGCAGGATGGCAGAACCTGAAGAAATTTTAAGCAGCTTAAGTGCTTTTTTCGGGCAACAACCCGAGCATGGTAAGACTAACAAAGAAAAGAGCGGTCGGCTGCAAGGTAAAAAAGTGCTAATTACTGCAGGGCCAACATACGAAGCCATTGACCCTGTGCGTTTTATTGGCAATCATAGCACTGGCAAAATGGGTTATGCCCTTGCCGAGGCAGCAGCTGCCGAAGGGGCTAATGTAACCCTGGTTAGCGGACCGGTCAACCTGGAAGCCCGCCACCCTGGCATTCGCCGGATAAATGTTTTTTCTGCCGAAGAAATGTACCAGCAGTGCCAGAAGAGTTTCAGTAGCCAGGACATTGCCATTTTCGCTGCTGCGGTAGCCGATTACCGGCCTGCGGAGGTAAGTAACCAGAAAATAAAGAAGAAGGACGCTAAAACCAAGCTTGTTCTTACCAAAACGGTTGATGTGGCAAGCAGCCTGGGCCAGGAGAAGCAAAGTGGCCAGTTTACCGTGGGCTTTGCCCTGGAAACGGAAAATGAACAGCAGCATGCCCTTGAGAAGCTAAGCAAAAAGAAGCTGGATATGATTGTGCTCAATAGCCTGAATGAAAAGGGAGCTGGCTTTGGGCATGACACCAACAAAATTATTATTTTCGATAAAGAGGGCGTGCGGCAGGAGTATCCCTTAAAAAGCAAACAGGCTGTGGCAACCGATATTATCGAACAGATTATAAAGAAAATACATGCGTAAAATCTTTTCCACAGGCTTGCTCGTTTTTTTACTTGGGCTGGGGGTAAATTCCCTCCAGGCGCAGGAGCTGCTTGCCCAGGTGCAGGTAAATGATACCAAGGTGCAAACACAGGAGCGGCAGGTTTTTCGGGAAATGGAAACAACTTTTGCCGAGTTTCTGAACAACCGGCAGTGGACCAGCAACGAGCTTGGTTACAATGAAAAGATACGCTGCAGTTTCCAGATTGTGATTAACCAACAGGAGCAGATTGGATCTTATAAAGCCTCGGTTATTGTACAGGTGGCCAGGCCGGTATACGGCACCAGTTATTTAACCCCTATTTTCCTGTTCAACGACACCGATTTTATTTTTCAGTATGTAGAATCGCAGCCCCTCGATTTTAACCCCAACACCTTTAACAGTAACCTTACCTCCATGCTTGCCTACTATGCATATGTAATTATTGGCATGGACCACGATACCTTTGTTCCACTGGGTGGAACGCCCTACTTTGAAATGGCCCGGAATATCGTACAGGTAGCGCAGCAGGCGGGTATACAGGGCTGGGACCAGACCTCCGGCGGAAATGCCAGCCGCAACAGGGCAGCTTTAGTAAACGACCTGTTTAATACCCGCATGGTTCCTGTTCGTGAAATGATGTATGACTACCATCGCCTGGCCCTGGATACGTTTATCGCCAAGCCGGAGGAGGCCCGTGCCCTGGTGCTGTCCGATTTAAAGAAACTCAACGATGTACGGGAGTTTAATCCCAGCTCGATTCTGCTTATTACCTTTTTCGATGTAAAGGATGATGAGCTGGCCAATATGTTTGCCAAAGGCGATATGGGGGTGCGCCGGCAGGCTTTTGATCTGTTGCGGGTGTTGGACCCGAGTAGCTCAGATGACTACGCTAAAATCCTGAAATAAGCCCTTCTCCTCCAGGCTGCTTCAATACCAACTTTTTTGTACCATCCGGTGTGTGGTATTCCTGCAGTTTACACCTTAAAACTGCCGGAAATTTACTAATTTCGCTTTTCAGAATTTGATTATCTTGCCGGAGGATGTACCGCAGTTTGTCTGTGCTCTTTCTGCTAATCAAAACGCTGTGGGTGGCCCAAAGTATCGCCTGAAGTAAAACAGGCTTCAGAAGAAAAAGGAGCTTTCCTGCTTCTTAATTTTGAGAATGAGATAGCCAGCAAATTAAAATAGGTTTAATAAAAAGTCCGGTGCTTATTGTATAAGCGCATTTCGGGTTAAATAAGTAGCAAAGCATACACCGTTCATGCTAAAGAATCTAATAATTAAAAATTATGCCCTCATTAGGGAGCTGGAAATGAAACCTGCTCCCCAGCTGAATATTATTACCGGCGAAACCGGTGCGGGTAAGTCTATTATGCTAGGTGCAGTAGGGCTGCTGCTTGGCAACCGGGCCGACACCAAAGTACTTTACGACGAAGAAAGTAAGTGCGTAATTGAAGGAGTGTTTGATGTGTCGGAGTATGATGCCTTAAAATCCCTTTTCCAGGAGGAGGGGCTGGATTATGAGGAAGAGAGTATCATTCGGCGCGAAATTGCTCCCAGTGGTAAATCCAGGGCATTTGTAAACGATACACCGGTAACGCTGGATATTCTCAGGCGCATGGGCAACTTCCTCATGGACGTGCACTCCCAGCACGATACCCTCCAGCTGGGCTCCAACACCTACCAGCTTGATGTGCTCGATGCTTATGCCTCCAATAAAGCTGAAAGAACCACCTATCAGCAGGCCTATAAAGCTTACCGTAAAGCTGCTATTGCTTACCAGAAGCTGCAGGAAGAGGCCGCAGACAGCCGCAAAGAAGCAGACTATAACAGCTTTTTGCTGCAGGAACTTGAGGCGGCCCAGCTGGAAGGGCTGAACCAGCAGGAAATGGAAGAAGAGCTGGAAAAGCTCGAAAATGCAGGCGATATTAAAATAAAGCTGGGCGGAATTGTTCAAGCTTTAGAGTATGCCGAACCGGTTGCGATAAACAGTACGCTCCACGGAGTATTTACCGAACTAAAGCAGCTTGGTCGCTACAGCGAGGCATACCGCAAGCTGGCAGAGCGTATGGAAAGCAGCCTGATAGAGCTGAAGGATATTAGTCGGGAGCTGGAGGCCGAGGAGCAGGACATTGAGCTTGATGAAGAGAAAACAGTCGTGCTACAGGAGCGCCTGCGGGTAATTTTTAACCTGCAGCAAAAGCATGGGGTAAGCGAAATAGAGGAGTTGCTGCGTATTCAGCAGGACCTGCAGCTAAAAGTAAGCCGCGTACAGAATCTCGACGAAGAAATTGCCGCTGCCGAGAAGCAGATGCAAAAAGCAGAAAAGGAAATGCAGGTACATGCCGAAAAGCTATCGAAGAGCAGAAAGCAGGTATTTGAAAAGTTTGCCAAAGAATTAGCCGGTCTGCTTAAAGATGTGGGCATGGCCGATGCAAGCATGCAGGTAGCGCATAAACTGGTAGCCCCACAGGCCAGCGGAATTGATGAAGTAAATATCCTTTTTAGTGCCAATAAGGGAGTGCGCCCGCAGCCACTTAAAAATGTAGCTTCAGGAGGTGAATTTAGCCGCCTTATGTTCTGCATCAAGTATGTGCTGGCCGACAAAACTGCCTTGCCAACTATCGTTTTCGATGAAATAGATACAGGTATTTCGGGAGAAATTGCGCTTAAAATGGTGCGCATGATGCAGGTTATGGCGAAGAACCACCAGGTAATTTCCATCAGTCACCTGCCGCAGATTGCTGCCAAAGGAAGTGCCCATTATTTTGTGTATAAAGACAATTCTTCTGCCAAAACCTTTAGCCGCATTAAAAAGCTAAGTGAAGAGGAGCGGGTGGCAGAAATCGCCAAAATGATTGGCGGCGCACAACCCTCGGCGGTGGCTTACGAAAGCGCCCGGGAGCTTATGGCCAGCTAAATAGCCGTGAGTCTTTAGTCCTGAGTCCTGAGGCCTGTGTAAAGAGGTTGAAGTTAGAACCGAGGTGGCGGACCATTTAAAATTAGAGGCTAGAAATTAGAAATAGCATAGGAGCCATGCCGCATTTCTGCTTTCTCGCCACAAATGCAGATTTAATTATCTGGTCTCCCGTCTTACCTCCATGGACCATGGTTCATAGTCCGTAGTCTATTGTCCATAGTCTATTGTCCAATTTTTCAGGTTTTATAGCGGATTTTTGAAATTTTGTAATATACTCCCTGGTAAATACTTACTACTTAAAAGATATTCTCTTATTTTAGGGCTTCCAAAACCGAAGGTTCAGGCCTTCAACTAAAATTTTAATGTTATGGCTTATAATTTATTAAAAGGTAAAAGAGGTATAATTTTTGGTGCCCTGGATGAAAATTCCATTGCCTGGAAAACAGCGCTGAAGTGCCATGAGGAGGGCGCGCAATTTGTACTCACCAACGCGCCGATTGCCATGCGCATGGGTAAAATCAATGAACTGGCCGAGCAGTGTAATGCAGAAGTTATTCCTGCAGATGCTACCTCTATTGAAGACCTGGAAAACCTCGTAAATAAATCGATGGAGGTGCTGGGTGGCAAGCTGGATTTTATCCTGCATTCTATTGGTATGAGCCCGAACGTACGTAAAGGCAAGCATTATACGGATTTAAATTACGACTGGTACCTGAAGTCTATTGATATTTCCGGTATCTCCTTCCATAAAGTACTGCAAACAGCCGATAAGCTGGATGCCATGAACGAGTGGGGCAGCATTCTTGCCCTCAGCTATATTGCGGCACAGCGTACCTTTCCTGATTATTCTGATATGGCCCAGGCCAAAGCAGTACTGGAAAGCATTGCCCGCAGCTATGGTTATTTCTTTGCAAAAAAGAAAAATGTGAGGGTAAATACCATTTCCCAAAGCCCAACCAGAACAACAGCAGGTACAGGTGTGGGTGGCTTTGATGTTTTCTACGACTACGCGAATAAAATGTCGCCACTGGGCAATGCATCAGCCGAAGACTGCGCCAACTACATTGCCGTAATGTTCTCTGACTTTACCCGAATGATTACCATGCAGAATTTGATGCATGATGGTGGTTTCTCCAATTCTGGTATAACAGATGAAATTGTACAGGAGCTAACGAAGTAATGAAGTAATATTGTGAATTAATCTTTGGAGGGAGTTTATGCCCTCCAAAGATTTTCAATTTATGGTTTAAAATACTTTTCTATTATAGGGTTTACTTTTTAAGTACCAGAAGCAGGTACAGAGAACTCCGGAACCCGATTCTTTCTACTATTTTTTTATGGTTGTTTTCCCGAATGCCAAAATTAACCTGGGCCTTAATGTGCTTGCTAAAAGAGGCGATGGCTTTCATGATATTGTTACCTGCTTTTACCCGGTGCCCGTATGCGATGTACTGGAAGTAATTGAATCAACCGGCCGCAAAAGCAGCTTTCGTTCTTCCGGTATTGCTATCCCGGGAAAAGAAGAAGAAAACCTTTGCCTGAAGGCATATCAAGCTCCTTAAGAAGGACTATCAGCTGCCTCCGGTGGATATTTATTTGCATAAGATTATTCCTATTGGAGCAGGACTTGGCGGAGGCTCTTCTGATGCGGCTTTTACCTTGCAGATACTCAACGAAATGTTCCAGCTTTTTCTCGATGCCACCATTCTCGAAGATTACGCGGCCCAATTAGGGAGCGATTGCGCTTTCTTTATCCGCAATAAGCCGGTGCTGGCTTTTGAGCGGGGAGATGTATTCGGCAGTGTCCGGGTTGATTTAACCGGTAAAAAGCTGCTGCTGATTTATCCAGAAATACACGTATCGACTGCTGAAGCCTATAGCCGGATAAAGCCTGAAACACCCGATAGCTCAATAAAAGAAATTCTGGAGCAGCAGCCAATGGAGCAATGGAAGGACGCGCTGAAGAATGATTTTGAAGGGAGCGTATTTCAACTATTCCCCCGGGTGGCTGAGCTCAAAGATAAATTATATGCGGCAGGCGCTCAGTATGCCTGCATGAGTGGCAGTGGCTCCTCTGTTTTTTGGCATTTTTGAGGAGGAGCAGGATATCTCGGCTGTGCTCCGGGAATATACGCAGCGCTGGGAAATGCGGCTGTAGTTCTTTTCTGCCCAGGTTTAGGAAGGTATATTGTTTTTATTTTGTGTTTTTACCAAGGATGATTGGGATTTATCCTGACTTACTTCTATCTTGAAGGCTAATCTCAACCTAAACCTGAATGAAAAGCCTTTTTTTTATCCTTTCCTTTTTTCTGCTGTTTGTAGTTTCTGTCAATGCCTTTTCCCAGGGTAAGGAAGGTGAGAATGCTCCCACTGTTCTGTCCTTTGGCCTGGCTTTTGGTGACGAACTTAATATTGGTCATTGGGGACTTTTTATATGCAATGATTTAAAGGTGGGGCTTAACAGGTATTTGGCTCTCAATCCGCGTATAAACTACTTTGAAACGGTAGCCGCCGTTGAAAGTGGACCCTGGAAAGGTTTTAGCAGTCACTCCGGCATATTTACTGATTTAGGTCTATCCTTTTCTTTTGTCCGGCAAAGTGATTATGCTTTCTCCCTCAATGCCGGTCCCTCCTTCCAGCTTGGAAATGAAACCCGCAGAAAATCAAGTTCTATTTTGGGCGACCAACTAATCGATGAAACCTTTGAACATAGCCGCATAAGGCGCTTTGGCTTCTATACCGACCTGGAGTATAACTGGAACCGCGAAGGGAAATACCTGCACACGGTGGCGCTTAAAACCTACTCCTTCGATATTTATCCCGAGTTTTTAGGGCTGGGGTATAAAATCGGTTTTAAGCTGTAACCCTTCCTCCTGCCATGCTTCGCTATTTCCTTCTCTCGTATTTCCTGTATGCCTCCTCTTTGGCCTTTAGCCAGAACATTTCTTTTGGCGGTAAAATAGGCTATGTAACCTACCACCGCACCTATGCTCCTTCAATAGTGATTGAAGGGACGCAGATTTACAAACCGGTAAACTCAACTTCTCTGCGGGATGGCTGGTGTTTTGCTTTTTTTTCTCAAGTGGATAGCAAGCGACTGGCTGCAAGAGCAAGCCTTGCTTATGCCTACAATATCGGAGGAGATGATATGATGGTAATTAATAACCGGAACAACCCTTCGAATGAGAAGATTTACGATAACTGGACCATTGGCAGAGGGAGTACCTTCCGGAACTTTGAGCTTAATTTGTTGGGAGGATACAAAGTCAGGAACTGGCTGACTATATGGGCAGGACCCGGCGTATGGCATCAGCAGGTACAGGATAAAAGGGAGTTAATGTTAATCGACCTCAGCTCAAGAGAGGACCCATACAATGAATGGAAGAATCTTAATAAAATGAGGCGCTTTGAACATGCAGTTCAGGAAAGCTATGTGCCCTGGGTGGTAACAGGCAAAATTGAAGTGGAAGCAGAACTCAGGCAGTTCCTCTTCGGGATCTCGTACGATAAGAGCCTTACGCCTGTGGGCCATGAGCTGGAATACCTGGATGAAAAATACTACTTCCGGCAGTCGGCCGACAGGTATGTGGTTTCTATTGGCTTTATTTTTCCTACAAAACTCGCTGTGGTCGGCAATAGGTAAAATAAGGAGAAAGTGGATGCTTTGAAGCTGTTTAGCCTATTTTACAACAGGAATGGTAGCCTATTCTGGACAGGACTTTTCCTCCTTGTATTGAGGAGCAATCTATCTCTCCTTTATTGAATTTGCCTCCTCCGTAGCTGCCGGCGCTTATCCCAGCGAACAAAGAGCGGGTAGCTTAACACGGCCACAAGAATAATGGCGGTACCTATATAAAAACCGCCGGTCATTTGCTCGTCTTCGTTAAATATTAGCATGGCTAACACAATGCCGTAAATGGGTTCCAGGTTAATCGACAGGTTTACATTAAAGGCACTTAAGCGCTTTTGTAGCTCCACCGAAGCTGAATACGCATACACCGTACAAACAATTGCAAGAATGGCTATCCAGAGCCAGTCCATGGGCGTAGGCGAGAGGCTCAGGGAATTGCCGGGAGCCAGTGTGTTGCTGTAAATGGGAAAGATGAGCGCAATAGAAAGGCAGGCACCGGCCATTTCATAGAACGTAACCATGTAGCCGTTGTGCTTCTTGGTAAATTCTCCGTTTATAACGGTAAAGCAGGAGGACAGAAAGGCCGAAAAGATAGCCATGCTTAAGCCCAGGGCATGCGTAAACTCAAAGCGGAAAATCACATACAGGCCCAGGATTATTATCAGTCCCAGCACGACTTCAAATCCTTTTACTGCCCGCTTGGTTGCAATGGGTTCCAGAATGCTGGTCCAGAGCGTAGCGGTGGCCATTCCTGCCAGGCAAACCGAAACGGTAGCGACCCTTGCCGCAGCAAAAAAAAGAATCCAGTGGCCGGCAATAATGCTGCCGGTAAGGAGCATTTTAACTATCGGGGCCGGTGCCCAGGCTGAAATTCCGTTTCCTGAACAGGAGCAACAAACCTAAAAGCCAGGGAGGCGAGGAGGGTGCGATGAAAAACGATTTCTACCGCAGGAATGCTGATGAGTACTCCTAAAATTGCAGTAAAGCCCCACAGCAGGATAATAAAGTGCAGCTGCAGGTAATCTTTAAGGTTCGCGTTCATTAGCGAGGAACGGTACGGTACAGGAATAAACCCATAAAAGAAAATACAATATTCGGTAGCCAAACGGCTATAATCGGCGACATGGCTTTTGCTTCGGCAATACTTTTGGCAAAAACAAAGAACAGGATGTATACAAAAGCCAGGGCAAAGCCAATGGCAATCATCAAGCCGGAGCCGCCCCGCGATTTGCGCGACGACATAATTACCCCGATAAACGTAAGAACAATTGCTGCAAAAGGCGACATATAGCGAATGTACTTTTCAATTTCATAAACTATAATATTATCGGCCCCTCTTGTCTTTTAATTCAGCAATGTAGGCTATTCAGTTCCGGGAATGGTAAAGGTTTCCTGCAGGTGATAGGTACTGCCAAAATCCGAGGCGTCAGGTTAATGAGCGTGTCTTTTTTCTCCCCTGTGCTAATCGGTCTCCTCCATTCCATTAATCTGGCGCTTTTCCCAGTCGCGTCAATACCCAGTGGTTGTCGGTCGTATCCCACTCAATCCGGCGGGCGGAAATTTTGGCTATCCAGCTCATTGTCATCAATGGTTTCCAGGGAAAAGCGGTAGCCAACGTCTGCATCATTGTTGTAGCTTTCCAGGTAAGCATAGGAGGTAGGGCCTACCTTAATGTGAATGTTGCGGTCGGTAAAGCGGAAAGGCTTTTTGATGTAGGCAATTTCAAATTCCACCCTTTTTTTATTGGCATTGGGCAGTATATAGCCGGTTAAGGATAAAGCTGAGGGTGGCGATAATGGCGGCGCCTACCATAAAAGGGAACCATCATGCGCCGAAAGCTTACACCGCTGCTTAAAATAGCAATAATTTCGGTATGCCCTGCCATTTTCGAAGTAACAAAAACGGTGGCAATAAACACAGTAATAGGCGTAATGAAATTGGCGATGTAGGGGATGAAAGCCAGATAAATAGCCCAAAATTTCCCCAAAGCCCAGGTTGTGCTTAATAAACTCATCATTCTTTTCGGTAAGGTCAATCACACAAACAATGGTAACCAGAATGAGCACAACAAAAAAGAAAGCCGTAAGAAACTTCTTTAAGAATATACCTGTCGAGAATTTTCATTAAAGCTTTTGCATCAGTTTAGTGACCATTTTGTTTTTCCAGACGAGCAAAGGTACCTGCTTTTATTTGTTCCCTGGCTTGTTTTACCAGCCAAAGGTAAAAGTTAAGGTTATGAACAGAAGCAATCTGGGCACCCAGAATCTCTTTGCTGTGAATCAGGTGGCGTAAATAAGCTTTGCTATAAAAGGTACTTACATAGCCACCCAGGTCCGGATCGATGGGGCTATAGTCATCTTTCCACTTTTCGATTGCGCATATTAATGATACCTTCGGTGGTAAACAGCATGCCATTGCGGGCATTGCGGGTAGGCATTACACAGTCGAACATATCTACGCCCAGGGCAATATTTTCCAGAATATTTGCAGGCGTACCTACTCCCATCAGGTAACGAGGCTTGTCCTTTGGTAGTATATCGCAAACCAGTTCTGTCATTTCATACATCATTTCGGCAGGCTCACCCACCGAAAGGCCGCCAATGGCATTTCCTTCCCGCCCCTGTTCGGCAATAAACTCTGCCGATTGCTTCCGCAGGTCTTTATAAGTACTGCCCTGTACAATCGGGAAAAGCGATTGTTGGTAGCCATATTTTGGTTCGGTGCTGTCTAACCGCGCTATGCAGCGTTTTAGCCAGCGGTGGGTGCGTTCCATCGAATTTTTGGCGTAATCGTATTCGCAGGGGTAGGGGGTGCATTCATCAAAAGCCATAATAATATCGGCGCCAATGCTGCGCTGGGTATCCATGACGTTTTCCGGTGTAAAGTGAGTGCTTTGAGCCATCGATATGGGAGGTAAATTTCACGCCTTCTTCTTTAATCTTCCGGATGTCGGACAGGGAATAAACCTGGTAGCCGCCGCTGTCGGTAAGAATGGGGCCATCCCAGCCATTAAATTTATGCAGACCACCGGCTTTTTCCAGTACCTCGAGGCCGGGGCGAAGGTAGAGATGGTAGGTATTCCCCAGAATAATCTGTGCTTTAATATCTTCTTTAAGCTCGCGCTGATGCACTGCCTTTACGGTTCCGGCCGTACCCACAGGCATAAAAATAGGGGTTTCTATAGTTCCGTGGTCGGTGGTAAGCGTAGCCGGTGCGGGCTTTACTGCCGCTATCTTTGTGCGAGTATAGTAAATTGCATAATTTTTTTTAGGCTGCAAAAATACATTTTATCAGTCAATAAGCCAATGCCACATTTCGTAAGCTGTTTCCTTCTGAGGTACAGCCCTGTTAATCTGTAAATTACTTGTAATATCTCTGTGTAAACTGCCAAGGTTTATCAGAAATTTCGCTTTATATTTGTTGCCTCATTATTCCTGTTTATGCATTTCATCCAAGTTTTATTGCTTGTTCTGTTTGCCCTGGCTATTGTTGTTCAGTTATATTACTATGTTGTTCGTTTTGTGCGGGTGCTGCGGTCCAAACCATCCAAAGCAACAGCTTCGGTAGGGGAGCGCGAAGCCCTTACGGTAGTTGTATGTGCCAGAAATGAAAAGGCAAACCTGGAGCACCTGGTGCCAGCCCTTATGAAACAGCAGTATGCCGCCTTTGAGGTGGTGGTGGTCGATGATTGTTCTCACGACGGAACAAAAGATTACCTGGACGAGGCAAAGAAGGAATATTCAAATTTGCGTTCCATTCATCATTGAGCAAACACCTCCACATATTACAGCTAAAAAGTATGCCCTGACAATGGGCATCAAGCATGCTAAAAATGATTTGCTGGTATTGACCGATGCTGATTGCTTGCCTGCTTCGAGCACTGGCTGGCCCAAATGGCCGGTGCTTTTAAAAACAATTCAAGCAGTTTAATCTTGGTTTTTCGCAGTATGAAAAACAAGCGGGCCTGCTGAACAGTTTTATTCGCTACGAAACCCTGCATACCGGCCTCATGTACCTGGGAGCCGCTTTGGGCGGCAGACCCTATATGGGGGTAGGCCGTAACCTGGCATACAGGAAAGTCTCTTTTTCTGGAGAAAAAAGGATTTATTAAACACCGGACCGTAAATGGCGGCGACGATGATTTATTTGTAAACCAACACGCAGATAAGAAAAACACGGTCGTTAGTCTGGGTGGTGAAGCATTGGTGTATTCCCTGCCGAAAAAGACCTGGAAGGAGTGGTACCGGCAGAAGGTGCGCCATATGGTAGCAGGAAAATTTTACAAAAAAAGCACTAAAACCCGCCTGGGGATTTATACGGCAGCTCATTTGCTTTTTTGGATAACTTTTATTGCCCTGCTGAGTTTATGGATTGAACCATACCTTGTAATTGCCGGTTTCCTGATAAGGACGATCTTGCTCTGCTACCTGATGGTGGCAGGAAGCAAAAAACTAGGCGCTCAGTTTTCTGGCTGGGCAGTTTTACCGTTTGATTTTTTATTTGTTTTTTACTATTTTTTTTATAGGAATGGCTGCCTTTTTTACTAAAAAAACTACATGGAAGTAAACAACAATAAGCAGTTCTCAAATAAAGCGCTGGAAGACTTCCGGCTAATAGATAAGGCACTGGACGAAGGCGATGAGCAGGCTTTTGCGGAATTGATGCAACGCTACAAAATGGCGGTGTACCATATGATTTTAAAGATGGTACGTAATGTCGATGATGCCGAAGACCTTACCATTGAAGCTTTTGCCAAAGCTTTTAAAAATCTGCATAAATTTAAGAAAGACTATACTTTCAGTACCTGGCTTTTTCGTATTGCCACCAATAATGCTATTGACTTTATTCGAAAGAAAAAGCTTAAAACCCTTAGCCTCAATACCACCTTTAAGAACGATAGTGGCGACGACGTAAACATCGACATAGAGGACGAAAACCTGAACCCACAGCAGGAAGCTATAAAAAGCCAGAAAATTGAGCTGGTGCAAATGTTTGTTACCAAGCTTCCTTCCAAATATCAGCGACTGGTAAAGCTTCGGTATTTCGATGAGCTTTCGTACGACGAAATTGCCACTGAACTGGATGCCCCCCTGGGAACCATTAAAGCCCAATTATACCGTGCCCGCGAGTTAATGTACGAGCTGGTAAAAAATAAGCGGGAGCACCTGTAAATCATCTTGCTTTTCTAATTCAATTTTTAATGGATTTAATTTTTTTGGCTTAGGCCCCGAATGAAAGGGCTGGAGATTTGCTTTTTTGCTAAAAAGTCATGCAACTTTGAGTGTCACTAGCTAACCAAACCCTGATTTTAATGCAAGGAGCAGAAATTATTTACCGTTATTTTCCTGAACTAAGTACTGCACAGAAAAAACAGTTTGCTGCACTGGGAACGCTTTATGCCCAATGGAACGAGAAGATTAACGTGGTGTCGCGCAAAGATATTGACCAGCTTTATACACGCCACGTCCTTCATTCTTTGGGCATAGCAAAGGTGCAGCCCTTACTGCCGGGAAGCCGCGTGCTGGATGTTGGCACAGGAGGAGGGTTCCCCGGAATTCCGCTGGCCATTCTTTTTCCGAAAACCAGCTTTACCCTGGTTGACTCTATTGGCAAAAAAATAACGGTGGTAAACAATGTTGCTGAAGCGTTGGGCCTGGATAATGTAGAGGCGCATGCCATGCGGGCAGAGAAAGTGAAAGGCCGCTTCGATTTTGTGGTGAGCCGGGCAGTAACCCGTATGGCTCCTTTTTACGAATGGGTAAAAGATAAGATAGCAGCTGACTCCAAACATCCGCTTTACAATGGCATTCTATACCTGAAAGGGGGAGATTTACAGGAAGAGATGGTGGAGTCTAAGCTTAATTATGCACTGTACGAGCTGGATAAATATTTCGATGACCCCTTTTTTGAAACCAAAAAGGTAGTGTACGTGCCGCTGTAATAAAAGTAGAGACGCAAAAGGTTGCGTCTCTACAGTCATCGTACGTTTTTATCTGTTTATTTCTTCGGCTTTATTTCTCCGCTAAGCGGTTCTTCGCCTTCTACTTCTCCATTGCTGTTAATTATTACCAGCTCACCAAAACCAAGGCTTCTTAATTTTTCTTCTACCTGCGCGCGGTCCCCTACCACCACCCAGCTGATGTCTTCCGGCTTAATAAGCTTTCTGGCAGCATCCTGTACCTTGGCCAGTTCCAGGCCTTTAACCTTGTCAGAATAGGTCTGGTAGTAGTTGTCGGGGTAATTGTATTTTACAATTTCAGAGGCAGCGCCTTCAACAGCTGAGAGGGTTTCCCAGCGGCCTGGCAGCTTGAGCACACTGTTATTCTGTACCTTCGTAAACTCTTCCTCAGTAGCAGGGCGTGCGCCGATGTATTCGCTTACTTCCTTAATCATTTCCTGCATCGACTCCTGGGTTTTGTCTGACTGTACAGGGGCATAGACAATAAAGGGCCGCTGCCCTTTGGCGCCGAATAAAAGGGTGCGGGCGCCATACGACCAGCCTTTGGCTTCGCGCAGGTTCATGTTTACACGGGAAGTAAACTGGCCGCCTAAAATGTTGTTCATCATTTCAATAGCCACCTCTTCCTCTGCATTTGGCGGGCTGGCCACGTGGCCTGCAATAATTACAGACTGGATTGCCCCAGGCTTATCCATGAGGTAGATTTTATTTTCACCTGGTTTTACGGTAGCAAGGTTTTTAACCGGTACCTCTGCAGGCGTCCATTTGTTCAGCCTTTTTTCGAGCAGTTTCTTTAGCTCCTGCTGGCTTATGTCGCCGGTTACCACAAGGGTAGCATTGTTTGGTTTAAACCAGGTGCTGTAAAATTTCAGCAGGTCGTCACGTTTAAGGTTAGCCACGGTGCTTTCATAGCCGGAACCGGAAAGCGGGTTGCTGTAGGCATGGCCTTCTCCGTACATAAATTTAGGGAAAACCCGCAGGGCCATGGAGAATGGGCTGGCTTTTTCCTGTTGGATTTGCATGAGCTGTTCTTTGCGGAGGCGCTCGAAATCCTCCTCATTAAAAGAAGGGTTCAGTAAAACATCGGTATAAAGGTCAATGCTTTGTTCGAGCATAGGCTTCAGGGCAGTCATTTTTACATAAGAATAATCCAAATCCGAATACGCATTGAGGTCGGCGCCCAGCATATTCAGCTCATCGTTAATCTGGAGGGAGTTGCGGGTCTTGGTGCCTTCGTCCATCATGTTCAGGGCCAGGGCTGCGGTGCCTGGTGCAGCAAACTGGTCGGCAGCGTAGCCGGCATCGACCATCAGGTTAAAACGTACCAGCGGAACAGACTCGCGTTGGGCAAGTACCACTTTTAGTCCGTTGGAGAGGGAGAAGCGCTGCAGCTCGGGAAATTTAACTGCGCCGGCAGCAGCTACTTCCGGAAGGCCCTTGCTCCGGTCTACTACCGATGGAGTGGTTTTAAATGGCTGTACAGGGGTAATTTCCAGTACCAGTTTACCGTCGGACAACCATTTGTTGGCAGTTTCTTTTACCGCAGCGGCCGTAGCGTCTTTCATTCCCTGGTTGCGGGTTCTGTAAAAAGCAGGGTCGTTGCCAAATACCTGGTTGCTGGCCAGAATATCGGATTTGCCGCCAAAGCCGCCAATGCGCTCCATGCCTTTAATAAAGTTAGAGAAATACTGTGTTTTAGTGCTGAGCATTTCCTTTTCGGTAGGCCCTTCCATTAACAGGCGGGCAAGCTCTTCATTAATGGCCCTTTCTACTTCTTTGGGATCTACGCCGGGCTTAATATCGGCATAAATGGTAAACATGCCGGCAATTTCCATTTCAGAATTCCAGGCGCCAATGTCAGAGGCAATTTGCTCGTCGTACACCAGGCGCTTATACAGGCGGGAGTTTTTGCCATCTGCCAGGGCACTAGCCGCAAAGTCAAGCAGGAATGCTTCGGGGTTTCCCCACTCAGGCACATTCCAGTTCATATAAATACGTGCCTGCGGAACCTGGTCCTGCATTTCAATTCTTTTTTCGCCGGTTCTTTTGGCAATATTAACTTCCGGACGGGTTAGGGGCGGGCCTGCAGGAATATCGCCAAAATATTTTACTGCTTTGTTGTATACCTCTTCGGCATTTACATCGCCTGCAACCACCACAACTGCGTTGGCGGCGCCATAATAGTTTTTAAACCACTCTTTCACATCTTCCAGAGAAGCCGCATCCAAATCTTCAAGTGAGCCGATAACCGAATGGCTGTACGGGTGCCCGAAAGGGAAACTTTCCTCCATCAGGGCGGTCCAGCTCCGGCCGTAAGGCTGATTTTCGCCCTGGCGCTTTTCGTTTTGCACAACACCTCTTTGTTCATCGAGCCGCTCCTGCGAAATGGCGCCTTCAAAATGACCCATCCTGTCCGATTCCATCCAAAGGGCTACATCCAGGGCCGTCACCGGTACGTTCTGGAAATAATTGGTGCGGTCGGTATTGGTCGTGCCGTTGAGGTCGGTCGCCCCAATGCGCTCCATTGCTTCAAAATAATCGGTGTTAAAGTTTTCGCTGCCGTTAAACATCAGGTGCTCAAACAGGTGAGCAAAGCCGGTTTTGCCGTGTTTTTCATTTTTAGAACCTACATGGTACCAAACGTTTACCGCTGCAATAGGCGATTTGTGGTCTTCATGTACGATGAGGGTAAGGCCATTGTCCAGCACAAATTTTTCGTGCGGAATTTCCAGCTCCTCCAGCGAGAAAGCCAGTTCTTTTTGCTGCGCCATCGAGACCTGCAAACCCAGGCCAAAGAGCAGAAGCAGAGGCGTAAAAAAATACTTTTTCATAAAAATTCAGTGGTTTACTTTTATTTAAAACATTCAATAAGATAATTAAAATATTACATAAATTTTCAGAATTTACCTTTTAGGTGAAATTAGTGGATGAATGGTTCCTGAACGAAACAACTGACCAAAGAATAAAACAAGTTGGTTATTTGCCTAAAAAATCAGGAGAAAGGAAGAGAGGATTAGGGAATTTATTTTGTTGAAAGCTTTGATGAAGATCTGCTGCTATTCCCATGAAAAGCTAGTATATTTATCTTCCGCTTCTAAAAGAGATTTTGGTGGAGAGGGCCATAATTCTCCTGCTTACAGGAAGGCTGTTTTACTGATTTTTTCTTTGAAGGATTTACTAAAAAAGATTGGAATTGCAACAGGACGAAGATTTGTAAATAAGGCGTATTTGCACATTTTCAAATTTCCAGATTTTCAAATTACTACATGTATTTAATATTCGATACCGAAACCACCGGTTTACCTCAAAATTATAATGCCCCGGTTACCGACCTCGACAACTGGCCCCGCCTGGTGCAGCTGGCCTGGCAGCTGCATGATACTAAGGGTAAGCTGCTATCGGCCAAAAACTATATTGTAAAGCCCGAAGGGTTTACCATTCCTTTTAATTCGGAGAAAATACACGGTATTTCTACCCAAATGGCATTGGAACAAGGCTATGATCTTAAGCTTTGTACTGCAGGAATTTGCATGCCGACCTGGAGAAGACCGAGGCCGTTGTCGGCCACAATGTGAGCTTCGACCTGAATATCGTAGGGGCCGAATACATTCGGGCGAAGCAGGAAAGTAAGCTGCTGGAGCTAAAGGCCATCGATACCAAAGATGA
The DNA here is from genome assembly GCA_963835365.1 of uncultured Cytophagales bacterium. Lineage (GTDB taxonomy): Bacteria > Bacteroidota > Bacteroidia > Cytophagales > Cyclobacteriaceae > Nafulsella. The sequence continues at coordinate 78,109 of CAWIFH010000007.1, forward strand.
AGCAACCGATTTTGTGGCCATTCCCGGCCGTGGCGGAAAGTTTAAATGGCCAACGCTTACCGAGCTGCACGTAAAGCTGTTTGGCGAAGCTTTTGACGATGCCCACGATGCCGCCTATGACGTGCATGCCACCACCCGCTGTTTCTTTGGCCTGATAAAGGAAGGGGTGATTAAGCCCGCTGGACGAAACACCTGTTGCGGAAATTGTGTACGAAGCCCCGGAGCTGGATGCAGCTAATTTTGCCAAAAAGAAAAAGAAAAGCGGCGATGGGCTGGTAGTGGATAAAGCCGCTGCCAAGAAAATTGACAGTCCCTTTTCGCATCTGCATGTGCACTCGCATTTTTCGGTGCTGCAGGCTACGCCCGACATTAAAAAGCCTGGTTAGCAAAGCAAAGGAGCTGGGCATGTCTGCCGTGGCGCTTACCGACCTGGGCAATATGTTTGCCACCTACCATTTTGTAAAGGCGAAGCCCTGAAGGAGGAAATGAAGCCTATCGTCGGGGTGGAGTTTTTCGTGGCCGAAGAGCGCACAGAAGCTAAAATTTACCAAAGATAGTCCCGATAAGCGTTTCCACCAGGTACTGCTGGCCAAAAATAAAGACGGTTACCACAACCTGGCCAAGCTTAGCTCCCTTGCCTATATCGAGGGCAACTATGGCATCTATCCGCGGATCGATAAAGAGCTTATTGAAGAATACAAAGGCAACCTGATTGCCACCACCGGCGGACTGGAAGGAGAAATTCCAAACCTGATCCTGAACGTGGGTGAAACGCAGGCCGAAGAAGCTTTCCAGTGGTGGCACGAGCAGTTTGGCGACGATTTTTATGTGCAGCTCCAGCGCCATGGCCTGGAAGAAGAGAACCGGGTAAATGAGGTGCTGCTAGGCTTCTGCTAAAAAATATGGCGTAAAATACTTTGCCGCCAACAATGCTTATTACCTGGATAAAAACGATGCCAACGCGCACGATATTTTGCTATGTGTAAAGGAAGGCGAATTGCAGTCTACGCCAATCGGGCGCGGCCGTGGTTTCCGCTGGGGCTTCCCCAACCAGGAATTTTACTTCAAGTCGCAGGATGAAATGAAGGCCCTCTTTGCCGACCTGCCCGAAGCCATTGAAACCACCCAGGAGATTGTCGATAAGATAGAGTCTTATAAGCTGCAGCGCGATGTACTGCTTCCCAAATTTGATATTCCGGAAGAATTTAAAGACCCTGAAGATGAAGAGGATGGCGGCAAGCGGGGAGAAAATAACTACCTGCGCCACCTCACCTACGAAGGAGCTAAAAAGCGCTATGGCGAAATAACGCCGGAAATTCAGGAGCGCCTCGACTTTGAGCTGGAAACCATTGCCAATACCGGCTACCCCGGCTACTTCCTTATTGTGCAGGACTTTACCAACGAAGCCCGCAAAATGGGCGTATCCGTGGGGCCGGGCCGTGGTTCGGCGGCCGGTTCGGCCGTGGCCTACTGTATCGGTATTACCAATGTGGACCCTATTGCATACGACCTGCTGTTCGAGAGATTCCTGAACCCCGACCGTGTGTCCCTGCCCGATATTGATATTGACTTTGACGACGAAGGCCGGGGCAGGGTAATTGACTGGGTGGTAAAGAAATATGGCTACAACCAGGTGTCGCACATCATTACCTATGGTACCATGGCGGCCAAATCGGCTATCCGCGACTGTGCGCGGGTAATGGAACTGCCGCTGAGCGAGGCCAATGAGCTGGCCAAGATGGTGCCCGAAAAGCCGGGAACTACGCTGGCACAAAGCCTTTAAGGAGGTGCCGGAGCTGCAGGCCATTCGCGATGGCCAGGGCTTAAGAGCCGAGGTGCTGCGGCAGGCCGAAGATGCTGGAAGGCTCGTCCGGAACACCGGCCTCCACGCCTGCGGGGTAATCATTACCCCCGACGATATTACCAAGTATATTCCGGTAGCTACTTCCAAAGATGCGGAGCTGCTCAACACCCAGTTCGATAACTCGGTGGTGGAAAATGCCGGCATGCTGAAGATGGACTTTTTGGGCCTGAAAACCCTGACCATCATTAAAACAGCCATTAAGTACATTAAGGAGCGGCATGGGGTGGAGATCGATCCGGATACCATTCCGCTCGACGACGAGAAGACCTATGAGCTTTACCAGCGGGGCGAAACCAACGGTACGTTCCAGTTTGAGTCGCCGGGTATGCAAAAGCACCTGCGCGACCTGAAGCCCGATAAGTTCGAGGACCTTATTGCCATGAACGCCCTGTACCGCCCGGGCCCGCTGGAGTACATCCCCAACTTTATTGCCCGTAAGCACGGCCGCGAGCCCATAACCTACGACATTCCGGCCATGGAGGAGTACCTGGGCGAAACCTATGGTATTACCGTTTACCAGGAACAGGTAATGCTCCTGTCGCAGTCGCTGGCAGGCTTCTCCAAAGGTGATGCCGACGTGCTGCGGAAGGCCATGGGTAAGAAGATATTTGCCCTGCTGGAAAAGCTGAAGCCCAAGTTTATCGAAGGCGGTAAGGAGCGTGGCCACGATCCGGTGAAGCTGGAAAAGGTGTGGAAAGACTGGGAAGCCTTTGCGGCCTATGCCTTTAACAAATCGCACTCCACCTGCTATTCGGTGGTGGCTTACCATACGGCTTACCTGAAGGCCCATTATCCGGCCGAATATATGGCTGCGGTGCTTACGCACAACCAGAGCAACATTGAGAAGGTAACCTTCTTTATGGAGGAGTGTCGAGGCGCAGGGCATTAAAGTGCTGGGGCCGGATGTGAACGAATCGGGCGTAAACTTTGAGGTGAACGAGGCCGGGGAAATCCGCTTTGGTCTGGGCGCTATAAAAGGAGCCGGCGAAGCTGCCGTAGGAAGCCATTATCGAAGAGCGGAAGAAGAAAGGACCTTATAAAGATATCTTCGAATTTGCCAAGCGTGTAAACCTGCGGGCGGTAAATAAGAAAACCTTCGAATGCCTGGCCATGGGCGGCGGTTTCGACTGTTTCGAGAATTTCCACCGCAAGCAGTACCTCGTAGCTGACGAAGGCGAAGGCGGTACCTTAATTGAAACCGCTATTAAGTGGGCCCAGCGGGTACAGGCCGAGGAAGACAGTGCGCAGGCCTCTCTTTTTGGCGGCAGCAGCGGCGTATCTATTCCCATGCCCAAAGCCCCAAATGTGGAGCCGTACGGCGAAATAGAAAAGCTGCGGATAGAAAAAGAAGTGGTTGGTTTCTTTATCAGTGGCCACCCGCTCGACCAGTTTAAGCTGGAGCTGAAAGAGCTTTTGCAACAGCAATCTGGCAGAGCTGAATGATATAACAGCCCTGCAGGGGCGACAGCATATTTGTTTGGGCGGTTCGGTATCGGATTTTGCCCACCGGACCACCAAGAACGGGAATCCTTTTGGTACGCTTACCATGGAAGACTACGAGGGTACTTATACCTTCTTCCTCTTTTCTGAAGATTATACGCGCTTTAAGCAGTACTTTATGAAGGACTGGTTTCTCTTTATCCAGGGAGCGGTAGTGGCAAAGAAATGGCGGGAGGGAGAGCTGGAATTTAAAATTCAAAATATCCAGCTGCTTTCAGACATCCGCAGCAAAATGGCCAAAGGCCTGGCAATTAACGTGCATGCCCGCGATGTAAGCATTCCGCTGGTAGAGCAAATCGAGCAGCTGGGGATAAGCTATCCCGGAAACTGCGATTTTAAGCTCAACGTGTTTGATGAAGAGGATAACCTGCAGGTGGAGTTGCTGAGCCGCAAGTACCGCATCGACCCGACCAATGAGCTGCTAAAAACGCTTGACAACCTGGCCCCGCAGGTAGGATATAAGGTGCTGCAATAATTCCATTTTTCAGGCAGAGAGTAGGCTCACCTTCTCTCTGCCTGTTACTTCTACAAATAGGCGCAATATTTTTCTGACGAGGCAGGTGCATCCAATTTGAAAAATAGCCAGCTATAAATGGTCTGTCCTCCTGATGAAATTCAGGCCCTTTCGTCCTTAGAAAGATTAATCTGGTCAACCAGCATCTTTTCCCTGGCGCAAAAAAAAAGAATTATAGTTGAAGAAATTAATGTGAAAAAGGAACAGAATTTATTATAAGGACTCATTAAACTTAAATTAAAGGCCTTATTTTTGCAGGCAATTAAAAAATAAAAAACACCTGATGAAAAAAGTATTAAGCATTTGTTTGCTGGTTCTGCTGTTGTTCGGCCAAACGAAGCAGGTTTATGCATGGGGGCAGAATGGCCACCGCGTAGTAGGCCTGGTTGCTGAACAGCACCTGAGCAAAAAAGCCAGAAAGAAAATAATGAAGGTTCTGGAAGAGAATACCCTTGCAGAGGTATCTGCCTGGATGGATGATATAAAGTCAGATGATGCTTATGACCATACCCATGACTGGCATTGGGTAACGATTCCTGCCGGGAAAAAATATGAGGATACCGACAAAAACCCGAATGGTGACCTTATCATGAAAATTGAAGAGCTGGTAGGGGCGCTGAAGGCCGGCAATTTATCTAAAGAGCAGGAACAGGAATACCTGAAATTTCTCATCCACCTGGTGGGCGATTTGCACCAGCCAATGCACGTTGGAACGGGCGAAGATGCCGGTGGGAATGCGGTTAAGGTAGAGTGGTTTGGCGATCGTTCTAACCTCCACAGGGTTTGGGACAGCGAAATGATAGAAAGCAAAGACCTGAGCTTTACAGAAATTGCCCGCTTTTTAGGAGAACCCGAAAAAAGCCAGATTAAGCAGTGGCAGTCAAGTTCTATTCGCGACTGGGCCTATGAGTCGAACAGCTACCTGCCGGAGGCCTATGACCTTCCGGAGAATGGGCGTTTAGGCTATCGCTATATGTACGAGCATTACGATACGGTAGAGCAGCGTTTACTTCAGGCAGGCATTCGTTTAGCTGGTCTTTTGAACGAAATTTACGGCTAATCGTAAGCTTAGTTTAAGTTAGCAAAGAGTCCCATGTTTTTATATTCGGGACTCTTTTGCATTTATTCTCATATAGGAGGTGGTGCCGGTGCAAGGCCCTCCTTTAAGACTTAAATTGAGGAGATGAATAGTGCCCAGGCTTATTATATTTTAGGTGTACAACCTGCTGCAACTGAAAAGGAAATAAAAGCCGCTTACCGGAAGCTGGTAAAAAAGCTGCACCCGGATGTTAACCCTGCACCCGGCGCAAAAGAGCAGTTTGTGCAGCTGAAGCAGGCGTTTGATTGTTTGCTTACTGAAAAAGATACCAGTGCTTTCTTGCTTCAAAATGAAGAAGCAGCCCGGCAGGCGCAGTGGAGAAATGAGCAAAGGGCCCGCTGGAAAAAGCAGCAGGAAGAAAAAGCCCTCCAACGGCTGCTGGTGCTGAAACAGGTTTACCGGGTAATGAACTATATTGTAGGGTGCTGTTTGTTTGCAGGAAGTATGCTGGCCCTGGATTATGCATTGCCTCCAACAGCCCACCAGGAAGAAGTAATAGAAGTACGAAAGGCCTATGAGGCTGCGGGCGTAAGAGGTGGGGGCGGCAGAAGGTACAGCTACGACGATGTTTACTTTAAAAGCTTTCAGCTCCGGGTACGAAAAGGAGAAGGGCCTGCTTATCCGGCCAATGCAGTGGTGTATACCAGTCCTGTTCTTCAAATTGTACAGAGAGCGGAAGTAGCCGAAAAGAAAGGGCCCCTGGTGTTGCAGCCCGCCTATGGTTTCTATGCTACTTTTGGTTTTCTTATTCCCTTAGTTCTTTTATTAAGCCTCATTTATTACCGATTACCATTGCAGGGGGAGACAAGGCTAAGCATTGGATTAATTGTAATTTTCATCGGGTTTTTTCACCTGGTTTTGGCCCTTCAGCAATAAGATCCAATAATAGTCCTCCGCTCATCAAAGCCTGCTGCTTCTTTCCGTAAAGCACTATTTCCGGGGAACCAATATTCCTCTGAGACAGCAGGGAGACATTTTTAATAAAGCTGAACCAAATTATTCAATCCACCTTCAATAGCAGGCTATCTGGAGCCTGTACCTGGCGCGTTTTCAAAACATACCCTCCTATGCAATTGAATTTCCTTCTAGGGCATTGATAATCATAAAATAAAACTGATTTATCGCCGTACCCGCGTCAGCCTCCAGGCTATATCAGGCAAAATAGATGCTACTCTTACTCCTTCTTCTTTTATAAAGGGGCTGCCGAAAAATGATAAAAATCTGTTATTCCTATGAGGCAGGTCATAAGCAGAAACCGGAGGTCTTTCTAATTTGCCTTCAGTTGGATAGCCAGGAAAACTTAACTTTCATTAACCAGCTCATCCTGCCCTTTTTCATCACTACTTATATATCGAACGATGGAGTCTGATTTAGTTTATTCTGCAGAGCCTTCCACACCAGACAAAGAGGCTGGTATGCCTGCCGCTCCTGATTTTAGAGCCATAAACCTGGCTTTTGCCCACAAGTCCGACCATGAGCTTCGGCTGGGATACTGGCTGTTTCGCCTCGTTGCACACCCTGGGCTTATGAGAATGGGCACCTGTCTTGCCCGTTGGGCTGTAAAAAGTTCTCTGCCACTAAAATTTATGGTCAGGAACACGATTTTTAAGCTGTTTTGTGGTGGCGAATCTGTTCAGGAAGCTTTGAAGGTGATTAAGAAAATGGAAGAATCTAATGTCCACACCGTTCTGGACTATGCTGCAGAAGGAGAAGAAAGTGAAGCAGGCTTTGAGAACGTAAAGAACCAGATTCTTCAGAATATAGGGATAGGAAAAGAGGAGAAAGGGATTGGCGCCATCAGTGTTAAGCTTAGCGGGCTTGGGTACCCGGCCATTTATGAAAAGATGGCACAGCGCCAGGAGCTGGAACAGGAAGAAAAGGAAGCCTTTCAGCGGACTGGCCTGCGGCTGGAAGCAATTTGCAGGGAAGCTGCTTCGGCCGGGATTTTGGTTTACCTGGATGCAGAGGAAAGCTGGCTCCAGGAGCCAATGGATGCCCTTGCCGAACAAATGATGAGCCTGTTTAATAAAGAAAAAGCAATTGTATTTAATACGTTGCAAATGTATCGTACCGACCGCCTGAGCTATTTGCAGGAATTAATTGCCCGTACAAGTGCCGAATCTTTCCACTTGGGAATTAAGCTGGTAAGAGGCGCTTACTGGGAAAAGGAGAGCAAACGGGCTTTCGAAGAAGGCTTGCCTTCGCCGGTTTTTGAGACCAAAGAAGAAACCGACTACGCTTATAACGAAGCCATTCTGCTTTGCCTGGCCCATTTGCCCAAAGTGCAACTTTGTATTGCCACCCATAACCAGGCCAGTACAGAGCTGCTGGTGAAGGAAATTTTACACAGGGGCATACAGCAACAGGCCGATTTTCTGTATTTTTCCCAGTTGTATGGGATGAGCGACAACCTTAGCTATGCTCTTGGAAAGGCCGGTTTTAATGTTTCAAAATATTTGCCTTATGGAGCGGTGGAAAAAGCACTGCCTTATCTTATCAGAAGGGCCGAAGAAAACACGGCTATTGCCGGACAAATGGGACGTGAGCTGCAGTTGCTGCAGGCAGAGCGTGCACGGAGGAGAAGCGTGAAAAGACAGCCGAGAGCCTAAAATGGAATAATGGAATACATACGAATAAGCAGAAAATTCAGCTTTGAAGCTGCCCATGCTTTGCTGAACTACGAGGGTGCCTGCAGGCACATTCACGGGCATTCTTATAAATTGGAGGTAAGCCTGCTGGGGCCGGTCTTGCAGGAGGAGGGGCACCCGAAGAACGGAATGGTCATGGACTTTGGCGACCTGAAAAAGCTGGTTCAGGAGGCTGTGGTGAAAGACTGGGACCATGCGCTGCTCCTGCACAAGGAAAGCCCCTTGCCTTTAGTGAATGCCTTGCAGGAAAACCAGGAAAAACTGCTGCTCCTGCCATACCAACCTAGCTGCGAAAACATGTTGCTGGATATAAAACAACGGCTGCAGACTGCACTTCCAGCAAATATAACCCTCTGCAGGCTGCTGCTCGCCGAAACGGAAAACTCCTATGCCGAGTGGTTTGCCGCAGACAATTAGTGCTTCGCCAAATTAAAGATTAGAACTGCGGCGGCTAGGCACCCCCGGCGGACCGATTAGTAATTAGAAAGGGTTCGCATGAGCCATTAAACCCTCCTTTATATAGGGGATTGCTTGCATTTATCAGACACAGCCTAAACTGGAAGAGCAATAAGCTGGCATAACAATTTTCTTTTAATGGAATGGAGGAACAGCTGCCCCTGCTTCTTTTTAATTAAAGAAGATGAGTATATATAAATAATTTATTAATTTATATATATTTACCAATGCATTGCCTTAGGGAATGTCCAAACGTATGAAAGCTATTGCGCTAGTTTTTTGCCTTTTCATCTGCATAACAGCAGGTTCGAATTTGGCTTTGGCTCAGGAGCAGCAGGAAACAGAACAGGTTTACAAGGTAATTACCTATGATGGCAATGAGTTTGTCGGGCAAATTTTGTTTCAGGATGAGGAATATATCCTGCTCAGAACCGAAAAGTTTGGAGAGCTACGCATTCAGCGAAAGGATATTCGCCTGCTGGAGCTTATACAGGAGGATGGCAAAACCGGTGGACAGGGGTTGCCGGAGAATCTGCAGGCGACCCGTTACTTTTGGGCGCCAAATGGCTATGGCCTTCGGGCAGGAGAAGGATACTACCAGAATTTGTGGGTTTTGTTTAACCAGGCCAGCATAGGCATAACCGATAACATTTCTATGGGCCTGGGTTTAATGCCGCTCTTTCTTTTTAATGGCACCTCGAGCCCGGTATGGATTACCCCAAAAATTTCTGTACCGGTAATAGCAGATAAGTTTAACCTTGGTGGTGGTGCGCTAATGGGAACAGTTATAGGCGAAAAGGATGCGGGTTTTGGAATTATTTACGGAGTGTCCACCCTTGGTTCCCGCGATAGAAATGTAACCATAGGCCTGGGGTATGGCTATGCTGCAGGTTCCTGGGCAAACACCCCGCTGTTTAACTTTAGCGGAACCTGGCGTTTAGGTAAAAACAGCTATTTCTTAACCGAAAATTACTTTATATCGGTTGAAGATGAAACCATATCCCTGTTTTCTGCGGGCGGACGCCTGATGTTAAAAAGAGTAGGACTGGATTTTGGCCTGTTTCTTCCTGTAGCCACGGGAGAGAATTTTTTTATTGCCCTTCCCTGGCTGGGATTTTCGGTCCCATTCGGAAAAAAGCGGTAGGCTCACAAAGCCTGTTCCAGGAAGAAATTGAATTAAAAAAGCCCACAGCCCCATACAGGAGGAAAGCTGTGGGCTTTTTACAAGGCGTTGTCATTGGTTTTTAGCGGCTTACGAATTTGTGAAAAGTACTCTTCTGGCCATTTTCTTTTTCCTCCTGGTACAAAAAGGCCAGATTTTTTTCTTCAAAAGTATCGAAAAACTCGTTCCAGTCAACCCTGTCAAAATCTTCATCATTGTTACTTGCCTGCGGGAAGTGAATCCGCAAAAGTCCGCTATCGTCGCTTTCAGTGCCTTTTACAAAGGTAGGTACTCCATTACGGGCTTCGGCCCATCTCTTTATAGCGCTTCTGTCTGTTGTTTTTCTTGATTCGCTCATAGGTGTTCTGCTTATAGTTTGTCCATAAAAAAGGTTTGTGTAGATATTATAAGACATAATCGAAGTATTTAGTTAAAAAAATATACGGCTTTAGGACAAGAGCCGACTTAATTATACGATTATCCTTGTTTTATGTTTGCATTATCCGGTGATAATATAGGCTGTTAATATAAGTATATCTTCCTGTTGCAGGTTCTGGAGGTACAATAGAAGCGATTCAACATTTTTTACAGGCCGGCAAGGTAAAGCAACCTGGAACGCTGCCAATGGCTTTTGCATATTCTTTTCTAACCCTCCCATCCTCTGGTCTGTAAGTACTTACCACTTACAGGGCATTTACCAGCAGAATACGGCTTGTTACTCTTTTAAAAACCAAGGCTCATGGCTCATGAGCCTTGGTTTTTAACCATTTGCTGTCAATTTACCGGCAGCGGCCAAAACATTCCTCATAAACATATGGGTATAATGGAAGTTATTTTAATACAGTGCCCGATATAAGTAGAATTATGATTCGTAAAGGAAGTACCGTAAAATGGAAATGGGGAGAGGGAACCGCCACCGGAAAGGTAGTGGAAACCTATCAGGAAGAAATAGAAAAAAAAATTAAAGGAACCACTGTTACCCGCAAAGGGGAAAAAGGAAACAAGGCACTCCTGATTAAACAGGAAGATGGCAGCGAGGTGTTAAAGCTCGAAAGTGAAGTGGAAAAAGATTAGGCGCCTTTTTTAATCTAAACCTTAATCAATATGGCATCAAAAGAAGAAAAATTATCGAAAGAAATAGATAAGCAGGAACAGCAGTATCCCGGCTATGAAAGTAAAATGGATCCGGAGCCGCTAATAATCCGCGAAAATTATAAAGGCTCAGGAAAACTTGCAGGAAAGGTAGCCATTATTACCGGAGGCGACTCAGGGATTGGCCGGGCAGTTGCTGTACATTTTGCCCGCGAAGGCTGCGATGTAGCAATTGCCTACCGAAGCGAAAGTTCCGATGCACAGAAAACCCGCAGCCTGGTGGAAAAAGAAGGACGCAAGTGCCTGTTATTTGAAGGAGATTTAGGAAACCGGGATTTTTGCTTTAAAGTCGTGGAAGAAACAGTGAAAGACTTTGGAAAGCTGAACATTCTGGTAAACAATGCCTCGGAGCAACATGAAGTAGAAAATTTTGCAGATCTGGATTTAGATACCATGGAGCGAACCTTCCGCTCCAACATTTTCTCGATGTTCTATTTAACGCAACCGGCACTTAAGCACATGCACGAAGGCGACTGCATTATTAACACGACGAGCATAACTGCCTACAGAGGGAGCCGTCACCTTATTGATTATTCCTCTACGAAAGGGGCCATTACTTCCTTTACCCGCTCCCTGGGATCGAACCTGGCAGAGAAGAAAATTCGGGTAAATGGTGTTGCTCCCGGGCCTATCTGGACGCCCCTTATTCCTGCCACCAAGAGTGGGGTCGACAAATTTGGTGAAAAGGAACCCATGGGACGAGCAGGACAACCGGCAGAAGTAGCTCCGGCTTATGTTTTTCTTGCCTCAGAAGATGCTTCTTACATGACGAGCCAGGTAATTCATATCAATGGAGGTGAAGTTATAGGCGGATGAGAAGAGCAAAGCGAGGCGCCAGTGCAATTTGGTCTATCCTGTTATCTACTTATAATAAGTGGATGGAAAATGATCCCTTTCGCCTGAGTGCCGTAATTGCCTATTATGCCGTATTTTCTTTGCCAGGCCTGTTTGTCATCATCTTTTACCTGGCCGGGCAGTTTTATGGTCCGGAAGCAGTAAGAGGCGAGGTGTACGGCGAACTGCGGGAGCTTATTGGAAGCGAAGGGGCCAGGCAGGTTCAGGAAATTATTAAAGCCTCCAACCAGGGGGAGCGTAACCTGGCGGCTACTGTGGTCGGTATTTCTTCGCTGGTTTTTGCTGCTACCGGTTTGTTTTTCCATTTAAAAATAAGCCTCAACGATATTTGGGAGCTCAAGGCAATTCCGGAAAAGGCCTGGCTGCAGGTCATCATCGACCGGCTTTTTTCCTTTACCATTATTCTGGCCATTGGCTCTTTGATAATAATCTGGATTATTGCCTCCACTTTAGTAAGTACCTTAAGTGCGTATATCCCCGAATTATTTGAAGGCATCTCCACTTACCTGGTGGATACTGTCAATTTTGTGATTTCGGTGCTGATTATAACCCTGCTTTTTGCCACTATTTACAAAGTGTTGCCCGATGCTAACATTGCCTGGAAAGATGTTTGGATTGGTTCCCTGGTAACCGCCCTCCTCTTTATCGGGGGGAAGGTACTTATCAGCCAGTACATTCGCCTGGCAGAGCCTGCTTCTGCCTATGGGGCAGCCAGTGCAATTATTCTTATTTTACTTTGGGCATCTTACGGGAGCCTGGTGTTTTTTTTAGGGGCTTCATTTACTGCTGTTTATACCCAGCGCTTTGGTACAAAAATTCGACCGAAAAAGTATGCTGTGCGCACTTCTGAATATTATCGGAGGGTACTGGGAAATAGCTCGGAATACGTTAAAGTAGAAAGTGATAAAGTAAAGAAAGCCCTGGACGAGGATTATGAGGTGAAGAAAATTGATAAGGAAGGAAAAGAAAAAGAGCCGGAATAAAAGGAATAGATTCTTTTATTCCTGGTTCTTTATGATTTTACTTGGATTTTACTTGGTTAAAAAGCACAAGGCCAGGTTTAATGCTGGTTTGGCTCACCAAAGGCAGGCGTTACGCTTCGCTAAACGCGTGCCAGATTCCAGCTGGTGAATAGGACCAGGGACTATTATAAAGAGCCTTATTCCTTTTATTCCGGTCCTGGTTTCATGCAGGTTTTTCTTATTCCAAACCACCTTTAAGCAGGCTTCTTCTACGCTGTATCTGGCACGGCCTTTGCCAGCTGTGCCATGCTATCTATGCCATTGAATTAGCTCCAGGCGATTCGGCATTATTTTTTAATCTTATGCTGAACGGCTTCCTGCCAGTCGTCCTGAATGGCAGAGAGGAATTCGCTGCGGTTCCAGGTATGCAGCGTACTTTTATTGGCCGAATCTTTACGGGCCACATAAATTTCGTGCCCGGGGTGTTCGGTAATTTTATATCCACAGGAACGCAGCATGGCTTCTATTCCGGCATGGTTTGGGAGCCACCAGTTGGTAGGATCTCCAGAAAATTTATGTTCAATAAAAGCCATTTTAGGCCAGCCTTCTTTCAGCAAATCCTCCCGATCGTGGATATCCCGGTCTTCGGTATTTTTTTCAGCCCCTTCGCCCGGCATGCTCAGGGTCTGAAACACCATCATGTCGGTGTTTTTTTCTGAAAGAATATCCATTGCCAGCATGGGGTAGCGAAGGTGATAAAATACGCCCATAAACCAGATAAGGTCGAAAGTTTCATTCTCTCGGGCCAGGTCATACACCTGCATTTGCTTAAAGCGTACTTTTTTGTCGAGCCCAAGTTTTTCGGCAGCCCATTTGGCCTGGTTAAGGTAATGGGTGTCAACGTCAATGCCAAGTACATCTGCACCGCGTTTGGCCAGCTCGAAGCTGTAAAAGCCTGCGTTGCAGCCAACATCCAGTACCCGCCAGCCACTCAAATCTTCCGGTATATAGCCGGCAATTTCTTCCCACTTAAAAGAAGGAAAATTACCCAGCCAATGGTCGGGAGCAGTTTGAGTACCCTCGGGCAGGTGAAGGTTGTGGAACCAGGGTTTTAAATCTTCTATTTCCTTTTGAAGGGTATTCATAGTAAAGAGTTCTTGTTTAAGCAGGTTTTAACATTTCAAGTGCATATTTTTCCAGCTCCATGGCTCTGTAAGCGGCGGTGTGGTAAGTAAGCACTTTCTTTTGTGCCCGGCGCCCTATTTCTTTCCGTTCATCATCCGGCATTTCTTTAATATAGCGAAGGGTGTCTTCGGTAGAGCGTGAAATAAGGATTTCCTCATCGAGTCTGAAATAACTTTCCAGGCCTTTCCAGTAATCGCTGATGATTGGAGTCGCGCAGGCGGCTGCTTCAAAAAGCCTTACACTGGGCGAATAGCCCATGCGGATCATGTCGGCGCGGGTAATATTTTGGGTAAAGCGCTGGGTATTGTAAAAGTGGCGGTGTTTTTCTGGTGGCAGATGGTCTGTTCTTTCTACATTGGCAGGCCACTGAATGCTTTCCGGGTACTGCGGACCGGCCACAATAAACTTTCCTTCGGACCATTGGCGGGCAGCATTGAGCATTAGCTTATCCAGGGGCGGTTGCCGGTCGTCAGAATAGGTGCCCATATAGCCAAGGTCGTAAACCCGTTCTGTTTCTTCTTCAGGGAAGTATAGTTCTGGGTCTACCGAGCAATGTAGCGGGCGGGCAAGGGGGGAGCCCAGTTCTTTTTCAAGATAATCCAACACTGCCCCACCGGCAAAGGAAAGAAACAGGTCGTATTGCGCAACCAGCTCCCGGTTCAGGTACTCGCAGCTGTCATCGGCCAGTTTGGCAACCGTTACGGGAGTGTCGATGTCGTAATACGCTTTTATCCCCTGAGCAGTTTTTATTACCCACTGGCCAACACTTATTCCTTCCGGAACATAAGAACCAACAATGACCATGTCGGCGTCGCGAACCCTATTTTCGTATTGTTCCTGCAGCTCTTTTACCGAACCGTACAAAATGGTTTTACAGTAAGGAGGGTTAGGCAGGTCGCGCTGCGAAAAGTACCAGGGCTTGTCATGCTCCAGAAAGGTTACCTGGTGGCCCCGCTTGTTCAGTTCTTTTACCAGGCTCCTGTAGGTGGTGGCATGGCCATTTCCCCAGGAGGAGGTAATGGTGAGCCCGATAATTACAATATCCAGTGCTTTGGTTTGGTTGTTCATGCTTCTACCTTTTGTGCTTGTTGCAAAACCCGTTCAAATTCCAGCGCCCGGTGGCTGTAAGTATGCTCACTCAGTACACGCTTCAGGGCAGCTTCACCAATTGCTTTAGCTCTTTCGGGACTCAGCTCTTCGAGTATATTGGCTACTTCTTCACCGCTTTTAGCTACCAGAATTTCTTTGCCTGGTTCCAGAAAGAGGGGGATGCCCTCCCAGTAGTCGGTAATAATACAGGCGCCTGCTCCGGCAGCTTCGAAAACACGCGTTGCCGGCGAAAAACCGTTGGTGGCCATGCTGTCGCGGCAAATATTGAGTACGGCTTTTGGCGTGCAGTTAAATGCATTGTGGTCGGGCGTGCGTACGTGGCCGATGTAATTTACATTTTCTGACATGGGCTTGTCGCCCCAGCCACTGCCTCCCAAAATAAATTTACTTTCCGGCAGGGCAGCGGCTGCTTTCAGGAAGAACTCTTCTACCCGGTGCTCGCGGTCGGGCAGGCGGTTGCCAAGAAAGGCGGCATCGCAGCGGAATGCCTCCTTTGCCGGCACAGGGTGATGCGTATCCGGGTCAAGTGCATTGTAAATGGGAACACATTCTTTTGCCCCTAGCGCTTTGTACTGCCTGATGACCGGATCGCCACCGCCGTAGGTGAAAATATAATCGTACTGCGGAATGAGCGGCCGGAATGGGTCATTTTCGTTGGTTTGCACGCGGTGCAGGGTGGCGGGGGCATCGACATCCCAAAATGCCACGAGCTGTCCTTCCTTCCGGGTTTCCAGTACTGCTTTTTCCAGAAAATCGTCCAGTACGCCTACGCCGCTTGCCTTTACCAGCAGGTCGGCCCCGGCAGCATCGCGCAGCATTTCCTCTGCAGCCGCTTCGGTGGGTTCATATACTTTAACCGTGGCATAATCCGGGTCGTCGATGTCGCGGTTTTGCTGCCTCTCAAAAGCATCGGGTTCGTAAAAAGTAACTGAATGCCCCCGTTCGTGCAGGGCGCTGATGATTCCTCTGTAGTAGGTGGCGGCTCCGTTCCAGTAAGCCGATACCAGCGAGGAGCCAAAAAAAGCTATTTTCATAGTTGGCAGGGTTAAAAAAGTACTGTCTAATAAATGATGATGTTTGCTGTAGAGACACAATATTTTGCGTCTCCATGAACAGACGCAAAATATTGTGTCTCTACACAATGGCAGGTTCTTCTTTCAGTTCTTCCATAATTTCCATTAGTTCGTTTACTCGCCGTGCACAGGTATGCCTGGCCCGAATGGTGTTTAAGCCGTTTGTGGCGAAATTCCTGGCTTTGTGCGGGTTGTCCAGTAGCTCCTTCATGGCCGTTTTCATCTCCTCACCATTCTTTACCATCTGGAAGTCCCTACCTTCTTCAAACAAACCTTCGCTGTCGTTCCAGGGAGCGGAGAGTAAGGGGATTCCGCAGGCCATGGCCTCAAAAGGGCGTATGGTAGGGATTCCGGGAAGGGAGTTGGTGTAATGGCGGCGAGGAACATGTACGGTAAAGCGGTACTGGCTAAAAATATCCGGAGCCTTGTAATTGGGCAGCCAGCCCTTGTAGGTAATTCCGGCGTCGGCCAGCTTATCCAGTGCCCGCTGCGGGTAACGGACGCCATAAATTGTTGCTTTGAGGCCCAGTTCTTTCACCGGATTTATAAGGAATTCCTCAAGCTCCTCTTCCCGCTCATTATCGCCCCAGTTGCCAATCCATACCAGGTCGCCGGCCATTTTTTCGGCCGCCTTCGGATAAAATACTCTTGTGTCGGCCGCTTCGTGCCAGGTCCAGGCGCGACTGGTCCATCTTTCCTTTAAATAAATTTCTTTAATTACTTCGCCAAAAGCCAGCACCCCATCGTAGTGGCTCAGGTCGTAGCGCTCCATTTCGGCAGGGGCAGAAACGGAACGGTGGTGCGTATCGTGGAAAAGTAATTTATAGCCAAACTGCTGTTTGAGTTCCCCAATTTTGCTTACCAGTTCGCTGGTATTCCATTCATGAACAATTACCAGGTCGGCATCATTTACCAGCTCGGCATAGTCCACTTCAGAAGAAAAGTAAAAGTTGGTGGATAGCTTTGGAAATTGCTTCTTGAAGTTACTTACCGCTTCCCCGCCATGCTGTTCTACCATGTTGGTATAGCTCCAGCCATCAGAAGGCTCAAACACCTCCACCTGGTGGCCCCGGCTTTGTAATTCGGCCATTACCCCCCGTAAAAAATGCGCGTTGCCGTGGTTCCAGCAGGAAATGAGGGAATGATAAAAAAGTTTTATTTTCATAGGTAATCTATTTATAGCTTAACAGCTGAAGCTGTTTTGGTTTTAACTTGTGGCTTTTCTGCAGGAGCTCTCTTCTTGAGGAGATTTTTATACTGTTGCAGGTAAAGTGCTGCCTGCCTGCTTACGCTAAATTCCCGCGCTTTCTGCAGGGCAAGCCCGCTCATGCGCTCGCGCTGGCGAGGGTTTTTAATAAGAAAGTCAATTTTGTCGTATATATCTTCCGGACTATCAGGATTGGCAAAAAGGGCTGCTCCCTGCCAGTTTTCCCGCAGGCTGGCAATATCGCCCAGCACCAGGGCGCAGCCCGATAAGGCGGCTTCCAAAACGCTGAGGCCAAAAGGTTCGTAGCGCGCAGGCAAGGCATAAATGGCTGCTTTTGAAAGTTTTTCTGCCACTGCTTTGGAGCTTAATTCCCCCAGGGCTACCAGGTTTTTATAATTGGCATTTTTACCTCCGGAGGGGTGCGTGGAGGCGCCTGCTACTTCCATCGTCCAGGAAGTCTGTGCTGCCGCATACTCGCAGCTAGCTATGTTTTTGGCCTCATCCCAGAGCCTGCCCATGCTTAATATGAGCGGCTCCTTTTTCGTTGGGTAGAATGATTTTTCTTCCCTGGCATTTGGAATGGCCATCGATGGTTCCAAAGGGCCATAAAAACGGTGAAGGTCTGCCAGAAAAGCATTGCTTGGGGCAACAATCAAATCGGCCGACTGGAGGCCGCCCTTTACGCGTTCGGTATATTCGTGGTATTTCCGGGGGGCATACTCGCCTTTTACGGCCTGCCACCAGGAGTTTACGCAGGAGTGACCGACCATAAGCACCGGTGCCCGCCAGGGCTGGTCGCCATGGCAAAAGTTATTGAGGTGAATAAGGTCTGGCTGCAACTCCTCTTCAAGCTCCAGGAGCCAGTCGCCGGCAGCATCAACCTCCTGCCAGGGGGCATCCATCCACTCAAGGTCAAAATCACTTTCGTGCAGGCTAAGGTTAGAAAGAGACGCCACTTGTCTTAGCTGTGCCTGGCTGAGCTTTCTTCCCATGGTGGCTAAATGTACTTCTACGCCCTGGGCCTGCAGACCTTTAATCAGGTCTATGGCATAGGTCCATACGCCGCCAATGGTGTCGGCTGTCATGAGCAGGCGGATATTTTTTTCTTTACTGGCGTCCATATATGCGGTCTAATACCTGGGCAACATCTATTAAAGTTTCGGCTTCCGAATCATATTTTTCGCCGGCAGCCAGGCGTTCTGCCCAATCGGCTGCTGCGCGGGCGCCCCAGTCGTCGGGCCCCTCGAACAGTACCTCGCTTTCGGTTCGGTTAAAGCGCAGGGCCTTAAAATCGTAAAAAGAGCCGTCAATATTTCTGAAGGCCACGCCTCCATTGGTCCCGTAAAAGTTCAGCTGAATGTCGGCTTCCTGTCCGGCCGGAAGATTCCAGGAACAGCTGAGCTGGAGCGAGCTTTCGCTGCCGTTGGCCATTTGCAGGTTCATAAGGGCAGTGGCGTAATCCTCTACCTGCTCATTAGGGTTGGTTAATGGTTTGCCGCCGGCAAATAAGGTGCTGCGCACCTCTTTTACCTTTGGTTTGTTCAGGCTCCAGAGGGCAAGGTCGATGAGGTGAATACCCAGATCTACAACGCAGCCGCCGCCGGAAAGCTTCGGATTATAAAACCAGTCTTTGTCGGGCCCCCAGGCATTGTGGAATACCAATTCAGTGGCATAGATATCGCCAAGCTCGCCACTTTGTACAATGTCGTACAGTTTGCTGAAACAGGTGTGGCGGTAGGAGAGATCTACTCCCAGCAGGAGGTCATTCTTGCGTGCGGCTTCAATTACCGAACGGGTTTCGTTTGTGTCGCGGGCCAGCGGTTTCTGGCAAAAAACTGCCTTGCCTTTATTCAGGGCCTGTATACTTTGCTCAGCATGCAGGGCGCTGGGGGTGGCAATAACAATCCCGTCCACATCCGATTCCAGCAGCGCCTCATAAGAAGAATAAGTCTGTGCATTGGGCGCTACTTCTAATGCGGCCTGCAGGTTGTCTTCAGAAAGGTCGGCAATGGCGCTGACTTCTACTGCATTGCTTTTGGCAAGGCCTTCCATGCGGTTACGGCCAATCCAGCCCACCCCTAAAAAGCCGAGGCGCACTTTTTTTATTTCTTTATTTTGTTTGGTTTCTTTTTCTGAAATAGTAGCCGTTTGGTTCATGAGAATTTTATTAATGCTTTTAAAAAGCCATCTGGCCGTTTGGTAATATGTTCAAATGCTTGCTGGGTGTCCTCCACTGAGAAGGAGTGGGTGTAAAGAGGTTCCGGATTGAGGCGTCCTTCTGCCACGGCTTTGGCTGCTTCGCGCATGCCTTCCATATACTTTTCCTGCTCGCGCTCATGGGCATTGATTACATCCAGCCCTTTCCAGTTCCACTGCTGAATATTAACGGAACGCATCCCATCCTGGTGGAAGCCGGCAATAATGAGTTTTCCGCGGTTTTTGAGTAACTCCCCGGCCAGGTTAAGTGGCCACTCCTTGCCGGTGGCTTCAATTACGCGGTGGCACAGCTTTTCTTCTGTAATTTCTTTCACCTTCTCAATAATTTCCCAATGGTCGTTGAGGGGAATGGTATGGTCGGCACCGCATTCTTTTGCTACCTGTAGGGAATAGTCTCTTCTACTCAGCGCAATTACCTTGGCACCACGCTCTTTGCATAGCTGAATGAGCAGCGCACCTAAAAAGCCAATGCCGATAATGGCTACTGTTTGGCCGGGATGAATATCGCTGCGGTTAAAAATATTCATGGCACAGCCTAAGGGTTCTCCCGGGAAGGGTTTGCCTTCCAGTGTTTTGCCTAACTTAAGGGTAGCGTTCTGGTGGGCTACATCATATGCTGCATAAGCAGCATAGGAGAGCATCGCCACGCGGTCGCCAATTTCCAGCTTGTCAACTTTGTCGCCTTTGTCCACGACTATGCCCCAGCCTTCGTGCCCGGGAGCGCCAGCGTCCTGCGGGTAGCTGAACCAATCGCGCCCTTCGTAATTGGGGATGTTGGAAGCACATACACCACAGCCTTCGAGCTTTACCAGTACCTCCTCCGGGCCGGGTTTTGGCAAAGGTTTTTCCTGTGCTTCTATTTTTCCGGGTGCTGTAAAAACTGCCGCCTGCATGGTTTCCGGAAGCTTATGGGCAGCATTTATTTCTTTACTTTCTTTTAGAGTTGTGGTTTGCATTAGGTTGATTGATTGAAAAACGCTTAAACTTTTACCGCTCTTACCGCTTTGGAGGTTTCCCGGGCCGGAGTATTTGTTTTAGTAAGCCACTGGTGGAGCTTTTTGATTCCTTTTTTGTAGCTTACCTGTGGCTCCCAGCCGGTTGCCTTGCTGAATTTGCTGGTGTCGGAAACATAATAAAACTGGTCGCCTGGCCGCCAGTCACCATAAGTGGTAGGAGGCGCCTGTTCCTGTACCTGCCCAATTATTTCGAGCACTTCCAGCAGGCTAACGGCATTTTGTGCACCGCCACCAATGTTAAAGGCTTGTCCGCTGAACTTATCGATGTTTTCTCTAGCCAGCTCCATGGCCTGTACCAGGTCTTCTACATAAAGGATGTCGCGCACCTGCTTGCCATTGCCATAAATGTTAATGTTTTGGTCCTGCTGTGCCCTAATGAGGAAGTTTGCTACCCAGCCCTGGTCTTCGGTACCGCATTGGTGGGGACCGTAAATGCAGCTCATCCGGAATACAACTGCCGGAAGGTTATAGATGCGGGCATAGTCGCAAACATACTGGTCGGCAGCGCCTTTGGAGCAGCCATAAGGACTGTGAAAGCTCAGTGGTTGCTCTTCGTCAATGCCATTTTTGTAGGCGGGGTTACTGGGGACGTAGTTGGTTTCTTTTTCCTGTAGCTTCAGCCCCTCCAGGTTTCCATACACTTTATTGGTAGAGGTAAAGAGCAGGCTTGGCGGGTTCTTCATGTCCTTCAGGGCATTGAGGATGTTAAGCGTTCCCTGCAGGTTTACTTCAAAATCCTCCTCCGGGTCCGTTACCGAGGTGGTTACAGCAACCTGTGCGGCAAAATGGTAAATATGCGATACTTTTTGTACCACTTTTTTTACCTCATGCGGATTGCGAATGTCAGCAATTTGTACCTGTACCCGGTTTTTCCACTTGTTTTTTAGCCATTGCAGGTTTTTAAGTACGCCTGCGCGGCTCAGGTTATCCAGAATAATTACCGGTGTATTCTGCGAGAGCAGGTGGTCGGCCATGTTGGTGCCGATAAAGCCGGCGCCTCCCGTAATAAGTACAGGCTTTTCTTCCGCATCAAACTCTACTCGCAGGGGTTTAAGAAAAGAATATACTTCGGAGATTTCCGCTACACCGAATTCTTTCCATAAGGTGTGAAGTAGCTTTGGTGCACCACTGGCCTTTTTTATACCGAAATAATATTCCCGTTCATCGAGGTGAAAGCCATCTATGGTTGCTTTTTCAACTTGTAAATCAAAGAGAGAGTACCAATATACCCTGTCGACCGGAAGGCTCAGCAGCTTCTGAAACTCCTCTACCTGCTTTAGCTCCTTGTGCTGCCAGGTAGAAAAGCCACATTCGGTTAACCATAGGCGGGCCGGAGATTTATGGTAATCCAACACTTCCTGCACCCGGATTATATTTTCCTGCCAGCCTTCAAAGCCAACATCAAAAACATCGGGGAAACCATGAATGCCCACCACATCGATGTGTTCGAGCACCTTATGGTCGCCCATAAGGCTAAGCCAGCTTGGATCTATCGGGCTCATACCTCCCAATACGGTTTTCTTTCCGCGCTGCCGGGCCCAGTAAGCAGCTTTTATAATCATGTCGGCAAATTTTTCCCAGCCCGGATCAAGGGTAAAGTCCCATTCGCTTTTATTGTTGGGCTCGTTCCAGAGTTCTATGTATTCGAAATACTGCCCATAGTCGGTAATTAGCAAATCGAGGGTGTCGGCATAATCTTTTACATTTTGCGGAGGAGCGGCTGTCTTTTCTTCCATGCCCAAGGATGGGGGAGTGTAGAGAAAGCAGGGAAGCAGCTCAAAATGCGCTGCCAGTGTAGGCAGAAGCCAGTTATACCAGTCTTTTCCTTTGGGACGGTAATAATCGGCCCAGGAAATTCCGGTACGGAGCTGCTTTACGCCTAAAGCACGAAGTTCTTCGATGGTCTGCTTTACTTTTTCCTTTTCACCTATATGAAACCATTGAACGATGCCCATTGCAGGCGCTTGCGTTTTATTGTTCATGATACGAATGTTTGTCCTAAAAAATTAAACGGTAAGGCCCCTGGCTTCCAGTTCTTCCTTGGCATCGGCGACTTTATCTTCAGCAATTTGCCCTTCCAGCCAGCTGGCCAGCTCTTTCATGCCTTCTTCCAGGGTAAAGGTGGGTTCGTAGCCTAAAATTTCTTTTGCTTTGCTTATATCAGCAAAACAATGGCGGATGTCGCCCACCCGGTATTTGCCTGTTATTTCTGGCTTTAGCTCCGGTTTATTCATTACACTGGCCATTTTTTCGGCTATTTCCAGAATGGTGTAGCTGTTTCCGCTGCCAATATTAAATACCTCGCCCGCAGCTTCCGGGGTTTCCATGGCCAGGCGGCAGGCACGGGCAATGTCGTACACACTTACAAAATCGCGCTGTTGTTTACCGTCTTCGAAAATAAGCGGGGCTTTGTTGTTCAGCAGGCGGGAGGCAAATATGGCCAGCACCCCGGTATATGGATTGGATAAAGCCTGGTCGGGGCCGTACACGTTAAAAAAGCGCATGGCTACGGTAGGAATATTATATGCTTCGCCTACCATCAGGCACATTCTTTCCTGGTCGTATTTAGAAAGTGCGTAAACCGATGCCAGGGTAGGGGTTTTACTTTCGGGAGTAGCAACAGGCTGTAAAACCTCACCATTTTTACCGTGTACCTCCCAGCTGCTTTCTGTGAGCTGCTCCCGTTTGCGGGTGTTTGCCTCTGTTATTTTACCATCGGAATCTTTATATAAACCTTCTCCATAAATGCTCATGCTGGAGGCAACCACCAGTCTTTCTACCGGTTTATCAATAAGGGCTTCCAGGAGGGTGGCTGTACCTGCATTATTGACATCGGTATATTCCCGGATTTCATACATGCTCTGGCCAACACCTACACGTGCGGCAAAATGATAAACCAGGTCTACTCCTTCCAGGGCATTTTCCACCTGTTTCCGGTTGCGGACATCTCCAACAAGCAGTTCCACATGGGGGTTTAAGTAGGAAGGGCGTTCGGCACCGGGGCCATGGACCTGTTCCAGCAGGCTATCGAGTATGCGTACACGGTACCCGTTTTTTAGTAGCTCGTTTGCTAAATGCGAACCAATAAAACCGGCTCCGCCGGTTATTAAGACTTGTTTGCTCATAAAAAATTAAAAAATAGGTTCTTTACTTAAAAAAGCTGCGCCACCGGCCTTATGGTTAGCTCGTTAATAGCTACCCCCTCAGGCCTGCTTACAATATAGTAGGCAGCATCTGCTATCTGTTCTGGTTGAAGGGCTCCCCAGCCCATATCTTCGGCGGATTGGTTACCGCCAATCGTATTTTCAAAAAAATGCGTGTCGACCACGCCGGGTAAAATAGAGCTTACTCTTATTTTAGGCTGCACCTCCTGGCGAAGTGTTTCGGCCAGGGCCTGTAAAGCAGCTTTAGAAGCACTGTAAATACCGCCCCAGGGGTGCGGCTTATGTGCAGCAACGGAAGAAATAAAAAGCACATCGCTGCTACTCTTTTTGTTCAGCATTTGCGGCAGGTAGGAGCGTATGATGCGGAGGTGCCCCATTACGTTCAGCTGAAAAATGCTTTGCCATTTCTCCGGATCGCCTTCTGCCAGCTTTTCCGTAATTCCCCTTCCGGCATTGCTGATAATGATATCCGGAAACAGGTTTTTTTGGCTTATCCAGCCGTAAAGTTCATCTATAGCGCTTGCTGCGGTAATATCTGTTTCTTTAAAAAAGATGTTTTTCGCATTCGTTTCGGGCTTTTTTATATCGGCAATAACTACCCTTGCACCTTCTTTTGCAAATCGTTGTGCACAGGCCAGGCCAATGCCACTGGCGCCTCCGGTTACCAGTGCAGTTTTATCTGTAAATGGGTGTTCTTGCTTTTTAGATTTTGTCAAGTGAATAAGTCCGTTATATTAAAAAATTTGGTTCCTGTTTAAACTTCCATTTTATCAAAACCAATACGGCCGGCTGTTGAACCTGGTGAATATTCCCTAAAAGTAGTGTCCTGTAAGCCTTTATTGGTTGTAGAACCTGCGTGTTTAGAAATTGTTTGGCTGCTGCTGCTGCTGTTATTCGTAAAAAACGCTCACTTCCGCTAATGTCTTTCTGTAAATATCTGGAACATAAGTATTTTTGGCAGCGTAGCCCACCGGAAGAATTAAGTAAGGCCTTTCATTCTCCGGGCGGCCTAAAAGTTTTACCAGAAAGTTCATGGGGCTTGGGGTATGGGTAAGGGTAACCAACCCGGCCTGGTGAATGGCGCTGATTAAAAAGCCACAGGCAATACCAACCGATTCGTTTACATAATAGTTATTTCTTTTCTGGCCGTCTTTGTCAAGTTCGTAGGCACGTTTAAATACTATTATCAGGTAGGGCGCCGATTCAAGGAAGGGCTTGTGCCAATCGGTACCCAGAGGAGCCAGATCTTCCAGCCAGGTTTTACTCATTCGGCCATGGTAGCTATTATACTCCTCCTGCTCTGCGGCTTTCCTGATTTTACTTTTAAGCTCAGAATTGCTTACTACGCAAAACGTCCAGGGTTGTTTGTGGGCGCCGGAAGGCGCTGTGGCAGCAGCTTTCAGGCAGTTTTCAATCACTTTTCGGCTAAAAGGAGTGGAGGCAATTGTTCGCACAGAGCGTCGTTGGTTAAGGTGCTCGTAGTACTTCCTGCTCTGCTCCAGGCTTTCTTCTTCGGAAATAGGTTTGGTCTCGAAGCGTTTGTGCGGATGTCCTTCAAGATAGATTATTTCTGGATGGGCCATTTTTATCTTTTAAGGCAGTATAAATAAAATTTGTTAAAAGAAGAAGCTGCTGATACCTTTTCTCCTCTCTAATAAGGTAGAATCCTCCCAGACCACTATCTTTGCAAAAAAAATCAGTCCTCAACGAATGAAAAATCTCTTCTTCTTCCTTCTCCTTTGTAGTTTTCTTTTTGCTTGTGGCAATGAAAAAGACAGCAAAAAAGAAGCACTTCTTTTTAGGGGTAATGTACAGCTGGAAGAAAAAAACTACGGGCAGGCCGTGCGTTATTTTACCGAAGCAATAGCCATAGATGCCGGTTATCCCGATGCATACAATAACAGAGGGATTGCTTATTATAAACAAGGCCGCTACGACCAGGCCTTGCAGGATTATAACACGGCACTTGATATCAACCCTTCCTATACCGACGCACTGTATAACCGCTCCAATACCTATCTTGAATTAGGCCTGTGGGACGAAGCCCTTGCCGATTTGCGGGAAGTGGAAAAGGGTTACCTGGATACGGCGTATGTTTACTTCTCTAAAGGCATTGCATTTACCAATTTAAACGAAAACGATTCGGCCCTCAAAGCTTTTAACAGGGCAATAGAATTAAACCCAAAAAATGCCGAAGCTTTTGTAAACCGGGGAGTGGTGAGGCTGTACGAAAGAGACTTTACCGGGGCAAAGAAAGATTTGGAAAAATCTATTCAGCTGAATAGCAAAGAACCTAATGCTTACAACGCCCTGGCTTTGCTCATGATTGAAAAGAAGAATTACGAAGAGGCCCTTAGCCTGGTAGATACCGCCCTGAAGCTGAATTTCAAGAACCCTTATTTTCTTAATAACCGGGGCTTTATTTATACCCAGCTGGGCAATTATGAAAAAGCAGCTGAAGATATTAATTTAAGTATGAAGCTGAACAGCAATAATGCATGGGCTTACCGCAACAAAGGCGTTCTTTTTCTCTTCCAGGAACAATACCAAAAAGCCGAGGAGCTGCTTAATAAAGCGATTGAGATGGATCCTTTCCTCGACGAAGTGTATTATTATTTGGGGGAAACGTTTTACAGGCAAAACAGGCTGGAAGAGGCCTGCGAATACTGGAAGCGCTCAGCAGATTTGGAAGAGCCTGCAGGCGTCCAGGCCTATGAAGAACTTTGCCAGTTTCAATAAAAAAAGCTGGCAATTAAGGTTTGTTTTTTGTAACTTATTGATAAGCAATTTTTTAAGCTTATGAATGCCATACAAAAATTCGAATCTTATGGCGATACCCACTATCCTGTACTTTGGTCGGGTTTTAGAATCGCTTTGGGCGTAATCATTCTTTCTAAGGGAGTCTATTTTATCCAGGATACCAGCGCCCTAATTCAAATGATTGAAAGCAGTAGTTATCCCTGGGCCTCTTTTGGCCTGGCTCACTACATCGCTTTTGCTCACCTGGTTGGCGGGTTTCTTATACTTATGGGATTGAAAACCCGTATTGCCATTGTATTTCAGCTCCCGATTCTGCTGGGTGCTGTTTTTCTGGTAAATGCACCTCAGGGTTTCTTTAGCGGAAATACAGAACTTTTTTTCTCTATTTTTGTCCTTTTACTCTTACTGGTTTTTCTGGTGTATGGCTCCGGGCTGTATTCACTTGATCATTATATGCGAAGCCAGCATTACCGCGACAGGAATATCTGAAAAATAAATGCTTTGATTTTTTCAGAAACCTGATCTTGCCTGGCAATAAAGTACAAAGCACCCGAAGAGCCGGCTAAAAAGCCATCCCGGGAGTTAGCCTTCATCCATCTTAGGGAATGAACTGCGACAGCCAGGATGGGGTGGCCTTGCACTGCTTTTGAATCTCTTAGGTTTCATTTATTCCTTCTTACTATTTTCTTTTAGGGCGCCAAGCTTTCAGAGATAGGCTATTCTTCCAGGGCAGGCTTAAACCAGTGCCGCTTATTTTCCAGCAATTGGAGCGGAAAAACTCTTGCCTAAAAGGAAATTCTACACCACTTAAGTATCCGCTATATTGGCCTAGGGCTTCGTCAAATTAAAAATTTTAAATGATTCGCATGAGCATTAAAATCCATCTTTGCTTAGCATTTTATTCATGCCTGATTTTTGGGCCGGAACATTGCGGCTTAGCAAGCCCTCAGCAAAGTATTGGGCATCAGGCGCAGCGGGGACGAGGCCGGGCGGTATGGCCGGGAAAACCTTCTGGAGAAAATGAAGCACCATCACAGCAGGCGAACAAGGGAGCGAAAATACCGTTTTATTGTAGAGTTATATACCTGGGGTATTTTTTAAGCATTTAATATGGATTTAAAATCGAAAGTTAGAGCATGTTTAAATTTTCAAAAGGATGAGGTAGGTTGAATAAAGAGCGGGTCAGTTGCGTAAGAAAAAAAGAAACCAAACTTATTTACTTATGCAATCTCAATACAAGAGACTTACTGACCCGCAATGGGAAATTTTGAGAGATTATCTTCCAATAAAACGCAAGCGCCAATATTCTTTACGCTCTATTGTAGATGGAATTTTTTGGTATCTGCGTATAGGTAGTCAATGGAGAAACCTGCCAGAATGTTTTCCCAAATGGGAAAGTGTTTACTATTACTTTAGGAGGTGGAAAGATAATGGCACGTTAGAGAACCTTAACTTTGCCATGAACAGGCTGGAACGTGAAAGAAAAGGCAAAGAACCGACTCCAGCCATGTTTTGCATTGATTCTCAATCAATCAAAGCCGCTCCATTTGTAAAGGAAGAAAAGGGTATAGATGGCAATAAAAAGATAAATGGCAGGAAGCGACATATCATTACAGACACACTTGGTTTAGTCTGGGCTGTTATTGTACATGCAGCCAATCAACATGATGGAGTAATGGCTGAAAAAGTGGTTGCTCCATTGCAGGGTTACATGCATAGAATGGAAAGAATTTTAGCCGATGATGCTTACAAAATAAGGTTTATGGACTGGGTAAATGACAATCTTTTAGGAGTAGACTTGGAGATTTCCTCGAAGCCTCCAGGCCCTGATGGTTTTGTGCCTGTAAAGTGGAGATGGGTGAGCGAAAGAACATTCGGAAGCTTAAACTTCTTCAGAAGGCTGGACAAAGACCACGAAAAAACCATAGAAAGTTCTGAAGCTTGGGTCTTATGGCATAATTGCCAAGTAATTCTTAACCGTTTAACTCCAGTAACCTAATAAAATTTTTAAACATGCTCTTATGATGAGAAAAAAATGTAAAAACCTGTTAGTTCCTTTTTGTATGGGGGTATTTCTGCTAACAGCCTGCGATGCAAGAGAAAAAGATGGATTTGGAAGTTATGATACTGCTGATTGGGCCGCCTGGGATGAGGATGAAGATGAGCACCTGAACGAAGATGAATTTAGAAATGTCTACGGCGAGTCGGGTTACTTCGAACAATGGGATACCAACCAGGACAGCCAGGTGGATGAGAGCGAGTGGGATGTGGCCATGAACGGTTTTATGGGGCCAGATTATAAAGAAGGGCAGTACGGCTCCTTTAATGATTGGGATGCCAATGCCGACGGAGTTTTAGATGACCGGGAATTAGGTGATGGGGTTTTTGCTTATTACGACACCAACCAGGACAGTTATCTTGTGGAGCAGGAGTATGGAGTATGGAGCGGAAGCCTGGATTATCAGAAAACCGCAAGACCTACAGGAGATTAGTGCTTCGCCAAATTAAAAATTAGAACCGCGGCGGCTAGGTGCCCCCGAAGGCCGCTTAAACATTATAAATGATTCGCATGAGCGTTGAAATCCTTCTCTGCTAAGCAAATTATTCATAGTAGTTAAAGTGGAAGAACATTAATTAATTTAAAAGAGTAAATGGCCCTTACTGAACATTTTGGCTGGGGCTAAAGGAAAAAAGCCTCCTGCTGTAGGGGGCTTTTTTCGTTCAGGAGGGGGTGAATAAAAGAACTTTAAAAACATCTTCCGCGAAGGCTTTCCCTGCCCTTGCTGTGGCATGTGCTGTAAGGTGAGTAAGGCGGCCTTTTCGTTATGGAAGTACGAATTCAGGATTTGTTCCTATATTCAGTTCTTTGCTTTTTACCCTCTGTTGGCCTGCATTAACTCCTGTAAAGCATATTTCATTTCAGAAACCTGATTTTCTTCCTGTAAAATGCGAGGAGGCGCTGCGCGTTCCTGGCAATCCACGGCCGGGCAGCGCTCGCAGGTTTCGTTTACCCAGCGAACAGGAATGCTGTCATCGTTCCAGCATTTGAGCTTGCGCTTAAGTGCGTCGTTTACCATTAAACCAAGGGAAATGCTGCTGTAGCGCCCGGGCTGTGGCGACTGTGGCTTTGCAAGGGTAATAAGCAGGTATTCATTATCCGATCCAATGTATTTACTCCGCTGGGCCCTGCAAATCACCCTGTTTTTATCCGGTTCTTTTTGCAGCTCATCGAAAATGGTGAGAGATACCCAGCGTCGGCAGTAATGTTCGTTAAGCATATTTGCATGCGGATTGTGCAGGCCGCTGAGGTGCATTTCTTTGGTGAGGTAATAGTTTCCGCTGCCCACCGGGTGATTAAAGCGAAGAAAAAACAACTCATGCAGGCCAAAATATTTGGGTAAAATATTGGTAAGGCGATGCATAAACATTTCGGGGGTGGCCCGGTATTTTTCCAGCAGCGACAGCAGGTTCTGCGGTTCCCAGAGCTTGCGCTGGAGCCACTCCTTTACGTCTGCCACAAATTCCTCGCGGGGCATAAGCAGGGCACAGCTAAAGTAGGACGCTTTGAAGTTATTCAGTACCTGTTCAAAACTGTCAACCTCTACCCAGCTGGTTGTATAAGAGCGGTTTTTTATCTCAAGCCAGTTGTAGGCCAGCTCGCGGCCATAGGCAAAAGCCAGCTGTTGTTCGTCGAGGTTAGGGTTGAGCAGCAGGGAAGGTTTTTTACCTGGCAGCGACACCGTGCGCAAGTGGCTTAGTTTTTCTTTTGCACCCAGCTGCTGGTGGTCCACGGTATAGCCATAATGCCCTTCAAGAATTGCTGCTAACGCTTCTCCCAGCGGCACCTGGCCGTTTCCTATATTGAATTTAGCCCGAAACTCAAGCGCAGCTTCTTCCAGCTCGGCAAAATAGTTCTCATGCATTTCCTGGTAGGAACGAAGCACCGAAAAGTAGAAATGTTCAACGCGCATATCATAGTTGCGGCTTATTTCTACCAGGGTACTTACAAAAGCACTCAGCTTGGCCGGGGCGTTGCTGAGCAGCTCTATCAGGTCGGCCGATTCTATTCCAAACATTTCTAGTGGGAGCTCCTGTAAAATGTTGGAATTGATAAGCTCGCTAACGGGAGCCAGGTTTTTGCTAAGTTGCAGCGATACCAGGTAGTCATATTCCACACCAAGGGCATCGGCTAGGGTGGCAATCTTGGTGCCTTTAGGATACTTCTTTCCCTTCTCAATTTCGTTGAGGTAGCTTATGGAAACGCCGCTCTTTTTAGAGACTTCGCTTAAGGAAAGGCCCTGGTCGAGCCGTAGTTGCCGGAGCTTTAAGCCAAAAATCAGCCGAATAGTTTCTTCAGTCAAAACAAATAAAAGGTGGTTGTGGGTGTAAATTTAAGCTTTTTAGAAGAAAAACAGTATATGGCGAAAAAAAATATTTTAACGTAAAAAACAAAAATAGCGAAATTTCGCTTGTAATATTAAATTCGCTTTTTTACTTTTGATGTATCGATTATCATAAAACCATTTTTTATTATGCCTACCGTAACTGAAACAGCACAACCCATTGAAGTAAAGGGAGCCGCCTATCCAAACATTTTAACCGAGCAGGCGCTCAACTTCCTGCTTCATCTGCACCAGAAATTCAATAGCCAACGAAAAGAGCTTCTCAGGACAAGAGAAGAAGAACAGCAGCGGCTCGACCAGGGGCAGGTGCTGAGCTTCAGGGAAGATACCCGTGCGATTCGTGAAAGTGACTACCAGGTAGCCCCCATACCGGCCGATTTGCAGGACCGCAGGGTAGAAATTACCGGGCCTGTGGACAGGAAAATGGTGATTAATGCGCTGAATTCGGGCGCCAGGGTATTTATGGCCGATTTCGAGGATGCCACTTCCCCTACCTGGCAGAACATGATGGAAGGGCAGCAAAATTTGTATGATGCCATTCGCCGGCAGGTAGATTTTGAAGCAGGCAATGGTAAAAAGTACGCCCTTAATGAAAAGGTAGCTACCCTGAAGGTAAGGCCCAGAGGCTGGCACCTGGAGGAAAAGCATTTGCTTAGTGGCGGGGAGCGCCTTTCTGCTTCCCTGGTCGATTTTGGACTGTTCTTCTTCCATAATGCGAAAGAATTAATTAAGCGGGGGAGTGGCCCTTATTTTTACCTGCCTAAACTGGAGCGATATGAAGAAGCTGAGCTTTGGAATAAAGTGTTTGTAGAGGCGCAGGATTATTTGGGGATTCCTCAGGGCAGCATAAAGGCTACCGTCCTTATCGAAACCATTGGGGCGGCCTTCCAGATGGATGAAATTATTTATGCCTTATCGAATCATATGGCAGGACTCAATGCCGGCCGCTGGGATTATATTTTTAGCGTAATAAAGAAGTTTAAAAAGCATAAAGATTTTGTGTTGCCCGACCGGGTACAGGTAGGAATGGGAACTCCCTTTATGAGTGCTTATGCTGAGCTGCTTGTTCAAACCTGTCATAAACGCGGAGCGCATGCCATTGGAGGTATGTCGGCTTTTATTCCTGCAAAAGAGGAAGAAATCAACAAGCAGGCCTTTGAAAAAGTGAAGAAGGATAAGGAAATGGAGGCAAACAGGGGATATGATGGTACCTGGGTAGCACATCCTTTCCTGGTTGAAATTGCAGAAGACCAGATAGCGGCTAAATTTCCGGAAGGCAAAACCCACCAAAAGCATGTGCTGCGGGAAGAGGTGCAGGTAAGCGCGGAAGACCTGCTGAATACCCACATTGAAGGGGGCAGGATAACCGAAGAAGGTCTGCGAACCAATATTAATGTAGGCATTTTGTATATCGAACATTGGCTGGGAGGAACGGGAGCTGCAGCCTTGTATAACCTGATGGAAGATGCGGCTACGGCCGAAATAAGCCGCGCTCAGGTTTGGCAGTGGTACCACCACCAGGTAGTGCTGGCAGATGGCACCCCCGTAACAGAGGCGCTCATCCATACCCTCATGGAAGAAGAAATTTACAAAATTAAGGATATGCTTGGCGATGAGCGCTTTGAACAGGGCAACTTTGAAAAGGCTAAGTCGCTGTTCCGGGAGCTGGTGCTTTCCGAAACGTTTGAACCATTTCTTACCTTAAAAGCCTATGAGCTACTCTAAAAGCCTGCTTTAAACCAAAACGCAAAACCTAAAGTAAAAGCCTTTTTTCCTCCTTTTTAACGCCCCGCTGGTGGCGAACAGGAAAACTATGTCCTTTTTAATATAGAAAAATACAATAAAATAAACCTCAATTTTTTAACAGAATAGAACCATGAAAACACAAGACCACATCAACCAACTAGTAGAAGAATGGAACTCCAACCCACGCTGGAAAGGCATTGAAAGACCCTATACGGCCGAAGAAGTAGTAAAGCTGCAGGGAAGCTGCATAATTGAACATACGCTGGCCCGGCAGGGAGCGGAGCGGCTGTGGAAGTTGCTGCACAGCGAACAGTATGTGGCTGGCCTGGGAGCACTAACAGGAAACCAGGCAATTCAGCAGGTAGAAGCTGGCCTCAAGGCGATTTACCTCAGTGGCTGGCAGGTAGCTGCCGATGCCAACCTGGCAGGAGCCATGTACCCTGACCAAAGCCTGTACCCGGCCGATTCTGTTCCTGCGGTGGTAAAGCGCATAAACAATGCCCTCCTGCGGGCCGACCAGATTCAGCATCTGAGTGGTGAAGATAAAACCCACTACCTGGCCCCGATTGTAGCCGATGCCGAGGCAGGATTTGGAGGGAACCTGAATGCCTATGAACTTATGCGCGCCATGATTGAGGCCGGAGCGGCAGGAGTACACTTCGAAGACCAGCTGTCTTCAGCAAAAAAATGCGGACACCTGGGCGGAAAAGTACTGGTACCAACCTCCGAGGCGGTTAACAAGCTGGTAGCTGCCCGCCTTGCTACCGATGTGGAACAGGTGCCCACCCTTATTGTTGCCCGTACCGATGCCGATGCGGCCACCCTGATTACCAGCGACATCGACGAACGTGACCACAAGTTTATTACCGGCGAGCGCACCATCGAGGGTTTCTATAAAGTACGAAACGGGGTAGAACAGGCAATAGACCGGGGCTTAAGCTATGCACCCTATGCCGATTTGCTCTGGATGGAAACCAGCCACCCCGACCTTAGCGAAGCACGTGCATTTGCGGAGGCCATTCATGAAAAGTACCCTGGCAAGTTACTGGCCTACAACTGCTCACCAAGTTTTAACTGGGCTGCCAAATTAACCGAAGCCGAAATGCTCGAGTACCGCGAAAACCTGGCCGATATGGGGTATAAATTCCAGTTTATTACCCTGGCAGGCTTCCATGCTCTAAATACCAGCATGTTTAAACTTGCCAGCGCGTACCGCGACAGGGGTATGGCCGCTTACTCCGAGCTGCAGCAGGAAGAATTCTCAATGCAGACAGAGGGCTTCCGGGCTGTGAAGCACCAGACTTTTGTTGGGACCGGCTATTTCGATGCTCTCCAGAATACCATTACAAAAGGACAGGCCTCAACGGCAGCACTCAAAGGGTCTACCGAGGAAGCACAATTCTAAACTCCGGAACCTGATAAATTCCTTCAAATAACAAGAGGCCAGCCTGTAGCATTTGCTACAGGCTGGCCTCTTTGTTTAGGCTTGGGTGTATGCTTAAATAAGTTCCTTGCGTAGTTCCTGCGCCCGGCGGTTGTGGGTACGAATAATATCCAGTTGGGCTGCAGCATAAGAACGCGCTTCTGCATCATTGGCATTCAGGGCCGCTTCTTCGTAGGTGCGCATAAGTCTTTCATGAACAATTTCGATGGTATTGAGGTAAATGCGGTCAATGTTCCTTTTATCGGCCTGCTTAATATCGTTTACCATTGCCTGGTGCCTGTCGCTCATGGTGGCTGGTAAAGCAATTTTCTTTTCCTTGGCGAGGTCGCGAAGCTTTTTACCCATTTCCTGATGATCCTGCAGGTTGCTGGAGGCAAAATCAGTTACCATGCGCGAATAAGCCTGGGTGGAGGCGGTTTCGGCAATTTCTCTCAGCAGTAAGTTGTAATCGGCCGCTTCAACCAAAAAAGCAGCATCGGCCCGCTCTGCTTCCGTTTCCAGCTTTTTGTTGTTTCGTTCCATTGCTTCCGAATAGCTTAGGTTCTGTGGCATACAACCGGCAACGAACAAAAGAAGTAGAACAAATGGAATGTACAGTTTTTTCATTACGTTTAATTTTAATTCTAAATGTTTATACAATTTAACGGCCTTGGCACAAAATGGTTATAAAAAGGGCAGGGGATGTGCCTGCTGAAAAGCCTTTCATTGGTTCTTTATGATTTTACTTGCATAATAAGCACAAGGCCAGGTTTAATTCAGTTTGGCTCACCAAGGTCACGCGTTACGCTTCGCTAAACGCGCGCCAGATTTCAGCTGGTGAATAGGAACAGGTACTTTCATACAGAGCCTTTTCATTTAAAAACAATTTATCCGGGACCTTATTAATTTGGACTGAATACAAATAAGCCTTACCTTTATAGCGTTCATATTAAAAATGGTCTTCTTATGATCCAGCAGCCCTTATTAGTCGAAGTATACAGTAGCATGAATGGAAAAGTTTTTCAGGATAACTGTAAGGGGTGCTATGTGCTGGAATGGAAAGGAGAAAGGACTGCTTTCAGGCCCCTTTGCTTTTTTGGTCTGAAGCGCCGACTGGGAGCTATTGATGTAGAAAGAATGATTGCCAGTCCTTCTGCCTCCCACGATGTGGAAATTGTTGCTCCCTGTGGCTGCGAGCGCTGTTTTGTGCTGACCATCCCGGAAATTTTAGAGCTTCGGAGTCTGCTGAATGGGGCGCGGGTAATGATGGAATTAAACAGCATAATTTATGAGCGCCTTTATCGCCCGGTAATTGGTTGCTAGCATTCTCAGTCGTTGTTTTTCCAATGCTATTTGGATTTAGAATGATTTCAAATTTTAACCCTGATATACACATTAGGGAACAAACTCGTATCTTCGTATGTATCTAATTAGATGGAGACCCAATCGGGTACCACCATTTTTAGCTTAAATTTTTAAGAAGATGAAA
Organism: uncultured Cytophagales bacterium; assembly: GCA_963835365.1. Taxonomy (GTDB): domain Bacteria; phylum Bacteroidota; class Bacteroidia; order Cytophagales; family Cyclobacteriaceae; genus Nafulsella. The sequence goes on from CAWIFH010000007.1 coordinate 113,114, forward strand.
GACTTACTCAGACTTAGAACTTCCCTTACAGAAGAAATAGAATTAGCTCTTAACGAACAGATAAAGCGTGAAGCGCATGCTTCTTCCACCTATTTGGCAATGGCTTCCTGGTGCGATCGCCAGGGCTTTGATTACAGTGCCGGCTATTTTTATGCGCAGGCCGAAGAAGAAAGAGCCCATATGCTTAAAATTTTCAAATATGTTTCTGATCTGGGCGGGAATGCCGTTTCCCCAGAGGTAGTAAATATACAGCAGGACTGGGAAAGCTTCCGTGGAGTATTTGAAGCAGCCCTGGAAAATGAAATTGCAGTTACCCAGGCAATTAACCGAATTGTAGGAAAATGCCACCAGGTACAGGACTTTACTACCGTTAGCTTCCTGCAGTGGTTCCTGAAGGAGCAAATAGAAGAAGAATATATCGCACGTCGTGCCCTTGAGCTTTTCGACGTAATTGGCGAAGAAGGAATTGGTCGCTTTACCATCGACAAGCAAATTCCAAAATTGAGCTACGATGGTGCAACGGAATAAGTTTTGGTCCGTATAAAAAGATACTAAAAGCTTCTGCCTGGCAGAGGCTTTTTTTTCTGATGGGCTTTTTTGGTATTGCTTATTTTATTGGCTGTGGAACGTTTAATAGAACATTTAAAGAAAAATTTACAGGAAAATTTGCCTGGTCCGGAGGCGCAGGCGCATATGTCGCCCCTGAAGCTGCGCGATGAACGCTTCCTTGAACGAAAGCGAACCGATGTGCGGCAGGGAGCGGTACTCCTTTTACTATATCCACACAATGGGCGCCTTTATTTGCCTCTCATGCAGCGACCGGTGTACGAAGGTCATCATAGCGGGCAAATTAGCCTCCCAGGTGGCAAGCAGGAGCCTGAGGATAGCGATAAAATTGAAACTGCCCTGCGGGAAGCCTGGGAAGAAATAGGGGTGGAGCCTTCTCAGGTAAAGGTAATCGGTCAGTTAAGTGAACTTTTTATTCCTCCCTCAAATTACCAGGTGCTGCCGGTAGTTGGCTATACAAGTGAGCGACCTGATTTTGTTGCTGACCCGGTAGAGGTGGCAGCCATCATTGAAGTTCCACTCGATGAACTCCTCCATGAAAAAAGTATCCAGCAAACTTACCGGACCCTGGAAGGCGGCATCCGTATGAAGATTCCTTATTATGGAGTGGATGAGCATGTAGTCTGGGGGGCAACCGCTATGATTTTGAGCGAGTTTTTAGCAATTGTCCGGACCATGGAATAACCCAGTTCCCTGCTTTCCTCTCTTTCTGGAGCGCAGCGGCTTTTATATCTCGTTCAGAACGTTTAGTTTTGACTGACTCAAACCAATACCTAAGCCGCAACCATGGAAGAGCAATCCCTTGAGCAGGCCCCTCTGCTAACGAACGATGCTGTTATTTTCGGGCTCCTGATGATTATCCTGGCCCTTATATTTTATACTGCCGGCAGTACCAACCGCAGCTGGCAGAAGTTCTATTCTGTTGTACCTTCCCTGCTGCTGTGTTATTTTATTCCTTCGCTATTAAACACCTTTAATGTTATAGATGGAGAAAGCTCACAGCTTTACTTTGTGGCTTCCCGCTACCTGCTCCCATCTGCTTTGGTGCTGTTAACGATTAGCATCGATTTTAAAGGAATTATGCGGCTGGGGCCAAAAGCGATTATTATGTTTCTGGCGGGCTCTGTGGGTATTGTGCTTGGCGGACCAATTGCCATGTACCTGGTGTCGCTGGTAAATCCCGAAATTGTAGCTGGTGACGAGGTATGGCGGGGGCTTAGTACCATTGCCGGTAGCTGGATAGGTGGGGGAGCCAATCAGGCAGCCATGCTGGAAGTGTTTAAAGCAGACCCGGATACTTTCTCAACCATGGTTACGGTAGATGTGATTGTGGCAAACATCTGGATGGCTGTGCTGCTTTTTGGTGCAGGCCGCTCTAAAAAGGTAGACAAGCTTTTTAATGCCGATGCCAGTGCCATTGATGATGTGCAGAAAAGAATAGAAGATTACCGCATGAGCATTGCCCAAATGCCCACGCTTACCCTTACCATGCTTGTGCTGGGAATCGGCTTTGGCGTAACCGGCCTCTCTCATTTGCTTGCCGATATTATTGCGCCCCGCCTGGGTAGCCTTGCTGCTTTTGTCGACCCTGCCACCGGGCAAAAGCCTTACCAGTGGTTGGGAGAATTCTCGCTTACCAGTGGCTTCTTCTGGCTCGTGGTAATTGCCACTACTGTTGGCCTGCTTCTTTCTTTTACAAAGGCCCGTACTTTGGAAGGCGTAGGAGCCTCCCGCCTGGGGAGTGTGTTTATTTATATTCTGGTAGCCACCATTGGTATGCAAATGGATGTTACCAGCATTGCCGATAACCCGGGACTGTTTGCCGTAGGTTTGGTATGGATGCTGGTGCACGTGGCTATTTTGCTGGGCGTAGGCAAACTTATTAAAGCACCTTTTTTCTTTACCGCCGTGGGGAGCCAGGCCAATGTGGGTGGTGCCGCTTCTGCCCCTATTGTAGCCTCGGCCTTTCATGATTCGCTGGCACCGGTAGGCGTGCTGCTGGCCGTGTTGGGGTATGCCCTGGGTACCTATGCAGCTTACGTTTGTGGACTGCTTATGCAGTGGATGGCCGGGGTAATCGGATAAAATAATAGGGTGCGGTAAAATTATTTTCCTTCTTTTTCAGTTTACCTATCTGAAATACTTCTTGTTTATGGGAAAAGATAAAGATTACGATAACTACTGCCACTTTGTTTTTGTGTGTAATGGCAAAGACTGCTGTAAAAGCGGCGCCAAAGACCTGCAAAAACAATTCTCCAGGGAGTTAAAAGACAGGGGGCTGAAGGGCTCGGCAAAAGTGATAAAAACCAAATGCACCGGCCGTTGCAAGCAGGCTCCTGTAGCCATAGTAGGCCAGCACTGGTTGGGCAATGTAAAAGAGAGCCAGGTACCTGTTATTGTCGATGAGCTGGTGCTGCAGAAAGCCTAAGCTAATTTGGAAATTTGAAAATTTAGGAATTGGAAAATAGAGTTTTGAAAGTTGTTTCACATTGTCTGCTAAAAGAGCGAGCCATATCCGGTTTTCATTGACATTTCTTTTTCAAAGCTGCAATTCCATTAGAAGTTTTGTTTGAGTTTTCTCCGCTGAGGGCCGTTTTAATGCTGCCTGGCCTTAATCAAAATCAGCTTCAAGATATTATTGTGCCAAAAAAAGCGGCTGCCGGGAATCCATGGCAGCCGCTTTCTGTATGTATATGCCAATTTTTTCGAATCGGCACATTTTCAAATTTCCAAATTAAGAAGCTTCCTGCTGCTTAATCATATTCAAGGCAGAACCAGCCTTAAACCAGGCAATTTGGCCTTCGTTGTAGGTATGGTTCACTTTAAACTCATCTGTAGTGCCATCGGCATGTGTTAATTTCACAGTCAGCGGAGTGTCTTCTTTAAAGTCTTCCAGGCCGATTACATCAATGAGGTCATCTTCCTGCACTTTGTTGTAGTCGCTCGGGTCGGCAAAGGTTATGCCCAGCATACCCTGCTTCTTCAGGTTGGTTTCGTGGATACGGGCAAAAGATTTTACCAGGATTACACGAACCCCCAGGTGGCGTGGCTCCATGGCAGCATGCTCACGAGAGGAGCCTTCGCCATAGTTTTCGTCACCAACCACTACAGAACCAATGTTTTGCTTCTTGTAATCGCGTGCAGTGGCAGGAACTTCTCCATACTCGCCGGTCAGCTGGTTTTTCACCTTATTGGTTGCTTCGTTGTAGAAGTTGATCGCACCAATCAACATATTATTAGAAATGTTGTCGAGGTGGCCACGGTATTTCAACCAGGGGCCGGCCATAGAAATGTGGTCGGTCGTACACTTGCCTTTAGCTTTAATCAACAGACGAAGGCCATGGAAGTTTTCCGGGGTCGTTTGGCTTAAAGCCTTCCAGAACTGAAGCGGTCTGATTCAGGAGAAACGCTTACCGATACATTTTCGCCATTTTCGGCAGGGGCCTGGTAGCCGGCATCCTCTACAGAGAAGCCCTTCACCGGAAGCTCAATTCCTTTAGGCTCGTCCAGCATGACCTCTTCGCCGTCGGCATTTTTAAGCGTATCTTTCAGCGGGTTAAAGGTAAGGTCACCGGCAATAGCCAAGGCAGTTACCATTTCAGGAGAAGCGACAAACGCATGGGTATTCGGGTTGCCGTCGTTCCGCTTGGCAAAGTTTCTGTTAAACGAAGTAAGATAGAGTTTTTGCGGGAAGGATCTTCATGTGGCGCGCCCACTGTCCGATACAAGGTCCGCAGGCATTGGCCAGTACCACACCGCCCATGCCGTCGAAGTACCTGCAGCAGGCCATCGCGTTCGGCTGTATAGCGTACCATCTCAGAGCCCGGGGTAATGGTAAACTCCGACTTCGCTTTTAGTTTTTTATCAACTGCCTGCTGGGCGATGGAAGCCGCGCGGGTCAGGTCTTCGTAAGAAGAGTTGGTGCATGAGCCAATAAGGCCTACTTCCAGTTCCTGTGGCCAGCCTTTGTCTTTTACTGCTTTGGCAAATTCAGAAATTGGCCAGGCAGCATCCGGCGTAAACGGCCCGTTAACATGTGGCTCCAGCTCATCCAGGTTAATTTCAATCACCTGATCGTAGTATTTCTCCGGGTCGGCATATACTTCGTCGTCTGCACGCAGGTGCTCGCTCATGTTGTCGGCCAGTTTGGCTACATCTTCGCGCTCAGTTGCGGCAAGGTATTCGCGCATTTTATCGCTGTAGTTAAAGAGCGAAGTGGTTGCGCCAATTTCAGCACCCATGTTACAGATGGTACCTTTACCGGTACAGAAATCGCATCGGCACCTTCGCCAAAATATTCAACAACATAACCTGTGCCGCCTTTAACCGTAAGGATACCGGCCACTTTCAGGATAACGTCTTTTGCTGCAGTCCAGCCATTCAGGCTGCCGGTCAGTTTCACACCAATTAGTTTAGGGAATTTAAGCTCCCATGGCATACCAGCCATCACATCTACCGCGTCGGCACCACCAACACCAATGGCAATCATGCCCAAACCACCTGCGTTAGGGGTGTGTGAGTCAGTACCAATCATCATACCGCCCGGGAAGGCGTAGTTTTCCAGTACTACCTGGTGAATAATACCAGCACCCGGCTTCCAGAAGCCAATGCCATATTTATTTGAAACAGACGACAAGAAGTCATATACTTCCTTGTTGGTTTCGTTTGCTTTTTTTAGGTCGGGCTGCGCACCGGTTTCGGCCTGAATCAGGTGGTCGCAGTGTACGGTTGAAGGAACGGCTACTTTCTTTTTGCCGGCCTGCATAAACTGCAGCAGAGCCATTTGTGCAGTAGCATCCTGCATGGCCACACGGTCAGGAGCGAACTCTACATAATTTTTTCCACGTTCGAAGGCTTCGCTGGGGGCACCCTGGTGAAGGTGAGAATAAAGAATTTTTTCCGAAAGAGTCAGTGGGCGGCCCACTATTTTTCTGGCTGCGCTGATACGGTCGCCCATGCGATCGTAAACAGCCTTAATCATGTCTATGTCAAAAGCCATTGTTAAAAATTTATCGTTTAAAGTACTCAACCTTTACAGCATAACCGCTGTTTGTGGCGCAAAGTTACAAAATTTGGCTAATATTAAAATTTTACGCTCCAGCTTAACGCTGGCAAGCGAAAGGATAATCTGCAAAAGCAGTGCTTTTCTTACATAATAAATGAAAATGAGGAAAGCCTGACGCAAATTTGTAGCTGGAACGTAAGCTTTATTTCTCCTGCTGCGGCAGTTATTTGAAAAATGAGGAAAGGATGCGGAAAGGAGAAAAGCTAATGTAGTTGTTTATAACGCTCTGGATATAAGTTTATTGCCGGCCTCTGCTTAAAATAAGGCTTTAAAATAAACCGGGCGCAGCATGTTTTTTAGTTGGACCGGTTACTTTTTCTGCTGCTGAAGGCATTTATAGAAACAATGCTATTTGATTTCGGATGTAGTAATTTGCCAATATTTCAATTTTTTTAGCGGATTATTCAAATCATATTTACATTCTGATAAAAATGTTTACAGTGAAAGCTGCCTGATTTCTCATAATAATGCTTGAAATGGAAAATTTTACCTATTTGCCGCCGATAAAACCGGGCAGAGGGCTGTGCCTCCTGCTTATCAGCTTGTTTGCTTTTAGTGGATTAGCCGCTCAAAAGCTGCCCTTACAAGTAAGCGCCAATACAATAGAAGCATATTGTGGGGGTGAGGGGCATGTAATTGCCCTGCAGGCAACAGGAGGCGAAGCACCTTATGCTTATCATTGGCAGGATGGTGTGGAGGGTAACTTCCGCAAGAATCTGGCTTCGGGCACTTATGTGTGTATAATAAAAGATGCCAACGGCAACGCGGTTTCTAAACAATTTAACTTTGCTGCTAAACCGGCTCCTCTTGAGCTGAATTATGTGCAGGAAAAAGCCCAGGATGGCTCTGCCAGCATTGCTCTTCAGGTAAATGGAGGTAAGCTTCCCTACAGTTTTGTTTGGATTGGGCCAGGGATTGATTCCCAGGCCTCACAGAAAACGGAAAAGCAGGTGGGGCTGCAGCCAGGAACCTACCTGGTGGTGGTGCAGGACGCCAATAAATGTACAGCCAATGTAACGGTCAATATCAAATAAAGCCTGTTAAGCTATGAAAAAACTTTACTTCAAATACTTTCTTACGCTTTTATTTTTTCTGACAGGTTTTACTGCGTATAGCCAGGCGCCTGTTTTTGAAATAAATAATATTAAACAACCATGCAATGGATTGGCAAATGGTTCCTTCGAAGTTTTAGTTACCGGAGGAGATCCTGACTTTAGCCTGTTTGTTTTTGGTAGCCGGGGAGGAGCTCCTATCAGCAATTTAAAAATAACACAGGGAGAGCCGTTTCTGGTAGATTTAATGAGCCCGGGCGGAATACTGGTGGTGGTATCCAACACCGCCAACCAGGCCTCTTCGCAGGTATTGTCGCTGGTGGCTACCAGCCAGGTAAGCATAGATGATGCACAGCTGGTTAATAACTCCTGTGAGAATGCCACGGCCGATGGTTCTATTACCCTCACCGTTAGCGGAGGTACGGGCAACTATAAGTATTCCCTGGATGGAGGAAGCACCTTTGTTCCGCACCCGATTGCAAATTTAGGGAGTGGGGAATATACAGTATCGGTTTTCGACGAGGGAACAAACTGTTCTGAGGAGGTAACCCTTACCATAGAAAATGAAATAAACATAAGCACCACAAACCCGGCACCGCTATGTTCAAGTGATGAAAGCCTAAACTTACTTGGTTATGTAACCCCCTCCGTAGCTGGCGGGAATTTTGTGTTTACAGGTGAGGGCGTTAGCGGAAACAGTTTTGACCCTTCGGCCATTGCAATTAGTGGAGCCTCTTCTATCGTTACAGTAAATGTAGTATATGACGTAAATGGCTGTTCCGATTCAGGAACAATTGATATTGAAGTAAAGCAGGCACCAGGGAAGCCAACAGTCGCTCCTTTAACCGCCGTTTGCCAGGGTGCAGTTGCTCCTGCAATTACAGTGGGTGGGGAGAATGTACTTATTTATAAAGATGCTGCCTTAACTACACAGCTAGGAAGCGGCAACAGCTTTGACCCAAATACTGATCCTGCATTTTCTACCGCCTCGGCGCAAACATATACCTACTATGCTACCCAGCAGGTGGGAGCTTGTCCCAGTGTGGCTTCGTCGTTTGAGGTAGAAGTACTGGCAAATCCGGCTGCACCAGCTATTACCGGAAATGCCACTGTATGCGAAGCGCAATCGGGCCTGGTGTACGAAGTGCCTTTAACAGCAGGCTCCAGCTACAGCTGGACCGTGCCGGAGGGAGCAAACATTCTATCAGGTACTACAGGCCCTGAGAATAATCAGATAATTGTAACCTTTGGCGACAAAGGGGGCGAGATAAGTGTAATAGAAACAAATAGCGCAAATTGTAGCAGTGCCGCCGGTACTTTTGCCGTAGCCCTCACCGCCAAGCCCGAGCTTTATACCTTAGCGGCGGTTGGTGCCACTTCGTTCTGTGAAGGTGAGGCAGGTCCGGAGCTGCAACTGGATGGCTCTAAAACAGGCACAAGTTATGCCCTTTACTTAAATGGCACAAGAATTAAAACGGAAGTAGGCACCGATGGCGTGCTGAGCTTTGGCAATTTTAATGAAGCAGGTACCTATGAGGTAACCGCCTTTGTTAGTGGTTTTAGTGGCTGTACAGAACAGATGAATGGTTCTGTTTCACTTACGGTTAACCCACTTCCACTGGCCCCTCAGCTGCAAGCTGCTGTCAATCCGGTTTGTATGGGGGGAGCCGCAAGCCCTGTATTACTTACTGGCGAGAATATTGCTGTTTATAATGATGCCTCTTTAAGTAATTTGGTAGGAAGTGGCAATTCTTTCGATCCAAAGTCTGATCCTGCTTTTTCTACCTCAGCACCTGGAACTTTTACTTATTATGCCACTCAGGAAGTGAATGGCTGCCCAGGTGAGGCGCTTCCTTTTTCTGTAGAAATTCTGGCAAACCCAACGGCGGTTTTTGGCGGTCCAAAAGAATATTGTGTAGGGGAATCAGCCTCTGTTGCAGTAGAATTTACTGGTGTTCAGCCCTTTGAGCTAAGCTATAGCATCGATGGCGGAACTGCTCAGACCGTGAGTGGCATTGCAAGCAACACTTACTCTATAGATTTAGGCACTCCATCCACAGATGCTGATATTGCAGTAAAGCTGCTGGGGGTAAAAGATGGCAGCTGCAGTGCAAGCCTGACTGAAAGTGCTACGGTGGTAATTAATTCTTCGGTAGCACCAAAGAACCTGCTGCTTTCTTCCTCAGATGCAGACAATGTTTTATGTGCCGATGAAGAGATAACTTTCACAGCCACAGCCGATTATGTAGGGGCTAATGCTGTTTACAGCTGGTATAAAAATGCAGCGGCGACTCCTGTGCAGCAGGGAAGCAGCAACCGCTTCACCTTCACTCCTGTAGTTGGAGATGAGGTGTATGTAGTTGTCACTCAGGGAGATGATGTAGCCTGTGGCACCGGCGCATCCCTGACTTCAGAAGTACAGGTGATTAATGTTAATTCTCCTGTAGCCGTTCTTTCGGCCACTCCTGCAGCTGTATGCGAAGGAGAAAGCACTACGCTGAAGTTTGAAATCTCCGGCTCCAATGCAGCTCCTTTCACTATAGAATATTCTGATGGCAGCACTACCTTTACTGAAGTGGCTGCTTCTAACGTATTGGAAATCAGCGTTTCTCCAACAGCCACTACCACTTATTCGCTGCTAAGCATTGCCGACAACAATGGTTGTGCAAAGCCTGTAACAGGGCAGTCGGTAGCGGTGACGGTAAACCAGAAAGTGGGCCCGGTAATCAGCTCCATCACTCCATCGGCATCGAAGGTTTGTGCCGGAACGAGCGTAAGCTTCTCAGCCTCAGTAAGTAATGAGGGAGCGAATCCAGCTTACGAATGGTATGTAAATGCCGAGGCCACGCCAAGAGGAAGCGCGGAAACTTTTACGCTGGAGAACCCTGCAGATAATGACCAGGTGTACCTGGTGCTGAAGCAGGGAAGCCTTGCCTGCGGAACCGGCGGAAGTGCTACATCTGAAAAAGCGACGATAAAGGTAGAGACGCTGGATGCTTCTTTCTTAGGAGCCACAGCATTCTGCGTTGCCGAAGGGCCGCAGACTTACACTGCGACTACTGCAGGAGGAACTTTTACCGCTACAAAAGAAGGCGTAGATGTTTCTGCTGAAATTTCTTCAACAGGAGAATTCACGCCTACTCAGGAAGGAAATTACCTGCTTACCTACACTGTCAATTCTGCCGATGTAGCAGGATGCAGCGACAGCAAATCACTGACGGTACAAGTTACCAACATCGATGAATTGGCCGTGAGCCTGAGTGCGCCGACAAGTGCGGAAGCCTGCGGCGGAGAAAACAGCTTTGCCTTTACGGCCGATATCACCAATGGCGGAGACAATCCAACAATTAGCTGGTTTGTAGATGGGGTTGAGCAGGCAGGTGAAACAGGTACAAGTTTTACGGCAATCAATCTTGCTCCACGCGCTACAGATTATGTGGTAACAGTGAAAGTCGTACAGGATGCCACCACTCTTTCCTGTGGAAATGGGGCTGAAGTAGAAAAGAGCCAGACGATAAAGGTAAATGAAAACCCAACGGCGGTTTTTGCCAGTCCAAAAGAATATTGTGTAGGGGAATCAGCCTCTGTTGCAGTAGAATTTACTGGTGTTCAGCCCTTTGAGCTGAGCTACAGCATTGATGGCGGAACTGCTCAGACCGTGAGTGGCATTGCAAGCAACACTTACTCTATCGATTTAGGCACTCCATCCACAGATGCTGATTTTGCAGTAAAGCTGCTGGGGGTAAAAGATGGCAGCTGCAGTGCAAGCCTGACTGAAAGTGCTACGGTGGTAATTAATTCTTCGGTAGCACCAAAGAACCTGCTGCTTTCCTCCTCAGATGCAGACAATGTTTTATGTGCCGATGAAGAGATAACTTTCACAGCCACAGCCGATTATGTAGGGGCTAATGCTGTTTACAGCTGGTATAAAAATGCAGCGGCGACTCCTGTGCAGCAGGGAAGCAGCAACCGCTTCACCTTCACTCCTGTAGTTGGAGATGAGGTGTATGTAGTTGTCACTCAGGGAGATGATGTAGCCTGTGGCACCGGCGCATCCCTGACTTCAGAAGTACAGGTGATTAATGTTAATTCTCCTGTAGCCGTTCTTTCGGCCACTCCTGCAGCTGTATGCGAAGGAGAAAGCACTACGCTGAAGTTTGAAATCTCCGGCTCCAATGCAGCTCCTTTCACTATAGAATATTCTGATGGCAGCACTACCTTTACTGAAGTTGCTGCTTCTAACGTATTGGAAATCAGCGTTTCTCCAACAGCCACTACCACTTATTCGCTGCTAAGCATTGCCGACAACAATGGTTGTGCAAAGCCTGTAACAGGGCAGTCGGTAGCGGTGACGGTAAACCAGAAAGTGGGCCCGGTAATCAGCTCCATCACTCCATCGGCATCGAAGGTTTGTGCCGGAACGAGCGTAAGCTTCTCAGCCTCAGTAAGTAATGAGGGAGCGAATCCAGCTTACGAATGGTATGTAAATGCCGAGGCCACGCCAAGAGGAAGCGCGGAAACTTTTACGCTGGAGAACCCTGCAGATAATGACCAGGTGTACCTGGTGCTGAAGCAGGGAAGCCTTGCCTGCGGAACCGGCGGAAGTGCTACATCTGAAAAAGCGACGATAAAGGTAGAGACGCTGGATGCTTCTTTCTCAGGAGCCACAGCATTCTGCGTTGCCGAAGGGCCGCAGACTTATACTGCGACTACTGCAGGAGGAACTTTTACCGCTACAAAAGAAGGCGTAGATGTTTCTGCTGAAATTTCTTCAACAGGAGAATTCACGCCTACTCAGGAAGGAAATTACCTGCTTACCTACACTGTCAATTCTGCCGATGTAGCAGGATGCAGCGACAGCAAATCACTGACGGTACAAGTTACCAACATCGATGAATTGGCCGTGAGCCTGAGTGCACCGGCAGGAGCGGAAGCCTGCGGCGGAGAAAACAGCTTTGCCTTTACGGCCGATATCACCAATGGCGGAGACAATCCAACAATTAGCTGGTTTGTAGATGGGGTTGAGCAGGCAGGTGAAGTAACTGAAAACTTTACAGTGACCAATCTTGCTCCACGCGCCACAGATTATGTGGTAACAGTGAAAGTCGTACAGGATGCCACCACTCTTTCCTGTGGAAATGGGGCAACTGTGGAGCAAAGCCAGAATATTAAAGTTTATGAAACGCCGGTAGCTACGCTGGAGGATGCTGATCTTTCCATCTGTCCTGGAGAAGAGGTAGTGTTGAATTTCAGCTTTACAGGCAGAGCACCTTTTGATTTCACCTATACCGATGGAACAGAAAATTATCTTGTTGAAGGAGTAACGGAATCTTCTTATGAGGTTAGGCTGCAGCCAACAGCAGGAGTGGAATACAGCCTGGAATCATTTGCTGATGCCAGTGGTTGTACAGCGGCTCCGGTAAGTGGCCTTGTAAAAGTACAAGTAGGTGAATTGCCACCAGCGCCAGGCCTATCTGCTACAAGTGCAACAGTGTGTGCTGCTGATGGAGTAGAAACGTACCCTGCTTTTACAGCCACAGGCACTAAGCTGAAGTGGTACCTGGGTAGTGTAGCCGCAGAAAACCTGGTGTTCGAAGGAGCTACTTATACCCCTGAAGAAACAGCGGCCAACAGCTATACCTACTATGTAACGCAGACCAATGACTGCGGAACCAGTGAGGCAGGCACCATTAGCTTTACGGTTAGCGATGCGGCAGACTGTACCCCAACAGGTCCTGTATGCCCGAATGCTCCGGTAGTAGATTTAGGAACAGATATCATTCGCTGTGCGCCTGCAGCAGTAATCCTGGATGCAGGATATAACACGACAGAATACAGCTTTGTGTGGAGCCAGGATGGCAATGTGATTTCTGAAGCAACGGCTAATACATTAAGTGTAGATGCCAGCGACACATACTCTGTACAGGTAACGCATTTGGAGAGTGGCTGCTTTGCAACTGACGAAGTTGTAGTTGCTATCGAAGAAAGCCTGAGCCCGGTGGCCTCTATTGAAGGACCAGAAACAATGAACTGCGGAGAAGCGCTGGAACTTACCGCCTCAGTAGATGTACTGGGAGAGAATCCATCTTACCAGTGGTTCAGAAATGATGTGCTGCTGGAAGGGGAAATTGGAAGTACACTTACCCTTACCGAATATGCAAATAACGATGAGATAAAAGTAGCGGTAAATGCCGACCTGGCCTGTGTGGCTGGAGCGGCTACTGCTATTTACACCATATCAAAACCAGAAGCAGTACTTGCCTCTAACGAAGTGGAGATCTGTCCTGGAGAAGAGGTAGTGTTGAATTTCAGCTTTACAGGCAGAGCACCTTTTGATTTTACCTATACCGATGGAACAGAAAATTATCTTGTTGAAGGAGTAACGGAATCTTCTTATGAGGTTAGGCTACAGCCAACAGCCAGTGCGGAATACAGCCTTGTATCTTTTGCGGATGCCAGCGGCTGTACAGCGGCTCCGGTAAGCGGGCTTGTAAAAGTACAGGTAAATGCCGCTCCTGCAGCGCCAGCCTTGTCAGCTAATAGTGCAACAGTATGTGCGGGCGATGAAGTAGCAACTTATCCTGCCTTTACTGCTACGGGTACAAACCTGAAGTGGTATCTGGAAAGTATGGCCGTAGAAAACCTGGTGTTCGAAGGCTCTTCTTATACACCGGAAGTAACCACTGCCGGTAGCTACACCTATTTTGTAACGCAGACCAATGACTGCGGAACCAGTGAGGCAGGCACCATCAGCTTTACGGTTAGCGATGCGGCAGACTGTACCCCAACAGGGCCTGTATGTGAGAATGCTCCGCTAGTAGACCTGGGCGGGGATATCATTCGCTGTGCTCCTGCAGAACTAACTCCTGGATGCAGGAAACAACACAACAGAATATAGCTTCGTGTGGAGCCAGGATGGCAATGTGATTTCCGGAGCAACTGGCAATACGCTGAGCGTGAATGCCAGTGGTACTTATTCCGTACAGGTAACGCATTTGGAGAGCGGCTGCTTTGCAACTGACGAAGTTGTAGTTGCTATCGAAGAAAGCCTGAGCCCGGTGGCCTCTATTGAAGGACCAGAAACAATGAACTGCGGAGAAGCGCTGGAACTTACCGCCTCAGTAGATGTGCTGGGAGAGAATCCATCTTACCAGTGGTTCAGAAATGGGGAAGAGATATTAGGAGAAGTATCCGATAGCCTTACCCTTACCGAATATGCAAATAACGATGAGATAAAAGTAGCGGTAAATGCCGACCTGGCTTGTGTGGCTGAAGCGGCTACTGCTATTTATACTGTAAACGCACCTGCAATAGCGGGAACACCTGTGCTGCCGGCAGATATTAGCCGTTGTGCATCAGAAGAATTGCCAGTAATTACTGCCGAAGGAGAAGCAATTTTCTGGTATGCCAATGCAGAATTAACTGTATTGATTAATGAAGGAAATGCCCTGGAGCTACCGGAGTTAACTTATAATGATGCAACAGAAGCGGAAGTAACTTTCTACGCAGTTTCTCAGCCAGAAAATAGCTGTGCGAGCCAGGTAGCCAGTATCAAAGTGATCACCAGGCCGACACCGGTTATAAATCTTCCGGAAGAAATCCTTCGCTGTAGTCCGGCCAATATCGTATTGGATGCAGGCTACGATCCGGCAGATGGTTATACCATTGAGTGGAGCAATACCACGGATAATACACGTACCAACACGGTATCATCTACGGGTAATTATTCGGTAAAAGTAACGCATAATGCCTCTGGCTGCTTCGATTACCATGAGCTGTTTGTACTTATCAGCGACTCTTTTGAGTCGAGGGTGGAAATTACAGCGGAAGCGGAGCCGGTTTGCGGGGGAGATGCCTTAGTACTGAATGCTGAGTTAGTGAACTATGGAGAAAATCCAAGCTATACCTGGACCCTCAACGGTACCATCCTGGAAGGAGAGCGTGCTTCCCGCCTGAGCCTGGAAAATAATGCAGCAGGCGATGAAATAACAGTTGAAGTAGATGTGGATCTTGACTGTGCCGCACAAGCAATTGTAAGCGACAGCTATACGGTGAATCTTCCGGACCTTTCTGCTCCAGCCCTAACGGTTAGCGACAATGATATCTGTCTGGGAAGTGCAAATCCGACCTTTACCGCCAGCAACTTTACCGACGAAGCTTATCTGCGCTGGTATGCCGGAAGCGTGGCGGAAGAGAACCTGGTGGCTAGTGGGGTAGCAACTTATACACCTGCAGTATCCGAAGTGGGTACTTACACCTACCTTGTTACGCAGGAAACGGCCAACTGTGGCGAAACCGAAGCGGGAAGTGCTGGCTTTACCATTTCGAATGGAGAGAATTGCAATGAAGGTGGCGGTGGAAACGGCGGTGGAAACGGCGGTGAGATAAACTGCTCTGTATTTACTATCGAGCTTACTGATAAAATGGAACCAAGCTGCGACCGCAATAATGGATATCTTCAATATTCAGTTACGGGTGGTGTCGCTCCTTATACCATAAGCTATTCATTTGTTGAAACGAACATCACGCAGGTGCTAACGGGTGATACGGTATATGTAAACATCAACCAGTTGCCTGCCAATAAGTATGTAACTCTTTCGGTTGTTGATGCCCAGGGTAAAGCCTGTTCTCTGGACAGCCTGCGCCTAACCATGGCTCCCCGCATTACAGCCAAACTTACTAAGGCTGACGGAGGGGATGTAACCTGCTATGGCGAACAGATGGGGAAAGCCCGCCTTGAAATTATAGGTGGCAATGCTCCGTTTGATTATAAATTAAATGAAGGAGCCTGGGTAGAAACCAGTTTCAGAACCATCGATCTTCGATAACCTGGGGGCTGGCATCAACAATATTCTGGTTCGTAGCATCAACGACCGGGATAATGCAGGCAATGCCTGTTACGGGGAAGCTGAAGTAGAGATATTAAGCCTTAATCCAAAGCTTGAAATCCTTCGGTTCGAAACCGAGCAGGCGAATTGCAACGATAATACAGGAAGAATCCTGGTGCAGGAAGTTGCCGGTGGTAATGGCGTACCATATAAAATTAAGCTGCAAAGCGAAGATAACTTCAGGGAAATGGCTACGGAATTGTTTCGAAGGCTTGCCACGTGGGGCGCATAGCTGATTCAACCGATGGCATTTGCCAGATATCGAAGAAATCAGGGTAGGGTCCTCCGGGCCCGACAGCCATCGAATACAATATCATTGCCCACTGATTGTGCAAACCCGGGACTTAAAGGAGGTATCAATGCCAAAAACTGGCCGACTGCTGACTGAAGTGGAAGGGCCTTACGAAGCATCCAATCCTAAAAGGAACGAAGCAGGTGAGTATGTTGTAGTGCCAGGGCTGGAAGCGGTTCGCTTTACCCAAAATGAAATGTATCAGTACGGCCTCGACAACGGTACTTATGCCATGGAAGTGCGCACCGTAGATAGAGAAGGCTGTCCGGAGAATATCAAGGGCATTGTACTGAACGATGCTGTTATGCCGGTGCCAATTACCTTTACCCATACTGCACAAAGTATTTACTGTGCCGATGCGGTGGGAGCGGTAACTATTACCAACCTGAGTGGGATGGCAAACAAAGCGTACACCATCAGTATTTATAGCAACGATATGCTGGTGAAAGAACGAACCATTGCCAGAGATGAATATGTGGTAAACAACGGAATGGCAGGCATATACGAAATTGACGGCCTCGACCAGGGAATTTACCGGATGGTAATTCAGCAGGAGCAGGAAGGCTGCGAAGGCCTCGAATCTTCTGAGCCGGTATCTTTCAAAATAGATAAGAAGGACCGGATGCTGAGCGCCGAGGTAGTAAGTAAAACAGAATCCTTCCCGGAGAGGGGCTCCGGCACGCTTAAGCTGGCGGTTCAAACGAACAGCGGACAGGAGCCTTACCTGAGCAGTATTTACCTGGTAGAGCCTCTCTTCCCGGGCCAGTCGTACTTCTCAGAAAATGATACCATAGGTTATGATCCGATTGAAGCAACCTTTGGCCTGACTTACAAAGACATGCCAGCCGGTAAATATGAAATTTATATTGCCGATGCCAATGGCTGCAGTGTAAAAATAGAGGAAACCATTGCTTATGATGAGCGCCTGTTTATACCAAACCTGATTACGCCGAATAACGACGGCTTCAATGAGGAATTCTACGTGCGGAATATTCCGCCAACAGGAACCCGCCTTATTATAACCAACCGCTGGGGGAAGGTGGTATATCAGACGCAGAACTATGCCAATGACTGGAATGGCGATGACTTGCCGGAAGGTATCTATTTCTATCACCTCCTGGTAGTAGGCGGCGAAGGCATAGATATGAAAGGCTGGGTAGAGATAAGACGCGGGGGAAGACCTTAATCGTTTTAGCCAATAAGCTTAACAGGCAATAAGCAAAAGCTGTGTAGTTCTCTGCACAGCTTTTTTTTATACTTTCGTATTTATAAAACAGGCAGAAGCGTCCTGTAAAGGGAACAGGAACGGCAGGGACTGCCTTCCTGTTTTTGAATTTGGTGAAGCTCCGGTGAATGACAAAACTTAGTTGTGAGATGCTGATTAAAAAAGTTAAAAAAGAGCTAACGATTGGAGCGGTGCAGGCAAATCTTTATTCCCTGGTTTTTGTGCTGCCGGTTTTACTTCTTTTCGGACTACCTTACCTGCTGCTCTGGTCCGATACCTTTAGCTTTCAGGAAATAAGCTCCGCCCTTAAAATGTATAAAGTATGGGCAATGCTCAGCCCGTTAGTGCTGCTGGTGGTAATGCTTGCAGGCATTGTAGTGCATGAATTGATCCACGGCCTGACCTGGGCTATATTCTGTAAAAATGGCTATAAGTCTATTCGCTATGGCGTAATGTGGCAGTATTTAACTCCTTACTGCCATTGTAAAGAGCCGCTTCGGCTCAGGCAGTACATTACAGGAGCCATTATGCCGGCCATAATCCTGGGCTTTATTCCATCTATGGTGGCCATTATTAACGGAAGCTTTCTTCTGCTCCTCTTTGGCTTGTTTTTTACGCTGGCCGCCGGGGGAGATTTCCTGGTTATCTGGATGCTGCGGAATGAAAAAAAGAGCAGCTATGTGCAGGACCACCCTGATGAAGTAGGCTGTTTTGTACTGGAAATGGAAGAAGAAGTATCAGAGTTGGGAGGCTATCCTGAAAATGGAATGCGTTAAAAGAGCAGCAGGCAGCAAAAATAAATAAAGCCTCCGGCAAGCATAATCAGGCTGCTGTAGGGCAATATATCCCGGGCATCGAGCCGGGTAATGCCTAGTAGGGGAAGTGCCCAAAAGGGCTGAAGCATATTGGTTAAGCCATCGCCATACGCCAGCGCCATAATTACCTTATTTACCGATACCCCCAGGGCCTGTGCCGCCTGTACAATTACCGGCCCCTGCACCGCCCACTGCCCTCCGCCGCTGGGAACGAAAATGTTTACGAGCCCGGCACTAATGAGCGTAAAAACCGGCAGGCTTTGCGGCGTCGATACGGAAACAAAAAAGTTGGAAAAATCAGTAATCAGGCCGGAGTATTTCATGATGCCCATAATACCGGCATAGAGCGGAAACTGGATGATGATTCCGCTGGCCCCAGCCACCGCCTCCTGCACTGCTGCCAGAAAGCTGTAGACCGAAGCATGCAGGACAAGCCCAAGCCCAAGGAGACAGAAATTGATAAAGTTCAGGTCAAGGAATCCCAATGGATTGGCTGCGCTGGCCGACCATCCTTTATAGAAGGCAAAAAAGAGTATGCTGCCGCCCAGGAGCCAGGCAAGGTAAGGGCTGCCATCCAGCTTTTCGGCCGGCGTATTTTTAGGAAGACTAGCCGCATGCACCAGGGGCTGTTCTTTAAGGTCGGGCAGCTGCGAAGAGGAGGTTCTTTTGCCGCTAAAATAAAGTACCAGCGGCAGCAGGCAAAGCAGCAGGAGGGTGGTAGTAATATTGAGCGGGGAAAGCAAAGTGGCGGTTACCGGAACCTGGCCAATAAGGTCTGCCAGGAAATGGCCTTTCTCAGCCACAACCAGGGGTGCTGAGCCAGAGAAACCGCCATGCCAGACCATCATGCCGGAATAACCCGCCGCAGCTACCAGCGGGTAATTTAGGGGGATCCTTCTTTTTGTGCTTTTTCGCCTACCCTGCGTGCCAGGATGGCCCCAAATATCAGGCAGAGCCCCCAGTTGATAAAGCCTACCAGCAGGGCCGAAAAACCTACCAGGGCCGCTGCTCTTGCGCTGTTGGTGGCATAGCCTGTTATAAAGCGAATGGCCCGTTGGGCTGCAGGGGTAAGCGCCAGCGCATGGCCCAGCACCAGAATAAGCACCATTTGCATGGAAAAGGCCAGCAGCTCCCAAAACCCTTTGTGCCAGTAGGTAAAAACCTCCATGGTAGAGCTTGCAGTAAATAACAGGCACAGGACAAAAGCCAGGATGCTTAATACGGCCGCAATGCTAAAAGGGGAGGGCAGAAAAGCGTGCACAAAACGAACGTAACAGTTTGCCCGCATCCTTTAAAGGTTTTGTAAAAAAGCAATGGTGTCGACGCCATCGGCATAATTCCAGAGCTCGGGCTGCTGGGCATCGCCAAAGCCAACCTGCCCCACCGGCTCCCGCCCAACCACGCACTGGATTTTTTCTTCCTGTTCCTGCAGTCGCTGCTGTAGCTGTTCCTGGCTGTGGTAGGTTTCGTAAAACACCACCGAAATAGGCGAAACCATGGCTTTCTCTTCTTTAAAAAGTAAGAAGCCCGTATCGAGGTGCGGCTCGCGGTTTACCAGGTAAATAGATTTATTGTAATCGTAGTTGTTCGTAAATTTATGATTTTCTATTACCTTCTGGTAAGGGGCAAGGGCTTCGAAAAGGGGGACGAAATCATAGCCTTCCGGTACAAACAGCTTACTTACATTGCGGCAGCCAAGTCCAAAATACTGGGTAATATCCTTACCCAGGGCATGCAGCTCTTCCGTACTTTCGGTTCCGTTTAGCACGGCGCAGGAACTGCGGTTTTTCCGGATGATGTGTGGAATTTTGCTGAAGTAGTATTCAAAATAGCGGGAGGTGTTGTCGCTGCCGGTGGCTATCATGGCATCCATTCCTGTAAGCCTGTCGGCAAAATGGATAAAGGCCTTAAACCCGGGTTCTATTTCACAAAGCTCTTTGGCGAGGTAGGGAATAAGAACCGGGTCCTGGGAGCCGGGCTTGGCATGCAGCTGATGCCCGCAAATAAGCACAGCCAGAAAATCATGAAAGCCGACCATAGGAATGTTGCCAGCCATTACCACGCCTACTTTTTTCGGATTTGGGTACTCTTCCGCTAACTGGTAGGGGGCAAGCCACTGGCGGAGTTTTTCTTCATCGAGGTAGCGGCAAATTCCCTCCAGTGCCAGTTCCACATTCTCCTCAGTAAACCAGCTGTTATGAGCGGCGGCCTGGCGGCTTAGTTTCCACTTTTCATCGGCCGAGAGGTTTTGTACCAGCTTGCCTAAGGCTGCAAAAGCGGCAATACGATTCGTAAGGGTCATCACAATTTATGTTCTTTGCAGTGGGAAAAAACGCTTCAGTAACATAACAAGGTAGTGAGCTATTTTTCCCGGAAACCTGCGCTCTTTTCAAAAATCTGCTTATTTTTGTATAGTTTTTCAGGGGCAAACATAAACCATTTGTGCTTGTTAGTTGAGAAATGGAATAGATTTTTGTTAAAATAAAAGAAAATACACGATATGGCTATAATGATCACCGATGAATGCATCAACTGTGGTGCATGCGAGCCCGAATGCCCAAACACAGCCATTTATGAAGGTGGCATGGAATGGACCTGGGCTGGTGGCACAGACCTAAAAGAAGTTGAGTTGGAAGATGGAACCGTTCAGGAAGGGAATGAACCCCAGGTACCTATTTCTGACGAGTTTTATTATATCGTTTCAGGCAAGTGTACGGAGTGCATGGGCTTCCATGAAGAACCGCAATGCGCCGCAGTTTGCCCGGTGGACTGCTGTGTAGACGATCCCGACTACCGCGAAACAGAAGACGAGCTCCTGGCCAAGAAAGCCTGGATGCATAATGAGTAAGTAGTGGGTAGTGAGTATTGAGATATATAAAACGAGGCAGCATTTTCTAATGCTGCCTCGTTTTGCTTTTGCAGTATGCCAAATAAAAGTTGGAGGACTTTAACGCCGCGTATTACCTTACTAAGGTTTCTCTCTCACTACTCACTACTCACTACTCATGACTCAATACTATTCTACCGCATCTTCCCCCGCTTAACCAGGTAGGCGCTAAGTACTTTCTGGAAGTCCTGCTCAATGTTGGCTTCTACAAAATCTACCTTCAGTTGCATACAGCGCATTTTTAGTTCCTGGTAATAGGCCTCCATCTGTTTATTGTACTGGCTGCGTATCTGGCTAGGGTTTAATTTTACCTCTTCCTGGCTTTCAACATCTATAAAGCGGTAGGGGCGATCGTCGAAGGCAAACTGCAGTTCGGTAGGCTGGTGGGTAACATGGAAAACAAGGGCTTCGTGCTTGTTGTGGCGGAGGTGCTGCAAGGCCGAAAAAATATCTTCCAGGGCATCCTGCTGGCCGAACATATCAGAAAAAAGGATAACCAGTGAGCGTTTATGAATTTTTTCGGCTATCTGGTGAATGACCTCGGCCACCTGGGTGCCTTTGCCCGACGACTGCTGCTGCAAAAGCTGTTGCATATATGCCAGAAGCTTTTGCAGGTGGGTAGGCGTGGATTTTACTTCGCTGCTGAACTCGAGGGTGTCTGAAAAAATAGAAAGCCCTACGGCATCGCGCTGGCGCTGGAGCAGGTAAGCCAGGGAAGCAGCGCATAAAATGCTGAAGGTTATTTTTCCTTTGCCCTCCTGCGGGTAGTACATAGAGGAGGAATTGTCGAGCAGCAGCTGGCAGCGAAGGTTGGTTTCCTCTTCGTAGCGTTTGGTGTACAGCCTGTTGGTGCGGGCATATACCTTCCAGTCAATATGGCGGGTACTCTCACCGGCATTAAATAGCCGATGCTCCGCAAACTCTACCGAAAATCCGTGATAGGGCGATTTGTGCAGCCCCGTAATA
Source organism: uncultured Cytophagales bacterium (assembly GCA_963835365.1). Classification (GTDB taxonomy): domain Bacteria; phylum Bacteroidota; class Bacteroidia; order Cytophagales; family Cyclobacteriaceae; genus Nafulsella. The sequence continues at coordinate 134,871 of CAWIFH010000007.1, forward strand.
AAGCCTTCCACCAGCTGTCGGGCCAGTAATTCAAGGTTGGCAGTTTGCCTGATGCTTTCCAGATCTATATTCATGTTTTTTATTCAGCTTCTTCAACGCGAACCCGTACCACGCCCTTGTTTATAAAACCCAATTGTCGGGCGGCGGCTTTCGAAAGGTCAATAATCCGGTTTGGATGATGTGGCCCCCGGTCATTGATGGTAACTTCCACGCTTTTCTGGTTACGAAGGTTGGTAACTTTTACCTTTGTTCCAAATGGAAGGGACAGGTGGGCGGCGGTAAGTTGTGCAGAATCGTAGGGCTCACCACTGGCGGTAGGGCGGCCCTGGAAGCGGTCGGCATAAAAGGATGCGCGCCCTTCTTGCGGAAGTTGGGGATACATTTGTATCATTAGGCGTTTCTTTCACCAACTCGTAGGTAGGGGGTTCAAAAGAAAGGGTGTCCTCGCCGTTAGTAAAACGGCTCTCCGGATTCCCGCAGGCCAGGCCCAGCAGAGCTAAAAAAAGGAATAGTATATGTGGTAAGTATCATGGCTTTAGAATATTTTTTATGAAAATGTTTTGGGATAATATATTAATCTCTATCTTTAGAACGAAATTATATTATTTATTTCCTTTAAGTTAATATAATTTTAAGTTTTCATATAAAATTTAAGTATTGTGGAAGAGAATAAGGAAACAGACAAGGCTGAAATTTACAGCCAACGAGTAAGAGCAGGAAAGCGAACCTATTTTTTTGATGTAAAAGCACACGTTCGAATGATTATTACCTTACGATTACCGAAAGTAAACGCCGATTTAAGGATGATGGTTATATGTACGAGAAGCATAAAATTTTCCTTTACAAAGAAGACTTTGAAAAGTTTGTGGATGCGCTGAAGGATTCGGTCGATCATGTGAAAACAGAATTAATGCCTGAATATGATTTTTCGCAATACTCGCCATGAAGAATCGGAAGATGTAGCGACGAAGCTAGATTCTGGGATTATAAGCTGGGATTAACCATTCATATAAATATATCAATGCTGAAGCCCTTGTATTTCTACAAGGGCTTTTCTTATTTTGTAGCTTATGGCTCATTTTTAATCCTAAAAATATGGCTTATCTAAAAGCGTTCTTGTTGTGCTTGCTGTAGTGGTAGGCTTATTTCTTACTTGCTACCTGGTTATTTGCCAACATTCTGGTGTACCTGTTAATTTCTCTGGTACTTGCCACCATTTTGCGGCCCTTGGTACAATATCTGTCCCGTACTCAAATCTTGGGGATTCGCGTTCCGCGTAGCTTGCCATTATTAGTTTTTTTCTTGGTTCTTTTTCTAATGCTTACCTTTTTGTGGTACAGTTTATTCCACTTGTAACGGATCAGGTTGCATGATATCAGCAATGTAGACTAAACGAGCTATATTATCAGTTACAGCGCCCTATAGTGTATTTGAAAATTTTATGCTAAGCACGGACTTACCCAGCGAGAGCAAGGCTTTATTGTAGATAACATTAAAGGCTATATAATCAGATTTTTCGAGGAGCTGGAAATTCAGAGCGTTGTAAACAGTTATTGGGTTTACCGGAAATGTTTTTATCGGCCTAATGGCAGTGCTTTTTATTACTTATTTCCTGTTGCAGGAAAAGGGAATTGTGCGGCAAAAACTTTATTTCGCTCATACCCAACCAGTATTTCGAGGTATCGATTGCGGCTATTTATAAAATCGAAAAGCTACTCTCGAATTACCTGATCGGCCTGTTGTTTCAAATGTTTTCCATCTTTAGCATGGCCTCTCTTGGGCTAAGTCTGTTGGGTATTAAATATGCCCTTACCATAGCGGTTTTTGCAGCCGTAGCCAACCTTATTCCCTATGCGGGGCCTATTACTTGGGGCTGCCTTCGGCATAATAGTAGCCATATCTACCAGCGCGGTTTTGCCAACGTTTAATGCTTACCTTTGCTGTATGCCAAAATTGTTGTGTTTTTGGTATCGTACAACTAACCGATAACGTGCTATTGCAACCTTTAATTTTCTCAAAAAGCGTAAAGGCGCATCCTTTAGAGATATTTCTAGTTATATTTGCGGGCGCATCGCTGGGGGGCAAATGGATAATGTGATTACTAGGAATGATCCTGGCCATTCCTGTTTATACGTTGTAAGAGTATCGTTTTTGGAGTTTTATAAAGGATATAGCCAGTATCAGAGTATTTAAAATCGAAAGTTAATATACAATATGGGATTGCAGGTTGGGATTGTAGGATTACCAAATGTTGGGAAATCGACCTTTTTTAATGCGCTTTCCAATGCGAAAGCAGAGGCAGCCAATTTCCCTTTTTGTACCATTGAACCCAACGTTGGGGTAATATACCGTGCCGGATGAGCGACTAAAGATTCTGAAGGACTGGTAAACCCGGAGAGGGTAATTCCTACCGTAATCGAGTTTGTAGATATTGCCGGTCTGGTAAAAGGAGCAAGCAAAGGAGAGGGCCTTGGTAATAAGTTCCTGGCAAATATCCGGGAGGTAGATGCCATTGTGCACGTGGTGCGTTGTTTTCATGATGAGAATATTGTTCACGTAGACGGGCAGGTAAATCCGGTATTACGATAAAGAAGTAATTGATACCGAACTACAGCTGAAAGACCTGGAATCGATCGATAAGAAAATCCAGAAAGTAACAGAAGGTTGCTAAAATAGGCGATGCCACAGCCAAAAAAGAGCTGGCCCAGCTGGAAAAATTTAAGAAAGGCCTCGAAAGCGGCATAAATGCCCGGCCATGGAGGTGACCGAAGAAGAAAAAGCAGTAGTGGCCGATCTGCAGTTGCTTACCATTAAGCCGGTAATTTATGTAGCCAATGTAGATGAAGATTCGCTTGCACCAGGACAATGCGTTTGTTACAGAGCTTAAAGACTCCGTGGCTGACGAAAATGCGCGAGGTGATACGCGTATGTGCTGCACTTGAAATCGCAGATTGCCGAGCTGGATGACGGAAGACCGGCGATTTTCCTGGAAGAATATGGTCTGAAGGAACCAGGCCTGCACAAACTGATCCGGGCAGCTTACGAAATTCTTGGATTTGATTACTTATTTTACAGCTGGCAAGAAAGAAGTACGGGCCTGGACGATTCGTAAAGGCTGGAAAGCACCGCAGGCTGCAGGCGTAATTCATACCGATTTTGAGCGTGGCTTTATTAAAGCAGAGGTAATTAAACTGAATGATTATGAGCAATATAAAACCGAAGTTGCCTGTAAAGAAGCCGGAAAGATAGCAATAGAAGGAAAAGAATATGTTGTGAAAGACGGAGATATCATGCATTTTAGATTTAATGTTTAGACATTTGTCAGATTTATCTATTAGATTTGTGCTGCAACAGGTTATAGCAAAAATAAACAATAAGGCGGTAGTAAGGTTATGATAACAGAAAATAAAGAGGTTATATTTTTTTTATCAGGAACTCGGTAATAACTAGTTTTATATTAAAATTTTTGTAAACTTGAGGGTACGTATCATATTTTTATTAAAAAATAAAGGGGGATATGTTCCTTTTCACCACCAGTACCTGTTGGCCCAACTTATTAAGGGGCTAATAATTCAGGGAGGTGAAAAGAAGTATCGCGACTTACACCTTTTATAACTTTTCCGGACTGAAAGGGCAAACCAAAATTAGTCGAAATGGTTTGCATTTTTATTCCAGCCGCATAACGCTTGTTTTCTCCAGTCAGGACCAGGACTTTATTGAATACTTAATACAAATGCTGTTCAACTATGAGCAGATAGAGGTAGGTAATTTGCTGATGGTTCCTGAAACGGTAGAGGTGGAACAAATGCCTGATGTGGGGGAAAGCACAAAGTTTATTTGTATTTCACCGCTGGTATTGTCGCCACCAAGTTTCAATGATTCATCAGGAAAGGCCTTTATCAGCCCTACCTCTGATCAGTTCTCCGATCTGCTGTACGAGACGACCATGAGCAGGATGGAGAAATCAGGCATCTATACCACCGAACAGCTTGAAGGCTTTCTACAAATTTCAGCTGGTGCCTGACCGGAATTACCTGAATAGAATTAGAGAAGGACAGAAGAAATTTGCCCGTATTTACCCGCTCTACGATCAGGACGTAAAGTACGAAGTGAGGGGTTATACCCTGCCATTTACACTTTATGCTGCGCCGGAAGTGCAGGAATTTGTATTCTGCCTGCGGCCTGGGCTCCTGTACCCATAAAGGCTTTGGTATGCTCGATATCGCCAACAGCGACCCGAGCAAGAGGGCTATTCCTTACCGGGTAGAAGGCGTTAAAATGAGAGAATTTCAAACTCCACCGGCTACCCAGGAATACCGCCAGCGGGAGCCGCACGAAAATGAATAAGCTGCCGGCTTAAGCCAGCTTTAAAATATTTAAACACCCCGACTACTGAATTGAAGTCGGGGTGTTTTTTTCTTAAAAACAGAAGAGAGATTACTAAGCAATAGTTGCCCTGCCTTTGCTGGCTAAAAGTAAGGGCAGGGCATAGCTATAAATTTGAATTTGCTTAGGGGGCTTTCAGAAGTTGCGGCTGTAGAATTCACTGTAGCCGATAATGGCGTCATAGAGCTCGCCGGGCGCCCGGTAATAAATAATGATTTGGTACAGGTTTTCTGTTTCGGCATAGCTTCCTTCCAGTTTAAGCCTCTCCTGCTCGTTTTTTAAGAGGAATAGGTAATTGTACCAGCCTTGTTTAAGAACGAGGTCTGCAAGGTAGCCTCCGGCCTCCGCATCGTATCGCATCAGGTAGGGTTCTGTGGCGTTATAATTGGTAAAAGCCCCGGCCACATAAACCGGTGAAGTCAGAGGCGCTTCAGTTTCTAAAAAGAAATGGGTATACACATATTCTGAGGAAATCGAAGGCTCAGGATATTCTACATTGGTAAGGTGATACCGCCCGTTTAAATCTTTTATCTGGCTATAGGCAAGGTTTCCGCGGGCTTCGTTTGGTACCAGGAAAGCATGGATGCCTGTAGAGTCGCGCCGGATGGTGCCTACATTCTGGCCCCGGGCCTGCACCATCCGCAAATCGAAGAAGCGAAATTCATTGCCTCCTTTAAACTGGTTCGACTGGTCATAAAGCTGGTATTCTAGCTGCTGAAGCCCTTCGCGGATGCCTGAGGGCCGAAGACCAAAAATGGCATTGTCCCAGCGCTGGTTCTGCCGGATAACCACTTTAATCTGGGCGCTGGCGTTGGTTACGTTTGGCAGCTTACCATAGTTGAGGGTAAAGTTAATCTGCTGGTTTTCCCGGCGGGCCACCGGGCCAGCGGGTAAGGTAAGGGTATGCTCAATGGAGGTTTGTGCATCGTATACGATAAACCGGCGGCTAAGCACCACATCGTTCGGGTTATTGTTACGATAAACGGCTAATATATAGTTTCCCGGCAGCTTTACCCGGGGCACGGTAAAATTGTAATGAACATAAGGAATAAGGGTATTTGCAGAAAAATCATATTCAGTTACCGGAAACTCGTTAAAGTCGTACAGGTACTGCAGCGATGTAATGCCTGATTTGTTCCAGTCCCAGTTGCAATGGATTATACGGACCTTGTATTGTTGGAAATCGGGCTGCAGGTCGTCGAAGCTTAGCAGGAGTGGCGTGTTTTGCCTGATGGAGATGGCGGCCGGTTCCAGGGAGGCTGTGGGGGCGCCGGTGGCAGGGTACACCTGCGCAGACTGGATGCCGGGGAGGTAGTTCTTGTCTTCCAGCACCAGCGGGATATTGCTGCCTCCGGCGCCTCCGCTGGTTTGTTCGAGGGGAACGCAGGCTAAGGCGGAGAGGCAAACCAAAAGAAAAACAGCTGATTTTTGAGCAAATTGGTACATAAACAATAAATAAGGCCGTTCCTTACGGGAACGGCCAGGTTTAAAAAATTATTCTTC
>CAWIFH010000008.1:0-145278 GCA_963835365.1 uncultured Cytophagales bacterium
TTGGACCTGCAGCCCGATTTCCAACAATACAAGGTCCGTATAATCCATTGCAACTGGGACTGGAACAAATCAGGCATTACATCGCTGCAGTACCTGTACGACTTTAACGAGTTTCCGGTAACTGAATATGATTTTTCTGCAAATACCCTTATTCCTTATGTTCATTACAATTTTACCGTGCCCCGGGTAAAGCTGCCGGGAAACTATATATTAGCCGTTTATCGTAACAATAACCCGAACGATGTGGTGCTTAGCCGCCGGTTTATCGTATACGATGCACAAACCTCCATTGAGCATACCCTTACCTTACCCGCTGGCCCGGTGGCCCGCCGGGAAAACCAGCAGATTAACTTTACCCTCAACTATGGTAACCTGCCAAACGTAACCAACGCCAGCGCCCAGATTAAAGTGGTTATCCGGCCGAAGACCAAAAATGGCATTGTCCCAGCGCTGGTTCTGCCGGATAACCACTTTAATCTGGGCGCTGGCGTTGGTTACGTTTGGCAGCTTACCATAGTTGAGGGTAAAGTTAATCTGCTGGTTTTCCCGGCGGGCCACCGGGCCAGCGGGTAAGTAAGGGTATGCTCAATGGAGGTTTGTGCATCGTATACGATAAACCGGCGGCTAAGCACCACATCGTTCGGGTTATTGTTACGATAAACGGCTAATATATAGTTTCCCGGCAGCTTTACCCGGGGCACGGTAAAATTGTAATGAACATAAGGAATAAGGGTATTTGCAGAAAAATCATATTCAGTTACCGGAAACTCGTTAAAGTCGTACAGGTACTGCAGCGATGTAATGCCTGATTTGTTCCAGTCCCAGTTGCAATGGATTATACGGACCTTGTATTGTTGGAAATCGGGCTGCAGGTCGTCGAAGCTTAGCAGGAGTGGCGTGTTTTGCCTGATGGAGATGGCGGCCGGTTCCAGGGAGGCTGTGGGGGCGCCGGTGGCAGGGTACACCTGCGCAGACTGGATGCCGGGGAGGTAGTTCTTGTCTTCCAGCACCAGCGGGATATTGCTGCCTCCGGCGCCTCCGCTGGTTTGTTCGAGGGGAACGCAGGCTAAGGCGGAGAGGCAAACCAAAAGAAAAACAGCTGATTTTTGAGCAAATTGGTACATAAACAATAAATAAGGCCGTTCCTTACGGGAACGGCCAGGTTTAAAAAATTATTCTTCGGAAAGGGCCTTTTCTTTGTTCTCAATTTCCATGGCCAGCTTATCCCATTGTTGTTGGTGCGTATCCAGCTTGTTCTTTTCCTTGTCATACTGCTGGTTGTACTCCATAAGCTTATCCACATTGCCAAAAACTTCCGGCTTTGCCAGCTCCACTTCCAGCTTCTTAATTGCCTGTTCCTGCTTTTCAATAGTGGCTTCGGCTTCTTCCAGCTGTTTATGCAGCTGTTTTATTTCTTTTTCGAGCAGCTGGGTTTCGCTGGGGGTTCTTTCCTTTTTTTCTTTGGCGGCCTTTGCCTTCTTCGGCGATTCTTCCTGCGCTTTTTGCTCCTCCTGCTGGCTCCTCCACCATACATATTCGTCGTAGGTGCCAGGGTATTCCTTGATTTGCTGATCTTCGATATACCAGATCTTGTTGGCCGACGTTTTCTACAAAGTGGCGGTCGTGCGATACCACCACAAAGGTGCCTTCGTACTGCTGCAGCGCCTGAATCAGGATGTTCACCGACTGCATGTCGAGGTGGTTGGTCGGTTCGTCGAGCATCAGGAAGTTGGCTTCCGAGAGCAGAGTTTTGGCCAGCGCTACACGCGATTTCTCGCCACCCGACAGCACTTTAATTTTCTTGAATACCTCTTCGTCGGTAAACAGGAAGCAACCCAGAAGGTTGCGCAGTTCTGTTTCGGTTTTCTCGCTGCCGGCCTGCTTGCAGTTCTTCCAGAATTTCGTTTTCTACCGTTCAGGCTTTCCAGCTGGTGCTGGGCGTAAAAAGCCGTGATGACATTGTGGCCCATCCGCGTTCGCCCTCAATCGCCTCGGTGCCCGCAATAATGCGCAGCAGGGTAGATTTGCCTTTACCGTTGGCCCCAATAAGCGCAATTTTATCGCCGCGCTCAATGCTGGGCAGTTGGTGTTTTTAAGAATGGTTAAATCGCCGTAAGCTTTTGAAATATCGTTCGAGGTCCATGACATGTGCGGCCACTTTGCTGGTTCATGGTAAATTTGAAGTTTACCCGGCGGTTTTCTTCCACCACATCGTCGATCACGGTCCATGCGCTCCAGCGACTTTACCCGCGACTGCACCTGGCTTGGCCTTGGTGGCTTTGGCCCTGAAACGTTCAATAAAACGCTCGGTCTGCTTTATTTTCTGCTGCTGGTTTTCATAGGCGTTGCTCTGAATTTCATTGCGCAGTTCCTTTTCCTCCAGGTAAAAGCTGTAATTGCCTGCATACAGATTCAGCTCGCGGCTGGATACCTCCACAATGCTGGTTGCCATATTGTCCAGAAACTCCTGGTCGTGCGATACCACGATGACCGCCCCTTCGTAGGTGCGCAGGTAATTTTCCAGCCACTGGATAGAGGGCAGGTCGAGGTGGTTGGTGGGCTCGTCGAGCATCAGCAGGAGGGCTTCTGCAGCAGTAGCTTGGCCAGCATTACGCGCATGCGCCAGCCGCCTGAAAACTCCCGCAGGGGGCGCTGCAGGTCTTCGGTATTAAAGCCAATGCCTTCCAGCACGGCTTCGGCCTGGGCCTGCATGCTGTAGCCGTCCAGGGTCTCGAATTTCTCCTGCAGGCGGGTGAGGCTGATCTACCAGTTTGTCTTCGTAAGCGGCTTCCATCTGGTGCAGCATCTTGTCGATCTCCTGCTGAATCTGCACCGCCTCGGCAAAAGCCTGCATGGCCACCGACAGAATGCTGTCGTCGGTCTGGTAGGAGAGCAGGTCCTGGTTCAGGAAGCCAATGGTGGTGTCGGCGCTTTTACTGAATGCTACCTCCATCGGGCTGATACTCGCCGTCGATAAGGCGCAGCAGGGTAGATTTGCCGGTGCCGTTCAGGCCAATAAGCCCAATCCTGTCTTTGGGTTTAATGTGAGGTTGGCTTCGTAATAAAGGGCGCGATCGCCTATAAAGTAGGATAAATTATTAATAGATACCATACTGCTAATTTACATCTACTGCTGTTTTATTCCTTCTTTTTGCTAACTTTATGTTGTAACAGCAAATTTTCAAGGCTTCAGCCAATTTATAACAAATATATTGGGGGTTAGGGCGTATTCCCGTTAAACCATATCCAGACAATTCCGGAAATTTTTGGTATAGAGATATGCCGCTAACCTAAACACCTATGAAACCAATTTTTGTAAATTGCTAGGCATCTAAGGCAAAGCGTACTTCTGCTGACCTGTGCGTCTGTTTCGCTTATGGCCTGCTCCGGAAACGGGGAAGAGGAGAAAACGGACAATACGCTGGCCCAGGGCGATTCCTACCACGGTAACCCTTAGCCCGGAGCCCTCAAACCTGCCCTGGAACAAATAAAACTGCCGGAAGGCTTCAGGATATCTGTTTTTGCTTCGGATATTGAAGATGCCCGCTCCCTGGCCCGCGGCGACAATGGAACCATCTTCGTAGGAAACCGCTAGGAAGATAAGGTGTATGCCTTGTAGATAAAGATAATGATGGCAAAGCCGACCAGACTTCTGTAATTGCCTCCGGCCTGCGCAGCCCAATGGGGTGGCTTTCCGTAATGGCGATTTATATGTGGCCGAAGTTGGCCGGATTCTCCGCTTCCCGGACATTGAAAGCAACTTAAACAACCCTCCGCAGCCCGAAGTGATATATGACCAGTACCCAACGAAGCGACATCATGGCTGGAAGTATATAGCCTTTGGACCCGACGATAAATTGTATGTGCCCGTAGGGGCACCCTGTAACATCTGTGATCCGGAAAAGGATATTTTTGCCTCTATTACCCGCATGAACCCTGATGGCAGCGATTGGAAGTATTTGCCCATGGGGTTCGTAATTCGGTAGGCTTTCGACTGGCACCTGAAACGGGAGTAATGTGGTTCACAGAAAATGGCCGAGATATGCTGGGCAACGATGTGCCTGCAGACGAACTGAACCGGGCGCCAAAAAAAGGAATGCACTTCGGCTATCCTTACTGCCATGCCGGAGAAATTCTGGACCCCGAAATTGGCGAAGGTAAAAGCTGCGAAAATTATGTGGCGCCTGCACAAAAGCTGGGCCCGCACGTAGCGCCGCTGGGTATGAAGTTTTACACCGGTAATATGTTTCCGGCGGAATATAAAAACCAGATACTTATACCAGAACATGGAAGCTGGAACCGCGACAAAAAAATCGGCTACCGAATTCAAATGGTAAAAGTCGATAAGAACGGAAATGCCACCGGCTATGAAACCTTTGCCGATGGATGGCTGAACGAAGAAGAACAGGAAGCCTGGGGACGCCCGGTAGCGCTGCTCCAACTTCCCGACGGCTCTCTGCTGGTATCTGACGACCATGCGGGCGTAATATACCGCATTACGTATGAGGGTTAAGGTTGGGTTAGAGGTTAGAGGTTAGAGGTTAGAGGTTAGAGGTTAGAGGTTAGAGGTAAGTTATTCGTGGGAAGTGCTTTGTTTTCTGTGGCTGGTCATTGGTCAGAGCGAAACAGTGCAATGCTCCTGATAGGTTTTCCTTCTCTCAAAGGGTAATTTAAAAGCGAAAGCGTCTCTTTTGTCATGTCCGCAGGACATCTTTCTTCTAACGAGCTATAGCCTACTTTCTTTGTAAAATAAAAGAGCCTCCGGAATTTCCGGAGGCTCTTTTTTGTGGTTACTATCTGCTTTTAGCTTGTTACGGGCAAAAGACGAATTAAGCTTTCGGATGGAATTTTTCCTTTCCGCTGAGCAAATGCCAGAACAGGATAAAGTCAGAAGCAAGGCTCCAGGCGGGGTAGGTAAAGGTCGCCGGTTTATTGTGCTCAAAAAGCGCGTGCCCGGCCCAGGCAAATCCATAGCCAACCACCGGCACCAATAGCAGGCCCCACCAGGTTTGGCTGAAGAGTGCCCAAAACAGCACCACAAAAACCAGCGTGGTTCCAATAAAATGGAGCTTCCTGCAGGTAGGGTCCTGGTGCTCGGAAAGGTAGTAAGGATAAAACTCCTTTAAGCTCTGGTATTTTTTAGTGGCTGCCATGGTAATTTATTGTTTGTTTGTCGTTGCAAAGGCTGGAAGTTGGAAGCTGGAGCTTAGAATCCAACCGACCTATTTGTCGAAATTTCTTTATTTACTAATTTCCAGCGTCTAATCTCTAACTTCCAACTTCCCCCTTTACCGGAAGGAAACCGGAATTTCTACTCCTGTCTGGTCCCACATCATCTTTAACACCACCTCTTTTGCTGTTTGTTCAAACTCAATGGTAAAAGGTTCGAACGTATTTGACAGCTGCTTTGTAGGTACATCAAAGCGCACCACATCCTTTTCCGGATCATAGCGGTAAGCGCCCCATTGTCCTAAATCGCTGTTCAGGATAATCGTCCACTTGTCTTTTTGCGGAATGGTAAAGAGGGAGTAAGTCCCTGCGGGTACATCGGTGCCAGCCAGTTTTATGTCGCCGGTAGTGGTTAATTCGGTGGCTTCATTGGCGCCTGTACGCCACACTTTCCCAAAGGCCACCAGTTCGCCAAAAACCATGCGGCCCCGCTTGTGCGGGCGGCTGTAGGTGATTTTTACATAAGTATCTTCCCATTTTATGGTTACTACCTCCAGCGGGCTTGGTCGTGGCTTTACAGGTTCCTGTGCCTGTACTTCATTAAAGAGCAACAACATAACCGCCAGTAGGGCAGTGCAGAAAACGCTTCTTTTAGTCATATTTTTTTCGGATAAAATGTGTTAATTTACACTTTCGTACAGGCAAAATAGGCTATTTATTTCATTTCCGCAATGGAAAAGCCGTAGCCAGGGCCTGTAACGGAATAAACTTCCTCAGCTAAAATACCAAATGAAAGGCAGTACCCGCATGGATAGACCGGAATATGACGATATTTTTATGGAACTGGCCGTCAACCTGGCCAAACGTTCTCATTGTGTAAAGCGGCATGTGGGTGCGGTGCTTACAAAAGAAACCCGCATCATCAGCATCGGCTATAATGGTCCGCCGGCAGGTACCCATAACTGCGATGAAGAGTGGCCCGAAGCCGGTTGTGCCCGCGACCGAAAAGGCAGTTGTTCCCTGGCCATCCATGCCGAGCAGAACGCCATTCTCTATGCGCTATAAAAAACAATGCCAAAGTCGAAGGAGGAACGCTGTACGTAACCCTGTCGCCCTGCCTGGCCTGCGCGCGCATTATTTACAGCGCGGGTATCACCAAAGTAATTTACCTGAAATCCTACGCTGCGTTCAAAGGCCTTGATATAGATGAAGGACTGGGCTTTTTGCAGGAGTTTGGGGTGAAAACCGAACAATACGGTGGCCGGCTAACCAATGTAACGGAGATGATTTAAGGACTAAAATTGTACCAGTACCGCTGCAGGTGTTATCTTGGAGAAGTTAGGGCATAATTCACTATCTTAATCTATGCTGGCAGTGAGCTGACCATTTACTTCTTCCGCTGTTATTTCATTGCCATTACTCAGAACTCCAAATCCATGAACATAGACCTATGAACAAGCTTTATCTCTCTTTATTAATACTTTTTATAGCTGGCTGGACGCAGGGTTTTGGGCAGACATTTGAGATGTCAGTTAATAATGAGATAAAAAGTTTTCCAATTGATTTCAGGTATCATGGATTAGAGATAGGTGCTGACTTTCCTGACCTGAAGTTTGTAGATATGGGTGGGGATTCAGTCAAATTTAGAAGCGATAAATATTATGTGATTAAATTCTGGTTTGTAGGATGTACCGGATGCAAACAAGAAGAACCTAACCTAAGGATATTGACTGATGCGTTTGAAAGTAATCAAAAAATTGAATTTATAAGCTTTTGCATGTCAAGAGAAAGTAAGATTAAAAAGTACTATGAAAAGAATGGGAAATATGGATTTAGAACTATCAGTGTAGATAGAAAACAGGTAAGAGAAAATTATAATGTCGAAAGCTCACCAACTCATTTTATCATCTACAATGGAAAGGTAATAGAAAATTTCACCTTCCCCGTTGTTCATAAAGAGGCCTTGGATTGGTATGTGAAAAGACTGAATAATCTAACTGCTGCAAGGCTAAATTAAGCTGCACCTAGCCAATACAAGTTAAACTGCTATCTACCGACTCTCTCCTCGGGGTGAGGAAGCTGGCTTTTTTAGAACGGCCCCTGCTATTTTTTCAACCTTAATAAGAATTCCTCACTGTGCACCTAAAGAAAAGGATGAAATTATCTCCGACCTGCTGGAAATAAATGGGCAATAAAAATAACTGACCAAGCGGATTGAAAGTAGAATAATGAAAACTCCTGCAAGCCACTGAACACAGTCTGGAATTAAACCACTACCCGCCTTTCTTGTTCCTATTCTAAATAGACTCCGGTTTCTGTTTTTGTCTGGCTGTGGCGCTTCATGTTGGGCTAAATAAAAATAATGGAGAAGGAAAAGGTAGATGCAAATCAGTTAGCTATTCAAAGGCTCAGAAAAGGAGATTTGTCAAGGTTTATTGAATTGATAAGACTTTTCGAAAATGTATTTGAAAGGCAAGACTCTTCGATGCCCGATCCAAATTATCTTCAGCGACTGATAGGGCGGGAGGATATTTTGGTGTTCGTGGCCATAATAGAAAACAGGGTAGTGGGCGGATTAACAGCTTATGTATTGGAGCAATATTATTCAGAAAAACCGCTGGCCTATATATATGATTTAGCTGTGGATGCCCAATGGCAAAGGCAGGGAGTAGGAAAGCAGTTAATCGCTGCCATTAATAGATATTGTAAGGAGAAAGGTTTTGAGGAAATGTATGTTCAGGTAGAAAAAGCAGATGATCATGCAGTTGATTTTTACCGCAAAACACACCCTGCTACAGAAGAACAGGTCGTCCATTTTTCGTATAGCTTGGGTAAATGACCTTCAATTAAAAAACAATCCTGCAGACAGCTTACCACAGCCAAGCTGTCTTTAGGCTTGTGCAGCTAAGGGCCAAAAGAGATGAAGTCGCCTGTATTCAATAATCCTGGAGTTGAGGCTATTTTAACTTCCATTTTCATTCAAAGCTGCACAGCCTTTGTTCCTTTAATCATCCTTCATAAAACGCTCTATTTATTTTATTCTCTGCTCTTTAATGACTTTGCTACATTAGAGTGGATGTAGTTAAGGGAAAATGCCCATAGGGCGCGCGGTTGCAGGGAGAGGAGCAGAAGCTGTCGATTCTGTTTGCGACTTAAGCAGTTTTGGTAAACAATGACTGCCTTGTCCTCTTTATTAAAAAAGAACCGGATATAAACAATGGATGATTCTGCTGCCGCAGCACTTCGGCAATATATTTTTAGGCAGAATAAAGAGCATAAGGGAATGGATGAAGCCTGAACCGGCGGATTCTTTGCTGTTGAAAATCGGGAAGTTGTTTTTTAAAAGCCTGGTGCTGCTGGCGCTAACAGCCCTTTCTCCAGTTGTTGTGGTGGTTTTGATTTTTGCATTTGTCGGTGCATTTTGAGGTACGTTTATGGAAATTCTGCGCTCTCCCATTTTTATAATCTGTTGCTTCCTTTACGGGCTCCACCAGGCCCTGCAAAAGTTGCTGCACATCCCGCTTCCCTTTCTGGACTTTTACCTGGATAGCCTGCTGGTCATGCCTATCATTCTTACCCTCCTGCTGGCCGAAAGGCGCATTCTTTTTAAGCGCGGCAGGAAGTACAGGCTGCCGGTGCTCGATGTAGTGGTGGCTACCATTTATGTTGTCTTTATTGGCGAGGTGGTTTTGCCCTTACTCTCTGAGCGTTTTACCACCGATTGGTGGGATGTGCTTTTTTACGTACTGGGAAGTCTGCTGTTTATGCTCACCATTAATCGCCTGCCTTTCCGTAAAGAAGACAATCCTTAAAAGGATAAAGTACCTTTACAAGAAAATTTTCACTGGCTTTCCTGGCTTCCGGACTCCTGAGGATTGTGGGCAGAAAGCCCGTTGCTTACCAATTTAGAATATTCTTAGTATCTTAGACATTGTTATTGCAACAGGAAGGCTTCAGAACCCCTTTCCGGGGCAGAAGTTTTTTCGATTGCAGAATTTTCAATTGCTTATAATCCTTTCATGAAGAAAATCTCTTTTTACAGTTTATTACAGCTGTTTCTGGTGTTTGCTGGTGTAGGGGCTGTCCAGGCCCAGGAAACCCTTCAGTTTACACGGCAGGATAGTCTGCGGGGTTCCGTTACTCCGGAGCGTGCCTGGTGGGACCTTAGCTACTATCACCTGGATGTTGAAGTAAAGCCGGAGGAGCGCAGTGTTGCAGGAAAAAATACCATCCGCTATAAAGTGCTGGAGCCAAAGCAGCGGATGCAAATAGACCTGCAGCCCCCTATGCGTATTGAGAAAGTTACACAGAATGGGCAGGAACTAAAGGTGGAGCAGGATGGCAACGCCTGGTTTGTTGAACTGCAGGAGCCGCAGAAAGTGGGTGAGGTAAAGGAGGTGGTGGTGCATTATGGCGGAAAGCCGCAGGTAAGTAAAAATCCACCCTGGAGTGGTGGCATTACCTGGCAGAAGGATAAGAACGGAAACTATTTTATTGCCAGCTCGAACCAGGGAGATGGCGCCAGCCTGTGGTGGCCGAACAAAGACCATATGTACGACGAGGTGGATAGTATGCTCATTAGTGTAACCGTTCCTGAGAAACTAATGGACGTGTCTAACGGTCGCCTGCGTGGTGTGGATAGGAACAGGAAAGCAAAAACCAAAACCTACCATTGGTATGTCGATAACCCGATTAACAACTATGGGGTTAATATAAATATAGCCGATTATGCCCATTTCGATGAAAAGTACTCCGGCGAAAAAGGACCACTGGATCTGGATTATTACGTATTGAAATACAATGTCGACAAGGCAAAAAAGCAATTTAAAGATGTGCCACGGATGCTTGAGGCATTTGAGTATTGGTTTGGCCCTTATCCATGGTACGAAGATAGTTATAAGCTGGTAGAAGCGCCTTACCTGGGCATGGAACACCAAAGCTCCGTAACCTATGGAAATGGCTACCAGAACGGCTACAAAGGCCGCGACTGGAGCCTTACCGGCCATGGCATGAAGTTCGACTTTATAATTATCCACGAGTCGGGCCACGAATGGTTTGCCAACAACATTACCTACAAAGACATTGCCGATATGTGGATCCATGAAAGCTTTACCGCTTATTCTGAAAACCTGTTCCTCGATTACCACTATGGCACCGAAGCAGCAAGCGAGTATGTCCGCGGCACCCGCTCGGCCATTAAAAACGACGAACCCATTATTGGTATTTACGGTGTAAACCATTCAGGCTCGGGCGATATGTACTTTAAAGGAGCCAATATGCTGCATACCCTGCGGCAGCTGGTGAATGACGATGAGAAGTGGCGCAGCATACTCCGGGGCCTGAACAAAGAGTTTTACCACCAAACGGTAACCACCGAGCAAATCGAAAACTACCTGAGTGAAAAAACCGGCATGGACCTGAAGCCTTTCTTCGACCAGTACCTCAGAACAGTAAATATCCCAACGCTGGAATATCGCTTTTTAAACGATAAGCTTACCTATCGCTGGAGCAATGTAGTAGATGGTTTTGCCATGCCGGTTAAGGTAAAGGTAAATGGA
This sequence comes from uncultured Cytophagales bacterium, assembly GCA_963835365.1. Classification (GTDB taxonomy): domain Bacteria; phylum Bacteroidota; class Bacteroidia; order Cytophagales; family Cyclobacteriaceae; genus Nafulsella. The sequence goes on from CAWIFH010000008.1 coordinate 10,728, forward strand.
AAGGAAATGTTGCTGGAGCCTAAAGAAAGCAGCTGGTCGGTGCTGGATGGTATCTCCGGAACCAATAATAAACTGGAGGTAGACCCGGACTTTTATGTAAGCTCCTTCGACCTTACCATCAAATAAGCCTGGTTTAGAAAATAAAAAAGCGGGAGGTCAGTAGCTGGCCTCCCGCTTTTTTATTCCGGCTGGTTTTATACCAAGTCGAATATAGGAATTCAATCGCATAGCATGGCACGCGCTGCAAGAGCCGCGCCAGATACCGGATTGAAGAAGCCTGCTACTAAAGGTAGTCTGGAAATTTTGGTATCATTTGCCTTGCTGGTACTGGTTTTTTTAAATAAAGACAGTGTCCAGAAAAGTGTGTAAATGAAAACTCAGGCTCTGTTTGTTTAGGTTTTTTTAGCCATGGGACAAGCGGGATAAGTTAGAAGAACCAGTCCTTTCCAGCGGAAGGGGCTGGTTCTTTTTCATTCCACTTGGCACATCCTATTGCTGACAGGTTGCTCCTCAGCAGAGCCTGCTTCCTCTTCGGGTGTGCATTATCAAGTTAAGAAATTTTCAGGATTAAAGCCTGCACCTGTCCTCATAAATGCTAACGAACTGGTTCAGGATAATGCCCCAGTTTTGCCGTGGCTGAGACCATTTTTTGGTGATTTCCCGAAGCGCCAGAAAAACAGCCTTTTTCACAGAATTATCATCAGGAAAAGAGCCTTTGCTCTTAGTGTATTTTCTGATTTTCCCGTTGATATTCTCTATAAGGTTGGTCGTGTAGATGATTTTTCTAATCTCCAGCGGAAAGTCAAAAAAAGCAGTTAGCTCCTCCCAGTTAGCCCTCCATGATTTCACAGCGTAAGGATACTTGCCACTCCATAGTTCATCGAAACGCTCCAGTTCAGCGGCAGCCATTTCTCTTGTAGGGGCGGTGTAAATAGCCTTCATATCTGTAGTAAAGGCTTTTTTATCCTTCCAAACCACATAGCGGGAGGAGTTTGTAATTTGATGTACTACGCAAATCTGGGTTACAGCCTCAGGAAAGACACTTCTGATGCCTTGGGTAAAGCCATTGAGATTGTCTGTGCAGGTGATAAGAATGTCCTCTACACCTCTTGCTTTGATGTCAGTGAGCACACCTACCCAGAAAGCAGCACTCTCTGTTTCGGGGAGCCACATGCCCAGCAGTTCTTTTCTTCCCTCTTTATTTAAGCCTACAGCTAAATAGATGGTCTTGTTGATGACCTTTCCATTATGCCTGACTTTAAAGATGATGCCATCCATCCATACGATAAAATAGATAGACTCCAGCGGCTTATGCTGCCATTCCAGAATATCCTCACTTACCTTGGCTGTAATATTGGATATGGTGGATTACGAGAGATGAAACTTGTAAATCTCCCGTAGCTCTTCTTCTATATCTCTGGTGCTCATTCCTTTGGCATAGAGGCTGATTACAAGGTCTTCCATGCCCTGGGCAAGGTTGCTGCGCTTCGGCACCACTACTGGCTCAAAAGTGCCTGCTCTGTCCCGAGGCACCTCTAAATCTACTTCTCCGTATTGGGTCTTGAGTTTCTTAGCGGTGGTGCCATTACGGGAGTTGCCTGTGTTCTTTCCTTCTAGAGCATATTTCTGAAATCCCAGATGAGCATCAATTTCTGCCTCCAGCATCTTTTCAGTGCCTCTCACATAGAGTTCTTCCATAAATGAGGTGAACTCTTTAGAGTCTTTGAACTGCTTCAAAAACTCTGCGTTTAAAAAATCTTCTTTCGTTAACATGGCTGTGTAAAAGTTATATAAGTTAATAAAAAAGGTCGATATTTTATATCGAACTTATTTACACAGTTATTTAGACTGAAATAAAGTTTACTTCGGTCTCCAGCTCAATGCCGAACTTTTCTTTTACAGAGGCCTGTATGTCTTCAGAAAGTTGTTTAAGCTCGCTTCCTTTGGCTCCTCCATGGTTTACCAGTACAAGTGCTTGTTTGTCATGAACGCCTACCTGGCCACGGCGATAACCTTTCCAGCCACTTTGCTCAATAAGCCAGCCCGCAGGTACTTTAACACCATCTTCCTGCGCGTAGGAGGGAATTGCCGGGTACTTTTCCTTTAACTGCTTAAACTGCGATTCTTCAATTACCGGGTTTTTAAAGAAGCTTCCTGCATTTCCAATCTGCTTAGGGTCGGGGAGCTTGCTCTGCCGGATATGAACCACCGCATCGCTTATTGCCTGCAAACTGAGTTCCTGAATGCCTCGCTGGTTGAGGGTGTCCTGAATAGCTCCGTAACTGGTGTTAAACTGTGGCTTTTTACTCAGCCGGAAGGTTACATGGGTAATGACCCATTTGTCGCGCTCAGAAGTCTTAAATATGCTGCTCCGGTAGCCGAACCGGCATTCATCGGCCTTAAAGGTGCGCAGGCTGCCATCGGCCCGATTTACTGCTTCCAGTGCATAGAAGGTATCTTTTATTTCAACTCCATAGGCACCAATGTTTTGCATAGGCGCTGCACCTGTAGTGCCGGGAATGAGCGAAAGGTTTTCCAGTCCACCCCAGCCCCGGGCAATGGTGTCCAGTACAAACTCATGCCAGGTGGTGCCACCGCCTACCTTCACAAGCACTTCCTGTTCATCTTCTTTCAGCACTTCGGTGCCTTTAATTTTATTGAGCACCACCAGGCCTTCGGGGTTGCGGGTAAAAAGCACATTGCTTCCTCCTCCCAGTATCAGGAGGGGCATTTTGCTAAATTTTTCCTGCCGGAACAGGGCCTCCAGCTCCTCTGCAGCATGAATTTCGCAGAAGTAGGGAGCAGTGGCTTCAATGCCAAAAGTGTTATAAGGTTGTAGATTTTTATTTTCTTCTATGTTCAGTTGCATGAATTTTTGCTTGTTCGTTGTTGGTTGTTGGTTGTTGGTTGTTCGTTGTTGGTGTCTAGTGGCTGGTTTCTTGTGGCTGGGCTTGGGATAGCAGGATTTACCAAGCCACCTTTTCCCAATTCATACTTTGGCAGGGAAAATGGACGCAACTCTTTTCAATTATCCAGGCTCTTTTCACATCTCAAGTCCCACGTCTCACGTCTCACTTCTATCTTCAGCTTTCAGGCAGCTACTTTTTCCTTCTTTTCATCATCTGCAAAAATGTTTACCCTGGAGGAGGTTTTCTTCAGAATGATAAAGGCTACCAGGCTAACGCCACCAAAGATAAGCCCTTCTGTCCAGTTGCGGAAAATAAGGTGGCCAATAAAGAAAAGGATGCTGTACGCCATTATTACTGCCGATACCCAGCAAACCAGCAGGTATGGAATGGTATGGCGATCTTTTACAGAACCTTCGAACGGCCGCCAGTTGCCTAAAGGACGTACCAAGGCATAAAACTCCTCCAGTTTGCGGTGGTTGGTAGGGCGGGTCAGGTAAGTAACCACTATCCAGCTAATGGTGGTAAAGGCAAGAATAAAGAGGAAGCTGCGCGGATCTTCCAGTACAGATAAGCCCCAGGCAGGGTTGTAAAGAGCAAAAACATATTTTGTGAGGCCATAGGCTATAAGCGGAGCCGTTGTGGCTGCAATTTCGCTCCAGGCATTGATGCGCCACCAGTACCAGCGCAGAATTAATACCAGTCCAAGGCCGGCGCCGGCTTCAATAATAAATACCCATACACCGGAGATGGTGCCAATTTGGCTGGTAATAAAGAGCGCAAACAGCATAAGCAGGCCGGTACCCAGGCGGCTGGCGGCAACCAGCTTTTTGTTAGAGGCGTCAGGTTTAATAAAGCGTTTGTAGAGGTCGTTTATCAGGTAGCTGGTTCCCCAGTTTAGCTGGGTGGAAATGGTGCTCATATACGCAGCAAAAAAGGCAACGAGCAGTAAGCCGCGCAGGCCATCGGGCAGGTAGTCTTTCATGGCCATTACATAGCCCAGTTTCTTTTCATCGGCAGGCAGGTCGGGGTAAAGTACCACGGCACAAAGGGCCACAATAATCCATGGCCAGGGGCGAAGGGCGTAATGGGCAATCTGGAAGAATAGGGTTGCATAAATAGCATTCTTTTCGTCTTTGGCCGCCATCATCCGCTGGGCAATATAGCCACCGCCGCCAGGTTCATTCCCAGGGTACCAGCTGGCCCACCATTGCAGGCCTATAATCGCAAAAAAACTTCCGATGCCCATGCTAAGAGTGGTGCCAATTTCACCAGCCCCTGCATCGCCGCTAATACGCGGAAAGAAGCTGAGCGACCAGTCAGGGAGCTGCTCTTTCAGGCCGCTGATGCCGCCTACTTTCGGGGAGTCCAGTACCAGCCAGGCCAATACAATACAGCCTCCCATAGCAATTACAAACTGCACGACATCGGTAAAAGCCACCCCTAAAAGGCCTGAAATGGAAGAATACAGTACAACTATTAACATGGCTCCAAACACATACCAGAGCAGCATATCGTCGGGAATATTGAAGAACACTTTAAGCAAGGACATAAGAGCCACGTTTACCCAGCCAATGACCAGGGCATTCATGAACAATCCCAGGTAAATGGCTTTAAACCCGCGGAGGAAAGAAGCTGCTTTGCCACTGTAACGGAGCTCTATAAATTCTACATCGGTAAGAATGTTCGCCCGCCGCCAGTATTTAGCAAAGAAAAAGGTGGTGAGCATACCACCAATGAGCATGTTCCACCACACCCAGTTTCCGGCAATCCCGTTGTTGGCTACCAGCTCGGTTACGGCCAGTGGGGTGTCGGCGGCAAAGGTGGTGGCCACCATAGAAGTTCCCGCTATCCACCAGGGGAGGTTACGCCCCCCCAGGAAGAAACTATCAATGTCCTGCCCCGCCTGCTTGCTAAAGTAGAGGCCAATAACAAGGGTGATGCCCAGAAAAACGGCAATAACAATCCAGTCTGCTACAGCTAATTCCATTGAGTATGTTAATGTTGAGTCGTGAGTTGAAAATAAGGAGTGGCCGCCGCTGCGGAAGTAAGAAGTAGTGCTGAACCATTGAAAGGCTTAGCTCCCTTTGTTGTCCTGTTGGTGTGCATCCTTTTTTTGTTTGGCTCCATTTTTAGTGCTTTTTCCTTTAGTAAAGAAAAATTTTTCTAAAGTACTAAAATACTGGGGTATACAAAACAGGAGGTAAGCTAATCGACAAATTTGTATGCCTGGAATGGAATTTAGGCGGAAAAATAAAAGCAAGTTCTTTTAGTCCTCTTAAAGGAGAAGAATCTTGCTGTGGTTAAGGGATCTCTTTGCTTCTGTTTCCGGTTTTTAGTGCTTTTGGTTTAAGAAGAGTAGGGCATCTTTCAAAAAATGAAGTGCCATAAAAAAATGAGCCCCGGCTTTTAGCGGAGGCTCATTTATGATTAGCATGATAAGGTATGTTTTAGCTTAACTGCATATCTGCTACTATTTGTTCTATTTTTTTATCAAGCTCCTTGTTTGCCTTCTCAAAGTCCTGAGCAGACGCCAGTTTATTATTTACGCTGATATAGAACTTGATTTTAGGCTCCGTGCCGGAAGGGCGGGCAGAAATCTTATTGCCGTCTTCGGTAAAGTACTGCAGTACATTCGACTTCGGAAAGTTTACCTTTTCCTCTTTTCCTGCAGTAAGATCGAGGCTGATGCCCTCCTGGTAATCGATAATTTTTACCAGGTTGGAGCCAGCTACCTGTTGCGGCGGGTTACTGCGCAGGTCAGCCATCATCCGCTGAATTTCTTCTGCCCCTTTTTTGCCTTCTTTCTTTACCGAAATAAGCTTCTCCTTATAAAAGCCAAAGCGCTGGTACATTTCCAGCAACATATCGTAAACTGTTTTACCCCCATTCTTGGCAAAGGCAGCCATTTCAGCTATCAGGGCACAGGAAGCTACCGCATCTTTGTCCCGAACAGAATCGCCTATCAGGTAACCATAGCTTTCTTCGCCACCTGCAATAAATTCTTTTTTCCCTTCCAGTTCAGCAATCAAAGAAGCAATCCACTTAAAGCCGGTAAGGGTGTCGTGACTTTCCACTCCATACTGTTCGGCAATGCGATTGATGAGGTCGGTGGTAACAATGGTTTTTACAATGTACTGGTTGCCGTTGAGCTTGTTTCGTTGCTTCCAGGCTTCGAGCATGTAATAAATAAGGAGGCTGCCGGTTTGGTTGCCGTTAAGCAGCTGCCATTCCTCTTTATGGTTCTTTACCGCAATGCCCACACGGTCGGCATCGGGGTCGGTGCCCAACAGTAAATCCGCATCCAGTTCGCGGGCCTTTTTCAGGGCCATGGAAAGGGCTTCGGCTTCCTCGGGGTTCGGGTATACAACAGTGGGGAAATTCCCGTTTGGCTCTGCCTGCTCTTCCACCACATGCACATTGGTAAAGCCGATTTTCTCTAAAATTTTCGGAACAAGCGTAATTCCTGTTCCGTGTATAGGGGTATAAACAATTTTCAGGTCGTGCTGTGCTTTTATTGCTTCCGGCGATACGGAAAGTGCAGCAATTTCATTCAGGTACTGCTCGTCAATGTCTGCCCCTATAAGCTGTATCCTGCTTTCATCCTTCTCAAACTTAACCTCATCGATGCTTTTAATGTCTGCCACTTCTGCAATTACATTTTTATCGTGAGGAGGAACAAGCTGGGCACCATCAGACCAGTAAGCCTTGTAACCATTATATTCTTTCGGGTTATGCGAAGCTGTAAGCACTACACCACTTTTACAGCCCAGTTCGCGAATGGCAAAGCTCAGTTCCGGTGTTGGGCGAAGCGCTTCAAAAAAGTACACCTGAATGCCGTTCGCCGAAAACACAGCCGCAGTGGTTTCTGCGAAGAACCTGCTATTATTACGGCTGTCGTGTGCAATAGCTACGCTGATTTCCTCATTCGGATAAGTTTTTTTCAGGTAATTGGCCAGGCCCTGGGTGGCCATACCTACGGTGTATTTGTTCATGCGGTTAGAGCCTACGCCCATAACACCACGAAGGCCACCGGTACCAAATTCAAGATCTTTGTAAAAGGCTTCAATCAGGTCTTCCTGCCTGTCTTCATTTATCCAGCTTTCGATTTGCTGTTTTGAATCACTGTCGATGTTGCTGCTTAGCCAGGTATTGGCTTTGTCTAAAATTGCTTGTTCCATGTAAAAAAAATGGTTAAGAAGTAAAAGATTTGAGAAATGAGACCTGAGACGTGAGAATGGTTCGTGTCTCGAATCTCAAGTCTCAGGTCTAAAATCTCACGTCTTATCTATAGGTTTCCCCTAAGTTCCTGCTCGCGTTCAATGGCCTCAAAAAGGGCTTTAAAGTTTCCTTTGCCAAAAGAACGGGCGCCTTTACGCTGGATTATTTCAAAAAAGAGGGTAGGGCGATCCAGTATAGGTTTGGTAAATATCTGAAGGAGATAACCTTCTTCATCACGGTCTACTAATATGTTAAGGTCTTTGAGGGGCTGAATGTCCTCGTCAATTTCCCCAACCCGCTCCTGTAAATCCTCATAGTAGGTTTCCGGAACGTTCAGGAATTCAATTCCCCTGGCCCGCATTTCGCTAACCGTTTTTAATATATCTTTAGTGGCGATAGCAATATGTTGAACGCCAGCGCCCTTGTAAAACTCCAGGTACTCATCAATCTGCGATTTCTTAAGTCCTTCGGCGGGTTCGTTAATCGGGAATTTGATATAGCCATTGCCATTGCTTACCACCTTGCTCATGAGGGCGGTGTATTTGGTCGAAATGTCTTTGTCGTCGAAGGTAAGCAGGAGCTTAAAGCCCATCACGTCTTCGTAAAACTTCACCCATTCGTCCATTTTTCCGAGCTCTACATTGCCCACACAGTGGTCCACATACTCCAGACCAATTGGCTTTACCGGGAAGGAGCTTTCTTTAGCCACAAAGCCGGGCATAAAAGGGCCGGAATAATTTTTTCGGGTAACGAATTTATGGATGGTTTCGCCATAGGTACGAATAGAGGCGGTGATAATTTCGCCATCTTCGTCCGAAAACTTTTTTGGTTCTTCAACCGCTTCGGCCCCGCGGCTGGTAGTTTCGCGGAAAGCTTTTTCGGCATCATCTACCCAAAGCGCCAGTACCTTTACCCCATCGCCATGGCTGGCTACATGTTTGGCAATTTCCGTATCGGGCTTAATAGAGGAGGTAAGTACAAAGCGCATTTTATTTTGTGCCAGTACATAGCTGGCTCTGTCGCGCACCCCGGTTTCCGGACCTGCATAAGCTATAAGCTCAAAGCCTAGTGCCGCCTGGTAATACATGGCCGATTGTTTGGCATTGCCAACCCAAAATTCGATATGATCGGTACCGTTTATCGGCAAAAAGTCTTGTTCCATGTGAGTAAGTTTAGATTCTTGTTATGGGCAAAAATAGCGCATTCCGCCAGCAAATAAAAATCCTTTTATAAGCCATTTCAAACCATTGCATATCAGGCAAGAGGGCCGTTTAAATTTTGCTGTACCTATTATAAGACTCTTAAAGCAGGCGATTGTTAGAAGGGGGGCGAATTTATGAAAAAACATTTGCTTGTTTTAAACAATAGTTTAAGCTTTGCATCAGACATCAACAATTAGCTATGGATATTCAGGCATTAGATAAGGCGTTGACGGCCTTAGTAGAAAAGAAAAACGAACTGGCCGCACTTAATTACAGTGATCCCAAATACGACGAGGCAGAAGAGCAGTTGCATGAAATGGAAGACAATCTCCAGAGCCAGTATGGCGAATACCTCGAAGATGCACTCCATGTAGTACACGACGACATTTGCCCCGACAATGATGTGCTGCTACCCATTGCTTATCTGGCCGATAAATACAATAAGGTAGGAGAAAAGCCGGACGGAAGTGCACTGTGGGAAACCGATATGCAGCAGGGGGTACTCGTCGATGTGGATGATTACCCTGGCAAGCCTGCCCGCCTGGTTTTTGTTCCAAATCCAACCCGCCTCATGCTTTCGGTAAGTGGAGTGGGTAAAGAAGAAGTTTGGGTGGCTAAATAAGTAACACCTGTATATTTAAACGAAAGACTGCCTTGTAAAGGTGGTCTTTTTGTTTTTAAGAACGAAAGGCAAAGGCCAAAAGCTAAAAAACAGGAGGGAAGGACATTTTTTCATCTGCTGTAAATATTTTCCTTTGATTTGCAGTCCCTTATTTCTATATTAATTAAACTTAATAAGGTGCTCTGATTTTTTTATACCTAATATTTTTTTATGGAAGAAACCTTTGCCGGCGAAAATTTTATTCCGCTACAGGAAGGCTTTAAAGTAAATGTCAGAAGAGTAGGTACTGGCGAGGTAAAGCTGCTTACCCTGCATGGCGGCCCGGGGCTTACCCACGAATGTTTTGCAAACTTTCCTGAAAATTTAAACCCCTACGGAGTCCAGGTGATTTTCTACAATCAACTCGGCTCTTTTTATTCTGATCAGCCCGATGATCGGCGACTCTGGAATATGCCTCGTTTTGTAGAGGAACTACAACAGGTAATAAAAGAGCTTGAGCTGGACAATTGCTTTGTTTTTGCCCACTCCTGGGGAGCAATGCTGCTGATTGACTACCTGCTGAAATATGAAACCCATTTTAAAGGAATAATTATCAGTGGTATGTCTGCTTCTTTCAGAAAGTTTAAAGAAAATATTACTGAACTACGAAAACAACTTCCTAAAGAGGTGCTGCAGGAACTGGAAAGCTTAGAGAAACAGGGGCAGGAAAAGTCGGCTGCATACCAGCAGCTGGTTTTTGAACATTGGCTTAACCTGCACTACTGTTCGCTAAAGCCCTGGCCCGAGCCGCTTAGGCAATCCTGGGAGCACCTCTCAAATCCGGTACTGCATGAACTCCTGGGATCCAACCCCTTTAATTATAATGGCTCTGCCAGTCATTGGGACAGAAGCGACGAGCTGGAAAAAATTAAAATTCCTGCACTGGTGGTTGGCGGGAAGGCAGATTTGGTTTTTGAAGAAGACCTTAAGTTTATGGCTAATCAGCTTCAGCGAGGGGAGTATCGGGTTCTTCCCGGCGAGGGCCATTTTTGCTGGTGGAGTGAAGAAAAAGCTTTCTTTGAAACCCTGCGTAAATTTATTGCTCAGCATAGCTAAAAGTTCCTCCTTCATTTAATTTTATTGCCGCCCCTGGTTTCCTGGGTGCATGTAAGCGCTTGCCCTGAGAAGGCTTGTTTGCAGGAAATTTAAGCTGATTTTAATGCCAATATACCTAACTCTAGGTATTGCCGGGAGCACGGAAGACCTGTACCTTTCTATTGGCTTTTTAATCTTCTAATATCTCGCTTATGAATGATTTTCTATTTTTTAGTACCAGCTGGCTTTAAATGCTTTGGGCCCAACAATTCCAACTATAACCAATGAAATGTGAAGTAGCGGAAAGTAGATTTTCCGGCGTATTACAGGTTCTGCCCAAACCGGGTGGAAAGCAAGTTGAAATCATGTTGTCCTCAAACATAATTTTTGGAGTAAACCCTATGTTACAATCATCTCAAACGTACCCCGTTCCGCTGGATTCCCAGGGAGTCTGGATTGATTTACCTGTTCAGGAAAATGAAAATTTATTTTATGCCTCCATTTTTAACGTCCAGGGGCGCCGTATGGTTGGTCAGGTAATTCGCGTAGCAAGTGAAAAGGAAAAACATCACCTGGAGTTCGACCACACAGGCTGGCCGCAGGGGCGCTATCTGCTGGTGCTAAAAGGAAACCGGGTTCTTCAGCAAACAAGACTAATTAAATAATCCGGTTGTAAATTGATTACTGAGGCTGTCATTTATACCGGATAACCTCTTTTTTTTGCTGGCGCTTGTTTAGCTGGACGGGAGAAGCTAGTACCCGGAGAAATAACTGCCTGCTGGTTTAACTGCTGCTCCCGAAGTGGCACGAACTCCTTACACAATGCTGTATAAGACTTTTAGGCTGTTTCGTACCATAGTCAGCACGTCAATTAATTCGTGCTAGTCGCACCAGGCAGGCTAATTTCATTTGGCTGTTCAGGAAGGGTAAAAGTTTGAAAGGGAAATATTTAAAACTCCTCTGGTTCTTTAAATCTTCGCAGGCTTACAGTCTGCTTTACAGTAAAGCGAAATGCTCTGCAAAGTGGATTAATTCAGCATAGCTCCTGATTTCAAGTTTGTGCCAGATATTTTTGCGGTGGGTATTTACTGTATGAGGTGAAATATATAAGCGGCAGGCAATTTCCTCGCTGGTGTTTCCGAGGGATATTAATTGCATAATCTCTCTTTCCCGGCTACTTAAGGAATCAAATTTCCTGAAATTTTTCTTCAGAAAGAGGTTTTCATCCAGCACCTTTTCCAATTGTTTATACACTTTGCCTAAATCATTTAGGGGTTGAGTAATGGAAATAGTTAAATCATCGGAGAACTTCTTCTTGCTGGAAAAGCACCAACTGTACACGTGTTGTTGTTTTTCTTCTATTTCTTTAAGGGGGTAAAACGAAAGGTTCTGAAAAGTAGAAAGAATGAAAGAGCTGTCGGAAAAGTCTGCCGTTTTATTAACCTTCTGGAGGTGCGTCATGCATCCGGGTTCAAGGATTTTTTTTAAAAACCTGCATGCCCTCTTTTTCTACTTTTGCTTTCTCTATTTCAATTCTTTCTCTCGTAATTTTATCGAGGTAAACCAGTTCAACAGAATTAATGCGGTTCATGTGAAAAACGCCTGGCAACAAATCGCAAAAGTCATCAATTTCAATTTTATTCTCTTTCAGAAGTTTATGCAGACTAAAAAATTGGCTTCGTTGTTTTTCGAGTAGTTCTTTCTCTGTAAAATACATACATGCAAAATTTCTTTCCTCTTCTTCTCTTTAAGGTAAGGCTTCGAACAAAAGAAATCAATTAACTTACATAAAAATTCTGATTTATTATTGAATAAAAATTATTAGGGGTGGCTTACCGTCAGGGACCTCCGGTAGAATTGTATTTCATTTAAGTTTGGATAAAAAAAGAGGCTGTAACCTTAAAGTTGCAGCCTCATTTCTAATGGCTTGGGCAAAACCATTTTTGGTTTCAAAAAGGGGAGGTTTCCGTTGTGTAAACCTTGCGGCAGATCGAGAGCAGGCGACTCTGCTTCAGCGATTATGGAAATTTTGCCTGGAAAATCCAGTCCAGTATGCAGGGGCAGAGATGCGTCCTCAGCCCTATTGCCCTGTAAAAGGCTGCCGCAGCGGAACAGGAGGATACTGGATAAAAAGCCTTTTAAATCCTGAATTAACTTTCTGGCAGAAGCTTAAGCAAAACCAAGCTTCCGGCGAACCTTCCCGAGGGTGGCGCGGGCTATTTCGCGTGCTTTTGCCTCTCCCTCTTCCAGTTTTTTGTTTAGTTCGGGGAGGTTGCTCATGTAAAAATCATAAAGCGCTCTTTCTTTGGAATATTTTTCTATAATCAGCTCAAACAACTCCTGCTTGGCATGGCCGTAGCCATAGTTACCTCCCTCATATTTTTTGCGCATTTCCTGTTGCTGGTCCGGCGAGGCTAAAAGACTGTAAAGAGCAAATACATTGTCGTTGTCGGGGTTTTTAGGCTCTTCAAGCGGTGTGCTGTCGGTTACAATGCTCATTACCTGTTTGCGCAACTGCTTATCTGGAATAAACAGATCCAGGGTATTGCCATAGCTTTTACTCATTTTCTGGCCATCGGTGCCGGGGATGGTCATTACATTCTCATCTATTTTAGGCTCAGGGAGAACAAAAGTTTCTCCATACATATTATTGAAAGTATTGGCAATATCCCGCGCCATTTCCAGGTGCTGCTTCTGGTCTTTTCCTACAGGAACATACTCTGCATCGTAGAGGATAATATCGGCCGCCATGAGCACCGGGTAAGTAAATAAACCAGCATTAACATCGGCCAACCGGTCGGATTTATCTTTAAAAGAATGGGCGTTGGCCAGCATAGGAAATGGGGTGATGCAGTTCAGGTACCAGGTTAATTCACACACCTCCGGAATTCGGCTTTGGCGGTAGAGCATATTTTTTTCGGTATCGAAGCCAAAAGCAAGCCAGGCGGCAGCTACTGCATTCACATTTTGCTGGCGCTGTTCGCCGTCTTTAATGGTGGTAAGGGAGTGCAGGTCGGCAATAAAAAAGAGCGATTCGTTTTTGGGGTCGTTCGCCAGAGTAATTGCCGGAGCAATGGCCCCCAGTATATTTCCCAGGTGTGGTCTGCCTGAGCTTTGTATTCCTGTTAGTATTCGAGACATTTGCTTTGTTTAATTTTATGCAAAATAAATAAAGCAGCTGTTAAAAAGGGAATAAATCATCAATTTTCGGGTTATTTATTACAGTCGAACTTCCTCCGGCCTAATTTTTGAGTGAGTTGAAATGTTGTACAAGCATATAAAATTTGTAACTTCCCTGCTCCTTATAAGAGTAATAACAATTGTTTAATATGAAGAAAGCAAGTGTGTGGCTGCTGGCCGGATTTCTGTCGGTTATAACGTTTAGCGGTGCCCATGCCCAGCAGGTAGTAGAGCGCCAGGGTTTTGAAAAAAAGCTGGCACAGGTTCAATTTACTGAAAATTCGCACGATTTTGGCCAGGTTCCTGAGCAGGACGGGCCTGTGCGGCATACGTTTGAATTTACCAATACCGGGGAAGTGCCGGTTCAAATTCTGGGTGTAAAAGCGGCCTGTGGCTGTACCACTCCTTCCTGGACCAAAGAAGCCATTGCGCCAGGAGAAAAGGGCCTCGTAATGGCTGAATATGATCCAACTAACCGCCCGGGAGTATTTAATAAAACCCTTACTGTTAACACCTCGGCCGAACCCAGCGTGGTAATTCTTAATATTAGAGGCACCGTTAAGCCCCGCCCACGTACGGCAGTCGATGATTTTCCTACTGAAATGGGAAAGCTCCGCGTTAAATACCGTGGCTTCAATATGGGCCGGGTAACTACCGAGGCGCCTGTTAGTAAGGTATTCGAGGTGTATAATCAGGGAACGGAGCCGCTGGTGTTTAAAGAAAATTTTATAGCTCCGGAGCACCTTAAGGTAAGCTTTCGGCCGAAGGAACTGGCGCCAAATAGCCGCGGAGAAATTGTGTTAACCTATGATGTGAAAGCACGAAATGAATTAGGCTGGGTGTCGGACAACCTCGTGCTCTTTACAAACGAAGGAGAAGTGGAAGGAAGAAAAGGCTTTAGTGTAATGGCCACCATTGAAGAGTATTTTCCGCCTATGACGGAGGAGGAAATGGTGGCAGCCCCTCGCTTGCAGCTGGATAAAACAAACTTCGATTTTGGAAATGTCAAAGAAGGTAATCTGGTTGAAACGGACTTTGTTATAACAAATACCGGTAAGCAGGATTTAAATATTCGCAAAACGAAAGCAAACTGTGGCTGTACGGTTTCAACGCCTGAAAAAGATACCCTGGCTCCGGGAGAAAGCAGCAAGATTAAAGTAACATTCAATACCAAAGGCCGAAGGGGCAACCAGTACAAAACAGTTACTATTTTCAGTAACGATCCACTTGCACCTACCCAAACGGTTACCATTAAAGGCGAGGTAAAAGAGTAAAGCAGATGGCAGTTGATTAGGGTCAGGTGGCTTGTTTGCCGCATTTAGCTGATCCTGTTGGTTCTAAGGGAATAATAAAATAAAAAGGCGCTGCGGATAAATGAAACTCGCAGCGCCTTTTTTATAATTCTCCCGGAATAAAAGCAGAATAGAAATAACTTCGTTTTTGTTCCTGAAGTTTACTTTATCAGCCTATCAGCCTATCAGCCTATCAGGCCTATCAGCCTATCAGCCTATCAGCCTATCAGCCTATCAGCCTATCAGCCTATCAGCCTATCAGCCTATCATTTGAAGGCAGGGATCCCGGTAATTTCATGGCCCAGAATGAGCAGGTGGATATCGTGGGTACCTTCGTAGGTAACCACAGACTCCAAATTCATCATATGGCGCATCATTGGGTATTCGCCGGTAATGCCCATGCCTCCATGAATCTGGCGTGCCTCGCGGGCAATATCAAGTGCCATGGCTACATTGTTGCGCTTGGCAAGGGAAATTTGTGCGGTGGTGGCTTTGCCCTCATCCATGAGCTTGCCCAGGCGCCAGCAAACCAACTGTGCTTTGGTAATTTCGGTAAGCATTTCGGCCAGCTTCTTTTGTATGAGCTGGAAGGAGCCAATCGGTTTGTCGAACTGAATCCGCTCCTGGGAGTAACGACGCGCGGCATCGTAGCAATCCATGGCTGCGCCCAGCGCGCCCCAGCTAATGCCATAGCGGGCAGAGTCGAGGCACATGAGTGGAGCACCCAGTCCGCTTTTGTTTGGCAGCAGGTTTTCTTTAGGCACCTTTACATTGTCGAAAACCAGCTCTCCGGTAGTGCTGGCGCGTAAGCTCCATTTGTTGTGCGTTTCAGGTGTGCTAAAGCCTTCCATGCCGCGCTCCACGATGAGGCCATGAATACGGCCTTCCTCACTTTTTGCCCAAACTACAGCAACATCGGCTTTAGGGGAGTTGCTGATCCACATTTTAGATCCATTGAGCAGGTAGTGGTCGCCCATGTCTTTAAAGTTCGTGAGCATGCCGCCGGGGTTCGAGCCGTGGTTTGGTTCTGTAAGGCCAAAGCAGCCCAGCCACTCGCCCGATGCTAAGTTTCGGCAGGTATTTTTTACGCTGTTCTTCAGAGCCGAACTTATAGATAGGATACATGACCAGCGAGCCCTGTACCGAGGCGGTAGAACGCATGCCCGAATCGCCACGTTCAATTTCCTGCATAATCAGGCCATAAGCGATATAGTCCATGCCGCCGCCGCCGTAGTTTCGGGAATGGTAGGGCCAAAGGCACCGACCTCTCCAAACTTGCTTTACGATTTCATATGGGAAGTGTGCGTTCTGGCACCAATCCTCAATGTAAGGGGTTATTTCGCGCTTTACAAAGTCGCGGATGGAGCTGCGTACCAGCTTATGTTCATCGGTAAGCAGATCGTCAATCGCATAAAAATCAGGCGACTCAAACTGGTCCGTGCTGTTTCGTTTTTAGACGTTTCTTGCGTCTTCTGCCGTGTGGGCTGACATAAATCTTTTTTTAAATCAATTTAATTCCCACCTTTACAACTCAAGCGAAAAAAAATAATAGTTGCTAGATGGATTCTCCAAAACTTGACCCCAATATAGTAGAAAAAATCAAAAAACTTGAAGAGAAATTTGCGGCAATGGGCCAGGACATGAGTGCCTACCTGGAGGGCCTGCTGCATGCCGATTATCTGAACTATTGGGATTATATCAATCTGGATACTTTGCTGAGTCTTCAGCAGCCACGCACACGCTACCCCGATGAAATCATTTTTATAATGTATCATCAGATAACAGAGCTGTATTTTAAGCTTTGCTTATGGGAAATGGAACAGCTTACCAGCGGAGAACAAATTCCGCCGGCCCGTTTTTTAATGAAGGTAGAACGGCTGAATCGCTACTTTGAGCAGCTGGTAAGCTCTTTTGAAGTAATGGTGAATGGCATGGAGAAGGAGCAGTTCCTGAATTTTAGAATGGCCCTGCTGCCTGCCAGTGGCTTTCAGTCGGCACAGTATCGCTTAATTGAGCTTTACTCTACCGACCTTCAGAACCTGCTGCCTGAAGAGAGCAGGAGCAACCTCCCCGAAAAGTACAACGAAGAAGAGTTGATTCAGAGCATCTACTGGCAAAAGGGTGCGACCGAATTGAGCTCAGGGAAGAAAACCCTTACCCTGCGCCAGTTTGAAGAGAAGTACCGGGATGTTTTTCTGAAAACTATCAAAGCGAAGAAAGAAGCCAACCTCTACCACGTATTTAAAACGCAGATAGCTGGCTCCCGCGAAGAAGAAAACATTATTAAGGCGCTGCGTACTTTCGACTCGCTGGCCAACGTATTCTGGCCGCTGGCTCATTATAAATCTGCAGTTCGTTACCTGCAGGGCGATGAAGAGGTAATTGCCGCCACAGGAGGAACCAACTGGAAAAAATACCTGCCGCCCCGCTTTCAGCGTGTAATTTTCTTTCCTTCTTTGTGGTCGGAAGAAGAAAAAAAGGAGTGGGGGAAGTCGTGGGTAATGCAGGAAGTGCGGAAATCCTGAGAATACGTCGGATAGGTTTAAATTGCTGAGCTAGTGTTCTTCCAGTTTAATTTCTATGAATAATAAACTGAACAAAGTAGGGTTTTATCGCTCATGCAAATCCTTTTAGCATTTCTCCCTTATTTTATGCGGTCCGCCGGGGGGGCGCTTAGCCGCTGCGGTTCTGCTTTTTAATTTGGCAAAGCACTGGATTTTGGGCCTGAACCAGCTTTGTAAGGCTTTGTGTTTGCCGGAATAAAGCTTTCTAAGAACAAAAAAAAGTGCTATTTTAGCAGGGTTTATAGTTTCAAATTGTACCGCCTTCTTTTTATATCAGCTTTGTTCCTGGGGCTACTTCCTCAGCTTGCCTCTGCGCAGCAAAAGGTGGTGGTGTACTATGACCATGCCCAAAAAATGGTAAAAGAGGTGTATTATGTAAAAGATACCCTTAGCATGCAGCTTGAAGGGCCCTATAATGCCTACTATACCAGTGGGGCACTCAGAGAAAAGGGTTTTTACCACCAAAATAAAGCAAGCGGGTACTGGGAATACTTTTACGAAAGCGGAACGCCCAAAATGCGGGGCGAGCTTCGCGAAGGCTCCAACTTCGGGCATTGGCAATATTTTTATGAAAATGGAAACCTGAGCATGGAAGGTCCAATATTTGACGGCCAGCGGCAGGATGAGTGGACCCACTACTATGAAAACGGCAGCATAAAACGCAGGGGTAAATTCCTCAATAACCGGATGGTGGGCATTTGGAACTACTTTTATGAGCATCAGCAGGGAAACCTGGGGGCACTTAAGGCGCAGGCATTTTATCAGGATGGCGTAGGTAATTACAAAGAATTTTACCCAAGTGGAGCGCTTAAGGCCGAGGGGCTTTATGTAGATGGTAAAAGCGAAGGAAGCTGGGCCTTCTTCCATCCTGATGGTACGGTGGAGGCCAAGGGAGCGTATGCCGATGGGGTTCGGAATGGTGTATGGGTGTTTTTTCATTCCAATGGAGAAAAAGCAGCAGAAGGAATTTATAAAGAAGGCCTGCGGGAAGGAGACTGGCAGTTTTTTCATGAGAATGGTGAAGTGAGCTCAAAAGGGAAAATGCAGGAGGGGCAGCGCGATGGGTTTTGGGTACTATATAACCGCTGGGGCGGCTACAAAGGCGAAGGGAATTTCGTTAAGGGCAAAGGGGAGTACAAGGAGTTCTACGAAAGTGGTCGCTTAAAAACCATTGGTACCATAAAAAATGATAAAAACGAAGGGGAGTGGCTTTACTATTATGAAAGTGGCCGCTTAGAAGGCAAAGCGTTTTTTGAGAACGGGCAGGGAACATACATTGGCTATTACCCTAATGGAGTAATTAATATGGAAGGTGAGGTAGTTGACGGGCAAAGGGTTGGGGTATGGAAAATGTACAAAAAAACCGGGGAGCTGTCTGGCTTTTATAAAGTTTATTATGAAAATAATAAGCCTGTTTATAAAATAGTGGAAGAAAAATCAAAAAAGAAGATCGAAGCTTCCGATAAGCCTGAATATCGCTTTAAGGTTAAGAACTTCCGGAACTTTAAGCCAAAGGTTGGGGAGTTTAAAGCCCTGATTCTTGCAAGCAATCCGTTGGCTTCCTTATACGGGAGCGTGCCTTTTTCTGTGGAATATTATATACAGGAGCGCCTGGGCTATGATGTGCAGCTCACCTACCTGCGCGAACCGTTTTTCCAGAACCACAACAACCTGGCCGATGGGAAAGAGTTTTCTCAGGGCTTTTCTTTTGCCTTGAAGCAAAAGTTTTATCAGCCCGAAGATAAACTGGGCATGTTTTACTATGGACATGAGTTGAGGGTGAGTCCGCTGATGCACTTTGTACATACCGGAAATCCTGATTTAGGCAATGCCGGTACTGTAAGTAGGGAGGAGCTTAAGCTTGAGTACAGCGTTATTTTTGGCAATCGGCTTACCCAGGATGCTGGCAGCAGCGGCCTAACCCTCGATGTGTTTTTAGGGCTGGGAGCAGGCTATCGCTTTGTTCACCGGAATTACCGGCAGCAGGACCTCCCGAAGCCGGTGTTTACAAAAAATAGTGTAAGTGGCATTTCAGTACCCATCCGGTTTGGTTTTAACCTCGGGTATGCGCTCAATCGCCTGAAGTAAAAGAAGCAACAACAGAAGTGATAAAAACTAAATGAAAGCCTGCTAAACTAATTCAGCAGGAATTTTTGTTTTAAACCAAATCGATTTTAAGGATAAATACCTTACCAACTTTATGAGAAAAGTAATTGACCTTAACCTGAGGCCGGAAGAGGCTTTTGATGAAACCCTGTTCCCTCAGCTGGTGCGTCAGGCCGCTGGCGTAAGCCTGGTAGAAGAGAATGTGCATGTACGGCCATTGCGGCGCTCTATTGATGCCCGAAGCCGGAATGTAAAGGTAAATGTGCAGGCCGAACTGTGGATTAATGAAACGCCTCCATCGCCAATTGCTTACACCCTTGATTATCCCAATGTAAAGGAAAGTGCCCCGGTGCTGGTGGTTGGTGCAGGGCCTGCCGGTCTTTTTGCAGCGCTGCGCCTTATTGAGCAGGGTTTAAAACCCATTGTTTTTGAGCGGGGAAAAGATGTGAAAGCCCGTCGGCGCGATTTGGCAGCCATCAACAAAGAGCACCTGGTAAACCCGGAGTCTAACTACTGTTTTGGCGAAGGAGGGGCGGGTACCTACTCCGATGGTAAACTCTATACACGCTCAAAAAAACGGGGCGATGTGCGTAGGATTCTGGAGATTCTGGTCGCCCATGGTGCCACAGAAGAAATACTGGTAGATGCCCACCCGCATATCGGCACCAACAAACTTCCAAAAATCGTAGAAAATCTGCGCGAGAGCATTATCGGGGCAGGCGGCGAACTGCTGTTCGACAGCAAAGTAATTGACCTGCTGATTGAAAAAGGTGAGCTAAATGGGGTTAAAACTGCTGACGGGCAGGTCTATAAAGGGTTGGGGGTAATTCTTGCCACCGGTCATTCGGCACGCGATATTTTTGAATTACTTCATGACAAAGAAGTGCTGATAGAAAGCAAACCTTATGCCCTGGGGGCTCGCGTAGAACATAATCAGCAGCTTATCGACCAGATTCAATACCATTGCGTAGAGCGCAGTGCCTGGTTGCCTGCTTCCTCTTATTCCCTGGTGAGCCAGGTTATGTACGAAGGACGCAAGCGAGGGGTGTTTTCTTTTTGCATGTGCCCGGGCGGTTTTATTGTTCCGGCAGCCACTGCACCAGGCGAAGTAGTGGTAAATGGCATGAGTCCCAGCAGGCGGAATTCCCGCTTTGCCAATTCAGGTATTGTGGTGGCTGTTGAACCGGATGAGCTGGGTGATTTTCGCCGCTTTGGTCCCCTTGCGGGACTGCGGTTTCAGCAGGCGGTAGAGCAGAAAGCCTGTGTAGTGGCCGGCGGTACGCAGGCAGCACCCGCCCAGCGGTTGCAGGATTTTGTTGAAGGCAAAGTGAGCAGCAGCTTGCTGGATACCAGCTATCAGCCCGGGCTGGTAAGCAGCAATATGTATGAGGTGCTTCCTCCCAATATTGGAAAGCGCCTGCAGGGGAGCTTTTAAAGACTTTGGGCGAAAAATGAAAGGTTATCTTACCAACGATGCCCAAATTGTAGGGGTCGAAAGCCGAACATCCTCTCCTGTTAAAATTCCCCGGCAGCGCGATACCCTGGAGCACCTGGAGTTGCGCCGGCTGTTTCCCTGCGGTGAAGGGGCTGGCTATGCAGGCGGAATCGTATCGGCAGCCATGGATGGAGAGCGTTGTGCTGAGTCGCTGGCAGCCCTCTATGCAAACAAAGCTGCCCGGAAGGCGTAAAAGAGTAGTAAGTAGTAAGTGAGTTTTAGGTAAGGGAGTAAAGAAATGATTGATTTGCGGTAGGGAATAGGTGAATTTCGGTTTGCTGAAAGAGGTGAGGTAGAGGAGAAGGGGAGTGAAAAAGGGAAAAAAAGAGGAATTCGGAACAGCTTGTAAAAGCCCTGCGTACATTAACTAACAACTAACAACTAACAACCAACAACTAACAACGAAACACAGATATGAGCAAGAAGACCGTAGTAATAGGCGCAAGTAATAATCCGGCACGTTATGCTTACATGGCAGCCCATATGTTAACCGATTACGGGCATAACATGGTGCCTGTGGGAATAAAAAAAGGAGAAGTGGCGGGAGAAGAGATCCTTGATTTAAGAAAACTGCCGACAGTAGACGAAGTGGATACCGTTACCCTTTACCTGGGGCCACACAACCAGCCTGAGTGGTACGATTTCATTTTAGGCCTAAACCCGAAGCGCATAATTTTTAATCCGGGCACTGAAAATACAGAGTTAAATAAAATGGCCGGCTCCAAAGGAATTGAAACTGTATATGGCTGCACGCTGGTTATGTTGCGTGCGGGTACTTATTAAAAGATCCATCCTTACTCCAGGCCTTTTTATTTATTCCTGCCTCAAGGGCATTTTTAAATCGCCCTCGGGTAGCGGGTATTGTACCGCCACCCCCTGTTCGTGTAATGCGTGGAGCAGGGCCTGCAGGCGCTGAGTACCTTCATCTTTAGCCGAAAGTGCGTTGCAGCAGAGATACATTATTTCTATCGAAGGGAGATTAGCCACTGCGATGGGGATGCTGCTTAGCTGATTGTGAGAGAGGTTTAAATCTTTCAGCTGCTGCAGTACCAGTACCGCCTCCGGAAAGTCCTGCAGGTAATTATTGTTCAGGTGGAGTACTTTTAATCTTTCCAGGTTTTTCAGAGAGGAGGGCGTTTCTGTGAGCAGGTTGTGGTGAAGGTACAGCCTTCCAGCTTTAGCAAACGGCCAATGCCCGAGGGCAGGGTGTGGAGCCGGTTGTGTGAAGCATACAACATTTCAAGCCTGAAGCCGGGCGATTTCTTCCGGAATTTCAGCAATTTCATTGTAGTAAATATCGATTACTTTTAATCCGTTAATGTTGAGGAGCGGGGCCGGAAATTCCTGGAGTTTGTTTTTGTAAAGGGTGATTTGTTCAAGCCGTTCCAATCTTCCCAATTCAGGTGGCAGGCAACTTAGCTGGTTGTCGGCCAGGCTAATATTCTCCAGCTTCTTCAAATACTTAATGCGACCGGGCAAACATGGAAGCTTGCATTGGCTCATTTCCAGGCGAGTGAGGCGCCGCATGGGGCCGAAAGGCTGCTTGGCTATATCCATTGGGTTCAGGTTCAGGTTGAGCTTCGCAAAGTTTTTATTCTGCGGATTCTGCGCGGAATTCGGCTTAGGTTGTTTCGTTCCAGTTCCAGCTGCTCCAGTTTCTTTAAGCGGTGCAGCTTGCGGGGAAATTTACTCCTCATTTGCTCCCAGGTGGAGCGCTTTAATGGTTCTGTTTTTTCTTATCTTTAATTTTGTGTCTGCCAGTCCGTTGTATTGAAGGTCCAGGCGTTCCAGGGAGGGCAATTGGTTTAGCTTGGCAGGAATTTCTTCAATATGGTTGCCCGATAAATCAAGGCTTTTTAACAGCTTAAAATCCTTTACAAAGTCAGGAATCTGGTGTAAATTACAGTCGGAGAGATCCAGCCAGCGGATAAGGCCTTTGTGCGGGTACTCCTCAACTCTTTTCATGTAGGCAAAGGGATTTTCTTCCCTGCTTTTTCGTAGCCCCTCCGGTAGCTTTGATATGCGAAAAGAAGTATGAAAAGTAAAAAGCTCCTGTGCCTGTGCGGCTAAGGCAGAAGTAAAAAAGGCTGCAAGGCAAAAAAGCAGGTAGCTGAAGGAATGTTTCATGCTGTAAACTAAAAAATTAGTTGATAAAATACACCTTTTTTGATGAAAAAAAGGATAAAATTTCGTATTTTTGAGTCTTGTGTAAATGATTATGAGCGAACCTAAAGAGATAAAAGCAAACAATTACGGAGCCAATAATATCCAGGTTCTGGAAGGCCTGGAGGCGGTGCGAAAACGCCCTGCCATGTACATTGGCGATGTAGGTGTTAAAGGCCTTCACCACCTGATTTGGGAGGTGGTGGATAACTCCATCGACGAAGCAATGGCTGGCTATTGCGATCAATATCAAGGTAACCATACACGAAGACAATTCCATTACTGTAGTCGACAACGGTCGGGGAATTCCTACCGATATTCATCACGAAAGAAAAACGTCGGCACTGGAAGTGGTGATGACGGTGCTGCATGCCGGAGGTAAATTTGACAAAGATACCTACAAGGTTTCCGGTGGTTTGCATGGCGTGGGTGTTTCCTGTGTAAATGCACTGTCCACCGATCTTGCGGGCAGAAGTGCACCGCGATGGGAAAATTTATCGAACAGGAATATCAGCAAAGGGTGCCGCAATACTCGTGCGTGAAATTGGGCGAATACCGATATAACCGGAACCAGCATTACCTTTAAGCCCGATCAGCGAAATTTTCACAGTTAACGAATATAAATATGAAACCATTGCGTCCCGTTTGCGGGAACTGTCTTTTCTGAACGCGGGATAACGCATTGACCTTGACCGACAAGCGGGAACAGGATGAGAAGGGAAATCAAAGCAGACAGTTTCTTTTCCGAAGGAGGCCTGAAGGAGTTTGTTGCTTATCTGGATAGTACCCGCGAAAAGCTAATCCCGGAGCCCATCTATATGGAAGGCGAAAAAGGAGAAATGCCGGTGCAGGTAGCCCTAAGCTACAATACATCTTATACCGAAAATGTGGTTTCCTATGTGAACAATATCAATACCATAGAGGGAGGAACCCACGTTGCGGTTTCCGGGGCGCTTACCCGTACTAAAGGCTTATGCCGACCGTTCGGGTTTACTGGATAAGGTAAAAATAGAGATCAGTGGAGATGACTTCAGGGAAGGCCTTACCGCTGTTATTTCTGTAAAAGTGGCGGAGCCACAGTTCGAAGGGCAGACCAAAACAAACTGGGAAACTCCGATGTCATGGGTGCCGTAGATGCCAGCTGTAGGTGAAACACTGCAACAATACCTGGAAGAACACCCGAAGGAAGCAAGCAGATTGTGCAAAGGTAGTCCTTGCTGCACAGGCCGCATGCCGCCCGTAAGGCCCGGGAAATGGTGCAGCGAAAAAACGTACTTTCCGGACTGGCCTGCCTGGTAAGCTGGCCGACTGTTCCGACAGCGACCCGGCTATTAGTGAGCTTTACCTGGTGGAAGGGGACTCTGCCGGAGGATCGGCCAAGCAGGGGCGTGACCGTAAATTTCAGGCTATACTGCCATTAAGAGGAAAAATCTTGAACGTGGAAAAAGCCCAGGAGCACAAAATTTACGATAATGAGGAAATCAAAAACATGATTACTGCCCTGGGCGTGAGCTTTGGTACCGAAGACGATGAAAAAGCGCTCAACATGGAGAAACTGCGTTACCATAAAATCATAATCATGACGGATGCCGATGTGGATGGTAGCCACATTCGTACCTTATCCTTACGTTCTTCTTCCGCTATATGCGGGAGCTGATAGAGAAGGGCTATCTGTACATTGCGCTGCCGCCTTTTTATCTCCTTAAGAAAGGGCAAGGAGGAACGCTATTGCTGGACGGAAGAAGACAGATGGCCGCATTGTAAAAGAAATGGCTACTGAAGGAAAAGAAGACAATGTAGGCGTGCAGCGTTACAAAGGTTTGGGTGAAATGAACCCGGAACAGCTTCTGGACTACCACCATGAATCCGGAAATCAGCAGTCTGAAACAAGTAACTATAGAATCTGCTGCAGAAGCAGATCATTTGTTCTCTATGCTAATGGGTGACGAAGTGGCTCCAAGCCGCGATTTTATTGAAAAAAATGCGAAATATGCCAAACTCGATGTGTAGGTAACTAATCTTTAACTTGAAATAGTAAAATATTTTTGGAGAGCCTGCTCATTTTTGGGCAGGCTTTCTATTTTTTAAAGTAAAAGAATGTTGCAGAACATATACCTGTAAAGTTTATTTTTTATGGTACGAACCGATAGAATAACCTCTTTAATAAGAGCAGCCGTTATATTAGCCGCGACCTGAGCTGGCTTAAGTTCAACGACAGAGTGCTGGAACAGGCACGGAAAGCAGGATAATTTTCGAAAGGCTTAAATTTCTGGCCATCACCGCCTCTAATCTCGATGAGTTTTTAATGATCAGGGTAGGTAGCCTTTACAATTATATCGACTATGACAGGGAGCGGGTTGACTATTCCGGCCTGCGTGAAATTCCTTTTAAGCAGCCGCTTGTTTGCCAACCTGCAAAGCTTTCATCTGGAGCAGCACCATGAATATCTGAAGAAGCTGAAGCCACGTTTTGAGGAAAATGAATTTATAATTTCAAAGCTCGAAGACCTCAGCGAAGAAGAGCATAAAGTGACTGAGCAGTATTTCAAAAAAACCATTTACCCCATGATTACCCCCATGGTGTACGATAGTTACCATACTTTTCCAATCCTCATGAATAAGCTGCTTATTTTTGGGGTGACCACAAAAAATCCGGACGATAAGAAAAAGCTGAAAAAACTGTCCTTTATTCAGATTCCGCAGAACCTTCCCCGCTTCTATGAGATTGATCGGGAGGACATGATGGTTTTTGTGCCCATCGAAGAGATTATCCGGAGGTATATCGATAAGTTTTTCCGAAATATTGAAATTGTATCGGTAAACCTTTTTCGAATTACCCGCAACGGGGATTTTACCCTGGAAGAAAGCGACGAGATAGATGGCAAATTTTCTGGAAGAAATAAAGAGAAAGCTAAAAACCCGAAAAACGGGTAGGGTGGTGCGTATGGAGATTGAGGAGGGCTATGATAAGTGGATGCTGAACCTGCTGAAAAAGCGCTGGGAAATTGAAGAAGAAAATATTTTTAAGGTGGAGCAGCAGAGCTTGATGGATTTTAGCGCTCTCTGGCAAATTATTAAGCACAATGAGTTTAAGGATCGGCTGCCCGATTCAGCCGCCCACGGTGCCGCCCCTTACTTATCCGGAGCAGGACCAGACAGAAAGTATATTTGAAGTGTTGAAGAACAAGGACATTCTTCTTCCACCACCCATACAACAGCATGGAGCCATTGCTCGACCTGCTGGAAAAGGCGGCGGAAGATCCGGATGTGCTGGCAATAAAAATTACCATTTACCGCCTGGCCAATGATTCCAGGGTAACGGCAGCCTTACTGAAAGCAGCCGAAAATGGTAAACACGTTTCAGTGTTTGTTTGAGGTAAAGGCCCGCTTTGACGAGGAAAACAATATTCGCGAAGCGCAAAAGCTGCAAAAGGCCGGCTGTTTTGTAATTTATGGCATCAGCAGCTTAAAAACCCATACTAAGCTCATGCTGATTGTGCGTAAAGAAGGCAGCAAAGGTTACCCGTTACGTGCATATGAGTAGTGGCAATTACAATGAAGATACGGCCCGGCTGTATACTGACTTAAGCCTGATGACCACCAATGAAATTTATGCCCATGATGTGTCCGAATTCTTTAACGTTATTACCGGCCATTCTAATCCCCATAGCTACAAAAATCTCCTTACCGCTCCCGGCGATATGCGGCAGCAACTGATTGGCCTTATTCGCCAGGAAGCTGAAAATGCCAGAAATGGACTGCCTGCAGGAATTGTAATAAAAATAAATTCGCTCGAAGACAGGGAAACCATTGATGAGCTGTACAAAGCCTCTCAGGCGGGCGTTCCTATTAAGCTTATTGTCCGCGGAATATGCTGCTTAAGGCCGGGAAGGGAAGGTCTGAGCGAGAATATAATGGTTAAGTCAATTGTAGGGGAGTTTTTGGAGCATGCCCGCGTTTATTATTTTCATCAGGTAGGAAACCCAAGGTTTATGGCGGTAGTGCCGATATAATGGTGCGAAGCTTTGACCGGCGGCTGGAATCGCTCTTTTTAATCCTGGATAAAACCCTTCGCAAGGAGGCCATGAATATTTTACAGTATAACCTGAAGGATAATGTTAACAGTTACCTGCTGAAGGAAGAGGGTACTTATGAAAGAGTTCAGCCGGCAGAGGGAGAAGCGCCTTTTAATATCCACCACGAGTTTTACCGTGTTCGCATGGGGGATGTGGTGGATATAAAGCTGGTGGAAGAGGAGGTGCCGCAAAGTTCCGGCTCTTAAATTTTAGCGCTGTTCTTCTGGTATAGGTAGTGCATAACGCCATCTTTTAAACCTACGTCAGGTACAAGTATGCTCTTGGTGCGGGCCCACTCCATTACCTTAATGTAAATTTCAGATGCAGGTACAATTACATCGGCCCGGTCGTGAGTTGAGCTGTAGGGTATGGATGCGTTCTTCGATTGTGTGGCTTTCTATCAGGGCTTCTTATCTGGTTATTTTGGCTAGTGGCATAATTTTTCCGGGCTTCTTTTTGGCCATATAGTAAACCTTATTAATGTTGCCTCCTGTACCCAGGGCAGTAACATGTCCGTGGTATTTTGCCACTTTATTCTCTATCCACTGTTTCATGGCGGCCCAGATGTCGGGTTCATCTTTGCCCTGTAGTATGCGTACCGAACCAATGTTATAACGAGCGTGCATCTACTTTTTCTGCGGTGGTGGTAAAGATTTAGTTCTGTACTTCCGCCCCCCACATCAATATGGAGGCAAAGGCCAGCCGGGTATAAAATTAGCCAGGGCCATGTTAATGATGTCTGCTTCTTTTTCCCCGTCAATAATATGAATTTCAAGGCCGATTTTGTCTTTCACCAGTCTGCGCAAGCAGTGCGCCATTGTCGGAGTTTCGCATGGCAGAGGTTGCACAGGCATAGCTGTCGTCTACTTCGTATAGCTCCAGCAGCAGTTTAAAAGCATCCATGAGCTTAATAAACTTTTTCTGGTTCACGTTCACTCAAGGAGCCAGTGCAGAATACATCCTGGCCAAGCCGGAGCGGAAAACGTACATACTCGAGGCGCTTGAATAGAATTTGGCCTTTAACTCTGTTACATTGGTAATTTGTAAGCCGAATGGCATTCGAGCCAATATCGATAGCAGCTAATTTCAAAATGAAAGAGGTTAAGAAATGATAATTTGGATATTTAACTAAACATCTACGCTCAAAAATAGGTAATAGTTATAATAGAGGAAGAGGCTGGAAACGGCTTTCCCTGGAAAGTTTGCTTTTAATTAAAGCCCTTACATATATCTTATAATATAATTAATGGCTATTATTGTAAGTACTTATCAGGAAAGAGCGAGGGATTGGGCCCTATGACCTCTTAGCAACCAAGTTCAGCTTGGTGCTAATTCCCAGTTTCGCTTAGGCGGAAGAAGATAGGGTTAATACTCTTTTTTCCTTCCTGCTGCGTCTTTCCTCTAAGTTACGAATACTCATTTAACAAGATTTTATGGATGAAGAAGGATATCAGAGAAGTTCTGAGAAATAGAATTTTAGTGCTCGATGGCGCCATGGGTACCATGATCCAGCGACACAAGCTGAAAGAAGAAGATTTCAGGGGCGAGCGCTTTAAAGATTACCCCAAAGATTTACAGGGCAACAACGACCTCTTATCCCTTACCAGGCCCGACATTATAAAAGAAATACATAAAGCTTATTTCGAAGCAGGGGCCGATATTGCAGAAACAAACACCTTTAGTGGCACCTCCATTGCCATGGCCGATTATGGCATGGAAGATTTGGTGTATGAACTAAACTATCGAGTCGGCCCGCCTTGCCCGCGAAGCAGCCGATGAGTTTAGTGAAAAGGAACCGGATAAGCCTCGTTTTGTGGCTGGCTCTATGGGGCCTACCAACCGAACGGCTTCCCTTTCTCCGGATGTAAACCGCCCCGGCTACCGCGCTGTAACCTTCGATGAGCTGGTAGCAGCCTATGGCGAGCAGGTGCACGGCCTTGCCGAAGGGGGCGTAGACCTCTTCCTGGTCGAAACAGTTTTTGATACCCTCAACTGCAAGGCAGCGCTTTTTGCCATTAGTACCTATCTCGAAGAAAGCGGCAAAGACATTCCGGTAATGATATCGGGAACCATTACCGATGCCAGTGGCCGTACCCTTTCGGGCCAAACGGTGGAAGCCTTCTGGGCATCGGTGTCGCATATGCCACTGCTAAGCATTGGTTTAAACTGTGCCCTGGGAGCCCAGCAGTTGCGTCAGTACATAGAGGAGCTGTCGCGCCTGGCCCATGTAAACATAAGCGCGCACCCAAATGCTGGTTTGCCTAACGAATTTGGCGAGTACGACCAGTCGGCCGAAGAAATGGCCTCCGTCATTGATGGTTTTGCCAAATCAGGCCTGCTGAATATTGTGGGTGGCTGCTGCGGTACCACACCCCTGCATATTTCAAAAATTGCCGAAGTGGCGGCCAAATATGAGCCGCGCAAGCTACCCGAAAGAAAGATGAATCCTTTGTTCAGTGGCATGGAAGCCCTGCGGGTAACCAAGGATACGAACTTTGTAAATGTGGGTGAGCGAACAAATGTAACCGGCTCCCGCAAATTTTCCCGGCTCATTACCAGCGAAAACTACGAAGAAGCACTTACCGTTGCCCTCGACCAGGTGGAAGGCGGTGCGCAGGTAATAGATGTAAACGTAGATGAAGGCATGCTCGAGTCAGCAGAGGTCATGCAAACCTTTCTGAACCTGGTGGCCTCGGAGCCGGATATTGCCAAGCTGCCGGTAATGATAGACTCCTCCAAGTTTTCTGTAATTGAAGCAGGCCTTAAATGTACCCAGGGGAAAAGTATTGTTAACTCCATTAGCCTTAAGGAAGGGGAAGAAAATTTTATTAAGCAGGCAAAGTTGGTGCGCAAATATGGCGCAGCGGTAGTGGTAATGGCCTTCGACGAAAACGGGCAGGCCGATAATTACGAGCGCCGGATTGAAATTTGCAAGCGCTCTTACGACATATTGGTAAACAAGGTAGGCTTTCCGCCACAGGACATTATGTTCGACCCCAACATTCTTACGGTCGGTACCGGCATGGAGGAGCATAATAATTATGCAGTCGATTACATAAAGGCAGTGAAATGGATAAAAGAAAACCTGCCACATGCCCTCGTAAGTGGGGGTGTAAGTAACGTTTCCTTCTCTTTCCGTGGCAACAACCCGGTGCGGGAGGCCATGCACTCTGCTTTCCTGTATCACGCAATTAAGGCCGGCATGGACATGGGCATAGTAAATCCGGGCATGATTGAGGTATACGATGAAGTGCCGAAAGAACTGCTCGAAAGGGTAGAAGATGTGCTTTTTAACCGTAGAGAAGATTCTACCGAACGCCTGATGGAATTTGCTGAAACCGTTAAAGGCGAAGGCAAGAAGCAGGAAAAAGATGAAAGCTGGCGGCAGGAACCTGTGGAGAAGCGCATCAGCCATGCACTCATTAAAGGCATTACCGAATACATCATTGAAGATACGGAAGAAGCCCGCCAAAAGCTCGATAAGCCACTGCATGTTATTGAAGGCCCGCTGATGGATGGAATGGGCATTGTCGGCGACCTCTTTGGTTCTGGTAAAATGTTCCTGCCACAGGTGGTGAAAAGTGCCCGGGTAATGAAAAAGGCGGTGGCTCATCTCCTGCCCTATATGGAGGCAGAAAGAGAAGAAGGAGACACCCGTAAAAATGCAGGTAAGATATTAATGGCTACTGTGAAAGGCGATGTCCACGACATCGGTAAAAATATTGTAGGCGTTGTGCTTTCCTGTAACAATTATGAGGTAATTGACCTTGGAGTAATGGTGCCGCTTCAGAAAATTCTGGAAGAAGCCGAGAAACAGCAGGTAGATATGATCGGCCTGAGTGGCCTGATTACTCCTTCGCTCGATGAAATGGTGTACGTGGCCCAGGAAATGCAGAACGCGCGGCATGAAACTCCCGCTGCTGATTGGTGGGGCTACCACTTCACGCATACATACAGCCGTAAAAATTGCACCGAATTACGATGGCCCTGTCGTACATGTAAACGATGCTTCGCGAAGTGTGCCGGTGGCGCAAAATCTTTTAAGCGAAAAAGGCAAAGAATATGCCGCCCAGATAAACGAGGAATATACCAAATTACGCGACGGCCATAAAGACCGCGAAGGCAGTAAACGCTACCGGGCAATAGAGGAGGCCAGGAAAAATAAGTTTGCCATAAACTGGGAGGAAACGAATCCAACCAAACCAGGCTTCTTCGGAACGAAAGTATTTAACAACTATCCGCTCGAAGAGCTGGTACCTTATATTGACTGGACGCCATTCTTCCATGCCTGGGAAATGAAGGGGCGTTACCCGAAAATTCTGGACGATGCAGAAAAAGGCGTTGAGGCCAAAAAACTTTTCGATGATGCCCAGGCCTTATTGAAAAGGATGATTGAAGAGCAACTGATTGAAGCCCGTGCCGTTATTGGTTTCTACCCGGCAAATACCGAAGAAGATGATACCATCGTGGTATACGAAGACGATGAAAGAAACAAGGAAAGGGCACGGCTGCATACTTTGCGCCAGCAGAGCGAAAAGCCGGGCGAAATTCCGAATATGTCATTTGCCGACTTTGTGGCTCCACAGGAAACCGGGCTGGCAGACTATATTGGAGGCTTTGCCGTAACTGCAGGTATTGGTCTTGATAAGCTGGTGAAGCAGTTCGAGGAAGACCATGACGACTATAACAGCATTATGGCCAAGGCCCTGGCCGACCGTTTGGCCGAAGCCTTTGCAGAGCGTATGCACGAACTGGTGCGTAAAGAGTACTGGGGCTATGCAGCCGATGAGGAGCTGGACAACGAAAGCCTTATCCGCGAAAAATATAAAGGCATTCGCCCGGCGCCGGGGTATCCGGGCTGCCCCGACCATACAGAAAAAATTACGCTTTTCGAGCTTTTAAACTGCGAAGCGCAAACAGGCATTGGCCTTACCGAAAGCCTGGCGATGTATCCGGCCTCTTCGGTAAGTGGCCTGTATTATTCGCATCCCGAATCGAAATACTTTGGTTTAGGCAAAATCGGGCGCGACCAGGTAGAGGATATTGCCCGACGCAAAAACATGCCGGTGCAGGAGCTGGAGCGCTGGTTATCGCCAAACCTCAACTATGAACCTGGCGATTTTGCTGAAAAACAAAATGAAAAAGAAAAAGTAGAAGCATGATGGGATAGATTTGAGACAGGAGACAGGAGACAGGAGACAGGAGACAAAAAAAGGGAAGGTTGGACCAGAAAAAGCATACTCTTCTTCCTTTCTCACATCTCACGTCTCCCGTCTAACATCTAACGTCTAACATCTCACGTCTCCCGTCTAAAATTCCATGTCTCCTATCTCAAATCCCGAGCCGATAACCAAACTCCTGACCCAAGACTTAAACCCTAAATGAAAGTTACAGAACATTTAAAGAACGCTAAAAACACTGTATTTTCCCTGGAAGTGCTGCCGCCTTTGCGCGACGAAACCATTCAGCAACTTTTCGACCACATCGACCCGCTCATGGAGTTTAAACCTCCGTTTATTGATGTTACCTACCACCGGGAAGAAGTGGTTTATAAAAAGCGGGAAAACGGCTTACTGGAGAGAATATCGGTGCGCAAGCGGCCCGGTACCGTAGGAATTTGTGCGGCCATACAAAACCGCTACCACGTAGACCCTGTGCCTCATATTATTTGCGGCGGCTTTACCAAGTCAGAAACCGAAAATGCGCTGATTGACCTGGATTACCTGGGGGTGGAGAACATTTTGGTGCTTCGGGGCGATGCGATTAAATCGGAGCCGCGCTTTAAGCCGGAAGAAGGGGGCCACCCCTATGCCCTGGATTTGCTGCAGCAGGTAAAAAACATGAACAATGGCATTTACCTGGACGAAGAGCTCGAAAACCGTACTAAAACCAATTTTGCCCTGGGGGTAGCTGCTTATCCTGAGAAACATGCCGAGGCTCCTAACCTGAAAACAGATATTTATTATCTGAAAAAGAAAGTCGAAGCAGGGGCCGATTACGCGGTAACCCAAATGTTTTTCGATAACCAGAAATACTTCAAGTTTGTGGAAATGTGCCGGGAAGAAGGCATCGATATCCCGATAATTCCGGGAATGAAGCCTATTACCACCTTGAGGCACCTGACGGTTTTGCCCCAGATTTTTCACCTCGATTTACCTGAGCCGCTGGCAAAAGAGCTTATAAAATGCAAGAATAATAAAGAAGCCAGAGAGCTGGGCATCGAATGGGCCATTCAGCAAAGCAAGGAACTTATGGAGTACGGCGTGCCTTGCCTGCACTATTATTCTATGGGCAAGTCGTATTCGGTACGTAAAATTGCCGAAGCCTTGTTTTAGAAATTTGCGGTTAGAAGCTGGAATATGGAAGAGGAGGATTTCTTTTTCGCATAGGAGTGATTTACCATAGCTGAAAAACTTGTGACTATGCAATCATTTTCACATTTTCACACTTTCACATTTACAAATTGCTTATGTCTGATTCGGTAAAGATTATAGAATGCCCCCGCGATGCCATGCAGGGTATCCATACTTTTATTCCAACGGAGCAAAAAATAGCCTACATAAATGCGCTATTGCAAGCTGGCTTCGACACGATTGATTTTGGCAGCTTTGTTTCCCCGAAGGCTATACCCCAACTCCGCGATACTGCGGCAGTGCTCGATGGGCTGGAGCTAAATAGTACTTCCTCTCATTTGCTTGCCATTGTTGCTAATTTGCGCGGTGCACAGGATGCGGCAAACTTCGAACAGATAAAATACCTTGGGTTTCCACTTTCGCTTTCCGAAGCTTTTCAGCAGCGCAATACCAACAAAAGTATTGCAGAAGCTTTTGAGGTGGTCGATGAAATTCAAAACCTTTGCGTGAGGGAAGGGAAAGAGTTGGTAACCTACCTTTCCATGGGCTTTGGTAACCCTTACGGCGACCCTTACGATGTAGGAGTTGTAGCCGAATTTGCAGATAAACTGAAGCAAAAAGACATAAAGATTATTTCACTTGCCGATACCATTGCCAGTGCTTCTCCCGAAAAAATAAAGGCCCTTTTTACCCAGATAAGCAATCAATTTACTGGTATTGAGGTAGGTGTGCACCTGCATACCGCCCCGGCCGATGCCTATAAGAAGATTGCTGCAGCCTATGAAGCTGGTTGTAAGCGAATTGACACCGCCATGCTTGGTTTTGGAGGCTGTCCCATGGCAAAAGATGAACTGGTAGGAAACCTTCCTACCGAAGAATTGATTCGCTACCTGGATGATAATCAGCTAAGTGCGGGCCTGGAAAGGGGTGCGCTGCAGAAAAGTATGCAGCTGGCAAGGCAGGTTTTTGCGGCAGCCAATTAGGTAAAGTTTGGCAAAAACATTACACGAAAAAGGAAAGGGCATTTATCGTGTAGGTTGGGTGGCCCAGAGCCTCTACTTTAGCATTGTAATCAACAGTTGGCTTTACCGTCAAAATATTATGAAAAAGATTTACCTCTCCGGCCTTGCTCTTACCTTTTGTTTATTCTCTTTTGTTGGGGCTTATAGCCAAAGCGCAGTTGCCTATCTAGAATCTGGAAGTAAATTTTACGATTCAAAAGATTACAAAGAGGCTTTCGTAAACTTTAATAAAGCAATTGAAACCGACCCTTCATTTGCGCAGGCATACTTTATGCGGGGCAATGCAAAAAAAGCCTTCGAAGACCTGCATGGAGCAATGAAAGACTACAACAGGGCCATTGAGCTTAATATTAAAATGTCGGATGCGTATTATCAGCGGGGCAATGTTAAATATGAGCTGCAGGATTATTATGGGGCCGTATCTGACTACAGTGAGTCTATTAAACTGGACGATAGCCATGTAGAGGCTTATTACCGCAGAGGCATGGCAAAGCAACAGTTGGAGGCTTACCAGGATGCGATTAATGACTGCTCAAAAATTATTGAAATAAACCCAAAAAATTTGGATGCTTATTATCTCAGGGGTATTCTGAGAATTGAGCATGGACAGTTAGAGGCTGGATGCTTGGATTTGAGTAAAGCAGGAGAACTAGGCGATGTAAAGGCATATGAAGTGATACGGGAGCGTTGCAATCAGCGATGCTTCATGGCAGAAGAATAAGCTTATTCGCCTGAGAGTATGTGTTATGATTTAAAAAAGCCCTGAGAAACAGGGCTTTTTTATTTTAAAAGGGCGAATCGTTTCCCTGGCATGCTTCTAATGATGCTGCGGAATTCCAGGTTCAGCAATACGGAGGCAAGCTGGGAAAGTGGCAGCTGGCTTCTCCAGCTGAGCTCATCTATCTGGAGGCCCTGCGTATGCTCACTCAGGAGCCTTATAATGGTGGCCTCTTCCGGACTCATATTGTCCCCTTCATAAGAAGCTTCTTTGGCGGGTGCTTCCGCGCCTTCCTGCCAGTTCATGATATCGCCCAGGTCTTTGCCCGAAACGTACATATGGGCAATCTGTCTTTTAATCAGCTGGTTGCATCCTGCCGATGTGGGGCTTGTTAGCGGGCCGGGTAAGGCAAAAACCTCCCGATCGTAGGAATGGGCAATATCGGCCGTAATAAGCGCCCCGCCTTTTGCCGCTGCCTCCACTACAATTACCACATCGACCAGCCCGGCAATAATCCGGTTTCTGGCCGGGAATTTAAAAGCCTCAGGCTGAGAGCCAAAAGGATGCTCGCTTAGTAAACCTCCCTGCTTTAGCATTTCCATGGCCGTATTCCTGTGGGCAGAAGGATATACAATATCCAGTCCGCTGGCCATTACGCCCAGGGTGTTAAGCCCGTGGCGCAGCGCCGTGCGGTGGGCAATAACATCAATGCCATAGGCAAGGCCACTTACAATTAGCGGTTGGTAGGGAAGAAGCTCCTGTACTATTTGCTCGCAGAGTTGTTTGCCGTACTGGCTGGGCTGGCGGGTGCCAACAATGGCAACGGTTTTATAAGCTTCGGGAGGGGCCTGGCCCTTAAAGTAAACAATAGTGGGAGCGTCGGGTATTTGCTTGAGGCGGTAGGGGTATTCTTTATCGGTATAAGCCAGGATGCGGGCGCCTTCCTTTTCGGCTTTTGCAAGCTCTTTTTCTGCCAGATGCAGCAGCTGGTTGCTGTTAAGGATGCTTTCGGCTGTTTTGGGGCCTATGCCCGGAATTTTACCGAGCTTGTACCTTGGCGCCTGAAAAACACCTTTAGCGGAGCCACAATAGCTAATAAGGTGCTTGGTAAGCAGGTTGCCCACGCCGGGAATCATGCTCAAGGCTACCTGATACAGCTTTTGCTCATCCATACATCAGGGAAGTGAATTTTTCATTTCCACCATAAAGGCGCGAATTTCTTTCATAGAATCAATCAGGTTAAGCTTATCCTGGATGCTGTTGTGGTTGTTCTTCAGCATTTCCTTTGCCCCCTGCAGGGTAAAGCCTTTTTCCTTCACCAGGTGATAAATAAGCTTTACACTTTCAATATCTTCCTTGGTAAACTGGCGGTTGCCTTTCCTGTTTTTCTTTGGCTTAATAATATCGAATTCATTTTCCCAGAAGCGGATTAGAGAGGTCGCCACATTCAGTTGTGTTGCAACCTCGCCAATGGAAAAATATTTTTTCTCTATTTTTTTTTCTTTATAAGCCATGGGTTATTGTTGCTGTTTTGGTAGTTGAAAGATGGTTCCTTCGTCTGTTATCTGCAAAGGTACTTCAGGGAAGTCTTCCAATGTAAGATTTTGTAGAATTTTTATTGCCCGTTTTTCTTCATCTACAATAGGAATGCCTTCGCCAATCTGGATAACGGGAATGGCTTCTGCTTTATAAAACTGGCCCTGCGGCCCGGTATAAACTTTCATAATAGGGGCCAGTCCGTTTTCGTTGCGCAGGTTAAAGCGGGCATAGGTGGCAAAGTTACCCAGGCTGTAAGCAATAAAGCGATTGTTGTACACTTCCACCGCGCGGGTTACATGGGGGCCGTGGCCAAATACAATATCAGCTCCTGCATCGACCATCAGGTGAGAGAAGTGGTAAACATTGCCCCGGTCTTCGCCATAAAATTCTTCTGTTTCGCGGGTAACATGCTGGTATTTATTGCCCTCGGCACCTCCATGGAAGGAGACAACAACGATGTCGGCCAGGGAGTCAAGCTGGGCAACAATTTGCTGTGCGGCTTCCAGTTCGGTTATTAGCTGGGTGCCGACATTGGGCGAAAAGGCAGCCATGCCCCAGCGAACGCCTTCGTGCGAAAAGAGCACAAAAGGCTGCTGCAACAGGCCGGCATGTTTAATACCCAGGCTATCGAGCGTGCGCATGGTATTTAACCGGCCCTCCTCGCCAAAATCGCCGGCATGGTTGTTTGCCGTGCTCATAAGGTCGAAGCCGGCTTCTTTTAAGTGTCCGCCAAGGTATTCCGGCATCCTAAATAGATAACAGACATCGGGATTGTTGCATTTTTTTTGTGTGCCGGCGCTATCCAGTAACACGCCTTCCAGATTGCCGAAGGTAAGGTCGCCCTCCTGTAAAATATGCCTTACACCGGCAAGTACCTGGCGGCCGCTATCGGGCGGAAGGTAGCTGGAATCCGGGAAGTTTGTGCCAAGCATAATATCGCCCACTCCAATGGTAACTACGGTGTCTTTAAACACCCGGTGTGCTTCCAGTTCAACTTCGCCTTCGAGGCTGTAGAGTGTGTCGCCTTTTTGGGTGATATAGTAAGGACGCGTGTCGGCAGCGCCTTTGGCTGAACTTTTTTGGGGAGTCCGGGTAGTACAGGCGGCAAGCACTGTTAAAAGAAAAACAGGTAGAAGAATGCGGCGGCTAAGCATGGAGCAGAAATTAGGTAAAATTAAGCGAAGGAAAAAGGAGACGGGAGGCTTTTTTTATCAACAGGGGGTTAAGAAGGTGTGGGATATGAGGTGTCAGGTAAGAGGAACAGGGTTTTCGCTTATACCTGATACCTCTTGCCTGAAACCCTTGCTAACCCAGCGACTGGTTTTCGCGTGAGGCGAGCTCCAGCAGTTTCTCATACTCTTCGGCATTCAAATCCTGATAGAAGAAGTTCATCGGGTTTACCTTCTTCCTGTCTTTTATTACCTCGTAATGCAGGTGCGGGGCCGTAGAACCACCGGTGTTTCCTACATACCCAATAATTTCACCTCTTTTTACCTTCTGGCCTTTCTTTACATTAAACTTGTCCATGTGGGCATATTTGGTAACATAACCATACCCGTGGTCAATTTCTACTTCTTTGCCATAGCCGCTGTACTGGGAACGTACCAGGCTAACTTCGCCGTCGCCGGTAGCATAAATAGGCGTACCCCGGGGGGCAGAAAAGTCGCAGCCTGTATGCAGCTTGCGCACCTTGTAAATGGGGTGCATCCGGTAGCCAAAGCCGGATGCCATGCGCTTCAGTTCCTGGTTGCTGATGGGCTGTATGGCAGGAATAGAAGCCCACATTTGTTCCTTGTCATTGGCCATCCGGATAATATCATCGTACGATTTTGTCTGGATGTACATTTGCTTTTTCAGCTGATCTATTTTCTGGAGGTTGCTAAGAATTAAATCTTCCCGCTTCAGGCCTTTTTCCAGCAGCTCCTTATAGCGTTCGGTGCCGCCAACTCCTGCCTGCCTGATGGTGGAGGGGATAGGTTCTGCCTCAAAAATGATCCGGTAAATATTATCGTCGCGGTCCTGCAAAACGGTCAGCATATCGTTCAGGCGCGAAACATCCTTTTCCATCATCTCATAATACAGGCGCAGCTCATCGTTTTCTTTTTTCAGCAGGGCCTCCTTCGGAGAGTCAAAATAAAGGTTGGAAATCATTACAATGGCAATTGCAAGCATAAACGATACACTCAAAAAACCAAGGAAATTCAGGAATACATCCCATTTCCTTTTTTAATCCGCTCATAGCGGCAGGTTTCTGTATCGTAGTAATATTTTATTCTTGCCATTGTTAAAATTGGTAAGTTAAAATCTGTAATTTTGTGGTTAAAACGAAGATAATAACCGTTTTGTGGCAGTAAACCACAAGCCCCGGACCGGTTTCTATTGCGCAATATAAAAAGATTTACATAACACAAGCCTTTCAATAAGCATCTTTCTATGGATTCTAAGCGGATACGAAGTACCTTTCTTGAGTTTTTTCAATCAAAACAGCACCGTATTGTGCCCTCTGCCCCCATGGTAAATAAGGATGATCCTACCCTTATGTTTACCAATGCAGGGATGAATCAGTTTAAAGACTACTTTTTAGGTAATAAGAAGGCGGATGTTACACGGGTTGCAGATACTCAGAAGTGCCTGAGAGTTTCTGGAAAGCACAACGATTTGGAGGAAGTGGGCATCGATACCTACCACCATACCATGTTCGAAATGCTGGGCAACTGGAGCTTTGGCGATTACTTTAAAGAAGATGCCATTCAATGGGCCTGGGAACTGCTAACGGAAGCATACAAGTTGCCGAAGGACAGACTTTATGTAACTGTTTTTGAGGGCGACAAATCCGATAAGCTGCAGCCGGATGAGGAGGCATTTAAGCTCTGGAGCAACATTCTTCCGGAAGACCGGATTATTTACGCCTCCAAGAAAGATAACTTCTGGGAAATGGGCGATACCGGCCCCTGCGGACCATGCTCAGAAATCCACATCGACCTCCGCTCCGAAAGCGAAATAGCGAAAGTCCCCGGTCGTGAACTGGTAAACAACGACCACCCCCAGGTAATTGAAATCTGGAACCTGGTATTTATCCAGTATAACCGCATGGCCAACGGCTCGCTGCAAAGCCTGCCCGACAAGCACGTCGATACCGGCATGGGCTTTGAACGCCTGGCCATGGCGATACAGGGAAAAACCTCTAACTACGATACCGACGTATTTCAGCCCCTCATTCAGCAGGTGGCCAAAGATGCGGGCATTGCCTATGGCACGGCCGAAGAAAGCGACATTGCCATGCGGGTAATGGTCGACCATATTCGTGCCATTGCTTTTGCCATTGCCGACGGGCAGCTGCCTTCCAATACAGGCGCAGGCTATGTCATTCGCCGCATTCTCCGCCGGGCCGTACGTTATGCCTTTACCTTCCTGAATTTGAAGGAGCCTTACCTGTATCGCCTGGTACGCGTATTAAGCGACCAGATGGGAGCATTTTTCCCGGAGCTGAAGGCACAGGAAGAATTTATTATGAAGGTAATTCAGGAAGAAGAAGCGGCATTTCTGCGTACACTGGACACCGGCCTTCGCCGACTGAATGAAATGATTGCCTCCGGCGCCAAAGCCATCGAAGGAGCCGTTGCCTTTGAGTTGTACGATACCTTTGGCTTTCCGCTCGACCTTACCGCCCTCATTGCCCGCGAAAATGGCCTTACGGTCGATGAGGCCGGCTTTGCTGCCGAAATGCAGAAGCAAAAGGAACGATCTAAAAAAGCGGCGGTAGTGGAAGCAGGCGACTGGATTGCGGTAAAAAGAGGGAATGAAAAAGTGGAGTTTGTGGGCTATACCGATTTGGTAGCTAATGCTCATATTATCAAATACCGCGAAGTAAAGGAAAAGAATAAAACCCGCTACCAGCTGGTGCTGGATCGCACGCCTTTTTATGCTGAAAGTGGCGGCCAGGTAGGAGATACCGGTTACTTAAGCGACGGAACGCGAAAAAATAAAAGTAACCGATACCAAAAAAGAAAACGACCTGATTATACACTACACCGAGCATTGCCTGCAAATATGGAAGTCAGCTTTGAAGCAGTAGTGGATGGGCAAAAAGAAATAATACGCAGAACAACCACACGGCCACTCACCTCCTGCATGCCGCCCTGCGCCGGGTATTAGGAGCGCATGTTCAGCAGAAAGGTTCGCTGGTGAATGACAAACTACTGCGTTTCGACTTTTCTCATTTTGCCAGAGTAAGCGAAGAAGAGCTCCGCAAGGTAGAAGAAATCGTAAACGAGCGGGTACGGCAAAATATTCAGCTACTCGAAGAGTGCGATGTTGCGCTCAATGAGGCGAAGGAGAAAGGGGCCATGGCCCTTTTTGGAGAGAAATATGGCGATACGGTTCGCGTAATTACTTTCGACCCTGCTTATTCCGTAGAGCTTTGCGGGGGTACCCACGTAGCAGCCACCGGGCAGATTGGCCTGTTCAAAATAGTTTCAGAAGGCTCTGTGTCTGCCGGCGTTCGCCGCATTGAGGCTGTAACTGCCCATACGGCCGAAGCACTTGTGCGCGAGCAGCAGGATACGCTGGAGCAGGTAAAAGTCCTTTTGAAGAATCCGAAAGATGTGGCACAGGCCATCGACAGTCTCCTGCATGAACGGAACAAACTGGCCAAAGACCTGGAGAAACTACAGGAAGGACAGGCGGGCGAACTGCGGAAAGAACTGGCGGCGCAGGTAAAAGAAGAGGCGGGCATGCAGGTGCTGATTGAGAAGATTAGCCTTCCGTCGGCCGATGCGCTAAAGAAGATATCTTTTGAGTTAAAAAGTCAGTTCGAACGCCTGTTTATGGTGCTGGCGGCCGAAATAGACGGCAAGCCACAAATTTCGGTGGTAATAGGAGAGGCCCTTATTCAGGAGAAGGGGCTCCATGCAGGAAACCTGGTTCGCGAGCTGGCAAAAGAAATTAAAGGCGGCGGGGGCGGACAGCCTTTCTTTGCTACTGCCGGTGGAAAAGATTTGAACGGTTTGGATCAGGTTTTAGAAAAAGCCAAATTAGCTGTAAAGCAGTAAGCGCGCGTACTGCACATTTTCAATTAATTTAATTCAGGGAAACAATAGAAGAATGCTAAGTCAGGAAATTAGAGATAAATATACCGTGGTTATTGGCCTGGAGGTGCACGCACAGCTGCTTACCCAAAGCAAAATGTATGCGTCGGACCCGGTAGAGTATGGAAACATGCCAAATACCAATATTAGCGTAATTACCCTGGGGCACCCCGGTACCCTGCCAATGGTAAATAAAAAGGCGGTGGAATATGCTTTGCGTATGGGCATTGCCTGCCGTTCAGAAATTACCCGCTACAACATTTTTGACCGTAAAAACTATTTCTACCCCGACCTTCCAAAAGGATACCAGGTAACGCAGGACAAAACGCCTATTTGCCGCGGAGGGTATATTGATATAAAAACGAAAGAGCTGGGCGAAAGGAAAATTCATATTACCCGCATCCACATGGAAGAAGATGCCGGTAAGTCGATGCACCTGGAAGGCGAAACCGATACACTGGTGGACTTTAACCGTGCCGGAACGCCGCTCATCGAAATTGTAAGCGAACCTGAAATCCGCAGCTCCGAAGAGGCCTACGTATATATGCAGGAAATTCGCCGCCTGGTGCGCTACCTCGATATTTGCGACGGAAACATGGAGGAAGGCTCCCTGCGCTGCGATGCCAACATTTCGGTGATGCCCAAAGGCTCCAAAACTTTTGGTAAAAAGGTGGAGGTAAAGAATATGAACTCCTTCCGGAATGTGCAGCGCGCTATTGAACATGAAATTGAACGGCAGATTCTGGCAGTGGAGGCAGGAGAGACCATCGATTCGGATACGCGTACCTTCGATGCTACTTCCGGCACCACGGCCTCCATGCGTTCTAAAGAAGAACTGAACGATTACCGCTACTTCCCGGAGCCGGATTTGAGCCCGCTGGAAGTGTCGGAAGCGTGGATTAAGGCTGTAGAAGCAGAAATGCCCAGCCTGCCATGGGAGCTGCTTAATAAGTTCGTAAATGAGTACGGCCTGTCGGAGTATGATGCCCAGGTGCTTACCGATAGTAAAGGCATAGCCCTTTATTTTGAAGAACTTTGCAGCAAAACCAAAAATTACAAAGCAGCTGCCAACTGGATGATGGGCCCTGTGAAAGGCTACCTCAACGAGCTTACACTCGATATTACCCGCTTCCAGCTAAAACCTGCCCAAATTGCGGAGCTCATTGCGCTGGTAGATAGCAATAAGGTGAGCTTTTCTGTAGCCAGCCAGAAGTTATATCCTATCCTGCTCCAGAAGCCGGAGAAAAAGGCCCTGCAAATTGCCGAAGAAGAAAACCTGCTGCAGGAAAGTGGCGAAGATACGCTCCTGCCAATTATTGAGGAAGTGATAGCTGCCTGGCCGGATAAAGTGGCGGAGTACCGCGGTGGTAAAAAAGGATTGCTGGGCCTGTTTATGGGCGAAGTAATGAAGAAGAGCCAGGGCAAGGCAGATCCGAAAAAAACCAACCAGCTTTTGCGCGAAGTACTGGAAAAATAATAATTTAAGGCAAACCCAAACAGAAACTGCACGATTTTGGGCAGCTTTTTGTTGATTGGGGAGACAAATTAAATCCTGTTGTTTATGAAATTCAGAAATCTGAATGTGGCCCTTTTAGCTGTTTTTGCTTTTGCTTCCTGTACCCAGGGACAAAATGGAAGGGGAGCTGCAGACAATCAAAATATTGTATTAC
Organism: uncultured Cytophagales bacterium; assembly: GCA_963835365.1. Taxonomy (GTDB): domain Bacteria; phylum Bacteroidota; class Bacteroidia; order Cytophagales; family Cyclobacteriaceae; genus Nafulsella. The sequence continues at coordinate 54,017 of CAWIFH010000008.1, forward strand.
AAGGGAAAATAGAAAATCCTTCCGCAGGAAATATTGTTCTGGAAGAAATTCAGAATAACAGTGCGGTACCGGTTGATACTTTTGAACTTGCGGCCGATAATTCTTTTAAGGAAAACCTGAAGGTGACCGAACCGGGTTTCTACCGCTTAAACTTATATGGCAAGCAATATGTAACGCTCATTCTGGACAATGAAGATGTTCAGATAGTTGCCGACATGAACAGTATGCAGCCTGCGAAAGTAGAAGGTTCTGAAGATACCGATTACCTGGAAAAAATTAACAACATTGTGCGTAGCAACCAGGAGGAAGTTCGTGCGCTGGAGCAACAGTTCCTGGAGGCGCGTAAAAATGATGAACAGGCCCGCATGAAAGCCCTGCAGGAAGATTACCTGGCGATGGAAGCGACCAAGCGCGAAAAGGTTAAAAATGCCATGCGCGGTATGAACAGCTCCATTGCACAAATCTATGGAGTAAATTACCTCGATAAAGAAGGGGATTTTCCTTTCCTGGATTCACTGGCAACACGCTTGAAGAACGATTTGCCTGAATCGAAATATGTAAAGGACTTTACGCAGGGAGTAGATGCCATGCGTGCCACGGTGGTTGGGCAGATTGCGCCTGAAATTAGCCTGCCGAACCCTGAAGGGGAAGTTAAGAAGCTATCTGATTTGCGCGGCAATGTGGTGATGATAGATTTCTGGGCTGCCTGGTGTGGACCTTGCCGTCGCGAGAATCCGAATGTAGTAAAAATGTATGAAAAGTACCACGACAAAGGGTTCGAAATTTACGGGGTGTCGCTCGACCGGAAAAAGGAAGATTGGGTAAAGGCAATAGAGAAAGATGGACTTAGCTGGACCCAGGTATCGGATTTGAGCTATTTCAATTCAGAAGCCGCTAAGGACTATAGTGTAAATGCGATACCAGCCACCGTGCTGCTCGATAAAGAAGGACGCATTATTGCCCGGAACCTGCGCGGAGAGGAGCTCGAGAAAAAGCTGGAAGAAATTTTCGCTGAATAATATATCCAGGAGGATTTAAGGTAACATCAAAAAGAGCTTCAGATATCGTTTGAAGCTCTTTTTGTTTTTGGCCTTTCACTGAGCTGCCAGTTCTTTTGCCTGACATCATACTACTGGACATTTCCAGTTACAGTGATAGCGCGAACGTTCCGCCGGGTTGCGTAGACTCGTGCTGGTATTTTCAGGCCTCTGGCTTAAAGATAATCACAGGCTGGAAGCCTCATAATATAAAGTCCGAACCTACGCGGCGCGGCTAAACGCTCGCCCTATCTCCCAAGAAGCTACATCCTGCATAACCTGACGCTTCTTTGGAAAAATGTCCAGTAGTATGGCCTGACTTATAAAATGAATAATTAACAAAGATGACTTTGAGGAATACCGGATTTTTATATTCCATGCTTCCTGAGGTTGTTCTAAATAGAAAAGGGGAATTCTTCCTGCCAGGAGAAAATAGCGGATTAAAATTCTCAGGCCAAATCGCGAAGCATCCACACCTGGCAACCCCCATGGCCGGTATTTCCTAAAGGCTGCTCCAATATTTTAAAGTCGTATTTTTTGTAAAGGTCAATGGCCTGTTTCATTTCAGCCAGTGTTTCCAGGTAAACCTTGTTGTACCCGAATAGCTTTGCTTTTTGCAGGCAGATATCTATTAACTTTTTGCCTAGGCCGCTGCCCCTTACTTCGGGTAATAAGAACAGCCGTTGAAGTTCGTAGGGGGTCTTAGCGCCTCCATCCAGGGCTTTAATACCGCAGCCGCCAACCAGTTGCTCCCCATGGTAAGCAACCTAGTAAACTGCCCGGTCTGCCTGGTAATTTTCGAAGATGGTATTTAAGGTAGGATCTCCCAGATTGGTGGTTTCCGGATTGGCATTAAACTCTTCCATCACTCCCCGAATAATGGAGGCTATTTCCGGCTTGTCTTTAGCCTCTATCTCTTTTATAATTAAGTTCATTAGATGGATAATATTTTACTGCTTTTTAAGAATAGTAAAATTGAGGAAAGCGGGTAGTTTATATAAAATGGCCTGATGAAAATTGCCTCAACTAGCCGTGTTTCTACTCTCCAGCGCTTCTTTATAATCTATAATAGCACCAATGAGAGAGGCATGTACGAAGGTTTGTGGTAAGTTTCCCAACCATTGGCCGCTTTCCGAGTCTCCTTCCTCAGGCATAATGCCCACATCATTCTTGAACGAAAGAGCAGCACCCAGTAAGTCTTCCACCTTTTTTAAATCCTTGCGCATTACCCAATACTGGGCCATCCATAAAGTGCCGGCAAGAAAAGATCCTTCCTTTTTACCTCCCGCCTGGGTTAAGTGGCGGTAGTATAAATTATTGTGGCAGTACTCTTTTTCAAGGGCCTCTACGGTTTGTAACACTTCTGGTGCGTTTGCTTCGGTAAATCCCCATATGGGGAAGAGGATGGCACTCACATCTACCGCTTCGCTACCGGCAAAGGCGGCATAAGCGCCCTTGCTGGTAAGGCAGTTTCCGTGTATAAATTTTCTTATTTTTTCTGCCGTAGCCTTCCACTTTTCTTTTTGTTGCGGGTCTTTAGCATGGTCGGCAATATACTCCAGGCTGCAGGCAGTAATAACCTTACTGGCGGTGTATTGCCTTTTCTCTGTTTCTTCCCACATGCCATGGTCAGGTTTTTCCCAGTTCTCGACCAGGTAATTCGCCAGCCGGGAAATGGTTTCCCAATGTTCGCGGGTATTAAACTGGTTGTATATAACTTTTGCGGCAATTAATACATTGCTAATGGCATCGAGCTGAAGCTGTGATTTAGCTATGTTACCAATTTGAACTGGGGTGCTTTTTTTATATCCGCCCAAAGGCAGTACCTCCAGCCGGGGAGCAGGCTGCATATCGAGCGTAAAAAAAGGAACATCCGGTGCCTCCAGGCGATGCATCGCTCCACAGATGAAGCTCAGGAATTTCCGTTCCTCCTCGCCATCACTGCCCGCCCGGGTAAGGGCGCTCACAATCATGGCGGCATCTCTGAGCCACACATACCGATAGTCGTAGTTTCGCTCCCCGCTTATCACTTCAGGCAATGCGGTGGTGGCAGCCGCAATAATACCACCATTCTGGTTATAGGTGAGCAGGCGCAGAATGCGCAAAGACTGGCGAACCGCCTGCTCATAGGGTCCTTTATAAGTTACGTGACTGGCAAGTTTTGTCCAGGCAGATAGGGTATCCTTTCTTGCCTTTTTTACCCACTCCAGGCTGCACCGAAAGTTCTTGGAAGACAAAACAAACCAGGCTTTCTCTCCGGCAGGCACCTGGCAGTAAATATCCTGGTCCTGCAAACGAAGCGGGTGCGAGGCATATACATGCCAGCTATAATTTATTACCGCATGCTTTTCTTCAGAAAAGGTGATTTCCGGAAATTGCCGGGCGTAATTGGGTCGTGGGCTTAGCTTAATCTGCAGCGCCTCGGGCGCAGGGCCAAGCAGTCTGCAAATGCCATTGAAGGGGCCATTCAGGGGCATGAAATCTTCCAGCTCCAGCTTTCCTCCCGGACCGTTCAGCCTGGTTTGTAAAATGGCACTGTCTTTAATATAGGTACGGTTGTGGAAAGTGTATTCTCCGGAAACTATTTCCCAGCATCCGCCCATTTGCGGGTCGAGAAGGTGAGCAAACAGGGAAGGATGGTCAAAACGACTGGGGCAATACCAAACTATCCGCCCTTCTTTATCAAGCAGGGCACAGCTCTGGCGGTCGCCAATAATGGCTAAATCCTGTAGGGGTACAAATTCTTCCTTCATCTTCATCTAAAAGTACCAGCCGAACCTGTAGTAGGGATACTTATACGTAGTATAAGCAAAACGGACCATCAGGAGATTTGTTCCCCTAAAAGGAGGTGCTTGCTGCAGCTTTAGACTTGCTGCAGCTTTAGAAAAGAGCAGAAACCAAACAGCAGGCAAATGAATGTCGGAAAATTATAAAATGAGGAAAAGGGAGGGTGGTTAATTGACGTGTAGCAGACGTTTGGCAAAAAGAAAACGTCCTTCGTAATATCCTCCCAGCTGGCTTACTTTCACTCCTCCGTTCGATGAGGCGTGAACGAATTCAATTTCTTCATTGGAGGTACTGCTTACAATACCTACATGGCCCACCTGTTTTTGTTGCGGGTTAGTGCCGGTAAAAAATAACAGATCGCCTTTTTTAAGGTTTTCCAGCTTCACTTCATTGCCCTGCTTGCTTTGGGCCCGGCTGGAGCGTTCCATAGCATGGCCAAATTTTTCAAATATAAAAAAAACGAATCCGGAGCAATCGAAGCCTTTTGGGCTTTTGCCTCCCCAGCGGTAGGGTTTTCCTTTAAGCTCCAGGGCATAATTTACCAGGCTGTCGGTAAAGCGGTTTTTGCGGATTTCCGTAAGTAGTTGTTCTTTGAATGCCTCATCAATTTTACTGAGGGTGTCAGGTGCATCTTTTCCAATTTCTGCTGAAGAAAAGGATCGTTCATTGGTGGGTGAAAAAGCACTGAAAAGCAGGAGGGCGGCGAATGCTACAAAATAATAAATTTTATAGCGAAAAAAGAGATGGCCTAAGGAGTGTAGCATGTTGATTAGCTTTTGCATGTTTTAGCTGCCTTGGTTCAGGTGCTAAACGAACATTTTTTTAAGCAGGTTCCAAAGGGTAATTTTATGCGTTCTTTCTGTACGAAGAACCGTTAGTTTATCGGTTTTTAAAAAGAACTTTTCTCCGCTGCTTTCCAGCCTGTAGGGAACCAGTGTTTGGGTAGCCGGAATTTTAGAATGGCTTACCCCGAAAGAGAAGAAGTGTGTAAATGAAATGGCGTTTATTGCATTCCAGTCAGCCTCTGAGCGGCAATGGGCGATGTTAATGATAGCTACATCGTCGAAGGTGTACTGGATAGCCTTCAGTACATCTTTTAAGAAAAGGCCATCGGCCCGTTCCATAACAGGGTGGGCAGGGTCTTCCACCAAAATCAGCAGTTTTTTCAGGTTCTTTCCAAAAACCAGCTTTGGGTTTAGCTCTCCGGCGGCGTCTTTTTCCACCTGGGAGGCGGCAGGAGCGGTCGCTTGTTTTTTAGCGGCTGCGGGGGCCTCGCCCTCAGCTGTGGAGCTGCTTACAGGAGAATTGCCTGCGGAGCCTGTTTTTCGGGCTTCAGCCGTTTGGGCAGCAGGTTTATTTCCTTCCTGTTTTAGTGCAGGAGCATTCGGCGCCGGCACTCTTTTTTGTCGGTCTTCCGGAAGAAGAAACAGGTCTTCGGTAATAAAGAAGGGTAGAAAAGAAAGGTCGTTTGGCATGAGAAGAAATAAATTCGGGCTTCAGCATTTTACTCAAGCCCGAATATAACGTTATTTTTTATTGCCTGGTATTTCAAAGAGTGATTTTAGCTCTTTTGCATCCTGGGGATCCATGCGTTTGCCAAGCACCAGTCGCAACTGCCTGCGCCGCAGGGCACTTTCATACAGCTCTTTTTCTTCTTCGGTTTCGGGTACTACCTCTGGCACTTCTATGGGCCTGCCACTCTGGTCTACAGCAACAAACGTAAAAAAAGCGCGGTTGCTTTCGAATTTGCGCCCGGCAGGAATGTCTTCGGCCGTAACCATTATGTGCACTTCCATAGATGAGTTAAAGGCACGGGTAACTTTGGCGGTGAGGGTAACCACATTGCCTAGCTGAATGCCCTGCCCAAAAGAAATATTATCGGCAGAGGCAGTTACCACAATGCGGTTGCTATGCTTTTGGGCGGCAATTGCCGACACAATATCCATCCAGTGCATGAGCTTGCCTCCCATCAGGTTATTGAGGGTATTGGTGTCGTTGGGGAGCACGAGCTCCGTCATGGTAACACAGGATTCTTTGGCAAATTTTTTCTTCTTGGGCATAAAATAGAATAAGTAAGATTGCAGATACTAAAATTATGCAGGTGCATCCCATCCCTGGGCACCCCGCAGTTTTACAAAGCTGAAAAAGTCGTATTCTTCTTTCAGGATTCTGTTTTCGCTTTGCTTGGTAAGGCGTAGCATTTTTTGCTGTCGGTCGTCGCCCACCGGAATTACCAGTGAACCACCAACGGCCAGCTGGCGCAACAGGTCGTTTGGCACGGTAGGAGCACCGGCAGTAACAATTATTTTGTCGTAAGGCGCATAAGAAGGCAGGCCCCGGGAGCCATCGCCATGTATAAAAGTGGCGCGGTAGCCCATGGCCGGCAGCATGGTACGGGCTTTTTCGTGCAGTTTGCGTATGTATTCGATGGTGTAGACTCTGGCACCCAGCTCGAGCAGCACGCAGCACTGGTAGCCGCTCCCGGTGCCAATTTCCAACACCTTTTCGCCCGGCTTTACATTCAGGAGCTGCGACTGAAAGGCTACCGTATAAGGCTGCGAAATGGTTTGGCCTTCGCCAATAGGAAAAGCTTTGTCCTGATAGGCTTGTTCCAGGAATACTTTTTCAAAAAAGAAATGGCGGGGAACCTGGCTAATGGCCTGCAGTACGCGTTCATCTTCAATACCTTTTTGTACCAGGGTCCTGATTAGCGACCTGCGCATTCCTTTGTGTTTATATTCGTCTTGATACATGGGCATCGGGATTTAAGCACTGCAAATATATTCTAAAAATCCGCAAAAAGGACCGAAGTCCTCCGGACCATTCCTGTTCCGGAAGCTGTTATACAAAATAAAATTTGCTTCTTCCTTTTCAATGTCAACAGCATGAGGGTGTTTTTTTGTTTAGCTCTTAAGAATTATCTTAAATTTACAGTGTTCAAAAAAATACTGAAATTTATGTTTACAGGAATTATAGAAGCCCTCGGGGAGATAAAGGGAATTGAAAAGGAAGGAACCAACCGTACTTTTCAGATTGAGAGTTTTCTGGCGCCGGAGCTGAAAATTGACCAGAGTGTTGCTCACAATGGAGTATGCCTTACGGTAGTGGAGGTAGCGGGGCAGCAATATAAAGTAACCGCTATTGATGAAACCCTGCAGAAGACAAACCTTAATGAATGGAAGGTAGGGACAAAGGTGAACCTGGAGCGCTGTATGCCTGCCAATGGCCGCTTCGACGGACATATTGTGCAGGGCCATGTAGACGAAACGGCAGTATGCACCGGAAGAAATGAAGGAGGGAGCTGGTTGTTTGATTTTGAATATAGAACAGGCAGTTCAAACATTACGGTCGAAAAAGGGTCTATAACTATAAACGGGGTAAGCCTTACCTGCTTTAGGAGCGAAGAAAGCAGTTTTAGGGTGGCGATTATCCCCTATACTTTTGAGCATACCAATTTTCACCAGCTGCAGCCCGGGCATAAGGTGAACCTGGAATTTGATATAATTGGAAAATATATACAAAAAATTGCATTAAATAAGCTCAAATAGTATATTTATATCAATAGCCTATTTTTTACTTTGCTTATTTTAATTTTTTAGCAATGAAACATTTTTCTGCTCTGTTGAAGGTTTTATTAATTTTTTTATTGGTCCTTGGTGCTTCCGGCTTTCTTTACTGGATGGGGATAATGCCGGTAACAGCCTGGTTGGTGTTGTTGAATACCCTGGTGGTAGGCGTGGTGTTATTTTTTGTAATACAGTTTATGCTTGGTAAAAAAGGCATGAAGAAAACCAATGGCGGGAGCTTGTAGGGTACAGGTTGTGCCTTTGTAAGTCCTTTTTTTTAATACACAGCAGCTTAGCTTCCTGCTTTCTTTTGGTATCCGCCTTTAGGAAAGGGGGTAGGGGGCTTTTTGCCTAGTGGCGGAAGCTTAGGGCTAGCCTGCAGGTAAAGCCAGTATACAAGAAGGGCAGCTGCCATACCAACAATGGCTCCTACAGTAACATCACCCGGATAGTGCGCTCCAAGATATACCCTGCTGTAAGAAACCAGCACCGCCCACAAGAACAGGAGCCAGATGTAAGGGTATACTTTTCGCAATAGCAGCCACAAAAAAGTGGTTAATCCGAATACATTTGCGGCATGGGAGGAGGCAAAGCCATATCGGCCGCCACATTTTTCGTAGGTATGGATCAGGTAGCCAATTACCGGGTCGTGACAGGGCCTTGGGCGCTCAAAAAAAGGCTTCATAAAGCCCGAAGTAAACCTATCGGCAAAAACTATTACCAGGGCAATGCCTGCAAGTACATAAAGGGTGTTCCAGCCATATTGCCTGATTATGAAATATACCAGCACCAAATAAAAGGGAACCCAAAAAAATTTGTGGCTTACCCAATACATGGCTTCATCGAAGCCCGGGCTGTGGTAGCTGTTCAGCTCCAGCATTAAAGAGCGATCCAGCTCCTGTAGTACTTCCAGCATAATTAGCGTGCCAGCCAGTTAATGTCCTTTTTCAGCAGGGCCAGTGTATTTGCTTCCCGGCTTCCGGCTGCTGGTTCATAGTTATACTCCCAGGAGGCCAGGGGTGGCAGACTCATCAGTATGGATTCTGTTCGTCCATCGGTGTCGAGTCCAAACTTGGTTCCTTTATCCCACACCAGGTTAAATTCTACATAGCGCCCTCTGCGAATGCGCTGCCACTCTTTTTCCTGCTCACCAAAGGGCAGGTCTTTGTTCTTTTGAATGAGGTGGGTGTAAACAGGGGCAAAACTGCGACCAACATCCTGAACAAAAGCAAACAGCCTTTCTTTATCTGCCGGGTTTTCTCCTTTTAAGCGGTCAAAGAAAATACCACCTATACCGCGGGTCTCCTGCCGGTGTTTAATAAAGAAATAATCATCGGCCCATTGCTTAAAGCGGGGGTAAAAGTCAGTATCATGTGGCTCGCAGGCTTTCAGCAGCTGTTCATGAAACCAGCGGGCATCTTCCTCCACCACATAGTGGGGGGTAAGGTCAATGCCGCCCCCAAACCACCAGATGCCATTGCTCATTTCGAAGTAACGGACGTTCATGTGAATGATGGGAACCATCGGGCTTTTGGGGTGCATAACAATCGAAACGCCGGTGGCAAAAAAATCTGCTTCTTCTACCTGCAGGGCCTTTTGAATAGTGGCCGGCGTAGTGCCATGCACGGCACTAAAGTTAACGCCGCCTTTTTCAAGGACCTGCCCATTACGGATTACCCGGGTGCGACCACCGCCCCCTTTGCCGCTGCCGGCAACAAGGTCGTTTCGCAGCCAGTGGTCTTCTTCAAAAACAGCCTTACCATCGGCAGCTTCCAGTTCAGCACAAATAGCATCCTGTAATTCTTTAAACCAATCGGCAACATTTTCTTTTGTCATGGGTAGGGGGTTTCATGTAAAAATAAAACGAAATAAAGGAAAGGCCAAAAGCAAGAGCCGGAACCCTTTGCCTTACGCTCGTTAGCTTTTTAGCTGAAATCGTTAGAAGAGGGAGCAGTTTATTTTGGTTAAATTCGCATAGTTAAAGCAAATCAAAACCCATTTTTATGCCTTCATTAAAAGAAGAAAAGACTAGGGTCTCTATCGATAAATCTACCTATTTAAAAGCGTATAAGCTCATGTGCATTGCCGGTCGGATGGCAGAAACGTATGACGAAAACAAAAAGCTTACCAGTAAATATGTCCACAGCACCTCCCGCGGGCATGAAGGAATACAACTTGCTGTCGGATTTCAGCTAAAACCATACGATTACGCCTCCTTATACTATCGTGACGAATCTGTGTTGTTGGGGATGGGTATTTCTCCTTATGAGTTGATGTTGCAGTTGATGGCCAAAGGAGACGACCCTTTTTCCGGAGGCAGGACTTATTATGGACACCCCTCACTGAGAAGAGAAGGTTTTCCGACTATACCCCATCAAAGCTCTGCGACCGGCATGCAGGCCATACCGGCTACTGGCATGGCTCATGCTATCCAATACCTTGAAATCGCAGAAGTTGCTAAAAGGTAATAACAAGCCATTGGTGCTTTGTTCCCTTGGAGATGGGTCGGTCACAGAAGGAGAGGTATCGGAAGCTTTTCAAATGGCTGTTCTTAAACGCTTGCCGATTGTTTATCTGGTGCAGGACAATGAATGGGGAATTTCCGCCACTGGAAAAGAGATGAGAACAATGGATGCTTATGAGTTTGCAGCCGGATTTAAAGGTATGGAAAGGCTCAGGACAGATGGCTCTGATTTTACAAGGGCATACAGAAGGCATGAAGGAAGCGTTTTGAATATGTCAGGCAGGAAAGGGGCTCCCATCCTGCTTCATGCGAAATGTCCGTTGCTGGGACACCATACCTCAGGAGTAAGGAAGGAGTGGTACAGAAATGAGGAAGACCTGGCGTTCCACAGCCGGAAGATCCCTATTCCTAGGCTTGGAAGCTTCCTTAGAGCACCTTGGAGAAGCAACTACGGAGGCTGAAAAATAGCAGAGGAAGTGGTACTGAGGTGAACCGGGCCTATGAAGAGGCCAAGAAGGCTGCCGATCCGGCGCCGGAAACGCTTGTTCGAAAATGAGTTTGCAGAAACACCCATTATTGCGGAAAAGGGAAACCGCAAACCGGAGAGGTCGGAAAAGGTGGTAATGGTAGATGCTGCTCTGCATGCGGTCGACGAGATCTTAAAGAAGCATCCTGAAGCCCTGTTTTATGGCCAGGATGTGGGAGGCCGCCTTGGAGGGGTGTTCCGCGAAGCGGCCAATCTAGCCAGAAAAGTATGGAGAGGAAAGAGTGTTTAACACCCCAATCCAGGAAGCTTATATCATAGGATCTACGGTTGGGATGTCGGCTGTTGGTGCAAGCCAATTGTAGAAATACAGTTTGCAGATTACATATGGCCGGGAATCAATCAACTTGGTGGAGGAACTGAGTAAAAGCTGCTATCTTACCAGTGGGAAAGTTTCCGGTTCAGTCGCTTATCGGGTGCCTATTGGGGCTTATGGGGGAGGCGGACCATACCACTCCGGTAGTATCGAATCTACTTTGCTCAATATCAGAGGAATAAAAGTGGTCTATCCCTCCAATGCTGCAGATATGAAAGGTCTGCTTCAAAGCTGCTTTTTATGACCCTAATCCTGTGGTAATTTTGGAGCATAAGGGTCTGTACTGGAGTAAAGTACCGGGAACGGAGGAGGCAAAAACATATGAGCCGGATGAGGACTATATTGTACCATTGGGTAAAGCCCGAATCGTCCAGGAAGCTTCGGAAGAAAAGCTGAATGAAGGCGACACCCTTGGAGTAGTAACCTATGGCATGGGTGTTTACTGGACCAAAGCAGCAAGTAAACAGTTTCCGGGGCAGGTGGAGATACTCGACCTGCGTACCCTGAATCCCCTGGACTGGGAGGCGGTAAAAGAACTGGTTAGCCGCCATGGCAAGGTGCTGATAGTAACAGAAGAGCCGCTCATGAATTCTTTTGCAGAATCCCTTGCCGGGCGCATCAGTGAGCAGTGCTTCCAGCGACTCGACGCCCCCGTAATGACTATTGGGGCTAAAAACCTCCCGGCTATTCCGCTAAACGTGGATCTTGAAAAGGAAATGCTGCCAAATGCAGACAAGGTAGCTCAAAAGCTACAGGAACTGATAAGCTACTAATGCCAAATCATTTTAAGTAACATCAATGGTAGGCTTCATCTAACCGGTATCTGGCGCGGCGTTTGCAACGCGTGCCATTCTATACTATAGAATTACCTTCATACGATTTGGTATAATACCTTATTGCTGAAAAAATAAGAAAGGCAGGCTCACGAAATGTGGACCTGCCTTTCTTATTATAAATGTTCTATTTAGAAGGGGTAACCAATACCAATATTAAGAATTACCAAATCCTTCTTGAATGGGAATCCCTGGAATTTATCAAAAGTCCAGCCTTCGCTGTAGTTATAGCTGCCGTCCTCATTGATAGTTACGGCCATTGGGTTATAAAGCTTAACGCCTAAATCGAGTCGTAGAATAAGGAAAGAGAAGTCGAAGCGAACGCCATAGCCGCCGCCAAGCGCAATTTGTTTGTAAAACTCATCTATTTTAAACTCCCCTCCCGGCGTAGCTTCGCTTTCATCAAGGCGCCAGGTATTGCCAAAGTCGAGAAATACAGCCCCGTTTAAAAAGCCAAAAATATTGTGCCGAAATTCTACGCTTCCTTCCAGAAGTACCTCTCCAGGCTGCTCAATTGTGTTGTAAATGATTTCTTTTTCTCCCCACTCTTTGCTCACGTCATTTTTTCCAACAGGCTTTGGAGGAGTGTAAACCCCGGGCCCTAAACGTCTGGGCCGGTAGGAGCGAATACTGTTACTCCCCCCTGCAAAGAAGAATTTTTCATAAGGAAGAGTGGCGTTTTCGGAGCCATAGGGGATGGCTACGCCAGCATTTACCCGGTAGGCAAGAGCAGTATTGCCACCTAAAGGAATATATTTCCGGTAGTCGTTACTAAACTTTAAAAATCGAAAGGCTCTCAAATCCCCGCTTCCCCGGATGCTGTCTGTCGTAGTGTAGGGAAAGTCTATCAGGTTTTGGGTAGTGCCGCCACTTTCTATGTACGGCCGAATGTAGCGGGAATTTCTTAGATAGGTGCCGTAATTATTTTTTGTAAACACAGCGTAAGCATACATGCTGCTTACAAAGGCATCGTCAAAGGAGCGGATGAGTGGGTTTCCCCGTTCGGCCCAAACTTGCAGGGAATCGAGGTAAGCGAGTCCTTCTTCATTTTTTCTAAATTCTGAACCAATGATGCTCACACTGATGGGGGCAATACTGTATTGGGTATTATACACATCGTCCTTGCGCTCCCGCTCTGTTTGCCACGAATAGGTTAGCGAAGTATTTACATTTGTTCTTACAAACTCCGGGCGCTCCAGGTAAGCGACTCCTGCGAGTAAACGTGTTTTTGGATTTAGCCTTCCCAGGCGGTTGCTAAGCCGCGGCCCGATAGGAGCCACAAATTGCGGAAAAGTAAGGGATAGATTCGCTCCCAGCTGGGTACTGGCGTAACTTTGCGTAGGATCCGTTGTTCCGGGCACCCCTTCAACCCCCGCCTGCAGGTTCAGCTGCAAAATTTCCAGTCCGCCAAAAGGGTTCCGATCCGTAAGCGTGGCATTGAAGAGCGGGCCGGGAATGCCCTGGCTATAGGTAAAGCCCAGCTCGGTGCTTGTCTGGTATTTCTTCATCGGGCTGGTGAAAATCATGGCATTGAACTGATCGCCCGTGGTATCGTAGCTGATATTAATAAATTTAAAAATATCGAGGTTGGCCAGCTGCTTTTGGGTTTCCAGCGTCATTCGCCGGCTGTATAAGCTGTCGGGGTGTAAAAATACCCGGTTGTTTAATACTTTTTTTGAGTAGCTCTCTTCAAAAAAGCGGTAAACAATTCCTTTATATAACCTGGATTTTCGTCCTTCTAAATCTCCCCGGGTGGTGGCATCGGTGGTAAAAATGACCGAATCTATTTTAAACTGTTTGTGGTACCCGCGGCCGGAGGGCTGGTAAATAATGGTTTCTACTGAAACCTTCCTGTTTCCAAGCGAAGTATCAACTTCAAACTGGATGTACTGAGGGCTGAATTCATAATAGCCATGATTTTTAAGAAGGTTATCGATGCGGGTGCGCTCCGCGGTAAGCTCGGCCTGGTCGTAGCGTTGGGTGGTGTCAATAAAGCTTTCTTCCTGGTTATTTAGAATAATTTGCCTGATTTTATTGTTTGCTACCGACAGGTAGGCGGTGTCAATAGTGAAGGGAAGGTTTTCTTCCACAAGGTAGTTTACTTTGGCCTTCTTTCCATCCACTTTAATATTGTAGTCTAGCTCTCCATGAAAAAAACCTTTGGAGTGCAGGTAGCGCTCCATTTGTTCAGCCGATTGTTTGGTAAGGCTGCTATCATAAACAACAATGGGCTCGCCTGCTCGCATGAGCAAATTGCCTTCTTCCAGTACCTTGTTTTTCTTTTCAATTTTATCTTTCTTCTTCTCGCGCAGGCGCTGCGCCCTGTTATCTCTTCCTTCCTCTTCGGCTTCAGCAATTTTTTTGTCGTATTTTTCGGCCTGTTCGTCTCGTTTGCGGCGTATTTTATCCTTATCGTAAAAATTTTCGCCCAGGTAGTAAAGCGAAACATAAGGAGCCCAGGGAATGAGTGGAAACTGAAGGTTAGGCTCCTGCCGGTAAAAGTCCTCCAGCTCACTGGTGCTGATAGTTTCATTGCCCTTAATGTTTTGTTCAACAAGCAAGAGCTGGTTTTCTTTAAGGTGCTTGATGCCAATGCAGGAGGCAAGGGAGCCTATCAGGCAGAGCAGGAGTAAATAATTTAGAAACTTCAAAATCTCGTTTTACTTTTGTGTAATGATATCAAAAAAACAAAGTCAGCTTATAAAATCCCTCCATCTCAAAAAATTCCGCCGGAAAGAAGCGTTGTTTTTTGTTGAAGGAGCAAAAAGTGTGCTTGAACTTCTGGAGTCGGATTATAAAGTGCAAACAGTATATGTAAGCCCAATGTTTTTGCAAGATAATGCTAAGCAATTGGAAAAAGCAAATGCAGAAGTGGTAACCACCGATCCTGCAAGCCTGGCAGACCTTGGAACCTTTAAAACAAACGATGCCGCATTGGCAGTGGCAGAAATGCTGCCAAACAATCCCCTGCAGGCCGGGAGGGAGGAGTTTGCCCTCTTACTGGATGATGTTAACGACCCCGGAAACCTGGGCACTATTATTCGGGTAGCAGACTGGTTTGGGATAAAGAAGCTTATTTGCTCAAATGAGACCGTTGATTTTTATAATCCCAAGGTAATTGCTGCCGCCAAGGGTTCCTTTACCCGTGTGAGGGCTTATTATACCGACCTCCTGCCTTTTTTAAAAAATAATGAACTGCCAGTGCTGGGTGCTTATATGGAGGGAGAGAATGTACATGCCTTCGGCTTTCCTGCAGGGGGTTACCTGCTTATGGGAAATGAAGCCAACGGAATACAGCCTGCTTTGGCCCCATTCGTAAACCGAAAGCTGAGCATTCCTGGTTGGGGAGCTACGGAATCGCTCAATGTTGCCATTGCCACTGCTATTGTATGCGACAACCTTCGCCGTAGCCAGGGCAAGGCTTAAACAGCCTGGTGGCGGTTACTGCCGATTTTTTCTTTTATTCCGGAATTTTTGCCTTTGCCCAGGTACCTGTCAATAAAATAATGCGCAACATAGAGGAGCGGGGTAAGTATAATGGCTACTACAAATTTATAGAGGTAATTAATAAGGGCGACAGAAATTAGCTGAGGCCACGACCAGTTTCCGAAAAGCTTAAAGGCAATAAAGAGGACAACAAAGCTATCGACCAGCTGCGATACCAGCGTGGAGCCTGTTGCCCTGAGCCAGATTTTGCGTGAACCGGAAATGCGGCGCAGCTTCTGAAACACCCAGGCATCGAGCAGCTGCCCAATAAGGAAGGCCGTTAATGAACCAACGATAATACCCATGCCTTGTCTGAAAATGGCATTAAAGGCGAAATGAATGTTAAAAGGATTGCCATTGGCATCTTCCTTATTAACTTCGAGCCAGAAAGCCGCCGGCTCAAGCTCGGTAACGGCCAGTATAACAATAAAAACATACAAGATCAGTCCGGCGGTAAGAAAGCTAATCCTTCGCACCCCTTTTACCCCAAAGTACTCATTAATTATATCGGTGGTAATAAATACCACGGGCCAGATGATGGCTCCGGCGGTTAAATTAAAATCGAGGATAAAGCCCTCCATGAGCGGAAGGTGCGCGTAGGGGAGACCGAGCGTTGCTTCGGCAGAGAATATTTTTACGCCCACCAGTTCGGCCAGAATCGCATTGGTAAGGAAGATTCCGCAAAGAAGGAGGAAAAGTTTATTGCGCCTGGCTTCCAGCACCGGTAGGTTGAGCGGGTTATTCATGTTTTGCTTACTCTTCTACTTCTATATTTTCACCCTCTATGGCAAGCCGGGTGTTAAAAAATACCGCCTTGGCTTCCTGCAGCAGGGGGCTTAAATCTTTATAGCGTACAGAAAAATGTCCCAGAATGAGAGAACCGGCGTTTGCTTCTTTCGCAATAAGGGCGGCCTGTTCGGCGGTTGAGTGGAAAGTTTCCGTGGCCCTCTGTTCATGTTCCTTGCTGAAGGTGGCTTCATGATACAGAAGATCAACATTATTTATGTACGGCAGGAGCTCAGGAGCATATTTTGTATCGGAGCAGTAAGCATAAGAGCGCGATCGGCGGGGAGGAAGGGTGAAATGGAGCGAGTGCCACTTTACAGCCCCGGAGGCATCCAGAATATCTTTTCCTTGTTTTAGCTGGCTGATGTCTTCGCCACTCATTTCAGGAAGTATTTTATTTTTGTTCATGCGCCGCGGCTTTGGTTTTTCTTTAAACAGAAAACCAGTACAGGCAATACGATGCACAAGCGGAAAAGAGTGGACGGTTAGGGTCTTATTTTCATAAATAAGATTAAAACCATCGGGTTTAAGCGTAGTAAAATGAATTTTGTAGTTCAGGACGGTGTGCGAGTGCCTGAGTTGGGTGGTGATAATCTCATCGAGCCCCTGGGGGCCAAAAAGGAACAGCTCCTGGGAGCGCCTTTGCAGGTGCATGGTTAGCAGCAGGCCCATGAGGCCCAGGTAGTGATCGCCATGCAGGTGGCTGATGAAGATATGAGAAATTTTATGAAAACGAGTTTTATACCGGATAAGTTGTATTTGGGTTCCTTCCCCACAATCGATCAGAAAAGAGTCGCTGCCTATATTTAGCAGCTGTGAAGTCTGATTGCGGTCATGAGCAGGCGACGCAGAGTTGGAACCCAGTATTTTTATCTGAAAACTCACGGAGGGCTTTAATTGAGGTTATCTCCGTTGTTTAAATCATTTTCAATTTCATTCATAAACACGTGGTCAATGGCTTCTTCTTTGGTAGGAAGAATATTAAGGACATTGTCGAGCTGCGAAATCTTAATAAGCTTGGTTACGTGCTCCGTCAGGTTGGAAAGAATAAAGGTTCCGCCTTCTTCCTGCATAATCCGATTTCCTACCAGCAGCGCGCTCAATCCAGAAGAGTCGGTGTATTTTACTTCCGACATGTCGAGAATAATGTTTTTAACTCCTTTTGCATGCAGGGTTATTAACTCAGACTTTAATTTTGGTGCCAGTGTTGTATCAAGCTTTTCTTCATGAAGAACCACTATGCAGTACTTTTCCTGCTTGTCAACCGAATATTTCATAAGAATTTTGTTAAAAAATGTAAGTGTGTTGAAGCCTAAAATTAACTATTTCAACTAAATATGTGCTATTATGTTTGCTTTGATTTCGTCGGCCAGGGTATCGCCTGCCTCCGTTTTGTTAAAAGATAAACCCGATACTTTCTCGTATAGTTCGATGTAGCGGTCAGAAATCATGCTGATAATATCGTCCGTCATTTCGGGTATTTCCTGCCCTTCTTTGCCCTGGAACCCTTTGGCTATGAGCCACTGCCGCACAAACTCCTTGCTCAGCTGTTTCTGGGGTTCTCCTTTCTCCTGGCGCTCTTCGTAACCTTCTTTATAAAAGTAGCGGCTGGAGTCGGGAGTATGTACTTCGTCGATTAGGTAAATCTTTTTATCCTCGGCCTGGCCGAACTCATATTTTGTATCTACCAGTATAAGTCCTTTTTCTGCAGCCATTCTGCTGCCCTGCGCAAAGAGGTCGCGGGTGTATTTTTCTAAAACAATATAGTCCAGCTCTGTTGCCAGTCCTTTGCTTAAAATATCTTCGCGACTAATATCTTCATCGTGCCCTTCGTGGGCTTTGGTTGTTGGGGTAATAATGGGCTCCGGGAGCTTGTCATTTTCTTTTAAACCTTCCGGCAGCGGTACCCCGCAAATTTCCCTTTTGCCTGCCTTATATTCCCGCCAGGCATGCCCGGCAAGGTATCCACGAATAACCATTTCTATAGGAAAAGGCTTGCACAGCAGGCCGATGCTTACATTTGGGTGCGGCACGGCCGTTAGCCAGTTAGGGACAAGGTCTGCCGTTGCTTTTAAGAAATAAGCAGCAATCTGGTTCAATACCTGCCCTTTATAAGGGATGGCCCTTGGCAGCACTACGTCGAATGCTGAAATGCGATCAGTAGCTACTACCGCCAGCGTATTCGGAAAATAATAGATGTCGCGAACTTTACCTTTATAAAAGTTGGTTTGGCCTGCGAACTTAAAACTGGTTTCTTTTAATGCTTGTGTCATGCAGCCTTAAAATTAGAGAAGTTCATTTAATTAAAAAATTATCCGCTCAACTTATTCCGTTGTGCCTTCCTTGCCGATAACTTTACCATTCTGGTAGGTAATGGTGTTCAGGAGCTTGCCTTCCTCACTGTAAAACTTCCATTCGCCAAGGCGGGTACTGCCTTTAAAGGCCCCGGTTTCTTTGAGCTGACCGTTTGGGTACCAGGCCTGGTAGGGACCAAAGCGCCTGCCACTCTTATACGTGGCCACCATTTTTGGTTTTCCATCTGCATAAAATTCTTTTTCTTCTCCAAAAGGTTGCCCATGCTGGTATGCCAGCTGCTGCTTTAGCTGGCCATTGGGATAAAAGGTTTTGGACAGGCCATGCAGCTTTCCATTGAGCCAGATTTCTTCTCTTGATGGATTGCCTGCTTCGTCGTAAAAGGTCCATGCGCCTTCGGGTTTTTCAGCAACATAATTTTTATAGGCTTTCAGCTTTCCGTTTTCTCCGAACTCCTTTAGTTCCCAGCTTTTGCCATCGCTACTATACTGGGCCCGGCTTGCAGGTACATTGCCGGGGTGCCAGGTTTCATTGGTTCCTGTTTTTACCCCCATGGTGTAATTAAAAGCGTGTTTAGGGTCTCCGTTTTCATACCAGGCCTTGTTGGTTCCGTGTAGCTTTCCTTCCTGGTAATGGCCTTCGTTCAGCAAGGTACCATCCTGAGCATAATGCTTAAAGCGGCCACTTTTCCGGCCCTTTTCGTTATAGCTTTCGGTATCGATTTGCCCATTCGCATAATAGGTGCGGAAATAACCACTTAAAACACCGTTTTCGAAGTTCTCCTCTGACTTTAGCTGCCCGCCGGGATAATAAGTTTTGCTGGGTCCATTGGGTTTTCCCGAGGAATAAGCAATTTCCTGTTTTATTTTTCCATCTTCGAAGTATTCAATTACCAGCCCGTCTGGCTTTCCTCTTTTAAACTCCGATTTGCTCTGCACCTTGCCATTTGGAGCATACAGCAGCAGTTGACCGTGCAGGCTGTCCTTGTTAAACTCTGCCAGCTGTAGAATGCTTCCGTCAGGATTGTATATTTTCATGGTGCCCTGCCGGAGCCCCGCGCTAAAGGGGATTTCCCGCTGTAAATTTCCGTCGGGGTAATACTGTTTGAAGGTATCGACTTTAGTACCTGCCTTAAAAACGCCTGCGGTGGCCAGGCTGCCGTCGGGATGGTATTGCCTGAAAGCGCCGTCAATTTTACTGCTGTCGCCATCGAGGATGGTGTAAACCGATTTAATTTTTGTAGCGGCCGAGTCGTGGTAGGTTACTATTTTTTGCTGGGCGCTGGCTGTAGTCAGGGAACCCAGGCTAAACAAGCCGAAAGCCAGAAGCTGCACTAGTTTATTCATAAATATATTCGTATTCGTGTTTCAAAGCCTATAACGTCTTTACCATAAAATTCGTGCAGTAAATGTGCTTTGGTATTAAATCGGGGGTTAAATGAAGAAGGCCGGATGAAGAAATCATCCGGCCTTCTTGAATAGGTGGTAAAGAAGCAATGCATTGCTTCTTTACAGGATTAATTACATTTTTTCAATTACGATGGCCGACGCACCGCCGCCACCGTTACAAATACCTGCGACCCCAATAGTGCCTCCTTTTTGGTGCAAAACGCTGTTAAGAGTAGTCATAATTCGGGCGCCGGAAGCTCCCAGGGGGTGTCCCATTGCTACGGCGCCACCAAATACGTTTACAGTGGCAGGATCGAGCTCCAGCTTCTGCATGTTTGCCAGGGCAACCACAGAGAAAGCTTCGTTTATTTCGTAGAAGTCTACTTCTGATTTGTCGATTTTAGCCATTTTTAGTGCTCTTGGTATCGCCAGAGCAGGAGAGGTAGTGAACCAGATAGGATCCTGTGCTGCGTCGCCAAATCCACGGATTTTAGCAACAGGCTTAATGCCCAGCGCATCGGCTTTTTCCTTGCTCATAAGCACCATAGCAGCGGCGCCATCGTTGATGGTCGAGGCATTTGCCGCCGTAACAGTTCCTTCTTTAGAGAACACCGGGCGCAGGCTTGGTATTTTATCGAATTTTACGTTTTTATATTCTTCGTCGGTATCAATTACCAGCGGATCGCCTTTGCGTTGTGGCACCTCTACCGGAACAATTTCATTTTTGAAATAGCCACTTTCTACAGCCTGGGCTACTCTTTTGTAGGAGTTAATGGCGTACTCATCCTGCTCTTCGCGGCTAATGCCACATTCTTTTGCGGTGTTATCGGCGCAGTTGCCCATAGGGAACTTGTAGTAAACCTCAAATAAGCCGTCTTTCAGCAGGCCATCTACCAGCTCACCATTTCCGTATTTATAGCCGTAGCGGGCTTTAGGAATGTAGTATGGAATATTACTCATGCTTTCCATTCCGCCAACAACCACTACATCGTTTTGACCGAGCATTATCGACTGGGCGCCGAACATAGCGGCTTTCATGCCGGATGAACAAACTTTATTGATGGTAGTACAGGGCACTGTATACCCAAGGCCGGCGCCAACAGCTGCCTGGCGGGCAGGTGCCTGACCGAGATTAGCCGATACTACGTTGCCCATAAACACTTCATTTACTTCTTTACCATCGACACCGGCTTTTTGCAGTGCTCCTTTAATGGCAATAGAACCAAGTTCGATTGCGGTTAAGCCAGAGAGGCTTCCGCCAAAACTACCAATGGGCGTACGTACCGCCGATACAATATAAACTTCTTTCATTGTTGTTAGGTGTATTTTAGTGTATGCTCTTTGAGCTGCAGCAATTGGGGAGGTATTGCCTTATTCTGCAGTCGCGGAGGTTAAAAATATGCTATTGCTTTTGTGGTAAAAATATTCAAAAAAGAAAGAGATAAAAAACTTCTGCCACAAATAATAGCCTTTAGTGTCTTTTAAAACGGTTGCATTGTCTGAGGTCTTTTACCAATCGGGCTTGCCGTTGTTAGAGCGCTTGCTGGCTTTTCTTTTCTTTTGCTGTAGGTACTGCACCTCATTGCTTTTCATGGCTTCGAGAAGCATCCTGGCTTTTTCGGGGCTAATGTCCATTTCTTTTAGCCTTTGTTCGGTTTCTGATTCTCCTGGCCGAGGTTGTTCCTGAGGTTCCTGCTCCTCCTTTTGTTCTTTGCCCTCTTCTTTATTTTCCTGGCCCTCCTCTTCTTTTTTCTCTTCTCCTTCTTTATTTTCCTGCTGCTCTTCCTGCTGCTCTTCCTGCTGCTGCTGTTCCTGATTTTCTTTTTCAGAATCGCCTTTTTTCTGTTGCTGTTCTTCCTGTTGCTGTTTTTGAGCCTGCTTCTGCTTTTGTTCCTGCTCTTTTTGCTGCTCAAGTTTTTCTTTGAGTGCTTGTAAGCGGGCATCGTTCGGGTGGCGCTGGAGTCCGGCATTTACCGTTTGGAGGGCTTCCTGGTTCTGCCCTTCAATAAAATGATTTGCGGCCTGGTTAAAAGCCACTTTCGGAGACTGGGCCTGGCTGGTAGTAGCCCAGGCCAGCAAACTGATGAGTGCTATAAAAAAGTATTTCATCTTATAATTGCTCTATCTGGATAATGGTGCCGATGCGTTCAATAAAATTATTAAAAGCGGCTACGCTTGGGTCCTGCTTAAGCCCTTCCTGCATTAAGTTATACGCTTCCTGGTACTGGTAGCGGTTCACAAGCTGTTCTGCCTTCTTCTTTAACTCTTTTGCCCAGGCCGAAGGTTCAATCTGCTCATCCTGTTGCTGTTCCTGCTGTTCCTGTTCTTTTTGCTGTGCCAGCTTTTTCTTTGCCAGCTCATAATTATAACGGGCGGCATTATTTTCAGGATTATTTTTTACAGCCTCCTTAAAATAAGTGGCGGCATCGGCCAGGTTCTGGTTGCGAGTGGCTTCCACGCCTAACTGCTGATAGGCGGCAGAACGAATGCCTTTATTGTTTGCATTGGCTGCCAGTTCGCGATACCTGGGGTCGGCTTCTTTTGTTTGTCCGCTAAGGGCTAAGGAGTTGGCAAGGTTCAATCTAACGGCTTCTTCCTGCACATTAAAAGAATCGACCAGGGTTTGATAGAGGCGGGCGGCCAGCTGGAAATCTTTCTGCAGGAAAGCTTCGTGTGCTTCTTCTTTAAGTTCGTTGGTGTGGGCAATGCGGTTAAAACCACTAAAGCCACTTTGTAAAATAAGCAACAGACTTGCAGCAAATAACCACTTCATAAATTAAGGATCTTATAGTTTAATTACTTTCAGGCTTAATAACACATCGAGTGCGAGCAATGCCAGGGCAGCGGTGAGAAAGTAATAAAATTTATTGGCGGAGGTGTTTACTGTTCGGGCACCTCTTAATTCTCCTTCTATGCTACGGATTACATTTATTAATCGTTCCACTTCGTTCTGGCGCTTGTTTATCTCAAAGTACTGTCCGTTTGTTGCATTGGCAATTTGTTTCAGCGCCGATGGGTCAAGTTTGGTTACTACCTCCTGGCCCTGTTTGTCGCGTTTATAACGACGTCGTTCCAGAATGCGGCTTCCTTCCTCTGTGCCCACCCCGAGGGTGAACAGGCGAATGCCGGCTTCTTTGATTTGTTCGGTAACCATGGCGGTTTCTTCTCCAAAATCTTCTCCATCGCTGATAAGGATAATTACCCTGGAGGTTTGCTGGCTGGCCAGGTCGGGCTCATTCTGTAGTTTTTCAAGCGCCATGCGGAGGGGAGGGGCAAAGTCTGTGCCGGTGTTAGGAACCAGGTCGGTGCTTAAAGTTTCTATAAACAGGTTTAGGGCACTCTGGTCGTAGGTTAAGGGCGACTGTATAAAAGCTTCACCGGAAAAAATAATTAAACCAAAACGGTTAGAAGAAAGGGCATTGACAATGTTTTTAAGCTCAAATTTAATCTTTTCCAGCCGGGTAGGCTGCACGTCAAAGGCATTCATGGACTGGGAGAGGTCAACCGCAATAAAAATATCTTTGCCAATGGTTTTAACCTCGCGCTCCGAAGTGCCAAAGGAGGGGCCCATTAAGGCCAGGATAAGCAGGCTAAAGACAAGGGAGCGAAGAATAAATTTTGCAATCACAGCGCCATAGCGGGCCCCGGTAATGCGGGCCGCCCGTATTACCCGGAACAGATAGAGGCCGTAGCCAAGAAAAAAAAGTAAGAAGAGAATTAATTCTGCTTTAGAAAATTCTTTTATCCAGATCATGTAAGCTAAATGAGTATACAGATGCCAGTTATAACGACTTTGGCATCCGAAATATATTATTTTTGAAAACCATAAACAATGCCTGCCCACCAAGCTGCTGATAATCAACGGCAGGACAAAAAAATATTGTAATAGGTACTGAAAAAACGGTAAAAGGGTTTGGTTATATAGAATTAGTTGCTTTATATTTGCATCACTTTCCCAGACGGGGAAAACATACAGAGAGATGGGTGAGTGGCTTAAACCAGCAGTTTGCTAAACTGTCGTACGGGTCAAACCGTACCGGGGGTTCGAATCCCCCTCTCTCTGCAGAAGTTGAAAAAGGTTGAAAAAAAATTTTAGTTTAGAACTTGAAGATTAAAATAAAATTCATACCTTTGTACTCCGGTTCCGAAAATGGTACTAAAAACATTGTTCGGGGTGTAGCGTAGCCCGGTATCGCGCCTCGTTTGGGACGAGGAGGTCGTAGGTTCGAATCCTGCCACCCCGACTACTAAAAACCGCATTTACAGTTTGTAAATGCGGTTTTTTTGTTTTATAATGCCTACTGCGACCTTAAGTGAGACCAATAACTATTTTGAATCATTAGTTAAATACAATTATCGCAATGGCTCGTCCCCGCCAAAAATCTATCCCTGCACCGATTATTTATCCCATAGATCGGGATATTAAAAAGCGTTGGTTTATCAAGTTTTACATTTGGCATGAGGTTAAGCAAGAACACGTTCCAAAGAAGGTGTCTGGCTACATTAATACATTTAAGTCAGAAAGTGAAAGGTTGGCTGCTGCCCAGGAGCTCAAGAAAAATATTCAAGAGCTACTAAAGAATGGCTGGACTGTTGGTAAGAAAAATGCTTCTGAAAATAAGAAGATGTTTCAGGGCTTCACGGTTGAGCAGGCCCTTGATTTTGTCGTTGAGAAAAAGGAGAACGAGACTCGAGAGGGGAGCCCAAAAATTTATAGAGCTATTAAGAAGTTCTTTCCTCCTTGGTTAGAGGCCAATGGTTATATTGGATTACTTATCAAAGATCTAACCGGAGAAATGCTACAAGCATATCTGGACCATTTAAAGGAAAAGGGTACGGCAGATAAGCCTCTTAGCAATAAAACTATTAACAACTACAAAACTGCTTTTGTAGCGGTATGTAATACTCTTCAGAAAAGGGAAAAAGTTTGGAAGGAACATTTGCCCACTCACAATTTGGGTAAGTTGCTGACTTCTTCAGATAAACATGCTGCTTACAATCCTTTTCAGCTTAAACAAATCAAAGAGAAATGTAAGGAGCTGGATTATGAGTACCTCTGGGTTTTCGCTCAGTTTATTTATTATACCCTGGCCAGGCCTCATGAACTGCGTCATCTAAAAGTAGAACATCTAGAGCCGGAGCAGGATCGGATATACATTCCTTCAATCGCAAAGGGTAGGGTAGGAGAATACATTGATATGTATGCCCCGTTAAAACAGCTCATCCTTGATTTGGGAATAAAGAAATTTCCAGGTCATTACTTTGTATTCACCCGATATCGAGAACCTGGTACAGTACAGATTGGAAAAAACTACTTTTATAAGCTTAATCGTAAAGTGCTAGAGGAAACAGGTCTCGATAAGAACAGCAGAAATTTTGACCTCTATAGCTATAAGCATACTGGTTGTATTGCTCTTCATAATGCGGGTGTACCTTTGATTGATATTATGCGTCAATGTCGACATAAGACACCAGAGCAGACAATGAAGTACCTAAGGGAGTTGGATTTGTTCCGAAAGAAGGATCACTTAGATAAAGTAAGTGCTATTTGATAAGCTCGTAGGTGATTGCATATAGGGGATAGCTATATAGGTGTGGTGTTGTGAGGCTTTTGTTAATATGACATAGCTGAACCTAATTAACATGGTCAGTTGGGCAGTCAATAAAAGATATAATTATTTTATCTAGTCGAAGAAGAAATGGAAGTATATGAGAGCCTTTACCCAAATACTTTATTTCATTTTACCAGAAGTAAAGAGGTGTTATTTAGTATACTAAATGATACGTTCAGGGTTTCATACGCTCGAGAATCAATAGCTGGTCCAAGTAGTAGGCGTGAACTTGGAGTTCCTATGGTTTCTTTTTGTGATTTGAAACTATTGGAATTAAAAAGCCATATAAAAAAATATGGATGCTATGGAATTGGCTTAACTAAAGAATGGGCAAATAGGATGGGCCTCAACCCTGTTATGTATATCAGTCGGCATTGTGAACTGACAGATGATTTTATGAATGGCCTTAACGGAATTTATAACCATTTAGATAAGCTCAATGACATTGAACAAATTAATAAGCTTAATAAAAGCTATATAAATATACTTAACACATATAGGTATCTGAAAAATTATGAAGGTGAGTTAGTTAGGAATGGACAAGTTGTAGATGAAAATTATAGATTTGCTGATGAGAGAGAGTGGCGTTATGTGCCAAGTCTAAATTTAACGGGTGTGCAGCCGTTTATTGCTAAATCTAATATCGATACTTCTGAGAAGAAAGAGCTTCTAAATGATAGGATTAGTCATCTGCGATTAAGCTTTCAGCCGGATGATATTAAATATCTAATCATAGAAAAAGATGAGGAAATTTCTGAGGTGATTGAACATTTGAAGCATGCAAAAAAGGGTTATGACAGAACTATAAGGGATCGTTTAGCAAGTAGAATTTTAACTGTAGATCAGATAAGAAAGGATATATAATGTTGGGTTGTCTTAAGATTCGAAAGATTCTCTATGCTTTACCCTGTTAGAATTGTAGAACAGGCCTATCTAATAAGCTATTGGGAAATGGCAAACGCTATAAGAGTCAGCCATAAGCCAATAGTTTTTTCTGCTGGTATGAGGTGAACCATCTGCCCATCATGAAATATGAAAGCAAATGGTTTCACTGAGCTCCAGTCTTTAATATCCAAAGAAGGCAGCGTTTAAATAACTGTGTAAATGAAGGTTCGGGATATAAAATCTCGGACCTTTTTTATTAACTTATATAACTTTTACACAGCCATGTTAACGAAAGAAGATTTTTTAAACGCAGAGTTTTTGAAGCAGTTCAAAGACTCTAAAGAGTTCACCTCATTTATGGAAGAACTCTATGTGAGAGGCACTGAAAAGATGCTGGAGGCAGAAATTGATGCTCATCTGGGGTATCAGAAATATGCTCTAGAAGGAAAGAACACAGGCAACTCCCGTAATGGCACCACCGCTAAGAAACTCAAGACCCAATACGGAGAAGTAGATTTAGAGGTGCCTCGGGACAGAGCAGGCACTTTTGAGCCAGTAGTGGTGCCGAAGCGCAGCAACCTTGCCCAGGGCATGGAAGACCTTGTAATCAGCCTCTATGCCAAAGGAATGAGCACCAGAGATATAGAAGAAGAGCTACGGGAGATTTACAAGTTTCATCTCTCGGAATCCACCATATCCAATATTACAGCCAAGGTAAGTGAGGATATTCTGGAATGGCAGCATAAGCCGCTGGAGTCTATCTATTTTATCGTATGGATGGATGGCATCATCTTTAAAGTCAGGCATAATGGAAAGGTCATCAACAAGACCATCTATTTAGCTGTAGGCTTAAATAAAGAGGGAAGAAAAGAACTGCTGGGCATGTGGCTTGCCGAAACAGAGAGTGCTGCTTTCTGGGTAGGTGTGCTCACTGACATCAAAGCAAGAGGTGTAGAGGACATTCTTATCACCTGCACAGACAATCTCAATGGCTTTACCCAAGGCATCAGAAGTGTCTTTCCTGAGGCTGTAACCCAGATTTGCGTAGTACATCAGATCAGAAACTCCTCCCGCTATGTGGTTTGGAAGGATAAAAAAGCCTTTACTACAGATATGAAGGCTATTTACACCGCCCCTACAAGAGAAATGGCTGCCGCTGAACTGGAGCGTTTCGATGAACTATGGAGTGGCAAGTATCCTTACGCTGTGAAATCATGGAGGGCTAACTGGGAGGAGCTAACCGCTTTTTTTGACTTTCCGCTGGAGATTAGAAAAATCATCTACACGACCAACCTTATAGAGAATATCAACGGGAAAATCAGAAAATACACTAAAAGTAAAGGCTCCTTTCCTGATGATAATTCTGTGAAAAAGGCTGTTTTTCTGGCGCTTCGGGAAATCACCAAAAAATGGTCTCAGCCACGGCAAAACTGGGGCATTATCCTGAACCAGTTCGTTAGCATTTATGAGGACAGGTGCAGGCTTTAATCCTGAAAATTTCTTAACTTGATAATGCACACCCGAAGAGGAAGCAGGCTCTGCTGAGGAGCAACCTGTCAGCAATAGGATGTGCCAAGTGGAATGAAAAAGAACCAGCCCCTTCCGCTGGAAAGGACTGGTTCTTCTAACTTATTCTGCTTGTCCCATGGCTAAAAAAACCTAAACAAACAGAGCCTGAGTTTTCATTTACACACTTTTCTGGACACTGTCTCCTTTAACACCATTTCCAGAACTATTCAGCAGCACTATCAAACCATTCTCAACTACTTCGAAAACAGAAGTACCAATGCTGCAGCAGAATCTTTTAATCCTAAAATAAAAGCTTTCAGAAGCCAGTTTAGAGGGGTAAGAAAAGTCAGCTTCTTCATTTACAGGCTCGCTAAAATCTATGCTTAATACAACCTGCCCCCCAGATTTATTGCTTGACCCGAGAAATTCAGCTCCTCTGCGCGTTTGTAACAGCCTCTTTATTCATCTTCGGACTTGATGCCTTTACCAGAGGTAATAGCTGGGCTCTTCAGCTGGGAATTCCTCTTTTATTATTTTCGAACCTCATTTTTGTTGGGTTGTTGCTGTTTAAGACCCCGTAAAACTGGAGAGGTATTCTAATTGACAAAGGTTAAAAGTTCTCGATAATTCTCTGCTTCATTTCTTCTTTTTTTCTTTTTCCAATACCCCCTTTTTTAGTGAGGGGCATTAGAAAAAGAAAAAATGTTATGTTGGTTTGATTATGCCACCCTGGCTCTTGTTTCCAGTAGGTATTTTTCCTTTAGCCAAAATGCCTCTGGCGCCTGCCTCTTCAGGCTTCCATGTCTTCGTTTGTTGTTGTAATACTGCACAAATTCATCAATGAGCTGCTTAGCCTGAGCAAAGCTAAAGTATTCATATCGCTGGAAGAGCTCGTTTTTCAGGATGCCATGATAAGCCTCTACATGCCCATTTTCTTCAGGAGTAGCTACATGTGTAAATTCCTGCTCCATGCCTACCATTTCCAGATATTCCCTGACCTTAGCAGCGATAAATTGGCTTCCATTGTCGCTTCTGATGATGGTTCCTTCAGGTAATAGGCCTTCATCGATAAGACCTGCATAGAGCTCGATTACTTTATCCTGCTTCATGTTCCAGCCAAAGCTGTAAGCCAGCACTTTTCTGGTATGCACATCCAGCAGGGTAAGCAAATAAGCCTGTTTTCCTTTTTCTGGTATCCAGACACACTTGATATCCATCTCCACATATTCCAAAGGACGATTTGTCTCTATCTTCCTGAACTGCACATACTTTCGCTTGCTTGGCTTAGGACGCAAACGGGTAGAAGGGCGCAGCAAGCTGGCTTCTTTCATCAGTCGATACACCTTCTTATGATTAATGAGATAGCCTGTCTCCCGAAGCTCAGCTGTGACATTGTGGTAGCCCCAATAGTCCTGAAAAGGCGCTGAGAGAATGTTTCTCACCTGCTCTATTACCTGCTGGTTGCCTATGTCACCACGCTTTTCATGATAAGTAGTCTTGCTGGGTAAACGTCCTTTCCTACCTCCTGTAGCCTGAAAGTAGTAGCTGCTGGGAGAGAGCCCTACATGTTCTAAAACTCTATGGATGCTCACCTGATACTCTTTAGCCAGTCTATCTGCTAAATTTTTCTTGGATTGTCGGCCGCCGTGGCCCGGTCCCAAACTTTTTTTTTAAAAACTCCTTCTGTACCTCCAAAGCCAAATCCTTATCCACCAGCAGCTTTTTAAGTCTCCTGTTTTCCTCTTCTAATTTCTTGTAGAGCTGATCTTGTGAAGATTTATCCTGCTGAAAGCCTGCCTCACCATGCAGGTCATATACTTTTTTCCAGCGGTCCGCCGCTGCGGTTGTAATAGGTAGCTGTGCTCACCTCATGCTTTCTACAAGCTGATACTACTCCTTCTTCTTCCGCTGCTTTCAAAATTGCCAGCTTTTCTTCCTTACTCCATTTCTTGTACGACTTGCTCATATTTCCCTAATTTAAAGTTTCTGAATTTCGTTTCAAAAACTCTCCAGTCTTTTAGGGGGCTAAGACATTGCTCCTTTTCCGAATCTCCAGACAAAAAGGAATCAATCTGATCGCCTATTCCTTCCTTGCTGCTGCTTTACTTTGTGTGGCCGTGGAAGCAATAACTGATAGGTACATTTTCAACCACATCAGGATGGTCTGGAGCCTCATTGTGAGTGCCTGTGTAATACCTGTGGCGGCCGTCCTGCTATTTATGCACTACAGAATGAAAAAAGGCCGTGACCTGAATAAAACCTTTCATGTATAAGGTCCTTTTCAGGAGGAACGATAAACCTTAG
Organism: uncultured Cytophagales bacterium; assembly: GCA_963835365.1. GTDB lineage: Bacteria > Bacteroidota > Bacteroidia > Cytophagales > Cyclobacteriaceae > Nafulsella. Next base: position 83,847 of record CAWIFH010000008.1, read on the forward strand.
TCCATGCTTCCATAAGTATTTCCGGAGTGATTAGTGATCCTCAGAACGGTTGCCAGCCATTGTAAAAGAGACGCAACAGGCGCGACTTTATGCGCCTTTCTCAGGAAGGCCATCTTCCACCAAAAGCACAATCCTCTTTTAAGCCTATTTCGGAATGAGCTATTAAAGGCTGTTTAAATTAGTTATTGTCAGATTTTTCAGCTGCTTCTTTCGCTATTTGTTTTTGTTTATCAGCCCTTTCTCTGGCTTTTTGCGCTTTTCTTTCAAGTTTTACAGCTTTTGCAGCTTGCTTGGAAGCATTCTCGGCATCTCTTTCTATCCGGCGAGCCTCTTTGGCTTTGCTTTTGTATTCCTTATTGATGTCTTTGGCATTCTGTGTTCTCTCTTTGTTTAATTGCGTTTGCGCCTTTAAATTTTCTTTTGCTTTCCAGGAATCTTTTACGGCCGTGGTGGTGTCGGAGCTACTGCTTTGAGCAAAGGCAGGCACAGCGAAAAAAAGCAGGCCAGCCGTTAGCACCAGCAGTAAAAATGATGATGGTTTCATGATAAAAATATTTACACCTGGTTACAAGAGCCAGATACTATATTAAACGTTTTTAGTTTATAAATAACCGTAAAATAGTGTCATTTTTTTGGGTAAGGACTAAGTCCTTAAAGATACAGGCTATAATCAACTATCTGTAAATGAAAAAATGTCCGGACATCTTAATAAGTGGTGTAAATATCTGTAATAGAATCTACTACCAGCATCAATTACCTTGGCAGCCTTTGAAATTATTAAACTCCATTCATCTAACAATCTCATTTACATTGGGTAACTTAAGTAAATACACTATCCTGTTTACTCCTACTTATGAGACTATCTATTGAACGAAAAAATGTTAAAGTATATCCGGATGTAAAGCGGGTAATTGCCCGCTTTTTCTTTTCGGGGGAGGATAGGGCGAGGGAGGTGATAATAAGGGTAATGGAAATGAGTGATGAAAAAGTTTTCGCCACCATCTCCCCGGTTCTTCAGGAGTACTCCAAGAGGCACCGGAACATTACTAAAGTTTTCTACCGGCATTGCGGGCGCTTAAAAATGCTGTTTGCAGAACTGGGGATCCCTTATGATGAGTTGGGAAATTACCGCAAATTGCTGGTGGGGTCTTTTTTTACCCATGAGTATTCTATTGAATCAGCGGCATTTTTTAATCCTTCCATCGTAGAAGACCCAGACCAGACAGAGTTGGAAGAAGGACAGAAAAGGATTATCATGAGCTTCAGGGCCGTGGGGGAAGGGCACATCTCTTCTATTGCTTTCCGTCGGGCCTTGCTCAATAAAGATGGAGGCATAAGTGTGGATCCGGTGGGAAATCATGTCGATGAAGCCGAGATCATCCATAGTGCCGCCTATGAAAAAGCAGCTTTTTTTGATAATGCCTTTAGCGGACGCATCCATCCACAAATCCTGCAAGAGGTGGCTGGCCAGTTGGATGAGCATTTTGATTACAACTTCCTGAAACAGCTGATTTTGGATAAGATAAAAAGGCAGCAGGACCCTAAAGGAAAGCTGGAGTATGAAAAAGTATTGTGGCTGGCGGATTCCTATTACCAGATTACCTTCTCACTCGATACGGATATTTCTGACCGGGTAATTTTTCCGATCTCAGAGTTTGAACGGAAAGGGATTGAAGATGCCCGGTTTGTGCGTTTTACGGAAGAGGATGGGGAAATTGTTTATTTTGCTACTTATACCGCATACGATGGAGAGATTATTGTTCCTAAGATGTTAAAAACCTATGATTTTTATAATTTCAAAATCATGCCAGTATATGGGGCAGGGGCCCAGAATAAGAACTTTGCGCTGTTCCCGCGAAAGATAGGAGGCAAGTTCGTTATGGCTTCCCGGAATGATGGTTGTAATAATTACATCATGTACTCCAACCATCTTAACTTGTGGGAAAACCCCATTAAGATACAGCAGCCAAAATATCCCTGGGAGCTTACGCAGGTAGGAAACTGTGGCTCGCCCATTGAAACAGAGTTGGGCTGGCTGCTGATTACCCATGGCGTAGGGCCCATGCGTCAGTATTGCCTCGGTGCCAGTTTATTGCAACTGAACGATCCGACCATTGAAATCGGTCATTTGGAAGAGCCTTTGCTCATTCCGAAAGAAAATGAGCGGGAAGGATATGTGCCCAATGTACTCTACTCCTGCGGTTCTATTGTGCACAATGGCCAGCTGATCATCCCTTACGGCTTGTCTGATTATTGTTCTTCCTTTGCCAGTGTGGACCTTCATGCCCTGCTTGATAAGCTACGAAATACGCCCAGAGCCGTTTAATATCTGTTCATACAGCCGCAGGTAGTCTGCGGTCATTTTTTCCTGGGAGAACTGGGATAAACTCCATTGCCGGCAACAGGCGCGTTCGATTCGCTTGATTTGTTGCACAGCCTCCACTGCTTCCTGAACATTCTTCACCAGAAAGCCGGTTTTCTCCTGTTGAATAAGCTCTGGCATAGCGCCTCTGTTAAAAGCGATAACCGGTGTACCGCAGCTCATTGCTTCTGCCACACTTAAGCCAAAGGGTTCATCAAAATTGATGGGATGCAGGAGCGCACTTGCGCTACCCAAAAGTTCGTTCCGCCTCCCGGGGCCGGCAGTTCCAATAAAAATGATCTGATCACTTAAAAAGGGTTTTACCTGTTCGTCAAAATAAGCCTGATCCTGTATAATACCGGCAATAAGCAACTGCTTTTTACTTTTAAGGGCAATTTGGATGGCTTCAGCCGTGCCTTTGTGGGGATGAATTCTCCCGAAAAACAGGAGATATTCTTCGGGCTGTGAGCTAAAAGAAAAATCAGCTGTTCGGATACCATTGTACACCGTTGCGGCATACTTCAGCAGTGGAGAGCGATCCGCATTGCTTATGGAGGCGTAATGGGTGGTGGCATTGTATTTTTGATAAACAGGAAGGATGTGGGGAGAGGAAAAGCCGTGAATGGTTGTAAGTATAGGAGTGGAGATGAGCCTTGAATAGCTAAGGGGCAAAAAGTCGAAATGGTTGTGAATGATATCGAAGCCTGCTGCTTGTTCCATCAGGTGGCTGATGTGCAGGCATTCGGCCACTTTTGCATCCTGCCTCCGGTCTTCTTCATAGCCCCTTTCAATTATTGCCTCCAGCTTCCCTGCGGTCACAGAATCTGCGGTAGCAAATAAGGTCACATCCGCACCTGTATGGAGCAGGCCTTCGGCTAAATTGGAAGCCATCTGCTCCCAGGGACCGTAATGACGGGGGGGAGTGCGCCAGGCGATAGGGGCTAATACGGCAATTTTCATATTATAAATAATCCGCTCTTTAAACTGAAATGGAAAAAATAAAAAAGGCAGGGCGCTGTAAAAAACCGGCCAGTTTAGCTTAGAGTATTTGGTAGTTTACATGACCAGCTTAGGCTCTTTGGGTTCTATGGCTACCGTACCATTGTATTCATGTTCCATCTCCAGCGCCTTAAGCACGGTAAGATTGGAGATTAAATAAGCAAGCGTACTTTCTGCTCCCTGATTCCGGTTAAGAGCCGTTTCCTGCAAGCCATCGCAGCAGCCTTTGGTTTCATGGTCGTATAGGGGTACCCGCAGAATATTCTCGCCCAGGAACCATTGGTAACTCATAAACATCTTTTCAATATAAGAAGGATGATGGCTGTTTTCGTATGCCTTCAGGTACATCAGCACCATGGCCATGGTTTCAATAGCCTGCTGATCGAAAACCGGAATTTCCTCATCGCGATGGTACCATCCGCGGTTGCCAACAGGACTCAGGAATCCGTCCCTGAAGCTTAAGGCATCCAGGAACTCCAGGGATTCAATGGCTATTTTCCTTACTTTTTCGCTTCCGGTAATTTCGCAGGAATGGAACAGCGCCAGCGGTAAAATGGCATTGTCGTAGGTAAGCTTCTCCTCGAACCAGTGCCAGTCATTAACTCTATGCTGTTCATAAGCCTCTACCAGTGGAGTAGTGAGTGCTTTTAATTCCCGATGCATCTCCTCATTATCGGGGTGTGCTTTTAAAAAATAGGCAATTCCGATAATGGTATTGGCCATGCCTCTTAAATGGTGCAGGTGCTTAAAATGAGGGACTGAATTGTAGAACAGCTCCCCGGCAAACTCCCTGTAGGAATTGTTGGGCGCACAGCTCACCAGGTAACCCAGCGCCCAAACGGTACGGCCAAAAGCATCTTCAGAACCAATTTCATCCAGGTATTCCCTTCTAAAGCTCAAGAAATTGCCATAATTCCCATTGTCTCGCTGCATGTAGTGAATAAAACTCAGGTATATTGGGATTAGCTCGAGCGCTTCCTGGCTTTTATTCCGCTGATAAGCCATCAGGGCCATTATCAGGGCACGGGCGTTATCATCCAGGCAATAGCCTTCTTTCAGGTTTGGAATTCCATACTTAGCATGCTGCACAATACCAGTATCGTCCGTTAGCCTGCACGCATGGATCAGGCTAAAGGCAGGTATTCTTTCCGGATCCACTATCTGGTGTATTTTCTTGACCGTATAGGCTTCTTTATTGATGGCATCCTGCATAACCTGCTTGTAATGAGCGCCAATTTTGGGCCAGCGTAAACGAAGGCCGTACTGATAAGCCTTCTTCTTCAGGGCACTGCGCTTTTCGGGTTTGTCGAGCAGGTCAATAATGGTATCGGCCAGTTCTTCGGCATCTTTAAACCTGAACAGGCATCCTCTTTGTTCATCGAGCAATTCGAGGGCATGCCAGTATGGCGTGGAAACAATGGCCGACCCGGCTCCTACCGCATAAGAAAGCGTGCCGCTGGTAATTTGGGCCTCATTCAGGTAAGGAGTAACATAGATATGTGCGGCTGATAAGTAATTCATTAGCTCCTCATCTGACACAAATTTCTCTATGAAGGTGAGATGTTTATCCACGCCTAAGCGAACGGCCAAACGTTTCAGTTGGTCGCGGTATTCCTCCCCAGAATTTTTTACAATTCCAGGGTGTGTTTTTCCCAGCACTACATACATTACATCCGGATGCTGGGCAACTATTCTAGGCAAAGCCTTTATCACGGTTTCCAATCCTTTATTCGGGCTTAGCAGCCCGAAGGTAAGGAGTACCCGGTGATGCAGGAAGGGGGCACCCTTTGTTAAGGGATTATGGACCGGGGCCTCCAGGTCGGGAACGCCATGCTCTATATACTGAATTTTGCTAGCTGGTATTCCATAGATAGAACTGAGAAATTCCATCCCGCGACGGCTCATAACAACCAAACCTGCAGAGCGCGCTGCAATTTCCTGTATAATGAGCTTTTGGGTGTAGGAGGGATCTTTTAAAACGGTATGTAGTACACTAAGCAGCGGTTTTTCCAGGCGGTTTAAGAGGGGAAGAAGATAAATGCCGCTTTCGCCACCAAAAATACCAAATTCATGTTCCAGTACAACCACCTGGGCTTCGCTGGTATTGATATAATTAGCTGCCTGGATGTAGTCCTGCTGGAAATTTTCCCGGAGGATAAGCTTTACATGTTCCGGATAATAATTGGTCGGGCAATCTTCTCCATCATGCACCGCAATTCCAAAGCTTTGCTGGCTTGTAGAATGCTTCGGGATGTTCGCCTGAAGCGCCTTTTCCAGGTTATCATTAAACGTGGCAATGCCGCATTTGCGGGGCAGGTAAGTAGATATATAGGCTATTTTCATAGAAGCTTGTAAAAAATAGAAATGACCAACCAAGGCTTTTCAATATGCAACAGAGAGGCTGATGAGGCTTCTTTTGTGTTAGGCTTTGCAGGATGAGATTTTTTTTTACGTCTGGCTAAAGGTCGTTTACCATTGAAAAAATGCATTTCTGATGCTCACCCCCAAAAGGGTGGGGAAAAAATTAAACGATCTTTGTAGATGCCAAAACGTAAGGATTAGGCCTGGTTTTACATTTCATTTCCCCTTTTTGGCTAGACCTCCACTTTAGCTGCTGTTTTTCTCCATATCTTCATCAAGGCTTCCCTTTTGAATGGGGCGGCCAAAGGTTTCGGTTTATGGGGTGATAGTACAGGAAGCCCGTTGCTTAACAGAAGTTCTTTTTCAAAGCGAATCTGTGGTGCCCGAATTGGGCCTTCCAAGCTTTTGCAGTAGTATCCGTTTATCGCTTCGCATACAATTAATTTTTGGGCAGGGTTGCTTTTTGAAAAGACAATATCTCCCACTTGAAATTTATTTTTCATATTATGATATCTACCTATTTATATTATTCCTGGTACATTTATCTTTTCATATCCACTTTTTATAGTAGTGGATATCATTTTAAAGCGAACTTTTGCCTTTACTATGTTTCGTGAATGGGCCGGTATTATGATGGACTGTCCGGCTTCAATTATGCATAAAGTTCGGCCAATCATTATTTCAGCCTGCCCATCAATCACCTGGATAAAGGTATCAAAAGGGGATGATTTTTCTGCCAGCACCTCACCGGTGTCAAAGGCTATAGCACTTACATTACCGGTAGCTTTTTTAATAATCGTTTTAATGACAACCGAATTCGAAACATATTCTATGTTTTCAGCAATGATAATAGCCTTTGATAGTTCAAAATCAGGATAATACATTGGACATAGGATTACAACTTATTACAGGGAGCATGGGAAGCAGTTACTCAACTTCCTGGTTTTTATAGAGGCATTTTATTTTTGAATGCGTGTCCTTGCTGCCTTTGCTCATTTTAATGCCGTTCCTTTCAGACAATGCAAAGGTGCATCTTTATAAGCGGCTAAGCATTACATACTTAACAGCGATTCTTACATAAATCACAGGTGTGTTACCTGTCAGAGGTAGATGGTTATTCCATCCTGGATGATGATGCCTTTCCCCAATTGTTCAATCAGCCTGAGTGTTCTTAATAAAGCCTGTACCCAAGGGAGGCCTGGTACTAGGTATTTTTGTAGCGAGGGGTTGTACTGTTTGTGTCTCCGTTGTTTTTCTGCAGGTCCCAGAAAACCCTGGCGCCGAGCACAAAGTGATCCATATTAATATCCAGGCCTCCCCCAAAACCAAGTGTGCCTTTTCGGGCTTCATCATTTATAAAATCTTCTTCCTGTTCAATGGTTGTACTGGCATTCTCAAATGCATATTTTTCCTTTAAAAAGTAAGAGAAGTTAGGACCGGCCAGCAGGGTAATAAAAGGGAATGGTTTTATGGCAGCCAGCACTGGAATATCAAGATAGGTGGTGGTACGGGTAAATTCGTAAATATTTCCAGCTAAACTTCCTGTTGCTTTAAATCCTTTTTGAGATAGAAGTAGCTCAGGCTGAATGCCTGCATAATCCAGTAAAGGAATGGAGAAAAAAACACCTGCTGCCAATCCGACTTTGGGGCCAGGGCTAAATCCTTCTCCTTCAGTTGAGAATACATTGGAACTGTTTATTCCGGCTTTGAGGCCAAACAGAAACTGATCATTCAACCGACGGCTGTTATCCTGTGCCTGACTTTCGAATGCCAGGAAAATAATGGCACTCATAAGTAAGAAAATATTTTTCATTTTATTCCTTATTAAGTGATTCATAGGTAGTTTACAGCTCATAAAAGCTGATAAAACAAAGGTGGCGGCATTTCGCATGTAAAGTGTTACACAAGCAGGGAAAGAAGTTACATATATCCCATGTTTTACATGTTTATTCGAAGATGCTCTGGGGTAAGAAACGAAGAGGGGTTTTGAAGGTGAAAGGCTGGGGAAATGGAATGTAAGCAGGGTGTTACAGGCTTTCCAGGTTTCTGTCTCGTTTTTGTTTTAGCTTTTTGTAGAAAGATGGCGAGAGGCCGGTCACTTTCTTGAACTGGTTGGATAGGTGGGCTACACTGCTGTAATGGAGTTTATAAGCAATTTCTGTAAGGTTCAGCTCATTGTATAACAGCAATTCTTTTACTCTTTCAATCTTATGGAAGATGATGAACTGTTGGATTGTAATCCCCTTAACTTCCGTAAAAATGTTCGAAAGATAAGTATAATCAAGACTTAACTTCTGGCTGATATAATCGGAGTAGTTTGTCCTGGGTACCTCATCGGAATAGTGAATCATTTCAATGATCACGTTTTTGATCTTGTCGATCAGGATACTTTTCTTATCATCTAATAATTCCAGCCCGGATTTACGCAGGTTTATTTTAAGGGCTTCCTGCTGTTCATGTGTAATATTCTCAAGAATTTCAACCATTCCCAAATCCATGGCTACCTCATGAAGATCGAGCTTTTTCAGCTCTTCTTTCACCATCATTTTGCACCTCAGGCTCACCATGTATTTGATATATAACTTCATAAGAAATGGCTTTTTATAGGCATGGATCTTGTGCGATGCTGTAATAATAGTACATTCTTTCACTAAATGCTTCCTTTTTGGAGGAAAGGATAAATTAAGAGGTAAAGCATCTCTTTTTCCAGTGAGCACCCCCAATGATTAGGGCAGATATTGGTAATTCATTAGGCTGTGTCTGATGAATGGTTTTGAGACTAAAAATAGGGAATTTGCGGTCCGCCGCTGCGGGTCTTGGCCAAAGGTTCTTTTTCGAGACGGTCGGCCGTGCCGCATAGCCTAAGCTACGGTGAGAAAAAGACCTGTAGAACAAGGCCAATAATTCGCATTTTTAAGCCAAAGGGTATTCGTCAGACACAGCCTAATCTAAAGATTGGTAAAAATGCCCTTCCGTGTAACCCGACAAATGTTCCCAGACAACAAAGAAAGAGTTTGACAATCCTACCAATAAGCTTCTTCACGGCAAACATCCACTGGGATAAAATAAGTGCCGCAGTCTCATTAGGAAGTGAAATATTGTGTACTTGGCTGTATCAAATCGATACAACTAGTGTATCAAAACCGAACAGCTTTTAATAAACAGTTGTCTAAAAAATTGATAATGAAGCAATTGTTTTTTTGGCACAAACCTTGCCAATATAGAATTGAGAGGGATCCCCCTTCCTCAGTATTTGGCCTATTTTTCATTAAAAAGCCACACTTTAAGTCATGATAAAGAACAATCTAAAAATCGCTATACGGATACTCTGGAAAAACAAACTTTTTTCATTAGTCAATATACTGAGCTTGTCATTGAGCATGGCAGTTGGGGTTATTCTTTTTACAGGCTTAAAGGCCGATTACGATACAGACCATTTTCATCCGGAATTGAATCAACTAGTGCGGATACTCACACAGGAAACAAAAGACGGGGAACAAACCAAATGGGCAACAGCTCCCTTGCCGCTGGCGTCTCAATTGGAAAGTATCTCCTTTGTTGAAAAAACGGTAAAAGTACGTCTGGCTGGAAAACATAACCTGCAAACCGAAAGAGGCGACGTACCTATTGACATAAAATTTTCAGAGCCTTCTTTTTTTGATGTTTTTGGTTTTAAATTACTGTCAGGCAATGCACAAAGCCTTGCCAATAATCCCACCGCGGTTTTCTTAACTGAAAGTACAGCAGCAAAGATATTTGGCAGTGCCAGCGCCTTAGGCAAGACTGTCCGCTTTGAAAACTTAGGTTCTTATACCGTTGGAGGAATTATCCAAGACCCGCCTTTGAGAACGCATCTGCCCATTGAGGCAATGATTTCTGTAAATGCTGCTGAAATGCTCGAAAAGGAAGGCGCAATCAGTGATATTTCCCAAAACTGGGAGCACTTCAAAAGTTCTGCAGTTTATGCCCGTTTAAAATCAGAAGATAATGTAGAGCAACTCAATACAACACTCGAAAACTATAACCGGAAACTGGATAAAAGCAGTCTTCAGTTTTTGGCACAACCCGTAGAAGATATTACCCCTGGAAACAAGGATATTAAAAATGACCCCAATGTAGGCACCACCTGGGAGAGCATAAAAATAATACTGTCTTTAATTCTGGCTCTCACCCTTTTGTCTGCTTTCAACTATATCAGTCTGGCATTGGCGCGTGCCGTCTCCCGGGCGCAGGAAGTAGGTATCCGCAAAACGATAGGCGCAACAAGAGGACAAATTATTGGTCAGTTTTTAACGGAAGCGACCGTTATTGCCGTACTTGCCTTGTTGTTTACACTGCCGTGTATCATTCTATTAATGCATTATTTTCCCGAAATGGAGGTGACGTTTTCCTGGGATATAATTTTAATTTCAGGCTTGTTAGCCTACGCAGTTATCACAGGCTTAGTCGCAGGGGCACTTCCGTCATGGATACTGTCAGCATTTAAGCCCACACAGACTTTGCGTAAAATGAAGAATGTTAAGCTGTTTCAGACTGTTTCTTTTTATAAGATTTTGGTTGTTGTGCAATTTTCAGTTCTGATCATCCTTATGATTCAGGTTGTCATGCTGGCCGATTATGAAATAAAAAGTAGTGCCATCATTGAATCAACTGTGCCAGCCAACGTACTGACACTTGATTTGAAAGGTGAAAAACATGAAAACCTGCAAAACGACATAAACCAGTTAAGCCAGGTAGAAACAACTTTGGCAACTAACTGGTATCATAAACCCATGAAACTGGGCAAATCTTCTGTAACATTAAATGATAAAATTCTGGAAATAAATTACGTAAGCATTGACCCGAAGACAATTGAAACAGAAGGAATCAGTTTAAAACGCGGGCAGAATTTTCCTGAAAACATGCCTGAAAGTGCTGAGCAGTACGTGTTGGTGAATGAAGCTGCCGCAGAATTAATGCAGCCTGAGAAATCGGAGACTTTAGTGGGGCAGAATTTGTTATTGGATTCCACATACGTACAAGTCATTGGCATCATGCCCAATGAAATTATTGACGAACAACGCCCTCTACTATATCGGTATTTGCCAAATGAAATATCCACCCTTATCATAAAAACAAAGCCAAATACTGAAGTGGCAGCGACCAAAGCCATTCAAACCTTATGGAGTGAAAATTTTCCCGAAAAAACAGCAAATATTCATAACTTAAAAGAACACCGTTATTCAGGGCTAAGCAGTGGAGACAGAATCAGTCTTTTTGGAGGCTTTGCCCTGATTGTTTTTATTATCGCCGGTTTGGGAATTTTAGGCGTCGCAAGCTACTCCGTAGAAACACGGACTAAAGAACTGGGTATAAGAAAAGTATTGGGTGCAGACAAAATAAAATTGGTGTGGACAGTTACCAGGAATTTTGGCATTCTTATGCTTATTGCCGGACTAATTGGTGTTCCCGCTGGCCTGTTTGCCGGTGATTTAATTAAACAGGATCTTGGCAGCAACCTGGTTAATTTGAGTTTTATAAATATAAGTATAGGCTTTAGTCTGGTTGTTATACTAGGGTTGCTGATTGTCCTCTCCCAAACCATTCGGGCGGGGCGGATTAAAATTGTAAAAGTTTTAAAAACAGAGTAAAATAGGTAAAACCTTCATTGGCAGGATATGACACTGGCGAGACATTTAATTGTATTCCGCGGCATCATGCCGACAATGTAACGACCGACCTGCAAGGTGAGAGAAGAAGGGCGCATGTTGCTAATCGAGAAGACGGCCATGAGCGATAAACCCACGGAGTGGCTCTGCACGGCGTTCTCCTACACCACCGTATTGTAGGACCACAGGGTAGTTTTTCTTAGTTGATATTGTTTCTTTTTTCCTTTTTCAAATGCGTTTTCAGTATGGTGCTGGGTTCTGTCCCGGTGGGGCACCACAAGGTTTCCGACCGCAGGGAGGAATTTACCTGACCTTGGCGGGTTCCAGGAGCATGCTACCTTTGCTGTTTGAAAAGGAAAAAGGCCTCAGGCAGCATTACTTTGGTAGACCTGAAACGGAATCTGTCTTCCTATTCCCTGGTGGCGCTTTTTGTGATTGTACTCCACAAAAAAGGCTTTGATTCCCTGGTACAGGTCCCATCCATCCTGAGCAGGGTATAAATACACGTAATCCTGCTTCACCGTCCTCCACAGGCGTTCAATGTAGATATTATCCAGGGCTCTGCCTTTGCCATCCATGCTGATTTTGATGTCACTTTCTTTCAGGTACTCAACCCATTCTTTGTAGGTAAAGCGGTCCGCCGCCGCGGTGGCTTCCCTGGTCAGAGTTCACTATCTCTGGCTTCCCATGCCTTTCAATAGCTTCCTGGAGTACAGAAAGGCTTGCCTGAGCCTCCAGACTGTTAGATAACCCCAGCCTAGCACGTACCTGCTATGCACATCAATAATGGCAGTTAGATACATGAATCCTTTCTCCATTGGGATATATGCGGCCGCCGCGCGGTGATATCTATCTCCCAAACCTGGTTCGGCCTGTTTATCTCCAGGCTCCTGAGCAGGTAAGGGTAAATATACGCTGCATGACCCAATTTACTCAGGTTCTTCTTTGAATAAATTGCCATCAGGCCCATCAGCCGTAAAAGCCTGCGTATCCGTTTATGATTCACCCGAAGGCCCTGCTCATCCAAAAGATAATCCTGCATTTGCAATACTCCATGAGTAGGCTTCGCTAAATAACGCTCATCCAGGAGCCGCATGATAGCCAGGTTCTCTTCATTTTCTTTAGCAGGAGCATAATAAAGTCCACTGCGATGGATTCCCAAAAGATTGCACTGGGAGCGTATACTAAGCTTATTTGACGGTTCTGTCAAACTTCTCAGCTCGTTTACAGACCGAGTTTGCCTAAGCTTTTTTTTAAGAAATCCTTTTCAAGTTCAAGCCTGCCGATGCGGGCATACAACTTCTCTGTATCTGTCTCCTGAGACTTATCTTTCTCCTTATCAAAGGCTGCTGAGGAGTTGTCAAGAAACTCCTGCTTCCATTTACTAATCATATTTGGATGCACCGCAGCGGCGGCCCGGCTCAAAACGCTTAGAAAGCTCTGCGAGACTCTCTCTTTCTTTTATAGCTTCGATAGCTATCGCACCGGCGACCCATGCTTCCCCCTTCTTTTAAAAGCATGAACACAATCCTTAGCCTTTAAATGGACTGTGTACTAGCTACACACAAAAAGGCGCCATCCTCTTCCCGGGTAAAATTGAGCGTAATTCTACCCAGGAGGAGGGTGGCATGGTGGCCATTAAAAGGTATTTAAAACTTACTCCCAAACATATATACCTGAGGCTGGTACAGATTCGAATTGCAGGTTTTGGTCGAGCAGGTACTCTCTTTTTATTTTAGCGACAGATATTCCATGTTGGCCACTCTGTCCAATAAAAGAATTGGAGATGCTAAGTCTTCCGGTCGGGGAATTATCCACAACGATGCTGGCCGAAAAGCTGTTGGGGAAGGTTTTTCCACCATGCAATATGCGGGCATAGTTGATGTAGTTCTCTGCGTTGTCGGAGGATATGGTTATGCCATACCAGGAGCCCGCCATTTCTTTTGCTCCCTGAAGTACAACGTTTTTGGCTGCTGTACCTGCCACTTTTAAATAGGCAGTATGGCCATTGGCATCAATCACTACAAGGTGAATGTTTTCCTGAAATTTGAGCACTACGCCCGCCTCCAGCCTGAAGCCGGAATGCACAATCAGGTTGTTGTTTGTGCCGGCAATCAGGTAGGGAAGTCCTTCGGCAAAACCCTTCCAGGTGGTTTCGCTGCTCTTTTGAATGGAGTGGCCCGGATCTACCCGTACCTCTGCCTTTCCATTGCCTGCAAAATGGGTGTTATAATCCAGAACTTCTGTGTTGTTGGTGGAAACTACCAGCGGATAACCAACATGATTTTGTATGGTATTCCCTTCAAAGGATTCGATAACAGCACTGGGCGGATAAGCATCAAATCCATCTCCTGCTCCATCTGCGATTAGGCTGTTCTTTACAGCGGCCATTCCATTAATTCCTAACTGTATACTTGTTTTACGGTCGCCGGAAAGGGGAGTACTTCCTGCATGTTTAAAGGAAACAAAGTTTAGCTCACTCACATTTCCTCCACTGTTTTGTATGTAAAGGCCTCTCCAGTAGCCGGCTACCGGTTCCATGCCTTCAATCTTTACCATATTTTCGGCAGTACCTGTTGCATGAAGGGAGGCCTCGTCGTTCACCAGTATCATTTTATCGCTCTTTACCTTTAACACTGCCCCTTCGGCCAGGTACAGCCCGGTTCTGGCAGATAATAATAAATCCTCTGTAATATGATAGGGAACATCAAAGGTTTTCCATGCAACGTCCGCCTGGTAATTTAAGGTGCCATTGTGTATTTCAATTGCATTAATGCCGTTGTTGCCGTTAAAGGTGCAGCCATTGCCCAATTGGTGAACCTGTGCAGCCGCTAAGGCTAGGGCAGCACCGCTGTTATCGCTTAGGCGGTTGTTATCAAAGGCTAAAAATTCTGTAGTACGCTGGGCGTAAATTCCAAAACCCAGGTTATTGGAGAAACTGCTGTTGGTGATGGCAATTTTGCTGTCAGTTTTCAGGAGAATACCTCCCTTTAAGGCACCTTCATAAGCGGAGCTGCCGGCATGCGAAAGTTGCACATGGTTCATTACATTGGCAATACTGGTCGAATAAAACAGGATGCCTGTCCAGAAACCCTCTTCTTCCGTCTGGCCGCTAAAGTAAATTTTGCCGGCTTCGGAGGCCGCTCCTTCCGCTCTAAAAATACTGCCGGCAGAAACAGTCAGCAGGGCATCTTCTGCAAATGCAATTTTTACACCGGGTTTTATGGTAAGCATGGCATCGAGCCTTATCGACCTTGTTACAATATAATCGGCTAAGGTATGGTCGTCGGTAAACACATTCTCCAGCACCCGGTTTTCCGTAATGTTTTCAGAAATAAGAATGGCAGAAGGACCGGCAGTAAGAGTAATGGTTAGCTCATCGGATGCCGTCCATTCCTCCCTTGCGATGGTTAATCGCAGCACATAGCTACCTGCTTTATCTGCTGAAAAGGTGGGCGTGGCAGTGGTAGCATTTGCAAGCGCTGCGGTGCTGCCGCCGGGTTTTTCTGTAACCGCCCAGTGATAGCTGAAGGTTTTGCCCTCCGCATCGGAGGAGGCGCTGGCATTAAGATTTGCCGTACTGCCGGCGGCAAGCGTAATATCTGCTCCCGCTTTGGCTGTTAAAGGGTTAATGGCCGGAGCCTCATCCTCCTCGCAGGAACTCAGGCATAGGCAAAAGGAAGTGGCGATTAGGGCCACGTAATGGAATAATTTAGTTTTCATAAAAGGAGATAGTTATTAATGAGGAATGGAAAAGTAATTTTAAAGCAGGCTTTTTTTTGCTACTGCCCGCCCCGAAAATGGTTTCCGGTAAGGCGGGACAGTTGCAACAAACCATTAGGGTGGTAGACGAAAATTGCTGGCTGTTGAGCCTTGCCTTATTTATCCTTTACCAGCCGTAGCGGAATATGTGGTGGGTTAAACCCGGTTATGGAAGCGCCAAAAGATGCATATGTGTCAGAAGGTAATTGAATTAGCCTGAAGGTTACCGGATTGCCTTCTTCGTCCATTTCAGATGTCCAGAGCAGGCAGTTCGAACCCTCGCCGTGTGGATTGCCGTTGGTAACCATTAGGTTCCCGGGTACCGCATTAAAACCTGACTGATTATTGGCATATCCATCTTGTTTTAGCCATCCCGTAGAAGCCATCAGGTAGCCCAGGCGCTGCTTGGATTCCAAATCCGATCCGTCGGTAGAGCCCCACAGCTCGTCGAATTCAATGCCCTGAGAGTCGAGTAAATCAAGAAAATCATCCTTAGAGGGTAATCTCCAGCCTTCAGGAATTTGTAATCCTTCCAGGTCGGCATGCTTCAGGAAAGTACCGTATGCTGGCTTCTCAGAATTTTTCATTCCTCCAGGGCCGGCATAATTCACCGACATCCATTCCAGGTTTCCTATGCTTACCGTTGGATAATAGTGGCTGCCCATCTGCACATAGGTGCCTGAAGCCGGAGGCTCGGAATAAGGGTCAGGATTTTCGCCATCTCCCGGATTACCGGAACTGCCGCCTGCTTTCAGGTAACGGGCAGACACCTCCATGTCTCCGTCGAGCCGCCTGGCTGTCAGGAAATTTTGCGAACTGGAATAAGTGGTTGCTTCAGCATAGGTTAATACCGTTTTGTAATTTTCAAGGTTTGCCAGTTTAATATCCGACTCTTTAAAGCCTGAATACTTATTGCTGAAAACCCTCATTTTACCTGACTGAGCATGAAAGGTAATGGTAGAAGGATTTGAACTGTAGGTAAGCGTTCCGGCAATTTTGTAACTGTACTGCTTTACTTCATCAAGTACGTTCATGATTTCTGTGGTGTATTCCTCGGCATTTTTTCCGTCTCCGGTAATTACCAGTGTCCTATATTCTTTCCACCCCTGTTCGCCCTGAAAGGTTTCCTCTTCCCAGTTTTTATTAAGGGGTCCCTGGTTATGTTCTGCATACCAGGTTCCGGTAAATTCTGCGGGAATTGGTGTTGAGGGCGTACTAATTCCTCCGCCGCCGTTCCCACCCGGTATTTCCGGATCCACCTCCTTCTCCTCACAGCTACTAATGAGGGTAAGTGCAAGGCATGCAAAAAGCGCTGTTTTTGATAATAGATTTTTCATGATAAAAATGATTTTTTTGTTATTTTCTGATTCGTAAGGCTAAAAAAATATTTACTGGTTTTGTCAGGAAAACATGACCTGCTTAAGCACCTGTTTGTAGCCCATTTCCGCACGGCCTTTCTTTGGTACTTTACTGTCCTTAATAGCAGATTTAAGCTATCGTGGAATTACCAAAGCACGTGCCATTTAAAAATTCCTTTAATTAAGTGGCTGAGGCGTATTTTTTAATTTTAAAAGGTGTCCGTTTATGGACAGGTGATCGGTTATGAAAAAAAAGGAAAGCGTTTATAAAGTGGACCAGAAGAACAGGAGTTCTTGATGAGTGACAATCATGTGCCATTGGCAATTTTTGCACCTGAAATTGGGTAGAAAGTTCTTTATAGCCCTTTCGCAAATCTGTTAGGTCCTCATCCATCTTCTGAATTAACTTTTTTTCGTTTGACCGATATTGCAGCTTGTTCTGTTTTTAGGTGCATGCCGGATGAAGGCTTGCTTCCGGGTTCATCCTCCTTATAGAAATGATTTCAGGAAGAGCAACATTCTCTCCATCACAGATGCTTGGGAAGTACTGGCTTTCCCAGCAGTTCTATATAGACCGATGCCAATGTAAACGACTGGTAGGGCGAAAAGCCAGCTTGATTTGTGAGCCCTATATGAGTACAATAAAAGTAAGCTTTTACTTATCAAAATAGTCTTTGGCTGCCAGGGCAGGAGATGGCATAAGCGAATAAGTTTGGCCGCTTAATTACTTACGCAGGCGGATTCGCTCTTTTTTACATGCTGTTACATTCTTATAAAAATTTAAACAAGCGCTAAGCTGGAATATAATTTCAGCACAAACTGTGTACACTATTTTTATAAGCAATGATAGGGGAAATATTAAATATCGAGGTTTGTAGCCCGCCCAAATGTCATCACGGTTTAATAGGAAACCACCACGCAATCGGCCACTGCTCAATAAGGAAAATATTAAGCTGGAATCCTGTCTGGATAATTCGCTTCAGGAAGGCCATTATTTTCTAAGCAGCATTATCCACCTTCCTGTAAATACGGGAGAATCAGGGATACTAAAATTTTGATAAAGGAAAGCAGCCTTCGCCGGGGCTGTGCGTAATCGTGCGGGTGGTATGGTAGGGGCGTTTGCTATGGCGGATTAAGATCATATTAACCTTTTTTGTTTGTAATCGAAAAAACATTTTCGGCAGCAGCTTTTTTATTAAGTAGTACAAGGGGAGCAATAAGCAAGCTGCCACTTCAAACGAATGGGCGCTGGCAAAAAATCTCTGGCTGCAACTGTTTATCGGAAAGTTCGCCTGTGCAACTGGTTAAGGAAATGAAATAATTTTTTTAATACAAACCTGGATTAAGATGGAAAATAACATAAAAACCCGAAAGTTTAAAACAGATATTAACTGCGATAGCTGTGTGCGGAACGTAATGCCTTACCTGAACAGCGTTTCCAGTGTTACCTCCTGGGACGTGGATACGACGAGTAAGGAGAAGGTTCTTACCGTTCATGGAACCTTTAAAGATGAGGAAATAGAGCAGGCGGTAAAAGATGCCGGCTTCCATGTAAGAGAGTAAAATGTAGCATCATTTGCTAAATCTATTTTGTATAAGTAATTCGACAGAAATAGTATAAACTTAATTTTGATGTGTCATCCTGAGGAACGCGGACGCCGCGCGGAAGGATCTTTCTTCGTTAGAAACATCTGGGAAGCATTATACTTGGAAAGATGCCTCCGTTGTCGGCATGACAAACAGTTTAATGTATTTATGTCTAAGCACTTAACAAAAAAGCAGGAGGTCATTCCTGCTTTTTTTGTGGCTGCTTTTAGAAGCAGTTATTTGTGCTATTTGCGGTGTAAACTTTTTAAAACCTTCCGGAGAAATCAGCTTTGCCTGCGGGTTCAAAGTGGGTTCCCTGCTTAATGGTTTTTTCTTTCCCCTCCGGGTCTTCATAGGTTCTTTCTTCAACCTCCACAGAAAGGGTTTTGCCTTTTAACTGCTTCGTATCTATCTCTTCCTTTTTATCCAGGTTTACAGCCTTTAAAAAAGCAGCTAAAAAGGGTTCGCCAGGTTCGCTCAGGTAAAAGCGCTGGTTAATAAATCCTTCCTCATTCTCTAATCTGCAGTTAAAAAAAGGGATGTTCTTATGTTCACTTTTCCCTTCTTCCACTTCTGTTACTTTTACGGTATGCTTTCCTTCCGCCAGGAATGGTTTTTCATGTATGTTCACTTTCATATTATTCTTTTTTGGTGATGCTGAATTATACGAACTGCAGCGGAACAGGTTTAGCAAATACTAATTTATTTAGTAAAATAGCTAAAAATTTTACTAAATTTTTTCTTGTTCTTTAGCAATAGTCTTCTTCTAATTTACTTTCTATGAATAACAAGCTGGGCAGCGATGGACTTTAACGCTTATACGAATCCTTTATCATTTCTCCCTCATTATTAGCGATCCGCCGGGGTCGCCTGGCCGCCGCAGTTCTAATTTTAATTTGGCGAAGCATTAGCGCCGAAACGCTTGGTAGGCCTTTTTTCTTCTGGAAAAAGAGGTGCCCCAGAGAAAGAAATGCTAAGCTAAAAGCCAGGCAATAAAATAGCGCAGATTCAGTAAACAGGAAGCCTGCTGCAGGAAGTGCAGCTTTATCCTGGCCCGCGCCCCAGGGTCGATATAGGAAGATGAAGTAACAGCCGCCTGATATTAAGTCACTTATCGGCACAATGCAGGCTTGTTCTTACTTCTGAAGGGAAGCTGCGCCGCTATTTAGAAGCTACCTTTAAATTAAGTTTTTCAATTAAAATGGAAGAAGGCCTTTTTTTGCTTGCCAATGAACAGCAATAGCCAGGAGAAAGGTTGATTTCTTTCATGTACCAGTTTCTGTTTCTCAATTGTACCATCTCTCCGTTCAGGACATTAAGCTGTTGTAATGGGATTGATAGCCCTTTGCCTTCTGCTTTAATAACACTTTCTTTCAAAGTCCAGATTCGGTAAAAGTCTGTTAATGGGGTAGCCGATCTATCTAAATAAGCTTTTTCCTGATGCGTGAAAATATCTCTGAAGTCTTCTATGTCTGTAGGCTCAATTTTTTCAATATCGATCCCTGTTTCCGCTGTATAAAAAGCACAAACAACGAATTGCCCGGAATGAGACAGGTTGAAGAAAATGTTTTGATCGATCGACGGCTTTCCGTAAGGATTTACCTGAAGCCTGTTTAAACAATCATCCTCATAATTATAGCGCTTTAGCCCATGCCAGGTAATTAACTTCCCAAGTAGGTAAGATTGCCGGTCCTGCCACCTTCTAAAGTTAAATGCCTTCTCTTTTATCTCTTTGGGAAGAATTAGTTTATAATTCTCAAGAAGGCGTTCATATATACAATTCTCATAGCTAGTAAATAAAACGAGCGCAGGCATGCACTAAAATTTTTGTTCAACCTTATTTAATTTTTTATCTGTACGATTTTTAAATCTAAAAACTAATAAATAAATCCGGGCAGTTTTCTGAATAGTATTTCTCCTGGCCTGCCTTTTGGCTCCGGAATGGGGCGGCTGCTTCCTGTTTTTATTTTGCTTTTATTTGGTCCTGAACCTGACAGCCGATGAAGGCTGCCACTGCTCATTTAGGTAGGTGATGAGAAGAACAAATGAGTGGAAACCGGCAACAGAGGTATAATTTTTCTTCCTATTGTTATTTATTGCTATCAGGCCGAAAAAGCATTGTTCCTGATAGGGATTCTTTTTTTCAGATGTTCATTACATTTAAATATAAATGCTATAAAAATCCTTTATTTAATTTCCTGCAAAAGCTGAATTTCAAGTTCCACTTGAGAAAAAGCTTAATTTTCGGAGGCTTATTAAAATTATAATTAAGCCAAAAAAGCAGCGGGAATCCCTCCATTTCATGTTTTTCCGAATATAAGTTTTTTTAGCCCGGTAGCGGTTGGGCTGGAAAACAGCATAGTGATCGGTAATGGGATTTATATTGATTTTTCCGGAGTGTTTTATCTCCTGCCTGTAGGCCTTAAAAAAGGAAGGAGCTAAAGAAGGATGATTCTCATAACCGTTCTCTTTATTGTTCTATTTATGTTCTTTTTCCTGAAAAAAGATAATACCAAATGAAGTTTTTTAATGCAATAATTAAAGGCATGCAGTTTTGGCACTTTTTTCAGAATAGCCGCGTGGAAGCTTGCTTCCATTTTAGGGTAAGCGCCAAACCCGGCCTTCATTAATAAATAGCCGAAGGCAAAGGGAAAATTCAAGTGCGGTTTGGGAAATGATTTTGTAAAACTGCGAGGTATTGACTGTCAGGTGATTGCAAAGAGAAGGAAGGTGTAGGCCAACTTGCCCTTATTTATTTAAAATGAGCATTTTTGAGGCTTTTCTATAAGTTTTAATAAAAAGGGTACACTTCCGGTAACAACACATGAAGAGGCTGCAGTGGCTCAAAATTGCTGCTCTAGGATAATTTGAGTTATTTCGGGCCAAAATTAATGTTTTAAATTTCTTGTTTTATGATCCAGTTTCAGAACGAATCTGTAGTAATTGAATTAGCTAACAACTCTACCGTCTTAGTATTAACCTGGACAGGTTTTATCCCAAGTGCCAAATACAGAGAAGCGCTTGATAAGTCTTTAGAGATAGCCAAAAGGTATAAGATACAAAGTTGGGTATCTGATATCAGAAAGATGAAGGTAATAGGTGCGAAGGATCAGGAGTGGGCTGGAACCGACTGGTTATCCAGGGCTGTATCTAATGGTTGCTACAGAAAGCAGGCAGTAATTATGTCGGAGGATGTATTTGGACAGGCCTCTGCAAAGAATATAATTACCACTGTGCAAAACCAGAAAATTGAAATACAAAACTTCATGCGGCGCGAAGATGCCCTGACATGGTTAGCGGAAAATGAAGAAAGAATGTCTGTAGCCGTTTAAAGGAGGCTTTTGTTTCATGAGGAGAGTGCTTCTCCTCATGAAACATTATTTTGAATTTTTATTCTGTACGTTGTGAATACCCATAATATGTTGCCTGAGGGGCTGCCTGCTAACACATTACTGGCTAATATGAAAAGAGAATTTATCCATTGTGTTTTTGAAACCGTGGCACTTTGTTACCCGGAGGTGGAAGCCGTAGCGCATAATAACCAATTCATAACCTACAAAGCCCTGAACGAAAGGGCCAATTATGTTGCCGCTCATCTTGTAGATGCAGGCATAAAGCCAGGTGAAATAGTTGGCGTAAAGCTGGATAAAGGCATTGACCTGATTGTCTCCATCCTGGCTGTAATGAAGGCCGGTGCGGCTTATCTTCCCATTGACTCCACTTACCCAGAGGGGAGAATCAATTATATGTTGGAGGACAGCCAAATTAAACTCCTCCTCACTTCCACTCAATATGCTGCCCAGCACCAGGGTGTTCTTAAAGTAATTGTCGGGGATTTGCAAGGCAGCTTAGCATCGAATGTTCTTGTGCCTACAGCTCCCGATAGTTTGGCCTATCTGATATACACCTCCGGTACCACAGGCAATCCAAAAGGAGTGATGGTGGGGCACGCCGGCTTTGTAAATATGTGCCGGCACCAGATTCTTACTTTTGAACTGGAAGCCGGTGAACGGGTGCTGCAATTCGCTTCCATCTCTTTCGATGCCTCGGTGTATGAAATTTTTATAACGCTCTTATCCGGGGCCACCCTGGTAATCGTTGATAAAGAGACCATTTTAGACAGAAAATTATTTTTAAATTACCTGGACGAACAGCGCCTTTCTTTTATCCTGCTTCCTCCGGTGTACCTGAACAGCCTGGCTCGCCCTGAATTTAATACAGTAAAAACAATAGTCACCGCTGGAGAAGCCTGCAATGTTGCAGATGCACTGCACTACAGCAGGACAAAAAAATACTTTAATGCCTACGGACCAACAGAGGCTTCTGTTTGCGTTTCTCTCTACCAGGTTTTACCAGGGCATTCCTATGCGAATTATGTTCCGATTGGAAAAGCAATTCCTGCTGTTACCTTTTATGTTTTAGACGAAGATTTAACACCTGTAAAGGAGGGGGAAGAAGGCGAATTGTATATAGGCGGAATAGGTCTTGCTCATGGATATTTAAACAGACCAACCCTTACCCGAAAGGCATTTATTGAGGCGCCAAACCCTGTGGGGGAACGAATATACCGTACCGGCGACATCGTAAAACAGCTGGCCGATGGGAATTTAATTACCCTGGGAAGAAAAGACAACCAAATAAAAATTTTAGGGAACAGGATTGAACTTGGAGCCATTTCACATGCGCTCTTGCAAACGCCGGCGATTAGCAATGCCCATGTTTGTGCCCTGGAACACGAAGGAGAGAAATATCTTTGCGCTTATTTTACCTCCCCGGAAGTTATTTTGGGCCAAGAGCTAAGAGAGCGCCTGCTGGAAGAACTCCCGTCATTTATGGTGCCGCACTGGTTTATTCAGCTGCCGGAGTTCAAAATGACCAGCAATGGTAAAATAGATACCAAAGCATTGCCATCGCCTTTTGATTTAAATGACCCAAAGGAAAAGGATGAAACTACGCCCCGGACTACAGAAGAGAGGCTGCTGGAGATTGGAAAAGATGTGCTGGGGATAAGGCGATTAAGCTTAACTGATAACTTCTTCCTTATGGGGGGGCATTCTCTAAAAGCAGCTAAGCTCGCGGCTAAAATATGTAAAGTGTTTCATGTTAATTTGTCGGTATCAGCACTATACAAGAAGCCCTATTTTACCGACATGCTCGCATACATCGAAACCACTCAGAAGTCTGCTTACGAGACGATAACCCCTGTTTCGGTAAAAAAATATTATGCTACTTCCGCTGCACAGAAAAGGATGTTTGTAATGAGTAGTACCGACAAAGTGGATGTGAGCTACAACGTGTCTATTGTGCTGCAGTTTGAAAACCCCATTGCCCAGAGCGAAATTGTAAGGGTGCTCAAGGTTTTGTCGGATAGGCACGAAGTGTTGCGTACCCGCTTTAGTATGCAGGCAGATGAGTTGGTGCAGGAGGTGGTGCCTGCAGTAGAAATAAATCTCCTTTACGGAGGAACAATAGATACAACTGAACTATCCGGCTGTGCTAAAAAACTTGTTCGTCCTTTCGATTTGAGCATTGCCCCGATTTTTAAGGCAGGCTATTTTGAAATAAATCGGGGAGGGGTTGCCATTGTGTTTGATACGCACCACATTATTGCCGATGGTACTTCTATGGGCATACTGGTAAATGAGTTTGTGCGCTTACTGCAGCAGAAATCGCTGCCGGAAATTCAACTCCAGTACAGGGACTATGCCGAGTGGGAAATTCTGCAACACGCCAGGGGAGATTACTTTAAAAAGCATGAGCAATACTGGCTGAATATGCACCAGGAAATTCCCCGGCTTAAAATGCCCGCCGACCGTACAGGAGGGGGCAACCCGTCTTTTGCCGGAGAAAGGTTATCTTTTACTATTGGCAGCGAAGCGGCCCTGAAAATAAAGCAATTTGCCCTTGAGGCCGATGTTTCTTTGTATCAGTTGCTGCTTTCGGTGTATTACCTGCTGCTTTCAAAATATACCCACCAGCAGGACCTGGTGGTAGGCACAGCGGTTGCGAACAGGAAGAAGGAAGAGGTGCAGCAAATGATGGGAATGTTTGTGAATACCCTGGCCTTACGGGCTTGGGTACCTGCGGAAGCCTCTTTCTCTACCTTTGTGCAGGATATCAAAAATTTGGTGCTGGAAGCTTTTGAATACCAGGAGTACCCATTTGAGCTGCTGGTTTCCCGACTTGGGTTAAGCGGAAACGCTAACAAAGTTCCCCTGATCGACACCTTATTTATCGTTCAGAATATTGACTTTTTTAGTGACCAGGCCATTGATGGTTTGTCCATGAAATATGAGAATGCAACCGCCACGTCTAAATTCGATTTTTCGTTTTTTATTGTGGAACAAGCAGATGCCTTTGTCCTTGAAGTGGAGTTCAACACCGGCATGTTCAGTAACCAGTACATCTCCGCCCTTGCCAAAGATTTTATCAACTTAGCCTACAAAGCGGTTTGCACCCCATCGGCTATGCTGGAAGAAATTAGCCTGGTAGACAATGAAAAGTTGTCAGGTATAAGGGCGCTCCTCAATACAGAAAGCGCTATGGCAGATGTGGAGTTTGACCTTTAGTCCCTATCGAAAAATAATCCTACCCACTGCTTAACGGTAGTTGAAATAAACATTAAAAATACATTTTGCTTTATGGAGAATGTTCTTGAGAGAACTCAGTTATTGTCGTTGCCGGAATTTAAAAGGTCCAGGAAGTACTGGCAGGAAGAATTAACTAAAAAGGAAGAAGAAACACGGCTTCCTTATAGCTACTTTCTTACGCTCGATTATGAGGAGAAGCAGCATAGGTGCCTGGTAGAACCTGAAATATTTGCCCGGCTGGAGAAAGCTTCAAAAGGAAATATAGATGCGATGCTGTTGCTCCTGCTGGCCTCTTACAGGGTGTTGCTGTACAAGTATAGCGGGCAGCAGGACCTGGAACTGGGCATTCCTGTTATGCGGTCTAAACACCAGGAACCTGGCTTCTACCAGGAGCAGCTGCTACCCCTGTTTAACACTCTCATTCCCGAAAACAACATTAAAGAAGTTTTAAAGGCGGAAAAGGAGCGCGTGGCAGCGGCTTATCAGCATCAGCATTACCCACTGGAGGAGATTGAAGGGTACAAAGCTCCTAAAACAGCGCTTTATATTAAAGACATCCATGCTTTTTATAAAGCTACGGAGCTCGACCTGGTCTTTGAAAAAACCGGGGAGGGGATGCAGCTACAATGCATTTACAATGGAAAGCTGTTTTCTCCTAAGTTCATAGAAAATTTCGTGCGCAAATTTCAGTATACCATTGGCTGCCTGCTTTCGAATGCCGACCTGCCTGTCGATGAGGTGTCTGTGCTGGCGCCCGAAGAAGAGGAGATGCTTTTGCATGGCATTAACAATACAGCTACCCGCTACCCGGCTGATGGAAACCTGGTACAGCTTTTTAAAGAGCGGGTAAATAAAGCGCCGGAGGCAACCGCTGTGGTGGCGGAAAAAGGAAGCTGGTCCTACCGGGAACTGGACTTTTACTCCGACAGGATTGCCCATTATTTAACGGAAACTGTTCAAATTCAAAAGGAAGACCTGGTCGGCATCCTCCTTCAGAAGTCCCCGCATACCATTGCCTGTATGCTGGGAATCCTTAAAGCAGGAGGCGCTTACCTGCCACTTTCACCCCGATACCCTGCCGACAGAATCCGGATGATTATCAATGACTCCCGGGTAAAAACCATCCTCTCTTCCAAAGCACACATTAAGCTGCTCAATAAGCTTCAGTGGGAGTGTCCTTCTTTTGAGACTTTTATGTGTATTGACAGCCTCAACTGCCACAGGGAAAAAGAAGAAAGCACTTTTAAAAATGAGCTTAACAGCCGGAAACTCTGGGAGTATGTAGGTGAAAAAGCGACCGATGATATTGAAGGGGGTGGCTGGGAAAACAGTTATACAGGAGAAAACTTCTCCCGGGTCGAAATGAATGAGTACCGGGACAACATTTTTAAAAAGCTTAGGCCCCTGCTCAATAAAAAATCCCGCGTTCTTGAAATTGGCTGTGCTTCCGGTATCAGCATGTTTGAGCTGGCTCCCAATACTGCCCTGTATTACGGGACGGATCTGTCCAGGGTAATCATCGAAAAGAATAAGCAAATCGTTGACTCCAGGGGCATCAGCAACATCAAATTAAAGAGCTTGGCAGCGCATGAAATAGACCAGGTAGAGGAGGGAAATTTTGACCTGGTGATCATCAATAGCGTAATTCAATGCTTTGAAGGCCATAACTATTTTAGAGATGTGCTCAGCAAAGTAGTGGACAAGATGAAAGACAAGGGCATTATCTTTTTAGGGGACGTAATGGATGAAGATACCCGTGAAGCCTTTGTTGCCTCTTTAAATGAGTTTAAGCAGAACAATATCGGGAAAGGCTATAAGGTAAAAACAGATTTCAGCAATGAGATTTTTTATGCCAGGGACTTTTTCGAAGATTTGCGGTGGGATATCCCGGCAATTCAGCAGGTTAGTTTCTCAAATAAATTCCATACGATTGAAAATGAGCTCACGAAATACAGGTATGACACCACTCTTTTGGTAGATAAAACAGCGGCACCTGCAAGCGGGGAGCGCCACAAGCACCAGCATTCACTAAAGGAGCTGAATAATTTTAATAACATTGCTTTCCCGGACCAGGCCATCGAGCCCAATGCGCCTGCTTATGTTATCTATACTTCAGGTTCTACAGGGAAGCCAAAAGGGGTAATTGCCACTCACCGGAACGTGATGCGCGTCGTGCAAAACACCAACTATGTTAAGTTTGAAGAAGGAGATAAGATTCTTCAGTCGGGTCCCATGGAATTCGATGCTTCGACTTTTGCAATCTGGGGATCGCTTACCAATGGGCTGTCGATGCATATAATCGACTCGGAGCTCTTCCTTAATGCCGAAAGGTTAAAAACCTATATTGAAGAGAATGGAATTACCATTTCTTTTGCCATTACTGCGGCCTTTATTGCGCTGGTGGAGCAAAATGCACATGTTTTCGATGGTTTAAAATACCTGCTGGTGGGTGGTGAAGCCATGTCTACCCGGCATATGAATAAAATGCTGGAGCACAATACCCACACCCGGATTTACAACATTTACGGACCAACCGAAAACACGGTTTTCTCTACCGCCCATGCTGTACAAAAGCCGTATGTTGGACCGGTTCCTATTGGTAAGCCAATCAGTAACTCCAGCTGTTATGTGCTGGATAAAAAGCAGAGGCTGAGCATACCCGGCGGTGAGGGCGTATTGTATGTTGGAGGAGCCGGCGTTGCAAAAGGCTATTTAAATAGTCCGGCCCTTACCGCGCAACGCTTTATTCCCAACCCATTTAAGGAAGGAGAACTGCTATATAATACTGGTGACCTTGTGCGCTGGAATGAAGAGTATGAGCTGGAGTTCTTGGGCAGAGTGGATACCCAGGTGAAAATCAGGGGCTTCAGAATTGAGCTTACCGAAATAGAGAATGAGTTAATCAATATAAGCGGCGTGCGGGAGGCCCGGGTGGTATTGAAGGGAGAGCAGCAGGAAGACAAGAATCTGGTCGCCTATTATACGGCAACTTCAAGTTTTGATCCGGCCGAGCTTGCTTCCATCTTAGCCGATAAGCTGCCGGACTATATGATCCCATCCGCATTGATGCAGATGGAAGCGCTGCCCTTGAACGCCAACGGAAAACTGGATATGGCAAAACTGCCCGACCCGCTTATGCTGAGCAAGGCCACCTTCGAGGCTCCCGCCAATGAGCTGGAGGAGCAACTGGCCGATATCTGGAAAGAGGTACTGGGAATTTCTGTAGTGGGTGTGCATGATAACTTTTTCGACCTTGGCGGTCACTCGCTCAAGGCCATGAAAGTGCTGCATAAACTTTCGAAGGATTTTGAAATCAAGCTTACTGCCCTCTTCAAGTACCCCACTATCAGGGAGCTGGCGCCAAAGCTGGTGTATAAAAAAGGCAACCTGCTGGAAACCTTCAGGCGCCTAAAAAAGGAGCCTCTCAGCGCTTCGGCCATTTGCAAAGCCGAAGCGCGAAAAGCGTGGTATAGGGAGAGGGTTAAACAGGATAACTTTCCTGTTCCTGCTGCGGAGCAGGCAATCGATGAGGTATTCCTGACAGGAAGTACCGGGTACCTGGGCATCCATTTGCTTTATGAGCTCCTGACTACCACTACGGCCAATATAAATGTACTCATCAGGGCAAAAAATGATGCTGCAGCAAAGGAGCGGCTGGTAAAGAAAATCAACTTCTTTTATGGGCCGGATTTCTATGCGCAATATGCCGAAAGAATTTCTCCGCTGGCAGGAGAAATGGAGAAAAGCTTCCTGGGCCTTCAGGAAGAGGTGTATAATGGACTTGCCGCTAAAATTGATACCATCATTAACCCGGCAGCCAATGTAAAACACTATGGGCTGGACGAGGCCTATAAAGGAAATACCGATGGCGTTCAGGAATTAGTTGAGCTGGCTAAAGCAGGCTGCCCTAAGCGCATACACCATGTATCGACTGCCGGGGTATCTTTCGGGCAGGATTATGTATTCAGTGAATATGATCGGGTAGAGAAGATTCCTGATGAAAACAACACCATTTACCTGCAGTCAAAGCTCGATGCGGAAAATATCATCTTCAAGGCCATGGAAGAAGGCGTAGAGGCGAGCATTTACAGGGTAGGAAATCTGGTGTTTAATAATAAAACGGGCAAATTCCAGGAAAATACTGAAAACAATGCCTTCTACATGCTGCTGCGGTCATTCATAAACCTGGGTGTCATGCCCGACATGCAGCACAAGTTTTATGATTTCTCCTTTATTAATACGACGGCGGAGGCAATTGTAAAGTTTGCCAAACAGAAATGCCTGATCAATGAGGTGTTTCATGTTTATAACGGGCACACCTACAGTTTAAATGATCTCTACCATCTGGTTATTAAACCAAACTTCCCACACGTACAACTGGTATCTCTGGATGAGTTCCCGGAGCTGATTCTGCGAAAATATGAGGATGCTAAAATGAAGGAATTCATTGAGCACATTATTGTAAACGTTAGAATCCTGGAAATCAATGAAAGCAATGTTATGCTGGTATCGGAACGTACCCAGGGCCTGATGGACAAGCTACAAATCCACTGGCAGGAACTGGGCGAGCGGCTTGCGGGCATGATGGTTGATTTTGGAAAGGAAAACATCTTCTGGTAAGGCAGGGCAATATCGCCAGTAAATAAACCAAAGGATTTAATCCTGGAAAATTTATATTCTTAATGAAGGAGGGAAAGGAAAAAATGCAGGAATCATAACCTATTCAGATTTAAGATTAAAAAGATTCGCACCCATTTAACTCAAGCTGAAAGATTTTGTCCTGATAACTTCAGCTGACATTAATCAAGAAGCCGCTTAGATTAAGTTCTAAGCGGCTTCTTTCATTATAGACAAAAGGCTTTTATAACGCTATGTTATGGCCTCATTTTACTTTGTGGACTTTTGGCGAGAAGCAAAACCGGATCCACCATAGTTGGTTTTATAAAGCTGTGTCCATGGTGACCTATCATCCGGCTAAAAGAAATATCCTGCTCATTAGGAATGGGTTCATTCTCTGCCTTACTTCAATGGCAGGGGCTAAAGTTCCATCCAGCGGCACGGACAGCAGGTCTCCCTGATAAACCAGTTGTTCCTTCGGGAAATAGGCCAATACCATTCCGTTACAATGGGGATTGGGTACTTCGTAAAGCTTGGTTAAAATGATAAATGGTTTTTATGGCAGGTGCTTGTTATAGGAAGAAGACGGCAGAAAGTGTATGGAAATGGTATGCCTGTTTACCTCCTGACAGGCCCGATACGCCTATCATATTCTGGTTTCTTAAGGAGTCGACCCACCTAACTTTTTATAGAAAGTATCCCTATAAGTCTCACTAATGGGGATGAGCTGACCGGCAATGTTAATCCTGTTTTTTTCTATATGATCAATTTTATCGATGGCTATCAGGTAGGACTTGTGGACCCGGACGAATCTTTCTTCCGGCAGAAAGTTCTCCATTTTTGCAAAGCTGAGCAGGGTCATTACTTTTTCTTTTTTTGTATGAATTCGTAGGTAATCCTTCATTCCTTCGACCAATACAATATCGTTAATGGCTATTTTCTGAATCCGGTGGCCTGCCTTAACGAAAATAAACTCTTTTTCTTTTTGTGGGAGGTGAGAAGTGGGTTCCTCCAGCTGCTGCTCCCTGCTGCTTTCCTGGAAAATCCTCAATACCCCTTTATAAAATCGTTCAAAGGATATTGGTTTCAGTAAATAATCTTTTACCTCAAGCTCATAGCCTTTGAGAGCATACTGCGGGTAAGCCGTAGTCAGGATGATCATTGGTTTAGGATGGAGCATGGGAATAAAGCTCAAACCATCGAGATCCGGCATATTGATGTCCAGGAAGAGCAGCTCGGGCTTATCTTCACTGATGGTTTTGGAAGCAGCCAGGGCACTGCCAAAGCGGCCTTTAAGCTCCAGAAAAGGCACTTTGTTGATGTATTCTTCCAGAATTTCCTGCGCAAGGGGCTCATCATCAATGATGTAGCAAGTTAGCTTTTCTTTCATCTAATTGAATGATTATTAGCATTACCTGAAAAATTTCTGCTTCCTGATTTACATTTAGCTTGTAACCTCCGGGGTAGAGTAGTTTAAGTCTCTTTTGAACATTGTCCAGCCCAATTCCTCCGGCATCTTCTATCTTATTTGTTCTTACTTTCCCTACGGGGTTTACTACACTGAAGCTAAACCTATCTTCTTGCACCTCCAAAGTAATTTTAATACTCCCCGCATCCAAATCAGTGGGGCTGTGTTTGTACGCATTTTCTAATAGAGGAATCAGCAATAAGGGTGCTATGTTGCAATGGTTTATGTTGCCGATAATTTGAAAGTCTACTACACTTTTATTCTGTAGCCTTAACTGCTGTAAACTGATATAGTCCTCTAAATATTCTATTTCTCTGGAAAGCGGTACGGTTTCTTCATTCGATTCATACAGCATATACCGCATCATGGAAGACAGGCGCATAATGGCTTCCGGCGTGTCAGCAGATCCTTTATAGGCCAGGGTATGGATGTTATTTAAGGTGTTAAATAAAAAGTGAGGATTAATTTGTGACTTCAGGTAGCTTAGTTCGGCACGCATCTTTTGCTTTTCGACCTCTCCTTTGCGCAAGGCCTTGAGAAACCAGTTTTCTCCAGCTAAAACCAGCCCGCTAAGAATGATGAACAACAAAGCAAGTATTGAAAAGGGGAGGTATTGATGGGGCCAATAGATTCTCTCATAGTTAAGCACCCACAGAAAAGCAAAAGGGGTGAGGGCCATCAATAGCAGAAGCCCCAGGATATAAATCCCCCAGCTTTTCCGGTTCGCAAACTTTTTTAAGATAAAATAGTGACTATAAAAAGCAGGGGTACCCACTAGCAAAATAGACAAAGCCATCCATAAGGGGTTCCCTGCTGCTTCCCCCCAGAAAACCCAGAAGAAAAACAGCAGCATCCCCATCCATCCTCCAATTTGTACAAGCGTAATTTTTCTTTTTAAAGTATTCATGAACCAAAGGTATTTCTTTGCTTTCCCAAAATCAAAGAGACTCTACCACCTCAATGAACTACTCTACCACCTGTAGCATTTGCCCGACATCTTCTTTTGTCTTGCCATACGGGGAAGAGGTAGATTCTTTTCGGGAGGAGGTATATCTCTTTTTGAACACGACCTGCCTCACCTTTTCTTTGGTTACAACAGGAGTATTTACCCCTGCTCAACCCTAAATATTTTTCTCCATGGAAGAATCAACGATGCACTTAAAAATTCAGCATATCTCTAAAACCTATGCTGGCGGGCTAAAGGCCTTAAACCAGGTATCCTTATCCATTCCTCCGGGCATGTTTGGGCTTTTAGGGCCAAATGGGGCAGGCAAATCCAGCCTTATGAGAATACTGGCTACCCTGCAGGAGCCCGACGAGGGAGAGATATACCTGGGGAGTATAGATGTTTTGCAGCAGAAACAGGAAGTACGCAAAACCCTGGGTTATTTGCCACAGGATTTTGGGCTGTTAAAAAGTGTATCTGCCGAAAAACTGCTGGACTATTTTGCTGTCCTTAAAGGGCTTTCACAGCGTGCTGTACGCAGGGAGGTGGTGGGGCAGCTGCTGCAACAGGTAAACCTTTGGGACAAGCGAAAGCAAAAGGTAGGCGGATTTTCGGGCGGGATGAAGCAACGCTTTGGTGTAGCGGTTGCCTTGTTGGGCAATCCTAAATTAATGATTGTGGATGAACCCACCGCTGGACTGGATCCGGCAGAAAGGGTTCGCTTTCTGAACCTGCTCAGCGAGCTCGGCGAAGACAGCGTGGTTATTTTATCCACGCATATTGTAGAGGATGTATCTGAGCTGTGTACCAATATGGCCATTATAGATAAAGGAGAAATACTGCTGCAGGCACAGCCCCTAAAGGCCATGCATGATCTGGAAGGAAAGGTTTGGAGAAAAGTTACTGCTAAATTTTCTTTAAAAGCACTGGAGGCCAGGCACAGGGTGATTTCCACAAAACTACTCAGTGGGCAGCGGGTGGTACATATATACGACAACACCTGCCCGGGAGATGGGTTTGAGCCTGTAGAAGTGGATCTGGAAGATGTCTACTTTAGCACCTTAGCCGGTTACTATGGAGTTGGAAAAGTCAAAGGACAGGAGGTTTTGCCATGAAATTTCTAGAGATTTTCTTTTTCGAAATGGGCTACCACCTGCGCCGGCCTGCTACCTGGGTATTTTACTTTGCTGTTGTAGGACTCCTGCTATTGGTGATGGATGAGATTATAGATTATGCCCAAACGATTGGCGGTATACTTTTAAACGCACCCATGACTATTGCCGATATAAATGGGTTTGCTAACAAGTTTGGTTTGTTACTCATTGCCGCCCTTTCCAGTACAGGAGGCTTACGCGATATTCAGGCAAGGATGGAGCCACTGGTTTACACGACCTCCATCAGTAAATTAATTTACTTCGGTGCACGCTTTACCGCCATCTTTTTGGTGTCCGCCATCCTGCTTATCGTGGCAACTCCGCTGGCGATGCTTATTTCTTATTATTTAATGGCGGTGGATGAAAGCCTGCTGGGCCCTTTTTATTTAGCGGCTTATATTAATCCGGTACTCTTTATCACGCTGCCGAATGTTTTCGTATTCAGCCTGGTGCTGTTTTCCTTCGTTGTTCTTTTCAGGCAATCCATTGCTGCGTTTTTAGGAGGGGGTATATTCTTCTTCTGTGCAGTGCTTAGCATGGACTTTGGCTGGACACTCGGAAAACTCATTGACCCTTTCGGCATTAACATCATTAACGGCCTGCAACGCTCCCTTACGCCTTTGCAGCTAAATACTGCCGTGTTGGAATTGAATTATGAGTTATTGAAAAACCGCCTGATATGGATATCACTAGGTATCCTTATTGGCTTGTGGGCATTTAAAAGCTTTGCGTTCAGGCACTATATTCCGCGGGTTCCGTTCTGGAGAAGAAACCGGGGGCAAAAGCAGGACCCGCAGGCAGCAAGCTACCCCCAGCTAAAACCGCTGGAGGTTAAAAAATCTTTCGCTTATAGGGATCGCCTGAAATACACAGCTGAGCTGGCGCTTATTTATTTTCGTGAAACTATAAAAAGTCCGCTAGGATGGATATTCCCCTTTGTATTGCTATTTACGCTACTTGTTGTTGCCTTCTTAAATAAAGGGCCTTTTCAATATCCCATGCTCCCCAGCAGCTGGCGAATTACTTTACTCTTAGGGCATCCGGCTGCTTTGGGTATAGTGGTTATGCTCATTATCTTTTTTGCGGGTCAGCTGGTTTGGCGTGAGCAGGATGCACGGCTTAACGAAATTAGTGATGCTGTTCCTATGTCGGATGGGGTTATGCTCACGAGCAAGCTTCTCTGCCTGCTGTTTATCATCATTTCGCTGCAACTAGTCCGTTTTATGGCGGGTATGCTGGTGCAGGGTTGGAAGGGCTATTCACAAATAGACCTGGGAGAGTACCTGCAGGAGCTTTTGGTGTTTCAGTTTACGAACTTAGTTGTGTTTGCAGCTGTAGCCGTAGCTATTCATGTACTGATAAATCAGAAGTTAATTGGCCACCTGCTGTGCCTGCTCATTTACCTGTACAGCCTTACTCCCGAACTGCTTGGAATAGAACATAAACTATTCATTTTCAACTCAGCGCCAGGCTTTCTTGATTCTGTTTTTTGGGGTAAAGAACAGTACTTCCTGCCCTGGCTGTTAATGAAGGTCTATTGGGCGGGCATGGCATTGCTATTACTCATCATCAGTAAGTTGGTATACATAAGGGGGCGGGAAAATAATATAAAAAAGCGCTTTACTGATGCCGTAAAAGGCTTAAAACATTCCTTTGTAGCAGCACGCTCGCTTTTTCTCATCCTGTCGTCCGGAGGTTTGATTTTCTACAACACCAACATTTTAAACACTTACAGAGGGGCAGAAGAACAAATAAACCAGCAGCTGACTTACGAACAGCTTTATAAAAGATATGAGGAGGTTCCTCAGCCACAGCTGATAAAGGCTGAATTGTTCCTTGAGCTCTATCCTAAGCAACGAGCTGCATCTATAAGTGGAAAATACCTGCTCAGGAACAGCACCGGAAGGGCAGTCGATTCCATTCACCTGGCTTTGGTGCCGGAATTGAAAATTGATACCCTAAGCTTTAACCGAAGCGCCAATGCCCTTTTAACAGACAAAAATCTGGGGCATTTGATATACAGGCTCAGGCAGCCACTGGAACCAGATGATTCACTTCAGCTGAACTTTAGCTTGCGGTATGATGCGGATGATTTCTCCAATAAAGGCTTTGAAACCACTGTTATGGAAAAGGGTAGCTGGATTAAAAACCGGGAGTGGCTACCTGCGATAGGGTACCAGCCGGACTGGGAGCTGCATGATAATGGCAAAAGAAGGGCGCATGGGCTTGTGGAAAAAGCCAGCTTTGCTCCACATGAAAATAAGGAGGTGCTTTATGATCGGCAGGGCCATGAAGTGATTGATTTTGAGATGACGATCGGAACTTCTGAAGAACAAACTGCCGTAGCGCCTGGGCTACTGGTGCATCAGTGGAAAGAAGGGAACCGACAGTACTTTAAATATGTAGCAGATAGCCCCATCCGAGATAATTTGTTTCATGTATATGCGGGGGAGTATAAGGTTTTTGAAGACCAGTGGAATCGGGTTAAATTGCGCATTTATCATCATCCTGAGCATACAGCAAACCTTCCTGAAATCGCAGCGGCCATGAAAGCTTCTTTGGCTTACTATACAAAAAATTACAGCCCCTATCCTCACAGCCAGTTAACATTTGTAGAAACGCCTGATCCTGGTACCGGGGCTATTTCCCTTCCGGCTACCATCGGCTATTCTTCCAACTTTGCTTTACTGGATGCTGAAAGTAAAAGGGTGGATTTTGATTTGCCCTTTGCTGTTGCGGCGCATGAAATAGCCCATCAGTGGTGGGCGCACCAGTTGATTCCCGCTGAAATGGAAGGGGCTTATCTGCTCTCAGAAGGTTTTGCCTGGTACAGTGCTTTTGGTGTTGTTGAACAGGAATATGGAGCAAATCACCTGCAGCTTTTACTTGAGGCGATGCGCAGGGAATATCTCAATCCAAGAAGCAAGGCGGATCTGCCACTGCTCAAGGCAGTAGATAAGTTTCATGGGTATAGAAAAGGCCCTTTGGCCATGTATGCCTTAGGGGAATATATAGGAGAAGAAAAAGTAAACAGGGCATTGCGGAAGCTGCTGGAAAAGTTTAGGGCTGATAAACCTCCCTATGCCTCTTCACTTGATTTCTATAAAGAAGTACAGCAGGTAACGCCAGATTCTCTGCAATACCTGCTTAGCGATCTTTTTGAAAAAAACACTTATTGGAATTTAAGAATGGGAGAAGCTACCTATGAGAAAGCGGGCGATGGCGGTTGGCGGGTAGCCATGGATGTTTATGCAAATAAGGTGTATGTTGATACCATGGGAGTGGAAACAAAGGCTCCGGTGATGGACTGGGTGGAAATAGGGGTTTACGGGAAGAACAATGATTTGCTGTACCTGGAAAAGCATTTATTAGAGGCCGGGAAAAACAAAATCGCTATTCAGCTTAAGGAGGAACCACAGAAAGCCGGAATTGATCCCCGCTTTCTATTAATTGATCCTGAAATGGAGGATAATATTAAAACCGCCATTCAGCGAAAAGCGTCAGGTGGGAAGTAAGAAGTAAGCGCGGCATTCCAGGTGCTGTCAGTTATACAATCAACAATAGCACCTAATGTAAAATAGTTGCCGTTGACATAGCCCGGGATGCCGCTCATTAAAATATAAAAGATTGTATTTGTTTAATTCAAACCAGTTGTTAACTTTGAATTACAAAGTAATAGTAAAGCCAGTTTATTGCCAACCCCAAAGGTTCAACAGAATATACTGGTCTCCCGCTTAGGTGGCACGTTTTTGCAGCTGATGGTGCATAAATTCAACTTTTAAAGTATTATGAAGAAAAAATTGAGTAGAAAGAAATTGCTTTTTACCTCCTTAATCAAAATAAACCGAACAGCTTAAAAAAATTTAGCTGTATACTTTGAATAACAAAGTACTATTTAATTACTAATTACTTTTCAGAACTTATAAGCAGGGAAAAGGATGACACTAACCATTACGAATATCTCCAAAACGTATCCAAATGCAGTGCAGGCTTTAAAAAATGTAAGCCTCCGCATTCCCACCGGCATGTACGGCCTGCTGGGCCCCAATGGGGCGGGTAAATCTACCCTAATGCGCATTCTGGCGACCCTGCAGGAGCCTGATAGTGGCCAGGTGCAGCTGGGCAATATCGATGTGCTTAGGCAGAAGGACCAGGTGCGCCAGACGCTGGGGTACCTGCCGCAGGAGTTTGGTGTCTATCCCAAAGCAAGGGCAGAGGAGCTGCTCGATCACTTTGCTATTCTTAAGGGCATTACCCAGCGGAAGGCACGGAAAGAGGTAGTGGAAGCGCTCCTCCGGCAAACCAACCTCTGGGAGGTACGCAGGCAAAAGCTGGGCGGCTTTTCCGGGGGTATGAAGCAGCGTTTTGGGGTAGCAGTGGCGCTGTTGGGCAATCCGAAGCTGATGATTGTGGACGAACCGACCGCAGGACTGGATCCGGCCGAACGGGTACGCTTCCTGAACCTGCTCAGTGAACTGGGAGAGAACAGCGTGGTCATTCTTTCCACCCATATTGTGGAGGATGTGAGTGAGCTATGTACGCACATGGCCATCATCAACCAGGGACAAATTCTCCTGGAGGCAGAGCCCTTAAAAGCAGTGGAAGAGATGAAGGGGTGTATCTGGCGCCGGATTGTCGAGAAGAGTGCCTTGCCTCAACTGGAGCAGGAGCACAACATTATTTCGACCAAGCTGTTGAGCGGCAGAACGGTGGTGCATATTTATAGTGAAGAAGCGCCGGGGAATGGCTTTGAGCAGGTAATCCCTGACCTGGAAGATGTGTATTTCAGCACCATGGCCGGACATTTTCGGCAGCAAATGGAGGTTAAGCCATGAAGTTTTGGGAGGTCTTTCGCTATGAGTTTGCCTATCAGGTACGCCAGCCCTGGCCCTGGCTCTTCTTTGCTGCTCTGATTGTACTCGATTTCCTGATGACGCGGGATGGCTCCCTCTCGGAGGTATTGTATTCCGAATTTTTTCTTAACTCCCCATTCGCTATTGCAAAAAACACAGTTTTTGGAAGCCTGATATGGCTCTTAATGGCAGGGGCCATCGCAGGCGATGCGGGTGCACGGGATGTAGCAACGGGCATGCATCCGCTCGTTTATACCACCACCCTGCGCAAGGGCCATTACCTCGGTGGTCGATTCCTTGCCGCGCTTACCCTTAATGCCTTGCTCCTGCTTGCCGTGCAGCTGGGCATCGTGCTGGGCGTATACTTACCTGGCGTAGATGCCCCTTTAATAGGCCCGTTCCGCCCGGCGGGGTTTCTTACTGCCTATGCTTTTATTTCACTGCCAAATGCCTTTGCTGCAACGGCTATCCAGTTTGCGCTGGCGGCAAAGAGCGGACGCCCGATGGCTGCCTACTTCGGCAGTTTCCTCATTGTTTTTATGGGTTTCTTTGTGGCATCCCTGCTTCTTTTCAATTACGGGATAGGAAGATTAGTTGATCCGGTGGGTATCCGTTTTGTCGTGGAAGATATGGCCCATTTGTGGACTACGACTGAAAAGAACTGGCGCCTGATGGAGCTGGAGGGTACGATGTTGATGAACCGGCTACTGTGGGTTGGCATCGCGCTGGCCGCTCTTTGCATCAGCTACCTGAGCTTCCGTTTTACCCACCGAACGGGAAATACCCCTCTCTTGTGGAAGCGTATCAGGTACCCTTTCAGCGGGCTTAGGGGTGGTGCAGGAAACAAACATGAGACGGTAATATCCGGCAGTGAGGCAAAGGATTACAACCCTGTCTTTATTCCGCAGCTTAGGTCGGGTGTGGCGCCAAAGCCAAAGGCCAGACAATATTTTGGCTTTAGCACGCATATTCGCCAGGTACTGGCTATTACAGGAACATCGTTTTGGATGATCGCCACAAGCTGGGCGGGACTGGCCTTCCTGGTGGCCATTCCCTTAATGACAGTGCCGGTCGTACTCGATCAAATGGTATCGAATGGGGTTCCGCTGGTACCTGTAACTATCCAGGTGCTTCGTGAATTAACAGCGCCGCTGTC
The DNA here is from genome assembly GCA_963835365.1 of uncultured Cytophagales bacterium. Taxonomy (GTDB): domain Bacteria; phylum Bacteroidota; class Bacteroidia; order Cytophagales; family Cyclobacteriaceae; genus Nafulsella. Next base: position 122,708 of record CAWIFH010000008.1, read on the forward strand.
TGCAGAGCTCAGCCGTTGGGTAATCATTCCATTCCTCCTTGTTTTTTTCGCCGGCGAGCTGGTGTGGCGGGAGCGTGAGGCTGGGCTGGGTGAAATGACGGATGCCATGCCCGGTTCGGATTGGGTGCCCTTTCTTGGTAAATTCCTTGGAATCGGCCTTGTGCTTAGCTTGTTCCTGGCACTTCTGGCAGTGGCAGGAATGCTTGGGCAGGTGGTAATGGGATATCAAAATTTTGAGGTGCTACTTTACCTGAAAGTACTTTTCGGGCTTCAACTTCCCGAATACCTGATCTTCGCGATGTTTGCCCTGGTGGTACATGTGCTCGTAGACCAGAAGTACATCGGTCATCTGGTAGGGGTAATTGTGTATGTTTTCATTGCCATCGCTCCCATGTTTGGTGTAGAACATAACCTGCTCATTTATGGTGCAGGCCCGGGCTGGTCTTACACCGAAATGCAGGGCTTTGGCCCTTCTATTGGCCCCTGGCTGTGGTTCAAGCTCTATTGGGCAATGTGGGCATTAACGCTTGCGGTGCTTGCAAGGTTGCTTTGGGTGCGAGGCAGGAAGAGTGGCTATAAGCGGCGGCTCCAGGAAGCACGCCACCGCTTTTCTGGCCCTACAGCCTGGACTGCCCTCGTGGCAGTAGGAGGTGTTTTTCTACTTGGCGGGTTTATCTTCTACAATACCAACGTACGCAACGAGTATCTTACCGCTGCTGAGCTTGATGAGCGAAAGGCCGCATATGAACAGCGCTACGGACAGTATAAAGATATTCCGCAACCCCGGCCAGGTCGGGCAAAACTGCAAATCGAGATTTATCCTGAGGACAGGGCAGCGCAAATCCACGGCACCTACCAGCTCGTAAACAGGAGTGAAGTAGCAATAGATACGATTCATCTAACGGTATCAGAGGCGGCGACCGCTGCCATTAAGTTCGAACCAGCTGCCAGGCTGCTGCTTGAAGATAATGAGCTGGGTTATCGCATGTATGCCTGGAAAAGGCGCTCCAGCCCGGCGATTCGCTCGAGCTTACATTTCAGGTGGCTATTGAACCCCATGGATTTACCGAAAGTGGAGTCGATGCCTCTGTGGTGGAGAATGGCACTTATTTTACGAATAGCAGGCTCCCTCTTATTGGTTATCAGCCGGGGCGGGAACTATTGAATGCCGCAGAAAGGAGAGCATCATGGGTTAGCTCCCCGTCCGGTAATTGCTTCTTTATACGATGTCGAAGCGCGAAAAGGGAGGGGCCCTGGAATCGTCTTTGAAGCCGTAGTAGGCACCCGGGAAGATCAGGTAGCCGTTGCCCCCGGGGCGCTGCAGAAAAGCTGGACGGAGAACGGACGCCGGTACTTCCACTATGCTACCAATGCGCCGATTGGTGGAGAGTGGGGCTTCTTCTCTGCCAATTATGCAATACAGGAAGCAGAGTGGGTGGATACCAGCAGAAGGGGGCAGGAAGTGAAAATACAGATTTATCATCACCCGGAGCATACCCTGCACCTGGAACGCATGCTGAAAGGCATCAGGGCCTCCTTTAGGTATTATACCACCCATTTTGGTCCCTACCCGTACGATTTTATCAGTGTAGTGGAGCGTCCCGGCAACGGCACAGGTATGCATGCGGATGCCAGTATGCTTAGCTACACGGAAGGATTTACCCTTGGTAATCCACAGCCTGCTGCGCTCGACCATCCATTTGCGGTAGTAGCCCATGAAATGGCCCACCAGTGGACAGTGCCCTACGCAAATGTAGAGGGAGCTCCGGTAATGTCTGAGAGCATTGCCTGGTATTATGCGATGAAGGTGGTGGAAGATGCAAAGGGCCAGGGCGAACTTCGGAAATTCCTTCACTGGATGCGTCAGCCTTATCGGCAGGAGATTCGCCGGGGAGAACCCTTGCTCCGGGGGCTGGATCCTTATATGTCGTACCGAAGAGGCCCGCTTGCGCTGTATGCCCTGAGTAAATACCTTGGGGAGGGGCGGGTGAATACGGCCCTGCGGAATTTAGTGGAGAAGCATGAACCTGAAGGAGCGCCCCTGGCGACCACCCTTGATTTGTTTGGAGAGCTGCAGGCAGTGGCGCCCGACTCGCTGCAATACCTGCTGCACGATTTGTTTGAGGTAAATACGTATTGGAAGCTGGCCATGGAGCAAGCTTCGGCCAAACCTACAGCAGAAGGCAATTGGGAGGTGACCCTGGATATTCAGGCCCATAAAGTGGTGGTAGACAGCGCCGGGGCGGAGCGGCAGGTGCCCATAAATGACTGGATTGAAATTGGTGTTTTTCAACAAGGGGAGCAGTACAGTGAACCGCTTTATTTGCAGAAACATTTCATTGGTTCGGCGGAGCAAAAGATTAGGCTAACAGTTCCGGCGAAGCCCGCAAGTGCCGGCATCGATCCGTACCAGCTGTTGGTGGATGAAGAAACAAACGATAACAGGAAGGAGGTAAAGCTATGAAGTTCCTGGCCATATTCCGGTATGAGTTCAGTTACCAGCTGCGACATGTTTCTACCTGGCTCCTATTTGCTGCATTTCTGCTGTTTGGTTTTATCACCCTGAGAATGGCCACCCTAACAGACGGTACCTACCTGAATGCCCCTGGCACCATCGCCTTTTTTACGGTCTTCGGCAGCGTAATCTGGGTGGTAACAGGTGGCGTGGTGGCCGGCGAAATAGCCTCCCGCGACATCCAAACCCGAATGCATCCGCTTGCCTTTACCAGCCCGGTGCATAAGCTTAGCTATCTGGGCGGGAGGTTCCTTGCTGCCTTAGGAATCAATTCCCTGCTGCTGCTCATGCTTTATGCCGGATTTCTCCTTTCCTGTTATGGGCCGGGAGCAAAAATGCAGTTTTTAGGCCCTTTCCAACTAAATGCTTATTTAAGCAATTTCGGATTTATTGCCTGGCCTACAGTACTTGCTACAACGGCAATTCAATTTGCTTTTGCTGCCTTAAGTGGCCGGGCCATTGCCGCTTATGTTGCCAGCATAGGCATCATCCTTTTTTCGCAGTTAGGAGGTACTACCGTTCGCTTCGCGCTTGACTGGAAAGTTATAGGAAGCCTGATGGATCTGCTGGGTACCAGCATTGTGGCCGAAATGGAAGGCTGGACGCCTATAGAAAAGAACACGCGGGTGGTTTTGCTGGAAGGTACCTGGCTCTGGAATCGCCTCACCTGGCTTTGCATTACCCTAATTGTTTTGGTGTTTACTTATTCCCGCTTTCAGCTGAGACACTTTACAGTAGGGGTCCGGTTCTTTGCTTTTCTAAGGCTTCGGCGAAGAACCTCTTTACCTCCTGTCAATCAGGAACCATTACATGCATTTTATAAACGTACGCTTGGTGCCAGCCGGATTACGGTATCCGATAGCAGGCGTAGTTTTGCAATTGCTGCTCACATCCGTCAGGCCTTTTCCATTGCAGGAACCTCATTTAGGGCCATTGCTTGCAGCCGGGCCGGACTTACGCTCGTGGCAATCTTAGCGGTTGGTACCGGTTTGTTCGCACCTGAATACATGCAGTTTTTCGGCGTTCCGCTGCTTGCCCGTACGGAGGAGGTATTAGGAATTTTAACTCCTTCGCTGAGCAGCTTTAAAACTCCCTGGATCATCATTCCCCTGCTTACCATCTTCTATGCCGGTGAACTCGTTTGGCGCGAGCGCGAAGCGGGGATACAGGAGCTTACCTATACCGCGCCAGTACCGGAATGGGCCATGTTTACAGGCAAATTCATGGGGCTGGTACTCATCATCGCCACCTGGGTGGTGTTCCTAATGGTGGCGGGGATCATTAATCAGCTCGTAATGGGGCATCATCATTTCGAGTTTGCAGTATACCTCAGGGTACTTTTCGGTATCCAGCTTACAAATTATCTCCTTTTCGCGCTCCTGGTTTTTGCCATACAGCTGGTGGTAAATCAAAAATACCTGGGCCTTATGGGTGCTTTCTGTGCCTATGGTTTTATCCTGTTTGCTTCCATGCTGGGGGTGGAGCATAAGTTGCTTATTTATGCCTCAGATACGGGCTGGTCATACAGCGATATGCGCGGCTTCGGCCCCTTTATAAAATCGTGGCTGTGGTTTAAATTTTACTGGGCATCCTGGGCATTTTTTATTGCTGTTGTAGCTGTACTCCTATGGGTTCGAAGCAAAGAAGGCGGACTAAAAACGAGACTCCACCTGGCACAGCATCGCTTGGCTCAGCACAAAATGGCTTTGTTTATGGCCCTTGCACTTGTACTCCTTTCCGGCGGATTTATTTTCTACAATACAAACATACTGCACCCCTATCTGAATAAAGCGGATTACATGGAAAAGCGTGCAGCCTATGAGCGTCGCTACGGAGCTTACGAAAATATAGCGCAACCGGCACTGGCAGGCACCAAATTACATGTCGAGATTTACCCTGACGAGCGCGCTGCGGATGTGCAGGCAACCTACCTGCTCGTGAATAAGGGGAATGTTGCCATCGACTCCATTCACCTTTCCAGCTTTCCACAGCTTGGATTAGCAGGAATTTCATTCGACAGAGCAGCCAGCCTGCTTGTGCTCGACGAAGGACTTGGATACCGGATATATGCGCTGGAAAATGGGCTTGCCCCGGGAGACTCCCTGCAAATAAGCTTTGGCTTCCAAATTATTTCCCACGGCTTCAGCCACAGTGGGGCAGAGGCAGCGGTGGTGGCTAACGGCAGCCATATTGATAGCAATGACTGGATGCCGACCATTGGCTATGATGACAACCGCCGCCTGTACGACCCCAGGGATCGGGAAGAGTGGGGGCTTCCTCCCAGACCGGTGCGGCCTTCACTATATGATGTTGCCGCCCGCTATGATGCCCGCCATGCTGTGCCGATGGATTTTGAAGCGGTAGTAGGCACCAAGAAGGGTCAGCTTGCCGTGGCTCCGGGTGCGCTGCATCGTAGCTGGGCGGATGGAGATCGGCAGTATTTCCACTATGTAACCCATGCCCCGATCAGCAATGAATATGCTATTTTCTCCGCGAACTATGCTGTTCGGGAAGCACAATGGGTTCCGCCTGCAACAGCTGCTGTGCCTCCCTTGCACAGCGATAGGACGGAACAAAGATCTGCTTTCGAGCTGCCCGTATCTGAAGGCACAGATAAGCCAGTTACGATCCAAATCTATTACCATCCTGCACATGATACCAATATTGAGCGGATGATGAAAAGTGCACAAGCTTCCCTGGCTTATTACGCACAGGAGTTCGGTCCTTATCCTTACAGTCACTTTCGGGTGCTGGAGCGGCCCGGCCACGGCCGCGGTATGCATGCCGAAGCAATGAGCATTGATTACCAGGAAGGATATTCCCTTATGAACCCGAAAGAAGGCGGGCTTGACCTTCCTTACCACATCATGGCCCATGAAGTAGCGCACCAGTGGTGGGGGTTCAGGCTTGCTCCCGCTGCAGTAGAGGGTGCCGGCTTGCTGGTGGAAAGCTTCGCCACTTATTCTGCCATGCAGGTGGTGGAGGAAACATTGGGTTATGAACATCTGCTCAAATATTTGTCGCAGATGCGGCAGGAGTATGAGGTGCCTCGTTCCCGGGCGGCTCCCCCCTTGCTTCGGGCAAACAATGCTTTCCTGAATTACCGCAAGGGGCCTTTCGCGCTCTTTGCACTAAGGAATTACATAGGCAAGGACAGTGTCAATAATGCACTCCGGCGGATGCTCCATAACTTTGGTTCCGAACCTCCACTGCCAACGACGCTCGATTTCTACCGGGAGCTGCAGGCGGTAACGCCGGATTCGCTCCAGTACCTGGTACATGACCTGTTCGCGGCAAATACATTTTGGGAATTGGAGACTGCCCAGGCTACTGCACAGCAAATTGGAGCAGCTGGCTGGGCAGTAAGGCTGGAGGTAGAAGCCCGTAAAGTAACGGTGGACAGCATCGGCAATGAAACAACCATCCCTATGAATGACTGGATAGAGGTTGGTGTCTATGCACCGCGCGCTGCAGCTGAACCCACGACAAAGGTACTTTACCTGCAAAAGCACTTCCTGGGCTCGGGCAAGCAAACCATTATCCTGCATGTACCTGAACTGCCGGGGCGTGCCGGTATTGATCCGAACCACCTGATGATAGACCTGGAGATGGAAGATAATACCAAACGGGTGCAGGTGGAAGGCGTGGAAGAAATAGAAGAGGAACCCGATTTGATTTAGAATGGACTTTTGCATATACGAAGGCACTACATCCAAATCCAGGATTATGGTAAGGAAAGAGATTATTGATGAGGAATAATCTTCTGACTTAAAATTTGAAACAGGCAACAAGGGAGGTGCGGCTAAAATTCTGCCTGTTTTTTTAGCTGTTGCCGGGTAAAAATATTCCTTCTTTTCCCGTCTATTTTGTGCATTAAATTTTATTTATTTGCCGTCGAAAATCGGGACGCTTAACAGGATTTTTTTAAAACCCAGGCTAAAAAGAAGTGGATAGAATCAGGAAGGCCTGCCAAAACAAAGGCCAATCCTTCCTCCTGGAGAAAAACTGGAAAAGGGAGCCCTAAAACCCAAACTACGAAGCCAACTTTGGTAGTTCAATACAGAAAAAGTTGAAAAAGTTATTAGTAATCGCAGGTTTATTATTGTCAGGTTCCACTCTTTTTGGTCAGGAACGGAAGCCTGTTTCTTTTACTGAAAGAAGCAGTCTCGGGCTCTATACAGGATTAGTCCAGCTAAAGGAACTTAACCTTCTCCCCAAGGTACATCGGGGGTTGCTTTTCTCATTAGGGTACAGTTACTATGGTCGGGAAAGCATGGGCAGTGCTTTCGAATTCCAGGCTGCTTTTGCTAAGCTGAAAACAAAATACGAAGGGGCTGCCAGCAGCCAGTTTGTGCAGCTGGAAGCTTCTTATGCTTACCTCCTTGACATAGCTGCACGGAAGGATGCCTTTTCTTTCAGCGGCGGCCCCTATGTAGGTGCAGCGTATAATCTGGGTTTTTATCCTAACTGGGACGACAGCCATTTATACTGGGCAGATTACCTTGGGATAGGAGGGCGTAGCCTTTTCCTGTTTAGGCATGGAACGAAGACATTTGTAGTAAAAGCATCTGTGCCATTGTTTTCTTTTATAACCCGGCCAGAACAGGAACGTCCGTATAAAATTGATGATGTTTCCTTACAAGGGATAGTTCATAACATGAATAGCCACTGGGAACCAGCATGCTGGAATAAGATGAGGACATTTAAAGGCGAGGTGGATTATAAGTATTCGCTTGGTTCAAGGTGGAGCCAGTCGGTTGGGTATTCTTTTCGGTATTTGAATATGATAGCTAGCGATAGCAACCCTATGCACCAGCTACAGCACAGGATTGGCGTTAAAATGTATTTCTAAATGAAAAAAGGATGGATATTACCGGCTCTCCTGCTGCTGTTACAGAGCGCTTGTTTGCAGGATGAATCTTTCAAGTTAACTAATGGGGAAACTGAACCGGTTTTGCTGGATGATGGATGGGATATTTCTTCTCCTGAAGCAGAGGATATGGACCTGGAATTACTGGAAAAGGCATATGACCTGGTATATAGCGACGAAAGGTTCCTGATGGCAAGGAGCCTTTTGGTAATCAGGAATGGTAAACTGGTAGCTGAAGCCTACCCGCATCATGCTGAAGACAGAGATAAAATAAGTAATATTCAATCCTGCACCAAATCAATTACTTCTGTTTTAGTGGGCAGTGCTATTCAACAAGGGTTGGTCACCTCTCTGGATGAAAAGCTGTATGAGGTGTATCCGGAATTTTTTGATGCAGATGAACAGAAAAGGCAACTTACTGTGCGGCAGGCCTTGCGTATGCAAACGGGTTTAGTCTTTGATAATGATGTACATACCCAGGAGCTTTATCAAGCAGAAAGAAGTTCGGTTGGGTTTGTTTTGTCGCAGACAAAAGAATATGCGCCCGGGCTTGTAATGAAGTACAATGATGGAGCACCTCATTTGATTTCGAAGTTTATAGAAAGGAAGGCAGATAAACCCCTTGCCACCTTTGCTGCCAAAAGCCTTTTTGACCCACTGAAAATAAAAGACTGGAAGTGGGAATCGGCAAAGGACGGGACTACTTTTGGTGCTTTTAGCCTTTTCCTGAAGCCCCGTGATTTTGGAAAGATTGGCCAGCTCCTGCTCCAAAACGGAAAGTGGAATGGGCAGTCGCTGGTAGATAGTACCTATTTAGCCGAGGCTACTGCTGCACAGGTATCGGCTAATTTTAATGGTGAATCTTATGGCTACTATTTCTGGACTTTTCCGGCAAATAATTCCTATGCAGCTGTGGGCCATGGCGGGCAGTTTCTGTTAATTGTACCTGATAAGGCGCTTGTAGTGGTTTATACTGCCTGGCCCTATACCAATGAAGCTTTCTTTGACCAGAAAAACGAGCTGATGGATTTGCTCATTAACAGCTGTCGCTAAAAGGGCCGTTCGCTTAGCATTAAATTTCAGAACGAAAATTAATGAGCAGTATTAGGAAGCACCTTGCCAGCTACCGTGGTGCTGTAGGCGGAATTCGGCTTGCCTTTTACTAATAAAACAATTTTGCTTTCACCTGGCTGCTGCGGTGGCTGGGCGCCTGTTCAACTACCTGTTCCATATCAGTCAGTTAGAATGGCTCATTAGCCGGATGCTGATCGGGCTGGAGGAGACTTTTAATACAGCCATTGAAGTTTAGCCGATGGGCTTACTAAAGATCAGTATCTCCTCATCGGTCAGGCAAAACATGTGGCTTCAGGCGGCCTGCGCATTAAAGGTCTTATTGCAGAGGTGTGTGCCCTGGTTGGGTATTCCGGCGTTGCTGGCCCTGTTTTTATGCCGGCTATTGAAAATCTGTTAGAAAAAAATAACCCCTCCATCCAAAGGTTTTAATCATCGGATGGAGGGGCTATAAATTTAAATATTTAGATATAAAGAATCTATCTTAGATAAACCTTTGTATTACTCATGCCATGCACCGTTTTCAATTGAATGATATACATTCCTGGGTGCAATCCATTGGTATTAAACTGAATTTGATGCGCACCTGCCTGCATGGTCTTGTGGGAGAGTTGCTTCACAAGTTTCCCCTGTAAATTAATTAGCTGCAAAGTTACCATACCGCTCTTTACGATATCGTAAGAGATTGTAGTGGCATTATGCGTGGCCGGATTTGGATAAACGTTCAGTGCGCCTCCTCCCAGCTTGTCGTTTATTCCCAGCGGGTCTTCCCCCACGCTTACCTCGATGGTATATTCCCGGCTGCTTCCGTCTTCTGCGGTAACCGTTACCACATCAGATCCCGGAAGGGTACTGAACTCCCCAATATTAACGGTAGCCGTTTCACTGTTCGCCGTGGCGCTTACGGTTATGGCCGAAGTTCCAAATGGGACCTCAACAGTATAAGCCATTACTTCCGGGTCAAATTCAGGACTTAGTGTACCTTCGGCAACAGCTAATGCTGCAAGTGAATTGTCTGTATCCAATTCGCCTTCAAGGGCGGCTATTGGATTCCAGCCATCGGTCCCTTTCGTAAAGTTGAAGGTAGTAATTTCGGTTCCGTCATTTAGTACCGGTTCGCCCAGCACTGTGGCCCATGCCGCACGTTCATCTGAGTTGTCCACTCCCGACTCTTCCATAGTTCCGTATTCGTACATCATGCTCGACTCCCCGCCCAGGGTGTTTTGCCATCCGAGGGGCCTGATTAATGATTCTCCTTCAGAACCCGGATAATCGGAGGTTTCGATGGTGGTATTGTAAAAAACAACCTCGCTGGTAGTGGCTTCCCATGGGCGACCAAAATAGCCTGGCTTTGCGCGGAAAGCAGAGGCTGTTTCAACACCAGGAATGGCTGAGGTAACCCTAGTTTCGTACATTAGGTAGCCTCTTTGTCCGCGCTGCTGTGCTGCGGTAAGGTAGGAAGCATCGTTACTTGCATCACTCACATTCATCACTAAATCGGTCTGGTAGAACACGGCTGTCATGCCGCCGAATATGTAATCTACAGCGCCCATCACGGCTCCTTTGTATACCACTACGCGCGCATCGGAAGCCCCGAAGAAGGAGTCCTGGCGCCCCACCACACGGCATTCTACCAGTAGCACCTTGTCCGCATCATCGGTAACGGCAATGGCCGCCGCTCTTTCCACAAAGCTCCTGTCCTGCACTGCGGTTGAACCTTGTGTGGTTGGGCGTTCTCCTTTGCTGCCGGAATCCCACATGACCACAATATCTTCCGATTCCTTTTTGGAGATATACTGGTTAAAGGAGTTTTCGAAGATGATGTCTTCTGCTACAAAATTCTCGGCGCTGATAACTACCGTTGCATTCCAATAAGAGTTATTTGTAGTGCCTGATCCTTTATTCTCGTAAGATAAATAGCCGTTTTCTTTATTGACTTGTAAAATGTCAGCATCCCATTTCTGATTACTGCCCATGCTGTAATAGTTGTATCCATGTCCGTAATAAGATGTAATTCTTACGGCACCCTCGCCAATGTCAACTCCTTTATTAAGTAAGTCGATGTCGGGTGAGCCTGCTGCATTTTTTAAGGTTATGTTCGGCTCTGTAATTACCAGCATCTCTTCGTAATTTCCCGGGTCAATCATTACCGTTACCCTTTGGTCATCTTCGCGATCCATGGTGGCAATGGCATCCAGGGCAGCATTAATGGTTTGGTGCTCTTTATCAGTACCTACATAAAGGGTAGGGGTATATGCCAGCGCCTCGCTAATGGCAATGTTCGTAATATAGGTGGTGGAGGCTCCGTCTCCAATAGTGATGGTAACATACCCTGGCTCAGTTCCTGGATAAATAAAGTCTACAGACTCCAAAGTAGAAGTGCTGTTGCTTGCTGTAATAACCGGATCGCCATCCTCAATAGAGAAATCGGCAGAATAATAATAGGTCACCGTTATTTTATCGCCAGGTTCTACCGGTACCTGAATAGTGGCACCGGCTTTTGCGGTTAGGTGTCCTTTGTCTGCCTCGTTGGCAATATTCCCTGAAAAGAGCAATCCTTTGTAAGCCTGTGTGTTGTTGGTAATTACTTTATCATCAAACGACCAGTGCTCCACCGGGCTGAAGGAAAGTGTTTTGCTTACATCGGCACCGGCAACGGTCAGGTTGGAAGTTAAATCCATTTCCAGCGGGTACTCATCCAGCCCATCGTACGCAACAGTATAGGTGCCATCCCGCAGGGCAATATCCTCAACGGAGGCAAAAGAATATTCATACCCATCGGCCATATTGGTAAAGCTTAGAGCCAGGCTGGCCAGTTGCTCAGCAGTAAGGTCCGCCGCTTCTATGGTTACCTTATACACTGGCTTACGCGCAAAAGTGATATCAGCAGTTTCATCTGCATTGCCCAAGGTAAGGGTATTGTCAGGAATATAGTAGTCATTGAAACCTTCGGCTGAAATGGTATACTCAACACCCGGTTCTAACTGAACGGTGTAGGTAGAGTTGGTAACATCAATTTCCGGAGCAGGCATATACGATTTATTTGCTGCCGGATCTGGCGTAAATAAAAGGTTTAGGTCTGCAAGGTCCTGGTCGATGCCAGCAATACTGCCGCTTGCCGTATAAAGGGCTACTTTTTCAATCACTATATTATGGATAGCTGCTTCTGTAACTTCTAAAGAGGTTCCGTTGCTGATAATATAAGCTTCGGCGTTTGCCAGGCTTAATTCATAAGAATAGCCCGCAGGCAGACTGGCAGTGTAAGCACCATTCGTTACGGGTATCATCCATGATTTACCTGCCTCATTGGTAAAGACAATTTCATAGTCTGACGGGATATCTGCTGCCTGGGAAATGTCCACAGCGCCTGATATTTCGGCGTAATCTGCGTTTTTTCTGTAAATGCGGTAATAGCTTGGTTTGCCCTGGGTGTCGTAAATGCGGTAAGTTCCTGCTTGCTTAGCCACAAAATGCAGCTCGCTAAGGTCGCTGCCAATTTCTACCACATCTGTCTGGGCAGCCGGATCCGCTACATATTCAAAGTGGATGGTCCCTCCGGCATCTGTTTTTGCCGCAATACTTACTTCATCATCTTCGCTCAAAGTTAAGCTCAGGTAACGCCCGGTTGCGCCCGCAGAGTTTACATAAATACGCCCTGTATGTTCTCCGGCGCTGCTGATGTTTTCATCATAGCGGGTAAGATTGGTATTGGATGTTCGCAGCCGGTCGTTTCCGCCGCCCACCCAGCTCAAAACACCAGCGCTAAAGCTAGGCAACACATTTCCCGAACTGCCTACGGCAATAGATTCATCGTACCAGGAGTTGATGATTTCTTCATTTAGCTTATTATTGTAAAGGGTTTCATCCAGCTGTTCTGCACCAAAATCCCAGACATCGGTTAAGCCGTTTGATTCCTCGACTGCAGCCTCGTTGGCGATACTTGCCCCATGCAGGTAAATTTCCGCTGTAGGAAAACCGGCACTTTTCAAAGTAGCCGTAATCACACCCTCCGGCCCTTCATAGCTAAAGTTGCTCGGGAATCCATCGGCCTCGCCTATATTAGAAGCAGCCGAGGTGCCCAGTACATTCCCCTCAGCATCGGTAAATTCAAAAACCGCATCTGTCGCATTTCCATACGTATCTACCAGAAAGGTGATGGTGGCATTTCCCGCTACTGCTATATCGAAAGAATTTCCGGGAAAAAAAACTCCGCCATGCGAGGAGTCGTGGTAGCCAAACTGTAAGGATTCATCCGCAGTATTACTATTGATGGTCATTATGCCATCTTTCGTAGTATAAACGGGATACCGTAAGGTGTTATAGCTGGTTTGCGGGAGTTCCGAACCGTCTGCAAAGCTGTAAATATAGGTTTTGCCCGGCTCCGCGTCTGCTGCTGCGTTGGTTGTTGCCACCGGAATACTAGAGCTGTTTAGGCTGGAAGCCTGCCCGGGTACTAAGTAGGAGCATAGCAGTAAAAGGGCCAGCGATAAATAGGATAAGTAAAAGTTTAGTTTCATAGGTATAGATTAAAATGAATAAATTCAGCCTGAGTGCAATCGATTGCGCAGACAAGGCAAAAAAAAGGCTGCTTATTAAATTGAAAAATTAAGGTAGATGTTTTTTAGCATAAAAATTTTATCTCCCGATGCCGAATAAATCGTTATTGCAGGTTTTCTAAAATGTGTCCTCTGCCTATTAAGGCAAACTATGTTGCAGAGAATGAACCAGATGTAATTAAGGAAAAAATGATTTAAAATGCCAGTATTTGCGAAAAACACATTATAAAATTTTATTATTATCCGGCTTATCATACTACTGGACATTTCCAATTACAGGGATTGCGCGAACGTGCCGCCGGGTCGTGTAGACTCGTGCTGGTATTTTCAGGCCTCTGGCCTAAGGATAATCACAGGCTGGAAGCCTCCTAATATAAGCCCGAACCTACGTGGCGCGGCTTAACGCTCGGGCTATTCCTAAAGAAGCACCTGACGCTTCTTAGGAAAAAATGTCTGGTAGTATGCCGGCTTATAAGTAATAAAACATAATAAGTTTATATCGATTCAAACGAAGCTTTTGCGTAGTGCGACGGTCGCCTCCTCGCAAAGACGGGATACTTTAATGGATCTAGGACCAATTATTTATCTTCAATTTGGTAAACAGGCAAAAAGGAAAATGTACCTGGTACGAAATAAAAATACGAACCACCAGGTGTTTTTTCACCTGGAGCTGTTCCAATCTTTTGCTCGGGAAAATATTTAATAAATTATTTCATCCTCATTTATTGATATTACGTATAGTATTTTTAACTTTGAAATACAAAGTACTTTATCATGAGCCAACAGCAAGATCCTTTAGCCGCCCTGCACGAGATACGGAACATCATGGACCGTTCCTCGCGCTTTATTTCTCTTAGCGGACTTTCAGGTATTTCAGCAGGCTTAACCGCCCTGGCCGGGGCAGCCGTTGTACAATGGTACTTTGGCGAACACCAGATTGCCTACCGCGGAAAGTACGAAATTTTGCTTAAGCAGGAAGCGGTCCTCTTTTTGCTAATAGTAGCGCTTGTTGTGCTGGTAGTAGCACTTGGTCTGGCCTCTTTTTTTACCATTCGCAGGGCTGGCAGCAACAGGCAACCTGTTTGGGACCGTAAAAGCCAGCGGCTGCTGGCAAACCTGAGCCTTCCTTTGACAGCAGGGGGGATTTTTTGTACTGTGCTCCTTTACCACGACAGTGTATTTTTAGTGGCTCCGGCAATGCTTGTTTTCTATGGACTGGCACTGATTAATTGCAGTAAATATACATTCAGCGATATCCGATACCTGGGAATTTGTGAACTGTTGCTGGGATTAATGTCGGGCTTCTTTACTGGCTATGGGCTGCTGTCGTGGACCATTGGCTTTGGTGTTTTACACATCGTTTATGGCGCAATGCTCTACTTTAAATACGAACGATAAGCGGTCTTTGAAAACATTTCTTGAACATATTAACAAAGCTTTTGAGAGCAGGGCGCGGCTGGGCATAATGTCGGTGCTTATGGTGGAAGAAAGAGTAGATTTTAATATGCTAAAAGAAACCCTGCTGCTCACAGATGGCAACCTGGCCAGCCATTTGCGGGCGCTGGAAGAAGCCAGCTACCTTCGGGTGGAAAAGCAATTTGTCCGGCGTAAATCCAAGACTTCTTACTTTGCTACCAAAGCGGGTAAGGAAGCTTTTAAGAGCCATCTGGAAGCGCTGGAACAACTCATTTTAAGTAATCGCCAGGGTGGCTAAAATTTTTCAGGTATTTTTACTTTGTAGTGCAAAGTTATTTAGCAATGAGTTAGGTATTGTATAGATTTTATAAATTGGAATAACCATGACGGGTCTTCATGAACTTAAGCACCACTGGCACCCTACCTCTGTAGTAAAACGTGCCATACAAGGAGCGGCCATCGTACTCCTGCTCGTATTGCTTTTTATTTTTCTGGCAGGGGTAAAGGCCTTAGAATACGATCCCTGGATATTTTTGCCCATAATCACAGTGTCTGTAGGAGGTTTTTCCGGAGGTATTCTCTTTTACCTGATGGATCGCCTGCGGTACCAGGGTGGTTGGAAAAAGGTGTTGGCTAAGATCTTCAGCCTTCTAATATATTGTGTAACTCTTTGGCTTAGCCTGCTTGCTGCTCTTCATGGAACTGGGCAACAGGATTAAGAAACCCAATCAAATTATTCCAGGCTTTATTATTGGACATTAAAATTTAAATTTATGCGCGACCAAATACTTTCTAACATACACAACCCCGGCCAATTGGAGAGGTTGTACCGGGCAAATAAGGCAAACTTTAAACAGGAATTCAGTGGCATCTACCCGCAACTTAACGGCAATGTTCTTGCTGACTTCTGGTACGAAAGGTTGAATTATGAATCGGATGATATTTCCTGGGGATCCAGAAGTGAATTCCTTTTCGTGGTAGTGGCCTCTTTAATTGCGGGTTTAATGGCAAAATTGCCAGCCATTTTTCCAATTAGCGAAGACTTCTTTTATCCCCGAAATGTAGGCTTTATCGTATTTCCGTTTTTAGCGGCATACTTGGCCTGGAAAAATAAATTGCCTGTTAATAAACTAGCCCTCCTCAGTGGGGTAACAGTGGTTAGCCTGATATATATCAATGCCCTGCCAAATACCACTGAAAGCGATACCCTTTTGCTGGCATGTATCCATTTGCCATTGTTGCTATGGGGGCTGTTTGGAATATCATATGCAGGCGATGAGCTGAGTCATTATAAAAAACGGCTGGAGTTCTTGCGCTTTAACGGCGACCTGGCCGTTATGTCTGCACTTTTAGTGATTGCCGGAGGACTGATGACCGGCATCACCATCGGACTTTTTTCCCTGATTGGCTTTCAAATTGAAAAATTTTACTTTGAATTTATAGTTGCTTTCGGCTTACCGGCAGTACCTATAGTTGCTACTTATCTGAACCAAACCAATCCGCAGCTGGTAAATAAAGTATCTCCAATCATTGCTAAAATATTCAGTCCGCTGGTATTGGTAATGCTGCTTATTTATTTGGGCGCTATTATTTTTACAGGTAAAGACCCTTATAACGACCGGGAGTTCCTGCTTTTGTTTAACCTGTTACTGATTGGAGTGATGGCCTTAATATTCTTCTCCGTGGCCGAAAGTGCTGAAAAAGAAAAGTCTGGTCCAGGTGTTTGGGTACTTCTTCTTTTATCAATAGTAACCATTGTGGTAAATGGCATTGCGCTGTCAGCTATATCATTCAGGATATCGGAATGGGGAATTACACCCAACAGAGTGGCTGTGCTTGGAGGCAATCTTTTAATGTTGATTCACCTGCTTATCGTAACCGTATTGCTCATTAAAGCCGGTAGCGGGAAAGCCGCCATTACTAAAGTAGGAAGGTCCATTGCCTTATACCTGCCAGTTTACCTTATCTGGACTATCGTGGTTGTTTTCCTCTTCCCGCTGATTTTCGGCTTTAATTAATGGTTAAGCAGAGCAAACGAAATACAAGAAAGCCGGGAGTGCCAAAATATTACGGTGGTTCAATCGCTTTTTGTTTAAAGGTGTAGGAAAGAAGACTTTGAAGCGGAGGAATGAAGAAGGAGTGTTTGCTGGATGAATAAACAATGCTGCCCACTTTTTGTAATAAAAGATGGCAGGGGGAAGCATTTGTTTTTATTTTCTTAAAAGATTTTTGAACGAGCCCTGTCAGAGAAAATTTTTTAACTTCTTCCAGGGTTTACTATGCGTAACAAACTTGTAAGGTTTTTACTTATCCTGTTTCTCCTTATCGGGATATTTTATTACTTTTTCCATGGACTGGCCCTTGCCAAAGGGGTGTTAGCGCCCATTTTTCTGGCAGTAATTCTGTCTATGATGCTGGTGCCTGTGGCCAACTTTCTTGAAAAAAAAGGATTTAACAAAGGTTTGGCCGCTTTCTTTTCTGATTTGATTTTTATGCTTTTTATTTTGGCCACCCTTTGGGCTATTGGAATGGAAATACAAAGGCTTACCCAAAACTGGTCTTCTATTGAAGGCCGTTTAAGCACACAATTTAACAAAGTAGAATCTTTTGTTGAGAAGAACAGTGGATTCTCCCTTGAAAATCCATTCACAAAAGGCGCTTCCCGGCAGGGAAAGGATACAACTATTCAGCAGCCGGCCTCAGGCAGTAAAGAAAACAGGGGGTTGACTGAAAAGCAAACCGGCCAGGATAGGGAAGGCACCCAAAAAGAACAGGATGAGCAGCAGGGAATGCAGGGGAGTAGCGGAGGCGGTCAGGGTTTTTCGCCTAAAAGCTGGCTAACATCCGCCATATCCCAAATTTTTAGTTCTTTAACGACTGTTTTAGTTGTTACTGTTTACATTTTCTTTATGCTGCTGTACCGTAAAAAGTTTAAAAAGTCCGTTTTAAAGTTTGTTCCTGATGAGCAGGTGGAGAATGCAAAACAGGTTTTATCCCAAATTGTGGTGCAGGCCCGGCAGTACCTCTTTGGCAACCTTATTCTCGTCATCTTACTTACCATTGTTTATTCTATTGGCTTTTTTACTTCCGGAATGAAAAGTCCTTTTACCACGGCATTTTTGGCTGCAGTTTTGTCCCTGATTCCATATGTAGGAACTGTTTTGGGCAGTATTATTGCTGTTGGAGTTGCTTACATCACCACAGGTCAGCTAAATGCCATCTGGATTGTAATGGGCACCTATGCAATCGCACAGTTTATTGAAAGCTATCTTATTGAGCCTTACCTGGTAGGGAAAAGAGTACAAGTAAATCCTTTATTTACCATTTTATCGGTTACGGTAGGAGCAGCGGTTTGGGGTATTATTGGCATGATAGTGTTTTTACCTCTGTTTAGTTTTATAAAATCCATAGCTGATCATGTTCCCTTGTTGCATGCGGTAGGGTACACCATTGGAAATGAAGAAGGCGGAGAAGGAGAAGGCCTGGGGGCTAAACTGCTAAAGAAAGTGAAAAGTTGGTTTTGAGCCTGAACCAGAGAGAGAGCAGGCTTTTATGGCTGTGTCGCTATTTTTTTTCTTAATTGTAATTAGCAGCTAAGTGCAAACTGAAAAAAGGCGCTAAAAGCGATTAATATGTTTTTTTAGCTGTTTTTTTTAATCAGAATAAAGCTGCCCATCCCGGACCGCCATTTCTCTTGTGGTTAGACCGAATGGTTGTGACCTGTAATTTTAATTCTATTACACCATAAAGGAAAAAAGGGAAGGTGAATTTGAAAAAGAAAAAAATGAACAGCGGATGTCTGTATTGTTGGGTTTAGGATTCTCGATTAACGCTTGGTTTTGCATGGTTTTCGAAAAGGCAAACTGGCAATAAAAAACACCTGTTCCAATGAAATTTCCCTCCTTGAACGAGAGATTTCCGAAAACCAGGCCTAGTGGCCGCTTACTGGTAATAGAAAAAAAGAGCAGGGAAATCAATTTTTTCCCTGCTCTTTTATCCATCGGACACAAGGTGTCCCAACGAATAGCGGATGTTAGTCTTCCTGCTCTTCTTTAATAATTTTATTCATTTCTTCAGGCTCTTTTTCTTCCAGAATAAAACCCTTCTGGTCGAGCTGAAGAATCAGGTCAGGCTGGCGTACACTTACCTGCTCTTTGTCAATGCCGGCAAGTTCGTTGTTAGCTGAGCTTGTCGCTTCTGCCGTATTTCCTGGCTGGGCAAGTTCAAATTCGTAAATCAGCCCTTCTGCTGACTCTGATTTGGTTTCATAAATAGCCAGTACCTGCCATTCCTTATATTGACCATTGGCAAAAGATTGCTTCACCTCTTCAGGCAATGTCTCCATTTCTACTTCCTTGCGGCCATTTTCTTCCTGCTGAGCAACAGTAGCTTGTTCCGATTGCAAAATTGATGGGTTATTTTCAACAGGAGCGGATTGAGCGAATGCAACTGAAAACCCAAATCCTATTGCTACAAATGTCATGAAAGTCTTCTTCATCGTCTTAAAAATTCTAAAGTCTCAAAAATTTATTTTTACAATTAATTTTCAATTACTGATGACGGTAAAGAAAAGAGCATGCCAAAAATATGGAAAAAGCTTAAAAAGCTGTTTTTCAGTGATTTATAATTTTCATCGGGTAGGGAGGCTTATTTTGCAGGTGTGGGAAAACGCACCAATCTGTGGAATTTCTCATCAGTAAAACTGTGGAATAAGTTCAGGCTGCCTGGAAAAGAAAAAAATAATTTGAGCAGTAAATTAACAATAAAGCAGAAATAAATAAACATTAAAAGTTGTTGTCGCTCTCCTATAAGTCTTAATAAAAAAATGTAGGGCTGAGCTTTTGTTGTGGAGGTAAAACAGCAGAATTTAAACTGCCCATGCAATGATTTTGATGCCAGAAAGCAGACGCGCCCAATGGTTAATAACTTCTTCCATAAAGTAAAACACTTTTGAGTATTTTCCGATCGAAGGAGTAGGAGAGTCCTTTTTCAATATATGATTTCTCCGGCGACCCTATAATGAAAGCGGCAGAGTTGGGCACTTTGCAGCTCCAGGTACCAGAGGTTTTCATTTCGCCGGGAAGAATCAAAGATAGCAGCCCAATATTTTCTTCATTCAAGTAAACCGCCACTACTGCTTTGTTACTGTTGGCAAATGACTGGGCTTCCTTCAGCACCTCTTGCTCGTATCCATGGCCCAATAGCTTCCACTGCTTATTGTCCTTCAGGTAGTCGACAATTTCGCTTACCAGCATAAACCTACCCAGCTCGGCAGAATAGAAATCATTTACCTTGTAAACCGTGGTGAGGGATTTTCCAATAAAGGGGTTGCAGGTATTAATCCCATTTACCAACTGTTGGTCACAGGCCTGAAATTCAGTTAAATCTCTTTCCAGTTTTTCTTTCCATTGTGGATTAAGCTGCTGCGCATATCCGGCAATACATAAAAACAGGAAAGCGAAGGTAAATAAGATTCTCATAGCTAGCTAACAACTTTCCCCGGCATTGAAATGTGCCGGGCTTCGTGCAAACCTACAGGAATAAGGGGTAAATTTTAATTTGAACGAAAGTCTTTTGGTACATTCAAAAAATTAAAAGGACTAGATTAAACCTTTTAATTTTTTGAATGCTGTAAATGGCTGGCTGATAGTTTTCTACATTAACAGATGCGCTGACCGTTAGCTAATTATTCATTTATTTTCCATATCTTTTTTGCTTGAAAAGCAGAAGGAAAATAACTATTCCAGTTAGCGGGGGGATTCCTGAAAAACTCCTTTTAAAACCTTACAGGAAAAACTTAAAAACGGCCGTGAAATGCAGAAAATGATGTAACTATAAGTCCTCTTTAGTATTGAGAAAAGTTGGCTTAAGAGAATTTACTTTAGCAGCTAAAAAGGGGTAGCTGTTATATGAAATAGCATTAGGTAAGTAAGTGGACCTATTTCATTTAACCTTAACAGCCAGCCTTGTCATGCTGAAAAAGGAAACGGTACGCCGGGGGTGCCTAACCGCTGCGGCATCTTTCGCAGTATGAAGCTCCTTAAAAGCCATTTTATTGGAAAGATCCTTCCGCGCGGCGTCCGCGTTCCTCAGGATGACAAAATCGGCTTTTTTTCTTCAAATTAAATGTGCCCTACTACTTAGTTTCTCTTTTTATTTTCTGTGGGAAACTATTTTCATCATCTCCCGGGGGGTGAAAAGGAAGGATTTTACAAAAGAGGGGGATTTCTGGGGTTTAAAGGGTCGAAGCAATACAGCTTATACCTGTTCTACTTCGAGCAGCGCTTTATTTACTTTTTCTTTGGTAAGCGGCTTTTCAATATAACCTTTAATGTTGTAGGCAGCGGCTTTTATTTTATCTTTTAAATGGGTGGAACTTGACAGGATAAAAATGTCCGCATTTTCGATTGTAAGCTCTTCCTCATGCTTTATCTCTTCTAAAAAATCAAAGCCATCTTTATCGGGCATGTTAACATCCAGGAAAACTAATAAGCTGCTTTTTGAGTCTTCCCGCTCCGAATGGCAGCGGTTGCGGATAAATGAAACGGCTGCCGTTACATTATCTACTGCCTGTACTTCGTTTGCTACTCCCATTTCTTCCAGTAAAACTCCATATAAGAAAAGAGCCACCGGGTCGTCATCAACTAATAATATACAGCCCACTTTGTTCATACCTGATAAATCCATTTTTGGAGAATCGTTTAATTTTGGTTCAATATAAGTGGACCTGATAAAGGCACGATTTTTCTATAGATTAAGATAATTCTCTAAATATTGAAAAATCAAAACTTGTTTTTCTTTGCTAGTTGTACGACTAAAAAACAGGAAGGTTTTAATTAATGTATATATATCCATTATATGAATAGATTTATAAATACAGCAGAGGCTACCGGTAAGCCTATAATAAGTAACAGTGTAGGATTGTCTGCGGGTGAACAGTAGTGGATTTTAACCTTGGGGGAATGGAGAAAATTCTCTTTCCTTTAGAACTATTCATGCCAGCCGGAGGCCCGATAAAGGGATAGAAATGCTGTATTCGAACGCTTCTTGAGGCCTAAAAAGGCGAGTTGAAGAAGAAAAACTGGTGTTACGGATGAAAGAAAGCGTATTTTTTGCCTGAAATGGCCTCAGACTTTGTTTATTTCTTTGGGAATATGTATGTTTAGCTATCTATCAACTTAAAAAAGCATTAATTATGACATTATTTGAAGAACTAGAGAAACTGGTTACAGAAGCAAGATCAGATGCGGAAGCTTTTTATAACAAAGGAAACAAAGCTGCCGGAACACGTCTTCGTAAAGCAATGCAGGAAGCAAAGAACAAAGCGCAGGACATAAGAAAAGAAGTTACAGATAAGAAGAACGAACAATAAGACAAAAAGGCCTGGCAATCAGGCCTTTTTTGTTTTCAAATACTACCCGCCCATACTGCTGGATATTTTTAAATTGGGTTCTTTATAATTTACCTTGGTTAATAAGCACAAGGCCAGGTTTAATTCTAGGATGGCTCACCAAAGTCAGGCGTTACGCTTCGCTAAACGCGCGCCAGATTCCAGCTGGTGAATAGGACCAGGTACCTAATATAAAGAGCCTTGAATTGGTTGTTGGTGAAAAACAAATCCATTGCGGCACCAACAAAGGCTCACAGGCATCAATGATAAAGCCTTTTTAGCTGCTGGTAGTGATAAACTACCTGCTCTTAAATGTTGTGAGGAATATGTGCCAGCCGCTAATTTTGCCCCTGAACCTGTTATTCGGGAAGAGGAGCAGCTGGGCCCAAGACCAGGTTTTTAGTGTTTAGCTTGCAACATACTTTTCCTTGGAATACATGTAAGGAAGTAAGTCGGATACCGGGTGAGGTTACTATGGGAATGGCTGCGGGCTGCCTTGTTTAATTGCCAGCTAAAGAACAGCAACGTTCGTTAACTTGGCAGATATTCAATTTCCGGAAGAAAGAGAAATTTCCCTTGTTGAAATTTTGTTGGTCTGGCATGGAAGTAACAGCCTCTTTTCATTTTTATGGTTCCTTAAATGATTTTCTCCCTCCGGCGAAAAAGAACAAATGGATAAACTATGGTTTCCAGGGAAATTCTGCTGTAAAAGATGTTATTGAGGCGCTGGGAGTTCCTCACCCGGAAGTGCTG
>CAWIFH010000009.1:0-165516 GCA_963835365.1 uncultured Cytophagales bacterium
CTTATTTCAGAAAGAAATCATGGAAGCCAGGTTGGTCAACCTGGCTTTTTTTATGCGCTTGCACTTCTTTGCCGGTTAAAGGTATCGATATACAGCTGCAGCAGCTGTTCGTAGGTATCCCAATGCATAAAGCGCGTATTCTTTAGAGTCGTCTGGCAGGGCTGCATAAAATCCTGGAGCAGCCTTTCCTTCTTTATTAACAGCAGCGCCTCTTTGTATCGGCTAACAATGCTTTGCTGAAAGCTACTGCTAACAAAGCCATTGCTGGTGGAGAACTCTACCATGCACGCAACCTGGTACAACAGTAAGTCGGCAACATCGTAAGGGAATGGCGAGATACGCTGAAAGTCCCGGATGAGCGCACGCATTTTAGCTGCTTTGGGCTTTTTAATGGTACGGCCCTTCGGGAAGTAATAACGGCGAATTTTTTGTTTATAGCTATTCACCAGTTGGGCCGAATCCTGCCCCAGCTCCAGCTGGAAATATTCTTTTACCAGTGGAATGGTGGTATACAAGCCGAAGGATTTCCTCGCGAAGCTCTTCCTCAGAAAGCTCCTGCAAATGCTTTTTAAGCTGCTTTTGCGTTATATTAGCCATACCCCCTTAACTTTTATTTTTGGCGAAACGTTCCTGGTTAGTGGTTAGTGGTTAGTGGTTAGTGGTTAGTGGTTAGTGGTTAGTGGTTAGTGGTGGGCGTCATGTTTTGCGATTTTTTCTCACGTCTCCAGTCTTTCCAACAGCTTATCGAGCAGCGGGATTTGTGCGGCATTAATGTATTTGCAGGCGGCCTCATAATTAAACCAGCCGGCTTTGTCATACCTCCGGGTAATCCTGCCAGCGGCCCGATTTGTAGGGCCATTCTACCTTAAACGTATTGCAGCGAATACCTTCTTCTTTCTGCCACGCTCCTTCAAAAGCCCAGGCATGTACCCATTTACCGCCTTTTTGCTTTATGCTGCCCAGCGGCAGGTAAGGTCCTTCGGGTGTGAGGCCTGTTTCTTCTCTGAATTCCCTGATAGCCGTTTCCAGCAGTTCTTCTCCTGCTTCGGCAAGACCCTTGGGAATCATCCACCAGCCGGCATCTTTCTTTTCGAAATAGGGGCCGCCCGGGTGTACCAGGAAAAACTGCCAATCCTCCTGAAACCGGCGGTACATCAGTAATCCTGCGCTAATGTTTTTTGCCTGAGCCATAGGATAATTTGAAAATGTAACAATTAGGAAATGGAAAAGGCTTATTACTTTAAGCTAATTTTCAAGTTTTCAAATTTCTTCATTTTCAAATTCTAAAGCTCTACTACAATGCCAATGCTGGGGATGGTGGTGCCACTGCTGTTTTCGAGCTCTTTGTAGAGGTAGCTGTTGGGCTGTTCGGGATTGCGTACCGGCTGTCCGCTGGCGTCGCGTACTACATCTATGTTTGGCTGAAACTGTACGGCATACCCATAGGCATTCTGTACATCGAGGTACACGTTGAGGCTCCAGCTGGGGAAAAAGTACTTTTTATCAATTCGGAAATCGAGCTGGTGGAAGGGAGACAGCCTTTCCGTATTAAGACGCTGGTAGTCAGGAATGCCCTGGCCGGTCCGGTCCCAGTTTTCGGCCAGTACGGTTGTTTCCAGGTTATAAGGAGTATAAGGTGCACCACCACTAAAAAGAAAGCGGGCGCCGAGCTCCCAATTGCGTGGCAGCCGCTTGCCACCTGTCAGACTAACAATGTGTCGGAAGTCCCAGGAAGATGGCCGCAGCTTACCCTCAGGCCCGCTGAACTCACTGCGCACCAGGGTATACGCCAGGGTGCCGTAAACTGTTCCCGCCAGTTTTTGCTGGGCCAGCAGCTCCAGGCCATAGGCGCGCCCCTGCGAAATAGGTGCTGCAGGGCTGTTTCCAATAACGCCGAAGTCGGCTCCCAAATTAGCAAGCGAAACAGAATCGTTTAAGAGAAATGGGTAGTTATCGTACCATTTGTAAAAGCTTTCAACGGTAATTTTGGCATTTTTGCCTGGCCGGTACTCAATGCCAGCCACGGCATGGTCGCTCCGGATATAGCCTATTCCATTTTCTTTATTAATAAGCGCCGCGGCTTCATTCTGGCGGTAGCCAAGCAATACGTAGGACGGAAGCTGGTAATAGCGCCCAACATTCATGTTCAGGCTCCAGTCAGGCAGGAAATTCCAGGCGGCCGAAAAACGGGGAGAAAGCTGCTCCCAAAGCTTATTGGTTTCTGCTGAATAGTCGGTGGCATCTGCCCGTACCCCTGCAGAGAGTATCAGTAGATTATTAAAGAGGCTTCGGCTAAGTTGTCCAAATGCTCCCCACTTGTTGAGGTTCAGGTTCGACTGAAAATCCCTGGTAACCGCCTGATTGCCCGCCACGGTTTTAAAGTAGTTGTCGACACTATATTTGGCAAATTCGTATTGCAGGCCATAAGTAAAGGTATAGTCTCCCGTAAAAAAGCGGTAGTCTTCGAGGCGCAGCTTATTTTCTATTTCGCGCGACTGGTATTTCAGGAGCAGGTTTTCGGGCCTGCTTTCATCGTTGCCAGCCCATTTTCTTGACTGGTTGTCGAGCATATTGCGGCTTATTACGAAGGTATAGAAGCCGTTGTCGCGAAAATATTCGTACTTAGCGCCTATGGTATAATTCCACTGCTCCGATACCGGCAGGTAGTTCAGGATGTACCGCTGCTCTTCTGTTTCGTTGGCATCCAGGTTAAGGGCAAAATCGTCGATGGCTCCCAGGCTGATAATGCTGAGCTTTTGCTTCTCCCCTAAGTTGTAGGTGTATTTAAACTGGTAGTCGTTATAAACAGGTAAGAAGGGAAGTTGGAGGGCCTTAAAAAGAAATTGCAGGTAAGAGCGGCGAATTGAAAAAATAAAGCTCGACTCGCTATTTACAGGTCCTTCGAGGGTGGCGCCAATATCTGTTGCGCTTACAATGCCATTAAAAGTTAGTTTATCGGTTCGGCCGGTTTTCTGTTTAAATTCGAAAACAGAGGAGAGTGCGCCGCCCCGGTTGGCAGGAAAAGCACCGGAATAGAAATCTACATCTTCAATAAAATCGACATTAATAAGGCCCACAGGGCCGCCGCTGCTGCCCTGTGTTTGAAAGTGGTTGATGGTTGGTACTTCGATGCCGTCGAGGTAAAATGAGTTTTCATTCGGGGCGCCGCCGCGAATAATTACATCGTTTCTAAAACTGGGAACAGTGGCTGCGCCAGGTAAGGTGCGTATAACTTTGCTGATATCGCGATTGCCTCCCGGGCTGCGCCGGATTTCATTTGGGCCAATGCTGCGGAGCGAAACCGGGCTTTCTTCTGTTTTGCTGAATGGAGAAGCGGTAACTTCAATTTCCTGCAGACTGGTACTTTCTTCTGTAAGGGCAAAGTTAACAATGGCAGGGCGCGCATTGGTTACCTGAACTTCGTAAGTAACTTCTTTTTTAAAGCCCAGGTAGCTTACTTCCAGGTTATAGAGGCCGGGTTTAAGGCCGCTTAGCTCATAGCTTCCTTCTAAGTTTGTGCTGGTGCCGGTGGTCGTTCCTTCCAGCAACACATTTGCCAGCGGAATGCCTTCGTTGGTGGCTTTGTTAAATACTTTGCCCCGAATAACCCCTGACTGGCTCCAGCTAATAAAGGGTAAGAAAATGAGCAGGAGGATTAAAAAATTTTTGTTCATAATATGATAATGAATATTAAACAAAATTATGAAAAAATAAGCAGGGAAATAGCAGCGGCGTTGAATATTTTCTATGGGAAAGCGCTTATTTTTTCTTTTTCCAGAGCTGCCACCAGGGAGTGGCCGGATAGTTATGGTGTTCCCAGTGATAGCCAAAGAAATAGCAGCTTAAAAAGGCCATGAAATGATTTTTAGGCTGACTGCCCGATTTATGGCGGTTATGCTGCTTATGCTCGCCACGGTGCGGCAGGTATGTTCCGAAATAAAAGAGTTGCAGCGTGGCCAGGAGGCTGGGTACGATCCAGAACAGGATAACATTTTCCTGCGGGAAGAGCAGCTTCAGGAGGTTGTAAGTAACAGCCATGGCTACAATTTGCCACCAAACGACATACTGCTTTAAAAAGCTAAAGTACCAGATAAAGAAGGTCTGGCTTTTGTGGTAATCCGGATCTTGGTCAGTGGCCACAAAACGGTGGTGCTCATGGTGTTTCGGGAGCAGCTTATTGTAGGAGTTGAAAGCAAAGAGCAGGGCAGCAAACTGGCCAATACGCTTATTAAGTTTTCGGTTTGAACTTACGGCCCCGTGCATGGCATCGTGTGCTGTAATAAAAAGGCCGGTGTACAGGTGCGTCTGGAGCAGCACAAGCAGGTAAGTAGTGGGGGAGTACCAGTTAATAGTAAAAGTACCCAGCAAAAAGAGCAAAAGGGAGAGCCAGGCAGCAATAATAACCAAAGCAACAGAAATGCCACGAGGGGGCATAAGCGCCGTATATTTAGAAGTATGCTGGTGCTCCATGCGCAACTATTATTATTCTTTTAATATATAGGCTGGGTTTGAAGAATAGTCGCCTGGGCTTATACTCCAGGTTGGTGGCTCAGGGGCTCTTAAAAATTCAGCAGTTTTTCTTTCACTGTTTTCATGAGCCACATAGGGGTAGAGGTTGCGCCGCAAATTCCAATAGTCTCTCCCTCCTCAAACCAGCTGGGGTCTATCTCATCAGGCTGCGATACAAAATAAGTTTGCGGGTTTTTATCTCTACATACGCCAAAGAGCACTTTGCCGTTCGACGATTTTGTGCCCGAAACAAAGATAATCTTATTGTACTTCCCGGCAAATTCGCGGAGCTCCTTGTCGCGGTTGCTTACCTGCCGGCAAATAGTGTCGTTTGCATTTACCTGGATACCAGCATCTTCCAAATTTTTTTTAATTTTATAAAACTGGTCAGTGCTTTTCGTGGTCTGGCTGTAAAGGGTGAGGTCGCGGGGGAGTTTGGTCATGTCCAGTTCGTTGAGGTCCTGGAAAACCACGGCTTTGTTGTTCGTTTGGCCCAGGAGCCCTACCACTTCGGCATGGCCATGCTTGCCGTAGATGTAAATTTCTTCTTTTTTATCGAAAGAGTTTTTAATGCGGTTCTGCAGCTTTAATACAACCGGGCAGGAGGCATCAATCAGCTCAAGGTTATTTTGAAGGCCAATCTGGTAAGTCGATGGCGGTTCGCCATGGGCACGTATTAACACTTTTTCGCCATAAAGCCCTGGCAGGTCTTCGTGCGAAATTATCCTCAGGCCTTTTTTCTCCAGCCGCCTTACTTCTTCATCATTATGCACAATATCGCCCAGGCAATAAAGATAGCCCTGCTCGTCGAGGATGTCTTCAGCCATTTCTATGGCGTAGACAACCCCAAAGCAAAAACCGGAGTTCGGGTCGATGGCTACCTGGAGGTTTAACATGAGGGCTTAAATATATTGTGTAAACTTTAGTTCCAAATATTTAACAAAGATAAAGGAAAAAAGGTCCCGAAAATCATAAATAATTAAAACGGAAACGAAACATGGTTTGAATAAGCAGACTGAATTTTTTCTGGTCGGCAATTCGGATTCGCTCTGTCATGATTTGAGACGCCGGGCAGTTCCGAATTTTATGAAACAGCTTGAGGTAATATACATAGGCAAGATAAACGCCCATACGTGCTCCTTTGGGCAGGTTTAAAATACCCGACAGTGCCAGTTTAAAATCTTTTTCAATATCTTCTTCAATTTGTTCCTTGGCCGTTTTGCCAAAGTCATTGAAGTCTACGCCGGGAAAATAAATTCTTCCTCTGTCGGTGTAATCACTTTTAATATCGCGCAGGAAGTTTACTTTTTGAAAGGCAGAACCCAGACTTCTGGCGGGAGCTTTAAGCTGCTCGTACATGTCGCGGTCTCCTTCGCAAAACACCCGAAGGCACATAAGCCCCACTACCTCGGCCGAGCCATAAATGTATTCGTGGTAGCGTTGTTTATTATAGGCTTGAAAATGTAAATCCATTTCCATGCTTTTCAGGAAAGCATCTATAAGCTCCTTTTCTATGCCATACTCATTTGCCACTTCCTGAAAACAATGAAGAACAGGGTTTAAGCTTATTTTTTCTTCAATTGCCTGGTGGGTATCCTGTCGGAAACGTTTGAGAAGCTTTGCTTTGTCATGTGCATGAAAGGTGTCGACAATCTCATCAGCATAGCGTACAAAACCATATATAGCATAAATAGGCATATGGAGCCGCTTATCCAGGGTTTTTATGCCCAGGGTAAATGAGGTGCTGTAGCGTTGGGTTATCAGCTTACTGCATTCATAGGTGGTTTGACTGAACAGCTTCATCATAAGCAAATGTTTGAAAGTAATATCAATTGTTGAAGAAAATTGTTTATTTCTTCCTCATTATTTCAGCTGCAACTACCTGACCCGAAATGAGCGAAGGGGGTACACCCGGACCGGGCACTGTAAGCTGCCCGGTAAAATAAAGGTTATCGACCTTTTTACTTTTAAGCGATGGTTTGAGTAGGGCGGTTTGTTTCAGGGTGTTTGCAAGTCCATAGGCATTGCCTTTAAAGGCGTTGTAATCCTCTACGAAATTTTTGTGCGCATAGCTGCGTCGGTATACCACGTGCGGGCGAATTTTTTGTCCGGTAAGGGCTTCGAGCCGGTCCATCAGCAAATGATAATATTTTTCGCGTATCTCTTCCGTATCTTCCAGGTCAGGCGCTACAGGCATAAGCAGAAAGAGATTTTCGCATCCTTCCGGAGCTACCGAAGGGTCGGTTTGGGAGGGAGCCGAAACATAAAAGAGCGGATCGGTAGGCCACTGTGGTTGTTCATATATTTCTTTTGCGTGCGGCATAAAGTCGCGGTCGAAAAAGAGATTATGATGGGTTAAACCTTCCAGATTTTTATTTATCCCCAGGTAAAAGAGCAGAGAGGAGGGGGCCATTGTACGCTTCTGCCAGTATTTATCGCTATAGGTGCGGTAAGCAGGAGGGAGGATTTGCTGTTCGAAATGATGATAGTCGGCCCCGGCAACCACTACATCGGCCGCAAACGAATCGGTTTCGGTATCGACCTGCTGTGCCTTCTTTCCTTCTATTTTTACCCGCCTCACGTTTTGGTTGTATAAAAACTGTACCCCTTGTTCTTCAGCAAGTTTTACCATGCCTTTTACTATTTCGTGCATACCGCCCATGGGGTACCAGGTGCCCACACCATATCGGCATAGTTCATCAGGCTGTAGAGGGCGGGCGTATTTTCCGGAATGGCTCCTAAAAACAAGAATGGGAAACTCAACAAGCTGGAGAATTTTTGGATTGCTGAAATACCTGCGTACATGTTTATGGAAAGAAGAAAAAACATCCATACGGAGAACATCGCGCAGCAGGGAAGGGCTGGTGAATTCTGTTAAGGAACGGCCTGGTTTATACACCAGCTGGTTCATGCCTACCTGGTATTTATAGGCTGCCTGCTCCATAAATTTTTCCAGCCCGGGGCCACTGCCTTTCTCCAGACTTTCGAAAAGGCGAATGAGTTCAGGAAAAGCGGCAGGTATAGCCAGAGCGTCATCTTTGCCAAAATGAACGGTATAGGAGGGGTCGAGGCGTTGTAGCTGGTAGTAATCAGCCACTGATTTTCCGAAGGCCGGAAGTACTGTTCAAAAACATCGGGCATCCAGTACCAGCTGGGGCCCATATCAAAAGTAAAACCCTCGGCAGAAAACGCGCTTGCGCGACCGCCGGGGGTTGTATTTTTTTCCAGTACGGTTACCTGGTAACCCTGACTGGCAAGGGTGGTTGCTGCCGAAATGCCGGCGAAACCTGCGCCAATCACAAGTACGTTTTTTTTCATGAAAGCGAGAAAAATGTCTGTTTACTTCACAGCATAATTCTTTAGCTTACTCTTTAACTCTTTGCGGGCAATGTGGATGCGGTTTTTAACAGTTCCAATCGGAATGCTGAGTTTGTCGGCAATTTCATGGTATTTAAAGCCTCGGAAGTGCATCATAAATGGGGTCTTATAGGCGTCGTCCAAGTTTAATGATGGCTTCATTGATATCCTTCAGAGCAAAGCTGGAGTATGCTAAGTTTTCTGTGATATTATCAGTAGAGTTAATGTAATGTAAATTATCGGTGGTGTCAATGAAGGTATTTCTTCTTACCATTCGCTGATAATTGGTAATAAAAGTATTCTTCATTATGGTGTACAACCAGGCCTTTAAGGTTGGTACCATCGGCAAATTTGTCGCGATTCGTAAAGGCTTTCAGGATGGTCTCCTGCAATAAGTCATTGGCCTCCTCCATATCTTTTGTCAGCTTTAAGGGCAAATGGCTTTAACGATTTGGACATCTTGTTCAATGAATAACTGAATTCTAGTGCTGTCATGCAAAAAGTTGTTTATAGGTCCAGTAAAAAAGTTAAACAAATATAGAGATATTTCGCTGATTTAGCAAATCCTGCTTATTAATATGAAGTTAAAAATTAAACACAACAAAGTTGAAAAAATAATGTCATGCTATATCTAGTGAATTTATCATTGAAGCACCAGTAACGAAGGGTCCGGAATAAATGTTGCTTGCTACATCTGCCGGTAAAAGTATTGTCTCTGTTGTTCCGGTAAATGTTATACGGGGGGAAATAAAAAAGGTTACATTGTTAAGAAATTTGTTTCAACAATGTAACCATTTTCATTGTTTAGGGACTGTAATTTTTAACTGTAATAATTTTCCTTTTTATATTTTCTTCGATAATCTCCAGAAACATTTCCAGGCGAAGGAAAAAGCTGTACATTTTCGGGAGCATGCAGATCCTGTCCAATAACCTGGTAGCCCGAAAGAAATATCGGCTCTGCGGAAATGTTTTGCCCGAGGGAATTGATATACTGTTGCACTTTGTCCTGTAAAGGAGCAGAGGTAAAAACGCTAACAATGTAGTCAGGCTGTATAACTGGTAAGTGCTGACCAAATCGTGCAGGGGCACATTCTGGCCAAGATATACCACTTTGTTTTTCCGGCTTTTAATAAGGTAATAGGCAAAACAACAGGCTGATCTCATGAAGTTCTCCCTCGGGTAAAAAAAGCAGGTATTTATTATTTATTTCCTTGCTTGGCACATAGCAGCCGTCAATCGCTACAATAAGCTTTTGCCGGATAAGGTTGGAAATAAAATGTTCCTGAGCAGGAGTAATTGAGCCGGTTTGCCACAGGACGCCAATTTTAGAAAGAAAAGGGAAAATAATGCTAAGCATGGTGTTCTCAAAGCCAGTCTGCAAAATGTTGGTCGACATAATTTTTTCAAACCGCTCTTCGTCCAGGTCAATCATGGCCAGTACCAGGGAATGGATCTGGTCGCTGAAGCTGAAATTCTTCTCCGTGATTTCCAGTACGGCCCCCGCAATTTGCTCCTGGTCCATATCGGCAATTTTGGAAATTTTATAGCCATTTTCGCGTAAGAGAGAAACGTTCAGGATGAGCTTAAGGTCCTTGTCGTCGTAATAGCGGATGTTGGTATCGGTTCGCTTGGGGATAATAAAATTATAGCGCTGTTCCCAGATACGAAGGGTATGGGCTTTAATTCCCGATAGTTGCTCCAGGTCTTTTATGGAATAGGAACTCAAACTTTCCTCCCTTTTCTTAAGTGTTTATTGAAATATTTATAATCTATCAGCAGCAGGCCAAAAGAGGTGCTGCCATCGCTGCTGCCGGCTCTTGTGGTGGTCGCGGTGAGCGTCCGCCAGGGCATTTAAAACAGAGCTTCGGCTCCGGCTAAAGAGCCGTACACGACGGTGTATAAAAACATCGTGCAATATAAAATATACACAGCCGTACAACGAAATACCTAAACCAATACCTGTGTAGTAAGGGTTTTGGTAATGGAGGCCTGCAATCAGCAAGCCTCATTGCCAGGCTGGAGAAAAAGAGTGTAAATACATCGTTTAGTTCCAGTCGGCCGGCAGTATGTACGTGGTGCGATTTATGAATATTCCACAGCGGTCCGTGCATAATATACTTATGAATAAGCCACGAAGCTAATTCCATAAAAACAAAGCTGCCGATGAGTGTAATAAAAAGAGCCATAGGGTTAACTTTCAAATAGTTAACGGAACCATAGATTTCTTGTTTAATTTTGCGCTAATAAATAGTAAACAAACATAAAATTATAAAAAATATCAACTGTAACAGGTACAAATATTTTGCGGCCCTGTTTTGCTTTGGAAAGGGAAGGAGGTAAAAAAGGAGATGTAGGCCCAGTGAAATAACAAACCAGGCGCCATAATTTTGCCAGGGAATTATGTTATTTTCCCACTGCCAGAAGTTAAAAGCAACCGCTACCGGTTCAATAAAAAAGTCGAGCACCACCATTAAGCCCGATGCCGCCATGGCTTTTAAAACAAGCGATAGCCGCATTCCGGCGCAAATAACCCCTGTGCTGTAGATGAGCATAAGCCAGTTTAGACCAATTATCAGGGGAACCTCCAGGAGCTGCCAGCCTAAGGTAGGGCCATAGGAATAGCTGCCAAAAATAATGCCTGTAGCAACGCCGGCTACTTCGGCAAAATAGCCGGTAAAGAAGCAAATGCCGCAAAACAAACCAAAGGCTTTGTTCCAGTGCCCGTGAAATGAGAAAAGAATGGCTGTAGATAGCAGCAGGTTAAAAGGAGTAAGCGCCTGAAAAAGTGGTTGCGTGGCAGGAAGCAGCAGGCCAATAATTCCTGCAATATAAGTAGCGCCTAATAAACTAAGAAGTGCTTTCTGGCGGCTGGTATAGGTGTTTGTGTGCAACTGGACCTGGTTTTTCATATGTTTGATCAGAAGAGCAGCCGGGGATAAATTGCCGGATTCCCACTATTTTCAACTAAACCCACTATCTTTACTTCTGTTTACAGTATAAAGACAAAGCTAATACATATGATTTTATATAACGTTACCATAAGTGTTGATGGAACTATTGAAAAGGAATGGTTAAAGTGGATGCGGGAAATCCATATTCCTGACGTGATGGCTACCAAGCTGTTTGTAGACCACAAAATTTTTAAGCTAATGAACGAGGTCGATGGCGGCACCACCTACGCTATTCAATATTTTGCCCTCGACTTAACAGATATAAATACTTACAACCGCGAACATGCACCTCGCCTGCAGCAGGAGCACCTGGAGCGGTACCAAACCAAGGCAATCGCCTTCCGCACCCTGCTGGAGCAGGTAGTTTAGCTTTGAGACGTGAGACATGAGATAGGAGACGTGAGACATGAGACGTGAGACATGGGACGGGAGATTGGAGACAGGAGACAGAGAAGTTAGAGGGTAGGAATTAGTTACAGTAGCCAGGGTTTTTCATGGCTTCTGACTATTGATTCTACTATCTATTATCTATTATCTCTTGTCTCCCGATCTCCCGTCTTTTAATTAAAAGCTCTTCAGCTGCTCATAGGTAAATCGGCCATTAATCCACCCCTGATCGAGTTCGGCGCCGAGGTATTTGTAGAATTCAATTGCCGGTTCGTTCCAGTCCAGTACCTGCCAGCTTAGCCGACGCGCATCTCTTTCTTTAGCTATTTTAATGAGCTCGGCAAAGAGCAGCTGACCAATGCCCCGGCGGCGCTGGTCCAGCGTAACGACTAAATCTTCAAGATACATACACTTGCCTTTCCAGGTGCTGTAGCTCCAGAAATAAAGGGCAAGGGCCATGATTTTCCCGTTTTCTTCTGCCACAATAAAGTCAAAGACCTTTTCGGGTCCAAAGCCATCCTGCTCCATGCGCTCCAGGGTATTGTCTACTTCCTGGGGGGCTTTTTCATATTCGGCCAGTTCTTTTATCAGGTCCAGCACCTGCGGGAGGTCTTCTTTCGTTCCTGTACGGATTTGCATAATGTAATTGTTGGTTAGCCATTAAAGCTACGAACTGTAGGGGAGAATGTAAATTAGGAAATTAGGAAATTAGGAAATTAGAATTAGAAATTCAGAAATTCAGAAATTCAATTTCTTTATAGGAATAAAAAAGAGGCCACCTCATTTGAAATGGCCTCTTTCAATTTTAAGCTTCTTTTGGGAAGATTAGAATTTCTCTACCTTATTTTCTCCCTGCATTTGTTTTTCAATTTGTTCCTTGTCGCCTACAATTACCATTGTCATTTTTTCGGGCTGAAGGTATTTGCCGGTAAGCTCCTTTACTTTTTCCGGTGTTACCGCATATACATTCTGCACATAATTGGTAAGGTAACTGTCGGGCAGGTCGTGCAGGTCGAGGAAGTTCAGCTGGCCAATAATGCCGCCCGGCGAAGAGTTTTGCAAAACGAAAATGCCAGCCTGGTAATTT
The DNA here is from genome assembly GCA_963835365.1 of uncultured Cytophagales bacterium. Classification (GTDB taxonomy): domain Bacteria; phylum Bacteroidota; class Bacteroidia; order Cytophagales; family Cyclobacteriaceae; genus Nafulsella. The sequence continues at coordinate 12,292 of CAWIFH010000009.1, forward strand.
TGTATTCCTTCCAGCTCTTCCTTTGAAGGGGCTTCCTGCTGCAGGCGCTCAATTTCCTTTCTTATTTCATTCAGCGAAGCCTGGGTATGCTCAGTAGTTACATCGGCCTGCTCGTACCAAACCGCTGCCTCTTTACGGGTGTTAATGGTGCTGTAAGGAGAGTAGGTATAGCCTTTGTCTTCGCGAATATTGCTGGTAATGCGGGAGCCAAAAGAACCACCCAGCAGTGCATTGGTAACCTGTAAAGGCAGGTAGTCGGGCTCCGAGGGGTCTGCCACGGGTAAACCCAGCATAAGGGTTGATTGCGGAGCACCTGAACGATCGATAAGGGCGGTTTCCTGTGCTGCCTGTGGAATTGCTTCGGGGTAAAATATTTCCGGACCTTCTGTCCAGCCGGCAAAGCTTTCTTCAATGGCTTCTTTTACTTCGCTCTGGTCAAACTTACCTGCTACATACAGCACACTTCGCTGCGCGCCAAAGTTATTTTCGTAAAACCGGCGGGCCTGCTCAATGCTAAAGGCATCAATCATTTCGACAGTAGGAAATACGCGGCCATACGGATGCTCAGGGTAAGTAAGCGCAAAGAAGCGTGACTGCGCCTGCGCCTGCGGCGTGTTGCTTTGAACACTTAGCTGTCGCTTCAGGTCGTTCTTCAGGCGCTCGGCTTCCTCTTCCGGAAAGGCCGGATGCTGCACAACATCGGCAATTAAGCGGATAAGCTCAGGGGTAAATTCAGAGAGCACATTGCCACTAATGGTGGTGGTGTTACTTCCTACGCCAATGTTGAGCTCGCCGCCCATGCGGGCCATTTTTACCGACAAGTCTTTGCCGCTGGTGGTTAGGGTGCCTTCTTTCATGAGGTCGCCCAGGAAATCGGCCAGCCACACCTGGTTCGCTGCTTCGTGCACGTTGCCTGTTTTTACAATCAGGCTTACCTGTGCTTTTGGCACGGCTCCGTAGGGTACCAGGGTATATGAAAGGCCGTTTTCCAGGCTGCCTTCCTGCTTGTCAGGTAGTTGAAAGTTTTTTGGTTGCCCACCTTCGGGAGGCGTTTGCTTTTGTGCGATAGCGGGCGTGAGGCTGCAGAGAAGCAAAAAAAGAAAGGGGAATATATATGTTTTTTTCATGATTCTGAAGGTTTAGTTGGTTGGGGCCTGGGGATCTATGATTAAGGTCGTGCGATTGGTTGGGCGCAGGTATTCGCGGGCGGTTTCCTGAATCAGCTCCGGGGTTACTTTTTTAAACTCGCTTTCAATTTCATTGATTTTCTCCGGATTGTCATCGAACAGGGCAAAGCTGGCGAGTAGGTCGGCGCGACCAAAACCATACATGCCGCTAATATTGTCGTACAGGTCGGAGCGCATTTTAATGGTGGCCAGCTCAAGTAAATCTTCACTCACCGGCTCGTTTTGCAGGCGGTCAATGGTTTCATCAATAGCGGCCAGCACCGTATCGGCAGCCGTTTCTTTGTCGTAGACCAGGTTAGCCATCCAGACCATCGGGCCATTGTAGTTGAACATATTGCCCAGCATGTTTATGCCGCCACTAACGCCACCGGTAAGGCCCCGGTCCTGCACCAGCTTCTGGTGCAGCCAGCTGTCGTCGCCCTGCAGCAGAATCTGGTTAATAAGGCCCATGGCATAATATTCCGGTGTACCGCGCTCGGGCATGTGGTAGGCAATGGCCAGGGCAGGTTTGTTTGCCAGCTTGTCTTCTTTTATAAAGCGCTTTTCTTCGGTTTGGCGTGGCTCGCTAATGTCTGGCTTGGCGGGCAGTTGGCCGAGGGGATGATCGGCAAAATACTTTTGAACAAATTCCTTGGCCTGTTCGATCTCAAAGTCGCCTACAACTACCAAAACGGCATTGTTAGGGGCATAATAGGTATCGAAGAAAGACTTTGTACATCTTCGAGGGTTGCGGCGTCGAGGTCTTCAAGGTCGCCATAGAAGTTGTGGGCATTGTACCAGTTTTCATTGGCGTACTGCGGCATGTCGAGCCAGGGGAAGCCGCCATAGGGTTGGTTAAGCACGTTTACTTTTACCTCATTTTTTACCACGCCCTGCTGGTTGGTCAGGTTTTCCTGGGTAATGTCGAGGCCGCGCATACGGTCGGCTTCGGCCCAGAGGGCGGTTTCCAGCTTATGCGCAGGCAGTATTTCGAAGTAGTTGGTAAAGTCGAAGCGGGTAGAGCCGTTCAGGATGCCCCCGTTCTTTTGTACCAGCTTAACAAATTCCATTTTGCCCAGGTTTTCGGAGCCCTGGAACATCATGTGCTCGAAGAGGTGGGCAAAACCGGTGCGGTCGCGCGGCTCGATGCGGAAGCCGATGTTGTAATATACCCCCACCACTACAGTAGGGGCGGTTTCATCTTTGGAAAGAACAACCTTAAGCCCATTATCGAGCGTGTAATACTCTACCGGTACCTGAAATTCGCCTGCGGTGGTTTGGCTGTTGTCTTCTGCTACGCCTGAGCTTTCTGTTGAGCTGCAACTGCCGAGCAGGCTGCTAACAGCCACAGCGCCGGCCAGCATAAAAGAGGTTAATGATCGATGCATAGTAAATAGATTGAGGTTAGTGTTTTGCGAAAAAAAAGGAAGGAAGTAAAAAGAGCAGAAGCCTCAGGGCTCCTGCTCTTTTATTTGTTTATAGTTTATTTATTGATTGCTCTTTTTCAAGTTTTGGCTCTACGCCCATATTGTACCAGGTAAAGGCATATTTGTCGGCCCACTCTTCAATTATTTTAGAAGTTGGTTTGCCGGCGCCATGGCCTGCATTGGTTTCAATACGGATGAGGTAAGGATTGCTGCGGTCGCCTTTTGCCTGTAGCTCTGAGATATACTTAAAGCTGTGGGCAGGAACTACGCGGTCGTCGTGATCGGCGGTTGTAACCATGGTGGCAGGGTATTTTACTCCCTCCTTAATATTGTGCAGCGGAGAGTAGCCATAGAGGTAACGGAACATTTCTTCATTGTCGTCCACATCGCCGTATTCAACAGCCCAGGCCCAGCCAATGGTAAATTTGTGGTAGCGGAGCATGTCGAGCACGCCTACTGCTGGAAGCGCTACCTTAAAGAGGTCGGGCCGCTGCGTCATGCTGGCGCCTACCAGCAAACCACCATTAGAACCGCCACTAATGGCCAGTTTCTCCTTGCTGGTATAGCCTTCTTCTATCAGGTATTCTGCTGCTGCAATAAAGTCGTCGAATACATTCTGCTTTTTCAGCTTCATGCCGCCTTCGTGCCATTCCTGGCCATACTCGCCACCGCCACGGATGCTTGGCTGTGCATAAATACCGCCATTTTCGAGCCACACCAGGCGGGCCGCGCTAAAGTTCGGTGTCATGCTGATGTCGAAGCCGCCGTAGCTATAGAGGAAGGTGGGGTTGCTGCCATCGAGCTTTAGCCCTTTCTTGTGCACAATAAACATAGGTACTTTGGTGCCATCTTTGCTGGTGTAGAATACCTGCTTCGTTTCAAAGTTGTCGGGGTTAAAGGCAACCTTAGACGTCTCGTACAGGCTTGATTCGCCTGTTTTCACATCGTATTTATAAATATTGCTGGGGAAGGTAAATGAGGTAAACGTATAGAAAAGCTCCTTGTCGTCTGCATCTCCCTCAAAACCACCGGCAGAGCCAATGCCCGGAAGCGCTATTTCCTTCTCCAGCTTACCCTGCTGGCTGTACTGATATACTTTGGTGGCGGCATCCTGCATATAGCTTACAAACATTTTGCCGCCTGCAAGGGTGGCGCCCTCCAGCAGTTGCTCTTTTTCTGCAATTACATTTTCCCAGGCCTGAGGATTGTCGAGCGATACTTTTACCAGGCGCTTGTTGGGGGCATCTTTGGTGGTAAGAATCAGCAGCTCATCGCCCTACATTGCCTACTACGCTGTGGTCTTTCTTAAAATCTTCGACTACGGTAACAAAGTCGCTGTTGGGCTTGCTCAGGTCGCGCACCATCAGGTTATTGCCGCTGGTGCCTTCGGAGCCTGCAATATATGCAAAGCGTTCGTCGTCGGTGGTGCCGGCATAGAAGTTGCGCAGCGGATGCTCCTTGTCTTCGTACACCAGCCGGTCCTGGCTTTGCGGAGTACCTAGTTGGTGAAAGTAAATTTTGTGAAATTCATTTTTTCCTTTCAGCTGGTCACCTTCTTTTGGTGCATCGTAGGCGCTGTAATAAAAGCCATCGCCGGCCCAGCTAATGCCGCTGAATTTTACCCAGTTTACTTCGTCCTGCAATTCCTGCCCGCTTTCCACCTCTACTACTTTAATTTTGCGCCAGTCGGATCCCGCTTCAGAAACCGCATAGGCGGCATATTTCCCATCTTTTGAAAAGTTCAGGCCAGCCAGCGAAGAGGTGCCATCTTCCGACCACTTATTCGGGTCGAGGAACACCTGCTCAGCACCGCCAAGGCTATCCATCATGTACACCACATACTGGTTCTGGAGGCCATCGTTTCGGTACACGAAATAGTTATCGCCACGTTTGAAGGGAGCGCCGCTTTTCGGGTAGTTCCATATTTCGGTCAGGCGCTCTTCAATCTTATTCCTGAAAGGTATTTGGGCCAGGTATTCTTCGGTAATGGTATTTTGTGCCTGCACCCACTCGCCGGTTTCTTCGGAGCGATCGTCTTCCAGCCAACGGTAAGGGTCGGCTACTTCTGTGCCATAATACACATCTACCGAATCGACTGTTTTTATGGTTGGGTACTGAATGTTGGCCTGCAGCTGGCTTTCCTTCTGCGTTTCACATGCCAAAAGAGAAGCGGCCAGCATGCTGCCGCTCAGTATAATGCCTTTGTTCATTCTTCTATTGGTTTGAATATTCGAGCTTCTAAAAAGATAAATTAGTAAATCCTTAATTTATATGGAAGCAAGATTCGGTAAAAGGCAAAATTTGGAGATAATTGGTTGCTAAAGAGGAAATAAGCCTGGGTAATGGCCGGAGGGGAACGGGAGCATTTTACGGAGCCTGGCAGCAAAATGGGAAAAAGTTGAAAAAAAGTTTCAGCTTACTGTAATAAAGTGCCGCTTTGGCTTACTAAGCCTTCAAAGAGTTCAAAAGCATGAGTTCAGAATTTTACAACAGGTTTATCAGGGAAAATGCGGGCATTATCAGCAAAATATGCCGGGCTTATACCGATACACCCGATGACTATCATGATTATTTCCAGGAGGTGTGCCTGCAGCTTTGGCGCACGCATGAATCCTTTCAGCAGCAGTCGGCGGTTTCCACCTGGGTATACCGGGTAGCGCTCAATGTATGTCTCACGCAGTTTAAGAAAACAAAAAACCGGATAGATACTGCTCCACTTGCAGAATACTCTTTTGCCGCAGAGGAATCTTCTTCAGCGGAAGCAGAGCAGCTGAACAGCCTGTATGCAGCCATTAAAAAGCTGAAAGAAACAGACAGGGCACTTATTATTCTGTACCTGGAGGATAAAAGCTACAAAGAAATAGCCGACATTCTGGGGACGAACACCAACCATGTGGGGGTAAAAGTAAATCGAATCAAGAATCAATTAAAAGAGCTGGTCCATGGATAATCAGGATATTAAAAAGATATGGGAGCAGGGCTTCCGCCATCAGCAGGTAAATCTTAATCAACAGGAAATCAATAACATTATGAAAAGAAAATCAGCAAACGAAATTGAAAAAATTAAACAAACGGCACGGGCCGACCAAAAGGCATTGCCTTATGTGGGCTTGCAGCGGTAGGGGCCCTGGTCTATTGGGGGCACATCAGTTTTGCCATTTTCGTGGGCCTTCTTTTAACGGCACTTTATTTTTTTAATACCCAAATGATTAGCCGCCTGGAATCGGTGCAGATAGTGGAAGATACGCTACAGCTACCTTTCCGATTTCCGGAACCTGCTAAAGTATATGAAGCGCTTTTATACGAAGCTGATTGGTTTCGGCATGCTGCTTTGTTCTGTTCCACTTTTTTTATTTTTCTTAGAAGCAGCCGGAATTTCCTTGAAGGAGGCTTTTGCTGCAGAGAACAGGGAGCTAAGCTTTATACTGATGTCGGTTATGGTGGTACTGTTTCCGCTTATAGGGATTGGTGCTTACCATTTAAGTACAAAGGTATTGTATGGCAGGAAGCTAAAGCACCTGGAGGAAATGATAGTAGCATTAAAGGGAAATAATGAAGTGGGCTAGCTGCTCATTTCCTCCAGCCTGTCTCCTGGCTTTGTGCGCTAAATTGCCCCTGATGCCGGGCAGTTTAGCGTGCATCAGCTATAATTCCTTCCACAACCTTCATCAACTTATCGGCAGTCTCCAAATCGCTCTGGTTGGTAATAACCACAATACCCATATCCTTCTCAGGAAGCGCGAAAAACCAGTTTTGGGAGCCAAAGGCGCCTCCATGATGGCTAAAATAGGTTCCGTACTCCTCATTAATTTTAATGGGCCAGTAATAGGCCACTTTCCTGTTGCCGTTAGAGTAGAGGGTCCGGTGCGATTCTGCTACTATCTTGTTGGTGTTGTCTAACTGGAACCCCATATAGTTTAGCAGGTCGGGCACCGTTGTTTTAATTCCACCATCTGCGCCATAGAGTGGTACCGGCTCATGGGGTACCTGCTTGCCGCTCATTCCATAACCGTTTGCCAGGCGAGTCTCTTCCTCCTTTGTCAGCCTGATTTTGGTGTGTGGCATCCCTACCGATGCGCCAAAATAATTCTGGACCAGCTCATCGAATGGTGTCTGGTACACATTCTCTAAAATATGGGCCACAAGCTCTGTATCTACATTCGAATAGCCATAGCTTGTGCCCGGCAGAGTATCCAGCTTCACCTGGTGTAAATCATTAAAAAAAGCCTCCTGGCTGTACTGCTCCTGAATTTCGTTCATCCTGAATGGCAGTGCTTCGTTGAATTCAGTCATAAGTGCATTGATGCTTTCAGGAAGAAATTTAGGTAAGCCACTGGTATGCGTAAGCAGATGTTTAAGCAAAATAGGCTTGCCCTTGTACGCAAAGTTGGGGTAGTCTTCCTTTCAGGTAGGTGCGAATGTCCTCATTCAGGGTTAACCGGCCTTCCAGCACCGCTTTTGCCGCCAGTACTCCGGTTAAGGTCTTGCTTACCGAAGCAATTTCGTAAAGGGTATGGTCTGTAGGTGTGTTTCCTTTGCCCTTGTCCAGTTCGCCGTAGTGACGAATATATTTCTTTCCGTCTTTATAAACGCCTATGGATACCGCATTTATTTTAGGGTCTGAAAGCAGCTCCTGTGCGTTTTTATCCATCGACAGCGGTAAAGGATTCGTGCCTGAAGCAGTTAGTTTTTTTTCAGCATGGCTGCAGGCCGTTAAGGTTACCACAAAGGAGAGGAATAAAAAGTAAGGCTTCATTTGTTTGTTGTTAGAGTGACTTATCTACCAGGAGATGATGGATAGGAACAAAAGGTTGCACAGCCCGGGCTTTTTGTTCTTTAGGCCATGCACTCCGGTGTTCGCATAAGTATAGCCTTTTCTAAATAAATGATGCCTTGGGTTAATCGCCTTTACAATCGCCGGTTTTGGAAAAGCCGGAAAGCGGGAAGAAATTTAGCCAGCGTTCAGGCCTGGTGCATCCTTAGGGAAACCTGGCAGGTTTTATTTTGCTGATTCCCTTAAATGCCTTTGAGTAATACACCTGTCAGGTTTAGCTCCTCAAAATAATTTGACCCAGTATAGGTTACGCTGCTTTTTTTGTTTCTGATGGTGATTGGTACTGCCCTTATTTTAGTAGGGAACAAAAGGTTTAGGGCTTGAGGGGAGTGGTTTTTTTACCTCTTCCGCAACTTTCTGCCAATTGCCATTTATTTCTGTCTGTTTCAGGGATTGTCATGGGTTCATTTCCAGCTGCCGACTTCCAGCCTCCAGCTTTCATTAAAGCTGTAGTAGAAGCAGGTGGTTTTATGACAATTCAGCCACCTATTGTTAAAGCCCGGAGAGTGGGTATTGGCTGCCTGGCTGCTACTATCCAAAACAGTTGAATTTAAACAGGCGCGCTGTTTAAGGCTGCAGGGAATTATTTCTGCAACATTTTAAACAGGGTGCCAAGGACACTGATGGCTTCTTCTACAACCTTTTCATTTTCAACCGGAATTTTTAAATAGGTTTTGCCCGTATGCTGGTCCTTTTCTGTAAGCGATGCGACCAGTTTTTCGGTAGCTTCTTTGTTTTGGAGCGTTTGGGAAAGCTGGCTGAAAAACTTCAGGCCATTGGAAAGCAGTTCTGCTCCTGCTGCTTCCTGCGCTGCGGTTTCTCTGCCCTCGCTTGCTGCGGGTGCTTTGCTTTCGCTTTCATGCAGCTCCTGCATGATCTCTTCCGGAAAGGGCTCCGTTCTGGCTTCTTCAGGGTTTTCGGCAGCCTGTGTAATCTGCTGTTGCCCCAGGTATTCCTCGCGGCTCAAGGCTTCCATGGAAGGAATTTCAGCTCTGTTGTCTTCTGTATCGGGAACCATACTTTCAACGGACTTCATAAACTGCTTAAAACGATCTTCCGACATAAAGATGGCGTCTTCGCCCTGGTCGAGTACGCCACTGGCCAGGGAAGATTTGAACCTGAGTACGTCCAGCATCCTGTGCTCAATGGTGCCGGTAGATACCAGGTTGATGATGGAGACTTTGCGCCGCTGCCCCATCCGGTAGATACGGGCAATGCGCTGCTCCAGGGTGGCGGGATTCCAGGGAATATCAAGATTGATCATGTAGGAAGCTGCCTGCAGGTTTAGCCCTACGCCCCCGGCATCGGTAGACAGAAATACCCGAGTTTTGGGATTTTTGTTGAAGTTTGTAAAAAGCTCCTTCCGCTTAGCACCCGGCACGCCGCCGTGCAGGTACTCGAACGGAATGTTTTTTTCTTCCAGCTCCCGGGCCACCAGCCGGGTCATGCGCTCCCACTGGCTAAAAATTACCACCTTTTCTTCCTGTGGCGGAATAATTTCTTCCAGGATATGCATCAGCTCATCTATTTTGGTGTCGTGGCGGGTTTGCTGATCGATAACATAGGTGCTGTTGCAGGCCATGCGCATGAGGTTCAGGTTGATGAGCAGGCGCTGGCGGTCTTTCTCGGGCAAAAACCCCAGGCGTTTCCATTTATTGACCAGGCGGGCGACCAGGTCGGCACATTCCTGGTGCACCTGCTGCTGCTCTTCGGTCATGGGCACAAAAAGGTTTTTGTCGTGGCGCTGCGGTAACTGGCTCAACACTGTCTTTTTCGTGCGCCGAATCATGAGGTCAGACAGAGCTTTCCCGACTTCATTGAGGTTTTGGTAACCAATTACTTTTCCTGTTTCCGGCTCAGTTACCTGGTATTTGCGCAGAAAATTAAACAGGGAGCCCAGCCGGAACGGATCGATGAACTGAATGATGGAATACAGCTCTTCGAGTTTATTTTCCAGCGGCGTACCTGTAAGTACAAAAGCGTAGGCAGCGTGTACTTTTTTAATGTTCTGCGAAATCTTAGCCTTCCAGTTCTTAATGCGCTGCGCTTCGTCCAGTATTACCAGGTCGAAATCTGCTTCGTTGATGGGTTGCAAATCGTTGCCCGCCGTATGGTAGCTGACAATTTTGTAAAAGCTTTCGTCCTGGCTGTACTGCGGTGCCCGCACCAGCGGATTGCCTTCAATAGCCAGGGCTTTGCTGTCGGTAAATTTTTCAATCTCCGATTTCCACTGGTATTTCAGGGAAGTAGGACAAATAATCAGTACCCGGCTTATCAGGAGCTCTTTTTTCAGGAGCTCAGCTGCTGCAATGGCCTGTATGGTTTTGCCCAGCCCCATTTCGTCGGCAATCAGGCAGCGCCCGGCCCTGGCTGCAAAATAAACACCTTCGCGCTGATAAGGGAAAAGCTCGGTTTTGATGAGGCCCGAAAAGTAATCGCTCTTAATGCTGCCTATCCGGTCGCGAAGAAACTGCTGGCGCCACTGTTTTTCTCTTTGTTCCAGGATATAGGCCAGCGCATCTTCATAACAGCGGAAATCGGGATGGATGGCTTTTGCCTTTTCCAGAAACCTGTCGAAATGAGTAAAAGCCTTTGCTTTAAGCTCCCCCTGTTCATCAAAATACTGGCGAGCCAAACGCTTAAGTGGCTCCTGCTTTTCGCTGCCGATCCTGATCATTACTTTTCTTTCCTGCTCATAGCGGAGATATATTGATGAATAAGAAGGTTGGTAGGATTCCCTGAAATACTTCCTCAGGCGGGTATTACGCCATAATTTATTTAGCACCGCCTCAATATGTTTACAGGTGCCTAACTGGTTGGTTTTAAAATCGTAGCAGGAGCAGAAGTTTATGCTACTGCCCTTTTCTGCCTGCTCAGGGCTGCTGCGGATGGCTACTTTATAGGTATTTCCTGAGGCCGGGTTGTAAACGGAGAAGTCGGAAAATACCGGTTGGTCGGTTAAATTATGGATGTCAAAGGCACTTTCTTTGCCAAACTGCCTGCGCAGGGCAATCTGCCAAATCTCCGGCCCCATATTATCGGGTTTTTTATGATAGGGTATCCTTGGCTCTTTTTTACTCCTTTTCTTTTGGCTACTTGTCGTCTTTTGGGTTTTCTTAGTCTTTTGAGTGGTTTTCATATGCTGTTTAGCTGGCTTTTACTGGATGAAATTTACCCTTAAGCGCCAGACAAAAAATGCCGTTTAATTCAAATCTGGCTCTGGCAGGCTCCAGACAGTAAACCACAGGGGTATTTGCGCCAGCACTTACTGCCACGAAAAATTCAAAAAGTACTGACTCTCAGTTTAAAGCCTGTGCCGATGCTTAAAGTTAAACAGCTTATAATGCTTTCTGTTTAAGCCTGTTTCGTTACCTCACCTCCACCACCTTGTTTTTTCTCAACATCATGCGGCCGAAGGATTGCAGGTCCATGCCCTGGGCCAGCATGAGCTGATGAAACTCTTCTACCTTGTCTTCGGCCACCGATACCAGCAGTCCACCACTGGTTTGGGGGTCGGCCAGGATGCTGCGCTGGTAGTCGCTGAGCTCGCCTATTTTAGTGCCATAGCTGTCCCAGTTGCGCTGGGTGCCGCCGGGCATGCTTTTTTTGGCAACATATTCGTCGAGGAAGTCGAAGCGGGGCACCTGTTATAATAGAAAGGGCTAGTTTTGTGTGGGTTGGCCGTTAGCTGGAAGGTATGTGTATAGGTTATGTACAGGCTTATAAAAATAAAGAGCTCTGATTTTCTGAAGAAATCAGCAGCATTGTGCATAGCCGAAAGCTGTGTCGCATTGGTGAATTGAAAGACTTGGAATTAAAAAAGTGATATTAATTATCGTTTTTTTTTTTTTTGGCTGATTGAGTATGTTTAGGATTCCAACAATACTCACATTAACCAATTAAATTTTTATGGCCCTCACAAAATATGTAGAGCGAGTGCAGCGAATGGACCAGCTGATTCGTCGGAAATCTACCGGGAAACCCAAAGAATTAGCGGCTAAGTTAAGTCTTTCCGAAAGAAGCCTGTATGAACTTATCAATCAAATGAAAGATTTGGGCGCTCCCATCATTTACAGCAAGTCTAGGGATAGCTATGTTTATACAAGCCAGGTGAAGTTTGACTTTGGGTTTAGGGAAGTGGCTTAGAATAATTTTTATAATATATTATCTTACTGCTGTATTTCTGCAGTCTCTTCTCTTATTCTTGTGAAGGTTATTGCAAGAACCAGCGATCGCGATTTTCAAAACCAATGAAGCTGATTGGGTTTGGAGGAGTTTGAAAAATTAGTTTAAATAATACAAATTTATTAGAAATGGAAAACGTACAAGAACTAGGTTTAATAGAAATGAGCCAAAATGAAAAGAAAGAAATAGATGGTGGGGTCTTTGGCATTGATGATCTTATTTTAACAGTTGCTGCAGGAGCTATTTTAGCTGTTATAAATGATTGGGATAACTTTGAAAAAGGGTTTACTGGTCAGCCTTATTAATCATTTTTATTAATCTTTGTAAATAATAATTGAAATGGATTTCATAGAAGAATTAAATCAAGAAGAATTACTTTCTGTACAAGGAGGAGCATCATTTGCGTACAGAGTAGGTCAGGTTGCTGCAGTTTTAGCTGATGGCACAGATGGAATGTTTACATCACCAGGCGCTATAATGGCATTAGTTGATTGGTTTGGGTAATAATTAATTATATTGGATCACTAAAGCTGATTTTTTAAAGGGTTTAGTGATCCAATATTTTTTAAAAACCATAAGAATTTAAAGATGAAGAAGCGGAAAAGAGATGTCATAACCTTTATAGTATTAGTAGTTTTGTTCTACATATTCTTTTCAAATTGGCATTCCATTGAGAGTCTATTTAAAAATATGGGTAATTAATAATTTTAGATAAATAGAATCAGGTGATTAATATTCTGGCTAAAGAAAATTTTATTACGGTGATATACTTAACTGATTGGGGTGCTCGAATGTATGCGAACGGTCCAGCTGGTTGGGCGAAATAAAGTTACAAGGAAGTCAAATGATTTATTTAATGGCTTCCTTGCTTTAACCTAAAATTAAACAACTATGGAAGGTAGAAGTATGGAAAAGTTAACAAATGAAATATCTTCTCTCAAAAAGAAGAATAAAAGGTTGCGCCTACAAAATTGGGTCATGCTTATTTATGGTAGCGTTTAAAAAACTGTGTAAATGAAGGTTCGGGATAAAAAATCTCGGACCTTTTTTATTAACTTATATAACTTTTACACAGCCATGATAACAAAAGAAGACTTTTTAAACGCAGAGTTTTTGAAGCAGTTCAAAGACTCTAAAGAGTTCACTTCATTTATGGAAGAACTCTATGTGAGAGGCACCGAAAAGATGTTGGAAGCAGAGATTGATGCCCATCTGGGGTATCAGAAATATGCTCCGGAAGGAAAAAATACGGGGAACTCCCGTAATGGCGCCACTGCTAAAAAGCTGAAGACACAGTATGGAGCAGTAGATATTGAGGTGCCGCGGGATAGAGCAGGTACTTTTGAACCAGTAGCAGTGCCAAAGCGCAGCAACCTTGCCCAAGGTATGGAGGATTTAGTAATCAGCCTCTATGCCAAAGGTATGAGCACAAGAGACATAGAAGAGGAGCTGCGGGAAATTTATAAGTTTAACCTCTCTGAGTCTACTATTTCTAATATCACAGCTAAAGTTAGTGAGGACATTCTGGAATGGCAGCATAAGCCTTTAGAGGCTATTTACTACATTGTCTGGATGGACGGTATTGTCTTTAAAGTAAGACATAACGGCAAGGTCATCAACAAGACCATCTATTTAGCTGTAGGCTTAAATAAAGAGGGAAGAAAAGAACTGCTGGGCATGTGGCTGGCAGAAACAGAGAGTGCTGCTTTCTGGGTGGGCGTATTAACTGACATCAAAGCCAGAGGAGTAGAAGATATCTTGATCACCTGCACCGATAATCTCAGTGGCTTTACCCAAGGTATCAGAAGTGTCTTCCCTGAGGCTGTAACCCAGATTTGCGTAGTACATCAGATCAGAAACTCCTCCCGCTACGTAGTTTGGAAAGACAAAAAAGCCTTTGCCCATGATATGAAGGCTATTTACAACGCGCCTACAAGGGAAATGGCAGCTAATGAACTGGATCATTTTGAAGAACTATGGAGCAGTAAATATCCTTATGCCATTAAATCCTGGAGGAGTAATTGGGAAGAACTCACTGCCTTTTTTGACTTCCCCCTGGAGATCAGAAAAATCATCTATACCACTAATCTGATCGAGAATTTGAACGGAAAAATCAGAAAATACACTAAGAGCAAAGGCTCTTTTCCTGATGATAATTCTGTGAAAAAGGCTGTTTTTCTGGCTCTTCGGGAAATCACCAAAAAATGGTCTCAGCCACGGCAAAACTGGGGCATTATCCTGAACCAGTTCGTTAGTATTTATGAAGACAGGTGCAGGCTTTAATCCTGAAAATTTCTTAACTTGATGATGCACATCCGAAGGGGAAGCAGGCTCTGCTGAGGAGCAACCTGTCAGCAATAGGATGCGCCAAGTGGAATAAAAAAGAACCAGCCCCTTCCGCTGGAAAGGACTGGTTCCCCTAACTTATTCTGCTTGTCCCATGGCTAAAAAAAACCTAAACAAGGGAGCTCGAATTTTCATTTACACACTTTTCTGGACACTGTCTTATTTATATTGTTTTAAGTGTCATTGTCATGGCATATAACTCTCAGATATTAATTAAGCTACCTCCTGATAAAAATGATGAATACGAAACTCTATTACCACTCTAACTTTTCTGTTGCTAAATTATGGTTCTTACTGTTGCTCGTCAAATGTGCATACAGCTTTCCTTCCACCCTGATTCTAGATCACTATTTCCCCAGAGCCTTCACTAATTCTTCTCTAGTAAGCTTTTCATTAGGGGAGCAGCTCTTTCTATCAATATTTCTAGCTCCTCTTTTAGAGACTGCTCTTTTTCAGGCCTTATTCTTTGAAGTCCTGTTTAGAAATCGTCAAAACCAAAAGCTCATTATTCTCGGTATAGTTCTTTCTAGCATATGTTTTGGCCTTACCCACTGGTACAGTCTGCCTTACCTTTTTATGGGTATTATCTCCGGCATGTTTTATGCCTTCGCTTATGTTTTTCTTCAAAAAAGAGGAGCAAACGCATTTCTTTTGATAGTAGCACTTCATGCTACATATAATCTTATCGTTTTTATTCTGAACCAAATGTTCCCCTAATGTTACTGATGCTATAATGCATACATAGGGAGTCAAAACATTGGAAAAACCGATGATAACATCTAAGTAGCATATAATAATGGCATACGCTGTTATTAGTGATTATCCGGCTAATAACTAGGTTCTTAGCTAATGCTTGACTGTCAAATTAAAATTATTTGGTTTAGATGAATTATGTTATAAAGCCCTCATTTTATGCACACTCCCCTCTTCCCGAAAGAAATAATTGAATTCAGTAAAGAGCAGCATTTTGCTGAGAAGTCTACCATTAGTAAGATAATTTATATTACCGTTCTGACTTTTATTATAGGCGCTCTTGTAGCCCTACCGTTCATAAAGGTGGATGTAAGTGTAAAAAGTGTAGGCATTATCCGTCCGAGTGTAGCGGTTAACAAAGTAGCTGCTCCGGTTTCTGGGAACATTCTCTCTTTAAGTATAACAAACAATGAACCTGTAACGAAAGGGCAGGAATTATTTTCCATTGCCTCTCCCATTGTTGATGAGCAGCTGGCCTACTATCAGAACCGCATTGGAGAATTAGCTGGGATGAAAGCTGATTTGGGCATGCTGATTAATGCAACCCAAAGTACTGCCCTTCCTGTTACTGATTTCTTTCAGACTCCCATTTACAAACAATCTTACGAGCAGTTTAAGCAACAAGTAAGTGAGGCCAATAATAGTTATATTAAAATACAGCGGGGCTTCGAAAGGGATAAGCAGTTGTATCGAGGCAAAGGTAATTGCAGCAGTGGAATTTGAAGACAGGAAGTTCGAGTTAGAACAGGCCGCCTGCTCAACTAAAATCAGTTACCAGAAGAGCAGGCGGGTCGATGGCAGTCGGAATCTATTACGCTATCAGCTTGGAAGCAGAGGAACTAGAAGGAAAGCAGAGGCAACTCCTTCAAGAAAAAGAAAAATACAAAGTTAAAGCGCCCATGTCCGGGACTATTCAGAACTTTTCAGGTATCTACCCAGGTAGTTTCATCGCGGCTAATCAAGCCATTGCCGAAATATCGCCTGATACCAGTTTAATCGTAGAGTCTTATATTAGTCCACGCGATATCGGCCTGGTGTATACAGGCATTCCAGCCAAGTTTCAAATTGATGCCTTTGATTACAACCAGTGGGGAATGGTTTCCGGAAAGATCATCGAGATTTCAAATGACATTCAGCTGTTAGAGGGCCAGCCGGTCTTTCAAATCAAATGCGCTTTAGATAAAAACTTCCTTCAGCTGAAGAATGGATACAAAGGGAAGCTAAAAAAAGGAATGACGGTGCAAAGCAGGTTTATAGTAGCAGAAAGAAGCCTTTTTCAGCTCCTGTATGATAATGTAGATGACTGGCTGAACCCTTCACAGGGATAGAAAGAAAAATAGTGCTGGCCTAAGACGGAAAATGTGCAATGGGAAAGATAAAAATTAAACAACACGACATAACAGATTGCGGGGCAGCCTGCCTGGCCTCTGTAGCGGCACATTATAAATATAAGCTGCCTATTGCCAGGATCCGACAGCTGGCTTCTACGGATAAAAAGGGCACGAATGTGCTGGGTATGATTGAGGCGGCGGGAAAAATTGGTTTTACTGCAAAGGGGGTAAAAGGCACCTTCGACAGCCTTTTTAAAATACCCGTGCCTACTATTGCGCATGTAATTGTAAAAGAGGCCCTTCACCATTTTGTGGTTATTTATAAGGCAGATAAAAAACATATTACGGTAATGGATCCCGGTGACGGGAAGATCCATAGGATTCCTCACGAAGAGTTTAAAAAACAGTGGACAGGTGTGCTGATTCTCCTGGCTCCTGATGAAACCTTTAAAAAAGGAAATGAAAAAATATCGGTCGGCAGGCGCTTCTGGTTTCTGATAAAACCACACAAAACCATTATGCTGCAGGCCCTTTTTGGTGCCTGTATGTATACCTTGTTAGGGCTTTCTACGGCTATTTATGTGCAGAAGATAGTCGATCATGTTTTTATAGCAGGCAACCAAAACCTGTTAAACCTATTGAGTGTAGTAATGGTGGTTTTATTACTGCTGCAGGTATTCCTGGGCGTAATGAAAACCATCTTTACCTTAAAGACCGGGCAGAAAATTGATGCCCAGCTGATTTTAGGTTATTACAAGCATCTGCTAAAGCTCCCGCAGCAGTTCTTCGATACCATGCGGGTGGGAGAGATTATTTCGCGGGTAAACGATGCAGTAAAGATAAGGGCCTTTATCAATGATGTATCTATAAACCTGGCGGTGAATGTATTTATCGTTGTTTTTTCCTTTTGTTTGATGTTTTCCTATTACTGGAAGCTGGCCCTTTTGATGCTTGCCATTATTCCGGTTTACGGCCTGATTTATTTCATCACAAACAAGCTCAATAAAAAGACCCAGCGGAACCTGATGGAGAATGCGGCCGATTTGGAGTCCCAGTTGGTGGAGTCTCTTAACTCAGTTGGAACCATTAAAAGGTTCGGCCTGGAATCTTTTGCTAATATTAAAACCGAAACCCGCTTTATAAAGCTGCTCAGAACAATTTATACCTCCGGAAAGAATTCAGTTTTCTCGAGCAACTCATCGGAGTTTGTTTCCCGGCT
Organism: uncultured Cytophagales bacterium; assembly: GCA_963835365.1. Taxonomy (GTDB): domain Bacteria; phylum Bacteroidota; class Bacteroidia; order Cytophagales; family Cyclobacteriaceae; genus Nafulsella. Next base: position 29,553 of record CAWIFH010000009.1, read on the forward strand.
TTTTACCATTATTTTGCTTTGGGCAGGTTCCTACTTCGTAATAGATAATGAAATTACCCCCGGAGAGCTGCTATCGTTTTATGCTATTATCGGGTATTTTACGGGCCCCGCAAGCAGCCTGATAGGTATGAATAAAACCATACAGGATGCTGTTATTGCCGGCGACCGTTTGTTTGAGCTGATGGACCTGGAGCGGGAGTCGGAAGAGAATAAGGTTGCACTTTCTGCGGATATGTTGGGAGATATTGTTTTTAAAGAGGTGAAGTTCAGGTATGGCTCACGGGCAGAGGTATTTCAGGCATTAAACCTGCATATTCCAAAAGGAAAAATTACCGCTATTGTAGGGGAGAGCGGTTCCGGTAAAACTACCCTGATGTCTTTGCTTCAAAATATCTACCCGATTAATGGTGGAGATATTTTCATTGGTAAGTATTCCATAAAATATATTTCTAATGATAGCCTGAGAACAATTGTAAGTGTAGTGCCGCAAAAGATAGATTTATTTGCTGGCAATGTTATTGAAAATATTGCAGTAGGAGAGTTTGAGCCGGATGTAAAAAAGATAATCGGCATTTGTACACAACTGGGAATTATGGAGTTTATTGAAAGCCTGCCGAATGGCTTTAATACCTACCTGGGAGAAAACGGAACAGCCTTATCCGGCGGCCAGAAACAACGGGTTGCTATTGCCCGTGCTTTATACCAGGAGCCGGAAATATTAATCCTCGATGAAGCTACTTCTTCCCTGGATTCCAAGCTCTGAGCAATATGTGCAAAAGACTATTAATATTTTGCGTGAAAGGAATAAAACAATTGTTTTAATCGCACATAGGTTAAGTACGGTGTATAATGCGGATAATATATGTGTATTGGAGAAAGGAAAGTTAGTGGAAGAAGGAAATCATCAGGAATTGATGAGACACAAAGGGATTTACCACAACCTGTGGAAGCAGCAGTTTCCAATGATGGGCGAATTGACTACTGATGAACTTATTGTTTCAGAAGCAGGAGATTTGAATCTTTAGGCTTCTCTCTAATCCCGAAAAACCAGTTGACACACTCAAATTAATTTACAGCCTCCTTGAATAATTAATGTTATTCATTTACAGTTCTCTACCACCTATTTTCACATTTCCAAATTATCTCATTCCCAAATTCTCACTACCTCACCTCGACCACCTTGTTCTTTCTCAGTGTCATGCGGCCGAAGGATTGCAGGTCGAGGCCTTGTGCCAGCATAAGCTGATGAAACTCCTCCACCTTGTCTTCGGCCACCGATACCAGCAGTCCACCACTGGTTTGGGGGTCGGCCAGGATGCTGCGCTGATAGTCGCTGAGCTCGCCTATTTTAGTGCCATAGCTGTCCCAGTTGCGCTGGGTGCCGCCGGGCATGCTCTTTTGGGCAATGTAGTTGTCGAGGAAAGTCGAAGCGGGGCACCTGGTCGAAGTTAATCTCAGCCGCCAGATTGCTGCCTTCGCACATTTCGGTAAGGTGGCCCAACAGGCCAAAGCCTGTTACATCGGTAAGGGCGTGTACATAGGGCAGGGTGCCCAGCTTTTCGCCAATGCGGTTGAGGGTAAGCATCGACTGGCGGGCTTCTGCCAGGTGCTCTTCCTGAACAATGCCTTTTTTCTGGGCGGTGGTAATAATGCCAATGCCCAGTTTTTTGGTAAGGAAAAGGTAGTCTCCCTCACGTGCCGTATCATTTCTTTTCAGGTTGCGGAGGTCGACCGTGCCGGTTACTGCCAGCCCGAAAATGGGCTCGGGCGAATCGATGCTGTGGCCCCCTGCCAGCGGAATGCCCGCTTCGGCACAAGCCCTGCGGCTTCCTTTGAGTACTTTTCCCGCCACATAAGCCGGAATTTTATTTATCGGCCAGCCTAAAATGGCAATGGCCATCAGGGGTCTTCCGCCCATGGCATATACATCGCTGATGGCATTAACCGAAGCAATGCCGCCAAAATCTTCCGGATCGTCTACGATAGGCATAAAAAAGTCGGTGGTGCTGATGGTGGCAGTGCCATTGCCCATATCAAATACGGCGGCATCGTCGTTCGATATGGTTGCCTACCAGGAGCTGTTCGAACAGCCTCTGGTGCGCCTGCTTGTTGAGAATTTCGTCGAGCACGGCAGGCGATATTTTGCAGCCGCAACCGGCGCCATGGCTGTATTGGGTTAGTTTGAAGTTTTCCATACGTATTGTAAAATGTCCTGCGTAATGGTTTCCGGATTAAAAAATTCATATTCAGCCTCAAACTGCAGCAGTTCTTTGCGCTTATTAATGCCTATTTCATACGCCTTGTCGTAATAAACGAGCAGAATTGAGGCTACTTCTTTTAAGTTGTTTTCTTCGAGGGCTTCCAGTGCTGCTTTGGCATGCTGGCCCCCCAGTCGTTTCGTAATTTTATGAATGGCCGCAGCCAGCGCCTGTGTATCGAACAGCCCGTATTCCTTTACCAGGCGTTCTACACGGGCAGCACGGGAGAGCTCGGTGCGAATGAGCGGCGCCCTGCGCAGCTGGTTCCAGAGCGGGTGAGGGATAAACACATTGCCCAGGCTAATGGACTCATCTTCGACCCATATCGGTTGCGTAGGATCCATTTCCTGCATTTGCAAAAAGAGCTCATTCTGAAACTGCTCAGAGCTGGGCTGCTCCTGCTGGCCCATGCCGCCAAACACAGAGCCCTTGTGGTGGGCAAGTCCTTCTAAATCTACTACCTGCTCCCCTTTTTCTTTCAGAAGATGCAGCAGTTCAGTTTTGCCGCTGCCCGTACCTCCTGTAAGTACATACAGGGCAAAAGAAGTGTCAAAAAACGCAAGGAGCTTGCTGCGGTAACTTTTGTAGCCACCCGCAAGTGTTACTGCCGGCAGGCCTGCCGTATTTAACAGCCAGCCAAAGCTGCCCGAGCGCATGCCACCGCGCCAGCAATGCACCAGCAGTTGCTGCTGGTACGGAAGTTCCTTTGCCTGCCGCACAAAGCCGGCCATTTTTGGGCCAACAATTTCCAGCCCACGCAGAATGGCTGGCTCCTGACCACTTTGTTTATATAAAGTTCCTATTTCGGCCCTTTCTTCATTGCTGAAAAGCGGCATGTTTAGGGCGCCCGGTATATGGCCCGCTTCAAATTCGGCAGGAGAGCGCACATCAATTACCGGGTTGCCTTCTTTCTGCAGCTTCAGAAAACTTTCAATTGCTATGGAGGTACTTTGCTTCACAACTTAAATATACAACAGAATTACCGATTGCGGCCGATTGCTGCATAGAACTTCAAACAGAGAAGAGCTTTAGCCATTGCCTGGGGCAGGTAATGGCTGGCTCAGAAGGTGAAGCGGAGCGCAGAAATTTAATGAATACGGGCCAATAAAGCGGGTCCGGTTTTTTTGTATGGCGGCCAATGCCGGCTATTCGCGGCAGGTTTAAAACCAATGGTACTTGTTTTCCTGCCTGCTGCCAGCAGGTTTTTATATAAAAAATATTTTTTAAATTCTTCCTATCAAAATGCTTCCCATTTAGTTAATGATTCGCTGAGGGTTGTTTTGATAGCAGTTTACAAAATTCGGCCACCACCTTTTCCATAGTATAATGAAAGAAATAGAATCTCTTCTGCCGCACCGCGCCCCTTTTCTTTTTGTCGATGAAATACTTTCTGCCAATATGGAGACTATTGTGGGTATTAAAACCTTCGACGAGGTTGCTGCTATTCATGGCAATTTAAGCGACCCTAATTGTGTGCCGGCTACCCTTTTAATAGAATCGATGTGCCAGTGTGGAGGTGCAGGGGCAAGAAAACTATTTGAAAAGGCCGGAATGTTTGGCCTGGCAAATGTAGAATCTGCCGCCTTTCACCTAAAAGTGACCATTGGTAAAACAGTAAAAATGGTTATAAAAAACATCCGCCTGAGCGAGCGCGTCATTAAGCAATCGGGCATCGCCTATGTAGATGAAATGCCTGTGGCAGAGGCCAGTTGGACCTGCATTCGCTTTAAATAACTTCCTGCTCTGTTGAGCTTTTCCTGGATTAATTTCTTTTCCTACCTTACTTTTAGCAGCGCTTTTAACTGAATGCTGCTATCCGGGGCAGCCTGGGCAATGGCGGCATGCCTGGGTGTTTAATGGTTCTCCCTGTGAAGGTGCCGGCGGCCTGATATGAATTTTCTGTTTATTTTTCGCTTTAATGTAGAGCCGCTCCTTTTAAAGATTGATTATCACCTGGCGCTTATAACTATTTCCCGGAATAGAAGAAAACCTTGAAGAGCTGCGGCCCGAAGAAGAAATAGGCATTTACGCGTGCTGTGGCTTTTTTCTGGGGAGGAGAGAAAACCCTTTCAGCATTCCATCGTTCTCTTTTAGCAGTAACAGGAAACCAGTTCGGGGTTTTGCTCCTTTCAATGGACACTCCGGTTTTCTTAAATTTAAAGGCTGGTACAATACTATCCTGAACAGGAAAGGATATAGCACCTTTGAAAATCTCCAGAATGATATACAAATGAAGAATTTATCTGTAATATTTTGTTTTTGGCTTTCGCTGGCGGGCATAATTGAGCCGGTAATGGCTCAGCACCAGGCTTTACAAGATACCAGTACTTTTATAGCGCAACCAAACCAGGACGAACCTGTTATTGAACTTGGACCTGCTTTTGATTTTAGCCTTAAAAAAGATTTACCTATCGTAGCGGGTGGCGGAGTAGCTGCCATTGCAGGGCTTTGGATCATGCAGGAGGGGCACCCTCTTACAGAAGCAGATATAGCAGTGCTTGATCCGAACGATGTGAGTGCCTTCGACAGGGGGGCCACCAGGCAGTTTCGCGGCAACGACGCCAACATGAGCGATTACCTGCTTACCTTTAGTATGCTTACACCGCTTAGTGTGCTTGCCTCCCGGTCGGTTCGAAAAGAATTTGGGCCCGTACTGGTAATGTATGCTGAAACAGGCATTCTCATTGGCGGGCTAACCAGCATCAGCAAAGGCTTATTTGATCGGAAGCGGCCGTATAATTACAATTCGGAGGTGCCAATAGCGCATAAGTTATCGGTGGATGCGCACCACTCCTTTTTTTCGGGCCATGTGTCTACCTCGGCGGCATTTACTTTTTTAACTGCCTATATGGTGAATCGCTACGCTGAACGGCCTGTGTGGAAATGGGTAGCCTGGTCGGGGGCAGTGGTGATACCAGGCACCATTGGCTACTGGAGATATACCTCCGGAAATCACTTTCCGACCGACCTGTTAGTAGGATACCTGATTGGGGGAGGAACCGGCATTTTAATTCCCTACCTGCACAAAGCACAATTGCCAGAAGATGTTGCCCTTCAGGTATACCCCGTATCTTATGGAATGGGTGTGACCATTACCTTTTAAGCGGAATGCTTGCCGGGGCGGAAATGTAAAAAGGCTTCTTTAAATGCCGGAAGCCTTAATAATTGTAAACGTGCTTTTCTTCTTTTAATAGAAGTGATAGAGGAAGGTAATAACACCCTCGTAAGCAGCTTTTTTAACGTCTTTAATTTCCATTTTTACCTGCAGTTGCGCCTTGGTAATGCCGCGGAGGTTTTTTAAAGAAAGAAGGGTTACCCGCAGGCGTACTTCGCTGCCTACCGCTACGGCTTCGTTAAAACGCAGTTTCTCTATTTCGTAGTTTACCTGCATTTTAACATTTTCTATGCTTACCACCTGGTCCCAGAAATAGGGAAGAAGCGAAACTGTTAGGTAACCATGGGCAATAGTAGTACCAAAAGGAGATTCTTTTTTTGCTCTCTCCTGGTCGAGGTGAATCCACTGGTGGTCGATGGTAGCTTCGGCAAACAAGTTAACCTGTTCCTGGGTAATGGTATGATAGTCCGTTACGCCCATTTCCTGGCCTACATACTGTTCAAAATCTTCGAAGCTTTTAATCTTTACTTTACTCATGCGTTTAGGTTATTGAAGGTTGGTTTATTCCTCTTCCTGAAAAGTAGCTATGGCAAATCGCAAAGGTAAGGCTTTTTGGTTCTGAAAAAAGGGAAGGGAACACAGAAAATCAGGATTTTTAGCTTTGCCTGCTTAGCGGGCGCCGCTCTCCCGAGGCATTTTCTGCCACCCGGACTACCAGCTGTCTTAAAAGGGAAATTAGCTTATAGGAAGGGCTACAAAAAATGATGTGCCCTTATTTTTTCCCTCACTTTCTGCCCATACCCTGCCGTTGTGTAGTTCCACAAGAGATTTTACAATAGATAGCCCTAGGCCATTAGAGCGCTCTTTGCCTGTAGGCGTAGCACTTAAGCGGGCAAACTTCCTGAAAAGATTTTCCATATCCTTATCCTGAAGGCCCTGCCCCTGGTCGCGAAACTCTACAATAACTTCCTGCTCCTCTTTTTTTATGGCTAGAATAATTTCACTGTTCGGGAAGGAGTATTTTATGGCGTTGCTTAGCAGGTTTTCAAAAATTTCCTGTACCCGGTTTCTGTCAACAAGGGCCAGTACCTGTTCAGTGCTTTCCAGCTTTATAGTCTGGCCTTTTTGCAAGGCAGGAAGTTCGAAATTCTTTTTTACCAGTTTTAAAACTTCTGTCAGGTTTGTTTCTTCTTTCTTTAAGAAAAAGCCTCCTTCCTCAATTTGAGAGAGCTCCAATAAACCCGAAAGCCGGCTGTTAATGTCATTCACACACTCTTTAATTTTAGTGCTCATTTCCCGGGTCAGCTCATCTTCTTTTTTAGCCTTTTTTATTAGAATGTCGGCCAGGAGGGAAATATTGGCTGCAGGGTTCTTCAGGTCATGAACCGCCATATTCATAAAATCTTCCTGCGCCTTAATGGCTTTTCTTGCAGCAAGGCGGTGCTCCAGCTCATCCGTTACCAGTGAAGACAGGGTTTCCAGCATTTTCAGCTGTTTTAGAGTCGCCTGGCGTGGTACGGCATCGGTTACACAAATAGTTCCTAAATGAAAGCCCTCGGTTGTTTTTAAAGGCGCCCCGGCATAAAACCGGATACCGCCATCGGCGCTTACGTGTGGGCTTTCGAGGAGGTCGGGAATTTGATGGGTATCGGTAAAAAGAGTGGTTTGGTTTTCTAAAATAGCCAGCGAGCAAAGGCTGTCTTTGCGCGCTACTTCCCTGCCTTCCAGGGTGCTTAAGTTGGCTTTAAAAAACACCCGGTTTTTGTCAACAAAGCTTATAAAGGCATTGGGGGTATCAAAAATTTCTGCAGCCAGTTTCGCTATTTTATCAAATGCTTCTTCAAAAGGAGTATCCAGTATTTCGTAGCCATGGAGCTTCTTTAAGCGCTCTTTATCGTTTGGAGGGATTATAGAGGCTGGTTTTTTATAATTCGGCATAGACATATGAATAGGAAGATAGAAAAAGTTCTAATTATTTCAATGTAGCTTCTGCAAAAGTTTAAAAGCATTGTTCAGAAACTATGTTCCTGTTTTTCTTCCTAAAAAATAGTTTATATAGACTTTTTAAAGAAGTTAATGCTCCTGCTCTTCCGGGCTCCATAAAAGAATGCAGGAGATGTATGCCTTGGAAGTTGAAGAGCACCTTCCGGCTGATGGCTCATAACCGGCCGGAAGGGCTGTTTCTTTATTATCAACTATTATCAGCTTTCTTTTCTGAAAGCTTTATATTGATTGATTAAGCCATTGGTGGAGCTGTCGTGCGTATCGATGCTGCCATCATTGGTAAGTTCTGGTAAGATTTTTTTTGCCAGCTGCTTGCCCAGCTCCACGCCCCACTGGTCGAAGCTGTAGATATTCCAGATAATACCCTGCACAAAAATTTTATGCTCATACATGGCGATCAGGCTCCCAAGGGTGCGGGGCGTAAGCTTTTTAAACAAAATGGAATTGGTCGGGCGGTTGCCTTCAAATACTTTAAAGGCTTTTAGCTTCTATTTCTTCTTCGCTCCTGCCTTCTTTTTGCATTTCGGCTACTACATCCTCTTCGCTTTTGCCATTCATAAGGGCTTCGGTTTGGGCAAAGAAGTTGGCCAACAGTTTCGGGTGGTGGTCGCCCAGTGGGTTTTGGCTAATGGCAGGAGCCAGGAAATCGCAGGGAATAATTTTGGTGCCCTGGTGAATGAGCTGGTAAAAAGCATGCTGCCCATTGGTGCCGGGTTCTCCCCAAATAATAGGCCCGGTCTGGTATGTAACCTGCTTGCCGTTGCGGTCAACCGATTTGCCATTGCTTTCCATATCGCCCTGCTGGAAATAGGCAGCAAAGCGATGCATGTACTGGTCGTATGGAAGGAGGGCATGCGATTCGGCCTCGAATAAATTGTTGTACCAGATGCCCAGCAGCCCCAGGATTACCGGGATGTTTTTTTCCAGCGAGGCCTTTCTAAAGTGCTCATCCATGGCGTGTGCGCCTTCAAGCAGGGCCTGAAAGTTTTCGAAGCCAATGGTGCAGGCAATGGACAGGCCAATGGCCGACCAGAGGGAGTAGCGGCCGCCTACCCAGTCCCAGAACTCAAACATGTTGCGGGTGTCGATGCCGAAGTCAGCAACTCCGCTGGCATTAGTCGAAATGGCGACAAAATGTTTCTTGATGTGCGCTTCATCTTTGGCATGTTTCAGGAACCAGTCGCGGGCCGAGTGGGCGTTGGTCATGGTTTCCTGGGTGGTAAAGGTTTTGGAGGCAATCATGAAGAGCGTGGTTTCAGGATTTACCTTCTTCAGGGTTTCGGCAATATGGGTACCATCTACATTCGACACAAAAAGGGTTTCGATGTTGGGCTTTTTATAAGGCTTAAGTGCTTCTGTTACCATTACCGGGCCCAGGTCGGAGCCGCCAATGCCAATGTTTACAATGGTATCGATGGGTTTACCGCTATAGCCTTTCCATTCTCCGTTAATCAGCGCTTCTGAAAAACGCTTCATTTGCTCCAGCACCCGGTTTACCTCCGGCATCACATCTTCTCCATCGACTGTTACTGCTGTGTTTGAGCGGTTTCGCAGGGCTACATGCAGTACGGAACGGCCTTCGGTGAAATTAATTTTTTCTCCTGTAAACATGGCGGCAATGGCTTCTTCGAGCTTGCATTCCCGGGCCAGGTCCATAAGCAGGTGCATGGTTTTGTCGGTAATTCTGTTTTTAGAATAATCGAGCAGAATATCCTCAAACTGTACACTTAAACGGTTGAAGCGTTCGGGATCATGGGCAAACATTTTTTTTAAATGGGTGCCTTTTATCTGTTCGTAATGCTCATCGAGCTTTTCAACAGCCTGCGTGGTGGTGGGGTCTATGGATGGAAACATAAAAATTGCGTTTTAGGTGTTTTCTGTGTCGTAAAAGGACGAATTTAAAAAAGTAGCAGGCTTAATGAAACAAAATCCGAAAAATCCGAACCTGCAGTTTCGCTGGCCTTCCCATAAACCTGCATTAATAGTATTTCCCGACTAGATCTATGGTGGTTCTATACGCCCATGTTTAGTAGGCGTTTTTTCGCTCCGTTGCATTGGCAACACGCATTGGCAATAAAGGAAAGTATTCATTTTTCCGGAATTTTGCCTGTTTATGCCCCTGCTATTGCATTTCTAAAGGTCAACAACTCCCCGGCTTGACTGCGCACAAAATTCTGCGCTTTGGGAGGCCAAACTATTTTTAGCGTGGGCTAAGTTAAACCTCTGCTCAACGGCTTCCTACTTCTGGCGAGGCTAAAAGCACCATAGAAATGCAGGTGCATTCGGGCAGCCGCCTTGCCCACAGATACCATAATACCTTACAAGTTGTGGATACTTTTGTTTAAATGAAGTATTTTTATGGTATTGCAAAATACCAGGCACTCGATTATGTGCCTTGTTCGTCCCTCGTAAAATTCAGTTTTAAATAAATTTAAAAGTAAATGGGTAAGTTTTACAAAATCGCAGGTATTGCCATGCTCGCGGTTTTTTTCCATGCTCCTGCTGCCGAAGCACAGTTCTGGAAGAAGAAAAAGAAACAGGAAAATACGGAACAGACAGAAAAGCCTGAAAAGCCAAAGTCTAAAAATGGAATTAAAAGTTATAATGAGGTAATTACCAAAGAGGCCAGCTCCGACCAGGGAGTTTTTACGGTACATAAGGTAGGGGAAAAGTACTATTATGAAGTTCCCGATTCTCTGCTACAGCGCGATTTCCTGTGGGTAAGCCGCTTTGTAAACCTGCCTTCGGGCCTGGGGGGCGGTTATGTAAATGCAGGGGGCAAGGTAAACGAGCAGGTGGTAGAGTGGCAGAAGTTTGGTAATAAGCTCCTGCTCAAGAATAAATCTTATAATGCCTATGCGGCAGATTCATTGCCGATTTACCTGTCGGTACAGGCCAACAATTACCAGCCAACCATTTATGCCTTCGATATTGCAGCCCTTTCAAAAGACTCCTCGGCCTATGTAATTGAGGTGTCGAAATTTTTGAGCAGCGATGTTAAAGCCTTCAGCGGATTGGATGCCGATATGCGCAAGCGCTACAAAGTAAGCAAGCTCGATAGCGACCGCAGCTTTGTACACAGCATAAAGAGCTTTCCGCTTAACCTGGAGGTGCAGCAGGACTTTACTTACGATGCTGCTGAGCCACCATCCAATTCTGCAACAGGAGCCATTAGCCTGCTCATGAACCAGTCGATGGTGCTGCTGCCAAAAGAACCGATGCGTCCGCGTTTGTACGATTACAGGGTGGGCTGGTTTACAGTCGACCAGATAGATTATGGCTCCCCGGCCTTAAAAGCCGATGAAAAAACCTTTATTCGCCGCTGGAAATTGGAGCCGAAAGACATGAAAGCCTATAAGCGGGGCGAGCTGGTAGAGCCTAAAAAGCCCATTGTGTATTACCTCGACCCGGCTACGCCTGCAAGCCTGCGCCCTTACATTAAAGCAGGGGTAGAGCAGTGGCAGAAAGTTTTTGAAACCGCTGGCTTTAAAAATGCCATTCTGGCCAAAGACCCTCCGGGAGTGGAGGAGGACCCTGAGTTCAGTCCCGAAGATGTACGCTACTCGGTAATTCGTTATGTGGCAAGTACCACCCGTAATGCGATGGGGCCAAGTGTTTCGGACCCCCGCTCCGGCGAAATTATTGAAAGCGACATTATCTGGTACCACAACCACCTGCGCTCGTACCGCAACCGCTACCTGCTCGAAACAGGGGCTGCCAATCCCTCGGCCCGTACACTGGCTACCTCGCCCGAAGAAATTGGCGACATGATGCAGCAGGTAATTGCCCACGAAGTAGGCCATGCCCTGGGCCTTCCGCACAATATGAGGGCCAGCTTTGCCTATCCGACCGACTCCCTGCGCTCAGGTGAATTTACGCAGGCAAATGGCATTGCAGCCACTATTATGGATTATGCCCGCTATAACTATGTAGCACAGCCAGGCGATACCAACATTCGCTTTGTACGGCAGATGGGCCCCTACGACCACTATGCCATTAACTGGGGGTACCGGGTAATTCCGGAAGCAAAGAACAAAGAGGACGAAGTGCCGGTACTGAGCCGCTGGATAGAGGACAAAGCCGATAACCCGGTTTTCTGGTTCGGTAGTGGCTATGGCGGCTACGACCCGGCCAGCCAGACCGAAGGCATTGGCGACGACCCCTTAAAAGCCAGTACGTATGGGCTGAGCAACCTGAAGCAGGTAGCCCCTAAGCTGCTGAAGTGGACGGCCGCCGAAACAAACGACTACAACGACCTGGAAGAACTTTATGGTGAACTTATGGGCGTTTGGAGTCGCTATATTGGCCATGTAGTTGCCAATGTGGGGGGCGTATACGAAAACCGCCTGAAACCACTGCAGGGAGGATATATTTATACCCCGGTAGAAAAGAACAAGCAGAAAGCCTCGGTAGACTGGCTGCTGGAAAACGCCTTCTCTTCGCCGGAGTGGCTGCACCAGAGCGATATTGCCCGGAACATTCATCATGCCAGTCACCTCGAAAACATGCGTAGCCTGCAGGTTCGCCACCTGAACCGCCTGCTATCGTTCGACCGACTTGCCAGACTTATGGAAAATGATATTAACGAGGTAGACTATAATGCGCTTGATATGGTGAAGCAGCTGCAGAACGGAATCTGGAGCGAAGTAATCCGTGGGCAGCAAATCGATATCTACCGCCGGAATTTACAGAAAGCTTATCTCGACCGCATGGATTACCTGCTGAACGATGCCGATGCGCAAAAGGCAGCGGCGGATAATCGCTATGGCACAGCTGTGGAGGTGAGCCAGTCCGATATTCAGTCCATTGTTCGCGGCGAGCTTAAAAGGCTGGAGCGCCAGCTAAAGTCGGCCCGTAGCCGCTACTCCGATGAGCTTTCGCGCTACCACATCGATGATGCCCTGCTGAGGATAGAATCTATTCTGGATACGTCGAACAGAGCCTGAGCAGGTTTTTAAATTTCTATTTAAGCCCTGCTGCCCTTGTTTTGGGCAGCAGGGCTTTTTTGTTTCTTTTTAGTTCCTTACTGAGGAAGAGCGGAAAATACTTTTCGTGATATAAGTCGCGTGCGATATAATTTTTTATATTTGTATCGCACGAGATTAAATCATTAAAGACTAAAACAAATAAAAGTATGAAAACCCTCTATGAAGCAACAGCTACTGCCAAAGGCGGTCGTAACGGACAAGTAAAAAGTACCGATGAGGTTTTAGACCTGGAAGTGCGAATGCCCAAAGGCCTGGGTGGTAGTGGTGGCCCTTATACCAACCCGGAACAACTGTTTGCAGCCGGTTATGCAGCCTGTTTCGACAGTGCGCTCAATGTGGTGGCAAGGCAGAGCAGCATAAAAATAAGTGGCACAGAAGTAAGTGCGACTGTTGGAATTGCTCAAAATGATGCAGGTGGTTTCAGCTTAAGTGTTAAATTAGCCGTATTAATTCCGGAAGTTAGCCGGGAAGTGGCACAAAAATTACTGGAGGGCGCGCATGCCGTATGTCCTTATTCCAATGCCACCCGCAATAACATACCGGTAGAACTAACCCTTGTTTAATGGCAACATCTTCAGCATCGGACCATGAGCAGCTGAAGCTGGTTAACCAGCTTTGCTTTCCTTTTTATGCCGTTTCGCGCTTAATTACGCGGCAGTACCAGCCACACCTCGATGTGCTGGGGCTTACCTATCCGCAATACCTGGTGCTGATGGTCCTCTGGGAAAAGGATGGCTTAAAGGTGAAGGAGCTGGCTCATCGCCTGATTCTGAATACCAATACCCTTACGCCGCTGCTCAAGCGACTGGAGAGCAGCGGCCTTCTTAGCCGGCAGCGAGACGCCACCGATGAGCGGGTGGTAAAAATTTATCTTACGGAGGAAGGAAAGGCCCTGCGTGAAAAAGCAGCAGGCATTCCTGCAAAAATGCTTGCAGGCTGGGAAGGAACCGATATGAGCAAAGAAGAATTGCAGACCCTGCGCCGCCAGTTGCAGGACTTTGCCGAAGCGCTTCGTAATAATGAAGGCGAAGAGCAGGAATAAAAAATGAGGTCCTTGAAAAAAGGGTCTTTTTTTTATTTAGCTCATGCGCAATGTCAGGTGCCACCAGATTTTTTTACAATTTTTCCGAAGCTGTCTGCAGCCAGTTCTTCGCAACAGCAGCCTGTTTGGCCCCGGCTGGTGGCTGTTAAAATTTTCCCGATAAGTTGTTTGCGGTGTATTGTATTTGAACAGTACAGCCTGTAAGTTTATAGAAAAAATCTGCACCATGACTGTTTCTAAAATGGCCGGCAGCCTGATTGGCTCCGAAATCATCAAGATCGGCAACGAAGTTAACGAGATGATCCGCAAAGGAGAGCAAATCTGCAACCTTACCATTGGCGATTTTGATCCTTCCATCTATCCAATTCCTGCGGAGCTGGCTACGGAAATAACAAAAGCATACCAGGCGGGACACACCAACTACCCTCCGGCCAATGGCATGGCCGACTTGCGCAAGGCAGCCGCCAGCTTTTTGAAGGAACGACTTGGTTTAGATTATTCGGTAAATGACCTGCTGGTGGCAGGCGGTTCCCGGCCGCTTATTTATGCTACTTATTTGGCCCTCATCGATGCCGGCGACAAGGTCGTATTTCCGGTGCCTTCCTGGAATAACAACCATTACTGCCACCTCTCCGGGGCGCAGCCTATTGCCGTAGAAACCAGCGCCGAAAATAATTTTATGCCAACCGCCGCCGAAATTGCGCCCCACCTGAAAGGAGCTACGCTGCTGGCGCTTTGCTCGCCCCTGAACCCGACCGGTACTGTATTTTCCAGGGAAGACCTGGAGGCTATCTGCGATCTGGTTATTGAAGAGAACAGGTCGCGGGCTGCCGGCGAAAAGCCGCTGTATATTATGTACGACCAGATTTACTGGATGCTCACCTTTGGCAATACCCACCATTTCGACCCGGTAAACCTGCGGCCGGAATTGCGTGAATATGTGATTTATATCGATGGCATCTCCAAAGCTTTTGCCGCAACGGGGGTTCGGGTAGGCTATGCCTTTGGTCCGTCAAATGTTATTGATAAAATGAAGTCCATCCTGGGCCATATTGGTGCCTGGGCGCCTAAAGCAGAACAGGTGGCTACGGCCAGCTACCTGCAGGATGGTGATGCCGTAGACTCTTTTATGGGAAGCTTTAAAGAAAAAGTAAAGCGCAGCCTCGATACCTTGTTTCATGGCCTCAAAGAAATGAAGCGAGGAGGCCTTCCGGTCGATGCCATTGTACCCATGGGAGCAATTTACTTAACCGCCCGCATCGATGTATTGGGGAAAACCACTCCTGCAGGTAAAGTGCTGAATACTAATAAAGACATTACCTTTTACCTGCTTCAGGAGGCTCGCCTGGCACTAGTACCCTTTGGCGCCTTTGGCTCATCCGACACCTCCGTATGGTTCAGAATGTCGGTAGGAGGCGCTTCCATCGAGTCTATTCAATCAGCTCTGCCAAGGTTGCGGGAAGCTTTACAGGCACTCAGGTAGCCAAAGAAACAAGCAGTAGCAAGCCTTTCAGGAAAAATATTTTGCAGTTTATGAGCCGGATGTGAAGACATTCGGCTTTTTTTATTTTGTGGGGAAGGAAAAGCATCCTTACCTACCGGAGGCAACTAAATTTTTTTTCCGGCTGTTAAAAAGATATGCAAAAACTGATATTCATGCTATTGGGCTTTGTGTTGTTGGGTTGTAACAGCATAAAGACTATAAAAGATACTATTTCCGGTAAGCCTCCTTATGAGCAGTACATTAAGTCGCTTGAGCAGGCGGGCCTGCAAAATGCAGCCATGACGGAGGAGTGGCTTGCGGCAGGTAAAAGAGTTTTTAATGATTCTGTTATTGTGTCGCTGCCCTTTACCGAATCAGCTTACTTTCCGGCAAGCGAGCCGGCTGCGCGGGCTTACCGCTTTGAGGTAAAAGAAGGCCAGGTACTAAGCATAGAAGGGAAGGTTCAAACAAATAATGACGCCAGGCTCTTTGTCGACCTTTTTGTACTGGAAGGAGCAGGATGGAAGTACCTTGCTCACGCCGATTCTGCCTTAAATCTCACCCACGAATTCCGCGACGATTATACCTGTCTGCTCCGGGTACAGCCGGAGTTGCTGGCTAATGCGTACTACAGCATTGGTTTGGCCCTTACGCCTGTATTGGTTAATCCGGTTGCCGGCGCATCGAACCGCTCCATTGGCAGTTTTTACGGGGCCAATCGCGATGGTGGAAGGCGAAGCCACGAAGGAATCGACATATTTGCAGCTAAAGGAACGCCTGTAATTGCTCCCACCGATGGGTATGTACACAGGGTGGGCACCAATAATTTAGGCGGAAAAGTGGTATGGATGCGCGACCCGGAGCGAGGGCATGCTTATTATTTTGCCCACCTCGACAAGCAAGTGGTTGCCAGCGGCACCAGGGTGCAGCAGGGAGATACCCTGGGGCTGGTGGGAAATACAGGAAATGCGCGCACCACTCCGCCTCACCTGCACTTTGGTATTTACCAGCGGGGCAGCAAAGACCCTATCTACTATATCCGCACCTTCGAAAAACGGCTGCAGCTGCCCTTAGATACTGCTTTTCAGCCCAAGGCTTTTAAAGTAAAGGCTCAATTGGCAAACCTGCGTGCTGGGCCCGGAACAGATATGCCCGCACTAAGCCAACTGGAACAAGAAACCTGGGTGCAGGTGATTGCCCGCAATGGAGATTGGTACCGGATAGTGCTTCCCAACCAAAAGCAGGGATACCTGCATAGTAGTCTGCTCAGTCCCCTGGAGAATGGCGTCGTGCAGGAGATTCCGGCCCAGGTGCCGCTTCTATCTGCAATACAGGCAGGAGCGGTTCCGATAGAAATCCTTAAGGATTCGGCCCGGGTGGAGGTGCTGGCCCGCTTTGAGAACTATCGCTATGTTAAAACCCTGCAGGGGCAGCTGGGTTGGATAAGGTGGTAGGCAATTGCAAACCAAGCCTGTACAGTAATTTTTTGCAAATGGCCCCGGCTGTGCTAATCGAGGTGGTTTTTGCCGGAGCCTATTTTTAAATTAAGCTGAAGTATGGAAAAAAATGAAGCTGAGTCGCCAAAGCGTTCGCTAAATGATATTCTGGCAATGGAGAGAACCAGTATGGCCAATGAGCGTACATTCCTGGCTTACATAAGAACATCGCTCACCTTAATTGTGCCTGGCCTTACCGGCGTAGAACTTGCAAGCTCTCCCGGCCTGAAAGTGGTGGCAGCGCTATTCGTCCCTGTCGGTATAATAGTTTTTTTTATAGGAGTGGCCCGCTTTTATAAGAAACGAAAAGTAAGGCGTTTGCTGAAGCCTTAGTTATTTTCTTCCTGCCCTTTTTTTAGCCGCTTATGGTGCAAAATCCTGTTTTTTTAGTCCCGGTTTCGGCCTCCTCTGTATGCTGAAAAGGAAAAATAGAAAGGCGCTGTAGAGGTGAACACTTCGCTGATTTTATAGTTGCAACCATAAGTGAAAGCCGGGCTTTCCGGGAGGATGTCCTGTGGAGGCAAAGGCAATTCAGTAAGTGTTCAGCGAGAGCTTATTACGGTTATTTTTATTCCTTACTTAAATTTCTATGGCAACAATTCCACACGATAAATATATAGATAGTACCCTGCCGCTGGTACGTACAGGGTACACTTTCTTAAAGAGCAGGTTTGAGCAGTTTCAGTCAGATATTTTCCAGATGAGATTGCTGGGTGAGAAAACGGTTTGTATCCATGGAGAAGAGGCAGCAAAAGTTTTCTATGATCAGGAATATTTTAAGCGGAAAGGGGCTATTCCGAAGCGGATACAAAAATCCTTATTTGGTCAGAAGACGGTACAGTCGCTCGATGGGGAAGCGCATCGCAACAGAAAAGATGTGTTTATGTCGCTGATGAGCCCCGAGAATATGGACCGTCTGATGGACTTGAACAGGAAGCAATGGGAGTCCCATATAAGTAAATGGCAGAAAGAGAAAGGGCTGATTGTGCTTTTTGAAGAGGCTCAGCAGATTTTACTTCGCGCCATATGTGAATGGACAGGCATTCCTTTGAAGGAAGAGGAAGTAAAATTCAGAGCTGAGGATCTTGAAGCAAGAATCGATTCTTTTGGGGCAGTAGGTCCGCGTTACTGGCGGGGAAGATTTGCCCTGCCGCGAACAGAAAAGTGGATTGGCGGTATAATAGAAAAGGTTCGGGCGGGAATATTAAAAGTGCCCGAAGAGAAAGCGGTTTATGTATTCGCCAGCCATCGCGATGTAAATGGAGACCTGCTGGATACCAACATAGCCGCGGCGGAGCTACTTAACGTAATACGGCCTTTTGTGGCAGTTGCTTATTATATAGTTTTTTCAGCATTGGCTTTGCATGAGTTTCCGGAGCAGGCTCAAAAGCTTAAAGAAGAAGGGGAGGAATATGCCCATCTATTTGTGCAGGAAGTGCGCAGGTACTATCCTTTTGTTCCTTTGCTTGGCGCACGTGTATCAAAAGAGTTTGACTGGAAAGGCCACCACTTTGATGAAGGACGGCTGGTGCTTCTGGATATATACGGTACTCTTCACGACGAACGCCTGTGGGAGCAGGCCAATGAGTTTAATCCGGAACGCTTTAAGAACTGGAAGGAAAGTCCTTTTGATTTTATTCCGCAGGGAGGAGGCGACCATTACAGAAACCACCGTTGTGCCGGCGAGTGGATAACTATTGGGGCGGCAAAAGTTGCCTTGCAGCAGCTGGCAGGGCTGCATTACGAAGTGCCTGCTCAGAATCTGAAGTTTAGCCTGAGAAGAATGCCTACCTATCCAAAGAGTGGTTTTACCATTCGGAATATCAAAAAAAGAGGAGAAGAAGCTTATATTGAAAGAGCCGCCAGGCAGCGGACGGTCGCAGAGCGGGCGGCGATAGAAAGAGCTGCGGCCGCTGCGGGTTGCCCGGTACATCAAAAGCCGAAAGAAAATTCGAGAGAAAAGAACTCCTGAGGCGGTCCCTTTATTCTTTAGCAGCCACCATTATCTTTTTCAGCAGCTCCTCATCCGAAAGCTCTTCCATCCAGTTTAGCGGGAGCTGAAGCCGGACACTTTGGGCGCCGCCACTTGGGGTGCAAACGACCGGAATTTGCTGGTCGTTTCCCTTTGTTCGTTTCGCAATTTCAGTTACTTTCTCCTCAGATATTGCTCCATACGCCTGTGCACAGGTCCAGGTGGTGCCTTCTGTGTCGGTTGCCTCTCGTTGTTTCATGCCTTGTAAATGTTGTTTTTGTTTCTTTTACTCTATACGGAAAAGCAACAAAACAGCTGTAACTAGAGGAGTGGAAAGTCTCGTGTTGAATAATAAAACCAGTAGCAGAGGCGCTGGCTTATGGGCTCATTTGTAGGTTGAAAATGGGCGGCAGTTTAAAGAGAAATGTTGCTATTGTAAGCTTACCCTAACCTGAGAGGAGCCGGCAGCATAGGCTTCAACTAAACTCACTTGTAAATTAAATGGCTTAAAATGCTATATTACCTACATCTTTCCAGTATGAATTCAACCATTTGGATTCGGTGTCTGCATTCAGGATGCGGAAGTTGGGGGTTATACTTGGCATTTAATGGTCCATGGATGTGAAGTACTCTGCCTACTGTTTTTCATGTAAATGGCAGAGGCTTCCTTTACCCATAAGGATCCAATAAGCTTTCAGCATTTATTATTGAATTGGAATACAAAAGTCAACAATGCATTTTTTTTCGGGATGCTCATTGAAGTTGTTATAATAAATTTCGAAAGGATTCTCGCTGGCTTTTTTATATCCGTTGTCGTTCATCCAGATAAATAGCCCGGTCCACGATTTTTCAAACTCATTGAGTCCAATCTCAAAACTACCCACAATAAATTTTCCTCCTTCTATTGAAGTAAGACCAATTTCTCCTTCTGTTTTTACTGGCTCATTCAGGGAAACACAAGCGCTCATTCTTACTTTATTTTCTTCAGTTACTTTAAAACTGTCATGGTAAATCGTAACCATCTTCGCTTGTTCATTCACCAAGCCTTTAGGTATAGCCCAGGGCATTAGTTTTTGATAAGCAGTAGCAAGATGCTGAGGGCCAATACAGGATACGTAAGCCAAGTCCATCTTTGGCATTTCTTTGATGCTGATTTTTGCGTTCATTTTCGTCCAGCTTTTAAGATTGTTAATAACGCAAAGGTATTTTTCATGGTCAGGATATGCTTGACCATTCTTGCTTTTAAGTTGACGAATCTTGCTAAACTTATTTGGGTTTTGTTTTCTGAATTCTGTTGGACTTACTCCGTAGAATTTTTTAAATGCCCTGGTAAAGGAAGAATTGTTGTTAAAGCCATATTTCAGAGAAATTTCGGTTATTCTATAACTTCTATGTATTAATTCAGAAGCTGATTTTTCTATTCTCTTCCTCGAAATATATTCATTTAGCGTCTCTCCGGTTATAGTTTTGAAAATTCTATGAAAATGAAATGGAGAGAAACAGGCTATTTCTGAAATTGTGCTTAACGGCAAATCAGCATCCAGGTTTTCCTCAATGTATTGGAAAACTCTGTTGATTCTGATTTTATAATCTACCTGGCGCTCGTTTTCCATAACTGTCATTTCTTGAATGCTGTACAACTGGTTAATAAAACAACGTGAACTCGGAAATTGTAGGTTTTTCAAGACCGTATATTTACCGTCATACCGGACGAAGAGCAACGGAGTTCCGGAATCCCAAGCATGGATTGTACTGAATATCATGAGATCCCTGCTTTTGCGAGTGTCGCCAGGCGGAGGATGATTCCATCAGCGTAGGATCAAATCCATAGTTCCCTTTAAATTAAAGCATTTGTTGCCATTTTTCGCACTTTTAATTCCCGAGTTCAGGTTAAAACAGATGTGAATTTTTAACGGTCCGAATTTCCTAAAGGCAGTTAAGCTTCCCTGCTTTTAGAGGTTTCGTTCTGTCTGGAGCATGGTTACCGGAGGCACTTCACTTAAAAGCTCTCCCACATGCTTGCGGATGTTCTGGCAAATTTGATCAATGGGGAGGTCATTGGCGTCTGTTCCAAAAGGGCTCTCAATTTCCTCGGCAATAAGCTCAAGGCTGGCCAGTGCATAAAGGATAAACACCACTACAGGAATAATAAAATAGCCCAGGTTAAAAACCCAGCCAAAAGGAAGGGTCATTACATAAAAGAAAATAAATTTCTTTATAAAAACGCTGTAGGTATAAGGAATGGGCGTGTTTTTAATGCGTTCGCAGGCTCCGCAAAGGTCAGTAAGGGTTTTTATATCTTCATTCAGTATCCAGAGTTCTGTTTGAGAAAGCACTCCTTTTGTATGCAGCGCATGCACTTTTTGAAAAAGGCGGGCAGCCACCTGGTTTGGTAAATGTTTTTCTTTTTTCAGATCCAGCACAGGGTCCCAATCCTGGTAATTTTCGTTCTCGCGCAACATATTCTTGAGGGCATTGGCATAGCCTGGTATAAACTGACTGAAGAAATGTGTATCTTCTTCGTTTAAATTCATGGCCTGCAGCTTAATTGCCAGGTTGCGGCAGGTGTTGGTCATGCCGCCCCAGACCTTACGGCCCTCCCACCAGCGATCGTAGGCAGTGTTGGTACGAAAAACGAGGAGCAGGGAAATAACAAATCCCAAAACGCCGTGCATCATTCCTACATTCTGAATATAAACCCGTTCGGCGAGGTTCAGGTAGCTGAGTTCAAGGTAGGCGATTAGCCCTGCATACACACTTATGGCCAGCATAAGTGGCAGGAGCCGCCGGAAGGTATCGGCACGGGTAAAACGGAATATAAAAGTAAACCATTCTTTTGGGTTGTAATTAATCATGTGCGGAAAGAGGGCTGGTTCGGCGTGCAATATAGCGATAAGGGGAGCAGTTTAACTACCTTTTCCTTTTTAGAACAGCTTTTAAGGAAGGCCACTAAGCAACAGAGTAATGGATTCTTTACGGCAGCTGGAGCACAAATATTTAGCAATAGAAATAGTCAATGTACTAGATTTGCAAATAATACTAACCATTGATCCACTATGCGGCTGTCCGGACTTGCTTTAACTCTGTTCTGTATGTTCTTTTTTTCTTCCTGTGCCATTCTAACCAAAAGAATCAACCGAACCGAAGACCTGGTTTATTTTGCCGAAAGCCATCCTGCTTTTAATGCAGAACGGCATCGGCTGGATGTATATGCTCCCCGGAAAAAGGAGAAACTTAATGAGGTGCTTGTGTTTATTCATGGAGGAAGCTGGAATTCAGGAGATAAATCCATTTACAAATTTTTAGGCAGGCGCTTTGCCAGAAAAGGAGTGGTTACGGTAGTTATTAATTACCGGCTAAGTCCGGGCGCTGAGTACGATGAAATGGCCATGGATGCTGCACGGGCAGTAAAATGGGTAGAGGAAAATATTAAAGCTTATGGCGGCGACCCAAATAAAATATTTGTTTCAGGTCATTCTGCCGGAGGGCACCTTACTTCGCTTATTTCAATAAAGGATCAGTATTTCGACAGCCTGGGCATTTCTAATCCTGTAAAAGGAGCTATCCTTATCGATGCGGCAGGTCTCGATATGTACGCTTACCTGAAGGAACACCAGTCCGGTGAGGGAGCAATGTATCTTGATACCTTTACCCGGAACCCGGAGAATTGGAAAGAGGCTTCCCCGATTTATTACCTGCATGAAGATATGCCACCCCTGCTTATCTATAGGGGCGGAAGAACCTATCCTTCTATAATAAAGAGCACCGAAGCTTTTGTGGCGCAGCTGGAAAAGATTGTTCCTGAACCAAATTACAAAGTTCAGGAGAGCAAGAAGCATGTGCCCATGATTACACAGTTTTTATTTACCCTCAATCCGCGCTACACCGAAATGCTCCGCTTTATGGAAAATCCGGAAGCTCCTGCTTTTTCTAAAAAGCAGTAGTTTCGACTGGCAACGAGCAAAACCTATAGCCAGTCAATGCCTCCGGAGGATTTTTCAAAAGCGGAGAGCGGTTTGTTCAGGAATAGTAGATCGGTTTGTTCTCTGTGCTTTGATAAATTGCATTTTTTTTGCAATGCGGTTTTATGGACCCTCCTTGCCCTTGGCTGAAAAATAAAGTGAGTTCCATGGGAGTGAAAAGGGTCGGGCGTCCTGTATTTCCCTCTTGCTGGCTTTAACGTTCTGTATATTAGTAAGTAGAGCTGTGGGGAGTTTTGGGAAAAAATATTTTTTAGTGTTAGTTTTTTCCGAACAATAAATTCAACACAACGTTCTCAATGCATACGTAAATGTAAATTTTTCAAGCTAAAACAAATAGTTATGGACAGTAAAACAATAGACAGAGCAGCTGCGACACGCAATGCTGATGAATTTAGAGAAGGAAAAGTAGCAAAAACGATAGAAAATCAAACTGCTAAGATACCTTCAGATGTTTATCTTTGGTCAGCATTTGGCTCAATGGCAGTATCTTTAACCCTGAAATTAATGGGTAAAGAGAAAACAGCACTTTTTGTAGGCCAGTGGGCCCCGTCTTTCCTTATCTTAGGACTTTACAATAAAATTGTAAAGGTGGAAGGAAACGAAGGCGATAAGTAAGCAAACTATAATTTCTTTGAGCTCAAAAGCTCAAAGAATAAAAAGTATAATAAAAAAGGAAGCCTGGCTTCCTTTTTTTTGTTTGTATTAAGTTGGGGTGAAGTCCCTGTTAAACGCTGTCAACTTTCTGATATCAGTCAGTGGTTTCCCTTTTCTGGAGCAGGGAAGGCTTTAGCAGTTAAAGGAGTCGTACTGCTTTTTAAATATTCGTTGGCTCCCCACTTTCCCTCTGCCCGCTTTTCCCTTACCTTTGAAAAGCAAAATGAATGCGTACATAAAACCCTATCGATATGCTTAGAAGACCCAGAAGGAACCGTAAATCGCCCGTTGTACGAGGCATGGTGGAGGAAACCCGCCTGCATGTAAACGACCTTATTTTTCCTGTTTTTCTCATAGATGGTAAAAATGAGAAAGTGGAGGTAGGCTCGATGCCGGGCATTTACCGCTATAGCGCCGACCTTTTATTAAAAGAAATGGAGGAATGCATGAAGCTGGGCATCCGTACCTTCGATGTTTTTCCGCGCCTGCCCGAAAGCCTCAAAGACCCGATGGCGATTGAAGCAACCAACGAAAACGGACTTTACCTGAGCACCCTTCGCCGCATTAAACAGGAATTTCCCGAAGCCTGTATTATGACCGACGTGGCCATGGACCCCTACAGCTCCGAAGGGCATGACGGAATTGTGCTTGATGGCCGAATAGCCAACGACGAAACCCTGGAAGTGCTGGCCCGCATGGCCGTAGCCCAGGCGCGTGCCGGAGCCGATATTATTGGCCCCAGCGATATGATGGACGGGCGTGTAGAGGCCATCCGCGAAGCGCTCGACGATGAAGGATTCCAGGAAGTGAGCATCATGAGCTATACCGCAAAATATGCCAGCGCCTACTACGGACCCTTCCGCGATGCGCTGGGCTCGGCCCCCAAAGCAGGCGATAAAAAAACTTACCAGATGGACCCCGCCAATCAGCGCGAAGCCTTGGTGGAGGCTGATTTAGATGTGGCCGAAGGAGCCGACTTTCTGATGGTAAAGCCTGCCCTGGCTTACCTCGATATAATTAAGCTGCTGCGCGATACCTACGACTTACCCATTGCGGCTTATAATGTAAGCGGCGAGTACTCCATGATTAAAGCGGCCGACCAGAAAGGCTGGCTCGATGGAGAAAGAATTATGCTGGAAACCCTGCTAAGCATAAAGCGGGCCGGAGCCAACATTATTCTTACCTACTTTGCCAAAGAGTTTGCCCAGCTGCAGGCAGGTAAGTAAGGTGCTTTAATTGAAAAAGCAGGAGAGGGGCTGTCCAAGGTGGGCGGCCTCTTTTTTAATTAAAGCCACTGTAAAAACAGTTAAAATTTTTGTAGTTTTAGTTCAATGAAAAAGCTATCCATCCTTTTCCTGGCCTGCCTCAGTCTGGCGGCCTGCCAGGGCAATTCCGACAATGTAGAGCAGGTAGAAGATTTACCTGCTATAACTGCTAACCCAGCTGCCGAAGGCTTTAATGCCGAGGCATCGGATGCTGAGGCCATTGCCCTGGCCGACAGCGTAATGCAGGCCATGGGCGGCCGCAAAGCCTGGGACGATACCCGCTACATTGGCTGGAACTTCTTCGGTGCCCGCCAGCTGCTCTGGGATAAAGAAAGTGGTCGCGTGCGCATAGAAGTGCCCAATGATTTTACCGTTTACCTGGTCGATATGCAGGCCGATACCGGCCGCATTATGCGCTATGGCGAAGAAGTAACCAATCCCGATTCCGTGGCCCATTATGTAGAGCAGGCCAAACAGATGTGGGTAAACGACAGCTACTGGCTGCTGATGCCCTTTAAGCTAAAAGATTCCGGCGTTACACTTACCTATGCCGGGCAGGATACGATGCAGGGCGGCACCCCGGCCGAAGTGGTGCAGCTGCAGTTCGAAAATGTAGGATTCACCCCACAGAATAAATACCAGGTGTACATCGACCCACAGGACCACCTGGTAAAACAGTGGGCGTACTATAGCCGAAGCCTCTGCCGATACCCCCAACTTTGTTACTCCCTGGGTGAGTTATCAGCAGCAAGGGAACATTTTGCTCTCCGGCGACAGGGGTGAGCGCGACATTACCGACATCGCCGTTTATGACGATATGCCGGAAGAAGCGTTTACCTCATTTGAGTATATGCGGGGGCAGGAATAAAGGGATTATTTTAGTGGAGTTGAATGCAATTCACCATTTCAAGGAACTCAAATAATTTAGGAGTACAAGGTTGACGATGGGCCCATAAATGAAAAAGAAAAAGTGCCTCTTCTGGAGCTGAATTTCGCACTTTTTAAAGTGTTGTTCAGAATTTAATAAACAAGAAAGGAGCATAATATGAAAAAGCAATTTACACTTTTAGTAGCGACTTTTTTCGTAATTACGATGAACAGCTATGGTCAGCCAAACATGCATCCAGATAGTTTGACTATGAAGGCGATGGATAAACTTAGTTTCCTTAGCGGAGACTGGACTGGTGAAGGTTGGATACAAATGGGCAGGGATAAACATTATTTCTTTCAAAGTGAAACGGTTGCCCAAAAACTCAATAACACCCTAATTGTAATTGATGGACAAGGTGTAGATTCTGAAACCAACAAGATTATTCACCAGGCATTTGCTGTAATTTCTTTTGACAAAGTTGAAAATGAATACTTAATGCGTGCATTTAGGGCTGATGGTAATTATATAGATGCTGAAGCAAAAGTTGATGAAAACGGAAGTTTTGTTTGGGGTTTTACACATCCGCAGGCCGGGCAAATGCGATACACCATTTTGCTTAAGGATGGAAAGTGGATTGAAGCCGGTGAAATGAGCCGGGACGGAAATAACTGGTTTCAATTTTTTGAGATGTCACTTTCTAAACAATAGAAACCAGTTGATGGAAACGGCATGAAACAAAGAAACAGCATTACAATTAACTCGGCGTTTCTGTATGTGATTGCATTTTTACTTACCACCATTTTACACGAATTAGCCCATGCTCTTGCTGGTTTATTTTGCAGTAGCCAGCCAGTTTTACATCACAACTACGTAGAACATCTTGCAACGAATCATTTATCTGTTCAACAGCAGGTGTTTATAGCGCTGGCAGGGCCTTTCATGAGTTTAATCCAGGGGGTAGTTGCAGGATTTGTATATTTCAAGTCAACAAAGCAAGGGCTGAAAAAGCTATTTGTGCTGTGGCTTTCCATTTTGGGGATGTTCAACTTTTTTGGTTACCTGATGACCGGCCCTTTTTTTCAAAACGGAGACTTAGGCGAAGCCCTGGCGCTTTTTGATACTCCGGTTTGGATTCAAATAATTATTGCATTACTTGGCGCCGGGCTTCTCCTCTTTATTGCGTATAAACTTACCAGGCCGTTTCTTAATTTTAGCTATAAGAAGGAATGGGTGAATTCAGAAAAACTCAGAAAGAAGTTTTCTTTTCATATTTTGATTCTACCGTGGCTAATGGGTTCTGCAGTTGTAACTTTTTTATACTTACCAATCGTGGCTGTGGTAAGTGTTATTTATCCTTTTACAAGCGGTATGGTTTTAATTTTTCCGTGGCAGAATGCACGTAGAATTGAAGATGTGCAATTAGCAGGCAATAGGGGGCTTGGAAAAGTATCCTATATAGCATTACTATTCTTGTTTGTATTGGTATTGATATTTAGACTGTATCTTTTGCCTGGAATAAAATTTTAACACAAACTGCCTTTTGACTGCCTCATGAAAGGGGTACAAGTAAAGGTGGAATGTACAGTAACAGGAGGAGGCAAGATTGCGGTAGAGCCTTACGGCCTGGCAAAGAGGGAAATTGGCGTGATAAATGTTTAGGAATGGCTCATTGGTAGAAGCTTCTTTTGCAATTAATTATCAAGCTGTAGAGAATTAATTAACTTCCAGTGCTAAATAATCATGTAGAAAATGGCAGACACCTTGGAACAAGAACCTGTTTCGATATTAGAATTGCTTCTATTGATTCTGTTCTTAGGCTCAATAACTTTCCTGATAGGAGCTTTATTTCAGGGGATAGTTCTTTTCCGAAATAGGAAGCCAGTTGCCATTGGTTTTCTTGTGATACTAATAACCCGGATGCTGACAATAA
Source organism: uncultured Cytophagales bacterium (assembly GCA_963835365.1). GTDB lineage: Bacteria > Bacteroidota > Bacteroidia > Cytophagales > Cyclobacteriaceae > Nafulsella. The sequence goes on from CAWIFH010000009.1 coordinate 56,614, forward strand.
TAAGCTCATATTTCATTTGGGCAGCATGGACCACGAGAATTGATATAATGTTCTTATTCTTGTTTTTGCCAGGCTTGATTGCTGAATTAGTTTTTAGTCCGTTGATGCTAAAGCTGTCAGGGAACCACATATTTAAAAATAAATAAGCCAGTGCATAACCACAAAAAGCATCAACGGCTGGTTTGCTGGTGTAGCAAGGTTCACAGCCGTTATGAAAAAAAAGTGAGGCGGATGTAAGCGTAACCAGGCCGTTTACATAAGCCGCTGTTATTTCAAGCCATTACACCCAAACCTGAATAAGATGGAGATATTAAAAACTGACCTTAAAAGGTTTAAATCGATAAAGGATTTTCCTTACAGGGAAAATTTTGTTGAATTTCAGAACCTCCGGATGCATTACATCGATGAGGGAAGCGGCGAAGTAATTCTTGCCCTTCACGGGGAGCCAAGTTGGTGTTACCTGTACCGAAAGTTTGTTCCGGTCTTAAAAGGGTATCGGTTTATCGCCCCGGACCTGATTGGCTTCGGGAAGTCAGATAAAATTGTCGGACGGAAGAATTATTCTTTTGAGTTGCATTTCAAGTCTCTTGAAAACTTCATCGAAAGCCTTGACCTGAAAGATATTACTTTGCTTGTGCAGGATTGGGGAGGGCTGCTGGGGCTGAGTTTGTTGGGCGAGCACCCGGATAGGTTTAAGAGAGTAGTAATAATGAATACTTTTTTGCCGAAAGGAAAACCGCTGCCGCTATCTTTTAAGCTCTGGCAGGCGTTTGCCAGGTATCATCCTTCCATACCGGTCGGAAAAGTTATACAAATGGGCACCTACAACAAGCTTCCGAAAGAAACGATTGAAGCCTATGATATTCCATTTCCAGCCAGAAAGCACAAGGCAGGAGCAAGGTCTTTTCCCGGCCTGGTACCTTCCAGCCCTGGTGATGATGGCGTTGAGAGAATGAACAAAGCAAGAAAGGTTCTGTCGGAGTGGAATAAGCCTGCTTTAGTACTCTTTTCTGATAAAGACAGAATCCTTAGCGGCTTTGAGGGCTTCTTCTATAAGCTAATTCCAAGCAGCAAGGAGCAGAAAAAGATTACCATTAAAGATGCCGGGCATTTCCTGCAGGAAGAAAAAGGAGAAGAAATTGCCGGGTACATTGATAAGTTCATAAAAGGAGAATTGAAAGCTGGGGCTGACTAATGTTCATAAAACTTTGTTTTTCGGGCAGGAACGTAGCCCTTGCTGCCTGTTCTCCCCAGTAATCGGAATGAGCGGAATAATTTATCCGGCAATTTAAATTTATGTTGCATTGGGGTGCGTCAACGCGATTTTGGAGGCTAAACCTCCGGGGTTGTTGCAAACCGATCACCTCATAAACTTTCATGCAAAGATAAGCCCAGGAGGTTTTTAACCAGCCTTGGCTTAGCGCTGGCAGGATTCAAAACTCATTCAGCCCTGAAGGTTGCTTACTCCCAGCTGCAATTCACCAGGCTTCCCTTCTCCGTATCATTTTCTACCTTCAGGTAAACTTCTATTTCCTGCTGCAGCTCTTCTACGTGCGAAATAACGTCTACAATACGGTTTTCCTGCAGGTCATGGTGAGCAAAGCATATTAGTTCGCTGGTTGTTGATATGTAAGGTGGGTTTATTTACCTCCCATTCCCATTAAGAGCGCTGAGGTAGCCTTCCTTTTTGCTAAGCCCAAAAGGGGCTACTTAAAAGCTGTTATTTGTAGATCCATCATCACTGATGTTGCTGATTATAATGTCAGTAGGAAATAATTATACTTTCTGCTAATATTTCTGTACTTTGATAGCCTATGGCAGCCTTTATTCTTTATGAAAAAGACATCTCTTTTAATTGTATTTTTATTCCTCTCTTTGTTTGCAGCAGCCCAAACACAAAGTTTTGAACTGTTAAATTCTGATGCAATTGAACTCACAGGGGAAAAACTAACCTTTCTTACAACCCACAGCTGGAAGGTGGATAGAGTTGATACGCAAATTAGGAATGAAACTGTGCATACAAAAGGATGGGCTTTTCTGGAGTTTGAAAAGGGTAATTTATTTGAATATGGAGGGAAACGAGGAAGCTGGGAATTGATTGAAAAAAAATATCTCCGCTATCAATTGGACAGTCCGGAAGAGGAAGCTAATTATAATTTTGGAGGTACCTATGCAGTGGTGAGCTTAACTGATACGACCCTGGCATTAACTAAAATTCTCACCAGTACAAGGGATATGAAAAGGACAATTTTCCTTTACAATTCAGACTACTTCAAAGCCAAAATGATGGCTAGTATGGAGAAATATTATAAAGGAAACCTTAATAAAAAGACATTAGATTCTATTAGTTACTTAAGTGAAGAGCTTCTTCTAAAAGTTGGGTTTCATCATGGATTTTATTTAGTAGGCGATACTGTATTTATCAATACCGAGGAGGCTGTTTATAAAATAAAGAGGAACAGCCACTAATAGCAGACCAGCAAAGGCTTTTCCTTGGGAAGGCTTTGCTCCTAAAATTTACTCTCTACACCAGGCAATAGTAAGGCTGTTTTAAAACAGCCGCTACTGCTTTTAATCACTTCAGGACTACTCCCAGCTGCACTTCACCAGACTTCCTTTTTCTCCATCGTTTTCCACCTTCAGGTAGACTTCAATTTCCTGCTGCAGCTCTTCTACGTGCGAAATAACGCCTACAATGCGGTTTTCCTGCCGCAGCGATTTGAGCGTGTCGAATACAATGCGCAGGTTTTCCTTGTCGAGGGCGCCAAAGCCTTCGTCGAGGAAGAAGAAGCTTTGCTCTGCCTCGTTCAGGCTCTTGATATTTTCGGCCATGGCCAGGGCAAGGCACAGAGCCGCCTGGAAGGTTTGTCCGCCGCTGAGGGTTTTGAGCAGGCGCGTGCGACCGCCATTCAGGTAGTCGCGCACAATAAAGCTGTTTTGCTCGTTCAGCTCCAGGCTCAGGTTGTTACGCGTAAGCTTAAAGAAGCGCTCGTTGGCCACCCGGCAGAGATCCTGCAGGTAAATGGTCGATACATAGTCTACAAAGCCATTGCCACGGAAAAGCTTGCTAAGCTCCTGCAGGTTTGCGTAGCGCAGCTCGGCTTTCTCGAGTGCTTTTTGTAGTTCTCTGCTCTTTTTGAACTTCTCTTCCTTATCCGCCTTCTGGTGCTCAGCCTGCGTTTTGCGCTTTTTATAGGCTTCGCACTGCTCCTCATGCTGCTGAATGCGCTGCAGCAGGGCTTGATGCGCTTCTTTGTTATACTGTCTGCCGTTGGTGTCTTCTTCCAGTTTTTGCAGTCGCTCCTTTAGGCTGTGCAACTGTTGCTGGTACTCCTTCAGTTGGCGCTCCTCTTCCTCCACATTCAGGCGCAGGGCAAGAATTTCCCGTACCTGTTCAGGGCCATCAAAGCCTTTGTCTGTGCAGCAGTCATCAATTTCTTTTTGCAGTTGCTGCTGTTTTGCCTGTAGTTCTTCAACCGATTCGTTGGCTGATTTGTACTGCGCCTTGAGGCTGGCCGTTTGTTCGTTCAGCTCGTTTAGTCGCTTTTGGCTCTGTTCGTACTGGCTTACCAGCTGTTGTAGTTTCTCCTTTCCTTTGCGCAGGTTTTCCTTCAGGGCGTCCGTCTCAAAACGGAGGAGGCGTTGATTATCTTCATGCAGGGCACTTTTCTTGGCCTCCACTTCTCCCAGCAGGGTGCTGAGGCGGCGTTCGGTTTGCTGTAGCTCTGCCTTAAGTACCTCGTGTTTATCGGCTTTTGCTTCGGCCTCTTTTCTGGCAGTATGCAGCTGCATTTTAGCCGTTTTTATCTGTTCATTGGCCAGGCGGGCCAGGTCAATTTGTCGCTTGAGCTCCTCTTTCTCCGTTTGGCGATATTCCGGCCAGGCAAAGTTCTGCTCCAGTGCCTGCTGTTGCTGCCGGTATTCCTGCATGCTTTCCTGTTTTTGCTGCAGGCTTCCCTCCAGGTGGCGCATGTTTGCCTGCAGTTCCTTTAAGCCGGCATGGAGCTGGTGAAGCTGCTGCTGTTTCTGGCGGCAGGTTTTTATTCTTTGTTCCTGCTCCTGGCAGGCCTGGGCAATATGCTCGCTCACTGCCAGCTCAAGGTGCTCCGTGGCCCCGCAAAGCGGACAAGCCTGCCCGCTTTCCAGCTTGTCGGCATATTCAGTAAGCTTTTGCTGTACATGCAGCTCCCGGAGCTTTTCGTTCTCCCTGGTTTCTTCCAGGCCTAAATCTTTTCCAATCTTTTCTATTCCGCTGAAAAGGTCTTCCCGGTTTTCGGTAGTAGCCAGCTCCGGCCACTCCTTCAATAGTTCTTTTTGCTGCTGCTGGTTGTTCTTTAATTCTTTCTTTAATTCTGTAAGGCTATTATCCACCTTCTGAAGCTGCTGTTGCGCATACTCTTTTTTCTCCACCCACTGGAAGGCTTCACTCAGGCGGGAAATGTCCGGTTGCGCTGCCTCCAGTTTCTGCAGTCGCTCCTCCATGGCATGATAGGCTTCCCTGGCCTTTTGCTTTTGCAAGGCAAGCTTTTCGCTGTCGGCTTCCTGCTTTTGCTGCTTCTGCTTCTCTGTGTCCAGTTTTTCTTCGGTAGCCTTCAGCTGAATGATCCGGTCCAGGTCTTCTATTTTTCGCTGAATCTGTTCCTTCCCTTCATGCGCTTTGGCGGCTTCTTCAAAATTTTTCTTCGCCTGCTCTTGCTGTTCAGTACTTTGGTTCAGCTGAGCCTGAAGGCTGGCGGCTGCTTCCTGTTTTTGTTTTAGCTCAATTTTGTAGTTATGCTGCTGCCGGAATTTCTCATAGAAATGGGTATAGGCATTGCTATAGGTTTTTAGCTTCCTTTCACGCTCTTCCCATTGCGGCTGCGCCTCTTCCAGCTTTTGCAGCTGCTGCCGACTTTCGAGGAGCTGGTTATGCAGTTGGCTCAGGTTCTTTAGCTCAAGTTCCTCTTTTTTGTCGGTGGTGGTTTGTTCCTGAAGCTTGCTGATGATGGCCGATAGCTGCGCTACTTCTTCGCGAAGTTTTTCAATGTCCTCTGCTTTTGTATCGCCCAGGGATTCCAGCTGGCCCTGCAGGTGCTGGATCTCCAATTCTGTTTCTTTCTGCAGCCGACCTGTTTGCGGGCCAAGGTCGAAATGGTGGAGCCGGAACAGCTCCTTAAGCATTTTTGTACGGTCCCCACTGGTCTGGTCCACAAAATCCCGGAACTTTCCCTGCGGGATGATAATGGTCTGCATGAAGTTTTTATAGTCCATGCCCAGAATTTCGGTGGCATCTTTCATGCCTTCCAGTGGCAGCCATTGCCCGGCCTCCCAGCGGTAAAACTGCCGGTCGTTTTTGTTGATTTTTACATCCTCAAATTTATCAGGCTTGGAGTTGCGTTTTGCAGTACAGGCAAAGCGATATTTCTCTTTATTGCCTTTGCCGGCCAGGAAGGTAAAGTCGATGGAGAAGCGGTTGCTCTGCAGGTTGAGCATGTTGTAGTAGCGATCGTCGCCACTTTTATTGAGTCGTTCGGTATCGTCGAACAGCACAAACATAATCGCTTCCAGAATGGAGGACTTCCCGCTTCCCACTTCTCCGAATATACCGAAGAGTCCGTTGGAGGTCAGCTTCTCAAAATCAATCGTCTGCTTGTCTTTATAAGAATAAAGACCTTCTATGCTGAGGGAAAGAGGAATCATTTACTAAGGGGCTAATTTGCTTGATGCGCTTATCTGCTAATGACTAAGTTACAGCAGGAAGCAGCTAAATTGCAAGTGTTTTTTGTTGATAGATTTGAGATAGTGGACGTGAGACAATGGGAAAAGAGAGTCAGGAATCAGGAGCCAAGAGCCAGGAGGGAGGGCTATTGCTGATTCGGCGCTGCCGACAGGCCTTTTTTGAGCTTCGTTCCAGGCGGGCTTGGTTAAGGGTGATGTTGTTTAATAGCAGACAGATTGCCGCGCCTGTACGGTCCTGTCGGCCTTAGGGCCGCCCAGGCTCGCAATGACAGCGCGAAGCATTGCTTTTGGTATTCCAAAGCATGCTTCCCTTTTTTCTTCCATTTTAATATTTAAAACTTCCTCCTTTCTTACTCACTCTTTCTCAATACCCACTACTCAATACCCACTACTCAATACCCACTACTCAATACCCACTACTCAATACCCACTACTCAATACCCACTACTCAAAAAATAATTCCCCCTGCACAATTTCTCTGAACAGCGCCATGAGGTCGTCGTTGGGGTCCTGGCCTTTGCGCTCTTTGAAGTAGTCGCGGAAAAGAGCTTCGCGGCTTTGTTGTATGTTGATGCGCTTTGTCTGCGGGCTGTTTGGCTCTTTTTCTCCCGTTATTTTCGGGATGATGCCTACGATGCCATCGTGCGCTTTGAATAAGGCTTTTTTTGTGGGCGCATCAATGTAGGTGTCGCTTACCAGGGTAAGCTCTACAAAAGTATGGGGGTTTTCCTGCAGCCATTGTAAAGCTTCTTCGGTGCTGCTGAACTCTTTGCGTACCAGGGTACGGCCTTTCTGCAGGCGGATGGGGGTAAAGCTTACCGGCTTTCCGGGTTCGGCATCAAGGAGCATGACAAACTTAGGTTGGCTGGCTTCGCTGAAGCTGTAAGGGAGCGGGCTGCTGCTGTAAACAACCGGACAGGGCTTTTTGCTCACTACCTGGTAGCGGTGCAGGTGGCCCAGGGCAACATACTGAATTTGTGCAGGAATGTTTTCGGTATAAATGGCCTGGGCACCACCCATGTGCAGAATGGGCTTTTCGCCCTCTGTGTCTTCTTCGGGGGCCGTGCCGCCTTTTTCCATAAAGTAGAGGTGTGCCATCAGCATATTTACCCCTTTTTCGTCGCAGTGGGCATCGGCAAGCTCCTGCCAGTGTTGCTGCAGGGTTTGGCGTAGCTCCTCTTCCTTGTCTTCTTCGCCCAGGTGCTGCCGCATGGTGGCTTCGCTGGCGTAAGGGGTCAGGAGCAGGCGCAGAGGATAGTCATATTTTGGGAGGCGCAGTTCTACAAAACCGGGCTCACTGCGTAAAACCTTCAGGCCCGAATCCATTTTACATTCTTTAACGGTCGCTTTGGGCCGGCCGGTCAGGATAATACCGCAGGCGCGGGCCAGCGGGTCGGGCGCATCAATGCGGTCGGGCGAATCGTGGTTGCCTGCAATGCCAATAACGGCGCGTTTGCCTCCTGCAGCAAGGCGGTGCAGGCTTTTATAGAATAGCTCGATGGCCTCGTTGGTCGGGTTAAAGGTATCGTACAGGTCGCCGGCAACGAGTACGGCATCCACCTCCTGCTCTTCGGCAATGCGGCATATTTCGTCCAGCACTTCGCGCTGCTCTTCAATGCGGCTGAATTCATTTAGTCTTTTGCCCAGGTGCCAGTCGGCGGTATGCAGTATTTTCATAGTCTTTTGAGTATCAGGAGCTGTGCCTGCGGGCAAAGGTAATTCTCTAATGTTAAAATTTAAAGCTTCCGGATTTTTAATATCTTGCGAAAAATTAATTAAAACTTTAGGCTGCTATGCACGTAGCCTAATTTATATGCAAAAAATAAAGACTCAAAACACACCTATGGGAACCTCAGGACCTCATAATTTAGGGAACGACGCTGCTGCTGACTGGCTTTTTGAATGGCAGGAATTTAAAACTGCCGGATTTGTGGAAGGTACGCTGGATGAGCTGCTGGAAACAAGCCGGCCTGATCCGCGGCTTTGCCAGGAGGCACTGGCTGCTGCCGAAGTAGTTGCTGCCAAGAATGGAAATCCTGCTCCTGAAATGGACAAAGAAACGCTGGAGGCCGTTCAGCAAATGAATATGGATGAGGATGAGCTGGAAGAAGCAAAGCAGAAGGCAAAAAGTGTAATTACCATTGTTAGTGGCGATTCAGGCTTGATGGCTCGCTGGGAAGATACCCATGAAATAGCGGCCTGGCGCTCTTCACTTAAAAACCTGGCACAACGCCTGGACTGAAAATCTTTGGAAGTAGGAGGCTGAATGGTTTCAGTCGCCAACTTCTAACTTCCATTCTCCGGCTTACGCCCACAGCCTTCCAGGATTTTTTCGGCTAAAATAAGAGTCGCCTGGTAAGGGTAGGCACGGTCACTCATGCCATCGGAACAGGGGCAGTCGTTGGCTTTGCGAAGTACCAGTTGCTGCTCACTGCCGAGCTCGAATACCTGTACATACTCTTCTGGTCGTGCACTTGCCTGGCGGGCTTCCTTAAAATCGAAAACAAGGGTATCGCCGTCGGCCGAAGTGTATATTGAATGGGGGCGGGCAACAGCCAGGCTCCAGAAAGGCTCTGTGCCGGAAACCAGGTACAGGGTGTCAGGCTCTTCTGAAAGAGCTTCCCGCAGTCTGCTTTCTTCTTTGGCAGGCTGCCTGTTGGCGCTTGTCTCCTGAATGCTGTCGGAGGCTTCTGTTGCCGGGGGTATCTCCCGATTTTTAGCATCGTTGCGGCAGGCTCCTGCCAGGGCAAGTGCCAGTATAAAAGCGAATGTAATTGCTTGCATGGCTTTTTTTATTAAACTCCTGCCTTAAGCCATTGTTTATCTCTCCCGATACTACTTTTTGATGGTACTTAACCGGCTTTCTAAAGATTCGAGCCGGCTTTCTAATAAAAAAATGCGGCTTTCGAGGTGAGCAGGCGCTCCCAGGTGCGTACTCCATTTTCCTATTACCTCCCAGCATTCAAGAATTTCCTCTGCCGGTAAATGCATCGTATCAAAGGCGGGGTTGTCTGCTTTTAACGCTACGCCCTTATGATCTGCCTGCTGTAGCCTGCGGCTTATCAGGCGCTGTGGCGTAACGAAGAGGTAAATCTTATCGCTTTCCAGGCTGGTAAGTTCTTCTTTTTTTAGCAGCTGGCAAAGCAGGATGTCTCCCTGCCGCAGGCCACTTTCGTGCTGGTACATTTCCTGTCCGCTGTATTCAAAGGCCCGCTTTACGCCTTTTCCCTCTCCGGGCAGGGCAATGGTAGGCAGCTTGGCAATAAAATCCCGCTTATCAAGATTAACAATGTATTCCAGGGCCGACTGCCGGTCGACCAGCGGAATGCCCGCCGCTGCTGTAGGGGTTGCGTTTAAAAGAGCCTTTCCAGCTGTCTGCTCCTGGCGGGAGCTTTTTCCGAGGGCAGGAGGCATTTGCGTAGGGTCGAATTCCCCTTTTAATATATCCAGGCTGTAAAGCTCATTTACCGTCAGCTCTTTTCGCAACAACGCATCTGTAGAAAGTCCGAAATGACTCGCCATGGCAAGGACGGTATCAATCTTTGGTTCTGCTCTTCCTTCTTCATAAGCCCCCACACTTGGCCTGGCCAGGCTAAAAAGCTCAGCAAAGGCCGCCTGCGAAAGCTTCTTTACCGTGCGTATTTTCTTGATGTTTTTACCGATAAAAGACATAAATAAAAATTTTTGCTCTTTTTTTGAGCAATTCTATTTTTTTTAGCAACAGATTTTTATATATTTACGTAAAGACAATCAGATATGAGAAACGAAAGCCTAAAAAAACCACCTTAAAAGATCATTAGAAAGAAAAAGTAATTATTTAAATGATAATATTTTTACTTTTGAGTCTAATAAGATTCACTAATGTAAAACTTTTGAAATTATGAACTGCTATTTCGATAAGGTAAAAGACTATTTGCTGGAAATGGGTTGCTCCATCCGGCATGAAAACCAGGAGGAAGGCCTCTTTGTGGTAGATAACGAGGAAATTGGAATTCACCACCTGGTGGTTGGCTGTGCAGACCCTATCCTGATTATCGAGCAGTTTATTTTTGAAATAGGCCAGGAAAGCATCGAGCTTTACAAAAGCCTGCTGCAAAAGAATCGCGATATTATTGCCGGTGCCTTTGTGGTAGACGACTCCGGACAAAAGGTGCTCTTTCGGGATACCCTGATGTTGGAAAACCTCGACCTGAATGAAATGGAAGGTACTTTTAACGCATTAGGTTTGCTGTTGAGTGAATACTCAGAGGAGCTGCTCCGTTTCGCTCGCCAGTAAACAGCCTGAAAGCCAGGAAGTGCCGAAATTAAAGGAGCAACATTGAATGCTCATAATATGAGCAGCAGAAGAAAATAGATAAACAATTAAAATACAAGATCATGAATATATTTAGAAGACTTTTTAAAATTGGCCAGGCGGAAGCACATTCTACCATCGACCAGCTGGAAAATCCTATCCGCTTAACCGAGCAGGGTATCCGCGATATGAAAGAAGATTTGGATAAAAGCCTGCATGCCCTGGCAGAAGTAAAAGCGCTTGCAATTCGTGCCCGCAACGACGTGGAAACCTACACAAGCGCCGCCAGCAACTGGGAACATAAAGCCGTGATGCTGCTGAAAAAAGCCCAGTCCGGCGAAATGGATGCGGCAGAAGCGGATCGTTTGGCCTCCGAAGCGCTGGTGAAAAAAGAAGACAGCCAGCAGCAGGCAGTACGCTCCAAGGCGGAGCGCGAAAAGTTTGAGCAGAGCATCTCGCAGCTCGATGGAAACATTAAAACCATTAAGAGCAACATCAGCAAGTGGGAAAATGAGCTGAAAACGCTTAAGGCACGGGTAAAAGTAAGCACCGCTACCAAGAGCCTCAACAAACAGCTGGCACAAATCGATAGCAGCAGTACGGTTTCGATGCTCGAGCGCATGAAAGACAAGGTAGCACAGGACGAAGCCCTGGCAGAGTCGTACGGCGAAATTGCCAATGAGAGCCGCAGCATCGACGAGGAAATTGATAAGGCGCTGGAAAATACTTCCGCCTCAACCAAAACGTCCGATGAGCTTGCTGCCCTCAAATCGCGCCTGGGCATGGGAGGTAATAAGGCTCCCGACCAGCAGTAATGATAAAATTTGATAAGTATGGTCCGCTTCCTGCTTCGGCAGGAAGCTAAAACTGGAAAGCTATGGAAGCGCTATTGGAAGCAACGGTTTGGGGAGGCAACATCATCCCTACTATTTTACTGGTTTTTGTATTGGTGTACTGGCTCACGGTAGTGATCGGTTTTGCCGACCTCGATGCCTTCGACATTGAGGTGGATATAGAAACAGAGGTTAATTCAGACATGTCGGTAGGCTGGTTCAACCACGTGCTGTACTTCTTTAACCTCGGGCAGGTGCCGCTGATGTTGTTCCTTAGCTTTCTGGCTTTACCAATGTGGTTGCTGGCCATTGCTGCAACCGACTTCCTGAACCTGGAGTCGATTAGCCTGAGTTTCCTGTTTCTGCTGCCCAACTTTGTGCTGAGCCTCTTTATTGCCAAGCTCCTTACGCAGCCCTTTGTAACGCTGTTTGATAAGCTGGAAGCGGCCGCCGAAGACAACATACAAATAGTAGGCAAGGTATGTACCGTCGTGCTCAATGCCACCGAAGAGAAACTGGGCCAGGCCCGGCTCGAAGAAAGAGGCTCTGTATTAATGTTGAACGTGCGTACCCGCAAAGGAACGGCACTAGCTAAAGGGCAAACCGGCCTGATAATCGACTACCTGCCGGAAAAGAGCTACTACATTATTGAGCCTTACGAAAGCCTCGACCTTAGTATAGGGGCTTAAATAATAAGAGTGGCACATCGGCAGGCTGGTGCTTCACTAAAATAGAAGTGAGAACCGCGGCGGCTAGGCACCCCCGGCGGACCGATTAGAAATGATTCGCATGAGGGTTAAAATCCTTCTCTGATCAGCTTATTATTCATAGGAATTAAATTGGAAGAACATTAGTGCCGGGAGCTGAAGGAAGCAGGGTGTTGCACCGCAAAAGCCTTGCTTCGTTCTTCGCTCCTAACAAATTATATCTATCACCTAAGCTACACCAGGCTTTCCTACCTGAGGCAATGCTTGTGTTCCTGTTTCATGATTGTGCGGCAAGTTTTCCTGTCCCGAAGCAAGGAGAGGGCTGCAGCACATCAACTCATTAGCATATTAACAAATCATCATAAACTAAACCATTTTACTCATGACTCAGCAAGCAGCATTCATTGCAATTATCGCTGGCTCGGTAATATTTGTGGCTTTCCTGATTATGCTGGCCCGCATGTGGCACAAAGCAACGCAGGGACAAGCCCTTGTACGAACCGGCCTGGGCGGTACCCAAGTTTCATTTTCCGGCTCCCTGGTAGTGCCGGTCATTCACCGCATGGAGGTGATGGACATCACCGTAAAAACCATCATGATTGCCCGTACAGGAAAAGAAGGCCTGATATGTAGGGATAATATGCGCGCCGATATTAAAGTAACCTTCTTCGTTCGGGTAAATAAGAGCAATGAAGATGTAAAGCGGGTAGCTGAAGCTATTGGCTGTAGCCGGGCTTCTAACCATTCCGCAGCTGGAACTCCTTTTCGATGCCAAGTTCTCCGAGGCCCTGAAAGCAGTAGGTAAGCAGTTTAATTTTATCGACCTGTACACCAATCGCCGCGAGTTTAGAGGAGAAATTCTCGAGATTATCGGTACCGACCTGAATGGCTACATCCTCGACGACTGTGCCATCGACTACCTGGAGCAGACCAGCTCGACCAGCTGAACGAGAATAACATCCTGGATTCTGAAGGTATCAAGAAGATTATCGACCTGACGGCAAAGCAGAAGATGGAAGCCAACCTGATTGAGCGGGAGAAAGAAAAAACGCTGAAGAAGCAGGATGTGGAAGCGACGTGAAATTGTGCTTGCTCTGGAGCGCCAGCTGGCAGAGAGTGAAGAAAAGCAGTACCGCGAAATTCAAAGTATAAAAGCGAAAGAAGCTGCTGAAATAGAAAAGGTACGTTCAGAAGAACGCCTGAAGTCAGAAAATGCCCGCATTGCCTCTGAAGAGCAAATTCAGGTGGCCGAGCAGAACAAGGAGCGCCAGATACTGGTAGCCCAGCGGAATAAAGAAAAAACCGATGCCATTGAGCTGGAGCGTGTAGAGCAGGCTCGTGGGCTTGAAGCCAACGAGCGCGATAGAATTGTTTCGCTTGCTCAGATTGAGAAAGAAAAAGCGCTCGAAATAGAGCGCAAGAACATCCAGGAAGTAATTCGCGAGCGTGTGATGGTAGAGAAAGGCACGGTAGAAGAGGAAGAGCGTATCAAAGATACCAAGGCACATGCCGAAGCAGAGCGCCTGAAGAAAGTGGCCATCATCAATGCCGAAAAAGAAGCGGAAGAAATGCTGGTGAAAGAGATCAAAGTCTGCCGAAGCGGCCCGCGATGCAGCCGAATTCCGCTCTAAGCAAATTCATGATCGATGCCGAGGCCGAGCGCAACAGTGCCGACCTGAAAGCCGAATCCATCAAAATTATGGCCCAGGCCGAAGCGGCCAAAGAAGCTGCGCTGGGTATAAGCGAGGCACAGGTAATGGAAGCCAAAGCCGCTGCCTTAAGCAAGCAGGGTGAGGCCGAAGCCAGCGTAATTGAAGATACCGCCGATGCAGAAGCAAAAGCCATCCGCGTGAAAGGTATGGCCCAGGCCGAAGCCGACGTGAAACTGGGTGAAGCCGAAGCAGCCATTATTCGTGCGAAAGCCGAAGCAATCGAAGTACAGGGGCAGGCAGAGGCCCGCGTAATGGAGCAGAAGTTCGCTGCCGAAGCCAAAGGCATTGCCGAGAAAGCGGCTGCCATGAGCAAGCTCGACGGAGCAGGCAAAGACCACGAAGAGTTCAAGCTGCGCCTGGCGAAGGATAAGGAAGTGGAGCTGGCCAACATCGGCATACAGAAAGATATTGCAGATGCGCAGGCAACCGTAATTTCCGAGGCCCTCAAGTCGGCCAAGCATCGACATTATTGGTGGCGAGAGCATGTTCTTTAACCAGATTGTCGGCTCCATTGCCAAAGGCAAAGCCATCGACGGCATGGTGAGCAAGAGCCCGACCCTGCAGGATGTAAAGAACACCTTCTTTAGTCCGAACGGTGGCAACGCGATTTTAAGACCCAGCTGAAAGCCTTCGTCGATAAGTTCGGCTTAAACTCCGAAGATATCCGCAACCTGAGCATTTCGGCCCTGCTGGTAAAAATGATAAACAGCACGAGCGATGAGGCCACCCGGGTAAACCTGAAAAACCTCAGCAGCCTGGCCACCACCATAGGGGTGTCGGACAGAACCATCGATATGCTGGAGCAATAAGCAGATAAGGGCCGTAAGATAGGAGACAATAGACAGGAGACGTGAGATGTGAGACATGGGACAATAGAATCAGGAATCAAGAACCGGGAAACAAGACTGGAGCGTATGCAGCTTTTAATTAAGCTACTTAGGCACGGAAGGTTTGGCAGGGAAAGGTTAAGGCGCAATACCTAACGAAAGAATCTCTATGCAAGCTGTTTGTAAATTTCTACAGGCACATATCTTGATTCCTGGCTCCTGATTCTCAACTCACATCTCCCGTCTCATGTCTCAAATCTCAAGTCCAAAATCTCAAGACTCAAGACTTATTCTTAAAACCACTTTTTATGCCAACCTTAATACCTGGATTTTTTATACTGGTCGGTTGCCTTACCTTCCTCTGCGGATGTATGGTACGGTTCCGGCGGAAACTGGAGTTGCTGGCGCTGTACGATGCCAACGCAACTGCCGATAAGAAGGGGCTTGCCCGCTGGGCAGGGAGCATGTTGATGGTAATTGCCATTGTGCAGGCAGGCTGTGGCGTGGCCGGGCTGCTTACAGGCAAGGTAGTGTGGACGGTGCTGACCTTTGTAGCACTAACTTTATTCTTTACAATTATACTGGCTTTGGGTACAGCCGAATATTCTAAAAATTAGCATCTGATGAGTGATCAAGTAAAGCAGGACAAGCTGGAAACAGGCACCTACGAAATTTTGCAAAACCGCCTGCAAAAAGCGGGAAAAGATTTGCGGGAACGGCTGGAGAACCTGAATGAAGCCCGCAAAGGCGTGTTTGGCTCTATTGAAACCAAATTGGTGGCCACCGAGCGCATTAGTACGCAGCACAATTGTGTGCCGCAGGATATGATTCCGGTAGGCGACCACTTCATTTTTGGCTACAACGTACACCTGGGGCTAAAAGCACAGGTCGAGCTGGGCGATGTATTCAGCATTTACCGCTATGCCGATCATACTTTTTATGAAGAAACCCATGAGCTGCTAAATACCACTGCTTTTACAGACGATTTTCAGAAGCTGTATAAATACTACAAAGATACCCAGTTTGTAAAGTTCGCCCTTATTGGCCCGCATCTTTACATGATTTTCCGGATTGGCAAGAGCCTTTCGGACATAAAAGCATTTAAATGGCTGGTAGAAGGAAATGCCCTGCGCTATCTCGACAATCGCAGCGAGCATGAATTTCGCTTTCCCGAGCAGCATGAGTTCCGCTGGAAACGCGCTACCCGCGACCAGCACCGGCAGGGGGCTTTCCCGCACATCAGCATCGAAGACCGGCTGTTTGTCGAAACCGTAGGCGGCGACCTCACCATTAAAGTAGAAGACAATACCCAGCAGGGGCAGGGCATTTATTCGGAAGAGGTAGCCAACAAAGACCAGACCCTCGACGATGCCGAAATTCATTATGCCTTTGTGGGCAACCTGGTGCTGCTAAAAATAAAGCCGTACCAGGAAGAAGAATTCCGTTACCTGGTATACAATGCAAAGCTGCAGTCGGTACAGCGGATAGATGCGCTGCAGGATGCCTGCGTGCTGTTGCCCGACGACCAGGGAATCCTGTTCCCGAACGGCTACTACCTGCAAACGGGCGAGTACAAGCTGTTTGAGCAGGAGAAGGAAAATATGCTCTTCGAAAAGCGCATTAACAGCCCCAATGGCGAAGACTACCTCTATGTATTTTACAACCGCAGCGAAGGACTTTACCTGCTGCTTTCCTACAACCTTATTGAGCAGCAGATAGGCACGCCCATCTACTGCCACGGCTATTCCATTTTTGAAAATGGCGAAATGTGCTTCTTCAGGGCCGATAAAGAAGCGGCCAGGCACCATGCCGTACAAATCTGGCAAACGCCCTACATCGGGCCTAATTATCAGCTGCAGCAAACCAGCGATTCCTATCTCTATAAAATAGGTAACCGCGAAATTGTACGGGCCATGGCCGAGGCCCGAGAGCTGCTGAGCCTGATGGGTAAAGGCGACGCTTATGCCGATTTATACCACGATCTTATCCAGTCGAGCACGGCCCTGCTGGACCATTACCACTGGCTGAAACATGAAGATGCTTCCCTGGAAGAGCCCCTGCGGGAAATCAGGCAAACCGCTACGGCGGCCATCGATGAGTTTGAGAAAGTAAACAGCATCCGCGAAAATACCCGCCAGCAAACACGAAAAGTGCTGGGCGAGGCAGAGGAGCTTATCCGAAGAATAAAACGAAAGCGGGCCGAGCACATTCTGGACTTTGTAGCTTCCCTGTCCGATTTGCGGCGCTTATCCGGAGCGGTAATTTCCCTGAAGGAGCTGCGCTATGCCGATACCGAAGCCATTGAGCAGCAGGAAAAAGAGTTGCAGAAGTTCGGTAAAGAAGTGTCGGCAGGATGCGTAAAGTTTCTGCTGCGCGACGATGCCCTAAAGCCTTATCAGCAAAAAGTGAAGGAGCTGGAAGCGGCCATTGAAGAAGCCGGAAAAGTTAGCCGCATCAATGAGCTGGATGCCGAAGGCACGTAAGCTGTCGGGCGAGCTGGAAATGCTGATCGAAATTGTGAGCAACCTCAAAATTGAAGATGCCACGGAAACTACCCGCATCATCGACAACATCTCGGCCATATATGCTCATTTTAACCAGCTGAAAGCCGGCATTAAGCGCAAGCGCAAGGAGTTGATGCTGTTGGAGGGCAAGGCGGAGTTCAATGCCCAGATTAAGCTGGTGGACCAGGGGGTAATCAATTACCTCGACGTTTGCGATACGCCCGAAAAGTGCGACGAATACCTGACCAAGCTCATGGTACAGCTGGAGGAGCTGGAAGGCCGTTTCTCGGAATTCGACGAGTATGTGGAGAAGCTTTCGGTAAAGCGCGACGAGATATATAATGCTTTCGAATCGCGCAAGCTGAGCCTTACCGAAGCCCGGAACAAGCGCGCCAACACCCTGCAGCAGGCCGCCGAGCGGATTCTGAAAGCCGTACAGAGCCGCCTCATCCGCTTTACGGAAGTAAGCGAAATTAATGGCTACTTTGCTGCCGACCTGATGATTGAAAAGCTGCGCAGCCTGGTGCAGGAACTCAAAGAGCTGGGCGACTCGGTAAAGGCCGATGACATACAGAGCAAGCTTAAAACGATTAAGGAAGATGCCGTCCGGCAGCTAAAGGATAAAAATGAGCTGTATGTGGCGGGCGAAAATACCATCCGCCTCGGCAAGCACCTTTTCTCTGTAAATACCCAACCACTGGCACTGAGCCTGGTGCAACGCGACGATGCGCTCTGGTTTCACCTGGCAGGAACCGGCTTTTTTGAAAAAGTAAATGACCATTCCCTGAACGGACTAAAGGCCGTGTGGGACCAGGGGCTGGTTTCGGAAAACAGGGAAGTGTACCGGGCCGAGTACCTGGCGTACCAGCTTTTAACTGCAGCTTCGGAAGGTACAGAAGGAAGCCCTTCCGTAATGGAGCTGCAGAAGAAAACCGCTGAGGAGCTGCGGGCTTATGTGCAGCAAACTATGGCTACCCGTTACAGCGAGGGCTATATAAAAGGCGTGCACGATGCCGATGCCAGACTGCTATTCTGCAGCATGCTTCAAATGCAGCACACGGCTGGCTTGCTCCGTTACAGCAGCGAGGCACGGGCCTGTGCCATGCTCTTCTGGCAGCATTTTGTTTTGCCGGAGCAAAAGCGGAGCCTGGAAGCAGCAGCTAAAAGGAGCAGGCGTTATTCTGCAGGTATTCCCCGAAACGAAAGAATTTGAAGGGGTGGAGCAGGAGCTGGAGGCCGCAGTCAGTGAATTTGTTAAAGACACCCAGCCTATTTGCTCCTGGGCTGGTGCATGAAGCGGCTGCGGTTTCTTTTTTACACCTTAGCCAATCGCCAGGACTTTGTAGTGGCAGCCGTCGCAGCTCAAAATTACGAGGCCTTTGTGAAAGCATTCTGCAGCGCAAAAGTGCCTGGAAGGATTTTGAGCAATCGGTGCAGGGACTGAAAGGAAAGCCCGGTAGCATGCCTTTAAACTCATTCGCAACTGGTTAAAAGCCTTTGCTGCGGCGCAGCCGGAACCGCTGGCCTCGCTTGAAGAAGTGTCCTACTGGTTGTTGGCTGGTGGGTATCCGGAAAAGGCCGTGGTCCATGCGCAGCTAGAGGAAACCCTTCAGCCGCTACAGGGAAACCACAGTCGCATCGAAAATAAGCAGTACCGGCTGCAGTACCATGAATTTATGCAGCGCCTGCAGCAGTTCAGTCAGCATACAGTGCCCGCCTGGCAGCGCTTTGCAGAACAGAAAAAAGAAGCAACAGCCGGTTTTGCACAGGACCTCCGGCTGGAAGAATTTAAGCCGCGGGTAATGAGCAGCTTTGTGCGCAACCAGCTGATTGATAAGGTGTATCTTGCCGCTAATCGGCAATAACCTGGCCAAGCAAATGGGTACGGCCGGCGAAAACAAGCGCACCGACCTCATGGGCATGCTGCTGCTTATTTCGCCTCCGGGCTATGGAAAAACCACGCTTATGGAATACATCGCCGACCGCCTGGGGCTGGTGTTTATGAAAATCAATGGCCCGGCTATCGGGCATGAGGTAACCGCTATCGATCCCGCAGAGGCCAAGAATGCGGCGCCCGTCAGGAGCTGGAAAAGCTGAACCTGGCGTTTGAAATGGGCGACAACGTGATGATTTACCTGGACGATATCCAGCACTGCAACCCGGAATTTCTGCAGAAGTTTATCTCGCTCTGCGATGGCCAGCGAAAAATCGAAGGCATTTATAAAGGGCGAAGCAAAACCTACGATTTCCGCGGCAAGAAGGTGTGCGTGGTGATGGCCGGGAACCCCTATACCGAAAGTGGCGATAAATTCCGCATTCCGGATATGCTGGCCAACCGGGCCGACATTTATAACCTGGGCGATATTATCGGCGACAGTGCGGAGGTGTTTAAGCTGAGCTATGTGGAGAACTGCCTTACTTCGAACGAAACCCTGGCCCGCCTTGCCGCAAAAAGCCAGAAAGATGTGCTTGACAATGGTGAAAGTAGCCGAAACCGG
Source organism: uncultured Cytophagales bacterium (assembly GCA_963835365.1). Lineage (GTDB taxonomy): Bacteria > Bacteroidota > Bacteroidia > Cytophagales > Cyclobacteriaceae > Nafulsella. The sequence goes on from CAWIFH010000009.1 coordinate 75,707, forward strand.
ATCGCAGGAAGGCCTGGAGTTGGAAGCAAACCATTCGCCGCAGGAAGTGCAGCGAGTATGTGGGTATTTTAAAAAGCTGCTGCGGGTGCGCGATATGGTGCTGCAGGTAAATCATGGCCTATATCCATTCCGCAGCCCAGGCCGAGGAATATCGTACCGAGCCGCCTTTTAAGCTGCAGGGTTCGTACCGGAACATGAATAAGCTGGCCGAAAAGATAGTGCCGGTAATGAATGAGCAGGAGCTGGAAACGCTTATTCTTGTCGCATTACGAAGGGGAGTCGCAAACACTTACCTCCGGGGCCGAAGCCAACCTGCTTAAGTTTAAGGAGCTGGTAAATAAGATGAGCGCGGAAGAAGCCAAGCGATGGGAAGAAATTAAAGGCATTTTCAGGAAGGGGCAGCAGGCAAAGGCTTTTGGTGGCAACAACATGGCGCAGCTGCTGGTGCAAATAGAGAATGTAAGCCATGCGCTTTACGGCATTAGAAGTGCCCTGGCCGATAAGCCTTTTTACCCGCTGAATGAAGGAGGGCTGGCGCCAGGCGGGCTTGAGGAGGGGAAAGAGTTGATATAGGTTTTGTCATATAGGTTGACGGTTAATGCGGAGAAGTGAACTGCATTGAAGAATACTACTAATTTGTTTGTGTATTAGGGAAATTATAGATTAATGGCTGGTTTGCAGTAACATATGTTGTCTCGTGTCGTAAGATTAATTAGACAGCGGGGAATCCGTGATAGTTAAAATAATACAATTTTATTTAATCTATTTTTTTAATCTAAATACGAATATACTATGGCAAATAATATGAATTCTTTGAAAGACCTTTTTATACATGAGATTAAAGACTTGTATAGTGCTGAAACGCAGTTAACCGATGCACTTCCAAAAATGGCTGAAAAGGCAACAGACGATAAGTTGAAAAATGCGTTTAAGTCTCATCTGGAAGAAACCAAACATCAAAAAGAGCGCCTGGAGAAAATAGGCAAAATGCTTGATATTGATATTAAAGGGGAGAAGTGCGAAGCCATGGCTGGCCTGATTAAAGAAGGCAAAGAAGCCCTGGAAATGAAAGGCGAAGACGAAGTGCGTGATGCTGCCTTAATTGGTGCTGCGCAGCGCGTGGAGCATTATGAGATGGCCGGATACGGTACAGCGCGTAACTATGCTAAGCGACTTGGCTTTGGCGATGCCGCCAGCCTGCTGGAAGAAACCCTGAACGAGGAAAAAACAGCAGACTCTAAGCTGAATGACATTGCAATTAGCCGCGTAAATGAGCGTGCCCAAAGCTAATTAAGAAGCATATACAGACTATATAATACGAAGAGCCCGGTTTTTTATGCCGGGCTCTTTCTGTGCCTGGCCAGGGGCATAGCCATGAGAAGCCCACAGCTAGGCTTTTTAAACAACCCGATTTTGGAGTCTCCTTTTATAAATTTCCTGTTAAAGTAGGGGGAGTATCCTTTATTACTGCTTTCAGGAAAGTAGAGCAGAACAGAGGTGGGATATGATTGCTCCCAGTTGGTTTCATTAGCATAATTTAGCGGAAGCATCCAATGTTTTATTAAATGAGCGTGGAAAGAATGGTTTTCCGGAACGGCTTTTTGGCCGTGTTCGCTGCTGAATTTTTTATGCTTGGGCCAGGGTTGCAGTAATATGATAAAAATAAGACAGTTATCTAACAAAATTGCTTTTAATAGATTTATAATAGAACAGGAAAACCCCGATTAGAACTTTTAGAACTTAAGAACAATAATAGTATGGCCAATTTTTTGCAAAAAATGTTTACAAACAGCGAACCAACCCAGGTAATGCCGGGGGTTTATCGCATACAATCAGCCTTTGTTAATGCCTACATGGTTGGTGAGTATGGCGGACCCTGGGTGTTAGTGGATACTGGCTTGCCTTTTTCGACCGACCAGATAAAAAAGGCAGTAGATGATCGCTTTGGCGTACAATCAAGACCGGAAGCCATTGTGCTTACCCATGGGCATTTCGACCATTCAGGAACGGTAGAAGAACTATCAAGGTGTTGGGATGTGCCTGTTTATGCCCACCCGCTGGAAATCCCCTTTCTTACAGGCCAGTCGGCCTATCCGCCAGCCGACCCGACCGTTGGAGGCTTTGGTGGCCAGTTAAGCCGTTTTTACACCAATGAGCCGGTTAACATTGCAGAGCGAATCCACCAGTTGCCTGAAGATGGTACCATTCCGGGCATGGCGGGGTGGAAGTGGCTGCACACACCCGGCCATACGCCCGGCCATATTTCCCTGTTCAGGGAAGAAGACGCGCTGCTTATTGCCGGCGATGCGCTTACTACTTTAAATATGCGCAATATGCAGGATATGATGTCTGGCAGACCAGTACTGAACGGACCGCCGGAATATTTTACACCAGACTGGGCAGAGTCGCTTCGGTCAATTGATAAGCTGGTTGCCCTTCGGCCACAGGTGCTTACCACCGGGCATGGCGAACCGCTGTATTATCGCGGGCTGGAGCTCGACCTCATTGACTTTGCCGATCGTTTTCAGCCGCCGCACCATGGCCGCTATGTAGACACTCCTGCGCATTTTAATGAAACGGGCGTTGTTAGCCTTCCGCCGCCAGCCAACGACAACCTGCCGAAGATTGTAGCAGGTGCTGCTGCAGGCTTGCTGGCTACGGTAGTAACCATTGGAGTGCTTAAGAACCGCGGGAAGTCGCCCGACAATAAAAAGAAAGGCAAAGACCGGAATAAGGAAAGGGAGCCCCGTAAAGTTTTACGAACCCGCAAAGTAGTAGGGCAGAGCAGGCTGGTGCTGTCGGACGATGACAGGAAAGAGGTTTATCTGCAGGAAAAAAGGGCGCTCGAAAGAGAGAAAGAAAGAGCAAGAGAAATTGAGAGAGCGCGTATTGCCGAATGGGAGGCTGCCAGGACCAAAAGAGAAAAAGAAAGGGCAAAATTAAAAGAGAAAGAAAGAGCCGAGGCCCTGGAAAAGGAAAAGGAGCTGGCAAAGGTTAGGGCTAAAAGAGAGAAGGAGAGAACTAAAGAGCGGGAAAAGGAAAGAATCAGGGTGGCGAAAGCAAATGCCAAAGCCCGTGCCAAAGCAGATGATTCTTCCAGCTGGAAAGACGAGTGGCCCACTCTTTTTAAGAATGGAAAGACCAGTAAAAAAGAACATAGGGGCCCCCTGGATATTTTAACCGGAAGAGCGCCTAAGCGGAAAGAAAAAACCGGACTTGCAAAGATTTTTAGTTAAAGAAAAAGGCTCTTTATGAAAGTACCTGGTCATATGTACCAGTGTGGAATCTGGCGCGCGTTTAGCGAAGCGTAACGCATGACTTTAGTGGGCCTGCCAGAATGAAACCTCGCCTTGTGCTTATTAAGCAGGTAAAATTATAAAGAACCAAGAAAAGGAAGTCTGATACTTCCTGAAGTATATAAAAAGGCTGTCTCGTTAGAGGCGGCCTTTTTACTTATTACTTACTCCATGCTTGCGTCGGTTTCGATAATAAACCTGCCATTCATTTGCTGCCAGTGACCCCGCTGGGAGATTTTAGCTGCATTTCAAAGTTAAGTTGATGGAGCGAGCCTCCAGGCTCGTTTCCTTGTCCCACGGCCTCCGGCCGGGTCTATATCGGCAGGATGCCTCTAAATAACAGCGAGAGCCTCCAGGCTCTCGCTATCCTTCTCAGGTCGTTCGCTAATCACGTACATCTCGTTAGAGACGGCCTTTTTACTTATAATCCACTTAAGTAAGTTGAAGTAGCCAGGATATTTGCTCCTGAATATGCTGTTTGTAGGAAGGGGCCGGCGAGCCGGCGCTTCGATGCTGTAGTTCGTTTAGGGCAGTTCTTTTTGTTTACTCCATGGTTGCGTCGGTTTCGACAATAAACCTGCCATTCATTTGCTGCCAGTGGCCGGGGTAAGTACAAACAAAGGCATATTCGCCCGACTGAAAGGGGGCAGTAAAAGTAAACTCGGTGGTTTCGCCAGGCCCCACCAGCTTTGAGCCACCAAATACCACTGGAAGGTCGGGAATATAATTTTGTTCTCTGCCAGCCCTGATTCCTGCTTTTGCCACCTCTTCCAGGCTGTTTTTCTGCACAAAAACAATATTATGGATCATGGCGGGGTCTTCTGCCTTATTAACCAGTACTACCGTAACCTGGGCATTGGCAGGTACCCGAATCTCTTCCTGGTTGTAGCGCATGTCCTGCATGGAATTTCCCAGGGTTTCTATCCGTACCGTAACCGATTCCTGTGCCTCCCCATCAATAAGCTGTCCGTCGCCGGGGCTGGCAGGGGTAACTTCAGTGGGCTGTTCAGTAACGGCCTGTTCGGCCTCTGAGGTTTCGCCTCTTGGTTCGTTGCAGGCGGGGGTAAGTGCAACTAAGGCTGTAAGCAACAGACTTATTGCAGGAGAAAGGATTTTCATAAGGTTTTTATTTTATCTAACCAGTTAAAAGTGCTCCCTGTTTTATGAAGCGGAAAAAGAGGCCCAAAACCATTAAAAAAGGCTATTCCTGTTATGGCTGCTTCAACAGCTTTCAGGAATAGCCTTTACAAATTTACCAGGGCCGGAATTTATTCAGTCCAGCTCATTGGGTATTTTTCATCTACATACTGCATGCCTTCTTCTGTAACGTACAGTGGGCGGAAGGTATCCAGCATTACGGCATATTCATGGGTTTCTTTGGCGCCAATGCTTTTTTCTACCGTACCCGGGTGCGGACCGTGGGGCAAACCTCCGGGATGCAGCGTAAAGGAGCCACGCTCGATTCCTTTGCGGCTCATAAACTCCCCTTCGGCATAAAACAGCACTTCGTCGGAGTCGATGTTCGAATGGTTATAAGGTGCCGGAATGGACTGCGGGTGGTAATCGAACAGGCGCGGTACAAAAGAGCAGATTACGTAGCCTTCTGACTGAAAGGTTTGGTGCACCGGCGGTGGCTGGTGAATGCGCCCGGTTATGGGCTCGAAATCATAAATAGAAAAGGCAAACGGATAGAGAAAACCATCCCAGCCTACCACGTCGAGCGGGCTGTGCTCATACACATACTGGTGTAGCATTCCTCCTTTTCTAATCTGAACAAGGTACTCTCCTTTGCTACTTTCAGGAGCCAAGGCTTCGGGCTGGCGAATATCGCGCTCGCAGAAAGGTGAGTGTTCCAGCAGCTGCCCCACCTCGTTGCGGTAACGGCGCGGCGTTTCTACCGGGCTGGCCGATTCAATTACCAGCAGGCGAATCATTTCAGCATCGTCCCACTCGAACTTATAAATAGTCGTGCGCGGAATTACTACATAGTCTCCTTTTACTACCCGGAGCTTTCCAAACTGGGAGTACAGGGTGCCGCTGCCATCATGAATATAAATTACCTCGTCGGCCTCTGCATTTTTATAGAAATAATCCATGCGGTTGGCCCCGGGCAGGTGGCAAATGCCCATAGCAACATCGGCATTTTTCAACAGCATTTTGCGGGCCTCCAGAAAGTCTGTTCCTGTTAAGCCCTCGCCTGCTGTTTTTAAGTGGGTTTGCAAGAGCGGATACTCCCGGTTAATTTTTGTTCCATAGGGAATTGCCTTCTTTACCTCTTTTACCCTTGTTGGCGGGTAAACATGGTAGAGGTTGGAATAAACGCCGGAGAAACCCCTTGAACTTACTAACTCTTCGGCATACAGGCTGCCATCGGGTTGCCGGAACTGGGTGTGCCGTTTATGCGGAATTGTGCCTCTCTTACAGTAAAACATAGCTATTCGTTACTTGCCAATTCAGCGGCCTCGTCGAATAACTGGAGTGCCTGCTGAAATACTTCGTTTGTTTGGTTGTAAATTGGGTAATATCCTTTATTGTTCCAAACGCTACGGGCAATAAGTGCCTTTACGTGTGTGCGCAGCAGCTCCCTGGAGTGCTGGAAGCCTTGCTGGTCGAACTTTACCCCCTGGTCTTTGCCCAGTTCTACTATCTGCTGGAGCATCTGGTCGGTAACAGCGAAGTTTTTGTAGTACTTCTCAAAGCCCATTTTTTCCAGCTTCTGGCGGTGGTTCTCGGTATAGTTTAAGGTATACTGATTTACAATGTTGTTTAAAAACAATTTGTTCATGTAAATCGAATTCTGGCTGGTATCATAAGGAACAAAGAAGTCGGGCATAATGCCGCCGCCACCATACACTACCCTGCCTTTGCGGGTTTCGTAGCGCAGGGTGTCGCTAAACTTAATGCTGTCGGCGCTAAAGTATTCCCCATGCTCGTATCGCTTGTTCAGGTCCTGGCGGTAGTCGCCTTTTTCGTCGTATGGCTTTTGAATAGAGCGTCCGCTTGGCGTATAGTACCGCGAAATAGTAAGGCGCAGCTGGGAGCCATCGGTTAAGTCGATGGGCATTTGCACCAGGCCCTTGCCAAAGCTGCGGCGGCCTACAATCAGGGCGCGGTCATTATCCTGCAGGGCACCGGCTACAATTTCAGAAGCCGAGGCGCTGCCTTCGTTCAGCAGTACAATTACCGGCTGCTCTTCAAAAACGCCGGTGCGCTGTGCGCGGGCCTGGCTGTCGTAACGGGCTCTTTTGCCATCGGTATACACAATCATTTTATTGCCACTAATAAACTCATCGGCCATATTAATGGCGCGGTCCATATAGCCGCCAGGGTTGTCCTGCAGGTCGAGAATAAGTTTTTTCATTCCCTGCTCCTTCAGCTCATCCATGGCTTTTTTAAACTCATCGTAGGTAGTAGCCGAAAAGCGGGTAACTTTTATATAGCCAATCTCATCGTTTACCATATAGTTAACCGCTACCGAATACTGCGGAATTTTATCGCGCTCCACCGTATAATTAATCAGGTTTTCTTCGGTGCTTCTTTTTACTCCCAGTTCTACTTTACTGCCTTTAGGGCCTCGGAGCAGGTTAAATACATCGCGGTTGGTAAGGCCGGTACCGGCAATGGTTTTGCCATCTACTGTAACAATTTTGTCGCCGGGTTTTAAGCCTGCCGCTTCTGAGGGGCCACCACTCAGGGGGGCTACCACATAAATGGTATCTTTAATAAGGTTAAATTCAATGCCTACGCCTTCGAAGTTTCCTTCGAGCTGCGACTTGCTTAATTCCAGGTCTTCTTTTGGAATATATACGGAGTGGGGGTCAAGTTTTCCCAGCATGCTGTTAATGGCACCTTCAACCAGGGCTTCGCTGTCGACCTCATCAACATAGCTGCGCTCGATGTGGGAGAGAATGTCGCGAAATTTAAGAACAGAGGTGTACGAGTTTTGAAGAGAGCTGCCGCCCTGCATGGCGGCGCCCAGCAGAATGCCGGCTGCTACGCCTAAAGATACCAGAAGAGGCATACGAATGGCAGACTTTGAATTATTGTAATTGGTCACAGTTTGTTTTTTTATGAATGGATGGTGCCCGGGAATATAAAACCCTAAACAGGATAAATTTTGTTCAGTTTATTTAAAACAAATTTTATGCAGATTTTATTGATCGGATACAAATAAATTTAATTTATCTGCTTTTTCTTTCAAAGCTATTTTCCGTAATAAAAGTACACAAGCTTTAAATGGAGCATTTAACAGCTAAACGGCAAGCCCTCTTTTTTCGAAAGAAATTATCTTAATACGATGCTCCATAAGTTAGTGATTCATAGAGCAATTTTTTAATGGTTTTTGTATATTTGTAATAGAACCAGTGTAGAATCGTGGAATACAACAAATATAAAATAACGGAGCTCATTGAAAAGAACTATGTGTTCGCTTCGGTGTTGTATTACTTTGGCATAGAGTTTTACGACTATTCCGAAGAAACGCTGGAACAGGTGTGCCGTGAGCGGGGCCTAAGCATGCAAAGTGTCATTAACAGCCTGGAGTCGGCTACCCACGAAGATGACCTTCCGAACCTGAACTGCCTGCCGGTAGAGGTTATTATTGAATACCTGAAGCATTCTCATTATATTTTTGTAAAGCATAAACTGCCTTACATTGCCCGCCTTATTCATAGCCTGGATACGAAAGAAGCCCTCTCCTGCCCGGCGGCGGAGGATCTTAAATTTGTGTTTCCCCTGTATATCGAAGACTTTATACAGCATATTTATAAAGAAGAAGATACCTTGTTTTCCTATATCTTACAGCTGAACAATGCCCTGCATGGAAAATTTCATCCGGGAAAGCTGTTTTATATGATGGAAAACCATTCGGTGGAGCGCTTTGCCATTGAGCACGACACGCACGACGATGAAATGGAAGGAATCAGAAGCATTACCAGTGACTATGCAACCGATGCCCAAACCAACCTGCTGGTAAAGGTAGTATATAAAGAGCTGCAGGCCTTTGAAGAAAACCTGATAACCCACGCCAAAGTAGAAAACGAAATTCTCTTCCCCAAGGCCCTGATGCTGGAAAGGGAAGTAAAGAAAATGTGGCGAAGTAAAATAAACCTTAATTAAGCCTATGCCCCGTATTCTGGCCATAGATGTGGGCGCCAAACGGGTAGGTTTCGCAGTAACTGATCCGCTCAAACTCATCGCCTCCCCGCTCGAAACCATTCATAGTAAAGATTTGGTGCCTTACCTCAAAAGCTATCTCGAAAAGGAAGCAGTGGAATCTTTTGTGGTAGGCATGCCCAAAAAACTGGATAATACCGATACCAATGCCACCCAAATGGCAAAAGGATGTGTTACCATTCTTCGTAAGAACTTTCCGCAAATTCCTGTACATTTGCAGGATGAACGCTTTACCTCGCAAATGGCCATGAGTGCCATGATTGCCGGCGGCGTTAAAAAGAAAGACAGGCAAAACAAAGCGAATATTGATAAGCTGAGTGCCACTATTATTTTACAATCGTTTTTAGAGAAGAAGCTCCTACTTATGATTTACCCTATTGTGGTTTATGGAGACCCGGTACTGAAAAAACGGGCTGATGATATTGAAAAGGGCAGTGTAGATGTAAAGCAACTGGCCGATGACATGTTTGAAACCATGTATAATGCCAGCGGCGTAGGCCTGGCAGGACCCCAGATAGGGAAGTCCTGGCGGATATTTGTGCTGGATGGCGAACCCATGGATGAAGAAGCCCTTAAAGGCTTTAAGAAAGTGTTTATCAATCCTGAGATTATTGAAGAAGAAGGGGAGGAATGGGCTTTTGAAGAAGGCTGTTTGAGCATACCCGGCATCCGGGCCGAGATTTTTCGGCCGGAGCGTATCCGCATTCGCTACTTCGATACCGACTGGAATGAACACGAAGAAGCATTTGATGGGCTGGCAGCGCGCATCATTCAGCATGAGTATGACCATATTGAGGGAATCCTGTTTACCGATTACCTGAGCGGCCTTAAAAAGCGGCTCCTGAAAAGTAAGCTTACCAATATTAGCAAGGGGAATGTAAAGGCGGATTACCGCATAACTGTACCTGCCAGAAAGTAATATAAAAGGTAAAGAAATTAAGAGGCTGTCCGGGGAGACAGCCTTTCTGTTTTGTACCTACAAACCCAAATAGCAATATTTTATGAAAGGATTATTTTGCGTAGCACTTGCTGTGCTTTTGGCAGGAACGGCCTGTCGCTCTCAGCAAAGTTCCAATGCAACGGACAGGTCGCTCAGTAATACCGGCCAGGCTGGAGGTCCTGTGTCGCAGGCAAAAGAACAGCCGAAGCTGGTGGTAGGCATTATTATCGACCAGTTTCGGGCCGACTACCTGAACCGCTTTGCCAGCCAGTTTGGCGAAGGAGGCTTTAACAGGCTTACAAAAGAGGGCTTTTATAACAGAAATACGCATTACAACTATGTTCCTACCTATACTGGCCCGGGGCACGCCTCTGTTTATTCAGGCACTACCCCGGCCGTGCATGGTATTGTTGGCAATGGCTGGTATAATCGTAAACTCGAACGCAGCGAATACTGTGCAGAAGATACTACGGTTTCAGCGGTAGGCAGCAATACGGAATGGGGAAAAATATCGGCAAAAAACCTGTTGAGCTCCAACATATCCGACGAGCTCAAACTGGCAACCGCCGGGCAGGCGAAAGTAGTGGGGGTTGCCATTAAAGACCGTGGCGCTGTTTTTCCTGCCGGCCACCTGGCAAACGGTGCGTATTGGTTCGATAAGAAATATGGCAAGTTTATTACCAGCACCTATTATGCAACTGAATTGCCCGCCTGGGTAGAAAGCTTTAACGGCCGCCGCTTGCCGCAGCAGTATATGGATAGCACCTGGAATACCCTCCTGCCATTAAGCCAGTACGAAGGGCCTGACAATACGCCTTATGAGTATGTTTTTAAGGGAAAAGAAACGCCCACTTTCCCTTACGACTTATCGGCCCTTAAGGGGGCCAACAACAATTACGACCTCTTTACTTATACGCCTTTTGCAAACAGCGTAGTAACCGAGCTTGCTAAAGCAGCCATAGAAGGAGAGGACATGGGGCAGGATGCTGTTCCGGATTTGCTGGCTTTGAGCTATTCATCCACCGATATTCTGGGGCACAGCTTTGGCCCCCGCTCAGTGGAGGTGCAGGATATGTACCTGCGCCTCGACAGGGACATTGAAAGCCTGTTGAACTACCTGGATGAAACCATAGGAGCCGGAGAGTATACCGTGTTTTTAACTGCCGACCATGCTGCTGCCGAAGTGCCGCAGTACCTGATGGACCAGCGCCTGCCAGCCGGTTATTTTAATTCTAAAGAGCTGGCGGTACAGGTAGAGGCTTTCCTGAAGGAAAAATATGGAGTGGAAGGATTGATGGAGTATAGCACCAACCTGCAGGTATACCTGAACCACGAAGTGATTTTCCAAAACAAATTGGATTTACAGGAGGTGCAGCAAAGCCTGGCCGATTTCCTTCGCCGGCAGGAGGGGGTGGCCACTGTTTATACGGCAAGCCAGATTCAGAAAGAAGGATACACAGAGGGTATTCCGCAAATGCTGCAGAAGGGTTACTACTTTAAGCGCTCGGGCGATGTGCTAATGGTACTCGACCCGGCCTGGATTGACTTTATGACCTATGGCACTACCCACGGATCCGGCTACAATTACGATACCCACGTGCCGCTGGTGTGGTACGGGAAAGGAATTCCAACAGGCGTATCTTACAAAAAGCAACGAATTACAGACATAGCGCCTACTCTTTCTTTTTTACTGAATGTTAACCTGCCAAGCGGAGCTAGCGGGGAGCCAATTCTGGAAATTCTGGAGGAGAAATAGGAACTGTGTATTTTAAAAAATAGATAAAAAAGAGCCATAAGACTATGGTTCTTTTTTATTATGCCAAATTTAATAGTGAAAAGCATGCGTTTTTTGCTTAAAACATACGTGAATTTTTCTTTCCCTTCATTATTTTCTAAATTAAGGTCAATGCAGAAAATAGGGTAATGACAGTTTTTCTGACAATGTTATTCGTGCTGTTGCTGGTCGCGGGTGGTTTAATTCAAATTAGCAGTCTCTCCAGATATTCATCCTTCGTAATTACCGAGGGAGAGATTGTGGCGTTTATTGAAAAAATCGGTGGCCAGAACAGACATAAAAACCAGGGATGGTTTAAGGAGCCGATGCCGGTTGCTTACCTGCCGGTAGTGGCTTACCGGGTGGGCGATGAAATTTATGAGCTAAAGGCAGGCGATGCTACTGCGCTAAAGCAGCCTGATTTTAGAAAACGATTGCAGTTAGTTTATAATCCCTACGAACCTGGTGAATCATACATAAAGGAAGGTACGCCCTATTTGGGACTGCTGCTTATTGGTATGGCCCTGTCTGGCTTTTTTGGTTTGTTAATTTGGTAGCTTGTTAATATGAGGAATCTGGAGCTTACGCATAGCGGGATTAAATTTGTTCCTACAGAGGAGGAACTCGAGGCTACAATTGTATCCTATATTCTGGACTATCAGCTACTAAGTCTCTGCCTTAAGTATGAGCGGAAGGATGATAAATCAGGAAAGCATACTGTTTCCTTTAACTTTTGGGTTTCCGGGCTTGGGTTAAAGCAGGAAGAATATATATTGCTGCATTTGCAGGAGCCTTCCCAGGGTCTTCCTTCAGTTATTAATCAGCTCGGTAAAATAGCCGATAGCCGGGGATTAAATTTTTGCAATACCTTCGCCGAAGATGGTTATTCCATCGACTGCCAAACTATTCAAAGAAGAATAAGCCGCTAATACCTGGAAGGCTTGTTGTTCTAGTCCCACCTTAATCATTCCTGTGTTATTGCCATGATGGGCTCCGGGCAGGAACTGTTTATTCCTGATTTTAATTTCTTCATGCTTTCTATAGAAAGTTTGAATAAGGTTAATGGATGTGTGGCCGGAGGTTTTGTAGAAAATGAAAAAGGCTAAGAGCAGGAAAGAGTAGGTTTGGAGAAAAGAAAAAGGCAGTAACACCTTGTATTTCGTGCCACTGCCCTTTGCTGAGGCTGTTTTACTTTTATTTCAGCAGGTCTGCTCTTCCGTCCTGCGATTGCCGTTCAAGCATCCAGTCCGGGTAAGTAGCCGCTGGCTTGCTTAGCTCATCAAGCTTTTGTAGCTCTTCGGGGCTTAGCACTACCTCCACTGCTTTAAGGTTGTCTTCGAGCTGGTCCCTCTTTTTGCGCCAATAATTACGCTGCTTACCGCTTTTTGATGAAGAAGCCAGGCCAGCGCAAGGCGGGCAACTGAAATGCCTTTTTCTTCAGCCATGGGGTGCATTACATCCAGAATATCGAAGGCTTTGTCTTTATTAACCGGAGGGAAGTCAAAATCTGCTCTCCTGGAGCCTTCGGGTCCTTTCTCATCTCGCCGGTACTTGCCGCTTAATAAACCTCCGGCCAGCGGGCTCCACACCATCAGGCCCAGCTGCTGGTCTTCGAGCAACGGAATAAGCTCCCGTTCCAGGTCGCGCCCCGCAATGGTGTAGTAAGCCTGCAGGGAAACAAAACGCGCTAAATTTTTGCGCTCAGAATAGGCAAGGGCTTTCATAATGTGCCAGGCAGCCAGGTTGCTGCAGCCAATATGCCGTACTTTTCCCGAGCGCACGAGCTCATTGAGGGCTTCCAGGGTTCCTTCAAGGGGGGTAAGCGGGTCGAACCCATGGATTTGATACAGGTCAATATAGTCAGTGTCTAGCCTTCTGAGGCTTTCTTCTACCTGCCACATAATGTGTTTCCGGCTAAGGCCGGCGCCATTCGGCCCCTCGGCCATTCTTCCGCGTACTTTGGTGGCAAGTACTAAATCGTGCCGCTGCAGCCCCAGGTTTTTAATGGCCTTGCCTGTCATTTCCTCCGAAAGGCCTTCGGAATATACATTGGCGGTATCAATAAAATTGATGCCTGCATCTATGGAGCCTTTTACCAGCTCATCTACTTTGTTCTGTTCCAGGCTCCCGATGGCCGTCCAGAATCCTTTACCACCAAAGGTCATGGTGCCCAAACAAAGCTCTGATACCAGTAAGCCGGTATTTCCAAGGTTGTTGTATTTCATGATTGTGTGCGTTAAAAATTTGAAATAAAGTTGCTTTAAAGTATAGCGTTAAAAATTGACTATTGTTTAGCCATTGTTCTATTAAAATGGAGTAAAAGAATGGGGCTGCTTAACAAAAAAAAACACTACAGGTTTTTCTGTAGTGTTTTAAATTCAGTTAAATAGTATTGAAGCGTATCAGGCTACTTTTGTACCGCCTTTTTCTTTTACAGCTTGCTCTTTAGCTGCCTGCGCCGCCGAAACAGGCATGCGATCGTTGTTTACCCGGGTCAGGAAAACGTTCATTTCTTTCTTCACTATCGGCACTAAAAAGTAAAGACCAATCAGGTTAGGAACGCTCATGGCAAAAATCATGGCATCGGAGAAGCCAACAATGGCAGAGAGGTTCATGGCAGAGCCAATTACTATAAAGATGCAGAAAATCAGCTTATAGGTATTGGCCATTGTCTTGCTTGCACCAAAGAGGTAAGTCCAGGCCTTTAGCCCGTAGTACGACCAGGAAATCATGGTGGAAAATGCAAAGAGCACAACGGCTACGGAGAGCAGCATCGGGAACCAATCGATTACAGTAGCAAAGGATCTTGAGGTAAGGGCAATACCATCGTTTACGCCGGAATCGAGGTAAGTACCTGAAATGATAATTACGAGGGCTGTCATGGTACAAACGACTACGGTATCGACAAAGGGTTCCAGGGAGGCAACAAAGCCTTCGGTAACCGGAATTTTTGTTTTAACCGCCGAGTGGGCAATGGCTGCAGAACCTACGCCTGCTTCATTAGAGAAGGCTGCCCGGCGGAAGCCCATAATCATGGCGCCAATGGCACCGCCAAATAAAGCCATGCCATTAAAGGCACCGTCGTATATGGCATAAGCGGCTTCGGGGATTTGTGCATAATTAACGCCAATTACAATAAGGGCGCATATTACATACAGGATGCACATAAAGGGAACAATCATTTCGGTTACCTTTACAATGCTGGTAATGCCGCCTAAAATTACTGCCCCAACCAGTACAGCCATAATTAAGCCGAATACCCAGTTGTTTTCTACCAGGAAGCTTTCGTTAATAACCGGGAGGCTAATGAACTGCGAGGCAGCCTGGTTTACCTGGAACATGTTACCCCCGCCCAGGGAGCCACCAATACAAAGTATGGCAAAAAGGCCGGCTAAAACTTTACCCAGGCCGCCGATTCCTTTTTCTTTCAGGCCACGGCTCAGATAATACATGGGGCCACCGTAAACCACCCCGTTTTCGTCGATGGTACGGTAACGAACGCCCAGGGCACATTCTACGAATTTTGATGCCATACCAAGGAGGCCGGCAATAATCATCCAGAAGGTAGCGCCCGGTCCGCCTACGGCCATGGCAATGGCTACCCCGGCAATATTCCCTAAACCAACGGTACCGGAGAGTGCTGCGGTGAGTGCCTGAAAGTGGGTAACCTGCCCGGGGTCGTCGGCATCGGTGTATTTACCTTTAACAATGTTGATAGCATGCTTAAAGCCTCTGAACTGAATAAAACCTAAGTAGAGGGTGAAAACGATGGCCCCGGTTAAGAGCCAGATAAGAATTACAGGAATGGAAACGTCCTCGGTAAACTGTATTTCGCTGAAAACGAAATTGGTGATGGTGTCAGTTACAGGGGAAACAAATTCGTTAATCTTTTCATCAATGGATTTTTTGGCTGTCTCCTGGGCATATGTGCCGGAAATTCCAAAGCAACACATGACCAGAAGTAAGCTTGCTATTTTCTTCATGAAGGACTTAATTTGGTTTCGATATCTTGCTAATTTAATAAATTATTAGCAAAACAGGTAACCAATCTTACATTAAGGCTGGCCTTGAGTGATTTGCTCTGCTAATAATGCAATCCCTTCTTCAAATGAATGCGGTTGATATCCCAGTTCTTCTACGGCTTTTTTTATGACAAAGCCTGTTCTTGGCGGCCGTTTTGCAGGCTGGGTAAAGCGGGTGCTGTCGGTGCGGTTAATAAACGATTTATCCAACTCAAAAAAATCGGCTGTTTTTATAGCCATGTCGTAAGGGGTAAGAATATCTTTGCCTGAAATATGCCATATTCCTGCTGCTTTCTTACGTGCTACGAGCAGGCAGCCCGCAGCCAAATCTTCGGCCAGGGTAGGGGAGCGTACCTGGTCATCGACTATTTGCAGCGGCTTCTTATTTTCCAGGCCATTTTTAACCCATAAAATAATGTTCGAGCGACTCATGCCCGGCGTTATTCCATATACCAGCACCGTTCGTACAATCGCCCAGGGAGTGCGGGCTTTTTTTACTACTTCTTCCGAAGCCAGTTTGCTTTCGCCATAGTAGTTTACCGGTTTTGCCTCCGCATTTTCAGCATAAGGGCCGGAGTCGCCACTGAAAATAAAGTCGGTGCTGAGGTGTAGAAAAAATGCCTTGTTCTGTTCGGCAGCCTCAACCAGGTATTCTACTGCCGTAACATTTGCGCGCCAGCAGCCTTCTCTGTCTTCTTCGCAGGTATCTACGTTGGTCATGGCTGCGGTATGGATAATCGCATCCGGCATAAAGCGGCTTACTACCTCCTGCACCTGCTCCCGGTTTTCAATGTCCATACTTTCGTAGGAAATATTTTTATGCAGAAACCGGCTGGCTCCCCTGGCGGTAGCCAGCAGCTCAACATCTTTCTCGTTTTGTAGCAGTGTAATTAGTTTCTGGCCTAAGAGCCCGTTGGCCCCGGTGATTAAAATCTTCATTGTTTAAAAAATTAGTTTTTTTCCTCAGGATAATAAATACCGTATTTCTTGCTGAGTTGTTTTTTCTTTACCTCTTCCACCTCCAGGCGCATGTACACATCCTGTTCAGGCTTGTCGCCGGCACCGGTTACCACCTGGGCAATAGAGTCGATTACAGGCAGGCCTTCCACCACTTTGCCGAAAACCGTATAGCCACGGTCGAGGTGGGGAGCGCCGCCTTTGGTGGTATAAGCAGCTATTTGCTGCTCGGTAAATTCCAGCTCAGGCAGCCGGCCAAATTCTTTTTCTATCAGCTCTTCGGAGTTCATAATGCGTTCCTGCATTTCGGCATAATTCCCTGTTCGTTGCAGTTCAATCATGTCCTGGCGTAGCTCCGAATATTCGGGCTTTTCGAGCATGCGCATAAAGAGCTTTTGCAGTACAGTTAATTTCTGGTTATACACCAGGGTATTCAGCTCATCTTCGGTAAAGGTACGGCCATGTACAATGTAAAATTGGCTTCCGCTGCTTTCGCGGTCAGGGTTTACATTGTCGCCCATTCGGGCAGCTGCCAGTGCTCCTTTTTCATGAATGAGGGTGTCGTTAATTTCGGCCGGAAGGGTGTAGTCGATCGGGTCTGCTTCGGTTTTGGCATTCACATCGCCTCCCTGAACCATAAAATCTTTAATAACGCGGTGGAAGGTAGTGCTGTCGTAGGCACCGCTTTTGGCCAGCTTAATAAAGTTTTCTTTGTGCTTAGGGGTGGCATCATATAGCACCACCTTCATATCGCCAAATTTGGTGTGGATGGTTACCAGGTAATCTTTTTCGGCCCGGCAGCTGCCTGCCAGCAGCACACAGGAAAAAAGAGCAAGAGAAAGAAAAGAGGTTTTCATATAGTATTCAGTAATAAGTATTCAGTACAAATTATTTAGTAATCAGTAGTAAGTAAAAGGCCTTGCCCGGAGAGTGGGCGCCAGGCAAATTTAGGAAAAACAGGCGCTTTTCATTGGAAAAACCGTTTAATATGGCCTGCGCTCCTGCGGCATTTTTTTACGTTTCTTCCTGTTGCTACTTCTTATGTCTGTCCGGAATAAGTAAAGCCCTTAGGCCAGGAAGGCATACGCAATGCCGGCTGCAGCTACCTGGATGGTTAGGTTATCGAGCCCATGGGTACTGATGGCCTCCACCAGCATGCCGCCGGCTCCACAGGCCAGGCCTATGGTCAATGCTTCGCCTGTCGGGAAACCCATGGCCAGCAGGCCTGCTACTGCTACCACTGCGCCTACGCTAAAAACAGCCGCCGAGCCCTCGAAACTCCGGGTGGCAGGTACGCCGGCCAGGGAGGGTACTTTGTAGCGATGTTTGCCCCAGCGGGTGCCTACCGGCTCCCCCACTGCATCGCCCCAGCCACCGACCAAATAGCCAATACTGGCAAATACGCCAAAGAAGAGGTTGGCCAGCACCCCCCCCAGTGCGGTGGTAAAGAGGGGGACCAGAATAAAGAGCTTTTGCCTGGGGGCATCGGAAGGGCGGGCAAGCGCAAGGTAAAAAGCAGAAGAATTGCCCCGGTAAACAGCGTACAAAACAAAGAGGCTGGTAACAACGCCAAAAACCACCACGGCTGCCAGCCCGAACCAGATTTGCAAGAAGCTTGCCGAGGTAAATATTACAAAATGGAAAACCTTACGGGTGTAGGGCGTGCGCCAGTTGCGGCTTGTTTTAAGCCAGCCGGCCAGGCTGCTGCCCAGCCAGCTGATAAGTGCCGCCAGGGGAGCAAAGAGCAGTAGCTCTGAGCCTGTAGGTAAGGCCTTCAGGATAAATTCTTCCAGGGCTTGCAGGCTACTCTCCAGCATCTTATATTCCTTGCTGGCCTTTAATCTCTTTAAGAATACGGGCACCGCCGGCTGCAATTACCCGTTCGGCCAGCAACTTGCCAATGGTTTCGGCTGCCGTAGGATGTCCTTTTTCTGTCAGGTTAATGCGGGTTTCGCCATCCAGCGCAATTACGCCGCCTCTTATTTCAAGTTCCTGCTCGCTTAGCAGGTTTGCCAGGGCATATACCGGTACACTGCAGCCACCCTGTAGCTTACGCAAAAAGGCCCGCTCGGCCAGCAGGCGGGTTTCCGTAGGGGCATGGTTTACGGCTTGGCGAACCGCTTCTCTTTTATCTGCCGCTAGCTGTTGGTGTACCTCAATGGTAACGGTGCCTTGTCCTACGGCAGGCGTAAATTCATCGAGCGAAAGGTGCTGTACAATCATGGAATCGTACTCCATGCGGTGTACGCCGGCATAGGCCAGCAGCAGGGCATCGCAGGCGCCTTCTTCCATTTTGCGGATACGGGTTTGCAGATTGCCCCGAATGGATACCGGCTCTGCCTGCGGATAATATTTGCGCAGCGTGGCTACCCGGCGGGTAGAGGAGGTGCCCAGCTTAATAGGTTGGCCTCCCGCCTCGAGCCGGAAGCTTTTATTGTGGCTAACGATTACATCATTTTCTTTCTCCCGCTCGGTAAAGGCAATGAGTTCGAAGCCGGGGGGCAGCTCCGACTGCATATCTTTGGCGCTGTGCACGGCAATATCAATGGTACCCAGTATCAGCTGATCTTCTATTTCCTCTGTAAAAACTCCTTTGCTGCCTATTTTGGCAATAGAAACCTCCTGTATTTTATCGCCCTTGGTATCAATAGTAATAATTTCGGTTTCCATGCCGTTGGCATGCAGCAGGTCTGCCACATGATGGGCCTGCCAAAGGGCCAGCTTACTTCCTCTTGTGCCTATCCGTATTTTCATTTTTTACATTTTTATGTACAGGCGCAAAATATTGCGTCTCTACTCATTTGGTTTAGTGCGATATTTTATTGCGGCGGGTAGTGCCTTTTGGCTGGTTCATTTCGATGTATTCGATAATTTTGCCGGCCACATTTACCTGGGTGGCCTTTTCGATGCCTTCCAGCCCTGGCGAAGAGTTTACTTCCAGAATGAGCGGCCCCCGGCTTGACTGCAGCATGTCTACGCCAGCAATGCTCAGGCCCATAGCCTGCGTGGCCTTCAGGGCAGCCGATTTTTCGGCCCGGCTTAGTTTTACTACGGTAGCGGTGCCGCCCTGGTGGAGGTTCGAGCGGAATTCCCCCTCTTTGCCCTGGCGTTTCATGGCACCCACTACTTCGCCGTTAACTACAAAGGCACGAATGTCGGCTGCTTTGGCTTCTTTAATAAACTCCTGCACAATAACCCGCGCCTTCAGGTTATGGAAAGCTTCAATTACCGACTGGGCTGCTTTCTTTGTTTCGGCAAGTACCACGCCGACTCCCTGGGTACCTTCCAATAACTTGATAACCAGGGGAGCGCCGCCAACAACTTCTACCAGGTTTCTTTCTTCTTTGCTGTAATTGGTAAAGGCCGTTTTAGGAAGGCCTACGCCGGAACGGGCAAGAAGCTGCAGGCTGCGGAGCTTATCGCGCGAACGCACCAGCGCCTGGGAGTTGGTAGTGGTAAATACGCTCATCATTTCAAACTGTCGTACCACCGCAGAGCCATAAAAAGTTACCGAAGCACCAATGCGGGGAACAATGGCGTCGATACCGCTGAGCTTTTCCCCTTTATAATAAATAAGTGGGTTATTCTGCTCGATAACAATGTCGCATTTGAGGTGGTCCAGTACCCGGGCTTTATGGCCCCTTTCTTCGGCGGCTTCAACCAGGCGGCGGGTGGAGTACAGGTTTGAGTTGCGGGATAGGATAGCTATGTTCATTTATTTTTCTTTTCTAGGTACGAGAGGTCTTTTTTACTTACATCAACAATAAAGCGGCTTTGCAGCAGCTTGCGCCCGAGCAGAACAGGATATTTCATGCTGCTGCGATCGGCCAGCGAAAACTCTGCCCGTATTTTCCTGCCAAACAGAATAATCTGTGTTTTAATTACGTAGCGCTTTTGAATGTGGCCATTGGAGCTCCGGATATTTCTTTCTTCAAACTGCCGCACTTTAAAATGATGGGTGCCTTTTTCGTGCAGGCGCGACCCGGGGATGGTAAAAGTAATGAGCTCGGAGCCGTCGGGTTCTTTTTTTAAGCGGATGCGCGAGCAGTGAATGGAGGAGGTATAGGCTCCTGTGTCGACTTTTGCATCTACATTGTGCAGGCCCAGTTCAGGCATGTCAATAATATCCGATCGGCCAATTACCTTTAGCGGCTTCTTAATTTTCATTCATTCTTTAAATTATCCGGAAATCCATTTCGGGCAAACCAGCCCGTTTAATCAGGCCCTGATGATGCCAGCTACGTGCAGGGATAAGTCCAGGAACATGATTCTTGGGCTGGCATTGCGCTCCAGGTGGTACAGGCTTTCGTTCAGTCTTTCTGAAATAAGCTGTACTTTCTCCCACGACATTACCTTACTGAAGCGTTCTACAAAGGTAAGCTCCTCGCCTTGCAGCCTGATGAACTCTTGCTTTGTATATGGGTAAACAAGCGTTTCGCGCAAAATGTTGAGGCCGTAAAGCAGCAGGCTCTTTTGGGCGTCTTTATTCAGCTGATGGAAAGTGTCGGCCATAGGAATGAGCTGGCTGAAATTATGCTCATAGCAGAGGCGCATCCAGGTGCTGTACAGGCTGTGGTTTTCGTCCTTCACCTCGTGCATGCTGTTAAGGGCCTGCCCAATGCTGCCGCTGGCCAGGCGTGCAGCCTGCGCCGCCTTTTCGGCCGATAGGCCATGCTTTTGCTGAAGGTAAGCGGTAATTTCCTCGTCCTGAAAGCCCCGGATTTTAAAAATCTGGGTACGGGAAAGGATGGTGGTCAGCAGCTTCTCCACATCGTTGCTCACCAGCAGGAAAATGGTTTTGGCTGGCGGCTCTTCCAGAATTTTAAGAATACCATTGGCCGCCGAAACGTGCATATATTCCGGCAGCCAGATAATCATTATTTTGTAATTCCCTTCAAAAGCCTTTAGCGAGAGGTTGCGCAAAATATGGCGGCTTTCTTCCTTGCTAATGTTTACCTGCTTGTCTTCGCCGCCATAATGCAGCATCCACTGGCTAAGGGAGCCATAAGGATTGTTGGTCAAAAAGCTGCGCCAGTCGGTTAAGTAGCTGTTGCTGACCACATCTTTGCCAGTAATGCTTTTAGTGGCACTTACCGGAAACACATAATGCACATCGGGATGAACGAAACGAGCCATTTTCTGGCAGCTGGGGCACTGGCCGCAGGCATCCTCGCTGCCATCCAGGCTTTGCTGCCGGTTGGTACAGTTCAGGTAGGTGGCAAAAGCCAGGGCCATGGCCAGGGCACCACTCCCTTCGGGCCCGAAAAAGAGCTGGGCATGGGCCAGGTGGTTATTTTTAACAGAATTTATCAGGCTGGCTTTTACTTCGTCCAGACCGGGAATATGGGCAAACTGCATGAAATAGTCCTTAGTTTTTGGCTTGAAATGCGGCTACTTTCTGGTTAATAAGGTAGCAAACAAAGTTAAACCTTTTAAAGGAATAAGAAGTAATTTGCATCCGAAAGAAGCTGTCGTTATCAATGAACAGTTTTAAAAGAGTTAGGAAGGATCAAGCATTGCCTTCTAAAGTTTATTTAAAGCTATCGGGTAATGAAAAAAGGTTGATGTCCCAGATAAGGGGTAACAGAAAATAAATATAAATGGTAACTACAAGAATAGCCAGAATATTTAACCAGAACCCGGTTTTAATCATGTCTTTCATATTAATGTAACCGGAGCCAAAAACGACTGCGTTGGGCGGTGTAGCAACGGGTAGCATAAAGGCACAGGAAGAAGCCACACATGCTGCAACCATGGGCCCAAATGGATGAATGTTTACTGCTGCAGAGAGGGAGGCGAGAATTGGAATCATCATAGTGGCTGTGGCTGTGTTGGAGGTAATCTCTGTAAAAAAATTAATAATGGCTACAATGGCTAACAGGATGACAAATAGGCTGGCTCCTTGTAGGAGTGTCATTTTAGTGCCAATAAAAGTTGTTAAGCCCGAATCCTGAAAGCCGGCAGCAACAGCAAGGCCACCGCCAAAAAGTAAAAGAATGCCCCAGGGAAGCTTCTGCGCAATATCCCAGTTAAGAAGACCTTGTTTATACCCTTTGTTATGTGAAGGAATGACAAACAGGGAAAGTACTCCGCCCATGGCAATCATGGTATCGTCGAGTGCAGGAAAATAAGGTGTAAGTAAAAAGGTGCGGCTAACCCATGCCAATGCTGTAAAAAGGAATACAAGTCCTACGGCTTTTTCTTCAAAACTGATTTTACCTAATAGCCTTAATTGCTTCTGGATTTCTTTTTTTCCAACAGCTGCCCGCTTTTTCTGGAGAGGGAAGGCGATTCTTACCATATAAAACCAGCAAACCAGCAGCAGGAAGGTTGCCAGCGGCAGGCCCACGAGCATCCATTGGGAAAAGGCTATTTCTATCGCATAAACTTTCATTACAATAGCTGCGAGAATAGCATTTGCCGGGGTGCCAATGAGGGTGGCTAGCCCCCCGATTGAGGCTGCATAAGCAATCCCCAACATAAGGGCCATGCCAAATTTATCATCTCTTTCAAGTGTGCCTTTCCCGTCAAAGTCAGAAAGTTGTGTAACAATTGCTATGCCAATAGGCAGCATCATCATCGCTGTAGCAGTATTGGATATCCACATGGAAAGGAAAGCGGTGGCTACCATAAAGCCTAAAACAATCATGCGCGTGTCGGTACCTACAAAAAGAATAATATTTAGTGCAATGCGCTTGTGCAGGTTCCATCGCTCCATGGCCAAAGCAATCATAAAGCCTCCTAAGAACAGGAAAATAATAGGATTCCCGTATGCTTGTGTGGTAGTTTGCAGGTTTAATGCTCCTGTGAGCGGAAACAGGATGATAGGTAGAAGAGAAGTAACGGGTATAGGGATCGGTTCAGTAATCCACCAGGTTGCGACCCACAGTGTGGAGGCAAGTACTGCCTGTGCACTGTCGCTCATACCGGCAGGGGCTGACATGTTTAATGTCAAAAAGAAGATTACAGGACCAAGTAAGAGACCTATCCATTTTCCAGGGAGTGCAATTCGGTTTAATTTCCAGCTCATAGGTAAAACTTTGGTAAAATTAAATTCAGGGGTAAAAAGGCTTCCGATGAAATGCCGAAGAGTCGTTAACTAAAGAGAAAAAAATGGGGAAACCTAAAAAACATATAAAATTCTGCTGCACATTTCCAAATTTTAAACGATAGGAGCAGGCACCTTTAAATTCAACGGTGGCGCTAAAGTGCAGGCCGGGGAGGTTTTACCTGCATCTTTACATGCATGCACCGTGAATACCTGATGAGCCAAAAAAGAGGTTTGATTTCCCGGTGCTAAATGTATGCTTAGCTTTCACCACGAAAGCTAAGCATACATTTTTTATATAAACCGCTTCCTTAAGAAAGGCAGTAATTGTGCGATGCAAAATGGAATAAAATGCAAATAGGTGAAAGCTAAATAGTCAGAATATAAATTGGTTTTTGTGTAAAACATCGATATATTAAGCTATTATTGAGTTCTTTGGTGAAATTTAACTTCGGGCATGGAGGCTAAATCAATTACAGATAGGGAGCTGGTTAGCAGGCTGAGGGCGGGCAGTGAACATGCATTCAATGCCCTTTTTTACAGGTATGAACGGAGGCTATATGCCTTCTCTTTCAGTCTCCTGTTTTCCGCAGAAGATGCTGAAGAAGTGGTACAGGAGGTTTTTTATAAGATATGGAAGAACAAGGATTTGCTGGATGAGCATTTTTCCTTTAAAGCATTTATTTTTACAATAGCCAGAAATCATATTTATAATCAGCTTTCTAAAAGGGTTTCTGAAACTGCTTATAAGTATTACTGTGCAGGAGCAGGGGAGCGGCAGGCAAGCAGCACCGAAGATGCTTATAACTTTCAGGAACTAAGGAAAACTATTCAGGAAGTAACCAACAGGATGCCTGCGAAAAGAAAGCAGGTGTTTTTGATGAGCCGTTTTAAAGGGCAGTCGAACCGGGAAATTGCCAGTCAGCTTGAGCTTTCTTTGAGTACAGTGGAAAATCACCTGAACAAAGCGCTGAAATTTTTACGGAAGCAGCTTTACATGAGAGGGAATCATCTTCTGTTACTTTTTATCATGCTTTGGGGCTAACGCTTATTCCAGCACCCTTTAGCAGTCACCTTGCATCCTTTTCCGGTCATCTTTCTTTCCTTTCAGTCATCTTTCTTTTCTTTTTATTATCATTTTCTAAAAAAAAATAAGCAGATGCGTAGGTGCAAACGCCAAGCTATCTGTATTACTGGTATATACAAGCAAAAAGCATGGATATTGATCTTCTGAAAAAATTTTACCGGGGAGAGTGCTCAAAGGATGAAGTACAAAAAGTAATCAGCTGGTTCTCTTCCAAAGAACAAAAAGAGGAGTTGCTGGAGCAGCTGCAGGTAGCATGGGAGCAGTACGATTTTTTCGAGGATGAGGTATTAACTGGCCATAACTCTGCTAAAATACTGCAGGGAATAAATAATAGAAGGAGACAGGATAAAGCCGTTGTTCCAGTGAAGGAAGACCAGAAGGTACGGTATTTAAGTATCAATAGGTTTTATGCCCTCCGGGTGGCCTCCATCGTTATTTTGGCAGTTTGTGTGTCTTTTATCATTCAAATCTTTCTACAGGATATGCCTAAAGAAGGAAGTTGTCTTGTAGTAGCAGAAGTGCCAGCTGGCCAGAAGCGGATCATTAGGTTAGAAGATGGTACGGAAATAACATTAAATGGAGGAAGTAAAATTTCTTACCCGGAGCCATTTGAGAAGGATAAAAGGGAAGTTAGTCTTGAGGGGGAAGCGTTTTTTGAGGTTGCCAGAGATGTGGACAGACCGTTTACAGTGTCTAGCGGGGAGCTTAATACGAAGGTATTAGGAACTTCATTTAATGTTAAAGCTTACCGGGGTGAGCAGCGCATAAAGGTTGCGGTAGCCAGTGGAAAGGTGAAAGTAAGCAGGAAAGATAAGGGCGAACACTTCTTGCTCCCTGGAAAATCCATTGATTATAACACTGAAAATCAATTGTTTAAAGTAGGTGTCTTTGATGAACAGGAAGTATTTGCCTGGAAGGAGGGAACCTTGTATTTTAAAAATGCCTCCTACGAAGAAGTAAAAACGGCTATTGAGAGATGGTATGGAGTGACAGTTCGGGCAAAGGGAGAGGTTGGGAAAGAGTGGCAGTACAGTGGCAGATTTTACCAAGAGAGCCTTGGAAATGTTTTGCGTAGTATCGGTTATGTGAAACAATTTAGCTATACGAAAGCGGGAAACTGCGTTGTACTAACATTTGATAAACAAGAGGATTAAGGAGCATTGAGTCAGGTATTTGGAGCATAATGATAGGTGAATTGTATCTTTTTTATGCAAACGTTTGCGGAGCCGAATTTTAGCCTAATACCCTTAAAATTAAATTTAATTTTTCAAGTAAAGGGAGAATATATGGAAAATCAAGATACTTCGTAGAAAAGCTGGCAATAGTAGGTCTATTGCCAGCTGCTTAAAGGCTCGTCTTAGGGCAGGACAAAAACGACGTAGGAAACCGAAATTTTGTCTGCTTATCAAATTAAGCCTGTCTTGACTGTTACCAATGTCCATCAAAACACTGCAAAAATATGAAATTTAAATTTTTACCCAGACCAATTTTGATGTCAAAATTATTTTTTGGCCATTTTTTAATACAAATCTTTTTTATCAGTACGCTCTTTGCTTCTAAAGGCAATCCCCAGGAGATACTTAATGCAAACAAGGTTTTTATTTCTGTGGAATTGAAAGATGCTTCTTTGTTGGAGGTCTTTCGCGAAATAGAAACAAAGTCAGCGTTTACCTTCTCCTATGAAAAGAAAGACTTGGATGAGCATGTGAGAATCAGCCTGGAACCCGGCAACTACTCTGTGGCAGAAATACTGCGGACTGTATCGCGGTTGGGCAAACTTAAATTTAAGCAAATTAACAATAGCCTAAATATAAGTAAAATGCCGTTGGACAAAAGGCAGAGCTATGAAATTGAAGTCATTCCTGTTGCCATTCAGGTAAGTGGGCGGGTTACCTCAGCAGAAAGTGGTGAAGGCATTCCAGGGGTAAACGTTCGTGTGAAGGGCACCTCTATAGGCATCGTTACCGATTTAAACGGTGGATACACAATTAGCGTTCCTTCTGAAGAGTCAGTGTTGGTTTTTAGCTTTGTCGGCTTTCTTCCTAAGGAAATGGTGGTAGGATCTCAAACGACTATAAATATAGCGCTTGAGTCTGATGTTAAGTCTCTGGAAGAGGTTGTTGTTGTAGGATATGGCACTCAGCAAAGAGCGGAAATAAGTGGAGCGGTTTCTTCCATTAGTGCGGAAACATTAAATGAGGTGCCTGTCGTAAGTTTTGCAAATGCCATTCAGGGGCGGGTAGCAGGAGTAAATGTTTCAGTTCCCTCCGGGGAACCAGGAGCCGCACCACAAATCCGAATTCGTGGTACAGGATCTATATCAGCAGGGAATGATCCTTTATACGTGATTGATGGGCTCCCAATTTCAGGAAACTCAAATCTTCAGGCAGATATTGATACACGACGTGGTTCATTTGCTGTTCCAAAAGCAAATGCTTTTGCCACCTTGAATCCAAATGATATTGAATCCATTGAAATTCTAAAAGATGCATCTGCTGCTGCTATTTATGGATCCCGGGCCTCAAATGGGGTGGTACTTGTAACGACCAAGAAGGGCAGGGAAGGAGGACCCCGCGTGAGCTTTAACGCCTATTCAGGTATTCAGAACGTAATGAACAGACCTGACATGATGAACGCGGAGGAGCTGATTGCCTATACAAAAGATTCAAGGAACAACAATTACCTGCAAACGAATGACCCACTGAATCCTGCCAGCCCGGATTTTAATCCAGATTATGATCCAAATACAAATGCAGGGCGACCCAATGTCGACTTTATTTTAATTCCTGAAAAATATGTGAACTGGGATGGGACGGATACCGACTGGCTCGATGAAATATTTACGACGGGCTCACTTCAGAGTTACAATGTTTCTGTAAGTGGCGGGTCTGACAACTTTACCTACTTTACCTCTGGAGGGTACTACAATGAAAAAGGGGTGGTAGAAGGATCGGAGTTCGACCGCTTTACCTTTAAAACCAGCTTAGCAAATAAAGTTTTAGAAAAAGTGGAAATAGGAGCCAATCTGAATGTGGCTTTTATTGATAATAAGCGTTTACCTGTAAATGCCCCTTATTTTGCTTCCCCTCCTGGTATTGTATATGCCGCCATGGTGCATTCCCCGGTAATTAAGCCTTATCTTGAAGATGGAACCATTAACCAAACAGATAACCAGTCTTTTCTTGGAGGTGGCACTACCACGGCAGATAATCCGCTGGCAATTATTGATGCTGTAAACGAAAACATCAAGAACTACCGCACTTTTGGGAATGTTTATGCGAGTTATAACTTTCTGGAGCATTTCACTTTTAAGACATATGCTGGTATTGATATCGATAACTACCGACAGTCATTCTACAGAAGCAATTCCCTGCTGTACAGAGGGGCTACGCAGGGCGATCCATTCGGACAATCAAGTTCGGCACTAGGGGTTAACTGGATTTGGGAAAACACCCTGAATTATGCCAGCGAATTCGTAGGAGGCCATAGCCTTAATGCAATTGTGGGTTACACCGCTCAAAAACAAAGCGATGAACTCAATCTTGTGTATGCGAGAAATTTCCCTGATGATCAGGTGCAGACAGTAAGCGGTGGTATAGTAAATGGAGGAACCGGCATAAAAGAAGAGTGGTCGCTGGTTTCGATGCTGGCCCGTGTGAACTACAGCTTAAAGGAGAAATATTTGTTTACAGGAACGATCCGCTCCGACCGCTCCTCAAGATTTGGTATAGACAACCAGACAGGTGTCTTCCCTTCTGCTTCTGTTGGATGGCGGATCACCAATGAACCTTTTATGGCGAATTTGGAAGTCATGAATGAGCTGAAGTTAAGGGCAAGTTATGGGGTGACAGGAAACTTTGAAATACCTAATTACGGGGCCATCGGCCTGTTAACTTCGAGCAATTACATTTTAAGTAACCAGATTGTAAACGGGGTAGTGCCTGAAACCTTAAGTAACAGAAACCTGAGCTGGGAAACCACCCGTGCTTTTGATGTTGGCCTTGACTTCGCCTTTCTAAGCAATCGTATTTATGGTTCCTTTGATTATTATGTAAGCAGAACCTCGGATTTACTGCTTTTTGTTACTATTCCATCATCATCAGGCTTTCAAACTGCGCTAACAAATATTGGCGAAGTGGAAAACAGGGGCTTTGAGGCATCTTTTACTTCAAGAAACCTGGTGAATACCTTTAAGTGGGAAACTGACTTTAACTTTTCCACCAATGAAAACACAGTCTTAGCCTTAGGGCCTGATTCAGATGAAATGCCTACAGCCGGTGCCGCCGGTACACGCCATATTACCCGTGTTGGCGACCCGATAGGAAGCTACTATGGACATGTAGTGGAAGGCATATACCAGTCGGAGGAAGAGATAGCAAATGCTCCTACAGACCTTCTTGCTCCTGATGCGGCTCCCGGTGATTTAAGGTTCAAAGATGTGGACGGCGATGGAGACGTTGACTCAGATGATCGCACAGTGCTGGGAAGTTACTACCCTGATTTTATCTTTGGTATGACTAACAGGTTTAACTACAAGCGTTTAGATTTAAGCATTTTTGTGCAGGGAGTGGAAGGACGAGAAATCCTTAACCTGACTCAAAGGCACCTGTTAAACGGAGAGGCAAACTTTAACAGCTATGCAGACTATAATAATCGCTGGGTATCGCCGGAAGAACCAGGAAACGGTCTCCTTCCCCGGGCCGACCGTAACTCCGGTGCCCATGGAAACAACTTCCGCCCCTCTTCCTTTCAGGTAGAAGATGGTTCTTATGTGCGTCTCAGAAATGTAACTTTAGGTTATTCTTTTCCTTCTCTGGGCAGAAATGAAAGTAGACTAAGGGTGTATGTTACAGGAACAAACCTGTTAATGTGGACACAGTACCGGGGCTTCAATCCAGAGGTAAATTTACAGCCAAACAGCATTACTCCTGGTGAGGACTATGGCGCATATCCACTTGCCACTACTTACATGCTTGGGGTTAATCTTAGTTTTTAACTTGTAGAATCCAAAAGACAACAAATATGAAAAATCAGTTTTTATACATGTCAATTCTGACAATCTTTCTTGTTTCGTGTGGAGAGGATTTTACAAACCTTTCTCCGATATCTGAACGGAACGATCAGAATTTTTACCGAAACGCAACAGATTATACGGTTGCTATAAATGGTGCTTATGACGCGCTTCAATCCAATGGGACCTATGGACGAAATTATATCCTCTTGAATGAGATGCGTTCTGATAATGTAGCAAATGATGCGGGTGCATCCGGACTTTCGATTACCCTGGAACAAATTGATAGATTTAGCGAACTTACCGATAATGATTATGTGCAGAGTACCTGGGCCGCCAGCTACGAAGGCATTGCCCGTACAAATGCCATCTTAGCCCGTATAGATGAGGCTGACTTTAGCCAGGAGCTGAAAGACCAGTTTAAAGGGCAGGCACTATTCATCCGCTCCCTTCTTTACTATAACCTTGCCGTTTTATTCGGGAATGTACCTCTGCAGCTGGATGAAATAACATCCCCTGAAGGTATTGAGGTAAATCAGGTTGCTGCTTCGGAAATCTACGCTCAAATTGCAGAAGACCTGAAACTAGCAGAGGAGCTGTTACCTCCGGCAGGCGCTGCCGGTTATGTCGATGGCCGTGCTACCAGCGGAGCAGCCGCTGCATTACTAGGTAAAGTTTATCTTACGGCAGGCCAGCCTGGTCTTGCAGCAGATGCCCTGCGGAGAGTAATTGATTCCGGCAAGTACCAACTAGTTGAGGAGTACGGCAATTTATGGGGCGTGGAGAACGAAAACAATGCAGAGTCCATCTTCCAAATCCAGTTTAAGTCTGGTGGACAGGGAGAGGGAAGTGGTTTTATAGAATTCTTTGCTACGCCACTTAGTATCTCTGGTGGTGTAGGTGGAGGAAACACGCCCGTATCAGTTACCGATGATCTCCTTGCAGCTTTTAGCCCGGAAGGAGAGAGGTATGAGGCTTCCATAAATTATGATGAAGAGCTGGATGTATTCTACGCTGCCAAATACATTGGTGAACAGGCAATTGCCTTTGACGGGGATAATAACTGGGTAGTATTACGCTACGCAGATGTGCTCCTGATGCTGGCAGAAGCACTGGGTGATGGTACAGAGGCATATGGTTTGATAAATCAGGTGCGGGAAAGAAGTGGATTGGACCCTATTAGTGCAAGCACACCTGGTACGTTCGAAGAAAAGCTCCTGCATGACCGCCGGGTAGAATTTGCTTTTGAAAATCATCGCTGGCAGGACCTGCTTCGCTTTGGTAAGGCAAAAGAGGCGATGTCTGAGCAACTGGGAATACCTGAATCAGAAGTTACCTTACTTTACCCAATTCCGCTCGACGAAATTTCAGTGGCAAGAGGAGGTCTCGTACAGAACCCTGAGCACAATTAATCCTTAATTCACAGGGCTGAGGAATCAGCTATTCAATTAAAATTTTTAGTCAATTTAGTTTACAGACCAGTTATGAAAAGAATAATAATATTTAGTGCCTTCCTGATAATATGTGGGTTGCAGACGATTTCTGCTCAAAATAAACCGGATGATCAGTTAAGGGTGGTCGCCATATTTGCCCACCCAGACGATGCTGACTCTAAAATGTCTGGCACAGCCGCTCTGTGGGCAGAAATGGGTGCGGCTGTAAAATTTGTATCGCTTACGAACGGCGATGCAGGTCACTTTGAGGAGGGCGGTGGCGCTTTAGGGAAAAGGCGCCGTGCCGAAGCTCAGGAGGCCGCTAAAAGGTTTGGAATCGATGAGTATGTAGTGCTGGATAATCATGATGGAGAGTTAATGCCTGACTTGAATGTAAGGAAGCAGGTGATTCGTGAGATCCGGAATTGGGATGCTGATATTGTAATAGGTTTGCGCCCTAATGACTATCATCCTGACCACCGAAATGCAGGAAAGGTAGTGCAGGATGCTGCCTACATGGTGGTAGTGCCAAATGTGGTAAGCGATGTTCCTCCTCTTGAAAATAACCCGCTTTTCCTTTACATGCAGGACCATTTTGAGAAGCCAAACCCGTTTAGCCATGACATAGCGGTAGGCATTGATAAAGTGATTGACAAAAAAGTAGCAGGTCTTGATGCACATACCTCACAGATGTACGAGTGGTTGCCATGGGTATCCGGCAATCTTGATGAGGTACCTGAAGGAGCCGAGGAGCGCAAGCAGTGGCTGAAAGAAAGATGGATGGCGAGAGAGATTTCTGAAGAACAGCGGGAAGCCCTGGCGAAATGGTATGGAGAAGATGAAGCTGAAGATTTTAAATATGCTGAATCTTTCGAAATAGCCGAATATGGAATGCAGCCTACTCAGGAGGAGATAAGAAAGATGTTTCCCATGTTGAATAAATAATATGCTGTTGTAAAAACAAAGCAGCGTTTATTATCCCCGGAGCTCAAAATACCCGGGGAACACACAGACTAAAAGCATCCGCTATATGAAAAGAAGTTACTACCTCGTTGCCCTTATCCTTTTAATTTTCTTCGTCATTTCCTTTCTGACCAACATTATTGGTCCGCTTATTCCGGAAATCATCGAAGATTTTAATCTCAGCCTCACCCTGGTCGCCCTACTCCCATTCGCGTTTTTTATCGCCTACGGGGTAATGTCCATACCCTCGGGGATTTTGGTTGAATACTTCGGGGAAAAGGCGGTAATGCAGATAGCTTTTTGTGTTGCCTTCATCGGAGCCTTGCTTTTCGGCATGTTTCCCAACTATTTAATGGCTGTAGTTTCTTTATTTCTAATCGGGAGTGGGATGGCCATGTTACAGGTTTCCATTAACCCCTTGTTAAGAGAAGCCGGAGGAGAGGAAAATTTTGCATTTAACTCTGTGCTTGCGCAGTTGTTTTTTGGCTTAGCCTCCTTCCTAAGCCCGCTGGTTTACTCTTACCTGGTAACGAACCTGCAGGAGGAGGAAAGTGGGATGTTTTTGCACGCTGCTCTTTCATCCTTGGTTCCTGAAGAGCTACCGTGGGTATCGTTGTACTGGATTTTCGCTTTTGTATCCTTTTTAATGATTATAGTTATTGCTGCCTTCAGGTTTCCTAAGGTAGACCTAAAAGCGGATGAAAAAGTGGGAGCCCTTGATACACATGTTCAGCTGCTTAAAAAGCCGGTTGTCATCTTGTATTTCCTGGGTATTTTTTCCTATGTAGGCTCAGAGCAGGGAGTGGCTAACTGGATTTCCGAATTCCTGTCATCCTATCATGGGTACGATCCGCAAACAGTTGGTGCCCGTACCATTTCCTATTTTTGGGGAATGATGATGGCTGGTACATTTTTAGGCTTGTTGCTGTTAAAAGTCTTAGACAGCAGGAAAATATTAATCGGGTTTACAGCAGCGGCTATCCTTAGCCTTTCTTTTGCTTTGTTTGGTAGTGGAGAGGTTGCTTTAATCGCTTTTCCTCTGGTAGGCTTTTTTATTGCTGTGATGTGGCCTATTATTTTTTCTCTTGCGCTTAATTCTTTAAAAGAGCACCATGGTTCATTGTCTGGTATACTGGTAACAGGTATAGCAGGTGGAGCGGTAGTGCCTTTAATTGTTGGCTCCCTGGGGGATGTAATGGGACTAAAGTATGGTATGGCCTTCCTGTATGTTTCCTTTGGATTTATCTTAAGCATAGGCTTTTGGGCAAAACCTTTAGTGAAAAATAAAACGATTGAATTTGGGAAGAAGAAGCCAGGCAAGCTTGACTTAAAAGAACCTGCCTGAAATTCTGTTAGCCGGAAAATGCAGCTCTTTAACAAAAGAAAAAGAGAATAAGGGTTGTAATAATAATTTCTTTCTTGGACTCGCCATGTGTAGCTGTATAAAATGAGCTATAGTGACTCTTATGTGGAAAATTTTCCCTACAGCAAGTGGCAATTCAGCTCTTTCTGATGCTTTTCTGCTGACAAAGGCTTAGCAGGATAAGGCAGGAATTTGATGGTGGTATGGAAACAGTGAGTTTTTGAAAAAGTATAAACACTTAAGATTATGAGTACTAATGATATTTTAATGAAGAGCAGGGTTTCCATTTTTGTTTTTGTTTTTTCGGCCTTCATTATGCTGGCCGGTATGGCGGCCAAAGCACAACGCATTCCCCTCACTGTTGATGAAAACATTCCCGGAGCCCCCCAATTGTTGGGAGTTCCTTTTCCCGAGGGCGTGCTGGCTTCGCCGGAGAATGTGCGTGTAGTTACTGGCAAAGGAAAGGAGATTCCCTCTCAAATAACAGTTGTTAATACCTGGGAGCCAGCCGACAAGAGTATTAAATGGATATGGGTTTTTTTCTTTTCAGAAAAAACCGATGACTATTTTCTGGAATATGGCAAAGATGTTAGTCGAAAGCCATATGAAGGAGAAAAGGTAATTGTTGAAAATAATCAGCGATCCTATGGCCGTGTTCAGGTAAACACAGGTCCGCTTCGTTTTACCATTGATCGCCAGGGAAGCGGGTTCCTCGATAAAGTGGAGCTGGATACCGAAAGGAATGGGTTTGATGACAATGATGTAATAGCAGAAGCAGATTCAGTGCGCGGGACCTTTTTGGATTTGTTTGACAAAGCTGGCTTGGATCCGTCCAGGGCAGTTGTTATCCACACCGTAAAGGAAAAAGGGTCGGGACCATTGCATGCTATTATTAGGGTAGAAGGAGAGTATCGTTACTCCCGGGAAGATAACAACCCTTCTCCTTTTGTAATGCGGATCCATGCCTACGCCGGAAAGCCTTACATTCGCATTTTACACTCTTTTGTTTATACCGGAGAGCCTGATAATCATGAAAAGCCAGTGGGAGAATACGCAGCCCTGGCTACCCAGAATGAAGACATTATAGATCAGGAAAAGCTTAAGGATGCGGAAGGATGGACGGAGCCAAACGACCGGATTGCTGCCGCAGGATATTCGCTGGATTACAATTTTTCTGACCGGAAAGAGCTTAAGGTGGGATATTTTGATGGTAGCTGGTCGGAACCTGGTGCGCAAAAAGTTTATGGAACGACCATAGCGGGTTCAGATGATGTGTCTATTCTTCAGACGGGCCCTAACCTGACCCGAGTGCCTCCTGTAGATGACTCTACGCCTGAAGAGCTTATTGGAGGCTTTATCAGTACACTTTCAGTTGATGGTAAACAACAATTTCAGAAAGAGCGCGTGCCAGGATGGATGAGCGTTTCAGATGAAAAGTGGGGGATAGGAGTAGGGATTCGTAACTTCTTTAAAGAGTACCCCAAAGAAATTGCCATTGAAGGAGGTAGTAACCGACTGTATAGTTTTATCTGGTCACCTAGTGTAGAGCCATTAGGGTTTCCGCGTGCCGACGGAGATTTTGATAGCGGGCTTGTCGGCAATTTTGCCCAGGGGCTAGCAAAGACGACAGAAAAAGTTTTTTATTTCTACAAAAAGGATACTCCTGAGGAAGAAATCCAGCAGGTTTTTAGCTATTTCTTAGAGCCGCCGGTTGCCCATGTCGATCCGGACTGGTATGCAAGCAGCAAGGTGTATGGCACATTTGCAGCCAGTAGTGAAAAATACAGCGAATTTGAGCGGGGCCTGGATTATAAACTTAAGTGGTGGGAGTTTAATCAAAACTGGGAGCCCTGGTATGGAATGCTGGACTATGGCGACGGCAAAACCTATTATATAAATAATGAATGGTACAGCTGGACGAACAACGAACCAGCAACCGATTATATGTGGTGGTTACAGTTTATGCGAACCGGCAACCGGAATTACTATTTAAACGCTTGGGCAACCAGCTTGCATACCATGGATGTAGATAACATTCACTGGCCTACGTTCCCTGATTACAGAGGGGACACAAACGATGCCCTTGACTATTTCAATGCTGCGGATACCAGTAAGTCTTCCGGCACTCCTTACCTGGGCATGGGCCGCAGGCATGCCAATCAGCATTACACTTCTTTATTGAGTGCCCATGTTTGGGTTCCGGGCTGGATTGCCTCGTATTATCTGGCAGGAAACCATCGTGGGCTTGAAGTTGCGGAACAAACAGGAGACTACTACCTCCGGAGAGTCTTTGGAGATCATGGTCTCAGAGGCAGGCGCCTTTACTTATCGATATGGAACCTGGTGGAGCTGTATGATGCAACCAAAAAACAAATATACTTTGATGAACTACAGGACCGGGTGGAGCTTTTACTGGAACTTCAGAAAGATAGGGACCAGAATGGAAGCCTGAATATTGACCGCTATGGTTATGCACAGGTATACATTTCTCAAGGCTTGTATAAGTATTATCAGTTAACTGGCTCAGAAGAAGTTAAAGATGCTTTAGTAACCCATGCCCGGTGGGTAAGGGATAATCCTCCTTTAAACCACAAAATGGAGTCCTATTTAGCTTCTATCCACAGTCTGCTGGTGGGCTACGAGTTTAGCAAAGACAGGACCTTACTTAAAGAGGCACTTGCACGAGCCCAGGTATTAAAAACAGATAAGCTGCCCAGGGAGCCTGAGGAGTTTGAAACACAGAAAGCACTTGCTGCTGCTCTTGAGGAAGTAAGTAAGCTGCCCGATGATCCGGAGTCGAGCCGAGGTGCTATTTGGAAGATTACCAACGGATTACGCATATTCGGCTGGACACACATATATAATATACCGTCTCTTATTTACTGGTTAGAGCAGGAAGATATGCGGGAAGATACTATAGGCAGTAAGATGGAAAGAAAAAGTAAATAAAAGCCGGGAGCATACCAGCAATGGGGCAGGTCTTAAAATAGAAGGGCTGCCATGAATGCGAACCTTAAATAACTAGAACCAAATTTTATGAAACGCCTTAATCTTCTTGAAGAGACCCGTTTTGAAAAGCTGCCTGTAACTGTCTACCCCGACCCACATATAGCCTCGAAGATGGTAGCACAGCGAATAGCTTCCTTAATAAGGGCGAAACAGCAAAAGAACGAACAGGTTGTTCTCGGGCTTGCCACAGGGGCTACGCCTGTTGGAGTATACGCCGAACTGGTTCGACTCCATAAGGAGGATGGGCTAAGCTTCAGCAATGTAATTACCTTCAACCTGGATGAATATTATCCGATGAGGCCTTCTTCTCCACAGAGCTATGTGGCCTTTATGAATGAACAGCTGTTCGACCATGTGGATATAAATAAAAATAATATCCATATCCCCGATGGTACGCTCAGAGAGGAAAATATCCACTCTTTCTGCCTCGATTATGAGCGGAAGATTGAAGAGCAGGGAGGGCTTGATTTGCAAATACTGGGCATTGGTCGTACCGGCCATATCGGGTTCAATGAACCCGGTTCAGCCCCTAATTCCGGTACCCGTCTGGTAACGCTGGATGACCTTACCCGCCGGGATGCTTCCCGGGACTTTGGAGGGAAGGAGAATGTGCCGACCAAAGCCATTACCATGGGTATAGGAACCATCTTTAAGGCGCGGGAAATTATCCTGATGGCCTGGAGTAAAAAAAAGGCGCCAATTATTAAAAAAGCAGTAGAAGGAGAAATGTCTAGTGAAGTGCCGGCAACTTATCTTCAGCTTTCAGATAATGTAGAATTTGTTCTGGATAAAGATGCGGCCTCGGAGCTTACCCGCTTTGATACCCCCTGGCTTGTGAAGGATTGTCTATGGGGGCCTGCTCAAATAAAGAAAGCAGTTATCTGGCTATCGAATACTGTTCATAAACCTATTCTCAAATTAACCGAGGAAGATTATAACAGCCACGGAATGGCCCAGTTGGCCATGGAGAAGGGACCTGCATACGATATTAATATTCATGTTTTTAACGAGTTACAGCATACTATTACTGGCTGGCCCGGTGGTAAGCCCAATGCCGATGACAGCCAACGGCCGGAACGTGCTGAGCCAGCGAAAAAGCGGGTCCTTATTTTCTCTCCGCATCCCGACGATGATGTTATTTCCATGGGAGGTACATTTATTCGCCTGGTCGACCAGGGGCATGATGTGCATGCCGCTTACCAGACCTCAGGGAATACCGCTATCTGGGATGACGATGTGCTGCGTTACATGGAGTTTGCAGTTGATTTTACGAAAAGTATCGGAGAAGGTAGCCGCAAACTCGCTGCCCTTTATCAGGAAATGCGCCGTTCTCTTGAAGAGAAGGAACCTAATCAGCCAGACATGGAGGAGGTGCGAGATGTAAAAGGCTTTATTCGTAAAAGTGAAGCTATCGCTGGTGCACGTTACGCAGGCTTGGCAGATGATCATATTCATTTTATGCAGCTTCCTTTTTATGAGAAAGGAAAAACCGTAAGAAAACCACCCTTGGATCGGGATATCGAGCTGACAATGGAACTGCTTCAGAAAGTAAAACCTCACCAGGTTTTTGCTGCCGGAGACTTTGCCGATCCGCATGGAACACACATTGTTTGCTTCCGAA
Organism: uncultured Cytophagales bacterium; assembly: GCA_963835365.1. GTDB lineage: Bacteria > Bacteroidota > Bacteroidia > Cytophagales > Cyclobacteriaceae > Nafulsella. Next base: position 113,406 of record CAWIFH010000009.1, read on the forward strand.
TTATTTTGGAAGCCATGCAGCGCCTCCGTGAGCAGGAGGAATGGACCAAAGACTGTTGGTTATGGATGTATAGGGGCGCATGGCATGAGTTTGAGACCCACGAGATAGAAATGGCCGTACCTCTTTCTCCTAAAGAAGTGGAACGGAAAAGGGATGCTATTTTTAAACATCAGTCCCAGAAGGACAAGCCTGTTTTTCCTGGTGAAGATGCAAGGGAATTTTGGGTGAGGGCTCAGGAGAGGAATAGGGAAACTGCCGTTAGTTACCATAAACTCGGCTTAGCAGATTATGAAGCAATGGAGGCTTTTGTCAGGTGGAAATGGCAATAAGGGTAGCTCATATTTTCTTCTGAAAAAGCAAATAACAAGGTGCTAAAAGATGAAGGGCCCAATGTAATTTATAGAAAAATAGGAATTGATGAGTAAGCAAAAAATTATTGGCATAGACATGGGCGCCACCAAAGTGCATGTGGGGGTGGTGGAGGACGGACGGATTGTGCGCGAAAGTAGGTTTCCGACTTCGGCAAATGCTCCAAAAGAGCAAATTGTTGGTGAAATAATAAACGGGATTGAACAATTGTTTGATTCCGGAGTGGAAGGAATAGGGGTAGGTGTGCCGAGCCTGGTAGATGAAGAGAAAGGAATTGTTTATGATGTACAGAATGTTCCCTCCTGGGATAAGGTACACCTTAAAGAGCGTTTAGAAGATTACTTTAAAAGACCTGTTTTTATTTCCAATGACGCAAATATTTTTGCTCTGGGAGAAAAAACGTTTGGAGAGGGAAAAGGCTACAGGAATGTTGTAGGAATAACACTGGGCACGGGCCTTGGAACAGGGGTAGTGCTTAATAATAAACTATATGGCGGAATGCTTTCCTGTGCAGGGGAACTGGGAAGCATCCCTTACCTGGATTTTACAGTAGAAGATTATTGTAGTGGAAAGTTCTTTCTTAATAAAACCGGAACAGAAGGTGAAAAAATACATGCCTTGGCTAAAGAGGGAGATGCAATGGCATTGGAGGTATACAGGCAATATGGGGAGCATTTAGGCAGCCTGGTAAAAATGGTGCTTTTTACCTACTCCCCTGAAATCATCATTTTCGGAGGCTCCATAATCAAATCCTTTTCCTTTTTTCAGGATTCCATGCATAGCTGCATTCAAGGCTTTCCGTATAAAATAGTTCTTGAACGTTTAAAAATAAAACTGTCTACAACAGCAGGCATAGCCATTTTAGGAGCCGCCGCCCTGGTTAAAGAGCGGGTTTCTTAGGGGAGCTTTTACTTCGTTCAGTCCGGGTATATGGGCAAACTGCATATGTTGAGTGGTGAGTAAGAAAATTTAGAAATTAGAAATTCATTTCTATATGCTTTTTTCCGTCTACAGCCTATAGCCATTGTCCAATGTCTACATCTTTTAATTCCTGGTTCTTCTGTCGTCAAACCTCTCGTCATATTTTCAAATGCACAAATTTTCTCATTAGCAAATTAGGCTGTGTCTGACAAATACCCTTTGCCCAAGACCCGCAGCGGCGGACCGCAAATTCCCTCTATTTATTCTCAAAAGCATTTATCAGACACAGCCTGGCACATTAACCCATTAGCACATTAACTTCTTTCCCATACCCTGTATCTGGCAGTTTCGTCATAAATGTGCTGGAGAATTGCTTTTTCGGTTTCGTCGAGGGTAATGTGGCGGCGCTCCATTACCTTTTCGGCTACCTCGTAGGCTTTGTCGATTTTATAGGTGGTAAAGCCACCGGAGCCGCCCCAGGAGAAACTGGGAACAAACTGCCTCGGAAAGCCGGTACCGAAAATATTGGCAGATACCCCAACCACTGTTCCGGTATTAAACATGGTATTGATGCCGCACTTACTGTGGTCGCCCATAATAAGGCCACAAAACTGCAGGCCGGTGTTGAGAAAGCCCTGTTTTTTATAATTCCACAGCTTTACATCGGCATAATTATTTTTAAGGTTCGAGTTGTTCGTGTCGGCGCCAATGTTACACCACTCGCCAAGCACGCTGTTTCCTAAAAAGCCTTCGTGTCCTTTATTGCTGTAGCCCTGAATTACAGAGTTGCTGATTTCGCCTCCTACTTTGCTGAAAGGCCCGATGGTAGTGTCGGCCCGCATTTTTGCACCCGGACTAACATGGGCGTTTTCGCAGAGGGCAAACGGGCCGATAATAATAGCTCCTTCGTGCACTTTGGCTCCCTTGCCAATATAAATTGGTCCGTTTTCGGCATTTAAAATAGCGGCCTTAATGCTGGCGCCTTCTTCCACGAAAATTTGCTCTTCGTTGTATGTGCGGGTGTGGGGATCGCTGATGCCGGCATTCTTCCGTTTTGCGGTGAGCAGCGCAAAGTCGGCTTTTATTTCGGTGCCATTTTGCCCGAATATCTGCCAGAGCTGGTTTATGAGTGTAAAGAACGAGCCTTCAAAGGATAGGCTATTTTCATCTATATTATAAAGGGTTTTTTCGATATCGGTTAAGGCGTCTTTGCTGCAGCGGCAGGCAATCAGTAAATTATCTTTTACCAGCTTTTCTCCTTCGGCCAGTTCTCGAATGGCCTCAAAAAGCTCCTGGTTCGGGCATACTGCTCCATTGATTAAGAGGTTGCTGCTGCCCTGCTGCAGGGGGAATTTGTGGCGCAGGTAACTTTCGGTAAGGTAGCTGGTACTGGCTTCGGTGAAATAGTGTTTCCACTTTTCGGCAATGGTTAAGATGCCAACGCGCAGGTTTGCTACAGGTCGTGTAAAAGTAAGTGGCAGAAGTTGCTGCCGGATTTCCGGGTGGTCAAAAAATATAAGATTCATAAGGCAAAAATAAAAAAAGTCTCCACAGATTAGAACCTGGGAGACCTTTAATTTAATTTATCTGCTTGGGCTGCTTTTACTTCACTATTTCGAGGATGGTGAATTCTACCCTGCGGTTCATGCTTTTGCCCAGGTCGGTGCTGTTGTCGGCCTCAGGCTTGCTGCTACCGTATCCGCGGGAGGTAATCCGGTTTTCGTCTACGCCTTTAGTAACGATATACTCGGCTACTGCTTTTGCTCTGGCGGCCGATAGCTTTTTGTTGGAAGCGGCACTTCCTACGTTGTCGGTATGGCCGGCAATCTCAATTTTCATTTTCGGGTTTTCTTCCAGGAAGGTAACTACCCGGTCGAGCTCCTGGAATGATTCGGTTTTAAGCTGGGCTTTGCCGGTTTCGAAAAAGATGTTGTTAATACGGAACGACTGTCCTACCTCAATAGGGGCCAGGTAAAGGTCTTTCAGTACTTTCACATTTTCTTCTTCTTTACTTAAATCCACCGTCTCGAACATGGCATAGTAGCCTTCGGCCTTGGCGTTAACCACATAGCGGGTACCCAGGGGCAGCTGCAGCGAAAAGCGGCTCGATTCTCCCTCGAGGCTGATATTCGCCTCAATGCTGTCATTCAGGATGATTTTAACAGGAACATCGGCAGAGAAGGGCTTGCCTGTTTTTTTATCATATACCACCCCGCTGATAGAGGCCATTTTTTTGGTGTCTACAAAGAGGTCTTTCGTAATTTCTTTATATCCGTCAATATGGCTGAGCTTCAGGTTTTCAACTTCCGCATCAAAGCCATCGACCTGTACTTTTACCTGGTAATCTTTTCCGTAAGGCAGCCACAACTGGTAGCGGTTATTAATTGGGTTAAGGTAAACAGAATCCGGGTTTTGTCCGTTTATCAGAATTTTAGGATTCGTGGCAACAGGTAGCGGTGTATTTGAGCTGCGAATGAGCAGCTGACCTTCTATACGGGCAACCAGAATAGGCTCCAGGAAAAGGTCAAGCTCAGTTTCAGCAAATTCTATCAGCCCGGTGGCATCTACCAGCCCGGCTTGCTGCCGGTGGCTGTAAGCTTCGGCCATAATTTCGTACTGGCCGCCCAGCGGTAAATACGCCTGGTAGGTTCCTTCTGCAGCATTATAGTTTACCGAATCAATCGCTTCCTGGTTTGCCAGGAAGCTTACTTTGGTATCGGGGCTCAGGGGCTCATTGGTAAGCGGGTTCAGTACCCGGCCTTTTACAAGAATAAAAGGGTTTTCTTCCACAAGCTTAATGCGGTACAGGTCGGAGCCAGACTGGTTGCGGTTGCTGGCAAAGTAACCGAAGCTTTCATTAAGGTTGGTGCTAAAATACGAGTCCCAGGCGCGTGAGTTGACAGAATCGCCCATCGCTTTTGGAGTGTCCCATAAACGGCCGGAATTATCAAGCCTGTCGGCACGGTAAACCTCGTGGTTTTGCGTGAGGCTGCTGGTAAAGTACAGGTGCTGTCCGTCGGCAGAAAGAAAAGGAGCATCCTCATTTCCGATGGTTTTTAGCGAACGAATCGGGCGGGGCTTTTTGTAGCCCTTGCCGTTTTTCTTAAGCCTGCTTACATATATGTTTGTTTTTTTGCTGTTGTAGCGTTTGCTAAAGCTAAGCACGAGGTACTGGCCATCGTCAGAAATGGTGGCAGTGGTGTATAAACCTTTGCTTTTGCGTGCAAGCTTATTCACTTTTAAAGGCTGCGGCATGCTCCAGCCCGTTGCTGTTTTGTGCGCAACAGAAAAGCCGCGCTTTTTCCAGATGTTTCCTTTCTTATTGTAGCGGCCCAGCAGCAGCAGGCTGTTGCCCTGGTTGTAAACGCCCAGTACCGCATTGTAGCGGTTTCGGTTCAGGTGGTCGGGCATGCGTTGGGCTTCCGACCAGCTTTCATCTTCCTGCAGCGTGCTGTACCAGATGTCCTGGGTGTCGTGCGTGCCGTAGGTGTTTTCGGGGTGGTTGGCCCGTACAAAGAAAAGCGTATTGCCGTCGGGGCTTAGCTTGGGGTTAAACTCAGGGTAGGGGCTGTTAACAGCCTCGCTGAATTTTTCCGGTGCATACGCCTGCTGAGCCCAGGCTGGAGAAGCCAGCAGGCAGAGGCAGAGGTAAAGGGTATATCGTAAGTTCATAAATTAAAAACAGGTTTATTTAGCATAAGGAAGTTTCGCCGGGCTCTTGCGGTACCCGAACATAATATTCATACCCAGGCGCAGGCTTACTGCCTTGGCACTGCGGTAGAAAACAGGCGTGCTAATAAGATTATCGCTCACCAGGTAAAACTGTACCGGCGTTAAGCGAAAGCTCAGACCGGTGCCCAGGTTATGTCCCCGGTTTGCTGCTGAATAGCTAAGGGTGGCACCAATGCGGCGACCAAAGTCCTTGTTTAAAGCAGCAGAGAAGCCGGGGCGGAAGTTACCATTATACAGCTGACCGAAAAGAAGTGCGCTGGCATGCAGGTTCCGCAGCAGCTCATAGCGGCCGCTCAGGTAAAACTGGGCGGGCAGGCCGGTGCGGTAGCTTTCTACCGGGCGGCTGTCGCCTGTAAAGGCTTCTTCCAGTTCATCCATAAAGGCATCGACACCGCTGTCACCGTCGGCCAGCTCCTGGGCGTCCAGACCTTCGAAGGTAATGCTGGTTCCATTCATAATGTATTCGCGGTTGTTGGACTTCCAGTTAATGCTGCCCAGGTTAAGGGCGCTGAAGCCAAGAGAAAGACGAGGGCTTAATTCATAAGTAGCACCCAAATCTATGGCAAACCCATTGTTTTGTAAATCACCGTAACGCAGATCCTGGTAATCTTCTACATCCTTATCCCCTTCAATGAGGTCGTAAAGCCCGGAGGTTTGTACATACATGTTTCCCTCCAGGGTTAATGCATAAGTATCGGCATCGGTATGGAGTGTAAAGTCCGATTCTTTGGTGCGTACGTTGGTAATGCCTTTAAGAAATTTAAAGTGGGCGCCAACGGTAAGCTTCCTGTTTACAATATAAGAGGCGCCAATCGAATTTTCGAGGTAAGCCATTTGGTCAAGCTCCGGGGAAAATGCCACCTTTTCGCCAATATAGTTGCCATTGCCATTAATGAGCAGTCCGGTTAATCCCTGCGGGTACATGAACTGTGCATTGCCTTTAAGGGTAGAGCTCATGAACAGGTACATGCGGGCATTCACTTTAAGGCCCAGGCTCAGCAGGTCGGTTTGTATCGCGCCCCCCAGGTAGTTTTTCCTGCCCATGCGCTCCTGTAAGCGGGGCAGGTTTATGTAAAGCGAGTCGGTAACCGGGTCTCGCTCAAACAGGCTGTTGTAGTTAAAGCCTGTATTTTCAAGAGAAAAATAGGTCGATGAAATACCCGGTAGCCCCAGGTAAAACTGCTGCTGTGGGGTAAAAGCCGGGTTGGTATAATGATTTTGCGGAAGGCTGCGCATGCTGTGCAGGGTGGCTTCCTGCTGCGCAAGCAGGGGCATACTTCCGGCAGCAAGCGCAAGTAGGAGTAAGTATATTTTTTTCATTGGTCGTTATTTTACAGAAATATTCATGCTTGCTTTTAGGCCCAGGTTAATGTCCAGCTGGTAGTCAGACTTTATTTTTACAGCAGGCTGGGAGCCGTCTGCATTGCGGGAGGTGTAAAGCAGGCCTTTTATAATCATATAGTCAGATTCCAGGATGCGTTCAAGCTGCTTGTCGGAAATTGTAGGATCCAGGGTAGTTACTTCTGCTGTTTGTAAATCGCCGCTTGCGTTTACCTTGCTAGCCTTCATGTGCAAAGGGCCCTCGGAGAATAAAGAGTCGGTTATTTCGTAGCGGGCGTTGGTAAAATATACCTGTACCTCACTGCCCAGCGGAAACTGGTTCGTAATAACTGTATGAATGCTTGCATTTGCATTTTCAATGGTAAAGCCTCCGTCCTCGTCTTCCTGCAGTTCGGCATCATCGGGCTGAAGGGTCATGGCCATGGTATCGCTAAGGTGATAACCGTCGATAGAACCCCAAAGAGGTACATCGGCATGGAGCACAATACCTGAGCGGCTGCTGTCGGTAACAAAGTTGATAATATCCTGTGGCTGGCCAACATTAAGCTTGCCTGTTAGCTTATAGTCCATAAAGTTCGGGCGCAGGTCAATGATTTTACCAACATTGGTAATGGAAATGCTGGTTACCGAGCTTTGGCCTGGCAGGGCAGGTGCGCTGAGGTCAAACAAATCTGCCGGATCGGTTACGATAGGCAGCGTTTCACCTGTTTCTGTTCTGGCCTGCAGAATTTCTTTTTTAACCTGAATGGGAGCTCCGTTGCTGTTTAGGAAGTCGAAGCGCAGCATAGGATTTTCGAGACTAAAGTTTGCTTTGGCTGGAATGTTTTCAAACAACTCGATGGCCAGCTCCTCCTGGGGAAGGGCTACTTCCAGTTGGCCAAAGTGGCCTGTAATTAAGTTAAAGTCCAGGCGGCTTAGGTTAAGGCTAAACTGCACATAGTCATTTGTGCCAAGCAACAGGTTCTCCTGTCCGGGGGCAACTGTTGCCAGTACCTCTACCGGCAGCAGGTTTTCTCCTGCCTCAAACTGGCTCAGGTCAATATCGAAATTCTGTAGGCTGAGTTGTAAAGACTGGGAGCTATATGCGCCGGCGGGCAGACTCATGTTGACTACCAACGGCTGACCATTCTGGCTTAGGGTGGGGAAGTTTAACTGCAGTTCTACGTCGGTTTGAATGTTGCTGTAGGCGGAGAGGGAAAGATCGCCTTCCTTTAATTGAATTTTAATGAGATCAACCTCTTCAAATTCAAAATCCAGTGAAAGCTGGTCGTCTACAATTACCTCTGAACTTCCTGGAAGTACGGTTTTTGCGCCGGTCAAATAAAATTTTTGAGCAGAAAGCTCCGGAAGTAAGAAATGATCGCGAATTGATGTGGAGTAAAGGGTGTCGCTGTAAATCAAATGGATAAGATTATCCGGATCTACCTCTACATACTGCGACTCTGTTTGGGCCAGCAAGTCCTGCATTTTTAGGGAGCCATGCAGCAGAGGAACTGCTACAGAAGGGCTTGCTTTTACCCCTGCAATCATGTCAGGGTCAAAATCGCTTTCGTTAAAGCAGGCCTGCGTGCCCAGCAATAGAGCTATAAAAGGCAGCAGCCTCTGTTTGTTACACCAAAGGTTAAGCATATTTAATAAGTAAATTGTGGTTTTTATTCTTTTAAGGGTAATATTTTGCAGAATAGCTGTTTTTAGATGGTCAAACTAAAAGAAAATAATGCTCAGATACAATTTGAGGGAATTCAGGACTTGAACGGGGAGTGTAATGTTTAGTGGAAGTTTGTCAGGATGAGGCGCTTTGAAAAGCAGCGGGCAAAAAAAAGAACCCTGCCGGGAAGCAGGGTTCTGGGAAAGCTTTAAAATAAAAGCTTATTATTTTTTCTTGTAGCGCTGGTTGAATTTCTCTACACGACCGGCAGTATCTACAAACAGTTTCTTGCCAGTGTAAAAAGGATGTGAAGCAGAGCTCACTTCAATTTTAACCAGCGGATAGGATTTGCCATCTTCCCACTCGATAGTATCTGGCGTGTTGATGGTTGAGCGGGTCATGAACTTATAGTCGCTGGATGTATCATGGAAAACCACTTCTCTGTATTCCGGATGAATATCTTTTTTCATTGCTATATTGTATTATAGTATTTACCTTTTACTTCTTCCCAAAAGAGCCACAAAGCTAAGGCTAATCTTTTGAAATTCAAAATGCTTTCCTTTCTTAAGATTCTGTTTTGTAAAATTTCCGAAGATAAGTTACTTTTGAAAAGGTGGATAAGTATCATTCGTTAATAATTTTCTATTCTGCCGGTCTTCCTTTCTGTTTGCTGCTCATGCGCTTAAAGCTAAATGTTTTATGAGTCTGCTGAAAAAAAAGCGGGAAGAAGGTAACCAAAAGTGGTTTTTGTCAGTAAAAGGAAATTGTTTAGGGTGGATCTGCCTAAATGCCGGCTACCTGTTTCAGCCTTCCCTTAGTTGCGCAAATGTAAAGGAGAGGTCGCCCCGATAGGCCTGGCTAAGCCCTTTTATATAATAATATAAAAAGGGCAGCTTGGTTAAGTTAGCTGCCGGGGTAAAAAATGTTACTGAAAGTAGTTATGCCGGAAGCGCATTTTCTTGTTTAATAATGGATAAAATAAAAGAAGTACTGTTTATCGACGACGATGAAATTAATAATTTCATTCTGAAAGAGATATTTGAAAGCCAGTACAATTTAAGCGTTAATTTCTTTTCCGAAGCAGCCAGGGCACTGGAGTATATCGAGCAGCTGGTGGAAGAAAAGGAAGGGACATTTCCGGACATTGTTTTTCTGGATATAAAGATGCCCGAAATGGACGGCTTCGATTTTATGGATGCGTTTGAACAAAACGGGTACAGCAAGAAATTTAATGTGCCTATTTTTATGCTTACCTCTTCGGTAAACCACCGCGACATTTCAAGGGCTGCTACTTATAAGCATATAAAAGAGCTTATTACAAAGCCCCTCACCTATGAAAAGCTCAAAGAGCTGGCCGATAAATACTATTAAGGCCTGAATTGCCTGGACCTCCTGCTATACTACTTCCTGAGTGGTTTTAAACCTCTTTAGTGTAACAGCCAGATAGCCGTTCCTTAAAGTTTGCATAGAAACAGGCAGAAGCCTTATCCTGTGTCGAAGTTGAGAAAGGTCAATCAGGTTCCCTCCAAAGCAGAAGGCGTTCTTTCATTTTTATAAGAACCCATTTAAGAATTGGGTTTTTTTTGCCTTGTTCCCTTACCTAATGCCAAATCGCAGATTTAACCGCATAGGAGTGCACGCGGCCTTGCAAACGTGCACCAGATAAGGAGTCATTGGTTAAGCTACCGGCAGGTTTATTTTAAGCCTGACTATTAAAGAAACTGCTGCCGGAAGTCTGTAATAATCCGCAGCATATCCTCAGGTAGCCTTTTTTCTGTTTCAAGCCACAGTGCATCGGGCAAATTTCCATGCCAGGCATGCGCAATTGCCCCGCAAATGCAGGCCTGGGTGTCGGCATCGCCGCCCAGCGAAACCGCGAGCCGAATGGCCTCCTCTACGCTATTGCTCTCCAGGAAACAAATAATGGCCTCGGGTACCGAAAGCTGGCAGCTTACTTCAAAGCTGTAGCCAGACCGTATAGTGTCCGTACTTCTTTGCAGCTTGTAGTTAAACTGCGCTTCAATCCACTTTTTTATTTCTTCTTTCGGTGCCTGCTTCCTGGCCATAAAAATGGCACCGGCAACGGCCTGCGCCCCTTTAATGCCCTCCGGATGATTATGAGTTACTGCCGCACTTTTTTCTGCTTCGGCCAGGGTGCGCTCCAGGGAATTATATCCCCAACCGATGGGGCTTACGCGCATCGCAGAACCATTGCCCCAGCTGTTATAGGCAACTGAACAGCGGCTCATAAGCCACTGGTAAAAATTGCCGCCATAGCCGGCATTCGGGTATTTTCGGCCCCACTGCTTAAGGGCGGCGGCATAACTTTTGCCCGATAGCAGGCTGTCGGCAATGGCTACAGTAAGCACGGTGTCGTCGGTAAATTCACTTGCCGGACTAAATAAAGGAAAGTCTTTTTCTTTTATAGGGTCTTTTTCATACACCGAACCTATTATATCACCTGCAATTGCTCCAAGCATATCTCAAAATTTTATTCTACTTTTACCCCCTGGCAGTATTGTTTGGCTGCCTTTTAATTTAGATAAGTATTTTATGGACAGAAGGTTTTCGATAAGCGGCAAAGGCTGGGGAGTGCTGGCTACGCTTCTATTTTCTTCCGTGGCTGCGCTGGCGCAAAGCGTTTGGGCACCCCAGGATGAACGCTATTATCATTTGCTCGACCGGTATGAAATCCGGCAGGGGCATTTTTCCAAAACTTTCTTTACCAGCTTTAAGCCCATTGAACGAAGCGCCATTGCCCGCTTTGCCGAAAACCAGCTCGACAGTGCGGCTTACCAGCTTAGCGGGGCCGACCACTTTAACCTGCAGTTTCTCCTGAACGATAACTGGGAGTGGACCCCTTCGGCAAAAGTAATGCAGAAGCCCATACTGAAATATTTTTACCGGGCCAGTCCTGATTTCTTTCATGTACGCAAAGCAGACTTCGACCTGCATATAAGCCCGGTGCTGTACCTGCAGGCAGGTACCGAAAGCGGCAGCGAAGTACGGCCATTTATTAATACCAGAGGGGTGGAGCTGCGTGCTTCTATCGACGATAAGGTTGGGGTATATACTTTCCTGGCAGAGAACCAGGCGGTATTTCCTGCCTATGTTCGTAACCAGATAAACGAGCGCCGGATAGTGCCGGGCGAAGCCTTCTGGAAGCGCTTTAAAGACGATGGCGTAGACTTTTTTACTGCCCGGGCTTATGTGAGCGTGAAGGCCACGAAGCATATTGGCATCCAGTTCGGGCAGGACCGCTTTTTTATCGGGAATGGCGTTCGTTCGCTGGTTCTGTCGGATGTAGGCAATTCTTATCCCTTTCTGAAGGTGCAAACCAAAGTGTGGCGCTTTAATTACACTAATTTATTTGCGCAGTTGCGCGGCGATGTTCCGGGAACTTTAAGCGGTAGCTCATCGAATACCCGTTATCCGAAAAAATTTATGGCCCTGCATCACCTGAGCTTTAATGTAACCGACAATTTTAATATCGGTCTTTTTGAAGCTATTATTAGCGGCGACAGCACCGGCAGCAGCCTTGAGGTGGAATACCTGAACCCGGTAATATTTTACCGGGCAGTGGAGCAGTACGGCGGCAGCCAGGACAATGCCATGGTGGGTGCAGACATGAAGTGGAATTTCCTGCGGCATTTTCAGCTGTACGGCCAGTTTGCGCTCGACGAATTTTTGCTGAGTGCTTACCGCGAGCGTAATGGCTGGTGGGCAAACAAATGGGCCCTGCAGCTGGGTGGAAAGTATATAAATGTATTTGGCGTTCCTAACCTCGACCTGCAGCTGGAGTGGAACCGCGTGCGGCCGTTTATGTATTCGCACATTACCGATTATACCAATTACACCCACTATTCGCAGCCGCTGGCGCATCCGCTGGGGGCCAACTTCGACGAAAAGCTTGCCATTATCCGCTATCAGCCTGCGGGGCGCTGGGCGCTTGCGGCCACCCTTATGCAGGCCGACTTTGGCCAAGATGCTGAAGGCACCAACTACGGGGGCAACATATTTAAATCGTATATGAGCCGTACGCAGGAAAGAGGCAATGTAATCGGGCAGGGAGTGGCTAACCAGGTACAGCTGGCCGATTTTACCTTGTCGTATATGCCAGCCCATCGCCTGTACCTGGAGCTGCACCAAACCTTTAGAAAACAGGACAGCGAGCTTCCGGAGAGGAGCAGCAGTAACAGTATTACCCAACTGGGCCTTCGATGGAATATCGGGCGGCGCACACATTTGTTTTAATCCATGGATATTCTTTACCGGCTCGACCTGCTCGGGACTTTTGTTTTTGCTATTAGTGGCACCCTTACTGCCGGCGATAAGCGGCTCGATTTAATGGGCGCCACCGTTATTGGTTTTGTTACTGCCATTGGTGGAGGCACGGTGCGCGACCTGCTGCTGGGCTTTCAACCCGTAAGCTGGTTGCAGGACAATAACTACCTGTGGGTAATTCTGCTGGGGGTAGTTTGCACGGTACTTTTTAAGCAAAGGGTGTTGAAGTTGAAACGCACGCTTTTCCTTTTCGATACCATTGGTATTGGTGTTTTTACGGTCTTAGGAATGTCAAAAGCCCTGCTGATAGGCGTGGAGCCTGTCGTGGCTATTATGATGGGCACCATTTCGGCTGTTTTTGGCGGGGTAATCCGCGACACGCTCTGCAATGAAATACCGCTTATATTCCGTCCTACAGAGTTTTATGCAACGGCCTGCCTGCTTGGGGGCTGTGCTTTCCTGGGGTTGGATTACCTGGGGGTTTCCCTGGAGTGGAATTATTTTCTTACCATATTGTTTATCATCGGCCTGCGTATTCTGTCTATAAAATTTGATTTTAAACTTCCTACAATGCGATAAAAAGGACGGCTTGCGGTTGCCTAACAGCAAAAAGCTTACATATGGGGCCGGGGCATTTAGCATTCAGGCTATTTTAGGTTAACTTGCAGCCCAATTCAGCAGTACAGAATGAATACCTATTTCAGATTATTATCTTTTGCCAGGCCGGGTGCCCGCCTTCCTAAATATATCATCTTTACCCTTCTTTCCATTATTTTCAGCCTTGCGACCCTTACCCTGATTATGCCGGTGCTGGATGTGCTTTTCAATAATATCGGGCCGGAAGAAATTGCCGTTTACAGGCAGAAGCCGGAATTTTCCTTTACTTATGATTATGCCAAGCAGTGGTTTTACTACTACCTCATTCAGTGGAAAGATGAGCTGGGCCCTTTTACCGCGCTGCTTTATGTATGTACCATCATTATTGTCTCCTCGCTCTTTAATAATTTATTTAAATATCTGTCGGCATTAGAGCTGGCGCATATTCGTATTAAGTCGGTTAGTAATATCCGAAAAACCATTTTCGATAAAATCAGCCGCCTGCATATCGGTTATTTTACCAACGAGCGCAAAGGCGATATGATGTCGCGCATAACCAACGACGTGCAGGAAGTAGAGCGTTCCATTGTAAACTCGATTACCGTTATTTTCAGGGAGCCGGCAACCATTATCATTTTACTTTATTGTCCTGTTTAGCTATTCGGCCAGGCTCACGCTTTTTACCATTATGATATTGCCCATTTCGGGCTGGTTAATATCCGGCATTGCCAAGCGGTTAAAGAAACGAGCCGCGCGGGAGAGCCAGGAAAGCCTGGGGCGGATTGTAAATATTCTGGATGAAACCCTGGGCGGAATGCGCGTGGTGAAAGCGTTTACTGCCCGCGCGTTTATTAGCGAACCGCTTTAGCCGGGAGGTCGACATTAGCGGAAGGTAAACATGCAAATGGCCCGGCGGAACGAGCTGGCTTCGCCAATTTCCGAGTTTCTGGGCGTGTTCTTCGTAGCGGGCATTCTGGTGTATGGCGGCAACGCTGGTGTTGAGCGGGGACTCCGGCTCTCGATGCGTCTGAGTTTTATTACCTATATCGCCATCTTTACCCAGGTGTTGCAGCCGGGTAAGGCCATCTCAAAATCATTTACCAGCATTCAGCGGGGCCTGGCTTCGGGTGAGCGTATTTTTGCCGTTCTTGATGTGCAGCCGGCCATCCAGCGACAGCCCCAATGCAGTGGCAGTAAAAGAGTTTACCGAAGCCATCGAGTTCCGGAGGGTTTCCTTTGCCTATGGAGAGAGAAAGTGCTTAAGAACATCAATCTGAACATCGAAAAAGGAAAAACCATTGCCCTGGTAGGTCCGTCGGGTGGCGGAAAGTCTACCCTGGCCGATTTAATACCGCGCTTTTACGATCCTGCAGAGGGCGAGCGTGCTGCTCGATGGTAAGCCAATGACGGACTATGAGGTGGAGTCGCTGCGGAAGCTAATGGGCATTGTAACCCAGGAAAGCATATTGTTCAACGATACTATTTTTAATAACATTGCTTTTGGCATGCCCGAGGCCAGTGAAGAGGCGGTGATACAGGCAGCAAAAATTGCCAATGCCCACGAGTTTATCATGCAAACAGAAAATGGGTACCAGACGCTCATTGGCGAGCGCGGAGGAAGGCTGTCGGGCGGACAGCGGCAGCGGCTGAGCATTGCCCGGGCTGTATTAAAAAACCCGCCAATCCTGATCCTGGACGAAGCAACTTCGGCCCTGGATTCGGAATCGGAAACGCTGGTGCAGGAGGCTCTAACCAAGCTGATGCAAAACCGAACCTCCATTGTAATTGCCCACCGGCTGAGTACCATTCAGCATGCCGATGAGATAGTGGTGATTGAAAGAGGACGATGGTGGAGCGGGGCAGTCATGAAGAGTTGCTGGAGCAGGAAGGATTATATCAGAAAGCTGACACTCATGCAGTCGGTATGATAAGCCGTAGATTCTAACATTTTTCATCTATATAGATTATATAATCAGGTTTAGCTTATACTCAGACTATGAAGAAACTACGGACTGCCCTCATTGTACTCAGCGCTATTTACATTGCTGCTTACGATTATTCTGTTATCTGAACGAGCGAATCGCTCTTTAACAGTTTTAATTTGCTGCAATCTCATTGACTACCTGCAGGCCTGGATAGCTGGTGAGTCTTGTATTGCTTACCGGCGTTATTATTGCCGGCAGCCTGTACATCCGGAGCCTGAAAAGCCGCTACGGAAACTGGAAACGAGCATAATAAACCGTAAAAGCACGGGTATACGAAATTGAGCAGGATCGCCAAACAGAAATTGCGCGCAGAAGGCCGAAGAAGAAGACACCGAGCGCAAGCTGGAGGCTTTTAACCGCTCCATTAAAGATAGAGACCGGCCGGCTCCGACGAGAATAATCCTACGCAATCCCCACAATCCTGATCGAGCAAATGGAAGCAACAGAAGTAATTAAAGGCCATCTGAAAGAAGCGGCCAATGTACTGGAGAATTTCCTGAACAACCCGCAAAACCTGCAGCGCATCCATAAAGCGGCCAGCATTATGGCCGTTGCCCTTAAAAACGGGGCAAAGATAATCAGCTGCGGAAATGGCGGCTCCCATTGCGATGCCATGCATTTTGCCGAAGAGCTTACACGGTCGTTTCCGCGAAGACCGCCGCGGCTTTGTCGGCCATTGCCATATCCGATCCCAGCTATATTACCTGTACGGCCAACGACTTTGGCTTTGAGTATGTATTTTCCCGCTTTATTGAAGGTTTAGGGCAGGCAAGGCGATGTGCTATTGGCCATAAGCACCAGCGGCAATTCCTCGAACGTAATTCGGGCCGCCGAAGCCGCCAAGGCAAAAGGCATGCAGGTGGTGGCCCTTACCGGCAAAGGAGGCGGTAAGCTGGCCTACCTGGCCGATGCCGAAATCCGAGTGCCTCATAACGGCTATGCCGATCGCATCCAGGAAATCCACATCAAGGTCATTCATATTTTTATTTACCTGATAGAGAAATTTCTACAACAGTATATAGTATGCTTGCAAAAACTTTCGGCAGCTGCCGTATACGGAGTAAATGCCATCCTTATTACCATCGAGGTAAATGTAGGCCAGGGAACAAAGTTCTTTATGGTGGGCCTGCCCGACAGCGCGGTAAAAGAAAGCGAGCAGCGGGTAGAATCTGCCCTGAAAGCAACATGGCTACAAAATGCCGCGCCAGAAGGTGGTGGTAAACATGGCGCCGGCCGATATAAGAAAGGAAGGCTCGGCTTACGATCTGCCCATTGCTCTGGGGATCCTGCAGGCCTCGGGCGCAGCTGGAGGCTCCCGAATTGGAAAAGCTACGTGATAATGGGCGAGCTGGCGCTCGATGGCAGCCTGCGGCCGATAAAAGGCGTGCTTCCCATTGCCATTGAGGCCCGCAAGCAGGGTTTTAAAGGTTTTATACTCCCGCAGGAAAATGCCTCCGAAGCGGCCATCGTTAATAATATCGATATTATTGGTGTTACTGATATTCAACAGGCGGTTCGATTTTTTAGCGGCAAGGAAGAGATAAAGCCCCTCACAGTTCAGGATACCCGCGATATCTTTTTCAGCAGAGCTCGATGACGTTTGATGCCGACTTTGCCGATGTGCAGGGCCAGGAAAATATTAAGCGTGCCATGGAAATTGCCGCTGCCGGCGGCCACAATGTGATTATGATTGGCCCGCCCGGTGCCGGTAAAACCATGCTGGCCAAACGCCTGCCGGGCATCCTGCCGCCCCTGAGCCTGCAGGAAGCACTGGAAACCACCAAAATTCATTCTGTTGCCGGCAAACTGGGAGGCAATGCCTCGCTGGTTGCCCAGCGTCCTTATCGTTCGCCGCACCATACCATATCCGATGTTGCGCTGGTGGGGGGCGGCGGAAACCCGCAGCCCGGCGAAATTTCGCCTGGCGCATAATGGCGTGCTCTTTCTCGACGAGCTGCCGGAGTTTAAGCGCACGGTGCTGGAAGTAATGCGCCAGCCGCTGGAGGAGCGCCGGGTAACCATCAGCCGCGCCAAAGTATCGGTCGATTTCCCGGCCAATTTTATGCTCGTGGCCAGCATGAACCCCTGCCCCTGTGGCTACTACAATCATCCCGAAAAAGAATGTGTGTGCGGCCCCGGCATGGTGCAGCGCTACCTCAACAAGGTAAGCGGCCCGCTGCTCGACCGCATCGACCTGCATGTGGAGGTTACGCCGGTATCGTTCGACGAGATGACCGCCAACCGCAAAGCCGAAAGCAGCAAGGAAATCCGGGAGCGGGTAATAGAAGCCCGCCAACGCCAGCAGGAACGCTTTAAAGATATTCCGGAGATATACTCCAATGCCCTCATGCCCTCGCAGATGGTAAAGGAAGTGTGCCAGATAAACGAGGCCGGCAAAACCCTGCTGAAAACAGCCATGGAACGCCTGGGCCTCTCTGCCCGCGCCTACGACCGCATCCTGAAGGTAAGCCGCACCATTGCCGACCTCGCCGATAGCGAAGGAAATCAAAATCGAGCATCTGGCCGAAGCTATCCAGTACCGGAGCTTAGACCGAGAAGGCTGGGCAGGCTGAAATGGAAAGATTTTTCCATGGAAGAGAGGAGAGGATGGATTACTGTTATTTCGCTGCCCGCAAATCAGGAGGAATTTATGCAACTTCAGCTTAACTTAACTCTTACTGCTATTTTCCTGCCTGCCTATAGGAAAAGCAACAGTTAACTGTTTTTCTTCTCCTATTAATTTTATAATACCAGTAAATGTTGTTATTATCTCGAAGTTACCCCTCATTAAAAAACAGAAACAGTCAAGCTGAAAAATTAGTATCTTTGGGTAAAGGAAATTGACCATGACTGAATTTGCAGAAAAATATATAAATGCACCCACCGCCCTTTACCGATTACGGTTTTAAAAAACTGTTTGGGGAGGAGCCTAATAAGGATTTGCTCCTTGATTTTTTGAATGTACTTCTAAAAGAAGAGCAGGGAGAGATTAAAGATCTTACCTACCTGAAGAGCGAACATATAGGGACCAGCGAGATAGACCGAAAGGCAATCTTTGACCTTTATTGTGAAAATGAGAAAGGTGAAAAATTCATTGTTGAGCTTCAGAAGACGAAGCAGAATTTCTTTAAAGACAGAACCGTCTATTATTCAACATTTCCTATTCGGGAACAGGCTAAACGGGCAGACTGGAACTATGAGTTAAAAGCCGTTTATACCATAGCCATACTTGATTTCGTATTTGATGAGGACAAAAATGACCCTGCTAAATTCCGATATGACATCAAATTGACTGATACAGCCACAAAGGAAGTCTTTTACGACAAACTCACTTTCATTTATCTGGAAATGCCAAAGTTCAATAAAACGGTAGATGAACTGGAAACCAGATTCGATAAATGGCTTTATGTGATTCGGAATCTGAATAGGCTTGATAAAGTACCTGATAAATTAAGGGAAAGAGTATTCGATAAGCTTTTTGAGACAGCCGAAATTGCAAAATTTACCCCAGACCAAGTTCGCTCATATGAGGACAGCTTAAAATACTACCGGGATTTGAAAAACTCATTGGATACTGCTAAAGAAGAAGGAATTGAAATTGGTAAGTTAGAAATAGCTAAGGAAATGATAGCAGCGGGAGAGCCTATTGAAATGATTATTAGATACACTGGATTGACAGAAGAGCAAATACGAAAAATAAAATAAACGAGGGGTAACCCAACAAACAGGTTACGGGCATATACTGGAAATTCAGCTCTCACAGTTATTTATTAACTAAACAGCACCAGGAAACTGAGGCGCTATAAAATGCCCAACACCCGGTTTGCGAGCCGTTAGCTGGCATTTTTGATCGAAAACTATAAAAGATACTCCTATGAAGAAAGGCACTTTGGCAATTCTTTTACTATTTCCATTTTTTCTTATGGCACAAATAAATAATAAAGTTTCGGAGGGATTTCTCCAGTCTTTTGCTGACGCATTTAATGCTCACGATATTAAAGCAATAATGGCACATATGACAGATGACTGTGTATTTGAAGCTTCAGCAGGGCCTGATGTTGATGGACAAAAATTTATTGGCCAAGAGCAGGTTAAGAAGGCGTTCGAAGACGTTTTTTCAACCTTCCCTGATGCTCACTGGAGCAATCCAAGACATTTCATAGTAGGCGAAAGAGGTTTCACTGAGTGGATCTTTATAGGGACTAACAAAGACGGAGTTAAGGTTGAAGTCGCAGGGTGTGATTTATTTACTTTTAAAGATGGCAAAATAGCAGTTAAAAACTCTTATAGAAAGAATCGTCTCTCAACCAAATGAGAAAAACGCCAGCTAACAAAAAGTATGCGAAATGGTGGCGCTTGTTTCTAAAAGGCGAATAATTTCAATTATTTGTGGCTGCAGAGGGTTAGGTATGATTATAAATGGGCCACCACTTCGCATACTCAAACGTAAGGCACCGTAAGATGAAGAATGATGAACAATTTTAACTTCAAAAGATTTAAAGGGGAAGGTAGTGATGATTAATTTTTGGTCAATTAGCTGTAAACCATGCCTGGTTGAAATACCAGAACTAAACAGGCTTCAGGAAGAGTATAAGGATAAGGTTGTTTTCTTAGCACCTTTACCTGAGGACAAAAATAAGACTGCCAGACTTTTGGCAAAGCACCCATATAAATTCATTATTGCACCTACTTCAAGCGAGTTATTCAATCAGTTAGGAATTGAGGGTTAAAAAATTTCTTTATAAACCGTGATGGAGTGATTCAGGAAGTAAAAGAAGGCACTCCTCAGCGGAAAGATACTCCTGATGGAGAATGGTATGTTTCGGTTTACCAGGACTATTCGGCCATCCTGGATAAAATGTTAAGCAGTCATAAACCTTAAAAATATCTGCGGCTGCACTCTTGACTTCAGTTTGTTAATTTACCCTGCGCGTAACAGAAAGCTGGCGATTTACCTCAGCCGCTGGTATTTATTACCGTAGGGCATAATACTCAAGAGATGAAAACAAACCTCCTAATATTAATTTTACTCCTTTTTGCCTCCTCTGTTCTTGGACAAAGTATTAATACTGATGATTCTGTAAAATTAATCCAGTTTTATACGATGACCCGTGGTGGTGAAGTAAACGTAGAGGTAAAGAAGGATAAGGTGATTTATAAGGAGACAGGATTTAATGAGATTGAAAAGGAAATTGAAATTGACCACGAAGACTGGTTAAGATTTTGCAAAATTGTTCAGGACATTAATTTAGCTCAGTTACCTACCCTGATGTCACCTACTGATGTTAGAGCATATGATGGGGCTTGGTACGCATGGTTAACTATTGAGACAGAAAGCCAAACCTATAAATCAAGGGACTTTGATAGAGGAAGGCCTATGAATGAAATTGAACCGCTTGTTGATTTGATTAAATCATATATCCCTAAGAAATAAAGGTGTACTATGCCCAACCACAAAAAATTGCAAAGGCTGAGCCCTGGAGTAGCTGGCTTCCCATCTCTTTATTATCTTAACATCGGGTGACAGGAAAGCGCCATTTAACCAGCCTCTGCTATTTTTAATCAAGTCAGTATTAACTGAAAGGAAGGAATTAAAAAGCTGCATTGACGTTTAAAAAAGCCTTTTGTTATTACCCGGATGATTCTTAAATTGTACTGTAGCAGAATGTTGCAGTATTTTTTATAAATCAGAATTTTATGGGCCTCTCCTTCAGGTACCTTGCTGTTTTTGTTTTTCTGCTATTTGCTTCTTGCAAAGAGGATATCCCCGAGCCATGTTCTGCTACTAAAACGAAAGGAGCAGGAATCTCAATTACGCAGGGGTTATTAGGTTCCGGGGAGCGCTTTGAGGTTGATACGCTGCTTATTGAATCGATACGCGGACAGCGTATAAGCCAGTGGGTACAGTTTACAGCCAAAGATATTGTGGGGCCTTTCAGCTGGAGAGTAGGAGACGACCCGCGTACTTTTACAGACTCAACCTTTACTTTATCTTTTAATGATCCAGGAGAAGTAGTTCAGGTGCGCATGGAGGCTGCAAAGTTAGCTAACAGCTGTCAAATTGGAGGAGATATGCTCCGCGATACGGCAGCTCTTTACCTGTTATCCCACGAGGTGTACCCGTACCCTTATGAAGGACGTTTTAGCGGTACCTCTACAGAGCGTCCGGATAGCTCATTTATTGTAACGATAGGCGATTTAGGAGAATGGCCTGTCCATGATGACGGTAGCTGGTATGGCCTGCGCATCCACAATTTACCAGCTGGCTGCGGTGGCCCTCAGCTGCTGCCTGACAAATTCACGCCAGAACTACAGAGCCGGCTTTACAGGCAATTTTATTTCCGTGAGACTGGCGCGTCAGAAACTTGCCCCGAAATTGATGGTACAGGCATAATAAAAGGGGATACGCTTACCATTGAATATACTTATCGCAAGACAGGAACAGATGCCTATTTTACATCCACCTTTAGTGGGAAGCGGATAAAAGAATAAATCTGCATGAAGCATTTGGTGTAGTCAAAGGAAAATTCAGGTGTAAATAAAATAAGGATAAAGCTTTCGCCCTTTATTGTGGTAGCATGGGTATCCCTGTAACCCGCCTGTTGCCGCACAAAATGCTGCAGGAAGCAATGCAACTGTTTTATTTTTATCGGCCTTTTGTGCTGTGTTTGAGCCTACGATTTTCCAATCTCCACGACGACAATGCCAAAGGATTTTAGCACCTTTCCCACATCAGAAAAGCAGGTAAATTATTAAGCTAACCAATGTGAAACAGATTAAAGGAGGAAAATATTGCACTTTAAAAAACGTTAGTTAGGATATGATTAAACAACAATGGGAAGGGTACACCTATTTGAATTTGGAGACCAAAAATGGTTTCCGGCTTTTTTAAGGAATTACGAAACCGA
The DNA here is from genome assembly GCA_963835365.1 of uncultured Cytophagales bacterium. Lineage (GTDB taxonomy): Bacteria > Bacteroidota > Bacteroidia > Cytophagales > Cyclobacteriaceae > Nafulsella. The sequence continues at coordinate 135,191 of CAWIFH010000009.1, forward strand.
CTTTTTGCAGTTTTTGTCCAATAAAACAAAAATATACAAACCGCTTATTCCTATCATTAAAAAAGGGTTACAAAAAAGTGAAACAAATCAGATAATTGACCTGGGGTCGGGTGGCGGTGGCGGACTTATTTGGCTAAACAGGGAGCTGAAGAAAGCTATTCCAGACCTGAAAATCATTCTGACTGACTTTTATCCTAATATTCCTGCTTTTAAATTCACAAAAACGAAAGCAGACAATTTTGAATATGTAGACAAAGCTGTTGACGCAAGAAATGTACCGGCTGAGTTAACAGGATTGAGAACCCAGTTTTTATCCTTTCATCATTTTAAACCGGGCGACGCAAAATTAATCCTTCAAAATGTCATTGACACCAACAGTTCGATTGCCATATTTGAAGGGCAGGAAAGAAGTGTCCCAAGTCTGTTGGCCATGCTGTTTTCGCCCATAAGCGTTTTATTGACCACACCATTCATAAAACCATTTAAAATCGGGCGAATTATTTTCACTTATTTAATCCCAATTGTTCCTCTGGTGGTAATGTGGGACGGAATTGCTTCTTCCCTCCGAACCTATTCTGTAAAAGAAATGAAAGCGTTAACTGCAAGCTTAAACGGAACGGGAAAATATGCCTGGCAAATAAATAAAGTAAAGTCCGGACCTGGGGTTATTCTTTACTTATTAGGAACTGAAAAATAAATACGTGCACAAAACTGCATAAGCATAAAGCTGGCTGAATTGCTCATGTTGCGCCTTTTTGCACCTGATAAACTTTGCGGAAATAGAGACCGGCCACTGTCTCAAAAAATGTACGAGGGTTAAAGCTGGTTGTTGCGCTTACTGCCTTTACAAGCAGGGCGATTTACAAGTTGAGGTTACCCTATTTTCTTCAATTATTAAAATTATGGAAAATAAAAAAAATCATCCTGCAATTTATATCCCTCCTCCGCTAATTTATGTCGCCACATTTTGTGCAGCGCTGCTTATTCAAAAGCTTGTGCCGCTTAATAAACACTTTTTTAATACCACTACAGCAAAGGTTATTGGTTTGGCAGTAATCCTTATGGGACTGTTTTTCAATTTTCCGGCTCTACGGCAGTTTTTTATTACAAAAAATACAATAGTCACCATTAAGCCTGCCAATTCCTTACAAACCACCGGTATTTACGCGCTAAGCCGCAACCCCATGTATATTAGCCTGCTGTTGTTTTATACCGGTATTTCATTTATTATCGGCAATGGGTGGAATTTTATACTTCTTCCGGTATTATTCATGGTGGTGCAGGAGTATATCATCAAACGCGAAGAAAGTTATCTTGAGCGGAGGTTTGGCCAGCAATATCTTGATTATAAATTTAAGGTGAAAAGATGGCTCTGAAAAACAAGCCTTAAACCTGACGCTGCACAAACGCCTGGCCAGAGATAAAGCAGGTGGCCTTAAGTGCGTATAGCTGAACTTTTGGTTCTTAGCCTTGTTTGTTGTGGCGGGCAGAGAAATTGTTTTTAAAATGTCCTGGAGCAAAATGCCACCCGGGAGCTAAACCACTGGAAGCGCTTTTAAGCTAAATAAAAACCATTTATGGGAAAGGAAAATAAAAAGGAGGTGTCAGGCGAACAAGTCCAGGAACTGCTCAGTACCTTAAAAAGCCGGTTTGAGAAAAACATGAACCGCCACAAAGGTCTTGCATGGGCTAAAGTACAAGCCAGGCTCGAGGCTGCTCCTGAAAAGCTGTGGTCGCTCAATGAAATGGAGAATACAGGAGGTGAACCGGATGTTATTGGTGAGGATGCAAAAACGGGGGAATATATTTTTTACGACTGTTCAGCAGAAAGCCCTAAAGGCCGCCGAAGTGTTTGTTACGACCGGCAAGGCCTGGAAGCAAGGAAAGAACATAAGCCAAAAAACAATGCGCTCGAAATGGCTGATTCCATGGGTATTGAGCTTTTAGCGGAAGCGGACTATCGGGCGTTGCAGCAGCTTGGAAACTTCGATACGAAAACATCCAGCTGGATAAAAACACCTGCAGAGATTAGAAAGCTCGGCGGTGCCCTCTTTGCTGATTTTCGCTACGGCACAGTCTTCGTGTATCACAATGGTGCGCCCTCGTATTATGCTGCCAGAGGTTTCCGTGGCTTGCTAAAGGTATAAGTCCTGCTACAGGCAGCATCGCGCCTGTTCGCTGCAGAAGCTCCTGTTGAGGAAATGAGGGCCGCAAGTTGTACAGACTTTTGATAGTGAGTACAATGAATTTGATATGTTTTTTAGGGTTTATCTTCTGCAGCTAATTCTTAAAGTAGCTGCTTCTTTAGCTTAAAAAGAGAGACTCCTGGGTATTGCAGTTGCCGCTGTTACAACCTTCGCATTCCCAGGGGTGTCATATAAAAGCATTAAAGAATACAGCAAAGAATACAGCAGTATCCTGTAGTGGCCCGGCTTTATCTTAATCATCTTATTTTATTAGTAGCTGCCTGCAAAAAAGAGGCGGATGTAAGTCTGTCAGGCGATGGCTATTTATTGTCAGGGTATTTTACGGAGCATGTGTGGGGAATTATGTACTGAAATGTATAGGTTGGAAAGTTAGAAGCTGCCGGAAAGCACAAAAGATGAGTCCCCTGCTATTACTGCAAATTAGAATGGAAATTATAAGAAATCATTAGCCAGCTGGCAACCCAAATTTCATATAAAAATGGCAAAACAAAAGACTTTGAAAAACTTCGCATTCCTCTTTTTGATAATTGGGATTTTATCTTCCTGTAATAAAGAGGATGATATTCCGACAGCAACCTGCCTTACCGGTGAGTGGAAATTAGTTGAAAATTATGTGGATCCAGGCGATGGCAGTGGCTCATTCAGGCCTGTTGAAAGTGAAAAGCGAATTACTTTTCATAGTGACGGAACGGTAACTTCTAATGGAACAATTTGTGATATGTCAATAGATGCCGACAGCCCTACATCAGGCACGTACTCCCTGGCTGAATCGGCAATTAGCTCCCCAGACTGCGGTTATCCTGATTACAACTATGAATATGAGCAAAGTGGGAATGAATTAATAATTAAATATCCTTGCATTGAAGGTTGCGGGGCGAAATACAGAAAAGAATAAGGCAGCTTACCACATGGTATTTAAGAAATTACGGTTCCTTGGGCGGCTTCATTTTCTTTGCTTAAAAATTAAACGCCTGGAAAAGTAAAGCGCTTACCAGGCTGTGTCTTATGAATGCTTTTGAGGCTAAAAGTTAGGGAATTTGCGGTCCGCCGCTGCGGGTCTTGGGCAAAGGTTCTTTTTATAGGGGGCCGGCCATCTGGAATAGCCTAAGCTACGCTGAGAAAAAGACCTGTAGAGCAAGGTCAATAATTCGCATTTTTAAGCCAAAGGGTATTCGTCAGACACAGCCTAAACTTAAAAAGGCAGCACGCGCGGATTAGGCCGCCTGCTAAAGTTCTGGAAAGCATAAAATATCTTGCGCCTGGAAGCGAAGCCCCGGAGTTACTTATTTAATCCTTTTTTTAATGTTAAAGAAAAAATAATGCCGCTTAAAATACTTCCTGCTGTATTGGTAGTGCTTGCCCTGGCAATGAATAGTTGTGCGCTTTATTCGCCTCAAACAGCAGACATTCCTTTAATTCATGAAAAAGGAGACTTTCGGTTTGATGGCGGCGCTTCCCTTCTTCTTCCGTCCTTAAATACAACCTTGTCGTATGGTGTCACCAATACACTGGCCGTTCAGGTGTATGGTAACCTGGGCCCGACGAAAAAGAATATTACGGACAGGCAGCATTGGGCTATTATAAAAATCTGAAAAGAAATACCCTTTTAGAAATGTACGGAGGCGCCGGCTTAGGTAAAGCATATTACTTTTCCCATTCTTCAGGTGGGACAACGACAGGAAATTACCTCCTGCCTTTTTACCAGCTTAATTTTGGGAAAATAAGCACCGAAGTCTCTAACCTGGAATATGGCCTGGGAATAAAAACAGGGTTTTTACATGCCAGTCTAACAGAAAGTGGCTTTGAAATTACTGACCCCGAATATGTGTATAATGGCCTTCTGGTAGAGCCTGCCATTTTTTTGCGGCCCGGAGGAAAGAGGGCAAAAGTGAATTTTAAGCTAAGCGGAAGCTGGATTGGAGCCCTTGCCGGTAATGACAGGTACTTTCCCTACAGCAGAGTTAACTTTGGAGTTAGCTTAAATATAAGATAGGCCCGGCCAAAAGTAAAATTAAATACCAACGAAGCTTTGAGGTTGTAGGAGCGCGCGCTTCCCGACTTTTTCGGAAGAGTGGCAGTAGCTGCTTTTGTATTATTTCCAGAGCCGTTTCAATAATACAAGCCATATGCTTTCAGTTGCCCTTTACTGTTAATTTCCAGGGCAGGGAAGGGCAGCTTAATAAAAGTCATTCCTTTAAAAAGAATGCTCAGGAACCTGCTGTTGGTTGGGATACGTGTCCAGTCAATGTCGGCCGAAAGTAGAAACTGCCGGGTACGTTCGGTGGCCGGGATAGAAAAGCCCCGGTAGCGTTGCCTGTTTTCAAACTCCCCGAACATGCCATTTGCACTGTAGCCGACAGCTAAAGCAAGCCAGCCGGGCAGCTTATCTTGTAAAAAAAGACGATTGGCGGGCAGGCTGAGCCAGTAGGTGTGGGCGTTATAATCGAGAAACAGGCTTTCGAAAGCGGTATCGCCCAGGTAACCATGAGCCATTTCGCGGTAGGGCGAGGACGAAAAGCTGAATTTATACTTTACCAGTTGCTCGTTAAACAGTAGCGCATTGCCTATTACAATGCCGGAGCCGGTAGCATTTGCGGCCATATCGGACCAGGAAAATCCCCAGCCTTTATACAGTCCGTCAAATACTTCGATGGGCGTTTGTAAAACCAGCCCCAGGGTACCGCCATACAGGAGTGCTTTTTTTCGCTGAACGCCTGCGGCACGCAACCAGTGGTAGCCAATGTAACTCTCCAGGTAGGCCCCGTACATATGGCCGAATTTATCAATTTGTTTATAACCGGCCAAATCGTTGTAAAAGTGAAAAGGCACCCGCTCCTTATCGCGGTACCATACATACCGAAGGTAACTAATGCCGGCGGTATAAAATACCGCTTCGGCTCCAATGGCGGTAAACAGCTTTTTCCTGTTCAGGCTGTCGGGCCAATCCCGCCTGGCCTTTGGCTGGTCCGGCCACTTCTGTTCATACCCTGCGCGGCCGGCAACCATTTGGCTGTAGCCCCGGAGGCTTATAAGCAAGAATAAAGTAACAATTAAAAACAGGCGCATACGGGAAGCTACAAATTCTGGTCCTAACATCGGCCTAAAATAATTCCGGTGTGTAAATTTACCAATATCGACACCGGGTGTTCCATTAAATTCTTATTGTTTTTCTGTAAAATAAGGAAGCCTGAAAGCGCTTTCCTGCGCCGGAATTTGTGCTTTAAGCGGCGAGGCTTTTGCAGGGCTTTCCTAAGCATCATCAGGTACAGAAGAAACGCAGGTTGCAGGCAACTCTTCTTTTGAGGAAGGTGCAAAAGGAAGTCAGAATCTGGCAGGGGTTGTTTAAAGCCGAAAGAATACATTACAGCACAAAGCGGTAGGTATACTTGATGAGGAAAATGTTGTGCGGGTACACATCCATCAAGCCCTCAGACAGAGAACCCATGCGATAGCTCCTGTTCACTGGCAGGAGGTCGGAGCGCCCCTGGTTCCAGACCACGAAAAGGGTGGAGCCGGGAATGTACTCCCAGCGTACAACCATATTGGAGCGAAATTCCACAAAGTTGAAATCCGGGTTGTCTATTTCATAGTCTACTGTGCCGTCCAGGTTTTCGTCTATCCCGTAGCTTTCGTTGGTTTCGCTAAAGCTGAGTTGTTGAGGAGATAAGATAGTGAAGCTGTTCTCATAGGCATCGGCTTTAGGGGCTGTAACTATTTTAAACTGTTTGTAGGCTCCCCTGGAAGCAAAAGGCTGCCCCCAAAACTGCAGCGAGAGGTTGGGCGTCATCATATAGGTAAAGCGCATCTCCAGTCCATAGGTTTCCTGGTTAATGTTTGCAGTCAGGTAGCGTGCTTCTTCCCCGAAGCTTTCTGTGGCTACATACTGCATTTGGTTTTGGTTAAAGGAGAGGTTTGCCCCTAATGACACCCTAAGCGCATTAAAAGGCTGGTAGGCTACCCCACCATAAATCTCCTGGTTGCGGGAAAAACCTTCCCTGCCCCAGCGGGTATAGTGGTTCAATTCCAGGTTTAGCTTCCTGCGGCTGTCACTTCCAATATTGTACCAAACGTCAATGCCGCCCGGGTACCTAATGCCCGGGCCACCCCGCAGGTCGGCATTAGAAATAGAAGCGCCTTCTAAGGTACTCCCTGTGCTCAGGCTCCAGAAGTTTTTGAACTGGGTGTGGATGTTTGTATTGGCTGCTCTGTAGGTGTTGGTGCCGCCAAAGTCGAAGCTTAAATATTCATTTAGGTTTACTACCAGGGAACGAAAAACGGAGAAAGGCTGCTGCTTTCGGTATTGCCCCCAGGCATAATGGTGGAGCAGGTCGGAGCTTCTGAGGAAGCCGGCATCGTTAATGGCAAACTCGGGGGAGCGCCAGGTAAAGCCGGTCTGAAAGCGGATATCGCCGCTGGCCTTGCCAATTTTAAAGGTGCCGCTTGTGCCGGTTAAGGAGGTGCGGGAAGAGTCGACAGAAACATAATCGGCATCGGGGCGCTGGAAGAAGCGTTCGCTGGCTGTTTGCGTATTCAGAATAGCTTCCTTTGTGCCGTTTACCTGGCTCATGCTAAAATTACCGGAAAGGTAATACTTCCGGTCTTTCAGGTAATGCGTAATGTCGAGACCGCCTGAATAAGCTTCGCGATGAATAAACTCCAGGTGAGGGGAATCAATATTTCGGTTTACGGCCGTTAGCATGCCGCCGAAAACAGTTTTTCCTTCACTTAAATCCTGCTGAAAGCGACCCACCAGGTAGTTTGTTAGCGGCTCCACCGTAAGGTTTCTACGCTTACCGTGCAAATCTATTTCGGCTGTTTCTTCTGCTGTAACCGACTCCAGTAAGCCCCAGGAAAAGCCTTTTTTATTTTTACCGGTAAGCTTAACTGCACCCAGGATGGTAACATTATCGGGTGCATTGGCATACTCCTCATCTTCCAGGTCCGGGTAATGGTGGGGAAGGCCGCCAATTCTGCGGGAGTAAAAAAGGTTATCGCTGTTAAAGCTGCCGCCAGCTGCTGATTCGGTCAGCGGAAAGGTAAGGATGTTGTTCCCCTCTACAAAGAACGGCCGTTGCTCCCTGAAATACACCTGGAAGGCACTCAGGTTTACCTGGGAGGGGTCTGCTTCTACCTGCCCAAAGTCAGGATTTATGGTAAAGTCGAGGGTAATGTCGCTGGTAATGCCAATTTTTCCATCTACTCCGAAACTAACTGACTGGTCGTTTCCATCGGCAAAGGGATTGCCTTCTTCTTTCTCGAAGCTTTCGGCTTTGGCAAGTACGAAAGGCTGTATTTCGAGTTGCTTTTGCGGTTTTACACCTTCAATACCATGGAGCTCTCCAAAAAGGTGTACCCAGCCCGGAGCATCGGGCGGAATATACTGCCAGCTCGACCGCTCCTGTTGCCGGAAAAGGTAACGATTGACCTGAAGCCCCCATGTATGCATGGGTTTGTCGGCAAAGCGCAGCTGGCTAAGAGGTATTCTTAGCTCGGCAATCCAGCCTTCTTCGTCGGAGGAGGTTCTCAGGTACCAGATAGGATCCCAGCTGGAATCCCAGATGTCTCCATTGTTTGAAATGGTTTCGTCGCCTTTAACGCCGGAGGCGCTGGCGGTAAAAGAAAAAGCGGTACGGTGGTCGAAGTAACTGTCTATGTTTATTTCTACCCAGTCTCCTGCAAAGCCATCTCTGCGCGACATTCTTTCTTCGATTTTCGCCGGCTCTGTATCAAAGGCCCGAATGGCTATATAAAGGTTTTTAGCATCGTATAGCACTTTAAAAGCTGTTTGCTGCGAAGGAGCGGCGCCTTTGTCGGGCTGAAGCTGGGTAAAGTCGCCGGTCCACTCCACCTGCTGCCAGGCCTCGTCGTTGAGCAGTCCATCTATTGTTGGAGCCTTGCCGGCTCTTTGCGTGGGATACTGTTTTTTAGGAATGGCTATTTCCGGTGGAGTAACTTCCTGCGCCCTGAGCGGTAGCGTATTGAGCAAACAGCAGGCAAAAAGTATGATGAGCAGACGCATAAAATAGAAATTAAGTATCAGCTCTCTTTTGTTAAGCAGTGGAGCGTGACTTTCGTTTTTGATTTATGCTATAATATTATCTGTATTTTATATTATTCAATAAAGGAAATAGCGTCAGTGGTAAAAATACTTGATGTTAAGCCTGAGCAGTAGATGGACGGAGGAGTGGGTAAACATTGTTTTAGCCTAAAAGCACCTGAGGCTATTTTTGACAAAAATTTGTAAAGGAAGCGGCTCAGCAGCTTGGTCTGCGGTTTTTTGAGGAAAGTTATGCCGCAACGGGTGGGAACAGTCGTATAGGATTAGTGAGACAAAAAAAACCGGAGGATTGTTTGCCTTCCTCCGGTTCTATGCTTTTCAACCTAAAACCTTGTTTAAAAGGATAACTATCGTAACTGCAGCGGCTGTAGCAGCGCTACCGGAAAGAAAATGGGAGCCCTGCTGCCGACATCATCCTGAAAAGAAAGTGCATTTACTTCCTCTTGTTCCATATTTTGGGAGGTTTCGCTGGCTGCTGAGGATTGATAGTATTTTACGATGCCCAATAAAATAGTGGCTATTAGAAAAAAGGCTACAATCAGGCCAATCAGGAGTTTGTTGCTAGTTTTCATTTGGATGAATATTTTGGTTGAACTTTTCGTAATAGGTTTTTAAGTCGGCAAAGGAAATGCCCAGCAGCTCCATGCTGCGGAAAAGGGTAGGCAGCTCTTCTTCAATAAACTTCTCCTTTTTCAGGGCCATAGTTCGGGCATAGCCGTCGTCAGCAATAAAGTAGCCCAGTCCGCGCTTGTTAAAGATAATGCCCTTGTCCTGCAGGTAGCTAAAGGTACGCATGGTGGTGTTCGGGTTCACCTCAAACTCTACCGCCGTATCCCGTACAGAGGGGATTTTCTCTCCGCTTTTCCACTTCTCCTGGAGTATATTCTCCACGAAGTGGTCGGCAATTTGCAAGTAAATCGCCTGGTTGTCCTTAAACTCCATCATACCTGTCTTTCTTTTAAAGTGAAATAAGACATCAGTAGCATATAAGGCCCCAATATTCCAAAGAAAAAGACCTGTGCGGAATTGCTAATCGTTTCTGTCAGCCAGGGGGCAACATCTTTTTCATTTACCTGCGCATGTCCGTTGGTTTCAAAAAACAGCCACACGAGCAGGCCCAGGTACATGGCAAAAACAATTCCGATTACAATGAGGGACAGGACCGTTTTCAGGAAGTTATTTTTGCGGAAGTAACAGGCCCCCCACAGGAAAATAGTTTGAATAACCAAATAGGAGATGATTACTTCCACCAGCCCGCTGTTAAAGAAATACGAAAGGGAAAAGGGTACGCCTGTTATGAGAAAACCAAGCAGAAAAACCACGAAGCTCAATAGGGTGAATCCTACTATATAGAGGGGAGAGGTTATGAGCCAGGCGCCCACCAGTTTTTCAAGCGTAGATGCCGGAAGTGTAAGGAAAAAATAGCTCCGGTGGGGAGAATGTAGTTCCTTAAAAGCCATGCTGGTAAAAATAAGGCCTCCAAAAAAGAAGGTTGCCAAATAAAAACCTTGAATTTGATACAGTTCCTGAGTGTTAAAAACTGCTGCCAGTACAGTTACAATAAGCAGAAGACCAAAAATGGCTCCTGCGGCAATAAGCCAGGTTTGCTGCGAAAGCGTTAGTTGTCTCCGAACAAAAAGGAGCTGGCGTTGCGGATTATAGCTATTAGTAGACATAATTTTTCTTTTGGTTTAAGGCCGCCTCAAGGGCGGCTGAATTTTTTACGATACCATTGAAAAGAACTTCCAGGTCGATGCGGGATTCCTGTTCACTGATATTTTTCAGGATGCCCGGCTTTCTTCCGCCGGCCTCTTCGTAATAAAGCACCTCGTCGGGAGTAGCCCCTTTTATATCCTGTACAAAGCGCAGCTTTTCAGAAATAGCGGCTGTGCTGTGCTTAAATACAATCTGGCCTTTTTCGAGCACTACCACCACATCAATGAGGTTTTCTAAATCGCGTACCTGGTGTGTGGAGATAATGATGAGCTTATCTTCAGTAAGGGCCGAGGCCATTATTTTGCGAAACTGACTTTTAGAAGGAATGTCCAGGCCGTTCGTTGGCTCGTCGAGAATGAGCAACCTGGCATTGGTGGCCAGCCCAAAGGCAATCAGGAACTTCTTCTTCTGGCCATACGACATGGCCGAAAGTTTCTCATCTCTTGCCAGCTCAAACTCATCGAGATAGATATTCAACTGGGCCCGGTCAAAGTTTGGATAAAAAGGGGCAATGGAAGCTACATACTTGTTAATGCTGGCAGGGGGCAGTGCAAACTCTTCCGGTATAAAGTAAATATCCTGCAGTAATTCCGGCTCCCGTTCGCTAACCCGGTGTCCGTTTACCAGAGATTCGCCGCTGTTGGGGAAGAGAAGGCCTGAAATGTGTTTCAGAAGAGAGGTTTTGCCTGCTCCGTTCTTTCCCAGCAGGCCATAAATGGATCCGCTGGTCAGCTGCATTTGAAGCCCGTTAAATAGTGGCTTCTTCTTTTTATAGCTGAAATGTATGTTATTTAATTCCACCATACTGTTAGTCTTTAGTGTATTAGTGATGTAGTACACTACAAATGTAAAAATAGATTTGACATAATCAAATGTGCGGTTAAAATTATTTTAAGACAAGTACAGAAAAGGAGAGAAAGCTGGATGGAGAAAGTAAAAAAAATGATGAGCGGTACAGGAAGTGGAAATGAAGAGCGCTGGCTTATGCTCCCGGTCGGGAGCATAAGCCAGCGCTCATTTTGGTTTTAGTTCCGGGGCGCCGGTTTATCCTAAGGCTACGTCGAGCACCATCATAAAAGTAAAGCCTACCAGGGCGCCCATGGTAGCCCAGTTTCGGTGCTTTTCCATTTGCGACTCGGGAATAAGCTCTTCAACGACCACGAAAATCATGGCGCCGGCAGCGTACGAGAGGGCATATGGGAGAATAGGTTGAATCTGGCTTACCAGCAGGGCTCCCAGTACCCCTCCAATAGGTTCAACAATGCCCGAAAGTTGCCCATACCAAAAGCTTTTCCGCTGAGAGTAGCCTTCCCGCCGCAGCGGCACAGAAACGGAAGTGCCTTCGGGAAAGTTCTGCAGCCCAATGCCAATGGCAAGGGCAATAGCGCCACCAAGGGTAGCTCCCTGCAAATCAAGAGAGGCGGCGCCAAAAGAAACCCCTACTGCCAAACCTTCCGGAACATTATGAATGGTGATGGCCAGTACCAGTAAAACACTGCGGTGGAGGCTGCTTTTCATTCCTTCTTTCTTTCCGGAGGCAAGCGTTGGGTGAATGTGCGGCAGGTATTTGTTAAGCAGCCAAAGGGAGCCTCCACCCAGCATAAAGCCTACCGCGGCAGGTATCCAGGCGGGAACTCCATTTACTTCTTCGGCAAGCCGGATGGCAGGCGCCAGCAATGACCAGAAGCTTGCGGCAATCATAACCCCGGCGGCAAAACCCAGCATCGTATCGAGTACTGTTTGCTTAAAGGAACGGAATAAAAAAACCACCGACGCCCCTGCCGCTGTTACCGCCCAGGTAAAGAGGGTGGCAAGGAGTGCCTGTAGTACAGGTGAAAGTTCAACAAACCAAGCTGGAGTATTCATTCAATAAAAAAATATTTATAACCTTACTAACTTATCATCCAAATGTTCAAAACTATTTTTTTCGGATTTCCTGCTAAAAGTAGATACATAAAAGTTTGAAAGGAAAGACTTACTGAAAAATAGTGTAAGTGTTCGTGTATTTCAGTATTTATCTGTATCCTGTTATTTGTATATTTCCTTCAGTTAACCAAAGCCTGAGCTTCTAATGGCCACAAACTTCTATCAGCATATATTCGATACCTTAAGTTATGCGCCAGATAAGGTATGTATTCGCTGGCCCGAAGCAGGAAAGCAGGGAGTCCCCCGTTCTTATACTGCCAGGGAACTGCTGGATAAGATTAGTGCTTTTCGGCAGTTGCTGAGCGAAAAAGAAATTGAGCGGGGAGCACATGTTGTAATAGCCGCAGCGGTAGATATTAACCTGCTGTGTATGCTCCTGGCCACGATGGGCCATGGAGCAGTGCCGGTGCTTCCTCCGGCGGGTATCAGGCCGACGGGTCTGCTAAGACTTCTAAGGAAGAAGGAGGTGAAAGGGCTTTTCGTGCTACAGGGTATGCCTTTTGCCGCTGGTTTGCTCAGGCTGCTTTTTAATGTTGAGCTCCTGACGGTTTCCGGAACCAGGAATATGCAAGCCGCCTGGGAGCCTGCGCTGGCAGTAGAAGCAGCGCAGGCGGCGCTAATTTCGCATAGCTCTGGCTCCACCGGTAAACCAAAGGCTATTATTCGCAGCCATGGTACCCTCCAGGCCCAGCATGAAGCCTTAAAACAGGCTTTTCCTCCTTTTAACGGCCAGCGTGATTTTCCGCTCTTCCCTAATATTTTGCTGCACAATCTGTCGGTAGGCGTGTGCAGCATCATTCCTGATATACCCCGCTTTAATGTGCAGCAAATGGTGCCCGAAAAAGTGCTCACACAAATAGCAGCAGAAGCGGTAAGTACACTCACAGGCAATGTGTACTACTTTAAAAAGTTGCTGATTTACCTGCAGGAGTACCCTGCCACGCTGCCGGCAGTAAAGGCCTTGGGCATTGGAGGGTCGCCGGTGCCTGAATGGCTGCTTCACAGCTGTAAGAAGTATTTCCCCGAAGCAACCATTTACGCCATTTATGGCTCTACAGAAGCAGAGCCTATTGCCATTCGCTCGGTAACTGCTGCAGTACATGAGCCGCAGAGGGGCTATGGTGTAGGCCGGTTCCACCAGGCGCTGCAATGGCGGATTCGGGCAATGGGCAAGCTTAGTGTGTTTGGGAAAACCTACCCTGTAGGAGAGGTGGAAGTGAAAGGCCCGCATGTGGTGCGTAAAGACTGGGGCGGCTGGCTGGCAACCGGCGATTTTGGTTATGTCGATGAAGCGGGGCAGCTGTTTCTTACGGGCCGCAAAGGCAATGAGGCAATTCATGGGGGTGTGCAGCATTATCAGCTGGAACACTTTTTGCAGGAAATGGAGGGAGTAGAGGCCGTGGCCGCTATTGCTGGGAAAAAAGGCTTTAAGGTTTATATTAAGGGAAGTGTTGCGCGGGCAATAATTGAAAGCAGGCTTAAGGAAGCTTTCCCGGTAGCGATTATTGAGGCCGTGCATTTTCGGAAGTACATTCCAACCGACCCACGGCACCATTCAAAAGTTTTGTATCCAAAGGTGAAATAGTATGCAGTCTGAATTTTATAATGTAGCGCTTGACAGAATAAGGTATTCGCAGGTTTGGGAGGCGGCTGCAACCCTTTATGCAGGCCTGGCCATTGAGCCGCACGACCGCGTGCTGGTAATTACTTCTGCAGGCTGCAATGTGCTGAATACCTTACTTAAAAAGCCTGCGCTGGTGGTGGCCATTGACCTGAATCCGGTGCAGAATAAGCTGCTGAACCTAAAGAAACATATTATTTTAAAACATGCACACAAGGTGTTCCGCGGCATCCTCGGTTTGGATGGAGAAGCGCAGGCAACCGCCGCCTGGCAGCAGGTAGAACAGACGCTGCCGTCCGCGGAACGCGCTTTCTGGACGTCCTTCTTCAGACAGCATCCGGGGGGCATTCTTACCGCCGGAAAGCTGGAGGCTTACCTGCATGGCTTTTACCATACGCTCGATAGTGCAACCCAGGCCAAGCTTAAAAAGCTGCTAAGCTTTGAGGGCGTGGCGGAACAATGGGATTACTTTTTGGCAGTGCTGCATAATAGCCCTTTCCGAAGGCAGTTTATTGCCTATTTTGATGAACAGAACCTGAGCAAGGGGCGCGACCCGAAGTTGTTTCGTTATGCAGGGGAGTCGGGGGGCGAAAGCTTTTACCTTCGGCTGATGCAACAGCTATTTACGGTCCCGGTGAAGAATAATTTCTTTTTCCGCTTTCTTTTTTTTGGTTCCGAAGGACTTCCGGAGGCTATTCTGCCTCCCTGTTACCAGGAAAAGAATTACACGCTGCTGAGAGCCCAGCTCCCAAAGCTACAGATAGAAGAAGGGGAGGCTATCGACTTTCTTCTTTCGGCAAAAGGGGCGGGTATTAATAAAGCCAGCCTGTCGAATATTTTTGAATATACCAGTGCAGCAGAGTTTGAAGCGGTTTGTCAGTCGCTGTTCGATAATCATTCCCGCAGTTTAAGGGTTCTTTTCTGGAACCTGCTGCAGGACCAGGGCAGGAACTTTCCTTACCGGCAGGAGCGTCTGGCTGCTCTTGCCGAACAATCTTCGGAAGCGGAGGCCTGTTTTTATTTCCGCAATGTGCAGGTGCTGGAAACGGTATCTGTTCCGGTAGGTTATTAGCGGCGGCAACCCCAGCTATGCTGCACCCGGACCGAACGGGCGTTGGAAAAATGCATTGGGCCGGTAGAATAAAGAATGAAGGGGCGATAAAAAAAGAAAAGGCGCGCCTGCTCTCAAAATTATCTGGGAGAACTGGCTGCGCCGGCGGACTTTTGTCGCGGAAGGCCCGGCCTGAGAAGCAGTACCTTTCTAAGCGCAACTCTTGCATTTTTAGCATATATTAGCTCATGCTGCATAATGCGAAAGTCGCGCTTACAGGTGAATTTATTTTCTATCTAACCCATTAATTATGGAAAAGACAGGGTTTATAACAGAAGCATTTGTGGAGCGCCTTATGTGCAGTTATGCTCCGGAAAGCCGTATTAAGGTTGCGGCAGTGGAGCCGCTGGAGGTGGATAATTCTGCCAGCATACTGGCTGTACTAACTGCCGGCCATAGCGGGCGTTCTGTTGGCCATTTTGGGCTGCAGGTTACGTATGAGCAGGATGGGGAAAAGCATTGTCGCAATATGGTGCTGAAGGTAAAGCCCCATGGAAGGGAAATAGTTGAAATGCTGGATGCGCTGGCTACGGCATGCGGGGAAGAGTTAGCCGGGGTTTACAGCCAGTATAAAAGCTTAACCGGCTTTCAACATACGCATGGCCGGGAACTGGAAGTTTATGCAAAGTTGCCGGCTTCCCTGCAGCCCGAAATATTTGGATTGCTGGCCGACGAGGAGCATGAAACTTACTATATCCTGATGGAATACCTGCAGGAAGTAGACCTGATGAACTCCTCTATGGAGCCCGAAAAGTGGACCGATGCCCATATAAAAGAAGCCTTAAAAGCACTGGCAGTCTGGCATGCGAACTTACTGAAAAAAGAAACGAAGCTGGATAACAAGTTCTGGAGCGATGCGCCTTCGAAAAGGTATATGCAGGAACTGAGTCCGCTGTGGCTGGCCCTGCTCGAAAATGCCTCCCAAAGGTTTCCTGCGCTGTA
Organism: uncultured Cytophagales bacterium; assembly: GCA_963835365.1. Lineage (GTDB taxonomy): Bacteria > Bacteroidota > Bacteroidia > Cytophagales > Cyclobacteriaceae > Nafulsella. The sequence continues at coordinate 150,772 of CAWIFH010000009.1, forward strand.
TACCCCTGCCCGAAAAGCAAGGCTTGAGCAGCTAATCGCCACTATTCCTGCTTACTGGCAGGAGCTGGAGAAAATGCCTAAAACACTGGTCCACAATGACTGTAACCCCCGGAATATCTGTTTTAAGCGTACCGGAGGCAGGGTGGGTAAGTTTTGCCTGTACGATTGGGAGCTGGCTACCTGGCATGTGCCGCAATACGATGTGGTGGAGCTGCTGAGCTTTGTGCTGGATACTGACAAATATCACTTGCGTAAAGAGTACGTTGAATTTTACCGCCAGCAGCTCAACCAGCTGACAGGCCATTTCAGCGATAGCGCCACTTTCAGTCGGGGGCTTGAGCTGGCCGCGTATGATTATGGCCTGCACCGGCTGGGAATGTACATGATGGCCCACACAGTCAGCCCCTATCCGTTCCTCCCCCGCGTAGTGAATAGCTATTTTGCTGGTTTAGGGGGGTAGCTTTCAGCGCAAAATAATTCCTCCTTAGCATGATTAAAGAGCCGCCATTTTCTCCTCCTGAAAGCAGGAAGTGCTTTCCTCTTGCGATTGAAGGTGGCAGAATGTTGTTGGTACCAATAGATATCTTCTGATTTCTCTTCCTATAAGAGTGACTCCTTAAGTACCCAAAGCCACTCGCCCAGTTTCAGAGTCCCGTTCTTAAGCTCCAAACCCCAAACCTCAAGCCTCAAGCCTCAAACTTTTTCCATAAAGGGCATAATGTGCTGCTTCGTAAGGCAGCTCATCCGTAAAGTGGAGAGAGAAGTTGTCGGAGCGCATCAGGCAGAAGAGGGCTTCGTGGTAAAGCTCCCGAAAACAGCGCATGCCGTAGGCGCCCAGGTAGTTCATAAGCCCGGCCTGGCGAAAATCGGGGTGCACGCCAACAGATTTTGCCAGCATTATTTTTCTATCGAGCTTCGGGAAGTCTCTTTCAAAGCAGTAGGCGTAGTCGGGGGCATGGCCCAGGGGCTGGTAATTCGGATGGCAAAAGCTCATGGCTACCAGTTTTCCGCTGCTTTTTTCTTTAAAGAGTACCGACGTATAGGGGCACAGCTTTTCAGCATAACGGACATTATATAACAGCCTGAACCCTTCTTTCGAGATAGCTTTAAAACCCGGATTTTGTCCGAAGATGGCCAGTACCAGTTTAAAAATCTCTTCTTCATACTGTTCCCAGCTGGCGGGGTTGAGTGGAATAACCTCATACGGAAGCTGCTGCAGGCTTTCCAGCAAAAGCTGTTTATCCTGGTACACCGTCGGGATATCGGCCGAACGAATGAGGCGACTCTCGAAGCGAAGCGTGGGTTGATACGCTAAGTCTTCTAAAAGTGCGGGATAATAGGACGGATTAACCGGCTCCCGGTCAAAGGCCAGCCAGGAAGGGACAGGCCCCAGGCGGAGGCGATAGCGATGAAAAGTATTAAAATGGAGGGGGCCACTCAGGTAGCTTCTGCCTCTTTCCCTGGCATCTGCTTCAAACATTTCGAAGGCCTGCCGATTATTTGGCGAATGGGCAGCCGTTTCCCAAAAGGCAAAATAAGCCAGGTGTTCGTTATGGGGGAAAATTCCCAACAGCCGCACCTCCCGGTGGTCGGTATAGAGTATTATTTCATTTTTAGCGGCCTCAAAGGCCAGGAGCTGTAAAATCGCTTCCGGCTTTTCTTCCAGTTTAAACGGGAGTTCGCCATACAGGCTTCCAGGTATTTGAAAGAAGCTGCCAGGCAGGGAGCCGGTAAAAGGAATGCGCGTGATCTTATTCATCTTCAAGAATCTGAATGCTGCCTTTGCTTCCATCCATCTGTACCTGTTTGCCGGACTGTAAGCGCCTGGTGAGGCCGGGGATGTTAATAATCGTTGGAATGCCCAGCTCTCGCAGTAAAATTACTGAGTGGGAGAGAGAAGAGCCTTTTTCTATGAGCACGCCTTTGCAGGCAGGAAAAAGCGCGGCCCAGCCAGGATCGGTGCGGAGGGCGCATACAATTTTATCCTTCACCTTCAATTCATCGGTTGGGTCTTTAATAAGAATTAGCTCGCCCTGTACTTTGCCCGGATAGCAGCCGGTTCCCTGCAGCCAATGAGGCTGCTCCTCTGTAACTGAATTTGCTGTACGGGGCGGTTCAGGAATACTGAGCCTGGAAGGAGGCTCTTCATTCTTATACTGTTCAAACTCCGCCACTCTCCTGCCGATAAGCTCGGGCGAAATCGATTCAGTTTTGGTGAGGGCCTGGATAATTTCTTCTTCGCTGAGGTAAAACACCTCTTCAGCCTGCGGCAGGGAGCCCGCCTTTTCCAATTGCTGGCCCATTGCCAGGTACAGCGCCCGGTACATTCCAAACAGGCGGGTTCGCTCCAGCCGCAAAGATTCCCGGTAACGAATTGCCTGCTGCAGCCGGGCCAGGCCTCTCCGAAGGCTCCTCCTGAAGAGGGACGACCGTTTTTGCAGGAGCGCCTCCAGCTCCTTTCGTGCTTCTTCCGCAAGGCGGCTTTCTATGCGGCTTTCAGGCAGTGGGCTATCCGGGTGCAGGTAATTGCGCAGGTATTTGTAAAATATTTCCGGCTCTCTCCGCATGCTAAGTGTTTCCAGTTTGAGTTCTCCCACCGTCCGGTCGCCATACTGCTCAATAAAATCCATTACTTCATTAAAGAACCCTGGGGCAGTTTGTGCTACCTCCTGGTGTAACCTTTTTGGCAGGCGGAGTATAAGTTGCTGCAGGGCGGGCTGCTGTCGGGCCTTTGCCGCAAGTGCCAGCATGGCTTTGGTGGGCTGGGTGCTTTCAATTTCCTGGTCGCCGGAGAGGTAGCGGCTTAAAAATTCCTCCGGCTCGGGTATGCCTGCTTTTAATAGTTTTCGCCTAACGGAGCCATTGTTCATCATTACAAAAAAGTCGTTCACAATGGGCGTCGTCCAGTTGCGGAGGAGGGTTTCGTCGAGCAACTGCTTTTGCTGCAGGAGCTCCTGGGGAGAGAGCAGGTTGAGCTTTTGCCGGTAAAACTGCTGATAATGCTTGCTGAAGTGAGCATGAAACGCAGGAACCAGTTTGTGAAGCCGGGAAAAAGCCCACAGCAGGCGCAGGAGGTTAACGGCCAGGCCGGGCAGTAAGAGTGCTTTCTCCTTTAAGCTTTTCTCCCGGTCCTGCACAAAGTCTACCGGTTCCTCCAGGCCCATCATCCGCTCCATGTCTTCTTTGTTTTGTTTAAACGAAGGAAGGAGCTGCAGGCCTTTGTACCAGTTGTTAATGTTGTAGTAAATGCGTCCTTTTACCAGTCCCAGCAGCTGATTCACAACCGATTCGTGTGCCTGTATAACTTTGGGCGAAAGGCCCAGCATGTGCATGGTTTGGGTATATACCGTGGCATAGGCCCGGGTAGCAAAATGGAAGGTAAGGGGAGTGGTTACGCCGCAGTAGCTTTCCTGTATGTTGGAGTTGTCGTACACTACTACCTCCGGAATGGGCTGGGTAATCGGGCGCGCCTGGAGCAGAAAAATCTGTCCGTTTTGTATGGCAAACTCTATATCTTGCGGGTGTCCCAGCTGCTTTTCGAGGGCGGCTCCTGTTGCTTCCAGCTGGTTGAGCTCGCTGGTGCCGAGGCAGGGTATTTGCTGCTTTTCCGCTGGTACAGGAACCATCCGGAGCCCTTTTTCGGCCTGGCGTTGCATTTCCCATTCTTTGTTAGCTACTATTTGCCGGTGGAGCGTATGGTCCTTTTTTAGAAAATAAAATTCATCGGCCTCGACCTGGCCCTGCACCAAACCCTCGCCAAAGCCCGGACAGGCATGAATGGCCAGCTCCTGCGGATATTCGGGAAAGGTGGTAAAGAGCACCCCGCTGGCCGTAGCATTTAGCTGCTGCTGAATAATAACGGCCGGCCGCGCATGCGGCTGCAGCCCCTTTTGCCGCCGGTAGGCCACTGCCCGGTCTGAATACGCGCTGGCCGCACAATAGCCAATTGCCTCCCATACATCTTCCAGCCTGCAAAGGTTCAGGAAGCTGTCCATCATGCCGGGGAAGGCATGCTCCTGCCCGTCTTCATCGGCCACCGAAGAGCGCACCACTACCGCTTGTTGCGGGAAGTTCCATTCCTGCAGGATGCGCTCAATGCTCTGCCGGTCCCGCTCGCTCAGGCAAAACTGTTGCAGGGCCTGCCGGATATTTTCAGGCTGTTTCGTCTGCTTTAGAATTTGCTCCAGCGGCGCGTCGAAAGTTTCGGCAGGAATGAGCAGGAAGTCGGGAACTGCGTAGCCGGCCGCTTTCAGCGCACGCAATCCTTTGGCTTTCCCTCCAATGGTATAGGGGTGAATTGTTTTTTCCTCGTACAGGATCATGTAGAGATAACGTTAGAAGCGGAGTTCTATGATGACAGAAAGATAACTGGCCAGCATAAAAAGCGAAACCAGCTTTTCGGCCGCTCTCAGCAGCTTTTCGTTCGGCCGGAAAATAGAATAAATATAAAGGCCGAGCGTAGCCACATAAAGCCCGCCAATGAGCAGGTAGGTCCAGGGGGCGGCCTGCAGCAGGTTGAGAAGATAGGTTTGCGTAACTACGCCCCCCAGCAGCACCAGCAGCACCGCTATAATGGAGGTTGAAAATCCCATGGATTTTGAGTAGGAATCGACCAGTTCCCGCTCGGCCGGCCGGGCATGTATTTTGCGCGCCAGCTCAAAGGAAAAGCCGGCAAGGAGGCTTAGGCCGCCAACAATAAAGTACGATTTGCTGAGGTCGTAAGCAGGCGCATAAGCCGACCAGACCCATAAAATAATAAGGGGCATTACCAGCATATGTGTAAAGGCATATAGTAAAAGCCTCTTTTTAAGGTAAGTGCTCATAAAAAACTCATAGCGCATCAGCAGGCTGTAACCCGCCGCCACTAACCAGCACAGGAGCGTAGGAAAACCCACCCACAGCGACCAGCCCACTTCCAGGAGTGAACCCAGTACAGAGAGGCTTATCAGCTGCTTCAGGCTAATGCCGCCCGACTGCAGTACCCGGTGGGGATGGTTAACAGCGTCTAAGTCGTAGTCTTTAATTTCGTCGAAAACCCGGAGCCTGAAAAAGAAGGAAATGGTGACCAATATGCCGCCAGCCTCTTTCCAGCCAAAGGAAGAGATTTCGGAAATGCCGGCAAAGTAGCTTGCCACAGAATAAACAGTAATAAAAAGTATGGCAAACAGGGCCATATTGACGGGAGGGAATCGTTCGGCAAAATAAGCTGGCAGGTTTTTCAAATTCATAGATGAAAATAACTATTTTTGAGTTAAAGTCTAGAAATGTGTCATGGTATTTGCGATCTATCGGTTCAGGTATTTTCTGTTGGTTTTGTTGGGAGTGGCTTGTGTGGTTCTGTTTCCTGGCTTTAAGCGGGCACTGGAAGTGGATAACAGCCTGAAGGTCTGGTTTATGGAAGACGATCCGGCCCTTAAAGCTTATGAAGCATTTCAGGAACGCTTTGGCAACGACGAGGTCATCATTGTTTTTCTGAAAGAAGAAGAATCGCTTTTAACTCCCCACTACTTTAAATCCTTTAATCAGCTTACTGCCTCGCTGGAGGCCATGGAGGAGGTGCAGGAAGTGATTAGTCCGGCCAATGTGCAGGTACCGGTAAAGGGGGTGTTTGGTGGTGGCATGGCTCCGCTCTTGCAGGAGAAATCCAATCCGGCCAGTGTGCAGAAAAGCCTGGAGGCTAATCCATACCTGCATAAGCAATTGTTTACCCCTGATTTTACCGGCGCCCGCATTTTAGTGGTGCTTAAAAATATGCCCGACTTCGATAGCCGGCGGGGAGAAATACTGGAAATGGTAAAATGCCGGGTATTGGAGCAGTTACCTGACGATAAAACCTTTTTTGGAGGAGTAGGCATCATCTATGCAGGGCTTAACAGCCTCTCCAAGAAGGATTTTGCTATTTTCCTGGGCCTGGGGTATGGAGTCATGTTTTTGCTGATGCTCTACCTCTACCGCGATGGCTGGGACCTGTTGTATGCGCTGGCAACCATTGGCCTGTCGACCTACCTAACGCTTGGGCTGTACGGGAGCCTGGGCTTTCGCCTGAATATAATGACCACGGTTATTCCTACCATCATTATTCTTTTAGGAATCCTCGATGTCGTGCACGTGATCAATGAGCGGAACAACCTCCATGCTTCCTGCAAAGAAATGGGGCCAAAAGATCTGGCGCTTCATGCACTGGCAAAGGTATTTAAGCCTTGTTTATTTACGACCCTAACGACTGTTGCAGGTTTTATGGCGCTCCTGACCAGCCCCATGGCCATACTAAAAACCTTTGGTGCGTTTTCGGCTTTAGGGGTGTTCCTGAGCCTGGTGTTTACCTATGTTTTTGGCCTTGTTTTTCTCCCGGTTTCAAGGCCTTCGGTGAAAATAACAGAGAAAACCCGCCACATTCTTGCCGGCTTTTTAGGCTATGTTTCGCAAAGAAGACTTTTTTTTGCAGGGGTATCGCTGCTTTTTTGCCTGTTAGGGATTGTAGGCATCAGCAAAGTAACAACCGATACCGATACTCTTGGCTATTTGCCCGATGACCATACCGTAGTTACCGACCATGAGGTGATTGAAGAAAACTGGGGGCCTTATATGCCGCTGGAGTTAATTGTAGAGCCGGATTCCGGTAAAACCCTGTACTCCCCGGAAGTAATGCAGGCAGCACTGGCCTTTACCGACTCCGTTCAAAGGCTCGAAGATGTTGGCGGGGTATTTGGTTTTTCGTCGCTCTATAAAGCCGGTTTAATGACTTTGTACGGAGAGCGTTGGAAAAAGATGCTTCAGTATAAAGGAGGGTTGTTGCAGGTAGATAAGCAGTTGCGAACGCTGCATCCCCGCCTGTTTCACCAGTATATTCACGATTCTACCGGCAGCGGCCGGATTACCATTTCGGGTAAGATGATGTCGGCAGCCCGCCTAAATGAAAAAATGGCAGATTTGTTAAAAGTTTCCGAAGCTACTTTAGGCAAGGTGGCTGCTGTAAAGCCAGCCGGCTACCAGCCAATGTACGCCGGTATTGTTAATTATGCTACCCGTTCGCAGGTAAGCAGTCTGCTGCTAGCACTCGTGCTTATATTCCTGCTGGTGTGGGCTTTTATCCGGAACTTGCGTCTCGCCATATTGTCCGTAGTTCCCAACTTCTTTCCTATATTGCTTATGCTGGGCACTATGGGCTGGTTTAATATTCATTTAGATATTGCTACAGCCAGTATAGCGGCCATCGTGTTGAGTTTTAGTATCGACGATACCATTCATTTCATTTATGGCTACCAGCGCTACCGGCTCCGGGGGTACAGTCCGCGCGAAGCCAGGGGCTTGACGGTTACCCATGTTGGGCCGGCGATTGTACTTACCAGCCTGATTCTTTTCTTTGGCTACGTGCTCATGGTTTTTGCTTCGCTCAAAACAGTTATGCTCTTTGGTTTGCTGACTGCCCTGGCCATTCTGGCATCGCTCTACAGCCACCTGATTATATTTCCGGTGCTACTGGTTCGCTTCGATAAAATAAGAGCAAAGCCATCTGCTTCGGCAGAAACCCTGGTGGAAAAGAGAGCCTAAAGGGGAGGGAACAAAAGAAAGAGCCGCTTAAAGCTGGTTGGTTGAGCGATAGGAGGCACGAATTGAGGAGGTTAAAGTTAAAACATGCCCAAAAAAGTGTTTCCGGCGAGGGAAGGCTGCGGATCGGGTGTTATTTTAAACAAGTTGGTGCAAAGCAAAAAAATGGACAAGCTGAAATGCGAATGCGGATATATAATCTCTGACACTACTGAACAAAATGTTCCTAATAAATAAGATTCATAAATCCATATTTATCGTGTTATTGGTAATTACATGCTGTAGATGTTCCAACACATCATCAGAATGTGTGACTTATGATTGTCGAAAAAAGAATTGGATTGTTAGTTTGGAACCTAGTATCATTAAATTGGGAGAAACAACAAACTTGACAGTTACACGAAGTAGATTAATTCTACCAAATTTTAGAGTTTATATTGGTGAATATGATGAAGAATTCAATCTTCCAACTGGTGTAGAGCCACAATACTTTGAGGATACTGATTCATTAGCCTCTATAAATTTATTGCCAGAGACCCTAGGAGAAAAACAAGTTCGTGGAATCATTGAGGAATATATTGTTGTAAGTAAAGATAGTATTGAATCATATCGATATCCATTTGAAATTGAATTAGTAGTCAGAGATACTTTGGATTTATAAAGGTGTTTAATACAAATAAAGCCTTGCACCAACCCTAAAAAATAGCAACGGCTGGTTTCCTGGAGTAGCAAAGTTCACTGCCATTTATTATCTTAACCTCCGGCTGATAGTAAGCTGGCTCTTTATTCAGCCGCTGCTATTTTAAAACCGTTGGTGTGCCACGAGGTGGTGCTAATCCAGTAGGTGCGAATCCTACCAGGGCAATTGTCTGTTCACCCTGAAGAAAAACAAACAGCTGTATCTGTGAAGGTGCAGTTGAAGCTTTGTTCTTTCAAATAATCAAGCTGTAACGCGAAAGCGTGAACCCGTAGTAGCTTCGAGATTGAAATCCGCAGATTTGGGGAGGGTGTCGACGGTCCTGAACCCTGATATACTGAAAGGATAAACAGTCATATGAATTTCAGTAAACTGCCGGAGTCATAGGGATTGCGTGATTATAGATGGATTATCATTAAACGTGGGAGGTCTGTAAGTCCGGAGGCTGGCTACCGAAAACCTTTTCCTATAAGTATAGCGAAATGGAAGAGGGGGCTTGCAGGAGTCGGATGGGCTCATAGTACCGTTGAATGCAAAGACAACAAAACTTTGCTTATAGGGAAGGAGCCCTACTTTAGAGAAGCTTATATGAAATGCAGGACGACCTATATTGATGAGCATCTATTAGTAAGTCCATCACACTGTGATGAGCGTGTCCGTGCGTTTCAAAGGAAGCTATACATTAGAGCCAAGCAAGAGAAGGATTTTAAAGCATATAGCCTGAAGGACAAGATATGTCTGGACTATGTGTTGATAGAATCCTGGCGCAGAGTAAAACAAAGCTACTCAACAGGAAGAGGCGTAGACAAAGTAGGTTTTGCAGATATTGAAAAGCAGGGACTGCATCAATACCTGACAGAGCTACAAGCAGCGCTACGCAGCAAGACCTATCGCAGCTCTCCGGTAAAGCGAGTTGAAATTCCGAAGGAAAAGAAAGGAGAATTCCGTCTATTAGGTATCCCCACCATCAAGGACCGTATCGTCCAGATGGCAGTAAAGATGGTCATAGAGCCATTATGGGAAGCGGACTTCATCCCCACCTCCTATGGATTCCGACCCAGAAGGGGAGCACAGGATGCCATTAAACAGATAAAGAAAAACTTATACGATGGACATAAATTCATCTATGATGCGGACCTGTCTAAGTATTTCGACACCATACCGCATAATAAGCTTTTCATCCTGCTTAAAGAGCGTATCAGCGACAAGGGAATCCTCGACCTTATTGGCCAGTGGCTCACTTCTCCAATTCAATTAAAGAATGGAGAGCTACTGGAATCCGCAGAGGGCACACCTCAGGGTGGAGTAATCTCGCCCCTGTTAGCCAATATTTACCTGCATGCCTTCGACCGGATTGTAAACAATCCAAAAGGGAAATTTGCTAAAGCAAACATTCGTATAGTACGCTATGCTGATGATTTTGTACTGATGGGTACTCAAAGGTACAGCGGAGAAATCCGAAGGTATATCGATTCACTCATGAGTCGAATGGGGCTAAGGCTGAATAAGGAGAAGACTAAAATTCTCCACGCCAATAAAAGTAACCTGCATTTCCTGGGCTTTGAGTTCCGCAGGATACGTTCCATGTTCTCCTGGAGCAGGAAGTACTACCTGAACATTCGGCCCAGCTTAAAATCAAGGAAAAAGCTATTCTCCAACATCCGTGAGCTAATGGCAAAGCGGAGGCATTGGCAAATAGAACCTATGATTTACAAGCTAAATGAAGTGCTTATTGGATGGTTGAATTACTTTTCCATCAGCAAGGTGACCCATATATGGGAGACCATCAGGGTGATGATTCCGCATCTGGATTATAAGCTTTACAAATGGTTGAAGAGCAAAGGAAGGAAGGCGCACAAGTCGCTCCGCCAGCGACCCTACAGTACGCTTGTGAGATACAAGAACCTGCTGGACTTGACAAAGTATGCGCGTCTGAAATCACTTGCGAAAGCTCAATGAAGAACTCTATCGGTAAGCCGTATGAAGGAAAACTTCACGTACGGTTTGATGAAGGGGTCACTGGTAGTTTACCGATTTTTATTATCTTTTGATAAAATTTACCTGTAGACTATCAGGGCCTACTCTACGCAACAACGGAGAAACTGACCTCTGATCGAAAGAAAATTAACTGAACACTACAACTAAAAGGAATCATCTAATCTTTTCGAGCTGTTTTCTACACTAAATTAGCTTGACGCAGTAAAATTTGTAAATGATGAGTAGCTGAAATGAATAAATTGAATCCATCCATCAGATACCACTTACTTGTGGGCTTACTCTTCGCCCTATGGGGTTTTCTTTTCATGTTTTTTGTGAGGCCTTTTACTGATTATACAACAGGATTCCTTTTTTGGATCAGAATCCAGCATTGGATTCAACTTGATCGCTTTCTTAGGATATGCGCTCATAGCTGTGATCCAAAAGGCAATCTATGATAAACTGCAGAAGTGGTCATTTGGCTTTGAAGTCAGCACCCTCTTATTTTTTTACATCCTTCATACGACAGGTACATTTGCACTGTACAAGAGTCCACTCATCAGTGGGGGCTATAATTTTCTCCAATGGAACACTGAAATCATGATGAAAGCGGCAATTGTAAACTTTACTGCTCTAGTGATTGCCAGAAGCTACCTAATCAAACTAATCCCTGCCAAGGAAGATATCCTGACTATGAAGGGAGATAACAAACTAGATATCTTGAAAATAAAGAAGTCAGAATTGATCTGTGTGTCCAATGCCCAGAACTACGTTGAGATATTTTATACCCAAAATAATAGGCTTCATTCTAAACTCATTCGAACCTCGTTAAAGAACCTGAAAGGGGAATTTGATTTCCTTGTTCAAGTACACCGTTCACACCTTATCAACCCCTCTCATTTCAAGACCTGGAAAGACTCAAACACTATTTACCTTACTGAAATGGAGCTTCCTGTTTCCAAAACTTTCAATAAGGAACTTCTGTCTGCATAGTTTTTTGTACCTGAAACCGGGGCTTTCGTACCAGTCGATTTTGCGCTTAAATCTATGTACCTAAAAAAAGCGCTTTCGTACCTAAACACTCTAAAAATGCAAAATAAGAAGGTTTTTGATTCACTTTTGTTTCAGAACGAAAATCAAAAACCAATGTACAAATTCACTTTACGACAAACATTAATTCCATTAAGCACTGTTGCAACCATTTGTTTTATATGGTTTGGACCAATCCGTATAGGTATCATAGAAAATGTCGTTATTTCTATGTTTATCATTATAGCTAATTTTATAGAATATAAAGGAAAACCATTTTCAGCACTTGGATTTAAACGTGAAAAATTTACTTTAAAAAACATCTTTGTGCTTGCTCCATTAGTTGCACTAGGACTCTTTGTTTTTTATGCCTTTGTTGTGGTTCCTGGAATGACAAAACTAACAGGAGTTCCTATAGATTATTCAAGCTTTAATCAACTAGAAGGAAATCTCCTAGCCTGTTTAATTGCTTTATTAGTAGTGTGGGCTACTGCAGGATTTGGAGAAGAAATTATCTTTCGCGGTTTTTTTATGCGACAACTTGTGAAGTTCTTTGGAGAAAGCAAAGTCAGTATTGTAATCAATATTATACTACTTGCTTGTTTTTTTGGATTTATGCATGGTTATCAAGGAATTACAGGGCAACTTGTTGCAGGTTTTGTGGGAGCGCTTTTAGCCATGATATTCTACATGCGCAAATACGACTTGTGGTTTATTATTGCTGTGCACGGTTTTTTCGACACCATTGCTTTGGTTTGTATTTATTTTGGTTTGACGTAATGATATCACGTAATAACACTTACGCCTTGAACGTATCGTACCCAATCAATTGTATCTTTATGTACTGGCTAATTCGGTTCGATTTGTGCCAATGATTTCGGTTTGTTAGTGCCAGTAATTCCGGTTCAAACTGTGCCAAAAAGGAAAGACAAGATTTCCTGATTCCGGTTCGATTTGTGCCAGGCACCGCGTGTCACTTTGAAAGATCAAGCAAAACAGGCTATATCGTAAAATAAAAAGCGATATGGCAAATACACTTGATCCTATGGACATAAAACAAATAATCACCCTACATCTGGATGGATTTAGCAACCGTGCCATCGGCGCTACCCTTGGAATTTCCCGCAATACAGTTAATTCCTACATGAAGCTCATTCAGGCTTCTGATTATGAACCAAAAGAACTGCTACGATTTGAACAGCCCGCTTTAAAAGAGCTGTTTCCCTCCTATACTACCATCGTTAATGACCGCTTTAATGAACTGATGGTGTATTTTGAGAAGGTTAACCAGGCCCGTAACCATCCTGGTTTCACTTTTCTCTACCACTACAACGAATACCGCCAGCAGGCAAAAAAGCCCTACAGCTATACCCAGTTCATGGAACATTACAACCGTAAATATGCTACGGCAAAGGGTTCTATGAAGCTAGAGCATGAGCCCGGGAAGGAGCTTTTCATTGACTTTGCCGGTTCAAAGCTGCATATTACTGATAAAGAAACAGGAGAGCAGATAGCTGTTGAGGTTTTTGTGGCCATCCTTCCTAACAGCCAGTATACCTACGTGGAAGCTTGCATGAGCCAAAAGCGGGAAGACCTGGTTACCTGCATGAATAATGCACTGGCCTTTTACGGAGGAGTACCCAAAGCTATTGTCTCGGATAATTTAAAGTCAGCCGTCACCCGGGCCAGTAAATATGAGCCGGACATTAACCGCTCGTTTAAGGAATTAGCTCATCATTACAACTGTGTAATCAACCCCACCAGAAGCTATTCCCCACAGGACAAAGCACTTGTGGAGAATGCAGTACAGCTAAGCTACCAGCGTATATATTACCCCATCCGGGAAATGACCTTTTTCTCTTTGCAGGACCTCAATAAAGAGATACGCAAACTACTCGGCACGTATAACGACCTGCTTTTCCAGCGAAAAGCAGCCAGCAGAAAAGAGCTTTTCCAGTCCGTAGAGCGGCAGTATTTAAAACCGCTCCCTTCCGGAAAATATCAGTTGAAGGACTACGTAAGAGCGAAGGTGCAGAAAATAGGCTATGTTTACTTCTCACCGGACAAAAGCTATTACAGTGTGCCTTACCGCTACATTGGCAAATCCACCCTTATCCACTATACTGGGTCCACTGTTGAAGTCTACCATTACCATGAGCGGATTGCCATGCACTCCCGTAATTCTTCAATCGGTCTGTATAACACCAATAAATCTCATTTAAGCAGTACCCATAAGGATTATTCGGACTGGAGTCCGGAATACTTCCAGAAAAAGGCAGCTAAGCATGGTCCTGATGTAGAGGCCTGTGTAAAAGCCTTGTTTGTTCATTGTGATTACCCGGAAACCGCCTACAAAAAGGCAATGGGTATTATTCAGCTTCACCGCCTCTATGGCTCAGAGAGGCTCAATAATGCCTGCAGGCGTGCTGTTTACGGACAGGCAATATCCTACATGCGCATTAAGAACATCCTGGAAAACAGGCTTGACAGCGACTCTTTAGAGACTCAAAAAGAGCATGCAAATAAGTCTCACATTCCTGCCCACGCTAATATTCGCGGGGCTCAGGCTTTTAAATAATCACTAAACATAAACAGATGAACAACAATCAAACAGTAGAAAAACTAAAGGGGATGCGTCTTTCTGCCATGGCAGAACTGCACCTTCAGCATGTGAAAAATAATCGGCTCAACGAGCTGAGTCCGGATGAATATCTGGCCCTATTGGCTGACCATGAATGGGAAGACCGACAAAATAAGAAAATTACCCGCCTGCTGCATCAGGCTGGCTTTCGCCAGAAAGCTTCCATTGCTGAGGTAAGTTTTGCTGAGGCCAGAAACCTGGACAAGAACATGTTTAACCGCTTAAGCACACTGGATTTTATGCGATCCAGACCGACGCCGCGATCAACCACGGCAACTCGGGCGGCCCGCTCCTCGACCTCGAGGCGCAGGTGATCGGCATCAACTCGCAGATCGAGAGCGACTCGGGCGGAAACGACGGCATCGGCTTCGCCGTTCCGTCCAACGCGGTCAAGTCGGTCGTCTCGCAGCTCCTCGCCACCGGCAAGGTCGAGCACGCCTACCTCGGCGTCGGCATCGCCACGATCACCGACGCCCTGTCCTCCCAGCTCGGCCTGCCGGCCGGCGTGGAGGTGACGCAGGTGACCTCCGGCGGCCCGGCCGCGGACGCCGGCCTCAAGGCTGCCGACGCCACCACCGCTGTGGGCGGGCAGGAGTTCCCGACCGGCGGCGACGTCATCACCGCGGTCGACGGGAAGCCCGTCTCCACGTCGGAGGAGCTCCAGAGCGTGATCGGCGCCATGAAACCCGGCGAAAGCGCCTCGGTCACGTACTCGCGCGGCGGCTCGGAGCACACCGTCCAGGTGACGCTCGGAACGCGTCCGTCCTAGGTTCCCGGCCGGAAGCCGCCGCTACACTAGGGGCGCCCCCACGGGGGCGCCCCGCCGACGTAGCTCAGCTGGTAGAGCACTTCA
>CAWIFH010000010.1:0-39053 GCA_963835365.1 uncultured Cytophagales bacterium
AAGGTGAAATCAAAAAAAAACAAATGAGTAATGTTAGTTCAGAAGTGGAATAAATTATATATTTTGCTGCTTTAAGGCAATCGAGTTAAAAAAGTAAAATGTCCATTTACCCTAAAGTTCCGGCTATGAGAATTTGTTTTTCCCTGGTCCTCTTTCTCTCCAGCATCCAGTTGTTTGCTCAGGAAGAAAGTACCCCCTTTGATATAAGGTTTGGAGCAGGCACCTCCCTGCTTGGCTCCGGAGACATGCTTACCACTATGCTCGAAAATGAGTTAAACTACAGGATAAGTCCATATTTTACCACTGGTTTATCTGTGGGCTATGGTAGAAGTAATTTGGGGCGTGTTTGAAACAGCCTCTTACCTGCAGGGAAATCTTAATCTGTTTATTTCCCCCTTTAAAAACACCAGAAGAAATGATTCTAGAGTTGGTACAGGTGTTTCTTTTTATAATGTATCTGATGCTCGTTTACTTTCCTCAAGGCATGATGCATCGGGAGATTTGATTGAGGCAGAATATGGTTTTGATGAAAGAAACTCCTATGGATATAACATTATTCTGGAAGATACTTATTCCTTCACTAACAAATTTCTTGTAGGATTTAAACTGTTCAGCCAGTCGTATTTTAACGGGGACATTAATTCCGGAATACTATTGAAATTTGGTGTAAGAATTTAGCGGCTCCAATCCGGTGCCAGGTGAAGCTGTAAAGGGCAAAGCTCCTGAAAAATGCCTGCTTTTTTGATTAACACAATTAGCACTTCGTTTCCTGAAACCGGCAGTGGTGGAGGCAAAAAATAAGTTGTACCTTTTACTAACCCTGGCCCATGAAACAACTACTTCCCTTAATCCTGCTCCTCTTATTTGGTTGCAGATCTCAACAGAGCGCAACACCAGTAGTTGCCAACCTGTATGATTATGATGTGGAGCAGCGGTTGGCAGCACTGGGCATTGAACTGCAGATTTCTCCATTACCGCCAGGAATTCCCATCGAGCGGGCTACACAGGTCGGCAATATGCTGTATTTATCCGGTACGGGCCCTACTACGGCCAATGGCGACAGGATAACAGGGAAAGTGGGGGCAGAACTAAGTGCAGAGGAAGGCTACCAGGCGGCAAGGCGTACGGCCATCAATCATTTAGCGGTGTTAAAAGAACAGCTTGGCGACCTGAACAGGGTGGTAAAAGTGGTGAAGGTATTGGGAATGGTCAATGCCGACCCTTCTTTTACCGAGCATCCGAAGGTGATTAACGGCTACTCAGACCTGCTGATAGAAGTGTTTGGAGAACGCGGAAAGCATGCCCGTTCTGCCGTAGGCGTAGGTTCGCTGCCCTTTAACATCGCCTGTGAGGTAGAGATGATTGTGCAGGTACAGGAGGAAAAATAAGCGCCAGAAAGGAGTATAAAGATAATGCGGAAAAACAGGAGCTGACGTGCTGCTCCTGTTTGCTGGCGTGTGAGGCTGTTCTGCCGGTTCTTTAATGGCTGCCCCATTAAGCATTTGATTTTATTTCTAAATCTGATAGAAACAGTCAAAAGAATAATGAAAAAAAGGTTACTCATTTGTGGCGCATTGCTCCTGTTTGCTTGCCAAGGAAAAGCACAAAAAGCCGATAATTGTAAGCAGGTCCAAATTGGGAATTTTGAACTAACTGCTGAAATTTCAGGAACCACCTATATCAGCCGCACAGCAAAGCACCAGGTAGAACGTAACCCGCAGCATGGATACGAGGCAAAGTTTGAGGTAGTGTGGGTGGATGAAGGTACCTACGAATTAAGAAATAAAGAATTGATTAAAGGGCCTGAACAACTGAAAGGCCCCGAAGGAGGCGTGCTGCGCGTAGAAATTTTAGAAGTGAAAGAAAATACGATACTTGTTTCTACCACCTCTAACTTTAGTGACCTCAAAGTAGAGGTTGAAATGGAGATTGTGAAGGAGCCATGGCAGTAAGGAAATAAGGTTTGAAATGGATGCTGCTTTTAGCTGGCCTCGGCCAGCTTCCATTTATAGATTCACCGTTCAATGGGAAAGGCTTTTTGATTTAGTGGACAAAAGCCTTATGTTAGTAGGATTATTTGTTTATTTCACAAAATTATGACTTTTAAAAACAATCTACTTACTACTACATAATTGACTAACGGCAGCGGCGGGACTAATTTATCCACTAGCCTTTATCTGCCCGGCTGCCATTGCCCAAAACAACATAAGAGAGCGTTAACAAATGCATGCAATAATTGATTTGAGTCAGGAAATGTTTACTGGCATGCCGGTACATCGGCTGCTTCCGGAAGTGAAAATTAGCATGCATAGCTCACATGAGGAGGGGGAAAATATTCCTGATGCGCCTACAGTTTCTCCCTGTGTAAACAAGCTGGAATATGGTGAGCATACCGGAACCCATGTGAATGCGCTGAAACATATGAGCCGCCAAAACAGAGGTCAATCCATTGATACCATGCCTCTTTCCATGTTCTTTACCGAAGGTATTTGTTTAAACTTTTCTCATAAAGGGTTCAGGGAATTGATTGAGCCATCGGAGATGGCAGCGGCCTGTGATAAAGAGGGGCTTGAAATAAAAGAGGGTGATACCGTTTTGCTTTATACAGACCATTCTAGGAAGGCTTTTGGTGGAGAAAACTGGGGGAATGGCCCCGAACTAAGTGCGGATGCGGCGCGCTGGCTGGGAAACAAAGGGATAGCGGCTTTTGGGGTGGAAACCATGGCCCCCGGCCTTTCGGGGATTAGTAATAAAGAGGTTCATAAGGTTTGCGGAGAACATGGCTTTACCCATTACGAGAATCTGATTAATTTACACTTGCTGGTTGGTCGTGGAAGATTTCGCTTTATCGGACTTCCGCTAAGAATTAGCGGAGGAACAGGTTCTCCTGTAAGGGCAATTGCAGTATTTGAGAAGTAGTAAATAACGTTTATCAGCAGTAAACATAATAAGAAAAAAATAACCCGGAGAAACAGGCAAAGCTGCCGCCAACCATCTTCATTAAAAATATTAAGACGTAAATAATGAACGACTCTATCCATTACATCCATTCAGACCGCACGAGCTTTAAAGGCTTTATGGCCACAGGATATATTAAGCTAAAGGGTTTTAAAAAGAACTTTATCAACAACGTCAGGAATAAGACTTTTAAAAGCTGGCCTTCCCTTATCCCGCATAGCTTTTCTAACTACAATGATATAGACAGCAGCCAGGTTCATGGCCGAAATGTTTTTACACTTTCGCCGAAGGCAGGTAAATCGGGCAAATACATTCTTTATATTCATGGTGGAGGGTATGTCAATAATATAGAAAGAGAACACTGGGCGCTCATCGGGCAGCTCATCAGGCAAACAGGGGCCGGTTTTGTTGTTCCTGACTATCCTTTAGCACCGGCTGTAACGGCAAAGGCTTCCTTTACAATGGTGGAGGAGGTGTATAAAGACCTCCTTGTTAAGGTGCCTGCAGAAAAAATTATTTTTATGGGCGACAGCGCCGGTGCTGGCTTTGCACTGGGGCTTGCACAGAAACTCCGGGACGAAGGGCAGCCCCAACCCGGACAAATCATCCTGCTTTCGCCCTGGCTCGATATCACGATGAGCAATCCGGATGCAGTGGAAGCCGAAAAGAAGGATCCCTGGTTAGATATAGAAGCATTGCGCGGAGCCGGTAAGCTATGGGCAGGAGAACTGGATGCCAAAGACCCCCTGCTCAGCCCCATTTATGGCCCCATGCAGGGCCTGGGAAAAATAAGCATTTTTATTGGGGGCAAAGATGTGTTTATTGCAGATGCCCGAAAGCTCAAAAGCATGCTGGACAAGCAAGGCATACCTAATAACTATTTCGAATACCCCGGCATGTTCCATGTGTGGATGGTAGTAACCTACTTAAAGGAAGCGAAGAAAGCCATTGCACAGATAGTAAAACTTGTAAATAGTTAAAAAACGGCACCCATAAAGTTGGCTTTCAGCATGATTTAAACGCAGATAGTACCCGCAAATATCGCAGAATCTTTGACTGGAGCAATAAGGAAATCCCAAGGACCCTTTCTGTAAGCATTTGGTATCCGGAAAGATATCCACCCAGTAAGGAGAGTTTTTTCAGCTTTTAATATACTGATATGGTGTTTCTTTGGGTGATTGTTTTGTTAAAGGCTGCTTAGCTTTTTTCCTCAGTTTAATTCAACTTCAGAAGTCGGAATTTGGATCGTGGGATCGTTCTTTGGTCTTCGGAAGATAATGAATACAATTATACCAGGTAAGATTGGACGCAGATGGACACCGGTTAGCCGGACTACAGTTGATTGCGAGCATAATGGTTGTAATCAGTTGAAATGTTGCTGTTACAGCTTGTTACTGCAGAGCTTGTTATGAGCTATAGCAGGGCAAAAGCTGAATACATGATTGCTCTTTAAAATATGGATCATTCAGCTCAGGCAGGCGCTGAAATAATAAACAAGGGCGCTTGCTTTCAGCGGCACGGCTGATCAACCTGCTGGAATCGACAACTGGTAAAATAAGAATGATATACAGCACCTGGCCCAAGTAGCTGTTGCACGACTCCTTGATTAGCACCTTACTTTTCATGCTTGTTTTTATCAGTCTCCACCTGATAAATAAAAATAGTATTTAAAAGAGCAGCGAATCCGGGATGTTGCCCTTGCCTCAGCCGCTGTTCTCTATCTGTTTTAGGAGAAGCTTAGCCACTTCTTCAGCTTGTACGCACAGGCTGCCCTTTAATGGCGGCCAACAGCTTCCTTTTTTTGACTTAAGCCAATTACCGGCTAATTTAACCCAGTGCCACTCCTGTAATTCATAAAAATTATTTCATAAATTATAAGATACAAATTTTAATTTTGCGTTAATTGATGAATATTTTGTATATTCTATACCTGGGTTGGAGTCCATTGGTATGAAAGGTTTAAACGCTGTTCCGGGGAATAGCTTCTGCCTCCTGCATTTGAATCTGGATATATTAGTAGTTGTTGAGAATACAGGCATTCGATTTAGCAGGCGAGAATTTATAGCTGTAGCTTCATTTGATTCTTTTTTATAAACCATTTGGCGATAATACAATGAAAAACAAAGTTATTCTTAGCACCGCAATCCTTCTACTCATTTCTTTAATGAGCTACTTTATGGTAATTGAGAACGGAAGTGTTCGAGCTGTGGAGTTTTTATCCATTTTTGGAGCCGGGGCTTTGGCAGGTGTCCTGCTTACCCAAGTTATTCAGCAATTGCGGGGAAAGAGCAAAAAGGCCTGATAGGCTTAAAACAAAAAAGAAGTACGCCTGCAAGAATGGTTTTTCAGGCTTGCCTGTTTAAAATGCCCTTCCGGAAAGTGCATGAGTGGAAAGCTATGCCCGCAGCTTTAAAAGTTGCACTTCAAATTTATGGGCGAAGGAGGTGGTGATAATGCATTGAAGAACAAGGGACAAGCGCGCGCTCATTTCTCTCAGGCTGTTCTCCCCTGAAGAAAACACCATTTCTTTCCGGTTCCCTTTTACCCTTATTCCGTAGCGCCTGGCGCCGCCTGCATGCCCAGTTCCTGAACTACCTCAAAGATAACGCTTCCAATTTTGCCCGTTGCTGAACTGGAGGGGCAGGCGCTTAATTACCCATTGGGCATTGCCGACATTGAAGAGGTAAGCGGCGAACAGCTAAACCTTCAGGCGTATAGTGTTTTACCTAAAATGCTGTTTAAGGGGGCCCTGGACGATAACGATGCAGTGGCTTTCGACGATGCCTACAGCAGCGAAGAAAGAGAAATTGTTTACCGCTTTATGGGGCAGCAGCTCATTCCGCAGCGTTGGGAATTTGTTCAGGAGGTTTATCGGAAAAGTAATATTCAGGCCGACTTCCGTACCTATCCCAATATTGGCCATGGAACCGACTTAAAAATAAACGACGAGCTGGTGGCCTTTTTTCGGCAGCACGCCAGCTAAAGCAAATGAACAAACATTTTTTAATCTATCAGGAATGCAAAGTATTAGCTACCACCTTGTATTGTTAATTCTTAAGCTGAAAGGGGTTAAAAGCGCCTTCTCTACAACGCCCATCCATGTGCAGCACTTAAGGAGGGAAGATATGCACCAGCCCTCCAAAAAGCTGCTGGCAGGGAATACGGCTCGTTCCTTTACCATCGGGGAGACTACTATCACCGAAATAAGGCCCAAATCTACGGCTACTGATTTTCTGATTCTCTATTGCCCTGGAGGCGCATATGTTTACGGGCCTACCGAGCTGAACTGGAATTTGCTTACCCAGCTGGTAAAAAGCAGCCGCACGAAAGCCTGGCTGGTAGATTACCCTAAAGCCCCGGAAGCTAAAATTGAAAAAATTGCCGCCAACCTCGACCGGGTATATGCCGAAGCGCTGGAGAGCTATCCGCCATCCAAAATAATCCTGCTAGGCGATTCTGTGGGAGGGAGCTTAATCATTGCCCTTGTGCAGCGGCTGGTTCAGGCAGGGCAGACTCCTCCGGCCGGTTTAATTGCCATTTCCCCGGTATGCGATGCCAGCCTGACGAACCCGGAGATTGAGAAACTAGATAGGATGGACCCAATTTTAAGTAAGCCCGGAGCCCTGTCGGCTAAATTAATGTGCGCAGGAACCACCAGCTTAAAAGACCCGATTATTTCTCCCTTGTACGGGAGCTTTAAAAATTTTCCTGCAAGCTATCTTTTTATTGCTGAAAACGATATCATGCGGCCCGATGAGCAGTTAGCCATTCAAAGAATGCAGGAAGCAGCGGTTCCCTTAAGGGTAATTGAGGGGAAAGGCATGCCACACATATGGCCGCTGCTCCCCCTCATGCAGGAAGCAAAACAGGCGGTTTCCAAAATAGGGGAAATTATTCAAGAAACTGTGCAGATGGAAAAACAGGCTGTGAATCCGGCCACTACCTGATTATATTGAAAAAAACGCTCTTGAAGCAAGAGAGACAATTGTAAAAGCGAGCCACTTTTAAATCGAATATGAAATATACTCTCTCAGCGTGTATGCTACTGCCCCTGCTGGTGGTGGCCTGCAACGGAATTACGGGAAAAAAGAATTTAGCTCACCTGCATAATGCGCATTTCATTCAGTCGAATCCTGTTTCTGAGAAATTTGGCGACTATGATTTATACGAGCGAATGGACCATTATAATGTTCCGGGTTTAAGTTTAGCAGTGGTCAAAGAAGGAAAAATTGTTTGGGCTGAGGGATACGGAAAGGCCGACATAGAAGCAAACAGAGATGTTGATATAAATACCCTTTTTCAGGCTGCTTCGGTAAGTAAACCTATTGCAGCTTTAGCCATTTTAAAGCTTGCTGAAGAAAAGCGGGTGGACTTAGATAAAGATGTGAATACCTATTTGGAGGGATATAAAATTCCTGAAAATAGGTTTACAAAGGAGAAAAAGGTGACCCTTCGGGCAATTCTGGCCCATAGTGCAGGATTAACAGTAGCTGGTTTTGGAGGCTACAACAGCAAAGAGAAAATACCGGCAACAAACGAAGTATTAAGTGGAGAGGGAAACACCGAACCAGTAGTGGTAGAAGCCGTGCCAGGAAGCCGCTGGAGTTATTCAGGAGGCGGATATACGGTAATGCAAAAGGTGGTGGAAGAGGTTTCCGGCAAATCTTTTGAGGACTTTATGAAAGTTGAAATCCTTGAGCCCCTGGGGATGACCAACAGCACATTTGCTCAGCCTTTACCAAAGGAGTATCATGCGAATGCCAGCGCCGCTTTTAATAATGACGGAGCGCTAGTAGAAGGGAAATGGCACAATTATCCGGAGAAAGCGGCAGCTGGTTTGTGGACCACTCCAACTGATTTAGCCCGCTACTGTATTGAAATTCAGAATATTGCTTCAGGTAAAAACACCAGTGGAGTTTTGAAAAAAGAAACAGTTGCCATGATGCTAAAAGATAACTTTGCTATAAAACCTTCTTCCTACTCCCCGAATAAGCCAGCAGAATACCCACAGCATTGGGGCCTGGGGCCGGAGGTTATCGGAAGCGGGGAATCCCTGCGGTTTCAACATGGTGGCCGAAACGAAGGTTTTAAAGCCAACTTTACCGCGTTTGCCTATAAAGGACAGGCAATAATAGTAATGGCAAACGCTGATAATGGGTATGATTTGCTAATGGAGGTTGAAGAGGTTTTGTCCGACCATTACAAAATGAGAATCTGGCAGTAGAGCTGAACAAGAGGCTACTTTTAATGCCAGGGCACAAACAAGGCAGTTGAATTGGTCGGACTACACCGGCACCTTACTTTATAATAATAATGACCACATAGCCCTGATGCCCCGCAGTGATAAAAGGGAACTACTAAATGTATTGAAAGCGTTTGCAGGCTTTTTAAATGTGCAGGTAGAAGACAGAACTACAGGGCAGTACTTCTGGATTGGCGTGGAAGAGGCATAAAAGAGTAGTCTGTTAGATTAAAAGTCGGAGATAAATAAAACAAGAATATGGCAGGACCAGATAAGGACAGGAAGTTTCCTTTAGCGCATTACAACAGGCTTTGTTTTCTGAAAAACATTATAACCAATCCTAATATAATTGTTGGTGACTATACCTACTACGATGATTTTGAAGATGTTTACAATTTTGAGAAAAATGTAAAGTACCACTTTAATTTTATAGATGACAAGCTAAGAATTGGCAAATTTTGTATGATAGCCTCTGGAGTAACCTTTATAATGAATGGAGCGAATCATTTAACGGATGCAGTAACCTCCTACCCCTTTGCTATTTTTGGGAATGACTGGCAGGCTGCCATGGACGGGAAAAGTTATCCGACGAAGGGCGATACAGTTATAGGGAATGGCGTATGGATTGGTTACAAAGCCACTATTATGGCAGGCATAAAAGTGGGAGATGGCGCTATAATTGGTGCGAACTCCGTAGTAACCAAAGATGTAGCACCCTATTCTATAGTAGGTGGGAACCCGGCACAGGAAATTAAAAAGCGATTTTCGGACGAGCAAATTAAAACCCTCCTGGAAACAAAGTGGTGGGATTGGGACATTGAGAAAATCACCCGGAACGTTCAGAATTTAACAGGCAGAAACCTGAGCTTCTTACAGGATAAAGGATAAGGTGTGTCTGGTAAATAACTTTCACTATAATTTTGTCATTTCAACCTTAGGAGAAATCCTTTATAACTAGCGGTTACAAGGATTCTCTTGCCTGGAAAGATGCTTCCTTTCTAAGTAAGATAAGGTTAATACCAAACCACCTAAACTACCTTCAAAAGGAGGCTTGTCCAAAAGTGGCATCTGGCGCGTCGTTTTACGAAGCCACCGAGGCTCGGGGTAACGCGTGCCATAAAGTATTATTGAATCACCTTCATACGATTTGGTATAAATGGGCTAATGGGCTTTGTTTATGTTCGCTTACTTTATGTGCCGATGGCCAGTATTATACGGAATTTTAAGCTTGATTATGGCAACCACTCGGCAGGAAAGAGGGTCCTTGAGAAAATAAGTCAAAATGAAAAAGTACCTCTGTTTATTTCTTTTACTGGTAGCTTCCTTTTCATGCGAAAAAGAGGAGGCTACTGAAATCGTGCTCCGCATAAAAAACACAAAAGTTAATTGCTCCGGCTATGAAGGGCAAACGGAATGTTACCTGGTACAACAGGGGAGTTTAATAGGAACAGAGGACTGGGAGTATTTTTATGAGCAAATAGAAGGCTTCGAATACTCGGCAGGATATATTTATGAGCTGCTGGTAAAAAAGATAGAGGTGGATGATCCGCCAACTGATGCGCCTAACGTAAAATACTTTTTGCTTAAGAGGCTTTCAAAAGAAAGAGTTTAACCTTTTTGAGATCCAGGTGGAGTAAAAACAGAAGAAGCCTGCTCTCTCTCAGGAGCAGGCTTCTTCTGTTTTATATGTTTATTTTTATAAGCCCGGTAGCTTATTCCTCATCCGTTTCAGGGAAAATAAGGCATTCGTCATCGTCAGAATACAGCGGGGTCCACTGAATTTCGGTGAGGGTGCCGCCATCCAGCCAAAAGTTCATGCCGGCTTCCTCAGAAGCAATCAGTTTATGGTCAGGGCTTTCTGCAGAAGACCAGTCTTCGAGCTCCAGGTCATTAAGGCCTAAGCCTTGCAGAATATCTATAAGCTCTTTTCTCTCTGTACCAATAAGGCTTCTTCCTTCGAACAGGTATTTGGGCGAACTTACCGAAAGGGTAACCAGTCGCCAGTCTTCAAGCTGATCGAAAGAAGCAGATAGTTCCAGCAAATCATAATGCCAGGCCTCGGTTACATCATCTTCGTCATCCGAATGGGAAAAGGTGTCCACCTCATCCGGTTCACCAATGATTTTATTCAGCTCGTCTCTTGTAATTCCAAACTTAATGGAGCCTAATCCCTGTCCTGCCTGAATGGTTTTTATATCCTTGTTCATAAAATTGTGCTTCTGGTCTCTAAGTGTGTAACCAGAAAAGTTGAGGTTAGTTTGTTGTTTTAAATTGTAATGAAATCAAGTCTGACAAAGCAAACAAAGGCTGCAGCTGTTTCGTAATTAAATCTGTACCTTTGCTGCTTTTTTGCGGCCTAATCAGGCTTTTCTTTTTATATCTGTAAATGAATGGCATTTCTTTCAAAAATAAAAGAACACGACACCCTATTTTCTTTATTAAAGCTCTCCGGCCCGATTGTGCTGGCCAACATCTTACAAACAGGCTATCAGCTTATTGATACTTTCTGGCTGGGGCGAATTGGCGCGGGGGCAGTGGCCGCAGTATCTTTAAGCTTTCCGCTCCTTTTTCTGATAATATCGGTGGGCATAGGTTTAACCCTGGCAGGTTCTATTCTTGCGGCCCAATATAAAGGCATGAATAACCAGCGCATGATCAATTATGCCAGTGCCCAAACCTATTTTGTCATGTTTTTTCTTTCGGGCATCCTGGCAGTCGTTGGTTTTTTCTTTGCCGAGCCCCTGATGCGCCTGGTAGGAGCCGAAGGGGAAATTCTGCACGACTCGGTCGATTACTTTAAAGTCTCTTCTATCGGTTTTATTTTTCTTTTCCTGTTTTTCGTTTTTCAGTCGCTTATGCGCGGCATTGGCAATGTGGTAACTCCTACCTATGTGGTGCTGTCGACAGTGATCCTGAACCTGTTCCTGGACCCGCTTTTTATTTATGGCTGGGGACCGGTGCCGGCCATGGGCGTAGCAGGCGCGGCCATGGCCAGTGTATTTACGCAGGGCTTATCGGCACTTATTGGCTTTATTATTATTTACCGGGGCAGGAATGGTATTCAGTTAAGCTGGAAAGACTTTAAGTTTGATTTCGAATTTACCCGGGTACTGGTAAAGCTGGGGGTACCGGCCAGTATGGAAATGTCGACGCGCGCCCTGGGGATGGCCGTGCTCATGGTGCTGGTAACCAGTTTTGGGAGTGTGGTAATTGCTTCTTACGGCATTGGTGCCCGCATTCTTAGCTTTGTAATTATTCCTGCCCTGGGCCTTTCTTCGGCCACCACTGCCCTGGTGGGCCAGTATGTAGGGGCAGAAGAGGTTGGGAAAGCCAAAAGTGTAGGGGTATTAAGTACCAAAGTGGCTTTTTATGGCCTTACTGCTATTGGTTTACTAATGTTTCTGGTGGCGGAGCCGCTGACTGCTTTTTTTGTGCCGGGCGAAGAGGAGGTAATACAGAATGGCGCCATGTTTATTAAAGTAATGGCCCCCAGCTTTGGTTTGCTGGGCCTGCAGCAGGTAATTAATGGTGTGTTTAATGGCGCAGGTTTTACCCTGGCTTCCTTGCTGCTGTCGGTATTATCGCTGTGGATTGTTCGCTTTCCGCTGGCATTTATTCTCTCAAATCAAACTGCGCTTTCTTTTGAAGGAATCTGGTGGGCTTTTCCGGTATCGAACCTCATTGCCGGGGGAGCGGCGCTTCTTTGGTTCAGGCAGGGCAGCTGGAAGAACAAGAAAAGAGTAGGCTTTCAGGTGGATTAACAGCGTTGGGAGACGTGAGATAGGGATGATCGCATAAGGGCAATGAGCCATTGGTAAACGGGGTTCGGTGGGGTGGCTTATTTTAACCGGCTTTGTTCTATCTTAAAGAAGTCTCGGTGCCTGGCGTGTATTTGCTATGCTTACCCAGCTATTCTATTGAAACCTTTATTTTTCATACAGAAGATAACTGTTATTGTAGCTGCAAGCGGGAGAAAGAAAAAAGAACAGCGAAACAAAAAGAGCCACCTAAAAGGCAGCTCTTTCTATTCCAGGCAGGAAGGTCTCAGGACCCACATCTCAAATCTCAAATCTCAAATCTCACGTCTCACGTCTCAAAATTTCCAATCCCGCTTAATTTCTTACTTTTATCATACAACCTACCGGGCGCTTATTAGGGGTATTAACAATTTTACTGCTAAGTACAGCATCGATGGCCTGCTTCAGGTATTTCTGGCTCACGTCCTGGGCCACCTGGGGGTTGTCGTCGATTGCGCCGGAATAGGCCACCGCAAAGCGATTTGGCTTATTGGAAAGCACGAACACCTCGGGCGTTTTGCTGGCGCCAAACTGGCTGGCCACCTGCTGGTTTTTGTCGGCCAGGTAAGGGATATTAAGTCCCCAGCTTTGGGCTTTTTCCTTCATCGCCTCCATGGAGTCGTCCCTGCTTTCGGCAGGATCGTTCGGGTTTATCATAATAAAGGCCACATCCTGCCCGGCATAAGCCTTTACCAGAGAGGAAAAGCGCTCTTCATACAATTTAGAATAAGGGCAAAAGTTGCTGGTAAACAGCACAACAACCGCTTTCCGGTTGGCGAAATCAGCCAGCGAAACCTGCTGCCCGCTAACGGCATCCGGCAGGCTGAAATTCTCGACTTTCTTTGTCTGGGCCTGCAACATATGTATGCTGAAGACTGCAAACGCGCTCAGGAGCAATATTATTTTTTTCATGAGTAACTTCTTTCTTAAGAAACTAAAAGTATCAAATAAAGTGCCACATTCAAAGGGTGTAACAAATCAACAGGCCCTTAAAGTGGTGATAATGTAAGGTAAATTGTTCTTTTACAGACTTTGTTAGCAGCCAGCCCTGCAAGGTGCCTGCCTCCTGGCAGTCGAATGGCTCAATGCGTATCTGTTCCTGAAACAGGAGGCCTTTTCTTCCATAAAGCTTGTACAAAGCCTCTTTTGCCGACCAGTAAATCCCAAGTTTTTGTAGATCATTCCCGGCGCCGGATAGCTCCTCCGGGTGCAGGAATTTATGCCTGATTCGGAGCAGCTGCTCCCGGCTATGTTCAATATCGATGCCTACCTGCTGTTTATGAATAATGGCGGCCGCGTAAGGGTAAGCATGGGAAAGCGAAACATGATAAGCGCCTTTTGCTAAATATGGCTTTCCGAAGAGGTCTTTTTTTACCTCGGCCTGTACGATGCCCTGTCCCGCGGCAAGCTTTTTAAGCAGAATACGGCTTGTAAGCCACTCCAGTCTCCGTTCCGGTGCTTTTATCTGTTGCAGCTCTTCCAGCTCGGAACCGGAGAAGGAATATTGGGCCAGGAGTTTTTCTTCCTTTTCGGTTATGTGCCAAAGAGCCCAGCAGGCATCGGAATGAATGGTTTCTTCTGTAAACAGCGGCATGTGGTACTAGTGTTCTTCCTATTTAATTTCTATAAATAATATGCTGAGCAGAGAAGGATTTTAACGCTCATGCGAACCCTTTTAACTTTTCTCCCTCATTTTTAATTTGGCGAAGCACTAATCTTCGGTCTTTCATTTTAAGCTGGAAGGTAAGGCGGCTTAAAAAGGAAGAGCCCCTGTTTTTCCAAAGCCCCTTTCTTTAATTAAATGCATGCCAGGTTCCTCTCCAATTCAGGCTCCCAACTCAAAACGATTATTATCTTCAAATATCCTGAAAAAAGAGCGAAGCAGTCTGTATTTTTACAAAGGAAAAGAAAAACAATCTTTTAGCGCGCCAGATTTTGCCTATGCTACGACCTGAGGTTACCAAACGATATACCATAAGCGGCCATAAAGATAGTATCTACACAATGGAACATGGTCTTTTGCCCGGCATGTTCTACTCTTCGGGTGCCGACGGACTGGTTGCGGAGTGGAATGTAGAAAAGCCTGAGGAAGGTAAGCTGTTGGCCAAATCGGCCAGCTCGGTGTATGCCTTAAAGCTTTTAAAGGAGCAGGAGCTCCTGGTTATTGGTCAGAACTTCGACGGCATCCAGCTGGTAGATATTAAAAGCAGAAAAGCGGCAGGCTCCCTGCAGTTAGGAAAAGCGGCTATTTTTGCCATTGAGGTGTTCGAAAATAAGCTTTTTATTGGCATGGGCGATGGCTCTTTAAACGTAGTGGCGCTGGAAAACCTGCGCTTACTGCACCAGGCGAAAGTTTCTGAGAAAAGCCTTCGCAGCCTGCAGATTCATCCGGAAAATAGAGAAATTGTTGCAGGCTTTAGCGATAACACCATTAAAATTTTTAATTTAAACAATTACAGGATTAAGTCGGTAATAGAGGCACACCAAAACTCTGTTTTTACGTTATGCTATTCGCCCGACAAGGAGTACCTGTTGAGCGGTAGCCGCGATGCCCGCCTCAATATCTGGCAGACCAATGCCGGGTACCGGAAAAAAGAAGGCATTGTTGCACATATGTATGCCATTAACCATATTGCTTACAGCCCTAATGGCCGCTTTTTTGCCAGCTGCAGCATGGATAAATCTGTAAAGCTGTGGGATGCCGAAAGCTTCCGTTTGCTGAAAGTGCTGGACAAGGCACGACATGCAGGCCATGGCACTTCGGTGAATCGCCTGCTGTGGCTGGAAAATAACGTACTGCTTTCGGCCAGCGACGACAGAACCGTTTCGGTCTGGGACATAGAATAAAGACAGGAGATGGGAGAGGAAATTAGAAGCAGGAGCCAGGAGCCAGAAGCCAGGACTAGAGACACTGGACAACAGATATTAGACAATGGACAATGGAGACGAGCTGGAGATAAACTGCAGACATTCTAACATCCGGCATCTAACTTCTAACGTATCAAGGCTCAATACCCAAGACTCAATACTAATAAAAATATGAAAATAACACCTTTAGAAATACGCCAGAAAACCTTTGAGAAGGAGTTTAGAGGATACGATCGGGAAGAAGTAGAGGCCTTTTTGCTTTCGCTTTCGCAGGAATGGGAGCGGGTGGTAGAAGACCAGAAAGAGCTAAAATACAAGCTGGAGGTATCGGAGAAGGAAGTGGATAAGCTTCGCGAAGTGGAGAATTCTCTTTTTAAAACCCTTAAAACGGCCGAGGCTACCGGAACCAATATGGTGGAGCAGGCAGAGAAGCAGGCTAACTTACACATAAGAGAGGCGGAATTAAAGGCAGAAACTATTTTGAATAATGCCCGCTCACGTGCCAAAGAAATTATTGACAGCGCCGAAGAAAAGTCTGACAGCATTGTGGGAGCCATGGAAGAAAGGGTACGCCAGCTGGAACAGAATTACCGCATGCTGGAGAGCCATCGCGAAAACCTGCTGAGCGACCTGGTGGTGGTAGCCAACAACACCCTGGAGCGGGTAGAACAGGCTGAAAAGAAAATAAAGCGGCATGACATAGAAGGCCTGGTGCACCGTGCAGAAAAAGCCGGAAAAGAACTGAAGGCAGAACGGAACCGCCTGCCCCTGGACTCACCGGCCCGACCGGCAGAGCCTGAGTCTGTAGACAGTAAAAACGAAAAGCCGAAAGAAGAAGGCGGCGCAGAAAAATCCTTCTTTGACGATATTTAAGCTATGGGAAAAATTGCACTGGAAGGGATGGAGTTTTTTGCCTACCACGGCTACTACGATGAGGAGCAAAAAATTGGCAACAAATATTCGGTAGATGTTGAGGTGGAAACAGACCTGACGCAGGCGGGCCGTAAAGACGCCCTGGGAGAAACTGTAAACTACGAAGAGCTATACAAACTCATTGCCCGCGTAATGGGCAAGCCGGCACGCCTCCTCGAAGCCATCAGCTTCCAGATTATTCAGGATGTTTTCAGCAGTTTTGGCGCAGCAAAGGTGGTGGCGGTAAGCATTTCAAAATTTAACCCGCCCATTGGCGGTGTTTGCCAGCGGGCAAGGGTAAGCATGCATAAAACCAGGGAGGAGTACGAGCGCCTCCGCATTTCTGCGGAAAATAAGGGCTGAGTACCCGAAGAAATTCTTCTTACTCAGCTTCCTTTTTCAGGGGATTAATAAACATGAAGCCTCGGGCATCGGCCCCTTCGTGGAAGTCTACCGTCATACCAACCAGGTACATGGTGTGGCGCTTTTCTACCAATACAGGAATTCCTTCTACTTCATAGGCAAGGTCCCCTTCTTTTTGCTTGTCGAAGCCAAGCAGAAAAGACATGCCGCCACAGCCGCCGCCTCTCATACCTATGCGCAGGCCATAGCCCTCCGGTATGTTTTTGCTTTCCATTATTGCCTTTACTTCCTGTACGGCTTTTTCAGATAGTGCTACGGGTTCTAACATATTTTATATAGTCTGGCGCCTGAGACCTGAGGTTTGGGAGGTTGGTGCCTGCTGCTTAGAGGCTGGAGGTTCCTGATTTTGTTGTCTCCATGCTTAACTTCTTCCAAATCTAATGTCTATTGTCTCTTTTTCTCCATTCTCAGGGCGAATATCTCACATCTTATTTTATTCTAATAATGGATTTTCGCTAAATTTAATTCAAATTTATATCCGGTAAACCGGCCTGGCCGGTAAAATTACGCTCTTTTATCTGAACAACCTTATGGAAGTATTACTCGAATTGCTCAAAATTGTAGTGCCTGCCGCCCTGGTGCTTTATGCGGTATACCTGATTGTTAAGTCATTCCTGGATAAGGAACTGCAGAAACAGGTTGTCGCCGGCCGCGATAAAAATACAGAAATTATCCTGCCCATCAGGCTGCAGGCCTATGAAAGAATGGTGCTGTATCTTGAGCGGATTACACCAAATAACCTGCTCCGGCGGGTAAATGCCGGCGACCTGGATGCCCGGGAATTGCAGCATGTACTGGTGCATGAAATCCGCGAGGAGTATAACCACAACCTTGCTCAGCAGATGTACATGAGCGATAAAAGCTGGGAAGGCGTAAAACAGGCAATGGAAGAAGTAATTTCGTTAATTAATCAGTCGGCCGAAGGCATTGCGGCCGAAACACGCGGCATAGAGTTAAAGAGGCGCATATTGCAGCGCGTGGTGGAGGAAGATATTAACCCTACCGGCCCGGCAATTAAGCAGGTAAAGGATGAAATAAGGCATATTTTTTAAAGCTTAAGGCTCTTTTACGGCAGTTTGTAAAACTAAATTGTAGTCAGTAGGTTAAAAACCTATAAAACCAAAACAAAATTATGAGGATATTGAAGAACAAGGACTTACTTAGCCGTGCAAAAGAACGGATGGAAGAATCGGGCGACCAGGCGGAAGAATATGCTAAAAATCCGGGAAAACTGAAAAGCCTGATTGTTAATGCCAAAGAAAAGCTGAAGCAGATTGATGACAACCGGAACAATCTTAAAAACATCGTACGCTACGTTACGGTATTTGTGCGAATGGTAAAAGATTTCTCCAGCGGTTATTACCCTCATCTTCCCTGGAAATCCCTCCTGACGATTATTGCTTCTGTATTGTATTTTATAAACCCGCTCGATATCATTCCCGACTTTATTCCCGGAATAGGTCTTTTAGATGATCTTACGCTCCTGGGATGGGTATATAAAAACATAGAGAGCGACGTGGAAAACTACCTCGACTGGGAAGAAAGCAAGGCGTAAAAAAGACTACAGCCAGGCGCCCTTTATTTTATGTTTTTTAAAACAGCTACTAATATTTTTTAATACCATGCGAAATGCCCTGATTGCCGGCGCTACCGGCTTAGTTGGAAAGCACCTGCTGTCTATGCTCCTGAATAGCAGCGAATACAAAAAAGTGTATGTACTAAGCCGCCGGCCCCTGGGAGAGAAGCACCCTAAGCTGGAAGAGATAATTATTGATTTTGATAAGCTTCCAGAGCAGGAACTTCCGGCTGCAGAGGATATTTTCTGTTGCCTTGGAACTACCATGAAAAAAGCAGGCTCAAAAGAAGCCTTCCGAAAGGTAGATTTTGTATACCCTTATGAACTTGCCAACAAAGCCCTCGAAAATGCGGCAGAGCAGTATCTGCTGGTGTCGGCTATGGGCGCCAATCGCAACTCCTTCTTCTTTTATAACCGTGTAAAAGGAGAGGTGGAAGAAGGAATTAGTAAGCTGCCAGGCTATAAGAGCATTAGCATATTCAGGCCTTCTTTGTTGCTGGGCGAACGGGAAGAGAAGCGGCTTGGAGAAGGAATTGCTAATAAACTGATGCGCTTTTTGAAACCACTGATGGTGGGTCCTTTGCGGAAGTACAGAGGAATACATGCCAGAACGGTGGCTAATGGCATGCTAAAAGCAGCCCAACAAAAAGTACGAGGCGTTCATATTTATGAGTCGGAAGAAATAAAGCCGCTGGCTGCTGAGGTTACCCTTTCCACAAAAGGCTAAAATAGATAGCTTTGGGCTATGATAGCAGTTATTCAACGTGTAAGTAAAGCATCCGTAAAAATTAATGGGGAAATAAAAGGAGCCATCGGAAGGGGTTTGCTGGTGCTGGTAGGAATTGAAGAGGCTGATGGTGCCGAAGATATAGGGTGGTTAAGTAAAAAGATAATCAACCTCCGGATTTTTGAAGATGAAGCCGGCGTCATGAACCGTAGCCTGGTGGATACAGCCGGAGACCTGCTCCTGATTAGCCAGTTTACCCTCCATGCAAGTACGAAAAAAGGCAATCGCCCCAGCTACATAAAAGCCGCCAAACCCGATGTGGCCATCCCGCTTTATGAGCAGTTTATTGGTCAGCTTGGCACCGACCTGGGCAAACCCATCCAAACCGGCGAATTTGGGGCCGACATGAAGGTAAGCCTGCTGAACGATGGACCTGTAACCATCATTATCGATACAAAAGACAGGAAGTAACTGGAGAATTTGCGCATAGGTAATTTGAAGATTGAAAAGGAGGGGATAGGGAATGTGCTAATGTGCCTGTTTGGTTAATGGAAAAGCCAGTCAGGAAGGGGAAAGTATGGAGGTAATTGATAAGCTGGCCTGGATAGAGATTCAGGATGGATGTATATTAAGCACCCGCAGCCGTGGAAAAGCTGTTTATTATCTTCCTGGAGGAAAGCGTGAAGCAGGGGAATCTGATGCGGAAGCTTTGCTGCGGGAAATTCAGGAAGAGCTGGATGTAAAGCTTAATGGCGCAAGCCTTGAGTATATAGGAACCTTTGTAGCCCAGGCGCATGGCCATTCCGAAGGAATAGCGGTAAAAATGCAATGCTATACCGCTCGCTACGAAGGTACGATTCGCGCTTCTTCAGAGATAGACGAAGTAGCATGGCTGAGCTACGCAGACAGAGAGAAAGTATCAGCCGTTGATAAAATTATTTTCGACTACCTGAAAAAGAAAGTAAAAATCAGTTAGTGCTTTACCAAATTAAAAAATAAAGAGTGGGTGGCGGAGGTGGCATAAAATCTTCTTTCCCCTCTCCTTATTTCTAATAATAAACAAGCTGTCCTTGTTTCTACCCCAGGGAATAGCCCAACATCCAGCTTCTAAACCGTCCGCCGCCGCAACTCTAACCTCTGTTTTCTAACCTCTAACTTCGCAAGACCGCTGCTGCGAACCGCTCACGACTCAATACTAAAAAGATGACCATAGAAGAAGCACAAAAAGTAGTTGATGAATGGATTAAAACCCATGGGGTTCGTTACTTTAACGAACTAACCAACATGGCAATCCTTACCGAAGAAGTAGGGGAGCTTGCCCGCATTATTGCCCGGCAGTACGGGGAGCAAAGTTTTAAGGAATCGGATAAAGACCGCGACCTTGGCGATGAAATGGCTGATGTGCTGTGGGTGTTGCTATGCCTGGCCAACCAAACCGGCGTAGATCTAACGAAAGCCCTGGAGAAGAACCTGGAGAAAAAAAGCATCCGCGACAAAGACCGGCACAAAAACAATGAGAAGCTGAAGTAGGTAGCCTGGCCTGCTTAATATTGCAATAGCCAGTGGATGGTTTCTTCGGCATCGGCAATTGACCAGGCATGCGGATGGCGGACTTTTTCCTGCTTTCTGAATCCTTTATCTTTTGTGAAGATTAGCTTGGCGTCATTATTACCCATTTCCTGTAATTGGGCAATAAATAACTTACAGGCATAGGCATTTAAATCTTCAAAACTGCGGCCTCTTTCTCTTTTTTGCCACTCTCTGGCAGGTTCGCTAATAAGCAGAATAGGTTGCTGGAGCAAAGGTTTTAATGCCTTTTTCTCAGAATCGGAGGAGGAAAAGGGAGAAAGCAGATGAAAGGAAGGTA
Source organism: uncultured Cytophagales bacterium (assembly GCA_963835365.1). Classification (GTDB taxonomy): domain Bacteria; phylum Bacteroidota; class Bacteroidia; order Cytophagales; family Cyclobacteriaceae; genus Nafulsella. The sequence continues at coordinate 20,371 of CAWIFH010000010.1, forward strand.
GATTTTCTGAAGGAGAACCGCCAAACTCCTGCCTTATCCGTGCTAGAAAATATGCAGCTTCCTCTGCGGCTATTTCTGAAAAACTGGCGGCAGCTGATTTTTCAAGGCTCTGGTAAAAGCGCTCAAAATCGAGTGGAGGGTCAATGGCAAAAACAGCATGGGGCTGCGGAATGAAATTTTCTGCAGCGGCCCGTTGGGCATACTTTACAGCGCCCGAACCGCCAAGGGAAAAGCCGCCCAGGTAAAATTTCTTTCCTGCTAAGGCATATTTTCAAATAGCTCCTTTATTAAGCCGTCTAGCTGCATTTGAGAAGAATTATTGATGTAAAAGGCGTGTTTTCCCTGTGGGAGAATAGCGATTACACAAATTAATCCCTGCTTTACTGCAATGGAAGGAAGCTTTGTTTCGAAAGAAGCCGAGTGGGGAGTTTCCCCAAAGCCTGGCAAAAGAAGAAGTAAGCCCTTTGGGGCTTTATTTGGGAGGTAGCTAAGGTAAAAGTTGACAGCACTATCGGCTGGATTGCGAAAGGTAATTTGTTGGGCTAGAACAAAAGGGCTGCCGGAAAGCAAAAATAACAGAAAGAAGAGCAGGTGGAAGCTATGCCTTTGCATTTAACAGATAAATTTTATAGAGCGAGGGAGGAGAGCTCCCTCGCCTGAACTTTATTGTTGTAAAGGTACCAGCACTTCGCCCTTAAGCACCGGAATTTCTTTGAACTTATCAGCTTCCAGGCAAAATTTAATGTCTTCTGCCACGCCAAATTTAGCCAGTCGCTGGGCATGGGATGATTGCTGCATAAACGCATGCAGCTTTCCTTCCACACATTCGTAGAGGGTTTTGGCTGCGAGTGGAGCATCGCATTCCAGTTCATGGTCATTCTCCAGCGCTTTTAGTAAGGCTCCGGCAAAAAGGGTATCTTCCATATTAACTTTGCCCTTCCAGGCGGCGCATAAAATCACCACGTTTTCCGGCTGCTTCCGGAGGTATCCGGCCACGGCCGAAAGGTTCAGGAAGCCCCCGATAATTACCTGTTTTGCATAAGGTGCAGACTTTGTAATGGCCAGCGTACCATTGGTGGTGGTAACGGCTACTTTTTTGCCAGCATAAGCCCTGTTAAGATAGCTAAGAGGAGAGTTGCCCAAATCGAAACCTTCTACCTGCTCGCCGCCTCTTTCGGCTGCCGTAAGGTAGCCTTTTGCTTTTAAATCCCGGCATTCATCCAGCGATGCCACCGGGTGAATCTCCTCAACACCTTCGGCCAGGGCAGTAATCATGCAGGAGGTTGCCCGCAGCACATCTACCACCACCACTATCTTGCCATCGAGCTGGTACAGGTTGAGCAGCTCCGGCGACAGACACACATCAATTTTCTTGCTCATAAATCATTAGTAGATAGTATTAAGTAGTCAGTACTAAGACTTAGGAGCGATAGCTAAACAAGGCATTAAAATAAAATAGTAAGCCAGGGTGGATACCTTGTTTGCTGATCGTTTCTTATAGTCTCTCTTTTTGAAAAATTTCTTTTTCAGAAGAGGCACTGTTTCTTTAAAAAAAAAGCCAGACCTGGTAGGTCCGGCAAATAGTTAATTACTTCGCTTTATAAAAAGGCAGTTTGACCACTTCGGCTTTTAGTTTGCGGTTACGTACTGCAATGTAAACTTCGGTGCCGGGAGCGGTAAATTCCTTCTGAATATAGCCCATGCCAATGCCCTGGTTCAGCGAAGGCGACTGGGTTCCGGAGGTAACCTGACCAATAGCGTTTCCTTCGGCATCTTCAATGGCATAGCCCTGGCGCGGAATGCCCCTGTCAATCATCTGGAAGCCACTCAACTGGCGGGTTACGCCTTCTTCTTTTTGTTTCCGCAGGTTTTCTGCATTCACAAAGTCTTTATTAAGCTTGGTAATCCAGCCCAGGCGGGCCTCCAGTGGAGAGGTAGTATCGTCGATATCATTTCCGTAGAGGCAAAAGCCCATTTCGAGGCGCAGGGTATCGCGGGCACCTAAGCCGATAGGCTTAATTCCATAGGGAGCGCCGGCTTCAAATATTTTTTTCCACACCTCCTCGGCTACGGCATTTGGCACATAGAGTTCAAAGCCTCCGGAGCCGGTATAGCCCGTACCGGAAATAATTACCTCATTTACCCCGGCAAATGCACCTTCGGCAAAGTGGTAAAACTTAATACCGGAAAGGTCGATATCGGTTAGCTTTTGCAATACTTCGGTTGCTTTCGGGCCTTGCACGGCAAAGAGCGATATCTGGTCAGAGATATCTTCCAAGTTTACGCCGCTTCGGTCTTCGGCATATTTCTTAATCCAGTTCCAGTCTTTTTCGATGTTAGAAGCATTTACCACCAGCATGTACTTTTCGGCATGGAAACGGTAAACGATCAGGTCGTCTACAATGCCCCCTTTGTCGTTTGGCAGGCAGCTGTACTGCGCCTGTCCGTCAACTACTTTGCTAATGTCGTTGCTGGTAACTTCCTGAATAAGGCTTTCGGCTTCGGGGCCTGTAACCATAAATTCGCCCATGTGCGATACATCGAACACCCCAACACCATCGCGTACGGTTTTGTGCTCTTCAATGTCGGAGGTGTAGCGAACGGGCATCAGGTAGCCTGCAAAAGGGACCATTTTGGCTCCCAGCTGTTCATGAATATGTGTTAAAGCAGTATTTTTAAGTTCCATGGGCCTTTTTTTAGTGCTCTGCAAAGCTAACAATTATTCAATAAAAAGTATAGTAGTGGGGCGGGAGACGTGAGAAGTGAGACTTGGGACATGAGACATGAGACGTGAGACATGAGACATGAGAAGTGAGAAGTGAGACATGAGAAGTGAGACTGGAGATGGGAGATGGGTGACTGGAATCAGGAACCAGGAATCAGGACAGTAAATACCCTGTTACAGTAGGAAAAAAGCAGAACTACGAAATCCGCTCTTTTTCTAATTTCCAACGTCCCAAGCCTCAAGTCTCAAGTCTCACGTCCCAAGTCTCCCACCTTCAATAAACGGAAGCTCTTCCGGTGCCAGCAGCAGGGGCCAATGCTTTCGATGGCTGCACGGTGAGCTTTGGTAGGGTAACCTGCATTTCGCTCCCAGAGGTATTCGGGATATTCAAGGGCTAGCTGATCCATGGTGTCGTCGCGGTAGGTTTTGGCAAGCACGGAGGCCGCGGCAATGGAAGCGTACTTGCTGTCGCCTTTTACAATACAAAGGTGCTGCACAAAAGGGTAGGGTTTAAAGCGGTTGCCGTCAATCAGCAGGAGCCGGGGCTTGGTTTCTAATTGATCTACTGCCCGGTGCATAGCCAGAAAGCTGGCCTGGAGGATGTTTATTTCATCGATTTCCTGCGGGCTGCATTCGGCTACCGCCCAGGAAAGCGCTTCTTTTTCAATAATGGGCCGCAGCTCCTCCCGCTCCTTTTTGCTTAGTTGCTTGGAGTCGTTGAGCAGGGGATGGTAGAAATCAGTGGGTAAAATAACCGCTGCGGCCACCACAGGCCCGGCCAGGCAGCCGCGTCCTGCTTCGTCGCATCCGGCCTCGGCTACACTATTCTGATGAAAGGCTTTTAACATAGTGGTTTAAAGATAAGAAGAGCATTGAAAAGAGACTTAGCCTTTTTAACTAAAAATTTGCATCAGCATAAAGATAGCTGGCTCAAAAGAAAAGAAGTTGCACTTGGGAAGACGCTTTTCCTGCTAAAATAAAAGGATGTATCAGTGCAGGTGGATTTCAGCTGGTTCGTAAAATAAATACCGGCAGAGAGAATTCTTTTGCCCGTGCTGCATGTTCCCTTCCTATGAAAATGTATGTGCCCATTTCCTGCAGCTTCTACAGCCGTTTAGAGCAACTAACCATTTCTAAAATGCCTGTTCCAATGGTTTATCGGGAAGGAGAGGTGAACGTACACCTTTCCCATGTGGTGATTGAGGATGTTTTTTCAAGAGAAAAGGTTGAGTACCTGTGTCTTGCTGATGGGGCTCAAATCCGCCTCGACAGCCTTGTTAGCGTGAATGGAGTTCCCCTGCGCAGGCATTGCTAACCTAGCCACCACCCACACAACCCGCTTATTCCTGACTGCTCGCAACATTCGGGGCAGCCGGTAAACATCCAGAGGCAGTCGATAAAATCGGTAGCCATGTGGAAAAGAGGCCCAGCCCTAAAATTCGTATGGTCTTATTAGGCACAAAAGCAACAGTGGATATATTCCAGCATGGCCGGCAAGGTATGAAGGGGATGAAAGCCAATGCTGCACCATCGGGGTCGAAAACAGGTGTGGCCAGCAGGTGGTCCAGGTCTACGGCCATGGTCAGGACCATAGGCACCCAGGCCCTGGCCCAGCAGGGGCGAAACAGAGCCAGGCCAGCAGGGCCGGGAGATATAAATGCAGGCTGTAATGCAGGAGTGGCTGTAGCACAAATGAGTCGATATATTTAAAAATTTGTTAAGAAGCTGATACAATAATCGTAATTTTGCGCGCCATGAGCAAAGAACATCCATTGATATCAATAAAAATCCATGGAAAACCACGGAGAGCCGTAAAATATATGAAAATCCCTGGATAAAGGTTCGCGAAGATGAGGTAATAAATCCCGCCGGCAACCCGGGCATTTATGGGGTGGTTAGTTTTAAAAATTTTGCCATTGGTATAATCCCGGTAGATAAGGAGGGGCAATACCTGGCTGGTAGGGCAGTACCGCTATTCACTCGAATGAGTGGAGCTGGGAAATTCCTATGGGCGGAGGCCTTAAAGGTGTTGATATGCTGGAGTCGGCAAAACGGGAGCTAAAGGAAGAAACCGGGTACACCGCAGCACGCTGGACGAATATCATGAAAATCCATACATCAAATTCAGTAACCGACGAGGAAGGAGTGGTATACCTGGCAGAGGAGCTGACTGCCGGAGAAACAGAGCCGGAAGAAACAGAGCAGTTAATGATAAAAAAGCTTCCTTTAAAGGAAGCAGTGGAGTGGGTAATGGAAGGGAAAATTACCGATAGTATTTCAGTGGCGGGCTTGTTAAAAGCCGCCAGGATGCAGAATATATTATTTATTATTTGAAGGGGCTGGATTGAAAAGAAGCGTTAAAAGAGCCGGGCTATAAAGAGCATATCCGGCGGCTTGTTTATTATTGCCTATCCGGTAATGTTCAGCCATCTGGGCCATATTTCCGTTGGGGTGGCCGACAGCATTATGGTCGGCCAGCTAGGGGCCATACCCCTTGCCTCCGTTTCGCTTGCTAACAGTATTTTCGTGCTGGCGCTAATGTTTGGTATAGGAGTGTCGTATGGACTAACTCCCCTGGTGGCCTCGGCCGACGGCAAAGGGCATGTTAGCCGTATTGCCCGTTTGCTTAAGCACAGCCTGGTCATTAACATAGGTTTTGGCCTGTTGCTCTTTGGGCTGCTGGTGGCCGTTATCCCGTTTTTATATGAGCTGAACCAGCCCGTTGAGGTAGTGGACAGGGCAACCCCCTACCTGTGGGTAATAGGGGCTTCTATGTTGCCTTTTATGTTTTTTCAGGGCTACAAGCAGCTGATAGAAGGCCTGGGGCATACCCGCCAGGCGATGGTGATTACCTTACTGGCAAACGGGCTGAATGTAGGCTTAAACTATATTTTCATATTCGGAAAGTTCGGCTTCCCTGAAATGGGGCTTGTTGGTGCCGGTTGGGCGACTTTAATTTCAAGAGTGGCCATGGCCATCCTCATGGCAGCTTATTTTTATCAAAGCCAGCGTTTTGCCCAGTATCAGCGCTCGGTCGATGGGTATAAGAAAAAGATTTTCAGGAAGTTACTGAGCCTGGGGGTGCCTATGGGCTTTCAGTATGTTTTTGAAGTAGGTGCTTTTAGTGGTGCAGCCATTATGGTTGGCTGGATGGGGGCCAATGCCCTTGCAGCGCACCAGATTGCTATAAACCTGGCTTCCATTAGCTATATGATTGCCTCAGGCTTTGCGGCAGCCGCTACGGTGCGGGTCGGCAACCAGTTAGGAAAGGGGAACCTGGCAAGCATGCGCACGGCAGGCTTTATCTCCTTTGGACTGGTAATGCTCATGATGCTTGCTTCGCCTCTGTTTTTATTGCCGGGCAGCATTTCTTTCCTTCCCTCTATATTGACAATGAAGAAGTTATTCAAATAGCCGGCACCCTGCTCGTAATTGCAGCTTTTTTTCAGCTATCCGACGGAATACAGGTGGTGGGACTAGGTACGCTGCGAGCGCTTGAAGATGTAAAAGTGCCTACTCTTATTACGCTTATCGCCTATTGGGTAATAGGAATTCCGGGAGGATACTTTCTGGCTTTTCATGCAGGTTTGGGCGTGCAGGGCATTTGGTGGGGGCTGCTTTCGGGACTAACGGTTGCGGCCATCTTCCTTGCCTGGCGCTTCTGGCGACTGAGCCGGAAGCAGGGGTAATTTTTTAATAATCACAGATTTAAATACTAAATAATCCTTTTTTTTGTGCTGAAAGTTTAAAACTTTTTCCAATTTTTACATTTCGCTATTTTTTAGATGAAATGAATAAAAAGTTTGCTCTTTCGGTGATTATTGTTATCCAGTGTCTAACGGGAGTTTTCGCTTTAACAGCGAAGGCACAGGAAATTATTGGAGAAGCCGTGCTGGAACTGCCTGTCAGGAAGGGCGATAAAGTTTCGGTGGATAGGTTGCAGCTGAATGCCGATGGCTCCTTCACACTCTTTGCTTTTGCACAATGGCAGCTTTCTGCCCAGGAATATTTACCGGGATTTTATATTTATAAGCTGGACAGTATACTTCAGCTGCAGGAGCATAAAAAACTTACCTATGCCCCAGCCAGAACAGTAGTAAAGGAAAAGAATCTGCTAAGCGGGCACAAAGCAGGGGTAAGAGAAGCAGAAATAATTCAGCATTTAAAATCTACCTTCCCTGAGTTGTATCCGGCAACAAGAGAAGCAGATAATTTCTATGAAGCGGCTCAGTTCTATAAGGGTAAGCCAATTATTCGGCAAACCAGCCAGCTGTACACCTACGATAGCCTAAGCCATTCATTTTTAACAAGCAGCAGGGAAGCGCTTTTTGGTTTGGAGCTGGGGCTCCTGGAGGCAAGCAAACTGCATATTTACGATGAACTCAAATTCAACAGCAAAGAAGGATTGCTGAGTATGGTGGCAGGGCAAAAGGAAGGGCAGGACCAGAGAGCTATAGACGGTCAGTTTCTGAAGCAAACGCTTGTATTAAGTAAACTGAAGGGGCCTGTTTTGGGCATGCATGAAATTTCATTTGCTTCCCCAATGGAAATTCGCCTGCAACAATTTGTTTATGACCAGGAAAATAACTGCAGGGGAGTCGCCTATATTTTTGGTCCAGCCCGAAAGTTTGGGAAAAGAACTACGGAGCCGGATTCTACCAGTTACCAGATAGTAGTGCTCAATGAGCAGGGAGAAAAGGTGCTGCATCATTCTTTTCGCTATGGAACCCGCGATAGCGCTTCTGAGCCTTTTTATGCTGCCTCTATTGGAGAAAACTTCTATATTTTGGGTAAAGGGGTAGGAAGGGTCCCAGACTACCACCTGCTGATTTTTGACAAGGAAGGCATGAAGAAACAGACGCTCATTAGCCCGGATGAGCTTTTCCAGAAAACCCTCGGGCCTTACAAACTGGGGCTGCAAAAGGAATATGCCAGTAATTTTATGCCGGCAGGGGTTAGGCAGCTGCCATCGGGGGGAGTTGTTTTTTTTGGTGAGCATCGTATAACCGAAGCAATGGCAACCTATGACCTCCAAACCAATTCTCCCATTCCTGCCCGCTACCGCTATGGCAGCTATACTTTTCTGCAGTTCGATGCGGAAGGAAATCTTACCCGGCAGTTTGTGTTACCAAAACAGCGGGAAGAAATGCAGGGAAAAGCAGCTCGCATGGAACTGCTTTCTGCCAGCAACCAATCCATGAAGCTCCTGGTTTATGAGCTTTGTTCAGGAAAAGCCATATTAAAAGATTACCAGGTTTTTTACACTGCTCATGAAAACAGGTCATCTTATAAAAACTACCAGCAGGAGGCGGAGGTGCCGTTGGTTCTTAAAATAAGCCTGGAGGATAAGAAGACAGGGGAGCTTCGTTTTCCGGATGATTTCGTAAGCCTGGGGCAGGAGGGCTTTGCCATTCATAACCCGGAAAAAGAAGAGTTGCTAATCGCGGGTAAACAGTTGAACCAGGAAGGGCCCCTAAAAGTAATATTGAAAAAGATTAAGCTTTAGCCTTTCTGAAGGTGTAGATACGTATTGCCTAAGCAGCAGCTCAGTTAAAAATAAAGCAATTGTAAGACCAGTAAAGCAGCAACAGCAGGGTGGGCTAGTGTTCATGAACGAAAGGATAAGAAACAGGTATGCCCTTTGTATGCGCATATAATTATGAAAAAAGGCGGCTGTTTGCTTGCCTTTTTCTATTTTTAAGTGGTATGGTCAAACAAACTCCTGCCGGACCAGTACGGCCAAAGAAATGAGAAACAAAAAATGAACTATGAAGGACCCTAAGCCAGTAAGCGCTTCGCGCACTACAATTACCGAACTTATGATTCCCAGCTACGCCAACTTTGGAGGTAAAATCCACGGGGGCATATTGCTTAGCCTAATGGATAAGGTTGCTTATGCCTGTGCAACCAAACACAGCGGCGCCTATTGTGTAACGGTGTCGGTCGATAATGTAGACTTTATGCAGCCTGTTGAGGTGGGAGAGCTGGTAAGCATGAAGGCTTCTGTAAATTATGTGGGCAACAGTAGCATGGTGGTAGGCATAAGAGTGACGGCCGAAAATGTAAAGCGGGGTTTTGTAAAGCATACCAATACCAGTTATTTTACTTTAGTAGCCAAAGGCGATGACGACCTGCCGGCTTCGGTACCCCCACTTAGCCTGGAAAACAAAGAAGATGTACGGCGTTTCGTAGAGGCGCGGGAGCGCAGACGCATTTATTTTCAGTCGCACAAGGAGATGGAGTTGGCAAAGAAAGCGTTCGATATTGCTGAAGAAATAGAGAAGATAAAAGATGAGCGCTGTAAAATAAATTTTGATTTCTAATTTTATAAACCCACCTGTTGCTAATACTTCCTGTGGCAGGTAATGTCGTGCTTTTATGAAACAGCTATCTATCGTATTTCTGCTTTTTCTGTGCTCCTTCGGCTCCTTAAAAGGCCAGGAGCCTTATATTTTGCCTTTGCAGGAGCGGGCTAGCCTGCAGGATCAGTGGCTGGAGGAACGGCTGCAGCAGGTATTGCCCTCCCTAATGGAGCGCAGTGGCATTGATATGTGGGTAATTGCTGCTCGCGAATATAACGAAGATCCGGTTATTGAAACCATGCTGCCGGCAAACTGGATGGCTGCCCGCCGCCGAACGGTTCTCCTGGTGTACAATCCCGGGAAAGGAAAAGCGCTGGAAACACTGGCTGTGGCCCGCTACGATGTGGGCAAATCCTTTAAAAAGGCCTGGGATCCGGAAAAACAGCCCAACCAGTGGAAGCGGGTAGCTGAACTCATTGGCGAGCGCCAGCCGCAAAAAATCGGTGTAAATACTTCGGCTACCTTTGCACTGGCCGATGGCCTTACGCACAGCGAGTACCTGGGCTTGCAGGAAGCTTTGCCTGCAGCTTGCCGGGATAAAATAGTATCGGCGGAGCCACTGGCAATTGGCTGGCTCGAAACCCGAACCCCTGCCGAAATGGAAGCTTATGCCCATATTATGGGTATCGCACACCAGATTATTGCCGAAGGATTTTCTGAACAGCATATTCAGCCTGGCGTTACAACCACCGAAGAGCTTATGTGGTGGTTTCGGGAAAAGGTGGCAGTATTAAAGCTGGATGCCTGGTTTCATCCGACAGTATCCTTGCAACGTGCCGATCCGGAAAGTTTTGACCATTTGCGAAGCTTTAGCAGTCGACCCGACGGAGACATAATTCAGGCGGGAGATTTGCTGCATGTAGATTTTGGTTTTACCTACCTGGGGCTTAATACCGATACCCAGCAACATGCCTATGTACTTAAGCCGGGCGAAAGAGAGGCTCCTCAGGCCCTGCAAAAAGCTTTTGCACAAGGAAACCGCTTACAGGAGGTGCTCACCCAAGAGTTTAAAACAGGCCGTACCGGCAATGAAATTCTTAAATCAGCACTGGAAAAAGCCAGGGAGGAGGGGATTAAGGCTACCATTTATACCCATCCTATTGGCTATCATGGACATGCCGCCGGCCCGACCATTGGCATGTGGGATCAGCAGGGCGGCGTGGCTGGTGCCGGCGATTACCCTTTATATGCCAACACAGCTTATTCAATTGAGTTAAACGCAGCTGTGGAAGTACCTGAGTGGCAGAAAGAGATAAGAATTATGCTGGAGGAGGATGCCTTTTTCGATGGGCAGGAAGTACGCTACATTGGCGGCCGCCAGCGGGAACTTCTGCTGATTCCGCGTAAGCAGGACCACCTCCGCTAAGCTCCTTTCCTTAAGTAAACTTTCTCTTTGAAGGGGAAGCGTGTTTCGTTTTGCGGAAAGTAAGGTGTTTGCCCCTAAAGTTCTTCTGTTCTTAAGCAGCTATTTCTTCCATTGGTCCCGCACTTAGGTAGGGGTACAGCGGTAATAAAGCAGCTTTCCGGCTAATCTCTGTCCGGGCGGAGGGCAGGGGCAGGAACGGTATTTTTACGAGGAGGTTTTGATAATGAGTGGGACAGAGCCGTCCGGCCGCTTGCCCCGGAACAGGCATCTGCTATGGCTTTTTTAGCTTTGCTCTTTTTTCCTTTCCGCTTCAATCCACCGGAGGGCTTCCGCCATTTGGGTGTATTCTTTTACCTGCAGGTATTCGCGTGCAGAACTGCCGGCGGCAAGTCTGTTGCTTAATTCTCCTAAGCCCGACTTAGGCCTGTTCATCCCCACTCGCTCAACTCCTATATCTGACAGTTTTTGGGTAAAAACCTGGTTAATATAGGCGGCAAGGTTTTGTGGCGCTCCTTTAAAATCCGTTAAGTCTGCCAGCAGGCTGCTGCTGTTTGTTTTGGAAACAAAATGGAGGATTTTTTCAAAGTAGTCTCTTGCCTCCTCCTGTTCAAGATATCCAATAAGTTTATAAAAAAGCGCATGATAATCCGGGAGGTGCGCAATTTGGAGGTAAGGAGCTTTGTAGAGGGTATTTATCTCGGGGTTTTTATCAATGCTGCTCATAATTTTTAAACCAGAGGCAGGAATAGATGTTTTCCGGCAACTGGCGGAGGATTATGTTTTTACAGAGAAGGTCTGCACTAAATTTTGAAATAGCGAAGCAACAGGCAAAGCTTTTTCAGCTATGTTTAAGTTTTTGAAGCCTGCAGAAATATTTGTTGCTATTGTTGCTGTCTTTTCTAAAATTATATATCTCAAGGCATACATCTCTGACAGTCGGATGTAGTATTGATACAAATGGGTAGCGTGAAAAGCACTCAGGAACTTGCGGATGCCTGACTTGTACTGGATTTGAACCAGTTGTAGGCGTCGGCAAGTGTGGTAAATTTTCTAATCTGCAAAAGACTAAGCGTTTTGGCGCCCTGGGCAAGCTTGTTTGAAAAGTCCCCAAGGCTACTCACAGGTTCATTAACCGACAGCTTCTGTAGCCCGGCAGCTTTCAGTTTCTCACTCCAAATATCATTTATCCATTTAGCCACGTTTACTGAACCACCTTTAAATTCACTCAGGTCAGCAATCATGTTTCGCAAAGAATGCTTCCGAATGTTTTCCGTAATCAGGTTCATGCCCTCCAATGCATCTTCATCCTTAAGCGGGCCAATCCATTTATAAAGAAGGGTGTTTTCTTCCTTATTGATGTAAACTTCCACATAAGGAGCAACGAAAATGGCATGGCCATTGGAGGCGTTAGCAATAGTGCTCATCGTATATTCTTTTTAATTACAAAGTTGCCGATTGTATTCCATTTGAAGTTGTTTTTCATGGAATAAATTCCATAAGTGTAAGATTTATCCATGAAATGAATTCTGTTTGTGGAATTAATTAAGCTGTATTTGGTAATAAATTTAAGTTGCCTTCCTATATATGCCTCTTTTTGTATACTTAGCCCGTATTGTTTTCTGAAACTATATAGTGCGCTTGTTAAGTGTTTGGTGCTAAGTGGATTAGGTGTGACTGTTGTATTGAGAAGGGGATTTAAACAGGGAGCTGTGGGAGATTAGGGGAGTGTTTATAAAAAAGCGAATGTCTGCAGTGGGCGCTAAAAAATGTTGCAACAATTTTGGCCGTTGCTGCTTTTTAATATCATGGCCCACAAAGAACAATCTACTATTGAAGAAGAAGAAACTGCTTTAGATAAGCCCGTCCACCAGTCAAAGTGGCCCCTCTATCTTTCATTAGCGTTGCTTGCCGGTGTAGTGCTGGCTTACTTTTTTATTCCTGCTGTCAACGATTTTTTCGGGGAAGCCTGGGAGGTTCTTTCCAGTGGTGATGAACAGCGAGTTAAGAACTGGGTAGGCCAGTTTGGCTGGTGGGGGCCATTTGTTATCATCCTGGCCATGATAGCTCAAATGTTCCTGCTGGTAATTCCAACGCCTTTGCTCATGGTAGTAACCGTACTGGCATACGGACCCTACGCCGGAACAGCCATTATTCTTGCGGCCGTATTTTGTGCTTCCTCCGTTGGCTATTTTCTGGGGGCTTATTTAGGTACACCGCTCATTGAGCGGCTGCTGGGAACAAAATCTGAAAAAAAGGTTATTGGCTTTATTGATGATTATGGTTTTTGGGCAGTAATTGTTACGCGTCTGTCGCCATTTCTTTCGAACGATGCCATTAGTTTCGTAGGGGGTATGCTGCGCATGGGCTACTGGAAGTTTATAGGCGCTACCATGTTGGGAATTTTTCCGTTAACTGTACTAATTGCTTATTTAGGCGAGAATAACGACCGCTTAAAAACCGGTCTTATCTGGGTGAGTGTCATTAGTTTAGTCGGTTTTGTTGGTTATGTATGGTGGGATAAAAAGAGGAAAAAAAAGAAGGAAAGCGGTAAGGAGAAGCGGTAAAGGAAAGATTGTTGCTTCTTTTTAAGCAACTGTAAGCAACTGACTGTAAGCAACTGTTAATACCCCGTATAAGATGAAAAAGTTCCTCTTCCTGGCTGGTTTTCTGTTTTGGGAACTATGCGCTGCCCATGCCCAAACCGCAGCAGGCACGCTTGTTTATCGCAAAGAAATAGGAATAAGTACCCTCCCTGTTTATAGCCCCTTATTTTCTGCCAGGTCTCATCCTTTACAGCTCATATATAAATGGGGCACAGCGCCTTCCCTTTTCAGGCTTGGCGCTTCGCTGGGCCTTTCTTACCGGAATACCCTAAATAATGCGTTGTCGGTATATAACATCGAGCCAGCCATATTCATTGGAAAGGAATTTAGAAAGACCTTAGCAGACCGTTGGAAAATGAATTACGGGGGCGACCTCCGCCTGAACTTTGCTTCTCGGGCAAGCAGGTCCCGGATGGAAGTAGAGGGTGATCCGATAAAATATTTTAATTACCTGCGTGAGCGTGGCTATGGCGCAGGTTTTCGTTCTTTTGTTGGAATTTTATTTGAGCTCAATAACCACCTGGTTTTAGGAACTGAAGCATCTTTTCGGGCCGGCCTCGAACGGCTGTACCGGACAAGCACTCCTTATGCGCAGGAAAACGGGCACCTGTACAGAGATTATGATGTTCCTGTAACAGGAGAGCATGTCTGGCGGCTTGGCTTCAATTTACAACCTGCTGGTTCTATTCTTCTTTACTACCGTTTTTAATTTTCCTGAATAAAATCATATAATTGCCAGCCGGGTTTGTATTCTGCCTGGCTGGTCTTATTTTTGGCGGATATTTACCTGAAAGCCAGCTATGAAAATTCTCCGCAGGATCTATTCTACTTATTCCCTGCTCCTGTTTGGGGTTACTTTTCTACTTCTTTTTCCTTTCTTCCTGCTTCTGATAGTTTTTAAACCTTTGCGGAAGTACCTGCACTACCTGCACTGGATATGGTCTGTTATATTTCTGGGCCTTAGCTTTGTGCCCTTCAGGTTAAAATATTTAGGTAAAAAACCTGAAGGGCCTGCCGTAATTTGTGCCAACCACTTCTCCATTCTCGATATTGCTGTAATGGGTTTTTTACCGCTTAATTTTATATTTGTGGGCAAAAGTGAACTGGCAAAGATTCCCCTCTTTGGCTATATCTACCGGAAGTTGCACATAACGGTGGATCGCAGTTCGCTGAAAGATCGCTATAAAGCCTTACAAAAATCAATGGCTGCCGTAGATAAAGGAAATAGCCTGGTAATGTTTCCGGAGGGTGGGGTACTTTCGGAAAACCCACCGCAAATGACCCGCTTCAAAGACGGACCTTTCCGGGTAGCCATTGAGAAACAAATCCCTGTTATTCCTGTAACTATTCCATACAATTGGCTAATTTTACCCGATGATGGGAGTTATCTCCTGTATCCGCAAACAGCCTATATTATCGTTCATGAGGCCATTCCTACCACAGGCATGCGCATGGAAGATTTACCGGCATTAAAAGAACAGGTGTATAGGGTTATCGATCGGGAATTAAAGAAATACAATCAGTATGAAGATAGACAAGGAAACTTTGCAGAAAATCGCGCACCTGGCGCGGCTCGACTTTGAGGAAAAAGGCGCCGAGCAAATGGTGTCTGATATGACTGAAATTCTGGATTGGGTGGATAAACTCAATGAGCTGGATACAGAGGGCGTAGAGCCACTTACCAATATGTCGGCCGAGCAGAATGTGCTGCGTGAAGATGCGCCTAAAGAAACACTTTCGCATGAGCGCGGCATGCACAATGCACCTAAGAAAGATTCTGATTACTTCAGGGTGCCAAAAGTAATGGAATAAAAATAGAGAAGACGCTTAATGTATGAATGGATTTTCCTTCTGGAATAGCTGGACAAAACCTTATAAATATTTATGGATAGTGCTGCTGGTTGTATTTGCCGGCAGCATTATTTGTTTTACCGCCAGCATGTGGGCAGGTAACAGCCTGGTGATCGACTGGCAAAATGTAGCAACGCTCGAACCAATACAGTTGCCGGTATCCAGCTGGGAGCATCCGCTAGGCAGCCTGGCAGTGGAGGCCGACAGCTATGTGGCTAAGCAAAATTTTTTAGGAAGCGAGCTGCAGGTAAACCTGTGGCCGGCTTATGTATTGCTGGTTTTGGTATGCCTTGGGTTGTCGGTAGCCCTGGCGGCTGTTTCGAGCCTGAAGCGGTTCTGGTACATTGCCGGTATGGCCATTTTTTGCGGGCTGGTGGTAAGCCTGCGGCTGGAACAGCTGCAGCTTTTTGGCCGCATCGATAAAACAGCCGATGTGCTGATATTTCTTCTCTTTCTGCCGCTCAGCTATTACTTCCAGTCTATTAAGCCTACCATTAATTTGCTTAGGCGGGTAATTGCTTTTATTGCACTGTTTATACTAATGGGAGGCATTTTTCATGCCTTTGCCACCGTGGGGATTCCCTTTTTATATGTGGTTAATTACGGCCTTCCGGCATTTATCGGCTTATCTTTTTTGGTTATTGTACTGGTGGCGCCCGAAATTATTGCCGGCATTATGTACCTGGTAACGGCTTCCAACAACGCGCATAGCAAAAATTCACTTACTCACTTTGTGCTGGTGTCGCTCATCTACTTTGCTAACTTGCTGCTTTATTACCTGGAGGTACGAAACATCATTGACTGGGGAATTTATACTATCAGCCCTTTCTATATTTTGCTGGTTAGTTTGCTGGTGGCCATCTGGACCCTCGGAAAAAGAAGCGAATCTTTTCGGAATGTTATTTCCTACGAGCCTGCAGGAGCGTTCCTGTACATTTCGCTGGCTATAATATGCCTGAGTACCATGAGCTATGTTTTTGTAACGGCCAACGATCCTTTTATTGAAACCTTCGAAGATGCCATCCTTTATACCCATCTTGGTTTCGGGGGTATTTTCTTTCTGTATGCTATCGTTAACTTCTTAGAGCCATTAAAAGATAATAAGCGGGTTTACAAGGTACTGTACAGCCCCCGTTTTATGCCCTTGTTTACTGCGCGCCTGGCAGGTATAATAGCCGTTTTCGGTTTTTATAGTCTTCATGGCATGTATGCCGTTTTTCAGCCTGTGGGAGGCTACTTTAATGCTATTGGTGACCTCTACAGTGCCGAAAAGAATTTTTACCTTGCCGAGCAATACTACAAACTTGGCGGGCAGTACAAATATGCAAACCACCGGTCAAATTATGCGCTGGCTTCCCTGGCAGTACGGGTAGATAAGCCCGTTCAGGCCATGCTTTTTTTAAAAGAAGCAATTGAGCGGCAGCCTTCTTCATTTGCTTATGCCAACCTGGCGAACCTTTATTTTAATAATAACCTGTTTTTCGATGGGGTTTTTACCCTGCGCGAAGGAATAAAGAAGTACCCTGAGGAGGGGCGGCTTTACAATAACCTGGGAATTCAATATGGAAAAACTACGCTGGTAGATTCGGCCCTTTACTACCTGGAGGTGGCTATGCAGGATGCCGGTGTCGAAGCGGCGGCTGCGGCCAATGAGCTTGCAGTGCTGGCAGCCAAAAGAGTTCCTGTTCAGGCAGACAGCCTGGAGCATGAACAGCCGGAAAGGGATTTGTTTTACCAAACGAACCTGCTTGCTGTTTACCAGACAGGAGGGGTAAAAGGGGGCGTGCCTGAAGCAGTAAACCCACTGGCCCTGCAGGAATTAGGCGGGCTGGAGGCGGCTTACCTGCTTAACTATGCGCTCCTGAAAAAAGAACCCGATACCCTGCTAAGCCGGCAGCTGCAGCAACTGATTGATTCTACCGCAGTTTCGCTTTACCGGGAACCAGCATCGCTGGCACTGGCTGTGCTGTTTTATAAGCAGGAAAATTTTTATGAGGCTTATCGGCAACTGGCCGATTTGGCTGCCCGAAGCACCTTTAACAGCAGCCGTTACTATGAGGTGCTGGCAAACTGGTCGCTCGGGCAGGATGCCTCCCGGCTGGCGGCAAATTACCTGGACCTGGCCGCGAGCTTTCGAAAACCAAAAGCAGCTCTCTTTGCCGCCATTGCTATGGCCGAGGGAGGCAAGCCCGCAGAGGCCTCGGAAAGGCTGCTGAACCTTCCGGACAGCTTACTTGGCAAGGAGGAACAACAACTAAAGAATAAAAGCCTTTTGTTCTTAAACCAGCAGGATTTCAGCGCATTTGAGGGCGATAAAAATCAGGCAGCTTATTTAGCGCTGCGCATGCAGTGGGCAAAGCTGAGTGCTGCTGAAGAAGAGCAACTGCTTAACCAGATAAAGGATGCCGGCTGGAAGGCACTGGCGTTGCGCTGGCTTTCAGCGGCGGAGCTTAAGCAGCATAAGCTTTCAGCAGCAAATATGCACCTGGAAGAACTGAATGGCCTGCTAGAAAAGAGAGGAGAGGAAAGGCTCAGGAGAGAATATCTGCAACTCCTGCACCAGCTAAAGCTCATGAGTGGAGAAATGTCTGTGCCGGAAGAGGGGCTTTACCCGGGTCAGCTTGGAACCCTTTACAGGCAGGCACTGGAGCAAATAAGCAAGGGGCATAAAACTGCTGCATTACAGCATTTCCGACAAATATTTTTAGCAAGTCCGTTCTTTGAAACAGCCTATGCTGTAGGAATTCCACTTTTTAACGAGCAGGGCTTGCAGGACGAGGCGTATGATTTTCTGCTAAAGGGTATCCATTTTAACCCCTATTCTGTGCAACTAAAGAAGCAGTATATTCTACAGAGCCTGAAAATAGGGCTGAATCAATATGCAGAAGATGAATTGCTGAGCCTGATGGAACTCCTTAGTAAAGAGGATTTTGAAGCCTTCGTGGAGGAGTATGAATCGGTTCGGTCCCGTTTGGAGGAAACGGAGTTTAGCTGGTAATAGCCCGCAAAGAACCCCTTTATTGCATTTGTAATATAAGTATAAAGATGCAAAGGTAATTTTAAACAAATATATTGTGGTTTGCGTACATAAAGTATCTGCCAGAATAAGTACAGGCCGCTAATAAGGCTACTGCTTTCTCAACCAGCATACTCATTCATGGTTATAATGTTTAACCAACTAAATGTACGCTTTTATGAAACCAGCAGAATTTGATAGTTTAACAACTGACGAGAAGGCGAGGGTGGTCCTGAGTAGAGGAATTTATGTTTCGAAATCAGAATTCTTTCAGCTGGAAATATCGCTTTACCGGATCGACGATGTATTTGTAGAGCTTTGGTATGAGCCCATCAACGGACGAATATTTAAAATCGATTATCTTAAAAACAAGAAAGTTAATCCTTACCTAAAGCATTTGGGCGCCAATAACCTGAATTGAAAAGGAGCCGGCTGTCGCTGTTTGCCCTGTAATCAGGGCTTTCTTCCGCTTATATAATTATAGTGGTAAGTTTTGTTTAAATCTTTTTATTTTGAACTGTATGCCTTTTATTTAGAAATAAGTAAAAGGTTTTTTATTTTCTGGCAGGGCCTTTATCTTTAGTACAACTTAAAGTTCTATGAAAGCAATTATCCAAACAAGCGAGATATCCAAGATATATAAAATGGGCAGCGAAACGGTTGAAGCCCTGAAGTCTATTTCTATAACCGTTAACAAAGGAGAGTATGTAGCGTTTATGGGCCCTTCCGGTTCAGGAAAATCTACCCTCATGAATATTAT
>CAWIFH010000011.1:0-214722 GCA_963835365.1 uncultured Cytophagales bacterium
ACTTCCTTTACGTGCAAGGTTCTTTTCTTTCTCGTGAATTGGCAATGTGACGGCCGTCTATTTCGGTGCGCTTCGCCGCCTCTCCCAGCTGTCGAGATTCCCGCAGGTTTATTCAGGTGCGTCATCCTTCCTGTTAGCTATGTTCTTTTCTAGTGAACATTTTCCTTCTTTGAACTTTGTCACTTGCCTCCTCTTTCAAAGCTATCCCTTGCTCCGTCATCCATCTTTTTCCTCACTCATCTGGGAAGATCAACAATTGCCGCAAAACTAACAGGCTTGCCTGGTAGTTTTACTTTTCTTTGCCTATCTGCGAAACGTGTTGGGATCAGGCCGTCTATACAAAATGTTCTTCAAATATGCTGGTGCCATAAAATAAAGGGTGCCCTATTTGTTTATTTATCACTCATATTCTTTATAGTCTTGATTCTTATAATCGCAGTTCACACCCCGTATCTGTTCGAGCTCGACTTGGTATTGCGTCTATAGGAATAGCGAGCGTTTCCAACAGCTGCTTTTTTGATCGTTGCCGCAGGTACAAATGCCAATACTTGCCTGGTATTCAGGCTTTGTCATAAACTGTCTCTGCTGAACTGCATTCGGTAAAAAGGAAAACTCGGCTGCATACTTTTCCTGCAGCCTGTTTATCGGCGCCTTCGGACATTCTAGCATTAAGCATCCCCAGAGGTAGACGTTGTTCAACTGGCGAGCGTTCTACGTGGTTGTAGTCCACTTTACTGTTTACTTATTCTGGTGCTTCAATCGAATGCATGGTATGAGGATCGTCTCTTTGCTAATGCGCTTGCCCGTATCATTACAAATGCCATACAGGATTTTAATCCTGTCACCATCATCTCGAGCTGATGCGGTGAAGACTTTCTTTTTTGCAATTCAGCTCCATCTTCAAGCATTTTTACCCAGCATGTTCTAATTCGGCCAGCGATTCTTTAATATACTTTAGCTCATCATGATGCCTTATCAAGTTTTTCAATTTATCAGCACTTCAACTCTTTCAACTCCTCATCAGAGTACCTATATTCCTTCCTGTTATATATCCTAATTTTTAATTAAGGGCTTACTGGAAGCAGAACCTACATTTTTAAACCTATATTTTTATAAGTGCTTAAAATTAATTTAAAAAATTTTGGTCAATTTTATATATATATGTCATTAAATTTAGAATAAAACTGAATCAATAAAATTGTTAAAAAATTAAATTCCCATGAAAAAACTATTACTGGTTCTTCGCCAAATTGCATGGCGGGGCCGAACCGCAAGGAAAACATGATGGAAGAGCAGGACAAAGCTTACCGCCAAAACTTCAGGAGACCTATGTCGGGAAAAAAATGGAACCTTGAGGCCGTTACCACCAATACTCGGATGCGGCTGCGGAGCTGTTTTTACTGCCGACTACTATCACGGACGGAAGCCGATGGCAGGCGCCGTCGCAGGCATTTCTTCTGTAAAGTTCTATTTTGGCAGCCCAATGTCAGGATCCAGATGAATCCGGTGGCGACGACGAACAATTGCCAAAGAACAGGGACTGGAAATGGTAGGCACCCTTCCTACTTTTATGGAAATGGGAGGATGCAATATTCAAGAACGGGAAAAGAATGAAAGCAAAGAACAGCTTCACCCTGAGGTATGCTACGAGGGAAAAGACTTTATTTCGAAGACCGTGCTTCTTGCGCAGGCACCTGGAGGGCCCCCGCTGCAGGCACCTCAACGGGGTGCATTACGGCCAACAAGCGCGACGGCCGGGTACCGTAAATCGGCGCCGGCACCTATGCCGACAATACCCGCCAACTGCCACGGCGAGTACTTCATTCGCAATGTCACGGGTTCCTCACGAAACTACAAGAATTTAAGCCGGAAGAAGCTGCCAGGGGAAGTGGTGATGATAAGTAAAGGAGGAGAAGGTGGCATTATTGCCATTTCTCAGAAATATGACCATGGTCTATTAGGTATTTATTTATAAGGAATAACTATTCTTTCTCTAAAAACTCTCAGGTCGTCGAAAAGAGTAGCACAGCCTGTTTTATTATTAAAATCATGTTTAGGTATATGCTGGTACGGTATTTCATTTGTATATACCAGTTTTCTACCTTTTTTACAATTGTCCACAATTCATTACAACTATAACAACAGATTTTTAAAACTACTCTTAGTTTAATGCAAAAACTTGAAATATTACACCTTTTCTTAAAAAATAGTTTACTTGGCATTTACTACAATTGTTTTAAGATACGTTTTTAGAATCATGAATCCGGGTCAGATGTTTCTTGAGTAAAAGGCTTCGCTGCTGGAATTAGGAACACTTTTATTTACCTGTAATTAGCGATACGCCTGTTACAGCTCATTGTTGCCGGTTTGTAGTGCGGTGTACTGCATCAGGAGTACCTGCCAGAATGCCTGGGAGTTAAGTTGGCCGGGAGTGCCATAATTACTGGTGCTTGCCGCAGAGGTCCAGTTACTTACTTCTATTAGTGGCTCCTGGTACAATCCGCTCCAGCGTCCTTTCGTTTCCTGGATAGGAGAGTGTGCAGTTTTTCGCTGTACCTGATTAACCACCACCTCGCCCTGCTCATTTCTAACAGGGCAAGGTCTGCATTGGTAAGGCCCGGGCAGGCTTACCAATGATTTAGATGGTGCGGGGAACATTCGCACCCCGTTCGCGAATGTGCAAGGGAAGCCACCCGGAGGGAGGAGCACTCCCGGATGTAGTGTATCTCGAACTCCCTGATTATAGGTGGCCAGCTGCCAGTTTTGGAGGTTAATGTACTCATCAGAGGGTTGCTAGTCGGCATAGGTTGCTGTTCCGTGTGCCTTATTAATTACCACATCGCCACACTGTCTTGTGGAAATGCCAGCCTTTCCTCGTCCCTGCAGCAGACTTTCGGAGTATTAGTGATTAAGGGTTACAGGTAGGAGAAAGGGGAATTGCTGTATTGAGCCTAAGCCTATTTGGTGTAACATATTTCTGGCTTAATCCTGAACCAGCTTAATGAAAAGTTGGTAGTATCGAGGTATTAGCAATTGTATGTCAGCGAATCTACACATGGTCATCAATTGCAGATGCCATCCTTGGGGCAGGAGTGTGCGCCCCGGGACCAACTGCTACGGCCCAGTTGGTGAACCGGCAGGAGGCTCGACTTTTCCTGTGCTTTTTCGCTGCTACCATGACGAGGGGTTTCTGATAATCTGTCCCTTCCCGGCTTTTTGCTCAGCTGGCCGAGGGCGTACCACGGCCCATAAATCGAAGGCTTTCTAGTTGGTGCCAGCACCCAAATTGCTGCACGAAGCAGGAGTCAGGTAAATAAAACTTTCCTTCTATTGGAAAACATGGCTTTAACAATTATGCAGGTTTGCTTATTGCTGTTTGTTTTGTTAATAAGCAAATTGTAGCCCAAGAGTGTCGGCATCAAGTACTTCTGTAGATAATTGCCTGTGGCATCCTGAATATTTCCTGCAGCTGAAGGTATAGGTATTGCGGTTTCTGCCTTTAGACGTGTTTACAGAAGCTGTCGCTTATTGGTTTTGTCGAGGCTAGCGGTACGGTGTCCTCCGCTTAGGGGCAGTCTTATTTTTCTGCCGATACCGTCGTACGTTATTCTCGTGAAGACGTGTCCTTGTAGATCTGACCAATTCAGGAACACCCGGGCAGCAGCTGCTTCACCGACTGCTGCCTCTTTGAATAACCGCAAACGCAGGCACCGCCTTTTCCTCACTACCTCTTCCGGCAACTATTTATGATCGTTTGTAGTGGTGTTGGCATTGGGAAATGCCGCTTCGCCACCTGCCAGCTGTGTAGTTTCTCCTCCACGGCCGGAAAAATGAATAGTTGAAGGCGTGCCCAGCTGCCATTTTGCCCACTACTGAGCCCAGAATGAGACTTCGCCAACCTCCATGCCTGCTGCATTAAAGCTACCTGAATATCACCCGTAAAGGTGCCGCTGGAGTTTCCCACCGTACGTTGCTGCGCCTGCCTGAGGAATGGCTCTATGTATTCGTTTACTTCATTTCCATACTGGTAAAAATTCAACAATTTGCCCGAAATAAAAGCTGCTTTGAACTTTGCGTATATGGAAAGGTGTTAATTTGCCCAAACACAGAAGCTGTTTTACAAGAGGAAGAACAAAGAATAGATGCTCATAAAAAATTGTATTACTTTGTATTTTTAAAATAGCCATAAAACCGGTTAATTAGAATAAATTAGTTCTTTTTCAAATAAAATAACGCGTTTCCCCAAACAAAATGAATAGCTGTAGGAGGAGCGCCAGGGCTCTCAGGCTGAAATATTGCAGGAGAGAAGCTTTGCATATGCGGCTTCTTTTCAATGGCTTCTTCCATCCCTATTACGGTATAGGTTTTACCATTGTAGTCAATTTTTTTGCCGGCCGAACGCTCTGAGGCAACCAAAAGCAGCTCGTCATATGCAAAGCTTCTCTCCTGCAATACCTTCAATATTTCGCTACCCACTAAACCGGTGGCTCCTACTACAGCTATTCTCATCTGTTTTTTGTGTTTTAATTAGCCCGGGGAAACACGTTTGTCTTTGAAAAAGACTGATTTTTAATTATTTTTTCTAATTAACCGGTTTCGTATGGCTATTTTGTTAAAAATACAAAGTAATACAATTTTTTATGAAGTTTCCAAGTCTGTTACTCTTCTTCCTCTTTGTAAAACACTTTCTGTGTTTGGGCAAATTAACACCTTTCCATATACGCAAAGTTTCGAAAGCAGCTTTATTTCGGGCAAAAATGTTGAATTTTTACCAGGCTGGTATGGAAATGAAGTAAACGATGGTACGAGCCGTATTTACCAGGCAGGCGCAGCGTATGCCCACAGTGGGGAGGCTGCATTAGGCATGGTTCCGACAGGCACCTTTACGGGTGATATTCAGGTAGCTTTTAATGCAGCAGGCATGGAGGCTGGCGAAGTCTCATTCTGGGCTCGTAGTGGGCAAAATGGCAGCGGCAGCAGGCCTTCAACTATTGCAGTTTCTTTTTCGGCCGATGGAGGAGAAAGTTTTACACAGCCGCAGTTGGCAGGTGGCGAAGCGGCATTTCCCAATGCCAACACCAGCTACAAACAATACAGTATAGATTTGCCGGAAGAGGTGGTGGGGCAGGAAAAGGCGGTCCTGCGTTTGCGTATACAAAGAGGCAGCAGTGGTGAAGGAGCTGCTGCCCGGGTGTTCCTGGATGATTTCAGCATACTTCCGGGCGCTTCTGTTTTTCGGTTGCTTTCGGCCAAGGCGGAGGATGAGAATAACGTACGACTGTTCTTTAACAGGGAATTAGACCAGGTATCGGCAGAAAAAATAAGCAACTACCGGCTAAGCGGAGGAGCGGCCATTACAGCTGCTAGCCTCGACAAAACCAATAAGCGACAGCTTCTGTTAAACACATCTAAACTAGCAACCGGCAATACCTATACCTTGCAGCTGGGAAATATTCAGGATGCCACAGGCAATTCTGCAGAAGGGCAGGAAGTAAGCTTTACTTATACCGACGATTATACGCTGCAGGTGTACGATTTGCTTATTAACGAAATACATGCGGCCCCCAATGAGCAAACCCTGCTGCCAAATGTGGAGTGGGTAGAAATTGTTAATACAACAAGCCGATCCCTGGCGCTTGGCGGGCTAATATTTTCCGATGAAGGAAAGTCTGTTTCACTGCCTGACTACCTGCTTGGTGCAGGCGAATATGTGGTGCTGGCACCTGCAGCAGAGGCTGAAAGCCTTTCGATTTATGGGCCGGTGGTTGGGCTTTCTTCCTGGCCAGGCCTGAATAACGACGGAGATGAGCTGAGCTTAAAAAGCCGGGAAGGACGGGTGATAGACAGGGTTGCTTATACCAAAGCCTGGTATGGTAGCAGCGAAAAAGCACAGGGAGGCTGGTCGCTGGAGCGGATAGATATAAGAAATCCCTGTGCCGGTTCAGCCAACTGGGCAGCAGCGGTTGCTCATACCGGGGGCACACCTGCTGCCCCAAATTCCATAGCGGCTGCCAAACCCGATTTAACCGGCCCTGAGCTGCTGCAGGCTTATGTGTTGGATTCGCTGAGCATACAATTGCTGTTTAATGAACCCCTCGATACTACCAACTTTTCATTAAGCTGGTTCAGGATTAAGCCAGAAATTACTATTGAGGCAGTATATGTGTTACAGCCGGATCGGTTAGGGCTCCAATTGGCAACTCCCCTTTCTCCTTCTACCACTTACCTGTTAACCCTTAATAACCTACAGGATTGCTCCGGAAACCTGCTGCAGGAGGTGAGAGAGGAAAGGCTGGCATTTCCACAAGCGGCTGTTCGTGGCGATGTGGTAATTAATGAGCTCATGTTCGACCCGCCGCCGAACAGCGAAGAGTATGCCGAGCTGGCAAATGCTTCTGATAAGTACATTAACCTCCAAAACTGGCAGCTGGCCACCTATAATCAGGGAGTTAAATCTACTACGGTGCTAAGCCGGGAGGTGCTCCTCCTTCCTCCGGGTGGCTTCCTTGCATTTAGCCGCAACCCGGAAGCGGTGCAAATGGCTTTTCCCTCCGCACCATCTAAATCATTGGTAAGCCTGCCGGGCCTGCCGATTTTGCCGAATGCCGGCGATAGCCTTGCCCTGTTAAATGAGCAGGGCGAGGTGGTAGATTTATTCGGGTACAGCGAAAAACTGCACTCTCCTTTTATCCAGGAAACGAAAGGAGTGTCGCTGGAGCGGATTAGCCTGCCGGGAGCCACTAATGAAGTAAGTAACTGGACCTCTGCGGCAAGCACCAGTAATTATGGCACTCCCGGCCAACTTAACTCCCAGGCATTACTGGCAGGTACTCCTGATGCAGTGCTGGAAATTACGCCGCAGGTTTTACAAACCGGCAACAATGGATTTGCCGACTATGCTGCCATCCGGCTGCTGAGTGAGCGGCAGGGGCTTATCGCTAATTTGCGGGTTTTAAACGAGCAGGGGCATGAAATAAAAGTGTTAGCCAATAACCAGCTAATTGGCCGCGAAGCCTTTTTTAGCTGGAGTGGAACCAACGAAACAGGTACGCCCGTACGCACAGGCTATTACATAATTGTGTTGCAACTCCACGATTCCGGTGGGTACCAAAAAACGTATCTTAAAACAATTGTAGTAGGAAATGAGTTGGAGTGAACTATTTTTTAAGAAAAGGTGTAATATTTTTAAGAAAGTTTTTGTATATTAGTTACAGCAACTTCTTTAAAAGGCTTAAAGAGTAGTTTTAAAAAAATTGTTTGCTTATGAATTGTGTAATAAATAACTCAATTGTCGACAATATTAAAAAAGGTAGAAAGCTGGAAGTAATCCGCCGGTATATACAAATGAAATACCGTACCAGCATGGATATGCAGGCGCTTAAAGAGCGTGTAAAACTGCTAAACATGAAATTAGACTTTTAATAATAAAACAGGCTGTACTCTTTCGAATACAGCCTGGAGCTTTTTTAGAGAAAGAGGATAGATTTATTCCTTATAAATAAATACCTCTGCTTTCCCTTTTTCTTTTATAAAGCCGCGGAACATTCCTTCTGAGTTAAATGGCATCGTCATGTTTCCTTCTTGGTCAATGGCAATAATGCCACCTTCTCCTCCTTTTTTTACCAGCTTATTCATCACCACTTCCCTGGCAGCTTCTTCCAGGCTTAAATTCTTGTATTTCATAAGGGCAGAAATGTCGTAGGCAACCACATTGCGAATGAAGTACTCACCATGGCCGGTAGCAGAAACCGCGCAGGTGGTATTGTCGGCATAGGTGCCGGCGCCAATTACGGGTACATCGCCTACCCGGCCGTAGCGCTTGTTGGTCATGCCGCCCGTTGAGGTGCCTGCAGCAAGATTTCCATTCTTATCCAGTGCCACTGCGCCAACGGTGCCGAATTTATGGTCTTCGAAATAAAAGTCTTTTCCCTGGTAGCTGCCGCGAGGCGTACCTCCGGGTAAAACAGCCCCCTGTTCTTTGCTTTCATTCTTTTCCCGTTCCTGAATACGCTTGAGCTGTTCATGCCTGCGTTCATCGTAAAAGTAGGAAGGGTCTACCATTTCCAGTCCCTGTTCTTTGGCAAATTGTTCTGCGCCGTCGCCAACCATAAATACATGTGGAGAGTGCAGCATAACGGCCTGGGCTGCCAAAATAGGACTTTTTACAGAAGAAATGCCTGCAACAGCACCTGCCATGCCGGTTTTGCCGTCCATAATGGCTGCATCCAGCTCATTTTTGCCGTCGGCAGTAAAAACAGCTCCGCGGCCGGCATTAAAAAGAGGAGAGTATTCCAGGATTTGAATGGTGGTGGTAACGGCCTCAAGGCTGCTGCCTCCGTTTTCAAGAACGGCATAACCGGCATTGAGTGCTTCCTGAAGTTTTTGGCGGTAAGCTTTGTCCTGCTCTGCCGTCATGTTTTCCTTGCGGATGGTGCCGGCCCCGCCATGAATAACCATCCCGAACTTTTGTTGGGCGAAGGCAGAAAAAGCGGAAAAAATAAGAAGAACCAGTAATAGTTTTTTCATGGGAATTTAATTTTTTAACAATTTTATTGATTCAGGTTTGTTCTAAATTTAATAACAATTGCCAGTATTTGTGTATAAATTAACCAAATCAAAATTTTTGAAATAGGAATAATTAAATTAATTTTAAGCACTTTTTTATAAATATAGGTTTAAAAATGTAGGTTCTGCTTAGGTGAGCCCTTAATTAAAAATTTAGCCGGATATGTCACAGGAAGAAAATGTAAGGTACTCTGATGAGGAGTTGAAAGAGTTTGAAGTGCTGATAAACGAAAAACTTGATAAGGCACGGAATGAGCTAAAGTATATTAAAGAATCGCTGGCCAAAACCAGTGAATATACAATGGATAGTGGTAGCCCGGTAAAAATGCTTGAAGATGGAGCTGATACTGCCGAAAAAGAAAGTCTTACGCAATTAGCCGCCCGGCAGCAAAAGTTTATCAATCAGCTCGAAAATGCGGTGGTACGGATTAAAAATGGTACCTATGGCATTTGTATTGATACGGGCAAGCGCATTAGCAAAGAACGACTGAAGGCCGTTCCTCATACCATGCATTCGATTGAAGCAAAACTTGCCCAGAATAAGTAAACAGTAAAGTGGAGTTTTTACTCAACCACGTAGAAGCGCTCATATTCTGTTCGCCAGTGCCGGTGAAGGTAAGCGACATTAGTGCTACTCTCGGGGAAATGTTTAATGCAGATATTCCGGAGGCAGATGTGGAAGGCGCGATAAAGCGGCTGCAGGAAAAGTATGCAGCCCCGGAGTTTTCCTTTTACCCGATGCAGTTGGCCGGAGGTTTCCAGTTTATGACAAAGCCTGAATACCAGGCAAGTATTGGCATTTACCTGCGGCAACAATCAAAAAAGCAGCTATCTAACTCGGCCATGGAAACGCTCGCTATTATTGCCTATAAACAGCCAATAGCCAAGTCGGAGCTCGAACAGATACGGGGTGTGAACTGCGATTATGCGGTACAAAAGCTGCTGGAAAAAGAACTGGTGGAGATAAAAGGAAAAGCGGAAACCATCGGGCGCCCTTTACTTTATGGCACCAGCCGTAAATTTGAAGAACATTTTGGTATTAACAGCCTGAGGGATCTGCCAACGCCAAAAGATTTTTCGGCAGATGAAAACAAAATAGGCGAAGAAAAGTAAAACTACCAGGCAAGCCTGTTATTTTTGCGGCAAATATTTAAGTATCCAGATGAGTAAGTTCAGAGGAAAATTTTCTAAGAATAGAGATAACGAGGGCGAAGGGAATTCCTTTGAAAGAGGAGGCAAGTCAGAAACAAGGCGCCCTTCCAAAGAAGGAAAAGACAGGAGCGGGAAGTACGCTAAAAAGAATTTCCGTAGCTACGGGAAGGAAGAAGACGGTAAACGTAGCGCGCCTGAAGATAAACCAAGAACCCCGGGAGCTTCAACAGCTCAGCGCCCCGGGAGAGGCGGCAAAGGACCTGATTCGCGAAATGAGAACCGCCGTGGCCAGAGAACTGCCAGAGTAGATTCACGAAAAGGAAATGCTGGCGAAAGAGAAGAAAGACCTTCCCGCGCTAAGAAAGAAAAGGAAGTAATACCAACGCCTCCGCGCTATGATATTTTACCTTCTGTAAATAAAGGCGAAAAGATATCGGCAGATGAAAAGAACATACGCCTGAACAAAAGCATTGCCGATGCCGGTATTTGCTCCCGCAGGGAAGCTGATAAGCTTATTGAAGCGGGCGAAATAAAAGTAAACGGCAAAGTAGTAACGGAGCTGGGCTTTAAAGTTAGCCGGAAAGATGTGGTTACCTACCAGGGCCAGAAGCTGAAAAGGGAGAAGCTGGTATATGTGTTGCTGAATAAGCCCAAGGACTTTATTACCACCATGGACGACCCTGAAGATAGGAAGACCGTTATGGAGCTGGTAAAGAATGCTGCCAATGAAAGAATTTACCCGGTAGGCCGGCTCGACAGAAACACGACCGGTCTTTTGCTGCTGACCAACGATGGAGAGCTTACCAAGAAACTTTCGCACCCCAGCTACAATGTTAAAAAAATATACCAGGTAGACCTGGATAAGCCTATTACCGAAGAACATTTCGAGCAAATTAAGCAGGGCCTGCAGCTTGAAGACGGTGAAGCGAAAGTAGATGATATTGCGGTATTGTCGGCCGATGGCAGCGTGCTGGGTGTGGAAATTCACATTGGGCGTAATCGCATTGTGCGGCGTATATTCGAGCACCTGGGCTACGAAGTAGTGCGGCTCGACAGAGTTGCGTATGCCGGGCTTACCAAAAAAGACCTGCCACGCGGCAAATGGCGCTACCTGAGCCAAAAAGAGCTCATTCGCTTAAAGCATTTTAAGTAAAATAAATTGTTAAAGAGGCTATTTGAAAAAACAGTCTCTTTTTTTTGTTTGCAGCCTCCGCAAAATTTATTTTTAATTTAATCATCGCCCGGCTTAGTTTGTATTTTATACCAAATAAGTAGTGGGACAGAATTATTTTGAAGAAAAAAGTTTTCATTGTCATCCCGACGCAGGAGGGATCTTTCCAATAAGATGGCTCTTAATGAGCTTCATGCAGGGAAAGATCCCGCAGCGGCGGACCGCTTCGTTCCTCAGGATGACAAGGCTGGCTATTAAGCTTAAATTAAATTTGTCCCACTACTTAATTCAAACCTCCTTTAATAAAAAACTTAAAAAGCTTGCGGGTGAAAGCAGCGCGCAGGCTGATTGGCAAAGGAGTTTAAGGCAATTTGGTATTAATCGCCGAGGTTTTTTACAATCACTGCAAAAGCGAAGCCCGGCCTGATGTGGCCACCACAAGGTTCAGTGTCTTATTATTAGAATTTGGCAAAACATTTTTTGTAAAAAAGAAATAAAAAAATAAACCTTAGCTGGTTTATTTGCGTGATAGAATCAAAAAAAAATCCGAGCCCCTTGTAATATTAATATTCTTTGTACTTTACAAAAGCTTTTTGTTTGATTACTAATGTTCTTTCTGTTTTCTATTATTAGAACAGCAAGAAAATAATGTTCTTTTTGCGCTTAACAATTCTCATTTTCTATCCATTTCAAGTAAAGCAAAGCCATACTTGGTATAGGTAAGTAGTGCTGGGGGAGGTGGCAGTCATTTCTCCTTTATAAAAATCCTGATTCTCTTGTATGAGAGAAAGTGTTCTTGTTCTGTAAAAGCATAGGGTACAACTATGTTTATTTTTATTTCAGGTCAATTGCCTGAAAGCCAGTAACCATACTTTTGGCACAACGAATTTTGTAAATATATAAATTCATACTTTCCAGCTTAATCCAATTTTATGAAATTAACTGCCGTCAATTCAGAAGTGGAGAACAGCATATTGAGCGACTCCACTCTCATTGAAACTTTACTGAAGGTAAAGAACGGAGATTTTTCAGTTCGCTTTCCTGCTGACCGGGTCGGCCTTACCGGGAAGTTCTGGGATACTTTAAATGAAATTGTAGAGCTCAATGAGCAGTTGGTAAAAGAGTTTTCCAATGCCGGCAAAACCATCGGTAAGGAAGGAAAGCTTTCGCAACGGGTCGAGCTGCAGGGTGGAAAAGGCTCCTGGCATACCTGTGTTAAATCTGTCAACTCTCTTATTTCAGACCTTACCCAGCCAACCATCCAAATTGCCGATGTAATTAGTGCAATAGGCAAGGGTAACCTTTCTAAAGAAATGCCCCTGTACGTTGACGGGCACAAGCTGAAAGGAGAGTTTTTGCGAATTGCCAAAGAGGTAAATGAAATGGTAAAACAGCTGAACCTGTTTACCATGGAAGTAACCCGCGTGGCCCTAGAAGTAGGTACCGAAGGAAAGCTGGGCGGTCAGGCCAAAGTAAAAGGCGTAGGCGGTACCTGGAAAGACCTTACCGACTCTGTAAACCAGATGGCCTCCAACCTTACGGCACAGGTAAGAAGCATTGCCGACGTAACCACAGCGGTGGCGAAAGGCGACCTCTCTAAAAAAATTACAGTAGACGTAAAAGGAGAAATCCTGGAGCTGAAGAATACCATTAATACCATGGTGGATCAGCTGAACTCTTTCGGTAGCGAAGTAACCCGCGTAGCCCGGGAGGTGGGTACCGAAGGTAAACTGGACGTACAGGCCAATGTACCTGGTGTTGACGGTACCTGGAAAGATTTGACTGACTCTGTAAACCAGATGGCTTCGAACCTGACCAGCCAGATGCGTAACATTGCTGAAGTTACTACGGCGGTGGCGAAAGGCGACCTCTCCAAAAAGATTACCGTAGATGTAAAAGGAGAGATAAGAGAACTTAAGGAAACCATCAATACGATGGTAGACCAGCTGAATTCGTTTGGTAGCGAAGTAACGCGTGTGGCCCTCGAAGTAGGTTCTGAAGGTAAACTGGGTGGCCAGGCGAACGTGCCCGGGGTAGGCGGGACCTGGAAAGACCTTACCGACTCGGTAAACCAGATGGCCAGCAACCTTACCGGCCAGGTACGAAACATTGCGGAGGTAACCACGGCGGTAGCAAAGGGCGACCTCTCCAAGAAAATTACCGTGGATGTAAAAGGGGAAATCCGGGAGCTGAAAATAACCATCAACACCATGGTGGACCAGCTCAACTCCTTCGGTAGCGAGGTAACCCGGGTGGCCCGCGAAGTAGGTACCGAAGGGAAACTCGGTGGCCAGGCAAACGTGCCCGGCGTCGATGGAACCTGGAAAGACTTAACAGACTCGGTAAACCAGATGGCCAGTCTAACCTTACCAGCCAGATGCGAAACATCGCCAACGTAACCACGGCGGTGGCGAATGGCGACCTCTCCAAGAAAATTACGGTAGAGGCCCAGGGCGAAATTATGGAGCTGAAAGATACCATTAATACCATGGTGGACCAGCTCAATTCCTTTGGTTCCGAAGTAACCCGTGTGGCCCGAGAAGTGGGTACGGAAGGAAAGCTTGGGGTGCAGGCCAATGTACCTGGTGTTGACGGTACCTGGAAAGACTTAACAGATTCGGTAAACCAGATGGCTTCGAACCTGACCGAACCAGATGCGGAATATTGCCGAAGTAACCACAGCAGTGGCAAAAGGCGACCTCTCCAAAAAAATTACCATTGAGGCGCAGGGCGAAATTATGGAGCTGAAGAACACCATCAACACCATGGTGGATCAGCTGAACTGCTTTCGGTAGCGAAGTAACGCGTGTGGCCCTCGAAGTAGGTTCTGAAGGTAAAGCTGGGTGGTCAGGCCAACGTGCCCGGCGTAGATGGTACCTGGAAAGATTTAACGGACTCGGTAAACAAAATGGCCAGAACCTTACCACCCAGGTACGAAGTATTGCCGATGTAACCACTGCGGTAGCGAAAGGCGACCTCTCCAAGAAAATTACGGTAGGAGTAAAAGGAGAAATCAGGGAGCTGAAAGATACCATCAACACCATGGTGGATCAGCTGAACTCCTTTGCCTCGGAGGTAACCCGGGTTGCGCTCGAAGTAGGTACCGAAGGGAAGCTGGGCGGCCAGGCCAACGTGCCCGGCGTCGCTGGTACCTGGAAAGACCTTACCGACTCGGTAAACAAGATGGCCAGCAACCTTACCGGGCAGGTACGAAACATTGCCGAAGTAACAACTGCGGTGGCCAACGGGGACCTTTCCCGCAAAATTACGGTGGATGTAAAAGGGGAAATTCAGGAGCTGAAAATAACCATCAACACCATGGTGGATCAGCTTCGGGCCTTTGCTTCGGAAGTAACGCGTGTGGCCCGGGAAGTGGGTACCGATGGTAAGCTGGGTGGCCAGGCCAACGTGCCGGGAGTTGCCGGTACCTGGAAGGACTTAACAGACTCGGTAAACCAGATGGCCTCTAACCTGACCGGCCAGGTGCGAAACATTGCCGAGGTAGCAAATGCGGTGGCCAATGGCGACATGAGCCGTAAAATTACCGCCGACGTGCGCGGAGAGATTCTTCAGCTGAAAGAAACCCTGAATACCATGGTGGATCAGCTCCGTGCCTTTGCCTCGGAAGTAACGCGTGTGGCCCGGGAGGTAGGTACCGATGGTAAACTGGGCGGCCAGGCCTTTGTGCCGGGGGTTGCGGGTATCTGGAAAGACCTGACCGATTCGGTAAACCAGATGACGGGTAACCTAACTGCCCAGGTACGTAATATTGCCGAGGTAACCAAAGCGGTGGCCAGCGGCGACCTTTCCAAAACAGTATCGATCGACGTAAAAGGAGAAATCCTCGACCTGAAGAATACCATCAATACCATGGTGGAGCAGCTGAACTCCTTTGCCTTTGAGGTAACGAGGGTGGCGCGCGAAGTAGGTACAGAGGGTATTCTTGGTGGACAGGCCGAAGTAAAAGGCGTAGGCGGTACCTGGAAGGACCTTACCGATAGTGTGAACATGATGGCCATCGAACCTTACCAGCCAGGTACGGGGCATTGCCAAGGTAGTAACCGGGGTAGCGAAAGGAAACCTGGCCCAAAAGCTGTCTATCGATGCAAAAGGCGAGGTGGCCCAGCTTAACGGAAACCATTAACGAAATGATTGATACCCTGGCGGTATTTGCCGACCAGGTAACCACGGTGGCCCGTGAGGTAGGTGCCGAAGGGAAACTTGGTGGCCAGGCAAACGTGCCGGGAACCTCCGGAATCTGGAAAAACCTGACCGAAAACGTAAACCAGCTGGCCGATAACCTTACCACGCAAGTGCGAAGCATTGCCGATGTGGCCTCGGCGGTAACCAAAGGGGACCTTACCCGAACCATTAACGTAGAAGCCAAGGGCGAGGTAGAAGCCCTGAAGGATACCATTAACCAGATGATTGCCAACCTGAGGGAAACCACCCTCCGAAACCAGGAGCAGGACTGGCTGAAATCGAACCTGGCCAAGTTTAACCAGATGCTTCAGGGCCAGAAGGACCTGAATACCCTTTCGAACCTGATACTTTCTGAGCTGGCCTCGGTGGTGTCAGGCACAGCATGGCGTATTTTATATTCTCGATCAGCATTCCGATTCGCAGAAATCGTTCAATGGAGAATCTTACCTCAAGTTGATTGGTACCTATGGGGTACAGCGCGATAAAACCCCGGAGTTTTGCCAAATGGGCGAAGGCCTGGTGGGGCAGTGCGCACTTGAGAAAGAAAAAATACCTGATAGACAATGTGCCTGGAGAAATACATCAGAATAAGCTCGGGTCTTGGCGAGTCAAGCCCC
This sequence comes from uncultured Cytophagales bacterium, assembly GCA_963835365.1. Lineage (GTDB taxonomy): Bacteria > Bacteroidota > Bacteroidia > Cytophagales > Cyclobacteriaceae > Nafulsella. Next base: position 15,709 of record CAWIFH010000011.1, read on the forward strand.
ATCAGTTTAATTGTATTGCCTATTCTTTTCGAAGACCAGGTTAAAGGGGTGCTGGAGCTGGCTTCCTTCCAGAAGTTTAGCCAGATGCACCTGTACTTCCTGGAGCAGCTTACCGAAAGTATTGGTATTGTACTAAACAACATTGCTTCCAGTACCCGTACAGAGATGCTGCTGGAGCAGTCGCAATCGCTGGCGGTAGAGCTTAAAACACAGCAGGAAGAGCTTAGAAGAACCAACGAAGAACTGGAAGATAAAGCACACCTGCTGGTGAAACAGAAAGAGGAGCTGGAGCAGAAAAACTACGAGGTGGAAATTGCCCGTAAATCGCTCGAAGAAAAAGCTGCGCAGCTCATGATTACCTCCAAGTATAAATCGGAGTTCCTTGCCAATATGTCGCACGAGCTGCGTACGCCGCTAAACAGCTTGCTCATTCTGTCGCAGCAGCTTTCCGAAAACCACGAAGGCAACCTTTCCGAGAAACAAATTCGCTTCTCCAAAACCATTAATTCCTGTGGTAACGACCTGGTAAACCTCATTAACGATATTCTCGACCTGTCGAAAATTGAGTCGGGTGTTATTTCAGTGGATAATACCTATGTAAGCTTCTCGGAGATTGTAAAATTTGTGGAGCTGACCTTCCGGCACATGGCCGACTATAAAAAGATGAAGTTCGAAATTGAGGAAGATGTGAAGCTGCCGGAGTTCATTGAAACCGATGAGCAGCGCCTAAAGCAGATTCTTAAAAACCTGCTGTCGAATGCTTTTAAATTTACAGAAAAAGGCAAAGTAACGCTGAGTGTATTTGTGGCCGACAAGAAAAAGCGCTTCGATAACCTGATGCTCGACAAGGCTGATACGGTTATTGGTTTCAGGATTCAGGATACCGGCATCGGTATTTCGAACGAGAAGCAGCACATTATTTTCGAAGCCTTTCAGCAGGCCGAGGGTTCTACCAGCCGTAAGTTCGGTGGCACCGGCCTGGGGCTTTCCATTAGCCGTGGCCTTACCAGCCTGCTGGGCGGCTCTATGGAGCTCGACAGCGAACTGGATAAAGGCAGTACTTTTATCCTGTACCTGCCACTAAATTTCAGTACGGCCAAGCATCTGCCAGGGCTTCAGAAGGGTGGAGGAAACAGCAAAAAGCAAAAAGAGAAGGAATTGGCCATGGCCGACACCAACTCTTTGCTGAAAAGCGCCAATTCGCTGCTCACCTATAATACAACGCCAGAGATTTCAAAGTCTTATGAGGTGGAGGATGACAGGCAGACAGTAAAAGAAACAGACAAGGTAGTGCTAATGGTGGTTGATGAGGCGCCTATGGCCCGGCTGTTGAAAAAATCGGCCAACAAGCATGGCTTTAAAGCAGTGGTGTCTAACAAAGGCGGCGTCGTTTTTGACCTTGTGAGCCAGTATACTCCATGCACCATTGTTCTCGACCTGAATCTGCGCGATGTCGATGGCTGGAAAGTGCTTAACCGCTTAAAGAACGACCTCAATACCCGCAGCATTCCGGTAGCCCTTACCTCTGTTGGTAAGGAAGATATTAACTTTGCTTTTAAACTTGGTGCTTACCAGGTGCTGAACGGAAAAGTGGGAGAGGATGCCTGCAATGGTTTATTTAAGAAAATAAAAGAATACCAGGGTAAGAAAACCCGCCAGATTCTGATTGTTAAAGAATCGAAAGATGGCTTTGAAGAAATGGCGGGGATGCTTAAGGGAAAAGATGTAAAAGTGCTGCATGCCCCAAGTGGTGCCGATGCCCTCCGCTTACTGGAGAAGAAAACAGTCGATTGTGCGGTGGTAGATATGCAGCTGCCGGATTTTAACGGTACAGCGCTTATTGCACAACTGGAGCAAAAGCAGGCTTTACAGCAAATTCCGCTGATAGTGTATTCAGAGAAAAACCTGGAGAAGGAAGAGCTGGCTGTTCTGAGACGTTCCGCACGTGGGGTAATAATGAAGAGCGATACCTCGCTTGAAAAGCTCCTGGAGCTTACCTCCTTTTATCTGCACCGTAATTATGATAGCCTGCCAAAAGATAAAAGCGAAATTATTAAAAATATGCACCCCTCTTCCAATGTAATGAAAGGTAAAAAAGTGCTGCTGGTAGATGATGACATCCGGAACATTTTTGCCCTGGTAAGTGCCCTGGAAGGGTACGGCCTCGATATTCTTTCGGCCGAAAGTGGAAAGCGTGCCATTGAATTAATGAATGAAACCCCGGATATAGACATTATCCTGATGGACATCATGATGCCTGAAATGGATGGGTTTGAAACCATGCAGCTAATCCGGCAGGACGATAAAAACAAAAACATTCCGATAATAGCGGTTACGGCCAAGGCCATGAAAGGCGACAGGGAAAAATGCCTGGAAGCAGGTGCATCGGATTATATTACCAAGCCGCTGGATATGGCACAGCTGGTTTCAATTATGCGCATTTGGCTTAATGAATATTAAAGGTTGAGATAAACCGAACCCATGGAATTTAAACCTGAAATAAAAATTTTGCTTGTAGACGACAGGGAAGAAAACCTGTTTGCGCTGGAAACGATCCTAAGTAAGGAGCCTTACACCTTTGTAAAGGCTGCATCGGGCCGGGAGGCGCTGAAGCACCTCCTGAACGACCATGACTTTCATCTGATTATCATGGATGTGCTAATGCCTGGCATGGATGGTTTCGAAACAGCGGAATTAATTTACTCCCGCGAGAAGCTGCAGCACGTGCCCATTATTTTTCTTACTGCTGTAGATGTGGAAGAAAATATATACAAAGGCTACCAAACAGGCGCTGTAGATTATATCCAGAAGCCTTTTGTTCCGGAAATTTTACGTGCCAAAGTTCATGCTTTTGTGGAGCTGAGTATAAAAAATAAAAAGCTTGCTGCCCAGGAAGATGAGCTGCGAAGCATAAACGAAAGCCTGCAAAAGGAAATAGAGGAGCGTAAGCAGTCGGAAAACAAGGTGCGGCTCCTCAATAAGGAGCTTGAGCAAAAGCTCGAAGAGTTGCAGTCGCTTGATGCATTTGCCTACTCCGTTTCGCACGATTTAATGTCGCCGGTAAATAACATCAGCGGGCTCACCAGTCTGGTGCTTAAGCGCTATGGCAATAGCCTGGATGACAATGTTAGCAAAATGCTTGGCCTGGTAATGGACAGTACCCAAAAAATGTCGGAGCTTATTAGAAGTGTTTTGCTGTTTTCGCGGCAGGCCAACGCAGAGCTCATTAAATCCAGGCTCGACATGAATAAAATTGTGCAGGGCGTAATTGAAGATATTGGCATTTATAAATCCATCAATCGGTTCGATATTGAGGTAGACGAGCTCCCGGGCATAGATGGAGATGGGAATATGCTGAAGCAGGTGTGGGTAAACTTTATTTCAAATGCCATTAAATATTCAGAAAAGCATGAAAAGCCTGAGATCAGGATTGGAGCGCTGAAGGACAACGGCAGCAGTGTTTATTTTGTAAAAGACAATGGCGCAGGCTTCGATATGAAGAACTATGATAAACTTTTCAACATTTTTCAGCGCCTGCACAACTCCAGAGACTTTGAGGGTACAGGTGTGGGCTTAGCCATTGTTAAGCGAATTGTGGAGCGGCATGGTGGCCGTGTTTGGGCCGAATCGTCTCCAGGCGAAGGAGCAACCTTTTACTTTTCTCTGCAATAGCGCTTAAGTTGAATTATTAAAGCCTGTTTGGCCGCTGTTAGAGGGCGCATTTTAGTGCCCGGTGCCCTGCCTTATTGAGGATCCCTTTCCGGGCTCCTCTTTTTTTTGTGCAATTATTTTATTTTCAAGTATAAAGGGGAGTAAATATACCGCTCCTGCAGCCTTCGTCCGTAACCAGTGGTAGTTGGTAAACCGGCTCCTGCTGCCTGTTTCTTCTGCCTTTGTTCAAAATTCTTTCTTGTTCCCGAAACTTTTTGGTGCTTTATGTTGTCTAACCGTTAGTATATGCCACAGGAAGTTGAGCTACTTCCATTTTTCCTCTTCACTCCAAAACCATTTGTAAAAATGTACAGAACGACATTTTTTAATTTTTTTTTACCTCTTCTTGTTTTTTCCATTGCTTTGCAGTCCTGTAAAGGAACTCCTGAAGCACCTGAGCCTGAAGAAGGGTATAATCCTGCCGGAGGTTTGCTTCTCCACTACGATTTCGCAGATGGAGCGACCGATAAGGGGGAGCATAAGTACGACGGGCAAATCTTCGGATCGCCGAAGCAAACAGAAGGCCGTACTGATGCCGCTCTTTTTCTTAATGAACAGGATGGGGACAATGGCTGCGACCAGTTGGGCGGCCAGTATGTGCAGCTGCCGCAAATTGGGCCTGTTTGGGAAAAGGGTTTTACCATAGCCGCCTGGGTGGAGTTTAAAGAAGTTAGAAATTATGAGAGAATTTTTGACATGGGAAACGGTTTGGGTGAAACCTCCGGACACAATGTTACGTTCTCAAGGCTAAAAGAAACAAACGACCTGGCAATTACCAGCTGGATTAACGCTGACTCGGCCTATAATCGAATTAATGGCCGTTTAGTTGCTAAAGGAGTTATAGTAAATGGCGAGCTGCAACATTATGCTGCCACCATTAGTCCGGAAGGGGCTATGAAAATTTTCGTGAACGGAATTAAAGTCGCTGAGCGCCCCGATGGGCATGAGGTTTTAAATATCAGCCGGGAGAGAAATTACCTGGGCCACTCCAGCTATTGCTATCTCGATCCGGATTTGAAAGGCGTAGTTGATGATTTTAGGTTGTATAATAAACCATTAAGCGAAAAAGAAATAAAAGAATTATATAGTAATTAAAATCTTCCCTTTTTTTTACACACACGTTTAACAGCAGGCTGGTTTACAGAAATGTGGCCAGCCTTTTTTTATGCCCTTTATTTTTTTAATGTTTTATGTGGAATCATTTTAAATTATTAAAATATACTCTGCATGCATACTATTTATTTTTGATTCGTACTAATTTAGAGGAAAGGAAAAAAGCAAAATGTTAAACAAGGACAGGCTACAATCGATTGAAAAGAGAGAAATTAAAAAGGCCTCTCAACAGAAGTTAAGAGGCCTTGAATCAACAGTGGTGATGAGTGGATTCGAACCACCGACTCACGGATTTTCAGTCCGATGCTCTACCAACTGAGCTACATCACCGTCGTTTGAGGGCACAAAAGTAGTACAAATTTTTATTGGTGCAAAAGTCTTCGAAAAAAAGTGCAAAAAAAATAATGTAATGCATTTTCCTTATAATTGGGCTAAGTTTACGAAAAACAATTAATCTGCTTCATAATATGGAATATTTACCTCAAATACTGTTTTTAATGGTAGTGGGAGCTGGTTACTTTGCTTACTGGCAAAGCGAATCAGCAGATCCCAAAAATATCTTGCTGGGCCGGGATATGGACCGAAGCGATCATAAAGGCGGAACGGTTCCGAAACATGATGCTGGTTGCATTCGGGCAGAAGAAAATGTTTAAGAGAACGGTTCCGGCCATTCTGCACTTCTTTGTTTATGTTGGTTTTATCGTCATCAACCTGGAGGTGCTGGAGTTTGTCATTGACGGGATTTTTGGTACCCACCGCTTTTTTGCCACCCTTGTAGGAGGACTGGTTTTTATACCGTAGCGATGAACATCTTTGAGTTTCTGGCAGTAGGGGTAATTGTTATCCTGTGTCATTTTCCTGATTCGAAGAAATGTTATAGGCATAGAGCGTTTTAAAGGCCAGGAAATGACCACCTGGCCGAAAGCTGGATGCCAACGCTCATCCTGGTAATGGAAATCGTGCTGATGTTTGCTATTCTTACCATGAATGCAGCCGATTCAGTCTTGCAAATGCGCGACCGCAATATACTGAAACCGGCACACTCTTCTTCAGTGCTTTTTAATGCCTCTGTTTACCGATCTCAGCACAACTACCCTTATAATCATTGAGCGGGTAGCCTGGTGGTTCCACATCATCGGTATTTTGGCTTTTGCCATATATGTGACTGTATCTCCAAGCACCTGCACATTTTCCTGGCCTTCCCGAATACCTATTATGCCAACCTGAACCGCAAAGGGAAAATGCACAACATGCCTGAAGTAACCCGGGAGGTAAAAATGATGCTGGGTATTCCCGGACGAATCAGCAACGCTCTGTTGATGGCAAACGCCGGTACTGAGCCTGCCCAGCAGGAGGTAGCCACGCTTGGTGCAAAAGATGTAAACGACCTGCACTGGAAAAACATAATGGATTCCTACACCTGTACGCAATGCGGACGTTGTACCGATGAATGCCCGGCGCAATAATACAGGCAAAAAGCTGTCGCCAAGGAAAATTGTGATGGATACCCGCGCCCGGGCCGAAGAAGTAGGCCAGAGCATTGCAAAAGGAGGGCCGGGACTGGAAGATGGTACGACCCTGTTCGGCGACTATATTACCGAAGAAGAAATTAATGCCTGTACCACCTGTAATGCCTGTGTGGAGGCCTGCCCGGTGAAGATAGACCCGCTGAGCATTATTCTGCAGATCCGCCGCTACATGGCCATGGAAGAAAGCAGCAGCCCTCAGGAATGGCAAATGATGTTCCAGAACATCGAAACCAGCTTTGCTCCCTGGAAATTCCCGCCAAGCGACCGCTTTAACTGGGCCGATAGTCTCAGGAAATAAATTAGAAAATATGAAAATGAGGGAATTTGAAAATGAGTAGTAGCTGGTAAAAGCCCTGATTTTCAAATTTTCACACTTACAAATTTACAAATTAAAGAACATGGAATATAAAGTACCCACCATGGCCGAAATGGCGGCTGAAGGTAAAGAGCCTGAAATCCTTTTTTGGGTGGGCTGCGCAGGTAGTTTCGACGACCGGTATAAAAGCGTAACACGGGCCTTTGTAAAAATTTTGAATAAAGTAGGGGTTACTTTTGCGGTGTTAGGGCCAGAAGAAGGGTGTACAGGGGATCCGGCCCGGCGGGCGGGGAATGAGTTCCTGTTCCAGATGCAGGCGACTTCTAATATACAGGTAATGAATGGCTATAAGGTAAAGAAAATAGTAACTGCCTGTCCGCATTGCTTCAATACCATTAAAAACGAATACCCGGAGCTTGGGGGTAAGTACGAGGTTATGCACCATGCTACTTTTCTTCAGCAACTCATAAACGAAGGTAAAATTACCATGAAGGGTGGTGGGGAATTCAAAGGAAAAAAAATTACCTACCACGACTCCTGTTACCTTGGTCGGGCAAACAATATTTACGAAGCTCCGCGCGAAGTTTTGGAAGCCCTCGATGCCGAGCTGGTGGAAATGAAGCGTAACAAATCGAAAGGATTTTGCTGTGGAGCCGGTGGTGCCCAAATGTGGAAAGAGCCGGAGCCAGGGCGGAAGGATGTAAATGTGGAAAGAACTCAGCAGGCTTTAGGTACGGGGGCAAAAACCATTGCCACCGCCTGTCCTTTTTGTTTGACAATGCTTGCCGACGGGGTGAAAAACGAAAATAAGGAGCAGGAGGTAAAAGTGCTTGACCTGGCTGAACTTATTGCAAAACACGAAGGTTTAGACTAAAAAGAGCCGGCCTGGGCTTGGATAAAAAGCCTCATTGAAGTATCTTATTTAACCATAAGTGCTGACTTTAAATCTTTTATGTATGTATATCCCTTTCGATTCGCTTAGTTCTAATGCCAGGGTTTGGGTTTACCAGGCCGACAGGCCGCTTAACCATGTAGAGGTAGCCCTAATAGAAAAAACCTCTCCGGACTTTCTGAATTCCTGGGCAACTCACGGAAAGCCGCTAAAAGCTTCTTTTCGTCTCTTCCATAATCAGTTTCTGGTAATTGGGGTGGATGAAGGACACCAGGCCGCTAGCGGATGCTCTATCGATAGCTCAGTATCATTTGTACGGGCCCTTGAGCAGGAGCTGGATGTAAGCTTTATGGATAGAGGAAAAGTGGCCTTTGTTACAGGAGACAAGGTTTTTCTTGAGCCAATTCCGCAGCTTAAAAAAAGCATTGAGTCCGGAAGAATTACGGAAGATACGAGAACCTTTAACAACCTGGTTTCCAGTAAACAGGAGTTAGAAGAAAAATGGCTTTTGCCTGCCAAAGAAACCTGGCTTAAACGATATTTTTAATAATTACAAACCCTGTTGAACAAACAGGGTTTTTTTATGAAAGTCCTTTATAGCGAATAGAAAGCTTTACAAATATGCAGTGGTAGTAATTTGGAGCTTGTATATTTTCTTATATTTGAGAGAAGAATGGTATAATTTATTCGCAAGCGTGGCCTGATATACCGTATTTAAATTTTCATCGTTATTTTTTTGATATTAATTTCTTAAATTAAAAGAATACCAGCCGGAGTAAAAAATATATGAAATCCGTTAATTTATTTTTTTTATTTATTCTCCTTCTCTTTGTTACGGCCTGTAGTACATACAAGAAAGGAGTAAAAAGCTACCAGCAGGGAGAGTACCAGGTGGCTATAGAAAACCTTGAAAAGTCGCTGGATAAATCCAAAACGAAAAAAGCCAGGCAAATTTCCTGATAGCCGAATCGTACCGCTTATCGAACCGCATAGATGAGGCCACTCCATACTATGAAGCTGCCCTTAAGCAGGGAGATAGAAGATGAAGATGCGCAATTTTATTATGGCTTTGCCTTAAAAGCAAATAGTCGTTATAAAGAAGCAAGAGAACAGTTTAGTAAATACCTGACCAATGCCCAAAATAAAGAATATATAGCCAGGGCCAAACAGAGGTAGCCACTTTCCAGTCGCTCGAAGACTTGCTCGGAGAATAAAAGCTATTATAAGATAAAGCACCTGGCTGAATATTAATACTCCCGAAGCGGAATATGCACCCATGGTCATAATGGGGATCTGTATTTTACTTCTTCCCGAGGAGAAGGAAAGGTATATAAAGCCACAGGAAAGACCTTTACCAATATTATTTATAGCAGAAATTGGCCAGGCAATGGAAATAGTGCCAGGCAGCATCATTCCTTTAGGAGATGATTTTAACTCGGTCAACCGGGCCGAAGGGGCCATCGCTTTTAGCCCGCGATGGAAATACCATGGTTTTTGCCACGAGGCAATGCCAAAGGAAAAAAAGGGCGGAGAAGAGGTAAACCTTTATATGAGCTATTTCCGGGGAGGTAATGGATCGAAACCACAAATAATGCGCATCAGCGACCCCCGTGCCTGGGATTCCACCCCGGCCTTCAGCAAAAACGGGAAAACCCTGTACTTTGCCTCTAATCGCCGTGGAGGGCAGGGAGGAGTTGATTTGTACTCCGCTACGGTCGATGCCCGCGGCAACTGGGGGCGGGTACAGAATATGGGTCCGGAAATAAATACCCGCGGAAATGAGATGTTCCCTTTTGTAGCCCTCGATGGTCGCCTGTACTTTTCTTCCGACGGCCACCCCAGCCTCGGCGGGCTCGACCTTTTTGTGGCCGTACGCAGAAACGGAAAAATTTCAATAGAAAACCTGGGAGTGCCAATGAACTCCAGTGCCGACGATTTTGGCGTTGAGCTATATGGGCTACGACAAGGGCTACTTTTCCAGCAACCGCGAGTCGGGCGAAGGCGATGATGATATTTACGCTTTCATTAATGAAGACCCGGACTTAAAAATTGTAAACTATTACCTCGATGGGCACCACTTATACACCGATGAAAACAATAAGAAGGTAATTTTGCCAAATACGGAGGTCGCGCTTGCTGGCCGACAACGACCGCCAGGTAGACCTGGTACATGAGCGATGCAGAAGGAAATTTAAGTTTAACCTCGAAGAAGGCGTGGTGGAATATGTGCTGATAGGGCAGAAAGAGAACTTTTTTACTACCCGAAAAATATTTCCAATGGACGGAAGATACCTTGACAAGTCGACAGCTCACAGCGTTTGAAACGGATACCACCTTTTACACCTCCTTAACACTGGATAAGATCATACTCGACAAGGCCATTGTTCTGGATAATATTTATTACGATTTCGACCGGGCAGAAATCCGGCCGGATGCAGCACAAAGAACTGGATAAGCTGGTGAATATTCTAAAAGATAATCCACAAATTGTAATCGAGCTAAGTTCCCATACCGATAGCCGCGGGGAGGTTACCTACAACATTGACCTTTCGCAGCGCAGGGCCGAGTCGGCGGTAAACTACATTATTTCCAAAGGCATTAGCGACCGGCGCATTACTGCCAGAGGTTATGGCGAAAACCGGCCCATTGTTCCGGATGCCACTACCGAAGAGGAGCACCAGGTGAACCGTCGTACGGAATTTAAAGTAACTGAAATTACTCCTGAAGCCAGCATTATAGAACCGCCGGGAGAGGAAGAGGAAGCAGGCCCCTGAGGCAGCAGAACAGGAGCAAGAGCGTTCTGAAAAACCACAAAAACCGAAGAAAAAAAACAGGGGCGCTATTTTTGACGAGCTTGGTGATGGCAATGAATAAAAGCCCTTTGGACAGAAAGCATGTAAAGAGCCTTCGTTATGCGAAGGCTTTTCTTATTTTTGCAGGAATCAAACCTCTAATGCAGCCCTATGGAAGACCGGTACATGCAAGCGCGGCGTAAGCGCCGACAAAGAAGATGTGCACAATGCCATCCATAATATTGACAAAGGTCTTTATCCCAAAGCATTTTGTAAAATAATTCCAGACCTGCTGGGAGGAGATTCACAGTGGTGCAACATTATGCATGCCGATGGGGCGGGGACCAAATCGTCGCTGGCCTGGTTGTACTGGCAGGAAACCGGCGATCTTTCTGTTTGGAAAGGCATTGCCCAGGATGCGATTATCATGAATGTAGACGACCTGCTTTGTGTAGGGGTAACCGATAATATCCTGCTTTCTTCCACCATTGGCAGGAACAAAAATAAGATTCCCGGTGAGGTAATTGCCGCCATCATCAACGGTACAGAAGAGGTGCTGCAAATGCTGCGCGATAATGGCATGGGAATTTACAGCACCGGGGGAGAAACGGCCGATGTGGGCGACCTGGTACGAACCATTATCGTAGACAGCACCGTAACTGCACGCCTTAAGCGGCAGGATGTAATAAGTAATCATAAAATTGCGGCCGGCGATGTAATCGTAGGGCTGGCATCTTACGGGCAGGCAAACTACGAGCAAGCGTACAATAGTGGCATGGGCAGCAACGGCCTTACTTCTGCCCGCCACGATGTTTTTGCCCGCTACCTGGCAGAGAAGTATCCCGAAAGCTTTGATCCGTCCGTTCCGCAGGAGCTGGTATATGCAGGCAGCAAACAGTTAACCGATCCGGTGGAAGGGCTCCCTGGAGGGGTACACATGGATGCCGGGAAGCTGGTGCTTTCTCCTACCCGGACCTATGCCCCCCTCGTGGCCGCCTTTTTAAAAGAGTACCGGCAGGTAATTCATGGGATGGTCCACTGCAGTGGTGGTGCTCAAACAAAGGTGCTGCATTTCATCGATCAGCTGCACATTATCAAAGATAACTTGATGCCGGTGCCACCCCTCTTTAAAATGATTCAGCAGGAAAGCCAGACGCCGATGCAGGAAATGTTTAAGGTGTTTAATATGGGGCACCGAATGGAGGTTTACCTGGAAGAAAAGTACGCAGCGGCCCTTATCGAAGCTGCTCAAAGCTTTGGGATTGCGGCACAGCTTGTTGGCCGTGTCGAAGCGGGAAACAAGCAGCTTAGCATTCGCCACGAAGGGCAGGAGTATATTTACAACTAAGCAAGGCCGAAAAAAGGGGTGGCCAGGTGCGACCAGAACGCATTAATTGTTTATTTAGCCCTTTGCTGACCGTGGCACGAAAAAACAGACAAGGCGCTTACAGCGTTTTGCCCCTAAGCTCGTGCCACCACTGGCGCAGCAGACAAACTATCAATCAAAAATTTCTCCTGGCACTAATTGAAAGAAAAATACCGGAGGTAATTTACCAGTCTGCTAAAATTGTCTGCAACTTCCCGGGGCTCCAATTGGCTGTTAAGGTAATTGCTGTAAACAGTAACCAGCTTTTCAAAATCGGTACGATGAAGAATACTGGCAATTGCAATTCCTTTAAAACAGCGATGTACCTGGTTATTCATATAGGGGCTTAGGCGCTTTGGCTTTCTGTTAATTAAAGCATCTAAGTTTCGAAGCTTACTAATGGCCTCCAGAAAGTGAAACCCCTTTCTATGCATGAACTGGGCTATTTCCTGGCAGGTGTGCTGCAGCCTGCTTTCATTTGTAAACAAGTAATCGGTCTTTTCCACCTTATAAAAGCGACTTACGCTTGCTAGCACAGTTTGGTTGTCGGCAGGCAGCTCTTCCGGGCCATCGATAAACTGTTCTACCAGCCGCTCCACCTTATTTAACCTAATGCCCAGCTGTATTTTTACTAGCTGTCCTTCCGAGCCTTCGCTTAGTGACAATCGGAAGCTTTTAAAACCCTTGCTGCCCTGCTGCCGGAATTGCTTTTTTTGATGGAGTTCTTTATATCCCTGTCGGGCAAAAACAGGCTGGAGGTAGCGATATATATGTTTTTCCTGTAACTGGAGGATATTCATCTTTCTAAAGTTTAAAAAATAAAGGTACCATAAGCTTAACTGCCTGCAGCTTAGTATTTTATTTCCGGCAACAACCGGCTATAGAGCCGCCCTGCAGAAGCCTTATATTAGTATATGTGGAGAGAATAAATTTTGTTTCAGGAATGCCTGAATTAATAGAATTTAAACCTGCCGGAAGAATAAAAAGGGAAGTTGTGCCCGGGCGGCCTGAGGTTGGTAACGCCTGCATACAGCTGATTTTGTATACTGGGGTGTGAAAAGCCTGCTCGTACCATTTTTTTTTAGGGTACGATTTTGGAGGTCGACTATAAATTTGGAGGTCGACTATAAATAAGCCGGCCTGCAGATGCAGAAAAATTTTTAAAGGAGATAAGAAACCAGCGAAAGCCTCAATTAAAAACCTAAAGAAAAAGGGGTAGGAAGGGATGCAGGAAATTTAAAAAACTTCAAGCTGCAGGCTTTGCTGTTCATGTTGTAACAACCATTGCTTACGAAGCAAGCCGCCCGCATAACCGGTAAGAACACCACTCGAGCCAATTACCCGATGGCAGGGCATGATAATCAGGAAAGGGTTTTGGGCATTTGCCGCCCCTACAGCACGCACAGCCTGGGGTTGCTCAATCTGGAAGGCAATTTGGGCGTAGCTTCGGGTTTCTCCCCATGGAATAGAATAAAGTGCCTGCCACACCTTTTGTTGAAAGGGAGTGCCTTTTCCATAGTCAAGAATTAAGTTAAAATCTTTTCGTTGGTGGCAAAAATATTCATGCAGCTGTTCAACGGCTTCCTCTATGCACAGCGGGAGTAGCTGGGGTTGGTTTTTTAGCGGCTGGTCATCAAAAGTTACTGAAGCAATTCCTGCCTCAGATCCAGTGATAACAATCTGGCCAATAGGCGATTGATAACAATGGCTTATTTTGGTCGTATTTTTTAGAAGAGTCACACCTAAAGATAGAGATAATTTGGAATTTGTTAAGTATTTATGTTCTAAAAAATAATAGATTTGTATAATTAAAGTTTTAGTCCCTGAAGAACCTCTGAGTGGCCATCAGTTTATTTTTTTATCCTGCTGTTTACTGCAAATCCACTTTGGGCCCAAATGGCGGTAATGCGAAACAATTTTCCTGCTCCACTGGAAGATACTACCCATGCAAAGGGTCTTTTTGAAAATTTACATATAAGGAGGAAGGAAGCCGGGGCTTTGGTCGGGCCCTGGGGCAGCAGGCCCCGAATATAAAGAATATTGATTTTGTGAAGTTGTAGTTTTAGTCAAAATTGGGCTATTACCGGCTCTCTGGCGCATGAGTTTAAGGGCAATCTTCCTATTGAAATCAGCTTTCAATGCGGGGGCAAGCTGGAACGAGACTTTGGGCTGCTTTCATAAACTAAAACCAATTTGCCTGGAAGCCGGATTAGCTGTTTTAGGAAAAAAGCTAATCCGGGGTTTCTTTTCCATCTTCGATCTTTTTTCCCTCATTCAAACGTTTGTGCAAACGTTTGAATTATTTTATGAAAAAATAATCCTTTCCATATGCAACATTCTGTTTGAAATCTGCTTATATTTTAACTATCTCCCTGAAAAAGAGCAGGATATACTATACTAAATAAGAAGTAAGCGAAAACAGCCTTTAGAGAAAACTAAGATATCAAAATAACATATATACACCCAACTAAACTAATCAGCTGTCCGACACCTACAGGGTATTAAAGATCAGGGCAGCTGTTTTTTGTTTCCGACTGAATGGAAATGAAAGGGACAAAAAAACCTCCTTAAAAGGAGGTGCAATAATGGCTGATTAAAGCTCAGCTGTTACCTTAAAGCCTTTGCTGTTGGATGCCGGCAGGCTCTGTGAAAAGAGCCCCGGCCAACATTCCTCTAGAATAAGCTTTTCTGTTTTTTATACAGGTAGTAAGCGAACCAGGCTTTTGCCAAGGAAGTAGCGCTTAATATATTTTCTTGCAAACTTGTAACTCCATAATTTTCTTGCTCCTGCAATTAGCATAGCAGTTTTTATAAACTTCCACATAGTGTCTTTCATTTTTAGGTTAATACTTCGTTTATAAGATTATACGAGAGAGTGGGCATTGGGTTTTATGGCTAGGAAATCATTAGGAGGGCACTATAGGTAATGGCTCCACCTAAAAAGGCCCAGAAGTTGCTCTTCCTTTCTTCAGGGAGTTCTTCTTTTAAAATGTTTAGTATAATACTACCCGAAATAAAGGCGAAGAGCACTGCCACAAGTACTTCCGAAACATCTGTAAGGTATCCAAGAAGCCAGCCTCCAATAATGGATGCGGTAACAATCCATCGTCCTTTCTTCAGATATTTCTCCTGGTAGTGGTCTATTAAGCCGTAGTCATTTACCATAAAATGGAAGGCCATGGCCAGAACAAACCAGGCAAGGCTGCCTACCCCTTCATCGTCCCGGTGCACCAGTAAATATCCTATAAGGGCATTATAAAAAGCGAAAGAAGCAATATGGATCCAGAAAATCCTTAAATTTTTATTGGGCTCACCCTTTTTGGTCTCCCGATGAGATTCCCGGGAAAGCTTGGCAGCTCTTTCAAGGCCATAAAAAACAGATAAACCGAGAAGAGCAATCAGGTACAAATGGTGGCTGAAGAAATCCAGTGATAAAAGTTGCTTTTCTTCAAAAGTTTTTTGCCACTCCTCCAGCTCTGGGAGCAGGTGAATAAAAACATAAGCGACAGATACTCCTCCTGCCCCGGAAAGCCATTTGCTACGGGGAATCTGCGAAAAACGCAGTTTGTATGTGAAGAAATGAACAAGAGCCAGAATTAAAGCACCGAGTGCAGAATATAGGAGCATGGAAAAGCTTTTTCATAACAAACCTGCCACAGGCGGTTTGGTTTGGCCGGGGCTTATATAAATAGGTGTGCAGTAAGGCGTAGAGGTGTTTGGGGAAATGGATAAAAGATAAGCTGTTCCTCCACTTACAGTTCAGATGGTATAGATAAACTGTGGCTTCCGGCAATATTTATTTCCTGGAGTGGGAAGCGTTCTGCAGGCCGATGTTACCGTATGCCAAGGCCGCTGCGTGGCAGGAGTCTTACGCCAGCAGACCATCAATATCGTCTTTGCTCAGGTTCTTAACGAAGCTTTCTTCGGTGGTAATCAGGTTGTGGGCCAGCTGTACTTTTTGCTGTTGCAGGGCAAGTATCTTTTCTTCTACCGTGTTGCGGGTAATAAACTTATAGGTAAATACCCGGTTTTCCTGCCCAATGCGGTGCGCCCGGTCAATGGCCTGTTGTTCAATCGCCGGGTTCCACCAGGGGTCGAGAATAAACACATAATCGGCTTTGGTCAGGTTCAGGCCAACCCCACCCGCTTTTAGCGAAATCAGGAATATCCGCAGCTTATCATCTGTCTGGAAACGCTGCACTTCGCCCATGCGATCTTTGGTAGAGCCGTCGAGGTATGCATATTCCAGCTTTTTGCCGTCGAGGTATTTGCGCAGCAGGCTCAGGTGCTTTACAAACTGGCTGAACACCAATATGCTGTGGCCTTTGCTAACGGCACTCTGGAGCATGTGGGTTACATCCTGCATTTTGCCGCTATCGCCGGGGTAATCTTCTTCGACCATGGAAGGGTGGTTGGCAATTTGCCGAAGCTTTGTAAGGCCCTGGAGGAGCATAAAGTGCGATTTCTTTACCCCATGCAAATCAATCTGGTCAAGAATTTTGCTGCGATAGTAGTTCTTGGCCTCCTCGTACTTGTCTTCCTGCTGGGTAGTCATGGTGCTGTACTGGATGTTCTCCACTTTCTCCGGCAACTCAGTAGCCACCTGCGTTTTTTGTCGGCGCAGAATAAAAGGCTTAATAATGGTAAAGAGCTTGCTTATTTTATCTTCATCCTGCTTCTTTTCAATCGGGTTCAGGAATTCATTTTTAAAGAAGCTTTGGTTGCCCAGCAGCCCGGGATTTATAAAGTGCATTTGCGACCAGAGGTCGAGGGTGCTGTTTTCGAGCGGTGTACCTGTAAGTATCAGGCGGTTGCGGCAATTAAGCTCCCGCACCGCTTTGGCAATATTAGAGGTTGGGTTTTTAATGGCCTGCGACTCATCCAGAATAATATAGTTAAAGTAGTACTTCTTCAGTTCCTCAATGTCGAGGCGGGTAATGCCATAAGAGGTAAGTACCAGGTCGTAGTTCTGGAAGCGGCTAACATCCTTGTTGCGGTTGGTGCCGGTGTATACATGCACCCGCAGGTTGGGCGTAAACTTCCGGGCTTCCATTTCCCAGTTGTAAATAAGGGAAGTAGGCATAACCAGCAGGGAGGTGCCTCCATTGCCGGCTTCTTTCTGGGCCTGAAGCATGGCCAGGGTCTGGACGGTTTTTCCAAGGCCCATATCATCGGCCAGGCAGCCACCAAAATTATATTTATTCAGGAAGTTAAGCCAGTTGTAGCCCGCCTTCTGGTACGGGCGCAGCTGCCCCTGGAACTTTACAGGCAGCGGATAATCTTCTATTTCCTGAAAGCCCCGCAGCTTTTCGAGCTTATGGCTAATGGTTACTTTGGCCAGGTTGCCGTTTTGCAGGTCCTGTACCAGGGCCAGGTGGTGCTTGCGGAGCAACATTCCTTTATTTCCATTTTTTGCTTCTTCAGCAAAAGCAAAAAGCTCGGAATAGTCTGTAAGCCACTTTTCAGGAATAACGGCAATTTCGCCATTGGGCAACTTAATTTCGTGTTGCTTGCGATGAATATAGCGGCGTAGCTCACTAAAGCTTATTTCGTACTCTCCAAAGCGGATAACGGCATGTATATCAAACCAGTCGATATTTTCTTTTACCTCTATGCTAATGTGGGCGGCTCCCAAAAAGTATTTTTTCTGGTCGGTGCGGCTCTGGTACACCAGGTATCCATCGGCTTCAAGCTCATTGCGGTACCTGCTAAGCCAGGTAAAAGCTTTGCCCTTAGGTTGGGTAGCCCGTGCATGGCGAATTTCCAGCCCCAGCTCCCGAAGCTGGCGAAGGTAGGTTTTCTCCTTCTCCTGCCGGCGCTTTACTTTATGAAAAGTGTAGTTGTCGCCGTCCTGCTCTACCCGAACGCTGGTGTCGGAAAGCTGCTCTGCTTTAAAATTATAATCGCCATAGCGAAAGCTGAGGTTAAATACTATTTTTCCATCATCTGCGGAACCTGAGCCGGTTTGCGGGCTTTGGTAAAGTCCTAAATCGCCTCCCTGGGCAGCAGAGAGCTCCGAAAAGGTAAGTACCGGCTGGGGCTCCAGGGAAAGGCTGTTTATGGAAAAGCCTTTGGCATACACATGGAACTGGGCAATAAGCGGAGCCACAAACTTGCGGTAATAGGTATCTTCTACCTTTTTAGGTATTTCAATAAATTTTTTATTCAGAAATGGCTGCAGTTTTTTGCCATCGACTTCATTTTCGAAGCTGTAAAGCTCATTTTTAAGTACCAGCCAGGCGGGCTCTTTGCAAATAAGGTAAGCGCCTTTGTATTGCCATTCCAGCTTTTCGTCGTCGTATTTTATGGTAGGAAAATAGTGGGTATTTTCTTCGTTGCGGCGGAAGTGAAACAGCACAGTGGCTTTTTGAGGCATTATTTCAATTTTTCGCCAGGCAGGTTCGCCATCATTGCCCATTTCGAACAGCATTTTTCCTTCAATGTGCTCTAAAATAGCGGCTCGTTTACTTTCCAGGAAGCGCTCTATTTCTTCCTGAAGGGGCTTATTGCCTTTTTCTTTGTCGTAAATTTTCAGGAAAAACTCGCTGGGCTTTATCTTTTTATTGTAAAACTGCTTTATAACAGCCTCCTGCTGCATGGTGTCCATGAGGCGGATAAGCTCATAGTCGGTCTCGTTAAGGCCGGAGGCAAACTCAGGGGCATTTTTAGCAGATATGTTCTGGTGCAGGAAGGTAAGGCGCCCATTTTCATCGAGTTGTACTACAAACGATTCAAACAGGAAGCCCAGGTACTCATGCACAAACAATGAGTAAATAATCTGAAATGGCTTGGTAGTCGAAACTTTCATTCAAAAAAATAAAGACAGAACTGCAAGTTAATAAACCACAAAAAAATTAACACAATAAGCTTTTAAATTTATTAAATTTTGTTGTAAAACCTATATACTGAGGGGAATACTTGTTTTAGAAGCAATAGCAGCCGGCCGAAAAGAAGCAAGAAAGGTAATTATAATGATGCTGAGGGCAGTAAACAGGAGGTCGCTTAACTGTAACTCTACAGGATAGGCGCTTTCTACCGAAGTTTGCATGCCCATACCTACCAGGCCAAAGTTTTGTTGAATAAGGCAAATAGAAACACCTAAAATACTGCCTATAACCGCCCCTGTAAAAGCAATAATAGCACCTTCTGCCAAAAATACCTTTTTTACAAGCTGCTGGGTGGCTCCCATGGAATAGAGAATGGCAATGTCTTTTTTCTTATCGATTGCCAGCATGGTAAGGGCAAAAAAGATGTTGAAAGAAGCAATAGCCAGTACAAAGGTGAAGGCAATATAGACAAACAGCTTTTCTATTTTAATTGCTTTTAATAAGCTGCTGTGCTGCTCGTCGCTGTTTTGAACCAGGAAGCCCGGCGGAAGCTGCTTTTGAAGATTTTTATGCACATCGGCCACAGGCACCTCGGGGGCAGTGGCAATTTCCAGTGCAGAACGACGGTTTCCGTAATCGAAAAGCTTTAGCGCAAAATCGAGGGGTACGAAAATGTAATTATCGTCATACTGCTTTTCAATACTAAAAACAGCAGTAGGTTTAATGTTCTGCTGAGAATAATATTTTGTCGGGTCGAGCGTGCCAGGGCGAACATTGCGGGGATAATATACACGCAGGAAATAAAAATCATTGTCGAGCGCCACCGAAAGCTCATTGCGCACGCCAGCGCCCAGTATGGCCAGGGGCACTTCGCCTTTATTCAGCTGAAGCTCGCCCTGCATAATGGCCGGCCCCAGGCGCTGCTGGTCCAGGAACTCCTTACTTACGCCTTTTATTTTTACTACCTTCTCTGCATCCTGGTAGCGCACCAAAGCATTGTCTTCGGCCACCTGCGCTACGCTTACGACCCCCTCAGTATCCTGAACGAGCTGCAGGAACTCATCGGTCAGCTCAAACGTCTTTCCCTTTTCGGCAACAATGCGTAATTCCGCATCAAAGGTGTTGTATAGAGAGCGAATGAGGCCTTCGAGCCCGTTAAAAACCGACAGCACCACAATAAGCGACATCGTGCCTACTGCCACCACTATCATAGAAATAATGGAAATAATATTGATAAAGGTTTTCTTTTTCCGGGAACGGAAGTACCTCCGGGCGATGAAGAAGGAAAGGTTCAATTGATTGAAATTAGAAACTAGAAGTTAAAAATCAGAACTGCGACAGCGGACCCCAAAGAAATTGAAAACGGCCTTTAAAAGCCAAGCGGACTCCTTTTTTGCTCTTGGTTTCGTGCGGGAGCCGCCTGGCGCTTTCGAGTCTATTTCTTATCATCCTCTCCTTCTTCAGGAGTGGGAATATCCAGGCCGCTGATAAGTTTATCCATATGCGAGGCATAGTCGGCGGCTTCGTTGAGGTAAAAAATAAGTTCAGGAATGCGGCGAACATCTTTGCCTATGCGGCGGCCCAGGGCACCCCGTACTTCGCTTTTGTGCTCGTTAATTGTTTCCAGAATTTGCTGCTGGTTTTGTGCGAGCATAAAGCTCAGGTCTACCTTGGCCACGCTCAGGTCGGGGCTCATGCGAACATTCGTTACTGTTACAAAGGTATTCTTCAAAAGATGTTGTATATCCCGCTGAAACACATCGCTTAACTCCTTTTGCAAAAGGCGTGCGAATTTTTGTTGTCTTTTACTATCACTCATAATGCAAATATTGTATTTAATTTATTAGTTGTCTAAAAAATAGACTAATTTCGTTGCTGTTTGTGGTAGAAACTCCTTAAGAACATTCTGCAAATTCTATTCCTTTGATTAGCTTCTTCAGATTAAACGACCCTTACCGAATTATCGGTATATTCCTATTGCTCCTCCTTATACGTTTACCTGCCTGGCTTGGGTTTGTTCCGCTTTTGCAACCCGAACTTGGCTGGATGCTGCTGGGCGAAAATCTTACAGCGGGCGATACTTTATACCATGGGGTGTGGGACAATATTGCTCCTTTGTCTGCTGCAGTTTACAGCGGGCTCGATGCCGTTTTTGGTCGCTCACAGCTGGCTTATCTCAGCTTGTCGACTCTTTTAGTGGTAGTGCAGGCATTTATCTTTAACACTACTTTATTGCGCTATAAGGCATATAATGAAAATACCTATGTGCCTTCTCTCATATATATGCTGCTGAGCAACATATTTTACGATTTTTATACCCTTTCGCCGGTTCTGCTGGCACTTACCTTTTTGTTGCTGGTTTGGCGGAACCTTTTCCGGCTGATTGTTGGAACAGGTACCGACGAAACCATCTTCTTTATGGGTGTATTTATGGGAATAGCCACCCTTTTTTACCTGCAGAGCATTGCCTTGCTGGTAGCAGTAGTGTTTTCGCTTCTTATTTTTACGGGTACCAAGCCCCGGCAGTATATGTTGCTTTTACTAGGCCTGGTGCTGTCGCTGGCAGTTGCTTTTCTTTATTATGGCTGGCAGGGAGGCTTTAATGCGCTGTACTGGCAGTACATTGGTTCTTTTGAGCTTTTGCCCAACGATAATTACCTGAACCTGTTTAGTCTTTCTCTGCTGGGGCTGGTGCCTTTGGTGTTTTTGCTCATGGGGATTTACCGTTACAACAATTCCCACTCGTTTAACAACTACCAAGTACGCTTGCAGCAGTCGGTGTTTTATTTCTTATTAATGGGCATTGTTGCTTTTGTTTTTACCCCTGAAAAGTCGTCTTACCATTTTCTTCTTTTGCTGCCCCCGCTCACCTTTTATATTAGCCATTACTTTTTGCTGATACGCAACCGGCTTAAAGTAGAGCTTTATTTTTTAGTATTTGCTATTCTTTTGCTGGGCCTGAATTATATGCTTATTTCCGGTCCGCTGCCCTACCTTGCCGAATGGACTAATTTTACTGAGCTATCGGTGCAGCGCCGGCAGGAAGAGCCGCTGGTTCGCGGAAAGCAAATTCTTAGTCTTGGCCACGATTTAAGCCTGTACAAAGAGGCGCGGCTGGCAACTCCCTACCTTGACTGGAGCCTGGCCGAAGAGCACTTTGTGCGTTTAAACTACTACGACAACCTGCTGGAGGTATACAAAAATATGCGCATGGAGCCTCCCCAGGTAATTGTAGACGATGCCGGCCTAATGCCGCAGATTTTCGAACGCATGCCTATTCTGGAAAGCAAATACCGGCAGGATGACCGGTATCCGCATGTTTACCTGCTTCTTGCAGAATAAGAAGGAGGGTTTTAGCACTTAATTTTATCGACCCTTTTGTTGTGCCGGCCACCTTCAAACTCAGTGTTCAGGAAGGTATCGGCCATTTTTTCTGCAAGCGCATAAGGAACAAAGCGAGAAGGAAGGCAAAGAACGTTGGCTTTATTGTGCTGGCGTGCGAGGGCTGCCAACTCTTCGTTCCAGCATAAGGCGGCCCGTATTCCCTGGTGCTTGTTGGCGGTCATGGCCACGCCGTTCCCGCTTCCGCAAATCAGGATACCCATATCCTGCCCGCCATTTGCCACTGCTTCGGCTATGGGGTGGGCAAAGTCGGGATAATCGACAGAATCTGCACTAAAAGGGCCAAAATCTTTTACTTCGAAGCCTTTTTCTTGGAGGTGTTTTCGTAGTTGCTCCTTGTACTCATAGCCGGCATGGTCGCCGCCTATTGCTATTTTTTTTGTTGCCATGGCTGTAGCGTTTATGATTTGCCTGCTAAAGTACGGAAATTCCTTCGGAAGAATAGGCCGTAAAAAGGAATAATATAGCTCATGGTCGGCACAAAAAAGAGCGCCAGCTTTGTTTGCCGGCGCTCTCCGCGTATAGGAATATAGCTTTGCTTTTATTTAGAATCGCTGGTCTAAAGGAAGGTGTTTTTGCTCGTCCTCATCTTCATCCTTCTTTTGTTGTTCTTCATAGGCTTTTTCCCGCTCTTCGAGTTGTTTGAGTGCCTGTTCGTCCAGCTGTCGCTGTTTACGAAGGATGAATGCACTTACATAAATACTTACTTCGTACAGCAGCATAGAGGGGCAACGAAATAAGGATCTGGCTCATAACATCAGGAGGGGTTAAAACCGCCGAAACAATCAGGATAATTACGATGGCCAGTTTACGGTAATCGCGCATCGCCTGGGGAGTGGCCACGCCGGTTTTGGTAAGGAAAAAACAACCACCGGCAGCTGAAACATCAGCCCGCAAGTAAGCACCAGCATGCTGAAGGGTCGAAATATACGAGGTAATATCGAACTCATTCTAGATGCTGGGGTCCAGCTGGTAGTTAGCCAGAAAATTCATTGAAAGCGGCGATACAACGTAATAGCCGAACATAATACCTAAGGCAAACAGCAGGCTTACGAAAAACACGGCGCCGTTGCTTACCGCTTACTCTTCCCAATACAGGGCAGGGCTTACAAAGCGCCAGATTTCCCAGAAGGCATAAGGGAAAGCACAGATCATGCCCATTAAAAAGCGAGGCTGCTAAGGTGCATGGTAAACTGCCCGGTCATCTGCCGGCTTTGCAGAATAAAAGGCAGCTTATCAATACATAAGGTGGCGGATTTCCTCCACCCCCGACTGGCAGATCATCCGGTAGGTCCAGAAATCGGTGCGCGAAGGGGCCAGAATAAAATCATGAAAGATAAAATCTTTCGACATGAAAAGCGGCGATGGCAAAGACCACAATGGCCGCAGACCGAACGAATAAATGCCACCGGAGTTCTTCCAGGTGGTCAACAAAAGACATTTCCTTTTCCTCAGATCACGAGTTGCTTTCTCCTTCTAATTAGTTATGGTTGGTACTTATTTGTACAGCGGAAAATCTTTCATCCAGTTGTTTACTTCCTTACTTACCCCGGCCAACACGTCTTCCTTGTCATGGTTCATCAGAACTCTGTCGATCAGCTCCACAACGCGTGGCATATCGCCTCTTTCATTCCGCGGGTGGTAATGGCAGGTGTTCCTACCCGGATGCCTGAAGTAACAAAAGGCGATTTATCATCGAAAGGAACCATGTTCTTGTTTACGGTAATATCGGCTTCTACCAGGGCATTTTCGGCAATGTTTACCGTTAATGCCTTCTTTGCTGCGCAGGTCAATCAGCATCAGGTGGTTGTCGGTGCCGCCTGAAATAAGTTTGTACCCTTTCTCCACAAAGGCTTTGGCCATGGCATTGGCATTTTTTGTTACCTGCAGCATGTAGTGCATGATACTGATCGGAAAGTGCTTCGCTAAAGGCAACGGCCTTGGCGGCGATAATATGCTCCAGCGGGCCGCCTTGTGTGCCCGGGAATACACCGCTGAGTCCAGCAGGCTGCGACATCATGCGCAGTCTGCCTTTGGGGGTTTTTATACCGAAAGGGTTTTCAAAATCTTCGCCCATCATAATTACGCCTCCACGTGGGCCGCGCAGGGTTTTGTGGGTAGTGGTGGTAACAATGTGGCAGTGTGGAATGGGGTCGTTCAGCAAGCCTTTGGCAATAAGCCGCTGGTATGCGAAATATCGGCCAGCAAGCAGGGCGCCTACTTCGTCGGCAATTTCGCGCAGGCGCTCATAGTCCCAGTCGCGGCTGTAAGCCGAGGCACCGCAAATAATCATTTTAGGTTTTTCGTGCACGGGCATTTTCGGCTACTTTTTCCCAGTCAATCAGGCCGGTTTCTTTATCTACACCGTAAAATACAGGATTGTACAGTTTTCCGGAAAAGTTAACCGGCGAGCCGTGGGTAAGGTGGCCGCCATGGAAAGGTCAAAGCCCAGAATAGTATCGCCTGGCTTCAGGCAGGCCAGCATAACGGCGGCGTTGGCCTGTGCGCCGGAATGGGGCTGTACATTGGCCCATGTCGGCACCAAAGAGCTCTTTAAGGCGATCGATGGCCAGTTGCTCCACCTGGTCCACCACTTCGCAGCCGCCATAATAGCGCTTGTCCGGGAAGGCCCTCGGCATATTTATTGGTTAAGTACACTTCCGGCGGCTTCCATCACCTGCGGAGAAGCAAAGTTCTCGGAGGCAATTAGTTCAATGCCTCTTTCCTGGCGCTCTCTTTCGTCTTTAATAAGTGAAAAAACCTGCTCGTCCCGCTCGTATGTGTGGGCGCTGGCTTGTAAGGTCGTGGATGGATTACTCATAGCGTAGATTTCTTGGATAAAAATGAGAATGCAAAATTAAGTCTTACTGCGCATATTACCAACCATTAAGAGGTACTTAGCACGATAGGCAGCTGAGCTGTTTTACTTTCCAAATCATCTAACATATATGGCCCGGCAGTAGTTCTACCCCAAGGTGCTGCATTTTAATTTTTGCGCCCAGGCTTTGATTTAACCAGAAAATTTACAATTTTAGAGTATAGAATTAATACAATCCATGACCAGAAAAAATCTTTCTTCGGCTATTTATGCCCTGTTTGTTATGTTATTTTTCCTGCAGTCCTGTGGCGAACAGGTGCACGAAGAAGGAAGCGGAAACATTACCAGCGAAACCCGCAACATAGGAGCCTTTTTTAAGCTGGACATCGAAGGCGCTTATGAAATTGTACTGCAGGAGGGAACCAACCCGCTAATAGCAGTAGAGACCGACGACAACCTGCACCAGTATATTGAAACGGCCATCGATGGAAAGACTCTTCGCATCAGGGATGTGGAAAAGGTAAAGCCAAGTGAGCATACGCGCCTGATTATTACTTACCAGAACCTGGACGAGTTAAGGCTCGGAGGAGCCGCCAAAGTATCGAACCAGGGCATGCTGAAGACGGAGGAGCTTAAAATAAAAATCGATGGGGCAGGACTGCTGGATTTGAGCCTGAATGTGGAAGAGCTGGACCTGCAGCTGGATGGGGCCGGCGCCGTAAACCTCGATGGAAAAGCAAATAAACAGCGCTTAAGCCTGAGTGGGGCGGGCAATGTAAGTGCATTTGAACTGGAGAGCAAAGATTGCGAGATAAACCTTAGCGGCTTTGGCAGTGCCCAGGTATTTGTTACCGAAAACCTCAATGCAGAGGTAAGTGGGGTGGGAGGTATCCGCTTTAAAGGCGACCCGCGGAACATACAGCGTGAAGTAACCGGCCTTGGCAACATTGATCGTGCAAAAGCAGAATAGCAGAAAACCTGCAAACTTTTATTTAAATAGTATTTTACTAAAACTATGGAAAGAATACTCGTTTTAACCGATTTTTCTGATATCGCCACAAAAGGCCTTGAGGTGGCCGTGCGCCTGGCGCGCCAGCAGGGAGGAGCGGAAATTATTCTGCTCAATACAGAACGCTCTACCTCTGGCAGGGAATTTTCTGCCTCGGGAGATGTTTCGCAGAACCTGAGTACGGAAAATGACCGCTTTATGATTGAGCTAATCAGGCACAACCAGGAGCGCCTCAGAGAACAGGCAGCCGCTTTTGAAGCCGAGGGTATTCCTATTCGGCCTTATATAGAAGTAGGCGAAATGCAAACCATTGTAGACCACTACCTGAAAAGCCACAAGATAGAATTGGTGGTGATGGGAACCAGCGGACAAAATACGATGGAAGAATATTTTGTAGGCAATCATACCGAGCAGGTGGTGCGTGTATCCTGCGTGCCGGTGCTGTCGGTAAAAGCGACTGACCATGATATGGACTTCCGCACAATTGTACTCGCTACCAACATGAACCGGAAGGCCGACCGAAGTGTAGAGCATATTAAAACGCTTGCAGGTAAATTAAAAGCCCGCTTACACCTGGTGCATGTAACCGGCGGTAAAGCAGATAAGTCGCAGGCCGAACTGGAAGAGTATGCCCGAAACCATGCATTTGAAAATTGTACGCTGGGAATAGTTTCCGACAAGGATGTAGAAGATGGAATTAAAAGATATTCCGCAAAAGTAGGGGCCGATATGATTGCGGTAATTACCCATGGCAGGGATGGGCTTTCCGCCCTGTTTTCTCATAGCGTTTCAGAAGACGTAATTCGCGAAGCCAGCGTTCCCGTACTAACGATTAATATGAAAGAGATTAGATAAGCCTTTTTAAGCGAAAGGCTACGGAACAAAAAGATTTTGCCAGCTGCAGTGGAAGCGTTTTATAGGAGGGCAGGCAAAGAAAAGCATTAAGCGAAAAGACTCAGGCTGCAATGGTTTTCCCGCGGATTAATCATTGCAGCTTTTTATTTGCAGGCTTAATTTGCTGCCAGGTTGCGTTTGTGTAAAAACAAATTGCTGCTGGCGGAAACTTCATGTGCCTCCCGCTCCCGGGAAGGGGGCACGGCCATCCCAGGCTGCAGGGGTGGCGGGCGAAACCAAAGAATCCGCTTCATTGATAAGCCTCAGTTGTGCGTCCTAAGCCGGACCTGCAGAAAGAGAAGGATAAAGATGGGTAGGAATTTCATAAAGCGTTCAAAGGAATTCTGTAAAAAGGCAGCGGGAAAAAAAATTTTAAAAAATTTTAAATTTTCTGCGTCTTTTTCCCGGTCTCCGGGTCTACTGAGAAAAAAGCTTGATGAAAAAGGAAAACTCAAAAAACCGCAGCCCTTATTACAGGATACTTTTAAGCCTTGCCGGCCTGAAGGAATGCCGGAATGCTCCCGGAAGTAAACCCTTTCTTTGTTCCCGGCAAACAGTAACGGCAGAACAACTTAACTGGAAGTAGGCAGGCTAAAATTTTTTGCTCTCTTCTTGTAAAGCTTACTATTCTAAGTAGTAGGACACATTGAATTTGAAGAAAAAAAGCCGATTTTGTCATCCTGAGGAACGCGGACGCCGCGCGGAAGGATCTTTCCAATAAAATGGCTTTTAAGGAGCTTCATACTGCGAAAGATGCCGCAGCGGTTAGGCACCCCCGGCGTACCGTTTCCTTTTTCAGCATGACAAGGCTGGCTGTTAAGGTTAAATTAAATAGGTCCACTTACTTATACTAACGCTCTCTTAAACGCTTACTTTTAAATTCAGTCCTGCAAATGAATACTCTACCCACCACCGACTGCCAGCTGGCCGCCCCTGTTTTTCTTCAGTACGAAGAGCAGCTGAAAAGCTTTATCCGGAAGCGTATTGCCGATGAAGAAGACAGTAAAGATCTTTTGCAACAGGTACTCTTAAAGCTGTACCGGCACTGCGAAAAACTTCCGGAGGTAAAAAACATGCAGGCCTGGCTGTACCAGATAACCCGCAATACGGTTAATGATTATTTTAAAGAAGCCGCCCGGCGCAGAGGAGCAGTTGGCGAAGCGGTAGAGGCAGCGGTGGAATTGCCGGAAGAGAATATCCACAAAGAAATGGCAGAATATATTCGGCCTATGATTTCCATGCTGCCTCTGAAATATGCCAGACCGCTTATTATGAGCGATTTGGATGGAATTCCGCAGCAGGAAGTAGCTGATCGGCTGGGGCTAAGCCTCTCCGGTGCAAAATCCCGCATACAGCGGGCGCGGGAAAAGCTGCGCCAGATTATTATTGATTGTAGCTTGCTGGAGCTCGATAGAAACGGCAGACTGCTTAGCCTGGAAATAAAAGATTCCTGTGGCTGCCTTCAGAAAGTAAAAAAGGAGGTAAAGCAAAAAATCGCTGAAGGGTAAGCCAGGTATGTAAGCTTTTTGTGGCGCAAGCTTTTTTCTTCCTCCTCCAGAAAGGAAGGGGTTTATAAAGAAGGTGGAGAATTCGTTACAACAGCTTTCCTCCATCCATAGCCTGTTTTATATAGTTCATGGAAGCAGGCTCCGGACCTTCCATTTTCAGAAAATTGAATCTTTTTTACTCCTTCGCCCGTAGACTTTCAAAAAAAATAAGCCCGTGTAGTTGACTTTCAGCAGCCTGGCTTCTACATTTGTATCATCAAGTCAATTATTAAGCTAATTGATTTATAAAGAAGCGTGGAGAGACAGGCTCTATGAAGCGCTAGCAACCATACCACACGGTAAAGGTGCTAAATCCTGATTCCGAAGCATTGGCCCGGAAGAATATAAATTGATAAAGCAATGAAAAGCACCCTTATCAACCATCAGGAGCAATTTCCATCGAGCCTAAACAAGCTTAACACTACTCTATTTACTTTATTTTCAGCAAACAGCAGCGGTTCTGTCCGAATAGCCTGTTATTGTTGCTGTTGTTGCTAGTCTGTTTCCGGATGTTCCGGCAGGTGGCAATAATAGCTGGCTGAATAAGCTGTGGCAAAATTTCTGTTTGTAACAGTTTAGCTATTCCTATTTTTATTTCCCCTACTGCAAAGCATCCGCACAGGATAGATCTATCCTTATTTTTCCATTGTCACATCTTAAACAATCATAATATGTCAAATCAAGCACAATTCCGTTACGAAACATTACAATTGCATGCAGGTCAGGAAGTAGATCCTACTACCGGTTCAAGGGCAGTTCCTATTTACCAGACTACCTCATACGTTTTTAAAGATGCCGCCCATGGGGCGAATTTGTTTGCCCTTAAGGAGTTCGGTAACATTTATACCCGCATCATGAACCCGACCACCGATGTTTTTGAAAAGCGTGTTGCTGCCCTGGAGGGAGGGGTTGCCGCGGTGGCTACGGCCTCCGGGCAGGCAGCGCAATTCCTGGCGCTCAACAATATTTTACAGGCCGGCGATAATTTTGTATCGTCCAGCTTCCTCTATGGTGGAACCTACAACCAGTTTAAAGTAGCATTTAAGCGGCTGGGAATCGAAGTGCGCTTTGCTGAAAACGAGCAGCCGGAAACCTACGAAAGCCTCATCGACGATAAAACCAAGGCCATTTACCTGGAATCGATAGGAAATCCGGGCTTTAACATTCCAGACTTTGAGGCCATTGCAGCGCTTGCAGAGCAGTACGAAATACCGCTGATTGTCGATAATACCTTTGGTGCCGCCGGTTATCTTTTTCGGCCCATAGAACATGGAGCGGCCATTGTTACCTCTTCGGCCACAAAATGGATTGGCGGCCACGGCACCAGTATCGGCGGTGTAATTGTCGACAGTGGCCGTTTTAACTGGGCCAATGGCAAGTTTCCGCAGTTTACAGAACCATCAGAAGGCTACCACGGCCTGAAGTTCTGGGAAACCTTTGGCGAAGGAAACCCGCTGGGCTTGCCTAACATTGCCTTTGCTATTCGGGCACGGGTAGAAGGTTTGCGTGATTTTGGTCCGGCCCAAAGCCCATTCAATTCTTTTCTTTTACTGCAGGGCCTGGAAACGCTTAGCCTCCGGGTAGATCGTACGGTAGAAAATGCCCTGGCCCTGGCCAGCTGGCTGGAGCAGCATCCGCAGGTAGAAAGTGTAAATTACCCCGGGCTCGAAAGCAGCAAATACCATGAGCTGGCAAAGAAATACCTGAAGCGCGGGTTTGGCGGCGTGTTAACCTTTAAGATTAAGGGTGGAAAAGAAGTGGCAGAAGCCTTTGCTAACAAATTGCAATTGGTAAGTCAGCTGGCCAATGTAGGGGATTCCAAAACCCTTATTATTCACCCGGCAAGTACCACGCACCAACAGTTAAGCGAAGAGGAGCAGCAAAAGGCCGGTGTGGAGCCAAATGGGTTACGGGTATCTGCAGGCATTGAGCACATCGAAGACATAAAGGCCGATTTTGAGCAGGCATTTGCCCAACTTAAAAATGTAGCCAGAGAACCTCAGTTAGTTTAATTTTTTCAGATACAGGAAGCCCCGGCTAAGTTGCCGCAGGCTTCCAGTTTAAAAAACACAGGAATGCTTCCAACGCAACACTTTCGCTATCAACAACCTTTTGCCCTGCAGGCCGGCGGTGCGCTGCCCGCCCTGGAGCTTGCGTACCACAGTTGGGGTACGCTCAACGAAGACGGCACGAATGTTATTTGGGTTTGCCATGCCCTTACCGGCCATGCCAATGTAAGAGAATGGTGGACCGATTTTATTGGTCCCGGCAAGTTGTTTGATACAGACCGCTACTTTGTTATTTGTGCAAACATGCCTGGTAGTTGCTATGGTTCTACTGGTCCCCTCAGCCTCAATCCGCTTACCAACACGGCTTATTTTCATGCCTTTCCATTTCTTACAAATCACGATGTGGTGGCCGCCTTTGAGTTGCTGCGGAAGGCACTGGGTATTCGTTCGATGGCGCTGCTCATTGGGGGTTCTTTAGGCGGGCAGCAGGCATTGCAATGGGCGGTAAGCCACCCGAGTGTGGCAGAAAAGTTGGTGCTTTTGGCAACCAATGCGCAGCATTCTCCCTGGGGCATCGCCTTTAACGAAACCCAGCGCATGGCCATTGCAAGCGACATTACCTGGAAGCTGAATGCAGAAAAGGCAGGCCTGCAGGGCCTGCAAACTGCCCGGGCCATTGCCCTGCTTTCCTATCGCAGCTACGAGGTTTATGATGAAAAGCAACAGGAAGAAGCGCCACGGCCACAGGATGCTTACAGGGCCTCTGCCTACCAGAAATACCAGGGGCAAAAACTGGCCGATCGCTTTAACGCCTTTTCTTACTGGACGCTGAGTAAGATGATGGATGCCCACGATGTTGGTTTAGGATATTCCTCTACCGAAGAGGCGCTGGTGCGGGTAAAGGCAGAAAGCCTGCTGATTGGCATAGACTCCGACCTCCTGTTTCCGCCCCAGGAACAGGCATTTATTGCCCGGCATATTCCAAATGCCACCTTCCGGCTGGTGCCTTCGACCTACGGGCACGATGGGTTTCTGGTAGAAACTACCGCCATTCGCCAGGCGGTGCGGGAAACGCTGCAGTTTCCCGGCAATAACCTGCAGCTGGCCGGCAGTAAATCAATTCAGCAGTAGCAAAAAAATTAAAATCAAGGCCGTTTCTCTTCCTTAAAATTTTAGGACAGGTGTATCAAAAATGGAAGGCAGACGGCTTACAGAAGCATATAATTTAGGAACTAAATGGAAGAGAAAAGAAGAATTGGCCTGTTTGGCTTTGGTACCGTCGGACAGGGAACCTACCAGATACTGAAGGAAAACAGTTCCCTGCCACTGGAGCTCGCACGCATTTGCATAAAGAACCCAGACAAAAAGCGGAATATTGCCCCCGCTTATTTCACCTCGCGCCGCGAAGATGTGCTGAAGGACCCTTCGATTAGTCTCGTGGTAGAGGCCATTAGCGAAGCCGACGAGGCATTTACCATCGTAAAAGAAGCTTTGCTGGCAGGTAAAGACGTGGTTACGGCCAATAAGAAAATGGTGTGTGAGCACCTGGCGGAGCTGCTGGAGCTGCAGAACCGCACCGGCCGGATTTTGCGCTACGAGGCGGCGGTATGTGGGGCCATTCCTGTGCTCGATGTGCTGGATACTTATTTTGCCCATGAACCAATCGAAGAAGTATGTGGCATTGTAAATGGTTCTACCAACTATATTCTCAGCCGCATGCAGGACGATGCGCTAAGCTACAGCGAAGCCTTGCAAAAGGCGCAGGAACTTGGTTTTGCCGAGGCAGACCCTGCCTTGGATGTAAGTGGACAAGATGCCAGGAACAAGCTGGTGATTGCCGCCCTGCATGCTTTTGGTGAGGTGCTGCAGCCCGGTGAAGTGGTGGTAAGAGGCATAGACGAGCTGCCCGATTTTACGACAGCGCTTGCGGAGCGTTCAGAAAAACGCATTAAGCTCATTGCCCGGCTCCACCGGAAAGAAGGTAAGCTGTATGGGAGTGTACTGCCGGAACTTGTGGCTCCCGATCATCCGCTGTACACTGTAGCGCAGGAGAATAACCGGGTGCTTATACAGGGTAAATACAGCGGGCAGCAGCAGTTAGGCGGCCGGGGAGCAGGTGCTCTCCCCACCGGTACGGCAGTGGTAGCCGATATCCGTGCCGTACTCGCTGGCCGGCCTTATGAGTATGTAAAATATAAAGCGCATATACTGGAGCCGGCTTAGTGGCAGTAATGCTCGCTCACATTTTCTTCCGCCAAAAAAATAAATATGCCTGCCTTTTAAGCTTCCTGCTTCCTCCCGGTTTAATGGGAGGAAGGAAAGCTGCCTGAAGAGGAATAAAAAAGAGAGATTAACGGCTGCTTATTTTACAATAAAATTAGTTGTGCTTAGGCCGGTGTTTCCTGTTTTCGGGTCGTAAGCATATACACTTAGCTGGTAAAGGCCGGGAGTAGGCGCATTGAGCATACCTTTAAAAGTGCTGGCTTTGTTGCTAACCCGGAGTGGAATAGTAGTAAGCTTTTCTCCGTCCTTTTCCACAAATGCAGCCACCTCGTACTGGCTGGCATCCCATATACCACCCTCGGTAATCGGGCAGCCGCACATCATTACAATATTGGCGGTTACAGACACCGGCGTGCCGGAGGCAATGCTTTCGTGGGTTTGGGGACTAAGCACATTTATTACAAAACCGGGAAATTCCAGCACCAGTCCGTCTCCGGTAATGTCTTTGCCAGGAATCATCCACAGCTGAGTTTCTACTTTTATTCGGGCCTGGGGTTGCTGCCAGGGGGCGTACCCTTCAACATTTACCAAAACAGGCTGGTCTATGTCAAGGATCGCAGTAAAACCGGCCGTTTGGACATCGGCCAGTGGTTGGTGCCGGTTATAAGGCTCCTGCATTATCTGCCGGGTATTTCCGGTGCTTCCTTCTGTAAAGCCTTCGGCCAGTATTTTTCCGCTTAGCGTCTCCCGTACAATAATGCGCGCTCCGCCAACGGAGCTTCCAATAAACTTTGCATCTTTCGCTTTTGCCCGTACCAGCAGGCTGGTAGGAACAGCTGCGGCAAACTGCCATAAAAAGGCTAAAAGGAGGGTAGATAAGAGTGTCTTCATTTCTTTAATTTTTACGAATATACTTAAAAGCGCAGCCAATTGCTTTTAAAAAAGAGGAGAGAGAAGGGTGTGCAACCCGATTTCCTGAGCTCCACCTGTTTTATTTACTACTGAAAGTCGGCCAAAGCTTATTTTTTGCTCAATCTCCAGGTAGCTAAAGCCTGGTTTTTGCACGATTTTTTCAGCTCCACCTGGGCTAACCTACAGCAGCAGCCCTGTTCGGTCCACTTTTTTCCAGACACTTTGGTGCAGCATAGTCCACCGGCGGTTTGTTTTAAAAGGGCCGGGAACGGTTTCTACTACGCACCACCGCCTTTCCTGTAGGGATATATACTTACCGGCTAAATAATTTGTAAAGTATGCAGCTGCCGGACGTTCGCTGCAAATAAAACTAAAAACATGGCCTGATGATAATGGCATATTTTTTAGCTGTGCAGATAAGGGTATAGGGGTGGATTTGCAGAAAGCAGGAAACAAATTGTTTAAGCTCTTTAAATGATTCAGCGCTCAGGCCGAAGGAACAGGGGGTAGGGCGCACTTAATGAAAAATATGCTCGAAAAAAACGGAGGAGCTATTGAAGTGCAAAGTACCTTTGGTGTAAGTACTGAAATTCGATGTTTTTTCAAAAATTTGCCATTAAATGAAAAAGTAGTGTAACCCTTGAGAGCAAAGGTAAGTTTAAGACAGAAGTATGTTTACCTGTTTTAAATTGGCAGGTAAAAATGGTTTGTGTTTGCAAAAAAATTATTTACTTGCAAACCTTCAACAAAAAACACACGGAAAAAGTAGGAATTTAGTTTTAGAGGATGAGCCAAGCGAGATGTATCCTTTTAGTTGATGATGATGAAACCACGTTGATGTTAACCCGCATATTTTTGGAAGGAATGTCGCAAAACGATATTCACTCCAGTAGTAACGGGCAGGAAGCGCTGGACTTTATTACAGAAAACTGTTTACAATCAAAGGAGAGTAAGAAAAAATGCCCGGATGTGGTGCTGCTGGATTTAAATATGCCGGTAATGGATGGGTATGAATTCCTGGAGGAGTACAGCAAATCCGTCGAGCTAAGCAAGCAGGGTATTCGAATAATTGTAGTAAGTAGTTCAGACAGCAAACGCGATAGAGAAAAAACCGCTCAGTTTAACGTTGCGGGCTATATTGTTAAGCCGCTTACAGAAGAAAAGCTAAGCCCTTTTCTGTCGTAATACCTCTACTTATTGGTGTGCAGTACGATTTTTCCTGCCCGGAAAGTGTCTGACGACTGTGTAAGAAGATAGGCCCGAAAAAAGGGGACGACTTGTACTGACGCTTTTTATAGGAGCACTGCTGTGCCGTGGTTGTAATGCGTAATCAATTTAATTTAAACCGCAAAACTTTGCGGAATGTATTTCCCTGCGTTCTGTTGTATAGTAATTTACACCCTAATTTACACCCTCTCATGAGCTGAATTTCAGCAAGCCAGCATTAAATATTTGTTTCGGTGCCATCAGTGGGAGGGAATGTATTTTCGTCCTGCTTACCCCCCCTGGTGAATTTTGTTTCTGCTAATTTCTGGGAAAGTTCAATATACCCTGCCAAAGTGCCCTCTTCTGCAGGCCCGCCAATAAATTCCCTCCCAACTAAATCGAGCCATTACTGTTTAAGTAGTAAGAAGAAAAAAATAAAGAGATCGTAGTTCCCTTAAGAGGTGAAAATACCCTGGGCTAAAGCTTTTCCAGGCGCAAAAAAGTAAGCCTGGCAACAAATAAGATACTTGTTCATTCCGCTGCTTGGTAGGGTAAAAATCCATGGTATGTTTTGTGGCAAAAAACATTTTTATGTTTCAACAAATTACGCAACTTGGCATTGTTTTTATGACACTATCAGCAACAGCATAATTCTTTAAGAAAAGTAAAATGAAAAAAGCATTAATCATTATAGGCAGCATACTGGGGGTTCTCCTGCTGCTACTTATTTTAATCCCCGTCTTGTTTAAAGACCAGATTTTTGAGAAGGTCGATGAGCAGCTGGCGAAAACAATAAATGCCGATGTTTATTACGATGCCGATAATGTAAGCCTGAGTCTGCTGCGCAATTTTCCGAACGTAACAGCTTCGCTCGAAGATTTTAGCGTAGTGGGCCGTGCCCCTTTTGCCGGAGATACCCTGGTGTCGGCCCGCCGCTTCGAAATTGTGCTTGACCTGATGAGCGTTATCAGTGGCGATCAAATGGAAATTAATGCCCTTGAGCTGGAAAGTCCGTTTATCCAGATTCTGGTGCTTGAAGATGGTACAGCCAACTACGACATTGCTATTGAAGAAGAGACCCTTCCTGCCGGAGAGGCCGATACTGCCGCCACAGAATTTAATATAGGCATTGAGCATTGGGCCATCAACAACGGGCGCATTATTTACAGCGATCGTAGCATTCCTATAACCATTGCACTGGAAGAGGTTAGCCATACCGGTAGCGGTGACTTTACGCAGGATATCTTCGAAATGGATACCTATACCCTCTCACAGCGCGGCTCCTTAATTTTCGATGGGGTAGAATATATAGCGAACAAGCGACTGGAGGCCGATGTGAAAATGGAGATGAACCTTCCTGAAATGAAGTTTACCTTTATGGAAAACACCGCCCGCCTCAACGATTTTGCGATGGCTTTCGACGGCTATATTGCCATGCCAAATGATCCTATAGTGTTCGATATGCAGTTTTCCGGTAAAGATAATACCTTTAAAAGCCTGCTTTCGCTGGTGCCGGGGATATATAACGAAGAGTTTGAAAATATTGAAGCCAGTGGCGAAATGGACTTTAATGGTTACCTGAAGGGTATTTACAGCGAAGCCGACAGCAGCATGCCAGGCTATAAAGTAGCTTTGCAGGTAAACAATGCGCGCTTTAAGTATGAAGACCTGCCAACAGCGGTAGAGGACATTAATGTAGATATGCTGGTGGAAGATAAGGATGGAAACCCCGATAACCTCTACGTTAATGTAAAAGCCTTTAACATGAATGTGGGTAGCAACCCGGTTAAAGGCCAGTTCGAACTGCGCTCCCTGGAGCCAATGAACATAGCCGCCGATGTTGATGCCCGCCTGAACCTGGGAGAGCTTGACCAGGTAATGAAGCTGGAAGAGCTTGAAATGAAGGGGTTATTTGCCCTGAACCTGAAGGCCGATGGAATTTACGATAGCCTCCGCAACCAGTTTCCAAAGATAAATGCAGTTATGAGCCTAAAAGATGGCTATATGAAATCGGTGGACTATGAAGTGCCTATCCGGGACTTTAACTTCAATGGTACCGTGCAGAATGAAACAGGCAATTTGTCGAACACCCTGGTTCAAATACCCGCTTTTAGTATGCTGGTGGGCGACGACCAGGTAGCCGGCCGCCTGGTGCTCGAAGATTTGAACGACTATAAATGGGATTTAGCGCTGCAGGGAGCACTGGACCTGACTACCATTGGAAAAATTGTTGAGTTTGAGGATATGGAGGTTGCGGGTCGCATAGTTGCTGATATTGAAACCAGCGGCCGAATGAGCGCGGTGGATGCAGGTCGCTACGACCAGTTGCCAACACGTGGTACCATGCTTGTAAAAGATTTCCGCTACAGCAGTGTTGACCTTCCGTACGATTTTATACTGAGTACTGCCGAAATGCAGTTTAACCCGCAAAGTATGGCTCTCCGTAATTTTAATGGCCAAATCGGGAGTACCGATTTGCAGTTGACCGGTACGGTAACCAATTACATTGGCTATGCTCTAAAAGACAATGAGGTCCTAAATGGCGAATTCAGTATGGTGTCGCGCCATGTAAACCTCAATGAATGGATGACGGAAGATGAAGCAGCCACTGAAGCTGATACCGCATCGGCTCCAATGGAAGTAATTGAAATCCCGAATAACCTGAATCTGACCTTTACTTCTACCATCTCGGAGCTGCTGTACGATAACCTTAGGCTGAACAATGTAACGGGTGCGCTGGCGGTACAAAATGGTGTGCTAAGTATGCGTAAGTTAAGCTTTAATACCCTCGGCGGGGATTTCGGCTTAAGTGGTACTTATGATCCGCGAGACCTGCAGAAGCCGGTCTTTGATTTCGACTTTATAATCGATAAGCTGTCGATAAGCCGGGCATATGAGAATTTTGTAACTGTTCGAACCCTGGCGCCTATTGCAGAAAATATGGATGGCACCTTCTCCACCAATTTCAGGCTGCAGGGGCTGCTGGGCCAGGACATGATTCCTCAAATGGGTACTTTAACCGGAAAAGGAATTGTGGAGCTGATAGATGCTACCCTCGAAAAGTCGAAAACCCTCTCTGCCGTAATGGGATTTACTAATCTCAGGAACAATGCTTCGGCGGTGCAGCTGAAAGATATACTGCTGCGCGCCAAAGTACAGGATGGATTTGTAGTAGTAGAGCCCTTTAACTTTAATGTGGGCAATATAGATATTGAAGTAGACGGACGCCAGGGGATAGATGGGGCGCTGGATTATAAGTTTGGTCTGGATGTGCCTGCGGGTGCGGCTGGCCAGGCGGTAAATAGCCTTTTAGCTAAAGTAGGGGCTGGTAGTGGCGCAAATTCATCGACCATTAAATTAAACCTTGGGGTCGGAGGTACTTATCAGGACCCTAAAGTGAATCTGCTGGGTGCTGCTCCTGGCGCTGGGGGCGTGGTGCAATCGACGAAGGAAGCTGTAAAAGATGCCGCAAAAGAAAGAATAGATGCCGAAGCCGAAAAGGCGAAGGCCGAGCTGGAGGCAAGACGGAAGGAAGCCGAAGAGAAAGCCAAGGCTGAGCTGGAAGCAAAGCGCCGGCAGGCAGAAGAGCAGGCAAAGCAGGAACTCGAAAAGCGGCAGAAGCAGCTGGAAGATTCTCTTAAGAAGAAATCAAAGGGTGTGCTCAAAGATATTTTTAAAAGTGGCGGGGGTCGTTAATGCCGAATGCTGCTAATTAAAAGTCACTAATATTAAAAGAGGCTGTCTCTATAGGGGGCAGCCTCTTTTGTTTGCGCCTTTACAGGAATACAAGCCATTGGTAGCCAACTATCCAAAGCCCCTTCAATAGCAAGTCTCCTCCCATCCACAGGTACCTGGCACGTGGTTAAACGAGGTGTCACGCGTGCCATCACTTAGCGGGAAAGCACCTTCTTGCAATTGGGTATTAAACAGAGAACCACTGGATAATATAATACCAGAGAGGCAGGGTAATAAAAGAAGCAGGAATGCCAAAGCCAACAATTCGGCCTACCAGCTCAGGCTTCAGAGAGAAATTAGTGGCCACAATGGCGGCAGTAATCATGGGACCCATAGCCGCTTCCATTACACTGCCCTGGCTCAGCAGGCTGCTATTGCCAAGAACGAGTATGTACAGAACGAAAATAATGGCCGGAGCAAAGAGGAGCTTATAGCCAAGGCCCCAAAGCAGCTTGGGCAGCTCCTTTCCGGGCCAGGAAGGGTTCAGTTGCATGCCCACCGACACAAGTGCCAGCGGGACCACCATACTGCCCAGTCGGCTAAGCGTTAAATGAGTGATGTCGGGAAACTGCCAGCCGCCTGCCTTTAATATTAGTGCCAGCACGAAGGCAAGAAATGGAGGAAAGCGAAAAACCCGCAGCAGAATATCCCTGGCGGTGCTGGAGCCAGTGGCATAGTAAGAAGCTACGCCAATGCCAAGGGTGGAGAGTGCCGCAAAAGAACCAGGCTGGTCGGCCAGAATAGCTATTTGTACCCCGGCTTCTCCCCATATCATTTGCATAACCGGTATGCCTATAAAGGAGGTGTTGCCCAGCCCGGCGGTTAAGGTAAGGCAGCCAATGGTTTCCTTGCTCCAGCCTTTGCGGTGGCCAAGCCATGCAAAAAAAGGAATGGAAAGCCCGAAAATGAGCCAGGGCATCAGCACCGGGTAAAGCACACTGCCGGTAAACGGAATAGCCGGTATCTTTTCCAGGATGAGGGCCGGCAGGGCAGCATAAATAACAAAGCTGTTCAGGGTACGGTAGGCATTCTCCGGTAAAAGCCTGCTTTGCCTGAAAATAATGCCCAGGCCAAGGCAGCAGCTAAGAAGTAACAAGCTCTCCATGCTTTATTCTTTATCCTCCAGCAGTGGTAAAATCCAGTGGTAGGTGTGCAGGCCACGTTTTTCGGCGGCAAGGTTTACGGTAGAGTCTACAAATGGAAGGGAAGGGCGGCCATTGAACTGTAGCCGGCATTGAGCATACACCTCTACATCATCATAGCCCTTTTCCCGATAATCTTCCGCAATATAATGCGCCAGCTCCAGAATCATGTCGGGTTTACCCATCATGCTGCCGTACTGGTGCGCTGTAATATATTCTTTGGGATTTACCTCCCAGCTTTCTTCTGCCTCAGGAGCCACTACCGTGTATTTAAGAGATCCCCACTTCGAGCGCAACATCATGTGCCAGCTAAAATTATGTCCATCTTCCGTCCAGCTGGTGTTGCCCGGGTAAAAATATTGCCTGGCCGGTATAGTTAGCTGTAGCAGGGCATAAGTTGCCAGAAAAACAGTTACCGCCTTGCGGTAAGCCGGGCGGCGGTAGCTAAGGGAATAGTTGTCGGGCTGTTGGGGGGGGAGTTTTTTTCTTAAAACGGGCAAACGGCGGAAAACGGCAGGATCGAGAAATAGGGCCGTCATGGCAATGCTGTACCATGGAAAGGTGCCTATACCGAAAATAGAGACATTGGTTAGGTGGAAAAAGACCGCTACAGAAAAAGCATAGCGGCGGGTTCGGTGCCACAGCATAAGCGGTACAATCAGCAGGTCAAAGGCTACGCCCCCCCAGCTGATAAGATAAGCAAACCACTCCTGTTCCAGCAGGGAACCAATTATGTAATAATGCTTTTTTACCGGCAGCCAGTACATCATGGGTTTGCCGGCCAGCCAGTCGGCGTTTACCTTGGCTAAGCCCGCAAAGAAATAAACCACGCTTATTTGCAGCAGCAGTACCCAGATGGTCCACACAGGAACCTGGCTTTGCTGAAGGGCCGGATTTCGCTTAACATCTACCGACCAGGCCCGGTGGGCGGGCAAAAATATCATCAGAAAAGCGGTAAGGCTGTACAGGTAGG
Source organism: uncultured Cytophagales bacterium (assembly GCA_963835365.1). GTDB lineage: Bacteria > Bacteroidota > Bacteroidia > Cytophagales > Cyclobacteriaceae > Nafulsella. The sequence goes on from CAWIFH010000011.1 coordinate 56,125, forward strand.
TGTGGTTTATATAAACCGACTTCTCCATAAAAAAAGCCGAGCTTGTGCCCAGGAAGAGCAGGAGCGCACTCCAGCGGTAAAATAGGCCCACTGTTACAAAAATACCCATCAATACATTAAACAGGAAGTGGGCGTGCATCCAAAAGGGCGGCCAGGGCTCCAGCCACTGGAAAAAAAGATAGGAGAAGTGAAAATCGGAATTAAAATAGTCGGCATTGTAGTCGGTAACCACTTCGCCAATCATTTCAATGGTCATGAGGGCTCCCACTACTACCCTGAAAAAAATGAGTGGAGCTATATCAACAGGCTGAAAAAGCTTTTTTAGCATACAGTATTCGTACTTCGGGCTGCTTCACGGAGCTTCTCAAAGTTAATAACATCCAGCAACATATCCACAATGTTTTCTGCCGGACTGCTGGAAAAGCCTTTATACTGCACCTTTAGTACCTGGCCATTGTCGGCCTGGAAAGTAATTTTTCCTATACGTCTTTGCTCGGGGATGGTAAAAATTAAAACTTCAAGCACATTATTATCCTGACCGTTAGCGTAAAGGCTTTTTATGCGCCAGGTTATTTTCTGGTCGTTTGCGAGTTTATTTAGCAGGTTAATAATGGTAAACTTGTCGCTCATAAGAGAAAAAGTGCTTGTTGAGTACAATATAAACGGCATTTTTATATAAACTGTTTTGCCGCCACTTAAAATAGAAGGGCCAACCATTCTCTGTCTTCTTGCTTTTCTGCACCTATTAGAAGGAAAAAAGACTGGTGGTAATTATTGTTTGTGGTAAAAAATATGAATTAGGTCCATAATGTGGCAGGTTCAAATAAAAATGAAAAAAAGTATTTTCATTTTTATTTGAGCATGCATAATAGATATATCCCGGTGAATTATTTTATTCCAACTTTTTCGTTATATTGCTACATATAAAAAGTAATTCTCCCTTTTACCGACTTAAATATCTGAAAATTATGCAAAATATTGCTTCCTCTCCCAGCTACGAATTAATGTATGAAGAAGAACACCATGCTGTTTTAATGAAGTTTAAAGGTGACATGACAGACGATACCTATAAAGAGTTCTGGAATAAAGCCATTGACTTTGCTATTGAGCAAAAAATTAACAGGGTAATCATCAATCAGCAGGAAATAGGGAATGTAAGCTTTAATGCAAGAGGGTGGGTAGTCGTAAGTGCTTTTCCACGGGCAAAGAAAAGTTTGCCTAAAAACCTGGCTGCGGCGGTTTTATCTTCGGGAAGAATTGTGCAGAAAACCGGGATGCAGTACCTGTTAAAAGCTTTTATCGCCCTTACCGGTTACCAGGTTGAGGTACGGCCAGGATTGGAAGAAGCGCTTGCCTTCCTTAATAAAGCCAATAAGCCAGAAGTTAAAGAGGCCTGAGAACTTCTTTAAACGTTTGGCAGTACGCAGGCTTTTATACGCCTGAATACTTTTCAGGCGAATTTGTCCATTTATCAATTGCTGCCTCTGGGCTTCGCCTGCTAAGGAAGCTTTTTGCACGTTAGGTCTATAGATCTAAATTACCGACTTAAATAACAGGCTGGTTTAAGGGCAAAAATGAGTTGGTGCTATAAAGAAGAAATCTCGTGTTCTACCGCAATAAAGTTTACCAACTCATTTCCCTCATTGAATAAGGGGGTAATGGCTATTTTACAATAGTAGGGCTCTCCATTTTTGCGGTAGTTTAACAGGGTGCCTTCCGATGGTTGATGCAAATTAAGGGCCTGGCGAATTTGCCGAAGCATTGCTTTGTCAGTCTTTTCTCCCTGTAAAAAGCGGGGTTTCTTCAGGAGCACTTCTTCCTCTTTATAGCCTGTCATTCGATAGAAGCCTTCGCTTACCCACTTAATGCGCTCACTGGCATCGGTGATTACCACTGCCACCTCCGGGTTGTGTAAGGGTTCCATCAGTTCCGGTAGGTTCTTCCACCTCTGCTGCGAAGCCATCTGTTGCAAAGCGGTTAGCTCCATCATCCAACGGCTCTTTTGTTTTGCCAGGGGAGAAAACTCCTGGCCGGCAGCAAGTGGATGAAGAAAGCGAAAGGAGCTGTTTTGCTCCTGTATCATTTCAGAAAATTCACGACTAAGGCTCATTTGTGCTTGGTTTTGAGAAGGACAAACTGCTTAAGCGGAAAGTTTTGTAGTTTATGGATTTTTTTATGCCTGATAAAAATTTATTTTAATACCGTCCGGTAAAAGCCTTGCAGCTGCATGAAGCTTCCGCTTAGTAGGTAGAAAAAGTATAAGTTAAGGCGATGCCAAGGCGCCGGGCAGAGACGAATTATTGCCATCGGATTCCAGTTTATCTACAAACCGTAACCGACTCAATGATTTAAGATTCCGGTTTACTGTTTTTTTCCTGAATTCCCTTCTTTGTTACAAACTTTTCGCCCCCTTCTGAAAGGTCAGGCTTTTCGTCGGGTAGTATTCCTAAAGCTTTTGCTCTGTCACGCCACTTTTGGCGAGCGTATTCCTGCATGTCCTGGCTTCCGTCAAACTCATCCACAATTTCTACACCCAAAAGAGTTTCGAGCACATCTTCCATGGTTACTATTCCTGCCATGCCCCCATAATCGTCAATCGCCAGGGCAACCTGCTCCCTGGTTTCCATAAGCTTTTGAAAAAGCCTGGGTATAGAAAGGCTTTCTGCTACCATTAGCATATCTCTGGCAATTGTTCTTGCCTGCATAGTATGTTCGTCGTCTGCCAGTTTTTCAAGTAAATCATGTTTATGGATGTAGCCTATTACATGGTCGCGGCTGTTGTCTCTAAAAAGAGGAATGCGGGAGAAGCGTAAATAAGCTTTGTCATTGTAAATTTCGCGGAGGAGAATATTCTCCGGGGCAGCTACAACAACGGTGCGTGGGGTCATAATGTCGCGGACTTTTATTTCCTGAAAGGCAATCAGGTTTTTAATGATGCGCATCTCGCTTTCGGCGAAAACCCCCTCTTTATGTCCGATGTCGGCCATTGCCGAAAGCTCTTCGCGGCTAACTGCCATGCCATGCTTGCTATTGCCCATAAGTTTGGTAATAAGGTTTGAAAGCAGCACCAGCGGATATAATAATATAATGAGCAGGCGCAGAACTTTAGCAGTAAATGGTGCCAGCTGCCGCCAAAAGCGGGCGCCGAGGGTTTTGGGTATTATTTCAGAGAATACAAGAATTAAAAGAGTGAGTATGGCAGATATTATGCCTGTGCCTACATTGTCGAAAACTACTGCTGCCTGTGCCCCAACGCCGGCGGCACCAACGGTGTGGGCAATGGTATTGAGCGACAGGATAGCCGCCAGGGGCTGGTCGATCTTGTTTTTTAGCTTATGGAGCTCTTTGCTGAGCTGCGGGTGCTTTTCGCTCAGAGATTCAATATAAGATGGGGTTATAGTGAGCATAACCGACTCCAGGATAGAGCAGAGAAAGGAAACAACAATTGCCAGAAGCAGGTAAAAAATAAGTAACGACATGTATACGGGCTTTTCTTTGTACTAACAACTTTTCAATTACCTGATGGTTTGTCTGCCAATGATTTACGAATAAGTTAAGTCTTGATTTTTGTAAGAGAAAAAATTTTTTCCTGCCCAAGAATCTTAGCATATTTGTCCCTCAAACTGAAAAACTACTTTTTTATGAAAAATTGGGTACTTGTTTTTGCGCTCGGCCTTATGGCGGTAGGAGTATTAACACCGGGGCAGCTAAAAGCACAAAGAGTAATTGGTTACGAAACCTCTGTTGGTGTGCGTCTTTCTCCCTTTTACGGGGCCAGTATTAAGCACTTTTTTGAAGGAAACAATGCGGTGGAAGGCATATTGCACACCCGCTGGAATGCACTAAAAGTAACCGGTCTCTACGAAAGACATCAGCCCGCATTCGATGAGCCCGGACTGAACTTTTACTATGGTGGTGGCGCCCACCTTGGGTTCCTGAATGGCCGCTACTACAGCAATGATAATTACAATGGCGGTGCCCTGGTAGGTATTGATGGGGTCGTTGGCCTTGAATACACCATCCAGGATAGTGAAATACCACTGAATATATCGCTCGACTGGAAGCCGGTATTTGAATTTGCTCCGCTGGCAGGCTTTTGGGGTTCCGAAGCTGCCATTACCGTTCGCTACATTTTCCGCTAATGGTAAATAAGTGGTAAAGCGACTTTTATAAGCGGCTAAAGACAGCTGTTTAAGCATAAAAAAAGCACTTATAAAAAGTGCTTTTTTTATGCTTATAGACTTAACTATTTTATTTCTGCTTAAACACCTTCTGCTTCCACACTTTGTACTTCGGGTACCATGCGCTTAAGGAGGTTTTCTATGCCGGCTTTAAGGGTAATGGTAGAAGATGGGCAACCGCTGCAGGAGCCCTGCAGAAGTACTTTTACCACGCCATCTTCAAAGCTGTGGAATTGAATCGCTCCTCCGTCTGATTCTACTGCCGGGCGGATATATTCGTCGAGTATGCCTTTGATTTTCTTTACTGACTCCGTATCGTTTTCGCTGGCTTGCTGACTGGTAGCGGGGGCTTCGGCTTTTACAAGGTAATCATACTCCTCGAGGTACTGCTGAATCGTTTGCTTTAACTGGGCCTGAATTTCCATCCATTCTACCCCTTCTTTTTTTGTAACAGTAACAAAGTTGCTCATAAAGAACACTCTTTCTACATAGTCAAGAGTAAACAACTTTTGCGCCAGTGGAGCGTTTTCTGCGCTTGCTGCATCAGGGAAGTCAAAGCTTTCTCCCTCGGGCAGCATCATAAAGTTAGCTACAAACTTGAGCGAGTTGGGGTTAGGGTTCGCTTCAAGATAAAGGTTTACGTGGCGTTTATTTTGTGAAGTGCTGGTTATGCTCATAATTGTGGTCGTTTAGCAATTTAACAACTGTAGCAGTAATTCGTTCCCTTACCGCTGTGGGTTTGTTTTCCGGTACAAAGATCGTTCAAATAGCCTTAAAAACAAAAAAGCCGGCGCTTATTAAGGAGCCGGCTGCTTTTTCTTTCGGTTTATTTATACTTCATCTTTTGCCAGTACGCTGTCGTCCTGGTCGAGGTGAGCCGGCCGACGAGGATCTTCGCCTTCGGTGCTGGCAACAATCATGGTTACAGTCGCATCGCCGGTTACGTTTACTACTGTACGTACCATATCGAGCAGACGATCGGGTGCTATAATTAAAGCAATGCCTGCAGAGGGCACGCCAATAGCTTCGAGTACAATAATAAGCATAACCAGTCCGGCACCCGGTACCCCGGCAGAGCCAATAGAGGCAAGGGTGGCCGTCATTACAATCATGAGCTGGTCGCCAATAGTAAGGCCAAGGCCAAGTGCCTGGGCTATAAATACCGCGGCAACACTTTGGTAGAGGCTGGTGCCATCCATATTAATTGTGGCGCCTAATGGAAGAACAAATGAACTTACTTCTTCGCTCACCCCCAGTTCTTCTTCTACCTGGCGCATAGTTACCGGCAGGGTGGCAGAGCTGGAAGAGGTACTAAAGGCTAAGAGTTGTGCCGGGCGTATTCCTTTAAAAAAGTTTTTGTATTTTACCTTGGTAAACATTTTAAAGAGGGCGGGGTAAACCATAAAGATCATGGCTCCCAGGCCCAGCAGCACAGTTCCCGTATAGGCGCCCAGGGCGGTAAGGAGCTCCCAGGCCCGGTCCGGATTATCGCCGGCGAGCTCTACAATGAGCGAGGCCATAAGCGCAAACACGCCATAGGGCGCAATGAGCATAATAAACTCGACAATCTTAATAATTACGTCGTTAAGGCCATCGAAGAATTTTACTACCGGCTCGCCTTTTTCGCGTGGAACCTTTAGCAGGGCAATGCCCACAATAAGAGCAAAAAACACGACCTGCAGCATTTTAGCATTGTCGGTAGTGGCCAGGAAGAAGTTTTCCGGCACCACATCGATAAGAGGCTGCAGCGGGCTTCGGTCACGAAGTTCTGCAACGGTTTGTTCGCGGCTGCCGGCATCGGCTTTATAAAGCTCAAGCAATTCGTCGCGTGTTGCCTCCGGAAGTATTTTACCTGGCTGAATGATGTTTACAATTACAAGGCCAATGGAGGTGGCAATTATGGTGGTCAGAAGGTAAGTGCCAATTGTTTTGCCCCCAATGCGCGAAAGCTTTGAAACATCGCCCAGGTTGGCTATGCCTACTATCAGGGAAGCAAGTACCAGCGGCACGGCAATCATCTTCAGGGCATTAATAAAAATGGTGCCAACAGGCTTTATCCAGTCAACAGTAAAGGCTGCGGACCACCCAAACACAATGCTTAAAATGCCAAAGGCAAGGCCAAGTACCAGCCCCAGGATGATTTGTATGTGCAAAGGAATTTTCTTCATGAGCGTAAGCTTCCTATATTATTAAGGTAAAATTCATGTAAACGATTGCAAATATAGGAATTCTGCAGATTATACCTGAGCCGATTGATGCAGAAGGTAAAAATCGGCCAGCACCATTGCTGCCATGGCCTCCACAATAGGAACGGCGCGGGGCACTACGCAGGGGTCGTGTCTGCCGCGGCCACTAACGGTTGTGGGCTCTCCACTGGCGTTTACGCTCTCCTGGTCCTGCATGAGCGTAGCAACCGGTTTAAAGGCTACTCTAAAATAAATATCCTCCCCGTTAGAGATTCCGCCCTGTATACCCCCGCTGTAATTGGTGCGGGTTTTAATTTTACCCTCTGCTGAGGTATAAAAAAGATCGTTATGCTCGGAGCCCCGCATTTGTACACCGGCAAAGCCACTGCCGTATTCGAAGCCTTTTACGGCATTAATTCCCAGCATGGCGGCGCCAAGGGCTGCATGAAGTTTATTAAACACCGGTTCGCCAAGGCCCACAGGTACATTGCAAATTAAGCCGCTAACAATACCGCCTACAGTATCGCGGGCTTTCCGTACCTCATCAATGTACTTAATCATCTTTTCGGCCATGGCGGCATCGGGGCAACGAACCATGTTAGTATCTGTCTGCGACAGGTCGAGCGCCTGGTATGGTTGGCTTAGCGCCAGCTCTCCAACAGCCGAAACATAAGCCGAAACCTGGATGTTTTTTGTGGCCAGCAGCTGCTTTGCAATGGCTCCGGCAGCTACACGAGCCGCAGTTTCGCGGGCCGATGAGCGGCCGCCTCCCCGGTAATCGCGCAAACCATATTTTTCCTGGTAAGTAAAGTCAGCGTGAGAAGGGCGGTACTTATCTGCAATATGGCTGTAGTCTTTGCTGCGCTGGTCCTGGTTCTGAATAAGCAATCCTATAGGGGTACCGGTAGTTTTTCCTTCAAAAATTCCGGAGAAAAATTCTACCTGGTCTGCTTCGCGCCTTTGAGTGGTAATTTTGCTCTGGCCGGGTTTACGGCGATCAAGCTCCAGCTGAATCAGCTCTTCATTTAAAGGGATTCCTGCCGGGCAGCCATCGATGGTGGCACCCAGGGCTTTTCCATGCGATTCGCCGAAAGTGGTTACCCTAAAAAGGGTGCCAAAGGTATTGGACATGCGTTAATGTGCTGGTTTGTTTGGTATCAGGTGTCAGGTGTGAGGTATCTGGTGTCATACCCCATACCCCATACCTCTTCTATTTTTTAAAGATAATAAATGCAGAGGCAGCTAACATCAGTAAAATAAAAATATTCGCAAAAAGCGCCAGCTGATTATCTCCCTGCAGGCTGGTTAGCGTGTTGCTCTCCTCCCCCAGGCGGTTATAAAAAGTGCCGGGATCTTTGGCCAGAATGTTTTCGTTTTTACGGCTTTCGCCCTCCACCAATACACTAAACCTGCTTTGGAGGGTGTCGTACCTGCTGAGGCGGGGGTTAAAATATACCCACTGAAAATAGTCGCCCAGGTCGTAAGTACCCGGCTCATTCGGAATGCCATAATAATTGAATTGCTTAACCCCAATCACGGTACCCTCATCTTTCCGGGTATTTTGCGATACATTAGGTTCGTAAAAGCTAAGGCCAGCAGTGCTTTTTGGTTCAGGAGCTGTTATGGAAGAAATGTTTCCCTGGCCAACAATGCTCAGCGAGTAGCTAAAGCTGGTGCCGGTTTCCAGTTGCTTGCTGCTAATGTCTTCGCGCAGCTGGTAATCTCCTACGGCTACCTTTTCTTTGAGCGGGTGAGGAGGCAGGTCCTTTACCCGAACCTTTTTAGCTTTGGTATAGTAGGTTTTAAAATCTTCCTGCTGTCGCCGGCCAAAGAAGGAGGGGCGCTTGGCTACCTTATATTTCACCATTTTCAGGCCTACAGAAGGAAAGTAAACAGGATCGGTATTGAGCGGATAATAGCGGGCCTGGTATAGCTTATAAGCTGCATAGCTCTTGCCATTAAGGCGAACATCCTCCCGTTGTACATTAATAATTTCGAAATTCTCTTCCCAGGAGTTTTCCGGCTTGAGCTTCTTTACAATTTTTCCCAGCTGGCTGCCTAAGTCATGAAAGCTGAGGGGCGCCCTGTTTTCGGTGCTAATATAAAAAGAAAGCGTGGCGGTAAAGCCTTCGCCCACATACACCTCTTCCTTGTCAAGGCTAAGGGCAAGAAAGGCATCATCTTTAACTTCTACAAATTCCTCTTCCTCCTTTTCATTTCCATTTCCGAAGAACTCTTCAAAAGGGTCGTTCCCAAAAGGATTGTAGCGTTGTCTTGAGCGGCTTTGCTGGCGGGGAGGGCCCACACTGATGGTTTTCCCTTCGGAGCGAATAGTTTCGCCATTAACAGAAATCTCAAAAGGATCGAGCGTAAAGCTTCCTTCTTTTTGTGGGGCATAAGCCTGTATGATGCTATTTTCTGAGCTGATTCGGCCATTAATAATATTGGTGGAGCTCGAAGAAGAGGTGCCTCTTTTTATAAAACCGGGAATATCTGGAAAAGCATTATAGGTGCGTAGTTTGTCGTCCTTTACGGAGATGGTAATGGTAAAAGCTTCGTTTAGCGCTATTTCGTCCGGGCCCAGCTCCAGGCTTATATTTTGCGCGCTGGCGTAGGAAGAAAACAGAAGAAAAAAAAGTAAAAAATATGTATACCTGATAACCATAAAATTCGTTTCCTAATTACTAATCTACGAACGCTGAAGTTACAAAAATATTTAATTGCTTGATTTTAGCCATATATTTTTGTACATTCAGCTACGAAAAAAAACCGTGAGTTAATAAAACTTTTTTATCTTATTTGTAATTATGCTGGAATATATTAAAATCATTCTGGGTAAAGTAAGCTTTAGTAAGGAGTTGTTTGAGAAGGAGTTGAGGAAAGCGATGAACATGTTAGTGCCAAACGAAATTGAACAATTGAAGGTTTGGTGCTACGCCCGATTTAGTGACCTGTACGAGGAGATCCTGAACAGGAACTTCAAAGGGAATGGTAAGCGAGTAACAAGAGTAGTTTCCACTAAAGGCTGCCGCCAGGCAGCCTTTTAATTTAAGGCTCCTTTACAAAGGAAATGTTTCGCTGAAGTCCTTCGTATTTTGTTCTTTTTACAGCAGACTTCCTGAATATTTTATTAAATACCTCCCGGCTAATTTCTTCCCAATCATTTTTATGCATTCCTTCCATTTCGGGCTGAGGGTCGAAAGCAGGTTCCTGGTGTGGGGTGGAAAAGCGGTTCCATGGGCACACATCCTGGCAAATATCACAACCAAACACCCAGTTTTCAAATTTTCCTTTTACCTCTTCGGGAATAGCCTCTTTTAATTCGATGGTAAAATAGCTGATGCAGCGGCTTCCATCCACTACGCCGGCCTGGGTTATGGCATCGGTAGGGCAGGCATCAATGCAACGGGTGCAGCTGCCGCAAAAGTCTTTTGCCAGTGGCACATCTGGCTCCAACTCCAAATCAATAATCAGTTCGGCCAGAAAAAAGAAACTCCCCTGTTGTTTGTTCAGGAGCAGGCTGTTTTTGCCTAACCAGCCAATGCCTGCTTTTTGTGCCCACTGTCTTTCCATTACCGGCGCAGAGTCTACAAAAGCACGGCCGCCTACTTCACCAATAGTTTCCTGTACATATTCCATCAGCTGCCTTAGCTTGTCTTTTACCACAAAATGGTAGTCGGTACCATAGGCGTACTTGGCAATTTTGTAGTGACTCGACTGGGTAAAGTCCTGCTTAGGGAAATAATTATAGGTGAAGCTAACAACAGATTTAGCCCCCGGAACCAGCTGCGTTGGGTCGAGCCGTTTATCGAAGTGGTTCGCCATGTAATGCATCTGGCCATGCATATTTTGCTTTAGCCAGGCCTCCAGGCGAGGTGCCTCTTCTTCGAGGAAAGCAGCTTTGGCTACACCGCAATGGCTAAACCCCAACTCGAGCGCTTTTTGTTTAATAAGGGCGGTATTTTTTGCTTTTACTGAGGCGTTCATAGGCAGCAAAGATAACAAAAAAGTGCTTGCCATTAGTTCGGTTCTTGAGACGTGAGACGTGAGACGTGAGACGTGAGACGGAGCCTGCGCCTAGTGGGAGCGGTGGGCAACAGTTTATAAGTATGAAATGGGCAACACGAAATCCATCAGCTAAAATTCTTAACTTGTCGCCATGAATATACAAGCTGTTAGCCGATGTGCCTGGGCAGAAGGGCATTTTCCGGAATATGTACGCTACCACGATCAAGAGTGGGGAGCGCCCGTACATGATGATAAAACCCATTTTGAATTTCTGGTGCTCGAAAGCGCCCAGGCAGGGTTAAGCTGGGCCACGGTGCTTAAGCGGCGGGAAGGCTACCGGCAGGCATTTGCCGGCTTTGATGCCGAAAAGGTGGCTCGCTTTACAGAAGAAGATATACAGCGCCTCCTGCAGGATACAGGGATTATCCGGAACCAGCTGAAAATTAGAGCAGCGGTAAACAATGCAAGGCTATTTCTGGATGTACAGCAGGAGTTTGGCAGCTTTAGCGCATACATCTGGCAGTTTGTCGGAGGATCTCCCATAATAAATCACTGGAAGGACCCGAAGGAGGTGCCGGCCACCTCGGCGGAAAGCAATGCCCTAAGCAAAAATCTGAAAAAGCGGGGCTTTAAGTTCGTTGGTAATACTATTATATACGCCCACATGCAGGCCTGCGGACTGATAATGGACCATACCACAAACTGCTTCCGGTACAGCGAGCTGGTTTCATAGGCTAATGAAAAGTGTCTTGTTAGGATGCAGGAGGGTGTAGAGAGCGCAAATACAGGAAAGGGAAACCTTCTTAAAACAGTTGCTTGAGTAAATCCCCTCCTTCCAACCATTCACTCTAGCCTTACTTTCCTTCAATATGTCCGGCATTGGATAACACCTCAAATTTACTCCCCCGGCAGTCAGCAAAATAACGTGCCCTGTCCAGGTCTACTACCTGATCGTTTGTGCTGGTAACCCCATGGGTTTTTGCAGGCTTTCAAACTTTACCTCCTGTAGCAAAGAAACAATGGTGGTTTATTCGGGAAAGCGTGGCTGTATGAGAAGTGTGGATAAGGAATTTTGAGGTTTTTATGATAAACAGCAAATAAAAGCGCAATTTTGGCAGCAACAAAAAGGAATGTCATTTTAAAGGATTAAAAAATGGATGTAAAGGATAGCAACGGAAATTTGCTGAATGATGGCGATTCCGTACACCTGACCAAAGATTTAAAGGTAAAGGGAATGTCTACTACCTTAAAAAGAGGAAACCTGATAAAGAATATCAGACTTACCTCCAGCAGCGAAGAGGTGGAATGCCGCGTAGGGAAGAGCCAGGTAGTGCTTAAAACCTGCTTCCTGAAAAAGGCCTAAGCCGTGCAAAGGGTAAGCAGCAGGAGCTGAACCGCTATTAGAAAGTCTTTTATTTAAAAAGGGAGGCAGGGTAAATTTACCTGCCTCCCTTTTTAATAGGTAAGTACTGTTATGTGCTGTGTAAAACAGGCACAAGCTTTTTTTATTCAAACAGCCTGCCCGACTGGGCTGGTGGTACAATGCCCAGGTGCTTATAAGCCTGCTCAGTGGCCTGGCGGCCGCGGCTGGTGCGCTTAATGTAGCCTTCCTGTATCAGGAATGGCTCGTACACCTCCTCAATGGTTTCGGCTTCTTCGCCCACAGCCGTAGCAATCGTCGATAAGCCAACAGGACCACCCTTAAACTTTTCAATAATAGTGCTGAGGATGCGGTTGTCCATATCATCGAGCCCATGCTCATCTACATCCAGGGCATCGAGGGCCATTTGGGCAATGGCTTTGGTAATGGTGCCGGTGCCTTTAATCTGGGCAAAGTCGCGGGTACGGCGCAGCAGGTTGTTGGCAATACGCGGGGTACCCCGGCTGCGGCGTGCAATTTCAAAGGCAGCATCGTCTTCTATAGGCGTATTTAAAATGGCCGACGAGCGCTTCACAATGGAGGTAAGCAGCTTGGCATCGTAATACTCCAGGCGGGCATTTATGCTAAAGCGGGCCCGCAGGGGAGAGGTCAACAAACCGGCGCGGGTGGTGGCGCCAATCAGTGTAAAAGGGTTTAGCGAAATTTGCACGGTACGGGCGTTAGGCCCGCTGTCGAGCATAATATCGATTTTATAATCCTCCATTGCCGAATAGAGGTATTCTTCTACCACCGGATTGAGGCGGTGAATCTCATCTATAAAGAGTACGTCGCCCTCTTCGAGGTTCGTAAGCAGGCCTGCCAGGTCGCCCGGTTTATCAAGAACAGGGCCGGAGGTGCTTTTAATGTTCGCCTCCAGCTCATTCGAAATAATATAAGAAAGGGTGGTTTTGCCAAGACCCGGAGGGCCATGCAGCAGTACGTGGTCCAGTGGCTCATCGCGCTTTTTGGCAGCGAGCACAAATATTTTCAGGTTTTCAAGCATTTTCTCCTGTCCTGTAAAATCGCCGAAGGAAAGGGGGCGCAATGCTTTTTCTATATCTTTTTCGCCGGCGTGCATATTTTCATCATCGGCGCGTAAATAATCTTCTCTCATTGGTTAATATTGAGTCGTAAATAGCCCGCCGTAGCGGTAGGGAGTAAGGGAAAAGCAGTAAAACCAGGTTCAGTAGAAGAAAAATGCTGCCACTAAACGAAGCAATGCTTTACAAAGCCGGGCAGCAGCCAGCGTAAAAACAACCTTTGCTCCTGGCTTTTATCTCCCGCCTCAGGCCCTAAATTTAAACAAAAATACAGCTATTATAATTTCAATGCCGCGGGAAGTTAAAAAGTGTTCTTGCGGTGCTGGAAACAAAGGAAAAATTAGCTTTTCCATTGAGTGGAATAGAGAGAATAGCTTAACTTGCAACAATTATGCAAAACAGCGCAAACTACCGTGGAAAGAATCTCCTTTATTCTCTTTTTTTTAATTCTTGCCCTTCTGGGGGTGTGGGCTTACAGGAACTATTTAAAAGAACCCGAAAGCCGCGTGGTGGAGGGAAAAAAAGTAGAGCTGGAGGGGCGTACAATGGGTACTACCTATTCGGTGAAGTACCTGGATGAGGAAGAAAGAAACTTTCAGCCTAAAATAGATTCTCTTCTGGAGGCATTTAACCTTTCGCTTTCCACCTATATTCCTGAGTCGGAAATCAGCCGCTTTAACCGGGAAGCGCTCCTGAAGTATGAGTCAACTTTCTTTTATCCTGTGCTGCAGCGGAGCAAAGAAATTTATGAAAAAACCGGTGGCGCTTTCGATCCTACCGTAGGGCCGCTGGTAAATGCTTGGGGTTTTGGGCCGGAAGGCCGGCAGGACCCTTCGGCAGCCACTATCGACTCTCTGAAACAGCTGGTTAACTACGACAGCATTTTTTTTGATACGGTAGCGGTTTGTAAAATGATGAAAGGCATGAAGCTGGACTTTAGTGCCATTGCCAAAGGCTATGGGGTAGATGTGGTGGCCGGTTACCTGCTCGAACAGGGCATCGAAAATTTATTTGTGGAAATTGGAGGCGAGGTATATGCGCATGGAATAAATGATCGGGGAAATCCCTGGGTGGTAGGGGTGAATTACCCGACTACCGACATAGAAAAGCAACAAACAGCTATGGCCATTTTCCCGGTAATAAACCAGGCAGTGGCCACTTCTGGGAACTACCGCAACTATTATGAGAAAGATGGCGTGAAATACTCGCACACCATTAGCCCCACAACGGGTTACCCGGTTACCCACAGCCTCCTGAGCGCCTCTGTTATTGCCCCGGACTGCATGACCGCCGATGCCTATGCCACGGCTTTTATGGTTTTGGGTACCGAAGAGGCAATAGCCATTGATAAGCGGGAGGAGGATATATCCATTTACCTGATTTACAGCGATACAGAAGGCGGACTGCAGACGTATGCATCGCCGGAGGTAGCCGATAAAATTAAAGTAAGAAAATGAAGGTGCTGAACAGCCCAAAACAATAATTACTTTTATATAAAATGCCTTGCTGTAGCGTAACTATTCAATTACAGCCGGGCATGTATTTTTCAATTAAGATAAAAGCTTTTGAGTAGGCTGAATATTGGGTTCAGGAGCGTGTACAGCCCGGAAGCGGGAGCAATTTTCCTGAACGCTGTTTGCAGGTTCTGCATTAAAAGCAATTAAGCATTTGCATGGAGGAAAAAGAATGGTTCGGGGAGTGGTTTAATTCTCCCTACTATCATATACTGTACAAGCACCGCGACTACGAAGAGGCGGAGCAATTTATCGATAACCTGATAAAATATTTCCACTTTCAGGAAGAGGATAAAATACTGGACCTGGCTTGTGGAAAGGGGCGCCATTCCATTTACCTGAATAGCCGGGGCTATCGGGTGGTTGGGCTGGATTTGAGTCCGCAAAGCATTGCTCATGCCCGGGAGTTTGAGAATAGCCGCCTGCATTTCGATGTGCAGGATATGCGGCAGGTGTACCGGCAGCAGGACTTTGACTATGTACTTAACCTTTTTACTTCTTTTGGCTATTTCGAAACCGAAAAAGAAAACCAGGATGCGCTTTGTGCAGCAGCCAAGGCGCTCAAGCCAAACGGCACCTTGCTTATAGACTTTTTAAACCCTTACAAGGTTGTTCACCAGCTGGTGCCCGAAGAAGTAAAGGAGGTAGAAGGAATTGAATTTCATATAAGCAAACACCTGAGCGAAGACAACTATATCGTAAAGGATATCCGGTTTGCCGATAAGGGGCGCAATTATCACTTCCAGGAAAGAGTAAAAGCAATACGCCACCACCGCTTTCTGGAGTACTTCGAAGTAGCGGGGCTTGAGCTGCAGGAAACCTTTGGCGACTATGAGCTAAATGATTATGACAGGGAGCGCTCGGACCGGATGATTTTTGTTTTACATAATAAGCCCGACAAAGCTACATGCTAGCATACGCGCTCATACTCTTTACCTGTGCCATGGCCGGGGGCTTGCTTGTGCTAAAAATTCAGCATATCCGTGACCGTACTTTTAAGCTGTTACTTGTTTTTGCAGGCTCTTATCTTTTTTCCATTACAGTTATCCACCTGCTCCCGGAACTGCTGGGCAATGCCGCAGAACCAGGTAAGGTAGGCCTGTATGTGCTGACGGGCTTTTTTTTGCAGCTTTTCCTGGAGTATTTTACTTCGGGGGTGGAGCATGGTCACCTTCATGGTCTTGAGCAGGAGAAAAGCCATGCCCACAGCCATCATTTTACTCCGCTAAGTCTGCTGGTGGCACTTTGCATCCATGCCCTGCTCGATGGTGCCCTGCTGGTGCATCCGGGAAATGCCGGCCATGGCCACAATACCGATGCCCTGCTGGCGGGCGTGGTGCTTCATAAAATGCCCGCAGCTTTTGCGCTAATGTCGGTGCTGCTGCATCAGCTGGGTTCTAAACAAAAGGCAGTAGCAATGCTCAGCCTGTTTGCCCTGGCAAGTCCGCTGGGCCTCTATTTCAGCGATTACTTAATGGGGGTTGAGGAAGGCTGGATGGCCTTTAATTCCGTAGTGTATCCGCTGGTTGCCGGTAGCTTTTTGCACATATCGACTACTATTTTTATAGAAAACAGCCCGGAGCATAATTTTAACCTGCATAAGTTGCTGGCAAGCCTGGTGGGTGCGCTCCTTGCAGTCGGGGCGGAGTATCTCGCCTGATTTCTCCTGTTGTTTCTGGAGTTCTGTAGAATAAATTGCTTTGCAGGAGAGATGTCTTTTTTGTTTCTGTAATTTTTTTTGTAAAATGTAAGGCAGAAATACGCCCACTGTGTTTAGCTTTTACTCACCCATAAATTTTTTAACTATGACCGACCGCATACAATCCTTTGAAGAATACCGCCAGGAATATGAAAAAAGTATCCAGCAGCCTGAGGCTTTTTGGGAATCTAAAGCCAGGCAGTTTAGCTGGCGCAAAGAGTGGGATAAGGTATTGGAGTGGAATTTTCAGGAACCGAAGATTGAATGGTTTAAGGGCGGAAAGCTCAATATCAGTAGAGAACTGCCTCGACCGGCACTTAGCTACCCGTGGCGATAAGCCCGCGCTTATATGGGAGCCAAACGACCCGAATAAAGAGAGTAAAACATATACCTACCGCGAGCTTCATGAGGAAGTGTGCAAAATGGCCAATGTGCTGTAAAGGCCTGGGATTAAAAAAGGGCGACCGGGTATGTATTTACATGCCTATGATTCCGGAGCTAACTGTTGCAGTGCTGGCCTGTGCCCGTATAGGAGCGATGCATTCGGTAGTTTTTGCCGGTTTTTCGGCCAATGCCATTGCCGACCGTATTAAAGATGCCGGATGTAAAATGCGTGATAACAGCCGATGGCATGTACCGTGGTGAAAAAGAAATACCCGGTAAAAGAGATGGTAGATGAAGCATTGGAAAAGTGTGCACAGAGACATCGCAAGTATTGGTGGTAAAATACACAGGATGTAAGACAAATGAAGCAAGCGGGACTTTTGGTACACGAAGCCTTAGCCAATGCCGGCAAAGACTGCCCGGCAGAGGTAATGGATGCCGAGGATATGTTGTTCATTCTATATACCTCCGGAATCACCGGAAAACCAAAAGGAGTGGTGCATACCTGTGGCAGGTTATATGGTATATACCGATTATAGCTTCGTGAATGTTTTTCAGTATGATGAAAGTGATATTTACTGGTGCACTGCCGATATTGGCTGGATTACCGGACATAGCTATATCATATATGGGCCGTTGCTCAACGGAGCAACCACGGTGATGTTTGAAGGCGTGCCCACCTATCCCGATGCCGGCCGTTTCTGGCAGATATGCGATAAGCATGGCGTCAATCAATTTTATACTGCACCCACGGCTATTCGTGCCTTAATGGCTCATGGCGAGGATCACGTGAAGAGCTATGGCCTTTATGCCTTAAGGTGCTGGGCACAGTGGGCGAGCCTATTAATGAAGAGGCCTGGGAGTGGTATCACATTCATGTGGGAAAGGAGCGCTGCCCAATTGTGGATACCTGGTGGCAAACGGAAACCGGTGGCATTATGATTTCCGCCATTGGCTGATTATTCCCCCATGAAACCTTCTTTTGCCACATATCCTTTGCCTGGTATACAGCCGGTATTGCTCGATCAGGAGGGCCATGAAATTGAGGAAAATGGAGAGGAAGGTTATTTGGTGATAAAATTTCCGTGGCCGGGCATGCTGCGCACTACCTATGGCGACCATGAGCGCTGCCGGCAATACCTACTTCTCGCATTATAAAGGGTATTATTTTACCGGCGATGGTGCCCGGCGCGATGAAAATGGCATGTACAGGATTATTGGCCGGGTAGACGATGTGATCAATGTATCGGCCACCGCTTTGGTACGGCCGAAATTGAAAATGCCATCGATGAACACCCGATAGGTGGCCGAAAGTCGCCGTGGTGGGATATCCGCACGACATAAAAGGGCAGGGAATATATGCCTATGTTATTACCATGGAAGACTGTAAAGATGAGAGACAAGCTGCGGGAGGAAATTCATGAGGAGGTGGTAGAGCAGATCGGTAAAATAGCCAGACCCGATAAAATACAGGTGTGTAAGTGGCCTGCCCAAAACCCGCTCCGGCAAAATTATGCGCCGAATTTTGCGTAAAGTTGCAGAAGGAGTGATACCAATAGCTTAGGGGATATTACCACCCTGCTGAACCCGGAAGCAGTTAATAAAATTATTGAAGGCCGGAGAGGGTAAATCCGGCCTTACCTAAAGAGCTATTCCTGAACTGTTTCGGTAGAGGGTGCCTGCATATTAGGAATTTCGATTGTGAAGGAGGTGCCTTTGCCTAGAGAAGAATTAAAAGAAATACTGCCTTTTAATTTTTCTACGGTTTCTTTTACAATGTAAAGGCCCAGGCCATTGCCTGTTGCTGCTTTATTGCCCCTGAAGAACATTTCAAATATCTTCTTATGGTATTGTTCATCAATGCCCTGCCCGTTATCCTCTATTGTAAGAGAAATATGGGAGGCATTTCCCCGGGCCTGTAACCGGATAAAAGGCCGATCCTGCTCCAGGTTATGGAAGAGAATGGCATTACTGAGCAGGTTGGTTAATATAATCTTTACCTTGTGCAGGTCGGAATAAAAAGGAGCCGCTAATTGAAAGTCAGTAATAAAATCAATTGAAAATGCATTGGGTAAATGTCGCAGGTTGCTGGCTATTTCTTCGGCAAGCTCTTTCAGCAATACAGGTTCAGGGTTATTTTCCAGGCGGTTGCTGCTGGAGTAGTTTAGCAGGTTGGATATGAAATGGTCCATCCGCTTTAAACTGTTGCGCATGAGTACCTGGTACTGCCGGAGGGCTTCCATATTTTGCTCGTGCTCCGCAATATTAAGCAGGCCAAGCAGGGTGGTCATGGGCGCCCGTAAATCGTGAGACACACTGTACACGAAGCGATCCAGCTCCTTATTCGTCTTGTTTAGCTTTTCTTCGAGGTGGGCGTTCTCTGCACACTTTGCTGCTAATTTGTGCTCCAGCTCCCTTTTTTCCTGCTCCAAACGAGTGCTGGAGGTTTGAATAAATTGTGCCAGCAGCCTTTTTGTTTCAGGAGGCAGGCTATGGTCTTCCAAAGAATCCGTCAATTGCTCCCGGAGTAAAAAGTGAGGGTTTTCCATACGGTGTTTTGCCTGAATTTATGCTAAAGTTAAGCCACTTAAAGCAGTGCTTTTTATCAGTGTATCAGGAAGAATAGTAAACAACAAAGGTATCAACTTTACTTTATTTTATCTGATGGGTGGTTGGGCAAATGCAGGTAGTATATTACATAAAAAACCGGGCTTGCTGCCAGGCAGGGTGCAATAAGTGCCTGTTGTTGAGTTGGTTTAAGATGTTATGAAAAATTTTAAACAAATGTGGGTGGTATTTTGGCAGGGAGGCTAAATAACAAATTTATGTTTATTGATGTGATTTGTTAATCGCAAATTAAAAATACGGAGCCATATTAAATGTGAAAACAAATAGCTGCCAAAACCAAAAGAAAAAATTTATTTTGGTTTTTTTTCTTACCTCTTGTCATTTAAGGCATCCTGCAGATTTTCGAAGTAAACAGGCTGAATCTGCTTTATTTCAGGGTGGGGGCTGGTTCTGTAAATCTTTTCCCTGGCCTGATTTACGCTTTGCCTGAAGAGCTCATCTTTGGGTAGTATTTTATCATGCCGTGTCAGCTTGTACTGGTCCAACATACGAAGTTTCCAGTCCAGGTAATACCATTCCATGGAGGGCTGGTGGAAAATGGTGAGGCTCCGTTTGTCAAAAACAATCCGCTTAACCGAATGCGTTTCAAGGAGGGCGGAAACTTCAGCAAAAAGAGCTTTAAAAGCCTCCATAGGAATGAAATTCTCCCTGGTGACTATAATGGCAACAGCGGAAGATGCCTCGTAAAAAATATCTGCCTTTGGTAATTTCTTAAATAAGGTAAAAGTCTCCGGTACAGGTTCTCTCATCAGACTAAGCGACTTGGTATGGGTTCAGGTTTGTTGAATCTTATTAGCTAAGATAGCTATTTAATTGAACAAATGCAGGGGAGAAGCCGCGCCTTGTGCATAAAAAAAGGGTGCCAAAGACTGGTACCCTTTTTAACTTAGAATTTTTTGATATTACTGCGCTGCAGCTTCGGCGTTAAAGGTGGTGTCGGTATTCTTTGGCCACACATTGTTCGCGCGCTCTACATCTGCCATGCGCAGGGTAGGGTCAATCTCTACCGAAACAACATCATTAACATCTTTGCTAATGCTCAGCTTGTACTCCGGGTATACCCATGGCCAGTCGGGCTTAACCGTGCGGCTCAGGCCCAGGTCTTCGCTTTTTTCGCCCCGCATAACGCTCAGCGGAATATAGAACAGCTCTTTGCTGCCATCGGCATAAGTAACTACCAAATCGATTGGCATAGGCAGTTCTCCAATGCGCTCCAGTGTTATCGTTGTTTCGCTGCCATTGCCCGATACACCGGCAATGCCATAATCGATGGTGTTTATGGTGCCAACCCACTGCAGGAAGAGCCAGTCAAGCTCCAGGCCGGACGCTTTCTCCATTACCCGCTTAAAGTCGGTAGGATTCGGGTGCTTAAACTTCCAGGTATTAAAATAGCGGCGCATGGCCTTCATAAACACCTCTTCGCCTAAAACGTAATTCAGCTGACTTAGCAGCACGGCTCCCTTCGAGTAAGAAGAAATGCCATAGGCCCGGTTGGTAATGTAATGGTCGGCGTGGGTGGTAAGTGGCTCCTGTTTGCCGCTTTTTACCAGGTTCACATAGCCGGCATAGTTGCCCAGTTGTGGGTTTTCCTGGTTTTGCTCAAACAGAATGTTCATTACATAATCCTGGGCATAGGTAGTAAAGCCTTCGTCCATCCAGGGGTATAAAGATTCGTTCGTTGCCAGTACATGCTGAAACCAGCTGTGGATGCCCTCATGTACGGTTACGCCTACCAGGCTGTTAAAGCTGCGTTCGCCGGTAATCATGGTGGCCATCGCGTATTCCATGCCGCCATCTCCGCCCTGAATAATAGAATACTGCTTATATGGGTACACGCCAAAGTCGCGGTTCATAATCTGGAAAGCTTTTACGGCCACTGGCTGAAGCTGCTTCCAGTTATTGGTGGTTTTGTCTCCCGGCTGGTAAAGGAAGTGCAGTACAGGACCGTTTGGTACCTGCATGGTTTCATGTACAAAGTCCGGGTCAGCAGCCCAGGCAAAGTCATGTACATTAGGCGCTTTAAAGTGCCAGGTAAGCTTATCGCCTTTCGGGCGCTTTACTGGTTTCGAGGCATCTTCGTAGCCATAGCCTACTTCCTGCGGGTTTTGCAGGTAACCTGAGCCACCAAGGAGGTAAGACTTATCGATGTTAATTTTTACATCGTAGTCGCCCCAAACGCCATGAAATTCGCGGCCCACGTAAGGGTTCGAGTGCCAGCCCTCATAATCATATTCAGCAATTTTAGGAAACCACTGCGTCATGGTATAGCGTACGCCTTCTGCATTGTCGCGGCCGGTTCTGCGAATCTGGATAGGTGTCTGCGCTTCGAAGTCCATTTCGAAAGTGGCTTTTTTGCCTGGCAGAATGGGCTTATCCAGCGCTACTTCCAGAATGGTCCCGTTGGTTTCGTAGTGTACGGCTTTGCCGTTTTGCTCCAGGGAGCCAACCCGGATGTAGCCGATTTCGTCGGGGCTCAGGTTGGCAATACGATCGCGCACCCGGCCATCAGGGTCTACGATGGTACGGGAGCGAACGTCCATCATGCTGCCCGGTTGGAAAGCATTCAGGAAAAGGTGGTAAAATACTTTATTTAATGTGTCGGGGGAGTTGTTGTAGTATACAAGTTTTTGCCTGCCTTTGTACTGGTTTGTTTTTACATCAAAATCAATGTCCATGTTGTACTCGGCGCGCTGTTGCCAGCGGTCGACCTGGGCCATGGCCGAAATGGCGCTAACCCAGAAAAGGCTGGTCCACAATAGTTTTTTTATCATAAAAGGGTAAAGTTAAAATACGGTAAGAAGTTATTTCCTTACTCTAAACTCTAAAATAAGCCAGAAATTATAAAAAATTCCAGCCTTTCAGAAAAAGTATGCCCACTTAGGTCACAAAAGTTCAAAAAAGGCAGCGCAGTAAGAAAGAGGAGGATGCGGCTCAGGTGTGTTAAACTTTAGCGTACAATTTAAAACCCATTAAAGAGTAGAGTGCAAAACAAGGAGAAGGGAGGTGGCGGGAGCCGGGAAAAAGTCAGGGGTAATTCTGTGTACAGGCAGGGGGCATGGAAAGAGAGATTCTAAACATTGATGGCTTAAATTATTTTATATTAAGTAATTCGACAGAAATAGTATAAACTTAATTTTGATGTGTCATCCTGAGGAACGCGGACG
Source organism: uncultured Cytophagales bacterium (assembly GCA_963835365.1). Taxonomy (GTDB): domain Bacteria; phylum Bacteroidota; class Bacteroidia; order Cytophagales; family Cyclobacteriaceae; genus Nafulsella. The sequence goes on from CAWIFH010000011.1 coordinate 78,349, forward strand.
CCGCGCGGAAGATCTTTCTTCGTTAGAAACACCTGGGAAGCATTATACTTGGAAAGATGCCTCCGTTGTCGGCATGACAAACAGTTTAATGTATTTATGTCTAAGCACTTACTGAATTAGTTCTCAACAAAGAATCAAAAACAAAATATGTTTAAAATAGCCTTTAAGTACGGTATACTCATTGTTTTATTTTCGCTCATCTGGATAGGATTAGAATACGTGGTGGGCGTGCACACCGATTACGTAGAGTTTCACCCTCTTATTACGTTGCTCACCCTGGTCATTCCACTTATGCTTATTTATTTTGGGATAAGAGAAGCGCAAAAATCTTCCATCTCTTATTTTAGCTATGGAGATGCTTTTAAGGCAGGCTTTGCCATTACGCTTGTGGTGGCCGTCCTGAATCCGTTGCTGCAATGGCTGTGTTATGCCCTGGTATTTCCAGGGTTTTTCGAAACGCTGCAGGCAAATGCAGAGGCGCAGCAGTTGTCGCTGGGGGTTGACCTGGAAGTGGCCCGGGGCCAGCTTGCCGGGCAGTACAGCCTGGGGAGCTACCTGTGGCAGTCTTTTATTGGAACGCTGGTAGGCGGAATAATCATATCAGCCATTATTGCCATTTTTGTAAGAGATAAAGCCCTGCCAAAAGGAGGGTGAGCTTAACGGCTTTTGAGAAGGTTAATGCCGGTGGTGAAAAAGATAAACCCAAGGATGCCGACTATTAACGATTCCCAGCCGACAACGGAAAGGCCAAAGAAGTTGCTGACCCCGCCCAATGCAGCTATTGCTGCAAAAATTAATATAGCAGCACCTATAAGGGTGAAGAATGCGCCAAAAAGTTGCTTTATATCCATAAGTACAAGGTCTCTTTTCTATTAAAAGAAGGCTGTCTGTATATTTGTTTTGGTTTTGTATGGCCAGCCATCCTTTATACGTTTATGCACTTGGATGGATGTTTTTTTTCTGTCAGGGGCCTTCTGCCTGGGAAAGCTTTAAGCGAAGATGGGTAAAATACAAAGTTGTTTTGCCCTCGAATCCTGAATCATAACCCAGCAACAGCCAGAGCTCACCCGTATCGTTGCTGGTTACTACAAAAGGCTTGCTGCTGCTTCTGCTAATTAAGGTGTAGGTAAAATCGCTGTGGTCGGTTCCTGTATGGCCCAGGAGGCGCATATCGCTTCCTTCTGTTGCCTGGTTGCCCTTGTCGAAATTTACCTGCCAGTATGCAGTGCCATTGAGCTGTCGGGCCTGGCGTTCGGGAACATAAGGAATGGCTCCTGCCTTTAAATAAACCGAGGCACCGGGGCTGCCTCCTATGCCTACCGAGTTTCTTGGCGCATTAGAAGCCAGCTCTACATTAAACTGTAAAGAATAAGTGGTGTTAGGCTTCAGGCTGTCGATCTTCCTGGCAATGAACAGAAAGAGATCGTCGCTATAATTATGTCCGCTTAATTTGAAAGCAGCTTTTTGCTGGCCGGTTTCTTTTGGGAGTTGGTCCGGACCAAAGCTCAGCTCGTAAGAATCTTCGCTGCCAACAGGTAGGTCGGAGAAGTCGGCCTTCCATAAGCTGGCTTCGGGTTCCTGCAGGTAAAAAACGTAGTCGTACTGCGCATCGGTATCGTCGAGCGTACTGAGGTTGTCGCCGGTACAGTTGCTAAGCAAAACGGGCAGGCCCAGGAGGAGCGTGAAAAAGAAAAATCGCATGGAATGGAGGTGTACCATTAAGACACCTGAAAGAGGAAGTTGGTTGGAGGAGCAATAAAAGAGTGGCTGCTTCTTTTGAGACAGCCACTTTTTGTATAGTTAGCGTAAACCGCTTAACGGGCATTCTTTTTTGCCTCTTCCATTTTCTTGTCTGGTGTTAGGGGCGGCTCGCCCAGGTTGGCTTTTTGCGTGTCTTCTTCGTGCCTGGGGCTGGCGGGGCGGTCCTGCTGTTGCATCCGCTGTCGCTCGGCTTCCATTTTTTTCTGTGGAGTAAGTACATCATCGGCCAGGCTTACTCTTTCCGAATTCCTGACTTTATTAACCGCAGTGCTTGAGCTGTCTTCCTTTTTTTCTTCGGGGCTTTGTGCCTGGCCGGCGGCGGCTCTTTTTTGCTCTTGCAGGGGATCTCTTTCCATGCGTAAGTTTTCTGCATTTAGAGAGGAGCTGTTTAATTTATCTTCCAGTGCTGCCACACGGTTTTTTAACTCTTCCATTTCATCATGGGTGTTTTTCTTAAAGTCTTTCCCGAATTGTGCGGCTACTGTATTTATTTGCTGTTCAAAATCTTCCTGCGAGCCTTTTGCTTTGGCTAAAAAGTCATTAAACAGGCGCTTTCCCTCATCCTCAGAAATTTTTCGGTCGCGAATCAGCTTATCCAGTACCTCCTTAAATTTGGTAGTGGTAAGTGAAAGCAGGCCAACGCCTGTATATATAAATTTTTTCAGAATATCTTCCATATAAATGATTTGATATAGGTTTAAAAAGTATTGTACCAATTTGTGGCTGGTGCTTTTTAGTATACGAATCTATAGGAAAATGTTTGGAGGAAGTGTGGCTAATTTGAGGTTATGCGGAAATTTACTGTATTCTTCCTGATGGAAAGGAGTCGGAACTGCAGGAGCAGGCTTTTGTCGCTTTAATATATTAGTTATGAGTGGGTTATGTTATAATGAAAAATCTTTTTACAGATTATGTGCCTGCATCAGTACAACCTTCTGCTTTGTTGAACGTTTTATAGGCAGGATTTGCACAAGGATGAAAGGTAAAACCTATTTTTTTAAACTTAAATTTTTGGAATGATGAAGAAAGGATTTTTAACTCTTATGGCCATAATGCTGACTACAATGGCAGTTATGGCACAGGCGCAGTTTGGTTTGCGGGCAGGATTTAATGTTGCTACCATCACTGAGAGTGCTGCTGAAGTACAGGATGCGGACGAGCCCTGGAAGCCGGGCTTTAATTTAGGACTTGCTTCTCAGTTTCGGATGGGCGAAATGTTTTCGATTGCTCCGGAATTAATGTATACCCAGCGCGGATACCTGGTAGAGTATGGTGCCGGGTGGGAGAACCGCGTTCGCTATGATTATGTAAGTTTGCCGGTAATGTTTCGACTTGCTTTCGGGGATGTCCTTAAGGGGTATGTAAATGCCGGTCCGACCCTGGGCTACTTTTTGGGCGGGAAAGATGTAACTGAAGGCACTTTGCCTGCAGGGCTTACGCCAAGAGATGAGAAAATTATTTTTGAAGGCACCAGTAATGATAGGTGGGACCTTGATGCCAACCGCCTGGAAATTGGTGGCGCTATAGGTGGTGGTATCATGCTGGATACAGAAGGAGGATCCTTCCTGATAGACCTGCGTTATCACCAGGGCTTTACAGAAATTGCAAATTTTGCTGATGATGATGGTTTCAAAAATCAGGTAGTAAGCGTTTCCCTAATCTACCTGGTTCCTTCTGTACGATAATAAGTGTAGCATACTCAAGATTGTGGTTTATGATGATGAAAGGCTCCGCCTGTAATGGGCGGGGCTTTTTTCTTTAATAGCCGCTATGGCCGATGGCCCGCAGGTAACGCTGAACGGATTGCTCCACGGCTTCTTTGGCGTCGCTAAGAATGTTGCGATCAAGCCATCCGCCGTAAATGCGGTCGAAGTGCACATCCTTTAGCTGTTTGGCTATTTCAATTACCTTATCGCCCGATAAAGGAATGAGGTTTGGGTAGCTTTGCATAAAGCTAACATAGCGGCGGTCCATGGTTACCTGCAGGGTGTCGCTGCTAAAGAGCGCTCCACGTCCTCCGCCTCCACTGCCATAGTGCATTACGCAGCTTCCGGGGTAATGTCCGCCACAGCGAATAAGCTGCATGTCATCCCATAAAGGCATGCAGTCTCCTTCCCAGAAATGGATTTCCTCCGAAGGCCGCATGATCCAGTCGCGGTCGGCGGCATGAATATAAACAGGAATATTGCCAAAGGCCTTGCTCCATTCTACCATTGAGCCATAAAAGTGCGGGTGTGAAACAGCAATAGCCTGAAGTCCTCCCAATTGCTCAATAAAGCGAATGGTCGCCTCATCAATTAACGGCAGGCAGTCCCACAGAATGTTGCCTCCGGCTGAACGTACGAGCAAAGCGCGCTGCCCGATGCCCAGCCCAGGCTCAATAGAAATGCCGTACAAATTTGGTTCGAGCTGCCGAATGGTGTTGTTATATGAGTCCGCAAGGGCAGTCATGGTGGTCCAGCTTTGGCCCTGCCAGTTTACGTACTGTCGTTCATCTTCGCAGATGAGGCATTGGCCTGGCTCGTCAAAACTTGGTGCATACTGCGTGCCGCAGGTGGTACAGAGGTAATGCTCCATAAAAATTTACTTGGTTTAAAATGCCAATCTACACAATTATGTAAGAATGTAAAGCAGCGTTCATCTATAAGCATGAAGAGGATGTTGCTCTATTGGGCTGTTTAGTATTTAAATAGTGCTGTTTTATGTATAGGAAAGCTTAAGGTTTTAAGCTAGCTCTACTATGAATCAGGCAGTTTGCAGTTGGCGTTTGTGTGCCCCTGAAAGCAGGTAAATTAAGGCTACTGCGGCTAAAGCCGCTCCTATGCCAAAAGCATACGGGAAGTTTTGCGGGTTATTTCCATATACCCAGCCCGAAATTAGGGCACCAAAACCAATGCCCATCTCCAGGGCAATATACATGGTAGCAAGGCCCCGACCGCGGTGCTGCTCATGGCTAAGGTCAATGGTCCAGGCGAAAACGGTCGGGGAGCTTACGCCCGATGAAAGCCCGAATAGCACGCCGCCAAGTAAGAACATAAAAATGTTTTGGGCGAAACCAATGCAAAGCATACTAAGGATAAGCACCGCAGCGCCCGCTTTTAGCACGGGTACCCGTCCCCAGCGGTCGGAAGCTTTGCCGCCAAAAAAGCGTACTGCCACCGAAGCGCCGGTAAAAAACATAAAAAAGATGCCCCGGTTTTCCAGTCCCAGCGAATCGCTTACCTCCGCGGTAAGGGTTAATACTGCTCCATAGGCGAAGGTAGTAAACAGTAAAACAATGCAGGGAGCAAGAACGGCGGGTTCAAACAAGCCCTTCCAGTGGAGCTTTAGCAGAGAAGGCCGAAAGGCCTGCCGGTTCTGTAGGGTTTCGCGCATACCCGAAAGAATGAGTACGGAAAGAATGGCGGCAGCCGAAGAGGCATAAAACATGATGTCGATAGAGGCGTGGTTGGCCAGGGTGCTTCCAATAGCCGGACCACAGGCCATGCCCAAACTGCTGCAAAGCCCGATAAGTCCCATGGCCTCCCCGCGCCGGGCAGCAGGCACCACATCGGCCACGTAGGCAGAGGTACCCGTAGGGGTAAAGCCGGTAGAGAAGCCGTGGAGCAGGCGAATGCCAAGTAAAGCCAGTACTGTGTGCGCCATCGGATATAAAAAGCCCATAATAAAACAAACCGTTGCGCCGAAAATCATTACAGGAATCCTGCCTATGGTGTCGGTAAGCTTTCCGCTAAAAGGGCGTGATATACCGGCAGTAAGCGTAAATAAGCCAATAATGAGCCCGATGTATTTCCCGCCGCCCAGGCTTTGGAGGTAGTTGGGTAACTCCGGAATAATCATGTTAAAGCTCGAGAAAAATAAAAACGTGCTGAGACAAAGCAGCACGAACTGGAAAGTATAAACCGATTTTTGTTGATTCATCTATTTTAGATCCTGCATCTCTTTAAAAGGCCACCAGTTTTTGCATACATGACAATAGAAATGCAGTTTACGAAATTAGCGGGAGAATATAGGGAAAGTGCTGAAAGAGGATGTGTGGAATTTCCATTGGCCCTTCCTTTTACTCCCTCTCTGTTCTTGCCGCCAGGAACTGTTTTGCCCTTTTGTGTTCTGGTTAAGATGGTGAGGCTGCTTTTTCTGATCTTGCATGCCGTGGTGCTTATTCTACCTGCTTTTCCTTTTTTAGTAGGCTGAGGCTGGAGTCAGGGGGGGCTTTTATTGTGCTGTTTTTAGAGAGCGTTTAAAGCCAAAATCCTGCCTGACCAGTGGTCTTGGAAATAAAAAAAGGGAAGTTGCCCTCCCTTTCGTTTTAATAGCTGCGCTTATGTCAGCTTGTTTACTGTAGCCTTTGAATTATACTCTGGTTTCTACTTCCTCTACAGGTACGGTGTGTGGTTTGCCGGTACGCCCGCCAAGGCCACTCACTACTGCGCCCAGTGCAAGGGCTACAAAAGTCCATATGGCAGCGCTGGAGGTCGCTTCTGCTACCTTCTGGCCGGTTTGCTCGGCCTGTTGTACTGCTTCCTGCTTCAGTTGCTGTGCTTCCTGCTTGGCTTCGTTGTACTTTCTAACCATTACGTCGGCAACATCATTGGCTTCCTGCCGGCTTAGGTTAGTTTTGTTTTCCAGGGCGCTAACCACATCATCGCGGTTAATATTTTCTGCAAGCTGCCCGTCTTCGAAAAGTACTGCCTGTGAAACTTCTTTAAGGTTTTCGGTAGTAAGATTTACCTCACTGTTTAAATCCTGGCGAATCTCTTCAGCTTCGTTTTCTATAGAATCCGGCACCAGGGCCACGTTCTCTCTGCTGCTTAGTATCCTGTCGGCCTCCTGCTTTATTTCATTAAAGCTGATTAGGCTGCTGGAGTTCTGGTTATTATTTTGGTTGCTGTTGCTTGCAACTGCCTGTATGCCTGAGCCTGCTGCTGAAAGGGTATTTGATACTACACTACCTACGCCGCTTATAATGCTACCTACGGCAGAGGTTAGCAGGTAAAACGATACCAGCGTATACAGGCACCAGGATAAAATACCATGCATGGTACTTGTGCCGGCCAGGGGTACTCCTGCAAGCTTGCCAGCTACATAGGCACCCGCAAATATGGCAATAAGGTTACTTACTACCCACCAGATGATACTTCCTACACCTAAGCCAGAGAACGGATTAGCTTCCTGTACCGGGTTGATAGAGCCTAAGCCGATGCCTATTCCTAAAAGATTAAGGACAAGCATGGTTACTAATGCTATCAGTGTGCCTGCTATAATGGCACCCCAGGAAATTCGGCGGTAAAAAGGTACCCCGCCTGTTGGAACGGTGGTGCCGGAAGCATAATGCGCTCCCTCTACTCCGTAATTTGTTCTTCTGCTATTATCCATAATAAAAAATGATTTGGTTCGTGAAAAAATCCTAATATAGCTATTTGTACGGAGTTGCCTTTTATTTGTTATGCCGCTGTTTTTCAGTTTGTTGATGTTCATTTGTTTGCTCATAAGTTTAAGTGGTCGGCTATAAAAGGTGCATTTTTAAAAGTGCTGGGGAGTTCCGATCAAAAAGAAGGGCCGCTCCATGGGAGGGCGGCCCTTCTTTTTCTCGTTGTTGCTTAAAAATAAAATGAATAGAGGTTCTTTTTTAGTGCTCTCTGGCTTTAGGGTTGTATGAAAACCTTGTTGAAGGTATCCGCAGGGCTTATGGATTCAAGGTGCTGGCTCAGGTCCAGTCCCATCTTTTCCTGTGCGTCTTCTACCCGCATTGGAATGAGCCGGTTGGTAAGTTTATAAAGCAGGATAGAGCCGCCGAAGGTGAAAATGAAAACAATTCCCAGGGCGAGAAGGTGATACAGGAATAAAGTGGTTTCTCCGGTAATGAGTCCTCCTTCTTTGGCAAATATGCTTGTGGCGAGCGTACCTACAATGCCTCCTACGCCATGGCAGGGAAATACATCCAGGGTGTCGTCGAGGGTAGACCGGCTTTTCCAGTGTACGGCATAGTTGCTTACCACGCTGGCCAGAATTCCTATAAAAAGGCTGGGGCCATAGTCGACAAAGCCAGCGGCGGGAGTGATGGCCACGAGGCCAACTACCGCACCAATACAGGCGCCCAGGGCCGAAGGTTTCTTTCCTCTTGCGGTGTCCAGCAATATCCAGGCTATCATGGCGGCGGCCGAGGCAAGGTTGGTATTTACAAAGGCATTCACTGCCAGTGCCGAAGCGCCTAAAGCAGAGCCGGCATTGAAGCCAAACCAGCCGAACCACAACAGGCCTGTACCCAGAATTACAAAGGGAATATTTACCGGCTTTTGCTCCTCCTGCGAAATATGCGATTTTCTTCTCCCTAACAGCATAGCGCCTGCCAGCGCTGCAAAGCCTGCTGAGATGTGCACCACGGTACCGCCGGCAAAGTCTAACACGCCCCACTGGAAAAGGAAACCTTCCGGATGCCAGGTCCAGTGAGCCAGCGGGCAATAAATAAGTAAACTAAAAAGACAGATGAATAAAAGGTAGCTCCAGAAGCGTACCCGCTCGGCAAAAGAACCTGTAATAAGGGCGGGCGTGATGATAGCGAACTTCAGCTGAAAGGCGGCGAACAGGACAAATGGAATTCCGCTGGCAATTACCGGGTGCGGGAGCGGTACCTACCCCATCGAACATAAAGTAAGGTCATGCCGGATTGCCAATGAAGCCCCCAATGCTGTCTCCAAAGGCGAGGCTAAAGCCTAACTACAAACCAAAGAATGCTAATCAGTCCCAGGGCAATAAAGCTCTGGAGCATGGTAGAGATAATATTTTTGCTGGTTACCATCCCCCCATAAAAAAAAGAAAGACCAGGGGTCATAAGTAGCACGAGGGCGGAGGAAGTAATCATCCAGGCAACATCACCGGTATTTTCAACTGCTGCCTGAGGGTGCTGTGCAGGATAGATGCTGGCAAATAATCCTGTTGCTAATACGATCATAAAAGCGATAAATCCAAACCTGCGTTTTCTTTCTGCTGTCATTTTTTGAAACGATAACGGATGTTGCTTTGGTGTGAAGGCTAATTTAAAGAATTATATATTTGAAAATATGATATAGGTTGAAAAATAAGCTTGTTGTATTAAGAATATGGTGATAAAATAAAATATAGGGATTAATAAAAACCTCTGTTAAGTAAAAATAATAGATATTTACAAAATCAGGTTAAAATATTAAGGAAGATGGCTCACTTTTAGGATTTACGCCTTAGTTCTGCGTTTCCTCATTGTTGGTAAGAGAGGGCGGCTTGCAGGAACTGGAGGCGACAGGAGTTGGATTGACGGAGGAGTGGTTTGATAAAGAGCCAGAAAAAAAGAAACCCCGACATTTCTGGCCGGGGTAATTTGTCATTGTTCAAATGGTGATAAGTGAGAGGTGTAGTCAAGGGTGGTTTTCATTGTTTCAAGAATTATATCCTGATATTTAGGAGGGCCAAATAATCCCTTTTCTGAAATATTGTTTGGGAAGCCTGCTAACTTTGGGATTACATATGCACAATGGGGAGATAATATAGGTTCCTCTTTTATTGAACTTTGAATTATTTTACGGAGAACTCCTACTATTATGTCTGCAAACTGGAGAGGTCTGCTGTGAAGTGTGAATCCTGTGGAATATTCAGGAGGAGGTGAGGATGGGTTATCTTCAAGATGTTCCTTGATTAGTATGGTCATCTTTTTATTCAAAAGTGCTTGTTGTTTGTCTTTGAAGTTATCAGACATGATAGATATTGAACTTTGTTGACTTTTGGCGCTTTTCACCACCTGATAAAAGCTTTGTGAAGTGTTTTGTGATTTTTGTTTGTCTATCTTTTTACAGCCCACAATTGGTACATAGTCCCAAGCAGCAATAACTTGATAATTAATACTGGCTACTTTCTTTAAGAATTGATGCAGGATTTTTGAGTGATTTTGTTTAAGAAGTATGTATTTGCTTTCTTCTTTGTTTCTGAGAAAATATTCTTTTTTTACTCTGTCATCCATACAAAACTTAATAGGTTGATGCAGTAAGTCAAAACTCTTCATTGTTCTCAAAATATTTAAAAGGAGAATTAAATCTTCCTCTGCTATTAATATGCAGCCTATCAAGCTGGCATTGTCAATGGATATCCCCTTGCTCAGTGGGAAATAGGAGTCATCTATAAATAATTTCATTTGTTTATTGTTATGAAGGTTTTTAAAGAAAAGCCCCGTTTTACAGGGGCTAATCCATCGATTGTAAACTAAAATGGCTAAGACTAAATAATTGTTAACTACCGCAGGCTTCGCAGGCATCCGGATTATCGAGCGAGCAGGCCATATCGGAGCGGTTTTGGTCGTCAGCTGTTCGGCAGGCTGTGTTCCGGCTGCTTCTGCTTGTCCACTGTAAACTGGATGGCGAAGCGGCGCTTTGGTGCGCAGGTAGTACATACCCGGTTTTCAGCCCTTCTTCCAGGCATGGAAGTGCATAGAGGTCAGTCTTGCCAAAGTTAGGATCCTGCATGTGTACGTTCAGGCTCTGGCTCTGGCAGATGTAGGCGCCACGGTCGGCAGCCATATCCAGAATGGATTTTCTGCGAAATTTCCCAACGGTTTTATACAGGTCTTTCATGGTCTGAGGGATCTCGGGATGTTCTGGACAGAGCCATTTGCCTCGATCAGGCGGTTTTTCATGCTGTCATTCCACAGGCCAAGCTCAATCAGATCTTTCAGCAGGTGTTTGTTCACCACAATAAATTCACCTGACAAGTACCGGCGGGTATAGATATTGGAGGTATACGGCTCAAAACATTCGTTGTTACCCAAAATCTGAGAAGTAGAAGCGGTAGGCATAGGTGCTACCAGCAGAGAGTTGCGTACACCGTGCTTCTTCACTTTCTTCTTCAGCGCAATCCAGTCCCAGCGATTGCTCTCAGGCGTAACTCCCCACATATCAAACTGGAAGATGCCTTTGCGAACCGGAGATCCTTTAAAGGTTTCGTACGGACCTTCCTTTGGCCAGGTCTATAGAAGCCGTCATGGCGGCATAAGTAGATGGTTTCAAAGATATCTTTGTTCAGGCCCTGTGCTTCCTCGGAATCAAATGGCATGTTGAGCATGATGAAAGCATCGGCCAGTCCCTGTACACCAATACCGATCGGGCGGTGGCGCATGTTGGAATTACGCGCTTCCGGTACAGGATAGTAGTTGACGTCAATTACCTTGTTCAGGTTTCTGGTAGCTACATAGGTGATTTCGTACAGCTTCTGATGGTCGAAGACGGCTTGCCATTTTCATCTTCGGTAACAAACTTTGGCAGAGCCATAGAAGCCAGGTTACATACCGCGACCTCATCAGGAGAGGTGTACTCCATAATTTCGGTACAGAGGTTAGAAGATCTTGATGGTACCGAGGTTCTTCTGGTTGACTCTTCGGTTGGCGTGATCTTTATACAGCATATAGGAGTACCGGTTTCAATCTGGGCTTCCAGAATTTCAAACCACAGATCCTGTGCTTTTACCTGTTTTGCGGGCATTTGCCTTCGCGCTCGTATTTTTCATACAGCTTTTCAAATTCATCGCCGTAGCAATCGGCCAGGCCGGGAGCTTCGTTAGGGCAGAAGAGTGACCAGTCGTCATTGTTTTCCACTCGCTTCATGAACAGGTCGGGAATCCACAGGGCGTAGAACAGGTCGCGGGCGCGCAGTTCTTCCTTACCGTGGTTTTTCTTCAGATCCAGGAAGTCAAAAATATCGGCATGCCATGGTTCCAGATAAATGGCAAAGCTTCCTTTACGCTTACCACCACCCTGGTCTACATAGCGGGCAGTCATATCAAATACCGAAGCATAGGCACAATACCATTGGAAACGCCATTGGTACCTTTAATGTAGGAGCCGGTGGCCCGTACATTATGAATGCTAAGACCAATACCACCGGCAGACTGCGAAATCTGCGCACATTGCTTCAGAGTATCATAAATACCGTCAATGCTGTCTTCCTTCATGGTAAGCAGGAAGCAGGAGGACAGCTGTGGCTTAGGCGTACCTGCATTGAAGAGAGTAGGAGTGGCATGCGTAAACCACTTTTCGGTAGCAGGTGGTAGGTTTCAATGGCCGCTTCGATATCTTCGCCATGAATACCAACGGCTACCCGCATGAGCATATGCTGCGGACGCTCTACAATTTTGCCGTCCAGCTTCATCAGGTAAGAACGCTCCAGGGTTTTAAAGCCAAAGTAATCGTAGCTAAAGTCGCGGTCGTAAATGATGGTAGAATCCAGCAGGGCGGCATGCTTTTTAATGACGCCATAGGTTTCTTTAGAAATCAGAGAAGCATTTTCTCCTGTTTTAGGATCCACATAAGTGTAGAGCCGCTTCATGGTATTGGAAAACGACTTGCTGGTAACTTTATGCAGGTTAGAAATGGCAATGCGTGGCAGCCAGTACGGCATAGTCAGGGTGGCTTGGTGGTCATGGTGGCAGCCGTTTCGGCAGCCAGGTTATCCAGCTCTACGGTAGTTACGCCATCGTAAATGCCATTAATTACTTTTTTGGCCACGTCTACCGGATGCACATAGTTGATGTCAAGTCCGTAGCAGAGTTTTTCAATTCGGGCGGTGATTTTATCAAATTTAACTGACTCGCGTCTTCCGTCTCTTTTTATTACAAGCATATGGTAAGTTTTATGTGGTGATTCTTTATCTGATGCTAAAAATGCTGTAGCATTCGGCAAGCTTATATGGAAATTCCGGTAACGTGCATTGATTTAGCCTTTGTATTAAAAATCTTCGTCGAGAGAAAATTTTGGTTTATCGTTATCTTCGTCTATTTTTCATCACTCCGGCTTTCTGGTATTCTGCCACCCGTTTTTCAAAGAAGTTGGTCTTTCCTTGCAGAGAGATCATCTCCATAAAGTCAAAAGGATTTTTGGTCTATATACTTTTCACAGTCAAGTTCACTAACAGGCGATCTGCTACAAACTCAATGTACTGGCACATCAGTTCGGCATTCATGCCAATCAGATTTACCGGTAGGGCATCGGTTACAAATTCTTTCTCAATCTTCACCGCATCTTTAATAATTTTAATAACCGTTTCTTTAGGCAGCTGGTTTATCAGATGATTGGTATATAGGTGGCAGGCAAAGTCGCAGTGCAGACCTTCGTCGCGTGAGATAAACTCATTAGAGAAAGTTAGGCCCGGCATCAGGCCACGCTTTTTAAGCCAGAAGATGGAGCAGAAGCTACCGGAAAAGAAAATACCTTCTACTGCAGCAAAGGCCACCAGTCTTTCGGCAAAGGAACCTTCATCAATCCAGCGCAGTGCCCAGTCGGCTTTTTCTTCACGCAGTCCATGGTTTCAATGGCATTAAAAAGGCGGTCTTTTTCTTTGCATCTTTTACGTAAGTATCAATTAGTAAAGAATAGGTTTCGGAATGGATATTTTCCATGGCAATCTGAAAGCCATAGAAGAATTTGGCTTCGGTATACTGAACTTCGGACACAAAATTTTCGGCCAGGTTTTCATTTACAATACCATCGCTGGCAGCAAAGAAAGCCAGTACATGAGAAATGAAATGGCGTTCGCCGTCATTCATGTTTTCCCAGTCTTTCATGGTCCTGGCTCAGGTCAATTTCCTCTGCAGTCCAGAAACTGGCTTCAGCTTTTTTATAGAATTCCCAAATATCGTTATGTTGAATAGGGAAAAGTACAAAGCGGTTTTTGTTTTCTTTTAGTATAGGTTCTTCTGCTTCAGCGTTACGGCTCATATTCCTTATTGATTTTATTAACAAACATTACATGGTTTGGAGCGGTTATTTATATGACATCAAAAGAGTTAGCCATCCTGAATAAAACCCCTCAATAATGTTAGGGTATGCTTACAAATATTAAAAAACTAATGCTTATTTACAACGTTTTTTTTTTACGTAAAGTAATCAAATGCTTTAAGTATCTTGTATAACTACAGTATATTAACTGCTTGTTAGGCAGAAAGTTAATCGATAAATTTTTTAAATATTGAGTTTTGTTCGTCTTTATGTAACTACGGCCTAAAAACCGTCGGTAAGAGAATAAAAAGGATATTTTTTTTTACCACTTTTTTTTCACAACGGGTGTGTATAAGTCTGGCATTATTTTAGTGTTGTTGAGAAGATGTTGTAGTACTTTACTTTGCTTTGTTTATTTTAAAAAGATTATGTACTTTTGCGGTTCTATAATTCATAGACCGTATAATAATATATTTCTAATGTACGCAATAGTTGACATAGCAGGAAAGCAGTTCAAAGTAACACAAGACCAGTTCGTATACGCTCCTAAAATGGACAGGCGAAGAAGGCGCTTCCGTAGAGTTCGACCAGGTGTTGCTGATAGGCAATGGTGAAGAGGTCGAAGTAGGTGCCCCTGCAGTAGAAGGTGCCAAGGTATCCGGAAAAATTCTCGGACACGTTAAAGGTGACAAAGTAATCGTTTTCAAAAAGAAGCGCAGAAAAGGTTACAAAAAGAAGAATGGTCACCGCCAGGAATTCACTAAAGTTTTAATCGAAAAAATCACAAAATAGTTAGGGCTGGTTTGCTTGTAGTAAACAACTAACCACAAACAACTAAAAAACTATTAAATACTATGGCACACAAGAAAGGCGCAGGTAGTTCCCGTAACGGTCGTGAGTCGCACAGTAAAAGACTCGGTGTAAAAATTTTTGGTGGCCAGCATGCCATTGCTGGTAACATTATTGTACGCCAGAGAGGTACACAGCATCACCCAGGCAAAAACGTAGGTATTGGCAAAGACCATACCTTGTTTGCGCTTACCGCAGGTACCGTTACTTTTAGAAAAACTACAAACGGAAGATCATACGTTTCTGTAGATGCTGTAGAAGCATAAGGCAGGAAATTTTACAAACGGATAACAGTTTAGTTAACAGTATAAGAGCACAATAGCATTCGTCTATTGTGCTCTTTTTGTTTTAATGCGGCGCTTCTGTTTTGGCCGGAAAGACAACCTCCTTTCCTTTCCGACCGTATACACAAAAACATCCGCTTATTGTTATGGATATTCTGGAACACTCCTGTTAAAGTTTATGGCGGGAGACACATTCATTTGGCTGGTGTTTTTGGGGCTTTATTGAGTTAAGTAGCTGTTTTTGAGGCCTTTAAAATTTTAAGGCCGTTAGCAGGTAAAACACAGCTTTTTTATGTATAATAGAAAGACAAAATGGCCTGGAAAATAAGCAGCCAACCTTAACCAAAGCCAAGCTTATATGAAGTTAGATCTACCCGAACCCAAAAAAATTGTCGCCGTATTTATTTTGGTTGGGTTTGTGTGGATTTTCCTTTCCAGCAGACTACTTTTTTCCTTCGGTGAGCCCTCGGGTTACCTCAGCATGGAGCTCTTTAAAGGCTTTGTTTTTGTGCTTTTAACAGGCGCTTTTCTTTTTTATTTGCTGCTGTACAATAAGAGGAAGATAGAGCATACCATCCGTTCGTGGCAAAAAAGTGAGTCGAACTTCCGTAGACTTTATGAAGAAAGCCCGCAGCCGATATGGATTAGCTGCGATGAGCGCGGAGTGCTTTTTATGAACAAAGCAGCCATTCAGTTATTCGGTTACAATCCTGAACAGGCGGTAACTTTGCCTGAAGAGGTTTTGACTACCGACAGCCAGCTTTTGCCAGGCAGCTTTGTGAAGAATGGCCGTGGAGTAGGTCAGAACGGGGTTCGGCAGTTTGTTTGCAAGTCGGGGGAGCTCTTGTTTCTCGATTTAAAATTCCAGCTTATAGAATATCAGAACCGGCCGGCACGCCTGGTTATTGCCAACGATGTTACCAACCTCGTTGCTGCCGAAAAGGAGCGGCGGCGCATGCATAATGAGCTGATAAATTATAAAAAGGCCCTGGATAGAAGCGCTTTGCTTGCCATTGCAGATTTGAATGGTATTCTGGTGGATGTAAACGATAAATTTTGTGAGGTAAGCCGTTATAAACAGGAAGAGCTTGTGGGTAAACCGCATATGCTTCTAAAGTCGGGCTATCATTCTGCTTCTTTTTTCAGGCGCATGTATAAGACGGTGCAAAGGGGCGAAGTCTGGCGGGGGGAAGTGTGTGGCCTGGCAAAAGACGGCAGCCTTTTTTGGGTAGACCTGTCGGTAGTGCCTATGTTAGATGAGTTTAATGAGGTGCATCGGTACATGACAATCGCCTACCCGGTTACCGACCGCAAAGTGGCTGAATTCCGCTCCGAAAAGGTGCACCAGGAGCTAATGACTTTCATGTACAAAGCTTCGCATAATTTGCGGGGCCCGGTAGCCACGCTCAGCGGATTGTTAAATGTGGCGGCAATTGAAATTAAGGAATCTTTTTCGCTCGATTATATTAAAATGCTTAATGAGCGCACGCGGCACCTGGAGTTTGTTTTAAATGAGCTTATTGCCATAACCAAAATTAAGCAGGAGGAATTGAGCATCGCTCCAGTTTCTTTCCAGTCGCTGGTGAAGCAGGTTTGTAGTCAGTTTGAAGAAGAGTTGGAAAAAGGCGATATTCTTATGGAATGTTGTTTTGAATTCGATCGGATTTTTTCTAATGATGAAAAGCTCCTGCGGGGCATGCTTTTTTACCTGCTCGATAATGCAATCAAATTCAGGAGCAACCAGGCGGCCAAAATTCGAATTGAAGTGCGGGAGCATCTTACAGGAGTGGCAATTGTTGTAGCCGACAACGGGCCCGGCATAAGTGATGCCATTCGGGACAGAATTTACGAAATGTATTTTCGGGGGCATGAAAAGTCGCAGGGCAGTGGCTTAGGCCTCTATATTGTAAGCAGTATTGTAGAGCGCCTGGGAGGCTATATAAACCTGCAAAGTAAGGAAGGGGCAGGCAGTACCTTTACCATTTACCTCCCCGATGCCGAACATATTGAAAAGCAGCGGAAAGGAAACAGTCATTTGTACCTGCGCGACAGGAAACCCCGAAGAACTACTAAAACCGGTAGTTAGCCACATATTGAGCTACCTCCTGGGCAAAGTCTCCAAATACCCCCACATCTACAAACAAGCTAAAAAGAATGCCAAAAAGCGCTCCGTAAAAGTGGGCGTCGTGGTTTATATTGTCGGCCATTTTCTTTCCCTGGTAATAGGAGTAAATAAGAAAAAGCGGGCCAAGAATAAAGCCCGGAATACAAAGAATGCCGTAAAGACATAAATCGCGGGCAGGGTTAAACATAATGCTGCAGAAGATAACCGCAGCTACGCCGCCCGAAGCACCCAGGGAGCGATAGTGCGGAGCATTTTTGTATTTGAGGTAGGTGGGAATATCGGATACAATAATCCCGATTAAAAACAGGGCAAGCAGGTAGGCAAAGCCATTGGCACCGAACATGTGGTTAAACAAAAACTCCAGCGAATTGCCGAAGAAGTAGAGGGTAAACATGTTAAAAAACAGGTGTACCCAACCACTATGTACAAAACCTCCTGTAATAAACCGGAAATACTCGTTCCTGTGCTTTACGCTGTACGGATGAAAAAGCAGCTTGTGCTGCAGTTCCGGCTTTTGCCAGGCAATGACACTTACTGCCGAGGTGAGAATTATTAATAAGAGGGTTACTGTCATTACTTGTCGCGCATTATAAGTTGGTGCACAAAGCTGTTGAGCAGGCTTTTGCGCTCTTCAGGTACCTCGAGCTGCCCGAGCGCATCGAAGGCGGCATTGAAGTACTCGTTCATTTTAGTTTCGGTAAGCTCCCGAATGCCCAGCTGCTCATATATAGCGGTTACAGCACTTACCTTTTCCTGTGGGGCGTAATTTTCTTTTTCGAGCCAGGTTTGCAGTTTGCTGGCTGCTTCGCCTTTTGCCTTTGCCAGGGCATTAATGAGCAGGAAGGTTTTTTTGTTCGACAAAATATCGCCGCCCACCTGCTTGCCGAACTTATCCTGGTCGGCATAAACATCCAGCAGGTCATCCTGCAGCTGAAAGCCTATGCCCATATTTACGCCAAACTGGTACAGCTGCTCGCTGGCCCGTTCCGGTGCTCCGGCCAGAAGGGCGCCCAGCTCCAGGCTAAAGCCCAGCAATACAGCGGTTTTTAGCTTAATCATGTGCAGGTATTCCTCCTGGTTTACCTGCTGGCGGCTTTCGAAGTTCATGTCAAGCTGCTGGCCTTCGCAAACTTCGGCGGCACAGCGGTTAAACTTCCGGAGAATATTTTTGAGCAGCTCCGGGGGAGACTCCAGCAGCAGGTCGTATGCTTTTATAAGCATTACATCGCCACTTAAAATGGCCGTATTTTCATTCCATTTTTCATGCACGGTTGCCTGGCCCCTCCGCAGAGGAGCCCGGTCCATTATGTCGTCGTGCATGAGCGTAAAGTTATGAAAAACCTCTACGGCCATGGCGGCCTTTAAGGCGGGTTCGGCTTTGTCTTTCCAGAGCGAATAGCCCAGCAGGGTTAAGAGGGGGCGCAGGCGCTTACCGCCCAGTGCCATCATGTACCCAATGGGCTCGTACAGCTCTTTTGGACTGTCTCCGTAAGCCGTTTCGGCTAATGCTTTGTTTATATTTTCTACCAGGTGGCGGAGGTAGGTATCCTTCATATTACTCTTTGGCAAACTCTAAATCAATCGTGCGGCGGTCAATATCGGTATTGATTACCCGCACCTTTACTTTATCGCCCAAAGTAATAATCTTTTTATTGCTTTTACCAATGATCCGGTAATTTTGCTCGTCGTACTCGTAGTAATCGTCTTTTATTTCAGAAAGACGCACCATGCCTTCGCAGCTGGTTTCGGTAATTTCAACATACACCCCCCATTCGGTAACGCCCGATACCACGCCATCAAATACTTTAGCTTCCTGCAGTTGCATAAATTCTACCTGCTTGTACTTAATGGAAGCACGTTCGGCATCGGCGGCACGCTTTTCCATGTCGCTGCTTTGCTGGCAAAGCTTTTCGTACTTGTCTTTATTGGCCGACTTGCCACCATCGAGGTAGTGCTGCAACAGGCGGTGCACCATTACATCGGGGTAACGGCGAATTGGAGAGGTAAAGTGGGTATAATGGTTAAAGGCAAGGCCAAAGTGCCCTTCGGGCTCCGTAGTATATTTTGCTTTTGCCATGCTGCGGATGGCCAGTGTTTCCAGTACGTTCTGCTCCGGCTTTCCTTCAATATCGGCCAGGAGCTTGTTGAGGGAGTTAGACACTGCTTCATCTTCGGTGCTTAGGCTATGGCCGAATTTACGGGCAAAAACAGAGAATGCTTCCAGCTTTTCGGCTTTCGGGAAATCGTGGGTACGATACACGAAAGTAGGCGCTTTTTTCTTTGTTTTTCCTTTGCTGATTACATATTCTGCCACCCGCTTGTTGGCCAGGAGCATCCATTCCTCAATCATTTTGTGCGCATCTTTCCGCACCTTCGGGATTACCTCCAGGGGTTTGCCTTTTTCGTCGAGGCGGAATTTTACCTCCGTGGTTTCGAAGTTTACGGCTCCGCGGGCAAAGCGCTCGGCCCGTAGCTTTAAGGCAAGGGTGTTCAGGATGGTGAGCTCGCGGGCAAAATCGCCCTGCAAAGATTCGATGCGCTCCTGTGCCTCTTCATAAGTAAAGCGGCGGTCGGAGTGAATGACGGTACGGCCAAACCATTCTTTCATGAGCTGTCCGTCCTGGTCCATTTCAAAAACAGCGGCAAAGGTTAGCTTGTCTTCGTTGGGGCGCAGGGAGCAAAGCTCGTTCGAAAGCCGCTCCGGAAGCATGGGAATGGTGCGGTCGACCAGGTAAACAGAAGTGGCCCGCTCAACGGCTTCTTTGTCGAGCATGGTGCCTGTATTTACATAATGCGAAACATCGGCAATGTGTACCCCAATTTCGTAGTGGCCATTTTCGAGCAGCCTCAGCGAAAGAGCGTCGTCGAAGTCTTTTGCATCGGCCGGGTCTATGGTAAAGGTAGTGACTCCGCGCATGTCGCGGCGCTTGCTTATTTCTTCGTCGGTAATGTCATCTTTTATGCGCTTGGCCTGGCTTTCCACTCCCTTCGGAAACTCAAAAGGCAGGTTAAACTCGGCCATAATTGAATGAATTTCGGCCTCATTTTCGCCCGCTTTGCCGAGCACGCGAACGACTTTTCCTTCGGGATTTTTGTTTTTGCCCGGCCATTCGGTAATGCGAACAATTACCTTTTCGTTGTTTTTTGCATTAAGGGTGGCATCGTTGGGTACAAAAATGTCGTGGTGCATTTTGCGGCTGTCCGGTACCACAAAGGCAAAACGGGGCGAGAGCTCTATGCGGCCCACAAACTCTTCGCGGCCGCGCTCCACAATTTCCACTACTTCGCCTTCGAGGCGCTTGTCGCTTTTTTTGCTGCCGTATAACCTTACGCGTACGGTATCGCCATCGAGTGCACCATTTAGCTTGTTGCCGTTTACCATGGCGTCCTGCTCCAGCTCTTCAGAAATGATGTAGGCAAAACGGGAATTTACATGGTCGACTTTACCTACTATTTCATCGGGTTGGGCGGTGGAGCGGTAGCGGCCGTCGGGGGTCAGTTCGGCCTCTTCAGACTTTACCAGTTTATGTAAAGCGGCTTCCATGGCTGCCCGGGCATTTTTGGTGCGCAGGTCGAGCTTTTCAATAATGTGCTTAGTGCTAATGGGGCGGGTTCTGTTTCTTTCCAGCAGCTGCTGAATTCTGTTTTTCATGCCGGCTACTTCGTCTTTTGGTATTCCGGCGGCTCGCTTGCCTGGGGTTTTCTTTGTTTTTTTACTCATAAATATAAAAAATTACTTGCCTCTAGGTATCCCTGAGGGCTAATTTTCGGGCCAGTTGTGCTCTGCGGATGTCTTCCAGCTTACCCTTTGGAATTGCGTTTATAAGGGTTTGAGTGTAGGCTTCCCGGGGGTTTTCGTATAGTTGTTCAGGAAATCCTGTCTCTACCAGCTGGCCCTTGTTCATTACCATAATTCTGTCGGATATAAATTTCACGACCGACAGATCGTGCGAAATAAAAATATAGGTTAATCCAAAATCCTGCTTCAACTCATTGAGCAGGTTTAATACCTGCGCCTGAACAGACACATCCAGGGCAGAAACAGACTCGTCGCAAATGATAAACTTCGGCTCAAGGGCTAATGTTCGTGCAATGCAGATTCGCTGCCGCTGCCCCCCTGAAAATTCATGCGGATAGCGATTGAAATGGTCTGTATTCAGGTTTACCCGCTCAAGCAGGTACATGACCTTATCGCGGCGTTGCCGGTCGTTTTCCAGTACGCCATGTATTTTCATGGGCTCCAGAATGGTGCGGCCAATGGTATGCCGTGGGTTTAAGGACGAATAAGGGTCCTGAAACACAATTTGCATTTTCTGGCGCAGGCGGCGCATTTCTTTTTCAGAATAATCGTTAATGCAGCTGCCTTCGAAATAAACTTTTCCGGCAGTAGGCTCTATCAGCCGGAGTATGCTGCGCCCCAGGGTGGTTTTTCCACAGCCCGATTCGCCTACAAGGCCCAGGGTTTCGCCGGTGTAAACCTGAAAGCTTACGTCGTCTACTGCTTTAAAAACATCATTCGAGCGCTTAAACCAGCTTCCTCCCGTAGGGAAGTGGGTTTTAAGGTGCGCTACTTCCAGAATAGGCTTTTTTGCCAGCAACCTTTGCTGCTGCTGCTCAATTTCGGCCTGCGTTTGTACATTATAAAGCAGCGCCTCGCCAACTGAGTGGTATTTGCTGCCCATTTTTTCAGTTAACTTTCCATCGGCGTCAACGCCCATAAAGTCGGCAACGGTGGGCAATACCTTTAGCTTTAAATCCAGGCGTGGCCGGCAGGCAAGCAGGCCTTTGGTATAAGGGTGCTGTGGGTTGGAAAATATATCCCAAACGGTTCCTTCTTCCACTATTTTACCCTGGTACATAACCACTACCCGGTCTGCCACTTCGGAAATTACACCTAAATCGTGGGTAATAAAAATAACGGAGGTTTGCTGATCTTCCCGAAACTCCCGGAACAGGCGCAAAATATTGGCCTGTACGGTTACGTCGAGAGCAGTAGTGGGCTCGTCGGCAATCAGGAGCTGTGGGTTACAGGAAAGGGCCATGGCAATCATTACCCGTTGTTTTTGCCCTCCTGACAGCTGGTGCGGATAAGAGTTGAAAATATCTTCTGGCTGGGGCAGCTTTACCCGTTCAAACAGCTCGAGCGTTCGTTGCCGCGCCGGCTTTCGGCTTAAGTTCTGATGGAGAAGAATAGACTCCATTACCTGGTCGCCGCAGGTGTAAACAGGGTTTAGCGAGCTCATGGGTTCCTGAAAAATCATCGAGATTTCATTTCCCCTGATTTTCCGCATATCCCCGGAGTTAATTTTTATAAGATCTACCTCGCCAAACTGCTTGGACTTAAACCTGATAGAGCCATCTTCGATACTGCCCGGCTGGTCGATGAGGCGTAAAATAGAGAGGGCGGTAACAGATTTTCCTGAACCCGATTCCCCAACAATACCAATGGTTTCGCCTTTGCGTATGCTGAAGCTTACATCATCTACAGCGCGAACAATGCCTGAACGGGTCTGGAACTGGGTTTTTAAACCCTGTACTTCCAGTAAAAGTTCCTGCGTTTGGTCTTCAGATAAAGAAGGGTGATGAGCCATGGACAAAGGGGTGGGCTGTATTTACTGCCTTTACTAAATTACAACCTAATATTACTACAAAAAAAGCCGTTTCCCTGAGCCGGCAGCCTCTAATGTAATTAATTAAATGAAAAAGAAATGTTTCTTCTTATATACGAAAGTAGTTGCTGTATACGCTATCTTACAGGAGTGTAAAACTATATTTTTTACCTGCAAATCGCTGTTTATGCGAATAGAGTACATGTATAAGCAGCAATATAAGTAAATGAAATATCTTTGCCACTGCAAATTTATAAATTAAGCGTGAGAACAAGAAAATGCCCCAGGTAAGTACCAGGCCGGTAGATTGGCTACGTGCAGGTATAGAACTATTTGCCCGTAAAGGATTAAATGGATTGAAAGTAGAGTCGCTAAGCCGGATTGTTGAATCCAGTAGCGCAGAATTCTATTTTCATTTTAAAGATGAAGAAGCTTTTTTTGAGCAAATGATTGAGGAATGGCGGTTGGCAAAGACTAAGGGGCCTATCGAAGCTTTTACAAAGTTGCCGTTAGAATTCAGGGTAGAAAAACTGGTAGATGTCGTTTTTGCGGACCGCAGCCTGCATGATTTTCTTTTTTACCTCCGGAAGCTGGCGCAGGAAAATACAAAAATTAATACGCTGCTGAAGGAAATAGAAGAGGAAAGAATCGAATCTACCCGGCATATTTTTAAAGGCATGGGCTTTGGCCTGAATGAAATAGAAATGAAGGGTGAAATTCTCTATAGCTTTTACCTGGGTTGGTACGAGCGCCACAAATACAAAAAGTTTAGCCCGGCCCTGCGTGTGCAGGTGCTGGAGCAAATTGCGCATATGCTGGGGATAGAAAACTAAGCTAAACCAGGTGAATTTGCTCTTCCTGCAATAGCGGGCTGCAGCGGTAACGCATATAAAGCTGGGCGGTGGTTATTACATCCCGCTGTCCACGCCGGCAAATGCCTTCTAAATCGCCCTCTTCATAAAAAGCTTTTGATACTACCGGCCCCTCCAGCCGGTTTTCCGGCTCAGGAATGTCGAAAATGGCCGCCAGGAGGTCGAGCGCAACGGGATATTTCCGGTTGCCGAACATCCACATTTCCATGGTGTCGAGGTGGGGAACTTCCCAGGGTTTCTTTCCGGCCAGGTTCAATACCGGGGGGATGGGGACGCACTGCAGGAGCATTCGTCTGCACAAAAATGGAAAATCAAACTCCTTGCCGTTATGTGCGCACAGCCGGAGGCGGGTTTGGTCGAAGCGCTCATTTAGTAAATGAATGAAGTCTTCCAGTAGCTGCTTTTCATTATCGGCTGAAGTCATGGATTTTACCCGTAGTTCCTGTGCTCCTTCGGCGCCTGCCTGATGAAAGTAAGCGGCAGCAATATTGATAATTTTCCCAAACTCAGCATACAAACCAGCTTTCTGGGTAAACAGCTCCTCCGCGCTAAAATCTTCTTCGTTTGTGGTGGAAAAGCCTGCTTTGTGCTTCCATATCTTTTGCAGGCGGGGGCTGAGCTCCTGCAGGCTTGCTGCTTGCGGAACAGTTTGTATTGCTACAAAAAGCACGTTTTCGAATGGCCGGGTAGTAGGCATGGCAAAAATAGAGCTTGTTTTTAGTAAAAGATTCCTGCCGCCGTTTTGTTTAACACGCAATCATCCAAAGTGCCTTCAATAGCAACTTCCGCCAGCCGCCAGGTTCTGGCGCGTCGTTTACTCCAGGGGTAATGCGTGCCATCATTTATTGAGAGGCATCTTCATTCGATTTGATTGAGTTATTCTTTTGCAGCTTGGCTTAAGTTCGCTAAAAACAAAGGCCCTGAAAGAGTTGAAGCTTTCAGGGTCTTGAGGTGCTGCCGGATTTCTTTTTCCCGCTTAAAGGAATTTCTCGATCGTCCGCATGAGTTTCTCCAGGTTCTGCTGGTCCGTTTCATCGAAATCGTTCAGCTTATCGCTGTCTACATCCAGGATAAGGGCTACCTCTTTGCCCTTGAAGGCCGGGAGCACAATTTCTGATTTTGAGTCGGAGCTACAGGCAATATGGCCGGGGAATGCATCTACATCGGGAACCAACACGGTGCGACCTTCTGCCCAGGCGGTGCCACAAACTCCTTTGCCTTTATTGATGCGGGTGCAGGCAATAGGACCCTGGAACGGGCCCAGCACCAGTTGCTCTTCTTTAACGAGGTAAAAGCCAGCCCAAAAGAAACCCATGCCATACCGCAGGGCGGCAGCAATGTTAGATAAATTCGCTATCAGGTCGCGCTCGCCGGTGGTAAGCGCTTCTATTTGAGGCAGCAGGTTATCGTAGCGCTCCTGCTTGTTGGTCGATTCAGATAAAATTAAATTTTCAGCCATAGTATAATGTGCAAATTTGAAATATGCGAATGTGTAAATTAATTTTAGCCGTTAGCCGTTAGCCGTTAGCCGTTAGCCGTTAGCCGTTAGCCGTTAAAAATTAAAAATTAAAAATTAGAAGTTGAAGCTAATGCCTATTATGTGGTTTTGCCCCCAATAAGAGAAATGGAGACCTATTATTTCTTTCATCTCAAGTCTCCCGTCTCCTGTCTCAAATCTCCCGTCTAACCTCTTAGTTGTTCACGAAAACATCGAGCCGATCGCTGAAGACGGGCTGGGTTTTCCACAGCTTGCCTTTTGGGCGGGGCGCCTGAAGTCCTTCTCCAAACGTTTTTGGAGCTGTAAAAATTCTGGCTTCATCCCACAAACCCTGCTCCAGCAGGAGCGCCAGTAAAGCTGGGCCGCCTTCAACTAGTACTGACTGCAGGCTGTGCTTGTGCAGGTCCTGAAGCATTTCGGCCCAGAAGTGGCTTTCATTCAGTTTTATATAGCTAAGGTTCTCCCACTCTTCCGATTTCTGGAGGTTGTAGCAGCGGGTGGGAATCTGCTGGTCAAAAACATGGAAATCGCCTGCTAGCTGCAGCTGGCGGTCAATGATTACCCGGACAGGATGCTGGTCGTTCACAGGCCAGTCGCGCACATTCAGCTGTGGGTTGTCGTACTGCACGGTTTGGCGGCCTACCATTATGGCATCTTCATGGGCGCGCCACTGGTGCACCAGCTTGCGGGCGAATGGATTGCTAATCCACTTGCTGTCGAAGTTGGGGCGGGCCATGTAACCATCGGCTGTTTGTGCCCACTTTAAAATAATGTAGGGCCGCTTTTTCTCCATAAAAGTAAAGAAGCGCCTGTTTAGCCAGCGGCCCTCTTCTTCCAATATACCCCAGCGTACTTTTACCCCTGCTTCGTGCAGGAGTTGCAAACCTCCGCCAGCTACGAGCGGGTTAGAGTCGGTATTGCAAACCACCACCTCCTTAATTTTATGCTCGATGAGCAGGTTGGCACAGGGAGGCGTTTTTCCCCAATGGGAGCAGGGTTCCAGGCTTACGTAAGCAGTACTTTCCGCTAACAGCTCCGGGTTCTTTACGCTCCGTATGGCATGCACTTCTGCGTGAGGGCCCCCATGCTGCTGGTGCCAGCCTTCGCCGATTATCTTTCCATTATGCACAATTACACAGCCCACCATGGGGTTGGGGCTTACGCGCCCCTGGCCATTGCGGGCAAGCTCCAGGGCCCGCTGCATATAAATTACCTCTGCCTCCATTAGGTTGTAAATGTACTACCTGTGCTGCACAGGCCAAAGCATTTGCTCTTATTCCTGTGCTAAATTGAGGAAGGGAATCTGTACCTTTGGGCTTATGCAAGATATCCCCACTTCTGCCAGAGCCATTTTTCAGCTTATTCAACAGCGCCTTCTGCCCCTTATGGATGCCGCTGAAGCCGGGCAGCAGGCTTACTGGCTGCTTGAGTCGCTTTATGGGAAAAGCCGCTCCGATATAATTATGGACAGGCCACTGCCGCTGAACCAGCAGGATAGGGAGCAGCTGGAAGAAATGTTGAAGCGTTTGGAGCAGCATGAGCCTATCCAGTATGTTTTAGGGGAAGCTCCTTTTTATGAGCATACTTTTAAGGTAAGTCCTGCCGTGCTCATTCCGCGGCCCGAAACCGAGGAGCTGGTCCATCTTATATGCCAGCGCCATGCCCGGGAGCAAAGTTTACATTTGCTGGATATTGGTACGGGCAGCGGTTGTATAGCCATTAGCCTGGCGCTTTGCCTGCCTGGCGCTGAGGTGAGTGCAGTTGATATAAGCAGCGCCGCCCTGGAGGTGGCCCGGGAGAATGCCCGGCTGCTGGGAGCAACAATCCATTTTTTTGAACAGGATATCCTGCAGGGACTTCCCTCGGGGCTTAGCCAGCCGGATATAATAGTGAGCAATCCGCCATATGTAAGGGAGCTGGAAAAAAGCCTGATGAAGCCGAATGTAATGGATTGGGAGCCCCACACGGCCCTTTTCGTAGAAGACACGGACCCGCTGCTGTTTTACCGCCGGATTTCCCGGCTGGCCACCACGCAGCTGAAGGAGAAGGGCTGGCTGTACTTCGAAATAAACGAAGCCTATGGCGCGCAGGTAGCCGATATGCTTAAAGCCGATGGGTTTAGGGAGGTGGGTGTTTTGCAGGATTTACAAGGAAAAGACCGGATGGTGCAGGCAAGAAAAAGCGTTTAAAGCTGCGGCTAAAGGGAGTTGAGCTTTTCAGCAAGCCAGAAGGGCCCCGGGGCAAGAATTTGCTTGATCCCGCTTTCGGCAGCCGCTAAAAGCAGTGGAAAATCGGCAACACCTTCTTCCATATTGGTGGCAAAGCCGGTAGCGGTAATGAGTAAGCCGGGCGAAACTCCCTGAATAATAATTTCATCTCCGGCCGGCAGCCATTTGGTAAAGGAGCCATTCCGGTACAGCGACCATTTTTCGCGCCCGCTTATTACCACCACATTGGGTAAGTAGTGCTGGGCCGCCAGAAAAGGCAGGAGGTAGGCCCTTTCCGAAGAAGGGGTGGCCATTACATTCATGGCCTGCTGGCCCTGGCTTGCCAGGTAACGCAGTACTGCCGGGAGTACTTCTTCGTCGGAGCTGGCCAAAATAAGCTGAATATGAGGCTGTGCTGCGGCAATTCTGCTAAGTTCCGCTTCTTTGTCGGGAGTGCATGCTACGGCATCTACTTTAATTCCCTGCTCAAAAACCGTCGCGAGGGCTTCTTCTCTGGTAATAAGGGTGGGGCTCCACTCCAGGAGCTGGGAAAGCAAATCGCCTGCCAGCTCTTCGGCCGACCAGATGAAAAGGGCGGGTTCCTGGGCTTCCCGTACAACATGATGGCTGGACATACAAACGCTTAAATTTCAAGTAGCTGGTTTATTTGCCTGATTTCCTGCCAGTTCCAACGGACTTTTGGTTCGGTGGTTTGGTAGGCTTTGCTGAAGTAGTCCCTGAGCAGCCCAACGAACTTTTGGGGTGGAATGCTGGAGGGGTGAAGCGGCCTATTGCGCGGGTGGTCGAAGCGCTGCTCCTTGCTTAGCTTTTCGCCGCTGAGCCGTAAAATAGGCCCGGTATCAGTAAGTTTATCGCAGCGCCAGAGGAAGGAACCTTCTTCGTTCCGGTTTAAGATATTTGCAAGGGGCTGCAGGTCGAGCCGGGGGTAGCTGGCGCGTGTGGCGCAATCGACCCAGGTAGTGTATTTATATTCAAGCTCGTAGCGATTGTTTGTATACATGCAAAGAACCATGTCGGCGGGGGCGCTTTGGCTGAAAAGGGCGTAATAATGCAGTGGCTCGGGAGTTTCTACCAGCTGTAGCCGGATATCGTCCAGCAGGCTTATATTGCTTTCCGAACCTTCCAGCACCTGCATATCCTGTACTACCTGCTCATATTCTTCCTGCCAGTCGTGCTTAAAGTCGTGGGGGTTTTGAATGGCTTTGCCAAACTGCTGCAGAAAAAAGAGATACTTGCTCACGCATAGCCTCACCTCGTTTTTGCCTGGCTCGTAAGAGGCAAAGGGAGCATAAAAGCGTTCTCTCTCCACGGTATTTATCCAGCAAACCAGTTTTAATGCCAGGTGATCTTCTTCAGAAGAAAGGCTTAATTCGCGAAAGTCCCCGAGGAGCGCCATTTTCCTGAACAGACGGCTGTTTTCCAATGCTTTTTCCGGATTGCAAAGGGACCAGATGCCCAAAAAGCCGTCCACATCAAAATGGTTATTTGTTACATAGGGATGCGCGCTTAAATCGGGGGTGCCCTGCTCCAGGGCATTTAAAACGATTGCCGTGCTGGTGTCGTCATGGATTTCCTCTATTTTCGGAGCACCTCGCCAGTGCGAAAGCACCAGTCCATCGGGGTGGAAGCTATCGACCACAATCACCTGCTGGTACATGCTAATCTCATTGAAGGGAACAAATTTTTTAGCCATACAAGACTTTTTTCTTAATTTTTAATCTTTTTCTTTTCTGGCGCAACACGCAGCATTAGCAACTTAAGGCTAATGATGCTGAAAAACAAAAGCCTTTGCTGAATAACAAAGGCTTTTTATATTTATAATGAAACATTTTCCTAAAACGCTACACTTAAATTGAGCAAAAAGTTTCTGCCGGCCTGGGGGTAAAAGAAATTTTCGTAAGCAATGTCGCCTTCGTAGCCATAGCCATAGGTGTAGCCGTTCGATTCGTAGGCCACATTAAACAAATTATTTACCAGCACGCCAACAGTAAGCTCTTTAATAAATGGAGGACTGAAGCTGGTGTTCAGTCGGAAATCATTTGTAAAGTAAGCATCCAGGCGGCGCGATTCGCTTTGTGTATTGTCGAGGTATTGCTTGCCAACATACTTCGAAAGCAGGCTTGCTTCCAGCCAGGAGAAGGGGCGCAGGCTAAAGGTGCCGCCGGCAATAACAGAAGGAGAGTAAGAAATATTGGTTTCAGGATATTCATTTAAGATGGTTTCTACCGCTCCATTTTCTTTATAGTCGTAGAGTACTTCTGTAAAGCTCCTTATTTTATTTTGGCTAAAGGTGGCATTGGCACTCAGGTTTATCCATTCTTCAGGATGGTAGGCAAGCTGAAGCTCTATGCCGCTGCGATAGCTCCGGTCTACATTGGTGCGAATGGAAGCGCCTACATCATTTAACTCACCGGTTAATACCAGCTGATTCCTGTAATTCATGAGGTAGTAATTGATAGCCGCACTATATTTTCGGTTTTTTCGTTCGTAGCCCACTTCCAGGTTTCTAAGGGTTTCAGCTTCCGGCAGGCGGTCTTCGGGTGCATCAATAAAATCGCTCCGAACAGGTTCGCGATGGCCTTTGGCAAAGGAGGCATAGAGGCGGTTGGCCGGGTTAAATATATAGGTGAAGCCTGCTTTCGGATTAAAAAAGTTAAACTCGTGTGTGCCTTCAATTTCCCGCAGGTCGCTGTCAATTCCCGCATAAGTATAACTGATGTAGCGCCCCTGCAAATCGACAAAAAGATTGAGCGCGGAAGTAAGCTGGTAGAATGTTTTCAGGTATACATTCAGGTCTTCTTTTTCGCTGCTATTGTCATAGTACCGGTCGCGTAAAGCACTGTTGCCGGCATACTGCGACCAGATAATTTCGCCGAAATGGTCGCCCAGGTACTGGTTCCAGCCACCTCCCAGTACAAACTGCCAGCGAGCGCCGGGTTGGTAGTCGGCCGACCAGGTGGCGCCGTAAAAGTGGTTGTCGAGCCAGCGCTGCCGAATAAGGTCGGTACTGTAGATAGTGTCGTTGTTTACAAGCAGCGAGTCGATGCCGAAGGATGGATAATCTGTAAAGCTATCCTGTTCGCGGTACTGCTCATAATAGCCGCGGCCCCGGGTGTAGTGCAGGGCGCCATTGAGGGTGAGCGCCGGGCTGAAGTCATGTGCGGCAATTAGCTGGTAATGGTCCTGCTGGTAATTGTCGGTTTCATTTTCGTACGTATAATAGTTATAGGTACGGTTGGTGTTGAGCAGCGCTTCGGGCGTACCGTACCACGACTGGTAGGTTTGTTCATTTCCGCTGAAAACATTTGCTTTAATAAGGGTTTTTTCATCGTAATAGCCTCCGGAAAGGTAAAACGACTTGAGGTCAGAAAATGCCCGGTCAATAAACCCGTCGGAGCTTACTTTTGAAAGACGTGCATCGAAGGCAAAGTTGTTGTTGATGAGGCCGGTTCCTGCCCGTACGGTATGCTTCCAGGTGTTGAAGGAGCCGTAGCTATTGTCAATTTCTGCGTAGGGTTCTTTATTTAAAATGCTGGTTTGAATGTTTACCGTTGCGCCAAACGCAGCAGCGCCGTTGGTAGAGGTGCCAACGCCCCGCTGAATTTGCATGCTCTCTACAGAGGAAGCAAAGTCGGGCATATTTACCCAAAATACACCATGCGACTCCGAGTCGTTCACCGGAATGCCATTTACCGTTACATTGATGCGGGTGGCGTCGGAACCCCGGATGCGCAAGCCGGTATAGCCTACGCCTGCCCCGGCATCGGAGGTGGTAACCATGGAGGGCGTAAAATTGAGCAGGTAAGGAATGTCCTGCCCGAAATTTTGCTTCTCAATGTCTTCCCGCTCCACTTCGGTGTAGGTGGTGGGCGTTTTTTCGGTAGCCCTGGTGGCTGAAACAATTACTGCGTCGGCTAAAACGGTGGTGCCTTCGGTAAGCAAAAGGTTAAGTGTTTGGTCGCTGTTGATGAGCAGCTCCCGGCTAAGGTTTTCGTAGCCAACATAGCTTACCCGGAGGGAATAATTTCCATTGGGAATGTCTTCCAGCGTAAACTTCCCTTCAAGGTTGGTAGTAGTAGCTTTGGAAGTGGTTTTGGAGAGGTTTTGCAGGAAAACAGTGGCTCCCGGGAGCGGGTTTCCGCTTAGCTGTTCTTTAACGGTGCCTTGCACGGCGTACTGCGCCAGGAGGCTGAAGGGCAGTAAAAGGGCACAGCATGTAAATAAGATCTTCTTCATGGTTCTTTTGGTTTAAAGAAATTAATGCTGAGAAACAGGCTACGTGCCCGGCTCAGGCAAACACACAAAGAAGGGGTTTGTGAGACAAACAGAATACGTTGATAGCGTATGCTTCATTTCCCTACGCCGGCATTATCCGGATCAGGTGCTTACTCCCGTCGCTAAGGCGAAAGCAAAGGGTATAATCTCAGCCCGTAATTTAGGGCACCCCTGTTATGGTTCGGCGCAAAGGTATAACAATTGCCGGTATTGAAAAATAATGCTTAGAAAAAAAAGAATTCAGCTGCTAAGGCTGTCGATAATACGGATGGCTTTCAGGCTCCTTTCCGGCCCAAGTCCTTCTACCAGGCTGTAAGGCTTCTGGTAAAGCTCCAGCTGTTGCTGGTAGAGGGCAAAGAAGTAGTTTCGCAGTTCCGGGTGTTCCCGCTGCGGATCGGGCGCCCAGGGCATGTCGATTTGGGGTAATAGGTAGTGAAAATAGTTTCTTTTTTGTAGCTGCTCTAAAATCCAGGGGTGGCAGCGCTTGTAAGCGTGCTCGCTCCATATTTTTAACACCAGCATGCCGGTATCGCAAAATAAGTATCCACGGGCTTCTTTAGCGAGCTGGTCTTCCATTGCCAGCTGCTCACGGGCAATGTTTAGCAGGTCGCTTTCGCGGTAAGGCCTTTCAATTTCTTCAAGATACGTCCGTGCCCGCTCCGGTACCCAAAGGGTGTTGGTAATGCGCGGCCAGCTTTTGTGCGAGGCTGCTTTTTCCCGTGGATTCGGGGCCGGTTATCATAACCCGCTTTACCATTGCCTTGCTGCCTGGGTTTTGTAGCGGTTTAACCATTCGAAATAGCCGGCGACTGCAATAATGGTGTAAATAATAAAGAGAAGGGCGGTAAGGTAGAGGTCGCGGCTGGCATACAGAAAAATAGAAGCGGCATCTATTACCACCCAGTAGAGCCAGTTTTCAAGTACTTTCTGGGTAACCATCCAGGTAGTAAAGAGGCTAAAAACGGTTGTGAAAGCATCGAGGTAGGGGTTTGCGGCTCCGGTGTAGGCCTGGAGGAGCCACCCGAGCAGGAGCGTGCCTGCCGTATTGGCCGCCAGAACGAGCAGGTGTGTACGGCCCGGCCACCTGATAATGGGCAGGGAGGCGGCATTTGCCTCGGCGGCTGTTTCGGCAGTTCGGGTAGGGCGGCTGTTTCGGCGCCACGACCACCAGCCAACAATGGCCATTACTACATAAAAAAGCTGCAGGCCGGTTTCGGCAAACAAACTGGCCTCCAGGCAAAGGTAAACATACATGCTTGTGCTCAGGAGGGCGGCGGGCCAGCACCAGATGTTTTCCTGTGCAGCCAGAATGACGTAGGCAAGCCCAAGAAGGACAGCCAGTAGCTCGAGCCAGCTCATGGCTGCCAGGGCTTCGGATAGGAGTATTTTAATTTCCTGCAAATTCACGATGTATGAGCAAAAGGTTGGGATTAGCACCCAGTCGGGCCCTCTTTAGGAAAGCTTGTGTTCTTTCAATTTAATTTTTATGAATATTTTTATGAATAATAAGCTGAGCAGAGAAGGATTTTAACACTCGTGCGAACCATTTATAAATTTTACTTTCTAATTTTTAATTTGGCAAAGCACTCGTTAACGAATACGGTACTGTCCGCAGAATTAATTATTAATTACGGTACTTGCGGGAGCAAAGCTAAGGAAGATAAAGGCTTATCTCCAAAACATGCCTGTAAAACCAGTGGCTGCTAAAGGGTTTGTGAAGCTACTTAGCTGGTAATTAGGGGGTTGTATGATAGCTATTTTGTTTTTCATTAAAATAACCTAACTTCATTTAAAATTCAGGTGGAGAAGGCGAGTGAGAAGGAGGTATAATGTTTGTTTCAGCCATTTTACGCTTAATAGTAGGTATGAAAACTGTTGATGTGCACCAATTAAAACAAAGACTGAGTTTTGGAGAGCGCTGGTTAATTCTGGATGTGCGGCAGCCGGAAGAATTTGCCATCTGTAACTTTGAGGAGGTAGCAGAAACACGCCTGGTGCCCCTGCAGGAATTACACCGCTCAAGCCTGGAGCTGCCTCTTGAACGGCCTATTGCCGTATGTTGCCATCATGGAGTGCGGAGCCTATATGCCATTGAGTTTCTTGAAGGGCAGGGGTTCGAGAATTTGTATAACCTCCAGGGAGGGATACATGCCTGGGCCACAGAGGTTAATGACCAAATGCCGGTTTACTGAACAGCCTGAGGGCATGGGAAGGGTGCTTTGGTAAACAATGGCTGTGGCCGGACCTCCGCCAGGCGGAGCGGATGGAGGCTTCCCTTAAAAATAAATTTAAAACAGGAGCTGAAATTACTTTTAAAGTTCATGCTTTATCTGTACTTTTGACCGGCAAATAAAACCAACATAATTTTATTTGCCATGACTCCAGATAGTTCGAAGTTTTTGTTCGAGGCACTGACCTACGACGATGTTCTTCTCCTTCCCGGATACTCCGAGATACTCCCCCGCGATACTGATACCTCTACCAACCTTACCCGAAATATACGTTTAAATATTCCGCTGGTTTCGGCGGCCATGGATACGGTTACCGAAACCGAGTTGGCTATTGCCGTAGCGCTGGAAGGGGGCGTAGGCTTTATTCATAAGAATATGCGTGCAGAGCTGCAGGCAGAACAGGTGCGCAAAGTAAAGCGCTCCCAGAGCGGCATGATTCTGGACCCTGTTACCCTTAATGTAAATGCCACCGTAGCCGATGCCGTGCGTATTATGCGCGAAAATAAAATCGGGGGCATTCCGGTTATTGATGCATAATCGCAAGCTTATTGGCATTATCACCAACCGCGACCTGCGTTTTCAGAAGGTAATGAAGTGCCGGTTGCCGATATAATGACGAAGGAAAACCTGATTACCGGCGATGCCAGCATAGACCTGAACAAAGCCGAAGATATTCTGCAGGAATACAAGATCGAAAAACTGCCTATTATAGACAAAGACGGGCGCCTGAGCGGACTCATTACCTATAAAGATATTCTGAAAAACAGAGATAGGCCCAATGCCTGTAAAGATGAATTTGGTCGCCTGCGGGTAGGGGCTGCTGTTGGGGTTACTCCCGATATGCTCGACCGGATTAAGCTGTTGAAAGAAGCGGGTGTAGACGTGATAAGTATCGATACTGCCCATGGCCACTCCAAAGGAGTAATTGATGCCTGCAAAAGAGTAAAGCAGGATTATCCTGAACTGGACCTGATTGTTGGTAACGTGGCTACCGGCGAAGGAACCAAGGCGCTCATTGATGCGGGTGCCGATGCGGTAAAAGTAGGGGTTGGACCTGGTAGTATTTGTACCACCCGGGTAATTGCCGGAGTGGGCATGCCCCAGCTTTCGGCCGTATATGAAGCCTCCAAAGTAGCAAAAGGCACGGGGGTATCTATTATTGCCGATGGTGGTATTCGCTTCTCGGGCGATGTGGTTAAGGCTCTGGCCGGTGGTGGCGACTGCGTAATGATTGGCTCCCTTTTGGCAGGTACCGAAGAAGCCCCCGGAGAGGTAATTATTTACGAAGGTCGTAAGTTTAAGTCCTACCGCGGCATGGGTTCCCTGGAGGCCATGGAAGATGGCTCCAAAGATCGGTATTTCCAGGATGCGGAAGATGATATCAAGAAGCTGGTGCCTGAAGGCATTGTAGGGCGCGTGCCCTTTAAAGGAAAGGTGTCGGAAGTGCTTTACCAAATGACCGGTGGCCTCAAGGCAGGTATGGGCTATTGCGGAGCAGCAACAATTCCGGACCTTCAGAAAGCTAAATTTGTTAAAATAACCGCTGCCGGTGTGCGCGAAAGCCACCCGCACGATGTTATGGTAACCCGCGAAGCGCCAAACTACAGCCGCTAGCAACCCATAAGCTATGTTTGGTTTTCTGTAGTTGTGTAAATAATTTTGTATCTTAGTAAAGGCTAACTAATTTAACCATTTGTTAGCCTTTTTTTATTTGTACAAAATGCCGGATGCAAAAATTTTTTAGGCAAAAATCAGTATTGGCCTTTTCATTCGATGTTCTTCGGGGCCATGGCGGGTGGGTTAGCTTGCTTTTAGTAAACCTTGTTATTGTGCTCAGCCTGCGAAATGAGTTGATAAGCCCCAGGATTAGCGGGTGGGTTCCGCAACTTGCACTTAACCTGTATTTACTGGTTATTTATATTTTCGGGCAGCTTAAAATTAAGCCGGTAGAGCGCTATGATTTTATGCAGCTTATCTGGAAGATGTTCCTCTACGGGCTGCTGGCGGTAAGTATCTCCTTTTTTTTGGAGGCCGTTTATTTCATATTTGCCGATACTGCCCTGGCTCAAAGCGGCTTTGTCGTTAATTTCGTATACCTGCTCAGTCTCACCATAATAGGTACTTACCTCATGCTGCTGCTAATAGCTTTTAAGTGGCTGGTGTTGTACGAAAAGTCCCGGGTGCTCCTGGTGGCATGGCGTATTTTCGAATATTCTCTCATTAGCAGTATGCTGCTGGGTGTATTCAACATTAAGGTAAACACCCTGGTATACGATGGTATTTTACTTGCCCTGGTAGGAATGGGCGTGCTGCTGTCGGTAAACCTTAAATGGGTGGGGTATCTCGATTTAAACCAGAAGTGGCGCAGCCTGCTTTTGCTCCTCGGTATAGTGGCTTGTCTCGCTTATTTTTTCTTTTTTGGTTCTGTTTACCAGACCGATCCCTTTATTCTGCTGAATGTAATCGATAATATCTTCTTGCTGGCGCTGCTGGCTTTTTGCCTTTTCTACAGTTTGCTTTCCTGCCTGGTTATTTTCTTTAATCTTCCTACCTCTTCGGTATATGAAAAAAAATGGCAGGAAGTGCAGGGTTTTCACCGGCTTAACCGGATAAGTACCAAAGAAGAGCGGGAAGAAACAGTATTGGCCAGCCTGCTGGAAAACTCAGTGGCGGCCATCGATGCAGTTACAGGATGGATAGAAATAGCCACTGCCACAAAGGAAGAAGTGCAGCTAATAGGTAGTCTGGAGGAGGATGAGCTAAACAGTGTGTTGCAGGGAATACGGCGCCCGGGGCTGCGAAAGGTTTTTAGCATGGATTTCTGTAATGAAGGGGAACGGGAGTATTTTATAGGCGGCCTGCAGCATCCGGAGTATCGCTCTATGTTAGTGGTTCCGCTTAAAATACAGGAGCAGCATTCTGGCTTGCTTGTATTGCTAAAGGATGTGGAAGGTGCTTTTAACAAAGATGCCATAGACCTGGTTAAGGCCTATGCCGACCAGGGATGCGGGGCCATAGAAAACAGCCGCCTGCTCAGAGAGGCTTTGCAGAATGAACGTTATAAAGAAGAAATTGCCATTGCCCGGCGCGTACAGCGGAGCCTGCTGCCTGAAGAGTTGGCCCATAACCAGGATTTTGAGCTGGCAGTGTATTCAGAATCGGCCGACGAGGTAGGGGGCGATTATTACGATAGCTTTAAACTGGACGAAGATCGTTTTGTGCTTTTAATTGCCGATGTGGCCGGTCATGGAACTGCGGCGGCATTTGTGATGTCGCAGCTTAAAGGGGTGTTTCACAGCCTGGTTCAGCTGGGGCTGTCGGGAAAAGAGTTTGTAGAGAAAACCAATAGTGCCTTAAGCAAATGTCTGGATAAAGCTACTTTTGTTACACTTACGTATGTGCTGATAGATACTGCTCAAAAGCAGATGGAAGTGGTTCGGGCCGGCCATTGCCCCGCTTTATTTTACCGTAAGGACGAGCAGCGGTTGCAGGAGTTTCAGCATAAAGGCCTTGGAATTGGTATTATGAGAAATGAGCAATTTGGCGAGCAGCTGGAGGAAATAGTGGTAAAGTACCAGCCCGGCGACCTGATGGTGCTTTATACCGATGGGCTGCTGGAGAGTAAGAATGAAGAAAAAGAAGAATTTGGCGTTGAGCGTTTGAAGGCCCTGGTGCAGGAAAATGCGGCGACAGATGTATTGGAATTGCAGGAAAAAATAATTTTGGCACTCAGGGGCCATACAGGAAAAGCCGCAATTGACGACGATTTTACAACCATGCTGGTGAAATTTTGTTAAGGTAAAATCTTAACAAAATTAAACCTGCTTGTAATAAATTTGTGTAAGTTGCATTTTTGCATCGTAACTAAAAAAACTTTTAAGCGTAAAGTAAGATGATAAACATCACAAAAGAGTCAGAACACGACATTTTTATCATAAAAGTAGAAGGAGATGTGGATGCCAGCTCCTCTATTCATTTAGATAAGGCAATTAACGATGCCGTTGAAAAGGGGCAAAAGAACATATTAATTGATTGTACTGAACTACAGTATATTTCTTCTGCCGGCTTAGGGGTTTTTATGTCGTATATACAGGATTTCGAAGATAGCGGGTCCAAGTTCGTGCTGTTTGGGTTGAATGCAAAGGTGGCAAACGTTTTTGAAATTCTGGGCCTGGATCAGCTGCTGACCATTGTTGATACTAAGGATCAGGCAAAATCGCTAATTAATGATGAAGTATAGCTTAAAGGTTCCGTGCAGTAAAAGTAAACTAAAAACCATAAGGTCGTTTGTAGACGAGACGCTGGGGCAATATTCCATTTCAGATGTTGACCTGAATATGCTGGTGCTCGCCGTGGATGAAATATGCGCGAACCTTATTGTGCACTCCTACAATACCATGGAGGCGGTTGAATGTATTGAGCTTCATATTAATGTAGAAGAAAGCAAAGGCATTACTTTTGAAATAGTTGACCATAACAACGAAGGTTTTAATATAATCAATTATAAAGAGCCAATGCTCAAAGAGCTGGTAAGATCCCGCCGTAAGGGTGGTCTTGGCCTTATGCTCGTAAAGCGCATTATGGACGAAGTACAGTTTAAAAGCAATGGCGATAGCAACGTGTGTCGCCTGTTTAAGCGCATGGAACTGGCGCACGCATAAATCTCCCCCTCCTTTTTCTTTTCCCATACCCCCTCCCTTAAGATAAGTTATTTATATTCAGCCCTCTCTTTATATGGTTCTGATGTAAAATTTCGTTAAAATTGCAATTGGTTAAAAACGGAGCCAACCTATCAGAAAAGTATTCATGAGAAAAAAATATTTGCTTTGGTTTGCCGGTTTAAGTATCCTTTACTCAGCCTGTAAAACCAGCGAAAAGCCAACTGCTACCGAACCATCCTCCGAGCCGGTTTTATTTACCGTGCAAAACGAGCCCACCTCCTTACAGGAATTTTTATACGTTTACAATAAAAACAACTTTGCCCGCGACAGCATCAATCCGCGCGAAGACTTGCGCCAGTACCTCGACCTGTACATTAATTTTAAGTTAAAGGTACAGGAGGCAAAAGAAGCAGGCTTACATAAAGAGCAGGCTTTTATCGATGAGCTCGCAGGGTATAAAAAGCAGCTGGCAAAGCCCTACCTCACCGAGAAGGAAGTTACAGAAAAACTCGTACGGCAGGCTTATCAGCGCCTGGGTACAGAAGTAAAAGCGTCTCATATCCTTATCGGGTTAAAGCAAAACCCCGAACCAGCCGATACCCTGGCAGCCTATAACAAAATTATGGGGCTGCGCGACAGGCTGCAGAAGGGCGAAAACTTTGAAGCGCTTGCCCGTCAATATTCCGAAGATCCGTCGGCAAGCATGAATGGAGGAAACCTGGGGTATTTTACCGCCCTTCAAATGGTGTATCCGTTCGAAAATGCTGCCTACAATACAGCCGAGGGCAAGATTTCCAATCCTGTACGTACCAACTTTGGCTACCACCTGCTAAAAGTACACGACAAGCGCCCCTCCCAGGGAAAAGTAAAAGTTGGCCACATAATGGTGCGGGCCGGCGAAGGAGCGTCTGAGGAAGAGACCCGTGCCGCAAAAGAGAAAATAAACGAAATTTATAAAAGATTGAAAGAAGGCGGTGACTGGAATCAGCTGGCTGCACAATTTTCTGAAGATCGGGCTACCAAAAGTAGAGGAGGCGAGCTGGATTGGTTTGGGACAGGCAATATGGTTCCTTCTTTTGAAGAAGCCGCTTTTTCTCTCGAGCAAAAAGGAGAATTCTCTGAACCGGTGCAAACGCCTTATGGCTGGCACATCGTTCGGCTTGTAGAGCGCGAGCAATTGCCGCCTCTTGAAGAAATACAGGAGGAGCTTGCCCAGAAGGTAAGCCGCGACTCCCGTGCACAGCTGCAGGAAGAAGCCCTGCTGGAGCGACTCCGCGAGGAGAACAGGCTGCAGGAAAAAACGGCAAATGTCGAAAACCTGATGGCGCAGGCCGATTCGAGCCTGCTGAGTGGGAGCTGGCAGTACCAGCCCGATAGTCTTACAGGAGCAAAGCCCCTTTTTACTATTAATGAGCAGCCTTATACCGTAGCAGAATTTAAGAGCTGGTTAAAGCAACAAAATACTTCCGCCTTTAATATTTCTGCCAGCCGCCAGCTAAGTAAGCTTTACCAGAACTGGCAACAGGAAAGCCTGGTTGGGTATGAAGAAGCACACCTCGAAGAAAAATACGATGAGTACCGCATGCTGGTGCAGGAATACCACGACGGCATATTGTTGTTCCAGCTCATGGACGAAAAAGTGTGGACCCGCGCGCTGGAAGATTCAGTAGGCTTGCAACAGTATTTTGAGGCCAACCGTGATAAATACCAGTGGGAAGAGCGCCTGAAGGGGACTTTATTCAGTGCCGCGAACCTGGCCACCTTACAGCAGGTGGAAGAAGCCCTGCCAAACAGTCCGTTCGTTTTAACCGAAGCAAAGCTGCCGCTGGCTGCCGGGCAGGAAATGTTACAGGGAGCTAGCGTGCAAACGCTTAATAAACTGGCCGGAATTCTGGAGCAGGATACGAGCGCGGTATTGCATTTAAATATTCCTGCAGCCGCTAAGGCACTGCAGCCAGCCATTCAAAATCACTTAACAGCCCTGGGGTTAGCTGAGAACCGTTACCAGTTGAAGCTGGTAGCAGATAATACCGCACTGGCGCGGGTGCTTACTTTATCGCCTAAAGCCCTGGAGCGAAACTTTAATAAAAAGGCTCCGCTGAGCCTGCAGGTAATCGAAGGCCCCTTTGAACGGGGCGATCATCCGGTAGTAGATGCCGCAGCCTGGAAAGAAGGACGGCAGCAGTTGCAGCAGGATGGCCGCGCCTTTTTGCTGCTGGTGGACAAGGTACTTCCTGCCGCTCCTAAAAAGCTTGACGAAGTGCGCGGACAGGTGATTTCTGACTACCAGGAGTACCTGGAAAAACAGTGGATTACGGCCCTGCGCGAAAAATACCCTGTACAGGTGAATGATGAACTGTTAGAACAAACTCTGAATAAGCTTGATGAGCAATTATAAACCTATCGCAAGCTGTGCCCTGCTGCTGTGCCTGTTCTTGCTGGGAGGCTGTGATTACCTGCATCTCCGAAAGAACGCCGGTGAGGAGGAGGTACTGGAAGCGAAGATTGCCCGGGTAAACGATAAGTTTCTTTTCGCCAAAGATGTGGCCGAGATTGTTCCGGCAGGAACAACTACTGAAGACAGTGCCAGGCTGGTAAAGCGTTATGTAAACAGCTGGATACGCAAACAGCTGCTTATAGACGAAGCTGCCAGTAACATTGAATTTGACCAGCAGGAGCTGGAGCGAAAAATCCTTGACTATCGTTATGCGCTGATGGTTTACGAATATGAGAAATATTATGTAAACTCAGCACTTAATAAAGAAGTAACAGAAGACGAGATTAAGGAATACTACGAAGCCAATAAAGCTAATTTTGAGCTGAAGCAAAATATTATTAAAGGTATTTATGTGAAGGTGCCGAGCGAAGCGCCGCGTATTCAAAAGCTAAAAGAGTTTATGAACCTGCAGGAGGAGGACGATCGGGAAAAGCTAAAATCATACAGCTACCGCTTTGCTTCTGACTTTATGCTGGATGATGCTGCCTGGATTAACTTTGATGAGTTAATTATGAATACGCCCTTTATGGGAATTCCGAACAAGGTACAGTGGCTCAAGGCCAATAAATGGATGGAAACATCGGACGAGCGCTACCATTACTTTTTAAAAATTCAGGATTATAAAATATCCAATGAATTGTCGCCCCTGGAATTTGTGCGCGACCAGATAGAAACGATTATCATCAACAAACGAAAGACCGAGTTGGCCGCTCGCCTAGAAAAAGAAATATATGAGAAAGCCCAAAAGAGTGAAGTCTTTGAAATTTATGCAGAATAAAACCGCGCTGGTCCTTTGCCTGACCATGCTTTGTGCTGTAAGCACCGGCTTTGCCCAGGGCAAAAATCAGGTGGTAGATAAAATTGTCGCTAAGGTCGATAATTACATTGCCCTTAAGTCGGAGGTGGACCTTGCCTACCTGGATGTTGCTTCCCGCGGCCAGGCAAACCAGAATGTAGATAAATGTGAAATCCTTCGCCAGATTGTGCAAAACAAACTGATGCTGGCGAAAGCTGAAATTGACTCTATTGAAGTAAGTAATGAGCAGGTTTCGGCTGAGCTGGATAACCGGATGCGCTATATGGTGGCACAGCTGGGTTCCGAGGAGGAAATTGAGCGCTATTACAACAAGCCACTGAGCCAGTTTAAAGCCGAATTGCGCGATAAAATGCGGGAGCAGCTGGTAATAAAAGAAGTTACCCGCCATATTACCGAAGGGGTAGAAGTTACCCCCGCAGAAGTAAAGCGTTTCTTCCACAAACTTCCGGCCAGCGATCTGCCCTTCTTTTCAACCGAAGTAACGGTAGGCCATATTGTAAAACTGCCGGAGGTAAGTAAAGACCAGAAAGACGAAGTGCGGAACCGCCTGAATGAAATTAGGGAGAAGATAGTGAGTGGTGAAGAGAGCTTTGCCGAAATGGCTAAAAAGTATTCAGAAGATCCTGCCTCCGGAGGCAATGGAGGCGACCTGGGCTTCCGTAAAAGAGGGGAGCTGGTTCCAAAATATGAAGCCGCTGCCCTTAGAATGAAGGCAGGTGAAATATCAAAGCCAATTGAATCGCAGTTCGGCTTTCACCTTATTCAGCTTATAGAAAGAAGAGGAAATACTTTTAATACCCGCCATATTTTAATTAAGCCAAACTCTTCTTCTCTCGATATTACTACTGCCGAAAACTACCTCGATAGCCTGCGTACCCAAATTGTAAATGGCGCCATCGGGTTCTCCAAAGCAGCAAAAGAATATTCTGAAGACCAGTTAACCAAGTCGAGTGGCGGATACTTTCTGGATGCAGAAGGCTCAAACAGGATTTCTGTAGAAGACCTCGACCCCTCGGTATTTTTTGTTATTGATACCATGGAAGTAGGTGCGGTGTCGAAGCCAATGCCCTACCGTACCGAAGATGGAAAAGATGCTGTGCGTATTGTGTACTATGAAACTAAGGTAAAGCCTCACAGGGCCAACCTTCGCGACGATTATCAGAAGATACAAATGGCCGCACTCAATGAGAAAAAGAACCTGATAATAAGTGAATGGTTTGAAGAAGCCGTTGATGATGTTTATATTGATATTGACAGGGATTATGATTATTGTAATATAGTAAGTGTAGGTAACAGGTAAGGCCCTCTGGAGCAGGAAGTTGTAAATTACTATAAAATTTTTTTTAACGGATATTTTATGAAGCAATTTAGTTCAGAGGTAGAGGCTGCCGACAGCCTGTTTGAGTCATTTGGTAAGTTAAAGAAAGAAGTAGGGAAAGTAATTGTAGGGCAGGATGAGGTGGTCCGGCTGCTGTTAACCTCTATCTTTTGCCAGGGCCACAGCCTGCTGGTTGGCGTTCCGGGCCTTGCCAAAACAAAGCTTATCCAGACCCTGGCGTCTACGCTGCACCTGAGCTATAACCGCATTCAGTTTACGCCCGACCTGATGCCTTCCGATATTCTGGGCTCAGAAACCCTGGATAAGGACCGGAATTTTAAATTTGTCAAAGGCCCGGTGTTTTCCAACATCATTCTGGCCGATGAAATTAACCGGACGCCTCCAAAAACCCAGGCGGCCTTGCTGGAAGCCATGCAGGAATATTCGGTAACCATTGCAGGGCAGGTGTTTACGCCTGGAGCGCCCTTTCTTTGTGCTGGCAACCCAAAACCCTATTGAGCAGGAAGGAACCTACCCCTTGCCGGAGGCGCAGCTCGACCGCTTTATGTTTAACATTCAGCTCGATTATCCGGACTATGCCGATGAGGTAAATATTATTAAGAATACCACTACAGACGATGAGCCGCAATTGCAGCAAATTCTTTCGGCGGAAGAGATACTGGCTTATCAGCATTTGGTAAGGCGGGTGCCGGTAGCCGACAATGTTGTGGAG
Source organism: uncultured Cytophagales bacterium (assembly GCA_963835365.1). Lineage (GTDB taxonomy): Bacteria > Bacteroidota > Bacteroidia > Cytophagales > Cyclobacteriaceae > Nafulsella. The sequence goes on from CAWIFH010000011.1 coordinate 121,838, forward strand.
TATGCGGTTGCCCTGGTGCATAAAACCAGGCCGAACAGGAAAGGAGCCCATCGCCTGGCCGATAACTTCCTGGAATGGGGCGCAGGGCCCCGAGCTTCGCAGTACCTGGTTTTAGGGGCGAAATGCAATGCCCTGCTAAATGGGAAGTACTCGCCCGACATAGAAGATGTGCAGGCCATTGCCAAGCCTATTCTCAGGCACCGGATCGTCCGCAACTTTAAGGCAGATGCCGAAGGGTATACCGAGGACCGGATAATAGAAGAATTACTATAAATGAACAAAGAGAAGCGGTGGCAAAATTTGCACCGCTTTTTTCTTCAAAAACAGGAATTAATGGTTCCGGAGGGCATCGATAAGCTCTTTCTTATCCATTTTAGAGCGACCTTCTATGCCAACTTCCTTGGCCTTATCGTAAAGTTCCTGTTTGGAGCGATCTTCATACTTCGCACTCTTGCCGCCTTTATGGCCTGTTTTATGGGAATTGGAGTTGGCAATGCGTGCTGCCTTTTCTTTGCTGGCTCCCTGGTCCCGCAGCGCCTCGTATTGATCATCATTTTTTATCTGGTTTCCGTGGTTCTTTGTCATGATAGTCGTGTTTGGTTCTATCATTTTAACGGAAATAAAGCTAATTTGTTGATGTTTTAGGCTTTTGGAAAACTTAGTCGTTGCTGATAATCAGGTAATTGCCGTCTACGTAAGTGTTGTACTGCCGCAGCGAATTCCGGGCCGGTCCCCCGGTGGGAGCCCCGTAATCGGTGCCAAAGGTGGAGCCGCAGCAGGTATCTTCTATATAAAAACCACTGCTGTGCATGCTTACCTGGGCGCATTCCTCCTGCGGATGATAGGGGCAGGCGCGGTCAAACGCTTTGTAGTTATTAAATCCATCAGCAATAAGTAAAATGCCCCTTACACCTGCATTCGGAACATAGGCATAGCCGTTCACCTGTTTCAGGTTCAGGTAGTTAATGTCATTCAGGTTTATTTCTTCATAAACAAAAACATAGGGAATAACTGCCTCAGGGGCATCAGACTTACAGCTGCCTAAAAACAGGAAGACTAAAAGAAAAAAGATTGAAAGGGAATAGTAGTTATTTTTCATAGGTATAAAACCCTTTGCCAGATTTGCGGCCCCAGTGCCCGGCATCGACCTTCTTCTGCTGAATGCGGCTGGGGCGGAATTTTGGCGCCTGCCAGAATGCATCATACATAGAGGTAGTCACAGAGAAGTTGGTATCTACGCCAATCAGGTCCATTAGCCGGAAAGGTCCCATTTTAAAGCCAGTTGATTCCATAAGGTCATCGATGGCTTCAAAGTCGGCAATGTTTTCCTCTGCCAGCAACAGGCTCTCCACATAAAAGTGGCGGGCTACCCTGTTAACGATAAAGCCGGGCGCGTCTTGTGCGACAATAGCTGTTTTTCCAAGCTTTTTCACAAAAGCCTGCGCGCTGGTGAGCACTTCGCTACTGGTCGCTACGCCTGCAATTACTTCTACCAGTTTCATGATATGGGCAGGGTTGAAAAAGTGGATTCCTACCAGTTGGGCAGGATGCTTCAGCTTTGCCGCAATTTGGGTAATAGGAATGGAGGAGGTATTCGTGGCCAGGATGGTGTCCGGGCTATTCACTTCTTCCAGGGCCTGAAAAAGTTGGTGCTTTACTTCCAGCTTTTCCACCACGGCTTCAATCAGCAGGTTCGCCTGCATATTCTCCAGCTTATCGACCGCCTGCAGGTGGCTTAGGGTGCTCTTTTTTACCTCTTCCGTTAATTTGCCTTTTTCAATGCCCTTGTCCAGGTTTTTCTCTATTTGCTTAAAGGCACTGCTTACAGCCTCCCGGTTTACATCGAACAGGAGCGTTTTATAACCCGCCATTGCACATACCTGCGCAATACCCAGGCCCATGACCCCTGCGCCAACCACACCTACTGTTTTTATATTCTGAATGTCCATAGTAAAAAATAATTTGAATGTTTGGTTTGATGCGCTTTGTTTCACGCAGAGGGCGCTAAGGTTCTTTACGCTAAGTTCGCAAAGGATGGTTTAATCACTGGAACAAGATTCTCTTTCTTTCTTTGCGTTCCTTTGCGCTTTTACCTTTGCGTGCCTGCGCAAGGCAGCTTTGCGTGAAGCCTTACACCTTAAAGTGAAGCAAACTGCCGCAAAAAGCGCACATCGTTTTCTGTAAACAAGCGAAGGTCGCTAATCTGGTATTTCAGCATGGTAATACGCTCAATGCCCATGCCAAAGGCAAAGCCGCTGTATTTTTTCGAATCAATGCCGCAGTTCTCCAGTACATTCGGGTCGACCATGCCGGCGCCGCCAATTTCTACCCAGCCGCTGTATTTGCAGATGTTGCAGCCTTCGCCGCCACAAATCAGGCAGCTAATATCGATTTCGGCGCTGGGCTCGGTAAAAGGGAAATAAGACGGACGGAAGCGTACTTTTGTTTGCTGCCAAACAGCTCTTTGGCAAAATAGTAAAGCGTTTGCTTCAGGTCGGCAAAGCTTACGTTTTCATCCACGAACAAACCTTCTACCTGGTGGAAAACACAATGGGCCCGGGCCGAAATAGCTTCGTTACGGTACACGCGGCCTGGAGAAAGCGTACGAATAGGCGGCTGTTTGTTCTTCCATGACGCGTACCTGCACCGAAGAGGTGTGGGTACGCAGGGCAATATCGGGATTCTTTTCCAGCAAAGAAGGTATCCTGCATTTCGCGGGCAGGGTGGTTTTCCGGGAAGTTCAGGGCCGTAAAGTTGTGCCAGTCGTCTTCAATTTCCGGTCCGTTGGACACATTAAAGCCAATGCGCTCAAAAATCCGGATAATCTCGGCCCGCGTGGCGCGCTGAGCGGATGAATACCACCGAACGCATCGGGCTGAGGCGGAAGCTAAGGTCCGGGTGTTCTTCGCGCTCCGGCGCTTTAACTGCTCTTCCAGCGAATGAATCAGCTCCTGGAACTTTTCGTTGGCAGCCTCTTTCAGCTCGTTAATCTGCTGGCCATAAGCTTTACGCTCCTCGGCAGGAACATTCTTCATTTGGGCAAATAAATCACCCAAAATGCTCTTGCGGCTAATAAAGCGCATGCGGTACCCTTCCAGCTCCTCTTCGTTGCTTACGCTATAATTATGTATTTCTTCTTTAATCGACTGTATATCCATAACATTCATGTGCTGATTTGATAATATGCTTATGTGCTTATGTGCTAATGAAGGCGGCTAAGTAAGTAGACAGTATTATTTCACGTATTTCGTCATTGCGATGAGCGCAGCTTTGCCTGCGCGGCCCGGCGGAGCGAAGAAGCAATCTGTCGGCTACAGCAACAGATCGCTTCGTGCCTCGCGATGACGGGAAGCTTCAAATTAAATCTGTCTTACTACTTAAGTAGTGGGACAGATTTAATTCTATCTTAATAGTCAGCCTTGTCATCCTGAGGAACGAAGCGGTCCGCCGCTGCGGGATCTTTCGTTGTAGGAAGCTCCTTAAGAGCCATTTTATTGGAAAGATCCCTCCTGCGTCGGGATGACAATGAAACTTTTTTTCTTCAATTTAAATGGGTCTTACTACTTAAGTAGCTAGACACACTTAATTTAATAATAACGCACGTCATTGCGAGCGTAGCTTTTGCGGAGCGCGGCAATCTGTCGGCTAATTTCAGAGAGATTGCCGCAGCGGCGGACCGTTTCGTGCCTCGCAATGACGAAATGCGTAAAATAAATGTGTCCTACTACTTACCACTTAAAGCTTTTAAGCAATTAAACTACTAAGGTACAAAATGATTGTATTATGTACAGGCATGCGGGATTTTTCTGATTACATTTAAGAGAAATAAGCCGTAAACAGAATGCAGTAGCCAAAGACATAGGTGCCGTAGCAACTCCTTCATTTCCCTGTGGCCTTTATTCCTAAACCATCGCCCGTATAAAAGAATGCCTTTCCACGTTTCAAAGCAGGAAAGGAGAAAATCCGTATCTTTGAAAGTAGCTGAAGGACCAAGGCCAAGAGGAAGCATACATCAAAAGTTAGATAAACCATGAGTAAAGAAGATATCCGCTGGCATCAGCGATTGGCTAACTACAACAAAGCGCTGACTCAACTTGCCGCTGCAGTGGAGCTGTCTAAAGAGCGGGAGCCTTCAAGGCTGGAGGAGCAGGGATTGATTCAGGCATTTGAATTTACCCATGAGCTAGCCCGGAACGTAATGAAGGGTTTTTGCCCACCAGGGAAATACGGCTATTACCGGCTCCAGGGATGCCAGTCGGGAAGCATTTACCTATGGACTAATTGAGAATGGAGAAGGGTGGATGGAGATGTTGAAGAGCAGGAACAAAACCCCTCATACCTACAATGAAGAAACCGCCAGGGAGATAGTTGAAAACATAAAGCATCTGTATATAAATTTGTTCATTGCATTTCAGGAGAAAATGAAAGCTATCCGTACCGATGAGCAGGGCGATATCTTTTCAGCCTAAGCATGTACTACGGACTAAATACCTACACAATTAAGGCTATTCAAGGAGTGCTAGCGGCTAAGGAGGGGGTCGAAAGGGCTATTATTTATGGCTCAAGGGCGAAAGGCAATTACAGAACCGGCTCCGATATCGACCTTGTTTTAGTGGCTCCTGCGCTGGGTTTGCGAGAATTACTGGAAATAGAAAACCAACTCGATGATTTGCTCCTGCCTTACAAGATAGATATTTCGCTCCGGCATCAGATAGAAAATCAGGAGCTCCTGGAGCATATAGACAGAGTAGGAGCCGTTTTTTATGAGAAGAAAAGAGAACCCGGGAGCTGAAAACGAAAAACAAAAGGAAGCTGCCCCGTTAGGCAGCTTCCTTTTGCTAAATATCCTTAGCTAACTTAACGTGAATTATGGATTACCCAATTAGTTTGAAGAGGTGGCCTTGAGGAAAAAGCGTATAAAATTTTAGGTAGAGGAGCGGTTAAAAAACCTCCATGTTTGAGGGAGCGCCGCGCAGGCGACCGGGCCGCCGGAGCGGTTTTGGAGGTTTTCAGCGTATCGAACTAAAATTTAGCTTTTTCATCACAGCCTTGACTTTTTGGTACTTTTGTGACGGTCCGCCGCTGCGGTCAAGCCAAAAGTACAAGAAAGCTGAAGGTAGAGCTAAAAGCCATTGGAACGATTCTTAGAACCAATCTGCTGTTAGTATTTTAGAAAATTTAGCCCATAACTCACGTTAACTTAGCCTTTAAGCATATCTGCTGGCGATGAGGTAGATGAGCACACCAGCACATCAACTCTTCAGCACATTAATACGCTCTGTCTTCCCCTTTTACCATCGATACAATGGTAAGGTAGATGAATCCGTACATCGAACAGGAGTGACCAGTTGCTTACATAGAAGCGGTCGAGACGGATACGCCCCTTCATCAGGTTAATGTCATCCTGGGTTTCGCCCCGGAAACCTTTCGCCTGGGCAAGGCCGGTAATGCCTGGTTTAACAAAATGGCGGGCCATGAACTTCTCAATCATTTTGCTGTATTCCTTTGTGTGGCTGAGCATGTGCGGACGCGGCCCTACTACTGACATTTCTCCAAGGAGTACGTTTATAAACTGAGGTAGTTCGTCAAGACTGGTTTTGCGAATGAATGCACCCATACGGGTAATGCGCGCATCGCCTTTACGCGCCTGCTGGCTATTGGCTTCTGCATTAACATGCATGCTCCTGAACTTGTAGCACCAAAACTCTTTATTCTTAATTCCTGTACGCTTTTGCTTAAAAAATACGGGGCCCGGAGATTCCAGTTTAATGAGTAAAGCTAGCAGCGGGAATAGCCAGGAGAAAATGAAAATGATTACAAGGCTGGAAAATATTACATCAAAGGCTCTTTTAACCAGCTGATTTTTAAGGTCATCGAGCGGAATGTTTGTAATGTTAAGTACCGGTATATGGTCGTAACGTTCAAGTTCCACCCCCTTAAAAGAGAAGCCCCGGAAGTCTGCAATAAGTTTTACCTTAAGAAGATTTGTATCACCAAAGTCCACAAGTTCCTTCACTTTTGTATAGCGAACATAAGGAAGGCAGCAATACACCTCATCTACCTCATTTTCCTTTACGAACTTCTTAAGGTCATCCATCTTGCCCTTTATCCGCTTCCAGTCTTTTTATTATCGAAAGCGCCAACAAAGCGGTAACCAAATTCAGGGTGGGCACGGAAATAAGCAATGAGGTCTTCGGCCAGGTCACCATAACCCATTATTACAAAGTTACGATAGTTGAAGCCCTGCTTCCTGTACATCCGCAGCGAATAGAAGAAGCTGCTCTTCCAGGCAAAATCCAGGATGGCAAAGGCAATATAAGTGAGCATGATTTGCTCACGGGAGTAGTAGTAAGCTTTCCCAAGCACAAAAAAGGCCGTAATTAGCAGCAGGTGAATGATAATCAGGTTCAGCTGCCGACGCAGGACTTTTGCCAGGCGGTCGGTACGGGATACCTTGTAAGGCTGGTAGAGGGCAGACAGCAGCAGCCAGCTAACATTGTAAAAAGCAAAAAGCTCCAGGTAATTCGGCCTGATAAGGAGGTCCATCACCTGGAATTTAGCATAATAGGCACACAGGAAGGCAAGATTTAAAACCAGTAAATCGCCTAAAATTTGAAGTGTGTTGAGGAAATGAGAATAACGATACTGCACAACTAATCTCTGTTGAATAATGTTTTACAAAGCTAGCAGAGATTCTATTTAAAAGAAATTAAAAGTTATTCTAAGTTTTATGATATGTTACATGCTAAATTTTTTTGCCTTTTTGATGTTTCAGGTAATCATAAGAAAACACGAATAAGAATTTTAGGTAATCAGGTATTCTTTTTCTAAAATGTGGTTCTTTAAGAAATCTGTACGGCATACGTAGATGGAACCTGTTAACCCATGCTGGATAATAATTTAGTTTTTCAGCTGTTTGGTGAATAAAGCCGCCACAAGTATATCCACAGCCTTTCCAGCCGGATTTTTTAAAGATCTATTAAAAACTTTTCCTGTAAAGGAGCTCCCAAGCCAGCGATAACAATATCCGGAGAAAGGTTATGGAGTTTTTGAATAATGCTGTTTCTTTCTTCCAAATCTTTGAAGTAACCATCACGGTAACCCAGGATATTTAGATTTGGAAAATGCTTCTCTATCACCTTAATAAAATTGGAAATTTCAGCGGGTTTTGCTCCAATAAAATAAACCGATTGTCTATTTTTAATTGCCTGCTGGAAAACGACAGGCGCTAAAGAGGTCATATCAAAGCTATGTCGCTGTGTATTTATACCTACTGCTTTTAAGGCAGCCACAAACAACCAGCCGTCGGCTAAAAGACGGTCAAACTGCTCATAATTTTGAGCATGCTTTCTTGCTTGTAAGTAAGAAACTGGATTGAGAAATGTAGTGAGGCTACTTTCTGTTACCTGATTTCCTTTAATTTCTGTTTTCTTTTGTAATAAATTTATCATATAAAACGTAGCGACATAAAAAGATAGAATTTAAAAAGGTAAATAGAATAATTCCTTTCTGCCTATCTAATACATTCTCAACTAGCAAAGCCAAAATAAATATAACCAAAAAAATCAGGTAAATTTTGCTATCATAGATAAGAGCAATTTTTATTGAGCAGAAAAAGCTGAGTGAAAATACAAAGAGACCAATGACCCCTAGCTTCACTGCGATATCTAAGAATTGGTTATGGGTATTGGCTTTGCTTTTGTAGTTCCAGGTGTTTGGGTTCCTGTAGTCCTGCAGCTGCTCTAATGCATCTCCAACTCCAACTCCAATAACAGGAGATTCTAGAAAAGCATAATATGCTGAGTACCAATTTTCTTTTCTATCAATGTCTCCAGACTTCAAAAACTTAATTGTTCTATTTGGTAAACTTCCCCAATATAAATCTTGTGTTTTAATGTTGTTGCTAAGTTTTTTTAAAAGGAAATCTTGATTCAAAAAAAGAAGAGTACCAAAAATGAAGATGAAGAAAACAAATAATAAATTAATTTTAGCAAAGGGGACTCTCTTTGAGAGAGCAAAATAGAATAGGTAGTAGGTAGATACTAACGCTAAGAGTATGATAGGCAACTTTGTTCCTAGTATATAAATTACTAAAACCAAGAAAGCTAAAGCTGTAGATTTTAATATGTATGAAGTTGGCCTAGAAGGATTAAAGTTAAACAAGATTATAGTGAAACATAGAACTGCGTGAACTCCCATGTAAGGAGTATGATATGATAAAGAGGTAGTATTAGTAAAATTCCACCGAGTGTAATGGGTAATTAAGAGAGAGAGGGGTTCTGACTTACTAAGGATAGTAAATAGGATTTCTCCAACAGAGAAACAGGCAACAACCATAAAACCAGCTAAAAAGCTATTTAACAAAATCGTGATGGAGAAGTAATGTTTTTTGGTAGTAAATAAAATTAAAGGAAACATTAGAAAGGAAATTTTTCTTTCTAATGCGGAGCCAATAGCCAGTGAAGTGTTTTCCGAATAGATTATTCCTAATAAATATAGAAGGTAAGAAGATTAGGAAAAATCCAAGTAAAAGGGTCCCACTTTTAAAGGGGCTCCAACTTTTTCTAACGGAGAACAACCATATTAGTAAGGACAGAAAATAAAGAAATTATTCCAAGCTATTGGGAAAGGGATGGAAAACGCAATTAAATAGAGAGATAGAGGAAAGGCATATTTCTCCCCCATTGACCTGAACTTCCTGAAGTTAAGAGTTCTGTATTTTTTTTCTGTTATCATAAACCCATAAAATCATACCAAAGTAAAGAGGACAGATATTTCGAAAGCATCTAAATCTTCCATGGCAAGCGCAATAATTACAATGAGAAAAGATGTTTGAATAAAGAAATCTTTTTTATTAAATGCAGTTGCTGTGAATAGTTGAAGAATTAACGTTTTAACGTATCTGTAGCTGGGAACAGCAATAAATAAAAGGACAAAAAAGGCCCCTAGCATGCCACACTTGATAATATATCCCAAAGGGTGGAATGAGAACCTAAAGGATAGGGTAAGCCAATTATTTCCGGGAGTCTGGGCTTTACTCCTAAGCCAAACACCGGGTTCGTTTTCATCATAAAGTTAAAAGAGCCCTCATATATCATCATTCTTGCATTATTAGAACCGGTTCTGAGCGATAGCAGGTATTCTACAACAACAAGAGAAGTGACAATTAAGACAGGTACAGAAAATGATAGAAGCGAAAGATAACTTTTATTTTTTATTATAAGTATGAGAACAAAAGAACCGCTTAATAACAAGTAGGTTCGAGAACCTGTAAGGAAGCAACCAACCAGAAGTATTAATGTAAAAAGAAACTTCTTTTTGCCTGTAAACTGGTGAAAGTTTAATGAAATGACAACGACGTAGAGTAGAATCAGCAGGAGACCGGTGGAGTTTGGGTAAATACCTAAAACTTGGGTTCTAGGAAAGTTACTGAACAAGTACCAGTCAAGCATGTTGAATTGGGGAGCAGTAAACTTACTTTCTAAGCCAAATAATGAGAAAACTGAAGGGATATATAGTGTTTTTGTAAAAGTAAGCGAGTAAATAGTCCCTATAATGATGAGTAAGAATACAGAGACAAAAACATGGCTCGTGTATTTTTTGATATAAATATTCAATTGGTCATCCTGCATGAAGGCATAGCCAATAAAAACAAAGGTGAAAGCAAATATGTTATGAGCTACAGCGGCAAGCCTTTCGAAGCTAAAGAAGTCATAGGTGATAGATAGAATGGCGGATAAAATTTGGATAAGGGTAAAGGCAACCACTAATGCAATGGTAGGATTCGCTTTTTTTAAATAAGCAAAAACACGATTAAGGTTAAGTAAATAGGCTAAGTACATAAAAGGCAGCAAAAAGCCTGTAAGCCAGATAAGATATGGATATCTAATAAGAAATCGTGCAATCATTCTAAGGAATAAATTTAGCCAGTCTCGTTAACAGCCTTTGTGTATCATTATCATCTTTAATGAAAGGGAGCATTAATAGCAGAAGTCTGATTCTATCAATGGTAAATAAATTTCTATTTAGTAAGAGCTCGAGGGTTCCCTTTATGGTTTGATTGCCAGTTAACTCCTGATAGTATTTAAGCCTGGTTTTTAACACATTTTTATCTTTCTGACTTAATGGAATAGTAGAACTTGACAGGACATATTCTATGAATGCTATGTCCCTTTTTCTCATACCTACATTCTTAAGCTTTTCAGAGGTACTGGACTCATGCTTTCGATAATAAAATAAGGGCTTTGCAGAGAGAGTTACAGCTAAATATTTATCAGCTAACTTTAGGCTCGTAATCCAATCTTCAAAAGAAACGGTTGTAGGTAAAGGAAGAATATCATTTATGATTTTACTTTTTCCAAAAAGATATCCGCTCACACGATTTGCGCGTATAATTTCCGCTCTTGAGTATTTGTTTTTCCTTTTTAATTCTACCGGGTTTTTTAGTTGTGAGTCAGTTATCAGGTACCTAGCATAAATGAAATCTAAGCCTTTTCTATTCATTTCCCTAAGTAATTCCGTAGTATAATCGGGTAATAAATAATCATCTCCAGCACAAATAAAAAAATAATCAGAAGTTACTTTTTCTAGCCCTGTGATATAAGCGAAAACCTTCCCCTTTTGCTTGCTTTGGTATAATTCAATATTTCCATACTCCTGCTGAAATTTTTTGATTTCCTCTAACGTGTTGTCGGTTGAGAAGTCATCAATTACTACAACCTTAGTAACTGGGGTCTTTTGATTATAAATAGAGGAAAGCATTTTAGCAACATATTTTCCTTCGTTGTACACAAACATAACGGCTGAAATTGATGCAATATCCTTTTTCATTTAATTATTAATAATATCTAAATCTAGATTACTTATAATTTAACAATATGAACAAGCTATTTGAAAAATAATTTCCGAGAATTTAACAGCTAATAATTTCAAGATTGGTTAGGGATTTTTCCTGTTTCACTTTTATGGGAGAAAATCACTATTCAATGAACTTTTAAAGCCAAAATAAAAGGACAGAATCTTTTACTTGTAATGTTGGTTTTTGAGGAACAGGAGAAGGATAAACCTAACTTTCAATTTAATTCTAAACTACCTGCAATGTTATCAAGGGAATATTGTTCAGTGCTAATCCATGCGTTATTTTTCAAATTTTCAAGCTCCAGTCTCGATTTTACTAACTTTTCTAGTACTTGAGTTAGTTCTCTTTCATTAGTGTAATGCAAGCATCCCTTTTCTAAACCAGCAGGAATAACTAGCTCTTTTGGAACAATCATCGGTTTTCTAAACTTTATCATATCATTTATATTCCCGGAGCATTTAGTCATTCCATAAATTTCCACCGTACCATCAAAAATAGTTTTTACCTGTGTAGGGGCTAAAATTACGTCGGCCTCTTGCATGTGTTTGATGAAAGTTTCCTCAGAAACATAATTATTAAAGCATGTAATATTTAATCCATCATTTGATAATCTGTGAATATGATTTTTGACCTTCTGTATAAAATTATTATGCTTTGAAGTTTTATTAGAGATTTTGAGAATATTAAAAAGACTATTTTCAACTTTCTTGTAAAAAGAATTATGAGAGGCTGTTTGTAACCGACCCAAGAGGACTATTTCAAAATACGGAAAATAGGCTTTAAGTTTGGATAAAGAATTAAAAATTGTTTCATAATTTCTTCTGAAGGGATCAACTGTTCCTGGCACTACTAGCTTTACAATGATAGAATTACTTGGTGGTGGATTAATTAATGAATTGGCAGTGGATGGAATAACTAAAACAGCCTTCTTCTTAAAATTCAAAACATCTTCTATATAATCTTTTAACGGGTATGAAATCACATTAATGACGTCAATTTTAGAAAATATTAATTGTCTAATGTAATTTCTTACTAAAAACTTTGGGTTGAATAAAATGCTTGGATTTAGCCAGGTATTAACATTATGAACAGTTAAAATTTTTTTTGTCTTTAGCTCTTTTAAAAGGTGGTAATAATTTAAAAATTTATACTGTAGGGTACAGATAAAAACTGCATCGATCTTATCTGTATTAACTAATTCTAGTATCTCTTTTATATCTTCATTTTTCTGTAAAAAAGAAGTTTTAGAAATTATTTTTGTTGGCTGGGGATTATTCTCCTGTAACTTCTTAAAGGACGAGCTAATTTTAGGGGTTGTGTAAAGCGTTATTTCATGATTAGCTTTTTCTAAAACTCTTACAATTGACCAAACAACCTCAAAGTGAACTTCTTCTAAAACTAATATCTTCATGCTAATTGCTTTTTAATTGGAGTTAGTTTTGCAAACTGATACGAACGGAAAATTCCTATTAGGTAGGAAAGTGAGTATCCAATGGTATAAGAGATAAGAACAGTATTGATTTGACTGTCTATTTTTTTAGAAATAAAGAAGGAAGTAATAATAATTATTAGCAGAAGGGCATTCATGCTTAGAGCTTCTTTATATTTTTCTGCAATAAAATACATACTTCCTAAAGGGGTATTAATAAACCTCAAAACAAAAAGGAAGATAAGAATTTGGGAATATTCGCCTGCGGTTCTCCACTCTTCACCAAAGGCAAGTTTAAACAAAAGGGGACCATAAATAAAAATTATTAGTAGGAATGGTACAGATAAAATAGTTAGCCAAATACCTGTCCTAAGATATAGCCTCTTAACAGGTTGCCCAGAATTATAAAGTTGATTAGCTTCTCTTTTGAATACATCCCCAATGGATAGGGCAATTTGTGAAATAGGAATACTTAAAACTTGTCTAGATCTGCTAAAAAAGCCTACAACAGCATTATTATAATAATAGCCTAAAATGTAAATAGGAGCCTGATTTATGAGAACATTAAGGAGTGATGACGGTAAGATTAACTTCGGATACTCTTTGTATCTTTTTAAGACAATAAAGATACTAGGGAAGTTGAAAATTTGAGAAAAAGAATGCTGTAGGGCTTTAAAATGGTAAAGGACGAGAATTACTGCTGTGATTTGGCCCAGGAGGTATCCGTAAATTAAACCGTTGGCCCAATGGCCGAAGTACCCAATTAAAAGGCTAAATGATACAGTAGCGGCAGCATTAGAAATTTTCCCATAGCTTACAATTTTAAAATTTCCCATCCTGCTGTAAAAATTAAAAAGTGCTAGAATCAAATTCTGTAAATAAACAGAAACAGGTAGAATGCCTGCAGCAAATGGTAAGCTTTGGAAGTAGTAAGAAAAAACATCATAAATCTGGGAAAGTATTATGAAAATGAAAAGGGTAATAAGCAATGCGCACAGACTAACAAAATTTGCTGCCCCTAGCAAACTAATAGCCTCTTCAGTTTTTTTTGCATATAAAATGCTTTGGGTGTATTCTCCGGAAAAAAGAGGAATTAGGACAAGTATAATGCCAGTAAATAATGCCAAAACGCCAAAATCTTCCGGGGAGTAAATTCTACTTAATACAGGTAGAGCTATAAGAGGAAGGAACTGAGAAGCAGCAGTTCCTCCAATTAGAGTAAAGATGTTTCTTAAGAAGCTTGATTTTACTAAGCTTTCTTTTAAATGTTTTTTCATTTTACCCTTGGAGAGGATGGGGTTCTACAATCCCTTTTGCTAAAGGATGATACTCCCCATTCAAGCCTACTGGCTCTGCATGTCTGATGTCATGAACAATTTCAATAGACTGCCTTGCTTCCTCTAAGCCAAAGCCATTGCCTTTAATAATTTCTTCGTAGCTCTTGGTGTGCAGGTCACCAAAGCCGCCGCTAAATTCTATTTCTTCTCCTTCAATTGTTATGGACCTATAAGTGGTCATGCCTTTCCCTTTGGCCTCTTCAGGAATAAGATCATAATTGATGCTTAAGAACCAGCGTACTCGTGCATTTTCAAACTCCAGGTAGCCTGCTGCACGATCGTGTGTATGTACGTGTACTACATTGTCCTGCACCTTACCAAACAGCCAGCCCAGCATATCGTAAAAATGGACACCTATGTTGGTTGCAATACCGCCTGACTTTGAAAGCTCGCCCTTCCAGGATGTAAAATACCAATGGCCTCTGGAAGTAAGGTAGGTTAAATCTACCTCATACTTTTTATCCTTCGGCGCATTTTTAATCTTCTCCTTTAGAGCAATAATGCTGGGGTGCACGCGAAGCTGGAGAATGTTGTTTATCTTTTTTCCGGTCTCCTTTTCAATATGTGCCAGGGCATCAATATTCCAGGGGTTTAATACCAGCGGCTTTTCACAAATTGCATCGGCCCCACGGCGAAGTGCCATGCGTATGTGAGAGTCGTGCAGGTAGTTTGGTGTGCAAATACTTACATAATCCAGTACTAATTCTTTCTCATACTTCAGCTTTTCCAAATGCCTGTCGAAACGCTCAAACTCCACAAAAAAGTCAGCATTAGGAAAGTAGCTGTCCATAATGCCTACACTATCAAATTTATCCAATGCAGCAACTAGGGTATTGCCTGTGTCCTTGATGGCCTTGAGGTGACGAGGGGCTATATAGCCGGCAGCCCCAATGAGTGCGAAATTTTTCATTCCTTTAAATTATATTTTACTGACTTTTCCTTCTTGTAACCGATATTTTTCATTGCTCTCGGGGCACATCGCAATACCTTCTGCATTGAACTCCAGTCGGTGTCCATGCTCGCTCATCCAGCCAATCTGTCGAGCGGGGTTCCCTACCACAAGGGCATAAGCAGGAACATCTTTAGTAATGACGGCTCCTGCGCCAATAAAAGCCCATTCGCCTATGTCGTGACCGCAGACTATGGTTGCATTTGCGCCGATACTGGCCCCACGCTTTACAGTTGTTTTGGCATACTGGCCCCGACGATTTACCGAGCTCCTCGGGTTTATTACATTGGTGAATACCATGGATGGGCCCAGGAAAACATCATCTTCACAAATAACACCAGTATAAATAGAAACATTATTCTGTACCTTTACACCATTCCCTAGTATTACTTCCGGTGAGACTACGACATTCTGGCCGATATTGCAATTTTTGCCAATTGTGCAGCTTGGCATAATATGGGAGAAATGCCAGATTTTAGTGTCCTTGCCGATAGTGCAGCCTTCATCAATTACCGCTGTTTCGTGACTGAAATAAGCTTTTTCTTGTGACATTTTAAGCGAAGAAAGATTTAACGGTATTGGTAATATAATTTAGTTGTTCCTCTTCTAGCTCCGTGTGCATAGGAAGTGAAAGTACTTCTTTACAAAGCTGTTCAGAAACAGGAAAATCACCGGCTTTACCTCCCCAGTCTTGATACGCTTTCTGCAGATGAAGAGGAACCGGATAATATACCATGGAAGGAATGCCTTTTGATGCAAGGTAATTCTTCAACTCATCCCGTCTTCCGTCTTTTATTTTGAGGGTATATTGATGAAAAACATGTGTGGAGCTTTTTGCTCGCACAGGAACTTGAATATTCTGTATTTCAGTAAAGGCCTGGTCGTAATAAGCAGCAGCCTTTTGACGCTTTTTGCTGTATTCGTTCAGGTGCTGAAGCTTTATACGCAAAATGGCAGCCTGAATGGTGTCGAGGCGAGAGTTAACGCCTATCACATCGTGGTAGTATTTTACATTTTGCCCATGGTTAGCGATCATTTGTAGCTTTTTACCTAGCTCATCAATATTGGTGAACAAAGCGCCCCCGTCGCCAAAACAGCCCAGGTTTTTACTCGGAAAGAATGAGGTGGCTCCAATATCTCCCATGGATCCTGCCTTTTGCGTTTCCCCATTTCTGAAGGTGTAAGTAGCTCCAATTGCCTGAGCGGTATCTTCAATAATATAAAGCTGATGCGCCTGGGCAAAGCTTAATAAAGCTTCCATGTTAGCACACTGGCCATACAGATGTACGGGTACTATGGCTTTGGTTCTGAGGCTTAACTTGTTTTCAAGTTGGTCTACATCGATATTAAAAGTGTCTTTATCCACATCAATGAATACAGGTTTTAAGCCAAGCAGCGCAATTACTTCGGCGGTGGCTACATAAGTAAAGGCAGGAACGATTACTTCATCACCAGGCTGAAGGCCAAGTGCCATCATAGCAACCTGTAAAGCATCTGTTCCATTGGCACAGGGAATAACGTGCTTTGTTTTGTTATACGCGGCTAGTTCCGCAGCAAACAATTTTACCTCCGGACCATTGATAAAGGCGGCTTCGTTCATGGCTTGAAGCACGGCCTTATCTACTTCCTTTTTAATATGCTGATACTGTCCCTGCAGATCAACCATTTGTATTTCATTCATAAACTGAATTTATGCTGCAAATATAAAAATACTATTTTGTTATTTCCTAAGGGGAGTAGGTGTTTAACCTGCTCATAATGAGGTTACTTTTCGCGTAAACTTACATTTCTAAATCATCCGTTCAAGCCTGCTGAAGGTACCACTTTACGCATTTTTCCAGCCCTGTTTTAATGTTAAATAAAGGTTTGTAGCCAAGAATGCTTTTTGCGCGATCGATATTAGCTAAGGAATGCTTTACATCTCCTATTCTTTCTGGCCCATACTGAATAGGTGCTTCTTTAACGGTAGGGAATTGTTTGGAAAGTAGCTCCAGAATGGCTTGTGTAAGTTCATTCAGGGTAGTGGCTTCGCCATAGGCGATATTAAACACCTGGTTAATAGCCTCCGGGTTGCTGGTAGAGGCGGCCAGTAGGTTGGCCTGAATGGCATTGGAAACATAGGTGAAGTCCCGTGAACTGCTGCCGTCCCCGTGAATGAGGATGGGCTCTCCTTTGCTTAGGGCAGTAATGAAGCGGGGAATAGCTGCGGCATAGGCGCCTTCAGGGTGCTGCCGCTCGCCAAAGATATTGAAATAGCGGAGACCAATGGTTTCCATGCCATAAGTCCTGCCAAAGACTTTGGCGTATAATTCATTTACGTATTTACTTACTGCGTAAGGGGATAGCGGCTCGCCAATCAGGTTTTCTACTTTCGGTAAGCCAGGATGGTCGCCATAGGTAGAGGAACTGGCTGCGTATATAAAGCGCTTTATTCCGGCATCTTTGGCGGCAGTAAGCATGTTTACAAAGCCGCCCACATTTACCTCATTCGTACTTACGGGGTCGTTAATGGAACGGGGTACGGAGCCTAAGGCAGCGTGGTGGAACACATACTGTACGTCCTGCACTGCCTCCTGGCAGGTGGTCAGCTGCCGGATGTCTCCTTCTAAAAGGTGGAAGTTTTTATTCCCTAAAGCCTGCTCCAGGTTCTGCCTTCGCCCTGTCGCAAAATTGTCCAGACATACTACTTCGTTGTCTGCAGCTAAAAGGTGGTCGACCAGATGCGAACCAATAAAGCCGGCGCCACCGGTTACCAGTACTTTCTGCCTGTAGATAGAATGTGTAAATGCTGAATTTGACAAGGCTTTTTTTGATTTGTATTCCCAACAATGCGAAGGAGTGCCCTGGTTCTTGAGAAAGAAACAAAAGCTACCTAAATATTACACTGCTGAATGTTTTTTTGTCATCTAAATGTTCAGTCTGCAAAGATAATAATTAAAAGTTCGCATTTGCTTAATGATATAATTTTCTACTTTTGTGCATCTTAAAACATTTAACTATTTATGAGTCAGTATTCTAACCAGGGGAATGAGGGCCAGGGCTCTTCCGATGAAATTGATTTGCGGGAAGTCTTCAGTGCCATAGGAAGTTTCTTTGCCAGAATCGGCAGGGGGATATTAAATTTCCTGCTGGCAACCAGGAGAGCCACACGCGCTCATCGCATCCTTATTATAGTAACAGTGGTTCTTTTTATTGGAGTGGGCGTCTTTTGGTATTCAAATGGCCGGGAGTACTTTGCTTCCAGCATGGTCATTGAATCGGAGCACTACGATCGCGATCTGATGGACGGGGCCGTAAGTGAATTGAATGCGCTGGCTGAGCAGCAGGCTTATGGTTCGCTGGCTCAGAAACTGGGTGTAAACGAGGAAGAGGCAGAAAACCTGCGCAGCCTGAAAGTAGAGGCAATTCTTTCGGAGGATGACCAGATGTTGCTGGATGCATACCTGAAATCTCTGCAGGAGAATAAGATGACAGTAGATGAGTTAGTGGCTTTAAGAGATAAGTTGCTTGTGAAGAATTACAAGTACCGGATTACTGTGGAGGTTTTTTCAAATGATTTGCTACAGAATATTCAGGATGGTATAATGTCCTACCTGGAAAATAATACTTATGTAGAGCGAAGAACAGATATTGAGAAGGAAAACCTCCGTGCTTTAAAAGCCAAGCTTCAGGAGGAAAGGGGAAAGCTGGATGCATTAAAAGCCCTTATAGTACGAGAATTTTAGCCAGCTTAGAGAGCAGGGCCGGACTGGATCTAATAATGTGATTTTAGGTGGAGCAGAAAGTGCTACTGATCCGTTGAATGTATACCGCGAAGATATTAAACTTTATAACGAGGAACTGGTGATTGGTAAAAAGCTTGCATTGATTGATAATGTAGAGGTTATTAAAAGCTTTACGGCCTTTAAAAAGCCGGCAAATAAGTCCCTTGCGAGCTATTATTATTTTAAGTGCCCTTATTGGGCTTGGTGCTGCTTATGTGCTGGTGATTCTGTTGGAGGCAAATAAAGCGCTCAATCGTTATGAGCGGCGGGAGCAAATAAAGAAAGAACTAGCGGTTTAGTCGATATGCCATAGGAAAAGAAAGAAAGCCCGTGCTCCCTTCAGGAATGCGGGCTTTCTTTTTAGAGGGCAACTTGTTTAATGTCCCTTTTGGGTAGTATCTTTGCGGCAAATAAATGGGGCTGTTGGATTTGGCGGTAAGGCGGAATTAATAAATTTATGCTTTCGTGAGGCTAAAGCCAGAAATCATGCCGCCGATTCGGAATTGTTCCGGGTAAGCGACTTATTAAAACGTCATAGGAAGAAAGAACCTTCGTTCCTCAGGATGACAAAGGAAACTTTACATTAGTCTGTACATGTCCTGCTATAATCTTAAATACGTTCAACATCCGGAAAAGTGCCTGTAAAAGGGTAAAGCAAGCCAATGAATAAAAGGCTGTTTAAAGAAATTCAGCTGCTGCTGAAAAAAGAAGTGCTGCTGGAGTGGCGGCAACGTTATGCCTTCAACGGAATGCTGTTGTATGTGGGCAGTAGTGTGGTGGTGTGCTATATGAGCTTTGGCGTACGTACCGGGGCACTGCAGCCGGTGAGTTGGAATGCCCTCTTCTGGATTATTATGCTATTTACCGCAGTAAATGCCGTGGCCAAAAGCTTTATGCAGGAGCGGGAAGGCCGGCAGCTATATTTATACACCCTGGCCTCTCCGCAGGGAATTATCCTGTCGAAAATTGTGTATAATATTTTATTAATGAGCCTGCTTACCATTATCGGTCTGGTGTTTTATGCGGTGGTGCTTGGAAACCCCCTGCAGGATACTGCTTTATTTGTACTGGCTATTCTGCTGGCATCGGTCAGCTTCTCCACGACCTTTACCCTTATTAGTGGCATTGCCTCCAAAGCAGGCAACAGCAGCGTACTGATGGCTATCCTGGGCTTTCCGGTGATTATTCCAACCCTCTTAATGGTGATACGCATTGCTAAAAATGCAATTGACGGGCTCGACTGGAGTGCCAGCCAGGATGAAATTGTTACCCTGCTGGCTGTAAATGCAATTGTTGCGACTGTTTCGTATATGTTATTTCCTTACTTATGGCGGAGTTAATTCTTAAAAAAAACTGGTGGAAGGTGCTGGCAGTGGTGCTGCTGGCCTACACCCTAATTGGAGGCCTTCTGCTGGAGGTGCCCCGGCTGGCAATATTAAATGAAACCATTCGGGCGCTTTATTTTCATGTGCCTATGTGGTTTGGCATGATTTTGCTCCTGCTGGTTTCTGTGGTTTATGCAATTAAGTATTTGCGTAGCGGCGAGCTGCGGCACGATGCAATGGCAGTAGAGTTTGCTTATGCAGGCATCCTGCTGGGCGTGCTGGGCATTCTTACCGGCATGGTATGGGCCAAATTCACCTGGGGCGACTACTGGAGCAGCGATCCGAAGCAAAATGCAGCCGCCATCGGTCTGCTTATTTATTTTGCCTACATCGTTTTGCGTCACTCCCTGGAAGATGAGCAGCAAAAGGCCCGCATCAGCGCGGTGTATAATATTTTTGCCTTTGCGGCCCTGGTGCCCCTCTTGTTTATATTGCCCCGCTTAACCGATTCGCTGCATCCGGGCAATGGCGGGAATCCAGGCTTTAATGCCTATGACATGGATAGTAAGCTGCGCATGGTGTTTTACCCGGCCGTTATTGGCTGGACTCTTCTGGGCGTGTGGCTGGCAAGCCTGCGGATTCGACTCAGTTTACTAATCATGAAGAAGGAAGAGCTGGAGTATTAATATTAAAGTCGGGGAATTTATATGCCTTGCAGGATGTATTAGCCGGAGTGCTGAATTTGGCCGGAATAAGTATTACAAAAACATACCTCGGCTAAAAACGGTGCGTGTTGAGTGTTTACAGTGATTGAAGGAGTGTTTAATCTGTTTCCTGCTAATTGTCAGCTAGATAAACTGATGAAAGTCATTTTATTTTAGCAAATCTAAGGGCATATTTGTAGTGCAAACAGAAAAATTATATTGTCTGCTTTTAATGTAGGTAATGATGAAAATTAAATATATGAAAAATCTTATTCTGCTGTTCTTTCTTTTTTGCTCGCTGAACCTGTTTGCTCAGCAAAAAATTGAGGTAAATGAACAGGATTACCAGAACCAGCAGGTGGAAATGGCAGATGCCATGCGTGCAGATGGAAAGATATACGTGGTGGTAGCCGTTTTGGTTGTTATTTTTGCCGGCTTTATTGGCTATGCCATCCGAATTGATAGCAAAGTAAGCCGCCTGGAGAAAGAAATGTCATCAGGAAAAGTTAACTCTAAAACAGCGGCCTGATTGAAATTTATTAGGTGCTTGTGCTGTTTAACATATAATAAATTAAATGCTCTTAAGGGAGCCATTTTATTATGAAAAAATCTCACATATTCGGAATTGTTGTAATAGCCATTGCTATATTCCTCATTATGTCTACCGCTGGTGATGCCAGCTCTTATGTAAGCTTTAAAGAAGCCTATGGAATGTCGGTAGAAGGAAAAAGTAGCAGTATTCATGTAGTCGGTGCGCTGAAAAAAAGTGCATCCGGCGAAATACAGGGAATTTATCCTTCTCCCGATAAGTTGTCCTTTTCGTTTCTGATGATTGACCAGAACGGACAGGAGCAACAGGTGTATTACAATGAACCCATGCCACCCGATTTTCTTCGTTCCGAGCAGGTGGTGGTCATCGGTGCTTATAAAGGAGATTCATTCGTTGCCGATAAAATCTTAATGAAGTGCCCTTCGAAGTATCAGGAAGAAGAAATTAAAGAGGTTGCCACTTATTAAATTTGGCTGTCATTGCGAGCGCAGCAAAGCAATCCTTTCAATGGTTGCGTCATTGCAAAGGCGACAGCAGGAGCCTGAAGCAAGCGCTTAGCTACAGCACTTTATCCTCCGTCGCTAAAAAATTGCTTCGTCGGCGAAAAGGCCTCCCGGCCGCCGCGTGGGCTCGCAATGACAGTAATTAGCACATTAGCATATGAGCCCATTCACTCATCAGCACATTAACACATCAGCACATCAAAGATGATACATACGTTTATCGGCAATGCCGGGCATTTCTTAATCATTCTCTCTTTTATTACTTCTCTGCTTACTGCCTGGTATTATTTCCAGGCGACGAGACAGCCGGATGAGCTTTCAAAAAAGAGTTGGCTGAAGTTAGGGCGCTGGGCCTTTTATATACATGCTTTTGCGGTGTTGGGGGTGGTTTACAGCCTCTTTCATATAATCTACAATCATTATTTTGAGTATCATTATGCCTGGAGTCACTCCAGTCGTAACCTGCCTGTTCATTTCATGATTTCCTGCTTCTGGGAAGGGCAGGAAGGAAGCTTCCTGCTCTGGATTTTCTGGCAGGCGCTCCTCGGGCTGATATTGATTGCTACCAATAAAAAATGGGAAGCCCCTGTAATGGTGATGTTTACCCTCGTGCAGGCCTTCCTGGTTTCCATGATTCTGGGGGTGGTTATTCCCGGCCTGGATGTTAAAATCGGGAGCTCTCCTTTTATTCTGCTGCGCGACGCAATGGATGCGCCGGTGTTTAGTCTAAACCCGGAGTATGTGCCGGAAGATGGTACCGGGCTAAACCCGCTGCTGCAGAATTACTGGATGGTTATTCACCCGCCAACGCTCTTTTTGGGTTTTGCTATAGCGCTTATTCCATTTGCTTACTGCCTGGCTGGCTTGTGGCAGGGCAGCTACCGCGACTGGGTGCGCCCGGCGCTTCCCTGGATGTCGGCAGCTACGCTTGTGCTGGGAGTAGGAATTTTAATGGGCGCCTACTGGGCCTACGAAACCCTGAATTTTGGCGGTTACTGGAACTGGGACCCTGTAGAAAATGCCGTGTATGTGCCCTGGCTTATTATGGTGGCGGCCCTGCATGTAATGATTGCCTTCCGGAAGAATAATACCGCCTTAAAATCAGCCATTGTGTTGGTGATAGCTACTTTCGTGCTTATTCTTTACTCGACCTTCTTAACCCGTAGTGGTATACTGGGCGAGTCGTCTGTGCACTCTTTTACCGACTTGGGGCTTTCGGGGCAGCTACTCCTGTATCTTGTTTTCTTCCTGGTGTTGTCGGTGTTTCTTGCAGCAAGGGCCTGGAAGTATATTCCGACTTCTGAAAAGGAAACCGCAACCTACTCCCGTGAATTCTGGATATTTATTGGTGCCACTACCCTTTGCCTCATGGGCTTTCAGGTGCTGCTGCCTACCTCTATTCCGGTTTATAATGCCATTGTGAAGGCTTTCGGGGGTATCTCCAATGTAGCGCCTCCCGCCGATCCGGTGGCTTACTATACCAAGTTTCAGCTGTGGTTTGCCGTAGTGGTGGCTTTGCTTTCGGGTACAGGGCAGTTTTTCTGGTGGAAAAAAATGGATGCCAGTAAGATAAAAGAAGTTATGCTGCTGCCGGTGGTGGTTACCCTGATTATTGCAATGATTGCCCTGCTTTTATTCTGGTGTTAAGGAACCGGTGTATATTTTACTTATGGTGGCCGCTATTTATACAGTGGTCGCGAATTTTACTATTCTGTTCAGGCTTAAACGGCAAAACTTTAAGCTTGCCGGGGGTTCTGTGGCCCATATTGGGGTGGCTATGATTTTGCTTGGCATTATGTTTTCCAGTGGATACTCGAAGGTTATCTCGCTAAATAATTCAGGTTTGTTGTATAGCCGCGAAATTACAGACGAAATGAACCGCGAAAATATTCTGCTTTGGCTAAATGAGCCGGAAAAGATGCAGGAATATGAACTTGTGTATAAGGGGCAGTTTCAGGAAGTGGAAGGGGTGCCCGGCTATGTCGATAAAACTTTGTTCAGGCTTACCAATGATCCGTATAAAGTGGTGGCCAGGGCCGATTACTACGCAAAAGGAAAGAAGCATTTCACGAAAGGCGATACGCTAAAAGTTTATCCCGAGAATACCTTTTACCAGGTAGAGTATACCGATGCTGACGGAGAGAAATTTGCGCTTTACCCGCGTGCACAGGTAAATCCGAATATGGGCTTTATTGCCTCGCCCGATATTCGCCGCCAAATGAGCAGGGATTTGTATACCCACGTTTCTGTGGTGCCTGACCCTGAAGTGGAAGTGGAGTGGAGTAAACCAGAAGAAGTAGAAGTTGAAATGGGAGGGCAGTTCTTTATCAATGACTATGTGGCTGTTCTGGATGGCGTGCAGCAGGTAAAAGAGGTGGATGGTTTTGTGCTGGAGCCGAATGACGTGGCTGTAAAGGCACGCATAAAAATAATGGCCAAAGAGGCTGAATATTTTGCAGAGCCTGTTTACATTATCCGCACCAGCGATGGTACAGTAGGAACAGTTCCTGCGGTAGTTAATAACCTGGCTGCAAAAGTAAGCTTTATGAAAGTAAATCCCGAAAGCGGGAAGTTTACCTTCTCAGTAAGTACCACTCAAAAAGACTATATAATTCTGAAAGCAATGGAAAAGCCACTGATCAATATCCTCTGGTCAGGTACGCTTATCCTGGTAATCGGTTTTGGGATTGCCATTCGCCGCCGGTATGAAGAGTTTAGTAAAATGAGAGATAAAGACGTAGAATAACTACCTGATAAATAAAGATAATTTGAAAGAATGTCCGTGGCTTATGTCCGGGCATTTTTTATTTTTGGCAGTACCAGCCGGATGTTTTTAGATGCGTGGAAAGAAGGATCCTTATAGAGCTATCATCGGGTGTTGCCTAACAGCGGCTGTAAATTTTGCCGAAAGGAAAAGGAGGTCTTGTAGAGGGTAAAAAGGGAGGGGCCCGCTTTGCAAATTAATGTTTGAGCTATGAGTGAAATGTACAGAATTTCAATTATTGGAGCAGGAAAAGTGGCCTGGCAACTTTCCAGGGCATTGGAAAATGCCGGCCATACAATAGAAGAAGTTTGGAGCAGAAATGCAGCCAATGCGGCCAGGCTGGTAGATCATTTATATGCAGCAGAGGTGCAGCAAAGCCTGGATTTTAGCCTGAGCAGGGCCACCATCTTTATACTTTCTGTAACCGATGCTGCTGCCCCGGCCGTGGTGCAGCAGCTCATGCTTCCGCCCAATGCAATACTGGTGCACACTTCAGGTGCGCTGCCCCTGGAGCTTCTTGCCCCTGCGGCAAATGGCTATGGCGTGTTTTATCCCCTGCAAACGTTTAGTAAGGGCAGGTTGGTGGATTTTAAGGAGGTGCCGTTTTGTCTGGAGGCAAGCGATAAAAAAAGCCTCAAACTCCTGAAGAAGCTGGCAGGGAGCCTGAGTAAACAGGTGTACGAGCTAAACGGAGCTAAAAGACAGGTTTTGCATGTTGCAGCAGTTTTTGCCTGTAATTTTACAAACCACCTCCTCCATATTTCCAATAAAATACTTAATGAACATGAAATTGATGGAGCGCTTTTACACCCGCTTATAGCGGAAACTATTCAAAAAAGTATGTCAATAGGTGCTGATAATGCCCAAACCGGTCCGGCGGTACGGGAAGACAGGCCGGTGCTAGCCGCGCACCTTCAGCAACTGGAGGCACACCCAGAGTGGGCAGAGCTTTATTACCTGCTATCAGAAGACATTATACGGCTCCATTCAAACAATGCTGCTGCTGAAGAGCAGTAGGTTTTAGGCCTGCAACGAATAAAAAACAGGTCTCTCTTAACAATAAATAAGGCTTTTTGTACTTTTAGGGTAGAAAGAGAAGCAGGATTTTTATGGCAGCACCCGCAACCACGGTCAGGTCGGCAAAGAATTTTAGCATTACAGGTTTTCTGCGCCTTACGCGCTTTCAAAACCTGCTTATAATTGCGCTTACCCAGTACGCAACAGCCATATTTCTGGTAGGGCCCAAAACCTTGTGGTGGGAATACCTAAGCAGTCCTCAATTGTTTCTTCTTTGCTCCTCGACTGTTCTTATTGCTGCCGCCGGCTATATTATTAACGACTATTACGATGTAAAAATCGACTATATTAATAAGCCCGATCGGGTAGTGGTTGGGAAGGTGATAAAAAGAAGGGTGGTCATGTTTGCCCATACGCTGTTTAACTTTACCGGAATTGCCATAGGCTTTTTCCTGATGCCCCGGCTGGGGTTTGTAAATTTAGTGGCTGCATTCTGGCTCTGGCTGTATTCTAACCAGCTAAAGCGCCTGCCCTTTATCGGGAACCTGAGTGTAGCCATCCTAACAGGCCTTTCTATTTGTGTAATTGCCCTGTATTACGGGCAAAATGAGTTACTTATTTATACCTATGCCCTCTTTGCTTTTTCTCTTACCCTGGTGCGGGAGATAATAAAAGATATGGAAGATTTAAAGGGCGATGCTACTTTTGGCTGCCAGACCCTGCCGATAATCTGGGGCGTGCGCCGAACCAAAATAATGCAGTATGTGCTGCTGGCCATTTTCATAATTCTATTGGTTGCCATGGCCGCAGAAGTAGATAAGTTGAGCCTGAAAAATTTCTTTTTGCTGTTAATTGTGCCGGTTGCCTATTTTATTGTTAGACTTGTGCGTGCCGATAGCCGCAGGGAGTTTGCTTTTCTTAGTTTGTATTGCAAGCTTTTAATGGTGGCCGGTGTGCTGAGTATGATGTTCTTTTAGCCATTCACCCTGTTTATTTTGGATAATAGAAAAAGAAGGATTGCCATATTTGCTTCCGGAAGCGGCACGAATGCCGAGCGTTT
The DNA here is from genome assembly GCA_963835365.1 of uncultured Cytophagales bacterium. Classification (GTDB taxonomy): domain Bacteria; phylum Bacteroidota; class Bacteroidia; order Cytophagales; family Cyclobacteriaceae; genus Nafulsella. The sequence continues at coordinate 148,098 of CAWIFH010000011.1, forward strand.
TTTTGAGTACTTTAAACATTCTCCTATTGCAGAAGTAAGCCTGCTTTGCTGCAACAATCCGGAAGCCTATGTGCTGGAGCGGGCCCGAAAGCATAATATAGAAAGCTGCCTTTTTACAAACCAGGAAATTCGCGAAGCCGGGCCAGTGCTTAAAGTGCTGCAGGCCGGGGCAATTGATTTTATTGTGCTGGCAGGCTTTCTACGGCTCATCCCTTCGGCGCTCGTCGAAGCCTATCCCGACAGAATTGTAAACATTCATCCGGCCTTGCTTCCGAGGTGGGGTGGCAAAGGAATGTACGGCATGCGGGTGCACGAAGCCGTAAAGCAGGCGGGTGAAGTAGAAACGGGTATCACCATTCATTTTGTTAATAGTCGATACGATGAAGGGAACGTTATTTTCCAGGCAAGCTGCCCGGTAGTAGCGGAGGACAGCCCCGCATCGATTGCCGAAAAAATACATTTACTGGAGCATCGCCATTATCCTCAGGTGGTGGAGGGAATTCTACGTCAGCTGCCCGGAAAATATGAAAATTAGGTGAAATTGCTCCTATCTATTTCTTTTATAGTACTGTATATATTCTTAGTTTTACGCAAACCTTTTACTTGCCATGAACCCGCGTAAAATTCAATCAGCACTTATTTCTGTTTACTACAAAGACCAGCTCGAGCCGATTATACAATTGCTCAAAGAGCAGGGCGTAACGATTTACTCTACCGGAGGCACTCAAAAGTTTATTGAGGAGCAGGGAGTAAAAGTGATTCCGGTGGAGGACCTGACGCAGTACCCGGCCGTATTTGGTGGAAGGGTGAAAACCCTGCACCCGAAAGTGTTTGGAGGCATTCTTCATCGCCGCGATAACCAGCAGGATTTGCAGGAAGTAGAAACCTACCAGATTCCTTCCATAGACCTGGTAATTGTCGATTTATATCCTTTTGAGGAGACCGTAGCATCGGGAGCAGAAGAACAGGAGGTAATTGAAAAGATTGATATTGGCGGGATTTCACTCATTCGGGCAGCCGCAAAAAACTACAGGGATGTGCTCATCGTCTCGTCGCGCGAACAATACAGCCAGCTGGAATTTCTGCTAAGAGAAAAGAAAGGAGAAACAGTGCTCGAAGACCGGAAGCTGTTTGCAGCCTATGCCTTCGATATTTCTTCTCATTACGACACGTCTATTTTCAACTATTTTAACAAAGGCAACAGCATTCGCCGCCTGAAAGCAAGCGAGCGCAATGCCCAGGTGCTTCGTTACGGCGAGAACCCGCACCAGGAAGGGGCCTTTTATGGAAATTTGACAGAGTTGTTTGCTCAGCTAAACGGGAAGGAACTTTCCTACAATAATCTGGTTGATGTAGACGCTGCCGTTTCGCTGGTAGAGGACCTGAAGGGGGGTACGGCCTTTGCTATTATAAAGCATACCAATGCCTGCGGTTGTGCAACGGGCAACACGGTGCTGGAGGCTTATACCAAAGCACTGGAGGCCGATCCGGTATCGGCTTTTGGCGGGGTGCTTGTTACCAATGCAAAAGTAGACCTGGCCGCGGCCGAAGCGCTTAATAAGCTATTCTTTGAAATTCTTGTTGCCCCTGAATTCGATGACGAAGCGCTTTCTTTGCTGAAAGAAAAGAAAAACCGCATCATATTAAAGCAGCGCCAGTCTTTGCCTCAGCAGAAGCAAATTAAAAGCCTTTTAAATGGCTTTATTGAGCAGGACAAAGATGCTGTAATAGATAAAGCGGCCGACTTTAAAGTGGCAACCAAGGCAGAGCCAAACGAAGCAGAGCGTCGTGCGCTGGAGTTTGCAAGCCTGCTGGCCAAGCACACCAAATCAAACACGATTGTGCTGGCGAAAGACGGGCAGTTAATTGCCAGTGGCGTAGGGCAAACCTCCCGCGTCGATGCCTTAAAGCAGGCAATTGATAAGGCAGAAAGCTTTGGACTTTCGCTGGATGGGGCCGTGATGGCATCGGATGCGTTCTTTCCTTTTGCCGATTGTGTTGAAATTGCATATAATGCAGGCATCCGTTCGGTGGTGCAGCCAGGGGGCTCCATACGCGACAAAGATTCGGTAAATTATTGTGATGCAAACGGAATGAGCATGGTATTAACAGGAGTTAGACATTTTAAACATTAATATTACTTAACGATTTATAAGTTTGTAGATATTTGTAAATTTCCATGAAATTAAGAACTTAGGCAGACAATATAGTTAAAACATCATATGGGATTATTTGACTTTTTTTCAAGTGATATTGCCATAGACCTCGGTACAGCCAATACCCTGATTATCCACAAGGATAAAATAGTGGTAGACGAGCCATCCATCATTGCGATAGATCGAAACACCAACAAGGTACTGGCTATCGGGCGTCAGGCCATGCAGATGCATGAGAAGACGCACGAAAACATTAAAACCATCCGTCCGCTAAAGGATGGGGTAATTGCAGATTTCCATGCTGCTGAAGAAATGATTCGTGGAATGATCAAGAATGATTGATAGTGGTAAAGGCGGCAGTTCTTCCCCTCTTCGCACCGCATGGTAATCTGTATTCCTTCCGGCATTACTGAAGTAGAAAAACGTGCCGTACGCGACTCTGCCGAACATGCCCATGCCAAAGAAGTGTACATGATACACGAGCCGCTGGCTGCTGCCATCGGTATCGGTATCGATATTGAGCAGCCTGTTGGTTCCATGATTGTGGATATTGGTGGCGGTACTACCGAAATTGCGGTAATTGCGCTTTCCGGTATTGTTGCCGACCAGTCTATTCGTGTAGCCGGCGATACCTTTAACAAAGATATTCTGGACTATATGCGCCGCCAGCATAACCTGCTGATCGGTGAGCGATCTGCCGAAAAGGTAAAAATTGCCGTAGGCTCTGCCCTTACTGAGCTCGACGATGCGCCTGAAGATTACGAAATTCGCGGCCGTGACCTGATGACGGGAATTCCAAAAGTGATTAAGGTATCCTACTCCGAAATTGCCTTTGCCCTGGATAAATCAGTGTCTAAAATTGAAGAAGCCGTGCTAAAGGCGCTGGAGATTTCGCCGCCGGAACTTTCGGCAGATATTTATGACAATGGTATTCACCTTACCGGTGGCGGAGCCCTGCTGCGCGGCTTGGATAAGCGACTGGCCCTTAAAACCAAGCTGCCTATTCACGTGGCCGACGATCCGTTACGCGCTGTGGTGCGTGGTACTGGTATTGCCATGAAAAACCTCGATTCTTTCAAAGCTGTTTTAATGACCTAAAGGAATCGATGCAAACACTATTTCTGTTTTTTTACAAGTACAGAGCATTTGCCTTGTTTTTAGCTTTAGAGTTGTTGTGTACGTGGCTGGTTATTCAGAATAACCGGTACCAAAGCGCAGCTTTCTTTAATTCTGCCAATTATGTGGCAGCCTCTGTAACGGAGGCTGCCAATGAGGTGCAGAGTTATCTTTTCTTAAAAGAAAACAATGCAAGCCTTGCCGCTGAAAATGCGGTGCTTCGGCAGCAACTACAGCAAATGGAACAGCGAATGGCTATTCCGTATAACCGCGCAAGTGTTGCCCGCGAGGTGGCGCAACAATACAACTACGAAGCTGCCAGGGTTATTAATAACAGTGTAAACCGCTTTAAGAACTTTCTTACGCTAAATAAGGGCCTGAGAGACGGGGTAGAACCCGGTATGGGGGTAATAGGAACGAATGGCGTAGTGGGGAAGGTAAAGTCTGTTTCAGATAATTATGCAGTGGTTATTTCGCTGCTACACACCAACTCCTACATTTCTGCCACCATAAAAGGAGCCAATGCCTTCGGGTCTGTGCACTGGAGTGGCAGCAACCCTCAGGAGGCTAACCTTGAGTATATCGCCCGCCACCACAATGTAAATGTGGGCGATACGGTACTCACTTCCAGCTACAATGCAGTTTTTCCTTATGGCATACCGCTGGGAATTATCTGAGAAGTAAACCTTCCTGAAAATGCAACCTATTCGATATTAAGGTAGACCTGGCGACTGATTTCTCCAGTGTCCCTTATGTATATGTGATAAAAAACAAGTTGTTAAACGAGAAAGACTCTCTGGAGCAAGTAAGCTACTGATCAATGCAAGGAACAAGCATTATCGCACAGGTATTTTATTTCATAATTTACCTGGTGCTGCAGGTAGTACTTATGCAAAATGTAGTGCTCTTCGATGTGGCCTTTTGCTTTTTTTATATTGGGTTTCTCCTTATGTTGCCTTTCGAATCAGGACCTGTGCGCCTGATGCTGCTTGGCTTGCTCATAGGGCTTTGTCGTCGATATATTTTATAACAGCTTTGGAATTCATGCAGCCGCCTCTGTGTTCATCATGTACGTGCGGCCTCACATAGTTGGGCGTGCTGGCTCCCCGGGGAGGGTACGAGTCGGGCATGTCGCCAAAGTTAAAGGTAATGGGCCTGGAATGGTTTTCAGCTTATAGCCTTATTATTATTTTTCTGCATCATTTGGTTCTGTTTTTTGCTGAGGCTGGTGGGTTTGGAATGTTTATGTATACCATGCTGAAAGTAGTAGCCAGTACAGTATTTACCTTTGTTGTAATTTTAATTGTTCAATACTTATTCTATTCTTCTAAAAGAAGTCTATGAATGATAGCAGAAAGTTTGTTATTCGGTGTTGCCTTTTTGCTGGTAGGGTCTTTATCTGGTCAAGCTTTTTTCTATTCAGGTAATCAATGGAAATTATAAGTCTGCAGCAGAAAGTAACATCACTAAAAAAATAGAGGAATATCCTTACCGTGGCCTGATGTACGACCGTAACGGTAACCTTATAGTGTATAATAGGCCGGTGTACGATCTGATGGTAGTGCCAAAAGAAGCACTCGGCACCGATACTGCCCGCTTTTGCCAGCCTTGTTTGGTGTAACCAGCGAGGAGTTTGCGGAGCGGATGCGGCAAAGCCGTAGCCTATTCCTATGTAAAGCCCTCGGCTTGTAATGAAACAGATGTCGGCAGAGGATTTTGCCGCATTCAGGACCACCTGGTAGATTTCCCGGGCTTTTTATGTAATTCCCCGTACCGTGCGGGCTTATCCCGATAAGGTAATGGCCAATGCGTTGGGCTATATTGCCGAAATTGATCAGAGACAGCTGGAAAAGGATACCACCCACTACTATAAGCGTGGCGATTATATTGGTATTAGTGGAATTGAAGCTAAATATGAGCCCTACCTCAAAGGAAAGAGGGGCGTTCGCCTGAAAACTGGTAAACGTTCGCGGCATCGAAAAAGGCGATTATAAAGAGTGGAGAGTACGATACCTTGTCGGTGCCGGGTAAAAACCTGGTCTCTACTGTTGATCTTAGCCTGCAGCAGTATGGTGAGTATCTAATGAAAGGTAAATCGGGTAGCATCGTAGCCATTGAGCCTGCAACCGGCGAAATTTTAGCATTGTTTCAGGGCCCAACCTACGACCCCAATATCCTTACCGGCCGGGACTTGGGTAAAAACTTTCCTGCTCTGCAGACGCGATACCCTGGTTCCGCTGTTCAACCGTCCGATTATGGCCCAATACCCTCCTGGCTCCATGTTTAAAATGGTGCAGTCCCTAATTGCATTGCAGGAAGGAGTTATTAGCCCGCAAACCCGCTTCCAGTGTAACCGGGCTTTGATGGCCTGCCACGGCCCGCACTCCAATGAAGATCTTAAAGGAGCCATTAAGAGTTTCCTGTAACCCCTATTTCTATAATACTTTCCGCCGTATTATTAACCAGGATGTAAGACGCGAATACCTTTGCCGATTCCCGAATTGGCTTAGGCATATGGGCCGAATACCTGGACCAGTTTTGGCCTGGGGCACCGCTGGATATCGATATTCCCGGAGAAAAAGGCGGTAATGTACCTCGCCCATCGTTTTACGACCGGATATATGGCGAAGGCCGCTGGAAATTTTCAGCACCATCTACTCCCTGTCTATCGGCCAGGGCGAGCTAGGGGTTTCGCCTCTGCAAATGGCCAACCTGGCGGCCATTATTGCAAACCGGGGCTATTTTTATACGCCTCACCTGGTAAAGAAAATCGGGGATGGCGATACACTGCCGGAATACCTGAAGTAAGGCGCGAAACCGGCGTTGCTGCCGGAGCATTTTACAGTGGTAGAACGCCATGGAGGAGGTAGTGGAAAACGGAACAGGGTCAGTACCGGGCAAAAATAAAGGATATTGTCGTGTGCGGAAAAACCAGTACGGTGCAAAACCCGCATGGGGAAGACCACTCTGGCTTTATCGCTTTTGCCCCTAAAGAAAATCCGCAGATAGCCGTAGCGGTTTATGTGGAAAACGCGGGGCAGGGTGCACGTGCAGCCGCAGCCATTGCCAGCTTAATGGTGGAAAAGTACCTGAAAGGAGAAATCCAGAGGAAAAATATTGAAGAATACGTACTTAAAGGCAAATTTATATATTGAAACGGTATAACAACTTAACAATTCGAGGTCGACTGGCTGTTGTATCATTTTATATGCCGTGCTGGTGTTGCTCGGCTGGATGAACATTTATGCTGCGGTTTACGACGAGAGCCTGGGGCTGAGCATTTTCAGCATGAACCTGAATTCGGGTAAAGCAGTTGATGTGGATTGGCATTACCTACTGTGGTAATTTTGCTCATCTTTTTGCTTGATCTTAACTTCTTTACACCTTTTCCTACCTTTTTATGGAATTACCCTGCTTATGCTCATAGGGGTGCTGTTTATGCCCGAGGTAAACGGTGCCAAAGCCTGGTTCCAGGTGGGGCCGGTTAAAGTTCAGCCTGCAGAGTTTGCCAAGTTTACCACTGCCCTGGTAGTGGCCAAGTATATTAATGATTATAATATAAAGTTTAGCAACCTAAAAGCAGTACGCAATGGCATTTGGCATCATTCTGTTGCCAATGGCCATTATTATGCTGCAGCCGGATGCGGGTACTTTTCTGGTATTCTGTTCTTTTGCATTGGTTTTTTACCGCGAAGGAATGAACCCGACCATCATCGTTCTGGGCTGGTTTCGGCATTGCCATATTTCGTTCTTACCCTACTTGGTCGATAAACTGTACCTGATTATTGGAGTGGTGGTAATCGGCCTGTTGTATTATTGGGGTTGGAGCCCGAACCATAAAAAAAGCATTGCCTATGTTGGAGGGCATGCTCCTGATTATGGGCGTAATATATAGTGTGGATATTGTGCTGAACGATGTGCTGATGCCGCACCAGCAGAAGAGGATCCAGGTAATGATAAACCCGAACATCGACCCGCTGGGCGATGGCTGGAACGTAACCCAGTCGAAAATTGCCATTGGTTCCGGGAGGTTTCTTTGGGAAGGGCTTTCTGGAGGGTACGCAAACCAAATTTGATTTTGTGCCCGAGCAGAGTACCGACTTTATTTTCTGTACCATAGGCGAAGAACATGGCTGGCTGGGAAGCCTGCTGCTGGTCGTCCTTTTTATGGCTTTGCTGTTGCGAATAATTTATGTGGCCGAGCGGCAGAAATACCGCTTTGGCCAGGGTGTATGGCTATAGTGTGGCAGGTATTATGTTCTTCCACTTTATGATTAACGTGGGCATGACCATCGGCCTTGTTTCCTGTAATTGGTATTCCGCTGCCATTCTTTAGCTATGGTGGTTCTTCTTTGCTTTCCTTTACCATTCTACTTTTATTTTTATAAAGCTCGATGCGCACCGAACACAGATTCTTACAAGGGGATAATAATTTACACCACCCGCCAAAGGGGGCCAAATAAAAAAGCACAGCAGCCGAGTGAAGGCTGCTGTGCTTTTTTACTTTCAGCTAAGAAATGGGATTTACACCAAATAGCTCCCTTCCATAGCAGGCTTCTTCTGTAAGGTGCCTGGCACGGCGTTTCCAGCGCCTGTCATCCTGTGCTATTGCTTCACCTTCCTGCGATTTGGTATAAAAAGATGGCAGTTTGAGCCATTGAATCAAATAATAAGTCCGGCAGCCAGCTTCATGCGAATTATCTTCTTTACCGATTCATACACCTGCTCTTTAAAGGCGGGGTCTTTATCCATTTCGGCAAGAATGGCATAGGCTAGCTCTTTTTCATTCAAAGGCATCAGGATCATGTCATTCCCGGCTTTAACCGCTTGCAGGCCTGCGTCTGGGATGCTGGCTACAGCGCCCATATTCATGGCATCGGTGGTAATAATTCCTTTAAAGCCCATTTCGTCCTTCAACAGGCCGGTAACAATTTTCCGGCTGAGGGTAGCAGGCATTCCATTGGTATTGTAAGCAGGGTTATTCTCTACGGCAATGTGGCCTACCATAATGCTCATAACCTGCTGGTCGATCAGCGGTCCTGGTATACCGGGGCTTCCTTCATTTCGCCATCAATAAATACGAGCTTATGGTGGGAGTCGCCTTTTACCAGGCCATGCCCGGGAAAATGTTTGGCCGTGGCCAGTACTGCCGCCATCCTGGCTGGCCTGGATAAAGGCATTGTGCCAGTTCGGTAACCTCCTCCGGTTCGCTGCCATAGGCTGCGGTTGCCAATGGCCTGATTCTGCAGGCTCAGGTCAACCACCGGAGCATAGTTGTACAGGATGCCAATTTCTTTCAGCTCCGCATTAATTTGTTTTGCCACCTGTGGCCGATGCGGCCGAATCGAGCAATCTGACTGGTTTTTACTGGTGGAAGTCCTTCAATTTTCCGGTTAATAAGGCTGGGCTCTGCATCGGCACTATAAATAAGCGGAACACCGCCCTGGCCCTGGTAAGGCTGTCGAAGCGGGCTATATAGTTTTTAAAGGATTCTTTAGAGCCATTCAGAAGCAACGACGCCTCCAATCAGCTGCTTTTTCACCAGCTCTTCTACCTCGGCATCTGGCTTGCCCAGGCGGCCAACGGCAGGCACAATCATTTGTCCAACCCGCTGTTCGTCGCGCAGGCTGTTAAATATTTCCTCTACCTGAGCATCCAGCATTTGGTTTTCCGAAAGAAGTCATTGAGGGTGTAGGTTTGAACAGGAGGCTGCTCTGCTTTGCTTTCTTCTGCCGTTTGGGCACTGCACGCCAGCAAGCTCAGGCTGGCGAGGAGGGTACATACAATTTTTGTATACATAAAGGTTAATTAAGTACAGTTTCTTTTATTATTGCCTGCTTATAAGCGGTTCTGCAGGATGGCGAAAAACTCCTGCGTGGCTTCATCGTCTGCCTCCCATTTATAGCGAGGGGCGTACTGTTCCATACAGTAGGCGTGGGCAGCTTTATAGTTGTCGAAGCTGTCGAGCTGGTCAATGGCCTGGTTAAATGCATGGGAGTCGCCGTTAAATAATTCATTGGTAAACATAAAACGTTGGTTCAGATTAATAGCGGCGCGTATATTGCTGTTTCTCTTTTTGGCATGCAGGGAAGCGAGGTTTTGTTTTTCGCTGGGCGCCATTAGCCGCTCATTTAACGAGCGCTTTTCTTTCTCAAAAGCATCGTTTAATATTTTGGCCTGGCGGTTTTCCGGCGCAGGAGCGGGCCGGCTTATTTGAACTTCAGGCGCCTGAAGGTTTAGCTCTGGCTCCTCGCGCCGCAGCTGGGCGTGGCGGTTAGCGGTTTCATTTGCCTGGGGCAGGTTTTCATCCGGGGCCGGTGCATATTGGGTCTGTTCCAGTTCAGGGGTGTCGGGAGCTGTTTCTTCCTGTAGGCTGCTGGTAATGGAGCTAAAGAAATCAGTATCCTCATCGGCATTATCGGGAGCAGAAAGGGTTTCGTCCTTTACAATTTCGGCAGGGTGCACGGGCAGTACCTCCGCAAACTGTTGCAGGTAAGGGGTAGGACTTTCTGGCTGAAGTTCACCTTTTCTTTCTTTTTCTTTTAGCGCATCTTCAAGCGTAATTAACCAGGCTGTATTTGTTACATCCTGCCTGTTTAATATGCTCTTGCTGTCTTTTATATACGCCTGGTTCAGCCGGGCGTATTTTAGAATTTCTGCCACTTCGTCGGGTTGGCCTTTGCTGTTCTTTAAGGCATTGTAAATATATTCTCCTGGTACGAACAGGAGCACAAGCGCATCGTGCACCGCTTTATGCAGCAGGGGCTTTAAGTCTGTTTCATTAATTGAAATGTGCCGCGACAGGGTATTCATATACACCTTCTGGGCTTCCTGTACCTTGGGGTGGCCATAATTAAAATAGGGACTGCGCAGGCGCGAAGCCTCCTGTTGCCAGTTTTCAAATAAATTTTTTATAATAAATAAATTTACCTGCTGCACGGGAGAAAGCTTCAGAATTTGCTCTCCGTTTATTTTTTCATGCCTGGCAAAAAAATCGTTGGCCACCCGGTCGGTAAAAGCCGAACAATATGTTTTTATGGCCAGTGTATTTAATTTGCTCTCCATACTTATATTTCGTTTTTTTGTATCCTAAAGTTATATGCCTCAAATCACGATACAAAATATTAACAATAAATCTGTTGGTCCCCTGGATACTTCAAAAACCGTACTGAAAAATTTCCAGGAGAACTTTATTGACTGGATGCATGCCTGTGGAGGCAAGGGCCGGTGTACCAGCTGTAAAATGATTGTTAAAGAAGGAGCGGAGCATCTCAGCCCGCTCTCTGGTTTTGAGGAGAAAATGCGTAAAGCAGGCCGCCTGCAAAAGAACGAAAGGCTTGCCTGCCAGTGTTCCCCAAAGGGCGATCTTTTAGTGCAGGTTCCTGAAGAAAATAAGTTGCCTCATATTACCTATACGGATTAAGTGCTGTTGTATGTTTATTGAACCAAAAATGGGAAAAAGCCGGGTTGGAAACGAGCAAAGAGCCGGCTGGATAGAGGTAATATGTGGCTCGATGTTCAGCGGCAAAACAGAAGAACTGCTGCGCCGCCTGAATCGTGCTTTTATTGCCCGGCAAAATGTCGAGATTTTCAAACCCGCTATAGATACACGTTACCACGAAGAAAATGTTGTTTCGCACAACGCAAATTCTATTCGGTCGACTCCGGTGCAGTTTGCCAACGATATTCTACTGCCTGCAGGCACCAGCGAGGTAGTCGGTATCGACGAAGCGCAGTTCTTCGACGACCAGCTGGTGGAGGTGTGCATTTCCCTGGCCAACGCTGGCAAAAGAGTTATTGTGGCCGGCCTCGATATGGATTTTAGCGGCAAGCCCTTTGGGCCAATGCCCCAGCTAATGGCTATTGCGGAGTATGTAACCAAGGTGCATGCCATTTGCATAAAATGCGGCGACATTGCCAACTATTCCTACCGGAAAACAGGTGGAGAAAAGAAAGTAATGCTGGGCGAAAAAGATACCTACGAAGCCCGTTGCCGCCGTTGCTTTGTAAAAGGCCCTGCTGCAGAACAAAAAATATAATATCCTGCGGGCTACGCTGTTTTAGTAGAGAAAGAATGATTACACCCCTACATGAAATTTAGTGCACGTTTCTGCTACTTCCTATGCTTGTTGTTGCTGCCTCTGTTGGGGCGGGGACAGGAGAATATTCCGCTGGGTAGCTGGCGTACCCACTTTTCCTACCAGGGCGTGTACCAGCTGGCGCTTGCCGACAACCGGGTATATGCCGCCAGTGAAAATGGCTTCTTTTATATCGATAAAGAAGATAACAGCCTGCAGGAGCTATCGGGTGCGCAGGGCTTAAGTGGAGCTGGTATTGAGCGGCTTGCTTATCATGAGGCAAGTGGCAGCTTACTAATTGCCTACAGAAATGCCGGCCTCGACCTTGTACAGGGCGGAAAGGTTTACAATATCAAGGCTTTATCTGATGCCTCCCTGCCCGGGGAAAGGAGCGTGAATAACATCCTTTTTCATAACTCCCTCGCCTATATTGGAACAGACTATGGGATTAGTGTTATAAATCTCCAGGCGCGTGAGCTCCAGGAGTCTTTTTTTAACCTGGGCCCGCGGGGAAGCTCCTCAGAAGTTTTCGATTTAGCTGTTTTAAATGACAGCCTTTTTGCGGCTACCGAAAATGGCCTGGTAGCCAATGCACTGCAGGGGGCAAACCTGGCCAATTTTAACAGCTGGCGCCGCATTGCTGCAGAAGAAATTCCTGCCATGGGAAGCATTAAAACCCTGGCAGCCTCAGGCAGTACCCTATACGCAGGTGCTGATGGTGATGCGCTTTTGCAGTACCGCTCTGCGTCGGGTGGCTGGGAAAGAACCGCTTTTGAAAACCCGGCTTCGTTTCGATCCTTGCGCTGGGAGGAGGGAGGCGGGGTGTTGCTTATACTTACAGCGGAGGCTGTTAATATTTATGAAGCCAGGGAAGGCAAAGCCACAGCCATAAGCAGCCCCTTAATTCAATCACCTTTCGAGGCGGCTTTAGACGAAAGTGGAATCCTATGGATTGCCGACGGCGAGGAGGGGCTTTTGAGTGGCGCACCAACCGCCGCCCTCCAGGCAATTGTTCCTCCCGGGCCATTGGCAGATGTGCCGGTAAAATTGTATGCGGCGCCCAATGGAAGCATTGTTGCTATTTATGGGCGTTACCGCGAGGGCTCTTTTTACCCCAATGCCCGCAGTGGGTTTTCGGTGTTCAGTAAAGGGAGCTGGCAAAATTACCGGCCGGGTATTACAGCAGGCTTTCCTGATGTGCGGGACTTTACCGATGTAGTGTTCAATCCTGAAAATGGCCGCTATTATTTTGGTACCCGAACAGACGGATTGCTGGAGTGGGAGCCTGCTACGGAAACGTTTCGGCGCTTTTCCGCAGGAACGGAGGGTGTGAGCCTGGAGCAAACAGCTGCGGGCACCCCTGTAAATACCCTTGCAGTGGATGCAGCAGGACAGCTGTGGCTAACACAGAAAGATACCGGGCTGCCACTTCATCGTTTTAATCCCATGGAAAATAGCTGGGAAGGATACTTTTCCGGGAATTATACTATTGGGGATGCGGTAGAGATGCTGGTGCTGCCCGGTGGAGCCAAGTGGCTTCGCCTGCCGGGAAGAGAAGGTTTACAGGTGGCCGATGAGGAAAACGATGTCTTGCGCGTGCTGAAAAATAAAACCAATGAAGGCGGCTTTAGTAATGCCAGCATAACTGCTATGGCACTTGATTTAGATTACCAGTTGTGGATTGGCTTTGAGCAGGGAATTAATTATATCGTTAACCCTTTTGGCGTGCTGGAAGGGGAAAGTGTGAATGCTGCTTTGCCGGTATATGACCGGCGGGCGCTGCTGAATGCCGAAACAATAACGGCTCTTGCCGTAGATGGTGGGAACAGGAAATGGATAGGAACGCCCAACGGGCAGTGGGTATTTGGCGATTTTGGCGATACCCTCTACCACCAATTTACCACCCAAAATAGCCCGCTGCCAGATAATTATATTACCGGTTTAGCCATTCAGCAGCAAAGCGGAGAGGTATTTTTGGCTACAGGCAAAGGAGTGGTGTCGTACCGAAGCGGAGCTACGGCTGCCGATTTTGTTCATGCAGCTGCCGGTATAAAAGTTTTTCCTAATCCGGTACATCCCGCTTACGAAGGAATGGTGGGCATAACAGGTTTGGCGCGCGATGTGATAGTAAAGATTACCGACCTCTCGGGCAGGCTGGTAAAGGAGCTGGCGGCAGAAGGAGGTACGGTGGCCTGGGATTTGACCGATCGGCAGGGAAGGCGGGCTTCGACTGGCATATATATGATTTTTAGTGCGACTCCGGATGGAACGGAAACCCTGGTCGGTAAGCTTGCTATTATTAATTAAGTACTTCGGCTTTTAATAGTATGAACACGCACAAACTTTTTTTCGTAATATAAGGCTATGTTGCACAAAACCAGAGGCATTGTTCTTAGCCACCTGAAATATGGCGAAACGTCTATTATAGTACGGATTTATACAGAAGCCCTGGGGTTGCAGTCATATATTGTAAATGGGGTGCGTTCGGCAAAATCAAAAAATAAAATTGCTCTTTTTCAGCCCCTGACGCTTCTTGAACTGGATGTTTATTACCGGGAACAGGTCGATTTGCACAGAATAAAAGAAATGAAATGTGCAGAGCCTTTTGCTTCTATTCCTTTTGATTTTCGAAAATCAGGCATTGCACTTTTTATGACTGAAGTACTGGTAAAGACAGTGAAGCGGGAAGAGGAAAACGAATCTTTGTTCGGTTTTCTGCACCAGGCAATACTTTTGCTCGATCATCTCCCCAAAGGCTTTAATAATTTTCCTATACAGTTTCTGCTCAAGCTAAGTCCTTTTTTGGGTTTTGCTCCGGGTTCGGCAGAAGAGCTTTACAGTCAGGTGCATACCGGAGGGAGTATGGCCGACTTTGCTTTTGAGGAAAAGCAGTTACTCGATGCTCTTTTGCGGCAAGGCTTTGGTGCCACTGAAAAGCTAAGCGGAGAGCAACGAAAGCATATTCTTCAGAATGTCCTGCGCTTTTACCGGCTCCATGTAGACAACTTTGGGGAGCTTAAATCACTAAGTGTGCTGCAGGAAGTGATGAGCTGATTTCTACCTGCCTGCTATTTCAATAAATTCTCGCTGCCTGGTAGCGTGCGGCTATGGTTCCTGCTGCGGTTGGCCTAAAGTTTTAATGCTTTTCTTTCCTTATTAATACCTGCTTTTCTGTTTGCTTATTTTTTTCATCATCAGCAGCCACGTTGTGTTCTCTGCGGCATATTAACTTTTAAGTTATGGGTTTACCAGAATGTTAGGAACTTCGGGCGGAGCGGTGTGGGGAACATTTCAAAATGGAGAGGGTAATGTGGCTGATAGTTAGAGCGTTAGGGGTTGACGAAAAAATAAATTTACGTTTAAAGCTGGCTTCGGGATAAGGAATTGCTCTTGTAAAGGATTATTTACGCTTTTATTTGGATCATCTTAATCATTGGTTTTAAGGTTTTGTGGCCTTTTTATTAAGTAATATTTTTTGATAAAATTATCTGTTTTTTTTGTGGTGACAAATAAAGGATTTTGTTTCAGCTTAATTTCAACTAAAAGTCTGTTTATGTTGAGTAATGGCTTTTTTGTGTACTTTATTGTCCTTGTGAAGGGTTGTAATGACTAGTAGTAATTTTGGGTTGTTGTAATATTTAGGCTAAAAAATATAAATAAATTATTTTCAAGTCTAAACATTATTGCCTAATATTATGTAATGTTAATGACGCGATAGTAAAAAACTTATCCATCCCACTTAATTAAATACACTAAACGGATTGTATAACAAAGTGCGTTACCTGCTTTGTAGGTAACGAAGCTATGTAAAGGTTTTGCACCAGGAGGCCTGCCATACGGTAAGCTAACTTAATGTGCTATGCATTAAACAAATTTTTTATTTATTAACCATTTCAAATTTTTCATTAATGAAAAAAATCAATCTCTTTTTCTCAGCTTTATTAATTCCGGGCATGATGATGGCCCAAACAACTTCAACAATTCACCAGAACGGCTCCGCTCATGTGGCAACTACTGTGCAGACAGGTGTTGACAATGAAGTGCTTGTGGAGCAGCTTGGCAGTGGTTCCGATGCATATATGTTGCAGGCTGGTTCGCTAAGCTACGGCGAAATTAAGCAGAATGGAACCAACCACAATGCTTCCACTTCGCAGGATGGTACCAACAACACTTCCTATACCAAGCAATATGGCAACGGCCAGGATGCTATGGTAGAGCAAATTGGTTCCGACAACCTGGCATTTCAGTACCAGTTAGACGATCGTAACTATGCATCAGCAAAACAGCATGGTGAGGGTAACTTCATTGACCAGCAGCAGGATGGAAATTTTAGTCGTGCAATTTCAAGCCAGCTTGGCGATAATGGCATTGTTTACCAGGCGCAGGTAGGTTCTTATCATGGAGCAACTGTTATCCAGTACGGCGATGGCAACAGAGCGCAGCAGTACCAGGACGGTGATCACAACATTTCTTTCTCAAGACAAACCGGCTTCCAGGGCGATGTACACCAGGAGCAGGATGGAATCAGGAACCGGGCATATGTTTACCGTCAGGAAGGAGATTATAACGAAGCTTACCAGGTACAGTATGGTGACCATGGTAACTCTGAAATACGTCAGGGTGGTATAGGCAACCTGGCTGCAACGCTGCAGTATGGCGAATACAACGCTGCTTTCATTACGCAGGACGGCACTGATAACCTGGCGGGTGTTTTACAAGGCGGAGAGTACAACACTGCTACAATCACCCAGGATGGTAATTACAACGTTGCAGGCGTTGCCCAGTGGGGTGAAGGTAACACCGCAGTTATCGACCAGTATGGAACAGCTAACGTAGCAGGTGTTCTGCAACTGGGTGTAGGTGCTAGTGCACATGTAACTCAGAATGGAACAGGCAACGTAGCTACTGTTATCCAGTACTAAGGAGTTATCAGCAAACAATTAAGGCAAAAGCGATCTGCCTGTCATAAATATAAAAGAGGCTGCCAACACTGGCAGCCTCTTTTTGTTATATGCGCCCCTCTCCCTTCCTGCTGAAACTGCAGATGTTCTTGCCCGTAGGGCGAACCTTTTTTTTCTAAGAAATGCGCTGCCTTCCAGCCTTCTGCTGTTGGCCCGGTAAAAGATGGAGGAGCTGGCCGTTGAGCGCTGTAGCAGCGCATCTTTGGGTAAAGAATATAGAAAAAGGAACTTTATTTGCTGCCTGATGAGAAGGAAAAGAGCGGTGCAGCCTGCGGAAAAAGAGTAAGCGGTTTAAGGGTATATAATTGCAGGTATTTCTCTTTCTTCCCCGAAAAGGATAGCGGTAAAAGTTAGCTAAGTAGTGGGACAAATTTAATTTAAGCTTAGTAGCCAGCCTTGTCATCCTGAGGAACGGAGCGGTCCGTCGCTGCGGGATCTTTCCCTGCATGAAGCTCCTTAATAGCCATTTTATTGGAAAGATCCCTCCTACGTCGGGATGACAAAACGAGCTAATTAGGTGTAAAATAATTCTGTTCCATTACTTATGTTATTTAACAGACAGTATTACAAGCAAAAAGGCTGCCCTGGGGCAGCCTTTTTGCTTGTAACAGAGTTTTGTACAGATATTAAGAAGCCGGCTGAGTTTCGCCTTCTTGTAGCGTAATGGTTCGGGTAACGGGGTTGTAAGGACTTTCAACCAGCTCGCCATTCTCATTTAGCAGCTCCAGTTTAATGGTATTTTCGCCCATGGGTAAACCTTCTATAAAGTAGGGCTGCCAATTGGTAATCATAAACTCCTCGCCATTAATAGTGGCGCGCACTTTATTGCCATTTTCAGAAAGCGCTGTATTTACCAGGTAAAAGTCCAGCATTACTCTGTTGGTTTCATCCGGGCCGGTATAGGTGCCTTTTGGTCGGCTGTAGAACATATGCGGAGCATTTAGATCGGCATTCTCATTTTCGGCATCGCCTACCGTAAACTGGCGAAGCACGTAAGCATCGGGGTGCTTCAGGCTCATGTGAAAGGAGCGGGAAAGAAAAGAAAGCTCTACATAATGGCCTGGCTCCAGTTCTTTCTGGTAATTCGTTTCATAAACGGCATCGTAAGGCTGGTTATTCAGGATTAGGTGAATATGCTGTGCCTTCTGGGAGTTGGCAATCATTGTGGCATGGTCCGCCTCCGTCATTTTGGTCAGCTCATAATTTTTTACATTGTATTCAAATGCTACCGGGCTGTTGAGGGAGGTGGCGCCATCGGAAGGGGCATTCTGCTCAAGAATGGCATCCGAAAATTCAGTATCTTCCTCAATAGGAGACAAGCTGAGGCTACTGGCTTCGGCTTCGTTTACTTCGGTTACAGCTTCTGTTTCTTCGTTTTCAGAAGTGCCTTTTCCACTGTCGCAGGCCAAAAAAATGCGGTAGAAAATATGCTAGCTAAAAGAATGGTTTTTTTCATAACGTAAGATATGATTGGTTGATTTTTGCTAAGGTATTTAATTTAATAATTGGATAAAAATTTATTAGTTTGCATTATAAAATAAACGACCTTATGAGTAAAGTGTTATACGACGAAGTTCCCTCTTTAGATCTGGCAGATTTTATGAGCGGAGATCCGGAGCGGAAGAAAAAATTCGTGCAGGCCTTGGGAGCTGCTTATACTAATATAGGATTTGTGGCTGTTAAAAACCATGGCCTTTCAGAAGAACTAACAGCCAATTTGTACGATGTAATAAAGAGATTTTTTGCCCTGCCCGATGAGGTAAAGATAAAGTATCACGACCGAACTGGCCGGCCAGCGTGGCTATACCCCAAAAGGAAAGGAGCATGCCAAAGGCCGCAATACCGGCGACCTGAAAGAGTTTTACCACGTAGGGCAGGAAGTAACTGAGGAGAATGACCCGATAAAAAGAATATCCGGATAACGTTTGCCCGGAGGAAGTTCCTGAGATGGAGGCGATTTGTACTGAAGCTTACCGAACACTGGAGCAGGCCGGAAAGAACATGCTGAAGGCCATTGCCCTGTATCTTGGGCCTCGATGAGGACTATTTCGAAAATAAGGTGCGCCTTGGTAACAGCATTCTGCGCCCTATCCATTATTTCCCGATTGAAAACCCCGATGCGTACCTGCCGATGCCGTGCGTGCTGCCGAACATGGCGATATTAACCTGATTACCCTGCTGATGGGTGCCAGTGCCGATGGCTTGCAGGTGTTGCGCCGCGATGGCAAGTGGATTCCGATCACGGCCCTGCCCGGAGCAGATAGTGGTAAACGTAGGCGATATGCTTGCCCGCCATACCAACGACAGACTAAAATCTACCATTCACCGGGTGGTAAACCCACCTCGCGAAAAAATGAACTACTTCGCCGCTATTCTATTCCTTTCTTCATGCACCCACGTTCCGAAATGGACCTTAGCTGCCTGCAAAGAATGCATCGATGCCGAGCATCCGAAGCAATATGAGATATCCACTGCCGGCGAGTTCCTGAACCAGCGCCTGCCGAAATTGGCCTGAAGAAATACATTTTATTTGACAGGCATTGAAGAAGATTGCTCAAAGTAAAAACTGTCTAGCATGCCTGGTTCTATAACACTTTGATAGTCCAGGCATTATATTTTTTTAAAGGACGTGTTAATTTTTGCCATTAAGTGCTTTTGGGGGGCCGCAGGCGCATTTTGCCCTGATGTTTGATATGTTTGTGCATAAACGACGATACGTTACCGAAGAGGAGCTTATAGAGCTGAATGCCCTTTGCCAGATTCTGCCCGGCCCCACCTCCACCCAAACCATCACCGCTATTGGCTTTAAAATCGGAGGCCCCTCCCTTGCTTACTCTTACCCTGCTCATATGGGTGTTGCCGGCGGTTATTTATTATGACAGTTCGCGGCTATACTTATTTCTCATGTCCAAGCGAGCAGAAGGCCTTTCGTCTTGATTTTACCAGCTTTATTCAGCCTATGGCAGTTGGGCTTTGTTGCTTTTGCTGCTTACCGGATATGTTTTAAAGTGATAAAGAGCAAGCTGAGCTTTTTTTGATGGTCGTCGCCGCTACTGTTTCCTTTTATATCCGAACTCCATATGTTTTTCCTGTTCTTTTGCTGCTTTCCGGCGCTGGCCACTGCTATTAATTATAAGCAACAGCCAAAGGAGGCGAAAGAAAAGTTTAAAGTTAACTGGTCGAACTTCTATTTTGTGGGGAGGGGTGTTGGTGGCGGCAGCGGTTTTAGGTGCTGTTACCAGATCATTGCCTGTTCGCCTGTTCGAAAACTTTTACCGAAACGGTAGCCTTATTTTCTGGCGGTGGGCAGGTGTTGGTTCCCCTGTTATATACAGAGTTTGTAGAATTTAAACAGTACCTGACTTCAGAGGAGTTCCTTACCGGCTTTGCCATAGTGCAGGCGGTGCCGGGGCCTACCTTTTCTTTTACCGCTTATATTGGGGCCATGAGTATGCAAAAAGGAGGGGTTACCGACCAGATAATAGGCGCATTTGTGGCTGCTGCCGGCATATTTCTTGCCGGGTACCTTCTTAATATTTTTTGTAATCCGCTTCTGGGACAGGCTAAAAAAATACCGCCCTGTAAAGGCCTCCTGGAAGGAATTAATGCTGCGAGTGCAGGGGTGGTTATTGGGGCAGCTATTTGCTTTTGAGCCTATTCCTTCTACGCCTGTAAATATCAGCATGATCCTTCTTACCTTTGGCCTGTTGCTGCTTACCCGACATTCCTGCCCCTGCTATAATTGTGGGCGGCTTGCTCTTGGCTGGTTATTTTAAGCTACTGCTCAGGCGGAAAAAGGCGGGCGCGGCTCTCTGTTACTTGCAGGTTCAGCTGCCGGCCTACAGGAACGGCTAAGTTCAGCGGCTCATGCCCCACAGGAAATCCGTAGGCCACAGGAAAAGGGTAGTCGCTCAAATGCTCCTGAATAATTTCGTAAGCGGTTTTGCCAAAAGGAATGGCATTGTCATTCATGTCGGACATCTGGCCTACGACCACTCCTGCCAGTTTATCGGAGCTTGCCACTGCGCTTCAGCTGCACCACGCATGCGGTCGATGTGGTAAAGGTATTCATCCAAATCTTCCAGAAAGAGAATTTTTCCACGGTAATCGGGGTCAGAGGCGGTGCCAATAAGCGTGAAAGGAGCGAAAGGTTGCCGCCGATTAGCTGTCCGCTGGCTTGCCCGGGGCGGTTAAAAGGGTGGGAAGGAGCCGCTAGCTCAAATGGCTGGCCCTGGAGTAAATTAAACATGCTTTCCACACTGGCTATGCGCTCTTTCGACTCCGAATCGAATAAAGCAGCCATGGTGCAGTGCAGGCTTTCAATTTCCAGCTTTTGAAGGTGACATAAAATGGCGGTAACATCGCTGAAGCCGCAAATCCATTTGGGCTGTTCTTTTAGCAGGCGCCAGTTTATCTGGTCAATAATGCGGGTAGTGCCATAGCCTCCGCGTGCGCATAAAATAGCTTTTACCTCCGCATCCTGTAAAAGCGAATGCATGTCGGCAATTCGCTGCCTATCGGTGCCTGCAAACTGCCGGTCTTCGGAAAAGAGGATGGGAGCCAGCTTTACCTTAAACCCGTACTGTTCAATAAGGCGGCTGGCTTTTTCTATTACGGCCAATTCGGTTTTGCGGGCAGTAGACAGGATGCCGATGGTGTCGCCAGCTCTTAGAAACGGAGGATGAGGCATGGCTTTGGTAGACAGTTTGAAATTTTATGGCAAAAAAAAGCCCCGGTGCGTTTTTACCGAGGCTTTAAGGTAGTAAGTTTTACTTAGTTTTGTGTTGGCGTAATACCCATTTTCTTCAGTACCAAGCAGCGAAATGTCGTTGCTTTCGTCAGAAACATACAGCAGGGTAGGTACACCAGCTACTTCAGAATTCAAACATGGGTGTAGTTGTTTTCTGCTGCACCATGTCGATGTTTTCTGAATTTTATCATAAGCAGGTGCAGAAGATGGGCTTCTTTTTCTGGATCATCTGCTGGGCATCGCGCTGAAATTTTTCGATGCGGCCCTGCATATCGCGTAGTTCTGTTTCTTTTTGCTGGCGGATTTCAGGGAGCATGGTCTCTGCGCTTTGCTGGTAAGGCGGCTTTGGTTTGCAGATTCCTGATATTGAGACTGCAAGCTGGTTGGAAAGCTGCTTCTCATATTCGGTCAGCTGCTGCTCGATTTGCTTGTATTCCGGCATTTCACTCAAAATATAATTTACACTGGCATAGCCAATTTTTACAGAATTTGGGTTGGTGCCTGTGTGCGAATGTGGCGAATCCAGCCAGAAGAAGGCTGCTAACGCAATCACAAATTTGTTTTTCATGAGCTCTATCTATTTAATTAAATTTTACTTTACCGTATCTGTTTTATCTCCAAGCCCCAGCTCTTCCAGCACATAATCGGTATAATCATGTACCGGGTTTGTATAAATCATTACCAAACCGCCGGACTTATCGAACATATCTGTATTTTTTGTTTTACCGAAACCGTTTCTACGGCCTCAAACACTTTTTCCTGTACAGGTTGCAGAATTTCTTTTTGCTTCAGGAAGAAGAGGCCTTCAAAGCCAAAAACCTGTTGCTGGTAGTTCTTTCAGTTCCTGTTCCCTTTGCTTTATTTCCTCCAGTCGCTGCTGCTTCATGGCCTCTGTTAAAAGTACTTCTTCGGCTTGTAGCGAACTGTACATGGCTTCAATTTCTTTCTGCTTATCCTTAATCTCATCCTGCCAGGCCGAGAGACTTTCTCAATTTGTTGCCGGGCATCTTTGTACTCGGTCATCTGGTCCAGGATGTACTTGTGTATCTACGTATCCAAATTTCTGGCCAAAAATTTGATTTGAGACCAAAAAAAGGAAAAAAATTATAAAAAAGCGTTTTTTCATGCGAAATTATCTGATTTGCTGCCCGATTGTAAAGTGGAATTGGGAGCCACTGGCACCAGGTAGGCCTGGAATCTGATCAAATCCATAGGCCCAGTCGATACCAATAAGCCCGAAAGCAGGCATAAAGATACGGGCGCCAATACCAGCCGAGCGGTACAGGTTAAAAGGGTTGTAATCTTTATAGCTCGCCCAGTTGTTGCCGGCCTCACCAAATGCCTGCAGGTAAATAGTAGCCGCAGGGTTTAGGGATAGTGGATAACGAAGTTGTAGGGCAAACTTATTGTAGATGATACCACCTGCAGGGGTTCCAAATTCATCCTGAGGGCCAATCTTATTGTCATCGTAACCTCTCAGGCCAATTACATCGCGGCCAATGAGGAAGCTTCCTGTTTGGCCGGACATTCCGCTACCACCAACTACAAAGCGCTCGAACGGACCAATGCCTTTGCCGCTGTTATAAGAGCCAATAAAGCCCATATTCACTTTTGTATTGATTACCAGGTTTCCTATTACCTGGTTAAAGAAGTCGGCATCGAACATGTATTTGTGGTATTCCACCCAGCGGTATTTTTCTTCGCCTGAAATGTCAGAGGCTTCATAATCTTTTTCATTGAAAACAGAATATGGGGGAGTAAAGCTTGCCTGCAAAGAAAGCGAAGAGCCCGCCTTAGGGTACATCGGGAAGTTAATGCTGTTACGGGCAAAGGTGGTGTTAAACGTTATATTATTTGCCTGTCCGTTGTAAAAGCCTAAAGATGAGAATGGGCTATATGCTCCCACTTCTGGTCTGCCTTCGGCATTTAATTTTGTAAAAACATCATAGTAGAGGTAAGAAACCGAATTCTGCAGGGTAAAATAGTCATCAGGCCACCTTATTCTTCTTCCTAAACCAACAGTTGCACTTGTTACGGTGGTTTTAGATGCTATCTCTGAATAATCAAGAATTAATCCGACTCTGCTTCCCTGGCGTTGAATAGAATGGCTCAGGTTTACGGAGAAGTTATTCGGTCTTTTTCCGCCTAACCAGGGCTCCGAAAAGGTAAAAGAATAAGTCTGGTAACGCTGTCCACTGGCCTGGGCACGCAGGGCAAGGGTCTGCCCGTCGCCTACCGGCAGTGGGTCCCAGGTGCGTGGCTTTAATATATTCTGGATAGAGAAGTTATTAAAAACTAAGCCGAGCGTGCCAATAAAGCCACCGCCCCCATAGGCGTTGCTGCGGCCACCCCAGCCGGCAGAAAGCTCAATCTGGTCGCTTGGTTTTTCTGTAACGGTGTATTCAATATCTACGGTACCATCGCTTGGGTTCGGGAGCGGCTTCATGCCAAAACTTTCCTGGTCGAAATAGCCCAGGGCCAGAATTTCGCGTTGGGTACGAATAAGTTTTTCCCGGCTGAATTTTTCTCCAGGCAGGGTGCGTACCTCACGCAGAATTACGTGGTCTTTGGTGCGCTCATTTCCATTAATAATAATGTGCTTAATGGTTGCCTGCGGGCCTTCGCTAATACGCAGCTCCACATCGATGGAGTCGCCTTCTACGGCTACTTCTATGGGGCGTATGCCAAAAAAGAGGTAGCCATTGTCCATATACAGCGCACTGATATCGGCCCCGGTTGGGTTAAAGTTCAGGCGCTTGTTCAGGTTCTCTAAATCATATACATCTCCTTTTTCCACACTTAAAATTCGGCTCAGCAGACTGTCGCTGTGAACATAATTTCCCTCCCAGGTAATATTGCGGAAGTAGTACTTCTGGCCTTCATCTACCTGAATATTCAGGTTAATCATGTTTTCCTTGCTGGAGTTGTATACGGTATCGGTAGTAATTTGTGCATCGCGGTAGCCTTTGGAGTTGTAATAAGCAACTACCGCTTCTTTATCGGCTTCAAATTCTGACCGGATAAATTTAGAGCTGCTAAAGATGTTAGGCTTTACATGGGTAGCGAGATAGTCTTTTACATCCTGCGGGCTGGTTTCCTTGTGGTTGGTAAAGAACTCCGCAATATCGGAAGGTCGCAGGTTTAAAATGCGGCTTATAATATCTTCGAAAAGTGTAACCCGGGCCTTTTCCTTCGTCGACTTCATTTTAGACTTCAGCTGGGAGTCGGCCAGGTTTTCATTGCCGATAAAGTTAATCTGGTCTATTTTAACTTTTTTGTTTTTATCGACGCGGATATTAAGGCGAACGCTGTTGGCTTGTGTGGTATCTTTTTCTGGCAACACCTTTACTTCGGAGTTCAGAAAACCTTTATCGACATAATAATTTTTAACCGTTAGCTCTGTGTTCTTAATAAGGGCGTCGGTAACAATGCGGCCACGGATGGCTTTTATTTTCTCCTGAATTTCTTTTTGCTGTGTTTTATTTACCCCGCTAATACTAATTCTGGTCAGGCGTGGTCTTTCATTCAGGGCAAGGTTCAGGTATACTTTATCGCCCTCCACCTTTCTTACCTCGATGGAGGCATCGCCGATAATTCCCTGTTTCCAGAGTTTGTTTATTGCCGTGCTGAGCGCATCGCCCGGAATGGTAATGCGATCGCCAACTTTTAGTCCGGAAATGGAAACAAGCGCGTCGGTATTAAGGGTTTCAACGCCACTTACCGTAATTTCAGCAATTTCGTATTCCTGCGGGTTGGAGTAGTTAATCTCAATTTTGTCGGAAGAGCGGTTAGGCCTGCGTAGTCCTACCTGTGCATGTACAAGAGCAGGCAATAAAACGATTAGGCTCGCTAGTAGGTATCTCTTCATCCTTATTATTTCAGGTTTATTTGTTCACTGGTTTTGCCAAACCTTCTTTCTCTTTTCTGGTAGGCGTCAATTGCTTCATACAGGTGCTTTCGGCGGAAATCCGGCCAGAGAACCTCAGTTATATAAAGCTCGGTATAAGCTAATTGCCACAGCAGAAAGTTGCTGATGCGCATTTCGCCGCTTGTGCGGATGAGCAATTCCGGGTCGGGAATCTGGCAGGTATTCAGGTAGCGTTCAAAGGTAGCGTTGTCGATATTATCCGGATCCAGCCTGCCGGCTTTTACTTCCCGGCTCAGCTGTTGCACTGCATTAATAATTTCCCAGCGGCCGCTATAGCTGAGGGCGAGTACCAGCGTAAGGCCCGTATTGCTGCTGGTTTGGTTAATCGCATCCTGCAACTGTGCCTGGCAGCTTCCGGGCAGGTTTGCCAGGTTACCAATTGCCTGCAGGCGCACGTTATTCTTCTGTAAGGTATTTAGCTCTTTTCTAATCGTCATTACCAGAAGCTCCATAAGGGCATTTACTTCTGCCTTGGGTCTGTTCCAGTTTTCTGTAGAAAAGGCATACAAGGTTAAGTATTTTATACCCAACTCGGCGCATGCCTCGGTGGTGTCGCGTACTGCTTCTATGGCATTTTTGTGACCAAATACCCGCATTGCCCCCTTCTTTTTCGCCCAACGACCGTTTCCATCCATTATAACGGCTACATGCTGAGGCAAATTATGTAAATCAAGCGTTTCTTTCATTCCCTGTAGTATGCTGCAAATTAATTTGCAAAGCTACAAAATTTGGTACTTTATTCGGTAAGGATGGTAAAGTTTCTTTGCTGCTATTCAAAGAGGTAAGGGCAGGGAATGGTCCAGATGGTGTAGCTTAAAGTGAAGCCGGTAAAGTAATACCAGTCTTTGTGGTGAATGTTGCCATACTTGTAGTTTTTAGGCACTCCATTTTCAGGAAGGTATTCACCTACGTTTTCTATATAGTCGAAAAAGGTTTTGCGGGCCCCCCACTCATAGCCCAGGGTAAAATAGGGGGTAAGGCGATATTTGAATCCAATCCCTACCGGAATGGAAGGCTGGATTTTACTGTAATCTGTAGGCTTTTCGTGGCTTCTGAATCCGCCCGTTCTAAATACTGCTAAGCCGCCAAAGAAGTAGGGCGACCAGCGAACCTGGGACTTAGGATTTTTATAATCAAAGAAGTTGTATTCAAAAGTGGCGGCGATCTCGGTAACATTTACCCGAAACTCCGAAGGGCTTCTTCGCGCAGCGAAAGGATCGAAGGGAGGATTGTCGCTGGCAGTCAGCCGGCCCACTCCCAGGCTGCCCCGGAAGCTTATCTGGTTATTTAAGTTGTAGCGGTAAAACCCCCAGGCCCCGGGGCGGTGGGTAAGGAGGCTGTAGCTTTTCGAAAGCTCTCCGGTATAATTTGCTACACCCAGCCCAATACCTATGTCGTGTATTTGGGCCTTGGCCTGCGGCTGCAGGGAAAAGAAACTAACGACCAGTGCTATAAAAAAAGGAAAAACCTTTGCAGGCTTTTCCTTAAAGCTACTTTTAAAAATTTTTCTGTATTTGTTACCTGAATTTTGCATTCCGTAAGTTGGTTCCAATAATATAGGTTAACTGAAATTTAGATACCAGATAAACGTCCCAATCTTCTTTTCCTCGTATGTTGGGAGAAGTTTCTGCTCCCCGGCTGCCATATCCGGCAATCAGCTGGTAAGGCTGCCCGCCAAATTCCGGGGGCACCTGTCCATACTGATGGGTGCTGTTGATATGCTCCATTATATAAGCCAGGTCCCTGGACTTTCCAGAGAGCGCGGCTGTCGCTTCTTTAGAGCGGTCGGCCATCAGGCGGCTCAGGTTAGCATCTGGTCCTGAGCCCAAAGCCTCCGGGTTTATATAAATACCGCTTACATCATCGAGGTAGTCGGTAAAAGTCTGGCGGTACGCTATTTCGAACGATAGATCGAGATAGCGGCTTACCCGGTAGCGCACACCTGCGCCAAAAGGAACGGCTATTTGCCAGTTGCTGTAAGGGTCAACGCCTGAGCCTTCTACATATTGCCCTTCGGTGCCGAGTGGCTTCAGAGAAATCCAATCGCCGGGCGACACTCCTGCATAGCGGGGATCGTTTTCAGCAATAGGTTTGGCTTCTCCAATGTTATAATGAACGGCATCCAGCTCCGGTACTTTTGCCCTTGGGTTATGGTGGAAAACTGCCAGTCCTGCAAAAAGATAAGGAACTAATATCGGGCGGCTCATAAACGTACGCTGATGGGCGGTCAGATCAAAAATATACTCGAAGGACAGCTCCTTAATATCGTTACGAAAATGCAGGTTTCTTACATAGCGATATTTAGAATTATCTCCCATGATATTTGACTGAGCATCATCCGCTTTTAAGCGCGCCCACATAAAACTTGCCCGAAAAGAAGACTGTGGGCCTACCCGGTACATGCCTGTTACACCTAAACCAGGTTTGGTGAGAGAAAGTTTTGTGCTGGCCATATGGCTTTTTGGTGCCAGATCGCCAAAATAATTGACCGCGCTCAAAGAGCCACCAATGGAATAATACCTTTTATTCTTTGCAAAAGCAGACCGGTGGCCCCTGAATTGCGATATCCGTCGCTGAGCCAGGAGATCCGAGCTAATGAAAATGCCGAGCAGGAAAAGAAAAAGGTAAAAAGAAAGTTTTTTCATAGATAGAAAGATTTTGCCGAGCGCTGGCCGGCTTTCATCATAATACAAAGCTATAAAAAGCCATCATAAAAAAAACTTAATTAATTCCTGTTATCTAACCCCCAGTTTAGCTTCTGTCGGAGGGTGTCAAAGAAGTTGTAGCCAGTGAGTTTCACGAGTTTAGCCCGGAAATTTTCCTTCCGCACAGCCATTTGTACGGAGGCGCTAACGGTGCGGGAGCGGGAGTCAAGCGCTACCAGAAAGTTTTTGCTCCGGCCTTCTATTTCAAAAGACAAAACGCTGTTATCAGAAACCACCATGGGCCGTACATAAAGGTTATGCGGGCTTACAGGGGTTACAATAAAATTATTTGACTGTGGAAGTACAAGGGGGCCGCCGCAGCTGAGCGAATACCCTGTAGAGCCTGTTGGGGTCGCAACAATTAAACCGTCGGCCCAGTAGGAGTTGAGGAACTCGCCATCGATGTAGGCATGAACCACTATCATGGAGGAGGTGTCTTTTTTTAAGATAGCAAATTCATTCATGCCGAAATTCATCCCTTCAAAAAGGTCGCTGTCGGCATCGAGGCGAATGAGCGTGCGGTAATCGTAAGTGAAGCGGCTGTTGTACAGGGCGTCGATAACCGATTTTATTTTGTCTTTGGGCGTGGTGGCCAAAAAGCCCAGGCGACCGGTATTGATGCCCACCAGTGGAATTTCTGCTTCGCCTACATAGGTAATCGTGTCGAGGAGGGTGCCATCGCCTCCCAGGCTAAACATAAAGTCTACCTGGTGTAAAGGGCTTTCGCGGGTAAAAGTGTCGGCTTTTTGAACCTGGATATTATTCCGGCGTATTTCTTTCAGGAAATGCTGCGAAAAAATAAGCTGAGCCTGGCGGGCGTACAATTCGGTAATAACCTCCTGAACGTATGGGCATGTTTCCTTACTGATGGTTTTTCCATGCAAAGCAATCTTCATAAGAAACCGTAGGGTTTAGGTTATATATCCAGGTACTTCAGCAGAATGTCGAGGCGGTCCTTGTCGTTAGAAATTAGCTCGGCCTCCTGGAAGCTGGCTATAATTTTATAGCCGAAGCGTTCCAGCGTTGCAACGATGCGCGAGAGGTCTGTTTTATTTACTTTAATGGTAACCTTAATTTTAGAAGGGTCCTGCGCATCGTTGCTAACCGAAGAGCACAGGATTTTGGCATTGTCAGACTCTATCAGGCGGCTTATTTCTGCCAGGGAATAGTCGATTTGTTTGAGAGAGAGAATAAAAATGGCTCCCGGGCTCTGTACCGCTGCGGTTTGTGCAAAGGCAGCGATGGTGTCTTCCAGGGTAATTATTCCCTTATAGGAGCCTTCCATGTCCAGCACGGGTACCGACTGAACATTAAAGTCGGCGGCTGCTTTAATTACGTCATAAAAGTGCTGATGTTCATACACAAAGCATTGTTTGTCGACCAGCGGAAAGCTGGCAACGGTGGTGTTGGGGTTGCTTTGTTCCAGGAGGTGCGGGTCGCGGAGCAAGCCGGCATAAACCCCCTTATCCATTACCGGAAGCTCGTTGAGGCGCAGGTCTTCCATTCGGTCGAGGGCTTTAAGCACG
The DNA here is from genome assembly GCA_963835365.1 of uncultured Cytophagales bacterium. GTDB lineage: Bacteria > Bacteroidota > Bacteroidia > Cytophagales > Cyclobacteriaceae > Nafulsella. The sequence goes on from CAWIFH010000011.1 coordinate 177,318, forward strand.
GGATCGTCCGCCTGGAGAGGTAATATAATGGGGTTTATGAGCTCAGATGCTATCATGCAACAGCAGATTTAGTATTTGTGGTGGCTAAAAATTCAGCCAGTATATCATTAAATTTTTCCGGATGTTCCATCATGGGCGCATGGCAGCACTTATCGATAAACCTTAGGGTGGAGTTCGGTATTAACCGGTTAAACTCATGTGCCACCATTGGAGGCGTAATGGTATCGTTAAGGCCCCATACCAGTAAGGTGGGTGCTTTTATGTTTGGAATAACATCGGCCATATTATGGCGCTGCGCCGATTTTGCGATGGCTACAATGCGCATACACTTCGGAATGCTCTTGGTTGTTTCAAAAACTTCGTCGATGTATTCTTTGGTGGCTGTTTTTGGGTCGTAAAAGGTATATTCTACGCGCTCCTTAATATATTCATAGCTGCCCCGCTTCGGGTAAGAGCCGCCCATGGCGTTTTCAAAAAGGCCGGAGCTGCCGGTAAGCACGAGCCGCTCTACTTTGTCGGGATTGTCCAGGGTATACATAAGGGCAACATGGCCGCCAAGGGAGTTTCCCATCAGGCTCATGTTCTCGAGCTTCTTGAGCTTAACAAAGCCAGTGAGGTGATTTACCAGGCCCTCGAGACCAGCCTGGCGAAGTGGCATTTCGTAAATTGGAAGCAGCGGAATAATTACCCGGTATTCGCTTTTAAAGCGGTTTACTACGCTGTCCCAGTTGCTGAGTGCGCCAAAGAGGCCGTGAAGCAACAGTAAAACTTTGCCTTCTCCTTCTTCTATGTACTGGTAGCCATTATCTTCTTTTACTGTAATATTCATCGTTATTAAATACGCTTAAAATGGTCAATAAGATTTTGCTTATGCAACAATATTATTAAAAAGGAGCCAATTTTTTAACATGGCCAATCCGCTTTCTGTTAAAATGGCCTCCGGATGAAACTGCAAACCCCGGATAGGCAGGGTTTTGTGTTTGATTGCCATGATTTCTCCTTCTGCTGTGCTGGCCGTACACAGGAGTGTTTCGGGTAAGTGTTCCAGTACCAGCGAATGGTAGCGAACTACTTTTAAATTACTGTTTAAACCTTCGAAAAGATAATCTGGCTTACAGTGTATTTCTGATACTTTGCCGTGCATAGGCTTTTGGGCCTTTGTAAGCCGGGCTCCGAAGAACTGCCCGATGGCCTGGTGCCCCAGGCATATCCCTAATATAGGCAATTTATTGTAAAAAGCCCCCAGTACTTCTAACAGATTGCCTGCCTTTTCGGGGGTTTCAGGCCCCGGGGATAATACAATCCCTTTAAATCCAGTTCCTGAATGTCCTAAGGGGCGTTTGGTTCGTAACAACTCTACAGCATTACACCTCCCTGTTGCAGGTAGTCGGCCAGGTTATAGGTAAAGGAGTCGAAATTATCTAGAAGCAGAACCACTGAATTAATTTAAAGAGATGGGGCTTTTTATGCGCTTCCAAAGGCCGGTGGAGCGTATAAATTAAGGTTGTGCCTGCTGAACGGGCTGGAACAGGCTTTGGGCTGTTGGAAGAACATCTCCGAGGGAGCTGAAAACCGTAGGCGCAAAAGGCTGCAGAAGCGGGTACACAAAAGAGTCTGCCAGGGCATTGGAGGGCAACTTTACCTCCAGCGTATCTATTAACCATATAAAGATGCTGATGGCCAGGGCCCATTTAAAAAGACCAACAATGGCACCGGCAAGGTTATCGAAAGTGCCCAAAAAGGTCATGTCAAGTACCTTTTTAAGGGCTTTTCCGAGGAGGTTAATGCCAACTACGATAGCGGCAAACAGCAATAGAAAAGCAATGTAGGGCATAAAGCTTTCGTTGATGCTTACATGCTCGTTCAGCATTTGCATGGCCCAGTGCAGTAGTTTAAAGCCTGCAACAAGGGCTACAAAGAATGCCAGAATGCCGATGACCTCCAGGAGCAAACCTTTGGAGTAGCCCTTATAAGCGCCCAGTAACAGGAGCAGCAGAATAACAACGTCAATAGCGCTCAATTATCCCTGTTCAGCTAAAAGACTTTTTACCATGGCCGAAATAGCCTTTCCGTCGGCACGACCGGCCATCGATTTGGTGGCAGACCCCATTACTTTGCCCATGTCCTGCGGACCTTTGGCGCCGGTCTGGTTAATGATTTTCTGTAGCTCGTCCCGCATTTCATCTTCGCTCAGCTGCTGTGGGAGGTAACGTTCAATAACGGCCAGTTCTGCTTCTTCTTTTTCTGCCAGGTCGGTGCGGCCCTGTTCCTGGTAAACAGTTAGCGACTCGCGGCGTTGGTTTGCTGCTTTGGTAAGTAACTTCAGCTCTGTTTCAGGAAGCAGATCTTCCTGAGCGCCTTTTTCTGATTCTGCCAGTAGAATCATTGATTTTATAGCCCGCAGCGCACGCAATGCATCTTTTTCTTTATTGCGCATCGCTGCTTTTATATCTTCATCTATTTGGGTCTTTAACGACATGGGTTCTTAATTTTTAGGTTGCAATTCTGTACCTTCGCAACAAATTTATACATTTCAGTCTTTACAAAAAAGCCTGCGCAAGGTAAACGACCCTTATTTAAGCTTTCATGTGCAGGTAATAAACTTTCGGTTCGACTATGACCAAGCTAAGTGTAAATATCAATAAAATTGCAACTCTGCGCAACTCCCGAGGCGGAAATAAACCCGATGTAGTGGCCGTGGCGCTGGATTGCGAGCGTTTTGGTGCTCAGGGAATTACCGTGCATCCGCGGCCCGACGAGCGGCATATCCGCTTAAGCGATGTAATGGCACTCCAAAAAGTAGTTACTACAGAGTTTAATATTGAGGGGTATCCCGATGAGCGTTTTATGCGCATCATAGAAGAGGTAAGGCCTGCTCAGGCAACACTGGTGCCTGATCCGCCGCATGTGCTAACTTCAAATGCCGGCTGGGATACGCATGCACACCGGGAAAAGCTACAGGAAATTATCGCTGCGATAAAAGGCTGGGGGGTGCGCACTTCTGTATTTGTAGCGCCCAGCGAGCAAATGGTAGAAGGAGCAGCTGCCTGTGGTGCGGACCGTATTGAGTTGTATACCGAAGCATATGCGAGAGAATACCACCAAAACAAAGAAGAAGCAGTAAAGCCCTATTTTAATGCGGCTTACCGGGCAAAGGTTCTGGGCTTGGGAATTAATGCCGGCCACGACCTGGACCTGGAGAATCTTGCTTACCTGAAGGAAAATATTCCTTTTCTCGATGAAGTGTCTATCGGGCATGCCCTCATTTCGGATGCCCTCTATTTAGGCCTGGAAAATACTATTCAATTGTACTTACGCAAACTGGAGCTACCGGCTTAATCGGTGCTCAAACATTTTTTATTATGAAGCTATCATTTCGCGAAATGGGGGCTGGAGAGCCCCTGATAATTCTGCATGGCTTATTCGGCTCCTCCGATAACTGGCTCAGTATTGCCCGGGAGCTGGAAGGGCAATATAAAATATACCTGGTCGACCAACGCAATCATGGAGACTCACCCCACAGCAATGAATTTACCTATGCAGCAATGGCTGCCGACCTTAAAGATTTTATAGAGGAGCATGAAATAAAAGCGCCTGTGGTAATGGGGCATTCCATGGGCGGGAAAACAGCCATGAAGTTTGCAGTTACTTACCCTGAGCTGCTAAAAAAGCTCATTGTTGTAGATATTGCTCCCCGCTACTATCCCGTGCATCACGATGTAATCCTGGAAGGCCTGCAAAGTATCGATGTGGCAAAGCTGGAGTCGCGCCGCGATGCTGATAAAGCCCTGGCCGGCTATGTGCCTGAGCTGGGGGTGCGGCAGTTCCTGCTTAAAAACCTCGGAAGAAACAGTGCGGGCGGCTATGAGTGGAAAGTAAATCTGCTGGTAATAAGCGACCAGATTGAAAATGTAGGGGAGGCTTTAGGAGAGAATGAGCGTTTTGAAAAGCCAGTTCTCTTTATTAATGGGGCAAACTCGGGATACATTAAAAAAGAAAGGGATGAGTCGTTGATCCAGCAAATCTTCCCGAAGGCTAAAATTGAAACCATTGCAGGGGCGGGGCATTGGGTGCATGCAGAAAAGCCGGCAGCGGTAATAGAGAAAGTTCGTACCTTTATCGAAAATTAAAACCATTAGCGGAAGCGGCTTAGCAGGTAAAGTAAAAAGCTGAGTACGATGCTGATAAGGATGCTGGTACCAAGCGGGAAATAAAAGCTGAAGTTCTTCTTTTTTACTACTATATCGCCGGGCATCTTGCCAAAAAATGGCAGCCGGTCAGAAAAATAGAAAAACAGGCCCGCCAGGAGCAAAATAGCGCCTACTGCAATAAGAACTTTTCCTGTTTGTTGTTGCATAGCTTAAAAGTTAAATACGGAGAGGCGGTGTTCAACAGTTGGAAATTTTTAATTCAACTTTATTTGGAGGGTTCTGTTTCTGTCGGGTTATTCCGGCCTTAAATGAAGCTTTTTATATGCTTACTATGCGTGCGGGCCGGAGGTCTTGTAACGCAGGTTTTAAACCAATTGGAGGATGAAAAACACAAAGGGAATTCTATATTTAATTCCATCGGTAATTGCTGAAAATACGGAGCAAAATGTACTTTCCCCGCAGGTGCTGGAGGTATGCAGGCACACCATTTATTACCTGGCAGAAAACATTCGGACGGCCAGGAGGTTTATCAGTAGTTTGGGTTTGGGTATTGCCATTCCTGAGCTGGAGTTTTCGCTCTTAGAAAAGAAAACACCCGAAAATGAAGTGCCAGCCCTGATGCAGCCTTTGCTGCAGGGCAAAAATGTAGGTATTTTGTCAGAGGCCGGTTGCCCGGGAGTGGCAGATCCAGGGGCAAGGGCAGTAGCCTGGGCGCATAAAAACGGCGTGCAGGTAGTGCCATTGGTGGGGCCCTCTTCTATTTTGCTGGCCCTTATGGGGTCGGGCTTTAGCGGGCAAAGCTTTGCTTTTAACGGATATTTGCCGGTAAAAGGACCTGAAAAAGTGCAGGCAATCCGGCAGCTTGAGCGGCAGGCGCAAACCGGGCAAACCCAGCTGTTTATGGAGACCCCTTATCGTAACAACCAACTGCTGGCAGACTTGCTGCAGCAGCTGCAGCCAAATACAAAGCTGTGTATTGCCAGTGGCCTTACGGGTAGCGGGGAGTTTATTCGTACCTTTACGGTGGCTGCCTGGAGAAAGAATAAGCCGGATTTAAACAAAATTCCGACTATTTTTCTGCTGGGCAGTTCTGTGTAGGATAATTGCCAGGTCTTTTTTTTGTTGGAACTTTGTATTTTTTATAATTCACATAAATTTGAGCTTTCTTTAGAAACCATTAAATCTTTTTCTATATGTCATATTTATTTACTTCAGAGTCTGTATCTGAAGGACATCCAGATAAAATTGCTGACCAGATTTCGGATGCTATTTTGGATGCTATGCTGGCGCAGGATCCGGACTCGCGCGTTGCCTGCGAAACTTTTGTAACCACCGGTTTGGTGGTAGTTGGTGGCGAAGTTACCACCAAGGCGTATGTTGAAATTCCGGATATTGTACGGGAGACTATCAAGAAAATCGGGTATACCGACGATGACTATAAATTCGATGCCGATTCCTGCGGGGTAATGGTAACGCTCCATTCGCAATCGCCCGACATCGCCCAGGGGGTTGATGAGGTGGAAGGAAGAGAGCAGGGAGCCGGCGACCAGGGAATGATGTTTGGTTATGCCACGCAGGAAACTCCTGAGTATATGCCTATGGCACTGGCATACTCTCACCGCCTGGTAAAGCGCCTGGCCGATATTCGTAAGGAGGAAAAGGATTTGATGCCTTACCTGCGCCCGGATGCAAAAGCACAGGTAACCATTGAATATGATGACAATGACCGGCCTTTGCGGGTGCATACCGTGGTGGTATCGACACAGCACGACAATTTTATTAAGTCCGAAGGTGAGGGCCGCAAGGCGCAACTGGAAGCTGATAACAGAATGCTGGACAAAATACGCGAAGATGTTATTAAGCATGTCGTGAGAAATGTAGTGCCTGCAGAAATGCTCGATGAAAACACCGTTTTCCATATTAATCCTACCGGTAAATTTGTTATTGGCGGCCCTCATGGCGATGCCGGTTTAACAGGCCGGAAAATTATTGTAGATACGTATGGTGGAAAAGGTGCGCATGGTGGAGGTGCTTTCTCTGGTAAAGATTCCTCGAAGGTAGACCGCAGTGCGGCTTATGCAGCCCGCCATATTGCTAAAAACCTGGTAGCCGCTGGGGTGTCGGAAGAGGCGCTGGTGCAGGTGGCTTATGCCATTGGGGTAGCCAACCCGGTTTCTCTCAACGTTTCTACCTTCGGAAAGTCAAAGGTGAATATGAGCGACTCAGAAATAAGTAAGGTGGTAAGCAGGCTTTTCGATATGCGCCCTAAGGCAATTGTCGATCGCTTTGCGCTAAAAACACCTATTTTCAGCGAAACAGCTGCTTATGGCCATATGGGCCGAAAGGCGCATAAAAAGGAAGTGGAGCTGAATATCGTAGAGCTTCAGGAGGATGAGCATGAAAAGCGCGAAATTCGTAAGAAGAAGATGGAAGAGCTGGAGTTTTTCGGCTGGGAGCGCCTGGATTATGTAGATAAGATAAAAGAAGCCTTTCAGCTTTAAGCCCTGTTTTAACCGGCAACAATAAAAAAAGCGCCCGGAAGCAGATGCTTCCGGGCGCTTTTTTTGATTAAACACTATATTTTGCTTAGTAGCTTGATTGCTTCTCCTTCACTTTTTTCAACTGCCGTCTAACGGATTCCACGGCGGCATCCACGGCGGCTTCAAATGACTTTTCCTGTTCTTTGGCAAATAAAGAGCTGCCGGGAACATTTATTTTAAGTTCAGCCACCGCATTTTCATCTGTATTGTTGTTGCTCCTCTTGAGAAATATTTCACCTTCTACAATCCGGTCATAAAATGTCTCCAGCTTATCTACTTTCTTCTGAATAAATTCATTCAGGCGATCGTCGGATTCAATGTCGATGTAACGAATGTATATTTTCATAATCGTATAAGGGTTTTTATAAAAAATAATTAAGCTTTCGGGTGTGCCTGTTCGAACACCTTCCGAAGTTTTTCAAGTGAATTGTGCGTATAAACCTGTGTTGCTGCAAGGCTGCTGTGGCCCAGCAAATCTTTAACGGCGTTTAAATCGGCGCCTTTGTCGAGCAGGTGCGTTGCAAATGTATGACGTAAAACATGCGGACTTTGTTTGTCGGAACTGGTAAAGGTTCCCAGATACTTTTTAACCAGTCGGTATACAAACATTGGGTAGGCCTGCTCTCCCTTATCGGTAACGATGAGTTGGGGCGGCGCATTGTGTCCGAAAAGAACCGTCTTCTCCTGTAGGTATTTTTTTAGCAAAATTACTACGGAGGCCGGCAGCGGTATTATTCGTTCTTTGTTTCGCTTGCCCAGCACGCGTATGGTGCCTGCCGCTACGTCGATACTTTCTTCGCGCAGGCCCAGTAGTTCGGCCTGGCGAATGCCGCTGGCGTAAAGCAGCTCCAAAACCAGCCGGTCGCGGCAGCCGCTAAAGTCTGCAGAAAAAGGAAATTGATCGAGGAGTTGTGTCAGCTCTTTTTCCTGTACAAAATGAGGAAGCGCTTTAGGTGTTTTTAGTGCCTTTACCCTAAGCGTAGGGTCCTGACTGATGTGTTCGCGCTTTAAGAGGAATTTATAGAAGGAGCGGAGGGTGGCAATTTTCCGGTTAATGCTGCGGGCCTGCAGTTCTTCCTCCACCAGGCTAACCACCCAGGCGCGCACATTTAAATGCGTGGCAGCTGAAACATCGCTTAGCTGAAGCTTTTCCTGAAGATAGCGCTGAAATTGATTAAGGTCATTCTCGTACGAACTGAGGGTGTGGGGGCTGTACCGCTTTTCGTAGGCGAGGTATCTGAGGAAGCTATTTATCATGTTAGTACTGCAGGTGATGCAGTACTAACATAATTAAAATTTGTGAGAATATATAGTGCGGCTTAGTAATTTTCTGTGCCGTACATTCTCTGCCTGTAAGCTGCTTTTATTTTCTCGTTGCGGCGGGCTACAGAGGGTTTTTCGAACTGGGTTCTGCTGCGGAGTTCCCGCAATACGCCGGTATGATCGAACTTTTTCTTGAACCTTTTCAGGGCTCTTTCTATAGGTTCGTTTTCGTTAATTTTTACAATGATCATATTATACACCTCCTTTCCGGCTGCAAACATAATTTTTTTCCTAAATATTGCAAATAGGCACCGCGAAAACTTATTCAGACAGCTTTGCTTAAAGCTTGGGAATAAAAAAAGCTCCAAAAGGTATTTGATTAAATGCCTTTTGGAGCCAGCTAAATTTATATTGCTTGTGTTGCTACAACCCGAAAATTAACCTTTCATCAGTGAACGGGAAATAACCAGTTTCTGAATTTCTGAAGTTCCTTCTCCAATAGTACAAAGCTTGGAGTCGCGATAATGCTTTTCTACCGGATAATCTTTGGTATAGCCATAGCCACCAAAAATCTGCACGGCTTCGGTCGATACTTCAACGGCTACTTCAGAGGCCATATATTTCGCCATGGCAGATTCTTTGTTACATTGGCTTGCCGGCATGCTTCATGCTGCGGCTTTGTAAGTAAGCAGTTCGGCAGCTTCAATTTTAGTTGCCATATCGGCCAGCTTAAAGGAGATACCCTGGAAGCTGGAAATTGGCTTATTAAACTGCTGACGTTCCTTTGAGTAATCATACGGCTGCCTCCAAAGCGCCTTTGGCAATGCCCAGGCTAAGGGCTGCAATAGAAATACGGCCGCCATCCAGGATTTTCATGGCCTGCATAAAGCCTTCACCTACTTCGCCTAGAATGTTTTCTTTCGGCACTTTGCAGTCTTCAAAAATCAGTTCAGTAGTTTCTGAAGCGCGCATGCCCAGCTTATCTTCTTTGCGCCCTGCTTTAAAGCCTGGCGTGCCTTTTTCAATTACAAAGGCCGTCATGCCGTGCGAATCGCCGACTTCACCGGTGCGTACAATTACTACGGCTACATTGCCCGATTTACCGTGGGTAATAAAGTTTTTGGCGCCGTTAATACGTAGTGGTCGCCCATCTTCTTTGGCTACGGTTCTCATGTTGCCGGCATCGGATCCGGTATTAGGTTCTGTTAAGCCCCAGGCGCCAATCCATTCTGCCGGTGGCCAGCTTTGGCAAATATTTTTTCTTTTGCGCTTCGTTGCCAAACATCAAAATATGGTTGGTACAAAGGGAGTTGTGTGCAGCCATGGAAAGGCCAATAGCGCCATCGGCTTTGGAGATTTCAACAATGGCTGCCACATACTCAGGATAACCAAAGCCTGCTCCGCCATACTCCTGAGGTACCAGAACGCCCATGAGGCCAAGCCCGCCCATCTTCTTGAAAGAGATCTACTGGAAAAAATTGCTTGTCGTCCCATTCCCTGCGAAAAGGGGTGATTTCTCGTTCGGCAAAATCGCGGCACATTTCAGCAACCATCTTCTGCTTTTCGCCGTATTCAAAATTCATGTCTGTGGTTTATGCTTCGAAAGGGTGTTTCGGTAATCATAATCTAAATTAAACAAGTTTTTATAGAAATTCCAAACTAACATTCGTTCGTAAAAATAAGATTAATTTAATCATTTTTGCTTCCAGCTTGTTAGTTTTATCACAGGAATACAAATAGATTTGTTAATAAAACATTTTTTAGCTAAACAATTATATACTCCACTATGAAAATTGCAGTAGTAGGAACAGGCTATGTGGGCCTTAGTAACCGGTACTTGTTTTGCCGAAACCGGTAACAATGTTACCTGTATTGATATCGATGAAAAAAAGATTAAGAAGCTTCGCCAGCGGAAAAATAACCATTTATGAGCCGGGGCTGGAAGTGTTATTTGAGCGAAACATCAAACACGAGCGCCTGGAATTTACCACCAGCCTGAAAGAAGGCATTAAAGGGCGCCGAAGTTATTTTCCTGGCGCTGCCAACCCCTCCCGGTGCAGACGGCTCTGCCGACCTTCAGTATGTACTGAAAGTGGCCGATGACCTGGGGCCGCTGCTGGAGAAATATACCATTGTAATTGATAAAAGCACCGTTCCGGTAGGTACTGCCGAAAAAGTGCGTGCAGCAATAGCAAAAAATGCAAAGGTGGAATTCGATGTGGTTTCCAACCCGGAGTTTTTGCGCGAAGGCGTAGCGGTAGAAGATTTCATGAAGCCGGACCGGGTGGTGATCGGAACGACTTCTGAAAAAGCAAGGAAAATGATGGAAAAGCTTTATGCCCCATTGGTAAGGCAGGGCAATCCGGTCATCTTTATGGATGAGAAGTCTGCGGAGTTAACAAAGTATGCAGCCAACTCCTTCCTGGCTACGAAAATTACCTTCATGAACGAAATTGCCAACCTTTGCGAAAAGCTGGGGGCAGATGTGGACGATGTGCGAAGGGGTATTGGAACCGATACCCGTATTGGCAAGCGCTTCCTGTTTGCAGGTATTGGCTATGGCGGGAGCTGTTTCCCGAAAGATGTGCAGGCCCTGGCAAAATCATCGAAAGATGCCGACTACGATTCCAGATACTGGACTCTGTCATGGAAATTAACCAGAAGCAGAAAACAAAGCTTATTCCGAAGGTAAAAGAATATTTTGGCGGCGACCTGAAAGGTAAAACCATTGCAGTTTGGGGACTGGCTTTTAAGCCTTATACCGATGATATCCGCGAAGCACCGGCGCTTTATAACATCGAAGAGCTATTAAAAGCAGGTGCCCGCGTAAAGGCATACGATCCGGAAGCTATGGAAAATGTAAAGGGTGTTTTAGGCGATAAAATTGACTACTGCGATAATTATTACGAGTGCGCAGACGGCGCCGATGCCCTGATGATCATGACGGAATGGCCGGTATTCCGCACGCCGGAGTTTGAGCGCCTGGAGAAAGCCCTGAAAAATAAAGTGATATTTGATGGCAGAAACCTATATGAGCCGGAAAATATGGAAGAGCTGGGCTTTACCTACTTTAGTATTGGAAGGAGGGTAGTTAATGGCTAAGGAAAAGGTTTTAGTAACTGGTGGAGCCGGCTTTTTAGGCTCCCACCTTTGCGACCGCTTCATTAAAGAAGGCTACCATGTTATTGCCATGGACAACCTCATTACGGGTTCCATGGAAAACATCGAGCACCTCATGGGGCATCCTGACTTTGAGTACTACCACTGCGATGTATCTAAGTATGTGCACGTACCCGGGGAGCTGAAATATATCCTGCACTTTGCTTCTCCGGCCAGCCCGATCGATTACCTGAAAATGCCTATTCAAACCCTGAAAGTGGGTTCTTTAGGTACGCATAACCTGCTGGGGCTGGCAAAAGCAAAAGGAGCAAGAATGCTGATTGCCTCTACCTCCGAAGTATATGGCGACCCGATGGTGCACCCGCAAAAAGAAACGTACTGGGGCAACGTAAACCCGGTAGGCCCAAGGGGGGTATACGACGAAGCCAAGCGCTTCCAGGAAGCCATGACCATGGCCTATCATACCTTCCACGGACTGGAAACCCGCATTGTGCGTATTTTCAATACTTACGGCCCACGCATGCGACTCGACGACGGCCGCGTGCTTCCTGCTTTTATCGGGCAGGCCCTGCAGGGAAAAGACTTAACCGTATTTGGCGATGGTTCTCAAACCCGCTCTTTCTGTTATGTCGATGACCTGGTAGAAGGAATTTACCGCCTTTTGCTGAGCGATTATGTGCAGCCTGTAAACATTGGTAATCCGGACGAAATTACAATAGGCGAGTTTGCTGAGGAAATTATGCGCCTGACGGGTACTGACCAGAAGGTGGTGTACGAGCCGCTGCCACAGGATGACCCCAAGCAGCGTAAGCCGGACATATCAGTAGCAAGAAAAGTGCTTGGTTGGGAGCCCAAATACAGCCGGTCAGAAGGTTTGAAGCCAACCTATGAGTACTTTAAAAAGAAAATTCTAAAGAACGCTGAATAAAGAAGGTTTTGAAGAAAAAGATACTTGTAAGCGGAGGAGCCGGCTATATTGGCTCGCATACAGTGGTTGCCTTGCATAAGGCAGGCTACGAAGCAGTTATTGTCGATAACTTTTCAAATTCCAGTAAAAGCGTGCTCAAAGGAATTGAAGAGATTATTGGTGTCAGCCCGACCTTATATGAGCTGGACTGCAATAATCGCCAGGCCATGCAGCAGGTGTTTGAGCAGGAAAAGAACATTGAAGGTGTTATTCACTTCGCTGCTTTTAAAGCAGTGGGCGAGTCGGTGAATGAACCCCTGAAGTATTACCAGAACAATTTGGGTTCGCTGCTAGTGCTTCTGGAGCTGATGGAGCAGAATGGGGTGCGAAACCTGGTATTTTCCTCTTCCTGCACCGTATACGGCCAGCCCGATAAACTCCCGGTAACGGAAGCCACGCCTACGCAACCGGCCAGCTCGCCTTATGGCCGCACCAAACAAATGTGCGAAGACATTCTGAGCGATTTGGAGAAAAGCAAGAGTCCTGTTCGTTCGGTAGCCCTGCGCTATTTTAACCCCATTGGTGCCCATGAAAGTGCGCTTATTGGAGAGTTGCCAAATGGGGTGCCCAACAACCTTATTCCTTTTGTAACCCAAACGGCAGCCGGCATTCGCAAGGAGTTAACGGTTTTTGGCGATAACTACAATACGCCGGACGGAACCTGCGTAAGAGATTATATTCACGTAATGGACCTGGCCGATGCGCATATTAAAGCGTTTGAGTTCCTCGATAAAATAAAAGAAGACAGCTTTTACGATACCATTAATGTAGGAACCGGCAAGGGAAATACAGTATTGGAGGTAATTAATGCTTTTGAAAAAGTAAGTGGGCAGAAACTGAATTACCGCATTGGTGAGCGTCGCCCCGGAGATGTGGAAAAGGTTTGGGCCAATGTAGATAAGGCGAATAAAGAGCTTCATTGGGAGGCAAAATACGATATTGAGCGCAGCCTTGCCGATGCCTGGCATTGGCAGCAGAAACTCTCTAATAACTAAAAATGGCAGAAAAAAGAAATATTCTCATAACAGGAGGGGCTGGTTTTATTGGCTCCCATGTAGTACGATTGTTTATAAATAAATACCCTCACTACCAGATTTTTAACCTCGATGCGCTTACGTATGCTGGTAACCTCGAAAACCTGACAGATCTGGAAGGAGCTCCAAATTACACCTTCATAAAGGCCGATATTACCGACCAGGAGGCCATGTTTAAGGTGTTTAACGAGCATAAAATCACCGATGTAATTCACCTGGCGGCAGAGTCGCACGTAGACCGTTCCATTGCAGACCCGACGGCTTTTATTTATACTAATGTTATTGGTACGGTAAACCTGCTGAATGCAGCCCGCAGGCAGTGGGAAGGCGCTTTTGATAAGCACCTCTTTTACCATGTGTCGACCGATGAGGTATATGGTTCGTTAGATGATGGAGGTTATTTTCTCGAAACTACTTCTTACGATCCGCAATCTCCTTATTCTGCCTCTAAAGCAAGCTCCGACCATTTTGTACGTGCCTATACCAATACGTACAAGTTGCAGACGGTCATTAGCAACTGCTCAAATAACTACGGGCCCAACCAGTTTCCGGAGAAGCTCATTCCACTTTGTATTCACAACATTAAGCACAACAAGCCACTGCCTATTTATGGCAAAGGCGAAAATGTGCGCGACTGGTTGTATGTAGTAGACCATGCGCGGGCCATTGATGTGGTATTCCATGAGGGCAAAGTTGGGGAAACTTATAACATTGGTGGGTTTAACGAATGGCAGAATATCGACATCGTGCGCCTGCTGTGTAAAGTAATGGATAAAAAGCTGGGGCGTGCCGAAGGCAGTTCGGAACAGCTGATTACCTATGTTAAAGACCGGGCCGGCCACGATTTACGTTATGCCATTGATGCAAACAAAATTATGAAAGATCTTGGCTGGGAGCCATCGCTGCAGTTTGAGGAAGGGCTGGAAAAAACAGTAGACTGGTACCTCGACAATGAGGAGTGGCTGCAACATGTAACCTCCGGTTCTTACCAGGATTACTACGACAAGCAATATAGCTAAGCATATAAATAAAAGCGCTGCATCTGTAGCGCTTTTTTTATAAACATTTTCCCGAACAGCTTATTTACGTTCTATGCAGCTACAAGTACGAACAAAAATTAAGCGGCCCTACCTGGAGGTGAAAGAAGGCTTTAGCGAACAGCTTTTCAGGAAGCTGAATCCGCCCTTTCCGAGAGTAGACTTAAAGCGCTTCGATGGGTGTGAAAAGGGAGATGTGGTAAATATGCAGCTTAACTTTGTTGCTTTTAAGCAAACATGGGAGAGCTTAATTACTGCCGACGATACCACGGAGGGCTATTTCTTCTTTCAGGATGAGGGAAGACAGCTGCCCTTTTTTCTGAAAAAGTGGAAGCACAGGCATTGGGTGAGAAGGGTAGATGAGCTAAACAGCGAAATTGTAGATGATGTACATTTCTCTACGGGCAGCATCTTTACAGATGTTTTAATATACCCTGTAATGAAAGCGCAGTTTCTTTACCGTCAGCCCATTTACCGGAAGTTTTTTACGTAACTTGGAAATGAGAAAATTTGTAGATGAGCAATCTGAACATTGCAAAATGGTATTTAAACGCTCTTATCCCAGGCCTCAGTACGCATTACTCACGACTCAATATTATTTATTATGTGGAAAGAAGAAAATAACCAACTCAGGCGCACTTTCGAGTTTAAAGACTTTGTAGAAGCCTGGGGGTTTATGAATAAAGTGGCCCTGCTGGCCGAAAAAGCGAATCACCACCCGAACTGGAGCAATGTTTATAACAAAGTGGAAATTGCCCTTACCACCCACGATGCAGACAATACTGTTACAGACAAGGACCGAAAGCTGGCCGACAAAATCGATAAGCTGCTAAGCTAAGAGGGCTTAAATAATTTTGTAAAAGGAGAGATAGCAGCAGCAGGGTAAAATCAATTGTCTATGGTCCGTTGTCCCACATCTCACGTCCTACATCTTATGTCCTGATTCTATTCTTTTGTACCTTTAAGGCATGGAGGAAAAAACATGCCCTTTACCTGGTTCCTACCCCTATCGGGAACCTGGAAGATATCACCCACCGTGCCCTGCGCATATTAAATGAGGTAGACCTTATTTTGGCCGAAGATACCCGTACCAGTGGTAAGCTGCTGAAGCATTATGAGATTAAAAAGCCGCTGCAGAGCTTTCATGCCCACAATGAACACGGGCAACTGCAAAAAATGATTGCAAAGCTGGAAGAAGGTGCCACCATTGCCTTAATAAGCGATGCCGGCACACCGGCTATTTCAGACCCTGGTTACCTGCTGGTGCGCGAATGTATTGCCAACGATATCAAGGTAGAGTGCCTGCCTGGAGCGACTGCTTTTGTGCCCGCCCTGGTAAATAGCGGCCTTCCTGCCGACCGTTTTGTATTTGAAGGCTTTCTTCCACACAAAAAAGGAAGGCAAACGCGTTTTAAAGAACTGGCAGAAGAAAGTAAAACCATTATCCTGTACGAATCGCCCCACCGCCTGTTAAAAACACTGCAGCAGCTGGCCGAATACCTGGGTGCCGATCGGCATGCCTGTGTAAGCCGCGAGCTAACAAAGCTGTATGAAGAAAATAAGCGCGGAACCTTAACGGAACTTTATGAACACTACAATACAAACACCCTCAAAGGAGAAATCGTCCTGGTGGTGGAAGGTAAGAAATAGTCGCTATTATTACCTGTTACTTGCAGTAAGCAGTGGTCTGTTATTCTGGCTGTCGTGGCCTGTAAAACCTTTTGCCCCTCTCCTGTTTCTGGCGTTTGTGCCTATTCTGTTGCTCGATGGAGCCGTAGACAGGGAGGAAAACCCGAAGGCCGGGCGCCGGTTTTTCCGTTACAGTTACCTGGCCCTGCTAATATGGAATGTAACCACTACCTGGTGGGTAATGAACTCCACCATAATAGGGGGTATTTTTGCTATCCTGGCAAATGCCTTGCTCATGTATTTGCCACTGCTAGCTTTCCGTTTTACTAAAAAGCGGGCAGGCGCAGGCCTGGGGTTATTTTGGCTTTGTGCTCTACTGGATGACCTTCGAACACATCCACCTGAACTGGGACCTGAGCTGGCCCTGGTTAACCCTGGGCAATGCCTTTGCCATGTACCCCCAATGGGTGCAATGGTATGAATATACCGGGTGTTTTTGGCGGTACATTGTGGGTGCTGCTTGGGAACCTTGGCTTTTACTTTGCCTTTTTTCGTACAGCGGCGCTGGAAAGAGGCATATTCCCTGGCGGAGCTTTACCTATTGCATGTTGTGGGTGGCCCTTCCCATTATTTTTTCCTATATCCGGTATTATACATTACGAAGAAAAAGGGGCCGCTGCATGAAATTGCGGTACTGCAGCCAAACATCGATCCTTTTACCGAAAAGTTTGCCGGATACAGAGAATTTCATTCCTTTCGATGAGCAGGTACGGCGCTTTATGCCATGTCGGAAGAAGTGATTACACCCCGGACAGATTTCCTGCTATGGCCCGAAACAGCTATTGATAAAGCTTTCAATGAAGCAAACTTTATACAGCGAACGAATAATTCAGGAAGTAAAAGCCTTCAGGCATCAGTATCGAGGGGCTCTCCCTGCTCACAGGCATTACCTCCTACAGCGTCTATAAAAAAGAAGATGCCCCGGCCAGTGCCCGCTACCGCGAGGATATTGGCCATTACGATTTATTTAATGCCGGCATGTTCCTTTCAGATACGGGTGCCGATACCATTTACCACAAGTCTAAACTGGTGCCTGGTGTTGAAATTATGCCTTACCCACAGGTGCTGGGTTTTATTTCAGAAACCTTATTCAATCTAGGCGGAACTTCCGGTGGATTTGGTCGGCAGAAGGAGCGTACTGTTTTTTACGATGCCAATGGTGTAGGTGCTGCTCCTTCTATCTGCTACGAGTCGATTTATGGCGATTATATGGCAGAGTTTGTTCGCAATGGGGCCAACTATATTTTTATAATAACCAACGATGGCTGGTGGGGAAATACGCCGGGCCATCGTCAGCATTTCCACTATGCAAGCCTCCGGGCCATTGAAACCCGCCGGAGCATTGCCCGTTCTGCAAATACAGGGATATCGCGGCTTTTTTAACCAGCGCGGCGATGTGCTGCAGCGGACAGAATATTGGGTGCCTGCTGCTATTCAAGGAGAGATTCGGGCAAACGATGAATTAACCTTTTATGCCCGCTATGGGGATTACCTGTCGCGCACCGCCGTATGGCTGGCTGCCTTTGTACTTTTAGCAGCCTTTGTTAAAAATAAACTTTTACGCTAATATGAACTTACAACCGGTTTTAGAGCAAACCATCGAACTCACCAAAGAAGTCGGCCGCTTTATAAAGCAGGAAGGCCGGAACTTCGACAGGAGTAATATTGAAAAAAAGGGATTTAACGACCTGGTATCTTATGTAGATAAGCAAGCCGAAGAAAAGCTGGTTAGCGGCCTGAGAGTAATACTACCCGAAGCAGGTTTTATTACGGAGGAAGGCACTGCCGAAGAAAGAGGCGAAGAATATAAATGGATTATCGATCCGCTCGACGGTACCACCAATTTCCTGCACTCTCTCCCGGTATTTGCAGTAAGTATCGGACTCATGCGCGGGAAAAGCCTGGTAATGGGCGTCGTGTATGAACCCAGTCTCGATGAATGTTTTTATGCGCGCGAAGGCGAAAAAGCTTATTGTAATGGGAAAGAAATAAAAGTTTCGGCAGTGCCGAAAATGAGTGAAAGTCTTTTGGCTACCGGCTTCCCTTATTATGACTTTGGCTTAATGGAAAATTACCTGGCCATTCTTACCGATTTCATGAGAGGCTCTCATGGCTTGCGGAGAATGGGCAGTGCTGCAGTCGATTTGGTTTACGTGGCCTGTGGGCGCTTTGAAGCTTTTTATGAGTACAACCTCAATGCCTGGGATGTGGCAGGCGGCGCGTTTATTGTACAGCAGGCCGGAGGAAAAGTATCTGATTTTAAAGATGGGGACGATTTTGTTTTTGGCAGAGAGCTACTGGCAAGCAATGGCAATATTCATTCCGAAGCCCTGGAGGTAATACACAAGCACTGGAACAAAAAGAAAAGCGAATTGTAGCAAAGCGCCACGGGAAACGCAAAAGAGCGGATACTTTAGTGTCCGCTCTTTTTTTTGTAAGAGAGAGTAATGGTTGAAAAGAAAGAGGAGGCGCCAGAGCATAGTTCGCTGCTCCTGAAATTACTTTTGCTTTAACCTCGGCATTTGGGGTGGTAACGAAAAAGCCTCCCAATTACCAGCAATGCCCGTGTTTATAGCAAAGGAATAAATCCTCTATATTTAAAAGTATATTTTGTTATCGTAAAAAGCAACATTTTAGTTTGGTATTTTGTGTTTTTTAAATATTAATAAAGGGAGGTGGCGCTATCGGTAAATAACTAGCCCCACACTTTTGTGCCTTCGGTGCAGTTGCGGCAAATATCTATATTACTGCGTCCTTTCATTACTGCCCGGCGGAAGTTTCTGTAGGCTTGGCTATTCCATATTTCAGGAAAGCTTTTTTCCTGCAGGGAGCCCATCTGGTGCTGTGCATCTTTATCGAAACAGCAAGGCACTACTTTTCCATCCCAGGTCACCACGGAGCTGTGCCACATTTTCCAGCAGTGGTTCTCCAGTTTGTTTTTTACCACCCATTTTCCGTTCGGCAGCTGGCGGTAACGGCTATATGCACCAATGCTAGGAATAAGGGGCGACCCATCTTCATAGTCATAAATCTGGGCTGTTTTAAGGCGAACCTCTTCTACGCCAAGGGCTGCTGCCAGCGACTGTACCTCTTTAATCTGGTGCTCGTTGGGCTTTACTACCAGAAACTGGAAAATAATATGCGGCGTACGGCTTTTTAGTTCTTTCTTCCAGCGCATTACATTGCGGGTGCCTTCCAATACCTTTTCCAGCTTGCCTCCAATGCGGTAGTTCTGGTAAGTTTCCTGGGTGGTTCCGTCAATGGAAATTATCAGGCGGTCCAGGCCGCTTTCGACTGTTTTTCGGGCCTGCTCATTGCTAAGAAAGTGGGCATTGGTAGAGGTGGCGGTGTATATTTTGCGATCAGCAGCATAGCGAACCAGCTCCAGGAACTGCGGGTGTAAATAGGGCTCACCCTGGAAGTAGAGGAGCAGGTACATAAGCGTTCCTTCCAGCTCATCAATGGTTTTTTTAAATAAATCTACCGGGAGCATGCCTGTGGCACGGCTAAACGAACGGAGGCCGCTGGGGCACTCGGGGCAGCGAAGATTGCAGCTGGTGGTAGGCTCAAAAGACAGGCTCAGGGGCAGGCCCTGCTGTGCAGGTTTTTTACTCATGCGGGAGGCATAGTAACTGCCTACCACACGGCCCGCATTTAGCAGCCGCCGTATATTTTGCTTCCGTAAAAAATTGAATCCATCTGAAAAGCGGTTCCCCATTAACAATTTTAGTTTCGGTAAAGCTAGCACCGGAAGCGGGCAATTACAAAATATGTGGGAGGGTTTGTGCTTTTACTTGTTAGAAAGAATAGAACTTAAACCCGATTCATGCTTTTTGTACAAATTATACGCGCACTGCTGCGCTGGCTTCCCTGGTTACTGGCCCTGTTACTTATTTTCCTGATAGTAAAAGAAGCGGGTAAATGGTTTGGCAGCCAGGAAGAAGAACCAGTGGAAGTGGTAAACCATCAGACTATTTTACAGGAAATCGAGAACCTGGGCCGACTGGAGCTGGTGCGCTACAATTTTAAAGAAATAACCGAACTGAATGAAAAAAATAAGCCCTACCTGGGTGTATTTGATGTGCCCGATAGCCGGGTAGTAGTAATTAGCCATGGGGAGGCGGTTGGCTGTATTGACCTGACAAAAATTAGCGAGCAGGATATTCGCGTGCAGGGCGATACAGTTTTGCTGCGTTTGCCCGAGCCGGAGCTTTGCTACTATAAGCTCGATATGGAAAACACCAGTATTTATTCGATCGAAAAGCAGGTTTACTTTAAGGAAGAATCTAAACTGGCTCAAAAAGCGCTAAGGTTAGCTGAGCGGCAAATGAGAGCGGCAGCTCTTAAGTCCGGGATACTTGACCAAACACGGCAGAATGCCGAAACCCTGCTGCGTCCTTTACTTGAGAATATAGGCGGCCGGCATATTATTTTTCTGGAGCAGCTGCCGGAAGAAGTTCCCATTGACAGGGGCTAATGAGAGCCATTGTAAAAGAGGGAGGCGAAAAGCTATGTCCTGCAAACTTTTAGAAGGAGGAACATAGCGCATGCATCTTTTTGCGCCTTATTTTAGCTTCTACGCTGGTGTCGGGCAAGCTTTTGAGGGAGGCGACCAAAATTCCACTTCTCCGAATTAAAGTTCCCTATCCTTCTCCATCTATTTCTTCTTTAATGGCTTCCCACACCAGGTCCTGTTCGTAGCCCTTGCTAACTACATAGCGGGCGAGTTTACTTTTTAGGGTAAACAGGTCTTTTTCATGCAGGCTTTCCTTTTTCTTGTGTATTAATTCCCGGAGGGTGCTGTAGTATTCTTCCGGGTCAATTTCGGCCATGCCTTTGCGCTGGCAGTATTCCGAAATGCGGTGTTGCTTAAGGCCCTGCAGAATTTTGTAGCGCCCCCACTTCTTTATCCTGAATTTACCCCCCGCATAGGTCTTTGCAAAGCGCTCTTCATTTATAAAGTTTTCGCCAATCAGCTCTGCAAGCAGGCTTTCAACCTCATCGGGGTATAAGCCATATTCATACAGCTTGTCCCGCACCTCCTGCTGCGACCTTTCCTGGTAAGCACAATAGGCCCAGGCTTTCGCTTTTGCTTCGGAATAGGTGTAGGTTTTATTTTTTTTGTTTTTGTCGAATCCTTCCTTCACGCAATGGTTTTAGGTTATTAAGATAAGGCATCCGCCCTGAAGAAAAAACAAAGTCTTCATTTACTTTACCTCTGAAGGGAACTGCTGGTTACGTACCTGGAACTTTTCTTTTGAGGTAAGGCAGGTGAATTTTCCAGACCCGCCGGTGGAAACTTTTGAGGATTAAGGAGTGAACACAATAAAGGATTTTTCTAATTAAAATCCTTCCTTTTCTGCTGGTAGCTCTTCAGGAAGGCGGGTATCAGCCACCTTATTATGCCTGCTTTGAATATTTAGTCGCAGGCCAAACTCATATAAAGCCCGGTAGGGGAGGCGAAGGTCTTCGAAGTCAGTAGCGGCCGTAAGCCAGAGGCTGTTGCAAATTTTGAAGCCGGCATTTAGTCCATAGAGATAGTCGCTGTTTTTATAATAGCTGCTGCCCAGCACCAAAAAGTTGGCAATGGTGGCAGAGTAGTTAAACCGCCATTCCGGTAGTGCCTGATCTTCCCTGAAGCGCATTAAGAGGTAGGGAGACGATTGAAGCCATTCATTGGTGCGGAGTTCGCGGAAGCCAAGGAATACGGTATAAGCAGGCTTTTTAAATTGCCCCTGGCGGTACAGCTTTTCTGCGGAGAATCCTAACTCCAGCTTTCCCTTCTGAAAGAAAAGAGAGGCGTCGGCAGAGTAAGCAACGGAGTCGGTTTGGTATTCAGAAAAGGCCCAGGTTCTTTCACTTATGGCATGTTGATGCCGGTTTACCTGCGCTGCCACACGCAGGCTGCCATCGGGCCCTACCGGAAGAAAAGCAGTATAAGAAAGGCCGCTTTGGATATTTTGTTGCTGGTTAGAGCTGTTGTGGAGGTAGTAAAAGCCAAAGGCACTATTGATTTTATTTACCGGTACCGCCAGGCCGATGTAGTGATTGGTTGTATCGTTGTAATTCCGGTAGAGAGAATTGAGTGCAAAGCCCCGGACTCCGCTGCCTGCAGGGGCATAATAGTTTTTATTCCAGCTAAAGTGGTTAAAAAAGCTTTGTTTCTGGGCCCGGGCATCCAGGGCAGCCATCATTAATAACAAAAGTGTAAAAAGGCAATAAATTCTTTGTAATGGTGGTTTCATCTCTTCCTCTTCTTCCAACAAAAAAAACCAGGTAAGTACCTGGTTTCAAAGTTACTGAATGCTTTAGGAGATACCGCTTGCAAGAAGCCCCTAACATTACATCTATTTTAAATTAAGTGCTTAGACATAAATACATTAAACTGTTTGTCATGCCGACAACGGAGGCATCTTTCCAAGTATAATGCTTCCCAGATGTTTCTAACGAAGAAAGATCCTTCCGCGCGGCGTCCGCGTTCCTCAGGATGACACATCAAAATTAAGTTTATACTATTTCTG
Source organism: uncultured Cytophagales bacterium (assembly GCA_963835365.1). Taxonomy (GTDB): domain Bacteria; phylum Bacteroidota; class Bacteroidia; order Cytophagales; family Cyclobacteriaceae; genus Nafulsella. The sequence goes on from CAWIFH010000011.1 coordinate 199,640, forward strand.
TCGAATTACTTACTTAATGAAATCTTTTCTGCGCAGGATGGTTTCGAAAAACTTACGCTCGTTCTCAGTATTAAAAATCTTAAAAGGCAGGTGAATGAGCTGCGCTTTTGAAACAAAGAGCACGTAAGCATCCTTATTTACATCGGCCTTTTTAATATTTGCCCAGGTTAGGGGCATGCCTTGTTTCGGGTTTACTTTTATAAGAATTTGCTGGCTATTTATTTCGTAGCTGAGTTTCTCGAAAAGAATTTTATTTTGCTCCAGCTGGGTAACCCCGGCAAACTGGATGAGCCAGAAGAGAATGTACAGGACAAGGGCAATAAGGGCACCGATAATCCACCATATGCTTGGTACAATAAAGTAGCCGCACATAATGGCTATAGCTATCAGAAACACCCACCATTGTTCCCGCAAAATGTTTTTCATGGCCAGCTTCACATAGGTGCCGGTTTCAAGCTTATACTTTCTGGTTTTAACAATCATGCAATTTTCTTACTTAATCAGAATTAATAGTTCTCTTTATTTAATAAGCCTTCAGGCTGATGTCCAGGCTTTTAATGGAGTGTGTAAGGGCGCCAACGGAAATATAATCCACTCCGCTCTCGGCTACTTCCCTAATTGTTTTTTCGGTAATACCGCCCGAGGCTTCTGTCTCGCACTGTGCGCCTATGAGGGCAACCGCTTCTTTCATGAGGGCAGGGCTCATATTGTCGAGCATAATACGCTTTACGCCGCCGGCTGCCAGGGCTTCTTCTACCTCCTGCAGGTTGCGGGTTTCCACTTCAATCGCCAGCGAAAGGCTGTTTTCTTTCAGGTATTTTTTTGTGGCAGCAACAGCGGCGGTAATGCCGCCGGCAAAATCGTTGTGGTTGTCTTTGAGCATGACCATATCGTACAGCCCAAAGCGGTGGTTTATTCCTCCGCCAATCGCAACCGCCCATTTTTCGGGCAGGCGAAAGTTAGGAGTGGTTTTGCGGGTGTCGAGCAGGCGTGCGCCTGTATCTTCAATCAGGCTGTTAAGGTAATGGGTATAGGTGGCAATGCCACTCATGCGCTGCATGCAATTTAATACCAGGCGCTCGGCAGTAAGAATGGAGCGGGCGTTGCCTTCAACCTTTAATCCTATATCGCCCTGCTGAATGGGGGCGCCATCCTGCAGCAGAATTTCCAGCTGGAGCTCCGGGTCGACCTGGCGGAAAATATGGCGGGCAAGTTCTACCCCGGCAAGTATGCCGCTATCTTTGATTAGAAGCTGAGCCCTGTTTTGGGTGCCTGCCGGAACAGAGGCAAGCGTGGAATAATCGCCGGGCCCTACGTCTTCCAGCAGTGCCGCGCTAATAAAGCCCGAAATGCTTTCTTCCGATAGGTATGGGAGCTGTTTTTCTGCCATGTTCTTCCTGCTAAGCCGTTAATTTATTTTGCCTGATAGACTGTTTTGCAAATGCTGCTGCAAAAATAGCTGTATTTTTTGAATTATGCTTATCAAATTGTTTTTCAAAACGGGCTGGGCCACAGGAAGCTTACTTCTGCGGCAGTTTTTAATTTTTCTGCCCGGAAGACTAAAATTTTATATTTCCTCTTAAGCTACGGAAAGGATGGAAATAAAAAAGAGGCAGCCCTTTTGAGACAGCCTCTTGATACGGATACTTCTTCGAAAGAAGTTATTTGCCTTATTACTCCTTTACTCTTCTGCTATGTTGAGTAACTTTACTTTGTACTGGCCGCTTACCTGTTTTACCAGCATAAACACCCGAAAGGAGCCTGAGGGGTACGAATACCGGCCAATGGCATACTGGGTGCCATCTTCCGAAGCGCCCTGGTGAATATAGGTAAAGTCGGAGCTGGGATATTTGTCGAAGAATTCTTTTAGCACAAAAGTGGCCTGTTCTTTTGAGTAGTTGCCGGTTTTGCCCTCAATGTTCAGCTCCACCATATCATTAAAATGTTTGGTCAGCTCCCGGGAACTTCCGGCCCGAATCGCATCCCGCACATTCGTGATAACGCTTGCTTGCGCCCGGGCCTCCTGGTAAAGTCCATGGCTGAAAATGAAGAAAAATACAACTAATACTGTCTTAATACATGCTCGCATAACCTTCTGGATGTTGTCCTTATTGGAGTTGCTAAAATTATGCCAAAATAGATATTTTAACCCAAAATTACGGAGAAAGCAGCTAATATTTAGGATTTTGAAAGAAGGAGGCCTAAACAAATACCTTGTTTTTTTTCGTTTACTCTTAAGAGGCAGGGTTCTAAAAGCAGGAATTTCCCCAAAAAGGAGGTAAATTAGCCGACGCTTAAGCATTTGCAAAGGCATTGTTCTGATAATAAAACGCATTTTTGAAATGAAAAATAAAGTTATTCTAATGATACTCGATGGTTGGGGCCTGGGCGATAAGCCCGAGGTTTCTGCCATAGCCAAAGCCCATACTCCTTTTATGGATAGCCTGCCTGCAAAATATCCGAATAGCCGCCTGGAGGCATCGGGCTTAGCGGTAGGTTTGCCCGAGGGGCAGATGGGGAATTCTGAGGTAGGGCACATGAACATTGGTGCAGGGCGTGTTGTGTACCAGGACCTGGTGAAGGTAAGCCAGGCCATAAAAGATGGCAGCCTGAAAGAAAATGAAACCCTGCAAAATGCCTTCAGCTATGCAAAAGACAATAAAAAGAAGCTGCACTACATTGGCCTCGTATCCGACGGTGGCGTGCACTCACACATCGACCACCTGAAAGGTCTTTGCAGCCTTGCCAAAGAGGCGGGAGTGGAGCAGGTTTTTGTGCATCCATTTACCGACGGCCGCGATACAGACCCCAAAAGCGGCCTGGGATTTCTTGAAGATCTGCAGCAGCACCTCGACACCACCGGCGCCAGAATAGCCTCGGTAACCGGGCGTTACTATGCCATGGATCGCGATAAGCGCTGGGAGCGTGTAAAGCTGGCCTACGATGCCCTGGTAAAAGGCCAGGGAAAGAAAACCACCGATATTTTCGCTGCTATTAAAGACTCTTACGAAGAGGGCGTTACCGATGAGTTTATCAAGCCTATTATTCATACCAATGAGCAGGGACAGCCCCTGGCCACCATTGAGGAGGGCGATGTGGTGCTTTGCTTCAACTTCCGTACCGACCGCGGGCGTGAAATTACCATGGCTCTTACCCAGCAGGATTTTCCGGAGCAGGATATGCATAAGCTCAACCTGCACTATGTAACGCTTACCAATTACGACGATACATTTAAGAATGTAGGTATTGTGTTCGATAAGGATAAGCTGCAAAACACCCTTGGCGAAGTGCTTGCCAGGGCCGGGAAAAAACAAATCCGGATTGCAGAAACAGAAAAGTACCCGCACGTAACCTTCTTCTTTAGTGGTGGGCGCGAAACAGAGTTTGAAGGGGAAAGCCGCCTGATGTGCCCGTCGCCGAAGGTAGCAACTTACGATCTGCAGCCCGAAATGAGTGCCTATGATATCCGCGATAAGATAATTCCGGAGCTGGAAAAAGAAGAAGTCGATTTTGTGTGCCTGAACTTTGCCAATCCGGACATGGTAGGCCACACCGGTGTGTTTGATGCCGCTGTTAAAGCCTGCGAAGTAGTAGATGAATGTGCCAAAGCCGTAGTAGAAACAGGCTTACAGCATGGCTACAGCAGCATTATTATTGCCGACCACGGCAATTCCGACTACATGATGAACGAGGATGGAAGCCCCAATACCGCGCATACAACGAATCTGGTGCCCTGCATACTGGTTACGCCTCAAAAAATGGAGGTAAAGCTGAAAGACGGAAAGCTGGGCGATTTGGCGCCTACCATTCTTCATTTACTCGATGTGCCTGCACCTGCCGACATGACGGGTGACTTGTTAATTACCGATAAACAATGAGGTTCCTGCAGCTAGGCATTTTACTTCTGTCGACTTGTTTGCTTGTTTCCTGCGGACAGGAAGAGGGAGGTGAAAACGAGATTGAACGCATTGATGAGTACTTTGATGTGTATGGTTTGCTAAACCGGAATGAAGAAGTGCTGCGTGGAATGGAGGTGTCTCTCCTTAAAAATGCCTCTTTTGGTGGGGAGCAGGAAGAAAATCTTATTCAGCTGGATAGTACCGCCCTGGCCCGCGAACTGGACGTATTCCGGCAGGCAGGGATTAATAAGCCGGTGTTGAGCGGCCGTTATTCAGAAGTAGTGACAGAAGAGGATGGCCTGAAGGTTATTGCCTACGAAGCAGATGATGAGGGCGACCTGGATATCAACTACCTCAAAATTTACCTCGATAAGCAGGAAAACGAAGTAGAGCAGCTGGAGGCCCTTTTCAGTGACCGGAATGTACTCTACAAATCGACCCGCCTGCTAAAGGTAACTTATGGAGAGGTGGCTGGCCGGCAATTGCCCCTTAGCTACACAATTGATGGAGTGCAAAAAATGATATTCAGCGAGCAGGAGGAATATCGGATTGAGGGAGAGTTTCTTTACAAGAACTAGGCTGTGTCTGACAAATACCCTTTGGTTCAAAAAGGCAAATTTATAACCTTGTGCTTCAGGTCTTTTTATCACCATAGCTATGGCGATGCCGGATGGCCGGCCCCCTTCAAAAAGAACCTTTGCCCAAGACCCGCAGCGGCAGACCGCAAATTCTCTCTTTTTAATCTCAAAAGCATTTATCAGACACAGCCTAGTTTTCTGCATTTGATTTCCTGTAAATTTTATTTACTGTAGCGCTGCCTCCCGGGGCAGCGCTTTTTTTGATTTAACCTGCATTTTATTTGGATAAGTCAGAATTAGTTCTACATTTGTGCAAGATGATTACAGTACAAGCACATATTACCCCAACGAAAACAGGCGCCCTGTCTGTTCGTGCTGCTATTGTATCTCGTAGTACCCGACGTCGTCGCCCCTAGGGCGAATATTTTTACATAGCAGCGGCCGTGTACCTCTGCAAACTTCCCAAACTCACACCAGCATTTGCTAATTTCCCTTTTAGGTTATTACAACTACTATATCCTTGAAAACAAGCAGGCATTTTATTTTTCTTCTTTTTTTGTTGCCGCAAAGCTTTCGTAGGCCTTGCCAGGAGAGGGTATGTGCTGTTCTTTTTCTCCTCCTCCGACCTCGCCCCCAGGGGGCTATATAATTTTGCGGGGCTGCGGGCCTTGCTATTCACCATCCAATTTTTCCATTTTTATCATTTCTATTACTCCCACTAAATGAAAATAAGCATTGTGGACGCTGGCGTACAACATCTGGTGTATGCCGAGCAGATTTGTGAGGCGATGGCTCAGGCAGCTGAGCAGAGGGGAACGGGCATTGCCCGCCGCCAGCCGGAGTATATTCAAAGCAAGCTGGCCGAAGGAAAGGCGGTTATTGCACTTGATGGGCAGAAGCTTGCCGGCTTTTGCTATATCGAAACCTGGAGTCACGGGAAGTTTATTGCCAACTCAGGTCTCATCGTGCTGCCCGGGTACCGGAAGCAGGGGCTGGCGAAAAAGATTAAGGCCGCCATCTTCAGGTTATCGCGGCGGCGGTATCCGCAGGCCAAAATATTTGGCATTACCACCAGTTTGGCCGTTATGAAAATTAATTCCGACTTGGGTTATGAGCCTGTAACCTTCTCGGAGTTAAGCCAGGATGAGGAATTCTGGAAAGGCTGCCAGAGCTGTAAAAATCATGATATTCTCCTGCGGAACGATCATAAAATGTGCCTTTGTACCGGCATGTTATACGACCATGAGGAGAAGAGCCGCATAGCCAAAATGGAGAAAAAATTCAACCAGTTTATTAAAGATTATATCAGCACTAAAAAGGCCGATAAAAAAGAATATAACAATGACTAAAGCAAAAGTAGTACTCGCCTTTAGCGGCGGCTTAGATACCTCCTATTGTGTAAAATATCTTTCTGAAGAAAAAGGCCTTGAAGTACACACTGTAACAGTAAATACCGGAGGCTTTAGTGTAGAGGATCTTAATCAGATTGAGCAGACTGCCCTTACTTTAGGCGCAGCCTCCCATAAACTGCTCGACGAAACCAGCGCTTTTTACGAGCAATGTGTAAAATACCTTATCTTCGGAAATGTGCTCCGCAACGGCACCTATCCTCTTTCGGTAAGTGCAGAACGGGTTTTTCAGGCGGTGGCTATTGCGCACTATGCTAAAAGCATGGGGGCCGACTTTATTGCTCACGGAAGTACCAGCGCCGGCAACGACCAGGTGCGCTTCGACCTGGTTTTCCACATTCTTTGCCCGGAAATTAAAATTCTTACACCCATACGGGAACAGTCGCTTTCGCGGCAGCAAGAAGTCGATTACCTAACGGAAAAAGGGGTAGGGAAAGACTGGGCGAAGGCCAAATATTCAATCAACCAGGGGCTGTGGGGAACCAGCGTAGGCGGGGCAGAAACCCTTACTTCCCATTTACCGCTGCCCGAAGAAGCCTATCCCAGCCAGCTAAAAAAGACCGAACCTTCCACGGTTACCCTCCACTTTAAAGAAGGAGAGCTGGTAGGGGTAAATGATTATGCCAAAAGCCCTGTAGCCAACATCCAGTACCTGCAGCAACTGGCAGCTCCCTATGCCATCGGGCGCGATTATCATGTGGGCGATACCGTCATAGGTATAAAAGGGCGTATTGGCTTCGAAGCCGCTGCACCCCTTATTATCATTAAAGCCCACCACCAACTCGAAAAGCATACGCTGGCGAAGTGGCAGCAGTACTGGAAAGAGCAGCTTTCTAACTGGTATGGCATGATGCTCCACGAAGGCAGCTTCCTCGACCCGGTAATGCGGAACATCGAAAAATTCCTGGCCGATACCCAAAGCCAGGTTACAGGCAGGGTGCAGCTGCAGCTGCAGCCCTATCGTTTCCAGGTGCAGGGGGTAGCATCGCCGCACGACCTTATGAATAGCCAGTTTGGTAATTATGGGGAGAAGAACAAGGGCTGGACAGGCGAAGAAGTAAAAGGATTTACAAAAATACTGGCCAACTCAATGAAGATTTACGGGGCTGTAAACGGAGGGAAAGATGATTAAAGCAGGTATTGTAGGTGGTGCCGGCTATACGGCCGGCGAGCTTATCTGGCTGCTGCTGGGGCATCCGGAGGTAAGCCTCGAATATGTATACAGCAGGAGCCAGCAGGGTAAAGGGGTAAGCCAGGTGCACCCCGAATTGAGTGGAGAAACTGATTTGCGGTTTGTCGGCGAATTTTCTGCTGAGCCGGAGGTACTCTTTTTATGCCTGCCGCATGGCCAGTCCAGGGCTTTTCTCCAGGAGAACCAATTCCCGGCCGGTACAAAAATTATTGATCTGAGTCACGATTTTCGCCTGAAGCGGGAGGGGGAGCACGACTTTGTGTATGGCTTACCGGAACTAAATAAGCAGGCCCTGAAGGAAGCGCAAAAGATAGCCAACCCCGGCTGCTTTGCTACCGGTATTCAGCTGGCTTTGCTGCCTTTGGCAAAAGCAGGTTTGCTCCGAAAGGAGGTGCACGTGCATGCGATAACTGGCGCTACCGGTGCCGGGGCAAGCCCTTCGGCAAGCACGCACTTTAGCTACCGCAGCAATAACCTTTCAGTTTACAAAGCTTTTGGCCATCAGCATATGGCGGAAATCGAGCAAAGCCTGCAGCAGCTGGATGCTTCTTTTGCACCCGAAATTAACTTTATTCCCCTGCGGGGCGATTTTGCCCGGGGCATTTTTGCCAGCCTCTATACCGAAGTGGACCTATCGTTGCAGGAGGCCCAGGCCCTATACCGGGATTTCTACCAGGAGACTCCTTTTGTGACCCTCAAGGAGGAGGAACTAAGTCTGAAAGAAGTGGTAAATACCAATCGCTGCTTCCTGCAACTGCAGCAGCATGGAAAGAAATTGCTTATTATCAGTGCTATCGATAACCTGCTGAAGGGTGCCTCCGGTCAGGCCGTGCAAAACATGAACCTGATGCTGGGTATGGAGGAAAGTAGCGGCCTGCATTTAAAACCAATAAAATTTTAAAGCCATGAATCAGGAAAAGATTGCGGTGCTGGGTGGTGGTAATTTGGGTGTAGCCATTGCCGAAGGCCTTTTAAGGAAAGGCAGTTATGAGGCGACTAACATCTTTATTACCCGCCGCAGTATCAGAACTATTGAGTACCTGCAGTCCAAAGGCCTGCAGGTGACAATGGATAATGGGCAGGCGGTGAAAGAAAGCAGGCTCATTCTGCTCTGTGTGCAGCCGGCCCAGCTTCCGGCTCTGCTGGAAGACATCAAACCCTATCTGGATCCCGAGCAGCATGTGCTGATTAGCGTTATCACCAGCATCAGCATTCAGCAAATCGCCGAGGTGGTAGGTGGAGATTTCCCTATTATTCGCAGCATGCCCAACACGGCCATAGCCATCCATGAGTCCATGACCTGCCTGGCTTTTAACGAAAAGTCCAAAGGAGTAGAGGAAGAGGTGGTTGCCCTCTTTGACTGCCTGGGCAGTACGCTTGTAATTGAGGAGGAACTGATGGCTGCTGCCACCGTACTCTGTGCCAGTGGCATTGCCTTCTACATGCGTTTTATCCGGGCGGCTACGCAAGGGGGCATACAACTGGGCTTCGATGCAGAAGATGCACTAAAGATTGCCGTGCAGGTAAGCAAAGGCGTGTCGGGCTTGCTACAGGCCAATCAATCCCATCCTGAGCAGGAAATCGATAAAGTAACCACTCCCCGAGGCTGCACCATTGCCGGCCTCAATGAAATGGAGCACCAGGGTTTCAGCCCTGCCTTCATTAAGGGGCTGGTCACTTCTTACGAGCGCATTCAAAACATGAAGAAAAGTTAGCCCCTGAGTTTAATTTCGGGGCTGGAGTACGGCCTGAAGCGATATTAGCGCTTTCAGATATATTTCCCTACAATGTTCACTACCTAAAACACGACCACAGCATGAATCTTTTTGATGTTTATAATATGCTCCCGCTGAGCCTGGAGAAGGCCAAAGGCTACTATGTATACGATGCGCAGGGGCAGGAATACCTCGACTTTTATGGCGGCCATGCGGTTATTTCCATTGGCCACAGCCACCCGCACTATACAAAAACCCTGACTGAGCAGCTACAAAAAATTGGCTACTACTCCAATGCTGTAGAATTTCCTTTGCGCAATAAACTGGCTAAAAAGCTGGGCGAGGTATCGGGCTATGATGACTACCAGTTGTTTCTGTGTAATTCCGGTGCGGAGGCGGTGGAGAATGCGCTAAAAGTGGCTTCTTTCCAAACAAAGAAAAAGAAGGTGGTAGCTTTTAAAGGCTCCTTTCATGGCCGCACAGCCGCAGCCGTAAGTATTACCGACAATCCAAAAATTCAGGCCCCTGTAAATGAAGGTATGGAGGTAGTGCTACTGGAGCCGGAAAATATAAATGCCCTCGAAGAGGAGTTGATGGAAGAGGATGTGTGTGCGGTTATAATCGAAGGGATTCGGGGTGTGGGCGGTATTTATGTGCCCACTAAGTCCTTTATGCAGGCAATTGAGCATCTCTGTAAAAAGTATGGAGCGGCTTTTATCTGCGACGAAATACAGTCGGGCTACGGGCGAACGGGCAGCTTCTTTGCGCACCAGCATGCAGGCGTGCAGCCCGACCTGATTACAGTCGCCAAAGGCATGGGCAATGGCTTTCCTATTGGAGGCGTATTAATTAATCCTGCTTTCGAGGCATGGCCCGGTATGCTGGGAACTACCTTTGGCGGCAATCCGCTTGCTTGTGCCGCGGCAATGGCTGTGTTGGAAGTGCTTGAACAGGAGCGTCTGCTGGAGAATGCCGCCGAAGTGGGTGCTTACCTCAAGGAAAAGCTGAAGCAGGTGCCCGGCATCGTGGAAGTAACTGGCGAAGGACTGATGTTGGGCTGTACTTTTTCTAAAGAAGTAAAAGCCCTCCAGCAGGCATTGGTGGAAGAGCAGCAGGTTTTGGTAGGCAGTTCATCGAATCCCCGCCAGTTGCGGCTGCTTCCTCCGCTAAACATCGATAAAGCAGCGGCAGACTTATTCCTTTCTAAACTTATCGAGGCAACTCAACATTTTTAAACGAAGTAAGATGCAGGCATTCACCTCTGTTAAAGACGTTCCCCATCTCCCGCTTTGGCTGCAGGAGGTAAAAGAACTCAAGAAGAACCCTTTTGCCCATAAGCAACTGGGCGAAAATAAAGTACTTGGCCTGGTATTCTTTAACCCCAGTCTCCGCACCCGGATGAGTATGCAGCGAGCCGCCTACAATTTAGGGATGCAGGTAATGGTGCTCAATGTAGGGCAGGATAGCTGGCAGCTGGAGTGGCAAGAGGGCGCCCTAATGAATGGAGCCGCCCAGGAACATGTAAAGGATGCGGTAAGTGTAATGAGCCAGTACTGCGACATTATTGGCGTTCGCTCCTTTCCCGGTTTAAAGTCGCGGGAGGAAGACTATAGTGAAAAGGTGCTGAAGAAATTCCTGCAGTACAGCCAGGTGCCGGTAATTAGCCTCGAAAGTGCCACGGGCCACCCGCTGCAGGGTTTTGCCGACCTGCTAACGGTAGAAGAGCATAAAACAAAGGCTAAACCAAAGGTTGTACTTAGCTGGGCGCCCCACCCGAAAGCCCTTCCCCAGGCGGTGCCGAACTCTTTTGTGGAGTGGATGCAGGCAGGAGCAGTAGAGCTTGTCATTACCCACCCCGAAGGCTACGAACTGGCTCCCGAAGTTGTGCAGGGCAGCCCGATAATTTATCAGCAGGAAGAAGCTTTTGCCGGTGCTGATTTTATTTATGCCAAAAACTGGTCGAGCTATACTCACTATGGGCAGGTACTAAGCGCCTCTCCGGACTGGATGATTAGCGAGGAAAAAATGGCACTGACCAACAAGGCGCATTTTATGCACTGCCTGCCCCTGAGGAGAAATGTAATTGCTTCCGATGTCGTGGTAGATAATAGCCTGGTCCTACCCCAGGCAGCCAATCGCTTACATACAGCTCAGCTGGTATTGAAGAAAATGTTAGAGCATATCCAAAATACAAAAGGATGAAAAAGCTGCAGCTGGTAAAAATAGGAGGGGGAATTATTGATGAGGAAGGTGCACTGAAGAAGGTGCTGCTGAGTTTTGCTGAACTACAGGGGCCTAAAATACTGATTCACGGAGGCGGAAAAATTGCCAGCCAGCTGGGCGGAAGCTTGGGCATAGTGCCCAAAATGGTCGATGGGCGCCGCATTACAGATGCGGAAACCCTTAAGCTTGTAACCATGGTGTACGGCGGACTCATTAACAAAAACATAGTAGCCCTGCTGCAGGCCGCCGGCTGCAACGCCATCGGGCTCACCGGTGCTGATGGGAATTTAATTTTGGCCCATAGGCGTGCAAAAGGAACCATTGATTATGGTTTTGCCGGTGATTTTGATCCGGCCCATATTCAAACTACTGTGCTGGATAAGTTACTTTCTGCCGACCTGACGCCGGTTGTTGCGCCTCTTACCCACGACGGGCAGGGAAGCATGCTAAACACCAATGCCGATACCATTGCCGCTGGCCTGGCGATTGCCCTTAGTGCCACCTATGCAACTGAGTTAGTTTTCTGTTTCGATAAAAAAGGCGTGCTAAAGAATGTGGATGATCCCACCTCATTGATTTCTGAAATGAATGAAAAACAGTACCAGGAATATAAAGCAGGCGGCGTAATTGCTGCAGGTATGCTGCCCAAGCTGGAAAATGCGTACCAGGCATTGGCCCAGGGGGTAGATAGCATTCGCCTCTGCCATTCAGCAGATTTAAATAAACCGGAGGAGGGGACCAGGCTATGTCTGTAAAAGAACTAGACGAGTTAAATGCTAAGGCAGTTGCGCTGCTGAAGGGACTGATAGCGCGCCCTTCCTTTTCGAAGGAAGAAGCGGAAACGGCCGGTTTGCTGGCGGAATTCCTGAAGCAGGAAGGCTGTAGTATCCATCGGAAGGGGCATAATATATGGTGCGAAGCGACGAATGCTGCCGCCGGAGCGCCTCTGCTGCTGCTCAACTCCCATCACGACACCGTAAAGCCGGTAGAAGGCTGGCAGCGAAATCCTTTTGAGTCGGTGGAAGAAGATGGCAGGCTATATGGTTTAGGCAGCAACGATGCGGGTGCTTCTGTCGTGGCCCTGCTGGCTAGCTTTCTCTACCTGAGGCGCCAGGAAAGTCTGCCTTACCGGCTGGTGCTCGCGCTATCGGCTGAGGAGGAAACTTCCGGAAAGGGAGGGGTAGAATCTATTTTGCCGGAGCTGGGCGAAGTGGCCGTTGCCATTGTGGGGGAGCCTACTTCCATGCAAATGGCAATTGCTGAAAAAGGGCTGATGGTGCTGGATTGTGTTGCAACCGGCAAGGCAGGACATGCCGCACGAAACGAAGGGGAAAATGCGCTCTATAGGGCATTGGATGATATCCAGTGGTTCCGCCAATACCGCTTTGCAAAGGAATCGGAATTGCTGGGGCCAGTTAAACTTTCGGTTACGCAAATAAGTGCGGGAGTGCAGCACAATGTAGTGCCCGACAGCTGTTCGTTTGTAGTGGATGTGCGCACGAACGAATGTTACAGCAACCAGGAGGTGCTGGAAATCATCCAGACGCATGTTTCTTCGGAGGTGCAGCCGCGCTCTACCCGCCTGATTTCCTCGGGCATATCTCCTGAACATCCGCTGGTGCGGAAAGCCGCTACTTTGGGAATTAAACGCTACGGCTCGCCCACACTTTCCGACCAGGCGCTCATGCCGTTCCCTTCCATAAAAATAGGCCCCGGCGACTCTGCCCGCTCTCATACGGCCGATGAGTACATCGAGCTGGAAGAGATAAGGGCGGGAATTGCCGCCTACATTCAATTACTAGAGAACCTACACTTATAAAACAGCAGAGATGAAACTTTGGAATAAAGGCTATGCCACCGAAAATATTGTAGAAAGCTATACCGTAGGCCAGGACCAGGAGCTGGATTTTTTTCTGGCACCCTTCGATGTGCTGGGCTCTATGGCACACGCGAGTATGCTAAAAGAAGTTGGTTTGTTGTCGGCCCCGGAACTGGAACAGCTTAAAGAGCAGCTAAGAATTATATACCAGGCAAGCGAAAAGGGGGAGTTTCAAATTGAAGCGGGCGTAGAAGATGTCCATTCGCAGGTTGAGCTGATGCTCACCCGCCAGCTGGGGATGTGGGGAAGAAAATTCACACGGCTCGTTCCCGCAACGACCAGGTGCTTACGGCGGTAAAGATGTACCTGCGGGCGGAGGTAAAAGAAATTCTGCAGCTAACGGAAGAGCTGTTTCAAACCCTGTTGCAGGCCAGCGAAAAGTATAAAGTAGTACTTATTCCAGGCTATACCCACCTGCAGGCGGCCATGCCTTCTTCCTTTGGTTTATGGTTTGCCGCCTATGCCGAATGCCTTCTCGATGACCTGCGCCTGCTGCAGGGTGCCTATGAAATTATCAACCAGAATCCGCTGGGTTCAGCCGCTGGCTATGGTTCCTCCATGCCTATTAATCGGGCCCTTACTACCCGGCTGTTGGGCTTTAAACATATGCATGTAAATGTGATTAATGCGCAGCTATCGAGAGGAAAAACCGAGCAGGCATTGGCTTTTGCCATGGCTGGCTTCGGGAACACCCTCGGCAAGCTGGCCATGGATGTTTGCCTGTACAACAGCCAGAACTTTGGCTTTCTTACCTTCCCCAAAGAGCTTACCACGGGTTCGAGCATTATGCCCCACAAAAAGAACCCCGATGTATTTGAGCTGATGCGGGGGAAAGCCAATCGGCTGACAGCACTGCCAAATGAGCTGCTCATGCTGGCCTCGAACCTCCCCAGCGGCTATCACCGCGATTTTCAGCTGCTGAAGGAAATTCTTTTTCCTGCCATCGGTAGCCTGAAGGAAAGCCTCCATATGTGCAGCTATATGCTGCAGCGGGTGGAAATAAATGCACAGGCCATAGAAGATGAGCGTTACCGCTACATATATAGTGTGGAAGATGTGAACAAGCGGGTACTGGAAGGAGTGCCTTTTCGGGAGGCTTATCAGCAGGTAGGGAAAGCTATTGACGAAGGAAGCTATGAGCCCGCTAAAACGATCAATCATACGCATGAAGGCAGCATAGGTAACTTAGGCAACGAACTGATAGAGGAGAAATTTAAAGAGCTAAAAGGTCGATTTGCCTTTAGGGAGTGGGAGCAGGCATTTGATGAACTACTGCGATAAATAAGCATTCCCTTAACCAAACCGCCAGCCTTACAGCAAGCGGGCATTTTGGGTTGATGTTTCCGGAAAACTGTACCAAGCCGCAAGGAGGAGCTTCAATAGCAGGTAGTGGCACAGGTTGCAGCTGGATTCTGGACTGCTGCAGTAAGTGGGGCAAAAATAAAGAAGAAATGCCAGCGCTTGTGGTACAGGCCGCTGGCATTTCTTCTTTAGGAGCTTTTTAAAAAGAGGTTCTTAAATTCTGAACAAGGCTTTGAGGAAGCCGATGTTCTCGTTTTTGTCTTTTACGATCAGTAGCGGAATGTTTTTGTCATAGCCGGCCAGGCGCTCTGCCGTGCTTCCCATTAGTACAGAAGCGGCGGCGGTTTTTCCTTTAGAGCCCAAAATGATGATATCAGCCTGCCATTTTACGGCTTGCTGGTAAGTTTTGTGGGCAATGTTGCTGTCTTTGTCAAGCGTGTATATACACGGAATGTCCTGGTAAGCTTTGTCGAGTTGCTTCAGAAACTTGCGGTAATCTTTCTCGGCATGGCCCTTCATAATTTCCGCAAATTCATTTTTGCTTTTACCGGTGGTATGCCAGCCACTGGGTAGGCGGTAAACATGCTGACAGGTAATTTGCATGGGCACATCGTTGGTTTCTTTTATTTTAATGGCTTGCTGCAGGGCCAGCAGAGAATGTTTTGAGAAATCCACAGGCACCAGAATGCGATCCATGAGCTTGGGCAGTATTTCCGGAACCAGTAAAACAGAGCGGTTGGCAACCTCCGATAATTTGTTGGGAAGGACCCCTTCGCCCGGAAGGCCAATTTTTTTGCCCAGTACCAGCAGGTCTACATTTTTCTGCTCGGCGGTTTTTAAAATTTTATCAGACGGATTCCCTTCACGAACCTCTATTTCTATACTT
>CAWIFH010000012.1:0-608316 GCA_963835365.1 uncultured Cytophagales bacterium
AGTAAGGCACGCGTTGCAAACGCGTGCTCCCAAGTATTAAGCTGGATATTGTTTTTAAATCATTTAACTATGGAAATCAGGAAAGTAAACATCAACGAAAAGTTATCAAAGTTCTCCGACCACTGGCACCCGCGTATTGTGGGGAGCTGTAACGCACAGGATAAAGTTGCTAAGCTAAAGGGTGAGTTTATCTGGCACAGCCACGCAGGAAGATGAAATGTTTCTCGTTATAAAAGGTTTCTTTTAAGATGGAACTGCGCGACAAAGTGTCGGCATACAAGGAAGGCGAGTTGATCATCATTCCCAGGGGCGTAGAGCACACCTATGAGCCGAAGAAGAAGTACACATTATGCTGTTTGAGCCGGCCTCTACCCTGGATACAAGGCAATACAGAATCTGAAGGTCTCACCCGCAACTATTAGGAATGGCTGAAAACCCATTCCTGCTTCTATTCCCTTTTTGAAAACTTTTGTTTGGCACAGCGCTTTTAGAAATGGGAGGCTTTCTAAAAAGAAGCCTGGAACTTCATTTTTCACCTATTTCTATGCCATCGAACAATTTTGAATACCCGACTAGGCTCTTCTGCTACAGGTGCTACTCCCGGCCGTGGGAGGAGCGCGCGAGACAGTTTAGTCGTACACGGAAGGCGACCAGTGGTTATTCCCGTAGAGAAAACGAGAATTAACCGCCGGCTAAAAAGCAGGGGCGGCACTGATAAAAAAAGGCGCCGCCCAAAGAGGCAAAAGAGCAGTTAAAGGCGCCCAAAACCAACTTAAACGATTCAAGCAGGGCTCTATACTGGCCGGTGGCCTTACATGCTTTCCTGCTCCTGCTGCTTACCCCCGGCGAAGCCGGCCATTCGCAGGATGAGCCTGTACAGGAAACCGTTGTTGTTGATACAGCCGAAGAGGATACCGCTGTCAGCGCCCAGGCAACCAGGAAGCGGGAAATGCCCTGACTCTGTTTTATTATCGAAAGAGGCAGCCGTGAGAAGAACCTGCTCGCCCCTGCCGCCGAGGAAGCTGGAGGCCGACAGCCTTGTTGCAGAGAACCATATTGGGAAACGGCCAGGAACGAGGCCCTTACCACGCTCCGCAACTCTGGGAAAGCTTTTTTATGTAAAACTGCCTAAAATTCTGGCGGCCATTTGCACACTGTTGTTAACCTGGCTGCTGGGTAAAGCTGGTTCGCTTTATTTTACGCAAAACCATCAGCCGCTGGCAAAGCGCGGGCGGGCTATTACGCTGGTGGGCATTTGTATGTGGCTCTTTGCCATTGCTATCGCCATTATGTCGTGGCCGGCGATATTCGTGCATCTTGGTAGGCTCCCGGTCTTATTGGTCTGGCCTCTCTCTGGTGCTGCAAACCCCTATTGAACCATTACGGCTGGCTCCTCCACTCCTTCAGGGGCTACTACTGCGTGGGGACCGCATTACGTGGGCCATGTGTTTGGCGACGTATATAAAATAGACTTTCTGACCACCACCGTCTGGGAAATACGGCGCTCGCTTACCGCCAGGACTTTGGCGCAGGCACAGCCTACCGGCCGGCTGGTAGGCTTTCCCAAATAACGAAGTTCTGGCGGCACGGTTGTTTAACCTCACCGGTGACTTCCCTTATGCGTCGGACGGGCTGGCGATTGCCGTGGCAAATGAATCGGATTTTAGGGGAGGCCATGGATGTGTGGGTAAGAATGCGACCCGGCTACTGGGCGACTATATGCAGGAGCCTGCCCACCAATACCAAAACGCTGCAGAAAGTTGGGCTCGACTATGTGGTGGCCGACAAGCCTCAGGTTTTTCTTTCTATCGGTGAGTCCTCGGCCGTATTATTATCCGCTACCTGGTGGCGCACGTAGCGCGCAAAATGGGAAAAGTGCGCTTTCGCTGCGGGGTAATAGAAAGAGGCTGAGCAAGAAAAGAGTTTGCTAGCAAAATCAAAGGCGTGTATCCTCGCCAACAGGTACAAATCGTCGACCCCTGATGGTTTGCCTGTTAACCTGGCTACCGGTAAACAAAGGCAGGAAGAGGAATAGACCTACCGATAGCTATAGAAAACTTAGTACGCTAGCGGTGCTTATCGTAGCAGTTAGCCTGGCGCCCACTGTTTAAGCGCATGCATTTCTTCTGCGCTGAGTGCCGGTGTAGCCGCTGCTTCGATAGCCTCCTGCAGTTGCTTTTCGGTACGAATGCCTACAACGGCAGAAGCTCACACCCGGAATGGGTCAATCACATAAACGTACGGGCTACTGCGTGCTTGCCGGTTTTGGTCGGCGACCAATGACTATGGCTTTTGCTGCGGCTTTTACCTCTTCTTCAGAATAATTCAGGTAAGGCGCTGGCGTTTTGCCGGCCAGCAGGCCTTTTGCCAGGCTGCCCCTGTTCAATACGCTTATCTGATGCTCTTTTAATAAATCGAGGCAGCTTTCTTCGGGGCGCCTGTCTAATAAGCTGTACTGCATCATGACACATACGATGTCTTTGGCGCGCTGCACATATTCCCGTATTACATTTGGTCGTATACAAGATGATGTAGTAGCGGATTTTTCCCTGCTGCTGCTAGGAGCTTCATTAGCTTCGATGGTTTCATCAATTGGGGTCGTCCAGAACAGTGCCATGCAGTTGAAAGCAAATCAATATAGCTGGTTTGCAGGCGCTGCAGGCTCTTATCGACGGCCTCGAGAATGTAGTCTTTGCCGGGATTCTTGTAATATTTACTGCCATCGGGCTGCAGCCGAATACGTGGACCTTGGTGGCAATAAGTACCCGGTCGCGCATGCCTTTAAAAGCCTTGACGATGCTTCGTTCGATTTTCGCCTGCCTGGTATAAATCGGCCGTATCGAAACAGCTTATGTTAGAAGTTTAGGGCCTGCTGTAACATACGGGCATTGGTAGCATCAACTATCAACTTCCAGCGACATGCAGCCAAAGCTTACTTCACTTACTGCTAAAAACGACTTTCCGAGTTTTCTATATTTCAAATCTTGCTTGTTTTACGCCCACCGCTACGCCTTTACACAGTAGCAAGCTCTGCCCGAAGTCAGCTTTTTTTTCAGCAGAAGCAGCGAGTAAATTGCATTTTACGACTGTCTTCCAAACCTAAACCTGTTTTTCTCCCTCCTGTGGATTTAACGTATTCAGGTAAAGGGTACGGGTTGGGACAAAAAGCAAACTGGATTCCGGCCTTTTCAAACTCTTCGAACAGGCGGAAGGTCAACGGCCTGGAGCACATCCATATGTACATTAAAGTCGGAACTCAGCAGATATAATACCGCCTCAAAGTTCAGGCTCCAGTCGCCATAGCCCGCAAAGTGAGAGCGGTCGAACTGCGCCATTTTCTGCTCCAGAATAAGCGATTTAATCAACTTCCGGAATCATCTTTACCTGCTCATAGGGCGTCTGGTAAATAACACCGATTTTATAGACTACCCGGCGGCGCTCCATGCGCTTGTAATTATGAATGCGGGATTTTGTAAGGTCGCTGTTGGCAAATACAAGCTGTTCGCCCGAGAGGCTTTTTATCCGGGAGGTTTTTACCCCAATGTATTCTACCGTTCCCAATTGATGCATCGACAATAATAAAGTCGCCAATTTCAAAGGGGCGGTCGAGGTAATTAACAAAGTAATTAAAAAGATTGCCCAATATGTTTTGTGCTGCCAGTGATCATGGCAGCACCACCAATGCCTAAACCGGCCACAACAGGAGTCACGTCTGTAGCCCATGTTATCGAACAGGAAGAGCAGGCCAACACTCCAGATGATGGCATTGATAATGAGCACAATACAGCGCCAGAATTATTTTTTTTTCTTCTCCGTTCTCCTTTAAAAATACATCGAAATGAGCAAAAACTAAGTAGTACGCGACACCAGCGTGGAATAGCAAAAAACGTAATGGCAACAGTTGCTGATGATCCTTCTTCAGTATGTAGGTGCCCCTTTCAGTAAAGGTCAGGTAGTTTAGTAATACATATACAATGGTTACATAAAGCGCAGGAATACCAAAACGTTCTAATGCTTTCAACAATGTAGTCATCGAAGTTGGTTACCGTTTTTCGCAATCGAGTGCTTTATTCTCTGCAACAACAACACGCTTAAAGAGTGCAACTATTACAAAGCCGGCAATGATAATCCCCAAGGCAACCAGGTAATAATAAAGCGTATTTTCAAAATATACTCTCTCCAGTATATCATTTAGTCCATCCATGTATTTCTTTAACTTCATCACTTTCCGGCTTGTTACTTGCTGTATTGTTCCAAGTTTTTAAACTACCAGCTTTCTAAAAAAATAGATTAACGGCCAGAATATCTGTTCGCACAACAATTCAGTAAGCAGAAACGAATACTTAAGCTGGCACAGACAGGAAAAATACAGTACCCACCCCCTGCTATTATAACATTAAAATGCCTTTTGGGCAAGCTGATTAGTAACATAAAAGTTTTCGCAGTTTAAGCAGGTAAGTTACATCCTGTTCATATGTCTTTTACATGAGGGAAATGTGCATTTCTCAAGGCCCTCAGTAAAAGACATATGAACAGGATGTGACTTTCCTGCTTAAACTGCGAAAACTTTTAAGTTACTAATCAGCTTGCCCAAAGGGCATTTTCCTGTTATAATAGCAGGGATGGTTATGTATTTTTCCTGTCTGTGCCAGCTTATATTCGTTTCTGCTTACTGAATTGTTGTGCGAACAGATATTCTGGCCGTTAATAACTATTTAGAAAGCTGGTAGTTTAAAAACTGGAACAATACAGCAAGTAACAAGCAAAATAAAGTAAAGAAATACATGGATGGACTAAATGATATACTGGAGAGAGTATATTTTGAAAATACGCTTTTTGATTACCTGGTTTCCCTAGGGATTATCATTGCCGGCTTTGTAATAGTTGCACTCTTTAAGCGTGTTATGTTCCAGAGAATAAAGCACTGGACTGCAAAAACGGTAACCAACTTCGATGACTACATTGTTGAAAGCATTGAGCGTTTTGGTATTCCTGCGCTTTATGTAACCATTGTATATGTAGGACTTAACTACCTGACCTTTACTGAAAGGGGCACCTACATTGTAAAGATAGCAGCAACTGTTGCCATTACGTTTTTTGCTATTCGCCTGGTGTCGCATACTATTTTGCTTTTGCTCGAATCGTATGTACGGCAGCAGGAGAACGGGAGAAGAAAAGGTAAAACAACTGGGCGGTATCATGCTCATTATCAATGTTATCATCTGGAGTGTTGGCCTGCTCTTCCTGTTCGATAACATGGGCTACGACGTAATTGCTGTTGTGGCCGGTTTAGGCATTGGTGGTATTGCCATAGCACTGGCAGCACAAAACATATTGGGCAATCTTTTTAATTACTTTGTTATCTTCCTCGACCGCCCCTTTTGAAATTGGCGACTTTTTTTATTGTCGACGATAAAATGGGAACAGTAGAATACATTGGGGTAAAAACCTCCCGGATAAAAAGCCTCTCGGGCGAACAGCTTGTATTTGCCAACGGCGACCTTACAAAATCCCGCATTCATAATTACAAGCGCATGGAGCGCCGCCGGGTAGTCTATAAAATCGGTGTTATTTACCAGACGCCCTATGAGCAGGTAAAAATGATTCCGGAGCTGATTAAATCGCTTATTCTGGAGCAGGAAATGGCGCAGTTCGACCGCTCTCACTTTGCGGGCTATGGCGACTGGAGCCTGAACTTTGAGGCGGTAATATTATGTGCTGAGTTCCGACTTTAATGTACATATGGATGTGCTCCAGGCCATTAACCTGCGCCTGTTCGAAGAGTTTGAAAAGGCCGGAATCCAGTTTGCTTTCCCAGACCCGTACCCTTAACCTGAATACGGAAAATCCGCAGGAGGGAGAAAAACAGGTTTAGTTTCGAGCATCGTAAAATGCAATTTACTCACTGCTTCTACCGAAAAAGAAGCTGACTTCGGGCAGGCTTGCTACTGTGTAAAGGCGTAGCGGTGGGCGTAAAACAAGCAAGAGATGAAATATAGAAAACTCGGAAAGTCGGACTTAGCAGTAAGTGAAGTAAGCTTTGGCTGCATGTCGCTGGAAGGTGACAATGCTACCAATGCCCGTATGTTACAGGCAGGCCCTGGACAGCGGCATTAACTATTTCGATACGGCCGAATTATACCAGGCAGGCGAGAATGAACGAACCGTCGGCAAGGCTTTTAAAGGCATGCGCGACCGGGTACTTATTGCCACCAAGGTAGGCAACCAGCTGCGGCCCGATGGCAGTGGCTGGGACTGGAATCCCGGCAAAGACTACATTCTCGAGGCCGTCGATAAGAGCCTGCAGCGCCTGCAAACCGGCTATATTGATTTGTACCAACTGCATGGCGGTACCCTGGACGACCCAATTGATGAAAACCATCGAAGCTTTTAAGCTCCTGCAGCAGCAGGGAAAAATCCGCTACTACGGCATTTCTTCTATACGACCAAATGTAATACGGGAATATGTGCAGCGCGCCAACATGGTAAGTGTCATGATGCAGTACAGCTTATTAGACAGGCGCCCCGAAGAAAGCTGCCTCGATTTATTAAAAGAGCATCAGATAAGCGTATTGAGCAGGGGCAGCCTGGCAAAAGGCCTGCTGGCCGGCAAAACGCCAGCGCCTTACCTGAATTATTCTGAAGAAGAGGTAAAAGCCGCAGCAAAAGCCATAGCATCGGTCGCCGACCAAAACCGGCAAGCTCCGCAGTAGCCGTACGTTATGTGCTTAACCATCCGGCTCTAGCTTCTGCCGTTGTAGGCATTCGTACCGAAAAGCAACTGCAGGAGGCTATCGAAGCAGCGGCTACACCGGCACTCAGCGCAGAAGAAATGCATACGCTTAAACAGTCAGGTACAGGCTAACTGCTACGATAAGCACCGCTAGCGTACTAAGTTTTCTATAGCTATCGGTAGGTCTATTCCTCTTCCTGCCTTGGTTTACCGGTAGCCAGGTTAACAGGCAAACCATCGGGGTCGACAATTTGTACCTGTTGGCAAGGATACACGCCTTTGATTTTGCCAGCAAACTCTTTCTTGCTCAGCTCTTCTATTACCCGCAGCGAAAGCGCACTTTTCCATTTTCGGCGCTCCCGTGCGCCCACCAGGTAGCGGATAATAATGTCGGTCCAGGACTCACCGATAGAAAGAAAAACCTGAGGCTTGTCGGCCACCACATAGTCGAGCCCGGCTTTCTGCAGCGTTTTACGGTATTGGTGGGCAGGCTCCTGCATATAGTCGCCCAGTAGCTCGGTGGCGATTCTTTCCAGCACATCCATGGCCTCCCTAAAGTCCGATTCATTTGCCACGGCAATGGCCAGCTCATCCCACACATAAGGGAAGTCGCCGGTGAGGTTAACAACCGTGCCGGCCAGAACTTCGTTATTTGGGAAAGTTACCAGCCGGCCGGTAGGCTGCTCGGCCTGCACAAAGCCCTGGCGGTAAGGAGCGCCAATTTCCCAGACGGTGGTGGTAAGAAAGTCTATTTTATATACGTCGCCAAACACATCGCCCACGCTAATACAGTCGCCCACGCGGTAGTAGCCCCTGAAGGAGTTGAGGAGCCAGCCGGTAAAGCTTTCGATAGGGGTTTGCAGCGACCAGGAAAGGGCCAGACCAATAAGGCCCAGGGAGCCTACCAATGCACGAATATCGCCGGCTACTACACTAATGGCAATACCAATGGCAAAGAGCCACATACAGATGCCCACCAGGCGTAATAACCGCGCCCGCGCTTTGCCAGCGGCTAATGGTTTTGCGTAAAATAAAGCGAACCAGCTTTACCAGCAGCCAGGTTAACAACAGTGTGCAAATGGCGACCAGAATTTTAGGCAGGTTTGCATAAAAGCTTTCCCAGAGATTGCGGAGCGTGGTAAGGGCCTCGTTCCTGGCCGCTTTCCCAATATCGTTCTCTGCAGCAAGGCTGTCGGCCTCTGCTTCCTCGGCGGCAGGGGCCAGCAGGTCTTCTACAGCTACCTGTTCGATAATAGAAACAGAGTCGGGGGCATCTTCCCGCTTCCTGGTTGCCTGGGCGCTGACAGCAGTATCCTCTTCGGCTGAATCAACCACAATGGTTTCCTGTACAGGCTCATCCTGCGAATAGCCAGCTTCGCCGGGGGTAAGGAGCAGGAGCAGAAAGCCTGTAAGGGCCACGGCCAGAATAGAACCCTGCTTGAATCGTTTGAGCTGGTTTTGGGCGCCTTTAACTGCTCTTCCTCTTTGGGCGGCGCCTCTTTTTATCGTGCGGCCCCTGCTTTTTAGCCGGCGGTTAATTCTCGTTTGTCCTGTACGGAATAACCACTGGTCGCCTTCCGTGTACCGCCCTGACTAAACTGTCCCTGCGTGCCTGCCTCCCACTGCCGGGAGTAGCACCTGTAGCAGAAGACCCTAATCGGGTATTTCGATTGTTCGATGGCATAGAAATAGGTAAAAATCAGGTTTCCAGGCTTCTTTTTCAGAAAGCCTGATTTCTAAAAGCACCTATACCGACCAAAAGTTTTAGAAAAAGGGAATAGAAGCAGGAATGGGTTTTACAGCCATTCCTGATCGTTGCGGGTGAGCTCAGATTCTGTATTGCCTGTATGCAGGGTAGAGGCCGGCTCAAACAGCATGATGTGTACTTCTTCTTCGGCTATCGGGCGATGCTCTACGCCCCTGGGAATAATAATGAACTCGCCTTCCTGTATGTCGAGCACTTTGTCGCGCAGTTCCATCTTAAAAGAACCTTTTATAACGAGAAACATTTCATCTTCCTGCTCATGGTTGTGCCAGATGAATTCACCCTTTAGCTTAGCTAGCTTTACCTGTTGCCCGTTCAGTTCGCCTACAATGCGCGGGTGCCAGTGGTCAGAGAACTTTGATAACTTTTCGTTGATGTTTACTTTCCTGATTTCCATAGTTAAATGATTTAAAAACAATATCCAGCTTAATACTTGGGAGCACGCGTTTGCAACGCGTGCCTTACTTACACCACTTATAGAGCTGTAACAAATACCATCCTGCTTCTTTTACAGTAGATTAACTTCCAACAGCCCTTTGTGCCCGGCCTAATCTCTGGCTGAGCTATACCAGTAATATTCCGGCTCGTCCACTAGTTCTGCCTCCACCGGATTATGGTGAATGTAGTGAAGCCTCTTTTCCAGCATTTTATTTGTATCTAACAATACAGGGTGATTGCCATCCTGCCAGACGTTATAGTTTTTTACCCTTTTCATATCCCGGGCAGCTTTTGTAAAGGCCCTGAGCAGCCATTCTTTTCTGCTCTCATTTATTTCTTCAGTTGTGTTTATTATTTGCTTACTGGTATGCTTCTTCATATCCCGCAAAATAGCTTCTAAAGGCTCTCCTTCTGAACTAACTATCATATGCAGGTGGCTGCTCATGAGTACCCATGCATGAATAATTAATCCTTTATTCTGCTGACAATATTGTAATGAACTTAATATTAGATGCTTTAGCTCCTTTCTGGTGAAGCGATCAATATACCACACTTAATGTAACAAAATACCTGCCTTCGGGATCGTGTATTTTATACTTTTCTGACATTCCTGGTTTAAGGTTACTACTCAGCACGCGTTGAAAACGCGCGCCAGTTAAAAGTTAGAATGTGTTACAAACATGCATAAGTGGAGGCGGTTTCTGCTTATTCGACGACAATTTTACTTTCTTCGTTCTTTAATAATGCTATAAATATAGATAATAGCCACGAGCGGACTAAGAAATAAACCGCCCAGGATAAAGCCGTTCCAGAATGGCGAAGGCTCAAGCATTAACCAGGCATAGAGACTGCCGGCAAAAAGCAGTAGACAAAGGATGGTTACGACAAATTTCATAATTAGAAATATTACTGAGCAGGCAGCTTTCGGTTACATTAGTGCAAGAAGGATGAAGATAAGCCTTTGGGGAATAATATCAAATTGGACAGCTGTATTCGGCTTTTTGCTTTCTGGCGTTTTACTGTAACGCGTGCTTTCAATATTGAAACGGCCTGTAAACAAAACAGCCACGCCCGCAAAGCAGGAGTGGCTGTTAAGATTAATTCTGTTA
Organism: uncultured Cytophagales bacterium; assembly: GCA_963835365.1. Classification (GTDB taxonomy): domain Bacteria; phylum Bacteroidota; class Bacteroidia; order Cytophagales; family Cyclobacteriaceae; genus Nafulsella. The sequence goes on from CAWIFH010000012.1 coordinate 10,046, forward strand.
AATTTTAGTGGCGGCAGGTGCAGTGCTCACCGGCAATGCCTTCTAAGCGGGTGTCGGTGCCCTCGTGCCACTCGTGGGCAGAGGCATATTTCGTATTTTCCCAGAAGAACTTGCCTGGCTGGCGGTTATAATTGCCGGTTTCGGCCATGGTGGCGGCATCGTAGAGGCGGCCGTTTACCATGGTGTAGCGAACATGCTCCGTGTTCTGAATGTCCTCCAGCGGGTTTGCGTCCAGTACAATGAGGTCGGCCAGTTTGCCTGCCTCCAGGGAGCCTATTTCGCTACCCATGCCAATGTATTCGGCACCGTTGAGTGTGGCAGCACGCAGCGCTTCCAGGTTGCTCATACCGCCCTGTTGCAACATCCAGAGTTCCCAGTGTGCACCGAGGCCCTGTAGCTGCCCGTGGGCGCCCAGGTTTACTTTTACGCCGGCATCGGCCAGCGCTTTGCAGCCGCGGCTGGTTTCCAGGTGGCCTTTTTCGTATTCCTCGTCGGGCACCAGGGTTACGCGGCGCGCGCGGCCATCGACAATGGAGCGGGGAGTAAAGCGCAACAGGCGCTCTTTGTCCCAGGCCTTGGTTTTCTGGTACCAGTAGAACTCGCCGGAATTACCGCCATAGTTTACAATGAGGGTAGGCGTATAGCCGGTATTCGAGGCTTTCCATACTTCAATTACATCTTTGTAGAAGGGTGCGACCGGAATGTTGTGCTCAATGCCGCTGTGGCCGTCGAGTATCATGCTCATGTTATGGAAGAAGGTGGAGCCTCCTTCAGGATACACGCTCATGTCGAGCTCGCGCGCTGCCTGGATAATTTGCTGGCGCTGCTCACGACGCGGCTGGTTGTAGCTCTTTACCGAGAAGCCACCCACTGCTTTGAGGCGGCGCAGGTGCGAACGGGCATCGTCGAGGCTGTTTACTACGGCCTTAAAGTTGCCATCGGCTCCGTAGAGGATGGTGCCGGTAGAGTAAATGCGCGGACCCACCATGGCGCCTGACTTCACGGCTTCCGACTGGCTAAATACCATTTCGGTGGTAGACGAAGGGTCGTGCGTAGTGGTAACACCATAGGCCAGGTTGGCATAGTACGACCACTGCTTTTTCGGGCTCATGCCCAGGCGGAAAGTACCCAGGTGGGCGTGTACGTCTACAATGCCCGGCATAATGGTTTTGCCGCTGGCATCGATTACTTTGGCATCGGCAGGTACTGCTACGTTTTTGCCTACAGCTACAATGCGGTTGCCGTCAATTACAATGGTGCCGCCTTCAATTACCTCATCGCCCTTCATGGAAATAATGCGGGCATTGGTAAAGGCTACTTTGCCTTCCGGTATATCGGTTTTTAGCTGCAGGCCGATTTTAGTGCCGGTGGTGTCGATGGCTGGAAGTGAATCCGGTGCGCCGGCGACGAAACTAAAGCGGTCTTTTAAGTCGTTCGAGAAGTACTCGTCGCCCAATACCCAGTTTACTTTTTTGCTGTCGCCCGACCAGTGAATGCTCGTGCCGGCATCGCGGGTAAAGCGGGCTACCGGTACGGCTTTGGTGTCGCCGCTCAGCTCAAGGCCGCTGCCATTGGCTGTAAACGGTGCTACATAGCCGTTAAACAGCTCTGTAAAGGCAATCCATTTGTTGTCGGGGCTTGGGTAAGAACTCTTCGGTATACTTAGATGTATAGTGCGTTTGCTCTTCCTTGCCCTTCAGGTCTACGCTTTTAAATGCATACTTATCGCCTTCGCGGCTGGTAAAGAAAATGCGATCGGAGCTGGCATTGAACAGTGGAGAAGCCCCTTCTTCCTGAACAAAAGTAGGGCGTGCCACCATCTGCAGGCATGTAGTAGATGCCTGCGTTTTTGCCATGGGCATAACCCATGTGGTAGTTGCCACCGTCTTTGCTGTATACAATGTATTTGCCGTTTGGCGAGAATTTCGGCTCAATATAAAAGCCCTTCTCTGTAGTAAGTTTCACCGGCTTCGCTTTTTTCCTGCGCAGGTCGAGCTTCATGAGGGCGCCCAGCTGCTCGTCGTCCCAGGTAGCGTACACGAGGTAACGGCCGTCGGGTGAGAAGGATGGGTAGAATTCGAAATCCTGTCCGCTGGTTACGCGCTCAGGTGTGCCGTTTGGCAGCTCTTTTTTGTACAGGTAGCCGGCGGCATTAAACACCAGCAGCTTGCTGTCGGGCGAGGTAATGGCATGGCGGATGGCCTTTGCAGTAAACTCTTTTGGCGAAACGCCTTCGCGGCTGTGGTCGTGGCGAACCGCCTCGGTAATATAGTGAGTCGCTGTAGCTTCGAACGGAATGTTATTCACTTCCTGCGTGGCTACGTTTACCTTATTGATTTTACCACCTGCCCATACTACGATGTGCTGGTTGTCGGGCGTCCAGGAGAAGTAAGGGTATACACCGAATACGGCCCAGGCTTCCTGCTGGTCGTGGTTCAGGCTATCGTAAATGGGCCACTGTTCGCCAGTCTTCAGGTCGTGCACAAAGAGTACCGACTTGGTGCGCACGCGGCGCACGAATGCCAGGTATTTGCCGTCGCGCGAAAGCACAGGACGTACGGCACCGCCATTGCCGGTAACTACGTTTTCAACTTCGCCGGTGTGGCGATCGACGCGGCGGATGATGTAAATCTGGCCATTTGGGTCTTTGTTGTATTCGAAAGTAGCGCCGCCGCTCATGTCTTCAGAATAATATACATACTTTCCATCGGGCGATACTACCGGCTCTCCGGCATCCTGCTGGTCGTTTTTGCGCCTGGTGAGCTGCACGCCGCTGCCACCTGTGCGGTGGTACATCCACATTTCGCCGGCACCCAGCGAGCGGGTATTGGTAAAGTGTTTGCGGGCAACAAGGTACTCGCCATCTGGTGTCCATGCGGCATTGTTCAGCAGGCGGAAGTTTTCGTTGGTTACCTGGCGTAGCTTCGGAGCCGTCGCGCTTCATGGTCCAGATGTTATCGCCACCACCCTTGTCGGAGGTGTAGGATATGTGCTGGCCGTTGGGGCTAAAGCGGGGCTGCACTTCGTAGGCACGACCACCTTTAAGGAGCGTTGCCTTGCCACCACTGGCGGGCATAATGTAAATATCGCCCAGCATATCGAAGACAATCTCTTTGCCGTCGGGACTTACGTCCACGCTCATCCAGGTGCCTTCGTTGGTGGTAAACGTAATTTCTTTTTGTGGCCCATGGTCGGCATCGACCTCCCATTTAGCCGCATCTTTCTTGTCCTGTGCCTGCGCAGTGCCCAGCGGGAGCAGCAGCGCTGCAGCCAGCAACAGGCTGAGGTAGCTGTGTTTGTTCATATGTTGGATTATATGTAGAAGTGCGTTTTATCAAAGTTACTGATTTATGCCAAAAAATGATAGCATTGACATTGCACCTCACCGAAACCGGTAAGGAGCAGGAATGATTCCTTTCGGAACAGGCAAAACAGCCAACGATTTGTTTGTAACTGTTTGTAACTGTTTGTAACTGTTTGTAAATGTTTGGTATAGCTAACGGAGGCTTACGCCATAAAAGCAGCTGCACGAAAATATTATTTGACAAAGAGTGTTGCCAGTAGAGAAATATTTTCTTACCTTTTCTTTATTCAAATAATCCAATCGAAGTATGAAATTTTTTAAGAGCAACCTACTTTTTGCAATTGTAGTGCTGGCGCTTTCCTTTGCCGCCTTAAGCGCCTGTGCGCAGGATGATAAATCAAAGCGCGCCAGCCCACCGGCGCAGGAGTCGGCCATGGTGGGCGACACGAAAATAGTGATAGATTATAGCCAGCCTTCTGTAAAAGGCAGGCAAATTTACGGCGAACTGGTGCCTTATAATGAGGTATGGCGTGCCGGTGCCAATGAGGCAACTACTTTTGAGGTGGATAAGGATGTAAGCATTGAAGGCCAGACCCTGCCAGCAGGCAAATATGCCTTGTTCGCGATACCCGGGGAAGAGGAGTGGACCATCATTTTCAACAAAACAGCCAACCAGTGGGGCGCTTTTGAGTACGACGAGGCCCAGGATGCGCTGCGGATACAGGTAGCGCCGCAGCCGACTCCGGAGCAAACAGAAATGCTCACCTATACGATTGATGAGAATGGTGAAGTAAGCCTGCTGTGGGACGATACAGCGGTAGAATTTACCGTGGCGGAAGAATAGAGCGGATAGCCGTGTATTCAGCTGTTTCAGGAGAAATATTTTCGGTTCTTCCCGATAAGCTTCTGTGTCTGTAAAAGATGCAGGTGCAGGAAAAGGGGTGAAAGTTTCCTTCTGATTCCTTTAGTTTTAGGTTGCTCTCAGTTAAAAGTAAAAGGCTGCTCACGATGGGCAGCCTTTTTTAGGCATTTTTATGTAAAAGGAGGGAAAGACAAAAGCTTAAAATATGCTGCGTACCTGCCACCAAAGCCAGCGTGGACTCCATTTTCGAACCACAACCAGCTCTCCTAGTACATGTACATCTTCTATAAGGCTGATTGTGCCGATATCCTGACTCTCTTGCTGTAAAATAACTGCTCTTTCATCAGTTTCATACCCGATAAACCAGACTTCCAGTATTACTTCATCATTTTCATTTCCTGCCACAGTTAGCTGGAAGGCTCCGTTAATATCAGTATTGACGCCGGTTTTAGTTCCTTTAATTCGTACAGTTGCTCCTGGAAGCCCCTCGCTGCTTTCTTTATCAAATACGGTTCCCTGGAGGGTGAATGCCTTTTCTGGATTTTTGAGGGTATCCGCAGGTGGCGAATACTGCTTTTTGGAAATGTTTTCCGGGTGTTGCTCAGTTACAAAAGGCAGAGCAGTTTGAGCGCCGGCTTCTTTTGCAGAAAAGAACGTAAGCAAACCTAAAAGTCCCAGGAAGTAGCTTTTGTAGCCTGAGCCGGCAGGCACTTCCTGAGCAGCATAGCTTCGTAGCTGTTCCGGACGAAACCTGCCGCAGGTTTTCTGCTGCCGGTTGGCTAAAAAGTGGTAAATATCTTTCTCTTTCCAGGAAGTAAAATCAATAACCTCCTTTTGGCAACTGCCACAAAAGCCCCCTCCGGCGGTAGGCCTGAAACTATTCCAGCTTTTATCGCAGGGGCTGGGAATGCTTACTTTTATTTTCTTCAGCATAAATTTTATTAGCGACCTCATTGGTTCTTTTCTGCCTTGGTAAGGCTGATGCTCAATATACTATTTTGTTATGAACTTTTTTGTTAAGTACTTTTCCATCCTTGCTGAGGCAGGCAGGTTAGGCAATTTTTGTCTGTAGCTTTTTTCTCCTGGAAGTAAGCAAAGCAATCACGCCAAAGAGGGGGCCGATGCAAAGTACCAGGTACACCAGTGTAGGCGGGAAGTGGCGAAGTAAAAGGCCAATGAGCTGTATGCTAAGAATGGTAATGGAAAAGCCAATGCAGTTGACAGCTGTAAGGGCCGTGCCTTTAAATGCCAGTGGCGCATGTTGGGCAACGAGAGTCGAAAACTGTGGCGAATCGGCTGTTACTACCATGCCCCAAAAGAAAAGAAAGAGGAGGAAGAAAGGCGTAGGCAGGTAAAAAGCCAGGGGGGAGAGCAGGCAGCAGAGGCCCGAAGCCAGCAGCGCACTAAAGGCCACTTTCTTGCTGCCGAATTGCTGCGATAAGTAGCCGCCGGCCACACACGAAAGTCCGCCAACGGCAATAAGCAGGAACGAAAGCCACGAAATGGAGAGGCTGCTGCTGGCATGGAGCTGCAAATAGGCCGCCAGCATGAGCGGAATGTAGGCCCAGAAAGCGTATAGCTCCCACATATGCCCAAAATAACCAAAAGCAGCAGCCCTGAACTCGCTGTTGCGGAAGGTTTTTGGAAATGCCTTCAGGTCTATTTCCCCCCCTTTTTTCCGGTAAGGACCATCCGGCACAAACAGCAGAATGATCAAACCTCCCACCACCGCGCAGGCCGAGGTGAAGGTGATAACATACAGCCAGGGAAGTCCCTGGGTAACTGCTTTTAGTAAATGAGGGAAGGCCGTGCCCAGTACCAGGGCCCCCACCAGGTAACCCAGGGCCTTGCCAAGGCCTTTTTCATGGTAGTCGGCGGCAATCTTCATTCCTATCGGGTAAATGCCAGCCAGGAAAAAGCCGGTGCCAAAGCGGAGCAGCAGGAGCGAAAAAAAGCTTTGTTCTCCAAAAAGCAGGCCTGCATTAAGTGCGGCTGCGGCAAGGGCAGAGGCAAAGAATACTTTGGAGGGAGCAAAGCGATCGGCAATAGCCAGAAGTGCAAAAACCAGCGTACCTACAATAAAACCAAACTGTACCGAAGAGGTAACATGGCCAAGGGTGGCTGCCGGAAGCTGCAGTTCCCGTACCAGGTCCTGCATAATGGCATTGCCCGCAAACCAGAGCGAGGTGCAGGCAAACTGCGAAACAACAATTAAGAATAATATGCGGCTGTGGCTGTTTTTCATATATGCGGCGGCCTTGCCCGGGTTAAAAATGCTTCTTTGATGGCGAATACTAGCGCGGCCAAAAGCCTGCTGCAAAAGTCCGCTTCCGGAGAGTGAAGGTACAGGAAAAAAATCACCAATGGAAGTTCCTGTCGCCGTCGGGGGCTCCTTCCGGAATGAGGGTGTCTTCAATAATGGTGGTTTCGTTGCTGAATAGCTGGTGCTGAAATCGGTAAACCAGCATGCTGTCGCTTAAGAAAGCTATTTTAAAGAATTTGGTTTTGCTGCCTTCCTTTACCTTAAACAGCGTAGGAATCAGGTCGCTGGTGATGGCTAGGTAGGCCTGCCCTTTGCTGTCGAGGCTAAATCGCCAGTTTCCTGCAAGGGAAGGGCCGCAGTCGGGGTTCTGTGCATTATTGTCTGTAAGTTGCTGGTTGGCGCTAAAGGTTTGGCGAAAGGCAAGGGTGCAGTCGCCCATATTTACCCGCATGCCGTCATTGGTGCGCTTTGCAAGTTTCCAGGTTTTGGAGGCTTTGCCTGCCAGCATTTCTGCTGCATTGGCCGGAAGTGTGAAGATAACTTCTTCTTTTTTCTCCGAACTGCAGGCGGCAAACAGGAAGAAGAGTACGGCAAGGAGTGCATGATTTTTCATGAGAAGAGGAGGTTGCGTTGTGTTTAAAAGGTTCTATTTATTTCCTGGTAAGTAATAGGACATAATAAGTTTACACTGTCATTGCGAACGAAGCTTTTGCGTAGTGCGACGGTCGCCTCCTCGCAAAGACGGGGTACTCTAATGTATTTATGGCCACTTACTTAATTAAAAAGTACCTGATGCTCTGGCTGCTGAAAGAGCTTCCGCTTATTTTTTTGCATTGCCGTACAGGGCTTTCTTTGTTTTCTTCTTTCCCCAGGCCAACACCTGTACCCCTTTGGAATAATGCTGTATAGCGGGTTTTCCTGCCAATAGTTTTCCAAACCTGGGATATGAAAGTGTAAGCTCCTTAAGTTCTATTTCCTGAACCGGCCACGCTATATGATGCACTTCAAATTCATTAATGGCATCGGGGATATCCTGGAAGAGCGCATACCTTTTTGTAAGCCAGGTGAGTACTTCTTCTTTTTCTGTAAGGGTCTTGCCCACCGCATAACGTGCAGAGAAACGATCCTTAAACCGGGAATTTTTCGAGTAAAAGCTGCCTGCTGCTCTTTCCATTTCTGAAAAGTGGTAGGGGAGCCCGGAAATACTTTTTGCTAGCAGGCAGGAAAGCTGCTTACTTCCTTCCATGCTTAAAAAATACACCCCTGTTTTATGTCCTGATTTAATATAGGTTCTGACATTAATTTCATGGAAATAAGAAATAGGGGCAAAGGAAGGAAGGTAGCGGGGCCTGATTTTTTCCATGCTAAAAGCTACATAAGATACCCAGGGCCGTCCCTCGAAAAGGTCTATTTCCAGTTCAGGCGGAACCAGCTTTCTCAGCTCGCTATAATCTACCGGCCAGTGTAGAAAAATTGCCTCGTTCCATTCCTGGTAAAACTGCCAGTTTTCGTTGGCTAAGCTCCAGGGTCTGTGGTCCGTATCCTTCAGTAGCTGGCTGGGTTTCATGCAATCGACAGGGCTTAGTAGCTGGGTTGAATCGGTTTGGGTAAGAATGATTCTCCATTCAATATAGTTAAAACAGCCGAAAGTTGCGCCTGTATTTTGCACTCCTTACCGAAGAAGGAAAAAATGGAGGCATTTGTGGTAGGCTGCAGCCAGAAGTGCATAAGCAATGGCTATGGCTTAGGGCCTCTTATGTAAGGTTCGCTAAAGGTGTTTAAGGCTGTGCCGCAGAAGAGGAAAAAGGCAAGCAGAATAGTGCTAGTTTTTATAGGAAAGGCTATAAATATTTTTCTTCCTGCTCGTTTTTGCCCAATTGGGGTAATTAGTTTTTGCGTAAGCTTTTAATAAACAAGCCGCGGTAAAACTGCCGGAAGCTCCCTATTTTTACCCCCTGTGGTTAATTAAAACAGGAGTAGAAATGAAAAAAGGGGTAGTTTACGCGCTGGCTTGTGCCGGAATACTAGGTTTGTCGGCTGGCACGGTCCGGGCGCAAATAGCAGGCAGCAATGCAAACGAAGAGCCTGAAAAGCCAAAGTTTGAGCTGGTAGGCCTGAGCCGTGAGGTAAATACGCAGTACCATGATTCTGCCCCTGTGCTATCGCCCGACGGGAAAACGCTCTACTTTACCGTAAACGACCACCCGGAAAATACCCGCGGCAAGGGCAGCCAGGATATCTGGTTTAGCAAGCTGGACTCTGCAGGCCTGTGGGGGCCGGCCCAACACATGACTTCTCCGCTCAACCAGAATCAGTTTAACCAGGTGCTGAGCGTATCGCCCGACGGCCAGACGCTGCTGGTGCGGGGCGGAGGCCGAAAGGATGCCCTGGGCTTTTCTATCAGCAAAAGAAGCAAGGGGCAGTGGCAGAAACCGGAGGAGCTTTCCATCGATGGTTTTGAGAAAATGTGCAAAGGGCGCTTCAATGGAGCTTTTCTGGCGCTCGATGGCTCTGCCCTGCTGCTTTACTTTAACGAAAGCGAAGGTGCAGCCTACAGCGACCTGTACGTAAGCTTTCCTGACCAGAAGGGCAAATGGAGCCGCCCCGTGCCGGTAGCCTCCCTAAATACGCGGCAGGATGAATTTGGCCCGTACCTGGCGCCCGATAACCGAACCCTCTTTTTTGCCAGTAACCGACCCGGAGGTTTTGGCGGCATGGATATTTATAAAACCATTCGGCAGGACAACAGCTGGCAGAAGTGGTCGGCGCCCGAAAACATTGGCGCGCCGGTAAACACCGGCGGCTTCGATGCCTACTATGCCGTGGGAATGGCCGATACGCTGGTTTTTACCACCCGCGCCTTTATGTCGGCCGATGGAGGCCACCTTGACCTGCACACCCTGCGCCGCATTCCGGAGAAGAAAGTGAAGATAAGCCTGGCAGGACGGGTAGTGAATGAAAAAACCGGCGAAGAGGTGCCGGGAGCCAGCGTTCGGATACTTCAAAACAAAGAAGTAATGGAAGTAGTACGGAGCGGCGAAGCAGATACTGGCTTCGAAACCGTATTGCCCGGTCCCGGAGACTACTGGCTGGAGGTAAATGCCGAAGGCTACCTGGCAGGAGCGGATAGTTTTCTGGTGGAGCCGACGACCATCGATATGAGCGTATACCGGACCATTTCCCTGAAAAAGCTGGAAGTAGGCTTATCGGTGCGACTCAACAACATTTTCTTCGACTTCGATAAAACCACGTTGCGCCCCGAGTCTTTCCCGGAACTGGATAAAGTAGTTGAGCTGCTGGAGCAAAACAGCGGCCTTTTCATTGAAATTGGCGGCCACACCGACGATAAAGGAAGCGACGACTACAACGAGCGCCTCTCGCAGGGCCGGGCCGAGGCGGTACGTGAATACCTGATGGGCAAATGGATAGAGCCTGCCCGTGTAACCGCCAGGGGATATGGAGAAAGCAAGCCCGAAGTGCCCAACGACAGCGAAGAAAACCAGCAGGTTAACCGCAGGGTAGAGTTTACCATCCTGCAGAACGGAGCTGATTCCGGGTTTTAGAAATGTAAAAGAAACCTTGTAGTTGCTTATTATTAAAACTATCCTATTCTACAAAAATGGCTGAAAGAAGTGAGGGAGCTTGCTTTATTCTGTTGTTGTATTGCGTTTTTCTTTTCTTGTGTAGTAAAACCCTGCGATGGCACCTGTCAGTGATAGCATGTATGGTATCAAAACAGCATGTAGTAGGTAGGGTAAATCTTTTAATAGCAGTGAATTTATGATTTCATAGACGAGAAAAAAAAGCAATAGCCCTAAGGTACTTTGAAACATTGATCTCAATAATACTTTTGATCTTTTTAGTCTATTTAGATAAAGCAATCCTGGTAGAGCAACTCCAATTATTATTCCTAGAAAGGCAGTAAAATATTGTTCAACTACTGAAGTGTTTAATAAGTCATCTACTTCATTGTTAGTAGCCATTGAAAAAAAGCCGGTAAGCAATATTGTCAATATTATTTGAAAGACTATGAAAATGGTTTTAGTTGCTGCTCGATTCATTGGCTATTTAGTTCTGTAAGTTCAAATGTGATTGCGCTCATTCTTTTGAAGAATGAAATGCTACACCACTAACGGAAACATACGTCAGAAAGACACTGTTACCTGGTATTCTTTAAAGTGCGAACTTTTTTACTCGCTTTCTTCTGACTCTCTGGTTTATAACGGCTTTCTATCCATGTCAGCCTTTTTTAGTACTGCATGGTAAGTTTCTCTGTCGACCCGCATGTGCAGGGCTTTCCAGTCTCCCCAGCTGGCCCGGTTCGTCCTGCTTTGGTCGTTACTAATTATGAAGCCGCACTGCTCATAACATTTAATCGCCGAGCTATTAAACTCATATACATTGAGGGAAACCACTTTTACTGCTGCATTGGCAAAAGCCAGCGCAAGCAGGTCCAGTACGATTTGTTTCCCAAATCCTTTTCCCCGCTCTTCCGGACTCACGAACAGGCGACACAGGCGAGGGGCATCATCCGCATCCCAGAAAACTTCGCCCATGCCAATCGTTTCAGTCGTGTCGGGGCGAATGGCGGCATATACCTGCCGGCGGGAATCTGACAAATGCTTTTCCATTTGTTCCCAATCGAGCGGGTATTTAAATACAGGTCCCGCAAACTGCACCAGCTCTTCCTCGCTGTGTATCCAGCTGCTTAAAGAGAGCATATCCTGTTTAGCAAAGGGGCGGAGGGTTATCATGTAAAGGAAACAGGGTTTGAGGACAGAAGTTATTTTCAGGGTAGGAAATAAAGGAATGTTGACCTGAATTGAAAAAAAGCCCTGTAAGCTTTCGCCTACAGGGCCTTTCGGGGGTTTCTTTTGGTGGAGTCGCCGGGATTCGAACCCGGGTCCAGATAAGGAAACTGATGTGCCTTCTACATGCTTAGTTTCACTTGAGTTGTCGGGAAGGCTAAGGTGTCAAACAAACCAGAGACCATCCGTAGGTGCGATTAATTTCGCTATTGCATCACACCCCTGCAATAGCTAGTTCTGCGTGTCGATGTCTGTATGCCAGCCCGGCAGAACGAGGGGCCAGCTAGACACTTACAATCTAATTAACTAAAATTAGGCTGCAAGGGCGTAGTTTTCTTCGCCATTTGTGGGTTTGAACGCTTTTTTTACGGGATTCCGCTCACGTCCCGGCATGCTTACACACAATTCGCACTTCCTGTCAATACCAGTCGACCCCGGTATATGTGCTTATTATTACTACAAATATAAGGGGCATTTGGTTCATATCATAATAAATGTTGCCTTTGTACTTAAAGGCTCCTCCCGATAGCGCGCGCGTCCCGCTCGTGCTCATTCCAAGCCTCTATTTCCCAAGAAAACAGATTCCAAGGGACAATAATCGCCGACTTCTGAGGTGGCCGGAGGCCTTGGATGCTTAACACGCGCCAGGAGGCTCGCGCTATCTGGGCTCGGGCAATCAGAACATGCTGTGCGTCTTGGGTAATGGAAAGCAGCGTGTGCTTTACCGGGGGCAATTCCTGTTTTTTGTTTTTGCTTTTAACTCTGATGTTTAAGAGTTTTGCAGCTGAACGAGAAAATGAACTTATGCGAATTGCTTTCCTTTGTGCCTTTTTGCTGGCAGCCCTGCACAGCCAGGCACAAATTTTAAATGTAGAGAAAAACCGAACCGACCGCGACACCACCAATTATTGGGTGGGAGCACTGAATTTTACCCTGCTGCTGCACAACCGGAGCGCCACCACCGATAATCCGGTGCGCTATACTGCCCTGGGAACCGGGGCCGATGTGGCCTATGTAAGCGGACACCACCGCTATATGCTGCTCAACCAGCTCAGCTACTCAGCAATTACCGGCAATGCTTTTATCAGTACCGGCTACAGCCATTTTCGCGCTAACTTCTTGTGGCAGCGGCCGTTGAGCTACGAGCTGTTTGCCCAGGCACAGTACGATATTGGCCGGGGGTTGGAGAGCCGCTACCTGAGTGGGGGAGGGCTGCGTTATACTTTTGTAAAAGAAGAAAAAATTAAGCTTGCCTTAGGGGTAGGGGCCATGTATGAGCAGGAGCGCTGGCAGGTGCCGGGAACAGCAGGCGAAACAACCATCACCACCCGCCTGCTGAAAGGTTCCAACTACCTTTCGGGCCGCTGGCAGGTAAACGAGTTTGTAAATATGAATGCCATTGTGTATTACCAGACCGGCTATGATGAAGATTTAGGAGGATTCCGGAACCGCCTGAGTGGCGATGCCAACCTGAATGTTAAGCTTGGGAGCAGGTTTACCTTCTTTTCTACCTTTAATGCCGCCTACGACAGCCAGCCGGTGGTGCCGGTGGTAAACTTTATTTACAGCCTCAATAACGGACTGAAAGTCTCTCTGTAAGGAGGAAAAAGGTGTAGGAAAAAACCGATCTTTTTCCTTCCTATTTCCGCCAAAGATTAAGTAACTTGCATCAATGGAAAATTTTGTAGTATCGGCCCGGAAGTACAGACCCTCAACTTTTAACTCAGTAGTAGGGCAGTCGCATATTACCACCACCCTGCAAAAATGCGATCAAAAATCAGCACCTGGCGCAGGCCTTTCTGTTTTGTGGTCCGCGGGGAGTGGGCAAAACAACCTGTGCCCGTATTCTGGCAAAAACCATCAACTGCCAGAACCTGCAGGCAAATGTTGAGCCCTGCAACGAATGCGAAAGCTGCAAAAGCTTTAACACCAGCAGCAGCTTCAACATCCACGAGCTGGATGCCGCCTCCAACAACTCGGTAGATGATATCCGGAGCCTGGTAGAGCAGGTGCGCTATGCGCCGCAGTCGGGCAAATACAAGATATATATCATCGATGAGGTGCACATGCTTTCGAATGCGGCCTTTAATGCCTTCCTTAAAACACTGGAAGAGCCGCCAAAGTATGCCATCTTTATTCTGGCGACTACCGAGAAGCACAAGATTATCCCAACCATCCTTAGCCGTTGCCAGATTTTCGACTTCAACCGAATCCAGGTGCAGGATATTGCCGGCCACCTGTCGGGCATCGCCGGCAAAGAAGAGATTGAAGCCGAGGCCGAAGCCCTGCACCTAATCGCCCAAAAGGCCGATGGTGCCCTGCGGGATGCACTCTCTATCTTCGACCTGATTGTTACCTTCAGCAGCGGAAATAAAATTACTTACCAGGATACCATCAATAACCTGCACATCCTGGACTACGATTACTACTTTAAAGTTACCGACGAGCTGCTTGCCAATAATATGGGGCAGGTGCTGTTGCTCTTCGATGAGATTCTGCGACAGGGCTTCGACGGGCATAACTTTATTGTTGGCCTTTGCGAGCACTTCCGTAACCTGCTGGTGTGTAAAGATGAAGCAACCACGCAGCTGCTGCAGGTTTCGGAAAATGTAAAGAAAAAGTACGCAGAGCAGGCCCGGCAGTCCTCCGTTTCCTTCCTGCTATCGGCCCTGAATGTGGCTTCGGCCTGCGACATCCATTACAAGAGCAGCAAAAATCAGCGCCTGCATGTAGAGTTGGCGCTCATGAAGCTTTCGCACCTGAACTCCCTCATCAGTACCCGCCAGCTGGCCCAGGAAGATGGTGAGTTAAAAAAAAAAGCAGTAGCCTAAGCGAAAGTCCTGCAAAGGCTGCTGCCCCTGCGGCAGTAAGCAGTACAAAAACGACTGCAGCAGCTCCTCCGGTTAATGCTCCGGAAGCTTCCTCGGCTACCTCTATTCCTGTGCAGCAGGTTCCGCCACAGCCGGCGGCGGCAGTAACACCGCCCCGGCCTGCGACTCAAAAACCAGGGTCGAGCAGGCTAAAAAGTACCGTTAAAATTCCCGGAAGCCTGCAAAGCGCACGCCAGCAGGCGGCCCAGCAGCCTGCGCAGGAGCAATCCAAAGAAAATCCGGAAGAAGAAAGCCTTACTTACTCATCGCAACTTCCTGATAAGGAGTATACCAAAGAAGCCTTTATGGCCGCCTGGCAGACGTACTGCCAGCAGGTAAAGGCAGCTGGCCGCCAGGGAGAATACATTGTACTGAAAGAAGAACCTGAGCTTGGAGAAAATCACCATGTGCGGGTGCGCATTACCAATACCTTTCAGCAGGATTTCTTTGAAAAAGCAAAGCCTGGAGTGCTAACTTATCTGCGTAAAACTTTACAAAACGGCCAGATTAGCATGGACTATGTAGTGGTGAAAGAAGAAGAGGGAAAACGCCTCTATACTGCGCATGAGAAATTTGGCTACCTGCTGAAGAAGTATCCGGAGTTGCAGGCCCTAAAAGACCGGCTCGGACTGGAAGCAGACTTCTAAGGCCAAATCACCTAAACTCCTTCAGTAGGAGGCTTTCCCCGCGGGGTGACTGGCGGGGCGTGCCGCATTCTGCTATGGAATTGAGTCATCTTCATGGAATCGCTTTATACGATTTGGTAAAACTGCACTTCCCGGTAGGTTTCTAAGGCGAATTCCTGTAAAACATCCTAATAAGTCTAAAAAAAAAAGAGGAGCGCAGTTAATCGCTCCTCTTCCCTTTTTTAACACAGCATTTAACAATAGACTACCCGTTTTACGAGCGTTTATTGAATTAAATAGTTAACAGAAACCCAACATTGATGATGTTTCTCCATTGGGTCTTTTGAATTACGTCGTGGTCGTAAATTAATTGTGTGGATACGGTGGAGTTTATGTATTTATTTACCTTAAGCACCAAAATGTTTTCCCAGTTAACATCGATGTGCGAAAACTCCTGGTAGTTGCCGAACAGGTTGAGGGAGCTGCGGAGGTTAACATTGGTAAATATATCTTTCTGGTAAACAGCCCTTAACATCGCGCCCAGCTCGCTGCGGAATTCCTGGCCTGGCTCCACGCCAAAGGCGCCAATTTGTGAGAGGCTGTCGTTGAGTACAAAAGTAAATTTACTTGAAAAGGGTGCCAGGGTAAGAGAAAACTCTTTCTCCTTCTTGTAAGTAAGCCCCAGTGATGAAACCAGGAAACCCGGGGCCATAAAATCTGAAATAAATATGCGCCTGGTTTCGCCATTTACCTGCTTATAGTCGTAGCCATCGGTAAACTGGGTGCGGAAATCCAGGAGTGCACTCAGGTGCAGGTTTTTTTCTATCTGGTAGTTGTACCTGCTTACTACATTTAACACATCATCGGTTTTCCGAAACGCTGCGCCATCATTTTCGCCCTGGCGGATGAGTCCGTAGGCAATGTCTAAGCGATTTTCCCAGCTTGATTTGCCCCTGGCATAGTCGGCGCTCAGGGTAACCAGCGAGCCTATTGAAATAAAGCTTTGGCCACCACCGGCCCAGTTTTTAAGGCTTACCTGCGTAAAATTAAGGCCCAGGCTGCCACCATATTGCCAGTATTTGGGAATAACGGGAGCAACCGTATCGGCAGCATTTTGCTGTGCCATCAGGGGCAGGAAGCTACAGCTAAAAAGAGCAAGCAGTAAAAAGGAGGAGAGCGGTTTTAAGCGTTTCATTGCGGATTAATACTGATAAAATAAAAATAGCTTTTATGGGTATAAAAGCTATTAAGTACAGATTTAAAAGAGATATAAATTTGGGTTAGTTGGCTAGGTCGTGTAGTTTAATGTCTTCCAGCGCTGTTTCTGTAAGCGGTTTGGTTATAAACTTAATAACATGATCGTTATTCACGATTTTGTCAATATCGCGTTTGTTGTCGGATGAGGAAAGGATAATGACCTTGCACTTATCTTTGATGGTTTCGGAAAATTTTTCAAACTCATAAAGAAATACGAAACCATCTACAATTGGCATATTGATATCGAGAAATATAAGGCTTGGGAGCCTCTCCGGATTGTCTTTATGTTGTTCGAGGTACTCCAGTGCGCTTTTACCGGAGTTTTTAATTTCGACTTCTTTTGCAAATTTTGTTATCTCTATTATTCTTTTGCTGATAAAGTTGTCTGTATCATTGTCATCTACAAGCATTACCAGATCTATGCTATTTGCTGTCATTTTATTTTAGTATTTTCCGTTTCAATTGCACTAAAATGTCATAAAGGGCCCATCTAAGGCAGGTAGATGTAAAGGTAGGAATTTAGCTGCTAGTTTATGATATAAAAACAGGCTGTTTATTACTTCCTCTTTAGCTTTTAAGGGCTGTGCAAAATAAGACCCTTTGCTCCCGTCATTTAGTTACTGCTTCGCTAACTTTCTTAGCCTCTGTGCTTTTATTCAGTTCCTACAATCAGGCGCTCACCTTCTTTAATATCAAAGTTTTCTTTGTTGTTCCAGCGCATAATGTCTTTAATAGTAACATTATACATGCGCGCCACCCGGTACATCGATTCGCCTGGCGCCACGGTATGGTAACGATGCCCTGCATCAGCCTCCTCTGCCGCTGACTTTTTCTCCTGGCTTGCCGTAGCCGAAGGGGCCAGGCGTTCTTTGGTGGCTGCCTGTGAGCTGCCGAAGGCTTAGCCGGAGTACCTGCCCAATGCTAAGTACCGGCTGGGAGGGTAGCTGGTTCCACTGAATCAGGTTTTGTACCGTTACATTATACTGGCGGCTGAGCGAATACAGGGTTTCACCTGCCTTTACCCTATGGGTGCTGTCGGCTTGTTGGCCGGGTTCTGCTTCTATAAAATTAACAGGCTCCTCAACGGCAAAACTATCGGAAGGAGCTTGTTCCTCTTCCGGCTGTTCGACCAGCTTTGTTTTCGGCACTTTTTCTTGCTTTTCCTGCGGAATCTTACGTTGGCTGCTGTCGGCAGCTGCCTGCGTGGTGTTTTTTGTTTCCGGAAACAGCGGGTTTCCCTCCTGCGGCAGCTTTTGCACTGGTTCTTCCCGCTCCAGGGAGGAGTCTGGCTGCATCAGGTGGCGGCCCGGCTTTTCTTCTTTTGCTTTTGCCGGCTGCTGGCTTTTATTCGTCTTGCTTGTATCGCTGAGCAGGCGGGTATCGTCTTCCTTAACTACTGTTTCTTTGGCCGGTTGAACAGGAACCTGCGGCAGCTCTTTTTCTTCCGCTACAGGAGTTGATTTTTTGCTTTCCGTTGGCAGGCTTCCTTCCGGCATTTCATTGTCAGCTAAAGTTCCTTTGGCTTTGGTGCTGGCATAGAGCGGTTGCCGGGCTGCTTTTACCTCCCGATGCTCCACGGCAATGTGGCGCGGACGGATGAAGCGCAGCCACAGCACACGGCCAGCTTTAGGCGTTTCGTTTTTTTCGAGGCGGTTTTTCTGGCGCAGCTTTTTCAGGCGTACCCCATATTGCTGCGATACCTGCCATAAATTTTCATTTGCCTGCAGTACATGCTCATATACCCGGGCTTTTCGCCGCTTCTTTTCCAGGTAATAAAACTGTCCGGCTTGTATTTTGTCGCTATAGCTAAGGTCATTGTAATTGCGAAAACGGCTTTCAGAAATGCTACCGAGCTCCGCCAGGCTAGCTAAATTATCGCCTTCGCGCGCAATTACCCCTTCCAGGTCGTTAAGCTCTACAATTGCCAGCCTGTCTTTCGAGGGCCTGGGGAGCTTGCCCGGCTTTTGCTGTTTATGTCCGAAGGCTTCGTTGTCGCGGCTTCTTTCTTCGGCCTCTTCTTTTTCATCTTCGGCCAGGGCAAGCAGGTCCTGGCTCTGGTCTACCTGTACAGGGATGATTACAGTATAGGGTTTGTCGTCGGGAACAGCGCTGGTTTTAAGCCACTTATTGTAATTTCTCAGCGCTTCCTCTTCTGTGCTAAACTCGCGGGCAATATGGCTCAGGCTCTTGTTTGCGCCGTTGGTGTAAGGGTAAAGCACCGTATAGCGGGTTTGTTTACCGGCTACGGGCTCGTAAGCAACCAGGTGCGAAAGAAACTTTTTAATGTACCAGTGGGTATCGCCATCGATTTTCATTTCGCGGGCTCCATAATGTCGTTGATCGACCAGCGGCTGGCGCCACCCTGGCCCACCATGTACGACTGAAGGGCATATACCCAGTTATCGAATTCGGCATTGCTGCGCAGCAGATAGCGTGCGGCTCCTGTCGGTAGCGGAAATGATATTCATGCGCTCATCGACCTGGCGGTCGACCCGCAGGTCCCAATTCGGTAGCAGATGCTTCTTTAAACTGCCAGAATCCTACCGCATTGGAGCTGGATACGGCATCTGAAACAAGGCGCGCTTTCCTGGATAACCAGGTATTTAAATTCGTCCGGTACGCCAAACTCCTTAAAAATGGGTTCGATCAGGGGCATGTACAAGATCGACCTGCTCCAGCGTGAATATTAAAGATATTTTTCGCTGCGATAGAGTGGCATCTACGCTGGACTGAATGTCGCGTCGGGCCTGTTCGGTAAGGTGGAGCTCCATGCCGGCAAACTGCAGGGTATTGCCTACCTGAGGCACCTGGGCATACAAGGCTGATAGGGAGCAAAACAGGCATAAAATGGGTAACCAAAGCAGCTTCTGGCGCATCATATCTTCTTCTCTTTATACTTTTCGTAAAACCATTAACCCGTCCCTGAGCGGGAACAGCACATTTTCTACCCGCTCATCGTGGTGCACCTGTTGGTTAAACTCCCGCATGGCTTCGGTATCCTTGTCTTTTTTATCGCCTACTACTTTGCCGCTCCAGAGCACATTATCGGCAATAATAAATCCTCCGGGGCGCACCCTGTCAATAACCAGCTCAAAATAGCGGCTGTAGTTCTTTTTGTCGGCATCGATAAATACCAGGTCCCAGCTTTTTGCCAGGCCGGGAATAAGGTCGAGGGCATTGCCAATGTGGTAATGAATGGCACTGGCATAAGGCGACTGCTGAAAAAAGCCCCGGACTTTCTCTTCCAGCTCTTCATTAATATCAAGGGTATGCAGACTCGCCTTCGGGGGCCAGGCCTTCGGCCAGGCAAAGCGCCGAGTAGCCGGTATAAGTGCCTATTTCCAGAATGGCTTTGGGCCTGATCATGTGCGCAAAGGTAGCCAGTACCCGCCCCTGCAGGTGGCCCGATAACATGCGCGGCATCAGCACATTGGCATGCGTGTCGCGGTTAATTTGCCTGAGCAAATCGGTTTCCGGCCGGGTATGCTGCTCTACATAATCCATCAGATCTTTATCCAAAAACTCCATGAATTGCTAAAAATTGTTGATAAAGGTTTTTTAAGGTACTGTAAACGCCTCTGTACCCGGAATTTGCATCCGGGCATGTTTGCATAAAAATAGGGATAAGGATTTGTTTTTCTATATGAAAAAGATAGAATTTCCTACAAGGCTTTTCAGCCGGTAACAGGGCTTTACGAAGGATGTCGGTTTAGGGTTCGGGTTCAAAGGTTAAAATGCTAAACTGCTGCTGGTCAAACATTTCTCGGGCAATTTCCTGTAGCTCCGGGGCAGTAATAGAGCGAATGCGCTCAAAGATGCTTTCCAGGCTTTCAATCCTGTCGAGGTCCAGAATGCTTTTGCCCATCATCAGCATCAGTCCCGAATTATTTTCTTCGGCCATTGCCAGTTGGCCAATAAGCTGCTCTTTTGCATAATGGAGCTGCATACTGCCCAGGGGCTTTTCTTTCAGTAGCTGCAGCTCTTTTTCTACAAGCTTAATGCTTTTGTTGAGCTGCCCCGCTTCGGTGGCAAAGGAAATGCTGAAAAGGCCGGTTTCCAGGTAAGGGGTGTAGCTGGCATCTACGGCGTATACCAGGCCTTTCTTTTCGCGCAGCACCAGGTTCAGGCGGCTGTTCATGGCAGGCCCGCCTAATATATTGCTGAGCATGATAAAAGGCAGTCGCTTTTCGTCGCCCAGCGGATAGGCCGGACGCCCCATTACGCAATGGGCCTGGGTAAGATTTTTAAATACCCTTTCGCGGCTGGGAGTATAGTCATTAAACGACGGCCTGAAGCGCTCCGACTGGTACCCTGGCAGGGGAGCCAGGTGTTTTTCTGCTAAGCGCTTAATTTTATTGAGGCTGATATTGCCCACGCAGGAAAAAATCAGGCGATTGCTGTCCATATTTTCCCGTACAAAGCGAATAAAATCTTCGCGGCTAAAGGAACGGACACTTTCGGCGGTACCCAGTATATTGTATCCCAGGGGGTGGTTCTTAAATACCTGGCCGTCAAAATCATCCTGGAGGGCATCTTCGGGAGAGTCCTGGTACATGGCCATTTCTTCCAGGATTACCCCGCGTTCTTTTTCGATTTGCTTTTCGGGGAAAACCGAATGAAAAGTAATATCCGTTAGGAGTTCAAGCGAGTTTTCAAGATGTTTGTCCAGCACGGAGGCATAAAAGCAAACCTTTTCTTTGGTAGTATAGGCATTTAACTCGCCCCCGACAGAGTCGAGGCGGTTAAGAATGTGAAAAGCCTTGCGTTTTTTGGTGCCTTTAAAAGCCATGTGCTCCCAAAAGTGGGCAATGCCCTGTTGTTCAGGTCTTTCATCGCGGCTCCCGATATCGAGTATAAAGCCACAGTGGACGATTTTTGTGTTATTAACCTGCTTATGAACGACACGGATGCCGTTGGGGAGGGTGTATAAGTTATAATCTGCTACCATATTCAAGGCAGCAAATTTACGTAAAATACAGGATATTAACAGGTTTATAAAAAAAGAAGGTTTTATTTTGCCAAAAGGCGCCAAACAATTGCAGGTCTATTTAATTTACATACTGAACCTAAACAGCTAAAAGGTCAGCTGGTAAATTATTAGGCTCAGCTTAAAAGCCAGCAGTCCGTTTATATTGTTTACTTAATATTTTTCATTTTTGGCTATAATAGCACAAGAAGTCAGCCGCGCCCGCCTGCATGAACAGCGAAGGGCCTTATCACCAACGTGTATGAAAATAGGTTTTGATGCGAAGAGAGTATTTGCCAACTCCACGGGGCTGGGGAACTACGGCCGCTTTGTCGTTAAAGCTTTAAGCACGTATTATCCTCAGAACGAATACTGGTTGTATTCGCCAAAGGCGGTGCAGCACCCGGAGGCGGCAGCCCTGCTCGAACGGGGAAATATAAAGGTAAGAATGCCTTCCGATACACTTAAAACCCTGCGCTTAGGCGCCTGGTGGCGGAGTGTGTCGCTGGGTAAGGTAGCCAGTAGCAACCAGAACAGGCTGTTGCATGGCTTAAGCAATGAGCTTCCTTTTGGAAAAACCAAAGGCCTGAAGAAAATTGTAACAATTCACGACCTGTTGTTTGTGCGGTATCCGCAGCTGTATAACCTGGTAGACGTAGCAATTTATAAGAAAAAATTTAGTTGGGCCTGTCAGCATGCCGATAGGGTAATTGCCGTTAGCCAGCAAACGGCGCAGGATTTAATTGATTTTCTGAAGGTGCCTGCCGATAAAATAGATGTGGTGTACCAGGGATGCCATGAGAGCTTTCGGGAAGAATACGATTCTTATGTGCTGGACCGGATTAGTACCAAGTACAAACTTCCGGCAGATTTTATGCTGAACGTAGGTACCATTGAGGAGCGGAAAAATGCTTTGCTGATAGTAAAAGCGATGGCGGCACTTAAAAAGGAAACGACTGTAATGCCACTGGTAATTGTTGGCAAGCCTACGGCTTATAAAGACGAAATTGTACGCTATGCCAGGGAGCACAAGCTGCTCGACCAAATCCATTTCCGCCACGACGTTTCTTTCGAAGATTTGCCCAAAATTTACCAGCTGAGCAAGCTATTTATTTACCCCTCTGTTTTTGAGGGCTTTGGTATTCCTATCCTGGAGGCGCTTAGCTCAAGAGTACCTGTAATAAGCAGCAAAGGCTCTTGCTTTTCCGAAGCCGGCGGTCCTAATTCCATTTATATAAACCCTACCAATGCCGAGGAGCTTGCCGATGCCATAATGCGCATTATTAACAATGCTACCATGGCTACAAAAATGATTATCGACGGGGTAGGGCATTCGCTAAATTTTGAAGAGGAAAAAATTGCCCGCGACCTGATGGCGGTTTACGAAAAAACATTGAACCAATAAATTAAGCTCCCATAAAACGAGCATAAAAAAAGGAATTGCCGGTAGCCCGGCGATTCCTTTTTTTATGCGACAGTTCTTTTAATGTGTTCCCTTTAATGTGCTACATTCGGCATGTATTGGTACTTGGATTTTACAAACATGAACACTCCGTAGCAGGCCAGCCCCAGGGCTACGGCAGCCATCAGGTAAGGACCCCCTGTGGTGGACAGGAAATTAAATGCTCCTTCGGTTCCCTGCGCTTCGCTGGCATCGGACTGTAGCGCGGCCTGAATCAGGAAATAACCAAGAATACTAAGCACAATACCACGGGCGATGTACCCGATACGGCCGGCACGCATAAAGGTAGCTCTTTCCTTTTGGCTCATTTCCTGCTCCTTAATGGCTTTTTTAAACTTGCCGCTAATGGCTTTGTAAAGCTGGAATACTCCTCCACCTATAACCAGTACAGCGCCTATGCCTACCAGCCATTGCCCGAATGGCTGCTCCAGCACCTTGGCAACCAAAAGTTGGCGACCTCCTCCACTGCTGCTGTTACTGCCGCCTCCGCCAAGCCCGGCGAAAAGCAACCTGGCACCGGAAAAAGCAAAAAATAAATAAACAAGTCCGCTAATAAAATATCCGGTGCGTTTAATAATGCCTTTGGTATCACTTCCGTTCCCATTGGGGTCAACAAATGCCTGTATCATACGCCAGGCTACATAGCCAAGCAACCCAAGAATTACTGCTCCCAGCAGAAATTGTCCGAATGGTTGTTCAAGTATAGTCTGCAAAGCGCCTTTTTTACCGCCATTGCTCCCGCTGGCACCAAAATTAAAAACAGTCATTGCTGCAAGAACGCCCACTAAAACATATACGACGCCTTTTGCTGCAATGCCTATGCGGGCATAAGTGCCAACCCATTTGCCAGCTTTATGCTCTGCCTTGCTTTTTGAGATTGATCCTGTATTTTTCATTGTAAGTTAGGTTTAAAAAATCGATGATTGATATAAAAGTTAAAAACCCTGCCTGTGCCGGGTTCAAGCTTATTTACGAGCGGCAGCTTCTCAAGGTTGTTTTTGCCTGCTGCGCCGGGCAATAGGTAAAAGCTTTGCAGGAAAATTTCTGAAATAGCATTTCAGTAAAAAAATTAAGACCTTCGTACTTCATTCTTTAAACTAAATTCCTGTCTCTGATGAAATATCTTCCCATAGGAAAAGACCTTTTTGTGCATAACAGAGAAAAGTTTGTTTCTCTGTTGAAACCCAACAGCCTGGCTATTTTTAATTCAAACGATGTAATGCCAACCAATGCCGATGGAACCATGCCCTTTCGGCAGAACAATGATATTTTTTACCTTTCGGGCATTGATCAGGAAGAGAGCGTGCTGGTTTTGTTTCCCGATTTTCCTGAGGAAAGATTCCGCGAAATTCTTTTTGTAACGGAAACCAATCCGCACATAGCGGTTTGGGAAGGCCACAAGTATTCAAAAGAAGAGGCTTACCACACTTCCGGTATCCGTACGGTATTCTGGCTTTCGCAGCTTGAGCAAACCTTGAGTACCCTTATAAGTCAGGCCGAAAAGGTGTACCTGAATAGCAATGAGCACCTGCGGCATATAGCGGTAACTGAAACCCGCGATATGCGCTTTGCCAAATGGATACAGGAAAAGTTCCCGCTCTACCAGTATGAGCGTGCGGCTCCGCTTATGCAGCAACTGCGCCCCATTAAATCGCGACAGGAAATTGACCTGCTGCAAAAGGCCTGCGACATTACAGAACAGGGCTTTCGGCGGGTGCTTAATTTTGTTAAGCCCGGGCTAATGGAATATGAAATTGAGGCTGAATTTATTCACGAATTTGTGCGCAGTCGCAGTCGGGGTTTTGGCTATACGCCCATTATTGCCAGCGGAGCCAATGGCTGTGTGCTCCACTATATCGAAAACAATGATAAATGCCGCGACGGTGAATTAATTCTTTTTGATGTTGGGGCAGAATATGCCAACTACAATGCCGACATGAGCCGCACCGTTCCGGTAAATGGCCGTTTTACCAGGCGGCAGAAAGAGGTGTATAATGCAGTGCTGCATGTGCAGCGCGAAGCTTTTAAATTGTTGCGCCCTGGAAATACCATTCCCGAATATCATAAACAGGTAGGCGAACTTATGACCGAGCAGCTTATTAAGCTGGGCCTGCTCGATAAAACCGATGTAAAGAACCAGCACCCCGATTTGCCTGCATACAAAAAATATTTTATGCATGGCACCTCCCACCACCTTGGGCTCGATGTGCACGATGTTGGCAATGTGTACCGGAAAATGCAAGCAGGTATGGTATTTACAGTAGAGCCGGGAATTTATATCCAGGAAGAAAACATAGGCATCCGGCTGGAGAATGACGTGGTAATTACTGAGGAGGGCATTTTTGACCTGATGCGGAACATTCCTATTGAAGCCGATGAAATTGAGGAGTTAATGAATAAATAAAAACTGCAGGCTCTCCTGTACAAAAAAAGCTATTCCGCTGCGGAATGGCTTTTTTTTGTTTCCGCCTGAAAGTGAGTGAAGTAAGAATTAAATTTTAATATAAATAATTGAATAATCGATTTGTTTTTTCTAACTTAAGGCAGCGACCTCCCGTAAATACGTACCTCCCGTAAATACCTAAAGAAGAACATAAATACTTAGTGTCGCTTCATGGTTTAGTTTAACAGGGGATTTAGCCCCAGAATACGGAAGGAAGATGACTTTTTGCTGATGCCTCCAGGAGTATCAGATGCAATTTTTTGAAGCTGTTAAGCAGATAAGTTTAGTGCCTCTAAATATAAAGCGGTCTGGAATGCTTTAAAGTAGAGGATTAGCGTTCGTAACCCTATTTTTTGATTATAGTAGGTATTGCATTGCTGCAATGCAGGCCTGGAACATTTTTTTTACTGAGGTATGGACTTTTTTTTACTCCTGTATAAGCGAACATTTTGCCTGTTCTCTTTTATACTGCTCCTTTCCCCGGCGGCTCAGTCGCAGGCTACAGCTAAGCTACCCGCTACCGAAAAAGGTTTTCCTGAAAATATTCAGAAGGAAAATATGGTGGATACCCACTCTTCCGCCGATGAAAAAACAGTGCGAAAAGAATCTTTATCGAATAAAACATCTGTAAAATCGCCATCAAATAAAAAAAGCAGAGGAGCCGCCTCCGCAGCAGCTAATAGAGAAGCGAAAACAGCCTCGGCAAAAGGGGCAGTTTATTTTACTGATTTTAAAGCTGACAAGGTTGGTACAGCACCGGCAGGCTGGTTCTGGAGAGATTCTGCCTGCATGGTCGTGGCAGATAATCAGCCAGGGCATTGGTTGAGCCTTGGAAGAAAAGGGACCTATGCCCCTGCAGACAAACTGCTACTGCCGGAAAATTTTAGGTTTGAATTCGACCTGCTTATGCAAAGTCCGCCTGAAGAAGGACTTGGTACCCTGTCGGTGAGCTTTGCCGAAATAGAAGAGGAAAATCCTGCCCAGGCCTGGCGATACCCTTTTATTACGGCTGATTTATATGTTGGCTGGAATTATTCGACTTTTACTGTTGAGCAAAAAAGCCGGGAAGAAAAGCACCAGGTAGATCACAATATCCTGAGAGCGGAGCTTGGTAGCCCGGTGCATATAACTATTGAAGTAAAAGGCGCCCGCTATACCCTATGGGCAAACGAGCAGAAGGTGGTAGACCTTCCGGACTTCATACAACCTGGCTTCCACTATAACCGGCTTTTAATTGCCACCCAGCTCAGTAAGGCAGATAATACTCACCAGGTGCTTGTTTCAAATTTCAGGCTAAAGCCTTTGCTGTTAAAAGCCAAACGCTAAGAAAGCGTTCTTCTACAGAAAATAAGGCGAAAGAGCCATAAAAAAATTTCTTACCCAATATTCTTTTTCCGCTTAAGCCTCAGGAAGTAAGCTGCTGGCCGGCTAAAATCCGGCGGCTGCTGGCTTGTAATATTTATTCCCTTCTTTAACCTGATTTTTGGCTGTTTGCGGCTGCTTTTTATCTTTTCTTTTAAGAACCTCTCCCATTTTAGGGTAAAGCTTGTGGTGAGGTGCGTGAATTCCACACTTTTGCTGTAGAATTTTTCTACAAGCTGTGGATTATTTCTACATCAAAACCGGGCTTAAAAAAGAAGTTGATTTTATAAATGTAAGATTTATAGGTGTTTACGCGGATTTTATTGCTTTTAATTTTTCTGGCATGATTCTGTATATATACCTGACAAGAGAGTAAAGAAAAACAAATTTCAAAAACGAATTTCAAGTACAGTAAATTTTTTATCATGAAAAAGACATTTTTAACGTTCGTGGCTTTAGGATTTGGTTTGTCCGTAGCGTTTGCTCAGGAGACCACCCCAGTGGAAGAAGGCCAGGAGGGAATCCAGGTAGAACAGAATGACGCCACTATGGCGCAGGAGCAGGATGGAAGGAAGCAAATAGAAATGTATGAACTACCTGTAGCTGTACAGGATGCTTTTAAAAACGGTCAGTACAAAGACTATGAAGTGCTGGCAATTTACGAAGTATCTGCCGAGGACCAGCAGGGTGCCGAAGGCGAAATGCAGGCTGCTGAAGGGGAAGCAGTACAACAGGGTGTGAAATATGAAATAGAACTAGCCTCTGAAGGAGAAACTTATGGAAATGAGGAGGCTGTGGAAGAAGAAGGAATGGAAGGGGTGGAAACAGAACGCGTAAGCGCGCGCCAGCCAGACGTTATTCTTCAGTTTGATGAAAACGGTCAATTGATTAAAGAAGAACAACCAGAAGAAGAGCAGTACTAAAAAGTAAGGGTTTTAGTAAGTAATGTTCGGTTAAATGCTTTAGACACAGATCGCTCATTGTCTAGGCTTGCGGGTTAACTTTTTAACTAAATTTTTTGCAGGCTTAATTTAATTTTTTTAACTGATTTTTCCGTTTCAACCATCTAAAGCGAAGCATAATAACTATGCTTCGCTTTTTTTTGTTAATAGTAAAAAGATGTAACTTTAAGTATATAAGCCGCTGTTGAAGCGTTATCCTTACAAACTATTTTTTTACCACATATGACCAAGATACTTATCGTAGATGATGATCCGATGTTCCGGATTATGCTCCGGACATTCCTTCTGAAAAATAACTACGACCTTACCGAAGCAGCGAATGGAAAAGAATGCCTGAAGAAAGTCAGGACCGATAGTTTTGATATTGTACTAACCGACCTGCGGCTGCCCGATACCACCGGGCTGGAGTTGCTTAAAGAAATTCGAAGCTCTGAAAAAAATGCAGAGGTACCGGTTATTCTCATGACTAGCTTTGGGGATATTAAGTCCGCAGTAAAAGCAATGAAGCTTGGTGCCTACGAATATGTGACCAAACCGGTTAACCCGGATGAAATTTTAATGAACATTAAAGGGGCCTTGAAAAGGAGCCCTAAACATAATTCAGCTGAAGAAGAAAGCGAAGATGGTGTATTCGAGAATTTCGAATATGTTGAAGGAAAGACGGAGGAAGCCCAGCGAATCCGCGCCTTTATGTCGCTGGTAGCGCCCACGCGCATGTCGGTGCTTATTGAAGGAGAAAGTGGCACAGGAAAGGAGTTTGTGGCTAAAATGATTCACCAGCAAAGTAAACGCAAAGAAGATCCTTTTGTGGCAGTAGATTGTGGCACGCTTTCGAACGATTTGGCAGGAAGTGAGCTATTCGGACATGTAAAGGGATCTTTTACCGGCGCATTGCACGATAAACAAGGCCAGTTTCATGAAGCCGACGGCGGCACGCTTTTTCTGGATGAGGTAGGCAACCTGCCTTACGAAGTGCAGGTAAAATTGCTGCGGGCGCTACAGGAGCGCAAGGTTCGGCAAATAGGTAGCAATACCGACCAGGAAGTGAATGTGCGTATAATCGCAGCAACCAATGAAGATTTGCAAACGGCAGTTGATGAAGGCCGCTTTCGCGAAGACCTCTACCACCGCCTGAATGAATTCAGCATAAGTGTAACCCCACTACGTGACCGTAAAGATGATATTATAACCTTTGCTGAGTACTTTCTGAAGCAGGCCAATATGGAGCTGGAGAAAAACATCCGCGGTTTTACTTCCGAAGCACTTACCGTGTTTTTTAAATATAGCTGGCCCGGAAACCTGCGGGAGTTAAAGAACATTGTGAAAAGAAGCACCCTGCTGGCAAGAGAAGACCAGATTGATGTTGGCGATTTACCGGAAGACCTGGTACGCCAGGCCCATAAGCTGGAAGAAAACGGCGTTGAGAACCACCACAACCATACCAATATAAAGGCAGTACACGAAAAGAATGAAAAGGAAATGATTAAGCAGGTGCTTATTCAAACGAACTACAACAAAAGTAAGGCTGCCCGTATTCTTAACATCGACCGAAAAACGCTTTATAATAAGTTAAAACTCTATAGTATAGAGGCGTAAGTATAAAGCATAAAAAAGAGCAGGCAATTCCTCTTGCCGTATCCTCTGAGAACGAAAGTAACAGTAAGCCCGCACCAGGAATGACATTAATAATTTACCGTTTCATTACTAAGCAGCTGGCTTACTTTTTCTTCAACATACTTTACCACTGATTCTACCTCCCTGGTCAGCTCAGTAATCATTGCCTCAAAGTCTTCTGACTCCTGCGGGGTATAAAATTCTATTTTCTTTAATAAATCGGCTGCTCTTTCGGCTTCCAGGTGCTTAAAGGTTGGGAACATTTTGTGGGCCAGTTCAGCGAGGTTGGCGTAATCTTTCTGCTCATACAGGCTGTACAGCTCAGCAACATTGGTTTCGGTATTTTCGAGGAAAGACTGCAGCAGCAGGAGGTAAGCCTGCGGATCGCCGGCGGCAAATTTATTAAATATCTGCAGGTTGTAAAGTTCAGCTTCGGGGGGAGCATCCATTACTTCTTTTGCTGTTTCGGTTTCTATTATATTAACAGTTGCCACAGGAACTGCCGCGGGGGTGTTTTGAGAGCTGGCCTCTGCTTCTTCGTTCTCTGTATTCCACATTTGCTTCAGCAGCTTGTTTAGCTCTTTTTCGGTATAGGGTTTGAGCAGGTAGGCATCCATTCCCTGCTCCAGGTAATTTTTCAGGTCGTGCTCCATGGCATTGGCTGTAACAGCCACTATGGGGGTACTGGCTTTGCCATTGGGCAGCTTCCGGATTTCCTGTAACAGTTGGGTGCCACTCATGCCCGGCATATTAATGTCGGTTAGTACCAGGTCATAACTCTTGCTTTTTGCTTTTTCAAGCGCTTCGAAGCCACTACTTGCGTCATCGGTGGTTATTCCCCATTTACGTAAAATAGTTTTTAGCAGGAGGGCATTAAAGGGGTCATCCTCCACCAGCAGAATTTCCCTGCCAGGCCAGCTGTTTGTCCTGCCGGTTGCGGTTTCCAGCGGCTGTTCAATAAGCTCTTCCTGCCCTTTAATGAAAGGAATGCTTACCCTGAAAAGGGAGCCTTCCCCTTTTTTGCTATCTACCGTAATATAACCGCCCTGCAGGTCGACCAGCTTTTTAGTAATAGCCAGGCCAAGACCGGTGCCGCCGTACTTACGGGTAATAGAATCATCGGCCTGGCTAAAGTTATCGAAGATATAAGGAAGGTGCTCTTCGCTGATGCCAATTCCGGTATCCCGCACTTCTATGGTTACTACATATTTGCCAAAGCCATTGTCTTTTGCATCGAAGCGAATGGTTACATTGCCTTCTTCGGTAAACTTTATAGCATTGCTTAGCAGGTTATAAAGGATTTGCTGTAAACGGAAGGGGTCGCCCTGGAGGTAAAAGCTGCCGGCAGGGAAATCGCGTACCAATTGAATGTCTTTTGTATTGGCTTTATTATCAACTACATAGCAGGTTTCTTCTATGAGGTTGCGTAGTTCAAAATCTTTTTTCTCGAAGCGTAATTGTCCCGCCTCAATTTTAGAGAGGTCGAGGATGTCTGTTACAATGGCCAGAAGGAAATCAGACGAAGAGCTGATTGCTTTAAGCTGAGCCTGTTGAGGCGGTGGAAGATCTACTTTGCGGAGCTGCTCTGTAAAGCCAATAATGGCATTTAGAGGCGTGCGAATCTCGTGGCTCATATTCGCCAGGAACTGCTCTTTTATCTGGCGCAGGCGATCTGCCCTGTGGCGGGCAAGCTCCAGGTTGCGTTTGTAGTAATTGCTTCGGCTAATGTCCTTTACAATCAGGATCATAAATACCAGGCTGGAAACCAGGCCTGCACAGCTAATCATGAAAATAATGAAAGAAGCTTTGTTGGCAACACTCCTTGCCTGGCGGGCATTGGCGGTTGTAGAAAGTGCCTCCTCCCGCTCTAGCTCCCGAATCATTTGCCTAATCTGGTCCATAATTTCCTGGTCCTTTTCGAGGAGTGCAAGCTCCTGCCCGGTTAGCTGGCGGCGGTAGCTGTATTCTTCCTGCTGCAGCTCCTGGAGAATTTTTCGTACATTGCCCATCAGGGTGTCGGTGGCTGCCTGGCTAATAATGATGGTGTCGACACTTACTTCTGTATGGGTGCGGGAAATGAGCGAATCGCCTCCCTCAAGAGTTACGTTGGCTTTATTCTTACTGCCGAAAATGCGGCTAAAAAATCCTTTTTTTTCTACAGGCTCAATATTTACCCGCGGCATTGTCGGAATTTTTTCCTCTACCTGCTTTTGGGTAGTTTTAACCGTGGTGTTGGTTTTTACCTTTTCAGGAGACTGCTCTTTTAAGCGGGTAAGGGCTTTGTCGGAAAAGCTCTGGTGGTCCGTCATGGCTTTAAGCTCCATGAATTTATTCAGGCCGCTTATTTTTTGCTGCATGAGCAAAGAAATAGAGTCTATTCGCTTTCGCTGCCAGGGCTGGTAGCTTGTAAGCACCTGGAGGGTATCGAGTTTACGGTACACCTCCTGCATGCTTTTTTCATAATTAAGCAGGTAAGGCCGCTCCTGTGAAAGCGTATAGGCCCGAATCTGACTTTCCGCTTCTGAAATATCGGTAAGCAGCTGGTTGAGCTTTACTGACTTCATGTTCGGCTTTGCCAGCGTTTCTACGGAAGAAGATAGCTGGTTGAAGCTGGAAATTGAAAAATAAATAGCCGTTAAAAGGCCCACAGCCAGTAAACTGAAAGCTAAAATAACCTTACTTTTTGTGGATGAAAATCCTTTTGTGTTCATACTGCTCAATTTCGTGTTTCCATACAACAATAAAAATACAAAAAGTATTGTTTAACTTGCTCATTGTTAAAACATTAATGCATTTTTTATAAAAAAACCGCCCTGCTTTAGTGGAAGGCAGGGCGGTTTTTAATATTTTCCTTCTTTTTGAAGGGGCAAAGTAATTACATATTCTGCATCCAGGCCGTCCGCAGGTTTAGCTGTTTCTGGCTGGCATTGTCTAAAAAGCTAAAATGGTGAGGCTTAACTTCTGCTGTTCCCTGAATTTTCATGGCGATGTCCAGTACTTCTTCGCCTCTTTTTACCTTGAGCTGGTAGTCTTTACCTACCGGCATTTCCTGTAGTTTTTTAGCAACTACCATCAGGTTTTCTTTGGCTATTGTTTCGCCGTCTACAGCTAGTAAGGCATCACCGGCCTGCAGGCCCAGCTCCTGTACAGCGGCAGCGGGCTCCTGAATAACAAACTGCTCTTCCTGTGGCGTTAAACCAAAGCCAAGAGAAGTTGTTTCCTGTCCGGTAACAAATTCTTTATCGTACTGAACGCCCAGCTTGGCAAAGTACTCTTTTACCGGTAGCGGGTTGGCCTCTTTCACATAACTGTTCAGAAATTCGCCAATTTCAGGATAAGTCGCCTCTGTAAATATGTTGAAGAACTCAGCCTCAGAAAAAGCTTTTGCTGGTCCGTAGGTTTTGCTGAGTTCATTTACTACTTCGCGGAGGCCACGCTCTCCGTTGGAAAGTTCCAGCAGGCGAATGTCGAGTAAGCCCGCCACCAGGGCGCCGCGGTAATAAATATTGCCATACTGTCGCTGGCCTTCGGGTGTAAAGCAGTTCAGGCTCAGTTGGCTCAGGCTGTAGGTTGTATCGAAATACTTCTCATTTACCATTAGTTTCTGGCTCCACTCCTGAAAAAACTCTTCCGGAGTAGTAAGCTTGCTCCGCAGCTGCATAATATGCGAGGCCCACTCAGTTACGCCTTCGTACATCCAGAGGTGTTCCGATGCCGTAGGAGTTACAAAATTAAAAGTTTCGATAAGCTCGCTGTGTATGTTCAGCGGGGTAATAATGTGGAAGAACTCATGGGCAGCAATATCTGTCAGCTTCTGGGCAAAGGCGGGTGTTAACTCTGCTTCCGGCAGCACATAGCCTGAGCTGTAAGAATGTTCCCAGGCACCGGCGCTTTTATCTTCAAAATGATAGAGGAAGGTATATTTGTCGACCGGGAAGGTTACTACAAAGTTGTTTGCAGCCTGTAACATGCTGTTCATGTTCTCCATGAGGTCCGCACTTTTAATCTTATCCGTTTTTGAATAAGTATAAATATCAATAGTGGTTCCGTTAAAATCAGAGGAGGCTTTGGTCAGGCGACCTAACAGAATAGGCGAATCCACAATATGGTCGAAGTCTGTAGCCAGGTAATAGCCATCTTCGTCTTTAGTAAGGGCGGTGCCTGCAAGCCATTCCTGTGGGTAGAGGAGCTTAATGCGCAGGTCAGCTTCCTGCATATTCGAGAAGTAACCAAAAACAGCCTGGCCGTTAATAAGTACGTGGTCGTCTTCAATGGAGGTTCCGCACATTTCATAAATGTGGTTTTCTGTTACCGGGGTATCGAAAGTTTCAGCAATGGTATATTCAATGCTGCGTACTTTTTTAGGCTTGCTGATTTTCCACTGGTTGGCATTTATTTTTTCTACAGCAATTTCGCGTCCTTTTTTGTCAAGCGCCTTAAAGCTGCGAACAAAGCGGCCAATATCCATGGTCTGGTAAGTGCCAGGAGCGGTTGCCGCAAACTGGAAGATGTTATTTTCTTCCTTCAGTTTTTTAACCGCAATTTTTACTTTAAACAAGTCATCTGCGCGGTCATTGAGGTTAACTTCATACAAAACTTCCCCTTTTTTCTGGGCCTGTACCGGCGCGAGTCCGGCCAGGGCGAAAGAAAGCAGTAAGCACGATAGCGTCTTTTTCATGAAATAGTGTAGGTTTTTTTGTAAGGCTAGGAAGGTTTAGGGAAAATACCTATCCTTTTTCTGTTAATGGTTTTTTTAGCTGATGAAGAAACAAAAAAGCAGGTGCTTCCGGTTCACCTGCTTTTTGTAATCTGTCAAATTTTTGCTGCTTACTTATTTACTTACTTACTCTTGTTATAGAGGGTATTGCCTGCCGCCTCATATTTATCGCCGGTTTTCCAGAAAGGAGCTTCGGTTGCATTGGCGACCATTTGAGCGGCCAGCGCATAAGCACGGCTGTAGGCAGTAATATAATTGAAGTTAAGGCTTTCAGGATTGTCGGTTACCTGGTGGTAATACTTCATAATCTCCTCATCGAAAGCAGTAACTCCCGGGCTAAAAGTAGGAGCCGGTATACCTTTTTTTGCAAAGTTTACATTGTCGGAGCGGTCGAAGAGGTTTTGCTCCGGAACAGGATCCTGTATGGCTTCGAGCCCGAATGCCTGTGCGGCGGCAATTAAATCCTGCTCGGCAGCCGTACGCTCCAGGCCAATAACGGTTACCTTGGTGGTGTCGTTATAACCGGCACCATCGATGTTCAGGTTATACACCGTTTGGTCGAGCGGAATAGCCGGGTTTTCGGAATACCAGGAGCTGCCCAGCAGGCCTTTTTCCTCGGCTGTCCAGGCGGCAATAAGAATGGAGCGTTTAGGTGGGTTTTGAGAAAAATATTTGGCTGCCATCATAATTGCCGCAGTACCAACGGCATTGTCGCGGGCGCCGTTAAAGATGGTGTCGGCATCGGTAGTGCCATGGGTAACCCCCACATGGTCGTAGTGGGCCGAAAGCAGCACCACTTCTTTTTTAAGCTCCGGATCCGTTCCTTCGATATAGCCCAGCACATTCTGGCTCTTTATCTGCTTATTTTCCTTGCCGGAAACCTGCAGGCTTGCCTGTGCTTTTTTTGCCTCGGCAATTTGCTTTAGCTTTTTATTTTCTGCGTCCTGCAGCCATACATGCGGAATGCTGTTGTCTTCCTGAGTCGCTTCTCCCAGCTGAATCTGGTCGCCGCTCAGGTAATTTACCAGTATGCCCCAGGGTAGCTGCGGGTTGTTGTAAAGCTCCACAACAGCTTTTGCGCCTGCTTCGGCAAGGAGTTGTCTTTTTTCTTTTGCACTGTAAAACCAGGCCTGCGGAGAGGTTTCGCCAGGCTTGCCTGCTTTTACCACCACTACTTTTCCTTTAACATCTTTTCCTGCCAGGTCCTCGGCAGTACCGTAATTCAGGTACATCACCGGCGCATTTAATGCGGCGTTTCCACCACCAATGAGCAGAAAGTCCTGCTTCAGACTATAACTGTTGCTGCCTATTTTTAATTGTCCGTTCTGAGGAGCAGTTATTTGCTGGAGAGGAACGGACTGAAAGTAACTGTCCATGCCCGGAGGCGGGGCTATTTCGTAAGCGTTAAAATAATTGGCAATATAGCGGGCGGCAATTTGCATCCCGGGGCTGCCGGTGTCGCGTCCCTGCAGCTCGTCGGAGGCCAGGAAACGGATGTGCATTTCTACCTGCGGCTCAGTTATGGCTTCGGAAATGGAGCTGGTTTCGGCCTGCTGGGCCTGAGCACCCAGGCCGGTAAGCAGTAGGGCTAAGCCTAAAAAAGTATTTTTCTTCATGTAAAAGGAAATAAATGTTTTCGGTAGTTGAATGTAAGGACTTTTCACGCTTCTAACAAACGCAGGAGGATTAAAGGAGGTTTTTTAATGATGAGCGGAAACTGCTGCAGAGAGCGGGTGCCTTTATAACATACTAAAAAAAAGGAGCCCCGCCTGCCAGCGGTGACTCCTTTCTCTGTTTTGATGGCAGCCGAACCGCCCTGGGATAATTTATTTATTAAACGCTTCTTTTAAGCGGCTGGCAGCCAGTTCCTGGGCATTCACCGCCTGCTCCAGCAGGGCGGCCATGCCAAAAAACTCATGAGTTACACCGGGGTATACTTCCCGCATCACCTCTACGCCTGCTTCGCGCATGGCTTCCTCCAGCTCCTGTCCTTCGTGGCGGAGGGGATCAATCTCTGCATTAATGATGGTGGTGGATGGAAGGCCGTTCAGGTCGGCATCTACCAGCGCAATCAAAGGATTTGTTTCGGTTTTCCAGTCGGGCACATAGTAATTAAAAAACCACTCCATGAGGGGCTTGTTCAGTGGCAGGGCATTGGCATATTCATCGTAGGTAGGTGACTCCACATCGCCGTCGGCAATAGGGTATACCGACACGATATGCTCGGGAAGCTGCACGCCCCGCTCTTTCGCCATAAGGGCTACGGCTACGGCCAGGTTGCCGCCGGCACTTTCGCCTGCGGTGGCAATTCGCTCCCGATCGCCGCCCAGCTCAGCTGCATTTTCCACTACCCACTGGTAAGCGGCAAAGGAATCTTCATGAGCCGTTGGGAATTTATGGTCGGGCGCCTGCCGGTAAGCTACCGAAACCACAATGGCACCGGTACGCTCGGCAAGGGCTCTGGCAGAGGGCTCGTAGGTGTCGAGGTCGGCAATAACCCAGCCGCCGCCATGGTAATAAACAATTACCGGATAGGGAGCGCTGCCGGAAAGAGGGGTGTAGGTGCGCACCAGAATGCCTTCTTCAGGACCAACAGGGAGTACCCGGTGGCCGATGTCTGTTTTAGGTTCCTGCGCAGGCATGCCTGCTTTTGCCAGCAGGGCCATGGCAGCTTCTGCTGGTAAAACAGCATTCCGTACCTGGAAAGGGGTACTTTTAGCGAACTTTGGCGGCTCTGTAGCTTTTAGCTGTTCAATAACGGCATGCATTTGCGGGTCGATGGTTGGCGCCCAGTCGGGTTTGGGGCTGTCGGTGGTAATTTCCATGGGGTTAGTGGTAGTTACCGCAGGGCCCAGTTTATTTTTAGGGTCCTGCTGTGCCTGGACATCGGCAGGGTTCAGGCCGAAAAGGAAGAGTGCCAGGCTACAGGCTGCAAAAAATAGCCGGCTTTTGGTTGAGATGTTGTGAGGGCATTGCTTATGCCACTGAAGTATCACTTTTTTCATTGCTATTGATTCTTAGGTTTAAAAAATAAAGAAAAACATTCAACAAAACGGGGTAAGGACGAGGAGGTTGCCTTATAGGTAGAGCGTGTAAGTTTCTGAAAGACAGTATGTGGGAGGAGGTGAGCGGTAAGAAAAAAGGCTGCCACTACAAAAATGCATAAGCAATAAAAAAAAGAGCTTCCGGCAGATAGCAGGAAGCTCTTCGGAGGAACAATCTTCTTTCTTCAGCCTTAAATGCTTTCAGGCAGTGTATATTCTCTCCCCTGGTTAAGCTCTTTCAGGTGCTCCATGAGGGGCTCAAAGTAATTAAGCATAGCTTTGGCGCTCAGGTCTTCGCCAGTGGTTTCCTTTAGCAGCTCCCGCCAGTCGCGGGTGGCTCCGGGCTTCAGAATTTCCTTCAGAAACTCGCCTACTTCTTTATTGCCATAATAGTTGGTGGAGCGCGGATCCTGGTTCAGGATATTTCGGGCAATGTGGTCGTGCAGCTGAAATAGCAGGGCATAACTAATGGCATAGTCGTAATACTGGGCGGCATCGTTGTTGATGTGTGTTTTAGAAGCCGCATCTGTATATTCCTCGCCCCGTGGAGCGGGCGGCACCATTCCCTGGTATTTTTCGGCCAGGTCCCACCAGCGCTTATTAAACTCGTCTTTGCTAAGATTGCCGGCATACAAATCCTGTTCAAAATGCGCCATTACGCCGGCAGAGAAAGGAATAAACACAATATAATTCAGGGCTTCTTTTAGCAGGGTTTGTGTTTCGTCGCTTGGTGTGCCAGTCTCAATTAGCCCCAAACCGGCAATAAAGGGTTTTTGCATGGCCGCAAGGCCCATCATGCTTCCTACAGCCTCGTGAAATGCCCGGTTGGCTCCTCCGCGCAGGAGCGGCGGCACTTCGGGGTTGGTGTAGCTGAGGTAATAATAGATATGGCCCAACTCGTGGTGGGTGGTTTCGTACCACTCTTCGTTTGGTATTACGCTCATCAGGCAGCGCACATCATTTTCTAAATTCATATGCCAGGCCGAGGCATGATTATTCTTTTTATAGTCGGCACCTGCCGGAGCAGGGTAGAGGCTGCTGCGCTGGTAAAAGCTTTGCGGAAGAGAATCGAAGCCAAGGCTGATGTAAAAGCGCTCACTTTGTTTTACCAGCCACTCAGGCCCTTTTTCCTGCAGCACCGGGTCCAGGTCCAGTCCTTCTACATTTACCATAGGCGACCAGTCCTGTCCCCAGCGGTTAGGGAGCCAGTGAGCCGGAAGCATGTCGGGTACCTCTTCTACATTATATCGGTCGGCCAACTCGTAGCGGGCATAGGTATGCAGCTCGCGGTAAAGCGGCCAGATGTCGCGAATAAGCTGTTCGTTTAGCGCCATCATTTCTTCGCTGCTCATGTCATAGTCCGACACCTGGTAGCTAAAATAGTTGTCGTAGCCAAGAGCCTGCACGGTTTCATTTCGCAGGCGGCGCAGGTTAATGAGCCCTTCGCGAAGTTCTTTGCCAACTTCCTTGCTGCTGTGCCAGGCCGCCAGTCGGCTGTCGAGGTTATACGTTCCTTTTAAAATGTCGTCAATTTCGTTGGTCGACACCGTGCGGTCATCGATTTTAAAGTCGTAACCAAAAAGCAGTTCGGTTTGGGCGGCTTCGGCCTTTATGCGCTCCCGAACAAGGTCTTTGACAATGGCCGGGTTGTTTGCGGCTGCATACAAAATAGTTTGCAGCTGCTTTACCTGCAGCGGTTGTAACTGCTCTTTCCTTTCAAGGAGTGCCCTTGCTTTGTTAATGTTTTCTTCGCTTCCGGTAAAGCGGGCAAGGGCTTCGTTTGCCTGCTGTACCTGCCAGCTGTTTAGGGTATCGCCTTCCACAATGCGGGTATTGGCTGCCCACTCGGCCTCGGCCGATTCGTAATAGAGTTTTACGAAGGTTTCTGTATAGTTACCGATAAAATCGGCTGC
This sequence comes from uncultured Cytophagales bacterium, assembly GCA_963835365.1. Taxonomy (GTDB): domain Bacteria; phylum Bacteroidota; class Bacteroidia; order Cytophagales; family Cyclobacteriaceae; genus Nafulsella. The sequence continues at coordinate 48,519 of CAWIFH010000012.1, forward strand.
TTCCTGTACAGCTTCATTTTCCTGTGAACCGGAAGATTTCGGATTTTCGGTACAGGCAACCAACAGACCTAAAAGCAGGCTAAAAAGTAAAAGTCGTCTCATAAGTGCTTCTCGCTTAAATGAAAAATTATTTGTTTGCCGCAGTAATTTAAGCAAATCAAATTAAATATTTAGCACGAAAACAATTGTGTGACAGTAGGAAGGCGGGGCAGAGATTTGTGGCACTTTGCAGGGGAAGAATATAATGGCTGGCAAAAAATATTTTTTGGCCAGGAAAAAGCTTGTCTGCAAACTGCCGGCGTCTTACTTTCAACTATTGATTGATGATTCCCCACAATTTATTAGAAATGAATAAAAAAAAACTTCTATTGCTTCTTGGACTTTTCTTTGCCCTTAGTTCTTTGCAGGCCCAGCAGCGGGAAATAAGCTCCAGCCAGAATAACTGGTTTATGCTGATGAATGAATTTCGCTTTAGTCCTAAATGGTATCTTTCAAATGAAATACATTTCAGAAGAGCTGACGGCCTAAAAAACGGGCAGCAGTTTTTGTTGCGGCCGGCACTTAATTACCGCCTGAATCCTAATTTGGAGCTGGCGGCAGGCTATTCTTACATACTTACTTACCCCTACGGCGAGCAACCGGTTCCTGTACGGCAACCCGAGCATAATGTGTGGCAGCAACTTTTGCTCCGGCATGCAGTCGGAAAGCTTAGCTTTGTCCATCGGTACCGCCTTGAAGAGCGTTTTGTCGGTAATATTAAACCCGTAGGTAACAGTTTTGAAGTAAATGGAACGAACTATCGGGAGCGCTTCCGCTACCGCTTTACGGCCAGCCTGCCGCTGGTAAGTTTCGAAGAAAATAAAACCTTGTTTGTCGCTGTTTTTGACGAACTATGGGTAAACCTCGATGAGGTGCTTTTTGTAGAAGGCTTTAACCAGAACTGGCTGTATGCCGGCTTAGGCTACCAGTTTAATACGTTAGGGAATATTCAGGCGGGGTACCTCGACCAGCTAATTTCAAAAGGAGGAAACAGCTATGAACATAACCCTACGATATCTGTATCTTTGTTTTATAATATTAACCTGTTTAAGCCGACAGAGTAGCGGGTGGCACTCATTATTTTTGTAGCTATCGGCACAAAATCGAAACTTATTTTAATTCGCCCGCCTCGGCGGGCATCATTTTTCATAAGCTGAAATACATGAAAATTACGAAAATTTCAACCTTTTTACTGTTCGGGTTGGTTAGCTGTACAAACATAGGACAAGAAAGCAGCGAAATTATGAGCGATCAGATACTTTTTGAGTCGGACGCCTATACCGTATATTCCGACAGGGTAACGCAGGGTTTGTTTGAATCAGCCGCGCTTACGCCAACCTCCATGATATCGAATTACCAGAGCCCGGCCAATGAAGCCCACAGCCGCACCGTGCTCTTTAAATTCAGCCTGAATGGGAAAGATAATGAGCTCCCTCCGGGCAGCGACCACACCATGGTGCTGTTTCCTGAACAGGGCGGAGCAACAACCCCTGTAATTCGTTTTGGCGAACGCTATGTCGATACCAGCAGTATACCTGAAAATAGCTACCTGGAACCAAATACCCGGTTTAGAGTTCGGCTCGACCTGAGCCCGGTGCTGGAGGCATTTGAAAAGCAGGGGTACTACGAAACCTATGCAGGCGAGCGGGTGTATAAAGAAGATTTTAAAGGGGTGTACGTGGCTGGTAATGCCGACCCCCTGAGCTGGGATTTTGAAAACCTGCCAAGCCGCGAAGGAATGCAGCTGACAGACCCCGACGGGGATGGGATTTATGAAACCACCCTAACGCTGAACCAATACAATCCGGAGAATTTTACAGCGAACCGCTGGGAGCTGAAGGAAGATGTGTCGGCTTATCCACAATACCGTTCGCAGCAGCTGTTAATCGATGCGCTTTACAACCTCTCGCTGGAAGAGCTGAAGCTGGATGTAAGGCCCGACAGTACCTTTATGGCCGGTAAAGAGTGGAATGGGGTATGGACAAGAGACATTAGCTACAGTATTGTACTAGCCCTGGCAGCGATTGAGCCGGAAATAAGTAAGAACAGCCTGATGCGTAAAGTAGCTAACCAGCGCATTATTCAGGATACGGGAACAGGAGGCAGCTGGCCCATCTCGACCGACCGTACCACCTGGGCCCTGGCTGCCTGGGAGGTGTACAAGGTTACCGGCGACAGGGCCTGGCTACAGCAGGCATACGAAATTATCGGGAACTCTGTAGCAGACGACCTGCAGGTGGCCTATGACAAGGAAACTGGCCTTTTTCTGGGCGAATCGAGCTTCCTGGACTGGCGTAAGCAAAGCTATCCGCGCTGGATGGAACCTGTGGATATTTATATAAGCCAAAACCTGGGAACCAATGCGGTGCATTACCAGACTTACCGGATACTTACCCAAATGGCAGAAGCATTGGGTGAGCCGGTCGAAAACTTTGCCACCATTGCCGAAGGAATCAAAAAAGGAATAAATGAGCACCTATGGGTAGAAGATAAAGGCTTTTACGGGCAGTACCTCTACGGGAAGCAGTACCTGAGCCTCTCGCCGCGTGCCGAGGCCCTTGGCGAAGCATTGAGTGTGCTTTTTGAAATTGCAGATGCCGACCGCCGGGAGCAGGTGGTAAAGAACACGCCTGTGGTAAGTTATGGGATCCCAAGCATTTTCCCTCAAATCCCGGGCATTCCTCCCTACCACAACAATGGCATATGGCCATTTGTGCAGGCTTACTGGAACTGGGCGGCAGCCAAAACAGGTAATGAGCAGGCGCTCGCGCATGGCTTAGGAGCCCTGTACCGCCAGTCGGCGCTGTTTCTTACCAATAAAGAAAATATGGTGGCCGAAAGTGGCGACTTTAAGGGTACCGAAGTAAACTCCGACCGCCAGCTGTGGAGTGTGGCAGGGAACCTGGCAATGGTTTACCGGGTATTTTACGGCATGCACTTCGAGCCGGATGGCTTACGCTTTGCCCCTGCAGTACCGGCGGCTTATGCCAGTAAGCGGCAGCTCAGTAATTTTAGGTACCGCAATGCTACCCTCGAAATAAGGATGGAAGGATGGGGCAATACCATAAACAGCATGCTCCTGGATGGGGAACCGCTGCAGGAGCCCTTCCTGCCAGCCGATTTAAGCGGGCCGCACCTGGTGGAAATTGTATTGGCGAACCGCGGAGGCTTTGATGAGGATGAATTCAACCTCAGAGCCAATCATACCGCACCTGAAACGCCCCTTGCGCGCTGGGAAAACAAAAGTTTAAGCTGGCAGCCGGTAAGTGGAGCTGCAAAATACCAGGTTTGGCTAAATGGAGAAATGGTCGGCGAAACGCAGGAAACGGTTTATCGACCTGATAATAGCGCCAATTATGCCGAATACCAGGTAGCGGCAGTAGATGCAGAAGGCTATAAATCCTTCCTTAGCCAGCCGGTAACAGTTACTGAAAACACGCAGGTACTTACTTATGAAGCGGAAAAGTTCGCTACTAATTCGAAGCTGCCTTATGCCGGCTACCAGGGAAATGGCTTTGTGGTGCTAAGCAAACAGGAGAACAAGGACCTGGCACTTCCGGTAAGGGTGCCGGTTGCCGGCAGGTATTTAGTTGATTTTCGCTACAGCAACGGTAGTGGCCCCATCAATACAGATAACAAAGCGGCTATCCGTACGCTGTTTAATGAGGATTCTTTTGTATCGGCAGTGGTTTTTCCGCAGCGGGGCACCGATGAGTGGTCGAACTGGGGCTGGAGTAACCCGGTAGAAGTGGAGCTGCAGGCCGGGGAAAATAACTTAAGCCTTCGCTTTGCCCCTGCCAATGAAAACATGAACCGAGAAGTAAATAAAGCAATGCTGGACCAGGTCAGGCTTATTAAGCTGAACTAATCCTGCTTAACCAATGCGTATGCAGGTGCTTGGGATAAGTTTTTCCTATGCACTTTCTGCCAAAGCCTGGAGGCTGTTACTGGTTCTGTGAATCGAGGAAAATAAGAAACGGAAAGAGCGCCTGAAACTAAGCAGGCGCTCTTTTTGCATCAGTATTTTCTTGCCGTATTTCAGGCGGCGGAGGTGTAGGCTTTTAGCTGTTTGCTAACCTCCTGGAGTACCCGGATAAAGTTTCTGATAAGGGCTACTCCGGCTGCGGAGCAGAAAGTGCTATGGTCTATTTTTTCAATAATGCGCACTACCTCTTTCTGGCTACTTATTTGTAACAGATCGACCGATGGCTTTAACTTATGTGCAATGGCCTGCACCTGCTTTACGTCCTGCTTTTGAATACCCTCTTCCATTTGCATAAGGAGCGCAGGAGTGGTATCGGCAAAGAGGCTGGTCATGCGTTTAATAAACTCCTGGTTACCGCCGGTTTGGGCAAACAGCTTGTCGAGCTTAAAGAGCGGTTCTGCCTCCTCGCTCTTTGACTGAATGTTTAGTAAGGCAGGTTGTTCCGAGTCGAATGTTTCCACAGGTGTTTGCTTTGCTGGAACTGCAGGCCCCTTTTCTTCCGGCTTACTGCTTATGCGCCATTTGAGGTGCCTGTTTATTTTTTTGTACAGCTCATCCGGAATAAAAGGCTTACTAATATAGTCGGACATACCTACCGCGCTTATTTGTTCGTGCACACCCTGCATGGCATCGGCAGTGAGTGCAATTATAGGAAGCTCCTCTTCGGAGTACTTTTTCCTTATTTCAGTAGCTGCTTCGTATCCATCCATCAGCGGCATTTGCAGGTCCATCAAAATCAGGGCGAAAGAATTTTCTTCTATTCTATCCAGCGCTTCACTGCCATTTTCAGCAACAACAACTCTGGCGCCCCAGTCTTCCAGAAACTGCGAGGCCACTACTATGTTAACAGGATTGTCTTCTACAAGCAAAATGAGCTGGCCTTGTAGGTTTGGGGTAGCAGCCGTATTCACCTGAAAGTTGTTTTCTTCTTCCGGCTGCAGCTTACTTAGTTTAAAATCCAGCTCAAAGAAAAACGTACTGCCTTTTCCTGCTTCACTTTCTACCTTAATGCTGCTGCCCTGTAATTCGAGCAGTTTTTTCGTAATGGCCAGTCCCAGGCCTGTGCCGCCGTATTTTCGGGTGGTGTCTGAGCTGGCCTGGGAGAAGCTGTCGAAAATATCGTCCAGCTTATCTTTTGGAATGCCTATGCCGGTGTCGCTTACAGCAAACTCAAGGGTTACCTTTTCAGCAGTTGTTTGCAGCAAATCTACGGTAAGGGTAACGCTGCCTTTTTCGGTAAACTTTATTGCATTGCCTACCAGGTTATTCAATACCTGCGAAAGGCGCGTTGGATCACCAATAAGCATTTCGGGCAGTTCGTCGTCAAGCCGCATGCGCAGCTTCAGGTTTTTGTCTTCGGTAGCCTTTGTGCCCAGCGACTGCTTAATGCCCGAAAGGAGGGTTTTCAGGTTAAAGTCAACCTCTTCAAAAGCGACTCTGCCGGCCTCAATTTTGCTAAAATCCAGAATGTCGTTAATCAGGTGCAGGAGGTTTTCGCCAGAGAACTTGAGCAGGGACAGGTTCTTTTTCTGGTCGGGCTGGGGGTTGCTTTTGAGCAGGAGGTTGGTAATGCCTATTACGGCATTCATAGGTGTCCGTATTTCGTGGCTCATGGTGCTGAGGAACTGCGCCTTCGCCAGGGAAGCCTGCTCTGCCTGCTCTTTGGCCTGAATGAGGGCTTCTTCGGCACGTTTACGATCCGTAACATCATTTAAGGTACCGGAAATCCCTTCAATCTGGTTAAACTGGTCTAGGGTTAGCCTGGCGTAAATCTCAATCCAGCGGGTATCGCCATTTTTTATACTCAGGCGCAGTGTTTGGCGGCAGAAATCTATTTTCTGATCCATGAGCAGCTCATACAGCTCATCCATTTCTACCCGGTCTTCGGGGTAGATGTATTCCATGAGGTTGTGGCCAAGGCTCTCTTCCTGCTGGTAACCGGTAATATCGATCCAGGCAGGGTTCAGGAAGGTGAGGAAGCTCTTTTCGTCGGTCTGGAAAATTACCTCGGTGAGGTTATCTACTGCAGAACGGTATTTTTCTTCACTGGCCAGGAGCTGGCGCTCCGCATCCTGCCGCTCGAATACGTTGCCCAAAAGGTGGGTAAAGGTTTTTAAAAGCTGTATTTCAGACTCGTCCCACACGCGGTACCTGCGGCATTCATCTACTCCTACAAAGCCAACATATTTTTTCTTTACAAAAATCGGGAACATCATCACCGACTTTATGGCCTGGGGTTCCAGTACATCCTGGATGTCTTCCGGAAGTTCTGCAATGTCGCTGCAAATAATGCCGTCGTTTTTAAGCAGTCGTTTTTTGTAAGAAGGAATGACAGAATACGGAAGATTCTGCAGGTTGTCTATCTGGGGGCGTGTTTCTTCGTTGCACCATTCAAAGGTGTTGGTGGTAAACACCCCGTCAGCAGAATCTTCAAAGATGTACATCCGGCTTACGCTGGTATGTTCGCCCAGCTTTTCGAGCGCAAGGTTAATGGGGTCGTGGAGGTCTTCCATTACCGAGCTAAAAAGAAAAGAGATTTCTGACAGCAGCTTTTGCTGTTTCAGGCTCTTCCGTACGTGCTCTTCTACATTTTTACGGTCGGTAATATCGGAGTTGCTGCCGACCATACGAACCGCTTTGCCTCCGGCATCTTTTACCATAATGGCGCGGGTCATAATATTCAGGTAGCTTCCTTCTTTATGGCGCATCCGGTACTCGAAGCTCAGAAAACTGTCGTTGCCCTGCAGGTGGCGTTTTATATTGTTGTGTGCCAGGTCTCTTTCTTCCGGATGGAGCAGCTCCAGCCAGCTGTTAAAAGTCCCGGAAAGCTCATCTTCTTCATAGCCCAGCATCAGCTTCCACTGAGGCGAAAGGTAAAGCCTGTTTTCCTGAATGTTCCAGTCCCAGATGCCGTCGTTGGTTGCTTTTACTGCCAGCATAAAGCGTTCTTCGCTTTCCTGTAGCTGAACCTCTGTTTTTCGAACATCTGTAATGTCGAGCGAGGTGCCGTAGAGACTCAGGGGGGTGCCATCGGGTTCCTTTTCGGCCTTTACGGTCATGTGCAGGTAACGGACTTCTCCATCGGAACGAATAATGCGGTATTCCAGGCTGTTAAAGCCTGTGGTAAGCCCTTTTCTTATTTCTGCCCGGGTTTGTTCAAGATCCTCGGGGTGAGTAAAATTAATTATTTCTTCTACTGGCGGGAAGGTAGCGGCCTCAAGACCGTACTGCTTAAAAATTTGCTTCGACCATTTTAGCTTTCTGGTTTTTAAATTAAACTCCCAGTTGCCAAGCTTGGCCAGCTCCTGTGCTTCCAGCAGGGCTGCCTGGCTTTTCATCAGTCGCTCTTCCGATTTTTTCTTGTCGGTAATATCGCGGTACTGCCAAAGATGACCAAGAAATTTTTTATTGGCTACAATAGGTACGTAATCGCGCTCCATAATGCGGCCATCGGCCATGAGCACCTCATCGGCTACACGCAGTTTCTTTTTTGCTAAAGTTCGCTCAAGGTTCCGGATAAATTCTCCGGGTATAGCTGTCTGGCTCGAAAACTCCTGTAGGCATAAGCTGCTATCCAGTCCAATGCGCTGCCCGGCATCGCCTTTAAGGTTAAATATTTTACAGAAGCGTTCATTTATATGAATGATCCTGCGGTTTTCATCTTCTACAATTACCCCGGTGTGCATACTGCTAATGAGGGTAGAAAGTCTTGTTGAAGTCAGGTGCAGGGCTTCCTCTGCTTTTTTGCGGTCGGTAATATCGCGGGCAAGGGCGGTAAGTTCTAAAATTTTGCCATCCTCTTCCGAAACCTGTACATTTTGCCCCACCCATATTTTTGCCCCCGACTTTAAAATAATAGGAAATTCAAGGTAGGTGTTGGGTATCTTTTCTGTGAACTGCTGCTTATAAAATTCCTGTACCTGCTTTTTGTATTGCGGGTGAACAATTTCGGTATAGTGCATAGACAACAGCTCCTCTTCACTGGCCTGTAATATATGCGTGGCAACAGGGTTTACATAGGTAAAGCAGCCTTCGGGGTTAACGCGGTAAATAACATCGCTGGCCGATTCGATAATTTGCCGGTACCTGCGTTCACTTTGTTCCTGCTGGCTTTGGGCTTTTCTAAAATCGGTTATGTCGCGGGCCAGTATGTTAATATAGGCCAGGTCTTTCAGGCTCGAAAAATAAATAAGATAGTTGGAGCCATCAATTGCATATTCCTTACTTACCGGCTCGTGTGTTTGCAGCACCTCCTCTATTGAAGGACCGAAAAGGGGAGGATAGGTATCGCCAACCTGAAGGTTGAAAAAGGAAAGAAGACGGTTTTTGCTGGCGGGATTGGCATATACAATTTGCCCTGTTTTAGAAACCCTTAACACCGGGTCGGGAATTTCTTCGGGGAAAAGGGCCAGGATCTTAACTTCCTGCGTACGGCGGGAAATTTCTTTTTCGAGATTGCTGTTCAGGCTTTTTAGCTCCTCGTTTGACTGATACAGTTCAGCAGACTTTAGCTCAATTATTGTTTCGGCCTCTTTGCGGGCATTTCGCTCCCTGGCTAAGGCTTTTTTTAAATTCTCAATTTCACTCATGGACTGCTTCTCTTTTGTATAACGAAGCGTACGCTATAACTTTCCGATGGGATATCTGCACGCGTTACATGCATGTTTTCGTCGAAATAACCGATACAACCAAAAATAAAGCCTTCAACCAGCTCTCCCAGGTTTTTGGAAGAGGTATACTGAAACTCCAGGGAATCGGGGCTCAGCAATTGGGCCTTAATAACCGGAGGTTTTGCATTCGGGTTAAGTTTTAAAGTTTCTCTTTTAATAATATCCCCCAGTTGAAGAAGAAAACTTAATGTACCCGGATGTGCCGCTAATTCATTTTGATAGGATTCGCTAAGCCGGTAGAAAAGGCATTCTCCGTAGCTTTTTAAAACTTTATCCTGGGGGTTGTCTGCATGTTTGCTAAGACTTTCGAGCAACTTTAGCAGCTCCTGGGTAGGGTAAGTACCAATAGCAGTAAAAGCGCCTTCGTTTTCCAGCCGGGCATCGTCAATTACTCTGTTGGTAAATTCCAAACCCATCAGGTCTTCAATCATTTCAATAAGTTCGGTAAATACGACCCCTTTCATTGCTTAAAACTTTGTGGTAAGGAAAAACGACAGCTTTGTGCAAAAATAATCCGCTAAAACTGTGCCCTATTCCCCCGATTGCTGACAAGCAGATGGTTGCCGCAGTAAATTACCTCGTACTTCTCTCTGTTTTCCATAATTGGGAAACGATTTCCAGCGACAGGAAATTATATTTTATTTGTTTGTAATAATCTGTAAATCGTCGATTTTCCAATAGCCAGCTTTTTTGCTACCAGTAGTACATTCTGGTCGTATTTTTCTAAATAGCTGCGAATAATACGATGCGTGTATTCCTCCAGGGTTAGTTCCTGCGCCAGGAGGTCGGCCATGCCTGAGGTAGAGTTAAATATAATGTTTTCATCCATAATTACCCCCTCATCGGCCATTACACAAGCCAGTTCAATCACGGCCTTCAACTCCCTGATATTTCCGGGAAAAGGATATCCTAAGAGCTTCTGCTGGGCCTTTTCATGCAGGCTAAACTTAGGAATCCGGTTTTCCTTACAATAGTTGTCGATAAAATATTTTGATATAAGAAGAATGTCGTTGTCTCTTTCGCGCAGGGGAGGCAAATTAACAGGCAGCCCCAGGAGGCGGTAGTAAAGATCTTCCCTGAAGTGGCCCTGCTTTACTTCTTGGGTAAGGTTCTTATGGGTGGCCACAATTATACGCACATCAATAGGGACCGGCTTATTGCCGCCCACTCTTTTTACCTCCATTTCCTGTAAAACGCGCAGGAGTTTGGCCTGCAGGCTCATGTCCATTTCTCCTATTTCATCTAAGAAAATAGTTCCCTGGTCGGCTTCTTCAAAGAGGCCAATCCGGCGGGTATGGGCGCCAGTAAAAGCCCCTTTTTCATGCCCGAAAAGTTCACTTTCCATTAAATCGCCTGGAATAGCAGTAATGTTAACAGCCACGAAAGGTTTATTGCGGCGCTCAGAGTTGTAATGGATGGCTTTTGCCACTACTTCTTTACCGGTGCCGGTTTCGCCACTAATCGATACGGTAATTTTACTGTTGGCTGCTTTTTCTATTATGCTGAAGGTTTTGCGAATGGCGCTGCTATTGCCAATAATATTTTCGAAAGTGTATTTGCGGCCAATTTCTTCCTTCAGGTGGTTAATCTGCTCGCGTAACCCAATATTCTGCCTAATGTTGTTGATGGTAATCCAAAGCCGGTCTTTGGTGTCGTCGTCTTTAACAATATAATCGTAAGCACCTAACTTCAGTAGTTCTACAGCGGTTTTTATATCTTCCTGCCCCGAAATAATTACCACCTGAATGTCGGGGTTGACCAGCTTTATTTTTCTGAGCACTTCCTCGCCGGTACCATCAGGCAACGAATAGTCGAGGCAAATTACAGCCGGGCACAGGTACAGGTTCGACAGGCAGTCTTTGGCCGTGTGGTAACAGAGAACTTCATACTCCGGGTTGTGGCTTAAATGGTAAGTAAGTAATTCACTGTACCAGGTATCGTCTTCTACCACAAATATCCTGAAAGCGTTTGGTGCTTTTTTCATTGTATCTTCATAAGACTCAGGAGCAAGATTGGGCTCTACACAAAAATAAAATTTGCACAACAATAAGCAGTGCCAAATTGGGAAAATTTATCACTTGTGGTAATAAATCCCAAAAAAAGAAAAAGAAGTTCCTCCGGGCGGAAATCCCCGGCAATTTTATGTAAAAGCGCTGAACAAAAGGAGCGGAGAAAGGAATTAGGTGCTTTGGGAAGTAAGGTTATAAGGGCCTGGTTGGTAGCAATGATAGCAGCGAACAAAAAGATCAAAGCCCATTGATGCTTTCAGGTAAAAAGGTACATGGCCCAATTTATTTATCTGGTAAATACGAAAGAATTTTTATAGACAAAAAGAGCGGTTTGTGCAGGGGCGCCGGGAGGAAATTTCTTTTTACAAAAAGCGTAAGACTGTTTTTAGTTAATAAAAAAAAATCGTATATTCAAGGAAACGAGATGATTGGGTACGAGAAACGTTCAGTCGTTTACTCACCAATTTACCAAGGACCGCTTTAGGCGGTTCTTGGTGTTTCAGCCCCTTCTACTTTAGGTATTCAAATTTCGTTTTTTCCACTTTAGTCATTTAAAAAACTGTAAAGAGGAGTTTCCAGCTGGTTTGCTTTTTCGCGCTCCTGGTAACGAAGTACAGCGTTTTCTTTTTGTTTGGCTTCCACCATTATATCTATATTTTGCCCGTAAGTAGGAATTTGCCGCTCAATATAGTCGGCATGGGCACGAAAAAGCTGCCGGTCATCAAACGATTTTGGCTCGGAGTAATGGACTGCCGGATTTATATCTTCCGGCCAGCTGCGGCAGGCCATGAGCAGCGCTTCTTCCTGGGTTTGGTTGCCCGGATGACATAAATGGTGATGGTAGTCAAAAACCAGCGGAATACCAATGCGCTGGTGTACGCCTTGCCACAAATCGCTGATGGTATACATATTGGGCTTGTCGTCGTTCTCTACTGTTAAACGGCTTTGGACCGATGGGCTGAGCCGTTCAAAATTTCGGCAAAAAGCCTCCATTGCTTTTTCCTTTTCTCCCTGTAAGGTGGTACCAATATGAATGTTTATTTTATTAAACGGGCTTTTGCTCAGCTGCATCAAATCCATTAAAGCGGCATGCTGGTTAAGCTCTTTAATTGTTTTTTTAACTACTTCTTCTTTGGCAGAAGGCAACACATTAAATGGTCCCGGGTGGAAGCTGAGTCGTTGATCGTATGTTTTTGCCAGTCGACCAGCTTCTTCCAGTAGCTTTTTTATTTCAGCAAAATCGGGCAACTCTTCCAGCTCGTATTCGCTCATCCAGGGCAGCATATTACTCGACATGCGGTAGAAGTTAATGCCCTCTTCATAGTTCCACTGAATTACAGCAAGCAAATCCTGCAGATTCTTTTTAATTAATTCAGCAGCATACCCAATGCCTTTTGTATCAAAGGTTTTACGAATCATTCCCCGGTTTACAGTTACTTTCTTTTCTGCTAAGCTTTGGTTAAGGCAGGCATATCCTATCCGCATAAGTAAATTTTTTAATATTTTAATCAGTTGAAAAACAGCTGATTGTGTGACTGGCTGAAATTTTTTTTCGTAATCATGTAACCTCAAGGTTGGGGCTGCAGTATAATGGTTCGAAAGCAAAGCAGAACCTTGCTAGGTAGGTGAAGCAGAAATTTTTTAATCTTTCAACATATTTTTTAAGCTGCTGTTTGTAGGATTGCCTTATTTTTTAGACTTGATAATTTTTTTAAACCAAGGCAACATATTTTTTTAACTGCACATGAGTATGTGTGTTTAGTAAGGAGTGCGTTAATTACTAAACCGGAATTTTTTTTGAAGTTTAGAAGCCTCTCTCCTCAATTGGAAGAGGCTTTTTTTATTCCCCGTCCCTTGCCCGACTTTCCAAAGCCGGTAAACATTGGCTGCTTTACAGCTGTTAACTTTTAACAGATATAAGTAGAATTCAAAACAGACTGAATAATGGAAAGAGATAAAGAAAGATTAGTTACCAATACGGATAATTTAACACAGGCGCTTAAAAAAATTAGCTACGGTTTTTATGTAGTTACCACAAAAGAGAATGCAGAAGATCTTCAAACCAGGGACAAGGACTATTATGCCGCCGGCCTGGTAAGCTGGGTAAGCCAGTGCTCTATAGATCCGCCAATGGTGGTAATTGGAGTGCAGAACCAAAGTGACCTGCACGAGACCATCCTTAAGAGTAAAGTGTTTGCTATAAATATTTTAGGTAAGGCTAATAAGCCCATGATAAGCCCTTTTAGTAAAGATTCGAAAGTAGAGGGCGACCGCTTAAATGGTTACAAGTTTATAGAAGGAAGCACCGGCGCTCCTGTGCTGAACGATTGCCCGGCTTATATTGAGTGCCATGTAGAAGAAACTGCAGGCAAGCAGGGCGACCATACCCTGATTATTGGTAAGGTGGTGAGTGTTGGCCTGCGCAACCCGGTGGCAGAACCCCTTATGGAGTGGGAAACCGAATACCACTATGGTGGCTAATTTTAGTTAAGCACGCGCTTTAGCAGGCGGTCAACACCTGCGAGAAGAAATGCCGCCAGTATGAGCGAAAGAACAAGCCAGCTATCGGGGAAAGAGAAACCTAAAGAGAACTCCGGGCGGTACTTCTGAAGCAGGCTACTAACTATATCAAAAGAAGAATCAGTTGAAGGAGCCATAAGCAGACTCAAGAGCCAGCTTATGGCTCCTCCTATTCCAAGAAAGCTTAAAACAGCCCTCCAGCTTAACAAAGGTCTGAAAATGTGGCTGGGCAGTGGATTTTGTGCCATTGCAGGCTTTGTTTCCAGTTGCAGCATTACCTTATCAGTAAAGCCGGCAGTGGCCTTGCGTCTGCTTTCCTGCATCAGCTTTGCCAATTCTTTATCGATGGAGTTTTTTGTGGGTTTCATAAGTGTGATTTTGCTTCTCCTTTCAGCATAAAACAAAGGTATTCGTAGAGCTTCTTTTTTGCGCGATGAATCCGGACCTTTACCGTTCCTTTTTCCAGGCCGCTTATCTGGGCCAGCTCATCTAAATCTGTATCCTCCAGGTAATACATGCTTACCAGCAGGCTGTCCTGTGGCGAAAGTTGCTGCAGGGCCAGCGTTAAATAGTGCTTCCGGTCTTCCTGCGCCAGGAGGTCCAGCCCGCTCAGGCGCTCTTCCGGTTTGTCGGCTTCAATGGGCATGTTTTCAAGGCTGGTGGTATGCTTCTTTTTCCGGGTTCTGCTAATGGCTGTGTTATAAGCAATGCGAAACAACCAGGTAGAAAATTTACACTGCCCCTTAAATCTATCTAACGACTGGTACGCCTTAATAAAAGTTTCCTGTGCGGCTTCTTCAGCCTCGAAAGAATCGGGGAGCACACGCGAAGTCAGCGTCAGGATGAGGTCCTGATAGCGTTCTACCAGTACCCGGTAGGCTTCGGCATTTCCGTGGCGAATTAGTTGTATAATAGTTTCTTCAGTCATTCAGGAGTATTGCAGCCCTTTGACGCAGCAAAACAGGAGGCGTTACAGAAATGTAAGAAAATATTTTACTTATTCTTCGCGGGGGGTGTTCAAAAAAAATATTTATCAAATTTTGTAACGGCCGGGCGGGGGCAGGCGTCAAAGGGGCAAATCATTTAAATTCATCACTTATGAACCCAGGAATTTTTATCCCGCTTGCCTTTTTTGCTGCCACTTTTGGCATTGTTTATATTATTATACAAGCTCGAAACCGGGAGCGAATGGCCATGATTGAAAAAGGCTTTGATGCCAACCTCCTGGTAACCCGCAAGGATCCTAAAACCGGCAAGTTTACTTCTTTAAAAATAGGTATTGCAGCAATAGGCATTGCTCTTGGTATACTGGTGGGTAATATTCTGGCCCTAAGTACGAACATGGAAGAACCGGTATGTTACTTCTCCATGATATTTCTTTTCGGTGGCCTGGGGCTGGTGTTCTACTATTTACTTGTGCGGAAGAAAAGCAAAGATTAGTAGCGCAGAAATTTACAGTAAATGTTTTCTGAAAATGCAAAACAAAGAGGTCTGGAATGTTTTTTATTCTAAGACCTCTTTTTTGTATTTATGAATTTACCCTATATACTGGCTGTAGATGACGACGAGCAGGTGTTGAGTGCCATTACGCGCGACCTGCGCAGCGAATACAGCAACGATTACCGCATTGTGAGTACCTGTTCTCCCGAAGAAGCCCTTGAGGCGCTGGCGGAACTAAAGAAAAAGAAAAGTTCGGTAGCTTTGCTTGTGGCCGACCAGCGAATGCCGGAAATGTCGGGTGTGGATTTTTTACGCAAAGCCCTGAAGATTTTCCCTGAGGCCCGTCGGGTGTTGCTGACCGCCTATTCCGATACCGATGCAGCCATCGAAGCCATCAATGAGCTGCAGCTCGATTATTACTTTATTAAACCCTGGGACCCGCCTGAAGAAAAGCTGTACCCGGTGTTGCGTGGCCTGCTTACCGACTGGCAGGCAACCCATCATCCTGATTTTGAAGGAATAAAAGTGGTTGGTTACCGATTCTCGCCCCAATCTCATAAAATAAAGGACTTTTTAGCCAGTAACCTGGTGCCGTACCAGTGGCTGGAGGTTCAGTCGAATACCCGGGCTAAAGAGCTCATGGAGCAGTATAATTGTAAAGAGGCGGATCTTCCTTTGCTGGTACTTGAAAACGGGGAACATCTCTGCAACCCGGATTTACAAACACTGGCCCCTGAAATTGGCCTTCAGCTGGAAGCAAAGGAAAACCTCTATGATGTAGTAATTATTGGCGCAGGGCCTGCCGGGCTTGCCGCTGCTGTTTATGGGGGCTCAGAAGGTTTAAAAACGCTGCTGGTAGAGAAGTACTCTCCCGGCGGACAGGCAGGAAGCAGCGCCCGCATTGAGAATTACCTGGGCTTTCCCAGGGGAGTGAGCGGAGCGGAGCTTACGCAGCGTGCCTTGTTGCAGGTAAGCCGCTTTGGGGTAGAGGTGCTGGCCCCGCAGGAGGTAAAGGATATTAAGCTACAGGGCAACTATAAAATTTTAACGCTTTCAGACGGTACAGAAGTGAAAAGTCGTAGCCTTATTCTTGCTACCGGCGTAAAATATAAAAGGCTGCCGGCGCAGGAAGTGCAGGATTTTACCGGCGCAGGCATTTACTACGGAGGGGCAATGACAGAAGCGCCCACCTGCCGCAAAAAGAAAATCTTTATCGTAGGAGGTGGAAACTCCGCCGGACAGGCGGCGGTATACCTTTCGCGTTATGCCAGTAAGGTGGTGATGCTGATTAGAAGCGAAAGCCTGGAAAGCAGCATGTCGAAATATTTAATTGACCAGATAGAAGCAGAAGAAAATGTGGAAGTGTGGCCCAATACTGAAATTCAGGAAGCGATTGGTGAAGACAAGCTGGAGGCGCTAAAACTTAAAAAAACAGATGAAGAAAAGGAGTGGGTGGAAGATGCGGTGGAGGCCCTCTTTATTTACATTGGGGCTGAGCCTCATACCCAGTGGCTGCCCATTCATATTATTACCAACAAGGAGGGCTATATTGAAACCGGCAGGGACCTGCTGCAGTACTCCGACTATTCTAAATTCTGGAAGGCCGATCGGGAGCCTTATTTGCTGGAAACCTGTACACCCGGTATATTTGCTGCCGGCGATGTGCGTGCAGGGGCGCTCAACAGGGTGGCTTCTGCGGTTGGCGAAGGTTCCATGTCTATTAAATTCGTACATCAGTACCTGGCAGAAAATTAAAGGCAGGTGCACGAGAAAGACAAGGGATACGTTAATCCTAAAACCAGAGTTTATGACGAAATTTATGAAGAAGGGAATTTTACTGCTTGTTTTCTTTTTTGGAGTAAGTGCCAGCCTGTTTGCCCAGGTAGGAAACAGGTTTCCATCTATCGAAGGCGAAACCGTGGAAGACCAGGAAATCAGCATTCCGGAGGATACGCAGGGTAAATATACCTTGGTGGGAATGGCGTTTTCAAAAAAGAGCGACGATGCCCTGAAAAGTTGGTTTAAGCCGGTGCACAGCCGCTTTCTGCAGGATTCAGGCAATGCAGGCCTCTTTGCCGATTTTGCTTACGATGTAAATGTGTACTTTGTGCCCATGTTTAGCGGCATTAAGAAAGCAGCGGCAGGAACCGCCAAAAGAAAAACCCTTAAAAAGGTCGATGAAGAGCTGCACCCTCATATTCTTTTCTATACCGGAGAAATACGCAGCTACCGCGATGCCCTGGAGCTGGACGAAAGAGATGAACCTTACTTTTTTGTGCTCGATAAAGAGGGAAAAATTGTTTATGCTACCTCGGGTGCTTACAGTGCTAAAAAGATGGAAGAAGTGGAAAGTGTGCTGGGCGAGTAGAGACTAAAGCAGAAAACGAATCAGGAGCCGGAGATTTATCCGGCTTTTTTTATGAATCTGAAATTTTCCGCGCCCGGCCTGCGTTATGGGGGCAATGTTGAAAAAAAGGAAAATGAAAAAAATATTTGCAATTGTCGGGCTGTGCTTTTTAGTTGGTTTTCAGTTAAAGGCCCAAACCCCTATCCAGGAGCAGCAATTTGATGCGGCCCTGCTACAAAAGCTCATTCATGAAAAGGTAGACAGTGTGCGCAAAGCCTATCAGAAGCCGGTTTTTGTTTCTGACCCTATTCTGCAGAAAGCAGCAGATGACCATGCGGCTTACCTTGCAAAAAAGCGGATGTTATCTCACTTTCAGGAAGGAAATAAGAAAAAGTACAACCCCCAGGACAGGGTCGTGTATTTTGGTGGCGAAGGATACCTTACAGGAGAGAATGCCGCTGAGCACCCGGTGAAAGTTCTGTTAGCGAAAGGAAAAGGACTTACTGTATCGAGGGTGGAAAATTATGAGCAGTCGGCGCTTTTATTTGTGCAGCAGTGGCTAAATTCTCCCATGCACTTCCAGAACCTGGTGCGGGAAGATTACACACTTACAGGAATAGCCGTATCGCTCGATCCGAAAGATAAGCGTATTTATGCCGTGCAGGTTTTTTCGACTGAGCCTTATAAGCAATAATTTGTTCTTGATTGTTAGTTAAGTGAGGAAGGGGTTGAGTTTACTCAGGCCCTTTTTTATTTCATATGTTGGGAGAAGCCGTTTTTTAGGATAGTGCGGGGCCTTGGCCGCGTGCTGGTACTTCTGGCCTCCGGCCTAAGGATTCTCACAGGCCGGAAGCTGCATTATAAAGAGCAGGAGTGAAGGCACGCGCGCTATAAGTGCTTTCCTGAAGCAGCAGGACTGGAAATGTCGAGTAGGATAAGGGAAGGTGAAACAAAAAAAAAGAAAAAAGGAAAGGCTATACTTCCTATTATCCAAAGATAATATTCTGTATAGCCTTCCTCTCTCTCCTCAACCAAAGATTTTTACTCTGCTATTATCGTCTCTTATTAGCTATAACGATAATTCTTAAATTGGGTTCCAAAAAAGAAATAATTTTTATTGAATTTATTGCTGTTACCCAGCATCTTCGTTTAAGATATTTTTGGCTTCGCTTATTTTACGTTAATTTAGGCCGGAATGGCGTAAAACCAGGAAGAGAAATTTTTTAAAATATTCTTAAGATTTCAGCATGAATAAACCATATAAGATTTTTGCCACCTCCAGCGCTAAAAATTTAGGAGAAGCCATTGCCAAAGAATTAGGTCACCTGCCCGGAGCCATGCACTCAGAAACTTTTTCTGATGGAGAAAAATTTGTGAGCTTCCAGGAAAGCATCCGCGGCCACCTGGTTTTTCTTGTGGCCCAGATTAATATGCCCTATGAAAATGTTTTTGAGCTCTTTCTGGCAATCGATGCGGCACGTCGGGCATCGGCCCAGCAGGTAGTTTGTATTTTGCCTTATCTGCCCCACAGCCGGCAGGAGCGTAAAGGCAATCTGCGTACTGCCATTGCCTCCCGCCTCATGGCCGATTTACTTCAGCAGTCAGGCGCCGACAGGGTGATTACCATCGACCTGCATACCGGCTCTATTGAAGGCTTTTATAAAGTACCGGTCGACCATCTTTACATGAGCCAGATATATGTTCCGCATATAAAGGCGCTAAACCTGGATAACCTCTGTCTTTGCAGCCCCGACTTTGGTGGACTCAAGCGAATTAAGCTTTACAAAGATAAGCTAAATTGCGACATGGCCGTTATTCATAAAGAAAGACTGCAACCAAACCAGGTGAGCCACATGGAGGTGATAGGCGACCCTAAAGGGAAAAACGTGATTATTATCGACGATATGATTGATACCGCCGGCACTATTTGCAAGGCCGCCGACCTGCTAATGGAGCAGGGGGCCAAGTCGGTGCGGGCTTATACAACCCATGCTATTTTCAGTACCGGGGCAAAGGAAAAGATTGAAGCTTCGGCCCTGGAAAAGGTATATGTTTCAGATACGATAAGTTATGCTGCCGCCAATGGTAAAATAGAGGTAATAAGCTGTGCCAAGTTACTTGCAGCAGCCATCCTGAACCTGCTCTCTAATCAAAGCTTTAAAAAAATTGATGAACACCCGCTACAGTAGAGGAATAGTATCAAGTAGGCAGTATTAAGTAGTAAGACAAAAATCGGAAGGCTGGCGAAGCTAAACCTTCGCTTACTACAGCAAATAAACCTGCTGTAGCAAGCTAAGAATTGAAAATCAGGCAAAATACTTAATACTTAATGCTTAATACTTAATACTTAATACTTAATACTTAATACTTAAGTAATTCGACAGAAATAGTATAAACTTAATTTTGATGTGTCATCCTGAGGAACGCGGACGCCGCGCGGAAGGATCTTTCTTCGTTAGAAACATCTGGGAAGCATTATACTTGGAAAGATGCCTCCGTTGTCGGCATGACAAACAGTTTAATGTATTTATGTCTAAGCACTTAATACTTAATACTTAATACTCACTACTCACTACTCACTACTCACTACTCACTACTCACTACTCACTACTCACTACTAATTTTTAGTTGCCGGCAATTCTGTTCAGATAGGCCTGCAGGTACCCTTCTCCGGGCCTGAAGCTGAAATCCTGCTGGCCAATCTGTAGTTTGCCCTCCTCCTGTTGCAGGGTGTAGGTGAAAGCAAAACCGCCTTGTTCTTCCTCTTTTTGCCAGCCATTAAACTGCCCGAAGCGAAGGTCGTGGATGAGTAATTTATCTGTCTCCTCTTCTACAATATAATACCCCTTGGTAATGTAGCGTAAACGTTCCAGTTTTGGATTGGGCAGGTAAGGCGAAAGCAGCTCTTCCTGCTGAGGAAAATAGCTAAAGTCGATGTGCTTGTCATCATCCAGCAGGGAATAAAATCCATTGTAATAGCCATCCCCGGTTTTAACGGTTACTGCCCACAAAATTGCGTTAAAGGGAGTTGGCTTGCTAATGTAATCCTGGTAAGTAATTCCCTGTTCCGCCAGGCTGCGCTCAAATACCTGGTTAGCATTGTGCTTGGCAATAAAGGTAAAGCAGAGGTACGCACTGCTTAAGGCTATGCCGAGCCAGTTTAGTCGCTGGCGGGCAGAATTTGTTCGGCTTTTTGTTGCAGCCCATATCAGGAATACCAGGAAGGGCAGCGTGTAAAAAGGGTCAATTACAAATACATTATAAAAGGCAATTCCATACCTGCTAAAGGGCCATAAAAGCTGCGTACCCCAGGTAGTACAGCAATCGAGCAGGGTGTGGGTAACAAAGCCTAAAAAGAAAAGCCAGAACCAGTGGTGGTAGCGGGCCTGGCTTCCGGCGTAGCGCCTCTGCAATAAAAGGGCAAAGAGTGGCGCGGCCACAACGGCAAAAAGGAGCGAGTGCGTAAGGCTGCGGTGCCAGCTTAGCTCTTCTACCACACCTAAAAATGGATTTAGCAGCACATCGAGGTCCGGGATAGTGCCTGCCACCCCACCCCAGACCATTGCTTTGTTGCCCAGTTTTTTGCCTGCAACAGCTTCTCCTACGGCTGCCCCTAAAACTATCTGCGTAAGACTATCCATTTATTTCTTACAGACCGTATTTATCGATAAGATAGACCAGAGAGGCCATGGTAGCGGCTCCCAGTTCAAGCTCTCTTTTGTTTACATTCTCGAATACATCATTCGGGGTATGATGGTAATCGAAGTAACGTTGGGAGTCGGGTCGGAAAGCAAAAAGGGGTGTTTCCTGGTTTTTCAGCGGACTAATGTCGGCGCCACCATATCCTTTTTCAATTTCATGTACCTGGTATGGCGCAAAAAGTGATTTCCATTCCTGTACTTTTGCCACAGTTTCCTCCTCACTGTCTATGCTAAATCCGATAGGAGTAAATCCGCCACTGTCAGACTCCAGTGCGGCCACATGCTTTTCGCCTTTCTCCTGTGCTTCTTCAGCATATTCCCTTCCGCCTGCAAGGCCATTTTCTTCGTTCATGTACATTACTGCCCGAATGGTGTGGCGAGGTTTATAATCCAGTGCTTTCAGCATGCGAAGCACATCTACCGACTGTACAATACCGGTACCATCGTCGTGCGCTCCTTCTGCCAAATCCCAGGAGTCGAGGTGGCCGCCTACGACAATGTATTCATCGGGCTTTTCGCTGCCTTTAATTTCGGCGATTACGTTGTAAGAAAGCACAGGCTCCAGCATTTGGCCATGGGTTTCCATATACACCTGCAGGTTTTTCTCCTTTTTAAGCATTTTGCTGAGCATTTCGGCATCCAGGGTGCTTACTGCTATTGCAGGAATTTGCGGTACATTTAAGCCATAGCGGGTGGTGCCGGTATGGGGCACATCATCGAGGCTGGTGGTTAGGGAACGGACAATTACCCCGGAAGCACCCAGCTTGGCCGCTTCAGAAGGGCCGGAGCCCCGGTATTTGGCAGCATCGCCATAGGCCTGAAAAGTTTGCATAAACTCCGATTTCATCGGGTAATTAAAGAAAACGATCTTGTTTTGCACCTCTTTCTTTCCCAGTGCTGCCAGCTCATCGAAATTCTTTACTTCTACTACCTGGGCCTTCAAGCCATCGGGGCCGGTGCCAACCGAGTTGCCAAGGGCCGTTACGGTTAGCTCCACCTGCCCCTGCGAGGGGCTGTTTAATACCTTGGCTACATCTTTTTCACCCCTTACCCAGCGGGGAACCATTACTGGTTGTAACCAAACAGTATCGAAGTTATAGGATTCCATCAGCTGTTTGCCCCACTCCACTGCTGCGGCTGCCTGTGGCGACCCGCTTAAACGGGCGCCAATGTTTTTGGTGAGGTCGCGCAGCATTTCATAGCTTTCTCCTTTGGTAAGCGAGTAGGTGTAAATGTCTTTGAGCATGGCCTCGTCGCTGGTTTGGGCCTGCACTTCCGGGGCTCCTGCCAGCAAACTTAGCAGAAGGAGTGAAAAAGTAAACGTTTTCTTCATGAGCGATTTTAATAATTTTTTAAGCCTGCTTGTGTTTGGGTGTTACTTAATCTGCCGTGCTTCCAGCAGGAGGTACATCATATGGTCCGGGTCGCTGGCATTTGTTTCAAAAACGCCTTCCAGCTCTATAAGGTCTTCGGTAAACTGTATTTCTTTCTGGCTTCTTACCTCAATTACAGTTTCCGGACCGGCTGCTCCACAAAAGTAGCAAAGGTTAAAGGGGTAGCGGGAAAAGATAAAATATTTTTGCCCCCGGAGTTCTTCCAGGGGGATAATATATCCCTTCAGGCGAATTTTTTCCCCTTTTAGCTTAATTGCCTTTTCGCCAAAAACAGCCACGTCCATGGGGTAGCCTGTTTGGCTTTCCCTGGTTTCGAATTTTACATCTTCAAGCTCTTTCCACCGGTTTTGAACTTGTAGTTGAATAAAGCTAATGCAAAGGAAAAGGATAGTAAGAATTGTTTTATACATGGAAAGATTGGACTGGCATACCTCCTGCTTAGTGAAACACTAATGTTAAGGATTTTTTTCTTTATTCTCTAACTTTGCCGTGTACGAATTGATGTTTCCCAATCGTTAAATTGCCAGGAAGGAACAGGTATATATTGTGGAACTTTATTAATTGAAAATTAAAAATTTCTTCACTAAAGAAGAACCTTTCTTTCTGCAAGCCGTATCAGCATCTGTTTATAATCTCCTCATTGTTAATGTGTTTGTTGAAATAACTCAGGCCTTTTAAGAAAACCAAGAGTTAAAACAGGCAGTTAAAGAATGGCGGTGCTTTTTAAGGTGCTTCTGCCAGAACCTCTGGTTTTAAGTAAGCACAGGTGTTTATTCATCAGAGATAAAAATTCCATAGTAGAAGTGTGTATGAGCTTGAGGTTTAAAAAAATAAAGTGAGTTCAAAACAAATTATACTTTTTTGAAGATTACTTTATACTTAAATAAGTGTTATGAAAGAGGAATTAATTTATATACATCATATGCTAACTCCCAGGGATGTTCTGTTAGTTAGCAATGAGCTTGAAAGTTTAGGACTTCAGGTAAAGGAAATTGAAGTAGGAACAGCTGCCTTTGTTAACAATGGCAATGTTTCTGCACAGGAACTGGAGGAGGCTCTGAAAAGGCTGGGCTTTCAGGTGCTTCAAAAAAGGGACAAACTCTTTATTGAACAGGTAAAAAGCCTGTTGAATGATTACCTGGCAAATCTTTACAAGCGTTTAGACTTGCCTGTGCTCTCGGTTTACCTCGAGCAAAAGATGTCGATGGTATATACCACAATAAGTAAGCGATTTAGTAAAATAGAGAGAAGGACGCTAGAAAATTATTTTATTGGCTTAAAGGCAGCAAAGGTGAAAGACCTGCTCCAAAGTAGTGATTTGAGCCTGGAAGAAATTGCCTTCAGGTTAAACTATAGGAGCCCCCGCTCTTTGTCCAGAATGTTTAAAGATACTACAGGCCTTTCTATAAAGGATTTTAAAAGAAGAGATCGCCCGGGGTATTTACTGGCGCTTTAAAATTAATGTAAAAAAATCAGCGAAAAGAGGCTTCATAATCTTTTCCGGGTTATAATGTAAGCCTTTGATGTCCTTTAGCTTGTCCTGCTGCTTTTTCTTTTCCTTTTGCTCTTTATGAAAGTAAGGGTACTTCACATAGGCTTCCACCTGTTCCTTTTCCAGGTATTCATAGTTCTGCTGACTGCCATAGCCTGCATCTGCTGTGATAGCTTTAGGCAATCTTTTGTAGCGCTTCTTAAATTCCTTGAAATGAGGAACGAGGGTATTGGTGTCTGTAGGCTTTTGATGTATAGAATAGTGGGTAATGAACTGCTTATTGGTACTTATCTGTAGGTTATAGCCTGGCTTTAGCTGTCCATTCTGCATATGGTCATCTTTCATCCTGATGAATGTAGCATCTGTATCAGTTTTTGAATAGCTGTTACGCCCGGTAAGAATCTCTTCTTTTTCCTTGTATTCCCTTAACTTATCGGGCCAGTGCTTTTTGGCATAATTCAGTTTTTGCTTTACCTTCTTGCTTACTTCTTTGCCTTGAAGGGCAGTATTTATCTTCTCAATGGTTTGTTCTACCTTCTCTGGCTCTACCTGGGCAAAATCAGCCACTTCTTCATTTAATTCCTCTTTAGCCACCCTTTGGCTATAGTCCCGAAGCTCTTCGAGCTGCCTGGCTATTCTTTCTTTACTGGTTTTAATAGCCTTGCCTCAGACGAAGGTATATTTATTAGCATTGGCTTCTATTTTGGTGCCGTCGGTATATACCTCTTTCAGGTCTACTTGACCAGATTCAGATAGCAGCATTACTACCTGAGAGATCTTCTTTCAGCACATCCTTTAATCTGTCACTTCTAAAGCGGTTGATGGTATTATGGTCTGGTCTGCTCATACCACTGAGCCACATGAAGTGGATGTTCTCTTTCAGAGCAGCCTCTATCTTTCTGGAGGAATAGACGTTCGAGAGATAGGCAAATACCAGGACTTTAACAGCATCTTTGGTGATAGCTGATTATATTTCAGAAGCCTCTTTTTGTTTATGCAAGTTTAAACAAGGCTCATTTTTCTCCTGGCTATGGAATTGCGGCACGAAGCTTGTAAATTTGGGGCAGGAAAAGGTTTAAAGAGATATGAAACTATTAAAAATACTACCGGTGTTACTTTTGTTGGTCATTGGCGTAGCGGAAAACGCGCAGGCTCAGAAGCAAACATCTAACTACTGGAATATCCTGGCAGAGGTTAGCTATAAGGTAGAGGAGGACGAGTATGGGGAATTATATGTGCCTGAATTTTCCTCAGGCATCACTGCCCTTGAAGGGAAAGAAATAACCCTGCAGGGGTTTATAATTCCTTTTGAAGGAATGTTTAAGCCGGAGCACCTTATTTTGTCTTCATTACCCATTGATGCCTGCTTCTTTTGTGGCACAGGTGGCCCTGAAACAGTGGCAGAAGTGTTTATGGAGAATGAGGTAAAGTATACTGCCCGCCCCGTTCGGATAAAGGGAAAGCTTAAAGTAAACAGGAACGACCTCAATGAATTAATGTACGTACTTGAAAACGCTACTTTTGCAGGCTATGCCGATAATAAATAAGCGGTAGCTCTTAAAAACCAGGTGCGAAAGTATTGCCAGGCTCTAATTTAAGAGAAATAGACAGCCGGGTTTCTTTTATTATTGAAATTTTTTTGCAGTTGTAAGGAGTTTAATTGTGGCTTTGCTTATGCCTGCTTTACGGGCCAAAGGGAATTTGGCCCGTAAAGCAGGAGAGCGTTTCACTTCTGGAGTTTGCCTTTTACCGAAAGGCGTCTCTTTATTTCGGCTATCTGCCGTACATCCTTTTTTCCATCAGGTGAATAAGCCTGTCGCAGCTTCCTGCATATTTATTTGACCATGTTCCCTTTGCTCCATGGTATCCCCTATTTCGTTTAAGAAATAGGCTTTCCTCTCATCAATTGTTGGGAGATGTTCACCGGCAAGCCCCATCTTCATTATATTTTATTATATTTAAAATATTTCCTGACCCTTTTGATTCCTTGTAAAGCACTTTTACAGGGAAAAGGTAAACCCCTATTTCAAATAAAATTTGAAAAAAGAGATCTCGTTTGGCGAAAACTTTAAAAAGTACCGGAAAAGGAAAGGTATTTCTCAGAGAGAGTTTGCTTCAATCTTATACCAGGAGACGGGCAGGCAGCTAACGCTTACCAGTATTTCCAATTACGAAACCGGGCTTCACCTACCGCCCCCTCAAATTCTGCCGGTAATAGCAAGAATTCTGGGAGTATCCCTCGATGCTTTATTCGGGACCGATAATACTCCAGCTGTTAGTGCAGGAGAAGAAGATCTTTTATATATCCGGGAGTACAAAAAGGAGATGGAAGCGCTGCTGGAAGAATTTATTTCTATCAAATCACAGCTCAAAAATTCAGGGAAAAAAAATGAAGTGCCTGTAATACAGGGCGAAAGGCTACTTAAAATTATTGAAAGCCAGCAGGGAGAGCTTTTATCCGGGCAGGCTCAACTGGCAACCGTCCGGAAGATGATAGCTCATTTTAGAGATAAGTTTTAAGCCAGGGGCTTTCGTGTCGAGGCCAAAAAGAATTAGCGAGCGATGTTCTGGTGCCGCTTATTCAGTACATCATCAATGGCATTAATAAGCTGCTTTGCATTTCTGTTCCGCCGAATTGCCAGGTAAACCGAAATGGAAGCGGCAATTAATAGCAGTACCGGGATAATAAAAGCGTACTGAATTTGTTTGTTTTTTTCTTCCGCAGCTTCCAGCTGGTTCCCAAGCGTATGTTTTTCCAGTGCCAGCTGGAGTGCCTGTTGCTTGCTGGTAGTTTCCAGCTGCTGTTTTAAATCTGAAAGCCTGTTGTTATAAGCCATCAGTTTCTGGCTGTAGGTAGCCAGCTGTCTGTTTAAGCGGGCATATTGAGCGGGGGTTCCTTTGGCGTTTGTTTTTACAAGCGCTTCCATCATAAGGGCCAGGCCTTCTTCTACCGCAGGCTCGACGGTGCCTGCGGGTATATTATTAAATCCTTGTTCCAAAATTGACAATTGCCTGTTCGATATTGCTCCTTCTTCAATACGTAAAGCTGGGCGAATAGGTTAGATTGTACTTTGCGAGAACGAAGGATCATTCAATTGTCGTTTTTAATTTGAGTGCTTTATTTAGCCATTCTTCAGCAAGCGTCATAATTGCCTTCAAATAAATAAGTTTCTCCGATATTATTGAAGGCAGCTAGCTTTAATATGTAGGTCGAAGTCTGTTAAGGCTGTCTGCATGATTGATAACGCTAGCATGATAATGTTCTCTGCGTTTCGAATTTTTTTTCATCCAAATTTACAGTTCCCCAAGTATTATAGACTATGACTCAGTATGAGCATAGTCATTTGCTTCAATTGCATATTTTTTTGCTATATTCAAGAGCTCTTTTAGCTTCTTCGTAATTTGTTTAATTCTTTAAAGCAGATTGCTAAATTGCGATAAATTTTTGCTTTGTTAGTGTTTGTTCCTTCGTAGAGAAAAATGTCTTTAGCTCTTTTGAAAATAAGAAATTGCGGTTTTATAATCCTGGGCTTTGGCATAAATATCACCGATACCAGTGTAAGCATTTCCAAGACGAGACATTTCTCCCGCGCTCATTGAAAATCTCTGGCAGCTTTTAAGAAAATTAAAAGCTGACTTTCTCCCATGTAACCTTGTTTTGCTTGTGTAGTAGGCAATTGCCCAATAACTACTGGCAAGCCATTTTTCCTTGTTATTGATTTGGCAGATCTCTTCACTTTTTTCATAAAGTAAATAGCGCTATCAGGGGATGTCTCTAGTAGGAATTATATAGATCCCAATTTTTATTCAGGATGGGCTCAATGTCAGTGAGTGACAAGTTGGAAGGGGTGGGCTCTTCTTCTAGGGAGCATGCAAAAGGAAGCATGCTGCAACTAAGAAGCAAGCAGTATTGGAGAAGGGTTTTCATGGTTAAAGCCGAAGTAGGATTTTCAACAATAGCTAAATTTGGAAAATTACAGTGGCTTTAACTAATAAAACTTTGAAAAAATATTTGCTGTGTCAAAACGGAGGCTAAGTGTGATATTAAGAACCTGGTTTTGACGGTTCGCCGCTGCCGGTTGTTTTGTCGTCATGTAGCATATGGCACACTTTCTATTTCATTCTGAGGAGTGATTTCGGCGGCTTCGTCTGTGCAGCTTGAAAATCCGGCACCTAATAAAGTGGCAAAGCAAAGGGATAGGAAAAATCTTTTCATCTTATTTATTGGTTTGGTTTCTGTTTCTTTATGATGTAATATTACAATAAGATTTTGGCGGGTTTTGTGCACTATTGGCGCTAGTCCTACCTCTGTAATATTTCGCTATAAAGCCTTTTGGTAAAATTTTCACCCTTTGGCTAATGTTTTACTACTGTGGGTGAAATTGTTTTTCCGGGGGTGGAGAGGGATGATTTGTGGTGTAATGAATATTCAGTTATTTGGATTAATGGCTGAAAATGGTTAAAAAATTGAATAAACATTACATTTGTTCCTGTTTGGCTGTGTGAATGCCTGGTGAAATTCTATGGTAAAAAATTCACTTTTGAAGCCTTTTGCAGGGCGTACGCTTTTTTACCCCTTGCAAAAAGGGACTTCTATACTTTTTAGTTACTCCGCTTTTTGGTGTTTCGTATACCCAGAGAAAAATGCATATACAGGAGAAGAAAAAAAAATCAAATTCACGGGGGTTCCTGTGAAATTTTAGATTTTCTTTGCCTGTAAAATAAGTAGTTTCGGATTATGAGAAAAGGTATACGTATTAATTTTCTGTTTATAACCGGTATTTTATCGGTGTTTTTGCTGTCCTGTGAACAAAAAACGGAAAAAAAAGAAGCGCTTCCAGTGGTTGAAGTTGCTCCTGAGCCTAAAGTGGAAGAAGCTCCCAGCGAGGAAGCGCAATTGCGGGAAGAAGTAATGGCTATTCACGACCGGGCGATGTTGCGTTTGTCAGAGATACGGAAACTGAGCAATCAGTTAAATGACAGCATTGAAAATACAGGAGTGAATCCTATGTTTCAGGAGGAAGCAATTAATACATTCAGAAATCGCCTGAAGGAATTAAAAGAAGCCGACGATAATATGCGGCAGTGGATGAGAAATTTTAAGCAGGAGGAAAACATGAGTGCTGAGGAGCAAACGGAGTATTTGCGAAGGGAAAAACAGAAAATACAGCAGGTGGAGCAGGAAATGAATGATGCGATTGATGCTGCCCGCGAAGTCCTTAACAAATAACTTTTTACTTTTTTAATGGTTGAAAAAGCAAGTGCAAAGGCATTTGCTTTTTTTGTTTTTATAAAACTAATTGAAACTTATGAGGAATAGTAAGCTTTTTTGTGTGGCTGTTTTTTGTCTCCTTCTGGGAGCCTGTGGTTATGATGGGGATGAGGAGAAAGAGGCCGCGCGTAAAGAAGATCTGCAGGAATTGAATGAAGAAATGAACCAGACGCTAACAACCATTACCGGCCTGAAGGTACAGCTAAGGGACAGCCTGGATGATTTAGGCGTAAGAGGGGATAGTGTAGAGCAGGTGAAGGTAGATAAGTATCGCCTGTTACTTGCTGAGCTGGAGCAGGCAGAAGCTGAATACATGGATTGGGAAGAAGAGGTGAATGCTGAAGTGGAAAATATTGCCCATGAGGAAGCTATGGCTTTTTACGACCAGCAGGAAGAAAAAGCCCAGTCTTTGCGCATGGATATGCGTAAAACAATTGATTATGTGCAGCAGGAGCTGGAGGCGCCTGTTATTGAAGAGGTGCCCTAAGGCTTTTGCGGGCAATTTTCCAGGGCCTCATTGGCCTCGTCAACGGCAATGAGCCCTCCCTGGTTGCCCCAGCTATTGTATATGTAAGTAGCAATTTCAGCAATTTCAATGGGTGTAAGCTGTGGGTTTGCAGGCATTGGCTGGTTGTATTCGGTTCCGTTTATTACAAGCACGCCATTCATGCCATGGCGTATAATGCATAACACTTGGTTCCTGTTTTTGAGGTAGTCAGATTGAGCAAGTGGAGGGATTAGGGCACCAAGTCCGCTGCCATCGGTTTTGTGGCAGTTTGCACAGTGTTGCTCGTAAAGCTGCCGCCCCTGCACAGCATATTGTCTGAATTTGAATTCTGTAGCTTTATCTAAACCTTCAGGAATGGTAAAGGCTCCCGGATTTTTCTCTTCCTGCTGTGTGTTGCAGCTAAAAAATATAGTAGCGAAAAGGGTACAAAGCAGAAATACACTAATAAGAAATGAGCGGGTCGTCTGGATAGAAATAAGCATGAGGGCAATAAAATAATGTTAGGTTGTAGTACGCTGCCTTTCCCCCAAATTTAGGAAGAATAGATTTATTTCTCGTCTGCTTATCCTACTATAGACCTGCTTATGATATTTAACGCGCTATTTTTCTCTTGAATTGATTCTGAATAAATCAAAGCCTACTGAAAAAACATAGCTTTAGTAGTTTCGGCGAAATGGGAAGGAACTGCCGTATACCTCTAATGCCCGGGCGGTATTGGCTGATAAATTTCCCTGGTACTGCAAATACCCGTTTATCCGCCAGTATTTTAATTTCAGCCCCAGGTTATAATCCAGGTAAAAAGGTTTAATGGTACTTGGTAGGGAGTTCATCACTTCTGCCACGCCGGTAGTAAAGTCAATTCCTGGTTGAGGTTTTGCCATTGGTTCCCTGTCAATTATATTAACTACAGGTGTCAGGCCAAAAACTCCATATAACTGCAGGTTTCTCATTTTGTACAGCCGGTAGTTAACCTGCTGTGGTAGTGCAAAGGTTTTGGAAAAGGTTCCCCAGCCTTTCTTGGCAGGGCAGAGTCCACATTCTTCGTCATTATATACGGCAAAAGAAACTCCATTAGTGAAGTATTCCAGGCCGCTAGAAAGTACTATCCGCTGCGTTATGGAATAGTGAACTTTTATGCCAACCGAAATGTCTTCTATTGCGGCCAAATTGTTATTTTCATAAGCAAAAAGTGTATCGGCAACAGAAAGAAAGTTGCTCCTGGCCTGGGTTTTTCGCAGACTTATAACTGGCTCAATTACCAGCTTCTGAGCAAAGCAGACAAAGGAGAGAAAAAAGAGACAGCTTGTTAAAATGTAATTTTTCATAACTCATTTTATTAGAAGAAGCGGGTATTGCTGAAATACCCGCTTTTGTAGAATTTAACTATTCAGTTAATGTCCAACATAAAATTCTATTCTCCCTGTAGTATAGTAACTGCCACTATAATTAGCCTTTTCGCAGTATTCCACAAATGCTTCTCCTAATAGATAATCTGAGTTGCTAATTGTCCATTTTCCGCTACCGGATACTTCCTGACCAATATCATCAACTTTAATAGTGGTTTTTAGTCCTGCTTTATATTCCTGTTTTACTTTTGAAAAGTCTTCTTCAAAAAAGTCGTACCGAACCCTGTCACCAAAGTCATTTGGATCCCAGTCAAAAATAAGGAGAGGGATCCTATTTCTGTCCTGGCCATACCATTCAGGGTCACAGCTGAAAACATCACAATCTTTCCAGTGACTACGGTCTTCGGAGGAAATATATTTTCTTACATGATCAAAATTTGCAGGTACTTTGTTTCCGAGCGTAACTTCAAAATATACCTCAGGATTTCCGTCTAAATAACTTTCTGCTTGGCGAAAACCTTTGATAGTAGAAAAACGTAACTTTTTAAGTTGGTCTTTTGAGTTTTTCTTGTCTCTGTCGCAGCTTACTGCTCCTCCATTATTATTGTCGTCTCCGTCCCCAGGATCGCCCGGATAACCCGGCTCACAGTATAAATCGGAAGTAAAGTAGTAGTTGTAATTCTTCATCTGCAAAGTACGGGTCTACAGGGCATGCCAGCAACGTTCGTGCTGATTTGTCTTTTGGAATAGCGGTTAACCTTTCGTTATAGCTTACTACCACAATAGGCTCTGTAGGTATTTTGGTTATATCAAAATCGAACTGGTTCCCTTCGCTGTCAAAAGCCGGTAAGTGTGTAACCTCATTCAGGTCGATACCGGGTATTCTACACACAACAGTAGGGGAGTAATCGTTAACGTCCCAGCTTTCTGCAGAAGCGTTCGGTAATGCGGGAATGGCAATTTGCAGTAAGGGGTTTTCAGCCAGTAGGTTGTCTAAATCCAGGGATTCGGTTCTGGCATTTTCTTCCGTTCCTGAAAGTAGCTGTCCAAACGTTTTGGTTCCTCTTGCATTGGAAGATGTAATGGACTCATGTTGCGCTTCTGCAAGTAAAATGTCATAGTCACCATCAAATTGCCTGACAGCCTGTTGCTGAATAAATGCTCTTGTTGCATTGGCTTTCATGGCAAAAGACAATTTCCTGGCTATCTGGAGCCCTGCATCCTTAGAGCTTACTTCAGCCCCCTGCGCTGGTCTTGTTCAGGGACAACAGCCTCTTCCTGCTGACAGGCAAAGAAGCATGCAGCTAAAATAAAAAAAGTAGCTTGTTCTTTTCATGGTTAAAAAGTTAGAAGTTTAATATAATTTAAATAACAATACTTAAAGTTATACTATTTAATTAAAAACCAAAATTATTTTGTATCTAACCATGGAATGATAAAAATATATTTTTTTGAGATGTTTTGGGGTGAACGTGTTTGTTTGGTTTTTAGGCTCAGGGCTAAACCCAAAATAACGTGAATTTTGAGTTATCTTCTCTGAAAAATTAGCGACTGAATGGCATGGTGAGTCTCCCAAAGCACTTTTACCCCTCTTTGTCCTCTTCTTTGTACTTTTGTCTTGACCGCAGCGGCGGACCGCACAAAAGTACCAAAAAGTCAAGGCTGTGATGAAAAAGCTAAATTTCAGTTCATTGCGCTGAAAATCTCCAAAACCGCTCCGGCGGCCCGGTCGCCTGCGGCTCAAACACGGAGGTTTTTTAACCGCTCCACTACCTGAAATTCTTAACGCTTTTTCCTCAAGGCCCTCCTCAAAAAGTAGGCTAATCCATAATTCACGTTAAAATAGGTTTAGCCCAAACAACTTTAGGCAGCTAATAGCTTTCCCTATACCTTCGCTTTTAAAGAGCCTAAAAGGGCTTTTGTAATGAAAGAGTGCTGAAGCGTGCTTTGCTGGTGGTAACCACTTACTACCTCTCCTTCCTTATTCTTCCAGTAAAATAGCAATGTCGTTCATCAATTTATCTACCTCTTCAGGGACGGTTCCATCATAATGTCCGCGAACTCTTCCCTTTCGGTCAACCAGCAAAAATGCGCCGCTGTGTAAAAAGCCTCCGGGAGCGGTGGCATCCGGCTGAGCGGTGGCATAGTATTTACTTTCACCCAGTTCATAAACATCTGTTTCGTTGCCGGTAAGGAAGCGCCAGTTGGCATCCTCTGCCACGCCCAGGCGGCTGGCATAATCATAAAGTAAAGCAACGGTATCGTATTCGGGATCGATGCTGTGCGACAGGATCATAAAATCGTCGCGGTTTTTAAAGCGCTCATGCACCCGCAGCATTTGTGTTGCCATTACCGGGCAAATGGAGGGGCAGGTCGTGAAGAAGAAGTCAGCTACATATACTTTGCCCTCCACTGTTTCGCGGCTTACGCGGTTGCTGTCCTGGTCGTAAAACACAAAGTTGTCTACTGTATGGTAAATGGTGTCAACTACTGTTTCTCCATCTACCACATGCTCTTCGTAGGTCGTGCGGCCCATAATAGGGAGTTCTTCTTTTTTGTTGCCACTCTGGCAGGCAGCAAGGCCGGAAAGGAGCAGTGCGAGAATATAAAAAAGGGCTTTCATCAGTTATCGGATATGCTTTAAAGGCATAAACTTAAAACAGATAAGGTAGGGAATTCTTTAGGTGCTTCTTGCTTTATACCTTACTCGCGAAGCAAGATCACCTTTACTTCTCCGCTTTTAATTTATCTGGTATTGCCTGTTTTCATGGTACAAATTCAATGTTTTTAAGCTTTCTTTCCTTCCCTTACTTTCCTGTAAACTTTAATTGCCAGGATGAGCAATGCAGAAAAGAGCAGGAGGCCAAGTAAGCCATAGGCCATGCTAAGGGCGCTGCGCAGGATAACCAGAAAAACAATTGCAATAAGGAAAATGGTGGCTACTTCATTCCAAACACGTAATTTCTGTGAACTCCAAACCGGTTCATCATCCTGCAGTTTCCGGAACATACGATGGCAGGCAAAATGATATGCATACAGCCCCAGTACAAAAAAAAGCTTAATCCAGAGCCATTGGGGCATGTTATTATGATAGCCGAAGCTAAACAGCAGCCCCAGTCCCATAAGGAGTGTAAGCACGGCCGATGGCCAGGTAATTCCGTACCAAAGCCGTTTCGACATTATCTTATACTGCTCCAGCAGTATTGTTTTTGCGGGCTCAACAGCGCTTTCGCGCGCTTCCATCATATAAATGAACAACCTTACAATGTAGAAAAGCCCGGCAAACCAGGTAACAATAAAAACAATGTGCAGTGCTTTAAAATACAGAAGGGGCATAAATATGCTGGTTTCCGGCAAATTTACGAAGCAGGAATGAAATAGCGAATTAATTCCGCCGCTTTGCATCCGACAGTAAGAGATTTAACTGCTAATGCAACTGAAGATACATATAAGCTCTTTTACCTTTTGAACGCCTATAATTAAAAAAAATTGCGGGGCTTTGTAAGGTACGAAAGCTATATCAGATAAGTAGGTGGAAATATAAACCTTGATGTAACAGTTCTTTGTGAGGAGGCGACGATCGCGCGGAACGACGTGGACATTCTTTATTCAAAGCAATCTGCCTGCCACTAGCTAACAGATTGCCACGCTCTGCTAGTGCTTCACTCCCAGTAACAGTTAAAACAAAATTTATCATTACTTACTGAAAATTAGTGTGGGCTTTATCAGTGCAGAAATCTAGTAGTAGAGTCGGGGCTATATAAGATTTGAGCAATAAAGCATTGGGTTATGATAGCAAGCAAGGGTGGATGATTTAGTTGGTTATTTTTCCTAAAGTTACTTTCTTAGGCAGTGTCTGCATTTCTTCCAATCTTCAACAAAATGCAGATGAAGTTCCAGTTAGAGTGATTATATTTAAATATTATAATAATAAGTAATTCGACAGAAATAGTATAAACTTAATTTTGATGTGTCATCCTGAGGAACGCGGACGCCGCGCGGAAGGATCTTTCTTCGTTAGAAACATCTGGGAAGCATTATACTTGGAAAGATGCCTCCGTTGTCGGCATGACAAACAGTTTAATGTATTTATGTCTAAGCACTTAGATAAAAATAAATAATGATTAAACACTTGTTTATAAGTTTGTTACTTCTATTTTTAATTTAGGCAACACCCACAGAATCAAGATTTTATTTTAATAATACTATTATGAAAAACACGATGTTTCTCTTGTTTTTCTTTGGCGCCTGTATGGCTACGCAGGCCTATGGGCAAGGATTGGATACTTTACGCAGCACCCCTTCTGCGAAGGCCGAGGCATTGGCAGACCGCCTGGAGCGTGAAATTAATCTGACTCCCGGGCAAAGGGAGCAGGTACAGGCCATTTTAACAGAGCGTTCCCGGCAATGGGAAGAGCAGGTAGTAAAGGCCAGCCAGGCAGATAAGCCGAAGCGGATTGAGAAGTTAAATACTCAGGCTTTGAAGGATTTAGAAGCCATTATAACAAAAGAGCAATGGCAGGCTTACCAGGAGCACCGGAGAGAGCTAAAGGCACAGAAGGAAAAATTTAAAGGAAAAAACAGGAAAGATCATAAGGCCTCGGAAGAAGATGTTGAACTGGACTTTTAGGTAGAATGGCATGAAAAAGTATCTGTTTCTCTTTATCCTGCTGCCTTTCCTCAGCAGTTTCTCTTCCTGCGGAAAGGAAGAGGTGTACCCCAGTGGAAAAAACACCTTCACCGGCCAGGTAAATGGTGAGCCTTTTAAAGCGCAAAGCGATGATTTTAAGAAGGGACCTATTAGTGCTGCGGTGAGGGATACAGTTTTTGCACTAAGCGGAACCTATACAATTGATGATTGGGAATCAATAGGGTTCCGTATAGAAAACTTCTCAGGAATTGGAAATTATATTTTGGGAGGAAAATCACCTAACTATGGACGTTATTATTATTCCTTTACTACCTATGATGACAGGGCCTACACTAACAGCCAGTATACTGGGGAAGTAAAGGTGAGCCACTACCTGCCGGAGCGGGGTATTATAGCCGGTACTTTCCATTTCACAGCTTATGATTCTCTTTCCGAAGCCACCCACCAGATTACCGACGGCAAATTTGATGTGCAGTTTTCTACTCCTGAATAAATAAAAAAACCTTACCCTTTTTATATGCGATACATTTTTACCTTATTGGCCCTGGCGCTCGCGCTGGCGGCCCAGGGACAACTCGTCCTTACCGCAGGAAGCCGCTGGACAGATGCAACCCTCTACAAGAGCAGCAAACCTGGCTCGGAAGACAAGGCAAACATCAACTACGGTACCTATCCCCAATTGGCAGGCATTGCCTGGTCGGAATCCGGCAGCCCGAGTTTTCGTCGCTCTCTGCTCAAATTTGACTTGAGCCAAATCCCCCAGGGCGCAAATATTTCCTCTGCTTATTTGTATTTTTTTAGCGATCCGGCAGGAAATCTATTTGCCAGTTGTTTATCCGGGAAGTACAGGCGAACCACCTGTAAAGTCCTCTTCTAAAATGGCAAATTCATAATTATCTGCCCATTGGCCCCGTATAGGCAATACTTTTCTTTTGCTTCCTTCGCGCAACATGCCGGCTTTTTCCAGTACACGAACAGAGGCTGCATTTTCTTTTGCGCAGCCGGCTTCTATGCGGTGCAGCTTTAACTGATTAAAGCCAAAATCTAATACACCTGTTAAAGCTTCCGTAGCATATCCTTTGCCCCAAAAATTTGGGTGGAGCTTGTACCATATTTCTCCCATACGAAAGTTGGGTTTGCCCAAAGCAAGGGCAATTAATCCTACAAAAGAAGGCTGTACTTTTTCTCTAATACAAAAAACAAACAATTTTTTAGGGGCGGCTGCCTGAAGCGCCAGCCATTGTTCTACCAGTTGTTCGGTTATTTCGATAGAGCCGGGAATTCCAAGGGTGTTGTACCTGTCCGTTTCAGGTAAAGAGTGCAGCTGGTGAACTGCTTCTGTGTTTTTTTTCTTTAATTCTTCCAGAATTAAGCGGTCTGTTGAAATTGTCATAGAGATGGCGAAAGGAGGTTAGAGAATGGGTGTAAGGGGAGCTTCTTTGTGGTTTTGTACCTGAATGGGGTCGCCAATACGAATAGTGCCTCCGGCTTCGAAAAGCAGATTCTGTCCGAACAGGACTTTGTTGTTCCAGCTTCGGTATTTTGAAAGCGTTGCCAGGGGTTCTTTACCCGTCTTTTTCCCGCTTTCCTGGTCAATAGTAGTAACAACACAACGGGCGCAGGGCTTCTCTGCCCAAAACTGGTTTTTACCAATGGTAAAAGCATGCCAGCTATCTTCCTCAAAAGGCGTGCTGCCACTAAAAACCAGGCTTGGGCGAAAGCGATTCATGGGAACGGGTTGAGCCAGGCGGCTGTTGAGGTCGTCGAGCGAGGCCTGACCGATAATCAGGATAGGATACCCATCGGCAAAGCTGACTTTTTGTTGGCGGCCACTGGTCTTTCCGGTAGTAGTACGTTGTTCATCTTCAGGCATGTAAACCAGGCGGCAGGTTTGGCCAAGGGCTTGGCTAAACCAGCGATCGGCCTCTGCACTTACTGCAAGTGCATTGGTTATATCATCCCATATCGGGGCTTTTACTACTTCGGTTGCTGGTGGTGTTTCCAGTGGAATTACCAGGGGTAAAATGCTTTTGTTGCTATGATTTACCTCCAGGTGGTCGGGGTGCAGGCTTACTTCCAGCAGGGCCATGGCGGCAATCTGGCGCTGTGTCATAAACTGCCCCTTATTATCGAGTAACATCCAGCGCCGGTCCCATTGCAGGCCTCGTTCTGTAAGTTTTGCCTTTTGGAGGGAAATGCCTCCCAGTGATTTTATCGGGTAAATCCAGATTTCGGAAATAGCGCGCAATTCGGTATCCATAGCAGCAAGGTACTATTTATTAAACATCGATGCTTATTTTTTTTCTTCCCGACAGGTAACAGCCAAGGCTCAACTGCTCAAAGTTTCCTTAAAGTTTACTGCTTATTCTTTTTAGGATTCTAACCTGCTGTAACTGAATTTTTATTAGTATATTGATGCTTAATTTATTGTAGGCTAATCACTTCTCTTTTTTCAATGAATAAATCAGATAAACTTTTTTTAAGCTTCTTTGCTTCGGCTTTTTTCCTGTGCAGTACTTTACAGGCCCAGTCTCCCTGTGTAGATGGTTTTGCAGGCGTTTATCCCTGCAAGCAGGTGGATTTGCTTGCGCACCTGAGCACGGAAGAGCTTATGGCCGAAGAGCACCATGGTATCTGGATA
Source organism: uncultured Cytophagales bacterium (assembly GCA_963835365.1). GTDB lineage: Bacteria > Bacteroidota > Bacteroidia > Cytophagales > Cyclobacteriaceae > Nafulsella. The sequence continues at coordinate 86,534 of CAWIFH010000012.1, forward strand.
AATGATTTGTGGGGATGGACTGACCCGCAAACAGGGAAGGAATATGCGCTGGTAGGCATGTCGAACGGCACCTCCTTTGTCGATATTTCCGATCCATTAAACCCGATAATGCTGGGGATATTGCCGGAGCACCATGCGGCAACAGGAGACGGAAGCGGGGCAAGGCTGTCGGGCGTTAAACACGATGGGGGCAAATCGTCGTGGAGAGACATAAAAGTTTATAAAAATCATGCCTTTATAGTAAGCGAAGATGATGGGCATGGCATGCAGGTTTTTGACCTCACGAAGTTGCGGGAAGTGCCGAATCCGCCGGCCATTTTTGCCGAAACGACCAATTACCAGGGAATAGGAAAAGCGCATAACCTGGTAATTAATGAAGAAACAGGTTTTGCCTTTGCCGTTGGGGCTAATTCGGCGGGGAAAACGTGTAATGGCGGAGGGCTGCACATGATAAACATCCAGGAGCCTGCCAATCCGCAGTTTGCCGGCTGTTACGATGCCGACGGCTATACCCACGATGCGCAATGTGTTATTTACCAGGGACCAGATGCTGATTACCAGGGACAGGAGATTTGTTTTAGCGCAAATGAAGATGCAATTACCCTGGTAAATGTGAGCGACAAAGCCCATCCGCTAATGATTTCTTCCCAAAGTTATGCCGGGGTTGCTTATGTTCACCAGGGGTGGCTAACGGAAGATCAGCGCTTCTTTATTTCTAACGACGAGCTGGATGAGGCAAGGAATGGTACGCCCACCACCAGCTATATCTGGGATATGCAGGATTTGGACAAGCCTGTATTAATTGGAACCTATAAAAGTAAACTTACCTCTATTGACCACAACCTTTATATTAAAAATGCTGTGGCTTATGAATCCAACTATACAACCGGCTTAAGAATTCTTAATTTGCAGGGTATAGAAGAAGGAAACCTGGAAGAAATTGCTTATTTCGATACTTACCCCACACACGACCAGCCTATTTTTGAAGGAAGCTGGAGCAACTATCCTTTTTTTGAAAGTGGGGTGGTAATTGTTAGCGACATTACAAAAGGGCTTTATGTATTGCAGCCAACCTTCAATGCTGTAACAGCTGTTAGGGATGAGGAGCTGGTAAAAGGCCTGGAGGTATTCCCGAACCCTGCTGCCGGATTAGTAAATGTTCGCTATGAGCAGGCGGGCAATGCAGTAAAGAGCATCAGCCTGTATTCGATTAGTGGCCGGCTTTTAGTCCATAAAAAGGTAAATCCCCTGCAGGATAGTCCTTCGTATGCACTGGATGTACAGAAAATTGCAGAAGGAATGTACTTCCTGGAGATAGAAACTAAAAAAGGAAAAGTAAGCCAGCGGGTACTTATTAAATGAGCGCTCAAGAATTTTCGACCATGATAAATAAACAAAGCCCCGGCAGCCAAGCGGGGCTTTATTTATTTGGTTTTTTATGATTTTGCTTGCTTAATAAGTACAAGGCCAGGTTTAATGCTGGTTTGGCTCACCAAAGTCCCGCGTTAGGCTTCGCTAAGTGCGCGCCAGATTCCAGCTGGTGAATAGGACCAGGGACTATTATAAAGAGCCATTTATTTATTCTACGGCCCAGTAAGCTTCGCGCTTTACTTCTTTTAAAAGCAGGTTGCGGGCATTCCAGCTTTCCTGTTTCAGGAGCAGGTTCGGATATTCCTGAGCAAACCAGTAGGTATTTGTTTTTTCATCGTCGAGCTTTACCACAACGCTCCAGGCTGGCTGAGCCTCTCCGTTTATAGTAATTTCATCCTGCGAAACGGTAAAGCGGGCTTCGTATATGGTAGGTTTATTTGCCTTATTCGATACCTGGCTTTCTAAGAGCGGCAGCTCGAACTGCATGCCTTCGGCAAAATTTAATGCCCGCAGGGTATAGCTCAGGCCATCTTCAAACCACATCTTATCTCCATACTTTAAGCGGCCGTTCCCCTGGCCGTCCCAATAACTACTAAAGAGATAGTGGTAATTATTGCCCAGGTGCTGGAACAACTTAAAGGTATTGCCACACCACTCCTGGCTGGAGTGCGTCATTTTATGCAGAATGGCAGGCTCTTCGCGCTTATAGAAAAGGCTGGTAAGGAAATGATACGGGTACTTTTCGGTTTGAATGGAAGCGAACTTGTTTACTTTCATTACCGGGAAGAGGTCGTCTCTGCTGTAGTCGTCGGTTTTAACCTCGTACTCTTTATTGAAATCTTCCTTTACCAGGATGTAAGTATATTCGAAATTGCGAACTTTCCCATACACAGGCCGCTGGGCATTGTATTGTGCCACTTCTGCCAGACCATCGTCCCAGAGGGTATTGGCTGCCCATTCCGGGTTTAGGTAGGTCATGACCTCCTGCTTTGGAGGAGTATCTTTGTCTCTTCCGCAGGAAGCAAATAAAATGAACAGGAAAATAACAAGCGTAGGCTGAATGGGGGCAGGCTTAAATGCTTTCATTCGAAGAATTCTTAATTTTCTTTTGATGGGCCAGCCAGTCTTCTTTGTGGTCAATATCGTTCAGCTTTGGCAACAGCGCGTACGTTAACTGTAGCCGCTCAATATCTTCCAGTGTTTGGGGGAGTACGCTTTCTGTACTCCAGGCTTTGTTCCTGAAAAATTCAGGCTGTAGTTCCTTCATGCCCAGGAGGTAATAGCCTCCATCACGGGCCGGCCCCACGGCTACATCTTTATGGTCCAGTATCTCAAATGCCTGCTGAATGAGGGCAGTATTTATTTCAAAGGTATCGGAGCCTATAATACATACTCTTTCGGCACCTGCTGCAAACTGCTGGTTAAAAGCCTCCTCCATGCGCTCGCCGAGGCCGGCACCCTGTTGCACCGCCAGCTTAAAGTTTCCGTCTGCCCAGGCGCCGTCATTTTCTATCTGCTCTGAAAAATAAACTGTTTTTTTAAAGGGCAAACAGCGGGTTTCCAGGTGCGTATGCCTGAGGAGTAAGTCGTATATTTCCATGGCCTTTTCAGGCCCAATGCCGGCCGCCAGCCGGGTTTTTGTTTTCCCGGGTATTTTGTTTTTTACGAATATAATCAGGTGATTATTTTTCATTTACTTCTTCTCCGTTTGTGAGATAAATGCCCCAGTACCTGTTGAAAGTATGCACTTTGTTGGTTGGTTTATCGGCTGCATCTACCACTTGTAGTCCTCTGTTTTTCCACTCAATAAGGCCGCCGTAAAGATTGTATACCTGCTCGAAGCCAGCATCCTTTAGCTGTTTACCCACTTTTTCGCTGCGGTAGCCAATGGTGCAGTATACGGCCACTGGCTGTTGCCTGCTTAATTCCATAAATGGTTTTATATCGAAGCCGTCATATGCCACCTGCCTGGCGCCGGCAATATGGCTTACTTCCCATTCCGGCATAGAGCGGATGTCCAGTACCAGAATATTATGGGAGGATAAGCGATCCGCCAGGCTGTCGGCCGAAATAAAAGGCACTGAGTTCTTGTAGAGCAGCTTTAGCTGGCTATGATAGGTTTTTTCTTTACAGGCAGTAAACATGGGGAGCAAAAGTACGAAAAATAGTAATCCTTTCCGCATCAGGTAGTTGCTCCTCCGCAGCTGGAGCCTGCGCCGGCCGTGCAGCCATAGCAGTGCTGGTTTAGCCTGATTTCCCGCTCAGTAAGGGCCTGCGTATCGAAGTCGGCAATGTGGCGGGGAGCTTCCTCAGCCACCAGCATATCGAGCATCTGGTTAAAGTCGCAGTCATAGAGCTGCCCATCCCAGCCAACAGAGAGGGTATTGCGACACATAACGCTTTCGGCAGCAGCAGGATTAAAGGAGTTTACCAGCTTATCCATATAGCTGTCGTAATTGCCGCTCTGCAGCAGGTAGTCGAGGAAACGGCTAATAGGCAGGTTGGTGATGACATACAAGCTGTTGAAATCGATGTCAAAATCCTTTTTCAGCTTCTGTTTAAATTCTTTTTCAAGTGCGGCCTGCGAGCCGGGAAGGAAAGCGCCTGATGGATTGTATACCAGGTGGAGTGCAAGCTCAGGATTTTCCTTGCCATACCCAACTTCATTGAGCATTTGCAGTGCCTTAATTGATTTTTCAAATACCCCTTCACCCCGCTGGGCATCGGTGCGGCGGGCAGAAAAGTGAGGCAGGGAGCTCACCACCTCTACTTTATGCTTTTTAAAGAAGTCGGGCAGGTCGTGGTACTTCGGGTTTGCCAGAATAATGGTCAGGTTACAGCGTACAATAATTTTGATGCCACGTGCGCTAAGCTGTTCTACAAACCAACGGAAGTCGGGGTTCATTTCAGGGGCTCCACCCGTAAGGTCGACGGTATGAATTTTACTGCCCGAGGCTTTGGCTTTGTCCAGCGCAGCGAGACATTGCTGCATTGTTTCGGCAGTCATTATTTCTTTGCGATCGGGCCCGGCATCTACGTGGCAGTGCTTGCAGGTTTGATTGCACATTTTCCCCACATTTATCTGCATAATTTCGATGCTGGTCGGCCTGAGCGGAAATAGATCGACCTCCTGCAATTTTTCCCTGAAATCCGGGAACTGTTCACCGCTCTCGCGGGGAGTTTGAAGCACTTCCAGCTGAATAAAAGAATCGGCTAACTGATGTTCCTGTCGCTTGAGAGTCCTGAGTCGTGAGTCGTGAGTCATAAGAATTAGTCTGGAGTCTTGAGTCTTTAGTCATGAGTGGTTCGCCGGTGATGCCTACGCTGAAGCCTTTAAAAGAGGCTGGAAGGGACCTGCCGCCACAAGTTTACAGGGCTGAAATTTCTTGCTATACTCCATGGATACCACTGAGCCTCTCAACACCGCAGCGGAGGACCGCTAAAAACTAAAGACTCACGACTGTCTTCACATTGTTACCTGCTTTACTTTATTCATCATTTGTACACCATGTACCAGGGAGGCGCCTCCGCGAATGGCAGCAGCAACATGTACGGCTTCCATCATCTGGCCTTCGGTGGCGCCTTTTTCGAGGCTGCCGGTGCTGTAGGCATCAATACAATAGGGGCACTGCAGGGCATGGCTTACCGCAAGCGCAATAAGGGCTTTTTCGCGCTCGCTGAGCTCTCCCTCTTTAAACACCTCGCCATAGTAGTCGAAAAATTTCTTAGCCAGCTCCGGCTGAAATTCTGCTATATCGCCAAATTTGCCAAGGTCTTCAGGTTTGTAGTATGTTTTGTCCATTTGGGTTTGTTTAATAAAAAGGTACGAGTATTAAATAAAATAAAAATCAAACAGTGGAAGCGGCTGCTTTAACCAGCTAAACGCTTTGAGGGAGTTTTCTGTTCGGCTTTGGGAAAATTGTTTCTTTTTAACTCCCAAAGAAAATATAAAGCCACCCCAATGTACTCCCCGATTAAGATGAGATTGTTTTCTTTAAATCCACTTTCTGTATAGCCTGCATAGGTCAGGAAAATAAGGCCCGACCAAAGTACCGGAAAGCGGTAGCCGGTAAAGAGCGAAAGCGCCAGCAGTGGAATAATGTACCAGGGATGTACGGTGAGGGAAAATACTAAAAAGATAGAATATACCAATAGCATGCCCGCCGGGAGGGAAAGCTTTTTGGCTTTAGGGCTAAAGGAAAGAAGTAGAATGCCTGTGGTGGCCAGCAGGGCCAAAAGCGGGCCGGCTGTTCCAATAATGTTATATCCCTTGAGCCAATAGCCTGCTTCTCTGATGAGGTAGTATAAGCTGGCATTAAATTCGAACTTCTGGTAGTAGAGAGAAAGGCTGCGTTGGAAGCCTGAAAAAACCACTGAGTTGTAAAGGGGAATAAAAAGCAAAAGGCAAAATGCCACACCACTAAAGAGGAACAACAGAAAGGAGCGAACCTCCAGTTTCCGAAACCAGAATGGAAGGAACATGAGTGGCAGGAGCTTACTGGCAATGGCAGCGGCAAAAGCGGCTGCAGCTGTAAGGAGGAAAGCTTTGTTTGGCTGGTTAAAAAAGCGCTTTAACAGGTAAATTCCCAGGAGCAGGAAGAAAACCATCACTGCTTCGAAATGTAGGTTTCCCGTACATTCCAGAATTACCAGGGGGTTTAGGGCATAAAGCAGGAAGTTTTTTTGAGGCATTTTATATTGCTGAAGCAGCTTCAGGATCAGCCAGAGGGTTCCCACTTCGGCCAGGAGAATGGGAATGCGCAGAACGACCAGGTTTGCCAGGATACGTTCGCCGCCAAAAAGAGCCGCCAGGTAAAAGGTGGCCTGGTGCAGTGGCGGGTAAATGGTGTAGTATTCCGGCGAATTAAGCTGCTGGTAAAGCTCCTTCGTAATACCTGGTACTGCCGTGGTGTGCTCCTGCATATACCAGGAGGGGATATGGCCAAAAGGATGCTCCCCGGCTAACAGTAAGCGTCCGTCCCAGATAAAGCGGTAAAAATCATCTGAAAGCATAGGGATGGCCGGAAGCAGGAGGAGCCGAAGGAAAACAGCAAGTACAAACCAATGCGTTGTGTTTATTTCAGTCTGATGATAGGCAAATACACAAACGCCAAACAGTGCTCCATAAATGAGCAGGAGCGGGAGGGTATCGGTTCGCTGAAGGAAGTAAGCCAGGTATAGCAGGCCCGGGCCGTAGAGCAGCGCGACCATCGATAAACACAGATTATTTGTGTATTTCTTATTTGTATTGATGGTGTTACTCATCTTACGGAATAATAAAACACCAGCCCGAAGCCAGCTGCCAGCATGGCGTGGAAAATTACGAGCCCGTAATCCTGCAGGTAAATGCCTGTGCCTATTCCAAAGAGAAAGTACAGAGAAAGAAGGCCTTCGAGCAAGGTAAGCCAGCTAAGGTGTTGCCTGATGTATATATTGCCGGTCCACGGGTCGCTGTTCTGGCGGATATTAAATTTGGGTGTTCGAATAAAGGCCGACTTTTTGCCCAGCCATCCTTCCATAACCGCCACCGTATTATGCGCGGCAAGCCCCATGGAAACTACCAGGAAGGGAGGAAACAGGCTCCAGAAGTAGCTGCTCGTATGCTGAGGCTGCAGCCGTTTAGTGGCAGTCCAGTAAAAGAAGGCGATGGAAAGGAACCCGATGAGGAAAATACTGCCGGCATGAAAAAGCCAGCGCCACTCGGGATGATCGACCTTATAAAAAAGCATAGGAACGCTGAGCAGGGCCGATAGTAAGATAGCCATAAAAATACTGCTGTTGAACAGGTGAAAAACAGCATGAATTTTATGGATGGGCTTTTTATTGGAGCGAAGAACATTTAACAGGTTTTTGCGTGCGCATTCCGCCGCCCCTTTATTCCAGCGAAAATGCTGCGATTTTATGGCGGGCATCAGTACCGGCAGCTCGGCAGGCGCTTCCACCTCTTCCAGGTAGCGAAACGTCCAGCCTTTTAGCTGTGCCCGGTAACTCAGGTCCAGGTCTTCGGTAAGGGTGTCGGCCGACCAGCCTCCGGCATCTTCTATGCAGCTTTTGCGCCACACGCCGCCGGTGCCGTTAAAATTAATGAAGCTGTGGGCCTGGCTTCGGCCGCCCTGCTCTACGGTAAAATGCGCATCGAGACCAAAAGCCTGCAGGCGGGTAAGCAGGCTGTAATTGCGGTTCAGGTGTTCCCAGCGGGTTTGAACCACCCCTACAGAAGGTTCCTTAAAGTGAGGAATCGTCTTTTGCAGGAAGTCAGGCCCTGGGAGAAAGTCTGCATCGAAAATAGCAATAAACTCCCCGCTGGCCTGCTCCAGCCCCTCCTGCAGGGCACCTGCTTTGTAGCCAATCCGCTCTTTGCGGCAAATGTGGCGAATAGAAATGCCCTTTCCTTCGAGGGCCTCTATTTTTGCAGCCACAATTTGAATGGTATCGTCGGTGGAGTCGTCGAGGACCTGTACTTCCAGTTTGTCGGCAGGGTAATCAAACGCGGCAACTGCATCGAGGAGCCGTTCTACTACATAGCGCTCGTTGTAAAGGGGCAATTGTACACTTACCTTCGGGAAGTGGGAAAGGGCAGGGACAGACTTTCTTTCTGTCGACTCACCGTTTTTTAAGGATTTTCGATACAGCCAGGCCAGGTGCATCTGCCCCAGGCTGAACAGGAAAAGGAACAGCAGGCTTAAGGCATATAAAACAAATACTACTATGGCCATTTAGCTATATTTAAAAATCGTCCACAAAATTTTATAACCCGCACCCAGTGTACCCTTAACGGTGCCGCTCACCTTAGAGGTTCCTATCCGCCTCCGGTAGTTTACCGGAACTTCGGTGCAGCGGAGACCTAAGCGGGCTGCTTTTGCCTGCATTTCAACGGTCCAGCCATAGGTTTTGTCGGCCATTTGCAACTCCAGGAGCTTGCTGTAGCGGATGGCGCGAAAGGGACCCAAATCGGTAAACTCGGTTTTATAGAGCCAGTGCAGCAGCCGGGTCGCCAGCCAATTGCCAAACAGCTGCTGCGGGGTGAGGGAGCCTTTTTCGCGCTTCCCAAGCGCCCGGGAGCCAATCACCAGGTCTGCCTCTCCTCTTTCTATGAGAGTAATTAGCTCCTTCAGCTGTTGCGGGTTATCGGAATAATCTCCATCCATAAACACCACAATATCGGGCTTAGCTTCTTTTTGGGCAATATAATCCATGCCTTTGAGGCAGGCCCAACCATAGCCTTTCCTTCCTTCGTAAAGAACCGTAGCGCCACCAGCCCTGGCATTTTCGGTGGTTTTGTCCTTCGATGCATTGTCGGTAACAATTACCTCACGCACCAGCTCCCAGGGAATGCCGGCAAGTACTTTGCCAATAGATTTTTCTTCGTTAAAAGCAGGAATGATTACATCAACTAGCAAGGAGGTGTGAGATTTGGGGTGTTAGACATGAGGCGTGAGATTTGAGACAATGGACTGTGGACAATAGAAAATAGAGCCAAGATACCAGGAACCAGGAACCAAGATAGGGACAAAGGTATGGAAGATTTTTTTATTCACTCTTCTTAAAGCGGGCTATTCTAATCTCTAACACCCAGTCGCTAGTTTCCAGGCTCTCCAACCTCTAACGCCTGACCTCTAACCTCCATCTTCTTATTCAACGATTTTAACATGGTCATTGCCAATGAGGATAGGTTGACCAAAGCGGCCTTTGTGGTCGTCGTTTTCAAGCTTGAGTACGCCACGGGGGCAAACAGAGGCGCAAACGCCACAACCAACGCAGCTGGACCGTACTATATTCTGGCCCCGCTGGGCATACCAGCGTACGTCGATGCCCATTTCGCAATAGGTAGAGCAATTGCCGCAGCTAATACACTGGCCCCCATTGGTGGTAATGCGGAAGCGGGAGCGGAATCGCTGTATCAAGCCCAGGTAAGCCGCCAGCGGACATCCGTAGCGGCACCAAACCCGGTTGCCCATCAGTGGGTAAAAGCCAGTGCCAATAACCCCGGCAAATACAGCACCAATGGCAAAACCGTATACTTCGCGCAGTACATACGAATCAATACCGAGCAATTGGCTGCTGCCGCTAAAGAAGGTATACAGCACCATAACAGTCATTAGCACAGCAAAAACCAGTACGCTGTGGACCATCCAGCGCTCAACATGCCAGGCGCGAAGGCTCTTGGAAGAGAGTTGCCGGAATGGATCTCCCAAATTTTCGGCAAGTGCGCCGCAGCCACACACCCAGCTGCAGTACCAACGCTTGCCATAAAAGTAGGTAAAGATCGGGACGCCAATAATAATTAAGGCAATGCCCCAAACGAGCATGAAAATGCCCAGGGTGCCGTTGGCAATAAACTCCTGTAGGCGGTACTCAAAAAAGAAGTCGTAGTTGAGCGGCCAGATATTTTTAAAGTCGAAGTAGGGCTGATTGAGCGCGACCAGGATTTCGGGAATTATAAATGCAAAGGCCAGCTGGAAGAACATAAGGGAAGCCGTACGAATTTTGTGGTAATTGCTGTGCCGGTACTTGATAAGCATGCGCACCCCCATAACCAGAATTACGAGCGTGTACAGGAAGCCGTAGAGGAAAAACTCGCTGGCAGGATGCCCGGTAAACCAATAACAGAAAGGATCCATGAGCAGAATCCAGTTGGTCATGTAGTAGGGGTAAAAGTACAGGATGATATAAAAGAGGATAAGAAAAGTGCCCAGCAATATACCAACCCAGCCCCTGTTTTTGAGTGAGCTGAAAAAGATGTTGTTGTGCTTTATTCCGGCTACCGTACTCAGGCCGGGCAAAATATACATCAGGGCACCAATGGTGGGGAGGCTAAAAGCAAGCAGAAAGAAAAGCAAGGTATGGTTTGCCAGCAAACCAATGGTAGAGTTTTTAACCAGGGAGCTAAGGTAGCCTTTGGCAGAATAGGAGCTAATGCCTTTTTGGTTTTCTATATTCCGGTTAAGGTTTTCGAGGGTTGTATTAAGCTGCTCCTGAAGTTCTTTGGGGCTGCTGTACTCCCTGCCTTCCATCCAGCTGGTATAATCTTTAAGTAACTGTTGCCGCATTTCCAGTAGTTCGCCGGAACCATTGAGTTGCTGGGCAGCCAGCTCTGGCTGGTATTGGAGTACCCCTTCCTGCAGCGAAGCGTCTACCATGCGGATGACTTCTTCATCTGAAATCCCGTAAATTTCCGATACCCGTGCATTTACCCCGTCGAAAAGGGACTGCAGCTTATTAACATAGCTAAAGTTCCAGTAATAAACTTCTCCCATTATGGGCTGTGCTTCTTCTGCTACCAGTTGGTAGAGGGATGGGGGAGTGGCTTCGCGGGTGTCATCGGGCAGCGTTTGGGCAACGGCATTCGGAGCAGGCTCTTCTTTGTATTCAAAGGCCTGCTGCAGGGCATCTTCGGTTAAGCGATAATTGGAGAGAAAAAATAGGCCAATAAAAAGCCCGAAACCGGCCAGGAAAATAAAAAGGCCTAGCCGGCGAATAAATTGATGTGAATCTTTATTTTTAGTATTTTCCACAATTAAAATGTTTTACTGCAGCTTAAGAACCGGTTTGCTCATTCAGAAGACAGCTTAATTAGCCACTAGCCAAATATATTCCAGAAGCTTTTCTTCTCTTGTTTTGCCAGCTTCCGTCCACTTTGCGCTTCGTACAAAGATATAATTTCTGCTTCGTGGCGGCGGTGAAACTCCGGGTCGAAATTGGCACGCCCAAGGTCGACCAGTACCTCTTCTATAGAAGCGGCTGTTTGTATCCATTGTTCACAAACCGCATGTCGGTAGCGGATGCCTAAAAGGGAAAACCCTTTTACTGTTTTTGTATTGCTGTCCCAGGCAATACGAATGGCCTGTTCCTTTTCTGTATTTTGCCAGTACAGGGTGGTCGTATCTTCCTCCGCCCTGATGGGTATTTCGCCATACACCTGGTACTCCACATCGAAAAACTTTGCCGAATTAAACCAGGGGCCTGGCTTGTATGCCAATGCATTTCCGCAAATGGTAGCGGCCACTGTTTCGCCGTGGATGCGTCCGGTGTACCAGATCTGTTCAAGAGGCTTTCTGCCAAAGGATGGCCTGCGATATTCCGCACAGTCACCTGCGGCGTACACATCGGGAATGTTGGTGCGGAACTCGGCATCAACTAAAACGCCCCGATTGGTTTCTATGCCGCTCCCTTCCAGGAAAGCAATGTTGGGCTCCACGCCAATGGTTACGCCTACAAACTGGCAATCAATTACTTCGCCTCCATTTAAACGCACTGCTTTTGCGGTTCCTTCTTCATTCAGCAGTATTTCTTCCAACTCGCTTTGCAGGTGCAGCTCAATGCCATGCTTACGGAGGTGCCTGCTTATCATGGCTGCTTCTTCCGGAGGCAGTACACTTGACCAGTATTCTTTTTCGCGCACCACCAGGCTCACCGGTATGTTGCGGCTGTGTAACATCTCTGCCATTTCAACCCCTATTAAGCCACCGCCTACCACTACGCCACGTGCAATGTCTTTGGTGTTTTTCTCCATCTGCTCCAGGTGCTGCAGGCCATACAAACCCTGAACGTTGGGCGCTGCTTCTCCCGGCCAGCCACCTCTTCTTGGTTTTGAGCCGGAGGCAATCAGCAGGATGTCGTATGGCACGGCTCCCTTCTCCTTCAATTGGATTTTCTTTTCCTTTGTATCTACAGCCGTAACCCAGTCCCGAACCAGCTCTATACGGTTCTTTGGCCAGAACCAGTCTTCATACGGCTTTATGTTATAGTAAGCCATGTGCCCCATGTAGAGGTACATTAGGGCTGTTCGGGAGTAAAAGTGGTCGGACTCCCCCGAAATGACCGTAATGGCATAATCGCTTTTTTTACGGATATGCCGGGCAGCAGTAATGCCTGCGATGCCGTTGCCAATAATTACAACCTGTTTCATTTATCCGATGTGGGGTTAAGGTGAGGAGAACAAGTAAGGGATTTAGCAACGGTAGTTTTAAAAACGGGAAAATCCATCAGCTTAAAAATTAGGTTTAAGAACTGCTTGTTTATAGCAGAATGCTGTTCTGAAGAGTCTGGTAAAACCCCGGCAAAAAGTGGTTCAATGATAAATGGAAGTTTAATTGGTTTGTTTAATGGTTTTTTTCTTGGGTTCTATCGTAATGCCCTTTCTCTTTTATACACAGGCACTGGCGCCTCTTTCTTGCTTTCTTTCCGGCTGGAAAAGCAAGCCTGGAGAGGAATTAAGCAGAAGAGTAGAAAAGCAAGTTTCATTACTGCCGTGAGGCGGTTTATTTAAATGTAAGTAGTAGGACACATTTAATTTGAAGAAAAAAAGCCGATTTTGTCATCCTGAGGAACGCGGACGCCGCGCGGAAGGATCTTTCCAATAAAATGGCTTTTAAGGAGCTTCATACTGCGAAAGATGCCGCAGCGGTTAGGCACCCCCGGCGTACCGTTTCCTTTTTCAGCATGACAAGGCTAGCTGTTAAGGTTAAATTAAATAGGTCCACTTACTTACAGAGAAGAAAGTTAGTGAATATTTCTTACTTCACAAGGAGCCTGATTAACTCCTCAATAGAATTGGCTCTTACCTTTGAGTTGTCTTTTAACAGCTCCCAGTAAAGAAGATTATCGTCGTTCTGTATTACCCTTACCATTATTGGTGTAGACTCCTTTACTATTTCATAGCCCTGGCGCTGGAGTGCCTTTTGGGTCCAGAAGCGGGAGGCTCCTTCGCCTTCTAAATTTAAAGAGGTGCAGCTATGGGGTGCTTCCCGAAATTGGCCGCTTTGTGCATCAAAGAAAAAACCGCTGCGACTAAAAGTCTCTGCCAGTTTTCCATTCAACACCAGGTCTTCCGGTGCGCCCGCGGTTAGCCCGGCGGCTTTATTTCCCAGCAGCCACAGCCGGTCGGCCGACTGCAGGGCCAAATCAAGCTCATGGGTGGCGACTACGATGGCTTTCTTGCGCCGGATAGCCAGGAGGCGAAGCAGGCGCATGGTTTGCAGGCGGTTAATCAGGTCGAGGTGGGCGGTAGGCTCATCGAGAATAATTAGCTCGCCATCCTGTGCCAGGGCACGGGCGATAAGTGCTTTCTGGCGCTGGCCGTCGCTTAGCTCATAAAGCTTTTCTCCGGCAAGCTCCCGGATGCCGGTATCTTCCAGCGCCTGCTCTACCTGTATTCTGTCAACAGCATTTAGCCTGCCGCCCCATTGGGTGTGGGGGTAACGGCCGAGTGCCACCAGTTCCAGTACAGTCATGTTGCCGGCGCTAATGGTTTCGGTAAGTACCAGGCTAATCAGGCGGGCCCTGTCGGCTGCACTGAGCTGGTGTAACTCTTTGCCTGCTATCCAAACCTGTCCGGCAAGGGGTGGTTGAATACCTGCCAGGGTGCGGAGAAGCGTGGATTTTCCTGCGCCGTTTGGACCCATCAGGCAAAGAAGCTCTCCTTTCCTGAGTTCCAGCTGAAGGTTTTCGTGTATCCGTTTTTCTTCCTTCTTTTTACGGTAGCCAATGCTGAGGTCTTCTGCCAAAAGGGTTATTTGTGCTTTTTTGCCTTCCATCTTAAAAGCTTTTGCTGATGTTTCTCCTTCGCACAATTAACCAGATAACCACTGGCGCGCCAATGAGTGAGGTTACTGCGTTAATAGGAAGTACCTTTTCGCTGCCGGGGAGCTGCGAAAGAATATCGCAAACTAATAATAGAATGGCACCGCCAAGCATAACGGCCGGGAGTAGTTTGCGGTGGTCTGCCGTGGGTACAAGCAGGCGGGTGAGGTGAGGCACAGCTAAACCAACAAATGCAATCGGCCCGCAGAAGGCAGTTATGCTTCCCGCCAGTAAGCTGGTGCTAATTATTATTAAAGCCCGTGCCTGGCGCAGGTTTACGCCCATACTTTCGGCATAGCGCTCGCCCAGGAGTAAAGCATTCAGGGGTTTGGCAAGCAGAAAAGCCAATAAAAGCCCCGCTACCACCACCGGTAAAAGCAGGTAAAGCTCTTCCCGGCTGGTGCCGGCAAGGCTGCCAAAGGTCCATATGAGGTACGCCTGTACCTGTTCGGCTTCGCTGAAAAACTGCAGAATACTAACCACTGCACTTGCCAGGCTGCCAAACATAAGACCAATGATGAGCAGTGTCATGCCATCGCGAATGTTGGTTGAAACCAGGACTACCAGCAGCAGCACACTGGCAGCGCCTAAGCTGGCGGCTATTAGAATAAGACCCTGTGAATCGTTCCACAGCATTCCGCCAAAAGCAGATCCTGCCATAACCACCAGGGCCACTCCCAGGCTGGCGCCGGAACTGATGCCCAGCACAAAAGGCCCTGCCAGCGGGTTGCGAAACAGGGTTTGCATTTGCAGACCGGAACAGGCAAGGGCACTGCCTGCCGCCAGGGCGGTAAGCGCTTTAGGCAGGCGAAACTGCCATATAATGTGCTCCCAGGCCACCTTTTCAGCAGAACCTCCGGTTAACACTTTTGCCACCTGGCTCATAGGAATAGAGACAGAGCCCAGGCTCAGATCGAGCAGGAAAAGCAGCAGCAATGCCACCCCCATCGCCACGAGTTTGCCCATCCATTGCCTGCTTTGCCAGAAGTCCGGTGCTTGTGTTTGCATAATCTGCCTGTAAACTTATTCAAAAAATGGCAAAACATGCATAGTTAGTCTATTTTAACCTCCTGCGGTTTTAGCGGGAGCTTAAAAAAAGACCGTTTGAATACAGGAATATTTCTCTGTGGTTTAAAGTGGCTGTAGCTCAGCCTTTTTAAATGTACAAATTATTAGCAGCGCTTTAGCTGGCTATGCGCAGGCGCCGGCGTGGTTTTGGACGGTAGGCATAGTAATGAAGCACCACTTCCAGGGCATGAATCATCGCCTGGTTTACAGGATAAAATTTTCTGCATAGTTCCGGGTCAATACTGCTGAGGCGGCTGTAATACTGGCCCATGACCGGTACTTCCAGTCCGGATTTTATTTTTTCCTGGGTTTCGGCATACAGCTCAGCCTGACCTTCCTTTATTTTCCCGCAGGTAACCAGGCGAAGTTGCCCCCATTTATCGCGGGAGGCAGCATAGCCAAAAAGCCGGCAAATGAGGCCACGGTACCTGTACGCTGAGCAAAGACCGCTGGTGCCACCAAGAATGGATAGCTTTAGCAGCGAGCAGGTGGGGCCTGCTTCCCGTTTTAAGGTGTCCAGTACTTCCGCAGCCTTGTCTTCCAATAGGTAATGGTAGGCAAGTGGAATAAATTCCAGTATGGTCGCTTCTATGTCGGCCTTTTGGCAGCAGGCGCCGCAGCCGACAATACATTTAAGGGAGGCCTGGCTTTGAAATTTTACAATTTCCTGATCGAGGCTGTGGTATAATTTTTCCACAGCACGCACTTTTTTTACAATAGACATGGAGGTTGGTAAAAACGTACAAATATACCCTTTGTACCCAATGGGCAGGGAGAGGCAAAAGAAATTATTTTTTGCTGTTTTGGTAGGTTTAACAGGGGATTTGCCATATTTAAGGCAAAAAAAAGCCCCGATATTGCGGGGCTTAAAATTGCCTGTGCCTCAGCTTTAATAAGCTGCTTGTTATTTAGTAATTTTTTAAGGTTGTGTTCCTTCTGCATCCACAGGATATTCTTCGTATATATTGTCGATATATTCCCTGATAGAATTGTCCAGGTTCTCCGGATCTACAGGGGTTTCAGACCACCCTCTCCACACTATCTGGTTGTTAGACGCATCAATAACATCGACAACGAAGGTTCCTTCAGTATATTCAATTTCCCTTATTCCAGCTCCGGTAATGCGGGGAACACCTGCATAGCCGGTGTAATAGTAGGGGCTCAGGGTGGTAGGGGTGTAAAAACCTGGAGTGTAATAGTCGTAGGTGTTTGCTACCGGTACACGTTGCAAATCTTCCTCCTCTTCATACATTGTTTTAACATTTACCAGTAAGTCCGGGTCCTGATTGTCAATTTGGTACCCCCTGGCAGTCATTTCCTGATCTACTTCGTTAATTATCTTTTGGGTGTAAATGGTTTGGGCTTCGTCATTTTCCCCACTGGGCAAATAGGCGTAGGTATTGTAGGCGCTAAAATCTGCATCGGGTGCGGTATCTGTATAAACCGATGGAGAACAGGAAGTAAGGAGGCCTGCCACTAAGCATATGAATGAACCGATAAATTTTTTCATATTTTTAAAAGTTTAATTGTACCATTTTTAGATACAACGGGCATAATCATGAAAGGTTAACTTCAGTTTTAGAAAGAAGGCCTACGGGAAATGCCAAAGGGTAGAAGGTGGCTCCAAGGGTAAAACAGAAGATCGGTTTATTTTCCATTGCCAGGTTCAATGGCAGAATTCCCTTCCAGCCAGAGCGGAAACACCTCTCCCAGGCCTTCAATTATAAACTGAAGCGAAATAGCTGCTACAATTACGCCAAACAAGCGGGTAAAAGCAGTAAAAAAGAGGTCGTCGACTTTATCTTCGATTTTGTAGGAATAAGCCAGTACCGCACACAGCAATAAGTAGGTGCCAAGCAGCACTACAGAAAGTGCTACATATTCCTGAAAAGGACCTGCCTGTGAGCTGTATAAAATAACCGTTGTTAGGGAGCCTGGCCCCGAAAGCATGGGCAGCGTTAGGGGAACAAGCACTTTGCGGAAACGCTGTTTTGCCAGTCCAAAGCTGGTGTCTGCTTTTTCTTCCGATTCCTCCAGGCGACTTGCATTGCCCTCTACCATCGAAATGGCAGTTAAAAGCAGCAGGATGCCCCCTGCGATTTTAAATACAGCCAGGTCGATGCTGAAAAAGTGCAGAATGTTGATGCCGGTATTTAAAAAGACAAGCAAAATAGCAAATGCCGAGCCGGTTACGAGTATGGCAATTCGCTTCCGCACATCTGGCGTTGTGTCGCCGGTAAGTTCCTTCCATAAGGGGATAAGCCCTACTGGGTTTACAATGGCCAGCATGGCAGCAAAAAAATTAAGTATAAGATTCCAGTTCATTTTATTTCTATAACAATCAATTAAAATACTGAGCCATAGCTTTTTATGTTCTGCCGGGCAAAGTGTAACTAAGAAGAGAGGTACGGTTATTACGGGGACACAGTTGTAGGAAAAGGGCTTTATTAGAGAAGGAACTGCCCCGGAACTCCGCTTTTAAGTAAACCCTTTAAAGTTGTTGTAAATTCGATGGCAAATATTGTAAAAGTTATATTTAGTGAAGGGAAAAATGCAGGGAGTAGAATTTTTATTCAGATCATTTTAATGAACAAGTTCCATACTTGCCGGAACGCCAGTTTCCATTCGATAGAATGTGTGAAAAAAATAGTAATAAGCGTTTGAATGTATCATAACAAGCATTTTATTGGTAAAAAGATTACAGGATTAAAATACTAAAGTTGGCTTTTGATATTACTGTTTATTTCCTGCTTAAAGAGCAGTTATAAGGCTGTTGAACCTTTATATAAAGATTTTATTTTATTTGTAATTTATGTAAAAAGTACAAAAATTAAGGAACGTGATTTGCTTCATTGTTGTTCTTTATGTATGGAAAATACAGAACAAAATATTGTGGAACAGGAGGAGTACAGCCAGGACTGGAAACGATCAATTCCGGCACAGATTTTCCTGAATTACTTCTTTAGCCTGCACTACTTAATTCGGGAGGCAGCAGATGCTTTTCAATTAAATAAAATGGATTATTTCAGGCACTTTCGGCTGCCTGATGCCGGGCAGGAACTGAGCGAAGCGGATATGAGCGCTATTCAGCAGCACTTGTTGAATGCCTGGAATACAGAATATGCCTTGCGGGCCACTGCCCAGCTGGGGAATGATGATTATTTGCGAAATGCCCTACACTGGACTTTCCCGCAGGCTTGCTATAGTGTGTTTGAAAGCCTGCAGGCATTTTTGCGGCTCCAGGGGATCGAGCGTATGCAACCTGAGCAAATGCAGTGGGAAGCAGGACATTTGGTTGCTAATGGGGCTTACCCAAAAGCTATTTCCTTTTATGCATCCGGCCACCCGCTCAAGCCGCGCCTCCATGGACTGCAGTACGGGCATTACAGGCCGAGCCTCCAGTTGGCCGATATGAAAACCGAAGCGCAGGCTCAGCTTGGGCAGTTCCTGCGCACAACCCGCAAAGCAAAGGCGCAAAGCGTCCGGCAGAAGGTCCAGGGAAATCCGGCTACCGCAATCCGGAGCCAGCGGACAGGTAAAGTCCTTGCCCGATTTACAGATGAGCACTGGCGGCAGCTAAGCTGGCGATTAGGGCACACCAATATTTTCAGCTTTTTACTTCGCCTGCGCATTTCAGCGAATCACCGCGAGATTACCCGCTTTGTGGAGGCCGACATTGATTTCAGGCTTTTCCACCAGTCGTTGCAGTACCTGGTTGCGTACCTTAATTTTGTGCACGAAGCTTATGTAGCGAAAGCATTGGGCCTCGAAAATTACCGGAAGCTGGTTCAGAAGTTACCGCCCTATCTGCAGGAAGGTTTTGTGCATGGTAGACTGGAGTCGCAAATTACCCCGCTTTTGGCTTCTGAAAAAGAAGGAGAGGAAGCCGCCTGATCCTAATTGTATACAGGAGGAAGCATAGTTCATTAAGGGCCGCCAAAAAGCGGTCTTTGTTTCTCAAAAGTGCTGCAGGCGACTGTTGCTCTTTATTTAGCGTTTTCCGGAAGTTTTGTTAGCGCCAAAGGTAATAGCTGGTAAATGCCTGCGGACTTAGGGGGATATTTCTGCTACTGTAAAGTAGTTATTTGGCTGTAGCTGTACAGTATAGAGCCTCGAAAAACCTTCCTCCAGCTTCGGAACCTCCAGTCGCTTCCGGGTGCCTCCGATTTCCTTTACAGGAATTTTTGCCCTGCCGCTCCGGGCGGCATTTCTCCGGATGGCTTCGCCCATGCTAATGTCAAAGTAGTAAGCCGTTAGGCGAAAGCCAGCAGCAAGTGCGGGTTCAATATAGCGGCATCGTTCTTCAGCGCTCGGGTTGGTATTGTCTATAACAAATGGTTGTCTGGTTTGCAGGCAGAGGTCCAGAAAGCGCCTTTCCCGGTTTCTGGTACGCAAAAGGTCCATGCTAATCCGCAGATGCGTTTGCATAAAATGGTGGCTGTAAAAAGTGCTTTTGCCGGCAGCCTGTATGCCGCAAAAAATAATTCCTTCCATTCGTGGTTCAGTTTGCCATGTACAATATACACAGGTATTGTACAGAATGTTGGCAGGTTTTTCAGGCGCCAGGGCTTTCTCCTTCAGAAATAATAGCTGATGCTGCCGAAGGAAAAATTTTTGACCAATCCCGCAGGGATGGATACTTGCAGGAAGGGGAAGAAGCCAAAGGAGGACGTGAAAAATGACAGTACTGCTTGTTTCTTTCGGTTGAGCCATATATCAGGCAAACGAATTAACCCATGCCTGTATCACTGGGAGTATCCTTTGCCGGGGCAGCTGATGGTGAAGGTTAAAGCAGGCGTGTGGTTATTGTCTTCTTATAAGATAGCCTGGGGAGCTGTAATTTGCATAACGGTCTGGCTGGCAATCCAGATTTCTGCACGGGTGCCAATAATTTGTTTTTGTTCATCATGCTGTGCTCCAATACTGAATAAAATTAACAATTTGCTTTGCTGGTTATATATAGATAGTCTTTCCTGAATGAGCTTTAAGCCTAAATGAGTGCCATCGGGCCTTGCTTCCTCTTCGCTGTTAAACGATTTTTTAAAACCCATGCCGTTGTCGAGCACTTCCACACAAACACCGCCTTCTTTTTCTGTTACATTTATTTCCAGTTTCTTTTCCGTCTTTCTGCTTGGTAACAAGCCATGCTTTACCGCATTTTCTGCCAGCGGCTGAAGAATTTTTGGAGGTACCATAATAGTGTCCACGTTAATACCCGGCGATATATTAATAGAAAAGGCAAATTCATTATCGAACCTTAGTTTTTCAATTTCAAGGTACAAGCCGGTGGTTCTTAGTTCTTCACCCAAAGCAATTACTTTTTTTCTGTTATTGGTCAGGCTTAGCCTTAGCAGGTTGGCAAAAGTATCGAGGTACTGTTTGGCCTTATCGTTTTTGTTCTGGATTACCAGCCAGCGCACCGCATTCATTCCATTGAAGAGGAAATGGGGGTTCATCTGCGATTCCAGCGATTGCAGCGTCAGGGATTGTATTTTATTCTCAAACTTGCTTTCAAGCAGCTTTACCCTGCGCTCTTCGTTTTTTTTCTGCTGACTGATTAACTGCTCAAAAGTTTCTTCCAGCTTGGAATTCACTTTTTCTATTTCATCTCTTTGGTTTTTTAAAAGCAGGTTCGACTTTCTTTTCGCCTGTATATTCCTGTACTGCATCATGGTTATGGCAAGAATGGCCAGGAACCCGATGAGCAGCAGCAACAGCACTAAGCGTTGGTTTCCTAAGGTTTCTTGCTGGCTTTTTAGTTGAGCCTGTTGCAATACTTTGTCTTTTTCCAGCAGGGCTATCTGGGATTCTTTTTTCTCAATAGCAAACTTTTTTTCGATGGCTGTAATTTGTGTTTCCTGCTCTATGAGTGCCACACTGTCTTTATATTGAAGGAATGTTTTGTAATACTCCAGCGCTTTGGCGAGTAGGCCCTGTTTTTCATAAATGGCAGACAACTGATGGGCACTTTCCTTCAATAATTCCATGCTATTAATTTCTTTTGCCAGGGCCTGGCACTTGTTGTAGTAACCAATAGCGTTTGCATATTTTTCTCTCAGCTGGCTGATATTACCCAGGTGAAGAAGTACATCGGCCTGTTTGTGGGTGTTGTTCAGTTCGGAAAATAACCTGAGCGATTCCTGAAAGTAAGCGGTTGCCTTCTCCAGGTTTTTGCCCTCCTCCAAATAGCTGAGCCCGAAAAATTCATAGGTAATGGCCAGCCCAAAAAGATCTTCCCGTTCTGTGTTGAGGGTTAACAACTGGTTTAGGTATTGGCGGGCCTTTGAATAAACTTTCGTCTGTATGTAAAAATCGCTGATGGACAGGAAGTTCATGGCCACTCCAAGGCTGTTGCCCCGCTCTTTTTCTGCTTCCAGCGATCGCTCAAAATACATTAATGCATCCTCTTCCCTGTTGGGAATATGAGATAAGGTATTTCCAAGGCCATTTGAGGCAATGGCGATGTTCTTTAAATCCTGTTCTTCCTCAGCAATCTTTAAAGCCTTCAGGTAGTAATCCACCGCCTGATTATATTTTCCTGCATAGCGGCAGGCTACCCCTGCATTATTTGCATAAATCATTTTGGCCAGAGAGGCTTCTTCTGAGTCTTCAATTAAGCTGAAAGCCTTGGCATGCAAAGTAATTGCTTCTTCGTATCGCTGGTGGTAACGGTTTAACAGGCCGAGGTTATCCAGGGAGCGCGCGTAAAGCAGCGTATCGCCCATATTAAGCGAAATTTCCACGGCTCTTTCGGCATGCTGATACTCAGGGGCTTCTTTGTGCTTTTGTCTGTGGATTTCTCTGGAAGCTTCTATCTCATTTAGCACCCGAATGGAGTCGGAGGTAATTTCTATTGGAGGCGTATCTTTTTCTTCAGGAGTAGACTGGGCCTGGGCGTTAACAAAGGACAGGAGCAGTAATAGTTGATAAAGAATGGTCCAAAAAAATAATAAAGGAGGCTTTTTGCGTGATTGGAGTTCCATGGGTATTAGTAATTTTAAATCGTCTTCACCACAAGCGTGTTAAAAAATGAGTAGGGGCCTACTGTATTAGAACCGTTAAAAATATTCTATTAAAATTGCTTTTTTTATTTGCTTTTCAAAGTCTTACAAGCTGAAATATGATTGGATAGCTAAAAAAAACTGAATGGGATAATAAAAAGGCCTTTCTGGCTCACGGTGGCTTTCCTTCAGAGGATGTGTTCTTTGTTTAACGAGAAATGGAAGGAAGCTTCATGTGCAGGTTTATTTTTTGTATTGCTCCAAATGGAGCTATATAGCAAAGCTTTTTAGCGTGTATATTAGGTGGTTTCCTAAGCCCCATCGAACTACTGGATTTTTATTGCACTTGCTGGTGGAGATAAGACAGCAGCGGCAAAAAAAAGCTTTATTGCTACCCGGGAGCCTTTGTTGGAGCCGCGAGGGAATTGTTTTTCACCAACAACCAATTCGAGAATGGCCAGTAATATAAGGCCCGATTAAAAAAGCGATAACCCTTGGGGGCTTTCGCTACAGACCAACACCCGACAGAAAATTATAACCATGACAGCACCTAACTAAAATGATTTATTTTGGGCAATGGCTTCAAAAAGCGAAACAATTTCTTCTTTTTTACTGTGGCTAATAGGAAGTGTTACCCCGTTTTCCATCATTACGCCACCACCATCGTTTCTAAAATATTTTTTCATGTAGTTAGGGTTAATCAGGTAAGACTGGTGAATACGAAGAAAAAAATATTTCTTTAACGTACATTCTACTTTTTTAAGGGTTTTGCTGAACAACAGCTTTTCTCCGCAAGCCAGGTACAAAAGTGTGTAATTGTTCTGGCTCTGGGCATAAAGAATATCCTCTACCTTAATAAATTCGAGCCCGTTACTTACAGGCACGGCAATTTTAGAAGCAATAACATTGTCTCTTTTCAGCAGCTGTATAAATTGTGCAATTTCATGGTCGGGCAGGCTGTGTTCCCCTGCTTCTTTGGAGGCAAACTTTTTAAGAACCATTTGTAAGTCCTTTTCACCTACCGGCTTCAGCAGGTAATCGAAGGCCCTGTATTTAAACGCCTTTACGGCATATTGGCTATAAGCGGTAGTAAAAACCACAGCAAAGTCTATCCTTTCCAACTGCTCCAGCAATTCAAAGCCATTGAGCCGGGGCATTTCCACATCCAGAAAAAGTATATCAATCTCTACTCTTTCCAATAAGGCTAATGCATCATCGACCCGGGAGGCTTTAAAGGCTACCTCTATGGAAGCGTCTAAGTGCTTCAGACACAATATAAGACTTTCAATACAGTGTACTTCATCATCAATAATACCAACTCTCATCTGTTAGACTGTTTATTTTTCCTTAGCGCCTGTTGTTTTTGGTCGAAACGATTTCTGCCAGTGAGTATCCCTTCCTTTCTGAAGAGAATTCTTTATTTCTGTGCGAGAATTTACAAAAAAAAATAAGAATTAATACAAAATAAACTAATAATAATTTAAATCTGCCAAACGCTCATTGCGGCCCGCTACTTAATACTTCCATCTTTTTCTTTGCCTCTCTTTTATATAGCTTTAACAAGTATAAACGCACTCTACACCACTAAATTTCTCCCTGAGCTGTAAGCGATTTTGGCCCAAAGCCGGGCTAAGGGGGTAACCATTTTTTTATTGTTCGCCATAGGGATATGCTTTTTTAACACAGATGTATATGGAACTCATAAAACAGGATTACCAGAGAGGTGCCGGCATGCTGGCCAGGGAAGAGCTTCCAGACCGGAGCGGTTATGAACTGCAGGTTACAAAAAACGGAAATACCGAAACATGGAAAGGAAAGGTAAATTTTTTTGGAATACTTGAAATGCTGGAAGGTACCTGCTTTCTGCAACTGCGGTTTATTTCCAGGGAGCATCCTACCATGTACCTGAATATTGTACTTCCCAGGAATAACGCGCTGGCAGAAGGGATATACACTTTTCGGCTCGTTCCCTACGAAGAAAGCGGTGACCTGGAGGAGTCGGTAACGGAATTTTACTTGCCTAATCCTAATAATGAAGAGGGCATTCCGGACCAGGCAAGGTCTGGCCATACACACATTCGGCTGGACCAGGGTGGCTATGCCATTGCCGGAGCTATAGAAGCAAAAATTTCTGGCAGCCAAAGAAAAAGCTGCAGCTTAAAAGGAACGTTTTGGCTGGAGGAGTGGAGTAGGGGCGAAACGCCATTGCTTTGCACCACAAACTTTACCTGATTGCCAGCAAAAAGCCGGAAAAAAAATCTGCGTTCAGTTTAATCTATTTTTTATTGCTATAACACATTAAAAATCAAATTAATACCATGAAAAAGTATCTTTTTTTGAGCTTCTCTTGCCTGTTTCTTCTGATGTTTGCAGGCTGTAGTAAAGACGATGAGAACCCAATAGTAGATGAAAATAATCCTCCTGTAGCCAATGCCGGCCCAGACCTGGCAGGCAATACGGGGAGCACCGTTACTCTGGATGGCAGCGCCTCTGCCGACGAGGATGAAGATCCGCTCACCTATGCATGGGAAATTACCACCCTTCCAGAGGGGAGTGAGGCATCTCTAACTAATGAAAATGCCGCTACTGCCTCCTTTATTCCCGATGTAGCAGGTTCTTACACCATTGAGCTTACAGTTAATGATGGAGAGGCGTCCGATACCGACGAAACAATAGTAACAGTAGCGGGTGAGCCAATGGAAACCGTAGTGGTTACTGACAATATAAATGAAGAAACCATTTGGGAAGATATTTTTTCTAATCCGGATGTGCCGGACTATCGGGTAGATAATAACATAAACGTAAATGCAAAACTCACGATTCAACCCGGTGTGGTGGTGCAGCTCGATGAGAAAGCGGTAATATCTGTAGAAGCAGATGGAGGCAGCCTTGTGGCGGAAGGAGAAGAAGGAAACAGGATCGTTTTTACCAGCTCAAATGAGGCAGGAGAGGTGCTATGGGGAGGCCTTCGGATAAAGTCAAGCAGTTCAGAAAATTCGATAAATTATGTGGATTTTGATCTTTCCGGTGGGGAGCCTAACCTGGTTTATGCAGGCGCTTATCGCGCTGCCAGTATTGGTATTGATGAAAACGGTAGAATCGCGATAAACAATTCTTCCTTTTCAAGAAGTGGAGGTGACGGCATATTTTTATTGCGTACAGGCAGCCTTAGCTCTTTTGAAAACAATACCTTTAGTGAGAATAAGGACTTCCCGCTTTCCCTCTCCATTAACCAGGTAGGAAACATCAATGCTACCAATACCTTTAATGATGCTGACAATAGCAGTGGCACAGAAAACCTACTACGGATATATGATTCGGAGTTGGATGAAGACCAGGAATGGTCGGAACTGGCCGGCGATGCAGGCTTATATTTTGTAGGGAATGCCGCCATTAATGGCAACTTAACTATAAATGAAGGGGTAAGAATGGTGTTCGGCGAAAAAGTTGTTTTTGAAGTAAACCCCGAGGGAACGCTCATTGCAAAGGGTACGGAAGACAATAAAATTATAATGACCAGCGCAGATGTTGCGGCCGGGAAAAAATGGGGAGGCCTTCGTATTGAGTCGACCACCGTTCAAAATGAGCTTGACCATGTATCTGTAACCCATGCAGGGGGCGAGGCTAACCTGATATATTTCGAGGGCTACCGGGCGGCAAACATTGCCCTGGACAAAGGGGCAAAAGTTAAGCTAACCAACAGTGAAATAGCCGAAAGTGCCGGTAACGGGCTCGTACTTACCGATGGTGCTATCCTCGAAGCATTTGGCAACAATAACTTTCATGACAATGATAAGTATGCCCTTTATATTGCCGCAAACATGGCTGGAATGGTAGATGGAGAAACCATTATCGAAAACAACGCCGATGATGTCGTGGCAATCCACCAGTCTTCTTTTACCAGCGATGCCGCTTTTCATGATGACGGCAGTCCACAGTGGAGCGCCTTAAACGGAGAGGCAAAATACCTGGTGCTGGGTAAGCTGACCGTAGAAGATGACCTGAAAATTGAAGAAGGCACGTACCTGGCTTTTGCAGAAGGAGCTTATGCTAATGTTACCACCGATGGCTCCTTTAACGCAGTCGGCACCGCTGATAATCCGATTATGCTTACCGCTTATGAGCAGGATGGAAACCATAACTGGGGTGGCATCGCCTTCCGGTCTTTCAATAATAACAATCAGCTTAAAAATACGGAGGTTTCTTATGGAGGAAATGAAAAGAACCTCGTCTATATAAGCGGTTATTACGGCGCCAATATAGGCGTTGATAAGGATGCTTCGCTGAACATTGAGGAAAGTACCGTTTCTAACAGCCAGCGCTATGGCATAGCCGCTCACCCAAGCGCTACCACGACTATTGGCAGTGGGGTAACCTACAGCAACAATGCCGGTGGAGATGTTCTTGCACAATAAGTTGAAAGCAGGCCTTCCCTGGTGGCAGGCCTGCTTATTTTTTATAAACCACTGTCACCCATGAAAAAAATTTACTTAATCGCACTCATCATTTCTTTTTTAAGTTTAACCAGCGCGGCCCACGCACAGGGCAACGCTTTTAGAGAAGGCGAAATATCCATTAATCCCGGACTTGCTTTAGGAGTAATTGGCTACGGCTATGGGTATTACGGTTCTGCTGGCTTTGCGCTTCCGCTTATAGTGAGCGTAGGCTACGGAGTAACAGAAAATATTAGTGCAGGCGCTTACCTGGGCTATATGGGCAGATCGTATGGCCCCTCCGGCTTCCGCGACAGACTCACGGTCATTTCTTTTGGTGCCCAGGGGGCTTTTCATGCCTCCGATTTTTTGAACGAGAACCTGGACGTGGGCATCGATGCAGATAAATGGGACTTGTATGCAAAGGTAATTTTAGGTTTTGAAACCAGGATATGGACAAGCGAAGCAGGAACCACCAGTTACTACTCAAATGGCTATGGTCTGCGTTTAGGACCCACGCTGGGGGCGCGCTACTTTTTTCAGCCAAACCTGGGGGTGTATGCCGAGGGAGGCCGGGGAACCTACGGCCTGCTAACGCTGGGGCTTTCGCTTCGCTTATAATCATTATTTTTTACGAGCTGCTTAGGCGAAATGCTCATTTTTTCCAAACAGCAGTCTTTACTGCCCGACACCATCTCCATTTTTTAAAGTATAGCGCCATGAGAAAATTGTTGCTCCAGGCTTTTCGGTTTATTCTTGTTCCTTTCTTTATTTCTGTTTGTTACAGCAATTATAGTTATGGCCAGGAAGTGCGAAAGGTTCCATTAAACAAAATTAAGAAAGACCACTACCTCTATGTAATTGGAGGCCAGGGCGACCAGGTGGTTGCCGGTACAGCGGAGGGAGATTATCAGCAAAGCAATGATCGGATTCCGGCCATTTATGTAGATTTTCTGCAGGAAACAAGCAGCGATAAATTACTCAAACCCCAACCCAGGTCAGACTTTCTCTACACCTTTTATTTTGATGGTAAGCTGCATGCCCTAGCGTATGGGCAGCGCCCGCTGGATAATGAAAACTATAGCCTGCAGCTCACCAGGTTTAATTCGGAGGGGGTGGAGGAAAAACGGCTTAGCGATACAGTTAAGATGAGCAGTGGGATTTTTCGCTACGACTGGTCTGCTGTTTTTAGAAACTACCTTTCGGCCCAGGCGGGCAAATGGCGACGCAGTTACCTGTTTAGCCACAAGCAAGCTCCGGGCGGGCAGGCAGCAGTGGTGATGGCCGATAACCCTTTCCAGACACTTTCGCCACGACAGCTTTATTTCTTTACGATAGATAATGATTTGTCGGAACTTGCCCAGCACGAGGTGCAGCTTTCAGTAAATGAAAAACATGTTGTGCTGGAAGATTATGTGCTGGCAGAAGATGGGAAGGTTTTTTTCCTTGTCGGAGGTTTTGAGGATGAGAAATTCAGGAAAGAGCCGGCTACCTTTCAATATTACCTGTTTGGTTACGATCCTGTTCAACAAATATTACAGGAAGTGCCTATGGAGTTTGGGAGCCATTTTGTGAGCAACCTGGGCCTGGCTATAAATAAGGAGGGAACGGTGATGCTTGGAGGCCTGTACAATGAAGTAGAAAGCCTGGAACCGGAGGGATTGGTATGGTATCGTTTACCTGCCAATGGAGCGCCGGAAATTCTTTTCAGTCCCTTTGAAGAAACTATGGCCGCAAGCCTGAATAAACAAGTTGGCTCCGGCGACAATAAAAAGGCCCCCGAGTTTGCAGTAAGGTACCTTTTTCCTGAAGAGGATGGTTCCCTTACCCTTTTTGCTGAACATTACAGCCGCAAGCTTGGCGTAGGCACAACACTTAGTTTGCTTAGTGGCCTGTCTGCCGAACCGCAACTGGAGGATCATTATGGCGATATTCTGGCTGTTCGTTTTGGCGCAGATGGCGCTCCTCGCTGGTCAAGAGTAATTGCGAAGGAGCAGGAGTCGGTTGGAGAAAATATCCTGTTTAATTCTTTTGCCGTCTGCCCTTCGGGCAATGGCTATGGACTTATTTTTAACGAGGAGATTAAAAGCATGAGCGATGTAAAATGGGTAAGCCTGGATGCTCAGGGCAACCACATTGATAAGCAGCTTTTTAGCCGTACAGCCGACCGCCTCCGGATTGCCCCCATGTTAGCCGCCTCCACGCAAAGCGGACAGCTAATCATTCCTGCCCTGCGCCAAAGAAGTAACTACCTGCTTAGTATTAAATATTAAAAGAAACAGGAGGGGGGGTGCCCCCTTCCACACAGGATTTTTTCAAAAACGTTCTCCCAACAAGCAGCGCTCTGCAGAGTTCTGTTTTTACCATAGACCCTTTTATTATGAATAAATATTTTACCTCCCTGGTTTTATCTTTTTTTGTATTTTGTTGTTTAACAGCCTGTGAGGATAAGGCAGACGACGCCCTTAGCGAAACCACAATTCCCGAAAAATTTACCCTGAGAGTGCTGGGATTCGAGGGGGATCAGAGCAACATAAGGGAATTTGAGGTGGAGGAAAGCCCGGCGAATGGGGAGCTGGATTTAATAAAGCTAAGGTCCAGTGTAAACGAAAACCGCCTGTATATAGATTTTAGAGTGCCGGCACGAATTTCTAACAGTGGCAAAGAGGAAAGGCTTCGGGTTCAGCTCGTTCATAACGATAAAGCAGAGCCCATATGGACCTTTACCGACGTTTATAACACTGTCTATTACCAGAATTTACCTTATGTAGAGCATTTTGCCATTGCCACTTATGAAATTGGCGAGTATGGCGATGAAGATTATCAGTTTTTTACTTCTGTAAACTCTCTTGACCCGGGCCGCATTAGCATTACCTCATTCGAAAATGGAAGATTAAAGGGGGAGCTAGGGGGTGATATCGGAGAGTCGCTCAATATGATTAACGATAATAACACGGCTGCTATCCATTTGGCCGGCACCTTTAATGCCCGCCTGACCGACGATGAGCTGGACGAATAGAGGGAGCTTCACCAATAAGCCTTCGGTAGCCTTTTTACCGTTGCACTGCCACTAAGGCCTGTATGGCATAGCTACAGGGGGCTTCTTCCCAATCGCCCTGGCTGGAGGAGCGGGAGTAGCCGCGGCCTTTGCCAAACCGGCCTCCGTAAACCAGGCTGGTGGCGGCATTATCCGCTTCAGGAATAAATTCAAAACTAATAAAAAAGTCCTCTTGCATAATGAACCCAAAGTGGTCCAACTCAGCGGTAATCCAACCTTTATCCGCTTTTTGTTTAACAAACCTATCTTCCGCCGCCATAAGTCTGCCTGGCTGTCCTGCTTCACTGGCATATATTTTTACCCGAAAGGTGCAGGAATCACCAACAGCACTATTGAGGTAAAGGCGGGCAGTAAGCAGTTGTAAAGACTTTTTCTTTACTTTAATTGGCTGGGCAATCTCCAGTATATCTCCCTGCCGGCTGGTGGCCATTCCATGCAAAACAGGTGAAGCCGACTTTACTCCCAGGGTCTTTTTCTTCCACTTCCCTGAAAGAACAGCAGCCACTTCGGGGAAGGCAGCAGCAGGTGCGGGAAGGAGGGCAATAGCTACTTCCTCCTCCGGAAGACCGGGAATGAAAAGGCTTTGTTCCTGGTAGCCAGGTGCCGAAAAGGTAAGCGAATCATGGAGTAGCAGGGGCTCGGAAATACTTAGGGCAAAGCGCCCTTCCGAATTGCTGATGGTACCCGTGTTTCCTCCTTTTACACCAATATTTACATATGCAAGAGGGGCGCCTGTTACAGCATCGTTTACCTTGCCACTTATGCTTATTTGGGCAAGAGCAGGAAGAAAGCTACAGCTAAGTAAAAAAGTAGTTAAAAAGTGAAGGGGACTGAGCTTTTTCATCTTACTCTAATTTTTCATAAAAATATAAATCATGCCCGGGCAGAAGGTCCGGGTGCAGAATTTTGATAAGGTCGGCCAGCACAATATCCGGCCGGCTGTAGCCTAATTCAAGATATTCATTGCCACCAGCTTCGCCAATGCGGGCAGTATAGGTAAATACGTTTCCCTGTTTCCAGGCATTCAGGCCTGTATAGCGGCTGTCGGCCTCTGCCAGGGCAGCAAGACTGCTGAAGTTTGCCGTGCCAATCCAGTAATCGGCCTGCTGGGCCCTATCAAAAACCGATTCGAAGCTCAACTGCAGGCTGCCTGTTTCTTCCGTATCCTTCCACAGGTAATTGGCCCCGGCATCTTCAAAAAAGCGGGTAGCCCAGCTGTTCCCACCCGGCATAAACCAGGTGCCATTGTACACCACTCCGCTAAATACCGATGGCTGCTTTCCGGCTGCAGCAGCTTTTTTTGTTAAAGATTCATATTCCTCCACGATGGCATTAAAAACCGAGTCGGCTTCCCGCTCCTTGTTCAGAAACAGGGCGCTAAACTTTATCCACTCTGCCCTGCCGAGCGGGTTTTGTTCCAGGAAGTCGGCATTCATTACCACCGGAATGCCGGTTCGTTCCAGGCTGCGCAGGCTTTCATCCTGCGGACCCATGCCATAGGCCATTACCAGCCCCGGCGAGAGCTCCAGCAGTCCTTCAATATCTAAGCCATTCGCCGCTCCCAGGTCCCGGACTTTGCCGGAATCGATGCGCTGCCGCATGTTGGGCGATGAGATAAAATCCGTGGTCGGAAAGCCCGTCAGTACCCCGGAGGCATTGAGCATATCCAGTGCGGGAATGTGGGTGGTGGAGAGCGCCACCATTTCCTGTACCGGGATGCGCACAATGGCATCGGCGTCTACATTAGCAGGCACTTCCATGCCTTTGGGTAATAGCAGGTAGCGTTCCTTTTTTTCGGCCCCGGGAAAGGGCTGCAATACTTCCACTATTTTGTAGCCATCGGCATAACGTACATTAAACTGTTTGGCATAGCGGATGCTGGTTTGATGAAAAACAGTATCTGAACTGGCAACGGAAGCAACAGGAGTCTCCTGTTCGGAACTGTTACAGCTCCAGAGCAGGCAAAGGCTAAAGGCAAAAAACAGGTAAGGAATACGAGAAATCATAAGTCTGTTTAATTCAGGAGTGAAGGTACCATTTTTTGTCTTGTTTGTCCAAAAAATATGTTATAAGCGGTTCGGGCTTTGCAAATTGCCACAGCCTTTTTAGCTTTAAGTAAACTAGCCGGACTTTATAATGGTGGGCAGATAACAACGTGGTTCGAGCCTGCTCTTGAAAACACACCTTCTTAGCTCGGCTTTAGCCTTTTTAAAACCCTAAAAAACCGTTTTTATGGCTCTTATGTAGTTTTTTTTCTATTTAGGCATGTTATGAAATTTACCTGACCTAGAAGTTAAAACAGCAAAACAGCCTAAAATTCGCCGCAACAGGGTTTCCGGATTCTAAAAGTGCGAAAGTCGAGCTTAGGTTTGTGCTTCAAAAGACGAATGGCCAGGCAGTATAAGCATTAACAAAACGATGAAGAAACGGAAAAGAAGGTTAAGTCCTCAGGAATATATTGATGGAGTGCTGCGTGGCGATCGGGTGGTGTTGAGTCGTGCCATTACCCTTATGGAAAGTAGCCTGCAGGCCGACCATAATCTAGCAATGGAAGTGCTGGACGCCATTTTACCGCACACAGGAAATGCGCTCCGGATTGGTATTACCGGCGTGCCAGGGGTAGGCAAGAGTACTTTTATTGAAAGCTTTGGCAGTTATATTACCAGGCAGGGAAAAAAGCTGGCCGTTCTTGCCATAGATCCCAGCAGCCAGCGCAGTGGTGGCAGCATTTTGGGCGATAAAACCCGGATGGAACAACTGGCACACGACCCCATGGCGTACATTCGCCCTTCGGCAGCAGGCAGTGCCCTTGGTGGTGTAGGGGCTAAAACACGGGAAAGCATGCTGTTATGCGAGGCGGCAGGCTACGAGGTTATTTTTATTGAAACTGTAGGCGTGGGGCAGAGCGAAACCTCGGTGCGCAATATGGTCGACTTTTTTTTACTCCTCATGCTGGCGGGCGCCGGCGACGAGCTGCAGGGCATAAAAAAAGGAATTATGGAAATGGCCGATGCCATTGCCATTACCAAGGCCGATGGAGAAAACACAAGGGAAGCTAACAAAGCCAAATCAGAGTATCAGAATGCGCTTCACCTTTTCCCATTAGCCGATAGCGGCTGGCAACCACGGGTGCTTACCTGCTCCGCCCTGCAGGGCAGCGGACTGTCCGAAATCTGGGAAGTTCTGCAGGAGTACGAGCGGCACACGAAAGGCGGCGGCTGGTTTCAGCAGCAGCGGCAAAGCCAGAACCTGAGCTGGATGCACACCGCCATTGATTACCTGCTCAAGCAGCAGTTTTACAACGACTCTCAGGTAAAGACTCACCTCGAAAACATGGAAGGCCAGGTTGGCAGGGGCGATACGGCTGCCCTGAGTGCTGCCAGAAAACTGTTCGAACTTTATAAGGGAGCGGATTCTTAAACAAAAGTTTTTAAAACCAATTTATGCAAGCGTATAAAAGGTGTTTAAAGCTTATGTGGAACAAAATAAAAACCGCTTACCTGCTCGTGCTGATTGGCTTGTTGGCTGCCTGTGGCGATAAAGGAGCAGGAGAAAATGAAATTACAGAAGAACGGCCGGCAGAAAAAGAAGGGAAGATATTCCACCAGCAAAAAAGCCTGCAGGCCGGAGACAGCCTGCACATCCGGCTGCTTAGCTGGGGAGGGGAAAGCATCGGCAATTACCTCCTCCTCTTTGCCGATACTGCCCGGTCACGATATATTGGCAATTCCTTTTTCAGGAAAGGACAAATACAAAACGCCTGGGTAGATGATTTGGATGGAGATAGCTTACCCGAAGTAGCGGTTGTACTGAAGGAGCAGGCAGGCGATAAATACGGGCGGGTAATCCTGCATGAGCTGGCAGTGCCTTTTCAGCTTAGCACCATTACCATGCCGCAGTTAAGCGAATCCATTGCAGCGACTTATGGTGGGTACGACAGCATTTACCTCGATAACGGGCAGATAATTCAGGAGTTTCGGATCCGGGACCGAACCGACAGCCTCGCGGCACAACCGGAGCGGCAGCGGGTGGTGTATGTGCTGGAAAATAATGGTTTAAGGGTCGTGGATGCTCAAAAGATACAGTAAGTGCTTTAAGTTTATAAGTAAGTGGACCTATTTAATTTAACCTTAACAGCCAGCCTTGTCATGCTGAAAAAGGAAACGGTACGCCGGGGGTGCCTAACCGCTGCGGCATCTTTCGCAGTATGAAGCTCCTTAAAAGCCATTTTATTGGAAAGATCCTTCCGCGCGGCGTCCGCGTTCCTCAGGATGACAAAATCGGCTTTTTTTCTTCAAATTAAATGTGTCCTACTACTTATGTAACCAGAATCCTTTGAAAGAAGGTTTATTCCTGTTTCCCGGCCTTGCGCTTAGCCGCTGAAGTACTACCTTTAGCGGGCAAGCAGTTTTTCCAGATTAAAGCCATGACTTACCTCGATACTACCAAAAATGTTTATTGCGAAGCGGCCCTGCAACCGCAGCCAGGCCTTTGCTGTACCATTACCCCTGTTTGGCAGCTGCCTGAACTGCGTATTCCAAAGCGGATGCTCGAAATGAACTATGGCTGTGGCAGCACGGTAAACCCCCGCGATTTGGTAAATAATCCTACTATTTTGTATGTAGGCGTTGGAGGAGGGATGGAACTGCTGCAGTTTGCTTACTTTAGCCGCCGCCCCGGGGCTGTAATAGGTGTCGATGTAGTGGACGAAATGCTGGAGGCCAGCCAACAAAATTTTAAGGAAGCGGAGGCGCAAAACCCCTGGTTTTCGGCTGACTTTGTACGCTTGGAGCGGGGCGATGCACTCCACCTGCCGGTAGCCGATGGCTCGGTAGATGTGGCAGCTCAAAACTGCCTGTTCAATATTTTTAAGGAAGAAGATTTGCGCCGGGCGCTGGAAGAAATGTACAGGGTGCTTAAGCCGAATGGTCGCCTGGTATTATCTGACCCTGTTTGCGAAGCAGCCATGCCGGAGGAGCTGAAGGAAGATGAAAACCTGCGGGCCCTCTGCCTGAGTGGCTCCCTGCCATTGCAGCAGTATATCGATATAATTACCTCTGTAGGCTTTGGAACAGTTGAAATACGGGCAAAGCGCCCCTACCGGCTTCTTTCTCCACACCACTACGCGGTAGAAGAAAACATTTTAATAGAAAGCGTAGAAGTGAACGCCATTAAAGACCCCGTGCCAGCCGACGGCCCCTGTGTATTTACAGGCAAAACTGCTATTTATTTTGGGGAGGAAACATATTTTAACGACCACAAAGGTCACACTTTAATGCAGAACCAACCCCTGGCTGTGTGTGACAAAACAGCGGGCGCCCTGGCCGGCCTCGGAAGGGACGATATTTATATTTCAGCCTCTACTTTCCATTTCGATGGCGGGGGCTGCTGCTAAACTCTTTCGGGCTTTTTCTATGTAAGCGCTTGGCTTGAGCCGGATTGCTGCATAATATCCTCCAACCTGTCGGTGATGGCTTCCCACTGCTCTTCCTGCAGAAAGTGACGGGAAGCGAGCTTATGAACCTCTGGTAAGCCGGCCACTTCTTTAATTTCTGTGCCGTAGCGGTCGAAGGTAAGCCCCGGATCGTCGGCACCCCAGATGGCCTGCACCGGGTAGGGTACATTTTGTACAGCTTTGTAGCAGAGGGCGGGGAATTCGGGCGAATGGTCAAAGTTTCGCATAATTTTTAAAAAAGCATCGCCGCCATCGTCGCGCTTAAGCAAATCTACATAAGCGTTTATTTCTTCATTAGCAATGCGGGAAGAGTGGTTTACCCCCAGTTGGCTGAAAAGCAATTGCCAGGTAGGGTGCGTAACCATTTTAAGTTGTGCCTCCCCCAGTACCGGCTTTTCAAAAGGCCGCATAGGAAGTGGCTTTTCAAAGTTAACAACATCTATCCAGGTATTAAGAATCGTAAGTGATTTGATTTTCTCAGGGTTCTCAGCGGCCAAAGCAAAGCCAACGGGCCCGCCAACATCATGAACCACCAGGTGAAATTTCCGGATTCCCATGGCTTCGGCTGCCTGGGCACAAAAGCGGGCGAAAGAGGGAAAGGAATAGTCAAAATCTTTTGGCCGGTCAGTAAGCCCCAATCCCGGAAGGTCGATGCACACCCCTCTGTAGCCTCTTTTCTCCAGTTCATCTAAAATCTTCCGGTATAGAAAAGAAGAAGTAGGCACTCCATGAATACAGAAAACCACTTCTCCCTGTCCCTGGTCCCGAACAAAAGTTCTGAGGCCATCGACATTAATGTACCTGCCCGACGCTTCGTGACGCCTTATTACTTCCTGTGTAGTGATTTCTTCTGCCATCTTATGTTGAAGTAAAGGATATGTTTTATCCTACGACTTTTAGAAAGCCTGGTTGAAGGTTTAGAGGTTTTAGGATGCAAAAATGCCGGCAAGGAGAAGTAACTAAAAAGGCATTTTCAGTATTCTGCTGAAAATGCCTTGCTTATGCCTTTTTGGCTTTTGGGTTTCTTTTTAAGATTCCATTCCTTTTTTGAACCAGCCGGCAATCTTTACCGTCCGTTTGGCCTGGTACTTTACGGCATCCTGCACATCATTCTGCATATTTCCTTCCTGGTCAACCGTAACGCTGGTGCCATAAGGGTTTCCGCCTGCAGCAAAAGTTACCGGGTCGGTATAGCCGGGGGCGGCAACAATGGCGCCCCAGTGGTGCATGGTTTTATACACCGCCTGAATGGTGCTCTCCTGCCCTCCGTGCGGATTCATGGCGCTGCTCATGGCACTTACTACTTTATTGGCCAGCTTTCCCTCAAACCACAAGCCACCGGTGGTATCAATAAAGCTTTGTACCTGCGAAGGAACACTGCCGTAACGGGTAGGCACACTAAAAATGTAAGCATCGGCCCATTGCAGCACATCAAGCGTTGCCTCTGGTACATCCTTTGTTTTTTCTACATTGGCTTTCCAGGCCGGATTGGAGTTAATAGCTTCCTGTGGAGCAGTTTCCTTTATCTTTACTACTTTTACCTCTGCCCCGGCTTGTTTCGCCCCTTCTTCGGCCCATTTGGCCAACTGGTAATTGGTGCCGGTAGAGCTGTAATAAATTATTGCGAGCTTTACATTTGCCATACCTATCTTTTTTAAGTTTAAAAATTGTATTTATCTTATTTAGTTAAGAAATATAGGCGACATTTGTTTGGTGATTTGGCCCTAATAATGGCTAAACTTTAAAATTTATTTTCTGATTGGTGCTATTGAAAATGAGCGAGTTAGCTTGTGGTGCTGTTTGGGGAGGCTGGCATGGGCTTGCAGCATGCATTCAAATAATCCAGCCCTTTAAGAGGGCTGGCTTGACAATAAACGGCCCATCATTTAAGCATAAGCCATCTGTTAGTTTTTATTAGCCAAACCTGTCAGATTATTAGCCAAACCTGCCAGAGTTTTTTGCTCCTGCTCTTCCAATTAGACTATAACAATTAGTTTCTAGACGGTTGAGCAGGAAAAATACTTCAACGCCTACAATTTTTAATTCATAATTTCTAATTTGGCTAAGCATTAGTGCCCGTTTTCTGAAGAATCCTGGTGCTGCTCCCGCTGGAGTAGTTCGCATTTTTCCTCATCGAGCTCGGTTTCAATGGTGTAGTGCCGGAAGGGGTACTGCTTTAATATGGCTTTTGCATTTTGCTTTACTTCCAGGATCTGGGAAAACTCCCGGATGTTTTCCAGCTTTAAGTGGGTGCTGAACACATGGTGCTCTCCCTCCAGGGACCATACATGGGTATGATGGAGGGATTGTACCTTGTCGATTTCAAGCAGCTGTTGCTTAATTTTTTCGATGCTGATATCTTCCGGAACTCCCTGTAAAAAAATGAAAAGGGTTTCCTTCAGTCGCTTCACTACATTCCAGAGCACATAAGCAGTAATAAGGATAGAAAGCGCCGGGTCGAGATAAGGTACCTCCCTGAACAGCAGCACAATCCCCACAATCAAAACCGCGACCCAGCCCAGCACATCTTCTATCAGGTGCCACGATACTACTTTTTCGTTCAAAGATTTGCCACTTTGCAGCTTCCAGGCAGCGTACCCATTAATGGCAATGCCAAACAGCGCAAAAACAATCATTCCCTGGGCATCGGGTGGTTCCGGGTCGAGAATTTTGTTAACAGCCATGGAAATAACCAAAACGGAGCCAATAATGAGCATTAAGCTGTTTATGAGCGCACCCAGTAAAGAAAAGCGGGTGTAGCCAAAAGAAAAGCGTTCGTTGGCTCCCTGTTTTGACTTTTTTTCGAGGTACCAGGCCATGCCTAAAGAAAAGCTGTCGCCCAAATCATGGAGGGCATCAGAAAGAATGGCTACACTATTCACAAAAAAGCCGCCGAAAAACTCCAGGATTGTAAAGCCAAGGTTTAGAAAGAAAGCTATTTTCAGGTTCTTTCCGGATGCATTTCCATGATGATGTTGGTGGTTTCCCATATTTTTATTGCTGTTTTTATCCTGGTTTCTCTGTTAGATAACACTTCACAGCAAATGCTGTTATAAATCATCTTTTTTAGCAGGCTAAATTTTAGCGCTTATTACATTCTGAAGTAAACGAGCGGCTTGTTCTCCGCTTTTGCCTGCTAAGTTTCGCTTCTTAAAATTTCGAGTGGTGGCCTGTTTAGCACGCTTCGGCTATTCGATAAACCTACCAGAATGGTTAAAAGAGTAATGGCGAGGTAGCTGATAATAACCGGCCATAAAGGAGGCGTAAAAGGCGTTTCGAAATAGAAAACGGCCAGTGCCCAGCTGCCGGCAAGGGCAATAAGCACCCCCGTAAGTGCGGCAAGACTGCCGAGAAAGAAATACTCCAGCGCATTAATGCTGAGAATTTGCTTGCGGCTGGCGCCCAGCGTTCGCAGCAGCACACTCTCTTTTATCCGCTGGTATTTGCTGATTATCACAGAGCCAATGAGGACGATAATACCGGTAATAATGCTGAAAAAGGCCATAAACCGGATAACGAAAGAAACCTTTCCTACAATTTCGTCGAGGGTTTCCAGTATCAGGTTCAGGTCGATGATGGATACATTGGGGAAGCGCTGTACCATGGTTCTCTGGTAGCTGGCTGCAATTTCGGCAGAATCTACGCGGGTAATAAGCACATGAAATTTAGGTGCTCGTTCCAGTACACCAGTAGGGAAAAGTACCAGGAAATTGGTTTGCACCCGCTGCCAGTCTACCTCGCGGATGCTTCCTACATAAGTGTCCATAATAGCGCCCTGCACATTAAAAGTAACTTTATCGCCTACATCCACGCGCATGTCTTCGGCAAGGCCCTTTTCAAGCGAAATAAAGATGCTGTCCTGCGGAGAGGCAACGGCTCCCCGCCACGCTCCGGCCACCAGATCTTCCGAACTTATCAGAGAATCGCGGTAGGTAACCCGGTACTCCCGGCGGAGCACCCAGCCGCGGATATCGCTCGTACTATCCTGCTTAATTTCTTCTGTGCTGTGGTCCTTAATCCCATCGAGCCGCATGGTTACTACCGGTACTTCCTGTACTACAGGCAAGCCATAGGAACGGGTAATATCAGCTACTTTTTCTACCTGATTACTCTGTATGTCGAATACCACCATATTGGGCTGCCCTTCGCTGCCGGTGAGTTCTACCTTCTGCAACAGGAGGTCCTGTACAAAAAAGAGAGTGCTTATTAAGGCGGTTCCCAGGCCAATAGTGGTAACAAGTACCAGTGTTTGGTTATTGGGGCGGTACAGGTTGGCAAGGCTCTGCCGCCAGCTGTACGACCAGCCCACGGGAAAGAATTTTCGAACGAGCCAAATTATGAGCTGGGCAATGCCCGCCAGTATCAGAAAAGCCAGGAAGATACCCCCTGTAAATACCAGGGCTTCGTCCCATTCATTTAGCTGAAGCCAGGCAAAGAGCGTAATAAAGAGAATAATACCTGCAAACACGAGGTAGCGCAGGCT
This sequence comes from uncultured Cytophagales bacterium, assembly GCA_963835365.1. GTDB lineage: Bacteria > Bacteroidota > Bacteroidia > Cytophagales > Cyclobacteriaceae > Nafulsella. The sequence goes on from CAWIFH010000012.1 coordinate 125,985, forward strand.
ATCTTTTTCCTGGCTTTCGTAAGAGCTGCGCAGGGCGGTAAGTGGAGAGATTTTCCGGATAGCCAGGAGCGGAAGCAGGGCAAATAAAACAGCAACTACTACCCCAGTAAGCACCCCCTGCAAAATTGCCGGCCACGATAGGGAAACACTTACTTCCACAGGCAGAAAGCCTGCAAAAAGCTGTGGCAGGAAATACTGTACGAGGGTGCCAAGCAAGGCACCCAGCACGGAACCGATAAAGCCGATAACTGCAATCTGGATAAGGTAAATACCCAGGCCCTGCTTTCCTTTGCCGCCCAGGCAACGCAAAATGGCGACAGAAATAACTTTTTCCCTGATGTAAATATGTACCGAGCTGGCCACGCCAATACAACCGAGCAGGAGTGCCACAAAGGCAACGAGGTTCAGGAAGCCGGTCAGATCTTCATACGTATCGCCAATTTCTCTTTTTCGCTCTTCGACGGTATCGTAGCGAAGTTCAGCTTCTTCGAGCCGGGGTTCAATGGTTTTTTCAAACAGGCTGCTCAGCCTGGTGTCATCATCAAATTTCAGGTAGAGCTTATAATTAATGCGGCTGCCTTTTTGCAGCAGGCCTGTTTGGTCGAGCTGCTCCAGCGGAATAAATACAGGCGGCGCAACAGAAGTGGCAATGCCTGCCTGGCCAGGTACCTTGGTTACGCTTGCCTGAACAGGAAAAGTAAGCGCGCCCACTTTTATTGAGTCGCCGGGGGTGGCGTTGTATTGTAAAAGGAGCGTTTGGTCTACAATGGCGGCCTCTTCCTGTCGGAAAGCCTGACCAGCATTGGCCGGGCTGGTTTCTATCTGGCCGTAATAAGGATAATTTCCTTCCAGGGCCCGCACCTGCACCAGCCGGGTGCCACCGTTTTTAGGAAATAGCACCATGGAGGCAAAGCTTATTTCTTTCGATTGCTCTGCCTCCAGGGAATCGAAGAACTGAAGAATTTCGGGTGTAAAAGGCTGGCTGCTTTCCACTTCCAAATCGGCTCCCAAAAGCTTTTTTGCCTCCCCGTTTATTTCATCCTGCATATTTTCGCCAAATGAATTGATGGCAACCAGGGCGGCAATGCCCAGCACAATGCTGCTCATGAAAAGAAAGAGGCGGTTGCGGTTTTTACGGCTGTCGCGCCACGCCATTTTTAAGAGCCAGGAGTAGTTCATAGGATTGATGTGCTGATTAGTGGATGTGCTTACAGGGAAACTGGAGGTTGGAAGTTGGAGATTAGATTTACAAGCCTCCAACTTCCAACGGCTAACCTCTAGCCTCTGCTTTTCCTGCCAGGCTGTCGTAAGCGAGCTTGCCGCCTTTTATCTGCATGATTCTGCCTGTTTTTTCTGCCAGCTCCTGGTCGTGCGTTACTAGTACCAGGGTTGTGCCGGTTTCGCGGTTCAGCTCAAAAATCAGCTCCTCAATATGGGCGCCGGTTTCCTCGTCGAGATTTCCGGTGGGCTCATCGGCAAAAAGGATTTTCGGCTGGTTCGAAAAGGCGCGGGCAATGGAAACCCGTTGCTGCTCACCACCCGAAAGTTGCGTGGGGTAGTGGTTTTTTCGGTCGGCGAAACCTACTTTTTCCAGCAGGGCCTTTGCCCTCTTGGCTGCATTTTTTTCTCCCCGAAGCTCCAGGGGCACCATTACATTTTCGAGGGCGGTAAGGGTGGGCATCAGGTTAAAGCTCTGAAAAATAAACCCTACATATTGGTTGCGCACCTCCGCCCTTTCATCTTCATTTAAGTCATCCAGAGGAATGCCATTCAGTACCACAGAGCCGGTGCTGGCGCGGTCAAGGCCGGCACACAGCCCCAGGAGGGTTGTTTTTCCGCTCCCCGATGGCCCGATGATGGAGCAGGTATCGCCTTCTTTCACCGTAAAATGGATATTTTCCAGTACAGTTAAAGCTTTGTCTCCACTGCGGTAGGTTTTGCTAAGGTTTGTTTATTTCTAGAATTGGATTCATTGTACTGCTGTTTTCCCCGACTTACTTAACGAATGGGTATTATATTATTTTGAACCGTATATTGCATCCTGCGTAATGCAGGGTACAGGCTTTATTTAATCCCGGCTTTCACATGGCTCACCTGCTCTAAATCCGGACTTCCGGAAGGTGTTCGCTGGTGTTTTGCGAAAGCATATAAATTAACGGCTAAACTTATAAAGTATGAAACATAATTTAAACAATCTATTTCTAAGCTTGTGTGCAGCTGTAATGTTTAGTTGTAACGGAGGTACAGAAAATGTCCCCGCAAGAGGAGGCTGGCGGCAACACTCCCACTGCAGGAGCAGCCTCGGCCTCTGAGACAGCAGATGAAGCCGAAAAAGTAATTCTCTTTTTCGGAAACAGCCTTACGGCAGGTTATGGGCTCGACGATCCCTCCAAAGCTTTCCCCGGCCTTATACAGGAGCGGCTGGATTCGTTGGGTTATGAGCAGTACAAGGTGGTAAATGCAGGCTTAAGCGGCGAAACCACGGCCGCTGGTACCAATCGTTTAGAGTGGGTGCTGGAGCGGCAGCCAGTCGATATTTTTGTACTGGAATTGGGTGCGAACGATGGCCTGCGCGGAGTAAGCCCGGAAGAAACAAAGAGGAACCTCAAAGAAATGATTGAGAAGGTAAGGAAGGCTTATCCGGAGGTGAAAATCATTTTAGCCGGTATGATGGTTCCGCCCAGCATGGGCCCCGAATACAGCGAGGCCTTTCGCCAGGTATTCCCGCAGGTAGCCGACGAGAAAAAGATTTCCCTCATTCCTTTCCTGCTCGAAAATGTGGCCGGAGAGCCTGAGCTAAACCAGGGCGATGGCATCCACCCAACAGCCGAAGGGCAGAAAATACTGGCCGACAATGTTTGGGAGGTGTTAAAAGATAAACTTGAAAAGCAGGAACAGGCCGCCGCACAATAAAATTGTTAAAAATTAAAAAAGCAAATATGGAACTAAGGGATAGGATACCTTTATTTTAAGCGTCCTTTTAAAAAAGAAGGGATGAAAAAGGCACTTACGCTGGAATTAAAGCAAGAAAATGCTATCTCCCAAGTCTTAGTCTTATTACTTACTACTTAATACTGTCTATTTACTTATGTCAGCACTTTTTAATCCGCTAAAAATAAGGAGCATAGAATTTAAGAACCGCATTGCTGTTTCGCCCATGTGTATGTACAGCAGCAAAGACGGATTTGCAAATAACTGGCACCTGGTGCACCTGGGCAGCAGGGCTGTGGGTGGTGCCGGGCTGGTAATTTGCGAGGCAACGGCGGTGTCGCCGGAAGGCCGCATTACCCCCGATGACCTGGGCATCTGGAAAGCGGAGCATGTGGAAGGCCTGCAACGGATTACCCGTTTTATTGCGGAGCAAAGGAGCGTGCCCGGCATACAGCTGGCGCATGCAGGAAGAAAAGCAAGCCACAGCAGCCCCTGGACGGGCGGAAAAGTAGTTGCTTCTAATGAGGGAGGCTGGCAAACAGTGGCACCCAGCCCAATTCCTTTCCGGGAAGGAGAGCCGGAGCCAAGCCGCACTCGACAGCAGGGGCATTAAAAAGGTAATTGCCGACTTTAAAACAGCGGTGCAAAGAGCCCTGGAAGCTGGTTTTAAAGTAGCAGAAATTCATGCTGCCCACGGCTACCTTATCCATGAATTTCTTTCGCCCGTCAGCAACAAAAGAACCGATGAATATGGTGGCTCTTTCGAAAACCGCATACGCCTGTTGCAGGAAATAATTGAAAGTGTGCGAACGGTCTGGCCCGAAGAATACCCGCTTTTTGTGCGGATATCGGCCACCGACTGGACGGAAGGTGGCTGGACGGTGGACGATTCGCTCGATTTGGCGCTTGCCCTGAAAGATACGGGTGTTGACCTGATAGACTGTTCGTCGGGAGGAAATGTGGCCAACGCTCAAATACCCGTAGAGCCCGGTTACCAGGTGCCCTTTGCCGAACGCATCAGGAAGGAAACTGGCATACTTACCGCTGCTGTAGGTTTAATTACCGAGCCCAAGCTGGCGGAAGCCATTGTGTTTTCCGGGAAGGCCGACCTTGTTTTACTAGGCAGGGAAGCTTTAAGAAACCCCTACTTTCCGTTGGAAGCAGCCAAAGTGCTGGGAGCCAATGTGGAATGGCCGGTCCAGTACCAGCGGGCAAAAGACTGAACCGCTTTTTTGAATACCCCATTAGGACCATACAAAAACATCCGGCGCTATTTAGCAGCGGATGTTTTTATTTAGCGGGTAATGGCTTCGGTGGTTTTGCAAATATCGAAGCTCAGCTTCTGAATAAATTCGAGCTGCTCTTTCAGGAGAGTCGTTTCAGCATCTGCCCCTTCTTTACCCAGGGTGCTTTCAGTATTAGTTGAGCTGCGAGAAGCCGCCTGCTTTGGCTGGCTTTGCGCTGGATTGAGGCGGAGCATACTTTCCTGCAATGCAGCCAAAGAGCGCTTTACAGGTTTGGTGTAGCCAAATGGAAATGACCTGTGAGGCTCCTCTCCGATGGTGGCAACCACCGTGGCAATGTAAGACGAGAGCAGGTGATTGAGCACCACAAATTCATACACTTCGCGACTGCTTTTTTGCCGCTTTTTAGGCTCTGTTGTCATCCGCTGGAAGGCAGCCGAAAGGTTTGCGGAGCTTACATAAACCTGCTTCCGGGCCAGTTTATAATCCTGCACCTCCGGGTGCTTACCCGATAAACCTTCCAGGAGCTTTTCGAGGTAAGCCGTATTTGCACGGGTAAGGTCGAGCATAAAGCGCTGTAGCTGGTTCGACTCCCAGCTTGGAAACACCAGGTAGTTGGCGGCAAAGGCAATGGCACAGCCCAACAGCGTATCTACTACCCGTTCCTGCACCAGTGCCAGGCTGCCTGTGCCCAGGAAGTTAAAAAGAATTAATACAAAGGGAGTAACGAAGAGCACCATTAACGTATAGTTGATGCGCAGGAAACTGTAGGTGCCCAGCATGGCCAGCAGCAGAAAAGCAAATTGCAGCCGCATATCGTGCACAAACAGCAAAATAAGCACCCCTATAAAACCGCCTGCAAGAGTGCCAACCAGGCGCTGGTAGTTGCGCTGCCTGGTAAGGCTGAAGCCGGGTTTCAGAATAAAAATGGTAGTTAGTATTATCCAGTAGCCATGGTGGCCATAATCCAGGCCGCGGGCCAGGGCAAAGCCTGCAATGCCTGCTACAGCTACCCGAATAGCATGCTTGAAAATGCTGGATTTAAAGCTAAGGTTGTTAATAAGAATTTGTAGAGAGAAGTCCTGGTTGGACACAAAGCGGGAATATTCCAGGCCTTGCGGTACCTCTGCCAGGCTGGTTTTGGTATTATAGTTATGCTGAATGTCGTGCAGCCGTTGGGCCAGGCTTCGGAGGTTTACCAGAATTTTCTTCAGTATTAAACTGCTTTCCGTGCTATTATTTTCTTCATAGGCATCTATCTTATTTTTCAGCTGGTCCAGCTGTTCTCTTGTATTTAGGCGCATGCGGTACTTCCCATCCGACTGTATGGCAAAGCCGATATCGTCGAGCTCATCGGCTATTTGCAAAATCAGCCGGGTTACCTCTTCCAGGAGGCCACTTTTACCGAATCGTTCCCGCAAGGACGCATAGTCGTAATGAATGGCGGTAATTTGTTCGTAGAGGTCGACCACATCTACAAAAGTAAGCACCAGGGTGCGGCCGGTATTGGTAAATTCCTTTACAATTTGCCTGCTTTTAAAAAGCATTTCGCGCACAGCATCCTGCTTTTCGCTTACCACTACCTGCTGGGCCACCAGCTGGCGAAAGTCCTCGTCGAGATTGGTGCCTGTGCTGTAAAACCGGGCCTTTACCCGCAGGAAACGGGCCACCTCGTGTATACATTCACCCAAAGCCTGCTGGGCAGGGCGGTAAGGAATTACGGTGGAGAAGCCCAGGCTTAAGAGCAGGTACCAAAAGCCGCCGGCCAGCACCAGGAGTGCCGATGAGCCAGGCTGGTCGGGGCCGAAGTGCTGGTTCATCATGAGCACTAATACAAGTAGGGCCGCCGTGCCGATAGAGGCTGCCCGGTTGCCGTACACCGTGAACATGGAAAAGAAAAAACTGAAAAGGAGGATTTCCAGCCCAAGTGTCCAGTCGTTCATACGGGCAAATTCCGTAACCAGTGCGACAAGGGCAATAATGAGGGAGCAGATGAAAATGCCGTTTCGGCGATGAGTAAGTGGTCCGGGGCTGTCGGTAAGGCTGGTGCCAAAAGCGCCCACGGCAATAGCCAGGCCAATTTCCAGCTCGCCGAACTGGGCAAGGATTAAGGGCGGTAGTAAAACCCCGAGCGTTATCCGAATGGCATCGGTGAAATACTGGCTAAAGAAAAAATACTGTATTTCCCGGATCTTCAAACTCATAAAGTGGTGATAAGGGTTGGCTTGCAAAAATCAGAAAAAAAAGTGAAAGTTTGGCCACTGACAGAAACTAAAGCCAGACCTTTTCGTCCTATTGTTTCTCCAAATTAAAGATTAGAACCGCGGCGGCCAGGCGCCCCGGCGGACTGCTTTAACATTATTAATGATTCCGATGAGCACTAAAATCCTTTTTTGCTTAGCTTATTATTTGTCGAAATATAAATTGGATTAGCTCCAGGCGAAAGAAAAGGAAGTAAAACCGGCATAATAATATTCCGTAGGGGCAGGGGCAATGATTATCCGAACCCTTAAAGGAAGCCTGCCTGATCGCTTTTTTGGGCGAAAAAAATTGAGAATCAGCAGGCTTATATTCCGCATACGAATAATAAAAGTCCCGATTGTGCTATTATACCCCGGCTTATTATCGATACTATTGTAGTGATTGTTAAACGCTATTTGCGATTATATGTATCCAAGCCTGCCCGAAAAAGAACAAGCTGAATTAGCTAAAGCCCGTAATACCGAAGTGCTGGAAGATATCAGGCAATTGTTCGAACAAAATGGAACGACCCGGATAGAAAATATTGAAGGGTTTCCGATTGCCATAAGTGTTACAGATAAAGCAGGCCACTATGTTCAGGTGAACAAGCGTTTTTGCCTGCTTTGCGGATACAATAAAGAAGAGCTAATTGGGCAGCACTTTACCCTGGTGGTTCCGGAGGGGCACAAAAAATCCCAAACAGGTTTGCACGAGGCTTTTATAAAAGGCAAAGCAGAGGTGCAGGCCGAAGGAACCTTAAGAAACAAGCAGGGAGAGGAACGGTTTATTTTATCCAGTGCCACCTTGTTGAGTAACGGTCCGCAGAAGGCGTACAAAATAACTTACCTTATTGATATTACACCTCTCAAGGAGTCGGAGCAGCATTTCCGCAAAACGGCTGAAGAAATGCACAATGACCGCTTTGTGGAGGAGGCTGCAGAAAATATGCTGCTGCATGATATGCGGAAGCCGGTAGCCAATATCTTAGGCATTTGTAATGTGCTTCTATCTTCCAATTTCGAAAAAGAAAAGCTGGATACCTGGCTTAATGTGCTAAAGTCGGAAGCAAACAAGTCGCTCCAGATGCTCGATATGAAGGCAGGGTTTAAGAAAATGGAGCTGAATACCTATGCGCTGGAGGTATCGGAGTTTGATGTAATGGCTATGATACGGGCTATTCTAACTCCGCTCGAGCCTGCTTACAGTAAGCGGGACGTGGAAGTGGCACTCTCGTTGAATAGCAGGCCCTGTTCGGGAGAGGATACGCTGCTGATTTCGGCCGATGCATTTTTTGTTGAAGTAATGCTTAATAACCTGATAGTGAATGCGATAGAGGCAGCTCCGGACAAAAGTACGGTAAAGGTTCAGCTCTGTATTCGAAACAAAGTAGGTCTGCAAACAGATATTTATAATGAAGGTGTTGTTCCGGAACCCATTCGGGCAACCTTTTTTGAGAAGTTTGCCACCTTTGGAAAAGCCAAAGGCTTAGGCATTGGAACATATACGGCTAAACTGATTACCCAGGCCCATGGAGGAAACATATCATTTTTTACCTCCAGCGAAGAAGGAACTACCCTTACCGTTTTTTTGCCGGGAGTTGTTAAACAGTAGCCCCACTGGCAGGTGGTTCTGAATCTTAAAATCTGAATTTTTAACAAAACTAAGCAGGGCTTTTCTTTTCAAAAAGACATGTTACAAAGCCAATTCAAAAATGGAAACCCATATCTCAAGCAGCAATCTCATTGAGACTATCGAAACCATCAGCAGTAGCCTGAACCTGGCGTGCCAGACTGAATGTGAGGAGGCCAGTGTTTCTTTTCCATCTCGCCTGGGAAAAGGTAGTATCAAAGGCATTAATTTTCAGAACGGACTTGGACTGTTTTTGCTGGACTTTAAGCTGAAAAAGGATTTAACGCTAAAATACAGGCTAAAAACGCTGTATCCGGTAAAGGCAATCTTCTGCAAAGAAGGAACTTTCAACTACCAGTTCGAAGGGCACGAAATCAGCTGCGAAGTCGAACCGCTGCGAAGCTTTATTTCTGCCAGCTCCGACCACCACCACCAGTGCATGCATTTTCCGGCAGATACCCGGGTAGTGCTGTCGGTGCTTGAAATTGACCGCGAACAATATATAGGGAATGTAGAATGTGAGCTGGACTCCATTCCCGACCCTTTGGCAAGTGTACTGCGCGACTATAAGGCAGAAGATCCTTTCCTGTACCAGGGCGATTACAGTCTGGCCATTGCCGAAGTAGTGAGCCAGGTACATACCAATAGCTTTGAGGGCCTGGAGCGGCGGGCCTTCCTGGAATCCAAGGCCCTGGAGCTTTTTTCCTTAACTATCAGGCAATATAAAGATGACCAGAACCCGAATGTTAAAAGGGCGATTATCCGGAAATCGGATTTGCAAAAGATAGAACTGGCCAAAGAAATTCTCACCATGGATCTGGCCAAAAGCATTACCATTCCGGAACTGGCCAAACGGGTCGGTATGAACGAAAATAAGCTTAAAAGAGGCTTTAAACAAGCGTATGACTCCACAGTTAACCAGTTTCTTATTAAAAAAAGAATGGAGTATGCAAGGGTATTGCTCCTGAGCGATGCATTTAGCATACTCGAAGTGGCCGATAAGGTTGGCTATAAAAATGTAGGCTATTTTACCCGTCGTTTTAGAGAAAAGTACGGTATGCTTCCAAAAGACTTTGTTAAGAATAATAAAGTAAGGCTGTCCGCTTCCTAAGCTGGCAGAAAGTTTTGTCTTATAGCCTTAATCGAAATCGTTGGTGGGTAAGATGCTCACCGGCTTTTTAAAATCGTTTACGGCAACCATGGTAAAGCTACCGGTAATGGCCTTGTGCCGGCTGTAAGAGTACATTTCCTCCACATAAATATCTACCTGCACATCCATGCTGGTGTTGCCTACCCGGGTAACTGTGGCCACAAGTTCCACAATGGTGCCTCCCGGAATTGGCTCCTGAAAGTCTACCTTATCGGAGGAAACGGTGACCATTTTGCGGCGGCTGAAGCGGGTGGCCGCAATAAAGGCTACTTCGTCCATCCATTGCAGAGCCGTACCACCAAAAAGGGTGTCGTAATGGTTGGTGGTGTTGGGAAATACCGCCTTAAAAACCCTTGTTTCCGCAGCTTTTATGCGCTTGTCTATTATTTCTTTGTTCATTTGATTGAAAGTGAAAAGGAGCTACCGGATTATTAGCGGTAGCTCCCTGTTAAAATCCTGTTGTAAATAAATTATTCCAGCGGAAGGCCCCGGGCCACCAGCTTGTCGAGTGCTACATAAGCAGGCGTATTCATGCCCCAGTCGCTGGCATCGGACGACTGGTAGGAGAAAGCCAGCTTTTTTACATTGCCCAGCGGGCTAAGGTCAAGGGTTTCCCAGCTATCTGCAATATAATCCTGGCTGTTGTCTTCGAAGCGGAAATCGGCCAGGTAAAATTCTGTACTGCCGGTAACGGAGCCTTGTTCATCTAAGCCGGTAACAACAACTTTAAAGAAGTCTGGGTCAGTACCGTCCACACCACCGAACTTCTTAGCAAACTGGTTTCCATTTTTTATGGCATAATAAGCATACGCATTATTACTCAGCTGAATGCTTTGCACATTCAGCGGCCCCTCTACGAAAGTAATTGTGTCGGCACCATTCATTACTGCATAGTTTTGGGTGCCATCGGCTCCTTGGCCGGGCATGGCAACAAACTGACCTGCTAATTCTTCCAGGCTGTTATCGGTTTGTTTAGAAAAGGCCACTCCGCTCCAATAGTTGTTCCCTTCTTCGTTTTCAAAATAAGTGAGCGGAAAAGCAGCCATGCCGCTGGTATCCATCGAAAAGTACTTTGTATATCCCCAGTCATTTGTACCCATTGCCTCTCCTTCCTTATCCTGTCCATAATAAGCATCGGCGCCGGCAGGGAAGCTTACGTCTTCAAAATCGATAGTAAAAATCGGTCTTGGGTCTTCGCCATCGCAGGCAGTAAAGGTAACTAAAAAACCGGCCAGCAGGTACCGTAAAAGTTTGTTCAGCTTGTTCATTAAAGTAAATAGGTTTATGGATTGGTGAATAAAAAACTGTTTGGTATTACGCCTACGCGGAAGGAATCGATGGCTACGCCCTGGCTGCTGTACTGGCGCGCCCAGCCGCTTTGCACATAGTCCAGCGCATCGGCCAGCCAGATGTGGCCCTCCGGGGAAATATCCATGCCGTAGTAAAGAGTCGCTGTTGTTTCTTTAATAATGGGTTGTGCAGGCAATTCTTTTGCTTCAATACCCATCTGGTACACCCCTTCGTGCAGGTAATAGAGGGTGTCTTTGGCAGGGTTCAGGCGCAGCTTTACCGGCCAGCTATCAGAAGATTCGAAGTGCCAGGTCTCAGGTGCTGAAAGATTTTCAAAATTAAAGCGGTACAACGCGGCCTGCTGGTGGTGGGTGGCGCCGGTAAGTACCCACAGGAGGTTGTTTTTATCGAGCTGCAGGCTGTTGGGTGGGCCGGCCAGCGAGATGGTTTTTACAATGGTATCGGTGCCGGTATTTATTAGAAGGAGCTCATTTGTTTCCGGCGAGGCAGCAATGGCAATGTTGCCAGCCAGAATCATTTGCTCGGCCCAGCCGGGGACTGTTATTTCTCCTGTTTTTTCAAAAGTAGAAGGGTTTACGATGTGAATCGCCTCGGCATATAAATCGCTGATATAGGCTTTTTCTTCGCTGATACCCAGGAAGTAGCGCGGGGAGGGAAGGTTTGTAATGCTGCCCAGCTCGCTAAAATCCTGTGGGTTTACGGCCACTACCTTTTGTGAATTATTGACAACCAGGTAATAGGCGCCCATGAAATAGGTACCGGACTGCAGTACATTCCCAAGCAGCGCTCCATTCGCCCCTTCGTAAATGTGGCTCACCACTTCTTTGGTCTCCAAATCAATATAATCAACGACTCCATAGCCCCAGCCAAAGTTGCCTTCGTTCAATACAAAAACGCCGTGGCTGCTTCCCCAAAAAGGGTTAATGGTCTCCTCGCGGCGAGGGAATGCCTCTTCGGGCTCATTGCAGGCCAGGAGCAGGCAAAGGAAGCTATAGATAAGGATAAGCTTTTTCATAAGGCCAGCTGGTATCGGATGCTCAGCTCCCATACACGGCCGGGCATGGCGTAGAAGGGGATAAGCTGATAGTGATAATTAAACAGGTTTTGTACGCCCAGGCGGGTACTTAGCAGCTTGTTCTTCCAGTTGAACTGGTGGCCCAAACCCAGATTCGTAAGCAGGTAGTGTGGCAGGTATTCCGAAGCATCGGAACGGCTAAGGCGCATGCCGGTATAGACTTCAGCCAGCGTGAGGTCCCAGCTTTTATAGCGAAACATGGCCTGCAGGCTCCCTTTATGGCGGGGAGTAAAAATAAGCTGCCTGCCAATAGCATCGCGGTTACCGCGGAAGGGCTGCTGGTTGGTGGCCATGGTAAAGGTGTAGCCTCCTTTTAGCTGCCAGTTGCTGTTTTTATTCGGGGCGGCATTCAGGCGGAATGAATAGTCGAGCCCACGGTTGTAAACTTCCCTTGCATTTTCTGGCTTCCAGCTGGGCAAGCCCGGTACCCAGATAATCCAGTTTTCTACCCAGTAGCTGAACAGGCTAAGCGACTGCTGAAAAGCCAATTGCTCTCCTTTATGGCCTTGCTGCAGGAGCAACTCCAGGTTACGGCTTTCTTCGGGCTGTAGCTTCCGGCGGCTGTAGCTGGCCCAGTATTGCTCGTTGAGAGAGAGCACACGGTAATTATAGCTGCCGTTAAGGGCAAAGCTCCAGTCGGTATTGAGCTGGTACTGAAGGGCGAGGGAAGGGAGCAGTTTAGCAGCATCTAAATCCGGCACCCACTCGTGCCGGAGCAGGGCATCTAAACTGAAACCATTCCAGAAACTGGTTTCTGCAGCCAGCAGCAGTCCTATGCGGTTCTGTGTTTTTGTGCCATTGAAGGCTGCTGCTTCTGCCTGGCTGTGCAAATAATCGAGCCCTCCGCGCAGGTAGGTATTTGGAGTTATTTTGCGGTAATAGCGGGCTTTGGCCTGGTAGGTGGCCGAATGGGTACTTTCCGGAGCTTCCTCGCCAAAGCGTTCGGTCTGAGGCAGCAGGTTGTAAGACCAGCCATTCAGGAAGCTGAAATTGTACTGCGGCTTTTTAATTTCGTACTGCAGGCTGTTGCGCCAGGAGGCTTCTTTCAATTGTTCGTCGTAGAGGTTCACGAGCAGGGATGGCTGAAGCTCCCGCAGGTCGTGCTGGTACCAGCTGGCGAAGCGCAGTTGCTGCGAAGGGGCCAGGCGGTAGCTAAGCTCCTGCATAAAGCTGCGACTCCGGTGGAAAGCATGTTCCATGGTTTTCTTTTCGCCGGAAATTCCTGTATAGGTAAACCGATTGTTATCTTCCTGCCATACTACTTTGGTAGAGCCGCGAAATCGGTTCGACCCATAGGCATACAGGAGGCTGCCGCCCAGGTTGTTAATGCTGTTGGCAGAAGTGTGGAGCCGCAGCTGGTTTTCTTTGCTGTGGGTGGATAGTGAAATGCTGCCCCCCAGGCTGCCGCTGCCTTCGAGCAGGCTTGCGCCGCCATAGTCAATAGCAATTTCGTCGCTCAGGGCTACCGGCAATGTGCTAAGATCCGTTTGCCCAAGGGTAGGGGAGTTGAGCAGAAGGCCGTTCCAGTAAACCTGTGTATGGCTGGCACCTGTTCCCCGAATGGAAGGAGTCGCCTGACCGCTTACTCCATAGGAGCGAATAAAGAGGCCGCTTTGTTCCTGCAGTAGCTGCCCCAGGTTGGTGTTGGCATAGCGTTGAATGCTAACAGAGTCGACCCTTTCCCGCTCAAAACCGGAGCGGCTCTTTAGTCGCAGGGCTTCCACCCGTACCTCCTGCAGGAGCAGAGGAGTATCGAATGCAATAGAATCCTGCACAGGGGCAGCTGCTTTCTGGCAGAAAACTGGCAGCGGAAGCAGGCAGCATAGCAAAAGGCAATATGTCAGAGAAAGCTTTTTCAACTTACAGGAGCACTATCTTTTTTGAAATACTGGCTTTCGGGCTGCTGAGCCGAAGCAGGTATATTCCTGCCGGTAGTTTTTCTGTTGGAAGCTTGAGCTTTAACGTTTGTTCCTGCTTAGGAGCCTGGTTCTCGAACAGAAGCTTGCCCGATAAATCGAGGAGCGTTATCTGGCGAATTTGGGAGGAAGCCGCAGCCTCCAGCCATAATGCTTTTCCTTCCTGAAGAGGATTCGGATAAAGCTTTACCGCCTGCTCCAGGGCATCCTCCAAACCGGTAGGGCTGGTATGCACCTGAATTTCGGCCATAGAATAGCCATCGCCGCTGCCTCCGTTATAAGCACGGTTTTGTTGGGCAGTGGCCAGGCGGCTGCTGCATAAAAAAATAAGGATGCAGGGAAGTATAAATCGGTAATTCATAGCTGCGGTTTTATTCGGTTCGTGCGCCTCTGCCACCGGTGGTGTTGCGGCGATTTACGGCTAAAAAGGCATAGTAACGGTCGGAGGTGGCCAGGTCGCGAAACTCATAAGAAAGGTCGTTTTTAACAAGGCTGTTCCAGGCGCCACCGCGGTGGCCGCTACCTTCTTTTCCGGGCCAGCCGGGCTCATTGGCCAGTCCCCGGGTACTTAAAAGTCCGTCGCCGGAGCTACCGGTAAAGTGGAGACCTGCCTCATTGGTGGCCACGCAGGCTTCCCAAACATTGCCACTCATATCTTTTACTCCATAATAGCTGCTCCCGGATTCTATCCTGCTGGTGGTTGCAGTGGCCGCAAAACCACTGCGGAGAGGCCCTTGTAAGTAATCGGCCTGGTAGCCTTCGCCAAAGTTGGCCAGGCCAAAAGGTGCTTCGGCAGTTTCTGCTACTTTCTCTTCCGGACTGCCATTATCGATTACTGTATTTCCGTTTGCCGCACTTTGGCTACCCCAGGCAAATTCCTTTTTCAATGGTTCTGCCGGTCCGCGGTTCACCTTCTCAAACTCTAATTCAGTTAAAGGGCGCAGTGCGGCCCAATCGAGGTAAGCGCTTATATTCTCCCAGTTCAGGTAATTGCAGGCGCGGGTTTGGGCATCGTATTCTTCGTTGAAAATGGTGTTATTATTTGCGTTGCAGGCTAAAACCGCCGGTTTATTTTGCAGGGCCGGGTAAACAATGGCAATGCCATTGCGGCTTTGTTCGTAGGGAGCCAGGGCAAAAGTGCCTGCCGGAGAAGTAGGAGGTACTGCGAGCTGGTCTGCCTGTTGGGAAACATTCAGGCTGTTGAGGAAATCGGTAAATTGCTGCTGGCTTATTTCGTACTTCATGCAGTAGAAGGCGGCAAAGCCTTTTGGGAAACTGACAGGGATTGCTCCTGCAGGAATATTGCTTTCAAGACTGCCAAGTAATTGAATTGCTTCTTTTTCGCTGGTAAGCAGGTAAGGTTCCTGGTTGCGGGTATCGATAAAGCTGTACTTACTGGCGGCATCTCCGGCGTAAAAGGCTCCTTCCGGTACGTACACCATTTCAATGCCAAATAAGCGAATATCGAGGCTGCTTAAATCCAGGCTGGTATCGGCCTCCAGTTCCATGCGCTGGCCCAGACTTTTATAGGCACCGCGACTGGAAAGGGAAATAAAAGCGCCTTTGCCATCGGCGGCAACCTTTGTGGTTAAAGAAGGAGCGTCTCCGCTGGTATAAGAAGTGCCCTTTAGTGGAAGGTGAAACCAGTCTGTTTCGGCCGAACTGCGGGCTTTGGCAAATAGCCAAACAGCATCGTGGTTAAAGGGAGCAATGGAATCGGTATAATTCCAGCTGTTTTCCCAGGCAATGGTAAAGCTTAAGTGCTGCCCGTTTACCTTCGGCGCACTTATGTGCAGGTTATTGGCAAATAACAGCGGTTGCAGACCTAAGAGGCCTGAAAGTAACAGTAAAAATTGTCTGTACATTGGTTTTGGTTCTTCCGCCTTTCTCCCGAAAGCGATGAATACGAAAACTCCTGGCAGGTCTCCTGGCTTGCGCGCTTGCTTGGCCGCCTTCCCATACCAAAACGGTACAGTGGCAATGTGGCTGTGGCTGCAAGTAAATCGCGCTTACAGTTGCGGGGACAGCTCTTGTTCTTCACAAGATTCCCTTTTAATCCGGCACAGGCGGAATGCCTGAGTGCAGAACCAGTTGCTACAAAGGTAAGGGTTTTTATGAATTCCCGGCAGGGGAGAAGATAAGTTTTTGAATTTGGAAGCAGGAGAAAGACAATAGGCTATTTTTAAAAGCAGGTAAATGTGCTTTGGTACTGCTGTTTAGCAGTATTTTCATGGTATTGTCTGTTAATTTTATTAAATGCTTGTTTCAGGCTTCAGACTAATCCTTTTTCTTTTTCTTCCGGAAAACGCCTCCAAAGAGCCAGTGACGCTGCAGGGCTTCTACGCTTTCATTTATGTTTTCGGTTCCTTCTGCTGCATTATTGAGGGTTCTTTGTAAATCGCGGGCAAAGGTGGTGTCGGCCAGGAGTACATCGATGGTGTTCTGGTTGTTGTTTAGCTTTTCGCTGAGCCGCTCCAGCTCATTTGATATTTCGGCGGCATTGTTGGTGGTTACCCGTACGTTGCTAAGTAAGGAATCGTAAGTCCTGGAAAAAGTGGTGTCGTTTAGGAGCGTGTATACCGGTCCATCTTCGTTGTTGCGTAGTTTGTTTACCATCTGGTTTAATTCGCCTGTTACCCTGGCGGTGCGCTGGCCGGTTGTTTCCAGGCTTGCCACCGTTTGTTCAATATTATTTGCCAGTTCGGGGCTGGAGATGAGCTTGCCCAGCGTGCCTTCTCCCGAATTTATTTGCTGCGCAATGGCCTGTAAATCTTCCGTAACGGAAAGTACGTTCTGGCCGGTCCTTTCAAGGGTGTTTAATATATCCTGGGTGCTTGTTTTACTGCCTGAGGCAATAAAGCCATCTTCTTCTACCGGACTCCGCATTTTACCTGGCTCAATAATTACAATTACATTGCCTACCAAGCCATCAGAACCAATAAAAGCAGTGGCATCTTTACTGATAAATGGCCGGTTTTCTTCTTTTATCCGCATAGTAACGCCTACCATAGAATCATTTACAATTTCTACGCGGCGTACGGTGCCAATTTTTACTCCGGAAAGCCAAACGTTATTGCCTTTTTGCAGGCCGTTTACATCTTTAAAGCTTGTACTTAACTCAAAAGTGGAGCTAAACATATTCTTTTCGCTGCCAATAAAAAATACTGCTACCAGAAACAGAACCAGGCCCATTAATACAAAGAAGCCTAGTTTGGCATTTTTACGGTCACTTTTCTCGCTCATCAGTTTATATATTATAATAGTCCAGGAATGTTCTTAAGATTGGATCTTTGGTTTGGGATAATTCTTCAAAGGTGCCTTCAAAATGGTTTTGACCTCCGTACAAAAACATTACGCGGTCGGCAATTTCCCGGGCGCAGGTAAGGTCGTGCGTAATAATTATGGAGGAGGTGTTATGTCGTTTTTGCACATCGTTAATCAGCTGGTTAATTTCTTCGGAAGTAATCGGGTCCAGCCCGGCCGTGGGCTCATCGTACAGCATAATTTCCGGGTTCAGAATAAGGGTGCGGGCAACACCAATCCGCTTTTTCTGTCCGCCGGAAAGGTCAGCAGGATACTGCTCTATCGATTGTTCCAGCCCTACTTCTTCCAGCGCGTTTTCTACTTTTTCATTCAGTATCTTTTTGTCGAAAATTTTCAGGTTTCGCTTGAGTGGAAACTCCAGGTTTTCACGTACCGTCATGGAGTCGTAAAGGGCGCTTCCCTGGAATGAAAAGCCAACTTTCCGGCGCAGGGCATTGAGTTCTTCTTTTTTAAGGCGCACCACATCGCGGCTCAGCACTTCAATGGCGCCGCTGTCGGGGGTAATTAAGCCTGCAATGCATTTAATAAGAACCGATTTTCCGGTGCCTGAACGCCCCAGTACCACCAGGTTTTCGCCCCGGTGTAGGTCCATACTCACGCCTTTGAGAATTTCAGCCTCCTCAAATGCCTTGTACAGGTTACGAATACGAATTACCGCTTCTGTTTGTGCATTCCGGCCAGTAGAGTGGGTGCTATTTTGAGTTGTTCTTTCCAAGTTTTAGCGAAATAATTGAATAAACTGTAGTGTAATAAGGTCGAGGATAAAGACCATGAACAGCGAGGTAACAACTGCCCGGTTTGCCGCCCGGCCTACTCCAACCGTACCTCTGCCGGAAAAATAGCCGCAGTAACAGCTTACCAATCCAATGGCCAGGCCATACAGAAAGCCCTTCATTACAGAAGAGAATACATCGAGAAAGGTAATGGAATCGAAAACCTGGAATAGAAAAAGGCTAAAATTGGTCTGGCTGAAAAAGGCAGTAGCCAGAAAGGAGCCAAAAAGGGCTATTACATCGGAATAAATTACCAGCAGCGGCACCATTAAGGAGGAGGCGACCACCCGCGATACCACAAGGTAACGAAAGGGATCGGTGCCCGAAACTTCCATGGCATCGATTTGCTCGCTTACATTCATGGAACCTAGCTCTGCTCCAATGTTTGAACCCACTTTACCTGCACAAATAAGAGCCGTAATTAAAGGACCCAGCGAGCGTACAATGGCAATAGACACCAATGACGGCAGCCAGGATTCGGCCCCAAACTCCAGAAGGGAGGGGCGCGACTGGCGGGTAAAAACAATACCTGCAATAAAGGAGGTAAAGCCTACGAGCAAAAAGGTTTTTACGCCAACCTCGTAGCACTGCTTTAGTATTTCTTTGGTTTCGTACGGCGGCGCCAGCGACTTCCTGAATACCCGGGCCATGTACCTGAATATGTTGGCCAGGTTTATCAGGAAACTCTTAAACCGGCTATTCTGTGCTGTTTTTGCTTCCTGCATCTAAAAAAGTTAAAATACGGTTTACCTATAAATTAATTAAAGGGGCAAAAGGTTTTGAAGAGTAGGGAGAGAAACCGCCTGTAGCAGGCGGCAAAGAAAAGAAAAATTACTCTTTAATGCGGATGTTAAAAGAAAGTAAAAAGTATACCCACAGAGGGCAAACCAAAGGTATACCATTGATTTTGTTCTAAGGCCCTTAGGCCTGTAACGTAATTTGTGGTGCCAAAAAAGATGACTAAGCCACTACCTTAATTTTTTAAATAGACCATTTTAATTTTTTTATCGCGTACCAATGTTGCTCTTGTTTACTGCCTTTTTTTGTAAAAGGAAAAGCGGTTAGCTTTTAGCCGTAACAGGTATTAGCGCCTGGTTAATAGAGCGCCTATCCCTTACTCCAGCAGTGTCTTATGGAGTAAAATGCAGGTTTATGCCCCAGAATTATTTCTTTGGTACACAGGGAGGAAGCCTTTTTCTGCCTGTTTGGAAGGGGGGGAAGGGGAGAGGAAGAGGGCCGGCAGCAGAACATTTGCCTTTACCCCCGGCTCTTTAGGCGAAACGACAGGTCAACAAAGGTTCTGATAACCTTTACCTCCACCAGGGCGCCGTCTTTATAAAAATACTGGTTTACCTTGCCATCGGGCAAAGCCAGCTCATAGGCATTGTCCCCAATAACTTTTAAGTCACACAGCTGCTGGTAATTTTCTGAAAATATCTGTTTTACACCGCTGGGCTCTGAATAATACAAGGTAACTGTGCTTAAGCGATAGGGAGCTTCTTTTTTCTGGTAGCGCTCTTTTGGGTGTTTAAAATATCTATAAAAGCCACCATCTTTTTTTGTAATGCTGTGCTCCCTTATTTTATCGTTCAGAATGATTTTAGACATGGAGTAACTCAGTTCATTGTTAACAAACTCTGCTGCTGTACTGGTGCTAAGGTCATTCATCCAGAGGGTTCTGAAGCGGGCAGTGGAGTTTGCTTCATAATGCACCTTGTCGGCAGTTGTTACTTTTTCTACGGTAATGCCGCCTATCCTGTCGTCTCCTTTGTAAATATCGTATAAAAGGGTTTGTCCGTGGCTGCTGATGCCCGTGCTTACCAGAATGAATAAAAAGAGGAGGCGTATCTGCAGAAGTTTAAATTTCATGTTTTTAGAAGTAAGTGGGGGCATCTGCGGTCCTCTTTTTAATGGCATAATTAATCAATATAAAAAATTAATTAGCAGAAAAAAAATGAAAATGAGGCAGGCGGATGCTTTTATAAAAAAATAACTATCCAGGCTTTTATATGTTCAGGCAGTTTTATTGGTATACCAGTAAAGCAGCAGTGTGACAGGTTAAAGCCTTTAACCTGCTTTCTCTCCTTTCCGTTCATAAATACAAAAAGTAGAGAAATGTTTTAGCCGTTTAGAGATAAAGTCCATGATTAATGTGGATGAACCATGCTACCAGGCATTATTGCTAAGTGCAGCCGGTAAAGGCTGCATTAACTACTTTGAAGGATAGTGCGTGGGCCCCCCGGGTCGCTTAGACTCCGGATAAATATAAGCAGGTTTCCGGCAGGTTTCCGGCCGGGGGTGCTCAAAGGCTGGAAGCCTCCTTATAACGTGCATGAGTAAAGAAACTTGGGCTATAAGTGGTGTCCTGAAGCAATAGGATCGGAAATGTTCGGCAGGGTATCTAAGAACTAAAACTAATAAATAAAAAAAGACCAATGAAGTGGAGAAAGGTAGGGGAACAGTTCTCTCCGGGAGGCTGTCGGGCTAAAAAAAAGGAGCCGGCAGGTTTGCAGGCTCCTTTCTGGGTTTTACTGTTCTTCTGAATATTCCTCAATTAGTTTTTTCAGGATGTTTTGGGCGGCTACTGAAATAATGGTGCCCGGGCCAAATACCCCGCCAACGCCTGCCTTGTACAGGAAGTCATAATCGCGGGCCGGAATTACGCCACCGGCAATTACCATGATATCTTCGCGGCCTATTTTTCGCAGTGCTTCGATCAGCTGCGGAACCAGGGTTTTGTGGCCTGCTGCCAGTGAGCTGGCACCAATAAAGTGCACATCGTTTTCGGCGGCCTGCTGGGCTACTTCTTCGGGGGTCTGGAAGAGGGGGCCAATATCCACATCGAAGCCCAGATCGGCAAAGGAGGTGGCAATCACTTTGGCGCCCCGGTCGTGGCCATCCTGTCCCATTTTGGCAATCATAATCCGCGGGCGGCGGCCTTCTAGCTCGGCAAACTCTTCGGCCAGGCGCTTTGGCTTCTTTAAAGTTCTCGTCGTCTTTGGCCTCGCTGCTGTACACGCCGCGAAATGGAGCGGATGGTAGCTGTGTGGCGGCCAAAGGCTTTTTCCATGGCATCAGATATTTCGCCTAAAGTAGCCCGTTCGCGGGCGGCATCCACGGCCAGGGCCAGCAAATTGCCTTCGCCTGTTGGCGGCACAGCCGGTAAGGGCATCAAGGGCTTTCTTCTACCGCTTCGGGCTTACGCTCCTTCGAGTTTTGCCAGGCGTCCATCTGCGACTTAAGTACCGCGGTATTATCTACCTCCAGCAGTTCAATTTCCATGTCCTCTTCTACCTGGTAGCTGGTTCACGCCCACAATAATATCGCGGCCGGCATCGATGCGGGCCTGCTTGCGGGCGGCAGCTTCTTCAATGCGCATTTTGGGCAGACCGGTTTCTATGGCTTTGGCCATGCCGCCCAGTTCTTCGACTTCTTCAATCAGCTTCCAGGCTTTTTCGGCCAGCTCATGGGTGAGGCTTTCCACATAATAGGAGCCGGCCCAGGGATCAATTGCCCTGGTAATATCGGTTTCGTCCTGGATGTAGAGCTGGGTATTTCGGGCAATACGGGCAGAGAAGTCGGTGGGCAGGGCAATGGCTTCGTCCAGGGCATTGGTGTGCAGCGACTGGGTATGCCGCCAAGTACGGCGGCCATGGCCTCTACACAGGTGCGGGTAACGTTGTTAAAAGGATCCTGCTCGGTAAGGCTCCAGCCGCTGGTTTGGCAGTGGGTACGCAGCGCCATGCGACTTCGGGTTTTCTGGGTCGAACTGCTTTACCAGTTTTGGCCCACAGCATACGGCCGGCCCGCATTTTGGCAATTTCCATAAAGTGGTTCATGCCAATGGCCCAGAAAAAGCTCAGGCGGGGCGCAAAATTATCGACCGTCAATGCCGGCTTTAATACCGGTGCGCAGGTATTCCAGGCCGTCGGCCAGGGTATAGGCCAGTTCAATATCGGCGGTGGCACCGGCTTCCTGCATATGGTAGCCGCTAATGGAGATAGAGTTGAAGCGGGGCATGTGGTTAGAGGTATACGCAAAAATATCGGCAATAATGCGCATGCAGGGCTCCGGCGGATAAATGTAGGTGTTCCGCACCATAAACTCCTTCAGAATGTCGTTCTGGATGGTGCCGCTCAGCTGCTCCGGCTTAACGCCCTGCTCTTCGGCCGCCACAATATAAAAGGCCATAATGGGAATAACCGCCCCGTTCATGGTCATGCTCACCGACATTTTGTCCAGCGGAATCTGGTCGAAAAGGATTTTCATGTCCAGCACCGAATCGATGGCCACACCGGCTTTGCCCACATCGCCTACTACGCGCGGGTGGTCGCTGTCGTAGCCGCGGTGGGTGGCCAGGTCAAAAGCCACGGAAAGGCCTTTTTGTCCGGCAGCCAGGTTTCGGCGGTAAAAAGCATTGGATTCTTCGGCAGTGGAAAAACCCGCATACTGGCGGATGGTCCAGGGGCGGGTCACATACATGGTGCTGTAGGGGCCGCGCAGGTAAGGAGGGAGGCCGGCCGAAAAATCAAGATGCTCCAGTTTCAGCAGGTCATCCTTCGTATAGGCCGGCTTAATTTTTATTTTTTCCGGTGCCGACCACTCTTTTGCTGCGGCATCAGGGGCAGCGCCTGTAGAGAATGTCTCCGTCTCCTGCCTGCTGTCAGCTTTAAAGTCTTTAGCGTCGGATTTTATATTTATTTTTGAAAAGTCGGGTTTCATATCTTGTTGCTGGTTGTGGGTTTTTAGTGCTTAATGGCTGATGCTGAAATGGTGTTTAGCAGACACCAGCCACAGTAACCGGGTAGAAAATTTCCATTTTCTACCTTCGCTTAATGTACTTCAAAAAGCTTATCCTGAATTTCAGTCAGTATATCCAGTGCATCTGACTTGAGGTGGATAAACCCATCGATGGCAGCATTCTTAACTTCTTGCAGGGCATTTGGCCGACCGGCCACCAGCAGGAGTCCCGGCTGAAACTTGCGGATATAATCGGCCAGTTCAGCAACTTCGTTGATGTAATCGGCATCGGAGGCACAGAGAACAATCATGCTTATTCCTTCCTGCTGCAGCAGGGCATGTAGCTGCGAGGACTGAGGCTCCGCCTGTGCTTCGGTAGAAACAAAGCCGGCGCAAGCCAGGAAATCGGCGGCAAAAGCGGCCCGTGCCCTGCGCATGGTGGCATCGCCAAATTGCAGCAGCAGTGCCTGCGGGCGGGCATTGCCCGCCGCTATATAAGCTTTGGTTCGCTGGCGGAGTTTCTCGTAAGCAGCGCCACGGCGTTGGGGCGACAGCAACTTTTCGTGCTCAGGCAGGGAGGTAGAAGTGCCTTTGTTTAACTTTTCTTCCGGCTGCGCATACGCATTTACCCCTACCAGTTTTTGTCGGCGCAGGTTAATGTCCTGTAATTTTTGCTGCCGCACTCTGCGTACTTCTTCCTGGATAAACCCTTTTTCAAAGGCACGGGAAAAGCCTCCCTTTTCCTCTACCTGCAGAAAAAGATCCCAGGCGGCGTGAATAAGTTTATCGGTAATGGTTTCGATGTAATAAGAACCTGCGGCGGCATCGGCCACTTTGTCAAAATAAGCTTCCTCCTTTAGAATGGTGCTTATATTTCGGCTAATGCGCCTTGAGAAACCATTAGAATCTGTAAAGTATTGGTTATAAGCCGGAATGGTTAAGGCATTGCAGCCGCCCAGAATGGCGCTCATGGCCTGGGTGGTAAGGCGCAGCATATTGGTGTGCGAATCGAGCAGGCTGCTTGACCACAGGTCGGCCCGTGCATGGATATACAAATCGCCAGGCTTGTACCCGCTCAGGCCATAACTTTGGGCCACCCTGGAAAACAACCAGCGGAAAGCACGTAGCTTAGCCAGCTCCATAAAATAACTGGTGCCCACCGGAATTGACGCACAAATATTTTTAACCGCATCGGCTGCCGACATACCAGAATCTGTGAGATGATGCAGGTAGGCAACGGCTATATTCAGGCCAAAGGCAATTTCCTGTACAGCGCTTGCGCCTGCATCATGCAGTGTAGTCGTATTTACGGTAATGCCGTAAAAGTTTTGCAGCCTCCCCGTCTTTTCAGAAATGGCCGAAAAGGATTTGAAATGATCGCTGTCCACAAGGCCGCTTTCGGCAATTTCACCTACAGGATCGAAGTTAAAAATGCCCTGCAGGTCCTCGGTTTGCACGCCACTTTCTTTGGCATAGGCTAAATAGCTACTCAGGAGATTTTCTGCTTCGTTGCCAGCTAAGAACGAAACCGAGCAATAATTTAGCTGAATATCTTTTAACAGCTGGTCAAGCTTTACGCCCTGTATTTTCGAAACATCAAAGTAAATACCATCGGCCCCGTTGTTAAGTGCCTCCAGGGCAATGCGGTTGGCTTCTTTCTCATTTTTAACTTTAATATACTGGTTATTTACCCATTGCCTGGGGCTGCCGGAACCACTGCTGGGCGGGGCAAGCTGGCTGTTGTGCAGTTCGCTAAGGTAGTCGATGTTATGCAGCTCGGCACGGGTATAATAAGGTTCCAGCGAAAAGCCTTCGTAGGTATTCCACAGCAGGCTGGTATATGGTTTATCTTTAAGGTCCTGTTGTAGCCTGGCAAGCCAGTCTTTTTTGCTTACGGCATGAAAGTTGGAAAACATTGCTTGGGGCTCTTGCATAAAAAAGATTCTGATTTTAAAGTAAAGTTAATTTAATTTGCGTTTGTTTTTAAACCTTCCAGACTAAATTGTCTTTTTCAACAAAGTGTTTCTTCGGAAGATTTAGATGTAGTTCGTTGATTATCAGATAATATACCATGTTTAAGCTTAGTAGAAAGTATCTGCAACTGCTGGTCCTTGCGTTGTTCATGTCCGTTGCAGCCTGCAAACCTGCAGGAATGATGCACGCCAGCGTAGGGGAAGACAGTGCCGTGCAGGTCGATTCGCTTGTTGTTCCCGATCCGGAAGCACTTGCCATGATAGCCCCTTACAAAGTAAAACTCGAAGCCGAAATTAACAGGGTGTTGGGCCAGGCCCGTTATGAGTTAAATAAAGGTCCGGTAGAGTCGGCCTTAGGAAATTTTGTGGCTGACCTAACCCAGGAGAAGGCCAGCCAGTACGCGGGTATAGATGTCGATATGGGGGCGATTACTATTGGTGGGTTACGGGTGCCCATTGCGCAAGGCCCTATCCGCTTAAGCGATATTTTTGAGCTGATGCCATTCGAAAACATGGTTTGGATTCTGGAGCTAAGCTCTGCTCAAACCCGGGAGCTCTTTGCTTATGCAGCTGCCAATAAAAATATAGCTATTTCGAACAGCAAACTGCTGGTGGCCAACGATGAGCCCTTTCATATTGAAATTAACGGGCACACCCTGGATCCGGAGCGCACTTACACCCTGGCAGTGTCGGATTACCTGGCCAATGGAGGCGATAATATGCGTTTTTTGAAAGAAGCAAAGGTAGTGCAAAAGCTGGATGTAAAGCTGCGCGATATTATTGTTGAAAAAGTAGAAGAAGAAACCGCCGCCGGGCGTCCGGTTGAAGCGCAGGTAGAGGGAAGAATACAGATAAAAAAATAAGCAGGAAATGGATATACGCGTTAAAAACGACCGGAGGGATTTTTTGAAAAAACTCGGTGCGGGAGGTGCCCTGATGGGGCTTACAGGCATGGGAAGCCTGCTGCCTGCCGGGGCCGAAGCTGCCCGGCGCTATAAACTAACTATTTTGCATACCAACGATATGCATAGCCGCATAGAGCCCTTCCCGCAGGATGGTACCAGCCTTGCCGGTTTGGGCGGAATGGCCCGGCGGGCGAGCCTGGTGGAGCAAATCAGGAAGGAGGAAGGACAGGTGCTTTTGCTCGATGCCGGCGATATTTTCCAGGGTACTCCTTATTTCAATTTTTATGGCGGGGAGCTTGAGTATAAGCTTATGACCAAAATGAAATACGATGCGGCGACGCTTGGAAACCACGACTTTGATAATGGGCTGGTAGGATTGAAAAAACAACTGCCGCATGCCGGTTTTCCGTTTGTTATTTCTAATTACGATTTTTCAAACACTTTACTTGAAGGTGCGTTTAATCCATTCAAAGTTTTTGAAAAAGGAGGACTGCGGGTTGGGGTGTTTGGCCTTGGCATTCAGCTACAAGGGCTGGTAAATGAAAAAATGTACGGCAATACCCGTTATCTCGACCCGGTGGCCGTGGCACGCGAAATGGTGCAGGAGCTGCGGGCCCAGTCCTGTAACCTCATTATTTGTCTTTCTCACCTGGGGTATGCCTATGAATCTGAAAAAATATCGGACCTTAAGCTGGCCCGGCAGGTGGGAGGAATTGATTTAATTATTGGCGGGCACACCCATACCTTTCTGGATGAGCCCACGGTGGTCGAAAACCCTGCAGGAGAGAAGGTACTGGTAAACCAGGTTGGCTGGGCCGGTGTAAACCTGGGGCGCATCGACTATACTTTTGGAAAAAGAAAAGAAAAAAACGGGGTGTTTACGGCAAGCCTTCAGGTTTCGGAAAAGTCAAGCGTAATTTGATTTTTTTCTCCAGTATTTTTTACACAAATTTGCTGTTACCCTAAGAATAAAGCAGGGGCGAAAAAGGCTTAAATATGAATTTTCCGCCCTCTTTGTAATCATATAGCGTATGTGTTCAGATGCCATTAATACTTTAAGAGGAAACTGGAAACAGGCGTTGACTTTTGCTTTTTCTTATGTACTTTTAAAACTCGTTTCTCTGTAAAATCCAAGGCTTTCTCTAAATGTATCAGGACTGTCAAACAGTATGGAAAAACTGCCTTCACTTCATTCGGGAGAATATTGGAGAGCAAAGCTATAATACATGGTTTGCTCCCATTGCGCCCCAGAGTCTGGAGAATAATGTATTGACAATACAGGTGCCCAGCCAGTTCTTTTATGAGTGGCTGGAAGAGAACTATGTTCATTTGCTGAAGCAGGCGATCGGTACCGAATTAGGTCCTATGGGTAAATTGCAGTATTCTGTAATTGTTGATAAAGGAAACGAAGAGTACAAGCCTAAAACAATTAACCTTCCTACAGGCAAACAAAATAAAGGAAATTTTCAGGGTGGTGGTTATCAGGGAAATAATTTCCAGGGTGGCGGCATGTCCCGGCCGCAGGGGAACCGCAATGGCGATGTTCAGGAGCTGGATTATCGCTCGCCCTTTGCCCGGCGCTCGCTCGGTGGCGAAGAGCAGGCCTCACATCTGAACCCGCACTATTCCTTCGACTCATTTATAGAAGGGGACTGCAATCGCCTGGCCCGCTCTGCCGGGCTGGCAGTGGCTGAGCGCCCCGGAGCTACCTCCTTTAACCCCTTAATGGTGTATGGTGGTGTGGGCTTAGGAAAAACACACCTTGTACAGGCCATTGGCAATGAAATAAAGCATGGGGTGCATAAGAAGTTTGTGCTATATGTAACCTCAGAAAATTTCACCAATCAGTTTATTGAAGCTTTAAAGGCCAATAATGTGCAAAGCTTCAGTAATTTCTATCTGCAGGTAGATGTGCTGATTATCGACGACGTGCAGTTTCTTTCCGGTAAGGAAAAAACACAGGAAATATTCTTCCATATTTTTAACCACCTGCACCAGTCCGGTAAGCAGATTATAATGACCTCCGACTGTCCGCCACGCGAGCTCAAAGGCTTGCAGGAGCGACTGCTGTCGCGCTTTAAGTGGGGCCTCACCGCCGACCTGCAGGCGCCCGACCTGGAAACACGCATGGCCATAATTGCCCGTAAAATGGAAAACGACGGGGTGTATATTCCCAATTCTGTTGTCGAGTACCTGGCAAACAGTGTAGATACCAATATGCGGGAACTGGAGGGCGTATTGATTTCCCTGCTGGCGCATGCCTCGCTTAACCGCAAAGATATTGACCTGGACCTTGCCAAGGCCACCCTTAAAAATATTGTGCAGGATATTGAGACGGAAGTAAACATCGACTACATTCAGAAGGTGGTATCGGCTTTCTTTAGTGTAAGCCAGGAGCAAATGCAGAGCAAGAGCCGTAAGCGGGAGCTGGTGGTGGCCCGGCAGGTAGCTATGTATTTCTCTAAAGAATACACCAACCACTCACTCAAATCCATCGGCCAGCATTTTGGCGGCCGCGACCACAGTACGGTTATTCATGCCGTTCAGTCGGTAAACGATATGATGGAGACCGATAGCAAGTTTAAACATTCTGTAAACGAGCTGTCACGGAAAATTAAAAGCCGCGCCATCGCCTCCTGATAAAAAAGAAAATTTAAAACAGAAAAAGGACTGCCGTTAAAGGAGTCCTTTTTCTGTTTAAGCCAGATAGTAATACCAAATAGTTCAAAGTCCCTTCCATAGGTGAGCTCTAAATTTGGCGGTGATAACACCACCAAAGGCGTCCCGGTATTTTATATGGAATGAGGTTCAAGCTATTTGGTATAAAAGCCTTCCTTTTGTAAAAATTCCGGCTCAGCCCTGCCTTCTAATAGCCGATGCCGGCTAGCGGGAGGGCGAAGAAGTGCCGGGGCGACGCAGGCACGCGGGCATATTCGCTGAGTGGTGTGCCTGCTTTTGGTAAAGGCCTATTTCAACCTCCCTCTATATATGATGCTCCGCTTTTAGCTCTCAATCAACTGGTTAATTAAAAGGAGACCGGGTAAAGCTTTTTTTTGCCGCTAATTGTCCCGGTTTAAAAGTAATACTGGTAATAGCCTTTTTGCCCTTTGGTATTTACCCCTTCAATGGTTACCCGGCCCCGGATAGCCGATAGTATTTTTACAAGCTTTTCGGGAGAATTAATGGGCACTTCATTAATTCGGGTAACGACAAAGCCTTCCTGAATTTTAAGCTTGTTCATAAAGCCCTGCCGGATATTGGTTACCCTTACTCCCTGTTCAATGCCCAGTAAATCGCGTTCTACCTTGCTTACCACTTCCAGGTCGGCTCCTAAAGATTTGGAGGTAAATACCTCGCGTTTCAGGATGTCGGTGGTTCCTTCGCGATTGGTTAATGCCAGGGTAGTGGTTTGGGGCTGGTTGCCCCGCTGAAAAGTAACTTCAACCTGGTCGCCGGGAGACTGGTAGCTGATAATTTCATCGAACTGTCCTCTGCTGTTTACCCTTAGGCCATTTACGGCGGTAATAATATCGCCTTCGCGTAAACCGGCTTTCGCGGCAGCACCTTCAGGCGAAACATACGAAAGCACCACGCCCCGCTCCACCCGAATCCCGGAACGATCTGCTTTTTCCAGGTCGAGGTCAATAATGTCGGCCCCTATAAATGCTTTTTGCACCTCACCATAATTAATCAGGTCATCAACCACTTTGTGTACCACATCGACTGGTACGGCAAAGCTGTAGCCGGCATAAGAGCCTGTTTGCGAAAGTATGGCCGTATTTATGCCTATTAGTTCTCCTTTAATGTTTACCAGTGCTCCTCCACTGTTGCCAGGGTTAATGGCTGCGTCGGTCTGGATGAAAGACTCCAGCGGGAAGCTTCCTTTAGTTAAGTTAATTTCGCGGCCTTTGGCGGAGATAATGCCGGCAGTTACCGTTGAGGTAAGGTTAAAGGGGTTTCCTACAGCAAGTGCCCATTCGCCCACCGATACCGTGGCGGAGCGGCCCAGGGAAATGGCCGGGAGGTTGGAGGCTTCAATTTTAAGCACTGCCAGGTCGGTCGAGGGGTCTGCGCCTACCAGGGAGGCTTTATACGTGCGGCGGTTATGAACCACCTCAATCACTTTTGCGCCTTCAATTACATGGTTATTAGTTACAATGAAACCATCGGCAGAATAAATAACACCGGAACCTGAGGAGGCAATAGGGCCGCTGGGCCTGCCGAAGAGCAGGTCGAAATAGCTGGTAGGCTGGTAAGAGTCGCCGGTAAGGGTTTTTATAAATACTACAGAGGCGGTGCTGTTATGTGCGGCTTCCACAAAGTTTTGTTCCGGCACAAGGCTTGGGTTTGAAAAGTTATTTTCCATTCCATGGGCAGCTTGCCGGTAAGTAACAGCCGGGCTATCGGTAAAAGCAGGGAAGTGCTGCGCAGGCTTTTCGTCGAACTGCTCGTAAGTAAAAGCACCGGCTGCCCCGGCCAGAAAAGGAATGATCAATACTTTCAGGAAGGACTTTGCTGTTTTCATAATATTTGGGTTAGGCTATCTATGTCTGACGAATACCTTTTGGCTTAAAATGCGAATTGTTGACCTTGTTCTACAGGTCTTTTTCTCACCGTAGCTTAGGCTATGCGGCACGGCCGACCGTCTCGAAAAAGAACCTTTGCCCAAGACCCGCAGCGGCGGACCGCAAATTCCCTATTTTTAGTCTCAAAAACATTCGTCAGACATAGCCTAGCTAAAGGTGTATACGCTCAAATACCAGTTTTCTTGTGCGCTTGCACGAATATACAATGGCTGCCTTTTAGGAGGCAAGCCTTAGAGGGCCGGAGGTGCCAAATTGTATAAAAGACCTCCCTCTTTTTGGTTTATTTTTGTACTTTTGTGCTCTATGGGAATACGTTCGGTTTTAAGTAAGCCTCTGGCTGCGTATGTGGTTAAGCAACAAAAGAAATGGGCTGCCCGGCCTGTAGAAGCGCAGCAGAAGGTTTTTCAGCAACTGGTTAATAAAGCAAAGTTTACCGCTTTTGGAAAGGATCATGATTTTGCCGGTATCAGCACCTACGAAGATTTTAAGAAGCGGGTGCCGGTACATGACTATGAAGATCTGAAACCTTACATTGAGCGCGTAAAAGCAGGAGAGCAGGATGTGCTCTGGCCGGGGAAACCGCTTTATTTCGCAAAAACTTCCGGTACTACCTCGGGTACCAAATACATTCCTATTAGCAAAGAATCTATTCCCTACCACATTAACAGTGCCCGCGATGCCCTCCTGAATTATGTGCACGAAAGTGGCAAAGGGAGCTTTCTGGATGGGAAGCTTATGTTTTTGAGTGGAAGCCCCGAAATGCACAAAGAAAATGGCATTTTTATTGGCAGGCTGTCGGGCATATCTAACCACCACGTGCCGGGCTACCTGCGCACGAACCAGATGCCCAGCTGGGAAACCAACATCATGGACGACTGGGAGGCCAAGGTAGATGCTATTGTAGAGGAAACCATTGACAAGAACATGACACTCATCTCGGGCATTCCGCCCTGGGTGCAGATGTATTTCGATAAAATAGTCGCCCGTACGGGTAAAAAGATAAAAGATGTATTCCCAAATTTTGAGCTGTTTGTTTACGGAGGGGTGAACTTTGAGCCTTATCGTGCCAAGCTGTTTGAAACCATCGGCAAGAAAATAGATTCGGTAGAAACCTATCCGGCTTCCGAAGGCTTTATTGCCTACCAGGATTCCCAGACGGCCCCTGGCTTACTGCTGCTGCTGAATCATGGCATATTCTATGAATTTATTCCGGCTGATAAGTACTTCGACGAAAACCCGCCCCGCCTGAGTATAGAAGAAGTGGAGCTGGGAGTAAATTATGCGGTGATAATGAATACCAATGCTGGCCTCTGGGGCTATTCTATTGGCGATACCGTGCAGTTTATCAGCAAAGCGCCGTACCGGATTCTGGTAAGTGGTCGTGTAAAGCACTTTATATCGGCCTTTGGCGAGCATGTAATTGGCTCGGAAGTGGAAGGCGCCATGAAGTATGCCGTAAGCAAACATCCGGAGGTGGAGCTGGTAGAGTTTACCGTAGCGCCACAGGTAACGCCGGCGGAGGGGCTGCCCCTGCACGAGTGGTATATCGAGTTTGCCAACCCGCCGCAGAACCTTAAAACCTTCGAAAAAGACCTGGATGAGCAGCTGCAAAAACTAAACAGCTACTATTTCGATTTGGTAAGTGGAAATGTGCTTCGTCCGCTGAAATTAATACCTTTACAAAGAGCGGCTTTTCAGGAATATATGAAAAGCCAGGGCAAGTTGGGAGGGCAGAACAAAGTGCCTCGCCTGAGCAACGACAGAAAGCTGGCCGATGGATTAGAGAAATATAGTATTGGGTCCTGAGTAGTGGGTATTGAGTACAGGGATAGTTGACCGAAGTTGATACGCGAAACTTGAGACTATAATGAATAGGGTGAGCTTGTAAGCCACCAGCCACCAACAACGAATAACAAGCAACGAACAACTTAAAGCAGCTTGAAAGAAAACGATAAAAAACATATTGCCATTCTGGGTTCAACCGGTTCCATCGGTACGCAGGCGCTGGAAGTAATTGCCGCCCACCCCGATAAGTTTGTGGCAGAAGTGCTTACCGCACAAAACAATGCGGAGCTGCTGATTACCCAGGCACTGAGGTTTCAGCCCAATGCAGTGGTTATTGGCAACGATAGCCTGTACGAACAGGTGCGCGATGCACTGCTTCCGCACGACATAAAGGTATATGCAGGGGAGAAAGCCCTGGCCTCCGTAGTGGAAATGGAGAGCATCGATATTGTGCTTACCGCGCTGGTTGGCTATGCAGGCCTTCAGCCTACTATTCGGGCCATTGAGGCAGGTAAGCATATTGCACTGGCAAACAAAGAAACCCTGGTGGTGGCCGGCGAGCTTGTTACCGCGCTTGCCAGGGAAAAAGGAGTAAACATTTACCCGGTCGATTCTGAACATTCCGCCATTTTCCAGTGTATTGTGGGGGAGTTTCATAACCCGATCGAAAAAATTGTCCTTACCGCATCCGGAGGGCCCTTCAGGGGAAAGAGCAGGGAAGAGCTGCAATCAGTTACAAAGGCAC
Organism: uncultured Cytophagales bacterium; assembly: GCA_963835365.1. Lineage (GTDB taxonomy): Bacteria > Bacteroidota > Bacteroidia > Cytophagales > Cyclobacteriaceae > Nafulsella. The sequence goes on from CAWIFH010000012.1 coordinate 158,313, forward strand.
AGGCATTAAAGCACCCGAACTGGGAGATGGGGGCTAAAATTACGATCGATTCCGCTTCGTTAATGAATAAAGGGCTGGAGGTAATAGAAGCCAAATGGTTGTTTGGTCTAAAGCCGGAGCAAATAGAGGTGGTGGTACATCCACAATCCATTATTCACTCCATGGTTCAGTTTACCGACAGTTCCATAAAAGCACAAATGGGCCTGCCCGATATGCGCCTGCCCATTCAATTTGCCCTTAGCTATCCGGAGCGAATAAAAGCCGATTTTCCTCGTTTGAACTTCATGGACTACCCGCAACTAACTTTCGAGCAGCCCGATAGTAAGACTTTCCGGAACCTGGAGCTTGCCTTTGATGCCCTTGAAAAGGGGGGGAATGCCCCGTGTATATTAAATGCAGCAAACGAAATAGTTGTGGCTGAATTTTTGCGGGAGAAAGTTGGTTTCTTAGACATGTCGGATATAATTGCGGAATGCTTGCAGGAGGTTCACTATATAAAGAAGCCAAACCTGGAAGATTACATAGCCACCGACCGTGAGGCAAGAAAAAAGGCACAGGACTTGATAGAGAAGAGACATGCGAAATGAGACGTGAGACGTGAGACAAGAACCAAGAGTCAGGAGCCAGGCACGAACGACCAGGCACCAGCCATAATGATAGGAAATTCGGAAAAATAGGTGTAAGACAACTGCCGGCAAAGGCAGGCAGACAAACAGATAAACAATAATTAAAGAAACTTAATAAAAGCAGAGTGTGAAGGGTGAAATTACAGACGTGAAGTACGAAGCATGAGCATAAACCTGTGCCGGTACTCACTACTCACTACTCACTACTCACTACTAATTTAACATGGAAAATTTGGTGATGATTGGCCAGTTACTGCTGGGGCTTTCAATTTTGATAGGCCTGCACGAAGCGGGCCATATGCTGGCGGCCAAAGCGTTTGGAATGAGGGTCGAAAAGTTTTCGATTGGCTTTCCTCCAAAAATTGTTGGCTTTAAGCACAAAGAAACAGAATACTCTATTGGTGCCCTGCCGCTGGGTGGTTTTGTTAAAATCAGTGGCATGATAGACGAATCGCTCGATACGGAGCAGATGGCTGCCGAGCCGCAGCCCTGGGAGTTTAGAGCAAAGCCGGCCTGGCAACGCCTCATTGTAATGATGGGCGGTATAATTGTAAACGTTGTGTTGGGGATTATCATTTTCGTGGTGCTGGCTTACCAGAACGGCGATGCCTATATTCCACGCGAAGTGGCTATTAAAAACGGGATAGTGGCGTATGAGTACGGCGAGCAGATAGGCCTTCAAACCGGCGATAAAATACTAAAGGTGAACGGGAAGGAGTATCAGCGTTTTAGCGAAGCTGTTCGCGGGGCAGATATCCTGCTGGGCGATAACAGCTATTATACGGTAGAACGCGATGGGAAAATAATGGACATCCCGATTCCGGCCGACCTGATGGAAGTGTTTGCAGATATGGAAGAGGAGAACCTCTTTATTTCTCTTCGTACCCCTTTTGTGGTGGAAAGAGTTGTGGAGGGAAGCGCTGCTGAAGAAGCGGGTCTGCAGCCTGGCGATCGTATTGTAGCCGTAAATGGTCAGGAAGTTACTTTCTTTGATGAATTTGAAGCCCAGCTAAATAAGAATGCAGGCAAAGAAGTAAGGTTGGGGGTAGTACGGAATGCGCAAGACCAACCGGAGCAAACCGGCATTACCGGAGAACCTGCAACGCTCTCGGCCAAAGTTGGGGAAGATGGTAAGTTAGGATTTGCCTACCGCCCCATTGTTGATGTAGAGGAAGAAAAATATGGCTTTGGCGAGTCTGTTGTTAAAGGTACCGAAAAAGCTTTTGAGTCGGTGTGGCTGAACATTCGGGGCTTTGGCAAAATTTTTAGTGGCGATGTAAACGTAAGTAAGTCGGTTAAAGGCCCTATTGGTATTCGCGAAATTTACGGCGGAACCTGGGACTGGCAGCGCTTCTGGGGCATCACCGGCCTGCTCAGTATGTGGTTGGCCTTTGTAAACTTCCTGCCAATTCCTGCGCTGGATGGCGGGCACGTAATGTTTCTTACCTACGAAATGGTATCGGGCAGCGCACCTTCCGATAAATTCCTGGAGGTGGCACAGAAAGCCGGTATGATCATCATCTTCGCCATTATGGGGCTGGTCATATTCAACGACCTGTTTAATCTCTTTTTTTAGACTTGAGATTTGAGACAGGAGACTTGAGACAGGAGACTTGAGATTGTAGACGTTAGACAATAGACAACCTTTCTGCAAAGGCAGGTAGATAATGGATGAAAAAGAAGTCGCTTTCGTTGAGGGAGCGGCTCTTTTTGTTTTTATAGCAGGTGGCTTTATATTGCCGCATGTTTTATTCTTCTATCATCTACCTGATGCGACATTCATTTCTCCTCTTCTTCTTTTGCTGCTTTGCAGGAGCCCTTCGTGCACAATCATTTGCCGTTGAATTGGCTGGCGGCCCTACGATGGCCTACAGAATTACGTCAGGTGAAAAAGAGTACAAGGATTGGTTTGATGATGAGCGCCCCATGCTGAGCTATGATGTAGGCTTTCGGTTGATTTATTCTGTCAATGAACAATGGAGCGCAGGAGCGGGGCTTGCCTATTCCAGGAAAGGTTTTAACTGGGGGGCCATCTGGTATACCGACGATCATGCAAACCTTGTGCGTAAAGTTGCCCCCAATCATGTTTTTACCTTTTTTGAGCTTCCTGTTTTTGGCAGGTATTTCTTTAAGAAAAATGATAAATTCCAACTGTATGCACAATTTGGGCTGGCTACAGCCCTGTTTTTCCAAGAACGGGTGCAGGCTCCTTTTTCTCCTGAGGGGGAACTGCACTATGTTGTCAATAAAAACAGCTCTGCAATTCCAATAAATATAGGGGTTCAGGCAGGAGTAGGTATGCTTATTCGCTTAAATAATTACTGGAGGGTAGGCGCAGAGCCTCTGTTAAGCAGTCACCTTTTATCATTATATGGCGATGTACCGGTTCAAAGGAGGCTGTTTGCGCTTGGTCTTCATGTAACCGTTAACAAAACCTGGTAAATTTAGCCTTTCCAATGCTCCATCAAAGGTCCGTTTTGCCCGCTGACAGGGTCGGCTTTCGGGAGAGGTACCTGGCGGATATTTCTTTTTTTCTCTTCCACCTCATCTTTCTCTGTGCAAATATCATAGTCTTCCTGCCCTTCAGGATAGGCACCTATCACTTTAAAATCATCGGAGGCGGAGAGCAGGCAGTGCCCGGTGCCAGCCGGGAGCACCACCATGTCGCCTGCCCGCACATCTACTTCAAGCAGGTTCGGGCCTCCAAAGGCCACGGTGGCTGTTCCGCTGAGGACCCCAAGCACCTCATGGGCGGTGCTGTGGTAGTGGTGGTAATTAAAAATGCCATTTACCCAACTACCTCCCCATTTATTTTTCTTAAAAGCCGTTTCAAAGCGCTCTTTTAAGCTATCGTTACTTTCAAATATTTGCTGGTACACAAGAAAGGGCAGCTCAGGGTTGTTAGGGATCTGGCCGTTTTCCTTTAGCTGCTGCGGGATAACTTTCTGTTCTTTCATAAGCGGGCTGTTTACGGTAAGATTATACCTGCATAACCGCTTAAGAGGGGCTAATTGTTTGCTCTCCGGTTGGCTAAATGGTTGTAGCTTTGTCTGGCGAAGAAGTAGGCCGCCTTCAACAGCTAACCTCATTATCCAAACCTCTATTGTCTATGGTTCAGAATCCATTGCCCAGCGGCCAGCCTCTACTTCTCCTCTGCTTCCCTTATCAGCTCAAACTCTACGCGGCGGTTCATCTTTTTTGCCGCTTCGGATTTTTCCTCTACAATGGGGCGGGAGCTTCCATAACCAATGGCTTCTACCTGTCGGGGATCGACATTGGCAAAGGCCACGAGGTATTCCATAATGGCAATAGCCCGGTGCTGCGACAGCTTCTGGTTAAACTCCTCGTTGCCGTCGGAGTCTGTGTGGCCGCCAATTTTAAGCTTTACATCCGGGTGGTCGATCAGGAAATCGGCCAGTTTGTTGAGGTCGCCATACATTTGAGGAACTACAGTGGAGCTGCCACTGGCAAAGTCGATAGTGGTAAACTCCAGCTTTTTTGTAACTGACTCCGTACGGTGTTCCATTTGCATGTCTCCTTCCAGGCGGAAAAGCTCTTCTATCCGGAAAAACTCATCCCCTTGTATTACCAGCAGGTAATTTTTATCTTTTATCAGGTCGAACTCATAGCTGCCATCCTTTTTCAGATATTTGGGTGCTACTTCTATGCCGGTTTCCAGGTCGATTACACTCACAATGCCGCCCTTAAAGGGCTGGTTATTTTCTTCGTTGAAAACTGAACCACTTAGTTTGGTAGTGGCCAGCGGTTGCGCCTCCATGGGCAGCGGAAAGGAGTAGAGATCAAGGTTCTTCATATTGTCCTGCACGGAGCGGGCGTAATAAAGATTTTTTGAGCCTGAATCGATGGTGAAGTAAAATTCGCTGCCCTCTCCGTTTACCAGCGGGCCAATATTTTTAGGTTCACCCCAGCCATTCCTGCTGTAGTATGATTTGTAAATATCAAACTCGCCAAAGTTGAGTAGCTGGCCATTTGAGCTGAAATAGAGAATATTGTGCTTCGGGTGAATAAAGGGGCTCAGCTCATTCTGGCGGGTATTAATGACAGGCCCGGCATTTTGGCCCGGCTGCCACTCTCCTTTTTTATTTCTATAGGTAAACCAGATGTCGGCAAGGCCAAAGCCACCGATCCTGTCCGAGGCGTAGTAAAGGGTATCTTCTGTGCGGGAAAGAGAAGGATGCGAATCCCAGCTTACGCTGTTTACATTTACGCCCATATTCTTTATTTCTCCCCAGCTGCTGTCGGGCTGCATTTTTGCCACAAACAAATCACAGTTGCCATAGCTGTCCGGCGAGTCGCAGCGGCTGAAGTACAGCGTTTTTCCGTCGCGGCTTATGGTGGCGGAGCCTTCGTTATAGCGGGTATTTATTTCACGGAAGGACTGCGCTTCGTTCCAGTAACCATCTTCGCCCTGGCTAAAGTACAAATCTTCATTCGGTATCTGGCGAACCATATTCTGGCCAACATTTCGCTTGGAAGTAAAAATAAGCAGGTTGTTTGCCATATTGAGCGAGGGGGCATAATCTTCGGTAGGAGAGTTTACCTGGTTGCCCATATTCAGGAGTACGCTGCGGGGCGGCAGGAGGGTATCGACCTGGCGGCGGTATTCAACGAGTTCATAATAATACTCCAGCGGAACATATAGGTCGGTGCTTTCCTGGTTGGTTTCTTTATAATGTAGCTCTACCTTTCGAATGTCGATGTCGTCGCGGTGGTGTTTTAAAACCAGTCGGTAATAGGGAAGGGCTTCTTCCGGGCTGCCTACAAGTTCTATGAGCTTGGCCAGCCGCCAAAGTAAATAAGTGTCTTTATAAAAATTTTCAATGCCGAAGTTGCCAACGTAGGCCGAAAGCTCCTGCTGTAGCTGGGGCCACTTTTCCTGCGCCAGGAGCTTCTTTATCTTCTTTATTTTCTTCTTGTCCTGGTAATAAGAAATTTTATTTACATTTTTAAAAACAGGCAGCCCTCCCTGCTCTTTATTAGATAAACTATCTGTTGCTGTTACCTTTACAGCTCTCTTGTTGGGTGTTGGAACACCTTGTTGGGCCAGTAATGGAAACAGGCTGGTAAAAGAAAGAAGTATGAGCAGGAAATAATTTTTCATAAAGTTTCACACGGGAACAGGTAGAAAGAGTAACTTAGAGCAATATGCTGTTTTCCTCTAGATTCATATAAGTTACAAATTTAATTCTTTTTGCCCGAAATCTTTGGCATACCCTTGCGTAATATAGAGGCTGCTAAGAAATAGATGATTTTTAAAGACTTTGTGCCATTTTGGCATTTATAAATTCGTGTACATGAGTAATAACTTTCGCCCTTTGACAGTTCCATGCTGTTAGGCAACCTCTCCGACGACGAATCAGAGGACCTGATGCACCTGATTACGTCTGATGAAGAGGTGGAATTGGATGATTCACAGATACCTGATGAACTGCCAATCTTACCTGTCAGAAATACAGTCCTTTTTCCGGGTGTGGTAATTCCTATTACAGTTGGCAGACAAAAATCTATAAAACTTGTAAAAGAAGCCTATAAAGGAAATCGCATTATTGGGGTAGTCGCCCAAAAGAAAAATACTTCGGAGGAGCCCTCCTTCGACGAGGTATATAAAGTAGGTACCATTGCTAAAATTATTAAAATGCTGGTGCTGCCCGACGGCAACACAACCATAATTATTCAGGGCAAAAGGCGTTTTGCTGTCGATGAGATTGTTACAGGAGGATCCCTACCTCATGGCCAAAATCAGGATTATGCAGGAGAAGTTTCCTAAAAGGGAAACAAAGGAAACCAAAGCCCTGGTGGCATCTCTGAAAGAGGCGGCAGCAAAAATTATAAAGCTGAACCCTGAAATACCGCAGGAAGCACAAACAGCGCTCGATAATATTGAAAACACTGCTTTTCTTAACCCATTTCCTGTCGTCGAATATCAATGCCGAAGTAGCCGATAAGCAGAAACTGCTGGAGATCGACGATGGCGTAAAGCGGGCAACGCTCCTGCTGAAGTTCATGCTCAAGGATATCCAGATGCTGGAAATAAAGCAGGAAATCCACCAGAAGGTGCATACCGATATTGACCAGCAGCAGCGCGATTATTTCCTGCGCCAGCAGATTAAGGTGTTGCAGGACGAGCTGGGGCAGAGAAGGCCCCGACCAGGAGATGGAATTGCTGCGCGAACGGGCGAGCAAAAGAAGTGGCCGGAAGAGGTGCATGAGCATTTTGAGAAAGAGCTCGATAAGATCATGCGCATGAACCCCATGGCGGCTGAATATCCGGTGGCCATTTCTTATGCCGAGTTGCTGGTGGAGCTGCCCTGGAGTGAATACACCAAAGACAACTTTGATCTGAAGCGGGCGAAGAAAATACTGGATAAGGACCACTACGGCATGGAAAAGGTTAAGGAGCCGGATTCTGGAGTACCTGGCAGTGCTGAAGCTAAAGCAGGATATGAAAGCGCCTATCCTTTGCCTGTATGGCCCTCCGGGTGTGGGGAAAACCTCCCTCGGAAAGTCCGTGGCCAAGGCGTTGGGGCGCAACTATGTGCGCATGTCGCTGGGCGGCGTGCACGATGAAGCCGAAATTCGCGGACACCGCAAAACCTACGTGGGCGCTATGCCGGGCAAGATTATCCAGAACCTGAAAAAAGCAAAGTCCTGCAATCCGGTATTTCATTCTGGATGAAATAGATAAGGTAAGCTCCGACTTCCGTGGCGACCCCTCTTCGGCCCTGCTGGAGGTGCTGGACCCGGAGCAGAACCAAGCTTTCCAGGATAATTACCTGGAAGTGGAGTACGACCTGAGCAAAGTGCTTTTTATTGCCACTGCCAACTCGCTCGATACCATACAGCCTGCCCTGCGCGACCGGATGGAAATAATTGAGATCACCGGCTATACCCTGGAAGAAAAAGTGCAGATCGCCAAAAAGCACCTGATGCCAAAGCAGAAGAAAGAAAATGGCCTAAAATCGAAAGATGTGCAGATAGCCGAACGAGGCGCTGGCCCGCATCATCGAAGGGTATACCCGGGAGTCGGGCGTGCGGAGCCTGGAGCGACAGCATTGGCAAGGTAATTCGCTTTGTGGCCAAGTCGATTGCCATGGAAGAGGAGTACCCGAAAACCATTCAGGCCGAAGCACCTGAAGAAGATACTCGGCGCAGAGGTATTCGACAAGGAAGAATACCAGGACAACGAAACTCCGGGTGTGGTAACCGGCCTGGCCTGGACACAGTATGGCGGAGAAATCCTTTTTATTGAATCCAGCCTGAGCAAAGGCAAAGGTAAACTTACCCTTAGCGGCAAGCTGGGCGATGTGATGAAGGAATCGGCCATGGCGGCGCATGTCTTACCTGAAGTCGCATGCCGACATGCTGGACATCGACTACCGGATTTTCGACCAGTACGACCTGCATATGCACGTGCCGGCGGGTGCGGTGCCTAAAGATGGTCCTTCGGCGGGTATTACCATGATAACCTCCATGGCCTCTGCCTTTACGCAGCGAAAGGTGAGCGACAGCCTGGCCATGACCGGCGAAATTACCCTGCGCGGCAAAGTGTTGCCTGTGGGAGGCATTAAGGAGAAAATTCTGGCTGCCAAGCGGGCCGGCATCAAGGATATTATTCTCTGCCAGGCCAATAAAAAAGATATAGAGGAAATAGAGCCACAGTACCTGAAGGGGGTAAAAATACATTATGTAGATGTAGTTTCTGAAGTGCTGGAACTGGCCTTGCTTAAAGAAAAGGCAGAGTATGCCCGTGAGCTTGCTGTAGCAGAAGACAAAATCAAAGATTAATAAATAAAGCCGGCAGGTTCTCCTGCCGGCTTTCTCTTTCAGCTTGTATGCATAAATACTTTGTTGCCACGATTCTGCTGTTGCTGGCCGGGCTTCCTTTAAGGGGCCAGCAATCTTCAGCTTCCTTAACAGGCCAGCCAGTGCAAAGGCGCTTGCGCTGGGGGCGGCGGCGGTAACGGCCATGCCCGATGCGGGAATGTGGTTACAGAACCCGGCCCTGCTGGATTCAACGCTGAACAGCCATTTACAGCTGAGCTACCAGGGGTTTTATGCCGGCGTGCGGCAAAGTAATCTTGCTTATGCACAGCAGCTGGGCAGGGGTGTTTGGGGCGCGGGTGTGCAGTATATCAACTATGGCGAAATGCAGGGCTACGACCCCAGCGGCGAGCCTACCGCCCCTTTTAATGCGAGCGATTATGTGGTCCAAATCAGCCATGCCCGCAAATGGCAGCAGTATACGGCCGGGGCAAGCTTAAAGTGGGCTTCTTCGGGTATTGCGGCTTATCGCGCCAGTGCCCTGCTGCTGGATGTAGGAGGAACTTTCAGGCACCCGACAAAAGAATTTATTGCAGGCTTTGCCGTTAATAATATAGGCGTATTCACCCGTACTTACACCAATGTGCGACCGGAACTGCCGCTGGAGGTGCGGCTGGGATTAACTTTTAAACCTCAGTTTATGCCTTTTCGCTTTACTTTTACTGCGCATCATTTGCAGGAACCAACATTAGGGCATGCCGATTTAGCCGCGCCATTTAACAAAGAAGAACCTCCGCTTGTTGATCAGGTAATGCGGCATTTATCTGCCGGGGCAGAGTTCCTTTTAAGCAAAAACATTAACCTGCGTGCGGGTTATAACCACCTGCTTCGGCAGGAGCTTAAGCTGGAAAACACAGGAGGGCTTACGGGCTTTTCGCTCGGGTTTGTGGTGCGGGTGCGTAGCTTTAGCCTTGACTATTCGCGTGCCTGGTACCATGTAGCTGGTGGTACAAACCAGCTAAGCCTGGGAATTAATTTAAATAAGATTTTTAAGAACACGATATAACCGACTTTTATGCTGGACAATAAAAGCTATTTAACACCAAAAGAAATTGTAGCTGAACTCGACAAATATATTATAGGGCAGAAAGATGCCAAAAGAAATGTAGCTATTGCACTCCGTAATCGCTGGCGGCGCATGAATGTGCTTACAGAAATTAAAGGAGAAATTATGCCTAATAATATCCTGATGATTGGTGCTACAGGGGTAGGTAAAACAGAAATTGCCCGCCGGCTGGCCAAAATAGCCGATGCTCCTTTTACCAAAGTAGAAGCTTCTAAATTTACAGAAGTAGGCTATGTTGGCCGCGATGTGGAAAGTATGGTACGCGACCTGGTCGACCAGGCAGTAAACCTGGTAAAAGCAAGTAAAAAAGAAGAAGTAAAGGGAAGAGCCGAGCAGGTAGTGGAAGACCTTATTCTCGACATCCTGATTCCGCCGGTAAAGATAAGGGCCGAAATACGGGAACATGCTTTTCAGCTGGAAGAGGATAACAACAGCATGCCTGACAGCGATGAGGAACTAAACGAGAGAACCCGTGAGCGCTTTCGCGAAAAAATCCGCAATGGAGAGCTCGACGAGCGTAAAATAGAAATAAATATAAAGAAAGCCGCCGGCAGCAATATGGGCATGGTAGGTGGCGGCATGATGGACGAGGTGAGCATGATGAACCTGCAGGAAATGCTCAGCAACATGATGCCCAAGAAAAGTAAGAAGCGAAAGGTTACCATTGCAGAAGCTAAAAAAATACTGATAGAAGAAGAAGCAGCCAAGCTTATCGATATGGATGAGGTAAAAGAAGAGGCCATTCGGAAAGCAGAAAATACCGGTATTATTTTTATTGATGAAATTGATAAAATTGCCGGTGGCTCAGGTAAAGGTGGCGGCAGTGGCGGCCCCGATGTAAGCCGGGAAGGGGTACAGCGCGACCTTTTGCCAATTGTTGAAGGCAGTGCCGTAAGCACCAAACATGGGGTAATTAATACCGACCACATTTTATTTATTGCTGCGGGAGCATTCCACGTATCGAAGCCCAGCGATTTAATTCCCGAAATGCAGGGGCGTTTTCCAATCCGGGTAGAGCTGGAGAACCTTACCAAAGATGATTTTTACCACATTTTGAAAGATCCTAAAAATGCCCTTACCAAGCAATATGAAGCCCTTTTCGATTCAGAAGAGGTGAAGCTGAGTTACCAGGACGATGCCCTGGAAGAAATAGCCGATATGGCCTTCCGCATCAATTCTGAGGTGGAGAACATTGGCGCACGTCGTTTACACACAGTAATGAGCCAGCTGCTGAATGACTTCCTGTTCGAGGTGCCGGATACCATTGGTCCGAATGCACAAATTGTCATTACCAGAGAGCTCGTGCGGGAACGCCTGAGCAAGCTGGTACAGGACAAGGATTTGAGCCAGTATATTTTGTAATATAGAAGATAGAGGTTGGAAGCTAAACATAGCCCCCAACCTCTATTTTTTCTAACTTCTAACTTCTCACATCTCACATCTCACGTCTCAAGTCTCAAGTCTCAAATCTAATTTATGGAGGCCGTATTTTTTATAACCGGCAGCAGCAGGGGCATTGGTAAAGCCCTGGCGGAAGCCCTTTTAAATGAAAGTGAAGGAAACTGGGTAGTGGGTTTATCCCGCACCAATACGCTGGAGCATGAGCGTTTTGTTTTTGTTGAGGCCGACCTGAGCCAGGAGGTTGCCGGCCTTGCCAGGCAGCTCTTTCAGCAATACAGGCCACAGAAAAAGGTTGTACTGGTAAATAATGCAGGTACCCTTGGGCAGGCCGCTGGTTTCGGAAATCTTGAAAATAAAACTCTTGAACAGGCTTTTCAGCTAAATATTAGCGCCCCCGCCTTACTCATGAATGAATTTATCAGGGCCTATGATGGGGGAGGTGCGCGCCCGATAATCCTGAACATTAGTTCCGGCGCCGGCAAGTATCCTGTGGATGGCTGGTCGGCTTATTGTGCCTCCAAGGCGGCGCTCGACATGCTTGCGGAGGTCGCTGCCCTGGAAGCCAGGAAAAGAAACAGCCCCTTAAAGGTATTTTCCCTGGCCCCCGGTGTGGTAGATACCGATATGCAGGGCCAGATTAGGCAAAGCAGTGAAAAAGACTTTAGCCGGGTACAGGATTTTGTACGTATGAAAGACGAAGGGCTGCTGGCTCAACCTGCAGCAGTGGCCGATAAGATAATGCGCCTCCTCCGGAAGCCTGAAAATTTTTTGGAGGTGCAGCAGGATGTAAGGAACTTTTAAAAGCAAAATGCCAAAACACTTTTTAACCTTTTCATTATTATTTTTTCTCACTTTAATTGCTGCCAGGGGGCAGGTAGCCGATAGTGTTGTGTTTTACGAGACCTTCCCCAGGCAATTTCACCTAAAGGCAGTTGCTCAAACTCAGCCATCCACCTTTGGACTTGGCGTGGCAGGAGACGCCCCGCAACTCATTTACCAGCCAAATACGGGTCCAAAATTAGGAATTGGGGCCAACCTGGCCGATATCCATTTTTTAGGAGTGGTTAAGGTACCTGCTCTTGAGCGAAATACGGAAGAATATGGGAAAACAGATTACCATGATTTCAGGCTTGATATAAACGGTAAAAAACTGATTTTCAACTTTAATTACCAGTACCGGAACGGGTTTTATCTGGCAAATATTAAAAAACTGCCTGCCTTATCCGGTAACGAGTATCCTTTGCAGCCCGGTCTTATCTTAGAGTCTTACGAGCTGATTGGCACCTATGTATTTAATTCCGATAAGTTCTCCTACCGCTCTATTATTACTCAGGCCGACCGGCAACGCAAAAGTGCTGGTTCCTTTCTTTTGGGATTTAGTACAAAGTTTTTTCGAGTGGCGGGTAGCGGTAATCTGGTGCCGCTCAGGTACCAGTCTTACTTTGATGAGCCGTTGTTGCTTGACGAGGCAAATCTCTTCAGCTTTGCGTTTATGCCAGGCTATAGCCATACCTTTGTGGTGGGGAACTTTTACCTGAACCTGGGGGCTGCCTGGGGGCCAGACCTGCAATACAAGAAATACCGGCTAAAGCCAAACTCAGCAACAAGAAATGAATGGCACCTGAAAACAAAGCTAAACCTGCGGGGAGGACTTGGTTTTGATAGTGGCAAGTTTTTTACAGGAATATACTACCTTAGCCGGCGGAGCAGCTATGAACTAAGCGGAATGCACCTTCGGCACGACCCGGGCTTTATTCGGGTGGTGGCAGGCTTACGCTTTTTAGAGCCCGGCTGGATGCACAGCATCCGCGATTTGGGTATTTACCGCCGGATGAAAAACATTTTGTAGGCCTCGTAGCCCCTATTGCCCTATATTTCGGGGATATTTAAAAAAAAGGAAGCTGGCATTTTCTGCACCGGCCTCCTGCCAATGGGTGGCACGCAACTCGACGGCATACAACCCGCAGGTAGAAATGTTGTCAGTTGCATGCGCAGGGCAGAGGTGGTTTGCCAGCTCTGTCAGGCCGGGATTATGTCCAACTACCATCAGAGAATTTACCTCCCGCGGAAATGACTGAATAACCGCCAGTAAAGTTTCCAGGCTGGCATGGTAAAGCCGCAAATCGGTTTCAATTGCCTCTCCGCTTAAGCCGAGGGCATGGGCTACCAGGTTTATGGTAGCCAGGGTACGAGCGGCAGGGCTGCTTATCATGCTTTCCGGCACCACTCCCTGCTGTTTTAGCCAGTTTCCCATTATGGGAGCATCACGCTTTCCACGTTTGTTTAAGGGGCGCGCCTGGTCGGTAAGCTCCGGATACTTCCAGCTGGATTTTGCATGCCGGAGCAGGTAAAGTGTTTTCATGTTTTTTGAAAGCAAAAGTTGCCTTTAAAACCAGAAAATAAAAGGGGTGTTTACTGCGGCAAGTCATATTTAAAGGAGAGGGCAGGTGCAAATAAAAAATGCATAGCTTCAGCTATGCATTCCATATTTTAAAGTACGAATTCCGGCCGTAAAGGATGTTAGCTTCCGGCCTCTTCCTCTTCTTTCTCTAGTACATTCAGGCTGCGGGTTTTGCCGAACAGCTCCATCGATTTTTTATTATAGGCAAGGGCGGCTTCTTCGGGAGTATCGTACAGGCCCAGGTTAAAACGCTGGCCATCTTTATAAATTACTGCGCGGTACTTCTGGTTGTCTTTTACAATGCCCCTGTAACCTAATGGGTTATCTGTTTTACGCGTGTTGCGGGTAACATGGCTAAAGGTAGTCCACTCCAGGTTTTTTACCCTGCAGTCGAGCCGGTCGCCATTTTTCAGAATTACAAAGAGGCGTTTTTCTGTTTCCGGTTTCTGTACAAATTTCTCAGCAATGAGCTTATGTAGGTAAATGGTTTCGTTGCGGTAGGTGCCATCTTTATTCAGCCAGTTTTTCTGAAAAAAGGCATAGCCACTCGAGTGAATGCGTAAATGCTTTAGAAAGCCCACTGTATTCAGGTACTCGTTATTGGTGATATACTCATATGTTTGATCATCGACAATAGCGGTTTTCTCTGAATTTTTTAATTTTAGCCTGTACAACATGATTTTTCCCGTTTTGTAAGTCTTTGGCTGCCTGCTTCCTGCACAATGGCAAAGGAAGCAGTGGCCAGAGAGGTGAATGAATTATTGAAAGATTCGTTCAGGTATACAGTACCAGTTGAATAGAGGGGCTTAATCCTGCTTTCGGCAGCAGAACGCCTTCCTTCTGTATCTTTTATGTACTTAAGGATACAGGCATGTGGCATATAACGCTGCGGCTATAAACTGGTTTAGTAAAAGAACGCTCTTTTTTATGGTAAGTAGAAATCAAATACTATACCATTCATACACATGAAGTGTGTTTGGGGACACTTGCTATAGCCAATTTTAGAGCAGGGGCGGCATTTGAGGCCTTTTTTTTCAAAAACAGTGAACTTGGTCTGGTATGGGTACATTCCAAATTCGGGAATAGTATTCCCCCAAATAGAAAAAACATGCTTTTTAAAAGCGGCCGCAATGTGCATCAGGCCGGTGTCGTGGGTAAAAACATGGGAAGCCCCCTTTATAAGCGAGGCACTTTGATTCAGGTTGAACTTTCCGCAGGCATTAAAAATAATGGTTTTCTTATTTAACTCATCCCGCAGCCCATCTTCATAGGCAGCTCCGGATTCTCTGCGGAGGAAGAATTCTTCTATCTGCCGGGCGTTCTCCTCATCTTCTTTCCCACCCAGGAGTATAAGAGGTTTATTAATTTTATCGCACAGCTCAATCATTCGCCGTACGGGCAGCTTCTTAGTATTATGTTGTGCTCCCAGGGCATAAGCAACATACCCATGCTGGTGCGTTTCCGGCAGCCAGCTGTTTTCCACAATGTCTTTTTCCGGAATAAAATAGTCGAGCCCTTCGTCATCGTTTTTCACCCCCAGGGGGGCTACGGTATCGAGGTAGCGGTCTACAATATGGCGGTTGGGCAGCTTGTCTATTTTGAAATTCACCATCAGCCACTTTTCGTAGTTCAGCTTGTTAAAAGTATTGGCTTTGGTGCCTAAGCGTAGCTTAATAATACGGGTGCGCAAATTGTTGTGCAGGTCGATTATGTAATCGAATTGTTCTTTCTTCAGGACCTGAACAAGTTGGTCGAGAGAATCTTCGAGCAGGTGCAGCTTGTCGATGTAAGGGTTTGCCTGTAGTATGGAGGCATAGCCTTTTTTTGTGCAAAAGTGCACTTCGCAGCCACTCAGCTGTGTTTTAAGACAGCGGATAACAGGCGTGGTTAAAACAACATCGCCAATGGACGAAAACCTCAGGATAAGAACTTTCATACTTTTTTTGCAGCCCTTTCTTTTCTGGCTTTAAAATGTGCTTCTACTTCTGCTTGCGAAAGGGCATTAAAGGTCATTTTGGCCGTCAAACCCCCTTTGCGGCCTACCAGTACTCCGTATTTCATGTGCAGGTAGCCATCTTTTTCGTGGGCATCGGGATTAATGCTTAGCTTAACGCCCTTCTCCAGGGCATACTGCACCCACCGCCAGTCGAGGTCGAGGCGCCAGGGGTTGGCGTTTATCTCTATTATCACACCCTCTTCGGCACAGGCATCTATTACCGCGCGGTGGTCTATCGGGTACCCTTCGCGTCGCAATAACAGGCGCCCCGTGGGGTGGCCTAACTGGGTAGTAAAAGGGTTGCGGATGGCTGTGATTAGTCGTTCAGTGGCTTTCTCGAGGCTCATGCTCAGGTTGCCATGGATGGAAGCTACAATAAAATCAAACCGCTCCAGCACGTCCTCGGGATAATCCAGCGAGCCGTCGTGGAGAATGTCAGATTCTATTCCTTTAAATATTTTAAAAGGAGCCAGTTCTTTGTTAAGCTGATCAATTTCTTCGTGTTGCTGTAAAATGCGTTCCACCTCCAGGCCTCCTGCGTAAAAGGCCGTGCGGCTGTGATCGCTAATTCCCAGGTATTCGTAGCCCAGGTCGCGGCAATGTTCGGCCATTTCGCGCAGGCTGTGTTTGCCATCGCTGTAGGTACTGTGGTTGTGCAGGGAACCTTTGAGATCGGCGGGCTCGAGCAGTACAGGAACCTTATTGTTTTCAGCAAGCGGAATTTCGAAAAGGCCTTCTCTAAGCTCTGGTGGTACAAACGACAGGCCTGCTGCTTTGTAAATAGCTTCTTCGCTTTCGTAAACCTGCTCCTGCACTACCTGGAGCAGGTTGGAGCCAGACTGCAGCTGGGCGCGCAGGTGCGTTGCAGAGCCGGTAAGCTTAAACAGCATATTGGTAAACTGAGCGGGTTTGCAAATATGTACTTCTGTAGTTAGTTCAAATGCCTTGTACGCTCCGCGCCAAACAAAAGGACCGCACTTCTGCATATCGGTCGATACAGAGTCAAGCGCTCCCATAAATTCGCAAACTGCCTTTGGACTTTCGTGGGCCACCAGCAGGCAAAGGGTATCTATAATTTCGAGCCGGCGGCGATACTGGCCGCACATAGCCACCTGCTGTTCGGGAAATTTTGCCTGTAGCGCTTTCTGCAGGGCTTCTGCAGCGGCTTCCAAATCGGCATAGCGAACTTTACCCTTGTTGGCCTCTACAAAAAGCAGTGCCTGGCGGATGGTGTCCTGTGTTTTAGCGCCAAAACCTTTTACTTTAGAGAGGGTGCCCTGCTCGCAGGCCTCCAGTAAAGCTTCGGTATTGACAATGTCCAGCTCCTGCCAAATCTGGCGAACTTTTTTCGGGCCCAGGCCTTTTATTTCGAGCATTCGAACCACTCCTTCCGGCGTTTGTTCCTGCAGCTCTTCAAGTTGCGAAAAGCTGCCTGTTTCGGCCAGACTCCGAATGGTTGTCGCCAGGCTTTTGCCAACTCCATTTATATCGGCTATTTGCTCCTGGCTCATATCGGCTAAAGGTTCTCCTATACGCTCCAGGGCCATTACCGCATTTTGGTAACTCCTAATTTTGAATACGTTCTCGTTGTGCACCTCCAGAAGAGAGATGGTGAGTTTTAGCTGGCGGATAATTTCCTTATTATTCAAAATTTTAAGGGTTTTATGGTTAGGCTTTGGCAACTACGCGGCAAAGGTACGAAAATTGCTTATTTGTGTGGGGTTCAAAATTGGATTTAAGTAGCAGTCTTTAGGAAATAATTGCTGTTTCTTCTTGTTAAATGATGCTTATTTCAGTAATTTACTTAAAGGCAACTGCAATACAAAGCGCCTTAAATTTGCAATAGTATTGCAGCAAAGAATGGAAGTTATGAAAGTTAAGATTGTTTATATCGCTTTATTTATATGCTCCTTAGCAGGGGCTTTGCCCGGATATGCCCAGCTTGTACAACCGGCGCGCCTTGAGCTTGAAATTAAAGACAGTGAAGAGTACTTTTCTGTGGTTTCGGCCGAAGAAGAAGGGGTTATCCTGTACCGCATGGATGTGGAAAAGAGCAGAGGGTTGAAGGATGTATACGAAATTTTATTGTATGATGTAGACCTGCAGGAGCGATGGTCTACCACGATTGAAGTGGAGTCGGCATTTTTGGTGGGCTATGAATACAAGGGTGGACAGTTTTATTTTTTATTCCGCGAAACGGGCAGCGATGCAGATAACTTTCAGGTTTATGCGATAAATGTAGAAACCAGCCTGGTTTCCGGCTACACAATAAAAAATGAAATTCCTGTAGAATTAACCGAATTTACTACGGTAGACAAAGTAATGCTGCTGGGAGGGTATGTAGACCATCGGCCTACGGTTTTGTACTTCGACCTGAAGGAGGAGAAATTTCGGGTTATTCCCGGCCTTTACCTGAGCAGGAGCGATTTGCTTGAAATAAAAACCAACCCGGTAAATAAAACCTTTACCATTTTACACACCGAGCGCCAGCGCAACAGGCAGCAAACCATTAGCTCAAAAACCTACGACCGCAATGCCAGCCTGTTGTTCGATTATCAGCTGGAGCCTGAAGCGGGGAAAAACCTGATTTATGGACGAACAACCTCTTTTGGTGACGATGCCCTGCATATTGCGGGTACCTATTCTCATGGCAACACCAAGTACAGCAGAGGCGTTTTTATTGCCAACCTATATCCGAACGGAGAGCAGGATATTAATTATTATAACTACGGAGACCTCGACAACTTCTTTAGCTATATGAGAGCAAAGCGCGAAAAACGGGTAAAAAAACGCATTGAGCGCAGAAAAGTAAGGGGCAAAAAGGTGAAGCTGAATTATAAGCTGCTGGTACATGATGTGGTGGAAAAGGGCGGCTCCAACATCTTATTAGGGGAGGCTTTTTACCCGAAATACAGCAGTGGATATTCTTTTATACCTACCCCTACAGCTAGTAATTTTAGCCGCTATAACAGCCGCTACCATAGTCAAGGAACATCAAACCTGGAAGGATACCGTTATACCCATGCAGTGCTCATTGGCTTCGACGAAAAAGGAGAATTGCTTTGGGATAATAGCTTTGAAATTAATGAAGTGCTAAGCCCGAACTTGCAGAAGTTCGTGCATGTGTTGCCTCACGACTCTCTAACAGTGTTGCTTTATATGTATGAAAATGTGGTTCACTCAAAAATTATAAGTAAGAACCAGGTGCTGGAAGGGGAGAGCACCGAAGAAATTGCCACCCTCTATGAAAATGATGAGGTCAGGTACAATGACTTTGATATGGGCGGCCTTGAAGACTGGTATGACGACTACCTGTTTGCCTATGGGGTGCAGCGCATCCGCAATGGAAGTGTTCAAAACCATACTGTAGACGCTAACCGAAAAGTATTTTTTATCAATAAACTCACTTACCAGGTGCCAGATAGCTTAAACAGGGAAGCCAGCCGAAAGCCCACCAATTAAGGTTAGCTTACAATAGAATTTTGAGAGGCGCCGGAGATAAATCGCTGCAAAGGCTTTATCCCTGGCGCTTTTTTTAGCTATATTTGTTTGATCGCAGCAGCTGCTGATAGCCGCAAGGAAAGCAGTACCGACTGAGAGCGCTAAACCCAAAGCCGCTTTATGCAAAAACGATTGATACTGGACGGCCCCCTGCTGGAAGTTACCATCAGCCGGCTGGGGCAGCAACTTATCGAAAATCACCACCTCTTTAAAGAGTCTGTTATCCTGGGGCTCCAGCCCCGTGGGGTGTTTCTTGCAAACCGTATTCATAAGTACCTGCAGCAGCAGACTGGTATTAAAATTCCCTTAGGCCAGCTGGACTCGACCTTTTACCGCGATGACTTCCGGCGGCGGGAGAAACCTATAAAAGCAAATTCCACGCATGTGCCCTTTATAACCGAAAATAAAAGGGTGATTTTAATAGATGATGTGCTTTATACAGGCCGCTCCATACGGGCCGCGATGGATGCCATGATTGCCTTTGGAAGGCCCGAGGCAGTTGAGTTGCTGGTACTTATTAACCGCCGCTATAGCCGGGAGCTCCCCATTGAGCCAACCTATGTAGGGCGCAGCGTAAATACCCTGCACAGCCAGCGGGTGCTGGTGGAGTGGCAGGAGCAGGAAGCAGAAAAAGATCAAGTCTGGTTAATAGAAAAAGCATAAGCATGCAACAACTGAGTGTACCGCACCTGTTAGGAATTAAAGACATTAGTGCAGAGGATATCCGGCTGATTTTTGAAACAGCCGATAACTTTAAAGAGGTAATTAACCGGCCCATAAAAAAGGTGCCGTCTCTGCGCGACATTACCATTGCCAATGTTTTCTTTGAAAACTCTACCCGTACCCGCTTAAGCTTCGAACTGGCAGAAAAACGCTTGTCGGCCGATGTTATCAACTTCTCTTCTTCCAACAGTTCGGTAAAAAAAGGAGAAACACTGCTCGATACGGTCAACAACATTCTGGCCATGAAGGTCGATATGATAGTGATGCGCCACAGCAGCCCTGGGGCGCCTCATTTCCTTTCCAGGCACATAAAAGCCAATATTGTTAATGCCGGCGATGGTACGCACGAGCATCCTACCCAGGCCCTGCTCGATACTTTTTCTATTCGTGAAAAGCTGGGCTCGGTAGAAGGAAAGAAGGTAGTAATTATCGGGGATATTCTGCATTCCCGCGTAGCACTGTCGAACATTTTTGCCCTGCAGAAGCTGGGGGCAGAGGTGATGGTGTGTGGCCCAAATACCCTGCTGCCAAAATACATCCGGGAGCTGGGCGTAAAGGTAGAGCTGGATGTGGATAAAGCGCTGCAGTGGTGCGATGTGGCCAATGTGCTCCGCATACAGCTGGAGCGGCAGCAAATGAAATTTTTCCCTTCGCTGCGGGAATATTCGCTTTACTATGGCCTGAACAAGGCGCGGCTGCAAAAACTCGATAAGGAAATTGTGATAATGCACCCGGGCCCCATCAACCGGGGCGTAGAGCTAAGTTCCGACGTGGCCGATGCCGAAAATGCCATTATTCTCGACCAGGTACAAAATGGAGTGGCAGTGAGAATGGCGGTGCTGTATTTATTGGCTGCGAATCGATAAAAAGAAAGAGGCTACATTTTTGCAGCCTCCTTTTAATCTTTTTCTAAATACAGTGTAGTGGTGGGCAGGAATTAGCGGTCACTAATATTTTTATCGGTGTTGTTGCCCTGGCGGTGTATGCTGTCAATTTTCTTTATGAACTCATGCACTTCTGTATCGCCGTTGGCACCGCCGTAAGCGCTGGTTACGTATCCTTTATCGCCATCCTGGCTTTCAATAGTATATAGTATACCCATGTATGCCGGGTCGCTGGTACCTTCGAAGCGGTATTCATCGGTTAGGCGCAGGTTACCAGAATCGTAAAACTTTTCGCTGCCCATATCTTTTAGCTTACCGTCTTTTACAATAAATTCTTTATCATAGCCCTTGTCTTTCAGGTCTGCAATAACCGCCGTCATGGGGCTTAAGGTGTTTCTTTCTTTGTTATCGTTTGCGTTGCCTTCCATAATATCTATACTTTTTAATTCAACTTCGGGTGCTAATGAACTTTACGGAACAAATTGTTCACTTGTTCATATTTCTAGAAACTACTTTAAGGGGTACTATGTTTAAGAACTGCAGGATAGGACAAGCCGAAGTTTAACCTTATTTGAGCAGGCATCCTTTATATATAGGATTATCTTGCTAATTTTGTACTGCTTACACTAATTTTTAAGAAATGTATTATAATTCTATTATAGAAACCATTGGCAATACGCCTCTTGTAAAGCTTAACAAGGTAAATGCTGGTATTAAAGGAACCATACTTGTTAAAGTAGAATATTTTAACCCTGGCAACTCCATGAAAGATCGCATGGCACTTAAAATGGTGGAAGATGCGGAGAAGGAAGGGAAGTTAAAGCCAGGAGGTACTATTATTGAAGGAACCTCCGGTAATACCGGTATGGGACTGGCCCTGGCTGCCATAGCTAAAGGCTACAAATGTATTTTCACCCTTTCCGATAAACAATCGCAGGAAAAAATCAATATTCTTCGCGCCATGGGTGCCGAAGTAATTGTTTGTCCTACCAATGTGCCACCTACCGATCCCCGCTCATATTACTCCGTGGCCCGAAAGCTGAACGAAGATATTGAGAACTCTTTCTATCCGAACCAGTACGACAACTTATCTAATGCCAAAGCGCATTATGAAACTACCGGCCCTGAAATATGGGAGCAAACAGAAGGAAAAGTTACCCATTATGCCGCAGGTGTGGGTACCGGCGGTTCTATGTGTGGTGCTGCTAAATACCTGAAGGAGCAAAACCCTGAGGTGGTAACGGTAGGAATTGATACCTATGGTTCTGTATTTAAGAAGTATAAGGAAACCGGCATTTTTGATGAGAAAGAAATCTACCCTTACCTGACCGAAGGTATCGGAGAAGACATTCTGCCAAAGAATGTGGACTTTAGCGTTATCGACCACTTCGTAAAAGTAACAGATAAAGATGGCGCCATCATGACCCGCAGGCTCGCCCGCGAAGAAGGCCTGTTTTGTGGCTGGTCCTGTGGCTCGGCTGTTCAGGGAGCACTTGAATGGGCCCGCAAAAACCTGAAGGAAGAAGATACCATGGTAATTATACTCCCCGACCACGGTACCCGCTACTTGAATAAAGTATACAACGATGACTGGATGCGCGACCATGGTTTCCATGAAACCCGTGAATATGCTACGGCAGGCGATATTCTGAGCCACCAGAATGGAAACGGGAAGCTGTTTACCATTGGCAAAGACTCGAAAGTGGGAGAAGCCATCCGCCTGATGAATACCAATGGTATTTCGCAGCTGCCGGTACATGATGGAGAAGAGTTTGTAGGAAGCCTTATTGATAGCCATATTTTACCAAAGCTAATTGAAGAGCCCGAGTTGCGTAATAAGCTGGTTGAGGAAGTAATGGAAGACCCTTTCCAGTTTGTTTCTATTCACAGCACCCTGGATGTGTTATCTTCTGTGCTGAAAAATAAAAACCAGGCGGTAATGGTGCGCGATGAGCAGGATCAAGCGCATATAATTACCCAGCACGACATCTTAATGGCCATGATGAATAATTAATCAATCCTTAGAGGCCTTAGACTTATATAAAACCACAGAAGACCCTGCTATCTTAGCAGGGCTTTTTTTATTTTAAATTAAAACTGAGTTTTAACATCAGTCTGTTTAAGGCTCCCCCTAAAGGCTTCCCTAATCTTTTGCTTTTTCTTACAGTATCGAATATTTTTTTTATTGAGAAAGGGGTTACCTTTTTGTTTTGGGCGGTAAAAAGCCAAAATTTCCCTGTTTTGTTCATAACAATTGTCAATAGGATGCTGGTATTGCTAATCCTGACTGGTTTTCATAATTAAAAGAAGGGGTTGTATTGGACAAAAAACTAGCAAAATTACATTTTGAAAGAGTTTCTTGTTTAAAATTAGGTGTAAAATCGGCAAATTTATTACCTGCACTTTTTGCTGTTTTATCTAACAAAAGAAATAATGAATAGAAAATTTTTAATATTGCTGTGTGAAATCTGCTTTAAGATATATAGCAATTGCGTGCTTTTTCTTTTTCTCCTTCTTCCAGGTAATGGGGCAGGCCGAAAAAGATATACGTGTAAAGGTGCAGGGCCAGGATGACCAGCCTATTATAGGAGCAGCCGTTTCTGTCCAAAACAGCGATTATTTTTCCACAGATAAGGAAGGGCTGTTTATCATGAAGAGTCCTGGTTTGCGCGTGCCTGTTAGGGCGGAATTTCGCGACCCGAAGTTTGAGGTACTGGAAACCGCTTATTTTGAGGAAGAAGGCCGCCTGCTTATAAAAGCACAACGCCTGTACGAGCCAAATGAAGTCTTAGCGATTGTTTTCCTTACTGAAGAAGGAGGAAGTATCCGGTCAAAAATAAAGTTCCACTACCAGGGCTTGGCCTATACAACAAACGAAGAAGGAGAGCTTAGTCTGACAAATACAATTCGTTACCTCGATAAAGAGTGGATTGTGAATGGTTACGAAGTTGTAGACCAACAGTTAAATGAAAAGGTACATCGCCTGCAGGTAATGATAAAGCCCCTGCCTCAGGACGTTCCCCAGGCCTCGGACACGGTAATGCTCACCTATGAGGCTGATTTTGATAGGATTACCAGGGAAATAGAAAAGGAGCGTTCTATTTTTGAAGAAAAAAATAAGGAAATTGAAGGGGAAATCCTGAAGATACGGGATAACCTGGTGCACGAAGATAAAATCAGCGGCACCCAGCGGAAGGAACTGAAGCGTTACCTGGGAAACATGGAAAAGGTGGTGCGTGAGAACAGCGAAGCTATCAGGCAATCGGAGGAGCGTACCCGGGAAGCCCTGACCAAGCTGCGGATGATAATTCTTGAGAAGGACTCGCTGAATATGGTCGCGCAGGGAAGAATCGTGCAGATGGAAGCGGAGCAGGTGGCAACAGAAGAGAGTTACCGCAGGAAGATAGCCGCTTTTTCAGTGGTTATTGTTGCATTGTTGCTCACGGCCCTACTTATCTATTTCTTTGCTGTTAAATTCCGCCGGCAGAAATCCTGGCTGAAAGAGGTAAATAAGCGACTAAAGGTCATGCAGCTCGATTTAACCAATAGCCTTAATGAGCTTAACCTGCGGAAAGCCCAGATAGAAGACCACAATAACGAGCTGGAGCTTTTTGTTTATAAAGCTTCCCACGATATAAAAGGCCCTCTTCGTTCCATTATGGGACTTACTCAAATTGGCTTGCACGATGTAAAAGATGACACTGCCCAGGAGTATTTCGGCCATATCCATAAAAGCACCAAGCGACTCGATAACCTGCTGGCCGACCTGCTGCGCCTTACCAAAGCCAAACAGGCCGAAGTAGAAAAGGAGCAAATTAACCTGCCGGTAATGGTAGAAGATATCATTCAAAGCTTTAAGAACATCAGGTATTTCGACCGGGTAAAAATCCGGGTGGATATACAGGAAGACATTTCCTTCGAGAGCGATGAGAAAATGCTCTACTCCGTTATACAAAATTTTGTGGAGAATGGGATCAAATATTGCGATCCTGCAAAAGAAGAACCCATTCTGGAAATTTCTATCCGGCAGGAGCAAGGGGAAACCATCTTCCAGTTTAGAGATAACGGCCTTGGGGTAGATGCCGAACACCTGCCAAAGATTTTTGATATGTTCTACAAAATTGACCCTAATTCTGATGGGACTGGTTTAGGACTGCATATAGTAAAGGTAACTATCGAAAAGCTTGGAGGTACCTTAAAAGTCAACAGCAGGAAGGGCGGCGGGTCATTGTTTACCATTACCTTTTATGCGTAAATGGCAGCTACAACTTACACTTTGGGCATTGGTCCCGGCAATGGCCCTTCTCTTAGGGTTATTTGTTCCCCATCATGCCTTGGGCCAGGTTTATTCCTCGCGCGATAATCACACCAATGTCTGGCAAAACCGCTCTGCCTGGACGCAAAACTGGGCTGGAATTTCTACACCAACCAATATTGCCAATGCGGAGGTCCAGGTGTACGGGTATGTTACCAGGGGCCTGGCAAATACTCCTGCCGATTTAACTTTTAACGGCGCCGGCGCGCGGCTAATCGTAGAAGATACCCTGCGGGTTCATGGAAATTTAAGTATGTACAATGGAGCCAGCCTGCATATAAAGCCTGGTGGGCTCCTGATCGTTCATGGCAATTACTTGCAGGATGCCAATGTGAATTTTAAAAACGAAGGCCAGGCGGTATTCATTACTGACTGGACATCTTCTGGAAACTCAGGCAGCTACAGCAATACGGGCAACCTGTACATTAATGGCCAGTTGAAAGGTGGAGGAATTAATACGCTCTATGCATCCTTTACAGTACTTTATGACGAAAATCAACCTCTTTATTCCTTCTCCTATACAAGGGTGGTAAATGCGGTGTGTACAGGAATTAATGAAGGAACACTTTCTTTTGCAGGCTCATACAAAAGCATTGTTCAGTGGGAGTCAAGCCGGAGCTTTTTTACTAAGGAGGTTACTGTAATTAATAACCAGACCGAAACCCACCCTTATAAAAATCTTACCCAAACCACCAGTTTTAGGGTGTATTATGAGCCCACCTCCGCCTCCACTCCCGCGGAGTACTCAACCGGGGCAACAGTGGTGGTATTGGAGAAAAGCCAGGGAGGAAGCTTAAGCGGTCCGGCAGAAGCTTGTAAGGGAACGACTGTAACCCTGGGCTTGAATAATTTTATTGGCGAGGTGGTTCGCTGGGAAAGCTCTACCGATGGCTTTGTTAACCAGCTTACAACTATTGACTACAAAGGAGAAAGCCTTACAATAAATAATATTCCTTCAACTATTAGTTACCGGGTTATTGTAAAAAATGGCAGTTGCAGTGAGGCAGCTTCGGCGGCACATAAGATTGTGGTTCAGGAAGCTTTATTTACAGAAGCACCGGCTACCGGCTACTTAACTTCTTACGAATTTAATGGCAATGCAATGGATGTTTCAGGAAATGGCAATCATGGCATAGTAAAGGGAGCAATGCTTACAACCGACCGTTTTGGAGCTGCAAATAGTGCTTACTTTTTCGATGGGATAGACGATTATATTGCTACCACCAACCTTTATTCTGCTCCGGGACCCAACGTATTTTCGGTAAGCATCTGGTTCAGCACAACCACTACTACCGGCGGCAGGCTTATTGGGTACAGTTCCAGCCAAACAGGAGCAAGTCCCTATTTTGATCGGCACCTTTACATGGGAAACAGCGGAAAACTCTCCTTTGGGGTTTTCCCCGCTGAATACAAGACCATAACCACCAACAATGCTTATAATGATGGAAAATGGCACCATGCGGTAATGACGCTTTCCGCTGCCGGAATGAAACTGTTTGTGGATGGAGCCCTGCAGGCTTTCGATGCAGGCACTACCATCGGCGAAAATAGTGCAGGGTACCTACGAATCGGATACGATAATTTTGGTGCCTGGCCCGAAAAGCCAGCCAGTGACTTCTTTCAGGGCAAGCTGGATGATATTGCTGTGTTTAACAGGGAGCTTTCGGTAACAGAAATTTATAAGCTCCATGGAGTTGGAGCCAGTCCGGTTTGCGAAGGAGCGACCCTGCAGCTTACTGCCGCCACTGTGGCAGGAGCATCTTATCTCTGGAGCGGACCAAATGGATTTACTTCCAATGCGCAAAACCCTTCTATTGCCAACGTTACAACCGATAATGCGGGCGTTTACACGGCAACTGTTTTTATAAATGGCTGCAGTGCAGAAAGAAGTGTAGAGGTAAACATTATTCCTGCCAGTATTGGCGGCACCCTGGCGGGAAGTGCAGCGGTTTGTGCCGGTACAAATAGCGGCCTGCTGAGCCTTTCTGCTTATAGGGGCAACATTCTATACTGGGAAAGCTCTACCGATGCATTTGAAACCCTTACCACCATTGCCTCAACAGAAGAAACTCTTGCTTACGAGAACCTTACCGCCACTACCAGCTACCGGGCAGTGGTAAAGAGCAGCCAGTGCAGCGAAGCTTATTCCACTATGGCCACTATAACAGTCAGCAGCCTGGCGGCAGGTATGCTGGAGGGAGCACAAACCGTATGCGCCGGAACAAATGCAGGTGAAATCAGCCTGCGCGACTGGCAGGGAGAAATCCTGCGCTGGGAAAGCTCCACCGATAACTTTGCCACCAAAACTTCTATCGCCCATACCCAGGCGGTGTATGGTTTTGAAAACCTGGCCCAAACCACCCGCTTCCGGGCCGTGATAGGCAATGCCGTTTGTCAAGAAATATATTCTCCTGAAATAGAAATACAAACAGAAAATCCGGCGGAAGGAGGCTTTGTGGCAGCAAATATGACGGAAGTTTGTGCCGGCGAGAATGGAGGTATCCTAAGCCTGCAGGGTTATGTAGGTGAAATTGTTCGCTGGGAATATTCTGTCGATGGCTTTGGTACCGATGTGCAGGTGCTGGACCATATTTTACCGGACGTGCCCTTCTCCGGCCTAAGCCAGACCACTTCGTTTCGGGCAGTAATCGATGGGGGGGCTTGTGGAATGATTCGTTCCACACCACTTACCATAGAAGTAAGTCCGCTAAGTGTGGGAGGGGTTTTGAGCGGAAGTACAGAAGTGTGCGAGGGTACTAACAGTGGCAACCTTAGGCTATCTGGCTACACCGGTACTATTCTTCGCTGGGAAAGTTCTATCGATGCTTTTGCCGGCAGCGTCACTATCGAATCTGCA
Organism: uncultured Cytophagales bacterium; assembly: GCA_963835365.1. Classification (GTDB taxonomy): domain Bacteria; phylum Bacteroidota; class Bacteroidia; order Cytophagales; family Cyclobacteriaceae; genus Nafulsella. Next base: position 185,925 of record CAWIFH010000012.1, read on the forward strand.
GAAGAAATTCTTAGCTATCAGAACCTTAGTAAAACCACCTCTTACCGGGCAGTAGTGAGGAGCGGAGCGTGTGATGAAGTTTATTCTGATGTGGCCACCATAACGGTCCATCCTTTAAGTATTGGCGGCACCCTGGCGGGAAGTGCAGCGGTTTGTGCCGGTACAAATAGTGGCCTGCTGAGCCTTTCTGCTTATAGGGGCAAAATTCTATACTGGGAAAGCTCTACCGATGCATTTGAAACCCTTACCACCATTGCCTCAACAGAAGAAACTCTTGCTTTCGAGAACCTTACCGCCACTACCAGCTACCGGGCAGTGGTAAAGAGCAGCCAGTGCAGCGAAGCTTATTCCACTACGGCCACTATAACGGTCAGCAGCCTGGCGGCAGGTATGCTGGAGGGAGCACAAACCGTATGCGCCGGAACAAATGCAGGTGAAATCAGCCTGCGCGACTGGCAGGGAGAAATCCTGCGCTGGGAAAGTTCCACCGATAACTTTGCCACCATAAATTCTATCGCCCATACCCAGGCGGTGTATGGTTTTGAAAACCTGGCCCAAACCACCCGCTTCCGGGCCGTGATAGGCAATGCCGTTTGTCAAGAAATATATTCTCCTGAAATAGAAGTGCAGGTGCAGGGTTTGCCACAGGCGGGTAGTGTTTCAGGTGCCACCACGGTATGTGCCGGAGAAAATAACGGCACCTTACAACTACAGGGATACGAAGGAAGTATTTTGCGGTGGGAAGCCTCTACAGATGGATTTAACGCGCACATCGAAGAAATTAAGCACACCACTGCTGCGCTTCCTTTTGAAAACCTTAGCAGCACCATTGCTTTTCGGGCAGTAGTAGGCGCGGCTCCCTGTGCAGAAGTTTATTCGAGCCCGGCGGTGGTGGTAGTGGAGGAAGCCTCTGTGGGAGGTGTACTGGCAGGCAGTATGCGAATTAAGCAGGGCGAAAACGAAGGTTTGCTTGAGCTCCGAAACTTTACGGGAACCATAATGCAGTGGGAAAAATCTGCCGATAATTTTAAGCAGGATGTTCAGGTACTGCCCCAAAGCAGCGCCAGTCTGACCTATAAAAACATTGAATCGGAAACATGGTACAGGGTCGTGGTGCAGAACAATAAATGTGAGTGGGCCTATTCTGAAGTGGCGCACCTCTGGATTAACCAGGCTCCCCTAGCCATCGCCGATACTTTTCATATTAAAGCAGGCAGCACTTTTAACAGTTTAATTAGCCTGCTGGATAATGACCATGATCCGGATGGAGATGCCCTCCTGATTACCCCCGGGCAGCAATTAACAACCGTAGCCGGCAACCTGCTTTCCATTTACGAAAATGGCCTGATTAGCTACCAGCCACAGGCAGGATTCCAGGGAATCGACAGCCTGGAGTATCGAATTTGCGATCAGGCAGGGGAAGCCTCTCAGTGTGCTTTTGGGTGGGTGGTACTGTATGTAGAAGAAGAGCAGCCTGCTGAACGAGCAGTAGTTGTTTACCAGGGCGTGTCGCCCAATGGCGATGGGCTGAACGATGCCTGGGTTATCGACTACATAGAGCAACACCCCGATAACCTGGTGCAGCTGTTCGATAGGTATGGTGTGCTGGTGTATGAAGTAACAGGTTATAACAACCAGGAGAAGGTGTTTAATGGGTTTAGTAACAGAGGAAATCAGGCCGGAGATGGCCGCCTCCCCGATGCTACTTACTACTACCGTATTCGCCTGGGTGTTGATTTGCCAGTGTTAAAAGGATACGTGATTTTAAACCGATGAAAGAAATACTGAGGAATTTTTCGTTGTGTTTTATGCTGTTGATGCTTGTGCTTCCCGCCCGGGGACAGCAGCAGTTCTTCTTTTCTCAGTATATTTTCGATGCCACGGCCTTTAACCCTGCCTATGCAGGGAGCCAGGAGGCGCTTACGCTTACTGCTCAATACCGGATGCAGTGGACCGGCCTTGAAGGTGCGCCGGAATTTCAATCTTTTTCTGCACATACCCCGCTTATTTGGCAAAATATTGGCCTTGGTTTACGCCTTACAAACGACCAGATGGGAGGCTATGGGGCACAAACTGTAAGCCCGGTGTTTGCTTACCGCATTCGTTTAGGATCCGGGCGTTTTATTTCTGCAGGTCTGCAGTCTACTTTGCAAAGGCAAAAAAATGGAGCCAAAGATATATTCCTGCGCGACCCCGACGACCCGTCTTTTGGAGCGCAACCGGCAGCCTTTTCCCTTTCATTTGGTACGGGGCTGTTTTATGGGGCCAAAAAATTTTATGCCGGTATTGCAGTGCCAGACCTGTTTCCGGATGTAATGGACCAGTTTGATCAAACAGGCTATAGGGAAGGAACCCGTACTTTTATCGGGCATGCAGGCTTGGTAGTAAATCTACACCCGGAAATAAAATGGAAGCCTAATCTTTTAATTGCGGTACCGGGGAGTGGTAGTATGTATGCCGATGTGAACATGCTCTTCCTGTTAAGAGAGGTGCTTTGGATGGGCGCTTCTTACCGCCTGAACCAGGGGATTGCCGCTTTGGCCCAGGTACAGCTAAACCCACAGCTGGCTATTGGCTATAGCTATGATTTGCCCTTGCAGGGGGCAAGCTATTTAAACAGCTCATCACACGAAATCTCCGTTCAGTACCGCTTTTATTTTGTTGAAACAGGCGTTAAATCTCCCCGCTATTTTTAAAATGCAGTGCGTAAAGAAATTTCATACATATAAACTTTGGCTAAAGGGGTTTTTCCTGGTAATAGGTGTTTTTTTGTGTCTTCAAACTCAGGCGCAAACGCGCTCGTTCTTTTTCGATATTCAGGGGCCGGCAGCTAAAGGAGCGGTATTATTGCAGGAAGGAAATTATAAAGAGGCCGTATCCTACCTGGAGCAGGCACTGAAGGGCAGAAGAGGGAAAAAGGGCGACTTCGCACTCCGGAAGAAACTGGCGTATGCCTACGTTCACACCGGAAACCCAAAAGCAGCGGCCACGCTTTATTACAGCCTTCTGGATGAAGGAGTGGTGCTGGAAGGAGAACATCTGTTATTATTTGCCAACTCCCTGATGGCGGCCGGCCAGCTGGAGGAGGGAGGAGAACGTTTACTGACCTACCTGCAGGAAGCCGGCTTACAGGAGCAGGCCCGGGAGGTACAGCAAAGACTTTCTGTTCCTTCTCTTTTCCAGGACACTATTCGTTATAACATAGAAAAGGCTTCATTTAATACCGCCGGGTCTGAGTTTAGCCCCTACCTGGCATCCGAAGGAATTATTTTTGTGTCGGGAAAGCCCCGTGCCGGCCTGGTACAACAGCGGTTTGCCGCAGACAACACCCTTGGCCTGGATCTTTTTTACGGAAAGCTGGGGCGCGATGGGCAAATATATGCCGTAAGCCGCCTGAGTAGCCCCGTTAATTCGCCCCTGCCCGAAGGCCCTGCCGTGTTGAGTGAGCACGGAAAAAAGCTAATCTTTACCAGGGCAACGGAAGATGGGGACATGAAGCTCTTTGAAGCCCGGGTAGCTTTTAACCTGGGAAGCTGGGTGGATGCCACGGAATTAGCTATTCCGGTGCAGGGAGCAGTTGCACACCCTGCCGTAACTGAAGATGGCCAGGTGTTGTACTTTGTGTCGGACCAGCCCGGGGGCTATGGTGGTGCCGATATTTACCAGGTAAGGCAGGAGCCGGAGGGTTGGTCGGAACCCCGGAACCTGGGGCCAAAAATAAATACACCTGGTAATGAGTTATTTCCCACCCTTGGCCCCGATGGTAAACTACGCTTTTCCTCGAATGGCCACTTTGGCTTAGGAGGCCTCGATATTTACGAACTTATCTTTAAGGAGGACTCTTTGCCCGAGGTACGAAACATGGGGTTTCCGATAAACTCCTCTGCCGACGATTTTAGTTTAAGCTTTCACGAAAGTGGTGACTGGGGCTTTTTTAGCTCAAACCGTGCCGGCGGTGCGGGTGAAGATGATATTTACCGCCTGCAGGTAAACGTAATTAAGCTGGCAGGCCGGGTGTATGATAAAACAAATCGGAAGGGGATAGGAGAAGCAAAGGTTCAGCTTTTTAAACAGGGAGCACTGCTGGAAGAAACCATCAGCAGTTCGGGAGGTTATTATTCATTTAAGGTATATCCAGGCGAGGATTATGAGCTGACGTTTAATGCGGCAGAATTCCGGGAGTACAAAGAGCCTTTCTCTACCTTGCATGGCCCCCGTTATGGCACCCGGAAATTAGACTCCGGGCTGGACAGAAAAGTTAAAATGTTTGTGCTGGGCACTGTAAGAAACAGTAGCAGGGAAAAGGCCGCCGGTGCCACTCTCCTGGTTATTGATCAGCAAAGTGCGCAGGTTGACACTGTTTTTGCCGGGGAAAGAGGCGAATACGAGCTGGAGCTCGATGTGAGCAGCCGCTACACCTTTGTGGCTGAGTGTGATGGCGAAAGTGCCATGAATGTTTTTGAAACGCCGGAAAAAGGAAAAGCTTCCCTCTCCTATTACGAGCACCTTACTATGGAGCCGGCGGTACCTTATTTACTTAAAGGATTCGTAAAAGCACCTGCCGGTCAAACAGGTCCTTACGTACTGAGCGTAAGCAATCGGCTGAACCTGAAAAAGGAAGTTATTCTTACCGACGAACAGGGCAATTTTAATATTGAGGCACACCCTTTGGCAGATTATGAAATTTGCCTTCTTCAGGGAAGCGGTACCTCTGTACAGCTTAAAGGTGGCTGGAATAAGCCGGAGCGCAGGCTGGAACTTCTCTATTAAAGTTAAGGAATACCAGGGGAAGAAAAGTTGCGGAAGACAAAGCTTTTTGCAATCAAAAAGTCTTTTCTTTACCTTTAAGCAACATCCTTAAGCAGCCGCTTCGTGTTTTTTTATTTTATCGAAGACTTTCTAATGTCTTTTTCGTCCTCTACTTATTTTCTATGCACTTTATAGACCTTGGCGTATTTGTTGTTTACATGCTTGCTATGTTAGGCGTGGGCTTTTATTTTTTGCGCAGGAACCAAAGTACCGACGACTACTATGTTGGTGGCCGCAAAATGGGAAGCTGGCACATTGGCCTTTCGGTAGTGGCTACCGATGTGGGGGGCGGTTTTTCCATTGGCCTGGGAGGTCTTGGCTTTACCATGGGGCTTTCCGGTTCGTGGATGCTATTTACCGGCCTCATAGGGGCCTGGCTGAGTGCTGCGCTGCTTATTCCTAAAGTAAGTGAGCTAAGCCGCAAACTTAAGTGGCTTACGTTTCCGCAAATGTTCGAGCATTTTTACAGCGCCCGGGTGGCGCTTCTGGCAGGCATTATATCGGCCATTGGCTATATTGGATTTACAGCTTCTCAAATTCTTGCGGGAGCAAAACTCGCGGCAGCTTCATTCGAAGGGCTAAGCCTCGAAATGGCCCTGCTGGTAATGGGCATCATTGCTATTGGGTATACGGTAATGGGCGGTATGCAGGCCGTAATTTATACCGATACCATCCAGTGGATTATCCTGATGGGCGGCCTGGTTTTTATTGGCATACCCCTGGGCTATACAGCGGTTGGCGGCTGGGACCAGATACAGGCAAGCCTTGCGCCGGAAATGCTCTCCCTTCAAAATATAAGCTGGCAGGTATTTGTAAACTGGGCAGTAACCATTATTCCTATCTGGTTTGTGGGCATGACCCTTTACCAGCGTATTTATGCTACCCGCAGCACCCGCGAAGCACGTAAAGCCTGGTTTATTGCCGGCTTGTTCGAGTACCCGGTTATGGCCTTTATGGGCGTGCTGTTAGGCCTTTTTGCAAAAGTAGGCTTTGAGCAGGGGCTTTTTTCTTCCCTGGGGTATGCTGCGGGTACTCAGCTCGATCCGGAAATGGGGCTGCCCATGCTGCTACGGCAGGTACTTCCGGTAGGTTTAATGGGCCTCATGCTGTCGGCCTATTTTTCGGCCATTATGTCCACGGCCGATTCCTGCCTGATGGCTGCCTCTGGCAATGTGCTAACCGATATCCTGGGCAGGTTCCGGACTTTCAGCGATAAGGGGGTGTTGCGTATTTCGCAGTTGCTTACCCTGCTTATCGGCAGCCTGGCGCTTCTGCTTGCTTCTGCTATGCAAAATGTGCTGGGCATGATGCTGTATTCCTACGCCTTTATGGTCAGTGGTTTATTTATTCCTGTAATGGGGGCCCTTTTCTGGCCGCGGGCCTCTGCTTTGGCGGCCTTCTGGGCCATGCTTACCGGTGGTTCGCTTACCCTTGCTTTAATTTTGCTCGAGCTAAAGATGCCCTATAATTTAGACCCTATTGTGTTTGGCATGCTTGCCTCTTTGCTTGTATTCGTGGCTCTTTGCTTGATGTTCCCTGCTCCGGCTCCCCACAAAACACAGGAGCAAAAGGTATATTAAATGACAGCTTGCTTTGCCGCCGCAAAAGTTTAAAAAATCAGGAGGAGGTTGACTGGACTTACAGACGATTACCATTTAATTTTTTAAGAAGAAATTATCTTTATTTGCTTGATAATCAGCTAAACTATTGTTTTATTCAGAAAAAAGAACACGCCCCCCGCTAATCCGTAGAAAAAGCTGCGGTATGATTTTTTAGAAAAATTTGCAAGCAACATTTTTTTATCGCAGTATTGCTGTTAAACTGCTCAGGAAGTCTTGCCTATAGCCAAAATACAAGTAGGTGAATGGTTGCAGGAGGTGCAGCCGACAGTTTTACTGAAAAATAAAATACTAATTATATCTAACTATGAGTAAAAAAAGGATTGTAAAAGATTACGAGAACCTTCCTGAAGAAATTGTTGCCAGGGTTAAAATGGAGCACCCTCAGGGCTTTGCAAACAACCTGGTTACTTTTACAAACAAAGAAGGTAAAAAAGTGTCTGCCCTTCCTTTCGAAACGGAGGAAATCTATTACCTGATCCGGATGACGGTAAAAGAAGCCCGCCAGATTATTAATGAAGATGAAGATTACGACGACGAGGGTAACCTGCGTGATGATTATTCTCTGGAAGAAGATTTTGATGGTGGCGACGACGATGATGAAGATAATATCAAAGGCTTCAGCGATGATTATTAAACCTGTGCAGGCTTAATATCTTTCTGAACAGCAAGGATTTAAAGGGGGCAGTAAGAAGAAATGTTGGCTCCGGCGCCTCCTGAGCACTTTTCGTTAAGGTGCGGAACAGATGGCTCTTCTTGCCTTAAACAATGAAGCAGAGCATAGGTTCTATCATAAAAATATACTTATGAGAACTTTTATACTTTGCTGCATTTTCGGGATGCTTTCTCTTACTACCTATGGTCAGGAAATAGACCTGGGCAAAATAAAAATTGGTGCCTTTGTAGGAACCAACATTTCTACTTATTCCATGCAATCGGAGCAGCTGGAAACCAGTAGCCGCTTTGGTTACCAGGTGGGAGCATACTTTCGATACGGAGGACGCCTGTATCTCCACTCCGGCTTAACCTGGTACCGGGTGGCTGTAAATATCGAGGAGCTGGACCCGGCTTTTCCACGCCAGGGACGCGTAGGCATAAACATTATCCAGTTGCCTATACTGGCGGGCCTCAATATTCTGGAACAGGAGCAAAAAGCAAGAACTTTTCGGATACTTGCCGGGCCGGCCGTTTCGGTACTTACGGGGGTAAATGAAAATGATCTGCAACTTTCGGGCGACGACTTTACCAACCTCTGGTGGAGTGCCCGGCTGGGCCTGGGCGTAGACCTCTGGATACTGACCCTGGATACCGCTTATCAATGGGGGTTAAACAATGCTTTTTCGGGTAATGGAGTAGATGGGGCGCATAGAATGGCCACCTTGTCTATTGGGATAAGGCTGTAAATAGCTTCAGGATTTTTTACTCCCTTATTAAAACAAAACAGCTGCTTTCTGTTTTAAAGAAAGTAGATTAATGTGTATTTCAAACGATTGAAACGAATGAGTGGTCGATTGACTTCTGTTGGGGGAGTGCTAGCTTTGTGGTTTTTATTTGGCTGCAACTCTCAACAAGAAGATAAACAGGAGCGCGAGCCTCTTGATGCTGCACCAGAGCGGGTAGCAGCAGCTGATCCCGATTATAGCGGGCGGCTCTATACCAGCGGGCTTTCGCCCGAAGAGGCGGAGAAACTGCAACTTCAATGGCCGGTTTACCAGATAGTGGGCAGCAAAAACTACTTTTTATCCGGCCCCGATACCCTGCAGCATTATTTAGGCCGCTGCCTGGCATTGCATGGCGAAGTAAAGCAAGGCTGGGAAGGACAACCGGAATATGTGAACGGACAAACAACCTATAATCGCACGGCTTTGGCTGTTAGGACGATTGCTCCGCTGCCTTTTGCGGCCTGTCCCGGGCAGGAAGTCGCGCAAGAGGAACAAAGCGAGCCTGGCAACCTAAAGGCGTATAGTGGAAAGCTCCGGCGAATGGTTCGCCCTGCCCCCGACATTGCATACGACTACGCCCTGCAGTTAGACGAGCCCTACCGGGATAAAAACCACCCTATAGAGCCAGGTAAGCTGGTTACGGAGCTGCCCCTGGTAGTATTCAGGAACGATAAACTTAATAAACTCGAAGAAGCCCTCGCCGCTAATAAAACCGTAGTAATAGAGGCTGCCCGGGAGCCGGGTTATGCCGAAAGCACCGTATTGCGTGTGGTTAAAATTCTCCGGCCAGAGGTAGAAGAGGAGGAAATAAGCAGGCCGGAAATTTAATTTTTTGTTCATTCTGTCACCATTAATAGTTTTACAGCCAAAGGCATATTTTAGCGCCAATCCTGAAAAAATAGATATTTTTTTAATAATTTAGGGGATGCATAAGGGTGCTTTCTGCTAATGTGATTACTTTTTTACACGTCAGAACAGCCGTTTTTGCACCCTGGTATTTTTTAGAAACCCACAATTTTCATGAGCCAACCAAAAACAAGAAAAATTAAGAAACTGCTGGTAGCAAACCGGGGAGAAATTGCCATCCGGGTATTGCGGGCAGGATCGGAGCTTCATATTCGTACGGTAGCAATGTACACGTACGAAGACCGTTACTCGCTGCACCGATACAAGGCCGATGAGGCCTACCAGATTGGCGCCGATGACGACCCGCTGAAGCCCTACCTCGATATTGAAGAAATTATTTCGCTGGCCAAGCAAAAAGGAGTGGATGCCATTCACCCGGGCTATGGTTTTCTCTCCGAAAATGTAAATTTTGCCCGCCGCTGTCGCGAAGAAGGAATTGTTTTTATTGGTCCCGAGCCGGAAGTAATGGACAGGCTGGGCGATAAAGTACGGGCAAAGGAAGTAGCCATTGCCGCAGAGGTGCCCGTAATTGAAGATAGTAAAGAGCCACTCACCAGCTACGAAGTGGCCAGAAAAGAAGCAGAACGAATTGGCTTTCCTGTAATGGTTAAAGCAGCTGCCGGTGGGGGAGGCCGCGGAATGCGGGTAGTGCAAAACGAAAGCGAACTGGAAAAATCTTTTGGCGAAGCCCGTAACGAAGCCCGCACCGCCTTTGGCGATGATTCTGTTTTTCTGGAAAAGTTTATTCAGAACCCCAAGCACATTGAAGTGCAGATAATGGGCGACCAGCATGGCAACATCATTCACCTGTACGAGCGCGACTGTTCAGTGCAGCGCCGCTTCCAGAAGGTGGTGGAAGTTGCACCCTCTACCTTGCCCGAGGAGGTACGAAACCAGTTATATGAGTATGCCCTCCGTATTGCCCGTCATGTGAATTACAGCAATGTAGGTACGGTAGAATTTTTAGTAGATGAAGATGGCTACCGTTTACTTTATTGAAGTAAACCCGCGTATTCAGGTAGAGCATACCATTACCGAAGAGGTTACGGGTATTGATATCGTGCGCTCCCAAATTCTTATTGCCCGTGGCTTTAGCCCTGTCCGATCCGCGCCTGCAGGTAAACCGGCAGGAAGATATCCAGTGTAGTGGCTTTGCCATTCAGTGCCGGGTAACTACGGAAGACCCTGAAAACAACTTCCAGCCCGACTATGGTACGGTTATCGCCTACCGAAATGCGGGCGGCTTTGGTATCCGGCTCGATGAGGGCTCTTCTTATCCGGGTGTGCGGGTATCGCCTTTCTTCGATTCCATGCTGGTAAAAGTTTCAGCATCGGGTCGCACCCTTAAAGGAGCCGCGCAGCGCCTGAACCGGGCCTTGCGGGAGTTTCGTATCCGCGGCGTTAAAACCAATATTGGTTTCCTCGAAAATGTGGTTATGAACCCTACTTTTTACGAAGGAAAAGCAACCGTAGGCTTTATAAAAAACCATCCGGAGTTGATGAGGATTCCGGTGAAAAAAGACCGGGGTACGCGTATGCTCCGTTTCCTGGCCAATACCACCGTTAACGGAAACCCGAACGTAAAAAAGATGGATCCTGCCAGGCAGTTCCGTACGCCCAAGGTTCCGCGCTTCGATAAACTGGGAGCCTACCCCAAAGGCACCAAAGACCGGCTGAATGAACTCGGACGGGAAGGCTTTGCCCAGTGGCTGAAAAACGAGAAAGCCATTCAGTATACCGATACCACTTTCCGGGATGCGCACCAGAGCCTGCTGGCAACGCGTATGCGTACCATCGACATGCTTAAGGTGGCTGAAGGCTATGCGAAAGCGCACCCCGAGGTATTTAGTATGGAGGTGTGGGGCGGCGCCACCTTCGATGTGTGTATGCGCTTCCTCAATGAAGACCCCTGGCAGCGGCTTAAGCTGTTCCGCGAAGCCATGCCGAACATACTCCTTCAAATGTTGTTGCGCGGCTCAAATGCAGTAGGCTACAAGGCCTATCCCGATAACCTGATTGAGAAATTTATTGAAAAGAGCTGGGAAACCGGTATCGATGTTTTCCGGATATTCGACTCTCTCAACTGGGTGGAAGCAATGAAAGTAAGTATACGGGCGGTGCGGGAGCGTACAGGCGCGCTGGCCGAAGCAGCCATTTGCTATACCGGCGATGTGCTTGACCCGAACGAGAAAAAATATACCGTTCAGTATTATACTCGACCTGGCCCGCCAGCTCGAAGATGAAGGGGCGCACCTACTGGCGATAAAAGATATGGCCGGCCTGCTGAAGCCCTATGCAGCGGCAGAACTGGTAAGCGAGCTGAAAAAGGCCGTCGACCTGCCCATTCACCTGCATACCCACGACACCTCCTCTATTCAGCCGGCTACTTACCTGAAGGCAATAGAAGCAGGAGTCGATGTAGTAGATGTTGCCCTGGCCTCCATGTCGGGCCTTACCTCGCAACCTAACTTTAATTCGGTAGCAGCCTTTATGAAAGGCCATGAGCGCGAGCAGCCAATAAACCTGCGTTCGCTGAACGAATACAGTACCTACTTCGAAGATGTACGCGAATACTATTACCCGTTCGAATCCGGCTTAAAAGCAGGCACCGCAGAGGTGTATGAGCACGAAATTCCGGGGGGGCAGTATTCTAACCTGCGCCCACAGGCAGCCGCACTTGGACTGGAAGAAAAGTTTGAGGAGGTAAAGAAGAATTATGCTGTGGTAAACGATATGTTCGGCCACATTGTAAAGGTAACTCCTTCGTCGAAGGTAGTGGGCGATATGGCCATTTTCATGACCTCCAACAACCTGACAGAAAAGGATATTTATGAGCGTGGGCAGAGCCTGAGCTTCCCTGAGTCGGTGGTTAACCTCATGAAAGGCGATTTGGGCCAGGCTCCGGGCGGCTTTCCTGCCGAGTTGCAGAAAGTAATTCTAAAAGGGCAAAAAGCCTTTCATGATCGCCCGAATGCGCACCTCGAGCCGGTAGATTTTGACAAGGATTTTGCCGATTTTAAAGATAAGTTTAAGGATGTCAATTTCCTCGACTTCCTTTCTTACAAGCTGTATCCAAAAGTATTTGAAGACTTCCACAAAGTGCGGCAGGAGTATGGCACCCTCATGCACCTGCCAACTACGGCATTCTTCTATGGCTTAAAGAATAACGAAGATATTCTGGTAGAAATAGACGAAGGAAAGAACATCATTATTAAGCTGTTATTCATCTCTGAGCCAAATGAAAATGGTCAGCGACTGGTGTCTTTTGAGCTGAACGGGCAAACCCGGCGGGTATGGGTGCGTGACGACAGCCTGGTGGCCACCAAGCCCATGCACCGGAAAGCCGAAGCAGAAGGCGAAGTTGGCGCGCCACTCCAGGGCCGCATTGCCCAGGTACTTGTAAAAGAAGGCGATACGGTAAAGGAAAATCAATCGCTTTTTGTAATCGAGGCCATGAAAATGGAAACCACTATATCGGCTCCTTTTGGCGGCAAAGTAAACAAGGTGCTCCTTACGGGCGGCACCATGGTTTCACAGGATGACCTGGTGGTAATTATTGAAAAATAAAGCCGCCTGTAGGAGAAGGTACTCTGATGCTAACATGCGCATGAGATGCCTGATAAGTTGCCTGGAGAAAATACATAGTAAAAGGCTCTTTATGAAAGTGTTTACCCATATTCAGCAGCTGGAATCTGGCACTGGCATCTGGCGCGCGTTTAGCGAAGGGTAACGCGTGACTTTGGTGAGCCAAACTAGCATGAAACCTGGTCTGGTGCTTATTAAGCAAGTAAAATCATAAAGAACCAGGTAAGAATTAAAGAGGCACTGCAGAAGCAGTGTCTTTTTTTAGGGATTTTGCTTTCCTTTCGTTCTGAAGGTCCACGACCGCCTGTTGCATTTTCTCGAAAACCAACTCTTTCAGAGATTGAATATTTTCGGCAGAGAATTCTTCGACCGGCACAGGGGGTAGAATCTGAACCTGAATGGTGCCCGGCTTCATCCCGAATTGACCAGGAGGCATAAGATGGGAAGCCCCGCAAATAACCACTGGCACAATGGGAGTTTGGGTTTCAAGGGCAATTTGAAAAGCACCCTCATAAAAATGGGCGAGAGGCTCAGCCGTTTTGTTAATGGTTCCTTCAGGAAAAACAAGGAGGTTAGTTCCTGCCTGTAAGGCTTGGGTAAGCGTGGCGATACTCCTGCGTCGGTTTGCTGCATTGCTGCGGTTGACCATTACCACTACTGCCCGGGCAACGAAACCAAATATGGGAATGCGGGCTATTTCCTGCTTGGCCAGGGCTTTAAAGGAGTGGTGGGCAATAAGAGGGATGGCAGGAATATCAAGATATGATGTATGATTCAGGGTGAAAATGTAAGGATGGTTGGCCTGCAGGTGGTCTTGTCCCCGAACTTTATAGCGGATTCCGGAGAACCAGCGAAAGCAAATCGCCCACAGCCGCACCCCCAAAAAGCTTAAGCGGTTGTCTTCATGTTTAAACAATAAGGGCGTGATTATCAGGGGGATGTATAAAAGCATAAAAATAGTAAACACTAAGGCGGCGTAAGTGGTATATATAAGTACCGGAAGACGTTTAATTCTCATAAACAAAATAATAATCTTGTAAAGTAATGTACCTTTTATTGTCTTTTGCGTATCTTTTAAATAGAAACCCATACTAAAGTAAGAATTTCCATAACACTGATAAAAATGCAACCACAAAAAGGCAAAAACTTCGTAAAAAGCCTGCGCGAATTAAATGCAGCACTCTCTGGTTTGATTAAAAATATCCGCCAGGACATTACTATTCTTGAAAAAAGTATAGCCTCCAGCCGTCAAAGCCTGCAGAAGCCTTACCTGGACAAGGAGCTGAAGGGCAATAACCTGCGTCAGAGCCTGAAGGAGCACATCAATTAAAGAGTGCCTTTGCCCACATTTTCATCTTTGATTTTTTGTAAGTAAGAGGGGATGATCGGAAAAGAGCAGTTTCTTAAAAGAAACGCTAACCTTCGCTTACCTTATTGTGCGATTTTTTCTGAGACAGTTTAGGTGCTGCTTAAGGCGAAAAGGTTTTTTTAGCGTAGAAAATTATCTGATTTTTATAGTTCCCCGGGGGAACAACTACCTTTAAGCTCTTTGGGAGCATACGCACAACTAAGTTTCCCTTTAGGGGAATAAATTCACCATCCACGTGCATACGTTCTGTTCCTGGCGAGCTTATTTTTGCTTCGCTGGTACGAATAATTTTCATGTAGGGGTTCCTGTGCATGCCTTTATTAAATAGCTGCCAGCCCAGCCGGATACTTTCGTAGTGAGGGAAGGGGCGTAAAAGGCATAAGTCGAGGAGGCCATCCCTGATATCGGCATTGGGCGAGATGTAAGCATTATTTCCATACTGCCCTGCATTGGCCATGGTTAAAACAAAAAAATCGCCTTCGAGTAGCTGCCCATTGGCCTGTATGCTGTAAAAGCTAGGTTTAAAGCTTAGGTATTCCTGCATGCTTATGCGTAAGTAGCTGGCAAAGCCACGGGTATGCGTGGTCGCAAACAAATGCCCGATGTGGGCATCGAACCCAAGGCCGGCGGTGCAGAAAAAAGGTTTCCCATTTGCTTCTGCTCCATCAATGGTGGTGTAGGCAGGTGCATTGAGTAGCTGGATAGCCGCTACCGTATTTACAGGAATGCCTAAATGCAACGCCAGTCCATTGCCCGAACCGAAAGGAAGGATGCCGAGGGCGGTAGATGAGTAAAGTAAGCCGCTGGCCACCTCATTTACGGTTCCGTCGCCACCTACTGCTACTACAATTTCTGCACCCGCCTCAGCTGCTGCTTTGGCCAGCTCCTGCGCATGTAGTGGACGGGCAGTTTCAACCACTTCATAAGAATACCTGGAATGATCCAGGTGCCTTTGAAGCAGGTCGGGTACAAGTTTCTTTTTGCGGGTGCCAGACACCGGGTTGAGGATAAAGACAATGCTTTGCTTTTTTTTCAAATTGTATAAACCGTTTTAATTTAATTTAATAAGCTGAATTTGTTTCTTACCACCTTCCTGTCTTAACTGCCAGGGGGCTGCTTTATAAGTGGTTGATTATGCAACCCTTACAATTCTTTTTCGTCTGTAAAGGTGTTGGAAAAGTAAAACTTTTCGGCTAAATTTGTTTAAATTTAATTAAATGTTTAACCTCTTTGCTTGCAAATTAGCCTGTTGTGGGTACGCCTGCAGCAGGCTTTCGTATTTTTGAGGGTTCATGTTTTTTGTAAGGAAGCGGACAAATCATTTCCTTAATTTTAGTTAGTTTGCTTTGGGTAAACTGTTTCAGGCTTTTCCATTGTACGGCTAAACTCCATCTCCATTTTTAAATTAAAATTCACCGGGCATCCGGCCTTTAGTGAATAAGTTTTTCCAATCAGTAGGCGCTATGCTCAGGTAATTTTCCAGGTGCTGGTGTATAGCTTTTCTAATAAAAAAAATGTCGCTGGCTATTCTGAAACGGGGAAATTGTATTAAATTTGAGCTTTAGCAATGTATTATGGGAAGAGCATTTGAATACCGTAAGGCCAGGAAAATGAAGCGCTGGTCGACCATGAGTAAAACCTTTACCCGTATAGGTAAAGATATTGTAATGGCTGTAAAAGAAGGAGGGGGCGATCCGGAAACAAATGCCCGTCTTCGTGCTGTAATCCAAAATGCCAAAGCGGCAAACATGCCGAAAGACAATGTTGAGCGGGCTATTAAAAGAGCGACATCAAAAGACACGGCCGATTATAAAGAAGCTACCTTTGAAGGCTACGCAGCGCATGGCATTGCCATACTTATTGAAACAGCCACCGATAATAATATGCGGACGGTGGCAAACATTCGCAGCTATTTTAATAAGTGCGATGGCAACCTGAGCGTTTCCGGTTCGGTAGATTTTATGTTTGAGCATAAATGCCATTTTAAGATAGAAAACACCGGGCAGGATGTGGAAGAGCTGGAGCTCGAATTAATTGATTTTGGGGCCGAAGAAGTGTTTGCCGATGAGGAGGGCATTGTCATATATGCACCCTTTGAAGAATATGGAAAGCTGCAGAAGGCACTGGAAGAAAGAGAATTTGAAGTTATCAGCTCCGGCTTTGAGCGCATTCCTATGGATGTAAAACACCTGGATGAAGAACAGCGGGCAGATGTTGAAAAGTTGCTTGAAAAGCTGGAAGAGGATGACGACGTGCAGCAGGTGTACCACAACATGGCAGAAGAAGATTAAAAAACAATTCCTTCAATACAGGAATAAAAGCTTATAAAAAAGCGGTGCGGGAAATCCCAACACCGCTTTCTTATTTTTTAAGGCTGCAGTTAGGGTTAAAAGCATTCGGTTTATGACTCCCTTGCGGGAAGTTATTTTTTAACTTTCCTCTATTTTATCAGAACCGCCGGCCCCAGGGCGATTGCTCTCTTTTACCCGATAACAGATAACCAATTTTAAAGCCAAAGCTTAAGCTGGGAAGGCCGTACAGCCCTTCTCCTTTGCGAACATTAAAATAGTCATAATAATATTCGTTGTAAGGCGGCTTATCAATGTTTTCTACTCTTACGTGGCGGTAGCCTATGCCAGCATATAAATCGACTAGCAAACGATTGGTAATACTTTGGTACCCTACTTTTTGATGAAAAGCGTATACCTGTTTTTGAACCCTAAAATCTTTGTACTGGTAATAGGCACAATCATAAGGGTCGGTACAGTCCTGACCGTAAACCGCATTTCGCTCATACCTGAAATGGATGAACAGCAGCTCGGGAGCCAGGTAAAAGCCCCTCAGCTCTTTACCTTTTTCTGAAAGATAAATTCTGATTTCATTTCTTAAACGCATGCCGGAAGATTGCCTGTAGCCTAATTCCTCGTTATACAGGAGCTGCGTAATATAGCCAAGCTCGTGCTGGAGGGAGTTTTTCCCGGCAACCTGGTATTCTACGGCAAACTGAATGGACGTAAGCGGATCAATCAGGCTAAGGGGACTGAATTTTAGGTTTACTACGGGCTTTGCTGCTTTTGTTTGCAGGCTGTCCTGTGCCTGCAGGAACAACGGGCAAAGGAGGAGAATAAATAATATTTTCTGCATTTTAAATTACTGGCAGTTGGTAGCAGTTAGTTTGCTCTTAAGAACCAGCCTTTCCGTTTGGGTATAACCGTATTGGAAAACGCCGTCTCTGCCTGTTAAAATTAGATTGTTATTATTAGCAATTACATCAAAAGCATGTAAATCTTCAACCTGGCTAATAACTTCTATATTATAAGGGTCTGCTACATTTAAAACGGTTAAGCCGTTGTTTCCTTCACCAACAAAAAGGGTGGAGCCATCAATACCCAAACCAAAGGGGCTATCCATTTGGTAGTTGGTTAGCAGCCTTGGGCTTGCCGGATTGCTGATATCAATGATGTCGAGCTGGTTGGAACCACGCGGGCAGCTGTTGTCGGTGCGAAGGGTTACATACGCCAGGTTTCCCTGCACTACCACAGGATCGCAACTGGTAATATGCTCGTAGGTAGAAATGAATTCCGGTGCTTCCGGACTTGCCAGGCTGTAAATATGCATGCCGTCCATAGAGCCGATAAATAGTCTGCCCTCATAAGGAAAGATGGTTTCAATATTTACTCCCAACGCCACCTCCCTTACCTTTACCGGCTTCGAAGCTTCTTTTACATCATACACATGGAGCGTGCGGCTATCGACCACGTATAAATAGTCGCCTGCCACAGCAAAGCGGGCCATGGAGCCTCCCTGACCTGTGCCACTGGGAGCTATACTACTTTCGCTGCTACCATCGGAGCAGGAAAACAGCAGCATGTTTGCCAGCAGAAAAAGGGTGCTTAAAATATTATTCTTCATCTTATTCATAGCCTATCGATAACATTGAGGATTAGTTAACAGCGCTTCCGCCCACCCGATTACAGGGCCTTTTGTGGGGTCTACACATTCAAAAACAACGCCTGATTGAGCAGGATAGTGGTTGTTGCCATAATTAAAGGCCTTTGCTACGGAAGTAACAAATTTTGCCCTGGCAGGATCTGAAACATCGAATACAACCATACTGGTCAGGTGGTCGGCATATAAATAACCATCTTTAACGGCTATATCTACATTGCCCACAATTTTTATAAAGCTTTTATTTACCGGAGCGGCAGGGTCGGTATTGTCGACGATGTGGATTCCCTGGTGGAGCTCATTAATGAAAAGATAAGGTCCATAGGTGTAAATTTTTCCTGGCTGGCAAATTTCCCGGGCAGGCTGGAATCTGACTTCCAGGTCGGCAGAAGTGCCGTAAATTGGGCGAAGCCCCATTACTTCCTCCGGTTGGTCGCTTAGGTCGCAACCGAACAGAAGGAAAGCCGTTATGAAAGCAAGAAATTGCGTTCTTTTCATATTTTTTATAACTGTTTGCTTGTACAACAGACAGCATTTTCTTCGGGATGGTTGGAAGGAGTCAGGCAAATTTTTCGATTTTTCTTTCTGTACATCTAATGACATGGAAGTCGATGTAGCTTCCTTCTTTTCGAATGCTGCGAGTAGCTGCTGATCCGGGTTTTTGCGCAAGAGGTTAAAGAAAATAGAAGAAGGGCAGGAGCTGGTTCAACGAAAAAGTGGCGCTTTTTTAGGTGCAGCATTATTTAGCCCTGCTCACTAAAAAGAGCTGAAATAAGCTACTGTATGTATGGGAAAAGCGAGAGTAATCTGTTATACCCCAATGTTAATAAAAAAGGAGGGCAGTTAACCTTCTACAGGTTTTCTGCCCTCCTTTTTAAGCCATTAAGCGGTTAGTATTATCTATACTGCCTACCAGAGGCTCTTTCATTTTTCTTTTTTTTATCTCTTTCCAATTTTCTCCATCATGCCAATAATACTCTCATTGGCCATTAATTTTGCTTCGTCATAAGCTTCTTTGCCATGGATGCGGCTGCTTACGCTAAAGTGGTAGAAGAGCTTGCTGTAATCTTCTGTTGGAGCAAAAGTTACTTTGGAGTTATCTGTAAACAAGAGCTGTAATACGTCGGCTTTTGCCAGGGTGGTTTTAGTCTTTTTTGCATTGAGCAGGTTTGCGCTAAATCCTTTATGAAAGTCATTTACCACCCGGACAGGCTTATCAAATAAGGCATCCGGCGCTTCTTTTCTTAATCCGCCTACAATGCCTTTAATATGTTTTTCGCCATCAGCATCTTCCCGGTTTATGGTAAAGGACTTTTCGTGGTAAAAACCGTACATTCTGTAAAGCTCGATAAGGAAATCAACCAGCGTTCTGCCTTCCTTTTTCAATGCCAGGGCTTTTTCAGCAAGGAGCTGAATGGCGTAATCAATGCTTTCTTTGGGGCTGCGTTCCGGAAAAAGGAAATGATTAGCCTCATCCATGGCTAAAAGGATGGTGTAATCCTGGTGCTGATCTCTTAGCGCCTCCTGTAAGGATGTTAAGCCGGAATAAATTTGCGTAGCTTTAATCTTATTATAAGCCGCCTGTACTTCCAGGGCATGGGTTAGCACCAGCGACCGAAGAAGTAATGGCTCTTTCCCGCCTTCATCCTGGTTTTTCTGGTATTTACTTATTACAATTTCGCTTAAAATAAGAGCGATTTGGTGTGCGGTCAGTATCTGAAGGCGCCCTTCCACAGATTTTTTTGCACAAACCCCCAGCTGATCCTGTTGCTCATTGCTATAAAAGAGTACTTCTGCCCCTGATTCTCCGGCAGTTTTCATGCTCCCGGACACCATTTTAAAGTTGATGCTGTCAAAATCAGTCCCCGGGTTGGCCCCTTTTTTTGCTGATTCCAGGCTGATGTCCTCAACAAGTGTTAGTTCTGGGTGCTTTGAAATGACCGAAGCCATGGATGGGGATATGTGTTGGGTAAATATTTGAAGCGGTGTCTCTACCTCCTGCTTTAAAAGCGATTCGGATGTTTCCAGTTGGTTTGTGCTCATATCATTTAAATTAATTAGGCTAGCGCATTTTTTTATTTCTCAGCTGCAGAGCAATATAATACCTCCTGAATCAGGAAACCTTAAGGCTCCCAATGTTGGCAAAAGAAATTAAATTCACTATTGTCCGGGTTTTAAAAACCCATAAATAATGCAGCATTGGTTTTTTTTGCTCCCTTCATTCCTTCCTTTAATTCTCCTTGCGCCCCCATTGAATTTTCATTTGCCGGAGGTTTCCCTTTCCCGCCTGTTGCATCGGTAGCAGAAAGAACTGGAAATATTTAAAGGAAATTTTGAGCAGAGCTTGCCCTGGTTGCTGTCTTAGATGAGCAATTTTAGTATTAAAAGTTATTACTAACAAATAAAATGCGGTTTACTTCCTGTTTGAAAGTTATTAATTGTAGCAAAAGGAGTCTACGTTCGTTCTTTGCCAAAGAAAATATTTAACGCTTAAGTTCATAATTGCAAAAGCCTTTTCATAAATTCGGCCTTTCTCCTTGTCGAGACTTCCACCGAGCTATCATCATCCAGAATAGCATAGCCTCCTTTTCCTTTTGTATAGCCTTTTACCCTGCTTAAATTGATGAGGTGAGAGTTATGAACACGAAAAAAATTATAGGCTTTCAGCATTTTTTCGAATTCTTTGAGTGTTTTAGAAACCAGTAGGGGTGGTTTGCCGGCTAATAAAAGTTTGGTGTAATTGATTTCTGACTGGCAGTGGATGATTTCATGTACACTTAGCATGGTGAACCCTTCCATGGTAGCAATCATTATTTTTTTTGAGCTGTTTTGTAAGCTATCTAGCTTATGGCTTAGAACCTCTAACTTTCCTGCTAGTTTCTGATAGCGAAGCTTTGTTTGTAACTTCCTGAGGGCGCAATCCAGCTCATGCAGCTCAATCGGCTTTAGTAAATAGTCCAGCGCATTAAACTTAAAGGCTTTTAAGGCAAAGTTTTTATGCGCTGTGGTAACAATAAATTCAAAGCCGGGCAACTCTGTTTTTTTTAGTAAATCAAAGCCGGAAGCATCCTGCAAAAGCATATCCATAAAAACCAAATCAGGCTTTAAGCTTTTTATACCTTCCAATCCGCCTTTAGCAGACAGGTAAGTACCAGCAATTTTTATACTTGCATGGTTTTGGCTTAATAGCTGGCTTAGTCTGTCGACACTGGCTTGCTCATTATCAATAATAAGAGTGCGAAACATTCTTCCGGAATTTGTGCGTTAAAAAACAGGGTTTAAAGTATGCAGGAGGTGCGCTTATTAAAAGCGCTCATAAAAAATTCCGCCTTTCCTGTGCCCACCTTAAAGGCTCCTCATCATCGACTTTGCCGGCTTCTCCACTTTTATCCATAAATGGAGCAAAAAATAACTGATTGTCAGCAGTTAATAACTTTAGCTTGTCTGTAAAAGACCATTGTTTTAAATTATTAGTACTTATTAGCTGCCCATAGCAAAGGTAGTTATTTTAATTTTAAAATTGAATTATTCCTATTGAGAGTAAATTTAATTTTATTTTTTTAGCCAGCCATTCAGCTAATGATTCTTAGCTGGCGAAAGATGCCTCATAAATACTTTCTGCCATGAAACAGTTTTTTACTTTTTTGCTGCTGATGCTGTTTTCCCTTTTTTGCCACGGCAGCAAGCTCCCCAACCACCTGGAAGAGCTCAAAAAGCAGCTAAAAGTGGTAGAAGGAGATAAGGTTACTTTTGAACAGCAGCTTAATTATGATCCGGCTGTACCCTATCGGCTGGAAATACTCCTAAAAGAAACGGATAAAAAGGGACGAATTACAGAAAGACGAAGGGTACTTAATTTAGGTATGATGAATAAAAACCTGGTTCGCCGGGAAAACTCCCGGGATTTGATGTGGGTAAGTGTAAAAACAGGGGGACTGCCGGTAATAAAAGTATATGAAAACGGCGAGTTGGACGATTATGAGGAAGAGTTGCAACTATATGCTCAGAATGTTGATAATGCCAGGGCCATAGAAGATATTATAAGGGCGGCTATTCCACTGGCTGAAACCGCCTGGAAGCAATCTGTGGCACTTCCTTCGAATTTGCCTGCCCTCCGGCAGTGGATAACGGAGCATGTAAAGGAGGTAGATGCCGGCAAAGAAACATTTAAACAGTGGGCGGAAGAGGATCCGGAGCATCCTGCACGGGTTTTGCTGGTGCGGGAAACTTATGATGAGAAGGGCCTGGAACAAACAGAAAGGATTAGCTGGAACTGTGGCGACCTGCATGAGCCTAGCGTACGCTTACGGATTCGTGGCAAAGAAATGATGATAGAGGCAGATACCCGGGAAAAACAGAAATTTATAAGCGTAGAAAAAGATGGCGAGCTGGAAGGTTTTAAAAACAGTTTAGTTATTTATGCCGATGATGTGGACCAGGCACAATTACTGATTCAGGTAATGCGCGATTTAATTCCCCTGGCCCGGGCGGCATCAGAGGGAGTGCTTTTGCAACCTTCTTCCCTGCAGGAAGGAATGGAACTAATTCGCAGTCAGCTACAGGAGTTTTCGGTTAATCAGGAAAAATGCCAACAGTCGTTGGAAGAGAGCCCGGTAACTGTTTATGCCCGGCAGTTAACCAACGACAAGGGGCGCCAGGAAGAGAAATTTATATTCGACTGGAGCGACTTAAATGAACAATCCATTGCTATAGCGACAGGCAGACAGTTTTATGAGGTAGAAGTAGCCACTAAAGAAAGCAAATCAATGATAGCGGTTTGGGAGGATGGAGAGCAGCAAAATTATGATGATCAGCTTTCTTTTTATGTTGCGGAACTCCCCGCGGCCAAGCAGCTCAGCCATTTGCTTCAATATGTAATATCATCTGCTAAAAGAGAACTGGCGCCTCAGAACCTGGGCTGGCTGCAAACCACCCTTGCCGGCTTTGATGAGGGGAAAGCCGGCTTAAAACAAAAACTGGAGCAGCGGGAAGAAGATAATTGTAAGCTTTCATTAACAACTTTGCAGGAAGGTGGAAAAAAGGTGGACGAACATCTGATTGAATTCAATCTCTATGATATCGACCCGGACAAGCTCGCGCTGGAAGTAAAAGGAAAGACTGTATTCGTGCGTTTGCCCACAAATTTCGGGGAAGAAATAATTAAAGATTACGAGAACGGAGACAAAATAAATTATACAGACCAGTTCTATTTTATTGTGCCGGACATTGAAGTCGGTAAAACGATGGTAGCCACGTTGAATAAAATGGTAAGAGACTGCTCTGAAAAGTAACTCGTGCCAGGGCATGCATAACTGGCAGGTGGCGCTAAAAACCAAATTGAATTTAAAGTAGCTGAATTTTAGGAAGCCATGAGGGCCCGCCTTTCCCTAAGCCCCCCATTCGTTGATTTTAAAAGAGGAAAACATTTTTTAATACAAAACATCCCAGCTATGTCCGGTTTTAAAGAGGCCTTACAAACTGCTGTTTTCTTTTTTTTATTCGCCTTCCTGCTGCTTTGCTGTGGCAAGCAGGAAGAAGTTGCTCCTGCAAAAGATGATCCTGAACTGTTGGCTTGCGGAATTGACCAGACGGATAACGTTAGTAGCTTAACTGCCACCTTGAATGGCAGCAAAATTTACTGTCCTACAGTGGTGGGAGGCAGCCCGGGGCTTATTATATGTATGGTAAACCAGCCAGCATATGAGGTTAAAGTGGATAGTGTGCTTAATATTGGCATTTTTGCATTGGAGCCAAAAGAAAATACCTATACCGTAAAAGACGGAGCGGTATATGTGAGATTTAATAAATATGTGTATTCGGTACAAAGCGAGGAGGTTTATTATAAAGCCATCCTTGATAATGAATTTGAGTCATCAGGAACCTTCATCATCGAGGAGCTAACAGCCGAATACATGAAAGGCACTTTTGAGTTTGTATTAGCCCCTTTTTATGAGGGAACCGATGAGCCAGCAGGCGGCCCTGATCTTGTGATAACCGACGGCAGGTTCAATATTTATATAGGAGAAGAGTAGCATTTAAAAACAAGCTTCAGGGTAGGTCCCGGGCGCACAATGTTTTTTTATATTTTGAGATAGCTTTATTTTGGTGGTTTTTTGCAGGAGTCGGTGAAAAAATTATTCTGCTTTTTCTATTTTTTCTTCCACTTCTTCCTGCTCTTCCCTGTCAAGTTCCATGCCTTCCTGCACAAACTCGGCGCTTGGCTCCAGCGAAATTTTAATGAGCATGGGAAAATGGTCGGAGTGGACATGCTCCAGCCTTTTAAGCTTAATTAAGCGAAACTCTTTAGAGCAAAAGAAATGGTCGAGCGGCCAGCGCAGCAAAAGGTGCTTGGCATTAAAGCTGTTATAAAATCCACGACCGCGCCTGGGGTCCAGCATGCCGCTGGTTTTTAAAAATAGTTCAGTTGTATAACTCCAGGCTACATCGTTGAGGTCGCCGCAAACGACACTGGGTAAGGAGCAGCTTTTTGCCATTTTGCCTACTTTTAATATTTCGGCATTGCGCTCCGTGGTACGCGTGCTTTCGCTCGGTGCAGGTGGCTTCGGATGAATACAGAAAAGCTGCACCCGCTTACCGGAACGCAAAACCACTTTGGCATGGATGGAAGGGATATCACCTTCAATCAAAAATTTTACCTCCGCATCTTCCAGCGGCAGGCGGCTAAACAGCAGCATGCCATAGGTGTTTTCGAGCGGGTATAAAACATTGTATGGGTAATGAGTTTCCAGTTCGTTAACAGCATCTTTCCACCATTTGTCGGTTTCTACGAGTAAGACAATATCGGGCTCATTTTTTTTTACTACCCGCAACAGCTTTTCGCCCCGGCGATTATACTGGTAAACGTTCGATACCATAATGCTGAGGTACTGGTTGGGCAGGGGGTGGGCGGTAGCTTCCATTTGTTTACTGGCAATTGGAGTAAAAGGAAAAACCACGTACATAAGATAACCTACATCTAAAAAAAGTAAGCCTGAAAAAATAGAGGCCGGGAGGGTGTCAAAGCGGGTAAAAGAAATGAAGAGGAGTAAAATCAACAGGCCAATGACCAGCTTCTGTGTTCTGGGATATTCAAACACACGAAAAGACCAGTGATCGCTCCTGATGAGCGGTATAAGGGTGAAAAGGATAATGCTTCCTCCTAAGAAGTACAGCAGCGTCCGGATATAATCCATTTGTTGAAGAGGGTTGTTTTGTTGTTTTTATATTAACAGACGAAAAGCAGCTAAGTAGGGTTTTTATTATATAAAATGTCGGAGGCAGGGAGCACGGGAACTTGTTGTAAAACTGGCAGCGATCCTTATCTTTGCAAACATGTCAAGCTTTTTTTTCTTTCTGCCTTTTCTGCTTTTTTTCGCAGTAGTTGCCATCTGGAGCGAGCGGAAAATTGCAGCCTTCATTCAGGACCGACTGGGTCCGATGGAGGTGGGTAGGTACGGCCTGTTACAAACCCTGGCCGATTTGCTAAAGCTTATTCAGAAAGAAGATATTGTTCCCGCTGCCGCTGACCGCCGCCTTTTTCTTACTGCCCCTGTGCTTATTTTTGTTTCGGTATTTGCCGGTTTTGCCGTTTTGCCGCTGACAGCTTCATTTACCGGGGCGGGTACAGAAGTGGGCATTTTTTACCTGCTGGCTATTGTGTCGCTCGACGTTATAGGTATCCTTATGGCTGGCTGGGGCAGTAACAGCAAGTATTCGCTTTATGGTGCCCTTCGTTCAGTAGCCCAGATAATCTCCTATGAAATTCCGCTGGGCCTAAGCGTGCTTTGCGTGGTCATGATTAGCCAGACCCTCGACCTCCAGGCAATTTCCTACCAGCAGGGCATATGGTTTAATGATGTTGTACCCTATGCAGGGGAAGAAAATTATTTGTTCGGTTTAAAAGCGTTGGGAATTAACATCACCGAAGTAGGCGGTATTTTAAGCTGGAACATTGTCCGGATGCCATTTCTCTTCATTGCCTTTATTATTTTTTTTATTGCTTCCCTGGCCGAGGCAAACCGGGCCCCTTTCGATTTGCCTGAAGCAGAGTCGGAACTGGTGGGTGGTTTTCATACAGAGTACTCCGGCTTTCGCTGGGCCATTATTATGCTGAGTGAGTATGGAATGATGTTGCTGGTAGCCCTGCTGGGAAGTGTTCTTTTTTTTGGTAGCTGGAATACCCCGCTCCCGAATATTGGCTCTCTTGAACTGGCCCTCTGGACCAGTGGTGTGCCGGGAAGCCTGGCGGCTAACCTTTGGGGGGCTTTCTGGCTTTTAAGTAAAGCCATGGGCATTGTCTTTCTGCAAATGTGGGTCCGCTGGACTTACCCTCGCCTGCGGGTCGATCAGCTTATGAGCCTCTGCTGGAAATACCTGACCCCGGCAGCAATTATATTAGTGCTGCTTTGCGGCGTTTGGCGCCTCTGGATGATTTAAGTGGGTATGGAGACAAAGGCTGCTAAACCATTGGAGATTAAAGAAAGTAGAATGCAATGAAAATCGGTGGAGGGCTTTTAAATAAAGGCAAATAATAATTATGAGGATAGGGAGCGGGCAATACCCCTTCTGCGGATAGGTGGCCAATGGCAGGCCCAGGAATACAAAAGCAGAAAGCGACCTTATTTGCACGACTAAAAGATGAAAGGTTCGAATAGTACATATTTTGGCAACATTAAGGAGGCTGTAAGCTCCCTGCTGGCAGGGCTACGCTTAAGTTTTCGGCACTTTCTGGAAGCGACCCAGAGCAGAAAGCCTGTGGGGATTGAGGATGATAGCTATTTTGAGCAGCAAACCGGCATCGTTACTCTGCAGTATCCCAGAGAAAGCCTGCCGGTGCCCGATAATGGTCGTTATCGTCTTCATAATGAAATAGAAGATTGTATTGTATGCGACAAATGCGCTAAAATTTGCCCGGTCGACTGCATAGAAATAGAGCCGGTAAGGGCGGTAGAAGAAATAGGCAGAACTTCAGATGGAACCCCCAAACGACTGTATGCTGCCACTTTTGATATCGATATGGGAAAATGCTGTTTCTGCGGCCTTTGCACGACCGTTTGCCCTACCGAATGCCTTACCATGACCAAAGCGTACGATTTTAGTGAATATGATTCGGCCGATCATATTTATGCTTTCTCGGAAATGAGCCCGCTTGAAATTTTACAAAAGAAGCAGGAACTGGAAGCATATACAAAGCAGAAGGAAGCAGAAAAGGCGAAAAAATCAGCTTCGGGAACAGGTTCCACCACTGCCAGGCCAGGAGTGGCCCAGCCAGGAGTGGCCCGACCAGGCGTGGCCCGACCTGAGTCAGCCTCACCAAAGCCACAAGCCACAGGCACAACCGGCGACCAGAAAGAGGAAGGAAAAGAGGCGAAACCGGCGCCACGGCCAGCCTTTAAGCCGAAGGTAAAACCAGTGGTGAAAAAGGAAGGAGCTCAGGCAGCGAAGGATGCTACGGCAAAGCCGGATGCGGTGCCAAGCAAGCAGGAGGAAGAAAAAACAGCTGGAGCACCCAAGCCGCGATTCCGGCCAAAAATTAAAGGGGCAGCAAAGCCGGTAGAAGAAAATTTTGGTGAAGAAAATAAAGAACAGCCTCAAGGAAGGCAGGCAGAGGCCATGCCGGGAGAGCCTGGGCAGGAAACTGCGGAAAAAGCGAGCAGGCAGGCAAAGCCGGTTGCCCGACCAAAGCCTGTGATGAAGCCAAAAATTAAACCAGCGGCATCCGCTGCAAATGCTGAAAGTGGAGAAGAGAAGAGTGCATCGCCTAAACCCGCTCGCCCGCTAATAAAACCAAAGATGGATACAAATAAAGAAAGCCCGAAGGAAGTTTCTGCAAAAGAGACAAAGCCAACACCTCCGGTAGTAAAGCCGACAGGGCTGCCTAAAAAGCCAACAGAAGAGGAAAAAAGTGACAGCGATAAGCAGGAAGAGCAAAAGGTAAAGCCAACTTATCGTCCAAAGCCGATTATCAGGAAAAAGAAAGATGAATAAGCAAAGGGCCAGCTACAGGCACCCGTTTTAAAAGGCGAAGCAGCAGCCGTCAACCACCACTTACCCATGAAAAAATAAAGCATGCCCATTCCTCAGCTCCTTTTTTACTTCTTTGCCACCCTTGTGGTGGCTTCTGCCCTGCTGGTATTATTTACGCGCAATGTGCTTTACGCAGCCTTTATGCTGATTTTTACCTTCCTGGGGATAGCCGCGATCTACGTTTTGGCCGGCGCAGACTTTATTGCCATTACGCAAATAGTGGTATATATCGGCGGAATTCTGGTGCTTATGATTTTTGGATTGATGCTCACGAACCGAATGGCAGGAAAAGCCGTGCAAACAGATAGTTATAATCTTTTCTGGGGTTCCCTGGCAGGGATTGGCCTGCTCTTTATTCTGGTACTGATAATAGTAAGCGTAGATTTCGAGCAGCTCGACTGGATACAATATGCCAGCCGGCAGGGCGTTGTTTCCACCTCTTCTACTGTGCAGCCCATCGGGCAGCTGCTCATGAGCCGTTATGTGCTGCCGTTTGAGCTGGCGGGTGTATTGCTGCTCATCGCCCTTATCGGGGCAGCCTTTATTTCCCGAAGACCCACTGATGAAGCATGATACCTACCGCACATTTTCTGATTCTGGCAGCCATTCTTTTTTGTATTGGACTGGTGGCTGCAATTACAAAAAAGAATGCCATAGTAGTACTTATGGGGGTAGAGCTGATGCTGAATGCTGCCAACATAAATATGGTGGCTTTTGCGCGTTATGATGCTGAATTGCTGCAGGGGCAGCTTTTCTCCCTCATGGTGATTGTAGTGGCTGCGGCTGAGGCAGCTGTAGCGCTTGCATTGGTTTTGCGGGTATACAGCTATTACAAAACTGTAGATTTAGATAAAGTAAATGATTTAAAAGGTTAATTTTAGGCGTGAACTTAGCTGGTCTCCTTCAACCACTTCCTTTCAACCCCTTAACCGCACTGGCAGTAGTTGTGCTGCTTCTGCCGCTGCTTTCCTGTGTATTACTTCTTTTGTTCGATCGTTTGGGCAGCAGGAAAGGGCATTGGTGGGCCATTATTATTTTTAGTTTTAATGTGCTGCTCTCCCTTGCCGTGCTGTGGATGCTGAAGGAGGGGGGGGCGCATGCCCGCTGGCATTGGTTCAGTATTCAGGTCGGAGAGTTCCCCATTCCATTTACCGCAGGAGTCAGTCTCAACCAACTGGCCGGATTGATGCTGCTGCTGGTGAACTTTATTGCCCTCCTGGTGCATGTTTTCTCCGTTCGCTATATGGAGCATGAAAGAGGGTTTAATCGCTATTTCGGCTTTCTGGGGCTTTTTACTTTTGCCATGTTAGGCATTGTGCTGTCCGACAACCTCTTCCTTATTTTCGTTTTTTGGGAATTGGTGGGTTTATCCTCTTACTTACTGATAGGTTTCTGGTACAGGAAAGAAGCTGCCGCTGCGGCTTCTAAAAAGGCCTTTCTGGTAAACAGGATAGGCGATGTGGGTTTCCTGCTGGGCATGTTAATTCTGTATGCACAGTTTGGCACCCTCGACCTGGCGGCACTCGGGGAGCTGATGCCTCTCTCGATGGTGCAGGAAAATACCTGGTTTCATCACTTCGAAGCCGCTAATCTGGTGGATGTTCATAGCCTGCCGACCTACTTTATTACCCTTGCCGGCCTGGGACTTTTTTGCGGAGCTGTCGGTAAATCGGCCCAGTTTCCATTGCAGGTGTGGTTACCCGATGCAATGGAAGGCCCTACGCCGGTATCTGCGCTTATTCATGCCGCTACCATGGTGGCAGCGGGGGTGTACCTGCTGGCCAAGGTCTTTATATTCCTGAGTCCGGCGGCTTTAGATATTATTGCGGCCATTGGAGCCATTACTGCCTTTATGGGCGCTTTTGCTGCTTTCGGGCAGCACGATATTAAAAAGGTGCTGGCTTTTTCTACCGTTTCGCAACTTGGCTACATGGTTCTGGGAATGGGGACGGGGGCTTACAGTGCCGCACTCTTTCATTTGTTTACCCACGCCTTTTTTAAAGCCTGTCTCTTTCTGGCTGCCGGTGCAGTTATTTATGCCTTGCATGAGGGGGAACGCAAAGTAAAAAATGGCTTCCACTTTAATGCGCAGGATATGCGCTGGATGGGTGGGCTACGTACTAAGATGCCCGTAACTTATGCCACCTATGTGGTGGCGATGCTTTCACTGGCAGGACTTCCGCTGTTTTCCGGCTTTCTTTCTAAAGATGCTATTCTTGCCGGGGCCTGGGGCTGGGCCAGTGAACTGAGCGAACCGCTCGGCATGCTGGTTTACCTGGTTCCACTGCTTGGCTTTGCTGCTGCGTTTATGACAGCCATGTATATGGGGCGTCAGCTTGTGCTGGTGTTTTTTGGAGAAAACCGGCTCCTAAAGTCAGGAGAAAAAGGCAGGGCCATCTGGCAGGAGGTGCGGGAGGTTCCTTTTAGTATGCAGTTGCCACTCCTGCTGCTGGCCATCCTCTCCCTGGGCCCGGTTTTTAGTGCCAATCCGTTTAACAGTGAAAGTAGCTGGCTGCTGAATGCCTTTGCCACTCCGGTTCCGGCTCTGCCAGGTTCGTCAGTTACCTTTGAAGCGGCCAATCGCTTATTTGAAATAAAAGAAGCTGCCGGGGAGTACCATGTTGCTGCCGCCTGGCTTTCGGTCCTGCTTGCCCTGGCAGGCCTGCTGATTGCTTACCTGTTTTACTACTTATTTAATGGCCGTGGAGAACATTATTCTCCGGCTTTTAAACCTACAGGCCGGCTCTGGAAGCTTTCGAACCGAAACTGGTACCTGAACGAAATCTACGAGAAGACTTTCTTACGCCTGGGGCGCAGAAGTATTTTCCTGGCAAACTGGCTGGATACCCGGCTGATTGATCCGCTGATTGATTTGCTTGGTGTAGGCTATGTTGTAATTTCGCACATGTTTGCCTGGTTCGACAGAACCTTTATAGATGGCTTTGTCAGTAGCACGGTTTGGCTAACGGGCAGAGCAGGCCATTTGAGCCGCTCCATACAGGGTGGGCGCATACAAACCTATCTCCTGATAATGGTGCTTGGCCTGTTGGCCATACTATTCTGGATGTTGGGTTAGGAGACAGGCGCCTGAGACTAGTATTAAGTCAATCCAGTTTTAAGGGGTAAAGAAAACAAGCAGGTGCACGAGCGGGACCTTCGCGCCAGCAACTAAACTGGATGTAAGGCGCTTAGCCTTGCCTTAGCACTATCGCAAAAATAGAGCGCTTAGTGCTGGCATGTAGCACAAGTGCGCAACAGGACAGGAGGCTGGAGGGCTAAGCAGGAAAACGAAGGTTGGTTCCCTGCGCCAGTCAAAACTGCTGGAGGGAGAGGGGCAATTCCTTCGCTGAAGAAGCAGGTGAATACAATTTAGCATCAAATAAAGCATAGAGAAATTCATGATAAGAGAAGTGATTTTAAGCTTATTAGCACATAAGCAAATTAACGCATTAGCACATTAACAGATGACCGCCTATTTGCTTTCGATTATTCTTTTGGTTCCTCTGCTTGCAGGCTTGATTCTGTTGTTCCTTCCTGCCCGCCTGGGCAGAGCAGGGCATTGGCTGGCATTAGGCGCCACCCTGCTGCAGTTGCTCTTTGCTTCGCTGATGTGGGCAGGCTTTAAAACCGGGCCTACGGCAGGGGGCGGCGCTATTACGATGCAAAACTTCCAGTTTGTGGAGCAGGCAAACTGGTTTAGCCTGAACTTAGGAAGCCTGGGGAAAATGCAGGTGCAGTACCTGCTGGGAGTCGACGGGCTGAGCATGCCCATGGTGTGGCTTGCGGCGCTGGTAATGTTCATCGGTGCTGCCAGCTCCTGGAAGATCAGCGAAAACAGCAAAGGCTATTTTTTGCTTTACCTCCTGCTGAGCTGCTCGGTAGTGGGCTGCTTTATTGCGCTTGACTTTTTTCTCTTTTACCTGTTTTTCGAATTTATGCTGCTGCCTATGTACTTCCTTATAGGCATGTGGGGAGGACCGCGGCGCGAATATGCTTCCATTAAATTTTTCCTTTATACGCTCCTGGGGTCTCTCTTTATCCTGGTGGTAATGATTGGCCTGTATGTTTCGGCTATTGATCCTCTGGCCACTGGTGTGGCAGCAGGCTTGCTGGATTCCGCCACCTTTACTGCCGCAGATATCAGCAGGTTGCAGGTACTCATGAGCCATGGCGAACTGGCGGCGCACCAATTGGTGCACACCTTTAACTTCGTCCATATGATGGATGTAAATAACTTTATTCCGGGGAGTGTGCTAAGCTTGAGCGGCGGGGCAATCGTGTGGGGACAATCGGCGCGCCTGCTGGCCTTTCTGGCGCTGTTTATTGGCTTTGCCATTAAGCTGCCGGCTGTACCGGTTCATACCTGGTTGCCCGATGCGCACGTAGAGGCTCCCACGCCTATCTCCGTTGTGCTGGCAGGCATCCTGCTTAAAATTGGCGCTTACGGGCTTATCAGGATCGCCTATCCGATTTTTCCGGAAGGGGCGGTGGAGTATGCTTACCTGGTAGCCGCCATTGGGGTAATTTCGATTATTTACGGAGCACTCAATGCCCTGGCGCAGCATGACCTTAAAAAGATGATTGCCTACTCATCGGTTTCGCATATGGGCTATGTGCTGCTGGGCTTAGCCGCTCTTACGCCCGAAGGCGTCAGCGGTGCGCTTTTCCAGCTATTCAGCCACGGCCTTATTTCTCCGCTGCTCTTCCTGCTGGCAGGAGTGCTGTACGACCGTACCCACGATCGCTTAATAGAAAATTACAGCGGACTGGCAGCTAAAATGCCTGGCTTTACCGCCTTCGTGGTAATAGCCTTTTTTGCCTCTTTAGGCCTTCCTGGTTTCTCAGGCTTTATTGCCGAAATGCTGGTATTCCTGGGCAGCTTTAAAGGGGCTTCTCATTTCGGGCTCATTCCGCACTGGTTGGTGGTGGTGGGCGTGCTTGGGTTGCTGTTGGGGGCTGCTTATTACCTCTGGACACTGCAACGTATGTTCTTTGGCAGCTACTTTATCCGGAATAAAAATTGGGAGCCCAATATGAAGGACTTAAGTCGCCGCGAGTACCTGATACTAATTCCGCTGGTAGTGGCTATTATCCTGTTTGGTGTTATGCCGCATCTTTTTCTGGAGGTGGTGAATCATTCTGTAAGTGAATTTAGCCGCCTGGTGTACCAAACGGGGCGAACCAACCTCCAATTGTTGCTTAATTGATGGCGCTTGCTTTTATATCCATATCTACACTGGGGCAGGATTTAATACAAATCATGAATAGCCTGCAGGGAATTTACCCGCAGCTTTTGCTGGTGGGCGGATTGCTTGCGGTTATCGTACTGGATTTGCTTAAAAAAAGAACGCTCCTGCCTGTAATGAGCCTATTGGCTATTGTGGGAGCAGGCATTCTTCTTCATTCGTCCGACCAAGCTTTTTCATTAGAGGAAGGGCTCTTCCTGGGAATGTTGCGGCCAGATGGGCTGGCTGTATTTCTGCAGACCTTAATTTTGGTAGCCGGTTTCCTCTCTATCCTGCTCACCTTCCGGCTAAAGGCACAAACAGGCCCTCAACTCCTGCAACTGGGGGAGTATCATGCCCTTGTGCTGTCGCTATTGTTAGGTGCTATGTTTATGAGTATGACCACTCATTTACTTATGGTGTACCTGGCTATAGAGCTGGTTTCTATCAGTTCGTATGTGCTTACTTCCTTTAGGTTTAGCAAACAAAGTGCCGAAGCAGGCTTAAAATACCTGCTATTTGGGGCAGTGGCCTCGGCGGTAATGCTGTATGGCATTTCTCTGCTGTATGGCTTTACAGGCACGCTCGACTTTGGTTCTCCTGCTTTTCAAATGAGCCTGCTGAGCCTCAATGTAGATGCGATTCCTTTATTGGTCGCCAGCTTCCTTACCCTGGCGGGTTTCCTTTTTAAGCTTTCGGTGGTGCCATTCCATATTTGGGCACCCGATGTGTATGAAGGAGCGCCAGTGTCGGTGGCCGCACTGTTTTCGGTAGCGCCCAAGCTGGCAGGCATAGGGCTGCTGCTGCGGTTTCTGCAGTACTTCCATGAAAGCAGCATTCTTTTTGTGTCGGTTCATTTCGACTGGCAAATGGTGCTGGCCGTACTGGCGGCACTCAGCATGTTTATCGGCAACCTGGCGGCGGTGTGGCAGCAGGATGCCAGGCGCATGCTTGCCTACTCCTCCATTGCCCATACAGGCTTTTTGCTGGCAGGGGTTTTAACCTATTCTGCCCTGGGCATTCGCTCGGTTCTTTTTTATGGCACAATCTATTTAATAATGAATTTTGCGGCCTTCCTGCTTGTTAAGATGCTGTGGACAAGAAGTGGACACTATACAATTAAGGCCTGGAGTGGTTTGGGGAATAGCTTTCCTTATTTGGGAGCCGCTCTCGTACTGGTAATGATTGCCCTAACCGGACTGCCACCAACAGCTGGTTTTACTGCCAAACTGCTGGTGTTTACCGCCCTCTGGGAAGGATGGCAGCAGAGTGGCAATTCGGTGCTGGGATATTTGTTGCTGGCAGGTGTTGTTAACACTATTATTGCTTTGTTTTATTATTTGAAGATTCCGTACTTCATGTACTTTAAGAAAGCGGAAGCCTCAGAAGCCTTAACAGTGCCCATAGGCAAGCCAGGTGTAGTCGACCAGCTGTTGCTGTGTTTGTTAACAGGACTGCTGTTGTTGTTTTTTCTAAAAGCCGATTGGCTGTTGAACGAGATAAATAAGATAGACATTATATTTTAATCCATGAGCGAGCAAATTAAACATGAATGCGGAATTGCCATGATTCGCCTCCGTAAACCGCTTCAGTATTATATTGATAAGTACGGTTCGCCTACCTATGCCATCAACAAGCTTTACCTGTTAATGGAAAAGCAGCATAACCGCGGTCAGGATGGAGTTGGCGTAGCTAATATTAAAATTAATGTACCGCCAGGCCACCGTTACATTAGCCGCTACAGGTCGATAGATCCAGCAGCCGATTGCCGATGTTTTCGGTAAAGTAGGCAAAAAGATGAAAAAGGCTAAAAAGCAGGCCGGTGAAAATTACCTTAACGCCAGCTATATGCAGGAGCATTATGCCTATACCGGCGAGGTTTGGCTGGGACACCTGCGCTATGGTACCCACGGCACCAACAGCATTGAAAGCTGCCACCCTTTTCTTCGGCAGAATAACTGGCGTAGCCGAAACCTGGTAGTTGCCGGTAACTTTAACATGACCAACGTCGACCACCTCTTTGATATACTGATAAAAATTGGTCAGCACCCGAAAGAAAAAGCCGATACTGTAACGGTAATGGAAAAGATCGGGCACTTCCTCGATGAAGAAAACCAGCTGCTCTTCGATAAGTATAAATACGACTACAACAATGTGGAAATTACGGAGAAGATAGAACAGGAACTGGACCTGGGCAGAGTGCTGCAGCGGGCCTGCAAAGATTTCGATGGCGGGTATGCCATGGCGGGCATGACGGGCTATGGTGCTTCTTTCGTGGCCCGCGACCCGGCAGGGATTCGTCCGGCCTATTTTTATGCCGATGAGGAAGTAGTGGTGGTTGCATCGGAGAAGCCTGCCATCAAAACAGCCTTTAATGTTGATTATGAGCAAATTCAGGAGGTGACTTCCGGGGCATGCGCTCATTATCGAAAAGCAGGGAGAATTTAAGCAGCAGCAGTTTATAGAGTTGCTTCCAAAGAAAAGCTGTTCTTTCGAGCGCATTTATTTCTCGCGCGGCACCGACCCCGATATTTACCAGGAGCGCAAAAACCTGGGTAAGCTGCTGGTACCCCAGATTCTGAAAGCCATTAATTACGACCTGAAGAACACCGTATTTTCTTTTATTCCTAACACAGCCGAGGTAAGCTTTTTAGGAATGATTGAAGGCATGGATAAACACCTGGTGAACGAGCGCAAGAAGTATTTCAGAATAAAGAAGCCTTCAACGACGAGGACCTGGAGCAGTTGCTGTCTTTCCGCCCGAGGGTAGAGAAGCTGGTAATTAAAGATGCCAAACTTCGTACGTTTATTACCGACGATGAGCATCGCGATGAGCTGGTGGCCCACGTTTACGATACCACTTATGAGGTAATTCGTAAAGGAGTAGATACGCTGGTTGTTATTGACGATTCCATTGTTCGTGGCACGACCCTGGAGAAAAGCATTCTTACGATGCTCGACCGCCTGGGACCGAAGAAAATTATCATTGTTTCATCAGCCCCACAAATCCGCTACCCCGACTGTTACGGAATTGACATGAGCCGGATGAAAGATTTTATTGCCTTCCGGGCAGCGCTTCAGCTGTTAAAAGATACCAGGCAGGAGAACATCCTGGACGATGTTTATGAGCAGATTCAGGCATATACCGCTAATCCGGAGTATGCGAACTTTGTACAAAAGGTATATGAGCCATTTACCGATGAACAAATTAGCAATAAAATTGCCGAGATAATTAAAACCGATAAGATCAAGGCAGAGGTAGAGGTCATTTACCAGAATGTAGAAAACCTGCACAGTGCCTGCCCGAATCACCTGGGCGACTGGTACTTTACGGGAAATTACCCAACCAAAGGTGGAAACAAGGTGGTAAACAAGGCCTTTATGAACTTTATGGAAGGCAAGGCAGTGAGAGCTTATTAGCAGTGGGTAGTGAGTAGTGAGTAGTGAGTAGTGAGTAGTGAGTAGTGAGTAATGAGAGAAAAACGAACCTCTTGTGACTGATTTGAATACAAGGATATTGAAACAAGAAGAGCAGGTATTAGTGCCTGCTCTTCTTGTTTCAATATCCTGTAGTGGAAGTTTTAGTTGAGAAGCTTTGAGCTGGTTATTTGAATAAATTTTTTCATACTTAAAGAATTATAATACCAAATAACCAAAATAACCTTCAATAGTAGGCTTCCTCCATTTGGTGTCTGGCGCGCGTTTGCAACGCCTGCAATCTTATTTTACCCGGTTGTTTGAATAAGTATTTAAGGCATAAAAGGATTGTTATCCTTCCTCGAATTCTAAAACCCACTATTCCTTAATCCGGTATTGAGCGTTTAAGCCTATTCAGTTCTTAGGCTTTCGACCGGGTTGGCCAGGGCTGCTTTTATTGCCTGCAGGCTTACTGTTAAGAGGGCAATAATAAAGGAGGCGATACTTGCCAGGGCGAATATCCACCAGCTCATTTCTGTTTTGTAGGCAAAGCCCTGCAGCCACTGTTCCATACTGTACCAGGCAATAGGCCAGGCCAGCAGGTTTGCAACCATAAGGAGTTTGATGAAATTAGCGGAAAGCAGGCCTGCAACCCCAGCCACAGAAGAGCCTAAAACTTTTCGTATGCCCACCTCTTTGGTTCTCTGCTCCGCCGCATAAGCCGAAAGCCCTAAGAGGCCCAGGCAGGCAATAAGCACTGAAAGTCCGGTAAAAATAGAGAATATTTTTCCCTGCCGTTGGTCGGCCTTATGAAGGGCATTAAAATCATCTTCGAGAAAGGAATATTCGAAGGCTAAGCCCGCAGCATACTTCTCCCACAGCTTTTTAGTAGCCCCGAGGGTTTTCTGGTAGTTGGCTTCGTTCATTCGTACCGAAAGAAAAGGGCCTTCTTCAGCTGAGGCCGGGATGAGTACAAGCGGCTCAATGGTGCTGTAGAGCGAGCGGATGTTGAAGTTTTTTACAATTCCGACTACCCGCAGGTTTAGCTCTTCAAACCGCAGGCATACGAGCTGCCTGTTCAGAGGCTCCCTCCAGCCCAATACATTTGCGGCCGCTTCGTTCAGTAGAACAGCCTTTTTATCAGGCGCAAAATCTGAAGGGAAGTCTTTAGAAAAGTTGCGCCCTTTTGTTAGGGTCAGGCCCAGGGTTTCAACAAAATCTTCATCTACCGTAATAAAGCTAAGTAGCTGCCCCTCCTGCAGCTCTTTTCCTTCGGGAATAAAGAGGTCGCTGTCTATTTTCTTCGAAGGGAGTCCCCTGGAGTTGCTTGCCTGCAGTACACCCGGCAACTGGCGGAGTTGTTCTTTAAAAGCAGCAAGATGCTCTTCGAGCCTGTCGGCATTGTTAATAATCAGGACGTTTTCTTTGGTAAAGCCAAGGTCTTTGTTCTTTAAAAAGTCCAGCTGCTTTAAAACAAGAGCGGTGCAAATAAGCAGGCAAACAGATACCGTAAACTGGAATATTACCAGCCCATTTCTTAGGCCACTGCTTTTTAGTCCCATATTCAGTTTTCCTTTTAAAACTTCAATGGGTTTGTAAGACGAGAGAAAAAAGGCCGGATAAGAGCCGGCTACAATACCCACCAAAAGGCTAATCCCGAGCACGAGGAGGCAAAGCAGAGGAATGTTGAGGTTCGATAAGTGGGGCTGTATTTGCAGGCTTTCAGCAAAAGACTGCAGAAACAACACACTTAAAACAACAGCAAGTAATACGGCAAGAAAGGTGGTGAGCAGCGATTCGGCCAGGAACTGGAAAACCAGCTGCTTTTTGTGCGAACCCATTACTTTTCGTATGCCCACTTCTTTACCTCTCCTTGCGAAGCGGGCCGTGGAGAGGTTCATGAAGTTTACACAAGCCAGTAATACAATGAACAGGGCCACCAGCGAAAAAATGCGCAGGTATTTAATATCTCCTTTCAGAGAAATTCCATTGCCAATGTGGGATGAATACAGGTACACCTTCGGTAGAGGCTGAAGAGAAAGCTCAATTCGCTTTCCGGATTTATGGAATTCCTGTACGGTGTTGCCATAAAGCATTTCAATGGTATTCCGGGCATGGGTATTGAGCATTTCCGGAAACTTTGCCGCTAAGGCCTCCGCGGAGACATTTTCTTTTACTTTTATGTAGGTAACCAGGCCGCACCACACCCAGCTCCAGTTAAACTTTTCAATTACTTCATAAGAGGAGAGGGAGGTGAGCATCGAAAACTGCAGGTGGGAGTTCGCAGGAGGGTCTGCCATAATACCGGTAACCGTATAGGGAGTTTGGCCTTCTCCAAAATAGAGCACCTTCCCGACCGCTTCTTCACTGCCAAAATATCTTTCAGCAGTGCTTGCTGTCAGTACAACCGAATGAGGAGCGCTAAAGGCTGTGTTCGGCATTCCTTCGATTAAACGGAAGCTAAATACCCGGAGAAAGCTGGAGTCTACCCCCAGGATAGCTTTCTCCCCAAAAGACTTCTCCTCATACCTTACTACCTGTTCCGCATCTGGAAAAACTCTGCTAGCATAGGCCACCTCCGGAAACTCCTGCTCGAGGGTGTGGGCAAGTGGTGGCGGCGTGGCTTCAATGGTATAATCATCGCCCCCTAAGTTGGCCGAATAGTTTACCCGGTATATCTGGTCCGCTTCCTTATGAAAGTTGTCATAGCTCAGCTCCTGTAAAACAAAAAGTACAATAACAAAGCAGCCTGCCAGGCCAATGCCCAGACCAAAAATATTAATGGCCGCATAGAACTTCTGGTGAAAGAGGTTCCGCAAAGCGATTTTTATGTAGTAGCTTATCATGGCAGGTTTAGGTAATTTTTGGTTGGGTAATGTTTGTCTGAACCAGGCGTTCGCTGACTATAAGATGCGCGGATGAAAGCAGCCTGGAGAATCCTTTACCCTTATACACCCTGATTTTCGTTTATTCATATTTAAGCGCATTTACAGGGTTTTTTGTGGCTGCCTGCCAGCTATGAAGGCTAACAGTTAACAATGAAACCAGCAGGGCAAGAAGGCCTGCCACTGCAAAAATCCACCAGCTTAATTCAGTTTTATAGGCAAAGTTTCGGAGCCAGTCGTTCATAAAATACCAGGCCAGGGGACTGGCAATAAGGAATGCAAGTCCTACCCATTTCATGAAATCTCTATTAAGCAAAGCCATCACCTCCAAAATTCGGGCTCCATTCACCTTCCTGATGCCAATTTCCTTCTGTCTTTTTTCTGCATAAAAAGAAGCAAGGCCCAGTAGCCCAAGGCAGGCGATAAAAATGGCAATCAGGGAGAAAATAGTATACACCTTAGCCATGGTGGTTTCGCGCTCCATGCTTTGGCGGAGCTCCTGGTCGAGGAAGCTGTAGTCAAATAGTTTTCCGCCCGACAGCTGCGCCCACTTGTTTTCAATAAAGGCAATGGTAGAAGCATAGTCATCGGCCTTTATTTTTACCAGCACGTAATTAGCCTCCTTCAAATCTTCCCAATCGATGCGGTAAATAACCAATGGTTCGATGAAATGATGAAAGGACTGATAATGAAAATTCTTCGCCACGCCAATAATTTCAATGTTCTCCTTCCCCAGGGTGCCCTGGTCAATTTTCTGCTCGAGCGGGTTTTCTATCTTTAGCTTTTGCACGGCAGACTCATTAAGAATCGCAAGCTTTCTGTTCCTGTCTTCGTCCTTAAACCTTCTTCCCTGGGTTAATTGTATGTCAAGCACATCCAGGATGTCCTCATCGGCCAGGAGGGGGAAAATTACCGGCTGATAATCGATGGGCCATCCGGCAAGGTGTTGGCTTTGGCCATTGAAGGAGCTGCCCGGCATGGCATTTACGAAGCTAAGGCCCCGTATATTGGCGTTGGATAAAAGCTCCCGTTTAAAAACGGCTCCATTGGTGCCCAAAGCATGCGGCCTTTCTATTACCAGCACATGCTCTTTATTGAAACCCAGGTTTTTGTTCGACATAAACAAAAGCTGATTATAAACAGTAGCGGTAGCAATAAGCATAAAAATGCAGAGGGTAAACTGAAAAACCACCAGCCCACTTCTAAACCACTGCTTACCCGGGGCAGCGGAAGTCCCTTTTAAAGCCAGCGCCGGCTTGTGAGAAGAAAGTATAAGTGCCGGATATAAGCCTGACAGGATGCTAATAAGCAACACAGTGCCAGCCAAAGCAGTCCATACCTTTACCTCCTGAAAGTTGATTGTTAACGATTTTTGTGCCACCTCATTAAACCAGGGCAGGAAGAGCTGTACCAGTACCTGGCCGGCTGCCATACCTAACAACACGATGAGGATAGCCTCTACAAGAAATTGAGTAATGAGGGAAGCCCTGCTACTGCCGGCCGCCCTTCGAACGCCAATTTCCTTTACTCTTTTTATAGAAAGGATGGTGGCCAGGTTGATAAAGTTGATGCAAACCAGCAGCAGAATAATAATGCCGATGAGCCCGAGAGCATAGGCCAGTATTTTTTTCCCCTCGCGGTTGCTAAAAATGAGCGTACTCAGGTGAACCGTTTCCAGGGGCGCTAAAAACATGCGGTAGTAATTTCCCTTTTCTTTGTACACCTGCTCATAGGTCATTCCATACTCCCGGAGCAGGTAAGGCTCGAAATAGGTTTTTATAAACTGCGGAAATTTGGCTTCTACTGCCTGCGGCCGGGCCTGCTCGTTTAGCAGCACATAGGTGCTGAAGGTATGATTGCCCCAGCTTTTGGCAAAATCGAAATGTATTCTCTCAAACGTTTTAAGCGACAGCAGCATATTAAACTGGAAATGGCTGTTCTCGGGGTAATCCTTGGCCACACCGGTTATTCTGCACTCGGAAAAGAAGTGCTCAAAACGCAGGGTTTCTCCTATTGGGTTTTGATCGCCAAAGTACTTCCTGGCCATCGATTCAGAAATAACAATGGTATTAGGTTCTGTTAAAGCAGTTTGCGGATTCCCAGCCAGGAGTGGAATAGTGAAAACATCAAAGACGGTGGAATCGGCGCCTACAATCCTCTTCTCGATAAATTGTTTATCGTCTTTGTTCACCAGTACCTCATCGAACCAGAAGCACAGGCGGGTATAGGTTTCCACCTCCGGAAAAAAATCCTGCATGGCCGGGCCTGTAGGCGGGGAGGTCCAGCCGCTTCTCTCCCTGGTTTCCCCCTCTTTTCCTTCCACGCCCACCAGGTAAATGTTGTCTTTCTTTTTATGGAAGCTGTCATAGCTCAGCTCATCCCAGGTATACATAATAAGCAGGATAGCGGAGGCCAGTCCAACCGCAAAACCAGCAATCAGCAGGAGGGAATAAAACTTGTTTCTAACAATGTTTCGCCAGGAAATAAGAAAGTAGTGCTGTATCATGAGGTTTATGTTTTGCCTATGCTTTGTAATTTGTAAGAGCCCGAACCTATTCGCTTAGGTAGCAGGTATTCTTTGGTCTTTAGTAAAGGATTTGTTCAGGACTGCATTAGTGTTGGCAAGCTTTATATTCATATGCTGTACTTTAAAATCCGGTGAGTACATGTTCGCGTTACTCATCTTTCAGGCATTTAGAAGGATTGATGTTAGCTGCTTTTATTGCCTGGCTTCCTATGGTAAGCCAGGCAATAAGGAGGGCCAGGAGACCGGCTCCTACAAAATACCAGGGCTCCAGTTCAATGCGATAAGCAAAGCCGTCGAGCCACTTGCTTACGAGCAGATAACTTAAGGGTAAGGCGATTAAAATAGATGCGACAACTATTTTGGTAAAGTCTCCCGATAAAAGGTAAACGATATCTAGGTTGCTGGAGCCAAGAGCTTTGCGAATGCCTATTTCTTTTCTCCTTCTTTGGGCAGTAAAGGAGGTAAGTCCAAACAAGCCCATACAGGAGATGAGAATGGCCAGCCCGCTGAAGTAGAGGGAAAGGGTGCCGATTCTTTGTTCCGCTGTATATTGCGCCTGGTAGTCGTCATCCAGAAATTTATAATCGAAAGTAAAGCCGGGATTGTACGTTCCATAGAATTTCTGAAGCGCATCAATGGTTTCTTTTTCTTTGCCGGCTGCAATTTTAATAATGATTTTTTCGGCCATTTCTGTTTCCAACTTAAAAAACATAGGCTTAACCTGCTCGTGGAGCGATTCGAAATGGAAGTCTTTTATTATGCCAATAATTTGCATGTTGGTGCCCCACAGATTTACAGTTTTACCAATCGGGTCTTTAAACCCGATAAGTTCCATTGCGGCTTCGTTTAAAATAATTTTAGCGCCCTCGGCTCCAAAGTTTTTAGAGAACGTTCTGCCTTCTTTCATCTCTATGCCCAGCGTTTCTATGAAATCGTAGTTAACGCTGATATTTTCGAACTGAATGACTGCATCCGGGTCTTTACCTTCCCAGTGAAGGCCGGTAGTAAAGTTCCTGGCTTTTATGATGGTGTGGTTGGCACTGGAGGCATGGCGCACTCCTGGAATATTTCTTAGCTCAATAAGAAAAGTTTCTAAATTTTCGGCAACTTTCCCTTCCTGCTTAATCTGGAGAACATTGTCTTTATCGTACCCGAGGTTTTTTGTTTGAACAAAGTTTATTTGCCTGGATATAATAAGAACCGAAACGATAAGAATTACCGAAATAGTGAACTGGAAAATTACCAGCCCTTTACGGGCCCAAAGGGCGCCTTTAGTGCCGCTGAATTTGCCGTTATTATTTCCCTTTAAAATGGTAGCGGCATTAAAACCCGAGAGATATAAAGAAGGATAACTTCCGGCAATCAGGCCGGTAAACAGGGTAATCCCTACTATAACCAGTATCAGTTGGGGGTCCGGGTTGAGATTAAGCTGCTTAGCAGTAATTTCATTAAACTGCGGAAGAAAAACCACAACGAATATAAGGGCTAGAAGAAGAGATATTATCGCCATTAAGGTAGATTCGCCCAAATACTGAACAACAAGTGTGCTCCGCTGCGCACCGACTGCTTTTTTTATCCCAACTTCCTTATTTCTCCTGGAAGCTTTGGCTGTAGATAAATTCATGAAATTAATACAGGCAATTACCAAAATGCAAAGTGCAATGAGGGAGAATAGGCGAACATACTCGATTCTTCCGCCTGCAACCTGGCCGTTTTCATAATTGTTGTAAAGATATTTGTCGGAAAAGGGCTGCAGAAACAAGCTTACATTTGAGTGCTCGGCTTTGCTTTTGATAAAGCCGGCAATTTTTGGGTTGAAGTGCGCCAGGTCTGTTC
Organism: uncultured Cytophagales bacterium; assembly: GCA_963835365.1. Lineage (GTDB taxonomy): Bacteria > Bacteroidota > Bacteroidia > Cytophagales > Cyclobacteriaceae > Nafulsella. The sequence continues at coordinate 229,519 of CAWIFH010000012.1, forward strand.
CTTCATGGAGTACTAAGAAAGACTGGGACTGGTGGTTGTCCCAATGAATCCCGTCACCTAAGAGTGCCTTAAATGTTTCGTATGACAAAGCAAAATCGAACTGCTGAGAAGCGTTTTTGGGAATATTTTTAAAGACTCCTGAAACGAAAGCATCTTTTTTGAGTTCAAATGCCTGCCACTCTACCTTTTTTCCAATTATGTTTTCCGTGGTGCCAAATAACGTCATGGCAACTTTTTCAGAAATAACAATCGTGTTTTCTATTGAAGTCAATTGACTTTTGTCTCCCTCAACAAGGTCGTAGGAAAAAATGTCGAAGTAGCTATTGCTCACAAACTGCCCCGTGAGGCTAAGGTTATTATTCTCAGCAGAAAGAGTAAAACCATCGAATATTCCTGAGGAGGCAGCCGCATTTTCAACTTCAGGCATTTCTTCCGCCAGCGTTTCGGCTAAAATAGCAGGTCCTCCTTCAATCGTTTTAATTCCGGCTGCATTGTTGTGGTTTGCCATTACCTGGTACAGCCGACTGTCTTTTTCATGAAATGTATCGATGCTCAATTCATCGTTTACCCAAAGGTAAATTAACAAAGTGCAGGCCAGCCCGCTGGAGAGCCCGATTAGATTAATAAGAAACGAGGCTTTGGACCGGCTAATGTTTCTGTATATAAGTAGGAGGTGATGCTGGAACATGATTTTGTTAATTAAATAGGTTCATCTGGCCGCCCTTCCGGTTCATCATCAGAAGGAGTGTATGGGCTATAAGGCTATTTTTAAAACAGCAGGCCAGGAGAAAAAAGCAGGTTTCTTCTAATCGCGCAGGAGTTGGTTTTAAATTACTCATACTGTAGGGCTTTTACGGGATTGATATTTGCCGCCCTTATTGCCTGCAGGCCTAGGGTGAGCCAGGCGATGGTCAAGGTCAGGAGGCCAGCCCCAATAAAATACCAGGCATTTAATTCTATTCGGTAGGCAAAGCTATTTAGCCAGAAACTGGCCACCAGGTAGCTGAGAGGCAGGGAAATGGTAATTGCCGTAAACACGAGTTTTGTAAAGTCGCCCGAAAGCAGGTAAGCAATGGACAGGTCGCTGGAGCCAAGAGCTTTGCGGATGCCTATTTCTTTCCTCCTTCTTTGCGCCGTAAAGGACGCTAAACCAAAAAGACCCAGGCAGGATATGAGAATAGCAAGGCCGGCAAAATAGCGCGACAGGATAGATACTCGCTGCTCGGCAGCGTACTGGGCCTGAAATTGTTCGTCAAGAAACCTGAAGTCGAAAGGCATGCCTCCGGTAAAGCCTGCATAATGGTTTCGGAGGCGGCTAATTGTTTCTTCCAGCTTGCCGGAGTCAATTTTTACCATTACGGTGTTTGTTCTTTCAGGTGCTAAAAAGAAGAACAAAGGCTTAACAGGTTCATGGAGCGATTCGTAATGGAAGTTCCTGGTAACACCTACTACCTCATAATCGCGGCCCCACAGTTTTATGTGCTGTCCAATGGGGGCGGTTAGTCCCATCATCTCTACAGCTGCCTGGTTAAATATAACTTTGGTCTCATCAGCACCAAAGTCTTTTGAAAAAGCGCGTCCTTCTTTCATACAGATGCCAAGGAGTTCTATCATGCCATAGTTTACCCTGCGGTATTGCATATCGGCATTATAATCAGGCGCTTTGCCCTGCCAGGAAATATCCGAAGTGCTGTTTAGGTGGCCGAGAAATGTCAGAAAGCTGCTGGAGGCATGGTCGACACCCGCAATGTTTTTTACATCTGAAAGAAAGGTTTCTAGGTGTTCCTCTACCTTGCCCTCCGCCTCAAAATAAATCACATTGTTCTTTTTATACCCGAGGTTCTTGCTTTGTATAAATTCTAATTGTTTATAAACGACCAGAACTACAACAATTAAAATTATAGCCAAGGTGAACTGAAAAACGACTAATCCTTTGCGGGTCCATAATTCCCCTGCTGAGGCATTGGTTTGGCGGGAAAAAGCTCCACCCTTCAACACTTTTGCCGGATTGAAGCCGGAAAGATACAGGGCCGGATAGCTGCCCGACACCAAGCCGGTAAACAAAGCAATAGTAAGCGTGATAAGAATGAGGCTTGGGTCGAAGCGCAGGCTAAGTTGTTTTCCTGTAACTTCATTAAACTGGGGGAGCAAAAGTGCTACCAGTGCAAAAGCTGCCAGGAGCGATATTGAAACCATTAGCATGGATTCGCCCAGGTATTGAAATACCAGCGTTTGCCGCCCTGCGCCAACAGCTTTTTTTACACCTACTTCCTTACTTCTCCTGCTGGCCTTCGCCGTAGAAAGATTCATGAAGTTTATACAGGCGATAAGCAGAACGAAAATGGCAATCATGGAGAACAGCTTTACATATTCAATTCTGCCTCCGGCCTGAACACCATTTTCATATTTCCCATGCAAATAAGCATCAGAATAAGACCTTACAAACAACGATACATTTTCCTGGTCGGATTTGCTTCTATATATGTCTTTGATTTTCCTGTTAAACCGGGCCAAATCTGTTCCTTTACTTAAAACTACATAGGTGCTTGGCCAAGCGTTTGTCCAGTCGTTTTTAAAATTGGGGTTGTGCTTAAATACTGTTTTAAAAGGCAAAATAAAGTCAAACTGCTTGGAAGATCCAGCTGGAATTGTAAAGATACCTTCGATAATAAACTGTTGTTTGTTATCGAAGGTAAGCGACTTTCCTACTGCATTTTCTGTCGTGTTGAATAGCTTCTCGGCTAAGCTTTCGGAAATAAGCATTTTGTTTTCATCTGCTAATACCTGCTTGCTGTCTCCATGTTTAAGGCTATAAGAAAATACCCTCCAGTAGTCTTTGTCGGCATACATGCCTGCTGCTTTGAACCCCTTCTCCTCTACCGATAAGAGGCTTTTTACAGGAATTACTGCCTCGGAAACTGCATATTCCACCTCCGGCAGTTCCTCCAAAAGAGTTTCAGCCAGAATTGGAGACGTCTCCGGCCTTACTTCAATACCTTTTGCCGTTTCGTTGCGGGACATTACCTGAAAAAGCTGCTCATCTTTTTCATGAAATTTGTCTACACCAAGTTCATCCTGTGCCCACAGGAAAATTAACAACGCACAAGCCAGGCCAGTGGAAAGACCAGTTAAATTAATGAGAAACGACCCTTTAAAACGGGAAAAGTTACGGTATATGAGTAGAAGCTGGTGCTGGAACATCGGGTTTGTAGTTATTAATCCTTACCTATAATTTTGCTCATTCTGGATGGGGCTTGGCTTTTCCTTTTTTGCCTGTGTTAGGAAATTCATAAGGCCATATCCATCATTTAATAAAAGCGGTAGACTATATCATTAGCGCATCCGGGTCTACTACTTCCAGTTTGCGTTTTTGCTCCTCGGTAATAATTTGGCCATCGAAGAGGTTTATCACGCGGTGGGCTACGCTGGCATCGCGGTCGGAGTGGGTTACCATTGCAATGGTGGTGCCTTCCTTGTTGAGCTCGGTGAGGAGTTTCATTACCTCCAGGCCATTTCTGGAGTCGAGGTTACCGGTAGGTTCATCGGCGAGTATGAGCTTGGGGTTGGCGACTACCGCACGGGCAATGGCTACCCGCTGTTGCTGTCCGCCGGAGAGCTGCTGCGGGAAGTGTCTTTTGCGGTGACCAATCTTCATGCGCTCCAGCACGGTTTCTACCATTTCTTTTCTTTGGGCAGCTTTCAGCTTGAGGTAGATGAGGGGGAGCTCGACATTTTCGTACACATTCAGCTCGTCGATGAGGTTAAAGCTCTGGAACACAAATCCAATATTTCCCTTCCGCAGGGAGGTGCGGTGTCTTTCTTTGTAATTGGCGACCGGTGTGCCATCAAAAAAGTACTCTCCTCCATTGGGGTTGTCGAGCAGGCCGATAATGTTTAAAAGGCTGGATTTGCCGCAGCCCGAGGGACCCATGATGGCTACAAATTCTCCTTTCTGTACATGCAGACTTACCTTGTCGAGGGCAGTGGTCTCCACCTCCTCTGTGCGGAAAACTTTCGAAAGTTCTACGGTTTTAATCATGATATATTTCATTTTAAGGAAGATAGGGCAAGCTCAGCTTCCGGTTTTTGTTTTACTTATTCTATTTTATGCAATTATTAAATGTACAATTAATTCTCCTTAAACAGATACTGCCATTTTCTCAATAGCCTGTCATCTTTTGCCCAATGCCACTGTCCATTGGCCATCGTCTAAAGCCCTCACACCCCATACCTAATTCAAAACAAGCTTGTCGCTTTCGCCAAAGGTATCGTAGCCCGAGGTAATTACTTTCTCTCCTGCCTCCAGGCCTTCCAGCACCTCGTAATAGCGGGGGTTTTGCTTCCCGATACGGATGGCTCTTTTTACCGCTGTTTGCTCATTGGTAAGTACATACACCCACTGGCCACCGGTCGACTGGAAAAAGCCTCCTTTGGGAAGGAGCAGGCTCTGCCGGGTTTCTCCTAACTGCAGCCCAAAGTTGTAGCTTTGCCCAATGCGAATATTCTCGGGTTGATGACTGCTAAATACCAGGTCTACCTCAAAGCGACCCTCCCGAACGGCGGGATACACCTTTTTTACCTCCATATGAAAAGTATCGGCCTGCCGGATAAAAGAAGCGGCCAGTCCTTTTTGTACCCGGTCGATATAATGTTCATCAATCCTGGCTTTTACTTTAAAGGAAGTAAGGACATTTACCTGGCCAATGCGCTGCCCCTGGCTAATGGATTCTCCCAAGGTGGCATCCAGCAGCCCCAGTTGCCCATCGTAGGGCGCTTTTACCTGCAGGTTTTCCTGGCGCTGATAAACAAGATCCATATTGCGTTCCATGTTTTTCAGGTTCAGGTTTATCTTCTTTATCTGGTTTCTCCTGAAAATGGAATCCTGCCGGTTGCGCTCCAGGGAGAGCTTCATGAGCTTTTGGGTGAGGGCGTATTCTTCTTCTGTTTGCAGGTATTCGTCGGTGGAAATAAAGCCTTGTTTGTAGAGGCTTTTATTCTGCTCATAAGCTCTTTTCTTTTTCAGCAAATCAAATTCCAGTTGAATTAAATCGCGTTGCAGGCTTAACTTTTGCTGCTCCATGTTGATATAGGTTTCCCGCAGCAGGTTGGCCTTCTCGGCCAGCTGCGCTTCGCTGTTCAGGATATTCAGGTTAAGGTTGGTGTTGCTCAGCCTCAGAATTACATCGCCTTTATGCAGCATACTTCCTTCTTCAATCAGAATATCTTCAACAATGCCTCCTTCCGCGGCATCGAGGTAAATGATGGAGATAGGTTCCACTACTCCCGTTAGGCGAATGTAGTCTTCGAACGAATCGTAGCTTACTTCTTCAATGCTTAGTTTTTCCCTTTGGGTACGGTAGGTGCTGCCAGGCTCCCTTATTACCAGGGTGGTGCCTACCACAATCAGGAGCAGTGCAGGAATGATAAACTTCCAGTGTTTTGGTTTTATAAGCCTTGTATCCTTAATTTTTTTATCCATCTTGTCGAACTTAGCAGGTGTTAGAAATTCTTGCCTTTCGGCACTTCAGCTTTAAAGCGGCCTCTTGCTTATCGTGCGTGGGCAAAAAAGTTTTCGTTTGCTTACTATTCCCTTGTTCAATAGCAATGCCAGTTGTGTAAATGCCTGAAATTAAGCTGTATAGTGGGTTGGGCGTTTTAGGGCTGTCAAAAAAATGGACAGTGGCTCGTAAAGATTCTTTACACTTTCTTACCCAAAGCAAAACTTCCTTATTTTTGAAAAAAGCAGAAAGATGAAAAGCGGCAGCATCCTTATTGTAGATGATAATAAAAGTGCACTCAGTGCGCTTAGCCTTTTGCTTCAGTTCGAATTTGAAATTGTAAGCTGCCTGGCAAATCCGAACCAGATTTATGCGGAGTTCAGGAAAAAGGTTTATGACATTGTGTTGCTGGACATGAATTTTTCGGCCGGTATTAACAGCGGCAACGAAGGGCTTTTCTGGCTCAGCGAAATAAAAAAGCTTGCGCCTGCCACCGAAGTAGTAATGATTACCGCTTATGCCGAGGTAGATTTGGCCGTAAAGGCGCTCAAGCTGGGGGCAACAGATTTTATTACCAAACCCTGGAAAAACGAGAAGCTGGTCGATACCTTGATGGAAGTACTCAAGCTTCGGCAAACAAATAAAGAATGCGATGGCCAGGCAAGCAGAGGAAAGCTCTTTATGGAAGCGGGAGGAGAGCAGGCACTGCTGACGGCTTCTTCGCCCCTGATGAAAAAAGTGCTGCAAATGGTGGAAAAGGTAGCAAAAACAGATGCCAGTGTTTTTATTACCGGAGAAAACGGCACCGGAAAAGGGCTTATTGCACGAAAAATCCACCAGCTTTCCGATAGAAGCAGCGAGCCTTTTGTAACGGTTGATATGGGCTCAGTGCCGGAGCATTTATTTGAAAGTGAGCTGTTCGGGCATAAAAAAGGAGCCTTTACCGATGCCCGGGAAGATCGTGCAGGAAAGTTTCAGCAGGCGCATAAAGGAAGCCTTTTTCTCGATGAAATCGGGAACCTGCCGCTCCACCAGCAGGCAAAGCTGCTGGTAGCCCTGCAAAGCCGCATGGTAGTTCCTATTGGTTCCAATACCCCCATTCCGGTAAACATCCGGCTAATTAGTGCAACCAATGCAAACATCGATGAGCAGTTAGCAGAACAGGCATTTAGAGAAGACCTCCTCTACCGCCTGAACACCATTCGCATTGAGCTGCCGCCCCTGCGCGAAAGGGGAGAAGATATAGAGGTGCTGGCGGGGCATTTTCTGAAGCAGTATCAGGCCAAATACAAAAAGAATGCGCTCCGACTTAGTGCCCCGGCCATCCGGAAACTAATGAAATACCATTGGCCGGGAAATATTCGCGAGCTGCAGCACTCCATCGAAAAAGCAGTTATTTTGTCAGATACGGAAGTTTTGCAGCCGGAAGATTTTCTCTTTAAGCCCACAGGTTGTCTACCCTCCCCGGAGCTGCAGACACTGGCCGATATGGAAAAGCAGATGATTGAAGAAGCGTTGGATAAGTACAGCGGAAACCTTTCGTTAATTGCCGAAAAGCTAGGCATTAGCAGACAAACTTTGTACAATAAATTAAGGCGATATGAATTATAGCTACCTAACCTCCAGCCTGCTTGTTCGCCTTTTTATTTTTGCCATGCTGGTGGCTGCGGCTACCCTGTTCCTGTTTCTGAGGCAGTGGTGGTATGCTGTTCCGGTAGGGGTATTGCTGGCTTTTTCCTTCTGGAATATTACCTATTTTGTGAACGGGATAAACCGAAAGCTGGCCTACTTTTTCGATGCCGTTAAAAACGAAGACAGTAGCCTTCATTTTCCTGAAAAAGCAGGCAACAAGTCGCAGCAGGCTTTGCATAAAAGCTTTAACCGCATAAACAGCCTTATTTCTGAAATAAAAATTAAGCACGAAAACAACCAGCGCTTCTTCCAGGAATTTATGAAGCAATCGGCCACCGGAATAATGGTGGTAGATGAAAAAGGCTTCGTGGAAATTATAAACGCGAAAGCCCTGAGTTTTTGTGGCCTGGGGTATCTCTCCCATATTCGGCGGCTGGCCCAGCGTAACAACGTGCTTTATGAAGCCCTTCAGGAAGCGCAGCCAGGGCAAAGCTACTCTTTAAAATGGCTCAACGGACAGGAAATTCAACAGCTTTCGCTGAAGGTAGTGCCTCTCTATTTCAGGGAAAAAAACTACCGGGTGTATTCGCTCTACGATATAAAAGCCGAGATGGAAGCAACTGAACTGGAAACCTGGCAAAAGCTTATCCGGGTACTTACGCACGAAATTATGAACTCCATTGCGCCAATTACATCCTTAAGTAACAGCCTGAGTAAATTTTATGTTAAAAACGGCAGGAGGGTTCTTCCGCAGGAAATTAGCCAGATGGAGGTAGACCATACCGTTGAGGGGTTGGCCATAATAGAAGAAAGGGGGGAGGGCTTAATTCATTTTGTTGATAGTTACCGCAAGCTTACCAAAGTTCCCAAGCCTGTATTTAAACCCATAATAATTGAAGAGTGGCTAAAAACCATCACATGGCTGGCCAGCAGTCGTATGGAGGAAGAGCACATCAACTTAACGGTTTCCCACACCGCCACAAAACAGCATTTTCTGGCAGATGAAAAACTACTTACCCAGCTTGTTTTGAATTTGCTTAACAATGCAGCCGATGCACTTACCAGCACAGAAAATAAGTGTATTCAAATAGTGGTGGAAGATGGCCGGGAGGAGAAGCTAAAAATCAGGATTACAGACAATGGCCCTGGCTTTAATGCCGAAGAGCTGGAGAACCTTTTTATTCCTTTTTACACCACCAAAGAAAATGGTTCCGGTATTGGCCTTAGCCTGAGCCGACAAATTATGCGCCTGCACAGGGGGAGTATATCTGCCCATTCTGTACCCGGCAGGGAAACCAGCTTTGAGTTGCTATTTTAATTGCTGCAGAAACCTGCTTCTCTAAAGCTATTAATATAACCAGAGGCTATTCCCCCCAGGGCGCCGGCTTAATACATCCTACAAATATACCGGCCATGTAATTTTCCCTATTGCGGTAGCGGAAAGTTTAGGAGTATAGGATATATGATCTTAGATTTGCAACGTTGTTTATGGAAGCCTGGTGCAGCAATTAATGGTGTGGTTTTATCAGAGCCAGGAAAAAAGAAGCTAAAGAGATAGAAGGAAAACATCGCTGTTTATTCATAATAAGTGGTTAAAGTTGGAAATGTAGCGATGGGCCGCCGGAGTAATCCGGCGGCCAAACTTTTTTGGCGCAGAATGAAAAAATCAAACATAGACTCCCTAAGCACAATTTCCACCTACCTTCCAGCACAAGCTACACCAGCTTGATACTTCTCTCTGTACATGTTCTTTCTTGTAATCCTGCAGAGCATTCAATAAAGTCAAGCATTTATCAGCGACCCCATAAAACAAATTGCCCGGAAGGAAACAAGGCGTCTAATTTTTTTGCTTCCTATTTTTAATGAAAAATCTTGGTTTAGAAGGTTAAACGTTTATTTTTGAACAAAGAACTTCTAATGCTGTATATTTTTCGTTTCTTTTATTTTTCTGCACCGCTCAGGAAACAACAGGGCTTTAAAAGTGTCGCTCTGCGGAACCTGCAGCCTATATTTGACTGCTAACGCCCCCTTTCCTTATCTTCTTTTTTTCTGCGCCGTGTTTTTCGGTGTATAAACCTTTATTTATTAACGAAAATTTCTTCCCAATGGAATCAACATATGCATTAGCCATTCATGGTGGTGCGGGAACTATCTTACCCGATAAAATGACGCCCGAAAGAGAGCGGGCATACAAAAAAGCTCTGCAGGAAGCACTCCTGGCAGGCCAAAGAATATTAAAGAAGAGAGGAAGCGCCCTACAGGCGGTAGAGGCGGCGGTAAGCTCACTGGAAGATTGTCCACTTTTTAATGCGGGCCGTGGCTCAGTTTTTACCTCCGAAGGTACCCAGGAAATGGAAGCCTCTATGATGTGTGGCGAAAGTTTGCAGGCTGGCGCGGTAGCGGGGATAAGCGGCATTCGCAACCCGGTGCAGCTGGCGGGCAGGGTACTGCAGGATGACGATTGGGTGTTTTTAGCCGGTGAAGGAGCGGAGGCTTATGCCCGTGCCCATAACCTTCCATTTGAAAATCCGGATTATTTTTATTCTGAATACCGCTTTCAGCAATGGCAATCCTTAAAAAATACGCAGCATGTAAGTTTAGACCATCGTGATGAAAGGAAGTTTGGAACAGTGGGCGCAGTGGCCATGGATTTGCAGGGAAACCTGGCAGCAGCTACTTCTACAGGGGGGCTCACCAATAAGAAATGGGGCCGTATGGGCGATAGCCCCGTAATTGGATCCGGTACGTATGCCAATAATAAAACCTGCGCGGTATCCTGTACAGGCTATGGCGAGTATTTTCTCCGGGCGGTAGTGGCTTATGATGTAAGCTGCCTGATGGAATATAAAGGGCTGAGCCTGCAGGAAGCCTGCCGGCTGGTGGTAAAAGACAAGCTGGTGAAAATGGGCGGAGAGGGTGGCCTGATTGCCCTTGATGGCAAAGGGAATATAGAGCTTTGTTTTAATTCCGAGGGCATGTACCGCGGACAAATAAGCGCTGAAAGACCTGAAGGAAAAGTCGCTATTTATTCCTAATAGGTAGTTAAAGCCGACACAGTAGCATTGGCCGCCGGACTGCTCCGGCGGCCAGTTTCTTTATAAAGGGAAGTAGGGGAGGAGCCTGAAATTGGAAAAATTCAGTCTTTTTTGGGGTGGCTCAATTTCGGCAAAAACTTCCTTTGCATCAACCCTTACAGACCTCTACTTATACCAAATTGCATGAAGGTGAATCATTAATACTTTATGGCACGCCTTAGCCCGGAGCTCGGCGGCTTCGTTAAACGACGCGCCAGATGCCCACTTTTTGGAAAGTCTCCTATTGAAGGTAGTTTAGATGATTTGGTATTAATCCCTTCTCCCGCATAGGAAACCCGCTCATCCAGCCTCTGTCCTTTAAAACCTAGATTCTATTTTCTAAAATGGCCCGTAGTTATAAAAAGTAACGGGCGGTATAAGCAGGAGCATTGCCAGCACAAAGAAAATGAACATAAGTGGTCCCAGCCACTGTACCCAGCGCTCATAGGGTATTTTTGCAATGGCCAGTACACCCATGGTTACGCCGCTGGTAGGAATAATCAGGTTACATAAGCCATCGCCCAGCTGAAAGGCCAAAACGGCCGTTTGGCGGCTAATGTCAAGCAGGTCGCTGAGGGGCGCCATAATGGGCATGGTTAGGGCCGCCTGTCCGGAGCCGGAAGGCAGAAATATATTCAGGAAGCTTTGCGTGAGGAACATTGCCTGTACTGAAAGCGCTTTGGGTAAATCGCCTACCCCGGAAGATACCCAGTAAAGAATGGTGTCGATAATCTTGCCTTCCGTAGCAATAATCAGTATTCCCTTACTCAGTGCAATAACCAGTCCGGCCGTCATCATGTCTTTGGCTCCTTCTGTAAAGCCTGTTGTGGCCTCACTTAAAGGCAGGCGGTTTAAGAGCGCCGCGAGTAAGCCCAGGCCAAAAAAGAGCGCTGCTATTTCGTTGATATACCATCCCCAAATGCTTACACCGTAAATAAGGAGTGCCAGGGCAAGCAGGAATAGAACCAGTGTCATTTTTCGCAAGGGAGTAAAAAGGATTTCTTCCGGCATATGGAGGGTTTCCGATTCCCGGACTGCTGCCGGGCGGAAAGGCTTGGTTTTGCCGCTTTCCAGCCTTCGTACGTACCACATCACGTATAAAATAGCGGTAAGGGTAAGCGCAAACCACACTATGAGGCGGTAACCCCAGCCACTGAAAGGAGGCAGCTCGGCGATGCCCTGCGCAATGCCAATAGTAAAGGGGTTGCTGAAAGCGCCTGCAAAACCGGCCCCGGCCCCTACAAATGGAATCGCCACACCTGTTATTACATCATAGTCCAGGGCCAGTGCCAGCGGAATTGTAATCAGGATAAACACCAGCACCTCCTCGCTCATGCCGAAGGTTGCCCCGGCCAGCGAAAAAAGAACCATCAGCACCGGAATTACCCATTTTTTGGCTGCTGGTTTCCGGCTGCTGAAGCGAATAATGCTTTGCAGGCCTGCATGAATGGCGCCGGTTTTGTTGAGCAGGCCAAAAGCCCCGCCTACAATAAACACAAAAGCCACAATTTGGGCGGCAGAAATAAAGCCTTTGATAGGGGCTTGCAGGAAAGCGCCCACCCCTTGCGGCTGGGCTTCCACGGGGTGGTAGGAGCCAGGGATAAGCACCTCACGGCCATTCACCACCTGGCGTTCAAATTCGCCCGCAGGAATAATCCAGGTAAGTACAGTAAAAATCAGCATTACACCCAGAATAATAATGAGCGTATCGGGTAGTTTGCGCCACATAAATTTAAGGCTTTGGTTGAAAGGTCAGGCTAAACTGTTGAGTAGGTAAATAGATGTCGAGCTGTAAACTTTTGGCACCCAGCAGGCCATCTTTTTCTTCTTTCGAGGCATTGGGATTGCTGAAAACCAATACCTGCGAGTCGCCTACCACTTCGGCAGAATCGTTCTTAACAAGAATGGCCGTTGCTTCATCAATACCAATGCCCAGCAGCTGAGGGTGTTCGATTACCGCGCTGAGCAGGCGGTTGTGGCGGCTTCGTTTAACAAAATGCTGGTCTACAATGGCCGTAGGCAGCAGGCCTAAGCCTGCTTTCAGTTCAATGTTATCGGTTTCAATGTTTTGAAAGGTAGCAGCATAGTCCGGATGTTTCAGCTCGTTGCCTGTAATCATTTTTTTACTCATGAGCGCTGCGCCCGCGCTGGTGCCGGCAATGGTGGCGCCCTGCTGGTACGCTCCTTTAATGGCATCCACAACCAGGGTGTTGCCGGCAATTTCCATAAAGCGGTTCTGGTCGCCACCCGAAATATAAATCATGCGGGCCTGACGAATGGAGTCGAGCTGGCTTTGCCTGAGGGTAGAGGCATCATAAATTTCAAAGCCATCAACATTGCTCAGGCCGGCTTCGGTAAACTGGATTTTTGCATAGTAAATGCTGCTGTCCTGCTCGGCGCTGCTCATGGGCAAAATGATTCCCCAGCCACCTTCGCGCAGGCCGGCTTCCTGCACCAGGCGTTCTACCAAAGGAGCCGGCCGCTTACCGCCACCAATAATAAAGAGCTTGCCTTGAGGAGACGCTACAGAGTCGTTTTCTTCTCTTTTTTCCTGTGCAGGTGCCTGGCAGGAAGTCGTGCCCAATGCCAGGCTGGCGGCAAGGATTAAAATAAAAGGGATGTTCGCGTATTTCATGTGAAAAGATAGTTAAAAAAAATACTGCCGTGCAATGCCACGGCAGTATTTACAGGCATGAAGAGGAATTTATTCAACTTTTTCGCCTATGGTAACGCCATAAATGCGCATGTCCGGGTCGCTGAACCAGGCTTCCTTTTCAGAGCCATCTAAATTTGCGCGCCAGATAGTGCCGCTGCGCTGGTCGTTCCAGTAAATTTTCTGCTCAGCGGCATCATAGGCGATGCCATACACATCGCCATCGTTGCCTGTAGCCACAATGGAGCTGCCGCTACCATCAGGATTGGCTGAAAACAAAGTGTAGTTACCATCATCGTAGCCATAATAGTAGATTTTTCCTTCTATAAAGGCCACCGCCTGCCCATATACAGCCGGTATGATTTCTGCTTCGCCGGAGCCATCGGTGCTCTTTGTCCATAAGCCGCCATCGTAAGTCGACCAGTATACTGTGCCGGTTTCTCCGTCGATGGCAATACCTTCCGGATCATCGCCCTGGCCGGTGGCAAAATCTTCGATGCTGCCCCCTTCTTCTGCTAAGGAAATTCGTTGAACACTGTTGCCGGTAGTCCAGTACAGGTAGTTTTCGGTATGGTCAATAGCCAGGCCGCCTGGGCCATCAAGGCCGCTTACCAGCTCCTGTGCATTGCTGCCATCGAAGTCGGTTGTTATAATTGTTCCCAGCTCAAAGTCAGCTATATAAAGTTTGCCTGTAAGGGTGTCGGCCAGCAAATTGTATGGCGAAGCCAGGGCCAGTCCTCCAAGGACCTCATTGGCCGGCTCACGGGTGTTGATGAGTGCCTTTTGAATGGTGGTGCTGTTCCGATCCGAAAAGTAAAGGGCTAAGCCGGTAGCTGCCGGATCTTTAATGACTACCGTTTTGCTGGTTTCATGCACCTGATTCTGTGAGCTGGTAACCAGGGTTACCGTATACCAGCCAGGGCTTTCGTACAGGTGTGTTGGGTTTTCTTCCGAAGAAGTGGTGCCATCGCCAAAGCGCCAGGCATAGGTTGCCGGAGCGGCATACGCAGGAACAATAGACTCGTTCTGGAAACTTGCCGTGGCCGGAGCAAAACTATTGTTATCAATAGTGGAGCTGAAGCTGGCTACCGTGCTGGCTGGCGGAACAGGAAAGCTGTCGTCGCCGCAGTTGCTGAGCGTAAACAGCAAAAGGCATAAAGCTATATAATTAAAGTATTTCATGTTTTTTGCTTTTAGGTTTACTCAAGGTTTAAAATCAGGCCACGGGGATCCGCCAGGCCTTCGGCCAGCCGCTCTTCGCTGCCGCTGCCATCAAGCAGGATGCGGTTGAGGCGGCCGTCGCCCAGGTCGTCGCCTAAGTCGGTCCAGTAGAGGTAGCCGTTTGCTTCATCCAGAGCAATGCCGTAGGAGCGATAAGCCAGCTGGCCCAGGGCCTGCTGATTGCTGCCATCCAGTTCTGCAACCATAACGGCCTCATTATTTACATCGCTATAGTACAGCTTGCCTCCCGAAACGGCTACGGCATGCGACCAGGCCGCAACTACCTTTTCTGCCTGGCTTCCATCCAGATTGGCCCGGTAAACGCCTTCATCGGCCGCACTTACCACATCGGTCCAGTAGATCTTATTGTTATCCTTATCCAGGAAAATGCCCTCCAGGCTGCCTGCTTCTCCGGTAACAGGGTTCGTGCTTACCAAATCCTGCAGGCCACTGCCATCCAGATTGGCTACGGAAACCGTTGAGCGATCTTTGTCTGTCCAGTAGATTTTGCTGTTTTCAACATCCAGCGCAAGGGCAACAGGAGTGCCGCCGGTGCTTACTACCAATTCCATACCCGAGCCATGGAGTCCTGAGCGGTAAATACCGCCATCGGCTTCGTTGATAAAGTAAAGCTGTTCATTTTGCTTATCCAAAGCCAGGCTATAGCCAATGTCCGGCACTGAAAAGGCCGTGGTTTTTTCGGGATCGGCCTCGCCCAGGTAGAATTTATGCACCTGGTTTTCCTCTGAATCGGCCAGAAACACTGCCGGCGAGTCTGGTACAGTCACAGGCTCCTTCACGTCTACTTCCCGGCTAAGACTGCTTTGGCCGCTTGCGTTAATGGTAGTGAGCATAATGGTATAGGTTCCGGCCTCTGTAAAAGTAAAAACAGGATTTTCTTCAGCAGAAGTACTGCCTTCGCCAAACTCCCACAGGTAGCTTTCTCCCCACTGGCTGTAGTTGGTGAGCTGTACCGGCTGGCCGGCCACCAATGCGTCTTCATTTTCTACCTCAAAATCGGCTATGGGCAAAGGAATTCGAATAACCACATCTTGTGAATAGCTGGTTGAGCCACCTTCGCCGGTAGCCGTAAGGGTAACCGTATAGGTGCCTGGCTCCGGGTAAGTAAAGGAAGGGTTCTTGTCTTCCGAGCTGCTATCTTCCGCATCGCCAAAATTCCACAGGTAGGTTTGGCCGGGTACATCAGGTTGGGTGGTATTTGTAAATTGAACCATTTCTTCGGCAAACAAAGAACCTGCCTCCTGTACTTCAAAGCCAGCTTTTGGTGCACTTTCGTTAATGGTAACCGTTTGCATTTCCCGGGTGGTGCCTCCAGGCCCTTTGGCAATCAGTACCACCTCATAAGTGCCGGCTTCGTTGTACTGGGTATGGGGGCTTTCTTCTGTAGAAGTAAGGCCATTGCCAAAGCTCCAGCTATAAGAAACGGCATTTTTACTGGTATTGGTAAAGCGAACCGTGTCGGCAAGGTTGGCCTGGGCAGGTGTTACGCTAAAGCTGGCTTCCGGAGCAGGAGGCGTTGGCTCCTCGTCTTCGCAGGCGGTAAACAGCCCCATGCCCATCAAAACGAAAAGAGCCAGGCTTAAATAATTATCTACTTTCTTCATGATTCTTTGGATTAGAGATTAATAACCGGGGTTTTGGTCTTCCGGACCAATAGCCTCGTTGGCATCTATTTCTGACTGCGGAACAGGGAAAAGAAACTGGTCTTCCGATTCGAAGGTGTCTTTTTCGCGCAGTGCCTCTTCCAGCTTGTTAAAGCGCCTGAGGTCGAACCAGCGGTGCCCTTCAAAAGCAAGTTCCTTGCGTCGTTCTTCCAGCAGAATTTCCAGCAGCTGCTCCGGGTCGCTGGTAGTTACCGGATTCAGTCCGGCTCTTTGCCGGATGGTATTTATATCTTCGCGGGCCTCTTCCGTTGCCGGGTTCGCTTTTTTGAGGTTGGCCTCAGCCCTGTTCAGGTACATTTCGCCCAGGCGCAGCAGAATAATGTCATCGCCCGGTACGGAAGACTTTGTGTATTTGCTGGCAAAATAGGTTTTCCCGTCATCGGTTAGGAGCACAGTCGCAAACTGCCTTTCGTCTTCTTCTGAAAAGGCATTGAACAAGTTCTGGGTAGCAGAAACTTCGCCCCGGCCTTTTACGCCCAGCGGGTTGGAGGCAGCGGTAGGCAAAAGATATTCTACCAGCGGATTAAAGGCCTGGCTTATAGTAAAGTCGGTCTGGAGTATAATTTCCCCGTTCCCACCTTCATTAAATAAGGTAGTATAATCGTCCATTTCCAGCGAATAGTCCATGTTTATTACTTCGCCGGCCTTTTCTGCCGCTGCCTGCCAGTTGGCTGTTTCCAGGTACACCCGCGAAAGCAAAGCCCTGGCTGCCCCAGCACTGGCTTCATAGCTATTGGTAACGGCAGGGAGTATCCTTTCAGCTTCCTGCAGGTCTTCTACAATGAAGCGATATACGGCCTCGCTGGAAGCCCGGGAAATATTAATTGTTTCAGGACGAATATTCGTTACCGGCTCTTTGTGGAGCGGCACTGGCCCAAACAGGCGAACCAGGTTAAAGTAGTGGTAGGCTCTTAGAAAACGGGCCTGGCCCAGGAGCGAATTACGTTCGTCTTCGGTTAAGCGCTCTACCTCGCCAATGTTGGCAATAATATTATTTACCCGGTTAATGCCATCGTAACTGGCATTCCAGATGCTCTCCAGCGATAGATTGTTCGCCCTTGGCTGGTTGTCTGAAATATCGTCGAGCTCTATTTTAGAGCCACTGGCTACCAGGTTGTCGGCCGCCAGGTCGGTAAGTACATATAATTCGCGGGTAAGGGCCGCGCTTTGCAGTACATTATAGGCTCCAGTAAGGGCGGCTTCTACTCCGCGGCGGTCCTGAAAAACGGTTTCTGCATTTATCCGGTCATTGGGTTCCACATCCAGAACATCGCAGGCCGAAACAGAAAGGGCAAGCATACCTGCCAAGAATATATGTTGTAGTTTCATAATCGATTGCGCTATAGTTTAAAATCCTATTTTAATGCCGCCGGTAATCATGCGGGGCTGGGGATAAGTGAAAAAATCCGTTCCCATACGCAGGGCGCTGGCACCTGCATAGTTCACGTCCGGATCCATGCCCGAATAGTCGGTAAAGGTAAGGAGGTTCTGTGCCCGAACGTATACCCGCAGCAGGCGCGCATTAATTTTGTTTCGTACCTGCGCAGGGAGGTTATAGCCCAGCGAAACATTCTTTACCCGCAGGAAGGAACCATCTTCTATGTACTGCGAGGATATCTGGTTGTTGTTGACACCATTTATGCGGGGCAGCGGCACAACATCGCCGGGTGTACGCCAGCGTTGCAGAATGCTCACCTGCTGGTTGTCGCTGTCGCCAAAGCTCATGTTCTCGGTATACTGGCGAACGCCGTTGTAGATTTCATTGCCGTATACAAACTGCAGAAAAATGCTTAAATCGAAATTGCCATAGGTAAAGGTGTTGGTAAAGCCACCGGAAAAGTCAGGGTTCGGGTTGCCTACCACCTGACGGTCGGCATCGGTAATTAGGCCATCGAAGTTCGCATCTTCAAAAACAATGTCGCCGGTAGAGGGGTCAACCCCTAAGGAGTTGAACATATAAAATACACCTAGCGGCTCTCCTTCAATGGCAGCATTATTTCCCCGGCCCTGGTTCAGGATGGGCTGTCCGTTGTAAAGCGAAAGCACCTTGTTACGGTTGAAGGAGATATTAAGGTCCGTACTCCAGCTGTATTCGCTGTGTTGAATCAGGCTTGCCTGTAAAGCTACTTCCAGTCCACGATTTTCCAGTGCCCCAATGTTCTCTGCGACAGCGGAAAAGCCTGCCGAGCCAGGAATAGGTCTGCTGATTAGGAGGTCGGTGGTCTTGTAATAATACACATCGGTTAGCAGGCTCAGGCGGTTGTTCCATAAACCCAGGTCGATGCCCGCATTAAAGTTGCTTGTTTTTTCCCAGCGAAGGTCAGGGTTGGGGATTTGAGTAGGAATAATGCCTGAGCGGCCGCGATAGTTGTAGCCACCGCTGTAAAGGTTCAGGTAGCGGAACGAGCCAATGGCATCGTTACCGGAAAGTCCGTATCCCAGGCGCAGCTTTAAGTCGCTGAAGGTGTTTTCCAATGGTTGCAGAAAAGGTTCTTCAATAATGCGCCAGCCTAAAGAAGCGCCGGGGAAGAACCCATATTGGTTTTCTTTTGAAAAGTTGGTGGAGCCATCCCATCGGGCATTCAGCGTAAGCAGGTACTTTTCTGCAAAGCTGTAGTTTATTCTGCCGAAATAAGAGTTAATTCCCAGGTCATACCGAACGGCGCCGGTACCTTCCGGTTCAATTACACCGGCAGAGCCGAGGTAAATAAGCTCGTTGGAGGGGAAGTCATTGCCCCGCATAAAGCTTCTTTCATCTTTTTCTCTTTCAAAGCTCCAGCCGGCCAGGGCGCCAAAATTGTGCTGCTCAATTTCTTTACTGAAGTTTAAAGTACTTAACTGCGTAATACGAAGCACATTGGTTTTGCCTGAAATACCCAGGCCGTTATTTTCGCGCCCACGGTCTGTTGTGGTAGGCTCATAGCGGATTTCGCTGAGGCTAAAGTAGTCGATACCCCACTGGTTTTTAAACGTGAGGGAGGGAATAATGTCCCATTCGCCATAAACATTGGAGATATTCCGGAAGGTAGTAGCCTGGTTAATGGACTCATTGCCAATGGCCACCGGGTTATCCCAGAAGCCTTCTTCCAGGTAGTTGCCAGTTTCCGGGTCCGTTACCGCAAAAATGGGTGGTTTAGAAATGGCATTGGGTAAAACCCCGTTAATGGTCTGGTCGCCCAGCACCCGGTCATTAATTGAGTAGCTGTTACCGGTGCGGATACCAAAGCGTACTTTTTCGTTGATTTCGTGGTTAAGATTAATCCGGCCATTATATCGCTGAAAGCCGGAGCCTATAATTACTCCCTCCTGGTCGAAGAAGCTGCCGCTCACAAAGTAGGTAGTTTGTCCGCTTCCGCCACTAACCGACAGGTCTACGTTGGTAATCGGAGCCGTGCGAAGTACTTCGTCGAGCCAATCTGTATTTACGGGCGGGTTGTCAATCATTTCCTGGGTGTAAACAGGCTGACCTCCCTGGGCCAGGCTCACATCGTTGAGGTATTCCATAAACTGGCCGGCATTGAGCATGTCGAGCCGCTTATACACCTGCTGCACACCTGAATAAGCGTCGAGGTTTACCTGGGTTTTCTTGCCTGTACCCGACTTTGTAGTGATAAGCACTACCCCATTGCCGGCCCGTGCGCCATAAATGGCAGCCGAAGAAGCATCTTTCAGTACAGAAATGGACTCGATGTCATCCGGGTTCAGGTCGGCCAGAGCATTTATGCCTTGTCCTTCAAAGCTAATCTGGCTATAGTCGCCGGTTGTCATGGGCACTCCATCGATTACATACAGGGGCTGGTTGCCTCCCTGAATAGAGCTGCTGCCCCTAATCTGCACGGAGATCCCACCACCCGGGGTACCGGAATTCTGGTTTACCTGTACCCCTGCAATCCGTCCCTGCATGGCGCCATCGAGTGAGGGCGAAACCGTATTTTCAATATCTTCGCTCGAAACCTGGGCTACGGAACCGGTAAGCAGGCGCCGGCTGGTTTCGCCATAGCCCACCACCACTACTTCTTCCAGCTGAGAAAGCTCGTCTTCCAGGCTTACATCAATACGGCTTTGGTTGCCAACGAGTACTTCTTTGGTTTTCATGCCAATAAAAGAATATACCAGCACGGCATCCGGGCCGGGTACTTCCAGGCGGTAACTGCCGTCAAGGTTGGTCGCACCCCCCCGGGTAGTGCCCTTTATCCGAACACTTACACCTGGTACGGGCTCCTGGTCCAGTGCAGATTGCACAGTACCTTCAACGGTTTGCTGAGCCCATGCAGGAAGCTGCAGGAGCAAACAACCGAGAAAAATCAGAAAGGTAGTTGTTGTTTTCATATGGGTAAAAGTTTAAAAATTATCTTGTTATGGTTGAGGTTTTAGCGACGGATAACTAATTTCTGGTAATGGATGCCCCTATTGTTGGGTGCCCTTATGCAGACGATATACCAGCCTTGGGCCAGCTTGTTAAGCGAAATTCCGGGATGGAGGGATGCTGGCTGTAAAAGCTGGCGCAGTTGTGTTCGGCCCAGAGAATCTCTGATTTCAATATTTAAAGAGCCGGTACCTTTGCATTCCACCCAAAGCTGCTGGTTGGCCGGGTTCGGGTAAATGCGCAGCCCCGGAATCGTTTTGTTTGGCAGGCCGGTTGGCGGGTTCTTCACCGGGGCTTCCTTCCAGCCGCTGGTGGTTAAGGAGTAGCCCTCATCCAGGATATACTGTCTAAAACCCTGAAAAGCTACAGAGGAACGTTTATTTTTCCCTTCTCCAGGCAGGGCTGCTTTGGTTGCAGGGTTTTCCATCAGCATGTTGCTGGAGTGGCCTTCGCTGCCAAAGCTGGCGTTTCCTTTTTCGGACCCCGGCGTGAAGCTTACCACCGTTTCTTCCTGCAGCAAAAGGCCAAAACGCAGGCTGTCCCGAACCATTGCCAGCGGAAGGGCAGCAGCTATATTTTCAAAATATGAAGCATTTCCGGTATGGAATGCACCTGGAATAACAACAGTGCCTTCAATAAGCCCCAGCCCTTTGCTAAAGCGCAGCTTTCCTTCATAGGCCAGCAAGGGGTCTTCATACAGGTTGCTGGCGATAGTACTGCCTGCCAGCGCGCTGCTTTTACCCCAGCAAATAATTGTTTGGTTGCCGAAAGTGAAAATCTCTTCCAGCAACGCACCCGCCGGGCCGCCATCCATAAAATTTCTTAGCTGGGTAATAGAAGGCTGCGCAAGCACGATAAGCTCTGCAGCCGAAAGCAGCATCTTTGCTTTAGTAACACCCGCCTGGTTGTTGGCGGCACTGGTTTGGAGGATGGCTACCTGCGGAAACCCTTGCTGCTGTAAATGCTGTTTAACGGAATAGGCCTGGCTGCTATCGGTAGGAGAGAGGATGAGCAGCGAGGCTGTGGAAGGGAACAGCTCTTTGAGCTTGCGCGTTAAGGATTGATTACTTTGGGGCGTATCGTGTCCGCTTAATAATATGGGGTGGTGGGAATTACGTGCTGCTAAGGGAGAAAGCGTTTCTTGCGGACCCGAAATAACTTTGTTTTCCGTAAGGCTGTACTTCATGCCATGGAGCAACTGGCTGCTCTCTGCTTTTCCCGTCCAGCCAGAGGCTTGTTTATTAAAGGTGCCCTGTGTATAGAAGTGAACGCCTGCTGTGCCATAAACCGTTCCCACTCCTTCAGCATCTATGCATAGGGCAGTTTTGTCATCGACGCCAATGCCTGCCAGAGGCTGCTTATTTTGCTGCTCCCAGGCAGCCATAAATGCAAGTAGCCGCGGAAAACGCCCCCTTTCAATAAAGTGGGTGTCGAAGATATATTCCGGATAAAAAGAAAACAGATCATTTGCCAGGGTTATTTCCGGCTGGTCCAGGCTTTTTAGGGCTTGCTCGGGGTAAACGGAACCATTGGCGGCGGTAAAAATAACCCCCGAAAGAATGGCCATACCTGCAGAGGTGCCTGCCAGCACCGCTCCTTCCTGATATTTGGCAGACAGGAAATCGCGTAAACGGCTGTTTTTAAGGAAGCGATAGTATTGAAACTGGTCGCCGCCCCTGAAAAAGAAAACATCGAAGGACGCCAGTTCCTCAAGGAACTGCTCATTATTTGCTTTTTCTTCAGAATCCAGCAGGAAAGCCTGTGCCTTATTGGCGCCTAAATGTTCAAAATAGTCAGAATACCAGCTGCCATCGCCTTCATAGCCGATAATGGCAACATTGGGAGTGGGCGCCTGCTCTACTGCCCAGCGGTAGGGAGGGTCGCTCCAACTTCCATAGTCTTCACGGCCGCCTCCGACTAAAAGTAATTTGCCGGATTGGCCGAATCCTGCTATCGTCCAGGTACAGGCAAGCAGCATTGCATATACGTATTTCATGCTCACACATTAGAAATAAGTGAATAGGAATGGAAATATAGAAAAGGAAGTGTGAGCGCTAACAGTCAAATACAGGCTGCAGATTGCGCAGCTGTATAGGCTTGCTTGGGGTGGAGTCGCAAGCCAGCAACCTGGCGGTTGCTGAAAAATGAATATGGAGGTAAATGAATTCCATTACTACTGACTAATGTAAGAAAAAATATGACAAATCAAAAATAAGCCATAAAAAAAGCAGTGTAGACCTACACTGCTTCTCTTAATATTTGTCAGGAGAATAGTTTAAACTGCGAAGCTTTCGCCACATCCGCAGGTACGGCTGGCATTTGGGTTGATAAACTGAAAGCCTTTGCCATTTAGTCCGTCAGAAAAGTCGAGCGTGGTACCCAGGAGGTAAAGCAGGCTTTTCTTATCTACAAATATTTTTACGCCTTTGTCTTCAAATACCTCGTCGGTTTCTTTCGTGGTATCATCAAAAAACAAGTCATACATTAAGCCGGAGCAGCCTCCGCCTTTTACCGATACACGAATATTGTGATCGGGCGTATGGCCTTCTGTCTTACGTAATTCATCAATCCTGCTTTTTGCTTTATCGGTAACGCTTATCATAATCCTATAGTCTTTATTTTGGTACTCCTGTCGGTTAGGTACAGGCCGGAGTTATATAAAACAATTTTATACAAAGGTAAAAGAGAAATCAAATAAAAAAACGGCATTTCGGGCGAAAAAGTTCGTGATTGCTTTTCTTTGTAAACCACAAAGTAAACCACCAATTAAGCTGACCATGAAAAAAATAGAACATATCGGCATTGCCGTAAAAAATCTGGCGGAGGCTAATAAATTGTATGCCAGCCTTTTCGGTAAGGAACATTATAAAGTAGAAGCAGTGGAAAGGGAAGGGGTGAGCACTTCTTTCTTTCAGCTGGGAGAGTCAAAAATTGAGCTGCTTGAAGCAAGCAGGCCCGATAGTCCCATAGCAAAGTTTATTGACAAGCGTGGAGAAGGCATACACCACATTGCCTTTGAGGTAGAAGACATCCGGGGAGAAATGAAGCGGCTGCAGCAGGAAGGCTTTACCCTCCTGAGCGAAGAGCCTAAACCAGGGGCCGATAACAAGCTCGTGTGTTTTCTGCACCCCAAAGGAACGGGTGGCGTATTGGTAGAGCTTTGTCAGGAAATTAAGGCTGGGGCTCCTGGTACTGAATAGAGTTATAATGCCTCAGCTTCTTTTTGCCTTTTGCTGTTTTGTACTGTGGCCGGGGTGCACAGGCGGTTATAAATAGAAGGCAAGCAATGAAAAGGAGGAGTTTGCGCTGCATATTTTTTTATGCAACAATACTAAGAATAGCAGCAAGTTGGAAATGGGAATGCGCAAAGAATACACCTATGTACCATAAATTTAAAAGTTGTAGAGAAGCGTTGCAATCGAAGGTTCCTTATGCATAATGCTTATGAAGGTGGGGAAAGGTTGAGGCAGGTAATTAGGTTGTTTTGCTGAGGATCTTTAATGCTTTCAGCTTTTCCTGATGCCCTTTGGCCACCCAGAGCCAGTGTCCGAGGCCGATGCCCCCCAGCATAAGGAGGCAGGAGTTTGGCAGCAACCTTAAAGCAAAGTGGTTAAAAAAATACGCATTAAAGGCAAAGGAAGAATAAGAAAGCGTTATTAGCAGGGTGGTAACCAGCGAAAGCAAGCCGCCACGCAGCAGGCAGCCATGAATTAAGATAAAAAGCCATTTATTTGGGAAACGTTTTTTATCAGTTAAATGGTTAGCATAGAGGACAGGAGTCTTCTTCATGGGCGATAAAGATAAATAAAGTGAATGCAAAAACAATTTATAAACAGGCATTTTAACTTTTCTGTTATTTTAACTGAGCAATAACAGATTTAGAATACAAATGAATATTTAGGCGCTTCATAAAAAAAAGCTGTGTAACTTTGGCTGCCAATGAGCAGTTTTTACAGGGAAGCAATATTATCACCTATTTTTTTTAACAATGTATATTAATCATATTTCTGCCTACATTCCTGAGCAGATTGTTAGCAATAGCTACTTTACAGAAATTAACGGCCTGTCTGATGAATGGATTGAAGAACGGACCGGCATACAGGAACGTCATAAAGCCGGACCTGATGAAGATTCCCATTCCATGGGTATTGCGGCAGTAAAGGCCGGGCTGGATTCACTGCCTTATAATGTGCAGGATATAAACCTTATTGTTGGAGCCACCTATACCCCTCATGATACCATTGTAACCTTAGCCCACGCCGTTCAGCATGCCATTGATGTAGATGAAATTCCTGTGGTTACTATTTCCTCTGCCTGCTCCTCCCTTGTTAATGCCATGGAAATAGTGGAAGGCTATTTTGCCACTGGCAAAGCCGACAAAGCCCTGGTAGTTACTTCGGAACATAATACGGGCTACAACAACGAAAAAGACACCAAAGCCGGCCACTTATGGGGCGATGGCGCTGCTGCTCTTTTTGTTAGTAAGGAACGGCAGTCGGAAACCGACCTGAAAGTAAAAGACATTGTTACAGGTGGTGCAGCTACCAAAGGCAAGGCAACCGAAGGCGTTACCTTAAAACCCCTGAAAAGAGGAATAATTATGCCCCATGGGCGGGATGTGTTTATACAGGCCTGCCATTATATGCCCAAAGTGGTTAACGACCTGCTCGACCGCAATCAGTTGAACATTAAAGACATTGATTATGTGGTGCCGCATCAGGCAAATTTGCGCATTACCAAAAATGTAGCCAATACCCTGGATATTGATGAAAGCAAAGCACTTTCGAATGTGCAGTACCTGGGCAATACCGGCTGTGCTGGCTGTGCAATAGCCATGTGGGAGCACAAAGCAGAATTTAAAAAAGGTCAGAAGCTGGTAGTTACGGTTTTTGGAGGCGGCTACTCCTATGGCGGAATGCTTATTGAAGTTTAATTAGTAGTCGTGAGTCTTGAGTAATGGGTAAAAAGTTAGAAATTAGAAATTAGAACCGCACGGCGGACCGCTTAGAAATTAGAAATTTTTCCTGTACTAAGTTCTCTGATCTTGTTTCCGCAGCAAGGCCACCTGGCTCTTAATTCCTGATTCCACTATCCATTGTCAAATGTCCATTGTCTTGACTCTTGGCTCTTATATCTAAAGAATAATGGAAAACGAAAAGCGTACGGAAATAAGCAAAATCGGCGAGTTTGGCTTAATTGACCGAATCAGTAACGAGTTTCACGCAACCAACGACACCACCCTAAAAGGCATTGGCGATGATGCTGCGGTTATTGGCGCTTCGGCCAAAGAACGGGTGGTTACCACCGATATGTTACTTGAAGGGGTCCACTTCGACCTCGCTTACATGCCCCTGCAGCACCTTGGCTATAAAGCAGTGGCGGTAAATGTATCGGATGTGGCAGCCATGAATGCCATTCCTACACAAATTACCGTTAACATTGGTTTAAGCAACCGTTTCTCGGTTGAAGCAGTAGAAGCCCTGTACAAGGGGATAAAAGAAGCCTGTCATCATTACAAGGTAGACTTAATTGGGGGCGATACCACCGCTTCTCATTCCGGACTGGTTATATCCATAACAGCCATCGGGGAAGTGGAACCAGGGAAAGCGGTGTTGCGCACAGGGGCTAAAAAAGGCGATATTGTTTGTGCCACCGGCGATTTAGGAGGCGCTTATATCGGCTTACAGGTACTGGAGCGTGAAAAGCAGGAATTCCTGCAGAACCCTCAAATGCAGCCACAGCTCGAGAATTACAAATACATTGTACAAAGGCAGCTGAAGCCGGGTGCGCGTATGGATATTATACACGAACTGGCCGAACAGGGTGTGGTGCCCACCAGCATGATTGATGTATCGGATGGACTAGCCTCTGAATTGCTGCACCTTTGTAGCCAGTCGGGGGTGGGTATGCAGGTGTATGAAGATAAGCTCCCGATAGACAAGCAGACTTATGATACCGCCGTTGAGTTCGGGCTGGATCCGATTACCTGTGTAATGAATGGCGGAGAGGACTATGAACTGCTGTTTACCATTAGCCAGGAGGATCATGAAAAGCTAAAAAACCACCCGGATGTGCATTTTATAGGCTTTGTAAATGACAATACAGGCAAGGCGCAGCTGGTTACCAAAGGCGGTAATGTAGTGGAAGTAAAAGCGCAGGGCTTTTCTCATTTTAAAGGGTAGAGGCGCAGTATTTTGCATCTGTATATTGAGATGCAATATTTCGAATCTGGGATTTGTTTTAGGTAGTAGAGGCGCAATGTTTTGCGCCTCTACGGGTTTATTTAAAAGGGGAATCCTTTTCCTTGGCCATTTTATTGTATACAATGGAATCCATTATGCCGGGGACCCATTTGTTAAGAAATACAGCCAGCTTTCCTTCGGTGGTAAGCACCAGGTCGCGCTTCCTTTTTAAGGTAGCCTTTACAATGGCCTCGGCAACTTCTTCTGCGCTCATCATTTTGCCTTCGTCCCGTGGCGATTCGCCCTGCTGGCTTCCGTTAGCGGTTAGGGCTGCATTCCGAATGTTGGAAGCCGTAAAGCCCGGGCAGGCAACCATTACATGTACATTGCGCTTCATTACTTCGGTACGGAGGGCCTCCATAAAGCCCTGCATGGCATACTTTGAGGCCGTGTAAGCGGTTCGGGCAGGGGTGCCCCTGTATCCGTTAATAGAAGATACCCCTATAACAGAGCCTTTTGACCGCAGCAGGTGGGGGAGGCAGTATTTGGTGGCATAAACGGTTCCGTAAAAGTTGATGTCCATTACCTGCCGGAAAACATCTAGCTGCAGCTTTTCGAACAGTGCCCGCATAGAAATGCCGGCATTGTTTACCAGTACATCAATGCGTCCCCATTTATTTACCACCTGGGCAGCCATGCGGCTGTTGTCTTCTTCTTTGGCCGCATCGGCCTGAATGGCAAAAACTTCTATGTGCTGCGCCTGCAGGTGGGCTGCGGCTTTTTCTAATTTTTCATTGTTGCGGCCGGTAATGGCTACCCTTGCTCCTCTTTTACCAAAGGCTTCTGCACAAGCCAGGCCAATTCCCGACGTCCCTCCGGTTACAATAACAACTTTGTCTTTCATAAAAGCGATTTTGAAAAACAAAGTAACACAATTTTGCCCAAAGGCAGAAACCCTTTTTACTGCATACCAGGTGGATGCTTATCTCCGCGAATTAAAGAAAGGGTGCTCCGGTAATACATATTGGTATAGTTTACCTGGTAGTAATAAGTTGCCGCAGGATAGTTTCCCCCATCCCACTCAAAAGTCCTGTTGCTGGTTTCGAAGAGTACTTTTCCCCAGCGGTTAATTACCTGAATGTTCTTAAACTGGTTGTTGCATGCATCGTCGGGGAGGTATTCTATGGTAAATACATCGTTTATTCCATCGCCGTTAGGGGTAAAAACATTGGGGAGCTGCAGGTCGCTGAAATCAACATTTTTTTTGCTGAGGGTAAGCTGCAGGCTTAGCGTATCCATTCTCTGACTAAAACAGGGGTCATCGATAACACTAAAGTAAAACCTGAAAGTATTTTCAGAAAGTCCTCCCTCAAAAATACTGCAGTCTGGTTGCAGGCGAAGGGTGCTGTATACCTCGCCACCTGCTGCTTTAGCGTCCTGCCAGCTATAATTAAGGGGATTGGAGGTAGAGCCAAGGCTGTCGAGTCGCAGGTAAAGGGAGTCGCCGGTATTGGAATCATAGCCCTTTACCTCAAAAGTCAGCAGCGTGTCCGGGGCAAGGTCGGCCTCCAGCAGGTAGCTTTCAAGTCCGGTAATTTCAATAGCGGGTGGCGCGTTTGGCGGCGGGTTAATGCCAATTTTAACTGTTACCGTATCTGCACTCGGAAGATCGCAGACATCTTCATCTTCGGTTATAAAAAAGAGGGTAAAGGCATTTTTTGCCTGCAGGTTTGTATTGCTGCAGCTAGGATTCCACAAGAACTGGCTTTGTACCGAACCCTGGCCTACTGCCGGATTAAAAGTCATTCCATATTCTTCCAGCTTAAAACCATCGCCCACTGCCTTTAAGGAGATGCGGTCATGGTCGGGGTCGCTGCCGGTGACCGTAAAGTTTATAGGGGCTTCCAGCTGCCGGATAATACTTACTTCATCTGTACTGGCGAGAGAGGTTCGGGTAGCAGGCGCCTGGTTGCGCGGGCCCGCCGAAACATCTACCCTTACCCGTAGGGTGTCGGTTAGCGGCAGGGCACAGGCATCGTCATAGGCAATTACATCGAAAATATAAGGACCATCCTGTTTTGGCGGGCATAGGGGCAGGCAAAGCTCCAGCTTAAAGGTGCGCTGCTCTTTATTAACACTTCCCTGCCTAACCGACAGGAAGTTTTCTGCAGCAGCGCTGCTGAAGTTCACGGGCCGTATGCTAAACCGCAGCGGCTCCCGGCCATTGTCGGGGGTATCAGCATCCACATCTTTATCGCTTACCTGCAGGGTAATGCATCGGTCATTTTCAAAATCGCTGAAGTCCCTGTCGGTAAGTAGCAGCTCCTCCTGGTAAAAAGAAGCATCGCCTGGTTTTTGTGCCTGAAGCGAAGGCGGGAAATCGCTGCCTTCATAATCGTATACGAGCATTTGAAAATCGCGCCTTACTTCGCCAATCTTCTCCCCGTTCCGGAACTCCTCCACCATTACCGAAAAAACAAAAAGGCCGGTTTCTTTCGGTGTGAGCTGAATAAAACCATTTGAATTTATTTGTAGTGGCGGATTACCCGGTATCATCCTGTCCTGGCTGTAGCCGGCTACCCAGCTTACCGGGCTGTAAGGTGCCGGGCGAGGGGGAGGGAGCACATTTCCTGCGTCGGGAGAGCTGGAGCCTGCCAGTGGGGTAGCCAGCGAATATACCAGGGAATCTCCGTCGGCATCGGAGCCGCGGAAATCGAAATAAAATGGGTACCCGAGTCGGGCAAAATCGCTCAGGGGAGGAAACAAGCTGGGCGAGGAGTTGATGAACTGCGCCCCGTTTTTTACCACCGCCGGAAACTCCAGGTAAAACGCCTGTCCTACATCTCCGGGGCGGCGAATATTGTTTATTACCCCGTTCCGGCAACAACGCTCATAATTAATATAATATCCATCTTCATGGTTAAATACGCCCTCTTCCAGGGTGATTTCGGCTGAATATATTACCTTACTGGTGCTCAGCTGCGGAATGGCGCAATCGGGATTGGTATAAGGTACCTGGGTATGGCTTACCTTCGGAAGTGTGATGCTTCGGATTCGCAGGTTGTTTGACTTTTGCCAGAGGTGAACGGTGGCAGAAGGGTCGATGGCTGCCGGATCCATGATATTGATGTTATCGGAATACAGGATAAGGCTTAACTGGTAACGATTGCCATTAAGGTGTACAAGCTCAAACTCGCCTCCCACTATATGCGAAGCCTTTACTTGTAAAGCCAGGGCCATAAGGCCAAAAAGTATGATGATTCGGCTACAAAATTTCATAGCTTAATATAATAAGAAAAACCTAAATATGGTCTACTCAAGCTGTTAAAATGCCTTAACTTTGTGGCCTGTATGGAAAAATTGAAAAAGAACGTAATAATTCCAAAGGTTGGAATAGAGTCGGTTGCCGCAGAAGGAAAATGCGTGGGCCGTTATGAGGGGCAGGTAATTTTTGTGCCGGATGTAGCACCGGGCGATGTGGTGGATCTCAGAATTATTAAAAAAAGAAAGAACTACCTGGAAGGCCGGGTGGAAAAGTACCATCATAAGTCGACCCTGCGCACAGAGCCTTTTTGTGCCCACTTCGATTTGTGTGGTGGCTGTAAATGGCAGCACCTGCAGTACAGCGTGCAGCTAACCTACAAGCAGCAGCAGGTGGTAGATAACCTGCAGCGCATTGGCAAGGTGGCCCTGCCGCCTGTAAAGCCAATCCTGCCATCGGAAGAAACGCAGTATTACCGTAATAAGCTGGAGTATACTTTTACCAATAAAAAGTGGCTCACCCGCGAGCAGATTAATTCCGGCGAAGAAGTGGAGCGTACCGCCCTGGGCTTCCATATGCCCGGCCGTTTCGATAAAATTCTCGATATCGAGCATTGCTACCATCAGCCGGAGCCAAGCAATGCCATTCGGCTGGCAGTAAGAGATTATGCCCGGACCCATGGACTGGATTTTTTCGACCTGGTAGAAATGCATGGTCTCCTGCGTAACCTGATTATTCGTACGGCCAGTACAGGCGAAATTATGGTGATTGTGCAGTTTGGTCGCCCCGATGAGGCCATTGATGGTTTAATGCAGCACCTGAAAGAAAGCTTTCCGGAAATTACCTCGCTGCAGTACATTATTAACCAAAAAGGAAATGAGACTTACCACGACCAGGAAGTAGTGCTGGTAAGCGGCAGAGAATATATTGAAGAGGAGATGGAAGGCCTTCGCTTCCGGATTGGCGCCAAGTCCTTTTACCAGACCAACAGCCAGCAGGCCTATACCCTTTATAAGGTGGCCCGCGAATTTGCAGGGCTCGATGGTTCACAGATCGTTTATGACCTTTATACCGGAACAGGGACCATTGCCAATTTTGTGGCCCGTCAGGCAAAAAAAGTAGTAGGCGTAGAGTATGTACCGGAGGCTATTGAAGATGCAAAGGTAAACTCGGCGGTTAACAATATTGAGAATACGCTCTTTTTTGCCGGGGACATGAAGGATGTTCTTACGCCCGATTTTGTGGCAACCCATGGTCAGCCGGATATTGTAATAACCGATCCGCCACGGGCAGGCATGCACCCCGAGGTGGTACAAACGCTGCTGCAGGTAGCGCCGCAGCGAATTGTGTACGTGAGCTGTAACCCCGCCACCCAGGCCCGCGATTTGCAGTTAATGGATGCGCAGTATAAAGTAAGCGCCGTTCAGCCGGTAGATATGTTCCCTCACACCCATCATGTGGAAAATGTGGTGCTGTTAGAGAAACGGTAAAGAAATGTTTTCAACCTATAAAGAAAAAAGCGATTAAAATACCTTTAGAGCTATTTTAATCGCTTTTTGGTTTCTCTACCGTACACTTTTTTATAATAACAAACTGTAGTTTAAACAGTACCATATTCTTTGGTCAATAAGATACTGCAAAGCCCTTTTACCTGTAGTAAACATGCTCCAATCACACCTGCTTTTACGATGAATTTGAGCCATCAACTGATTGTTTGTAGCCTGGATGCCTACTAAAAGCAGGAATATATAAGCTAAACAGGCAGCTATCAGCAGATGCATAATTCTTTCCGGATCATCGAGTTTACTTCTGTGCAACTGAAAACCTTTTGTCTTTTGATCTGAAAAGAAGGTTTCTATGATAAACCGCTTTTTGTAATATCGGCTGATTTCAGCAGGATAATCCAGGTTAGTAAGCAAATAAAGCGGCTCTTTGTACATCTTATTATGCCATACCAGCAGGTTTACAGGTCCATATTGCTGGTGGGTGATCAGGATGTCAGGCAAGAAAAAGTTCTCTCCCCGCCCCGGAGCTAAAGACTTTAGGCAGAAATCATCGAAGTAATCTTCTTTTGCTACCATATCCTTTCTGGTTCTCAATACATAATTCCATCCATGCTCTTTAAGGAGAGCCTGCAAAGAATTGCCATCAAATTCACCATCACCAAGCATAGTTTTGCGGCAGTTTTCAGGAGCTATGTCAATGAGCTTTTCTACCAATTGACAATGGAAAGACTCTGGTAGATGTCCTTTCTTGCCTTTTCTGGCTATCCATACGATAGGAATAGCGCGTTTTTTATAGATTACACTTACCATCAACACCATGCATTCTTTTCCTGCTGTTGAGCCATCTATGGCAAAAACTAACTCGCCACAGCTACTTAACTTTTCAAGCAAGGGCTGTATAAATGGAAGGTAGAAGGATTCCTCATCAGTATATTTGTTCATGATGAAGCGCTTAAACTGCTTAATCTTACTCTCATTTTTCACATGCTTATGCACCCCTGAGGCTATTTCAGGAAGCTGAACGGAATTGTTGCTAAGAATGCCATTAACCATGCAAATAAGCGTGTTCATTCGTCTTAAAGGGTTGCCTTTTAGCTCTTTTCCGTAGACTTTTGTGAAAAATTCCCGTACCTTTTGGTAGCGATATTTTTATCGTTCATAGATCGGCTGGTTTGAAGGTGATGCTTTTTATCAGCCGATCTTATTGTTTTATGCCTCATTTCCAAATACTTACCTCATTTTTTAATCTTTTCATCAAAGAAAATGTGTACGGTAGAGAATTTTTGGTTTAAGTGTATTAATAGTAATGCTCGTTTTTTGTTTTTCATCCGGTCTACAGTTGGGTTTGCCATTAAGAAATATTGTTGAGGATAAATAAGGATGGGCTTAGTAATTGGGTGAAGGAAAATAGTTAAGGCCAGTCTTATGGAAAACATTTATTTATAGCTAATGCTTGGAAAAGAAAGCCCTTTCTGAAAGAGCCTCTGAGGGGATAATTTACGCCTGAACTACTTACCTTTAACA
Source organism: uncultured Cytophagales bacterium (assembly GCA_963835365.1). GTDB lineage: Bacteria > Bacteroidota > Bacteroidia > Cytophagales > Cyclobacteriaceae > Nafulsella. The sequence goes on from CAWIFH010000012.1 coordinate 262,121, forward strand.
TCATCATTTGTGCCCCAGGTGGTAGCTGTATCTTTCTTCCAGTCCTTATCTATTGGAGAAAGTTTTGAGCCGGCGGGTGTTCCTGCTTTGCCCGCCTGGTTCATTGCCGCTCCTTTGTCTTTTTCTCCTGTACTGAAAAACTTATCCAGGGAAAACTTTATGTATAGATGTATGCCTGTATCTGTAAAGGGGGAATTCTCCACTTTATAAAGTGTCTGTAAATTCTGGTCGCACTTTTCGGTAAAAAGGTGCCAGTATTCTTCCCGGGTTTTATTATTTAAGTGGTTGCCTGTATCTATGGCCTTAAAAAATGTGTTTTTATCGTGCATCTTATTCAGTTAATTAGATGGAAACATTAACAAACCGGTTGGCAGCGGAAAAGCGATTGCTCCGGCATCTGGTTTATTTTACGAAAATTGAACCTTTCTGTTAGTTCCTGAATGAATTAACCGCATTTTTTTGGAATGTGCGTTGGCAAATCTCCTTTGGGGGCAATCAATACAGGAAAAACCTGCGACTAATTGCAGCGTACATTTTACTGTGACGTGACATAAGGCAAAAATGAACTCCAGCCTTTAATTAAAAAGTAAAGGGTTTTTTTGGCTCGATAAAAAAAATATTTAGTGCAGGGCTTGTATGCTGGAGTTTTAGTTTTTTTGCTGAATCGGGAAAAAGGATGTTTTAAGCGTAAGGCCTATAAAATGAATAAGTATATGAAAAAAATATCTGTAGATTATGTGCCTGTAAATTCTGAAAAAAATGGCGATTATACTTTGCTTAAGTTAAAGGAAGTTAGCGCAAAAGAAATTCGGAGCGACTACGAACTGATTGCTTCTTTAGAAGAGAACTTTGGGAAAAGGTTCGTTATTGTTGAGACCTCACCAGAGGGAATGACAGATTTTGTATTGAATGAACATACCGTTGGAATTCCTACCCCTGAATTTGAGAGCCGGCTATCTTCCGCTGAGTGGCAGACCAAACAAATTAATGTAGATGCCTGAGAATAATTAAAGAAGTGTTTTGTGCATAGATGCAGGAAAAATTAAATTTACCCTACTTTTGTCATGCATTTGCTTTGCGACTGTAGTAAAGAGTCCTTTTGCTTTGTGCTAAAATCTTGTTTTAGATAGTAAGCCACCGTCCATTGGTTCATCTGCTTCCTGTAAGAGAAGTACGTACAATAATAGCAAATGCGTTGATTCGTAAATTTTAAAAGGAGTGATATGCAAAATGATCCGGAGCTGAATGGAAAATACCTGGGAACCATTACAGCCGATTTTGCCGTAGTGGCAGAAACTTTAAAGGAGGCTTCTTATCAAATAAGGAAGAGAGGTTTTTCAGATTATCCTGTTTTTCCAATTGCCAAAACAGAAATTCCGCTCGGGCAGCTATTAATCGGCCAAAAAGAGCTTGCGGCCAAATGGAATTATTACGCGTCCTACCTGGATGAATTTGTGCAGCGTAAAATGATTGATAAAGATAAGGTCGAAGATTTTAAGGAAACCTATAAAAACCCGGATGAATTCTGCTGCCTTTTTGTGGTGGACGCAGAGTTCACCAATTTTCTCTACATTCCTTATCCGGAGGATTAGCAGCTAAATAAAAAGCGCTACCTATACGGAATATTGGTAGCGCTTTTTGTTTAGCCGTAGCGTTTATTTAGGGGGCATTAGAGAAAGTAAGTCAAAAATCTGGGCATCCAACTCGCTCTGCACTTCCAGGAGTAGCGAAATGCCCTGGGCCTGCGTTTTTATATCCTGTACGCGTACGTTTTCAATTTTTCCGTAAAGCTTAATTCCTTTTAGTTCCAGGCCGCTTTCCAGCATGCCATTGGCCTTCTTTAATTCTCTTGATATAATTGCTTTAAGGTTGAACCTGGTTCTTTTTAATATCTGGCTGTACGCAACTTTATTTGCCAGTACTTCGAGTGCCGAGTTGAAGAAGCCACTGGAAGTTCTGGATTCAAGGTTGAACTTTCTTACAAAAAGCTGTTGGGTTTCATTGTCATAGCCTAAAGCGGCCTGCACGAGCAGGTCCACTTTATCCCGCTTTAAAACCGTTCGGAGAATTTTAATGCTAAGCCTGATAATAAGGTCGTTGGCCCCGGTGCCACTGCCCTCAATCCGGGCATCCAGAATTTGAGCATAAGGAGGTTCACCAGCTCCTACTTCCTGCCTGGGAATATACTCGCCCACCACTTTCTCTTGCAGCACATCTTCCAGGGCCGGGTATGAAACCGATATAGGTAATTGAATTCTTATTGCATTTTCCATAAGTAAAGCTCCATGAAATGTAGTGTCGGTAAAGCAGAAAGCTGGAGTTGTCAGAAGTTTAGGTTTGTCAAAAATAGAAAAAAAAGCATAAAAGTTGCACGTATGGTGTGCGATTTGGCACAGGCAGGGACAATCGCTTTTATTTAGAGGCAATATAGGGGGACAGGCTCCTGTATTTGGTGTTGAGCCTGTTTGCTCATAGGTGCCGGAACTTCCGTATTATAGAATAAAAATGTTCAGTATAAATAAATAGTTGGGTAAGGTTAATGCGTTAGCTAAAAGGACCAGTTTGCTGGTGGTAAGAAGTAGCAAGCAACATGCGGTCGTTTTATTGCAGGTGAAGGAGAAAAGGGACCAAGCAATATTTCTGGGGAGCAGGATGGTTATTTCAAACTGTTGACCGCTAAAAATTTTGACCTAAAATATTTCAAAATGTTGGAATAGGGGTTTAAATGCAATCCAGTCCTGAAAGGGAGAAATTTTTAGGGTAGCCTGGCGGAGGCCTACACGCTATTGAAACTGCAGGCTCCCCAGATTTACCGCTTGGTCCGGGTTTAGCGGACTGAGATTCGGGGTCTGCGGCGGCCTGGGAGATAATTTTAAAAGATATTTTTCTACCAGCTGCTTAAAAAAAAAGCCCAATCGGTTAAGATTGAGCTTTTTATCAGTGATCCCGCTGGGATTCGAACCCAGGACCCATACATTAAAAGTGTATTGCTCTACCAGCTGAGCTACGGAATCAGGAAAATAAGGAAACGATTGGCGATTGCGGTGGTTAGGCACCCCCGGAGAACCGTAAAAATAGCTTCAACGGTTTTGGCATTGAAGCTTGCTGTTTTTATCTTTGTGATCCCGCTGGGATTCGAACCCAGGACCCATACATTAAAAGTGTATTGCTCTACCAGCTGAGCTACGGAATCATTTGCTTAAGGCTTGCTGTTTAGCGGCTGTTTTCCTTAATTGCGTTGCAAAGGTAAAACCTAATCATGAAAATACAAAACATCGTTTACAAATTTCTGTTACTTTATTCGTTTCTCCCTTTATTTACTTTTTTTAATCCTGTAATGGGGCAAAATAACCCACAATTAGCCCTTGCAGACTCGCTCTATGCGGAGCAAAAGTTTACCCAGGCCTACCAGGAGTATGAGGAGGTGCTGGAAACAGGGGAGGCCTCGCCGGCGATGTTGTTGCGAATGGCCTACATCCAGGAGAGCCTGAACAATACCACAGAAACGCTGTACCTGCTTAATCGTTATTACCAGCTCACTGCACAAAAAGAGGCCCTCCAGAAAATGGAAAAGCTGGCTGAAGAGCATCAGCTGGAAGGATACGTAATTTCAGATTTTGATTATTTCAGAAACCAGCTTTACCAAAACAGGCAATACATTGTAATGGGGCTGATGTTAATTGCCGGAGGGTTGCTCCTGCTAATGCTCTACAATAAGTTTCGGCTGGGTAAAAAGCCTGTAGGCGTAGGGGTGGCGGTAGTGCTCCTGCTGGCGGTATTGGCTTATTTTGTAAATATACCCCTGAGCCGCGGGCAGGCTATTGTGGTTAAAAATTATGTGCCCCTGATGAGCGGTCCTTCTGCAGGTGCCGGTGTAGTAGAAATGATTAATAAAGGCCATCGCCTGCAGGTCTTAAATAAGCAGGATGTGTGGTATGAAGTTCAGTGGGGAGAGCAGACGCTCTTCGTTAAAGAAACTTCGGTAGCTAAAATCTGATTATGAGAAAGGCCCGGATTTTTTAGGTAAATGCAGCCTTTTTTCTTCTTATTGCGTATTGGAATTTAAGCGTGACAGGGATGCTGTCGCGCTTTTTTGTTATAGAGTATAAACTTTTGTATTATACATTTTCTTGTTTGAGTAGGTGGTAGGTAAGCCACTGAAAAGAAGAGTCTCATTAATTTTTTATTTTATGCAAGATGTGCAGCAAAAAAATGCGGTGGACCTGTCTTCAGGTACAATTCTTCACCGATTTCAGCAAATCCGCCAACAAACCGAAAATATATGCCAGCCTTTACAGGCAGAAGATTATGTGGTGCAACCTATCGTAGATGTGAGTCCGCCAAAGTGGCACCTGGGGCATACCAGCTGGTTTTTTGAGCAGTTTGTTTTAAGTACCCATAAAAATAACTACCAGCTGTTTCATCCCGACTATGCCTATGTATTTAACAGCTATTACGAAAGTGTTGGCAAACGGGTAATGCGTACAAACCGAGGCAATTTAAGCAGGCCTGCAGTAGAAGAAGTGTATAAGTACCGTGCGTATGTAAATGAGCAGATGGCTGAATACCTGCAGGAACAGGAGGTGCCTGACGAGGTTTCCTATATCATCGAACTGGGACTTCAGCATGAGCAGCAACACCAGGAGCTGCTTGTGTACGATATTAAATACATACTGGGAGGTAACCCACTGTTTCCGGTATATAAGGAGCAAGCAGCAACAGGACCTACAGAGAGGAGCGCTTCCGCTGCGGGCTGGCTTGAGGTGCCGGAGGGAGTTTACCAGATTGGGTGGGATAAACCAGAGGAGTTCCACTTCGATAATGAACTGGGTGTACATAAGGAGTATATGCATGCGTGTCGCCTCATGGATCGCCTGGTGACCAATGCCGAATACCTTGAGTTTATAAAAGACGGTGGCTATAAGAACTTCCGCCATTGGTTGCAGGAAGGATGGGAATGGGTAAAGGCGGAGAAGGTGGAGGCTCCTTTCCACTGGCATAAAATGGATAAGGAGTGGTGGCGCTTTAGTATGCATGGTTTGGATAAACTGGATATGCAGGCACCGGTAAGTCATGTGAGCTTTTATGAAGCCGATGCTTTTGCCCGCTGGAAAGGAATGCAGCTGCCTACCGAAGCCGCGTGGGAGGCAGCTTGCCGTAAATACAGCCCGGATGTGCCAAAATCCGCCAACATGCAGGATGCTGCCTTGTTTGAACCACAACCCCCACAGGCAGGAAACCACCAGCTGTATGGCGACTTATGGGAGTGGACCAGCAGTGCTTACCGGCCTTACCCTTATTATTCGGCAGCCGAAGGGGCACTTGGAGAATACAATGGGAAGTTTATGGCGAATCAAATGGTACTTCGGGGAGGTTCCTGCGCCACACCGCGAAATCACATCAGGCCGACCTATCGTAATTTCTTTCACCCGCATTTACAGTGGATGTACAGCGGTATTCGCCTTGCCCAGTATTTGTAACGAACAAAAATTTTTCATGAACACACCATTTGCGCAGGATGTACAGCAGGGTTTAAACGCTACTCCTAAGAAGCTGTCGTCTAAATATTTTTACGATAAGGAAGGAGATAAGCTCTTTCAGTCCATAATGAAAATGCCGGAGTATTATCTTACCCGCTCGGAGTTTGAGATACTGGAAATGAATAAAGAGCCTCTGCTGGAGCTTTTTAGGAACGGTAGCGGAAGGTTTAACCTCATTGAATTTGGGGCAGGAGACGGGATGAAAACCAAAATTATACTGCGCCACTTTCTGGAGCAGGAGGTTGACTTCCGTTATGTGCCGGTCGATATTTCGGGAAATGTACTTAAAGAGCTGGAAAAAGACTTGAATAAAGAACTGCCGACACTACAGGTGGAGGCTATTGAAGATGATTATTTTCATGCACTGGAAAAGCTGACAGAAACAGCAAACAGAAGGAATGTCGTGCTGTTTTTAGGATCTAACATTGGCAATTTTTCAGAAAAACAGGCTATCCAGTTTTTAACGGAACTTGGCAACCGCCTGAATGAGAACGACCTTATTTTAATTGGTTTTGATTTGAAGAAGGACCCGGAGCTTGTTCGGATGGCCTATAATGATCCGGCAGGGATAACAGGGGCTTTTAATATGAACCTCCTGAAGCGTATTAACCGGGAGCTGGGAGCTAATTTTAATCTGCAGAAGTTTAAGCATTACCAGATGTACGACCCGGTAGGAGGCGAAGCCCGAAGCTACCTGATTAGCCGTGAAGAACAGGAGGTATATATAGAAAGCCTGGGGGAATCTTTTAATTTTAAAGCCTGGGAACCCATCCATGTAGAGATATCAAGAAAGTATGATCCTCAAACAATTGAAGCCTATGCTGCTGCCTCAGGATTTAAGGTGGTGCGGCATTTTAATGACTGCAAACATTTTTATGTAAACTCCCTCTGGAAGAAAAATTAAAGTTTTTTTTGATTGAACGTTGTAGATATTGAAAATCCTGCCTAGTTTTGTGTCCCCTAATAACCCGCGCACGTGGTGAAACTGGTAGACACGCCATCTTGAGGGGGTGGTGCCTTAATTGGTGTGGTGGTTCGAATCCACTCGTGCGCACAGCTAAAGGCCTTATTCGCTTGAATAAGGCCTTTTTTATTTTCTTTATTTTATGGTTTTCGCAGTTAAACTTCCGGCCTGGTAAAAATATCCACTTTGGCTGTGTCTTACAAATACCCTTTGGTTCAAAAAGGCAAATTTGTAACCTTGTGCTTCAGGTCTTTTTATCACCCATGTTTCCTGTTGCCACATTTACAGCTGCCATTAAACCAATAGTGCCGTGTCTGATATACTCAAATTCTTTTCGCCGATAAAAGCCCTTGCTTTCAGGAGCAACACCTTCAACTCGCTCCAGAGCTTGTATGCCAGTCTTTTCATCAACACTCAGCACATGACGATTCGGATAAAGTCCCTGTACACTCTCAAGAATAAGATTGCAAATTAAGCTAACCTCTAAAGCGAATATTTTCCAGTCTTTAATCCTGGGGAAGAGCCAGTATTCTGACTTGTGCGGCTGGAGTTCGCTTTTTTTAAAATATTGCCCACATGACGGGAAGAAACTTTTTCTACAATTCCCTGGCCAATAGCTACCTTCGCCAGCATTTCATGAGTCCAGGAAGTCATTTCAATACCATAATCCTGGGGCTGCTCACTGGCAAGAGCAACTATTTGCTGTTCCTGCTCAAGGCTTATCTGCTTACGGGTACCACTACGAGGGTTGTCCCGAAGGTGGCTCAGCAATTCCTGAAGATAGTCATGCTCGCTTAACTTCTGAGATTCCATCTCTTTTTCATATTCACATAATTGCTCATAGCTCCCCTGCCAACGTCGGCGCCATGTTTTTACCGTATTCAAAGATATGGCTAAATCACGGGCAATTTGACTGTTGCTTTCACCCTTTTTTGCTTTAAGCAACAGACTAATTCTTGTCTTAAAATGAGATTGGGTAGTCCGTCTATTTGCTTCTTTTTGCAGTAAGACATACTGCAATACTGTCATTGATATTGCCTTGGCTGGCGCTTGTCCTCTTCCCATAACTTCCTCTTTCACACAAGAACCAAAAATACTATCAAGAAATTCGTTCTTGTTCCACTAGCTATGGCGATGCCGGATGGCCGGCCCCCTTCAAAAAGAACCTTTGCCCAAGACCCGCAGCGGCGGACCGAAAATTCCCTCTTTTTAATTTCAAAAGCATTTATCAGACGCAGCTTAGTTAAATTCCTTTGGCCGGGCGCAGTGCACCAATAATAATTTTATATATCCAATGCTAAGCGTGCTTGGAATTTATGAACTTAGCTTGAGCAGCTTTAGATAGTTCTTTACAAGAATTTTTTTTGGGGAAAAAGTAATTTCCCCGCTGCTTTATTTTTCTCTGCCTTTCTTAATGCCTGTGGTGATTTTTTTGTTGTATGGAAGGCCAGGACTTTAGCATGATTGAAGAAGGCTTTATTTAACTACTCGTGCTAATAAGAGGAAGCACTTTAAACGGTCCGTTGGTATTTACATTAAAGGTTCCTCTTACTTTGTGGAAACCTGGTAAAGCTTAGCTTTTACAAAGTAGAATAACCCGTAAAACGCCAGGCCTGCAGCTACCAGTCCCATATAAAGCTCCCCTAATAGAGAAGATAAAATATGGAATGCCTGAGAAGTAAAAGAAGCTGTATCGATATAGGCATTAAAAGCGGCCTCTACAAGTGAAAAGCCTGTTATGCCAAGAATTATTCCCCTGGCCAGATAACCAATCACGCCAATGGTATTAAATATGCTCCTGGGTTTCTTACCTAAATTACTGAAATTTAAATGCCGCTTAAAACTGCCGGTTATTGCTCGTCCTATTTCAAATATTCCATAGGCTGCAAAAAAAAATCCCACAATACCAATGGCTATATTTCCTGCAGGAAGTTCGATGATCCGGGCCATGGTATTAGTATCTTCTTTGTCCAGTAATTTGGTTTGAAAAAAAACAATTAACAAGCTCGTTAAAAAAAGGAGTAAATAAGACACCCCTCTGATAAAATAGAATATCCTTGTTGCCAGTCCCTTCCAGCCCGTTCCTTTATCATTGGTGTCTTTAAATGCCTGCATAAACCGCAGCATGATATAGCCCAAAAGTCCCACCATAATTAAAGTTATTAGAACAGGTCCCAGGGGTTGGTGGTCGAGCCATATTAGTACGCCTTTCTTTCCTGTAATTTTTCCATTCGGGCCTGCCGCAGCTGCCACGGCTAATATTCCCAGAAGGATATAAACCGCCCCCTTTACCGCAAAGCCTGTTCGTGCAAATTTTTCATAAGCTTTCGATTTTACGTAATCCATTCTCAATCAACCAGCGCCTAAAATTAAAGTTTTCTGTTTTCAGGGAACCTTGCTTAAGCGCCAAACAGGCTTTCGTCAAATCCCGGGCACAAGCATTTAGCTGGAGTTAAAGGGGGCCGCCAAAAACACTTTCTTTTTTATTTCGTAACTAATTAATAAAAAGCGACTTAATTATAAGCCTGGCCTGTTCGATGTTTCTGCCGCTTAGGAAAACAAGCGGTGCCTAGGCCAATGAAAGAAGCATATGATGCAGCCCTTTTATCCTGATGAAACCAAAATTCAACAGGTTTTTTTGCTCCCCTTGTGTAGGTAAAGTGATTGGAGGTGAAATTGGGCGGTGGAGAAAAAGAATGAAAGCAGGTATAAGCTTTGGCTTATTAAGTGGCTTTAAATAAGATACACGATTAGATTTTTAAAGAGGAATGGGACACCTGATTAGCTGGCCATTCCGGAAAAAAGGGGTAATAAACCTTCGGGTATTGTCCCGGACTATTTTTTAATTTTAAACAGAGAAAGATTATGAGACAGACAGTTTTTGGAATATTTAACAAAGCAAATGAGGCGCAAAATGCCGTAAAAGAACTTTTAGATGCGGGCTTTACCCGTAAAATGATAGATGTGCATAGTACCAGGGAAGGAACTAATGCAGCAGATAAGTCAACCTCCCATTCTAAATCGAACGAAAGAAATTCTGACGGCTACAGGAACTTTTTCAGTAACTTGTTTGCAGACACCAACGAAGCGGAAACCTATTCAGAAGTAGCCCGCAGAGGTTCTGTTGTTACCGTTCATACTACTTCAGCTGAGGAGTCGGAGAGGGCTGCAAAAATTCTCGACCGCTTTGGCGCAGTTGACGTGAACGAGGAAGTAAGAAAGCAGCGTAATACAGAAGGAGCGCGGGGAAGCCAGCCAACCGGCCGGGCAGGCGATTCTGAGTCTATTCCGGTAATTGAAGAAGAAATGCAGGTGGGTAAGCGCGAAGTGGAGACCGGAGGCGTTCGTATGCGCAGCCGCATCATTGAACGTCCGGTAGAAGAAACGGTTCGCTTACGAGAGGAGCATGTAGACGTAGAACGAAAGCCTGTGGATCGCCCGGCAACAGAGGCTGATTTTCAAAATTTTAAAGAAGGTGAAACCGAAATTACCGAGCATGCCGAAAAGGCAGTAGTTAACAAAGAAGCACGCGTTGTAGAAGAGGTTAACTTGAAAAAAGAAACCAAAGACCGCGAAAGAACAATTCGCGATAACGTGCGCAAAACTGATGTTGATGTAGAAAAAACCAACAAGGACGAAGATTTAAGAAAAAAGAAATAAGAACCTTCTTAATCTAATTTAAATAAAAAAAACGGCGATGGGTATCCCTCACGCCGTTTTTTTGTTTTCTATAAGCTGCCAAATATCCCTGCATTTAATCCTTGTCCTATAGAATTTTCATCCGGCTTGCGGGCTAAAATATTGCACAAGGGCAATAAGGGATAGGCATAATACCTGGTGAAATAGAAATAGATTTTTCAGGCTGACCATACAAAAAAAGCCTGGTATGATTTAGAAAAATTTGCAGTTTTAATAAATGGAGAAGCAGGCATTTTTTTGGACTCCACGATGTCTGTACCCCTTTTTGCTTCTTGTAAAAGTCCTACCTGAATTAATCCTTTCCCAGGTCTTCCTGGCCAATTAAATAGCCCAAAGAGTGTAAGGCTGGAACCTGATCAAAAACTACTTTTAAAATGCCGAGTACGGGAATAGATATCAACATGCCAATAATTCCCCAAACGGAACCGCCTAGAACAACTACAACTATGGTGGCAACCGGGTTGAGGTTTACTTTGTCTCCTACAATATAGGGCTGCAGTACGTAACTTTCTATAAACTGCGTAACAACAAAGGTAAGCGTTACACCTACTGCCACCGGTAGTCCAAGTCCTGATAAAAAAGCCATGACTATGGCTAATCCGTACCCAAGGAAATTTCCTACGTAAGGAATGAGGGTAAGGATGGCTGCTATAACTGCAATAAGTATGGCATCTTCTAATCCTGAAAAGGAAAGCCCGGCTGAATAAATTATAGCCAGCAGGATAATAAGGAGCAGCTTGCCAAAAAGATAACTTTGAGCAATACCGACTGATTCAGCCAAAATTTTTCCTGTACTTTCTTTACGTTTTTTTTGGCACCATTTTAAGCAGGGACTTCCTGAACTTGCTTCGGTACAACAAGAAAAAGAAAACATACACGAAGATAAGTAAGAAGGTGCCCAGAAAGCCCAGCAGGTTCATTAGGAAGCTTCCGGCAAACGAGAATACAGACGTAAATGGTAGTTGCGGCATAGGGGCAGAAAGAGATTTGCTTGACCTTGTATTTCGGGCCTGCCCTGGAGCTTTTCCTGTAGAATGTGTTTTTTCTGCAAGCGGAATTCCTGGCACCTGTGATGAAAATTCAGACTCCAACTCCTGCCATGATATACCGGTAGTTTCGGAAATGTAGTTTTGCAGATGATTTATGCTGGGTTCAAGTTTTTGCTTCTTTTGTGGCCAGTCCTGCACAAAGCTTTTTACCTGGAAAACTAAAACAGCGGTAAAAAAAATGAAAAAGAGCAGAATTTTTAAACTTGAAAGGAGAGAAGCCCATCCTCGGTTGATTCCTTTTTTTCGAAGCAGCGCGCCAGCGAAAGGGAAATCATAGCAAGCAATACGGCCACAGCTAATGGAGCAAGAAAGGCTTGCGCTTTTGCCAATCCCCGAAAAAGAATAAAAATACAGACGTCGAGTAAGGTGAAATAAGTTAAGATGCTTTTTACACTGAGAGTCATACCCATTTAGATAAAAAAAATTGCATAAAAGGGGATTTATTGCTTGTAGAAATGCCTGTCCTTTATTCAACTACGGTTAGGATACTAACTATTTACCACCCCATAAAAATTTTGTGGTTTTAGGATAGGGGTTTCAAAGGTAAGGAGTCGCAGAAAAGTTTACTTTCTTTAACTTTTCTATTCCCTCTTTTTCCTTTTTCAAGGTTCTCCTGTTGCTGTACTTCCTTAAAAAAAGGTTTAAAGTTGCGGGTTTCCTGCTATTGATGGCTCCATTGCCATGTGCCGGAAAAGGGAAAACCTGTACTGAATATACACCCAGGGTTGGAAGGCACACCCCAGCGGGCCGGGCGCACTTCTGCTATACTAAGTTTCATCTAAATTAAAATTATTAGTCTTGGCCAGATTTTTAATGAAGTTAATGTCTTTTTGATTATTAAATGAATTTTCAGCTGTTTCCACTATTGCGCCTAGTTGACTTTGATACATCGTTTTGTTTTCTTCATCCGTATCAGCTTCTCCGATTTTCTTTATCAGGGAAATTAACTTTGCCTGTACTACCAAATCTTTTTCGGCATACCCTCTTAAACTGGCCATACACAGGTAAAATATTTCCTTGTACGGTATTGATAAATAAATAAGAGCCGGCAGTCCGTCTTTCTGTCTCACAACGCGCTGTCCTTTAAGGCTTAAAAGTATCTTGAATAAGTCGGTAAGGTAATCCAAGGCCTGTATAGCGGTTCCCGGGTCATTAATGCCAGGACTAAGCGCTTTTGCAGCTATTTCGGTGATTTGCTTAAAGCCATAGAAAAAATTATCCCTAATCATTTCCTGATGCCTGAAAATAAACGTGCTCATCAGTAAATCCTGCACTTCTTCTGTTAACGGCTGGTTCACTTCCAGAAAAGGCTCTCCTTTAACCAGGTACTGGCCCTGGTAAGACAGTATCTTTACCTGTAAGCCTTGCTGCTCTGCCTCTTGTAAAAATGACTGTTCCATCACACTAAAAAAGTAGCCCGACTTCCACGCCTTTACCTCCTCCATGGAAGAAAATCCATTTACCTGCTGAGCATAGTCATCCCCCGATAACTCCCTGTTTAAGGCAGCGCGTGTTTGGAGGTACAGCCTTTTAAGTATGTTTCCGACCTGAATGATGGTTGAGATGTCGTGAATAAAATAGATGAATGCTCCAAAGCAACCTACACCAAGAAGTAGGTTTACAATGATTGAAAAGCGGGGAATTAATAATTCAAACGTTTCTGAATCGACATTGCTTAATACGGCAAGTGTGTAACCGATAGTGCCCAGGTAAATACCCAGCACAAGTTGGTGCTCCCGCTTACTTACTAAACCCGGGAGCACACGGGGCGAATAAATGGAGGCAGTCTGGCTAAGAACAATCATCACCATCGAAAAGCTAAACACCATCAGGCTGATTAATCCTCCGGCCAGAATAGATAGGAGGCTTCTGGCGGTTTCGGTATTTTTTACCACTAAAAACGACAAGAGCTCAATAATTGCAGTGCCATAAGAAATGGCATCGATATACAAACAAAACCAGGCAAGCCCAAGCATACATACCGAAAGCACAGTGGGATAAAAAGCAATGCTGTTGATTGTTTTATGGTAAACATTTTTGAAATATCCTATCGGCTGGCTTATACTCATAGGGAAAAATTAAAACTTTGTTCCGGAGAAGCTACCGGATGAACCATGCAGCTGTTCAGGGGCGATATAGGGAAACGCTTTGTGCTTAGAAGAAAAAGACATGCTAACTATTCCTTTCCCTTTTGTCCTGGTAATAATCTGCCCTTCTTACGGCATGGTCAGAAGGCTTTAAACGATGGCCGTACCTCCTGGCATAAACCTGCGTAAATTCAGCGCCAAAAAAGAGAATAAGGCAGGAGTAAGATGTCCACATCAGCAACAAAATAATGGTGCCTGCCGCTCCATAGGCAGAACCAGGATTCGCATTTTTAAAATAAAGACTCAGGGCGTATTTCCCCAGAATGAACAATAAGGCGGTAACTCCTGCGCCTACCCAAACACTCTTCCACTGGATGTCTATATCTGGAAGAAACCGGTAGAGCATGGCGAAAACCAGGGTAATTACTCCAAAGGAAAGAAGGAAATCAAGGACGTAGAAGAGGTAGAGCAGAAAATCAGGAAACTGTTGTTTTATCCATTCCGAAAGTAAAGATAAAGCACTGGAGAGCATAAGCGAAATGAGCAACAGAAAACCAATGGTAAGTACAATACCAAATGAAGTAGCCCGGTCTATAACAATTTTTTTTATGCCTGCCGCTTTGGGATCTCCCTTTACTTCCCATAATTTATTTAATGATTTTTGCAGGGCATGAAAAACAGCGGTTGTGCCAAACAAAAAAGTGGCAATTCCTACAAGAGTAGACAGGGTTGAGTCACTCCGCCAAGGGGCATTTCTTAGCATATTCTGTATTTCTGTTGCCGTATCTTCGCCAATTAAAGTTCCGACTTCTGCTGCAATTTTACCTTCCACGGCCGCTTCTCCATAAACCAGCCCGGCAATATTTACAACAACAATAACCATGGCCGGAATGGAAAAGATAGAATAATAGGCCACAATTGCACTTAAATCAAAAGGCTCATCATCTACCCATTCTTTAAAGGTTGCTTTTAATAAGGAGGGCAGGTCCTTGAAAATTTCCTTTACAGTGGCCATACTTTCTTTATGTAAGGAGAGGAAGCCTCTTCCCTGGTTTTGCCTTAAAGAGATTAAGGGCGTTAATCTTTTATTTTGTTGTTAACAGGTAGCAATTCCCTCCCCTCCCTTATTCCTCAGGGTCATCAACATCCTCTCCCAGGGAAGTTACCAAATCTTTAAACTCAGTTCCATCGAGAAAGCCATCTTCATTTTTATCATAGTCTGTAAAAGGGCCTTCATTCCGCTCAAGTTCCTTAAAATTTTTACTTTCCCAGCCTACAGAATAATCATCGCGTTCCACTGCGGCGGTGAACTCTTCATAACTTATGCGTTGATCAGCATCTTCATCAAAATTGCTAAACAGCTCATCAGAAGTAAAAGCAACCGGATCATTATTCTTTTCCTCCCATTCGCTCTGGCCTTCCCTGGCTGGCCAGTCAGAGGTCTCGAGCTCCGTGTTAATATCTTCAGCCACGTCCTGGTCCTCTTCTCTGGAGTCCGGTGAGCAGGAAACTGCTCCCAGGAAAAGCAGGGACAAAAACAATGCAGTGCCTGCTTGCTTTTTCTTTCCGAAAACTTTCTTTAGGTTAAAATAGCTCTTTTCTTTATTCATTGTTTCATGTATTTGAGGTTAAAAAAAATCTCTTACTATATGTATACGAAAGAGATAGGTAGGGTTGCCAAATTGTTTGTCAACAATCAGGATACTAAAACCTGCAAGTTGCTGATACTTCAACCTCCGCCTAAGGCGGTCAGAAGTTTTTAAGGAAAAACCCATTCATTGTCGTGGAAAAGGGCAGGTGCTTTTTTAAGGTTATGAAAAGCCTCCTTCCCTGGCTAATTATCTGGCTCATTTAGCACAAGCCTCGCAAACATAGGAAAGTGGTCGGAATTAAAAGTGGAAAGGCGCTCCAGTTCTGCAACAGAGAATTCTTTGGTAAGAAAGAAATGATCCAGTGGCCAGCGGAGCAGTCGTGACTTTGCATCGTATGAATTATAAAGGCCTCTGCCAATCCGTATATTACGGAGGTTTCCCTTATTTCCAAACAGTCTGGCTGTGTGGGACCAGGAAACATCATTAAAATCACCCGCTATTACAGAAGGAAGGGAGTGTTCCGCGACCAATGCTCCTACTTTTAATAAAGCAACTTCTTCTTCCCCCACATTGTCGGGGTATTTATCGCTGGGCACAGGAGCAACCGGATGAATGCCATGGAACATAAAAAGCCTGCCCGATGGAAGCTCCACCCTGGCATGAAAGGAAGGTACATCCTCATGCTTAAAAAATTTTATCTCCGGGCTGTGCATCGGGAGCTTTGAATAGAGTGCCATACCATACGCATTATCTGCAGGGTATTCAATCAAATGCGGGTACTCTTTTTTCAGCGGTTGAAGCTGGTTTATCCACCAGTCATTTACCTCCATTACCAGGAGCATGTCCGGATTGGCCCGCTCCACTATTTGCAGGAAACGCTCGGACTCCCTGTTGGTAATGAGTACATTCGCAATTAAAATGCTTACACTGTTATCTTTATTTATTGTTTCCTCTATGGCATCAGGCACCTCTTTTTTACCCAGTATATACGGCGCTATTCGTGTAGCCTGTATAGCAATGGAAGCCAACAGGCCCAGGGAAAGAAGAATGGAAGCAGTATCCCACCGCTTATTCAGGAATATGAAAACCGGCAGGCATATAAGAGCCAGGATAAAATATTGTAGCCTCGGAAAGTCAAGGATTTTTGAAAGCCAGTAGGGGAGGTCGTAGAGGAGAGACAGTAGGCTTGCTATTATTAATATTACACTTAAGATGATGGTGAAATAGAATATGCTTTTCTTAAATAGGGCCATTTTTTTTGTGTCTAGTAGCGGAAGTTTTAAAGTTGCTTACAACTGCTAATTAGCGGTGCATTTACTTAAAAAGGAATTGCGGGCAGAACGCCACCCTTTCCTGTAAGAGGAGAAAGTGGCCAAATGTTCTTATCTTTTTAAATACAACTCCTGTAATCGAAATCTGTAACCAATAAACCTGCAGGCAGTAAATTTCGGAAGAAAAAGGAAGGGCAAAGATTTTTTTTCTTTCAGGCCTTCCTTTCTGTTGCCGGCTTTTCAAGCAGTTACTCCCGGCCATACCCTTGGCCAGGCAGAGCCCTGAGCACTTTTGCGTTTTGCTGCCATTTCTGCCGGCCCTATTCCTGCACACTGTGCGTTCAAATAAATTTCTTCCAGGTTTATGCTGCTTTCCGCACCAATCTTTACCGGCCGGAGAGTTCGGACATCCTGCCCCTGGATGTTCTGAAGTATTTTGAGCGTATTGATAACCTGCATTGTACTTTCTGCAAAAAACATCTTGTGGCCGAATCTCTGCGATGGCTTAACATCCTCCCTGCTCACCAGCATTCCATGCCTTGGTAGTTCAAATGGAAAAAAGAACCAGCGCGCATCCACGGCCCCAATAAATAGGTTCAGGTTCCTGGCTGTCGTAAAGGCTAACCCGCACCGGTATTTTGCCCCCCTGTCTTTAAGAGAAAGCAGGAAAATACTAAAAATAAACAGGGAAAGTACCGTTAAAATGATTCCGGCACTAACCCGGGAAAATAACTGCTGCCTGAGTCCCAATGCCTGCTATGCCTAGGTTGTGTTGAGGGAAAGCCTTGCAGCAAGTGACTTATTTTTTTTGATGAGGCAGTCCCTGTTGAACCCAGGTAAATTTTCATTTAAAGACCCAATGCAGGAAGGGTAAAACTTAAAAGAGCGGCTTCCGGAACAGGGCAAAACAGAAGCTTAGGCTAAAAGGTTTTGTGGCTTTTTCTAAGCCAGCCGGCCCTGCCTCATAAGCGCTGCTGATTTATACCTAAACCAGGGGAAGCGCCTTTTTTTAAAAAAAACCAGCAAAAATCCCAGCCCTGCCTAAGGATGTGGTTCTTTATGGTTTTGCCTGGTTAATAAGCACAAGGCCAGGTTTAATGCTAGTTTGGCTCACCAAAGTCACGCGTTACGCTTCGCTAAACGCGCGCCAGATGCCAGCTGGTGAATAGGACCAGGTACTTTCATAAAGAGCCAAGAATGTTAACTCATAAACTTTCTGATTAACCAGATTACTAGAAAAACAACCAGGATTACAAGGATGATTCCTACCCAAATACCTGCTTCAAAAATATCCATAATAACATCACATCCGGTAAAGGTTACCAACATGATAAGAAAAATAAATACCTGAGGAAGTCCTAATCTTTTCATAGCTTAAAAAATTTAAATGAATAAAATTTAGATGAATAAACAATTAAATGCTTTGTCAGCCTTTGAACCCACTTCCTGACCGCTTTGTTTATTTGAATTTCAAGCAATAAGCCGCTGGGGAAGCTGGGAAGGTTTTTAACAGGCTACTGCCTTCCTTATTTTGGGCCACTATTTCCACTTCTTTATATCCCGTTTCGGCCTGCTCTATAATTTCATTCCTAAGCTCCCGGAGCTCGGCTCTCCTGCCTGCATTTGCCAGGTTTGTAAATTCATCATTCTTCCCGAAATGCTTTGCATTCTATGTATCCTGCCTGGGGAGTGGTTCGTAAGATATTGGTAGTGAGGAGTTAATGGCTGTGTACAGCGCCTTTTGAAAAGGCGGGCCCTCCTGCTGGCTGAAATTATTTTAGAGGGATTTTCCTCTGTGGCTTATTGGAGCGGGTTGCGCAATGACCATCGGCAGCTTGTAAGGAGGCATCTGCTTTTTAAAGTAGCACGCTTTAGAGGCACCTTTTCGTTTAGTGCCTTAATTAACTCGATTTTTTAATAAACTATTTTTTTGATATGACGAAACAGAATAAAAATACTAATTCATTCGAACGGGATGGAGATAAAGAGAATAACTTGCCTGGCTGGGAAAATCAGGATGAAAGCCTGAGCAATTCTTCTTCAGGAGAGGGAAGCTTTAGCGCGCATAGCCCTGCTAATAATAAGCGCTTTGATGTTCATGCTTCAGAAGGAAAAGGACGCTCTGCTGAAAGTTGGGGTACCTTGGGTGGGGGTGATGAAGGGTTTGAGAGTACAAGCCCTTTTAGTAAGCCGGCAAATGAGTGGCAGCCTGTTGGAGATTCTGATGCCAACGTACAGCATTGGTGGGACTCCGGAACAGAGCAACAGCAACAATTCTATGCAGGAGGTACAGGCTATCCCTACAGGGAAAATGATTGGGAGCGAAACACGGAGAGACAGGCCGGCATGCAGAACCTCTATCCGAAGGAACCTGCCTCCAGTGAGCAAAATTTTGCAGAAGGTAGCCAGTATCCATACCAGGGAGGCTATGGAGCTGAGAATCCGCTGGCCCGGGAGGGACTGGAACGGGCCAAGGAATTAAAAGGGCCTGGAAATGGAGGTAACCAAGCCCCTCAGGGTGCCGCCGGTGCCGGCCAAAGGGAGTCCGACTACCGGGGCGATGCCGGCAGGGAGAGAGCCTATTTGCCGCAGTACAGTTCTAAGCAACCAGCTTCTAATGCGGGAATGCCTCCCAATCCGCAGACCTTTAATCAAACCGGAAGAAATGACCGGAAGGATAGGCAGTACCAGGCAGCTGGAAATGGGAATCGTGAAGGCCGTGCGGCCTGGCAAAGGAATCAATTTAGGAATCAATATTTAAACCAAAACAAGCATACTATGAGACAAGATGATAGAAACTTTAGAGATAATTACAACGGTTACCGGAATGAAGAATATGGAAGAGCGGGCCGTCGACCCGAAAACAGGGACTATGGTTCTGAAAGAGACAGAAGTAGCCAGCAGTATAACCGCGATTATGACCGCGTTAGGTTTAGTCAGGGACAGGATTTGAGCAGAGACAGTGAGGACAGCTACCGAAATTTCGAAGGGCGCTCCCGGTATTCAGGAGATAACTATGATCAGCGAATCAATCGGGATAATGATGGAGGTCGCAGAGCAGGGCGGTACCACAGTACGCGGACCGAAAACCCTGGCAGAGGTTTTGAGAGAGAGCAGGAAATGAACCGTCATGAAGGTGGTTACGGACGTGACCGGTTTGATGATAACAGAAGAAGGGGTGCCTCTGAAGGCAACAGGAACCGCGCTTCCAGTAGCCACAGATCGACCGGGAGCTACGAAGATTTTGAGCGGGATGTGAATCGCTTTGGAATAAGGCAGGATTTCCGGGAAGGAAGGAACTACTCCGGCCGGGAAGCGTACGGTCGTGGACAGGGTAGAAGTGAAGACCGCAATGCTGGTTATCGCCCTGGCTACGAAACTGATCGGGGCCGTCGTGCCGGCAGCATGCCGGACCGTGGGTTCGATCGTGGGCCAAGTGGTGACTGGGGCCGTTCTGCCAGCCGGCGCGAACACGACTATGACTATAAGGATCGTTACAGAGATGAGAGCGCGCGCTATTAACAGCCTTATTTAAGTAGTTAAGCTACTGGAAGGAACAGCTCAAGGGCCTGTTCCTTTTTTTTTGATAAATATTTTAGCAGCTCAAAAGCCTCTTTTTTTGACCTGAAGGCGGTGCCGCTAAAGGCATCGGGTAATAAGCCGCTGCAGCAGCGCTTCCTTTAAATGTGTGGTTGATAAGTGGTAGGTATAAACCTGGTTTATGTCCCCGTTTGCTGGCCTGCCAGGTTCTCCAGGGCATACGTTTTAAACTATGGCTGGAGCAGAAAATTCATAATAAACAGGTTTGGAATGGAGGGGCGGGGGCTATAAAAGAAAAGAGGGTTTCCTGAGATACAGGAAACCCTCTTTTATGATTATTATACCTTTTATTTATTCCCAGGTTGGGGTAGTTCCGTTTTCAATAACCAGCTCCCGGTTAGAGCCGTCTACCTCCATCGTGTAAATATCAGGAGTGCCGAGGCCATCGTTCGAGCGGTTTACAAAAATTATTTTAGCACCGTCCGGGCTGAAGCGCGGGAATAGATCATTTGAACCATTGGGCTTGTCTGCAGACAGGTCTGTTAGCTCATTTGTAGTAAGGTTAAGCATAAAAATGCGGCTATCGAGCTGGCGGCCATCCCCTGAAACTGATTCAAAGCCTGAAACATCCTTAGTGAAAATAATTTTTTGTCCGTCGATGGAGAATACCGGTCCTCCAAGAGCACCAGCCTCATTGTTAATAATTCGGGTTGTATCAGAGCCATCCGCATTCATGAGGTAGATGGCAGCATCGTAAATATTAGGGCCAATAGCCAGTGCGGCTATTTTGCCTCCATTCTGGGCCGTCCAGTCCACTTCGCGCCAATGGAAACCA
This sequence comes from uncultured Cytophagales bacterium, assembly GCA_963835365.1. Taxonomy (GTDB): domain Bacteria; phylum Bacteroidota; class Bacteroidia; order Cytophagales; family Cyclobacteriaceae; genus Nafulsella. Next base: position 282,698 of record CAWIFH010000012.1, read on the forward strand.
GCCGGCGCCTGGGCAACCGGGCGAAGGTTAAAGCCACCGCGACTTACCTTGTACAGCATGTCGTAATGGCTGTAAAGGAATTCACCCCCATCGGGCGACCAGGTATAACCCAGCCCGTTGTTATGGTAGCCTGCTACAGGTAAGGTGGTCACCCGGAAAACATCGTCTCCATCGCGGCTCATGGTATAGATGTGGGTTTCTACTTCGGCATTAGAAGTAAAAGCCACTAAATCCCGAAGAGGACTCAGGAGTGGGCGCCACTCTCTGCTGGCAATATTCGTGAGCCGGAGGGTGCTGCTGTCGGCTAAGGAGGAAGAAAAAATTTCGTAGTTAGCACCTAAATTGCGTGCAAACAAAAAACGGTTGTCTGGGAAGGACACCGTTCTAAAAGACCAAACTTGGCTGGGAGTGAGATGCTCACTGCTATCTTTTGCAATGACCTGCCAGAAATAGGTGGTGTTATACCTTAAATTTTTTAGCTGGTAGGTAGTGTCAAATAAATTCTGTACAACTAACTGCCCATTTGTAGAGTCCGATTCATACAGGAGAAGGTCGTATCGAATGCTGTCGCTATCTATATCGGTGGTCGGGTCCCAGCTTAGCTGGAGGTTTACAGGCTGCTGTTCGGTACCATCCGGAGGAGTAGGACTCATTGGTGCGCCGGGTGCCGAGTTTCCGTCATCGGGCACCGAAAGAATGCCCAGCACCTGGGTAGTTTGATCTTCCCGCACATTAACGGCTATACTTTCCGCTTTGTATTCCGGTTTCTTTATTACAACCGTAACACTTCCGGTTGGTACTAAAGGTAAGAAAAAAGTACCGTCAGCATCGGTAATAATAGCCTCCGTGGGAGGGTTGGTGGTAATGCTGGCCCCCTCTACCGGCTTGCCGTTGCTGGCATAAGTTATACGGCCTCTGATGCTTCCAAAGGCTTCTGGTTCAATAGTTTCTTCGCAGCTCCCCAGGAAAAGACCCAGGAGCATTACTAACAGCAGTTTGCCTGTGTTATAGAGTAAACTCTTCTGCATAGAGAGATTGTTGGAATATATTTGTAATTTATTGTATGCCATTTCTGAAGTTACTAAGATACAGTATTTGTCAGATTCAGAGAAGAATTCCGCCAACTTTCGAATCCTTTTTCTAAAATAAGATCGGGAGTTGGCAGGAAGAGGAATAATTCTGCTGATATATCTTTTTGCTGAAAAAATAAATTTACTGTAAATCGTGAACTGAATCGTTCCATATTTTTTGTTAAATGATTTCCCAATGGAGTTTATTTGCGGTTACATAGTTTTTTTTGAGGCTTTCCGGCTGGCTTTCCTTCCGGCTGAGTGATTCGTGCAAAATGTGGACTTGTAGTTCAGGATATAGATTTTCAGACAGCCTCTTAATGTACCAGGGAAGGCTTTTAGGGGAAATGCCGGATATTAATTGAAGTGGTTTCTTGCTACCGCTCTGTCTAATAGTTGCCAGTATAGAAAGCTTTCCTTTTTTCTTATTAATATTCCTCTGTTTTTAATCGACTCATTTTGTTGTAAGTAGTGCGACATAAGTAACTGACCCTGTTTTGTTAAATTACGTTTTGTTTTTTATCCTGAAGGTAGGCGAAGGGCGCGCGGAAGCATCTTTCTCAGTTGAAAGCCTTTTGTAATCCTATCATTAAATAGTTGGGGCATCGTTCCTGGCGGGGACCCGGGGCCGACTCAGCTAACATAAGTATGATGAATTTTAAATGTATGTAGGGATATTTAAGCATTGAATATGAGCGCACGAAGGTATCTGGTCAAAGAAGAACGTTGAGGACGTATAAAGAAGCTATGGCCAATGCTTTCCTGTGGCCCCAGAGGTCAGACACAGCCTAGAACAAAAAAAAGCCATGGACAAGTGTCCATGGCTTTCTGTTAGTTGAGGTGATGATTAGTCGTTCTGAGTTACATTGCTCATGTTGCCTGCACCAGCCTGGAGTACAGTGCTCATGTGGCCTGTGCCAGTTTGGTAAGTATAAGCTTCGTTGCCCCATCCAAGCTGGCCCTGAGCTGAAGTGTTATAATTGCCATCCTGTGAAGTGTAGGCATAGTTATCCCAGCCTGCCTGGCCCTGGATGTTCAGGTTGCCATCGCCAAACTGGTAAGCTTCCATTTCATTTCCTGAAAATAAGCCAAACTGAGCCTGGATGCTGGTGTTTCCTTCACCAAGCTGATATGCGAAGGCATAATCACTGCTTCCAGCCTGTACTTGTGTAGAGTTGTTGTTGCTGCCAGTTTGAACAGCTTCTGCCTCACTCCATGTGCCGGACTGCATCTGGGTGTTGTAGTTTAAGTTGCCGCTCTGGTAAGCCCAGGCCGTGTTAAACGAGCCAGATTGATCCTGGGTGTTGTAGTTGCCGGTTCCATCGCTGTACTGTTCTGCATCAGCACTGTTGCCTAAGCCAGTTTGCATCTGTAAAGAAACGTTGTTAATACCATCCTGGTAAACATTAGCCCAAAGGCCGTTTCCGTTCTGGTACTGAGCTGCAATGTGGTCTACTCCAACTTGCTCAATAGATGCCATGTTCAGAGCGAAACCGCCGCCATTCTGTACCTGGGTAGCGCTGTTGTTGTCACCAAATTGAGCAGAGGCAGCAAGGTTAAAAGAGCCTGATTGTGTTTGCTCATTTGTGTTTCCTTCGCCAATCTGTAAAGTTGCCGCTCCATTTGCTGAGCCTGACTGTGTTTGGGTGCTTTCGTTGCCTTCGCCTGCCTGTAGGGCGGCTGCAGCCTGTAAGCTACCTGATTGAGAAACGGTGGCGTCGTTTTCAGAACCACCCTGGCCTACCAAAGCAATGTTTACAAATCCCGCTTGGGTAACTGTTGCTTCATTTTCAGTGCCAATTTGACCTACTGTGCTCATGTTTCCTTGAGCAAATGTTGTGCCTGCGAATAATACCGCAGCTGAGAAGAGAAAGAGATTTTTTTTCATGTGATTAAAAAAGTTAAGGGTTTGAAAGTGTGTAATGATTTAATCAAAAGTATAATAAATATAGGCTGTTGTCAATAGTTTATGACAAAAAAAAATAAATAAATATAGGAATAGTATAAAAATATAATTTAATTAATTGAATATCAAATATTTATAATAAAATATAATTTTAAGTACTAAAATGGATGTAAAATTAAATATTTATCTCTTTTTGTTGCAGATTTATTTAAAAATTACACCAATATGTACATATACCGTTTGGATATATTATGCGCTTCTTTGCCTTTATTTTTATTGAATTGTAGAAAAATTCCACAGTTTCCATTTTTGCTCATTCTATTGCCGAAAGTGGCTTTATAAGTTGCTTCCTGAGGGGGGTGAATTGTTCGGGTTTTGTATGGTTTTTTGTGAAGTGAGGAAGTGGAAACCTGTCAGAAAAAAAATAAAGGATTATTGCTTCGTTTTCTTTTAAAATGGGCTGGTTGGAGGCAGGCGTTTTCGCTATAAAAATTTAAAGGATGGGGCGCATCGGGAGAGGGAGTTTTTGTGGCGAAAGAAGCAGGCCAGCAGCGCGGGAGGAGAATATAAGCGCCAGGAAGATTGCCTGTTAATGCGCTTAAGCGGATGGACTTTTTGCGGCATAAAAAAAGGTCTGAATACAGCATGTATTCAGACCTTTTTAAAACCTGGTGGGAAATAAGCTTACTTAATGAAGTAGAATTTTATGCCAAGGGAGGTCTCGAAAAAGGCATCGTTGTAGCTGCCTCTTTGTTTGTCATCCAGCTGGTCGGTTAATAAGTAATGGTATTGGCCCTGAATGTTGAGGCCAAGCTGGTCGCCGAGCAGGTATTCAAAACCAAGACCAGCAGATATTTTTCCTGTGAGGTTGGTGTCCAGGTTTGAAAAATCATTTTCAGTGCTGGAGCTTAAGGCTCCTAAGGATGCGGTTACAAAGGGAGTGTAGCGATTGGTTGGGTAAAGCTTGTAATTGGAGTAAGCCTCTGCCATGAGCAAGGAAGTCTTAAATATCCGTTGGGTAGCCAGTTCTCCAACGCCCACCCGTAGCCCGTGTTCCCAGTATTTACTGGTATGGTAGCTGGCCTGTAAGTGAAATCCGGGGCGGGGGGTTGGCGCAGAGTAGTCGCCGTTGTATAAGAGCGTGCCTGCTGAAGCGCCTACTACTACGCGGCCGCGGCGTGGCTTGTGGTGCTGGAAGAATACATCTGTATCCTTGTTCATTTCTTTTTCCTGCAGGTATTCCTTTACCGTTGGGTTATTCATGAAGTCTTCTTCGGCTGTTTTCCACAGTCCCTCTACGATGCCTTCAATAATAAGGCTGTGAACGGCTTTCTCTATTGCATCTTTTACGGCCAGTTCACTTGGCTCGTTATAAGTAATGCCTGTTTCGGCTTCCAGTAATCGCTTGAACTTAACATAGCGGAAGGTGCTAACGTCGAGGCTTTGCGAAAGAATAGTTTTAGTAGTATATACTGTTTTTAGAATCCTGCCATTGCTGGTCGAAATCGCTCTCAGGTACACAGTTACGCGGTCTTCACGATACTGCCCGGAGGCGCCGGTACCGAAGTAGCGCAGGCCGGCACCGCCGGTAATTGTATTGGCATCGTACGATATAATACCGCCCTCCAGTATAATGCCTGCAAAAAGGAGCGGAGGGAGTAAGTTTTGCTGTTGCTGGTTACCATCCAGGTACTCCGCCCTGCTGGAGCGAATAATTTTTCGCTCGTTTAGGAGGTTGCCCAGGTTTTCCCGCTCCAGGGGTACAAACCACTTCGACTCTTCCAGGGCACGCAATAAAATAGAGGTCGCTCCCTGGGTTACTGCTGTAGACCAGTTGGCACCTGTTTGGGAGGGCTTGTACTGGCCGGTTTGATCACGGAATTTATAAACAGAGGTAACTACCATTTCTTTTGGGGCAGGGAGTTCTTCCATTTTCCGCAAAGAAGGGGTTTCTGTGCCAAGCCTTGCTTCCTTGTGGGTAAAAGGCTGGTTCATAAAAGGCATACAGCTACTGGTGAGGATGGCGACCAGGCTGCCAAACCAAAATCTTTTTAACATGTCGGGTGCTTAATTAAAAGTAAGGGACTATTACCGAAGTAGAATTGCCGGTAGAATTGTCGTAAATGTTGATGTTGACGCCACCACCATCGGAACCAATCTCAATCTGGTAACTTCCGAGGGTATAATTTCCATCCTGTAATCCATCTTCGCCAAACTGCGATTGGATAATTCTTCTCGATAGTTGATTCAGAATCTGGCGGTTTAGGTTTTGCTGAAAATCTTCCAGCGGGTCGCGCTGGAGGCTATTGGTTTGGGTGGGGTCTTCGAAAGTATTTTGCGCGTTTGCGGAGTTCAGGAGCCAGCTATAGTTCAGGTAGCTTCCGCCAAAAGCAGAATTTTTTGGCTCGTATACAAAATCCTGTGCCTTGAGTTCGCTGCTTAAGGCTGCCAGTATAAGAAGACATAGCGAGAGAAAGAGCTTTTTCATGGGTATGGTTTAATTGAAATTAAAGGGTTAAAAAATGCCTGAGCCTGACAGGTCGTCGCCTGAAAGTTGTTGCTGGATTTGCTCGTAATTTAATAAGTAATTATAGATACTCCTAGCTGCCTGCTGGGCAATAGCTTCTATGATGTCATATCGGGGCTGTAAAGGGGTTTCAATTACCCGGTCGTCATTTACATCAATCATTACTACGGTGGCTATGCCTCTGGCAGGTTTTTCGCTTATACGAATTGTAAAGTTACTTGCATTTGGGGGTGCCTCCCATATGCTGTAAAATATCTGGTAAAAGTCTCGGCCGGATTTTGTAACGGTTTCGTCAACAATTAAACCATCAATTTCCAGATCCACGGCAGTTGCGTTCTTTTTTTCTCCTTCTATATCCTCTACCAGCTTTTTAAGGAAGAGAGAAGTTTTATTTTCAGTAGAATCAATATGGGTGGTATCTTGTGGCAGTGCTGTCTGTTGTGCACTTGCCTCAAAAGTACAAATGCTGCCGAAAAGCATAAAAAGCAATGCTATTCCTCCTCTTTTAAATATGGCCTGAAGCTTCCTCATTGCGCCTCCCTGAAATTTTGCATTAAATATGGAAAAAATTCGATAAAATAAAAAACTGTTCATGGGTGTTTGATGAAAAAGAAGCGGAAGAGATTTTTTTCATACCTATTAAGGAATGGTGCCTGCAAACTTATTAACGCTCACTGCTATGGAGCATGCCCACGAATGTAAAGTTATATACTTCGTTCTTAAATAGTAAAGAAATTCGGTTCTTATTCCTCCTGCGTCATGCTTCCCACACTTTCAATTGTTTCTGTATTGAATAAAACGTAATGTGAGAGAAAGGGTTTATAGAGCAGGCTTTTTTTAGAATTAGGGGAAAAAAGCTAATTTGCAGCTGCGGTTATTTGTTTAAATGCATTAGCTATATGAAGTACTTTGGAAAGTTATTAGTGGCTGTTTGCCTCCTCGGAAACTTGTGGGCCTGCCAGGGGCAGGAGGCAAGAGTGCCTGAGCCACACCTGGAGCTGGGGCAGCGTATATTTTTTGTGGGTGGCCAGCCGGAGCAAACCTATGTGGTGGCCGGGTATCGGCACTATCTTGAAGATAAAACGGAGAAGGACTGGCAGGACCAGGAATACATTGTTTTTACCTATATCAATCAGCAGGGCGATGTAAAGGAGGCAACGGTTCATCGAAATGCCATTTTAAAAAGATAGATGCCTGACAGGATTTGAGCTTTAACCCCCATGTTAAAGCTCTTTTGTTTAATGGATTTTTATTTTTACAAATTTTTACAAATTAAAATAATAGTATCGGAATGGAATTAAATTTTGACTTGTTTGCAAAAATATGCAAAGCTCCCGGGGCTCCTGGTTTTGAAAATCCTGTTCGTAAAATAGTGCTGCAGGAAATTGAAGGCCTGGTAGATGAGGTAAAGGTTGATAGCCTGGGGAACGTAATTGCGCTGAAAAAAGGACAGCAGAACCCGGAAGGTAAAAAAGTGATGGTGGCTGCTCATATGGATGAAATAGGCTTTATTGTTACCCATATAGATGATAAGGGTTTCGTGCGCTTTCATACCCTCGGTGGCTTTGATCCTAAAACGCTTACTGCCCAGCGCGTTATTATACACGGAAAGCAGGACCTCATAGGCGTAATGGGGAGTAAGCCTATTCATGTAATGTCGCAGGAAGAGCGCAATAAGCTGCCCAAAACCACCGATTATTTTATCGACCTCGGCCTGCCAAAAGAGGAGGTGGAGAAATCTGTTAGGGTGGGGGACCCTATTACCCGGGAGCGTGATTTAATTGAAATAGGAGAATGTTTGAACGGGAAGTCAATAGATAACCGCGTGGCAGTGTTTATTTTAATTGAAGCCCTTAAAAAGCTTAAGAATAATCCTTACGATGTTTACGCAGTGTTTACTGTGCAGGAAGAGGTGGGCATACGGGGCGCAAATGTTGCCGCTCACCAGATTGACCCTGATTTTGGGATCGGCCTTGATACCACCATTGCCTTTGATGTACCAGGAGCCCCTGCGCACGAAAAGGTTACGGAGCTGGGAAAAGGAGCGGCCATTAAAATAATGGATGCTTCTACCATTTGCGATCCGCGCATGGTTGACTTCCTGCAATCTACTGCCGAAAAGAGTGGAATTGCCTGGCAGCCCGAAATCCTGACAGCCGGAGGGACGGACACCGCAGGTGTGCAACGAATGGGCAAGCGAGGGGCTATTTCTGGCGCAATTTCTATTCCCACCCGCCACTTGCATCAGGTAATTGAAATGGCCCATAAAAAAGATATCCTGGCCTGTATCGATTTGCTGCAATCGGCTCTGGCCACCTTCGATAAATATAGCTGGGCACATAAATTAGCTTAAGCAACATTTAAAGGCTGTTTTACGAATACTCAAGTAAGTTTTTATTTTTCAACTTATTGGATATGCGTAAAACAGCTTTTTTTATATACCTGTTTCTTATTTTTTTATTGGGCTCAACTGCATTGCAGGCCCAGCAGCCTGCTGCTGAAAGCGGGCGGTTTGTGGGCGTGGTAGTGGATGGATCTACGAAGGAGGCGGTCCCGCACGCCACCATCAAAAATAAAACCCGGAATAAAAGTGTGCTGGCCGATAGTACCGGCTATTTTGTGCTAGAAGTAAATGCGCGCGATACGGTCGTTTTTGAAGCCATGTCGTACCAAAATGATTTTTATGTAGTGCCGGCTGACTTTGCCGGGCGCGAGTTTGCTTTTATCGAGGTGCTGCAGCGGAATGCCGTTTTGCTGGATGAGGTAGAGGTGAAAGGCTTTCCGTCGCAGGAACAGTTTGAGGCAATTTTTATGGCTGCAGATGGCGCGGGAGAGGTGGTGGAAAAAACCGCCAGGCTAAACGAGCGCCTGGAAGAAATAGCAGAAGATGAGACCAATATGCAGGCCTATCTGAATGAAGTTAATGGGAATCAAATGATTTACCAGTTAAAAAACTTCCCTCCAAACCTGCACAATCCGCGACCAAATAACTTTTTAAATCCCATTCGTTGGGCAAGGTTCATTAGCGACTGGCGGGAGGGTAGGTTCTCCGAAGATGCAATAGAAAAGCTAAACGAATTCCCTAATCCTTCTCCCGCTGGAGAAACAGGAAATATTCCTGAGGTAGATGATCAGCGGTAGGCTTTTTTTTGAAAGCATTCGCTAAAGGTGGTTTGAATCAACTCGCTGTTTGCCTGGAGGGGAGAATCCTTATGAATAGGAGAATTCATCCACCTGCCTCCTCCTCCTATCTTTCTGGTTATGGGATAGCGTAAAAAAGGGCGCTTTAAGCTTGTGGTACCCTATAAGCACTTATGTGCTCTCAATAAGGGTGCGGGTAAGAAAAAGGCCTGTCCATGCCAGGCTTAAACCTGTAGCTAGGCTGATGCCTATATAGCCGAAAGCAAGGGAATGTTGCCCTTGCTGTATCAGCTGTATGTTTTCAAGAGAAAAAGTCGAGAAGGTAGTGAAGCTTCCGCAAAAACCCGCTGCCAGGAGCAGGCGCCAGCCTGGAGGTAGTGTATTTCCAAGGCCGAGTAAAACACCCAGCAGGAAGGAGCCAGCCATATTTACGGTAAGGGTACCCCATGGAAAGGAAGTGCCCTGCATCTGCACCTGCATCCGCATCATCCAAACCGATAAAGCCCATCGCAGGATGCTACCCAGGAAGCCTCCCAGCCCAACTAAAAACATGGATTTAATCATTTCATTTTTCCGTAAAGCTAAAAACTAAGCGGAAAAACGAAAAGGAACCCTCGCTTTTACTTCTGGTTCTGGAAATCGTAGTAAAAATTTTCCTGCTCATCATATGCCGGCGCATCTTTCAGAAAAAGAAACCAGAAAAGGAAACGTCCGGCATAAAAGCCCACAAGAAGAAGAATTGCTAAAATAAAAAGTTGTACTGCAATCATAGGTTGAGAATTTAAATAGTGGCTTTAACGGTAAAAATATATAATGGTTACAAATGTCAGAAATATTACTTTAAAAATAATAACATTTTATTGAAATATTTTCCGAACCTCCTCAACTTCTTTTTCTCTTTTGCATCTGTATATACTTTTGGGCGACTTAGGGTAACCCCAACCGCCTTAAATCCGCCATGGGCGGATAAACAGGCAAAAATTGTTTATTCGGAAGAATTGGGGGCAATATTTGTAAGATTCAGGTGACTTAAATTCTCTAAAAGCCTGTCGTTTAAGCCTACTATTTAAAGTATTGCTTTAAGTAATAGGCTAAAGAAATTGAGGTTCTCCTTTTTTAAATTCCTTACATGTGATTTGGTTGTTGCCACTTTGGTTTACAAGTTCTATGCCGAAAGGCCCTTTCAGGGAAATAAAATTGTTATAAGCGTTGTAGCGGTATATTTTTATACCCGTTGTAGAAGTTTGATTTTGTCCCGGAGCGGGAAAAACTCTTTTCTTTTTGTTCTTTTTAGTCTTTTTTATTCTGTCGAGGTATTTTTCTTCCCAACTGCTTATTAGTATTTTTAAGCTGTTAATAAAACATACCTATGATGAATTATAGAAAATGGTGGCTGTCAGCGGCTTTCTTTGCTTTTTCTGCTGCAGGATTTGCGCAGGAGCAGCTACCTGCCAGCGAAGCCTCAACTGCTGAGCAAATGCGGACTTCCAGACAACAAAAGGGGCTCATTGAAAATGCTTCTGTGCTGAAGCAGTACCCGGTTCGAAATATTGGTCCTGTGGTGCAGGGTGCGCGCATTACAGATATAGCGGTAAAGCCGGGCAACAACAAAGTTTATTATGTGGCCTATGCTTCAGGCGGCGTGTTTAAAACCCAGGATGCCGGCATTACTTTTCAGCCGGTTTTCGATGATCAGGGCGCTTTCACCATAGGCGATATTGCGCTGGCCCCATCAGCCGATGAAATTTTTACGTGGGTACAGGCGAGAAAAACACCAGCCGCAGCAGCTATGCCGGTTCGGGTGTTTACAAAAGCAGCGATGCCGGAAAAAGCTGGCAGCAGCTTGGGCTCGAAAATATCAACACATTAGCCGTATATTGGTGCACCCGACAGAACCCGGCTACGGTATTTGGGTAGCGGCAACGGGCGGCCTTTACTCCAGCAATCCCGAAAGAGGCGTTTACAAAAGTACCGATGGCGGAAAAAGTTGGGAGCAAACACTTTTTCTTAACGACAGTACAGGCATAATCGATCTGGCGGTGAAGCCGGAAAATCCACATATCTTATATGCTGCCGCCTGGGAGCGGATCGTAAGGCCTGGAATTTTAAAGGCAGCGGCGCCCAATTCCGGCATCTATAAAAGTACCGACAGTGGTGAGAGCTGGCAAAAGCTTAAAACGGGTTTCCGGAAGGGCAGCCATGTGGGGCGCATTGGCTTCGGCGTGGCAGAAAGCCAGCCAAATACCATATACGCTCTCCTGGATAATCAGCAGGAGAATAAAAAAGACAAAGAAGTAAAGGAAGAAGGGCTGAGTTTTGCTGCTTTGCCAATATGAGCCAGCTGAATTTCGAAGGCCCTGGAAATGAAAAGCACTCGAATTCCTGAAAAAGAATCGGGCTATCCGGAAAAGTATACCGCCCAAAGGTAAAGGAGGATATAAGGCAGGTAAATATAAGCCGGCAAGACCCTGGCCGAATACAATGGCGATGCCAACGAAGCGCTTTTCGATCTAAGTGCCGGCGCAGAAGTGTACCGCTCCGACGATGCAGGAGCCAGCTGGCAGAAGGTAAATGAATATCCACTCGAAGGTGTATACTTCACCTATGGCTACTACTTCGGCGAGATCAGGGTATCGCCCGCCGATGCCGAAAAGATATATATTCTGGGCGTGCCATGCTGAGCAGCAACGATGGCGGCAAACATATGGTACCGGGTGGATACTACCGGCGAAGTGCACGTAGACCATCAGACGTTATGGATTAACCCGCAGACGATCCGGAACATCTGCTGCTGGGCAACGATGGCGGACTTATACATCAGCCAGGATGGTGGCGCCCACTGGCGGCATGTGAATAATAATGTCGGTAGGGCAGTTTTATACCGTGAATGTGGATATGGCCAAGCCGTACAATGTATATGGTGGCATGCAGGATAATGGGTGTACTATGGGCTCGAGCCAGAGCGTACCCAATCAAGACCGAGCGCTGGAAACACATTATGGGTGGCGATGGTATGTATGTGGCCGTAGATCCGCGCGAAAAATAAAACCGTTTATACCGGTTACCAGTTTGGAAACTATTACCGCCTTGAACCTGAAAGAAGACAGTTCGGAGCACATAACGCCGCAACACGAATTGGGCGAGCCTAAGCCTTTCGCTTTAACTGGCGCACACCGGTAATGCTCAGCCCGCATAACGCGGATATTGTTTACATGGGCGCGCAAAAGGTTCACCGGAGCCTGAACCAGGGCAAAAGCTGGGAAGCCATTAGCCCCGACCTAACGAAAAATCTGCCGCAGGGCAATGTGCCTTACAGTACCATTGTCAGCCTGGCGGATCGCCTTTGAAATTTGGCCTGATGTATGCCGGAACCGACGATGGCAATATTCAGCTTAGCCGCAATGGGGGCGGCAGCTGGGAGAAAATCAACAATAATCTGCCTGACAACCTTTGGGTAAGCAGCCTGCAGGTTCCCGCCACAAGGAAGGTAGGGTATATGCCACCCTCAACGGCTACCGCTTCGATGATTTTAGTCCTTACGTTTACCGCAGCGACGACTATGGCAAAACCTGGAAAGATCTGCAGAACAATTTGCCGGATGAAGCTGTAAACATTCTGATTGAAGATCCGGAAAATCCAGCGCTAATTTATGCGGGTACCGATCATGGAGCCTATATAAGCATGAATAGTGGCAAAGACTGGAATCCTGTAAATGACCTGCCAAATGTTGCCGTTATGATATGATTGTGCATCCGAGGGAGAACGAACTGGTAATTGCCACGCATGGGCGCAGCGTTTATTTAATGGATGTGGCGCCGCTGCAAAAATTAAGTAAAGAGCCGGCAGCATCCTTTCTTGTATTTGAGCCGGAGAGCCTCCGTTACTCCGAACGTTGGGGTGAGCGACGTTATCCCTACCTTGAGCCAAATATTCCTTCGGCCCGGCTGATGTTTTTTGCCCCGGAAGCGGGAACGGTGCAGGTAAAAGTGCTTACCGAAGAGGGGGGTGCCGTTTATGAGGGCCAGGTGCAGGCAGAAAAGGGATTTAACCGCTGGAGCTGGAATGTGCAACGGAACCTGAACGGAGCAAAAGGCCGCAGGAATAAAAAAGTGGAACCTGCCTATTTAGAAAAGGGTGTTTATACCATTCGTATGAACATGAATAAGCAGGAATCGGAAACAAAACTGGAGATTAAATAGAACCTTATTTTAGAAAGAAACTGCTACGGGACTTTACATTCCAGGCCAACCGGTTTTGTGGAGGAATTCCCGTAGCAGCGCTCTTTTGTGCTTTATGAACGATCTGGAATTAATAAAAAAGCAGTTCAGAATGGCCCAGGACTGGACACTTAAGCTGGTGAGCGATTTGGATGCTCCTTTCTGGAAGCTTACCCCTCCCGGCTTAAATACGAATATTAACTGGCAGGTAGGCCATATTACAGTCGGCCTGTATTACCAGGCTTTGGTGTGCGTGGGCGGCGAGCGGGAAGCAATAAAAAATGTTATTCCGCTAAAGGAACTGATTAATGCGTATAAAATAGGAACCGACCCTGCCTATAACCTGCAGGCAAAGCCCGACAAAGAGGCGCTGCTGAAAGCTTTAAGAATTGTTTACCGGCAGGTAGAGGTTACGCTTAACAGTTTGGAACCAACGGAGCTGGATCAGCCAACTGAAGTGCCGCATCCGGTGGCAGCCAGCAGGCGGGAGGTTCTTTCCTGGTGTTCGCACCACCAAATGTGGCACAATGGAACAATCGCCACAATTAAAAGGATTCTGGTAGGGAAAAGCTTTTAAAACCCGGAATAAATGCCTTTATTAAAAACAAGCGGGGCCGAATACCTTTCTAGCTAATAGCAGAGACAAAACCCTGGTCAATTCTGTATAGGCGTTTAAAAGCTTTAGCAAAAAGGGAGAGGTAGTTTTATAAAATATTAAAAAATGTGGTTTATTTTTTGCAGCTTTTTCTCCGGGCAGGCGCTTGTTGAAATTAAAAAGTAGGGCAACAGGGCCGCTTGTGTAGCCTGAGCGTTATGGTAATCTTAAACGTAAGATACTTTTCATGCCAAAGCTTTCTTATTTAGGTATACTTATTTTCGTAATCCTCCTGGGCTCCTGTAGCATTCGAAGGGCAGGGCTTCCTGCGCGTGGGCTTCCTAAACTGGCAGAGGATAGCAGTAGCCGGCAGGAGGCATTTCTAATACACTCTTTTGTAGAATCGCTGGCTCCTCAAACCTTTAGCGGTGCCCTGGTGGTTGCCCGAAACCGCAGTTTGATATTGGCTAATGGGTACGGCTTAGCTAATTGGGAAGAGCAACAGCCTTTTGAAGTGCAAACCATTAGCCATACAGCCGCGCTTGCCAAGCAATTTACGGCAGCAGCTATTTTAAAGCTCCAGGCTCAGGGGAGGCTAAAGGTGGAAGATTCTCTGGGAATTTTCTTTAATGACATTCCGGCCGATAAGCGGGGCATCAAACTCAGGCAACTGTTAACCCACCGCTCAGGCCTGCCGCGGGAATTTGCCGAAGCCGCCGGCCTTCCTCTGCTAAAGGAGGAGTTTTTAGCGCGCCTATGGCAGGAGCCTTTGCAATTCTCCCCTGGAACAGGCTATCTGTATTCTGATGTGGCTTACCGGCTGCTGGCGGCGGTAGTGGAGCAGGCATCAGGGCTGGGGTACGAGGAATATCTGCACAATGAATTTTTTAAGCCGGCCCATATGCCTAATACAGGTTATGTGTTGCCTCAATTTCAGGCCGCTTACCTGGCCAGGGAACAGGGTGAACAGTTTTCCGAGGAAAGGTTAATCCCCGACTATAAAAGCCTGGCACCTGCCCTGTGGCATATTTTAGGAAGTAGCGGAATGCTGTCGAATGCAGAGGATATTTACCGCTGGAGCCATCTTTTGCTGGAAGGAAATCTTATACCGGAGGAGGAGCAGAGAATGCTTTGGGAGGACCGGGAAGGGGTACCTGACGGGCAACCGGCTTATGGTTGGGAGCTTCGCTACAGTCCCGACAGTACTCCTTTAATGATGCACAACAGCAGGGTAGGCAATTTTGTGAGCCAGCTTCTTTTTTATCCCAAAGAGCGGGTACAAATAAGCCTTTTAGCGAATCAGGCAAATAAGCAGGTGGAGATTTTAGGTCTTCAGCTGGGGCGTATGCTCCTGGAGCCGCAATATACGCCTGCGCCAGTACCTTATAGAGAACAAAAGTTTGTCCGTATTCCGCAAGGCAAGGAGGCAGAATCGCTCAGGGCTTTACTCCAATTCGTACAGAAGGAGCAAGAAACCGAAGCCCATACTATGCTGGAGAACTATTATAGCCCCGCATTCAGGAAAGGAAATACAGAGCAGGTGCATATGCAGGCCCTTAAAAATTTGCAGCGCAGGCTTGCTCATGCATCCATTGAGCGTATAGGGCAGGAGTGGCCTTTCTATTCCTTAACCCTCTATGCGCCCGTCGATAACATCTGGTACAGGCTTCGGGTGGGTGTTGAGCCACAGGCACCGTATAAAATTACCTCCATTGCGCTGGAAACCACAGACCCTTTTTAAAATTTAGCTGGCGTGCAATACCCGCTTAAATTTCTTAATTTGCTGGCAGGCATCAGCGGCTGCTTATGAACTTCTCAGCCGAATAGTGAAATCTGTTTATTTAATCTTTCTGAAAAAATGAGTAACATAAAGAGCATCGCCGTTTTTTGTGGTTCAGGCATGGGCCATGGGCCGGCGTACGAAGCAAATGCCAGGGCGCTGGGAAAAATGCTGGCTCTGCAAAATATCCGGCTGGTATATGGTGGGGCAAAGGTTGGTTTAATGGGGGCCGTGGCCGATGCAGCCCTTGAGGCAGGAGGCGAGGTTATTGGCGTAATTCCTCATTTTTTATCGGGCAGGGAAATTGCCCATGCCGGTCTTTCGGAACTGCTGCTGGTAGATACGATGCATGAGCGGAAGCTCCGGATGGCAGAGTTAGCCGATGCTTCCATTTCCCTGCCGGGTGGTTTTGGTACCATGGAGGAGTTTTTTGAGGTGCTTACCTGGGCCCAGCTTGGTTTGCATACAAAGCCGGTAGGCCTCCTCAATGTGCTTGATTTCTATAAACCTTTGTATGCGCTGTTCGACCAGATGGTAAAAGAAGGATTCCTGAAGCCCGAAAATCGTCACCTGGTTTTAATGGACGAAAAACCTGAAGGACTCTTACGGCAGTTCGAAGGCTATATAGCGCCGGAAGTTCCCAAATGGTTAAAGCGGAAGGAAGTTTAACCTCAATTTTCACATTCTTTTTAAAATAAATAAAGTTGCTATAGAAATATTAGACCATGAAAATTTTAAACAAGGGGGGCAGGAAGATAATGCTCATTTTATATGCAAATCAAATAGCATAGATAAAAAATGACTCAGCAACTTATACTTCTTCATGGTGCATTGGGCGCTGCCGAGCTTATGCGTCCGCTGGCTCAGCAGCTGGAAGGTAGCTGTGAGGTTCATGCCCTGAATTTTTCAGGGCATGGGGGTAAGCCTTTCCAAGGAGAATTCAGCATTCCTCATTTTGCCCGGGAGGTGCTGCAGTATATGGATGAACATGAGCTTAAGCATCCCGCAATTTTTGGTTTTAGTATGGGCGGATATGTGGCATTGTACCTGGCCAGCCAGCATCCGGAGCGTGTTTCAAAAGTAGTTACCTTAAGTACAAAATTTAACTGGTCGCCGGAGATAGCGGCACGGGAAGCCCGCCTTTTAGATGCGGACAAAATTAAAGAAAAAGTGCCCCAATTTGCCGATGCCCTCCAAAAGCGACATCAGCCGCAGGCCTGGGAAGAGGTCGTGCAGCGAACCCGCCAGCTTTTGCTTGGCTTGGGAGAGCAGCCTGTATTAAAGCAGGAAACCCTATTGCAAATAGCTCAACCGGTTATTGTAGGCTGGGGAGCGCTCGATAATATGGTAAGCCTGGAAGAAAGCCGGGAGGCTGCAGCGCATTTCCCCCAGGGCCGGTTAAAAGTTTTTGGCGATACCCCTCACCCCATCGAAAAAGTGGATAGCCGGATGCTGGCAGCTTTCCTGCAGGAGCAGTTTGCCTGAAAATCAGGCCTGCATTGGTTTACATTCTACGCCCGACTTAACCGCCTTTCGGTTCTCAGCAGCGCTTAATTGCTATGATTGTCCAACAGCCGTGCCGTCAGGACTTAGGTCGCCTGCCGTCCTGTCGCTAAATTTTCTTCACACGAGCATATTACCTTTCAAAGAAAAATAATCCCTTTGGCTGTATTTAAGGCTGCTTTCCGCAGTTTCCTTATTTATATTACTTTCTCATTAATCGCTGCTGCCGTTATGTATAAAAAGAAATGGTTTTACTGGCCGGTATTTTTTGGCTTAATTCTCACTTTTATGTTTGCCACAGCCCCTTATAAACGCACCCATATTGAAGGACCATACCTGAACTGGGTAGCGCCTAATCAACTGCAGTTTACCTATTTAAACAGCGACTCGGCCAAAACGCTGGTGCTGGATGTAGGGAAGGAAGAAGAGCTGCGCCTGCCTGGGCAGCTGAGCGATTGGGACGAGCAGTATACGATTAGCAGAAATCCAAAGCCCGCTCCGGCCCAACAGGCTGGTGTTGAAAAGATTCTGGTACTTGGTGATATTCACGGTACCTACCGCAAGCTAAAGAAGTTTCTGGAAAAGAATGAAGTTATAGATGGCGAAGGGCACTGGCGCTGGGGCAAAGGTCAGCTGGTATTTAGTGGCGATGTGCTGGATCGGGGCACTGAAGTAACCGAAGTACTCTGGCTTATTTATCGGCTTGAGGGAGAGGCGGCCAAAGCAGGAGGCGCCGTGCATTACCTGCTGGGAAACCACGAAATAATGGTTATGGAGGGCGATTATCGCTATGTAAATAAAGATTATATGGAGCTGTACGAAAATGTAGGGCGGGAGTATGCAGAGCAGTTTGCCGAAAACGCAGTATTCGGACAGTGGTTGAGGAGCAGAAATACCGTTATTCACTTAAATGACCTGCTCATTAGCCATGCAGGTGTATCGCCGCTTATTGCTGCTAAAAATCTATCCATAGAAGAGATTAACAGGCAGCTGCAAAATTATCTCCAAAATCCCGCAGCGATCGATAGTACTGTCGAGCTCCTGAAGGGGCAGCAGAGCCCCCTGTGGTACCGCGGGTATATAATGGATTTAGATGGCCAGCAACAGCCTGAGCAGGCAGAAGTGGAGGGGGTGCTTTCCCGTTATGGTGCCAGCCACATGACGGTAGCGCACACCACTGTCGATTCGGTGCAGGCCCGTTATGATGGAAAAGTGTTTGCGGTGGATTTGGATGTAAATGAGTGGCGGGTGCCGCTCGAAGGTTTACTTTATAAGGAAGGTGCTTATTATCGCCTGGAAGAAGATGGTACAACTGTTAAACTTTAAAACCCGCTGCAATGGTAATTCTGGAAGTACAAAATTTAAGTAAACGTTTTGGCAGAAAGCTTGCTCTCGATACCCTGAGCTTTCAACTTCAAAAGGGAGAAGTGTTGGGAATCATCGGGCCGAATGGAGCTGGCAAAACGACTTTTTTTAACATTTTGCTTGGCCTGATTAGTGCCAGTAGCGGAACCTGCAAAATATTCGGGCAGGAAAATATAGAAAAAGTTAAGCGGCGCATAGGGGTTTCCCTCGAAGACTACGGCTTTTACCCTTACCTCAGCGGCTGGGACAACCTGAAAATTACAGCCAACAACAAAGGTGCCGGCCGGGCAGAAATGGAAGAAGCCCTGGAGCTTGTGGAAATGTTTCAGCACCGGAATACTCCCGTGCAAAAGTACTCTTTCGGCATGACCAAGCGGCTGTCCATTGCCTGTGCCCTCTTAGGAAAGCCGGAGCTCTTAGTTCTCGATGAGCCCACCAATGGACTGGATCCGCTGGGGATTCGTAAAATGCGCAACCTGGTGCACCAGCTGGCTGCGGGTGGCGTAAGTATCATTATTGCCAACCACCTGCTGGGCGAGGTGGAGAAGGTGTGCGACCGGATATTGCTGCTTCAGGAAGGGAAAACCATTGACGTGATTGAAAGCCGAAGCATTGGCAGGCAGCAATGTTTTGAATGGGAAGTGGCCGATGCCCAGGCTGTATATCACGAGCTAGCTGCTGTTAAGGGTATCCGCGTAATGGATGTCGATTTGCACAGTCTGGTTTTTACAACCGATGCGCCTGCAGCGGTTCCAGCCCTGCGCAGCCGGTTGCTTGCTGGTGGGCATCAGCTGGGGGTGTGTGTAGAACGCAAACTAAAGCTGGAGGATATTTTTTATGCCAGCCTGCTAAACCATCATCAACCTGAAACCCTGCAACATGCGAACGCTTAACACCGAATTAATCAAGCTGGGCAACAACCGCTTTTACTGGTTTGCTGCTACTTTTTATATCCTGTTCCTGGTACTTTTCTTCTGGGGGAACTTTGTAGGACAGGGATATACTTCTTTTTCGGCCGTTATGGGCAGTATTTTCCATTTAGGCATTATGCTGAACCTCATTTTGTTTACCAGCTTTGTAATAGGCATGGTTAACGGGCAGGAGTTTCAGTTTAACAGCTTTAAATACGAGCTGATTAGCGGCCGTACACGAAACAAAAAAGCGGTAGCCGGCTTTCTGAATATTCTTCTTCAGGTGGCTTTTATGACCGTTACGCTGCTTGGGCTCGGGCTGCTTTACTATACAATTGTACATAAGGCTTTGCCGGTACTTGAGGCCAGCCTGGGCTTTATATTGCTGAATTTTTTTCTTGCCTATCTTTTTTACTCCACCTTTGTTTACTGTGTTACCCTGCTAAGCAGGCATGGTATTGCCACCATTTTTATTAGTGTGGTTTATGTGGTGTTAGAGGTAATGGTGGTGCAGTTTAATTTGCTGAAGCTCGAAGAGCCCGAAGGATTTTATCCCTACCTTTTTGCTACCAGCCTGATGGAAATGGTGAGGGGGAACTGGCAGGAAGAGCCCTGGTTGTCAATCATTCAGGTTCCGCTAATTTATTCCCTGGTGTTTTCTCTTATTTCCTTCATAAGAATTAAAAAGATGTCGTTTAAGTAGACGGCTCCTCGTAGGCCTGTAGCCATTCATTAGTATAGGCCCGGATATCGCTAAAAAAGAGCCGGAATTCCTTCTCAAATGCTTCGTAGTGGAGCCAGAGGTCTTCCGGCCCGCGTTCCATGCCCGAAGCAAAGCGGGTGCGCCTGGCTAAGCCGGCACAGGCGCGGCTAATCCCCTCTATGCTGCGGTAGTTTAGCAGCCAGTTGTCGCGCACCATATATGGCAGCATAAAGTTCGCCTTCTCCGGCAACTGCTGCTGCTGTGCCGAAAGAATTTTATATACCTCCTGCGTAAAATCGTGCAGGGGCTGGGAGGAGAAATCGTGGAAGTTGGCTGCCAGCAGGTGGTCGTAAAACAAATCGACTAACACGGCCCCATAATGGCGGTAGCGGGAAAACAGCCTTTTTTTACTCTGCAGAACCAGCGGGTGGGCATCGGTAAAACTATCTACTGCCCGATGAAGAAGAATGCCCTTTCTGATGTCGGGAGCGTATTCCAGGTATTTCTTTCCTTTTACAAAATCGCCTAAAAAGTTGCCCAGGGCAAGCTGGCTGTCGGCAGTTCCTGAAAGGTAAAAATGGGCCAGATAATTCATTCTCTTTATAAAGTTTTATTTCCTGTTTGTATTTTCTGTCCGGAGGCTGTCTCCTTAGGGGACTTTTGCTTCCCCCGCAGGAAGCCTGCAGGCTAAGTTAATTTTTTGAAAGCGTAAAACAGCCAAATCAACCTAAAGAATGCAGGCCGGTTCTTTATTTGTAAAAGCAAAAAACAGTACAAAGTAAAGAAAACCGGCAGACTGGAGTAGCTCCTTTGCTTAAAATGCACTTTTTGTTTAGCGGAGAGCCAGTTCCCGGATACTTTTAATAAGATCCGATAAATATAATTGTAAATGCTAATTAATTGATAATCATGGGCTTTTTTGTCTTTCTGGGTATGTTCAAATTTGCAACAGGCTATTAGGAGAATACGTTAGTTCTTGTTGTACTTTTTTGCTTTGATAGAAGCCGGTTGGAGGGTTCAGGTGGTTTAGCAAGTAATAATAAATAACAATCATGGGTTCATTTTTAATAATGCTGTAAACATTACAACTGCCGGGAAGAGAGCCTGTATCGTCCTTAAAAGATTTAATTTAATTTTATTGCCAATGTTGAATACAGTATAAGGCATAATAACAACCAACTATCTTTTAAATGAATCGTCTGCTAAAAAGGCTCATGGCTTTGGGTACATCAGAAAACCATCCGGCTTACCTGAACGCTAAAATTCGCTTAACGAATTCTGTTGCCTGCAGTTTGCTGTTTATCGCAGCGGCTTATACCGTTTTTAGTCTTGTCGTTTATCCGGCTCTTGCCTGGCTTCCAGCTACAGGCTTTCCGGTAATAATTCTGGCCATGTTCCTTGGAGCGGCTGGGGCTTATAATATTTACAGGTTTTTAATTGTGCTGGTACCCATTGCCATATCTTTTGGGTATCATGAAGCACTAATAAATGCCGGCGATCCTCCATTGGCCAGCACCATTTTGTTACAGGGTGCTTTTGCTTTGCTGCCGTTTATAATCTTCGATTTGCGCGATCGGTGGTGGCTCTTTATATCGGCAGCAATCAGCTTTTGTACCATTGTTTTCTTCCGTTCAGCGGAAGGCTGGTTTGAATATGGCCTCGACGACAGCATATTTCGCAGCGGCTATATGCACGAAATAACCGTGGCTATTGCTTTACTGCTCTTCTATTCTTCGGTGTATACACTTTCTCTTATGAATGCCCGCTCGGAGAAAAAGAGTCAGGAGCTGCTTGAAAAGGGAAATCAGCAAAACGAGGAGTTGCAGCAACAGCGGCTGGAAATGCAGAAAAACCTGCAGGAACTGGAAGAGTCGCAGAATGAAGAGCGCCGTCGTGCCTGGGCTTCGCAGGGATTTTCGCAGTTTGCTACCCTGATGCGCCAAAGTACAAACGTAGAGCAGATGTTCGACGAGCTGCTGGCCGGAATTGTTAAATATGTAAAGGCAAACCAGGCCGGTTTATATATTGTAGAAGGAGAAGAAGGTGAAAAGCACCTGCGCTTACAGGCCTGTTATGCCTATGGAAGAAAGAAATTTAAAGAGCAGGTAATCCAGCCTGGCCAGGGATTGGTAGGGCAAACCTACCTGGAGAAGGACTATGTATATAGAACCGATATTCCGCAGGGATATACGTTTATAACCTCCGGCCTGGGAGAAGCTACGCCGGCTGCCCTGCTAATCATTCCGCTCATGTCGAACGAAGTGGTAGAGGGCGTTCTTGAAATTGCGGCATTTAAGCCCTTTGAGAAGCACGAAATAGCCTTTCTTATGAAGCTTGGGGAGGATATTGCCTCCACGGTTGGGGTAAGCCGCATAAATGAGCTTACGCGTAAGCTGCTGGTCGAGGCCCAGGAGCAGACAGAAGAGATGCGGGCACAGGAAGAGGAAATGCGCCAGAACATGGAAGAGCTTTCTGCTACGCAGGAAGAAATGCAACGGAAGGAGCTGCAAATAAGCGGGCAGTTATCGGCTATAAACCGCACCCTGGCCACCGCTGAATTTGATGCCCGTGGAGGAATATTAACTGCAAACAGAAAATTTCTGGAGTTAACGGGCTATTCGCTTGAGCAAATTCAGGGGCAGCACCATAAGCTTCTGGTGTCTGCCAAATATGCAGCCAGCCCTGAGTATATTAACTTCTGGGAACAGCTGGGGCAGGGGAACCATCGTAGTGGAGAATTCAGGAGCCTGAAAAAAGGAGGCTCCGTAATCTGGTTGCAGGCAACCTATTCACCCGTCTTAAATGAGGATGGCCGGGTAGTGAAAATAATTCTTTTTGCTACAGATATTACCGAACAGAAGCAACAGGCCCTGGACTATCTGGGGCAGGTGGAGGCTATCCGGAAATCCAATGCAGTAGTGGAGTATAATATGGAAGGCCAGGTGCTGGATGCCAACCACATCTTTCTTTTCCTGATTGGTTACAGCCTGGAAGAGGTAAAGGAGCAGCATCATAGCCTGTTCGTAAAAGAGGAAGAAAAAGACGCTGAAGAGTATAAAGAACTGTGGGAAATGCTGCGTGCCGGTGAATTTGTAAGCGGAGAATTCCTGCGAAAAAAATCGAACGGAGAAGAGCTTTGGGTTTTTGCTACCTATTATCCGATTATGGATACCGAAGGCCGGCCTTACAAAGTGGTGGAGTATGCCCAGGATATTTCAGATAGGAAGCTGATGGAAGAAGCTTAAGTTCTGTCTCTTTTTCCGGCGAAAGTATTTTCGGGGTAGAAGAACCGATGAAATTGCCGCGCGTAATTTATCATGAAGAACTGCTTAAACAATAAAGGCCTGCGGGCATTTTTAAGAAGAAGGTAAATATTTTTTATGTCAAGAAACCAGCAACAATATCCTGAAGGAAGCCCGGAGGCAGCGCTTCAGAAAACCCTGAATCTCCTGAGAAAGGAAAAGCAGGAAGACCTGAACCAATACCGGCAAAAGATTCAGAACAGCACCCTCGACGAGCGGCGGCGCGACGGGCTGTGCTGGTACCCGATTAGCCTGCTGAAGTATTATATAAGTACAGGCGAAAAGTATGTGCTGGAAGTAGAACGGGGGAGCAGAACGAATGAGTCGCATGTTTTCGCAGCCGGAAAAGCAATTAGCCTTTTTATCAACGATGGCTCCAATGACAGCGCCAGCGGCGTAATAAACTGGGTTAAAGGCAACCGCATGCGCTTTACCCTAAATGCCGCCGATTTGCCTGACTGGATAGACGATGGCAGGCTTGGCATAGACCTGCTGTTTGATGAGGCCTCTTACAAAGCCATGGAAACAGCTATGCGGGAAATTATTCAGGTGGGTGGCAGAAGCAAAGAGCTGCGCGATGTGCTGCTGGGGTTTAAGCAACCTTCTTTTGGCTCTTATAACGGAGGTGAAACCCCGGCTTTAAATGCTGCCCAGCAGGAAGCGCTCCGCAATGCCCTTGCTGCGCAGGATGTAGCCATTATTCATGGTCCCCCCGGAACCGGCAAAACCACTACCCTGGTACAGGTAATACAGGAAGTAGTAAAGCAGGAAAAGCAGGTACTGGTATGCGCGCCAAGCAATGCAGCGGTAGACCTCCTTTGCGATAAGCTCAGTGAACTGGGGTTGGATACCCTGCGTATCGGCCATCCGGCGCGTGTAAATGAAGATATGCTTCCTTACACCCTCGATACCCGGGCAGTCAATCATAAAAGCTATAAAGAACTGAAACAGCTCCGTCGTCGTTCAGAGGAGCTGCGCTCCATGGCGCTCAAATACAAGCGCAACTTCGGTCGCTCAGAAAGAGAACAACGGAAGCTGCTCCTGCGGGAAGCCACCGTTTGCAAAGACCAGGCAGAGCAACTTGAATACTACATAACGTACGACATTTTCGATAAAACCCAGGTTTTTGTGGCCACCCTGGTGGGGGCCAAGGGGCATCCTGTGTTGGCCGATATGCAGTTTAAAACTGTTTTTATCGATGAGGCGGCCCAGGCCCTTGAGCCTGCCTGCTGGATTCCAATTTTAAAGGCCGGAAGGGTCATTTTTGCCGGAGACCATTGCCAGCTACCCCCGACTATTAAAAGCTTTGAGGCCGCAAGGGAGGGGCTTGCAGAAACCCTCTTTGAAAAATGCATTACCCGAACAGAAGGAGCAGGGTCGCCTGCCGCAGGAACGCCTGCCGCAGGAACGCCCCCCGCTCGCATGTTGGAGGTGCAGTACCGCATGCACCAGCAAATAATGCAGTTCAGCAGCCGAAAGTTTTATGACAACCGCCTGCAGGCCCACGCTACCGTAAAAGAGGCCCGCTTACTGCCCGATGAGCAACCCCTCGAATTTATCGATACGGCCGGCAGTGGCTTTGTGGAGCAAAAAGATCCGGAAAGCAGGAGTACGTTCAACCAGGAAGAAGCGCATATGCTTATGAAACATTTTGCGGGACTGCTTGAGCGGGTAGGCATAACGGCCATTTTGGAGCAGGGGCTGCAAATAGGAATCATTTCCCCTTATAAGGCCCAGGTAAAAACCATTCAGGCCCTTTTCGACGAAAGTCGAGCTATTGAAGCCCATCAAAGATCAGGTCGATATCAATACCGTGGATGCCTTTCAGGGGCAGGAGCGGGATGTCATTTACATCAGCCTGGTACGGAGCAACGACGAAGGAGAAATAGGCTTTCTGGCAGATGAGCGGCGAATGAATGTGGCCATGACCCGGGCCCGTAAAAAGCTTGTTATGTTCGGCGACACCGCAACTTTAGGTAATAATGCGTTTTACCATCAGCTACTGGACTATGTTCAGGAAGAAGGTGCTTATCGCAGTGTGTTTGAAATGATGTATGAATAAGTCACTGGTTTCCGATATAGTACTTAAAGAAGTGGAGCCTTCCTGTTTACAGGAACTGGCAGCCATGCACCTGGAGGTCTGGAAGCAGGCGTACCTCTCTGTTTTCTCTGAAGAAGAGCTTCAGCGGCTTCAGGCAGATGAGTTTGAAAAGGACTGGAAAGGCCGTACTGCCGACGGAGGAAGAGAAATAAGATGGATTCTACTGGATGGGAAAAAGGCCGGTTTTCTTTCATTTATTCCGGGCGTAAAAGGCCTGGTAGAGATAACCCACTTTTACCTCCTTCCATCTTACTGGGGAGGAGGGGGCTCAACTGCCGCCATGAAGTCGCTGCTCTTGTTACTGCTGGCCGATGGGGTTAAGGAGGTTGTTTTGTGGGTTATAAGTGACAACCAACGTGCCCAGAAGTTTTACCTTGCCTCCGGTTTTCGTCGCGACGGGCAACAGCGGGTACGCTACAGTCATGGCTTAAAGCTGGAAGAAGTGATGATGTTGTACCGTTTATAGCTATATAAAAAGGGGAGCAGAAATTTCTGCTCCCCTTCTTTTGGTCAAACTTGGTATGGATAAAAAAATTATTGAACTTGTAAAAATAGGATGCTGTATCCTCAAGTATGAATTCAGTTTATTAGTTGGCAGCTATTATTTCTGCTCATTTTCAACTTCTTCTAAGCCGTTGTCGCTTTTTTGCTCTTCCTGCTTAAGTAATTTACCTTCTGTATCATACTGTAACAGGATGGCAGGTACTTTAACTTCAACAGTTGCAGTTGTTGCTTCTACATTTTCTTCAACAGCTTCTTCCTGCTCTTCAGCAATTGCTTCTTCCGAATCCTCGATTTCATCCTGCATATCATTGCTGATAAGGCTGATTTCATAGGTTACCCCTTCGCTGGCAGCGTTTTCTTCCGCAGTGTTGCTCAGTTGAATATTTTCTTCCTGAGCAGCTTCTACTTCATAAATAGCAGCCACTTCCCAATCCTTAAACTCGCTGTTCTGGAATGCTTCCTGTACGGCTGCAGGTAATTCGCTCATTTCAATCTCTTTCTTACCTTCCATTTCAGCTGCGTTCGACAGTTTTTCAACCTGGAGTTCAGTTTGTGGCTGTTCGGTTTCAACCTCTGGAGTTGTTTGTGCGAATGCTGCTGTTGCTCCTAAACCAAATACTGCGAATGTTAAAAATATTTTTTTCATCTTCTTTTTCAATTTAAAATTAAAGTTTACAATTATCATCTCTGCAAGGATATATCAAATAACCGTGCCAAAAATTGAAAAACATTACATAAAGGGGCTCTGAGTGGTTTTAGGCTGTATTTGGAATTTTTACCCGGATTACAGTTGTGGAATAGGTCTACAGTATGTGGAATAAATAAACAGCAAAAGTGTGGAATCGGATAGGCAGAATAAGGCAGGGAAATCAAAAATCTGGAACCTTATATGTATCTGAAATAGATAAAGAGCGTGCCCTGCCCATTTTTTTTCAAATTAATTATGTGCGGTTTCCATTCTGTTGCTTTGCAATGCAGATGAAATTAGCAGGTTTAAGGGTTTTCGTGTATGTTGCAATAAAATTTCTTTATGAAGTATTGTCTTGCTTTATTTTTCAGTCTGCTTACTTTGAGCGTTTGGGCGCAGGAGCCGGCGGAGCAACAGATTATCCAGACCCTGGAAGCACAAACCCGCGCCTGGAATCGGGGTGATTTAAATGAATATATGCAAGGCTACTGGCAGTCGGACTCGCTCCTGTTTATCGGGAAAAGCGGTCTTACTTATGGCTGGCAGCAAACGCTTGATAACTACCGCAAAAACTATCCGGATGCCCGTGCCATGGGGCAATTGAGCTTTTCGGCAATCAGCTCAGACCGCTGCCGGGTGCGCAGGCTTACTTTGTCGTTGGCCGCTGGCATTTAAAAAGAGCTAAATCAGCCGGCGACCTTGCTGGCTACTTTTCCCTGTTGTGGGAGAAGAAGGACGGGCAGTGGGTAGTGGTGGCTGACCATTCAAGCTAAAGCCATGGATAAGCCGGATATCCAGGGCAAGGCCCTGCTTGACTATTTTTTAGGCAAAGAAGAAGTGCATTTAATTCTGCATACCAGCTATGGAGTGGTGGAAGAAATGCCCGTGGAAGTTTTTTTTCGCGACCGCCCCGATTTTAGTAAGCTGGAGCGCCTGGCGCTGCGCAATTGTAGGGGGAAAGTACTGGATGTAGGGCTGGGGCTGGTAGCTTTGCGCTGGAACTGCAGCAGGAAGGCCTGCAGGTAAAAGCGCTGGAGTATTCTCCTTTAAGCTGTCATATTTTACGCCAGCGGGGCGTGCAGGAAGTAATACAGGGAGATATCTGGCAATATAAAGAAGAAAAGTTCGACACTGTTCTGCTTATGATGAATGGGCTGGGGCTGGCAGGCCGGCTGCGTAAGCTTTCTCCCTTTTTAATGCGCCTCAAAGAGCTGTTGCAGCCGGGTGGGCAAATACTCTGCGACAGCAGCGATATTACCTATCTCTATGCAGCTACAGGCCTGCCGGAAGAGGATTATTATGGCGAAATTCAGTACTGTTATGAATACGAGGGGGTAGAGGGGGAGTGGTTTAACTGGCTGTATGTCGATGCCAATACCCTTGCCGTGCATTGCGATGCCCTGGGCCTTAAACTACAGGTGCTGTATACCAATCGTTATGAGCAATTTCTGGCCCGGATTACCCTAAAGTAAAACGCCTCCGCAAACAATTAGTAAAATGCCAGCCACAAGAGCCGCAAAGGCTTTGCCATAGGCATCCAGGTAGGTTTGCACACGAAGGACCTGCACTTCTTTTTTTGCATATTGGAACTGCACAAGCATAGGCATGCCTTCGTACCAGCCACTGGCCGGCTCCGCCTCTGAAGGATAGTTAAACAGGCCGCCATCGGGTGTGCTGAAGCTAACGGTAAGCGTGCAGGTGCCGCTGACTTTTTTGATTTTACTTACTATGCCCCGGCAGCGCCTCACTTGCCTTTCCCTTTAGGCGGGAAAGGCCCGCAAAGAACCCGCCCGCCAAAAGGCTGCAAAAGCCAAGGCCGACTAAAATAAGGCTCAGTGGCTGCATGCGTTTAGTTTTCCCGCCAGCGGTAGCTAATATAGCTCAGTAAATCGCCGAAAGCATTCAGGGCAGGCATCAGGCTTTCATCAAGTTTCTTCCCGTTCATCCTGAGGAGCAAATACCCGTATACCCCGTTGAGGGCGGCTTGTATAGGTTCTTTTACCGCCCCATTCGACTGCTCTATGCTTCTGTGGATATGGACCGCCGTGCTGGAATAAACCTGCCGGTATTGCTGGTCGGCCTTTAGCAGGTGCTGGTGCAGGTTGTTCATTTGCTTTACAATTTCCTGCGTAGCCTGTAAGTGTCCCCGCTCCTCTATTCCTTCGGCCTTCATTTGTTCAGCTATGCCGGAATACCATTTAAACAGCTCTTCCTGGTCGGCGTTTTTAATATGCTTAATGACATACTCCCGAATATCATCCATATTAAAATTATAGACCCTAATGAGGTCTTCGGTCTGGTACATATGCACAATGTACTCCGAAATGTTTTCCTTCTTTTTTTTGTCAGCAAGTACCATTTGGCAGAGGGTGTTGTTGATATTGCAAATATCATTATTAAAGGGAAACAAAACAACAAGCACCAGAAAGAGGTAAGCGGGCCTGTACAGGCAGTAATTGGCAGCCTCAGAAGGAAATAAAACCTTATAATGGAAAGGCAGTTATGCAGATTCCTTACAATTTACTACTTTTGTGTTTCATTTATACCTATGAAGAATATACGGAATTTCTGCATCATTGCCCATATTGACCACGGTAAGAGCACCCTGGCCGACCGTTTGCTTGAATTTACCCAAACGGTAACCGAGCGGGAAATGAAGCAACAGCTGCTGGATAATATGGACCTGGAGCGCGAGCGTGGCATAACCATTAAGAGCCATGCCATCCAGATGAACTATCAGAAGGATGGCGAGGAATACATGCTGAACCTGATTGATACTCCCGGTCACGTAGATTTTTCCTATGAAGTATCCCGCTCCATTGCTGCCTGCGAAGGGGCGTTGCTGATCGTGGATGCTTCGCAGGGTATTGAGGCGCAGACTATCTCGAACCTGTACCTGGCCCTGGAGCATGACCTGGAAATTATTCCGGTGCTCAATAAAATCGACCTGCCCGGTGCCATGCCCGAAGAAATGAAAGATCAGATCGTGGAGCTGATGGGTTGCGATACGGGACGATATCATTCTGGCCAGCGGCAAAGAAGGGATTGGCATTAAGGAAATTCTCGATGCCATAGTGGACCGCATTCCTGCACCCAAGGGAGATCCGGAGCGCCCCTGCAGGCCATGATTTTTGACTCGGTTTTTAATTCCTACCGCGGGATTGAAGTTATTTTCCGGGTTTTTAACGGCACCATCCGAAAAGGCGATAAAGTAAAATTCGTGAATACCGGCCAAGAATACGATGCCGACGAAATTGGAACCTTGAAGCTTGAAGCAGCAGCCAAGAGAGGACGATTAGAGCCGGCGATGTGGGCTACCTGATTTCCGGCATAAAAGTAGCCAAAGAAGTAAAAGTAGGGGATACCATTACCCATGTCGACCGGCCTGCCAAAAACGCGGTGAAGGGTTTTGAAGATGTAAAGCCGATGGTATTTGCCGGTATTTATCCGGTAGAAACCACGGAATACGAAGAACTGCGGGCTTCCATGGAAAAGCTGCAGCTGAACGATGCTTCGCTGGTGTGGGAGCCCGAAACTTCGGCCGCCCTGGGCTTTGGTTTCCGTTGCGGCTTCCTGGGCATGCTGCACATGGAGATTGTGCAGGAGCGCCTGGAGCGGGAGTTCGACATGACGGTGATTACCACCGTGCCTTCGGTGCAGTTCCATGCCTATTCGAAAAAGATGGCAGAATTACAAAAGTAAATGCACCATCCGAAATGCCGGAGCCAAATACTATCTCCCATATCGAGGAGCCGTTTATCCGTGCCCAGATAATTTCCAAGTCCGACTACATTGGGCCCATTATGACGCTGTGTATGGATAAGCGCGGGATCATTAAAAACCAGATGTACCTGACCTCCGACCGGGTAGAGCTGACTTTTGAGCTGCCGCTTGTCTGAAATCGTATTCGACTTTTTCGATAAGCTTAAAACCATTACCCGCGGTTATGCTTCCCTCGACTATGAACTGATTGGCTTTCGGGAATCCAACATGGTGAAGCTGGATATCATGCTGAATGGCGAGAAAGTGGATGCCCTCTCGGCCATCGTGCACCGCGACAAAGCCTACGAATGGGGAAAAAGACTGTGTGAAAAGCTGAGCGAGCTGCTGCCGCGGCAGATGTTTGAAATTGCCATTCAGGCAGCCATTGGCACCAAAGTTATTTCCCGCGAAACCGTAAAAGCCATGCGTAAAAACGTATTGGCAAAATGTTACGGTGGTGATATTATCCCGTAAACGAAAACTGCTGGAAAAGCAGAAAAAAGGTAAAAAGCGCATGCGCCAGGTAGGCAATGTGGAAATTCCGCAGGAAGCCTTCATGGCCGTGCTTAAACTGGACTAACAGAAAAAACAGAAACAGCTTCAGCTATAAAGGTTGAAGCTGTGTTTTTTTGCAGGAGACAAGAGCCAGGAAATTCAAGACATGAGACGTGAGACGTGAGACATGAGATATGAGATAAGAGTAGCTTACGCGGAGATAACCTCAAACCTCATGCCCCAAACCTCAAACCCCATACCCATAAACGCATCAATACATTAGCACATCACATTAGTACATTAACATATGATCAAGCAAGCAACACTGCTCCACGGAAAAGAGCTAAGCCAGCATATTCAGGATGAAATAACGCTGAAGGTACAGCAAATTAAAGGAAAAGGGAAGAAGGTGCCACACCTGGCAGCGGTACTGGTCGGCAGCGACGGGGCCAGCGAAACCTATGTAAGCCATAAGGTGAAGGCCTGTGAGCGGGTAGGGTTTCAATCTACTCTCCTGCGCTACGATGACACTATTTCAGAAGGAGAGTTGTTGTCCGTAGTGGATCAGCTTAATGCCAATGATGATATTGACGGCTTTATCGTGCAGCTGCCCCTGCCGAAGCATATCGATATGGAAAAGGTGATTGAGCAGATTAGCCCGAAGAAGGATGTAGATGGCTTTCACCCGATAAATTTTGGGCGCATGGCGGCCGAACCTTCCTGCTTACGTGCCGGCAACCCCCGACGGGATAGTGGAAATGATAAGCGGCTATAAAATTGAAACCCGCGGAGCCCATGTGGTGGTGGTGGGCCGAAGCCAGATTGTAGGTACTCCTGTAAGCATATTGCTGAGCCGGGCCTCTTATCCGGGCGACGCAACCGTAACGATTTGCCACAGGCATACCAAAGACCTGCAAATTATACCCGTCAGGCCGATATTCTAATCGTGGCCACGGGATTCCGGGCATGATAAAAGGAGATATGGTGAAAGAAGGCGCTGTGGTGATTGATGTAGGTATTACCCGGGTGGCCGATTCAGCAAAAAAAGCGGGTATGCCTTGAAGGGCGATGTGGATTTTGAGAGTGTGCAGAAAAAAGCCGGTTATATTACCCCGGTGCCGGGGGGGTTGGTCCTATGACGATTGCCTCCTTATTAAAGAATACTTATTTAGCCTCACAAAAGGCTATTTATAAAGAATAGAATGACAAAAGACAAAGAACAACAAATTGTAACTATAAAAGAAGGAGTCCTCCCGCTTATGGAGGCTTTTTATACGCTGCAGGGAGAAGGCGCCCACCAGGGGCGGGCGGCTTATTTTATTCGCCTGGGCGGATGTGATGTGGGCTGCGTGTGGTGCGACGTTAAAGAATCCTGGGATGCCGATGCCCACCCGCAGGTAGCCATTACCGAAATGGTGCATGAAGCAGCTAAGTATCCTGGCCGCCTGGCGGTAGTAACCGGGGGAGAGCCGCTCATGTATAATCTCGATGAGCTTACCCGTGTACTACATGCAGCAGGCTTCGAAACCAATATCGAAACCTCCGGCGCCCACCCTTTAAGCGGGCAGTGGGACTGGATATGCTTTTCGCCTAAAAAGTTTAAAGCACCTATGCCTGAAATTTACGATCAGGGCAAATGAGCTGAAAGTGTAATTATTTACAATAAAAGCGACTTTGCCTGGGCCGAGGAACATGCCGCCAGGGTGTCGCCCGACTGCAGCCTGTACCTGCAGCCTGAATGGGATAGGAGAGATAGATGGTGCCCGAAATAATTGAGTATATTAAGAACCATCCGAAGTGGCGCGTTTCGCTGCAGGTGCATAAATTCATGAACATCCCTTAATCCGATGTCGAAAAAAGCTTTTTTGTTTCTCCTGCTGATTTTGCAATTGAGTACGGTAGCTTTGGGCAATCCAGGCGCTCCGCCTTCCTATTCAGTAAAAAACAAAAAAGCCATTCGCTATTACCAGGAGTCAGAAAACTATTTTATTCGCCGGCAGTACGGGCAGGCCATACAGCTCTTGCAGGAGGCCATCGATAAAGCACCCGAATTTATAGAAGCGCACTTCGCCTGGGCACCATTTACCGGACAGTGGGCGCTTTGATAAAGCCCTGCACCACCTGGAGCAGGCCGATAAACTAACTGGCGGAGAAGAACCAAAGCGGCCAGGCTATTTTTTCTTTGGGAGAGCTGTACTGGCAGCTGGGGCGTTATGAAGCAGGCAAAAGCGAAAATGCAGGCTTTTCTGGCCTTAAACCCCAGGCAAAAGCCCTTCTAAACATTGCGGACAAATATTGTAAAAGATGCTATTTTGCCATAGATCAGCTTAAAAACCCACTTCCATTTAAACCGGAACCTTTACCGGAAACAGTAAATGCCCATGATTTCAGTATTTTCCGGTTTTAACCGTCGACCAGCAAAACCTTATCTTTACCCGCCGCATCAGCAACGGACCTCAGCACGACGAAGACCTGATAATTTCCCGCCGCGATGCGCAGGGAAACTGGAGCCGGCAGAGTCCATCTCCGACGGACATAAATACATCGAACAACGAAGGCACCAGCACGATTTCTGCCGACGGTCGTACCCTCATCTTTACCTCCTGCAAAGGAAGACAGGGCTTCGGTAGCTGCGATTTGTATATTAGTTAAAAAACAGGTGAGGAGTGGAGTAAACCGCTAAACCTGGGGCCTGCGATAAATTCCCGCTCCTGGGAATCGCAGCCAGCCCTCTCTGCCGACGGCCGAACCCTCTATTTTGTATCCAACCGGCCAGGAGGCAGAGGCGGAAACGATATTTTTGTAAGTACGCGTAATAGAGAAGGGGAATGGAGTGAGCCGGAAAACCTGGGCGCGCGTATTAATACCTCTTTCGATGAAATTTCTCCTTTTATTCATGCCAATGGCCAAAGTCTTTACTTTGCCTCGAACGGACATACGGGCATGGGAGGCTACGATTTGTTTGTTTCTGAGCAATTAGGGCAGGGAGGAAGCTGGCAGGAGCCGCGCAACCTGGGCTACCCCATAAATACCCACGAAGACCAGGTGTCGCTGTTTGTTACTGCCGATGGTCGTGAAGGGTATTACGCTTACGAAGAGCGAAGGAATAGGGAAGGCGGGCGCAGCCTGCTCTACAAT
Source organism: uncultured Cytophagales bacterium (assembly GCA_963835365.1). Taxonomy (GTDB): domain Bacteria; phylum Bacteroidota; class Bacteroidia; order Cytophagales; family Cyclobacteriaceae; genus Nafulsella. Next base: position 316,406 of record CAWIFH010000012.1, read on the forward strand.
TCGATATTCCGGAGGCGGCCAGGGTAAGGAACAGAAGCAATTATGTAAGTGGCAAAGTGTATGATGCTCAAAGCAGGGAGCCAATCGGGGCCAGTGTTACCCTTTTCGATATTGTTGAAAACCGCATAGTAAATGATGTTACCTCCGACTCAGTGAACGGAACCTATTTTATTGTGCTGACAGAGGGTTCGGAATATGCCCTGTATGTAAATAAGCGCGGGTACCTCTTTAAAAGCCTTGCCTTCAATTACGGGAAGAACAATACGCTGGAGCCCATTACAATTGATGTGTACCTGGAGCCTATAAAAGCAGGCGTAGTAACCACGCTTAACAATATATTTTTTGATACCGACCAGTATGAGCTACAGCAAAAGTCCGGAACAGAGCTGGAGCGGGTGGTTCAGTTTTTAAAAGAAAACCCGGAGGTGCGCATAGAAATTGCCGGCCATACAGATGATGTAGGCAACCCTGCCTATAATCTTCAGCTATCGCAAAAACGGGCACAGGCCGTGTATGAGTATCTGCGCAATGCAGGCATTTCCCCAAACCGCCTGCAGGCCAAAGGCTATGGCCAAACACAACCCATCGTCCCGAACAATTCGGAGGCTAACCGCCAGCAAAACCGCCGGATTGAATTTAAAATCAGGTAATTTTTTTATTGCTAAACCCCCTCAGAATTCCAGAAATCAAAGAAATTGCATTTTCTGCTTTTTCAGAATAAAAATTGGTTGATTCCATTCAAACCAATTAAGAAAAGTGTGTGTCCTCATTTTGGAGAATTATTATTTGTATTTACTGCGAAAATTAATACAAATTTTTTGTGTTTAGATCTCCATGTACTTTTTAGCTATTTTTTTTAACTAAAATTTTTTTTGTCATGAGGAGACTTCTACTTATCATTTTTATGCTAATGTCGGCGCTGATAAGCGATGCATGGGCACAACGAACAGTTAGCGGGACCGTAACTTCGACTGCAGATGGCGAAGGGGTACCTGGGGTAACTGTAAGGGTTAAAGGAACATCTACAGGAGTGAACACCGACTTTGATGGAAGTTACCGTTTAGAAGTTCCGGAAGGAGGTAATATGCTTGTTTTTTCCTTTGTTGGATATGAAACAGTCGAAGAAGCTATTGGTAACCGCTCCGTTATTGATGTTCAATTAACTGAGGATATAAAGCAGCTGGAGGAAGTGGTTGTAACAGCCCTGGGTGTTGAAAGGGAACAAAAGGCATTAGGTTACTCCGTAGGTGAAGTAGATGGCCGGGAAATTGCCGAATCAAGGTCTACAAATGTTGTAAATGCACTTTCCGGTAGAGTAGCAGGTGTTCAGATAACCTCCAGTGGTGGTGGTCCTGGGCAGGCTTCTCGTGTTGTTTTGCGTGGGGCCAGATCATTAACCCAAAATAACCAACCTCTCTTTGTGGTAGATGGTATCATTATCAGTAACGAAAATGATGGTAGTGGTACATCTACAAACGTAACAGGTGTGGCGCTGCCAAACCGCGCAGCAGATATTAACCCGGAGGATATTGCCTCCATATCTGTATTGAAAGGGCCGGTGGCAGCCGCCTTATATGGCATACGTGCAGCGAATGGTGCTATTGTTATTACAACAAAAAGTGGTGCTGCCAAAGCAGGACAAGTGGATGTTAACTTTACTTCCTCATACACTTTCGATGAACCTCTCCGCTTGCCCGAGTACCAGACTACTTATGCACAGGGAGCTTCAGGCGGTGTATATTCCAATGGTACCTCCCGGTCGTTTGGCCCTCGTATTGAAGGCCAGGATCATGTAAATGTTTTAGGTGATACAGTACCATTAAGGGTTTATGACCCACGAGATCAGTTTTTCGAAACAGGCGGAACTTTAATTAATAATTTAAGTATAGCTGGTGGTGGTGAAAATTCTAACTATTACTTGTCTGTTGGTGCCCAGAATCAGGAATCTTATATTCCGGATCATTACTTCAATCGCTATTCTGCTCGTATAAATGCAGATAGAACGTTTGGGAAATTCAGAAGCGGTATTAATTTTAGCTATATAAAATCAGGAGGACGTACGCCATTCCTGGGTCAAAGTGGTAGTAACCCCATATTTCCTCTGTTTCATGCCCCTGTAAGCTACGATTTAGCAGGTTATGGTTACAAGAGAGAAGATGGTACCCAGATTAACTTCCGGGGAGGTTCTTTTGATAATCCATTCTGGACAGTGAATGAAACCTTTTTTAATAATGAAAACGACCGTGTAATTGGTGCTTTAAACCTTGGGCTTGATATTACAGAAGGTCTTAAACTTGATTACCGATTAAGTACCGATGTAATGGCAGAGAATACAAAAACTTTCCATAATGTCGGAACAGGTAGCTGGGCAACCGGCCATATATTGTACGATAATATGCATCGCCAGGAAATTAACTCTGACCTGATTTTAAGTTACAACAACCAGTTAGGCGAAACATTTAATCTTTCTGCTTTGGCAGGATGGAACGTCAATAGCCGTACCTATTCCTTAGAAACCACTGAAGGGACAGACTTTGTAGTTCCAGGTTTTGAAAACATAGACAATGCTTCCAGTAAAGGGGCTCCTACCGAATTTGATTCAGAAAGAAGGCTAATGGGTGTGTATGGTAGCGTGGATTTAAGTTTTCAGAATGTTTTGTTTTTAACTGTAACAGGCAGAAATGACTGGTCATCCACACTGCCGGTAGAAAGCCGTTCATTCTTTTATCCTTCAGCAAGTATGTCTTTTGTATTTACCGATGCGCTCAATATAGATAGCGATATCTTAAGCTTTGGTAAAATAAGGGCAAGTGCTGCTGAAGTAGGTAATGATGCTCCTGTTTATAGCTTAAATCCATTGTACAGCTCTGCAGCCATTGGCGATGGATTTACTTCCGGGGTGGTATTTCCTTTAAATGGAATTCCCGGCTATGAGGCAAACGATGTTCTGGGAAATCCGGACTTAAAGCCTGAGAGTATCGTTTCTTATGAAGGGGGTTTAGACCTTCGCTTCTTTGAAGGAAGAATAGGAATAGATGGTACTTATTTTTATTCCCGTTCAACCAACCTCATCTTCCCGGTTGATGTAAGCCCAACAACGGGTTATACCAATACACTTGTGAATGCAGGGCGGCTGGATTCAAGAGGTATTGAATTAGCAGTTAATGGCACTCCTGTGCAGGCAGGTGATTTTAGATGGAACACAACCTTTACCTTCACCAGAGTAAGAACAGAAGTAGTGGAGATACTGGAAGGAGTAGACCAGATTTATCTGGGTGGTTTTTCAGGCGATCCTTCCATCCAGGCCACTGTTGGGGAGCGGTATGGAACCATACGCGGAACTGGTTTCCTGAAAGATCCTGATGGGAATATTATTATTGACTCAAACCCAAGTTCCAGTACATACGGATTTCCTTTGTCTGGTGGTACGGAAACACTTGGATACCAGGAGCCAGACTTTACAGGTGGCTTCCGAAATGAGTTTTCGTTCAGGGGAGCTTACTTAGATTTCCTTTTTGATTTTCGTAAAGGCGGGTATCTTTTTAACGGAACCTCCTCATTGCTTCAGTTTTACGGGGTCGCTGAGGTTACTGAAAACAGAGAAACTCCAACAGTAATTGAAGGAGTGAAGAATATTGGAACCAGTGAAAGCCCTAATTATGTGCCTAACGATATAGCCATTTACCAGGATGCAGTTTACTGGAACCAGATTTCTAATATAAATGAAGCAAACGTTTATGAAAATAACTGGCTGAAGCTTCGTGAAATTAATCTTGGCTACCGTATACCGGCCTCTGTCTTTGGTACCTCTTTTGTAAAAGGAGCTACAGTAACACTAACAGGGCGCAACCTGTTTTTATGGACAAATGTGCCTGACGTAGACCCGGAAGGAAGTGCTTTTGGAACCGGCAATGGTCAGGGTGTTTCCCGCTTCGACCTGCCATCTACCCGTAGTTATGGCGCCAGTGTACGTATCCAGTTTTAAAACCAATCCTTATGAAAAATAGAATAAAATATATAGCCTTCATGCTGCTTACTGTATTCAGTTTAAGTGCATGTGAAGATTTTTTTGATGTTAACGAATCGCCCAATTCTTTAACAGCAGTGCCGGGGGCGACTCTTTTGCCTACCATTCAGGTTGAATTGGGATACACTGCCTACGGAAACGTTAGTTTGTATACCGGCTCTTTTATGCAATACTATGCAGGCCACCGAGGGCAGCCGCTGGAGTACAGCCAAATCAACTTTGCCCCAAGTTCCAGTGATGGTACATGGAGTTCATTGTATGCTGGTGTAATTGAAAATGCAAACCAGCTGATAGTAACTGCTACAGAAGAAGAGCAGTTAGCGTATGCAGGAATGGCAAAAGTGCTGAAAGCAAATGCCTACATGATTCTTACCGACCTGTATGGTGATATACCCTTTACAGAGGCAAACAATGTGGTGGAATTTATTACACCTGCTTATGATGACCAGGAAGTAGTTTATGATGGTATTCTAACCATGTTAGACGAAGCTGTTGCAGACCTGCAGGCTGATACAGAAACCAATGTAGGCTCAGCGGATCTGATTTATGGAGGAGACACCGACCAGTGGATAAGATATGCCAATACTTTAAAACTAAGGGCCTTAAATCACTTAAGTCTTGTTCGGCCAGGCGCAGCTCTTGCATTCCTTAATACAAATCCTGCATTAATAGAAAGCAATGAAGACAATGCTTTGGTGCCTTTCTTTAATAACACAGATAACTGGAACCCACGCTACAATTTTGATAACAGAAGTGGCCGTGAAGATAATGCAGTTGGAGCTACCATTGTAGACCTCTTAGTAGAACTCGATGACCCACGGCTTCTTTATTATTTTGAACCGGTAAGGAATGATGGAGCGGGATTCCAGGGAGAGATTGTAGGAAACGTTTCTGGTAATGATCAGGATGATAGTGGTAGAAACCTTTTCTCCCGTGTAGGTTTGAGCCTTGCTGCTGCCGATGCACCTGTGGTTCTTGCTTCTTATGCTGAAGCTCAATTCTTGATTGCAGAAATACGAAACAGGAATGGTGAAGCAGGGCCTGCAGAAGAGGCATATGAAGCTGGAATTGAAGGAAGCCTGGAGTTCCATAGTTCGATAGCGGCCGGGGAACAGTACAGTGTAAGCGGGGTCGAAATTCCTGAAATTTCAGAGGACCTTATTAGCGACTACATCTCACAATCGGGAGTGCAGTACAATAATACTTTGCAAAGAATTATGGAGCAAAAGTATATTGCCATGTACTCAATGCCATACGAAGCCTGGGTAGATTGGAGACGTACAGGATTCCCTGATCTTGATGCTCCGGTAGTTAACTTTACCCAGAACCAACTTCCGCTTCGCCTTCCTTATCCACAGCTGGAAATTGACCTCAACCGGGCAAATCTGGAGGCAGGACCAGGCGTACCAACCCGGAATGTAACTATTGTAAATGACCCTGTGTGGTGGGATGCAAACTAAAAAGCAAGAAGTATATGAAATATTTTAATAAATTTATATTAGCCGGTTTCGCTGCGCTGCTTGTAATGGCATGTGAAGCCGAAGGGCCGCAGCTTATTGATGATGAAAACCAGTCTGAAGCTACAGTTCCTGTTGTAACCGAGATAACTGATCCTTTCTTCAATGTGCTTGATCTGGAAAATGCACGGATAGGATTTTCATTGGGGCTCGACGGCGAGGTGCCGGTGGAAAGGGTGGAGGTTTACCAGGCATACAATGGAGGAGAGCAGGTATTAGTAGAAACTATTACAGATTTTCCTGCAGATTTTTCAATTGAAGGTCTGGACGCTGTTTCAGCTGCGGGCCTCAATAGGGAAGATCTGGAAGCTGGTGATAACTTTTTGTATACCTTTAGAATTTATGCAGTTGATGGCAGGGAGTTTTTAACAGGGAATTCCTTTACAGCACCGGTGGCCTGTGCTTCTACGATACCTGCCGGAGCCTATTCGGCTGTTAGTGGAGGTCTTTCAACCGACGCATGTCCTCCAACAAACCCTGTTGAAAACCTGACTTATGACGTTACCCTTACAGAGGGTGGAGCTGGTGAATATGTTATTTCTGATTTCTCTGCAGGAGTGTATCAGGAATGGTATGGCGCCTGCTACGGGTATACCTTCGAAACCGAGGCCACACTTAATGATGTATGTAATACTATTTCATTCAGTGGAGAAGATGGATTCGGGGGAGCTGTTTCCGGTTCAGGAACTTACAATCCGGAAACAGGTGTGATTACTTATGAATGGGAAAATGAATTTGGTGACACCGGCACTGTTACCTTAACTCCGGAGTAATTTAATTATACCTTCATTTATTTTCTACCTTTCTCCTGGATAGAAGGATCAGAGAATAAAATTGTAAATTCACCCATGCAATAAAGCGGCGTAGAAAATTTCTATGCCGCTCTTTTTTTTAAGCCATGCCGGCTAACCGGAGGTGGTTTTTGTTTCATAGATTGCTGTGTTCCGGTCATACACCTTTTTTTAAGAAGCAACGGTACATAAATATAAGCTTATAATCAGGCGGTTAAGGTTGTTTTGAGCTGATTAAAAGGAGGCTAGCGCTTGCTCCTGGAGATTAAAAAATATGAAAAAGATTACAATCCTTTCCAACCCATTTAAAATCCAGGGTGTCCTCTTCTAAGTAAATTGTTATAAATGGCTTTATTTTATTTTGAATGGTGCCTGAATGGGTCAAAATAATTTTTAAAAACAGGATACTAGATTCTTTTTAGGAGGGCCTTTGTAATGAATGGCCAATTTTGTGCTGTTACTGCTTAAGAGCCGGCCAAAGAGAAGGGTGAGCAGGATTTGGGAAGTAACAAAAGCAGCAAGGGAACAAGAAAGAAGGAGAGAGAAAAGAAAAAGTTTGCCGAAACTACCCCCTTATAAAAAAACTTACATTTAGTTTCAGACCTTGCTAAAGACAATAATTGGTTGGATAAAATAAAGGTAGGGATGAAATAATGCAGAATGGGTTATTTTATTATTGAAAAATATATTAATATTGAGTTTATAACTTTTTTATATTGTGTTTGAATCATTTGTTAAACAAAACAATTTATTACATGAAGAGGATTCTACTCATTAGTTTTGTGCTGATGGCCTCGCTGATAGGCGAAGCATTTGCACAACGAACAGTTTCAGGTAAAGTTATCTCCGGTGTGGATGGCCAAGGCCTTCCCGGGGTAGCTGTGCGCGCAAAAGGCACATCAACAGGTGTAACCACCGACTTTGAAGGTAACTACAACCTCCAGGTACCTGAAGGTGTAAGCACCTTGGTATATTCATTTGTAGGTTTTAACACTCAGGAAATCGAAATCGGTAACCGCTCCGTAATTAATGTTGAATTAGCGGAAGATGTAAAGCAACTCGAAGAAGTTGTTGTTACTGCCCTGGGTATCGAACGTTCTAAAAATGAGCTTTCTTATGCTGCCCAGTCAGTTGAAGGGGAGGCCATTAGCCAGCAGCGCGATGCCAACTTTGTAAATAACCTTTCCGGTAGGGTTGCAGGCTTAAATGTTAAGAAAAGCAACACAATGGGAGGTTCCTCAAACGTGGTAATTCGCGGTAGCACTTCCCTTACCGGAAATAACCAGGCCCTGTTTGTTGTAGACGGTGTGCCGATCGATAACGCAACCACGAACACAACAGATCAGCAAACAGGTCGTGGTGGTTACGATTATGGTAACGCTGCCATGGACATTAACCCGGATGACATTGCTTCTGTAAACGTACTGAAGGGTGCGGCGGCAACTGTACTATATGGTTCCCGTGCAGCCAATGGTGTAATTATGATTACTACCAAAAAGGGTGCCAAAGGATTAGGTGTTACTATTAACTCTGGTATTACCACAGGCGTAATCGATAAAGATACTTATGCCGAATACCAGGATGAGTATGGCGCCGGCTATGGCCCTTACTATGAGTCAGAAAATGGCTATTTCCTTTCTAGAGATGTAAACGGAGACGGTGCAGAAGAACTGGTAGTTCCTTTTTCTGAAGATGCTTCTTACGGAGCCGCTTTCGATCCTAGCCTGATGGTGTACCACTGGGATGCTTTTGATCCGGCATCGCCGAACTTCATGACCAAAAGACCATGGGTGGCTGCTAAAAATACGCCACTTGAATACTTCGAAAGGTCAATGACTTATAACAACAGCGTATTTATTAACGGAGGTAACGAGCAGGGCTCGTTTAAACTGGGTTATACCCGTTATGATGAAGAAGGCATTCTGCCAAACAGTGAGTTCGATAAGAACATGATAAACTTTGGCGCCGCCTATACCATTGCTGAAGGATTAAAGGCTAATGCCTCTATTAACTTCACCAACCAGGTGGGCCTTGGCCGTTATGGTACCGGGTACGACAGCCGTAACCCTAACCAGCAGTTCCGCCAGTGGTGGCAAACAAACGTAGATATTGAAGACCAGCGCGCGGCATATTTCCGTAACCGCCAGAACATTACCTGGAACTGGACAGACCCTTCTGTGCTGAACCCTATCTACTCAGACAACGTTTACTGGACCCGTTACGAAAACTTCCAGAACGACGAGCGTAACCGCTATTTTGGTAAGGTGCAGTTAACCTATGATGTAACCGACTGGTTCAATATTTTAGGTCGTGCCTCGCTTGACTCTTACAGCGAAATTCAGGAAGAGCGTATTGCTGTAGGTAGTGCCGATGTTCCGGAATACAGCCGTTTCAACAGAAATTTTGCTGAAACCAATTACGACCTGATGGGTAACTTCAATACCAATGTTGGCGAAACTGTTAGCCTCAATGGTTTGATTGGTACCAACATCAGAACCACAAGAGTAGAGTCTATCAGAGCATCCACCAATGGTGGTCTGCAGGTGGCCAACCTGTATGCACTTAGCAACTCTGCCAACCCAATTGTGGCTCCTACAGAAACAGACGAAATTGTAAAAATAGTAGGTGTTTTTGCTAACGCAACCGTAGGCTTCAATGAAACCTTCTTCCTTGAAGGTGCGATTCGTCGTGACGAAGCTTCTACACTTCGCGAGGGAGAAAATGTATTTTACTATCCTTCTGTTTCCGGTAGCTTTGTATTCTCTGAGCTGTTTGAAGTAAGCGAGTTCTTTACGTATGGTAAACTGCGTGCCAACTATGCCGAAGTAGGTAGCGCTGCTCCCGCCTTCGCCCTTTACGATACTTATACTTTGAATACTCCTTTCAGCGGAACGCCACTGGCAACGCTGCCAAACTCTAAGTATAACGAGAACCTAAAGCCGGAACGTACCAAGAGCTGGGAAGTTGGGGTAGAAACCTCTTTCTTCGATGGTCGCCTGGGACTGGATGCCTCTTACTACAATGCTAATTCAGTAGACCAGATTTTCCCGCTGCCAGTTTCTTCAGCCACTGGTAACTATTTCCGTTACATTAACGCTGGTAGCGTAGTAAACAAAGGCGTGGAGCTGCAGTTCTTTGCTACGCCAGTTCGTACCGATAATTTTAGCTGGACCGCTAACCTGAACTGGTCAAGAAACCGCAACGTGGTTGAGAAAATTTATACCGATGAGCAGGGGAATGAAATTAAGAACCTGTTGCTTACTTCCCCTCAGGGAGGTATCTCGATCAATGCTGCGCTTGGGGAGCCTTACGGAACCATCCGCGGTACCGATTATGTTTACAACGACAACGGCCAGCGCATTGTGGGTTCAAACGGCTACTACCTGAGTACAACTACCTCTAATGAAATTATTGGTAATATTAACCCAGACTGGACAGGTGGTATCTCTAACACCTTGAAGTACAAAAATCTGGCACTTGACTTCCTGATTGATGTTCAGAAAGGTGGAGACGTATTCTCACTGGACCTTTACTATGGTATGGCAACTGGTCTGTATCCTGAAACTGCTGGTTTAAATGAGCTGGGCAACCCTGTTCGTGACCCTGTTACTTAAGGCGATGATTCAGGAGGAGTGTTGCTGGAAGGTGTAAACGAAGATGGTGAACCAAACACAGTAAGAGCTAGTGCCACTACTTATGCAAACCCATTTGGTTATGCAAGAGGCCCGAATTCTCAGTTTGTTTATGATGCAAGTTATGTAAAACTTCGTTCTTTAGCCTTAACCTATTCTCTGCCAAGCGAACTAATTGGAAGAATCGGTGGTATTAAAGGAGCGTCTGTTTCTTTAATCGGAAATAACCTGTGGATTATCCACAAAAACCTTCCATATGCTGATCCTGAAGCAGGCTTAAGTGCTGGTAACATCCAGGGATACCAAAGTGGTGTTTACCCAACCGTTAAGAACTATGGTTTTAACATTAAACTGCAATTTTAATTAGCAACAATATGAAAAAAATAATAGTATCATGCTTTTTGGCCTTGGGTTTGGCAGCTTGTGGTGATTTAACCGACCTCAACGAAAACCCAAAAGCAACCGGAAATGCGCCATATACCGCCCTGTTCTCGAACGCACAGGTGTCGCTGGCTGATGTTTTAACCAGTACCAACGTTAACACCAACGTGTTTAGGCTGTATGCCCAGCAATGGACACAGGTAACCTATACCGACGAGAGTAACTACAACCTTACTACCCGTAGTATTCCGGATAACTTCTGGGACGAGATGTATACCGACGTGCTCAGGGACCTGCGCGAAGCAGATAACCTGGCGCAGGAAGTTGACCCGCTTTTTATTACTGAGGAGCAAAGAGTAACTGACAGAGCTGTAATCGATATTATGGCGGTGTACAGCTGGGGAACGCTGCTGGAGATCTTTGGCGATGTGCCTTACCAGAGCGGATTGGATATTGAAAACCTGCTGCCTGCTTATACGCCTGCACCGGAAATTCATGCCGACCTGATTGACAGGCTGAATGCAGACATTGCTGTTTTAGAAGCCAATGCAGGGGTTGCACCGCTGGCTTCTGCTGACCTGCTGTATGGCGGCGACAACGAAATGTGGTTGCGTTTTGCCAACTCGCTTAAGCTTAGACTGGGCATGCTGGTGGCAGATTCTGACCCTACTACAGCACAGAGCGTTGTTTCATCCATTGACATGAGCATGCTTATTACCGACAACTCTTTTAACGCAGAGTTTGGATATGTAGCTTCTCCACCACATACCAACCCGGTTTGGGTTGATGTAGTGCAGAGCGGGCGTAATGACTTCGTACCTGCCAATACAATTGTCGACCTGATGAATGAGCTGGAAGATCCTCGTCGTGACGATTATTTTACCCTGCTCGATGGCGAGTACCTGGGTGATGAATATGCTTCCGGTACCAGCTTTGCAAGTGTATCGCACATTGCTCCTGCTTTAACGGAACAAACCTATCCTGGTATGCTCATGAGTGCTGCGGAAATCAACTTCTACTTAGCCGAAGCGGCTGCCAGAGGATGGATTAGTGGCGATGCCGCTACTTATTATGAGGCAGGTGTAACGGAATCGTTCCTGCAGTATGGCGATTCAGAAGAAGAAGCTGAGGCTTACCTCGAGCAGCCTGAAGTGGCTTATACAGCCAGCAGCTGGTCTGAAGAAGCGCAGCAGCTGATTGGTACGCAGGCATACATTGCCCTGTATAACCGCGGACTTGAAGCCTGGACCCAGTGGAGACGCCTGGATTACCCAATCTTTAATGTTCCTGAGGACCTTACGTATGCGGATATTCCAACGCGCTTTACTTACCCTGTAGGTGAGCAAAACCTGAACACAGCAAATTATGAAACTGCAGCCAGCAGAATTGGTGGAGACCTAAAAACTACCAATCTTTTCTGGGATGTAGAGTAATAGTTAAGTGCTTATATAAAAAGAGGCTGTCTCAAATGAGGCAGCCTCTTTTTTATTGCCAACTAATTTTCCTCACAGGGCAATTGTTGTATATAAGTTTTGAGAATTTGTATCCCCATAATATCGTTCAGAATTTAATTTGTTGCTAATGTGCAATGTTAACCTTTTAAATCAGCCTCTTTTTTTTGCTGTTTTATATGGTTATATCATATCAATCAAAGCTCCTTCAATAGCAGGTTTCTTCTATCGTGGTATCAGGCGCGGCGAATGCAGCGCCTGCCATCCTGTGCTATTGTTGAGTTCTCTTCATGTTATTTGGTATTCGTTCTGTTCCCTCCACAATGGCTTGCAATGGCTTAGGAGTAGTGGAGGGGATGGTATGGATGTTTATAAGGGCGGATGTGGTGGGACTTTAGTGTGCCCTTTCAACTACAGCAGGCTTTTTCTGAAACAGGAGCAAATGAAAAGTACCTGCAAGCAAATAAAGCTAACAGGCTCTTCTTTATTCTTAAAAATAGGTTTTGTTTAAACAGGTGGATAAAAGCTGAAGCCCGTTTACCAAACCTTTTAAAAGGTTTGGTAAACGGGCTTCAGTTTCAATTTACAGTGCAGGAACAAAACTACTTACCAGCCATCGGGCATCTCCGTTGTGGAATTTTCCAGTTCCCGGCAATCATCAGGATAAATGAAGCGCGGCTTATGGTAAGGAATTTCCAGACCTATTAAGGTTACCTGTTTAGTGGAGGTAGCAGAAGCATCAAAAATGCCGAGAACAGGCTCCTCTGGGTCGCTAAGGCTATAGAGGTTTCCCCTAACTTCAGCGGGGGGAGGGTCGAAAATAGAACCGGTACTTTTGCTTTGCTCTTCGAGGTTTTGAAAGTAGTTGTAGGCTTCTTCTGTTATGGAGTATTGGTAGAGGGTAAGCTTGTGTTTTTGATTCAGGTATTTTTCAAAAGGTATAAAGAAAACCTCCTGCCCATAAACTTTTCTGCCATCTGACAGGCGGTCATTGGCCACCGTTAAAAGTTCATCATCCTCTTCAATGTAACATATTTTGCAGCATGGCAAAGGGTCGGGCCGGGGGCATCCCAGGCAGGCGTAAAGCCAGTGATCCCAGGGTTGGGCATGGACCTCGAACTGGCTATGGTACGACCAGCGGTAGAAGTTTCCTCTTCCTGCAGGGTCGGTAAAATTAACTAAAACCCTGTAGCCCGGTTTTAAAGTTGGTTTCCGATCTCCTTTTTCGGCTACCATTCTTTCATCAAATTCAAAGTAGATGGAATCGATGGCTACAGGTTGCCGGAGCATTACAGGCTCCGACTGGTAAGCCTTTCCTTCGGCCGTTGTAATATGGAGGGTATAAGTATGGCCAATAGTGGCAATGGCGTCATCAGGAGGGAGGTAGTAGCCATTGTCTTCATGGTAAAAGGTATAATCCTCGCCTTCCTGGCTGCGGATTGACACTTCGGCATTTTCGACAAATATATTGTAAGGGTAGTTGTATGACCTTGACTTGCTTAGCTTTACGTAATTTACGCCTGGTGCATTGCTAAACTTTGCCTCAACAACAAGGTGTTGGGTTTGGCCGCTGAAGTCGAAATCTACGGGACTTATACAGCCTGCTGCAAAAATGAGCGAAAGGAGCAGTATTCTTTTTAACATGCTTCTTAAAATTTAATATTAAAACTTAATGAAGGAACAGGAATACCGATAATGGCCAGTTTATAGGCCCCCGGAGGTGCTCCGTAACTATGTCTGAAGAGGGTGGAATAAGCATTTTTTCTGAAATAAAGATTATAAACGGATAGGTGCCAGCTGGTTTGGACCTTACTATTTGTGCTGGAATTATAATTCAGCGACAGGTCGAGCCGGTGGTAATCGGGCATTCTTTCCTGGTTGCGCCCCGTATAGTTGGCAAATACCTTTCCAAAGTAACGGTACCAGGAGTCGGAAGCGGTAATAGGTCGCCCGGTGCTGTAATTAAAATTGGCAGAAAAGGTCCACTTTGGTGAAGGAAGCTGGTAATTCATAAAAACGTTCAAATTTACAGGCTTATCGTAGTTTGAAGGGTATTGTCGGCCACTGTTAATGGTTTCTTCTCTGCTGGAGCCGGCAATGGTTCTAAATGACCTGGAGTAGCTTAAACTAACCCATCCAGTCATTTTTCCTTCGTTCTTTTTAATAAGCCATTCGGAACCATACGCTTTTCCACTACCCCATAGAAGGTCGGCCTCGAGAACGGGGTTTAATAATATTATAGCTCCATCTTTATAGTCGAGCTGGTTTTGCAGCCATTTATAATAAATCTCCCAGCTGAACTCATACGCATTGTCGGGTTTTACCATAAAGTAGCCCAGCGAGAGCTGGTCAGCAATCTGAGGCTTTATATAGTTATTGGAGAGCTTCCATACGTCGACCGGGGTAATGGATGCCGTATTCGATATTAGTTGAATGTACTGCCTGGTGCGGCTATAGCCTGCCTTTAAGGAGCTGCTGCCATTGAGAGAATATTTTATGGAAGCCCTTGGTTCCAGGCCATGGTAAGACTGTACGGGCTTTCCGGCAGCAAAATGCAGCGTATCTGTTATGGACAATTCGCTCCTTGGTTTTCCTTCCTGGTAATGGAACACATCGGCGGGTCCTTTTTTAACGAAATAGGAATAGCGGAGCCCCAGGGCAAAAGATACTTTTTTGTTTGGGGTTATTTCGTCATTTACATAAGCAAAGTATTCGGTTCCATTGTCTTTCTGCAGCTCAACAGGGTTAAAGCTGGAGGTTCCTGACACCTCCATTATGCCGGGCTGTATTTTATAATCTACCATGCCGGCCCCAAAATCTACAATTTGTTCGGCAAAGCCCAGGTAATTTAAATCGGCCCGCAGGCTGCTGTAGTCAATTCCTGAGGTAAGGTTAAACTCCTCGCCGATTGCCAGGCCTTTTACCTGGTTGTTGTAAATACTTTTGGCCGCCGTAAGGGAGCTGCTCAGTTCAGCATTAAAGATGTGGTTCCAGCTAAAGCTGCCAAGCAAATTCGACCAGCTATAAACCGTATCATACGGAAACTTAAAGCCATCCTTGCTATAGTAGGAAGAGACCTTGATATTGTTATTGGCATTAAACTGGTGGTCGAACTTGAGATTGAGATCATAAAAATAGCCTGAGCTGTTTTTGATATCTTCATCCGGAAAGAGTTTCAGGATGTAATCGGGATAAGCTGCGCGACCGGCAAGTAAAAAGCTGCTTTTAGAGCCGATAGGGCCGTCAAAGCCAAGCTTGGCAGTAACAGGAGAAACGCCAAGGTAATAAGACATTTTATCTTTATTGCCATCTTTGATGTTTACATCCAGGATGGAAGAAATCCGGCTCCCGTATTTAGCCGAAATGCCACTTCTATGAAGGGTGTAACCGCTTAATATATCCGGATTGTAAACAGAAAAAAAGCCAAAGAGGTGGGCGGAGTTGAAAACCGGTGCGCCATCCAGCAAAATTAAGTTCTGGTCGGCACTTCCGCCCCGCACATAAAACCCTGAAGAGCCTTCGCCGGCACTTACCACCCCCGGAAGTGTAGTAATTGAACGGATAACATCCACTTCTCCCAGGAAAGAAGGGAGTTTTCTAAGCGTTTTTACATCCAGAAAAGAACTGCCCATGGTAACAGAGTTTACATCCATGGTAGGGTTGGCAGTTACCACCACCTCTTCCAGGCTAACATCGCCTGCCTCCAGGGTAATAGACAGGCTTATGTTCTCGCTAAGGGCAATTTCCTTGCTATACTTTTCCATACTCAGGTAGCTGCATTCGAGGAGGTATGTACCACCTTCTAAGCGGAGGCTGAAATTTCCATCCAGGTTAGTAACTGCCATTTGCTTACCGGAATTAACAGAGACATAAGCGCCAACTAAAGGCTCACCGGCTGAGTTAATTACTTTTCCGGAGAGGGTGTAGGTGGGAGGCTTTTGGAAAGAGTCTTTTGCGGAGGCTAGGCATAGAAGGGGACCGAGCAAGAGGAGCAGGACCAAATTCATTCTTGGAGATAACATAAATCAACTTGAAAAAAGGAAGAAAATTGAAAATGTAGCCGAAGGTAACGTTATTTATTCACTTATTTAATAAAATTTACATATCCGGAAGGTAGCAACAATAAATGGTTAGAATCATTGTCATAAACGGGAATGCTGATGAAAAGCGGACCATTGAGGCAGGGAATAAACTGCGATGGAGGAAAAGAGAATTTTCTATAGGGGAAAAAGAAAAAGTGGATTGGGAAATTTTAATGTCGCCAAACAAATAAATCCAAACTGCTTTTACACGAACAATTAGCCTGAGCGTAAGGAAATCAAATGAACCAACTGTAAGCCCCTGTCGGACATCATATTAATCTTTTGCCAGATTTTTCAGCGGGTAACTGGCAGAAAATTTTGAATGGAGAGAGCTTTTATAGTGATATATGCTTTTTGTTGCCTGCAAAGGTTATTTTACAGCCAAGGTAGGGGAAACAAAAAAAGGCTTTTAGAAAAGTTCAGGGACTTAATTTAAGTGCTGAGTTAAAAAAAA
This sequence comes from uncultured Cytophagales bacterium, assembly GCA_963835365.1. Taxonomy (GTDB): domain Bacteria; phylum Bacteroidota; class Bacteroidia; order Cytophagales; family Cyclobacteriaceae; genus Nafulsella. The sequence continues at coordinate 332,741 of CAWIFH010000012.1, forward strand.
GGAACGTGCCTTATGTTGTGCCAATCATTTCTAATTCCCTGCGAAGCAGATAATGGTTCGGGGACTGTTCCTTCTGCCTGAACAGAAAGGGCTTTCCACAGGCTCCATTATATAAGCCTGAATGTAGAAGAAGGAAAATACGCGCTCTTCCTTTGGACAGACCGTTACATTTTGGATAAATTTTATATTAACGTTAAAAAATATAAGGAGGAGATGTAGAAGCTTGAATTTCCACTAAGCCAAATGTTGAAAGAAGACATCAATAAAATTTTGTTCTGTTGGAAAAGGAGTTAATGGGGTGCTTTTCAATTTCAGGTTTCTTTTGAGATACAAGTCTGAATTTAAGCTACTGAGAATTTTGCAGGAAGCGCTAAGTAACAAATAATATAGGGTTTGGTAGGAAAAAAAATGCCATAAAAACATTTATTTCTGTTAAAAATGTACTATTATTGATTTTGGAAAAAGTCATTATTTCAAAATTATCAATTAACCAACCTAAACAGTTATTATGAAGAGGATTTTACTCATTAGCTTCCTGCTGATGGCTTCACTCTTAAGTGAGGCGTTAGCACAGCGAACAGTTTCAGGAAAGGTTACTTCCGCCGTTGATGGCGAAGGCCTCCCTGGAGTAGCTGTACGCGCAAAAGGCACCTCAACAGGTGTTACAACAGATTTTGAAGGTAACTACCGCTTGTCTGTTCCTGAAGGAAACAATACACTTGTATTTTCTTTTGTAGGTTTCACGCCACAAGAAATTGAAATTGGCAGCCAATCTATTATTAATGTAACGATGGAAGAAGATGTGAAGCAGCTGGAAGAGGTTGTGGTAACAGGTTATTCATCTTCTACGAAACGATCGTTTACAGGTTCTGCAAAAGTTGTAGATGGTGCGGATCTGGAAAGAAAAAGCGTAGCCAACGTATCACAGGCACTGGCAGGTGAGGTTGCCGGTGTGCGTGTAATCAATACAAGCGGTCAGCCTGGTACGGTAGCCACCATTCGTATCCGTGGTATTGGTTCGGTAAATGGTAACAGAGATCCCCTTTATGTAGTGGATGGGGTTCCATTTAATGGAGGATTGAATACTATCAACCCAGCCGATATTGCATCTACCACTGTTTTAAAAGATGCTGCAGCAACGGCTATTTATGGTTCTAGAGGAGCCAACGGTGTTGTAGTTATTACAACTAAAAGTGGGCGGGGTAAAGACGGCTTTATTGAGCTGGATGCCAACATTGGTACGAACAGGGCTATTCTTCCGCGTTACAATACTATTGACTCACCAGAACAGTATATTGGTTTAAGCTGGGAGGCTTTATATAATGAAGGTGTAATTACAGGTGCTGAGGACCCTCTTGCATATGCAAATACAAACTTGTTTTCTACAGAGGTATTGATCCAGGATATAACCTCTGGAATGTGGATGGCGCAGAGCTTATTAACCCTGAAACAGGAATGGTAAGAGATGGAGTCGCCAGAAGATATGATCCGGAAGACTGGGAAGATTATGGATTCCAGACTTCTCACGAAGAGAGGTAAATCTTAAATTTGGTGGTGCCTCAGAAAAGTCTAATTACTATTCTTCAATCGGCTTTTTAGATGATCAGGGATATTTGATTAATTCTGATTTTCAACGCTTATCGGCTCGCTTAAATTTGAAACAACAAATTAAAGAGTGGTTAAGCGCAGGAATTAACTTTAACTATGCAAGAACAGAAACCAACAACAACGGACAGAGTGAAGACTCCGGCAGCATATTCTGGTTCGTAGATAACATCCCTGCTATTTACCCATTGTACAGAAGAGATGCGGAAGGTCAGTTTGTTGAGGACCCAATTTTTGGAGGAAATCAGTTTGACTATGGTACAGAGTTTGCTCGTGGATTTGGATCTTTGACAAACGCTATTGCCGATGCAACTTATGACATCAGCAGAAACAAGCGGAATTCACTCAATGGTAATGCAAACATGGACTTTACCATAGTAGACGGCTTAACCTTTGAAAACAGATTAGGTGTTCAATACTATCATGATCAGTATATCAGCAGAGGAAATAAATACTATGGAGGCTCGGCATCACAAAATGGTAGCATTTATCTTCAGAGAAATGAAGTAACCAATTACAACTTATTGAACCTGGTAAGATACAAAAAGCCAATAGGTACGCATAACCTGGAGTTTTTGGCAGCGCATGAAGCTACTCAATGGACCCGCAACAGACTAATATCTTCTGGTTATAACCTGGTAGATCCTGATTTGTTGGATATAAGCAATGCAGTTGTAACCAACCCTTCAAATTCATACTCTGACGAATATGCCTTAGAAAGTTATTTTGGTCAGGCCAATTACGATTTCGACGATACCTATTTCCTTTCTGCAACGATCAGAAGAGATGGCTCTTCCAGATTTAGAAACGACAAGTGGGGAACTTTTGGTTCTGTTGGTGCAGCCTGGCTTATCTCTAATGAAGGCTTTATGGATAACCTGCCTGTATTCAATTCTTTGAAACTGAAAGCCAGCTATGGTTTAATTGGAGACCAGGCGGGTGTAGGCTACTACCCAGGCTATAACCTCTTTAATGTAGATAACCTGAACAACAGCCCTGCATTTTCTTTTGATGTAAAAGGAAACCAGGAATTGACCTGGGAAACGTCTAAAATGTTCCAGACAGGTATTGAATTCGATTTAGGTAACTACCTTAGCGGTGGCATTGATTACTATGTTAAAAATACAGATGACTTAATTTTTGACGTACGTCAAGCCCCTTCAGTAGGTTATGCTATTCTTACTCAAAATGCAGGTACCATGCAAAACAGGGGGTTAGAATTTGATTTAACTGGCTATATTGTACGCACTGAGGACTATCGCCTTAATTTAAGTGTAAATGGCGAGATGTTTACAAACGAACTAACCAGCATGCCAATTGATCCTTCTACAGGAGAGCCTAAAGCTATTGATGTACAGACACCTTTCGGTTGGTCTACAGGCCACTCTGTATATGATTACTATATGAGAGAATATGCAGGTGTGGATCCTGAAGATGGTTTAAGCATGTGGAATGTATATTATGTTGATGCTAATAATAACGATGCGGTAGATGCAGGAGAAGGAATACTTAGCTTGACAGATTATTTGGATAAGAATGCTGAAGTAAGCGAGTCAGATATCAAACAAACCACTACGAAAACGTATGCGAATGCCACTCAGAAATTTGTGGGTAAGTCGGCTATACCTGATGTTAGAGGTGCATTTAACCTGCAGGCAGGTTATAAAGGCTTTGACTTAAGTGCTCAGTTGCTTTACAGCATTGGAGGCTATGCTTATGACTATGTTTATGCTGGGTTAATGACCAATACAAATGTTGGCGGAAATAACTGGCACGAAGATATTTTAAACAGATGGCAGCAACCAGGAGATGTAACGGATGTTCCTCGTTTATCTAATGACTATGATGCGAATGTTAGTTCGCTTTCAACACGCTTTCTTACAAAAGCAAGTTATTTAGCATTAAATAATGTGCGACTTAGCTATACGCTGCCTTCGACTTATGCTACTAACTGGGGCTTAGGCGGTCTTTCAGTTTGGGTTTCTGGCGATAACCTGTATATCAGAACTGCTCGTGAGGGTTTAAACCCATCCACTGCAGAGGCAGGAAGCTCTAATGAAACAAATAGCCAAAGTAGATACCAGTATTCACCTTTATCTACTTTAACAGCAGGTGTAAGAATTAAATTATAAAATAACTGAAATGAAAAAACTTACATATACATTAAGTTTGCTCCTACTCGCCTTCTTCACGAGCAGTTGCGAAAAAGATTTTCTGGATGTTGAACCTACAGAACAATTATCTCCTGAGCAAATCGGAAGGGCGGCTGAAACCGACCCAGCTTTGCTGAATGCCTTCGTATCTGGTTTATACTCTACCATGTACAATACGGGTACAGGTGGAACAACAGGACATGATGATTTTGGCCAGAAAGGCTATGACATCTACAGCGATATGCTGGTTTCTGATATGGTTCTTGGAGCAACCAACTATGGCTGGTATTCTGGCGTAGCCAGGTACCAGCCCACTACAAACAATACATTAAATCAGGCTTATACGCCTTGGCGCTACTACTACAGAATTATTTTTGGTGCAAACACGCTTATAGAAATTTTAGGAGGTAATGACGCTGAATTAACTGAACCCGCGCCGAGACATGCAATGGGGCAGGCCAAAGCCATGAGAGCCTATGCATACTTCTACTTGTCGCAGTTTTATGCTAAGGGTTATGGGACCGGTCAGGAAAAAATACTGCCTATCTATACCGATACCTCTGTTCCGGCTCAGCCGTTGAGTACTTCCGAAGATGTTTATAACCTGATGGTTGATGATTTAACTGATGCCATTACTTTACTGGAAGATTTCAGCAGAACAGCCAAGACCGAAATTAACCAATCTGTAGCTAAGGGCCTTTTATCTTATGTTTTGTCAGCCAGAGGTACCACAGAAGACCTGAACAGGGTAGTGTCACTTACCAATGACATTATTACCAGCGGCCAATATAGCCTTTTGGCTCCTGAGCAGGTAGTTGCCATGTTCGATCCTGAAACAGGAGCAATCTTAAACCGCGAAGAGGCTGGCTTTAATAATGTTTCAACTGCAAGTTGGATGTGGGGTGTTGATCTTACGCTGAACAGTGACCTTGATTTGGTATCATGGTGGGGCCAGGTAGATTTATTTACCTATAGCTACGCATGGGCAGGTGATCCTAAAATAATTGATGAAAAGCTGTACGATGCAATTCCTGCGGATGATATTAGAAAAGGTCAGTTTGATGAGTATTTGTACCCTACAAATAAATTCTATGCTCCTGACAGAGTAATTGGAGGGCAGCGATATATAGTTACAGATTATGTGTATATGCGTTTAGAGGAAATGTACCTCTTGAATGCCGAAGCGCATGCAAGACTGGGTGAAGATGCTCTTGCTGTTGCAAGTCTTGAGGATGTGCTGGAAAATCGCATAGCAGACATAAGCTACCTAAGCGGGCTTAGCGGCCAGGCACTTCTAGACGAAATATATCTTCAAACTCGAATAGAATTGTGGGGAGAAGGCAAAGCTTATCTGGCAATGAAAAGACTTCAGAAGACAGTTACAAGAGGGGGAAATCACTTATACTTTGCAGGAGAGTCATTTGAATGGAATGCTGATGAATTAACATTCCCTATTCCTCAGGCAGAAGTATTGAATAACCCGGTACTAAATCAGTAAAAAGCTGAATTAAATAAAGGTTTAGTTTACTGGCTGGTACAGTTATATTCCTGAAACATAAAAGAGGCGGTTCTAAATTTAGAACCGCCTCTTTTATGTTTTAAAGCGTTTAATTACTAGCTGTTATTTGTAAAAGGTTATGAAATACCAGAGCAATTATTCTTAAAAACTGTCTTCTCTTTATTTGCTTACCCAATTTATTGCTGGCCTGCTTATTTGGTTGGTTTCCCTCATTCCCATCATTTAGCTTAAAAATAGTATTGCTTCTGTTGCAATCAGCTTAGCTGTGCTTTTCTAAGTTATTGAACTTGCTAGGTTCCGATAATATGATTCTGGTTAAAGTGATAGCGACTGGTGAAATTTGGACGATCGACAGGTATTCCTCTTACTCAAGGTTAAAAGTGCGGTAATTTATTTTATGGGCAGATGGTATAAGAATAGTTCCTGCTAAAGCAGGTTCTAACTTATGTAAACCAGCTTTAGTACTTATTTCTAACGGTACGACAAACTTTAAATTAAAAGCTTAATCGGTACTAATAACTCTCGCCCATTCGAGTTGCTTAATAGTATCAAACAGCTCATCTTTTATCTTTTCTAATTCTTCAGGAGCAGTAGTTCCATAGATCTTTATTTTTTTTTCTTCCTGGCCCGAACTAAAAAAAATAAAGGTGGTAGGTAAATCTTTCATATTTGATTCGTACTCGTCTTCAAAGGTATTGAAGCCAGAAGACTTGAATTTTTCTTTAATCTCAGCTATTTCCGAACCAGAGAGGATTGCTTCGTAAGTGCCCGGCCCGTTTAAGAAATTTTCCTCTACTCTAATTATTACCTGTCCATTATCGAAGAACTCAGTGATAAAAACCGGACAGGCTCCTGAGCAGGAGGTTCTTTCATATTTTAAAAAAGAATGTTCTGTTTTATTGGTGATTGGCTTAGTGGCGCAGGCAGTAAAAAAAATAAGCCATACGAATGGAGTCAGTTTTAAATTAAATTTCATTAAATTGAGGTTTAAATGTGTAGAGTTTAGTTGAATTATAATGGAATTTCGTCTATGAAAAAAATTTTACCTGTTTTATTAATATTCTTAAGTTTTGCAGCCCTGGCGCAGGAATCAATGCCCGGAAAAATAGTGGTTTGTCCGGGAATTGACAAAAATATGTTTACAAAGGTTTTGCCCCTAAACGTTAAAAAGGGAAATGCCTTTGGCCGCCAGGAGGAGGAATTTAAATCTGACATAGTTGTGACCTATATTGGCTTTTCAGAACAGGCCAAAACTGCTTTTCAGTATGCTGTGGACATCTGGAGGCAAACCGTTCCTTCAGGGGTTCCAATTAATATCATAGCCAATTGGTCGGAATTGGATGAAGGTGTTTTGGGAAGTGCCGGTCCTTCTAACTATTACAAGAATTTTGAGGGGGCACCCCATAAAAATGTTTGGTATCCGGTAGCCTTGGCTGAAAAGCTGGCAAGAACGGATTTAAATGCCCCTGGTGAGGCAGACATTGAGGCCAATTTTAATAAGGAAGCCCTTTGGTACTATGGTACTGATGGGAATACTCCAGCTGGTTTAACAGATTTTGTTTCTGTTGTCTTGCATGAATTAGGGCATGGTCTTGGCTTTACTGATCTGATGGATTATGAGGAAACAAGTGGTAGTGGTAGTTGGGGAATAAATACAAACTTTTTTTCTGTTTTTGACAATTATATTATAAATGATAAAGGTGAAAGGCTCACAGATACCCTAGTATTTAATAATTCCTCCGTTGTGCTTGGTTCACAGCTGACTAGTGGAAAGCTTTATTTTAATAGTGTTGTTTCTCTGCAGGAGAATAACGGAAAAAGCCCGAGGCTTTACTCTCCCTCCGAATGGAACAGCGGTTCCAGTATAGCGCATTTAGATGAATTTAGTTATCGTGCCGGCGATATTAACTCTCTCATGTCGCCTCAAATAGGAAGAGCGGAAGCTATTCATTCTCCTGGCCCCCTTACCTTAGCTATTTTTGCTGAAATGGGTTGGTTTTACACGGCTATGGACCATGTGCCTTTAGTAGATACAGAAAAATTGAATGGGCAGCTTGATTTTCGAGCCATTATAACTTCAGATAATCAAATTAATGAAGATGAAGTAGGCCTCTTTTTAACTTTCGAAGATGAGACAGGAGTAACTGAACAGACGGTGTTGCTTACAAAAGGCCCAACTACTCCAAATTTGTTTGTGGCCTCTCTTCCATATAATTTCACAAAGAAAACTGCCGTTTTTTATCACTTTTTTGTAAAAGATCAGTATCAAAGGGAGTTTAACTTTCCTTCTGCTTTAAAAGAGGAAAGCTATTCATTTATTGTAGGACCTGATACCGAGGCTCCGACCATCGTACACAAAGCACTAACGGAAATTTTCGAGGATCAGGAAGAGCTTGAAATAACAGCTAAAATAATAGATAATATTGGGGTAGACACCTCTTTTATGGAGTACCGGGTAAATAAGGGGGAGGTTGCCTACCTGGGTTTAGAAGAGGATCCTTTACAGGATAATGCTTTTTTCGGACTGCTTAAGCTGGCAAATATTGAAATTAATAGTGGTGATTCTATCAGTTACCGTATTGTAGTAAAGGATAAAGCAGCGACACAAAATGTTCAGTATGCTCCTCAATCCGGGTTCTACCGGATTCATATAATGGGTGTAATTGAGCCTGATACCATTTATGTAAATAATTTTGATAATGTTGAAGAAGGCCGGCGGACTTTTACGGGGAAGGTTTTAGTGTAAAAAATGAAACTGGCTTTTCGAGTGGAGCCTTGCATTCGCTACATCCCTATGCTGCTGCAGGAGATGGCAATGAAATCAATTACTTTTTCTATTTAAATAAGCCAATCCTGGTAAAAGAATCGTATTCATCAATTCAGTTTGATGAGGTTGTATTAATTGAACCCGGAGAAGTAGGAGCTGCTTTTGGAACAGCGGAATTTTATGATTACGTGGTAGTAGAAGGAAGCAAGGATAATGGAGCTATCTGGACCCCAATAGAAGGAGGCTATGATGCTGCAGATAATGCCGGTTGGTTGACGCAGTACAATTCCCAAATAGATGCCGAGCAAAATTCCATATCAAAGGGCAAAGCTTCGCTATTCAGGAAAAGGACCCTTGATATACATAACACCTTTGCTGCCGGGGACATCATTAGAATCAGGTTCCGATTGTTCTCCGACCCGGCCGCCACAGGATGGGGATGGGCCATCGATAACCTGGAAATTCAAACTGCCCTAGAGCCAACGGCCGTTAAGGAAACAGACATACTGCAAGGTGTGAAGATATACCCAAACCCGGCTACAAACAGGGTAGTGGTGAGCATTCAGGCCGAAAAGCCCCTAAGAAAGGTAAACATTAGAATTTTAGACCTTAAAGGGCGAGTAGCATTGGATAAAGAGCTGACAATTAATGGGATTCAGGCAGAAGCGGTTATTGATACCAACGGCCTTGCCAAAGGGGTGTATGCTGTTGAAGTAAAAGCCAATGAAGGTAAGACTACCAAAAACTAATCATCAGGTAGCCGCTTACCCTCTCTTGATATTCTGGTTCATGCCAGGCCAAAGGGATCCTTCTGAGTATTTTATACTCAGAAGGAATCCCTTTCTTTATCTTTTAAAACCTGTGGAGGCCTCTTTTTATTCTTCTAACTCAATTTCTCTTTTGATGGGGAAATTGAATAAGAATTTTAATGTAAAATGCATTCCGTTAGCCTGCACAAATAAGATGAAATACTTGACCCAGGATGGGTAAAGTATTTCAGTCATTTTCCATTTCCTGCTTTCCGGAGCAGCAGTCATTCCTGTCAATTCTTTGTTAGTGGATGGCAGAGATTAGACTGGAATCCTAAAAGGTGCCTCAAGCAAAAGCATATATACCATTCTCAATTCTGGAGGAGGTAAGACAATGTTATTACACTCCTAACAAATCGCTTTTGGTTTTCCTGTAAATACTAGAACTAAAATACTCCTGGTTTAAGGGCTAAATTAGCTGAGAACAAAATTGAAGAAGTGCATTGAGGCTTTCCTCATTATCAAAATCTGTATCATTTTCTTTGATAAAATCCACGATAGTATTCTTGTGTTTCTTGGGAAATAATTTTGTAATGTTCCGTTTTTTAGCCGGCAGGAATCTGTTGTTCTGGTCAAGAAAATAGTAAATTGTTCTCCTGGAGTAAATAACATTTTCGTTGGTCTTCAGATTGTAGCTTTGACTGTTTTGATACATACTTTCTAAATTGTTAATGGCAGCGGTATTAGTGTTTTGACCATAGCCTCCAACATTTTCTCTGTTACTTTCCTTAAGTTTTTGCTTTAAGGCTAATTTAACAGGTGGAAAATCTGACACGACCTCATAGTAGCCATTGTCGAAATAAAAGAGGGTACCTCCGATTTCGATGTTTTTAACCTGTACCGGGTTTGCTAAAGAAAGCGTATCTCCTTTTTTATCTATAAAGAACACCGCGTCATACAAAAGGTTGTAGTTAAGAGGAGCTGTACTGGAATTTCCATTTTTAAAATAAACCTTTCCTTCTTTAAAGTCCTTAAACCGGAACTGGCTGCGGCTTTCTATTCCTTCGGCGACGTCTTCTTCGGCTTTTACCCTTATTCTTTCTGTTGATTGGGCATTTCCATACGAAAGGCCAAAGGACAGAAATACAGTTAACAGTATAATGTTCTTCATTAATAAGTGCTTATAATTGTTCTTTTTTGTATTAAATGTAGGATATTTTTTATATAATTTTAAGGAATGTTCCTGTTTTTATTGTACCTGACTTTCTGTTAATATCACTAAAAAACTTCGTGCTACAAATTGATAAAGAACTCAAAAAGGAGGAAGAATGGGAGTTAGCATTGGCTTACAAAATATTTACTAAGGAGGCCAAGGATTAGGAGGAGGATAGTCCTGGCTGCGAGAAAAAGAAGAAGTTTAGTAAATGGTTAGCCTTTTAGGGGAAAGGCAGAAAAAAAGAAGCTGGAGGGGCTTTATTTGGAAATTAACCAGAAATAACAATTTGTTCAATTCTTTCCATCACCCCTGGTTTCGATCAGGTTAAAAAAGAGGAGAACTACCCGAGGGAGCTCTCCCGGACTACGTAAAATTGTTCTGAGAATGGCTAACTGCTGGCATGGAAATGCAAAAGGCCAATTGCACCTGCAAAGCTTTATGAATGATATGAAAATGATATAAAACAAGAGAAGATTGACCTGGGTCAATCTTCTCTTGTTTTTAACCGCTCCACATATTCTGCTACCCCGGCTTCCAGCTGGTAAAAGGCTTACATACCCAATACCCTTCAGCTTGCTCATATCGGCTTCGGTAAAGTACTGGTATTTGTCCCGGATATCGATAGGGGTATCAATGTATTCAATGTAGCTTCTTTGCCTAAGGCACTGAATACTGCCCTGGCCAGGTCGTTAAAGGAGCGGGCTTGGCCGGTACCCAGGTTATAGAGGCCGCTGTTCCGGCGGTGGTGCATCAGCCAGATAGCAGACTTCACAACATCTTTTACATAAATAAAATCCCGCTGCTGTTCGCCATCTTTAAAATCGGGATGGTGGGAACGGAAGAGCTTCATCTTCCCGTGGCTTTTATCTGGTTATAGGCATGCCAGATACAGAGGCCATCCTGCCTTTATGGTACTCCCCGGGGCCATACACATTAAAGAATTTCAGGCCGGCCCAGTAAAAAGGCTTTTCTTCCTGCTCCAGTGCCCATATGTCGAATTCATTTTTTGATTCGCCATACGGATTGAGGGGCTTTAATTCGGGAGCAGTCTCTTCGTGAGTCTGTATATCCATGCTCGCCAAGGCCGTAGGTGGCCGCAGAGGAAGCATATACCAGTGGTAGCTGGTATTGAACACAGCGCTTCCAGATCTTCTTTGCTGTAGTCTGGTATTAAGCTTCCAAAGCAGTTCCTGGTCGAATTCTGTGGTATCTGTCCGGGCACCCAGGTGAAAGCATGAATTCAATCTCTTCATAATGTTGTCGAGCCATTCGAAGAATTGCCCCCGGTCCACCCGTGCCTGAATGGCTGGCTCCTTCAAGGTTCTTGTTTTTATCTTCCCGGTCGAACTTATCTACCGCAATAATGGCATTAAAGCCTTCCCTGTTTAGTTTATGTACCAGCTGGCTGCCAATAAAGCCTGCCGCTCCTGTTACAACGATCATGGTTAATGTGTTAATGTGTTAATATGCTGATGTGCTAAGGAGTCCCATGGTGGCGCTGTCTTTTGCCCGAAGGGAATTAGCTAAAACACATTATGATACTGCAAAAATAAAACATGCCTGCCACTAAGCCTAACAGCTGGTAAAATTTAGGCCTGGGAGGGGAGATTTGAGACGGGAGTGTGAGACTTGAGACTTGAGACATGAGATTTGAGACTTCGAGCCTTCGACGGGAGATGTGAGACATGAGGTAGGCAATGGACAAGAACCGTAACCGATAAGTAAAAATAGAAGGGGCAACCCCTAAGCACCAGCCACCAGCCACCAAACCACGAACAACGAACAACGAACAACTAACCCCAAACGATCAACAACTAAAAACTAAAAACGTATATTTGCAGAAATTCAGGATATAGCAGCATGATTTATGTAAGCCGTAAAGAGCACTTTAATGCTGCTCATAAACTATATAACCCAACTGGTCGAAGAAAAAAATGAGAACCGTTTTTGGCCCCTGTGCCAATGCAAACTGGCATGGCCACAATTTTGAAATGATCGTAACCGTAAAGGGAAACCAGACCCTGAAACAGGTTTTGTGGTAGATCTTAAGCAGCTAAGCACCTTAATCAGAGAAAGAAATCATTGAGAAGGTAGACCATAAGAACCTGAACATGGATGTGGAATTTATGCAGGGGAAGATGGCCAGCTGCGAGATTCTGGTAATGGAAATGTGGAAAATCCTGGCACCTGCTATTCGTACCATCACCAGTGTAGGGCAGCTACATTCCATCCGCCTTTACGAAACCCCCCGGAACTATGTTGAGTATTTCGGGGAAAAATTCAGGGGTATCGGCTGTGAGGTTTTCGGGTAAGCACTCCACTGACAAGCCTTAAATCCGATACCCAACACCTGATACCTGATACCCGATACCTACTAATGAAGTACTTTCTTGTTGCAGGCGAACGCTCCGGCGATTTGCATGGCTCCAACTTAATAAAAGCGTTAAAGCAGCGCGATTCGGCCGCGGCTTTCTGTGGGTTTGGTGGAGAATATATGGAGCAGGAGGGAATGCAGTTGCTGGTACACTATAACGAAATGGCTTTTATGGGCTTTCTGGAAGTGGTGAAAAACCTTCGTTCCATTCAGGGCTATATGCAGCAGTGCAAGGAGGAGATCCGGCGCTTCAGGCCCGATGCCCTGGTGCTTATTGACTATGCCGGCTTTAACCTCCGCATTGCCCGTTGGGCAAAAAAACAGGGAATAAAAGTATTCTACTACATTTCGCCAAAGGTGTGGGCCTGGAACCAGAAGCGGGCTCTAAAAATTAAAAAAACAGTGGATCACATGTTTGTGATCATGCCTTTCGAGCAGGAGTTTTATGCCCGTTATAACTATAAAGTTGATTTTGTAGGGAATCCGCTGCTCGATGCTATCCGGGACTTTGTGCCTGATGCAGACTTTCTGAAAAAACACCAAATCGAAGACCAGCCACTGGTGGCAGTGCTTCCGGGAAGTCGCCGCCAGGAAATTGAAAACATGCTGGGATATATGCTCGACCTTATTCCTGCTTTCCCCGGCCATCGGTTTGTAGTTGCAGGCATTAAAAATATTCCGCGTGAATATTACCGGCTGGCGCTCGAAAACCCGGCGGCTGTGGTGGTTTTTGATGATACTTATAACCTGCTGAGCCATGCCGAAGCCGCCCTGGTAACCTCCGGTACCGCTACCCTGGAAACGGCCTTGTTTGAAGTGCCGCAGGTAGTTTGCTACAAAACCAGCTGGGTGTCGTACCAGATTGCCAAACGACTGGTGAAAATTGAATATATCAGCCTGGTGAACCTCATTGCGGGCAGGAAGTAGTGAGGGAGCTTATCCAGGATGAATTGAACCAGGAAAACCTGGAAAAGGAGCTGGGGAAAATAATTAAAGGCGGCGAGAAGCGTGAACTTCAATTAAATGCCTATCATGCCTTAAAAGAAGAAATGGGGGAGGAAAGTGCTTCTGAAACCACTGCAGGTCTCATTCTGCAATACCTGCAGCAATAAAAAAAGCAGCTCCTGTTCAGAAGCTGCTTTTTGTTTTTTAAAAATCTTTCCCTAAGATTACTCAGGTTTCAGAAGGGAATGCTGCAACAATGCATCTGTTCATGCTCACATTTCCAAATTTTCGAATTAACTAGGCTACTCTCAGCTTCTTAAACTTCGATTTTTCCACCTTTTCCTCTGCGTACTCACGGGTAATCACAAGCTCGTCGCTGTCCTTTTCTGAAGGAAGCTCGAACATGGCATCCGTAATAATAGATTCGCAAATGGAACGGAGCCCACGGGCACCCAGTTTATTTTCCATTGCTTTCTGCACAATATAATCGAGGGCCTCCGGCGTAAACTCAAGCTTAATATCTTCCATTTCAAAGAGCTTCTTGTACTGCTTTACAAGTGCATTCTTTGGCTCGGTAAGAATTTGCTTAAGCGTTTCGGCATTTAGCGGGTTCAGGAAAGTTACAATTGGCAAACGGCCCAGTAATTCCGGGATGAGGCCAAACTGCTTCAGGTCTTGGGAGCTAACATACTGCAGCATGTTTTCTTCGTCGATGCCAGCCTTTTCCATGGCTTTATCTACCGAAGCAAAGCCCAACTGGCGGGTATTGAGGCGGTTGCCAATTACCCGGTGGATGCCGTCAAAAGCACCGCCACAAATAAACAGAATATTTTCTGTATTGATGCTAATCATCTTCTGGTCGGGGTGTTTACGGCCTCCCTGTGGCGGCACGTTTACATGGGTTCCTTCCAGGAGCTTGAGCAGGCCCTGCTGTACGCCCTCGCCACTTACGTCGCGGGTAATAGAGGGATTGTCCGACTTGCGGGCAATTTTATCCAGCTCATCGATGTACACAATGCCTCGCTCGGCTGCCTCTACTTTATAATCTGCAGCCTGCAGCAGGCGGGTTAAAATGCTTTCGACATCTTCGCCTACATAACCGGCTTCGGTAAGAACGGTTGCATCGGCAATACAGAAAGGCACTTCAAGAATTCGGGCCAGCGAACGTGCCAGGTAAGTTTTACCTGTTCCGGTTTCGCCCACCATAATAACATTCGATTTTTCAATGACGATGTCATCATTCTTGCCGCGCTTTTTCTGCATCAACCTTTTATAGTGGTTGTACACCGCTACAGAAAGTATCTTTTTGGCATCATCCTGGCCAACAACATACTGGTCCAGGTGCTTTTTCATGTCTACCGGCTTAATTAGCTTAAACTCCGGCAGCGCATCTTTGCTTTTAGTTTTTAGCTCTTCGGTTAATATTTGGTTGGCCTGCGATATACACTTATCGCAGATATGGGCATGTATTCCTGAAATCATCAGGTCCACATCCTTTTTGTTGCGCCCGCAGAACGAGCAGGTTACTTGCGCCATAATATTTTAGCTCCTCTTAGTCTTTTTTCTTCTCACGTATCAATACTTCGTCAATCAGGCCATATTCTTTTGCTTCCTGGGCGCGTAACCAATAGTCACGGTCAGAGTCGCGCTCTATTTGTTCATACGATTTACCGCTGTGCTGGGCTAAAATTTCGTATAATTCCTTTTTCAGTTGAAGAATCTGGCGTGCAGTAATTTCAATATCGGAAGCCTGGCCCTGCGCCCCGCCCAGTGGCTGGTGAATCATGATGCGGGAGTGGGGCAGGGAAGAACGTTTGTTTGCGGCACCACCGGCAAGCAATACGGCACCCATAGAGGCCGCCAGGCCTGTACAGATAGTCGATACATCGGGAGCAATATACTGCATGGTATCGTAAATGCCTAAACCGGCATATACCGAACCGCCCGGGCTGTTAATATATAAAAGTACGTCTTTCTTTGGATCGGCCGACTCCAGGAACAGCAACTGGGCAGTAATAATGTTGGCAATATTATCATCAACCTGCATGCCAAGGAAAATGATGCGGTCCATCATTAAGCGGGAGAATACATCAATTTCCCGGAAGTTGGTAGGACGTTCTTCAATTACCGAGCGGGTCATATTCTGAACCCCCGGTACATTTTCCATATGTTTAAAATAAGTGTCTATCGTTGAGCCGCTGATACCCTGGCCTTTCACAGCGTATTTTCTAAATTCGTCTTTGTTAAGCATTGCTGATGATTTTTTGTTGGTATACTACAAAAATAAAAAAAAAGCCCTTTGTTGAAAGGACTTTCTCTATAACTATAATTTTTCAATTTTAGTTTTCTGTAAGCGTATTTCTGAATTCCTCAGCGCTGACTTTCTTTTTAGCGAGGGTAATTTTTTCGCGAATCGCGTCCATTACCTTTTCGGTGCGTACCTGGTTATGCACTTTCATGTAGTTCTGACCATTTTCGCCCTGAATGTAATTTTGTGCAAAAGCATCGAGGTTGTCTTCCATGCCGGCCATTCCCGATCCTGCCAGTTGCTGACGAATCATGTCTTTAACCGTGTTCATAACATCTTCGTGCTCCACCTTAATTTCGTTTTCTTCAGAAATACGATTTACAATCAGGTTCCAGCGCAGGTCGTGGGTGTACATGTCGTACTCGCGCTCAATGTCGGCAGGAGTTACTTTGCCCTGATTGGCAACCAGTAACCAGCGCTTCAGGAACTCATCGGGCAACTCAATAGAAGTGTTTTCTAAAATCGTGTCCTGAATTTTCTTGTTTGTATAGCTTTCGGCTTCGCGGTTATAGTTTTCGCCAATGGTTTCTTTTACCTTCTGAATAAACTCTTCTTCCGACTTCACCTCGTCTTTACCGAAAATCTTATCGAAAAGCTCCTGGTTTAATTCAGCAGGCTCGCGACGGTTTACGTTCTGCACAGTTAAAGTATAGTTGCCGCTAAGTTCTTTGGCTTCTTCGGCATCTTTGCCAGTTGCCTGGGCAATGGCCGTTTCGTCTTTCAGGGTTTTCTTGATATCAAAGCTAACGGTATCGCCTTTCTTCAGGCCAATAAACTTCTTCTGCTCTTTTTCAGCAATGTCTTCAATGGAAATGGTAGCCGTGTTTTCTACAGAACCGTCTTCCGACTTTACTTCGCCATACAGCATGTCGCCGGCTTCAGAAGTTTCGGGGTTGGTCATGGTACCGAACTGCTGCTTCAGGTTATCGAGGGTTTCCTCCATTACCTTATCATCTACTTCAATTTCGTACGCTTCTACCTTTACCTTGTCCGACAAGTCGAACGCGAAGTCGGCAGCCATGCCAATGTCGTAGGTAAAGTTAAATTCCTTCTGGTTGTCCCAGTCAATGCTATCGGCCTCTTCGGTGTTTGGAAGAGGGTCTCCTAAAATACGCAGCTCATTATTTTTAATATAGTCGTTAACCGACTGAGAGAGGAGGTTGTTGATTTCTTCAACAAGAATCGCTTTGCCGTACATTTTGCGAATCATTCCTTCAGGCACCTTACCCGGGCGGAAGCCTTTAATGTTCGCTTTGCGGCGGTATTCTTTAACTTTTTCTTCAACTTTCGGTTGGTAATCAGCTTCGTTTAGCGTAATTTTAATGGAGGCCTCAGTGGCGCTTTTTTTATCTAATTGAATATCCAAAGCTATAAAAATTATAAGTGCACAATATTTACTACTAATCTAATAACTAAAAACCCTCGATTACGATTAAACCAGTAATCATAATCGAGGGTTCGGTTGTGGTGCGGATGGAGGGACTCGAACCCCCATGCCTCGCGGCGCTAGATCCTAAGTCTAGTGCGTCTACCAATTTCGCCACATCCGCATGTTTTAAAATTGTGAGTGCAAAGGTATAGACATTATTTTAAAACATCAATACCTCGGGCAAAAAAATTTTCCTAATTTTGAAATATATGTTTATAAAAGTATGTTTGAATGGTTACCATAGATCTGGAAGCTGAGAAGAAGGAAATAATTCGCAGATATAGAAAATTACTCCGGCATGCCAAGCCTTTTTTAAAAGATGGCGATGCCAAAATAATAAAAAAGGCTTTTAACACTTCAACGAGGCGCATAAGGAAATGCGCCGGAAGTCCGGGAGAGCCTTATATTTACCACCCGCTGGCCGTTGCCCAGATTTGTGTCGATGAAATAGGCCTGGGGACTACCTCCATTGTTGCCGCTTTGTTGCACGATGTGGTGGAAGATACTGAAATGGAGCTGGAGGATATTGAGCGCGAGTTTGGCCCCAAAGTAGCCCGCATTATCGAGGGCTTACCAAAATAAGCGGTGTGTTTGAGCATGGCAGCTCCCAGCAGGCCGAGAATTTCCGTAAAATGCTGCTTACCCTTTCCGAAGATGTGCGGGTAATTCTTATTAAGCTGGCCGACCGCCTGCATAATATGCGAACGCTCGACAGCATGCAGCGCAATAAACAGCTGAAAATTGCTTCGGAAACCATGTACCTCTATGCGCCGCTGGCGCACCGCCTGGGCTTGTAAGCCATGAAATCGGAGCTGGAAGATCTTTACCTGAAGTATACCGAGCCGCAGATATACCGCGACATTGCCCGTAAAATTAGCGCTACCAAGGCTGCCCGAAATAAATTTATCCGCAACTTTATTCGTCCCATAGAAGATGAGCTGAAGGCGCTTAACCTCGACTTTGTAATTAAAGGGCGGCCCAAAAGCATCCACTCCATCTGGAATAAAATGAAAAAGCAGAACATTCCTTTTGAAGAGGTATATGACCTGTTTGCCATCCGGATTATTCTCGATGCAGACCTGGAGCAGGAAAAAGCCGCCTGCTGGCAGGTATATTCGGTGGTTACCGATTTTTATAAGCCCAATCCCGACCGCCTGCGCGACTGGATCAGTACGCCCAAAGCCAATGGCTACGAATCCTTGCATACCACGGTAATGAGCGGCACCGGGCAGTGGGTAGAGGTGCAGATTCGCTCCCGCCGCATGGATGAAATTGCGGAAAAAGGCTATGCTGCCCACTGGAAATACAAAGAACATAAACGTACCTAGCAAAGAGGCAGGCCTTGAAAAGTGGATTGCCCGGGTGCGGGAAATGCTGGAGTCGAACGAGTCGCCGGCCATTGAGTTTGTAGATGACTTCCGTTCCAACCTGTTTAATGATGAGGTTTTTGCCTTTACCCCCAAAGGCGATTTAAAGCCTATGCCACACGGTGCCACGGCGCTGGATTTTGCCTTTGAAATACATTCCGAAATTGGCGCGCATTGCCTGGGCGCAAAAGTAAACCAGCGGCTCGTGCCTTTAAACTATGTGCTGAAAAATGGCGATCAGGTCGAAATTCTTACTTCAGACAAGCAGAAGCCCAGCGAAGACTGGCTGCGCTTTGTGGTTAGCTCAAAAGCAAGGGCAAGAATTAAGGAGTTTCTGAAGGAAGAAAAGAAGGATGCTGCCACCGAGGGTAGGGAAATTGTAGCCCGCAAGCTGAAGCAAATGAAGCTGCCCATGAACCAGGAAGTGGTTAACCAGCTGCGTGCCTACTTCGAGACCAAAACCCCGCTCGACTTTTTTTATAAGGTCGGCAAGGGCATTATTGACTCAAAGGATATTAAGCGCTTTAAGGAGTTTAGAGCAAATTGCCCAACAGCAGCATAAGCCGCAGATATCCGATGCCAAATCGTTCGAGCGGGAAATTGCGAAGGTCAAAGAGCCAGGAGCAGGACTACCTCCTGATTGGCGAAGACATGAATGTGGTGGATTACAAGCTCGCAAATGCTGTAACCCCATTCCGGGCGACGATGTATTTGGCTTTGTTACTGTAAACGAAGGCATAAAAATACACCGTACCAGCTGCCCAATGCCGTAGAGCTGCTTTCGAACTATGGCTACCGCGTAGTGAAAGCCCGCTGGACCTCCCAGCAGGAAATTGCCTTCCTGGCAGGACTAAAGGTAGATGGCACCGATAGGGTGGGATTGATCAATGATATTACCAAAATTATTTCCGATGAGCTGCACGTAAACATGCAGTCCATTTCCATTGAAACCGAAGGCGGAATATTTGAAGGGATTATTAAGCTATATGTAAACGACACCCGCCACCTCGAAATGCTCATTAAAAAAATGGAAAAGGTAAAAGGCATTGTGAAGGTTTATCGTTTTCATTAGACGTGAGACGTGAGACGTGAGACGTGAGACGTGAGACGTGAGGCCAGTCACCAGGCACCAGCCACCGGTGGCCTAAAACCTACACCCCAACACCTAAAAACCCATTTATTTCCAGTATATTTGTTCTAATTGTAGAACTGCATAGTCCCGAGCAAACATGGCGTTAAACGAAGCATTATTTGATAAGGTAAAGAAAATTTTTACGGCCTACCTGGAAAACAAAGCCTTGCGGAAAACCCCTGAGCGTTTTGCCATTCTGGAAGAAATATATACCCGCGAAGGGCATTTTGATGTGGAATCGCTTTACATCAGCATGAAAAATAAAAACTACCGGGTTAGCCGGGCAACCGTATATAATACACTCGATCTGCTGGTAGAGTGCGACCTGGTAAGTAAGCACCAGTTTGGCCAAAACCTGGCCCAGTACGAGA
This sequence comes from uncultured Cytophagales bacterium, assembly GCA_963835365.1. GTDB lineage: Bacteria > Bacteroidota > Bacteroidia > Cytophagales > Cyclobacteriaceae > Nafulsella. The sequence continues at coordinate 352,676 of CAWIFH010000012.1, forward strand.
AAAGCTACGGAAACAAGCAGCACGACCACCTCATTTGTACCGAGTGTAGTAAGGTGCTGGAGTTTTGCGATCCGCGTATTTATAACATCCAGAAGATGGCAGGGGAGGTAATGAACTTTAATATTCTGCATCATTCCCTTATTTTATATGGCAGCTGTACGAAGGTAAATTGCGAAAACCGGGAGAAGGTGGTAACCGAAAATACAGAGGAATAAAGAAAGTCTAACTTTTTTTGCTTTCCGTTTTAGTTTTTACATTTACGTCCGCTGAATAATACCGCTCAGGTATTTATTATTTTAGAAATCCATTATCACTCATGAAAGTTGATGTTCTGCTTGGCCTCCAGTGGGGAGACGAAGGAAAGGGTAAAATTGTTGATTACCTGGCTCCAAAGTATAAAATGGTTGCACGATTTCAGGGAGGACCCAATGCCGGTCATACGCTGGAGTTTGATGGTATTAAGCATGTGCTCCACCAGATTCCTTCCGGGATTTTCCGTTCAGAAATCAAAAATGTAATTGGTAATGGGGTCGTGCTCGATCCGGTAATTCTCCGGAAAGAAATTGAAGGCCTGGAGAAATATAACAGCAACTGTAAAGCCAACCTGTATATCTCAAAGAAAGCACAGGTAATTTTACCGACCCACCGCATGCTCGATGCTGCCTCTGAGCAGGCAAAAGGCGAGAGTAAAATCGGCTCTACCCTTAAAGGAATAGGCCCTACTTATTCCGATAAAATTGCCCGCCAGGGTTTGCGGGTGGGCGATATGCTTGCCGATAACTTTAAGGAACAGTATGAAGAGCTTGCCGATAAGCACCGCACCCTTTTGGGCTTTTATAACTATCCCTTAGCACTGGCAGAGGCCGAAAAAGAATTTTTTGCTGCAGTAGACTTTCTAAAACAATTCAATATTGTAGACTCCGAATACCTGGTAAACGATGCCATTCGGGCAGGACGAGCGAGTGCTGGCCGAAGGTGCCCAGGGTTCCCTGCTGGATATTGACTTTGGTAGCTACCCTTATGTAACCAGCTCAACCACCATGGCGGCCGGGGCCTGTACAGGTTTAGGAGTAGCGCCACGCAATGTAGGTGAGGTGTTTGGTATCTTTAAAGCCTACTGTACCCGCGTAGGCAGCGGCCCTTTTCCTACCGAATTAAACAATGAAACCGGCGAGCGCATGCGCAAAGAAGGGAATGAATTTGGTGCCACCACCGGCCGGAGCCGTCGCTGTGGCTGGCTCGACCTGCCTGCCCTTAAATATGCCATCATGATAAACGGGGTAACCCAATTGTTTATGATGAAGGTAGATGTGCTGAATATTTTTGAAGAAATTAAGGTGTGTACCCACTACCGCCTCCCCGATGGAAGCCTTACCGACAGCCTTCCCTTTGACATTGATGGGCTGGATATAGAACCTGTTTATAAAACCATGAAGGGCTGGAACAGGAGCCTGGAAGGCATGCAGGAGTTTGAGCAGCTTCCGTTAGAGGTGCTGGCGTATGTTGCCTACCTTGAAGAAGAATTGCAGGTGCCTATCAATATAGTATCTACGGGGCCAGACCGTACCGAAACCCTTATCCGTGGGGAGTTGGTGAATATTTCGTAAGAAAAAGACAGGAAGTTTAGAAAAATATTAACATTTGTTTTGAATCGTTGTTAAAATTTTATTACTTGAAGAATAAGAAGAGAGAAATATGATTTACCTGAACAACAATAACCGGAATTTCAATAAGGGCCTGAATAATAATCAGGGCAATGGAAGGTTATTGCTGGTACGGTAAAGCTTAAATGCGATACAAATATCACCAAAGCCTTCCGCTAAGTCCGGAAGGCTTTTTTTATGCATTTTATTTAACAATACCATCAGAAAATATGCGTCCGCTTAGCTTAATAAATAATAATAAGCAGAATCAGAATTCTCCCCCCTAAGGTGAGCCGGACCTGTATTGCTTAAAAACAACAGCCCTCTCGCCGAAACCGGTAGAGGGCTTTTTTTATGAAAAAAATAAAATTTCAAACCTTTCAATTTTTAAACGTATGAAAACCTATTCCGAATCTACTCAAAAAGAAATGCAGCTTAGTGCACTGGAAACCGAAAAAGCCATTGAACTGGTAAAAGCAACCTTTGCCGCTGAACTTGCTCAAAGCCTTTGCTTAACCAAAGTAACGGCCCCCATGTTTGTGCAAAGAGGCACCGGCATTAACGACGACCTCAACGGGACCGAGCGCCCGGTGCATTTTTCGGCCCCCAGCCTTCCGGGGCATATCATTGAAGTAGTTCATTCTCTTGCAAAGTGGAAACGCATGAAGCTTGGTGTGCTGGGAGTGCCGGCAGGCGAAGGGATTCTTACCGACATGCGCGCCATCCGGGCCGATGAGGAGCTGAGTCCGCTGCACTCGCTGTATGTAGACCAGTGGGACTGGGAAAAATGTATACGACCGGAAGAGCGAAGCCTGGAAACCCTGAAAGAAACAGTGCGGGCTATTTTTGGTGCTATGAAAGCAACAGAAGCCCAGCTTTGCAGCAGCATTCCGCTATTTAAAGCAGTGCTGCCCGAAGAAATTACCTTTATCCATACCGAAGACCTGCAGGAGAAGTACCCCGGTTTAAGCCCGAAGGAAAGAGAAGACAAAGTGGCGAAGGCTTTTGGCGCCGTATTTATTATTGGCATAGGCGGAGCGATTGCCGGCGGTGAGCCGCACGATGGGCGTGCGCCCGATTACGACGACTGGAGCAGCCCAAGTGGGGGCGGGTATAAAGGGTTGAACGGCGATATTTTGGTCTGGAACCCTGTATTGGAAAGGGCCTTTGAGCTGTCTTCTATGGGCATTCGGGTAGATGCGGCTGCCTTGATACGGCAGCTGGATATAGCGGCCTGCCCCGAAAGGGTGGATCTTCCTTTTCATGCAGCTTTGCTTGCAGGTAAATTGCCACAAACCCTGGGCGGAGGTATTGGCCAGTCGCGTTTATGTATGTTCCTGCTGGGCAAAAAGCACATTGGAGAGGTGCAACCCAGCCTTTGGCCTGCTGAAATGCTTAGCGCCTGCCAGGCTGAAGGTATTAAGCTTATTGTAGAAAAGCTTGCATGAATTAAAATCTTTCATCTTATATTGCCGGCATGAATATGAGCGCAGTACATCATTATTACTATTATTATAGCCAGCCACAAGGTTCCGGTAATGGTAATGTATTGCTTCTACTATAAGGAAAGAGAGAGAAAGAGTAATATAAAAGCCCTGTTCCGGATACCCGGAGCAGGGCTTTTTTTTGTCATGAACCCAATAAAAACAAAAAAAATAATTATGAAGCAATGGAACAAAAATACAGCAATACACGACCGAAGATTTCAGGTTTGGAAAATCCTTTTTGATCGTCAAATAAAAAATCTGCCCGGGAGGGCAACGGAAGAATTTTTGGAAGGAATTGAGCGAATTAATTTTGTTGCCGATAAAATTCCTGATTTCCGCGAAACAAACCCACTGCTTAAAAACATTACCGGCTGGGAGCTGGCCGTTGTGCCGGGCTGATTGTCGACGATGCCATCTTTTTTCAGCTAATGGCTGGTCGGAAAGTTTCCGGCCAGCACCTGGTTGCGGAAAATGAGTGAACTCGATTACCTCGAGGAGCCCGATATGTTCCACGATGTTTTTGCCCATGTGCCCCTGCTTACCAACCAGCCTTTCGTAGATTTTTTGCAGGAACTAAGTAAAATCGGGCTCGGAGTTTATCGATAATAAATGGGCCATTGAGCTGCTTTCCCGAATTTACTGGTTTACCGTTGAGTTCGGCCTTATCCGCGAAGCGGGAGGGCTGCGTATTTATGGTGCGGGCATTCTTTCTTCGGCCGGAGAAACCGTTTTTTCGCTCAGCAATAAGCCAAAGCACTTTGAGTACAAGTGGAGCAAATCCTGAATACCCCTTATCGCAAGGATATTTTTCAGGACCGTTACTTTATTATTGAATCGTACGAACAGCTGTATAAATCCTTGCCGGAAATAAAAAGACTGATTGTACAGTACAGCGAAAAAGAACCGGTTTTATAATTGATTATTAAAGGAAGCAGCCCTGTTTCAGGGCTGCTTTTTGTATCTTGCAAACTTATGACTATAGCTATAGTAAAATACAATGCGGGCAATATTCGCTCCGTTACTTACGCCCTGCAGCGGTTAGGAATTGAACCCTGTATTAGCGACGAGGCAGAAACACTTCGTGCTGCCGATAAAGTAATTTTCCCTGGCGTAGGAGAGGCCAGTACCGCCATGGCGTATCTCCGGCAGCGGGGCCTCGATAAGCTAATTCCCACCCTTCGCCAACCGGTGTTAGGCGTTTGCCTGGGCCTGCAGCTTATGTGCAGCCATTCTGAAGAAAATAATACCCCCTGCCTGGGAATTTTCGATGTGGCGGTAAAACGCTTTCCGCCAAAAGAAAAGGTGCCTCATATGGGCTGGAACAGCATAGAGAAAAGGAAAGGTCCATTATTCGAAGGTTTGGGGGAAGAGGCCTTCCTGTATTATGTGCACAGCTATTATGCTGAAGTAAGCCCCTATACCATTGCCCAAACCAATTACATTTTGCCCTATAGCGCAGCTTTGCAAAAAGATAACTTCTATGCTTTGCAGGCGCACCCGGAAAAAAGCGGCAAAGACGGCGAGAAAATCCTCGAGAATTTTATTAAACTATAGTATAGTGGCTTGTTCCTGGTGCTTAGTGGTTCGTGATTAAGCATCTTTTTAACACAGGAGCGCTTTGTTTAATCATAATTCCTTTGCCGAAGAAAAATTGTAGGAGTTCTTTTTCAAAAAGGGTTTGGAGAAAGCAGGCACTAGGTACCAACCACTAGCCACGAATTACAAATAACGACTCAATACTTACAAAAATGGAGCTGATTCCGGCTATAGACATTATAAATGGCAAGTGTGTTCGCCTGACCCAGGGCGATTACAGTCAAAAGAAAGAATACAACAGCAACCCGCTTGAAGTAGCAAAAGCCTATGAAGGAGCAGGCATTCGCCGGCTTCACCTGGTGGATCTCGACGGGGCAAAGCAAAAGAAGATTGTAAACCTGCCTGTGCTGGAGCAAATTGCCTCTAACACCAATTTGCACATCGACTTTGGTGGAGGAGTGCAAGCCGATTACGATATTAAAGCGGCCTTTAATGCCGGCGCGAGGCAGGTTACCGGAGGCAGTATCGCGGTAAAAAATCCTGGCCTATTTCAGAAGTGGCTGCAGACCTTGGGGCAGCGAAAAGCTAATACTGGGGGCGGATGTTAAAAGATGGACAGATAGCGGTTAGTGGCTGGCAGGAGTCATCTGAAATGAGACTGTTTCAGTTCCTGGCCGATTACCAGGAAAAGGTGTCAGTATGTAATTTGTACCGATGTAAGCAAAGACGGACTCCTGCAGGGGCCGAGTGTCAGAACTGTACAAGCAAAAATAAAGGAATTTCCGGCGCTGAAGTTAGTGGCCAGTGGTGGGGTGGCCAACCTCCAGGACCTGCAAGCCCTTAAGGCAATAGGTTGCTGGGGCGCTATTATTGGCAAAGCCATTTACGAAGGATAAAATCATCTTTAAACGAGCTGGCCCGGTTTAATGCAAGTCATTAGAATTTGGAAATCCAGGAGTTTGAAAATTTGAGAATGAAGGAGGCCAAATATCATGATTGAGAAAGTGCCGTTCTATTATGAGAGGCGAACAACGAACAACCCACAACGAACAACGAGCATGCTGACTAAAAGAATAATTCCCTGCCTGGATATAAAAGATGGCAAAACAGTTAAAGGGGTCAATTTCCTGGAGCTGCGCGATGCCGGCGACCCGGTGGAGCTGCCAAATTATATGCTGAACAGGGGGCCGATGAACTGGTGTTCCTGGATATTACCGCTACTGTAGAAAAGCGGAAAACGCTGGTGGAGCTGGTGAGTAGGGTGGCGGCAGAGCTCAATATTCCTTTTACTGTTGGAGGGGGTATTTCTTCTGTTGCAGATGTGTCTGCCCTGTTGGCTGCAGGTGCCGATAAAATTTCTATTAACTCCTCTGCGGTTAAAAATCCGGACCTCATCAATGAGCTGGCCCTGGAATTTGGGAGTCAGTGCGTGGTGGTGGCTATTGATACTCGCTATGTAGATGGTAAACATATTGTCCATACCCACGGGGGCGCACACCTACCAGCCTTGAAACCCGCAGCCTGGGCAAAAGAAGTAGTGGAGCGTGGGGCAGGGGAAATTCTGCTTACCTCTATGGACCATGATGGAACCAAGGCAGGTTTTGCCAATGCCTTAATTGCGGAGTTGTCGGCCAGCCTGCCGGTGCCCATTATTGCTTCGGGCGGTGCAGGCACCATGGCGCATTTTAAAGATACCTTTACTACCGGAAAAGCCGATGCTGCCCTGGCGGCAAGTATTTTTCATTTAAAGAAATAGGCATCCCTGAACTCAAGAATTACCTGAAAGAAGGAAGGAATCGCCATGCGGGTGGTTTGATTTTAAATGGGATTAGTGAGGCAGGAGAGGAGAGAGGAGTGACAATGATTAGACAATAGATGTGGCAGAGAGAGATTTGGGGTTTCGGCGAATACAGTCCGGCTGTTATCATGCCACCAGATTCCCGAATTATGTGCGAGCCAAAGCACAAACCACCAAAACAAAAACCAACAACAAAAATGACTCGCCAATTTCGATAAAGGAAAAGGATTATTGCCCGTAATTGTGCAGGATGCCGCACCAGCAAAGTATTAATGCTGGGATATATGAATGCCGAAGCGTTTGAGAAAACCCAAAAAGAAGGAAAGGTAACCTTCTGGAGCCGCAGCAAAGAAAGGCTGTGGACCAAAGGAGAAACTTCGGACAATTATTTTGTGGCGGAGAACATCATAATGGACTGCGACCAGGACAGCCTGCTGATCAAGGCCATCCCACAGGGACCAACCTGCCATACCGGTGCCGATACCTGCTTCAACGAAAGCAATAGCAGCCGGACGGGCTTTATCGACCAGCTTCGGACCGATTATACAGGACCGGAAAGACAAATCCTTCAGATAAATCCTATACTGCCTGCCTGTTTCAGAAGGTATTAACAAAGTTGCCCAAAAGGTGGGGGAAGAGGCGGTTGAACTGGTTATCGAAGCCAAAGACGATAACAAAGAGCTCTTTATGGGCGAAGCGGCCGACCTGCTTTTTCACTATCTCGTGCTGCTTGAGGCCAAAGGATATTCGCTCGACGAAGTAATAGCGGTTTTGGAAGAGCGGCACAGAAAGAGGTAACAAAGATTGCTTTTCCCGGCGCCACTGGCTTCTTAAGACTTATTCGACCGCAGGGGAGTAAGCGTACCTTCGGGTAAGCTATTGTTTGTCAATCGACAACCAGTTATACTCGCGGTGGGCAATCAGGAAATAGATAACCAGCAGGTATCCCATTTGAGAGCCTGCTGTGCCCCAATTTTCCTGCAGGGTGGTGCCGAACAAAAGAGCGCAGATAATAAGTCCGGAGCCAAAGGCGGCCCAGCGGGTAAAAAGGCCTAGCACCAGCAGCAAGCCCACGCTTGCCTCAGCGAAAGGCAGTCCATAAGCAAATGCTTTAACTAAGGATCCGGGGAGTGGAGTACTGGAAAAGTTTTCAGCCATCCCTGAAGCAAACTGTTTTAACTTGGGCATTCGCACCAGGCCATGAATAAGAAAATTAATGCCTGTACCCAGGCGAAGAATAAAATAAGCTAAATGTCGGTCGTTTGCTTTCATGGTTCTAAAAAAAGGCTTTAGTGTAATTTAATGCAGGCGAAGCAAAGTTGCAAAAGCAGTGCCTTTTTGGGAAGGGGATTTAATTGCCGGACCTTAACGCAGAAATAGGTCTTTTGAATACTGCATTTGGATAAGGTAAGGGGGGAGGCACGCTGTGAGGAATGTTGATGGGCTTGCTCCTCCTGTGGTATAATTTCCAGGAAACATTATTTCAGCTCTGCTCTTTTATTGGTAATTTTCAGCCTCAGTACTGCCTGTCCATTGTCTGTCATCTTTCTTTGCTGCTATGACTAAACCTGTAGAAATTCTTCAAAAAGTATGGGGGTACAACAAGTTCCGCCCCCTGCAGGAGGAGATTATTCAGGCCGTGCTGGAAGGCAAGGATGTGCTGGCGCTACTCCCGACGGGGGGAGGGAAATCTGTTTGTTTTCAGGTGCCGGCGCTGGCCCTGGAGGGGATTTGTATTGTGGTTTCGCCTCTTATTGCGCTCATGAAAGACCAGGTGGAGCAGCTCAAAAAGCGGGGGATTCTGGCTACGGCAGTCTATTCGGGCATGAGCAAACGCGAAATCGATATTACGCTCGATAACTGTGTGTATGGCCAGGTAAAGTTCCTGTATGTATCGCCGGAACGGCTCCAGACCGAGCTGATGCAGGAGCGGGTAAAGCGGATGAACGTATCGTCTGCTGGCCATTGATGAAGCCCATTGTATTTCGCAGTGGGGGCATGATTTTCGGCCATCTTACCTGAAAATTGCTGAGTTCAGAGAAATGCTGGGCGGAGTAAACTGCATTGCCCTTACCGCCACGGCTACCAGCAAAGTGGCTGCCGACATCCAGGAGAATCTTGCTTTTTCGGCAAAACGCGCTTTGTTTCAGAAGAGCTTTGCCAGGGGAAATCTGTCTTACAGCGTTCGCTATGAAGAAAATAAGGAAGCCAAACTGCTGGAAATTTTACATAAAGTACCCGGTACGGCAGTGGTTTATGCGCGTAGCCGAAAGCGCTGCCAGCTGTTGGCCTGGGAGCTTCGTAAGCAGGGAGTCTCTGCCGACTATTACCATGCCGGCCTCACTTCCGAAGAAAGAAGTTATAAGCAGGAAGCCTGGATTGGGAATAAAATACGGGTAATTGTTGCAACTAATGCGTTTGGCATGGGCATCGATAAGCCCGATGTGCGGCTGGTGGTGCACCTCGACCTGCCCGATACGCTGGAAGCTTATTACCAGGAAGCCGGTCGTGCCGGTCGGGATGAAAGGAAGGCTTATGCCGTCGTGCTGTATCAGACCAAGGACATTGAAGACCTGGAAGAAAGGGCAGAGCTGCAGTTTCCGGCCATGGAAGAAATAAAGCGGGTATACCAGGCGCTGGCTAATTATTTTAAAATAGCTGTAGGAAGTAGCCTGCTTACTTCTTATGACTTCGATATCGACGATTTTTGCAAAACCTATCAGCTGCACCCGCTCACTACCTGGTATTGTATAAAAAAACTGGAGACGGAAGGATTTATCCAGCTCACCGATAGCTTTTTTGCCCCCTCCAAAGTGCTTATCCTGCTTACCAGCCAGGAGCTTTATGCTTTCCAGATTGCCAATGTAGCCCTGGAACCACTAATAAAGGGGCTGCTGCGCCTTTATGGCGGAGAAATTTTTTCGGTGTATACCCGTATTTCGGAAAGTGCGCTGGCCAGCCTCCTGAAAACTTCTGTTGCCGATGTAAAGCGAAAGCTGGGCATGATGCAGAAAATGGAGGTAATTGAATACGAACCCCAGAAAGACCAGCCGCAGCTTACTTTTATTACCCAGCGCCACGATGCCACCCGCTTGCCGCTTCAGCAAAAGAAGCTGGAGGAGCGAAAAGCCATTTACCTGAAAAAAGTGGCTGCCGTTAAACAGTATGTGGAAGAAACTCACCGGTGCCGCACCCAGCTGCTGCTGGACTACTTTAATGAGCACGATTACGATAGCTGCGGGGTTTGCGATGTATGTTTGCAGAAAAAACAATCAACTGACTGGGATGACAATGAAATATTCCGGGTTCGACAGCAGATTTATACAGCGTTGAAAATAAAACCTTTTCCGGTAGATGAGCTGGTGAAAAGCCTGCAGTTAAAGCAGCGCCAGGAAAAACTTTTACTGCAAACCATTCGTCAAATGCTGGACGAGGGCAGCCTGAAGTATAACACGGGAGGCATGCTGGAGTTAAAATAATTTGGAAATTTGAAAATGTGGAAATGAAAAAGGAAGGAAGTAAATTAGTACTTTTCTTTATTTACCCTTGGAAGGGTAGCTTTTTACAATTGACGAGACCAATTTTTAAATTTATTTATTTACAAATTTTCAAATTCAATTAATGGATGTACTGGAAAGATTAAGAGAGGGAACCCGGGGAGCGCATGACCGGCTGGAAGCAGCTGCCATGTCAGGTAGAATAATGGATGGAAGCCTGGGTGCCGAAGAGTATAAACAGCTAATTCAGGTGCATTACATTGTGCACCGCGAATTGGAAGCACTGCTGGAAGAGAAAAAGGTGGAGGAACATTTCCCGGAACTTCATATGAAAGAGCGGGAAAAAATGCCACTGCTCAAAAAGGATGTGGAGGAACTTGCTATTAACAGAGAAAAGCTGAACGCCCCCGCTGCCGGTCAGCTGCCCCAACTCGAAGAGCCTTATGGGCCTTTGGGTTGTATATATGTAATGGAGGGAGCAACCTTAGGTGGCATGGTCATTGTAAAGTCGCTCCGGAAAAATGAGCAACTGGCAGGAATAGATAATTTCCATTATTTCGGCTGTTATGGTTCAGGCACCAGCCGGCAGTGGAAAAGTTTTCTGGAAGTTTTAAAGGAAAAAGGACAGGGAGAAGAAGCAAAAGAGCAAATAGTAAAGGCAGCCCGTATGACGTATGAATTTTTTGAAGCCAACTTTAAAAAAATTTTATAAAAGAGGAAAGCTGTTGAATGTAGGATTATTTCATTTTTGCGTTAGTATGGAAATGATGAATGTATTTACTTACAGTAAAATCCAATCCTTTTTAAGGAAAAATCTAAACCTCCTAACCAAAATTTAACACAAAATGAAAAAGCTACACAACCTCTTACTCTTTAGCCTGGTGGTGGCTCTTGGCCTTACTTCCTGTAGCAAAGATGATGAAGCAAAGCTGACAACAGAAGATACCCAGGCGATATTTGCCGAAACCAGTATCGACGCCACTTTTGAAGAAATAGATAATATCGGGTACAGCGCTTTAATAAATACAGGCTCCTTTAACGGCCGCCTGAAAGCTGGCAACAATGTTTTGAGCGATTGTGCAATTATTTCGGCCGACCAGGAACAGCATACTGTTGTTGTGGACTTTGGCGACGAAGGATGCGTGGATGCCCTGGGGCGGGTACGCGTAGGTAAAATTACGCTGGCTTACACCGAGAATAGCTGGACAATGACCTTCGACGGATTTAAGCTGGATGATATGGCGGTAGAGGGAGCGCGTACCATAAGCATTGTAAACAGAGAGGAAAACAATGCTTCTACCATGCATATTACGCTTAAGAACGGCAAAATCACCTGGGATGATGGTACCTTCATTAGTCGTGAAATCGAGCGGACTAAAATCTGGCGCTTTGGACAGGGAGAATGGGAAATATCCGGCTCAGCCAGCGGAACCAACCGTAATGGACAGGAATACAGCTCAAGCATTACTTCGCCATTGCTGTACCAGCTTTCCTGCCTACAGCAGGGAACCTTTATTCCGGTTAAAGGCGCCATGCGTATTGAGCGTTCCAATCCTGATAAAGAAGCATTGACAGTTGATTTTGGCGAAGGCACCTGCGATAATATGATTAAGGTTGCGGTAGGCAATTTTACCAAAGAAATTGAAGTAGGCGCCAGGGCAGGAGCCTAAATATAGTGAGTGAAAATAATTATTTATAAAAAGAGAGGCCGGCATTAGAAAATGCCGGCCTCTCTTTTTATAAATAGCTAAACTTTTAAGCCCCTGGTTTAGCCGTCAGTAATTTTCTGTCAACTACAAATGGGCCAAAAGGAACTACTGATGCCGCAGCTGCCAGAAAAACCTGGCCAAAAGTCCATTGCAACTTCCATTTTGCTGCAGCTACGTATGCGAGGTAAAGAATAAAGAGTAGGCCATGCGCCCAGCCGAGCATTTTTACAGGTTCAGGAATGCCTGCCAGGTATTTGAGTGGCATGGCTACACCTAAAAGAAGTAAAAAAGAAAGGCCTTCCAGGGTGCCAATAATTCTAAACTGGCGGATAAAACTTTCAGGATATATTTGTTGCATGAGACGATGGTGGTTTATTTTTTCTTCAACCACTAAGTTAGCTGAGAAGGTTCACAAGCGAAAGGAAAATTAGTGGATAGCAAAAGTATCTGTTTCTGCCTCCGCTCTTTCTATTGCTTCCGGTATTGGCTTTTTTTCTTTTCTATTAAACCGAACTGCTACGACAAGAATAGTTATGGCAAGAACCACTAAAGCTATCAGGGAGCCTTCCAGCCCAAACTCACCTCCGGTAAGCATACTGCGGCCAAAATGGTCAACTTCCAGCAGGCTTTTAACGCCAAGCCCACTTACTGCAAATCCAAAAACAGGACCTTGTGCATAGTTCCAGGCAAAGTGAATCCCTATAGGAGCCCACAAATTTTTCTTCCGCAGAAAGAATAGCGCCATTAGTACGCCCGAAAGAAAAATGTTTGACATTCCTATCCAGCCGATGTGGTCGTTGAAAATATGCAGGCCTGCAAAAACTAAAGTAGATACAATAACACCTACCCATTTGCCATAGGCTTTGTGTAGGGTGTCGAGCAGGTATCCCCTCGTTAAAACCTCTTCATGTAGGGCTACCAGGAAAAAAAGTACCAGGTAAGTAAATAAATCAACCGAAAACGACTGAAGGGTAAATTCCACCAAACCAGAAAAGGCTAAAACAGCAGCCGAGAGGCAAATGAGGGTAAATGCCAGCAAAGCCCCCTGAAGAAAACCTTTGAAGTCCATGCGGAGCCAGGGAAATGCGACAGCTTCTTTTTCCAGCACATTCATCATATATACAGCAAAAATTACCGCAACCACCGAACTTAACTGGCTAAACAGGAGGTAGCTCGAATTTGCTTTTAAAGCAGCCATACTCGGGGGATTGGAAGGGCTGAATAAGTCAAAGAAGAGGAGGGTAGGTATAGAAAAGAGTATCAGGGAGAGGAACCAGATGCCTAAGAAAATTATACACTGGAGCCAGGCGGTTTTAGCCTGCAGCTTTTTAGCTTGTGGAGTTGTGTCCATATCCTTTGCTTAATGTTTTATCGGGAAAAACTCCTAATGTAAGGCTTAAAAAAGTAAAGCACCAGAAATAATCTGCTTTTTCTTTCAGGGCTTAGCCAGGCTGTTAATTCTGGGGAGTGCCTGGACTTTTACTTTAATTCAGCTTGACCATCTGTAGCTTTACCAATGGTTGAGCATGACTCCTGAACAGTACAAGCGATTGCTTTGGCAAACCATTAGTAAGTAGATACGCTGCAGTCTGCTTCCTGCAATAAAATTGCCTTATCAGAGGAGAAGGCGGGAAATGTTTTCTGGTGGACAATCTGCCCCTCAGGGTCGAACAGGCTGAGGTGTAGCCTGCTAGTGCTTCGCCAAATTAAAAATTACAACCGCGGCGGCTAGCGCCCCCGGCGGACCGCTTAAAAATGAGGGAGAAAAGCTAAAAGGGTGCGCATGCGCGCTAAAATCCTTCTCTGCTCAGCTTATTCTTAATAGAATTTAAATTGAAAAAACACGCGTGCGGCGGGAAATAGCCGCGGCATGCAGGTGGCTTGCCTGCACAGTCATTGCCATGCATAGAAGCAGAACTACAGTGGCTGATAATTGCTTTATGAAAAATGTAGCCTTATAAGATTCCTTTTGCTGTATATTTATAATATACGCAGGTTAAGTATTATTTCATCATCTTCTGTTGGGGCTTGTGTATTTGCTGTGCCTGATTGATGGGCAAGGCTCCGGGAATTAAGCTTTTAGCTGAAAGCTGCAGCCGGGCTTAGGCGCCTTATAAGCTGTAAAGCTGATGCACCCAATGGGAACCGTCGGTAGCGGTTTTCCTTTCTCATTCAAGATTTCAATTTTCCCTGCTGCCAAAAGTTCTTCCAGGCTCTCCTGCAGCTGGAGAGGGAGGAGGCCTGCCTGCAAACCATGTATATACAAAGCCTGGTTATCTTTTTCCTCCTGTAGGAGCTGCAGTACAAGCGGAGCTGCCGGTTGAGCGGGAGCGTGGGCAGTCGTACTTTGCAAACCGGAAAATAAACCCAGTTGGGCGCCGGAGGCAGGAGTACTGGCTGGTCGTAGCCCCTGCAGGGCCAGAAGCAGTTTCTCCATAATGAAAGCATCGGCGCAAAGCCCAACTAAAACCATACCAGCGGTTTCCGCTACAGGAGCTGGCTCCAGCGCGCAAAAAAATAAGCCATCCAAGGTAAACAAGTCTTTCAGGTAGCCTGCGAAATCGCTTAGGGTATTCTCTTCCGACCAATACGCATGCTCGGGCGGAAAGCAGGCGTCGAGTGCTTGTTTTAATTCCTGATAAACCGCTAGCCCCAACTCCTTTTCTGGTTTCTGGTGTAACTGCCAGAGAACCGCCAGCGGAAGAGGCAGGATAAGAGCTGTTTTTTTGTCATTTAATCTTTTGAGCTCCTGAAGAAAAGAGGAAGGAGCGGCCAGTGGGTCGAGGAGAAGCAGGTTGCGCTCGCTGGCAGGCTGTGTTTGTTGCTGACGAGCAAATTGCTTTATGCCGTCGCTAATTCCCTGCGACCAAAGAACCAGCTTGCAACTGTTGCTTTCCTGGTTTATTGACTGAAGGGCCTCAAACGCGGGGAGCAGGGCAGGAGATTCAGCCGGGCTGAGCAGGTTGAAATTGATGGGTTTTAATGGCAGCTGTTTTTTTAGCTGATGTTGCCGCTGCTTGTGGATAGCCTGGTATACAATAAAGGGAGTTCCCTGGGAGCCAAGCTTGTTGAGGCCCATCTGGTTAAAAGCATCCAGAATATTAATGCGCGTAACAAATGAAAGTGCAGCTAGCTGGGGTAAGTAGCCGAAAAGAAAGCGCTCATATAAAGCCATCTTGGTTTTTAAATGCACAGATTCTTGCGAAGGGGCCCTTTTGCTCATGCGAAATTGATGCTGTTTACACTATTCATGCAGCCTGCAAATATACAGAAGCTTTGCTGCCTGTGCCTATAGGAAGAGCAAAAGAAGAAAATAAATACTAATATATTTGGTTTAGTAAATTATTTAGCTAAATTTATGAGTAATTAAACTAAAAATTGTAGCAAAAGCCCAAACGCCATGATATCTACTATTTCTACCCAGGGTTCTCCAGCTGTTTCTCTCTCAGCTACAGCCGGCATAAAAGTAAAGCTTTCAAGTAAGCGTTTAGGCGCCAGCAAATGCCAGGTACGCTTTATGGCAGAGCAGCCATTGCTTAAAAAAAATACGAAAGGGCATATGCTGGTCGATGCCAGTCTTACCCTTAAGGAAGTTGTGACGATTATTAAAGAACGCATTGCCTTAATGACGAATCATAACCTGCAGCGCCATTCCGATTTTTATACCATTGCCCAGACTGCCAATCATAAAAGCGGGTATATCTTTTTTGAGGCCTGAGACCTCAGGCCTGTGACAGAGGCTAAATTTATTAGTTATAAATGCCTTTGTAAGCTACTTTTAAACCTATAATTTATTTTTAGCAAAGTTTTAGTAAAAATTTTAGCATTCTGCAGATTTTTTTTACCTTTAGGATGTTGTATGGATAGCAAGCCGCGCAATAAGGTAGCAGGCAAAGTCCCATAATAGAATAGGAGCTATATATATGAGTATCGTTAGTAATAATATTAAATCGCTGCGTAAACAACTTGGGTTTACGCAGGAGCAGTTTGCTGAGAAAATCGGCATAAAAAGGTCCCTTTTAGGTGCCTATGAAGAAGGGCGAGCCGATCCGCGCCTGAACAACCTGCAGAATATGGCCAAAGAGTTTAGCGTTTCGGTCGATTTACTGATTAGCAAAGATATTAGCAGGCTCGATAGGCAGGAACTACAGCGACTCATGGAGCAGCAGGCAAAATCAGGTCCTGCAGAAAAGCTAAAAGTACTTTCTATAACGGTAGATAAGCAAGACCGGGAAAATATTGAACTGGTGCCACAGAAAGCGGCAGCCGGTTATTTAAATGGCTATGCCGACCCGGAGTACCTCGAAGAATTACCACGTTTTCAATTACCTATGCTGCCAGGAAACGGCACTTATCGTGCCTTTGAAATAACAGGCGACTCTATGCTTCCGCTGCTTTCTGGAACCATTGTTATCGGGCAGTACCTGGATAGCTATAAAGAAATTCGCAATGGTAAAACCTATGTGTTGGTAACCAGTAAAGAAGGAGTCGTTTATAAGCGGGCTTTTAATTATGTGGAGGAAAACGGTAAGCTGTTTCTCGTTTCCGATAATAAAGTATTTACTCCTTTTGAGGTGGCTATTGAGGATGTGCTTGAAATTTGGGAGGCAAAAGCTTTTATCAGCCTCCAGTTTCCCGACCCGGAAACCAAAGCCGATATGTCGATAGATAAGTTGACGAACATCGTGCTGGACCTGCAGCAGGAAGTAATAAAGCTCAAGAACAGGTAGTACTTTTGCCTCAGGAGCGGCTCTGAGGCCACCCGCTGGCTGTATCTCCTGCGCTAGAATTTGGCTTTAAGGCTATTCTCTCCTGCTCATAGGGCTCCAGAAAAATTAAGAAAAAATTATTTGGCCTTTGCTTCAGGTAAAGCCAGAAATACAATAAAAGCGAGCATTTCTGAGGAAGAAATGCTCGCTTTTGTTTTTGCAGAAGGTGTTTTCGGCTCTTATTGAAATAAGGCTTTCAAGGTGCTTTCTAGCCGTGGAAGACTTTTAGCTTCTTTACCGGGCTCCAGCAGGCTTTCTCCAAACTTAAACCACAGTCCATCGCCAATGTACAGGTATTTTCCCTGTTTATGTGGTTCCTGTACACTTGCCTTTTCGTAATCGAATTCCGGAGCATAGGCTAGCTTCATCAGGTTTTTAAGTTCTTTCCATTCTGGTTCAGTAGTTTCTTCACTGCCATTGCTGCTGAGCCTTTGGGCAGTAATTCGGCGATTGGCAAATGAAGCTTCAAGAAAAATCTCCTGGCCGGCATTTCCCAGACCTATTTCTTTGTACATGAGCTGAAAAGTGCCTTCCCTCTCTGCTACTTCATAAATTGCCTGAATAATTTCCTGAAAAAAATACTCCCAGCTGCCCTGGTCGGCTGGCTTACCTTCAAAAAGAACTTTGCCTTTTTCTCCTAACAGTCGTAAATCAAGGACGGCTTCTTCTGGCCCAGGCTGTTCAGGGGTTTTGGGCCAGCTTTGTTTGTCTATTTGCTCCAACAGGGCTCCAATCCAGTTCGAAGGCAGCTTACCTTCCCATTTCCAGTCATCATCTGTGGTAAAGCCTTCATCAGTAATTTCTTCTTCTGTGAGCTCTTCCCGGTGGAGGTACTGGATTTCATATTGAGCAGCATTAGTAGCTGTTTCCACTATTAGGCGGTAAGCAAAATGAAATGGAGGCGGCACTAGTCCACCGGCATCATATACAACTTCCAGTTTTTTTACCTGTTTCGAATCTATGTTCATGCTGAGGTCATTTAAAAATTAACTATAGGGTATGGAATTTCAATGTTCCACAATACAAGCGTGGGTCCAAAGGTACTAAGCCCGGAACGATAAAAGCCAATAAAAGCGAAAGAAACCTTCAGGTATAAAACCGGGTAAAATACAGTATGAGACAGTTTTTAATATTTGTACTTTTAATTTTAATGATGTTTAGTGCCTGCAGCAGCGAAGATAAAATAGTGGAGCAAATAGAACATTTTTATGAACGTATGGAAAAGGAAGCCCCTTTTGTAACTATAGAAGGAATTCCTGTTGCGCAAAAAGTCAGGTTTGTACAGCCGGATGATCTTCGACTACCGGATAGCTTGGAGTTGAAGCAAATTGCCCTGATTCGGCACGGGGAGCCAGATTTAACTAAAACAGGCCGTTTTAGCTATGAAGAAGCCAAAGCGTATATGAAAAGTTACGATAGCGTAGGAATTCTTGTGCCGGATGAGCCATTTTTCGAGCTGGAAGAAGAGGAGGATGTAGTTTTTTATGTAAGTAATCTAAATCGTGCTAAAACAACGGCCGATTACCTTTTCGGTACAGAACAGGAGCGGGTGGAGTCTGAAGAGTTTCGCGAGTTTGAACGGAGCCTGGGAAACCGGCGTGGCCGCATAAGCTTACCTTTGCGCTACTGGAGCATCACTGCCCGGCTGGAGTGGTACCTTGGCATTAACCGCGACGGTATCGAAAGCTTCAGTAAAGCGAAAGAACGCGCAAAGAGCGGGGCCATGAAGCTGGAGGATCAAAGTGAGAAACATGATAAAGTTGTGCTGGTAGCGCACGGATTCTTAAACCGCTACCTGGAAAAGTACCTGAAAGAGCAGGGGTGGCAGGTAGTGCGCGATGGAGGAATCGATTACTTTGCCACCACCATTTTGGTTAAAGTGGTTGAGGAAGATGAAAGTGCCGGGAAATCAGTTTCGGAGGTTAATTAATATTTTTTTGTCTGCCTCCTGTAGGGGGAAGCTGGCCTCTGCAAAGTTGGGTGCGCTAAAAGTTGGCAGCTGGTTGTTCGATACGCCATAGCCTTCCTGCGGGTAGCCAAACACATTGCTATCCATTTTTCCATTTTCATTTTTGTCGTGTAAAAGCGCTACGGCATAATCGCCGTAGGGTACATTTTCAAAAACAAGTACGGTTTTGGGTTTTTCTGCCGGTACTGATACAGATTTGAAGATTTTGTTGTTGTCGTTTGGGAAGCCTTCTGCACGGTTATAGAGCGCTGCCCGAATCTGGCCTTCCGTATTTTCGAGACTGGTAACGGTAACGGTAATATTGCCAGTTTGTGGCTCCTGGGGCATCAGGAAGTTCATAATTAATAGCGAGAAGCTTAGAATAAAAAAGGTTTTCATAAATCGGGTTTTGCTAATAACGCAGCAGTCTCAGGTTTTTGTATTTTACCCGAGAGCGTTTGCCGAAATTGCGGAATGTAAAAAATGTTTTTAGGCTGCTCATATTTAACCAGTTTTTCCTTTAAAAGTTGCAGCCAGTAACTTTCCGTTTCCCTATTTAAGGGAGTGCCTTCCACAATAAGTGCCAGCTTTTGCCCCAGCCGCTCATCTGGCAGGCCCCAGGCATAAAAAACTCGTTGTTCTCCGCACTGGTGTAAAAGCTTTTCTGCCAGGCGTTCAATCTTTTCCAACTGAATTTTAATGCCCCCTGAATTAATTATATTATCGGCGCGGCCCAGCCACCGGAAGCGATGGCTATCGATAAGCTCCACCACATCGTTGGTAGTTACGGCTTGGTCGGCTGTTACCGTACCGGCTATGGTAAGGCAGCCGCGCATATCCTGTCCCAGCAGAAGGTCGGGAAAGGCTTCAAAGTAATCCTGCGCAGCGGGGCCATTGAGCCGTTGCAGGGCAATGTGCGAAACCGTTTCAGTCATTCCATAAGTGCTGAAGATAGGGGAGGCAATTTCCTGCAGCCGATTTCGGAGCGGCAGACTCACCGGGGCGCCTCCAATAATAACGGCCTTTGCCTGTTCAAGCAGATAACGGCTTTCATCATTATTAAGGATGGTTTCCAGCTGCATGGGTACAAGGGCAGTAAAGTCAAAGGTTTCATTGGTGCTGAGCTTTTCCAGCGGGTTTGCTGCGGCTTCCAGCAACCTCAGCGACATGCGACCCTCCATGGCACGAACCAGCATCATTTTGCCGCCAATGTAAGAAGGGTTCATACACAGCAGTGATGAGTCGCCAGGGTTTAGGCCAAGGGCTGTAATAGTTTGCCAGGCACTGGCTTCCATTTGGCGGCGACTAAGCTGTATGGGTTTAGGTATACCGGTAGAGCCGGAAGTGTGCACCACAAAGGTTTTCTTTCCACTAAGCCAGGCGTGACAAAAAGCAAGCACTTCTTTTTCGAAAGGAGCCAGGTGCTGGCTTGGCGGCCCTTCACAAATTTCTTTGCGGGTATAGGTTTGTTGTGAAAGCTGTAAGGAAAAAGATGGAGCCATAGCTGGGCTAAAAATAGAAAAGCTATTCAGAATTTTCAATCATTTTGCCGGTTTCTCGGCGCGATATCCATTCTGAATAGCTTTAAAGTTAAATGATTATACGGGGCTGTATATCAGCTGGTTACAGTATTTTAATTTTTTTTCAGAACATGAAAAACAATACAAGCACCGGCTTATAAAGCAGCAAGCAGGCCCTGAGCCGGCTTTATTATAATAGAAAATGTCCGAAAAAAAAAGAGGGCCAGGTTGGGGAGCCCGGGAGCTCCTGCTGCCTTACTGGGTCCTGCTTTAATTTTCTTTTGCTGTTATGGAATCCACTTTATATCCTTGAAGTCTGGCTTTCTTTTCTCCAGGAAGGCATTTCTCCCTTCTTTGGCCTCCTCGGTCATATACGCCAGGCGGGTAGCTTCGCCGGCAAATACCTGCTGCCCAACCATGCCGTCGTCGGTGAGGTTAAAAGCAAACTTAAGCATTTTGATGGAGGTAGGCGATTTGGCCAGAATTTCCTGCGCCCAGTCGTAGGCCGTATCTTCCAGCTCGTCGTGCGGAATGACTGCATTTACCATACCCATATCGTAAGCATCCTGCGCGGAGTAGTTTCGACCTAGAAAGAAAATCTCGCGGGCTTTTTTCTGGCCTACCATTTTCGCCAGGTAGGCCGAGCCATACCCACCGTCGAAGCTGGTAACATCGGCATCGGTTTGTTTAAAAATAGCATGCTCTTTACTGGCCAGGCTAAGGTCGCAGACTACATGGAGACTATGGCCGCCACCAACGGCCCAGCCCGGAACCACTGCAATAACCACCTTTGGCATAAAGCGAATCAGGCGCTGTACTTCCAGAATGTTCAGGCGGGGCATGCCTTCGTCATCGACATAGCCCTGGTGGCCGCGCGCATTCTGGTCGCCTCCACTACAAAATGAATATACCCCGTCTTTTGGAGAAGGGCCTTCGGCCGAAAGCAACACTACGCCAATAGAGGTGTCTTCCCGGGCATCAAGAAAGGCTTCGAAAAGCTCTCCGACCGTTCGGGGGCGAAAAGCATTGCGTACCTCGGGCCGGTTAAAGGCAATGCGGGCAACGCCATTTGCTTTTTTATAGGTAATATCCTGGTATTCCTTTACGGTTTCCCAATTTACTTTGCTCATATGCTTATTATTTAGGGCTGGATCGTTTAAATTTCTTCTTTTCAAATATAGGGATTGCTTTATTAGTACTGCTTCCCCGTTTATATCCCGCTTTCGTACCCCTGGATTTTCTGCTTATAGCTGCTGAGGATTTCTGCATTGGTTTTGCTGTCTGTCTCTACTTCCAGCAGCTTCGGGCCTCCTTCTTCTGAGAGAAAATCTGCAAGCACGGTCTCCAGGGTTTCCCTGTTGTGGCAATGGAAGTACTGCAGCCCAAACTCCTTAGCGGTGGCTTTGGCACCCAGTGGCTGGCGGGTTTCAAAGTACTCTTCCAGCTCGGGCTGTTCTCCGGGGCCTTTAATCAGTCGGAAAATACCTCCGGCATGGTTGTTTAACAAAAGGATGTGCAGGTTCTTAGGCAGGTAATTATTCCAGAGGGCATTGCGGTCGTAGAAAAAAGCAAGGTCGCCGGTAATGAGCAGGGTGGGCAATTTGCTGGCAATGGCGCAACCTACTGCGGTGCTGGTGCTGCCATCAATACCACTGGTGCCGCGGTTTGCAAATACCTCTATCCCTTGCTGCGAAGCTTTTAGCCCAATAAAGTTGGCGTAGCGAACGGCAGTACTGTTGGCAAGGTG
This sequence comes from uncultured Cytophagales bacterium, assembly GCA_963835365.1. Taxonomy (GTDB): domain Bacteria; phylum Bacteroidota; class Bacteroidia; order Cytophagales; family Cyclobacteriaceae; genus Nafulsella. The sequence continues at coordinate 374,330 of CAWIFH010000012.1, forward strand.
TAGCTTAGCCGAAGCCGGAAGCTGCTGCAGGCAAGCCTGCACTGCATGAAGCTCGCCCCAGGGATTGGCGGTATGAAAAAACGCATCTGCCTGCCTGCTGCTGGCTTCCTGCTGCGCCAGCCACTGCTGCCGGTAAGCCTTTTGTTCCCGTATCTTTTCTTCGGCCTTTATGGCCCTGTTGTTTAGCTCCAGAAAAAAACGTGCAGGTTCCATTGGAATAACCCGGTTTAGACTCTGGTAGGTATCGGCTACTTCGCCTGCAGGCTGCAGGTGCCAGTGGGCCTTAGGCTTAAACTTCCGCAGGAAAATTTTCAGGTTTTTACTAATTACAGACTTGCCAAAAGTAATCAGGAGGTCGGGCTGCAACGCTTGGAGTTCCTGTTCATTACTTCGGCTCAAAAAGCTGTCCTGGAGCGTAATAGCACTTTCAATGCTATGCAAATTACTGATAATATCGGCGACCACGGGGATTTTTTGCACCCGTGCCGTTTGCTGCAATTGTTTGCTTAGTATCGGGTCATAGAGTTGCTGCCCGCCAACAATGAGTTTGTTGGCAAAACCTTTCCATTCCTGTTCCAGCTGCTCCCACTGGTTGTTGCTTAACCCCAGGGCAGGAGCCCAGTCTTCAACCACGCGCACGTTTTCCGAATAATACCAGCGTTCGCCATCCGCCGGATAAAAAGGCTCCCGCAAGGGAATGTTAATGTGTACCGGTCCGGCAGGGAATTGCCTGCAGAGATTAATGGCTTCGTTGAGCGCCCTGTTTACATGCCATGCGGCATCGGGATGCCTTAAATCGGCCGGAAGCTGCCAGGCTTTTTTTACATGCTGTCCATAAATATTTTGCTGGCGAATCGTTTGCCCATCCAGCTGATCGATCCATTCCGGGGGGCGGTCGGCGGTGAGTACCAGCAAAGGCAGCTGCTGGAAGTAAGCTTCGGCAATGGCAGGGGCATAGTTATAGGCTGCAGTACCGGAAGTGCAAACCAGTACAACCGGCTGTCCCGCTTGCTGAGCCATACCGAGGGCAATAAAGGCTGCGGAACGTTCGTCGCTAATGGTTCGGGTATTAATTTGGGGGTGCCGGGCAAAGGCCAGGGTAAGTGGCGCACAGCGGGAGCCTGGGGAGAGAATCACCTCCCGCACTCCCTGTTGTGCACAAAGTTCGGCGATATCGTTAACAGGCTGTAAAATCAAGCGCTTCTAAGTTTGTCTGCCGGCAAATATCGGGTAAAGAGGGCAATATTAAAAATTGACGGGCAGCAGGAAAAGGTTAATTACCTGCTTTCGTTAAGGCTTGTCCGCCGCCCAAAAAAAGGAAAAGGTTCCTCCCGAAATCACCGAAAGCCGGAACAGAGCCGGCTTTCGGTGAGATATAGGGGGTATTTGACTATCTGCAAGCTACCCCTGTTTTCCATTGCTTATTTTCTTTGGCCGGAGTTTCAGGGCTTTTGGCCTGCACATCAAATATCAGGTTTTAAAATCGTTGAACCCTTGCGTAGGATCCAGGTCAAGCACGCGCGAGGGCGTGTCTACAATCATCCCTCTTTCGCCTAAAAACACAATGGGCGTATAAAGCATATCCGGATTGGCAATTAAAGCTTTGAGCCATTCTTCTTCCGACAGCTCCACCTTATGAAACTGCTTTTTGAATGAGTCCGAGTCTTTATCCACCAGGTCTTCTGCCCGACGGTCTAAGCGGCTGATTATTTCAATAAGCTGTGTTTCGGTTGGCATATTCTTAAGCACATCAATATCATGAATGTGCTCCGTGAGCTGCTTAACCATGTTATACGTATTCTTATCTCTTTTTATGTCGGGTTTCCAGTAAATAATGGCTTCCCGCTTATTATATTCCATAGAATCTTCACTATTTTCCATACCCTAAAAACAGCCTGATCATATAATTGTTTTGCAGAATCTACTACTTTAATTCTTTTCCGTTTAGGTGCAGTAAATTGTTGTAGTCGTCCAGCGCAAACATGCTGCCGGTATAGGTAAGCTTGTATAAAGAGGTATTGTGGTGGGCGAAACGGTCCATCTCCGAAAGCGGGTAGTTCAGCATCAGGCAAAGTAAAATGCGCATAGCCCTGCCGTGCATGCAAACCAGAATGTGGTCTGCCTGCTCTTCCTGCCGAATATAATCAAGCACAACTTCCTGGCGCTTCTGTACGTCCAGCGGGCTTTCGCCGCCTTCAATCATAACATGCAGGTCGCCGTTTTGCCAGGCAGTTACCACCTTCATATATTCATCGTGGTCTTCGCGGCTCGATTCCCTGCCTTCCTTTACCCCCCAGTTAATTTCATTTAAGCCTTCGAACTCCACATGCGGAATTCCTTTTTCAATAAAGCGTGCAACAGTTTGGTGGGTGCGTTGCAGGGCCGAGGTGTAAACCCGGTCAAAAGGAAATTCTTTATAGTGGTTCCAGAACTGCTCGGCCTGCCAGTAGCCGGTTTCATTCAGAGGGGCATCAATGCCGCTGCCTTGTACAATTCCTTTTTTATTATAATCGGTTTGCCCATGCCTAAGCAGAAATATTTTTTTGCTTTTCAATTTTGCCGTAATTTTACAATTAAATCAGGTTTGGGCGTGTCCCTATGTGCCTTGGGGCACAAGCGGGTCGGGCTTTCGGCACTCACCCTGCGGGTTCAAACAAATGCCTCTATCCCTCACGCAACCTCTAAATTACGAAATTTATGGTATTTAAACCCGGTATTACCCTTGAGTCGCTTAACCAGATGCGTAAAAACTCCCTGGTAGAACATATTGGAATAGAATTTACAGAGATAGGGGATGACTTTATTACGGCCCGCATGCCTGTGGACCAGCGGACCCACCAGCCCTTCGGCTTACTACATGGAGGCGCATCGGTAGTGCTGGCCGAAACCCTGGGGAGTGTGGCGGCCAACTGCTGCCTGGACCCCCAGCAGCAGTTTGCGGTTGGCCTCGATATTAATGCCAACCACATCCGAAGCGTGCGCAGCGGCTGGGTGTATGGCACCACCCGGCCCGTTCATAGAGGTAAATCAACACAGGTGTGGGAAATCCGTATTACAAGCGAAGAGGAGGCACTGGTTTGCCTGAGCCGCATTACCATGGCCGTGATGAATAAGCAATAAAATGAAAGAAGCAGGAACAGCAGAAGAAAGCTTACTAAACACGATTCCGGAAGAACTTATTATTGAACGCTTAAGTCGGGCTGCCCTGGCTGCAGGGCTTCCCCTGGCCGTGTGGCGCCTTCCGGGGCAGCAGCACCAGCAATTGCTTATCGATCTTTCAGGCAAGGCCAGCCCTGTTTTTCCAGAGCTGGAGGAGCTGCCTGCCGGTTTTCTTTTTACCCCCTACAAGGCTGATTTAAACAAAGCGGCTGAACCCTCGTCTAAACCGGCACTTCTTTTAAAGGGCGATTTACATTACAGCAGTGAGGGGGGCGGGGCCCTGTCTTTTGCGCCGGGGCTTTCTCCTTCTTTAATGGATTTTGGGGAAAAATTGTTGCAGGAAGCGGCTGATATGCAGGATGAGGCAGGTTTACAGCCTCTTTCTTTTGCTGTTCAGGAAGGCCGGAAGGCCATAAGCACGGCGAAGGAAGCGTATTGTAAGCTGGTAGAGGAGGCAGTCAGCAGCATCCGGAAGGAAAATTTTCAGAAAGTTGTTTGTGCACGTACAAAGCGCATTCAGTTGCCGGAAGGCTTCCAGCCTGTTGCTTTCTTTAAGCAATTGTGCCAGGCCTATGGCAATGCTTTTGTTTCTTTTGTAAGCATCCCGGGAACCGGAAGCTGGTTGGGAGCCACGCCCGAAACCCTTATCAGTATCGACAGGCACCAGGTTTTTCGCACCATGGCACTGGCTGGCACCCAGCCAAAATCAGCCGCTCCTGAGCCTGCCGATGCCGTTTGGCGACAAAAAGAAATTGAAGAGCAGGCCCTGGTGAGCCGCTATGTTATTAACTGTTTTAAACGAATACGCCTGCGCGAATATGAAGAGCTGGGCCCGCGTACTGTCGTAGCAGGAAACCTGATGCACCTGCGGACCGACTTTAAAGTAAATATAAAAGCAAGCGGATTTCCGGAGCTGGGAAGCCAGATGCTTTCCCTGCTGCACCCCACTTCAGCCGTTTGCGGAATGCCCAAAGCGCCGGCTCAGGCCTTTTTAGATGCAAAAGAAGGATTAGACCGGCAGTTTTTCGCTGGTTTCCTGGGGCCGGTAAACCTGAAAGAAGAAACCAGCCTGTTTGTAAACCTTCGCTGTATGCAGCTCTTCAGCAATGAAGCCATGCTGTATGCCGGCGCCGGTATTACCGCCGACTCTAAGCCGGAACGCGAATGGCAGGAAACGGAGCATAAATGTGCAACGCTGGCTTCTTTGCTGGAGCAAAGCTAAAAGGCCTGGTTTTTCCGTAAGCTTTTTTGCACTGTTTCTGTTGTTAAGTACCTGCAACAGGAGGTTCCAGAGGTAAAAGTTGAGAACCATTAGCAAGCAATTTTGCTGTTTTATACTTTTTTAAGCAGTCGAATTATACTACTGGCCATTTTTCCTAAGAAGCGTCAGCTTATACAGGAAATAGCTAATTGGGGGATAGCGCGAGCGTCTTCGCCAGGATGCGTAGGCTCGGGCTTATAATGTAAGGCTTCCAGCCTGTGATTATCCTTAGGCCGGAGGCCTGAAATACCAGCACGAGTCTACGCGACCCGGAGGGACGTTTGCGCTATCACTGTAACTGAAAATGTCCAGTAGCAGGCAGTCGAACAATACACTATGAGCCTTTGCCGGGGTAATGAAAAGGACTGCTAAAAACTATGGGCAGGCTTTATACGTCTGTGAGAGTAAACAGAATGTGCCTACGGGCTGTGATTTTTAACCTAAAGCAACAGCAAGCCATGAAGGGTATTTTTTTATTCATAACACTGATTACCAGTGTGTTACTTGTTGGCTGTGAGGAAGAGCCGCCAGTAGAAAACGAAGAAGAGGTAGAAGTGAAGGGAACCTTTACCCTGAATGATACAAGCTATGACATTCTACAAGCCTATGCGGCCAAGAATGGAGAGGGAGAGTTCAATCTTTTTTTGATTACAGATGGATTTGCGCCGGAGCTTGGAGGAGGCGAAGCGTTTAATGGGGATGGAAGCGGCTCTATGGTGATGATTTATCCTTTTTCATCTTCTTCGGCTGAAATTGCTCCTGGTTCCTATTTACTGGCAGATACCCCTGGGCCAGGAACTTTTACTGAGGCAAGCGTAGGAACCAGCTGTGGCGGGCCTGGAGACTGCCAGGAGGTTTATTTTACTGAAAGAGACTTTCCGCAGACCCTCGAAGTGGCAAGAGAAGGTGGTTTATACACCATCACCTTTGCATTTAACCTCCAGGGCGAAAATATTTTATCAGGTGCTTATTCTGGTGATATTATTTATTACTAATTCAGGAGACTAAATTATCAATTTTGCTGTCTGTTTTATGCAGCATGCCATTAAAGGGGTGAAGCAAACAAAAGGAATGGACAAGCCCGGGCTGTTGGGCGTTAGCTTTGATTCGTGCAAAAAAAAGAGCTGCTCACCAGGGGGATAAGCAGCTCTTTTTATATGCTGTATTTTAGGTACTACCCTTATTTACTGGGAAGCAGAAGGTTTAGGGCTTGAAGGGGAGTATTTTTATCCATTCCCCAAATTTCTGCTAATTTCCATTTATTTCTGTATATTTCAGCAATTGCCAAGGGTTGATTTCCAGCCTCCAGCTTCCATTAAATTCGTGGTAGAATCTTATATTCTTATAATAGTCAGCTTAGCGACGAACGCCGCGGCGTGGCTTGTTTTCTTCTTCGATATCGTCATCTACGTCGGCAAGAATTCTACCGCAGTGTTCGCAAACGATAAGTTTTTTCCGGTCGCGGATGTCGGCACGCCGCTGTGGCGGAACCAGGTTAAAACAGCCACCGCAGGCCCCACGCTGTACGGTAACTACTGCCAGCCCGTTGCGGGCATTGTTACGGATACGCTCATAGCCTTTTAAGAGACGATCTTCTACCTGCTTTTTCGCTTTTTCACGATTGCTTAGCAGCTTGTCTTCTTCGTCGGCGCTCTCTTTGGTAATTTGCTCCAGCTCTTTTTGCTTCGCCTCCAGGTCCTTCTGGCGGTCGTCGAGGCGTTCGCGGGTGCTGTTTATTTCTTCCTGCTTCCGATCTATCTGGGCATAAGCCTCTTTAATTCTTTTTTCAGAAAGCTGAATTTCAAGTTTCTGAAGCTCTACCTCTTTGGAAATGGCATCGTACTCGCGATTGTTCCGTACGTTCATCTGCTGCTCTTCGTACTTCTTAATCAGCTTTTCCGAGTCTTTAATATTTACCCGGTTATTTTCGATGCTATCTTCTATCTCCTTTAATTCGTTCTCGTATTTGGTAACCCGGGTTTGATAGCCAGCCAGCTCATCTTCCAGATCACTCACCTCTTCTGGCAGTGCACCCCTAATTTTTCTGATGGCATCAAGCGCATTGTCAATATTTTGCAGCTCCAGTAATGCCTCTAATTTTTGTGATACGGTACTTTCCATGTATGCTATACGTAACTTATTGGGTTTGTGCTTAGTTCGCTCAAATAAAGTGCAATAATACTAAAATTTTCTCTTAATTTGTCAAAAATAAGCTCTTTTGTAAAAACCTCACTCTCATAGTGCCCGATATCCGCAATTAACACCTGGCCTTCAGCGTCAAAAAACTCGTGGTATTTAAAGTCGGCAGTAACAAAAACATCGGCAGCGGCGGCTTTTGCTGCAGGCAGTAAAAAGCTACCTGCGCCCCCACAAACTGCAATTTTTTTTACTGGTCCTTCCGGTAGTGCTGTGTGGCGGATAGAGGATAACTGCATATGCTCCTTTAGCTGTAGCAGGAATTCCCGGGCCTCCACGGGTTTGGGTAAATACCCCACCATACCTGAACCTGTTTCCTGGTATTCGTTTTCTAAAGTATGCAGGAAGTGCGCAACCTCTTCGTAGGGGTGCGCCTCCAGCATGGCCGTTCTTACTTTGTGGCTCAGGTAAGCAGGCAGTACCACTTCTACCCGCTCTTCTTTTACATCCTCCTGCTTATTGTTGCTGCCAATAGCAGGGTTTGCGGCTTCGTTCGGCATAAAAGAGCCCGTTCCGGTACTCCGGAAACTGCAGTTGTTATAATTTCCAATCTGGCCGGCACCGGCAGCATACACCGCCGAAAGCACCTCCTGGGTGTTTTCCTTTGGAACAAAAAAGGTTAGCTGCTGAAGCAGGCCACTCTTCTTTGCCAGAATTTCTACATCTTTTAACCCTATTTTATCGGCTATTTTTTTGTTTACGCCGCTATGCACGTTATCCAGGTTGGTATGTATGGCATAAAGCGCAATGTCATTTTTAATGGCTTTAAGAACGGTTCGCTCCACGTGGGTACGTCCTGTTAAGGATTTAAGGCCCTTAAATATTATCGGATGATGGGCGACCAGCAGGTTGCAGCCTCGGGCAATGGCTTCGTCGACCACTGCCTCGGTCATATCCAGCGAAATAAGCACGCCTTTTAGCTCATCCTGTTTATTGCCGGTGAGCAGGCCGGCATTATCGTAGGGTTCCTGGAAAGCCGGTGGAGCCCAATTTTCTAAATAATCCGTGATGTCTTTAATCTTCAGCATAATTTCCGAAATTTGCAGTCGTTCAAAAATAAGCATTTCGCTGGCCAAAGCCAGGTATAAAAAGAAAGCTTTGGTAAAATTGCCATTCATGAAAGTTCACGAAGCAGCTCTGTATCCTTTTTCGGTTTTGTACGATGGCGTAACACGTTTACGAAACCATTTGTATGATTTGGAATTAAAAAAATCCTGCAGCTTTACACCCGTTCTCATCAATGTGGGCAACCTGGCCGTCGGTGGTACCGGCAAAACCCCTATGGTGGAGTACCTGACTCACCTGCTAAAAGAGGAAGTGGTCCTGGCGACCCTCAGCAGGGGCTATGGGCGTAAAACCCGTGGTTTTCGGCTGGCAGGGGAAGGAGATTCGGCCAGCAGCCTGGGTGATGAGCCTTACCAGCTTTACCACCAGTGGAAAGAAGAAGTAAAGGTAGCCGTTGGGGAACAACGGGCGGCGGCCATTCCTGAAATACTTTTTGAGCATCCGGAGGTGGAGGTCATTCTGCTGGATGATGCTTACCAGCACCGGGCCGTAACGGCGGACTGTAATATTTTATTGACTACCTGGCAGCGTCCTTTTTTCAGGGACCACGTGTTGCCGGCAGGGCGCCTGCGCGAAGCCCGGAAAGGAGCGGAACGGGCACATTTAGTGGTGGTAACAAAATGTCCTGCCAAGCCCGGGGCCGAAGAAAAAGAATATTACCGGCAACAAATTGCCCGCTATGCAGGAGCAGATACCCCTGTTTTTTTTAGTACGCTTGCCTATAGCGCTCCGCATGCACTCCTAAGCGGACAGGAAACGGCATTCCCGGAATCTGTAATACTGGTGAGTGGCCTGGCAAAGGCCGACCTGCTGGAAGAGGAAGTGCGGAAACATACCGAAGTGGTAAAACACTTTCGCTATGGCGATCATCATCGCTATACCGTGGAAGAAATGGGAGAAATTGTAGCGCTTGCCGCTTCCCGGCCGGGCTGTGGTTTGCTAACGAGCTCAAAAGATGCCGTTAAGTGGGTAGAAGAACCGCTGAAGGGATTGCTGGAGCAGGTTCCGGTTTTTGTTTTGCCGGTACGCCACCAGTTTATGGAGGAGGAGGATGCTTTTAAGAAGCTGATTTTAAAAACTATTGCGGAAAAAAAGAAAGTTTGAGCCTATTTATTAATTTTGAGCGTGCAAAATTTTAGACAATACGTATTTGCCCTACTTCTGCTGTTTGTTTGCTGGCCAGCGCTGTTGGAGGCTCAGATTCTGGACGATAGTACCAAGCTGGTGTATGGCCCCCGTACCACGAATTATATTAAAGAAGCTGATTTACTCTACAACACCAACCAGCTTTATTATCCTGATACGCTTTTAAAACACTTTCATCGCTTCACAGAGCCCGAAATTCTAAGCTACCGTTACCAGAACCTTGGGAATCTTGGAACAGCCCTGGGGCCTATATTTTACGAGGCACCGGAAGTAATAGGAGAACGGAGTGGTTTTTATGTATATGACCACTGGTTTAATACAGCGGAAGATATCCGCTATTACAATACCCGCTCGCCTTATACCGATTTAAAATATTTTCTGGCAGGAAATGGCCGCTCCTGGGTAGATGTAACCCACAGCCGAAATGTAACGCCAAACTGGAATGTGGGGTTTGATTTCAGGAGGGTGACTGCTGATAAGCAAATCGGGCCTGTGCGCCGGCGCGACGACAAGCAGGTAATTTCCACCGCTTACGACCTCTTTACCTACTACCATACAACAGACAGGCGCTACCACCTGATGGCCAACTTTTCGCGACTGAAGCATACGGTAAAAGAATCGGGGGGTATAGCAGTAACGGAAGAGCCGGAAGATATTGCCGATATTATTGCGTACGAAGATTCGCCCATTCGTTTGCAGAATGCGCAAAGCCTGCTTCTCCGTATTAATTACCATATTTACCAGCAGTACAAGCTGAGCGAGCTGGGAGAGGTGTATCACCGCTTAACGCGGGAAACAGAAAGCAATGAATTTTTAAGTCCTTCTTTATCTACCGATATCAGCTATTACAACCAGCTGCTCATCAGTACCGATTCCACCACCGATCGGCTGCACCAGCAGTCGTGGAAAAATGAGCTGGGCCTGAAAGGCGAGCTGAGTAACCTTTATTACCGCGTGTATTATAAGCGCCGCGACATTCGCTTCGAACCGCAATACCTGCCGGCAGTGCAGGAAAGCGAAGATTATACCGGTTTTAGCCTCCGACTGGCAGCCGACAGCTCCCTGATGCTTTCGGCAGAGGGCGAGTATTTATGGGGAGGGTATTATAAGGCTGCTGCCTTTGTGCGTTATAAATGGCTGGAGGCGAGCCTCCGCAGAACGCTTTACAAACCTGCATTTATACAGGAAAGCTACTTTGGCAACCACGATGAGTGGTACAACACCTTTGAAGCACCGGCAGCAAATGAACTGAAAGCTTCTGTAAACCTGCCTCTCAGAAGGCTGCAGTTTAAGGGTGGCCTGCGGGCATCGGTAGTGGAGCGGCATATTTATTTTACAGGAGACCTCCCGAATACGCTGGGGGCAAATACCAGGCGTTTAAATGTTCGGGCGGAGCAGACAGGTGGGGCAGCTCAAATCCTGTCGCCTTTTGCCTTTTTGCGCTGGGAGTTTATGCCTAATGTCTTTTTCGAAAATGAAATTACCTATAGCCAGGTAAGCGGCAACGCTGCCAGCGTCTTTAACATTCCCACCTGGCTGTACAACGGTTCGCTTTATTATGAGGGAGAAATGTTTGGGGGCAACCTGTATGGGCAGCTGGGTTTAGACGCCCACTGGAAATCATCTTACTACGCCAATGCTTACGATCCGGTAACCCGCCAATATCTTGTGCAGGACGATTTCCTGGTACCTTCCTATCCTATCATTGATGTATTCTTTGGATTCAGAATTGCCCGTACCCGCGTATTTTTGCGCATGAGTCACCTGAACCAGGGTATACCTTCCGAAGGCTATTTTCTTACTCCTTATTATTCAGGTACCGGCCGTACTTTTGATTTAGGAATAGACTGGTTGTTTTTCGATTAAAAGCCAATGGACTACTCAAAGAACGTTTTGGGCTTGCAACTGCCTACCGACCCGCGATGGGTAAACATTGCAGAAAAAAATATTGGCGATATTCTTATCGACCACGCCTGGTGCGAGCAGAAAGCGGCCTCTTCCTGCATTTCCCTTATTGTAATTTACCCCGACAAGGAAAAGCTGGTAGAGATGCTAACCCCTGTCGTAGCTGAAGAATGGGGGCATTTTGAGCGGGTGCTGGAACAGCTGGAGAAGCGGGGCTATAAACTTGGGCCTGTTCGGCGCGATGCCTATGTAATCGAGCTGAGCAAGCATGAGCGCAAAGGCGATAAGCGGGAGCGCCAGCTCATGGATAAGCTCCTCATCAATGCCCTTATAGAAGCCCGTAGCGCCGAACGCTTTAAACTCCTCTGGAAAAATATTCCCGACGAAGAGCTGCAAAAGTTCTATTATGAACTGATGGTGTCTGAGGCAGGCCATTATAAGAACTTTTTGCAGCTGGCCCGGGAATACATGCCCGAAGACATAGTGGAAGCCCGCTGGCAGGAAATGCTTCGAATTGAAGCCGATATTATACACTCCCTTGGGCTGCGGCCGGATAGAATGCATTAATACACAATGCTTTGGGAAAGTATTTCTGCGACCTTCTTTAGGCTAGCAAACCATTTCAGCACAATACGATCCTGTTCCCTATCAGATTTTTTTATTAAAATTATACAGGAATGAGGAAAGCTTTGGGAAAAACCGGGGAACGACTCTATTGGTTGCAGCCTGTACAGTAAAAGGCATGGGCAGAGATGTCGTTAAGCCGATAGTGCGAAAACCGGATGCGGCCTGCACGTGTATGGTATGAGGTATGAGGCATGAGGTATGAGGTATGAGGCATGAGGTATGAGGTATGAGGTATGAGGTATGAGAGCTGATGCCTCATGCCTGATACCTCAAAACTATCATTAGGTTTTCTGCTTTTTCTTTTTAGCTGCCGGGAAAAGGATGTTGTTCAAAATTAAGCGGTAGCCCGGTGAATTCGGGTGCAGGTTCAGGTCGGTGGGCTCTTCGCCTACAATGTGCTGGTAATCTTCGGGGTCGTGGCCTCCATAAAAGGTCCAGAAGCCTTTGCCAAATACCCCGTGGATGTACTTGGCTTCGTTGATGCTTTTGGTTTCGCCCATAATGACCACATCGGGTTTTACCAGTGAGCCACGAAAAGCGGTAGTCTGGCCCATAAAGCCTTTTATCTGGCTCACGTGGTTTTGGGTAAGCATGGTTGGAATGGGGTCCCACTTGGCAGAGAACTCAAACAGCTCGAAAAAGTCATTCTTTTCTGTAAGCCCACGCTCCTGTGGCTGGTGGTCGATAGAGGAATACTCATATACCAGCGGGTTGCGCTCCAGCTTAAAATTTTCGAAAGCAAAGGTTTTGCTAAAATCCAGCTTTTGCTGGGCGCTGGGGTCTGCGGGGTCGCCATCGTACATTTCGGCAACAATATCAAGCCCTTCGGCTGCCTGGGCAATGTCGTAGGTGTCGGTAGCGGAACACATGGCAAAAAGGAAGCCTCCACCGGCAACAAATTCTTCAATTCTTTTAACAACTGCCTGCTTAAGGTGGGTAACTTTACTTAATCCATGCCGGCGGGCTGTTTCTTCATATTCCTGCTGCTGTTCGCGGTACCAGGGCTCATTGCGATAAATAGCGTAAAATTTTCCGTACTGACCGGTAAAATCTTCGTGGTGCAGGTGCAGCCAGTCATACTTAGGCAATTCTCCGTACATCATTTCATCGTCGAAAATTATGTCGTACGGAATTTCGGCATAAGTAAGTACCAGGGTAACGGCGTCGTCCCAGGGCTGCTTACTTTTTGGAGAGTAAACAGCAATTTTCGGAACCTGCTCCAGCTTCATCACATCCTGGTTGGTGGATGGGCTGGCAATTTCACTTACCAGCTGGTTAGAGCTGGCATCGGAAATTACTTCATAGCTGACCCCACGGATGATAAGCTCATTTTCATACTTTTGGTCCCACTTAACCATAAAGCTCCCGCCGCGGTAATTAAGCAACCAGTCTACTTCTGTGCCTCCCTGTAATACCCAATACGCGATCCCATAGGCTTTTAGGTGGTTCGTCTGGCTTTCATCCATAGGAATAAGCAGATAAGACGCCCGGGCAAAAAGACTTAAGAGGAGCAGGCACAGGGTTAGAATGTATTTTTGCATAGAATTGGTTATAATTGATATTTACCGGTTATCCAAAGTATAACGATTTTCACATAATAATCATTACATTCGTTTAGATTTTGCTGTACCTTAACAGCAAATTAAGGTTGATGAGAATCACTTTGAGAATCACTTTTAGTTTAAAGCCAGGAAAGCAGCAATTCGTTCAGGTTCAACAAAAAAATAGCCTGTAAAATTGCCCTTGCCGGCTAAATTTAGCACAACCATACCTTAGCACCTAAATTAAATACATGCACCTGAAGGAGAATTTTTTTGAAGGGCTGCGCGCAGTAAAAGGAAATCTACTGCGCAGCATACTTACGGCCGCCATTGTTGCCATTGGCATAACCTCACTTGTTGGCATTTTAACTGCTATCGATGGCATGCAGGCAAGTATTACCAATAGTTTCAGTAGTTTGGGTGCAAACACCTTTACCATAGAGTCGAAAGACAGCCAGAGCAGACGCCAGCAGGAAGGTTTGCAGGAAAAGGTATATGAGCCGGTGGACTTTAATGAAGCCCGGCGTTTCAAAGATCTTTTTAGCAGGGCTTCTGCCATCTCTATTAGTACACCTGTTAGCTACAGCACGGAGGTGAAGTACCTTTCAAAGAAAACCAATCCGAATATGATGGTTATTGGTGCCGACCAGGAGTACCTGGCTTTGGAAGGATATAACCTGGTGGATGGCAGGAATTTTTCACCGGTAGAGGACCAGTATGGCTCCAATGTAGCCATTATCGGTCCACAGGTAAAAGAAGCCCTGTTTGAGAAAAATGTAAGCCCGATAGGCAAAGATATCAGCCTGTTGGGAAATAAATTCAGGGTGGTGGGCGTATTGGAATCTGCCGGCTCTTTTGGAGGGAATTCCGGATCCGATCGCTCCATTCTTATTCCTATTAATGGAGCCAGCCGTTTTGCCATGAACGGGAAATTGCAGTATTCAATTAATGTGGCCGTTCGCAACCAGGCCGAGCTGGAAAGTACAATGGGAGAGGCTACGGGCCTGATGCGAAACATTCGGCAGGATCCTTTAGGGCAACCAGACTCCTTTGAAATTGAACGGAATACTACAGCGGCAGAAAGCCTGGCCGAAATTAGCGGCTACCTGAAGATAGGCGGGTTTGTTATCGGCATTATAACGCTTTTGGGTGCTTCTATAGGGCTGATGAATATTATGATGGTTTCCGTTACGGAGCGTACCCGCGAAATTGGGGTACGGAAGGCATTAGGGGCCACGCCAATGAAAATAAGGCAACAGTTTTTGATGGAAGCAATTGTTATTTGCCTGATGGGGGGCGTAACAGGCGTTATTCTTGGAATAGTTATTGGCAACGTGGTGTCGAACCTGGTAGGGGAAGGCGTTTTTCTGGTGCCATGGGTGTGGATTTTTATGGGCGTAACGGTTTGCGTGGCTGTAGGTCTTTTCTCCGGCTTTTATCCGGCCTACAAAGCTTCGAAACTCGACCCGGTAGAATCTCTGCGCTTTGAGTAACAGCTGCGGTTTCGTAAAATAAAAAAGAAAACATTTTTTGCTTAAAAGTTTATTATATTGCTAAATTACTAGCAATATTTATTAGGCATAATGTATTTGAAACTCCGGATATTAACACTTGCCTGCTTATTTTTTCCCTGCCTGTTGCTGGCCCAACAAGGACAGGAGGAGTATGTAATTTCGGGTGTGTATAATGGAAAAAACCTGTATGTGCAAAACCCGCTGAGCAGTAATATGAAGGATTACTGTACCCGCGAGGTATGGGTAAACGACCAGCAGGTATTTCAAAATCCGCGCTCCAGTGCATTTACTGTTAATCTTTCGCACCTCAAAGAGCTGGACCCGGTAACGGTGCGCATTATTTATGTGCATGGTTGTGTGCCTAAGGTTATCAATCCGCAGGTTATTCGTACCCTCAACAACTTCCGCTACCTTAGCATACAGGTCGATAGCAATAAGCTGGAGTGGCTTACCACGGGAGAGTTGGAACGCGGTAAGTTCTTTATTGAAAAGTGGCAGGAAAATCGCTGGCAGCCTGTTAACAGCCAGGAGGCGACAGGCAAGGAAAACAGTCGTTACCAGGCCGCCGTTGAACATCATAGCGGCAGCAACAAATATCGCTTAAAGTACCTGCAGGGAGATGGAGAAACCTTTTATAGCAGGGTGCAAACTTACGAACCGGCTATTGAGCCAGTTTCTTTTGCTCCAACCCGCGTGTCGGACAAAATTTACTTTAGCCGCGAAACAGACTATGAAGTTACCGATGCCCGGGGGAATCAATTACTGAAGGGGCATGGCAAAGAAATTAAGCTATCGCACCTCAACAGTGGGTTGTACTACCTGAACTTCGATAACCGCAAAGAAAAGTTTTACAAAAAATAAAGCAGGAGTCACCTTTACTGCCCTTTCCTGACTCTTATCCTCAGCGCTTTGCTGCCTTATAGTCCATTGTCGACCGATGGTTTTCCTGCTCCATTGAGCAACAGGAAAAGGGAGGTAAATAGCATCACCATGGCCGGAAACATGCCCTGGTAGCTATCGCCTGTATGTGCAATAAATAAGGCTGCAATAAAATTGATGACCATCAGGAGGGCGGCTCCCCGTACCTGCCACCCAATAATATACAGGATGCCGCTAATAAACTGGGCATACACCGAAACATGCGCAGCAAAAAAAGGGTATATAACCCCTCTGGCCTCCAGGAAATCCCTGAATTCCAGCATTCGTTCATAAGAGAAAACATTGTCCTGCGTTCCATAAATTAAATGGAAGCCAACCAGCAACCTGATGAACAGGGCGCCATAGGAGGCAAGCCTTGGAGAAATATTCATATTGGAAAAGATAAATAAATTTTCAGATAAAATGCTATTTCCCTTTTTTGGTTCTATATCTTTAAGTAGCTTTTTGTTTTTCTCCCGGAGAAGAGTGGGGCGGGATATTTTTTAAACCTACATTAATCCGGTTTCTACCAGGCAGCCAAACACACAAACCATGAAAAAAGAAACCATACTTTTTGATTTTGAGAAAGCAGTTTGTGAGGAGCTTATCGATAAGCATATTCGCGAGGGTGTTTCATCCATTACTTTTTCCGGCGATTACCTTTGGGTAGCCGGCGATGAGAATGTAAGTGTTCAGCGCCTGGAAAAACTGGCCGATGGCAACTACGGAAATGCAACTAATTTTTTTCTGAAAGACTATATTGATTTGCCTGCCCCCGATGATGAAGCAGATATCGAAGGCATGGAAGCTGCCGGCAATTTCCTTTGGGTAGTAGGTTCGCACAGTTATAAACGAAAAAAGATTCGGGCAGAGAAGGACCCTGCTGAGGAGATGGAACGGCTGGCTAAAGTATCGCTCGACCCAAACCGAAACCTGCTGGCCCGAATTCCACTGGTAAAAGATGAAAATGGAGTTCCGGTGCTTCAAAAAGAAACTCCGGATCCGGAGAATCCTGGCAGGAGTTTGTGGGCAGCCAAGCTCCAGCATAGCAAAAAGAAATGGAGCCAGTTAACCTCCAAACTAAAAAAAGACAAGTACCTGAAGCCTTTTATTGGTTTGCCGGGCAAAGACAACGGCCTGGATATTGAAGGGCTGGCGGTTTATAAACAGAAAATATTTCTTGGGCTTCGTGGACCTGTTTTACGCGGTTGGGCAATTATACTGGAAGTGGAACTGGAGGAAGAGGAAGACGGGCTGCTGAAACTTCGAAAAGCGGAAGATACCGGGAACCACTATAAAAAGCATTTTATTAACCTGAATGGTATGGGAATTCGGGAGTTGCATGCCGATGGAGAAGATTTAATTATTTTGGCAGGCCCCACCATGGACCTCGACGGCACCATGGAAATTTACCGCTGGAAAGGAGCCGCGCAACACCCTGCCGACCAGGTTGTAAGCCAGCAGGAAATAGAAAGTATGCTGGTGTTGCCCCACCGGAGTAAACAACATGGAGTTAATAAAGCGGAAGGTCTTGCCATGCACGAAGATGGAACCCTGCTTATTGCCTACGACAGCCCCGATAATAGCCGGAAAGTAGGCGATTATCAGGTGAGGGTAGATATGTACCGACCAAAGGAATAGATGCGCAGCCAGGGAGATAGTTCGGGTTTTTTAATCTTAAGATTCCTTGATGTAATTTAGAAAATTTAACCTTCGCACCTTCCAAAACAGCAAAAATAGTAACTTCGTGCTCCGGAAGAATTTTCCATGGCGAAAGCCTTTATTTTTTATTCGCATCACCTT
The DNA here is from genome assembly GCA_963835365.1 of uncultured Cytophagales bacterium. Taxonomy (GTDB): domain Bacteria; phylum Bacteroidota; class Bacteroidia; order Cytophagales; family Cyclobacteriaceae; genus Nafulsella. Next base: position 391,465 of record CAWIFH010000012.1, read on the forward strand.
AAAGTGAGTGCTAACAATACAGAAATATATACATAAGCTGCTTCTGGAGTGTTAGCACCTCAATTTAATCAAATGAAAAAGCACCTTGTTTACTGGCTGGCTCCTGCTGCCGTCATGCTCATTTACATATTTGTTTATTTTTTCGACATTTTCGGACTTAGCTACCTCATGGCCCCGGCCTTTAACCGGGAGTTTGGAATCATTGAAAATACGCAGGCTTTAACAATAGTAGCCATTGGGTTTGTTTGCCTTAAAGGTTTTAATTACTGGGAAAAGCTGGTAAAATTTTTCTTTAGAATAGGATTGTTTACTTCTGTATTTATTTTCCTGGAAGAAATTGACTATGGCTTGCATTATTATGATTGGTTTATTGGCAAACCTACAGAAGTAATAGTTGAAGAGTATAAATCGGGTGTTAGGAACCTGCACAACAGCTTTGGCTTAACAGAAGTGTTTAAGAAGGGGGTATATGTGTTTCTGGCTTTTATTTGCCTGTTGGCTGCAAAGCCGAAAAGATTTCTTAATTTCAGCTGGTTTAAAAAGTTCCAGTCTGTTATCCCTAACCGCTTCAGGCCCGACAGCTATTTAGCTTTAACAGTGCTTTTAATTCCCCTTATTAGCCAGCTTGCCTTTTTTATTAAAAGAAATTTAGAAGTAAAGAGCGAGGTGCTAAAGTGGAATACTTCTGAGTTTGAAGAAACCCTGATTTATTATGCTATTTTCCTCTATGTTTATCAGGTGCTGAAAAAAAATTCACCGGAAGGTTCGGAACAAAAGAATCTGCCGAAAAGAAGGGTGTGGCAAAGTGTTTTGGCCAGGCTTAACCTCCTTTTTAAGCCAACAGATGCTCTCAACAAATCTTTCGAAGGAGAGGGGATGCTTTTTAGGGAGACTAAAAGCAGTAGATATTTAAAAGGATCGGTAATACAGCTTAAGCTCAGTATTTTTAAGGCACTCCTGTTCTGCTGTTTCTGGCTTTAAAGTTATTCCCTTTTCCGTAACTAATCAAACAAGCTAAATCTTAACAAGGCTCTCCAGGGCAAAAATAATCCCGGGCTTTTTATGGGCCCGGGATTGCAGAAAAGTTAGTTTCTTGTTTAAAGTTTAGTTTCCTGTTTTAAGCAGGCGGAACGTTTTTTGTCCTTTTGTGGTGCGGAGCTGTATAAACAACAGGCCCTGCGGCATTCCTTTCAGCAAAATTTCCTGTTCCTGCTCCTGGAATTGCTGCTGTATTAGCTTTCTGCCATCCGGGCTGAATATGCTTAGCCATAGCGTTTGGGCAGGAGGAGCAGGAAGTTTTAAAATGAATTTACTGCTGGCGGGATTTGGCACCAGCATCAGTTGTTCCAGTAAAGGATCCTGAATTCCATTCGGCATTTCGTTAATAACAGTCACCTGCTGACTGTAAGAGTAACTGCAGCCATTTTTGGCCGTTACAGTATAGGTTACCGTATATTTGCCCGTGCCTGCCAGGGTAGGGTTGAAGGAACCTTCTGATATGCCCGGCCCGGAGAACACACCTCCGGAGGGTTTGCCACTAAGCGCAATGGGCGTATCGGCAACTACTACTGTATCGGCCAAACCGCTAAAACTCACTGCCATGGCCCCGCTGCTGCAGTCTATTACATTCACTTTCTGCTGGTAAGAATAGCTACAGCCGTTTTCACTGGCCAGGGTATAGCTTATGGTGTGGAGGCCTCCGCCCGCCAGGGTGGGACTAAAAGTGTTGCCTTCAATGCCGGGGCCTGAGAAAATACCATTTGCAGGCTCACCGCTCAGGTTAATTAAGGTGTCGGCAAGCAGTAGGGTATCTGCCAATCCGCTAAAGCTTAGGCCTATGGATTCGCTGTCGCAACCAACCACTTGTATGGCTTGCTGGTAGGAGCTGCTGCAGCCTTCTTCATTCCATACGGTATATTTTATTTGGTGAAGGCCTTCTCCGGCAATTTCAGGGTTAAAGGTATTGCCTTTTATGCCGGGGCCCCGGAACTGGCCGTTGACCGGTTGCCCTTCGAGGGTAACTGCGGCATCCACTATCAACAGGCTATCAGGAAGGCCGCTAAACATGACTTCCGGTGAGGCAAGCTGGCACCTTTGCAGGCTAAAGTCTGCAACCACCGGAAAGTGGTCAGATGCTTCTGTATCCTTCTTTAGAATGCCCAAAGCATCTAATTTCTCCTGGGGCATAATGGAAGTATTTAAGACAAAGCCTTTTTGAACATCCAGTACGCTGCCGGTGTAAAATATATAATCGATGCGGGAAGGAGGGAAGGAGCCGCCCGGGTTGCGCCAGGTATAGGCAAAGGGAGCATCTGTTTGCAGCGGATGAAGGTCCTGCAGAGGGGTTTCGTTCCAGTCTGGTAGGCGGCCTGCGCCATAGGTTCCGGTATTCTGAATGGCTCCGTTTTGCAGGGTTTTGAGCTGCTGCGAATCTCCCACCAGGTTCATATCGCCCGAAACAATGATTGGTGTATTTGCCGGCAGATCAATTGCGTCGCCCGGGCTTTGGGCATCCAGTATAAATTGAATGATGGCATCGGCCTGGCTCTGGCGGCGGGCATCCTGCTCACAGCACTGCAAGTGGGTATTAATTACTAAAATATCGCGGCGGAAAAGGCTGTCGGGTAAATCAATGAGCGTGGCGCCCATCCGATCTCCCCGGCTTATTTCCCAACCCTGTATTATCGGGAACCTGGACAGCGTAATATTTCCATAAACCAGTTTACTCACATACCAGCCATGTTCTGTATCGAGCGGCAGGTGTTTGTCCATAAAAGCTTTTGCTTCACTGGCTGGGGTTTCCCAGTTTTCGTTCAGGGTAAGTATATCGGGCGCAATTGCCTTGTAAAGCCGACCAAAGGCTTCCTTTCTGTAATAGTCTGTAAGGCCATCGTGCTCCGTATTATTGGTCATAATGCGTAGCTGGGGCTCTTCAATTTGAACCTGCTCCAGGGACTGTGGAGAAAAGTTTTGCTGCAGGTCTTCGCGAAGGGTATAAGAAAGTGCCCCCTCATTCGGTAGAATATCTCCGCTGTTCAGTTCTTTCAGCAGCAATTGAATGCTTCCATTTTCAAAAAGCGGAATAGCACCCTGGTCAATTCCTTTCAGGCTAACAGCAATTTCATATTGGTTGCTGGTAACGCTCGGAAGGCTTACCAGGTCCAGTCGGTGGAGGTTTATGTCAACCACCTCTTCGCCTTTGTAATAGAGGGCATTGCCCTGTCCGGCCCTGATTACAATTTCTGCTCCCATATCCTCAATGGCGTAGCCTGTAGCCGGGTTGTTGTCGGTATCGAGGTAAATTTCAACCTCCGCAGGGTTAATGGCGAACTCTCTGTCGTGAAGCTTAAATTCTTTATCGGCTTTAAAGTAGAGGTAGAGGTAATTTTCATCGTTGGTAACGGCGAAGCCGGAAATGTCAGGAGCCGGTAATTCTTGTGGGGCTTCCTGGTAAGTGGCTGTGGTGGCTGTTTCCCAGTCGCTAAAGGTACCGTCTAAACGAATTTGTGCCTGCACACTGGTAAAACCAGCCAGCAGCGTGGTGGTTAAGAGTAGAAGTTTATTCATAAAGAAGTGTATAGAAAAGAAAAGCCCTTAGCTGAGTGCTAAGGGCAAAGAATTAAGCATGAACTATGTAGTTGTCGGTTTCCGCTACTTCCATTAAGCCACTTGCATTGAGGCCGGTAAGCTTTACCTTTTTGAGTTCGTTAATGAGCATGGGATCGTATTTGGCTGCTACACGCACATAATTTTCTGTAAAGCCGTGCATAAAGCCATCCTGTACATCGTCTTCGAAGAGTACGGTGGCCTCTTTGCCTATATTTTGCTCATAAAAGTAGCGCTTCTTTTTCTCGCTCAGGCTGCGGAGCATGCGGCTCCGGCGGTTTCGCTCTTTCATAGGAACGATCTCATCCATTTCATTCGCAAGGGTATTTGCACGTTCGGAGTAGGTGAAAACGTGCAGGTAGCTGATGTCCAGTGCATTCAGGAACTGATAGGTTTCGAGGAAGTCCGCTTCAGTTTCGCCAGGGAAGCCTACAATCACATCGACCCCTATGCAGGCATGCGACATCCGCTCCTTAATATGGGCTACCCGTTCAGCATAAAGCTCCCGCTCGTAGCGGCGGTGCATGCTTTTTAATATTTTATTGCTGCCCGACTGCAGCGGAATATGGAAATGCGGCACGAATCGCTCAGAACCGGCTACGTAGGAAATAATATCGTTGCTTAGCAGGTTTGGTTCAATAGAGGAAATCCGGAAGCGCTCAATGCCTTCCACCTGGTCGAGCTGTTGTACCAGGTCCGTAAATCTTTCCTTTCTCCGACCTTCCCTGATGCCAAAATCGCCAATATTTACACCTGTAATTACCACTTCCTTTACATCGGTGCGGGCAATTTCCCGGGCCGAAGCAACAATGTTTGCGATACTATCGCTGCGGCTTTTGCCACGGGCAAGGGGTATAGTGCAAAAAGCACAATTGTAGTTACAGCCATCCTGTACCTTTAAAAAGGTGCGGGTGCGGTCGCCGTAAGAAAAAGCGTTATTGAAGGTATTGGCTTCGCTAATTTCGCTTGCATGAACCTGCGCTTCGGGCGTTTTAACAAAACCATCGAGCAGTTCAATAAGCCTGAATTTTTCTGCAGCCCCTAAAACAGCATCCACGCCAGGGATTTCAGCTATTTCCTGCGGTTTCAGCTGGGCATAGCAGCCAATAATGGCAACAAAAGCATCTTTATTGATTTTCTGTGCTTCGCGTACAATTTTCCTGCATTTTTTATCGGCATTTTCGGTAACCGAGCAGGTATTGATAATATAAATATCCGGCTGTTCTTCAAATTCCACTTTTCTATAGCCCTTCTTCTCAAAAAGGCGGGAAATGGAAGAGGTTTCCGAAAAATTTAACTTACAGCCTAAGGTATAAAATGCTACTTTTCTCATCTCGGTAGCAAAGATACTTATTTATTTAGATAGTCGCCATAGCTTTGTTGCAGGTAAGCCTTCGCAAAAGGCAATTCAGTTTTTCCACTGCTTCCCTCATTTTCAATTAGTTGTTGGCCAACGTTGTCGAAGCTGAGATAGCTGCTGTCGGTAACAAAGCCCACGCCATCTTTAAAAAAATAAGGGGCAAAGGAAGGCTGGTTTTCCAGGAAAACATCTGCGCTCCATTTGAATCTTTCGGAGGAGAGGGTGAGTTGCCCCAACAGGCTGGCGGCCAGGTCGGTTTGAGAGAGCGTTGTATTTACATGCTCTGGCGGTGCGGCCAGGGCTCCACCCAGCCAGAGCATGGGTATATGAAATTTTTTTCTTTCGTAAACTGCAGAGGCTCCGGGGTAGGTGTGGCCATGGTCTGCAACTATTATAAAAAGAGTGTTTTGGTACCATTCCTGCGCCCTGGCGCTTTCAATAAAATCGCTAATGGCGCCATCGGTATAATGCAGGGCACTCAGCAGCATGGAGCTTGCGTCTTTGCGCTGCAGGTACGGCTTGCCCGGAAAGTCGAAGGGTTCATGGCTGCTGAGGGTAAAAAGTACTTTAAAGAAAGGCTGCTTCCTTGGTTCTTTTTCTATGTCGGTAAGTATTTTCCGCAGCATTACATGGTCGTGCACGCCCCACTTCGCATTCCGGTCCTTCTTCGGGAACGCCTCCTCGCTGATGATGTGCTGGAACTTCCCGTTTTTTACATAGTGGTCGAGGTTGGCAAAATCGAGGGCGCCTCCATAGTAAAAAGAAGTCTGGTAACCTGCCTCGCCCAGCGACTGGCTTAAGTAGGGCAGGTGCAATGTTTTTTCAGGGTTTTTTAGCAAACTTACGGATGGCTGTGCCGGCCAGCCACTTAAAAGAGAAACAATTCCTTTGTCGCTTCTGTCGCCACTGGCATACATGTTGGTGAAAAGGGTGCCTTCCTTGGCAAGGGCATTAAAATTAGGAGTAATCCCGGGCAAACCGCCAAGGGGCTCCACGGCTTTGGCAGTAAAGCTTTCCCAGATGATAAGGACGATGTTCGGCCGGGTTGTTTTTAATATTTGTCTGCGCTTGCTTTTTTGCGGCCGCTGGTGCAGCTGCTCCACAAGATTCGCGGCTTTTTGTTTACTCAGGTAAAGGTAAGGGTTTTCTGTTGCTGTTAGGTTTTGCCTGAGGGAGTAAAAAAAATTCCAGGGGATATTAATGGTGGCCTGGTTGGCAAAAAGTTTAGAGGAAAAATAGGCACTGCCCGGCGTAACAGGCGCTGGCTGTAGTCCGCCGCGCATAGGAATAACAAGTAGAAGACCGGCAAGAGAAAAAGCAGGCAGCAGAAGCAGCCTTTCGCGACTAAAGTCGCTGGTAAGTGGATGGATAAGCTTTTTATAAGCGTAGTTGAAAAAAAGGTTGATAAGGATGTTGAGCCAGATAAGAAGCCAGAGCGGGGAAGAGCCCAGGGAAAAAAACATTTCTTTTGGCGTATTCAGGTAAAGGAGGGGTGTTGAATCGAGCCGGAACCCCCAGATTTTAAAGAGTTCCAGATCGCTTGTACAAAGGATAGTGAAGAAAATGAGCAGCAGGGTAGTATACCCTTTTAATAATATCCGTATCCACCTGTTGGAGTTAAACAAGCCGGAAAGGACAACCAGTAAAAAAGGAAAAATGGAAACATAGGCAGCAAAAGCCAGGTCGAGACGGCTGCCAAACCAAAAAATACCAGAAAGTACGCTGCCATCCAGGGCTGCGCTCTGCGAAGCATGGTAAATCAGGAAAACGGCTTTAAAGAATACTCCATAGGCTAACCAGAAAATAAAATAAGCTGCCAGATATTCAACTCTTTTTTTCATATAAGGTATACACGTAAAAGAAACGTTTTTTGTTAACGGCAAATCAGGGATAACCCTTAATGTTCTGCTAAGATAAAAAGCTGTTTATTTTGCGGGAGGTGGTTTAAATTATAACCTTTATTTTTTGCTTACGTACCTTTTTAGATAATTTATGGTTCTGAAATGAACCTCATTTTTTGTTTTTAATATAAATTATCTATTTTTAGGGTATCGAATTAAACACACCTCCCAAATAATTATGACTTATAGATTTAAAGCAGTGGAAAAAGCTTTGAACCGCGAACTTGTTCCGGTTAAAGTTGGTTCCACACGGATTTCTGAATATTTCAAGCAAAATGTTTTCGACCAGGAGACCATGAAGTCTACCCTGGCTGCCGATATTTATGAGCAGCTAACGAAAACCATTGATAAAGGGGGTAAAATAGAGTCGCATGTAGCCGAAGCGGTTGCCTCCGCCATGAAGTCATGGGCCATTGCTAAAGGCGCCACCCATTATACACACTGGTTTCAGCCACTAACAGGAGCAACTGCCGAAAAGCACGATTCATTTTTTGAGCCTGGCTCAGATGGCCGCGCCATAGAAAAGTTTAAAGGTCTGCCCTGGTTCAGCAGGAGCCGGATGCCTCTTCTTTCCCGAGTGGTGGAATTCGTAATACCTTCGAAGCACGCGGCTATACTGCCTGGGATCCTACTTCTCCTGCTTTTATTAATGGAGAACGGGAGTGCAAAAACACTTTGTATTCCTACTGTTTTTGTTTCTTATACCGGGGAAGCGCTGGACTATAAAACGCCGCTGTTAAAGACCCTGGCATTTATTGAAAAAGCAGCTACTGCGGTATGCCAGGAGATTTCGATAAGAATGTTACGCCAGGTAAAAGCCAGCCTTGGCATAGAGCAGGAATATTTCCTCATCGACAGGGCGATTTACCAGTCGCGCCCCGACCTGGTGGCTGCCGGCCGGACTGTATTTGGTCATGCGCCTGCCAAAGGCCAGCAGCTCGACGACCACTACTTCGGCTCCATTCCAACCCGGGTACATAACTTATATGGTAGACCTGGAGATGGAATCGCATAAGCTGGGTATTCCTATCCGTACCCGCCATAACGAGGTGGCTCCACGCCAGTTTGAGCTGTGCTCCTATGTTCGAAGAGGTAAACCTGGCGGTAGACCACAACCAGCTGCTAATGGACCTGATGGATAAAATTGCTGAGCGTCATAACTTTAAGGTGCTGCTTCATGAAAAGCCTTTTGCTAATGTAAACGGTAGCGGAAAACACAATAACTGGTCACTTATTACCAATACTGGAAAAACCTGTTGGCGCCATCGAGCAAAGCCAAGGAAAATCTGCAGTTCCTGACCTTCTTCGTGAATACCATTAAGGCCGTGTATGAACATAATGGTCTGCTGCGTGCTTCCATTGCTTCGGACAGCAACGATTTCCGCCTGGGCGCAAACGAAGCACCTCCTGCTATTATATCGGCCTTTATTGGTTCCCAAATGACCAAAGTGCTGGATGAGCTGGAGGAAAATGCCACCATCGAGATTGAAAAGGGCGACAATATGTATATGAAGCTCGGTATCAATAAAATTCCACCAATTCTGCTCGATAATACCGACCGGAACCGTACTTCTCCTTTTGCCTTTACCGGAAATAAGTTTGAGTTTCGTGCCGTAGGCTCTTCTGCCAACAGTGCTTCGGCCATGATTGTGCTGAATGCCATTATAGGGCAGCAGCTTATTCGTTTTAAAGAAGATGTAGATACGCTCCTTTCTGAAGGAGAGAAAAAAGAACTTGCAATTATTAGGGTTCTTCGTCGCTACATTACCGAATCGAAAGATATTCGCTTCGAAGGCAATGGCTATAGCGATGAGTGGGTAAAAGAAGCTGAGCGTCGTGGGTTGGCTAACATTAAAAACACTCCGGAAGCACTGGATGAATACCTGACACCTAAAGCCAAAGAGCTTTTTGTGAGCAATAAATTGTTTACTGAGGTTGAGCTGGAAGCCCGCCAGGAAATTCGCCTGGAGAACTACATCATGAAAGTGCAGATTGAGTCCCGTATTATGGGGGACCTTGCTCAAAATCATATTATTCCGGCTACTCTTCGTTACCAGCATGAGCTTGTTCAGGGGCTCAACGGAATGAAAAACATTGGAATGGACATTGAGAATACGGTGGCATATGAAACGGTAAAAGAAATAAACAGCCACCTGAATGTTGTAAAAGCGCAGGTAAAGGAAATGATTGAGGCGCGTAAAGCAGCCAATAAAATTGAAGAAAACCGTGAGCGGGCCATCCGGTATAAAGATATCAAAGAAAAGTACTTCCCGGAAATCCGTTACCATGTCGATAAGCTTGAGTTCCTGGTAGATGATGCTTTCTGGCCACTGGCGAAATACCGCGAAATTCTTTTTTAAAAGGATTTTGATAGTGCAATGATTTGGCCCTTTATGAAAGTACCTGGTCATAGGCACCAGCTGGCATCTGGCGCGCGTTTAGCGAAGTCTAACGCGTGACTTTGGTGAGCCAAACGAGTATTAAACCTGGCCTTGTGCTTATAAACCAATTAAAATCATAAAGAACCAATGATTTTAAAGCCTGCTGTTAACCCGGCAGGCTTTTTTTATGCTCTTCATTTTTGACGGTGGCCAGGAGAAAGAGTTCCGAAATGAAATCGCTTTTATGCCAAATCATCCCAACACCTTCAATAGCAGGTCTCTTCTGCCCGGCAGCTGGCGCGGCTTTTGCAACAGCTGCTATCCTATGCGATTTTGTTGGTCTCTGTTTAGTTTTGCTCCAGCGGGGAATGGCAGGTTTAGACTCAGAAAGAATGGAGGCAGCCAAGAAAATAAAGCAGCGATTCCCTGCTAAAAGGAGGCAGCTGCCCGTATTGGGAAAGCGGTATTTTACGGCTCAGCTTTATAAATTCTCCCTCGAGAAGCAGGCGAAGCTTTTCAGGAGGTAGCCCTGTGAGCAACTGGTAATTGGAAGCTTGGTAGTGGTATTCCCAGGGAGTGGAGGAGTTTACGCATATCCAGGTGTCGGAAGGAAGCGTTCCGGGCTTTTTCAGCAGGTTTTCCTGTAAGCAGGAGCGGTAACGCTGGAGCGACTGACCTTGCAGGTGGAGCGTGCAGCTGAAAAAATGACCCCACCAGAACATTGTTCGAAAGGAGAAAATATCATTTTTTGCTAAAAGCCGCGGATAATCCAGTACCAGGTAGGGCAGACCGCGATAATTTTCCCCTCTCGATATTTTCCCGGCCCTTTGCAGGCAGTTGGGTGGCAGGTTTGGTTTGTTTTCTTTTAGAACTTCCCGGAGTTGCTGCTGACTGAGCGCCAGGATTTGTTGAATTTGCTCAATCAGCTTTCTTTTGGTTAAGAGAAAGTCTGTATTGTGCAGGTAATTCAGTTCTTTATCGTCGAATGGCTTCAGGTTATCCATAAAAAAATAGAGTAAAAACAGCTGAGACACTGTCTTTACTCTTTATAACAATTGATAGCAATATAAATTAATCCAGGAGGTCGGGGCGCTGAATGACTTTTATAACTACTTCGTGCTGGTCTCCATCTTCATCTTCAAGCTGAAAGGTAAGCAGCGGGTTGTCGCGTTCCATGCTGTCAGAGATTTCTAAAATTTTCATTTTACTATCCTTTAGTTTCTCCTGGATCTCATTTTTGCAGGCAAGGATGGCGGATGCCAGATTTACTTCAAAAACACTCGGATTGTAGTTATTTGTTTTCATAAAAGAATGGTCTTTTTTAAGTGCTTAGATATAAATACATTAAACAGTTTGTCATGCCGACAACGGAGGCATCTTTCCAAGTATAATGCTTCCCAGATGTTTCTAACGAAGAAAGATCCCGCAGCGGCGGACCGCTTCGTTGCTCAGGATGACACATCAAAATTAAGTTTATACTATTTCTGTCGAATTACTTATTAAAATAACAATTAATTTAAAATTTAAAAAAAATCAGAACCTGATTAAAGCAGATGCCCAGGTAAAGCCACTGCCAAAGGCTGCAAGACAAACAAGTGCATCTTCTTTTAACAGACCTTCCTTCCAGGCTTCGCTAAGACAATAGGAATGGACGCGGCAGTGGTGTTGCCGTAGCGCATGATATTGTTGTAAACCTTGTGGTCGGGCAGGCCCAGCTGTTCCTGCAGATATTTGCTTATGCGCAGGTTTGCCTGGTGAGGCACCAGCAGGTCAATATCCTCCTTGCTATATCCATTGGCATCCAGCGCTTCCTGAATGACTTCCTGGAAGCGAACCACGGCATGTTTAAAAACCATGTTTCCATTCATGTGGGCACGAATAGAAGGGCTATCCATTAACTGTGCACTTACCCGTTCTTCGGGGTGGCGGCTACTGCCGGGGTCCTTTACATAAAGCTCTTCGGCAAATCGGCCGTCGGAATGGAGGTGTGTGCTGAGGATGCCTTTGCCTTTGTCGTTGCTGGCCTGCAAAACGGCAGCGCCTGCACCATCGCCAAAAATAACCGATACATTCCGGCCACGGTTATTCATTTCCATTAAAGAAGACTGAATTTCGGCTCCAATTACCAGAATGTTTTTATACATGCCGGTTTTAATAAACTGGTCTGCCACGGAAAGGCCATAAATAAAGCCACTGCAGGCATTGCGTAAATCCAGAGCGCCAATGCCCTCCAGTCCTAACTCCCGCTGTAGCAAAACGCCCGAGCCGGGAAAGAAATAGTCGGGAGTAATGGTGGCAAAAACAATAAATTCTATATCCTGCACCTGCAATCCTGCCCGCTCAATAGCCATTCGGCTTGCCTTGGCGGCCATGTTGGCTACGGTGTCCGTTTCAGGGTCAAAGAAGCGTCTTTCCTTAATGCCGGTTCGTTCGGTAATCCAGGCATCGCTGGTATCCATGAGCTTTTCAAGGTCGGCGTTGGTAACCACCCGCTCCGGCACATGGTGGCCAATACCTGTAATTTTGGAATGGTACATATTAAATTATAAATATTTCAATTATGTGCTACTCTTATAAATGAATTTATATTGCCGCTTGTTTAAACGGCTGCTAATTTTGTTTGAATGAAAAAATGAAGCGAAGGAGCATTAGTGTCAAAAGCCCGTTAAAGTTAATAATCTTTTTGGCACTTATGTACAGTGAGGCAATAAATTGGGCTGCATGCAGCGCATTTTAACCAACAGGCAAATGGGGTGGTGTGTAGGAACCGACGCAAGCAAAGCCCGTTTCCTGTTAGGGAGAGCCGGGCTTTAATGTAGATTGAGAGGGCGTATAGGCTTAAAACTGCCAGCGAATTAATTTTAAACCCTTTTCAATTATTCTCTGGTGCTGACCCCTGTTTTATCTGTACTCGCGCCTTTTTTTCTAGTTAAAGAGCGTGTAGTTGCCAAACTGGTCGGCAGCAGGGGCTGGGGCAATAAGGGAAGGTTCGTCGAGTGTTGCCTGGTTTACACGGGAAGAAACAGAGTAAAAGCGGGTTTGGTCGCGGTCGTAAGGGCGCAGTACCTGCTGAAGCTCTTCCGGGTCTGCGTCTTTTTTCAGCCACAGACTTTCATTTTCCCGGCTGAGTATTACAGGCATCCGATCGTGGATGTTCTCCAGGGTAGAGTTAGCCGTTGTGGTTATAATGGTAAACGTCTGTACCAAATCGCCCTCATCATCTTCATACTCTTCCCAGAGGCCGGCAAAAGCAAAGAGTGCTTCGTTCATTAATGTAATGCGGTAAGGAATTTTGCCTTTTTTGCTTACCGACTTCCATTCAAAGAAGCCATCGGCGGGTATCAGGCAGCGGCGTTGTTTAAGGGCATTTCTGAAAGAAGCTTTGGAGTCTACTGTTTCGGCCCTGGCATTGATGAGCTTCTGGCTTATCGCCTTGTTTTTCGACCAGGCAGGAATAAGACCCCAGTAAAACCAGGACAGGCCTTCGGAGGCACTGGAGGTAATTACCGGCAGCAATTGTGTGGGCGCGGCATTGTAACGAGGGGTATAATGCGCACCCACCTCTACCTTAAACCGCTTGGCTACTTCTTCCGCTTTCTTTACCAGGGTATAACGTCCGCACATAGTTTTCTGCCTTATTATAAATGATTAAAAAATGAATAAAGCAAAGGTATAAAAGATCTTCATGGAAAGTAAGATCTCTGGCATAAAAGCACTAAAGGAAAATTACAAACCTGCTGTATGAATAAGTACGAATTGGCATTTTTGAGCAGGTAGCGGAAGGGAGAAATAGCAGTATGTTTTGGCTTTTGGAACGCTGGTTAGAGGTCGGAAGAATAGTAACTTCTAATTTCTAATGAATCTTACCTGCCTATAAAAATAAGTTTGGGGTTTGAAGTCGGTGTAATTTGCTGGAAAACAGAGCGGTATAAAAAAGGCGATGCTGAATTAGATCCCTTAGTAGGATGTTCTCACCTTTTTATTACACTAATTAAAGGAGAGCGAAGGAAGCAAAAGATGACAAAAGTCCTGATAATCTGTAATATTGGAAGGTTAACAAATTTTAAATTTCAAATGAAGAAAATTTACCTGTCCCTTTTTGCTTCAGCTTTATTATTTACTGCTTGCGAAAAGGATGAGCCCAAGGATGAACAAGCTCCCGAAATAAGTGTGAGTGGATTGCACGAAAGCGGCCTTGTAGTAGGCGAAGAAGTTGTTACGATAACGGCTACCGACGCGGGTGGTATTGAAAAGGTTGAATTGTATTTAGGTACAGAATTAATAAGTACACTGAATGCAGGACCTTATGAGGCAACCATAAATTCTACCTCTTATGCCGATGGAGAGTATGAACTGAAAACAGTTGTTTATGATAAGGCGGGGAACCTGAAGGAATGGAAACAGCCTGTAAAGGTGTCGAATGTCCTGATGTCCATTGATTTATCCAGTATTTTGCCTGTTTGGACTAAAACTGAAGAGGAGCGGCATCTAGTTGTTTCTGATAGAAACGGAAGTTTGTTGGCCTCAGCTAAGGTTAATGGTAATGAGAACACTTTTCCAATTAACTCTCCGGAAGATTTTTATGATGAAGAGGTAGTGTTAACGGTGATTTCAAAAGCTTTAAATGGAAATTTACGGATAGAATCGGTAGGGGGAATTGATCGTGGGACTAACTGGGCATTTAAAGAATTTATTAGCAGATATGAGTTGGAAGATGCACAGGAGCGGACGCCCGTTGGCTCTGTAGGAATAAAGGTGCATAATATGGTGGAGGAAAGTATTAACTTATCTGGCCAGGATGGTTCGCGCGAATGGTTAGATGAGTATAATCAGGGCGAGAGCCAGGTAAGTATTTATGCCCAGCCTACCACCTTCTACCTTACCAAGGAAACCTATGGGAATGAGTTGCCAGAAGCTTATAGCTATTTGGTTATTCCAAATGTAGAGGCAGGAAAATCGTATTCTATTTTGGCAGATTTCCATTTCAAAACTAACCTTCAGGAACATTCTTTTAATATTCCTAATTCAGAAAACATTGGGGTTTATGCCTGGGCTTCTTTTGAGGCGGAAGGTGAATATAACATTAGGTTAGGACAAATTGGCAATGAAAGCAAGCCAGGTAAATACTTTATGCCTTCAGATGTTGACTTTTCTAAATTCATGTTTAATGTTTATAGGGAAGAAGGCTCTACTGAGTTTGGTTTTGAGCTGTATTCAGAAAGCAGTCAGTTAAACTATGGAGAAATACAGGCAGGATTTAAGTATAAAGAAGCAGATAGCAGAGGTGCCTCATTAGAAATTTCAAACCCTGATTTTGACTTCTATCAGGTTGAGTGGACGAATTATCATCTAGATTCTTATTCTCCAAGAATTGAGTGGACCTTTGTAGCGCCAGCTCATTTAACCGAATTGAATTTGGTTGATCTTGCTCTTATCTTTCCGGAATTAGATGCATCAGTAATAAACAGCATTAAGCCTGATTTAACTTTTGCAATTGATTTCTCGGAAATAAACACCTACGAAGAGTTAATGCCGGAATTTATGATTCAAATGCAGGGAGTTAGCTTAAACGGGGTTCAATCATATAAATATATGTACAATTTCGAATCTCCCGTAGGCATGGAAGGGGGAAGGATTCAGGCGTTAAAAAGACCAGTGAAAAATCCGTTCCTGATTGAAAGAGCGAAAAAATAGTATACAGTATCCCTTAGTGAAGATCGCTTTTCACTAAGGGATAATTATTTTCATCCAAATACAAACTCCAAGGCACGCTTTTCTGAATAATACAGATCTTCCTCGCCAGTAGCAGCAAAACCCACATGTCCCCCCTGCTCAGGTGCCTCAAAGCGTACACAAGGGTGGTTTTTTAACTCCTGCTCCGGATAGCAGGATTCGGAAAGAAACGGATCGTTTTTGGCATTTACTATAAGTGTAGGAACTTTAATGTCCTTTAAAAAGCGCAGAGCACTGCAATGGGCATAATAGGCCTCGGCATTTTCAAAACCGTGCAGCGGTGCTGTGTATAAATCGTCGAACTGGCGAAGCGTTTTAATTCCCTTGAGGGCGTCTACATCCAGCTTTCCCGGCATTTGGACTTCTTTCAGTCTTATTTTTTTGTCGAGTGCCCGCAAAAACCGCTTGTTATAAATCCAGTTGCTGCGTTCGCTAATTTTTCGGGAGCTACCGGAGAGG
Organism: uncultured Cytophagales bacterium; assembly: GCA_963835365.1. Taxonomy (GTDB): domain Bacteria; phylum Bacteroidota; class Bacteroidia; order Cytophagales; family Cyclobacteriaceae; genus Nafulsella. Next base: position 406,905 of record CAWIFH010000012.1, read on the forward strand.
TCAAGCGGAACGGAAAATACTGCCGCTTTCCATATTTCAGGCGGTAAATCTTCGCCTCTTTCGCCCAGGTACTTTAAGGTTAGGTTGCCCCCAAGGCTAAAGCCGCTTAATACTAGGTGCTTATAATTGCCGGTTTTTCTGGCATGCTGAATAACCGCTTCCAAATCCTCCGTAGCCCCACTGTGGTAAAAGCGCTTCTGCAAATTGGGTTCTCCGCTGCAGCCACGGTAATTCCAGGCCAGCCCATGGCAGCCCTTAAGGGCAAAGGCTCTTATCATGCCTTTTACATAGGAACGGTGGCTGTCGCCTTCCAGTCCGTGCGATACAATCAGCAGCGTATCTGCCTGGCCTGGCCGGTGCCAGTCCAAATCAAGAAAGTCCCCATCGGGAGTAGGGATGCGTTCCCGCTGGTAGGATAAACCTTCCACCTTTCTGAATACAGACGGAATGATGGTTTGCAAATGACCATTGAATTGATAAAACGGAGCTTTGTAAGCTGATTTTTTCATATTTACCCAGTTCGATGAGCGGTTTTTCTTCTACAAACGATTTAAAAGAGTATAATCGGCAAAAATACAACCTCCCTTCGGGAAATAAACAAAAACAGTCTCTTAAAGATTAATTGATATCTGCCCGATTAAAGAAGAGCTGTTTTGGCTAATAGGTAAAAATAGTTTTATTTTACAGTCAGAAACAATTACACAACTGTACAGCAAGCGAAAAGTATAAAAATATATGGCTGAAGTAATAAGAATGCCGAAGATGAGCGATACCATGGAAGAAGGTGTTATCGCATCCTGGCAGGTAAAAGTTGGTGACAAGGTAGAAAGTGGCGATATACTGGCTGAAGTAGAAACAGATAAAGCTACTATGGAGCTGGAATCGTACAACGATGGGGTGCTACTGCACATTGGGGTACAGGAAAAAGATGCCGTGCCGGTAAATGGCGTGTTGGCTATTATAGGCGAAGAGGGCGAAGATATCAGCGATTTGCTTAAGGAAATAGAAAGCGAAGGCCAGGGAGGCGGCGAGCAGAAGGAAGAAAAAAGAAGATAAGAAGGAAGATAAAAAAGAAACCGCTCCTTCTGAAGATATTGACGCTGTCGGACATAAATGCTACCGTGGTAGCCATGCCCAAAATGAGTGATACCATGCAGGAGGGAACCATTGCTGCATGGCACAAAAAAGTGGGCGACAAAGTAGAAAGTGGCGATATACTGGCCGAGGTAGAAACCGATAAAGCTACCATGGAACTGGAGGCCTATGAAGATGGTACCCTTCTGTATGTTGGTGTCGAGGAAGGCGATGCCGTACCGGTAGATGCAGTAATTGCCGTAATTGGTGAAGAAGGTGCGGACTATGAGACCCTTCTGAAAGCCCGCAAAGCAAAACAGCAGGGAGGTGAAGAAGCTTCTAAACCAGAAGATACGTCCGCGTCAGAAAGTGCTCCAAAAGCCACTGCCGAAAAGCGCGATACCGTATCAAAACCATCTGACGAGGGCAAAACAAGTGCCGCTGATGCCGATGGTCGCATTAAGGCTTCTCCGCTGGCAAAGAAAATGGCCGAAGAAAAAGGCTATGACCTGAGCAGGATTAAAGGTTCGGGCGATAATGGCCGTATTGTTCGTCGCGATATTGAGGAGCATACTCCACAGGCCGAAGCACCGGCAGCTGCCGCTCCCGGAGCTGCACCAGGCAAGGAGGCTGCAGGTACAGGCTATACCATTCCGCAGGTGGTGGGCGAAGAGCGTTACGAAGACCGTAAAGTATCGCAAATGCGCAAAACCATTGCCAAGCGTCTGGCTGAAAGTAAATTTACTGCACCGCACTTCTACCTGACCATGGAAATTGACATGGATAAGGCCATAGAAGCCCGCAAAAGCCTGAACGAAATTTCCCCGGTAAAAATAAGCTTTAACGACCTGGTAATTAAAGCTGTGGCGGCCTCTTTACGTCAGCACCCAAAGGTAAATGTAAGCTGGAGAGGCGATACCATGCGCTTTAACGAGCATATTAACATAGGTGTGGCAGTAGCTGTGGAAGAAGGCCTGCTGGTGCCGGTAGTCCGTTTTGCCGACAGTAAATCGCTGGCCCACATTTCGGCCGAAGTAAAAGAGCTGGGGCAGAAAGCCAAAAACAAACAGCTGCAGCCGAAAGACTGGGAAGGAAGTACCTTTACCATTTCTAACCTGGGCATGTTTGGCATTGAGCAGTTTACTGCAATAGTAAATCCACCCGATGCCTGTATTATGGCTGTAGGCGGCATTAAAGAAACGCCTGTAGTGAAAAATGGTCAGCTGGTGCCTGGCAATATTATGAAAGTAACCCTGAGCTGCGACCACCGCGCGGTAGACGGCGCCGTTGGTTCTGCCTTCCTGCAAACCTTCAAAGGCCTGCTCGAAGACCCGGTTAGAATTTTATTATAGTAGACAGTATTAAGTAATAAGTATTAAGATGGCTACTGTTTTGTGGCTAACCTTAGTACTTATTATTTTTTTTGTCTTATTACCGCTACGGCGGACCGTTTTTATACTTACTACTTAATACTTTTTAAACATGACGAAGAATGCAAATAAAATAAGATCAACCACCGTATGTGCCGTAACCCACAATGGAGAGGTTGCAATTGGTGCCGACGGACAGGCAACGATGGGAAATACTGTGGCCAAAAGCAATGTAAAAAAGATACGCAAACTGCAGGATGGTAAAATTGTGACCGGCTTTGCAGGTTCTACTGCCGATGCATTTACGCTGCTGGAGAAATTCGACGAAAAGCTGAACAGCTATGGCGGCAACATGAAACGAGCGGCTATCGAACTGGCCAAAGAGTGGCGCACCGACCGCTACCTGCGCAAGCTGGAGGCAATGATGATAGTTGCCGATAAGAACGAAGTCCTGATAATTTCCGGTACCGGCGATGTGCTGGAGCCGGATAATGGCATTGCCACGATTGGTTCTGGTAGCATGTATGCCAATGCGGCTGCCATAGCCTTAAAAAAACATGCAGGCGATAAAATGACTGCCCGCCAGATTGTAGAGGAAGCCCTGCACATCGCAGCAGATATTTGTATTTATACGAACCATAACCTGGTGATAGAAGAAGCCTCTAAGTAGAACCTGCCCCACCGAAAAGCCTGGTTCGGCAAACATTAACTGAAACAGGATATAGCTGATTTTAAACTGAAACCTCCAAAGTACGCTTTTGGAGGTTTTCTTTGGCAGTATCTAAATAACTGTGTAAATGAAGGTTCGGGATATAAAATATCGGACCTTTTTTATTAACTTATATAACTTTTACACAGCCATGTTAACGAAAGAAGATTTTTTAAACGCAGAGTTTTTGAAGCAGTTCAAAGACTCTAAAGAGTTCACCTCATTTATGGAAGAACTCTATGTGAGAGGCACTGAAAAGATGCTGGAGGCAGAAATTGATGCTCATCTGGGGTATCAGAAATATGCTCTAGAAGGAAAGAACACAGGCAACTCCCGTAATGGCACCACCGCTAAGAAACTCAAGACCCAATACGGAGAAGTAGATTTAGAGGTGCCTCGGGACAGAGCAGGCACTTTTGAGCCAGTAGTGGTGCCGAAGCGCAGCAACCTTGCCCAGGGCATGGAAGACCTTGTAATCAGCCTCTATGCCAAAGGAATGAGCACCAGAGATATAGAAGAAGAGCTACGGGAGATTTACAAGTTTCATCTCTCGGAATCCACCATATCCAATATTACAGCCAAGGTAAGTGAGGATATTCTGGAATGGCAGCATAAGCCGCTGGAGTCTATCTATTTTATCGTATGGATGGATGGCATCATCTTTAAAGTCAGGCATAATGGAAAGGTCATCAACAAGACCATCTATTTAGCTGTAGGCTTAAATAAAGAGGGAAGAAAAGAACTGCTGGGCATGTGGCTTGCCGAAACAGAGAGTGCTGCTTTCTGGGTAGGTGTGCTCACTGACATCAAAGCAAGAGGTGTAGAGGACATTCTTATCACCTGCACAGACAATCTCAATGGCTTTACCCAAGGCATCAGAAGTGTCTTTCCTGAGGCTGTAACCCAGATTTGCGTAGTACATCAGATCAGAAACTCCTCCCGCTATGTGGTTTGGAAGGATAAAAAAGCCTTTACTACAGATATGAAGGCTATTTACACCGCCCCTACAAGAGAAATGGCTGCCGCTGAACTGGAGCGTTTCGATGAACTATGGAGTGGCAAGTATCCTTACGCTGTGAAATCATGGAGGGCTAACTGGGAGGAGCTAACCGCTTTTTTTGACTTTCCGCTGGAGATTAGAAAAATCATCTACACGACCAACCTTATAGAGAATATCAACGGGAAAATCAGGAAGTACACGAAAAGTAAAGGCTCCTTTCCTGATGATAATTCTGTGAAAAAGGCTGTTTTTCTGGCGCTTCGGGAAATCACCAAAAAATGGTCTCAGCCACGGCAAAACTGGGGCATTATCCTGAACCAGTTCGTTAGCATTTATGAGGACAGGTGCAGGCTTTAATCCTGAAAATTTCTTAACTTGATAATGCACACCCGAAGAGGAAGCAGGCTCTGCTGAGGAGCAACCTGTCAGCAATAGGATGTGCCAAGTGGAATGAAAAAGAACCAGCCCCTTCCGCTGGAAAGGACTGGTTCTTCTAACTTATTCTGCTTGTCCCATGGCTAAAAAAACCTAAACAAACAGAGCCTGAGTTTTCATTTACACACTTTTCTGGACACTGTCTTTTCTTTTTTCCTTCTTTAAGTGAAAGGGGCTGGATGATTAGGTTTAAAAAATTCCCCTTCCATTTACACATACTTTTAAGGAGTCTCGAGCTTTTGTTTTACCGCATCTACCATCAGCGCTACCCACTGGCTGTACATTTTACCGGAAGGGTGGAGGCCGTCGTCTGCCACCAGTGAAGGATCTGATAAGCCGTTTCTGGAAATAGGCGTTATGTTAATATAGGCTACTCCCAGCGAATCGGTAATTCGTTTATTTGCAGCATTGAAGCAATCGATTTCATTGCTGATGGCTTCCTGCCTGCTCCGTCCGAAAGGCGTATACCCATAATCAGGAATGGACACGACAAACACATTTTCTTTAGTGCCGCCGGCTAAATCAATCGACTGTAGCAATAGCTCCGTAAATTCTCTTTTGTATTCTTCGAGACTTCTGCCCTGGTATTGATTGTTTACCCCAATAAGTAAAGAAACAAGGTCGAACTCCTTTTCTTTAAAGTTTGCTTTAGCAATTCCACTTTGCAGGTTTGAAGTAGTCCAACCTGTTTTGGCAATAATAGTCGGCTCTTCGACCGGGATTCCTTCCGCTCTCAATTCACTTGCCAAAAGCACGGGGAATCGCTCCGACGCGGCTACACTTTCTCCTATAGTATAAGAATCTCCCAGGGCCAGGTAAGAAACAGCCTTTTCCATATCGGTGGCAGGGGGCTCAGGCGTTTCCCTTTTACAGCTGATGATTAAGAAGAGTGGCAGGAATAAGAGAAAAATCTGTTTTTTCATTAAAATCATTTTTACCTCTACGTACGGTACTGAAAACAAATAAGATTTTTTCTTGCTGAATTTTATCTGCAGCCTCTCCTGTTTTTCCTTTTTGCCTTTTAGCAAGCGTACCCAGGTTTAGGCGATAGGCTAATTCTTTAATCTTTTAGGAGCTTTTTAATAGACTGAGATTCTATTAAGCCATAAAAGCTTAAAATCCCGTCAAGCACTTTTTCTGCCTTTTTTAGAAAATATTATTTTTTTAAACAGCTGTAAATCAGTGTTTTTGTCTGTTTTATTTAATAGTCTAACCGTTATGTTGTAGAATTTATTGAATTATAATCAAACGGTTACTGTTATTCGAAAAAGGGAAAATAAAATATTGTATAATGGCGAAACATAGATTTTAACAATGCATATGGTTTGTTTTTACATATATTAAATTTCGGTAAATTAACTTTTAACAAAATATCAACAATAGTGTTTTGTTCGTTCTTCCTCTCCTGACTTACAGGAGTTTGGGGCGCCCAATTAAAACATATCTTATATGAGCATCTTAGACAAAATCAAAACCAACTACAGTGCAGCAGTAAATGAAATGACGGTGTCGGAATACCTGGACGAGTGCCGCAGGAATCCACAGGTGTATGCAAAGCCAGCCGAACGAATCCTGCAGGCCATTGGGGAGCCAAACGTAATCGATACCCGCCAGGACCCCTCCTTAAGCCGCATCTTCTCAAATAAAAAAATTAAAATTTATCCCGCCTTCAAAGAATTCTATGGCATGGAAAGCACCATCGAACAAATTGTTTCTTACTTCAGGCATTCGGCACAGGGCCTGGAAGAAAAGAAGCAAATCCTCTATCTGATGGGGCCTGTAGGTGGCGGGAAAAGCTCTCTGGCCGAAAAAATTAAAGCATCTCATCCAGACAAAACCCTATTTATGTTCTTAAAGCAGGCGACCAGATGAGCCCGGTATATGAAAGTCCGCTGGGACTGTTTGCTGATTATAAAGAGGAAGTTGAAGCGGAGTATAAGATTCCTTCCCGTTACATGCCGGCCTGCATGAGTCCCTGGGCTTCTAAAAGATTGCGCGAATTTGACGGCGATGTGAACCAATTTAAAGTGGTTAAGCTGTTCCCCTCTATTCAGGACCAGATTGCAGTGGCAAAAACAGAACCCGGCGATGAAAATAACCAGGATATTTCTACCCTGGTGGGTAAAGTAGATATCCGGAAACTGGCAGAGTATCAGCAGAGCGATCCAGATGCTTATTCTTATACCGGCGGCCTTTGCCTGGCCAACCAGGGGGTGCTGGAGTTTGTGGAGATGTTTAAAGCGCCTATTAAGGTACTAAATCCGCTGCTTACTGCTACCCAGGAAAAAAACTATAAAGGAACTGAGCCTATTGGTGCTATTCCTTTCGATGGTATTATTCTGGCGCACTCCAACGAATCGGAATGGGCCAAATTTACCAACGATAAGAAGAACGAGGCCTTCCTGGACCGTATTTACAAAGTACAGGTACCTTATTGCCTGCGGGTAAGCGAGGAAATTAAGATTTATGAAAAGCTTATTGAGGAAAGTTCCCTGCAAAAGGCTCCCTGTGCGCCAAAAACGCTGGAGCTGCTGGCCGAATTTTCGGTATTGTCCCGCCTAAAAGAGCCCGAGAACAGCAGTATTTATTCCAAAATGAGGGTATACAATGGTGAAACGTTAAAGGAAACCGATCCGAATGCCAAGTCTATCCAGGAGTACCGCGACGAAGCCGGTATAAACGAAGGGATGGATGGGATTTCTACCCGTTTTGCCTTTAAGATCCTTTCTAAAGTATTCAACTTCGACAGCGAAGAAATTGCCGCCAACCCGGTACACCTGCTGTATGTGCTGGAGCAGGAAGTGATAAAAATGATGCTGCCGCCTGAAACCGAAGAGAAATACTTGAATCTCATCAAGTCTATCCTGGTAAGTAAGTATGCAGAGTTTATTTCTGACGAAATTCAAAAAGCGTACATAGAATCCTACAGCTCTTACGGCCAGAATATTTTTGAGAAGTACGTGATTTTTGCCGACCACTGGATGCAGAACAACGACTACCGCGATCCGGATACCGGGGAGATGCTGGACCGAAGCATTTTAAACGAGGAGCTGGAGAAAATTGAAAAGCCAGCCGGTATTGCCAATCCAAAGGATTTCAGGGCGGAGGTAACCAATTTTACCCTGCGCTACAAAGCCAGCGAATGGCGGGAAAAACCCACGATGGGATGCCTACGAAAAAATAAAGAATGTAATTGAAAAGAAAATCTTCACCAATACCGAAGATTTGCTGCCTGTGGTTTCTTTTACGGTTAAGTCGAACGAAGAAGATGAGAAGAAACACCGCGATTTTACCAAGCGAATGAAGGACCGCGGCTATACCGATAAACAAATCAGGATTTTGGTCGACTGGTTTATGCGGGTGCGAAAAACAATGGCTTAAAAAATGAGAGAATGAGAAATTAGTGAATATTTGGACAGGCGGCCAGGACTGTTTCTCCTGTTCAATCATTCCTTCATTCTAATGTTCTTGCATTCTATCAATCATTTACTCACTCTATCATTCCATAATGACTTATGAGCAATATTATTGACAGGCGAAAAAATACGAAAGGCAAATCGACCAACAACCGGCAAAAATTTCTCAAGCGGGTGGAGGACCAGATAAAGAAGGCCATTCCGGATGTAATGAGTCAGGAAAGTATAAAAGACAGCAGTTCAGGCGGAAGTGTGAGGGTGCCGGTGCGAGGCCTGAGCGAACCCAGCTTCCGGCATAATCCAAAGTCGGGAAAGAAACAAACCGTACGGCCGGGAAACGATCAGTTTTAATGAAGGAGATCGCATTCCTAAACCCGAGGGTGGCGAAGGACAGGGCGGTGGCAGGGGCAAAGGTTCCAACAGCCCGGAAATAACCGAAGATGAATTTACGGTGGTACTTTCGCGCGAGGAGTTTCTTAAATACTTTTTCGAAGATTTGGCGCTGCCCAACATGGTGAAGAAGTTGATGGAGAGTACGGTCACTTACCAAACAAAGCGGGCCGGCTATACAAAAGACAGCGTGCCTTCGCGGCTGAATATAAAAACCAGCTACCAGCAGGCACTCGGCCGGCAGCTGGCGCTAAAAGGCGCTTTCGATAAAAAAATTAAACTTCTTCTGGCTGAATTAGAGAAAGCCAAAGAAGCCGCTCAGATAAAGGCACTGGAAGAAGAAATTGAAAAGGTAAAGCGGCAGGCCCGCACTATTCCTTTTTTTGAAGATGTCGACCTGCGCTACAATAATTTCGAAACCGTACCCACTCCGGTAACCTCAGCAGTCATGTTTTGCATTATGGATGTATCGGCCTCTATGGGGCAGCATGAAAAAGATATTGCCAAGCGATTTTTTACCCTCTTGTATATTTTCCTTACCCGGCAGTACAAAGAAGTAGAGCTGGTCTTCATCCGGCACCACACCGAAGCTAAGGAGGTGGATGAAGAGGAGTTTTTCAACTCCCGCGAAAGCGGAGGTACCGTGGTGGCGCCTTCGCTGAAGTTAATGCAAAAAATTATTGCGGGAGCGCTACGACGAGCGATGGAATGTGTACTGCTGCCAGGCAACAGATGGCGACGTGTGGTCGAAGCGAAGATGCGCTTAGGACTGCCAGCAAGCTGCTGCAGGGAAACATATTGCCTGCCATTCAATACATGGCATATATCGAAATCAAGTAAAGGATCGGAAAGAGACTTTGGCATGCCTACAAAAGCCTGGCAACGAAGAAAATTTTTCTATGCGTCAGATAAATGAAGTGCACCAGATATGGCCGGTGTTTCGCGGGCTGTTTAAGAAGAGAACCGATTTGAGTGAAGCTTAAAAGTGTAGAAGTCGATGAAAGAAAAAGAACTTTAAGCCAGATGTTCTGCAATCCAAACTGGGATGATGATACACTGGAGGCAGCTGATGAAGTAATAGACCGGATTGGAAAAGAGTACCTGAAGCTGAAAACTTATCCGAACCAGATAGAGATTGTGACTTCCGAGCAGATGCTGGATGCTTATCCCTCACCGGGCTGCCCACTTCTTACCCGCACTGGAAGTTCGGCAAGGATTTTGTGATCAACCAGAGCAATTATACCAAAGGGCGGATGGGGCTATCGTATGAGATGGTCATCAACTCCAATCCCTGCATCAGCTACAACATGGAGAACAACTCCACCTGCATGATGCTGCTGGTTATTGCCCATGCCTGCCAGGGCCACAATGCCTTTTTTGCCAACAATTATATGTTTCTCGACTGGACCTCAGCAGACTCCATTGTCGACTATATGGTTTTTGCCCGAGATTATATTATGAAATGCGAAGAGGAATATGGAGAAGAAGAAGTGGAGACGGGTACTGGATGCCTGCCATGCCTTAATGAGTCACGGCGTAGACAGTTATAAAAAGCCTTCGAAGCTATCGGCCAGGGAGGAAAACGAACGCCTTCGAAAGCTCACTACCTACCGGCAGGAAAATTATAATGAACTCTGGAAGACCCTGCCCCAAACAGCAGAAGGGGGAAGAGAGGAGCCGCCGGAAAAAAATAAAAAAGTGCTGGAGGAGCCGGAAGAAAACATTCTCTATTTTATTGAGAAAAATGCCCCGGCGCTGCCTCCCTGGAAGCGCGAAATTGTACGGATTGTGCGTAAAGTGGCCCAGTACTTTTATCCGCAGGGGGCAACCAAAGTAATGAACGAAGGCTTTGCTACCTTTACTCATTACCATATTATTAATAAAATGTATGACGAGGGCTATGTAAACGATGGCTTTATGCTGGAATTTATTAAAAGCCACAGCGGGGTTTTATTTCAGCCCGATTACAACAGTCCTTACTTCTCCGGTCTGAATCCCTATACCCTGGGCTATAATATCTTTATGGATATTAAAAGAATTTGCCAGGAACCTACCGCTGAAGATAAGGAGTGGTTTCCGAACTTGATAGGCAAAGACTGGCTGGAGCAGGTACATTATGTAATGGAAAACTTCCGCGACGACAGCTTTATACTACAGTACCTTTCGCCCAAAGTAATCCGAGAAATGAAGCTGTTTTCCATTGGCGATGAGGAGCAGCAAAAAGAGTACCTTATCAGCGCCATTCATAATGAGCGGGGGTATAAAAAAATACGGGAGCAGCTTAGCCTGCAATACGAACGTTCCTTTTATGTGCCTAACATTCAGGTGAGCGGGGTAGACCGCTTTGGAACCAACACCATGTACCTTATCCATTCAGTGCAAAATGAACGCCGGCTCGATGCCGAAAATACCCGAAAAACCCTGGAGCATATTCGTTATTTATGGGGTTTTCCGGTGGAGCTGCACTCTAAAAACCGGCTGGGGGTAAATGAACAAACCTTTAGCTGTAAGTAAAAAGCTATTTAGGGAGGCCAGTAAAAGCAAAAGGAATTTCTGTTAGTTTTGTTGTGTTGTTTTAAAAATGCTTCGGCCTGGAACCAACAGGCCGGGGCTTTTCTTAATAACCAAAAACAAATAAATGAAAGATTCCAGCAAAGAAACCGCTTATAATTCCCTTACTAAGGACGAAGAATATGTGATTGTACATAAAGGTACAGAGCGGCCCTATACAGGTGAGTACAATGCAAATAAAGCGACAGGTACTTATGTTTGTCGTCGTTGCAATGCGCCTCTTTATAACTCTAAAGATAAGTTCGAATCGAACTGCGGATGGCCCAGCTTCGACGATGAAATAGCGGGTGCTGTAGAGCGCGTACCAGATGCCGATGGCCGTCGGACTGAAATTGTATGTGCTAATTGCAAAGGGCATTTAGGCCATGTTTTTGAGGGAGAATACCTTACTCCCAAAAATGTGCGTCACTGCGTAAATTCCATCTCCATGCGTTTTATTCCCGGCGAAGGAGCTTAATCTTAATTAAGAATAAGATGAGTTGTTTTCTTCAGCGGATGCAGCGGAAAGAGGAGCGCAGGCATAAACGGCTGCAGTTAAAGGAAATAAGCTCCAATGCTGCCGTTTATACGTGCAGTAATTGTGGAAAAGCCCTTTTCGAAGCAGATAAGAAATTTGATGCCGGCGCAGGTTTTCCGAGCTTTTGGGAACATATTGGAAATAGAGTGCAGCAGAATTTCCTTACCACCTATGGGCGGGAGCGTATTCAGTTGCTTTGCAGCGGCTGTGGGAACCATCTCGGCCACCTCTTCGACAACAAGAAGACGCCAACACGCCTGCGGTACTGCATTAAACATGAGGCGATTGAGCTGGTTCAGGGAGCTGTAAAAGAAGCATAAAAGGCTTTAGAAACATCATTTTACCGCAGCCCACTGGAGTAAAAATCAGCCGACGCTCAATTCTTATCCAGGGAAAAGACTGGAAAAGTTTTATTGCGGGAAACTCATTTTCTGAGCTTGAACACAAATTAATAAAAGCGCTACAGAGACCTCTGTAGCGCTTTTATTTTCCTGAAAAAGTTTTGTTTCTGCCAACATCAAGAAGCTTATACCAAATGGCATGAAGGTGGTTCACTAGCAAAGAATGACACGGGTTGCAGAGGATGTGTGAAAACAAGAGATTTCTCGGAATAAATTTATAAAACCTGCTTCTATTCATCAGGAGCGAAGAAAATATAACTTTTCAGAGTAGAAGTAATCAATTTTTACACAGTCTCGCAAATGCGCGACAGATACTGGTGCTGCGCCAAATCAAAAATCAGAACTGCGGCGGCCAGGCGCACCGCTTAAAAATTAGGGAGAAAAGTTAAAATGATGCGCATAGGCGTTGAAATTCTTCTCTGCTCAGCTTATTCTTCATAGAAATTAAATTGGACGAACACCAGGTATTCGAAGTGTTTTAAGCTTTTTAAAAAGGTTTTCAGAAGGAATAAAAGAATAGTAAATATGGATTTTTTGCTGTATTTGTTAAGTGATTACCGGATTGTGCAGCTTTATCTATTGTAGGATGGCCATTTTTAAAGTAGATTTAACATTGTCTTAAAATGTTGTTTAAACATTATCAAATTTATACATGAAAAAACCAATCTTGTTTGTATTGGCTTTGTTGTTTGGCACAGCCCTTCTGGCGCAGGAACCGTACCCGGTAAACGGGGTGCAGGATAAACGCCTGAACCGCTATGCCTTTACCAATGCCAATATTTTTGTCGATTACCAGACACAGCTAAATAATGCCACCCTTTTAATAGAAAACGGGAAGGTAGTTGCTGTGGGAAAAAACGTAAACATTCCTGAAGGAACCATTCAGAAGGACCTGAAGGGGAAATGGATATACCCCGGCATGGTAGAACTTGATGCCGGCTATGGGGTGCCTGAACTTAAAAAGAAGGAGACACACCAATACGATAAACCGCAGATCGATTCGGAAATCCCCGGCCCTTATGGGTGGAATGAAGCAATCAGGGCGCAGTACAGCGCTGTTTCTGAATTCGAGGCAGATAAGGAAGCAGCCAAAGCCTGGCGCGATTTGGGCTTTGGAGCGGCACTTACCCACCGGCACGATGGAATTGCCCGCGGTACGGGAGCACTTGTAGCATTGGCCGATAGCGAGAGCCAGAAAGTAATACTAAAGCCTGCCGCTGCAGCGCATTATTCCTTTGATAAAGGAACTTCTGTGCAGGAGTATCCAAGCTCCCTGATGGGGGCCATTGCCCTGCTCCGGCAAACCTACCTCGATGCAAACTGGTACCACAGCCTGGAGCAGAAACCTTTTGTCGACCAGTCGCTCACCGCTTTTTATCAGCAAAAGGAGCTGCCCCAGATTTTTGAGGTAAAAGACATGCTTTCTGCCCTGCGTGCCGACAAGCTGGGCGATGAATTTGGTGTTCAGTATATTATCCGGGGTTCCGGCGATGAGTACCAGCGCTTAAGCGAAATTAAAAATACAGGAGCGGCCTTTATCCTTCCTGTTAATTTCCCCGATGCTTACGAAGTAAATGACCCGCTCGATGCCATGAATGTGTCGCTTGCTGAAATGAAGCATTGGGAAATGGCTCCTTTTAATGCCGCCATGCTGGCTGAACAGGGCGTAGATTTTGCCTTTACCACAGCCGAGCTGAAGGATAAAAGCAAGTTCTGGGAAAATGTACGGAAGGCGGTAGACTCCGGCCTTAGCAAAGAAGCCGCATTAAAAGCGCTTACTTACACCCCTGCGCGCCTCCTGAAGGCAGAAAATATGCTGGGAAGCCTCAATAATGGGCGTGTAGCCAATTTTGTAGTTACCAGTGGCGACCTGTTCGATGAGGAAACCGTTATTTTCCAGAACTGGGTACAGGGCCAGCCATTCGACTTAAACGATATGGTGGCAGAAGATGTGCGGGGTAATTATCAGCTACAACTCAATAACCAGGCTTACCAGGTAAAAGTAGCGGGCAAACTTGAAAAGCCTTCTTTTAAGCTGGTACAAAATGATACTACGGAATCTGATATGCAGGCAACGGTAGGCGAAAATCTGCTGAACCTAAGCTTTAACCCAAATCCTAAAGATAGCCTGCAGCAAAATCGCATACGCCTTTCGGGCTGGCGACAAGGTCAGAACTGGACAGGAACCGCTAAGCTGGCGAATGGCCAGGACCTTAATTTTACGCTGGCTTACCAGGGAGCGCTGAATGATACCACTGCGAAAGACGAACCAAAGGTGGAAGATGCTCCGGAGAGAGGCGACCTGCAGAAGCCCTTTGTAGCCTATGGTTATGAAGAAGTGCCGCAGCCACAAACTTACCTCATTAAAAATGCGACTGTCTGGACCAACGAGGCAGAAGGAATTGTTGAGAATGCCGATGTGCTGGTGGTAAATGGAAAAATCCAGCAGGTAGGAAAGAACCTGAAAGCCGGCAATGCACAGGTAATTGATGGTACAGGCAAGCACCTTACCAGCGGCATTATCGATGAGCATTCTCATATTGCTATTCAGGGAGGCGTAAACGAAGGAACCCAGGCGGTAACTTCTGAAGTCCGCATCGGCGATGTGGTAAATTCCGAAGATGTAAATATTTACCGCCAGCTGGCAGGTGGAGTAACCGCCGCGCAGTTGCTGCATGGTTCTGCCAACCCAATTGGAGGGCAGTCGGCACTGGTTAAACTCCGCTGGGGCAAATCGCCCGAAGAAATGAAAATTAATGGTGCGGATGAATACATTAAGTTTGCCCTCGGCGAAAATGTAAAGCAGTCGAACTGGGGCCCGCATTATACCGAGCGCTTCCCGCAAAGCCGCATGGGCGTAGAGCAGGTAATGATTGATGCCTTTACCCGTGCCAATGCTTATGAGCAGGCATGGAAGAACTACAACAGCCTGTCGCGCCGCGAAAAGCAGCGTACTACCCCTCCACGCAAGGACCTGGAGCTGGAGGCCCTGGTAGAAATTCTGAACGATGAGCGCTTTATTACCAGCCACTCCTATGTGCAGTCAGAAATTAACATGTTGTTGGAAGTGGCAGAGCAGTTCGATTTCAATGTAAATACCTTTACCCACATTCTGGAAGGTTACAAACTGGCTGACAAAATGGCCAAGCACGGGGTAGGCGGTTCTACTTTTGCCGACTGGTGGGTATATAAAATGGAAGTGCAGGAAGCCATTCCTTATAATGCGGCCCTTATGCACGGGCAGGGAGTAGTAACGGCTATTAATTCAGATGACGCTGAAATGGCGCGCCGCCTGAACCAGGAAGCAGCCAAAACAGTAAAGTATGGAGGTGTTTCTGAAGAAGAAGCCTGGAAAATGGTGACCTTAAATCCGGCCAAGCTTCTGCACCTCGATGAGCGCATGGGCAGTGTAAAGGCAGGAAAAGATGCCGACCTGGTACTATGGAATGAGAATCCGCTTTCGATTTATGCCAAACCGCTAAAAACCATGATTGACGGGGTAGTGTATTACGAGCTTGAAAAAGATGAAGCCATGCGGGAGCAATTGCGCAGCGAAAGAGCACGCCTGGAAGCAAAGATGCAGGAGGCTAAGAATAAGGGAAGTAAAACCCAGAAGCCGCAAAAAAAGACGCAGCACATCTGGCATTGCGAAGACCTGATCGGGGAAAATCGTTCTTATGAAGAAGTAAATTAAAGAGAGAAAAAGCTATGCAATTATTAAATAAAACTATCTTATCGCTCCTTCTGCTCCTGTCTGTAGGTACTTTGCAGGCCCAGAATCCGGCGCCTGCCCCGGCCCAGCAGAAGCCCGTCGCGCTCATGAATGGCGTAGCCCATTTGGGAAATGGAAAGGTAATACCGAATGCAGTTGTTACCTTTCGCGATGGCAAGCTTGAAACCGTTGCCGATGCCACTGCGGTCCGCTTAAACCTCGATGGCTACGAAGTAGTAAATGTGGAAGGAAAACATGTTTACCCTGGTTTTATACTTCCCTATACCAACCTTGGCCTGGTAGAGGTAGATGCTGTGCGGGCGACTGTCGATGAAGCTGAAGTGGGAGACTTTAACCCGAATGTCCGGTCTCTTATTGCCTACAATACCGATTCGCAAATTATTCCAACCGTACGCAGCAACGGAATTTTGCTTGCCCAGGTAGCTCCACGGGGTGGGGTTATTTCGGGGAGCTCATCTGTTATGAGCCTCGATGCCTGGAACTGGGAAGACGCCGTAATGAAGGAAGATGACGGCATCTGGTTGAGCTGGCCTTCTGTTTACCGCCGTACCGGCTGGTGGGCAGAGCCGGGTCCAATTGAGAAAAATAAGCAGTACGATGCCAGTGTATCTGAAATAAAGAGCTTTCTTGGCGATGCAAAGGCTTACGCAGCGGTAGAGCCGAAGGTAAGCAACCTCAAGCTAGAAGCTATGAAAGGCTTATTCGACGGAAGCACCAGGCTTTACATTAGGGCCGATAATGCCAAAGAAATTGTTGAAAGCGTTAAAACAGCACAGCAGTATGGCATCAAAGAAATAGTAATGGTCGGTGCGGAAGATGCCTGGTTGGTAAAGGATTTCCTGAAGGAAAATAATATTCCTGTTTTGCTGTCGAACCTGCACCGCCTGCCTTCCAGGCCGGAAGAGGATGTGGATATGCCTTATAAGTTGCCACGGCTGCTGACAAACGAAGGTATTTTAGTTGGATTATTGTACGATGACCTAAAGAGTAACAGGAACCTGCCTTTTTTTGCAGGCACTGCTGCTGCTTACGGCCTTGAAAAGGAAGAGGCACTGAAGTTAATAACCTCAAACACTGCAAAAATTATCGGTATTGACTCATTTGCAGGTACCCTGGAGCAGGGAAAAGATGCGACCCTTTTTATTTCTGAAGGCGACGCCCTGGATATGCGCACCAATCAGGTGACCCAGGCATTTATTCAGGGGCGCCAGATTAACCTGCACAATAAGCAAAAACAACTATACGAGAAGTTTAAAAATAAATATGAATCACAGCAGTAAATAAGGCTTTGGTTAATTTAAAAGATATAAGCACCTCCTGAATTTCAGGGGGTGTTTTTTATTATTGGCCACCGAATTAAGGAACATCTTGCAGTTCGTTCGTTTTAAAGGTATGGAAAAAACATTATGGAAACGGACCCGAGAAGTTATTAAGCAGGCAAGTTCCCGCTTTAAAGAGGCAGATCCAATTGTTTATAGTGCCGCTATTGCTTTCTTTACACTCTTTTCCATGCCACCGATATTATTGATTATTGTTCGCGTGGCAGGAGCTATAATCGGGCCCGATGCAATAAAGGGGGAGGTTTACAACCAGGTAAAGGAAAAGGTAGGAGATGGCAGTGCAAAGCAAATTAGCCAGCTACTGGAGCAGGGGCGGGATTTGAATGGCGATATCTGGACCAATATATTGACTATTGTAACCCTGGTGTTTGTAGCTACCGTTGTTTTTAACTTTATAAAAAAAGCCCTGAACAGCATTTGGGGGGTAAAACCAAAACCTAAAAAGGGCGCCTTAAAGTTTGTTTTAGACAGGCTCCTTTCACTTCTTTTAATTATTATTCTGGGAATTTTTCTTGTAGCCAGTTTGCTGGCCGATACCCTCATTAATTATTTTACCGATATTCTGGCAAACGAATTGCTGGGCTTAACGCCTTACCTGGCCATTGTCCTGAACATTATTAGTTCTTATATCCTGGTTACCGTCAGCTTTGCCCTGTTATTTAAGTATTTGCCCGATATAAAAATACACTGGAAACCGGTTTGGGTGGGGGCCCTCATTACAGGCCTTTTATTTACCATTGGCAAGTACGTAATGGGTACAATTATTTCTACCACCAATGTTACAACTACCTATGGGGCAGCGGGCTCCCTTGCAGCTATATTGCTGTGGGTTTTTTATTCTTCGGTAATTGTGCTGGTAGGAGCGCTGGTTACTAAAATATTCTTCCTGCACAAAGGACATTCCATTCATCCGAATAGTAATGCAGTAGCCATCGAAACCAGGGAAATAGAGCGGGATAAGCTGAAAAAGTAATATAGAAACTTCACTGGCAGTGCTTGTTCCTTTTCGGCAAAAAATAATGCCCGGAGGAGTTGCTTTATCCCATCGAACGATTGGTTAGGGGGTAGTTTGCCCAAATAATTTTTATCGTAGCGCCAAAACCGAAGCATTTGGGGAGTAAGGGATATAAGCAAAATACTTGAGGTGGCGGTATCCTTACTTGAATGACTCAGCAAATTTTCGCAATTTTGGGTTTGGCTGGCAGGTAATTGGCTGGCCTTGTGCTTACTCTAACCAAAGAATCCTTGAAGCTTAAATATATTCTATTAACGGTACTGGCGCTCCTTCTGCTGGGGGCTGGTTATTATTTTTATACCAGCGTACTGCATAAAGAAAAAAGCGATATATGGTCTTTTGTTCCTACCCACGCGGTATGGGTTTATGAAACGCAAAGAGCCAACGACGTTTGGGAAACTTTGCAGGAACAGCCTGCCGGGGAAGTACTGCAGCATCTGCCTGTTTTCCAGAAAACAGCACGTTATCGGCGCGAGTTGGATAGCCTGGCCGATGATGACTTAAGTGCTTTTCTGAATAACCGAAGGCTCTTAAGCTCTCTTCATATCACCGGGAAAAACAGCTTCGACTACCTGTTTTACTTACCTGTTCAGGGGCCTGAGGATTATGATGTCTTGAAAAGAGTTTTAGCTGCCTATCAAAATAATTCTGCCTTTAAATATGGAAAGCGGGTGTACCAGGGGCTTGATATTGAGGAATTTACTGAAACAGGCACCAAAAAGCGATTTTCCTACTTAATTTATCAGAACTTCCTGATAGGCAGTTTTACCCCTTTTTTAATAGAAGATGTTATCCGGCAGCTAAGGGAGAAGGAAAAGACAGGGAGTTTCCGGCAGCGGCATGCAGGGCTTTTTCAGCTAAGTACGCTCGCAGGAGATGAAGGAAACCTGTATGTTAACGGAGAGCGGCTGGGTACTTTTATAAACCTGTTTTTAAGTGAATCTGGTTTTCCTGCTTCCTTTCCTTTTGCCTCCAGGCTCGATGTAGCTGTTAAAAACGAAGGCATTTTACTGAACGGCTATACCGTTCCCGAAGCAGGTGGGGCTAAAATGCCCTACCTGCAAAGCCTGTTAGGGGAAGAGCCTCAAGCTTTGGGAATGGCGCATCTTTTGCCCCTGCGAACTGCTGTATTGCAATTCTATGGCTTTGGCAGTGGCCAAAAGTGGCACCAGTCGCTGTTAACCAAAAATGCATTGCCCCGCTGGGAGCAACTTGTACAGCAGCATGCTAAGGCCGGGGAGCTGGTGGAGGAATTAGGAACTAATGTTGCCCTTGCTCGCTGGCGCAGCCCTGGCGAAGAAATTCCGGAGCGGCTACTTTATATAGAATTAAAAAATTGGGAGGAATCGGCTGCTAAGTGGAAAGCAGTGGCCCAGGCCATGAGCGAAAATGCCGGAGACTCTCTTTACCAGGAAACTTTTGGTGACCACACTATTACATTGCTTCCGTATGAGGGCTTGCCCGAAGCGTTCTTTGGAAAAGAATTTAAAGGTTTTGACGAAAGCTTTTATGTGCAGCTGGGCAATTACCTGGTATTAGGAAGCAGTATTCAGGGAATTAAATCGCTCTTGCTGGATGTGGAGCGGGACAATACCTGGCGCAAGTCGGTGCCCATGTACCAGTTTCTTGAAAAAGCCAACCCGGAAATGAACTGGGGCTATTATGTTAACCTGGAGCAGGCATGGAAGCAGCTGGCTGAAAGCGCAGAGCCGGAATGGAAGGCCTTTATGGAAGAACAGCGCCCTTATTTATTGCAGTTTAACCGGATTGCCATACAGCTAAGCGCTTTCGAAAATATGTTTTACACCAATATATTGGTGGAGGCCAACCCGCAGGATGTAAAGGATTTGCAGCAAATACGGTTTGCCAGGCTTTATACTGCCCCACTGGGAGCTCCTGTGGCCAGCAGGCCCATGCTGGTACGAAGCAGTGAGCGCCAGAGCCAGGAGGTGTTGGTTCAGGATAGCCTCTACCGCCTTCATCTGCTCGATGTGCAGGGCGATTCCATTGCCGGCGATAGCCTGGGAGGCCCCTTGGTGAGTAGCCTTTTTCAGCCGGAAGCAGATGAAAAAGGCACTTTAGGCTACCTGGCAGTCACGCCCCGGCAGCTTTATCTGTACGATGCCGCTTTCCAGTTAAAACCAGCTTATCCGCATAGTCTTCCGGAAGGAGCAGCGGTGCAGTGGGCGAATGTTATTGACTACAATGGCAGTAAAAACTACCGGATTTTGCTGGCCGACAGTACCGGAAGCATTTATATGACCGATATCCAGGGGAATTTGCTGGAGGGGTGGCGGCCCCGCACCCTGGCGGGTGCTCTAAGCGCCGCGCCCGGTCATGTTCGGGTAAGAGGAAAAGATGTAATTTACGCCTTCCAGCAAAAAGGAATGGTTCACATGCTAAACAGGCGCGGGGAGCCTTATAAAGGTTTTCCTTTAAACCTGAAGGACAGCCTGCTGGGGCCAGTCGTGCTAAGGCCCGGTGCTGATTTTTCAAGTACCCGCTTTACTACCATAAGCAAAGAGGGAGAGCTGATTTCTTTCAATTTGTTAGGCCAGATAACCCAGCAGGAGCAGCTTTTTAAACCGGAGATGGATGCAAACTTCCGCTTAGTGCCTGATGAACAGGGAAATACATTCCTGGTTTTAAGGCAGTCGCGCAACAGAATGGGCCTGCTGAACAGGCAGGGGGAATTGCTGTTCGAAAAAGATTACCTGGGAGCTACCCGCATTAAAGTACAGTATTTCAATTTTGGAGCAGAACAAGAGCTGGTAGCTATTACCGATCCGGAAGATGAGTTTACTTTTTTATATGATATGCAGGGGAATTTGCTGAATGCAGAGCCATTAAGTAGCTGCTGCCCGCTCAGTATCCAGTTTCTCGAAAAAGAAAAAAGATTCCTTATTTATAAAAGCTACCAGGATGAACTGACGGTTTTAAAAGTTGCGGATTAGGGGCTAAAGCTCTTTTTCAGGATGTTTATTGTAGTCCTTTAAGGTTCATTTGCTGGTTCTCCGCGCCTTTTAATTAACAGGAGCAAAACACTTGCCAGCTGAATTTTGGGAACTGGACATAAAACAGGCTGACTGCGGGTAATAAAAGATAGATTCCTTCGGTCAATTTTTCTAGTTGGGCAGGAGGAGCTACTCCTTTGGCCGTTCCTGTTAAGTTGCCAGGGCAATGGATTTCACATAGATAACATAGCTGTAATACGCAGGAAGGTTTATTGTTTATGTGACTTTTTAATCGCTTTTGTAAAGAAAGAACAATGATCCCTAAGCGGTTCTCTATAACACCAGGCATTTGAGGAGATTTCCAAATGTAAGTTGAGCCATACAGATAGGCGAAAAAATCATACTCAATCATCTTATCTTTATTCCGTTCAATTAACTCTCTTCACGATGCAAAGATATTTCCTGTCCTTTTTACTGTTATTTTTTTCCCTAGGCCTTTCTGCTCAAAACAATGAGCAGTTTTTTAGCGAATTAAATAGTGCATGGCAGGCGGGAAATGTAAAGTCTCTGGCTGTTTTGTTTGACGAGGAGGTGGACTTTTCTCACCAGGGAAAAGAAAGGAGATTCAGCCGGGTGGAGATTGAAGGAGCGCTGAATCAGTTTTTCTCAGGTACCGTACCAAAGAGCTTTGTCCTTAAGCACAAAGGCAGCTCCCACCATGGGCAGCTTTATATTATCGGGCAACTTGAAACAAGTACAGGCGGGCGCTACAAAATTGTTTGCCGGGCCAAAGCCGTGCGCGCAGCTTACCGCATCTTTAGGCTCGATGTAGACCCTATAGGTTAATCCTTTGCTAATAGCACCCAATTATACTTTTAAACTGTACAGGAAATTGCGACCCCAGAAGTGTAGCTAAAACGGCATACCTTATTTTTGCGGCAACTTAAAGGTTTGATGTCTTTGCCTAAACAAGTAAATTTGCGGCAAATTAAAACCTTTATGAAAAAGACTTATTGGCTCCTCTCTTTTCTGCTTTTTATAGTGCCTGCGCTTCATGCCCAGCAGGAGGCGGGTGGGGCAGAAGTAAACCTGCAAACCCCTTACCATACTATTTATACGCACCTGTATAACTTACAGGAAGAACACTTTTACCCGGAAGCGGCCGCCAGAACCTTTCCTCTAAACGGGAGAAGTCTCGAAGAAGCGGAAGAGCTGGCCATTAAGCTTAAGCAGGTACTCGATGGAGTAGGTTTATATATTGATATGGAGCTGGTGCCCCGGGAGCCGGATTATTATGACAGCCTAAGCCAGCGGAATATATATGTGCTGAATGCCCGCTACCCGGATATATACCTGGTAAGGAAGGAGAATGGCCAATGGATATATTCGGAACGCACCGCTGAAAAAGTGGATGCGCTTTTTGTGCAGGTTTTTCCCTTTGGCACGCATAAATTATTAGACTGGCTGCCGCGTTTCGGCCAAAAGAAAATAATGGGCCTGCATGTGTGGCAATATGTAGCTATCCTAATTCTGGTGCTGTTTGCTTTTATCCTCCACAAGCTATTTACTTATATTTTCAGGCAGGGCTTTAATCGCCTCCTCCACAGCCTGGGCTATAAAGAGGTGGCTCAGCGGTTTGTGCTGCCCGTTGCCAGGCCCTTTTCGCTGCTTTTTGTATTTGTTTTTCTGCTCATGCTCACGCCCGTGGTGCAGCTGCCGGCGGTAATGAATTTCTGGGTAATGCTTTTTATAAAAGCAGCCCTGCCTTTCTTTGCCACGGTGGTATTTTATAAATGCATTGACCTGGTAGGGGTTTACCTGGAGCGTTTTGCCAACCGCACCGAAAACACCCTCGACGACCAGCTGGTACCACTCGTAAGAAAGGCCCTGCGTACTTTTGTGGTGGTAATTGGTGCGCTCTTTATACTCGACAACCTTAACTTTAATGTAACCGCCTTTATTGCCGGTCTTTCTATTGGTGGTTTGGCTTTTGCCCTGGCAGCCCAGGACACCATTAAGAACTTCTTTGGCTCCATGATGATTTTTATTGACCGGCCTTTCCAGATTGGCGACTGGATAACCTCCGGGGAGATTGACGGAACGGTTGAAGAGGTGGGTTTCCGTTCCACCCGGGTACGTACCTTTCGGAATTCAGTAACCTATGTGCCAAACGGTAAGCTTGCCGACTGGGTAGTCGATAACCACGGACTTCGGCAGTATCGCCGGTTTTTTACCAACCTTACCATTACCTACGATACCCCTCCTGCTGTAGTGGAGCTGTTTGTGGAGGGACTTCGTAAAATTGTGGAGCAACACCCCAAAACACGAAAAGACTTTTACGAGATACATTTGAATGGCCTGGGGGCCCATTCGCTTGACATTATGTTTTATATCTTTTTTGCCGTACCTACCTGGTCCGAGGAGTTACAGGCCCGCCACGATGTATTGCTAGAGGTAATGAAGCTGGCAGAGGCGCTGGAGGTTCGTTTTGCCTTCCCTACACAAACGCTGCATATGGAAAGCTTTCCCGGTCAGCAAAGTCTCACGCCGGAATATAGCAGGCCCCTTGGCGAAATGCAGGCCGCCCGCGATGCGTACCTGCATAGCCGGAAAAACTAGCAGCCCTTCGTAAAGAAGTACCTCATAAACTTCAGGCCCGGATGTAAGGCTGGAGTTTGTGAGGTACCTCAACATTAAGGTTTTTTGTTTGATATAGGCTAAGTAATTCGACAGAAATAGTATAAACTTAATTTTGATGTGTCATCCTGAGGAACGCGGACGCCGCGCGGAAGGATCTTTCTTTATTAGAAACATCTGGGAAGCATTATACCTGGAAAGATGCCACCGTTGTCGGCATGACAAACAGTTTAATGTATTTATGTTTAAGCACTTACAAGGATAAACGCTTTTCAACCATAGCGAAAACAAGTTTGCTGAACCTGTTTTGTAGGGATGTAGAAGATACGAAACCCACCTTAAAAGTAAAGTGAGCAAAAAGGAATGCTGCGGGGGAGGAACAAAAAATTGTAGCAGACAGAGAAAGGGAAAGGGTTAGTGAAAATTAAGTAACTTACATTTTTCATTCTTAAACACTTTTCTCTTATGAAATTCGGGACTAAAGCAATACATGCGGGCGTAGCGCCTGATCCAGCCACCGGTGCCATCATGACGCCTATTTACCAGACTTCTACCTATGTGCAAAGCTCGCCGGGCAAGCACAAGGGCTATGAATATTCCCGCTCACAAAATCCTACCCGCGAAGCCCTGGAAAAAAGCCTGGCAGCGCTCGAAAACGGGAAGCATGGCTTATGTTTTTCTTCCGGCCTGGGGGCTATTGATGCCGTTATTAAGCTTTTCCAGCCAGGCGATGAAATTATCAGCACCAATGACCTCTATGGTGGCTCTTACCGCATTTTTACTAAAATTTTCCAGAAGTTCGGACTGAAGTTTCACTTTGTGCCAATGGACGATACCAAGGCTATCGAGGAAAAAATTAACGAAAATACAAAAATGCTTTGGGTGGAAACACCTACCAACCCGATGATGAAGATCATCGATATAGAGGCATGTGCCAAACTGGCCAAACAAAATAATTTGCTACTGGCGGTCGATAATACTTTTTGCACCCCTTACCTGCAAAATCCGCTTGACCTGGGCGCCGACCTGGTAATGCACTCAGTAACCAAATACATTGGCGGCCACTCCGACGTGGTAATGGGCGCCCTGGTAGTGAATGACGATGATTTGAGGAAACGGCTGGCCTTTATTCAGAATAGCTGCGGAGCCGTACCAGGTCCACAGGACTGCTTCCTGGTATTGCGTGGCATTAAAACCCTTCACCTGCGTATGCAGCGCCACAGCGAAAATGGCCGCAAAGTAGCTGAGTACCTCAACCAGCATCCTAAAGTAGGCAAAGTATACTGGCCGGGCCTGCCTTCGCACCCGAACCACGAAATAGCAAAAAAGCAAATGCGCGATTTTGGAGGTATGATTTCCTTTACCCTCAAGGGAGATAAACAGGAAGAGGCGATTCAGGTATTGGAGAAGTTTCAATATTTTACTCTTGCCGAATCCTTGGGTGGAGTAGAATCGCTGAGTGGCCATCCGGCTTCCATGACCCATGCCAGTATTCCAAAAGAAGAGCGCGAAATTATAGGATTGAAAGATTCGCTCATTCGCCTGAGCACCGGCATAGAAGATGCCGAAGACCTGCTTGAAGATTTAAGACAGGCGATTGGCTAAAAGGGGTAAAAAAACGGGAATTATGTTTAATAAAAATCTGCTCCTTTTCGGGTTAGTGCCCGGAGAACGAATTAATTGACAGTTTGTCTGCCGCTCCAGTGGTGGCACGAACTTAAGGATCAGATGCTATAAGCGCTTTTGAGCTTGTTTCGTGCCACGGCCGGCAAAGGACTAAATAGTCAATTAATTCGTTCTGGTCGCACTAGGCTTTTTTTGTTTTAGCGGCTTTTTAAAGTTTGATTTTCAATAGAATATCTTTTATTATTTTTGCTTAAAGTTCTATTTTTAAGACAGGTGATCCTTGATAGTTTCTTTAATTTGATTAAATTGATCCAACCGTTTTTCCAGAACGCGTGTCTTTCCATCAACAAATAAAATAATGCGCTCCTGCGCCACATGCTTAACGAGAATGAAATTATAGCGGGTTGCCGCGATGGCAACAGAAAGATGCAACATGAGCTTTATCGGCGGTTTGCTGATAGAATGTTTGTGGTGTGTCTTCGCTATGTTCCTGCAAGACTCGAAGCTGAAGATGTGCTGCAGGAGGCTTTTATTAAGGTTTTTAGTAAAATCGGGCAGTTCCGTGGCGAAGCTTCGCTGGCTAGTTGGGTAAAGCGCATTGTCGTAAATACCGCCCTTAATCATCAGCGTGGGAAATTATACATGTACCCCATGGTTGATGTAGAGGGCATTCACGACATGGCCGATCAGGAGCTTACACTCTCGGCTTACACCTTTCAGGAACTTCTGGATCTTATTCAGGAGCTTCCTTCCGGTTGCAGGGTAATATTTAACCTCTATGCAATTGAAGGGTACAACCACAAAGAAATAGCCGAACTGCTTGGGATTTCAGATGGAACATCAAAGTCTCAGTATGCTAGAGCCCGGCATTTATTACAGAGCCGGATAGAAGCGTTGGAAAAAAAAGGATATGAAAAAGTTAAATGACGGTGGCGATTGGGAAAAGGAATGGGCAGATGCTTTTGAGCATGCTTCCCTGCAGCCATCTGATAACGTTTGGAATGCAATTGACGGAGATTTAGCTAACAAAGAGCTCCGGAAATATAAAAAGCGGGCTGCCTTCTTTCAGTGGGTAGCGGCGGCCTCTGTGTTTTTAAGTGTTTGCGGAGTAGCCTGGCAGCTTACCCAACCGGGTGGCGCGGAAGCTGACCGGCAAATGACAGAGCAGCAGCAGCAGCAGGAAGTTAGACAGCCTGTAACAGACTCGATCCCTCTTTTTGCCGGAGAAGAAGCAAGCTCAAATGAAAAAGCCTCAGAAAAGGCAGCCTTAGCATTCTCTGCTGAAAGCCAGGCGCAAACCCAGGTTGCGGATGCCCCGGTAGCCGAAAATAGCACAGGAGTAGTGGCCAGCCAAGGCAGGGGAGAAAAGGCAAATGCAGGAACTAACACAAATAAGACTGGAAGTACAAGTGGCACCCAGCCAGCGTTCGTGCCGCCGGCAGGTGCCTACACTGCGGCCAATCAAATTGCTCAGCCAGGAAATAACCCCGGCGAAGCTGCCTTCCAGGGCAGTGTGGCAGAGAACGGCCCGGCTGATGCTCCGGGCTTGTATGATGCTGAAAAAGCTGGCTTTATTTTCTTTGAGCAGGCACGAACAGCTGTCGAAGCAGACTTTCAAAAGGTTTGGTTAGCGTCTGATCTTTTCCCCAAAAAAGAAGAAGCTTCTGATGCAAGGTTTTGGCTGGGAGCTACCTTAACGTCCAGCTCTTTTAATCCAAATTTTCAGGAAAACAGCTCTTCTCTGGCCACTATGGCGGCGAGGGAATTTGAACCGGTAAAAGGAGGCTTGCGCTCTACTGCCCGTGTAAGCCAGTGGAACGAGGAGGCACAGCCGCAAATATCCATCAATGGCGGTGTGCAGGCTGCCGCTCGCCTGGGTAAAAAATGGGTGCTCCAGGGAGGTATACAGTATGGCAGCTACCGTTCGGAGACTACAGCAGGTACTTATGTGGACCAAAACGGAGCCCAGGCCTACCCGCTTCATTATGCTAACTTTAGCCAGGACCGGGTGCAACTGGCCCGGGCAGGCTCCCGCTTAACAGCACCTGTGGATGCCATGAATACCTTCGAGTTTATATCTGTTCCTTTGCAGCTAGGCTACGTGCTAATCGACAGGAAATTCAGCCTGCTGGTTTCTCCCGGTGTTTCCTCAGAATTTTTTCTTCGAAACCAGCTTTCTGACCAGGACAATCGCCTGAGCACCTATACCATTTACAGTGGGGAGGAGGCTCCTTTTGAAACGGTTCACTTTAAAGCCTTGCTTGGTGCCCAGCTTTTCTACAAACTAAGCGATAATTACATGATTTCCCTGGAGCCCTCCTTCCAGCAGGCACTCACCAACTTTAATAAATCTTCAAGCTTATTCGAAAGCCGCCCCTCTAGTGTGGGTGTTTCTGCCGGATTCAGGTATTTAATTCGCTAAGGATTCCAACCCACGACACCTGGCCTGTGTCATAAATAAAAGTAAGGCATTTATAATGATCAAAACTTCAGATCCGATTTTGAAGGATGGGCTGGGTATTGTTGCGCGTCTGTTAGCCATTGCTATCCTCCTTATATTGCTTGGAAGCATTCTGCAGGGCTGTAGCGACCAGTGCGAAACCTACTACACCTATACCGACTACCAGCCGGTGGCGGTTTCTGTGGAGGAGTTTCGGGGCGCTGTGCAGCTGGAAGAGCCGCGCAGTCTGCATAATCCGGGTAAAATTTATATGAAGGAGCCTTATCTGTTTATTGGCGAAGCAGGAGAAGGTGTTCATATTATTGACAATAGCGATAAAAGCAACCCGGTACCAAAGGCTTTTCTTAAAATTCCGGGCAGTTACGATGTGGCAGTTTTTGGCAACATATTATATTCCGATAGTTATACCGACCTCCTGGCTTTTGATATTACAGAAGTACAGGATATAAAAGAAATTAAGCGGGTTGAAGATGTTTTCCAGGGGCGAATGAACCACCAGTATTTTTATACCCAAAATAATGAGCTGGTAGTGGACTATGCTCCCTTCCTGGTGGAGCGACAATATGAGGCCGATTGCGACGATGATATTTATTATACCGGCCAGGGGGAGCTTTTTTCAGGCGATGGAGGAAGAGCCTCTGCTGATGTGGTAAACCATGCAGGACTGGGGGGAAGTATGGCGCGCTTTACCATTACGGCCAATTACCTGTATGCAGTGGATGCTTCAAACCTGTATGTGTTTAGCCTGGCGAATCCTTTTGCTCCTGAAATGGGGCAAACGGTAGGCCTGGGCTGGAATATAGAAACCATTTTTCCTTATGACGATAAACTCTTCGTAGGCTCTTCCAATGGCATGCACATTCTGGATAACAGCAATCCTGCCAGCCCGGTATATGCCACTTCCTTCAGCCATGCCTTTGCCTGCGATCCCGTGGTGGTAGAGAACGACATCGCCTATATAACCCTCCGCACCGGCAATACCTGCGAAGGTGCTGTAAATCAGCTCGACCTGGTGGATGTGAGCGATATTTACCATCCTGTTTCACTGAAGTCATACCCGATGGAAAATCCGCATGGTTTAGGTATAGACAATGGAAAGCTGTTTTTGTGCGAGGGAGAGTATGGCCTGAAGGTTTTTGATGCCAGCGATGTAAACACCCTGGCCGATAACCTGATAGAGCACCTGGATGAGATAAAAGCCTATGATGTGATTCCATTTCAGCAGGTGCTGCTGTTAATTGGTGAAGACGGGTTTTACCAGTTTGATTACTCGGATATAAAAAACTTAAAGCTGCTCAGCCATATTCCGGTGGTAGCAGAAGTAAATTAAGAAATGAGGAGCTTGTGGAGGCATTGCGTATTAGTTGTTTTTTCCTTGCTGCTTTTGCTTTCTCATGCAAGGGCACAGAGCAAGGCGCAAATGGTAGTTGTTGAGCTCAAAAACGGGAATGTGTTGAAAGGAACCTTACTCCTGTATAAAAAGCAGGGGTACGAGCTTAGGCTTTCTGAAAAAACAGTCGTGCACATACCCCTGAGCGACATAAATGAAATTAAAACGCTTACAAAAAAGAGCAGCCGAATTTACACAGGCATTCAATTAGGCTTGTTTTTTGGCCTTCGTAATAACCAGGATGTACAAAATATTTTAGTGGCCCCTTCCGTTCAGGTCGCTGCAGGCTATAAATGGAAGCACTGGCTTCAAATGGGCATAGGAACCGGGCTGGAGCAATATGGAAAGATTGGAGTGATTCCCCTTTATGCAGAAGTGCGGGGCAATATCTGGAAGGAGGGCTTAAGCCCCTTTTATGCCTTGAAGCTGGGAAAAGGTTTTGCCAGCGTGCAGGATGATTTCCGCTACCAGGATGCCCGGGGAGGTTTGATGACGGAAATCCAGGCAGGAATAAATTTTCGGTTTAAACATTTTAACTGGCTGTTGGGCACGGGGTATCACCTTCAAAAAGTTTGCCTGGAGGGAGTAACGCCAGGTTGGGAAAGTGAAAATAAGCGTATCCAATACCGCAGCTTAAGGCGGATGATAAGTACCACATCCGTAAGATTTTCCTTTTAGTATATTCTTATATTATTAAAAGGGTGTGAAGAGGAGGAAACACCGGCTTAGGCCGGTGTTTCTGTTTTTAAGAAGCTGCTGATTGCCTTTTGTACCTGTTCCGGGGCATCTTCCTGAATAAAATGGCCGGCATTTTCTAAAGGAACTGTTCGGGCTCCTGGCAATGCCTGTTCCCATTTTTTCAGGAAAAATTCCTGAAAGTACTTATCTTTTAACCCCCACAGGAGCAGTGCCGGCTTATCCTGCAGTAGGGGCAGTTGTTTCTCCAGCTGTTTGTACCAGTCCGAGGCCCCCACTAAGCCCAGCCCAATCTGGTAGAGGGACTGGCGGGAGTCGGGAGTCGGAAACACAGCGGTATAATGCTTATGCACGGCTTTACTAAACTGCTTCTTTTGCGCAATTCCTTCTTTAAAAAGAAGCCTGGGAGAAATGTTTAACTGTAGGTAAAGAAAACGACCGAGCCAGCTATTTAAAATTTTGTTCGCCTGCTGTGCAGAAGCTTCTTTTTCGAGCGACCAGAGCCAGGTATTAGCTATCACCACCCTGACAATTTTTTCAGGATATTTAAGCGCGTAACATAAGCCGATAGGACCCCCAAAATCGTGTACCACCAGCGTCATCCTTTCTAAGCTTAAGCTATTCAGTAAGCTCTCCAGCCGAAGGGCGTGCGCCTGTGGCGAATAGTCTGCTCCCGATGGTTTTTCGGATAAGCCAAAACCCAAATGGTCGGGAGCGATGCAACGATGGCTGGGGGAGAAAGCCTTGATAAGGCGTCGGTAAACAAACGACCAGGAGGGGGTGCCGTGGATAAAAACAAGGGGTTCTCCCTGTCCTTCATCTACATAATGCAGTTTGCCTTGTGAAGTGCTGAAATAGTTAGCTTTAAACGGGTATTCGCTTTGGCTAAACCAGGGCTCTTTTTTGAGGTTGGAAGCCAGGTCTTCTGCGGGTAGGGTAGCGCTTATCATGATTAAAAAATTTAGGTATATTTTAAAAGCAGTAGGTGCATCATTTGGGCTGCCGGATATTCCGGGATTATCAGGGAATGATTTACGATTCCATCCAGTGCAGCAAACAACAGGAGGGCTTCTTCTTCCGGTTTAGGGGTATTTTTTATTTCCGGAAGCTGCTGCAACTGTTGTACAATATATTCCTGAATGGCAATTGCCTCTTTTAGCAGGCTTTGCATGAGGCCCTGCTGCATGCGTAGGTGGTGAAACAGGCGCCAGAATTCCTGGTTCTCCTGTACCACTGCCAGCATATTAGCCATAAGTGTTTCCAGTTTCAGCTCCTTCCCGCCGCCGGCTTGCATGCTCTTTTTTATTTCCTCCAGGCTTTGCAGGATAATGGCTTTCAGAAGGTCTTCTTTGCTGCTGAAATAGTTATAAGTGAGGCCCAGCGAAATGTCAGCTTCTTTGGCAATGGCGCGCATAGAAGTGGCTGCGTAGCCTTTCTGGGAAAATAGACGAAGGGCCGCTAATAAAATCCGGCTTTCAGTTTCCTGTCGGGCAAGTACTCTTTGATTCATTGATTGAACGTTTGTTCAATATAACTATTTTTAAATTCAATTTCAAGAGGTAGTAGCAGAAATGGTAATAACCAGGATTACTTTTTTACTTCGCAGCTGGCCTGCCAGGCAAAAAGCTAAGAAGCTCCTGCGAAAGAAGCAGCCGTTGTAAGACCGACGAAAGGTTTGAGTGGACGCGATACCCTTCGAATAGCTGATTTCAAATATCATGTAAACAGCCAGAGGGGAAATACTTTTTTAGGAGAAGTGGGGGAGGGCTAACCAGGTGATGAAAGGTTGTTCCCGGGCAGGAAGATTAAAAATAGGTTGGAGGAATAAGCAGCGGAAATAACAGCCTGCAGCAGGATAAATCTATTGGTAAAAAAATATCTTATTGGTAATTCAATTCGGATTTTAACCTGAAAAGTAAAGCTGCTGTGACTTCTTCCCGCTGAAATAAAGCATATACTTTCAGAAGAAAAGTCTGCCTGAAGAGCACATGTTACTGTGTTGAAGTTTTCTTTCGAAAAATATTAGAGAAAACATCAAAGCGGCTGATAAATTGCTTCCGCGGGCCAGCCAGAATTTTAAGGATTCTTTTTCGGGCCTCAATATAGCTTTCCTTCCGGATAGCTTTCCGGTTGATGGCATTCGTAGCTCCGCAATACTTTTTGGTAATCAGCCCGATACGTAAAATCATTAGCCCGTTAAAAGTACCCTGCACCACGCTTTCTACCACGTTGCCCAGCCCCGGAATAAATTTAGTGGCCCGGGCGCCCATAGAAGCGGTCGTTTCCGCCCCCTGCATTGTGAGCTCCTGGATAAACTCCTCAATATTATCTTCCAGAAACTCGTCGAACTGGTCTTCCATTAGCTTAGCACCCACCACCATTAAACCAATGTTGCTGTACAGACTCAGGAGCTGCCGCAGACTGGTGCGCTGGTAATAGGTGTGCGACACACGCCACAGGGTATTAACAGCAAAGTAAAAGACAATCAGGCTGTCGAAAGCGCCGTTCTGGCTAATGGCAGTGCCGGCAAAGGTACGAATGGTATTGTACTGAATGATTTTATCGGCCTGCTCATCCAGCACAAAAACAGCTTTTTCCACATCTTGCATGCTTCGGATTTCCAGTCCCTGTTTGCGTAAAAAACTATTTCTTTTGTAGCGGCTCAGAAGAGACTGCTGATAGGCTGCCACGGCTTCGGGATGCTTGCTTTGTGGAGGCAAAATGGCTTTTGGCAGGCGCAGGTAAGTAAGCAGCGGAATAAGGAGTAAAACCACTACCAGAGAAATCAGGCCAATTAAAACAATGTCGCCAAAGAGCGGGTCCATTCTATCGGCCAGGTAAACCAGGTTGGCAATTTGGGCGATAAGAAAGAGGATAAAGCCTACCAGGAAAAGCAGTGCTAAGGGAAGTAATATCAGCTTAAGGGATCTCATAGTGTATTAACGTAATTTTAAGACTTTGGGCTTTTTACAGGCCACTTTTTTGTAAGAAATGGCTGTAGGACTGCTGTTGGACTAAAAGAACAGGTGCTGGAGGTATAGAAGCCGGCTTAAAGTTTAGATTGTTTTTGGGTTCGACTCTATTTTGATCGACTTTTGCAGCAGCAGGAAAATCTCAACTTAATAGGAGCTTTCCTGTAGCTGAGAAAAGTAAAATAATTTAATTTTGAATCATGTTCTGGGAAAAATATACGCATCATAAAATTAAGGAGTTCGTTACCAATGCCTTGCGCAAAAACCTCGACTACCGCGAGAAGGATGTACTCGGTTTGCCTGCAACTTATCTCGATCCGAAGGTATTCTATTCCGATGCCCCATTCCTGAAAGACGCTCCTTATATGCAAACCATGGTAGCCAACCCAAATCATATTGGCTGCCACACTTTAACCGATGCTGAGCCGGCCTTTTCCGGAACCCACGAAATTGAGAGGGACCTGATAAAAATATGTGCCTGCGAAATTTTCAAGAGTAAGGAAGGAGCCTATGACGGCTACGTGGCTTCAGGAGGAACAGAGGCTAACATAGAGGCCATGTGGATTCTGCGCAATTATTTTAAAAAAGAATTTGGGGCTGGCTCAAATGAAATAGCCCTCGTTTATTCCCAGGATAGCCACTACTCCATGCCGAAGGGAGCCAACCTGCTGAGCCTGCACAACATAGTAGTGCCGGTAGAGGAAGAAACCAGAGAAATTAAGCTGGAAGCCCTGGAACAGGCGGTTAAAGAGGCCAGGGAAGCAGGCTACAAATATTTTATCCTGGTAATGAATATGTCGACCACCATGTTTGGCTCTGTCGATGCTATTGAACCGGCCACCGCCAGCCTGGACAAGCTCGGGGTAAATTACCGGGTGCATGTAGATGGCGCTTACGGTGGTTTTATTTACCCCTTCGCCTGCGAGAACAGTGCCTACACCTTTGAAAATGAAAAAATAGTTTCCTTCTCACTCGATGCCCACAAACTGGTGCAATCGCCTTATGGTACAGGTATTTTTCTGGTGCGCAAAGGCATGATGGAGTATGCACTTACCGAAGAAGCACAGTATGTTAAGGGAAAAGATTATACCCTGGTAGGGAGCCGTTCCGGAGCCAATGCCGTGGCCGTTTGGATGATTTTGCGCACCTACGGCTCAGAAGGCTGGAAGGCCAAAACGGCAGAGCTCACCGAACGAACCGAGCGATTGTGTATGAACCTGACGGAACGGGGAATTCCTTACTACAGAAACCCTTTCATGAATATTGTGGCAATCAGGGGCTCCGCCATTCCTAAAGAAATTGTACGACAGTTTTTACTGGTGCCTGATACCCACGAAGGGGAGCCAAACTGGGTAAAAATTGTGGTGATGGAACATGTGAGCCAGGGCAAGCTCGATAAATTCCTTTTTGCCCTTGATGGCGTAAGGCAGTAGGGGCGACAGCCTCTTTAGTAAGATATTTAGCAGGCAAAGGCTTAAACCGAAGGGTGCTCTCTTCCGGCTTAAGCCTTTTTATTATAAGTCTGGTATTAATACTTTTTTCAGCCAGGTAATGCGGTGCCTGGAGTCAAATCAGCAAAAAAAAACCAGGAACTGCTTAGCTGGTTACCGCCATTCTACCACAAGCCCACGCGCATGGTTCTGCAGCTGCGGAGGCACGACTTTTTGCAGATGCTCGGCCAGTATATTAAGCAGACGCTCTTTGGCAAAGTGGCGACTGCATACAAGACTTACCTCGCGCAGGGGCCTGGGACTGGCAAAACGCTTTACCTGGAATTGCCTCTCTTCCGGCAGGTCAATGGTGGCCAGTTCGGGGAGTAGGGTAAATCCTCCTTCAGCGTCTACCAGCTTGCGAAGGGTCTCCAGGGAGCCGCTTTCAAACCGGAAAGGCTTTTGTTCTTCGCTGGCTTTGTTGTAAGCACACAGGTTTAGTACCTGGTGGCGGAAACAATGCCCTTC
The DNA here is from genome assembly GCA_963835365.1 of uncultured Cytophagales bacterium. Classification (GTDB taxonomy): domain Bacteria; phylum Bacteroidota; class Bacteroidia; order Cytophagales; family Cyclobacteriaceae; genus Nafulsella. The sequence continues at coordinate 441,570 of CAWIFH010000012.1, forward strand.
TGTGAGAAGCCACAGGCCCTCCCGGGTAATATCTTCCAGGGCAGGTTCGGGCAGCGCTGCAAGCGAATGCTCAGGATGAGCATATAGCTGTATTTCTTCATAGAAAAGATTTTTTTCTTTCAGTGCGCTATCGTTGAGGGGAGTTACGAGCAGGCCTACATCAAGCTGATCTTTTTTAAGGAGCTCTACAATTAGTTCGCTGGTATATTCCTGTACGTGGAGCTTTACGTTGGGGTAAAGGCGGCTGAAAGGTCCGGCGAAAAGCGGGAGAAGGTAAGTGGAGAGGGTTGGGATGATACCAATATGCAGGTCGCCGCTGATAGTATCTTTCAGGCCTTCTGCAATGCCTTCTATTTTTTTAAATTCCTTTAACACCTGCCTGGCCTGCTCGACAATGGCTTTGCCTGCATCGGTTGGAATGACGGGTTGTTTGCTCCGGTCGAAAAGGAGGATGCCCAGCTCTTCTTCTACTTTTTTAAGCTGCATGCTCAGGGTGGGCTGCGTTACAAAACATTTTTCTGCTGCCGTAGCAAAGTGCCGGTAAGTATCGACGGCAATAATATATTCAAGCTGAATTAATGAAATCATACCTATAAGCTGACTTAAGTCATAGAAGTTGTTTGGAAGATAGTTTAAACTGGCAGGTGCAAGCTGCTTATTACTTTTACTCCATACTCATAATATAGATTTGTGTTATGATGCTATAAATATAATAGATTTTAATGATAATATCCTTGTTTATATATTTGTATTAAGCCAAACAGAAAAACAGATGCCAAACAAACAACTAAGTTCCATCGGCCTGGATATGGATAAATCCCAGCAATTGGGTACACAGCTAAATACTTTGCTGTCTAACTTCCAGTTGTATTACCAGAATTTGCGCGGATTTCACTGGAACATCAAAGGAAGCAACTTTTTTGAGCTGCATGCCAAGTTTGAGGAACTGTACCGCGACAGCCAGGAAAAGATAGATGAGTTGGCAGAGCGGATTCTGACCCTGGGGCAGGTGCCCTTGCACACTTTTGAAGACTACCTGAAGGTTGCTGAAGTAAAGGTATATAAAAACCTGAGCAACGACCGTGAAATAGTACAGGCATTGGTGGATATGCTTCAGGTACTCCTGGTAAAAGAACGCGAAGTTTTAGAAGCTGCAGCAGAAGCCGGTGATGAAGGAACCGCAGACCTGGTTACGCCTATAATTGGCGAGCAGGAAAAAACAGTTTGGATGCTTCGTGCCTGGCTGAATTAGAACCTGAAAGTTTAGGATATGGCGAACAGGGAAAGGAGCAGTAAACAACTGCACGCCAGGATGCTAAATTCAACTTTAACAAGCCGTTGCCGGCACTCATAAAACTCGAAAATAGGTTTATTTAGATTGATGATTAAAAACGCTGACCCATTTGGCCAGCGTTTTTTTGTGCTTTAGCGAATAAAAACCCATTCATTCGAACTGCTGTGGGTTTCGCTGAACTCATATCTTTCAAGACTGAACGTCTTTAACTTTTCGGGCTGCTCAATTTTATTTTTTATAATAAAATCAGTCATAAGCCCGCGCGCTTTTTTAGCGAAGATAGCAATGATGCTGTACTTCCCATTTTTATATTCCTTAAAAACCGGCGTCACAATATCCGCTTTCAATTCTTTTTTATTAATCGCCTTAAAATATTCGTTCGAGGCGAGGTTAACTAAAATAGGCGTTTTTTGCCCGGCGATGGCCGAATTTAAGGCATTCGTAAGCCGATTGCCCCAGAAGGTATATAAATCTTTGCCACGTGGGTTCTTCAATTTAATTTTCATTTCCAGGCGGTAAGCTTGTATGAGGTCCAGTGGCCGAAGCAGCCCATACAGCCCCGATAAAATACGCAGGTGTTCCTGCGCAAATTCCAAATCTTCCTGCCGGTAGTTTTCAGTATCCAGGCCTGTATATACATCACCCTTAAAAGCATACAGCGCCTGTTTGGCATTACCAGCCGTAAAAGGAGTGCTAAAATTCCTGAAGCGCTCATAATTCAATTCAGCAATTTTGCCGCTTACTTCCATCAGCGTTGATATGTCATCGGCCGACTTCTTCCGCAGCTCATTTACCAGAACCTCCGACTGATTTAGCAAGGCAGGCAGGGAGTGGAGCTCAGGTACCCCATTGCTTGAAAAATCCTGGGTTTTGGAAGGAGAAATTATAGTAACCATTTATTCGTATTGAGTTTTAGATATAAAATTAAGAAGTCAGGAATCGGGAGCCATTAAACAGGAAAATGCCTTTCCCTATTGCCTGACTCCCAAACCCTGACTCCTGATCGGTTAAATATTTATTTTAAGACGGTTATTCCGCCTCTTTGTCTTAGTAATTTTTGGTCTTCGCTAAACTGGTTGCGATAGGTAATAACATATACATAGGTGCCTACCATTACCGGCTGACCGTTTTGAGTGGTTCCGAACCATTCAAAGGAAGGGTTGTGGCTCTGCCAGATAGGCTGTCCCCAGCGGTTTAAAATCAGAATCTGGAAGTCTGATACGCCTGCCAGGATGTTCTGGTTCAGGATATGAAAGCTGTTGTTCTTGCCCCCGACACGAATGGCATTTGGCAGCCATAAGGTTGGGGTACAGTCATAAATAACCCTGAAAGGAACCGGTTCGCAGTCGTTTACCTGCAGCTCATAATTGCCTTCTGTCCGGATAATGTACCTGCCTGTTTCGTTTACGACGGTCTGGCCGGTGGTAAGGTTAGTCCAGCGATACAGCTGGAAACCTTCTACGACCAAGGTATCGGTTCGCATATCTTCCAGGCTGGGGCAAAGCACGTAGGTCGACTGCAGGCTCAGGTTTTCATTCGCAATTGGTGTTAGCTCAACTTCCTGAGAGGCGGTATCGGCGCAATTGGCACTTTGCAGCACTACCTCTGCCCGGTAAACACCCTCTTCTGCATTAATAGTGCGTAGATTTCTGAACGATTCAATTTCCTGCGTGGCATTGGCCCCACTAAACCAGCGGATTGTAAGGTCGGTGCTGTCGCCGCTGTAGCTGGTTACCAGCTTTAGGGTATACGCTACTGCTCCACATTCCCTGTCTACTTCCAGCCGCAGGTCGGCCAGTGGGTTTTCAAGGTCAATGGTGTAAGGTGCAGTGGTTGTGCTACAACCAGAGGCGGCATCTGAAATGTTTACCGTATAATCCTGGGCACCGGTTCCGCTTATCTGTATTTGGCGGGTTCCCTGGCCGGAGGTAATGCCGGGGCCGCTCCATTGGTATGTATAGTCGCCGGAGCCACCTTCTACCTGTGCGGTTAATACAGCGGTTCCGTCGCAGTTATTTTCCGAAGCTACAATACGAACAAGAGGCTCCGCCACCACAAGTACATCAACAGTGTCTCTCTTAAAGCACTCACCGGTACCGGCAGTAGCAGGGGTTATTTCCACTACAAACTGGTAAGAGCCGGGGAACTGCGTATCGACGATGTTGAGCGGTTGGGTGGTTCCGCCATTGTTCAGGTCCTGGCCATTCAGGAACCAGGCAAAAGAGAAATCGCCTGCATTCTGGAAGTTGGCATCCAGCGTGCCGCCCAGGGTTTCGCCTACGCAAATGCTTACATCGTCGCCAAGCTCCGCCTGCGGGCGGTTGTCAATTACGGTAACGGCTTCTGACTCTCCCGTACAGCCGGTAAGGCGGTCCTCCACAACTACATACCACACCCCAGCCGTATCGGTAACCAGTTTGTTGCCCGGAGTTGATAGATGGCTGTTATCCTGAACAGGTGCTCTGGATACGGCATCATACCAGGTAAAGTTGTATTGAATGGTATCGTTGCTGCGGTTTCCATTCACTAAAACAAAGCCATCCAGGGTAACAGATTGCTCTTCGCAAAGTATCAGGTTATTCGTGTCGTCTATTTGTGCATCGGGTATAGGCCCAATAAAGAAAGTGGCTTCTACCGGCTCGTCGTTTGGCCCGGGATAATCCGGGGTTGGCGGATTTGGAGAGCATTCGTTCAGGATCTGCAGTTGAACAGTAAATTGTCCGAAGCCCCAGCTGGCATACACATCTGGCGGAACCACTGCCTGGGCCGAATCGGAAACAGGCTCCTGGGTTTTGTAAATTTCCTGCTTTTGAGCATTAAATACAGTAAAGAAGAAAGTTACATCGTTGGAAGGGTAGCGCGGTGTTGCTGACATATAAAGAGTATCGCCTTCACATACATTTTCAGCAAAAACGCTGGCCTGCCTGTCGGAGCTTCCTGTTGGCTGCCCGAAGTTCGGTAAGCCAAGCGTACTATTAGTTCCGGCAGCCAGGTCAAAGGTATTATTGGTAAGATCCAGGCTGCTGTTAAGGCTATCGGTAGGGTTGGGAATAAAGAACAGCTGCTGGCTGCCGTTTACTGCAATTTTAAGCTCTCCGTTAGGGTCGCGTTGTAAGGCACCGAGCTCTTCGTTAACCGGCTCCAGGGCCACCCGGGAAGACTCAATGTACGCTTTGTCAAGCAGGCTGTCAACGGTATATTGATAGAGATAGGAGGAGCCGCCAGGGCCGTTATTTACTGTGGCATAGAGGCGGTCACCTGCAAACTCCAGCCCATAGAGGGTGCCGCTTGCAGGAAGATTATCCAATCGTACAAAATCGGTGACGGTACCTGAATCGGAATGGAAGCGGAAAAGCTCAATGTGGCTGCTGCCGCCTTCATTTACGGTTGCAGCTAAAACGCCTTCTGCTGAAATACGCATATACCCTGTCGGATTAGTATGTGTTGAGCCAATAGAAGTGCGTACCGGCAATCCAATGCCATCCGGGCTCACGGGATAGCTTATGAAGGTATCGCCTAAATCGTGGGTTACCACCCATACGCCGCTGCTGTCGTTGTCGGCACTGGTAAGTTTTTCAGCTACCTGGTTCTCCAAAGGAATAACATTTAGCGGATTGCCGGCATTAGCCCCTGCTTGCGACAACGCAACACCTGGGCGCGGGGTAACAATTTTTAAATCAAGGATATTGTAAAACAGCGAGCCGGACTCATTAATAGTAAACAGGTAGAAGAGGGTTTGGTCGGCAGGGAATTTCACAAAAAGGGAGTTTTGAGCAACCTCCTGGCTGCCTCCTACATTATCACCGTTCGCTGCAGGAAGGGGATCATTGCCATACCAGACTTTTTCTCCATTGGTAAGAAAAAGTACATCTTCATTTAAGTCACCTACCAGGGCATTTCCCTGTGGAGCCTGGTCGGCGCCAGCCATTTCATCGGTAACTAATGGCTTGTTATTATCAAGAAAGTCAATACCGGCTCCGTTGCCAAAGTACCAGCGGCTGTTATTCTGGTCCTGTTCTTCGTACACCACGGCCTGGAAGGTCTGGAAAATTTCACAACCACTGGCCGGATCGGTATAAATAACATAATAGGTGCCTACATCTTTATATTTCTCCAGGCCCGGCACTTTTTCGCTGGTAAGCGTTATGGTAGAAGTTGGATCGGTAGGATTTGGATCATCGGCGCTTTGGGGTTTAAACCAGACCACATCCACCTCCTGTGGTTCACCACCTCCCTGGGCCGGCATTTTGGCAACTAGTGTTTTTGTGTCGCAAATTACCACTTCGCCCGGTATTTGCTCGTCTGTGTCCTGGTCAATAATTTGCAGCTGGACATCGGACATGGTAATCTGTACCGACTGCGCTACTGTGTCGGGTACACTATTGTTCCAGGTAACCAGGCGTACCTGGTAACTTCCTTCTTCAGGAAAAGAAACAATAGGTTGCAATTTTCGTGAAGTTAAAGAATCGCCTGTATTAGGGTTTACAGCTCCGAAATTCCAATTAACACTGTCGGGTGTTTGGGCATAGCGGGCAAAGAACTTAGTGGAGGCAGAGGAGCCTTGGGGCGGATTGGAAGGCAAACAGGTACCCACCACGTCAATTTCTGTCTGGGCAAAGCCCGCAACGGAAAATAAAAGCAGCAGGGCTAGCAATAAATGCCTGAAAGATAATATATTAAAGAGCGAATTCTTACGCATGTGTGGCAATATTAGTGGAGCAATACCATCAAGTCCGTTTCCGCAAGGACATGGGTACAGTAAATATAAAACAAACAAACTTAATAATTTATTGTTGATATTAACAAAATAGCACCCCTGTGAAAGATCAAGCCATTAACACATTAAATAATTTTTTCGTATAATCGTTGTTAATACATAGTATCTTTGACGATTACAAATTGAATCTATGGCCCGTATATCTACTCTCTATAAGGCATTCTGGTGGCTAGGAAGTTTCCTGCTGCTGCTCTCCATGTCGACCCCTGCACAGGCGCAGGACCCGCAGTTTTCCCAGTTTTATGCCAATCCGCTTTATCTTAACCCGGGGCTTACGGGTAATATAGAAAGTGCCAGGGTAGGAGTAAACTTCAGGCACCAGTGGCCGGGTATCGATGCCAGCTTTACGACTTTTACCGCCTTTTTTGATTATTTTCTTGAAGATTATAACAGCGGGGTAGGAGTACTGCTCATGCGCGACCAGCAGGGACTTGCAGGTCTCAACTCGCACAGCCTCAATCTTAACTATGCTTACCAGTTGGCTCTTACCGACAAGCTCACCTTCCGGCCGGGTGTTAGCGTAGGCGTAATTCAGCGAAGTATCAATCGTAGCAAGCTTAAGTTTGCCGATCAGTTTAACGGAACGGGCTTTAATCCGGTTAGTGCCACAGGCGAGGATCTTTCCGGCCTTAAGCCCATCTACCAGTTTGACCTGGGCTTGGGTGGGGTATTGTATTTACCCAATGCCTACCTTGGGGCATCGGTAAGCCATGTTACCGAACCAACCTATTCTTTTTTTGAAGAAGAAGAGCAAAATACCTATCTGCCAATGAAGCTTTCGGTACATGGTGGCTACGTATTTTACCTGCAGGCCGATAATTTACGCAAAGGCTTCGACCAGTTTGGAAGAGAAAGAAGTATTACTCCTACTTTCGAATATAAAATGCAGGGCAACTTTAAGCAGCTAAGCCTGGGGGCTTATTTAACCTACGAACCTATGGTGTTTGGACTCTGGTACCGTGGCTTGCCAATCGGTGGCCTATCCGAAGTAGACAATAACCATGAGTCAGTTATTTTCCTGGTCGGAATGAAGACTGGAAACCTGAATATTGGCTATAGCTTTGATTATACCCTTTCCAGCCTCACAATCCAGTCAGGTGGAGCCCATGAACTGAGTGCGATTTACAACTTCCGGTTGGGAAATAACCGCAAGCCACCTATGAATGTCCGCAAAATCCCTTGTCCGGAGTTCTAATATTTCTGAAAGTAACTTTGGGTTTAGCCTCTGAGAACTATACCCAAAGTTGTTTTAGGGGGAGCTAGCTTTCTCTATTTTCCAGTAACAGAAACCTTTGGCGGTATATAAAAACGGATAAAACTGTCCGTTGAGTAAAAGAGGTTGTTTCGAAAGAGGCAGCCTCTTGCTATTTGGCTGTACTCCATAAGCACTTTGGTTTAACCAAGAAAATTAAAGGATAAAATTCAAACAGCCTCTTTACTCGACTTTCGCACTTTTAGAATCCGGAAACCCTGTTGCGGCGAATTTTAGGCTGTTTCGCTGTTTTTAATTTTCTATTTCAGGTAAATTCCATAACATGCCTAAATAGAAAAAAAAAACTTCATAAGAGCCATAAAAACGATTTTTTAGGGTTTTAAAAAAGGCTAAAGTCAGGCTTAAACTTTGCCCGCTTTTTTTTTCGGCTACGGGGAAAATTATTTTCTTTCCTTATTACTTACCTACCACTTCGCCTGGGGCAGGTCTTTTTTTGTATATGTGGTACCTTGCCTTTAGTTTAAGCTATTAAGTGCTTAGACATAAATGCATTAAACTGTTTGCCATGCCGACAACGGAGGCATCTTTTCAAGTATAATGCTTCCCAGATGTTTCTAACGAAGAAAAATCCTTCCGCGCGGCGTCCGCGTTCCTCAGGATGACACATCAAAATTAAGTTTATACTATTTCTGTCGAATTACTTATTACAAAAACATTAAAAGATGTCACCACAGGAGCTACTTTATATTATATGCGGAATAGTTATAGCCGGTTTTGTTTTTGAACAATGGCTGGAATATTTAAACCTGAGGCACATGCGCGGCACTATTCCTGCGGCTTTAAAAGGAATCTATCCTGAAGAGGAATACCATCGGAGCCTGGGCTATCAGCGTGAGCGGCAGCAGTTTTCTTTTCTCCTCAGTACCCTTGGCTTTGCTGTGTTGGTTTGCCTGCTGCTGTTTGGAGGATTTGGCTGGCTCCATGCCTGGCTGCGGCAGTTCAGCGAACATCTTGTGTGGCTGGCACTCGCCTTCTTTGGCGTACTGTTTCTGGTCTCCGACCTGCTAAGCCTGCCTTTTCAATGGTACAGCACTTTTGTAATAGAAGAAAAGTGGGGCTTTAATAAAACCACCCCTAAAACCTTTTTTGCCGATAAGCTAAAAGGCTACGCGCTTACCCTTGTTTTGGGCGGAGGGATACTGGCTACTGCTGCTGGCGCTAATTATTTACCTGGGTAGCTCATTCTGGCTGTATTTCTGGCTGGTAATGGGACTGTTTTCCCTGGGCGCCAATATGTTTTACAGCACCCTAATCCTGCCACTCTTTAACAAGCTGAGTCCCTTGCCTGCCGGGGAGCTTAAAACCGCCATTGAAAGCTACAGCCTTAAAGTGAATTTCCCTGTAGAAAACATGTATGTAATAGACGGCTCAAAAAGAAGCAGCAAAGCAAATGCATTTTTCTCAGGTTTGGGAAAGAAAAAAAAGATTGTTTTATACGATACGCTTATTGAGCATCATACCACCGAAGAACTGGTGGCGGTGTTGGCGCATGAAGCAGGACATTATAAGAAGAAGCATATCATATGGGGCTTCGTATTGTCTATACTGCAAACGGGTTTGCTGCTGTGGTTGCTTTCGCGCCTGGTGTTCAGCGAAACACTTTCGCTGGCAATGGGAGCGGATGAGCTGGCACTTCATTTAAACATACTGGCTTTTGGACTCTTGTTTTCGCCTCTATCCACGCTTATAAGTATACGGGGCAAATGCATTAAGTGCGCCGTAAGCATGAGTTCGAGGCCGATGCTTTTGCGGCCCAAACCTTCGGGCCACCCCTTTACAGGAGGCCCTTAAGAAGCTGTCGGTGCGAAATTTAAGCAATTTGTGGCCCCACCCTTTGTACGTAAAGGTGCACTATTCGCACCCGACCTTGCTGAAAGATTAAAGGCCCTAGAAGCGAAATAGAAGCCTTAAAGTGTAAGTTATAGATAAGTTTTACCTAATTAAATATGATGTTGACGAAACATGCCGGATTATTACTGGTTTCCTGGTCATGAACCTGGTAGCATATGGGCAGGGTGGCCAATCGCAAACCCTTTACCGTGCTGAGAAGCTGTTTGAAATTGGAAATTACACGGATGCCCTAAGTAGCTACCAGCAAGCCATAGCGGTGGCGAAAATACTGCTTATGTAAAATACAAGGCCGGCCGTTGCTTTCTTGAAGCCAACGCTTTCGACGAAAAGTTAAAGGCACTGCCACTCTCAAAGAGGCTGCCGCTGCTGCCGCTACCGATGTGCCCGCCGAGCTGTACCTGTACCTGGGCGATGCTTACTACCTGGATGGAAACCTCTTTCAGGCCCTAAGCAGTTATGACAAGTTTAAAAGCAAAGTAAATGGAGAGGCTGCTAAACAAAAAACGGTTGATGCACGCATAGCCAAAACCCACAAGGCCCAGGAAATAATAGGCAAACCAAAAGCCATTCAATTCCGGGCTTTAGGGAGTGGCGTAAATCTCCTTATACGGAGTATAATCCGGTAGTTTCGGCCGATGAAAGCTCTATGGCTTATACGGTGCTCAAGCCTGCCGCAGCCGCTCGAGCCAGTCTTATAAAGAAACCATTATGACGGTAAAGCGCAAGCGGAAAGGAGTGGGGAACGCCCCAGCCTATGAAAATTGGATCGGGCTTTATGGCAGGTACGGCAGGCCTTTCGGCCGATGGACAGCAAATGATTATTTACCTTAGTGGCGGCGGCAAAGGAGGCGGACTTTATATGATGTGGCGCAAAGGCGATAGCTGGGGCTCTCCTCAGGAACTTTACGGCGATATTAACTCCCGCTACCAGGAAAGCACGGCTAGTATTACGCCTGACGCACGCACGATTTACTTTGCCAGTAACCGCCCGGGTGGATTTGGGGGTATGGACATTTATAAATCGGAGCTACAGGAAAACGGTACCTGGGGCCGGGCAGAAAACCTCGGTAAAGGTGTCAATACCGAAGCCGATGAAGATGCGCCCTTTATTCACCCCGACGGCCGTACCCTTTTCTTTACCTCTAACGGAAGTGAATCTATAGGAGGAAAAGACGTATTTCGCACGCACTTGGTAGCCGAAAAATGGGATACTCCCCAAAATATGGGTTATCCGATCAACACCGTAGCGAACGACAACTACTTTACCCTCACTGCCGATGGTAGCCACGCCTACTTCTCTTCCGATCGCCCCGGCGGCCAGGGAGGACAGGATATTTACACTTTCGAAATGCCTGAAGAGGACAGAAATGTGCCGCTGACCATGATAAAAGGACGCGTTTTGGCAGGTGAAAATGAAAAGCCGGTTAAAACAGTAATTAAAGTGGTGGACAATGAAACCGGTAAAAAGATTGATTATGTATATAATCCCGATCCGGAAACAGGCAATTACCTGATCATTTTCCCTCCGGGTCGTAATTACGATATGGTCATCCAGGCCGAAGGATACCTGCCTTATGCCATTAACATTAACATCCCTAACCAGGATTACTTTTATGAGCTTTACCAGCAGGTATTCCTGCGCTCTGTAAAGCAGTTCGATGTGGTGGTAGGGCAGGAAGTACAGGTGAAGAATGCCTTCTACGATACGCAGGAGCCTATGCATAAAGACCTGAAGCTGGCCAAAGAAAGCATGCTGGTGCAGGAAGACAGCATAGACCTTTACGATATGATGGAGACCATTATTGGTGCAGAAGACGAGGCCGCTTACGATTACCTGCTTGACCTGATGTATGCGAAAAATCCGATTGAGGAAGTGGATTTCAGCGCTGCCAATGGCGAAAATGTAGAGTCGGCTTCGGTGGTTTATTATTACGAAGAAAATGATAAAACCAAGCTGGAAGCCAAAAAAGTAGGGAATGAAGTAATTTATACCCTTCCTACCTTTTATGTGGCTGAGGAAGCTAAAAAACAAAAAGAAGCCAAAAATGAACTCGCCCAGCATCAGGCGGAGCTCCTGAAGCCCGTATATAAAATTTACTTTGGCGCAGATGCGAAAAGCCTGAAAGCGGAAGACCAAAAGCTGCTGGAAGAGGTTTTAGCCAGCTTCAAAGACGAAGAGAACCTGGGCGTGGAAATATCAGGCTATGCCTCTAACGACGGTGATGCCGACTACAACCGAAAGCTTTCGAACGACCGTGCCATTGCAGTTCTTAACTTCCTGAATGAGCGTGGGGTAGGCCGTAGGCGTATTGTGGCGAAAGGTTATGGTGCGACCGAAGGGGCTGCAGGAAATGCACAGGAAAGCCGCAGGGTAGAGGTGCGTATTATTGACCTGAGCATGGCCCGGAAATAGATTAGAAAATTAAAATCTCAGTTTAGTTTAAAAATAAAAGCGGCAGCTCCGTAATGGGGCCGCCGCTTTTTGTTTGATATAATTACCACTTGAAAATGGTTTTTCCTTTTCCTCCTTTTTTTGTTGAAAGCTTGGAGTGGTAAGGAATAATATAGTTTACCGAAAGGTAAAACCGGTTGGCATTAATGTCGGCGCCATTGAAGAGAAAGTTGTAGCCCGCCTGCCCGTGGAAGCCCAGAAGGCGGAAGCCAACGGAAGGCCCTACACTTAGGCTTAGCTGCCCAAAATCGGTAAAATAGCCTCCATGCACTCCGTAGGTCCAGTTTAAATTACCATGTCTTTGCCAGTAAGCAGCCTTCATGCCCAAAACATTTTCCCAGAAGTTATATTCTACAAAGCCATCTACCGAGCGGGTAACAGCTTTTCTCAGGCTTAACTTTTTCCAGTTGTAAGAATACCCGAGTTGAAAATAGTCATTGCGGCCTCTTTCATAACCAATTAGTAAGCCATTGGTGCTTTGGTAAAATTTACGTCGTTCTTTTTTTTCCTTATCCTCTTTTTTTCCAAAAATCTGTGCTTTTGCATCTATACAGCTAAGGCACAGGAATAAAAGTAAAATTCCTGCTAAGAAGCGCTTCATCTATTCTGGTTCTGTTGTAGGCTAACGGCCGATGCGCCTGAAAATTATAGGCTTACTGAAGGTCGCCCGACTGAAGGTGCCTAAAAATTTTCCGGCTATTCAGGAATGATAGCCGTGGCTTCAATTTCCACCAGCAGGTCTACCCGAATGAGGCGGGGAACTTCCAGAAAGGTAGATACCGGGCGAATGTCTTCAAACACTTCTGTATGGGCACGGGCAGCTTCTTCCCATAAATTAATATCTGTAATGTAGATGCGCGTACGTACCACATGCTCCAGGCTGGCTCCGGCTTCTTTCAGGGCCTTGTTAATTTTTTCCTTTAGAATGTAGAGGGTTTGTTCATACATATTTCCCTGGCCAACCACTTTGTCTTCTTCCAGGGCGGTTGTACCGGCTACTTCTACCACGTTTCCTACGCGTAAGGCCCTCGAGTAGCTTGCCTGCCTTTCCCATGGGTTGTTCGAGGATATTTTCTGTCTTTTTTCCATTTTATAAACTGTTTTTTAAATAATCTTCAATCACCGGCACATCGGCCGGGCACCAGGCCAAATGCAAAAGTTCGGCTGGTTTGAGCCACTGAACCGCGGAATGCTCCAGGAGCTGAAGCGTTCCACTTTTCCAGCGGCAAACAAAAGGGAGCAGCCGGATGGTATGCCCCTCTGCTCGATGAATGGAGCTGCCGAGTGGTTTTACAACCTCAATGGCTATGTTCAATTCTTCTTTTATTTCCCTGATAATGCAGTCTGCAGCACTTTCTCCTTCTTCCAGCTTGCCTCCCGGAAATTCCCAGCACAAGGGGTTATCCATTTGAGCGCTGCGCTGTACCGCCAGTACCAGGCCTTTATGTTCAATAATTGCACAGCTAACGTCCAGCTGCATTACTTCTTGAAAATAAAATACACAGCCAGCACTAATAAACCAAATCCTATCAGGTGGTTTAGCCTGAAGGTTTCTGTTTTAAAAAAGAGGGTGCTGAATACAACAAACACCAGCAGGGTAATAACCTCCTGCAGCACTTTAAGTTGTACGAGCGAAAAAGGGCCTCCGTTACCTTTAAAACCAATTCGGTTGGCAGGAACCTGAAAAAAGTATTCGAAAAGGGCAATGCCCCAGCTAATAAGAATAATGGCTAACAGTCCGAGGCCTTCGAACCACTTCATTTCTTTAAATTTCAGATGCCCGTACCAGGCAAAGGTCATGAATATGTTGGAAAGTACAAGCAATAAAATAGTGGAAACGGCTTTCATGGGGTTTTATTTAGCATAAAGGTAGGCAGAAGCCTCCATTGCCTCCTGATATGCAGGGATAAAAATTTCCTGTTGGATTAAGAAGCTCATTTTGTTTAAAGGTACCCGGCATTTTTCTTCCGGGGAGTTTGGTAATGCATTAATACCGGCACCTATGCGTCTCCTTCTCAGCTGTTGATGCGGGTATCCCTATCGTCGAGATGAACCTTGTACAGGTATTCGGCCAGGAAAAAAGCACCGACACCGCTGAAAATGTGCCAGAGAAAATGAGTGCCCACCGGCAGTAGGGGAGGCTGCCAGTCATCGCTGTAGCGGAAAAAAAGGGAGAGCGAAAAGAACAGCACTGAAATAAAAATGTATTGGCTGTAGGCCAGGCGTGTTTCGTAGAGCAGGAGCAGGGTAGGAATAAAAATGATGCTGCCGCTAATGGCATAAGAAATGTTTAAGCCGGTTTGTGTGGGGATTGTAAACCGCAACCACACCCTTAAAAGCAAGGTGCCGCCAACAATTAATAGGGCCCACCACCAGTGTGGCAGTACCTTTGCCCAAAAGTAAGCTGCCAGCGCCAGGGTAAGGATGGCCGTAGGGGTTACATCGAGCAGCAGGAGCAGGCTGGAGCTGCGAAACGCATGAAATAAAGTGCTGCCTAAACCACCCAGGAAAAGAAGTGGAATACAAAAAGTAATAAAAGGATACTCCCGGAATTTGCCGCGAAGCTTTATAGCCCAGTAAACGGCAGGAAGTAAAATAAAGAGAGAAGAAACTGCATTCCAGGGTTCAACAATCCACCGGCTGGTGTCTGTTTCCTGGTAAATGGTTCCTCCATCGGGCAAGATACCGATATCAGAGAGCAGCATAAGGAGCAGGTAGGGCATGGGCAGGCTTTTTATCGTACAATTCCTCTCAACAGCAAATGTTTAAAGAAGAGGCTTTTTTCTTTTCGGATAAACCCGGAAACAGAAGACAAAGTGAAAAAAACAACGGATTATGGAATAGAGGGCCTTGCCTTATAAAAGGAATATGGGAAGGACAGAAACATTGCCAGGATAACAGGATGTTAGCGGAGTGGAGTAGTAATGCTTATCTGTGGAAAAGAAATGGCAGGAAACAGGAAGGATTTCTGAGCCTTTTAGAGGAGCAGGGTGGGAAGGAACGGGAATGACTTTTATTCGTCAGAGGCGCTGCTTAACGCAGGCCTCTGCTAAATACCAAAAAGCGCACTCATCAGGATGATTGAAAGAATGAGCATGATGTAGTAAAAACGGTATTTATTCTTGTTCTTTCCTTTGAGGTAGTCGGAAAATCCATACTTGTACCTCTTTTCGTATGGTGACTTCATAATGCTAATGTTAAGTTTATGTTAACTGTATGTTACTATAATATTAACGATAAAATAAAACAAAAAGTGCCCTTCTTTCGCTGATTCGGGCTAAGTTCTTTTTTGAAAGTAAGGCTTATACGCTTTAAATGAAGTTTTACGGCCTGCTAAATGAGCGGAGTGATCAATTTACGATAAGAAGGCCCGAAAGGTTTGTAAAATATACAACTGCCCCATAAAATTGTATTTATCGGGCAGAAAAGCCGCCGTCGTTGCTGTGTGTGCTCACCGGCAACCGAAATGAGCAGGAAAATTTAACCGGCAATGTAATTATATATTGCCGTGGGTACATTCGAAAAAAATTGAGGCTGCCGGCAAATGTGCTTTAGCCGGCAGCCTCACTGCTTTGTACATGCTTTGGCTTTTAAGCCTCCAGCGCTTTTACCCCTGGTAAGGTTTTACCTTCCATGTATTCCAAAAGGGCACCGCCGCCGGTGGATACATAACTTACCTCGTCGCCAAAGCCCATTTGGTTAATGGCTGCCGCACTGTCGCCCCCACCAATCAGGCTAAATGCGCCGTTTCTGGTTGCTTCCACCACGGCTTCGGCAATGGTTTTAGTTCCTTCGGCAAATGTTTCCATCTCAAAAACACCCATTGGCCCATTCCAGAGAATGGTTTTCGAAGTTAAAATGGTCCGTTTGAAAATCTCCCTGGCTTCAGGGCCAATGTCGAGGCCCATCCAGCCTTCGGGAATGGCGTGGTTGCTGGCCACTTTGGTCTCTGCATGGTTGTCGAACTTATCGGCAATTATGGAGTCAATAGGGAGCTTAATTTCAACATTTTTTGCTTTTGCTTTTTTTATCAGCTCATCGGCCAGCTTTATTTTGTCTTCTTCTACCAGCGAATTTCCGGTATTCCCTCCCATAGCCCGGAAGAAGGTATACGACATGCCTCCGCCAATAATCAGGTAATCTACTTTATCGAGCAGCTGCTCAATAATTTCGATTTTGTCAGATATTTTTGCCCCCCCCATAATGGCGGTAAAAGGCCGTTTCGGATCTGCCAGCACTTTTTCGGCATTATCCAGCTCGGCCTGCATAACATAACCCGCTACTTTGTCCTTCAGGAAGCGGGCGATTACCGCTGTGGAGGCATGGGCGCGGTGGGCTGTACCAAAAGCATCCATTACCCACACATCGCCAAGGCTGGCAAGCTCCTTTGCAAAGTGCTCATCACCTTTGGTTTCTTCTTTATGAAAGCGAAGATTTTCCAGAAGGAGCACCTGGCCTTCCTGCAGGCTGGCCGCTTTCTCCCGGGCTTCTTGGCCTATACAATCAGAAGAAAAAATAACCTCGCGCTGAAGGTGCTCTTCCAGGTAAGGAGCAATATGTTTGAGAGAAAACTTATTTTCCGGACCTTCTTTGGGGCGCCCCAGGTGCGACATTAAAATAACCGAGCCTCCATCGCCGAGGATTTTCTTTATGCTGGGCAGGGCTGCCTGCAGGCGGTTGTCGTCTGTAATTTCGTGCTTTTCGTTTAGCGGTACGTTAAAATCAACCCGCATCACAGCTTTTTTGCCGGAAAAATTATAGTTGTCTAAGGTTTTCATGTTTTTCTTGTTAGCTGAAAAATCAGTCTTTATGGTTTAAAAAAAGCCAAATAATTGGTTCAGGGATAAACAGGGGGACAAGTATTTTACGACTATTACCCGATGACTAAAATTAATATAAATCCAGATTGTTATCAAACTGCACAAAAATAAAGCTGCAGTTGCCTTTTAGGTATTTTAATTTATATATTGTTGTAGATACTTCAGCTAAGTTTGGTTTATGCGTAAGCTTCTGTTCCCGTTTCTCCTCTTTTCTTTTTACCTGTTCCATTTTCAGGCAATGGCCCAGGAGCCTTCTGGTACTTATAAAAAAGCAATTTTTATTGAAGGCTTCGGTCAGGGTTTGCAGGCTTCCCTAAACTACGACATGCGGTTAAAGAAGGGAGAGCAGGATGGCATAGGCATCCGGTTGGGCATTGGGGGTATTTTTGCCGGTTCATCAGATGCGGGTGCCGGGCCTGTGGCAGAAGGTGTGGTGGCATTTCCCTTCGGCTTAAATTATTTAATTGGGCAAAGCCGAAGTGCCCTTGAGGCGGGCCTGGGCCTTCTGCCTCTTTATTCCAAGGCGGATCTTTTTAGCCCTACCAGGCCTAAAATCGTGGTTAACAATGGTTGGGATGTTAGCAGCTACTTAAATTTTGGATACCGCTTTCAACCAGTAAACAATGGCTTGTTATTCCGTAATGGCTGGACCCCTGTAATAAACAGCTCAGGCTTTATATCCCGCTTCGGTATATCCGCAGGCTTTGGCTTTAAATAAACTGTAAAAGGCAAAGAGCCGGTTTTAGAAAAGGGATTACGGGAACTTTAAAATAAACAGGCTGGAGCTTTCTTCCTCAGCAGGCGGGCTGCAGTACCTGGAGGCGTTTTGGCAATATAAACCGGAGATGTTGAATGAATGGAAGAAATGCAAAGGTATAGTGCTGGAAAATATTCGAAACATTAAAACGAAGTACTTGTTAAAACAGCAAAATGAGCAATTGTATGAGAGCATTCGTCCTTTTATCTTTCCTGTCGGTTTTGTTTTTTAGTTGTGAAAAAGAAGAAGAGATAGTCCCGGTTCAAAAGGATTTTTCGCATTTCCTGCTGCAGACCACCCCCACTTTTAAGGGAATTCTGGATGGAACCGGCATTTCGTGGAAGTTTGGAGCAGGAACCGGATTTTACTCTCAACAAGGCTATAAAAATGGAAATGGAATTTGTGATCCTACAGACCCCGAAAGAGTAGTGGAATATGGGCTGATTTCAAATGATGGACAAAAAAGGCTTTTAATTCAATCGCCCAAATACAACTCAGCATCAAATGAAGAACTTGAAGAAGTTTTTAGTGTAGGTAAAAAGAAGTTAGGGGATGAATATACTGATTTTCACTTAAGCATAAAGCTGACCGACACCCATTACTATTCTTCCGGCTCAGTTCCTGAGAGTACGCTTGAAATTTTAAAAACGGAAGAGTTTGTGAATGAGCATTCCGAAGAAAGTGTACGTGTTTGGTTTGTGCTGGATGCAGAAATGGTAAACTGTGAGTGCGAACAAAAAGGGGAGCATCCGAAATTGACTAATGGGCTAATAATTGCCGAATTTATCTATTGTAAACAGGAAAAGCAGTAGTTGCAGAATTATGGAGCAGCAAAATACGCTTTGGGTCTTTAAACGAAGGGTGTATTAAAATAAATCGGGTTTTCTGCTGGGCCCATAAAGCATGGTTTACCCTCACCGTGGGAATTGATTTAACAGGAAGTTGCTGGATTGAATGAATAAAAAAAGTTCCTGCCTTTACATGCCGAAACAAGCTCAGCTTCTTTTAAATTACTACTTTACACCTTCAGCGTCCTTCTCCTGCCTCAGGAGAGTTTAATTCGATTAACGGGCAGCTGCCCGGCTCAGGCGGTCGTTGATGGCTCTCCCTAAACCATAATCGGGCACCCTTTCGGCCAGAATATGTTTAACCGGCATTTTATCGAGCTCCCGCAAGGCTTTAAATAAGTTCTGTGCCGCTTCATTTAAATCGCCGGCGGGGGAAAGAACAAACTGCTTTACTAGTGGGTAATCGTCGCGAAAAGAAAGAACGGCTACTTCTTTATTATCATAGCGGGGCAGCATTTCGGTAATGTTGCCAATAATTAGCGGAATGCGGGGGGCATAGTGGCTTTTTAGCTGGCCAGGGGCCTGCGGGTTGGACGTAGAGTGGGGCATTAATTCTATTTCGCTGCAAAATGGTTCCAGCTCTTCCACACTCATGCCGCCGAGCCGGTAAACAATCGTTTTGTTTCCTTCAAAACCAATGATGGTTGATTCAACTCCTACTTCGCAGGCGCCACCATCGAGAATATAAGGAATTCGATCGCCCAGCTGTTCCTCCACATGCGCTGCCGTGGTAGGCGATATATAACCAAAAGGATTCGCGCTTGGGGCAGCCAGCGGAAAGGCAAGCTCCTGCAAAAGGCGAAGGGCCAACGGATGACGGGGAATACGCACCGCCACCATGGGCAGGCCTGAAGTTACCACATCGGGGATATTATTCTTTTTCGGGAGCAGGAGGGTAAGGGGGCCCGGCCAGAAAGCTTCGGCAAGTTTACAGGCTTCATCGGGTAGGTGTTCTACAAAATCCGCCACCTTAGTAAGGCTGTTTGTATGCACAATGAGTGGGTCGAAAGAGGGCCGCCGCTTTGCTTCGAAAATCTTAAACGCAGCGTCTCCGTCATACGCATTGGCGGCCAGCCCATAGACGGTTTCTGTAGGAATGGCTACCAATTCTCCTGCCTGTAAAAGGCGTATTGCCCGGTTAAGGTCAGTTCCTTTTTCTGCTCTGGTGTTCATACACATTTAAGTGGTTGTCAGTAAAAATGGTTTTTTTCGTTACTGGCAATACTGTTTCTGGGCTTTACTGGCTTCTTCATTTCCTAGGCGACTGGCGCGACTAAAATACCGGCAGGCATCTTCTTTGTTCTCCTCCGCCAGCTCAGCTAAGCCTAAAAGATAGAAAGCTCCGCTGTTCTGGCCTTCCTTCTCCAGGACTTTCCCCAGGTTCTCTTTTGCCCGTGCGGGTTCGTCCTGTACCAGGTTTATTTTCGCCAGGTTATAGTAAATAACCATATTGTTTGGCTGGAGGGCTTTTGCCTGTTCCAGGTCCTTCTGCGCTTCTTCGAACTGCTTCATTTCATAAAGTACCGCACTCCGGTTCAGGTAGGTATCCGAAAGCTCGGGGTTCATCCTTACCACCTGGTTGTAGTCCTGCAGGGCTTCGGGTAATTGGCCTTCCTGTAAATAGGTGTTTGCTCTGTTAAACAGCGGTTTGTAAGAGGTGCTGTCGTGAAGGATAGCCTGGTTAAAATCTGAGAGGGCATCTTCGGTTTGCCCCAGCTCGAGGTAAGCGACCCCTCGCATATTGTAAGCATCGGAGCGCTCGGGGTTCTTTTCAAGCCAGCGATCGAGGTAGCCGACAGCTTCAGTAAATTTGCCCTGGTCCATTAATTCGCGGCTTTTATTGCTTAGCTCTTCTTCGGAAGGAGAACAGCCTGCCAGACCCGCTACCAGGCTTAGCAGAATAAATATGTTTTTATACATAGCTTGTTTTTTGCAGTGCAAATATAGAACGAAAGGCAGGATATAAAAAACCGGCTTAAATACCAATAGGAGGTGCTTATGAAAAAGAATTGTTCTTTAGCGTAAAAGAAGTTGCAAAATGATCTACTCCGCCTGCTTTGTGCTGCTGTATCAAAGAGAAGCCCGGAGAATGCGCATGCATAGGCCAGGCAGAAGGCATAGCCTATGCAATGTAGCCTATGCAAAGGCCAGCTTAAGCAGTAAAAGCATGTTCAGGAACAGCCTTAGGCTCATTACCTGAACATGCTCAAAGCAGTTTTTTAAGAAATTTTCTGTCCGGTTAAAATTTCTAAATATGGAGCACGCCTGGCGCATGTTAATGCACTATAATCAAGCGTTTCCTAGCCACCTGATCCTTAAACTCAAGCTGTACCGAATAGGTGCCGCTGGTAACAGGAATGCCTTTATTGTCTGTGCCGTCCCAGCTAATTACCGAGCTGCCTGCATTTTGCATAGACCAGGCAATGGTCCGAACGAGCTGACCCTGCATACTATAAATACGTATGCGCGCATTGTCACTTTCGGGTAAATCAAAAGGAATCATTACTTGCTGTCGGCCAACTAGGGGGTTAGGGTAAGGGTTCTTCAGACTAAAAGGTTTGCCGTTAACGAAGCGGCCAAGGGGCAGCACATTATCAAAGTTCTTATAATAAACCCCATTTCCATGCGTAGCTACCACCACCCGGCCATCAAGCGAGCGGAACCGCATTTGCGGAGCCACAACATTGCCAATAACTTCAGGTCCTTCCTGTACCCATACCGTATTACTGCCACTTAAGGCCAGCGTGGAATAAACCCCGGTGCTTGTGCCTGCCAATATCAGGTTTTGCCCCGTTTGTAAAGGAATAATTTCGGCATAGCGAACAGAAGGCCCATCGCCATTTCCGGTGGGGAATTCTTCCAGGTTTCCGCCTACATCGGTAAAAGTTTCCCCTCCGTCGGTAGAATGAAAAATACTGCGGGTATTGTAGTTGGAAAAAATAACCAGTATTTCTTCTGAATTTATTGGATTAATAGCAATGTGTGAATTGTACCCACCTTCCGGAAAGAGACCGGACGTAATCTGGCGCACCTGTATTTGTGCACTGTCGGCACTATCTGCTCTAAAAACCTGGCCGTTGTTGGTGCCATAGTAAAGAACATTTGCAGGTAAATTGGAAATAGAAATGGCGCTAATAGAGCCGCTGTCTATGGCGGTTTGAGGAAGTTCATTCCAGTTTAAAGAAGCGGGCTCCTGGCTGCCGGATTTTATCTGGCTCAGGTTGTCGTTACGATAAACCACATTGCCGGCAGCAAGATACATGCGGTTGTTATTGTTAGGGTCAATAACATAGGGGTTGATGAACAGAAATTCCTGGTCCACCACCTGCCCGGCACCAGGCGGATCGATGCGGGCAAAAGAAGTGAGGGCAAGATTCTCATTTAACGTAAGCCGGTAAATCTGGCTTTTCTGGAAAGAAACATAATAATAAGAGCCTTTAAAAGCCACATGGGTATAGCCGCCATCGCCACCCAGCACGCGGCGCCACTCGCTGCCAGGTTCGGCTTCTCTGGTTATCTGGCTGCCATTGTCCTGAAGCCCGCCAATAATTACATCGTTTACCTGGCTCTGGTCAAGGCCAATGGTATAAAACTGGCTGGTAGTATAGCTTTCATTAAGATAATTCCACTTAACCTCTTCTGCAAGAATATTCTGGGTAATGCTCAATCCGCCATCATGACCGGATATGCTCCTGGAAGGATCTGAAGGATAGAAGAGGAGTGCATGCTGGTCGGGGTGTTGCCCGGGGTACCAGCTAAAAGAGCCGGTAGTGTCGTTTACGTAGCCGCCAATCCAGGCGGTGTTGTCGGGGCTGGTAAAGCCATCAGTTGAACGGAAAAGGTTGGTGCCGCCCAGGAAAACCACATTGTCCTGGCCGGGATGAGCTTTTACCACCATATTATAAGAACCCTGCAGGTCAAGAATGCCTGTTTCAGTGTCAAAGTCCGGAATGTTGGCCGAAAGGTTCGTCCAGGGCTGAACGAGCTTATCGTGCCGGTAGCGCCAGAACTGGTCTCCATCGTCGGATTGAACAAGGAAGTATACTTCGTTATTGTTGCGCGGGTTCACCTCTATTACGGTGCGGGCAAAATCCGCTGGCCAGCCTGGTGGCGTTATGTTTTGCCAGTTTACCCCATCGGGGGAGCGGTACAGGCCGCTAAGGTTTGAGCCCTCCTGAAATTTTTGCGAACTTAAGGCTGCATATACCACGCCGCTAGTACTTAACTCCACATCTGTATAAAGCGCAGCAGTGTCGGCAAGGGTAGCTTCCCAGCTAGCCCCTCCATTTAAAGAACGAAAAATACCTCCGGCACAGGCTGCGTAAACTTCATCAAGCACAGGTTCGGAAGCATCTGTTTTTACATTAAAAATAAAGTTGAAAGGTGAATCGAATACATTGGGCCGCCCGTTGCTGGTGGAAGGGAGCAGGGCCCAGCTACGGCCACCGTCAGTAGATTTAAAAATGCCATCGCCATAATAGGGGGCATCTCCACCCCGGGCGGAGTTTCCAATAAGTTCACCGGTTCCATAGTACCAGGTATCGGTTTTGCCCGGGCGGGTGTCCTGGGTGAGGCAGGTTACGCTTTGTATCACATCGGGAGGGGTGGTTTTGGTCCAGCTGAGGCCACTGTTATCCGACCGCCACATGCCACCCGATACGCCACCGGCCAAAATAATTTTTTCGTTTGTTACATCCAGCTCTAATGCGCGGGTACGGCCCCCCACATTATCGGGGCCGGCAGGAACCCAGGGCGTTTCTTTGATGCCTGCTTTGCGGTAAGCCTTGCCATGGCTTTTTATATCAGGTAGCTGCGAAGCAAATTGCAGTTCCCTTTGGCGTATATTTTCCGGAATACGACCGGTTTTTGGGTCGCGGAGCATATCCAGCTCCCATTGCTGCCTTTCGAAAGGGTCTTCCGGCCTACCTATAGCAGCAGGCTGCTGAAGAAAAGAAACGTCCTGGAGTGGAGCGGGTTGGGGAGGAGCAGGAAGGTAAGGGTTCGATTCCTGCGCATTCCACCACCAGAGAGTGCCGGCAATAATTACACTGGCCAGCAGTGTAAGAGGAATGGATGATGATTTCTTCACAATTTGTAATTTGGATGAATAATGTTACTCCATTGAATCACCGGAAAAGGGTAGGAGAGCCGAAAGAGGTTTGCCGGTATTTAACCGGCAGTCGAACCATTTACTGTATGACTGTGGAACGAAGAAAAAAGTTTAGCTTTTAGTCATGTCCTTCTTCGAACTGCTTAATAGCTTTTTTTATTTGCTCCGGAATAGGAAGCGGCCGGCCTGTTTTAAAATCGACATGAACCATGGTGCTTATAGCGGTAGCATATATTTGTTTAGGCTGGCCTGTTTCGGCTATAATGTTTTCCTGGGTAAAGGAGGTTTGGCCCAGGCGGGTGGTCCGTATCCATACCACAGGTTTATGGTGGAGTAAAACAGGAGCTTTAAAATCAATCTCAGTACGGGCTAACACCATACCTAGTTTGTTCCAGTCCCAGTTGCAGGCCTTCTGGAAATAGTGTGAGCGGGCATGTTCAATAAAAGTGAGGTATTTGGCATTATTTACATGGCCCATCATGTCTATATCGGCATAGCGTATATCAATGGGTTTACTATATTGGAATCCTTGCATGCTTATTTTTAATACTTAAGAAAATAAATGAGAAGCGGTGAAAAGGGCGCGGGTTTTTTCAACCATGCGGCTGATGGAGCTGGTATCGCCAGTGCGTTCAAGCACTTCCTCCAGCGGCACCCAGGCAAGGGCTTTACTTTCCCTGTTTTGCTGTAAAGGTTCCTCGGGACTGGCTGTAAATAAATAGCGGATGTCGTAATGGAAGTGTTCAGGTTCCTGTTTCCGGGCAGGGATGGTATGAATGTCCAGGTCAAAAAAGCCGGGCTGCAGAATGCGTATACTGCTTAAGCCGGTTTCTTCCCTGGCCTCACGTTCGGCCACCAGCAAAACATTTTCTTCACCGTCGGCATGGCCTCCCGGCTGGAGCCACTTATTAAGCTTCGCGTGGTGCAAAAGCAATACATTTTTTTTGACAGGATTAACAATCCAGGCAGAGCCGGTTACATGGCCGTGCAGGAGGCTGCGATGAAAGCAGCCGGGCTCCTGGGCCAGCAGGTTTAGCATGCGTACCTGATAGGCTTTTTCCTCTTCGGTATGTGCTTTATAGGTTTTTAAACCTTCAATAAGATGTTGGCGATTCACGGCTTTGGCTTATTCAATAATGATGTTTACTTTATTGATGCGGCCTTCGCGGAGGGTATCTGTTTGCACCCCTGCACCTGCATTGCTCATGTCACCTTTTAAGGCATACACAAAATACACCTGTGGCTCAAGTCCGCTGAATTTTACCCGTCCTTTTTTATCTGTCCTCTGGGTTTCCATTACCGGGTTTACTTCCTGGCGGTAGTCCTCTTCGTTTAGGTAAAGCGTTACTGCCGCATCGGGCACAGGATTACCCAGTTCGTTTAAGATGGTAAGCCGTAAAGATGTTTTAAGTATTTGTTCAGGAGCAAGATGGAATGCGGAAAGAAAGGTAAGACAAACAATGCCTAAAATCAGGGAATATTTCTTCATATTTTTCGTTGGTTATCCGTTAGTAAACGAGAAAGTCCATTTTTTATGTTTAATACCCACCAAATTCGTACATATCTGCCGGATTTAAAAGAAAACTTTTACCGAATACTTTTTTTTTGCCTGTTAATTATGCTGTCGTTGCAGGCTTTCGGGCAACAGCTAAACGTTCAGCGGGTAGAGGCCACTCCTTTTTACCAGCTGTACAAGGTAAATGGGATGAATGGTGCTAAACGGCTCGTTCCGGGCACTCCTTTTACTTCCCTGGCCATAAGGTTGCAAAGCCTGCAGCATTTCGAAGGAGCCTATGTAATTGTAGGAAACGATTCGCTTGGCTTAACACCCGCAGCGCATCAGCCCGACAGTGCTGTAGGGATAGTATCGGAATTACTGGTTTTTGACGTGGCACAGGAGCAAATTCAGCTGGCTGGTTTATTGGCCAGGGAGGAAGTATGGGTACATTTTATGTATGCGCCGCCACTTAAGGAAAATTCTGCTTCAGGTTCAAGAGTAGAGGAGCAGGAAGCCTGCGAAAAACCTGTTGCGGTTCAGCAGTCCGAGTGGCGGGCCGGTTTACCGGAACCAAACTATAATCGTTCCTTTAATGAGGTGGAACATCTTATCGTGCACCACTCTGCCACCAGCAATAGTGCCGTAAACTATACCCAGGTGGTACGAAACATTTACCTGTACCATACCCAAACCAATGGCTGGTCGGATATAGGGTACAACTACCTGATAGCACCCGACGGAACCTTATATGCAGGGCGTGACCCTGGCGTGGCAGGGGTGCAGGATAGGGTGAGGGGAGCCCATTTTTGTGGTAAAAACAGCGAAACCATGGGCGTATGCCTGCTGGGCAATTTTATGGAAATGGTGCCTGCTCCGCCTGCTTTAAATAAACTTGAGCAATTGTTGGGCTGGAAAGCCTACCAAGAAGAGCTTGACCCGCAGGCCATTAACTCCCACCCTGCCAATCCTTTATTGCCGGTTATAGCGGGCCACCGCGATGGTTGCGCTACCGCCTGCCCCGGCGATTATTTATACGCGCTGCTGCCGGAGGTTCGGCAGGAAGTGGCAGCGGCCCTGCAAGCTTGTGCAGCTCCGGAAGAGGCAGTTCCTTTTGTGTCTGTAAACTTTCCGACGCGGGAGGTTTGTATCAGGAATATGGATGAAAAGGAGCTGGAAAGCATACAGCTTTACACCCTGCAGGGGCAGGAGCTTGCTCCTCATGCGTACCGCCTGCAAGGGAGCGGCTTATGCTGGAAACTGGAGGGGCTTTCGCCCGGAGCCTATATTATATTGGCAGCAGGTAAGGAACAGCACATCAGGCAAAAAATTCTGCTTTTTTAATTATCCGTTGCAAATAAATACGTTAGCAGCTCGTCGAAAGAGAGGGCTTCGGTGTAGAGATGGTCGGCATAAATATTTACCTGCACCTTTAAAAAGCTGGGTTGCCGGTTAATTTGCACATGCTCCAGCAGCACATTTCCATATTGCTGGTTTATGGGCTGTTGCTGCAACTTTACAGGGGGCTTCAGGTAATGCCTTTCTGTTATTTGAATGTAATCGGCCATTTCGCGGGTATGGCGGTCGGTGTTTTTCAGGTGGTAGCCCAGGCTCAGCACCCGGTCGCGCCAGTAATCGAATAAAAATTTAAAAGCACTTTCATCAATTCCGGGATGGTAGCTAAGGGCAAAACCATTTGCCGGACCAGACTGCAGCAGGTACACCTGGTAAAAACCTTCCAGCTGGTTTCTTTTGTCGTAGTACGCTTTTTCAATTTCGCCAACAAGGGCCAGCGATTGCGGACTGCTTTTCCATTCCCTGTAACGCTGTAAATAGGGCGCATTCCTTACCAGTGCTTCTTTTACCGCCACCGGGGTCCTGTTCGGCTGCTCCGGAAAAAGCTGTTCCCATATATCATCAAATAGTGCCATCGCTGTATTGCTAAACCTTAAAGTAAGCAGAAAATTGCTGCTTTATCAGGAAAATTTTTAGTTTTATCGGATCATATCCATTTAGCTTTTATATGAATACCTTATTACGAAACACTTTGTTCCTTTGCCTGTGTTTTTGCTGCCTTCATTTGGCTGGCATGGCACAGGAGCCGGTACGCTACGAAGTTTCCTTTCCCAATGCGGTGCACCACGAAGCCCGCATCCGGCTCCATTTCAACCATATACCCGAAGAGGTGCTGGAGGTGCAAATGGCCCGTAGCTCTCCTGGCAGGTATGCCCTGCACGAGTTTGCCAAAAACGTATACGAAGTAAGTGCGGTGGATGGC
This sequence comes from uncultured Cytophagales bacterium, assembly GCA_963835365.1. GTDB lineage: Bacteria > Bacteroidota > Bacteroidia > Cytophagales > Cyclobacteriaceae > Nafulsella. The sequence goes on from CAWIFH010000012.1 coordinate 468,525, forward strand.
GCGGGCAAGCCACTGACGGTTTACCGGCCAAACCCTTATGTATGGCAAATTGCGGGGCACAATGGAGAAGCAGTTATCGAATATACCCTGTTTGCCGACCGCATTGATGGTACATATGCATCGGTCAACGAACGGCAGGCACATTTAAATATTCCCGCTGCTTTTATGTATTCCGAACAAATGAAGCAACGGCCTGTAGAAGTGCACTTTAAGCTGGACGATAAGCCGGGCTGGAAAGTGGCCACCCAGCTGGAACAGCTGAATGAGCGTACCTTCCGGGCTCCGGATTTATATTATTTTATGGACAGCCCCATTCAGCTGGGGCCGGTGGATATGCGTAGCTGGCAGTCGACTTCTAAGGATAAAGCCTATGACATCCGGCTGGTGCTGCAGCATGAAGGCACTGCCGAAGCGCTTGACCAGTATGCCGACTGGACTAAAAAAATTGTGGAGGAACAGAAGGCTGTTTATGGCGAGCTGCCTGATTTTGAATTCGATAAGTACACCTTCCTGGTTAACTACCTGCCCGAAGCCGACGGCGATGGCATGGAGCACCGCAACAGTACGGTGGTAACCAGTTCACGACCGCTCTCTACCAATGCCAAAGACAATATAGGCACCATTGCCCACGAATTTTTCCATGCCTGGAATGTAGAGCGGATTCGCCCTGCCTCGCTGGAGCCCTTCGACTTTAGTGCCACCAACATGTCGGGCGAATTATGGTTTGCTGAAGGTTTTACCTCTTACTATACCGACCTCAGCCTGGTGCGGGCGGGCATTATCAGCGAAGAGGAATATGTGGCAGGGTTACAGGGGCTTATGAATTATGTGCTGCTCTACCCGGGCAGTAAGTATTTCTCGCCGGTGGAAATGAGTTACCAGGCCCCCTTTGTCGATGCTGCCATATCCATAGACCCTGTAAACCGGAATAACACTTTTATTTCGTACTACAGCTATGGCGAGCTGCTGGGCCTGGCGCTGGATCTGAAGCTAAGAACGGAGCTAAAGGACAAAACCCTCGATGGCTTTATGCGGCAGATGTGGCAAACCTATGGAAAAGCAGAAATTCCCTATACCCTGGGCGATTTAGAGGAACAGCTGGCGAAATATACAGGCGACCCTGCCTTTGCCCACGCCTTTTTTGAGCGCCATGTGCAGGGCAAAGAGCTGCCTGATATGCTGGAACTGCTTAGCCGGGCAGGCATAAATTTACAGCCGAGCGACCCGGAAAAAGCAAGCCTGGGATTGGCCCGGTGGCAAGAAGAGGAAGGCAAACTGGTGCTGGGGTCGTATGCTTTTAAAGGAAGCCCTTTGTATGAAGCTGGGGTGGAGAAAGGCGATGTGCTGCTGCAGGTAGACGGCCAACCGCTGCAAAGCAGGGCCCAGTTAGATAGCCTGCTGGCTACCAAAAAACCCGGAGAGCAACTTCAACTGCATATTAACCGTTACAATAAAAAAAGGGAAGTTAGTGTGCTGCTTTCTGCTCTTCCCGGCCATCGTACGACTCTTCAGGAGAAGCCTTCAAAGAAGGCTAATCGTGTGAGATCTGCGTGGTTAGGCAGTAAAGTATCTAACTAAGTTGATAAATCAACAAAAAACGGCCTGCAGAATCTTCTGCAGGCCGTTTAATTTTTTAAACCAGCTTGCTTATTTAAACCGGTAGCCCAAAGAAAGCTTTACGTTCCTGTTATACAGGTCTATGTTGCTTTTGCCGTTATCGAGGCTGGAGAGTCCGTGGTCGTAGGCTGCCTGCAACTGAATGCCATTGGTAAACTGGTAACCTAATCCACTTGAAATACCAAAATCCCATTCTCTGAAGCCGCTTTTCCAGTCAATATCCTGCTCGTAAGAAAATCCTAAAATGCCGGCCTCGCCTTTAATGTTATTTGCTACCAGGTAAGATACCTGCGGCCCGGCAAAAAGCTGAAATCCATTTCCGAACTGTACTTTCGCCAGCAGGGGTAAGTCAAGGTAGTGCGCATCGTTTGTAACGGTGGCATTTAATTTCAAGAAGTTATTGGCGGCATAACTATATTTTGCTTCTATCCCTTTTGTAGAGTAATAAAGGCCTGGCTCCAAAATAAACTGCTGGCCTAAAGGAATGGATAAAAAGCCCCCGACATGGTACCCCTGTTTAATGGTGCCTGGTAAAATGCTGGTTTCGCCCACTAAATCTGCTATTGCCTGGCTTGCATCACCACCCCAGCCCGAAATGTTCATGCCGGCTTTAATACCTCCGCTAATTTCCTGGGCCTGCAGCTGGCTGAAGCTGACTGCTAAAATTCCGAATAAAAGAAATAACTTTTTCATATGCCTTTAATTTTCAATGGTTTAAAAGGCGTAATGGAAAAATCGTGCCAGATGAAGGTCAACAGGCAGAAATAAATTTCTGAATTAAGTAAAACAAGACTCTATTAGCTAAATGAGGCGATTTTTTGAATAGGATAATGGAGTGCTTAAAAACTATTTTAATTCTTCGCCTGCATTTAAAATAAAAGCAGCTTCATGTTTTTGCATGCCCAGCTTAGGGTAATACTGTTTTGCGGCGGGAGCCGAAAGGAGGATAAGCGTGGCATCGGGGGCTGCTTCACGGGTTCTTTTTATAAGCTCCCTGCCAATGCCCTGTTTTTGCACTTCTTCTGAAACTGCTAAATCGGAAAGATAGGTACAGTAACCAAAGTCAGACAGCGAACGGGCCACCCCTACGAGCTTTCCGTTGAGGCGGGCAGTTACCACCAGGTTGGCATTGCTGCACATGGTTTTAATTCGCTCAGGCTGGTGCAATGGCCTGCGCGCACCCAGGCTACAGGAACGAAGAAGAGTAATAAACTCTGCTTCGTTTAATTGTTCTTCTACAGAATAAGAAATGTCCATAGGTGAAGAAGTGCCAGGAGGCAGGTTTTGATGCTTTAGAGGACAGGTTTTTTTAAGACCTGCCTTTGCCCTTGCCCGGGTGGTTCTTTTTGTCTTTTTTATGCCCGGAGCCATGCTTTATTTTGTATTCGGTGAGGTGCCGGGCATTGTAAGCCTGGGGCTCACTGGTACTAATATCCAGCTCTACCTGGGTGGAGGCGCTTAGGTTTATGTTACCGAAAAGGCCGGGAAGCCTGGCCGCGATGCTCCACTTTCCACCCTCCATGAAAATATAAACTCCCCGCTGAATATCGAAGTAAAAATTATGGTCGGGAAAATAAATATGCCTGGTTTTGGCCCGATAACCATGCGCCGGTGCCCAGGGGGGAGGACCACCTGCTTTCTTCTGACTAAAAGCCTCTGTGGGGAGCAGGTAAAAGACACCTGCCATACACAGGATGAGTATCAGCTTATTAACTTTCATAAATTTTCCGGGCCTTAAATGTATTTCTTATTAGCTATTCTGGAGCCTGTTCTGTTGGCTTAACTACGGGGGAAAGATCGTGTTTTAATGAATCCACTGCAACAGCATGTAATAAATTTGCTTTAAACACTGTGGATAGCCCAATAGAGATAAGACTTGGCGATACCAGGGGTTTCCGCTCTTCAAAGCAAGGCCATGACATGGGTTTCAGGTTGCTTTGCGCTTGTATTTCCTTTATTTTCAGTGTGTTAAATGAAGTTAATATTTGGAAACGTTCGAAAAATTTTGTTTCTAAGATAAAAGAACGCTAGAACTGGGGTAGAACCCGCCAGTTTCCTTGTCGATGGATTTTTCTAGATGACTGATTTATAGAAGAAAAGATACATAATTGATTTAAAGCTAAATAAGTTAACATGGCACTTCCCGACCGATTTACACATCCTTATAAGCCAGATCCTAAATACCGCAAAGCTGTTGCCTATTTTAGTATGGAGTTTGCCATTGCCCAGCCGCTTAAAATTTATAGTGGCGGTTTAGGTTTCCTGGCCGGCTCTCATATGCGCAGTGCGTATGATTTAAGGCAGAACATGATTGGCATTGGTATTCTCTGGAAGTATGGATATTACGACCAGATACGTAAGGGTGACCAGTCAATGAACGTACTTTTTCAGGAAAAGCACTACAGCTTTCTGGAAGATACCGGAATAAATTTTAAAATAACCATTAATAAACACCAGGTAGGAGTAAAGGTGTGGTATCTTTCGCCAGAGGTATTTAAATCGGCACCGCTGTTTTTACTGAGTACCGACCTGCCCGAAAACGACTACCTGGCACAGTCTACCTGCCATAACCTTTATGATACGGATCCATCGGCCAAAGTTGCTCAGTCTATATTGCTGGGGCTTGGCGGTGCCAGGCTGCTGGATGAACTGGGTTATGAACCGGAGGTATATCATTTAAATGAGGCGCATGCCCTTTCTTCGGCCTTTTACCTGTACCAGAAACACAAAGACCTGGAGGAAGTAAAAAGACGCCTGGTTTTTACCACCCATACTCCCGAAGAAGCCGGAAACGAAAAGCATGATATTACTTTTCTGGAGGAGCTGGGTTTCTTTTGTGGACTCCCCCTGGAGCGGGTAAGGGAAATTACAGGGGTTTCGGGCGCTACTTTTAACCATACGCTGGTGGCGCTCCGAATGAGTCGGAAAGCAAACGGCGTCTCTAAGCTACACAGTGAGGTAGCAAATAAAATGTGGGCACCTTATACCGGCAATTCAAAGGGTATTATACATATCACAAATGCACAAAACAGGAAGTACTGGCAAAAGAAAATTTTGTGCGATGCCCTTAATAAAGGGGATGATGAGGCCCTTAAAAGGAGAAAGCTCCGGTTAAAGCAGGAATTATTTGATTTGGTTGCTGATCAAACCGGGGTGATTTTCGATCCGAAAGTGCTTACGATCGTGTGGGCAAGGCGTTTTGCTGCTTATAAGCGGCCCGATTTGATAACGCGCGATGAAGAACGCTTTCACCAGTTAATGACCAATCAGGATTTTCCTGTACAAATTATCTGGGCTGGAAAGCCCTATCCTATGGATTATGCAGCCATTAGCACTTTTAATAAGCTGGTGCATTTAAGTAAGCGGTACAGAAGAGTGGCCACCCTGGTGGGATACGAGCTACGCTTGTCGCGTATGCTGAAAAACGGCGCCGATATCTGGCTAAATACACCCAGAGTGCCCAGAGAGGCATCCGGTACAAGTGGAATGTCTGCAGCCATGAACGGAGCAGTGAATTTTTCTACTTTCGATGGCTGGATTCCGGAGTTTTCCTTACATGGCTTTAACAGTTTTATTGTTCCCGAAGCCGATACCTCGCTCCCAGAGCATGAACAGGATGCTATGGACCTGAATAACCTTTATCATATTCTTGAAAAGGAGATATTGCCTTTATACTACCAGCATCCCCAAAAGTGGATGAGCATAGTTAAAAACAGCATGCATGATGTGGTGCCTTTTTTCGATTCGAACCGAATGGCTTATGAATATTACGATAAACTTTATAGCTGAGCCTGAAGTAACTGTTTTTTATAATCAGCAGCTCAGGTAAGCTGTCTGGCCGGTAAAAGCCAGGTGCTGGTTATTTCCCCCCCCCTAGCCATAAAGCGCTGCGGAGTTTTATTGCTTACTCTACTTTGTAAGAATGAATGATAATGTTTTATAGCAGTGGCAAATTTTCCAGTTCCTTCCGTGCATCGCTTCCGGTTTACAAAAGTTCTGAGGCTGGGCTCCCAACCAGCATAAAATGGAAATATATTGGCCTGGTTAAGTAGCCCTGTAACAACCATTTACCTTTATACGTGTTTAATGATAAGTTAATTTACGAGAAGCAAATTAAACAAATATATGGCCCAACAATTTAAGCACGAAATATGGCCCGGGAAGCCCTATCCCCTGGGGGCAACTTTTGATGGTAAAGGCGTGAACTTTGCCATTTTTAGTGAGAATGCCACAGCAGTTCACCTTTGTCTTTTTAATGCTGCCAAGGAGGAGGAAGAGTATGCCTGTATTCAAATGAAAGAGCAGACGGATCATGTTTGGCATGTTTATATCCCTGGCTTAAAACCGGGCCAGTTGTACGGATTTAGAGTAGATGGCCCCTATGAACCACAGGAGGGAATGCGCTTTAACCCGCACAAACTGTTGATTGATCCGTATGCAAAGGCAATAAACGGGCGCATTGAATGGAGCGATGCGATGTTCGGCTACCCGGTAAATGATACTGAAGAAGACAGGGATCTGGAATTTGATACCCAGGACAGCGCCGCTGGAATGAACAAATCGGTAGTTATTGATCCTTCCTTCGATTGGGAGGGAGTGGAGCGGCCGAACATCCCCCTGCATAAAAGTATAATTTATGAGTTGCATGTAAAAGGTTTTACTATTCAGCATCCCGAACTGGAGCCGGGAATAAGGGGGACTTACCGCGGGCTTGCCTCCGCCCCGGTAATAAAGTACCTGAAAAGGTTAGGCATAACCGCAGTTGAGTTGCTGCCGGTGCATCATTTTGTAAATGACAAAACCCTGGTCGATAAGGACCTTACCAACTACTGGGGCTATAATTCCATTGGCTTCTTTGCGCCCTATTCCGAATACTGCTCTTCGGGCAATATGGGAGAGCAGGTAACCGAATTTAAAGAAATGGTGAAGGCCTTCCACAAAGAAGGCATAGAAGTAATACTGGATGTGGTATATAACCATACAGCCGAAGGCAACCATTACGGCCCAACCTTAAGCTTTAAAGGAATTGACAATACCGTTTACTACCGGCAGGTGCAGGAAGACAAGCGCTACTACATGGATTATACCGGCACAGGGAACAGCCTGAGTATGTTACATGCCCGGCCCCTGCAGCTGGTTATGGATAGCCTGCGGTACTGGGTTACTGAAATGCAGGTCGATGGGTTTCGCTTCGACCTGGCTTCTACCCTGGCGCGGGGCCTGCATGAGGTAGGTAAGCTGTCAACTTTCCTCGATACCATTCACCAGGATCCCATTATTTCGCAGGTAAAGCTTATTGCCGAACCCTGGGATGTTGGTGAGGGAGGCTACCAGGTAGGAAACTTCCCTGTTCGCTGGGCTGAGTGGAATGGCAAGTTCCGCGACAGTGTACGCAGTTTCTGGCGGGGCGACGAGAGCCAGGTTGGGGAGCTTGCCTTTCGCTTGAGCGGTAGCAGTGACTTGTACGAAGAAACAGGCCGCCGCCCCTCCGCCAGCATTAATTTTGTTACTGCCCACGATGGTTTTACCCTCCACGACCTGGTAAGCTATAACGAAAAGCATAACCAGGCCAATAAAGAAGGCAATAACGATGGTGAATCGCACAACCTCAGCTGGAACTGCGGCGAAGAAGGGCCCACAAAAAAGAAAGAGATAATTGCTCTTAGACAGCGCCAAATGCGCAACTTTCTGTCGACCCTCATCCTAAGCCAGGGAGTCCCTATGATTACGATGGGCGATGAGTACGGCCGCAGCCAGGGCGGAAACAACAATGTGTATTGCCAGGATAATGAAATAAGCTGGTTTAACTGGGACTGGACCGATGCCCAGCAGGCACAATTCCATTTTACGCGCCACCTGATTGACCTGAGAAAAAATTCGCCCGTATTTCGGCGGCGCCGCTTCTTTCTGGGAAGAAAGGTGCACGGGCTTGGGGTGAAGGACATTCGCTGGCTCCGCTCCGACGGGAAGGATATGACCGAAGAGGAGTGGAATTCGGACTATACGCGGAGCCTTGGGATGTTGCTGAACGGACATGCTATGGATGAGCAGGATGAGCAGGGCAACCGGATAACAGATAGTGTATATCTGCTGTTAGTGAATAGCTATTGGGAAGAAATTCCATTTATCTTCCCAAAGGAACATCAGAAGTTTCACTGGGAAATTCTTGTCGACACTTTCGACCCATCGACGATGCAGAAAGATACGATGGTTTCGCAGGAAATTGAGTTAAAGGCTCGCTCCTTCCTGCTCCTTAAACGCAAATAATCGACAAAAAAATGATATAGGCAGTTCTTTTAAGAACTGCCTTTTTTGTTTGGGCTGTTTTAAGAAAGGTAAAAAAGTTTTGTGCAGGAAATAGGAGGTATTTAAATGGTTAACTGCAATTGTTTTAGCAGCATTGGCGTCTGTATTATTCTAAAGGGGGTAAGCCAGTTATAAGTAAGGCGTTCAGGCCTCGGGAGGATTTTCTTTTACAGCAGATTTTTTATCGGCCTTATTTTCGTGGTGCTGAATTTTTTTATTTTCTTTTTCTGACTGCTGCCGTTCTTTATTGCCCAGATGCCCTTTTTTTCGGGCATTGATACGCCTGATGGCAATGGCCCGGCCATAAATAACCAATGTGTCGCCCGGACAAATAACCGAGTCGTGGCGCGGGATACCGAGGTAATTCCCATTTTTTCGGTTTATGCCCAGGATAAAAAGGCCTTCCTTTGGTAAGGCAAGGGAGGCAAGGCTCTTGTTTGCCAGCCAGTCGTCGTCTTCTACAAATATTTCAGAAATTTCGTACTCGCCCGCCAGGTGCAAGAGGCCACTATAGTCCAGCACGTTTATTTTGGTATATCGCTGCAGCGCAAAGTGAATAATTTTCGATAAGCCCCTGTTTACCAGTTTGCTGTTAAACAGAATAAGTAAAAAGCCGATGCCGCCAATTAACAGTAGCAAACGGGCAGTATGCCCATGAGTAGGATCTTTGTCATCGAGAAAGGTTAACATGAGGGAGGCGATAACCGAAACAATTCCGGCGTTCCCCAACAGCATGAGCAGCATAATGATTTTACGGCGTACCGGATGATTTACCAGGTTTTCAGCTTCCTGGGTGGCATAGCCGACTCCGGTAAAGGCAGACCGGGCCTGGAACTTTGACGACTGCCGGGAGAGCCCCGTATGCATAAGGGCTATGGTGGCTATTTTCGTTACAAGAATTGATACGGTAAGGATAATGATAACTGTTAAAGCAGGAATCATATGAGCATTGGGTTTTCTTTTTTATACAACCTGCAGAAACCCTCAATGTTATATGGACTGGCCGCCGGAAAAGGGGAAAGAGTCACTTTTCCTGTCAGCCGCATTAGCTACATTTTTAACTCTTCGTTAAAGGAAGTGGGGCCATAGCCGATGTGGTAGTTGGGGTCAAATGTTCGAATAATATTATTGTCTGCCACCAGGCTGACCCCTGTTTTGCCTTTTTCGGGAAAATTAACCTGCGACAGCACATAACGGATTGCTTCCAGGCGGGCGACTTCTTTAATATTTCCCTTTATAATAACCCAGGGGCTTCCCGCCCGGTGGGTGTGCAGGAACATTTCTTCCTTATAGTAGGTAAAGTCGTGCCACTTTTGCTGTGCCTGCATATCTACCGTGCTAATTTTCCACTGTTTGAGCGGGTTTACCTGCCGGTTAATCAGGCGGCGTTTCTGTTCCTCAATATCTATGGAAAACCAGAATTTAATAAGGATGATGCCATCCTCTATCAGCATTTGTTCGAACTGCGGGACCTGTTGAATAAATTTTTTATAATGCTCGTCGGTACAGAAACCCATTACCGGCTCAACAACCGCCCGGTTATACCAGCTGCGGTCAAAAAACACAATTTCGCCCGGGTTCGGAAGCTCCTTGATGTAGCGCTGAAAATACCACTGTCCTTTTTCCACATCATTGGGTTTAGGCAGTGCCACCACCCGCATGGCACGGGGGTTAAGGTGGTGGGCAAAACGGAAAATGGCCCCCCCCTTTCCGGCGGTGTCGCGGCCTTCGAAAATAATAAGAACACGCTGGTTGGTATCCTGTACCCAACGCTGCATCCGTACCAGCTCTACCTGTAAAAGTTCCAGTTCTTTCTCGTATATGCCTGAAATGTCCATGTCAACCCTCTTAACAATCAATTGAAGCAGCCAAATCTACAAAAAATGTGAAAATGAAAAAGTTTAAAATCAGGTTAAATATATACGTAACTTTTTAGAAGTTAGAAGTTAGAAGTTAAAAGTTAAAGTTAGAAGTTAGAAGTTAAAGTTAGAAATTGAAAACTCCGCCAGGGTAAGGAATACTGCCATGGTCTGGGGCTACCTGCTGGTCATCCACAAAACACCAACAACGAACCACAAACACGTCCTTGCTACTCCTCCATGGCCAACTCCCGCAAATCTACCGGTACTACTCTTGAAACCCCCATTTCGAGCATGGTTACCCCGTACATAATATCGGTGCTGGCCATGGTTCGTTTGTTATGGGTAACAATAATAAACTGCGACTCTTTAGAAAATTTGCGGATGATGTTGTTAAACTTATCAATGTTGGCATCGTCGAGTGGCGCATCCACTTCGTCGAATATACAGAAGGGGGCCGGCTTGAGCAGGTAAATGCTAAAGAGGAGGGAAGTTGCCGTTAGGGTCTTTTCTCCGCCGGAAAGCTGGTTAATGGTAAGCGGGCGCTTGCCTTTGGGCTTTGCCATAATTTCTATGGCCGATTCCAAAGGGTTTTCAGGGTCTACCAGCTTCAGGTCGCAGTCATCTTCTTCGGTAAACAGCGAGCGGAATACCTTTATAAAGTTTTCTTTGATTTGGTAGAAGGCCGACAAAAACGCTTCTTTTGCAGCGGTGTCGAGCTGGTCGATGGTGTCCATCAGCGAACCTTTCGCATCCAGTAAATCCTTTTTTTGCCCGCTGATAAAGGTATGCCGCTCCTTAATTTCTTCGTAAGCTTCCATAGCCATAGGGTTAATGGGCCCAATGCGATCAAGCTTTTCCCTGGCAGATTTTACCATTTCTTTCAGCTGTTCTTCCGAGAGGGCTTCCGGCTCCTCTTCTTCTTCCATTAGCTGTTCTGCATCTACCTCAAATTCTACCGACAGGCGTTCCTTCAGGTTGCTCAGGTGAAGCTTGCTTTCGTTTTGTTTGTTTTGCAGCTCCATCATCAGGCCCTGGGAGCTCTCGCGCTGCCTTTGTAGTTCGCGGTTTTCTTTTTCGTAGGTATCAATCAACCCACGCGAAGCATAATATTCCTGTTCGGCTTCGTTTACCGCCTTCTCGATATTTTCCTTTTCCTTGTACATATCGAGCAGCTCTTCGTCGCCCACCTCATTTTTTTCAAGCAAAGCATTTATTTCGGCCTCACTTTCCTCCAGGTGCAGCTTGTTTTTGTTAATACGTTGCTGGCTGGTATCGAAAGCGGTTTGCTTAAAGCCTGTTTCCTGAACAAGACTATTTAATTTGTTTTCCTGCTGGTGGAACTGGATGTTCTGTTCATTGAAGCGGGAGGATTTTAACTGCAGGGCTTCATTCTGCAGTTGTAAATCTTCATTATAGTGAGCAATTTTCCCTTCCAGTGTTTTAAGCTGGTCTGCTGCTTCGGCCGCGGCGGGCTGTAGTTCCATTACTTCCTCCTGTAGCTCACCAATTTTCGCTTCAATATCTTCCTGGCGGGTAGCCTGGCTGCTGAGCATGCGCGACATTTGTTCCTGTTGGGTACGCACACTTACAAACTCCTGCTGAAGGGCGTTTAGCTCCCGCTGATGCTGTTCAATAAGGGCTTTTTGGGTGCTGCCTTTTATGCTGTTGAGTTCGGCCAGCATTTTTCCCTGCTCCTGGTTAAGCCTGTTTTGTTCCGCTTCCAGTGCTTCAATTTCGTTTTTAAGCTTATCGAGGTTTTTTGCCCTGCCTATGCGCTTGCCTTCAAACATACCCAGCGAACCGCCCGAAAGGCTGTAGCTTCGGCGGATAATTTTTCCGCTGAGGCTTATAAATGTGCTGCTGTCCTTTTCCTTGCTGCTTATTTGCTCCTCTTCTGTTAGGTACACATCGTTAAACAGGTATTGTATGAGGGACTGGTACTTGCTGTCGTACTCGATAATATTTTTGGCAGCAATGGTTCCATTGTTTTGGCCTGGTGCAGCAGGGCTAAAGCCTGCCAGGGCATCCAGCACAAAGAAGTGCGCACGACCCCGGGCCGCCTGGCTGAGCAATTCAACCGCTTCGTAAGCCTGAGCCACAGTATCTACCACATAGTAGTTCATAAAAGGCTCAAGAAAGTTCTCAATGGCTACTTTATACTTGTCGTCGCAGCTCACCAGGTCGGAGAGCAGCGGAATATTTTTGCCCCAGTCGGTTTTCTTTTTCAGGTAACGAATGGCCTCAGGGAAGCCTTCGAGGTTGTCGACCAGGCTCTTGGTAAGATTGTATTCGTTTTGCCGCGAGTCCAGCTGGCGACCTGTGGCAGAAAGCTGATCTTTTTGCCTGCTGATGGTATCGGTTAGCTCAATAATGCGTTCCTGCAGGGCTTCTTCCTGTGCACGGAGCTTTTCCAGGTACTCTTCTTTTTCCAGCACCTGTTCCCGAAGGTCTTCCATTTTTTCTTCAAAAACAGCCAGGCTGCTGCTTTGCTCCGAAGAGTCGCGGGCAGCTTTTTCGAGCTCCTGCTTCAAAGAAGAAAGCTGCATTTGTTTTATTTCTACCGCTTTGTTTTGCTGGTAGGAGCGGTCCTGCAACTGGCGGTACTGCTGGTTGGCCAGGTTTGCTTCTTCCCGTACGGTATTTGTTTGCTCCTTTTGTTCCTCGTAGGCTTCGCGCAGCTCATCGAGCAGGGCTTTTACTTCGGCCAGTTGTTTTTCGGCTACCTGCTGTTCCTGCTGCAGGCTTTGTATACTGAAGGCGGCCCGTTCATTGCTCTGGCGGTCCTGTTCGAGCTGGTCCTGCAGGCTATCTCTTTTATCGGTTAAAAAGCGAAGACGCTCGTTTTTTATTTTTTTCTCACTCTCCTGCTGGCGAATGGTATTCACATGTTCATTAAGGGCTTTCTGCCGCGACACCAGGAGCTTTTCTTTGGCAATCATGCCTGCTTTGCCTTCTTCAATGAGGGCATCTTTTTCGGCCAGGCGGCTGTCGAGATTCGTTTTTTTGTCCTTTTCTGCTTCTATTTGCTTTTGTAGCCCCAGGAACTGCTCTGTATATTTACTGATTGACTTCCGGGCCAGCCGAATGCTTCCTTCTTTATATTCGGCCTTTAGCTTAAAGTAGCGTTCGGTTTGCTTCGCCTGCCGCTCGAGCGATTTAAGGTTTTTCTCAATTTCGAAAAGCAGGTCTTCCACCCGTTCCAGGTCGGCCGAGGTGTCATCCAGCTTACGCATGGTTTCTTTTTTGCGGCTTTTGAACTTAGAAATCCCGGCCGCCTCTTCGAACAGGGCCCGGCGGGAACCCTCCTTATCATTCAGTATTTCATCGACCATTTTAAGCTCGATAATGGCATAGCTGTTGGAGGCGATGCCGGTATCCATAAAAAGGCCGGTGATATCTTTTAGGCGGCATTGTATCCCGTTCAACTCATATTCGCTTTCGCCTGAACGATAATAGCGGCGGGTAATGGTAACCTGCGAATATTCGGTGGGAAGGAGGTTTCGGGTATTGTCGAAGGTAAGCGACACCTCTGCCATTTGTGTGGGCTTTCGGGTTTTGGTGCCGTTAAATATGACGTTCTCCATTTTATCGGACCGAAGTGCACGGGTTTTCTGCTCACCCAATACCCAGCGAATGGCATCTACCACATTGGATTTGCCGCAACCATTTGGCCCTACAATACCGGTGATGCCCTGGTCGAAATGAATTACTACCCGGTCGCCAAAGCTCTTAAAGCCCTTTATTTCTAACTTTGTTAGCTGCATTCAGTTTATCCCTAACTTCTGATTGAGAATCAAACAAATTTAAAATTAATTCTTAAATTTGATAGTATATGAAAATCAGCGAAGAAATACTCTATATCTTTTTTGGGTTGGCCTACTTTCTCTATGGCTTGTGGAAAAACCTGAAAAAGAAGCCTGTAGTGCGGGAAGAAGGAGGGGAAGAGGGTGCAGATGCGCAGGTAGCGCCTCCTACGCGCAGACGCGAACAGGTTTCTGACCCGTTTGATGAAACAGTTGGCCGGCCGCGGCCCATAGGTCAATATCCATCTTCGTTTGAGGAGTTGTTAGAGGAGTTTGACGGCGCCCCGGAAGAAGCCCGCCAAAGGGCAGAACAAAAAGTGCGCAAGGTAAAAGAAATAGACGAAGAGTATGAACCGGTTACAGGTAGCGAAAGCACTAATACCGAGCAGGAGGCGGCAAAAAGAATGCGGGAAACTGAAATGCGGAAAACCCTGCAGGAAAAAGCTTCAGCGGCAGCCCGGGCGGAGGTGGTAGAGCAGGAGCTACGCCGGAGCCGGAAACAGCGATTGAGTGGAGAGGAAGCCGTAACTGCCGAAGAGAAAAGGTTTGAGGCTTACCAGGAAAAAAATAAGAGAGGGCGGGAAATTCTGAAAATCCTGCGCAACCCGGAAAGTTTAAAGAATACCATTGTGGCTACTGAAATTCTGCAGCGGAAGTATTTCTAATAATTGTTTTACAATAAAAAAGAGCGTAACTGAACCAGGTACGCTCTTTTTTATTCTATAATATTACTATTCTATAATATCACTATTTATTTTCTAGTAATCGCCGTCACCTACCGTATCACTGCTAGGAATTCGGAAACGAACCGGGAGCTGAACTTCAGCTGGTACAGTTTCACCATTCTGCATAGCAGCTTCCCACTGTCCTGAAGTGGCGGTAATGGCTTCTACGGCTGCTTTCATCATTTCTTTTTTGGTATCTTCAACTTCCTGCTCACTAAACTTAGTCGGGTTCAGGGGCTGGGTATATTGCATTTCTTCTGTCGGTACAGTTATATATTCAACAGCTTTACCGCCTAATACTTCCCCGTTTTCATCAACTACAAAGTTTACAATTACAGTACCCTCCATCTGGGCAGCCAGGGCATTGTTAGGATATTCAATTTTATCCGTAACCGTTTCCATTAATTCCTCATATCCCATTTTTGGACGAGCATCAACTTCTGGCGAGATATAAGCACCTGTTTCAGGATTCATCTGGCCGCGCTCTCTGTCTCTGCGCTCTTTATATTCGTTCATCATATCGGAAACACGCTGGCGGTCTTCCTCATTCAGCCGATCCATATCAATTTCGTAGAGGCTTATAATCGTCGCTTCCTGTTCCGCTCTGTCTGCATCGGTATTCGAAACATTTTCTCTACCCTGCTGGTCGGTGTTATACTGATATGAGTTCATATCGGCATCACTGGCAGTATCCTGGGTCATGGCAGAACTTTGGGTATTATCCATTTGGGTATTATTCACGTTCTGCCGATCCATGCTTTGGTCGCCTACCTGATCGTTACTATCGGTCAGTTCTTCACGGATAGCCTGGTTTGGATCTTTATACTCTTCCAGGTGAACATCCATGTCGGGCATAGCTGCAGCCGCCGGGGTAGAAGACATATTGCTTGCCTGCTGATTTTGGTTTTCAGTGGTGGCTGTGCTGGCATAATCCACATCATTGGCGCCACCTACGGTTTGCCGGTCATCGGCATCTGTTCCTTCCTCTTCCCCTACTTCTATAGGATCATTTACATTTTCTCTTTCAAGGACTACAGATTCATTTTCTGCTGCTTCTACTTCATTTTCATAATCGGCAGTCTGGTTGCCGGAGTCGCAGGAAGTGGTAAGGAGCATGCCTGAAACGGCAAGCGTACCTGCGCAATATTTTATCCAGTTCTTTATAGTTGGCTTTTTCATAATAGTCTGATTTTAATTTAAAAATCTTCAATGACCCGTTCGGGTATCAAAAAAATATCATTCAGTATATATTACGAGAAAACTGCCAATAGGTTATATTTCAGGGGTGTAGGACAAAAAAAAGCCCTATGTAAAGGGCCTTGGGGAATTTAATTTACAATAAGATAATGGCGTAAAGCGTTTAGGTGTTTTTCCGAATTAATTAGGTTTAAACATAACCGGCATAATCATTCTTACTTTTACCGGCCTGCCTCTTTGTGTGCCTGGATCCCATTTGCTTAGCTTTATAACCCGCTCAGCCTCCTTGTCTAATCCAGCGCCTACTCCTTTTACTGTTTTTACTTCCGAAACCTGCCCTTGTTCATCTACTATAAACTGAACATACACGCGGCCGCCAATTCCTTGTTCTTTTGCCTCGCTTGGGTAGTGTAGCTCTTTTCCAACAAACTTGTAAAAAGCTTCCATGCCACCTGCCGGCCTTGGTTGTTCCTCTACAACCTCAAAAACCTGGTCGTCAGTGGCCACTTGTTCTTCAGGCATTTCTATGGTTTCCGGAAAACCGGAAGTCTTAGCTGGTTCATTTAAATATTTTATTTTAAGAGACTCTCCGCTGATTTCTCCAAACTGATAAATTATTTCACTGTCTAATCTTTCACTTTTCAGGTCCAGCTGGTTGGCTACTTCAGCAGCTTTTTTAAAAGTCCGTGTATCTTTAAAATTGTACAGGTCATAATGCACCTCATGCGATTTTATGAGAATCGACTGACGGTCTTCAAAAATGAGGATGGCTGGTTCAATATCCTTGTTTGGATATTGTGTTCTGGCTATTTCAAAGTTCGATTCTGTTGCCAGGTGTTCGGCTGCGGAGGTGGCTTGTTGAGGCGCTTCTGCCAGCTTTTCAGTTTCGTCCTCGCAGGCGACTACAAAGAATACGGTAGCAGCTAAAGAAAGGCCAAAAAGGGCACGTAAAAGAGGTTTTGAAGGCTTTGTCTGTATCATATGAATACGGTTTAAAGTGTTATGTTGAAAAAATGTACTTACTAGCGGGAGGTTGGCCTGGCGCAGGGTTTGTTTTACCATGAGCCTGAGGTACACCTGATGTTCGCCTTCCTGCAGGGCATAACCATCGGCCAGGTGTTCATGCACCTGTCGCACTGAGTGCCGGTACAGGTATATAACAGGGTTAAACCAGAGGAAGGCGGTAAGCAATTCAAGAAGAAGGATGTCGTAAGAGTGGCCTTGCTTTACATGGGCTTCTTCATGCCGGAGCACCTGCCTGGCTTCTTCCTGTGAAAGGGGAGCGGTTTCGTCCCAGAAGATGTAGTTTAAAAAAGAGAAAGTAGGAAATCGGCCACCCGTGGGGGCAAGCAGGTAGCTGTAGTCTCCGGCATGGCGAAAAGGCAAATGCCTCAACCACTTAAGCAGCTTGCCGATGCGGCTGGCCGATAGCACAAGGGTAAAAAGAAGCCCTGCCAGGTAAAGGTAAGCGCCCAGCTGAAGCCAGTTGAACCCATTGCCTGTTGCCTGGCTTCCGCTCTCTTTGTTTGCGTATACTACCAGCTCCGGCAGAAAATTCCAGGCCTGGGCTGCCGGCTGCCACACCAGGGGAGCTGCTCCGCTGGCAGCTCCCTGTAGTGGTAAATGTATCAGAGGAATAATGATGGCAGCAAATAAACCCGATAGCAGGTACAGCCGGTTAAAAGCAGGGGCTGCCTTATTGCGCAGTACAAAGAAAAAACCGGTGTACAATACGATTAAAATAAGGCTTACCTCTAATAGGTAGGAAAAGAAGTCAGTCATCTTTGTCGGGTTTTTGAATGTCTTTTTCTATGTGCTTCATCATTTCTTCGAGTTCCCGGGTGTTGAGGTCATTTTCACGGGCAAAGAAGGAGACCAGCTTCTGGAAGGAGCCACCAAAGTAATTGCTGACGAAGTTCTTAAGAAAGAAATTACTGTAGTCATCTTTTGCTATCAGTGGGTAATATTCATGCGTTTTTCCATAGGCGTTGTGGTCAATAAACCCTTTGGTTTCCAGTATGCGCACGATGGTCGAAACCGTATTATAGGCAGGCTTAGGGGCTGGCATCCGGGCCAGAATGTCTTTTACAAATCCTTTTTCAAGGTCCCAGAGTATCTGCATTACCTGTTCTTCGGCCTTGGTAAGTTCTTTCATTTTGGTTTTTATGGTTAAAGTTAAAATTGGTCCTTTAAAATAAGGAGATTCATTGGCTTATTAAATCTTTGGATTGTAAAGATTAAAAAACCACTGAAAATTATCGGCTTTAACCCTTTGATTCAAACTTTTATTCTTTCCTGCAGCGGGAGTTGCTTTGCCACTGCCTTTCCTTTAAATCTAATAATCCAGATAGCTTACGGGGCTGCATTGTGCAAACTTTTGTTTGGCAGTTAAAGGGAACTGGTAGTTTTCAATAAACCGGCTGAGCAATGCTTTAAACTGCTTTTCCTTTTCCGGATCGATTTCTCCAGCCTTAAAGTTGTAAAGGAAGTAGTCAATGCCGCCCTCCTTATTCAGGTAAATGCGATTGAAGCAGCGGGTGGTTTTTCCCCATATAAATTCATTTTCTTTAAGGAAGGTAGCCAAATCGAAAAGCATGCTTTTATAAGCTTCTATAAAAGCTTCTTCCTGCCCGTTAAAAACAGCCAGTTCCGGTTGGGCATGCAGGGCGCTTTGGTACTGGTTGTCCAGCTCCTCAAGTGTTATGCCTGCTTTACTGCTAACTTCCCTGAAGCTCCCTGCCATTTGCTGGCCCTTTAGCAGGGCCGGAAAAAGGAGAAACAAAATGAATACTAATTTTCTCATTTGATAAATTTTTCAGTGCTCCAAACTAGGATTAAACAATAATACTAAATGTTTAGTTGAATAACTATAAAATTAGTTAAAAGTTTCAGTATCTAGCTTTTCCCGGGATATAGGAATAAAAAAAGCAGCGCTACATAACATAGCGCTGCTTTTTAATACCAGGTTTAAATTTGGTTTTATCTAACCGAATCGGATTTAAGCCTTACAATGCGGCAATAGTGAAGAACTTTTACCACGGGGTAGGTCGGATCAAACTCAAACCACTTCACCGCAAAGTTGGCGCGTTTCGGTAATTTGTGGTGGTTGTTCTGAAACAGCTCTCCCAGCATCAGAAAGTCAAGAAGTAGGGAGTTCTTTGACTTATCATTATTATCGAAGTTGGCATAGCCGTATTTATGTCCGCTCCAGTTTACAATGGCGCCATGGATAGGGCCCATCAGGAAATGAACAGGCAGCAGAAAATACATACTCCAGTGGGTGCCCCAGAAATCGAAAACACTTATACAAAGAACATACACCAGAATATAAAATACGCCCCAGCCAATGCGCGAAAGGCGGGTATCGCCCAGTTTATCAAAACTTTTCCAGTCGGGAATATCCCGGCTAAAACGCTCTTCCGGAATTTCTTTGTAGTGCAGCACATTATTATAAATGTCCTTTGTTCTCCACATCATGGTAAAAATATTTTCGGTATGGTGGGGCGAATGCGGATCTTTAGGTGTGTCGGAATAGGCATGGTGCATGCGGTGTAGAACCGCATAGGCACGGGGGCTCAGGTAAGAGGAACCCTGGCAGGCCCAGGTAAATACGTAAAAGAATTTTTCCCAGAACTTATTCATGGTAAACATTTTATGGGCTGCATACCTGTGCAGAAAAAAGCTTTGGCAAAAAAGGGATAGATACCAATGTGCCAGAAAGAATACAATTATAATCACAGTAGAATAGTATGAATTAAGTTTTAACTTTAAATTAAAAGGGCAGGCCCTTTTAACCATAGGACCAGCCCAGGTGCTTTTTGTGACAAAAACCAGGGAAAAAATAACGGACTACTAAATTCGTGAAGGAAATTGTAGCCGCCATGAAGGGTTATTCCTGCGTAAAAGCAAAAGCAAGAATGTTTGCACCCATTTTCAGCGCCTGTTGGCGAATCGCTTCAGGATCGTTATAAATGGTCTGGTCTTCCCAGCCATTGCCCAGATCAGTTTCATAGGAATAGAAGCAAATCAGCCGTCCTTCATATATAAGGCCAAATCCCTGCGGCGCTTTTCCATCGTGCTCATGCACTTTTGGAAGGCCCTGGCTAAAAGGAAATTTCTGGTGGTAGATAGGGTGTGAGGTGGGGAGTTCAATAAAATCCAGCTCCGGGAATACTTTTTTCATTTCCAGCCTTACAAACTTATCTAACCCATAATTATCGTCGATGTGCAGGAAGCCACCGGATAACAAATAATTGCGCAGGTTTTCGGCTTCTCTTTCGTTAAAAACCACGTTTCCATGGCCTGTCATATAAACATAGGGGAAGGAGAAAATTTCCGGGCTACCCACTTCCACTATGGCATCTTTTTGAGCCAGGTTCATGTTTAGCTGCTGATTACAAAACCGGATAAGGTTGGGTAAAGCTGTTTTATTGGCATACCAGTCGCCACCACCATTATACTTTAATTTAGCAATAGGCAGACCTCCGTCGTTTTGGGCCTGCGCAAATCCGGGAGTCAGCAATACAGCGAAAAAAAGAGAGTAAAGAAAGGTTCGAAGGCTTCTTTGCATGAATGTAATAAATCGTTTCGTCTGGGGGATAACTTAATTCAGTAGCAGTTTCGTTTCAAGATGCTTGAATTTCTTCGTTTTTAATTTTTTTTAGTCCTTTTTTTGATTAGAAAGCTTTATATGTGCTGCAAATACCAGGTAACAGAGCTTCCTGTGGGTGTCAAACAGCGCTAGCCCGCCCGCTGATGTTTCCTTTCTTTTTTGCAATGGATGCCCTTGCCCTGTGCTATAAATTAGCAGGTAATGGCTGCCATTCCAGTAATTCAGGGCTGGTACAGATTCTCAAACTAAAAGCTTTCTTCCTGGTTAAAGGTAAGAATTCAGGAGTTGCTACCCGTATTAGTTCAAATAAATAACCGCATGCATATCTATAAGTTTTCTCTTTGTTTAATAGGATTTATTTTTTTACAGCTCAGACCCTTTTAGGGCAGGAGGTAAAAAAGCCAATTACAGCTACTGTGAATGGTCATGTGTTTAAGCCGGCCAGCAGAAAGCCAGGCCCGGAGAACATACGCCAGCTTCAGGTGCCTGCAGGCTTTAAGGTAGAGAAGTTTGCCGATAAGCTGGGCGAAGTTCGAATGATTGCCGTTAGCGAAAAAGGAGATATATATGTAACTATTCGGAATGCAGGGAAGGTGATGCGCCTTCGGGATAGGGATAAGGATGGAATAGCAGAGGAAAAGACTACGGTGGCGGAGTTGGAAAACGTGCATGGAATTACCATTCATGAAGGAATGATGTACCTGGCAACAGTAAATGAACTGTACGAGGCGCAGGTACTTACAAATGGCAAAATTGGCGAACCTAAGCTTATTATTGAAGACTTGCCGGACGGAGGGCAGCACCCCAACAGGACCCTGGCATTTGGGCCGGATAATAAGCTGTATATCAGCATTGGGAGTACCTGTAACGCCTGCGACGAAACAAACAAGGAGCACGCGACCCTTGTGCAAATAAATGCAGATGGTAGCGATAGAAAGGTATTTGCCAATGGTTTGCGAAATACAATGGGCTTTGGCTGGCATCCGCAAACATTCGAAATGTGGGGCATGGACCACGGCATAGACTGGTTGGGAGATAATGAACAAAAAGAAGAACTAAACCGGATAGAAGAAGGCAGGAACTATGGGTGGCCGTATATATATGAAAACGGAAAGTTTAACCCCGGGGACCAGCCCGCTAAGATGAGCTACGAAGAGTATGCAGCAATGGCAGCAGATCCGGTATTATTATACCCTGAGGCGCATGCAGCTGCCTTGGGCATGTTGTTTTACACCGGAAAGCAATTTCCTGCAGCATACCAGGGCGATGCTTTTATTGCCCTTCATGGTTCCTGGAACCGAAGCGAGCCGGTAGGATATAAAGTCGTTCGCCTTCGCTTTAATCCGGAGGGGCAACCGCAGCAGTTCGAAGATTTTCTTACTGGCTTCCTTATAGAAGGAGGGAAGGCTCATTTTGGCAGGCCCGTTGGGCTGGCGGTTTACACCGATGGTTCACTGCTGGTTACCGACGATTCGAATGGGGTAATTTACAGGGTGTACTATGGTGGATAAGGATAAGGGCTAAAACGCAAAAAGCTTTCTTTTGCGGGGCAGAGCTTCCTTCAGTAAATTTTTTCTGCTTTCTAACAGGTGAAATAGCGCGCTCTCCTGAAAACCAAAGGCTGCGGCAGTAGGCCAATAGGGGAGGTGCTGGAAAAAAGTAAAAAATAAAAGTTTAATTTCTTTTACCTCTGGCGGCGGGAGCGAAAGTACCGAATGGCCAGTAACACAATGACTGTTACAATAATTATTTCAAAAATAGCCAGCCCGATATAACCGAAAAAGTTGCCGAAAAAGACGAAAACACAAACACCGGTTATTACCAGTAAAATCATTATAAAAACGCCAAAAAAATCTCTCATAGTTATGCAGGTTTTCTTCTGTTTATTGATTTTTTTATAGTATAGCTGTTTTTTCCTGAAAAGGTTTCAGCGGAAAAGAAATGGCTGTGGCTCGCCCACTTCAAAATCATTAAACAACTGGCTGGGAATTCCTGATATACCTATTCCAAAGCCTTTGCCTGGTGTATTTGGGTAAACAATTACCCGAACCTGAAAAGTATTAAAGGTAAGGTGATCGTTGCGAACCCGAAGTCCCAGTCCATAGCCTTGAAATGTTGGCCCCTTAAGGCTGAAATATTCCTTTCGGTTCAGAATGGCCAAATCTGCGAAGCCAAAGCCGGCCAGCTGGAATCCTAACAGGTAAAAAGGAGTAAAGCTGATGGTTTCGAGCCGTAAAGAAAAGCGTTGAGTGCCTCTTTCTTCATAAGAGCTAAGGCCACGAATGTTATCATACCCAATTTTTAGGAATTCATAGTCAAAGCGCCTGTCTCCATAGGTATAATCAATAGAAATTAGCTGCCGCAAATGAAAATTACCCATGTCCATTAAGGGGCTGAAATAGGTGGTTTTTAAGTGCAGCAACCTGCGTTCAGTGTTTCCTTTCTCTTTATAAAAGCTCTCCGCATCCAGTTCTCCACGTAAATAGCCCAACCTTCTGAAATAATGCGCTCCCTGTAGTTGCAGGCCCATATAAGGCCGTCGGTCAAACTCACTGTCTTCGAAGCCAAAGCGGAGGTTTAAAAGGTAACCGGTGGGGACATCTTCAGTACGACCAAAACCCAGTATATACTGGTCCCGAAAATATTTACGGTTATTTAAGCCGATACTCCCTATATACAGCTTCTTATGATGAAAATACTGCTGCTCGTTTGCTGCAATGGCGGGTCTTTCACTAAACTTGGTTCTGGTAAAACGGCCGGCAAGGATTAATCTTGTGCGGGATTTATCCCTGGTGATAGAGGGAGCATTTAGGGGGAAGGCTCTTGCCAGCCAAACATTCGAATAAGTGTACTGGAAGCGAAGGAGGGTGTCGAGGCTGGGTTCCAGAAAAAGCACCGGCTTTTTTACCCGGGTTTGTCTTACATGCAGCCCTCCAGCCCACTTTACATCGGGAGTATAGAAAATTCGGCGCAGGTGAAGCGCTTCTTCCTGTTCCAGTGAGGTACGGGTAAATTCCAGCTGACTGTTAATAAAAAGTCCTGCCGTGTTCGGGAGGGTATAAATGCCGCGGTACCCGAACTGCGGACTTTGTTGTTTATCATATATAATTTCATTATCAAACTGGTGCCCAAGGCCCGCCAGATTGTTATTGCCAATGCGGAGGGAAAGATCATCAAACCCGCCGTAAGACCCTCCAGCCGAATAAGGAAAATAATCCTGTGTGATTACTAGTACATCTACCGTATCGCTTTCTTCGGCCCCCTTGCGTGGCTGCAGGTACAAACGGGCATCGCGTATAAAGGAGAGTTGCCGAAGGACCCTTTCGTTATCGGAAAGCAGAAAGGGTTGGAGACTATCTCCTTTTTCAATTAACATGTTTTTTTTAAGTACCCAAATACGTGTTGGAGAGTGGAGGCGGTTGCCTGTATCCTGAAACCAGTTGGGGGCTACCTTGCTGGTGTCGGTAACGGAGGGTCCAAATACCGGGAGCCTCTTAAATTGAATATCACCTATAATTTTTCCGTTAAAAGGCTTAAATCTCTCTACAGGCCGCTCCTTTATTTTTGGAGGTTGAATTACTTTTGAAGGAGGAACCACCAGTAAATCGAACAGCTTACGGCTAAGCTTTGTCTGGTAAAAGAAGTTCTGGAGTGATTCGTAAAACTCTTCGCTTTTTTTTTCCTGGCTGGTTTGCAGGCTGGAGTCAGTGAGGGCCAGCATACGTGCCGGATTAAAGCGGCGGGTGGTGTCGATCCAGGCTGGCGCTTTATTTATTTCAGCTTTAGGTAAAGCAGCACCTGCCCATGTAACTGTACCCTTGCAAAAAAGTACTGTTACAAAGCAAATGAATACCAGAAGTTTGAGCTTGAAGCGCATAAAAAATCAGCCACTTTTGAAAAAAACACCATAAGTAGCCATCCTGTTACAGTCGGTTTGGTTAGAGAGCAGGTAATTCTGGTGCTCTCAGAGGAAATCAACGTCAGAATTAAAAGGATATTTCATTAAGTACTGCAGGGCTTCCTCTACTTTCATATTTTCAAAAAGCACTTTATTGAGCATTTGCGTAATTGGCGCCCGAACTTTAAGGTGTTCCGCAATCTGCGACATAATTTTAACCGTCTGGACTCCCTCTGCGGTTTCTTCCATGGTGCTTAATATCTGCTGGAGGGTTTCTCCCTGTGCAAGGCGATAGCCCACCGTAAAATTACGGCTCAGCCGGCTGGTGCAGGTAGCTACCAGGTCGCCGACCCCGGCAAGTCCAATAAAAGCCTGCACATTGCCCCCTAAAGCCCTGCCCAGGTAAATCATTTCCACCATACCCCGGCTAATGAGCAGGGCACGGGCATTTTCTCCCATACCAAGCCCGCTCAAGCCGCCGGCGGCAATAGCAATCGTGTTTTTAAGCACGCCGCAAAGCTCTACGCCTATTAAGTCGGAACTGCCATATACCTGGAAGCGATCGTTCCGAAGGAGACGAATGCCCTCGTTTATAACTTCTTTAAAATGACTGGCCACAACGGTGGCGGCGGGTTGCCCCTGTACCAGTTCGGTGGCCAGGTTAGGTCCGGCCAGGCAGCCAATACGAACTACTACGCTTTCTTCCCTGATAACTTCGCTCATGGTACGGATGCAGCTCCTGTCGATGTGCTTGTTTTCCAGTTGCCGGCCTGGTGGCACACATATGTCGAGCCCTTTGGTGCCATGAATTAGAATGTGGTAAGGATGCAGGTGGGGAGCCAGCTGTTTCATCATGCTGCGAAAGTTCCCTGCCGGTACAATAGGGAAAATTACACTACAGCGTTCGGCAATTTCCTGCATATTGTTGGTGGCAATAATGCGCTGGTGCAGGGGTTTGCCTTTATAGCTTTCATGGCTCTGGATGTACTCCACTGCTTCGGGCCTTCGGGCATAAAGCAGCACCTCGTTCTTTTTTGCCAGCATGTTTGCCATGGCAAGCCCAAAGCTACCTGCTCCAATAATACCAACCGGTTTAGAGGAGTTTTTTGATGGGTTTACAGTCTGTTCAGACATACTGCTCCAGCTCATAGCCCAGCAGGCGGTTGTGGTAATAAAACAGGGTATTCATGTCCTCAGTAGTAATGTCGCCCGCTTTGTTTTTCTTGAGCGTGCGCTTGCTGTGGTACATTCCCACATTCTTGAGGCCATGTTCAATGGCAGCATCTAAATCGCCGGTAAGCTTAGGATCTACATGCACTTTGTTTTGCTGATAGAGTTTGAATACTTCGTCGCGAAGTTTCGAAAACATTTCTTTAAATTCTGGGTAAGCGATTATCAGCTCCTCTTCAGGCAGGCGCAGGAGGCTGAATAGGTCCAGTTTCTCATACCTTTTCTGTAGTATTTGGAAGGCCGTAAAGGCCACCAGGTGGCTTGGGAACACCCGGTTAATGCGATGGTACTCCTTAACAATTACCTCGCTGAGCATGCGGGTATATTCCTGCTCCCGCTGCTTGTCTTTGGTAATTTTTCCATTAGAAATAAAATAGTCGCGGGTATCTATTAGCTTGCCCTGGTTGTCGTAGCTGTTTCCTTCGTCATCCACAAAGTTACCCAGCATGTCCATGCCTCTGCCAATCGAAACCGAAATGTCGGAACCACGGGTAAAAAACTTAACCAGGAACTTCGATATTTTATAGGAGGTCGAATACTTGTCTGTCTCCACATAATAGCGTTCCTGCCCCTTTATTTTGAGATATTCATTAATCAGGCTGGGCGCTTCCAGTACGAAATTATAGTTTATGCTTACGGGTACAATAAAAAGTTTTCTGGCATTTGGGCTGTTATCTTTTTCATATATTTCCCGCTGGGCTTCCATGGCACTGTTTAGCAGCCCCAGCTTGAGGCGCTTTTCTATTTTGCCTGAGCGGGAGCGTGTGCCGCCTGGAAAGAAAAGGCTGTGGCAGCCATTTTGCATAGCCAGGCTGGAATAAGACTTGAGGGTTTCAAGATAAACCAGGTTTTTTTTGCGGCGATCGACTTTGTAAGCGCCAAGGCTGTTCATAAAGTAGGCAATAATGCCAATATTAAACAGGTTTAGGCCGGCACCGTAAACCAAAGGAGGCAAGCCCAACACATGGAGCACCCACCCAATAAGGATGGAGTCGAGGTTGCTGAAGTGAGTAGGCACCATAATTACGACCCCTTTTCGAGCCAACGCCCTTACATGGTCGGTTTCGCCGGTAATGTGCAGTTTATCCTGTAGGGTGTACTGGTTACTCCAAAGGGAGCTGAGGCCTTTAACCCGGGTGGCATTGAGGAGGCGGGCAAAGCCAAAGGTAAGCGCCCGGCGGGCAAAGCGGTAAGAAGATGGCCGGAAGCTGCCGGCAATTTCTTCGGCATAGCGCATAGCAATGCTGCGGAGCAACTCTTTTTCTTCTCCATTGGTTTTGCCCGAAGTGTCATGCGAGAGCGCTACCAGTTTCTTTTGCACATCCAGCCAGAAAGCAGCGTCATCCTCCGGGTCCACTGCCCAGGGATTTTGTTTTAAGCGTAGCTTTTCCCGGTGCAGGGTAGTTTCCAGCTCTTCAATAAGGGCTGCCCGTGACGGTTTTGCTTCTAATATTTTTTCAACACCCTGGTTTGCAACCTCTTCAATAAACTTTTTCCGGTTCCGGCTTAGCTGTACAACAGGCCAGTACTCGGTGCGCGGAATCAGGGGTTTATAGGTTTTCTTGGTATATTCTATGCCTTCTGGCTTGGGTTGCATATGCACTATTTATTAAACGAAATTATATTGCTTCTCAGCTAAATATCAGCGAATAAAGGAGCAAAAAAGCGGAATGCAATTTAGTGCTGGTTTTACACTTTAAAAAATTTTAATTGCGTTTCCCATTGAATCCAGAGCAAATATACACAATTGATTAATGATTTCCTTTTTTTGATGGAATGGTCATTTAAATGTGTACAGGCCTTTTTTAATTTGGATTATGGTAATTTTTAAAATATTTACGGCTGACCTTCAGCTTTAAATATTTGATTTTTTTAACAATGGCACAGGTGCTAATGTTAAAACAATGAACAGAATTTATTTTGCCCCCGCCGGGCAGCTTTACCAGCCAGAAACCTATGAGCCAAGCACTAAACGTAAGCCAGAAACTAATTAAAGAACACCTGTTGGAAGGAGAAATGGAGCCAGGGAAAGAAATTGGTATCCGTATTGACCAAACCCTTACCCAGGATGCCACCGGAACCCTTGTTATGCTTGAACTGGAAGCCATGGGCTTACCAAAAGCACAAACAGAAGTTTCTGTTCAGTATGTAGATCATAACCTGCTTCAGACGGACTATAAGAATCCCGACGATCACCTTTTTCTGCAATCGGCTGCCCGTAAGTTTGGTTTGTGGTACAGCAGGCCGGGCAATGGGGTGAGCCATCCGGTGCATATGGAACGTTTCGGAAAACCCGGCAAAACCCTCGTAGGGTCCGACAGCCACACCCCCGCATCGGGATCTATGGGCATGCTTGCCCTGGGGGCAGGAGGCGTAGATGTTGCCTTTGCCATAGCAGGAGAGCCGCTGTATTTCGCCATGCCCAAAATTATGGGTGTTAAACTTACAGGTAAGCTCCCCGACTGGGTAAGTGCCAAAGATGTGGTGCTGGAAATGCTTCGCCGCTACGATGTAAAAGGCTGCCGGGGCATGATTCTCGAATATTACGGCCCCGGCCTGGAGTCGCTCGATGCCATGGACCGGCATGTAATTGCTAATATGGGTACTGAGCTGGGAGCCACTACCACTGTTTTTCCGGCCGACGATAAAATTAAAGCCTTTTTAAAAGCCCAGAACCGCGAAGCGGATTTTAGGGAAATGCTGCCTGATGAGGGGGCTACTTATGATCTGCACGAGGAAATTGTGCTGGATGAGCTGGAGCCGCTTATTGCCTGCCCCAGCTCGCCGGGAAATGTGGTGCCGGTAAGAGAGGTGGCAGGGAAATCTATTTACCAGGTGGTGCTGGGTTCTTCGGCCAACCCGGGGCTGCGCGATTTCTGGATGGTGGGGGCCATTATGGAAGGGAAGCTTGCACACCAGGATATTTCCTTTGATGTAAATCCTACCTCACGCCAGCTCATCCAGAACCTGGCGGCATCGGGCATGTTCCAGAGCCTGATAGCCTCCGGTGCACGCTTTCACCAGTCGGGCTGTATGGGCTGTATTGGCATGGGCCAGGCACCTGCCAGCGGAAAAATAAGCCTGCGAACGATGCCAAGAAACTTCCCCGGCCGCAGTGGTACGGCCGATGATAAGGTATATCTCTGCAGCCCGGAAACGCTGGCTGCTGCGGCGCTTACCGGAAAAATTACCGATCCGCGCGAGCTGGAGAAGTTGTACAATATGCAGTATCCGAAGTATCAGCCAGTAGAAAAGGAATTGATTAATACTCAATTGCTAATGGCTCCCAAGGCCCAGGAGGAAGAAGTTGAGCTGGTAAAAGGCCCGAATATTAAAAGCCTTCCCGAATTTGAAGGGGTAAAGGAAAAGTATAAGGTTCCTGTATTGCTAAAAATGGGCGATAATATTAGTACCGATGAAATTTTACGGGCTGGCGCAGTTGTGCTGCCTTACCGGAGTAACATACCTGCCATTAGCAAGTGGGCCTTTTCGGTAATTGATGAAAGCTACCACGATCGTGCGCTGGAGGCGCGCCAAAGTTATGGCGGCCACATTGTAGTGGCGGGCGATAACTATGCGCAGGGCAGTAGCCGGGAGCATGCAGCCCTTGCCCCCCGATACCTGGGGCAGGTGGCTGTAGTGGCTAAAAGCTATGCCCGCCTGGGCTGGCAAAACCTGGTAAATTTTGGCGTATTGCCCCTGGAGTTTGTTGATGAGAGCGATTATGAACGTATTGAGCAGGAAGACGTAGTTCGTTTGGAAGGCGCAGCCAAAAGCCTGCAGGAAGGCGACGACCTGCAACTTATGAATGAAACCAAAAATGAATCGTATAACCTTTCTTTTAAGAAGTTAAGTAAGCGCCAGCGTGAGATTATTCTAATGGGCGGTATTATTAATTTTTTTAAGGAAAAAAATGTAAGTACAAAAGATGAAGTGGAGCGGCCGCTTGGATAGGATTTGGGAAGGAGAAAGATCCATTACCTGAAAAAAGGCTTTATCTCCTGAAGAGGAAGCCAGCTTTCCTGTTGCAGGTAGGGAACGGGCATTTGGGCCTCTTCATCATTTTCCCAATCCAGGAAAATTCCCCGCTGCAAACTGTTTACTGGTATAACCACCGTATTTTCGGCAGAAAGTAAGCTAATCTCCTGGAGGTAAAACAATCTGCGGGGCTTTTGGATTTTTATAAACTCCTGCTGCTGTGCGTTTTGCCACTCAGCCGCACTAAGCGGAAGGTAAAGAACGCCTTTTGGTTGGCGGTGGGTTGTAAAGGTATTGGTATAAGCAACAAAAGCCCGCAGGTTGGCTGAAATGGAAGACAGAAAGTAATCGTTATAGGTTTTATCTTCTTCTATAGTAAGCACCCAGCTTCCCTGGTAGCCCAGGTAAGCAGCAAGGCAGCCGCCTATCATCAGGCTAAGCATAAGCCAGGGATTATAAGTGGTTTTAAATATGGCTACCAGGCTGAGGCTGGCGGTAATTCCTCCTAAAACCAGGGGCAGCATAAGCTTGCGGTGGTTAAAGCTTAGCCGGCGGAGGTCGTCAAGCACAAATACCCTGAGCCTCCCCCGGTACCTGAGCTGCAGATGCTCAGGGCTGAGAAGGAGTTTATTCTGGTCGTTGCCATTTTCCTGCAGGTAGCAGGTTGCAATTATCTGGGGTGTTGCAGCTTTTTGATCCATTAGATGGTTTCATTCGCTCATGCTCCTGAAGTAGATGGAACGGGAGGTTTTAAAGTGAAGCAAAAGAAAACACAAAGCAAGAAGGTACAAAGTTAAATGAATTATTTTTATCTGGCGCTAGGCATAATTATCGTTTTTTTAGTAGTTAGCGATGTTTTAAACTCTACTCTGGCCCCAAGAGGCACTGGCTTTATTACCGAGCGTTTACGGTCTGGTCTCTGGAAGTTTTTTCTGTGGCTTAGCAGGCAAAAGGGAGAGAACAGGTTTTTAAATTATGCGGGGATGTTTACTGTTTCGGCCTGGCTTTTGGGCTGGATAGGCTTTTTGTGGCTGGGGAACTTCTTTATTTACCTTTCAGACCCCTTCTCAGTAATTGTTTCCGGAAGAATGGCTGCCTCCAGTCCGCTCGAAAAGCTGTACTTTGTCGGCTATGTGCTTTCCACGATGGGAAACGGAGACCTGTTTCCTAATGGAGAGTTCTGGCGGGTTTATACGGCAATTATTTCCTATTCTGGTTTTATTATTATTACGCTGGGCATCACTTACCTGGTGCCTATATTATCTGCTGAAATGGAGAAGCGCCAGGTGAGTATTTATATTCATTCCCTGGGTCTGTCGCCGCAGGAGATGTTGCTGAACTCCTGGGATGGAAAAGACTTCAGCACGTTTTCCCAGCATTTCAGTCCTCTTGCTGAAAAAATTATGAAGCAGGCTCAAAACCATGTTGCTTATCCTGTTTTGCATAATTTTCATTCGCACCTACACCGCGAAGCACTGGCAGTGAACCTGGTGGCCCTCGATGAGGCGCTTACCATTCTGATGCTGTACCTGCCGGATGATATTAAACCTCATAAGCAGGAAATTTACCCCTTACGATATGCCCTGACAGATTACCTGGCTACCCTGGAGTCAGCCTTTATTGGCCCATCGAAAAATGAGCCTGGCCCTATTGTAATCAGTAAACTAAAAGCATTTAACATTCCGCTCAGGCAGCAAAATTCAGAAACCCAGTTTGATATGGAAAAACTCCGCTATAGAAGAAAACTGATGCTGGGAATGCTGGAGAACGACGGCTGGCACTGGGGAAGTATTTTTATGAAAAACACCTACCATGGCCTGGATATTGAGCACTCCAGAGAAGTGGGGCCCGGGGGCAGCAAACGGCAAAACCGACCCTTTGTAAAAGAAAGAGGAAGGGGACGGCTGAACGCGTAGGTTTAGCTTTTGCCGCCTTTATTCTCTTTTAGCAAATCCCTGATATCGGTTAGCAACTGGATGTCTTTAGGAGTAGGTACTTCTTTGTTGCCAGGGTCTTCGGCCTTATTCTTCCAGTTGTTTATTATTTTTACAAAGGCAAAAATGATAATAGCGATTAGAAAAAAATCAAAAGAGGCCTGGATAAACTCTCCGTAACGGACAACAACAGCTTCCTCTACCACATTTCCTGCGGCATCCAGCTCAGCCTCCTTCAACACTACTTTAAGGTGCTTAAAGTCAAAGCTCCCTACCACCATGCCCAGGGCAGGCATTATAACCGATTGTACCAGAGAATTTACAATTCTGGTAAAAGCCGTACCAATAATAATACCTATTGCCAAATCAATCATATTGCCTTTTACAGCAAACTCTTTAAACTCCTGGTACAGACTTTTTTTGGCCATAGGGGATCGGATATGAGAATTCAGTTACAAAATGTTTAGTGTAGCAGGTTTTTATCTTTGCTGTCAACGAATAACTATAAGCTGTTAATAACTGATAATTTGCTGTACACTATTTTTTAAAAGGTACTTTTGAGCAATTTCAGTGGCTTCAGGTGTGCTGCAGGCAGTGGTGGCCACCTCCAGTAAGTTAGGTAAATTATAGTTGTTGTCCTGCAGGTTCAGGTAGCCCCAGCTTACAAAATGGCTGTTTTCAATTTTTATGAGCGATTTTTCAGCAGGATTTCGCCCTTTTTCCACAATTAGCTGGTTATTAGACTCTTCCAGGCTCTTAAGGGCTGCGTTTACCCGTTTATTGTAATTATCAGCGGGTTCCAGCGACTGGCAGGCACCCTTGCAGCTTTCTTTTTTCTTGTCGGCACAGGCAGCCTGTTTCTGGGCCATGGCAGTGTAAGCAGTACAAAGCTCAAAAGAAAAACAAAGGTCTTCCAGTGCCGAAAGTGCCTCTTTTTTTGTGCGGAAGCTTAGCATGCCGCCTCCATTATTTTCCTTTCTCTCCAGCTGTAAGTGGTAATAACCATCCAGCTGCAGGTCGGGCAGAATGTACCAGCGTTTTGGCCTGCTGGACGGGGCCGCTGGCGGAGTATTTCGAATTGGTTTATTTTTTACTATTTCTTCGTGGGCGCGCAACTGGGCAATCAGGAAAGTACCGGTTTCTTCGAAAGTCACATCCTTTAATTGCTGCCTGATATTAAATGTGCCTCGTCCACCTTTGTTTTTCAGGAGGGAAATAACCCGCTTGCGAATATTGCGGGCACTGTCGATGTAAAGAAGCTCATCGTTTGCTCCAAAAAGGTATATAAGACCGGCCGCCTGCGGAAGGTCTTCAATTTTTGTATTTTGTAAATACTTATTAAACTCAGAGCTTGGTTGTTGCCAGCTAATAGTGGCATTCAGCAGGCCCTCTTTATCCCTTTCGAAAAGTAGTTCCAGGAGCTTGACAGTGGCCGCGGCATCGCCCCCGGCCCGGTGGCGGTTGTCGAGCCCAATGCCCAGCTGATCGCAGAGCTTGCCAAGGCTGTAAGAAGAGAGGTTTGGAATAAGCTTACGACTCAGGCGGACGGTACAAAGGGTAGGGCGCTCATACGCCTGCCCAAGCTTATGAAATTCATGCCTGATAAAATTGTAGTCGAACTGGGAATTGTGGGCAACAAAAATACAACCTTCCGTCATGGAAGCAACTGTTTCGGCTACTTCTGAAAAGGTAGGCGCATCCTGCACCATTTCGTCTGAAATCCCGGTTAGCTGGGTTATAAAAGGAGGAATAGGTATTCCCGGATTTATCAGGGAGCTAAATTCCCTGCTTACCTGCTTGCCGTCGTGTATATATATTGCTATTTCCGTTATGCTGCCCCAGCGGTAGTTGCCGCCCGTGGTCTCAATATCAATTACTGCGTACATATAAATAAGTGGCTCCGCTTTTATCTTTCAGTAGGAGGCTTCTTCGCTCCGAATATTCTGCAAAACCTGTTCCTGGTCGTTTTTAGTCAGTTTAAATTTAGTGGTTAACAATTAATTTGCCAAATTAATTTATCTACTCCAAAGTTTATATTTCAGGCTCTTTATGAAAGTACCTGGTCCTATTCACCAGCTGGATTCCGGCGCGCATTTAGCGAAGCCTAACGCGTGACTTTGGTGAGTCAAACCAGAATGAAGCCTGGCCTTGTACTTATTAAGCAAGTAAAATCATAAAGAACCATATTTTACCCTTACTTTTGAGGGGGTCGGGCCACTATTTTTTCTTCTTCGCAGTTTTTTATACCTTAAGGGAAAACATTTGTTAAAAAACAAGAGACCATTTTAAGTGTTTCCCTGTTATGAGCCAAATACGTCATATACTCGTGCCGACCGATTTTTCTGAGGCATCGGCGAACTCTCTTCAGTATGCCATTGAACTGGCGGGGCAAACGGGTGCTACCAGCTTGCTGGTGCTGCATTCTTTTCATGTACCTGTAACGGGCATCGATACCACTTATGTGGCCGACCAGGCCATTATGCTGGAGCAAACCCACGAGGGTGCAAAGGAGGAAATGCAGGCGCTGGAGCGGCGCTACCTTCAGCCATCGGGCATTGCCTATAAATGCCTGGTAGAGGTTGGACCGACCATCGATACCATCAATGAGCAGATAAAAGACAAGGCTATCGACCTGGTGGTAATGGCTACCTACAAAGCCAGCAAACTGGAACGGCTTTTAGGAAGTTTGCCTGAATATGCCCTTGAGCATTGTAAGGCGCCCTTATTGCTTGTTCCTGATAAAGTTATCTTCCGCCCGCTAAAAAAGCTGGCTTTTGCTGCCGATTTAAAAGCATACGACCGGGAGGAGGTGCTTCAAAAGCTTAGTTATTTGGCAGCAGTCTTCCGGGCCGAAGTAATTATTCTGAATGTGCATACCGGGGAAAAAGAGTTGTCGGGGGAAGAAATGCAGGAGCTGGAGCATATCCGGCAGGAGTTCCAGGGGCTCGATTTCAGGCTTGAACTTATTGAAGGAGAGGCGCCTGAAGAAGACATACTTGATTATGTGGAGGCGCAGGAAATAGATGTGCTGGCGGCCATTCCGCGAAACCATAGCTTTTTCAGCGATTTGTTCCGAAGTAGCATCAGTAAAAAGCTGGCGTTACATTCACATGTGCCTATGCTGGCTATTCATGAATAAAGCAGCTGGCCGGCAGCCCGTTTTTACCCTTGCCGAAAATTTTTAGATAACTGCTAACAGCGGTGCCCGGTAGGAAATGAATGGCAGGAAAAGCAATCCTCTTGCCAGGCAGCAGGCAACAACTTATCTCCGGATGATAAAAATCATGCACTGATGTGACCATGCGCATGGCAAGAGAGAGGGCCCAAGGGTAGCTTTCGAAAGTGATAATTTCCCGTGCAGGAAAAGGAGTATTTTTAATAAATTTAATTAGAGGAGGTTGTTGGCAGCTAAGCAGGCGATAGTAAAAATTATAACGGAGGAGGCTATTACAGTCGAATATAAAACTTGAAACTTATTATATTATCCTATCATGAAGCACATTTTAATTCCAACCGATTTTTCTGAAACAGCCGACAATGCCCTGCAATATGCCTTAGAGCTGGCGCTGCTGTCAGGAGCAGCATGTACCCTGGTACATGCCTATGAAATGCCCTACGATTTTGCTGCTCAAATGGAAAACAGGGTAATAGCCATTCAGAAGAATGCCCGCAAAAAGCTCCATGATTATGTAGAAAAGATAAAGGAAGATCCCAAATACCAGTCCATCCGGTTTAATTTAAAGGTGGAAGAAGGTACACCCGAAAGTGTGGTAGAGGACCTGACGGAAGATGTTGGCGCTGATATGGTGGTTATTGGCCTTAATAAACATAGTGGTTGGGATAGTTTTTTTGATGGAAATACCGGCGCAGAGGTAATTGAACGCTCCCGGGTGCCCGTATTGGCGGTGCCTGCCCGATATCGGTTTACCAGGCCAAAAGAAATTGTTTATGCCGCGGCTTACCGCGAGGAAGATTTACAAAACCTGGAAGAGCTGGCTCGGTTTGCCCGCTTGTTTGACGCCAGGCTTCGGGTGGTACACATTACCCGCAAGAGCACCCAGGAAGAGAAATTACGCTTCCGGGGGTTCAGCGAAGAGATTCAGGATAAGCTTTCCTATCCTAATGTTGTGCAGGAGCTGCATGTAGCCGATGATGTGGAAGATGGCATAAAAAGCGCGGCAGGTAGTGAAGGGGTAATTATCTCTATGGCGCACTATCATAAATCTTTCTTTAAAGACTTATTTAATAAGAGCCATACAGAGGAAATGGCAAAAGAAACCCTGGTGCCGCTCCTTGTTTTTTATGAAGAAGAGAGCTGAGGCTATGATTGGAACTTAGACTTCAAAATCAGCTTATGGAAAAGCAAAAAAGCTATCGGAGCAAACTAATAGGCTTGCTCCGATAGCTTTTTTGTTGTTAATAAGGCCGGCAGGTATCAGGTAGATTCGCCTCCATCCTGATCTTTCTTCTTTGGCGTAATATCACTTTGCTTAGTTGCGGGAACCTCTGCTGCATTTTTTTCTTCTGTTTTTACATTCACAGCCTTGTCACCGTGGATATTTGGTTTATATCCTTCTCTTCTTTCCTTTATTCTATCGTTAACTCCCATAGTCGTTCTTTTTTAGTAATGAAAAGGCTTTTAAAAGCCTACAAATTCTTTACTATAGTTTACTTAAACAATGGGCTTTGGGTTTCATTATCAGTTCTTTAAGATGAAATTGCTGCTTCGTCTTTTTCTGCGGCAGTTTCCATTGGACTAGCTGCCAGTTTAATGATGGGGAGCGGCATAAAGGCTGGTTGCTGTTGGTTTAAAACACTATTGTTTGTTTCGAAGCGGCTGCTTTCAGATGCAGCCACGATGGAGGCCACGGCTGCATCGCCGGTTACGTTTACCACTGTTCGAAACATGTCGAGGATGCGGTCAACAGCCAGAATAAGGGCTAGTCCTCCCGGAGGAATACCGACTGCCTCCAGAACAATCACCAGCATTACAAGCCCGGCACCTGGCACTCCGGCCGAACCAATAGAGGCCAGTGTAGCGGTAAAGAGAATCATTAGCTGCTCGCTGAGGCTAAGGTCAATTCCCAGTGCCTGTGCAATAAATACAGCTGCAACTCCCTGGTAAAGGCTGGTGCCATCCATATTTACAGTTGCGCCCAGCGGTAAAACAAAGCTGCAGATATCTTCAGGAATATTCAGGTCCTTCTCGCAGCGCTGCATGGTTAGGGGCAGGGTGGCGTTGCTGGAGCTGGTAGAGAAGGCCAGCAACTGAACCGGCCGAATAGCTTTAAAGAACTGCTGTATAGGCTGCCTGCTAAAAGCCCTGAGAAGGAGGGGATAAACCAATATTACCATTACCCCCAAACCAAGCAAAACCGTGCCGCTGTACCACAATAAACCGGTTAATAAATTGAGGGCACTTTCAACATCACCCCCGGCTATTTCAACTATAAGAGAGGCAATAAGGGCAAATACGCCATAAGGAGCCAGGAGCATGACAAACTCCACAATTTTAAGAACAGCCTCATTTAAACCATCGAAAAAAGCAATGACAGGCTCTTTTTTCGATTGCGGAATCTGGATAAGGGCGATGCCCAGTAAAACTGCAAAAAACACTACCTGCAGCATGCTGCTGTTGTCGGTAAGCGCCAGCGCAATGTTTTCCGGAACCATGTCAATCAAAGGTTGCAGAACCGACTGTTCCTGTAGGGTAGTGGCTGTACTTACTCGTTCATTGATAGGGCTGCTGTACAGGTTCAGTAGCTCCTGCCGGGTGGCTTCGGGCATTCGGTGGCCCGGGCGAACAGCGTTAACCAGTAGCAGGCCAATGCTAATGGCAACTACTGTGGTGCATAGGTAAATGGCTATCGTTTTTCCACCAATTCGGGAGAGCTTCCGGATATCGCTGAGGCTGGAAACCCCTAAAATAAGGGAAGCCAGCACCAGTGGAACGGCAATCATTTTAAGGAGCCGAATGAAAATGGTGCCTGCCGGTTTAATGTAGTTCAGGGTAAGAGAGCTGTCGAGCTGCAGGTAGGCACTGCCGAGGCCCCAAACGAGTCCTAAGAACAGTCCAAAGCTTATTTTAACATACAAAGGAACTGAATTCCGTTTTTTCATGAGCATGGGGAGGGTAGAGTGAAGAATTTAAATTATCCTTACTTCAAAAATAGCATTCAGGTAAAGCTGTGGATAAGCCTTACCTGAATGGAAAAAGGGTGTTCTTTCGCTTAAAGGAAGGTGTGTTAATACTCAATGGCTACAATTGCCCTAACGGGTATAAAAGCACCGCCCTTTAGTAAAACAAAGTCGTCTGAAACAGACCAGATGGTCGCCTGTACCTGCGCCAGGCTGCCTTCGCTGGTTTTAAATATAATGTTGGCAGAACAATGGTCGACATTGCCTAGTATAAGTGCCCGCTGAAGTTCCGATAGGCGCCATTGGCGCTGGGATTTATCTGTAATTACTTCTGACGGAAAAAACCTGGTTCCCGGAACACTTTCTTTTGATATTGAATGGATATTTTTCATTTTGTAAGCTGCTTTAATTGCTGTGAATAGATCTGGTAGATGTCCGCTACAGGAGCAGGATCTTTAGAGGATGCAAAGCGGAGGGGCTATAGGCGCAGCTTACGAAAGAGGAGGTAAAGGGAGTTGAGTTGAAATTTTTCTTGCTGGCTATAGAGCAAAAATTCTGTCTGCCGGGTTATCCGCAGGCCATTCAGGATAAATAAAGCAGTTCCCGAGCCAATACTGAAGTTATCTTCGCCCTGGTTCAGGGGATTCAGGAGATAAGAACCGGCTAAAACGCAGGAATAAAGATTATATCCGGGTTTTTGGAGCGTCGCGGCGCTGCTGGTAAAATGATAATCGGCAGGACAGGTCAAAGAAAGCCGGAGCACTCCGCTGAGCAACAGCAGGGAGATTCCCAAAAAAACAAGCTTCTGCAGAAACCGGCTCATACAATTGTTTAATACCCAATTTTACGTATTATATTCCGTAATAGTATAGTGGTGCCGGAAAATATTTTGCATTTACTGATAAACAGCTTTTTTTTGAATCGGTTAGAGGTGAGGGTGCATTTTTTGTTCCCCAACCGCTTTTTGTGAAAAGGAATTTTTCTGTAGGCGGTTCCTTCCTTTGCCTGAGGCTTGAGGAAAACCAAAGGGATTTCAGTTCCTGGTGTTCGTTTTTCCTTTCTGGTGTTCAGGTAATTTTTACACTATCCCAGCACGATTGAACCGACTGGGCAAGTCGTTCTTCGGTAATGAGCAGCTCTGCCGAAAGGTGCAACTTGGCTACTGCTACCACATGTCCGTAAACCAGGGCAGTCATTAACTCAATTTCCATAGTTCTTAAGATGCCTACTTCAATTCCTCCGGCCAGAAAGTCGGATATCGGCCCATAAAAATGCTTGTTACCCTCTCCGGCCAGTTGGGTGATAAAAGGAGAATTGGCATATTGTTCAAGGAACATAAACTCTTCCGGATTTTCAATAAAATACTGGAAGAGGTTTCGGTAATAGCGGAAGAAGCGATCGCGCAGGTTTCCGCTTTCCTCATAGTTCTGGAGAAGGGCAGCGCCCATTTTTTGCTTCAACTCAGCGTAGAGCTGGTTAATAAGTACCTCCTTGCTGGGGAAATAGTTGTAAATAGTTCCTGCGGCTACTCCCGCCTGCTTGGCTATCATGGACATAGGCGTGGCATGAAAACCATGCTCGGTAATTAATTTCATGGTAGCCTTGAGTATAGCTGTTCGTTTATCTTCGCCTTTCATGTAAAATGAATGTTCATTCAAGACAAAGGTGCAGACTTACCTCTTTTTTTACAAGATTTAAGAAAAAAATAATAAGGTAGCTGTCATATTTTTCTATTTAGCAGAACTAAGAGGGTAAATGTTCACTCCAAAAACAGCATATGAAAAAAGAAACAGCCTTTATGGAAGCGCTGGAAGAAAATAAGAACAGCTTACTACGCATTTGCAGCTTGTATGCCAAGCGGCAGGAGGAGCAGCAGGACCTTTTTCAGGAGGTAATCTTAACCCTCTGGAAATTTTTCGACTCTTATTTAGGGGAGAAGCAAAATATGCCACCTGGGTTTACCGCATTTGCCTGAATACCTGCCT
The DNA here is from genome assembly GCA_963835365.1 of uncultured Cytophagales bacterium. Taxonomy (GTDB): domain Bacteria; phylum Bacteroidota; class Bacteroidia; order Cytophagales; family Cyclobacteriaceae; genus Nafulsella. The sequence goes on from CAWIFH010000012.1 coordinate 507,810, forward strand.
GAAAAAGCTTTATGACAGGAAAAGGAAGGAAGAGGAGAAGGTGCATTTTCAGCAAATTCAATGGATAGATGCCCTGCCGGAAGAAAGCGATGAGCGGCTGGCTTTCCTGCGACAATGCATCAGTAAGCTACCTGAAGCCGATAAAATGGTGGTAAGTCTTTTCCTGGAAAACCTCTCTTATGCTGAAATTGCTGCTGTTGTTGGCATTTCAGAAAACCATGTAGCTGTAAAAATGAAAAGCATTAAAGCTAAATTATTTACCTGTATAACAGAAAAGACATAAATGAAGAAGAAATAAAGAGTCTCTGGTTAACTCAGGGTTTAAATGTAAACCTTTCTTCCGGCCTGTTGGAAGAAGTTAACCAAAAAAAGGCAGACCTGAAAAAAGGAATAAAAAAGCGGGACCGGCTGGAAGAGCTGGCAGCCCTGTTCGTAAGTGCATTTTTTTTGTATCTCTTGTCATACCATGAAAACCTGTTTGTTCAAATCGGCTGCATATTAATTATACTGTATGCCATAGGGGTGGTTGTGGTGCTCCGCCTGTACCGAAAGCAGCCTCAAACAGGTGGGCTACCATTAAAGGAGCAGCTTCAAAAGGAACTGCGATTTTTTACAAAACAAAAGTCCTTATTGCAAAATGTGGCCTACTGGTATATTGCGCCCTGTTTTATTGGCCTTAGCTTCTTTGCCTATGGGGTCAATGAATTTTGGTGGATGTTCCTGATTCATACTGCTATAAATATTTTTATAATGGTCTATATCTACAGGCTCAATAAAAAAAGTGTAAAAAATCAATTTAACCCGCTTGTTTGTCGTTTGCAAACGCTGCTGGAAGCCTTTGAAGAATAGGACAGGGACCTTCTGGTTATTTCAGGAATAAGATTAAAAAGTGAAGAAATAAAACACATCTTACTTAGCTGTTTATTCTAATTGTAAATTGCTTAATATTACGGGTTGAAACAGAAAGGCAATAGCCTTTTGCTCCTGTACCTGGAAGGCCAGGCCTGTTTAGTGGAAATGACCTGATTTTATTAATATTAAACTATGAATATCCTCTTCTTCGCTGGCTTTACAATCCTGATTCTTTTTCTCCTGTACCTCGACCTCTTTTTTTTTAATCGTAAAAATCATACAGTAAAACTAAAGGAAGCAGTTGCCTGGAGCTTTTTCTGGATTGCCCTTGCCCTTATTTTTAACTATGGCATTTATCTTTGGAAAGGTCAGGAGCTGGCGCTGGAGTTTTTAACTGCCTATGTGCTGGAAAAATCACTTAGTGTAGATAATTTATTCGTATTTGTACTGCTCTTTTCTACTTTTGGCGTTCCTGCGATGTATCAGCATAAGGTACTGTTCTGGGGAGTAATTGGGGCAATTGTTATGCGGGCAGTGTTTATTTTCGCCGGCTTTGCCCTGGTCGATTATTTCCATGCAAGCCTGTACCTGCTGGGGGCCTTCCTGGTGTATGGCGGTATAAAATCGGTAGTGGAAAAAGAAGAAGAATTCGATTTAAAAGAAACCAGCTGGTATAAGTGGTTGTGTAAATACGTGCCGCTGGTGCCGGGATTCCATGGTGACCGTTTTGCTGTTAAAAAGAATGGGAAACGATTTTTTACGCCCCTGTTCATTGCCCTGGTAAGTATAGAAATTAGCGATCTGGTATTTGCCGTCGATTCTATTCCGGCCATTCTTTCTATTTCGGCCAATCCACTCATTGTATATACCTCTAATATCTTCGCCATTCTCGGCTTGCGGGCGCTTTACTTTGTGCTGGAAGGAACCCTTCATTTCTTTTACCTGCTCAAATATGGACTGGCCGCTATTCTGGTTTTTGTAGGCCTGAAAATGGTTTTAATAGATGTTATTGAAGTAGATATTATTTACAGCCTGCTCTTTATTTTTACGGTGCTTACCCTTTCCGTTGTATTATCATTGCTTTTCCCTCAGCCAAAAGTAAGTGAAAATGTAATGAAGGATTAAGCTTGTTGCTGCTCAATTGTTTATGAATTTTTTTTGAATCAAATATTAAGATGAAGAAGTGTTTCTTTGAGTAAAATATTTCTATAGCAGAAGGAAAAAAGTCAATATCTTTTATTGTACTTTCGTACAGAAATTTATCCCGATGCACAAAAAGGTCCTGAGCTGTTTAGTTTACTCCTTCATTATAAGCATCAGCTTTTTACTTGCTGGCTTTACGGACGCAGAAGAGCATCCGGATAAATCTTTTTTTTCTGTACCTGCTGTATTAACTGAAGGTGCCCTTGCTGAAATTTTGTTTTTACCCTCTCACTATCAACAGCAGGAAGACACGACGGAAATAGCAAACTTCTGTTCCCTGCAACCGACAGGGCTTTATGCACTTGTTCCTTTTTGTCCTGTCTTTTGCCTGCAGTCGGAGCTTTTAAGAGAGTTCCCGCGGGCTCAATTGCTTGTTTATTCTAATCAATTTGTTTGTCGGCAGGTATCCGCCATGTCTGGCTCTCGTTTATTCCCTGCCCTTACCACAGTTCCCGGCTTGCCCGTGTTGCTGCGTACCCTCCGTTTATAAAGCTATTCCACTATCTGCTGACAAACGCCAGGTTTCTTTTTATAACCCGGCTATTGGAAGGTTGTAATACTTTGTGAGCGTATACTTGCCTGTTTTCTCTTTCGGTACAGCCCTTTAATTTCAGTTTATGAAAATGCCTTTTGTTGCTAACCACCACTGCTATGCTGTTTTCCCTGCCCGAGTTGGCGGTAGCAACAGCTAATTAAATAGGGCGGACCTTAAACGGGAATCTGTTGGAAATGGGGTCGGAGGCAGCTGTTCCTGCTCCGGCTACTTATAAAGGAAAAAAAATCAGGGTTTTATATAAAAGGGAGGATATACCTCCGGACAAAAAAATGAATTTAAGTGTTTTTATTGGTTTTAACCTGCTGGTATTGCTGCTGCTGTACCTCGATTTATTTCTTTTTAACAGGAAAAATCAGGTCGTGCGCATGGGAGAGGCGGTAGCCTGGAGTGCTTTCTGGATAGTGCTCGCGCTGACCTTCAATTACTTTATTTACCTGTGGGAAGGGCAGGAACAGGCACTGGAATTCCTGACAGCTTATGTGCTGGAGAAGTCTTTGAGTGTCGACAACCTGTTTGTTTTTGTATTGCTCTTCTCCACCTTTGGGGTGCCTGAAGTTTACCAGCATAAGGTGCTGTTTTGGGGAGTGATTGGGGCTATTTTGTTGCGTGCCGTTTTTATTTTTGCCGGGCTTTCTCTGGTGGAGTACTTTCATGCCAGCCTTTATTTCCTGGGAGCCTTTTTAATTTATGGCGGAATAAAATCTGCAATGCAGCAGGAAAGCGACCGTAGCTTTTCATTTCATGAGAGTCATATATACAGGTTTTTAAGCCGCTTTATTCCTTTTACAAGCGAATACCATACAGCTAAGTTCTGGATAAAAGATGCCGGCAAAAGAGTTTATACGCCTTTGTTTCTGGCCTTAGTTTGTATAGAATTTACTGATCTTATTTTTGCGGCAGATTCCATTCCTGCAATTCTTTCTATTTCAACCAATCCATTTATTGTATACACCTCCAATATTTTTGCCATTCTCGGCTTGCGGGCATTGTATTTTGTACTGAAAGGGACCCTACACAAGTTTTACCTGCTTAAGTATGGCCTGGGAGCTATCCTTGTATTTGTAGGGCTTAAGATGCTGCTGGTAGATCTGGTAAAAATAGAGGGGTTGCATTCTCTTATTTTCATCTTCTCCATATTGCTTGGTTCAGTTATGTTTTCGCTCCTTTTCCCGCATCCAAAAGGTGTGAGTAGTAGTAAAGTGCTTAATTAAATTTTAAAATGGGACATAATACTAAAGTTTCAGATTCGCTGGCAATCCGTTCCAGGCGAAGGCTTGCTTTTCTTAAAATTGCGCTCTCAAAAGAACGGAACTTCATGTTTCTGGTAGTGGGAGCCCTGCTCCTGAGTGGGGTAGTGTATCCTTATCCTCAGGTAGCTATGTGGCTGGGATTTTTATTTGCCGCGTATTCAGCCATTGCCAATGACAGCATTCAAACCATAGGCACTTTTATTGCCTCCAATGCAGACCGAAAATGGTGGCACCTCTGGTTGTTTATAGGGCTTGTTTTTGTGGCCGTAGTAAGCTTTAGCTGGGTACTTTACGATGGAGATGTTACTTTTCAGAGGCTGTCAACCAAAGGCTTTGAAAAAGCTCCTCAGCAGTTCCAGTACCTCCAGATTGCTGCACCAGTGGTACTGCTTATCCTTACCAGGTTAAGAATGCCGGTATCTACTACTTTTCTCCTGCTCAGCTCCTTTACAACAAAAGGAGGGGCTGTTTTTAGTGTAATGGAAAAGAGCGTATTGGGCTATTTAATTGCCTTTGGCTCTGCACTCCTGCTGTGGGCAGTTCTTTCAAAATTTATTCGGCAACTGCTGAAGGGACCAGCGCACCCGGGATGGGAAGTAGCACAGTGGCTGACTAGTGGAAGTTTATGGGCCATCTGGATTATGCAGGATGCAGCAAACATTGCTGTGTACCTGCCAAGGCAGCTTTCTCTCTCTCAGTTCCTGGCCTTTACCGGGGTCGTTTTTTTTGGACTCGCCTTCCTTTTTTACCTGCGGGGCGATAAAATACAGAAGGTAATTGAAGAGAAATCAGATGTAAAAGATGTTCGCTCTGCCACGATTATTGACCTGGTATACACCCTTATTCTGGTGGTATTTCAGTGGGTGAGTACCGTACCCATGAGTACCACCTGGGTTTTTATAGGGTTGCTCGGAGGGCGCGAATTAGGTATGCGGCTTATGCACAAAGATAATTCCCGGAAATTCAAACATACCTGGCGCCTTATTGGTAAGGATTTATTATATGCCCTCATTGGTTTGGTTATTTCTGTTTTGCTGGCATTTGCTGTAAACCCGCTTATTCAGAAGGAAGTTATGCTCCTTTTGAAAAACTAAGAAGCCTGCCAACAGCAGGCTGCCAGAAAAGCGCAATAAAAAGGAGGATGCTTATATAGTGCCAACCTTTTTGTTTAAAATAGGATTTGATAAGTTCACAAAAAAATGCTTCTGACCAGAAAGGGAGAGGCTATAGAAAGAGAGGGAAAAAGCTGCTGAAGGGTGCAGCAATTTCTTTACTCCTGTTTATTATCAAAACCTGAATGACCCGTCGTATAGCGGAGCCCACCCAGCAGGTGTTCCAGGAAAAGCGGCTCGCTATAGCTTTCTTCAGTATGGCCGCCGGCGGTATAAAATGCTCTTCCGCCATCGAATGGGTGGTACCAAATAATGGGGTGTTCCTTTCCATTTGTGCCGCCTTCATAGCTGGTTTCATCCAGGTAAGCCAGCACAGCTATCCCGGGCTGCATGTTTTTAAAGTTATACCATTCATCTGTTCGCTGCCAGCTTTCGGGCAGGCTGCGGGTTGCCGGGTGTTTCTTGTCTGTTACCAGAATGCTTGCCTGCTGAACTTCGGGGTGACTATCGAAATAAGCGCCCACTAGTCTATTGTACCAGGGCCACGCATATTCGGTGTCGGTGGCAGCATGTACCCCCATAAACCCGCCGCCAGCCCTTATGTAGGCCTCAAAAGCCTCCTGCTGTACAGGAGTTAGCACGTCGCCGGTAGTACTTAAAAAAACCACTGAATGATACCTGCTGAGACTGTCGGGGCTAAAATACGCTGCGTTGGTGGTGGCGTTTATCTCCAGGTCGTACTGCTTTCCCAGCTGTAAAAAAGTCTTTTGAGCTGCAGGAATAGACTTATGGTAATAGCCGGTGGTTTTTGAAAATACCAGAATCGTAGGTCTATCCTCAGCTTGGTCCACCTGGTTTCCCGAACGACAGGAGGTAATGAAAGCCATTCCGGATAGGTACAGATAAAATAAAACAGAAATGTGTGTCATAGTTGGGAGAGTGTTTCCTCAAAATAGCCTTTCCTGAAGAAAAGTACAAAGAAAGGAAGCAGTCTTAAATGACGACTTCCTTCCTGTTTTTTTGAGAGGCTTTTACTTTCAATTCTGCAATCATTGTTTCGATTCCACTCCTGTCTTCAAAAACATTGCTGCTTATGTGTATAATCTGGTGGTTGGCGTCGAGCAGGAAAGTAAGTCTTTTGGTGAATTTTATCAAAGGCATATATGCTCCGTACAGGCTGGCAATTTCTCCTTCAGGGTCGGCCAGCAGATCAAAAGGGAGGGTATAGGCTTTCTTAAACCTGTTGTGGGTTTCTATGTCGTCTTTGCTAATGCCATAAACTTTTACATCTAAGTCTTTAAAAAAGTCGAAGGTGCTTTTAAATTCACAGGCTTCGATGGTACACACAGGCGTAAAGTCTTTTGGGTAAAAGTAAAGGATGCAGGCTTGTCCGGCGGCATCTGTTGAAAGTTCAAAATTACTGCCCGAGGTTGATGGAGTGCGGAAGTTGGGAGCTTTGCTGTTAATGGGGAGGCTCATGATCTTAATGGTTAAATGTGGAACAAATATACCGCGAGGTGGTGAGCCCAAACAAATAGGAAGTTTTTATACCCTCATAGAAAAAAGGGATGAGAGAAGGAGGGTGCTTTTTCAAACCAGCAATAAGAAAAACGGTGGCTTTTCCGGAGCCAGAAAGCAGGGACAAAAAAAGCAGCTAAAATAGGTTTTTAGCTGCTTTTATGGCCAACATGGCTGAAAAGGGGTTAACTATTACGAAAAATCTTTTTTATTTCTGGTGCCGGTGCCTTTATTTCCTCCAAGGCCTGCGCCACTGGATGCGGTACCTTCGCGGTCAATTTCTTTTGCCTCGGGATTGGAGTTGCCGGGAATTGCGCTGGTTTCTCCGGTGGGCCGGGTATGCTCTGTTTCTAACTTTCCTTTCTTATTATTCATTTCTGCTGTTCTGTCTTCTCCTCTTTCCGGCTGGCGATCTTTAAACGGACTTATTGGTTCAGCACGTCTTGTTTTCGCATTATTCTCTCTATCGTTCGGTAATCTATTATTTTTATCTTCCATGATTGTTCTATTTAATTCCTAACATTTAGTGTTAGTATAGCTTACGGCAGAACAGGGCCTGGAGTTCATAAAGTAGGGAAGATAATAGCATGTAATAATTCCTGAAAATGAGAGCGTTATCTCTTGCTTGGAGGAGGCGGAGCTACTTAATGGATGGAAACAGTTTCTCCTTTTCCTTCGCTTTGCTGAAAGTGGGGGTTGTAAATAATTCCCAGGCAGTTGCCCCAGGGATCTTTTACGCTGGCCACCCAAATGTCGCCACCTACCTCATAAGGCGCTTCATGTTCACTGGCGCCTATTTTTTGCAGCTCTTGGTAAGCCGAATGGATGTCTGCAGTTCCCCAGTAAGCAATGACCCCTTCCCCTTTGGGACTTTGCGATTCGTCGGGTTGTAATCCCAGCTCAAAGCCGCCAATATTAAAACCTACATAAAATGATTCGTTAAAGTAAGGCTCCTGGCGAAAGGCTTTGGTATACCAGTCTTTTGCCTCCTGCAAATTACCTACTTTATAAATAGTGGTGCGTAAACCTAGCAATCGGGATTCCATTGGTAATAATTTAATGTTTAGGTGCTCTGACTCCAGCTCTGTATCCAACCAGAAATTGTGTTCGGCTCCTTTCTGTTATTTCTCTAATATAAAAACACTGCTCCTTTTTTTGTTGCGTTATGGCGGGTATTCTTTGGTATTTTCTAAAATATTTTTATTCTTCTTCGCCTGCCTGAAAAGGGTGTTGTAAAGGAATTAAATCTACAACCTGTTATTGTGCCTAATCCGGCTTGCATTCTGGCCAGGTGGCCGTTTTTTTCAGTACTAGCTGGGATTTAATGAGGGCACTGAAAAAGTCCCCTTTAGAAAAAGCAGGAAGAAGAAACACGAACTAAAGGCTCTAAGAACTGCTTTTTTATTGAGAAAATAATATTTACCATTTCTCTACCGTACACTTTTTTATAATAACAAACTGTAGTTTAAACAGTACCATATTCTTTGGTCAATAAGATACTGCAAAGCCCTTTTACCTGTAGTAAACATGCTCCAATCACACCTGCTTTTACGATGAATTTGAGCCATCAACTGATTGTTTGTAGCCTGGATGCCTACTAAAAGCAGGAATATATAAGCTAAACAGGCAGCTATCAGCAGATGCATAATTCTTTCCGGATCATCGAGTTTACTTCTGTGCAACTGAAAACCTTTTGTCTTTTGATCTGAAAAGAAGGTTTCTATGATAAACCGCTTTTTGTAGTATCGGCTGATTTCAGCAGGATAATCCAGGTTAGTAAGCAAATAAAGCGGCTCTTTGTACATCTTATTATGCCATACCAGCAGGTTTACAGGTCCATATTGCTGGTGGGTGATCAGGATGTCAGGCAAGAAAAAGTTCTCTCCCCGCCCCGGAGCTAAAGACTTTAGGCAGAAATCATCGAAGTAATCTTCTTTTGCTACCATATCCTTTCTGGTTCTCAATACATAATTCCATCCATGCTCTTTAAGGAGAGCCTGCAAAGAATTGCCATCAAATTCACCATCACCAAGCATAGTTTTGCGGCAGTTTTCAGGAGCTATGTCAATGAGCTTTTCTACCAATTGACAATGGAAAGACTCTGGTAGATGTCCTTTCTTGCCTTTTCTGGCTATCCATACGATAGGAATAGCGCGTTTTTTATAGATTACACTTACCATCAACACCATGCATTCTTTTCCTGCTGTTGAGCCATCTATGGCAAAAACTAACTCGCCACAGCTACTTAACTTTTCAAGCAAGGGCTGTATAAATGGAAGGTAGAAGGATTCCTCATCAGTATATTTGTTCATGATGAAGCGCTTAAACTGCTTAATCTTACTCTCATTTTTCACATGCTTATGCACCCCTGAGGCTATTTCAGGAAGCTGAACGGAATTGTTGCTAAGAATGCCATTAACCATGCAAATAAGCGTGTTCATTCGTCTTAAAGGGTTGCCTTTTAGCTCTTTTCCGTAGACTTTTGTGAAAAATTCCCGTACCTTTTGGTAGCGATATTTTTATCGTTCATAGATCGGCTGGTTTGAAGGTGATGCTTTTTATCAGCCGATCTTATTGTTTTATGCCTCATTTCCAAATACTTACCTCATTTTTTAATCTTTTCATCAAAGAAAATGTGTACGGTAGAGAATTTACCATATAATAAAATAAATAAAAAAAGAGCTTGTACATTTTTATTTGTACAAGCTCTTTTTTTATAGGTAGCTTTTCAGTGCCCTCGGGTTAATGGGCGGTCTTTTTTATTTTATCGAGGTCGGGCAACAAGCCGGTAGCCAAACCCAATAGGGGAAGGAAGGAGCAAAGCAGAAATACATAGCTGATGCTGGTGTGGTCGGCCAGTACGCCTAATGCGGCCGAACCAATGCCGGCGATGCCAAAAGCAAAGCCAAAGAAGAGTCCCGAAACCAGTCCTGTTTTACCTGGCAGTAACTCCTGAGCGTATACCAGTATGGCCGAAAATGCAGAGGAAATAACCACCCCAATACAAACACTTAGTATGGCTGTCCAGAGCAGGTTAACATGGGGCAACAGTAGCGTAAAAGGGGCTGCGCCAAGTATAGAAATCCATATTACCTGCTTGCGGCCAATCCTGTCGCCCACCGGACCGCCAATAAAGGTGCCTGCTGCAATAGCAAACAGGAAAATGAAGAGGTAAAGCTGGGAGCTTTGTACAGACACACCAAATTTTTGAATCAGGTAGAAGGTGAAGTAGCTACTCAGGCTGGTCATGTAAATGTATTTGGAGAAAATAAGGACCAGGAGAATGAAAATGGAAAAGATTACTTTCTTCCGAGGCAGGGGAGCTTTCTCCAGATGGGCGGAGGCTTTACTTCTGGCGCTGTAAGCCGGCAGTTGGGCTTTATACCATTTGCCAATTCGCGATAAGATGATCATTGCCAGCAGTGCAGCCAAAGAAAACCATACCAGGTGAAATTGCCCCAGCGGCACAATAATTAAGGCGGCAAGCAGGGGGCCAAGCGAGCTGCCGGCGTTGCCACCCACCTGGAAGAGCGATTGTGCCATTCCATGGCGCCCACCGGAGGCCATGCGGGCAATGCGGGAGGCCTCCGGATGGAAAACGGCCGAACCAACACCAATAAGCCCGACCGAAAGCAGTACCAGCTGAAAGTATTGTGCCTGCGAAAGCAGGATGAGCCCCAGGAGGGTAAAGCCCATTCCAATTGCCAGCGAGTAAGGTTTTGGCTTGCGGTCGGTGTACAGGCCCACCATGGGCTGTAGCAAAGAGGCTGTTAGCTGGAAGGTAAAGGTAATAAGGCCTACCTGGGAAAAGCTGAGTTGTAAAGACGACTTAACCAGCGGATAAATAGCTGGAATAAGCGACTGTAGCGTGTCATTGAGTAAATGGGAGAAACTTAGGGCAAGTAAAACAGGAAAGGCAGTCTGCGCGGCAAGGTCCCTGATATTTGCCGCGCTTGTGCCTGTTATTGCCGCTGCGCTTACTTCTTCTTCTTTGACTAAAATAGCCATACTTTACATCCGGAATAAAATTATCGGGCAAAGGTAAGTGTTTGGCAGAAATTTTGAATAGCGGCAAGGCAGGAGGAGCAAAATATTTCTGAACCTTGCTGTTACACCCTACTTTTTCCTGGGAATGCCGGGTTTATGGTGGCTTTTTTCCTGCTTTTTTCCTGCCTTTTGTTTAGAAAAAAGCCAGGGCAGTAAATCGGTCTCGGCAAAGGCCTGTTCCCAGCTGGGGTGCGCAACACCAGGGTAGGTGCTAAGCTTTACCTCTGCGCCAAGTTTACGCAGCTGTTTGGCCACCGCAATGGAGTGGTGCACAGGCACCACCGGGTCGGCTTCGCCATGTAAGAGCCAGATGCTTACATCGGCATACCTGGAGGCATTGGCCGGGTTATCGCCGCCGCAAATAGCAATGGCAGCAGCAAAGGTGTCGGGCCGGCGCCTTAAAAGCTCCAGCGTGCCCATTCCACCCATGGAGAGGCCTGCAACATAGAGCCGGCTGGAATCCATGTAAGGCTTGTTTTTCTGTTCATCCAGCAGCTCAAGCAGTAATTGCATGGCTTTGGTAGGTGCTCCGCCGGTCTGGAAATTGAAGTGGTAAGGCATGGAGTCTCTTTCGGCTTTAACATTTGACCAGTAGCTTTCTTTTGGGCACTGCGGAAAAAGAACCACGGCAGGAAAATCTTCCCTAAATGCCTCCTGCACAAAGAGCTTGCTGCCATGCATGAGTTGTGCCAGGTTATCCTTTCCTCTTTCGCCTGCGCCGTGTAAGAATAATACCAGCGGATACTGGCGGGAAGGATCGAAGTTTTCGGGATAAAGTATTCGGTAAGGCAGGGTATCATTTTTACTTATATGCAGGCCTGCCTGGTAGGCAACGATTTCCGATTTCTGTGCATTGGCAGAAAAATTGAAGAGCGCCAGGAGGCTGAAAATGAGGATAAAAATAATTTTGCTCATTGCTGCTGATTCGTGTAAAGCCCTTTTTTTCGACAAGTAGCGGTGTTTATTCTATCAAGTTACTTCATAATAAATATTTAAGGACAAAGAAACACTCCTTTTTTGTTATTAAATACAATGGTAAGTAGTTAAAACCCGCCGTTTGGCCCAACCTGGGAGACTGTAATTTTATTTATTTGAAATGTAACCTAAACCTTACGCGGCAAAGGAATAGGCTGATTTACAAAGGTTTTAACAGATAATTTGTTGTTCCTTTACATAAAGTTTTGCAGTCTGAGAGTGAATAATAGGGAAAAGGGGACGGAAATTTTATGGGCGCAATCAGGGTTTAGATTCTTTTTGCAGCTTCTCCGAAGCGGGAGCCAGCCCTCCAAATAAATAAGGTTGATTTAAAATAGGTTGGTTGTTAAATAGTCGCGCCTGTAACAGGGCGGGAGAATGAGTTTGTTTGATTTAGTTGTTAAAAGCTTCCCTAATCGGCTTTGGTTGATGGGGAAGTTTTTTTTATGCACTTATTCTTTTGGATTTTTTCTTTTGTACCTGATTTGCAGGAGGTTTTTCTGCAGAGGTAAATTGTTTAATGTAGAACAGAAATGGCGAAGGGGTAAAAAGCAGTAAATTCGGATTAAGGAAAAGGGGCCGGAGGCTTTGGGATTTTATGGTTTAAATTTAGAGGCTTTCAGCTTAAGCCCCTAAAATAATGTTACGGGTGGCTGCCAGATTTTTTACCTTAAAGTTCGCGGTAGTACTATCCTGGTTATCTACCTGAATGGTGCGAATGCCAAGCTTTTTGGCAGGAAGCAAATCTTTGTCTTTGTCGCCAATCATCCAGGAGCGGGCCGCATCTACTTTAAATTTTGCAATGGCTTTTTCGAACAGGAGAGAATCCGGTTTGCGGGAAAGGGTTTCACTAAAAGTAGGATGCCCGGGAGCATAATAAAAGTGTTCAATGCAGTGGCCACATGCCTCTTGTATGAGCCGATGGGTTTCGTGCATCTGCTCCCTGCTGTAAACGCCTTTGGAAATACCAGACTGGTTGGTGATAACGATAATAAGATAACCGGCTTCTTTAAAAGCCCTGATTGTTTCTACCACCCCTGACAGGATTTCCAACTTTTCGGCAGAGTAAACATAGTCTACATAATCTTTGTTAATTACTCCGTCCCTGTCAAGAAAAATACACTTTTTCACCATTCAATTATTTAGGAAGCTTTTTTATACAGGCGCTAAAGTAAAGGAAAAGGCATAATAAACCAACCGGATTTCAGGCAAGAGCCATTAGAAAAGGAGGGCTTAAATATTCCTGTTTGGGAGATGTGCTGAAGCAAACAGCCTTGGTTCTTAATGATTTTACTTGCTTAATAAGCACAAGGTCAGGTTTAATTTTAGTTTGGTGCCAAAGTCACGCATTATGCTTCGCTAAACGCGCGCCAGATTCCAGCTGGTGAAAAGGACCAGGTACCTTCATAAAGAGCCACAACCTTTTACATTCACTACCCGAATTCCAGGCATAAAAAAAGCAGGCCCCTGGAAAGAGCCTGTCTCTAAAGAAAATGTAACTTAACTATTCTTTTACCGGAGTCATGTTCAGGTAAACCGGGGAACCAATATCCAGGCGGGTATCGGTAGGTTCAAGCAGGCCGGTTTTTAGGTCGCGCTTAAATAAAATAACTGAATCGCTGCCCTGGTTGGCTACTAACAGAAAGCGGCCACTGGGGTCAATAATAAAATTCCTTGGAGTGCGGCCTAAGGTCGACTGCCGGCCAAGCACCTTTAAAGTGCCCTGTTTTTCGTCAATAGCAAAAACGGTAATTTCATTGGCATCGCCCCGGTTGGAGGCATACAGGAACTTGCCATCGGGCGAGAGCCTTACTTCTGCGCCACTTTGTTCTCCTTTAAAGTCGGAGGCAGCCATAGGAATGTTCTGGATGTTGGTAAGCTTTCCATTTTCATGTTTGAATACAGCTACCGAAGCATCTAGCTCCTGAACCAGGTAAGCATAGGTCCCTTTCTTATTAAACACCAGGTGGCGTGGGCCTCTTCCGGGGTCTACCGCAGTAAAAGGAGCTTCTGCCGGCAGTAGTGGTTGCTCCGCCTCCGGTTCATAAGCATAAGCAAACACTTGGTCGGTTCCCAGGTCGCTCACAAAAACCTTTTCTCCATTCGGGTCAAAAACAGTGGAGTGTACATGGGCTTTTTCCTGCCTGTTGGGGTTTAGGCTGCTGCCTTCGTGTTCAATCGTTTGAACGGACGCCTTAAGAGAACCATTTTCCTGCACTGGTAAAACCGACACACTGCCCCCGGTATAATTGGCTACCAGCAGGTGGTTTGCCTGTGGGCTCAGGCTCAGGTAACAGGGGTCGCCGCCGCCGGAGGGCTGCTGGTTAATAAAATCTAAGCTGCCATTGGCAGGGTTAAACCGGAAAGCACTTACCATGCCTTCTTTTTCGCCCGACTGTTCATTTACTGCATAAGCAAACTGCTGATTAGGGCTTACAATTACAAAGGAGGGGTTGGTAACTCCTTTTGCTGTATGTTCATGGGTAAGTTTGCCGGTTTCAGCATCGAAACGGTACACATAAATGCCTTCGCTCTTTCCATTGGTATAGGTACCTACCAGGAGGTGGTAATGTTGGTTTTCTTTTTTTGCCTGGGCCATAAGAACTATAGGGGCGCAAAGGAGAAAAATGCTTAAAAGTTTCAGCAGCAGCTTCATGTCGTGTTTTTTTTGACAAAAGGTACTTCTTTCTATGCAGAGGAGGAAAATTTTTGTTTGTTTTTTAGCTTTAAAGCTATTTAAATACCTTTTTGCCAAAAAGCCCGCATAGCTTCAGCACGCCCTCCTTTTTTAGTTTCGGGTAAAACTCCTCCCTGCAATTAACTGCCTGGAGTGTAAAGTGTTTTTTTATGCCTGGCTAAGGAAGAATTTGAAAATAGGTCAGGGCCCGCAAGGCAGGTATTCTTAGAAAAAAAATATTTTAGGGACCACTGGGTTTCTGCACAGGAGAGGAATAGGTGCCTTTAAGAAAAGCCTTTTCGGCTCTTTATAACCTGAGAAAGCGTTCTTTCTTCTGAACAGTTGGGGAGGGGAAGTAAAGGAAAGTGCCTTACTCAGCCAAGTTTCAGCGTTTGCTGCCAGGCACCGGGTGTGGCACCGGTTTCTTTTTTAAAAGCCCTGATGAAGTAGTTCAGGTTCTGGAAGCCTGCCATAAAGCAAACCTGTGTAATGCTGTTGCGGCCATCCCGGAGGAAATCTTTGGCCAGCTTTAGGCGCTCTTTCAGGATGTAGTCTGCAGGGGTGTAGCCAAATGCTTCCTTAAATTTCCTGAAAAAATTGGCCCGGCTCATACAGGCCTCTACACTGAGTTTATCGACATCAATTTTTTCGTGAATGTGCGTCTTTATATAAGCAATAACATGGGCAAAGCGACTGCTGGAGGCGAGTTTATGATAATTTGCCTCGAAAAGGGAGCGGGCCTGGGTTTGCATAAGCCGCACAAGTAACTCCCGCAGGGCAAGCTCCGCCAGTACGTCTTTTTCCCTCGAATGGTCGTTGAGGCTGATACGGATAAGGCGATTGATGATATCGGCCAGCTCAACATTATTTACCAGGTGAAAAAGCTGGGCATCAATTTCCCATTCCTGGCCGGCTTCTACTTTTGGGTATTGTTCATTTAGCAGGTGAATGGTAGCATTTATTTGCTCGGCCGATATGGCCAGGGCCAGGCATTGGGTGGGGGTTTCGGCACATGCCTCCGGAAAGTCTATCCGCATGGGTTCCTGTGGAGGAACAATCACCGACTCGCCCGGCAGGTACTCAAAAGCCGGAGTTCCTGCTAAATGCATCACCTTCTTACCCCGTAACATGCTGGTAAGCACCCAGTCGTCGAAGCGGAGGTGAACATTAATGGCTGTTTTATGGGTTTCAAACACATTTAATTCGCAGCTGTCCATGGTATAGGCAGAGCGATTCTCTACAAGGGAAAAGAGCGACTTTTCCTTTTTTACCGGGATGTGTTGCAGAGGGTGTTTCGTATACTCCATTTAATATAATAATAAACAATTTCCCTCTATTGTACAAGTTCTTTTTTATAGGGTTTCAAGCGATTGATACGATAGGGATACTGCTTGATACTATAAGTGGAGCAATTATAATATTGAATAGCGAGATTAGGACCATATAAAATTTTTAACCGAAAACCTGCTATTCATATGGAAACATTAGTAAAGGATCAAACGGCTCCGGCAATCCCAAGGCCTACTTTTAAAGATAAATACGACCACTTTATTGGAGGGAAATGGGTAAAGCCAGCCAATGGAGAATATTTCGATAACATTTCGCCCATAGACGGGAAGCCTTTTACCAAAGCAGCCAGAGGTACAAAGGAAGATGTTGACAAGGCGCTGGATGCCGCGCACGAGGCTTTTAAGACCTGGTCAAAGGCATCTGCCGCAGTCCGGAGTAAATTGCTGCTCGATATTGCCGATCGCATAGAGCAAAACCTCGAAATGCTTGCCCGGGTAGAAACAGTAGACAACGGCAAAGCCATTCGCGAAACAAGGGCTGCCGACCTTCCGCTGTGCATCGACCACTTCCGTTATTTTGCCGGTGCCATTCGTGCCGATGAAAGTACCATGTCGGAGCACGACGAATTTACCATTAGCATTAACCTGCAGGAGCCCCTGGGAGTGGTAGGCCAGATTATTCCATGGAACTTCCCGCTGCTGATGGCTACCTGGAAAATGGCCCCCGCCCTGGCTGCTGGCTGTACCATAGTGATGAAGCCTGCCGAACAAACCCCTACCAGCATTATGGTGCTTATGGAGCTGATACAGGATATCCTTCCGGCGGGGGTATTGAACATTGTCACCGGCTTTGGTCCGGAAGCAGGCAAGCCGCTGGCCTCCTCGCCCCGCGTGGCCAAAGTAGCTTTTACCGGCGAAACCACTACCGGCCGGCTTATTATGCAATATGCCTCCGAAAACCTGATTCCCGTAACCATGGAGCTGGGCGGTAAATCGCCGAACATTTTTATGTCGAGCATTGCCGATGCCGACGATGAATACTTTGATAAATGCGTGGAAGGGGCCGTAATGTTTGCCCTTAACCAGGGCGAAGTATGTACCTGCCCCTCGCGCATACTGGTACACGAAAAAGTGTACGACCGCTTTATGGACCGGGTAATACAGCGTACCAAAGCCATAAAAATGGGTAACCCACTGGCCGACGATACCATGATGGGCGCCCAGGCATCGAACGACCAGTTTGAAAAGATTCTCAGCTATTTAGATATAGGCAAGCAGGAAGGGGCTGAAGTGCTTACCGGCGGTGTCGCTGCACGCCTGAACAGCGGCCTGGAAGGAGGCTATTACATAGAGCCTACCATTTTTAAAGGCAACAATAAGATGCGTGTTTTCCAGGAAGAAATTTTCGGCCCCGTGGTGTCTGTTGCCACTTTTAAAGATACCGAAGAAGCCATAGAAATTGCCAACGACACCTTGTACGGACTTGGAGCCGGCCTCTGGACCCGCGATGCCCACGAAATTTACCAGGTGCCAAGAGCAATTAAAGCTGGTCGGGTGTGGGTAAACTGCTACCATGCTTACCCCGCGCATGCACCTTTCGGTGGATACAAAAAATCGGGCTTCGGTAGAGAAAACCATAAAATGATGCTCAACCACTATCGCCAGACAAAGAACATGCTTATTTCTTATGACAAGAACAAATTAGGCTTCTTTTAAAGGTAAGGAGTTTTGAAGCATCTGTAAAAGCCCTGCCAGCTAAAATGGGCAGGGCTTTCTTTAATTTTAGAAAGGAAAAGATATGAAAATTGAACGCGTACGTTTAACAGATAAAGCCAGAGAAATAATTGAACAGCTAAGAGAGGCGCATGGCCCCCTGATGTTTCACCAGAGCGGCGGGTGCTGCGACGGCTCTCAGCCCATGTGTTTTGAGAAGGGTGAATTTAAAGTAGGAGAAAGCGATGTGCTGCTGGGGGAGGTAAATGGCTGCCCTTTTTATATGGGCCGCGACCAGTATGAATATTGGAAGCATACGCAGTTAACCCTCGACGTAGTACCTGGCAGGGGCTCCAGCTTTTCGCTGGAAATTCCGCTGGGCGTGCGTTTCCACATCCGCTCCAGGCTTTTTTCGCAGGAAGAAATAGAGATGCTGCAGGAAGAGCAGATTTAACTTTACGTAAAGTAGCCGCCTGAAGGGGCAGAGGTTCTGTTTGAAAAGGCTACAGTGCCAAAAGAGTTCTGGATACATGAAGGAGGGCAGCTGCAGGCCATGCAGATAGCGCCACAAATCTATGGTAATAAGATGAATGCTTTACTGAAAAGTAAGATATAGAACCTGGTAACCCATAGCATGGTCTATCGCTTAATATTAATGGTTAAACAAAGAAAGCAGCTGTATCCTTTTTTACAGATAACGATGTGCATTTTGATGTACGGCCGGGAGAAAACTGGCAGACAGATGAAGGAAAAACAAACCACTTTATCTACAAAGAGCAAATCCGAAATATTTGATTAATTACCTTGGAGGGGATGGAGAAGATAAAACAAAAGAAATTTTAATTAGCTACAAGAGTTAATTGCTTCAGAAATACTGAATAAAAGGCAGGGGAAACTCCTGCCTTTTTTGTTTTAAAGCTTTTTCAAAGGCTTCTTATCCGCACTTCAAATTTTCTTCAGAATAGAGTTGTATACTTGAAAAATATGAAGATTCTGGTTGTAGAAGATAATGAGGAGCTTGCACAGAACATGGCGGACTATCTCCAGCGGGAGGGCTATGTTAGTGAGCTGGCGGCAAACTATAAAGAAGCCATAGACAAGCTATCTACCTTTGCTTACGACAGTGTGGTGCTCGATATTATGCTGCCCGACGGCAACGGGCTTCAGCTTCTGGAGTTTATAAAATCGCAGAAGCTGAAAAGTGGTGTGCTCATTGTATCGGCCAAAAATGCGCTCGACGATAAGGTAAACGGCCTGGAGCTGGGCGCCGATGATTACCTGACAAAGCCTTTTCACCTGCCGGAGCTGAATGCCCGCCTCCGGGCTATTTACCGGCGCAAGCAGCTGGAAGGGGACAGTGCGGTTTCCTTTAAGGAAATAACTATCCATACCGAAAAATGGAAGTAAAAGTAAACGGCAGCCGCGTGGACCTTACAAAGAAAGAATATGCCCTGTTGCTTTATTTCCTGACCAATAAGAGCAGGGTTATTACCCGTCAGTCCATGGCAGAGCATTTATGGGGCGATTATACCGAAAATCTGCTCAACTTCGATTTTGTTTATCAGCATGTAAAGAACCTTCGGAAGAAAATATGCAGGCCGGGGGTAAAGATTATATTGAAACCGTGTATGGCATTGGCTATAAATTTAATGCAACAAAGATTAAGAATGAAGCTGGTCCATAAATTTACCCTTTGGTACCTTGACTTTACCTTTCTTGTATTGCCGATTAGCGGGTTTATCCGTTTTTTGTTTTCAGGGCCGAAATTGATTTTGAAGAAGCTCTAATGCTCAGGGAGCGCCTTAGCAGGGCGATTGTGCGGCTGGAAAAGGGACTTCGCCTGAAAGGCTGCGGCGCAGGAACATAGAGGTCCGGGAACTGGCAATGGACCTGCCGGAGATTGAATTGACCATATCGGATACCTTGGCCTACCATGAGTATTTGCAGAGGGAAGAAAAGCAGGTAAAAGTCTTTACCTCCCGCAAAATAAATAATACACACTATTACCTTTCGGCTTATTATGGCCTGGTAGAGTCGGACGATATCACCGATGCGGTACTTACCTCCATGAAATGGACGCTGCTGATTTTATTAGCCGTAACTGCTCTGTTAAGCCTGCTGGTATCGCGCACCCTCCTGGCACCTTTTAACAAAACCCTGGCGGTAATTCAAACCTTTCAGCTAAAAAGGCAGGAAGCGGTCGTGCTCCCGGAAACCCGAACCAGTGAGTTCCGGCAGCTGAATACCTTTTTGGCCGATATGATACACAAGGCCCAGAATGACTACCAGTCGCTGAAAGAGTTTACCGAAAATGCCTCCCACGAGCTGCAAACCCCGGTGGCAATTATTCGGGGCAAGATGGAACTCCTGTTTGAGACGCCACTAACCAACGAGCAGGTTCGTTTGCTTGCAAGCTGCCAGCAGGCGCTGGATAAGCTGTCAAAAATGGGGCAGTCGCTGGGCCTGCTCACTAAAATCGAAAACAGAGAATTTGTTGCGCCAGCCCCTGTAGATGTAAGCCAGATGCTGCAGGACTCCCTGTTTGCTTTTCAGGAACTGCTGGAGCTTAAATCCATTCGCCTGGAGCAGGAAATTGCTCCCGATGTAAAAATCAAAATTCATCCGGTGCTGGCCGATATTCTGCTCACCAACCTGATAAGCAATGCCATTCGTCATAACCTGCCCGAGGGCTATATTCGGGTGGAGCTCAAAAAAGATGTGCTTAGAATTGAAAATTCCGGAGAGCCACTGCAGGAAAAAGCTCATATTATGTTCGAGCGGTTCAGGAAGGGAAGCACAAAAAGTAACTCCATTGGACTGGGACTGGCCATTGTAAAGCGGATATGTGAGCAGAGCCAGTTGAGTATCACCTACGAAAATAGCGGGGAGCGGCACCTGGTGAGCATATGGTTTTAAACTTCAAGATTTCTTCAAATTCCTGTCAAGTTTAAATCAGATTTACGGGCTACCTTTGCGGCATGGAAAAAGTGATGAATTTGATGAAGAACTTGGCCGGCCTGTTTATTTTGCTGGGCCTGTGCCTGGGTGAAGCCAGTGCCCAAAATGCAGGAGGAGGCGTGATTAACGGCAGGATTGTAGATGCTGAAACAGGCGCACCCTTAGAATATGCGACTATTTCTATTTTTAATGTAGCAGACTCTTCCCTGGCAAATGGTGCCACCACCAATACCAAGGGCGCTTTTAGTGTTACCGTGCCGCTAGGCCGCTACTATGCCCGCCTGCAGTTTCTCTCGTATGGCAATGCCTACGAAAATAATATTGAACTTACTGCTGCCAACCCACAGGTAAACTTAGGGAGCCTGGAACTTGCCCCCGATTCCCAGCAACTCAATGAGGTGGAAGTAGTGGCCGAAAAAGACCAGGTGCAACTGGCGCTCGATAAAAGAGTGTTTAATGTAGGAGAATCGCTCGCCCGTGTTGGAGGCTCTGCCAGCGACATTCTCGATAACATCCCTTCCGTAACGGTAGATGTTGAAGGAAATGTTTCGCTGCGGGGCAGCGAGAACGTACAGATTCTCATCGATGGCAAACCTTCAGGCCTGGTAGGCATTAGCGGCGCCGATGCCCTGCGTACCCTGCCTGCCGACATGATTGAGCGGGTAGAAGTCGTAACCAACCCATCGGCCCGGTACCAGGCCGAAGGGGTGGCCGGTATCATCAACATTATTTTAAAGAAAGAAAGAAGAGATGGCTTTAACGGATCTTTCAGTGGCAATGTAGGCTACCCGGCCAATAGGGGCGCATCGATAAACCTGAACTACCGCAAGGGCTGGTATAACCTTTTTGCCAATTATGGGATTCGCTACTACGACTTTACCGGCAAAGGAGGCACAGACTTTATTTACGATAATGTAAGTGATGAAAACCCTGTTAAATACCGGAATTCAGAACGCATCCATAACCGCCAGGGTATCTCCAATAACATTCGCTTTGGCTCTGACTTTTTCCTGGATGAGCAAAATACCCTGAGCGCTGCTTTTCTTTACCGTATGTCGACCAGTGAAACCGATGGAACTGTTTCTTATTTAAATTATAATACCCAAAAAGCGTTAATTGGCTCAAGCGTTCGTAATTCTTTTGAGGAAGAAACCGAACCAACCATGGAGGCCGACATTAACTACCGCCGTACTTTTGAGCGCAAAGGCCAGTTGCTTACCGCTAATTTTCAGGCCCGAAGCAGTACGGAGAGAGAAGAATCGGCCATTAGAGAAGCGCTTACAGATGGTTTGTTGCAGCAGCGTACGCTTAACGACGAAGGCTCAGAAAATTACCTCTTTCAAATGGACTATACCCATCCTTTTAGCGAAGATGGAAGGTGGGAAGCCGGTGTTCGCGCCAATTGGGGCAGGAACACAAATGATTACCTGGTTACCCGGGAGCAGGGTGGTCAATGGATTGAACTTGACAGCCTTACAAATAATTTTATTTATTCCGAAAATGTGTATGCAGCCTATGCAATTCTGGGCGATAAACCCGGCAAGCTCTCCTACCAGGCAGGTTTAAGATTTGAGTACAGCGATATTAATTCTGAACTGCTGCAAACCGGAGATGTATATCCGAGAAGCTATCCCAGCTGGTTCCCTACTTTGCACCTCACCTACGAAATCTCCAAGGAAAAGTCGCTGGAGTGGAGCTATAGTCGCAGGATCCGCCGCCCCGGAGGCCGGTGGTTAAACCCCTTCCTCAGCCAGGAAGATAAATTTAACATCCGCACAGGAAACCCTAAACTAAACCCTGAGTTTACAAATTCTGTTGAGCTGGGTTATTTGCAACATCTGTCTTTTGCCTCCCTTACCAGCAGTGTATACTACCGCCACACCACCGATGTAATGCAACGGGTTACCAGAACCATTATTTCGGAGGGGGAACAGGTACAGGTTACCATGCCCATGAACCTGTCAACAGAAAACTCTTATGGGCTGGAATTTGTGCTTAATGCCGATATCGCCAAATGGTGGTCCACCAATACGAACTTCAATTTCTACCGGCAAATAATAGCAGGGGGTAGCCTGGAAGGCGTTTCGCAGCTGAACCTGAATAGCGATACCTATACCTGGAATGCCCGCAATAACATGCAGTTTAAGCTTAAGGAAGGTTTAAGTGCGCAAACCACCTTCTTTTACCGTGCACCAATGAAACGCCCGCAAGGGCGCAGCAAGGCACTCTATATAGCCGACGCTGGTATTAGCAAAGACCTATTTGGTAAAAAAGGAAATCTTACCCTGAGCGTAAGCGACCTGTTTAATTCCAGAAAGTGGCGCTCTATTACCTATGGCGAAAATTTTACAAGCGAAAGCGAGTTCCAGTGGCGACCCAGAACTTTTACCCTTGGGTTTACTTACCAGCTAAGAAGAAGCAGTAAGCGCGGTGAGCGCAGGGAACAGCGCCAGAATGATGGCGGAGGGGAAGACATGGAATTCTAGAAAAAGATCAGCTAATTTTAATTCATAGACATGAGCCGGTTGAAAACTCAACCGGCTCTTTTATTTTGGTGCTTTATGAAAGTACCTGGTCCTATTCACCAGCTGGAATCTGGCGCGTGTTTAGTCAAGCCTAACGCGTGACTTTGGTGAGCCAAACCAGTATTAAACCTGGCCTTGTGCTTATTAAGCAAGTAAAATCATAAAGAACCTTTAATCAAGTTTTTTTACAGCAAGCCTGCATTTATCCTTTCTGTAAATGCAGGCGCACCTATTAAAATGATTTGTACCAAATAGCTTGAACCTCCTTCCATATGAAATACCGGGACGCTTTTGGTGGTGTTATCACCGCCAAATTTAGAGCTCACCTATGGAAGGGACTTTGAACTATTGGGTATTAAACCTGCAGGAGCAGGTGCGATAAAGAGATCCCCTCCCCGTTTTGAGATGAAAAAACGGAGGCAAATAGGATATTATATTTAAAAATTTTAAATATTATTATCAAAAACAAAAGTATTAGCTTTAAATAGTTTAAAGACTTTTCTATCTTTCAAAAGAAGAATACAACCTGGAACATGAGCAAAAAGTCTTTAATAGAATTCCATCGTAAAAACTGGTACAATACTGCAGGCCTGGCTTATGAGGATATTGCGCCACATCTGGAAAATTTCAAAAGACTGGACGAAACGATTCCTCCCTCGCCGCGCTTTTACCTGGTGGCTAATTTTAATACCTACCAGTACGATTATGTAGGGAAGGGCCAGTTTTTGCTTACGGGTTACGACAACGAATTGGTTGCCCGGGAAGGAATGAAGTTTCAGGTAGAAAACATCCACCCGGAAGATGCGGAACATATTGTTAAAGAAGTTTACCCTCATTTTCAGGAAATATTGAGCAGTTACCCTTTTGAGGAGCAAAAAAATATTTTATTTCAAAATAACTATCGGTTCCGCCACAAAAACGGGCATTATGTGCACCTGATGGAGCAGATAGGGGTGATGAAGGCAGATGAAAAAGGTAATCACCAACTTATGCTGGTCCATATCTATGAGCTTCCAATGGTTCATCCTTTTAGCATACATACCCTGGTAAAAAAGCTGCTCCCTGACAAAACCTATCAAACCTTATACTCAAAGGAATACCCTGAGCCGAAAATAGAGGTTTCGCTGAGCCCGAGGGAAAAAGAAGTAATGTCTTTGCTGGCGGAAGGAATGAATAGCGAAGAAATTGGAAAAAAACTTTTTATTAGCTTACATACCGTTCGTACCCATCGAAAAAATATGTTGCATAAGCTGGAAGCAAAATCCACCAACGAGTTGGTTGCTTATGGCATAACCCGAGGAATTATAAAGTAGTGCTTCCTGCCAAAGGTAGTAAGGGCGGCTGGTTTTTAAACAATTTTGTGTCCCGGCATGGTTGTTATAAAAAAACAGTTTAAAATATTTCGGCCCTTATGCGATATTGGTTTAAAAATACGGTTATCTACTCCTTAAATGTAGATGCTTTTCAGGATAATAATGGGGATGGCAATGGCGATTTTATTGGATTGAGAGATCGCCTGGAATACATCGCTTCCATAGGGATAAAAACTATTTGGCTACTCCCTATTTTTAAAACCACTTTTCAGGATAATGGCTATGATGTAGTGGATTATTATTCTGTTGATGATCGCCTGGGTACAATGGGCGACCTCATGGATTTTATGAGCCTGGCCGGCGAGCATAATCTGCGCATCCTGCTGGATCTTCCCCTTAACCACACCTCCAGTCAGCACCCCTGGTTTCAGGAAGCACGAAAAAATCCTGATTCCAAATACCGCGATTATTATATCTGGTCGAAAGAGAAGCCTGATAATGAAGATGCAAAAATCATTTTTGGGAAACAGCAGCAAGGCAACTGGAAATACGACGAAGAGGCAGAGGCCTACTACTACCACACCTTTTACGACTTTCAGCCGGACCTCAATTATGCAAATCCGGATGTTCGGAATGAAGTGCGGAGAATTATGCACTACTGGCTGCGCTTAGGTGTTTCCGGCTTCCGCATAGATGCCCTATCGCATATTATCCGCAGCAAGGGGACCAATAAGATTGATGATCCCGAGGCAATTGTAAGGGAGTTCCGGCAGTATGCAGAAGAAGTGAGCTGCGAGGCCGCTTTGTTGGGCGAAACAGATGTGGCACCTGAAAAGTACAAAGACTTTTTTGGCCATGAAGATAAATTTCAGATGCTCCTGAATTTCTACTCCGCCAACTACATCTTTTTGGCCATGGCAGAGCAGAAGAAAGATCCGATTGAATATGCCCTCAATAAGCTGCCGCGCACCAACGACTTTCAGCAGTATGCCAATTTTTTGCGCAACCATGATGAGCTTGACCTGGAGCGGCTGACCGAAGAAGAAAGGCAAACGGTGTTTAAAGCTTTTGCCCCGGATGATAATATGCAGATTTTTGGCAGGGGAGTTCGCAGGCGCCTGGCACCTATGCTGGGAAATGATCGGCACAAAATGGAGCTGGCTTACAGTCTTTTATTTTCCCTGCCGGGTTCACCTGTTATTCGCTACGGCGATGAAATAGGCATGGGCGACGACCTCTCGCTTAACGGGAGAAAGAGCGTACGTACCGTTATGCAGTGGTCAAAAGAGCCCAATGCAGGTTTTTCATCTGTCCCAAAAGAGCAGCTGGTTAAGCCGGTGATAGAGGAAGGAGCCTATGGAAAGGATAAGGTAAATGTAGAAGAGCAGTTTAAAAATAATGACAGCTTTCTTAACTGGATGATGAAACTCATTCGAATGCGTACAAAATGTATGGAGTTTGGCCGGGGAGAATTTGTGGTAATTGAAACCGATCATCCGGGAGTATTATGCCATTGCAGCAGATTGGGCAATGAAATTGCCGTGGCTGTTCATAATCTTACAGAAAAGGAAGCAGTGGTGGAAATTGACCTGGGAATTCATAAAGTAAAAAGGCTGGTCGATGTTTTCGGCGATGCCAACTATGAGTTGCTTGAGGGAGAGCGGCGATTTAAAGTAAATCCTTTAGGGTACCGCTGGTTCCAGGGCAGAGTTAACTAGTACTTCGCCAAATTAAAAATTAGAAAATATAAATGGCTTGCATGAGCGTCAAAATCCTTTTGTGCTTAGCAAATTATTCATAAAAATGACATTGGAAGAACACTAGTAACCGGTATGGCGCAAACAGCAGAATCTTTTAAGTGGTGGCAAAGTGGAATTGTTTACCAGGTATATCCGCGCTCTTTTAAAGATGCCAATGGAGATGGTACGGGCGATTTGCAGGGGATAATCGACAAGCTCGACTACCTGAAGTGGCTGGGAGTAAGCGCAGTATGGGTATCGCCTTTTTACCCTTCGCCTATGGATGATTTTGGATATGATATTACCAACTACACAGGCATTGAACCGGTTTTCGGTTATATGAAGGACTTTGATGAGTTGCTTGAGAAAACCCACGAAAAAGGGCTTAAGCTCATTCTCGACCTGGTGCCGAATCACACCTCTTACCAACATCCATGGTTTCAGGAATCGAGGAGGTCCAAGGAAAGTCCGAAAAGAGACTGGTATATATGGAAAGACCCTAAGGCTGATGGCGGACCGCCCACCAACTGGCAAAGTGTGTTTGGCGGTTCCGGCTGGGAATACGATGAACATTCAGGCCAGTATTACTACCATGCCTTCCTGAAAGAACAGCCTGATTTGAACTGGCGCAATCCGGAGGTAAAAGAGGCCATGTTCGATGTAATGAAATTCTGGCTCGATAAGGGAGTCGATGGCTTTAGGGTAGATGTTATCTGGCACATGGTGAAGGATGACTTATTCCGGGACAACCCGCCAAATCCTGACTTTAAAGAAGGAAAACCCGACTACACCCGCAATATCACCGCCTATTCAGAAGACCAGCCCCTGGTTCATGATATTATTGCCGAAATGCGGCAGCTGATGGATAATTACGGTGAACGCCTGCTGATAGGGGAAATCTATCTTCCTCTCGATAAACTGGTTACCTATTACGGGAAAGATGGGGCCGGCGTGCACCTGCCATTTAACTTCCAGCTCATTAAGGTGGACTGGAATGCAGAAAGTATTTATGCTTTAATTAACGACTACGAAGGCAGCCTGCCTCCGGAGGGCTGGCCCAACTGGGTGTTGGGTAACCACGACAAATCGCGCATTGCCAGCAGGATAGGGGAGCGGCAGGCCCGGCTGGCAGCCGTTTTGCTGCTTAGCCTCCGTGGTACCCCCACCATGTACTATGGCGATGAGCTGGGCATGGAAGATGTGGAAGTTCCGGCTGAACGGATACAGGACCCGAAAGAAAAAACAATGCCAGGGTACAGCCGCGACCCGGAGCGTACCCCAATGCAGTGGAATTCCGGCGAATATGCCGGCTTCTCGAAGGTGGAGCCCTGGCTGCCCCTGGCGCCGGATTACCAAAGCCGGAATGTAGAGCGACAGCAAGAAGATAAAGGGTCGATGCTGCGCCTTTATAAGCAGCTTATTTCTGTCAGGCAGCAAAGCAAGGCCCTGCAGCTGGGCGATTTTGTTCCTCTTGGGCTCCACAATCAGCTCATGGTTTTTAAGCGAAAATGGGAGCAGGAGGAAGTACTGGTGGCCCTTAACTTTGGCAGCGAACCTACTACTTATGCGCCTGACTTTGAATTCCGCGGAGTACTTATTGCTTCTACTGCCGGAATGGAAGATGGAAAAATTGTTGAGGGTACGCTGGAGCTTGCGGCAGAAGAAGCAATTGTTCTAAAACTTACCTAATGCTTCGCCAAATTAAAATGTATAAAGTAAAAATTAGGGAGGAAAGTTAAAAGGGTTCGCATGCGCGTTAAAATCCTTCTTTGCTCAGCTTATTATTCATAAAAATAAAATGGAAGAGTATTAGCCGTTTTTAATAAGGTTTTTAGGTGCTGGAAACGGGAAAAGTAAAAAAAGCCACCCGAAGGTGGCTCTTTTTTATTGCTGGTTTTCTGCAGCTTCCTCTTCCCATCCTTCCGGGCGCAGCCAGCGCAGAGGAGCGGCCGGCTCTTCTTTTAGCTGAACTTCCTGGGTTTCCAGGAGCTTTAAAGCAGTTTCTACGGCCTGCTCCAGCTGCGGATCGCCACCGGCAATAACAGCTGCTGGTTTGTTCATTACTTCAATATCGGGAGCAATGCCTTTTCCTTCCACGGCCCATTCTCCGTTAACATCAAAAAAGCCACCGCGGGGAGCTACCATGCGGCCCCCATCGATAAATGCAGGAGTATCCCAGGTGCCTACCAGGCCGCCCCAGGTTTTGGTGCCTACGAGCGGGCCAATTTCCATCTTGCGGAACAGGTAAGGCAAAAGGTCGCCTCCTGAGCCGGCCCGTTCGTTAATAATCATCACTTTAGGACCCCAAATGCCTGCCATAGGTGTCGTAAAAGGCTTGTTCCCTTCAACTTTACTGTTAAAGTACCCATGAAGCTCCCGCGACATAATGTCTACCATATAGTCTGCTGCCGCTCCGCCGCCATTGTTCCTTTCGTCAATTATAGCCCCTTTTTTATCCTGCTGGGCAAAGTAATAGCGGTTAAAGAAGGTATAACCCGGTTCGGCCGTGTTGGGCAGGTAAACATACGCCAGCTTTCCGTTAGACAGTTCATCTACTTTCCGGCGATTGTTCTCCACCCAGGCCATGCGCCTTAAATCGTTTTCGCTCGGCACCGGAACTACCGTAACCAGCCTGGAGCCTTCGGTAGTGGGCTTGTTGTTTACCCGCAGCACCGTTTGTCGCTCGGCAGTGGCTTCGAAATACTTATATAGATTCTCATCAGCCATTACCGTTTCTCCATTTACCGCCAGGAGGTAATCGCCCTCCTGAATGCCCAGGCCGGGGGCCCGAAGAGGGGCTTTTAAATCAGGATTCCAGCTCTCTCCATTATAAATTTTGCTGATACGGTAGTAGTCCCCCTCTTTTGCATAATCCGCCCCTAACAGCCCGATAGATACCTGTTCAACGTCCGGAAAGTCGCCACCATAGGTATAAGAGTGGCCCACGGCTACCTCTCCGCCAATAATATCTACTATGTAATTTAGGTCGGAACGGTGGCGTACATGCTGTACCCAGGGCTGGTACCAGGTATAAATTTTTTCCCAGGGAGCTCCATGTACATTGTTAACATACAGGAAATCGCGTTGGTAGCGCCAGCCTTCCCTGAAAATCTGCTCCCATTCTTCGGCCGGGTTTACTTTTAACTTCAGGTCGCCCACTTTAAGCGTTTTTAAATCCTCTCCCCCTTTAGGCGCTCCGTTGGTGGTGCCAACGATGGCCCAGTTTTCCCTGCTACGGTAAAGCAGGCTCTGGCGATCGGCCGAAACGGCTGCTTCGTTTACCTGGCTCAGAAACTCCTTCGCTTCCCGTTCTTCAAGGCTGTAGCGGTGAAGGCTAAATCCTTTTTGATTTGGCACTTCCTCCATGTAAAACACCTGCCCTTTCGGGCCTGCAAGTAGGGCAACATAATTTCGCTCCGGTACCTCCAGAGGAAGAATGCGGCTGCTAAGCCCTTCCATGTCTATTTTTACTTTGGCAACTGCTTCTTTTTTATCTTTATCTTTCTCTTTGTCTTTGCTGTTTTTATTATTTCCTTCTTCCCCTGCATCTTTTTCTACAATGCCCTCGTCGCTGCGCGGAAGCAGGGGAGAGGCCTCCTCTTTAGAGAGCACCATCGTGTACAGGTGGCGGGTTACCGGCCGGTCGTAGCTGCTCATGTCGAGCCAGCCGGTGCTGAGCGCAAAGTTGGTGCTGGCCAGAAAGTAAAGGTATTTTCCGCTCTCATCCCACACAGGAGAAATGGCGTCGGCCATTCTGTCGGTTAACTGCAGGTTTTCGCCGGTTTCTACATTGTGGACTTTTACTGCCTTAAACTGGTTGTCGAGCAGCCTTACATAGGCAATCCAGCGGCTGTCGGGCGACCATACCGGGTTAAGCGTCCGGTTGGGGTGCGCATAATTGTCTACATCGGCTTTTTTTACTTCTCCGGAGGCTACCTGCACATACCATAGGGTATAGTCGGTATCGGTAAAGGCAATGTATTTACCATTCGGCGACCATTCGGGCCTGAAGAAAAAGGTTGGATTTGGAATGCTTATTTCCCGCACCTGCCCAAGACCCTTTTGGTCGCCGATCATGAGCTTGTATTCCCCGCTGGCATCAGAGAACCAGGCAATTTGGGTGCCATCGGGTGACCAGGTAGGGAAGCGGTCGGCAGCATTCGAGGAGCGGGAAATGTTGCGCCAGTCTCCTTCTTCTTTAGGTACGGTAAAAATTTCGCCGCGGTATTCGAACAGGGCCCTGTTGCCATTGGGGCTTAGGGAGGCGTTGGTAAGCCGGTCGGCGGGGACCTCTACCCAGCGTGGTCTTGCCCAGTGGAAATCGCCGGCCACCTCAATTTCCAGTTGCTGACTTTCGTTGCTCGCGGGTTTTAAAAGGTGCAGGTAACCGCCTTGTTCATAAACAATTGTATTATCACCGGCATCGAGGTTTTTAGCATCGAATTGCTTGTGAAAAGTACGCTGCTGAATGTTTCCTGTGTTTGGGTTGTACGACCATATGTTATTAGCATAGTCTCTTTCCGACAGGAAGAATATTTCTTCTCCCATCCAAACCGGCTTGGTATGGCGTTCATTGTCCGGCTGCGGGGTTTGGGTGAGGGAATAGTCCTGCATATTTACAATCCATATTGGCTGTGCCTGGCCGCCACGGTAGTTTCTCCACTCCGGGTCCCAGAACGAAATAGGCTGGTAAGCCATAAAATTTCCGTCCGGCGAAAGGGAGCCATTGGCTGCCCTTGGAATGGCCAGTGCTTCGGGCATTCCTCCACTGGTAGCAATCTTAAATATTTTTGTGGATGCGGTAGGGTGGCCTTCCCGTCCGGATACAAATAGAACGGATTTGCCATCTGGCGCCCAGCCGCTTACTTCATCATTTCCAGGGTGCCAGGTAAGGCGTTTGGGCTGCCCTCCTTTGGCCGGTATCAGGTAAACATCTGTATTGCCATCGTATTGGCCGGTAAACGCAATCCACTCCCCATCGGGAGAAAAGTGCGGGCTGGTTTCGGCTCCTTCGTTGGAAGTCAGGCGGCGGGCCTGCCCCAGCTTGTTATCAGCTCCTTTTCGGTCAACCACCCACAGGTCGTTGGCATACACAAAAGCGATATGATTTTTACTGATGGTAGGCTCCCGGAGCAGGCGGGTTCCCTGTGCCTGTGCCCAACCGGGGAAGGCCAGTGCTCCTGCCAGGGCAGCAAGTAACAGTTTTTTCATTTATCTTTCTTTAAAATTGCGGATTCCTGAATCTACTAAAAGGGGGCGATAATTGCCAGTTTGTAAACTTTTATGCCATTAAAAACGAAATTAAATTACCAAAATGGGGAGCGCTGCATTTCTGAAAAGAGGATGATTGGACGCAATACCGGAAAGTTAATTTCGTGTGAGAGGCGTTGTATTATAGAGCAATAAATTAGCTACAGGTTGAAAATGTGGCATAGGGAATGGCTCTTCTGTTAGCAGCGTATCGCCTGCCACATAAGGAGGAACACAATTTTATTTTCCCGGAATGAACCGGCAAAAGGCAGGGTTCAGTGGATAATCAGGAGCGACCCCTTGACTGGATTCCGCTTACTGCCAAGCCTGAGCGTAAAATAATAAGTGCCGGCAGGCAGGGCTTTACCCTTGAAGGTGCCATCCCAGGGAGACTGGTAGCCCTTAGAATAAAAAACCTCATTGCCCCACTTATTATAAACTGCCACCACACAATCGGGGTAGTTCTCAATTGTAGGAATTTCCCAGGCATCGTTCATGCCATCGCTATTTGGAGAAAAGGCATTTGGGACAGGAAATTTATCCAGCACAAATACCACCACCGTATCGCTTAGCTGGCAGCCTTCTGCACTGGTAGCGGTAACAATATAAGAATGGGTAGCCTGCGGACTTACGCGCGGGTTCGGAGAGTCTGGAAACTCCAGGCTATTATGAGGTTCCCAGCGACAGCTGGCAAATGCACCTGTGGCAGCAAGTTCAATGGATTCTCCTTTCAATATCCGCCGGTCTAAGCCTGCATTAACTACAGGCAACTCTTTTATTTGAATATCCACCGGCACTTTTTCACTTGCGCAACTGCCGTTATACGCATCTACATAAATGAGGGTATCGCCTGTTAGCTGCAAAGAAAGAGAATCGCCCTGGTAAAAGGCGTCAGCTCCTTTAGGCAGGTACCAGCGATAGGTATTGCCTTCCTTTTTATTGCGGATGTGAACGCTTACCTCGCCGGGGCCACAGGCCTGGATTAAATTAACCTCAGGCAGTGCGGGTTGCGTAAGCACGATTGCCTCTACCGGAACCAGTGGGCTTTCGCATTCGCCGGTAATTACCGACACGTAAAAGGTTTCAGATGCATAGAGGGTTTCGGTTTTATAGGTATTGTCCCGTTCATTGGCAATAGGAATAAAGTTTTCTCCATCCGCTTTGTACCAGCGAAATTGTCCTTCTTCTCCGCCACTGGCCGAAAGAAGGACAGGGCCAGGGCCACATAGAGTATCTCCTTTTGTTGTAGGAGGAAGGCTTCCGGCACAGAGTTCTTCAAACGCGCGAAAGCGGTATAAGAATGGGGTGTTGAGGCCTCCTCCGTTCATGGCCGATCCAATAAAGAAGTTGCCATCCGCCGACTGCCAGTGGAAGGCGTAGCCGGGAGTTTTTTGGGCATCGGGGGTTTGCCATATTTCCTGGCCGTTTTTGAAAATGTAAGCAGTGCCACTTTCTTTGTCATACATAAAAGCAATAATGGCCCGTTCGCCCGGAGCAAGGGCTTCTCCAACATAGCCCGATGAAATAAGGGTGCCCGTATCGGCTTTGGTGGCATAGCGAACATGAAAACCCTGCTGTTCGGGCTGGTCGGGAGAGCTTGCGTGGGCAAAGCGAAAAAGGTCCAGGCCAAAGGAATAACCGGAAAAGAAAAGCCAGGCAAAGGTTTCCTGCGAGCGGAAATCCCACTCCATGTATATACTCTCGGTTTGGTTAAACAGGTTTTCAGGAATAGCAAGGTCCAGGTTTTGTTCCCGCTCGGGATGAGCTGCGTCCACCAGGGTGAAAACACCTTCTCCATCTGAACGGGCATTGGGGTTAATGTTTACGGCATCGATGCCAGCTGCATTTTTTTTTAGCGAGGCAGGTGCATTGGAGTTGTCGTCGAAAGTAAAATCGGCGATTATTTGCCCGAAAGAGGAGGAGAAGGGCAAAATCCAAAGCATGAGGACCAAAAAGTAGGATTTAAGGCTCATTAAAAAATAAGTTGGCGTCCATTAGCTTAACGGTTAATCTATAATAAAGTTACACTCCCGTAATTGGCTGTTGGGTAATTTTAAAAAAGAAGCCCGCCCGGAGGAGGGGAGGGCTTTTGGCTATAAATGGGGATAAAATGTTTTGGCCTGTTTAAGAAATCAGCAGGTTTGCTAATTCTACTTGTGCTTCATTCCGCTTTTTGTTTCGCTTAGGATGCTGCTTGTCCTATAGTGTGGCTGGTGAAAACGCCCAGCAAAGGCGGCTTATAAGGCCGAAAAAAGAACCTTGCTCAAGCTCAGGCTAAAAATGTGGCATAAATTGGGTTTAATAACAGTTTTGGAGCTACAAATCCTAAGTTGAAAACGTCCGGCATTATATGGATAGTTGCACTTCAACATAAACTTTTTCAGGAAGAATACCCACTCTTCTATGGCAGAGAAATTTATGAATGAAACAGCATGAGCATAGAAAGCGGTGGTGCTGTTATGCTTTCTTTTACCACTCTATTCTCATGGATATAAATGCTTTCTCCCTCCGCAGCTACGAACCACTCACCATTTAGCTTTATGTTAATTGCTGTTTTACGGGCATTGTAGTATACCAGAATGTTTTTCCAGTGGTCGCCGTTTGCATGATTCTTCAGCTGGTAGCCAATAAAGCCTGCTTCCGTGGCCACAAACTCCAGCTGCGCATTTAGCATTTGCGAAGCAGGCATGCTGAAGGCAGGATGTGATTTTCGCAGCTGAATCAGGTTTTTATAATATTCAAATACCGTTTTATGGGCTGTTTTCCATTGCCAGTCAATCTGGTTTACCTCGTCGGGCAGGTTATAGGTATTATGCTCCCCTCCTTTGGTACGCATCATTTCTACGCCTGCATGCAAAAAAGGAATTCCCTGCGCAGTTAGTATAATGGCGTTCGCCAGGAGGTGCATTTTTGTTATTTCCTCCTCAGTAGCCTCCTTACAGGAAATCTTCAGTTTATCGTAGAGCGTTTGGTTGTCATGGCAGGATACGTACGACACCGACTGCCAGGGCTCCTTTGCCCAGGGAGCACGGGAGTAATTAACTTTGTGGAAATCGAGCTGCGGGTGATTGGTGCAGGCAGTAATTCCAAATTTTATCGACTCTTCGGTGCCTGCCGCCCCGCTTACAAAGCCTTTTGATTTTTCTTCAAAAACAGAGCCTTTCAAGCCGTCGCGGAGGTCGTCGCTAAAGGCGGCGATCCCGTTTAGCTGATTTGTATTTGCCTTCAGCGCTTTCCTGCTGTCGGGCAGGGGACTCGGGCCTGCAGTCCAGCCTTCGCCATATAGCAGAATAGATGGGTTAATCTTTTTCAGCTCCTCTGCCAGCAGGTTCATGGTTTCTATATCATGAATCGCCATCAGGTCGAAGCGAAACCCATCGAGGTGATATTCTTTGGCCCAGTAGGCGCAGGACTCTATCATGAACTTTCGCATCATGCTGCGTTCGCTGGCCGTTTCGTTGCCACAACCAGAAGCATTTGACCACCCGCCGTCCCGGCTATGGCGGTAATAGTAGCCGGGCACTTCCAGGTTAAAGTTCGACTTTTCTGTTAAGCCGGTGTGATTATAAACCACGTCCAGCACCACGCCTATGCCATGGTTATGCAGCTGCTTTACCATTTGTTTAAACTCCCGGATACGCACTTCGGCACGATAGGGATCCGATGCGTAGGAGCCTTCCGGCACATTGTAGTTCTGCGGATCGTAGCCCCAGTTATACTGGGCCTTATTCAGGGCGGTTTCATCAATTGAGCGATGGTCGAAAGCAGGGAGCAGGTGAACATGGGTTACGCCCAGCTCTTTAATATGGTCAAGGCCGGTGGCTACACCCTCCTTATTTGTAGTGCCTTCTTCGGTAAGGCCCAGGTATTTTCCCGGAGTGCTGTTTCCTGCATTTGGGTGCTGGGTGAGGTCACGGATGTGAACTTCATAAAGCACAGCCTCATTTGGCGATTGCAATACGGGGCCCTTGTCCTGCTCCCAGCCTTCTGGATTGGTGGAGGACAAGTCGAACACCATTGCGCGCTTTCCGTTTACACCCACTGCCCGGGCATAAATCCCTGGTGTTTCGTCCAGCCACACCTCATTTATCTTCACCTGGAAAGTGTAATACCTCCCCTGCAGGTCTTCGCTTACTTTTACCTTCCAAAGGCCCTGATCTGCTTTCTGCAAGTTGATGGTTTCCTGGCAATGGCCACCATCTCCTTTTTCATACAATTTTAAAATTACGGCTTCGGCAACAGGCGACCACAGCTTAAAAACGGTTTCCTCAGGGGTGTAGGCCGTCCAGAGGTCTGCTTCCGGAGCAGGTGTAAATTCATCATAACTGAGTTGGGCATTTTCTTTGGATAAAGAAAGCGGGTTCATCGATTCTAAATTAAAATGAAAGGTTGTATTCTAAGTGGAACGGGAAGGGAATATACGAAAAAAGCCTGTAAAAGATTAAGTGCCAGGCTTAATAATTAATTTTCAACTAATCCCAATTTCATTGCTCCATTGGATTCTATGCGTATACAACCTTTTCGGTTAAGGCTACACTATAAGCTCGATTTTAGCACTTTTAGAAACTGGAAACAGCGCTACTGAGCATTTTAGGCTATTTCGCCATTTTAATTTTCCATGTCAGGTAAGTTCCATGACATACATAAATAGAAAGAACCTTCATATGAGCCATATAGGCCGTTTTTTCTGGTTTTAAAAAAGGCTAAAGTCGAGATAAGAGCTTGTCTAAAAATTTATATTTTGAACTACAAGCCCATATTTTGGACGAATCCTTCAGCTATTTTTGAAAACAATAGCGCTGCTATTCTTTTCAAAAATAGCTTTGACTTCGCACAATCATTCCATGACGGATACCGGCTTTTCGAAATCAAACTTAAATTTAGACAGGCTCAAAGGTAAATGTGCGGCCTTAAGGTTCCGGAAATCTCCTTCAAAAAAAGGAGTTGACCATCCCACTCTCTGGCAGCCTGTTGAACCTGAAATCCTGTATAAATTGAAGCAAAGGCCCCGGCAGTTTCTGAAAAAAAGAACGCTTCCACTGCTTTAGTCTGGAGGCGGAAAAAAAACGGGCTGGTAAAAGAGGAGGGGATTAGAAACAGGGAGGGCTTTTAGAGGAAAATCAATAAGAAAAAGCAGGAATAATTTCGGGAAAAGTGTAGCTATTTCACATTATTTTGTAAATTTTCATTTTGTACCCAAGCAATTTATATTCAAATGTCAAATATTTTAAAACAAGCACTTTTGGTTGGAACAGGTTTCAGCCTGCTGACTTTACCCGTTCTGGCTCAGCAAAGTAAACTCATTGCGCGGGCCAATCAAATGGCTGAAAAGATAGCGCCCAAAGTAGTTGAATGCCGCCGGTATTATCACCAATACCCTGAGTTAAGCAACCGGGAGGTAAAAACAGCTGCAAAAATTGCCGAACAGCTGCAGGCATTGGGGATAGAGGTAGAAACCGGTATTGCAAAAACAGGAGTGGTGGGCATTCTTAAAGGAGGAAAGCCAGGACCCGTAGTGGCGCTGCGGGCCGACATTGATGCCCTGCCTGTAAAGGAGCGGGCCGATTTGCCCTATGCTTCTAAAGAAACCGGCATATACAATGGCCAGGAAGTAAGTGTAATGCATGCCTGCGGGCACGATACCCATATAGCCATGTTGCTGGGAGCTGCCGAAATTCTGGCAAGCATGAAGGAGGAGCTGAAAGGGACGGTTAAATTTATTTTCCAGCCTGCCGAAGAAGGAGCCCCGGCAGGTGAGGAGGGAGGCGCATCTTTAATGGTAAAAGAAGGCGTGCTGGAAAATGGGCCCAAGCCTGAAGTAATTTTTGGCCTCCATATTAATTCACAAACCCCGGTGGGTACGCTTAGGTACAAGCCGGGGGGCACCATGGCCGCTGCGGATATTGTACGCATAAAAGTAAAAGGCAGCCAGACCCACGGTGCCTATCCCTGGAATGGAATTGACCCGATTGTAGTTTCGGCCCAAATAATAAACGGCCTCCAAACCATTGTAAGCCGCCAGACAGAGCTTACCAAAGAAGCTGCCGTGGTAACCATTGGCCAGATACACGGGGGCGTACGCAACAACATTATTCCTGAAGAAGTGGAGCTCGAAGGAACGGTCCGTACCCTGGACCCTGAAATGCGGGAAGATATTTTTGAGCGGATTCGCCGCACGGCTACCAAAATAGCAGAAAGTGCCGGAGCAACGGCTGAGGTGGAGTTCGACCCGCAAACCCCTGTTACTTTCAACGACCCGGCCCTTACCAGCCAAATGCTGCCCACACTGCAGGCCATTGCCGGTAAGGAAAATGTATGGCTGTCGGATGCCGTACTGGGGGCAGAAGATTTTGCTTTTTTTCAGGAGCAAATTCCCGGCCTGTACCTTTTTGTAGGTGGCATGGAAAAAGGCAAAAAGCCTTCGGAAGTGGCTCCTCACCATACGCCCGACTTTGTAATCGACGACAGCGGACTTACCCTTGGCGTACAAACCCTTACAGGCTTAACGCTTGATTATATGGAAGGAAAGCGTAAAAAATAATATAAGCCAGTGGTCTTTTTTCACCTGCTTTCTTTACCAGGAGGCAGGTGAATTACTTTTACTCCTTCCACTTCTTTCATTACCCGTTCCCGGGGCACCAGCCTGCCTACGGTAACATAGCTGTTGCCATTGCCAATAGGCGTGGAGGTGCGCTTTTCCCTGAATTCGGACTGGTGCAGCAGAAACCATTCGCGGGTGAGGGGCATGGGCAAAATGTGGAGCTCTTTTTCCTCTACAAAATAGTAATACACGAAATCGGCTTCGGTATACATAAAGCAGCCGGGGGTATTTTTGCCTTCGTTGCTGGTGGTTTCGAAAAAGTAGTTGCCTGTTTTGTACCAGCGATCTCCTTTTACTTCAATGGAAACCGTTTTTGTGTGTCCATCACCGAGCTTAACTTCCCATAAAATATCAATGTCCTTGGTGCGGTAGGTACGATTACTTTCTACATTGCGAACGTTATGGGTTTTGGATTGCCGCCAGAGCAGGGTCTCTATTGCGGCAGCGGCTTCATCTGCTACCTTTGAGGCACCTTCCATTGAATAGTTTCTTAGTTTCTTCATGGGTATTTAGCGAATGAAGCAATACCGGCTAAAATTTATAAAGAAATCTCCTGGCCCGCGCTGTAAGAGTCCCTGGCGTTACCGCTTGCTCTATTGCTAAACAAAAAAATAGCCCTGTCGGTTTGGGGTGAACCAACAGGGCCAGGAATTCTTTGAAAAGCCTGAAATTAAATTTTCTTAACCAGATCTTTTTTGTCCAGCCCTTTTAGCACTTCTATGTTGATGCCGTCTGAAAGGCCTGTGGTGATTTCCCGCTTTTCAAACTGCTGTGGCGAAGTCTGAATTTCTACAAACACTTTATCTTCTTCAAAAATAAGGTTGCTTTCCCTGATTACCAGTACGCTATCTCTTTTATCAAGAACTATGTCGGCATTGGCACTGTAGCCGGCCCTTAAAAGGAGCTTTCCTGTAACGCTACCTGTGCTTTTATAGGAAATTGAATGGCCCCTTCTTCCGCAACCCCTTTGGGAGAAATAAACTCAAGTTTTGCCTGAAACTGCTCAGTGTCGAGGGCGCCGATAATCAGGGCCAGGTCCATGCCTTCTTTCAGCTTGCCTACTTCCGATTCGTCTACTTTGCCTTCAAAAATCATTTCGTTCATATCGGCCACAGAGGCAATGGTAGTGCCTTCGTTAAAGGTGTTGCTTTCAATAACAAAGGTGCCTTCTTTTACCGGTACGTCCAGTACCATACCTTCGGCAGTAGAGCGCACCTGGTTCGATACGGTGCTTGATTTTTTAGAAGCGCCTTCTTTTACGAGCTCGAGGTTGTTTTCGGCGGCATCCAACGTTTGTTCGGCCAGTTTAAAATCGAGCAGCACCCGGTTGTATTCCTGCTCTGAAACTACCTGTTGATCGTACAGCGCCTTTTGGCGGGCCAGCTCGTTCTCGGCATTTTTAAAATTGATAACGGCATTTTTAACACTGGCTTCTGCATTGTTAAGGGCCACTACATTAGGGATGATTTTTATTTTAGCAATCAGCTGGCCTTCTTTAACCACTTCGCCTGCCTGCACATAGATGGTTTCTACCACGCCGGAAACCTGCGATTTGAGCGCTATTTCTTTGCGGGGCACAATAGAACCTGTGGCGACGGTTTTCTTTACAATATCGGCGACAAACAAGGAATCTGTTTCATAAACCACGGGAGCCTCTGCAGATTTCTGGTACAGAAAAAAGCCTGTTCCAATAAAGCTTGCCACTAAAATGGTAACAATAACAATGGTAATAATCTTTTTCATTTTATGCTTTTTAATCGGTTGAGTCTGTTTAGTTAATCTATTCTAATGGCTTCAATCGGGCTAATTTTGGCTGCTTTTTGGGCAGGAACCAAACCTGCCAGTGCGCCAAAAAACACCAGGGTAAGCAGCGCCGATAAGGCAATGCCAAAGCTTACCTCCGGGGGCCCGAACATTTCAATGCTGCCGTCGGGCTGCTGCCGGATAAAGTAGCCAATGGTTTCTATAATTAAGGTTCCGAAAAAGATGCCTGCATAGCCGGCAAAAGCCGTTATAACAATTGATTCCTGCAAAATAAGACTGATAATGGAAAGGGGAGTGGCTCCCAGCGCTTTTCCGCACGCCAATTTCTTTGGTTCGTTCTTTTACAATGATGAGCATAATGTTGCTCACGCCAATTACCCCTGCAAGCAGGGTGCCTGTGCCCACTATCCAAACAAAAATGCTGATGCCATTAAAAAGGCCGTTTATCTGGCCAAATTCTTTTTGGAGGTTTTCCGAGCCAAGGGCATTTACATCTTCAGGGTGCACTTTGTGCCGTTCTCTCAGCACCCTTTTTATTTCTTCTTCTACCAGGGATACCTCTACGCCCGGCTTGGCTGTAAAAGCAAACCACCCAATTTTGTTGCCAATGTTAAAAGCCTGCTGAAAAGTAGTAAAGGGCACATAAATTGTTTGGGTATCGCGGTTGCCCTGCTCACCTCCTCTTAATGATTTAAAAGTGCCCACCACCTGGAAGAAAACGCCCTTTATGAGAATATACTCCCCAATCGGATCTTCTCCTTCTTCGAAAAGGATTTTTGCCACACTTTCACCAATTACGGCTATCTTCCTTTTATCTTCAATGTCTTTGGCATTTATGTGCCGGCCGGAATAAACATTTACAATTTGTACCTGCTGGTACTCAGGGTAGTCGCCATTAATGGTAAAAGCGCCTGTTTTTGTTTTCCGGCTCACGTTGTTACCCCCGCGCCAACCGCCTATGTTGTTCCTTGGCGATATTACCCCTAGTCCTTCTACCTGCTGTTCTATGGCCTCCTTGTCCTCGTTGGTAAAGCGGATGTACCTGCCGGGTTTCATTCCCTGGTAGGCCATGGTGGTTCTATTGGTCCACACAAAGCCGCTGTTAGTGGCCCAGCCACCAAAATTTTTGGTAACGCCGTTCTCCAGCCCTTTGCCGGAACCCAGCAGCAGCATCAGCATAAATATGCCCCAGAATACGCCGAACATGGTAAGAAAGGTTCTGAGCTTATTCTTTTTTACTGTTGCCAGTATTTCCTGCCATTTATCGTAATCGAACATACCGGTTAGTATTAAGTATTAAGTATTGCGTATGCAGTAGTCAGTTTTTAAGTGCTTAGACATAAATACATTAAACTGTTTGTCATGCCGACAACGGAGGCATCTTTCCAAGTATAATGCTTTCCAGATGTTTCTAACGAAGAAAGATCCTTCCGCGCGGCGTCCGCGTTCCTCAGGATGACACATCAAAATTAAGTTTATACTATTTCTGTCGAATTACTTAGTATCCATTCTTAATACTGACTACTGACTACTATTTTATTCATCTCTCAGGGCTACAATGGGGTTTACTTTGGCTGCTTTTCGGGCCGGGAAAAAGCCGGCCAGGGTACCGGCAAACACCAGGAGCAAAGTAGCCGCCACTGCCGTTTTTATATCCACCTCCGGATTACTGAAAAATTCAGCTTCTACTTCGAAGTTGATCATTGCCCAGCTAATTAATTCTATCAGTCCGATACCGGCCAGCAAACCTAAATAGCCGGCCAGGAGGGTGATTGCAATGGATTCCTGCAAAAATAAGCTGATAATAGACCAGGGGGTAGCACCCAGGGCCTTGCGGACACCAATTTCCCGGGTTCGTTCTTTTACTACAATGAGCATAATGTTGCTTACGCCTACAATACCTGCAATGATGGTACCCAGGCCTACAATCCAGAGGAAAATCTTGATTCCGTTAAACAGGCTAAGGAATTTCTGGAATT
Organism: uncultured Cytophagales bacterium; assembly: GCA_963835365.1. GTDB lineage: Bacteria > Bacteroidota > Bacteroidia > Cytophagales > Cyclobacteriaceae > Nafulsella. The sequence goes on from CAWIFH010000012.1 coordinate 549,131, forward strand.
CCTCTACATTGTTCCAGATAAATACCGCCCGCGTATCGGCAGGATCGAAAGTGTGCCGCTGCGACATCAGGTTAATAATATCCTGCTTCATTTCATTCGATTCGGCCACACTTGCATCGCCCGTAGTAAGCATAATGTTATGGACGCGGGTGGTGGCGCCGTAGGTAAGCTGGGCCACCGATAAAGGAATAAATATCCGCATGACTTCGCTTTCATTTTTTCCTTTCTCATCGTACACCCCTACCACCTTGTACATAATCCCTTTTACATCAATCATTTTATTGACAGGGTCTTCGTCGCCGAACAGACCTTCGGCGACCTTGGTGCCAATAATAGCCACTTTGCGTTTTTCCTTATGGTCGATTTCATTTAAGTACCTTCCCTTTACCGGCGTCTGGCTTTCTATAAAGCGATGCTCCGGGTGGCAGCCCATTACTTCAAAGGAAGAATATTTGTCTTTGTAGCGGATGGTAAATTCACCAAAGCAATAGAAGCGGGAAGTAATGTATTCTATTCCTTGCACCTGGGCCTTAATGGTCTCATAGTCTTGGTTATTCATTTGAACCTGCTTGCCGGGTTTCATACCTTTGTAGGGCATGCTGGTTTGGCCGGAGTTTATCCAGAGGCTGTTCGTGGCATCTTCCTGAAACTGGCCAATTACGCCATTCTGAAAACCAGTACCAAAAGCCAGCAGGAGAATGAGCATAAAAATGCCCCACGATACACTAAAAGCGGTTAAAAAAGTGCGGAGCTTATTTTTCTTAATGGTAAAATAAATCTCCTGCCATTTGTCAAGATCGAACATGGTGCTGAAGGATTGGATAAAAAATTTAAACCGCCATTTCGTAATTCTGACTGATAATAAGGCCGTCCTTTAGGCGTATTACCCGGTCAGTTTTTTCAGCAATGTCATTTTCATGGGTCACGATAATGATCGTTTTTCCGGATTTATTTACCTCTTTAAAAATTTCCATTACTTCATAAGAAGTCTGCGTATCGAGGGCACCGGTGGGTTCGTCGGCCAGAATTACCTTGGGGTTAGAAATAAGGGCCCTGGCAATGGCCACCCGCTGTTTCTGGCCACCTGATAATTCACCGGGCATATGCTCGGCCCAGGGGAGAAGCCCTACGCGATCGAGGTATTCAAGCGCCAGTTTGTTGCGTTTGCTCCTGCTTACCTTCTGGTAATAAAGGGGCAGGGCAACGTTTTCCATAGCATTTTTAAAATTCAGCAGGTTGAAGGACTGGAAAACAAAACCCAGGAACTGGTTCCGGTAATAAGCAGCCTTTGCTTCGCTAAGCTTTTTAATAAGGGTGCCTGCCAGCGTATATTCACCCGTATCGTAATTATCGAGAATACCCAGAATATTCAGCAGGGTAGATTTTCCTGAGCCGGAAGAGCCCATAATGGAAACAAACTCCCCCTCGGCAATGTGCATGTCAATTCCTTTTAGCACATGTAAGGACTGCTTACCAACGGGATATGATTTATTTATACTGCTTAGGTCTATCATCGCACTTGATTTTTGGCGCCTTGCACTTTCCTGGCTACCGGGTTTATTTCTCAGCAATATAAAGTACAATAAATCTTATTATCAATTAGATTTTTACCACAGGGCCGGTAATTATAGGATTGGAAAATTTTGACCATGAATGGTAGTTTCTCTGGGATGGGCAGGTAGGTGGAGTAATTTGCGGCGAAACACCTTCCAGAGCCGCGTTCAATTTGGGGAAAAAAGCAGAATCTCCGGCTGCAATCAGGCCACAGGATAGCGGCAGCGCCTTTAACAGGTCTGAATTTTGCAAATGGTACGGCCAGCCTCCCACTCACTTTTTGGCTGAAACCTGTAATGGTACCTTTTATGGAAAACAGTTTTGGGCCAGCTGCAGATAAGGATGAATGGCTCCCGCAGCTAAAAGAGGAACTTAAGCAGGGTTTAAAATAAGGACACGCCTAAAAGGCCGAAATGCATGCCTGTAGCCATAATTAAGCAGGAAATAATTACGCCCAGGCTGATGGCCACAAAGGCTTCCCTCCTTGGAATTTTAAAAATGTAAGCGGCAATGGTTCCTATATAAGCACCGGTGGTTGGGAGGGGAATCATTACAAAAATCATAAGGCCCCAGAAACCATATTTTTGAATATGGACACCAACGCCTTTTTTTGCCCGGCGAATTAGCCGGATATTTTGCTGTTTATACACCCGGTACCGCCAAAGCTTTTTATTAAAAGCATTTATTAAAAGCATGAATAGGGGGAAAATAAGGAGGTTGCCTATCAGGCCGGCCAAAAAGGCAAGGACAGGGTGTAGGCCATTTAATATTCCATACGGAATTCCCGCTCTGGCTTCTCCCAAGGGAGAAATGCTAATGAGGAAGGTGTAAATAATAATGTGAATCATAATTTTAAAGAAGCGCAAAGGTAAGTTCTTTTACCCGTTTCCCTGACAAAAAATAAAGAACTTTGGTTTGAGCCATTTGAAAAAATATACGGCTGAATTTACAAGTAGGAATAGGTATGCTCCCCTAAATCCTGCTATTTAACGCACAACAGAGGGTTCCTGATATCAGTAGTAAAAAAAATATTTTTAAGGTTGCTGGTTTTTCCTCGCAACAGATAAAATCCTGCCTGGTAAAAAGCACTTTTTAAAAATGGTACTTTATGATTTTACATGGTTAATAAGCACAAGGCCAGGTTTAATGCTAGTTTAGCACCAAAGTCACGCATTACGCGTCATATTCCAGCTGGTGAATAGGACCAGGTACTTTCATAAAGAGCCTTTAAAATACGTTTCCTTTCAACTTCTCTGCCTGAGGTTTTTTTTTGCACACTGCTTTTGCCTTTGCTAAAGGCTTTCTGTTTGGCTTAAAGTAAAACTAACAGTAGTCTTTTTAGCTGTGGCAATATCTTACGAAAAGCGGCGCTTTGAGGAGATATCCTTTAGGCAAAAAATAGCCTGGCCCTAGGCAGAGAGGTTACTGCATAGGGCCAGGCTAAGGAATAGAAGGCTAATAATCAGCTTTATACCATAAATTTTGTACCTACCTGTTTTCCTGCAACAATATCAAGGATAACATCTTTCCTTTTTCCATTGGCAATATAGGTAGGGATGTTCATAGAAGCGGTATGCTTTGCTATTTTCAACTTCGATTTCATTCCCCCTCTTCCTTCAGCTTCTCCCTTTTCCGATTCCTGAACATACTTTTCCACATTTTCATCCACCTTCACATTGTTCAGCAGCCTGGAAGCTTCATCGTCCGGATGGCCGGTGTATAAGCCATCGGTATCAGTTAAAATGATGAGCATGTCGGCCTGAATCAACTCAGCTACCAGACTGGCCAGCTCGTCATTATCAGAAAACATCGACATGGTAAGGGATACCGCATCGTCTTCGTTGGCAATGGGGGTAATTCCCTCCGACAGCAGCCCCTCGTAACAGTTAATCATATTTTCGCGGTACTTACCGGGAGCAAAGTCACGCTTGGTGGCCAGCACCTGTGCACAACGCATACCATAGTCATGGAAAAGGCTGTAATAATGGCGCATCATTCTGGGCTGTCCCACCGAAGAGTACACCTGCCGGCGGATAGAGTCATCTTTAACACTTATTTCGCCCAGAATTTCTTTTCCGGCAATGGCTGAGCCCGAGGAAACCAGTACGGACATTACATCCTGTTCATACAGCTCGGCAATCTGGCGGACCAGGCTTTTTAAGATTGGCCCAACGATCCGGTTATCCCGGTTGGTCATTACATTGGTACCAACTTTTATAACTACTTTCTTCTTGTCCATAAGAAATCGTTTTGTTCAAAAAATCTATTCTTTACCCAGCTCAACCGCACGGTTAAAAGCGGCATAGGCCGCATCTTTTATCAGCTCCTTCACGTTGTTGTCTTCCATAGAATCCAGTGCAGCCCGGGTGGTGCCGCCTTTAGAGGCTACCCGGTTCATCCAGGTGCTTGGAGAAAGATCGTGCTGGTTAAAAAGCTCCACGGCTCCTTCAAAAGTATTGCTAACCAGCATTTTTGCATCTTTATCGGAGAAGCCCATTTTTAAGGCTGCTTCCAGCATCGACTGCATAAAATAGAAAACATAGGCAGGACCACTACCCGATATACCAGTAGAGGCATCGATAAAGTTTTCGTTTTCTACCCGAATTGATTCGCCGGTAGTGTCGAGCAGGTTCCTTACCATGAGTAATTCCACCCGCGAAACCTCTTTTGCTTCTGTATAGGAAGTTACTCCTTTGCCAACCAGCGCGGGCAGGTTAGGCATGGTGCGTACAACTTTAGCAACGCCCAGCGCATTTTGTATTTTTTCGATGGTTACCCCGGCCATTAGCGAAATAAAAATCTGCTCTTTATTAACCAGGGATTTAATAGTATCAAACAGCTCTTCGCAGTGGTAGGGTTTAACTGCAATAAAAACAAGGTCGGCCAGGGGTACGCAGTCCTCTATTTTCTCATATACGTCAAAGTGTTCAAGTTTTTTTAGCGATAAAATCTTTTCCGGAGAGTTATCATAAATCATCAACTTATTTCTGCTCAAAAGAGAGGACTGCGCCATTCCTTCGGCATAAGTTAGACCCATGTTTCCTGCTCCGATCACTAATACCTTCATATTATTTTTTTTAGTTATACATTACAGTCTGCCACGCTTATTCATTTGCTGCAACAGCTGCCTTATTCCCTTCCGGGAATTACAAAATTAGCCAAGACAGTTTTTAAATGACAGGAATTTTTAATAAAATCCTGAAAAAGGCAGTTTTTTATATTGTGGCAAAGCAGGTTTTGAGGTGAGATTTGGAATATAATTCTGTTTTTGTTCTTTTGTTTTGTCCAGCTTTTTCAGTCAGTATAAAACAGCTTTTTTTTTGCCTTCTTTTTGGGCTGTTCGCAGCTCTTTTTTTGTGTCTGTGGTTAAACAACGGCTTTTTTCCTGCTGGTGCCGATAGTATATATTTGCCTGAATTTCTGTCAGATCCGGGCTGTCACTTCTTTTAGAAACAAAGCTCCTTTGCCTGACAAAACCTCCTGTTAAACCTGGGTTCTTAATCACCCGTAAATACAGGTATGAAAAAAATATATTTTATAACATTAATAGTTTTGATTGGCCTGCAGGCATGTACCCAGCAGGAAGGCTCCGCACAGCAGGCACTTACAACAGCAACCGCGGGCGAAAAGCCCCTCCCCGAAAAAGTAGTTCGATTGTTGAATGAAAATTCGCTTGAGGATACAGTAGCTAAAACAGAAGAGCAGTGGCGGGCAGTGCTCTCTCCGGAAGAATTTGAGGTACTGCGGAAAGAAGGAACTGAAATTGCTTTTGAAAATGAATACAATGCCAACAAAAAGGAAGGTGTTTACAGTTGTGCGGCCTGTGGAAACCCCATGTTCAGCTCCCAAACCAAATTTGAGTCAGGGACCGGGTGGCCCAGCTTTTATGCGCCAATTGCAATAAAACGGGTAAAGGAAGTAGAAGATCGCAGCCTGGGAGTGGTGCGTACCGAGGTGGTTTGCGCCCGCTGCGCTTCCCATATCGGTCATGTGTTTCCCGATGGCCCAGAGCCAACTGGCTTGCGCTACTGCCTTAATTCCATAGCACTTGATTTTGTGCCCATGGAGCTGGACTAATGCTCTTTCAATTGAATATTTGCAAATAATCCTCTATGCAAATATTCAATTTGAGGCTCCTGCGAACAATGGAAAATCTTTAATTTCAAATTTTTAATTCAGCGAAGCACCAGGCGCTGTTTTAAAGACGGCAGGAACCATATGCTAATCAATTTTTAATGCTCAAATCCTAATGAGAAAGAACTTGCTGTACCTTCTTTTAAATTCCCTTACGCTTGCCGGCACGCTGGTGCTAAATTATTTCGCAGGCGCCGGAAAGCTTAGCGGAAAGTCTATTGGGGAGGTAAGCGCCGCGTATTTGACCCTGCTTACGCCGGCTGGTTATGCATTCTCGATTTGGAGTCTTATTTATCTTGCTCTTTTAGGTTTTGTTGCTTACCAGTGGTTCTGCTATATTAGAAAGTCCAAGAAAAATTCGCTGCAGGAATCGGGCCTCTGGTTTGCACTGGCAAATGTGGCCAATGCCCTTTGGGTAGTTGCCTGGAGTTTTGAATGGATCGGCCTATCGGTATTAATCATGTTGTTCCTGCTTTTTTCTCTAATCCGCCTGGTGTTGCGACTGAAACTGGAAATCTGGGATGCTCCTTTACGCATTATCGCTTTTGTGTGGTGGCCTGTTTGCATATACATTGGCTGGATTGTGGTTGCTACTGTCGCAAATGTGGCCTCTTTCCTGAAGAGCCTGGCCTGGCAGGGGGGCTTTCTTTCTGCCGAAGCCTGGGCAATGGGGGTTTTAGTCGTGGCTGGCGGTATTTATGCGTTTTTAACCTATGCCAGAAATATGCGCGAAGCAAGCCTTGTAGGAGTGTGGGGCTTTGTTGCCATTGCCTATAAACAATGGGAAAACCACGAAGCAGTGGCGACTACTGCGCTTGTAGCTGCAGGAATTCTGCTCCTTTATGTCTCGTATCATGGGTACAAAAATTCGGCCACTTCCCCCTTTATGAAACTCAAAAACAAGGACTATTAGACCCTGTATGTGTTAAAATGAGGTGCTGGGATAAAAGGCTTTTCCCGACCTTATTGTTTTTTTAGAGGTGTTTATATATGCCTGGACTTTTTCTTAGCCCTTGGAGGTGGTTTAGGTTCAGGAGAAGGAGGTAATTGTTTTTGCTTTCCTGGTTAAAATCATTTCTTAAAGCTATTACGCCATCCAATAGCAACGCTGTTTTTCCTTCTTTTCCTTTCCGGCAGCAGCGCGGCCTCCTTAACATTTTTTGGTTTTCCCTCCGGATTTATACTTCCTTTGCGCCTCAAAATATGTTCATGTGCGAACATAAGTGTTCGCTTTCGGACAGTCGTGTTTTGTATTAGACGCCATTAAAGGACGTTGAGTGGGTTTTTAGCTTTTGGCATATTGCTTGAATAGTTTATTGGCAACCAAAAGGAAAAACCGGATATGAACATGCTCTCTCTCTTTATTGTCTTTGCCACTTTTTTTCTAAGCTGTAATCCACCAGCTGATATTGATACTTACTTAACAGGCTTGCACCAGGATGGAAAGCTGAACGGGAATGTGCTGGTGATAAAAGGCGATACGGTGCTCTATGAGAAATCCTTTGGCTATGCGGATGGAGCAAAAAAACAGCTGCTTACTGCTGAACATCGCTTTGCTTTGGGCTCCATTTATAAAGAATTCCCTGCAGTAGCTATTATGCAGCTCAGGGAAGAAGGGCTCCTTACTCTGGAAGATAGCCTCTCCCTTTTTATGCCGAACCTGCCTGCGTGGGCGAATAAAATTACCGTCAGAAATTTATTGCAGTACTCTAGTGGGTTGCCTAAAATTCAATGGGACTCTTATTTCCAAAATGGATTAAAACCAGAGGAGGATGAGATTGTTAGTGAGCTCTCAAGCCTGGAGGCACTTACTTTTGAGCCCGGAACAGCTTATCTGTATTCCAATTACAATCCATTTTTGCTCATGCGGATTGTAGAAAACCTGACGGACACAGACTTTAAAAAGTATGTGGAGCAGAAGGTACTTCTTCCTTTTGAGATTGATGGAGTGCTTATAAAGGAGGAATATCCATATCAGGATACCCGTTTAATGGCCATTCCATTTGATGATAACTTTAAGGTAGATGACTATGAAGTTGAACTCACCACCATCTGTTCCTCTGCCAGGGGCATGCAGCAGTGGTTTTCCAGGCTGGATGATTTTGAAATCATCTCAAAGGAATCTGTGAAATTGTTGTCTGAGGAGGCAATAGAGGGCGATAATATTCAGTCGCCCTTAGGCCGTGGAGATTGGGAGGGCGATGACCTTCAGCTGCACCTTCATCATGGCTCTACAGAAAACTATGAGTCTTTGGTACGGAACTATAAAAAGGACGGGCTCCTGATTATCCTGATGACCAATCAGAAGCATAGAAACCTGCATGAAATAGCCGATAATCTATTTGAGCTGTCGCAAAAGAGTATAGCCGCCAACTGAGCAGGTAAACACTTTAAATCTCGAAATCAACAAGTGCAGGGGTGAAAAAGCTTTCATCTGGCTGCCAGGAACAATGAAAAACAAGTTCAGGCCCTGGAAAGGGAGAGTTGTTTTTCAGGCCACCAAACATCTTGTATTAAAAGCCTAAACAAATAAACTATGAAAACTGCTTTACTAAAAAATCCCACCTTCCTGTATTCCTTCCTGTGCTCGTTAAGCCTGGCTTTTGTTTCGCTGCCGCTTGCTTACGGGCAGCAAAGTACTCAGCAGTCCGTTGACCTGAAAAAAGTTACCTCTTTGCAGGCAGAGGTTAGAATGAGTGCAGGAACGCTTGAACTGAGCAGCCAGCGGGAGCCACAGGCAGCCATGCAATTTATGTATACCCGCGATGCCTGGGCGCCGGATGTTCAATTAGAGTCAGCGTCGGGCCGGGGGGAGCTTACCATTATGCAAGCCGAGGGCAAAAGCTTTGATATGGACGATGAGGATGAAAACAGCTGGAAAATAAAGCTTCCGGCTTCTATCCCTACCAATTTAAGCGTGCGTATTGGCGCAGGAGAAGGAAAAATTGATTTGCACGGTGCTATGCTCGACAGGCTTAGGATGGATGCGGGTGCAGGGGAATTTAATGTAAACCTTGCAAACAGCAGCGTTTCAGACCTGGAAATTAATGCGGGCGTGGGTTCCCTTACCCTGGATTTACGGGGCAAACGGAGCACCAACCTGGATGCAAGTATAAACGGTGGCATAGGCGATATTAAGTTACTGCTCCCTAAGGAGGTAGGCGTAAGGGTAAAAGTATTTGGCCTGGGAGGCCTCGATAGCCCGGGATTTACCAAAGAAGATGGCTATTATGTAAATGAAGCTTATGGAAAAACACCTTATTCGATGGACATAAAAATAAATGGAGGTTTAGGTAGCCTGGAAATGGCTTTACACAGCACAAGCCATTAAATTCTCAGCATTTCAACCGCTGTCGGATGTATAAGCAGGCGGACACAAATAAACTAAGTTTTGTCGCCGAAGCATGAGGCTTCTTTCCATACGAGGTATTCCATTGGAACCTGCTTATAGGGAAAAATCCTTCCGCGCGGTGGCCGCGCCCCCAGGGTGGCAAGGAAATTTACTTTAATCTACACATGTCCACCTCCTTGCCTGCATGGTGGAATTTAAAGGCGCTTTTTCTATGGGCACAACCAAGGGTATGAAATTTTTGAAAAAAGAGTATAGCCTGGCACTAATTGTTGCATTTAACGAATAATATAAAGAACTTAATCAATCCTATTACCTACATACGAAATGAATAGTACAATCAAATTTATGTATCCCCTTATGCTGGTTATTTTTATTATGACCACAGCCTGTGCCATGGCGCAGGAAAATTCAGGTACTCCTTTAATAAGTAAAGCGTTTAGCATGAGCGGCCCCGGCCGCTTGCATGTAGAGACCTCGGGTGGGGGGATTTCTGTTTCTGCCCGGGAGGGGAATCAGGTAAAAGTGGAGATGTTCGTGAGAAAAGACGGGAAAGAACTGAACCGTGATAATGCTGATGCTCAGGAAGTGCTGGAGAATTATGATATCGACATATCCCAATCGGGCAATACCATAACTGCTACTGCAGAGCCCAAGAGCAGCTTTAATGGCTGGTTCGGGGGAGACAATACCAGTATATCTTTTAACGTGTATGTGCCGAAGCAGATGTCCACTAAGCTGAATACCAGCGGTGGTTCCATCCGGCTGGAAGGAGTGGAGGGAACCCAAAATGTAAACACCAGCGGGGGTAGCCTTACCTTGTTAAATATTGAAGGCAATATGGAAGCCCAGACCTCAGGTGGCAGTATTACCATCGAGGAATACAAGGGCCTTTTGGAAGCAAGCACCAGTGGCGGTTCCATTAAACTACGGAATGCGGAAGGAAATTTAAAGGTGCATACTTCCGGCGGCAACATTAAACTGGACGAAATTCGGGGAAGCGTGAATGCCATAACCAGTGGTGGCGGAATTGATGCTAAGCTGCTTACTTTAACCAATGACCTTACGCTAAAGACCAGCGGCGGCAGTATTCATGCCACACTGCCCAAAGATTTAGGCCTGGACCTTGACCTGCAGGGAAACCGGGTAAACACCCGCCTGCAAAACTTTAATGGTGAGGCAGAAAAAGACCGGGTAAGAGGCAGCATGAATGGAGGGGGCATTGCCGTAGTAATGTCAACTTCCGGCGGCAGCGTAAACCTCGATTACCAATAAGAATCGGATTCTTTTGCAGGAGAAAAGAAAGCATTTTTAATTCCGTTTTACAGTATTTTCCCCTGGTGGTCCCGGGGGAAATTTTTATGTGAAGTCAGGCTGGCTGTACGAGACGAACTAAATTTTGCTGTTATGCTTATGTAATGAAACGATCCCAGGCGGATAGCCAGCCACTGCGACATTTTTGCATTAAAATAATCCCTCAAAACTTTTGGTGAATCGCACCATTGATGCGGAAAGATGTCTTCCGGAACAAAAGTACTACTTCTTCACGGCTCTCCCTGAAGGGAATAAAATTCCTGTTTGCCAGCTTACAATAGCAGGATTTTCTATTTCCCTTGCTTTTATGATCCTGCAATTCTAAAAAGGAAAATATTTCTTTTCTAATCTTTGCTGTTAGGGTGGGCTTTCTTTCCCTTTTAGCTTTGCCATGAGGACCATCACCTGGCTTTTTTTGAGTAGAAAGTAAGTTTGTTACTATTCCTGCTACATGGCCTTGTCGAGGGTAAGGGGTAAGCTGCGGATGCGCTTGCCGGTGGCATGGTATACTGCGTTGCCGATGGCGGCAGCAACGCCTACCAGGCCTATTTCGCCCAGCCCTTTTACGCCCATAGGGCTTACGACCTTATCTTCTTCCTTTACAAAAATCACGTCAATATCGTTTACATCGGCATTAACAGCTACATGGTATTCGGCTAAATCGTGGTTAATAAAGCGGCCGAATTTATGGTCCATAAAAGTATCTTCTTCGAGGGCCATGGAAATTCCCCACACCACGCCACCCAAAATCTGGCTATGAGCGGTTTTCGCATTTAAGATTCGCCCTGCGGCCACTGCACTTACTACGCGGGTTACTTTTATGGTGCCTAAATCTTCGTCGACCTTTACTTCGGCAAAAACAGCCGAGTGGGTATTGCGGGCATAGCTTTTTTGCTTGAGCACATCCGGAAGCACGGTCGCATTTTTCTTTATGGAATGAAGACCGCGTTGTTTCATTACCTCAATAATTGAAACGCAAACCGCAGGGTCTTTTTTCTGCCTGATGAGCCCATCCGCAAAAACCACTTCTTTTCTGTGGGTGCCGTTGAAGGGAGAGCCGGGTAGTTTTCCGGCCTCCTTCAGCAGCATTTTGGCAATTTTATCGCATACGTATTTCACAGCAGTGCCTACTGAGGCAGCCGTAGTTGAGCCTCCTTCAATAAAGGCAAAAGGCATGTCAGAGTCTCCGAGCTTTGCAGTAACATTTTCCAGTGGCAGGCCAAGGGTTTCTGCGGCAATCTGGGTCATGATGGTATAGGTGCCGGTGCCAATATCGGCGGTGGCACTGCTAACTGTCAGCTTTCCGTCGGCTGTTAAAATGGCCTTTGCGCGTGCAGGTACCTGCATGGCGTCCCAGATGCCGGTAGCCATTCCCCAGCCTACCAGCTGGTGCCCTTCCTGCATGGAGCGGGGTTCGGGATTGCGCTTGTGCCACCCAAAACGCTCGGCGCCTTCTTGGTAGCAGGCCCGCAGTGCTTTGCTGGAAAAAGGCTTGCCTTTGCTCATGTCCTCCTCGGTATAATTCTTTACCCTAAGCTCCATCGGGTCCATGTTTAACCTGTAAGCAAGCTCATCCATGGCACTTTCGAGGGCATAAACCCCTGTGGCCCCTCCGGGTGCCCGCATATCGAGGGGCGTATACATATCGAGCTTTACGAGCCGGTACACTTCTTCTACATTTTCGCATTTGTACAGCTTGCCCGACCAGTTGACTACATTCTCCATATAATTTTCGAAGCGGGAGGTTTCGGAGTAGGCGCTGTGGCGAATGGCCTGAAGAATTCCATCGGGGGAAGCGCCCAGCATGAGCCGCTGGATGGTAATAGGACGGTGGCCGAAGGAAAACATCTGCGGGCGGGTAAGCTCTACTTTTACAGAACGTTTTAATTCCAGGGCAGCCATTACAGCCATAAACAGCTGGTACTGCGGCCGCAACGCTGAGCCAAAGGCCCCCCCCACAAAAGGAGAAAGCACGCGGACCTTTTTGCGGGACAGCCCAAATACCATATGAACATAATAGTGGCTGTTTTTTACGCCCTGGGTCTTATCGTAAATTGTCAGGCCGCCGTCTTCTTCATAAACAGCGGTAGAGGCATGCATCTCCATGGGGTTATGGTGTTCCGCCCCATGAAAATATTCTACGTCAAGCTTAACGGTTGCTTCCTTGTAAGCTGCTTTAAAATTTCCTCGTGACTTAGTTGGTTCATAGCCGGCCCGAAAACCTTTGGCCTTAATATTCTTATCGAGGTTATCTACCAGCTTTGTTGAAAAACTGCTTTCCTCATAGGTAACTTTTACTAAATGGGAAGCATACTTTGCAAGCTCCAGGCTTTCGGCAACAACCAGGGCAACGGGCTGCATGTTAAACTGGATTTCATCACTGTAAAGGGGACGGAAAGGAGCGCCCGGTGGGGTATCCATGTCCTTATAGCTAAGATCCAAACGGGCTGTTTTTGGCGTATTTTCATGCGTAAATACCTGCAGTACCCCGGCAAGTTTCAGGGCTTCGCTGGTATCTATCTGTTTTATTTTGCCCCTGGTAATGGTGCTTGAAACTACCACCCCATGCACCAGGCCGGGTGCCTGAAATTCTGCCGCATATTTTGCCTGCCCGGTTACTTTTTCGCGCCCATCTACGCGATTTTTTGGTTTTCCGATAAAGTCTGTTGCCATAGGAGTTGCTGAACAAAGAAGTTTTACATGGTTTTGTCGAGGGTAATAGGGAGGGTGCGTATGCGCTTGCCGGTGGCATGGAACACGGCATTGGCAATGGCCGGAGCCACGCTTACAATGCCTATTTCTCCCAGCCCTTTGGCACCAATCGGGTTAACAACCTCATCATTTTCTTCCACGAAAATTACTTCCACCTCCTGCACATCGGCATTTACCGGTACATGGTATTCGGCTAAGTTGTGGTTGATAAACCGGCCGTACTGCTCGTCCATCACCGTGTATTCTTCCATGGCCATGCCAATTCCCCAAACTACTCCGCCCAAAATCTGGCTGCGGGCGGTTTTCGGGTTCAGAATCCGGCCTCCGGCAATGGCACTTACTACCCGGGTAACTTTTATCGTGCCCAGGTCTTCATCGACTTTTACCTCTACAAAAGTGGCTGCATGCGAATAGCGGCCCCATTTCTTCTGTTCATCCTTCGCGGGCTCAGCAGATACTTCTGCCTGCACTTTATCTTTTTTGTTTTTAGACAAAATTTCAGTTACCGCAATACTTACAGCAGGCTCGTTTTTGAGGCTCATTTTTCCATTGGTAAAAGCAAGGTCCTGCACTTCCTTTCCTTTAAAGGCAGTGCTGCCTGCCTCTACAGCCAGCTCCAGCAGCTGTTCCTGTATTTTTGTACAGACCTGCTTTATTGCTGAACCAACCGAAGAGGCGGTGGCTGAGCCTCCTTCCAGGGGAGCTTTCGGCAGGGAGGAATCTCCCAGCTTAAACTCCACGTCTTCCAGCGGTAGTCCCAGGCTTTCGGCAGCAATTTGGGTCATAATGGTATAGGTGCCGGTACCAATGTCGGCCGTAGCGCTGCTTACCACAAAATGGCCATCGACCGTTAGCACGGCTTTAGCGTTTGCCGGTTTCTGGTTTGCTTCCCAGGCACCCTGGGCCATTCCCCAGCCCACCAGCTGATGGCCTTCGCGCATGGAGCGGGGTTCCTGCGGGCGTTTATTCCAGCCGAATTTCTCTGCTCCCTGCCGGAAGCATTCCATTAGTTCTTTGCTCGAAAAGGGGATGTTCTTGGTCTGGTCCATTTCCGAATAGTTCTTCTTTCGGAATTCAAGCGGATCGATGCCTGCTTTATAAGCCACTTCATCCATAGCACATTCCAGGGCAAAAATGCCGGTGGTGCCTCCCGGTGCCCGCATGTCGAGTGGCGTATACACATCCAGCGGCACCAGCTTGTGGCTCAGTTTTACGTTGTCACATTTGTACAATACGCCCGGCCAGATGACCACATCTTCCTGGTAATCTTCGAAGCGGGAGGTTTCACCAAAGGCTTCGTGCTGGATTGCCTGTAACTGGCCATCGGCAGAGGCACCAATGGAGAAGCGCTGCAAGGTTTTGGGGCGATGGCCGAAAGAAAACATCTGGCTGCGGCTAAGCATTACCCGCACCGATCGCTTTAATTCGAGGGTGGCCATTACTGCCATAAACAATTGGTACTGTGGGCGAAGACCAGAGCCGAAAGCCCCCCCTACGAAAGGCGAAAGCACTCGGACCTCCTCTTCCGAAAGCCGGAACACGCCCATAATGTATTGCTGGCTGTTAAGCGCTCCCTGTATTTTATCGTACACCGTTATCCGCCCGTCTCCTTCCCAGGCTACGGTGGAGGCATGCATTTCCATGGGATTGTGGTGCTGGCTTGGGTGAAAATATTCCTCTTTTACTTGAACGGCTGCTTTGCCAAAGACCTCCTCCGGTTCGCCCCAGGGATCTGGCGGAGGAGTGGAGTTAAATTCTTCGGGAACATAGGCCTTTTCCAGCTGCTCGTCAAAGTTTGTTTCCTGGGAAGAAATTTCATAATCGACTTTTACCAGGGTACTTGCGTATTTTGCCAGCTCGTAGGTTTCTGCCACCACCAGGGCAATAGGCTGCATGTTAAACTGGATTTCGTTGTTGTAAAGCGGCCGGAAAGGGGAGCCCGGAGGGGAATCCATGTCGCTGTAGCTTTCGTCGTACCAGGCCAGCTTTCTCCTGTTCTCGTGGGTAAATACCTGCAGTACCCCCTCCAGCTGAAGGGCTTCGCGGGTATCGATATTTTTAATTTTTCCTTTGGCAATGGCACTGCAAATAACTACGCCATGGGCCAGGTCGGGTACATTAAATTCTGCCGCATATTTTGCCTGGCCGGTAACCTTCTTGCGTCCGTCGACACGGCTTTTTGGTTTTCCTATAAAATCTGTAGCCATCTTAGTGGTCAATTTTAGCGGCCTGCATCAGCGCGCGCACAATGGAACGCCGGGCCAGTTCAATTTTAAATTCATTGTATTTAAAGCCTACAGCACCTTCTACATAGGCATCGGCTACAGGCTGAAAGTTTTCCCTGCTAACCTTCACTCCCTTCAGTAAGCCTTCCGCTTCCTTATTCCGCCAGGGCTTATGGGCTACACCGCCTAAGGCAATGCGGGCTTCTTTAATGGTGTCGCCATCCAGCTCCAGCGCGGCGGCAACAGATACCAGTGCAAAGGCATAGGAAGCTCTGTCGCGGTTTTTCAGGTAAGTGTAATGTTGGGCAAAACCTTTTTTTGGTAATTCAATGGCGGTAATAATTTCGTCATCACCGAGGTTGGTGTCTTTTTCCGGTTCATCGCCCGGCAGGCGGTGGAAGTCTTCCATCGGGATAAGCCGTTCTCCTTCCGGGCCGCTTACCCGAATACTGGCTTCCAGCGCAGCCAGCCCTACGGCCATATCGGAGGGGTGGGTGGCGATGCAATGTTCACTATGGCCTAAAATTGCGTGGTTGCGATTGTAGCCAAAGAGGGCAGAGCAACCCGAACCGGGCTCGCGCTTGTTGCAGGGGGTGGCGGTATCGTAAAAATAATAGCAGCGGGTTCTTTGTAAAAGGTTGCCTCCGTCGGTAGCCTTGTTTCGTAACTGGGCCGTAGCACCTGCAAGAATGGCATGGCCGAGCAGGGGGTAGCGCTCTTCCACCAGCGGGTGATAGGCGGTGTCGGCATTTGTTGTCAGTGCTCCCAGCCGCAGGCCCCCTTCTGCTGTTTCCTCAATGGCGTCCATTTTCAGGCGGGTAATGTCCACCAGGTGGCGCGGCCTCATCACATCGTATTTCATCAGGTCGAGCAGGTTGGTGCCGCCGGCAATAAACTTGGCTTCTTTTGTGGCGCTAACTTCGTTTACTGCTTTTTTTATGTCCTGGGCCCGTGTATAGGTAAAGCTTCTCATGCTTGCTGGCTCCTTTCCAGTGCTTCCTGCACTACTTTTACAATGTTGGTATAGGCTCCGCAGCGGCAAATGTTGCCACTCATCAGGTCGCGGATATCATCAATGGTTTTGGCCTTTCCTTCGTTTATAAGGCCAATGGTGGAGCAAATTTGCCCGGGCGTGCAATAACCGCACTGGAAAGCATCATGCTCAATAAAGGCCTGCTGTACCGGGTGTAGCTCATCACCTTTGGCAATGCCTTCAATGGTGGTTAATTCAGCGCCGTCGTGCATAACAGCCAGCGAAAGGCAGGAATTAATGCGCTTGCCATCCAGCAGAATGGTACAGGCACCGCACTGGCCATGGTCACAGCCTTTTTTTGTACCTGTTAAATGCAGCTGCTCCCGCAAAAGGTCAAGCAGCGTTGTCCAGACTTCTACCTCCAGCTGCTGCTCAGAACCGTTGATGGTAAGGCTTATTTTTTCTTTAGAAATAGACGCATTCGTGTTCTTTTCCATAGGATTGTATGGGGTTGAATATCCAATGAATTAAAAAAATAGCTATCCGGGAGCTGATACTTTCACAGGTGTTTGGTGTAAACAGGAAGGCAGCGCAGTAAGGGATTCAATTTCAGCCGGATATAGAGAGTGAACCCCGATACCTGCCGAAGGTTTTGATTTTTGAAAAAAGGATTCCATTTTCTCTTTCAGAAATTCTTTTTGACAATAACATTTCCTGAAAAAGAGGGGTTGAAGGGAAAGGGCAGCGAAAACCGAAAACCAGCTGTACCTTTGAATTCGCCCGACTACTTATGCTGAAAAAAGCAGTTTATTTAGACTATAATGCCACCACTCCCTGTGCTCCGGAGGTGGTAGAGGCCATGCTTCCTTACTTTAGCGAACAATTTGGTAATGCCGCCAGCCGTACCCACGCCTATGGCTGGATGGCCGAAGAGGCGGTGGAAGAGGGCAGGGAACAGCTGGCGCAGCTCATTGGGGCTTCCCCTAAAGAAATCGTTTTTACCAGCGGAGCTACCGAAGCCGTAAACCTTGCCATTAAGGGAATGTACGAAAGGACTGCAGGGACTGGAAAGCACCTCATTACCCTTAAAACCGAACACAAAGCGGTGCTTGATTGCTGCCGACGCATTGAGGAAGCCGGTGGAGAGGTAACGTACCTGGAGGTAAATAAAAATGGGTTGCCGGATATGGAAGAACTGGAAGCGGCCATTAAACCAACGACCGCTCTAATTGCGGTAATGTTTGCCAATAATGAAACGGGCGTTATTCAGCCTGTTCGGGAGATAGGTGCAGTAGCAGCAAAATACGGGGTGCCTTTTTTTTCTGATGCCACACAGGCGGTAGGGAAAATTCCGGTAAATGTAGAAAAGCAGGGCATCGACCTGATGGCTTTTTCTGCTCATAAAATGTACGGGCCCAAAGGAGTAGGCGCACTATATGTAAGCAGCGCACTTACCGGCCGGAAACCGGTTTCGCAAATCGACGGAGGCGGCCATCAGCGGGGAATGCGGAGTGGAACCCTGAATGTACCGGGCATTGTAGGCTTCGGAAAAGCCGCCGAACTTTCCCTGGTGGAGATGGAAACGGAAGCCCTGCGATTAAAAAAGTTACGGGATCACCTTGAACAGGAATTGAGCAGGCTGGAAGGCAGCACTTTGAATGGACACCCTGAACAGCGTCTTCCGCATGTATGCAACATTTCCTTTGCGCAGGTGGAGGGGGAGAAGCTGCTTCTTCAGTTGGGTAAAAGCCTGGCCCTAAGCTCCGGCTCCGCCTGCTCGTCGGTTACCCAGCAGCCCTCTCATGTTCTTAAAGCAATGGGAGTGCCGGATGCGCTTGCTAAAAGTACGCTGCGCCTGAGCCTGGGGCGCTTTACTACGGAGGAAGAGGTTCGTTTTGCTGTTGAAGAAATAACCAGCACCATTCAAAACTTGCGGAAGGTTCCGGGCAAAGCCGTATAGGTATTCACTTCGGTTTTTTTGGAAAGTCTTAAAAGTCAATAAATCAAGGCTGTTTCTGATGACAATATCTATTCTTGTTTTTTTATGTCAATTCGGAGAGAAGCCTTTCCTTTTAAAAAGTTTGGAAAGATAGAATAGATAAACGCTTGCCTTCACGCAACAGCGGCCTATCCTTCGTGTGAGACCTTGTAATTATTAAATTGGGTAAGCAAGGATTCATAATCGGTCTGGGTGTCGATATCGATAGCGCCCAAAGGAAAGGGAATGGTATGTAGCGCTTCGGGATATTGATAAAGAAGTTTTTTTGCTCCTTCCCGGCCGCTTAAGGATAGTAGTTGCGGGAAGAAACTTTTATCGAATAAAACAGGTACCCCTGCCGTCTCTTTATAGGCGCAGGCAACCATCTTTTTCCCGGTCCTGCGCTTTTCTTCTATTAGCTTGTTTAGCAGTAAAGCATTTACATAAGGCTGATCGCAAAGCATTAAAATTAGTCCGCTGGTTTGGGGGGCTATACGGAGCAGTTCCTGCAGGCCGCTACGAATGGAGGAGGCCATTCCTTCCTGCCAGTCAGGGTTGTGTACAACAGAAATTGCCTCTTTTTCAATATCAGCTAAAATAGATGGGGCATGGGCGCCCAGCACAATCAGGCTGTTTGCACAGCCTGATTCTTTACCAGCCTGGATAGCCCCCTGCAGTAAGCTGCGGCCCTTAAAAATCAGGCGCTGCTTGGGCCTTCCCAGCCGGGTAGATGCGCCTGCTGCTAAAATTATTAAACCCGTCACAGCTGGCAGCTGCTATAGGTTTTTACCTCCCGCTGAAACTGGTCCGATTTAGTTAAGTCGGCCGCTGCCTTTCCGGTGGCTTCCGCTTCTGCAGTATGAATGGGTTCCCTTTTTTCCCGCAGTGGACTGCCCTTTTTTCCGGAGAGCACTGCCTTTATTTCCGATACAATAGAAAGGGCAATTTCCTCCGGGCTTTCTGCCCCGATATCCAGCCCGACCGGACCATATAAGCTGTTTTGCTGCTCCTTGCTTAGGGGTATTCCTTCTTCGGCCAGTTCATTTAGCATCCGCTCCAGCTTTCTTTTTGGTCCCAGGCTACCGATGTAAGGCAGGCCGAGTGGCAGCAGCTTTTTAAGCAGGGCAAGATCGTAATTATAGTTGTGCGTCATCAGCACAAAAACGCTGCGTTCGTCGGTAGTCAGGTGGCCAAGGGCATCCTCCGGAGTGGCAACAACTATATTTTTGGCTGTCGGGAAGCGTGCTTTCGTGGCATATTGAGCTCTTCCATCAACAATGCTGGTTTCCCAGCCCATTACTGCAGCAAGTTGAGTTAAGGGAATAACATCATTTCCTGCGCCGGCAATTACAAGGGAAACCGCTGGCTGCAGTACTTCAATATAGCCACTAAGGCCATCCGGATAGGATTTTATAGTGGAAGTATTTTTTTGCAATGCTTCCTCAGCATCCGCCACCAATGCCTGCTGCAGCACTTTATCCGGGCAGCTGCCATGTTGTTTTCCTTCCCCGCTTAAAAGAAGGCAGGTGCCGGCTTGTTGCGCTTTTGCTTTCTCAAAAGAAAAGAGCGTGATAAGCACCCCCGACTGCCTTTTGTGTAGAAAGTGCTGCAGCAACTGAATGGGGTTGCGGGTATCCTGTGGGGCGATAGGTTCAATAAGTACATGAATAATGCCATTGCAGCCCAGTCCCACGCCAAGCTGCGCATCGTCATCATCCATGGTATCGTAGGCCACCAGCTTTGGTTTTTGCTGAAACATAACCAGTTGCGCCTTTCGCAGGGCATCTCCCTCGAGGCACCCACCACTAATAGCCCCGGTTAATTCACCGTCTTCGGTAATAAGCATGCGGGCACCGGGCTGCCGGTAAGAGGAACCCTGCACCTGAACCACTGTCGCCAGGGCGGTTTGCTTTCCTTCCTTCCGGGCCAACTCGTACGCCTGTACTATCTCCTGTATTTCTTTCATCCTGTTCCTTGTTTCTGCGACTGGCCTTTGGGTTAATTAAAAACCACAACAGCAGCCTCTTAAGGAAGCTTTGTTTTTAGTAAAATGTTATAAAAAGGCAGTGGCTTATGGCCGGAGTAGTGGGGGAGAATGTAGGACCGGCCTATTAAAAAAGGAGGGAAGGTATCAATTTTTCTGTAAACCCGTACACATAAAAGGTTGTAAACCAGATAAATAATTTTTTTTACCTTAAAATATTTTTTACAATATGGCAATATCATTAAAACCCATTCACGAGCAGGTAATTGTAGTTACCGGTGCTTCCAGTGGGATAGGACTGGCAACTTCTCTGGCTGCCGCTAAAAAGGGGGCAAAAGTAGTACTGGCTTCCCGGAATAAAGAGGCCCTCCAAAAAGTTGAGCAACAGATAAAAGGCGATGGCGGTAAGGCAACGCACGTAGTTGCAGATGTAGGCAAGCGAGAAGATGTGCAGAAAATTGCCGATGCGGCAGTGGAAGAATTCGGTCGTATCGATACCTGGGTAAACAACGCAGGCTTATCGGTTTACGGCAGGCTCGAGGAGGTAAGCGAGGAAGATAGCCGCCGCCTTTTGGATACTAACTTCTGGGGCGTGGTTTCGGGCTCCCTTATTGCTGCCAAGCATATGAAGGGCAGAGGGGGTGCTATTATTAACCTGGGAAGCGTGTTGTCAGATTTATCCATTCCTGTGCAGGGGATGTACTCTGCCAGCAAACATGCAGTGAAAGGATTTACTGATGCTCTTCGGGTAGAACTGGAAGAAGAAGGGGCAGGTATTTCTGTTACGCTGATTAAACCTTCTGCCATTAATACCCCATACACCCAGCATGCGAAAAATTATACCGACCAGGAGTTAACGCTCCCGCCACCGGTATATGCCCCTGAAGAGGTGGCCAATGCTATTCTACATGCTGCCTCCCACCAGGTGCGCGATTTGATGGTAGGTAGTGGAGGAAAAATGATGAGCCTCACAAACAAATATGCGCCAGGCCTTATGGACTGGGTAAGCGAAAAAATGATGTCGAAGCAGCAGGTGAAAGACCGGCCGGCTATGCATAAAGATGGCTCCCTGCACAAACATGGAGAAGATGGCGAAATCCATGGTAACTATGATGGCCACGTGATGAAAACAAGCTTTTATACCCGTGCGGCCATGCGCCCTCTGATAACCGGTGCAGTGGTAGCAGCGGTAAGTGCTGCCGCAATTGCTTTGGGTAGCCGCAAGAGCTAACCGCAGGGGCTAAACCCGGTTTAAGAATTGATTTCTTTGCCCGGCATGGGAATTTAACAGAAAAAAGGAAGGCTGCCCCAAGTGGGTAGCCTTCTTTTTTTGGATCCTTTAAAGGGGCAGGTTCTGACAACCCGAACAGCCGGAGGAGCTGCAGGCATATAGCAGGTTTCATTGATGACTTTTTTGACATGAGCAGAGGCGCGCAATGAAAAAAATTAAATTGTAGTTAAATGCGCATATAAAGCTGTTTTATAAGACTTGCTCACCGGTACCTGTTTACCTGCCACTTCCAGGCAGTTTTGCCGGGGAATTATTTTATCAATGGCATCCAGGTTAACAAGAAAAGAGCGGTGGACCTGCATAAACAGCTGGGCCGGCAGTTGCTGAACCAGGTTTTTGAGCTGGGTATTCAGCAGATATTTCTTTTGGCGGGAGTAAACAAAGCAGTATTTATCATAAGCCTCCGCTAAAAGAATATCCTGGAGCAGCAGCTTTACAAGGCTGCTTCCTTCCTTAACATAAACAGCCTTTAGTGGCGGGGCTTGTTTTTGTATGCCCTGCACCTCTTCTCTTTCCATTTGTTTCCGGCTAATGGCCAGCTCAACAGCGGCCTTTAGCCGGGCTGCTTCATAGGGCCTCGTAACATATGCTTCAGGCTGGAGGCCTATGGCTTTTTCCATTGCCGCTTTCTCTTTATGCGAGCTTACATACACCACCGGCACATCCTGTATTTCATTGATTTGCTGAACCAGCTTAATGCCGGAAATTCCATTGCCCCAATCAATGCCTACCAGTACTACATCCGGATGAGTGGCTTTCAGGAGTCGTATAGCATCCACTGGTTGCTTTACAACTTCAATCAGCTTATATACCAGCTGGTCCAGTACCATGCGAAGGGTATCGGCAAGCCGCTCATCATCTTCCACCGCTAATACTTTTATCTTTGGCATTTTGCTGTTAGTTTAAAAAATGGGCACTTGTTTTTTACTTAAATAACCACTATGTAATATAGATATAATTCTATTTAAAAATTACTTTTTTTGTTTTTTTCCGATCCGTTCACTCCCGCTTTTTATCTATTCACTCCTCAAAAGTGGTCATCTGCGTCTTTTTCTAAAAAGAGCGGAATAGTCGCTGTAGCTTTGCTCTCATCTAATCATTTAAGCCATGAAAAATAAACTTTTTAATTCCGTGGGCCTGCTGCTTTTTGTGCTGGTGGCTGGTTCCCTTTTTCCTTCCTGCAGCCCGAAGAAAGAGGTAAAGGAGACTTTGGCTGCAGTAACTGTACCAACGAAAGCAGAATATATTCTTAAGGGGGCATACCTCACGAAGGTGGGTGGTTGTAACGATTGCCACACGCCCAAGCTGTTTACCGAAAGAGGCATGGAGCTGGACACCAGCCGCCTGCTGTCTGGCCACCCTGCAGAATCCCCGCTACCAGAAATAGATACCAGGGCCCTGCAGCCCGGTTACTGGGTATTGTTTAACGGACATTCTACCGCAGCCTTAGGCCCCTGGGGCCTTACCTATGCCCGAAATTTAACTCCACATGAAACAGGCATTAAGGGCTGGAAGGAAGAAGGATTTATTAAAGCTCTGCGCACAGGCCAGCACATGGGCACCGAAGCCGGCCGGGCCATTATGCCACCCATGCCCTGGTTTAACCTGGCAGAGGCAGAGGAGGAGGACCTGAAGGCTATTTTCCATTACCTGCAATCTTTAAAACCGGTAGATAACTATGTTCCTGAGCCCATTTCGCCCGAAGAAGTAGTACAAATGGCAACTGCCGCGGAAAAAGCAAAAATATAAGCCCAAGGTTTGATAGCGCTAAATACCTCAGCTGCTGTTTCTGTACATGAGAACAATCTAAGCTCGACTTTCGCACTTTAAGAATCCGGAAACCCTGTTGCGGCGAATTTTAGGCTGTTTCGCTGTTTTTAATTTTCTATTTCAGGTAAATTCCATAACATGCCTGAATAGAAAAAAACTTCATAAGAGCCATAAAGGCGTTATTTTTTGCTTTTAAAAAAGGCTAAAGTCGGGCAAAGAGCTTGTCTAAAATTTATCCTTTGAACTACCATGCCATATTTTGCACGTATCCTTCAGCTTTTTATCGGGCAATAGCGCTGCTATTACCCTCCAAAAGAGCTTTGACTACGCACAAAATCTTGCCCTTTCGATATCAAAAATAAATTTAGACTGGCTCTAAGAAAAACCGGCACAGGGTTATTTTTTCTGTGGTTAACCTCTTAACTTTTGCAGAAGCAGGACGCAAACAGCAAAACCCTCTACCTGGAAAAAACTACAGGCAGTGGGTTTTTACCAGGTAGTGGGAATACGTTCTATGCAAAGAAAGTAGTGAAAAGTTGTGGTGCTTACGAATGTTTAGCGGAAAGGGGAAGAAAGCAGGTAGTTTAAAGGCTTTATCCAGTGCAATGGCACAGTAACAATTGCAACCGCTATCTGCTAAGCAGGAGAAAAAAAGTAAAAAAAATCCGCTAAAGTTTTTACCCTTTAGCGGATTTCGAGAGTCAAAAAAGTACTACAGTCAAAAAAATTACGGTTAAAAAATCTGTAAGTTTTAGAAAAAAATAAGCTTAAAAAATGATAATCAGGTTTCGGCTCCTTCCTTTCATTAAGTGTGCCAAAGAAAGGTCATTCCCAATAAATAGAATAAAATACGCTTCCAAAGTATGTTAAATGGTATTTAATAATTCTCATTTATTTAGGGTACCTGTTGCAGGTAATTCATTTTGACAGGGTAATTCTTATTTTGGAATGGTGGCAATCAGGTGTAATCCAATTGGCTTTCGCTAAGCTGCAGGTAATTTTTTATTGTAAAATGAAGCAAATGATTAGGAACCATATACTTAGCATATACTTAGCGAAGCCGGTCAAACAATAGGGAAATGGCCTGTCGAAAGTTAAAAGGGGCCTTCAGAAAATATAGCGGATACTGCACCAGGGAATTACTTCTTCCTGTAGCTGTTTAAATTCATCAACCCACCTTGCCTTTAGCTGGTAGCGGTACCGAACATTGATGCCGCCGAACTGGCTGCGCTTACTCTCCTGTATGCGCGGGTACCAGATAAGCTCCTCCGCTTTAGGATTAATGCCCAGGTTGGTTTCATGCTGTCCCTGATTGTGGGTCAGGAAAATAGCTTCACAGCTCATCTGTTTCTTTGCTTCAGCATGCACTGCCTCATTTAGCTGTTCGAAAAGCTCCCGGTAATCCTGCAGCCAGCCTTCGTATACAATAACTGGAGAGAAATTTATATGCACCTCATACCCGGCCTGGAAAAAGTCGTTGATGGCAGCCAGCCGCTTTTCCAGTGAATCGGTACGGACATCTACCAGCTTGCTTACCTTTTGTGGTAACAGACTAAAGCGGATACGGGTTTTCCCCTGCGGCTCGTACTGCAGCAAAGCCGGGTTCACAAATTTGGTAGCAAAAGTGGCGAAAGCTTTTGGGTGCTTCCGGAAAAAGGCCACCGCCGTTTCTACGCTGTCAGAGAGGGAAGCATCGACAGATACATCGGAATTGCAGCCAATGTCATAAGTATAATAGTGGACGTGCGTCTGGTTCGGTTTTTTTGGCCAGGCCTGTTCCTGAACGTGCTTACCCACCGCCCCTAATATTTCTTCTGTATTGGTGAAAAGGCTAATCGGGTTCACCGGCTTGTTTCGGTCTACATAGCAATAGGCGCAGGCGCCAAAACAGCCATTGGCCAGGCTGGGGGCGATAAAGTCAGAACTTCGGCCGCTTTCCCTGCATTTTAAGGTTTTTAACCGCCCCAGCACCAGTACATTTGATTTTAGCTGGTAATGGTTGCCCTCCAGCGGTGGTAAGCGATTATGTTGTTTAATTTCCTGCTGTACTGCCTCGGGGTAGGTTTGTAACACCCGCAGGCCTCTTTCGTTAAGCGCATCGGGCGTATATAAAATGGTGGAAGGATGAAGGTGCTGCATATTTTTTAAACAGGGGGAAGCCCCTGCCGGTTCCTGCGGCAAGGTGGTACCTGCTGTTTTTATCAGGATAGGCCTGAACTCCAGGCCTGTTCATTTGCCGGTTTTATTCCTAACAAATCAGGCTTAAGTAGGTTGATTGTCTGTTAAGGGATAACATTTTTACAGTCAATAGTTTACAATGAAAAATATTTACAAGCTTTCTATAATGGGCCTGCTGTCGGTCGGTAGCTGGGCCTGCAGTACCTCCCCCGCTCCCTCCACCTCCTCTATTGCGTACGACGATTTTAGGGGCGGCGAACAGGAAAACCCATCCACTTTACAGGACTCCCTGGCCACCTATGGCCAGAATCCGCAACTTCCGGAACCTTATAATACCGCCGATGTCGATAACCCTTCGGAGGTAATCGGCTGGCCCGAAGGAGAAATGCCAGATGCGCCCGCCGGTTTTACAGTAAACAAATTTGCGGATGGCCTGGAACACCCGCGTAGAATTTATGTAGCGCCTAATAACGATATTTTTGTAGCCGAGTCGGACGATGCAGAAAATAGCGCCAACCGCATTAGCCTGTTTCGTGATACGGATAATGATGGCGAGCCGGAAGTAAGAGAGGTTTTTTTGACGGGCCTTAATCAGCCTTACGGCATGCTGGTACTCAACAACTATTTTTATGTAGCCAATGTCGATGGGTTAATGCGCTACCCATACGAAGAAGGGCAAACAAGCATAACTGCCGCGGGTGAGAAAATTCTTGATTTGCCGGCCGGAGGCTACAACCACCACTGGACCCGCAACCTGCTTGCCAGTAAAGATGGTGCTAAAATTTACATATCGGTCGGTTCTTCGAGTAACAATGGCGAATATGGCATGGACAAAGAAGAGCGCAGGGCGAACATCCTTGAAATTAATCCCGATGGCAGTGGCGAACGCATCTACGCCTTTGGGCTGAGGAACCCGGTAGGTATGGACTGGGAGCCGGAAACAAACACCCTCTGGACAGCCGTAAATGAGCGGGATAAGTCGGGCAATAACCTGGTGCCGGATTATATTACCAGCGTGCAGGAAGGAGGCTTTTATGGCTGGCCCTATGCTTATTTTGGCTCAAATGTAGACCCTCGAATGGTGGGAGAAGCGCCGGAATTGGTAGAGAAAGCCATTGTGCCTGATATTGCCCTTGGCGCTCATACCGCTTCGCTGGGCCTTGCCTTTTACACTGCCGATGCCTTTCCGGAAAAATACCATGGAGGAGTGTTTATTGGTCAGCATGGCTCCTGGAACCGGAATGTGCTGAACGGCTACCGCGTGTTGTTTGTACCTTTCGAGAATGGAGAACCTTCTGGTGCACCCCAGGACTTTCTTACAGGCTTTATTGCAGACCTTGACGAGGAGGAAGTTTACGGCAGGCCTGTAAGTGTGGCTGTATTGCCCGACGGAGCGCTGCTGGTATCGGACGACGATAGCAACACCCTTTGGCGGGTTAGCGCCGACTAGTGCCCGGAGAACGAATTAATTGACAGTTTGTCTGCCGCTACAGTGGTGGCACGAACTTAAGGATAAGATGCTATGAGCGCTTTTTAGCTTGTTGCGTGCCAAGGCCGGCAAAGGGCTAAATAGTCAATTAATTCGTTCTAGTCGCACTAGTGCCTAGCCAAGGCTAAATTGAAGGCTAAGCGCCTTACTTCCAGTTCAGTTGTTGGCGCGAACGTCCCGCTCGTGCCCCTGCTTGTTTTCTTTACCCCTCAAAACTGGATTGACTTAACACCAGGAACTAAAGGCGCTCAACCCTAATACCAGCAAAAGAGAAGCGAAAAACTCGCTTCTCTTTTGTATTTAATAGCTTTTTAGGGGCATTTAAGGCTTTACCTGCTGTTTCGCCATTGTATAGCCCAGGCTTTTTCCTTGTTCAGGAAGAAAAGAAAAAGGTGGCTACAGGAATTAAAAGAAGCGAAAGGCCAATGGAAAAAAATACGAGCAGGGAAAACCGCTCTTCTTTGGTCCCTAAAAAGGAAGCAAAAAGAGAGAGGCTGGAGGCAATGGGGAAGAAAGGAATGAGTGCCAACATTTGGTAGTCTTTTTTTGTGAGCTGATGGAAAAAGGAGTACTCAGCCAGAATTAACAGCCCGGTAACCAGCCCGGCAGTAGCCGCACGAAAGACCAACAGTTTACTGAAGTAAAGAGGCGATATTTTTTTAAAGCTATCTCCTGAAAGTTGCAAACCAACAATCGTCATACCCAGGGCCGATACGATCCAGCCAGTAATATCCATTACCGGCGCAGCTTCTTCCGGAACTTTAAGGCCCAAAAGCTTTACCATAATCGCCAGGAGGAACACATACACATAAGGAATTTTAAAAACCTCTTTAATTGCTTTTTTTGAAGAAAACCTGGTTTTAGCTACCTGGTAGTAGCCAATAATATCGCCATATAAAGCAGTGCCAAGGTATATACAAATTAGCGTGCTAACCGCCTCCTGCCCGAAGAGGGCGATAACGGTAGGAATGCCAAAAAAGAGCACGTTGAAGAAAGTAAATGAGCCTTTGAGTAAATGCGGGTTTTCTTTATGAGCAAAGCTTTTATAAGCCAGCAGGGCCGGTAGGTTCATTCCCAGGGCAAGCAAAAAAGTAAGAACAGAGATTATCAGAATTTTAGAAGTGCTGGCTTCCGATACATGGTAAATGACCAGAACAGGAAGCAGAAAGTACAGGAGCGGTTTTGATAAGAGGTTCGGGTTAAAATTAACCTTCTTTTTTAACAAATATCCCACCCCAATAAATGAAATTACCGGGAGGAGATTTTTATATAGCTCAAAGGTGATTTGCATCTTTTGTCTTCAACGTAATCTGCCGCTAACGGCCTTATAAATTGCCTATTATTTAGGGGGATCTTTCTTCTGAAAGCATCCAAAATTTCCAGTGACCTAACGATTTGTAGCAGCCACTGTTTTATTCCGCCAGTTTCCTCTTTTGACTGAATAGCTAAAAAAAATCACTTCGGGGAATTCCCGGATAGCCAACAGCCGGATTCGTTAACCTGGTTTTTACTTTTCCGGGCCGGTACAATAAAGGGTTACTTCAGAGCGACAGCTTGACTTAGAAGATGTCTCAGACAGGCTGTATGGGTATACTTCCATTGAGCAGGTGCAGCGAAAGGGCAACAAAAAAAGCAGGGAGGAAGCTTTTCACCTTCCTCCTCTGCTGCGGAACTTAGCTGCACCCGAATATATGCGTGTTTATTCTGCTTTTACTATTTGAAACGCTGATTGAGAGCCCCCTGAAAACAGGACATTCAGGTAAGCATACAGCACATAAGGGCTTCCACTCCGAATGGTTACCGTAGTCGGGAATACTGCAGGAGTTGTAAAAGTATCTCTGACTACCGCTGTTTCCCACTTATTGTTTGTTCTGAAAGTATAGACCACACCATTATCTGTTCCACCTGCATTGCCTACCACCAATAATTCATTCGGATTCTTTAAATAAATGCCATCAGGCGAAGGGATTTCTACCGGTAGTTCAACTACATGATAGTCAGTAGGATGCTTTATGGGAAAGCGAAGAATTTCGCCGGTGTTTGATTGGGCGACCAGGAGAAAGCCGCGCGGGTCGTAGTCAATGCCATTTAAACCAAAAGCGCCTGCTGCAGGAATGAAATCACTGTTCTGATAAAAAACAGAAGCTTCCCCCGCCTCATTTACCTTGTAAATTATCCCGGCAAAGCTATCGGTAACATAGGCATTTCCCTGCTTATCGACCGTAACATCGTTTGCAAAATTGCCCGTTCCTTCCGGAGCAAGTTCATCGAGCCGGGTGTAAAATAGCCGTTCTCCTGTTAGCAGGTTATAGGCCGCCAGTGCTGCCAGTTGTCCCTGGGTTTCGGGAGCGGTTCGTACACTGGCGCCGGGATCCGCAATGG
This sequence comes from uncultured Cytophagales bacterium, assembly GCA_963835365.1. Taxonomy (GTDB): domain Bacteria; phylum Bacteroidota; class Bacteroidia; order Cytophagales; family Cyclobacteriaceae; genus Nafulsella. The sequence goes on from CAWIFH010000012.1 coordinate 578,464, forward strand.
CAACCAACAGGCGCTTTCGTGGCTGGTCGATGTGAATTCCAATCGAGGAGATTAAGTCTTCATCCTCAATAAAAACTTCATAGGTTCCCTTATCCGATACGGTTCCAATGTCTCCATACACCAGGGAGCTTACTAAATACCTGTTCAAAATTTTGTCGTATTCAATACCTTCGGGAAACAGGTTTTCCTCCTCGATAACAATTTTTTCAGTTTGTTCCTCTTTATCTATCCTGTCCAGGAAATCATCCAGGGCGGAACTGGTACAGGAAACAAGCAGCAGGCAAAGCATGCCCATTAAAAGGGAAGGGGTAAACAAATTTTTCATGATAAAAATGGTTTTATGTTCCTGGAAAAAAATAACTATCGCACTGATAATTTAAATAGATAAACTTGTAATAATCAAATTGTTATGATTTTTGCTCGTTTTATTATGGCCTAATTACACAATAGCCTTAGCGGCTAAAGCAGTGGTATTGAGCGTCTGCTTTACCTGCTAAGCAAGTCTTATGCGGAGGACCGGCCAAACAAGCGTTTACCCTTTGGTTAGGCAGGGTGGGAACGGCCGCTCAGGGAAAACTGGCTTTTTTGCTCAGGAATACTCTCCGAAAATCCTTATCTTTAGGATCCTGTCGCACCTAACTGATTCAGGAAACTTTACAGTCAATGCCCGGGTGCTTTTTTTTCAGGCGTGTTTCGTGAAGTGCGGAAGCCTTTCTCGGGAGAGGGAAACAGGAAATTAACAAAACAGAGCCCCGCCTTCAACCCCCTCCTTCTTTAAGCGTAAACTTTATTAGAGATGGCTGAAAATCAGTAATTAAGCCTGGCTTTTTTATTTTGCGGAAACGCAGAACACCAAGAGTTCCTATCAAAACATACGTCCAATACCTATTCAACAAATGAAATTTATCCTTCTGTTGCTATTCCTTCTTCTAAACATATGCCAGGCTTATTCTCAAAGTTTTTCTGTATCCGGAACGGTACAAAGTGCCGTCGATGAAAGTACCTTTCCCGGTGCTACCGTAGTACTTCAAAATCCGTCCGATTCAGCAAGAGTTGCCGGTGTGGTAACCAATTTAAATGGTACGTTTCTGTTGAAGAGGGTGCCGGCAGGGAAATACATTTTGCAGGTGCGCTTTGTTGGCTTCGATCCTTTAAGTCGGGCAATTGATGTGCAGCAGGATTTAGATCTGGGAACACTTTCTCTTCAGGAAGAAGCCACCAGCCTTAAAGAGGTAATAGTCGTTGGCAACAGGATAGTAGGCGAACAAAAGGGAGATACCACGCAGTTTAGTCCCGGTGCTTTTAAAACCCTGCAGGATGCCAGCGCCCAAAAGCTGGTAGAAAAGATGCCCGGCATCAACCTGCTCGACGGGAGAATTCAGGCACAGGGAGAAGATGTGCAGGAAATACTGATAGATGGGAAACCTTTCTTCGGTAATGATGTACAGGCCGCCCTGCAGAGCCTTCCTGCAGAAGTAATCGCCAGTGTGCAGGTGTTTGACAGGCTGAGTGACAAGGCCCGGCTCAGTGGATTTGATGATGGGGAGCGCATTAAAACCATCAACATTATCACGAAGCCCAACCGAAGAAAAGGTCAGTTTGGTAAAGCTACGGTTGGCTATGGCACCGACAATCGCTACCTCCTGGGGGGCAGTGTCAATTTTTTTAATGAAGACCGCAGAATTACGGTAACCGGCCTGAGTAATAATATCAATGCCCTGGATTATTCAGCAGACCCAAACAGCCAGGGAGAAACCAGGACCCAGAACGGCATTATTACAACCAACATTCTCGGGCTAAACTTCAGCGATGAATGGGGTGAAAAAATAGCCCTAACCGGAAGTTATTTATTTAGCCACCGTGAAAATGTAGGTACGGCTCAGCTAAGCAGAGATTATGTGCTTTCCGATTCGGGCCAGGTTTATACCGAAGACAACTACAATACCAGTATAAATATTGACCACCGGCTCGATATGCGCTTTGAGTACAACATCGATTCCAGCAACAGGATTATCATTAAGCCAGAAATTACGCTTCTGAATGACAGGAACAATTCTTATTTCCTGGGCCGTACTGTAACTGATAATGGTCCGCTGAACCAGACAGAAAACACTTTAAACTCCGATAACCTGGATTATAATTTTGAAAACGAGATATATTATGGCCACCAGTTCAGGAAAAAAGGCAGGAGCTTTACGATTGGCCTTGAAACCGGCTACTACAGCAATGAAGATGAAGCCAACCGGGTGGCCCAAAACATTTACTATAGTGGAGAGGACCGGGAGGAATTATTAAACCAGCAAACTTTCCGCAACAGAACAGCTTTTTCGTGGGAAACGGATTTGTCTTATACAGAACCTCTGGGAAGCAGGGGCCTGGTTGAGCTGGAATATGAAATTGGCAATAAGATCAACGATTCTGAAAAGCTTACCTACAACCTGTACGAAGAGGAGGAGCCTTTCCGGCAATACAGCCTGCTCGATACCGCTTTGAGCAACGTTTTTAACAGCGGCTATCTGAAGCAGGAAGTTGAAATCGGTTACCAGTATTCAACAAAAAAAATAAGACTCCAGCTAGAAGGCGAGTATCAGCAGGCAAACTTACAGAATGAGCAGGCGTTTCCCCAAACCTTCGAGCTGCAGCGTACCTTTAAAAGTTTTCTTCCAACATTTCGGTTCGACTATAAATTTTCCAAATCTAAAAAATTAGAAATAGACTACGACACCCGGACAGAAGCGCCGTCCATCGGTCAGCTGCAGGCGGTAATAGATAACTCAAACCCTTTACACCTTCGAACAGGAAATCCTGCTCTTGAGCAATCCTACAGGAACCGGATTCGGGCACGCTACCGGGCTACCAACCCGGAAACAAATCACACAATATTTGTTTATGCCGCCACGTCCATTGTAGCAAATGATATTGCCAGCAGCTCAATTATTGCACAGGAACCCACAGAGCTGGCCGATGGCATTATTTTAGAGAAAGGTTCGCAGCTTAGCAGGCCTGTTAATGTGGACGGATACCGGGAGCTTCGTTCCTATGTAAGCTACGGTCAGCCCCTGGGCTTTATCAAATCCAATATCAATATAAATGGCGCTTTCAGCTATTCGGAGCGGCCGGGATTGATTAACAATGAGATTAATTCTGTTAACTCAGGGAACTTCAGACTGGGCCTGGCCCTCAGCAGTAATATTAGCGAAACAATAGATTTTAATATATACACCCGCTCCAGGTACAGTGTGGTTAAAAATTCTTTACGCCCGGTACTCAATAATAATTACTTTAACCAAAGTACCCGCCTGAGCTTCGACTGGATATTCTGGGAAGGCTTTACCTACCGGCTCGACCTTAACCACCAGTTGAACCGGGGGCTTGCAGAAGGCTATGATAACAGTTTTATGCTCCTGAACATGAGCCTTGGTAAGAAATTTCTTCAGCAGGAGCGGGCAGAAGTTAGCCTGCATGTGTATGACCTTTTGGGGCAAAACAACAATGTGCGGCGGAACATAACAGAGATTTATGTAGAGGATAGGCAGTCCAATGTGCTGCAGCGCTACTTTATGCTGACCCTTACCTATAACCTTCGCCACTTTAGTAAAGGCACTACCATGGAGGACTATAATGAGCTCCATGATTAGGCGGGCCTGAATATAATAAAGTACCCAGGGCAGCTACTTTTTTAATATAATTGGCTGCTTGTTTAAGCCCGCCTGGAGGAAGAGCTTTGTCAGGAGGGAAGGTTTTGACAGCAGCCAGGGAGAAACAATTCTCTTGTCGGCTATCCCGGCTGGCGGCAATCAAAGGTTGTTATGGGTTTTCTTTCTTTTTAATATTGTACTATTATCACTTTTATTATTCATTGGTAATTCCGAACTTGAATAGGATATGAGGAGTAACAAGTACAGTTTATATGAAGAGAAAACCATTTTTTTTGGGATTGCTGGCCTTTGCGTTGGTAAATCCTGTTTTTGCGCAGGATAATTCCGAAACCTCCGCAAATGGCGAAACTACTTTTTTAAAAACGCCGCTGGAAGAACTCAACAGTTCTTATTTAGAAACCAGGCCCTTAATTTCTCCGGATGGAAATACGCTGTACTTCAGTCGACGTTCTGCTGCCGGCAGTAAAAGGAAAAAAAGGGATCAGGATATTTATGTAGCCCGGAAAGATCCTGCCAGTGGGAGCTGGGGAGCTGTTGAGCCCCTGGCCAGTCACCTGAATAATAAGCGCTGGAATGCGGTAGCCAGTGTAAACCCCAATGGAACCGAGCTGGTGTTGTTTAATGCATACAAAAGAAGAGCAAGGCTCCCCCTGGTGCGAACCAAAAAACAGGAAGGAAGCTGGAGCGCCCCGGAAATAATTCAAATACAAGGCTACAGGAACTTTAATACCTATGCCGATTTCTTTATTGATTACCAGCAGGAAGTGCTTCTTATGGCCATTGAAGCCAAAAAGAACAGAGGCGAACAGGATCTGTACGTTTCCTTCCCCGATGGGAAAAACGGCTGGGGAAAACCTGTTTACATGGGTCCTGTTATAAACAGCCGAAAGTCGGACTTTGCCCCATTTATGGGGGCCGACGGGCGTACCCTGTTCTTCAGCTCTTTTGGCCATGGCAGCCAGGGGGGAAGTGATATTTTTATGTCCGTTCGCCTCGACGATAGCTGGACGAAGTGGTCGGTGCCCGTTAATCTTGGCCCTGCCATTAACACGCCTAACGATGAAAATTATTCCTCTCTCGATAAGGACTTTCAGCACCTGTACTATTCCACCCAAAAGTCGGGCAGAGAGGACTGGGGGCAGCTATTAAAAGTAAAACTACCGGATGACTTTACCGCCATCAATGGCCCGGTGCTGGCTAAATTGAAAGAAAAGGAAATTCAGAAAATTATGGATAGCGGGAATTATACCATACATCCGGACGGAAGGAAAACCAATACCGAAGGAGTTGCCTTTGCCGGCTGGCCGCAGGCAAAGGAAGAACCCGCGGCAGTGGTGGCCCAAGCGGTGGCTTTAGAAGCTGAAGTGCCAGACGCAAGGGAGGAAGTAAGGGAGGAAATGGAGGAAGAAACAGAAGAGCTGCCCGCCAGGCTAAAGGGCTTCCGTCCTGCTGCCGAGGTTAAAAACATAAGTGCAGCGGCTGTGCGGCTGCGCGATTATTTACAGGAAGAACTTCCGGAAGCCGGGCTGGCTATTAGGCCGAATGGCGATGCAGTGGAATTTAAGCTGGTGCAAAATATACTTTTTGATTTTAATAGCACCCAGCCGCAGGAGAAGTATGCCCGGCAGTTAAACAAGCTTGTAAAAGTGCTGCAAGAAACCCCTGAGCTGAAGGTTCAGCTCATCGGCCATGCCGATAGCATTGGCTCCAGAGAAGTAAACGAACAGATAGCCGGCCTTCGGGTGAGCGAGGTTCGGCGGTACCTGGAAGAGAGGGAGGTAAGCAGCAGCAGAATTGAAGCGATTGGGGCAGGAAATACAGAGCCGCTCTGCGTCCAACCAATCCGAGGAAGGACGAAACAGGAACAGGAGGGTAGAAGCCATTCTCGTTTTTATGGAAGAATAAAACTGTCCAAAGGGGGCGGGCGCCAATCTGTAAGCTTAAAGAGAGAGAGAGCCTGTAAAGGACAAACAACTGCCGAAAGAAGGGCAGACAGTAAGCAAAACACCTAATTTTTAAAATACCTTCAATAGTCGTTTTTCTCAATTTAGTACCTGGCGTAGGTGTAAGACGTTCCTTTATTCTATTGAAGCACCTTCGGCCGGGTTGGTAAATAGTTTGTTGCCGGCGCCCCTTTTGGCTTTACTTTAGCTGTAATGTCTCCTGCCTCCAGCTTTCCACTTTGTCCAGGGGGTAAATGGGCCTTGGAATATGCTGGTAGTTTAGCTTAAATACATCGACATTGGTAACTCCTGCGGTTTCTACATAAAGTGTTTGGCGGTTGTATAGCCAGAAAAACAGGCGGAAAGGAAACAGGTTCTTTACTACTATTACATCGGCTTTCCATAAGTTCAGCCCCAGTAAAGTAAAGAAAGAAGGCTTGTAAGCCGGGCAGGGGAGGGTGGTAACTATCAGATATAAACCTTCCTGCACAATTACCGCTGTTTGGCCATAGCGGCTTTGGTCTAAAAATATCAGCTTCCCTGCAAAGGCCACCTTTTCATTATAAACTTTATCCAGCCTGCCGCCCACCTCAACAGACACCTGCTGGTTCAGTTGAGAGAGAGTTAGCTGCTGTACTGCCTCCTCGTCGCAAAGGGGCACGTAGGCCCGCAGTCCCTTTCCTTCCTTCATCAGGGCCTGGAGAATACGGGTGTTTTCTCCGGGAGCCCCGGCACCAACCAAATCAGATAAATCGCAAATAGTGGCGGTTCCGATTAGTCTGCGCCAGCGTGCCTTTTTCACCTTTTGAATCGCCCCTTCAGGAGTAAAAGGAGTCGGGTGTGGATAGTCCTTTACGGCCCAGTTCATCTCCGACAGTTCATCGCATAACTGCTCCGCCAGTGCAGGATCCTTATCCGTTACCACCACGCAGCTCCAGCCCACTTCAGGTGCATCAATCCAGATATGAACCATGAAGGTAGATACACTCAGCACCTTAGGGTTTCGCTCCATCTTATTCATCTTTCTGAATATCTTCCGCATGGGGGCGACAAAATCAATGGTTATGCCGCCGCCTTTCAGTAAGGGAAGCTTTTGAAAGGCCATGGTGGGTTTTATTTCACCAAAAACAGTTTTAATAAGGATTTCACCACCCTTAAAACCAACCCGCTTATGGTCGCGGTGCGGATTGGTGCGGTAGGCGTTAATAAAAGTTGCATGCCCGACCAGCTTTTGGGTAATGTTTGCATGCAAGTCGCAGGACACGCCAATGGGCATTTCGGGGCCAGCCAATGCGCGTATTTCGGCAAGTAAATCCCCCTCCGGATCATGAATTCCCTCTACGCCCATGGCCCCGTGTACAGACAGGTAAATGCCATCCAGCCTGTTTTCCTTCAGGCGGTTGAGGATGTGGGATTGGAAATGGTCGAAAACCTCCGGGTTGATTTTGCCACCCGAATGGGACCAGGCCGACAGGATAGGCACAAATTCAACCTTGCCTTGGCCAAAGCGCTTTACTGCTTTTCTAAAGCCGTGCACCTGGAGCTTGTGTTTATCTCCTCCCCGGTGTACCTCTTCATCATAATATAAAGCAGTTGATTCAAAATTCCTGAGTTCGGTACGTACCGTAGAGAAGCTGTTTGTTTCCTGGTGAAGTTCGATGAGTGCAATGCGATACATGCTAAAAATAGTTTGGAGAAAATGCAAGGCCAGCCCTGCTGCTCTTTTTAATGAGAAAGCAGCTTCGCAATTGTTGGCAGTCTGCTGCCTTTGGGCAGCAAATGAAAAACTAAGCAGGAACTAATTGGTTTTAGTTCTGCTCAAAATTAAGCTGAAGGCTGGCACCCTCCGCCATTTTTGGATCAGGAATTACCGTTTTAGCTCTGCTCCAAATTAAATGGCAAACCGCCTGGCAGGGAGCAAATAAGCGCAAAAAAGGTAAACAGGAAGGGAAAGCTGCATGAGCCGCTACTACTGAGCAATGGCTGTTGCATTTGAGGTACTGCGTACCAACACCCGCCCGTCATGCTTTATTTTTATTTTAATAAATCAGGAAATATTATTCTAAAAATGCTATATTTCCTTATTTATTTCTCTTTCATAAAAATTATGGAAAAACATAAGGGGGAGCTGATTCAAACCACCCAGGGGCCGCTTAATTACCTGTTTATTGATAATCAGCAGGAAACCACCCTCGTTCTGCTTCACGGCAATTCTTCTTCCGTTGCTTTCTGGAAGCCCCTGATGGAAGGTGGTCTCCGGCAGCACTTCAACTTCCTGGCATTCGACCTGCCAGGCCACGGCCATTCTCCCATTCCCGAGCATCCGGACGAAACCTATAGCTTAGCGGCTTATGCCCAAATTCTTCAGGAAATAGTAAGTAAACTTAAGCTGAAAGAATATGTGCTGTTTGGTCATTCTTTAGGAGGACACATAATTCTGCAAGCTTTAAACAGCCTGAATGGTTGCAAGGCTGCTTTTGTCATAGGCACTCCTCCGCTTACTATTCCGCTCCGCCTGGAGCTGGCTTTCCAAATGAGCCCGCAGTTTATCAATTTTATGCAGGCCGGAACAGACCCGGTTATAATGGAAGCCACTTTTAAAAGTATGTTCCCTGAAGAAAAGGAATCATTGGCGTCTATCCTGCTTGAAGATTATTTCAGGACCGATCCACAGGCACGAGTACTGCTTGCCCAAAATATTCAGCAGGGGAAGTTCATCGATGAGTTTAAGGTGCTGCAAAGTAGCCGCATTCCGGTATACCTGCTTTCAGCCGAAGCAGATCAGATGGTGAATCCTGCTTATTTCAGGCAGCTCCCTGCCGCAACAGCGGTAATTTCTGTTCCTGCTGCAGGCCATTATGCACCCCTGGAGCACGCCGCTGCTTTTGAGCAGCTAATCCTGGAGAAGTTTTTCCCCAAGCTGTATTCTAATCATGCTTAGCAGCACAATTCAAGGCGACCTGCCCTCTCCTCAGGCTTACCCCGGGGGGTATTTTCTTGCTTCCGAAGAGCAGGCAATTGTTGGCAGAAATGAAGACAGCAGAAAGCTCAGGCAGTGGTTCAGACAAAAACAGCAGGGAACGCCCATGCTGCTGATAGAAGGGGAACCAGGCATAGGCAAATCTGCTTTTGCTAACCAGCTGATTAATGAGCAGGGAGAGCATTTTACCTTCAGGCTGTACGGAAAGTTTCATAACTCCTCCTCAAAAGCCCCTTACCTGGCGCTGAAGCAATGCGTTCATCATTGGCTGGATCAACTTCTGGTGCTGGATGATGAAGCTTATGAAAGATTAAAAAGCAACTTACGGGAAGCGGTGCACCCGCATGAAAGAGTGTTAACCTCGGTGCTGGAGGAGCTGGAAGCCCTCTTTGGGAAAAGGGTTGCCGCGGCGGAAGAAGTGCAGACCGACCCGCTAAAGGAGCGGCTCCGCTTTACCTATTATTTCAATAAGTTTCTGAAGGCTGTTCATGAAAGTGGTTTTCGAACCATTCTCTTTTTTGATGACCTGCAGTGGGCCGATATGGCCACCCTCCATTTAGTGCATGACCTGCTGAACCGCTATGGCGTGCCTGGCTTAGTGATGGTTAGCACTTTTAGACCTGTACAGGAGGAAAAGAGCTACAGCCTTATTCTGAAAATTAAAGAATTAAGCTCGGTAACAAGCTATTCTCTTGCACCTTTAAAACAACAGGAGCTGAATAAGTTAATTCCGGCCGAGTGGAAACTGCAGGAGGAGGAGCAAAAGGCTTTCGGGGAGTACCTGCTCCATGAAAGCGGCGGCAGGCCCTTCGATGCCCTGCAAATTCTCTCCTTAATCGTTCAGGAAAATCTCATAGAAGCCACTTCGGGAGGCCATTACCAGCTCAGGTGGAAGCAGCTGCCACGCATAAAGCATGACAAAAGCAGCATACCGCTTGTGATGCGGGAACTGGAGGGCCTCAGCCCTGCGGGTGCACAGCTTCTGCCACTGGCTTCCTGCTTGGGCTTCTATTTTTCATGCGAAAGTTTACAGCGGTTGTCAGGCCTTGCTCCCGATGTTTACCGGGAGGGAATGGAGGAGCTTGTCAGGCGTAAAATAGTTATTGTTCAGCAGGCTGCCTGCTATTTTGTGCATGACCATTTTTATACTGCCGCCCAGGCTTTGCTGGCTCCTGAAAATAAAAAGCGGTTGCATACTGAAATTGCCCGACATTTAATTGAGCAGGGCGCATTAAATTGCCAACATACCAGCTTTTTTGAGTGTGTGAACCACCTGAATATGGCAGATGCGAGGGGCACTTTTTTTAAAAAGGAAGCATTGGCCATTATTAACCTTTCCGCCGCCAGGCTGGCCCGGGAGAAGTCGGCCTTTGATAGAAGCCTTGAATATTATAAGAAAGCCGACAGCTTGCTGTCTTCTCAGCAGCAAAGTGGTGCTGTTCAGCTTCCGGAAGTTTTGCTGCACTACAGTTGGCTGCCTCAGCCACTCCCCTTTGAACAGCTGCGGGTTATGTGTAAGCTAGGCGTTGCGGAAGGAGAGTTTCTTGTGCAGAATTTTATGGTGGCCGACGAATCCTTAAACTTCATTTTTGAGTATGAAGCAGATCGCTTAGTGCGCCTGAAGGCCTATACAATCAAAATGAAAATATTTATTGCCAGCATGAACCTGAAGGAATCTCCTATCAGGCTTAAAGATGGCATGGACATAATTGAGGCGCTGCTAAAGGAATATAACATACACCTGCCACAGCAGGAAGAGGATTTCCATGAGTACATGGAGGAAGCGTACCGGGAGCTGCTGGAACTTCTGCCTGTTCAGGATATGAGCCAGCTGGAGAGGATGGAGCTGGCTGAAGAACAGGAATTTATTGACCTGATTCACCTGATTGTCCATTCCTTGCCTATCATTTTCTTTGTGAATATAAAGAAGTCTAAGTACCTGGGCGTACGAAGCGTTATTCTCTGTTTACAAAAAGGCTTTACGCCCAGTACGCCGGCTCTTTTGGCCACCAGTATCTGGACCATGGCCACCATTACCAAAAATTATGAACTGGCGTATGCGCTGGGGCAGCTGGGACTTAAACTGGTGGAGAAGGAGCCTTATAGAGCACACTGGCATTCTGTATACCACCTGGCAACCTTGAATTTCTTTAACTGGAAGCATCATTACCGCATAACTTCCGCCAAGCTGGATGAGGCGGTAAAGATTTCCATGGAAGTGGGAGACCATAACTACGCTATTTTCTGCTTTACCAATGCACGCATCATTGATATTTGTAGGGGAGTATGTCTCAGTCGCTTTATTGAAAAAAATTACCACTCCAGGGCAGAGCTGCCAAATGTTAATTTTATTAGCCAGAGCCATGTAGCCTTTGTCAGGATTATGACGGGTGAGCAGGCAGGGCTTGTGGAAGGCCGTTTTAAATTCAGCAGGCTTTTTAAACAGCAGGTAAATGAAAACCTGAATGGCATTTACCACTTTTGCTTTGTGCAGGAGCTGCTGTACCTGCATGCCGGCTTGTACCAAAAGGCCCTGGAAGTGGCGAACATCTGTGAAGAGCACCGGGAGCTTTATGAGGCCTTTCCCATTGGCAACGAACATGATTTTTACTATTGCCTGGTGCTCAGCTCACTTGCGCAGGAAAAAGGAGGTATGGACTTTGCCACCCGTGAACTCATTGAAAAACGCCTGCGGGGCTTTAAAAAGCTGGCCTCCATGGGGGCTGGCAATTACCTTCACAAACAGAAAATAATAGAAGCGGAACTTGCGCGTTTTCTCCCCAACGGACTGGAGGTGGTTTCGCTTTATGAAGAGGCCATTGAAGAAGCCCTGAAGCAGGAGTTTACCCAGCTGGCCGCGCTGGCAGCCGAGCGCTGTGGAGACTTCCTGAAGAAAAAGAAAAACCACCGGCTGGCAGATACTTACCTGAACGATGCCTATGGCTATTACCAGGCATGGGGCGCGCAGGCCAAGCTGGAGCAGCTGGTAAAGAAATATCCTGAAACCTACTTCAGAAAAGTGCCCCATTCTTTCGACCCGGAACAGCATTTACAAAATGAGCAGGAAACCCTGAAGTGGGAGTTGGTGCAGTCGGCCCTTCAGCTTAGCCAGGAGCTGTATATTAATGATTTGATAAAGCGGGTGCTGCAAATCAGCCTTGAACAGACAAAAGCGGTGCAGGCCAGCTTTCTGCTAAAGCAGCAGTTCAGCTGGCAGGTGGTGGCCCGACTCGACGCAGGCGGCTTCAGCCTGCTTCATTACAACTTTCCCACCGGCTCGATGGCCTCTCCTCAAAAAACAATTTATGACTGCCTGAGGCTCAACGAAATTTGCTACGTGCCCAAACTCTCCGACCGTCATGATTTTGCTGATGTAGATTATTTCAGACAAAAGACGGTCCACTCTTTTATGGTGATTCCTTTTGAAAGACACCAGGAAACCCTGGGCTTGATTTATCTTGAAAACCTTGCTCCTGAGCTGGTTGAAACCAATAACCTCCTGCCCTGGTTTGAGCTGCTGCGTACCCAGGCCGGAATTGCGCTTTCCAATGCACAGCTTTACGAAAACCAGGTAAAGCTGAACCAGGAAATACGAAAGCAGGAGCAAAAAAGAATAGAGGCAGTGGTAGAAACCCAGGAAAAAGAAAGGCGGCGGGTGGCGGCTGAGCTTCATGATAACCTGGGGCAAATGCTCTCCCTGACCAAGCTCAACCTTTCCTGCCTGGAAGACTCCCTGGAGGGACAGTTTTCGCTTTACGAAGAAACCAGCCGCCTGCTGGACGAAAGCTGCACTGAGTTACGAAGGATTGCCCATGCCATGATGCCGCCTGACTTTAGCAGCCAGTCGCTGGAAACGACCCTCGACAAGTTGTTTCGCCAGTACCTGCTGTCTGCAGGCCTGAAGTATACCTTCTATCCACATCAGTTACCGGAGGAGATTCCGGTGGCCGTTAAGTTTAACCTTTACCGCATTGCACAGGAAATTATTCATAACATCCTTAAACATGCCAATGCGGTCAAAGTAATCATCGAGCTTTCTGTAGCAGATAATACCCTGCATATGATGATTGAAGATGATGGGAAAGGCTTCGATGTCCAGTTTCGAACGGACGGTTTAGGCCTTAAAAGTCTTTACTCCAGAGCCACGCTTTTGAATGGCCGCCTGGAGATTGACTCTGTAATAGACAAAGGTTCTGCATTTCACGTTTATATTCCATTGCCATGAGTAAAAAAATAAAAATTGTTTTAGCCGACGACCACCAGATGTTCCTGGATGGCCTTTACTCTCTGCTTAGCCAGATGGAGCAGATTGAAATTATGGCTACTGCCAACAATGGGAAACAGCTGCTGGACAAGCTAAGAAGAATTCCCTACTGCGAAATGGCCGTGGTAGACATGCATATGGAGGTGATGGATGGGATAGAAACGACCCGGAAAATTAAGCAGGAGTTTCCTCATATTCGGGTAATTGGGCTAACCATGGAGAACGACCTCAACAGCATAAAAGAAATGCTCGATGCGGGTGCTTCCGGCTACATCTTAAAAAACACTGGCAAAACCGAGCTTGAAATAGCACTGGAAAAGGTGGCTGTCGGAGAGTTTTACCTCAGCCAGTCTGTTGGTAACCAGCTTGCCCAGGAAATGCTGCACAACCGCCAGCAGAAACAGGATAGCAAGGAAAGCAGCCTGTCTTGTTTAACAGAGCGGGAAATAGAGATTCTCAAAATGGTTGCCGGAGAAATGACCAGCCAGGAGATAGCTGATAAATTATTTATTAGTCCGAAGACGGTTGAAACACACCGGAAAAACCTGATGAAAAAAATAAGGGTGAACAACTCCTTAGGCGTATATAAGTTTGCCCTTAAGCATAAATTAATCTGAATTCCCGCTGTAACTATGCTTACTGCAGGCAGCCGGGGCGTCTTTATGTCCGCTGCTAAACCCTCTAAACTATTTTGGGATTAACTGCAGGCCCTCAGTAGGTAGCATTCCACTTTTTCTTAATCACCTAATTTCACCCCGCCTTTCCTGCATCAAAGCACGGTCACTAAATACTGCTGCTTCAATATCTGCTTTCCGGCTCCGGGAGGTGCATCAAATTTCCCCTTTTGCAAGTAGCTAAACGGGGCTGCTCTTCAATGTACAGATGCCTGGCCTTTTTTTTAATGCCTGTTTTTCTACCTCTCAGGAGGTACCCGAATATACCCGGTACAGGGTAGGCAAAACACCGGCTATTGTGTATTCCCCTGCGGCCTTTATTTCTTCAACTTTGTATTATCAGAAAGCAAAACAGGTAATACCCATTGAAGATGACAAAATTTTTAAAGAGACTGATTGTGCTTTTCCCGGGCCTGCTTTTATTTTTTGCCAGGGGAGGGGAGACAGGCAAACAAACTTTGGAGTACTGGTGCAGGATAGAAACAGCTGCAGGCCGGGGAAGAAACGCGCACATATCTTTTGAATGGACACGCCTGGTCGAAAGTTGCGATAGTGGCAGCCCGGAGCTCCCTTGGTACCTCATCGCCGGCAGGATGAGTGGCAGTAAGCTTTCTTTTTCTGATAAAATAAGTAAAAAGCCTGCCTTTAAGGCTGAGGTGGAGGGTTTTAGAAGTAGAACGCGGCTTTACTGTCGCAGTCGCCGAAACCTCCGAATCCAGTCAGCAGGAAGAGGAGCAAACTGCTAAGCGTGGAGGTGCCGGCCGGAGAGCGCCTGCTGCTTTGGGCCAATGCCCCTTTTATCTTTCACATACATAAACCTGGAGCCATATTTTCCCTTGTTTGCCACGGATTTTTTCTTCCGGCTATCTCAAAGGAGGTGGCGCATAGGTTTCGGAAGCTGTGGCTACAATTAAAGTTTTTTCTGCTTTAAACATAAGATTTAAGCAGCCGTGAGCCGGATAGTAATTAATAAAAAATGACAGAAATATAATCTAATCACTCATTCACCCAAAATGCATCATGAAAAAAGTAATTATTTTGCTGGCAATTCTGCTAAGCACTTTCTTAACGGGAGCTTATGCCCAGTATCAAAAAGGCGACATTCTTATTAATGCGGGGCTTTCGCTGGGCGCCTGGGGGTATGGCTATGGCCTGTACGCCGCTTCCAGTGGTTTTCTTCCACTTACAGCCAGTGTGGAGTACAGTATGAACGACCAACTCGCCCTTGGCCCTTATGCCGGCCTGTACACCCGGACTTATAAATACAGTGGCTACAAAGATCGTTTTACGGCCCTGTCTTTTGGTGCCCGGGGAACATTCCACGCCAGCCGGTTTCTAAACGAGCACCTCCACCTGAGTATTGATCTTAAGAAACTGGACCTCTATGCCACCATGATTGTTGGCTTCGAAGTCCGCAGCTGGAATTTTGATGCGGATTATGATGGAGACCCTTTTTACTCCAATGAGGTTTCTTTTGACCTGGGGCCTGTGCTGGGCGTCCGCTACAATTTCAGTCCTTCTTTTGGTGCCTTCTTCGAAGCCGGCCGTGGTTCGTTCGGGCTGGGAACAATAGGCTTATCCGCCAAATTATAAAATCCTCTTTTTGGACTAAATAACATATCAATCGATCATGAAAGCAATTAACTGTTTTTTTGGAACCCTTTTTTTACTCGCTCTTCTTACAGGATGTAAGGATGAGGAAATAATAGACCCACGGCCTGAAGATTTGGCCCCTCTTGCAAATGCCGGAAATGATACCACCCTGGTGTTGGGGGGCAAAGTAATACTGGATGGCTTAGCATCAGCCGACCCGGAGGAGAAGCCGCTGACTTATGAATGGTTAATAAAAACCAAACCCGATGGAAGTACTGCCTCTATAGAAAACCCGCAACAGCCAAAGGGCTTCTTTACACCCGATGTAGCCGGTACTTACACTTTTGAACTAACAGTATCGGATGGAAACGCACAGGATAAAGATGAAAAAACAGCAACGATAACGGCAACAAATCCCGGGAATGGGAGCACGGCGCAGCTTATCGATGCAGATATTAATGCCGACAGGGTACTTGAAAATATTGTAACAGACCCTGAGCAAGCCGACTACATTGTAAAGGCAATGATAAATGTAAATGCAAAGCTTAGCATTAAACCCGGTGTGGTAATTGTATTCGAAGAAGACAAGGGGCTGAAAGTGGGGCAGAATGGAAAACTAATTGCAATTGGTACCGAAGCCGAGCCGATAACTTTTACCGGGAAGGAAGAAGAAGCAGGCTACTGGGCAGGTATTATGCTGTTGAGCAGTAGCACTGACAATGAAATTAGCTTTGCAAAAATAAACTATGCCGGAAGCATAGCAATTTATCCCTTTAGTCACAACACAGCTGTAGGGGTGGCAGACCAGGCTTACCTCAGGCTTTCAAATACCAGCATTGAATATTCCCAGGAAAATGGACTTTTCGTAGCAAGTGCCGGTGCTGTCGACATGTCGAACAATTACTTTGCCAATAACCAGATGATCAATATTGTGCTCCCTGTAAGCCAGGCACACAAAATGGATACCGAAACCACCATAGTAGCAGTAAATGAGCAGGTGAATTATGTTACTCTTAGAGGAGACCGCCTGGAGCTGGCAGAGGAAGTAAGCTGGAATAGGCTATCTAACGGAGCCTATTACCATGTTATAGAGGAGGTGAGCGTATTGTCGGGTCTACGCCTTCAGGAGGGGGTACAGCTGCGTTTCAATGCCTATGAGTTCTTCAGAATTATGCCTGGCGGTTACCTGCATGCCAAAGGTACCGAAGCGAACCCTATCCGGTTTGACATAGATGTGCAAACAGGGGCTAACTGGGGCGGAATTCTATTCAAATCGCCAAGTAACGAAAACCTGCTGGAGTGGGTGGAGGTGCATCATGCCGGCAATGGCACCCCTGCCTATGGCATGGCAAAGAGTGCGGCCATTAGTGTGGACAATGAGTCGGGAGCAAAGCTAAGCATGAAAAACTGCCAGGTGGTGGCAGGCAAAGCCTATGGCCTGTATGTAGAAAAAGGAGCTTACCTGGGCGAGTTTATAAATAACTCTTTTACCGCCAACAAGGGCACTGCTGTAGCCCTTCCTTTCCAAGAAATAAACAAACTAAATGCAAGCGCTATCAGCACCTCAGAAAACGGGCTTAATGCCATAGAGCTGGTTGAAAATACGCTAAACATCGAAGCGGAAGTTGTTTTATCGGCCATGGCAGATGGTACTGCTTATTATGTGCCCCAGGAGTTAGACCTGCGCTCAGGCCTGAAAGTAAAACCAGGAGTAGCCATTGAGTTTGGTCCGGATGCCCTGATGAAAGTTACAGGCGGCTACTTAAGCGCAGTAGGTACAGCAGATGCCAGGATTCGTTTTACAGGTACCGTTAAAGAAAAAGCTTACTGGAAAGGCATGGTCTTTAAATCTTCCAGCGCTCAGAATATGCTGGAATATACCGAGGTGTCGCATGGCGGTCGCAGCAATATGCCGGGGATGGTCAATACCCGGGCAAACATTGCGGTAGATGCAGAAACTCAGGGCAGGTTAATGGTAAAAAACAGCAGGGTTAGCAGCGGTGGCGGCTATGGAATTGCAGTGGAAACTGCCACGGGCGCCACTATCAATGCCGATGCCGGAACCAGCAATACCTTTGAAAATTTGGATGCTGCCAATGTTTATGCCTACTAACTTCAATACCCGGGCGGCAATAGCTGCCCGGGTAAAATAGCCATGCGTGAGCAACCTTATATCCGGAGCGGTAGAAGTGTAAAAGAAACAGGGCCTTGTGCAAAAGACAATTCGCCCGCAAAAGCATGTGCAGGATAAGTGAAGGCCCCTGTTAAAAAATGCGCAAGGCTGGAGCGCCCGGAGAAACCAGGTTTGAAAGTGTAGTCCCTGAGCTTATTTAAATATTCTAAGTATGAACCCTACCAGCAATCCGGATTTGGTCCTGGAACAAGTGTATAAGGATGATTACTGCCAAATCAGCATTAGTACAAATTATTACTGCATCTGCCAGTACTATTATCACCTGCCGTTAAGCAGGGATCTCCTGAACCCGGCGCTGGAATTTGTTCTGTCACAGGCCAGGCAATGGTTTGCTGCCGGAATTTCGGTGTTTTACCTGGTGGAGGTGCTGAATGGCCAGCTGCTTCCTTCCGAAGATATTACCTGGTTCAGGAAAGATGCTATTCCGCAACTGGCCGATGCAGGAATCAGCTACCTGGCGTATGTTTCTGAAAACAACCTCTTCCGTAACTTTAGCCAGGGCAACCAACCCGGCTCGGCATTGGGTAAGGTGCTGAACCTGCGGATTTTTCAGGACAAGGAAGATGCCCTGCTCTGGCTGGCTCAAATAAAAACAACGATTTAAAGCGTGGTTTTGCCCGTGAAGGAAGCTTTAGCCAGTTTCCTTTTTTTAACCGGGGATTAAAAGCCGCCTGCTACGCCAATCAAAAAAACGTATTTTTAAAATAATGAAATCATGAAAAATATCCTGGGTATTTTGTTCATCATGCTCCTTGTGCTTCGTACCTCCCATGGTCAGAAGCTGGTTCCGCCTTTAGAAGACATACCGATGTCGAGGCAGGCTTACCTGCTGCTTAAAAACGGAGAGTTTATAGAAGGGAAAATCCTGTATGTGCATAGTGGGCGAGGAATTACCAAAGTAGCGCTAAAGGATGAAGACGGACAAAAACATGCCCACAAAGCAGTGGATATAGAAGAGTTTGCCATCGTCTCCACTGCCCTGGTGAAACTTCAGTATTACAATGAAGGTAGTGAGTCGGTAAAAAAATGGTTAAATACCGACTATGGAAGCATAGATGAACAGGATTTTGTAATATTCAAAAATACGAATTTAAAAAGCGGCAAAGCTGTTTTGCTGCAATTGCTTAACCCTCATTTCGATGAGCAATTCCAGGTATTTTATGATCCTTTTGCCAGAAAGTCTACGCCCCTGCGAATTAACAAAATTACCCTCACCGGAGAAATGCACCGGGCGTATTATGTTTCCAAAGGGGGCGGCCCGATTACAAAAGTTAAAAAGGAAACCTATCGAAAATCCTTTTTAAAGCTTTTCGGCGACTGTCCTGCTTTCCTGCAAATGCAGGAGGTAAAGTTCAAGGATTTGGGTAGCCATATTTTTTTCTATACCCAAAACTGCGGTCCGGATGTCCGTTTGTAATTTTATATAATTGCCCCTGTTACCCGACCGGAATAGTGAAGCGCCGCCAGCTTCGGCTGGCCCTGTGGTGGTAACGAAGATGGCTAAAAAAGCCCGGGAGCTTATAAGGTGCCCGGGCTTTTTTTATTTACATTCCAGCCTGAAGAGAGATACAGATGCCCTGATTGGGTTTCCAACTTTCGGCTTGTTTGTGTTTACCCCCCGGCTCGTGTTGGTTTTTTTCTGAATATTTTTCCTGCGATTGCTGTAAGTAAGTGTTTTGCCCTAAAGCAGGTGGGGAGGTTTTGCCTTTCTTGTATAAAACGGTTTCGCGGCTTTCCTATCTATTCTATGGCAATGCTTAGTTGCCTATAAAAAGCGCAGGCTACGCGAAGGTTCACATAGCCTGCTTCTTTCTGAATATGAAAACCTGGTAGGTAAGTAATTCGACAGAAATAGTATAAACTTAATTTTGATGTGTCATCCTGAGGAACGCGGACGCCGCGCGGAAGGATCTTTCTTCGTTAGAAACATCTGGGAAGCATTATACTTGGAAAGATGCCTCCGTTGTCGGCATGACAAACAGTTTAATGTATGTATGTCTAAGCACTTACTTGGTGTTAGTTTTACCTAAACAACCGCTTCAGGGAATGATTAAGTAGATAAAAGAACACCGTTAATTTTAAAAAACATTGCTATTGTTCCGTATTTATGGTGCTAAGCAGGTACTCCACTGCCGGGTCTTTGTTATAAATTTTGTCAGTTAAATTAGTGGCAATGTGCAGGTCCGGGAGTACCGGCGAGCTGCTTGTTTTATTGCAATCAGCACCGAAATCAAAGGCAGTGGTTGCATTCATCAGAATTTTGCTGTTAGGCAGCTCAAAGGTATATACTTCGCCAAAGTCATTGGTGTTTTCGCCTGTTGGTTCGCCAATAAGCGGGGCAATCTTATAATTTTTTACTGCGTCAGCCAGCATGTTGGCACTTGAAAAAGTAAAAGGGCCTGTCAGGAAGTAAACTTCTCCCGAAAATTTACTGTCCATCACAAAGGGATTCTCCTGCGGCTCACAGCTTCCAGCCTCCCAGATGCTGCCATTTTCTTCTTGCAGGTAAGGATGGGGGGTATTTCCATTGGCGACAAGGAAATCTTTATACTGCTGGCTTATTTTCCACCGCCTGCCGCCCATCATCTTAAACTTTTTATCGGTAAGGTAGCTGAGCAGTAAATCGCCAAGTATGGAGTTGCCACCGCTATTTTTTCGTAAATCAATGGCGATATGTTTAATATTGTTTGCTTCGAAGGTGGTAAAGCAGGAGTCTAGAAAGTGGCTGAAGGTTTGCCAGTCACCGCCCATATTCATAAATTCAATGATGCCGAGTTTGTTATCTACAATTCTGCAGCTGTTTTTACCCTTTATGGCAGGCATGGTAAGCGAAAGGGCTTTCCCAAAAGTAAGCCCTTTTTCAATTGTGCGCTGCCCTTTCTTTCCGGCAGAATCGGTGTATTCAATAGTAAAAGGTGCTTTTATGTCGGAAAGAAACAGGTAGTAGCTAAGCAGCATCATGCTCATTTCCTTTTTAAAAGCCTCACTTCCGCCATTGTAAGCATGTGCCTGTTGTAGAAAAGGCGTTACCTCCTTATGATTAATGGCTGTAATTTCAGCGCCCACCGGTAAGCCTGAGGCAAGGGCAGTGCCGGATGAAACATAGAACTTATTGTTTTCTACAATTAAAGGGTATGGGAAAAACTGTTCTTTCTTCAGCTCCTCCTGCAGGGGGGGCTGTACCAGGTAGGGCGAGAGGTGCCCGTCTTGCATTAAGGAAGAAAGCTGGTACAGCGATATGATGAGCTGATTAACAGGAACAGAATCGGGGAAGTTTCTTTTGACCTTTTCCACCTCAGCAATATAATCCTCCTTCTTAATATAGAGGAAAGGGTTGTAATGAACCTCTTGCAGGGTTTTGTGATAAAAGTCTAAATCTTCTATGGCCTGTTGTTTACCAACCAGCGTCTGCGAGAATCCTTCGAGACTAAAAAGGACAATGAAGATAAGGGGAATTAATTTGTTCATGAGTGTCATTTTAACTTTTATTCATTTTTGTAAACTAAACTCCTGCAGAGGAAATAACATAGTGCAGGAAAAAGGGCAGACCTTTATTTTGGCTAGCTGTTGAGATAAAAAATGCAGCCGCCGGGAGAGTAAATGGCCTGCTCAAAAAAAGCATTATTCGTGGAGCCAGCGCCTGGGAGTCATCAACTGAAGCCACTTTTCGGCCTGTAAAAATACTAGTCGAAAAGTGGCTTCAATGATACTTTTTGGAATCAAATCTTTAATTCCTGTATTTTAAGTCTACACTTATGGGGCCTGCTTCGGGGTCGGTTAAAGTATATTTGCTAAGCCTGCCTTTGCTGTCGTACTGGTGCGAAATTGTAGCGGAGCTGCTTCCAATGCTGCCTGAAAAAGTAAAGCTACCCGGATTGTTATTTGAGATGAAAATACCATTGTTGAAGCCGAAAAGTGACAGCACATTCAGTGGGTTAACCTTATCGTCAAAATCAGCATAGGTACTTTCCTCAGCCATCAGGTTAGCCTGACTGGCTTTACGGGTGGCCTGAAATAAAAGCTGCTTTTTTCTTGCTGCAGAGAGTTTGCCCAGCTTTCTTCCGTTGTCCGCATCTTCCTGTAGGAAGAGCTTATCATTTTTCACGTTTTTTCCTTCCCATTCATAAGTCAGGTACTGGGTTTCTGTACCATCTTCAAAGTAAGATTCTTTGATAAGCTTGTTTTCTGAGTTGTATTCTCTTTTTGTTTGTATGGTAGAATTATCTTCGTGCGTTTCTGTGAGGGTACTTAATAACTTCTTGCTGTTATACTGAACAGCAACGGTATAGGCGCCGCTTTCATTGAGCAAAACTTCTTTTTCTCCATTTTCAATAATACTGTAGGTAACATCCGCTTCTACCCCCATGGAGGACAGCCGGCTATTGGTATAAATAAGGTCATAGGTGGCATGCAGGTCTACAAGAACAGTTACGTCATCTTCGGATTCTTCAAAAGAAAAAGATTCCTCAACGGATTCAATCATGTTGTTGCTTCCGTACTGGAACTTGTAAAGAATTCCGCCAAGGTTGATTTCCGAAACCTCAGCGGTCGACAAAAAGAGGTTCGGATCAGAGATAGCCTGATTTTCCTGTGTCGGCTCAGGGAGCCTCTCTTCTTTTTCGCAGGAGGCTGTTAATAGAAGGAGCGCGCTTAAAAAAAAGGCACTCAGTCGGGAAAGGTTGCTGTTCATACCATTAGGTTTTTGAGGTGTCATTAAAAAAATGTCAGTAAAAAAAGGTTTGTGTTTATGATTCAAAGTTGGGTAAATAATAGGCGCAGGAACATACACTGAGGCAGGGATTTTATCTACCCGGAGTTGGGTATAATTAATACCTTAAAAATGGTAGAAGAGCTGGCGTGGCTTTTAAAAGTAAATAGCATTGACAGGAAGCATGCTTTTGGTTTGCCTGCCAGCCTTTGCTGCTACCCCGAATCCCAGGGGCGCTTTTATAAGGCTCCCGGGAAACACTGGCTCACCTTTTTGCTGAAATACGGTTAAACATGTTGAACGACCTCAGGTTATTCCTGTACTTTACCAGATTTAACCTATGAAAAAAAGTTTCCGCCATGTGTTGCTCAGCCTCTTGCTCAGTACCTGCACCATACTGTTGTGTAAGGCACAAACAGGTGCTGAAATGGAACAGGAGGAAAAAAAATCTTTCGTACAGCTCATCCAGGAATTTCCGTTTTCACAGACGGTTTATCTGCAGGAGTTGCGGGAAGTTCAGCAAACCCTCCAGTGGGAGCACATTGGAGCAGAGGGGGTGCCGGACAATAGCCTGGGGTATGAGCTGGAGTACGGCATTACAGAATGGTTTCAGCTATCGCTGGGTTACACGCAGGAATACCAGGAAATAAATAGGTTGGGGGCAGGCACCGGCTGGTTTGAAGCCGGGACCATGGTTCGTTTGCTTAACAGGCCAGAACAGGCCGCAACATTTATGTTGGAGGCCGAATTTCCAGTTAAAAGCGCTGACCCGGAATTAACAGACCCGGAAGAGGAACCTGCCTACATGCCGATGCTTATTTATGCCAGGCAATGGGGCCGCACCCAGCTGCACCTCAATGCCGGTGCCGAACTGCAGGTGGATAAGCAGGAGTGGTTTTATAATGTCGCCGCCGTTTATGGTACAGGCAACTGGCATCCGGTGCTGGAACTAAATGCAGAATCGGCCGATGAATTTAATTTCTTTGCTGGGCCTGGTTTAGTGGTTAATTCGGAGGAAGGCTGGGAGCTAATTGCCGGAATTCGCCGCAGCCTGACAGATGCAGAATGGGGACTTTCGCTTAAGCTGCTGCACGAGTTTACCATTGGCCGGAAATAATGCTCCGGACAAGAAAAGGGTGTTTAAGCTATTTCCTGTTTTACCCACCCCTTCCAAATGCAGGAGGAGCGGTACGGCAGAAGGCTGAGGAGAAAGAAAAGAGGAGGATTTATTCATAGTTCACTTACCAAAATCCCGAATCATATACTTCTCAAAACCCGGTCTACTGCCGGGTAAAAATTTTTACAAAATACACTTACCACAAAAAAATGAAAAAGCATTTATTTATCCCCTTTTTTATCCTGCTCCAGCTGGCGGCCCATGCCCAGTCCGATACCATTCAAACCGCGCAGGGACAACTCATTATTACGCCTGTTCAGCACGGTTCGCTGGTGCTGGCATACCAGGGCAAAACAATTTATGTAGACCCTTATGGAGGTGAAGCAAGCTATAAGGCAGTAAAAGACCCCGATCTGGTGCTGATTACGGATATTCATGGGGACCACCTCCATAAAGAAACCTTGCAGGAAATAAATTTAGAGAAGGCCATCTTTGTTGTGCCTGCGGCGGTTCAGGAGCAGTTAAAAGAAATGGAACTGTTACTCCCTGAAGTTAAAACCCTGGCCAATGGAGAAGAAACCGAATGGCAGGGCGTGCAAATAAAAGCCATTCCCATGTATAACCTTCCCGAAACAGCCGATTCGCGGCACCCCAAAGGGCGGGGAAATGGCTACCTGCTCACCTTCGACGGCACCCGCGTCTATATTTCAGGAGATACAGAAGACATAGAGGAAATGCGCGCCCTGAAGGATATTGATGTTGCTTTTGTTTCTATGAACCTGCCTTACACCATGGATATTAACCAGGCGGCGGCCGGTGTTTTAGCCTTTCAACCGGCAGTTATTTATCCTTATCATTACCGGGGAAGCGATGTGGAAGCTTTCAAAAAGAATGTCGAATCGCAAAACCCAAACATCGAGGTAAGACTGCGGAAGTGGTACTGAGCAGCTGTCGCTGAATTGATTTTTATTGAGCAGGTTTTAACACGGCTCCTCCTGCCGCCTAATGGGCAGGGGGAGTGCTTAAAAGGTAATGGTAAAGGTGGTGCCTTCGTCCGGTGTGCTCTCCACCTGAATGTGCCCGTTTCTATTTTCTACCATTCTTTTTACCAGGTATAAGCCAACACCGCTTCCTTCTACCTGGTCGTGAAAGCGATTAAATAAAGTAAACACCTGATCTTGTTTATCTGCAGGAATTCCGGTGCCGTTATCGGTTACCGAAAGTTTAATTTTCCCTTCTTCCTTAAACAGCTTCACCAAAACCTGCGGGCACCTGTAGGGAGAGCAGTACTTGATTGCATTACTTAAGAGGTTGTAAATAATGCTCTTGAAATTTTTTCTGGAAAAGTTTATTAAAAGCCCCTCCTGGCAGTTTACCTCTATTGTTGCCCCGGAGGCAGCAATCTGGGTATTAAGATCCTGCTTTACAAGCTCCACCATGTCAGGCAGGTTTAAGGCTTCTGCGTTTTGGCCATCACTTTGCTGATCGGCTTCTACAATAGTGGTAAGGTCTTTAATGGTTGCCCTTAACCGCCTTAGTGAGGCCTTCATTAAGCCCACCACCTGACGGGCTTTTTCTTTGTCTATCTCTTCATTTGCCACAATGCCGGAAAGGGCGTTCACTAAACCTTCAACATTCGATACGGGAGATTTAAGGTCGTGGGAGGCCGTATAAACAAAGGTATCGAGCTCGTTATTTACCTGGGCCAGCGCTTTGTTTTTATTATGGAGTTGAAAATTTGCCCTGTAGCTGCGCTCCAGTAAATCCTGGCTTTGTAAATGAAAAGACAGCAGGTCGGAAAACATGCTGAACATGCCCGTAACCCTGGTTTCTTTCAGCTTCGCGGGTTTGGCGCTTATCGCACAAAGGGTTCCGAAAAAGAAGCCGTTTTTAAGAATAATAGGATATGAAATATAGCTTTGGAGCCCGTAAATTTTTGGCGTATGGTGGTTGCTGTAGGCGGGGTCGTCCTCCACATTTTCAATAATTACCGGCTGGCGGCTGTCCCTTATTTCATTACAGATAGTCGTTTCAATGGCTAATTCACCTCCTTCTTCCAGGCCAAAGGCCACTTCGTCGCGAACGCAGCAGGCTATCCATCTTGCTTCCGTTACGCGTGCAATTGCTGCAAAGCCCATCCCAGTGGTCTGGCAAACAACTTCAAGCATGGTCGGTACAATAGGAATTTGCTTAACGGCCTCAAAATCTTTAATTAAGGGATCGGGGGTATTAATCATTTAAGTGAGGGAGAATGGGGTGTTACTAATTTTGCTTTTCGGGATCAGCCTCCAGGGTAGAAATTTAGTAAAAAGTAAAAAAATGTGTAATAAAATTAAAATAAAATTTCTGCTGCGGAACCGAATTGCCCTTTTTTATCCGGTGGTGCCAGAAATTAAACCATTCCTGTAAAACAAAGCAGCAACTGAAGGTGTCCATCCAACTAATGGGTGCTTTTAAGGGTCTTAAACAGGCAGGCAAATAGGCAAAACGGCTATCTCAGCTGTTTCTGATTTTACTGAAAATTCATTTTAAATTCTTTTAAATTTCAATTTCACAATTTTGATTGGTTTGCGCAATGAAAAAAGTACTGCTTGTTTTTTTTGTGCTGTTAAACCTTGCTGCCTATGCGCAGGAGGGGAACAGGAATAGTTTTGGTGTAATGGCAGGCCTGGGAAGTGCCAGTGTACAAAGAGCTTCCCTGGAGGGTGGGCCGAGCTTCGATTTGCAAAATAATTTTGAGCTCGGGGTTAATTACTACCGGCAAATAGGAGGCAGGCTAAAGATTGAAACAGGTATTGTCTATCACTACAACCAGTTGATCCAGGGAAGGGAATCCACTCCCGATGCTCCTCAGGTAACGACTCAATACGATATCCACCTGCTTTATCTTCCCGCCTTCCTACGGGTAAATCTTTCAGAGCACTTTTTTATTAGTGGTGGTGCACTGGTGGATATAGATATGAGCAACAACCTGAACCTTCCTAGCAGCAGGGCTCTAAGCAGCCAGAGTGGCCTGGGGTTTGGCCTGGGAGTTGGGGGGGAGGTTCTGATGTTCCGGGCCTTGTACTTACAGCTAAATCCTTACCTAAACCTACACGCGGCCCTGCCTGTAAATGAAGAGAGCCACCCTGGCCGCATTATGGATACCGGAATCAGGGTAGGAATAAGAACAAAATAGGGGCAACTTCTGCCACCCGGTATTTTTTACCCCTTTCGGGAAGTTACAGACTTAGGGCCCTGTGGTAGCTTTGTGGCTATTGCAGCGCCCGGGTTCTGTCTATCCTCCAGCCAAAATAAATAAAGGCCAAAGCTCCTATTATTCCTCTCCTTAGTAAAGCCGTTATATTTGCTGTTGTCACCCTTCATGTGGCTTTTAAGTGGGGCAATGGCGGGGGCCGGAAAGGGCGCTTTTAACAGAAGGTGCATTGGCAATTGCTCCTGGTCCTGAATATTTCAGGAGTGCTTATTTGCTTAAGTCAGGAAAATGCATGAGAGGCCCGGGGGTAACAATTCAAAAGGCGGGCACTCCGCAGTCATATGCCGGAGAGCCTGCCTTTGATGCATTAAATTACTATGCTGTTTAGCGTTGGAAAGAAGAGAATTAAAATTCCTGCGGAGCAGCAGGATTATCCACCCGCACTTTAAGAGAGCCTTTCCAGCGTTCCAGCTGGTGTTTGAGGGCTTCCGTAGCCTTTACCGCCGCCTCCTCGAAGGAATTGCACTGGGCGGAAGCAAAAAGCTCATTGCCCGGGATAAGGAGCATTACTTCGCAAATTTTGTTTTCTCTGTTGTCGGACTTATCCAGCTTTAAAAAAACCTTGCTTTCGGTAATTCTGTCGGTGAGTAACTCCAGCTTTTCCACCTTCTGCTGAACAAAATCAAGGAGGGACTGCTGTGCTTTAAAGTGGGGTGTTTGAATGATCATCTTCATGGTTTTGGCTTTTGAGAAATTAATAACATCACGTTGACTGTTCTAGCAAATGAAATTCCAGCTATCCTTCCTTTGCTCTTTACTTTTTAATAGAAAGGCGGAACGGATGCAGATTTCTTTCCTGCGTTTTTCAATTTAATTGCACTGTTCTTTATCTTTAACAGGTACAAAACAAAACTACAGGGAATAAAACGGTGCGGGTATGATAAGGCTCTTTGTTGGGTATGATATTGGTCATTAAAAATAATTCCATAACTCTTATTCTCCCGCCGCACAGGAGGAAGGCCACCGGTTTATGAAAGGACTGAACCGCTCAGGGCTTTTATCCCTAAGTTCGTGCCGCCACTGGAGCAGCAGACAAACGATTTATTCATTACTTCTCCTGGCAAAGCTGGAGCAGGCATTGGTGGGGGGAGTAACGGTTTTGCAGATATGGAACAACTGGCCGAAATCCTTTAGCCTGGCCGAAAAAAAGGAACTTATCCATTCCATAAGCAGGATTGCTTCGGAGTACAGCGTAGCTGTTTTAATAAATGAAGAATGGGAGTTGCTAAAGGATACCCCACTTGATGGGGTTCACTTTGATGCCGTTCCTGAAAATTACGGGAGCATAAAATCGGCCGTCGGGAGGACCTTTATGGCTGGTATTACCTGTAGCAACGATTTGTCGCCCATTTACTGGGCCGAAGAAAATCAGGCGGACTACAATCCTTTTGCTCAATATTCCCATCTGCTTCGGTAGATAGCTGCGAAATTGTAAGGCCGGAAACAATCAGGCAAGCCAGGGAAATAAGCAGGTTACCACTTTTCCTTTCCGGTGGAATAAGCGTGGAAAATATGGCTGGACTCAAAGATTTAGATTTTAACAGAGTGGCGGTTATTTCCGGAATATTAAATGCTGAATCTTCCGAAAAAGCAGCTTCTTCCTATATAAATGCTTTAGAAAAAAGAAATAAAAAATAATATGAAACCTTTACTTTTAAACAAACTATGCTGCCCTGTAGATAAAAACGAGCTGGCTTTCCAGTCCTTTGTAAAAGATGAGAACGGAGATATCATTGAGGGCTTGCTGACCTGTTCGGAGTGCTTGAGATATTACCCCATCGTATACGGAATCCCTATTATGACGCCTGATGAATACCGGGAAAAGTCGCTCGAAGAGCCGATACTTGCTAAGTGGGGGCTAAGCCTGCAGCAGAAAGATTCTACGAAGTTACTGCTGAAGGAGTAAGCGGGTAATGATAACAGGAGCACAAGCTGCTGCTTTTTCCTTTTCCTTTGGCAAATTCTTTAACCTTAATGGCGGTTATTTTACATAGGCAAGGATTATTGTCTCCACCAGCTTTTTTCCTTCTTCTAAATTCAATATTTCCCTACTAAATTTAGAAGAAGGGCATCCTCCTTTGATTTTAAAAGGAAGGGCAGAATTATTTTGAATAACACCTTTTTATCCTGGTAAATGGCACTTGCCAGGGATTAGGAGGCAGCGTAAAAGTATTTAAATTTTCTTCTGTAAAGTCCTTTCCGTGGTCTTTTAATACCTGTTAATGAGATACTTTTCTGTATTGGTCAGTTAGAATCGCCAGGAATGAAATTTCCTGAAGTTTTTTAGCCAGGGCTTTTGGGTACTTTTGGTTTGAAATTCTACTTTTATAAAGTACTCATTCCTTTTATGAAGAGGTTGGGGATCATTCAACTTTGGCTGGTAAAATAACATTGATTACGACCTACTGCTAAGTCAAGGCTAAATTGAAGGGTAAGCACCTTACTGCCAGTTCAGTTGCTGGCGCGAGCGTCCCGCCTTATCCTGTATCATAAAAAAACACCGGAGACTGTTTTTCTTTGTTATAGATAAAACAGGAGGGAGAATGGAAGAAAGCTGGGGTACAAAAGAATTTAAAGGCTGTGCAGTAGAAGACCAGAGAGAGGCAAAAAGTATAGCAAAGATGGCCGACAGACTATTGTCAGATCCGGAATTATCTTTTAGTAGCGCTGTGGGCTCGGCTTTGCGTCAGGCAGCCTGGCGTATTTTCTCAAAGCAGGAGGTAGATATTAGTTGTGGGCATTACAAACAGACATCTATCCGTAGTGAAGGGCATCAAATGGTTCTTGTAAGCCATGATACAACAGATATAAGCTATCCTAAACATTACCAGAGCGATGGCTTAGGTGATTTAGGAGGAGGTAATGGAGGAGTAAATCCTGGCCTTAGCCTGCATTCAGCGATGGTAATAAGTCAGCAAGGGCTTCCTTTAGGCCTTATAGGACAAAAGGTTTGGACTCCTGTAGCTACAGGCCGTAAGGAGCATGCTAGAAAATATCCACTGGAAGAAAAGGAAAACTATTGTTGGGTAGAAGCGCTGCAATGGACAAGTCAATATTTGGCTAAAGTGAATCAGGTACTGGTAATATCCGATCGGGAGTCTGATTTCTATGAGTATATGATTGCTCCCAGAGCAGCGAACATAGAGTTGCTCTTCAGGGCTCATCATTTACAGCGTTATGTTTTTTATAATGATGTAAAGATGCACTTAAGAGATGTAGCCTTCTCTCATTCTACATCAGTTGACTCTTTGTGCCAGCAGCAAAAAACAGGACAAAGCGTACAGCAAAACTAAAGGTAAGCTGGGGAAAGGTTATTTGTCCGGCGGCAATGGATAAAAAAGGGAAAGATATTCCTCTATGGGTAGTAAAAGCAAAAGAAATTGAGCCGCCTACAGGGGAACATGCTCTTGAGTGGGTTTTAATCACTACTGTTCCAGTAGAAGATCAGGCAACAGCTTTGCTCTG
>CAWIFH010000013.1:0-162014 GCA_963835365.1 uncultured Cytophagales bacterium
CAGCCGGCGTCTGCGTTTAGCAGTACCGTTGTGGGGCATATAAAGCGGGAGGTTCAGTGAGTGGTAGGTAAAAGGTAAGCTCTTCATCGGACTGACTTATCTAAATTGATGGGTTTAGATTGTATTCTTAAAATGACAAAAGAAATAAATCTATATATTGAGTTTTCAAGACTTTTAGACCAAGAAGTAAACAAGGAGTTTTGGGATGAGATGATTTCGAAAATTGAGGATATGAATCTGAAAGCAGGAGGTAAATGTGATATTGACTCCTATGACTTGCTAATTGATTATTCAGATTCCCCATTAGAAAGAGGCAACATTATGGATAAGATTGGATACTTTTTAATGGAGAAAGATGATATAGTCCTGAACTTTAAAATAGAATAATATATACGCCCCACAACCACAAAAAATGTCAAAGGCCGGTTAGCTGGCCTAACAGGCTCAGCTGCCATCTACTTTCTCTCTCGTCGGGGGATAGTAACCTGGCTCTTTACGTCGGCCTCTGTCATTTTTATTACCGTTGGCAAGTATTAAAAAAATGAAAATAATCTTACTCACTTGTGTTATGGCTTTATTTGGATTTGGAAAATCTAAGGCTCAATCAACAAAAGAATTCGCCGAGCCATTAAGCACAGCAGTTTTTACCACCAAATTTGTGATTGAGGATAAGAACCCAATTACTTATGTATCCCATGATTCGGAGGACGGTTCTTGGCAATTTTTCAGTGATGATGAATTTGAGGATTTTGAAAAGGTGGCTAAAATTGTTGGACTTGGTGAAATCATAGAGTTGGATAAAACTATCCTTCAATTAGCTGATATGCCAGAGGGATATATTGCCTATCGAAAAAATAAGGATGACAAATGGATTATCCAGAAGGAAGAATAATAAACACTTGCCAACACTAAAAAACATCAACGGCTGGTATCCTGGAGTAGCAAACTAAGCTGCTATTCATTATCTTATCATCGGCGGACAATAACCTGGCCCTAATATTCAGCCGCTGGTGTTTTTAAACACGTTAGGCTGCATTAAAAAAATCACATACTCAACTTTAAAAATGAATTACAGAAAAAGTTGAAGTATTTTAGCATTAAATAGTTCTAAACAAGAAATGATAAAATCATTAAAGATTGACTCTTGGAGACAGTTTGAAGATATTCAAATTGATTTTCATAATAGACTGACGATTTTAACTGGGGCAAATGGTGCTGGAAAGACTTCAATACTAAGTATCATAAATCAGCATTTTGGTTGGCAAAATCAATTTGTTGGAACTGCTAAAAGAGATAAAAAGTCTGGAGCATTAAAATACTTGTCAGGACTTTGGAAGAAACTTGCGGACTCTGTTACCACTCCTAATAATAATCCCGAAAAAATTGGTCACATCGTATATTCAAATGGTAACATATGTAATTTACTTATCCCAAGAACAGTAGGAACTGTATACCAGGTACAATATCAACAAATGCAAGGCTTGCATGGGTTTAACATTCCCTCTCACAGGCCTATTTATAAGTATCAAGCAGTACCAAATATTTCTACACAGGTAATTACTAAACGGCAAGCTTTTGACAGCTACAGGAATACGCAAAGGATGCGATATTTTGGAGGTAGGTCGGATAAGAGTGAAACTTATTTTATAAAAGAGGCTCTAATTTCTCTTGCTGCTTTAGGGTATGGGAACCAAATAGTAACGCCTAATCAAGAAGCAATAAAGATATATGAAGGGTTTATTAATATTCTTAAGGTTGTTTTACCTCCAAAATTAGGTTTTCGCAATCTTTCTATTCGCATTCCGGAAGTGGTTTTGGAAACAGATTCAGGAGAATTTAGTATAGATGCTGTTTCTGGTGGAATTGCCTCAATAATTGACTTAGCTTGGCAAATTTATATGTTTGATGAGGCGGATAGGCCGTTTATTATTTCGTTTGATGAACCTGAAAATCATTTGCACCCAGAGATGCAAAAAACCTTACTTCCTAATTTTTTAAAGGCTTTTCCTAATGTGCAATTTGTAATAGCTTCACATAATCCATTTATTATTTCTTCAGTTCCTGATTCCAATGTTTATGCTCTTGTTTATAATGAAAGTAATAGGGTTAGCTCAGTTTTGTTAGAAAATATCGATAAATCAGGAACTGCTAACGAGATTCTAAGAGAAGTACTTGGGATAGAATCTACAACGCCAGATTGGGTTGATAGTAAGATTGACAGCTTATTAGAAAAATATTCAAGTACAGGAATAACTCCAGAAAATATTTCTGAATTCAAGAATGAGCTTAAATCAGTGGGATTTGAGAAGTATGTTAATGAAGCCGTAATAGATTTGATTTCGCGTAAGAAATGAAAGAATTAAACAAAGACAGAAAAGCCTGAAGTCTTAATTAATAAAGGAAAAGATTGGACTTCAGATTTAATGAGTGACTACTACAGGGATGGTTCAATCAATAAAAATAAACAAGAAAAATACCGACACATCGAAATAAAACAACGCCTAATTGAAGAAACAAGCGGTAAATGTGCATATTGTGAGAGTAAGGTAACACATATTTATCCTGGAGATATTGAACACATAATACCAAAATCAAAGTACCCAAGATTAACATTTTCATGGGCAAACTTAACATTGGGATGTTATTGGTGTAATAATAAGAAGAGAGATTTTCTTGATAAGTCGTGCATGTTACTTAACCCCTATACGGACTCTACGGTGTTACATTTAAAAGCGTTTGGACCATTGATTTTCCATATCAATTCAAGCAAAAGGGGTGAGCTAACCTGGAGAATTCTGGAACTTAATAGGTTAGAGCTTAGAGAGAAGAGAAGGGAAAAAATTGAAGAGCTTCAAATAATGATAGATAAATATAACTTGGAGAATAATCAGTATCTAAAAGGACTAATTGAAAAGGAAATTCTTGAATTTATTGAGACTAGTGAATTCTCTTTTTCGCTTAAACAGTTCTTTGAAGGCCAAATAAATAACGCAGCCTAACCATGCAAACAGGTTATTGGGCATTAGCTTGTGAATTCAGGCTTCGCAGCCATTTACGAGCCAAACTGTAGGTAGAAAGTGAGGTGCCATTAAATGCCCAACACCCAGTTTGCGAACCGTTGTGCATAAGCAAAAACAGCAAGCGCGGCAAAGCTTAGTAAGACAGTTAAAAAATGGTGAAGTTGGATTTATGAAGCCGGAGCTTCAAGAAGTCGGACAGCAGGACGCAGGATGAAGCTGAAAAATAAAGCAGGACGCTTAAAAATATAAAGTTGGATAGCAAGCCGAAGCCCGGGTTGCGCCTGATGGCGGTAGCTACTAAGGAGGAAAAAGGTGAGCCTATGCACAACAATACAAAATAGCAATCGCCGTCGCGCCTTGTTGAAAGTTAAAAGCTAATTCGCTACTTTGCCTCTTCCAATAACCAAACTTGGACCGGCGTCTGCTATTTTGTGGGACGTTAGCCACAATATGGAAAAAGTTATTACCATACTATTAATCATTTTCTTGTTTGCCTTTGTCACCACCAAAGGACAGGAAATCCCAGTTCCGCAAGGATACCAGTTAATTGAAAGTACTAAAGGAGACTTAGATAAGGATGGGATTGAAGAACTAGTTGTGGCTTATAATATGGGGGATGAAGACGAAGTCAACGGAACGGACAGGGAATTGATAATCTATAAGTTAGACCATGAGAGTTGGGTGATGTGGAAAAAGTCAAACAGTGCCATACTTAATAGCCGAGATGGGGGAATGATGGGAGACCCCTTGGAAGAAATTGCAATTGAAAATGGGATTCTATTGATAAGTCATTTTGGTGGTAGCAGTTGGAAGTGGGGATATACAGATAAGTACAGATATCAAAATAATGATTTTCAGCTGATAGGGCATACAAGTAATTACGGCAAAGTTTGTGAATATTGGGCGGAAATTGATTTCAACCTCTCCACAGGGCAAATCATTTACAACAAAGAATTTGAGAAATGTGAAGACGAGGAGCAAGAAGTCTATAAAAAAGAAAGTGAGACATTTTTTAAAAAAGGAATCTCAATCTCATTGACTAATAGACATGACCAAGAAGTAACAATTAAATCGCCCAAATACGGAGAAGAATTTTACCTATAAATATCAAAGTATACTGTGGCTAACAATTAGGACTCAAAATTAGGTGGGCCCAGGGGGCTCCCACCAATTTTTCCTAAGGGTTGCACTAAACCGCGTGGGCCTTAGCCGCCTGTTGCGTCAGCTTCATTCTCCTGTGTAATTTCAATGTTTTGCTGTGGTTTGGCTTGGGAACGGCACAAGGATTTTCTTTGATTTGTCCACCTCACTGCGGGCATGTTTTCAGTGATTTTTAGCTTCATTTTCCTTTTCATTTAAGCTGTCTTTTTTAGTTCTAGGCATAGCGCTGCCATGCTTCCGGGCGGGAAGCTTTTCTCTTACTTATTACCGAAATGCTGCTGCATTTCTTTGAATCGCTTTCCGGGCGAGCCTCTTACCGGCGGCAACACCTTTACGATTACTACAGTGCCTTCCCGGCAGCTTTTACAGCGGTGGATATTCTGCTCGGTGGTTTTAAGGATCACCTCAGAGAGGCTTAGCTTTGTCTTTTTTTTCTTCTGGAGGCTGGCCCAGGCCTTTACGCACGCGGGCAAGCTTCTCCTTTTTTACCCTTGTGCCGAACAGGCCGTAATGGCGGATTTTAACAAAGCCCCTCGGCAGAATATGCTGCTTAAAGCGGGAAAGAAACTCCTTTACCGGCAGGCGCATCACCTTCTTAATATCTCCGGCGGCTCTGTCGCGGTAGCTGAAAGTTACCTTCCCTTCAGAGAGCTTTATGAGGCGGTAATTACTTATGGCTATCTTATGAGTGTACCTGCCAAGATATTCCAGCACCGACTGTTTTCCTCTAAAGCCGGGCTTGCTATTCACTACCCACTTCTTTTTCCTGAGCATTCGAAGGAACTTCCAGAAGTTATGCTGCTGTAAGCCGTAGCTAAGGCGCAGCTCCTTTTTCAGCCTTTTCAGCTCATCGCAGAACTTGTTTTTGAATACCGTACTCAGTGCCTCTACAGAAAAGAGAAACCTGCCACTTTTCTCTTTCCACTTTCCTTCTGCAGTAAGTCCTCCACCGGGCACGATGCAATGCAGGTGGGGATGATACTCCAGCTTCTGGGTCCATGTATGCAGAATGCTGATCACGCCGGTCTGAGCCTGCAGGCGGCTTCTTTTATCCTTTGAAAAAGAAGAAAGGGTGCCCCACATACTTTTGAAAAGGGCATTGTAGAGCAGCTTTTCATTGAGCCTGAACAAAGCCCTTAGTTCAGAAGGCACCGTAAAGGTGACATGGTGGTGGGGTACATCGAAAAGATCGTAGTCCCGTTCCAGCAGCCACCTTTCTCTGTTGGCACCCTGACACATTGGGCAGTGCCTGTTGCCGCAGCTATTGTAATGCACCTTTAGCCTCTCCGCAGCTCTCGCAGGCTCTGCATGTCCGCCCAGTGCTTTGCAGTTCTGCAAACAGTAAGGGCGCTTAATATCCTCTACCTCATAGCTGTTGAAAAGACCCTGGGCGTTTAACTCATCAAGGTACTTTTTAAGAAGGTGCTGAAGGGTAAGCGCCGGTTTTCCGGCCTTACTCCCAAGCTTGTCAAGCGGAGAGAATGTTCCCTGCAGCGGCACATCGCTTACATGCAGGTAAATCATGGTAGACTGGATGCTCGAGTGACCTAAAAGTTGCTGAAGGCTGCGGATATTCATGCCATCCTCCAGCGCGTGAGAGGCAAATCGGAACGATGCGCATGAGGGTATGCAGGCTTACAGACTTTTCGATGCCGCTTCTTTTCAGTGTGCCCTGCATGATATAGCCCAAAAGGCCAAGACTCATGGGCTGGCCTTTCTTCTGTCCGTTGAAGAGGTATTCTTTTGGGCGGCAGGCTTTGAAATACGTCCCTTAATTCGGGCAGCACCTTTTGCTCAGTACGGTATAGCGGTCTTTGCTCGCCTTTGCCATTATTGATCCTGATGCGGTAGGGGCCATCATCGGTTTCAATGTCGCGGATGCGGAGGTTAATAAGTTCACTGCGGCGCAGTCCGCTGCCATAGATCAGCCGCAGGATCACGCGGTGCTTAGGATTAGGGGCTGCATCGAATAGTCTGAGAAGCTCCTTTCTGCTAAGGACCAGGGGAAAAGACTTTTCTTCTTTGGGATAAGGAATGGAAGAGGCAAGGGATTCGTCGCCGACCGTTTCCCGGTAGAAGTACTTCAGGGCGGCGGCATCCAGCTTTATTTTGGCCCAGCTCAGTCCTTTTTCCTTCAGAAAATGGAGGTAGTCCAGCAGCTGGTCTGTCTCGAGAGCCATGAGGCAGACAGCCATGAAAAAGGGAGACATCGCGCAAAGCCCTGCGAGTAGGTTTTAACCGTACTGGTACGGCTGTAGCTGATACTGATGCGTTTACTGAAGGAGGGAGGAGTTTGTCAAGTCCCTCAACCTCAGGGATGTTGGTATCTTTGAAGGCTAAAAATGGCTAGCCATGCATTGTTTCCTGTGTTGATTTCATAACATGTTATTTTTGGTTATGAAACCTTTATAGTTAATTTGAAGCAGAAGAAGTGATTTGAGGCATGCCTCTGCCGCTGCAAGCGGTTTAGTTCAACCCCAAAAAACATCAACGGCTGTTTAGCTGGAGTAGCAAACTAAGCTGCTATTCATTATCTTATCATCGGCGGACAATAACCTGGCCCTAATATTCAGCCGCTGGTGTTTTTAAACACGTTGGCATTAATTACTCTAAGCGCCCATAATCCACCAAAAAGAGGAATGGAAGAGAAATTCAGAACTAATATTGTCATTCTTCCTAAAGGGAGTGCAAAAATTGGGTGTGCATTTGTCATTTTTATTTTTGTTCCTGTACTCATTGGATTGGTGACAGATAATAACTACCTATTTTGGAGTGTGCCTTTTGGATGTTTGATTTTATTTTTTATACATGATTTTACAGACAACAAGAATAACCCTACAACCTTGATTCAACAGGCAAGCTTTGTTGAATTTGACCCAAATACAATAAGGGTGATTGAAAATGATAAAGAAGAATCATTTAACTGGGACAACCTGGAGGAGGTTATAATCAGAATACATGAGTACAAAGGTGAAATAACAATAGGGTCTGGGGAAACAATAAATCAGCACACTGGGCTAAGAAATTATGTGGAATTTAATCTAAATTCTTCCAAATTTAGATATGGGTTTTATTTAGATAATTCCTCAGATAAGGAACGTGTTATTTCATTGTTTAAAGGACACATAATTCCCAGATTGGAGCGACAAAACAGGATTAAAAGGGCAATGATTAGAAAGTAACTAATGCCAACAATTAGGACTCAAAATCTAGTGGGCCCAGGGGGCTCCCACTGATTTTTCCTAAGGGTTGCACTAAACCGCTTGTGCCTGAGGAGCCTGTTGCGGCACCTTCATTCTCCTGTGTAATTTCAATGTTTTGCTGTGGTTTGGCTTGGGAACGGCAACAAGGATTTCTTTGATTTCACCTTCACTGCGGGCATGTTTTCAGGATTTTTAGCTTCATTTTCCTTTTCATTTAGCTGTCTTTTTTAGGTCTAGGCATAGCGCTGCCAGGCCTCCTTTAGGGAAGCTTTTCTCTTACTTCTTTCCGATGTGCTGCCGGGTATCTTTGAATCGCTTTCCGGGCGAGCCTCTTACCGGTGGCAATACCTTTACGATTACTACAGTGCCTTCCCGGCAGCTTTTACACTGGTGGATATCCTGCTGGGTGGTTTCCAGAATAACCTCAGCAAGGCTTAACTTTTTCTTCTTTTCCCTGGCAGGCTGGCCCAGGACTTTACGCACGCGGGCCAGCTTTTCCTTTTTTACCCTGGTGCTGAACAGGCCGTAATGCCTTATTTTAACAAAGCCTTTGGGCAGGATATGCTGCTTAAAGCGGCAAAGGAACTCCTTTACCGGCAGGCGCATGACCTTCTTTACATCGCCTGCTTTCCTGTCGCGGTAGCTGAAGACCACCTGGCCATCCTGCAGCTTTATCAACCGGTAATTGCTTATAGCTATCTTATGTGTGTACCTTCCCAGGTACTCCAGCACGGACTGCTTTCCATTAAAGCCAGGCTTGCTATTCACTACCCACTTCTTTTTCCTGAGCAGGCGAAGGAACTTCCAGAAGTTATGCTGCGATATGCCATGGCTAAGGCGCAGTTCCCCCTTCAGCCTGTTAAGCTCTTCACAGAACTTGTTCTTAAAAACCTGACTAAGGGCTTTAACAGAAAAGAGGAACCTGCCGCTTTTATCTTTCCACTTTCCACTTGCCGTGAGTCCTCCTGCGGGAACGATGCAATGCAGGTGGGGGTGGTATTCCAGCTTCTGGGTCCAGGTATGCAGAATGCTGATCACCCCGGTCTCTGCCTGCAGGCGGCTTCTCTTATCCCTGGAGAAAGAGGAAAGGGTGTCCCACATGCTTTTAAACAGCACATTGTAGAGCAGCTTTTCGTTGAGCCTGAACAAAGCCCTTAATTCTGCTGGCACTGTAAAGGTGACATGGTAATGGGGTACATCAAAGAGATCGTACTCCCGTTCCAGAATCCACCTTTCTCTGTTTGCTCCCTGGCAAGCAGGGCAATGTCTGTTGCCGCAGCTATTGTAATGCAGCTTAGCCTCACCGCAGCTATCGCAGGCCTGCCAGTGTCCTCCCAGGGTGGCAGTTCGGCATGCCCTAAGGGCGCTTAATACCCTGAGCTCATAGCTGTTGAAAAGACCCTGGGCGTTTAATTCGTCCAGGTACTGGCAAAGAAGGTGCTGTAGGGTAAGGGCAGGTTTTCCCGGCTTACTCTTCAAGCTTGTCAAGAGGGGAGAAGGTGCCTTGTAGCGGTACCTCGCTTACATGCAGGTAAATCATGGTGGATTCAATGCTGGCATGACCCAACAGTTGCTGAAGGCTGCGGATGTTCATGCCATCTTCCAGGGCATGGGAGGCAAATGAATGACGCAATGTATGCAGGCTTACCTCCTTTTCTATACCACTTCTCTTCAGGGTCCCCTGCATGATATAGCCCAAAAGTCCCAGACTCATGGGCTGGCCTTTCTTCTGGCCATGGAAGAGGTATTCCTTTGGTCGGCAGGCTCTGTAATAGGCTCTTAGCTCAGCGAGCAGCTTTCTGCTCAATACCGTGTAGCGGTCTTTCTCTCCTTTGCCGTTGTTGATTCTAAGCCGGCACTTCCCATCATCGGTTTCAATGTCTCTGATGCGCAGGTTTACAAGGTCTCTTCTTCTTAGGCCGCTGCCGTAAATCAGCCGCAGGATGACCCGGTGCTTGGGATTGGGCGCAGCATCAAAGAGCCTGATAAGCTCCTTTCTGCTGAGTACCAGCGGCAAAGACTTTTCTTCTTTAGGATAGGGAATGGAAGAGGCCAGGGATTCATCGCCGACCATCTGGCGGTAGAAGTACTTCAGGCCCGCAGCATCGAGCTTTATCTTGGCCCAGCCCAGTCCTTTTTCCCTGAGGTGATGGAGATA
The DNA here is from genome assembly GCA_963835365.1 of uncultured Cytophagales bacterium. GTDB lineage: Bacteria > Bacteroidota > Bacteroidia > Cytophagales > Cyclobacteriaceae > Nafulsella. The sequence continues at coordinate 9,543 of CAWIFH010000013.1, forward strand.
ATCCAAGATATCCTCTGTATCCAGAGCATCCGGAAGGCAGCAATGAAAAAGGCTGACATCGCGAAGGGCCCGGCGATAGGTCTTTACCGTGCTATCGCTTGAATAGCTGATGCTGATACGCTTTGTAAAGGAGCTGAGAAGTGGTTCCAGTCCCTCTACCTTTGAGATGTTGGCATCTTTGAAGGCAAGCATGGGCTGGCCCTGCATTGGTTTTGCTGTTGATTTCATAACATCTTTATTTTTGGTTATGAAATCTTTATAGTTATTTTTAAGCAGAAACGCTGGATTTGAGCCAGGTCTCTACCGCTGAAAGCGGTTTAGTTCAACCCAAGCAAAATGCAATTGCCGGTCGTGTAGTCTGATAGTGCTCTGGATAATTCAGAATTTTCCGTATCTTAAAAACTAAACTGAACCCGGCAACTGCGTTTTGCAAAAACGTTAGCCACAATTACCAGAATAAATGAAGCTTCAAAAATTAATATTTGCTTTAGTAATCTTTGCAGGTTGTTCATTTACGATGTTTCAGGACGATGACCCATTGGCACATATTAATCATGTAAATAAATTAAAACTTGTTTATCAAAATGATAAATGCGGCGAATGGGGAGGTGACAGAGAGACAATTGTGATTTATAGAAAGGATTTTAAGGGCAGTATTTATGCAGATTATTTAAAGGAATTTAGAAATTGTGAGAATCCTTATTCGGAAGAAGAAATAAAAAAGGAAGAAAAGAGCCAAATTATAATTATCCAAGAGGACAAAGAATTAATAATTGAGGCAATTAATCAATTATCAACTGGGATTCTCGCGAGGGAAAATTACCCATCACATAGTGGAAATTATAGTCAGGTTTTGCTCAGTGACTCTTCTATTGTAATCGAGGACTTCCCATCAATTAGGTGGACGAAATTTGAAAAGTTTAGAGAGAGGCTTTTAGTAAGGGAGGCCCTTTTAAATGAATAACTGTGGCTAACCCAACAAACAGGTTATTGGGCATATACTGGAAAATCAGGCTTCAAAGCCATTTATAAACTAAACTGCAAGCGGAAATTGAGGTGCCATTAAATGCCCAACACCCAGTTTGCACACCGTTACCACCAATGAAAGGAATCCTCATTATATTATCATTTCTTTTTTCAGTTAAAGCTGTTGCGTGTGATTGCGATTCACCCGGCATAATTGAAAAATACCTTGATTCAGAATTTATCGCATCAGCAATAGTTACCAAAGTTTATCCAAATGTTGGAGAAGAAGAAATTTATAAAGCGGACATTCAAATTGAAGAACTATTCAAAGGACAGAAATTAAATTCAATCTATGTTTATGGACGTAGCGATGGAAAAATGGGAAGCTCGTGCTCTATCTTTATTCCTGAAAAAACAAAATTGATAATTTATGCACATAAAAATAAAAACGGACAGTACGGAATAGGAATGTGTTTTGGTTTGCTGTACTTAAACAAAAATAATGACTCAAGACAAATAGATAAACAAGAGAAGGAATTAGAAATCTTGAGGATACTTAAAGCAAATAAAACAGCAACTAGAGAAAACATAAGTTTCTGGCATAAAGAATTAATAACTAGAGATTTACATGATGCCCTTCAACAGTTTAATGGTGTAGAATTTGATAAAAGCTTTGGTATTTATGAAATGAGCTTTAATCCCGATTTAAGCTTGAATTCAGTTAAGGTCATAAGTGGTTTCAATGATTCAATAGATTCTAAATTGATAGAAATTTTGCAAAACAGCGAATGGTCGAGACAGATAGATGTAGCAAAAGATAAATTTCCTGAAAATCGTAAACTGTTGATAGGTATTTACTACTACAAAGCAGAAAGAGGAAATCAGAGTTTCCTTAGTCAATACTATCTTTAATATACACTGGTGGTAACAATAAAAAACATCAACGGCTGGTTTCCTGGACTAGCAAGCCAAGCTGCTATTCATTATCTTATTATCGGCGGACAATAACCTGGCTCTAATATTCAGCCGCTGGTGTTTTTAAACCCGTTGGGCATAATTTCTTAACGACACAATTGAAAGCTTATCATCAATGATAAAACATACTATCTTATTAATATTTTGTCTTTTCTATTCATTTGGTGTAGTATATGGACAGAAGGATGAAATGACTAAAAATTCAATTCGAATTGGAATAAACGGAGCGTTCTATGGCGCTGGTGATATTGTAGGGCCAAGTATATATGCAGAGTATTCCTATTCGATAAACAAGTATATAGCAATAGCTCCTAGGATTATGAGCGGCTACGCTCATAAAATAGATGATGTACAGTTTGACCATGCATCATCATTTAACACTAGTTTGGCATTAAGAATAACACCTTTCCCAAACACTTTTCAACGATTAAAGATTGATTTTGGGGGACTCTATCACCGATTTGTAAACATTTATGGTGGGATAGAACCCAAGCCAGTTTATGGAGGGCTCAGTTCAAGGTCTTCAACCTACAATAAAGAAGATTTATTTGGCTTAATTGGCTCATTGAGCATTAATTTGATTGATAATAAAAAAATTGAAAGTGGATTAAAATTTGATATGCTTACAAGTTTTACTGAGGGGTATTTTAATAGTGACTCCTGGCAGACAGGGTTATATTTTGGTGTTAAATTTTAAAATAAACTATGCCCAACCACGCAAACAGGTTATTGGGCATACACTGGTAAATCAGGCTTCATCGCCATTCATAGGCTAAACAGCAACCGGATACTGGTGTGCCATTAAATGCCCAACACCCAGTTTGCACACCGTTGGGCTTAATGCAAAAATATTCTACTCAATATTCACCAATTCATTCAGACGTTCGTATCTTTAATAAGGCCAAAAATTAAATTGTTATGAATATTCAGACACTTAAATATGAAATCATTGAATGGATTACTAAGACCAATGATAATTCCTTGCTTAGGACACTAAAGTCTATCAAGGATTCAGGTGCCACTTCTTCAGATTGGTATGAGGATTTAAGTAGTGAAGAAATTGAATCCATCAATCGTGGAATTGAAAATCATAAAAAAGGAGAAGTATTGACAAGCAAAGAATTTTGGTCTGGATATGAGGGCAGAATTTGAAATTATTTGGTCAAAAGAATCCAAATATAAGTTTGATAGCATCATAAAATATCTTAGAAGGGAGTGGACAGAAAAGGAAGTGACCAAATTCGTAAATAAGGTAAAAGATTTTGAACATGTTGTGTCTAAATTTCCTGAGATATACGCTGAATCAAATAAAAAAGCAGGATTAAGGCGAGCAGTTTTATCAAAGCATAATTCTGTTATTTATTTAATTGACACGGAGGAAGCTTTAATAAGAGTTTATACCATCTTTGATAATAGACAGCACCCTAATAAATTAAAATAGCACTAAGCCCAACCATAAAAAACATCAACGGCTGGTTTTCTGGGACAGCATAGGCCTCGGCTATTTATCACCACCATGTAAGCTGACAGTAACCTGCTATTTGCCTCAGCCGCTGGTGTTTTTCCAACCGTTGGGCTTTATTATAAACAATGAAAATCTATTTAGGTATCATATTGACATTATGTTTCGCCTGCTCAAATAATAATAATGAAGCCGGAGGGATTAATTTTGCAATTATGGACCGAGAAGATACCTTGAGCCATTTCTTTTACCCAGTTTATAAGGACTATAACTTTCAGAATAAAGGAAGCTTAGATAGCGTAATTTTTAATAAGGATGCCCAAAGCAGATTAGCAGGAACTTTCATATTAGGAATAATTGATAATCAAAAGTTTTTACACCGTTTGCTGACTTTTAGAATAGATTCAACAACATCTTTTTCAGATTTCCAAAACCCTGAATCATTGTTTCTCCATGAGGAATATAATTTATCTCAATATGAAATTTCCGTTTTGGAAAATAACATTGATTCCTCATCCCTTCCATTAACTATGCATCAAACAATGGCAGCTATTGATTTAAAAAGTAAAGACACAGTTCTATTTCAGGAACATGTTTTCGTTCAGCGAGAAAATGACTTAGTTTATAATTTAGTTACTTACGACACTTGGAAAACCCGGAAAGTGATGAAAGAATTGTATGAAGATGCACTTGTTAAAATGAATAAATCAACAAAGCCCAACCCCAAAAACTAGCAACGGCTGGTTTGCTGGTGTAGCAAAATTCACTGCCATTTATTATCTTCCCTTAGGCTGACAGTAAGCTGGCCATTTATTCAGCCACTGCTAGTTTTAAAAACGTTGTGGCCAATTAATCAAATGCATTTCCGTATAGAAGAACACTACTACAAGCAAAGCTCTTGGTCAAAGTTAATGGAGGTAATGATAGGATTTTTGATGCTGTTTTACCTACCGATTGCCTATGGAAGGGATTTTATAAAGAAAATAAAAGGCACCGTAGACACTGAACCTGTTCAGCAAGATGTTTGGATAGAGCTTTCAGAAGTTGAATATTTAAAAGTTTGGTCTTTGGCACTCAATGACGAAGAAGCCACAAGGCTTCTTGAATCAGAAAAGTTAGATTTTCCAAATTGGAAAGACTGGGAAGACCCATTCCGATTTCTGTTAAAAGTTAAAACAGAACCATTATTACCGGACTTGGAGGACATGATTTTCGATGAAGTCAGCCTTGTAAATAATCGTGGAATTTACCTGATAAGGATTAATGAAAAAGGAAAAGGAATGACTTTGTGCTTCATATCTGCAACAGAGGGGAAGGTATATGAAGTTAGACACTTAATTTCGTTGAGTTGGGTGATTGACCAAATTGACGACACTACCATCCAACTTTCGGGTCATTCGGATAAAGGTAAGTACGTGGTAAAAGTTGAAACTGGCCACAACAATTAGGACTCAAAATCTAGTGGGCCCAGGGGGCTCCCACTGATTTTTCCTAAGGGTTGCACTAAACCGCTTGTGCCTGAGGAGCCTGTTGCGGCACCTTCATTCTCCTGTGTAATTTCAATGTTTTGCTGTGGTTTGGCTTGGGAACGGCAACAAGGATCTTCTTTGATTTCACCTTCACTGCGGGCATGTTTTCAGGATTTTTAGCTTCATTTTCCTTTTCATTTAGCTGTCTTTTTTAGGTCTAGGCATAGCGCTGCCAGGCCTCCTTTAGGGAAGCTTTTCTCTTACTTCTTTCCGATGTGCTGCCGGGTATCTTTGAATCGCTTTCCGGGCGAGCCTCTTACCGGTGGCAATACCTTTACGATTACTACAGTGCCTTCCCGGCAGCTTTTACACTGGTGGATATCCTGCTGGGTGGTTTCCAGAATAACCTCAGCAAGGCTTAACTTTTTCTTCTTTTCCCTGGCAGGCTGGCCCAGGACTTTACGCACGCGGGCCAGCTTTTCCTTTTTTACCCTGGTGCTGAACAGGCCGTAATGCCTTATTTTAACAAAGCCTTTGGGCAGGATATGCTGCTTAAAGCGGCAAAGGAACTCCTTTACCGGCAGGCGCATGACCTTCTTTACATCGCCTGCTTTCCTGTCGCGGTAGCTGAAGACCACCTGGCCATCCTGCAGCTTTATCAACCGGTAATTGCTTATAGCTATCTTATGTGTGTACCTTCCCAGGTACTCCAGCACGGACTGCTTTCCATTAAAGCCAGGCTTGCTATTCACTACCCACTTCTTTTTCCTGAGCAGGCGAAGGAACTTCCAGAAGTTATGCTGCGATATGCCATGGCTAAGGCGCAGTTCCCCCTTCAGCCTGTTAAGCTCTTCACAGAACTTGTTCTTAAAAACCTGACTAAGGGCTTTAACAGAAAAGAGGAACCTGCCGCTTTTATCTTTCCACTTTCCACTTGCCGTGAGTCCTCCTGCGGGAACGATGCAATGCAGGTGGGGGTGGTATTCCAGCTTCTGGGTCCAGGTATGCAGAATGCTGATCACCCCGGTCTCTGCCTGCAGGCGGCTTCTCTTATCCCTGGAGAAAGAAGAAAGGGTGTCCCACATGCTTTTAAACAGCACATTGTAGAGCAGCTTTTCGTTGAGCCTGAACAAAGCCCTTAATTCTGCTGGCACTGTAAAGGTGACATGGTAATGGGGTACATCAAAGAGATCGTACTCCCGTTCCAGAATCCACCTTTCTCTGTTTGCTCCCTGGCAAGCAGGGCAATGTCTGTTGCCGCAGCTATTGTAATGCAGCTTAGCCTCACCGCAGCTATCGCAGGCCTGCCAGTGTCCTCCCAGGGTGGCAGTTCGGCATGCCCTAAGGGCGCTTAATACCCTGAGCTCATAGCTGTTGAAAAGACCCTGGGCGTTTAATTCGTCCAGGTACTGGCAAAGAAGGTGCTGTAGGGTAAGGGCAGGTTTTCCCGGCTTACTCTTCAAGCTTGTCAAGAGGGGAGAAGGTGCCTTGTAGCGGTACCTCGCTTACATGCAGGTAAATCATGGTGGATTCAATGCTGGCATGACCCAACAGTTGCTGAAGGCTGCGGATGTTCATGCCATCTTCCAGGGCATGGGAGGCAAATGAATGACGCAATGTATGCAGGCTTACCTCCTTTTCTATACCACTTCTCTTCAGGGTCCCCTGCATGATATAGCCCAAAAGTCCCAGACTCATGGGCTGGCCTTTCTTCTGGCCATGGAAGAGGTATTCCTTTGGTCGGCAGGCTCTGTAATAGGCTCTTAGCTCAGCGAGCAGCTTTCTGCTCAATACCGTGTAGCGGTCTTTCTCTCCTTTGCCGTTGTTGATTCTAAGCCGGCACTTCCCATCATCGGTTTCAATGTCTCTGATGCGCAGGTTTACAAGGTCTCTTCTTCTTAGGCCGCTGCCGTAAATCAGCCGCAGGATGACCCGGTGCTTGGGATTGGGCGCAGCATCAAAGAGCCTGATAAGCTCCTTTCTGCTGAGTACCAGCGGCAAAGACTTTTCTTCTTTAGGATAGGGAATGGAAGAGGCCAGGGATTCATCGCCGACCATCTGGCGGTAGAAGTACTTCAGGCCCGCAGCATCGAGCTTTATCTTGGCCCAGCCCAGTCCTTTTTCCCTGAGGTGATGGAGATAATCCAAGATATCCTCTGTATCCAGAGCATCCGGAAGGCAGCAATGAAAAAGGCTGACATCGCGAAGGGCCCGGCGATAGGTCTTTACCGTGCTATCGCTTGAATAGCTGATGCTGATACGCTTTGTAAAGGAGCTGAGAAGTGGTTCCAGTCCCTCTACCTTTGAGATGTTGGCATCTTTGAAGGCAAGCATGGGCTGGCCCTGCATTGGTTTTGCTGTTGATTTCATAACATCTTTATTTTTGGTTATGAAATCTTTATAGTTATTTTTAAGCAGAAACGCTGGATTTGAGCCAGGTCTCTACCGCTGAAAGCGGTTTAGTTCAACACAAAATAAACGCAAGCCGGCTTTAATCCCGCTCCGGTAGCGGCTTTACGGTGGACATAGAAACCTTTCGTTTCTTTATAACACCACGGACGAAGCCGCCCTGCGTTTATTAAAGCCGTTGCCCACAATAAAACAAAGAAAAGTTTACATTTAAAGAAACTTTCTCTTACCTTTACCTGTATACAAATATGTAAACTTAATGAATCAAAAATTCGAAGTTGACTTATTGGAGGAGGCATTTGAGTTTCTGGAATCTCTGGATTTAAAGCATCGCGGGAAGATTCTTCAAAACATCAGACGGGCACAATTTCACAATGACCCTAAATTGTTTAAGAAGCTGGGTAGTGAGATTTGGGAATTCAGAACCTTATATGCCGGACTTCAGTATCGACTTTTAGCTTTCTGGGATAAAACAGACAAAAAAGAGACTCTTGTTCTTGCTACTCATGGATTCGTTAAGAAGACAAGCAAAGTCGATAAAAAGGAAATCGATAAAGCTGAAAAGATTCGACAGGCATATTTTAAAGATAAGGGACTATGAAAAGATATTCATTAAACGAAGCAGAGGATAAGCTCATTGGAGTAAAAGGGACTCCGGAGCGGGACCAGTATGAATTCGAGCTTAAACTTGAGTTAGTCGGGGACATGATAAAAGCAGCCCGCAAAGAGCGAAACCTCACTCAGGAGCAACTCGGACAGTTGATTGGAGTAAAAAAAGCTCAGGTATCCAGACTGGAAAATAATGCCAGTAATGTGACAATTGATACTATTCTGAAAGTATTTAATGCACTTGAAGCAAAGGTGAACTTCAAAGTTGAGCTTCTAAATAACCGGGTGAAAATAGCCTAAAATAAAATGATACTGTGGGCAACAAAACAAACAGGTTATTGGGCATATACCTGAAATTCAGGCTTCACAGCCATTTACTGAGCTAAACAGCAAGCGGAAACTGATGTGCCATTAAATGCCCAACACCCAGTTTGCAACACCGTTGTGCGCAACCCCAAAATTCCAGATCGACAAATTAACAGGAAAAATCCGTAATTTGGTTAATGGAAAACAAGAGATTGTATATCATATCAGGATGTAATGGTGCAGGAAAGACAACGGCATCTTTTAACATTTTGCCGAAATTTTATCCTGTAAAGAATTGTAAATGCGGACGAGATATCTCAAGGAATGTCTCCTTTTAGCCTGAAAAAGTAGCAGTTAAGCCGGACGGTTAAGCTCAACCGGATTTCGGAATTCTATAAAAACGGAGAGGATTTTGCATTCTAATCAACCTGTCGACAAGGAGTTATAAAACCAGAATATTGAGCGCAGAAAAGGGATACATTAAGTACTGATTACATTGGCTGGAGATCCCCAGCTGGAGAGAAGAAAGTAATAAGGGTTAAGGAAGGTGGACATAATATTCCCGGCGATGTCATTAACAGAAGGTATTTTAGAGGGAATTCAATAACCTGTTTCAAATCTACCACGAATGTGGATTGACATAAGGAAGTGTTTTAGATTATAATTCGAAAAGACATATATCCAGATAAAATAGATTGAGTAAAAGGTAAAAAAGAATGTAAAAGTATAGACGTATCAAAATTACGGAATGACATTGTTGAAGATGAAACTTTCATCAGGAAGTTGAAAGCACTTGATAAACGGTTGGCAGACTATTGTTATGAGCGCAAACTCGTGGGATTAAAGAAATTGAAGTCAAATAATGAAATAATAAAGCACAGCACACAACCATGCAAACAGGTTATTGGGCATCACTCTAAATTCAGGCTTCACAGCCATTTATAAACTAAACAGCAAGCGGAAAGTGATGTCGCCATTAAATGCCCAACACCCAGTTTGCGGAACCGTTATGCTGCATTAAGAATTTGCTCGCCTGAAACTAAATACTTATCTTTAACGTTAGTATTGTGACGCGTAATTATGATAAAATCTTTCGGAGACAAAGAAACAGAAAAGATATGGAATGGTGTCAGGTCAAAGAAATTGCCAAATGAGATTCAGCAAATAGGCAGACGGAAATTAAGGATGCTTAATAACTCACAGGATTTACAAGACCTTAGAATACCACCATCCAACAGACTGGAAAAATTGAGTGGAGATTTAAAAGATTTCTACAGCATAAGAATCAATAGTCAATGGAGGCTTATTTTTCATTGGGATAGTGGAAATGCTTTTGAAGTTAAGATTGTGGATTATCATTAAATGATTGAGTATATGAGCAGATTAGAAAACATACATCCAGGTGAAATTCTTCAGGAAGAATTCTTAGAACCTCTAGGGATATCTGCCTATAGATTATCAAAAGAGACTTTTATCCCACAGACAAGGGTTAGTGAGATTGTTAAAGGAAGAAGGAGAATAACAGCTGATACAGCTCTTCGACTTAGTAAATATTTTGGAACTTCCGCTAAATTCTGGCTAGGACTTCAGGATGATTATGATATAGAAGAAGAGCAACAGCATCGAAAAAAGGAGTTTGATAGTATCAAACCAATAGAAAGTAACGCAGCATAACCCAACAAACAGGTTATTGGGCATATACTTGTAATTCAGGCCTCACAGCCATTTATAAACTAAACAGCAACCGGAAACTGATGTGCCATTAAATGCCCAACACCCAGTTTGCGAACCGTTGGTTGCCATAATGGCACTTAAAAAGTGTCAGGCGGACAAAGCTGTAGTGGTAAAAAAGGATACTTTCGGGTATTTCCTCACTGGCGGTTCACATATTTCGTCGGCGGATTTCTTCGCGGGCTGTTTAAAGGCTTTGCTGGTGATTGGTTCTAAGGGCATAGCTGCTTTTCTGGCGGGAGATATAGAAACAGGACTGGCTTTGAGCAGCATCAGGTGTGAATTTTCAAGGCCATTGCCGAGACTCCGAAAGAACCATCAGCAAACGGGTAGCTGGATATTTCCCAGCAAGCTGCAGCTAAAGGGGCCTGGCCTGCGGCTAAGGAACAGTATAATACTCCCCTAAAATAGGGCCACTACTTTAATTGAGTGAGAATCGTTAAATTAGTGGAACAATGAAAGGAAAAAGAAGGAAATTCGGAGCGGCTTTTAAAGCCAAAGTGGCTATTGAGGCACTTAAAGAAAGAGAGAGCTTAGCAGAGCTGTCCAAACGTTTTGAGGTACATGCGAACATGATCAGTAAATGGAAGCAGGAGTTTCTTGAGAATTCTTCTGCTGCATTTGAAAAGGAGAAGGATAAATCCCAGGAAGCAGATACCGAGAAGCTGTATGCCAGAATTGGCAGGCTTGAGTTAGAGAAGGAATTTCTAAAAAAAAGCTTAGACAAGCTCGGACTCTAGAAGAGCGCAGAAGGCTGGTGGAGCCTGCTGAAAAGCTCAGTGTGCGCTCCCAGTGCAGCTTTTGGGTATCCACGCAGTGGGTTTTATTATGCTCCTGCGAAAGAAAGTGAAGAGAATCTGACTTTCATGCGCCTGTTAGATGAGCGCTATCTGGATAAGCCTACTCATGGTGTATTGCAGATGCAGGATTATCTTTAGGATGAGCGGACTTCAGGTGAATCAAAAACGGATACGAAGGCTTTTAAGACTGATGGGCCTGATGGCTATTTACCCAAAAAAGAACCTGAGTAAATTAGGGCATGCAGAATATATTTACCCCTACCTGCTCAGGAATCTGGAGATAAACAGGTCGAATCAGGTCTGGGAGATAGATATCACTTATATTCCTATGGAGAAGGGATTTATGTACTTAACAGCCATTATTGATGTGTATAGCAGGTTTGTTGTTGGCTGGGGACTATCTAATAGTCTGGAGGCTCAGGCAAGCCTTTATGTGCTACAGGAGGCAACTGAAAATATGGCAAACCAGAGATAGTGAATTCAGATCAGGGAGCCAATTTACCTGCAAAGAGTGGGTGGAATATTTGAAGGAAAGCGATATAAAAATAAGCATGGATGGCAAAGGAAGAGCGATAGATAATATCTACATAGAACGCCTGTGGAGAACTGTGAAACGGGATTATGTGTATTTACATCCTGCTCAGGATGGAAGGGAGTTATACCAGGGAATCAAAGCTTTTTTATCGTCTATAATCACAAAAAACACCACCAGGGAATAGAAAGACAAATTCCCTTCCAGTGTTTACCAAAGAAAGGCTGCCTGATGCATTTTTCCTTTTCAAACAGCAAAGATAGCATTGGCTCCTGGAACCCGTCAAGGCCAGGTAAATTCCTCCCTGCGGTCGGAAGCCTTGACAGAACCCAGCACCACACTGGAAACGCATTTGAAAAAGGAAAAATGAAAAAAATATCAACTAAGAAAAACTACCCAGTGGTCCTACAAATGGGGAGTACTTTACAGCGGCTTTCAAGGTGGGAAGAGAGGCTTGGCGTGAAGGTGAGGACAGGCAACCAACAATTAGGACTCAAATCTAGTGGGCCCAGGGGGCTCCCACTGATTTTTCCTAAGGGTTGCACTAAACCGCTTGTGCCTGAGGAGCCTGTTGCGGCACCTTCATTCTCCTGTGTAATTTCAATGTTTTGCTGTGGTTTGGCTTGGGAACGGCAACAAGGATTTCTTTGACTTCACCTTCACTGCGGGCATGTTTTCAGGATTTTTAGCTTCATTTTCCTTTTCATTTAGCTGTCTTTTTTAGGTCTAGGCATAGCGCTGCCAGGCCTCCTTTAGGGAAGCTTTTCTCTTACTTCTTTCCGATGTGCTGCCGGGTATCTTTGAATCGCTTTCCGGGCGAGCCTCTTACCGGTGGCAATACCTTTACGATTACTACAGTGCCTTCCCGGCAGCTTTTACACTGGTGGATATCCTGCTGGGTGGTTTCCAGAATAACCTCAGCAAGGCTTAACTTTTTCTTCTTTTCCCTGGCAGGCTGGCCCAGGACTTTACGCACGCGGGCCAGCTTTTCCTTTTTTACCCTGGTGCTGAACAGGCCGTAATGCCTTATTTTAACAAAGCCTTTGGGCAGGATATGCTGCTTAAAGCGGCAAAGGAACTCCTTTACCGGCAGGCGCATGACCTTCTTTACATCGCCTGCTTTCCTGTCGCGGTAGCTGAAGACCACCTGGCCATCCTGCAGCTTTATCAACCGGTAATTGCTTATAGCTATCTTATGTGTGTACCTTCCCAGGTACTCCAGCACGGACTGCTTTCCATTAAAGCCAGGCTTGCTATTCACTACCCACTTCTTTTTCCTGAGCAGGCGAAGGAACTTCCAGAAGTTATGCTGCGATATGCCATGGCTAAGGCGCAGTTCCCCCTTCAGCCTGTTAAGCTCTTCACAGAACTTGTTCTTAAAAACCTGACTAAGGGCTTTAACAGAAAAGAGGAACCTGCCGCTTTTATCTTTCCACTTTCCACTTGCCGTGAGTCCTCCTGCGGGAACGATGCAATGCAGGTGGGGGTGGTATTCCAGCTTCTGGGTCCAGGTATGCAGAATGCTGATCACCCCGGTCTCTGCCTGCAGGCGGCTTCTCTTATCCCTGGAGAAAGAAGAAAGGGTGTCCCACATGCTTTTAAACAGCACATTGTAGAGCAGCTTTTCGTTGAGCCTGAACAAAGCCCTTAATTCTGCTGGCACTGTAAAGGTGACATGGTAATGGGGTACATCAAAGAGATCGTACTCCCGTTCCAGAATCCACCTTTCTCTGTTTGCTCCCTGGCAAGCAGGGCAATGTCTGTTGCCGCAGCTATTGTAATGCAGCTTAGCCTCACCGCAGCTATCGCAGGCCTGCCAGTGTCCTCCCAGGGTGGCAGTTCGGCATGCCCTAAGGGCGCTTAATACCCTGAGCTCATAGCTGTTGAAAAGACCCTGGGCGTTTAATTCGTCCAGGTACTGGCAAAGAAGGTGCTGTAGGGTAAGGGCAGGTTTCCGGCTTACTCTTCAAGCTTGTCAAGAGGGGAGAAGGTGCCTTGTAGCGGTACCTCGCTTACATGCAGGTAAATCATGGTGGATTCAATGCTGGCATGACCCAACAGTTGCTGAAGGCTGCGGATGTTCATGCCATCTTCCAGGGCATGGGAGGCAAATGAATGACGCAATGTATGCAGGCTTACCTCCTTTTCTATACCACTTCTCTTCAGGGTCCCCTGCATGATATAGCCCAAAAGTCCCAGACTCATGGGCTGGCCTTTCTTCTGGCCATGGAAGAGGTATTCCTTTGGTCGGCAGGCTCTGTAATAGGCTCTTAGCTCAGCGAGCAGCTTTCTGCTCAATACCGTGTAGCGGTCTTTCTCTCCTTTGCCGTTGTTGATTCTAAGCCGGCACTTCCCATCATCGGTTTCAATGTCTCTGATGCGCAGGTTTACAAGGTCTCTTCTTCTTAGGCCGCTGCCGTAAATCAGCCGCAGGATGACCCGGTGCTTGGGATTGGGCGCAGCATCAAAGAGCCTGATAAGCTCCTTTCTGCTGAGTACCAGCGGCAAAGACTTTTCTTCTTTAGGATAGGGAATGGAAGAGGCCAGGGATTCATCGCCGACCATCTGGCGGTAGAAGTACTTCAGGCCCGCAGCATCGAGCTTTATCTTGGCCCAGCCCAGTCCTTTTTCCCTGAGGTGATGGAGATAATCCAAGATATCCTCTGTATCCAGAGCATCCGGAAGGCAGCAATGAAAAAGGCTGACATCGCGAAGGGCCCGGCGATAGGTCTTTACCGTGCTATCGCTTGAATAGCTGATGCTGATACGCTTTGTAAAGGAGCTGAGAAGTGGTTCCAGTCCCTCTACCTTTGAGATGTTGGCATCTTTGAAGGCAAGCATGGGCTGGCCCTGCATTGGTTTTGCTGTTGATTTCATAACATCTTTATTTTTGGTTATGAAATCTTTATAGTTATTTTTAAGCAGAAACGCTGGATTTGAGCCAGGTCTCTACCGCTGAAAGCGGTTTAGTTCAACCCCAAAAAATAACAACGGCTGGTTTACTGGAGTAGCAAAGTTAAGCGCCATTTATTATCTTAATGTGTGCAGATAGTGAGCTGCGATTTACTTCAGCCGCTGCTATTTTTATCACCGTTATGCGCTACATAATCCGGCAGCAATAAAGGTTTTACCGGTACCGGAAGGGCCCATCAACATCAGGTTATAGCCCTGGTCGAGCCAGTTGAGCTCCCGGAGCTGATTCAGGCGGGTTTTATTCATGCCATTCTCAAAGCTCTCCTCATAGCTGTTAAGGTCACTGCTACGTGGCAGCTGAGCGGCTTTTCGCCTTCTCTGTACATCATTCTGGTGGCGGTGCTCTGCCTCGGCCTGAAGCAGGCGCAGGGTGAACTCCATAAAGCCACAGGAAGCACTTTCTGCTTCTTTGATAAGGGCGTCTAATCCGTTGCTGATACCCGCTGTCCTGAACTGCCGGCAGTAGGCAGTTATTTGCTGTTTATGTTCCATTTACATTGATTTAAGAGCTATGAAGAGACTCATAAAAAAGGTTCTTAAAGCCCCTTCATAGCCGCAAGGGGGTTTATGGTTTGTTTAGAATAGCCTGATAGTCTTCAATCTTGCTTTTTTCCGGCTGCAAAAGAGCATTTTCTGATAAGGTCCCGCTCAAAGGGTTCAGGCGGATTACCTTTTCTTCGGTATTTTCAGCCTGTGGCGCTAAAAAGGCCAGGATAGCTTTAAAATCGCCTCCACTGCAGATGTTGTTGGCCAGGCAGTAGTCCAGGGCCTTTTCAATGAGCTGCGGTTCTGTGCCAGTAATCGTGTCCCGGATAAGGATGATTTGGTCCCTGATATAGCGGGGCTTATCTGCTCTTATCATATTCAGCCATTCCCTGCCTTTTTCTGCATCAGGAAGCTGGCTACAGAGCTCCTCAATCATTTCCTGTATGGCGGCTGATTTATCCCTTTTATGGTCGGTATTCAGCACCGGGGTACCTTTAACGGTAGCTACTTTATGCCGGCATATCTCCTGTTTTGTCTCTGTATCAGAGATGATGATATGCTCCTGCTCCCTTTGCACATTCACAAGGCTCTGCCTGCCCTGGTAAGTGCCTAAAGGAACGGAATATAAATTGCCACTGTAGAGGATAGCATTATTCTTCCTGACCGTATAAGCGTTCAAAGCAGGTGCCTTTTGCTTATAGGCCTGATAGGGTTTGAGGAAAGGCTGTTCAAGGACCCATTCAGCCTGTGGCTCCTTGCGGGTAAAGGCATGTGGCAGGGCATTGGCAGTACGTCCCAGCCAGGCAATGGCTTCATCATTGAGGGTTTCCAGATTGTAATAGGTCCTGTTGTAGAGGAAGTTTTGCTTGACATACTTTACCACATTTTCTATTTTCCCTTTGCTCTGCGGGTCTGCTTTCCGGCAAAAATGAAGGGCAAAGGATTGCTCCCTGGTATAAGCACGGAAAGCCTCTGTAAGGATGATATCTCCATGATTCTCACTTACTACAAAGACCTTGTCCTGATCATAGACGATTTCATCGGGAATGCCCTTCGATGTATTCAAAAGCCTTTTCATGCGCCTGAATAGCTAGTTCTGAAGTGAAAGGCCGGTCAGTGAACCAGATGTATTTAAAGCGGGAACGGGACAACAAAAGGGCAAAGAAGAACACCTTGCTCCTGGCACCCAGGGAAGTGCGCATGTTGTATTCTCCAAAGTCAACCTGTGCCTGTTTGCCATAAGGAGTTTCTTCAACGATTTGGCACTGTCTGGGTTCTTTAACTATCGGCAAACGGTGCTTATCCCTTACCCAACACACAAAATTGAATACAGTCTTTTGGCTGACGCAAGGAAAATCAGGGTGATGTTCCTTGAGCCAGTCGTGCATCTGTGCTGCAGAGGTATCTCTGTAAAGCTCCAGCCGCTCTTTTACAAAGCCATCATAAGGAAGAAGGATTTCTATCCCGCTCGGTCTGGCTGGATAAGAAAAGCTTCATACTCCCGTTCACTCATTGAAAGGTATTTGCTGACCGTGCGTCTGTTAAGCTGTAGCTCCTTGCTGATCCGGGAGATGGAATGCCCTTCCCGGTGCATTCGGTGAATTTCAAAATAAGTCATAAATTTGGCTAAATACACATTCATTTTTTTGCCGGTTTGATACGCCGGCAAAAGTAGATTTCTAAACCCCTGCGGGCATGCCCGCAGGGGTTTTTAGTTGTGCATTATTGTTGCCATTTTCTGTGCACTCTTATTTACCGAAAACTGTGCACTTGTATTTTCCGATTACAGGCAGGGAGTAGGAAAGCAGCGGAAGAAGAAGGAGTAGTTTCAGCTTGTAGAAAGCATGAGGTGAGTACTGCTACCTATTACAACCGCAGCGGCGGACCGCTGGAAAAAGATGTATGACCTGCATGGTGAAGCAGGCTTTCAGCAGGATAAATCTTCAATGTCCAGCTTTATAAAAAATTAGAAGAAGAAAACAGGCGACTTAAAAAGCTGCTGGTGGATAAGGACTTGGCCCTGGAGGTACAGAAGGAGTTTCTAAAAAAAAAGTTTGGGACCGGGCCACGGCGGCCGACGATCCAAGCGAAAGATTTAGCAGATAGACTGGCTAAAGAATACCAGGTGAGCATCCATAGAATTTTAAAACATGTAGGGCTTTCTCCCAGCAGCTACTACTTTCAGGCTACAGGAGGTAGGAAAGGACGTTTAGCCAGCAAGACTACTTATCATGAAAAGCGTGGTGACATAGGCAACCAGCAGGTAATAGAGCAGGTGAGAAACATTCTCTCAGCGCCTTTTCAGGACTATTGGGGCTACCACAATGTCACAGCTGAGCTTCGGGAGACAGGCTATCTCATTAATCATAAGAAGGTGTATCGACTGATGAAAGAAGCCAGCTTGCTGCGCCCTTCTACCCGTTTGCGTCCTAAGCCAAGCAAGCGAAAGTATGTGCAGTTCAGGAAGATAGAGACAAATCGTCCTTTGGAATATGTGGAGATGGATATCAAGTGTGTCTGGATACCAGAAAAAGGAAAACAGGCTTATTTGCTTACCCTGCTGGATGTGCATACCAGAAAAGTGCTGGCTTACAGCTTTGGCTGGAACATGAAGCAGGATAAAGTAATCGAGCTCTATGCAGGTCTTATCGATGAAGGCCTATTACCTGAAGGAACCATCATCAGAAGTGACAATGGCAGCCAGCGGTCCGCCGCCGCGGTTTATCGCTGCTAAGGTCAGGGAATATCTGGAAATGGTAGGCATGGAGCAGGAATTTACACATGTAGCTACTCCTGAAGAAAATGGGCATGTAGAGGCTTATCATGGCATCCTGAAAAACGAGCTCTTCCAGCGATATGAATACTTTAGCTTTGCTCAGGCTAAGCAGCTCATTGATGAATTTGTGCAGTATTACAACAACAAACGAAGACATGGAAGCCTGAAGAGGCAGGCGCCAGAGGCATTTTGGCTAAAGGAAAAATACCTACTGGAAACAAGAGCCAGGGTGGCATAATCAAACCAACATAACATTTTTTCTTTTTCTAATGCCCCTCACTAAAAAAGGGGGTATTGGAAAAAGAAAAAAAGAAGAAATGAAGCAGAGAATTATCGAGAACTTTTAACCTTTGTCAATTAGAATACCTCTCCAGTTTTACGGGGTTTTAAACAAAGCCAAAGCGCTAAAGGTACCTGAAAACGTTCGACTGCTATTTTTACCCTCTTCCAATCCGGAGCTTAATCCGGTGGAAAGACTCTGGCAGGATATGAAAAGCAAAGTTGCTTTCCAGAACTTCAAAGATGACAGGAGCTGAAAAGCTGGATAACCAAAACTGCTAAGAGTTATTCAGACCTGCAGATGGCCTCTCTTACAGGCTTCCAATACATTTTAAATGCTATAGAAAAAACTAAAACTAATATGGAATATGTTTGAGGCTATTTGGTATTAAGGCAGTATCTAAATAACTGTGTAAATGAAGGTTCGGGATATAAAATATCGGACCTTTTTTATTAACTTATATAACTTTTACACAGCCATGTTAACGAAAGAAGATTTTTTAAACGCAGAGTTTTTGAAGCAGTTCAAAGACTCTAAAGAGTTCACCTCATTTATGGAAGAACTCTATGTGAGAGGCACTGAAAAGATGCTGGAGGCAGAAATTGATGCTCATCTGGGGTATCAGAAATATGCTCTAGAAGGAAAGAACACAGGCAACTCCCGTAATGGCACCACCGCTAAGAAACTCAAGACCCAATACGGAGAAGTAGATTTAGAGGTGCCTCGGGACAGAGCAGGCACTTTTGAGCCAGTAGTGGTGCCGAAGCGCAGCAACCTTGCCCAGGGCATGGAAGACCTTGTAATCAGCCTCTATGCCAAAGGAATGAGCACCAGAGATATAGAAGAAGAGCTACGGGAGATTTACAAGTTTCATCTCTCGGAATCCACCATATCCAATATTACAGCCAAGGTAAGTGAGGATATTCTGGAATGGCAGCATAAGCCGCTGGAGTCTATCTATTTTATCGTATGGATGGATGGCATCATCTTTAAAGTCAGGCATAATGGAAAGGTCATCAACAAGACCATCTATTTAGCTGTAGGCTTAAATAAAGAGGGAAGAAAAGAACTGCTGGGCATGTGGCTTGCCGAAACAGAGAGTGCTGCTTTCTGGGTAGGTGTGCTCACTGACATCAAAGCAAGAGGTGTAGAGGACATTCTTATCACCTGCACAGACAATCTCAATGGCTTTACCCAAGGCATCAGAAGTGTCTTTCCTGAGGCTGTAACCCAGATTTGCGTAGTACATCAGATCAGAAACTCCTCCCGCTATGTGGTTTGGAAGGATAAAAAAGCCTTTACTACAGATATGAAGGCTATTTACACCGCCCCTACAAGAGAAATGGCTGCCGCTGAACTGGAGCGTTTCGATGAACTATGGAGTGGCAAGTATCCTTACGCTGTGAAATCATGGAGGGCTAACTGGGAGGAGCTAACCGCTTTTTTTGACTTTCCGCTGGAGATTAGAAAAATCATCTACACGACCAACCTTATAGAGAATATCAACGGGAAAATCAGAAAATACACTAAGAGCAAAGGCTCTTTTCCTGATGATAATTCTGTGAAAAAGGCTGTTTTTCTGGCGCTTCGGGAAATCACCAAAAAATGGTCTCAGCCACGGCAAAACTGGGGCATTATCCTGAACCAGTTCGTTAGCATTTATGAGGACAGGTGCAGGCTTTAATCCTGAAAATTTCTTAACTTGATAATGCACACCCGAAGAGGAAGCAGGCTCTGCTGAGGAGCAACCTGTCAGCAATAGGATGTGCCAAGTGGAATGAAAAAGAACCAGCCCCTTCCGCTGGAAAGGACTGGTTCTTCTAACTTATTCCGCTTGTCCCATGGCTAAAAAAACCTAAACAAACAGAGCCTGAGTTTTCATTTACACACTTTTCTGGACACTGTCGGTATTAATTCTTTTTTAACTTTGACACAGTTCCATTTACAGTCTCATTTTTTCACCTCCAGTATTTCATTTTCTTCTGATTTCAGGAAGTTCTGAATTACCACAAGACTTTCACGAATTTATTTTGATATTGCTTTGGTTGTCAGATTATCAGTTTTTAATCAAATAATCTTAGGTGGGAATCCTTTAATTGCATTCAGGCCAATAAAGTAGGAGTCAAATGTCACTACAGTGCAACCATTTTTTGATAAAATCGAAAATCTGAATGTCTGAAGCATCTTCTAATCCTAAATGATGCAGCTGTTTTGCTTCAGGAAATATATCCTCAAGTTGCTTGATAATCTTTGGTGAGATATTCTGGTCAAACAGTAGTTTCAAAATGCAATTTTAAGTTTATGTTCCTTATTTACTGTAAATGCAAGACAGGCATTAATCATATCTTCATTTAGCGCTTCAAAATCAGATATAATTTCTTGTTTGGTCATTCCATTTGACAGCCAGTTCAGAACATGATAAACCGTTATCTTTGTCTCTTTTATACAAGGTTTTCCAAATCTCTTTTCAGATTGAATTTCAATGTATTCTTAATAATTCATATTCCAATATACTTAAAATCTGGAAATAATGTTTCTACTGACCTTAATGCACCCTAACCTTCAGAAACAGCAAGTCCCTATACTATCCGAGTTTGTTAAGCACCTCTTTCAAATTATCCCTGACTTCACCAGCTATTCCTGCCAATTCCTGGTTTTCAACAGCCTGCATGGAAGCAGCGGGATCTACGACAGCTATTTCAATGGTACTGTCGTTAATTTGCTGCACAATAACATTACAGGGAAGCATAGTGCCAATTTTATCCTCTGCCTGAAGGGCTTTATAGGCAAACTGCGGGTTGCAGGCCCCAAGAATCCGGTAAGGTTTAAAGTCTACATCTAGCTTTTTCCTGAAGGTTTCTTTCACATCAATTTCCGTTAATACCCCGAACCCTTTTTCTTTTAGGGCCTCTGTTACTTTTTGGATGGCTTCATCGAAGCTGATGTTGTTGAGTTTTTTACTTGAATAGTATTGCATGATTTCTTCTTTTTATTTTAAAAAGCTTTTAAGCCCTTATATGTTTTTCCTTAATCGATTTCTTTGTAACTGAGGGTGTTGAGCGCATCCGGACCATAATAATGATGGCAGAAAGTAGGGTGAGCAGACCAATAACCAGCACAGGCACAAGCATTCCCAGCAGGTCTGCTAGCAGGCCCGTCAGAATTGCCCCGATGGCATAGCCTAGGTCGCGCCAGAAGCGGAAAACACCAAGACTGTTGGCCCTGTCCATTGGATGGGTAAATTCAGCAATGGTTGCCAAAAAGGTGGGATATACCAGGGCAGTACCAAGCCCCAAGGCAATGGCCAGGGCTATATATTGTCCAAAGGTATCGGCAAAAAGAAGCAGGAGAATCGTACAACCCTGCAACAGCATCCCTCCATAGAGCATTCGCTTTTTGCTAAAATGGTCGGCCATTTTGCCGGTAAAAAGCTGGCCCAATCCCCAAACGGCAGGGTAGGTGGCGGTTACCCATCCTACCTGCTCCAGGTTAAATCCTTTGGTTGTTAGAATCAAGGGCAGGAGCCCCCACATCATTCCATCATTTAAGTTGTTTACCAGGCCAGCCTGCGTTACCGAGCCAAGGTTGCGGTTCTTTAAGCTGGTTTCTTTGAATACGTTTTTAAGCCTGGGAATAGCACTACTGTTTGATTCCTGCTTTACGTGCTGCTGCGTCTCTTTTACCAGCAGCAGACTGGCAAAAAAGCCGGAAAACGCCAGCCCTATTCCCAGGTAAAACGGGTAAGGCCGCAACCCATACTCTCCGGCAATATAGCCGGTTAAAAAGGCCACCAATGCTACAGAGAGATAGCCGGCAAATTCATTCAGCCCCATGGCCAGGCCACGCTGCTTTTCGCCCACCATATCAATCTTCATCACCACCGTACTGCTCCAGGCAAGCCCTTGATTTACGCCGAGTAACATGTTGGCAAAGATTATCCAGTTCCAGCTAGTGGCATACATCAGGATAAAAGGCACGGGAAGGCCTATGAGCCAGCCCCACACCAACAGCTTTTTCCGACCAAGTTTGTTTGCCAGTGCTCCGGTCAAATAATTAGAGGCAGCTTTAAAAATTCCGAATACAACGATAAAAGAAAAAATGGCGGTTTTTGCGGCTACATGAAATTCCACTTCTGCCAATTGAGGCAAAATGCTCCGCTCCAATCCTACCATGCCACCGACAAAGCCGTTTATTACAACCAACAGCAGAAACTGGCGCCAATTTTCTCTTAGTCCGTGCTGTATATCATTCATTATCTCCCTTAGTTAATATACCTTTTTCCACCATTTATATTGCAAAGGTGAAAAATAAATGGCTGCAGCTGTGTGACTTTAGTTACAGGAATCCTGATTTAGCTAATCTATCTTTGTTTCCAGCTTGGGGCATCGTTGATGGATATTCCTTCCGGCAATACAGATGATCCTGTTACATATAGACGCTAATCAATAGTAAAATAGATAAGAAAGTGAAAAAAAACCTGATAGAATATGGTGTAATGGGTGCTGTACTATTGACTTTGATTTTAACGGGGCTCCAAACAGAGTTATTTGGATTTATACAAAGAGGATTGCTGGAAACAGGTTTGATGAATCCGGATGTGGAGGAAAAAGCGGCTCCCGGAAATATCTCTGCTAATCCTAAGGCGGATTTCAGCATGATTCTTTCCAACTCTAAAGGGGAGGAGGTAAGTATTAAGCAGTTCAGGGGTAAGGTTATCTTTATAAATCTTTGGGCCACCTGGTGTCCTCCCTGTATTGCAGAAATGCCGGGAATCAACAGCCTTTATCAGGATGTGAAAGATGAAGGGGTGGTATTTTTGATGATATCCGTTGATGATAATTTTGAAAAGGCGAAGCGCTTTAAAGAGAAGAAAGGCTTTGACTTTGAAATTTATCAGGTTAATGGAGGCATTCCGCAAATGTATTACAGCCGGAGTATTCCAACGACCTATATTATTAATGCTCAGGGGGAGTTAGTCCTTACGCACACAGGAATGGCAGACTATCATACCGCAGAATTTAAAGAATTTCTACTTGGCTTAAAGTAAGAGGTTCTTTCGTATCCAGAACCTTATTTCTCTCTTTCCTGCTGCTTACGAAGATGTTTCCCAGTAGCCGGATTAAATTTGACAATAACACCTGAAATAGAGGAAAACATGCATGCAATAAAACAACAACTTTTCAGCGGATGGAACCTGCTGCGCTGGGTAAGGTTATTCATCGGAGTTGCTCTGGTTGTAGAGGCTTTTTCAGGAGGAAATGGGGTTTTAGCAATTGCAGCGGGGATCTTACTGCTACAGGTATTTACAAATTCCGGCTGCGCAGGAGGAAGTTGTGCTATCCCGAAAAAAAAGACAAACACTGGAATTCTTTCCCGGAAAAATAAATGATTTTTTTGTCGTACGCTGCTTGTTTAAAAAAAGCTGTCGTGCCGCGAAACGCTTTCTTTTTAGCTCTTTTTTAATGGTTTTTAAAGGAAAAATTCCTTTATTGATTGAGTACCAACATACAAGCAGAGCATTGCCTGCTGCGTGTTTTTTATGAGCAGACTCACTTAATTTTTATTAAAAATATCTTAAACAGGAACAACATGAAAGCACCTGGAATTACTAAAAATGTTTGTGGCACAGATCGGAAAATGAGCATTTATGGTGGGCTGGCTCTTTTAGGAGTAGGCTTTTGCCAGACGAAAAAAGAAAGAAATATTGCGGGCAAGGTAATAATGGGGGAAGGCGCTGATATCCTTCTCTCTGCTATTACCCGGTTTTGTCCCATCAACAAGACCCTTGGCATTAATACCTGCAGAACCAAAGTCTGATAAAGCAGGGATGAATTTTTTAAAGCTACTTAGGCGCTATATTAAAGACGCTGTATATGGTGCAAATGATGGAATTGTTACCACTTTTGCTGTTGTTTCCAGTGTGGAAGGGGCTAAGTTGGGAACGGCCGCTATTTTAGTTGTTGGCTTTGCCTCCCTGTTTGCCGATGGTTTTTCGATGGCTTCTTCTGATTTCTTAGCCAGTAAGGCGGAATCCGCCAGGAAAAAAAATGATGGGGAAGCAAGTGGCCCGGAAAAGGAAAACCCTAAACTGGCTGCCTTCTTTACTTTTTTTGCCTTTATTTTGGTAGGAGTGATTCCTTTAATTCCTTACTTTTTCGTTGGGGTTGCTTCTTCCACCTCTTTTATTATTTCAGGTGTAGTCACTGCAATTACCTTGTTCGGTGTAGGTGCCTTAAGAACAAGAATTACTGGTGGAAATGCCCTCAGAGCAGGTGTGGAAATGCTGCTCATAGGAGGGTCGGCCGCCGCCGTAGCCTTTATTATTGGCAGGTTTATTGAACAATGGCAGTAAGGCTTGCTATAAAACTCGCGGGGTTCGTTCTTCAGCTGCTGCTATAACAGGCAGCTAAAATCAGGTCTCTGTAAAAGCCTTTCTCTGTTTCTGTTGTAGGTAAATGGGGCTGCGGAAAGTCAGGGGCTTTACACCGGGCGGGTACAAAAACGAACTGCTAATAACTAAGGCAGGAGCCAATGCATGGGAAAAAACATGCCACACCTTCCTACATGGGAGTTGCGGAGATCTTCTCAGGTGTTAGAACCAGTTGGCCCCTTTATATTCCTCTTCCCTGGAAGCCAGCTCCCTGCTTCTCATAAGGTAGGTATTTCGACTCAGGGTTTTGCTTCTGTAGCCCAGCAGGTGAAATATATTTTTAGTGAAAAAACGGGCGTGCTTTCTGTTTACTTTAAGAACTTCCCGCTCCCTGTTAAACCAGGAAACGCCGGGCAATAGTGGAAGAAAATAGTGCAGTTTTAGTTTGCGAAGCCTGGCAGAAAGCTGCAAAAACTGCCTGGGCACCTTTCGGATAGCAAAAAAGCCATCGGTTCCCTGGCTTTGGTAAAGAGGCATAAATAGTTTGGCTTTTTTCGGGGAATAAACAGTTTTTCCATTACTTTGGGCTAGTTGTTGCCCTTTTTTTACTTTCTGAAAATTCACAAAGCCCGGCTCCATTTTAAACTTTTCTCCGTCCTCAATAGGGTAGCGAAAAAATATTTCATAAAAGTGCCTGCTATCCACGGCATTTTTTGCCAGCATACTGTGGTAATGGTTAACATCCGCCTCTTCTTTGGTCAGGCAGCCGGCAAAAACCAGGGAAAGCATAATAAAGGCTATCTGGTTGTCGAGGGAGGAAGGTTCTTCATGCTGCCCTGCCTCAAAACCCAAGGCTATATAGCCCAGCTCATTTAGGTAGCTCAGCAGGGGGCCTTGCAGGTATTCTTCAATACCCAAAATAGAGGGGAGGGGGTACTGGGAGGAAAATTTTCTGTTTAGCAGGCTGTCGTTCAGCAGAAGAAAGGGAATGGTTTCGCAGGAAGTGGTATGTAAATCCATAAAATAAAACGGACCCTGGTCTTCTTGCAAAATATGCCGTAAGCACTGGTATAGCTCCAGCTGCTGGGCAGCATCCGGATTTTCGGGCCTGAAAGCAACCTCCCGCAGTTGATTAATTCGCTCGGCCGACCATAAGCGGTTGAGGTCCTGGCTGTGAAAGCGCTCCCCCTGCCCGAGGGCCCACAGGTTGCCGGCCAGGGCATACATCTTTCCTTTGAAAAGAAGATTTTTTTCTTTTATTTTTTTTACCACCCGTTTCAGTGCGAAAACGCCGGAAGGTTCGTTCCCGTGCATGCCAGCGATAAACACTACGGAAGGACCGGCTTCTTTCCCCTCTATTTTTTCAATTATTCTGTTCACCTCCACGCTTCGGTGCAGTGCCTTGTTGAACACTTTAACCATGGTCGTAGGGGATAACATCTTTAATCGTAATAATGCCGACCAAATGCCTATCCTGCACCACGGGCAGGCACCCAATTTCGTTTCGTTTCATTAAACCGATAGCCGTTGGTATCGCTGTTTCAGGGCGTGCGGTAAGGAGATCTTTCGTCATGATTTCAGCCACCACCATCTGCTCTTTATCTCTTCTCTTTTCCCTAAAGCGCTTTATGTGCGTCCAGGTGAGCAGGCCGCAGAGCTGGCCTGCTTTATTCTCTACCGGCAAATGGTGTATATTTTTCCAAAGCATTACGCTGGTAGCCAGTTCAGCCAAATCATTTTCATTTACGGTGTATAGTTCCGTGCTCATGATGTGGCATACCAGGGTAGAAAATTCATGGGTTTCCAGCCCGGGGTCTACCGGGGGCCAGTCGTGCAGCGGAATGCCCGAATGCTGGTTTTTAACCATGGCTTTTGTAAGCATTAAAAGCGCTTCGTCTTTTTTCCATTTGTCTTTCAACTTCCGGTAATTCCGGACCGTCCACTGGGAGCCGGTTTCTTTTACTGCCCGCTGTTCAATGATGCCCAGGTAATAAGCGATATCATCAGGATGTATTTCTGCCTTCTTTAAACCGGCATACGCAAGGGGCAGTAGTTTATTAAGGACCAGGTCGCGGACGGAAATTTGTTCGTCCATCCATTGCAACACCGATTCTTTGCCTGTGCGGGCTGCTTTAAAGAAATTAGCCTTTGCATCTCTAAAATCCATTTTAGCCGGAAGGTGATCAAATGCGGCAGGCCTCCCCAGCATAATTCCTACCCAAAAGGCAAAATTTGCCATCTCATCCATGGTGGTAGGACCGGCAGGCAGGTAGCGGTTTTCAATACGCAGATGGGCCTTGTTGTTTGCTACTCCATAACAGGCCCTGTTCCACTGGTAAATGGTGCTGTTGTGTAAACTCAGCGCCTGCAGCTTTGGCATGTTCCCCTGGGCCAGCTCTTCCAGGGAGTCTTTATCAATACTTTTAGTAAGGAGTACTTTGTGCAGGCTAAGGTTGTTTTTGTACAGCTCTGCAATGGAGGAATGGGCCCAGGAATTCCCGAAAGTAACCCTGGCTGACTGGTCCTTCAGGGCATAAGAAGAGCTGCGGGTGTCGATGCTTTGTTGAAAAAGCGCAATGCGGGTTTCGCTCCACAGCTCGCGCCCCAGCAGCAGCGGCGAATTGCTTGCAATGCCTAGCACAGGCGCTGAAATGGCCAGGGCCCAGTTGTAACTGGAAATAAAGTCGTCGGGCGAAATTTGCAGGTGCATCTGAAAACTGGTATTGCAGGCTTCAAACAGTACGGAGTCGTGAATAATAGCCAACTCATCAACCCCGCTGATGGATAATTCAAAATCTTTCCCCCGTAAGGCTTTGGTCAGCTCGTTTAAAGCCTGGTAGCGGGGACTGGGGGTCATGAACTCCAGCTCGAGTTCTCTTTTAGAAATGGTTGGTAAAATACCGGTAAGCACCACCTGGTTGTTAAACTTTTTGGCCACTTCATCGGCCTTATTGAGGAAGGTGTTCAGGTGTTGCTCCATTTCACTGAAACATTTATCTTTTAATTCCAGTGGGTCCAGATTGATCTCCAGGTTGAAACGGGCCAGCTCGGTTGTAAAATGAGGGTCATGAAGGTTTTGTAAAATTTCCATGGAAGCTTTAGAAGGCCTCCAATTGTCGGTTACCAGACAAAATTCCTGTTCTGCTCCAATCCGGAAAATGCCCTCCTCGAGCATTTTGCCTTCGAGCATTATTTCCAGGGCTTTAATGTCTTTGAGCAGGTGGGCAATAAAAGTCGCCCGCATTTCGCTGCTTTGTTCGATAGGTACAAGAGCTTCTCCCATTGCCTGTGTTGTTTTGTCGCACCGGAGAAAAAGTAAGCTACTTTAAAAAATAAATGCTCTTCTTCTTTCTTTTAAGTTAGCACATTTGTATCTGGCATCCAAGCCTGCAGCTTAAGCTGTGGAATTTTTTATTTAGTTTTTACTCTTTTGCCTGAGGATTAATTCCATTTACTTTAAGGCTGTTTTCATTGTCCATAGGGAAGGGCTTTCCTAACTGAAGGCCCTGAATTGTTCTTATATGGGATAATTACAACCTCCAGGCGCAGGGCTAAAGGTTTAGTTATAGCGGCGGGCCAATTTCTATAGTCCTGAAGGCGGGTGAAGGGGAACTAAGGCTTAAATGCTGGCCGCTAAATGCAGGCAGGAGTGGGGATATTCGCCCCCGCCTCCATGCAGCAGTTAATTCATCGGGTAGCCCTTATTCAGCCAATCCACCCGTATGTTCTTTTTAAGATTTAAAAGTTGGTGGTTAGTAAATCCCATTTCATTCAGCAGCGAAAAAGCCGGCCGGATGTTTGGGCAAACATTAAAAGGACAACAGCCACAATACAGTACAATTTCCTTATTTCTGGGAACCTCCTCGAGTGAAGCTTTTAGTTTTTCCAGGTTTTGCGGCTCGTCTGCAGCTCCAAAGTCAACGGCACCTTTAATGCCTTTTCCCGGGCGTATTCCATGAGCTCCTTCCGGGCTAACGCTTATTATAAAAGGAGGCTTTGCATTTTTGTTTGTAATCTTTGCTGCCAGTTCCGATGGCTCAATAAGTTGATTTTTACTCCAGGGTTCCTGTGCAAACGCATTAGTCTGAAAGGCAACAAAAAGGATTGAAGAAAGGAAAAGTAATAGAAAAGTGCTTTTGAGCTTGTTCATGTTTTTTTAAAGAAAAGTAGTTAATAATTAGCTGTTTTGTCTAAACCAGGTCATTTAAACAGGAGCCTATTAATGAGGCAATCTGTTTCGTAAAAGTCCATAGGTAAACGTACCCAACAGGGCACTTGCCAGCACCACCAGAATAACTCCATAGCCATTGCCCAGGAGCGTGTAAATAGGACCTGGACAGGCCCCTGCCATGGCCCAGCCTAAGCCAAATATGGTTCCGCCAATCAGGTAGCGCGGAATGCTCCTGTTCTTGGGGCTAAAGGTAATAGGAGTTCCTTCGGTGCTTTTTACTTTGTACTTTTTAATGAGGGCCACACTAATAATGCCTAAAGTTACAGCCGAACCAATAATGCCGTACATATGGAAGGCATCGAAGCGGAACATTTCGTAAATCCGGTACCAGGAAATGGCCTGCGACTTGGTCATGATAATGCCAAACAAGGTGCCAATGGATAAATAACTGATATATTTCATCATTTAAAGGTTAAAGGGTCAGGATTAGCGGTAAAAGAAAATAAGTCATAACCAGGCCTCCGATAAAGAAGCCGATG
Source organism: uncultured Cytophagales bacterium (assembly GCA_963835365.1). GTDB lineage: Bacteria > Bacteroidota > Bacteroidia > Cytophagales > Cyclobacteriaceae > Nafulsella. The sequence goes on from CAWIFH010000013.1 coordinate 38,397, forward strand.
ACGGCAATCAGAGAAGGCAGCTGCAAATTGCTCAGGCCGCTGATGGCATGGCCGGAAGTACATCCGCCTGCATAGCGGGCACCGAAACCAATCAGGAAGCCGCCAACCACCAGCATGATAAACCCACGCAGGGTAAACAGGCCTTCCCAGCTGAATATCTCTTCGGGCAGGTAATTATCTCCCGGCTTCTGAATGCCCAGTTCCTGCAGTTTGGCTACCGTGTCGGGGGCCAGGGGAATAGGGGCTGGCTGCTGCAGCCAGGTAGAGGCAATAAAACCGCCGATAATCGCCCCGGCAACAAACACCAGGTTCCAGCTTTGCTTTTTCCAGTCAAAATCGAAGAACTCACTGAACCTGCCACCACCGCCTATGGCGCAGGTGGTTCTTAAAGTATCCGATACTCCAAAGCTCTTTCCCACAAACAACAACAAGGCCATTACTAAAGCAATCAGTGGTCCTGCTACATACCATGGCCAGGCTTGGCTCAACATCTCTATCATGTTATTCAATTAGTTACTGTTTAAATTTTAAAGGTTAATACCGGGTAGTACAAATGGTTGACCAGCGAAGAGGAAACATGCTTTTGAAACAGCTTGGCCATGCTGTCTTTTTCCACCCCGATGCTAATCATGTCTATGCCGGTATCCTGGGCAAAATGCAGAATGCCCTGTTCCACGTCTTTGTCACAATAAATGTGGGTTTCCACCTTGGCCAGGTCATTTACTTTGGCAAATCTTTCCATGCGCTCCTTCAGCTCCCGGCTGGTTTTGAAGTCGCGGGGCGTATTGACCCTGAGCAAATGAATGGTCGCGCCGAATGCCTGCTGCAGGGTTTTGATAAAGCCGATTTGTTTGGGCGCATCTTCATTAAAGCTGGAGGCCAGCATAATATCTTTTATTTCCAGCTCGGAGCGGTCGCACTTTAGCGAGAGTACCGGCACGGAGGACTGGCGTACCACCTGTTCGGTAACCGAGTCGGCTATGAGTTGGCGCAAACCGCTGAGGCCGTGCGTGCCCATTACTACCAGGTCTATGTTTTCCTGTTTAACACAATGGAGTATCTGGTCGGGGAGGTTCCCGGCTTTCACTATAGGCACAACTTCTGCATGGTGCCTGGCCACCCAGCCTGCCATGGTGGTACGGCTTCTTTCCTGTTCCTTTTTTACTGCTTCCAGGTCAAAGTCTTCCGATTCCAGCAGCTCACCTTCCTTGCTGAAAACAGCATCGGCAGCGGTGGGAACGACCTGTAAGGCATAAATTTCGGCCCCGCTCTGCCTGGCCAGCTTTTGTGCCAGGCTCAGGGCATAGCCGGATAAATCGGAACAGTCGGTTGGCACTAATATCTTTTTCATCTTTTTGTTTCTTGGTTAGGAAAATGATTTATTGGATTGCTTTACACGTCATTTACCTTCTATACAAAAGTAGGCAGTAAGTCTTTATTTTGCAGTGACATTTGTCACACATGGGCAATAGATGAGATAAACACCTAAAACTTCCTGCTAAAAACTGTAATCTACGATCATCGTCAGTTTCTACATATCTACTTATTCAAATAATTGGTTGCTTTTAAGAGCCATAAGAGCCATAAGAGCCATAAGAGCCATAAGAGCCATAAGAGCCATAAGAGCAAGGGTGCTGGGTCCTTTTATGAACGAGCTGCAGCATGATACCTATCCTTCTAAGCATTCTTTTGTGCCGATAATCGATTCTATCGACAAAATGATAGGTGGAACCAGGGTGTTAAAGCCAGGGGCCTCACTTTTATTCATGGTATGTATAAAAAAACGGGCATGAAGGTCAAAAGCGCCTCTTTTTAAAGCTACAAAGTTTTTTCCGGCGGTTCCGCCTGCTGATCGGCGGCGGTAAACCAGCTGCTGGTTTCAAATAGTAGGATGATTTTAATAAGCATTAGAATTTGCTCATAAAGCCTAAAAACAATTCTTGAATATACTGTTTCGGGTAATAAAACCTGGAAAACGGGTATTTTCTAATTCAAAGCCCGGAATCAGAGAGAACTGCTTTATGTCTCTTGTTACGCAAGGTACTTTTGGCAGGCTCTTAAAAAAGGGGATAAGCTTTTGAAATGGAAGGAATTAGTATGGTTAGCATTAGTTTCTTCGGATAAAATTAAGACCAGTAGGATTTTGACTGGCACAGGATACAGCATTTACTGCTGGAACTGCCGGGCAGGCTGGCCCCCATTGGGCTGGTATTGGCAGCAGCGGGCACCTTCGCCTTCCATTTGAAATGCCATTATATAATTTAAAAACAAGCACATGCTGAAGTAGTTAAGTAGTAAGACAGATTTAAATTGAAGAAAAAAAGTTTCATTGTCATCCCGACGCAGGAGGGAGCTTTCCAATAAAATGGCTCTTAAGGAGCTTCCTACAACGAAAGATCCCGCAGCGGCGGACCGCTTCGGTCTATTTCATCTTCTAATGTAGCCTTGATATTCTTGTCCAGCTTACCTGCGGCAAGAAAAGCCTCTATTTGCTGCGTAGTAGCATGTAGGTGCTTCAATAATTGCTTCCTCACTGTATACCACTGCTTAATTTTCAGGTAGCCTTCCTTTAAAGGCTGCCATGGCTTTAACTCCATCAGCTTTCCATAAGCGGCTATACCTTTTGCATCAGCGGCATCTGATTTAACTCTTTTTAGCTGCATCTTGCATAAACCTGCGAATCACCAATGGGTTAACTACGGCTACTTTAACTCCCTTCTCATAAAGAAAGCAAGCCAGCTGGTAGTAATAAGGCCCAGATGCTTCCATCACTACCCAACTATTAGAGGGTATAATCTTTTGAAGCTGTTGAAAGCCCTGCTTGTCATTAGTGAGTCTTCCTTTAGTATTCTTACTATCAGCATCTGTGAAAAAGTAATCAAAATAAGCCTTGGAGATATCTACTCCTACGACAGTGGGCTTTACTTCTTGCATTTCTTTTTTATCTTTACAGTTAACCAATAATGCAGCCGTTGCTATCAGGTAGGGCTTTTTACCAGACCAATCTATACTTAAAGCAGGTTCTATAGACCTAATGAATTGTCCTGGTTTAGGTAAAAAGTAGCAGAAGGGAATTGCATCCCGAAGAGTCTTAATGACTAATGACAAACTAGATCCTTGTTCCTTCTGCCTTTACCTGTTAGCAGCGCCCTGCTTTACAGGCAAACCAAATAATATTCTGCGACTTCTCCAACTTTTTTCTCCCCGCTAACTTAGGATGACAAGGCTGACTATTAAGATAAAATTAAATCTGTCCCACTACTTAGTTCCCTATAAAGTGCTATAAACATCCGTTTGCTAATAACAATTAAAACTTTAACTCTATGGAAGGATTTTTCAAGTTTATCTCCAGCCCAAATGGGAGAAGGTTGCGAATCGGTGCAGGGCTGGCATTAATAGGCGTTAGTGTATTTGGAAAAGACAAACCCCAATGGCCGTTAATTATTGCAGGTATGGTCCCTTTCTCAGCAGGTTTGTTTGATAAGTGTGTATTAGGGCCATTTGTAGGCAAGCCTTTTTCTGGTGAAGCCCTACGACAGGAATTAAATAATACCAAATCGTCTTAAGCTCTTTCAATAGCAGCCAGGGCTACTGCTGAGCGGTATTTTCGCCCCCAGGCTTTCAGAGTTTTATATTGAAGGCGCTTTGAGCTATTTGGGGTAAGTAGAATCCTCCCCCTTATAGTTTTATTTTAAAAGCTAATCCTGTCTTATTTAATAAGGTGCCGTTTATAATTCAGGTCTGTGGACGGAATTGGCTCTAGATATCTTTTATCCTGTTGTAGTTTGATATAAAGGGCATTTTGTCATCTCCGTAACTGGCTTATTAAAGGACTAGAAGGCTTTTCTGGCAAACAGACGAGATACGTAGGCTTTACCAGCATGAGCCCTGCCTTCCTGAAGCAATACTTCCCCTTCAAGCTTTTCCAAATATTCCCATTTTTCAAAATCCCTGCTGAGCATTTCTGCCGTATACAGCATCTCTTCATTTTTTTGGCCGCCCGATGATAAACCTAACTGCTTTGGATGAAATCCTTCCAGAATCAGGTGCCCACCGGGTTTTACGGCTGAGGCAATTTTTCGGTGAATATTTGTGCGTATTGCAGGAGACAGGTGAAAATAAATAAGTGCTGCACAGACATACGTTTCCTCTTCAAATCTGAAGTCTTCTGCTTTATTTAACTGGTAGCTTAGCGGCAGGCCCAGGCTTTCGGCCCTCTGCAGGGCATGCTGTCGACCTACTTTACGCATATCAAAAGCAGTTACTTTCCAACCTTGTTCAGCTGCATAAATCGCCTGTCTGCCTTCGCCTTCACCAGGAATTAATAGATTGCCCGGCTTTAGCTGTCCGATTTTTCTTTAAAATAGCTATTCGGCTCCGTACCATACAAATCATTTTCCTGCGTATATCTTTTGTCCCAAAAGGTATTATCCATTGTTTAAACTTTTAAGTTTTTAATCTTCCTGCTACAGGAAGGGAAAGCCGCCTGTCTTTATTCAGAACAGGCATTTTCCCCACCAATTGCTTTTGTTTTTCTTTCGTAAATCCATCCGGAAATATACTCTTCTCCCCAGTTTTCTACAGGTACAAAATCTTTTCTTCTACCCGTGCCAGGAATAGCAGAAGCAGGAAATTTGTTCAGTCTACGGCATATGCCGGATACAGACAATGATAAAAGCCTATGTGGAGAAAGCAAGATTCCGGCGAGTGATTATTGGAAAGTGGGTTTATTGTACAAACTGGATAGGGGCTTTAAAACTTTTCCATTGCCATAAATGAGTGCCGGTTAATGGAAAAGAGTAGCCCCGCAAGGGAGGTTGACGCATTTATAAATGCCAGAAAACTGGCCCGAAGAATTTGCATGACCATTCATTTTTACAGAATACAGTTATGCAGGGCTGAATTGGTTTTTGCTAAAGAAAGCGTTCCAGATCGTCCCGAACATACACGATATTCCGGCCCAGCTCCACCAGTTTCCGGTTTTCCAGTTGCTTTAAAAGCCTGGAAATAACCTCCCGGGAAGTTCCCAGTTCTTTCGCAATTTCCTGGTGAGTTAAGGGCAGCTCGTTTGACTTTGCTTGTTTGGACTTGACTACCAGGTACTTTAATAAACGCTCGTCCATTTTTTTAAAGGCAATATCATCGATGGCCTGAAACATGGATTGAAATCGTTTTTGATAAGTTTGTGCCACAAAATCTTTCCACTGCCGAAATTTGTTGGTCCATTCCTCATGCTTGCGCGCCGGAATTGCCAGGATCTTTGTTTTTTCTTCTGCTACTGCTTTAACATCACTGGGGGTCATTACACTGCAACAGGTCAGCGACACTGCACAGGTTTCTCCACTCTCGATATAATAAAGAAACAGGTCATGGCCTTCTTCATTGGTTCGCATTACCTTGATAGTTCCTTCAAGAACAACCGGCACCATTTTAATATATTGGCCCGGTTCAATAATCGTTTGCCCCGGCTCAAACTCCTGAACCTGACCATACTTCCCGAGCTCTTCCAGAAGATGAGGATCAGAAATAAATGGAAGTCGAATATTCATGTTCATATAATTTTTAAGCTAAAAATGTGGATACCATGCTCTTTGTAGATTTTCCTAAATGGAGGTAAATTTAAACAAAGTAAAATAATTATTCCTATTTGAAAGTGTACGCCTATTTTTTTGTTTTAGCCTCTTAACATTCTCTATTCCTTTAGGGGGCCAGACTACTTTATAAAACCTATGAATTGGAAGTTTAAGGAATAGGAAGACAAAGGTTCTGAAAAAACCGGCCCAGGATTCGCCCCGGGAATGGCAACAACCTGTTTATAGGTCCTGTCAATGACGAAGATCGTCACTTTTCAGGATTTGTGTCATTTTTCTCCATCCTGTAGCAGGATACCTTTATCTATTATTTCCAAAAAAATACGGAGCTAATCAAATCTGTTTTCTTTTGTATTAAAAGAATAATATCATGGAATTTTTGAGCTCACAAAATCCTGAACACTTGTTGCAGGCTGAAAGCAGCGAGTGGCTTGAAGAAATTGATTTCATAGAAAATGAAGCCCGCTTTTTTGAAATTTTGCTTAAGCATTTTTCAGAAGCTTCTGCTGAAAAAAAAGAGCAAGCTGTTTTTAAAGCCTTACAAAGAGCAAGCTTGTACTTCAATGACATCGCGTTAATGAATTCTAAAATAGCCATCATGAAACATGGGCAACTTCTGGCCATGCTCATGCGCAATAGTAACAAAGAAAGCCTGGCTGATTACCAGTGTAACCATGCTAAGTTGAAAACAGAATTTGAAGATTTAAGAACCAACTTCAGAGAGCATAAAAAAAGGTTTTATGCCTGGGTACACAAGCAGCGTTGATGAAAACCAGTAAAGCTGCCTTATAGAGCTTCCAACCATTTAGTAGTAAACTTCTTTTTTTCTTGTTAGTCTGGAGAAAGCTACCAATAGCTTATCGATGGTCCTGTTTGGGGGCGCTTCGGTTGAAAGACTGATATGCTGATGCCGCAGAACCTCTGTGAGAGGCTCGTAGGAATTACTTAGTTCAATATAATTTTCAAGGCGGGCGTCTGAAATAACAGGCATATTTTCTCTTTCTTTTAAGCGTTCCTGAATGAGCTGCTCCGGCGCCTGTGTTTCAATGAAACAATAGTGCATGTGGTGCTGCTCTAAAGCTTGAATAAAAGCGGTGCGATGAGTTGCTTTCCCAAAGGTAGCATCAACAAGTACCGTGTGCTGTTTGTGTAATATTGCCAGTGAGCGCTTAAGGAGTTGCTGGTAAACTTCATTGGTTTTTTTTATACCATACAGGTAGGGCCGTAATACCGCCGGAGTCCTTTGATATACATCCAGGCCAGCGTTTTCTTTCCGGATGATATCGCTCGACAGATAGCTGATGCCAAGCAATTCAGCCAGCCTTTCGGCAATGGTACTTTTGCCACTCCCAATTTTACCACAAACAATGATAAGCCAGGGCTGGGAACCCAGCAGCTTGTACCGAAGGGCCAGTTCCATATACCGTTTTGCCTTTTGATTGCTTATTGCCTGTTCATTGGCTGCTACCTCTTGCTGGAGAGAACGTATGTTTTCCACTTTGGCTCTTACACAGGCGCGGTAGCTTTTATAATAATCCATGAGTAAAAGCATCTCCCGATCCTGCAGCAGCACAGCCATTCTTTGAGCCACAAAATTGGCCAAATCGGGGCGACCGGAAAAATCAAGGTCCATTGCCAGAAAGGCAATATCAGCGGCTATATCACCATATCGAAACCGTTCATTAAACTCGATACAGTCGTAGATGCATACCTTCTGGTTTTGTATGTGGATATGTTCCAGGTGCAGATCACCATGGCAATCCTTAATTTTATCTTCCTCAATCCGCTTCCTGATTAATGCCTGCTGTTGTTGTAAAAAAGCTTTCATTCCGTGCTCAATAAGTTCAAGGGCTTTGGGGGCAAAATTTTCTGGCGGAAACTTCCGGAGGCTGGCAAAATTATCTTCGGCATTTTGCTGTAGGTGTGGAAGGTCTGCATACTGGTTCATGTCCGCCTGGCTGGACTGGGCTTCATAAAACATTTTTAATACCTGCAGCACCTCCTCCAGTAGTTCGTTGGTCAGTGCTCCCTTGGCCAGTAACTGATTCAGAAAGAAGCCATCATCCATTTGCTTCATCAGCAAGGCATAGTCTACAACAGGCCCTTTCTGGTGAAAAGAAAACTGTTGCCGGTGCTTGTAAACCGGTAAAACGCTTAAGTAAATCTCTTTGCAAAGCCGCCGGTTTAAAGCAAGCTCTCGTTCACTGTTCTTCTTTCTGGCCTCCAGTGAACGAAAGTCCATAAAGCCAAAATCCAGTGGCTTTTTAAATTTATATACATAAGGGGGAGCCATGGCCAGGATGGAGGCATGGGTCTGGATGATTTTAACCTCTTTGGGATGGTGTGGGTAGTTGGAGGGTACCTGCAAAAAGTTTATTAACTCCTGCAAGCCGGCATGCTTTTTCATAGGCAGTTAGAAAAAAATTTTTAAGTGCTGAAGAAGTTCTAAGCTGGATAACCTGGCCCTGCTCTTTTTTAAGTGTAAGGTTAAAAGTAAGCTCTTTTTACTAATGTAATTTTCGCTGAACTGTATATCTGGCTTTGGCGGAAGAATATGAGCAGGCAATGACCAGAATCAGGAGTGATGATAAATGTTCTCATTGGCTGCTGAAATTACAAAAGAATCAAAAATTTAACCTCCGGGAAAAACAGGAACTTTATCAACCCTGGTAGACGGAGAAAGAACAAAAGTTACCGGCCGACTAACAGGAAAAGATAGGAATGGATGCCTGTATTTAGCTATTCTGCAAACAAGGCGCGGATAAGCTTTTCATCATGCCGGTAAATATCTTCATACCATTGAAGACTGTCGTGCAGGTAGTCTACAGTAAAATACCGAATGTAAAGTGGCATGCCTGCAGGAAGGTTAATTTCTTTAGAACGCCTGGTGTTAAAGGAGGCTTCAAGCTGCCCGGCCTGCCCGTAATTAGGATGCTTTTGCAGAAGAAGCCTGGCCAGCTCCCGGTTTTTTTCTACCCGTATACAGCCGTGGCTCAACGCCCGGTAGTTGTTGTTAAATAATTGGGGCGCATTGGTATCGTGCAGGTATACGCTATAATCGTTGTCAAACATAAACTTTACAATGCCCAGGGCGTTATGCCATCCCTGAGATTGCCGCAAAGTAAAAGGAAAGTTGGAGCGATGGTAGTTATTCCAATCAAGCAGGCGGGGGTTAACGGTTTTCCAGTTCCTGTCAAGCACTTCAAAATGGTTTCGTTCCAGGTAAGAAGGGTCCTTTTGCAGTTTGGGTAACATTTCAGCTACAGCAATACTTCGGGGAACCGTCCAGTATGGATAAATGATGATGCATTCGATTATACTGTTTAGCACAGGGCTAGGAGTACCAGGCTTGCCTACAATTATCCTCGATTCCAGTACCGGCTTTCCTGCTTCAAATACCTCCAGTCGATAAGCGGGGATATTGACCAGGATATAGCTGGAAGGAAAGGTGTCGGATTCCCAGCGCCAGCGTTCCATGTTCACCATCAGTTGCCTGATTATGCGGCTTTCTGTAGCGGAGGCAGTTGCTGATAAACCTTCCTTTAAAAGCTTGCCCAGTTCTTGTTTTAATAAAACATAGGGTAGATGTGAAGGCTGCTGTTGTTCAAGTGTCTGGCGCACCGATTGCATCGATTCTATTAGCTGTTTTAATAAGGTTGTTACCGCCTGACCTGCCTCCAGAGGCAGTTGCTGCAGCCGAAGCTGAGAATTTTTAAGGAGCCGTCCGTGATGCAGATGGTAAGCCAGCATCATAAAGCTGTCGCTGAAAAGCAGGTCCATCTGGTCCAGGTCTGACTGGCTCGCCTGCTTGGTATCTATACGCTTTTTTAGCGCTTCCAGCTTTGCCTGGTGGTAGTCTGCAGCAACCAATCCATAAGTTTCTGCCGTCTGAATGAAGCTTAACAGGCTGTCGGCAGGGGACTTTAATCCCTTTGGCCCGAGCCAGGCCTGTTGGTATTGCCTTTGCCGGTAAAACGCTTTAATGGCAGTATAGGAAAAATAATCTCTGGCACCAGTTAGGCTGGTATCCATCAGGTAATAGGAGTAAGCAATTGTTTTGTCTGGAGGCAGTGCTTTTCCGTAAGTAGGATGCAGAATGCACAGCAGCAGCAGCAGCAGCAGGAAAGAAAGAAAGGGGAGCCTCTGGAAGGAAAGCGTATGAAAAATTGCCCTGCAGGCAGGGGCATCATAAAAGCGATGACGGTTGCTCATTGGCTTAAGGTAAAGAAGTCCCTTACTTAATTTCCTGCAGGCGGTGTTTTTTAGCAAATGCCGGCTGCGGCTTCAGCTGTTTTCCGGCTAAGGTACCCTGCAAGCCCTGCCCCTTAGCCGGGCACTGTCCTTTACAAGTCCGTATTTGGCAAGGCAAGTAATGGAATATGAGTTTTTAAAGCCATTTTTCTGGTTTTGCTCCGGTTTAGGATATTATCCCAGAATCCGGGCTTATGCGGTACCATCACCAGCAAATCGGCACCATACTCCTCAATGCCCTTTTCTATGCCTCCAACAATATCTTCAGTTTCCAGCTCTTTGTAATTATGTTTAATTCCTCTAAATATTTTTTCCAGGCTGGGCCCTTTTTTTATAGTAAAAGGAATGTCCTCTTCCATAAATGTAAGGGCTGGGGTTTGCATCAGGTGTAAAACCTGAATCTGGGCACGAAAATGTTGTGCCAGCTTTTTAAGGGGGCTTAAAAGATTGGTGTCCTTTAACGTATGATAGTCATATGCAAATAGGATTTTGGCGATATCCTGGAAGTGAGCTTCAGCAGGAACTACCAACACTGGATATTTACCCCGCCTTACCACAGAAGTGGTTATACTGCCAAATATTTTACGTTCCAGAGAGTTTCCCCGCATGCCTACCACAACCAGAGGTTCGGGGTATTGGTGGCACAAGGCATCCAACTCGTCCTGCAGCAGGGAGGTGCCAGACTGCGCTTCTACCTTTACTTCATAGTTTTTGGCCGTTTCTTCAGCAATTTTTGTTAAACGGGCCTTATTCTCAGCAATGAATTCCTGTAAGTCGAGCATGGGCATTACCCCTTCCGCGCTAGGAATAGGCAAATGGTAAGCGTTAAAAATCACCATTTTAGAACTAGTGAGCCGAGCCAGTTGAGCAGCGTATGCCAGGGCGTTTTCGGCGGTTGGTGAGTAATCGGTGGCTACAATGATGGTTTTCATAACAGTAAATAAAAGTTTATTTCACGAAAGATAAAGGATGCACTGGTCCCAAAGCAATGACGTAGGTTGGCTGAGTACATGATGAATGTCCTGAAATACTGCATTCTCAGTGGAAGAACGACCTTTTAATAAAATCTACCCACAAGAGAGCGGGCTTCCATTTAAGTTTATAAAAAGGCTTCAGGGGAGATGATTTATATCATCCCATTTCCAGAACGCTGATCATTTGATTGAAGACTGCTACAGGATATGTTTGTGAGGGATAGGGAGAATGTTTGCTTTCCTGGCAGATTCACGAAAAAAAGAAAAGCTTCCTCCTGAAAAAGCATGAAAATGATTAAAGGAAAGAGGAACCTGCGGCTGTAAGAAAGCTAAAAAGGGTTGTTTTGAAGCGGTAGTTAACGGCGATAATAAATAATAAAAAGAATTCGATGGCACCCTTGATTAATAAGAAAATGTGGAGTTTCGTGGGGCGATTTTCTTTAGTTCATGTACTAACGTATGTTGCTGCCGGAATTCTTTTTATGAACCTGCAGAATTACGCAGATGCCTTTACAGAGCTGGAAGGAGGGGAGCATTTTCGTTCCCTGGATTCCCCTGTAGTAAGAGCCGCCCCGATTTTACAAATTATTCGTGGTGTTATTATTGCCCTGGTTTTATACCCGTTTTACAATATTTTTATTAAAAATAAGACAGGATGGTTGAAATTATTTGCGGTATTATGGGGCTTAACTTTTTTGGGTGCGGTTGAGCCCATACCCGGATCAATTGAAGGGTTCATTTATACTGACTTAACCTTTAAAGAACATTTGATAGGTGTACCTGAAGTAACGGTTCAAATGTTGCTCTTCTCCTGGATATTTCTTAAATGGGAACGGATAAATGCTAACAAAGAAGTTCGCCTGATTTATTGAATGAGGCCAGCAGGATAAAGCCGGTTGGCAGCTTCTGGCTAAGAACCAAGGAGTGTTATTCTGCTATTTGGCGCATTATGTTTGCCTGCACAACTAAAGCCACCAATAAGAACTTTCCCATAAATTTCCCTCGGTTTTGGCAAAGGCTCAATTTAGTTTTTCTTTTTACCGCGAATTCCATTCCTTCTAGGTTTCAGGGCTGGCAGCGGCTTTCCTGTTCCATTGAAAGAAAGCATATATTAACTACTGCAAGCCTGATTTCTTAGTGCAAATCCTCTTAAGTCCTTCTTCCCTTATAAACAATAAGAAGCTCCCTTCAGAAGACTTAAGTTTTTACAAATGATGATTTTCATCATTAGCTTATAAGGTTGTGGGCGCTAAGTTTAGGTAGTTGGCCGAACAACAGGTATAAAGATTTTTTCGCCCTTCTTCAATATCCTCCTGGCATGGGGAAGAAATTGAGAGTTATGGCTCATTTTATTTTTTTGATAATAAATTTTTTAGCTGTGAAAAAGATTCTATCCCTAATTTTTGGTCTGATGATCCTTTTGGTAAGAGGATATGGCCAGACTGCTTCACCCACTTCACCCGATGGGTCACCTGGTTCCGTAATGCAAAATACTGTCCCAAATCAGCTTACTTATATGCAGCCTCCCTTAAGTGGCACCTACACCATTGGGGGTTCCGATGGAAACTACGCAACTTTCACAGAGGCGATAAAGGCATTAAAAGCCGCAGAGAGTTCCCAGGAGCCTGTAATTTTTAAGGTACGGCCAGGCACCTATACCGAGCAGCTTGATTTGGAAGGAGTGAATGGGATTGTGAATTTTGAGGGAGAAACCGGTGATAGCACAGATGTGATACTCCAATATTATGGAAGCGGACCGGTGGTAAAAGGGATGGGAACTGGAAGTTTACGGCATATGACAATTTCCGGCACGGGAGACAAGGTAATTTCAATGCGGGAAGGAGCCTCCAGGATTACCATTGAAAATAATATTATAAAAGGTGGGGCTTCCGCCACGCTCATTTTTTATGAATACGCTTATGGAAACTATGGAACTTACGAGCAGGTGTACCGGAATAATCTTCTTTTGGGAGGATTGGTAGGTATTGAAAAAGGAAGATACAGGTTTTTTGATTTTGAAAGCGGAGCTTTGGAACTGGACAATGGCCCTGTAATAGCAGGAAATATTTTTCAGGGACAGAAAAGTTATGGAATACGGTTGTTTGCCCAGCAAAATGCAGTAATTGAAAAAAATACCATAGCTATAGAGGGGGCGGGTACCGCCATCGAATTGAGCAATTGCTTTTTCGAAAACAAAGTAAATAGCAATGATATCATCAGTGCAAATGGCAGAGGCACAGGTTTAAGCTTTAGAGGGGAGGGCTACGCAACTGAGGTCATCGGCAATAAAATTACGCTGCTGGAAGGGGGAATAGGGATATTTTTTGGCATTGGGGACTATCGTTATACAAAAGCTTTGGTAGTCGCCAATAACCTGGTTTCTATTTTTAGTAAAGATAAAAGTACAGGCATTGCTTTGGAAGGCCCGTATTATAAAGCAAACTTCTATTTCAATACGATCCATCTTTATGGAAATGATCCGGAAAGCCAGTCGATTTATCTAAACGTGATATCCATAACTGATCTGCTTAACAATATATTCTCTAACCAGGCGGGTGGTAAGGCCATAGATATTGGAAAAACTGAATGGACTTCAGCTCCGGGAGAGATTGGCTATAATGTCTATTACAGCGACCATGTTCCCAATATTACCGGAACAAACAACCTGCTGTTTGATCCGGAATTTGTCTCCAACAGGAACCTGCGCCCCAGGAACAGTGTCCTCAATGGGGCGGGCAGAGCGGTTGCGGGAATTGAATTAGACTTCTTTGGACTGCAAAGAAGCACACCACCCGATATAGGCGCTGTGGAGTTTGACCCTGGAAAAGAAGAGCCATCCGCCCCACTTGCAGGCATTTATACTATTGGCGGTGGTTATGGAGATTATGCCAGTTTCCAGGCGGCGGTAAGCGCCCTTGCAACCAAGGGGGTTTCTGGTCCGGTTACTTTTAAGGTTCGGGCAGGAGCGTATGAAGAGCAACTGGTTATTAGCCGTATTCCAGGAAGTGGATGCCAGGTACCAGTAGTTTTTGAAGGGGCAGAGAAGGATAGCACCCAGGTGATTTTAAAGGCTGAAGGAGATTTCGTGTTGAAAGTGGAAGACGTAGATGGTCTTGCCTTTAAAAGACTTACGATTAGTTCCACTACCTATGGCGCAAAATTGCTGTATCTTGAGCAGGCCGATTGTTTTAGTTTAAGCAACAGCCGACTAATAGGACAGCAGGGAAAGAGCCAACAACTCATCTGGTCTCTTGCAGCAGGGCAGCACACAAACATTACCAATAATTTCTTCGCCAATGGTAATGGCTACTGTATTTACATGCACTCGGGCGAAGGAGAGAGGGGCAGTCTTGAATTTAGGGGAAACAGGGCCGAAGATATTGCCGGTATCTCTATCTACAGACTTGATAATCTGGTCTTTCAAAATAACAGACTCTCCCTTAGTAACGAGCATATAGCGTTTGTGGAAGGCATAGAAATGAACAGTGCCAACTACAGCCAGCCTCTTAGCGGCAACAGGATTGTTATGAATAACCAGAACCCCAATATGGGGCTGGAAATCTCAGGATTGAACAATGATTTTCTAAGCAATGAAGTACTCTTCAAAGGGCTGCAAAATGGGGTGATCCTGAGCCTTGCCAATAATGATCGCAAAGAAATTACCATTGCGAATAACATCATCAGCAAAGAAAATGATAACCAGCATGCCCTTTGGGTGAGATCTTCCTCCGAAACGGATTACCGGCTGAACATCTATTTCAATACATTTTATTTGGGAGGCGGTTCGGCGGGCTTTAATGCTTCCCTGCGGATCGGGGGTACTGATACCGGCCAGACTGATGATCCTTTTGCTCTGCTGGATATCAGGAATAACATTTTTATGGATACCGGAGAGGGAAGGGCCCTGAGTATCCACGATGCAGAAACAGCATTAAACTCCGATTACAATGCCTTCTTTAGCCCGAATCAGTCACCGCTACAAATTGGTGAGCAGGCATATTCGCTGGAAAACTGGCAGCAGACCTTTGAGCAGGATCTGCATTCTCTGCTGCAAGATCCATTGTTTGTTTCGGCAGACTCCCTGGTGCCCACCAACCCGGCCTTAAGTGGTGCAGGCATAGCTATAGAGGGCTTGGGTAAGGATATTTACGGAAAGCCGCGTAGCTTCCCCCGCGATATTGGCGCTGTAGAATTCGATGCCGGTACGCAAAGGCCTCTGGCAGGTACTTATACCATTGGCGGTTCAGATGGTGATTTCCCAACCTTTACCTTAGCCGGGCAGGCCCTGCAGGCAAGAGGCATCGCCGAGGCCGTTACCTTTAAAGTTCGCCCGGGTGTTTATGAAGAAAGCTTCCTCCTGGGGGAGGTGTTAGGGAGTTCCTGCGAGCGCCGGATTGTATTTGAAGGCGACAGTGCAGATAGTACAGCCGTTACCCTGAAAGCATTGAGAGGAGCACTTTTCATTGAAGGTACGGATGGCCTTAGCTTTCGCTATTTGACAATTGATGGTGTGAAAATAAGAGAAGGCTCAAACTGCCTCACTTTTGAAAATAATCGGCTTGAGTATATCGATGCTACCTCCGGCCCGGGTGCCTTGGCAAGCAACGAGCATATTTACCGCAACAACTACTTCAGCAGAGGCATCGCCAAGGAGAAGTCAGGCCCCTTTGAGCCTGCCAGCCCCGACTTTGATGAAGGCCTTGAAATTTCGGGGAACACCATGAACAGTGGTATAAGCCTGGGTGCCCAGAAAGGGATCATCATCAATGATAACCGGATTACCTTAAGGGCTGCGGGTGGTGGCCGTGGGGCTATAGAGCTGACCAACTGCTGGTATGGCAAGGAAATCAGGCGGAACAGGATTATGGTCGACAGCTATTATGGAGATGTGTTTGGGATTAAAACGACCAATGGCATTCCGGAGCGGGTGTCGGAGAATAGCATTGGCATGGGGGCCGAAGAAACCATTCCATCTCCCTTTCCTGGTGAAGTTGGACTGGGAGGGGGAACAGGTCTGCTGGTATCCACTGGCAAAACGGCCAGCGGCCAGGTGCTGATTGCGAACAATTCAATTGGTGTAGATGGCTGGGATCGCTCAGGCAGGATCAATACTATGCGGGGCATTCATATTCAAACAACCAATTTTAATGATGACATCATCAAAATATACCATAATGCAGCTTCTACTTCAGGATATAAGGACCTACAGGAGAGTAGTGCGCTATATACAGAAGTTGCAGCCGAAAACAGCCTCCATATTTTGAATAACAGCTTTACTGATTATGCTGATGGATATAAGGTTCATATCCTGCATCCCATAGCTGTAGCTGTGTCGGACTACAATTATTTTAGTGATTTAGGGGTCAGTATCTTTAAGTGGGGAGACCAGGAAATAAGCGACCTGGCTGCCTGGCAGGCGCTAAGCGGCATGGATGAACATTCTATTACCAACTGGCCATTGGAAGGTGCCGGCATAAAAGTGGAAGAGGTGGATATTGATATTAATGGTAAAATCCGCAAAAATCCTCCCTCGATTGGTCCTCTTGAATGGGGCGAACCTGAGCAACCAAAGCCAATGGTCGGCACCTATACTATTGGCGGTTCAGATGGCAACTTTGCAGACTTAACCCAAGCCACTCAGGCTCTGGAAAATCAGGGTATTGCAGGCCCGGTAACTTTTAAAATAAGACCAGGCATCTATGAAGAACAGCTAAGTATCAATCCCTTTCCTGGTAATTCAGCACAGAACCCGCTTGTATTTGAAGGTGTGGAGGGAGATAGTACGCAGGTCGTTTTACAATACCCCGGGGATTATGTTTTGCAGATTAATGGCGCTGATGGCTTAACGTTTCGTTACCTCACCTTTAAGCGAACAGGCTCAGAAGATGCCCCTCCTTTATCTACCAAAGTAATTGATATCAAAGGCGGTGCAGATTACATTACCATAGAGCACAACCTGCTGCAGGGAAAGCAAAACGATATTGTTATCTACTCCTACGGAGAAAGCCCCACTTTTACCAACGACCATCATGTATACCGCAACAACTCTCTTTTAGGCGGAGGAATCGGCTTTCGCAAGGAGGTGAATTCTATATATCCTGAAAGCATCATAGAACAAGATGTGGTAGTTGAAGGCAACAAATTGCAGCAGTTGTCGCACCAAGGTATTTTGCTGGAATACCAGAACAATGTGAACGTCAGTAATAACGCCATTCAGGTTTTTGCCCCCGGCAAAGGGGACACTAATGGCATAAAAATTCGACATTGCCAGAATAGGGTAAAAGTAAATAGCAATAAAATATGGTTGAAAGGATCTTGGTCAAGAGGTCTAAGCGTGTTTGAAGATGTAGACGAGATTCGAGATAATTATATCTACCTGAAAGGAAATGGCATGGGAATCGACCTGGGGAGTTATGAAACTCATTCCCGGGTGGATATTATAAACAACATCATTACTATTGAAGCAAAAGAAACGGAGGAGTCAATTATCTATGAAGGAGGTATAGGCATTTACACCTTCTATGCTACCGATACCCTCCAATTGTATAACAACAGCATACTCATCCATGGCAAGAGTGACAATAACGCAGCTATTTTTATTGACCAGGACTTTCCAGATAACTGGATTTTTAAGAATAACATTTTTGCTAATACTGCCGGGGGATATGCCCTGATTAAAATCTCTGACCTAAGTACTTTCCTTTCCGACTATAATGCTTATTTCACTACCGGGGACAGATTTATCAAATACGACAGGATTGAACTTCCTGATTTAGCTTCCTGGAAAGCGCTTAATGGAACAGATGAACATTCCATTTTTGCCAATCCACAGTTTGCATCTGATTCCCTGCTAATCCCCTCCAATCCTGCCCTGAATGGAGCAGGCCTTCCGCTTCAGGCGGTACCCAACGACTTTTTCGGGCAGCCAAGAAGCAGCCCGCCCGATATTGGCGCAGTAGAATTTGAGCCTGCTGCTCCTGTTGCTCCTGTTCAGCCAATAGTGGAATGTATTAGCCGCAATAAAGATGGCAGCTATACCGCCACCTTCGGCTATAACAACCCCAATCCGCAGGCGCAAACTGTAGCCAGGGGGCCGGCCAACCGGCTGAGCCTGTTCGAAAATGCCGGGCAACCTGTTATTTTTGAGCCAGGCCGCCACGAAAGCGTCTTTCATGTGGTTTTCGAAAGACGCGAAAACCTTAGCTGGACCCTGGGCAGTGAAACCACTACAGTAGACGTAAACGCCACCTTCTGTGAAGAAGCCATACAGGCGGTTGTGCCTATGGTAGCATGTGTGAGCGGGCTTAGCCGCAGTATTTACATGGCTAAAATGGGTTACCATAACCCCAATGGAGAACCGGTGGCCATCGCGACAGGAAGGTTGAACAGGATGTTCGGACAGCAGGACCAGGGGCAGCCTAAGGTCTTTTTACCTGGTTATCATCCGGAGGAATTTTATGCCACCTTTAGCGGTAGCCTGATGTGGAGCCTGGGAAACGAGCGGGTAATAGCGAACAGCAGAACCCAAAGCTGCAAGCCTGCTTTGCAGGCCGTACAGCCCATTCTTGAGTGTGTAAGCAGCAACGATGAGGGTGGCTATATCGCCTACTTCGGGTATTACAACCCCAATACCGTAGCCGTAAGTACCGGCTTTATGCTTCATAATCTCCTCCTTCCTTTCCCGATGGGTAGAGGAGAGGTACCGACCATTTTTGAGGCAGGCAGGCATGAATATGTTTTTAGTATTTCCTTCAGGTCATGGCTGGAATGGAGGCTCATGGGGACCACTGTCCGTGCTACGTCTTCCACTGTTCTGGACTGTGAGAAGGTGGCTGCCGATGCAATTTATCCTGAAAGCCTGAAAAGCGAATTGCTGGCTTATCCGCTTCCCTTTGACCAAGTCCTGCAGGTGAAGGTGAAGAATAATACCAGTGAAAAGATTTTCATCAGGCTATGGACACTTCATGGCCTTTTACTGCTGGAAGAAACCCGGCCGAACAGCCATGAACCTATTGTGCTGGAACTGGGACATTTGGATGCAGCTACTTACCTGCTGGAGGTGCAGACCTCCTCATCGTTAAAGCGCATAAGAGTAATGAAGCAATAAAAATAAAATCCTGAGCGGGAAGAAGAATCCTCGCTCAGGATTTTTTAATTAATTGAGACAGCCATAGATAAGGGAATGCCTGGTAAATAACTGTCAGTCAATCATGCTTAATGCCTATGGATGGTTGGGCAAGACGAGCAAAGGTATGTGGGTTTGGATAGCCATTTCCGGTGTATTACCGGTGAGAATGATCGAATCCCAGAAGTTCGCCAGATGGGGAACCATCACCAGTAAATCTGCTTCATATTCCAGAATTCCGTTTTCTATACCCTCCAACACGCTTTTGGCTTCCATTTGCCGGTAGTTATGTTTTACCCCCCTTAAAATACTTTCTATATTAGGTAAGACTAAAGGAGGGCCTCCTGCCATTACAGGTTTTTTTTCATGTTTTACCACCTGCAGTACTTGTATTCTCGCGTCAAGACTAAAAGCAAGTTCTTTTAAAAAGCTAAGGTGGGCCCCGGCCGTTAATTTCCGGATATCACAGGCAAAAAGTATTTTTTTTATTTTCTGAAAAGCAACCTCTTTTGGAACAATCAGCACAGGAAAGTCTGCCTCCAGTAGTGTGCTGTTGGTAAAACTGTCAAAAGTGGTTTGCACCAAAGAAGGGTTGCTGCGCATACCTAATACTACTAAATCAGCCTGTTCCCGGTGAACAAGCTTCTTTAATCCGCTTACCCCTGAGTTGCTGCTAACAGCCTCTGTTTTTACCTTGTATCTTCCGGCTATTTTTTGTGCCAATTGTTGGAGTTGGTTATCTTTTTCCTCGATTAGGTTTTCTGTAACAGCAACAGGCAGCGGTGTTTGGCCCATGGAAACAGGAGGAGGGGTGGAATTATAGAGGAGGAGTGCTGCCTTGAATTCCCTGGCCAATTCAGCAGCAAAGGCGACAGATTTGGCAGCCGATTCGGAATAGTCGGTTGCTGCAATAATAGTTTTCATGATCTTTTTTTTTTTTAAGGTAGCCAGGTGGTTTTTCTTTTTCAATGACCATCGTTTGGCAAATCCGTGATGCTGATCCAGGCAAAAAACCTTGGTGGGCGTTAAAGGACCATCCTCTTCGGAAGTTTCTATGATCTTCTTTACTGTGCTCTTTTAAACACCCATATTTATTTTTCCAAGGCGGTATACCACCTGCCATTAAGGCTTATTTCCAGCACCATCGGGGCTGGGAGAAATAGTCTGTCAGGCCAACGAAAGTCTCTACTTCCTGTGACTTCTGTCATGAGTCAGCCGCCTGCTGTGCTGTATCTTTATATTAATCCTGACAATGCTCCTATTGATGAGCCAGGAGAAAGAATAATTTTTTGGAAATTTTTTAGTGAAATTCAGCGACCTGAAAGCCAGGTAATCAAGAAGTGCGCAACCATTTTTAAGTGCTGTTTTTTACCTTTTAATTTTTTAAGTATGAAAAAGATTCTACCCCTGATGCTGGGCATGATGTTTCTTTTGTTTGTAGGTTTTGGCCAGCCCGCCCCGATACCTAACATTTACCCTGGTTTATCACTGCAGACAGCCACAGCTAATCAGGTTACACTTACACAACCTCCACTGGCGGGCAACTACACTATTGGCGGTGCCAATGGCCATTATGCAGGCTTAAACGAAGCTGTACAGGCCCTGGAAAGCCAGGGTGTTGCGGGCCCGGTAACCTTTAAGGTAAGTCCTGGTATTTATGAAGAGCAGGTTTCCATTAAGGCTTTCCCCGGAAGTTCTCCTGAGAACCCTGTAGTGTTTGAAGGAGTGATTAACGACAGTACTCAGGCAGTTCTCCAGCATTCCGGCGATTTTGTTTTGCAGATTAATGGCGCTGATGGCTTAACGTTTCGTTACCTCACCTTTAAACGAACCGGCTCAGCGGACGCGCCCCCTTTATCGACCAAAGTAATTGACATCAAGGGCGGTGCAGATTACATTACCCTGGAGCACAACCTGCTGCAGGGAAAGCAAAACGATATCGTTATCCACTCCTACGGAGAAAGCCCCCTCCTTGCCAACAACCATCATGCGTACCGCAACAACTCTATTTTAGGCGGAGGAATCGGTATTCGCAAGAGAGTAGAATTTTTATATCCTGAAAGCATTATAGAACAAGGTGTGGTCATAGAAGGCAACGTATTGCAGCAGTTGTCAGAAGATGGCATTATATTGGAATACCAGAAAAATGTGAACGTAAGGAATAACGCCGTTAACATTCATGCAAGCAGCAGTGAGTTTCCGAGAGGAATAAAGATATACCAATGTAGGAGTAGTGTAAAAGTGAACGGTAATAAAATCCGGATGGAAGGATTCTGGTCAAGAGGTATAAGCGTGTTTGAAGATGTAGACGAGATTCGAGATAATTATATCTACCTGAAAGGAAATGGCGTGGGAATCGACCTGGGGAGTTATGAAACGCATGCCCGGGTGGATGTTATTAACAACATCATCACGATTGAAGCAAAAGAAACAGAGGAGTCAGTAATCTATGAAGGAGGTATAGGCATTTACACCTTCTATGCTACCGATACCCTTCAAATATATAACAACAGCATACTCATCCATGGGATGGCCAGCAACAACACAGCGCTTTTTATTGACCAGGACTTTTCCGAAGCCTGGCTCATTAAAAATAACATTTTTGCTAATACTGCCGGCGGATATGCCATGGTTCAAAACTCTTTCCAAAGTACTTTCATTTCCGACTATAATGCTTATTTCACTACCGGCGACCGGTTTATTAAATACGACAGGCCCGATGTTCCTGATTTAGCTTCCTGGCAAGCGCTCAATGGAACAGATGAACATTCCATTTTTGCCAATCCGCAGTTTGCCTCCGATTCCTTGCTCATTCCTGCCAACCCGGCCTTAAATGGAGCAGGCCTTACCCTCCAGGCAGTACCCAACGACTTTTTCGGGCAGCCAAGAAGCAGCCCGCCCGATATTGGCGCAGTAGAATTTGAGCCTGCTGCTCCTGTAGTTCCTGTTCAGCCAATAGTGGAATGTATAAGCCGCAATAAAGATGGCAGCTATACCGCCACCTTCGGCTATAACAACCCAAACCCACAGGCACAAACTATCGCCAGGGGGCCCGCCAACCGGCTGAGCCTGCTCGAAAATGCCGGGCAACCTGTTACTTTTGAGCCTGGCCGCCACGAAAGCGTCTTTCATGTGGTTTTCGAAAGAAGCGAAGACCTTAGCTGGACCCTGGGCAGTGAATCCGTAACAGCCCACAAAAACGCCACCCTCTGCCAGACTCCGCTCCTGCCTGTAGAGCCCCTGCTTAGCTGCAGCACCCCGCTCAACAGAACAACTTCGCTGGCCCAACTAGGCTACCATAACCCCAATGCAGCGCCGGTAGCTATTGCCCCGGGAAGGCTCAACAGGCTCCTGGGCGGAGGCGGGAAAGACCTGGGCCAACCGGTTGTTTTTGAGCCTGGCCATCATCCCGAAGCCTTGATTGTGAGTTATACCGGCACCATCATCTGGACCATCGGCAGGGAGCGGGCCCGCGCCAGCAAAGAAACCCCTGCCTGCAGTCCTGCACTACAGCCAGTGCAGCCCCTGGTGGAATGTGTAAGCGATAATGGCAATGGCACCTACACTGCCTATTTCGGTTATTTGAATCCTAATTCAGTTCCACTTAGCACCAGCTTAATATTCCATAATTACCTATGGCCAATGGCAGGAAGTAGAAAGGAAGTTCCTATCATTTTTGCGCCAGGGCGGCAGGAAGATGTTTTCAGCGCTACCTTTAGCCGGCAACAACTGGAATGGCGGCTGCTGGGCCAGGCTGCGACTGCCAGTCCGGCGCCAGGCCTGGCCTGCACAGAAGACGGCACACTCAGCCTGATACTGGTAGATGCCGAAAATGATACCGACCTGATGGAGCTGACAGATGGCATGGAGCTGGACCTGGCAGCATTTACCACCCGGCAGTTCAACATAAGGGCCGCAACAGACTGGAACAAGGCAGAAAGTGTGCAGTTCCTGCTCAGTTCAGAAACAGATTCCCGCATAGACAATGAAGCACCCTATGCCCTGTTCGGAGACGAGGCAGGAGATTTTAACGCCTGGACACCACAGGCAGGAAGCTATACCGTAACAGCCACTGCCTTTAACCAGGACGGTGCGGCAGGCCGGCAGGGCCCTTCGGCAAGCATTCATTTTTCCGTAAAAGAGGCCCCTGCCGAACCTATGACGTATATAGAGCTGAATAACCTGCTGGTGGTTTATAAAAACACGAATGCAGGCAGTATACCAGATAATTATACCGAGCTCCTTAATGCCGCACTGGAAGTAAGTAATCTATTCTACTGGCGAAACTCCTACATGAGCCTGAATATTAACTGGACGGTTTATGTAATTGAGGAACCTATGGACCGGGTACGGGAAAACGCCTACATTTATCCCTCGGAGGTAGATGCAGACCTGAGAAGCCGGGGTTTTGCGCCCGACTCCTATGATGCCGTGGGCGTAGTGGCCTATGGAAGCGGCGCTTATGCATGGGGCGTAAACCAGGTGCTTGGTAGAGGGGCTTATTTCCAGGTGCCCTGGTGGGAAGAGGGCGTGTATGAGCTGGCTTGGTTTATTGTCCATGAGTTTCACCACGACATTGATGGCATGTTTGCCGCTGCCGGACACCCTGATTACCCCCACAACCATCCGGGAGCCGCAAGGTATGCAGGCGAATTTGTGCCCCGCAGCGGCACCAACTGGGATTTAAATGCAGGGATTCTTCGTTCCTGGCCAAAAGCGGACTGGCTCGACCTGCGGCAGCAGGGAAATTGGGGAATCATAAAAAGTACCGTCGATATGGATAGAGACTCTATTCCGGATGATGAGCCTGCGGTACCGCTGGATGAAATACGCTTCGGAAGCAGCTCCTCAAGCATGGACTCCGAGGGAGATGGTCTTACAGATATGCAGGAAGTGCTGGCAGGAATATTTCTCTCTACCAATCCACAGGTCCAGGATTCGGATAAGGATGGCATTTCGGATGGAGAAGATACCGAACCCATTTATCCTTTAAGCACCCATGTGCCCCTGCTAAACGGCCTGAGTCTGGGCGATGAAATAAGCGCCTGGCCCAGCCTGGGAAACTTCCTCTTTAACAGGCCTGACCAGACCGCTTCTATCCACCTGGCTTATTCTAATGATCATTTGTATGCAGGGCTGAAGCTTCCAGAGGTAATGAACCGGATGACCCTCACCATTGATG
Source organism: uncultured Cytophagales bacterium (assembly GCA_963835365.1). Lineage (GTDB taxonomy): Bacteria > Bacteroidota > Bacteroidia > Cytophagales > Cyclobacteriaceae > Nafulsella. Next base: position 62,520 of record CAWIFH010000013.1, read on the forward strand.
CCAACAATGATGGGTTCTTTTATGGCAGCGACAATTTTGAGATTACCATGTACGGAAATTCCATTGAATCGGTGAAGTTTCTGGATGCCGCCGCAGTGCCTGCAGGTAGCAGTGAAGACCATGTGGTCACCTACCTGCCTACAGAAGGCTTTGGTGCCTTAACCACCCTGGGAACGGGTTGGACTACTTACCAGATGGTCATTCCAAAGCTCCCGCAATACGGCCTGGACCTTAGGGAGGGAAAAGAAATGGGAGTTGAGTTTCGCATTCACTGGTACGGAAGTGTGCTTGAGCCACAGGATTTACTGAGTGTAAGGCTTTCTGAAAATGCGGAAGCTTTTGCACAATCCACCACAGATGAGCCAAATAGAGGTGGTGTAGAAGGAGACTTTCTCATTTTTCCAAACCCTGCCAGCCACGAAATAAAGCTTCTAAGCGCTGGTTCCGTTACTGCAGCATCAGTCAGAATTACAGACATGGCAGGGCATGAACAACTTAAGCAGGATAAGGTAAAGGCAAGTGGTGGCCCGATAGACATCCGGCATCTAAAACCAGGAATGTATAGGGTATTTATACACTACCCGGGCGGACAGCAGGTACAGACCTTATTTAAAAAGTAGGGGTCGGGGTTAAGAATAGAGGAAGCAAGGGAGGCCCAGTGCAATCTTTAGGACATGCAGAATTGAACCATATGGCACAAGTACAGCCAAGGAACAAGTCCAATCTCAGCCGCCACATTTTTACCTATTAAGTTTCCTAAAAGGAACCATCATGAAAACCTTTCCCAAAAAACTAGGTCCGTGGCTACTAATGCCATTAATTGGCTTACTATTATGCAACAGTGTTCATTGCCAAACGCTTTTGAACCCGGGCTCGCAACCAAAGTTCATTCACCCTTTACCCGTACCTGAGGCCATTGATGTGACTACGGAGCCTACCACCCTCCACATGGCTATCGGGCAGTTTGAGCAGGACCTGGGGTTGCGCGATCCTTTAAGCGGAAATGTGCTGCAAACTACGGTGTGGGGCTATAATGGCCAGTATCCCGGCCCTACCATTGTGGCGAAGGAAAATGTGCCGCTGGCCGTTTACTGGCACAACTACTTAACAGACGATGGCACCAGTACAGGTACGCCTCTTCCTCACCTTTTGCCTGTTGACCCCAGCCTGCACTGGGCGCTGGGCCATGAAGAAAACTGGGAATGGACAGGTGTTCCCATTGTAACCCACTTGCATGGCGGCCATACCGAATCGGCCAGCGACGGCTTACCCGGAGCCTGGTATACGCCCAACTTTGTTCTTACAGGACATAGTTATGTTAAAGGCCATGCCGGAGCGCCTTATTACTATGAAAACAGCCAGGAAGCGGCTACCATCTGGTACCACGACCACGCCCTGGGCATCACTCGCCTGAATGTGTATGCCGGCTTGGCTGGCTTTTACCTGATTACCGATGAGCGGGAGCAAACATTGAAGGCGCAGCATAAACTTCCGGCAGCTCCATATGACCTGGGGCTGGCTATACAGGACCGCATGTTTACTGCTGACGGACAGCTCTATTACCCCTCCATGCCGGAAGTGCCCGGAGTAGATGGTCCCAGTCACCTGCCCGAGTTTTTTGGAGATTTCATTCTGGTGAACGGTAAAATATGGCCGGTGCTGGAGGTAGAGCCCCGGCAGTATCGCCTGCGCCTGCTCAACGGCTCTGATTCCCGTTTTTACAACCTCTTTTTTTCAGACCTGAATGATAAATCGCTGCCATTCCAGCAAATAGCCAGCGACAACGGTTTTCTGCCTAGTCCGGTGGTTCATAACCAGTTGTTGCTCTCCCCCGGGGAAAGGAAAGAGGTGGTGGTAGATTTTTCGGATCCGGCTCTCTGGAATCAAACCATTGTTATTCGGAACAATGCACGGGCACCTTATCCTTATGGAGGCACTCCAAATCCCTTGAATGAAGGACAAATAATGGCTATACGGGTGAATAAACCACTGGATATGGCTTATCCACTCACCCCGGTTCCGGCCAGCCTGCGGCCTGCATTCCCTCAGCCACCTGCCCTTACTTGTACCCGGCAGCTTATTCTTTTTGAGGGGCTGGATGAAAAAGGCCGTCTGAAGGCTATGCTGGGCACCTTAGCCGGTGGGCCATTAGCCTATACTGCTGATATAACCGAAAACCCTGCTTTTAATGCCACAGAAGTATGGGAAATTTATAATCTTACGCCGGATGCACACCCCATGCACCTCCATCTGGTGTCATTTCAGGTACAGAATACCCAAAAGTTCAAGGCTAAGGTCGACCCGCTTACAGGTGCTGTGAGTAACCTGTCCCTCATTGGTCAGCCAAAAAAAGCCGGTCCCGGACAGGATGGAAGAAAGGATACCTACCCTATAATGCCCGGAGAAATGGCCCGCTTTATTGCCACCTTCGACCGCGAGGGCTTGTATGTATGGCACTGCCATATACTCTCGCACGAAGACCATGAGATGATGCGGCCCTTTTATGTAGGGGAAATGCCCCATCGCATGCTTGCGGCCCATAAGGAACAGGCAGGTTTGTTAAGAGAGCGGGCAATGGATGTATTGGAAATCCCTTCCCGCCTGTATCCCAATCCGGCCCTACAGCTAGCCAGTCTGGAGGTTACGGCTCCGGCCAAAGGTTTGTTAAAGGTAAGAATATATGATATTCAAGGTCACCTGGTAGCTTCACAGGAACATGAGCTGAGCTATGCAGGAGAGCACCGCCTGCCTATAGATGCTTCATCTCTGAAAGAAGGACTCTACAACTGTGTAATCAACTTCAACCAGTATACCCATCAGGAAAAGCTCCTGATTACCAAATAAGCGATCGTACAAAACACCAGCAGGCCCTGCCACAGGCAGGGCTTTTTCATGCCAGGCTGCTTCGGTTAGCTTGTTGGGTTTGGTTAGTGGTAGCAGGAAAGCCTTTTTTAAAAAAATATTCCTGCTAATCCAGCCCTGTACGGGGAGAAGAAGCGAAGGGTGTGGAAAAGGTTTTTTCCAATAATAAACAAGAGTAGGCTTTAAAACCTGGATGGCCAATCAATGGGTGAAATTTTGCTGTGCATTTGATACTGTGCTCATTTTAACAGATTCAAATGGGCACTGCCTATAATAGGCCAAAACAGATAGCCGGCAGTCGTCTTAGCCATGTTTTATGCTGTTCCCAAAAGGAACGTTCTCGCGGGCAGCACTTCCTTCAATTGTTTGATGCAGCAGGCAAAGCAAATCCGGTGGGTTGAAAGGCTTGGCAATAAAAGCTGTTGCCCCGGCCTGCATACACTGTTCTATTAGTTGGGTGTCATTGTGTCCACTCAGCATCAGAACAGGGAGCTGCCGATAATAGCCGCTTTTCCGTAACTGGCCAAGTAGTTTTAAACCATCGAATTGTGGCATTTCTACATCAGATAAAATCAGGTCCGGGATGTTTCCTTTATCCAGCCAAAGCATAGCTTTCAGTCCATTTTCACAGGCTGTAACTTCAAAATGTTCGTTGAGGAGAAACTGCAGCAGCGTCCGGATAAAATAATCATCGTCAATGATTAATACAATCTTTTTCATCATCTAAAAATTAGACTATGTCTATTAAAACTGTTCAAACAGGCGCTTTAAATGCCTGATTGTATTCCTTTTTCGAGGAAAAATAAAGAAAAGTAGCTGGCGTTTCTGTTTGTTTATGCTAAGGTACTGAAGGGTAGGCCTGTTAATGATAATGCCTGTTGTCGGTTATGAAGATTTTTATCATTACCAGATAGCCTATTGATTAAATGCCGCTCCGGTATTGGGGGCTAAAAAAAAATCCCTGAGTATAGGAATAGCCAGGGATTTACAAAAAGGGAGGTAGTTAAAAACCTGTAGCATGAAAAGCGAATGACACGGATACAAAAGCCACTGGTCATTAAAGATGTTGTCGTTTTTTTTCTTGTTGTATCTTTTTTTTACCCCTGATTTTTTACCCTCTTTTTTACAGGGCAGGTACTAAAACCGAAAGGGGCATACAGAGGGCAGAAGCCGGAAAAGCTTGTCAATACAAATACACCGGCAAGAATTAGCAGGATGATGCCTAAAGTCCCTGCCAAAATGTTCGTAAAGAAAAGTGTTACAATAATTGCAGCGATTACCAGCCTGGTAATCCTGTCTGCAGTTCCCATGTTCTTTTTCATGTTGAAATTGTTTTGTTTACCTGTTTTGGAACCAGCCGGCTAATTCCTGTTATTGAGATATTCAACTCAGGGAAATGAAGGGTTCAGGCATGGCTCTCTATCAAGGTTATTAGTCTAAAGGTATGTTAAGTATCCCACCTTTACAGTGACAAAAGTCACAAATGAAATATTTTAAAGGTAGAAGTGGGGAGGTGATGTACAGTGAGACTTAAGAAAAAGAGCATCCCTTCTTTCCTGAACCACAAAGGAGGGAAGTGGTCTTTTACAAAGCAAAAGTATATCTTATGGAAGAAAACGGGACTAGGTGAAAGCAAACCAGTCATTTATGCCAGGGTGAAGGGGAAAGCCATTTTTCGCCAACCACTTTTAACTGCTAAATTGTTTTCTTCAGCATTTACTTGTTTTAAATATTTTTTGAAGGATTATGAAAATCAAGCAGAAGGTAATAGAAAGTTTTTTAACTGAAACGGGGATAGAAACCAGGCGCATCGGCCTTTCTAAAGAAGATATTAAGGCCTCTTTTCTGGAAAATCTTTTTTACGGCATTGGTCGCACCCCCACGGTGGCTACGGCTAAAGATTTGTATACAGCCCTCGCGCTCACTATCCGCGACCGGGTGTTCCGCCAGTTTGTAAGAACAACCGAGCAATTTGCGGAGCAGGATGCCCGGGCAGTGGCTTACCTTTCGGCCGAATACCTGCCAGGGCCGCATCTGGCAAATAACCTGCTCAACCTGGGTATTACCGAGCAAAGCCGACAGGCATTGGAAGAACTGGATTTAGAGATTGAAGATTTGCTGGCGCAGGAAGAAGAACCAGGTCTTGGCAATGGCGGGTTAGGAAGGCTGGCTTCCTGCTACATGGATTCGATGGCCACACTGGGCATCCCTGCTATTGGCTATGGCATCCGGTATGAATTTGGTATTTTCGACCAGATCATTAAAGATGGCTGGCAGACAGAATCAACAGATAAGTGGCTTCAATATGGAAATCCATGGGAAGTAGTGCGACCGGAAATTGCCTATGAAGTTAAATTTGGCGGAAGCACGGAACACAGCATCGACCAACAGAACAGGTATCAGGTAAAATGGAATCCAGGCGCTGAAGTGAAGGGCACCGCTTATGATACGCCAGTTCTGGGATACCAGGGGAACGCCATAGTGCTGAGGCTCTGGAAGGCCGAGGCCATTGATTCTTTTGATTTTGCTGCCTTTGACAAGGGGAATTATTACCAGGCCGTTGAAGCAAAAATGATCTCCGAAAATATTACCAAAGTACTCTATCCAAATGACCATGCCCCTTCGGGGAAAGAGCTAAGGCTCAAACAGCAATATTTTTTTGTAAGCTGTTCTTTGCAGGATATTATCCGACTGCACCTGCTGCAGGGGCGTAGCATCGATAAGTTAAATGAAAAGTTTAATATTCAGTTAAATGATACGCACCCATCCATTGCCGTGGCGGAATTGATGCGGCTGCTGGTAGATGAACACCAGATGGAATGGGATATAGCCTGGCAAATAACACGAAATACTTTTGCTTATACCAACCATACGCTACTGCCGGAAGCATTGGAAAGGTGGTCTGTTAATTTATTGGCAAAAGTATTGCCCAGGCACCTGGAAATTATCTTCGAAATAAACAGGCGATTTATTGATGAGCTACGCCAACAGTTTCATTATAGCGATGAACAAATTGCCCGCATGTCGCTCATTGATGAAAGGGGGGAACGTTATGTTCGCATGGCCCACCTGGCAACCGTAGGGAGCCACAAAGTAAATGGGGTTTCTGCCTTGCATACCGAGCTTCTTAAATCCCAGGTATTAAAGGATTTTGCAGCCTTATGGCCTCAGAAGTTCTGCAATGTTACCAATGGCATTACGCCCAGGCGGTTTCTGGCAGTAAGCAATCCTCTGCTGGCGGGACTCATCACTCAGTATATTGGAAAAGACTGGCTCACCAGCCTGGATCAGCTTAAGAAACTATTAGCCTTTGCCGGTGATGAGCCCTTTCTGCAAAGCTGGATGGACGTTAAACATCAGAATAAGCAGGCACTCGCCCGCCTTATCGGGGAACGCACAGGCATTCAGCTGGCTCCAGAAATGCTTTTTGATATTCAGGCCAAGCGCATCCATGAATATAAGCGGCAACATCTTAAGGTGTTGCATATCCTGAGTCTGTATCTTCGCCTGAAAAAAGGAAAAGAAACCAATATGGCGCCCGCTGCTTTTGTGTTTGCAGGAAAGGCCGCCCCCGGTTATTTTATGGCTAAGCTCATAATTAAGCTGATTACAGCTACGGCTGAGCTTATTAATAACGACCAGGAGGTACAGAACCGGATGAAAGTAGTTTTTTTGCCAGACTTTAATGTTAAAAATGCGCAGCAAATATATCCTGCCGCAGACCTGTCGGAGCAGATTTCTTTAGCCGGAATGGAAGCTTCCGGCACTGGCAACATGAAGTTTTCGCTCAACGGAGCCCTCACGGTAGGAACGTTGGATGGGGCTAATGTGGAAATACGGGAAGAAGTGGGAGTGGATAATTTTTTCCTTTTTGGCCATACTACTGAACAGGTGCAAGCTTTAAAAGGGGGGGAGTATCAGCCTTATACCCTATATGAGCAAAACCAGGAGCTTCGGGAGGTACTGAATTTTATGGTTTCCGGTGCTTTATCCAAGGGAGATACCCAGCTTTTCAGGCCCTTGTATGAGCAGCTGTTGTGGCAGGATCCTTACCTGCTACTAGCCGATTTCCAGTCTTATGTGGATTGCCAGGAACGCATACACCAGCTATGGCGTGAACCTAAAGAATGGGTGCGGAAGGCTATATGGAATGTAGCAAATATGGGTAAATTTTCCTCCGATCGATCCATCTACGATTATTGTAAAAACATTTGGGAGGTAGTGCCTGTAAAAGTAAAATAAAAATCAGGAAAATTTATGCATTGCCTAATTAGGCGGAAAGATAGCCGGCAATAAGAGGCTGGCCAATAAAAACCTTATCAAGCAGCCGGTAATGCCGATGGCACTTCAACGAAAAGGTTTGGGGAAGCGGTTGCTTGTGTTTCGCCAGATTAAAAATTAGAAGGCAGCGGAGCGTTTAAAAATTAAGGAGAAAATTAAAAGGGTTCGCATGCGTGTTTAAACCCTTCTCTGCTCAGCTTTTTTTCATAGAAATTAAATTGGCAGAACAATAGCGTTTTTTCACTTCTTTTTAGGGTGCAGAATCTTCGAAATACTCCTTACCGTCAGCAGAGCGAAAAAACCACCAATAGCTACCATGCCCATTATTATTTGCGGATCCAGGATAGTACGAAAGCGTGTGGCGCCCTGGTTTATCTCAATATAACCGAGAGGGCTTATGTTCACACCGCCACCACCGCCCGAACCTTCCTCATTTGCCTTTGTTCCTGCTCCGCCACCAAAGCCATACATCACTTTAGATACAGGAATAACCGTGACCCCGTCTCGTTCTACCGGCTCACCAAATATCCTTGTTACTTTGGCTGACATGCCAACTTTTTCAGCTAAGCGTTCCAAAAAGGTGCTTTTCTGAAGGCCGCCCTGGTCGTTGTTTTTTTCCATTGCTTTATATTTTTGATGCAGTTAAAACTTAGCTTCCACCGGTGTATGATCTAATTGCAAAGCAGCTATATTAAATTTCACATCTGCTACTGTGCCTTTGAAGTATTCATACTGGCCCTTGGGTAAATGCCAGCGGGCTCTGAGGGAGGTGGGAACCATCACCCCATTCTTTTCAAGATAATCTTCTACCGATACAGACCATTTTGTTTTTCTATAGTGCCCATCTTTTTCAGTAAAGCTCCGGCTATCGGTCTCAAAGCCTGTGTTTTCGCCCTTTTTATTAAAATAAAAGATCCCCCTTACCTGTATTCCACTATCTGTAATAGTAGCCCCGGCAGAACGATCATCAATAGCGTGCCAATGGATATAGGGCTGGAGTGCATAGGCAGGTAAAAACAATGCTTCGGCCAAGATTGTCACCAGAGCAGATTCGTCCATTTCCTTCCCTTTGGAATCACCGACCGTAAAAAGTTTTAAAAGCTTAATTAGCATGTTTCCATGCCCGTCCTGGTATTTATCCCGTCCTTCAAAAGGAAAAAGTCCACCGATTTTGCTTTTCATAAAAACCAGTCTTGCAGGTGGAGCCACCGCATTGAACTGGTAACACTTTATGGCTGTCCAGTCTTTTTCAGGCGACATTTTTAAAAATACATCCTTCCATAAAATTTGGACATTGCTCATTTTAGGCTTGCCTGTGTAGCCACAGAAATGGAAAAATTTTTGAACCGGTGAAGGTAAACGGGAAATTTCCTTCTCTGAGATCAATCCGTTTTCTACTATCGGATGCTTCTGTAGTTCATGATTCACTTCCGAAATAAATGTTTGCTTTAGTGACATGATGGTGATGTTAAAAATGTGCCAAAGATCTTTCCTCAAAGGTCGGTGTTGAAAAAATTTAAAGGAATGTTCCCGGTCATCACTTCTTAAAACATTTATCAGCTTATAACACAGCTCCTTTATATGCTGATGAAAGTCATAAACAGGAAAGTTAAAAGTCATCGGTTTTAATTGGGTAGAATTGAAATTTATTTGCCTCAACCTATGGCCATTAAAAAAGAAAAAAGAGGTGCAGACCACCAAAAGCGAATATTTAGTTAATCTCCTTTTTTTTATTTACCCGTGAAACATCGCCAGTTTTCGCTTGCTCTTTTTGCTGTTTTTCCAGCTTTCTGAAGTACCTCCTGAATAAAAAATTGCTTTGCAGGGCTTCCATATTCTGGCTAAACAGTTTGGTTCCCTCTTCTAGGTTCAGGGTGGTTTGGTACAGGCTGTTTCGTAGCAGGCTATCTGTTAAAAGCATGCCTGCAGTGCCCTGGCCTTGCTTCATGTCCTGGATTAGCAGTTGGAGGTCATTTATCATTGTGGAGCCCTGATGGCTGGTTTTCTTTAAATCCTCAATAGAAGCAGAGAGCCGGTGCACAAGTGCGGTATCGGTGAAAAGGGTGTTGGCTAATCCCTCTCCGTTTTCAAAGCGGGAAGTCATTTTTTTAGCTGAGAGGGTTATTTCAGCAGCATGGGAGCCTGCTTTTCGCAAATCAACCACTGCTTGTTTCAAATCTCTGGTAATGAGCGTATCTGCCAGAAACTGCCACAGACTCATGCTGTTGTTGAGTTTTTCAGAGATGAGAAAAAAGTTGGCGGTAATTCTTTCCATATTGTCATTGGTTGAATGGAGGGTTCTGAGCATTTCGTCGGGGTCCAGTGACGTATAGGATCGGATAAAATCGCCCTCTTCAATTGCGGGGGCGTTTCCGGGCTGGGACTGAATGTTCACTAACCTGTTGCCCATAAGGCCGTCGGTACCGGCGGAGGCAATAACATTTTTTCTGATGTAAGACTTCATCTTGGAGTTGATTGACAGCATTACATTAAAAGAGGTGTCAGAGGCGATGGTGACAGACTTTACTGTGCCCACATCAAAGCCCATGTAGCGAACATTATTGCCCGGCACTATGCCGTTTACGTTGCCGATAACAGCTGTAATGGTAAAGCTTGAGCCAAATATATTTCTGTTCCTGCCGATCATATATAAGCTAAAGATGAGGAAAATTCCTCCTGCGAGCACCAGTAACCCGACCTTTGCATTATTGACCCCTTGTTTTTTCATGACTAATCAAAAGTAAGATTTCCTTCTACTCAAAAAACTCCTTAATTCTCGGGTCCACCGATTTCCGCAAATTGGCAGTGGAATCGTTGGCATAGCATTTTCCATCAATAAGTATGAGCACCCGGTTGGAGGTGATTTCAATACAGCTTAAATCATGCGAAATAATGATGGACGATGCATTGTATTTTTGCTGTACCTTCACAATAAGGTGGCTGATTTCCCTTGAGGTGATAGGGTCCAGGCCGGTAGTAGGCTCGTCATATAAAATAATGGCTGGCTTCAGGATGAGAGAACGTGCCAGTGCAATTCGTTTACGCATCCCCCCCGAAAGATCTGCCGGAAACATGTCGGCAGTATGAACCAGGCCCACATCGCTTAACGCTTCCATTACCGCAGCTTCGGCCCCCTTTTCGCGCTGTTTTTTGTTCCAGTGCCTGCGTAATGGAAACTCAAGGTTTTCCCGTACAGTCATGGAGTCATATAAAGCATTGCTCTGGAAGAGAAAACCCACTTTAGCTCTTAAGTTATCGAGCTCATCCTGATCCATCTCTTCTATGTCCTTTTCCAGCACCGTGATGCGCCCCTCATCGGAGGGGATTAATTTAATAATACATTTTATCAGTACAGATTTACCTGAGCCTGATTTGCCCAGGATCGCCAGGTTTTCGCCTTTATTCACCGATAGAGAAAAATCCCGTAGAACATGATTGTCTCCAAAAGACTTGTTTAGCTTCTCAACTTTCATTACAGGCTGCATATTCATATCCCTAATTAATTTAACCCCATAATACTGGTAATCTGTACGGCAATAAGATCAAAAATAAATACGAAAAGGGAGGCCATAACCACGGCAGAGTTCGCGGACCTTCCCACCCCTTCTGTTCCTTTTTTGGTATTATAGCCTTTAAAGCAACCGATAATTCCAATGGCAAAACCAAAAAAAATCGTTTTGAGCATTGCAGGAACTATATCACTAAAAGCTAATGCCTCATATACCTGTGTCCAGTAAAGGTTCCAGCTAAGCTGGTCGTGAATGTTTATACCCAGGTATCCGCCGTAAATAGATATGCCATTGGCCAGGCTTGTAAGCACAGGCAGCATGAGGGTAATGGCCATAACCCTGGTAACCACCAGGTATTTAAAAGGATTGGTACCCGATACATCCATGGCATCTATCTGCTCGGTTACCCGCATGGAACCCAGTTCTGCTCCCATGCCGGAGCCGACCTTACCTGCACAAATGAGGGCTGTAATTACTGGTGCTATTTCACGCACGAGGGAAATAGAGACCATCTTTGGTATAAGCGACTGGGCCCCAAACTCTACCATGGTGGGCCTGGATTGGATAGTGAGCACCAGTCCCATGATAAAGGCCGTAATAGCCACCAGCGGGAAAGATTTATAGCCCACCCAGAAGCATTGCCGCAAAAATTCGCCATACTCCTGGCGTGGTTTAAACAATTCTTTAAAAAAGCGCCTGGTAAAACCAGTGAGCTCCCCGATTTCATTGAGAAACGGGCTGTTAAGTTGGACTATTTGTCTCACCTGATGTTGAATTTTATAGGTATAAAAGTGTTTTTTTTTGCTTTACAAAGTGGTGATCATTGTCTACACATTTGATGATGCTCGTCATGGCTGCTAAGGTCGTTAACCGCCTCACTATCATTTTAAAACCTAAAAAACTTTAGAACCTGTCTCCGGGACTGCCCTAAAATTTTTATTTTGACCAATTGCGTGGGGGCGCCCAGCCTGCGGCTACCAGCCCAATTTTGCGCGAATCCTTTAGCTCCACTGCCCCAATGGAATGGCGGCAGCTTTTTTCCGAACCATAGCGCTGGCTACGCGTCCCGGACTCCGCGTCCCAGCTATTCTTTTTAAGGAGAGCTGGGAGCGCCTGGCTTTGACTTCGCACAATCCTTCCATGTGGGATACCGGCCTTTCGAAAGCAACAATAAATTCCGACAGCCGCTTAGGGACTTCTGGAAAAGCTGATTGTAGGCTTTTTAAAGGATTTAATGGTATCTCTTGCTATAAAGTCTGTAGGCCTTCCGGGAGCTCGAGGACATTGGCTCTTTATGAAAGTGCCTGGTTATATTTACCAGCTGGAATCTGGCGCGCGTTTAGCGAAGCCTAAGGCGTGACTTTGGTGAGCCAAACCAGCATGAAACCTGGCCTTGTGCTTATTAAGTATATAAAATCATAAAGAACCAGGACATTTTTTTATACAAGGGGATGTTAAGAAAACCGTTCGGCTGTACATGCGTAACTTATTGATTATGAGTACAAACATCGATGTTTAAGCGGTAATAAAGTTTAATGATTTCTCCTCTAAATGCTTTATGATTGGATAATTTCTGTTTAAATTAGAAGAAACACATTTTTTTATGTCTCCTTACAAGTCAATTTCCTTAGAGAGCGAGGCAGGATTTAGGGTTATTTTTGAATGTGCTACGATTAGTATGCTGGTAGTTAACGAAAAAGGCAAGATTGAACTATCTAATTCTTGTGCGGAACAACTCTTTGGGTATGGTCCGGCAGAGCTAAGCGGGCAGCCAATCGAAGTAATAATTCCTGAAAGCCTACACCTTCAACAGCAATCGCAGGGTAGTGACTATTTTGACACACCCAAAGCACTGCCGATGAGTATTAATCAGGAGTTATCTGCCCGAAAAAAAGATGGTACCATTTTTCCGGTGGAGATTTGCCTGGGTCATTTTGAACTGGAAGGTGCTAAACTGGTGGTTGCCTTTGTAAAAGATGTTACTTTGGAGCTGGCGGCAAAAAAAGTATTGGCCGATCGGGAAGCCTGGTTCAGAAATATGACTGAAAATATTCCTGTCATGATATGGGTGGCCGGGCCTGATAAGAAGTGTAATTATTTTAATAAAAGCTGGACTGCGTTTACAGGAAGAAGCATGGAGCAGGAGCTGGATAGTGGCTGGGAAGAAAATATTCACCCCGAAGATCTGTTAAATGTCCACTCCACCTATGACAGGGTATTTGCATTGCACCAACCTTTTATAATTGAATACCGCCTGCGCCGCCATGACGGTCACTACCGTTGGTTGCAGCAGGTGGGGGACCCAACTTATTCGGCTGAAAATATTTTTAGTGGTTTTATCGGCTTCTGCTCCGATGTCCAGGAACAGCGAATGCAAAAAAAAGAGCTGGAGGAACTGGTACAAAAGCGGACGGCGGACATGTATCAGGCACTGAAGCGGGAGAAAGAAATGAATGAAATGAAATCTCGTTTCGTTTCTATGGCCTCGCACGAATTCCGAACTCCACTGACCATTGTTCTTTCCAGCACATCTTTGGTCGAACAAATGGCAGGAGCGGAAATAGATGAAAGGATAAGTAAACATCTGCGGAGGATAAAATCTTCTGTGAATTATCTTACCACTATCCTGAATGATTTTTTATCGCTTGATAAGCTGGAACAGGGAAAAGTAGAAGTCCTGGAGGAGGAATTTGACATCGAAAAATTTCTGCATGAGGTGGTAGAAAACCTGAACCTTATGCAAAAGAGTAGTCAGCGGATTCGCCTTGTTCATAAGGGAAGTCCCCAGGTTGTTATAGACAGAAGTAAATTCCGCCATATTATAGAAAACCTTATCTCCAATGCAATTAAATATTCTGCGGAGGATACCCATATTCAGGTTGATTCTGAAAATAGGGATGGCTTTTTAACCATTAGGGTAGAAGACCAGGGAATTGGCATACCAGAAGAACAGCAAAAGTTGATGTTTAATAAGTTTTTTCGGGCAAAAAATACCGTGAGCGTACAGGGGACAGGACTGGGGCTAACGATTGTAAAAAGTTATGTCGACCTGATGAACGGACACATACGCTTTGTAAGTAAAGAAGGGCAGGGTACTACCTTTATTGTTGAACTGCCTCAATAAGGAAGCCAGGCGGCTCGAGCCACCTTTTATTTTAGTAGAAATTTTCAGTAACTGGCTGCTTCTACCAACCATTTGATGCAAATTTATCCCCTCCCCGGGACCTTATCCTCCAGTTGCTTCAGCGCGGCAGAGGAAATCTTAGCCAAGCCTGTTAATGGTATACCTAAAGAGGAGCCATATCTCTCCTTTGATGACGATGACCATCGTTGATAGCCCCTGTGCCTACTTTTAAATTTACCCTAAATTCTCAACAAGAAGGAAAACAGCCTGCTCTTTAACCAAATGGCCTGCTTCCTTGAGATAGTTCAAGGAAGGCTGGTGATAACTGCTGATCGGTTGTCTGACTTTTATTTCCCCCGGAACTGCAATTGTGGCGGTTTTAGCAGCAAACTGGATCAATAACACCTACTGCCAGGGAGGCTGGTGACAGGAAAAATGGGAATGACGGCTTTCGGTCTTTTTATAATGCTGAAGCCGGTTTCTTTAACTCTAATTATAGGGGCCTTCATCCTGTTTACTGTTCTGCCTGACAGTGGGGAAAGAGGGTAAATATGTAAGTCGAAAACTGCCGGTAAGTTCACTTTTACCTAAGCTTAAAATACAGTAAAATGAAAACATTTCTCAAAACCGTCGCTTCATTTTTGCTTCTTATCAATGGGGTGGGGGCCATATACGGTGGCTGGCATTTAATGAATCACCCCGATGGAAGCAGCCTTCAAATGCCCGTGTATGTCTTGCAATATTCTCCTTTTACCGATTATTTTATTCCCGGACTTATACTGTTTGTTGCCAATGGCTTGTTCAGCTTTTTTGTGTTGATAGCCCTGCTGTTTAAAATTCCAAAACACCCATGGCTGGTAATGATCCAGGGAGCCATTCTCACCGGATGGATTGTGGTCCAGTGTCTGATGCTCCAAAGTATTCACACTTTGCATGTTATCTTTGGTAGCATAGGGGCCGTTTTAATGATTTGTGGTTGGATGATTAACTCCCATAAGGTTGGGCAAATAAAAAAACATGAGCTGGTGTCCTGAAGACCGGTTATTCCCGCTGATTTTATTTTACCTGTATGCGATAACAACTACGTGCGCAAATTAAAGATAAGTATGGGGGATTTTGGCTGATAAGCCATTTCTATAGTTATGCTTCTGGTCAATAAAGAATCTATAAAGGGGCGCCTGTAATGGGCCATAACCAATAATGTACCCGGGTTTTCGTTTAAAAATTCTTCTATGCCTTTAGAAAAAGATGCAGCGAATTTTAACTGGTGGGAGGTAAAAAGGAAAGGCATCTTTTGATTTACCAGCTCAACCAGTCCCCGGTGCAGGATTTGTTCATAAAGCGAGTTGTGGGGCGCCACATGGATGGTATGTAGGTTTAAACCTATTTGCGTAGCGAGCCAGACCACTTCCTTCAGAACATCCAGGTCATCTTCTCTGTAGTCGACTGCATACACAACTTTATCCGTTTGATGATAGGCAGCCTGTTCTGGCACTGCCAGAACAGGCACATCGGTACGCCGTATAAGTTCGGCCGTATTGCTGCCAAAAAAAGCCTTTTTTAGGCCACTGGCTCCTTTGGTTCCCATCACAATTAAATCGGCCCCTGTTTCTTCTGCCACTTCCATTATTGAATGAACCACATTGCCTTCCCTTAAGAACCCCTGGTACTTTACATTTTCAAAAGACTCCTTTTCTTCTAATGTCGCAATCATTTCTTTCAGCTTTTTTTTTGCATCCTGCGTCATGTTTTGAATTGTCTCGTCCTTTCTTGCCGCAAAATCATAGGGTGTTTGATTCACGTGTAGCAAAAAGAGGTCGGCCTCAATCCTGCTACAAAGCCCTACAGCATAATGTATGGCATTATCTGCATTGGCCGAAAAATCAGTAGGAAGAAGAATCTTTTTCATAAAATTTATTTTATTGGCCAGCATTTTTTTGTAAAATTTCCGACACGACTGAAACTTGAATATAAAAGTTTTGATTTGTTAGGAGGCTTCAATCATTTATCCTTATGTTGATATAATATTGTAATTAATTGCCGGATTTTTAGTGATGTAGATTTTTGTTTCAGACGATGATGATCATTCTAACAGCCTTCGCAAGGCTGTAAATTGATGCCAGTTTAACAGTTATATGAAGCTGTTCCTGGGCGACCATATTTGTATGAGCGATCAACTTTTTCATTGGAAGTTCCTCTTAGCGGGTTTTGGCCTGATGTCTCTGGTATTTATGATTGAAAAATACACGGGTTCATTAGTTGGCACAGTTGCTTATATTTTTATCGCTCTTGGTTTTCTGTGGTTGTTAAGAAAATCTCGTTATTTAGTTTTTTTCGGTGTTTTTGCTACACTTTTTATGGTGGCTCCTTTCCTTTTCTTTGTTAAATCAATGGAGCAAAATCCGGCCATTGTTATCAACAGGATCATATCTATGGCAGTGGTATGGTCGGCAGTATATTTTGTTTATCGTTTTAATAAACTGGATACTGAGCAAACGGATAACACCAACAGGCTTAATGCCCTCTTTGAAAATGCCAATGAAGGAATTCTTTTTGCCGATGAAAACGGCCTCATTATCAAGACAAATCCTTTTCTGGATAAAATGCTTGGGTATGCTGCCGGGGAATTGCTTAACCGGAATTTGCAACTGTTGATTCCGGACCATTATGCCATGAAGCATGTAGAACACATGAAAAATTATGTACAAAAGCCTGGTGGCAGGCATAAAGGAAGGGAGCTTTTGGGCCAGGAGTAAAGATGGCCATTCCTTTCCTGTAGAGATTAGTCTCAGCCATTTTTACGACCGGAAGAGGTTTACTGTTATCGCCTTTATGGTGGATGCGACTGAGAAAAAGCAAAACCAGGCTCTGATAGAAGCCAGCTTTAGCAATATTCAGCATTACAATCAAAAGCTGGAGGAACAGGTACAGCAAAGAACAAATGAACTTGAGCAGGCGAACCAGGAACTAAAAAAAGGCCAGTCTCTCTACAAAGCCATGGCCCAGAATTTTCCGGATGGCATTATCGGGGTGCTGGACAGGAACCTGAAATACCTGCTGGTGGATGGGAAAAACATTAGGCTGGTAGGATTAAATGAAGAAACAGTTATTGGTGACCGGATTTTTGACGATATTCATTCATTAATCTCAATACAAGCAGAAAAAGCCCTGAAAAAAGTATACCTCGGAGAAAATATTTCTTTTGATGTAGAATTGCAGGACAAAATTTACAATATAACATCTGTTCCTATTCCAGGAACGGGAAAAGAAATAGCTGAAATTCTTGTTGTAATTAAAAATATAAGTGAACAAAAAAAGCTTGAGAAAGAACTTGTTAAAACTCTTGAAAAGGAAAGAGAATTAAATTTTTTGAAAACAAGGTTTGTGACCATTGCCTCGCATGAATTCCGTACCCCGCTCACAACTATTTTGTCTTCGGCCTATTTACTGGAACATTTTGGTGGGGAACAGCTTGAGAGGGAAAAAAAGAAACACCTGGGCCGTATTACACTGGCTGTCCATGGAATGACGGAGCTATTAAATGACTTTCTTTTAGTGGGCAAACTTGAGGAAGAAAAAGTAAAGGCAACTTATAAAGAATTCCACCTGATGCAGTTCATGAAGGATTTGTTGCAGGAACTTGAAATGGTAAAAAAAGAGGGACAAAAGTTAAACCTTTTTTTTGACGTTGTTCCAAGCCTCGTGTTGCTGGATCAACAATTGTTAAAAAGTATTTTGATGAATCTCCTTTCCAATGCAATAAAATATTCCCCGGTTGGAGAAAGAATTCAAATATCGGTAGAGAAACATAATGATGAAATTATATTTGAAATACAGGATAAGGGCATTGGTATTCCCAAAGAAGAGCAGAAATATATTTTTAAACGTTTCTTTCGGGCACATAATACAACCGATATCCAGGGTACAGGCCTGGGCCTGAATATCGCAAATAAATATGTAAAGCTGCTGAAGGGGAGCATTGCATTTACAAGCAGCTTAAATCAGGGCACCACCTTTACGGTAAATGTTCCCCTTAAATTTAATAAGCAGAAAAAAATAACTAAAACGATTATTCCATGAGTTACCACATTTTATTAATAGAGGATAATGCTCATATGGCAGAGAATATTTCCAGTATCCTGGAGCTGGCCCATTATCAGGTAACGAGTGCTCTCAATGGCAAAATAGGAGCGGAAATAGCCCAGCAAACCCTACCAGATCTTATTTTATGCGATATAATGATGCCTGAGCTTGATGGATACGGGGTGCTGCATATTCTTCAGGCAAACCCGGAGACCTCAAACATTCCTTTTATTTTCCTGACCGCCAAAGCGGATAAAAGTGATTTTAGAGCAGGGATGAACCTGGGAGCAGATGATTATATTACCAAACCTTTTGATGGAGTAGACCTGCTTAGAGTCGTGGAAATGCGCTTAAAGAAAGATGGGACCCTGCGCGCCAGGTATGGGAATAGTCCTTTCGACAAGGCTTCTTTTTTCAGCAAAACCAGGGAGCTGCATGATTTAAAGAAACTCTTTGAGAACCGGGTACACCGGATATTTAAAAAGAAGAGCTTTATTTTTATGGAAGGTCAGAATCCCAATGATGTCTTTTACATAGAAAAGGGTAGGGTAAAAACCTATAAAATGAATGATGATGGAAAGGAACTCATTACCGGAATACTTGGGGAAGGTGATTTTGTAGGCTACGTTTCCTTGCTGGAAGACAAGCCATATAACGAGAGTGCAGAGGTACTGGAAGAAACAGAGGTCTCAGTAATACCTAAATCTGAATTTTTGGCATTGATCTATTCAAGCAAGGATGTTGCCAGAAAGTTTATCAAAATGCTAACGAATAATCTGGAGGAAATGGAAAGCAGAATGCTGGATATTGCTTACCAGTCTGTGCGAAAGCGCGTAGCCAGTGTACTGCTTAAAATCAACGAAAGGTTTTCTGAGGCCGGTAAGGCTCCTCTGATTACCATAGCAAGAAAGGATATATCAAGTATGGTAGGAACTGCCACCGAATCCCTTAATCGAACACTGGTGGATTTTAAGAATGAAGGCCTTATTGAAATTTCAGATAAGGGCCTTAAAATACTTAATAAACCAAAACTTGAGCGACTTCTGCATTAAAAACCCTGGTCCACTGCCAGTAATGGTCGCCTGCCGCCACGCTCCATAAGTTGTCAGGAACTTCCGGGCTCCCCGCAACCAGAATTAGAGCAAATCAGGTGTAATTGGTTTTAACAGCCTGCTAGTGATAAGCACCCGGAATGGCTAGTAAAGGCACTTTTGTACGCAGCGTCATTTCCTGGGTGTTCCCTGTTTTAAATATCGTATTCCAGAAGCCGGCTTTGTGCGGAGACATCACCAACAAATCGGCCTGGAAATCATGCACTCCTTTTTCTATGCCCCCTATAATATCATCATGTTCAATATGCTGATAGGAGTGTTTTACACTTTTAAAAATTAACTCAATCCCTGAAACCATTTCCGGCATATTTCTACCTGGTACAGCATAGGCTTCCTCTTTGGCCACCTGGAGGATTTGTAAGTGGGCGTTAAAAGCATAAACGAGTTTTTTTAATAAACCAAGATTAGTGTCCAGGATCAGTTTTCTGCTGTCACAGGCAAAAAGAATATTTTTAATTTCATGAAATACAGCGTTTTCAGGAATTATCAGTACCGGAAAGTTCGCCTGCCTCAGAATGTTGGTGGTGGTATTCCCAAGCAATTTATGCGTTAAAAAGCTGCCTCCCATACCCATTACAACCACATCAGCATGTTTATCCTGGACCAGTTTTTTCAACCCGCCCATCATAAAAGAAGCGCTGCTTACACTTTCGGTCTTCATACCAAACGTCTCCTCAATTTCCTGTGCCATGCTTTGGAGCCGTTCCATATTTTCCTCTTTCAAACCTTCCAAATCCGGAATGGAAAATGGAATTCTGCTGCTAGGGTTGGGTAGATGGAAAGTGTTGAAAAGAATGAGCCGGGAATTAAAGTACTTTGCAAGTGCAGCAGCATAGGCAACAGCATTGTCGGCTGCTTCTGAATAGTCGGTCGTTGCAATAATCGTTTTCATGATATGATTTTAAAAAATTGATAAGTCTATTTATTTAGGGGCAGAGGTTTGTAAAACCAAGGCTCCTGCTTAGCCGCTAAAACCATAGCTGCAGGTTTCCAGTACCTCAAAGTCTATTTACATTTTTTTGCCATGTTCCTGAAGTTGCACAAAGAACATAGTATAGGGAATGAGCAGGATCATTAAAAATACAGGACTTTAATCATGTTTTTTCCGTGCGTCCCTTTTTACCTTTAAAGGGAATTCAGGGGATGAGGGTGCTGACAAGGGTAAAAGAGGCCTGCCACATAAGAGGAACTTTCAGGCCAACCACTTCAATAACTAAGCACCTGCCTGGGAGGGTTTGCAAGCTGTTTGTTTTCAGGAAATCTGTTAAAAATTTTGGTGACTGCCTTTTCGATTAGCAGCTCGATATGCTCAGGTGAGGAACCAATATTGATGACGGAAACGGCCCAACCGCGCCATATTAATTTCTTGGTTTGGACATCCATTAGATCCAGAATTAAGGTTCCTTCTTTATACTGGGGCATACTTGTTTGCATACAAAACCAATAGGGGTCATTGTAAAATCCGGCTTGTTCCCGCATAACGGAGGCTTTTTCATCTACAATAATGTGATAATGGACCATCAATTGTGGTTCAATGTCTGTGAAGATGTAGCCCCTGTTTGTTAGTTGTTGCATTACGGCCGTCTTAACCCGCTTGTCATTGAGCTCATTATAATAAATAGGGTCTTTCCCGGCTTCTATATTTGTTTTCTGGGTCCAGTCAAAAGTGGAATAGTTCCAAAGGTCATAGTCCGGGTCATAATCGGTAAACACCTGTATTTTCGAGCTGCAACCTGTCATTAGGTAAAGAAATACAGGAATTAGGAAGATTAAATATTTCATGGCAATAGTATTGATTCCTGGTTTAAAAATAAATGAAAGTGAGATGGAGGTAAATGACGGGGGTCCCTAAATACCAGGATTTTAATCATCTGTATGTTCATTAAACCGCCCGGCTTGCAAGAGGTAAGGAGGGTTTATAGCGGTAGAAGAAGAGATGCCATGGAAGAAATTGTGATTTTACCACAACTGCCCTGCAATAAACAGCAGGTGCAAAGGCGCGGGAAGACAACAATTGGGCCCGTTTACCCACTTATTTGGTTCAATTATGAAGGGGAATAATTAGCGGAAACGCGGGATATAAATGGATTAGCATACGGTTTGGAACCGCAAAACAGTTTAAAAAAAAATTATTTGTGTCGACATGAAATTTCCTTTTCAATTGCTGCTAATGCTGTTCCTACTATCAGGCTGTAAAGATAAGCCGGAAAGCACCCAACCTGTAGTAGAAGACATTTCTGAATCGGTTTACGCTTCAGGAACTGTAAAGAGTAAGAACCAGTACCAGGTTTACCCCATGGTGAGTGGTACTGTTCAGCAAATAATGGTAACCGAGGGGGATGAAGTGCAGAAAGGCAGTCCGATTTTAAAAGTGGTGGATGATGCGGCTCGTTTAAATACCGAAAATGCCAGACTGGCGGCCGAATATGCTTTGGGTAGTACCCATGGAGAGAAACTCAGTGAACTCCAGGCTTCAATAGAGCTGGCCGAAAGTAAAAAGCACAATGATTCCCTGCTAATGGTAAGGCAGCGTAATCTCTGGAAAAGGGGCATTGGCACCCGGGTCGCGCTGGAGCAAAGCGTTTTAAATTATGAAAATGCCGCTACGGCATGGCAGTCAACAATTTTCCGTTATAATGATTTAAAAAAGCAACTGGATTTCACTGCCAGGCAATCGAAGAAGAATCTGCAGCTTAGCCAGCTGATGGCAGAGGACTATACGGTTAAAAGTGAAACCAACGGGCGGGTATATAGTATCCTGAAAGAAAAAGGCGAGATGGTTAGCCCGCAAACTCCGGTGGCGCTTATTGGCGATGCCAATGAATATATCCTGGAGTTGCAGGTAGATGAATATGATATTGCCCGCATTAAGACAGGCCAAAGGGTATTGCTGAACCTGGACAGCTATAAAGGGCAGGTCTTCGAAGCCAGCATCAGCAAGATAAATCCGGCAATGAACGAAAGAACCAGGTCTTTTGTGGTAGAAGCCAGCTTTGTAAAACGGCCTCCGGTCCTCTTCCCCAATCTCAGCAGTGAGGCCAACATTATAATTCAGCTAAAAAAAAATGCCCTGACCATACCCAGGGATTACCTGCTCGACGACTCTTATGTACTGTTAGAAGACAATAGGAAAGTGCAGGTGAAAACCGGGCTCAAAGACTACCGGAAAGTAGAAATCGTGGAGGGCCTGAGCCAGGAGGACGTAATCGTAAAACATGCGCCATGAATACTCAACTTATTGTAAGAATTGCCCGGTCGCTGCTGCTGGCCCGCTGGCGGCAAAGCCTGGTAGCGGCAGCAGGCGTAACCTTTAGTATTGCCATGTTTATTACGTTGCTGGGTTTTATGAATGGGCTAAACGACCTCCTGGATGGCCTGATTCTTAACCGTACCCCCCATGTACGACTCTACAATGAAATAAGGCCCAGCACCAACCAGGCTGTTAACATGGCTGCTGGCTTCAAACAAGGCTACAATTTTATTCATTCTGTTAAGGCAGGCATTACAAGACAGGAAATTTACAACAGTGGCCCGATCATGCAGGCAGTGGCAGAAGACCCCCGGGTACTAGGCGTAGCTCCTAAATTATCGGTTCAGGTATTTTTCAACGAAGGCACCATTGATATCTCCGGGGTGATCAGCGGCATAGATGTAGAGGCGGAGAACAAGCTTTTTAACTTTAGAGACTATGTAACGGCCGGTTCTGCTATTGATGCCAAAAATGTTGCCAACAGTATTATCCTTGGCAAAGGCCTGGCCGAGATTTTGGTGGCCAATATAGGCGATGTGGTGCAGCTAACCACTGCGCAGGGGGAACGCTTTTCGCTGAAGGTGGTAGGCTACTTTCAGTCTGGCATCCAGGAGATCGATAAGGCCCAGTGCTATGCTTCCCTTGCTACCGTGCAGAAGCTGCTGGGCAAACCGGGTAATTATATAACCGATATTCAAATAAAGCTGAAGGATATTGCGCTGGCCCCTGCGGTGGCCAGGGAGTATGGCGAGGTGTTTGAAGTCGATGCGGAAGATATACAAACCGCCAATGCCCAGTTTGATACCGGCAGCTCTATCCGGTCGCTTATTTCATATGCTGTAGGAATTACCCTCCTTATAGTAGCGGGTTTTGGGATATTTAATATCCTGAATATGATGATTTATGAAAAAATGGATTCCATAGCTATTTTAAAGGCCACTGGTTTTTCGGGCAGCGATGTGAACAGGGTATTTCTGGTAATTGCCCTGAGCATTGGCCTTTTTGGTGGGCTCATAGGGCTGCTATTGGGTTTTATTTTCTCCACCATCATCGATAACATTCCCTTTGATACGGCTGCGCTGCCTACCATCGAAACGTACCCTATTAACTATAACCCGGTTTTTTATTTTATTGGTGGCTCCTTTTCCCTGATAACAACCTACCTGGCAGGTTTTTTTCCGGCCCGAAAAGCAAGCCAGGTAGATCCCGTAGAAATTATAAGAGGCAAATAGCATGCAAAACAGTATACTGGAAGCAAGGCATATCAACAAAAGCTTTTATGAGCCCGTTAAGGTGCAGGTGCTCTCCGATATTACCTTTACCGTGGCCAAAGGAGAATTTGTGTCGGTAATTGGCAAATCAGGCTGCGGGAAATCTACGCTCTTGTATATCCTCTCCACCATGGATACCGATTATGAAGGGGATTTATTGATAGATGGGGAAACCATGACCGGGAAAAGCGATTCGATATTGGCCCGCATCCGCAATGAGAAAATTGGATTTGTTTTCCAGTTTCATTACCTGTTGAATGAGTTTACTGTGCTGGAGAATGTGATGCTGCCCGGCCTGAAGCTGGGCCGCTACAGTGAAGAGGAAGTGGAACACCGTGCCCTGGAGCGATTGAAAATGTTGGGGATCGATCGCCTGGCCACCAAAAAGTCGTATAAAGTATCCGGAGGTGAAAAACAGCGCGTAGCCATTGCCCGTGCCTTAATCAACGACCCGCACATTATTATGGGCGATGAGCCCACCGGCAACCTCGATAAAAAAAACAGCGAGCTGGTGTTCGATATCTTTAAACAGCTGGCCGAAGAACACCAGCAAACCCTTTTAATTGTTACACACGACCAGAGTTTTGCTGAAAATACAAGCCGCATCATCGAAATGGAAGATGGAAAAATCATCCCTTACCACATACAACCCGGAACAGTCTAAGTACAGTCGTTCTGCTTTAAACAGGCTTTTTTTGTATGTTCTTTAATACAACGAATTGGGCAGGCTTTAACTTTATCTTTATAAAGTGGTGGCTGCCGCTTTCATTTTTTAATACATGAACCTGCCCCGTAGCACCATAGCAAAAGTCGAAATAGCTTCCTTCGGGGTTTAAATTCCTGTTAACGGCAATATATTCTTCGTCTTCATTGCTGAGAGAATTGTTATAAACAATGAGCATTTCCTCATCATACAATATTCTTGAAAAGGCGAGCATGCAATCATGCTGAACCGGCAAATGGAAATAAAGGCCATCATTGGAGTAGTGGCATATGTACATGCGGCCGAACTTCAGTGGCGGACAGCTTTTTCTAATATTTGCAAGCCTGGCGATCTCCTGGTAAATCGTATTGTTTTTATTCAGGGTATTGGTCGAGGTATCTTCCAGGCCGAACATGGCCTCTCTGATATTCCAGTCGCCTTCTCCCTTTCCCTGGAAACCCTGTTCGGTTCCATAATAAATGCAGGGGGTGCCCAGGGCACAAAGCAAAAAACCAATGCCAGCAATAATCTGCGCTTCCGTGGCATTAGCTCCAAACCTTTTTTAACGCTTTGGCCCACCTGGTCGTGGTTATCTATAAAAGTCACTAAAAACTCG
Source organism: uncultured Cytophagales bacterium (assembly GCA_963835365.1). GTDB lineage: Bacteria > Bacteroidota > Bacteroidia > Cytophagales > Cyclobacteriaceae > Nafulsella. Next base: position 87,331 of record CAWIFH010000013.1, read on the forward strand.
CCGAACTCCCCCCGTAACAGGGCTCCCTTCCGCAGGGATTCATAGCGTTCAATTAATCTTTCAGGGGTTTCTTCTCCCAGAATAACCCTGGCCAGCACGTGGTAGAGCGGAAAATCCAGCACGGAATTTAAACCATGATAAATGGCCTTGTCTTCGACCTGGATCGAAGTTTTGGGGCCGATGTAATGGTTATACATTTCTTCCGGTGCCACCAGTTCACCAAAAAGAAAGAAGTTACGTTTGCCCAGTTTATAGGCATATTCCCTGATGTGAGAACAAAACTGGCTGATGGTTTTTTCGCCCATATGTTTGACCGCATCGAGCCGGAAGCCGTCAACATCTGTTTCGCGTATCCAGTAGCAGTGGATTTTTGTTAAAATATCCTGCACATATAGGGCCTCGGGAGATTCATCGTTCTTAAATGTTTTTAAACTGAGAAAATCTCCCTCCCGGGTTTCCGGGTAATTGTCAAAGTTCCTTATCTGACCTTTTCGCCCATACAGTTCAGCATTCCTTAACTCAAGGGGCGCGGGCTTATTTTTATACCGCCAGTCGCCGAAAGGGAATACCATGCCATTGTAGTAGTAATAATCTACATCGCCGGGATAACTCCAGTTGTCGCCGGAGTGGTGCAGGACAATATCCAGAAACACCCGTATTTCCATGGCATGGGCAGCATCGACCAGGGCGGCCAGGTCTTCCTTCGTCCCGAACGCAGGGGCAATTCTGGTATAGTCCTGAATGGCATAGCCATGGTAAGCTCCTTCATTATTTTCAAAAACCGGGCTTAGCCACAGGGCTGTGCAGCCCAGGTCCCTGATATAATCAAGGTGACTGGTAATACCTTTTATGGTTCCGCCGCAATTTTTCCGGAGTGCTTCAGGAGAGCCGAACCCTTTTGTTTTGCCTGCCTGCTTAAGAGGCCTGCGCTTATGGTCATCATGAAAGCGATCCACCATCAGAAAATAAATGAATTCCTCGCGCCACTCACGATAACAGTTTTTCCAGTAAACCTTTCCTGCTTTTGGCGACAGGTCCAGCTCATTTATCGACAGAATGGGTGATTTCATGGCCTGTTTGGGGGGAAACTTTTCCGCTACAAAGGTGAGTGAATTTACGATGGGAGAAGATGATGACTATGCCTGTTTTTGATGATTTAGATCGTCCTTGTCGGATGCAATAAGTCATTGATTGCGCTATGCGCCTGCAGTACCTTTAGAAAGTACTTTTTAACCTCATTGCCATGATAAATTATATGACCATATCGGAAGCTCTCAGCGGGCTGAAAAAAAGAGGATATACAATTGATTTTAACCTGGTGCCGGCTGGTCTTCAGGCCGGCCTGCTGGCCAGCCCCCTGGCCCCGGATGAATTTGAAATTACCGAGGTCCATCGTTTTGAGGGCGAGTCGGATCCGGATGATGAAGCCGTAGTATATGCCATAGAATCAAGAACAGGAATGAAAGGAGTGCTGCTGAATGGGTACGGGATATCAGCAGATGAGGTGAGCAACCAGCTGGTAAAGAAGCTCTCCATCAGGCATTAATTTTTTTTACTTCATGGATAGGAATGAACCCCTGGCCCATAAAAAGGGTATCAGACCTTAGCAGGGAGCCAGATCCACTGCAAATGGAAACGGTTCCGGTTCCTGTTCCCCGGGAGCATGAAATACTGCTGCGGCTTGCCTGTTGTGGGGCATGCCACACAGAGCTTGATGAAATCGAAGGTCGTACACCTCCGCCGGTTTATCCTGTTGTTCCGGGGCACCAGGGATGGCGGCTATGCAGAATTTATGCGGGCGGATGAGCATTTTACCTACCGCATACCACCAGGCTTTTCCGATGCCGAAGCAGCGCCGCTCCTTTGTGCCGGCGCCATTGGCTATCGCTCCCTTAGGCTGGCAGGGCTGGTGAATGGCCAATGCCTGGGATTTAGCGGTTTTGGTGCTTCCGCACCCCTGGTTTTGAAAATGGCCAGGCATCTTTATCCCGGCTCCCCAATCAAGGTTTATGCAAGGAGTCCTGAGGAGCAAATTTTTGACCGGGAGCTGGGTACCACCCGGGCTGGTGATATCACGAAACATCCTCCCATGAAGGCACATGCCATTATTGATACCACGGCGGATTGGAGTATGGTAACAGGAGCGCTTTTGCAGCTTAGGACAGGGGGGCGGCTGGTGATTAATGCCATCCGAAAAGAATCAAAGAACCAGGAGGCTTTGGGGAAATCCGGTACCAAGAATCATTTGTGGATGGAAAAAGAAATTAAATCAGTCGCCAATATCACCCGACGGAATGTGGAAGAATTTCTGACCCTGACAGCAGAAGTACCAATCAAACCTGCTACGGAAACCTATGCTTTCGGGCAGGCAAATAAAGCCATCCTGGACTTAAAACAAAAACAGGTGAAAGGAGCAAAAGTGATTGTAATCCCAAATAAGGAATTTACAGATTAAAAAACCTCCCGGATTTTGTATTCATATGCTTTGTATGAAAAAGTATCATCTTTTTGTTTTCCCTCCATGACTTTATACAAAGGGCTATGGGTGGAAATGCCATATATTTTTGCTCCATAAACAATAAAAGGCCCAATGCTGGTAGAAATAAAAAATGTTTTTTTATCGGTTACCACCACACAGCCCTCTTGTATGCTATAGTGATCTTTTTCAGTTAACGGCAGCAAACTGTAGAGCACCTGCATTTCTTCATTGGCAAAATTCAATTGACCGGCCAGGGCATTTACTTTGAATAATAGTTCGGCGTTGAAAGCTTGTTGCGAAAGATCGAATTCCCCTTCATTCACTTTTTCTTCACTCTGCAGCAATTCACGGATGTTTTGCTTTAAGTCATCAATTAATGTTTGAAGTTTTTGGATTGCCCCCTCCAGTATTTTCTTTTTAAATACAGAATGGGTAGTACTTATTAAATGTGTTCCCATGGCATAATCGTTTATTCATCTCAAAATAGAATTATTAAGTTTCTTTTAAGATGACAAAAATCTCGGCTAACGATGATTTTCATTGTAAGTTGTGCCTGTAGTCTCTTTGATGATTGCTGGTATGAAAGGGGAATTGTGCGGTCTTTGAAAAGAAAAAATAATTCTGATAGTCAGCCTGATGCTTTTAATAAGAGGGCCGATGAAGCCCTGCAGGAGCCGGCTTTAAAGAAGACCCTTTAAGAAAAATTTTTCAATTCGACAGCTGCACAAAAAGGCTGGCTGCAAACAGGTAGTTGTGCCTGTGGTAGGACTATATTTTTACTGAAACTATCCGGCAGCTGTATGCCGGGGGTATCCGCTGCGGTGGGAAAGCCGGGAATAAATTTTTGATACATGAACCTGTATCCTGCCGGACCACCCTGAATTACTCCTTGAGAAGATGGCGTTTCTCTGGTGTCCGGAAATTTATCCCCATTTTACAAAAGCAGTAGCCGCGGAGGAAACCCATAGCTCATGTGGCTGTCTTGCCGACTGTTAGTGCTTGTTCCAGGTTTCTCTTTCGGGTAAAGCACGAAATAAAACCCTGGCGAGGTGGGTAAAAATACCCGGCAAGGTGACTTAGCTTGCCGAAAAATGAACCTTGAAGCAGATAAGCTGCTTGAAGCAGATAAGCTGAAGGAGCCGGTATCTTACGAATTACTGGATTTCAAAACGTTCCGGGCGCGACATCCTTATTGCGCAACCCACCCACCATCGACCGGCATGGCATGACCGGTTATAAAAGAAGCGGCCTCTGAACACAGCCAAACGGCAGCCGCTGCAATCTCTTCCGGCCGGCCCATCCGGCCCACAGGCTCTCCGGCGGCCATCGCTTCCTCGCTCATATGGTTCTTCTCCAGGAAACGGTCGATCATCGGCGTTTTAATCACCCCCGGGCAAACGGCATTGATCCTGATGCCGGATTTGGCATATTCCAGGGCGGCTGTTTTGGTTAGTCCCAGTATACCATGCTTGGAAGCGGTATAAGCTGCTATGTTGGGGAAGCCAATCAGGCCGGCAATAGAGGAGCAGTTCACAATTGCTCCTTTTCCCTGCCGCAGCATATGGGGTAGCTGGTACTTCATACAAAGCCAGACACCTTTCAGGTTGATGCCTAACACTTTGTCCCAGTTCTCTTCACTTACTTCATGAGTTATGGCTGATGCCCCCTCTATACCAGCATTATTGAAAGCATAATCCAGGCGGCCGAAAGTATCCACCGTCTGGGCAATCATGGCTTTTACCTCACTGTCGCTGGAAACATCACACTTAATATAAATAGCTTCGCCGCCTACCGCGCGGATTTCCCGCAGGGTTTCTTCGTTATCCACCCAGTCTACCACGACCACTTTAGCTCCCTGCCGGGCAAACAACACCGCCGTAGCCCGACCGATGCCGAAACTGCCACCGGTCACGATGGCTACCTTGTCTTGAAACTGCTTTTCCATAAAATATTTGTCTTTAATTTATCCGGGATTCCTTAACAGATTATTGGCTTTCAGGCCAGCGTATCGGGCAGCTTTTGCCGGGATTTTCATCGAAAATATACGCTTAGAAAAATGATAAGCAGGAATCCTGACTTTATTTGAAATAGTGCTATGTCATGAATTTATTGAAATAATGGTACTGCAGGAATGATTGTAAACACCGATTCTGCAGACTTTTATCATTACTATTCCGTTGCTAAGCGTTTATCTTGCTTAATGCAGCCTAAGTGGGGCAAAAAATGAAGGGTTTCACCTGTTTGGCGGAAGCATCCCATTGATTATGAGCCTATTTTTTGTGATTTTTATTTCTGATATTTTTAGGAAGATATACTTTTTTGTAACACGGAAATAATTTTGCAGAAATAAAGCTTCGACCGTTTTGCACCAGGAATACTTCAAAAATTATTAATAATTATAGGCGCGGGTTCACCCTCCAAATATCGGGGGAAGGTCCCGCCCGTTGCTCCGCAGCGGAAGCAGCCTGCGAAGTCAGTACTAAAAAAACGTAAAGGAAGAGGTAGCTGAGGCGGATGGGGCGCTTATATCAGCCGCGCGCGGATATAAGCCAGTAGCTCCAGGGTTTTGCTTTAATTAATTTCCTAAGCCTGGAAGCCAAACTGTTTTTTATAAAGTGAAACCTTAACAGTAAAAACCAGCAGCGGGATCGTGGGAAAATGCGGTACAGGCAATGGTGTAACAGGATAAGTTGATTGAACAGCCTGGTGTGGTAGGCGATGTAAAACATCACTCTGGAAGACTTTGAACATTCATTTCCCCGGCTGAAAGGCTTATCTTTCTGTATCCAATCTTTTTAAGCAGAACAGGCAGCAGAAAGGCTTTTTTTAGGCTGTGGTTGAAAGGGCTGAAGAGAAAATTTTTAACAGTATGATGATGAGAAAAAAGAAATCTTCGGAGAACCTGAAGCTACTGACGGCGGTCCTGCTTGCTTATGTGGCAGCCATGCGGATTATTCGACCATGGTACCTGCGATGGGGCACCACTGATGCTGAACTGGTACAGCCGCTGCCAGGCGATGAGCTAATGGACCACGTGGCTTCCAACCACGCTATTAGCATTCATGCCCCGGCCACGGCCGTATGGCCATGGCTGGTGCAGATAGGGCAGAACCGGGCGGGCTTTTACAGCTATACCTTTCTGGAGAATCTGCTGGCAGCCGATATGCATAACAGTGACCGCATTAAGCCGGAATGGCAACAGCTAAAGGTAGGCGATAAGGTACGACTCGCCTCCAAAGCAGTATATGGCGACTTTCCGCTGCTTGAGGTGGCAGCGCTGGAAAAAAATCACTACCTGGTGCTGAAGGGCTGGGGAGCCTTTGTGCTGCAGCCTGTCGATGCGCACACCATCCGCCTGATTATTCGCTCACATGCCGGAAGGGAAGGGGCGTTTACCCGCATGGCGCGTTTGCTGCTGCTGGACCCTGTCCACTTTATCATGGAACGCGGCATGCTGCTGGGAATTAAGAAGAGGGTTGAGGGGGCAGAGAGTGTTCCTTCCCACTAAAGCAGTTCAAAGGGCTTTTTTCTTTGTGTAAAAAGTATAAATGCTAAATGTGGGTTTTCTTAGCTATAGGCAACCAGAATGAAACAAAAGGCCTCCCTCATAAGGCTCATCTAGGGATAACACCATTTTCAGACGAGAGCCACCAACTATTTTTGGCATCATTACCGTATATGTTGGAATTATAACAGGAGCGGAAGGCAAGTGCGCTACTCAATTGACCCGCGAAACAGTAAAATGCCGAAGACCCCCATTGACGGCCCTGGCGTATGCCAGCAAAACAGAAAAGAGTCAGGAGGATTTATACAGATTTCTTCGTAAAATATGGTAATTAAAGCCATCGAAGCTGTAGTGTAGCCCGGCCTCCTGTAAAGCGTGGTCGATATCTACCTGCTTAAGAGATCCCCTGGGCTCGCGGATCTTCTGATGGGGAGCCGGCCGCAGCTTCAGCTGGCTGTTGAAAAGGTTGAGGTAGTTTCCCAGGTCTTCCACAGTCTTCAAAGCGAGGTGATCGGCATACACAATAGGGTCCATCATAAAACATAAAAAGGGTGAAAAGTGCAAATTTAATAGTTTATCATTTTCTACTTAGGTGTTTAAGGAATTACCAATGGGCCCCCGTATATGTCTTTTCAAACCGGCCACTTCTTTCCGCTATTTTGATGCGAAAAACCACAGGTTTTTGTGGCTTTTCTATTAGGTGCGGCTTTTCCGGAAGTTCCGGGTCCTCCTGGGGACCTGGCTGCACCGTTTCGCTGATGGCATAAGGACTCAAACGGTGTTGCAGAATCAGCCTGCCTTCTTCCTGTTCAGTAGGGTACCGGAGCTCTTCATAGGTTCCCCATACAATGACACTGCGCCAGTTGGATAAATTCTCCAACTGATCTACTTGAAAACATATCGATGGATTTTGTCGCATCATATGAATTTTTTTTCCTTCCTTGGAGTGAGCATAGATATTATTATTATGGTAGGCATAGCTTATAGGCACTATATATACCTTACCTTCAGAATAGCATCCAATTCGGCCAGTTATCTGTGACTGGAGCACATGCACTATTTGTTCAGGGTTTAAGGATCCGAGCATGACCGTAGCGGTTAATTGTAAATTTATCTCATCAAAGGCAGGAGCTGTAAATTATAGTAGCTAAAAACTGGCGCTCCTGCTTTCCGGCAATGCCAACAGCTGCATAAAAGCAAGAGAAGGCTAAGCGTTAGCCCTGAATTTCTCCATCCAGGGCTAATCCTCACTGGCAGTTATAAGAGGACAGGGAGAATGACCTCTATTCTATTTTCTACTGCTGTAACACCAGGAGCCTTCCAGACACATCGTTCTGCTTCTTTTTTTTCTGCCCAGGAGCGCACCTGGCCGTGCAGGATTACCTGGTTGCCGGAAACATCCATAGTAATAGTGTTAGCATCTAAAGTCGCGTTCCTGTGGAATGCAGCATTAATCTCCCTTTTAAGTTGCTGTTGGTCAACTTTTTTGTCAGGCACTATAGTCATACGATTAATGACTCCTTTTATACCTTTTAAATTCTCTACCGATTTCTCTGCCAGGGTTTTCTGGTAGGACCAGTTAACTTCTCCTTCCAGGTATATCCAGCCATTTTCTACCTTTACCTTAAGGCGGTCTTCTTCTACGGCAGAGTTCCATTTGAGTGCCTGGGAGACGGCCTGGGCAATGTCTGAATCGCTGTGGGTATGTACGCCAGGCAAAACCACCTGAATGTCCAGGGCGACTACCTTTACCCCTTTAACCCGTTTAGCGGCCTGTTCAGCAGCCAGCTTTTTGGTGTAGCTGTCTACCTGGCCCACAAGGGTAATGGTTCCGTCTTTTGCAGTTACGCCTATTTCTGTGGAGGCGGACTTCAGTACTGGCTCGTATTGGAGTTCATGCATAACGTCTTTTTGTAATTCTACATTAGTTTTCATGATGCTAAAAGATTAAAAAGTAAAATAAGATAAATGTATGCCACCCGTTTACGACAGCTAACCATAAAATCGAATTTTTAAAGTAGCTGCCTTTTTTGTATTCCGGAAGCTGGCAGCTGCTTGCAAGGTGCTTGATTACAAGCTGTATTTCAATGATTCCGGTTTAGCTGACTGGTGATTTTAATCATCAAACTTTTTGTTGGCAGCTAAGGGATAAGAATGGAAAAGGCGGGGTTCCCCGCCTTTTTCGGTATTCTTGGAATGCTTCAAATGAGCCTCCCGCTGACGTACCTTCATTAACAATATCCCTGAAGAGGGTCCCTTTTCTGACCAGTTCAAAAAATTAAAAATTCCGGATAAAAAAATAGAATGCACCAGGTGTTCAGTTCCTTCTTCAGTTTATTTTCATCTATAAAGATAAGGCTGATGTGCTGGCCGACCAGCGATGGAGATCCTCTTGTTTCAGGACTTTCATCATTTCGCCGGATGAATGGTTCCTTTTTCGACCTTAATTAAATTTTCCAGCTGCAGCCCGAAAGCAGGCATAAAAAGAAAGGCTCCCTCCTGTAGCGTTGGCTATGGTTTAGGAGACGTTGATTTGTTTCCTGGTTTTTTGCTGACTTATCTCTTTTTTAGGAATATGGATTCTCAGTACTCCATCTACGTATTTTGCATCAATTTTGTCAGCCACCGTATTGGACGGTAGCTGAAAGGAACGGCTGAAAGAATTATATACATACTCCTTTCTTGAATAGTCATCTTCCTCCTCCTCTTTTTCATCTTCTTTTTCAGCACGAATGGTAAGCAGGTTATTATTCAAATCCACATGAAAATCCTGCCGCCTTAGGCCCGGTGCTGCCAGCTCAATTTGGTACTCCTTGTCAGTTTCTTTGATATTGGCAGAAGGAATGGTTACCCCTATTCGGCTGGGTAAGCGACTGCCCATGTCGCTAAACATAGAATCAAAAATTGAACTTGGCCTGAACCAGTCAGAAAACAGGGTGGGCATTTCTCCATTTTTCTTTTTTAATGCAAGGCTCATAATAACTTCCTTTAGATGTGAAAAAATTTATTTATCAAATAAAAGTACCAAAAAAGTGGGCTCGCAGCGATGATCCTGGTTTTGGAAAAAAAAGATTTTTATCATGAAACAATAAACCGAAAGACACTTTCTGGATAGTCTTCACTCAATTGTTGATTCTGCCTTTTATTTCTTAGGGCCGGGAGCAGTGGGAGCATCTTTAAGTGGATATATTAATGCTTCACCAAATTAAAAAGCAGAACCGCGGCGGCCAGGCGTCCCAGGCGGATTGCTTAAAAATTAGGGAGAAAAGTTAAAAGGGGGAACATGCGCGTTCAAATCCCTATCTGTTCAGCTTATTTGTTTAAGAAATTGTTTGCAGGCGCTTCTAAATTAACACAGCGAATATTCTCACTCTTTAATCAGGTTAAAGGCCCCTTTGGTTAAAAATTCCGTATCTTCATTAAAGTCCTGGCGGTTCAGGATTGGCACATAGCCGTTTTGAGAAGGTCCTGCCTGTACTTCTTTTTTTTCGAAGGTATAATTCTCCGGCGCAGTATTTTGTTTTTCCAGTACATAAGAAGTATTTTCTACCGCTACCACGGCTTCTTCCGGCAGGGAGAAGAGCGTGTCGGCCGAAACAAGAATCTCAGCTTCTACATACATGCCCGGCGTAAAGTAGTTCCTTTCCTCTTCTTCTTTTAAATGGGCATGAACCGAAACGGTTCTTTTTTCCTGCTCGATTGATTTATTGATTAAAGAGACCTCTGCCTCATATTGCTGCGCCGGATTATTTTGAAGGTGGAAGCGAACCGCCTGCCCGATATGAACCAGCGGAAGGTCCTGCTCAAAAATATTCAGCTCCAGGTGCAGGTTATCGATTCTGGTGATGGTAAGCGCTGGAACAGCCGGATTCAGAAACATCCCATTTACGGCATGGACGGAAGTAACATATCCGCTGATGGGGGCCGTAACGGCAATAGTGGATTGGATGGAATGGGGGCTTATAGAAGCTGGATTTATGTGCATGAGGCTTAATTTCTTTTTTAAGGATTCAAAGCGCGCCAGCGTTACCTGGTAATCAGCTTCGGCTTTCAGGAAATTTTTCTGCGAGGCAATATTTTCCTTTATTAATTCTTTCTGGCGTTCATAATCTGATTTTAAATAGTTTAACTGCCCTTTTGCTTCCAAAAATTCCTGTTGCACCTGCACATAATCCGGGTTTTCCAGGGTAAAGAGAAGCTGCCCTTTTTTAACCGCCTGGCCAGGCAGCAGGCTGATTTCTTTAACATAACCACCAAAGTAGGCACTGATAAAAGCGCGGTTTTCGGGTGGTACATCCAACATGCCGCTGGTTTTGAGCGCCTGGGAAAAGGAACGCCTTTGTATTTTTCCCAATTCCATCTGCGCTCCCTGAAACTGCGAAGCGCTAAGGCGAATAATTTCCTCTACTGCAGGGTTTGCTGCAAGCAGGGTTTGGGTTTCTTTGGCTGCAGGTTCAGAATTGCAGGCTACAAGGCTTAGCAGAAACCAGTGTCCGCAGATGAAAAAGCTGCCTTTTATTTTCCTGATAATATTTTTCATGGCCTTAGTCTGTTAGGTAATTGGCTTCCAGAATGGTTTCGTTGTATTTCAGAAGATTTTCGAGATAATTTAATTCTATGTATTGCGCCCTTTCCAGTAGCTGAACAAATTGTAAAAAGTCAATTTCTCCATTCCGAAAAGCTTTTTCTGCATGCAGGCTCAACTCCTGAGTCAGGACCTTTCCATTGCTTTTGTAGTACTGCAGCCCTTGGGCATATTTTTGGAGCTCAGCCAGTAATGATTTGTAATGCGCTTTTAACTGAATCTGGTAATTTTCAAATTCGTTCACCGCAATCGACACTTCTGTTTTGCTGGCTTTAATCCTGGACCGGGCGCTGCCAAACCAGAGCGGAACCGCTACCCCTAGCTGGTAGCCGTTGTAATGAGTTGCATTGTCGCCCTGGTTGGTTCCCTGGAAAAGGGAAAGCTGCAGGTCTGGCAGGAGTTGCTGTTGTTCAAGGGATACTTTTCGCTTTGCCAGCTCCCGGGCCGTTTGGTAGTAGGATAGGCGGCCCTGGCTAAGGGTGTCGAATGGGAGTAGGGCCAGGCGGGGCAGTTCCTCCTCCGGCAGGGCAAAGAGGGAGTCGCTTTGCAGCCATTGGGCCAGCAGGATTTCCGAAACCTTTTTACTTTCCTGGCTTTGCTGGAGCTGAAGGGCTATTTCGCCCTCTTTGCTTACGGCCGTCAGTTTTTCCAGGTAGTTTGTTTCTCCCACTTCGTAGCGACGACTGGCGGCATGGACAAAGTGGGTGTAGAGGCTGTCGAGGTAGGCATAGCGGTTTACTACATTTTGCCAGTACAGCAGGCGGTAATATGCCTTAAGCACTTCTTTTCTGAGCAACTTTTCTTCCAGTGCATATTGGTGGGCGGCTAAAGCGGCACCACTCTCCAGCACCTTTTTCCGGGCTCCGTAAATAGTAGGAAATTCAAAAGACTGGCTAATGCCCCACACTTTGAGGGGGAGCCCGTTTGTGGCTATATTGTTCTGGTCGAAGTGGTAATAAATCAGGGTCTTATCCAGCTTAAAGGCCGTACCTACCAATTGCCTGTTTTGTTCCACCCTTTCGGTTGCTGCCTGTAGGGTGCGGTTGTTTTGCAGGGCAATCCTCACGGCTTGTTCCGGGGAAAGAGCAGGGCTTTGCGCTTGCCCGGTAAAAGAAAGGAGGAGGAAGAGGATGCCGGCTACCACTGCCGGGCGGGCCCCTTTTTTCACCGGCAGCCTGGTTTTATCCAGCAGGGCGTACAAAACGGGTAAAACAATCAGCGTAAGCGCCGTGGCAGAAATAAGTCCGCCTACCACCACTGTGGCCAGGGGCCGCTGTACTTCGGCACCGGCCGAGGTGGAAATGGCCATGGGTAAAAAGCCCAGAGCCGCAGCGGCAGCGGTGAGCAATACCGGCCTTAAACGGTTTTGGGTTCCCAGCAGAATGCGTTTATGGATGTCGTGTACTCCCCGGGCCTTCAGTTCCTTAAATTCTTCAATAAGCACAATGCCATTGAGCACCGCAATACCAAAAAGGGCAATAAAGCCTACTCCTGCCGAAATGCTGAAGGGCATACCCCGCAGGTACAAGAGCAGCACGCCGCCCACCGCAGCCAGCGGAATGGCACTGTAGATCATGAGGGCTTCTTTTACTGAGTTAAAGGCAAAATACAGCAGGACAAAAATCAGCACCAGGGCAATGGGTACGGCCACCATCAGCCTTTCTTTGGCCGTGCGCAGGTTCTCGAACTGTCCGCCATAGGTGATGCTATAGCCGGGCGGAAGAGCAGATTTCGCTGTTCTACAATTTTCTGCACATCCTGTTACCACCGATTCCAGGTCGCGGTTCCGCACGTTTACGCCTACCACTATGCGGCGCTTGGTATTATCGCGCGATATTTTCGCCGGGCCCTTTGGTATAGCTGAAATGCTGGCAAATTCCCTAAGCGGAAGCTTGTTGCCATTGGGCAGCAGTATAGAGGCCGTTTCGATGTTGTCAATATCCTGCCGGTGTTCTTTGTCAAAGCGCACCACCAGGTCAAATTGTTTTTCTCCTTCAAATATGGTTCCGGCAGTGCTGCCGGCAAAGCCCATGGTAATCAGACTGGTTCAGCTCATCAATATTGAGCCCGTATTTGGCAATTTTCTGCCGGTCGTACTTCACCGCCATCTGCGGGCAGCCCGGCCACTTTTTCCACGGTTATGTCGGCGGCCCCTTCCACATCCTTGTATGGCCTTCTGAATCTCCAGGGCCTTTTTGTAGAGGATGTCCAGGTCTTCTCCAAATATTTTGATGGCCAGGTCGGCCCGCACGCCGGTAATAAGCTCATTAAAACGCATTTCGATGGGTTGGGTAAATTCATATTCAATACCCGGAATTTCGGAAAGTGCGGCTTTAAATTTATTCGCCAGCTCATCCTTAGTTTCGGCCGATACCCATTCGCTTTTCGGCTTTAGTTTAATGATCAATCGCTTTCTTCCATCGACATGGGGTCGGTAGGTACTTCGGCTGCGCCAATGCGGCTCACCACCTGCTCTACTTCCGGAAATTCCTTCAGAATTTTTTCCATGCGGGTAGTGGTTTCGATGGTTTTGCTTAGCGAGGTGCCGGTTTTCAGCACGGGCTGAATAACAAAATCTCCCTCATCGAGGGTAGGTACAAATTCTCCGCCCATGCTGCTAAATAGCAGGCCCACCAGCACTAACAGGCAGCAAGGGCCACCGCTCAGCACCCAGGCTTTTTTGCGCAGCGCCCAGGCAATCGTAGGCTGGTACTGCGCTTCCAGGAACAGGATCAGCCGGGTGGAAATGGTTCTTTTTTTCAGGGTCGGAGGGCTTTAGAAAAAGGGAAGCCATTACCGGTACATAGGTAAAGCAGAGCAGCATGGCCCCCAGCAGGGCAAAGCAAAACACCAGGGCCATGGGGCGGAACATTTTTCCTTCCACATTTACCAGGGAAAGAATAGGAATAAATACGATAATGATGATCAGCTGCCCGAAAACCGCCGAGTGCATCATTTTGGTAGCGCCCTGGAAGGTGATTTTATCCATCATGCGGCGCCTTTCCTCGGCCGGCAGGCGGAGCAGTTGGTGCCTGTTCGCTGGTAATCCGGTAGGCGATGAATTCCACAATAATCACGGCTCCGTCAATGATAATCCCAAAGTCGATGGCTCCCAGGCTCATCAGGTTGGCATCGACGCCAAAAAGATACATCAGGCGAAAGGGCAAAAAGCAGGCAGAGCGGGATAACCGAGGCCACCACCAGGCCCGAGCGGAGATTGCCCAGCAGCAGTACCACCACAAAAATCACAATCAGACAGCCCAGAATCAGGTTTTCGGCAATGGTGAAGGTGGTTTTGCCGATCAGTTCACTTCGTTCCAGAAAGGCGTTGATGTGGATGCCCGGCGGGAGAGTGCCCTGGATTTCGGCCACCCTGTCTTTTACAGCTTCAATTACTGCTTTGGAATTGGCATCTTTGAGCATCATCACCTGCCCCAGCACCTTTTCGCCTTCTCCGTTGCCGGTAATGGCCCCAAAACGGGTGGCATGACCAAACCCTACCTCCGCCACATCTTTAATGTAAATGGGGTCCCGTCCCGGTGTATCAACCACAATGTTTTCTATATCCTCCAGGGAAGCTGACCAGACCTTCGCCCCGGATAAAATAGGTTTCGTTGGATTTTTCAATATAGCCCCCGCCGGCCACACTGTTGTTTTTCTCCAGCGCATTGAAAACTTCCACAACAGAAAGGTTCATGGCCCGCAGGCGTTCCGGATTCAGGGCCACCTCGTATTGCTTCAGGTAGCCGCCCCAGGTGTTTACTTCCACCACCCCGGGAATGCCCGAAAGCTGCCTCCTTACGATCCAGTCCTGGATGGTGCGCAGATCGGTAATGGAATACTGCTCTTTATAAGCGGAGTCTACCTCAAGAATATACTGGTAAATTTCCCCCAGGCCGGTAGAAATGGGGCCCATAAAAGGTTGGCCAAAGCCTGCCGGTATTTTTTCCTCGGCACTTTTTATTTTTTCGGCAATGAGCTGGCGTGGAAGGTAGGTGCCCAATATCATCGTCAAACACCACGGTGACCACCGAAAGCCAAATTTCGATACCGAGCGGATTTCCTTTACCCCGGGCAGGTTAGCCATTTCCAGCTCTACGGGGTAGGTAAGAAATTTTTCCACATCTTCCGTAGCCAGATTGCGGGAGGTGGTAATTACCTGTACCTGGTTATTGGTAACATCGGGTACGGCTCCAATCGGGATGTTTTGCAGGGAGTAGAGCCCAAACCCGATAATCCCGAAGGTAAACAGGAAAACGATTAGTTTGTGCTGCAGGCTGTACTGGATGATCTGTTCTAACATGGGGCAGGCGTTAAAGTTTTATCCTGACCCAAAGGTAAAAGGGCATTCTAAAGCCAGGCCTAGGCTTTGCTTAAGATTTGCTTAAAAACAATAGTAAAAGTTGTTCCCTGCCCTAATTCGCTTGCTACAGCCAGTTCGGCCTGTATGGCTGCTGCCGCCTTCTGGGCAATGGACAGGCCAAGACCGCTGCCACCAATGTGTTTATGCTCCAGGGCACCGGAGCGAAATAAAGGCTGATAGAGCTGTCCCAGGTCTTCTTTTCTGATGCCAATTCCTTCATCCTTCACTGTACAGATAATCCGCTCGCCCTCCAGGCCAATGGAAATATATAAATGACTTTCGCAAGCGGAATATTTAATGGCATTCTGGATGATATTGTCCAGAACCAGGTTGGCATAATACCGGGGTACCTCCGCTTTTTCCGAACTGCAGCTTTGGACGTGGACCTTCATTTTCTTTTGCAGGATTTCTTTGCTGTATCTGGAAAGCACCTCATCTATCAGGCTTATAAGAGAGGCAGGCGGGTTGTTGCCTGCTCCCTGGCTGGCATCAAAGCGGGCCAGGAGCAGGAGCTGTTCCAGGAGCGCCGTCATCCGGTCTATTTCAGTGAGGCTGTATTTGATTTTTTGCTCGTATTCCGCCTGGGACCTGGGCCTGCGAATCAGCACTTCCAGTGTGCCCCTTAAAGAAGATAAAGGCGTCCGGAGTTCGTGGGAGGCATCGGAAGTAAACTGTCGTTCCCTTTGAATGGCCGTTTCTATCCGGCCTAGTAAACTGTTAATAGAAGAGGAAAGCGCATACAACTCATCCTGATGAATAGGCAGCCTTACTCTTTCATTGAAGTTGTTTTTGGTGATTCGGTTGGTGGTTTCGGTAATGTTTTTAATGGGCAGAATGTTTTTACCGGCTAAATAGCGCGAAACGAAAAACAGGGCAATCAGCAAGAGGGGATAGGAGAGGAGCAGCACATGCCGGAGGTTTTGGATAACCATTTTTACAGTTTCCTGCGACATGGCGGCCAGAATATAGCCCTGTATTTCTCCGTTTTTCTTGATGGGGACCTGAACCTGCCGAATTATGCGCGTATTTAAATTAGCATCAAAAGGGATTCCGGAAACTCTACTCTCTAAAAAAAGGAGTTCCTGCTCTTTAAGATTAGGCGTTTTATCCATAAACTGCCCGCTCTTATTAATTACCTGCACAAATACCGGGTTTACCTCTGCTTCGCGATGCTCCCGTTCTTCCAGTTCTTCCTTATAAAGAAAGCTGATGTGCCCTTCCGGCGTAACATTAACTTCATTAACATGCTTGCTCGCCTCAAAGGTTAAATCATCGTCCAGATGGTGGTACAGGGTGCCTTTAACGATAAAAAATATCAGGCTGTATACCAGCGCCATCATAAGGGCGGTTGCCAGCAGGTAAAAAAGGGAAATCCGGTTTCTAAAGGTAAGATTCATAGGTCTTTGGCAATATAACCCACTCCCCGAATGGTTTGAATATAGTTTTCCTTGCCTGACAGGTTCAGCTTTTTCCTGAGGGCATTGATATACACATCGATTACCCCAGTATTATATTCAAAATGGATGTCCCACACACTTTCAATAATACGGGTTCTGCGGCATACTTTTCCTTTATTCCGTATCAGGTATTCCAGCAGGGCAAATTCTTTTTGAGTTAACGGAACTTCCTGTCCATCTTTAAAAACCTGGTGCCTTCCTACATCCAGGCTGATGTTGCCCAGCTGAAACTGCTCATGCTCCCCGCTTTTAGGCCGTAGCTGCACCCGGATTCTTTCCAGGAGCTCTTCGAAATGAAAGGGCTTTTTAATAAAATCATTGGCTCCTGCCTGCAGGCCGAAAACCGTTTCCTGTACAGTATCTTTGGCAGTGAGAAAAATGACGGGCGTTTCGGGGTAGGACTTCCGGAACTGCCGGCAAATTTCGATGCCACTCAGGCCGGGCACCATCCAGTCCAGCAGCAGCAGGTTATATGCACCGGATAAGGCCAGCTCTAACCCTTTCATTCCTTCCCCGGCAATATCTACGGCAAAAGACTCCTCTTCCAGCCCCTGCTGGAGAAAGTTGGCAATGCCGGGTTCGTCTTCCACTACCAGAATTCTCATAATACAAAAATGATCCAAACAATTTATAAACTCGTTAAGCCTTTCTTAAAATTAGCTTAAAATGTTTAGGAGCTTCCTTTGAAAATATAACAAAAAGAGAGGCACTACAGGTTCTAAAGCAATTAAATCCGTTTCCCGCACTGAATTTTGGCTTGGCCTTAGGAGAAGAACCTCCTTTCAGCCAGTATAAACAAAGATGCTTCTGGGCTTCAGGGGCTTTATTCCAGCACAAATTTAAGACCTGCCGAGACTGTATTTGCGGTAAAACCGATGTTCCGCTGGTACAGCAGGTACCGTAGGTCAATATTTTTCAGGCCGAAAGACCAGAGGTGGAGACGTGTAAAAATATCGGTATAGCTGATGCCAAAGCCATACTGGTTGGCATTGAACTGCGACAAATCATAATCAGAAGTATAAAAACCTTCGCTGGAAAGGTGCTGCTCGTAGGGCGCAAAATAGTCAGCGCCCGTTTGGTTGTAGAAGCGGTAGGAGGGATAAAGGGTAAAGCGGTCGCTTATTTTTACAGGTACTTCTATTTTAGCCGTGTGGGAGCCAATGCCCCAGTCATCGAAATAGTAGCGGTAAAAAGTGCGCACCACCACCCGGGCATTTGCAAAATAGTTGAGCCTACCACCCAGGGCTACCTTAAAGCGGGTTTCAGGAAGCCTTTCAATATTGTCGGCTAGCTGAAAATCGCCGATAAAGACATCTTCCACATCCTGGAAATATACCCGTTGAAAAGGAGTGGAGAGGAGGCCCTGCTGCTGAACCAGGTCCAATTCCAGGGAAGTCTGCAAATTTTCAGAAAGGATTTGAGAAAATCCCAGGCCTATGGAGAATGAATTGCGGCTTTTATTATCGAATGGGGTAAAAGAAGGGCTGTAATCTGCATTTTCGCTAAGCGCATAGCGCTTGAACAGGCTATTTTGTAAGCCGTTTCCTCCCGGTGCAAAGGGGCGAAGCTCTATAGGATAAATCGTACTCCAGGTATCCAGGAACACATTGGCCTTTACACTTAATTCGGTATTTTTTTCATTGAACAGCCAGGCATAAGCCCCTCCTAAGCCCATAGAAAGGTAGTCGTATTCGGTGGCTACCGATGCATTGGCCGACCAGATTCTGTTCCTGTCGTCGGAGCTGTGGGTGTAGGTACCATTCAGGTTCCACCACACATCGCTGGAGGAGGCTCCGGAAGAGGCCTGAAACGCATCGGCTGTAGCCTGGCCATCAAAGGGATTGATGTTGCTGGACGAAGCAGAGCTGTAGGCCGAAATTCCGGTGTTGATGGATAAAACATCGTCTTCATTTAAAGGAACCGATACTACCAGGGTAGGTGAAAAATCGCTGAGCTTTTCTGTGCCTCTGCCTCCCGTTACAGCGGCATGGCTCCCATCCTGCGTATAATAGCTGCTGAGGATATCTATTTCGGCACTTTCCAGTACCCGCTTTTTGTAAACCTTCGTGGAATCCTGGGCCTGGACCTGCAGCACAGTAAAGCTTAGAAGGAAAAGGCTAAAGAAAAATTTTGCCGGCCTATTAATTACATCCACAACCACCTCCTGTTTTTCCGCCGTTAGCCCCTGCCGCAGCTTCGCGGTAGGAATGAAAAGTAGTTTCAAAGCCTTCTGAAGGCCGGGAGTTAAGCGCCATATCGGGGTCGTTAATGTTCACTTTTTCATATTCTTTAACTGCTACACAGGAGCTAAAGCAAAGGCATGAGAAAATAAATAAAACAAGTTTTTTCATGGTACATTTTCTATTTGAATGTTTCTGGAGGTATGGACCTTGCCTTGCTCATCAATCAGGATGCATTCAATGTTGGGCAGCTGGTTAATCCGGTCAATCCCTGCCTCCAGTCCCATAACAAAAATGGAAGTAGCCAGCGCATCGGCCAGCTCGGCTTTGGGCGCAAAAACGGTGGCACTGATTATCCCGCTCGAGGGATAGCCCGTACGAGGATCGATAATATGCGTATAGCGCTTGCCATTGAATAGTACATACTTTTCATAATTGCCGGAGGTAACCACCGCACCGTTGCTAATAGGCATAAGGGCAAACACTTTATTTTTGTTTAAAGGATTGACAATGGCCACTTTCCAGGCCTGCCCATTGGGCTGCGTTCCCCAGGTATTCATATCGCCGGAGGCATTGATAATCCCAGCCGGGGCCCCCCGGGCTTGCAGGAGTGCTTTGGCCTGGTCGGCGGCATAGCCTTTGCCAATTGCACCAAAACCGATTTTCATACCGCCGACGGGGAGGTAAACGCTGGTGTCTTTTGGATTTAGGACGATATGCTGATATCCTACTTTGGCTACCGCGGCTTTCACCTCCTCCTCGGCGGGCATTTGCCTCATGCTGCCATCAAACTTCCAGATAGGATCCATCGAGGCATAGCTGATATCAAAAGCGCCGTCTGTTAGTGTGGAAATTCCTTTAGACCGTTCTATCAAGCGGTACAATTCCAGATCTACCTTTACCGGCTGGATGCCTGCATTTCGGTTAATAGCCGAAGTTTGGGAAGTAGGGTCCCAGGAGGAAATCAACTTTTCGATTCGTTGTATTTCGCCAATGGCCTGCCCAATATAAGCATTGGCTTTATTAGAGTCTGGCGCTACCACAGTAAAATCGAAGCGGCTCCCCATTAGTTTCAGCGTTTGCTGCCCTATTTGCTGCGCCTGCCCTGCGGTTTCCAAAAACAGCAGGGCCCATCCGATTAGGAAAAGCTTTTTCAAAGTGGTTTAGAATGCGTTTAAGAGGTTAATATATTCCCGGGGGCTTACTTTTTTATAGCCGGTTTCCCCTAAAACTTTTCCTTCCTTATCCAGCACCACCACCAGGGGAAAATAGCCTCCGGTATTATATTTTTCGGCCAGCGCCTTGTTGTGCGCCTCCTGCTCGGGAGGTAAAGCATTTTGTTTTTTGCGGGGAAAGTCGGCTTTCAGCAGTACATAATGGTCTTTGGCGTAGTTCCTGAACTCTTCGGTGCTGAATACCTCCCGCTCCAGTTTAATACAGGGAGCACACCAGTCGGAACCCTGGAATACCAGCACAATGGGCTTATCTTCTTTAGCCGCCAGGGCTTTTGCTTCTGCAAAATTAGTTTTCCACTCCTGGGCCTGAAGGGAAGGGATAAAACATAAGAATAGAAAGCTTAACACTAGGAGTGTTCTCATTTTAATTTCAGGTTTATGTGTCCGATGTGGAAATCCCAACAGAAAAGTTGCCTCCTGCTGAGCAGGAAGATTTCCTCTTCCTTAAGACCTTTACTTAAGAAATAGTTTCTCTTTACCTGCAAAAACGACAAGGAAGCTTACAATCGTCTAACGCAAATCTTAAGGTTTGCTTAAAATTCAGCAACACCTCACGTAAAGGAAGTTTTTCCTGTTCACAAAATAGGAATTTCTCTTTTCCAGCTCTTCATTAACTAAAGCATCCTGGTAGGTGGGGGAGAAGCGAAGGAACTTTAGCTTGGAGCTGAGGACCCAAAGAAGTTTGTGTCGGTGAGCGGGCTAAGGAGCTAATGGAAAAGAGCAGGTGTCGCCGACGATTAGAATTTTCCGCGCGTGTGACATTTATCACTGAAGTTTAAGAGTAAAAAGCGGAGCTTTAGGTGATTAATTTATTATGGGAAGTGATGAAAAAGTTAATGTTATTTTGGATGGCGCTTATGCTGGTAGTTGTTTCGCTGCCAACCAGCGCCCAGGAGCAGAGGCAGGCCCGGGCGCAAAGCCGGCTGCAGGAACACCTGGTTTTTAAAGATGGGCACATGTATCAGTTGAGGAATCAGGAGTGGAAACAGTTGCACGAACCACTCAGGCTGCAAAATGGCACCATGGTAAACCCAAATGGCACTTACCGGCTTGCCAACGGAAAGCAAAGGAAGTTGCGCGACGGCCAGTGCCTGGATAGGGAAGGCAGGCGTTTCAGAACAGAAGCCCGCCTGATGGCCAGAATGGAGAAAAGGAATCAAGCGCGCATGAAGCGGGAGAATAGACCCGAAAGAATGAAAAGAGGCGAGGGACCGGCAAAGATGAAGCAGGGAAACCGACCCGAAAGAATGAAAGGAGCAAACCGGCCTGAAAGGAATCGGCGAAACTGGTAGTTTTCTGAAATAAAACGGT
This sequence comes from uncultured Cytophagales bacterium, assembly GCA_963835365.1. Taxonomy (GTDB): domain Bacteria; phylum Bacteroidota; class Bacteroidia; order Cytophagales; family Cyclobacteriaceae; genus Nafulsella. The sequence goes on from CAWIFH010000013.1 coordinate 108,446, forward strand.
ACCCGGGTGCACAAGAAAACATGCGGGTGCCGCTTTCTTGTGTTTCTTTTCTCAGGGAGGAAATAGTTGAATATATTTGTTAGCTGGTATTTTTGCAGGTTGGGCCGCAAGCGAAACAGGAGAAGGTTCACTTTACCCATTTGCTTAACTATTAATTATACCAGCATGAAAATAGGAGAAAGTATCATTTTTAATATGTCTGGCTTAAGACGGAATGCTTTTTGCTATAAAAAAATGGTTGTGTAATATTATTTTTACCCAACTTCCGTTAAAAAAATAAATAAGAAAACAGCGCCCGCCCGGTGTTCGGCCTGGCTTGTTGTAATGCTAAACTTTAAATCTGCCATAGCGAACCTTTTTCTCATGGGCTATTTAATAGCCCTGCTGGTGCCTGCCCTGCCTGCCGAAGGCCTGGCGCAGCTTACCGGCGGAAAGCTTAAAAAGGAATGCAAAAGAAGCTATGCAGTGTCGGCAAAAACATCTCATAAGCCTTTACAGCTTTATTTTACGGCTGCTGAAGATCGGGTAGCCGCTGTCCCTCAGGCAGCACAGCCTTTTCTTTGCGGCTCGCCCACGACCCTGGTGCCGCCGGCTTTGGCGCATGCCTTTGCCCCTGCTGAACAGCAGGAAATAGCCTTTGTATTTTTTACCCATTCCTTATATACCCTGCTGTTTCAGGAGTTAGATCCTGACCCTCCAAGAGCTTCTTTCTGTTAAAAATTGTTTGCTGGCTTCTGCCGGGCAGTTTGTTATTGCCTGCAGCGGAGCCATACCTATAAACAGAAAGAAAAATGACAAATCAATTTATTAGCAGGTTTAGCATAACCCTGTTCCGGATAATGCTAAGCCTTATCTTTATAGTGGCAGGTGCCAATCACCTGCTCCGGACCGCCTTTGTATACCAAAAGCTACAGCAGGCGCCTTTCGCGGAAACAGCCCATGTATTTGGTGACCCGCATTACCTGATTTTAATCTCGGGTGGGGCAATGCTTATGGGCGGCATTTCCCTGGCAGCAGGCTTTCTAACCCGCCTGGCGGCTATTGGCCTGCTGGCCAGCCTGCTTCCCATAACTCTTATTGTGCAAACGGGAAGCCTGGCTACGCTTGGCCCCCTGTTCAAGAACATCGCCATAGCTGGCGGCCTGCTTTTCTTTATGGTGCACCCGGCAGCCGGCTATACATTGCAGGCCGGCCTGCGCTACGCTGTTCGTAAATGTTAACCTTAAATAATTAAAAACATGAAAATAAATATTAAAACAGCCCTGCTTATCCTGGGCTTAGTTACGGTTTGTGTGGCCGCTACCGGCTTTTTGTTTCAGCAAAATAAAACAGTCGCTGAAACGACTCAGCAGGCGGAAAGTGCGGAATCAAAGGACAATTTCGCTATCCTGTTGCGCAAGGGCAACCATTTGAGAGTGGCTGTTCGCACCGCCAGGGAAATACAGGAGAACCCCCGCTTTCGGATGGGCCGCTTTGAGATTATTGTTTGTGGCAGGGAAATAGAACAGCTACAGCAGAACGGGCCGCTGAAGGCCACACTGGAGGAAGCCTCCCGCCTGGGCGTGCAGGTACAGGCCTGCGGTATTTCCCTGGAAAAATTTGGTGTAAAAGCCGACTTACTGGCTCCGGAAGTAAGCGTGGTGCCCAATGGACTGATGCACGCATTTGAGCTGGAAAAAGATGGTTATTTAATGATTGAACTATAAATAATAAAAAGAATGAATAAGCAAATGAAAAAAAAATTAATAGAATATAGTGTTTTTGGCGGCTTGTTTCTCACCCTATTCTTAACAGGCTTACATACCGAAGTATTTGGTTTTATTCAGCGGGGCGTGCTGGAAACCGGCATTATGAACCCGGATACGGAAAAAAAAGCAGCCAGTGCCAAAGTGGCTGCCAATCCGAAAGCAGATTTTAGCCTGCGGCTGGTAAACGCCAAGGGAGAAAAAGTTAGCATGGAGCAATTCAGGGGGAAGGTGATTTTCATCAATCTTTGGGCTACCTGGTGCCCCCCCTGTGTGGCAGAAATGCCCGGTATTAATGCTCTTTATAATGAGGTAAATGAAGAAGAGGTAGTATTTCTGATGCTGTCCGTTGACCAGGATTTTGAAAAAGCCAAACGCTTTAAAGAAAAAAAAGGCTTTGATTTTGAAGTATACCAGGCCGATGGTGGTATTCCCCAAATGTACTACAGCCAGAGTATTCCTACCACCTTCATTATTAATGCCAAAGGCGAGCTGGCCCTAACCCATACCGGTATGGCAGATTATAATACGCCGGAGTTTAAGAAATTCCTGCGGGCCCAACAGCAATAATTCACCATTTTCCGGCAGGAGGGGGGAGTAACCCTCTCCTGCTTTTAACAGAACAGGCTGCAATTTTTGGGTTATCCGGGAGAGATAATCCTCCCCTTGCGCCTGGATCCTTAAAAAAATTTAATCCATGAAATTAAAAAAGCTCTTTTTGTTCCTTAATATGCTGCTGTTTGCAATGCCTCTTTTTGCCCAAATGCAGCAGGCACCGGCATGGAAGGTATCCATTAGCAAGCCAAACGTAAAAGAAACCGTACTCAGCTTCAAAGCTGCGGTGCCATCGGGCTGGTATATGTATGCCAATGACTTTGACCCTGATTTGGGCCCTATGCTGACGGAATTCCGCTTTGAGGAAAACGAAACATATGAATTGGCCGGGGAGCTTCAGCCGGTTGGGCAGCATAAAAAATATGATTCACTCTGGCAGGGGGAAATTACCTATTTTACAGATACGGCCGAATTCCGGCAGCGGGTGCGGCTGCTGAAGGAGAAGCCTGTTTTCAGCGGAACCATCAGCTACCAGGTTTGCTCGGATGAGAGCGGGCAGTGCATTCCCTTTGAGTCGGACTTTAACTTCCGGCAGGGAGGGCCGATTATGCAGGAAGCAAAGGCGGCAGGAAAGCAGGAGCGGAGGCAGGCCAAAGAAAGCCGGAAAGGCGAAAAGGCAGCGTTCCAGCCTACTGTCTTAAACGAGGGGTCCGGTGGGGCAGAAAGCGTGCCGCTGCTGACGCTGGAGCCTTTTGAAGGTTCTTTTGCAGCCCAAAAGCCCCAGGAAGGCAGCTGGAGCAGCTGGCTTGGCTTTTTCCTGCTTTCGTTCGGGGCCGGCCTTACGGCCCTGCTTACTCCCTGTGTGTTTCCGATGATTCCCATGACGGTAACTTACTTTACCCGCACTTCCGGCAGACCGGCAAAAAAGGCATTGTGCAGGCGCTCATTTACGGTATTTCCATTATGGTGATTTACACCCTAATCGGTACCGTATTTGCCCTGATTTTCGGGGCCGAATTTGCCAACTGGCTCAGCACCCACTGGATTCCCAACCTGTTTTTCTTTGTCATCTTTATCGTTTTCGCCCTTTCTTTCTTTCGGCTGTTCGAGATTACCCTGCCCAGCAATTTTGTGAATAGCATCGACCGCCAGGCCGATAAAGGAGGCTATGTGGGCATTTTCTTCATGGCTTTTACCCTGGTGCTGGTAGGCTTTAGCTGTACCGGCCCTATTGTAGGCACTATATTGATTGGGGCCGCCAATGGCGAAGCCATTACGCCGGTAGTAGGCATGCTGGGTTTTTCTGCTGGCTTTTGCGCTTCCTTTTACCCTTTTTGCCATTTTTCCGGGCTGGTTGAGTTCCCTGCCCAAAAGCGGGGGCTGGCTGAATACGGTAAAAGTGGTGCTGGGCTTTTTAGAGCTGGCGCTGGCCTTAAAGTTCCTGAGCATAGCCGACCAGGTATACCACTGGGGCCTGCTCGACCGTGAAATTTACCTGGCCCTCTGGATTGTGATCTTTAGCCTGATGGGCTTTTACCTGCTGGGCAAAATCCGGCTGCCAAACGACAGCCCGATCGAAAAAATATCCGTTGGCCGGCTGCTGATGGCTGTGGCTACCTTTGGCTTTGTGGTATACCTTATTCCCGGCCTGGTGGGCGCTCCGCTAAAAGCCCTGGCGGGTTACCTGCCGCCTATGAGCACCCACGATTTTAACCTGGTAGCCATGCTAAAGCAGGAAGAGGAAGACCAGATTGCCGGCCGACTGCGAAGAGCCCAAGTATGCCGAAATGCTGCACCTGCCGCATGGCTATCAGGGCTATTTCGATTATGAACAGGCACTGGCCTGCGCTCGAAAGCACAAAATAAGCCGCTCTTTATCGATTTTACCGGCCATGGCTGTGTAAACTGCCGCGAAATGGAGGCCAATGTTTGGAGCGATCCGGCAGTGCTGAAGCCGCCTGAGCGAAGATTATGTGGTGGTGGCTTTGTATGTGGATGAAAAATCGGAAGTGCCGCAGGACGAATGGTACATTAGTGCTTACGATGGAAAGCTGAAGAAAACCATTGGCAAGCAGAACCTGGATTTCATGATCCAGAAATTAAATGCCAATGCACAACCCTATTATACCCTGGTAAGCCCCGAAGGAAAATTGTTGTGCCGAACCCAAGGCTTACGATCTTGAAGTTCAGAATTTTGTCGACTTCCTGGATGAAGCGGCAAAAAGCAGTTTAAGCGGACATACCAGGATATGCAGCCAGGCTTGCAGCAATGATATTTCACCACATGTGATGTGCAGGTCCTTTTTTTTGGTATGAACCTGCTTCGGGCAGGCTGTATACTGATGGTAGCCGGCTGTATGGTTGCTTTAGGGCAATGCTGCCCTTTTAAAAAAGCTACAAAGGAGAAGAGGGGCTTTATCTCCAGCTTTCCTGTCAGGCCCAGTAAAAAGGAAAGAGGAACGTGTTCTTCTTTAAAGGCTGTTTTAAATTTTTAAATTTAAAACAGCCATGCCTGCGGGGGAAATTTAAGCTTTGTGGGTTGTTTAGTGACTTTCCCTGAGGGTAAAGTTGTAGTTCAGTATCAGGTTGAAAACGGCCATGTTTACCTTGTTAATTACCCAGTTGGCATCGTCGTAGGCAGTTTGTTCTCCAATTTTATAAGCGATTAAAAACACTGCGTCCAGGTTTTTTAATGCCGCTGCCTGTGGAGTATACAAAAGGTCGAGGTTTACCTGGTAATAAGAGGGTTGCGCATATTTGTTAAGCCTTCGATTGCTTGCCTCTGGATGTTTGTAGTAACCGGCACCTGCTTCCATTAGCCAACTTTTCCCGTTTTTTAGCCGGGCCTGCAGCAAAAAGGCGTGGGTATCGCCAAAACCTTCCTGCCGTTCCCGCTTCTGAAAGGTAAATAAGGCATCGCGGCCCCATTCGCGCGGGAAAAGTAATTGTCCGGCTCCGAAAATACGGGTATAGGCAAAGGAAAGTTCCAGCGGGGGGCGTTCATAGCTGGTTTTAAAGCCCACCATATGGGTTCGCATGTCTTCCGGAAAGTAACTTAAAGTAGGGTCATCATTGCCTCCCCGGCCCAGGGCCTGCTGGTAAATATACTGGATTTCGGTGCTGAACTTACCGCCTTCTTCCGCCAGGGAGTAGTTCCAGCGGGCATCGGTATAAAAAGTGTTGGAAACATTCAGGAAGGCATAGTTCCAGGTTCTGAGGCTGAATGCGGAAGCCGGCTGCCAACTAATATTACCTACTGCCAGGCCGGGAGAACTGATGTTTCCCAGGTAATTGCCAGGCCCATAGGGTCCAGCGCCCTGCGGATACTGGCCAACGGAATTCTCTACCTTATACCAACGGGAGGTAGAGCGGGGGGCTATGGCATTGAAGTACCCCAAGCCGAACTTCCATTTAGAAAGGCCTTTATGCTGATACCATAGCCCCTGAAGGAGGGTCGGAATCATACGGCCATCCTGCGGATTAAGCATAGGCGATTTGAATAGCATGCGCCCAAGGGTTACTTCCTGTTGGGGGTGTTCCCATTTTACATAGGCTTCGCCCAGCAGGGCAATGAAATCCTGGGAAGGGTTTGTGACATCAAACAGGCCCAGTTCGTAGCGACTAAGCTTATTGGTATAAGGGTCTGTTTTTTCCAACTCTGATAAGCCTAAATTCAGCGAAGAATACCCAGCCAGTCTGATAGATAAGCCTTTGTACTTACCGCTAGTCAGTAACAGCCTGCCGCCTAAGGCAGCTGCACTAAAATCTTTTAAGCTGTCCTGGTTAATGGTGCCCATCCAGTAGTTGCGCAGCTGCCCTTTAAGGGTGGTCTCTTTCCAGAGTTGGCTCAGTTTTGCCTGTTTCTGGGCAATTGCTGCAGGAGCCAGCAAAGCCAGGGTAAAAAGTGTGCCTAAAAGGAGTTTTAAAATTCGTGTCATGAATCTGTTGGCTGTGTAAAGCATTTTTTCTTTCAAGAGAAATTCGGCAAAATAGCCCTAATGTTAAGTAAATCCGGTTTTGAGGGGTAAAGAAACCAAGCAGGGGCACGAGCGGGACAATTGCGCCAGCAACTGGACTGGAAGTAAGGTGCTTAGCCTTCAATTTAGCTTTGACTTAGCACTAGCCTTGACTTCGCCCTATCATTCCATGACGGATACCAACCTTTCGAAATCAAAAATAAATTCAGACAGCCGCTAACAGATTTTACCTACTGGCTTTTAATTTCTGCGGGCCTGTGCACCGCTGGCTTTCAGGCTGTCGTAATAAGCTTTTATTGGCTGAAAAGGTCCGAACTGGTGCTGTTCCTGCGGAAAAGGGTCGGCATAAGGTCCATAGGGTGAATCAATGGGTTTCTTGGTCAGGTCCGGGTAGTCTTTTTCCACGCCTGGCTTAACTGGCCGGGTGTGAGAGTTGATGTATCCGGCAACATCATAAGCTTCTTCATCGGTAAGCTGGGCGGTTTCGTAGGTAGCCCCAAACGGCATATTGCCTTTAATAAAGCGGGCGGCGGTAATTACCCGGTTCATGCCGGCCCCGTGGTTATAGCTGTTGGGGCCCCACAGCGGCGGGTACAAATAGGTTTTCCCACCGGGAGCTTGCTGCCCTTTTCCTTCGTTGCCATGGCAAAGCTGGCACTTTTCTGTGTAGAGCTGTTTGCCTTTCACCATATCTACTTTCCGCCCCGGCACTTCCAAAGCAACAAATCCCTGGAATTTACCAGCTGTTTCGGGCGGGACGCCTTCTCCTAACCACTGCATATAGGCCAGCATCGCCTTCATTTCTTTGCTGTCATCGGCTAAGGCTTTGCCATTCATGCTTCGTTCCATGCAGCCATTAATTCGATCTTCCAGACTGGCTTCTCTTCCTTCCCGCCCCCGAAAGGTAGGAAAGCGGTTTACCACGCCCACATAAGGGGCCGCAAACGGCTGGGTGCCGGAGGCGATGTGACAATTTTTACAGGTCAGGCCGTTGCCTACCAGCGCCCGGCCCTTTAAGGCTTCTTTACCCAGCAGCTGGCTGGTTTCCGATATCAGCTGATGCCCGTAGGCGACCAGCTCTCCTTCCGGCCCTGCTGGCAAATCGGTTTGCAAACTCTTCGGAAGCCAGCCAGCCTCTTTGACGGGGGCCTCTGTTACGGGAACTGTTCCCTGAACCGCCGGAGCGGAACTCATAGCTTTGGAGCGAAACCAGTCGGGTCTGGCCAGCATGCTTACAATAACACCAATAAAGACAATCAGCACCACTATAAGGGCCAGCAGACTGTAAATAAGCCTGAAAAAGTCTTTTATCATGGAAGTAAAATTTAAAGAATATTTTCACCGGAAAAGAGAAAAGCCTCCTAGTGTTAAGTCAAGCCAGTTTTGAGGAATAAAGAAAACAAGCAGGGGCACGAGCGGGATTTTCGCGCCAGCAACTGAACTGGAAGTAAGGCGCTTACTTTTCAATTTAGCCTTTACTTAGCACTAATGAGGCAATCTGTTTCGTAAAAGTCCATAGGTAAACGTACCCAACAGGGCACTTGCCAGCACCACCAGAATAACTCCATAGCCATTGCCCAGGAGCGTGTAAATAGGACCTGGACAGGCCCCTGCCATGGCCCAGCCTAAGCCAAATATGGTTCCGCCAATCAGGTAGCGCGGAATGCTCCTGTTCTTGGGGCTAAAGGTAATAGGAGTTCCTTCGGTGCTTTTTACTTTGTACTTTTTAATGAGGGCCACACTAATAATGCCTAAAGTTACAGCCGAACCAATAATGCCGTACATATGGAAGGCATCGAAGCGGAACATTTCGTAAATCCGGTACCAGGAAATGGCCTGCGATTTGGTCATGATAATGCCAAACAAGGTGCCAATGGATAAATAACTGATATATTTCATCATTTAAAGGTTAAAGGGTCAGGATTAGCGGTAAAAGAAAATAAGTCATAACCAGGCCTCCGATAAAGAAGCCGATGACGGCAATCAGAGAAGGCAGCTGCAAATTGCTCAGGCCGCTGATGGCATGGCCGGAAGTACATCCGCCTGCATAGCGGGCACCGAAACCAATCAGGAAGCCGCCAACCACCAGCATGATAAACCCACGCAGGGTAAACAGGCCTTCCCAGCTGAATATCTCTTCGGGCAGGTAATTATCTCCCGGCTTCTGAATGCCCAGTTCCTGCAGTTTGGCTACCGTGTCGGGGGCCAGGGGAATAGGGGCTGGCTGCTGCAGCCAGGTAGAGGCAATAAAACCGCCGATAATCGCCCCGGCAACAAACACCAGGTTCCAGCTTTGCTTTTTCCAGTCAAAATCGAAGAACTCACTGAACCTGCCACCACCGCCTATGGCGCAGGTGGTTCTTAAAGTATCCGATACTCCAAAGCTCTTTCCCACAAACAACAACAAGGCCATTACTAAAGCAATCAGTGGTCCTGCTACATACCATGGCCAGGCTTGGCTCAACATCTCTATCATGTTATTCAATTAGTTACTGTTTAAATTTTAAAGGTTAATACCGGGTAGTACAAATGGTTGACCAGCGAAGAGGAAACATGCTTTTGAAACAGCTTGGCCATGCTGTCTTTTTCCACCCCGATGCTAATCATGTCTATGCCGGTATCCTGGGCAAAATGCAGAATGCCCTGTTCCACGTCTTTGTCACAATAAATGTGGGTTTCCACCTTGGCCAGGTCATTTACTTTGGCAAATCTTTCCATGCGCTCCTTCAGCTCCCGGCTGGTTTTGAAGTCGCGGGGCGTATTGACCCTGAGCAAATGAATGGTCGCGCCGAATGCCTGCTGCAGGGTTTTGATAAAGCCGATTTGTTTGGGCGCATCTTCATTAAAGCTGGAGGCCAGCATAATATCTTTTATTTCCAGCTCGGAGCGGTCGCACTTTAGCGAGAGTACCGGCACGGAGGACTTGCGTACCACCTGTTCGGTAACCGAGTCGGCTATGAGTTCGCGCAAACCGCTGAGGCCGTGCGTGCCCATTACTACCAGGTCTATGTTTTCCTGTTTAACACAATGGAGTATCTGGTCGGGGAGGTTCCCGGCTTTCACTATAGGCACAACTTCTGCATGGTGCCTGGCCACCCAGCCTGCCATGGTGGTACGGCTTCTTTCCTGTTCCTTTTTTACTGCTTCCAGGTCAAAGTCTTCCGATTCCAGCAGCTCACCTTCCTTGCTGAAAACAGCATCGGCAGCGGTGGGAACGACCTGTAAGGCATAAATTTCGGCCCCGCTCTGCCTGGCCAGCTTTTGTGCCAGGCTCAGGGCATAGCCGGATAAATCGGAACAGTCGGTTGGCACTAATATCTTTTTCATGACTCAGGGATGAACAGTCTAAGATGCTTTTTATATTTTTCTTATTTCTCTACAAAGATGGCCTCCCGGCTCTTCCTTTGCAGTGACATTTGTCACATATGGGTGTAGATTTTTGACGAACGAATGTATTTTATAAAAGCGATAATCCATTATGTATACCAGGTCCCATACATATCCTCCTTGTTTAGAAAATCCCTGGGAGCCAGGAAGCTTGACTCCCAGGGATTTTATGCACCGCCCGCAGGCTAATATCCATGCCTTTCAGGAAGCTTTGTGGCAAGAATTTATTCTGCCTGCTACATGATAGTTAAGAAGGAAGGGGCGTATGCAGTTGTGCTGTTTGTTTAACAGGGGGGAAGGTGCCTTTTGCCTGCCTCGTATTAGCGCCAAGATTTGTTTTTATATTCCAGGAATACTTCTTATTCTTACCCTCCTGTAATAAGGAGAGTGATACCCAATGTCCATGCCAGGGCCAAGGACATTAAATCTGGGAAAATATGGTTATTGAGGGGGCATGAAATAAAGGCATGGAGGTCAGCTTCTCTTCTTTCAAAAATAACATGATTTTTTTCTTTCTGCGTCCGAACATGTAGCCGGGCCGCAGCCGTAAACCAGCTGCCGATTAGCAGAAGAAGGGGTACAAAGCAGTGTTTCCTATAGTCAGCTCTAAATAAAAAAAATCAGTCATTGGCACGATGCATTGCTGTGCTTTTTTGGATGTGAGTAGAATCAGAAATAGCAGAAGCTGGCCTGCCATTTCTGATTTTATGTAAGTCGCTCACTCCAAAGCGGGGGCGTTTGCTTATTTTATGGTAGATGAACAAGTATAAGCCGTTTTAGGGGCATCTGTTTCGGCAATAGCTTTAAAGCCTCCGGCGATGTCGATGACCTTTTCCCAGCCACGGGATTTCAGAATAGAGGCTGCAATCATGGAGCGATAGCCCCCGGCGCAGTGCAGGTAAATGGGCTCATCTTTCGGAAAGCTGGCCAGGTGCTCGTTAATAAAATCCAGGGGAGTGTTGAGGGCGCCTTCCACATGCTCGGCCTTGTATTCACCTTCGCCGCGCACATCAAAAACGGGCAATTTGTCCTGTTTCGTGCGGCTGGCAAATTCCCCGGCGGTTATGGAGCTAATAAAATCCGTTTTTTTGCCGGCCCTTTCCCAGCATTCGATGCTGCCTTCCAGGTAGCCCAGTACCTGCTCGTAACCTATACGCGCCAGCCGGGTAACCGCCTCTTCTTCCCGGCCTGGTTCTGTAACCAACAATAGGGGCTGGCCTTCCGGTATTAAGGCGCCTACCCAGGGAGCAAACTGCCCGTCGAGACCAATATTTATTGCGTTAGGGATAAAGCCCCGGGCAAAATCCTGCGGGGGCCGGGTGTCCAGCACCAGGGCCTCATTTTCATTGGCAGTCAATTCAAAGGCTTCTGCCGATAAAGCGGCTTTTCCCCGTTTAAGAACCTTTTCAAATTGTTCATATCCTTCTTTGTTCAGGCGAACATTCATAGGGAAGTAGGCCGGTGGCCGGGTCAAACCTTCCGTTACCTCCCGGATAAACTCAGCCTTCGTCATATCAGCCCGCAGGGCGTAATTTGTTTTTTTCTGCTCACCCATGGTTGACAGGGTTTCCTGGCTCATATTCTTGCCGCAGGCAGAGCCGGCACCGTGTCCGGGATATACCATTAGCTCGTCGGGCAGGGGCATAAGCTGTGTGCGCAGGCTCTCAAAAAGAGTACCCGCCAGCTCTTCCTGTGTCATGCCGGCGGCTTTCTGGGCCAGGTCGGGGCGACCCACATCACCAATAAAAAGCGTATCTCCGGTAAAAAGGGCGCGTTCCGTTCCTGCTTCATCTAGTAAAAGAAAGCAGGAGGATTCCATGGTATGCCCCGGGGTATGGAGTAGCTTTATCTGGATATTGCCAAGGCTAAAGGTTTCTCCGTCTTTTGCGACGATGGCTTCAAAGGAGGGCTTTGCCGTAGGACCGTATACAATAGCGGCCCTGCTGGCTTTGGCCAGGTCTACATGGCCGGAAACAAAGTCGGCATGGAAATGGGTTTCAAATACGTATTTAATTTGAGCACCCCTTTTTTCTGCTTGGTTAAGGTAGGGCTTTATTTCGCGCAGCGGGTCAACAATGGCAGCTTCGCCTGCTGATTCGATGTAGTAGGCTCCCTGAGCCAGACATCCAGTGTAAATTTGTTCGATGTACATGATTTTTGTGGTTTAAGGGTGGATGTTTTTTTATATAAAAATCAACTATCCGGGCGGGTTTCTCTATGACTTTTGTCACACAAGGCATTTGTCTACCTAACATTTTTAAAAAAACTGCCTGCCGTTATTCAGGGCAGGCAGCTTACGCTTTATTTGTTTTTTTCTTTCGGAAAGCCATCAAACAGTTTCCACCTATATTTTCCTACTGGCTACTGTTCCATGGGCTGGAGGTGAGAACACAGCTTCGCCCGCCACCGATAAAATGGAAAAGGGAGCGGATTCATCCGCCAGGTCAACGGCCAGGTTTGCTTGTACCAGCTGGTTGTCCTACTTTCGGAGGAGGCTCACAACACTGTTTGATAGGGCCATCGGCTAATGCCACCGTTGAGGTTGTACACCTTGGAAAAGCCTTTATCTGCCATATAATCGCACGCCTGGCCACTTCTGGCTCCGCTGCGGCAGTAGACGAGGTAGGTTTTATCTTTATCTAATTTTTGCACCTCCTCAGCGAAGTTGCGGCCTGTTACCTCTATATTAACGGCTCCCGGAATTTTGCTCTGCCTTACCTCTGCCGGTGTCCTTACATCCAGCAGGACGGCAGCAGGGTTTTCTTCCCGCATCTTGTTAAATTCTGCGGCGGTGATATTTTTGTATTTCATGGCCCTGTTTCGTTTCAAAAGGTTGAACATTTTTTCTTCCTGTTTATGATTTTTATTTTTTTTTCAGCTCAGTAACGGCCTCGCTCATATCCAGTACTTCAACAGGCAGCCTGGCTTCCAGTATACTGCTTCCTGCTGCCGAACGATATCCTCCGGCACAATGCACCACCACAGGTTTATCGGTAGGAATTTCACTGGCACGCTCTCTCAGTTCCGGTAAAGGAATGGAAGTGGCCCCTTCAAAGAATTTTTCTGCTTTGGTTTCACTGGTATTGCGGATATCCACGAGGGTGAAATCTTGCTGGTGTTCTCTGAAATTTTCTTCGTTAAAACTTTTGCTGGTTTCCCCTCCCGGCTTGTCATACACAAATGCGCCTGCTATAAGCTTTTCATAGCCTATTTTGGCCGCTTTTTCAATTAGTAGGTGCAGCTCTTTTTCCGAGCCTGCCACCAGGTAGAATTTTTCATCGGGCCCTACAATACTTCCAAGCCAGGTTTCAAATTTAGTACCCTCCTGAATGTTGATTGCCCCCTTAATATGGCCCTGCTTAAACTGCTGCTGTGGTCGTCCGTCTACCACCACATTGCCTTGTTCGGGCACATCGTTCTTTTCCAGCCATTTTACCTCTTTTAAAGAAGGGGTATAAGCCGGGGCTCCTTTTTTATTCAGGGCCACGTCGTAGCCAAAATACTTAGGAATGAAGGGCTGGTCTTCCAGGAGCACCTCCACAAATTTATCTTCGGTCATTGGCTGGAGGGCATAATTGCCAGTTTTTTCCGCACCAATGGAGCTGCTTTGCGCATCGCTCAGGGCTTTTCCGCAGAGAGAGCCTGAACCATGTGCGGGATACACAATGACATCATCATTGAGCTTCATGAGCTTTTCGCGGGTGCTGTGGTACATCTGGCGGGCCAGTTCCTCCCGTTTGGCAGTCAGGTTGCCGGCTTTTTCCCGCAGGTCAGGCCGGCCAACATCGCCAATGAACAAAGTATCGCCGGTAAATACGGCTTTATCTTTTCCTCCTTCTTCTGCAACAATGCTAATGCTATCCGGAGAGTGGCCGGGGGTATTCATTGCTTTTAATTTTACTTCACCCAGCTCAATTACCTCCCCTTCATCATATGCCTGGTGGGGGTAATCGGCACCTACCATTTTGCTTACATAAATGGTGGCTCCGGTAGTTTCATGAATCTCCAGGTGGGAGCTTACAAAATCGGCATGCGGGTGTGTTTCGATTACCCCAACAATTCTGGCATCATTTGCAAGCGCGTATTCATAGTAAGGTTTCGGATTACGTGCAGGATCTATTAGTACAATTTCTTTCTTTTCTTCGCTCAGGATGGCATAGGCGAAATGGGCCAGTCCCTTGTCTTCAAATTGTTGAATTTTCATATTTGTTTGTTTTATGTTTTAAGTAGTAATCAGTTCTTTTTTAATCTTAACACAAAGGTAATAAGCAGTGTAGGCAAAGTCTGTGACTGATGTCACAATAGGCAACTATAAAACCAGCTCTTTGGTAAGAATAAACAACCCCATCAGGAGTACAAACCAGCCAAAGCCCTTTTTCAGTCTGCGGCCATCTATTTTCGTAGAAAGCCAGCTCCCAATAAAAATCCCGGCAAGTGATAACAGGCCGAAAAGAGACAGAAACCACCAGTCGATACTTCGGTTGGCCACATCACCTAAAAACCCTATGAGAGAGTTGGCAGAAATAATTAGTAAAGAAGTTCCAATGGCCAGCTTCATTGGCGTTTTTGCCAATATAACCAGTGCGGGTACTATCAAAAAACCGCCACCCGCTCCAACAATTCCAGTTACTACTCCCACCACGCTTCCCTGTAAGGCCAGCGGTAGGTAGCGAAAATCAGGTTCAGTAGCCCCACCTTCACTGCTGTCCTTCTTTTTACTCCGAATCATAGACCAGGAGGCGGCCATCATTATAAGGGCAAAAAAGGTCATAATGGCGATGTTCTTTGTTAGTACTAGCTCGCCTACACTCAGCACCGGGTTGGGGATGGCTGGTATCAGGTACTTGCGGGTAAGGAAAACAGCCAGAAAGGAAGGTATTCCATAAAAGATAGCTGCCCGGTAAGCCACCAGCCCCTTCTTCATAAAGCCAATGCTTCCGGCCATAGAGGTAGTGCCAACTACAAAAAGAGAATAAGCAGTTGCCAGCACGGGGTTAATGCCAAAGAGATACACCATTATTGGAACTGTTAGAATTGAGCCTCCTCCGCCTGTGAGGCCTAAGGAAATTCCCACAAGGGCTGCGCCTATATATCCTAGAATTATTGAAATGTCCATATTTAATTTTTTTATGGGGACAAAAGTAAGGGGCAGAATAGGCCCTGTCAGTGACCTTTGTTACACAACCCGATTACCAGTTGAAAGTCCTGATTTTTTTTCAAGGGGGGACAGGTAGAAAGGAAAAACAGGATAAGTCCTTTTCAAAAAGGAAAGAGCTGTCGACCCTTCTTTTCTGCCTGCACAGGTGCTTTCCTGTGTAACAAATAGCACTGACTTTGAGTAGCTGTGGATTGGACTTTGAGGTGTGAAACTAAAATAACTGCAATAGCCCCAATTAATTCCCGATAGGAAGATTGTTAACTTCTTATCGGGAATTACTTAACAGCAAATGCATAAGCCTTTTTTTTACTGGAACTATTAAGAGGCAAAGACATTGGAACTTGAAGCGGGAACCATGAGGGAACCGTTAGGCAGATAAGCCAATACCGGGGTTAAAACCGATAGCCTAAATCAAGGAGGAGGATAGCTAAAGAAGTGTTTATGGCCCTGTTGGGCTTTTCCAGTTGAAATAAGGAAGCTTGTTATTTTACAGGAATATTTCGCTGCACAGCTTTCAGGAGGGCCTGCCCGTTCCAGGCTTTTAACTGAAATGGACATTAATTTCTTCCAGGGCAGCAGTGCCGGGGCAGAGTTCTTTTTCGCCAAGCTGGTTGAGTGGCCTGCTACAGGTTTGCAGGCTGGCGTGGAGGTCCTGGCTTTCGGGCTTCAGGTAAAGCAGGCCGGTCAGAATTTCCCCGCGGGTATGGGCCAGTTGCAGGGCATTTACCACCGAAATACGGTTGCCCGGGTCCCAGTGAGGAGCCAGCTTGTGCAGCAGCAGCCTGCTGCCATCGTGCATACTTACCAGTGCATCTGTTCCTTTTTCGTAAGAAACAGTAATTTCCTCCATCTGTGGTACAAAATCCATGGTAGCCGTAGCTTCTATATGCTCCCGTACATAATCGTAAGATTTGGTAGACCCTTTGTTGTTGTTGAACGTAACACAGGGCGATACTACATTGATGAAGGCCATGCCCTGGTGCCGGATAGCCGCCTTGAGCAAGGGCACCAGTTGCTGCTTATCGCCGCTGAAGCTCTGGGCTACAAAACTGGCCCCAAGCTCCACGGCCAGGCTTGCCAGCTCAATAGGCTCAAAGGTATTTACCACACCTGCTTTGCTGGTTGAACCGACATCGGCTGTGGCCGAATCCTGCCCCTTGGTAAGACCGTAGCAGCCGTTGTTCATGACCACATAAACCATTTTAAGGTTCCGCCGGATAACATGCACAAACTGCCCCAGTCCAATAGAGGCAGTATCACCATCGCCGGAAACACCAAAGTAAACCAGGTCCCGGTTGGCCAGGGCCGCACCTGTGGCCACGGAAGGCATGCGGCCGTGTACGGAATTAAAGCCATGAGAATTTCCAAGAAAATAAGTAGGGGTCTTGGAGGAGCAGCCAATGCCCGAAAGCTTGGCCACTTTATGAGGCTCGATGGACAGCTCAAAGCAGGCCTGCACAATGGCAGCGCTGATGCTGTCGTGCCCGCAGCCGGCGCAAAGTGTGGAAAGGGCGCCTTCATACTCTTTTTGGGTATAGCCTAGGGTATTGCGGGGCAGTTTAGGATGCCTGAACAGGGGGCGCAGGTAGCTCATGTTGATTTGCTTGGATGTGTGACCAATAATGCTTTATCTGGCTTACAATGGTATCGGCCGTTATGGGCATGCCATCGTAATTCAGGATTGAAATCAGCTTTTGGGGCTGCAGCTGCATTTCCAGCAGTAAAAGGGCGCGCAGCTGCGCATCGCGGTTCTGCTCTATGATAAATAGGGTCTGGTGCTCATGGATAAATTGCTCTACGGCCTTACTAAGAGGAAAGGCTTTCAGCCGGAGGGCATCGGTTTTAATTCCCTGCTGCCGCAGGAGGTCCCGGGCCTCTTCGGCCGAGTAGGTAGAGGTGCCGAAAAACAGCATGCCTAGCTCACTTTCCTTTTCCTGCTGGTACAGCTGCGGGGAGGGGACCAGCTTTTTAGCAGTTTCCCACTTCAGCAGCAGGCGGTCCATATTGCGTTTGTAAGCAGCGCCGTCTTCCGTATAGGCGGCGTACTCATCGCGGGAGGTGCCGCGGGTGAAAAAAGCTCCTTTGGTAGGGTGGGTGCCCGGATAGGTGCGGTATGGAATGCCGTCGCCGTCTACATCCAGGTAACGGCCAAAGCGGCCCATCTCTTCCAGCTCAGCTGCCTTTAGTACTTTTCCTCGCTGGTAGCCCCTGGCTTCCTCCCATTCGAAAGGTTCGCTCAGGTGGTCGTTCATGCCCAGGTCCAGGTCGGTCATAACCATTACCGGCGTTTGCAGCTGTTCGGCCAGGTCGAAGCTCAGGGCTGTCAGCTCAAAGCATTCGCTGGGCGTGGCCGGAAAAAGGAGCAGGTGTTTGGTGTCGCCATGGGAGGCATGGGCAGCCAGCAGCAGGTCCGACTGTTGGGTACGGGTGGGCATGCCGGTGCTTGGTCCGGCCCGCTGCACATCAATGAGTACGGCAGGCACCTCGGCAAAATAGGCCAGGCCTAAAAACTCCTGCATTAAGGAAAGGCCCGGTCCGCTGGTGGCGGTAAATGCGCGGGCGCCGTTCCAGTTGGCGCCAATTACCATGCCCATGGCAGCCAGTTCATCTTCGGCCTGCACAATAGCATACTTCTTTTCTCTGGTTTCAGGATCAGTTCGCCAGGCGGAGGCATAGTGGTCAAACGCTTCGGCCACGGAGGTGGAGGGGGTAATCGGGTACCAGGCCATGATGGTGGCTCCCCCCCACACCGCACCCAGGCCGCAGGCCGTGTTGCCATCTACCAGAATTCTTTTTCCAATAAGGTTGCGCCGCTCCAGGCGAAAGGGCAGGGGGTAATCGAAATGTTCCTGCACATACTGCATGCCCATTTTCAGGGAGCGGATATTGGGGCTAATCAGGTGTTCCTTTCCCGCAAACTGTTCCTTCAGCAACTGTGCCAGCACCTCAAACTCAATCTCCAGGAGCTGTGCAAGGGCTCCTACATAAATAATGTTCTTAAACAGTTGTCGCTGTCGGGGGTCGGTAAATTCGCTGTTACACATCTCCATGAGCGGGATGCCCAGGTAGTGCACATCGGGCCGGAGGCTGGTCTCGGGCAGGCGTTTGGTGCTATCGTAGAGAAAATAGCCGCCGGCATTAAGCTGCTGCACATCCGTGGCCATGCTCTGGGGGTTTACACAAACCAGCAGGTCAATGCCCTCCCGCCGGCCCAGATAGCCCCTTTCGCTTACCCGCACCTCGTACCAGGTGGGCAGGCCCTGGATGTTGGAGGGGAAAATGTTTTTGGGTGTCACCGGAATGCCCATCCGGAAAATGGCTTTGGCAAATAAAAAGTTGGCGCTGGCCGAGCCGGTGCCGTTGACGTTTGCAAAACGCACAACAAAGTCATTTACTTTAGTGAGTGGTGCTGCTCGATTCATGCGTTCCGGCTTTGGTGGGGTTGTAGAAAAATTTTTGCATATCCCAGGCAGCAGTGGGGCAGCGTTCGGCGCAGAGGCCGCAGTGCAGGCAAACATCCTCATCTTTTACCATTACCCGCCCGGTAGTCAGCGGGGCCGACACCAGCAGGTCCTGTTGCAGGTTTTCGGCCGGCACCAGCAGCCGCTGCCGCAGTTCCTCCTCGGGGGCATTGGGAGTAAAAGTAATGCAGGAAGTAGGGCAAACGTCCATGCAGGCATCGCATTCAATGCAACGGTTTTCGCTGAAAACGGTTTGCACATCACAGTTCAGGCAACGCTGTGCTTCCTTAAATGCGGTGGTGGCATCGAAACCCAGCTCTACCTCCTGCTTAATATTTTGAAGCGTAAGCGATTTGGTAGCCTGCGGAACAATGAACCGCTGGTCCGGCGCCACCGCGCTGTCATAGCTCCATTCATGAATGCCCATTTTCTGGCTGAGCAGGTTGTTGATGGGATCAGGACGCTCCAGCAGGGATTTGCCCTGGCAGAAAAGGTCGATGGAAATGGCTGCCTGGTGGCCATGGGCTACCGCCGTAATGATGTTTTCGGGGCCGAAGGCAGCATCGCCTCCAAAAAATACCCTGGAGAGGGTCGACTGGAAGGTGACTTTGTCTATAAGGGGCATGTGCCACTGGTCAAAAGCCAGGCCCAAATCCCGTTCTATCCAGGGAAAGCTGTTTTCCTGGCCAATGGCCAGTAATACCTCATCGGCTTCAATAAAAACATCGGGCTCGCCGGTGGGGAGCAGCTGGCGCTTCCCCTTAGCATCATATACAGCTTTTACTTTTTCAAATTTCATGCCTATGAGCCTGCCCGCTTTTACTTCAAAGCTCAGGGGCACGTGGTTGTCGAAAATCTCTATATCTTCATGCAAGGCATCTTCTTTTTCCCAGGGCGATGCCTTCATGCTGGCAAAGGGGCTGCGTACCACCACCTTTACTGCTTCGCCTCCCAGGCGGCGGGCGGTGCGGCAGCAGTCCATGGCCGTATTGCCGCCGCCGAGTACAATTACCTTTTTGCCGATGGAGTGAATATGTTCAAAGGCGACGGAGGCCAGCCATTCAATGCCTACATGAATAAAGGCAGCGCCTTCCTGCCTTCCGGCCAGCTGGGGCAGGTCCCGGCCCCGTGGAGCGCCGGTGCCTATAAAGACCGCATCATAACCCATTTCCAGTACTTCCTTCAGACTGCTAACATAATGCATAAAATGGGTATGAATGCCCATATCTAGGATGTAATCCACTTCCTCCCTGAGCACGCTTTCGGGCAGGCGAAAGGCAGGGATCTGGCTGCGCATCATGCCGCCGCCCAGAATTTGCTCGTCGTAAAGATGAATGGTATAGCCCAGGGGAGCCAGGTCGCGCGCAACCGTCAGGGAGGCAGGCCCTGCGCCAACAAGGGCAATTTTTTTTCCGTTGGAGACAAAGGGGGCCTGGGGCATTAGCGACCGTACCTCGCCTTTCTGGTCGGCAGCCACCCGCTTGAGCCGGCAGATAGCCACAGGCTCTTCTTCTACCCGCACCCGCCTGCAGGCAGGCTCGCAGGGGCGGTCGCAGGTGCGGCCCAGTATGCCGGGGAACACGTTCGACTCCCAGTTGACCATATAGGCCTCGGTATATTTTTGGGCGGCAATCAGGCGAATATATTCCGGTACGGGCGTATGCGCAGGGCAGGCAAACTGGCAGTCGACCACTTTGTGGTAATATTCAGGATTGTGGGTGTTGGTAGGTTCCATGGGGCAGCTGAAAAAGTTGAAATACAGACGGTGCTTATGGTTTCCCGGAGATAGTATTTATTACTATATAAATTAAATAAAGCCGCTCATAATTCCTATTGCCTGAAGGAATATCTTAAAAGCGGAAACAGCCAGCCTGCAAGCTGCTCCGGCTGGAACGGCTCTGCCTGACCAGGGGGGGCTATTTTCACTCTTTATTTTTACCGCTCAAAGGCTTTTGCTTTGGCGGATGAAATGTAAGCCTTGTTCATGAATGTTTTCAGATAAGATGATGTGGATCATGGGTTATAGGTAACCAGCCTGTTATATTATGTGTAATTGTTGGCGCCTTCGCTTTAACCCTATTTTTTATGCCATGGAAAAGAATTTTTACTGTCGTTTAAGCCACTTTTTCCTGCTAAAGATTGCCTTTTTTCTGCTCTTTAGCCTGGCTGGCTTGTCTAATGCTTTTGCCCAGTTAAGCGGCACCTATACCATTGGTGGGGCCGATGTCAGGATATCAGGTCATGCCGGGTTTTCTACCTTTAGTGCTGCTTTAGGCGCCCTGGAAAAACAGGGAATCAGCGGACCGGTAACTTTTAAAGTCAGTGCCGGCACCTATGAAGAACAAATCAATATAAGCCTGCCGCCGGGTTCGGGGGGGCACACCCTCACCATTGAGGGGGATGCTTCGGATAGGAGCAGGGTCATTCTGCAGGCCCCGGGCCCGGAAAGTGAATACACCCTGCGGATAAGGCAGGGAACAGAAGGTGTCCGCCTCAAAAACTTGACCATTAAAGGAAGCCGGGAGCTGGTGGTGGTAGAAGGAGGTACGGCCGGCTTTATTATGGAAAACAACCTGCTGATAGGGGAAAAGGGTGCCCTGGTAAGTGCCCGCTCGCAAAGCCGGCAAAGGGCCAGCCACCAACACCAGTACCTGAATAATATTTTTGTGGGTGGAAGTACAGGGCTGCTTAAAATCAGGGAATCAGATGCTTATGCTGCAGCTGTGCAGGAGGAAGGTTTGCTGGTAATCGGGAATGAATTCAGGGGGCAAAGCAGCGCAGGCATTTCCATAACTAACCAGACAGGCTATACAATAAAAGATAATACGATATCCGCAGGCTCCATTGGTTTATTTGCTGAAGCCAGCCCAAATGGCAAGGAGGTAATTGGGAACATCATTGTGGTGGAAGAAGGAGAATTTGCCCTGTATTTTTCGGGAGGTGTTCCTGAAATTATTATGAATAACCAAATATTTATAAGTATTTATGAATACGGTGG
The DNA here is from genome assembly GCA_963835365.1 of uncultured Cytophagales bacterium. Lineage (GTDB taxonomy): Bacteria > Bacteroidota > Bacteroidia > Cytophagales > Cyclobacteriaceae > Nafulsella. Next base: position 129,727 of record CAWIFH010000013.1, read on the forward strand.
AGTGGCCCTTTATGTAGAGGGGAGCTACGAAAGCTCTGATGAAAAGATGCTGATAGCCAACAACCTGATAAAAGTATCTTATAAGCACCTTTTTAATGATTTTAGTTGGGGAGGAATGTTACTCAATTCTGTGAATGCAGACATCTATCATAATTCCATTCAGCTGGCGCCTGCCTATAACACAAAAGGCTATGTGGGCGGCTGGTCGGGCGGAACCTTCCGGGTATTCAATAATAACTTTGCTAATCTTTCAGGGGCCAATGTGGTAAGCGCTAATGCAACAGAAATGGATTACAATAACCTCTACAGCCCTGGCTTTGATTTGGCTGCATGGCAGGCCCAGACAGGTTTTGATGATCATTCTATTTCCGTACGGCCGAATGGACATACGCTCCACCCGGCACTGGCCGCAGCCGGAACTTACCTGGAAGCGGTGCCTGCTGATTTGCATGGGATTCCCCGCCCCAATCCACCCAGCATTGGGGCTATTGAGCTGGATAAAAGGAGCCAGTATACGATTGGGGGTGAAGACGGTGATTTTGCCAGCTTTACAGAGGCGCTGCAGTTCCTGGAGTTTAATTATGGTGTGGACAGTATCTTATTCAAGGTGAGCCCGGGCACTTACAGGGAACAGCTGACGCTTACCAAAAACAACTTTCCGCATATTACTTTCGAAGGGGCAGGTGGGGATAGTACGGAAGTGGTACTGGAATACCCCGAGGGCTATGCCCTCCGGATTAGCAGCGCCAGCAATTATACCTTCCGGTACATGACCATTAAAGGGAAAGGGGCTGTTTTTATCGAGGCCATCAACGACCAGCCTGCAAACGACCTAAGTTTTGAAAACAACCTCCTGGAATCTACCGGCGAGCTTGCAGCTGTTGCAACCCACTCCACTGCCAAAGAAGGTAACAGCCACGCTTCCGTCAACATGCTGGCCTTAAACAACAACCTGATTAGGGGTAAAGGCTGGGGATTATATAAAGAAGGCAGCCTTATTCATTTCACTTCCCACAACGTACGCCAATTATCTGATGCGGGATTGGCGCTAAGTGGTAACCAGATTATTGCTGACATTGGAGGAATTTTTGTTTCCAATACAAAAGGCATTAAACTGGAAAATAACCAGCTGCTGGTAGGAGGGGCTGTTGCTTCTGTTAGTCCCAAAGGGATTCATCTATTCAGTATAGTTGATTTAAAGAAAGTCAATGGCAATGAGGTGGAAGTAAGAGGAGAGCGGGCCAGTGGATTAGAAATTTATGGAGGAGCTACTTCTTATTTAGGTCCAGCTGCTCCTGAACAATTTACCCATAACCGCATCCTGCTTCCGCAAGGAGGAACAGGGGTTGCTTTCGAATTTATTTCCAGCGGGAATAATGATTTAATAGCCAATAATATGGTTTCTGTAAAAGGAGATAAAGGCAGTGTGGGGTTCCTAATGAGGGAATTTGAATTTAAGGGAGATTTCGTCTTTAATAGTATACATGTTTATGGGGAGGATGCGCAAAGCAAAGCCTTCAGCTTTGGGGCCTGGGACAATCAGCTTCATCTGACCAATAACATTTTTGCTAATTCCGCAGATGGCCTGGCTGTTCATGGGTTGGATATTGGCAGCTCAGAAGTTCCCTTTTTTACCTCCTCCGATTTCAACAACCTCTACGCCAGTGGAGATACGCTGGTAGATTGGAATGGAAGTATAGCAACTAATTTAGTCGAATGGCAGGCCCTTTCCGGTCTGGATAGGCATTCGGTTTCTGTAGTCCCGCAGTTTGTTTCCAATGAAGAACTGGTACCTGCCAACAGCCTTCTGGACGGAGCAGGCATAGCTGTGGAAGCAGTACCTACAGATTTCTACGGCCGGCCCAGAAGTACGCCTCCAGATATAGGAGCGGTGGAGTTTGAGCCTGAAGGTACTCCTCAGCCCGATCCTACGGCTGGATTTGTAACCGGGGGCGGCTGGTTCTATTCTCCTGCCGGTGCCCTAGCTTCGCAGCCATTCATGGCAGGAAGGGCTGTTTTTATTTTCCGGGCCAGGCAGCAGGCAGGAGAAGCGCAGCCTACAGGCTTTGCCATGCTCTATATTCCGGAGGCACACTTCCGCTTTTCGTCCTATTATGCCTGGGAATGGCTGGCTGTAGATGAGCACTCTGCTATTTTGCAGGGCAGAGGAGAACTTAACCGGGAGGAAGGTTACCAGTTCCTGCTTTCTGTGGTGGACAATGGCAGCGGTTTGCGTACACCGGAAGATACCTATCGCATCCTTATCCGGAACAGCCAGGGCGTGGTGGTATATGATAATCAGGCAGGGCTGGAAAAGTACGGCCAGGCAACCATGGCGATAGGGGGAGGAAACATCCTTATCAGGGAAGAAAAAGAAGCAGGCAGGAGCGGCCTGGCTTTGGAAAGTCCGGCCTCCATGGAAGACCTTAAAGCGTACCCTACCCAGCTGGAGAATGAAGGGCTGAAGCTGGCGGTTCCTGCCATGGAAGGGGTAGAACGCCTGCAGCTCCGGGTGCTGGATATGCAGGGGAGGCAGGTGGCGGAAACCACCCTTTCCATCCATGGCATGGCCGGCAACTATCACTGGCCGCTGACCAGCCAAAGCTGGCCGAAGGGCATCTACCTCCTCGTTGTGGAGGCAGAAGGGAAGCGATTCCGGCAAAAGCTGGTAAAGTAAGCAGGAAAAAGCCCTTTCTGAAAAACCGGAAAGGACTTTTTGTGTATGAAGCAGTTTTTTACCTGACAAGGGCATACTATCAGACAATTATAGCCTGCTTGCTCCTGAAGACAGGTAATTTGGTGACCAGACTATCTATTAAATAAGCCAGGAAAGTCTCCATGTTAAAGCAGAAGGAAGCGGGTTTATCCAGGCCTAATCTAAATACCGAGCAGGCTTTAGTCTGCAACCCAATTTTATATTTATTTACCGGCACTTTCTTGTAGTCTTTCAGTCCTTCACAAACGGATAGTGTATAGACAATTACTACTACAGCCATCATCAACCTGCTTCTGTTTTCGCCATCCAGGTTTATTTCTTCCAGCTTAAATCCATTGCTCTTTAGGTGCTTAAATCGGACCACCGACGCGGCAGGTTTCTTTAGAAAGGAAAACCACTCTTCACCAATGTATCGCCGGGCGACCCCGTCTCTGTCAGCAATCAATATCTTTCCTTGAAAGTTATAATGCTTCATCGCTTTTCCAAATAGCTGCTTTCGCTCTTCTATGCTGCTGGTGCCCTTCTTTTGCTGGTCTTGCCAATAAATAGGAATGGCTATCCCTGATACACCACACATAAGGTAAGAAAATGAAACTGCCTGCCTCCTTTCTCCCAACTGGTGCCGTCTAAAAGCAGGTAATCACTCTTTAGCCCTAACAAGCGAAAGACAAATTGCAGCAACTCGATCCATAAGTTGCCGTAGGAAAAGTCATCGAAGATACGGATCAGCCGCTTGTAATGTGAGTTTGGCTGCGTATTGGTTTTACCAGTAATAGAACCGACAGCTCCTTTGATCTTATTCAGACATAAGTAGTGGGACAAATTTAATTTAAGCTTAATAGCCAGCCTTGTCATCCTGAGGAACGAAGCGGTCCGCCGCTGCGGGATCTTTTCCTGCATGAAGCTCATTAAGAGCCATCTTATTGGAAAGATCCCTCCTGCGTTGGGATGACAATGAAAACTTTTTTCTTCAAAATAATTCTGTCCCACTACTTAGTTTATTTTAATAGAATGCACTGAACTAATATCAGGATATTTTTAACACACGTTTTATCTCTCTTCGGTAACTCTTTCGTAACATTAACTAACAGCGATTCTTCCATCTCCAACCTTGCTTGTGTGGTACCTTTCAAGGTTGATGGTTGAATCGCTGTTTTCATTCCATTTTGCTACTTTGTCCAGTCGTATGGCCTAATCTACTAAAAGATAATAGGTGCCGACCATCTGCTTTGTCCCGGTTGAATGCCTATAATTTCTTAGCCTCCTCGTACATTTTTTTCAGGTCCTGATTATCCGGAAGTATCGCTATAGCTTTTTCGAGGGACTTCATGGCATTTACTTTGTCTTTCTTATTCATATACAAATCTGCCAGGCCCCAGTAGCCTTCTAGGGAGTTGGGATATAGAGCAACGAAATCGTTGGCCAGTTTTATGCCATCATCATAGCGTTTCAAATCCCGTAGCATTATGATGGCCGACAGCAGATGATTTTTTACGTTTACCTCGGTTTTTTCATGCATAAGCGGAGAACTAACCATGCTGGTCAATTTCCATTTTCCATCGATTTTTCGCAGGTTCCGTGTTTCATATGACTTACTATCTCCCTCGGGAGTTTGCCAGTTCTGTACGTAAGTCACAAAGGCATAATCCCCATTCTGGTTAATGTTATAATCAGAATTGATCAGGTCAGCTTTGAGAGGCTCTGGGTTAGCTTCTATTTCTTTCTTCATTCTATGGCTTAAAGAATCCCAGTTATTATATTTCATTCCGTTACTGGTTACCAGAAATAAAACATCTCCTTTCTGATGCCAGAAGCTGGCCCAGTCATCGTGGTTCCTGCTCATGTAGGCTTGGGTTTCCCCCCAAAGAGTTTCCTTGATGGCGGTTTCTGCTGCTGCTTGGGCAAAAAGGGTTATAGTGCCGAACAGCAAAAAGGCAGTGGTGAAAAAATTTTTCATATTGTTGATTTAAAAAGTGAATATGTATTGTTGCTGAAAAAAAAGAGTTGCGGATTATTGGTGAATTAATCTGAATAAAGCAGTTCTCCCTAATAATTTTTAGCAATGTTTACGCCTTAAAGTATTTAGTATTGCACCAGATTACCTGCCAAGCATTTTGGTAGGTATTAACAATTAGCCTATTAGGATCATGCCAACTGCGAAATACGCAAAAAGCGAAGTAGCTGACAGCTATTTTTATTTCTGCTGACAATGCATTAACACTGCTTCTACAATTAAAAAAAGCCATTCTGAAGTGTCCTGACCTGGGTGAAGCCAGATAGGCAATCTGCTGATCAGGTGTATACCATTTTTCCACCCATCAGATCAGCTAACATGACTTTGAAATTCTCCTTTTTATTGAGATGAGGAAAATTTTCAGTTGGTTCAGGCACTTTCAGAAAATCACATAAAGGTTTCCACCCCTCACTTACATCATAAATCAGTAGCTTTTCAGGTGGTACAAAGGCTATCACATCTGCTATATGCTGATTGAAAATTTTTTCTGCAAAGGCTTTTTCTTTGAAACGGCCCTGAAACTGCTTGCGCCACAAAGTCCTCTTAACAAATTTTATGCATCTGATAACCTTCCTAAGCCGGGGGTTAAATAGCTGCCTAAACAACATCTTTATCTTCTCTGGTATATTCTGCGGACCTGCCGTCCATACAGTTGAAAATGCACTGCTGTACCATTTCTCAAAAGGTCTGATGGTTAAAATTACCAGGGCATCAGGATACTGTTTCATGTGCTCCTTATAGAAAGGATATCCGGGAAAATCTACTGTTGCCTGGTAGCCATCATATAATTTATTCCAATCGGTGGTGCCGGTTTTTTCAAGACTCAACCATAAAGAAAGCTTATCGGGGTCTACCAGTAATTCTTTCATATGATAACACTTGTTGAACCCCAGTAATTCAAGGGAATTCTTCAAGGAAGTGGTTCCGGTTCTTGGAAAACCAGCGCCAATGATTTGGATTGTATTTTTCATTATTTGAATATTTACATCATTATTCGAAGGGTTTAATGAGATGTTATTGTGCTGAAAATCAGCTAAATAAATATATAAAAAATAAAATTCAATTTAGTAATAATCCAATTATTTATTATGTAGCTTTATTTATAATATCTGGCAAAATGAAAACGCTTAATTTTTTATTGATGCTCCTGCTCTCAACAGGAGTTCTTATTTCTTTCAATGGTAGAGCTGCCGCCCAGCAGGGGCCGCCGGTAAAAAAAGAAAGGAATATGTTTGGGCATTATATTCCCCGGGGATTATCAATTACCTCAGAGGGGCTTATGCCTGGGTACGTGATGTTTAATGTTCCAAACTCTGCTTCCATTTTTCTGATCAATCGTAAGGGTGAAGTGGTACACGAATGGAAAGGGAACTATGGAGCTATGGCTGTATCTCCTTATTTGATGGGGGATGGTTCAGTTATTCAAATGACAAAAGATCCGGATTTTCCCATCTTTGCGGGTGGAGGAGAAAGTGGCCGGCTCCAAAAGATAAGCTGGAATGGTGAAATTCTTTGGGATTTTGAATATGCAAGTGAAGAATATCATGCTCATCATGATCTGGCGGTGATGCCCAACGGTAATATTCTCGCCATTGCGTGGGAGGCAATCTCTGCAGCGGAAGCACTGCAAAAGGGTAGAAAGCCTGAATTGATTCCCAAAGCAGGTGTATGGCCCGATAAAATCGTAGAGATTGAACCACAGGGAAAAAACGGTGGTAAAGTTGTTTGGGAATGGCACATGTGGGACCATTTAGTGCAGGATCATGATCCGGAAAAGGCTAATTTCGGCGATCCTGCAGAGCACCCTGAACTGCTTGATATTAATTTAGGCGAAGCATTACCGGCTCCCATTTCACAGGATAGTTTGAACAAGCAGCATGCATTGGGCATGGCCTGGCGGAATCAGACGCTTGATAACCGGGGGTCTGATTTATTTCATACCAATGCCATTAATTACAATGCAGAGCTCGATCAGATTGCTTTTAGCTCTCCTACGCTAAATGAGATTTTTATTGTAGATCATAGCACAACTTCCCTGGAAGCAGCTGGTCACAAAGGCGGTAAAAGAGGGAAGGGCGGTGATTTTTTATATAGATGGGGTAATCCGCAAAATTACAGACAAGGAGATTCTACTAGTCAGCAGTTATTTGGACAGCACGATATTCGCTGGATTGATAAAGGCTTGCCAGGCGCAGGTAATTTAACGCTATTCAATAACGATATTCCCGGCAGGCGCGATAGCTTGAATTATTCAGCCATTCTTGAAATAATACCTTCAGTAGATAAAGAGGGTAATTACATGCTCATGGAGAATCAACGTTTTGGCCCCGAAGCTCCAGCCTGGCAATACATAGCACCCGATACTATATCATTCTTTGCAAGTTTTGTTTCAGGTGCTCATCGCATGCAGAACGGCAATACTTTTATCAATGAAGGTCCGAGAGGCAGATTTATGGAGGTGACGCCAGCAGGAAAGACTGTATGGGAATATCTAAATCCCTATCGGGGAGATGCCAGGAAGCTTAATGGCGACCCAATTCCAGCCATGCCCATTACCTATATGTTATTTCGTTCTACATTTATCGCTGCAGATCATCCGGCACTTGCAGGCCGTAAATTAGTGCCACTAAACCCTCAGCCAAACCCTTTTAAACTGCCACCCAAACCAGCCAGAGCGACTGTAATAAAGTAGCTTGAACATGTGGCATTTACTGTTTAACAGAAACTCATTGGTGCGTATGAGTACAAAAAATAAACTATTTGTGTATTTTATGAACACTTGCCGCTTTCGCAGCGATCAATTGCTGTGCGATAAAAAAAATGGAAAGTATGAGGAGAATAACTGCCGCCAGAAAGAATTTCTCACTAATGGATAAAACCTTTGCTACAGGCAACATGATGATAGGTGATAAAAACTGACCTAAAAACCAAAAAGTGGTAAGTCTGCCAATTGCCTTTCCTCGATTTGCTGGTGTGGCTAGGTTCATTACCCATATGTTTGTATTTGGTATCATAATTCCCATGCCCAGGCCAGCCAGCATCATTGCCAGTATAACAAGCAGGTAAGAAGGAAAAAAGGCCAAAAGGAAAAACCCTGATGCCATCAACAGGTAGCCCAATGAAAAGATACCATAGAAGCTATAACTGTTTTTTAATTTGGAATACGAAAAAGCGGAGACAGCTGAAAAGGCCGTACTCACTGCAATAGCGGCTCCTATCAAAACATTTTTCTCTACACCAATTGCGTTTAAGTGAAAGGGGATTTGAACAGGAATCAAAAAGAATAAGATCCACATAATCATTACATTCACATACAACAACCACATGATGGGGGGTGTCTCTAAATTCACCTCCTGTATTATTTTTTTGTTTTGAATAATTTTTGGTTCATGCAGAAAGAAGAATGTCAGAGGCAGCACAATCAATGCAAACAAGTAAAGCAGAAAAGGATACCGCCAATTGATATCGGCCAGAATACCTCCAATGCCAATAAAGAGTATTCCTCCTATAGACATAAAAGCTATCTGCAGGCCAACGAATTTCTGTCTTTCCATTCCTTCAAAATAATCTGCTACCAGTGTAGTTACTATTGTCATGGAAATACCTACGGCAACTCCTAAAACTGCCCTGCTGATCAGGATGTGGAAAAGGCTTGCTAAGAAGAAACCCGAGGCCCCCGAAACAGCATACAGCAGCAGAGATATCCATAGCAGCTTTAGCCGTCCGTATCGGTCAATCAACACCCCCGCTAAGGGAGCACTAATGGCGATAAACAAGGCCGGAAGAGTAAGTACCAGCTTAACCAAAAATTCCGCATTATGAATATGTGAAAAAGACGAGGACATCTCTGGGAGAGAAGGTGAGATTGTCACAATTGACAGGATGGTCAGGCTGCTTACCAGCAGGATAGTCAGTTTTAGATTGCTGGTATTCGTTTTCATCATGTAGTCTTCCCTTCCAGCTATATTCATGGAAGTGTTCTCAAGTTAAGGAATTATGTATAAATAAACTTGAGAATGTTATTTAGCTTGAAATGGCTCTTGGCCATAAAAATGAAGACATTCAGTAGTTCAGTAATCAGTAGCCAGAGCAAGCCACTGCTTCTTTGCCTACTCCAGAATCTGAAGCTTTTCTTCTTTGCTGTGTGTCTTTTTTGCATCTACATAAATGACTAATTTTTAATGTAATCATGTCCGATTGTACTTCTTTACAATCTGCTTAGGCTTGCTGTCAAAGAGCAGGTAAACAGGCACCAGTACATCTACCTTCGTTTTATGTTGCATGCTGTAATAAAGCGAGATTCTTTCGCCTTTGCTGTATTGCAGGCAGCTTTCCTCTAATTCGATGACATCTGAATAGCGGAGGCCGGCATAACAGCTCAAAAGGAACATGTCCCTGAGTTTTTCCAGGTAAGCCAGGTGTGGGGGAATCTCCAGGCTTTCCAGGGCATGCACATCTTCCGGTGTCAGGTACTTGCGCGTCGTCTGGGCGGCCACCTTCCGGTATTTGGCGGTGCTGAAGCGCAGGAAAGGGTCGTTCTGCGGTTCGATATAGCCTTCCTGTATGGCGCGGCTCACATAGGCCCTCAGGGTTTTAAACAACCCGTGGATGCGGGAGTAGGAGAGCGGCTTTACTTCCCCTTTGTGACTGGTGAAGCGGAAATGGAGCAGGAAAGCTTCGTAGGCGCGGAGCAGCTCCGGGAGTGAGCTCAAAGAAGTGAACTTCCGGTTTAAATTCTTTAAAGCGGTTCAGGTCAGAGCGGTGGGTGCGCTTGGTTCATTTTCCAGCTGGTTGTCAGTCTCCACCCAGGTATGCCAGAACTCGGTGAAGCTGATGCCCTGTACATGTTCCTTGAGGCTGTCTAACGAAAGGGAGGAAAGAATCAGCGGCCTGCCGGCTTTGGCTTCGTTGCGCTCATGGGTTTTGAGCTTTTCGATGTGCTCCTGCAGTTCCCGGTTCAGTTCATCGGCTTCGGGATGATGCTGGCTGACCTCGCTGCGTTTGACATCCCACTCTTTGGAGTCAGGAATATTTAAGTATTAAGCCATTTTCTTTCTATGCAATCATAAACCTGGATAACCACGCGGCCTTGCCTTCTTTATTGAGTTTGTTCCTGCGGTTATGCAGAAGGGTGTAGGTAGCTTTCATAATCATATATTTTGGGTATCACAAAGCGTATCAAATTTGGATCACACCCTCATAAAAAGGTGGTTTCCTTTGCTTCACTTTGGTACAGAAAATACACAAAAAAAGCCGAATACGTTCTTGTATCGGCCTTTTTGAATTCATTGCCCGCCAATGAAAAGCGGTTTTGTGCACCCGGCAGGATTCGAACCTGCAACCACTAGAACCGGAATCTAGCATTCTATCCAGTTGAACTACGGGTGCCTGCATTGTAGAGATGCAAAAATAGGTTTTATTAGGGAAAAGAGAAACAGTCCCTGTAAAAAAATAGCATTAATTTCAACACTGCGCAATACATATGGTTATATCCCCATACTTAAAAACCTAAAAAACAATAATTTATGAATAAAAATTTAAAAATTGAATATACCGCTTCAGCAACATCTGTTGGGGGCCGGCATGGAAAAGTAGAAAGCTCCGATGGTGCCATAAAAGTAAGTACCACAGAACCAAAAGAGTTGGGAGGAGACGGCGAAGCTGGAAAAACGAATCCCGAACAGTTGTTTGCTGCCGGCTTTGCCGCCTGCTTTGGTAGCGCAGCCAAACTGGCAGCAGAAACAATGGATTTGGAGGTGCCCGATGATGCCATTAAAATAACCAGCTATGTTTCTCTTGGAAAGGATGAGGCCGATGGAGGATTTGGGCTGAGAGTGAAAATTGAGTTGCAGGCCGATGGCATAGAAGAGGAGGTTAAAAATCGCCTGATTCAAAAGGCGAATGAAATTTGCCCTTACTCTAAAGCAATAAAAGGGAATGTAGATGTTGAGCTGGTAACAAAATAAGTAAGGCTTCAATTTGCCAAATGAAGCAGTCGTAAGGCTGCTTTTTTTGTTGTATAGATTTAAGGGACCGGGGATAGAAAGCGAAGTTTCGGGATAACTTCAATTCGATAAAGCAATTTCCGGATACCCCGGTTCCTTACCTGAAAAAGAATTGGGCAGCCTGATTGGCCACTGCTTTAAGGGCCTGCTCACGCTGGAGATGGATTTCATGCTCCTGCCTGAGGAGAAAAAGGCATTGCTTGCAGAGGCATTCATTGTACTGGCTTTCAATAAAGTCGATTTGCTCCTGCTTTAGCTCAACCTGGCTGCATTCACAGTCCTGTATATTTCCGGCTTTGCATTCAAAGGCTTTGGTACAACGGGGACAAAGCTTTACTTCATTTTTGAACATAGGGGCAGTATTTGATTGAAAAAATAAGCGCTGTGCCTGAATTTTTTAAAATTAGAATAGTAAGATAATTAAAAATTGAGGATAATACCTAGTTTTCCGCTTTACTTTTTCCTTCAAAAGCAAGCGTCTTTTTTGGTCGTTTAAGAAAATTCCATACTTCCGTATATTCAAAACCGCGCTAACAGCTGGGAAAAGAAAAGTTGTAATCGGTAAACGTCATTTTGCCTGTGGTACCAACTGGGCAAGGGCAGGGCACAAAGCATTCAATAGCTAACTTTATGCGGCCGAAGTCTTATAATAAATCAAAAACAAATCCCATTTACAAACGTATTTAAATTAGGTAAACAATTGAAAGGCAGATAATTAAGCTTTTTAGCTATGGATAATTATGTTTTGTTATATCATTTTGAAGATAAAGGAGCTGAAGGCCGCTTTGAAAGGCAGATAAACCAGGAGTTCCGGAGACACCAGGTTGAAGAAAACGGAGAGTTCAGGTATTTTGGCTTTGCCGACAGGGAAGAGCCCGGGGTAGTGGATAAGCTTAATGCTATTTTGAATCCTATGGGAATGGGGATGAAGGATTATGTGGCGCTTTACCATGCGAAAGATGAAAACCCGGATGAAATTAAGCGGACAATGCTCCGGGGCCACGATAGCCTGGTAGAAACCAAGGTAGAGAAACTGTCGTTTGATGCCCACCGAAACAGCCTGACAAAGCTGCTGGACTTTGATTATATGAAGGCCTAGTCTGAGCCGCCAAACAAACAATAAGCACTTGTACGTCACAATGAAAAGCAGCTTTTTTTAAAATTGCTTTTTTAAATTTAGCCAGTATTTAAAGGTTCAGCTAGACGTGTGGGGAATCCTAACTGAAGCAGCTGGCTTATCTGCTAATGCTGTGGTCAATGTCAGCCTCCTGAAAAGAGGCAGTTGAGCCATAGCCAAAGCGGACGTGAAAAAGGCATATGCAGCAGTATTAAAATAAAATAACAGGATAGAAGGGAAAGGTATAAATTAAAAATAGCCACCTGCCTGTTGTGGCGGGTGGCTTTGGCTATTTTTTGAGGCTTGCTATTAAGCAAGTGCTTCTTTTACCCTTTCGGCAGCATCTTTCAGTACAATTGCTGATTTCACCTTTAGGCCGCTTTCTTCAATGATTTTAGCTCCTTCTTCGGCATTGGTTCCCTGCAGACGTACAATGATTGGCACTTCAATATTACCGATGCTTTTATAAGCTTCTACCACTCCATTGGCAACACGGTCGCAGCGTACAATACCACCAAAAATATTAATAAGAATGGCTTTTACATTAGGGTCTTTAAGAATAATGCGGAAACCGGCTTCTACTGTTTGGGCATTGGCGCTACCACCCACGTCAAGGAAGTTAGCAGGTTCGCCGCCGCTCAGTTTAATAATGTCCATAGTGGCCATGGCAAGACCGGCACCATTCACCATACAGCCTACGTTGCCATCCAGCTTCACGTAGTTCAGGCCGCTTTCTCCGGCTTCTACTTCCAATGGATCTTCTTCGCTCAGGTCGCGCAGGTCAGCCAGGTCTTTGTGGCGGTACAGGGCGTTGTCATCAATATTTACCTTCGCATCTACCGCCAGAATCTGGTCGTCGGAAGTTTTAAGCACCGGGTTAATTTCAAACATAGAAGAGTCGGTGCTAACATAGGCATTGTAAAGGCTGGTAACGAATTTCACCATTTCTTTAAATGCCTTGCCCTCAAGACCAAGCGAAAATGCCACTTTGCGGGCCTGGAATGGCTGCAGACCAATAGCAGGGTCAATCCACTCTTTTACAATTTTTTCAGGTGTTTTTTCTGCAACCTCTTCAATGTCCATACCCCCTTCGGTAGAGGCCATAATTACGTTGCTTCCTGTGGCACGGTCGAGGAGCACGCCCAGGTAATATTCTTTTGGCTCACTATCGCCAGGATAATAAACATCCTGTGCAATCAGCACTTTGTTTACTTTCTTTCCTTCTGGGCCGGTCTGGTGCGTAACCAGGGTGCCACCGAGGATGTTCTTTGCTTTTTCAGGTACTTCATCGAGACTCTTGGCTAAAACTACACCATTTGAGCCTGTTTGCTGGACTTTACCTTTTCCACGGCCGCCGGCATGGATTTGTGCTTTAACCACATACCAGCTGGTGCCGGTTTCGGCATTCAGTTTCTTCGCTGCCTGCTGGGCCTCTTCCGGGCTTTCAGCAACGTAACCTTCCTGTACTTTAACGCCGTGCTTCTTAAGGATTTCCTTGGCTTGATATTCGTGTATATTCATTCCTGATAAAAATTTTTGCACGAATCTACAGTTTTTAGGGGAGCTTTTCAAGCCTGAGCAGGATTAAGTACGCCCCGGCCGGGCTCGTTGGTGCCTGTACAAAAACGAAAAATTTATAAACATTTAGCGCCAATATTTGTGTAAGTTTGGATGTGGGGTATGCTTAGGCAGGTTTGATTTATTAAAATTGGCTTAAACCTGCCTGTTCAAAACCGAAGAAACAGGACCGGGGCCCGATAGTAGAGAAGCTTTTTAATTATCTATAAATATGCTCTCCAGGTCGAACGCGCCGCTCCTGTACAGGATTAAAAGCTTAAGATAAAAGACTCAAGACGCACATGCTATGCTGAAAGCAGTAGAGATTACCAAAACATACGGTAATTTAAAAGTATTAAAAGGGGTGAGCCTGGAGGTTCCTCAGGGACAAATAGTTTCCATAGTAGGGGCTTCGGGCGCAGGTAAAAGTACCCTGCTCCATATTTTAGGAACACTCGACATTGCCGATGGCGGAGAGCTTTACCTGAACGACAATGCCCTGCATAAAGTACAGCGGGCGAATAATCTGGCCAGTTTTAGAAACTCAAATATTGGATTTATTTTCCAGTTCCATAATCTCCTGCCCGAGTTTACTGCGGTGGAGAATGTAGCGATGCCTGGCTTTATTGCAGGCAATCGCCCCGAAAAGCAGGTGCTTGAAGAAGCAAGGAGATTGCTGCAACGCCTGGGCCTCGGAAAACGGCTGGAGCACAAACCGGGGCAGCTAAGTGGGGGCGAACAACAACGGGTAGCGGTCGCCCGTGCCCTTATTAATAATCCGGCCATTGTTTTTGCCGATGAACCCAGTGGCAACCTGGATTCAGCCAGTGCCGATGCCCTCCATCATTTGTTCTTTGAGCTGCGGGAAGAGCGTAACCAAACCTTTGTAATTGTTACTCATAATAATGAGCTGGCCGGGATGGCCGACAGGAAATATGTAATTGAAGATGGGGTTATTCTTTAAACTGCATCTGTTTTATGCCAGCTTCTCTTTGCTTGAAACAGGGGCAGGCACTAAAAACAATTAGTGCCTGCATTTTTCAGAACTTTAATACGAATAGCAGGCCAGGAGGTTAAACCTGGCTTTTTATTGCTTAGTATAAGCCTGGTTAAAAGTGCGATGGCTCCTTCACTATTTCGCCTTGCTTAAAATACTTTCTGTTTTAACCTGCTCAATCATTTCTCTGATGTGTTTTTTTGCTCCAAAAAGGTTGCTGTACACTGCGGCTACACGATGCTCAGCATCCAGGAGGTAGGTAATTCTTTTTGTAAAGCGGATAAGCGGCATGGAAGCCTTGTATAAATCAGCTACTTTTCCATCTTCATCGGCAAGTAATTCGAAAGGTAAATTATGGGCCTTTTTAAACTCCTGATGGGTGGGAATATCATCGCGACTTATACCGTAAACAGCGATATTTAGATCCCGGAAAAAAGAAAAAGTGTCACGAAATTCGCAGGCTTCCTTGGTACAGCCGGGAGTGAAATCCTTTGGGTAAAAATAAAGAATTACGGGTCTGCCTGCAGCCGATTTGCTCAGGGTAAAGGAGGTGCCACTAGTAGAAGCTAAGGTAAAATCAGGAGCAATACTTTTTAATGGAAGAGACATAGTTGAAAAGGAACAGGTGCTTGTTAAAACATGCTTAAAACTAAATAAGCGCTTAAACATAAATAATTAAACTGTTTGTCATGCCGACAACGGAGGCATCTTTCCAGGTATAATGCTTCCCAGATGTTTTTAACGAGGAAAGATCCTTCCGCGCGGCGTCCGCGTTCCTCAGGATGACAAATCAAAATTAAGTTGATACTATTTCTGTCGAATTGCTTTGTTAATGAATGTTCAAAGCTACACAATGTTGAAACATTGCTTTGGGGGATGTATGAAAATAGATAAAAGCATACGAAAGTTGAAGCACACAGAGAAAGAGAAGGGAATATAGTAGACAGAGAGGGTTTGCGGGACTTTTTTCGGCATTTGACGATTAGGAATATTTAAATCAATTGTACAGGAAACATTTCTTTCTTCTGCAGGTTCTTTTAATAATACGATAGAAATTTTTTGAACTATGGACGATCTACGAATAAAAGGAAACTGGAACGAGAAAAAGGGAAAGCTATTACAGAAATGGGCCGAACTGACCGAAGATGATTTGAAATATTCAGAAGGCAAAGAAGATGAGTTGGTAGGTCGAATACAAAAGAAAACCGGTAAGAGCAAAGACGAAGTTCACCGCATGATAAATGAGGTTTAAAATTTAGCTGATTCTAGTGCGATACAATTTTTTTGTATCGCAAAGAGCGTTTCCTTTTTAAGGAAACGCTTTTTTTAGGTTCAATCTAAAATGGTCCCGGTACCTGAAATTTTTTTTTCTCTGTGTTTTTTTAGTGTTAAGAACTTAATTTTTGTGCTTTGGGTAGAGAAAACCCCCGAAGTACCTGGAATGATAAGAAGGGGGAGCTAATGGAAAGCTTTGCTGAACTATCCATTGCGGGCCTTGTCTAGCACAAAGAGGAGGAAAAGCGCTGTTGAGGCGTATCGGAAAAAAATTGGGAGGGCAAAACCAGAAGTTGTCAGGATTTTAGAAGAAATTTAATTGCTTTTGCACCCGCTGAGGGTGAAAATTAAAAGGCGCTTTCCGGAATAAAGAGAGCGCCTTCTTTTTGCCTGCCCCCGATTGCCTATCTTTGCAGGCTTAAACAGCAATTGAATTTTTATGCATATTTCAAAAGGGATGGGCTTTATGCTCCTGGCTACCTTATTATTTACCTGCATGAATGTACTGGTAAAGCTTGTTCCAAATATTCCGGCTATAGAAATTATCTTTTTCAGGTCAGTTATTTCATTAATCATTTGCTATGTCACCCTGCGGTCGCAGAAGGTTTCTGTCGTAGGAAATAACAAAAAATTACTTTTAGCCAGAGGCGCTGCAGGTGCCCTGGCCCTGGTTTGTTATTTTATTACACTCCAGAATATTCCGCTGGCCACAGCAGTAACGCTGCAATATCTTTCCCCCATTTTTACCGCCGTTCTTGGAATATTTTTAGTGCGTGAAAAAGTTAAACCGCTCCAGTTTCTTTTCTTCGGGCTTGCCTTTGCCGGTGTGCTGCTGGTGGAGGGCTTCGACTCAAGGGTAAATTCTCTTTATCTTCTCTTAGGAATTGGTGCCGGTTTTTTTGCCGGATTGGCGTACAATATCATTCGAAAACTGAACATTACCGAACACCCGCTGGTAATCGTATTTTACTTCCCGCTGGTAACAATTCCGCTTACCATCTGGTATGTAATTAGTAATTGGGTGCAGCCCGAGGGAATAGAGTGGATTTACCTCCTGTTGATTGGGGTACTTACCCAGTTTGCCCAGTACTTTATGACCAAAGCGTACCAGCTGGAAGAACTAAGTAAAGTCGCCAGCCTTAATTACATCGGAATTATTTATGCACTGGGTTTTGGATACTTCATTTTCGAAGAAACCTTCCACCCGATGACCTACATAGGAATGATGCTGGTGCTGGCAGGGGTAATTCTTAATATCCAGTATAAGCGCAGTATAGCCGGCGAAAAATAGGGCCGAGGAAGGCAGGGGAGGCTGGCGCTGTTTTCCGGTATTTCTTTTTTTGCGCCGGCTAAAATGTTAAATTTGATAATCTTTTAATTACGCAACAGAAAGTTTATGGCAGGACATAGTAAATGGGCGAATATAAAAAGACGAAAAGGGGCCCAGGATGCGAAAAGAGCGAAAATTTTTACCAAGCTAATAAAAGAAATCACCGTTGCAGCCAAAGAAGGGGGCGACGATCCGGATACAAACCCTCGCCTGCGACTGGCAATTAGCAATGCCAAGGGCGCCAACATGCCAAAAGACACCATCGAAAGAGCCGTGAAAAAGGGCGCCGATACCGATGGGGAAAACTATATTCAGGCAACCTACGAAGGTTATGCTCCCCATGGAGTGGCTATATTTATTGAAACCATGACGGATAACCTGAACAGAACAGTCGCCAATGTCCGCTCTGCCTTCAGTAAAAATGGCGGCAGCCTGGGAACAAACGGTTCCCTGGAATTTATATTCGACCGGAAAGGGGTGTTTACCTTTTTACTGCCCGAAGGGGCGGATGTTGATAGACTTACACTCGAAATTATTGATGCCGGCGCAGAAGAAGTAGAGGTTGAGGATGATTATATGCATGTTACCAGTATCATGGAAGATTTTGGTGCCATTCAGCGAAAGCTTGATGCACTGGGCATAGAAGCAGAAAATGCCGAGCTCCAGCGGATTCCAAATACCCGGGTAGCCCTCGATGAGGAAGCATTCCAGGAGGTGCACAAGATTATTGAAGTGCTGGAAGACGACGACGATGTGCAGCGGGTGTACCATAACATCGATGCCACGGAAGAACAGATGGAACTGATGTAGGTTGCTTGGTTAGAGGTTAGAGGTTAGAGGTTAGAGGTTAGAGGTTAGAGGTTAGAGGTTAGAAGTGCCACTGCGGCAGTCGGGAATAAGCAGCGGAAAGTGAACGAATTACAGATATATATCCGAAGAATAATGCGCCTGCTGGCGGATGCCAGTTTTGAATTTTGAATTTAAAAATTTTGAATTTACAATAAATTAAATGTCCTATACCTACAATTATCC
The DNA here is from genome assembly GCA_963835365.1 of uncultured Cytophagales bacterium. Taxonomy (GTDB): domain Bacteria; phylum Bacteroidota; class Bacteroidia; order Cytophagales; family Cyclobacteriaceae; genus Nafulsella. The sequence continues at coordinate 147,770 of CAWIFH010000013.1, forward strand.
CCGCCCGGCTGTAACAGTCGATGCGGTTGTTTATAACTTGCGGGCAGAAAGCCTTTTTGTGCTGCTTATAAAACGGAAGCAGGATCCTTTTAAGGGAAGTTGGGCGTTACCGGGTGGTTTTATGGATATAGATGAAACGCCAGAAGAGAGCGTGCACCGCGAGCTGGAAGAAGAAACAGGTATCCGGACGGATGGTTTCTTCCAGGTGGGCGCCTTTGGGGCGCTGGGCCGCGATCCCCGCCACCGCACCATTAGCATTGCTTACCTGAGCATTTTTACAGGCGAGCTTCCGGAAGTAAAAGGAGCCGACGATGCAGATGATGCCCAATGGTTTTCACTTAATGCTCTTCCGGAGGGAATTGCCTTCGACCACCTGGATATACTGGCAAAGGCCCACCGGCGACTCGATACGCAGTTGCGGATAGCTGAAGCGGGCTCTGAAAAGGCTTTTGGCCTTAGCGAGGTACAAATACAGAATGTGCTGGAAGAACTGGCAAGGGAACGAAACAACAATTTTTAATTTGGTATGAAAATTTTTCAGGTTGATTCTTTTACGAAGGAACGGTTCCGTGGAAACCCTGCGGGAGTATGTATTAGCCAGGAGCCACTGGCCGAAGGCTTGATGCAACAAATTGCGGCCGAGATGAACCTTGCTGAAACGGCTTTTGTGAATACGGCCGAAGCTTATGAGCAGCTGCGTTGGTTTACGCCAACCAGCGAGGTAAACCTCTGCGGGCATGCCACCCTTGCTACGGCGCATATTCTTTTCGAGCAAAAGTACTTTGGTCGCAACCAGGCGCTTAAATTCAATACCCGAAGTGGCGTGTTGCAGGTAAGTAGCGAGCCCTCGGGTGCCTTGTGCATGGATTTCCCGCTGATAGAAACAGCAATTGCTCCGGCTCCGGACGCTATAGAGCAGCTCTTTGGCGAAATAAAAAGCTTTGCCCGAACGGCCATTAATGATATTGTAGAGCTTCCATCGGCCGAAGCGGTAGCAAATGCAAAACCCGATATGGGGGAAATTAGCCGCAACAGCCGGCAGGGAATTATTATTACCGCCGCCGGAAGCGGAAAATGGCAGGCATACGATATGGTAAGCCGCTATTTTGTGCCCAATGTAGGGGTGCCGGAAGATCCGGTTACTGGCTCGGCGCATTGCGAGCTGGCGCATTACTGGCAACAAAAACTCCAAAAAAATGAGTTCAGCGCTTACCAGGCATCAGCCAGGGGGGGTAGCATGGATATTAAAATAAAGGGACAGCGGGTACTCCTTACAGGCAATGCCATAACTGTTTTTGCTTCTGAGCTGCAGCTGTAGCCGTTTGTACTTCCTTCTTTGCTTAAGAGAGTGTTTTTTAAATGGAGGCACAGCATAGCAGAGAGGCCCGGTACCGGGGCGGATATAGAAAATGGAGGTAATGATACCAAATCAGCTAAACTACCTTCAATAGTAGGCTTCTCCCGCCCGCTATCTGGCGTGGCGTTTTTCACGGGTGTCTTCCAGTGCTTTTAAATTGCCCTCCTGCAATTTGGTATATTACTGCTCTTATTTCTGAAAGGGGCACAAAAAAAAGCTGTTCCTTTTCCGGGAACAGCTTTTTATGCTATTGACTTAGGCTCTTACATGGAAGCTAAGCGCTCTATAAGGTCTGCTGTACGGTTAGAGTAACCCGCTTCGTTGTCGTACCAGCCAACAACTTTTACGAGATTGCCCGTAGCAGCCGTCAGTTGAGAATCGAAAATACAGGAGTGCGGGTCGCCCACAATATCAGAAGATACAATTAAGTCTTCAGTATACTTCAGAATTCCTTTCATTGGACCATCAGCAGCTTTCTTTACTGCCTGGTTTACCTCCTCTGCGGTAACATCTCTTTTTAATACAACAGTAAAGTCAGTTACTGAACCGGTAGGAGTAGGTACACGCATGGCGATACCATCGAGCTTTCCTTTAAGCTCAGGAAGTACCAGGCCTACGGCTTTTGCAGCACCGGTAGAGGTAGGTACAATGTTGATGGCTGCAGCACGTGCTCTGCGGAGGTCCTTGTGTGGAGCGTCCTGCAGGTTCTGGTCGGCAGTGTATGCGTGAATAGTATTGATATATCCTTTTTCTATTCCGAAAGCATCGTTCAGGACTTTAGCCATTGGCGCAAGGCAGTTGGTGGTGCAGGATGCGTTGGAAACAATTTTGTCCTCGGCAGAAAGTTTTTCCTGGTTAACACCCAAAACAATGGTAGAAATGTTTCCTTTTGCAGGGGCAGAAATGACCACTTTTTTGGCGCCTGCCTCAAGGTGGCCGCTTGCACTCTGCTCGTCGGTAAATCTACCGGTTGATTCAAGTACTACATCAACTCCCAACTCGCCCCAGGGCAATTTTGCAGGCTCTCTTTCAGCAGTTACCCGAATTTTTTTACCATTTACTGTCAGGCTGTTTGCATCGGCGCTAACTTCGCCCGGGAATCTGCCATGTACTGAATCGTACTTCAGCAGGTGAGCCAGCGTTAGCGTATCCGTAAGGTCGTTAATGGCAACAATTTCAATGTTATTGCCTTTTTCCTGTAAAGCTTTAAAAGTGAGGCGGCCAATCCGGCCAAAGCCATTAATTGCAACTTTTATGTTTGCCATTGGAGTGAAATAATTAGGTTAAAAATGTTAGTACGGGCCAAAACTACAACTCTTGCCGAATTAAAACAATAAGAGGCATGGATAATGCAAAGGATAAAGCCTTCCGCGGTTATTTGTAGCTAGGCCTTCTGTTATAATCGTTGCGAAGGTGTAAAGGTTTTAATTTTTTTAACCTGGATATTTTGATATAACTGCCTGATTTTCGGCAATAAAAGGAATCGGCTGGAAAAATATTGTAAATAAATTTACGCCGGGGTTTTGCATTTTTAAAAACGACCTCTATATTTGCATCACCATTTCGGAAAGACGAAATGAAAACGCTTTTTGCTCCGTTCGTCTAGGGGTTAGGACGCCAGGTTTTCATCCTGGTAGCAGGGGTTCGAATCCCCTACGGAGTACCACTTACTGATAAAACATTAACCTTACGATGCTCCGTTCGTCTAGGGGTTAGGACGCCAGGTTTTCATCCTGGTAGCAGGGGTTCGAATCCCCTACGGAGTACAGAAGCCGCTTAGTTTTACTAGGTGGCTTTTTTGTTTTACACCAAAGCACTGCTGTGTTTATAATCCTGCGGAATTACAATTATGGTCCTTGGTCGGTAATTTTTAAATTTTATCAGGGGTTAGGTTCAGAACTGAAAATCAAAATAATCTTTTTGTCTATGTAAGGTTTGGGGTTGTGTTGGGCTGATTTTTACTGTTTAATGGCTTATAAATGAGTTAAATAATGGCATAAAGCACTTCGTAAGTTCCAGTGATTGATTCTCCTGCTATTCCTGTTCAGGCAATCTAATTTTAGAGAAAAATAATTGTGCAAATTATTATCCTCTGAAGTTGGCCATGTCTCTGAAACCATTTTCCCTTTGCCTGCTATTTATTTTGCTAGTAACCACTGTAAGAGCCACCACTTATTACGTAAGCCCCAGCGGCAACGATGCCAACACCGGCACCACCAGGGAGCAGGCCTGGGCGACCATTAGCCCTATTAACAGCAGCGTTTTTTATCCCGGAGATTCTATTCTCTTCGAAGGAGGCGCATCTTTTGGTGGAAATATTTTTTTTAGTGCGCTTAGCAGGGGAACAGCGGAAAACCCAATCGTAGTTAGCTCTTTTGGCAATGGAAGGGCCATTATTAACAGTGGAGCATCTTTTGGAATAAAAGCTTACAATACGGCAGGCTTCAGAATAGAGCGCTTAAAACTCGAGGGTGCCGGGCGAGCGGAAAACAAGGCGTCAGGAATTGAATTCTATATGGACCTGGCAGGTACGCGGCTCCCCTACATCAGTATAGACAGCGTGGAAGTTTCTGGTTTCCATGATGTAGGTATTAGTATCGGAAGCTGGAAAGGAAGTAGCGGTTTTGATGATATTTCCATTACGCACAGCACAATCCATGACAATGGCGATGCGGGCATTTCCTCTTATGCAGAAGCCAGGTTAGGCCATAAAAATTTGTATGTAGGCTACAATAAGGTGTATGATAACTCCGGGCTGCCTGAAAAAACAAATTTGCACAGTGGAAACGGAATTGTTATTGGGGGCGTAGATGGTGCCCTTATAGAATATTGCGAAGCGTATAACAATGGCTGGCTCAATGCATGGAAAGATGGTGGACCGGTAGGCATATGGGGTTGGCACTGCAATAATCTTGTAATTCAGTTTAACGAATCGCACCATAATAAAACAGGTACCGGCAAAGATGGCGGCGGCTTTGATATTGACGGCGGTTGTACGAACTGTAGTATGCAGTACAATTACGCCCACGATAATGACGGGGCCGGTTACCTCATTGCCCAGTACAATTATGCCCCCGCCATGAAAGGACTGGTTGTTCGATATAATATTAGTGAAAACGACGCCAGGAAGAATGGGTACGGAGCCATCCATTTATGGTCATCCGGAGCGAATGGCGGTATACAGGATGCTGAAATATATAACAACACCGTTTATCTTACGCCGGCGGCCCATGGAACTCCCCGTGGAATTTACGTACAAAGCGGAGGGGTTAAAAATGTAAGAATTCGCAATAATATCATCCAAACCACAGGTGGTTTAGCGGTGGTTTATGTAGACAGGCTAACCGACCTTCGCTTCGAGGGAAACAATTACTGGTCATCCGGCAGTGCTTTTAAAATTAAATGGGGTGCAAACGCCTTTACCTCCCTGGAGGCATGGCGAGCGGCCACCGGGCAGGAACAGAAGGATGAAATGTCTTTAGGCTTTACGCTGGACCCAGAGCTGAAGGCTCCGGGGAACGGCATTTCTTTTGATGAACCAGGAATGTTGTACCGGCTGGAAAGCTATCAGCTTAAAAGCAGTTCAGCCCTCCATGATAAAGGCCTGAATATGGCTGATTTTGGTGTAGATGCAGGGGGTGTAGATTTTTGGGGAAACAATATTGAAAAGCGAAGCAGCTTTGGCATTGGGGCCCACCAGCTAACGGCAACTTCCCGCTTGTGCCTGTATGGCGGACCAGTTTTCTTAAGCTTCGGTAATATAGCTGGCGGAACGTATAGCGGGAAAGGATTAGACAATGAAGGATATTTTAACCCCGAACTGAGCGGAGCCGGGAACCATCCCATTCTGTACAGCTATACAGATGCGGCAGGCAAAACTGCCTGGGATACCCATACTTTTACTGTACTGGATACGGCATTAACCGAGTGGAAAGGCCAGGAAACCGCCAGCAATGACTGGTTCGATGGCCGCAACTGGAGCACTTGTGTGCCTACCTCTGCAATAGATGTCCAAATTCCACCACTGCCGCAGCCAAACCCCGGCAAATCTTTTCTGCCAGTTATTAAAGCAGGAGAGCATGCCAGGGTAAAAAATTTAAAGGCAGCCGAAAAAGTAACAATAGGAAAAAAGGGAACACTGGAAGTGCATGGTGCCATTAGCGGCCAGTCATTAAATGTACAACCAGGCTCAATACTTATTTTTGAAAGTGAAGAAGCGCAGCCAATTCCAGGCGGAGATTATGACGTGCTGCTTCTGCAGGGAAGTGGTGCAAAAATGCTGGCAGGAAATATTTCTGTAAGCCAGCAGCTTTCTACCCAGGCTAAACTTTTCCTGGGCGATTATTCCCTGAATATCAGGGCACAGGGCGAAATTGTGGCCCCTTCAGCGGCGGCTTATGTGGTAACAAATGGAGCAGGATTTCTTTCCTTCGAGGCAGTGGGTGAGGGGCGGCAGCGGATGTTTCCCGTGGGTACTGCAGCTAGTTACACTCCCGCTACTGTTAACAATTCCGGCGACCCTGATGCTTTTCGCATCAGGGTGGTTGAGGGAGTGTGGGAAAATGGAATGCCTGGTTCTCCAAGCAAACAGGCCATGGTTAACAGAACCTGGTATGTAGAGGAAGGAAATCCAGGAGGCTCAAATGTTTCGTTAAGCCTGCAGTGGAATGAAAAAGACGAGATGGCAGATTTTAACCGTGCTGAAAGCTTCGTTAGTCACTATGAGGGTGGGAAATGGAGCCAGCCTGCAAAGGTAGCAACACCTGCAGCAACCGCTTCTTTGGTTACCGAAGGGGCGGGCTTTACCAAAAGCATGGACCATATAACTTCCTTTTCGCCTTTTTCGGTTGGTAGCTTTACCACCATCCTGCCGGTTACCCTCAGTCTTTTTGAAGTTAAAAAACAGGGGGAGCAAGCACTCCTGCAGTGGGAAACTATCGGGGAAAAGAACAACAGGGGCTTTTATGTGGAGGTTTCCTTTGATGGCCGGGAATACCGTTCCCTTGGCTTTGTAGCAAGCAAGTCGCCTGATTCAAAGCAGTTGCAGCAATATAGTTTCCTGGATACAGAAAAAAATAAATCTGGTACGCGGTATTACAGGCTGCAGCAGGAAGATTTCGATGGAACCCAAAGCTTTTCCTGGGTAAGAAATGTTTGGTTTGAAGGGGGAGTGCCAGCGGTATCGGTATACCCGAATCCTTTTTCAGAGGAATTTAAGCTCGATACCTTTTCACCTGCAGAAGGAATGATTGAGCTTGTAATCAGCGATGGAACGGGAAGGAAAGTAATGAAAAAGAAGCTTGAAATGCAAATAGGAAATAACCGGCACGATCTTTCTCTGGGAGCGGCGTTTGCACCTGGTTTGTACCTGGTTTCTGTTAACACCAATGGTACTGTTTCTCAATTTAAAATATTGAAAAAATAAAAGTGCTTAAAGGATAAGGAGGAAACCAGCGCCCTAAAAGCGGGGGAGGGGCCCAGGAGGAGGTAAAGACTCTCTTTCTTTTTCTGTGCCTTTGGTTTGGTGGGTTTATAGTGCTGTAGGTTTAATTTTTCTATCTCCCTTCAGTAAAATATCCTCCTGTTTACCTTCAGGTTTTTCGGTGTCGGGCCTATCCTGCCAGGTATTTTCTGAAGCCTTCGGCAGAAAGCTCATAGCCCGCTCACTAAGGGCAGTAATGGATAAGCTGGGATTAACTCCCAGGTTTGCAGATATGGCAGACCCGTCGCATATATACATATTTCTGTAGCCAAACACCCGCTGCCGGTGATCAATAACTCCTTCGGCAGCAGAGGTACCCATAACACAGCCCCCTAAAATATGGGCCGTGCTGGGAATGTTGAAAAGGATTTCAGACACCATACTCATGGCACCGCCTCCCTGCATTTTTGCCAGCTTTTCTGCAAAATTGTTTGCTTCGGGTATAAAGGTGGGGATTTTCTTGCCGCTACTCTTCATGCTTTTGCCAAAGGGCCAGTACCATGCGCGATTATAGCACATATTAATATGCCCGTCGAGCGCCTGCATACACAAAAGAATAATTGACTCCTTTGCCCAGTTCTTTACCCTTAACAGGCGATAGGTTTTTAGAGGACTGCGAAAGAAGGAAAGCACAAGGTTTTTGAACAACAGGAGCGTTCTGGTAAAATTAGGCTGCCCCTGAGTTAGCAGGGTGGCGCCAAGGCCCATGGCATCTGAACCTCTGGGGTAACGAGTGGCCTCTATGTGTGTGTGATCATCGATATAAATTCCGGAGCCAATGGCCATGCCCTTGCTGTAGTCCACCCCGTCTGGAATTCTAACACCAATTAAAGATTCGCTGTTGGTGCGAACGAAGCGGCCTAGCTGAGGGCTTATGGCCGGGAGTGCACCTTTGTCTTTCAGCTTAAACAGCAGCTCCATGGTGCCAAGTGCAGAGGCAGAGAAAACAACACCTTTGCATGTAAAAACCTGCTCTTTACCTCTGAAAAAGGAGGTGGAGCTTACAGTAGTTACTTCATAGCCTTCGCTGCCATCTTTTTTACTGCCAATAGGTTGTACGTTTACTACCTTTGTTTCAGGAAAAATAGTTGCACCCTTTTTTTCTGCCAGGTACAGGTAGTTGAGGTCGAGTGTATTTTTTGCTCCCTGCCTGCAACCAATCATACAGCCTCCACAGCCTGTGCAGGTGGTACGCTCCGGGCCTTCCCCATCAAAATACGGATCGGGGTAGGTGGTGCCGCCTGCTTTTCCATCGGACTCCTGGAAAACGCCCACCTGAGTTTTGTAAAAAGTGTGGCCTCTGCCAATAGCTTCTGAAGCTTTTTTAAGCAGCTGATCGGCAGGACCCAAAATCTTATTTTCGGTAACGCCAAGCATGTGGCTGGCAGCGCCATAATGGCTTTCCATTTCCTGCTCCCAGTGAGCTAATCCGGCCCAGGAACCACTTTGCCAGATTTTATTGGATGGTTTTAACAAGGTGCTGGCATAGGTAATGGAGCCGCCCCCAACGGCGCAGCCATGCAATACAAGGGCATGGCGAAACATACGCATTCTGAAGAAGCCTTTGAGGCCCAGGCGAGGGCTCCACAGCCAGCGGGCAACAGACCAGTTTGTTTCCGGAAGTGTTTCCGGCGTCCAACGGCGCCCCATTTCCATAACGGCCACCTTATAGCCTTTTTCGCTAAGCCTTAGCGCAGCTACACTTCCGCCAAAGCCGGAGCCAATAACGATAAAATCAAAATCTGTATTTTGATTCATTGCCGGAAACCTGTTTATGAGGGTACAAAAACTGCTTTTATGGGGCTTGCACCGGAAGTGTGAATACGGCCTTCTGGTGGCTTCCCTTTGGTAATATACCCTTTAAGCAGCAAAAAAGAAAGCAACTCCCACGCTATAAAACATCCTGAACAAAAAAAAAGAAAAGGTTTCTGGTATTGGAATTTGAGAGGGTGGAGCGCGCTGTGTGGAACAAAAGAGGTGGTGCTAAGCTGAGAGAGGCACAAAAAAAGCTGGCTTATATATAATTAAGCCAGCTTAGGTTTTCTTTTTTACAGGAGGGTTATTTTCCCTGTTGCTGTTGTTTTTTTTCTTCTTCTTTAACGTGTTTAATCAGGCGCTCGCAAAGCTGGTCTAATTCGCCCGACATAAACTCGTCGCCGGTAGCGCTCAGAATACTTTGGGCAAGTCCGCCAATGCAGTCGATGTAGAAACGCTTCTGCTCGTCTACCGGCATATCTTTCGTCCAGAGGTCGATGCGCATGGTGTTTTTCTGGAAGTGATCCCAAAGCGAAATGCTGATAGATTTGGTTTGGTCCAGGCCATCATCGGCCTTATCGGTAGCATTCCAATAAATATTTTCAGGAACATTTTGCTCGTCAAGCTCTACCTCGAATTGTATTTTGGATTTTCTCATGGAAATAGCTGGTTTCTGTCGTTATTGCTGAATGCAAAATTACACAGAAGCCGGCTTAAAAAAAAGTAAGCCTAAAACTGAAGCACGCTCTACCTGAAACTAACAAGCCTTTTCAGGGCAGGCTTTTTTGAAAAGCCTGGTAGGAGCCTGAAGGTTCAATTTCCCCCTCACAGCCAAGCTTCCCGCTTTTGGCTCTTATTTTCTTCACCCTGTTTCCTGGCTGGGGATGTGTACTTAAAAAAGTTGGCACCCGCCCTTCCTGCTCCTCTTCCTGAAGTTTTTCGAAAAAGAAGCAACTGCATTGCATGGATACGCCGTGTGGGAGAGGTAGTCAACGGAGCGGGCATCGGCTTCTTCTTCATATTCCCTGCTAAATTTAAGGCCAGCCAGCTGCCCTGCAAGCTGGGCGGCTATTTCTCCCAGCACATTCTGGTTTTCGCCACCCACTACCAAATTTATAATAAAGTTTAGACCATAGGCTTTCTGCATTTGCCTTGTTCCGTGGCGAAGGTCAGCGTGGGCAATTTCATGGCCAAGAACGCCAGCTAGGTCTGCTTCCCGATCGAGAAATTTAATCAGCCCGGTATACACAAAAATGTACCCGCCGGGGGTGGCAAAAGCATTCAGCACTTCGTCGTTTTCAATTATATAAACCTTCCAGGCAAATTCGTCGCGGTAGGCTACTTCGCCACTGCTAATTATTTGCTGAACTATATTTTGCAGGTACTGGTAACTTTTTGGATAGCGGCCGGGGTCGAGAACAGGAAATTGGCTTGGATCCTGGAGTACCTGCTGGCTTAGCTGTTTTCCCAATACTACATCTTCTGAGGGATCAATAACATTAAAGTTATTGTTACGGTCGCAGGCGCTAAAAAATGGAATGCCCATTATCAGCAGGCAAAAAATGAGGATGCGCATATTTCGACTGTTTAAAATAAAAAAAGGCTACCCGCTAAAGGGTAGCCTAATAGTTACTGTGGCAGGCTGTTCTTTAAATTATTTAAAAGCTCAGAACCCGAGGAGGAGGTGTTGCAATTAATGGCGGCAGCAGTTTCCTGAATGTGCTCAATGCGGTTATCGGGGTTCGGGTGCGTGCTTAAAAACTCCGGAACGCCGGCACCTGTACCTTCATTCATTAGCTTCTGGAAAAAGCCTGCAGCTCCTGTACACTCATACGGAGAGGTGCTGTTGCTTAAATAAGTTACTGAAAACTCATCGGCTTCTGTTTCGGCACTGCGGCTAAATTTTAAATCGCCCAGCTGATTCAACACCTGGGTAACAGCTCCCTGGTTTTGCCCCAATACAATATCGAGCAACAACTGAACGCCCATTTGCCTCTGCAGGGATTTGCTGGTGTGCCTTTGTTCGGCATGGGCAATTTCATGTCCCAGTACTCCGGCCAGGTGGTCGGGAGAATCGAGGTATCTAATTAAACCGGTGTAAACATAAATATATCCGCCGGGGGTGGCAAAGGCATTCAGCACTTCATCATTGTTAATGATTTTGATGGAATCGTAAGCAAAAACATCTTCGTAGAGGATAGCGTCAGAAGCCAGAACCTGGTTGAGCAAAGTGTGGAGGTATTGGTACGCCTCGGGATATTCTTTTTCTGAAAGGATTGGATATTCATCCGGATTGGCCAGGATTTCAGCATTTACCTGAGCCCCCAACTCCACATCGTTTTGTACCGAAAATATTACAAAGTCGCCGCTTCGGTCGCAGCTGTACAGGCCTGACAGGCTAAGCACTACCAGGAGAAAATAGAATAAGGGTTTGCGCATAAACTAAGAAACTAATAGAATTAAAATTGTATCTCTTTAACGTCACCTTCTATGATAAGTTGCCCTGCTGTAGCTTCCTTAATTTCCTCAACGCTTACCCCCGGGGCACGTTCCAGCAACTTAAAACCACCTTCAGGCATTACTTCCAGCACCGCCAGGTCGGTTATTATTTTCTTTACACAACGGATGCCGGTAATTGGCAGGCTGCACTCTTTTAGCAGCTTCGATTCGCCGCTTCGGCTGCGGTGCTGCATGGCTACAATTATGTTGTCGGCCGAAGCCACCAGGTCCATGGCGCCGCCCATGCCTTTTACCATTTTGCCCGGAATTTTCCAGTTGGCAATGTCCCCATTTTCAGAAACTTCCATGGCGCCTAAAATAGTTAAATGTACGTGCCCACCGCGAATCATGCCAAAGCTTTCCGCTGAGTTGAACAGCACGGAGCCGGGGCGCATGGTTACTGTTTGCTTGCCTGCATTGATCAGGTCGGCATCTACTTCTTCTTCGGTTGGGAAGGGGCCAATGCCTAATAAGCCATTTTCTGACTGCAGTACAACATCAATCCCATCGGGTATATAATTGGCCACCAGGGTAGGGATGCCAATACCCAGGTTAATATACATGCCGTTCTTTATTTCACGCGCAATGCGCTTTGCTATTCCTATTTTATCTAGAGCCATTTTTTAATTTTTTAATTGGAAAATATGCTAATGTGCTAATTAATTATAAAAAATTATTTTCAATTACTGCTGTTAAAAGTTAATGAGCCGAGGGACTGGAATTTTGCCTGCTACTGCTGATGATCTTGGAGAGCAGCTTCCTGATGGAAAGTAACTTTTCCTGCATTTCCCGTGCCATTGAAAAGCCATAAGCCTCAAGGAGTAAAGCGAGCCAGTAATCTGTCTCTTCTGCTTCTTTTGCCGCTATCTTCATTTTGTGAATAAAATCAGGCCGGCTTTCTGCGTACTGTACTTCTCTTATATTGGCTCCAATGGAGGTGCCGCTTTTTAGGAGCTGGTTTGCCATTATGAATTTGCCCTTGTCATACAATTGATCGCAAAAGCCTATAATTTCTTTTGCGAAACTAAATGACAGGTCAAGGATAACATTAGAGGGTTTAGTAAATTCCATACAGCTTCCTTTTTAAAAATGCTATTGGAGCTTTAGCAAATCAGCACATTAGTTCATTAGCACATTATGAGCGTACCGTTCGCTGCTCGATGCGCTTCTCGTATCCTTCGCCCTGGAAGATGCGCTGCACGTAAATGCCGGGGGTATGAATTTCATTCGGATCGAGCTCACCGGCTGGAACCAGCTCTTCCACTTCGGCAATGGTGATTTTGCCTGCTGCCGCCATCATCGGGTTAAAATTGCGGGCCGTACCTTTAAAAATAAGGTTCCCGGCGGTATCGCCTTTCCATGCTTTTACCAGGGCGAAGTCTGCTTTCAGCCACTCTTCCAGCAGGTATTTCTTGCCATGATACTCCCGTACTTCTTTGCCTTCGGCTACTTCGGTGCCAACACCGGCCGGCGTAAAAAAGGCAGGAATACCTGCACCACCGGCACGGATACGTTCTGCAAGGGTGCCCTGTGGAATAAGGTCAACTTCCAGCTCTCCGCTTAGCAGCTGGCGCTCAAATTCCGCATTTTCACCTACATAAGAGGAGATCATTTTCTTTACCTGGCGGGTTTGCAGCACAAGGCCGATACCAAAATCATCTACCCCGGCATTATTCGAAATGCAGGTAAGGCCTTTCACTCCTTTGCGCAGGAGGGCCTGGATGGAATTTTCCGGAATGCCGCAGAGGCCGAAGCCGCCGAGCATTATAGTGGCATTATCCTGGATGTCCCGCAGGGCCTCGTCAGGTCCTGAAACAGTTTTGTTTATCATAAAAAAATAGGTTAATGGTGGTTTAAAATCCTGATGGCTTCTTTTTTATCGATAGCGAGCTGGTTCTTCAGCTCATCCAGTGAATCAAACTTGAGTTCTGTACGAATTTGTTTAAATAAAAATACGCTTAGTTCTTTATTATACAAATTTTCATTGAAATCAAAAATATGGGCCTCTACTCGCTTGGCCTGGCCTCCAACCGTGGGGCGATGGCCAATGTTGAGCATGGCTTTATGCCGGGTACCTTCCATTTCGACCTCAATGGCATAAACCCCGTCGGCCGGAATTAACTTGTATGAGGCTGGAATAGAGATGTTTGCCGTAGGGAAGCCAAGGGTGCGGCCGATTTTATCTCCCTCCACCACTGTGCCGGTAAAGCTATAGGGGCGGCCTAAATAATCCGAAGCAACCTCTACCTTGCCGTCAGCGAGGGCGTTGCGAATGCGGGTAGAGCTAACGCCAATATGGTCGATATCCTGCCGGCTGATTTCTTCGACCTCAAAGCCGTAGCGTTCTTTATTAGCCATCAGGTGCTCGAAGCTTCCTTCGCGGTTTTTCCCAAAGCGGTGGTCGTAGCCAATTACCAGGTGGGTGGTGCCAATGGCATCGATTAAGATTTTTTGAATAAAGTCGCTGGAGCTTAGCTGGGCAAACTCTTTGGTAAAGGCAATTTTAATCAAGTGGTCAATCCCCAGCTGTTCCAGTAGGAGGGCTTTCTCTTCAAAAGTGGAAAGAAGCTTTAAATCGTGGCTATCGGCATGGAGCACCAGGCGGGGGTGAGGCCAAAAGGTAAGAACTACAGTTTCTCCGCCAACTTTTCGGGCAAGGCCGGTAAGCTTTTCTACGATTTTCTGATGGCCAATATGTACGCCATCGAAAGTGCCGCTGGTTACAACGGCTTTGGGTAATTTCCTGAATTGCTCAGTTCCCTCATATATTTTCATGCCCTTCTGCTTGTTTAATACGCTCCAGGAATTCCTTAGGCCCTTCGGCCTCATCGATGCTGTGGTTGCCAATGCGGGTACGCCTGAGTTGGGAGAGGTAGGCGCCTACCTCAAGCGCTTCGCCTAAATCGCGCACCAGGCTCCGGATATAGGTGCCTTTAGAACAAACAATCCTAAATCCAACTTCCGGCAGGTTAAGTGAAGTGATTTCAAAAACCGGAACCGAAACCTGCCTTGGCTCCAGTTTTACCTCTTCGCCTTTGCGGGCATGCTTATATACCCGTTTCCCTTTTACCTTTATTGCCGAATGCTGGGGAGGAATTTGCTGAATGTTGCCGGTGAATTCTTTGGCCGCTTCAATGATTTTTTCTGCCCGC
>CAWIFH010000014.1:0-218868 GCA_963835365.1 uncultured Cytophagales bacterium
GGCAATCTATGATAAACTGCAGAAGTGGTCATTTGGCTTTGAAGTCAGCACCCTCTTATTTTTTTACATCCTTCATACGACAGGTACATTTGCACTGTACAAGAGTCCACTCATCAGTGGGGGCTATAATTTTCTCCAATGGAACACTGAAATCATGATGAAAGCGGCAATTGTAAACTTTACTGCTCTAGCGATTGCCAGAAGCTACCTAATCAAACTAATCCCTGCCAAGGAAGATATCCTGACTATGAAGGGAGATAACAAACTAGATATCTTGAAAATAAAGAAGTCAGAATTGATCTGTGTGTCCAATGCCCAGAACTACGTTGAGATATTTTATACCCAAAATAATAGGCTTCATTCTAAACTCATTCGAACCTCGTTAAAGAACCTGAAAGGGGAATTTGATTTCCTTGTTCAAGTACACCGTTCACACCTTATCAACCCCTCTCATTTCAAGACCTGGAAAGACTCAAACACTATTTACCTTACTGAAATGGAGCTTCCTGTTTCCAAAACTTTCAATAAGGAACTTCTGTCTGCATAGTTTTTTGTACCTGAAACCGGGGCTTTCGTACCAGTCGATTTTGCGCTTAAATCTATGTACCTAAAAAAAGCGCTTTCGTACCTAAACACTCTAAAAATGCAAAATAAGAAGGTTTTTGATTCACTTTTGTTTCAGAACGAAAATCAAAAACCAATGTACAAATTCACTTTACGACAAACATTAATTCCATTAAGCACTGTTGCAACCATTTGTTTTATATGGTTTGGACCAATCCGTATAGGTATCATAGAAAATGTCGTTATTTCTATGTTTATCATTATAGCTAATTTTATAGAATATAAAGGAAAACCATTTTCAGCACTTGGATTTAAACGTGAAAAATTTACTTTAAAAAACATCTTTGTGCTTGCTCCATTAGTTGCACTAGGACTCTTTGTTTTTTATGCCTTTGTTGTGGTTCCTGGAATGACAAAACTAACAGGAGTTCCTATAGATTATTCAAGCTTTAATCAACTAGAAGGAAATCTCCTAGCCTGTTTAATTGCTTTATTAGTAGTGTGGGCTACTGCAGGATTTGGAGAAGAAATTATCTTTCGCGGTTTTTTTATGCGACAACTTGTGAAGTTCTTTGGAGAAAGCAAAGTCAGTATTGTAATCAATATTATACTACTTGCTTGTTTTTTTGGATTTATGCATGGTTATCAAGGAATTACAGGGCAACTTGTTGCAGGTTTTGTGGGAGCGCTTTTAGCCATGATATTCTACATGCGCAAATACGACTTGTGGTTTATTATTGCTGTGCACGGTTTTTTCGACACCATTGCTTTGGTTTGTATTTATTTTGGTTTGACGTAATGATATCACGTAATAACACTTACGCCTTGAACGTATCGTACCCAATCAATGGTATCTTTATGTACTATAGGTCTGTTTTATAAATGAAACAGATCTATAGCTATGCTTGATCTTATTTGCAGCTACAAGCATGGTGCTTAAAATGCTGAATAAAGTTCCTTTGAATAACCACGCCCTTTATCTGGGATTAAGTTGAATGGTGAAAAGCAGTTGCCAACAAAGCATATAGCTTATGGCGGAGGATCGTCTGCCAGCAAGGTTTTCGCTCCGTAGCAGGTTTGGTTTTGTGGGGCAGGAAATTGCTTTGAAACCGCCATAAGCTATATGCAAAGCGTTCTCTTTAAATGCATTCAGCTTTCCTGGATGGAAATGAAAGAACTGCGAACGTAAGCTTACTTGTTTTTGAAGTCGCCCCGCCTTATAGACTGGATAAAGCGAGCCCAGTTAAGCGGGTTAAAGAAGGGGTTGGCAGGAACGGTATAGCGATTGTGCAGCTGGTTAAACTGCTGCTGCTGGTACATTTTGTAGTTTTCGCTGCCGTCCATGGGCGTGTTTTTCATCATTTCGGCCAGCAGGTTCTGCTCCAGGTTCTTCTCCATGAAATCCCGGCCCTCCTGGTCGGGCAGCTCCATGGCCAGAATGGCTTCTTTGAAAAGCTCTTCGGTAGGATAAGGGAAAACAGCTATCTCGGGCAGGAAAGTCGTATCCTGGCTCAGTTCAATAATAATGGTAATCTGGTCGCCCTGGTCGTTGGGAATAACAAAATGTTGTTTCTGAAAACCAACGGAGCTTACCACCACACTATCGCCAACCAGTACCGGCATACTAAAATAGCCTAACGCATTGGTGCTGGTGCCGCGCCCGGCTTTGGGTACATAAAGGTGTACCCCCGGAATAACGGCGCTGCTATCGTCTGCCGAAAGTACAATACCAGAGAACTGCACCACCGGTGGTTTACTTTGGCTTTGGGCCTGCAAAGTGCTGCTTGCCAGCAGTAAAATAAAGCAGATGCTTAGGGCAGACAGAAGGTTTTGGGTAAATTGCTTATTCAATATAGCAGCCATTGAGCTTCGAAATTAACGTATGTTTCTCAATTATAATAATATTTTAACGCTAAATTGGTTCCGTTCCGTCTAACTTTGTTTGATATTAGCATCTTCTTATGCGTCTGAAAAACTTTAGTCTTTCTTTTGGTTCTCAAATATTTAAAGCCTTTTCGGACGAATCCCGTGTAAGGATAATGCATCTTTTGTATCAAAATAACGAAATGTGTATTTCCGATTTGGAGCATACGCTTGACTTTACCCAAACAAAGACTTCGCGACACATTACCTATCTGAAAAACTCTGGCCTGCTTGGTGCCCGAAAACACGATTTATACGTTCTTTATTTTATTAAAGATGAAGTTTATGAAATTGTGCGGCAGCTAATTAAGTTTCTTGAAAAAGACCAGCAGTTAAAGCATGATTTGGAGGTTTACCAGATTCTGTATTCAAACAGGGAGCTTGCAGCGAATAAACTTAAAGCAAAGCTACCCTAATTTCCGCTTAATTTAATTGGCATGCCATACTATAATAGCAAGTATAAGAAGTACCAGTTTGTTTTCTTCGATTTAGACCATACCCTCTGGGACTTTGAACAAAACTCAGCTGAAACTCTGTCGGATTTATATAAGAAATATGAACTGGCAAAACGGGGTGTTGCCGGCGAGGAGCTGTTTAAAGAACACTTTCAGCTGGTAAACCGCGAACTGTGGGCCCAGAGCGAAGCAGGAGGAATCGACAGAGAATCTTTACGCCAGAAGCGCTTTCAGCTGGTGTGTGAAAAACTGGGAATGTTCGATGAGGAGCTTGCCCATCAGCTGGGCCAGGATTATGTGAGCCTGTGCCCGACCAAAACCTTATTACTGCCTTATGCGCTGGATATGCTGGAGTACCTGCACAAAAGTTATTCTCTCTATATTCTCACCAATGGCTTTAGCGATGTGCAGGCTGTTAAACTTGAATCGGCCGGGATTCTTCATTTTTTTAAGGGCGTTTATACGGGAGAGGAATTTGGGGTGCAAAAGCCGGAAAAAAAATATTTTAATGGGGTAATGGAAAAAATCGGGGCGCAGGCATCGGAATGCATTATGATTGGCGATAACCTTAAAACGGATATCCTGGGTGCGCAAAATGCCGGCATCGACCACATTTATTATAATCCTGCAGCTCGTTCTTATTTTATGCAGGTGCAATATGAAATCAGCTGTCTGTCAGCACTAAAGGAGCTGCTATAGCCAATAATTGCGCAAACAAGTATGTACTATTTTGAAGGAATTTGTGTAATTTTTTGAGTTGTAAGGGGTGTGCGGGCTGTTTATATTTATTAAGTTTGTATTTGGTTAAGTGAGAGTTCCTGTCGCATGAGTAAAGTTTTTTGGTTTGTTATTGTTGCCGGGCTGCTGTTTCATGCCAGAAGGGGTATGGCACAGGAGGAGCAAACCTTTTTAAACTACTACGATAGCCTCGAGTATGCAGTAGCTCATTCTCCTGTCGATACCAACACTGTTTTTCATCTCAACCAACTTTTTAGTTATTACTCCGCCAACGGGCAGAAAAGGTTTTTGCCAATTGTGCAGAGGGCCAAGGTGCTGGCCGATAGCCTTCAATTTTCCAAAGGCATTGCGTTAAGTACCCTTAACCTGGCCATTGCACACGATATGCAGGGAAACTACTTTGAGGCTTTACGATTTTACCACCAGGCATTAAAAATGGCAAAGGAGCAGGAAAATAAGGATTATCTCTCCCGCGGTTTGCTCAGCCTGGGGTACTACTACAGTACACAGGAAAATTACCGCAAAGCCATTGACGTAACAAAAGAGTCGGCAGGCCTGCAGGAAGAGCTTTTTGGTTTAAACGGAGCCGCGTATGCGTGGTCGAACCTGGGCTATTATTACCTAAAAAACCAGCAGTACGACAGTGCCTTGTTCTTTACTTTAAAGTCTTACGAAATCTTTAAACCGGAACAGGATTCTGCCGGCCTCGGAGATGTTTTTTTTAATTTAAGCAACATTGCCTGGGAATCAGATAAAAATGCTTTTAAGGCGCTTAATTACGCCCTGCAGGCACAGGAAATGTACGAGAGCAGCCGCTTTACAGAAGTTGAAACCTTAACAGAATGCCAGGCCCAGATTGGCTTTTTTTATACCCAGGTTCGGAATTTTAACATGGCCACCTATTACCTGAATAAGGCGCTGGAGTCGGCACAAAAAAATAATTTTCGTTACCTGATAAAGAATGTGTATGAATATAAAGCCGATTTTTATGCAGCGGTTGGCCATTTCGAGGAGGCTTACAATTTCCAGCAGAAGTTTTTCCAGATGTACGACTCCCTGTACAGTCAGCGCACCCTTACTACCTTAAAGCAGCTGCAGACAGAATATGAGCTGGAAACCCAGGAAGCTAAAATAGCGCTGCTGAACAAAGATAAAACCATTCGGCAGGATGAGCTGGAATGGCAACTCATGGTTCGAAACAGTTCCTTTTTGGCTGTATTCCTGCTGGTAGTTTTTGCCCTTGTCCTTTACCGGAGCTACGACCAAAAGCGCCGGAGCAACTTCCTGCTTATGCAGCAAAAAGCGGAAATTGAAGAAAAGAGCAAGGCGATTGCCAGAAAAAATAAAATGCTCGAAGAGCAAAAACGAGCAATGCTCCTGCAGTCGCAGAACCTGCACAAGGCCAACACCAAAATTAGCCAGCAAAAGCGAACCATTGAGCAAAAAAATAAAGACATTACCGATAGCCTCACTTATGCCCGCGATATGCAATATGCCCTGCTGCCACAGGCAGAGCAGCTGAAAGACAAAATATCCGATGCGTTTTCTATTCTCAAACCACGCGATATAGTTAGTGGCGACTTTTTATGGTTTGAGGAAGAAGAAGGAAAGCTTTTTATTGCGGCCATTGACTGTACGGGGCATGGCGTTCCCGGTGCTTTTATGTCGCTGATTGCCGATACCTACCTGAGCCAGATTGTTAAACTGGAGAAGGTTTATGCCCCCGACCTGATTTTAGCGCGCTTACATAGCTGTGTACAGCAGGTGCTGAACCAGGAGGTAACCGATAACCAGGATGGCATGGAAATAGCCCTCTGTGTGGTAGACACTGAACGGAAGGAACTGCATTTCGCCGGGGCGCGCAATCATCTCTTTTACATCCAGAATGAGCGGTTTTTTAAGATTAAAGGCGATCGAATACGTGTAGGAGGACTCCGGACGGATGCCTCCAAAACCTTTACCAGCCACCTGGTACGATTTACTCGAACCACCCGCTTTTATTTGTATACCGATGGGATGCGCGACCAGTTTGGCGGGCCCGAGGATAAGAAATTCAGCGAAAAGCGCCTGAACGAACTTCTTCATGGTATTCATCATTTACCCATGGCCAAGCAACGGATGCTCATTAGAGAAAAGCTGGAAAGCTGGATGGAAGGCTACGAGCAAATCGATGATATCTTACTTGCCGGCTGGACCCTCCCTTAAAACGTTTGCATGAGGCAGAGAAGTTAAAATTTTGCCGATCTTCAATTTTTTCTAACTTTGTCCCGTCTCATTGATTGTACTATAAAAAAGAATATACTATGGCGAATGGATTTTTTAAAGTTCCTGCTCCAAAGAACGAGCCTGTATTAAATTATGCCCCGGGTTCTGAGGAACGAAAAAGATTAAAAGCTGCGCTTGAAGAACTGCGCAGCAAACAGGTAGATGTGCCCATGTACATTGGTAGCGAAGAAGTGCGCACCGGCAATAAAAGGCCGATGAGCCCTCCGCACGACCACCAGCACATTCTGGGTCACTACCATTTTGGCGATGCTTCGCATGTGGAAGATGCAATAAATGCTGCCCTCGGCGCCAAAGAGCCCTGGGAAAATATGAGCTGGGAAATGCGTGCTTCCATCTTTCTGAAAGCAGCCGACCTAATTGCCGGTCCTTACCGGGCAAAAATGAATGCAGCCACCATGCTCGGGCAGTCGAAAAATGCCTACCAGGCCGAAATTGACTCTGCCTGCGAAATTGCAGACTTCCTGCGGTTCAATGTGTACTACATGACGGAGATTTTCCAGCAGCAGCCGGAGTCTTCTCCGGGCATGTGGAACCGCCTCGAACACCGCCCGCTCGAAGGCTTCGTTTTTGCGCTTACTCCGTTTAACTTCACTGCTATTGCAGGTAACCTGCCAACCGCTCCGGCCATGGTGGGCAATACCGTAGTGTGGAAACCTGCCGAAACGCAGATTTATTCTGCCCAGGTGCTCATGGAGGTTTTCAAAGAAGCAGGTGTGCCCGACGGTGTTATTAACCTGGTATTTGTAGATGGCCCTACGGCTGGCGATGTTATTTTCAAGCATCCTGAGTTTGCCGGTATCCACTTTACCGGTAGTACCAAGGTGTTTAAAACCATCTGGAAAACCATTGGCGAAAACATCGATACCTATAAAAGCTACCCGCGCATTGTGGGCGAAACCGGAGGTAAAGACTTTATCCTGGCCCACAAAACGGCCGATGCCCGTGCAGTAGCAACAGCCATTGTACGTGGTGCCTTCGAATTCCAGGGACAGAAATGCTCCGCTGCTTCCCGTGTTTATATTCCTGCCAATATGTGGGATGAGGTGCGTGGATACGTAGTCGAAGATCTGAAGAGCTTTAAAATGGGCGGTGTTGAAGATTTCGAAAACTTCATCAATGCCGTTATCGACGAGAAATCATTCGATAAGATTGCCGGTTATATCGACGATGCCAAGAAGTCAGACATGATAGAAGTTATTGCTGGCGGTAACTACGATAAGTCGAAAGGCTACTTTATTGAGCCAACGGTACTGCTTTCGAAAGATCCGCTGTTCCACTACCATGTGCGAAGAGATTTTCGGCCCGGTGGTAACCATTTATGTGTACCAGCCGGAGCGCTTCGAAGAAACGCTTGAGCTGGTTGACAGTACCTCTCCTTATGCCCTTACCGGTGCCATCCTGTCGCAGGACCGGTATGCCATTGACCTGGCCGTGAATAAGCTCCGCCATTCGGCAGGTAACTTCTACATTAACGACAAGCCAACCGGCGCCGTAGTAGGGCAGCAGCCATTTGGTGGTGCCCGTGCTTCCGGAACCAACGATAAGGCAGGCGCCATGCAAAACATGATGCGCTGGGTATCGGCCCGCACGATTAAAGAAACCTTTGTGCCGGCACATGATTACCGCTACCCGTTTATGGGGAAAGGCGAATAAACCCGGAGATTAGAAGTTTGATAAAAGAAAAAGCCGCTGCCAGAGAAAGTAGCGGCTTTTTAGTGATTACTAATCCGCCTGGTGTGACACCATTTCCATTTTTATTAAATTTAAGCGTTGCGTACTACTTTGTTACCCACTATTTGATATGACATTTCATCAATACACTATAGGATGATAAAACATCTGTTTTGTTGCGTAATGGGCCTTATTTTGAGTGCTTCCCTAGCTGTATCAGCTCAGTCTTATACCCAGGTAGGTGACATTAAATATAATCCTGCTTTGGATGACGCGGCGTTCTTTCTATGTGATGATATTGAAACTAATCAATATTCTCAACTTTCATCCAATTATGAGTTTGATGAAGAATTTTTTATCAAACATTTCTCAGCCCCCCCCTTTTACATGAATCCAGGCTTTCTGGCTATATCACTTTAATATTTATTATTAATTGCGAAGGTAAAGTAGGAAGATTTAGAGTCTTACAGGCAGGTCTAAATTTGGAGGCCATTGTTTTTCCGAAAGAGATAACGGACGCTTTTGTTAAAAAGATTGCTGGGTTTACTTATTGGCCTCCCTATACTTATGAAGGTAAACCATATGATGCTTATATGTATTTGACGTTCAAAATAAAGAATGGAAAAATTGTTGAAGTTTTACCCTGACAGAAGGATTTTGATTTTCGTATTCATCCTTCTTCCATTTTCGGTTTTAGGGCAGTACTACAACTGCAATGTTCTTTCGGGTGATGCAGCCTGTTTTAAAGCTTGTGAATTGTATACTGCAGGGCTAGAGGCTCGACAGGGACGTGAAGAATCTCAGCACTTTTTTGAAAAGGCTATAAAGCAATGTCCTTCTTTTGCACCAGCTTATATGGAAAAAGCTGTTCCATATCTTAAAAGGGGAGATTTATCTACCTGGAAGGTATTGATTGATAAGGCTGTTAAACTTGATCCTGAAATGTACCTTGGCTATAGAGGATGGTGCCGATTTCAGTTCGCCAGGGATTATGAGGGGGCAATAAGTGATATCAATAGTCTGCAGGAGCTCCTTCCAGGGCAAGACATAGGGTATTGCCAGACGGGTGACTATCATCTGTTAATAACAAAGGCTTTATGTTATCGCGGTTTGAGAAAATATAAAAAGGCAGAATCTGAATTTAAAGGCTTTTTTAATAGCAAAAGCTATAGTATAGGGAATTATGACTATTTGCATTTAGGAGCTATGTACGTGGAACTTGACCGTTCACAAGATGCTTTAAATGCCTTACAGAGACAAATACAAATAAATCCTGATTTAGCAGAAAACTACTATTATTTAGCTCTTGCATATATGAAGCTCGAAAAAGAAAAAGAAGCTAAAGCAGCTCTGGATGAGGCTAAAAGGCTGCACTTAGAGGGATATATTATAATGGATACATACACCAGGCCAATGGACAAGGTTACAAAAAAAAATATTGAAAAGGCTTATATGCAACTTGGAATACACCCATAGAGCCTGTAAAATAGGACAGCGTCTAGGACTCTGTGTAAATGAAAATATAGTTATTTGCTTCTATTTCCAATTCGATGGAAGGTTGTGCTTTAGCTCTTAATGTAAAAATGTAGCTGAAAGCAGTGGTAAAAAAGGGAAGGGCTAAAAAGCCAAATAAAAAGCGCCGGGAGAGTAACTTCCGGCGCTTTTTATTTGTCTCAATACCCAATACTCACGACCCAATACTAAAATGGAAGGTCATCCTCTTCGTCGGAGTTGAAGTTGCTTCCGCCTTTGCGGTCATTGTCTTCGGCGGTCATCCATGATGGCTGGGCCGGGGCGCCGTTGCCACCACCAGCTGCCATGCCCGGAGCCCCCGGAGCCGCGTTGGCCGCCTGTGCAGAAACTACATCGAGTCTCCAGGCCTGCAGGGTGTTAAAATACTGCGTCTGACCTTTTGGGTTCGTCCAGGCGCGGCCTCGTACGTTAAAATGCACATCAACCTCGTCGCCTACTTTGTACTGGTCGAGCATATCGCATTTATCCTGCGTTAGCTCAAATTTCACATATTGCGGATACTGTGGATTTTCAGCATACTCTATTACAAATTCGCGCTTGCTGAAGCGATCGGAGATTTGCTGTGTATCAAAAATTTCTGTGATTTTTCCTTGTAAGTTCATGCGTTTTTCCTCTGTAATCAATCAATTTTCAATTTATAAAGTTAAGATAATATTGCCATAATTTCAGCTTTAAAATCTAAAAATAGGCTCTATGCAGGTAAAATTTAATGACTTTTTTCGTCACCTCCGTACGCTTCTTTCCGACCTGTATGCTTCCTATCGTTCTTACCTTGGTCTTATCCTTGGCGTAATTATTGGCCTTGTATTGTGCGGGCTTCTTATAAACGGTTTTTTTGAACTGCTGGATGAGCTCACCGATAATGAGCTGGGCCGTTTTGATGATGCCGTGGCTATGCCTATACAAAATAGCCGTTCGCCAATTTTAACCGATGTTATGGTGGTAATTACCTGGATGGGCGACAGAACTGCTTATATTATTTTTGGTGTAAGCTTATTTGTCTTCTTTTATTTCCGGTACCGCAGCCTGATATTCCCGATTCAAACAAGTATAGTTCTTTTGGTCGCCGGCGGCCTTAACCGCTGGCTTAAAGGTTTAATTGATCGGCCCCGCCCGGAGGCCCTGCACCTGATAGAAGCAGGTAGCATGAGCTTTCCCAGCGGCCACGCCATGAGCAGCATTGCTTTTTTTGGCTTCCTTATTTACCTGGTGTGGCGCCTTATTTCTACTGCCTGGATTCGCTGGCTGATAAGTATTTTGCTGACCTTACTGATTCTACTGATTGGCTTTAGCCGGGTGTACCTTGGGGTGCACTACCCCAGCGATATTTTGGCGGGCTATGCGGCCGGAGGGGCCTGTCTGGCAGTATTTATCAGTATATTTACTTATGTGCGTTACCGATACGCCCGCAGAGGGAAGGAACCACAGGTTACGGCCGATGAGCAGGATTAAAGCTGCCGGATAAAAAGGAAGTGAGCCGTTTATAAAAAAAGAACCTTTATTTTATGGAAGTATTCTATATTGCTTCGTCAAACCCTATTTAGCTTATGAAACGTTTACTTGCTGTTTTGCTCCTGTACAGCGCTACTGTACTTGGGCAAACAAAGGTAGAGGACGTAAAGTCCTTTACGCTCGACAATGGCATGAAAATTCTGGTGCTGGAAGACCACTCCATCCCTAATGCCAATATGTACCTGTTCTGGAAAGTGGGCTCCCGCAACGAGTACCCCGGAATTACAGGTCTTTCTCATTTTTTTGAACACATGATGTTCAATGGCTCCGAAAAATACGGACCTAAAATGTTCGACCGCACCATGGAAGCCGCCGGTGGCAGCAACAATGCCTATACCACCGAAAATACAACGGTATATACTGACTGGTTCCCGAGCAGCTCCCTGGAAGTAATTTACGATCTCGAGGCCGATCGCATTGCCAACCTGGCCCTTGACAGTAGCATGGTGGAAAGCGAGCGGGGCGTAGTATTAAGCGAGCGCAGCACGGGCCTCGAAAACAGCAATTACCGCATGCTGAACGAACAGGTAAAAGCTTCGGCCTTTATGGCGCACCCGTATCGCTGGTCGGTTATCGGCTACGAAAGCGACATTAAAAACTGGACGAAAGAAGACCTGCAGCGATACTTCGAAACCTACTATGCACCCAACAATGCGGTGGTGGTAATTGCAGGTGATGTAAAGTACGAAAATGTAAAGCAGCTGGCCGAACAGTATTTCGGGTCTATTCCTGCGCAGGAGCCTCCACGGGAGGTACATACGGTAGAGCCGGAGCAAATGGGCGAAAAGCGGGTAATGGTGCATAAAAAGGTAAGCACCCCCAACCTGATGATGGCTTACCATGTGCCGGAAACCAGCTCAGAAGATTTTTATGCCCTGGAGCTGATGAACGCCATTCTCAGTAGCGGCCAGTCCAGCCGCCTGTATAAGAGCCTGGTCGATGAGCAGCAACTTGCTACGAGTGTGTTTTCTTATATGCCCGAAAGCTTCGACCCTAACCTGATGTATGTATATGCAGTAGCCAGTAAGGCCGACAGCGAAGCACAATTGGAAGAAGCCATACTTACCGAGCTGGAAAAAATTAAGACCGAAGGCGTGAGTGCGCGGGAACTGGAGAAGGTGAAGAACCAGAAGCTGATGGAGCTCTACCGCACGCTGGAAACCATTAACGGAAAAGCCAATACGCTGGGCTCATATGAGCTGTATTTTGGCGATTATAAAAAGATGTTCTCTGCCCCGCAGGAATATGAGAAAGTAACAGCCGCCGACATTCAGCGGGTAGCCGAAAAGTACCTGACTAAAAATAACCGTACCGTTGGCGTATTAAAAGATTTATCGGAAGGAGAGACTGCACAATGAAAAAGACAATAACCATTTGCTGTTTGCTGCTGCTGAGCCTGCAGCTGTTTGCCCAGGAGGCTTTTCAATTGCCTTCTTACGAAAAGTTCACCTTAAAAAACGGCCTTACCGTTTACCTGATGGAGCAGCACGAGGTGCCGCTGATTAGCGTGTCGGCCATTGTGCCTGCCGGAGCGGTGCGCGATACCGAAAAGGCTGGCCTTGCCTCGGCAACCGCCAATGCCCTTATGCTTGGCACCAGCAGCTATAGTAAAGACGAGCTGGCAGAAGCCCTTGATTATATGGGTGCTTCATTGAATACCTATGCCGGAAAAGAAGCTGCAGCCTTGTCGGCCACCTTTGCGGCTAAAAACAGTGAGCAGGTGCTTGAAATCATCAAGGAGGTGCTTGTAAACCCAACTTTCCCGGCCGGGGAGTGGAACAAGGTGCAGGAGCGCCTGCTCGTACAGCTCGACCAGCAGAAGGAAAGCCCACGTGCCGTAATTGGCGATTACTATAATAAGTTTGTTTTTGGAGAGCATGTATATGGCAATGCCGAAAGCGGAACAAAAACTTCTGTTCAAAGTATTTCTGCGGAAGATATCCGCAGCTTTTATCAGCAGTACTATCAGCCGGGTGCCTCTGCCATTGCGCTGGTAGGGGACTTTAAAAAGGCTGAAATGAAGAAGAAACTTCAGCGCCTTTTTAAAGACTGGAAAGGCAAAGGAAAGCCGGAAGCCCTGCAGGTAGCAGAACTGCCGCAGCCAGATAAAGCCCGTGTATTACTGGTAAATAAGCCCGACGCCCGCGAAACCACCTTCCTCATTGGTGGCCCCGGCGTATCGCGCAACCACCCAGACTATGTGCCTATCCAGGTAGTAAACACTATTTTAGGTGGTCGTTTTACCTCCTGGCTTAACGATGAGCTGCGGGTAAATTCCGGCCTTACCTATGGTGCCCGTTCTGCTTTCGATTCATTTAAAAAAGGCGGTAATTTTGTTATCAGCACCTTTACCAAGAACGAAAGCACCGAGGAGGCCATTGACCTGGCCCTGGAAGTAAATGAGCGTTTGCATGAGCAGGGCATTAATAAGGAAACACTGGAATCGGCCAAGAACTATGTAAAGGGGCAGTACCCGCCGAAATACGAAACAGCGGGCGCGCTTGCATCTCTCTTAACCTCCATGTATTTCTACGACTTCGATGAGCAGTTTATCAATACGTTCCAGCAAAAAGTCGATCAGCTGGATGCAAACAGGGCTAACGAGGTGGTGCAAAAGTATTTTCCTGCAGAGGACCTGCAGTTTGTGCTTATCGGCAAAGCCGATGAGATTCGCGAAGTAGCTAAAAAATACGGTGAGCTAAGCGAAAAGAATATTACCGACGAAGGGTTTTAAGCCTGATAAAGACTGTTCACTTGCAACAAAAAAAGCCCTCTTCTGCACTATAGTGGAAGAGGGCTTTTTATTGCCTGACACTAATATCTCCTTTTGTTGTTTACTTCCAAATCATCCTAAGAGCCTTCCATAGTAAGCTTCCTCCATTTGGTCTCTGGCGCGTTTTGCAACGCGTGCCTTCTTTTTCTATTGAAGCAAATGCGTGCAATTTGGCACTAAATAAGTATAAACAGGACTCATATTACCGGGGAACAGATTCCTTCGCTTCCTTCTTTTCCTCCTTTTGCTGGACCACTTTTTCGGGGGAAGCGATCTTTTTCCGGTGTAGCTCATGCTGGCAACCAGCCAGAAACTGCGGGTACCGGGCACTTATATTTTCCATGCCCTTTGCTATAGTCTGCACCAGCTTGTCGGCTTTGTAGGTATAGTTTAGCAGCGCTGTTTCTGACAACAGCTCCAGGGCTGGCTGCTGGCTGAGCAGCGCCAAATCCTTTACCTCTTTAAAAAGGGTTTGCTCTATATGTTGCAGCTTTATGGCCAGGCTGGGCTGCTGTAGCAGCAGGCTGTCTTTGTTGTTGCTGATGAGCAGGGTGTCGGTCAGGTAGTGCGTGAGCAGGTCAACGGCCGAGGATTGCCTACTTTTTGCCTGGGCCAGGGCATCGGCAAAGGTCTTTTTATCCCAGCGCTGCTTAAAACCTTCCAGGCCCTCTCTTACCTGTTCGGTGCAAAGGCGACACTTGGTTTTTCGCAGCAACTCCTGCGTACTCAGGTATTTTTGGTAGTTTTCTTCTTTGGTTTCACAATCTTTAAAGAAATTCTTTTTTGCCCGGTAGCGCTTTTCGTACAGCCTGTTTTCGAGTGCAGCCAGTTGGCGTTCAATGCTTTTATATTCATCGAAGCGCCTGAACTTTTCAGGCAGTTCTACTCCGTTCAGGAGCGATATATAAAGCTCCAGCTCATCTTCGTTCAGTGCGTCCGGGTTTTCCTGGGCCAGGGAAAGGTTCAGGCTTACTACCTGCGCCACATTTTTTAAGGCGGGGTAAAGGCTCAGCTCATCGGCGGCTTTTGCTTTTACCTCTTCGTAGCGTGGATAAAAGCCTTTAAATTCCGGTAGCTCGCCATTTTGTTCTATAATGCGGTCGTAAGCCAGTAGCAGCTTTTTATAAGCCACCAGCACCTGGAAGGTGGCATGGGCCTGGTTGTAGTCAAACTTGCCATCATACTTATCTGAAAATGGCTCAACCGCTAAGCGCAGGTCGGCCAGGTACTGTAAAAAGTGGGCGAAGGTTTCCCGCTGCTTATTTACTTCCTTTACATCGTTTCCCTCTTCGTAGTCTTTGCGAATTTGCTCCTGCAGGCTAATAATTTCGTCGTGGGTGATGTTGTCTGGCACATCTTCGGGAATATATTTGGTGAGGTAATTAACAATTACAAAAAATGGATAACGCTCAAAGGAAGTGAGTTTCTGCAACTGGTTTTTGCTCAGGCTAATGTTGGCATCCTGCGGAAGCTTTAGCAGAAAACTATCGATAGCAAGGGTAGAAAAGGCGCCTCCCTGGTCGTGCAGCTTACCGGAGGGGCGCATGGAATAGATGTTTATGGAGTGGATGCGCTTATGCTTGTTCCTGTTTTCGAAAGCCCGGAGGGTGGTGCCCCAATGAACGGATTTGCCTTCGGACTGGGCATTCAGGTAGTCGCCAAACTGCCCAACCATGGAGAGCACAAACTTGTCGGGAGCACTGAGCATGGAAATGTTTTTCAGCTGCTGCGAGATGAAGAAGAGGGCCTGCGGTTGCTTTTCGCGGGTAACAGCCTGGGCTTTATACTGCAGGTCTATAACCTGCGAAGGAACTGTTCCCAGTGGAAAATCCTCGAGAATGGTTTGTACCTCCGACTGCTGCACCTGTACGCTGCTGTATTTATTGCTGCCGTTTTTGTACTCTACCTCCAGGCGAAAAAAGGGAAATTCAATTTCAGTATTATTAAAATACTTCAGGTCCTTCAGTACTACCCGCAGGTCGAGCGATTCAATGAGGTGTTCGCTGTTCTTAAGTTTCCCAAAAAAGCTTTTTTTAGGTTTTTCCAGGTCGTTCAGGAGGTTGCTGAACTTGTCTTCGTTCAGCAAAATAAGGTCCATGGTCAGGTATTGCCAGTCAGGAGAGAATGCATGAGCTACTTTGCCGCTGTATTCCTTTTTGGTATCTACATAGTTTTGGCTAAAAGAAGAGAAGGAAACAAACAGGCCCAGCAGGCAAAGGAAACGATACTTCATGGCTTTTGCGAATTGTGAAACGTTAAGAACGACCCGGCCTTAATATTTTATTTTTTACCAAGAATAAAAAATCCTGCTCCAAAAAACTTCTCCGGATGTTTTTAGCAGCTAAGAGAATCTTCTTTTTATTACAAACCTGTAACCTTAGCACTATAAAGTAAAAGTAAATGTACTGGCCGTACAGCTAAAAAAGGAGCCGTGGCGGAGCTTTAGCGGGAGGTGCAAATTGTTGCTGTGCTGGTAAAAAATATTTTTTTTTAATCTGATTTTAATATCTGAAAATTCATCTACATTTACATCGGTTTTATTCAAGACCGCTCGAAAACAGAAATGAAAAAAGTTTTATTTGCGATGCTGGTAAGCGGGATGCTTTTCAGCTGCACCAACAACACCCAATCAGAAGAACAGGCAGCCGATTCAACTGCGCAGGTAACAGAAGGTACTCTTGCTCCGGTGGAGGAAGAAATTGCTGAGCCGCTCGAAGTTGAATACAGCAGCGATACTGTTGCCGCCGACAGCAGCACAGTAGAAATCCAGTAAGAAAGTAAGGCCTGGCCCGAAATAATAGACTAAACAAGAAAGGCTGTTTCAATCGCCTTCTTAAATGAAAAAAAAGGCTATCTGTGAAAGGATAGCCTTTTTTTATATGATTTTTAAGATTAAGCATTATAAAAAAATCTCAGCCAAGAGCTACAGCCTAGGCCTGCTCATGTTGCTTCCACTTTTTTATAGGAGCATATGAAGGGCATCATCCGGCAGAAATGGTTGAGCGGCTTACTAAAAAACCGGATGTGCTGTCGGTACTGCATAAGTGCAGGGGGTAAGGCCGCCTCCAGCAAAGGTCTAAGATGCTGCGAAAAGTTTTTATCTCTGATTCAGGGCTCATGCGACAGTGCATTTTTAAATTGGCTTTGCTGAAAAAAATTCCATTGCGGCACCAACAACGGCTCCCAGGCATCAATAAAGCTTTTTTTGCCGCTAGTAGGGTTGCCGCCACCAGCAAGTACTTAAAATGTCCAGTAGTAGGTTCAGGACTATTGTTTTTGAAAATTCTGGAGGATAAAATGAAATCAAGGTGCGTTAAGCCCATAGCTGGCCCCGCAGATTTTTAATTCTATTTTGGGTTCTTCCTTTAATTTAGTCCTCAGTTTGCTTCTTTTATATAAGCCCAGCCCTCCTGCTGTTTCATAGCTATTTCCATGATGCCGTCTGGTACGGTGCCCACGCCTTCCAGCAGGCTGTTCTCCTCCAGTTTATGCTTTTTTAAAGTCATATTACATACTTTAAAGGCCACATTTTGTTGATCGGCCAGCTTAAGCACCTCATTTGCCAGCGAAGATTCCTCTTTTAACACCATAGGAAGTGCCCCACTGTAAATAACAACTTCGAATCTGGAGTCGGGGTAAGCTTCAGCCATTAGCTGCACATGCCTGATGGCTGCGGCGTGTACAGCCGTGTCGGGGCTGGTAACATCAAACACCACATTAACTTGTTGTGCCGCGGCATATAAGCCTGATATGCTTAAAATAATAGAAAAAAAGATCGCTTTCATGGGGAAATAAATTTAACCAACACTGGCATCAATATATGCGATTTTATTTTTGGCCAGCCTTCCCAGAACCCAAACCCCTGAGGGAGCAAGCTGGATGCCCGGCAGTTTAGCTGCCACAAAATCATTGTAAACATCTTCGGCTTTCAGTCCCATATTTTTGGCTATTACACCGCTGTATACTTTATAGGCCATATTACAGACACAAAAGGCTGTTCCGCTTTTTTGCAGGCCGTCAATACCATGCAGGCCGGGCAGCGGAAAAGTGCCTTCTTCCGGCTCATAGTAGGGGTTTCGATTGGCCACAGCCTGGGTCACCGGATCGTTATAGTGAAAAACCTCTCCAAGCTTGTATTTCTTTATCAGGTCGTGCTCAAAAG
Source organism: uncultured Cytophagales bacterium (assembly GCA_963835365.1). GTDB lineage: Bacteria > Bacteroidota > Bacteroidia > Cytophagales > Cyclobacteriaceae > Nafulsella. The sequence continues at coordinate 17,618 of CAWIFH010000014.1, forward strand.
AGAAAATAATTCCATGATGTCTTAATACGTTTAAAACCCCCAAGTCCTGCTCCCTGGTACCGGTTTCGGTATTCGTCAGGTAATAAACATTGGACCAGATAAAGCCCCAGGGATTGGCCTGCGAGATATCATAAGCAACCGGGTATGCTTTCTTGCCTATTGCTTTTAATGTTTGATCTACTTCAGAAGCCCCTTCACTAAAGGGCTTATTCCTGAAAAGATCTCCATCGAATTTTGCATAGGCAGGGGTTTTGAGCAGCGATAGGCCCGCTGTAGCACTGGCAGCCAGTGTCCCCATAAATGCTCTTCTTGTAGTTTTCATAATGTTGGATAATTATTTTTTAAAAAATTAACTGCAGCTCAAACTTTAAAAATCATTTTTTTTTGATGATTCCGTGCTTTTCCTGATAAAAAGCTATAATAGGTTGGAAGGGACCGAATTTATGCTGGTCAGAGGAGAAATCATCTGCATACGGGCCATAAGGGGTTGAAACAGGTTTTAGTTTTGTGTCCGGAAAGTCGGCTTCTTTATTGGCTTTCGAAGGCCTGGAAAGGGAGTTGATGTAAGCAGCAATATGATAGGCCTCCTCATCAGTAACCAAAGGCGCATCATAGGTTGCCCCAAAAGGCATGTTTCCTTTAATAAATTCAGCGGCGGTAATAATCCTGTTCATGCCGGCGCCATCGTTGTAGCTGTCGTTACCTCCTAAAGGGGGGTATAAATACCCTGCAAAAGTATCGCCTGGAATTAGCTGCCCCTTACCACCTTCGCCATGGCATAGCCTGCATTTAAGGTCATAAAAGTGTCGGCCCTTTAGCGGGTCGGCTCTTTCCTGCGGAAGGTCGAGTTTGGCATATCCCTGGTAAAGTTGCTGTGTTTCCTCAGGCACCTCTTTGCCCAGCCATTCCATATAGGCCACCATTGCCTGCATTTCCGGACTGTTTGCAGGAAGCGGCTTCCCATTCATGCTCCTTTCCATACAACCGTTTATCCTGTCTTCTATAGCGCCTTCTTTGTTTTCTCTTCCGCTGAATTGCGGATACCTGTTGGTAACCCCAACAAAGGAGCCCGATCCTCTTTTTTTGCCGGCCTGGAGGTGGCAGTTACTGCACGACAAATTATTTCCGGCATAGCGACTGGCCCTGCTTTTGGCTAAAGGGCCAATTAGCTGTGAGGTGTTCATGATAAGCTGGTATCCATATTTAATTTCATCAGATTTGCTGCCTGGCAGAAGGCCGGTCTCCATTGAAGGCGGTTGCAAGAAACTGGTTTGCTCCTTATTATCCTGCTTAAGGAAAGCGGGCTTATAATGAATGAAAAGAATTAAAAAACTGAACACCACAACAGAAGCAAAAAGAAGATAGGCAGCCGTTAAAAGCTTACTTATACGGCTGATAGGATCTTTGACCCCTGTCTCGCTAATGAATTTCGGCTTCAATAAGTCTCAGGAATTAAGGAAGTTCTTTTGCCCGGAATAGATTACCTCTTTAGGCGCTATTCTTTTTTTCCTAAAAGGCACCTTTGGCTTTAGTTGAGGAATGAGCGGGAAACAGCATTTTTCCCGGTAGTGGTTTTATTTTAACTTGCGGGAGGGCTGGGTAGCGTCAGGTTTTTACTGCCAATACATTGTATGAAAATAAGGTGGATACTGCTGCTGCCTGTGCCGCTTTATTTAAGCGTCTGATGTGGTATTTATTTCATTTCTGACCACCGCAAAACAGGATATCTGGTATCCCTAAAAAATGTCTTAACGAAAAGAAGCCCCTCTTCTAAAAATAAAGAAAAGTTACAATGCACTGCTCCTGTTTTCGAAGCAGGAAAAAATTTCAGGCACCTAATAGGTGCATCTATCAAGGTCGGAAATAAAAATTAATTTAACTATAATTTTTCGTCATTTATTTAAAATAGCTTAGCATGTTCCTGTTTTCATAAGCAGCTAAAGCAGCTTCCATCATTAAAATTGCCCTTACTGCTCATCCGGTTTTAGGGTGTAGCCTTTCCTGAAAAAGAATCTTTCTGTAAAAAGCCGAAAGGGAGCAAAAAAGAACGCTCTGCTGTTTATTTATGCGAAAGCCATTGGAGAGCTGTTCTCCGGCAGGCTTTACCAGGCCGGGCATCCGCTAAATGAAGAATTCACCTGTTCCGGCTATTTTACCGCAAACACCGCTATTTTGCCAGGCATCAATTTGTGCGGCTTAAAATCGGTTTAGCCGGCAGAGTTTAGTAAATTTATCATTTCTAATTTACGCAACACGAAAATAGCTACGATGGATCCTTATTTTTCAAAAGTAAAAGAGTATTTGCTGGACCTGGGAATTTCTATTGTCAGGGAGCTGCCTGAAGATGATGTGCTGGTGGTAGATAACGAAGAGGCAGGCATAAAAAGCCTGGTATTGATTTGCTCTGAGCCCATTTTAATTATGGAGCAGCATTTATTCGAAATAAAGGAAGATGCTGGCCCTGTGTTCAGAGAGCTCCTCAAGAAGAACAGGGAAATTGTACATGGTGCCTTTGCCCTGGACGATACCGGCAGGAAGGTTATTTTTAGAGATACCTTGCAATTAGAAAACCTTGATTTAAACGAGCTGGAGGCTTCTTTGCAGTCATTGGAGTTGCTAATGATTGAATATGCCGACGAGCTGGTAGAATTTTCAAAAAGTAAATAGAGAGAAAGAATGGGACTTTTAAATAGATTGTTTAAAATAGGACAGTCGGAAGCGCATGCGGCTGTGGATAAACTGGAAAATCCGATAAAGCTGACGGAGCAGGGCATAAAAGACCTGAAGGCCGATTTAAGCAGAAGCCTGGAGGCGCTGGCCGAAGTAAAAGCCATGGCCATACGGGCAAATAACGATATGCACACCTACCGCGACCAGGCTGCCAACTACGAAAAGAAAGCAATTCTTTTGCTTCAAAAGGCCCAGAAGGGAGAAATAGATTCGGCGGAGGCCGATCGCCTGGCAGGGGAGGCTTTGCAGAAAAAAACGGAAGTAGAAGGACAGTACACCGCTGCTAAAAAAGATAAAGAGCAGTTCGATAAGTCGGTTAGCCAGATAGAGGCCAAGACCCGGCAGCTGCGCAATACCATTAGCACCTACGAAAATGAGCTTAAAACCTTAAAGGCAAGAGATAAGGTAAGCAAAGCAACGGTGAACCTGAATAAGCAATTGGCCCAGGTAGATTCATCGGGAACGGTGAGTATGCTGGAGCGCATGAAAGAAAAAGTGGCGCAGGAAGAGGCCCTGGCCGAGTCGTATGGTGAAATTGCCAACGCTTCTAAAAGTGTAGACGACGAAATTGACGCGGCGCTTGCTTCGGGTAATGGCAGCCAGTCCGATGCGCTGGCCGCACTAAAGGCTAAAATGGCAAAAGGTTAAAACAAAAATTATGGGCTTTTTTGATAATTTATTCGGGAAGAAAAAAGAAGAAGAGGCAGTCGACCCGCTGAATATTAAGCTAACGGAGCTTAAGCGTGGCTACATTCTCGACTACGACCTGGCTTCCTGGGAGGTGAAGGAAGTATATAATTACGATTGGGGCGACCAGTTCTTTACCAGAGAATACAAAATTTTTAATGGCAAAGATTCCCGCTACCTGCACGTAGAGGAAGATGATGAACTGGAGCTAACCCTCAGCGAGAAGGTAAAGCCTTCTTCCATTGATCCCGATTTGGCAGATTATGTGGAGAAGCATGGCCACCCGCCAAAGAAAATCCTTTTTAAAGGAACCGAGTACAGGCTGGAGAGCGAAAGCCCCGGCTACTTTAACGAAGAAGGAAAAGACGAGCAATGGGTTGAGCATATTTCCTGGTCGTATTACGATGAGGAGGAAGAAAAAACCCTGGGTATTGAGCAGTGGGGCGAGCGGGAGTTTGAAGCTTCTGTGGGTAGAGTGATGAAAGCCTTCGAAATTAGTAACATAACCCCATCAAAGTAAGCAGCAACATGATTCGCAAGTTATTCCTTTATACCTTACTCTTGTTTGTATTTACCTCCTGTGGCAACGATTTTGAAAAGAGCCCGGTAGATAATTTAATCAGGGACCTTTCAGGAGCGCCTGCCTACTCTATCATTCTGCACGACATGAATGTAGAAGGAACTGTTTTTGAAGATTATTTTCATCAGTATGAAATAGTAAAAGTAGGGAAGGATGGGGAGCCCGAGCGGATAACTACCGAGTGGATTGAAGTGCCGGAGGAGGTGTTTGAAAAGCACATCGACCACATGGGCATGGAAATAGCCAGCAAAGGCGAAGATGGCAAGGTGGTAAAAGAAGCGGCGCCTCCCGGCTACAGCAACTTTGTAGGGAATGAAAAATACGGGCAGTGGGTAAACAATAACAGCGGTGGCTCCTTCTGGCAGTTTTACGGGCAGTATATGTTCCTGAATACCATGTTTAATATGGCTACCTTTCCTGCCCGAAGAGCGTACTACGATACCTATCGCACCGATTATTATGGCAGGAGACCTTACTATGGGCCAACGACCAGCAGCGGTGGCAGAACCTATGGTACAGGAGGTGCCTACACCAGCAGAACCACTGCCGGCAGTACCTGGAATAGCAAAAATACCAGCTTTAAGAACAGGGTGCGCAATAGCGTAACCCGCTCAAACAGCCGAACCAATACCCGTTCCTCGAGCCGTTATAACAGCTCCCGCAGCATGCGGTCGCGCGGAGGCGGCTTTGGCAAGTAAAACTTCCAGATAGGAGACAGGAGACAGGAGATGTGAGACCATAGACTGGAGGAAAGGGGAAAAGAAAAAGAAGATTCAATACTAAACCCAGGCGAAGTTCCTAAACCTCAGCTCGACATCCGGAAGCCACCATCTCAAGTCTCATGTCTCACGTCTTAAGTCTCCTGTCTCATGTCTATTTTCTCCAGTCTCATGTCCCACGTCTCAAATCTCAAGTCTCATATCTTTCTCTCCTAAACCATGGATTTCTTAGATACCCTCATTACCTCGCTTATTTACCTGGCGCTTTGCTTTGCGCTGTTCATTATTGGCAAACTGGTTTTTGGCTTGTTTCACCGCGATGTAAATGTGCGGGAAGAGCTTGTGGAGCATGATAATCTGGCTTTTGCCATTGCCCATGTTGGTTACTTTACCGGAATTCTCCTGGCCATTGGTAGTGCTATCGTGGGTCCCTCGCATGGGCTGGTGCAGGATGTCATCGATATAACTATTTACGGCCTGCTTTCCATTTTGCTGCTCAACATTTCCCTCATTATCAATGATAAAATCATTCTGCGGACCTTTTCCATACGCGACGAAATTTCGGCAAAGCAAAATGTGGCCGTAGGCGTAGCCGAAGCAGCCATTGCCGTATCAACCGGGCTTATTCTAATGGGCAGTGTTTCCGGAGAAGGTGGCTCGATATTTACCGCGCTGGTATTTTGGGCGCTGGGGCAGGTAATGCTGCTGGCAACGGCTTTAATTTACAACCTTATGATTAAGTTCGACCTGTACGAGCATCTGGGAAGAGCAAACGTGGCGGTAGGCATTGCCTTTGGTGGTGCGCTTATTTCCATTGCTAACCTGATACGCTACGGCCTGATGGGCGAATTTGAAACCTGGCAGGAGAACCTGGCAAATGTAGGAATAGAAATAGCGGTTGGGCTGGTGTTTCTTCCTGTCGTTCGCCTGGTGGCCGATAAAATGCTCCTGCCCGGGCGCAACTTAACCGATGAGCTGGTGAACCAGGAAAAACCAAATATGGGCGCTGCCTTTGTAGAGGCCTTTGCCTATATCGGTGGGTCGGTGCTTATTACCTGGAGCCTGTAAACTAGCCGCCGGAAAAATAATTTTCGCAGCCATGCTCCCTGTTAGAGGCCGCTGCGATAGTAAAAATGGCAGAAGGCATTTCTTAAAAATCTGAAAGTTGAAGAACGTTAGTTCATTTGTGTTGAAGGCGGCCCTGTTTGCTACCGGCCTCTCGGGCGTAGTGGCAGAGTATGTGCTGTCGACGCTGGCAAGCTATTTCATTGGAGATTCTACGGTTCAGTGGGCACTTATTATTTCTACCATGCTGTTTTCCATGGGCTTCGGCAGCAGGCTTACCAAATATTTTGAAAATGAGCTGCTGGATAAATTTATTATTATCGAGCTGTTGTTAACCATTTTCACCTCCTTTTGCTCGCTGGTGGCTTTTACGGCAGCAGCCTACACCCTGTACACCGGCCTGATCATTTATTCCTTCAGCATTATTATTGGCTTGTTAATAGGCATGGAAATCCCGCTGGTCATCAGGCTCAACGAAGAGTTTGAAGCCCTGCGGGTAAATGTTTCGTCCATTATGGAAAAGGACTACTACGGGAGCCTTTTAGGCGGTATTTTCTTTGCCTTTATTGGCCTGCCCTACCTGGGGCTTACCTATACCCCTTTTGCTCTTGCTTTTATCAATTTCAGCGTAACCGTGGCCATGGTGTTTCTGGTATGGAAAAGTGTGCTGCCCGCTATTCGGCTGCGTTACGGAACCATGCTGGGCAGTGTGGCAGTGCTACTGCTCACTGGCGTGCTCCTGGCGCAGCCAATTGTGCTGCATGGAGAGCAAAAGCGCTATAAAGATAAGATCGTGTTTTCTGCCCAGAGCAAATACCAGAAAGTGGTAATTACGCAGTGGGAAAACGACTACTGGCTGTTCATCAACGGAAACCAGCAGCTAAGTACCCTCGACGAAGTAATGTACCACGAGCCACTGGTGCACCCTGCCATGAAGCTGCAGCAGCAGCCCAAAAGGGTGCTGGTGCTTGGCGGGGGCGATGGCTGCGCGGTGCGGGAGGTGCTGAAGTATCCTTCCGTAGAAGAAATTACCCTTGTAGACCTCGACCCCCTCATGACCGATTTAGGGAAAGAGCACCCGGTACTGAAGGAGCTGAACGAGGGAGCGCTTTTAAATAAAAAAGTAAAGATTGTTAATACCGACGGCTTTATCTTTCTGCAAAAGGATACTTCTTTTTACGATGTGGTGATTATCGACTTTCCGGACCCGAATAATGTGGAGCTGGGGCGCCTGTACAGCCAGGAGTTTTACAGCATGGTGCACCGGAGGTTAAAGAAATATGGCGTTATGGTTACCCAGGCAGGTAGCCCTTATTTTGCCACCCGGGCCTTTCGCTGTATCGATCGCACCATTGCGGCAGCGGGCTTCTCCACCGTGCCTATGCACAACCAGGTAGTAACGCTGGGCGAATGGGGGTGGGTGCTGGGAATGAAGCAGGAGGTGGCCTCCTCTCCGCAGCTGAAAAAAGCGCTTACTCATTTAAAGTTCGATGATGTGGAAACCCGCTGGATTAACGGGGAAGCCATGTCGCTGATTACCTCTTTTGGCAAAGATATTTATGCCGTGGATGCTGATAGCGTAGAGGTGAATAAAATAAATGACCCTGTTCTACACCGCTATTATTTAAACGGAAACTGGGACCTGTACTGATATGGACAATAAAGTAGCTGAAGATTTCTTAATTGAAAATTACAAAACCTGGATACGGGAAACTGAGCCGACGGTGCTGAGGGCGCTTATGCAGCGATGGCTGGAGCAATGTCGGTTCCAGGTGCTGAATTTCACAGAGCACTTCTTTCAGCCCCACGGCTACACCTGCCTCTGGTTGTTAGGCGAAAGCCACCTGGCTGTTCATACCTTTCCTGAGCGGGAACGAACCTATGTTGAGCTTACCAGCTGCAACCTGGAGAAGAACAAGCAGTTCCAGTTGCTTTTAAGGGAGCGTTTTCCGGAGGAGAGTGGTGGGTGAGGAGCGGTTTAATTGAAACTTGTGTTTGTTTTTAAAGTAGTACTTATTTAATGAAAATATGATGTATGCTTATACCCACATTAAGGAAGAGGAAAAAACTAAAAGTATCTTTAAAGTTCTTCCTTTGACGAGGTTGCTACAAGTATTATCAAGTAATGAATTTGGTTATGTCAAACCAGCGCTTTGGGATGATCCTTTCGAAAATTTTCTCCTTCAGCAAGAAGTTGAAATTGCAGATGGGTCAAGTTATTCATTAAAAAGATTTACTGAGAATACATTTGGCACTTGTTGGACTTTTAATGATAATGTGGATTTTTCTTGGAGGGTTTACACAGCAGGACATGGTGCGCAAATCGAAGTTGTGGTTAAGGAATTATATGATTTTCTATATGAACTCATAGCCGATCCTAAATTGAAGTCATTTCAAATTGGAAAAATTCAATACCACAGTTGGGAAGAAGTAAAAAGAAAATATGAATCTAAAACCAAATTAGATCTGTTTGAAATTATTGCAAATTTTAGCCTTTTAACAAAGCGTATTGAGTTTGAGCATGAAAAAGAAGTAAGGGTAATCCTCAGGTATGATGAATCAGAAAAAATAAAAGTTGTAAAGCTACCTTTCGATGGTAATAGGTTAATTAGAAAAATTATTATTGATCCAAGAACCAGCGATGACGAGTTCAAAAACTATTGTTCAATTATTAATAAGTTAGGCTATAATGGACATATTGAAAAGTCACAGCTTTATTCAATTCCTGAAATGAAATTAAAGTTTGATAATATATTAAATAGGAAAACGGGCACTAACACCAAAAAATAATAGGGGCTGAAATACTAGCCTTACAGGCTAAGCAGCCATTCATTTACTCTTTCATCAGGGGATTTGACCTGGCTCTAACCGCGGCCTATGGCAATTTTAAGTACGTCTTTGCACCACAAGATGACTTTCTATGAATAACTTCAACTTCAAAAGGCGAAACCTGGATTCAGGCCCGCACCTCCTGGGGTCGCTGCTGATAATGGCAGGTTTGCTTGCTTTAGTGAGTCCGGCATTTTTTAGAAATGAAAATTCTATGGAAAGGGTTATAGGTGTAGGAGTGGGGGCCATTACTCTCGGGCTTGTAATCGTATCTTCATACGGTGGAACACTTATTGATTTTACCGAAAACAGGTTTAAGGAATATCATTCAGTTGTCGGTTATAAAATTGGTGAATGGACAACACTTCCCGTCATTCTGACAGTAAAAGTAATTTCCACCAGCTATAGGAGCACTAACACACCGAATGGAATAAGTCCGACTTTTTCAGGGAAAGTAACCGATTTCAGGACACTGATATATTCGAATAATTCTAAACCAGTACTTTCATTTGTATATTCAAACAGAGAAAAGGCAGTTAAACATGCCAAGAGTTTAGCTTCTAATTTGAATGCCGATTTGATTCTCCAGATACCGGAAAGAGAATGAAACTCCTAAAGATGGAAATGCCATCTTAAACTTATGAAGTGCGTTTTAAACTCCTCACCCGGGTTGCGAAAAGTGAAAACAAGAAAACCCTATTTCGTAAAAGTTTGTATATTAAAACAAAATAGTAAGCTATGCAGATAATTCGGCTAAGGGTAAATGAAAAGGTGTACAAGCATCTGATGTGGTTTCTTAATAAGTTCAGCAAAGATGAATTAGAGATTATTGAGGAAAATGAAGAGTTTTTAGCTATCCAAAAGGGTCTGCAGAATGAGTTAGAGAAAATTGAGAAGGGTAAGGCGGAGTTTATCGATCTGCAGGAACTTGATAATGATTTAGAGTCCACTATTCGAAATCATGAAGCTTAAATTTACAAAGGGGTTCAGAGATAAATTAAATGCCCAGGTAAATTATATAGCCAAGGATAAGCCGAATGCTGCACGAAAGTTTAAAAACGATCTTATTTCTAGAATCAAAGAGATCTCTGATAGGCCTTTTAGTAACAGAAAATCTATTTTCTTCGATAGGGAAGACATTAGAGATTTAGTCTTTAAAGGGTATGTTACTGTTTATAGGATAAACTAGGATCTGAAAGAGGTAGAAGTGTTGGGGTTCACAAAGTACCAGGAAAACCCATTCAAAGATTAAGATACTGTACTGGCCCTGGAAAGCCGAATGTACCTTTCTCAGTTAGGTTTTCATTTCAGAAATGCTACTGTTTCTTCCGCTCACCATAAGTCGGAGCTGGGAGGCGACAGCTGATTAAGTCATTCTACCAAAAAAGTATAAAAGTACATAAGAAGCCCCGGCAAGTTGGTTAAATCTTTAAAATGAATTGCAATCAAATAATCTGGTACAGCCTCCTACAGCCTTCCTTCACCCGTATTAAAAATACCTCTTAATTTGGTCTTAGCCCGCCCGCTGCACATTACAATTAAGTAATCGCCTGTTTCTACCTGGGTGCCTGCCGGAGGATTTTTAATCAGAATTCTTTTTCCATCTTCTATTTTGCTTACACCAAGGAGTATGCTGTCGTAGCTCGATTTTAGCTCGTGGAAAATTGCTTCGCTGTCTTTGTTTGCAAAAGGATTATTGGACAGCACCTGGTATTGCTGCACGTCATAATCATCATCTTTTCGGGAAGAGCTGAGCAGGTCTAAATTCATGTCGGCGACATCGGGCTCGAAAATATAGCTGGCTACGAGTTTGGAGGCGATTTCATTTTTGGTAATTACATAGGTAACTCCTGCGGCCTTAAAGGTGTCTTTGAGCTGTAGCTTCTGCAGGCTTACCACAATCTCAGGCTTCGGGTAACGCTTCTTGAAGTTGATGACATAGAGCAGGGCCTCGGAGTCGTCGTCGAAGCTAATGAAAAGAGTGGCCGCCTCATTGGCGTTTACTTTATCGAGGCTATCGAAGTTGCTGAATTCATTAAAGAGCACAAAAACCTGCTCATTGCTGTACTGGGAATAAATAAGGTCGATGTCATCTTTTCGGTTGGTGACAATTGCCATCTTCTTGCCGCTGTGGTATACCTCGTCGGCCACCAGCCGGCTAAAGTCACTCCAGCCAACAAACAGGATATGGTCCTTAAAGTCGGTGCCATGAAAGCCTAATCTCTTATTTTCTAACATCGTATAAATTTTGTTTGAAATGGTACTGAAAAGGAAGCCCAGCACGCCCAGGCTTGAAAATACATAAATATAGCCAATTACTTTGCCACCGGGCGTTACGGGGTATAAGTCGCCATAGCCCACGGTGGTGAGGGTAACAAACATATACCACATGGCATCTCCTACGGTAGTAATAGAGCTGTCGGGGTCGGCAGTCTCGAAATGAAGAAGCAGGAAATTGCACAGGAAAATAAGCAGCAGGCTGGCTGCAAGGAACAGGTATAGCTTTTTACTTTTCATGTGGGAGCAAAATACAAAACTCTCAACAAAAGAGAAATGAATAGGACTTGATATTGCAGTGCCTAAACGGCACTTGCTTTAGTTCTCCTCCTCCTTACAACAGAGAGCTGTGGATTGTAAGCCGTTTTTGTCCAGCTACTTTTGTTCCTGAATTGTATTAAGTCACACAAAGGTGCTTCAATTATATAAGTGGGCACGCGTTGCAAACGCGCCCCAGATGCCGGATTATTCTTTTTTAGCTTCTCTTACTTATTACTTTTCCTAGAAGTTGCGCTGCCGGAAAACTGGCGGGGTGGCTTTCGGTGTTTCGTGCCCTGCTCGTATGCATAGGTGAAGCCGATGAGTGTAGGCTCACCGAACATCCTGCCCAGGAACTGGAGTCCGGCAGGCAGGTTCCCTTCAGTATAACCCATAGGCACGGTAAAAGCAGGCTGCCCGGTATGTGGGGCAATAAGTTGGCTATTGTCTCCCAGGTAGCCTTCAAAGTCTCCTACTCTGGCAGGCGGATTGTTCCAGCTGGGATAGATGAGCGCTCCCAGCTGGTGGCGATCCATAGCTTCTCTCACGGCATTTCTGTAGGCAATTCTGCGTGGGTCGGTAAAGGCATCTGCACAATCGTGGATAGTGCTGTCAGCAGGGGGCTGGTCTTCAGCCTCCAGGAAGTACTTTAGGTTTTCCTCTATGTAGGGAGCGTATTTTCCTGAGGCAACAATCTCCTCTAAGTTCTTTACAGGAACCTCTTCTCCCAGGGAGGCCAGGTACTCCTTGATGTCGTGCTTAAACACATCGCACCACTGGTGCTGGCTCAGGCTGTCGAAGTTTTCGATTTCAACAGAGTCCACCACAATGGCGCCCATACTTCTTAAATCAGCAATGGCCTGTTCAAAGAGGGCTTTCACCTGCGGGTCGGGATTGTCTTCGCTCAGGGTTCTTAGCACGCCTATGCGTGCGCCTTTCAGGGCGTTCTTATCCAGGAATTGGGTGTAGTTGTCAGGAACCTTCCCCTTGCTGTGTTTGGTAAGGGGGTCGGCGGGGTCGTAGCCGGCAATTACTTCCAGTATCTTTGTCGCATCGGCTACTGTCCGTGCCATTGGTCCGCCTACATCGTTGCGCAGGTAGAGCGGCACAATGCCATGGCGGCTGGTAAGCCCGAGGGTGGAGCGGAAGCCTACCAGCGCGTTGTGCGAGGACGGCCCTCGGATAGAATTGCCTGTATCGGAGCCAAGGCCCAGGGTGCCAAAGTTTGCCGCTACGGCTGCTGCGGTACCTCCGCTGGAACCGGCAGGTACATGCGCTAAATTGTAAGGATTCAGGGTTTCGCCGGCTATAGAGCTGATGGTTACCATGGGGCTGAAAGCCCACTCCGCCATATTAGATTTTGCCAGCACAATAGCGCCGGCCTCTTTTAGCACCCGTACCTGGTAGGCATCCTCTTCAGGCTCAAAACCTTTTAGGGCAAGGGAGCCGGCGGTAGTTTGTAAGCCCTCGGTCTGGTAATTATCTTTTACAATCAGCGGAATGCAGTGTAGTTTTCTTAGTTGGTTCGTGCGGGCATATTCCTGGTCAAGTTCGCGGGCTCTCTCCAGTGCTTCCGGATTCGTAAGGACGATTGCATTAAGCTTTGTGGGCTGGTCATACCTTTCTATTCGCTCCAGGTACGCCTTTACCAGCTGCTCGCAACTGCAGGTTCCTGCTTCAAAAGCCCGGTGAATTTCCGCAATGGTAGCTTCTTCCAGTTCAAAAGTCGCTGTGGCAGTTTCGTTGCTCGCAGGTTGGTTGCAGCTATAAAGCAGAAAAATGAGAAGTAGTAAACTAAAAAGAGACGGGGTTCTAAAAAGCATATAGGATGGAATGGAAAGGTTAAAATAAGGTAAAAAAGCAATCATGAGCTAAAGAAAATTCAGGTAAATGTGGTGCCGGGGAATAGCTGACAAAAGAAGTAATGCATGGTCTCGGCTGTGCGTAGTTCGGGATTCCAAGGCACTTCAGGTTCCGGGTACCGATAAATTTACTTATTGAATTTACTTTCATTCAGCACTTTCTCCCGCATTACATAAAGCCATTGGGGTGCGCTGGTTTTTTTTATTTCTGTAGTTTCAATTTTTTAAAATTAAACTCACCAATATGAATTTCTTTATCATTGACTCTATAGTAAAGCTTGTCGTCTTTTAAGCTAAATCCTGCGCGTACTGTACCTTCTACTCCCTGTTTAAATAGAATAACAACATAAAATAAACTTGTTTCGGTTGAACTGATACTTCTTTGCAGTGACAATGAATCCTGAAGTTTATTATCTAAAATGGAATTTAAAGCTGTTAGTCCATAATTAAACACGGGTGCTTTGTCATTGGTCATTTTCTCGGATGGAAGAAATATTTTGAAGTAGTTGTCAGGTGAAGATGGCAACTTAAATGAATCTACAGGAACTTCAATTGACCATTTAAAAGGATTAGCTGTTTCATTAATTATTCGGGTCCAAAAAACAGCATAAACATATTCTTTGCCAATAGGGTCAGTGTATTTTAATCCACCTTTTGGTAAGCTGTTTTCGATTATTAGCTGTTTGCCACTAGAATCAGCATACGCATATCTGGTGTCAAGGTACTGGTCGCTATAAATCGCTACTCTTTTTTGACTTTCAACATGCCCAGTAGTCTTAGATGTTTCTATGTCCTTTATAGCTATACCTGGTGTTGATTTACTTTCTTGTCCACAGGAAAAAAGTACAGTGGTCACTAAAATCAATAGAATTAGACTTTTTCTCATATTTTCAGCTTGCGCACAACTTCTTTTTAGCACCATTTTTTATAGGGCGCTCAGCAAAGCCATACGTATGCTGAGTAATCCCCGCATTGCTTATTCGCCTGCCTGTGGCTGGTGCTGAATGATGAATTGAATTAGCTTTTCCAGCGGAACACCCGCCCGCTGGCTGCCATCCTGAATATCTTCGCGCGAAACCTGGGCAGCAAAGGCTTTATCTTTCAATCGCTTCTTTACCCCTTTTATCTCCATACCACTATATCCCTCAGGCCGCATCAGGGAATAGGCGTGGGTCAGGCCGGAAAGCTCGTCAAAAGCATAGAGCATCTTATCCATCTTCGTTTCGGGCTCCACGCCAAAATATTTTGGTCCGTGCGAGGCAATGGCCCTGATGATGGCAGGATCTATCTTCCGGTTTTCAAGCTCTTTAATAATGCGGGCGCAGTGCTGTTTCGGCCACTGGTCCCAGTCGGCATCGTGTAGTAGTCCGGCGAGGTACCATTTATGCTGGTCTTCATGGCTCAGCCCTTCTTTTTCCTTTGCCCAGGCCTGCATCAGGTGGCCCACCTGCTTCATGTGCAGCTGCAGCCGCTCATTTTTTACCCAGTCGTCGAGGAGTGCCAGGGCTTCTTCTCTGCTCATGGTATTGCCTGCATTGGCAGGGTCGCCGAATTCGGTTCGGCCCAGGGTAAGGTCGTGGTTTGTCATAAAGTATAATTTAAAAAATACGATTTCATTCGCCGCACTGTGATTTGTGCTGCCTATGCCGAACTTGATGATATCCTTTTTATACCCGCGCGGAGTAAACACGCTGTTTACTCATTACGATGGTTCACCTAATAATAGTGAAAAGTCGCCAAAATTGCTATGTTGGCCATCTTTGAAAATGTGGTGCAGAGGATACCTGCCTGCTTCTTTATAACGCTGAAGCCACAGTCAGCTCATTTGCCACTTCCTGTTTTCCTTAAAGTAGAGGGCTTTGTTTCCCGGTGTTATTTCTGCTTGAGCCGATTACTATCGGTTTATTCGTCTGGTCGATTCCTTCTGAAAATCTAAAAAGAGGGTACTACCCCGCGCCTATTGGCCTGAGAATTTTGCCTGTAATTTACCTTTTGGTGTTAAATAATACCAAATCACCTCAACCATGTTCAATAGAAGGCTTTATTTCCCCGGTGTCTGGCGCGCGTTTGCAACGCGTGCCCTCTTATGCTATTGAATCACCTTCATCCGATTTTGTATAAAACCAAAAAGCCTGCAAGGTGTCTGCATCTTTTCTTCTGCTTTTAGGGTTAGTTGATTCGCTCAAAAATACCTGCAATGCCCTGGCCCCCGCCTACACAGGCGGTAACCATGCCATATTGCTGCTCTCGCCGGCGCATTTCATTCAGTAGTTTCATGGATAGAATTGCGGCAGTGCTCCCTAAGGGGTGGCCCAGGGCAACCGCTCCGCCATTTACGTTTACACGCTCCGGGTCTAAATTTGCTTCCTGAATTACCCCCAGGGCCTGTGCGGCAAAAGCTTCGTTGAGCTCAATAAGCTGGATGTCTTCCAGCTGTAGCCCCGCCTGCTTTAGCGCCTTCGGGATGGCAACGCAGGGGCCAATGCCCATATACAGCGGGTCGACGCCTCCAACAGCACAGGAAACCATGCGGGCGATGGGTTTAAGATCCAGCTCTTTGAGGAATTGCTCGCTCACGATGAGGTGAAAAGCAGCGCCGTCGGAGGTTTGGGAGGAGTTGCCGGCGGTTACAATGCCTTTGCGGTCAAATACCGGGGGCAGCTTTGCCAGCACTTCCAAACTGGTGTCGGGGCGAACACCTTCGTCCATTTTTACGGTGTAAGTAGTGCTTACGCGTTCATCGTTCAGCACGCGCACATCGGGCACTTCAATTGGTACAATTTCCTCGTCGAATTTACCCTGCTGTATTGCGAGGAAAGCTTTTTTATGCGAATGATAAGAAAACGCATCGGCAGCTTCGCGGCTAATGTTGTATTTTCTGGCCACGGCTTCGGCTGTAAGGCCCATGCCCGACAGGTATTCTGGGGTTTCTACGGCCACCTCATAGCTGGGAGTATAGCGCCAGCCTGTACGCGGAATCAGGCTCATGCTTTCGGCACCACCGGCAATGATACAATGCGCAAAGCCGCTGCGAATCTTACTAACAGCAAGGGCAATGGACTCCAGGCCGGAGGCGCAGTAGCGGTTAATGGTGATACCCGGGACTTCCTTTCCCAGTGCCCGCAGCGATATCTGGCGGCCAAACTGCCCGGCCTGCTCTGCTTCAGGGTAGGCAATTACATCGTCGACCATGGCGGGTCTGATTTGAGGCACCTCCTGCATTAAATGCTGAATGATGCGAACCGCCAGGTCATCGGAGCGGAAGTTTCTGAATCCGCCCCTGTTCGATTTACCGATGGCGCTGCGGTACGCTTTTATGATTTATGCTTCCATTATAAGTACTTAGACATAAATACATTAAACTGTTTGTCATGCCGACAACGGAGGCATCTTTCCAAGTATAATGCTTCCCAGATGTTTCTAACGAAGAAAGATCCTTCCGCGCGGCGTCCGCGTTCCTCAGGATGACACATCAAAATTAAGTTTATACTATTTCTGTCGAATTACTTATTTTGAATTAGTAAATAAGTGGGCAGATGTAGTCCAAAGTAAAACCAACAATTTATGTCATGTCGACGATTAGGAGACATCTTTCCAAACCGCCGAATCAATTGCTTTTGCTATGCCCCTGTCAGGCCTTTGGTAAAGAAAGATGCCTCCGGTGGCATTCGCTTTTATTAATATGACAGTAAATCAAGGTTCTGCTTGAATATGTTCGCTTACTTAGGTTCGTTGCCTTTTCATTTAAAATAAAGAAGACGCTCCCTTGCCCCGGGCTTCAGACTCTCGAAGCGAAAGCAGCGGGAACAGTCTTAGTTTCTTAAGGGTTTGCCGGTTTTGAGCATGTGCTCAATGCGCTCCAGCGTTTTCTTTTCGCCAGCCAGGCTCATGAAAGCTTCGCGCTCCAGGTTCAGCAGGTAATTTTCAGATACCTTCTGTGTGTCGGTAAGGTCGCCTCCGCACAATACCCAGGCAATTTTTTTCGCAATGTGTACATCGTAGTCCGACATAAAGTGGCCGAGTTGATAGCTGTTAATAACGGAGTACAGGGAACCCAGGCCCGTTCGCCCGAGTACGGTTATATTATTATCGGGCGAGGGCGCGATGTACTGCTCTGTCAGCTGAAGTACCTTCTTTTTTGCCTCGCCAAGGATGCGCATGAGGTTGGGTACGGCGCTATCCTGCTTCTCGCGTAAGTAGCCCAATGTAAAGGCATGGTAGCCCGAGCGCGATACCGCCGCCGTGGCAATATTGGAGAAGTACTTAATAAGCACCGGCAGCTGTGTTTCGTCCTGCTGATACATATTCGAAGCCCGCAGCGCCATTTCTTTGGTGCCCCCGGCCCCTGGAATAAGGCCCACGCCGGCCTCTACCAGGCCAATGTTGGTTTCTGCTGCGGCTAATACGGAATCGCAGTGCAGGGGAATTTCGCAGCCTCCGCCCAGGGCAAAACCCTGAATGGCCGCTACTATCGGAATTCTGGCATATTTAAGCCGGAGGTTCGCCTGTTGAAAGGCCCTGCCCCGTTCATCCATCTTCGACCAGTTTTTGGCGAGAATGTCTTCGCGCATTAGCTTCAGGTTTGCACCCACGGCAAAGTTTTTGGCATTATTACCAATCACCATCCCTTTCCAGTCTCCGTCTTCTGCCAGCTGCACGGCCTCGACCATGCCGTTTACGATGCCTGCCCCAATGGCATTGTTTTTACTGGTAAATTCAAGGCATAGCACGCCCTCGCCAATATCGTGCAGGCTGCATTCGTCATTTTTATACACCGGTGGAAGCTCCCGGTAGGCATCGAGAATAATGAATGCTTCCGTTCCGGGAATTACCTGGTACGACCTGCAGTCGATGTCGTAGTATTTGATTTGCCCCTTTTCTGTTTTATAGAAGGTGGTATGGCCGCTCTCCGCCATTTCCTGTACCCAGGGAGCGATGGTTTCGCCCTGTGCTTTAATCATGGCCATGCCTTCCTCCAAGCCTATCATATCCCAGACCTGGAAGGGGCCGCTTTCCCAGGCATAGCCGGCACGCATGGCGGCATCGATGCTGTACAGCTTGTCGGATATTTCGGGGATGCAGTGCGCGGAATAGGCGAAAAGCCTGGCGAAGTATTCATTCAGAAAGCGTCCGCCGGTATCTTCCGACTGTAGCATGGCCCTTAGTCGCTCATCCAGGGAGCGGATTTCTCTTTCGAATTTCAGCACGGGGAGGTCTGCTTCCCTTGCCGGGCGGTACTCGAGGGTTTTCAGGTCCAGCACATGAAAGACGGTGGTTCCTTCCCCATCTTTTTCTCTTTTGTAGAAGCCCTGGCCGGTTTTATTTCCCAGAAAGTTGTTTTCCAGAAGGAACGCCAGGTAGGAGGGCTTTGGCTTTGCTTTTTGCTGCAGGGCAAAAGGGTCGTCGGGTAGGTTTTCAATCATTCCCTCGGCTACCTTCGGGCTTACGTCTACGCCAATAAGGTCGCGCAGGCGAAAGGAGCCGGTTCTTGGTCGGCCAATGGCCGTACCTGTAAGGGCATCTACCTCCTCAATGCCCAGGTCGTACTTTGCGGTAAGGTTGCTGGTTTCCTCTCCGGAAAAAAAGCCGATGCGGTTGGCAATAAAGCCGGGGGTGTCCTTACATAACACCGTTTGCTTGCCTAGCACGGCGTCGCCATACTTCATGAGGAATTCAATTACCTCCGGATCGGTTTCTGATGAGGGAATAATTTCCAGCAGCCGCATAAAGCGCACCGGGTTAAAGAAGTGGGTGCCGCAGAAATTTTTTCGGAAGTCTTCTGAGCGCCCCTTTGCCATTAAATGGATGGGGATGCCTGAAGTGTTGGAGGTGATGAGGGTTCCGGGCCTCCGGTGCCGCTCGACTTTTTCGAAGAGGCTTTGCTTTATTTCAAGCTTCTCCACAACTACTTCCATAATCCAGTCGTACTCCCGGAGTCGCGGGAGGTCGTCTTCGAAGTTGCCGGTGCATACCCTGGCGGCAAAGGCGTCGTCGTAAAAGGGCTGCAGGCTTTTGGCCTTCAGGGCTTTGAGCAGCGCGCCTTCCGCGATGGTATTGCGGGCCTTTTTGTCGTTTTTGTTTTGCTCAGTAAGCCCCGGCTTGAGCATATCGAGCAGCAGCACATCGCAGCCAATGTTGGCAAACTGAGCAGCAATGCCAATGCCCATGGTTCCGGCACCTAATACAGCTACTTTTTTAATTCTCCGCATAGGTCCCGTGTTTAAGCGATAATTTCTTTTTCTGAGGCAATGGTTAATTCGTCTGGCGAGCAAATGGTGGCTGCCAGTCCTTCCACCTTGGGCAGCTCATACTTAAAGAAAAATTTCATGGTATGAATTTTACTTTCCAGGAATTCGGGCTGCCATTCGGACTTGCCTTTTACCAGGCTTGCCTTTGCTTTGGTCGCTATTTTAAGCCATTGCCAGGCCACCACCAGGGTGCCTAAAAACTCCATGTAAATGGTGGCGTCGGCCAGGAAGCGCTCGTAATTTCCCTTCATGGCAAAAGGCATTAGAAACTGCATTACCTCCTTGTTTAGCTGCAGGCGCTGGCTCAGCTGTCCGGCATAAGGCTTCAACTGATCGAAGGTAGCGGCTTCCTGAATATCTTTGCTTATTTCTGTCATCAGGAGCTTTAGGGCCTTACCGTTGTCCATGGTCACCTTGCGGCCAAGCAAATCGAGCGACTGAATGCCGGTGGTGCCTTCGTAAATGGCCATAATGCGCACATCGCGGTAATATTGCTGCAGAATGGTTTCGCTCGAAAAGCCCATGCCACCCAACACCTGAAGACCGGTACTTACCGACTGCTGGGCTTTTTCAGAAGGATAGGTTTTTACAATAGGGGTCAGGATTTCGAGGAGCAGGTTGTAGTGGGCTTTTTCTTCTGCTGTTTCGGCTACTTTCTCCTTGTCGTGGTAATAAGAAGCCTGCAGCACCAGGCTGAGGGTGCCTTCGGAAATGGCTTTCTGGAACAGCAGCATTCGCCTCACATCGGGATGGTTGATGATGAGCGTCTGGCCTTTGGATAAATCTTTGGCGCCGCCATTAGAGAGCCGCCTGCCCTGCGGCCGTTCGTTTGCATATTCCAGCGAAGCATAATACGCGGCCGTGGAAATGGAAACCCCGTGCCTGCCTACCGAAATACGGGCGCTGTTCATCATCTGGAACATATACTTGAGGCCCTCGTGCGCTTCGCCTACCAGCCAACCCTGGCAGCCATCGTTATCGCCAAATACCAGGTGTACGGTGGAGTAGCCCCGCTGTCCCAGTTTTTGAAAATCGCCGGCAGCAATTACATCGTTTGGTACCAGCTCACCATTTTCCGGCCTGTATTTTGGTACAACAAAAAGGGAGATGCCTTTTACACCGGCGGGAGCGCCCTCCATGCGGGCCAATACCAGGTGCACGATATTCTCTGCATACTGGTAATCGCCCCCCGATATCCATATTTTCTGCCCTTTAATTTTGTAGGTGTTATCTGCTGCCGGGTAGGCCGTGGTGGTAATATCCGAAAGAGAGCTGCCGGCCTGGGGCTCGGTCAGGCACATGGTTCCGCTCCATTTGCCCGACAGCATTTTCTCTACATAAGTCTTTTTCAGTAGCTCATTTCCAAAGGATACAATGAGTCCTGCGGAGCCGGAGGTAAGGCCAGGATAGCCGCTGACATGGTTGTTGGCCGCATCGATAATAAAGTAGGTGGCCTGGAACAGCATGGTGGGCAGCTGCATGCCCCCGTCTTCATAATCGAAGGTGGAGCCGATAAGGCCCATTTCGCCGCTTTTTTCCATGATGTTTTTTATCTGCGGATGAACAAGCACCTGCCCGTTTTCGAAGCGGACTGGCTTTTCGTCCATCTCTTTAAAGTAGGGGAAACACTCCTTGTCCGCAAAGTCTTTTACTGCATTGAGGAGAATTTCTGTTGAATTTTTGTCGAATTCCTGGTAGCGGGTGCTGGAAAGAAGGTTGGTAAATTCCTGCACCTCGAAAAGCATAAAGCGCAGGGTTTGCATGTTCACATATTCTCTGGCCATGGGGGTAGTATTTAGATAAAAAATGATTAAAGCGTAAATCTCAAACGATAGCATTCCTAATTTGAACATGTTCCAATAAATTTCAAAGAAAATTCTCCTATTATTTATAAGTTTTCCTGAAAGAGCTTAATATTGCTTTAGAAACAAGGAATTGCTCCTCCTACAGCCTTAACATTCCATGAAGCGCAAAGCCCACGAAGCAAACATCCGGGAGAAAATTTTAAAAACTGCCAGGCGGCTTTTGATTGAACAGGGCTATGAGAAAACCACCATTCGGCAAATAATTAAGGAGTGCGATATTCAAATTGGTACGGTCTATCACTTCTTTAAAAATAAGGAGGAGATCTTCTCTTATATTGCCCAGGCGCTCTTCGACCGGGTAGTGAATAAGGCGCGGGAAGGACTGGACCCAAATGATTCCTGCCTGATTTTTGCCAATGAAATAAGCCTGCACCTGAACATCATCTTCCGGGATGTGAAAAGCCGTGAGCTGTACCTGGTGGCTTATAACTCAGTGCATATTGCGGAACAAATGCAGGAAAAGACCATGAAGCGGAACCGGGAGCTGTTCAGTAAATACTGCCCCGATTTTTCGGAAGAAGACTACCTCGTGCGCGCCTCCTTTATTAACGGAAGCCTGCAGGCACTGGCTATCCGGACCTATACCAGTCAGGAAATGGATTATCCTTCTATTATAAAGAAGACCATCCGTTTAATGCTAATGGGTTTTAATGTGCCTGTGTACGTGATAGACAGGACTATTGAGAAGTTGTAAGCTACTTTCCGGCTTGCTATATATTCATTGGTTCACCCACCGCCTTCGGCCGGTGGATTGATTTTATAACTTTCGCTGTCACTGCCAGGACAATGGCCCTGCCGATGGCCTCGCCTAGCTTGCTTACCCTTTATAGTGCGAGCCGCAAGGCTCGTATTAAGTATTGAAAGGCCTCCGGCCTGGTAAACCAGGAGTGTAGTAGTTGTTTAAAGCAATGGCCATCTTCTCTAAAAACAACCTATGCGTTCCCCTGTATTTCCTTATCAAAGGCCGGAGGCCTGCTAATGCAGGCACGATTCTGCGCGGCGCGGCCAGGAGGATCGTGCTATTGGGGTACCTTATTTTCTAAGCTGAATTTCTGACGTAAAGACGTACGTTTTTAAAACTGTACCAAATCGCATGAAGGGAATTCAATAGCAAAGGATGGCACGCATTGCAAACGTGCGCCAGAAAGCGAGAGAGGAAGCCTCTGTTGAAGGTGGTGATATATTTTTTAGAATTATAAAGTAATGACTACTTTTCCTTTTACCTGCCGGTTCATGAGCGCTTCCAGGGCTTTAGGAGCTTCTGCTAAGGGGTAAGTTTTATGGATATGCGGTTTTAGCCTGCCCTGCGCATACCACTGCAGCAGTTCTTTGGAGTTTTGCATATTTTTTGCCGGAAACTGCATGGCAAAGCTTCCCCAGAAAACCCCTGCAATGTCGCAGCCTTTCAGGAGCGGAAGGTTGAGCGGAATCTTCGGGATATCGCCGGCAGCAAAGCCAATCACCAGGAACCGGCCTTCCCAGGCAATGGAGCGCAGGGCGGCTTCGGAATAATCACCCCCTACCGGGTCGTAAACTACGTTTACTCCCTTGCCGCCTGTTAGTTCTTTGACCCTCTGTTTTAAATCTTCTTTTGTATAATTGATGGTATCCGTAGCGCCATATTCGCGGCAAATAGCCAGCTTTTCATCCGAAGAGGCCGCTGCAATTACCCGCGCGCCCATTAAGGTACCTAGTTCCACGGCCGCCAGCCCCACACCACCGGCAGCGCCTAAAACCAGCAGGCTTTCTCCTTCCTTTAGCTTTGCCCTGTCTTTTAGTGCGTGGTAGGAGGTGCCGTAGGCCATCATAAACGAAGCGGCAATGGTAAAGTCCATGCCGGGCAGCTTTGGAAAGCATTGGGCAGCCGGGGCAACTACCTGTTCGGCAAAGCCACCGTAAGGAATAAAGCCGAAAACCTCGTCGCCCTCCTTCAGGTGCTTAACACCTGTACCTACTTCTTTTACCACTCCGGCAATGTCGCTGCCGGGCGAGAAAGGCAGGGGCGGCTTTAGCTGATACAGGCCCTGTATGATTAAGGTATCGGGAAAGTTGACCCCGCAGGCTTTTACAGCAATTAGTACTTCGCCGGCTTTCGGTTTGGGACTTTCAACTTCTTCAAGGGTTAATGCAGATGGCGGACCAAAGTTGCGGCAAAGGATGGCTTTCATATAAAGGGTTTAGGTTAATTTGTGTACTGAAATTGATTTAGAGAATACCTAATGCAGCCTCGTTAATAGGACTCCGTAACACTTTTAATACAATTCTGCTCAATTTGTTAAGTGCCTGTAGATTCTTTTACCTGGCCTGCTCCCCGGCTATTTGGAACACCCAGGCAAAGTAGCCCGAAAGTTCTTCTGCAATAGCTTCTGTTTCTTTTGGCTCAATGCCTGCCAGAATTTTCGCCAGCCTCTTTTTGTACTCGAGCTGCATGGTACGGCCAATCTGGATGCGTTGCGCCTGCGGCGAACCGGCCCCATGCATACTTTCGGTTAAGTAGCCTACCGCATTGCGGCCAAGCGTCATGTTTTCGATGAGGCGGAGCATGCGCATACGCTCTTCGGTGGGAATATCGGTTTTTCCCTGCAGGTATTTTTGCAGTAGCTTACCTATTTCCTCATTCCGCAGGTCCTGCTCAGAGGGTAGGGTAGCCACTAAACCGCCGGCCAAATCCTGCGCCAGGCGGCTTATTTCAAAAGGTATTCTGGTTACATGGTGCTTACAGACGTTTGCCAGCATTTCGTCGCTGATAAAGGCGCCTGATTTGGTGGCGTGGCCCTGTAAGGAGGAGGCGATGCCGGTGCCGTAAATGGTTTCGTTGAGGTGGGTCATTTCCACCAGCTTGTCCTTAATGTGGGAGGCCGTTTCTACCCCGTTGTATGCTGCAATGTTGGCTGCTGCACCTATCAGCACATCGCCAAGGCCGCTTTTGCATACATAGCTGCGGCGGTGGTAGGTGGTAAAGCGTTCTACCAGCATGGAAGCAAAATCATGCTCGCCATGCATAAAAACATGTTTCCACGGAATGAACACATCTTCCAGGATGACCATGGCTTCCTGTCCGCCGAACCGGGCGTTGCCGGCGTCCATATCGCCCGGCTCCATGCTGCGGGTATCGCACGACTGCCGGCCATAGATGTAGGTGATGCCGGGAGCGTCGACAGGGATAGCCCCGACTACGGCGTAGGCCTTGTCTTTTTCGCCCAGGCGCATGGTGGGCATAATAATGAGCCAGTGCGAATTGATGCAGCCGGTTTGGTGTGCTTTTGCGCCGGAAACATATATCCCATCCTCTGTTTCCTTTACCACATGCACAAACATGTCGGGGTCGCTTTGCTGATGGGGTGCCAGGCTGCGGTCGCCTTTTACATCCGTCATGGCTCCGCCAATTACATAATTGTAGGTGTGGGTCATGGTCAGGAAGGCTTTCAGGCGATTGTGGTAATGGGTTTGGTACTGTTCATCTATTTCGTAAGTAACCGTGTAGAGGGCATTCAGGGCATCCATGCCCACGCAGCGCTGGAAGCAGGTGCCGGTATTCTGGCCCAGCTTCCGCTGCATCTTATTCTGATTCGCCAGGTCGCTGGCGCTAATGCTTATGTGGAGAAAACGGCTGATGCGCTCGCCGGTAAAGGGCGAAATTACTGAGGCCAGCGCTGGTTCACGTACGGCCAAATCGTAGGTTTCTGCCACCGCATTTATGGATGGCCTTATCATGGGGTGGTCAGTGGGTTCTTCGACCTTTTCGCCAAACAGATAAATAGTGAGGTTCCGGTTTCGCAAACTGTTAATGTAGTCCTCACCTGTCACAATTTTGCGATCCTGCCTTTCTGCCACTTCCTTTACATTTTGTCTTTGCTTTAACATGCTCATGTAGGTTTTCTTGTTTTGAATAGGAACACCCCCGTTCTCATTAGAAATTGTTGGTGTTCCGTTAACATCCTTTAGTAGCTGTGGCGGTTATTTTTCCTTTCCGCCGAAGGAATACGTAGCCCTTGCCAATATCTGGCGGCCTATTTTAGGGGCGCCGTATATAAAGCGGTACTCTTCTTCAAATAAATTGGTGGCCATTACGCTCAGGTTAAGCCCGTACTTAAAGCGGTAGCCGGCCCCCAGGTCTACCACTGTAAAGGCATCTACCGGACCGGTAAAAGGTGCTCCGCTAATAGCAGTCCATGCACTGGTGTAGCGCACGGCCAGGGAGCTGTTGAGGCCGCTTTCGGGGAGGTAGTCCAGGCTGAATTTAAGTTTGGTGTCCGGAACATTTAGTGAAAAGTTTGTGGTGGCTGCCGTTTCTCCTTCTCCAATCTCTACCTCGTCGAACAGGTTATTGCTTAGCCAGCTTACAGAGCCCATAGCGGAGAAGTTTTTTGTAAACCAGTAATTCAGGGCCACGTCAATGCCGCCGTATTCTATTTGGCTGATGTTATAATAGGCCAGGTCAATGGTAGGTAGGGGAGAGGCAGGAGGCGTTTGGTCTGAGCGAACAACCCCCAGTGGCCGGAAGCTGCCGTCGGGATTTGCCGAGATGCTCTGTGCGGCATTCTGGTAAATGCCGGCTACCTGCTCGGGAGTAAGCCCGTAGTTTGCCAGTACTGCCGGGTCGACCGTGGCTGCCACCGCTGCGGCAAGGTCTGCGCCAAGGGTTGGTTGTACCACCACAGGAGAGGCCTGGATGGGTGCAGACAACATGTTGTTGCGCATGTTGTAGTAGGCATCGATGGTGATTCCCAGCTTCCCGTTAAAGGTTCCTTTGTAACCTACTTCAAACATATTCGATTGCGATAATTCAAGCTTACCACGCGAGCGCGGAGCCATCGACATTGCCCCTGCGGAGGCGCCGGGGATGGAAGGTGTCAGGGAAGTGAGGTATTCAATTAATGATTCGGGAAGTGCTCCGGAGGCGGCTATTCCGGCAGTAAGAACACCGTACACAGGCGCCAGCTGCTGGCCAATGCCGTCGTATACCGGATTTCCGGGCAGGAAGCTTGTGGTATTTGATTCGGTGAAGGTAACAGGTTGCGCGCCACCCAGCAGGTGAGCCATGTAAGCGCCCGCATTTGCCAGCGGCAGGTCAGCATATAAATTAAGCGAAGTAGGTGCTCCAACTGCCCGGTTAAAAGTAACTCTGAAGGTATGTGCAGGGGCTGCCTTATATACCAGGCCCAGGCGGGGAGAGAAAGAAGTTGCCTCCAGGGCAACAAAACGGTCCACTCTGCCGGCGGCTATCAGGCTTAGCTTATTGGTTAAGGTAGCATCTCCCTGCAGGTAAGCGCCATAAATTGTAAAATCGTCGTCGTCTTCGTAGCGGCCGTGCACGGTACCTTTGGTGTCGACCGTATTGAGGCGATAATCGGCCCCTGTGGTAAAGTTTACCTTATCATTTAAAGCAAGGAAGTTGTACTGAAGCTGTCCTTCGAACTGGTGCGATTCTGTTATGGTGGTAAGGCCGGTAGGGTACAGGCCGGAATTTCCGTCGCTGCCATCGTGATTAGACCAGAAGGCCTGCGCAAAAAGGCCGCCCGACTGTAATCTTAGCTGGGCAAAAGGGCGGGGAGCAGTTACATAGCCTTCGCCCTGGGCGGTACGGAAAATAAACTGACCCATGGACCAGCCACCCGTTCCGACAATGGAGGTTTGGGTGGTTGGGCGGTATTCAAGGGTACCTGTAAAGCCTATCGATTCGGTAAAATAATCCGGTATTTCGGTGAATACAGGTTCGCCGGTTAACGCGCTTACCACCACTTCCTGGAAAGTGGCAAGGTGGGCAGAATCTACCGGGTCGTTGGGGTTCAGCTCCCAGTCTCTGGCGGTACGATAAAAGCCCAGCACTTTATAGCCAAGTGTTTTCGCCTTATTGGTGGCTGCATGCCGAACGGAAGCTTCAAAGGCATTGCGGGTGCCGCCGCCAATGCTTAGGGTTGTGCCGGGATATTGAAATGGATCTTTCGAGATAAAGTGAATGACACCTGATTCAACTCCCGGACCATACAGCGCAGAGCCGGGGCCTTTTACTACTTCCACGCGTGCCAGGTCGATGGGATCAATGGGCTGCTGACCATAGCCCAGTGTGCCTAAGCCTGGCAAAACCAGGTTGCGGTAGTCTACCATTACAAAAGTTTCGGTCTGGAAAACACTGGCACTTCCTCTAAGGGTTATCATGCCGCTGCTCACGCCGGCCTGGCCAACGTCTACACCCACTACGTTGCGTAAAGAAAGGAAGGGGTTGCCCACTGCATCATTGGCAATTTGTTCTGCAGATACAATATTAATGGCCGCAGGGGCTTCCTGCACTTTTTCGGGGCGGCGCGAGGCGGAAATGACCACTTCAGAAGTAAGGGTGTAATTCGGTTGCAGGCGAATGTTTAAGGTGGGCTGGGTTTCTGTTACCAGGATTTCCTTCGGATCGTAGCCCAGGTAAGTAATGGTGAGGGTGAAGGGAGGCTGTTGGTTTAGCTCCAGCATAAACTGGCCGTCGATAGCTGTTTTTGTGCCGGTGCTTGATTTTGCAAGCATTACGTGGGCGCCAATTAAGGGCGCATCGCTTTCTGCATCAAGCACCGTTCCTTTTACGGTCGTTTGTGCATTTGCTGCCAGGCTACAATAAAAAGGAAGTAGCACCAAGAGGAGGGCTTTTGGAAGTAAAAAGTTGATTTTCATAGGATTGGTGGGTTAGGTTTGGGGGGCGTGCAGTCATCTGGGGAGAAAAAATTCTTTAAATATGAACATGTTCAAATTGAATATACGCAATTTAAAATAATTTCAATCGATTGCAATAATTTGGATGATTTTTATTATTTATTTAATGAAGGAAAGAAGTGGAGGAAGGGTTGCTCGTCTGGTTCTATAGAAGGAGGGCTTGCCCAGCCGGCAGACAGGGAAGTGTTTTTTTAATACGGATAATGAAGCTTGAGAAGCCGGGAGCGTAAAATCAGTCTCTTGAGGAGGTTTCGGTGTTTTTCAAATAGGAAGAAGCTTTCAATAGAAATTGCTCCTTCAGGGAAATGCGAAAAGAGAAGGGTGCATAAGAAAATAAGATCTTCCTTGCTCGCACTAAAAGGAAGAATAGGGGAGCCTGGCTGTTTTATTTTTTTGTGACTGTTTGAAGGCAATGAGGTATTCGATCAATGTTTTCTTTCTTTAACCTATGGCGGCAGTGCGAAAAACAAACGAGGATTGGTAAAGAAAAATTAGCATTGGTGAGAAAATGGACTGTAGCGGGTAAGGCGAGACAAAAAAGCCTGACATACCTGCCAGACTTGTGCTCTTCAGCTTGGGACTGAATCGAGCCGCGTAGGCCAAGGAGCTCCAGATTAACAGTCTGGGACGCGTAGTCTGAGCTACTGAGGAATATGCTGGAAACAAAAAAAGCCCGGCAATTTTGCCAGGCTTCAGCTCCTCAGCTTGGGCTCGAACCAAGGACCCCCTGATTAACAGTCAGGTGCTCTAACCAGCTGAGCTACTGAGGAAAATACATTCAATAAATTCTTTTTTTATAGGCGCCATTCGTTTTATGGCTGCCATTTGCTGATAAAGTTTTAATTTTTATCAGCAATTTTTGCTCCTCAGCTTGGGCTCGGACGGGGCCGCCCAGGCCAAGGACGCCCTGATTAATCAGGGACTTCAATAAGTTAAAAAGCTTCACTTTTGACCGCTTTTTTTTTGCTCCTCAGCTTGGGCTCGAACCAAGGACCCCCTGATTAACAGTCAGGTGCTCTAACCAGCTGAGCTACTGAGGAATATGCTGGTAATATGTTTTTATTTCTTATTTAAGTCAGGCCCCAGAGCCTAAGCTGCAAAGAAATTTCCCCGATTGGGAATGCAATTATAGCAGCTTATTTTAACTTCTCCAATAGAGTAAACATTTTTTTTCGAAAAAAACTGTAAGGAAAAATCAGGCAATTGTCCAGAAGAAAAGCAGGGTAAAGCCTGTAAGGAAAAGGAGGCCCAGCCAGGAAAGCCCTTCTATTATTAAACCGGGCTGTTTTTCCTTCGGAACTTCTTTGCCCTTTATTATCAGGAAGTTTAAAGCGGCAATAACGGGCGCAATAACAAAAGAAAGCGTTGTGGCAAAATCGACCAGCAAAGAAAGGCTGGCGGGCAGCAGGCTAATGATAATGAAAGACAGAATAGCCAGTACCCAAATGATAAATAAATAAAAGCGATTGTCTGGCTTTTTGTCTTTCGCCTGTAACAGTTGAATACTGTCATTTAACGCCCGGCTATAGCCATCGAGTACGGTAATTACGGTGCTGAACATTACGGTTGCGGCAGCAATAGCAATAATCGGGTAACACCAACTGCCAATAGCAGCGGTATAAAGACTAATAACCTGGCCGGCAAATGCTACAGAGCTGTCGGAAAGTACAGTGCCGCTTCCGTAAAAAAGAAGGGCGCCCAGGGTGAGGAAACATACCGCCAGAATAGCCGAAAGCCAGTAACCCAGGTTGAAATCAAACAGTGTTTCGTTTAGTGTAGGCCGATAGCCGGTTTGTTTTATTTTTTCTAGTGTCCAGAGGCTGTTCCAGGCGCTTAAGTCTACGGCGGTGGGCATCCAGCCCATAAGGGCAATAATGAAGGGAAGGTTTTGGCTGTTGAGTACTGCTGCTCCTGGCAAGCTGCTGCCTGCGGAAGAAAGGCTGCCCTGCTGCCATTTCCATAGAACGGTAATAAATGCGGTAAAGGTTGTGAGGAACAGGACGACCGCCAGGATTTTGAGCCCGTTATCGAGCAGACGGAATTTGCCTTTGCTGAGCAGGAGCCCGCAAGCCAGCAGGAGAACGCCGCTCAGTAGGGTGGCGCTGCCTTCAAGGCCGAGCAGATTGCCAAACAGGCCGGCGCAAACAAATGTTACTGCCGCAGCTACCGAAAACATACTGCTGAGGGTGAGCAGGAGGTAGAGAACGAGAATCCAGCGGCCGCGCTGCCGGTAGCCTTCTAAAATACTTTGGCCGGTGGCGCTGGCATAGCGCGAGCCATATTCGAAAAACGGAAACTTAAGTACATTGGCAGCTACTACAAACAGGAGGAGGCTGAATCCATACTCGGCCCCTGCACGGGTCGATTGCACCAGGTGCGATACGCCAATGGCACAGCTGGCAAACATAATGCCCGGCCCGATTACCTGGTAATATTTTTGCAGGTAGCGCGTAGTGCGCGAAGCAGGAATCTCCAGCGTTTTATCTATTTGGCTCATGCAGGAACAGGATAGCTTTTTGAAATCTACAAAATTTGATTTAACATCCAGCAGCTATTAGTTGGCTGCTGATGTAGAACGCCGGACTATGCAGAAATTTTGGAATGCAGCAACCTATTGGAACCCGAAAGGCGTTATAATAAAGGCCAGGCGTTGGAGCGGCTGCCCGGGCGGGCATCTTATTTGGCCCTGGCTGATGTTTGACCATTACTTTTGTTAAAAAACGTTAAATAGCAGCGGTTGCTGCAATTTTTATCTTTTCTGTACAGTTTTTGATATACTTCAGGAAAAGAAAATATACCGAATTATAAAACATAAATTCTAAAAGCAATATGAACAAAAAACATTTTTATTTCAGCGTAATTCTGGCTGCTCTCATTGGAGGGCTCGTAGCGGTAGCCGGTTTTTATCTGTCAAGAGAAAACCGCTCACAGGAACTGGATGCCATTGTTGAGCGTCAGAATGTCAGATTCTCTTCTTATCTCAATCCGGAAGATTTTACCGTACCTGAAGGACTTAACTTCGTTTATGCGGCAGAGGTAGCCACTCCCGGCGTGGTGCATATTCGTTCTAAGTACGATGCGCAAAGCGGTTTGGCGCAGAATAGCCCGCAGGGCCGCCATCCATTTGAAGAAATGTTTCCAGATATGTTCGGTGCTCCGGGGCAAAGCCCGAATCGCCAGCAGGGAATTCCGCGTGGAGCCAGTGGTTCCGGTGTAATTATATCTGAAGATGGATTCATCGTAACCAACAACCACGTAATTGAAAATGCCAGCACTATTGAGGTGGTAATGAGCGATAACCGTAAATATGAAGCAAAACTTGTTGGTACCGACCCATCTACCGACCTGGCAGTGCTTAAAGTAGAAGAAAGTGGTCTGCCATATGTTAAGTATGGAAATTCCGATGAAATAAAGGTGGGCGAATGGGTATTGGCCGTAGGAAACCCTTATGAGCTGAATTCTACTGTAACTGCCGGTATTGTTAGTGCGAAAGCCCGTAACATTGGTATTCTTCGCGACCAGATGGGCGTAGAGTCTTTTATACAAACCGATGCGGCTGTAAACCCCGGTAACAGTGGTGGGGCCCTGGTAAACCTCAAAGGCGAGTTGGTGGGTGTAAACACGGCCATTGCTTCACCAACTGGTTCTTATTCCGGCTATAGTTTTGCCGTACCGGCTTCGCTGGTATCGAAAATTGTTGGCGACCTTATCGAGTTTGGTGCTGTGCAGCGTGCCCTTTTAGGAGTTAGCATAGGCAATGTAAATGCCGACCTTGCCGAAGCCGAAGGATTAAAGACCATCACCGGGGTGTTTGTGTCTGGTGTAAGTGCAGGTAGCGCGGCAGACGAAGCAGGCATTGAGCAGGGCGACGTTATTGTAGAGATAAATGAACGGCCAATAAGCACAGTGGCCCAGCTGCAGGAAAATATTGCGAAAAATCGCCCTGGCGATAAAGTAAAAGTAGCTTACCTCCGCGATGGGAAACTGAATAAAACCTATGCCACCCTTAAAAACAGCATGGGTACCACCAAAGCGGTAGCCAAAAGCGAAAAGCTTGAAATTGGCGGAGCCCAGCTTGCAAACCTTTCGGTGCAGGATATGCAGCAGTATGGTGTAAAAGGCGGTGTTAAGGTAGAGCGAATTGGTAGCGGAAAATGGAAGCAGTCGAAAATACAGGAAGGCTTTGTAATTACCGCTGTTGATAACAAGAAGATAAGCAATACCGAAGAGCTGGCGGCTGTACTGCGTGGCAAAAGAGGCGAAGGTACTCTTATTGAAGGGGTATATCCGAATGGCGAAAAAGTTTATTATGGCATGCCGTGGTAAGGCTTAAATAAGCCACAAAATAAAATACTAGTTAAAAGGCGCTTCCGTGGGGAGTGCCTTTTTTTGGTAATTGGTTGAGTTATTCCTGATGAAACCTTTATCTTTAGGTGATTAACAGTTTAGTAAATAGAAAATTTTTATGGCTCAGGAAAATTTTAACCTTCAGCAAATTTTAGAAACCTTCAAAATTGACGAAACCAATTCTGCGGCATCGACCGGTACCCAATGGTTTGGCCGCGAGGGTGAAGTAATTAAGCTCTGTATCTCCGGTAGACGGCAAAGAAATTGCTAAAGTACATTTGGCTACAGAAAACGATTATAACAAGGTTATTGAAAAAGCAAAGGAGGCTTTTCTGGAATGGCGTTTATGGCCGGCTCCCAAGCGGGGCGATGTAGTACGCCAGTATGGCGAAGCCTTCGCCAATACAAAGAGCCATTAGGGCAGCTGGTTTCTTACGAAATGGGTAAAGTCGTACCAGGAAGGCCTGGGCGAAGTGCAGGAAATGATTGATATCTGCGATTTTGCCGTAGGCCTGTCGCGCCAGCTGCACGGTCTTACCATGCACTCCGAGCGCAGCATGCACCGTATGTACGAGCAGTACCATCCGCTGGGCGTGGTAGGTATTATTTCTGCTTTTAACTTTCCGGTAGCGGTATGGAGCTGGAATACCGCCCTTGCCTGGGTGTGTGGCGATACCTGTATCTGGAAGCCCTCTGAAAAAACTTCTTTAACTGCCCTCGCCTGCCAGCACATTCTGGAAAAGGTATTCCGCGAGAATGAAGTGCCGGAAGGAGTGAGCTGCCTGGTAATTGGCGATTACCGTACCGGAGAATTGATGTCGAACGATAAGCGTGTTCCCCTGGTTTCGGCAACAGGCTCTACCCGCATGGGCAAAAAAGTAGCGGCAGCCGTTGGCGCCCGCCTTGGCAAGTCGCTGCTGGAGCTGGGGGGAAACAATGCCATGATTATTTCTAAAGATGCTGACCTGAAACTGGCCACGATTGGCGCTGTTTTTGGAGCCGTAGGTACTGCCGGCCAGCGTTGTACCTCTACCCGCCGCCTTATCGTGCACGAAGCTATTTACGATACGGTAAAAGAAAAACTGCAGAGTGCGTATGCCAGCTGAAGATCGGAAATCCGCTCGATGCGCAATAACCACGTAGGGCCGCTGATTGATACCGACGCAGTAGCCATGTACAAGCGGACAATTGAGAAAGTGCAGCAGGAAGGTGGAAAGGCCCTGGTGGAAGGCGGCGTGCTGGAAGGCTCCGGCTACGAATCGGGCTGCTATGTAAAGCCGGCGGTTTACGAGGTAAATAAAGATTTTGAAGTAGTGCAGGAAGAAACCTTTGCCCCCATTCTTTATTTACTGAAGTATAAGGACATGGATGAGGCAATTGCAATTCAGAATGGGGTGCCACAGGGACTTTCTTCTGCCATTATTACCAACAATCTGCGCGAATCGGAGTTATTCCTTTCACATGCCGGTTCCGACTGTGGTATTGCCAATGTAAACATTGGTACCTGCGGCGCCGAAATTGGCGGAGCGTTCGGAGGTGAAAAAGAAACCGGGGGCGGCCGTGAGTCGGGTTCAGATGCATGGAAAGTATATATGCGCAGGCAAACAAATACCATCAATTACGGTGACAGACTTGCCATTGGCCCAGGGCATAAAGTTTAAAATTTAAAAGTAGCGGATAAATTTTCTTGTAAAAAGTATTTTATTGCTGCTATATTTATTGTAGTATTATTTAAATTTGGAATAGCTTAATTACATCTGATTAAGCTGTTCTCCCACTTTTTATTCAAACAAACCATTTATTAGAAAATGGCAGATAAACCACAGGCAAAATACAATGCCGTCATGTTGATTGACGATAATGAGATTGACAATCTCATTAATCATAAAATGATAGAAGCAAGTAACCTTACTGATCGGATTTTTACCCACACGGGAGCGAAAAGTGCTATTGAGTTTCTGAAAAATATAGAGAAGCTGAACAGTGCCGGTGAGAGCATTCTTCCGGAACTTATTTTCCTGGATATTGATATGCCGTTGATGGATGGCTTTCAGTTTCTCGATGAGTTTGATAAGCTTTCGGATATAACGAAGAAGAAGTGCAGAATTATTATGCTTACTTCTTCCATCAACCCTCAGGACGTGAACCGTTCGAAAAAGTACGATTACGTGAAAAAGTATATCAATAAGCCCCTTACGCAGGAAAACCTGAAAAAGCTGAATGTGTAGTAAACCCTGAAAGGGGGGAGTTGCCTGTTGGTGATAAGTGAAAAGAAGAATACTACTTAAAAATAAAAAAGAGGCTGTTTTTAAAAACAGCCTCTTTTTTTATCCCCTTCGTGGAATATTTTATAAAGTCTGCCAGCTTTTGCAGCAACGTTTCGTCGAATTTCACATATTTCGTTGGGGCAAAATAAGGAGCATCGATGGTTTTAAACTTTTCGGCCAGCTGTTGTATTTTTTCATATTTGTTGCGCTTGCTTTCGCTGATGGCAATTTTCAAGACCTTCGTAAATACAAGCACATGCTCGCAATTATCTTTACCCAACAGGCGAATCTGGCGCTGAATGCTGTTGATTAAGCTGGTTGAATAAGTCATAATCGCTTTGCAGGCAGTACTGCAGGGCCAGTAGTGTTTTTATTTCCAGCTGTGCATACGGATACTTTTTAAGGCTTACTTCATTGAGCAGGTTGTTTATCCAGCGGGCAGCTTCATCGTACTTTCCGGCATAATAGCAGCTTAAGCGCGCGGTATAAAATGTAGGTAATGTATTTTGGTAGATCATCTTTATCAATATCAAAATCCTGAAAGAGGGCATCGTTCTCTTCATACATGCTGGCAGCATCGTTCGCTGCGCAGGTGCCGTTCAATTTTTGTTAAAAGAAACTGCGGAGGGTAGGTAAACAGGCTGTAGTTCGACAGCAGGTGTGCAGCCGATTCGTTTACCTCTTCAAAATAGTTTTCGGCCTTGCGGTATACCTTGTAGTAGTTATAGTACTCGAGGCGCAAATATTCATACACCAGGCGCAGGTGAAAGTAAATGGTATCCAGGTGGTACATTTCAAATACGCTCTGCATGCGGTCGAGCACATCTTCGATGGGTTCCAGCTCCTGCTCCATGTTCTCATCGCGCATAACAAACAGGCGGTGGAAAACGCTCAGACAGCTTTGGTAAATATACAAACGGTGCGAGTCGTACAGCTTACACACATTTTGCATTTCGTTGCTCATGAGGGTAAGCTCCAGCTTATCGGTTTCGCCACCGGTGAGGGTATACTCTCCATATTTTTTGAAATATTGCGAGAGGAGATCTTCGGCCTTATCTACGGCGAGCATATAGGCTACGTGCTGGTTGTACAGCTGCGAGTAGTTAAAGTGCTCTGGCGTATGGTTGTGCAGTTTCTTAAGGGTTTTGTATACGATGGTAAGCTCGTTGGCCAAATCGTAGTCCTGCAGTTCCTTTTCCAGCTTTTTGAGGGTAGCTACAGCAATTGCCTTCTTCTTGGTGAATATAACCTCGTTAATATTGGCAACCTTCTTCAGTACATCGGTACGGGGGTTCTCCATTTGCTGGAGAAGGTATTCTTCAATTTTCTGGTTAAGGCGCGAGCGGAGGGTATAATAAGCATTGGTATTTACATCCAGCTCATCCATTATTTTGTTGTCGGAGAAACTGCTTTTCACGCATGGCTTTGAGCAGGTAGGCCGATTTCTCAGCGCTGCTTTCCATTAATGATGAATAAATTTTTTCGTAGTCTCCTTCGGATAGCTGTTTTATAATGTTTTTTAGCTTAGCCATAAATGAGGTAGTGCTGTTTTATGTTTGCCTGCTTCTGGTAAAAGAAGCCGAAATTTCAATATAAATCTAACTTAAATGATTAGGTACAGATGCAATTAAAATTAATTTAATATGCAACATCCCTTAATATTAATAAAATTCATTCAGTAAATGGGTTAAATATAGAAAAAATCTTTAAGCAGAGGTAAAAAAATCCAACTACAGGGGTTACTTTTTTAAACCAGCCGATCTGTCATTGGGTTTCTGGTAACTTTCGGGGATTGCCTGAAGTCCGGAAATTACCTCCTGAAAATAGTTTCCTAAAAGGCGCTTATCCTAAGCCGGGGCCACCACATCGTTGGTAAACACGTGCTTATAGAAAGCCAGTTTGTCGTACAAGCCCCGCTGGTTAACAAAAGGGAGTAAAAGCAAAGCCAGGCCCATATTGGCTTTCGGTATATGTACATGGGCTTTGCACTCGCAGCTAATACAGGCCTGTTGGGCTATTTCTGAACGGCTCATTAGCTGCGGACCACCAGCGGGAATTTCTTTTTCGCCTGCCTCTATTTTTTGTACACAAAGCCAGGCTAAATTTTTTTGATGAATGGGAATGGTTTTGTTATCTCCTTCGCCAACAGTAAACATGCTGCCTTTAGCTCCTTTGCCACTTCATTACCAGCTAGGCCTGTGGGCCCAGCACCAAAACGCTCTTCCTTCTACCCTCTGTTTTTGCCTTTTCTTTTAAATTACTTCATACTAAAAACGGCCAAATGCATAGGTTGTTGATGAAACTTATGTTTAAATAAACGAAGGAAGCTAAATCCGTATCTTTTTGTCAAATCCAACAATGTCTTCCGGCCGGCCAATCAGGTACAGAATGTCTTCGGGTAAAATACGGGTGTTGCCTGTAATATCCATCATAAGTTCTCCGTTGCGGTTAATGGCAATAAGATTAATGCCATACTGACTTCGGATGCGTGCCTCCTCCAGGGGTTTATTTATAATAGGGGAGCTGTTTTGTTGCACCCGCAGGGTTGCCACATTCAGGTCGGGCAGGGAGCCTTCGAGGCTGCTAATGGTTTTTGTTGAATACGAAGGACTGCGGAGCATTTCATATTTCCCTGCCCGTATGCTTCGGGTAAAGGCTTCTATTTCATCCAGCGGAACCAGGTATTTGGTTAATACACGGGTAAAAATTTCAATAGAAGTCTCAAATTCTTCCGGAATTACCTCATCGGCGCCAAGGCGGTAATTTTCCTCCATTTCGAGCACAAAGCGGGTGCGTACAATTATATGTACCCTTGGGCTAAGCTGTCGAATGTTTACAATAATACGCTTAGTGGCGGTTGGGTCCGAAATGGCGATTACCACCACCCGGGCCTTATGAATATGTACATGTTCAAGCACCGGGCCCTGTACCGCATCGCCATACATAATGGGCTCTCCTTTTTTACGTTCGGTTTTTACGGTATCAGGGTTAAGTTCCAGAATAAGGTATGGAATACCAGCGTTTTTTGCTGCCAGCGATAGGTTACGGCCATTAATGCCATAGCCGATAATGATTATGTGGTCTTCGAGCTGTTCGGTAACATCTCCTGCCGCAGGCCTTGCATTTCCTTTGTAGCTGAGGCCGTTTATTTTTTCAAAAACAGTGGTCTTGCTTAAATAGCCTATAAAGTTATGGGCAAACATAATTACAAAAGGGGTGGCTGCCATCGTCATAAGCGAAACCGATAAGAAGTACTGATAGGTAACACCTTCGAGCAGCCCGTTTTCTATGCCGGTTTTGGATAGTATAAAAGCAAACTCGCCCACCTGAAACAACGACAAGCCCACTAGAATAACGGTGCGCAACGGATACTTAAGCACCAGGGCAGCCACCGACGCAATAAGTCCTTTTCCTAAAAAGGTAAGAATGGTTAGGCCAAGCACAACCAGGAAATGCTGGAAGAGAAATTCCATGTCGAGCAACATACCGATGGAAACAAAAAAGAAGCTCGTAAATATTTCCCGGAAGGGGAGGATATTGCTGGTTGCCTGGTGGCTGTATTCCGATTCGCTGATGATAAGACCGGCAAGGAAGGCGCCCAAAGCAAGCGATAGCCCCAGGGAGGAGGAGAGCCAGGCGACCGAAAAGCAAATAACCACGATGGAAAGAATGAAAAGCTCGGGCTTTCGGCTGCGGGCAACCCAGTATAAAAGTTTAGGAACAATATAGCGGGCACTAATGAGTACGAAAATAATAACCAGAATGCCTTTTATTGCCAGGGTTAACAGTTCCCACCACACATTTTCCGCTTTGCCTGCTATAAGGGGCGTAAAGAGCATCATGGGCACTACGATAATGTCCTGAAAAATTAGGACGGCAACAATCATTTTGCCGTGCGGCGTATTTATCTCGCCTTTTTCCTGGAATATTTTTAATACAATGGCCGTGCTGCTCAGGGCAAAGAGGAAGCCCATAAAAATGGCTTCGGGCCAGCTAAAGCTGAACTGGTTCGCCAGCACAGCCACCAGCAAAACCGTAACGCCCACCTGCATACTGCCCCCGATAAATACGGCTTTTTTAATGGCTGAAAGGCTTTTGAGGGAAAACTCCAGCCCGATAATGAAGAGGAGGAGAATAACTCCTATTTCGGCCAGAATTTCTACTTCATGAGAGGCCTCGACCAGGCTTAGGCCATAAGGTCCGGTAATAAAACCGGTGATTAAGAAACCAAGGATGGTGGGTATTTTGAATCGCTGAAAAATAAGGATTACGATTACAGCAAGCCCCAGAATAATAACAATATCAGTTAATAAAGGAATTTCCATACGTTACGTGCGCGAAAGAATCTTATTAAAGCTTCCAAAAAAATAGAAAGAATGTAAAAATACACAAAAAGGCGGAGGGAATCAGTATAATCCGGCGGCTTGTAGCCAGGCAGCGGGGCTGGTTGGTGAGTGCTTAGCTTCCGTTTTCCTGCGGAGGGCTTTGAGCGGGTTCGTTTTTGTGGCTAAGCATCAGTGCAATTATAACCGGTTAGTAGGTTTGTTTACCAAGCTTCGCAAAGAGACTACAATAGCCTTTGGGGCGGGTTTAGGCGTTGCAAACGCGCGACAGGTAGCAGATAGAGTTGCAAACGTGCGATAGGTGCCTGGCTTTTAATTTGGCGAGGCACCCATAGGTCTTCCACACAAAAAAAGCTACCGGGCCACCACAAGTAAAATTTTGCAGTGGCCGGTAGCTTTTTTAAGTCTTTTTGCTGACCTTACTTTTTTGAGCTAAAGCCAATAGGGCCTGACTTAAAACTCATTTTTTCTACTTTCTCAATCGACTCCTCCACCTTTTCACGCAGTTTTACTTTATATTCTTCCAGCTTCTTTGCGACTTCCTTGTCGGTGGCGCCAACAATCTGGGCCGCAAGGATGCCTGCATTTTTTGCACCATTTAAGGCTACGGTGGCCACTGGTACGCCCCCCGGCATTTGCAGGATGCTAAGAATGGAGTCCCAGCCATCGATGGAATTACTGCTTTTTACAGGAACCCCAATAACAGGCAGGGTGGTAAGGCTTGCTACCATGCCCGGCAGATGCGCAGCTCCGCCTGCACCTGCAATAATTACCTGCAGGCCTTTGTCGCGGGCGCTTTCAGCATAAGCTACCATACGATGAGGGGTGCGGTGGGCCGATACAATGGTAATTTCAAAGGGAACACCCAGCTCTTCCAGGGCTTCGGCGGCGTCGGACATTACAGGCATGTCGCTCTGGCTGCCCATTATAATGCCTACTCTAGGTTTTTGGTCCTTATTCATGCAATTACTTTTAAGGTTTCTTTTACTTTTCCGGCTTTGGCCTTCAGTTCGTCAAGGTTTTTATCTACGATGGTAATGTGGCCCATTTTCCGAAAGGGCTTGGTGAGCTTCTTGCCATACAGGTGTACCGACACGCCAGGGATTGCCAGCACGGCATCCATGCCCTGGTATTGTGCAGGTCCGGTGTAGCCGTCTTCCCCGAGGAGGTTAACCATGGCCGATGGAATTTTCGAATCGGTGGCCCCCAGGGGCAGGTTCAGAATGGCCCGGAGGTGCTGCTCGAACTGAGAGGTGTGATTGGCTTCAATCGTTTGGTGGCCGCTGTTATGGGTGCGGGGAGCGACTTCGTTTACCAGTACCTCGCCGTTTTTGGTTACAAACATTTCCACTGCCAGCAGGCCTACCATATCCAGCTTTTCAATTACCTGAACTGCAATCTTTTCTGCCTGAACGGCCACTTCGGGCGTAACAATGGCAGGTGCAAAAAGATATTCTACCAGGTTTTGTAGCGGGTGGAATACCAGCTCCACTACCGGAAAAGCTTTGGTTTCGCCCTGCGCATTGCGGGCTACGATTACAGAAATTTCCTTTTCAAAATCTACGAACTTTTCCAGCAGGCCCGGTTTGTCGAAGGCCTTGCCGGCATCGGAAGGAGTCGTTATTTTTTGTACGCCTCGTCCGTCGTAGCCTTCGCGGCCCAGTTTATTCATGGCAGGCAAAAAGGTGAGGTAATTTTGCACGTCGGCCTTGTTTTCTACCAGTACAAAAGGCGAGGTCGGAATTCCATGCTCCTGGTAAAAACCTTTCTGCACCCGCTTATCCTGGATAAGCTCAATCACCTCCGGCTGCGGATATACTTTCTTTCCTTCTTTCTGCAGGGCTTTGAGGGCGGCTACATTTACATTTTCAATCTCGATGGTAATCAGGTCCAGCTGCTTGCCCCACTGGTATACCGTTTCGAAATCGGTAAGGGAGCCCTGGCTAAATTGCGTGGCAATATCTTTACAGGGTGCCGCAGCATCGGGGTCGAGAATATGAATGTCGAGGTTAAAATTAATGGCCGCCTGAATAAGCATACGCCCCAGCTGACCGCCACCAAGTACGCCAAGTTGAATGTTCTGGTTAAATTGCTCTTGCAATAGTAGTAGTAGTAGTAGTGAGTCATGAGTATTGAGTCGTGAGACAAAGAGTAGGAAGCTGGAAATTAAAGGTTAGATATTAGTGCTTCGCCAAATTAAAAATTAGAAAGTAAAAATTAGGGAGAAAAGTTAAAAAGGTTCGCATGGGCGTTAAAATCCTTCTCTGCTTAGCAAATTATTCATAGAAATTAAATTGGAAGAACACTAATTTTCCGTGCCACTCCATTAATAGTTAGTTTATATCCTACATTGTCTATCGTCCATAGTCTATTGTCTGTTTCTATTATTAGGCTTCAATATCGATGCCCATTTTCTGCATTAGCTTGCTGGCATTAAAGCTCTGGCAAATGCCCGGTTCCAGTTTGTAGCGGAAACGAATGCTGTCGCCCACCACGTCGCTGTTAAAGCTGTAGTTCTGTATGCCTCCATGTTCTGCCATCTGGCCGAGAGTGAGGTCGTGGGTTGAAACAAAGCCCGATGCACCTAAGCGGCTCAGCTGCTTTATCAGGGCTTCGGCGCCTCGGTGCCTGTCTTCCGAGTTTGTTCCTTTCAGAATTTCGTCCAGCATAAAGAGTACGGGTAGCCCTTCGGCCACATCGGGTGTACTAAGCTGGTCGTGCGCGGTATCGGGCATATCTTCGGTAAGAACGTTCATAGCCGTTTCAGCATTTACCAGCTTAAGCAACTGGCGCAGGCGCTGCAGCTCGGCATAAAAGGAGCTAACGCTTTCTTCGAGCGAATCCTGGGTGCGCATAGAGGTAAATACCTGGATAGGGCTTAGCCGTGCCCTGGTGGCACAAAGTGGAGCGCCCATTAGTGCCAGCACAATGTTTACACCTACCGTACGCAGAAAGGTGCTTTTGCCTGCCATATTCGAGCCGGTTATCAGGATAATTTCACCTGCCCCCTGCATATGAAAGTCGTTAGTAACCCGATTTTTCGCAGGAAGGAGCGGATGGCCGAGGCCTTCGGTTTCAACATACTGAGACCCCGTTTCCAGCTCAGGGAAGGTATAGTCGGGGCGGGAATAACTAAAGCCGGCAATGCTGTTGAGGGTATCGAATTCGCTGATGGCCCTGAACCAGCCGCCAATGTCGGCGCGCATTTCTTCCTTCCAGCGCTCGGCACGGACCATCCAGTAAATGTCGAGCATAAAGATGCCATTCAGGAAGAAGTAAAGCTGGTTTGTGCGGGCATCGAGGCCGTCGAGTATCTGCGAAAGCTCTTTAATTTTTGCAGAGGCTTTATAGTCTTCCTGCTTAAAGGTATGCTGAAGCTGCTGCAGGAGTGGGCTTTGGAAGCTGGTGTCTTCTACCTGTCTGATGAGGGCCTGGTACGCTTTTAACACCTTTACGCTGTGG
Source organism: uncultured Cytophagales bacterium (assembly GCA_963835365.1). Taxonomy (GTDB): domain Bacteria; phylum Bacteroidota; class Bacteroidia; order Cytophagales; family Cyclobacteriaceae; genus Nafulsella. The sequence goes on from CAWIFH010000014.1 coordinate 59,853, forward strand.
GTAGTGGCCTGCTGGGTGGCATTTGCTATGGGCATAATGCGGCCAACAATCAGGAGGTTAACGACAAAAGAAGCAATAAAGAAGTAAATGTTGATATCGGCAAAGATAAAACCCAGCAGGAGCAGGATACAGATGGTAGGGAAAATATAAAAAGCAACGCGATAAAACTTGTTTTTGCGCACCTCCTGCGGTGTTTCCAGCCAGCTAAGCAGAGGGGTGGTGTTATTTTCCGGATCTTTAAAGTGCCTGCCGGCTGCTTCGAAAGTCTGGCGCCACTCCAGCTGCGGGTCCAGCTCCTGCACTGCCTGCTGCCGGGCTTTTATTTCCTGTATGGGAGCGGCCTTGCTTATCCAGCGGGCCAGTAGCTGCTCACCACTGAGGGTGGCTGTGCGGTTAATGAGCTGGAAGAGGGAGTGCGGACCAAAAATATCGAGGTCGAGGTGGTAAGGGTGCAGGGGCTTAAAGTACTGTAGCCCGTCCGGAAATGCTTTTAGTTTATTTTGCAACCTGTCAAGCTCCTCGGTATTTATCGTTGCTTTTAAGCGGGATAAATCGCGGGCAAATTTTAGCTTTTTATGCCGGGAAATGAGGAAAACAAACAGGATGGGGAAAAGAATCGCCAGGAGCCCTACTGCCCAGCCAAGTCGGGCATTGGCCAGGTAAAACAGCAGTACCAGGGCAGCTACAAAAGTGAGAATTCTTATCAGCGATAGTTGCTGGTACTTTTTGTCCAGTATATTGGCTTTACTCGTAAAACGCGATTCCTGTTCCTTAAAATTGTCGGCTCTGTTTTGCTGCATAGGTAATGGGACGGTTAAGCAGGCCAAAAATAACGAAATTAGCGGGAATTCAGGCTATTAATCCGGATTATTCGGCCTTGCAGGCAGGTTATCAGGAAGGGAATATGTTTAGCGGTTTCTTTTATCCAGCTCCTCCAAAAGGGCTGCAGTAAAAGTATGCAGCAGGTTAAGGTCGGTTGAGCTAACAAGGGCCAGGCGCTCCAGCATCCTGTTTGCCTTGGTGGGCTGCTTATCGAGGCCGGTGTGTTGCAGAAGGCGAATGGCCTTTGCTTTTAGGGCCGCGTAGGAGGCTTCCTCAGCAGGAGCCGGCGCTTCTGTTTCCTTCTGTTGGTGTAGTAAAGATGACAAGGCATAGGCATATATCATGACCGCCTGCCCCAGGTTTACAGAAGGGTATGGAGAAGCCAGGGGAATGCTGGTGGCAATATCGCAAAGTAACAGCTCTTCGTTGGTTAGCCCCGATTCTTCGCGTCCGAATACCAGGCCCACCTGTTCGAAACTTCCTGCCCTGGCAGCAAGAATTTGGGGGAGCTCCATGCTGGAATGGTAATCCTGCTTAGTCGTACGACTGGTATTGGCGGTGGTGCCAATAAGCAGGTCGAGCCCTTCGGCAGCCTCCTGCAGCTTGTTGTAAACCTTTGCCGATTCCAGGATGTGGTTAGAGCCATGGGCCAGCATGCGTGCTTTTGTACTCAAGTGGTCGCAGGGATTTACCAGGCGCATCGACTGAAAGCCCATCGTGTTAATGGCACGGGCGCTGGCACCTACATTTTCCGGCACAGCAGGTTCAACTAAAATAAAATGAATTTGCATGGCAGTCGGTTCTTTAAAAAGTAAAGATAGATTAGAAAGAGGGGAGTCTGCTACTTTTTCTAAAAACCTTCTATTTAAAAAGGCCAGAAAGGAGCTAGCAGGCTTAGAAAAGCAGCAATAAATATGGCCGGCAGCAGGTTGGTTATTTTAATTTGGGTTATTTCAAGCAGGTTGAGTCCCAGGCCCAGAATAAGAATGCCTCCGGTGGCTGCCATTTGGTTAACTACAGTGGCCGAAAGGTAGGGCTCCAGCGAGCCGGCCACCAGCGTAATGCCTGCCTGGAAAATAAAGAGCGGGATAGCTGAAAACAATACCCCATTGCCGTACACCGAAGCCAGTATAATGGAAGAAAAGCCATCGAGTACGGATTTTGTAACCAATAGTGTGGGGTCGCTTCTAAGGCCTTCGTCCAGGGCGCCTAAAATGGCAAGTGAGCCCACGCAGAAAAGGATAAAGGCCGTCATGAGGCCATCGGTAAACTTTTCGTTTTTGGTTTTTACCCGGCGCTTTACCCAGTTGCCCAGCTGCGTAAACCGTTCGTGCAGGCGAAGCAATTCTCCGCTAATGCCCCCCAGCAGTACACTAATAATCAGGAGCAGGATGTTTTCTACCTTAAAAGCCATTTGCATGCCAATAAGAAGGGTGCAAAGGCCAATGCCCTGAAAGCTTATTTTCTTTATGTTTTCAGGAAAGTTTTTGTGTAGCAACAGGCCCAGGCTGCCACCCGCCAGAACTGCTAAAACATTTACAATAGTGCCAATGGGCATGAATCAGGAGAATAGCTGAAAAACAGAATAAGCCGAAATATACGCTAATCCTGTCATATAAACCATTTGAAGCAGGGGAGCCCACCAGCGGCGGCCATCTTTCATTACCCGGCCGAGCAGGTTAAAAAACTGCATGGCAAAAGCATAGAAAACAAGTAGGGAAAGTACCGTCGCCAGGGTAAAGGCGCCTTCGCTGGCAGCTCTTTTCTGCTGTGCCTCTACACGCTGAACGATGCTATGGGTAGGATAGGATTCGTCCTGGCTGTAAATAGTAGCGAGACTGCCTACAAACACCTCGCGGGCAACAAAGGAGCTGATGACCGCCAGTCCTATTTGCCAGTCGAAGCCAAGGGGCCGCACAGCCGGTTCAATAAAATTGCCCAGCTGGGCTGCATAGGTCTTTTTTGACTTTGTGCCGGGTTCAAAATCTACTGCTGCGGCCAGTTCGCTTGTAACGAGCAGCGCACTTTCTTCCTCCTGGGCAGCAGGGCCAAAGTTCAGGAGTCCCCAGAAGAGCATAGAAACAGGAATTACCGTGCGCACGGCCTGCAGGCTAAAGCCATACAGCCTGGTACGGACAATTTTCCAGATATCTTTCCAGTAAGGAGTAGTAAAGTAGGGGAGCTCCATCATCAGGTAATCTTCTTCCTGGCTTTTTACCAGTACTTTAAGCACCAGCGACGATAAAATGGCGGCCAGAAAGCTCAGGAAGTACATGCCCAGCAGCACAAGGCCCTGCAGGTTAACAATACCCCCATAGGTTTCGAAAGGTATAAAGAGGGCAATGAGGATAATATAGACCGGCAGCCGGTTTGAGCAGTTTACCAGTGGGGTAATAAAAATCCTGTTAAGCTTCTGGCGCCAGCTGGAGCAGTCGAGGCAGGCAAGAATTGCCGGACTTCCGCAGGCGGCATTGGAAAGCAGGGGAACTGCGCTGCGCCCGGTAAGGCCGAAAAAGCGCATAAATTTATCCATTAGCAAAATTACCCGCGACATATAACCCGATTCTTCCAGCAGGGCTACAAAGATGTAGAACAGGAGCAGGTGCGGAATAAATACAAACACTCCGCCAAGAGCAGGTAAAATGGCTCTTGTAAGAAGGTTGTTAAAAGCCCCTTCAGGGAGTAGTGCATGAAGTTGTTCGGTGAGCCAGCTAAAACTGCTGTCGAGCTGGTGCATGGGGTAATTGCCCAGGGCAAATACAAGCTGAAACAATATAAACAACAGGCCTATGAAAAAGCCATAGCCCAGCACCGGGTGGGTAAGCCAGCGATCTATTTTACCAAACAGCAGCTGAAAGCCTGTTTGTTTCTGGCTGGTGCTAATGCCCAAAAGCTGATGAATAAGCCTGTAGCGGTTAATGGTTTCTTTTGCCTGTAAATCGGCCCCTTTAAAGCGGGATTTTATTTTTAGCTGCTCCAGGCTTTCCTTTTCTTCTTTATTTAATATGCTGGAGAACTCTCCCTGCTGCAAAAGCTGGTAAGCCTGGTAGGTATTCTGTATATTAAACTTTTCTTTCACCTCGGCAATTGCCTTCGTGCTCAGCGGATTTACATCGTAGAGCGGTTGCGAAAGCTTTTTTACCGGGTTGGCCAGTATATACTTTAGCTCGTCGAGCCCTTCGCCGCTGCGGGCGTTTACCGGCACTACCTGTACCCTTAATTCTTCGCGAAGCTTTTCTATGTTTATTTTTATGCCTGCCTGCTCGGCAAGGTCCATCATGTTAAGGGCAAGCACGACCGGTACGCCCAGGTCTTTTACCTGCGTAAACAAAAGGAGGTTGCGCTTCAGGTTCGAAGCATCGGCTATAAAAACAAGAATATCGGGAAAGTACTCGTGCTGGGGATGCCCAAGAATATCGACCGCTACCTTTTCTTCGGTAGAGCGGGCATAAATGCTGTAGGTGCCCGGCAGGTCAATTATTTTAGCCGTAATAAATTCGTCAAGCTGGCAGGAGCCGGTTCGTTTCTCGACGGTAACTCCGGGGAAGTTTCCTACCTTCTGGCTCAATCCTGTTAGCTGATTGAATAAAGAAGATTTCCCGGAGTTGGGGTTTCCGATTAATGCAATTTTCGGATTTGACTTTACAGACATAAATTTGTTTACTCTACCAATGAAAGCAGGCGGGCTTCTTCTGCCCGTAAGGACAGTTTGTAGCCACCAATTTCGATACAAATCGAACCTCCCAGAGGAGCTTTAAAACTCAGGCACACTTCCGTTCCCGGAATGCAGCCCATTTCAAGAAGCTTGATGGTTCCGGCATGCTCCTGGAGCTGTTTGATGATTCCTATCTCCCCCAGCGCCAAATCTGCTACACTTCTGCTATCCTTACCTATTGCCTTCACTATCTCTATTTTTTTGAGCGCTGCAAATGTCAGCGAAAGTTCTTACTTATCAAAGTGATACTTAATAATTTACAAACACAAGCTGTATGGCATCTGGTTCAATGAGTTTCAATCGATTACGCTGCTGAACTTACATTTGGCTGTAATAAATCTTTTTCGGCAGAAAGTCGTACTTTGAAGTATAACAGAACAGGATAACGAAAGGAAAAATATTATGGATGTAAATAAAACAGCAAACAAACAAGGAGAAGCGCATAAGAACCATGGCATTCCTAAGGATAAGCAGGAAGGTCCGGAAAATACGCTGGAGCGAAAGGAGTCGGCTAAAAAGCAGGATGGGCCCCACAAAAACCACGGGCTCCCCGAAGATAAGCATGAGCCAAAGAACGAAGATGACGAAGAGCGGGATTTTGGTGGCATGAAAGGCGATAACTTTCGCAGGAATTTAGGCTGCGGAGGTTAAAAATAGAAGAGTAAACTGTTGAAGAGGTGTGTACCCCGGCTGTGTGGCTGGAATACATGCCTTTTTTGTTAAGCTTTTGTATAGGAGAAGCAGGGCAGGAAGCTATTGGGGTAATTTAGGGCCTTAGGCAGTGTAAAAAATGCGCTTTACTCTTTCGCCCACATTGGTCAGTATTTCATAAGGAATGGTGCCAATGCTATCGGCCAGCTCGGTAATAGAACGACCCTGCCCAAAGACTACCACTTCATCTCCTTCCCGAACATCCAGCCCGCTTACATCTACCATACACATATCCATACAAACATTGCCCAATACAGGTACCAGTTTATTTTGTACCAGTACCTTTCCTACCCCTTTGCTAAAGCGCCGGTCGAAACCATCGGCATAGCCAATGGCAATGGTGGCTAGCTGCAGGTCTTGTTCGGCCATTCCACTGCGGCTGTAGCCAACAGTTTCTCCTTTTTTTATTTGCTTTATTTGCGAAATGGTGGTTTTGAGGGTGCTTATAGGAATGAGGGCATCCTGTTCCTGCCGGTTTACTTCTGTTCCGTAAAGGCCAATGCCCAGGCGCACCATATCGAAGTGGTACTCCGGAAAGCGTAAAATCCCTGCCGAGTTTGCCAGGTGGCGCAGGGGCCGGTAGGGCAAATTTCTGCACAGCAGGCCACTATTCTGCTCGAAAAGGCGTGCCTGCTCATGCGAAAAATCATTAAATGCTTCGCTGTCGGCTCCTGATAAATGACTGAAAATGCCGCTGAGCTGCAGCTGTTCCTTGTTCTCCAGTAAAAGCTGGTTTGCACGTACTACGTCTGCTGTTTCCAGGCCCAGGCGGTGCATGCCCGTATCCAGCTTCAGTTGTGCTTTTATACTTTTCTTTTCCCTCTTTAACCACTCAATAAGCTCCTCCAGCATATTGAGGCTGTAGATTTCCGGTTCCAGCCTGTATTCTGCCAGTTTATCGAAGCTTTCGGGCGTGGGGTTCATGACCATTATAGGGAGGTCGATGCCCGCCTGGCGCAGGCTTACCCCTTCGTCGGTATAGGCTACGGCCAGGTAATCGACTTTCTGGTACTGGAGCAGCTGGGCAACTTCGTGGCTACCGCTGCCATAGGCAAAGGCTTTTACCATTACCATTATTTTGGTGCCGGGGGTAAGCCTGCTTCGGTAGTAATTGAGGTTATGGGTTAGGGCATCGAGGCTAATTTCCAGCACCGTGCCATGTATTTTTTGCTGCAAACGCCAGGCAATTCTTTCAAAGCCAAAGGGGCGTGCTCCTTTAATAAGTACCAGCTCGTTTTTTATGAACTGCTCCGGCTGGCTTTGCAGAAAAGTTTCGGTATCGAGGAAAAAGCTGCTTTCGCTAAGGGAAGAAAATTGCTCCTTTGCCTGGCTAATGGCCGGCCCGATGCCAATCAGGCGTTTAATGCCATAGTTGCTGAGCAGGAGGGCAACCTGATTGTAAAGCGGGCCTTCAGGGGCTCCGGTTTGCAAAATGTCAGATAAAATAATGGTCTTTCGCAGTGGCTGCTTTTGCTGCTGCATAAAATCGAGCGCTACCTGCAGGCCGGCCAGGTCGTTATTGTAAGTGTCGTCGATAATATAGCTGTGGTTTACGCCCTGTTTTAGCTCGAGTCGCATGGCTACTTTGTGCAGCTGCGGCAGGGTTTTGCGGAGGCTTTCTGCCGGATAGCCAAGGAATAAATAGGTTAGCAGGCAATGAAGGCAGTTTTCAACAGAGGCGGTATCCTGAAAAGGCAAGGCAAATGTTCCGCTCACTTTTCCGGAGAGATTTACTGTTAAGCCAGCAGGGCTGGTTTGTTTTTCTACAAATACCGGAGCCGCTTTGTCTTCAAAGCTCCAGCCAAGCAGCTCCTTATCGGGATAAGTGCTTTTAATAACTTTAGAAAGAACAGGGTACTCCTGGCAGTATATAATCGTATGACAGCTGGCAAACAGCAGTGCTTTTTCCCGGGCCTTTTCTTCCATAGAGGAAAAACCTTCGTTATGCGCCGGGCCCAGGTTGGTAAAGATGCCTACTTGTGGCAGCAGTATATTTGCCAGTTGCTGCATTTCGCCTGTTTGAGAAATGCCGGCCTCAAAAATGCCGAGGCTGTGCTGCGGTGCGATTTGCCACACCGAGAGCGGAACCCCTATTTGTGAGTTAAAGCTTTTCGGGCTACGCACCACATGTTCATGCTGGCTTAATAGATTTGCCAGCCATTCCTTTACAATTGTTTTGCCATTGCTGCCGGTAATGGCTATCAGCGGAAAAGAGAACTGCCGGCGATGGTGGGCCGCAATTTGCTGGAGCGCTTCTACCGTATGGTTAACCAGCAGAATTCCCGCTTCAGGGAAAGAAGCAAGGGGAATGGAATGAGCTGCTTCTTTCTCCAGCACAAAGTAGCGGATTCCTTTGGCGTAGGCTTCTTCAACAAAGCGGTGCCCGTTATGGCGGCTGCCGCTAATGGCAAAAAACACGGCCCCGGCTGCATTAATGAGCTTACGGCTGTCGGTGAGTAAGAAATAAACCTCTCCGTCGGCACCTGCCTGCCGCAGGGTTCCGCCTGTAATTTGTGCCAGTTGAGAAAAATGCACCATAAATTTTTAATGTAATTTGCTGCCGTTTGGTACTTCAACGGCCGGGCTGGCCAGGATAATATGTCCGTTGGCATCGGAAAAGCCGGTAACCAGGACTTCGGAGATGAAGTTGGCAATTTGTTTGGGCGGGAAATTAAGCACGGCAATTACCTGCTTACCCACAAGGGTGTCGGGTTGGTAGTGGTGGGTAATCTGCGCACTTGTTTTGCGGGTGCCTATTTCGGGGCCAAAATCAATCCAGAGCTTATAGGCAGGCTTGCGTGCCTCGGCGAATGGTTCTGCCTGTACAATGGTGCCAGCCCGAAGGTCTACTTTTTCAAAGTCCTGCCAGCTGATAGGTTCGCTATTCATGTTTTGCTAAGCTAATTTTAAGAAGGTGAATTTAAAGGCTCCTCAAGTTACTTAAATACGGTATTTTTTGTAGATGTGGCTTAAGAAATATAAGGTTAAAATTTAATTAACATTAATTAACCTTAATTTGGTACAGGTTCTTCGGAATTATGATGAATTATTTATACTTTTACTCGAAATAATCTGTAACTTAAACGCTTTCGTTATGCGGCATCTATCCACCCTCGCTCTTTTTGCCATCCTTATTGGCTTTGGGCACTTTGCCATGGCTAATGGAGGCCCTGCACCTTTACTGCAGGTAAAGAAGAATGTTAACTCCTGCAGTGCCCGCGATGCGCAAACGCAGGGGCAGAAAGGAAAGCCAAAGCAGGATACTGCAGCTACCGCGGAAGTAGCAGAAACAGAGGAAGCAATTCCAAAAGTGAAAGAAGCGCTTCCTGCTCCCCCTGCCGCAGGAAAGACCCCAACGGAAGTAAAGGAAGGGTCAGGAGGAAAAAAAGAAAGCACCAGCCTCACCTTTAACTTTCTCTATTACATTTTTTACAAGTTTAGCGTAAGCGATTTTTTTCAAACCCCTTCATACAACGAAACACCGGGTTTATAAACCCTACTTCTCCTGCTTTTTAAAGACATAGGAAATATTATTGGCTGAGGTAAAGTCCTGTGCCTGTGAAAAGGCAAAAGGTTAACTTGTAGGCAGTTTTGCGGTGTTACGGTAAACATGTCCTTTTTATCTTTTGAATAGCGCTTTTGTGGCTGTTTTCTTTCTTAATTGCCCTTTCTTGAGCCTAGTCAGATTCCCTTTTTACAATCAGCCTTTTTAGCTTAAAATATCTGGCAAAAGCTTACATTGGATATTTGCCTTTTAAGGTGAAGAACCCTGTTCTGCTGGGTTTGTCTGATGAATGCTTTTGAGACTAAAAGTAGGGGATTTGCGGTACGCCCCTGCGCGGTATTTTCACCCGCAGGTTTTCTAAACTCTTTTATTGAAGGATGTGTGAGCTATTTGGTATGTTAAGGGTTGGCGGCTGAAGAAAGTGTGCTTTACAGGCGGTAAAGAGAATAAAAAATAATCAGATGCTGCATATAAAAAGAAAGCGAAGCCTGTGGCCTCGCTTTCTTTTTATGATGCTGAATAGTGTTGGGTAAAGCGCTCAATATCTTTAAGCTTAATTTTTTCTTCGTAATAAGCTTTATTGAAAATTACGCCCCAAACGCCTATATCGTTTAGTTTTTCAATGTCTTCTACCGAGCTTACGCCTCCGCTGGCTAATACGGAAAGGTTAGGGTACTTTTTCAGCAAATCGGTATACAGGTCGAAAGAAGGCCCCTGCATTTCGCCATATTTGGCAATGTCGGTGGTTTTAACATACTTCAGACCCCGATCGTAGAAATAGCCAATATGGTCCATTACATCTATGTCGGTATCTTTTTGCCAGCCCCTGATAGAGATTTTACGGTTTAGCGCATCGGCCCCGAGGGTAATTTTTTCTCGTCCGTACGAAATGATCCAGGAAGTAAACAAATCGCGACGGGCCACGGCGATGCTTGCTGCGGTAATATAGCTGGCGCCATATTCATAGGCTTTACTAATGTCGCCATCGGTAGTAATACCGCCCGAAAAATCAATTTTGAGGTTGGTGTAGCCAGCAATGGTTTCCAGCACGCCATAATTTACCGGATGACCCTTGCGGGCACCTTCCAGGTCTACCATGTGTATCTGGTCAATTCCATGGTCTTCAAACTTTTTGGCAACATCCAGCGGACTAATGTCATATTCTGTAATTCGGCTAAAGTCTGCTTTTTGTATACGCACCACTTTTCCTTTAATTACAGCTATAGAAGGGATAATCTTTATCATATAAAAAACTTCGATTTTAAAACGCAATCAACATTTACTCAAAAACGGGCTGTTCCTTCCTTTTTATGGGTATTATATTCTTAAGAAGAAAAGAACCGGGTAGGAGTTAACTGAGTGTTAAACGGAAAATTCCCGAATTTCAGAGCTGAATATAAGTAAATTATTTAAGCTTTACAAGCTTAAAGCCTTCTCCTCTTACGCTCAGTATCTGCAGCTCCGGGTCGTCTTTTAAAATTTTCCGCAGCTTGGTGATGTAAACATCCATGCTACGGGCATTAAAGTAGCTGTCGTCGTGCCAGATAGCTTTTAGGGCTTCAGTCCGGTTGAGGGTGCGTCCTTCCTGTTCGGCGAGCATTTTTAGCAGGGAAGCTTCTTTTGCCGTCAGGTTCATTTGTTTGTCATTCAGGCGGAGTTCCTGCTGTTGCGGATAAAAGGTAAACTTTCCTATTTGCATGGGCGCGTCGGCTGCAGCTTCGCTTGTAGCCGGTGTTTTGCTCCTCTTCAGAATGGCCCCAATGCGCAGGAGCAGCTCTTCCAGACTAAACGGTTTGGTTATGTAATCGTCGGCACCGAGGCGCAGGCCATGCAGGGTATCTTCTTTAAGGCTTTTGGCGGTAAGAAAAATGATGGGGATGTGCTTGTCCTGCTGCCGGATTTCTTCGGCAAGGGCAAAGCCATCTTTTAAAGGAAGCATTACATCGAGCAGGCACAGGTCGAAAGCCTCCTGTTTATAGGCTTTCAGGCCGGCCTCGCCATCGGTTTCCAGCCGGGTATCGAAGCCTTTTACCTGTAGGTACTCCTGCAGAATCTGGCCCAGGTTGGGGTCGTCTTCTACCACGAGCAGTTTAGCGTTTTGCATTTGGTTGAGTTTTGGGGAGCTGAATAATAAAACGGCTGCCAACACCGGCTTTGCTATCGGCCCGGATGCTGCCGCCGTGGGCTTCTACACTAAATTTAACATAGGCCAGGCCAAGCCCAAAGCCTTTTACATTATGTACATTGCCGGTGGGTACCCGGTAAAATTTATCAAATATTTTATTCAGGTTTTCCCTGCTAATGCCAATTCCTTTATCTTCTACCAACAGCTGAAGCAGGGGCTGTTTATTATCGCCCATCACTTCTTTGGTCTCAATTTTTATATCGACTTCTTCCTTAGCGTATTTAATGGCATTGTCGAGCAGGTTGGTAAGAATGTTGGTCAGGTGCAGGCGGTCGGCCTCAATGAGGGGGCGTTCTGCCATCAGCCGGAGGTGAATAAACCCACGTTCTCCGGTTCGCCGGCCGCCAAGCTGTAGCTGCACCTTCTCGGCTACATGTTCAATTAGCTCATGCACCTGTACTGGTTCCGGCTTTAATTCCATCCGCTCCCGTTCGAGGCGGGCAATCTGCAACACTTTTTCTACCTGCAGGCCCAGGCGGGTATTTTCTTCTTTAATTATACCCAGGTAACGCTGCAGAATATTGGGCTGACGGCTCAGTTCCGGGTCGGCCAAGGCTTCGCAGGCCATGCTTACTGTTGCAATAGGCGTTTTAAACTCGTGCGTCATGTTATTAATGAAGTCGTTCTTCATTTCGCTGAGCTTCTTTTGCCTGAAGATAGTGTGGATAGCATAAGCAAAGCAGCCAATGACCGTCAGCATCAGCAGGGCCGAGGAGGTTAAGGTAAAGCCGACCTGTTTTAGCAGGTAGCCTGCTTTATTCGGAAAACTCACTGCAAGAAAGCTCTGGCTCCCGAAAAAGTCATTAGGAAAAAGTGCTGCTTTATAGGGGCTTTCGGCCAACTCCCGGGGTACTTCTGCAGAATAGTAAATGAGCTTCTGCTGCGGAACATTAATAACGCCATATTCATAGGCGGCACCGATGCCATGCTCCTGAAAGGTTTTATGGAGCAGGGTATCGAGCTGCTGCTGGTTTATCCGTTCCTCTATGGGTTCGTTTTCCTGAAAGAACTGCGATATGACCACATTGGCATATTGCTGCTTTTCTCTCAGGTGCTGCTGTATGTCGCGGGCAATTTTTTTCTTCTCCTCTATGTGCCTGAGCTGCTCTTCCAGCTGCGCTCTCTGGTTTTGTATGCTTTCCAGGCGGGAATACATCCCCTCTTCCCTCGGAACGGGTGGTCTGTCCGGGAAGTGTTCTGCCGGTACGCTGTCTGGTGGGGAAGGCACAGGTATGGAGAGGCTGTCTCCCGGCAGTTGGAGGTAAGCATTTCCCTGCCTGCTGTATACCTGTACCCTCGGTTGTTTGCCATTTCTTTCCCTGTCGCGCTGGCGGCTCGGGGCGTCCTTACGGTGACTATACTGGAAAGAATAGGAAGAGCCCACTGATAAGGAAATAACTTCCTGTTTCTCCAGTCGCTGGGCCACTTTGGCCAGTGCCTGCTGCACTTCCTGTTCGAACTGCTGCTCGCTAAGCTGAATGGCATTTCGAATCCAGTAAAGCTGAAAAGCTATCAGGCCAAGCAGGGCGAGGCTCATCAGTGCAATCAGAATATATATTTTTTGCCGCTTCATGGATCTAAAAATACGCAGAAAACAGGCGAATAATTCGCATTTAACGTTCTTTAACATTAATTAACTGGTCATTAACAACTTACGGGAGGTGTATTCACTTATGTTTGTATGCATACACTTCTAACATATTATGGCTATGAAAAATATTTTTTTGCTCACCAGCCTCCTGATGGTCTCCTTCCTGTGGAAGGCAAATGCACAGGAAAGTGAAACGACCATTAAGGTAAGAATAGAGTACAACGGAAAGCTTATTGAAAAAACCTACAAGAGTGAAGAGGCACTGGAAAGTGACCCGGAGCTAAAAGCGCTGGGAATTGAAGTAGAAGCCGCAGATGGCCAAATTCGGGTACGCAACGGAGGTGACAGTAAAGTAATGATTTCTCAGCACTCGGGCGGCGACAATGGAAACACATTTATTTACCAGAGTGGTACAGCAGATACCTTTTTTACCGATAGTATTCCCTTTCCTGCTATTCCTCCTTATCCCGATTTCCCTCCGCACATTATTCGCGTGGATAGCGTAAATTTTGTTTTTAGCGATTCTTTAGGAAACGTGCCTCCAGGTGCCTTCTTCAGCATGCGGAACCACCGAGAAGAACTGGACTCGCTCCTGAAAGAGATGGAGCACAGGCACTTTGAGGTGAGGGTAATGCGCGACAGCCTTCGGCAGGGGCACCTGCAGGAAATGCGCGCCGCACAGGAACAAATGCGGGCAGAAATGATGGAAATGCGCCAGCAGATGCAGGAGATGAGGAATAAGCTGAGGGAAGAGCGACCCTATATCATTATTGAAAACCTGAGCCGGGAAGAAGCAAAGGCGCTGGAGGTGGAAGGGCAGGAATTAAAGCTGGAAAACCTTCAGTTTTATCCGAACCCCTCTAGTGGGCAACTCAGGGTAAAGTTTGAGGCTCCCGAAAACAGTCCGGTGCAGCTAAAGCTTACAGACCCTGCCGGCCGTACAATTTTTGAGAAAACCAGCGCTCCTTCTAACAAAATATTGGAAGAAAACCTCGAGCTGGAAGGGCAGGAAAGGGGAATATACATCCTTCATATTATCCAGAACGACAAAGTGCTTAGCCGCAAGATTATGCTAAGGTAGGGACAGGAAACAGTTTTAAGGGGCTTTAAATAAAGCCCATGATAAAAGGAAGGCCAAAACCTTCCTTTTTTCTTTTTACATCTATTATCTTTACCTGCTTAACGAAATAATATGGAATTACAGAATAATGCATATACCATTCAGGGCCTGAAGGTGCTGGATATTTGTGAAGAGTTTGGCTCGCCGCTGTACCTCTACGATGCCGACAAAATCGTGGGTCAGCTGGATAAGCTTAAAGGAGCCTTTGAAGGAATGAATGTGCGTTTTAAGTATGCCGCCAAATCTTTAACGAATATAAATATACTAAAGCTCATGCGCCAGCAGGGCGTCGGCCTCGATGTGGTTTCTATTCAGGAGGCCTGGCTGGGGATTAAAGCCGGTTACGCGCCAAAAGACATTCTTTATACGCCCAACTGTGTTTCATTTGAAGAAATAAAGATGGCGGTAAAGCTTGGGGTTACCATCAATATCGACAACATCAGCATCCTGGAGCAGTTCGGCCATGAGTTCCACAATACGGTTCCCTGCTGTATCCGGCTGAATCCGCATATTATGGCGGGAGGAAATACGAAAATATCCACGGGGCATATCGACTCCAAATTTGGCATTTCTGTTTTACAGATGCGCCATCTTTTACGGGTGGTAAAAACCAATAACATTAAAGTAATTGGCCTGCACATTCATACCGGTTCCGATATTCTTGATGCAGAAGTATTCCTGAGAGGTGCTCAGATTGTGTTCGATGCAGCGCAGGATTTTGCAGATCTTGAATTCCTGGACTTTGGCAGCGGCTTTAAAGTGGCTTACCGGCAGGATGATGCAACCACGGACCTCAACCATGTAGGCAACCGCCTGAAGGTGGCCGTGGATGGCTTTGTGAAAGAATATGGAAAGGAAGTAGAAATATGGTTCGAGCCGGGTAAGTACCTGGTAAGTGAAGCCGGCTATTTACTGGTGCGTACCAATGTTATTAAAACTACGCCGGCTACCGTTTTTGCGGGTGTAGACTCAGGCATGAACCACTTGATTCGGCCCATGATGTACGATGCCTACCACGATATGTTTAACGTATCGAACCCCAACGGAACCAGCAGGGTGTATACCGTTGTCGGCTACATTTGCGAAACAGATACCCTGGGCAGCGACCGAAAGTTAAATGAGCTGCACGAAGGCGACATCATTGCTATCAAAAATGCAGGGGCTTACGGCTACAGCATGTCCAATAACTACAACAGCCGCTTCCGCCCGGCAGAGGTGCTGGTAATAAATGGCGAAGCAAAGCTTATTCGCAAGCGCGAAACCCTCGAAGACCTGCTGCGCAACCAGGTGGAAGTTGAGATTTGAGACGGGAAACACAAGAAAAAAAAGGAGCCGCCGGCTCCTTTTTTATTCTATTGAATTGAAAATTTTCATCTCTACCCTACATCTTTTTAATCTCTTTTACGCATGTTCCTGAAGTCCCTGATTTTTACCAGGAGCCACAGCGCCAGGATTATAATAAAAATCCAGGAAGGAATAAGGCCGCCCAGCAAATGCTGGTTAAGCACCAGGAGCAGGACCCCTATCAGCAGGATAAAAAGAGACGTGAAATTGGTGTTTTTTCGCATTAAACTGGTTTTGAGCTGTTGAAAGATTGCCGCTAGGCTGGGTTTAAAGATTTTAAAATAGCCCTGCAGGGGGCGCCATCGGCTTTTTGTAACTTCAGTGGCAAGCAGTAAAGTTCATACAGGCCCGGCTTTACATGGCGGAGCACAAGGCCTTCAATTACCCAGGTTCCATTGCCCAGCAGCGTCTGGTGTACAAAGGTTTCGTTTTTATTGTAGCCAGCTACAGACAAATAATCGACTCCTACCAGCTTTACCCCTGCATCCGATAAATAATCGGCGGCTTCGTTCCCCAGGTGTACAAAGTCGGTAATAAAGGGTTGGTTCCACCAGTCGATGGCCGACATGCGGCTTTTAATTAGCAGCCGTTCTGCACCCGCGGCGCCTGCTCTTTCTAAGTCATCTACAGTTATTTCGTATTTGCTTTCCACTTCAATTACGCGTGCCGCTCCGCAAACTACTTCCAGGGGCATGTCGTCGAGGGTTGGGCCCTGGTCAATAAAATGGTGAGGGGCATCCATGTGGGTGCCAACATGGTTAACCGTGTCTATGCGAAGGGTATTGCCCATATCGCCGCGGGCAATGCTGGAGGCGCTGCTAATTTTTACCGGTTCAACTCCTGGCCACACCGGCATTTGTGCCGATAAGGGCGCGGTAATGTCTATAATATCAGCCATAAAAAAATCTTTGGATTGAAAAGTATCTGTACAAAAAAGGCTGCCGGGTAGATTTTTGTTTTAGAATTATTTTCCCGCCTGACTCAGGCAATGCATGGGAAAATAAAAAAGCGGAAGGTTTATTTCTTCCGCTCGTAAATGAGTTTGCCCTCTTTGTCCCACTCCTGGGCAATATACGGATCGAAATTTTTAGCCCATGGGTCGGGGGCATACTGGATTTGCTTCTTCCGGCGCTGCCGCTGCTGGTAATACTCAGTCCAGGTGCCTACTTTTTCGTCGTACCGGAACTCGCCGCGCACGGCTATTTCGCCGGTTGGGAAAAAGAGGTAATAGTTGCCTTCCTTCTTTCCATACTCCACCGGAATAACCTCTTTTAACTTTGTGGCCTTCCGGTCGTAATAAGTTATTTTCGATTCTTTTGGCCAACCTTTAACGTACTTCTCTTTTGAGTCGAGGGCCATGTAATCGTACATTTTGCGGTAGGTGGTCCAGCGGCCATGTTTGGTTCCTTTATAAAAAATACCTTTTTCTATTATTTCACCATCTTTCTCTACGCGGTAAGGCCCATGGAGCAGCATTCCTTGGTCGGGTGTAGGGGTTCCTCCTTTTTTTACGCTCTTGCTTTTAAACTCATACCAGTAAATGTCGCGCACGTAAGGGTCGGGTTCCTGCCACTCTTTCAGAATATGGAAGATTTCGATTTTTTCATTCTGACCATAGCCGCTTTTTGCAAAGGCCTTGCGGGTTTTCAGGTCATAAAAAACATTCTTTTTACGCTTTTTCTCCGGAATTTCTTCTTCCTCTTCCTCCTCCTGCGCATTTATGTCGATAGTAAGAGGCTTTTCAATAGGCATATCCAGCGGATCTGCTGTTTGGGTCGAATCTTTTTCCTGTGCATACAGCTTAGAGCCGGCCAGCAGAGAAAGCAGTAAGAATATAAAGCTGCAGAATTTTTTCATACTTAATGTAACGCAGAGAACAGGCAGATAATTTACACGAATATGAAAAATTTGCTGTTGAATAGTAAACTTCGCCCGGGAAAAATGAAGAAAGCAGCACTTGTTACGCGTTTTAATAGTATTTTTTGCCATACAGCCTCTAAGGGAGATGGTGAAACAAGAAGGAGAAGCAGCAAGTCGATGCAACTGTTTAAAGGTTCTGAGGGTCTTAGTTAAAGTTCTGAAAATATAAAATAAATCCAATGAAAAGCGTTTTAGTCAGCCTCTCTTTTATAATGATTCTCCTGCTTGCAGGTAGTTGCGAAAAAGAAGAAATTGAAAATTATGAAACTTTGAAAATGCTTTACAAGACCTATAAAGATGGGGAAATAAGTAAGTGTCGGCTGGGGGATGGTGAGCTGGTGTATAGCGCAAGTAGGAATGCAGCAGATGTTCCCCTGGTACTATATGATGCGCAGGGAACGCAACTAGGAGAGTGTAATTATGCCTGGGGAAATGTTGATGCCATTTGCGAGCAGTTAAGCGGCTGTGAGGTTATTTACCGGGTAAAAGACCATATTTCCCGTCTACCCGCTGTCGATAAATACGGGCTTGGTAAGTAAGGTGCGTTTTTGCTTCTGCTTGATATAGACAAAAAAAGCCGGCACTTTCGTACCGGCTTTTCGGGAAGTAACAAGGAAATGACTATTTGGTAGCCAAATCGATGCTGCGTTGAATGAAAGCGGTTAGCTCGGCACCCTGCAGCATATTTTGCTGGAGCAGGGCCAGGTCAAATGCCTGCTTGGCAAGCGCCTGCTGTTTCTGCTCTTCCTGCTCCTTTAAAATTTTACCTGCAATGGCATGGTTGGCATTTACCGATACGGTATAGTTGTCGGGAAAATTGCCGAACATTTGCATGCCTCCGCCACCGGCTGCACTCATGTCCTTCATGCGGCGCATAAATTCGGGCATGGTTACAGTTACGGGCATTTCGTCGGGGGCCATGGCTTCTAGCTGTATGGTATAGCTTTTATTGTTAATGGCTTTTTCAAAAATGGCTTTTACCTGCTCTTTCTCCTGGTCGCTCAGTACACTTTCTTTCTTCTCGTCTTTATCGATAAGCTTATCGATGGTGTCTGAATCTACGCGCTTGAGCGAAGTTTTTTCAAGCTTTTGCTCGAGCATGTTTATAAAGTGGCTGTCGATAATGGTATCGAGCTCCAGCACATCGTAGCTGCGCTTTTTGGCTGTTTGAATATAAGCATGCTGCTTGCCCGGATCGTTCGTGTACAATAAAACTACATTGCCATCTTTGTCGGTTTGGTTGGCCTGGGCAAACTCCTTATATTCGTTCAGGGTATAATGAACTTGCCTTCGGTGCTTTTCAGCAGGGCAAAGTCTTTGGCGCGGTCGTAGAATTTATCTTCGCTAATCATGCCATACTTTACAAACAGGCCAATATCGTCCCACTTTTCTTCGTAGGCCTTGCGGTCGCTCTTATAAAGCTCGCCCAGCTTGTCGGCTACTTTTTTGGTAATGTGAGAGTTGATTTTCTTCACGTTCGAATCGGCCTGCAGGAAGCTACGCGATAACGTTCAGCGGAATATCCGGCGAGTCGATAACCCCGTGCAGGAGCTGCAGAAATTCCGGAACCACATCTTTTACCTCGTCGGTAATAAATACCTGGCGGCTGTAGAGCTGAATTTTGTTCTTCTGAATTTCGAAATCGTTCTTTATTTTCGGGAAGTACAGAACGCCCGTTAGGTTAAAAGGATAATCCACATTCAGGTGAATCCAGAACAGCGGATCCGGCGCATACGGGTAAAGCTCTTTGTAGAACTTAATATAATCTTCGTCTTTCAGCTCGGCAGGCGCTTTGGTCCAGAGCGGGTTCGGTATCGTTGATTTGCTCAGGCGCTTTAACTTTAGCTTCTTTGCCTTCTTTAGCCTCTTCTTCACTTACTTCCTCTTTTTCTCCATCGGTAAAAAATACCGGCACAGGCAGGAAGCGGCAGTATTTTTCCAGAATGCCCCGCAGGCGGTATGACTCAAGGAATTCTTCAGAATCTTCGTTAATGTGCAGGACAATGTCGGTGCCGCGCTCGGCTGCGATCGCCAGCGGTAATTTCAAATTCGGTGCTGCCGTCGCATATCCAGCGGGCAGGCTGTGCACCTTCCTCGCGCGAAAGGCTGTTAATTTCTACCTGGTCGGCCACCATAAAAGAAGAGTAGAAACCTAAACCAAAGTGGCCGATAATCTGCTTGTCTTCGCCTTTGTCTTTGTACTTCTCAATAAATTCGGTGGCACCCGAAAAGGCAATCTGGTTAATGTATTTCTTAATTTCTTCGGCTGTCATACCAATACCATTGTCAGACACGGTAATGGTTTTGGCCTCCTTGTTGAGCGTGACCGTTACTTTTAAATCGCCGAGCTCTCCTTTGTATTCTCCTAGCTGTGCGAGTTTCTGCAACTTCTGTGTGGCATCCACACCATTAGAAACTAGCTCGCGTAAAAAAATCTCATGGTCAGAGTAGAGGAATTTTTTGATAATCGGGAAAATGTTCTCGGTATGTATCGAGATGGTTCCTTTCTCTTGCATGTGTATGGGTGTTTTTGTGGTTTACAATAGTTTTTACAGGGAGGGCATATCAAAAGCTGTTCCATAGAAAGAAATGCGTTGTTTCTGTGACAGTTTGTCAGTAGTGTAATTTTCCGCTCTATAATGAATTTTTTGCTTAGCTAAAACCATCTAGTTTTATTTTTTAGAAAAAGCGATTTTGTGGCTTTTTCAGACTGTCCACTCTTATTTTATATATGTTCAGGCACTTAAAGCAACTTTTTACCTACTATACCCAGCTGGGCATACAGGAGCATTTTACGCCAGGCAAGGTTAAATCGATTAAAATGATTAACCAGCTAAGCCTGTTGGTTGCAATTGTTTCCCTGCTTTTTGTATTCCAGGAGCCGGAGGTTAAGCCTGCTTATGTTAGTCTTATTCAATTAGTTATTCCAGTGGTTTTAGCTGGGGTTCCGCTCTTTAACAGCTTAGGTTATTACAGCTTAGCGAAATACCTGCTGTACATTGGCCTCAATTTAGGATGCCTTTTTGGTGCAAGCTGGACGGGTTTTGCCGGAGGAGGCCATCTTTTTTTTATTCCGGTAGTGGCCAGTACCGCCTTATTATTTGATTTGAGGAAGTTAAAAACTTTTTTTTCGATACTCGCTATTTCTTTGCTGTCAATTTTTTTGCTGTTCTGGCTGGATGACAAAATGGCCATCGATCAGCAGGTTTATGCCGAAGAGTTGAAACAAATTTATTTGCAGAATTTTTTTACTACTATTGTTGCTTCTTTTTTGCTGGCTTATATCTATTACCGAATTACCGACCAGCAACAGAGCCAGCTAAAGCAAGCGATTCAAAAGCACACAGAGCTCAATACTCACTTACGCAGGAGCGAGAAAAAGCTACAGAAGACCTTGTTGTTTTCGAATAACCTGATGGAGAGACTCCGCGACAGGAATACCTATTTTAAGGCATTGCTTCAGAATGCTACAGATGTTACAGCAGTGGTAGATGCCGAAGGATACTTTAAATATGTAACCCCTTCCTTCTTTCGCCTTACCGGGTTTAAGCCCGATGAAATGGCTGATAAAACTGTTTTTGATTTTGTTCATCCCGACGAGCAGACAGAGGCTTTAAGCAGCTTTCAAAGGAACCTGGAGGAAGATGGCAGGCAAAGCATCCTGCGCTTCAGGTACCGGAAAATCGATGGGACCTACATGTTCATGGAGGCAAAAGGAACTAACCTGCTGAACGAAAAAAATGTTCAGGGAATTATTATCAACTCCCGCGATATTTCCGACAGGCTGCACTATGAAGAGCAGGTTCAGGAAAAAGAGAAAAACATCCGGACTATCCTGGATAATAACGACAACCGGATATGGCTTTTAGATCGGGAATACAGGCTGCTTGATTTCAATGCTGCTTTTGCGGATGACTTTGCTGCTTATTTTGGAAATCCCCTTCAGCGGAACATAAACATCTTTGATCTTTTACCTGTCGAAGTACATGCCGAATGGCGGAGGCGGTACAAGGCAGCCGAAGATGGGGCTACTCATTCTTACACCGACCAGTTTGCTTTAGCGCAGGGGGAGCGTGTTTTCCGGATTACTATTTACCCGATTATGGAAGATGGCAGGCTGGAACGCATAACAGTTTTTTCAAAAGATATAACCGAGCAGGAGCAGGCCGAGCAGGCACTTATTGAGGCAAAAGAAAAGGCGGAGGAAGCTACCCAGGCAAAGGCGCAGTTCCTGAGCACCATGAGCCACGAAATTCGCACCCCCATGAATGCAGTTATTGGCATGACACACCTTTTGCTGCAGGACACCGTAACGCCCGACCAGGCCGAGAACCTGCGGATACTAAAGTTCTCGGCCGAAAACCTGCTGGTGCTCATCAACGACATTCTTGACTTCAGCAAAATCGAAGCAGGCAAAATTTCTTTCGAAAGTACTCCCTTTAACCTGCCGGAGTTGGTTTCGGACCTGAAACAATCTATGATGCCTGCTGCGCGCGAAAAAAATATAAGCCTGGAAGTGCTGCAGGATACAGACCTGCCGGATAAAGTTACAGGCGATTCGGTGCGTTTGTCGCAAATACTGATAAACCTGCTCAGCAATGCCATTAAGTTTACCGAAAAGGGAGGGGTAAAAGTGCAGTTAACGGTACTGGAGGATGCGCCCGATGCCAGCCTCATTCAGTTTAAGGTGAGTGACACCGGCATAGGAGTGCCCCGGCATATGCAGGAAGCTATTTTTGAAAGCTTTACCCAGGGCAGCAGCGATACCACCCGCCGCTTTGGTGGCACAGGATTGGGGCTGGCCATTACCAAGCGCCTGCTAGAGCTACAGGGAAGTAAAATTGAGCTTGAAAGCAAAGAAGGCGAAGGAAGCGAGTTTTCCTTTAGTCTCCGTTTTGAAAAGCCGGATGCAGCGAAAAAAAATATGCAGGAACAAAGCCGTAATAATCGTTTACAGGAGTTTAGTTTGCGCGGAAAGAGAATTCTAATGGTGGAAGACAATCCGCTGAACATATTTATTGGGCGGAAGTACCTCGAAAAATGGGGAGTCGACTTACAAACAGCAGAAAATGGTGTTCAGGCCCTGGAAATGCTCCGGCAGCAAACTTTTGATTTGATTCTGATGGACCTGCAAATGCCGGAAATGAATGGGTATGAGGCGACCAGGCAAATTCGCCGCCTGGAGAACCCAAAAATTGCTAAGCTGCCCATACTGGCCATATCGGCAGCTGTAGAGCAGGAAGTACGGCAAAAAGCGCTTGAGGCTGGATTTAACGATTTTGTAGTAAAACCTTTTAATCCTGAGAAGTTGCTGAAGCAGCTTTCCCGCTACCTGGCCCTACAGTTAAAGGTGTAAATTAGTAAGTGCTTAGACATAAATACATTAAACTGTTTGTCATGCCGACAACGGAGGCATCTTTCCAAGTATAATGCTTCCCAGATGTTTCTAACGAAGAAAGATCCTTCCGCGCGGCGTCCGCGTTCCTCAGGATGACACATCAAAATTAAGTTTATACTATTTCTGTCGAATTACTTAGTATGGCTGTTGGCACAAAGGCAAATGCTCTTTTCAGTAGCAAACGGGGAAAGTGGCTTTGCCAGGAAGCTTGCTAAATACACAATAAACTTTCCGTCTACCCTGCCTATTGGCAATAGGGTTTTTGCGGACGGGGGTACTGGCATTTGTTCTGCGGGTTGCTACAAAAGACTGAAGCAACGGGGCTCAATAGAAAATCAAAAAAGCCCCCGGTATCCTGCAATACCGGGGGCTTTTCTTTCTTTATTTTTTATCCTAGCGAAAACGGTCAGCAGAGCGCACCAGTGCTTCATCTTTTCTGATAAAGCGGTTGGCAAGCATATTACAAATAAGCGCCACGGCAGGCAGGTAAAAGCCAACGAGGTATTCTCCCTTATCGCCGGTTGCTACCATTTCTTCTCCGCTAATGGTTAATATAAGGCAGGCAATTAAAGTGCCGCCAATTAACAGCGAGTTAAGGGCGCCCAACTTAATTTGCAGGAGGCGGTTGTCGTAGCGGAAAATGGAGTAAAGGGCTACTACGGCAGCAAGGCTTGCAAGAATGGCAATGTACCAGCTTGCCTCCTGTTCAATAATGTTAACCGGTGGCGTAGTGGCGGCTCCTTCCAGTTGGTAATGGGTTAAAAAATACGTATTCAAAACCACGGCTTCGCTCTCGGCAACGCTTGCTTTTTCCCAAATATCAAAGGCAAGCATCAGGCCCATGGCAATGGCTACCAGTAACAGAAATATGGATTGTATTCTTTGTATCATGTGTAGTAAAGATTAAATTGCGTTGCAAAGAAAGAACAAAAAGCCTTAAAATAAAAACATTAGCCAAAGAGCAAAGAGTACCTAAGGCTGTTAACGGTTCAATTTTTTAACTTAAATAAAACAGATGGAATCTGCATACATTATAGATATTCTTCGTACCCCTGTAGGGAAATTTGGTGGCACCCTGGCAGCGGTTCGGCCCGATGATTTAGCGGCCCACGTAATGAGGGAGCTGGTAAAGCGAAATCCGCAGCTGGATGTAAATGAGCTGGAAGATGTGATTTTTGGAGCAGCCAACCAGGCAGGTGAAGATAACCGCAATGTGGCCCGTATGGCCCTTCTTATGGCGGGGCTGCCGCTTACCATTGGCGGAGTTACCGTGAACCGGCTTTGTGCTTCGGGCCTGCAGTCGATCATGGATGCTTCGCGTGCAGTAAAACTGCAGGAAGGCGCTGCTTATATTGCCGGGGGTGTCGAAAGCATGAGCCGTGCGCCGTATGTAATGGGCAAAGCCGAAACTGCCTGGAGCCGGAGCCAGGAAATTTACGATACCACCATTGGCTGGCGCTTTACAAATCCAAAGCTTTCGGAGCTTCACTACCCTTTTGCTATGGGCGAAACCGCCGAAAACGTGGCGAAAAAGTGGAAAATAAGCAGAGAGGCCCAGGATGAATTTGCCCATGGCTCCCAGCTAAAATACCAGCAAGCTTTTGAAGCCGGCAAGTTTAAAAATGAAATTGTACCTGTGCACATCCCGCAGCGCAAGGCAGCCGATATTGTGTTCGATGCCGATGAGCACCCGCGCCTTTCTTCGATAGAGAAGCTTTCCAGCCTCAAGCCTGCCTTCCAGAAAGATGGAACCGTTACGGCAGGCAATGCTTCCGGGGTAAATGATGGTGCCGCGGCTTCGCTGGTGGTAAGCGAGGCGACCATGAAAAAGTACGGCCTAAAGCCCATGGCCCGGGTAATTTCTGTTGCTATTTCCGGCGTGGAGCCCGATTGCATGGGTATTGGCCCCGTAACTGCCACCCAAAAAGCATTAAAGCGTGCCGGCCTGCAGGTAAAAGACCTGGACCTGATAGAGTTGAATGAAGCCTTTGCCTCTCAGTCGATTGCCTGTATGCAGGAGCTGGACCTGAACCCCGATATTGTAAATGTAAATGGTGGTTCCATTGCCATTGGTCACCCGCTTGGCGCCAGTGGTACGCGTATTACGGCTACGCTGCTCCACGAAATGCAAAAGCGCCCTAATGCCCGCTACGGCCTGGCAACCATGTGCGTTGGCGTAGGGCAGGGAGCTGCGGTAATTTTCGAAGCTATTCGCTAAGTAAGCTAGCGGCATTTCGGCCTTAAGGTGTTTTCTGAAATGGGGTACTTTTAATGTTGAAACCGAGGGTCGTGTTTTTACGGGCTTCGGGTATCCAAGGCTGGTATTGTTTACCCGGCCGGTCCCATCAGCACCTTATCGAATCAGCATATCAGCACATTATTAAATCAGCAAATTAGCACATCAACTCTTTGAGGTATTTTCTTGACTTAGCATACAACGGAACAAACTACCATGGCTGGCAGGTGCAGCAAAATGCACATACCGTACAGGGGGAGTTTGAAAAAGCCCTCTCAAAATTGCTCCGGCAGCCCATAGGGGTAATCGGGAGCGGCCGTACCGATACGGGAGTGCATGCCGAGCAGCAGCTGGTGCATATAGACTGGGAAGAGGAACTCGACACCGAGCAATTGCATTTCAGGTTAAATGCATTGCTTCCGCCCGATATTTCCGTTAAAAGCATTCTAATGGTAAACCCGAAAGCCCATGCCCGCTTTAGTGCCCGCTTTCGGAACTATGAGTACAGAATATGCCGGAAAAAAAATCCTTTTCTGCAAAAGCTTTGTTACGTAAACACCCGGCCACTCGATGTGGCTGCGATGAATGAAGCGGCGGCTTTGCTGCTTCCCTGGGAGGACTTTGAGTGCTTCAGTAGGGTGCATACCGACGTAAAGCACTTTCGCTGTACCATTAAAGAAGCCAGGTGGGAGGAAGAGGGCGATGCGCTCATCTTTTACATTCGGGCCAACCGCTTTTTGCGGAATATGGTGCGTGCTATTGTAGGAACCTTGCTGGAAGTGGGACAGGGGCGCATGACGCTGCAAGGCTTTCAGGAAGTGCTGGAAAGCCGCGATCGCTCCCAAGCAGGTCGCTCTGCCCCGGCACAAGGCTTGTTTTTAACGAAAGTAGAATACCCGGATACCATCTACGACCTTTGAAAAAGGGTATAATTTAAAAAATAGGCTGCGCCCTTGTGCGGCGGCAGATGGTGCGACCATAAAATTATGGTATTTGAAATAGTGTATGAATATAGTCTTACGTTGGATGAAGATAGTGGCCAGGCTAATTTTGTTTAGAAGCTGCTTATGAACCAGGAGGTAGCTTTTTGCCGACGGCCCGTCGGCCTTGCCAGCGCAAGCGCTTATTGGGGCTCGGGACTGAAAGCAGCCCGTGTGCTAAAAAGCAGCCTTGGCCTGTATACAACAAAGGGTTTTTAAGGCCGTTTGCCGGGAGGAGATAGTCTGCCGTTGCAGACAGCTATTTGCTCTTTATTTATAAAGATTAGGAAGGACCTGTTTAGGTATGGATAAAGAAGTTGTAAGTGGTAATGTGGTAGACTCAAAGGTGCTGAAAAGGCTCTTTAAGTTTGTAAAACCTTATATAAAGCGTTTCTGGGCACTGGTAGTGCTTACCGTCCTGCTGGCCGTGCTGGCCCCTTTGCGGCCCTACCTGATTCAGCAGGCAATAGACAACCATATTCTGGTAGGAGACTATGCAGGCCTGCAGCGAATGCTTCTTTTGCTGGTTGGCCTGCTTGTTTTGAATGCGGTTGTACAGTACCTGCATACTTATTCGAGCGACTGGCTGGGGCAGTACGTAATTCGCGATATCCGTACCAGCTTGTTCCGGCACTTGCTTACCCTGCGCCTGCGCTTTTACGACAGAACCCCCATTGGCCGGCTGGTAACCCGCAGTGTGTCCGACATTGAAACCCTTGCCAATGTATTTAGCCAGGGCTTTGCTGCCATTATTGGCGACCTGCTGCAGCTGGTATTTATTGTAGGGTTTATGTTCTACACCGATTGGAAGCTGACCCTGGTTACGCTTTCGACCCTGCCCCTGCTCTTAATTAGTACCTATGTATTTAAGGAGAAAATTAAAGTAGCTTTTAACGATGTGCGTAATGCTGTGAGTAACCTTAACTCTTTTGTGCAGGAGCATATCTCGGGCATGAGCATTGTGCAGATTTTTAACAGCGAAAAGCGGGAGTACGAAAAGTTTAAGGATATCAATAAAGAACACCGCCATGCCAACCTTCGCTCTGTGCTTTATTATGCCATCTACTTTCCGGTGGCAGAGGTTATTCAGGCCATGGGTATTGGTTTGCTGGTGTGGTATGGCGCCCGACAGGTAATTTACGAAGAAATTGAGCTGGGCGTACTGGTGGCTTTTATCCTGTACATACAAATGTTCTTCCGCCCAATCCGGCTAATTGCCGACCGCTTTAATACGCTGCAGCTGGGAGTGGTAAGCTCAGAGCGTATTATGCGACTGCTCGATAGCAGGGAGAACATTCCAAATAACGGCTCACACACCTTGGAGTCGCTAAAAGGCGAAGTGGAGTTTAAAAATGTGTGGTTTGCTTATAATGATGAAGAGTGGGTGCTGAAGGATATCAGCTTTAAAGTGAAGCCCGGTGAAACCGTGGCCCTCGTAGGAGCTACCGGTGCCGGAAAGTCATCTATCATTAACCTCCTCAATCGCTTTTACGACATAAATAAAGGCGAAATTTGTGTTGATGGGCGCGACATTAAGGATTTTGAACTGTCGAGCCTGCGCGAGCGCATTGGCGTGGTGCTGCAGGATGTATTTCTTTTTTCCGATACCATTGGCCAGAATATCCGGCTGAACAATGAAGAAATAAGCCTGGAGAAAGTAAGAGAAGCCGCCGAGATGGTGGGGGCACTTAAATTTATTGAGCGTTTACCGGGTGGTTTCGATTATAATGTAATGGAGCGGGGAGCAACACTTTCGGTAGGCCAGCGGCAGCTTATTTCATTTGTTCGTGCTATTGTCTACGACCCGCGCATTATTGTGCTCGATGAGGCTACCTCTTCGGTCGATACCGAAACGGAGGAAATGATCCAGGAGGCTATCGAAAAGCTGATGAAAGGCCGTACCTCCATTGTAATTGCTCACCGCCTGTCGACTATTCAGAAAGCCGATAAGATTATTGTGCTCGACAAAGGCGAAATTATGGAAGAAGGAACGCACGATGAGCTGATGGAGCTGGATGCTTTTTATGCTCAGCTATATAAAATGCAGTACAAAGCAGTGGGTTAAAGCAGGCCCCGAATTTATCTGAAACATGTCTATAAAAAATTATGTAATTGCCGTGCTGGTAGTTTCCGGCATCATTGCGCTCGCAGGGTATTACTACCTTGGTGGCTTTAAAGAGCGCGAAATGGAGCTGGTAGAAGTGGGCGATTACCGGCTGGTAGGCAAAGAATATATAGGCAGGCTGGACAATAAAGCCCTCGAAGAAATCTTTTTTGAGGTGCAGGAACATGTACAGGAGGGAGCGCCGGCAGGTACTTTTACCATGGTCGTGCTGCGCGAGCCGGAAAATGAAAAAGACACCCTGCACCAGTTTATCGGCATCTTGCTGGACAATCCTGCGGCTGCAGTGCCGGAAGGCTGGAAGCCCTTTGCCCTGGATGCGGAGCAGGCAGTTCGTGCCACCATTCGCTCGCATAACCTGGTAATGCCAAAGCCAAACGCTATTCGGGAGGAGCTGGAAGAATTTGCCCGGGAGCAGGGAGTAGCCTTAAAGCCAGGCATTACCATTGAAAAGTATCTTGGAGAGCGTAACCTCCAGATAGAAGTGCCGCTGCAATAGGAGAGGGGGTACTCACCTGCTTCTTTGGTTTGCAGTCCCCAGCTAATTTTGCCGGGGATGAATAATCAGGCCAAACTGCACGAAGGTGCTTCAATATATAGCGGCACGCGTTGCACACTACGCGCCAGCTGCCAGGAGAAAAAGCTATTGTTAAAGGTGCTTTGGGGATTCGGAACTAAAGGAAGTCTCTGTTACTTCCATGTAAACACCCTTCATTTAACGGTCATTCCCGTTTTTCTGAATTTTCACATTTGCTAATTTTCCAGTTTTCAAATTTTTCTTCTACTCATCCATTACCTCATCTTCTTCCTGCAGCTGCTTATCATAAAGTTCTTTAAAAATGCCATTGGCTGCAAGAAGGCTTTCGCTGGTTCCCTGCTCCACAATACGTCCATCGTCAATTACCAGAATTTTATCGGCCAGCTTCGAAGAGGAAACCCGGTGGGAGATAATAATGCTGGTACGGCCCTTCATAATTTTTGCCAGGGAGTTAAGAATGCTGTTTTCTGTTTTTGTGTCTACGGCCGAAAGGGCATCGTCCAGTATCAAAATCTTCGGGTTTCGGGCAATGGCGCGGGCAATGCTTACCCGCTGCTTCTGGCCGCCGCTAAGCGTTATGCCACGTTCGCCCAGCTTGGTATCAAAGCCATTCGGGAAGCGGCTGATGTTTTCAAGCAGGTCGGCATCGGCTGCAGCGGCTTTTATCTGTTCCTCGCTCAAATCGATGTTTCCGAAGGAAATATTATTGCGGATGGTTTCGGAGAACAGGAATACATCCTGGGGCACATAGCCACTTTGCTTCCGCAGGCAACTGATGTTGTAGGCTTCAACTGCCGTGTTATCAATGGTAATTTTTCCTTCGGTTGCATCGTACATCCGGAGCAGCAGGTTGGCAATGGTGCTTTTGCCTGAACCTGTGGTGCCAATAATCGCGAGCGACTGGCCGGGTTCTACTTCAAAAGAAACCTCCTTCAGGGCCATTATGCCTGAATCGGGATACACAAAGTTTACCTTATCGAATACAATATGCCCGTCTATTTCTTTTTCTAAGTTCTGGGTAGATAAAACATCATTTTTGGTATGCAGGAACTCATTAATGCGGGCCTGTGAGGCGGCCGCCTGCTGTACAATGCTGGTTACCCAGCCTACCGAAGTTACAGGCCAGGTAAGCAGGTTTACGTAAATAACAAATTCAGCAATGTTACCTGTAGAAATGGCGCCCCGCATTACTTCAATACCGCCCACATAAACCGTAAGAATGGTGCTGAGGCCAATAAGGGCCATTACAAGCGGGAAAAAGAGCGCATTTACGAAAGTAAGCTGCAGCGATTTATCTTTATATTCATTGCTCTTGCGGTCGAACTGTTCCGCAGAGTCTTTTTCGCGGGCAAAGGCTTTCAGTACGCGGATGCCCGAAAAAGCCTCCTGTGTAAAGGTGGTGAGCCCGCCAAGGGCGCGCTGAATTTCTTCGGAACGTTTATTAATAAGGTTGTTGACAAAATAAATGCTTATCGACAGAATGGGCAAAGGCAGCAGCGCATACAGCGTAAGGCGGGCATTTACCGAAATCATATAAGGAATAAGAATGAGGAAGAGCGTAAACAGGTTAATGCCGTACATAATGGCCGGGCCGAGGTACATGCGTACCTTGCTTACATCTTCCGAAATACGGGCCATGAGGTCGCCCGTATTGTTGCGCCGGTAAAAGCTCAGGGGCAGGTCCTGGTAGTGGCGGTAAATTTCGTTTTTCAGGTCATACTCAATGTAGCGCGACATGGCAATAATGGTTTGCCGCACCAGAAAAAGAAAAACACCACGCAATATAGCCATGGCCAGAATAATGAGGCCGTACACCAGAATGCTGTGCGCAAACATATCGAAGATAGATTCCTGCAGGGCAAAGTTCTGGTAAAGGCGGTAAACTTCTATATTTTCTTTTACCAGGTCAAAGGCATAACGCACCACCTGGGCCGGAATAATGGCAAAAACGTTCGATATAATCAAAAATATAGTGCCCAGAATCAGGTAGCGCCTATACTTGTATAAATATTTGTTCAGGTAACTTAGCTCTTTCACGTTTTGTAGAACGTTGGGGTTTTAAATAAGTTATAATAATGCGGCAACGATTGAATTACTCGATGAAAAATTCTAATTTTGCATTATTTTTAAAAGCACTACTGTTGTAATTGCTAAACGTAAAGGTAATACAAACTATAAAATAACTTAAATGGTAGAGTTAAATGAAGTAGATACAGAGCAGAAGACTTCTGTATTTGGTCAGGTTGAGCTGATGGAGCACGAGCAGGTCGTAATGTGTTACGACAAGCCCACTGGTCTTAAAGCGATTATTGCTATCCATAATACAACCTTAGGTCCTGCTTTGGGAGGTACCCGTATGTGGCAGTATGCTTCAGAACAGGAGGCGATTACTGACGTACTCCGGCTTTCGCGCGGAATGACATTTAAAAATGCCATTTCGGGCCTGAACCTGGGCGGCGGCAAAGCAGTAATTATCGGCGATGCCAAAACGCAGAAAACAGAAGCCTTTATGCGCCGTTTTGGCCGGTTTATCGATAGTTTGGGTGGCCGTTACGTTACAGCAGAAGATGTGAACATCCGGACTTCCGACATCGAATACATTGCCATGGAAACCGACTATGTTGCCGGCCTGCCGGAAATTATGGGCGGCGGTGGCGACCCTTCGCCGGTAACGGCTTACAGTACCTACCTTGGAATGAAAGCGGCTGCTAAAAAAGCCTGGGGAAGCGATAGCCTCGATGGAAAGAAAGTGCTTGTGCAGGGTGTTGGACAGGTAGGAACTTACCTGGTAGAGCATCTGCATAAAGAAAATGCAAAAGTATACGTAGCCGATATTTCAGCAGAACGCCTGAAGTATGTGTCGGATACTTATGGTGCGGAAGTGGTGAGCCAGGATAAAATATTCGATCTCGACATCGATATTTACTCTCCATGTGCACTGGGAGCGACCCTCAACGACGACTCTATTAGCCGCCTGAAGTGCCAGGTAGTGGCCGGTGCGGCCAACAACCAGCTGAAAGACGAGAAGCGCCATGGCCTGCAGCTGATTGACAAAGGAATTATTTATGCGCCCGACTTCCTTATTAACTCCGGTGGCGTAATTAACGTAGCTGCCGAGTACGAAGGAAACTACCAGCGCGAAAGAGCTTATCAGAAAGCCGAGAAAGTATACGGTATCTGTATCGATATTTTACAGAAGGCCGACAGCGAAGGAATCACCCCACAGGAGGCGGCTATGGAAATGGCTCTCAAGCGAATTAACGATGTGGGTAGAGTAAAGCTTCCTTACTAAGGGAAATAACCGCGGTTTACCGAACATAAGTTGTGTAAATTGCATTCATATTATAAGGAAGCACTGCTGCGTGGCAGCCGTGCTTCTTAAATTTTACAGCGTTATATAATCAGGGCAAATGCTTAACAGAAGATATTTACGAATTAAGGTAATGCAAAACATCTTTGCCTTTTTTCAGTGCCGGCAGTCAGATTACCATTTGGCCATGGACTTGATAAGGGAAGAGTTTAAGCCAGACCTGAACTCAATGGAGGTGCAGGACCCGGAAAAGCTGGAGGAGGACAGAAAAGCTGCATCGGCACTTTTTGCTGAAAACTTTGAGCAGAAACAGCTGATGGGCACTGACAAATACAGCCCCGTGCAGGTAAACTCTGCCCAGGGTGCAGTGCAGTATTACGATAAACTTGTTAAGCAGGACGTAAGTCATTTGCGCAAGGCCATGCTGGCCGAAACAGAGAAAATTGCAGAGCGCTACCTCGAGTTTTTGCTCTTACTGCCCGAACTGGCCAAATATGTGCGCAACGAGCGCGATAAGCGTATTCAGGCTGGTCGCCGGGCTTTACTCGACGAAACCAACTGGATTAACAACCGCGTGCTGGAGCTGCTTGCCAATAATAAGCCATTGCAGGTAGCTTCTATTAAATTTAACCTGCACTGGGACGAAGGACAGGATTTTGTAAGGGAGCTTTATAAAGAGGTGTTGCTGAACGACGAGACCTACAAAAATTACCTGCAGAAAAGCCCGGTATCTTTCGAGGATGATAAGCAGATAGTGCTTTACATCATTAAAAAGATACTGTTTAAGCACGAGGTGGTCGATTCTTTTATGGGGAGCCGCGACCTGTTCTGGACAGAAAATAAAGAAGTGCTGAAGAGCATGGTGCAGCGAACGGTGAAGGCCTTCGAAGAAACCAGCACCGACCAGCATGAGCTGGCAGAGCTATCGTATAACTGGGAAGATGATAAAGAATTCTTTATCGATCTTTTTAACCAGAGCCTCAGGGGAGAGAAAGAATACGAAGAGATGATTTCGCAAAAAAGCAAGAACTGGGACGTCGAGCGTATCGCGATGCTTGACCGCGTAATCCTGATTATGGCGCTTTGCGAAATGATTAATTTTAGCAGTATCCCTGTAAAAGTGACAATAAACGAGTATATTGAACTCTCCAAGAAATACAGCACTCCCAAGAGTAAGTTTTTTGTTAATGGGGTTTTAGATGTTCTTTCAACAGAATTACAGGAGAAAGGCATTATAAGAAAAAGTGGAAGAGGTTTAATTGATAATAAATAATACACAGTTATGAATAAAGGTGCCGTAGGCTTATTATCTCTGATTACCGGTGCAGCAGTAGGGCTTGCCGTAGGTGTTTTATTTGCTCCTGATACAGGTACTAATACCCGGGGGCGAGTATCTTACAACCTATTCAGGTTTAAAGCTGCTCTGGAAGATATTCTGAGAGAGCTTCAGTCTGAAGACCTGCCCGACAGTGCAGCGAAGTCAGAGGGGGAACGGGTAATCACAGATGCAAAAAATAAAGCCGAAGAATTACTGAGAGATGTTGAAACCCTCATCGGTCAAATTAAAAAAGAGGAAAAGCTATAAAAATGAGTACAACAGTAACCTTAATTAAAGGCGACGGCATTGGGCCGGAAATTACTGAATCTGTAAAAAAAGTATTTGCTGCTGCACAGGTTCCAATTGAATGGGAAGAAGAAAATGCGGGGCAAACCACGCTGGCCCAGGTAGGCGAGCTCATTCCGGGCACTTTAATAGAGTCCATTAAACGAAACAAAATTGCACTCAAAGGCCCGCTTACCACCCCGGTAGGCAAAGGCTTTAAAAGCGTAAACGTGCAGCTAAGGCAAATTTTTGACCTTTACCAAAACGTGCGCCCCTGTGTAACCACCGAAGGGGTTACTTCCCGTTATAAAGACATTAACCTGGTAATTTTCCGCGAAAATACGGAAGGCCTTTATGCAGGGCTTGAATATTTCGATGAGCGCCTGCAAATTGCCGACTCTGTTAGCCGCGTTACCTGGAAAGGCTCTTACCGCATTGTAAAAGCCTCCTTTGAATACGCCAAAAAGCATGGCTGTAAAAAGGTGACCCTGGTACACAAAGCAAATATCCTGAAAAACGCTGGAAAGCTCTTCCTGCAGGCCGGCGAAGAAATTTCCAAGGATTTTCCGGGCATTGAATTTGACAATAAAATTGTCGATAACATGTGCATGCAAATGGTAATGAAGCCAGAGCAGTTTGATGTTATCGTAGCGACCAACCTTTTTGGCGATATCCTGTCAGATTTGGCTGCAGGCCTTGTTGGCGGTCTTGGCGTGGTATCTGGTGCAAACATTGGCGACGAGGTGGCTATCTTTGAAGCGGTACACGGAACCGCGCCCGATATTGCAGGCCAGGGGAAAGCCAATCCAACGGCTTTGCTTCGCTCAGCCATTATGATGCTGCATTATATGGACCTGCCGGAGCACGCAAAGAAAATAGACCGGGCGATTAACGAAACGCTGAAGCGCAAAGAGCAATGCACAGGCGATTTGGGTGGTTCTGCCACTACGGAAGAGTTCACAAATTACGTAATTGAAAAAATAGCCTGATTCAGGCACTAATATCCTTCGATAGTTGTATACAAGCAGGGTAAAAGTCCCCTTGCTTGTATATATTTATCTATTCAATAAACCTTTTATTATTATGAAGAAGTACTTTGTGTATGCCTTGTTTTTAGGTAGTGCTACGTTCGGCTTAAGCAGCTGTAACAATACTGAGTTGGAAGAGCGTGTGGACACATTAGAGCAACGTGTAGCTTCACTTGAAGGAAACGGTGCTAATGCAGCACGTACTCCTGTTGTAAATGCGGCTTCAAATCAAGTTGCAGAAGCACAGGAAATAAGCGGACCTGCGGGCGCGTTTGAATTTGAAAATACGGAATATAACTTTGGTTCTGTTCCCGAGGGAGAGGTAGTAACGCATACGTTCAAATTTAAAAACGTAGGTGAGGCGCCGCTCATTATTCAGAATGCATCTGCTTCTTGCGGTTGCACCGTACCGGATTATTCTAAAGTACCAGTGGCTGTAGGTGAAACCGGCGAAGTGCAGGTAAAGTTTAACAGCGCGAATCGTGTAGGCACCCAGGATAAAACAGTGACTATTACTGCAAATACCAAACCGGCAATAACCAAAATAAAAATAAAAGGCACAGTAACGCCTAAGGCCGACCTTTCTGCCGGACCCGTAAAACAATAAACCTATTATGTTCGAAATTACATTATTGCAGATTTCTACCGGCGATAATCCCTGGATGGGGAATCTTATTCTTATTGGCGGTATTGTTATTATCTTTTACTTTTTTATGGTGCGTCCGCAGCAAAAAAAGCAGAAAGATCAGAAAACCTATATCGAGGCCCTGCGCAAAGGAGACCAGGTAATAACAATCGGAGGCATGCATGGAAAAATATTTGCAATTGAGGGAGATACCGTTGTAATTGAAGTTGACCGGGGCGTGAAAATGACCTTCGAGAAATCGGCTATTTCGCTGGAAGCCAGCAAGAAATTTGCCAAAACAACAACATCAACTACAAAAGCAGCTTGAAAAGAAGCACGTCCATACTCAGAGGATTAAAGCGTCTGTTAATGTCAGACAAAAATAACTGGAAGGTGGTAGCCCTATGCGTTTTAGGGGCTACCACTTTCTGGTTTTTTAATGCCCTGAATAAGGATTATGCCACCCGGATGAATTATCCGGTTGAATTTGTTTTCGACCAGGATGGGGTGGTGGTGGTAGAAGAGCTGCCGGAAAAGGTAAGCATCGTTATTTCCGGAGGCGGCTGGAACCTGTTGCGTAAAACCCTGTGGTTTAATACCAGCCCTATCCAGATTTTGCTCGAAAACCCGACCTCTACACGCTTTATTACGAAAGCATCCCTTACCTCCATAATTGCCGACCAGCTTAATGAGGTTCGCCTCAATTATGTGGTAACCGATACCCTCTACCTGAATGTAGAGCCAAAAGAATCAAAGAAAGTGGCATTGGCCATCGATAGTGCGGGAATATCGCTGGAAAAAAATTTTCGGGTAGTTAGCCAAATTCGGGTACAGCCCGATTCGGCAGTTTTTACAGGGCCTAAATCTTTTATTGATGAACTGGCCGACTCCATACTGTTGTATGTTCCTTATAAGGAGCTTAATAAGAGCTTTAGCGATGCACTGGATTTGTCGCAGCTTGAGTCGCAAAAAATTCAGGTAGAACCCAAAGAAATTCAGGTTTCTTTCGATGTCGCCAAATTTAACCGGGTAAATAAGCTGGTGCCTGTCCGGCCACTTAATTTCCCTGCCGACTCTACGGTGTTTTTAGCAGATACCACCGGCGTAGTGTCTTTTACTGTTAGGGAAGACCAGTTAGAGGAGGTAGATAAGGCCCGCTTTGAGCTGGTTGCGGACTTTATGAGCCGAAACCGCCAGGACTCTACCGTTTCCCTGAGGTTAATCGAATATCCTTCATTTATTAAAGAGGTAACGCTCGAGACAGAGAACATTCTCCTTGAATATGAAAATAGAAGAGATGAGCGCTAATACGGGTATTTTAAAGATAGGGGTAACAGGAGGAATAGGAGCCGGGAAGAGTGTGGTATGTCGTATTTTTGCTGCCCTGGGTGCCCCTGTTTACGATGCCGACTCCCGTGCAAAAGGTCTGCTGGTAAAAGATATAGAGCTTGTACGACAGCTAAAAGGCCATTTTGGAGAGGCGGCCTACAGTGCCGAGGGCGTGCTTAACCGCGCGTACCTTGCAGAGCAGGTTTTTGCAGATCCGGAAAAGCTGGCGCTGCTAAATAGCCTGGTGCACCCACGGGTTGCCCTTGATTTTGAAAAGTGGTTGCAGCAACAGGAAAACATACCCTATGTAATTAAAGAGGCTGCCCTTACCTTTGAAACCGGCTCCGATAAAGGGCTCGATGCGGTGGTAACAGTCTCTGCCCCTGAAGAGCTGCGGGTGCGTAGGACCCTTATTCGGGATGAGCACCGGAGCCGGAAGCAGGTACAGGATATTATGCAGAAACAGCTGGAAGAAGAGGAGCGGGTTAGCCGCGCCGATTACCGCATAGTGAATGATGATAAAACGCTTGTAATCCCCCAGGTATGGCGCCTGCATAAAACATTTACCTCCGGCAGGTAAAGAGGCCGGGGCAAGTCATGGGCCATTCACAAGCTGCCAGAATGCGGCCCAGTTAAAACTGGCCATTGTATTCCCGCATTTTTATTCCGGGAGCGGAAGCGGAGCGCAGGAAAATAAATTTAACAGAACATCCTATCCTTTAAACGAAAAAGAGACTTTCTCTTTATGGAGACAGCCTCTTTGTGTTTTTTTTTGTTTTTTTTTCTGCTGCAGTTCGTCTTTCAAGACCCGGTACCCGGAGAAATAATTACCTGATGGTTTAACAGCTACTCCCGAAGTGGCACGAACTTCTTGGAGAATGCTGTATAAGACTTTTAGGCTGTTTCGTGCCACAGCTAGCAAAGTGCTTAACCGTCCATTAATTCGTGCTAGCCGCCTAGTAATCGACTCTGCGACCAACAAAAACCTGTACGAGCAAGCCAACTACGCCAAGTCCGCCTGCAATTGTTAAGGTTGTATTTGTGATATTATCTGTAAGCATAAATATGAGCATGAGCACTGCTGCAACCACAATAAGGATGATGCCCAGGTATTTGGTAATATTTTCCATTTAGCTTAATAGTTGAGGGTTTCTGGTTGTAAAGATATTCTAATCTGTACGAAAATAATCAGCTATCGCTAAAATACCCAATAAACGTTTCTTTTTATTCTTTCGGAGGGGGGTAAAGCCCGGGGCTGGCCAGGGCTTATAAAATGTTTTTCGGCAGGTTGATTTGGTCCGTATAAAATTTAAGGCGGCTGTGGTAGGGATCCATTAATTCTATTTTCTCAATACAATCGAGTTTGTGGTTGTAAAAAACCTCCACATAGTACTTGCCAATGAGGTAAAGGTTGATTTTATAGCCATAATAACGAATGGCCACTACAAAAGAGCCATGCTCATATAAGACCTTTATCTTCTGCCTTAAAGGAAGCTCGCTAAATATTTCCAGATCTATCATATACCCTAAAAGCCTTTCTCCTGTTAAAAGTTTCTGAATATAAAAAAACCCTTGCTAAATAGTTTAACAAGGGTTTGTGATGGGTGAAAGACCGGACTCGAACCGGCGACCTCCTGAACCACAATCAGGCGTTCTAACCAACTGAACTACAATCACCATCTGTTTGGAATGCAAATGTAGTAGCCTTTTTACATTTTGCAAAAGGATCTCGGAAAAATATTTTCAATTGTAGAGGCGCAATGTATTGCGTCTCTATAATTTTTTATCGGCGGTCAAACTGGAGGCGCTGCCCCATTTGCTCTTCATGCAGCTGCCCTTCTTCCCAGGCCAGGTGGCCCGAAACAAAGGTGTGGGTAACATAGCTGCTAAAGGTTTGCCCTTCGAAAGGAGACCAGCCACACTTATACAGGAGGTTTCTGCGGCTAACCTCCCAGGGGCGGTTTAAATCGACCAGCACCAGGTCGGCAAAATACCCTTCCTGAATGTAGCCACGTTCCCGAATGTTAAAGAGAATAGCCGGGTTGTGGCACATCTTTTCTACCAGCAGTTCAATGCTAAAAACGCCCTGCTTATGTAGCTCCAGGGCGGCAACCAGGCTGTGCTGGACCAGCGGCCCTCCACTCGGGGCTTTAAAGTAGGTATTTTCTTTTTCTTCCAGGGTGTGGGGGGCATGATCGGTGGCAATAATATCGATGCGCCCGTCTTTTACCGCCTTCCGGATGGCCTCGCGGTCTTCTGCTGTTTTAACGGCAGGATTCCATTTAATAAAGCTGCCTTTTTCGGCATACTGGCTTTCTTCGAACCACAGGTGATGGATGCAGGCCTCGGCGGTTATTTTTTTATCTTTGAGCGGAATGTCGTTGCGGAAGAGCTCCGGTTTCGCGGGCGGTAGAAATATGCAAATGTGCAGGCGAGTGCCGCATTTCTTGGCCAGCTCAACTGCGCGGCTGCTTGACCGATAGCATGCCTCGGCACTCCTTATTTTAGGGTGGTACATCATGGGCACCTCCTCACCATAATTTTCTTTGTACTCTTCTGCATTGCGCCTGAATGGTTGCTTCGTCTTCGCAGTGGGTGGCAATGAGCATGTCTGCCCGGCTAAAAAGCTTTTCCAGGGTTTCGGTATTATCTACCAGCATATTTCCGGTAGAGGAGCCCATAAAAACTTTAATGCCGCAAACATTTTCCTTATCGGTTTTTAAAACCTCCTCCAGGTTGTCGTTCGAGGCGCCCATAAAAAAAGAATAGTTGGCCAGCGAGTTCCGGGAGGCAATGTCGTACTTTTGCTGCAGGCAGCTCCTGGCTAAGGGCTTGCGGCTGGGTGTTGGGCATTTCCATATAAGAGGTAATGCCGCCCGCCACGGCCGCCCGCGATTCGCTGAAAATATCGCCTTTATGCGTAAGGCCTGGTTCCCGAAAATGAACCTGGTCGTCGATGATTCCCGGCAGGAGGTATTTTCCCTGTGCATCAATAATTTTATCGGCAGCCAGGTGGGAGAGGTCGGGGGCAAGCTGTTCAATCCGGCTGCCTTTAATGAGTACATCCAGTTCCTGGATTTTGCCCTGGTTAACAAGCTGGGCGTTTAGAATTAGTGTCTTTTTCATAGGTGTATATAAGCTAAAAAATGCCTTTCCTGTTAAATTTTTTCGAAAAGACGTTCCGCCCCCGCCCGGGCAGGGGCGGGCTTAGTGACTGGAACAAAGAAGTTAGTGATATGCTTTCATTAATAAGCACTATCTTTGTGCCGTTATACGCTTAATTTAAACTCATGAGCCAAGATATAAAAACTTTTTCCGATTTCAAGCTGAATAAGCAATTGCTGATGGCAGTAGAAGAGGCGGGCTATGAAGCGCCTACTGAAGTGCAGCAAAAGGCCATTCCTATTTTACTTGCGGGCCACGACCTGCTCGGTATTGCGCCAACCGGAACAGGTAAAACGGCTGCTTATGTATTGCCGCTGCTCATGAAAATAAAGTATGCCCAGGGCGAAACCCCCCGGGCCCTGATTCTGGCTCCAACCCGGGAGCTGGTGCTCCAGATAGAAGAGGTAGCAAAGCAGTTTAGTACTTATACCGACTTGCGTATACTTTCTCTTATTGGCGGCAAGGGCGTACATGCGCAGGCGGAGCTGGTGTTGCAGGGAGTCGATTTACTGGTGGCCACTCCCGGGCGCTTCCTGGATGTTTACCGTACGGGCTGCCTGGCATCGAAACAAAT
Source organism: uncultured Cytophagales bacterium (assembly GCA_963835365.1). GTDB lineage: Bacteria > Bacteroidota > Bacteroidia > Cytophagales > Cyclobacteriaceae > Nafulsella. The sequence goes on from CAWIFH010000014.1 coordinate 99,674, forward strand.
TAAAACCCTTGTGTTGGATGAGGCCGACAAAATGATGGACATGGGCTTTATGCACCAGATTAACAGCATACTGGAAGTGCTGCCGGTGAAGCGCCAGAATGCCCTGTTTTCGGCCACGATGCCTGAGAAGGTTGAGCGCCTTTCTGAAAATTTCCTCGAATTTCCGGAGCGCGTAGAGGTCGAGCTGCAGGCGACGACCGCTAAAACCGTTACACAGCGCCTGTACGAAGTGCCAAATCATAAAACAAAAATTAACCTGCTGCTTAACCTGCTATCGGACCAGGAGGAGTTTAACCGGGTAATTGTTTTTACAAAAACCAAGAAGAGTGCCGACGACATTAGTAAGTACCTGATGCGCAAGCTCGATGGCGAGGTGCGGGTAATTCATGCCAATAAAGGGCAGAATACGCGTATAAATGCCATGGAAGCCTTTAAAGAAGGAGAGGTGCAGGTGCTGGTGGCTACCGACGTGGCCTCGCGCGGCATAGATGTAAGCATGGTGAGCCATGTGGTTAACTTCGATGTGCCGCTTATTTACGAAGATTATGTGCACCGCATTGGCCGTACCGGGCGGGCGCAGCATACCGGCGAAGCTTTAACCTTTATGAACCCTGCGGAGGCCTACCATGTGGCCAAGATTGAGGAAATGATTCGCCAACCCATTCCAAAAGCGGCTTTGCCTGAGGATTTAACCATAGAAAAAACACCTTTTACAGAACAGCAACAAATAGCCCGTGAAATCGACGAGCAGAAGCGGAAGGAAGATCCGAACTTCAGGGGGGCTTTCCATGAGAAGAAAAAGGTTTTTAGCAATACCAAGGTGGAGGATAGAAATAAGAAAAAAGCCAAGGAATTTGGTCCCTCAAAGAAAAAAGGACCCAAAGGCCGTCGCGGCGGTAACCGTGGAGCCAAAGGTAGAAGAAAGCTTTCTTAAAAAGGGAAGGAAGGCTTACCCCTCTTTCGTTGCCGAAGAAATAGCCGTTTATGCAGCCCCGGGGCCGGAAAGATGGTAAGGAGCCTTTGAAACAAGCATTGAAAGAACTGCGTTAGAAAAAATAAGTGATTTTAAATTATATCTTAGCTTTGCTTACATATTTGTACGAAATCAAATAACTTCGCAACGCTAAAGAAATTGTAATAACCAGATATTTATAGTCTTATGTTTTTAGATCCGCCTATACAAGCAGGAGCCAGTACTTTCCTCTGGATAGTATGCATAATCGTCGGCATGATAGCTGCTTTATCTTTTATCGATTTCCAAAGTATCCATGGTCCTTCCGATCCGCACCCGGAGCAGGATAGCAACGCCGATTACTGGAAAAGCAGGAAGCATGCAGAGGATGTTCACCGCGAGTTTCCAAAAGAAAAAGCACAGGATAGCAAAGACCCGCTTAGCGGAGACAGAATAAGATAATCCTGAAAAGAAGCTTCTTAAAGGAAGAGAAAAAAAAGAGCAGCGTTTATAAACGCTGCTCTTTTTTTATGCACAAGAAAGGGTTTGTTTTTATTGTTGTTCTGCAGGCTTATCCAGCGCTACTTTTTTATCGCGCTGCGCCAGTTCCCAGGCCGTGTGGAATACCAGGCGGCCCCTATTTTGCATGTGCTCAAAATGAATTTTTTCCACTGTATCGGTGCTTTTGTGGTAGTCGTCGTGGGTACCGTTAAAGTAGAAAATTACCGGAACATTGTTTTTGGCAAAATTATAATGGTCTGAACGGTAATAGTAGCGGTTTGGATCGTTCTCGTCGTTGTAGGAGTAATCCAGGTCAAGGTTTGAGTAAGTGGTATTTACCCGCTCGCTTAAATCGTGCAGCTCCTGCGAAAGCTTGTCGGAGCCAATGAGGTAAATGTACTGGCCTTTTCCTTCGTGCATTTTATCTACCCGGCCTACCATATCAATATTCAGGTTGGTAACGGTTTGGTCGAGCGGATATACCGGGTTGTTGGTGTAGTACTCTGAGCCCAGGAGCCCTTTTTCTTCGCCGGTAACGGTCAAAAACAGGATGCTGCGGCGTGGGCCCTTTCCTGCTTCTTTTGCCTCTGCAAAAGCTTCGGCAATTTCCAGTACGGTAGTGGTGCCTGAGCCATCGTCGTCGGCTCCGTTAAAAACTACGCCATCGTCTGTTTTGCCCAGGTGGTCGTAGTGGCTGCTAATTACCAGGATTTCATCCTTCAGGTCAGTGCCTGGCATAAAGCCCAGCACATTTTCTGTTTCAACAGTTTCTACATTGCGCTCTGCAAGAATAGCAATAGTAGCAGGCTTTATTTTGCGAAGGGCTTTCTCTTTACCATTTTCTTTTTTCTCTATCATTTTATAGAGGCGGCTGAGGCGGGTATCGAGTATTTCGGCAGCGCCTTCGGGAGAGGTAAAGAAGAAGGTGGTGCCGGCCTTGTCGGAGCCTTCGTTTTTAAAGCCCAGCCTTGGGCGGTCTACAAAAAGGCGGGCATTGTTTACGGTGCGGGTAAATTCAGCCTTGTCGCCTCCGGAGGTAACAATGTAAGCAGCAGCGCCCTGCTCTTTGGCGGTCTGGAGTTTCTTGCGCCAGTCTTTGTCTTCAGAATCGAAAATTACCACGGCTTTGCCTTCAACATCCAGGCCTTTATAATCCTGCGGGCGTCCATGGCCAACAAAGACCGCTTCCAGCTCTTTTTCTTTTGGAATGTCGGCGCTGCCATAGTAAATCACCTCTTCAAAATTAGAAAGCTTCTTATCGCCGGCCTTAACATATACGGTTCCCCAGCTACGCTTCTCGAGCTCAAAAGGCTGGTAATAGCCTTCGCCCTCCGGACCTCCCGGCTGAAGGCCCAGCTGCTTAAAGTGATTCATGATATAATCGGCAGCCATTTTTTGACCGCGTTTACCGGTTTCACGGCCTTCGAGGCTGTCGGATGCAAGAATGCTCAGGTGCTTTTCCATATCCGAAGCCTGAATGGTTTCGGCAAAACGCATAGCGGTAGTGTCCTGCTGTGCCTGGGCGGTTAACAAACCAGCTCCCAGTAAACAGGCGCTCAGAAATATTTTTTTCATGTAGAATAGTGTATAAAAGTAGAGGAATGCAAAATAATCTAATTCCCTGTAAAGATAAACAGAACATCCGTTTGAGATAGTTCTCAGGGCCTACAATTATTACTAAAAATGAATCATTATCCTAAATAAATTGTAAGTTTGTAAGGGTAAAAAACACACTTGATTGCCCCAAAACAGTCTAAAAACCTTAGCACAGAATGAAGATCAATCTGACCCATTTCGAGAAGTTTGAGACCAGGCACAATGGCGCTGATGAAAACGGCATCCGTCATATGCTCGACACCATAGGCGCCGATTCGCTGGATGCGCTCATTGCGCAAACCATTCCGGATTCCATTCGCCTGAAGAAGGACCTGGAGTTGCCGGCTGCTCAAAGCGAGTATATGTTCCTGCATGAGTTTAAGCAACTGGCTAAGCAAAATAAATTATTTCGTTCTTATGTAGGCCAGGGATATTACAATACCATTGTACCATCGGTTATTCTGCGGAATGTGTTGGAGAATCCGGGCTGGTATACGGCTTATACGCCTTACCAGGCCGAAATTGCCCAGGGCCGCCTCGAAGCACTCGTAAACTTCCAGACTATGGTCATGGACCTTACCGGAATGGAAATTGCCAATGCTTCCCTGCTCGACGAAGGCACTGCCGCTGCCGAAGCCATGGCCATGCTCTCTGGCCTGCGCAAAGGTGCTAAAAAGAAAGCCAATAAGTTTTTTGTCGATAAAAATACCTTCCTGCAAACACTCGACATTCTAAAAACCCGCGCCCTGCCCATTGGCATTGAGCTGGTAGTAGGAGAAATCGATGCGCTTGACCTGCAGGACGAAGAGCTGTACGGCGTATTGCTGCAGTACCCGAACAAATGGGGTGCTGTAAAAGATTATGCCCGCTTTATCGCCGAGGCCAAAGAGCAAAACGTATTTGTAGCCGTTGCAGCCGACCTGCTGAGCCTTACCTTATTAACCCCTCCGGGTGAAATGGGGGCCGATGTGGTGGTGGGTACCAGCCAGCGCTTAGGCGTACCAATGGGCTATGGCGGACCGCATGCGGCTTATTTTGCCTGTAAAGAAGAATATAAACGCCAGATTCCGGGCCGCATCATTGGGGTGTCGAAAGACCGGACCGGTAAGAATGCCTACCGCATGGCCCTGCAAACCCGCGAGCAGCACATCCGCCGCGAAAAAGCGACCTCTAATATTTGTACCGCACAGGTACTGCTGGCGGTAATGGCCGGTATGTATGGCGTTTACCACGGGCCCCAAGGCCTGAAGCGCATTGCCGGCCGCGTGCACCTGCTTACCCAAAAAGCAGCGGTAGCTATCCAAGGCCTGGGCTTTAAGCAGCTGAACGAAGCTTATTTCGATACCCTGGCGGTTCAGATGGATTCGGCCGAAAAGGTAGAGGCGCTCCGCAAAGCGGCCCTGGAAAAAGAAATCAACTTCAATTACCGCCCAGAAACCACCGTAGTAACGCTGTCGCTCGACGAAACCACTACCCTGCAGGATGTGCAGGATATTGTAGCTGCTTTTGCAAAAGTGGCCGGTAAGGAAGCGCCTAAAGTGGAAGGCAGCGAGGCTGCCGAGCTGAAGCTTAACGTACCGGAAAGCCTCATTCGCCGCTCGGCATTATATGGAGCACCCGGTATTTAACAGCTACCACATCGAGCACGAAATGCTGCGCTACATCAAGCGCCTCGAAAATAAAGACCTGTCGCTGGTGCACTCCATGATTTCGCTCGGCTCCTGTACCATGAAGCTGAACGCTACTACGGAAATGATTCCGGTAACCTGGCCGGAATGGGGCGGCATGCACCCATTTGCGCCTAAAGAGCAGGCAAAAGGTTACCAGGAAATGTTCCGCCGCCTCGAAGGCTGGCTGTGCGAAATTACCGGTTTTGCTGAAATCTCCCTGCAGCCAAACTCCGGTGCACAGGGTGAGTATGCAGGCCTGATGGTTATTCGGGCCTACCACGAAAGCCGCGGCGATACGCACCGCAACGTAGTGCTTATCCCATCTTCGGCGCACGGTACGAACCCTGCCTCTGCCGTAATGGCCGGTATGGAAGTAGTAATTGTAAAATGCGATGAGCGCGGAAACATCGATGTGGCCGACCTGAAAGCCAAAGCAGAAAAGCATAAAGACAAGCTGAGCTGCCTGATGGTAACCTATCCCGTCTACGCACGGGGTATTTGAAGAAGGGATCATCGAAATGTGCCAGACCATTCATAATTATGGCGGCCAGGTGTATATGGATGGTGCCAACATGAATGCCCAGGTAGGTCTTACCTCCCCGGCCAATATTGGCGCTGACGTTTGTCACCTGAACCTGCACAAAACCTTCTGTATCCCTCACGGTGGTGGCGGTCCTGGCATGGGCCCGATTGGTGTGGCAGCACACCTGGCACCCTTCCTGCCGGGTAACCCAATGGCGCAAGCGGGTGGTGAGCAGGCCATTTCGGCGGTTTCTGCAGCACCCTGGGGAAGCGCAAGCATTCTTACAATTTCCTATGCCTACATTGCCATGATGGGTGCCGACGGACTGAAGAAAGCCACCCAAATGGCGATTCTGAATGCCAACTACATTAAGGCGCGCCTGAGCGGACACTACGATGTGTTGTATACAGGTAAAAATGGCCGTTGCGCACACGAAATGATTATCGACTGCCGTGACTTTAAGAAAGCCAATGTAGAGGTGGAAGATATTGCCAAGCGTTTAATGGACTATGGTTTCCATTCGCCAACAGTAAGCTTCCCGGTAGCAGGTACCATGATGATTGAGCCAACAGAAAGCGAGTCGCCGGCCGAGCTGGATCGTTTCTGCAATGCCCTCATTGAAATCCGGAACGAAATCCGTGAAATAGAAGAAGGCAAAGCTGATAAGGAAAACAACGTACTCAAAAATGCGCCGCATACCGCCGAAGTAGCCCTTGCTGATGACTGGAAGCTCCCTTACAGCCGCCAGAAGGCAGTTTATCCGGTAGATGGCGTACGTACGAATAAGTTCTGGCCTACAGTTAGCCGCATCGACAGCGCCTATGGCGACCGTAACTTAATGTGCAGCTGTATTCCGCTTGCCGCTTACGAGCAGGAAGAGCAGGAAGAAATGGCGATGTAAAGCCTAAAATATACCTATAAGGAAAAGAGGCTGCACGAACTGCAGCCTCTTTTTTTGCCCTTTAGGAAAGAGAAGTTTAACCAAACCGCCTGGAGCTGCTAAAAGAGAAATGGGGTGCATGGCAAAAAAAGCGGGAGAGGAGAATAGGCCCTGCGGAATCGGCTTTCGGAAAAGCCAGTCTGTGGTCGCCTGCTCTTTGCTGCCCGAAAATCAACAGTTGTAAATTACCGGCTTTCGAGCAGTAAAATAGTTTGCTTAACCGCTTCTGCGGGCGAGGTAGGCTTTAGGCCAAACTGCTTTTCAAACTTACTGCTGTCGAACAGGTAGTCCCGGTCATATTGGTAACTCATTTCCTTAAGCTCTTTCATAAGAGGTTTAAAAAGGCCCATTATTCCCAGCATCCAGGAAGGAACGACTCTATATTTAGCTTCCGCCTGCATTTCTTTGGCAAACAATTCAATCCAGTCTTTGCCGCTCAGCGGGCTGTTGTCGGTGGGCAGGTGCCAGACCTGCCGGTAAGCTTCGGGCGTGTTGCCGAGCAGTGCAGTTGCACGGGCGGCATCCGGCGTAAAGGTAAAGGTGTGTACCTTGTTGGCATCTTCGAACCAGTTGGCCTTTTTTCCGGCTGCAAGCGGCTTGTAAACCAGCTCTACCAGCGCACTGTTTGCAGGTCCTATAAAATCGGCCGAGCGGGCAATGAGCGCTTCTACTTCTCCATTTTCTATAGCTTGTAGGAGCATTTGGGCAGTGGCGGCCCTAACTTCTCCTTTTTTGCTGCTGGGAGCAATAGGGGTTTCCTCTGTCATGTGGTAGAGGTGCTGGCGGTCGTACATATACACATTGTCGAAAAATACCAGCTTTGCCCCGTGCTTTTTGCAGGAGGCAATCGTGTTACGCATAAGCGCCGGCCACTGCTCCTTCCAAACCTGTATGTTGTACTCAAAGCCCACGGTAAGGTAAACAATGGACGCTCCTTCAATGGCGCTATCCAGTTGATCGGCCTTTGTGATATCTGCCGCAAAAAGCTCGTCGGTAGCATTAACCTTTTTGGGATTGCGGCTTACCAGGCGTATACGCTGGGTATACTGCGTTAATTCTTTCGCCAGCGCGCTGCCAATAGCGCCGCCTGCGCCTAAAATAGTCTGCAAAGCCATAGTTGAAAAGAAGCTTAGGTAGAAAGTTTTCAAAGAGAAACGCTGGTGCTGAACTTCATTGGCACAGGTCGTTTCTGTGCAATGAAGGTAGCTAAAACATCGGCTCTCTGCAACAGCAGGAAGGAGGGGTGGCTGATAGTGGTGGTAAAGTGCTGTTTAGCGGGTTAAACGTTCTGAAGCAAGACTATTTATTGCCGCTTAGCTGCCTTTTTCCTGCTGATACTTTTCCCACATGCGCTGCTCAATTTCCATCCGGCGGCCAAACTTCTTTGGCTCCTCAATAGAAATATGGAGCGGCTCACCGGAAATGGGGTGCCTGAACTGGAGGGAAACGGCACATAAGAAAAGACCTTTGTGCCTGAGTGTTTTTTCTCCTGCATACAGGCTATCGCCCAGGATGGGAAAGCCAGCCATGGCTGTATGAATGCGCAGCTGGTGGGTGCGGCCGGTTTGGGGAAATAATTCCAGTAAAGAGAGTTTACTGTTCTGAAGAGAAGAAACTGAGCGAATAAGGCGGTAGTGAGAAACCGCCTCCTGCTCTTCAATCGGAAAGTCGAGCCTTCCTGCTTCCGGTGTTTCGCCCATAACCAGCGCACGGTAAGTCTTTTTTATTTCTTTGCTTTCAAAAGCGTTGCCTAAAGCTACCCGCACATCGATGGTTTTGGCAATGAGCAGAAGACCGCTGGTGGCGCTGTCGAGCCGGTGCACGGGTAAGGGCCAGTCAAGGGAATTTGCTGCCTGAGAAGGCTTTATATTAGCCAAAAGGGCGTTCTGGATGGTTTTGAATTGGTTGCCACTGGTGGGAATGCCTGCAGGTTTGTTGATTACTGCCAGGTAGGCATCTTCATAAATAATTTTGAGCGGAAGATCATACGCTTTCGGGGGTGTTTTTTGCTGCTTAAAGAGCTCGATGTGTTGGCCGGGCGCTACCCAGCTGCCTGTTTGTGCAGGCTTTCCATTTATCTGTATACTGCCTGCTTTAATTGCTTTTTTAACGCTGTTGCGTGAGGGGAGCAGCGCGAAAAGACCAATAGCGTATTCGCTTAAGCGAGCAGGGGCAGTTTCTTCGGGAACGATATGGATGCTTACTTTTTCGATAACCTAATATATTTCTGTGAAGTTAAGCAAATTGTCTTTTCTGAAGGAAACAGACGAGCTGAAAATTAGGCAGGCCAAAAAAATAAAGGCCGGATCTTTGTCCGGCCTTGAAAAATAGACTCTCGAATCGTTTACACAAACACAATTTAACAGAAGCAATCAATCCTGCATTTCTTCAATCCAGATACTGATGTTTTTTGGAGCGGCTTCATCGCCGCCGAAATAAGGGAATAGTTTATAGCCCCGGGCTTTGTCTTCGCATACCCGTGGCATTTCTATTGCCTTATCGTTTAATTGAAATATATACTTATTCTTTTCAAAGCTTATTTTGTAATCATAGAACTGGTTTAGCGAAACCGTATCCACAAAAGCTGATGTTTGTTCTCCATTTTCATAGCAGTAGGCCCATATTTCCAGCTTGCCTTCGTACCAGCGCCAGCCAAAGCGGGCACTGTTGGTATGGTGGTAGCTGTTGCAGTCCGACAGGCCATAGAGCTTATTTATATCGACCTGGTTAACAGGGTCTGTTGTCTGGTAAATGGCAGTGCTGTCGAACAAGGCTTTAAACTTCATGTTTTCAAGCTCAATGCTTTCGTAGGTAAGGGTGGCATGGTGCTCTCCCTCCCTGATAACATATTTATGAATTCCCTGTCCGCCTTCCGCTTTTGCGATTCCCGGCTCTACAGTTTCTACTGGTAGCACCTCGGTCATTTCTTCACAGGCCATGGTAAAGCTTAATAAGGCTATGGCCGTTCCTCTCAGCAGGTTCTTTTTCATTTTATAAAATTTCGGTCTCTCATTTCTTCGTTCTCTAATCTTAAGCCGAGAGAAATTTTACTTTACAATACTAATGAAAGCATTAACGAATTACCGGACAGAAATTGCCTGAAGGTACAGAAGTAATGAAAATAAAATAAAAAAGCCTTTCTGGGTGGAAAGGCTTGATATTCATTGGTTTATGATGCGTGTTATACATTTACATGCCGTTCGGCATGGTAAGAGGAACGTACCAACGGACCGGATTCTACATATTTCAGGCCCCGACTTAAACCTTCTTCTCGGTATGCGTCAAATATATCGGGGTGAATGAACTCTGCCACCTCAATATGCATTTTTGTAGGTTGCAGGTACTGGCCCAAGAGTAAGGATGTCGCAACCATGAGCAGCTAGATCGTCCATGGCCTTGTGCACCTCATCGGTGGTTTCGCCCAGGCCCAGCATAATACCGGTTTTGGTGCGCTGGCCATATTCCTTGGTAAGCTTTATCTGCTCGAGGCTGCGCTGGATACTTGGCCTGCGGGCGTACCCGGCGGTAGAGGCGTTCCACCGTTTCCATATTGTGCGAAACCACTTCCTGGCCGGCGCTGATCATGCGGATAAGGGCATCCCAATTGCTTTTTACATCGGGAATAAGGGTTTCAATGGTGGTGTCGGGCGAAAGTTTCTTTTTTCTATAACGGTCTGATACCATATTTCCGCCCCGCGGTCTTTTAGTTCGTCGCGGTTTACCGGAAGTAAGACCGCATGCTTCACGCCCATGAGCTTAATGGCCTCGGCCACACGGCGGGGTTCGTCTTCATCATATTCCGGCGGGCGGCCGGTAGCTACTGCGCAAAAGCTACAGCTACGGGTACAAACGTTACCTAAAATCATAAAGGTAGCGGTGCCTGCACCCCAGCATTCACCCATGTTCGGGCAGTTGCCGCTTTCGCAAATGGTATGAAGCTTATATTGATCAACCACTTTACGAACTCTGGCATATTCCTTTCCCTACAGGAAGTTTAACACGCAGCCAGTTGGGCTTTTTGCGACTTACTTGCCTCCTCAGATATTACTGGTAATTCTATCATCTGATCCTTTCTTTTACTACTGATAAATTTTCGCAAAATACCTGAGCTTCTTTTACTAAGCAGCCGGGCATTTAACTGTTTTTTGCGAAGCCTGGTAGTTCAAAATCCAAATTAACAGGCAGGCTCTAACACTACAAAGGTAAGGATTTATCCCGAATTCCCCCAGCCTGAATTTATCTGCGATTGCCGTGGAAGAGGGTGATGTAGGCAGATGGATACAGCCAGTTTGCATCGGCTTTGGAAAGGAGGTTTACCCTTTTTGTATAGCCTTCCAGCATAAGGCCAATTTCGAGCCCGCTAACGTTCGATTTAAAAGTACCAAACTCAAAGCTCAGGCCGGTACGTAAATGAAGGCCCGGAGCAATGCCGGATTCTTCAATGCCCTGTAAGGGGCGGCCAGGGCCATAAATGCCGTTTGGGTTTAGGTCAGGCGTATAGGGAACGGTATAAGGATAATTCCCACTGCTGTTGGCGTACTCCACATAATAAGGAGCAATAATTCCGATAGATGGTCCGGCCGAACCTAATACATTAATTTGTACTCCCTGCTGTGGTCCTTTTTTAAACAGCACTTTTTCCATACCAAGGCTAAAGCGCAGCGCATAGAGGTAATTTACTTTGCCTAAAATAAAGGTGCCTCCGGAAAAAGAAGGAAAACGGGCTTCTTTTGAATGCTTGACATTGGCCATTTCAAAGCCAAGGGTGCGGTACGTATTGGTTGCTATCTGCCTGGAAAACTTGATGTTCAGGCCACCAATGTAACCGCCATTGGTGTTTTTATTAATACCCCAAACAAACTCGCGGTAGTATTCACCATCGTCGTCCTCCTCTTCCTGGGCCTGGGCCACAGTAACACTGGTAGCGAGAAGGATAAAAAGTAAAAGGAAAGTGGAGAACCTGGCTTTCATTGTCAGCAACCGTTTGTGTATAAAAATAAGAATTAATACCTTAACAAAAAAAGAAGAACATAAGTTTTATGCCAACAATTGAAGGAAAATACCAGGGTGGACTTCGTACCGAAGCTGTCCATGTGAAGTCAGGAAACCGCATTATTACCGATGCTCCGGTAGACAACCAGGGCAAGGGAGAAGCTTTTTCGCCAACGGATTTAGTTAGCGCTTCCTTAGGAAGTTGCATGATGACCATTATGGGGATAGTAGCGGAGCGCGAAGGCATTGCAATGGAAGGTTTGCAGTTGGAAACGACTAAGCATATGGCCGCCGATCCGCGCCGGATTAGCCGCATTGAGATCCGCTTTAGCTGGGAAAACAAGCCGCAGCTTAGCGATGCGCAAATTCAAAAGTTAAAGAAGGCCGCCCTTACCTGCCCGGTGGCCCTGAGCCTGCACCCCGGGATTGAGCAGGATGTAACATTTGGTTTTTAACACAAAAGACCGCTTTTAAAAGGCGGCCTTTTGTGTTATATGAAATAAGTATCCCGGGGGCGTGGTTTAAGCAGGAGCAGGTGGCCGGCCGAAAATCAAAAAAAGCAGCGGAGTGGCTGCTTTTTTTGATAATGTGTTTCAGGATCCTTATTAGGAAGGCATCCATTATCAGCTAAGTATTTTTTGTAATTCCTTATAGGAGATATTTGAATGGGAGCGATGAAAGATGCACTTTCCATTGCGAATGAGCAACAGCTGCGGCGACTCATGCTGCACACTAAATTCATTGGCCACTTTTGCTGAAACCGGGCGGTAGCTAATCAGGTCCAGGAAGTAAGGTTCTACTTCTTCCATTTCCTCGTCTTTCCAGGAGCGCTCAAACCAGCTAAGTGCCATCTGGCTTACAGGGCAGCGGGTGCTGTGCTTGAAAATAATTACCGGTTTGTCATTAGAAAGCTTTTTAGCTTCCTGTACTGCTTCTTCTGTATTTAGTTGTGTCCAGTTCATATTGTTTACCAATCTCTGCTATTTTCCCAAATTTCGTTTTCGCCTTTGTCGTGTCGGGCCTTCGGTGGCTTTTCTCTCACTACTTCAGGTTGTTCCCGGTCCCACAGCCGGTTCCACCACCTGTGCAGGCTTCTTCGCTGCTCGGCCTGTTTCCTGGAGCGCATTACCACGTTCCTGCGGGCAGCTGCACTGGGGTGCATATTCCGTTGCCGGGCCTTAATAGCTATATGGCCTTCAAACTGATGCACCTTTTCAGATTGCTTTTCGTAGTAGCGGGCCTTTTGCCTGCGGCTCAGCGCTTTTATATTTCCTCTAAAGCTGGCTGCCTCCGTACTGCTGTATTGTTTGGCAATTACCATTTTTCGGTCGCTGTGGTAGGTGCCCGGCTCTTTCAGGTACTTCTTTTTAACACGATAAGCACCGGCATAGTTTGCGGCGGCAGTACTTTCGTACTTCTTAGCAATGGCTGAACTCCGTTCGCTGTGGTGTGTGCCCGGCTGAAGGATGCTGTTTTTCTTTACCTTTTGACTGCCGGCAAACCTGCCGCCTTCGTAGCTGCTGTATTTCCTGCCAATAGCTTCGTTCCGTTCGCTGTGGTAGGTTCCTGGCTGTAAAATTTCTTTTTTCTTTACCTTCTGCTTACCTGCGTATTTTCCGCCTTCGTAGCTGCTGTATTTCCTGCCTATACTTTCTTGCCTGTTGCTATGATGGGTTCCCGGTTTTAGGATCGTATTTCTGGCCACTTTTTGCTTACCTGCGTATCTTCCGCCTTCGTAGCTGCTGTATGCTTTGCCAATGCTCTCTTTGCGCTTGCTATGGTGCGTACCCGGTTGTAAAATTTCTCTTTTACGCACCTTTTTGTTTCCATCGTGCGAGGCTGCCGTAATACTGCTACGGAACTTCCCGGCTAAACCTTTTGGCCTGTCGCTGTGCAGCGTGCCTGGTTCTCGCACGTATTTGCGTTTAATCCGCATATTTCCGGGATGTTTGGCCGCTTCGTAGCCACTGTATTTCTCTCCTATGCTTTCCTTGCGGTCGCTGTGCAGGGTGCCGGGTTCAGGAATTTCGCGCCTGCGTACCTTTCTTCCTCCCTCAAAAGAGGCAGCGTCGGTGCTGCGCTCATATCTTTTTGATAAACTTTTCGGCCGATCTGCATGGTGAATGCCAGGTTCTTTGACATAAGCGCGTTTTGTGCTGAGCTTGCCTTCGCTGCTGCTGCCCTGCCGGCGATTGTGCCTGCGGAGCTCCCGCCGGCTATGTTCCTGGCCTTTGCCAGGCTCACTAACCGCCGATTTTTTTATACGGGCATCTCCTCTGCTTTGGCTTCCCTGTTCCAGGTACTTCAGGGAAGGCCTCAGGCCCCTGTCGGAATAGTGCGTTCCTGGCTTAACCTGCTCAGAAACTTTTACTTTTTTTCTCCCGGAAAAAGCCTTGTCAGGCTTCTCCTTTTTTTTCTGTTTAAGCGGCAGCTGTTTGTTGCTGTTTAGTTGCGACTGATAGTGTTTGTCGTTCTTTTTTAGCTTCTTTCTTCCGCGGCTCCCGGCTGGCTGTTTGTCAATAAGAGGGCCATCAGATAGTTCGGTAACATCAGTGCCACTGCTTCTTTGTGGCCTGGGCGGCTTTTTACTCTTCCTGTTTTTATTTTTCTTCTTTACGGTTTCCAATACCTTATTCGGATAACCCCACTGCCCATAGGCCTGACTGCTCCAGGGGGAGAGTCCGGCCAACAGCCAGAAAGCCAACCATACCGCACATCCATAAACTACTAATCGGCGCTTCAAAACAAGTTATCTCTTTTAAGGTTCAGCCTTTTTTTGCCACTGCTAAAAGGCGGCTAATGATTCAATTTTTTCTGCCAGCCGGCCTTTGGGCAGGAAGTTCTGCTCCAGTGGCGGGGCAAAAGGCACGGCCGTATCCAGGCTGGCTTCGCGCATTACCGGCGCGTCGAGGTACTGGAAGCAATGCTCGGCAATCCAGGCAGCTATTTCGCCGCCGACACCACCCGTCAGGCAGTCTTCGTGCAGAATTAACACTTTGCCGGTTTTCTTTACGGTGGCCGCTACGGCCTCCTTATCCCAGGGGAGGAGGGAGCGCAGGTCCAGAATGTCGATGCTGTGCGATGGGTTCTTTTCTGCATAATCTTTTGCCCAGTGTACGCCCATGCCATAGGTAATGATGCTCAGGTCATTGCCCTCCTGCACCAGGCGGGCTTTGCCTATTTCTTCGGTATAATAGTCGGTAGGTACGCTGCCACTCAGGGAACGGTAAAGCCCTTTGTGCTCGAAATATATTACCGGGTTCGGGTCTTCAATGGCGGCATTTAACAGGCCTTTGGCATCGTGCGGGTTCGAAGGGTATACCACTTTTAAGCCCGGCGTATGGAAAAACCAGGCTTCGTTCGACTGGGAGTGGAAAGGACCGGCGGCCATGCCTGCTCCGGTGGGCATGCGTACCACCACATCGGCCTGCTGACCCCAGCGGTAGTGGATTTTTGCCAGGTTGTTTACTATCTGGTTAAAGCCGCAGGTAACAAAATCGGCAAACTGCATTTCTACCATGGCTTTGTAGCCATTTATGCTTAAGCCCAGGCCGGTACCAATAATGGCCGATTCGCAGAGAGGCGTGTTACGTACCCGCTCCTTGCCAAAGGCATCCACAAAGCCATCGGTAATTTTAAATACCCCGCCATAGTCGGCGATATCCTGGCCCATAAGCACCAGGTTGGGGTACTTTTCCATGCTCTGGCGCAGCGAATCTGAAATGGCATCGATAAAGCGCTTTTCTTCCCTTTTATCGCTTGCCGGTTTAACTACTGCCTGCTGGTGCGGGGCATACATATCGGCTAACTCGAGGGTCGTGCTTGCTGTAGGTTCTGCTTCCGCAAATGCTTTTTTCAGGCCTTTTTCTATTTCCTGCGTAATTTGCTTACGCAGCGCTTCAATCTTTTCTTTTGAGAGGAGCCCTTCCTGCAGGAGGAATTGCTCGTAATTTTCTACCGGGTCTTTTTTGCCCCAGATGTCGAAGAGCTCTTTGGGTACATACTTGGTGCCGGAGGCCTCTTCGTGTCCGCGCATCCTAAAGGTCATGGCCTCCACCAGTATCGGGCGAGGGTTCTGGCGGATGTCCTCGGCCAGCTTTTTGAGTGTGCCGTACATTTCCAGGATGTTGTTGCCATCGAGCTGCACGGCCTCCATGCCATAACCGGGGCCTTTGTCGATGAACTGCTTAAAGCGGAACTGCTCCTCGCTGGGGGTAGAAAGGCCATAACCGTTGTTTTCTACCAGGAAAATAACCGGCAGGTCCCACACTGCCGCTACATTGAGCGCTTCGTGGAAGTCGCCTTCGCTGCTGGCGCCGTCGCCGGTAAATACCAGCGTGGCCTTGCCTTCGCCGCGGAGCTTATGCGCCAGGGCAATGCCATCGGCCAGGGCCATTTGCGGACCCAGGTGCGATATCATGCCTACGATGTGGTAATCGGGCACCCCAAAGTGAAAGGAGCGATCGCGGCCTTTGGTAAAGCCGCTGACTTTTCCCTGGAACTGGGCAAAGAGGCGGTCGAAAGGAACCGAGCGGCCGGTAAACACGCCCAGGTTGCGGTGCATGGGCAAAATATATTCGTCGTTCTGCAGGGCCAGGGCAGCGGCAACGGCTACAGCCTCCTGCCCGATGCCCGAAAACCATTTGCTGATTTTGTTCTGGCGGAGCAGGATAAGCATTTTTTCTTCAATCATTCGTGGCCGCAAGAGGGCCTCGTAAATCTGGAGTAAATCTTCGTCGGAAAAATGTTGGCGATCGAACTTCATAAAACAAAATAGATATTCTGACAAATTTAAAGGATTCAACTAAGCTGCAAAATATTATTTACTTTTGTAGTCCTACTGAGTAATGTATTTCAGTAAATTATGCAGAACCATAAAGGTTAGTCTGCCCATCATGGAAGAAAAGAGGGAGAGGACCTAATATTTTCTTAACTTTACCATGGCCGGCCAGGTTGGCTAAGTATACATTAATAAATATAACCGGAGCTGTTTTGCAGGCTCCCAAGCAATAAATATGATTGATTATAAAAGTTTTACCCTGCCCAATGGCCTGCAGGTATATGTACATGAAGACAAGGCCACGCCCCTGGCAGCAGTAAATATTATGTATAATGTTGGCTCACGCGATGAGCAGGAAGATAAAACAGGCTTTGCCCACCTTTTCGAGCACCTCATGTTTGGTGGCTCCCAGAATATTGCTTCTTACGATGAACCGCTGCAGCGGGTAGGCGGTGAAAATAATGCCTTTACGTCGCCCGATGTAACCAATTATTACATTACCCTCCCGGCCCTTAACCTGGAAACCGCTTTCTGGCTGGAGTCGGACCGGATGATGAGCCTGAACTTTGACCCCAAGGTGCTGGAAGTGCAGCGCAAAGTGGTAATTGAAGAATTTAAGCAGCGCTACCTGAACCAACCTTATGGCGATGTATGGCTGAAGCTGCGCCCACTGGCCTACCAGAAACACCCCTACCGCTGGGCAACCATAGGAAAAGAAGTTAAGCATATTGAAGAAGCTACGCTGGACGATGTGCGTAAATTCTTTTTTAAATTCTACCTGCCGAACAATGCCATTATGGTGGTTGCCGGAGATGTAACCTTTGAGCAGGTAAAGGAATTGAGCGAAAAGTGGTTTGGGCCTATTCCGGCCGGCGAAAAGTACCTGCGCCAGTTACCTGCGGAGCCTCAACAAACCGAGGCACGGCTGGAGGTAGTGGAAGGGGATGTGCCGCTCGATGCCATATATAAAACCTACCACATGCCGGGGCGTACCGACACCCGCTACTATACAGCCGACTTGCTGAGCGATATTCTAGGTCGTGGCAAGTCAAGCTTATTTTACGAGCGCTTAATAAAGGAGCAAAGGCTTTTTTCTGATATTTCAGCCTATGTTACCGGTTCGCTCGACCCGGGCCTGCTGGTAATTAGCGGTAAGCTGCGCCCTGGCACTACCCACGAGCAGGCCGAAGCCGCCATTGAAGCCATTATTACAGAGGTAAAGGAAAAAGGCGTAAGTGAAGAAGAACTGGCAAAGGTGAAAAATCAGGCCGAATCGAGCCTGGTGTTCTCTGAAGTCGATTTATTGAACCGGGCAATGAACCTGGCCTTTGGCGCCCTCATGGGAGATCCTGATTTGGTAAATAAGGAAGGAGACTTGATTCAGTCGGTAACTGCAGATGGGATACAGGCCATGGCCCGTAAAATTCTGGTGCCAACGAATTGCACAAGCCTGCATTACAAAGCAAAGGAAACAGTGGAGTAAAAGAATTAGAAATTAGAACCGCGGCGGCTAAGCGCCCCCGGCGGACCGCTTGAAGTTAGAAATTAGAAATTCATTTTCTATAAGTATAATTCAGGTTCCTAACCTAATTCTCTTCTATTGACCATAATCCATTGTCCTAATTCTTACTTTTGATTAATATCTAACATTTCAATATATGATAACGAACAAACCTTCTATCAATTTCCGGATTGGCATGGGCTACGATGTGCACCAGCTGGAAGAAGGTAAGAATTTTTGGTTGGGTGGTATTAAAATACCGCATACGCACGGAGCTGTTGGTCACTCCGATGCCGATGTACTTATCCATGTCATTTGCGATGCCCTGTTGGGAGCGGCCAACCTGCGCGACATTGGCTTTCATTTTTCAGACAAGGACCCGCAGTATAAAGGAATTGACAGTAAAATTCTTCTAAGCCGCGTGCTGGGCCTTTTGCGGGAAAATAAGTATGAGGTGGGTAACATTGACGTCACGGTATGTTTGCAACAGCCCAAGCTTAGCCCGCATATTGAGGAAATGAAAAAAGTGCTGGCAGAAACCATGCACATGCGCACGGAAGATGTGTCGGTGAAAGCGACAACTACCGAAAGGTTGGGGTTTGTGGGTAGGGAAGAAGGCGTATCGGCCTATTGTGTGGCGCTTATTTATAAGGTAGACAGTGTGTCTGATACCGATTATAATACTTATAACAGGATATGAGGGAGGTAAAGCTAATTCAGACGGAAGATGGCAGCAGTTCGCTCTTCCTTCCGGAGCTGAATGAAACTTACCATTCGTTTCATGGGGCATTAGGCGAATCGCAACATGTGTTTATCCGCATGGGGCTGGAGCACTGGCTAAAGGAGCATCCTGAGGCAAAGGAGCTCCGTATTTTTGAGGTAGGTTTTGGCACCGGGCTCAATGCACTGCTTGCCCTTGCATTTGCTGAGGCCCATAGAATTAATATTCATTATACAAGCCTGGAGCCTTTTCCGCTTTCAGAAGAAACGGCCGCGCAATTAAATTATGGCAGCCTGGTGGCCGAAGGTCGTTTTGCCCGGGACTTCCATGCATTGCATGCTGCTCCCTGGGGAGAAGAGGTGCAGATTGGTACTTCTTTTATCCTTAAAAAAGAAAAGGCTAAGCTCGAAGCCTATGTTGCAGAAGAAGCCGCTTTCGATGCCGTGTTTTTTGATGCCTTTGCGCCAAGCAAACAGGCAGAGCTATGGGAAAAAGAGCTGCTGCAAAAAGTAGCCAGGCTGATGGCCCCGGCAGCAGTATTTACCACCTACTGTGCCAAAGGCCAGCTGAAGCGCGATTTAAAAGCCATTGGCCTGCAGGTAGGAACGCTTCCGGGCGCGCCAGGTAAAAAAGAAATGGTAAGGGCCACCAAAGCAGTGGAGCCAGCTTAAGGCTTCTATCTTAACTGACGATAAACAGCCCCGCGCGTTTTTGTAACGCTTGGCCACTGGGAACGCTTTAATGTAAAAGCTAAGGCCATTTAACAGTACTTTATCCCTACTTCATTCGCTAAAGCAGACTATTTGGGAACTTAGAGAAGGCACGCGTTGCAAACGGCGCGTCAGCTGAACCTTCTCGCATTTTTCTATTCCGGCAGGTACTGTTGCAGTACCTGTCTGATTTCTTCTGTCCGGAAACGTTCAAATGCAGGATAATCTTTAAACCACTTTCGGTTAAGGGGTGATGGATGCGGAAGTACAAAGGCAGGTTTACCTTTTAAAGTTTGCTCACCAAACACCAGCTCGGGTAGCTTTTGGCCTGGAAAGAAATAGCGGGCGGCGTAGCTGCCAACCAGCAGGTACAATTCAGGTTGCAGGCTGTTGAAGAGCTTCGGCAGCCAGGTTTCGGAGCATATTTTTGGTGGCTTATTGTCGCCCCCTCCTTTAGGTGCTTTGCCGGGAAAACAATGTGCCATGGCAGTAATGTACAGGAAATGCTGGTTCCAGAACTGCTCTTCGCTCAGGCCCAGCCAACGGCGCAGGCGCTTTCCGCTCTGGTCGTTAAAGGGTTTGCCTGTTTCGTGCACCGTTCGCGACGGTGCCTGCCCGAGCAGCACCACCGGGGCACCTGGCTTTCCCCAAATCATGGGCCGTGGTTCGTGCGAAAACTGGTCCTGGCACAATCGGCAGGCGGCCAGTTCTTTTTGAATTGTTTCTACAGATGGTGGCATTCCTGTTGAACAAAGGAGCAGCAGGAAAAATTTCACTTAACCACCAGCCACCAGCCCACCACTAAAACCAATATACCTGCCCGGGGGTAATACAGGCATCCAACGGAATGTCGTGCTCGCCTGCATCGGAAATAAGCTCTTCGGCAGGACCAAAAAGCGAAAGCCCCACTTTTCTTGTTTGTGGAGCACACTCTGCCAGGAAGCGATCGTAAAAGCCGGCACCATAGCCCACCCGTTGTCCCTGCTTATCGAAAGCCAGCAGAGGCAGGAGCACCAGGTCTATTTTTCCAGCAGGGCAGGAGAGGGCATTGGATGGTTCCGGAATGCCCAGCTTGCTTTCTGTTAGCGTTGTATTCTCCTGTAGATAAAAATGTTCCATCCTACGGCTCGTCCAGTCGGTGCGTGAAACCACCAGGCCGGTTTGCGGGTGTTCTTTCCAGAGCGTGTGGATAAGCAGCCAGGTATTTACCTCCTTTTTATGTTTTATAGGCAGAAAGCAGTGCAGATGCTTTACTTCCTCCAGATCAAACTCCCGGAAGAACTGCTCACTTAGCTGCTTGCTTCGTGCTTCAACTTCTTCATTTGTAAGCGCCTGTCGCTGCCGGAGGTAATATTCTCTAAGAGCGCTTTTACGCATCGTAAGTTAAAATGTGGAAGCGGAAATCGAATGGCTCCAGCTTATTGCTAAGCTTGTCGATAAATTCCGGATCGTTGATGTAAAAATTCAGGAAGTTATCTTTTCGCTCCTGCAGGCTATTGTCCGGGAAGAGTTTGTCTTTTAAGCTATCAACCTGCTTGAGAGTGGTTTCGTGTCGCCTCTCTTCCGATTTTTTAATCCGCTTTTCGATATTGTCGAGGCTTTTCTGGCTTTTGGCTGCTTCTGCTCCCACAAAGCCCTCAAGGCTTTTGTCTACAGCAGCAGCCTTCTCCTGTATGCGTGCGAAGAGGGCTTCGAGCTCTTTGCTTTCTTCTGCCAGGCTCATTTCCTGTTCGGCATTTTCTTCCAGGAGCTGCTGCTTTAGCTGGTGTGTATCTTTAAACAATTCGGCAGCAGCAAGGCCTGTTTTTTCCAGTTTGTTCTGGCTGGCTTTGTTCACCACCAATGCAAAATTGCGCGGCATTAGCAGCGGGAACAGCGCATCAAAATGATCGAATACGGCTTTTAGCTGCAGCCAGTAACTAACTTCGGCCGGTCCGCCAATATAGGCCAGGTTGGGGAGTATCCATTCCTGGTAAAGCGGACGCATAATTACATTGGGGCTGAAATATTCAGGATGTTCCTTCAACTCCTGCAGCAGGCGTTCCTCGCTAAAGCTGATGGATGTATTAAGCACCTGAAATTTACCGTCTTCTTTCACAATGCGTTCCCTGAGCCCTTCTTTCATGTAAAAGAAGTTAATCTCGCGGGGGAATACCTGTGCTTTATAGTCCATTTCCTGTAGCTGTGCAGAGGTTTGCTCTACAAGTGCATTGGCTTTGTTCTCCAGCAAATCGGCTTTTATAACATTACTAAAAGTTGCTTTTAACTGTGGGTGGCTGGAATCCAGCACCAGCAGGCCTGATTCGCCAAACAATTCGTGTACATACTGGCGTACGGCAGCAGCCAGGGTAGTATTTTGGGTATAAGCCTTTTCAAATAAAGGAACCGGCTCGGGTAATTTTTCCAGCACCTGGTTCAGGCCATCGGGAGAAAATGCGCCTACAGGGCCTTTTTGATCGGTTTCCCATTTATAGGTTTGGCCAAATAACCGGAAGTGGCTGATTTCCTCAAAATCATGATCCTCGGAGGCCATCCAGTATACCGGCACAAAATGATGTTGTGGATATTTTTTCTGAAGCTCCCTGCAGGTATTTATGGTGGTAACAATTTTATAGATAAAGTAAAGCGGGCCGGTAAAGATATTCAGTTGGTGTCCGGTGGTAACAGTAAAAGTTGTTTCCTCCTTCAGGCGGGCAATGTTTTGTTCTTCTGCCTGCGTAAGCGACAGCCTGCTATATTGTTCTTTTAGTACCTGTACGAGGGCCTGTCGCCTTTCGGCAGGGAATTTTTTTTGCTGTATTTGCTGCTGAAAGCTCTCCGGGACCGGGGGCAGGTGGTAAAAAGTCTTCAGTGCTTCTTTTCCATTCAGGTAGTCTAAAAAAATAGGAGAAAACTGGTGGGTGTTTTGCAGTTCTATCTTGGTTGATTTCATAAGAGCCTTGTGGGTAGTGTATAACACAAATATAAGGGCATTCCAAAGCATCGCCTGAGATCAGGACTGTTTTCTTGTAGAAAAGTTTTGCTGAAGGGGGATAAAAAGGCGGGCCGGTTCAGCTAAAAGTGTTGAACCGGCCCGATTATCAGTGTTTGAACGTCTTTTTTGTTTATGCTACCTTTTTTACCTGTGCGGCTTCGGGGATTAAATATTTTCGGCCATTGCCCAGGTCGGTGCAAAGTGCCCTTGTTCTCTTCGTGCCAATTTTAACAAAGGTACGGTTCTTAAAAAGAAAGGTGCTTCCTTCTCCAAGGTTGGCCAGCAGTAGTTGCGAGTCTTCCTGTGGATCGTACTGGCGGATAGCCATGCTCAATGGAAGGTTGCCACTGGTGCTGGCAGCCGGATTAACAAGATAATTTTTGAAGGCAACCAACACTTCTTTAGGGAAAACCTCCTCATTTAAAACAGGAGTTGCCAGCTGGCGAAAACTTTGCTGCCATTCCGGGCCGTGCGGACGGGCCTTCCTGCCATGTTGGCGGTAGGTGTACACATGGGCAACTTCATGAATATAAGTTACCAGAAATGCATAAGGGTTAAGGCCCTGATTTACACTAACAGAATATTTCTTACTTCTGTTGTCGTAGCGAAAATCGCCCAGTTTGGTTTTTCGGTCCTTACTTATTTTAAGGCTAAAATCATACAGTAGCCAAAGGTCGCAGCAATAGTCAACGGCTGCCTCGGGTAAGTAGCTGGCAGCAAGCTTATAGAACAGTTCTTTTTTCACTTATGAGATTTCTTAACGGAATTTTAACAGTGCCAAAACCATACCATGGCTTGCGGATGGTGAAGAAATACAAAATTAAAAAAAGTAATGAATCAAATATTGGAAATAGGGTAGTAACCTGACGTAGAAAGGCTTTAACAGTTTTTAACATAAAAAAAAGCCTTACCACCAGGTAAAGCTTTTTTTATTTCACTAAGTAAATATGTTTCTTATTGAACGTTCAAAGTATCAACAACTTCAGCATCAGAAGTATCAACATCAACGTCAACTTCTTTTTCTATTTCAACTTCTCTTTCTTTAACAACAGTAGCAGTGTCAGTTAAAACTTCAGTTTCAGTAGTTGAAGTTGAAGTTTCGCTGTCGCATGAGGTGAAGGCGAAACCAGCGGCTAATAAAATAAAAAGTGCTTTTTTCATGGTTTAGTTTAGTTTTGGTTTAGAGTAATTAATTAAGTTAATCTAAATCCTTGCTTACATTTCTTCTTCCGAAGAAACAGGTTTTTAGTTTAAAAATGTAAAACAAGAATAGAAAACGTAATTTATTGAGTATTGTTTAGGTTTAAGACTCAAATATATGCATTATTTTATAAATGCCATTTTTCCTGCCTTATTTTTTCCTGAAGTACAGCCTGACAGGCACTCCGGTAAAGTCGAAATTTTCGCGTAGCCTGTTCTCCAGGTAGCGTTCGTAAGGTGGCTTAATGTATTGAGGAAGGTTACAGAAAAAAGCAAATGTTGGTACCTTGCCGGGTAGTTGGGTAATGTATTTAATTTTGATGTATTTTCCTTTAGTGGCCGGAGGAGGGTATTTTTCAATTTCTTTCAACATCACCTCATTAATTTTAGAGGTAGATACTTTTTTGCGCTTATTTTCAAATACCTCTACAGCCTTTTCAATTGCCTGAAAGATCCGCTGCTTTTTCAGTACCGAAATAAACATAATAGGAATATAATCCAGCGGGCCGAGCTTTTCCTTAATGGAATCTTCGAACTGCTTTGCCGTTTTGCTGTCTTTTTCTACCAGATCCCACTTATTAACCAGCAAAACCACCCCCTTATTATAGCGGTGTGCCAGCGAAATAATGTTCATGTCCTGCGATTCAAAGCCTCTTTCGGCATCAATGATGGCAATAACTACATCGGAGTCCTGCAGGGCCTGAAGGGAGCGGATGACAGAAAAGAACTCTACATCTTCTTTGTTGCTGCTTTTCTTGCGCAGCCCGGCTGTATCGGTAAGGATGAAGTCCTGGCCGAACATTTTGTAGCGGGTATTTATGGAGTCACGGGTGGTGCCTGCCACATCGGTAACAATGCTGCGCTCATTTCCAAGCAGCATATTCAGGAAGCTTGATTTTCCCACGTTCGGACGGCCCAGAATGGCAATACGCGGAATGTCTGCATCCGGATTCTCAATGCCTTCATCTTCGAAATGACTAACTACTTTATCGAGCAGGTCGCCGGTGCCGGAGCCATTGGCTGATGAAACCGGGTATACTTCGCCCATTCCAAGGCTGTAAAACTCTGCAGCATTATAAGCGCTTTGGTTGGTATCTGATTTGTTGGCAACTATATAAACAGGTTTATTGCTTTGGCGTACTACCTTGGCAAAATCCTGGTCGAGGCCGGTGAGGCCCTGCTTGGCATCTACCATAAAAAGAATAACCGATGCTTCGTCAACAGCAATTTTTACCTGTCGGCGAATAGCATCTTCAAACACATCGTCGGAGCCTACCACATATCCTCCGGTATCAATTACAGTAAAGTATTTACCTATCCATTCGCCATGTCCGTAGTGCCGGTCGCGGGTTACGCCAGGTTCATCATCCATAATGGCCTGCCGTCTTTCCACTAATCGGTTAAAAAGGGTTGATTTCCCCACATTCGGTCTGCCTACAATTGCTACAATATTTGCCATTTTTAGTCTTGAGTCTTGAGTAGTGCGTCCTGAGTACGCTCTTCATTTTATATTTTTTCTCCTACTCAAATGTTTAATTTTTGCAAAAGTAATCCTTTTTTTATTCATAATAGCGCTACAGGCAAAGGAGGCTTGCGAAAGCTTTTTATAAAGCTGAGTTCCTGTTTCCTTCTGCTTTAGAAGTGAACCTCTACCTGACTGCCGGTAAATATGAAATGCTGCCTGAGTTCCTGGTGCCCGCAGTTGCAGCAGCTTTACATTTTCTGCAACTGCGGGCGCTTCTCTGGTATTCTTCCAATTTAATTTCTATAAATAATAGGCTAAGCAGAGAAGGATTTTAACACTCATGCGAACCCTTTTAACTTTTCTCCCTAATTTTTAAGTGGTCCGCCGGGGGCTCCTAGCCACCGCGGTTCCAATTTTTAATTTGGCGAAGTGCTAGCTATTATAGCCAAACCGATTAAGCTGGGTGTTGTGCTTTCGCCAGTCGGGTTGAATTTTAACAAAGGTTTCGAGGTGTACCTGTTTGCCAAAAAACTCTTCCATTGTCTGGCGGGCCTGTATGCCTACTTTTTTGAGCGCTTCGCCTCCCTTGCCTATAATAATACCCTTTTGGGTGCGTCGCTCAACGTAAATCTCGGCCCGCATGCGGATGATGGTTTCATCTTCCCGGAACTCCATAATGGCTACTTCGGTGCTGTAGGGTACTTCTTTTTTGTAGTTCAGGAATATCTTTTCGCGAATAATTTCTGCAGCAAAGAAACGTTCAGGCTTATCGCTCATTTCGTCTTTCGGGAAGTAAGGCGGGTGTTGGGGCATACTTTCCAGTACCAGGTCGAATACCTCGCCAATATGCTGGTTATGTAAAGCCGAGATAGGAATAACCTTCCGGCCGGGCATGCGCTCCTGCCAGTACTGGATTTTTTGCTCCAGGTCGCCTTCTTTAGCCAAATCTATTTTATTAATAAGGAGCAGAACAGGTACCTGTACATGCTGCAGCTTTTGAATAACATCGTCCTCGTCGTACTCTTCGAAGAGGTCGGTAACAAAAAGGATAACATCGGCATCTTCCAGGGAAGCGTGTGACAAAGCGCATCATAGAGCGGTGAAGCTCGTATTTGGGCTGATAATGCCGGGGTATCGGAATAGACGATCTGGAAATCTTCTCCATTGATGATGCCCATAATCCGGTGTCGGGTGGTTTGCGCTTTGCAGGTAATAATAGAGAGCCTTTCGCCCACCATCTGGTTCATGAGGGTGGATTTCCCTACATTGGGTTTGCCAATAATGCTTACAAAGCCTGCTTTATGGTTTTTCGAAACTGGTCGGCATTATCATTCAAATTGGTATTGTCGGTGGCGTCGTTGGCTGTCATCTTTATCTATTTTTTTTCCAAAGGTATTTGATTTTCTAAAGCTTCCCTACTTTTGTAATCCCATTAGCGGCAAAAGCGCTAAATAAAATTTGAAAAGATAAACTTATTTTAAGCCGAACTTGTTCGATAGGAGAGTCGAATTGATATAAGAAATGATATATCGCGGGATGGAGCAGTTGGTAGCTCGTCGGGCTCATAACCCGAAGGTCACAGGTTCGAGTCCTGTTCCCGCTACTACAAAAGCCCTTTAGAGTAATCTGAAGGGCTTTTTTTGTTTTAGGTCCTGCCGCAAAAGTTATTCTTTATCCCTTCAATTGTAATCCTTCCCCTGTTATAAATAGAATTAAAGCCTGCCTTCTTTTTATTAATAGCGTTTGATGCTCCGGCTGGGCCGGTTTATCGCATCTGTCACTTATTCTTTCGGATTCTCTGTGGGGATGGGATAGCTTTACTTAAAAAGGAAATATCAGGCATTTAGTGAAAAGATAATTTACTAATAATTACTTGTTTTAGGGGTAACTATCAGGGGCAGGTTTATTTCAGAACGTTACTGGCCCATACCCACACTCCCATGATTTAAAAGAAAGAAAACAGAATCTCCGTTTAGCTGTTTGTAAATAAAAAAGAACAAAAATGGAGATCAAAAAGAATGAGAAAAAGCTTGCGCTGGCAAACGGACAGGGAGATGCTTACTCTGCTGCTTTAGACCTGATGAAGCAAATGGATAATCATGTAGAAACGGAAGTAGACGATTATCTTATTTCCATTGCCAGTGAAGAAGCAGAAGGAACTTACCAGCTTTCCGGAGATAAACTGCAGTGGCATGTTCCGGAAGAGCAAAAAAATACCCACCTGGAAATAGTGGTGCGTGATAAGCATGACAAGCGCTTTATCCCTGGACTACAGATACATGCCCGGATTTTGAAGGATGGCAATGTAGTAGAGGAGGGCGACTTCCCCTTTTTTTGGCACCCTTTTCTACACCACTACGGCTATAATTTCCACATTGCTGAATCCGGTGAATACGAGATAGAAGTAAGCATACCCGCTCCCCGTTTTCCACGGCACGATGAAATTAAAGGGAAACGATATGCAAAAGATGTGACTGTAAAACTCGGACCTATTGAATTAGAAAAAGGAAGAAAACCGCACGGACCCGAATAAAAGAAGATATTATGATTGAAGCCAACCTTCATTCCCAGGGAAAAATTCTTTTCTTTAACAAAGACTACATAGCTGAATTTGTTTACGGAGGCATCGATGGGGCCATTACTACCTTTGCCGTGGTGGCCGGTGCCGAAGGAGCCAATTTAAGTATTACCATAGTCATCATACTTGGCATGGCCAATCTCATTGCCGATGGATTTTCCATGTCTGTTGGCAGTTTCTTTTCTACAAAAGCCGAAAGAGATACCTATGAAAAACACAAGGCAACTGAATACTGGGAAATAGAACACCTCCGGGAAAAGGAAATTGAAGAGGTGAGAGAAATTTATGCTGCCAAAGGTTTTAAAGGGGAGCTGCTGGAGCAGGTAGTTCAGGTAATTACGGCAAATAAAGATGTGTGGGTAGATACCATGATGAAAGAGGAGCTGGAGATGACCAAGGATGAAAAAACACCTCTTAAAACTGCATCCTTTACTTTCCTTAGCTTTGTAGTTGTAGGGGCAATCCCACTGCTCTCCTACCTGATTAGTGGCGGAAATCCTGAGGAGAGTTCGCTTTTCCTCTATTCCTGTATTCTCACAGGCATTTCGCTGGCCATCATTGGCGCCTTAAAAAGCAAGGTAACAGAACAGAACATCCTGCGGGGCGTCGTAGAAACGGTTTTATTAGGAGGACTGGCTGCTTTGCTGGCCTTTTATGTAGGTGATATTCTTGAGGGATTCTTTCGCTAAACACTGGTAAATAAGCGGCTGGGAAAAGATGCTTTCACTTTAAAAGAATGCGGAGAGTGAAATGGGATTCCGGCAAAGCATCGTGTCCTTTCCGCTACACTACAGCCATTGATGATAGCAGTGTAGCGGAAATTAAAATCATCAAGGAAGTCAGACTCTATCGTTTCCGGCCTGCTTAACTGGTGGTAAAATAAGGAAAACGAAAAAGTCGTCACTAAGCAAAATTTGTGGATAAGCCTTGGAATTACCGTTTTCCTGTTTTGCTTACCATATTTTAACTTTTCCGGTATCGGTGCCGTGTTAATTCATTATGGTTCGGCCCTGTTTGTTGTGTTTAATGCGCTAAGACTATTAACCTACAAGAAGTGAAAATGTCCGCGATTTGCGTGCTAGGGTTTTAAGCAACCATAATTCATGGTTAAAATATGACAGCCATTTACTTCCGCTGAAATCCGGGTTTTTAAAAGAAGTTAGCAGGGCCGGCAATGGATTAGAAATTAAACTTATGGCAGACAAAGAAAGAGAAAAGGACCTGAATAAGGCTGAAACAGTCCAGAAGTACAATATTGTATATGATTCTATTGAAGTGGCCGTGTCCCTAACCGCCGGCTTTACTTCCGGCAGTGCCGCCTTAATCGGGTGGGGACTCGACAGTGTAATTGAAGTTATTTCGGCAAGTACCCTCTGGTGGCGGCTGCACGGAGAATTAAAAGACATCAGTGATGAACGGGTGAAGAAGAGAGAAAAAATTACCCTGTATGTGATTGCGGTTTCTTTCCTGCTCGTGAGCGCTTTTATTACCTATGACTCAATAACTAAGTTTATCAACCAGGATACGCCTGACTGGAGTACCCTCGGGGTGGGAATCCTGCTTGTGTCCCTGCTGGTAAATCCCATTCTAATCTGGTATAAGCGTAAGTATGGCAAAAAGCTGAAAAGCAAAGAACTTTTGGCCGACGCCAAAGATACCTTTGTTTGCTTGTATCAAACCATAGCCGTGCTGGGAGGTTTGCTGGCGGTCCGTTACCTGGGTTGGTGGTGGGCCGATCCGGTGGCCGCACTTCTCATTGTTCCTTACGCGCTGAAGGAAGGGTGGGAAGCTTTTCAAAATGGGAAGAAGGTTACTTATCGCACATAATAATAGTTTAGGCAGAATCGGCTTCAGTGCTTTCTGAAGAGAGAACTCACAGAAAAAGGAGTGGTTAAAATTATGGCCAAACCAATTGCAGAGGCAAAGCTCCCTGCAGCCGGGAAAATTTTATCGAAAAAAGTCTGTGAAAGCAGAATTTCTATCTTTGTAATTTTCTGGTTTTTTTCCTCTGTAAAGAAGAAAGAACATTCCGGTTTACAGATAGTTACCCCTTTACAAGCTAATTCACAAAGGTATTTTTTCATCTAAAGAAGTGGAATGCGTTTAATTACAATAAGGGCGCCAAAAGAGAAGGGGACAGAAGTTGCAGAAATGGCTTTCCAGGCCGACATTGCCCAGGTAAGTATGTATGAAGCAAAGGCGTTGCGGAAAGACAAACCCCCTACTGTACACGATGTGGTAGAGGTGGAAACGGCCACTCCAAAGGTAAAGAAGTTTATAGAAGCGTTGATGGATGCACCTTTTTATGACCCTAAAACTTACAGCTTTACCATTCGGCATCCTGAATCTGTTTTTGCTTCAGAGCCTCCAGAAAAAGAGACCGAGCCCATTATCAGGCCCACTACCGATGTGTATGAGGAGCTGTGGCAGTATTCAAAAATTACGGTAAGCCTGCTGGGAAGAGTGTTTTTCTCTTCACTGCTTTTGTGCTATGGCATGCGGGAGGCATACATGCCCCTTATTATTGCAGGTTTGCTCTTCCTTCCCTATCATCACCACATGCTAAGTACTGCTCTTGGGGGTAGTATTATGGAATGGCGCTTTTTTCGGCAGGGGCTATATGCGCTGCTGCTAAGTACCTGCTGCATAGTGGCCGCAGGCGTAGTAATAGGCTTAATTATGGAGCCAGGTATAAAATTTACCCAGTTTAGTTCCTCTGCTATGAGCAGTTTTTTGCTCTCCATGATTATTGGCATTGCGGCAGGCCTGGGCGCTGTGGATGATGCCGGCCGACGGGAACTGATTGGGCTGGCTGCTACCGCTCATATCGCTGTTTACCCGGCCTGGTTCGGCATGAAATTTATCTTTGGCTTTGCTCCGGCAGATAACCCAATGAAATACATGTGGGTGTTTTTAATGGATGTTACCACGCTTACCCTTTTTGCAGCCATTTCTTTTAAAATTATGAAGATGCATGGAGAAGGCATCCGCCGCTTTATTAAGGGCATGAGACCCGCTTCGTATTAATCTATTTTGTCAAAAACTTTGTTGACGGAAGCTTGCTGGCAACAAGCAGAACAGCTGACTACAGAAGGGAAAAATTTTTACAGACGGCAGAATTTTGCCTGTCATATCCTTTTCCTTTAAAGAAAGCAGGCGCAGAATGGCGTGCTCTTTAGTATATGATGAAGTAGGAGATGATTTCCATTTTTACAACCAGGAGCATAGCGAGCGTGTAAAGCGCTTACAGCCTCGCATCTGTTATCAAATCATCTAAACCACTACAATTGCAGGCTTCTTCTTTCCGGTACATGGCGCGAACTTGCAATGCGTGCTGTTCTGTGTTTTTGAATCACCTTCAGGCGGTTTGGTACAAAGCTTATAGTTTTGATTCTACGCGTACCAGGACCGCTCCGCTAAAAGCTCGTGCTGCGCCAAATTAAAAAATAGAACCGCGGCGGCTAAGCGCTCCCGACGAACCGCTTAAAAATTAGGCTGTGTCTGATAAATGCTTTTGAGAATAAAAAGAGGGAATTTGCGGTCCGCCGCTGCGGGTCCTGGGCAAAGGTTCTTTTTGAAGGAGACCGCGGCTATCCGGCATAGCCATAGCTATGGTGATAAAAAGACCTGAAGCGCAGGGTTATAAAAGGGTATTTGTCAGACACAGCTTAGGGAGAAAAGTTAAAAAAGTTCGCATGAGCCTTAAAGTCCTTCTCTGCTTAGCCTATTATTCATAGAAATGTAAATTGGAAGGCCCCTAGAGCAGGCACTTTTCCAGCCAGGCTGCTCCCCCGGTACAAAACTTTCAGGGCTTGCTCCGGAACAACGCCAGGTGCTGGATCACTACTTTACTGTCAAAACCACCAGCAAGGGCGCCGGTGGTCACTCCTATCGTGCTGATAAAGGCCGCGAGCCGGAGCCTGTGAACCCAGGTAATTTCAGGAGTATCCAGCAGGGTAGGCCAGGTTTTCATCAGCCCTTCCGGGAAAATATATACTTCGATAAGGAACATGAGTCCGCCAACCAGTATAAACAAACCAATACAAGCCAAAAAAATACTCATAAATATAAGCACGTTAGCCACTGCCAAATGCTCCGTCAGAATCTTTTTTTCCTTGCGCGGAAGAAAGAGGTTTTGTACCTGAACGAGGTAAACGCTGGCTGCCAAAACACTTACAATGGCATAAATAGCGGTTGTAAAATTAGTTAAATTCAAACCTACATCCCAAATTTCCGCTGTAAACACCAGCAGGAAGGAAGGGGCAACTGCGGCGGTGGCTAAGCCCGGAAGAGAGAGAGAAAGGAAAAGAGCCCCGTTTTTCAGCAGGGGAGTAATTAGTTCTTTCGGGTGCCGGAACGCCATCAGGATATGGAAAACAAGCCCTTCCAGCAGTGTTCCCCCCACAAACTCTCTTTCGGGTAAGCGTTCCCCTCTTTTATGAAGCGCTTTACGTTCTTCCGTATTAAAACCAGGGCTGTGGGTCCGGTCTTCCCTGAATGCAAACGGAATCATCAGTTGGCTTTCTCCTGTGTCTTTGTGGGGCAGTCCGCTGATGTGCCCGAAAAGGTGGAGTAGTAAAGTAGCTCCATTTATTCTTACTGCTTCTGAAGAAAGAGCCCGCTGAGGTTGTCCTCTTTTGGCCATGGTAAACTTTCGGGTCGACAGAACTACAATTCGGCTAATGGAGGAGGCCAGGCCAGCCTCTATTCTTTTCCTGCGCGATAGGAGCCCGACATCTGTTATTACTACCATGGCATCATAAGGACCCTCGCCCATCCGGAGGCTGGCATCGTCCAGGAAATCAGAGGGTCTGTGCGGGCTGTCAGAGGCCAGTGCCGTAGCGTCGGTCAGGTGGAAAAGCCACCGAATACCAGTGGCGCTTTCAAACTCTCCTTTTGTATCCTGAACCAGCTGAGAGGCAAAAAATTTCAGGGCGTCTCTATCTGCCTGGCCGCTGTAGGCAATCATTACCCCTACCACCATTTCAGGGCTGGGAGTGGGGCCCTGAGCTTCCTGAAGCTCACCTACAAAGCGCTTGGTAGAGGTGAGGGCCCGCACCACTTTTGTGGTAGAAACCACCCGGCTTGCCTGAAGAATGCGAATAGCCTGTACGAGCCGAAAGATTCGGAAGGCCGGAATAAGCAGGGAAATAAGGGTAAGCCAGTTTTGTTTGAGGTAGGCCAGCTTTCGGGGAGCAAGGAAAAGCTTCAGGAGAAATTCAAAAATAAACAACCCCCAGATGATGGTAACCAGCAGCTCCTGGGTTGGGGTAAGCCCCTGGGTAAGTTCAATAATCAGGAAAACCAGCCAGAGAATGGCCAGCAAAAACATGGGCGTTTCCAGCCCGGCTTCCAGTTTATAGAGAAGCCGGTAGCGCTTCCTTTTTTTTCTAACTTGCTCTATAGTAAAGGCCATAAAGGCTACTTTTTAATAAGGTTTTCTGTGAAATTCTACTAATGCTTTCCTTTAATAAATAAAGTTCCTTAGTGATTGTTTCCTCTTTACCTATCCTGAAAGAAAAGGACCTTGTTCCTGAATTGCTTCTTCTTTCAACAATTCTGAAGTTGGTGTTAAGGAGCGTTTTGTTTAGCAAAAACAGCTATTAGAACCTGTTTATTAAACAAAGGCTGCTGCTGCTCGTACCTTATTATAGGTATCGTTTAGCATTATAAAAGCAAGAGAATCCTTTATGAAAAAAAAACCTTTCATGTTAATCGCTTTAATTATTTGTTTTCTAACTGTTTATGATTCTTTTCCTGCAAAGAAAATAATGTACATGCTTATCCCCCTTGTCACTTTCTTCTTCCTTGCAGGATGTGAATCTTACCCGAATGATCCCATGAATTCCCTGGAAAATGCCCGGGGAGATACCTTACGGGTGGGCGCAATAGAGACAGCTCCCTGGATTATCCTTGAAAATGGAGAAGTGCGGGGAATTGAAGCGGAGATTATTAAAGGCTTTGCAAAAAAGATAGATGCACGGGTGGAATGGGTCAAAGGTACAGAAGAGGAGCTAATGCCCCTGCTGGAAAATTATGAACTACAACTGCTGGCGGGAGGGCTTACTGCTGGTAATCCATGGAAAAAGCGTGTTGGAATGACGGGGGCCTATAAAAAAGTGAAGGTAGTGGTGTGCAATACCCTTGGCGAAACCTTGCCCGAAAAGATTGAAGACCTTGAAGTGGGCGTGAAAAAAGGGTCGGCCATTGGTGCTTATGTAAAAAAGAAAAATGGACTTCCGGTTTTCGTCGATTCCCTGGAGCAGTACAATGGGCTGGTGGCTGTGTATGAACATGAACTGGGTAAGTTTCCGTGTAAAGAATCCCAGCTAAGCATTTATACTGAAAAGCATGTTATTGCTTTACCCAGAGGAGAAAATAGCTTATTGATGACTTTAGAGGAATATTTGCATGAAGCAGGATATTAAAAACAGTATTGGAAGAGCGAGCAACTATGAGTTGCCCTCCTTTCTGAAAAAGGAGTTTAAGCATGCCAAAAAGCTGGAATGGATAACGGTGGTCTATCTTATAAGTGTGGTTTTGGTAATGTACCTGGTTATGCAGGGGTCGCAGGCAATGAAAGCCGCCTGGTTTGAGGATTTGGTAGGACTTTTTCCTTCTGTTTCCTTTTTGATTGCTGCCGCATTTTTTAACAAAAAGGCCAATATAAGCTTTCCGTATGGATACCATAAAGCTTTTACTGTAGCCTTTATTGCAGGCTCTATAGGATTGCTTTCGCTGGGTCTGTATGTGCTTTATGATTCTCTGATGAGTTTGGTAAAGGCGGAACATCCTACCATTGGAAGTATTACTCTATTTGGGAAAGTAATCTGGATGGGCTGGATCATGATTCTTGTTTTGCTTTACAGTGTGGTTCCTTCTATGATCCTGGGGGCTAAAAAACTTCCGTATGCCAGAAAGCTTCATATAAAGGTGCTTCAGGTAGACGCGGAGGCGCAGAAGGCAGACTGGATGACGGGTTTAGCGGCCATTGTAGGCATTATCGGCATTGGATTTGGGCTTTGGTGGGCCGATGCGGTAGCTGCTATTTTTATTTCGTTAAGTGTGGTAAAAGATGGAGTTGCCCGAACAAAGGGAGCGATGAAAGATTTAATGGAGGAAATTCCTAAAACCTATAATAACAAGGAAGTACATCCATTAGTAGAGGAATTGATTAGACTGGCCAGAAAAGAAGACTGGGTAAAAGATGTGCGGGTAAGGATGCGGGAGCATGGAATGGTATTTTTCGGCGATATGTTCGTAGTTCCTGCCACTGAAACCAATTTAGTCGAAAAACTGGAGCAGCTTTTACTGAAAGCTAAAAATCTTGACTGGAAAATAGAAGATTTGGTTATTCAGCCGGTGAGGGAGTTGCCAAACCCTAACCTGAGGACACAACGGGATGATAAAATACATAAAGAAGTAAAAGAAAAGGTTCGTTCTTAAGAAGGAGAGGGGAAGCTTTTTAAAGTAGAAAACTGGAGATAAATGGAAGCAAATTCATCTAAACTAGCAATATATGGAGCCTTGGCCGCAAACCTTGGGGTAGCAATTTCAAAATTTGTAGCCGCTTATTTTACCGGGAGTTCGGCTATGTTATCAGAAGGGATTCATTCGGTGGTGGATACAGGCAACCAGGCGCTCTTGTTGCTGGGAATCAGGAAGAGTAGCAAGCCTGCCGATGCTCAGCATCCGTTTGGTCATGGAAAGGAGCTTTATTTCTGGTCGCTAATAGTCGCTATTTTACTTTTTGCCCTGGGGGGTGGCATGTCTATCTACGAAGGAATTATGCACCTTCGCCATCCGGAGCCCATTTCCGACCCCTTGTGGAGTTATGTGGTGTTGGGGCTGGCCTTTGTTTTAGAAAGTGCCGCCTGGTACGTAGCTTATAAAGAACTTAAAAAGCAAAAAGCGAAACTCGGATTTTTCAAGCGCCTGCGGGCAAGTAAAGATCCAGGCGTTTTTGTAGTAATTTTTGAAGATTCTGCGGCATTGCTCGGAATTGTAGTCGCCTTTCTGGGGGTATACCTGGGGCATGAATTTAATAACCCCTATTTCGACGGAGGCGCTTCGGTGTTCATTGGGGTGCTGTTGGGTACGGTGTCTGTTTTCCTGGCCTATGAGAGTAAAGGCCTGTTAATTGGCGAAGGGGCCAGCCCTGAAGTTTTCCAAAACCTGAAAAAGATCATGCAGGAAGACGAGGCAGTGTCGAAAATTCAGGATCCTTTAACCATGCATCTTGGTCCTGAGGAAATTCTTTTAGCAGTAAACGTGCAGTTTGAGCCGGAACTCACTGCTGCCCAAATCGAAGCGGTGGTAGATCGCCTGGAGCGGAATATTCGTGCGGCCCATCCGGAGGTTAAACGAATTTTTATTGAGGCCGAATCCATATCCCGGAGAGGGGCCGGCAAAGACGACGGGAAGCCCCTTGGGCAGGGAACCGAAGGGAAGAAGGAAAAAGCTGTTGTTTTTCCTTCCCGCCAGAATTGGGATAAACCAGATGAAGTTTAAGGAGTGGAACCCCAAAATGTACCGCCCCACCCCTTAGCGTAAATTTGGTTTTTACCGGATCGACCGGGGGAATCCTGCCAGTGGAAAGAAAAAGGCTGCACCGAAAAAAAGGAAGCCAACCCTTACGGGATAAATTAGTGGGAAGCGGGTAATGGCTTCTGGTGGGGATGCAATTCTTTTTTCCGGAAGAAAATAGGATTGTTGATTTTGGGGAGTGCAAAAGGAGTTGCCATCCATTTTAACAGTGCAGAAGGCTCAATAATCAGGGCCAGTAGGGGCCAGGTTATTGGCCATTTCAGCGGCAAAAAGGAAGATTAAAAATTCTGGCATTAATTTTAAGCAGGAAGGTTTCCATGGTAAAACCGCCAGGGCCTATACTGCTGTTCTTCCAGTTTAATTTCTATGAATACTACGCTAAGCAGAGAAGGATTTTAATGCTCATATCATACTACTGAACATTTTCAGTTACAGTGATAGCGCGAATGTCCCGCCGGGTCGCGTAGACTCGTGCTGGTATATTTCAGGCCTCCGGCCTAAGGATAATCACAGGCTGGAAGCCTCCTAATATAAAGCCCGAGCCTACGTGGCGCGGTCTAACGCTTGCGCTATCCCCAAAGAAGTACCTGACGCTTCTTAGGAAAAATGTCCAGTAGTCTATGGTCATGCGAACCCTTTAACTTTTCTCCCTAATTTTACTTTCTACTTATTAATTTGGCGAAGCACCAGGAAGTGTTTCTTTCTGAAATGATCCTGCCTGGTGCCACCTTGCACAAGCTCAACAGGGTTTTCCGAAGGTTTTTCTTCCTATTCCTGCTCCACTGCTTCCCTTTCCTTCAGTATGAGGTTTGCCAGGTTAGCGCTTCCGTCAATAGGGTGGGTATAAGGCAGGCCAAGAATTTGGGCGACCAATGGATATACATGCACGTTTTCGAAAGAGCTAACCTTCAGGTGTTCCTTAAAAGCCGGGCCCCAGGCATAAAAAACAGCATGCATGTCTTTAACCTTTGCCGGATCGTAGCCATGGTGCCCTGGTGCAGGGGGTCGGCTGGAAAAGTTAAAAACTTTTGGGTGCTCTGCCAGGAGCAAAATATCCCCGATGCGATTCAGGGAGTCGTCTTTTGCTCCATAATGGAGGTGTTCGGGCATTTCTGTTTTTAAGTAGGTAGTAAAGCCTTTTTCTTTCTTCTTCAGCTTCTCATACAGCTTCCGTATGTGTTTTTCGTTTTTGGCATGCAGCTCCACCATCACATCTCCTTTTACCATGGTAAATTTAGCCGGGTTAATGCCAACAGGTACAGATAAAGTCTGCCTGCTGTCTACTTCTGTCATGCCATGGTCAGATACGAAAATAAAGTTAACAGGCAGGCCAGTGGCGGCAACTGCTTCGGTCAGCTTTTTCGTCCAGTAATCTACATATTGCACAGCTTCTTTGGTTTCCTCCGCATCCGGCCCGAAATGATGTCCTCTATGGTCTACTTCCGGAAAATAGAAGGTGATGAAATGAGGGCGTTGCTCTTCGGGCAGATTGAGCCAGTCGACCACCGCCTGAATGCGCCGGCTTATTAGAATCTCTTCGTTGTACTTATAATAGTAGGTGGGAAGAATGCCTTTGATGGGGGCTTCAGAGCCTACCCAGTAAAAGCTTGCGGTTAACATTTGCTGCTGCTCTGCCAGTACCCACAAAGGAACGCCTCCATACCAGCTGCCGTCCTGCACCTTGTCGCGCTGGCCAATGGAATAAAACTCCTGTCGCTTAGAGTCATAAAAACTATTGCTAACCAGCCCATGATGTGCCGGATAGAGACCGGTAACCAGCGTATAATGGTTTGGAAAGGTTTTAGACGGGAAAGAAGGAATCATGGATTCGGCCTGTATTCCCTGGCTGCTCAGGTTTAAGAGGTTGTACGCCCCATACTTTTCGGCATAGTCATGTCGAAATCCATCAGCCGAAATCATGATAACATAGGGCTTTTCTTCCTGCGCAGAGCTGTTTTTTCGGCCGTTAATCACCTGCTGCGTGGTATCCGCTTGCGGATAGGCGGTAAGACCAGCCAGGAGGCAAAGGAAAAGAGTAATAAGACGTTTCATTGCAGCGAAGTTAAACTTCCCTGGCCAAAGGATTGGATTTTCAATGTTAATTTTTTTGAAGTCGGGAAAGAGAGGCCGGTGAAATTTCTTGCCCCCACCCTTCATTGGCTTTTTGTCGCTGGGCTTTTTGCAGGAGTAACAACTTTTTCGCCAGCCCAACTTTGGTACGTAAATAGCCTGATAGCCATCAGAAGAATGCTCAGGCAGCGATTCGGCTAAGAGCCCGGATTGTAAGTCAGCAGAAGTGGCGCTCATTTTCCTTGACTAATATTTTATGGGTTATGATATGGAGATTGGGGAAGGTAACATAGCTATTGCTGATTTCGGTGCAGAAATGCCCACCAATGAATAGGAATGTGCCCTTCGCAACAGTACAGGATAATAAAAAGCTTAGAAACTGCTTAAAATTTATATTTGCTGAAAATTCAGCAATATACTAAAACTGAAAGCTAAACTCTATTTAAATAATCTCTCCTGTAGCTTCCTGGCTGTACTGCTGAACTGTTTCTATTGAATAACTTTCGCACTTACCATTAGCAGTTTTCTGCTAGCCACTCTTCTTTTAAATTGCAGAAGACACCTTTTTCTTCGTACCTCTGCATAACATTTTTTTGCTCATGGTCAATCTTTTTTGACTGACAGGTTCTTTAATACTGTCTGTAGCGCCAAAAAGAAACCCTGGTGGAGGCTGAAGTTTATTATCCTCTGTTTGTACCATTCTTCTTTGCTATTCACCATTTGTCATAAACAGAAGAAAGACAAGATAAAGGCATGCAACACCAGCCTATGTTTCTGCATCATTACAGTACTATCGCAAAGCTGAAGCAGAGGACTTGGCACAAGCCGGAAAAAGTTGTACACCAGCGAACAGAGGTGTTCGAAAGCGAACACTTTAAAAAAGGCAAAAGGCGGTAATAGCATTTAAAGGGCCTTTTTCATTAGTGGCACAGCCTTTGGAAATAAGATGATAGAACATAAATTTTTAGCATGTATTTAAAAACTTTTAATATAAATTAATATGAAAACCCTGACTAAAACCTTCGGAATCAGCTTTCTTTTTGTAGCTTTTATGCTTGTAAGCAACCCTTTCACTGTCCAGGCTCTTAGCCTTGGCGATAATAGTCTGAGCAAGGCCTCCCTGGCCGATACCACAGCCGCTGAAACTAACGGCCCGGCCGGCAACGAAGAGTTTGATTACGACTTTGATGTGGAAGATCCCTTCTTTTTTAGCGAAAAGGTTGTTGTAAATGTTTTTAACCAGCAGGAGGAGTTAATCTTCAGTAAAGCTTTTAGCAAAGAAGAGGTAAAGAGCGATAAAGAATTGAAGGCAATTCTTAAAAAGAGCGCATTTTTGCTTAGCGTTAATAATGAATACTATTACTATTCTAAGGACTGAGATTTTATAGGAGACTGAAATTTCACACACTATTTTTTTTATAAAATAAGTATAAGCCTGCCGCTGCTTTTTGAGCAGCGGTTTTTTTATGTTGATTTTGTAATGTTTATTTTTAATCCTCCTAGGGCATAAGCAGGTATTCAGGCAAGCCTGCGGCACTTTTCCAGGTTCAAAGGAGGTATGGGAGCAAGTGAGACAAACAGATAAGCCCTTTGTTTACTTATATCAGGGAGTGTAGCATAGAGCAGGTGCTGACCTGGGAATCTTATTTTTTCAAAAGCTGCGCTTTTCCTGCTTCACCTCCTTCCGAAATGAAGGAGCCTTTGTATTATATTACTGATTTTTGAAGTGGAATTTATTTTTTTTAGCACTATATGGCTGCCCTTTTTAATCCTAAACAAGGCAAAATGGGGGTCCATAGTTTGCCTCTGCTAGGGGATATCATTTACAAAAGGTATAAAATTTTCATATAAGTAGTAAGACAGATTTAAATTGAAGAAAAAAAGTTTCATTGTCATCCCGACGCAGGAGGGAGCTTTCCAATAAAATGGCTCTTAAGGAGCTTCCTACAACGAAAGATCCCGCAGCGGCGGACCGCTTCGTTCCTCAGGATGACAAGGCTGACTATTAAGATAGAATTAAATCTGTCCCACTACTTAAAACATTTTATTATGCAATACAGAACACTCGGCAAAACAGGATTTAACATATCGGAAGTTTCTTTGGGTACCTGGCAGGTCGGAGGAGGCTGGGGGGCCCCCTTTAATGAGCAGAATGCAGAGCGGATTATTAATACAGCAATTGATGGAGGCATAAATTTCATTGATACGGCAGATGTTTACAGCGAAGGGCAAAGCGAAGCAGCCGTAGCCCGGGTGGTTAAAAGCCGGAGGGAAAGAGTATACGTGGCGACCAAGTGCGGAAGGCAGATTCAGCCACACACTGCAGAAGGCTATACACCGGAACGTTTAACAAAATATGTGGAGGAAAGCCTTCAAAGCATGGGGCTTGAAACGATTGATCTTATTCAGCTGCATTGTCCGCCCACGGAAGTGTACAGGCGTCCCGAAATTTTTGAGGCTTTTGAGCGGCTGAAGGAGCAGGGTAAAATCCTGAATATGGGAGTAAGCGTAGAGTTAGTGGATGAAGCGCTCATGGCCATGCAATATCCTAATGTAGCAACCATTCAGGTGATTTTTAATATGTTCAGGCTAAAACCGCGTGAGCAGTTTTTTGCGAAGGCCAGGGAAAACAACTGTGGCATTATTGCACGTGTACCTTTGGCAAGCGGCCTGCTTACCGGAAAAATGAATAAAGAAACCTCTTTTGGACCCGGAGATCACCGAAACTTTAACCGCAACGGAGAAGCTTTCGACAAAGGAGAAACTTTTTCAGGCGTAGATTTTGACCTGGGTCTGGAGGCAGTCGAAGAACTTAAAAAGCTTTTTCCGGGTCAGGAACCCCTGTCGGCCTGGGCCATCCGCTGGATTCTGATGTTCGACGAAATAAGTACGGTAATTCCGGGAGCATCTAAGCAGGAGCAGCTAAGCTCCAACCGTAAGGCGGCCGAATTACCTGCCCTCACAAAAGAACAAATGGAGGGCGTAGAGCGGGTGTACGACCAATACATTAAGCCCGATGTACATCAAAAATGGTGATTGCCAGGAAAGGAGTCAGGTGCTTAATAATTTTTGGTTTTGTAAAGCGGTGCCGCTTTTGAACGTCTGTTAACAGGCTGTTTTCCGGCGAATAGCTGTGTGAGGGCTGCAAGCAACCAAATGAAATAATAACAACCAAAAAAAATCAGGTGAAAATAGAAAAACAATCGTTTGGTAAGTTAGCCAATGGCGTTCCCGTAAATCTTTTTACCCTTTGTAACGCAAATGGCCTAAAGGTAAAAATAACCAACTATGGCGGCATTGTAGTGTCAGTTATGGTGCCTGATAAAGAAGGGAAGTTTGAAGATGTTGTGCTCGGCCTTGATTCGCTTGAAGATTATCTGGCAAAAACCTATCAGGAAGAGTCTGTGTATTTTGGGGCAATTATCGGGCGCTTTGGGAATCGGATTGCCAAAGGGAAGTTTACGCTGGATGGTAAAGAATATACCCTGGCCACAAACAATGGCCCCCACCACTTACATGGCGGCGACAGAGGCTTCGATAAAGCTTTGTGGTTGGCGGAGGAAGTGTATGAGGATGATGGGGTAGGGCTAAGCCTCTATTATGTTAGCGAAGATGGTGAAGAAGGATACCCGGGAAGGCTGCGGGTAAATGTGTTTTATATGCTTACCAATAAAAATGAGCTGCAGATTTCTTATTCGGCAGAAACAGACAAAGCAACTATCGTTAATTTAACGAACCACTCCTATTTTAACCTGTCCGGAAATAGGGGAAAGAGTATTCTTGAGCATGAACTCTTGCTCAATGCCGATAAATTTGTTCCTGTTGATTCTTCCATGATTCCAAAAGGCAGGCTGCAGCCGGTCGAAGGCACGCCCTTTGATTTTAGAGCCAGGGAAGCAATCGGTCCAAAAATGAAAACAGAACATGAGCAGCTTAGCTATGGCAAAGGATTTGACCACTGCTTTGTACTGAATGGAGAAGCCGGAGGGTTGAAGTTTGCGGCAAGTGTATTTGAGCCGGATAGCTCCAGGTTTATGGAAGTATTTACTACAGAGCCAGGAATTCAATTTTATACTGGCAACTTCTTGAGCCGGAAAATAGAGGGAAAAGGAAGTGTAAACTATTTTCCTCATGCTGGATTGTGCCTCGAAACAGAGCATTTTCCGGACGCTCCAAACCAGCCATCGTTTCCTTCTGTGGAGCTCCGGCCCGGAGAGGTTTACCAAAGCCAAACTGTTTATAAGTTCTCAATAAAATAAGTATCTGTTTCCGGAGTAGCGGGCAGGGGTTTGCATTTGCATTTAAAATAAAAATACATCCCTGGAGTTTAAGCCAGGGATGTATTTTTTGAGTTGTGAAGAAGACAGGTCGTTTTAGAATTTGCTGCTTTGGGTGGCCACAGGAGCTTCCTCCGGTACAACGTCTGAATTCTTTCTCCAGAGCTCTTCCATATCTTCCAGTTTTCTGCCTTTGGTTTCCGGAACGTACTTCCATACGAACCAGATGGTTACGGCACACATTGCCCCGTATACCCAGAAAGGAAAGCCTCCGTGGAAGTTATCCATCAGGTAAGAGTTGCCCATCATCATCGGGAAAGTCTGGCTCACCAGGAAGTTCGAAATCCACTGAGCAGCCACAGCAATGGCCATGGCCTTTCCTCTAATCTGGTTCGGGAACATTTCAGAAAGAAGTACCCATACCACCGGCCCGAGCGAAAGGGCGAAGCTGGCAATGTAGCCTAACATAAATATAAGAATCCAGGCATCGGTAATCTGCAGATAAGCTGTAATCCCTACGGCTGTAATACAAATACCCATGCCAAGCGCACCGTAAATCATCAATGGCTTTCTGCCAAGGCTATCTACCGTAAGAATGGCCACAATGGTAAAGAGCATGTTTACGGCCCCTACCACAACAGTTTGCAATAAAGCAGTATCTGTAGAGCCGCCCCCTAACTGGCTGAATATTTCAGGGGCATAATATAAAATAACGTTAATGCCTGTAATTTGCTGGAATATACTAAGCATAATGCCAATGAAAACCACCCAGCCAAAGCCCTGACCAATGATTTTGACCTTTGGCTTGTTCATGTCGCGGTGCAGAGAGGCTTTAATTTCTGCCAGCGCTTTTTTAGCATACTGGGCATTCATGATTTTGGTAAGCACCGTGTCGGCCTTTTGTTCCTGGCCCACGAGCATTAACCAGCGAGGGCTACGGGGTACAAATACCATAAGCAGGAAGAACAGTGCGGCAGGAATGGTTTCGCTGCCAAACATCCAGCGCCAGCCGGTATTTACCTGCCAGTCGGTATCGCCTTGTCCGGCTATCCAGTAGTTCACGAAGTAAACCACTAAAATCCCCAGTACAATAGCAAACTGGTTTAAAGATACCAGCCTGCCGCGCAGGTGCTCAGGGGCTATTTCGGCAATGTACATGGGCGAGAGCATGGAGGCAATACCTACACCCACCCCTCCAACAATACGGAAAATAATAAAGGTGGTAAAAGCATCGGGAATGGCAGAGCCTACGGCGGAAATAGTAAATAATATAGCGGCAGCAAGAAGACCCGGCTTACGGCCAAACCTGTCGGCAATCCAGCCAGCCATAGATGCGCCTATTACGCAACCTACCAGTGCGCTGGAAGCTGCCCAGCCCTTTTGGAGATCATTTAAATCGAAATAAGTTGTCAGGGAACCAATTGCTCCGGAAATCACAGCAGTATCGTACCCAAACAGCAGGCCTCCCAGCGTAGCCGCAAGAGTTATGCTAATGATGTAAGGAAGGTTCTGATCCTTCGAACTGGTTTGGTTGTTATTCATACTATTCTTTTTAATATCAGATGGTTAAGGCACAATTATTAAATATATCGGTTTATTAGGTTTTCAAGATATTCCTGGCGTCCGCTAATGGTGGCCGGCTCGCCCTTTTCAACGGCATAAGTCATCAGGTCCTGCAGCGATAGCTTTCCTTCTTCAAAGGCTTTTCCCTTACCGGAGTCAAAGGAAGCATAGCGGTCCTTACGAATCTTTAGGTACTCAGCGTTCTGCAGAATCTTGTCTGCGGTAATTAGCGCTCTTGCAAAAATATCGGCGCCCCCAATATGGGCATAGAAGAGATCTTTGGGGTCGGTAGAGTTTCTCCTGATTTTTGCATCGAAGTTTACGCCACCTCCCTGCAGGCCGCCTGCTTCCAGGAAAACCAGCATGGCTTCTGTAACTTCGTTAATATTGTTCGGGAACTGGTCGGTATCCCAGCCGTTCTGGTAATCACCCCGGTTGGCATCGATGGAGCCCAGGGCACCTGCGTCGGCCGCCACCTGGAGCTCGTGCTGAAAGGTGTGGCCCGCCAGGGTAGCATGGTTTACCTCTATGTTCAGCTTAAAATCCTCGAGCAGCTCGTACTGGCGGAGAAAGCCAATAACCGTAGCAGCATCGTAATCATACTGGTGCTTGGTTGGCTCTGCGGGTTTAGGCTCAATAAAAAAGGTGCCTTTAAAGCCCTGGCTGCGGGCATAATCTTTGGCCGTGTGCAGAAAGCGGGCAAAATGCTCCTGCTCTCTTTTCATGTTTGTATTCAACAGGCTCATATAGCCTTCTCGTCCACCCCAGAACACGTAATTCTCACCAGCTAATGCAATGGTGGCATCGAGGGCTATTTTTACCTGGGCAGCAGCATGCGACAGCACATGAAAATCGGGGTTAGTGGCGGCGCCATTCATATAGCGGCGGTGGGAGAAAAGGTTTGAAGTACCCCACAATAACTTTACCCCACTTTCGGTTTGCTTCTGGCTGGCATATTCTACCATCGTTTGCAGCCTTTTTTCATTTTCTTTTATGTCGTTGCCGTAGTCTACTACGTCAACATCATGGAAGCAGTAGTAAGGGAGGTTCAATTTAGTAATAAACTCAAAGGCGGCGTCCATTTTATCTTTCGCCCGAGCTATCGGATCTTTCTTTTCATCCCAGGGAAAGAGGTGGGTAGGTTCACCGAAAGGGTCGGTGCCATTACCGGTAAAGGAGTGCCAGTAGGCTACGGCAAAGCGTAAATGCTCTTTCAGGCTTTTGCCTGCAACTATTTTATTCTCATCGTACCATCGGTAGGCAAGCGGGTTGTCCGATTCCGGCCCCTCATACTTTACACTATCTACTCCTTTGAAGAACTCTTTGTCTCCT
This sequence comes from uncultured Cytophagales bacterium, assembly GCA_963835365.1. Classification (GTDB taxonomy): domain Bacteria; phylum Bacteroidota; class Bacteroidia; order Cytophagales; family Cyclobacteriaceae; genus Nafulsella. Next base: position 144,566 of record CAWIFH010000014.1, read on the forward strand.
AACAATATCTTAGACATGTGCCTGATTTTATTTTGTAATATAATTAAAAAATTAATTCTGATTTAGGTGTGATTCCAGTAGTTTTTTCCACTCCTGGTATACAGCCTCATATTGCGATGCTGCTTTCGGCTCAATTAGTTGCAAAGATTTACTGTTAACAAATGCTTCTTTTTCGGAACCAAAGGTTTTTACGCCTATGCCTGCTCCCAAAGCGGCTCCTACGCTGCCATCATTCAGGTATAGTTCAACCGGAACCTGTGTGGCATTTACAAAAGCTTCAGTAAAGAGGTCGCTTAAAAACAGGTTTGATTTTCCGGCGCGGATGACCTTCGGGTGCATACCGCTTTCGCGCATAATATCCAGCCCATACCGAAATGCAAAGGCTATCCCTTCCTGAACGGCCCTAAATATATGCTTTCGGGAATGGAGATTCAAGTCAATATGGTGGAAATGAGTGCCAATAAGTTTATTATTCAGCATACGCTCTGCGCCATTCCCAAAAGGAAGCACCTTTAAACCATTGCTTCCAACCGCTACCTGCTGTCCTTCGTGGTTCATTTCGGGGTAGCTAATGTGGGAGCCAAACAGGTTTTTGGTCCAGCGGTTCAGGCTGCCGGTACCATTAATGCATAGGAGTACACCCAGGCGCTTCTGTTCATCGGTATGGTTTACATGGGCAAAGGTATTAATCCGAGACTGCGGGTCGTAAACCAGTTGATTACTTATGCCATAAATTACGCCGGAGGTGCCGGCAGTGGCAGCCACCTCGCCCGGTTCAAGCACATTTAAAGATAAGGCGTTGTTTGGCTGGTCGCCCGATTTATAGGCTACAGGAATGCCGGCTTTTAAGCCTAAGGCATCTGCCACCTTTTTTTTCAACCCGCCATGTTCCGAAAATACAGGTTTAAGCGGTGGAATAAAGCTTTTCTCGAACTGGAAGTAAGCAAGAACATCTTCCGAAACCTGGTTTTCGAGAAAGTCCCAGAAGATGCCCTCCGAAAGTGCCGATACACTGGTGGTAATTTCACCGGTAAGTTTCATGGCAATGAAATCGCCGGGCAGCATAATTTTATCAATTTTACTGTAAACCTCCGGTTCATGAGCCTTAATCCAGGCCAGCTTGGAGGCAGTAAAATTTCCGGGAGAGTTGAGCAGGTGCGAAAGGCTTTGCTCCTTCCCGATAGCAGTAAAGGCTTTGTTCCCTATTTCAACCGCCCGACTGTCGCACCAGATAATAGAATTCCGGAGCACCTGCTGGTTTTTATCTACTACCACCAAACCATGCATTTGGTAAGCGATGCCTATGGCACCAATATCAGCAGGGGTATATTTTCCGCTTGCGTGGGCGCGTAAAACAGCTTTCTGTACATGCTCCCACCATTCGCCGGGTGCCTGCTCCGCCCAGCCTGCTTCGGGAGAAAGAATATCTGTTTCCTGTTCAGGGTACTGCACAGCGACCAAAGGCTGCTGGGTTTGGGCATCTACTACCGATACTTTAATTGAAGAGGTGCCGAGATTTATCCCTAATAAGAGCATACTGTATTTGCTGTTACTATTATTTATCTAAAAAAATTTCTTTCAAGCCCATTACTTTTAGCTGCCCAGGCACATTAACCGAGCTTTTGTGCCTTCTGGAGCCTGGGGTGGTTTGCGCTAAAATAGAAGAACTAAAGCAACAAAGTGCAGTATTCATCATGATTTGTTACAAAAGGTTTTACAACTTTTTGCGAGTACTATCACTCTTCTTAAAGGTAGCGCAATATTTAATTCGATGTAACTCCCGCATTAAAGTAATTTTCTTTTCCTATATTATTTACAGATTACAGTTTACTTTCCTGGAAAAGAAGGGAAAAGGAAATTTGCCTGATATTCTGGTATATAATAAACGTTGCCTAACATTGTTGTTTATGCTGTTTTATTGCTAATACCTAAGGCTTTTGCTCTGCCCGTTTAGGCACAGGAGGAAGCTCCGTTCTCTTCTCCAGGGCTTTATCGGCGAGTTGTACAGTTCGTCAGCTTTCAAAATATAGGAACAGAAGAGACTCTATTCCTGCAATATCAATTAAGTGCTTAGTGTTCTTCCAATTTAATTTCTATGAATAATAAGCTAATCAGCGATGGATTTTAACGCTCAGGCGAACCCTTTATAATTTTGAAGCGGTCCGCCGCTGCGGGATCTTTCCCTGCATGAAGCTCCTTAATAGCCATTTTATTGGAAAGATCCCTCCTACGTCGGGATGACAAAACGAGCTAATTAGGTGTAAAATAATTCTGTCCCATTACTTAGCTATAAAACGCTTCACTTCTTCGGAATCGGAGGAGGTGCAGGAAGCTTCCCGGCTTTGCTGGTGGGTGGTTCAAGCCCGGGGTAGCAGTGTGGCTGTACCTACAGTGCAAAGCTGGAAGGCAAGTTTTATGTAGATAATGCTGATTCGTGTGCATTGAATTCAATAGCAATAACTGGAACGCTATTTTTTATATCTTGTCTAGGCATTTCAATCCTAGAGGCAGAAAACAGGCTTGCAGGCAATGCACAGCCAGGAGGAAATTAAAAACAGTGAAACCGAATAAAAATTTTTGCCAGCGCTGTTTAAACAGCTAAATTTTGTAAGACAGGCAAACCTGAAAATTTTACATTAATTAGAAATTACTATGAACCGGAACAAATCTCTTTCCCTGCTATCTATGCTGGCCCTGCTGTTGCAGTATTGTGGCACCCCACAGCCGTCGGTGAGCACTGCCACGGCCCCAGGCTCCAGAGTCGACAGCCTTTTATCTGTAATGACGGTGGAAGAAAAGGTGGGGCAAATGACCCAGGTAACCATTGACCTTATTCTGGAAGAGGATGAAACTACGGTGGTGGACATGGAAAAGCTCCGCACCGCCCTGCTGGAGAAAAAGGTAGGCTCTATCCTGAACGTAAAGGGCCACGCCTATACCGTAGATCAGTGGCACGAAATTCTTACCGCTATTCAGCAGGTAGCTACGGAAGAAACCCGGCTGGGCATTCCAATCCTCTACGGCATTGATGCCATCCACGGGGCAAACTACATTGCCGGCTCTACGCTCTTCCCGCACAACATAGGCACTGCTGCCAGCCGTAATCCGGAGATGGCCCGCAGAATTGCCGAAATAACGGCCGCAGAAACAAGAGCAGCAGGCATTCCCTGGAACTTCGACCCCGTTCTGGATGTAGGCAGGCAGCCGCTCTGGCCTCGCTTCGAAGAAACTTTTGGCGAAGATGTGTACCTGGTAAAAACCATGGGAGCTGCCACCATTCGCGGATATGAGCAGGATGGCCTGAACCAGGACCATACCGTGGCTTCCTGCATGAAGCACTTCCTGGGCTATTCCCTACCCGCCACCGGCAAAGACCGAACCCCTTCTTATATTCCTGAAACCATGCTGCGCGAATACGTGCTGCCTCCTTTTAAAGCGGCCGTAGAAGCAGGAGCCGCTACCGTAATGATTAATTCAGGCGAGGTAAACGGCGTACCTGTTCACGGAAGCAAGTACTACCTGACCACCATTTTGCGCGACGAGCTGGGCTTCGAAGGGGTGGCAGTGTCGGACTGGGAAGATGTAATTCGCCTGCACACCCGCCACCGGGTAGCCGCCACACCTAAAGAAGCGGTTCGCATGGCTGTAGAGGCAGGGATTGATATGAGCATGGTGCCGCTTGATTATTCTTTTTACGACCACCTGGTAGCGTTGGTAAAAGAAGGAACCATTTCTGAAGAGCGCCTGAACCTCTCGGTGCGGCGTATCCTCAACCTGAAAGAAAAACTCGGCCTCCTGGAGGACCCATTCCCGAAAGAAGGATTGAAAAACCGCCTGCAACTGGCAGAGTATGATACCGTAGCTTACCAGGCTGCCCTCGAAAGCCTTACGCTGTTAAAGAACGAAAATAAGGTGCTTCCGCTGAATAAAAACACCCAGGTACTGGTAGCAGGCCCTGGCGCAAACTCCCTGGGCACCCTGCACAGCAGCTGGTCTTACATCTGGCAGGGCGCAGATGAAAGCCGGTATCCGGAAAAAGCCCTGACCATTGTAGAAGCGCTGCGCAATAAGCTGGGGCAAAATCATGTAATCAGCCGTTCGGTGGCCGACTACAGTGCGCCGGAGAACTACGATACGGCTCAGTTAAAAGCAGATGCCGCCCGGGCCGATGTAATTATTCTTGCCCTGGGAGAAAAGGCCTATGCCGAAAGCCCGGGAGTTATCGACGACCTTCGCCTGGATGGGCAGCAACTGGCCCTGGCCAAAGCCGCCGGAGAAACAGGAAAGCCGGTTATTCTGGTGCTTACGCAGGGAAGGCCGCGCGTTATCTCTTCCATTGAGCCGGATGTTGATGCCGTGCTGCTGGCCTACCGCCCTTCTACTTTTGGTGCACCTGCCATTGCCGATGTATTGTTCGGCGATTACAACCCAAGTGGGGTGCTGCCTTTTACTTACCCACGCTATTCGGGCGATGTGGTATTGTACGACCACAAGGGAACAGAGAAAATCCGCGAAGATAAGCCCAATACCTATGGCGAGGGCGGTTTTAACCCGCAGTGGACCTTTGGCCACGGCCTGAGCTATACCACCTTCGAATTTTCAGACTTGCAGGTGAGTAAGCAGCAGTTTGGTGCAGGTGAGCAGCTCGAAGTGCGGGTGAAGGTGAAAAATACCGGCGACCGGGCAGGGCAAAAGGCCGTAGAGCTTTACAGCCGCGACCTGTATGCCAGCATTACGCCAAGCGCCAGAAGACTAAGGGCCTATACCAAGGTGGAGCTTGCCCCTGGAGAAGAGCAGGAAGTGCTGTTTACCATTAGCCCCGATGATTTGGCTTTTGTAAACGAGCAGGGGGCCTGGGTAACCGAAGCCGGTGACTTCGACCTGCTGGTTGGCGACCAGACAGTAACGACTACTTATGTAGAATAAACCTTAAGTACGGCCAGGGGCCAAAGCCCTGGTTTGCAGCTATAGAATAAAAGATAAACAAGACTACAGGATTCCTCTTCATACCTTTAATTCCTGTAAAAAGCCGCTGGTTCATAATCAGCGGCTTTATTCAAATCCTGGGGCATTCTTATTCCATTGGTTTCCGGGCTTTATACCACATCATTTAAACCACCTTCAATAGCAGGCTCCTTCAAGCCTGCTGTGGCGCGGCCTTTGCAACACCTGCCATTCAATGCTTTTGAATTGCCTCTGTACGATTTGGTTTTAAGCCTTGCCCACAACACCGGTCGCTGCTCCCCTACATTCCAGGAAAAAAGGAATTTACACTTGTAAAACCTGTTACCGGCCAGTTCAAAATTACTAATGGATGGATGTTAAGCGGGATAAAACAAAAGTGGTTTTCAAAATATTTATTTGTAAACCAGGTACTAATGAACCATTCTTGACCTTTTTTAACACACATTTAGTACCTTAGAGCAGGAAATGTTTATTACTTTTTAGCCAGCCTATGTCATTGATGAAAAATAACAGTACAGCCAGTAACCCTTTCAGCTTGTTCGAGGGAGAGGGCGAAATGGCCTCACTGATGCGCAATTACGATTGGGAGGCCCACCCCATGGGTACGCCTGACAGCTGGCCGCAAAGTCTGAAAACCACTATCCGCCTTATAATGCAGTCACGCTTCCCGATGTTTGTCTGGTGGTCGTCTGACTTATACATGTTCCACAACGATGCTTATTTGCCTGCCCTTGGAGAAAAGCATCCGAGAGCTTTGGGGGCATCGGCCAAAGAAATGTGGGCCGAAATTTGGGCGCAAATAGGAGGAATTGTAGACGGCATCTTTGAAGATGGAGCCCCTTTTTATGCGAAAGAGCTAAAACTTTTGTTAAAAAGACAAGGCTTTTTGGAGGAAACTTACTGGACCTTTTCCTATAGCCCTGCACCCAATGAAGAAGGAGGTGTTGGAGGAATATTTTGCGCATGCAATGAAGTAACAGACGTTGTGCTGGGGCAAAGACGCCTCCGGGTAATAAAAGATATTGCTGATGCGTCCGCGCAGGTGGAAACCGTGGAAGAGGCCGGTTTCCGGACGGCGAAAATATTGTCGAAATATACAGCGGATGTTCCTTTTAGTCTTATTTACCTGCTTAATGCGGAAGGAACCAAGACTCATTTGATTGGAAAATCGGGCAGCTTACCAGAGAAATGTATGCCACAGGAGGTTGATTTTCTGCTGCAGGAGAATGCCCTTGATATATGGGGCCTGAAAGAAAGCTGGCTTAGCAGGCAGGTAAAAATCACTGATATTTCTCCTGCAATTAAGAAGGTTTGGCCTTCAGGTGGGGAGGATGCAGCCGCGGTAAGAAAGGTTGTGGTACTACCTGTATTAAAACCGGGCGAAGATAAGCTTATTGGGTTCTTAGTGTCTGGCGTAAGCCCTGAATTGCTATATGATGCCGATTACCAGGATTTTCATTCGCTATTGGTACGACAAATTGCCACTTCTATTGCCAGTGTGCAGGCCCGTGAAGAAGCAAGCCGGCAACAGGAAGAACTTATTGGCTTGTTTGAGCAGGCACCTGTAGCCATTGCAATTTTGCGGGACCAAAAACTAGTGGTTGAGCTTGCCAACTCCCCCATGTGTGAGTTATGGGGGCGCACCCATCAGGAGGTAATAAACCAACCTATTTTTGGGGCTTTGCCCGAGGTTAGGGGGCAGGGACTTGAAGCGCTCCTTCAGGATGTTTTAACAACGGGAGCCTCCCATGCCTTTAAGGAGTTTAGGCTGCTGCTTAACAGGAACGGCCAGGAGGAAACCGTGTATGTAAATTTTATCTATTATCCGCTTCGCAATGCCAAAGGATTAATTAAGGGCGTTACAGTCATTGCCGTGGAGGTAACCGAACAGGTACAAGCCCGCCATGAGATTGAAGCAAAAAATAAAAAGCTGCAGGCGATAAATTCCGAACTGGATACTTTTGTTTATTCGGCTTCGCACGATTTAAAAGGACCTATTCTTAATGTTGAAGGTTTATTAAAGGTGCTCCTTCCCAAACTGCCGGCAGAAACTGTACAGTTACCTGAAATTGAAAAGGTGCTGAACATGGTTTTTGGTTCTATAAACCGGCTAAAGGCTACTATTGCCGATCTTTCAGAAGTTTCCAGGGTGCAAAAAGAAGCCGATGAAGATGTAAGGCTGATAAATATTGCAGATGTAGTAAACGACGTTTTATCGGACATGCAGCTGGAAATGGAGGAGACAGGCGCCACGGTTGAAAAAGAATTCGAGTCCTGCTCACTTTATTTTTCGCCCAAAAATCTCAGAAGCGTGGTTTACAACCTGCTTTCGAATGCGATTAAATACCGCGCTTTGGAGCGCCCGCCGCTTATTTCTATTCGATGCGAAGATAAAGCCGATGAGCTGGTGTTTTCTGTGAGCGACAATGGTTTAGGCATGAATATGAAATACAGGAGCAAAATTTTTTCTATGTTCAAACGCCTTCATTCCCATGTAGAAGGCACCGGTGTAGGCTTGTATATTGTAAAACGCATTGTAGAAAATGCCGGAGGAAGAATAGAAGTGGAAAGTAAGGTAGGAGAAGGCGCTACCTTCATTATTTATTTTAAAAAAGAGTAGCATCTCAGTATGCAGGTCGCTGGCAGCAAGCAAAAGCATGCAAAGCCCAACCTCCGCTTCCACTGTTTGTAGCCATAATAATGAGCTTAGCTACCCTTTAGTTTTTCTTTTTTCTTTGAAGCGCTCATTTAAATGGGTAAACAGCAAGTCGTAATTATCCTGGTTTAAAAGGGAGCTTATGGCAAGGCTTTTTCTATTTTTGAACCGCAGGTTAATAGAATGAAACTCGCCCCAGCGAATATAAAAAGCCCGCTGAACCTCCCAGCTTTCCAGGTCCTGCTGCAAATCGATTTTCTTATCAGTTAGCGGGTATTTTAATATCAGCACATCGCCTTCCAGCCCTAAATCTACTCTTCGCCTGAAAAAGAAAAGAAGTGGAAGTAGCAGGAGAAGTATAACAATAGTGCTTATTACCAGAATTAAAGTACTGCTCATAGGGTCGATAATTAAATTTTAGAAGCTGGATGGCTCTTACTAAGAAAGGAAAAAGCAGCCGTCGGAGTTTATAAAATAGCCTGGAATTAGCCGGGCCAGGAAATCATTCAATGAACCGCCTGGCTGGCTGCGGCTTTGTGATAAGCCTGAAAGAAAAATTACAGCCATTATACAATAAGAATACCTGATTTCTTTATGCCCGTATAGAGCTACCTGCCTGAGTGAAGAAGGGCTGGAGCGGTAGCCCGGGGGTGGGAGTTGCCATTTGGCACTGAAGCCAATCTAACTTTAGTTTAATTTCAGAAGTATTTGTGTAGCAGGAGTGTTGGGGTGTCGCTCCAGCTTTTTTTTCCTTTGGCTGTGTTTATGCGCCGAAATGCCCCTGCACGCGGGCTGCTCCCGTTTATTTTCTTTATCTGAGATGCACAGGCTTATAATATACGCTTTCGGTAAAGGAACTTACCTGATTACCATTGTATGTTCAGGATACAAAGAAGATACCTCCCAGGCCTGTTCAAGTACATCGTGCTGAAAACATGGGGTCCCTAAGGTGTAGGAGAAGATTATGGCCGTAGCCTCCTGGTAAGTAGGAAGATTAAGAGGAGTACATGCCTGGTTATACAATTCTATTTCGCTGAGAGAAAGTTGCTTGTCTTCGAGGTAATGCATACGGAAGAGGCGGCAGCCCGGGCAGTCTGTTTGCCGGATAGCCGCCAGATAAACCGGCGGCTGGCTCAGATATAAACAAGGCCACACCTGAATAAAGACTGCTTCGAAACCCGGATAACGATTGGTAAAATCAATTCCCATGCATTTAAAAGCAGGCTCCTGATGGCCATGCTTTAAAGCGTACTCCCTGCCTAAAGCATGCAGATAAGCCTGTCCCTGCTCTTCTTTAGCTGCCTTAAAAACAGCTGGTGAGTGGTGGAGCAGGTGGGATGGCAGCGTAATTAATGCAAACGATTCGAGCCAGTTTTTCATGCGGTGGTTCTATGAATTTCAGATAAAGAGCCCATGAAGCTACAGTTCATAAAAGGGATGCCTGTAAGCAGCTTAGTGAAAGGGTATTAATACTCCTTACTTTGCTGCCTGGTAATTTAGCTGAAAGACTATATAATGTATTTGCCTGCTAAATAATGGTAGGCTTTAAGTATGTTTTTGCTGAACAGGCAGTCGTGCCGGCCCTTCCTGATTTACAGGAAAACGCAAAATAATATAGTTCTCAACCCCTAACATACAAAAAATAAAGGGTTATTGCCAAATAGCAGGATGGCCCTTGTACTTAAAAATAAAGGTACAGCCAGCTGAAAACAGCATTTTTTGCAATGGGAGGCTAGCATAGAAATAATGGGTGTGCACAATTATCTTTTTGTTCTACTCTTTTTTTAAAGCAAAAAGTATGAAAAAGCAGAGCCTAAACAAAAGCCTGTTGTGACCTAACGGTTTGTCTACCAGTAGTTATAAGTGAAAGGGTGTTTTATCGGGTAGCCGTACAGTTTAAAATATTCTTCTCTTTATAATGAAACAAAACGGCTGCAAACTGGTAGATATAGTAGGCCTGGTATTACGCAGGCTTGTCAGGTTTCTTTTCAGAAAATCCAGCAGGATTTATTGAAAGAAAGTGACTTACAGGCAAATAAATTATTTACCCGTTCCAAATAAACATTTTTTAATATGAGCAGAGAACGCAATTTAAAAAGATTACGAAAATCTTTACACGAAACACAGGATACACTTGATACACTTATAGCAGAAACCAGCGCTGAACTGGGGAAGCATTTAGAAGGAGCTCGTTCAGATGTAAGCAAACACATGCATAAGGCAGGCAAGGAGATGGATAAGAGCTATGGAAAGGCCCGTACCCGCCTCGACAGCACCCTGAAGGATTCTTCAAAGGAGGTTGGAAAGCTTTATGCCTCGACCCGTAAAGATGCCGAGAAAACATATGGCAAAACCCGTTCTGAAGTGAAGAGCCGCTATGCAAGCTCCAGGAAAGATGCCGAGAAAACCTACGAGGAAGTTCGTGCGGAGCTGATTAAGCGCTATGGGGAAGCCAGCAAAGAAGCAGCAAAAAGGCTGGCAGAACTAAGAGTAAAAGCGGCCGAGCAAAGCGAAGGCCTGCGCTTAAAAGCGGCCGGTTTACTGCAGGGGCTTGCAGCCGGAGTGGTGGCTGCCAAAAATAAACTGGAACCAGACAAGCGACTGGCCATCCGCAACGAAAAGGACAAGTATAACCTGGGTAAAGGCGGATATTTTAAGCGTTTTATGGCTATTGCAGTAGTTATTGTTGCCAAAAAAGACCTGATTCTTTCTTTAGGTCAGCAACTATATTCAAGACTGCAGGATGCGGAGGCTCGCCAGTCTCTTAAAGATGATGCCTATGAGCAGTACGATACCATGCGTCGCCTGATGAAAGCGTATGCAAACGGGCACTACCGGGAATTCCCATATGCTTCAATCGTAAAAATCGTTGCGGCGGTAGTTTACTTCGTTTCTGTAGTGGACCTTGTTCCTGACTTTATTCCAATTCTTGGTTTAACAGACGACCTGGCTGTTTTAGCCTGGGTATACAGTTCTGTTAAAGATGACCTGCAGAATTTCCTTGACTGGGAAGCGGCCAATGAACGCCGTCGTGAAAAAATGGATGAACAGAAGAATGACTCAAGGTCAACTTCTCCGGTAGCCGACAGAGGAGCCGCCAGCCCGGCCCCGGCACGTACAGCTACTGCCAGCAGCGCAACGGTTAGCACTACCGCTCCTGCAACAGGAAGCACTACTGGTGGTACCGGAGCAGAAAAAGCAGGTACAACTGGTTCGGCAATGAGTAGCGGCGATACCAGAAGCACAACGAATTCAAACCGCGTGCCACCAACAGGAGGTTCAATTAACTCTTCCAGCGGTTCTGGTGCAGCTGGGGGGGGACTGCCAGCAGAAGCACGGGTGGTACAGGAAGTACCGGAAGCAACTCTGGAGATAACAAAGGAAATAATACCAACAGTAATAAATAATCCAGCCACAGGATTACCTGGCACAGGATTGCCTGCCACAGGATTGCCTGCCACAGGTATCACAGGTCTGGCGTATAAATAAACAAAGACTAAAGAGCCTCTTGCTTTTGCAGGGGCTTTTTTTATGCCTTTAAACCTGAATCCAGGTGGCTGAAGGTTTGCCTGCTGTGCGCAAATTTTCCACTTCCTTTAGCAAGCAACCTTCCCTCTTCGTTGTACAGGCTTGCTTCTGCCCGCAAAAGGCGCCCCGCCTGCTCTTCCAGCAATCTTCCTTCGGCACGTAAGAGGCCGGCGGAAACAGGGCGAAGAAATTGCAACTCGAAAGAAGCTGTTACAAGAAAATAAGTCGTTTCGTGGGAACTTGCAGCAAAATAAGCGGCATCATCCAGCAGCCGGAAGTATGCCGAGCCATGCAAGCCTGCCGCTCCGTGATGAAATTTTCCTTCCACCGGCCATTCAATTCGGGCAAAGCCATTGCTTACCCGTATCTGGGTTTCAGGAAATACTTCCTTTACAATAGGTGCCTGTAAATACAGGCTTTCCAAAAAGCTGTAATGCTGTTCCTGCTTCATGCCTCAAGGTAAAAATATTTTTCTGTTTAAGGCATTTCAATTGGTGCTTATGCAGCGGAAAGCACAGCCTTTGCTATTGTGGCTGCTGCCGTTTTTTTTCCTGCCAGCGTAAGGGCCTTTTAAGGAGTGTGCCTGCCCTCCTTTTGCCGCAGGCTTTAGAAGAGTAACAGGATAAAATACAATATATAAGAAAAGGGTACACCGGTTTGTGGGAAAACAGGAAAAGTTCTTTCTTTATTGAACTATTAGAAGGGCAGCGCAATTTTAAGGCAGGTAGTCTGTTAGTAAAATACAGGTATAAAATTAATGTTTTATGAAGTTTTCATTGTTTGTTTTAATAACCGCCCTTAGCGGGGTGTTGCTGGGCGGCTGTGCATCTTCCAGGAAACCTGCTCTTAACCATACCGATTCTTCTTATAGCCAGCAGGAGCCTTCTTCAAGAACGCCGGGCGAAAGTAGCGCAAAGGCAACAAGTAGCAAGAAAAGCAGCAGGCGGCTATCTGCAAAAACCCATGCCGACCTGGTAAAAGAGTACGAAGAGCGAATGGAGGCAAATGCCAAACGCTATAAAAAAGAAGCAAAGCTGGCTGAAAAGCCTCAGTATTCCGACCCAAGCTATTTTGGTCATAAAAAGAAACCCAAAAAGCGTTCTTTAAAAAAGCGGAAGCTTTGTAAAGAATGCGGAATTGTCCATTAATGGAATACCCCATAAAAGAAATTGAGCAGTACCTGCAGGGGTGCTGCTTTTTTTTGCTTTCGTTTAAAATGTTTATCTTACAATAAACTGCATATTTTTTAATTTATCCACTCCTTCATGAAGAACCTGCACCGAACCATAGAACATACCAACTTAAAGCCTACACTTAATGCAAAGGCGGTAGAGCAATTAGTAGCGGAAGCCACTGAACATCATTTTGGAGGGATATGCGTGCCCCCATTCTGGGTTAAAAAAGTCCGTAGAGATTTGGGCAGCAGCGAAGTGCAACTGGTAACTGTCGCCGGCTTTCCGCTTGGTTATAATATGACAGAAACTAAAGTGGAGGAAATTAAAGTCGCTCTTCGCGATGGTGCGGATGAAATAGACTTGGTGATGAACGTTTCGGCAATGAAGGCCGAAATGCCCTGGGTAAAAATAGAGTTTGCCAAATGTGCCAGCCTGGTTCATGAACATGAGCGGATTTTAAAAGTTATAATTGAAACGGCTTACCTGAGTGAGCAGGAACTGGAGCTGGCGTGCCGCTGGTGTGCCGATGCCGGGGTCGATTTTGTAAAAACCAGCACCGGCTTTGCACCGGAAGGCGCCAGGGTTGAAGATGTTCGCCGTATGCGGGAGCTCCTGCCGAGCAATGTAGGTATTAAAGCCTCGGGCGGAATTAAAACGTACGAGCAGGCTGTGGCTTTAATAGAGGCAGGCGCAGACCGGCTCGGAACCTCCTCTGGTATAGAAATTATCAAGCAGGCAAAACTATGAAGCGTTACAAAATAAATGTGAAAGGAAAAGTTCAGGGGGTTTTTTACCGCTCCAGCACACAGGCAAAAGCAAAAGAACTTGGCCTGAATGGTTGGGTGCAAAATGCAGAAGATGGCTCCGTGCTTATTGAAGCAGAAGGCGAAGAGCAAAAGCTGCAAAGACTGGTGGAGTGGTGTCAGCAAGGCCCTGGCGCAGCCATTGTCAACGATGTAGACTATAATGAGGTGGAACCCCAGGGCATTAATGGGTTTGAAGTCAGGCACTGATGCCAAAGTGTAGCTGATAATTTTTTTATAACCTTAGTACCGGCAAAAAGTGGCAGCATTTCCTTTCATGCAAAACGGGGAATGTTCTGGGAATATTTTGCTACTCAAAGCTTAAAATTTATCCGCTTCCTTCTGTAAAACAAACCCTGAGGCGTATCTTTAACTACTGAAAAGAGAAGGTAAAACCAGCGTTCTGATATTCCTTCTCTAATTAAAATAAGCAGTTAAAGAAAAGTGCTTTATGGAAGATTTACTCGCAGCACGCCTGCAAATGGCCGTTTCACTTGGCTTTCACATTGTTTTTTCCTGTATAGGCATGGCGATGCCTTTTTTAATGGCCATTTCGGGCTATAAGTACCTGCGCAGCGGAAAGCAGGTGTACAAAGATTTAACCAAGGCCTGGGCAGTAGGAGTGGCTATTTTCTTTGCTGTTGGGGCCGTTTCAGGTACAGTATTATCTTTTGAGCTTGGACTCCTCTGGCCAACCTTTATGGCGCATGCCGGGCCAATATTTGGCATGCCCTTCAGTTGGGAAGGAACTGCCTTTTTTATTGAAGCCATCGCTTTAGGTCTCTTTTTATATGGTTGGGACAGGCTCCACCCCTGGGTGCATTGGGGCTCCGGCGTGGTAGTAGGCATTTCGGGGGTAGCGTCGGGTATTTTTGTGGTGGCAGCCAATGCCTGGATGAACTCCCCGGCAGGCTTCGACTGGATTGACGGAAAGGCTTACAATATTGACCCGGTGGCAGCCATGTTCAACGATGCCTGGTTTACCCAGGCCCTGCACATGACCCTTGCTGCCTTTGTAGCTACCGGCTTTGCCGTTGCAGGCCTCCATGCCTTACTTTTGCTGCGAAGGCCGCACAGCATATTTCATAAAAAGGCGCTCTATATTGCCCTTGCAGTGGGCGCTATATCAGCTATTCTGCAGCCCCTTAGTGGCGACCTGTCTGCCAAGGATGTGGCAGAGCGGCAACCGGCAAAGCTGGCGGCCATGGAAGCGCATTTTGAAACTACGCAGCCTGCAGCGCTGGTAATTGGCGGAATACCCGATGAGGAAACAAAAACAGTCAACTATGCCATTCATATTCCGGGTATGCTCAGCTTTTTGGCGCATGGTAATTTTGATGCAGAAGTCACCGGGCTCGATGCTTTTCCGGCCGATGAGCAGCCGCCTGTGCTTATTACCCACATTGCATTTCAAATAATGGTATTGGCCGGCTCGCTTATGGCCCTGATTGGCTTTATGTTTCTGCTTTTTAGCTGGCGATGGAAACACCTGCTCGCCCGCCGCTGGTTTTTGTGGATAATTGTGCTGGCCACTCCGTTAGGCTTTATTGCCGTAGAAGCCGGCTGGACGGTTACCGAAGTGGGGCGCCAGCCCTGGATTATTTATGGCATTATGCGAACCAGCGAGGCCGTTTCGTCGATGCCAGGTTTGCAAGTGCCTTTTTATCTTTTTACAACGGTTTACATCCTGTTAACTTTTATTCTGGTGTGGCTAATGCGCCGGCAAATTAAAACCCTTCCGGAGAAGTATCCTTCTGTGCGGGAAAAAATTGAATTAAAACCTTGAGTGGCTATGTTGTATGTAGTTATATTTTTCCTGGCACTATCCTTACTGGCCTACGTGCTCTTTGGCGGGGCCGATTTTGGCGCAGGAATTATCGAAATATTTACTGGTAATAAAACCCGCAAAACCATTACCCATGCCATTGCTCCCGTGTGGGAGGCGAATCACATATGGCTAATTTTAGTAGTGGTAATTCTGTTCATGGGGTTTCCCATTATTTATGCGCAAATGTCGCTTTACCTGCATATACCTCTGGTAGTATTGTTATTGGGTATTGTGCTGAGAGGTACGGCTTTTACATTTCGCCATTACGATGCCATTTACGATAGCTCTCAAAAATACTACACCTTTATTTTTAAACTGTCGAGTGTAATTGCACCACTCTTCCTGGGAATAATTACAGGAGCGCTCATTCTGGGGAGTATAACTGCTGAGCCGGCTTCTTTTTACGAAGCTTTTATGGCGCCCTGGCTAAATAGTTTTGCCTGGGCATTAGGACTCTTTACCTGTTGCTTATTTAGCTTTCTTGCAGCTATTTACCTGATTGGGGAAGCGGAAAATGAAGCAGTAAGGAGCGAATTTCTCCGAATTGCCCGAAATGCAAATTTGATTACCGTACTTGCGGGGGGGCTGGTATTTTTTGCTGCCGAGTGGAACGGGCTGTCGCTGGCAGCCATGTTCTGGCAATCAACTCCGGCTTTGGCTGCAGCCGTTCTTGCCACCTTCTCTTTGCCGCTGCTTTGGTGGAGCCTGCTGCGGAAATACCTTATCCTGCCGCGTTTGCTGGCCGGTTTTCAGGCACTCATGATTTTAGGTGCCTGGTTTTGGGTGCAGTACCCTGTTGTAATGCGCTATAAAAGCGGGGAGTACCTGGGGCTGTTTGAAACGGCTGCCCCGGAAGCTACCATGCGGCAACTAGGCCTGGCTTTGCTGCTTGGGTCTGTGCTTATTTTACCAGCCCTGTTTTATTTATTAAAAACATTTAAAGCTGATAGTAGTGTAGCAGGTAGGGAAGGACAAATTTAAAGGGAAGCACAATGCAGAGTGAGGCAGAAGTTTATTTTGCTTTTGAGCAATAAAAAAAGCCTTCCCTAATACTATCGCGCGAAGAGGAATTTACTCAATAGGTATTATCGTTCAGGAAGGCTTTTCGTTCTAACCTCAGTATTTATTTAGAGTTAGTAATTAAACTGTTATACTGTATAAAGGTTTCGTTTATGAGGAAAAAATTTACAAAAAATTTCGTATTTCCTCTTAAATGCGCTTATTTATTCTCTTCTGGTAATCCTTTTATTTTATTGAAGTTCACTTCATCCTTGGTGTTAGATCCCTTCGGGCCAGGGTTTTGCTTGGTTATCTGGTAAGAGCCTTCATTTGCAGGGTTGCGCTCGGCGGTATCATTTCCACTTTGATTATTTTCATGCATAGGCCCAGCTTCCTGGCCTGGCTCCTCCCAAATCTTTTTATACCCATAATAATTGTAGAGCCGGACTAGCTCCTCATCATTGCCTGCACGAAGTTTTTCCAGGTCAATCATGGGTGCTCCATCCAGTGTTTGCTTGTTTATTTCATGTGTAAGGTGGCGCGTATTAGGGTTTACCCGAATTGCCCGGAAAGGCAGTACCAGTGATTCTGAGCTATAAAGTCCGCCAGTGTCTATTACCACAGCAAGGGCTCTTCTTTGGGCAGAAGAAAAAAGAATATCGATTACCTTTCCGTAGCCGTGGCCCAGGGAGTCTGTTACCTTCTGGCCTATTAATTCGCTGCTGGCGGCATAATCTAAGAGTTCCATAATTATATCTCCTTTACTTTGTTTCGTATTGTTAATTCCGTGTTTTGCAAAGCGGGTTTCCTTCCTTTTTACGCCTGCTCTATGTATGGCAAAGCTTTAGAGAAGCCTGGTTCCTTATTTTCTGCAAATCAGTGTTTAATAAAAGGAACGGTTCCTGACAGGAAAGGTTTTGTGGGCGGTTTTTCCTTGTAAGCCGGGAAATTAAAGGCTTTCGAAGGATGGAATGAGAGACACTGAAAGAAGGTAAAAAATAAGCCGCCCCGGCAGTGCAGCAGGAACGGCTTTAAAATGGCAAAGATAAATTTTGTTAAAGAAGCTCATTTGCCAGGTTGGCGAGCTCAGATCGTTCTCCTTTTTCCAGGGTGATGTGTGCATACAGCGGATGGTTTTTTAGCTTATCAATCAGGTAGGAGAGGCCATTGCTTTGGGTGTCGAGGTAGGGAGTGTCTATTTGGTAAACATCGCCGGTAAATACAATTTTTGTGTTTTCGCCCGCACGGGTAATAATGGTTTTTACTTCGTGCGGGGTTAGGTTCTGGGCTTCATCTACAATAAAGAAAATATTGCTCAGGCTTCGTCCGCGAATATAGGCTAAAGGAGTAATCATGAGTTTTTCCTTTTCAAGCATTTCAGTTATCCGGCTGTAGTCTTTTTCAGCTTCGTTAAATTGCCCCTGAATAAACTTCAGGTTGTCCCAAAGCGGATCCATGTAGGGGTTGAGCTTTGATTTTATGTCGCCGGGGAGGTAGCCAATGTCTTTATTGCTCAATGGCACAATGGGGCGTGCCAGGTAAATTTGCCTGAAGTCGCGTCTTTGTTCCAGTGCGGCGGCCAGGGCAATAAGGGTTTTGCCTGTACCTGCCACCCCCTGCAGGCTTACCAGCTTTATGTTCGGGTTTAAAATGGCATGAATGGCAAAGGTTTGCTCTGCATTACGTGGCTTTATGCCATATACGGGTCTCTTTTCAACTTTCTCCACCCGTTTTTCTATGGGGTTGTAATAGGCCAGTGCAGAGTTTTTGTTGCTCTTCAGAATATAATAGCTGTTATCGATAGGCTTTGTTTTCCTGCTTATTTCTTTGGTGTCGCACTGGCCTACTTCATAAAGCTTGTTAATGGTGTCGATGGGCACCCGGGTTAAAGTATTTTTTCCATTAAACAGGGTGTGAAGGTTTTTTATTTTGCCGGTCTCATAATCTTCCGAAGGCAAGTCCAGGGCTTTAGCTTTCAGGCGGAGGTTGATGTCTTTAGTTACCAGAATAACCCTTTTGCCGGATTTATTCTTGTTTTCCTCTTCCTGTAGTTTAAGGGCAGCGTTTAGTATGCGGTGGTCGGCCTTTTTATCGTCAAAAACCTGGCGCGCATCTACCTTGCTGTCGAACGACATCAGCACTTTAAACTTTCCTTTTTTTGTATCGCGGCTATCGATAGGAATCCAGTTATGGAGCATATGATTGGCCGAAAGGGTGTCCAGCATGCGGATGAATTCCCTGGCTTCAAAATTTTTGTTTTCATTGCCCTTTTTAAACTGGTCCAGTTCTTCGAGCACGGTAATTGGGATGGCCACATCATGTTCTGCAAAGTTCATTATGGCGTTGTGCGCATACAGGATAACGGAGGTGTCCAGCACAAAAACTTTCTGGGTGTTTTCTACGCTTGTCATAGGTTGTGAGGATAAGAGCGTGAAAAATAATTTTAAAAAGTGGCTAAAGCTTCATCAGGAACTACAATAAGATATCTACGGCCCGGCTATAAGGAGCTATACCTGAATATACGATTTAGTTTAATACAAAGTTGCTCCTCTTGAGCTCTTCCTGCAGCTGTTTTTTGAGTATTTTCATTTCTTCCAGAAAAGACAGGCTCAGTGTCTCGATGGAAGCAAAGTCAGGCTCTTCCTGGTGGAGCAGGGTATGAATTTCCTGACTCAGTTGTTCCATTTTCTTTTGCCTGAGCATGGCTATGGCCGGCTTCATTTTATGGAAAATATGCCTTAGCTCGCTGGTGTCCTGCTTTTCCAGGCCTGTTAAAGCCTGTATGTGTAACTGCTCAAATTGTTCGATGTACAATTTAAGCAGGTTCTGAACAAAGGTACAGTCATCGCCGGCAAGGCTGGCAATTCGGCTTAGGTCAAGGGCGTTAGTTACCAGGGAGGCGGCAGAATCCTGTACGGAAACGGGTGCGGAAGGCTTTGCTTCCTCTTTTTTGAACGAGCAGTACTGCCGGATTTTTTCGAGCAGGTCTTCCGGTTTAAATGGCTTAAACACCGTGCTCGTCATGCCGGCCGCCATAACTTTTTGCTCAATGCCCGAAGCGCCGGCTGCAGTAATGGCTATAATAGGCGTTTGGCTATAATCAAATTCGCTAAGCTGCCTGATTTGGACCGTGGCTTCGTACCCATTCATTACAGGCATTTGCAGGTCCATTAAGATAAGGTCAAAATAGTTTTCCCGGGCGCTCTGAACGGCTTCTTCTCCATTTTCAGCAATTGAGAAATCAATGTTCCAGTTCCGGAGGAATTTTCCTGCCACAGCCTGGTTGATTTTGTTGTCCTCCACCAGGAGTATCTGTAACTGACTAACATCGGTTTCGGTAGTTGTAGGCTGAACCTTATTTTCCGGCTGAATATCGTGGAGCTGTGCCACCTGGTAAGGGATGGTAAAAGTAAAAGTGCTTCCTTTGCCCTGGCTGCTGTTTACAGCAATGCTTCCGCCCTGGAGTTCAATGAGCTGTTTGGTAATGGAGAGGCCAAGTCCTGTGCCGCCAAAATCTCCGCCGGAATCCTGGTTGGCCTGTTCAAACTTATCGAATATTAGCTCAAGCTTGTCGCTGGCAATGCCCTTACCGCTGTCCTCTACTTTAACTTCCAGTTCGCAATACCCGTTTTCGAGTACTTTTGCCTGTAGGTAAAGCTGTACAGCGCCTTTGCTGGTAAATTTTACGGCGTTGCTAAGGAGGTTGGTTAAAATCTGGATCAGGCGCACCGAATCGCCAAAGAGGGCAAAGGGTACGCTGTCGTTTACAAATACCTTAAAAGATAAGCCCTTTGCCATGGCCTGGTACTGGAAACTTTGCTTCAGGCTGTTAATAATTTTTTTGAGGTTGAAGGCTGTTTTCTCAATACTGATTTTGCCGGCTTCTATTTTAGATAGGTCCAGAACATCGTTAATAAGGTGGAGCAGGTTTTCGGCCGAAAACTTGAGAATACTCAAATCTTCCTGCTGGTCTTCGCGCGGGTTATTTTGTATTAAGTGGTGGGTAAGACCAATTACAGCATTTAATGGCGTGCGCAATTCGTGACTGACGGTAGAAAGAAAGCTTTCTTTACTTTCGGCCATTTGCTCGGCATGTTCTTTGGCTGCATGCAGCTGCTGCTCATACGCTTTTATTTCGCTCAGGTCGGTGCAAACAGAAACAAATTTTATTACTGTTTCATTTTGGTCATAAACAGGATTAATTGCCAGATGGATCCAGCGTTCATCTCCCTTTTTGTCGCAAATGAGGAGCTCATCCTTAAAGCTTTTGCCGGTACGGAGGCAACTGTTAAGCCTGGCAAGCATGGCCGCATCTGTTTTAGCTGAAAGCAGGAACTCCTTCGGAAATTTATTTACGGCTTCTTCCTGTGTAAAACCGGTTGTTTTAACAAATGCTTCGTTAACCCATTCAATTCTGTGCTTAGGGTCGGAAATCATTACTGCATTATCTGTATTGCTGGCTACAAGCGACAGGTTTTCAAGCAAACCCTCAGCTTTCTTTCGGGCACTAATATCGCTGCCAATAATAATTACGCCAATAACATTTTCCTGATTATCCTTTACCGGGCTAATGTACAATTCTACCCAGGTTTCGAGCCTGGTTCCTTCCATTAGCCGGTGCTCCAGCAGTCGTTGTTTACCACTCAGGCCATCGAGCAGGGCTGGCTCCAGCGTTTGCAGGGTAGCCGGAAGGAAGAGGGTTCT
This sequence comes from uncultured Cytophagales bacterium, assembly GCA_963835365.1. Classification (GTDB taxonomy): domain Bacteria; phylum Bacteroidota; class Bacteroidia; order Cytophagales; family Cyclobacteriaceae; genus Nafulsella. The sequence goes on from CAWIFH010000014.1 coordinate 165,224, forward strand.
GATGTCTGTCCCCTTCTCAATGGTAATATTGCGCCAGGCTTTAACCCTTTGCGCGCTTTCTTCATTAAAGCTAAGGAGTTTAAAGTCCGCGTCAATAATGAAGGTTCCGTATCGGTTGTTGTTGAAGGCGGCTTTAATGTAAGCCTCTGACTGCTCCAGCGCTTCCTGGCTCCGGTGTATGGCAGTTACATCCTGAACAGTGCCCAGGATTTTAACCTTATTCCCTTTCTCATCGTAAATAAGGCCCGAGCGGCTATTTAAATATTTAAAGGTTCCTTTTGTACCAATTACCCGGTATTCAAGGCTAAACTCCTTATTCTTTGATATGCCTTCCAGGAGGATTTTTCGCACCAGGTTCTGGTCGTCGGGGTGTACAAATTCCAGGTGCTCCTTGAGGTTAAGCGGCGCATTTGTATTTGTTTCAAGGATTTCGCACAAACCTGCAGAATAGGATATCTGGCCGTTGCTTACATTAATTTCATAAAAGCCGGTATGGGCTATCTTTTCAGCCTGCTCCAGCTTGGCGGCATTTTCAAGGGCTTCCTGCAGCGCTCTTTTTTTGTACGAAATATCGGTTGCGGAGCCTTCATATACCAAAGCGCCGGTATTTTCATCGCGTCGTACCGAGCAGCTCAGCTGTACCCAAAGCTTTTCTTTATCCTTTCGTTTAACCTCCAGCTCAATACCTTCCATAAAGCCCTGCTCATTTACCTTGCGGCTAATTTGCTCCAGGTCGCGGGCGGCAATAAACTCTGCGGCCGTATCGGTAATGAGCTCTGTGGCGGAGTGGTAGCCAAGCATTTGGGCAAAATAGTCATTGGCATAGGTAAAGCCTCTTTCTTTTTCCAGCCGGAAAATGCCCTGGTGCATGTTACGGTTGATGGAGTTGAGGGTATGCTCCGTCATGCGCAGCATTTTATTGTTGCTTTTAAGTTCTGCCGACTGCAGCTCTATTTTTTCCAGGCTGGCCAGGTCTCCTGCCTTTAGCTCATTTATGGAGCGGGAAAGCAGAAAAAAGATGGTGCCGAAAAGAAGGTGCTGAAAAAGATGGGTGTGCAGAACGGCTTCATCGCCAAAAATGGAGTAAAAGCCCAGCAAATAGAGCAGGTTGGTGCCGCCCAGCAGAAAGAGAACCTTTCGGGCAGGCAGGTAGAGGCCCACCATAAGGGCGCAGGAAACAATGAGAAAAATAGAGACCCCTGAACCCGCATTGCTGGAACTAACCGACAGGCCAAAGGCATGTAATAAAATTACTAAAATGAATAAGTTTGTGGTGAAATGTTTGTACTTCAGCTTACTTTCGGACGTAATTTTTTTGGCTACTGCATAAAACAATCCCATGAAAAGGGTTACCGAAAGTTGAAGTAATAAAAAGCCTGCATCGCTCTGGCTTTGCTTTTCTTCGAGACTAAAATAAAAGATAAGGTTTGGAACGGCTGTAAGCAAGGTATTTGCCAAAGCAATAATGATAGAGAACGTACAGACTCTCTCAATATTGATGTTTGCAAATTTTCCTTCAAACCGGTAATACTCACGGTCATTGAAGGTAAGCCTCTGAAAGGCAGATAGCAGCTCTTTTAGCATACGAGGCTGTTCTTATTTATATTAAAAAATTTTAAGTAAATGTACTATAAAATGTTTGTCATTATGAGAATATTTTGACAAATATTCTATTCGTGTAGGGAATGAAGCTATTAGTTACTTTTTGGTAAAAATATGCGCTGAAGCTGCTGGCTTGCCGGCGAAGGAAGGCTTATTTTTCTTTTATGGTATAGTAATCTTCGCCTTCGGCGGGAATAATCTGAAGCACATTGCCCAAAACCAGGAGCACCAGGGTGCGGGAAGAAAGGTGGCGGCTAATGCCTGCCAGTTTAGCAAACTCCTTTACGGTGATGGTAGCATGTTCGTTTAGGTACTGCACCAGCAGTTGTTCCTTTTCGCCCCAGCTAAAGCGAATGTCCTTGGGTTTTTGTTGGCGGCGTATAATTTCCCTGAGTTCCCGGCTGGCCTGTATGCTTCGGTCCTTTACCCGGTAATAGGTGCGCTTCTGGTAGGTGTCCTTGCGGGGCTTTTGCTTTTTGGTGGATGACGCCTCCGTGGGAGCGGGTTCCATTACATGATGGGGCTTTTTATCGCTTTTAGGAATGAGATAGCGGATAATTGTTTTTTTCTCTGTTAATGCAATATACTCCCGCTCAAAAGGTATGGCAGGCTTGCAGTGGCTCTCAATCACCTTTTCTAATACGTAGGCATCCTCGTCGGGGTATTTAAGTCCGCTGAGGTGGCCATCGTCATTTACCCCAATAAGCAAAGTGCCTCCTTCCGTATTGGCAAAGGCAACAATTTCCCTGACAATCTTTTCAGGGTGAGCGACTTTTCTTTTAAATTCCAGATGGGTATGTTCCCCTTCTTTCACTAACAATTGCAGCTCTTTAACAGTCATATAGCTTTTTATTCAGGCAAGCAAAGGGCAGCTTGTGTGCTGCCCTTTGCCAAAGAAGAATGCTGTAAATAAGGATTTTTACCGGTGCCTAAGCAGGCCTGGCCGGGTGGTATGTGTGATCAATAATCATCTTCATCATCATCATCCTCTTCTTCGAAGCCTGATAAGCCAGGCATGGAAAACATGCTGCTGAGCAGGTCGCCGAATTGGGTGCCGGCAGTTAGCTGCTTTTTGCTAAGCATGCTGTACTCTGCAAGGCCGTGGAGGGCAAATTCCATAAAAAAGAAGCGCTCTTCTTTACTTAGGTGAGGAAGGTGCTTTTCTATTAATGCCTGCAGGCCGGGTACTTTTGAAAGCACTGCCTGGTACTCTTTATTAGAGGCGTCGCTTAGCACATCTACCGTATGGCCTTCGCCAAACCAGTCGGTAATGGTTTTGTAAGGACTTACCTGTTTTGCCCTGGGTTTCTGGCCTTCTTTTTCCTTGTTTCCGCTGGCTGTTTTAGGGTCGGGAAAATACTGCACAAACTGGGTGCGGATGGCTTTGCCCAGGAGGTTTTGAGCTACAATGCCGGCGCCTTCCTGCTCACCTTCATATACAAGCTCAATTTTTCCGGTAACTGCAGGTATTACGCCCACCAGATCAGCCACCCGAATATAGGTTTCGGTATCGCTGCTCAAAAGGCTGCGGCGCTCTGCTGCACTAACCAGGTTTTCGTAGGCCGAAATAGTCAGGCGGGCCGAAACCCCGCTCTTGGCATCGACATATTCGCTGTTGCGGGCCTCAAAGGCAATTTGCTCTACAAGGTCTTTTACGGCTTCATTCACCTTTACCTTCTGTCGCTGCACGGCAGTAATGTCGGCTTCCTGTTGGGTAATATTTTTGCCAATGTCCAGGGAGCGAGGGTAGTGGGTAATTATCTGGCTGTCGATACGGTCCTTCAGCGGGGTAACAATGCTGCCGCGGTTGGTATAATCTTCGGGGTTGGCGGTAAACACAAACTGGATGTCGAGCGGCAGGCGCAGCTTAAAGCCACGGATCTGGATGTCGCCTTCCTGCAGGATATTAAAAAGGGCTACCTGGATGCGGGGTTGCAGGTCGGGTAGCTCATTAATGGCAAATATACAGCGGTTAGAGCGGGGTATCAGGCCATAGTGGATTACGCGCTCATCGGAATAAGGCAGTTTTAAAGCAGCGGCTTTAATAGGGTCTACATCGCCAATGAGGTCAGCTACGGTAACATCGGGCGTTGCCAGCTTTTCGGTATAGCGCTCGTTGCGGTGTAACCAGGCAATAGGGGTATGGTCGCCCTGCTCTGCCACGGTTGGCGACCATAATAGCTGAGCGGCCGCAGGGGGTCGTCGAGCAACTCGGCGCCGGCTACGTAGGGAATGTATTCATCGAGGAGGTGAACCATTTGGCGGGCCATACGGGTTTTTGCCTGCCCGCGAAGGCCCAGCAGGTTCATATTATGGCGCGAAAGAATCGCCCGCTCCATATCTGGAATTACCGTTTCTTCATAGCCAAGAATGCCTTCGAAGATGGTTTCTTTTTTCTGAAGCTTTTGAATGAGGTTTTCGCGAAGCTCCTCTTTAATGCTTCGGCTCTGGTAGCCGGCGGCTCTTAGTTCGCCAAGGGTGGTAATTTTTTGTAACTGCTCGCCGGAAAGGTCTTTGTATTGCATGGATTAAAAGTTTTTTCTTCGGTTACGGCGGTAATCTTCAAACACAAGATGCCCCAGTCCCTGTAGGTTACTGTAGTAGGCATTGCCGTTGTTTACCTGGGTAAATTCCTGTACAAACTGCTTCAGGTAAGGGTCCGAAGCAATCATAAAAGTAGTAATGGGTATATTCAGGCGGCGACACTGCGCTGCCAGGTTAAGGGTTTTATTTAATATTTTGCTATCGAGGCCAAAAGAGTTTTTATAATACTTTATGCCCTGCTTCAGGCAGGTGGGCTTGCCATCGGTAATCATAAATATTTGCTTATTTGCATTCTTCTTGCGCCGCAGCAGGTCCATCGCCAGCTCCAGCCCGGCAACGGTATTGGTGTGGTATGGCCCCACCTGCAGGTAAGGAAGGTCTTTTACCTGTATTTGCCAGGCATCGTTGCCAAAAACAATAATATCGAGCGAATCTTTCGGGTACTTCGCTTTAACGAGTTCCGAAAGCGCCAGGGCTACTTTTTTGGCCGGGGTAATGCGGTCTTCGCCATAAAGTATCATGGAGTGGCTGATGTCAATCATCAGCACGGTAGAGGTTTGGGTTTTAAAATCTTTTTCATGTACCTCCAGGTCGTTTTCGGTAAGCATAAACTGGTCGAGGCCGTGGTTTACCTGTGCATTGCGCAGCGAGTCGGTAACAGAAATCTGGTCGAGGCTGTCGCCAAACTGGTAGTCGCGCACATCGGTGCGCGGCTCTTCCCCGCCACCGCCATGGTAAGTGCGGTGGTTGCCGCCTTTGCCTTTTTTAAGTTTACCGAAGATTTCTTCGAGGGCTGAGCGGCGAATCGATTGCTCGCTTTTGGCGGTTACTTCGAGTCGTCCTTCCGGGTTTTCGTCGGTAATGTAGCCTTTTTTCTTCAGGTCCTCTATAAAGTCGCCTATGCCATAGCTTTCATCGGTAAGGCTATATTGCTTGTCGATATTGCTGAGCCAGTGCAGTGCTTCGCCAACATCGCCGGAGGTTACCAGCAGTAGTTGCATGAAGATTTTAAGCAGACTGTCGAAAGTTGCCTGTCCGGCTTCTTCCTGTGGAATATATTGGGTAAATCTATAACCTTGCATCGTTTTATCTACTAGTGTGGAAAGTAGGGCTGTCAGAGGGCAGCAGCTCAGTATTTTTCAGAACGTAACTTTTAGCCGGGTTGTGCTCCGGGCTATTCTATACATCAACAAAATGTGGTTTAATAAGTTTCTCTGGTTTTTGCTTTCTTTTTTGAGGAAGCAGGTTGGTAGGTCATTTGAATAAGGTTTGGCTGTGCCATTACCTGCGTTATGCTTAGGGTTTTTACCTTTTCTTCGCGGTTCAGGAGCAGGCTATGGGTGGGAGCCTGGCTGCCTGCCTTTAAATGAAATTCCAGGATGGCCTCCGCACTAAAGGCTGGGCTGCTTTGCAGCCACTCTTCAAACCACTGCTCCCGGCTTTTTTGCTGCGCTGCATCGTATAACTGTGGCGCAGACCAAATATGAGGAGCCGCAGCATTCAGCTGACGAACATAGCGGATGCTGCCGGTCCACTTAAGCTCATTTATTTGCCAGGCGCTGTCCTTAAATTCGAAAAACAGGATGGTGAAGGGTTCAATTCCTTCAAGTAAATAATTGCTGGCAAAGGAGCTGAAGCTTTCGCTTGCGACTGCATCCAGCACTACCTGGCCGCGGCTGAGCCGGTATGGCGGCGTGGATTTATGCTGCCCCATAGCGCCATTCATCAGGCAAACCACCCGCGATTGCTCGTCGGTAGCAATCCAGGAGCCACCTCCCTGCGGATCTTTCGGAAAGAGTAGCCTTTTCTGTTGCCGCTCCTCCCGTGCGGGAAAAACGGCTGCCGGCCGTAAGGGGCTTTCGTCGCGATTTTGGGTGAGCAGAAAGCGCCCTGCTGACAGGGGCAGATACGTGATGGTACACATGGTTCTTTTCCTTCTTTTGGCCTTGTTGCTATTAAGTTAGTGAATTTCGGGCAAAAGCATTAAGATTTGATATAGCGGAACTCCAGCGGGTTTGGGTAGCGAAACCTGTACCCGAGGGCTTCTTGTAGCTTTGCCGGGCTCACAATTTTAAAATCCTTTGCCGGATCGTCTGTAAAAGTGGGGGCCTCAAAGCCAAATTCCTGGGCATTTTGTTCATACACCTCGCGCCGGGTCGGGTGCTCAGGGGCTACTGCATTAAACACCTGGTTCCAGCAGTTTTGCCGGATTACTTCCAGTACAATGCCTGTTACGTCGTCGCGGTGGATGTAATTAACAGGAATGTTGCCAGTGCTGAGTGCTTGTTTGCCGGCAAAATACCGGCCGGGTACGCGGTCGTAGCCCATGAGCCCGCCGCAGCGAATAATGGTCAGGGACAGATTTGGGACTTCTTTTAAAATTTTTTCGGCACTTAAAATAGCCGCCTGGCTGCCCCCGGTAGTAGCATCTCCGCTTGTTTCAGGGGCATCTTCTTCGCTAACTTCTTTTTCGAGGTTTGGGTAAACCGATGTAGAGCTGATATAAATACAATGTGTAATGCCCTGTTGCTTAATTTGTTCTGCTACTGCGGCTATTTGCCGGGGGTGAAAATCTTCTCCCTTATCCCTTGTTTTAGGCGGAATGTCTATTATCAGCAAGTCCGTCTCGAAAAAACCTTCGGTATCCCTGGGTTCAGGTTCCGGGCTTAGCCTCAGGCGAAAAGGCAAAATGCCGACATCCCGCATCACACTGAGCTTTTCTGCCCGGGTGGTACTTCCTTTAACTGTAAAATTTTCGGCTAAAAGGGTGCGGGCCAGGGAACTTCCCAGCCAGCCACAGCCGAGTATGCTTATTGTTTTCATATACAAAGCTAAAAAAAGCCTGACGCTCGGGCCAGGCTCATAAAATTTAAAACAGGCACTTTGCCTTATTTAGGCATGGTGCGAAATACATAATCCCAAAGGGGAGACGACACCCCAAAAGCCACGGTGTGGTCTTTGTAATGGTGTATGCCATGGTGCACCCAAAGAACCTTAAAGACATTTTTGGGTGGCTGGTAAGCATGCACGATAAAATGTACACCCAGGTAAGTGGCATAGCCTAACAACATGCCAGGCAAAAAGGCAAACACATAGTCGCCTAAGAAATAGCTGAAAACCAGGTAAAGAATAGCCACATAGAGGAGGGCAACCAAGGGAGGCATGGCGAGCCGATCCTTGTCTTTTGGATATTCATGATGCACCCCATGCACCAGGTACTGCAGCTTAGCCTTTGCTTTGGTGGTGGGCAGCATATGAAAGAAGTAGCGATGCGCCAGGTATTCGAGCAGGGTGAAGAAAAAAAATCCACCAACAAATAAAGCAATAACCGCTAAAGGAGCAAGCGCTGCTTCTGTAAGGGCATAAAATACCAGTCCAACAGCAGAAACAGAAAAGAGGCTGATTGGTATGGCTATGTTGGTACGGCTAAGTTTCTCGAGTACAGGGTTTGAAAATAATGTTCTGCTGCCTTTGTTCTTCGGTTTAATACGGGTAGAATGGCTCATAACGAATTACACATTTCAGTTACAAATTAAAAAAATAGAAAATACAGGCAGTCAGCAAGCCTGCCAATAAAAAAATCCTTCCTGCAAGAAAAGAAGGGTGCATGTGTTCTACTGTCCGGTTTCTGCGGTGAGGGCACCCTGCTCGGAAATTACCTTCGCATAAAAATCCTCATACATTGGCAGGATATTGGTAATGTCAAACTCCTGGGCACGCGCCAAAGCCTTTTGTTTAAAAACCGGTAGATTTTCATCCTTTAATATAAAAAGAGCTTTTTCGGTCATTTGTTTTACATCTCCTATCGGGCTAACAAAACCGTTGATGCCATCCTGCACCAGTTCGGGTAAGCCTCCGGCATTCGAGGAAATTACAGGCACTTCGCAGGCCATTGCTTCCAGGGCGGCGAGTCCGAAACTTTCCTTCTCTGAAGGCATTAAAAATAAATCGGCCACACTAAGCACCTCTTCTACGGCATCGAGTTTACCCAGGAACCGGAGGTCTTCACAAATGCGCAGCTGCCGGCAAAGGCTCTCAATGTTTATCCGCTCCGGGCCATCGCCCACCAAAAGTAATTTGGCTGGTATCTCTTGTCTTATTTTATCAAAAATTCTGACAACATCTTCAACACGCTTTACCTTCCGGAAGTTTGAGGTATGTACAATAAGCTTTTCGCCATTCGGGCAGATGGCAGTTTTAAAATGTTCTTTTTTTTGTTTTTTGAACCTGTCGAGGTCAATAAAGTTAGGGATTACGGCAATATCTTTTTTAATATTGAAATGCAGATAGGTGTCTTTGCGCAGGTCTTCCGATACTGCCGTAATACCATCGGACTCATTAATGCTGAAGGTAACTACCGGGGCGTAGGAAGGGTCTTTGCCCACCAGGGTAATGTCGGTGCCGTGCAGGGTAGTTACCACGGGGATGTGAATGCCCTGGGTGCGCAGGATTTGCTTTGCCATAAATGCGGCCGACGCATGCGGGATGGCATAATGTACATGCAGCAGGTCGAGCTTCTCGATATTGCAACAACATTTACCATTTTACTGGCCAGTGCCAGCTCGTAAGGCGGGTACTCAAACAGCGGATAGGATCGGAGGCTTACTTCATGATAAAACAGGTTTTGATTAAAAAAATCGAGCCGCGAGGGTGCTGAATAGGTAATAAAATGGACTTCGTGGCCTTTTTTTGCCAGTGCTTTTCCAAGTTCAGTAGCTACTACACCACTACCACCAAAAGTAGGATAACAAACAATTCCTATTTTCATGAAACTATTAGTTTAAAAATTGATTTCCCGTGGTTCAACCAGAGCCGCCCCTAATCCGCAGCCCGGAAACCAGACTCAAAAATACAGTATTTTCTCCTTCTCCGGAAGCTTTATTCCTTTTTACGGAATCAGGTTGTATTTGGCAAAGCTTTGCATGGCTTTATAAATTTCATCCTGAATTCTGGTGCGGGTATTAAACCGTGATAAGCTTGGTGTTTCCTGCATCGGGATGTATCCTGTTCGATAAAAATATATAAACCAGGTCAAACTCAGGGTCTACCCAGGCGGCCGTGCCGGTAAAGCCGGTATGGCCAAAGGTAGCCGGGGAGGCCAGGTTGGAGGTTGGGCCATAGAATTCTTCCAGGGCAGGCTTATCCCAGCCCAGGCCACGCCGGTTGTCTTTAAATTGTTTCTGGGCAAAGCGGCCTACCGTGCCCGGGGCCAGGAACTGGCGGCCACCATAGGTGCCATCCTGCAGGTTCATTTGCATGAGCGTGGCTAAATCGCGGGCATTGGAGAAAATGCCTGCATGGCCGGCAATGCCACCAAACATGGCCGCTCCCTGGTCATGCACCATGCCGCACACAAGCGTATTTCTGAAATAATTATCGAACTCCGTGGGGGCAATCCGGTCCATGTCGATATTTGCACAGGGGCAGGTAAGTCATGGTGGTAAGGCCCAGGGGTTCGTAAATATTTTGCGTCAAAAAGTCCGACATCGGCTGGTTAAGCTGCTTTTCGGCAATTCTCTGCATAATGTAGTAGCCTACATCGCTGTATTTATATTCGTATTTCTTTTCTCCCTTTTTTAGTGGCAGCAGGTCCGATTTCTTTATCCACTGCCAGATAGAATCCTGCATGCTGTTGATGGCAAATATGCCGCTGGCCACCTGCAGGTTATAGTCGGGCAAAGGAACACCGCTGTACAAACCGTCGTTAAGCCCTATTTCGGTAATTGTTTTTTTCCAGAATGGAATATAAGGAATTAGTCCGGCCTGGTGGGAAAGGATGTTTCGCAGGGTTAAGTCGGCTTTGTTGGTGCCTTTCAGATCTTCCAGATAGGTAACAATCGGCTTGTCTAAATCGACCAGACCTCTTTCTTCCAGAAACATCATTACCTGCAGGGTGGCGGCCACTTTGGTTATGGAGGCGATGTCGTACACGGTTTCGGTTCGTTACCGGTTGCAGGCTGTCGTAACTCAGGTACCCAAAAGACTTATGGTATACAATGGATCCTTTGCGGGCTACCAGAATCTGGCAGCCCGGAGTGGCCTCCAGCTCAATGGCTTCCCGTACAATGTCGTCGATGCGCTCCAGTACCTTCGAGTCCATGCCAACATCTTCGGGAGTGGCATAGCTAAGGCGGTTAAGGTCGCGGGTAAGCTCGCCCATATTGCGGCGTATCATCCCGAAACCGAAACCGGCAGCTCTCCTTTGGCCTGCAGCGCACCAAATACAATGGCAGGCACCACCCGCTGCGTATATGGGTTGTCTTCGTAGGCACAAATAATATTGCTTGGCTTCTTCGAAGTACTGCAGGCTGTAAGGAGAGCCAAAAACAGAAATTATTACATTCGACTTGCGTTTGAGCCGCTTAATAAAGTCCTTTGGGCATCGGTTAAGCCAAAATGGTCTTTGGCTGGGACGGTTCATGCCCTGTACGCCTACCACCACATAATCGTACAGCATAATTTTATTGTACAGCCCTTCGAGCTCGGCCGTGGTGGCGGCTTTTGGCATGGCGTAATGTGCAAAAGGAGCATAGCCATTCAGTGTTTCGCTAAACGCCATTGTGCTGCTGTCGGCCCCGAGGGTTACCGAAGCAAAGTTGCGATCTTCCAGCTGGCGTATGGGAAGGGTGTTGCGGAAGTTCCGAACCACGGTAACGCGTTTTCGTAAAGCTTCTGCCTAATAAGGTCGGAGATGGGGTCGTTAATCTTGCCAATCAGGTTGGTGGTATCGATCGGGGTAAAGTTATTCAGGCCTGCCCAGTATTTGGCCGTAAGTATTTTGCGTACCCGCTCATCGACTTCCGACTGTTTAATTTCTTCTCGGCGGATGGCCCTCTTCAGCTTTTTGATGGCTCCTGATACATCTTCAGAAAACAGCAAGCACATCGTTTCCTGCCTTAAAGGCTTCGACATCTACTTCGCCGGGTTTATAAAAGCTGCTTACGCCTTTCATATTCAGCGCATCGGTAAAAATAAGGCCCTTTATAGCCCATTTCTTTTTTCAGCAGATCGTTTACTACCGCGGGCGAAAGGGTGGTGGCAGTGTTGGGCCGGTTGTCGAGCGAAGGAACATGCATGTGCGCTACCATAATGCTTGCCAGGCTGTCCTGTATCAGCTGCTCGAAGGGATACAGCTCCACGCTTTTCAGGCGTTCCATATCGTGCCTAATAACAGGCAGGGTAAGGTGCGAGTCGGTATCGGTATCGCCATGGCCGGGAAAGTGTTTGGCAGAGGCCAGCACCCCATTTTCCTGCAGGCCTCGCATATAGGCAATGCCTTTTGCGGCCACATTAATTTTGTATTCACCAAAAGAGCGGCTGCCAATTACCGGGTTTGCCGGGTTGCTGTTAACATCTACTACCGGGGCAAAGTTAATATGCACGCCCAGCAGCTTGCACTGGCGGGCAATTTCGGCCCCCATGGTATAAATCAGCTGGTTATCTTGAATGGCGCCAAGGGTCATCTGGCGTGGAAAGTCCGGGATACTGTCGAGCCGCATGCCCAGGCCCCATTCGGCATCCATGGCAATAAACAGCGGAACGTCGGCTGCGGCCTGCAGCTCATTGGTCATGCGGGCCTGGCGAACGGGGCCACCCTGGAAAAAGATAAGTCCGCCAATCTCCTGGTTTTTTACCAGCTTCCGCAGCTCCCTCAGGTGGCTTTCGTCGCGGTTAGAATAGGCAGCCACCATAAAGAGCTGTCCCAGCTTGGCTTCTTCGTCCAGGCTGTTCATCACACTATCTACCCAGGCGTCGCGTTTTTGAAGCCAGCGCGTGCTTCTCCGGCAGTCTTCGGTGAAGACTGCTGTGCATATGACACTTGTGCATAACAAGACAGAGAATGAGGCTTATACAAACTTTTCCGAACATACCAACGTTACCAAACAAATTATTCTCCGAATAAACAATTATCTTTGTAGAGAGTCGCAAATTACTGAATTATGAAATTTCCATCACTCGTAAAGCTCCCTAAATATAATAAATTTAATTTCGTGCCCCGGCATTACGACCCTGTAAAGGAGGAAATCGAAATGCGGACAAGTAAGATTAAAAGTGAGATGGAGCCAGAGCAGGCAGCGGGGAAAGACGCGTCATGCTGAGTTCAAAGCCGAAATGGAACAGGTTTTTAAACGCAGAGCAGCCCAGGAGAGGGGCTCCAACATCATGCAGGTGGTTTTTATCCTGCTTTTCTTTTCCGTTTTCGTAGGTTATCTCTTCTATGGTAATAACGTAGTTTATGGTGCTTTGATTCTAATTCCGGCCTACATTTTATACAGAAGAAAAACATTTTCACGTAAGGAATAACAGGAAACTGCATTTTTAAGCACCTGAACGTAAACTGGGGCTGCTTTGTAAAAAGCAGCTTTTTTTTTGGGCCTGTGAAGCTGGCCATGGAAAATTTAAGGGCTTACTCAACTGTAGTATTTTGAGCGTTTAAAGCTGCAAACGCTATGGCAAATTTTGTATATTTGTTGCTCGGAATGTCTCGTATTGGTTCATAAGAAAATCTTCCATGTCAGATATCATTAAGTTACTTCCGGATGCAATTGCCAACCAGATAGCGGCCGGCGAGGTAGTGCAGCGGCCTGCTTCGGTGGTAAAGGAGCTGCATGGAAAATGCCGTGGATGCCGGCAGACCCGTATTCAGGTGATTGTAAAGGAGGCCGGAAAAACCCTTATACAGGTGATAGACAATGGAAAGGGCATGTCGGCAACCGATGCGCGCATGTCGTTCGAGCGGCATGCCACTTCTAAAATACAGACCAGCCGACGATCTATTTAGCCATCCGTACCAAAGGCTTTAGGGGAGAGGCGCTTGGCTTCCATAGCCGCGGTAGCCCAGGTAGAACTGAAAACCCGGCAGGCCGATGCATGAGCTGGGTACCTGTATTTGTATCGAAGGCTCGGAAGTAAAAAAGCAGGAGCCGGTAGCCCACCAGGAGGGCACCTTCTATTGCCGTAAAGAACCTATTCTTCAATGTGCCGGCCCGGCGGAATTTCCTGAAATCCAATGCCGTGGAAATGCGGCATATTGTCGATGAGTTTAAACGCGTTGCCCTGGCCCATCCCGATGTTGCCTTCAGCCTGTACCAGAACGATTTGGAAACCTATCAGCTTACGCCCGGCAAGCTTAGCCAGCGGATTGTGCAGCTGTTTAATAAAAGCTACAAAGAGCAACTGGCCGCCTGCCAGGGAAGAAACGCCGCATGTAAGCATTGCAGGCTATATTGGCAAGCCCGAATCCGCCAAAAAAACCCGTGGTGAGCAGTTTTTCTTTGTAAACAACCGCTACATCAAGAATAATTACCTGCACCATGCGGTAATGAAGGCCTACGCAGGATCTGCTGCGGTCCGACACCTATCCTTTTTACGTATTATTCATTGAAATGGATCCGAAGAATATCGACATCAATGTGCACCCCACCAAAACGGAAATTAAATTTACCGACGAACGGACCGTTTATGCCATTGTGCAGTCGGCCGTACGCCAGGCCATTGGTTCGCATAACCTTACCCCCTCGATCGATTTCGAGCAGGACGTAAATTTCCAGGCCTTTATTACCGCGCACTGCCGCAAAGCCCGATACAGAGGCAGGCGCCAACCGCCAGTGGGAACAGTTTCGGCAGCCAGGTTCAGGCCAGCAATCGAACCTGCGGCAGTCGGGCATGAACCAAAGCCCGCAGGAGCGAAATAACCTCCGGAACTGGGCAAAAGCTTTTTGAGGAAGAAAAAGCCGGAGCAGGCCCGCTTTGACTTTCCGCAGCAGGAGGCGCAGCCCAACGGAGCGGGAAAATATTATTCAGCCTTCCCGCGCTTTCGGCGAATCCATAACCTTTGAGAGTGCGGCCAATGATTTGGGCCAGGAAGCCGGCAAAGGCCGGGCATGGCTTTTCACGCAGCAGAGGCCGAAAGCAATACTTTTCAGCTGCACCAGCGTTACATCATCAGCCAGGTAAAATCGGGCATGATGCTTATTGACCAGCAGGCGGCTCACGAGCGTATTCTCTACGAAAAGTACATTTTTAACCTTGAAAGAAAAGCGGCGCCTCCCAGCAGTTTCTTTTTCCGCAGAAGATAGAGCTAAGCCCGTGGGATTTTTCCCTGGTAACGAGCTGATGGAGGAGATCAGCGACTTGGGCTTCGATGTGGCGCCCTTTGGCCAGCAGTGCGTGGTTATAAATGGCGTGCCTGCCGACCTGGCCGGCACAAACGAAAAAGCACCTGTTTGAAGGCCTTATCGAGCAGTTTAAGCAGAATATGGCCATCGCTGAGCCTTGAGCAAAAGTGAAAATATGGCCCGTGCCCTGGCCAGCCGTTCCGCAATCAAAAGGGGGCAAAAGCTCAGCGGCCTCGAAATGCGTGCCCTCATAGACCAGCTCTTTGCCTGCAAAAATCCAAACTATGCTCCCGACGGACGACTTACCTTTGTTATTCTGGAGCTTGAAAAAATAGCTAACTTTTTCAATAAATAACCGCATGTTCCGATTAACTCCAGTTGTTAAAATACTTTTAATAATTAATGTTGCTGTTTTTATTCTTACGTACCTGCTGTACAGCCAGACCGGCATTGATGTAAATAATTACCTGGCTCTTTATTATTTTGCCTCCGATAACTTTCAGCCCTGGCAGTTTGTTACCTATATGTTCCTGCATGCGAATTTTAACCATATATTGGCAATATGATCGGCTTGATCGTTTTTGGTACCTGGTTGGAAGAAATATGGGGATCGAAACGATTTTTTCAGTACTATATGGTTACCGGAATTGGCGCAGGCATCCTGTTTATGGGGGTAGATTACTTTGAAAAATCTGCCATGGCCGAAGGACGTAGAAACTTTTTTATCTCACCCGACCCGATACGGTTTCGACGATTATGATGGCCGAGCATTTTGATCTCACTATGGCAGCCTTCGACGTTTATGGATCGTATCAAAATAATCCGGAAAGCCCGCAGATGGAAAGACAAGCCGTAGGCCTATGCCCAGGATTTATATAGCTCTTCATAAACATTCCAATGCTAGGGGCATCCGGGCGCTGTTTTCGGTATATTGTTTGCCGCAGGTCTTCTATTTCCGGAGCGGAGAATCATGTTGCTCATTCCGCCCATACCTATGCGGGCAAGAATTCTGGTAATTTTATATGGGGGCTACGAAATATATTCTATTATGCAGCGGGCCCCTGACGATAATGTAGCACATTTTGCCCACCTTGGAGGAATGCTTGTAGGCTTTATATTGTTAAAGATCTGGAACGAAGACCGGAACCGTTATCAATAATTAGAATATCGTCATGAACCGATTTGCTGAAGAATTAAAATATGCTTTTAACAGGCCCAACAACGGCCTGATCAGGATTATCCTGATGAACCTGATGGTATATGCCGTTTTGATTGTCCTTCGGGTGATCCTGAACCTTTCAGGGGCTGGCGAAATATTCTGCTTTTATTTTGGGCCAGTTAATGCTGCCTTCCGATGTGGGACTTCCTTTAACCAAGCCCTGGACCATTGATTACCTACATGTTTACGCATGAAGACTTTTTCCATATCCTCTTCAATATGCTCTTCCTGTACTGGTTCGGGCAGCTGATTATGGATTACCTGGGGAGTAAAAAGTTTGTAAATATTTTCGTTTTGGGTGGCCTGGCCGGCGGCGTATTTTATATGCTCATTTATAATCTCATTACCTTTTTACCAGGGCCAGGTAGATGTAAGTGTGCTGCTGGGCGCCTCGGCCGGCGTATCGGCCATTATTGTGGCGGCAGCTACCCTGGTGCCGAACCACTCCTTTGTATTACTGTTTATTGGCCCCGTAAAAATAAAGTACATTGCCATTTTCTATGTAATATTTAAATCTTTTGCCGGGCTCGACGGCCCCAATGCCGGCGGGGAGCTCGCTCACCTTGGGGGTGCACTAATTGGTTATTTATATGTAGTGCAGCTTCGGAAAGGAAATGATATTGGTGGCTGGATTTCGGGCTTCTTTGGCTGGATAAAAGGCTTGTTTCAGCGCAAGCCTAAAATACGGGTTACCCACAAACAAAATACTTACACCGGTAGCCAGAGCAGCTACTCCGCACCTCCAACGGCACCGCAATGCCACCAAAAACACCAATGCCAGTGCGAATCGTACGCCTGTAGAGCAGGATGAGATTGATGCCATTCTCGATAAAATTTCCGAGAAAGGATACGAGAGCCTCAGCAAAGAAGAAAAGCAAAAGCTCTTCAACGCCAGCAAGCGGTAGGGATTTGAAAATTAGAAAATATTGAAAAAGCCTGCTGGTTAAGTGCCGGCAGGCTTTTTTGCTTATCGTTCTGTTGCTACTTATTCTTTACTCCACTTTAAAAGTAAAGGTTTGGGCATTATAGGCAGCGAACAGCCCCATGCCGTTGAGGATGTTGTTAGCTACCGGAATAGGGTGAATGTTTAAATTATCGGCGTAAGACTGCTTTTTAAGCGTTTGAACATACTGGTAATACTCTTTGGTAATTTGTGCTACCTGCACATGGGTTTTCCGCTGAGGATGGTTTCCAAGGTTTAGCTTTAGCTGCAGCGCTTCGCCGTTAAAAAGCTTGTCGCTAAAAAACAGCCGGGTTTCCATTGAAAATTCCATGTCAATAGGTGATGACGAATAAAGGGAGATGTATCGGTTATAAGGTTCTCCATCCCGGGAGGTGTCCGGCTCAAAAACATTGAGGTAGTAATAATTCTCCTGCCCGGGCTCGTCTTTAAGGGTGAAAATAGCATTCAGGCTGGGGCCTTCCCAGTCAGAGCGCGCGGGTTCGGCAGTAGCATGTAAATTAAAGATAGTAGCCTCTGCGGGTACAAAAGTGAATGCACTTGCCTCGGGGAAGCCGGCTGCCTGCACCCGGAGTCGTACTGTTCCAATGCGGCTGGCTTTTGTGTAGCCCGGTAAATGCCATTTCCGGTGTATTGCAGGTCGAACAGGTGTTTGCCCTCCTGGAACAGGCCGACGGTTGCATTTTCTACCGGCTTATGGGAGTCATTCGAAAAGGCACTTTGGCTGGCGGATACATCGACAGTAAACAGGCTGTCGGGATTTAAAACAGCGTTTACCACCAGCCTGGGCTCATGCTCAGGAAAGTCTACTTCCACAACCGTCTGGCAGCTCCAGAGCAGGAGAGCAGATAAGCAACAAAGGAAATTTCTAATTGCTTTCATTTTAATTTTCTTAGAATTTAAAACCATAGCTCACAGAAGGGATAATGGGGAAGAGAGAAACTTTTAAAAGCATTCGCTGCGAACGGGAGCTGTTGTCATAAAAGCTACCGAAGTTGGAAAGCTGCATAAAGTAAGGGTTCATGCGGTTATAGGCATTATATATTGAAATATTCCAGGAGCGCTCTCCCCACTTTTTCTTTTTGGTGTGTGTCATGCTCAGGTCGAGCCGATGGTAGGCAGGCATGCGATAGTTGTTGCGCTCCCCAATGTAGTCGACGGTTTCAATAGAGGGCGACCAGCCATTCGGGTCGTAAAGAGGCTCATTGTATGCTTTATAGTTGGCCGAGGGCAGGGTCGTTACAAAACCGGTGTGGTAGACCCAGTTGCCGCCTATGCTCAGCTTTTCGGTGAGCTGGTGGTTTATAACGATTGATATATTATGCCGGCTGTCGTAGGTATAAGGGTATTTCTGGTTGAAGTTAATGCCCTCCAGCTGTCGCCACGACCAGGCCAGGGTATAGCCAAGCCAGCCGGTGGTTTTGCCCAGGCGCTTCCGCAGCATCCACTCCGAGCCATAGCTCCAGCCCTCGCCGCTGGTAATGCGGGTTTCGTAAGGCGGGGCTACAAAATTGGCGAAGTTCGTTTCCGGGCCGCTTTGTAAAAAGTCGTTTATAAAGTTGCTGCCATCCTTAAACTCAGCCACCGCTTTCATTTTTTTGTAGTAGAATTCAGTCGTAAGCTCCAGCTTGTTTTGTGCCAGCAGGGCGACTCCTCCCAAAGTTGCCTGCCAGGAGCGCTGTGGCTTTACCTTATCGGTTGCCGGTACCCAAATGTCGGTTGGCGTGCCGGTGGAGGTGTTGCTGAGCAGGTGCAGGTACTGTGCCATGGTAGCGAAGGAGGTATGCACACTTAAATTATCGGAGAACTTATAGCCAAGCGCTAAGCGGGGCTGCAGCGATTTGTAAAAGGTGCCATTAACGGCAAAGCCTGAAAAGTGCACTCCGGCACTGGCTTGCATGCGCTCGTTCAGCTGCACGCGGTCTTCGGCATAGGTGTAGAGCTCATGAGCCGATATCAGGGAAAAGGAATCTGTGGTAAGGCTGATGCTGTCGGCCTGCACCCGTACCGATTCGGGCCTGAAATTGTGGAAGGTGTAGCTGCCTCCAAAGCGAATGTTGTGTTTTTGATGGGCTGCATAGTCGAAATCGGCTTTGGCGCCCCAGTCCCTGATGCTGGAGCCATAGTTTATATGGCGCTCATAAAATAGATCCTCATTTGGGAATTGCTCTTCAGTGGTGCTAAGCTCCGTGTTCTGCACAAAGCTGTAACGGCTGTGGATTAAAGTAACATTGCTGAATAGGCTGGGGCCATATACATGGTTCCAGCGGAGCGAACTGGTAATATTGCCCCAGGCCATCTTAAATTTCTGTATCTCCTCTGTGGAGCCAAAGGAGAAATCCTGCTTATCGGAAAATTTGTCCTGTCCGGCGTACACGCTCAAAAAAATTCGGTTATTTGCAGAAAAGCTGTGATTGATTTTAGCATTCAGGTCATAAAAGTTGTAGCTGGTAAGCGACTCCCCGCTCAGCGCTGCCAGCCCCGCAGTTATCAGGTCGAGGTAGGTGCGACGGGCAGCAATCAGGAAGGATGTTTTTTCGTTTTTGATGGGGCCTTCCAGCAATAGCTTGGAAGAAATAAGTCCCAGCGCTCCTTCGCCCGAAAAGCGCTGGTTGTTTCCTTCTTTCAGCTGTACGTCAACAATAGAAGAGAGCCTTCCGCCATAGGGGGCCGGAAAGCCACCCTTAATCAGGTCGACATTTTTTATAGCATCGGGATTAAATACGGAGAAGGTGCCCAGCAGGTGCGAAACGTTGTAAACCGGTACGCCATCGAGCAAAATCAGGTTCTGGTCGGGGCTGCCGCCACGTACCACCAGGTCGGAGGAGCCTTCCCGACCGGCCATTACGCCCGGCATAAGCTGAATGGCCTTTATGGCATCGGCTTCGCCCATGAGGCGGGGAAGCTGCTTCATTTCCTCGCCCCGAATGGAGAGCAGGTTGGCTTCCTCCAGGTCGGTAGCTTTTCGGGCGCTAATGCCTACTTCCTGAAGCCGGAACGGAACAGCCTTTAGCTGAAACGAAATAGTGGTATCCAGGTCCAAAGAAGAGAGTTCGAGGCTATGAGGTTCATAGCCAAGGTAGCGCAGCTGGAGGAGCGGGACGCCAGCGACTTTCAGGCTGTAGAAACCGTAGGTATTTGCTGAGGCCCCCGCTTTGCCTGCTGTTATGGTAGCTCCCGGCAGGGCTTCGCCGGTGGCAGCATCTGTAATATACCCGCTAAGGATGTGCGGTTCCTCTTGCTGAAGTTGGCTCTCTTTACTGGCAGGGTTCAGGATAATCTGCTCCCCAATCTGGCGATAGCGGATGTTTGTGCCCCGGAACAAATGCTCCAGCACCTCTTTAAGCGGCTTTTCTTCTGCCTGAATGCGTACCTCCTGCTGCAAAGGCACAAAGTTGTTGCTGTAAGAAAAGCGCAGGCCATAGACAGCCGATAGCTCCGTAAGCACCTCCTCAAGGGTGGCAGTGGTATGGAGGGTAATTTTTTGCTCCATGGAGGCCGACTGCGCCATGAGGGGGAGTGAAAAAAGTAGCCAGCTTACGCTAAAGCATAAGAGTTGTTTACGCATAGTTTTAAGGATGTGGTATGCTGATTATTTGCTGCAGCCTTGTCCGCTTAATAAGTAGGTTTGTTCGTTTGTTCGGGTATATGCAAGCTGAAGCGTAGCCTCCAGCACCTGCAGTACTTCCTCGAGTTCAGCATCCTGGAAGCTACCGGTGAAGCGGCAGTTGGCCAGCTGGCTGTTTTGTATGGAAAGGTTTATGCCATAATAGTGCTCCAGCACAGTAGCCACTTCCGTTAAAGGTTCGCCCCTGAATGTAAGGGTACCTGTTTTCCAGGCCCAGGCATTTTCTGAAAGGCTCCTGAACTTGCTTATGCTGTTGGCGGGCTTTTGCAAAATGGCAGCATAGCCCGCAGGTACCAGTATTTGTTCCTGTTTATCTTCTGCAGCAAAGGCTACCTTGCCGGTAGCCACCTGCAGTTCTACAGTTTCCTCTCCGGAGTAGGCCCTCAGGTTAAAGGAGGTACCAAGCACGGTAGTAAGGGCTTCGGCAGTTTCTACTGTAAAAGGCCTTTGCGGATGATGGGTTACTTCAAAGAAAGCCTCTCCCTCTAAAATTACCGCGCGCGCTGCTCCCTCAAAATCAGGGTCATACATTAGTTTGCTGTTTTTATTTAACCACACTTGGCTGCTGTCGGGCAGCATGAACATTTGTTGCTCATTGCCGGAGGCGACTACTTCCATGCCGTAATAGGGGAAGAAGAAAAGTTTTGCCAGCCAGGCCAGGCCAATGAGCAAAGCTACAGAAGCCGCTATCCCAAACGTGGTAGGCCAGCGTATGTGTTGTTTTGCCTTCTGCTGTTGTGGCTGAATGCTGGTCCGTACCTTTCGCCAGGCAGCTTCGGTATCCACCTCAGGGGTGGGAGGAGGCGTGGTGAGTGCCCACAGCCGTTGCTGCTCCTGGTATTGCAGCCGGTGCGCGGGATCTTCTTTCAGCCAGCGGTTTAATTCCGCTTGCTCAGCAGGGGAGGCTTTCCCTTCGAGCTGTTTGGCGGTGAGGTCCCAATATTTACTGTCCATTGGAGAAGTTTTAATTTACTTACCGGCTGGTTTATTTCTTCTTAAGTTCTATCTGTACATTATAGGATTTACCTACTTCTACTGAATCAGGGCGAATAATTGCACTTCCGGATAAGGACATGCTTTTCCTGCTAAAGTTTTCCATTGCGTATCTACCGGAAAAAAGTACTTTTGCCTTAGAAAACCAGGTCATGTTTAATTGAGGATAACCATCTGTATTATAACCCCTGACATCCGTGCTGTAACCAATCTCTACCCGAGCTTGTCCCTCCAACTCATAATATCCTCTACACCTTTCTCTACCATATTTACAATCCCCAAAATAAAACACCCCAACAGGCGCTGTTGCTACAGAGTCTTTTCCATCTGCTGTAAAAGTAATCTGTTGAATTTCCCATTCCCCGGCTAGCTTGTTTACTAGTACCTGGTCTTTATTACATGCAGACAAAAAAAGGAGCAAAAGGAAAATGAAGAAGTAAAAGTGTTTTTTCATTTTTAAAAGAGTCATACTGGTTTAGAAGTTAAGCGTCAGGAGAGAGTGGGTTTCCCTGTTCCTGTTATAATGACCAGTAAAAGCCGGCTTACCGCTACTCCCTTAAGAAAAAAAGTAAAAATAAATTTGAAGAAGGGCCAGGAAGAGTCCCAGCAGCATTTTTCGAAAAACAGCCAGGGCTTTTTTGATGTGGTTATCGACAGTGTTTGGGGAGATTTCCAGGAAGGTGGCAATCTCCTGGTGCGACATGCCCTCGTAACGGCTGAGCAAAAACACTTTGCGGCACATGGGAGGGAGCTTATCTATTGTTTGTTGCACCTGCAACTCCAGTTCCCGCTGTTCGAGTTCCTGCTGTGGGCTTTGCCCTGCTTCCTGCTTTTGCGCCTTGTACTGCTCCTCCTGCAGCTGAATTCTGCGCTGCGTGCTGCTTAGGTAATTGATAGCCTTATTGATGCAGGCCCTGTACAGGTAGGCATCGGGCGTTTCGATTGTTTGTTGTTGCTTTTCCCAGAAACTGATAAATACCTCCTGCACAATATCTTCAGCAGCCTCCAACTCGTGCGTAATGCGGTAAACCCGCTGGCACAGGCGCTGGTAGTTGCGCTTGAAAATTTCTTCGAAATGGGCTTTTTCCTCTCTGGCAGGCATAGGCGGGCATACACTTTTAACAAAGATATCATTTTTTTAAGGTAGAAATAAAAGCAGTACAAATTGTTAACTCATGTGCTCCATCATGTGCTGGATGGAACAGGATGTTAAATAAGCGGGATAGCATTGTACCAAGTCGTATGCAGCTGCTTCCATCGTACATGATGGCACGCTGGTCGAACCATCATGGCCTGGCTAAACGACGCACCAGAACCCGGCGGGTGGAGGAAAATTGCTTTTGTAGGTGCTTTGGTTCATTGGGTATTAATTGTAACGAAGGGCAGAAGCAGCGGGGAAAGGTGTTAAAGGGATGCTGCTCCTTATGGTTGAATGAAAAAAAGCCTTCCTGCAGTGGAATGATAGCGGGGCAGTTGCAAAAGCAGCTTAAATATAAAAATACATGAGTACTACGAGTACCAGGCTGCGCAGGCTCCAGGCAACGGTTCGCCACCAGTTTATTTTAACAAGTTTACGAACGGTGGCAGGGGAGTAGCCTTCTTTACTTAGTTTTTGGTGCAGGGGAACAGCGCCTAAAAAAGTTGCCAGCCACACCACAGCCAGCAGGCCAAAGGCGGCATAGTTCAGGTATTTCATTCCAAAGAAGGTCATGGGGGAGGCAAGCAGCCACACTGCCAGGGCCAGCTCAAGGAGCATGAGCGGGACTACCAGCCAGCTTATCCTGCGGGTATGCTGCTGCTGGTACCGCAGTCCCTCCTCCTCGCCTACGTACAAAAAGCCGGGGTAATGCACCAGCTGCACCATCCAGATGAGGCCGGTGAGCATGGCGGAAAAAAGCAGATTGAGAATGAGGAGCAGCGAAAAGTTCATGCTTAAGCTGCTGTTATTTTCTCTTTGTCGCGGTTTGCCAGCTGTCCGCAGGCGGCATCGATGTCTTTGCCACGGCTGCGGCGCACATGTACATTCACGCCTTTTTTGCGCAGGTAGTTGCTGAACTTGTCCAGGCGGTCTTCTTCGGTATTAATAAAATCGGCTTTCTTTATCGGGTTGTACTCGATAATATTGACCATGGAAGGTACCTTCTTGGTAGAACTGGTACAGCTCTTCGGCATCCTGCAGGGTGTCGTTAAAGTTGTAGAACACAATGTACTCGAAGGTAATCTTGTTCTTTGGTTTTCTGGTAGAAGTACTGCAGGGCCTCGGTAAGCGCTTCCAGGGTATTGCTTTCGTTGATGGGCATAATCTGGTTGCGCTTGCTGTCGTTGGCCGCATGCAGCGAAAGAGCCAGGTTAAACTTCACTTCATCGTCGGCCAGCTTCTTAATCATTTTGGCAATGCCGGCGGTAGATACCGTTATGCGCCTGGGCGACATATTCAGCCCCTCGGGCGAGGTAATGTGCTCGATGGACTTCAGTACGTTGGCATAGTTCAGCAGCGGCTCGCCCATGCCCATATACACGATATTAGTGAGCGGTTGCTGGTAGTTCTTTTCGGCCATGTTGCGAATTATGCCACCACCTGGTCGTAAATCTCGGCGGCATCGAGGTTGCGCTTGCGGTCCATATAACCGGTGGCGCAGAACTTGCAGCTCAGCGAGCAGCCTACCTGGCTCGATACACAGGCCGTCATCCGGTCGTCGGCAGGAATAAGCACGCCTTCCACCAGGTGCGTATCGTGCAGGCGAAAGGCCGATTTAATGGTTCTGTCGGAGCTAAGCTGCTGGTTATCGACCGAAATTGGCCTGATTGCAGAAGTTCTCTTTCAGCTTTTCGCGCAGGGCAACCGAAAGGTTGGTCATTTCATCGAAGCTGCGGGCCGATTTCTTCCAGAGCCATTCATAGATTTGCTTGGCCCGGAAAGGCTTTTCGCCCCAGTTTAGCAGGCTTTCTTTTAGCTGCTGGAGGCTGAGCGTACGGATATCTTTTAGTTGAATGGCTGTGCTTGTCATGCTGCAAATATATTTAATTTAGGCGCAATTGCCGAGTGGCCCATACCGAATATTGGCCGGCTTATGCACAACATGATTTGTCAGGGATTGGTTCTCCTGCGTTAAACCAGCTTTAAAGTGCTAACGACAACGCTTTTTTAATATCTGGGCGGCTGGTTTAAAGCCTTTATCAGCGGCTTTTTTCCAAACTTCACAGGCAAGGTCAGCCTCTTTATTTTCCCAGTAGTTGAAGCCCTGCAAATAATAGGCCTCAGGTTTTTCGGGGCGAAGAAAGACAGCCCATTTAAAGGCCTTTTCTGCCTGCTGGTACATGCCGAGGCTGGAGTACGTCTGGCCCAGGCCGCAATGCAACTGGTAATGGCTTTCGGGGGTTTGGCCGGGGTTTACGGCCAGGGCATAGGCACGGCCATAAATATGCTCATACTCATGCACCACAATTTCGCTGGCCTGGCGGTAGTACTTCAGGGCCTGCTCGTATTTACCCATGTTAAAAAGAATTGCCGCCATTCGGTTTCGGGCCTCTATGGTGAGGGGCTCGGCCTGAATTACTTTTTCATACGTCTGTACTGCCCGTACATGATCAGGAATCATTTCATAGCTGCTTACCAGCCTGGCATAAGTAAAGGCATTGTATGAGGATTGATGTTCGGCCAGTACCTGGTAGTAGTTCGCCGCCTGGAGGTAATTTTCCTGCTCAAAATAATGGTTGGCTTCTTCCTCTACTTTCTGCAGGACTTTATGTTTTAGCTTGCCCGAATTATACGGTATTTTATACTGTTTATCGATGGTTTGAAGAAGCTCCAGGGCAAAGGTGTAATTTTCCTGTTCATAAAACTGCACTGCTTTCTGGTAAACGCTCATGGCAAGCTCGGTTTCCTCGTTAAGCCGCTGCTCCTGCTGGTAATTCTGATAGCTGCTCATACCTACTACCAGCACGGCAATGGCGAAAACAATGCCAAAAGCCCAGGCAGTGGCAATGGTATTATACCTTTTGGGCAGGTCTGATGGCTGCTGGGAATAGTGCCAGCTTTGGGGCGGACGCTGCCGATAACGGCGGTCGCGCTCATAGGCCTGCCTATTGCCTGGTTCCTGGTAAGGCTCCTGTCGAGGAGGAGCGCCGGTTTGTGTCCGCGCATCTTCATAGGCCAGCATAAGGTCATGCTGTGCTTTTTTTACAGGGTCGCTCAGTACATGGTAAGCATGGCTTATTTCTTTAAACCGCTCTTCGGCATAGCTGCTGTCCGGATTTTTGTCGGGATGGTACCGCAGGGCCAGCCGGCGGTAAGCCGCCTTTATTTCCTGCGAAGGAGCCTGCCGGCTTATGCCCAGTATGTGATAGTAGTTAATCACTTCTTGTACTCAATAAATAAATGTCGCCTGAAAGATGGGTGCTTGCTATGTACAGCCAAATAAGAAAATAACTCTTTCTTATTAATTCCAAACGGGCCAAATATGTTCCTGCTTTTTTCAGGGAAGAAGTGAATAAGCAGCATCCAGGTAAAGATACACATCTTTCGGGTGGTGACCTATATACTCCGGGTCGCGATTATGTCCCAGTCGTACCGCCACTGCATTCTTATCGTGTAAAATAAAAATGTATTGCCCCAGAATGCCCCTGGCATAAGGAATTTCCCTGCCTTTGTAGTTAACAATCCACCACTGGTAGCCATAAAAATCTACGGTTTCGCCGGCATCGTCGGTCAGGTAGGCCGCTGGTTGCAGGGCTTCGGCTAAAAAAGCGGGGTCAATAAGCGTCGTATCGTTCCAGCGGCCCTCATTGAGCACAAGCTGGCCGAGGCGGGCAAAATCGCGTGCATTGGAATTAAAACAGCAATAGGCTTTTTCGGTCCCTTCGGCTTCGTCGAGGCTCCAAAGGGCAGGAGAGGAGGTGCCAAGTGGTTTCCATAGTTTCTCTGAAGCATACTCGCTAACCCGCTGGCCGGTTGCCTTCTCCAGAATGAGCGCGAGTACCTGCGTATTGCCACTCAGGTATTCCCAGCGTTTGCCGGGGGTTTCAATTACTTTAAGGTCATTAACAAGCGCCGGAAGGTCTTCTCCATAATATGCTTTTGTAGTTACCGAAAAGGGGCTTCCATAGCTTTCGTCCCAGTTAAGGCCACTGCTCATGGTAAGCAGGTCGCGGATCGTCAGTTCCTTGTTTGTGCCCTCTTTAAAAGCAGGGAGGTAGTTCCCCACCGGCTCATCTAAACTCTTAATATAGCCTTCCTGCACAGCAATACCGGTAAGCAGTCCGATGATGCTTTTTGCCATGGAGAAGGAGTTCGAATAACTTTCGGCATTGTAGCCGTCCCAATACTGCTCATACACCAGCTGCCCGTTCTGGCTTACCAGAAATGCTACCGGGTTCAGCTTTTCTATCCGGGTTTCCAGGCTGTCGGCCAGGACATGCTTGTTATAACCTTCGCCCTCCGCCCAGGGCTGCACGCTTGCATTCATTACCGGGCGGTTTTCGAATATGGTATAGTCATCGATATCGGCGGTGTAGTAGGTGAGTGCATTCCGGAGGTAAGTGGGAATAAGCAGGTATACGAGCAGAAGGGCAGTTACTACCAGGAAGAGGATTGTTGCAAATTTTTTCATACACGGAGAGTTTACCGGCTTGCGCAAGGCAAAAGTACAGTTAGGTTCAGAACAACAAAATACAAATTATTTCCAGTACTTTCCTTTCTGTCTGAATTTTTTTGCCTGGTATTAGCGGCGGGCAAGCCTTTTCAGGCAAAAATACTGCAGGTTGTATCTTCTTCCTGTAGAAGCGGTAAAGCCCCATATTACCTGTGTCTGCCCGTTAAAAATAGCGTTAATCAAATCAAGTTCCCGGCTGGCAACCAGCTGGCCGTCCAGCTGTACGCTGATGATTTGCTGGTTGGGATTCCAGCTGAAGACAAAATCATGCAGGCGACCGTCTTCCAGGTTGTAGGCCGGGTTATCGGTAGGAAAGTGCAAGCTGTGATAACTGGAACCATTCTCTAACACAGCACAATGGTCGTAAGGCGGGTCGTTTTGCCGTAAATTTTGATAGGTGTCAAACTCAACAGCGATGGAAGGAGAAATGCAGTTGCCGCTGGGGTTGTTGTGGTCCCATCGCCCATAGCCCATCCCTTCTCCCCAAATGCCAAAAGCATCCAGTCCGCGGGGGTCGTCATGGATCACGAAGGTCATGCCATCGGCCCCGTCATCCTTTTCTCCGAAAAAAAGGTCGAAGCTAATCTGGAAAGGCTGCTCCAGGTTAAGGGGAGTGCTGTAAAAGGCAATTCCTTCGGCATAGGCCGTATCGGGCGTAAGCTGAATGCAGTCTCCATCCATATACGCGGCCTGCCCATTAAGCGCAAACTGAGCCTGCAGCCCAAAAGTCGGGCAGAGAAACAGGAGGAACAGGTAGTAAACAGGACGCATAAGAATCTTTTTGAGTTAACTCATTGTACTGCAGTTGGTTATGGTTTTGCTGAGGCTTTGTTGTTTTTTTCTTTAAAAGGTGACTACTTTGTACTGGTGTTGTAACAATAAATTTTACTGCCAGTATACCATTTTTGGGGCTGTTTTAATTGCAGGGCCTGCTTGTATCAGCCTGTGTACCCGCCTTTTGGATCCATAGAAGAACCAATAAACTAATTTTTATGAAGTATCTGTACGTATTTCCGCATCCTGATGATGAGTCGTTCGGACCGGCAGCGGCCATGCACCGCCAGTTAAAACAAGGGCATGAGGTCCACCTGCTTACCCTTACAAAAGGAGGTGCCACCCGGCAGCGGCATAAGTTGGGCTTATCGGTCGAGGAGATGGGGGAGGTGCGTTATAAAGAAATGCTGGCTGTAGAGCAAACCTTAGGCCTGAGCAGCATGGAAGTGCTGGATTTGCCCGACAGTGGTTTGAAGGAAATGGACCCGCGGGAAATAGAAGAAGTGGTGCGTACCTATATTCAAAAAATAAAGCCCGATATCCTGGTTTCCTACCCGGTGCACGGCATCAGTGGGTTCCACGACCACCTGATAATGCATTATGCCGCCAAAAGGGTTTTCTTACAGATGCAGGAGGATGGAGCGGACTACCTCAGGCGCCTGGCTTTTTTTACCCTGCCCGATAGTGGAGAGCCCAGCATGATAGACGGGAAGTTCCGGATGAAGCAGTCTGAACCCGAACTAATTGACTGCATCATTCCGCTGGATGAGGCAGATATCCAGGTCATGGTCGATTCGCTGAAGTGCTATGAAACGTATAAAGATACGATAGAGGCCACCGGTGTAGTGGAACAGATAGGCGATAAAGTCCACTTCGAAATATTTAATGAAGCCTTTGCGCCGCCGCTGCAGGATTTAGCCGATCGGCTGCCGGATAATGGGGGAATTTTTGGGTGATATTCCCCCTTTCTGCCTTGGAGGTAGCCATTATCGATGGGCATAACCAAAAAGAAAGGGATCAATAATTTTCTTTACCTGGAAAACATTTTACCTGAAATTCCTCTTTCTACTGTACAACAACCAACTTCTATTAATTAATACAAATCTTTTAACGATTCTTTTGTGAGTTTATCAGCCCGTTGCCCCTAATCAGGCAGCGGGTTTTTTTTGCCCTTCTCTTTTGCTATTTTTAGCCTTCAAGCCATTTTTATGATTGAAGCTTCTGACTTAGCATACCAGTACCCGGACAGCACCCTCCTCCGCTTTCCTGATTTAAAATGCGGGGCAAAAGAAAAGCTCCTGATAACCGGCCCTTCCGGCAGTGGCAAAACCACTTTACTCCATTTGCTTGCCGGCCTTCGCCTGCCGCAAAAAGGAGCGGTGCTGGTTAAGGGCCATTCCTTTGCCAGTATGAAAGGTGCCTCGCTTGATCGTTTCCGGGGGCAACATATCGGGCTGGTGTTTCAGCAAATGCATTTTGTACACGCCCTGGATGTGCTGGAAAATATTATGCTGCAGCAGTACCTGGCTGGCTTGCCACAGGAGAAAGCAAAGGCAGAACGGCTGTTAGACAGGCTTGGACTGCTGGATAAGAAGCATAAGGCAATTCGAAAGCTGAGCCTCGGAGAGCAGCAGCGGGTAGCCATTGCCCGGGCCATGGTAAACAGCCCTGCGGTATTACTGGCCGATGAACCTACCTCCAGCCTCGACGATGCCAACAGTTTGCGGGTAATCAGCCTGCTGGAAGAACTGGCAGTTACTGCCAATGCGGCATTGGTGGTGGTTACCCACGACCAGCGCCTGAAAGATCAATTCCCCAAGCAAGTTTCTTTATGAATACACTTAAGCTAAGTGCAAAAAGCCTGCGGGCTAAACCTGCAGCTACTGGAGTAAGCCTGCTGCTGCTTACCCTTGGCGTAGCGATTATTTCTCTTCTTTTTGTGCTCAACCAGCAGCTGGAGGAAAAATTTCAGAAAAATATCAGCGGGATTGATATGGTGGTAGGAGCCAAAGGAAGTCCCCTGCAGTTAATCCTTTCGGCAGTTTTCCAGATTGATTATCCTACAGGAAATATCCCACTTAAAGAGGCAAATAACCTGCGGCGCAACCGGCTGGTGGAGCGGACCATTCCATTGGCGTATGGCGATAGCTACCAAGGTTTCCGGCTGGTGGGTACGGAAGAAGGCTACCTGAAGTTATATGATGCCAGCCTGGCGCAGGGGAAGCTGTGGAAAGAACCCTTCGAGGTAGTATTAGGCGCTAGGGTGGCGGAGGCTAGCGGCTTATCTGTTGGCGATACCTTTTTTAGCGCACATGGCATGGTGGCCGGCGCCGGAGAGCATGACGAGCATCCGTTTAAAGTAACAGGCATTATGGCCCCTTCGCGCTCGGTGCTGGATGGCCTTATTCTTACTGCTGTTGAAAGCATCTGGCAGGTGCATGCCCATGCCAGAGGCGAGGAAGAAGCAGGGGGAGAAGAACTTGAGAAGGAACTTACCGCCCTGCTGGTAAAATTCCGCAGCCCCATGGGCATGGTCATGCTGCCACGCCAGATAAACCAGCGTACTTCCATGCAGGCCGCCATTCCGGCCATGGAAATAAACCGGCTGTTTAGCTTGCTGGGTATGGGGCTGGACCTGCTCAAAGCCATTGCTTATGCCATTATCCTGATTGCCGGCTTAAGCTTTTTCCTTTCGCTCTATAATTCACTGAAGGAACGCCAATATGAGCTGGCCCTTATGCGGAGCATGGGCGCTTCGCGGGCAAAGTTATTTTCGCTGGTAATGCTGGAAGGAATCCTGCTTAGCATTTGCGGCTATGTGCTGGGAGTTGTTGCGGGCCATGCCGGGCTGGCGATAGTAAGTAGTTTAGCAGAAGGTACTTATGGATACCAGTTCGATGTTTTTCGATTGAACGAAGGAGAGCTGTGGTTAGGGCTGGCTGTTTTACTTACTGGCGCGCTGGCTGCTTTCATTCCGGCGGTGCGCGCCATCCGTACGCCTATTTCTGAAACACTGGCAGGCGCTTAGTCCGTGTAAATTCTTACTTTGCGGATTTCTTTGGCACCGGGTCGTAACCATGCGTGCCCCAGGGATGGCAGCGGCTTATGCGCCTGGCACCCATCCATCCACCCTTTAAAGGCCCCCATTCCCGGATGGCCTCAATGGTATATTGCGAGCAGCTGGGAGCATGCCGGCAGTTGCTGCCAAGCATGGGCGAAATAGCCAGCTGGTAAAAGCGTACCGGCAAAATAAGCAGCTGGCTGAACAGGTTTTTAATGAAAGTAAGCATTCTTCTTTATAAAGTTAGCCAAAGTACGAAAGGTTCATCTTTCTAAAAAGAAATAGCCCTGCAGAAAAGTAGGGCTATTTCTTTTTAGCGGTATTTGCTTTGCCGCCGGTAGCTGCAGCTGGCTTCCCTGCTTTATTCTCTTATCAGCTGGCGAAATGCAGCAATGGCCTTTGGCCGCTGGCTTATTCTGCAATTAGTACAGGCCAGCTAACATCAGCATCGGTTTCGCCGACATTTATACCCGACGAAACTGTTTTGCTGCCCGGCTGGTGCTTTAATACGAGGCGGAAGGTGCCTGTAGCAGGATCTCCGGTAGTCCAGCTGGTTTCTAATCCAAGCGGCAGGCTATTGCTGTCCATATCCAGATAATTTAAAGCATCGTTCCGGTTGTCCGTGTTTCCGTCGCCTGTAGGGTTTGTAAAAATTCCTTCGGTCCAGGAAAAAAGAAAAACATGCTCCCCTGCTTCTTCCTCCACTTCTTCGGTTATGCTTGTACCTGCCAGGGCATTTTCCAGCCCGATGTTCAGAATGTAAGTTGTATTCGGCGCAAGAACAATATCCTCGACTATTCTTTCCTCAGGCCCTTCCCCGTCGGGATCTGAGGCTACAGCCATAACTGTTTCGCCACCGGCGGCAGGGGTAAAGGTGAGGATAATGTCGGTGATGGATTCTTCTTCGTTTTCAGCTTCTGGTATGCTATCGTCCGTGCAACTGCTAAGGAGCAGGGGCCAGGCAAATGCAAGGAGTATCAGGGGTTTTACAGAAAGGTATTTCATGATTTAAAATTAGTTAATGCAACTATGTTGCAAATAAAATAAAGGCCGTTCAGCTTTCCAAAGGCTAGAGCTGGTATTTAACTGAAAGAACAAAATTTCTGCCGGCAGCGTCGGTAAAATACCGCAGCCGGTCAGTATAACTCCGGTAGGAGGTATTGAGCATGTTTCGAACCTGGAGGCGGTAAGCGAGGCGCCCGCTTGAGAAGCCAAGGTAACTATTGGCCAGGAAGTAAGCATTCGGGGGCGCAAGGAAGTCAAAGCTTTGCTGACCGGGCACAAGCACATCTCCGCCTGCACCTTCTGAAGATTCCATAATTTCTTCTACCCTAATAGCGGGAGGAGCCTGCATTTGCTTAAAAGTATAACTTCCTTCCAGGCCGGCGCTAAAGTTTCTCATAAAAGCTAGCTGTTGCTTTTTATACCGTAACGTATAGGAAAGCTGGTTGGGAGCCATTCCAACAAAAAAATCCTTGTTTAGCAGGTCGTGGGGAGCTCAGGAAGCTGGCTTTTAACTGCGATTGCCAGTGGTCGCTATGTTCCTGTATTAAGCTGCCATCAATGCCCACTAGCAGGGCATCGGTTTGCTGATAAATAAAATAAGGAAATGCTCCTCTTATTGTAGTCGTAATGCCTGCTGCCTGGGTATAAATAAAGTTCTGCAGATAATTTATATAGCCACTAATTTCCAGCGCTGTTCCATTTTTCTGGTATTCATAGGTGTTTACCCATTTTATGCTCATTTCGCTGTTAACCGGCCGATCTTCAGCTGTAAAAATCCTGGTTTCGCCTTCATAAAACCTCCACAGGCCATATTCCAGAATAAACTCATGTTTACCGAAGCTGTACAGCTCAGAAATATTGGGTGGCCGCCAGGCGGTACCAAGATTAGAGCGGAACCGGGCATGAGGCCCCAGTGGAGTAAATATGCCCAGGGAGCCTGTAACATTCCGGTATGAAAAGGAATTGATGAAAACTTCATTGTTTGTGTCTCTGCCACGAACATTGCTGTTAAGTACATCGAAACGGAGCCCGGCTTCTGCAGTTATTTTGCCAAACTGGGCCGACTCAATGAAGTAGGCGCCTAAATTCGTGTTGTCGTAGTTGGGGATAAAAGGAATGGTGTTGGTGCCGGGAATATTCTCGTTATACTGGTACAGCCATTGTGCACCTATACTTCCCTGCCATTTGCCTATTGCAGGGTGCTTCCATTCTGTATCAAAGGTGTGCGATAATAGGCGGAGGTTAAGTGAGGGCCTGTTATTATTTGTTCCCCGGCGTACGTCAAACTCCTGTCGCGTGTTTATTTGCAGTCCATACTGGTAAGAAAGCTGGCTGTTGGCAAAGTTATGGTCTCCGTTAATCTTGAATAGCTGGTGCTCTACCTCCTGGTGAGGATTATTAATCTGGTACGAAAATTCGCTGGTATTGGCGGGAGGCTCGTGGCCAATAGCCTCAGCAAGATCGCTGAGGTTTCCTACTACCGAACCACGCAAAATGCCCAGGTTCTGGTAAACATAGCTGTAGTATAGGTTAAGGTCGAAATTCTTCCGGTGATAGCGGGAGCCGGCCGACAGGCTTAGCTCCCGGGCAGCTGTATTTGTTAGCTGGTAATCGGGGGTATGCATATCTCCCTGGTACAGGGCAGCCGCCTGGGCAATCCAGGCAAAGCGGCTGGAGCCTTGCTGTAAGGAAAGAGAACTACTTAAGGCACGTCCGTTCGACTTTGCGCTGATTTCAGCTTCTCCATCCAGCGCAGTAGCAAGTTCCGGCTGGGGAGGGTTTACGACCACCACTCCACCAAGGGCATTCGGGCCATACTTTACCGCCGAAGCACCTTTAATTAATACAATACTCTGGGTTAGCGAAGGGTCAATTTCCGGGGCATGTTCTACGCCCCAGCTCTGGTTTTCGTGCCGGAGTCCGTTGTTAATAATAAGTATGCGGCTGCTATGGAGCCCGTGTACCACAGGCTTTACAACATTTTGTCCGGTTTGTACCGTTGAAACTCCGGTAATTTGAGCAAGTGCCTCGCCCAGGCTTTCTCCTTTGTAATTTTCAAGCTCTTCGGGCTGCATCCGGCTTTCTGTAAGAGAAATCTGGCCGCTCTTCATTCTTTCTCCTTCCACTACTACGCTGGTAAGCTCAACATCGGAGGGAGAAAGAAAGATTTTCGGAGCCTCATGGTAAATATCATGATGGTGGGTAACGGGCTTATAGCCGACAAATGAAACAATAAGGTCGAATTCGTCCGTACAGAGGTTGTGCAGGTGAAATACGCCTTTTTCATCGGAATAGGTGCCTGTTTCCGTGCCTTTTACCAGTATAGAGGCAAAGGGCAGGGGTTCGCCGCTTAGCCGGTCGGCTACACTTCCAATAATTTCGCAATCGCAGCTTGCCTCACAGGCTGCCGCCTCCTGGGCTTTAAGATTGGAAGTACAAACCAGGGATAAGATTGGGATGAGAAACAGGCCTGTAAAATTAAATTTAAAAAACTGATACATGCTGTGCGTAAAACTAAAGCGCTTGGTTAAAATGTTTTTTGTGTTTAATGGCTAAAATAACTTGTGGCGTATTGCTAACACTATTGATCGATGCTTCGCCCGTTCACACCAGGTTTATAAACTAAAACGGAATGTAAACAAAAAACATATATTTACGCAACACAGTTGCATTTAATATGTGTTAAAAGCTTTGTAAAAAGGAAGGGAAGGGTGCCAATTATTTTGCACCGGGCTTAAATTCAGTTGTTTAGCTGCGGGAGCAGTTTTTACAGGTACCTTCTACTAAAAGTTTGGCCTCGCCAAAGGTAAAGCCTTCCGGTAAGGGAATATTGGGGATTTCTACCTGTTCCAGGCACTGAATTTCTTCGCAGGAGGTGCATTTAAAATGCACATGCTCATGTTGGTGGTTTTTTTCGCTGCAGGTATCGCCGCAGAGGGCAAAGCGGGTGGTGCCCCCATCGTCCAGTACCTTGTGTAAGATGCCATTGGCTTCGAAAGAGCGCAGAATGCGGTAAAGGGTAATCCGGTCGAAGTGGGCAGGAAGCACTTTTTCAATATCGGCCTGGCTTAGGGCAACCTTTTTATCACTGAAAACAGTAAGCACCTCTGCCCTTTGCCGGGTTAAGCGGAGTCCCGACTTCTGGAGAAGTTCCTTTATCTGGCGTTGTGTTACAGTGGCATCATCCATATATGCTTACAAAAGTAGGCAATTTAGCCGTTAACTTCAACGGCTGCTTAATGCAGAAGCAACAGCAGTTTGCTGTGGGAAAGTTTCATAGGCAAAGGAAGCATAAACTTCCATTTACCGGGTAAAAAGCTTTCTGTTTGCGAGAATGAAACATTGACGATTAAAACAGGAACGAAATGGATTCACTGCCGGAAAGCAGTAAAAGCGGGTTCTGCCTTTGCTCATAAAAATGCTTCTCTCCCTTCGCCGGAGGCTGTTTTTTCATTATCCGGGAAAAAGGAAACGGGAGGAATAGAATTTAATAAACGGAGGGCTTAATTTTCTTCTCCTTCAGGCAGGCAGCTTAATCGGGTTATAAAGTGTTTGTTTAATTTATTCTGCGCCTTAAGCCTACAGATAAGCCAATATTGATGCTGCTTACATTTACTTTTGCAGGAGAAAACTCAGAAGTGTAGACCTCTGGATCTGGCGTGAAGATTCCCAGTTCATGCTGGGCAATAAACGGGCCGATTTCGGACCCTGGTATGGCCCTGTAGGTTGTTTTAAAACGTAACAGCCAATGCTTCTTTTGCAGGAGCCGCAGCGAGTAGCCAGCATAGAAGCCCAATTTCTTGTTGAGGTTTTCCGGAGATTTTGTGCCGGCGCTTACATCCTCTACATGATGGATAAAAAAGGCAGGTCCAATAAAAAGTGCATGTGTTTTATCCTTCGAGGCGTAAACATAATTAAGGGCTATCGACCAGGTTTCGCTTTTCAAAAACAGAAAGTTTCCGGTGCCAATATCCTCATAACCGAAAACCTCGATGTTATCTATTAGTGCCGTATTTAAAGA
The DNA here is from genome assembly GCA_963835365.1 of uncultured Cytophagales bacterium. GTDB lineage: Bacteria > Bacteroidota > Bacteroidia > Cytophagales > Cyclobacteriaceae > Nafulsella. Next base: position 200,801 of record CAWIFH010000014.1, read on the forward strand.
AAGTCCCGAGTTTTTCGAAACGTAATAAGTAGCCTCAATATCAACAATCGGGTACTTATCGGTAAAAGGATGGGCTTTCGGGCCGCCAAACCATCCACCCGGGCTGGTATCGCCCAGTCCCGAAGCGGCCATGGTTGATTCCATATCGCTTTTAGGTCCAAGAAGCGAAAGGCCGGTAAATACGGATAAAGTAAATTCCCTTGCGGGCCTCGTAGTAGAATCTGCTGGAGCTATTTCCTGAGCAGTGGTATGCTTCACAAAAAAAATGATGAAAAGCACAGGAAGGAAGTTTTTGAATTTCATGGCCTTAAACGTTAAAAAGGAGTACCCTTACGACTAAAACCCAATAAAAATTATGTAAATAATTTACTATTTTTTAATGGATAATTTTAAAGGAAGTAGCTAATTATTTTAGCTCATCCAGGAATTGCGAAGCAGCTTTTTGAATAATGCCACATAGCCTGAAGGTGATTCAACAGCACCGGATGGCACACCTGGCAAAGGCCGCGCCAGACAAGGGTTGAAGAAGCCTGCTGTTGAAGGTGGTTTGGATGACAGGGGATAGGGTATAGCTGTTGGCCCGGGAGACTTGCATCGCCCCATAAAAAAAAGAGGCTGCCCCTTTTGAGACAACCTCTTTTTAAACTCTGTAAACTAATTAAAGAATGTAAAGCTGCTTGGTAATTGCGCGGCCGTTTACCCATAGCCTCACCAGGTAAGTGCCTCCCGGAATATGCCCCAGTGGCAGGCGGATAAGGTTTTGCTCTCCGCTTACGGTATATTCGCCCTGGTATATTTCTATACCGGTAAGATTAAATATTTTCAGGCTGACCTTTTCTTCCGCACTTAAGTTCTCCAGGCTTATATGCAATTCCTGGTTTCTGTCGTAAGGGTTAGGATAAATGGTGAAGTCAGGAGTGCTTGCGGTCCTGTAAACTTCGCCCCAGCTGTCGCCCGGCAGAGTTGGTGCAGTAGCAGCCGGGCTTGCTTTGTCGTAAGTTACGCAGGTTCCTGCTTTATAGGCTACCAGCGGTCCGCAGCTGGTGCTGGTGGCCGGCGGGCAATTAGCTTCCTCGCTGCACAGGGTATAAGTAATGGTAAAACTTTGCGCCTGATCACTTTCACCAAAGCCTTTAATCTCGTCAACTTTAATTCCGTATATGCCGGTAGTAGGGTCGTAGGCATTTACTTCCATTGGCCAGTTTCCTGAGTTGCTTACGTTGCTAACTGTTCCGCAACCCACTCCAATGTTGAAGTGCGAAAGGGCATAACGGCAATCGCCACTGCTGTTTACCTGTAGGGTAATGGTTTGGCAACTGCCTTCGGTAGTGCTGCTGAGCAGCTGAGTGCTAAAGCAGCTCTCCTCGCATACGGCAAATTTATCGCAGTTACTAACCTGAACAGTGGCTTGACCGCTGGCAACACCTTCGCCGCAGCTATTGCTTACGCCTAGCAGGGAATAAGTGGTTTTACTCAGTGGGCTAACCTCCAGCAGGTAAGGGTTTGCGTTGGTTGTAAGCTTTTGCGTGGTTCCATTTATGCTGTAGGTAAGGGTATACGGACCTTCCCCTACAAAATAAACTGGCAGGCTGGCAGTGCTGCCACGACAAACCACAGTATCGGCGCAGGCTTCTAAAGTAGCAGTAGGTGTGCTTCCGCCAGGCAATTCCTCAACAGTAAAGCTTCTGATAGATACACAGCCGCCGGCATCTTCCACTGTTAAAGTATAGTTGCCGCTGTTTAAACCATTCAGGCTGGTGGTATTTTCACCTGTATTCCATTCATAGGTATAAGGTGCCGTGCCGCCACTTACACTTACTTCAATGCTGCCTTCCGCTGCACTGGCACAGGAAGAGTTATTTTCCACTATGGCAGTAAGGCTCAGGGGCTGTGGCTCTGTTACAGTAAAGGCAAGGATTTCGCTGCAGCCGTTGGCATCGGTTACCTGTACCGAATACACGCCGGCCGAAAGATTGGTTGCCTGGTTGCTGTTGCAGCCATTTGACCAGTCGTAGGTATAGGGAGCTACCCCGCCTGTTACCTGTAGCTGGGCGCTGCCATTGTTTCCGCTGGCACAGCTTACATGGGTAAGCAATGCCTGCAGGCTTAGGGGAGAACTGCTTGCCTGCAGAGAATAGCCAGCCGTTTGGCTGCAGCCGTTGGCATCTGTAACGGTAAGGCTGTATTCGCCCGGACCAGCAGCAATAGAGGAGGTTGTTTCTTCTGTATTCCACTCATAGCTGTATGGGGTACTTCCGCCAGAAACATTTGCGCTTAACTGGTAGGTGTCGCCACAGCCGGTAGATGTGATAGTCACTTTAGGCCCTGTTTCTTCTGAAATAGAAAAGTTTCGCTGGCTGGTACAGCCATTGGCGTCGGTAACTACTACGGTGTGGCTGCCGGGAGTTAATCCATCTGCCGTGGCGGAGGTGCTGCCATTGCTCCACAAGTAAGTGTAAGGAGCAGTTCCGAAGAGGGCTTCAATGCTTACAGAGCCACCTTTACCCTGGCAGTTAAGGTTGCTTAGCTCCAGGCTACGAATGTATATAGCACGTGGTGCATTTACAGCCACGCTGGTGTTTGCAGTACATCCGTTGCTATCGGTAACGGTTACGGAATAATTGCCTGCACCTAAATTTTCAAGATCTGCAGTAGTGTCACCATTGCTCCACTGGTAGGTGTAAGGGGCACTTCCGCCCGATACGCTCAGGTCAATGCTGCCATTGCTGTCGCTGCTGCATAAGGGGGCTGTTGCAGTGGCTTCGAGGCTGATGGCCGGAGAAGGGTTGCTTACGGTTGTGCTTTGGGTGCTGCTGCAGCCGTTGGCATCGGTTACTGTAACCGAATAAGTGCCTCCGGCTGTAAAGTCGATAGTTGCTGTGCTTTCGCCGCTGCTCCACTCATAAGTGTAGGGGGCAGTGCCACCATTTACACTGGCATTTAAGGAACCGCCACAATTGCCACCTGCTATACTTATTTGTGGCGCTGAAGGCTCCTGGAGGTAAAAGTTGCGGCTGCGGGTACATCCTTTTGCATCGGTAATGGTTACGGTGTAATTGCCGGCTTCCAGATTGCTTATTTGGCTACCTGTTGCACCATTGCTCCACTCGAAGCTGTAGGGCTCGGTTCCATAAGCAGCGTCGACACGAATGCTGCCCGGATTCCCCTGGCAGTCGGGCTGAATAAGTTCCAGCTGGCGTACAAAAATAGGGCGCGGGTTGTTTATGGTTGCAGAAAGCTGCGCGGTACAACCGCTGGCACTGGTAATAACTACAGTATAATTTCCTGCTTTTAAATTAGCAAGATCTTCGGTGGTCGCGCCATTGCTCCACAGGTAAGTGTAAGCGCCGCTGCCGCCTGTAACGCTTAAGTCAATGCTGCCATCCCTACCGTTGGTGCATACAGGGTCGGTGGTGCTTAGGCTGGCCTGCAGGGCAGGTTGCAGGCTAAATTCAATGCTGCTGCTGAGGGTACATCCGGCAGCATCTGTTACGGTAAGGCTGTAGGTTCCGCTGGCAGCAGGGGTGATGCTGGCAGTTGTTTCGCCGCTGCTCCATAAGTAGCTGAAAGGGGCGCTGCCTCCGCTAAGGCTTGCCTGCAATTGGTTGGATTCACAATTCCCGCTGGCTGCAATGCTTAGCTGTAGGGTTTTATCTTCAATTACATAATTTTTGCTTAAAGAGCAGCCATTGGCATCGGTTAACGTTAAGCTGTAGCTGCCAGAAGTGCTGACTTCAAGCTTTGCTGCTGTTGAGCCATTGGACCATTGGTAGCTGTAAGGAGCGGTGCCGCCACTAAGCTGAGGCTGAATGCTGCCCTTGGTGTTGCAGCTAATGTGGGTTACCTCACTTGTTAAGGAAAGCGCCTCTGGTTCGCTAATAACTGCTTCGGCTACCAGGCTTTCTCCCCTGGCATCGCTAACGTTTACGGTATAAGTGCCTGCTGCCAGTTTGCTAATGTCTTCTGTATTTGCGCCATTGCTCCAGCTAAACTGGAATGGAGCTTCGCCGCCGCTTATTTCCAGGTCAATTGTGCCATTTTCAGCATCCGCACAAAGTATATGGGTGCTGCTCAGGCTGGCGCTCATAGGAGTATATGGAGGAGTTACTTCCTCGTAGTGTACACAGGTAGCGGCCTTGTAGGCTACTTTTGCAGGAATGAGCTGCTGCGGGCTGCAATTGGCTGTGTTGCAAACCGTATAGGTTACAGTAAAACTTTCCGGCTGATTTTTTTCACCAAAATTTTTGATGTCATCAACTTTTATTCCACTAATACCGGTAGTAGGATCGGTGGTGCCTACTTCCATTGCCCAGCCTTCGGAGTTCGATACATCGGTAATTTTTCCGCAGGGAACTTCAATGCTATAGTGAGAAAGGGCATAGCGGCAATCGCCATTGTTCTCCACCAGCAAGGTGTAGGTGGTGCAATTGCCGGAAGCCTGCTGGCTAATAATCTGGCTGCTGAAACAGCTGTTGTCCGGGCAGTCGGGTGCGTTGGCTGCTTCTGCCCTTAAAGGAGAAAGCCAACAGCACAGAATAGCGGCAAGTATGGGTAAAGTTGTTTTCATAAGGTTAAGCTTTAAGAGGAAGGGCTGTGTTTTTTATGGCGAACAGAACAGCGGGTTTCCACTAAACATAATTATAGTGTTCAATTTCGCTAAAAAGACGGATAGGGGGAAGCAATTGTTGGAGCGGGCGCTGCCTGGCGCAAAGGCAGTGTGTAAGATTTGTTTAGCCTGTGCCACGATAATTCAGCTGCAAAAGGAAAGCAGGACCGGTTTCTCCGGTTTTGCTTAAAATTTATTCAGGAACCAACTCCTGTTCTTTTATCATTTTAAATCTTCATCCAACGGTGCGGATATATGTTAAGTGTGGGGTATCTGTTTGTGGTGCAGTAGCTTAGGGGTTGCTTAGCGCCCGATGCGAGGAGAAAGAGGAATGGGAAAGGCTCTTTTGTGCCTATTTTTACTTACATGAGTAGGAAATAAAAGCCCTTTGTCTAAAAACAAAATGGCTGCAAATGGACTTTTTTGAGATTGTGTAATGTCATTTTGGCTTTATTTCATTGGAATATTTAAATTATTATGCCAGAATGGCCGAAAAAAGGCCTGTTTTTAAGGCTGGTTTATATTTTGATAAGTAGAAGTAAAAAGTCAGCAAAATATAAAGTGCTTTAAATATAATGACCAAATTTCCCTGCTAAAAAGGGGAGAAAGAAAGCGAAAAAGCACGGTAAAATTTAGCCTGGAAAAAACTAAAATAGAAAAAACTAACGCATATGAATTTCGATAAATACACCATTAAATCGCAGGAGGCGCTGCAAAAAGCTGCGGAGGTTGCTAGCGGCAACCAGCAGCAGGCCATTGAGCCTGGCCACCTCCTGAAGGCCCTGCTGGCCTCAGATGAGAATGTAGTGCCCTACCTGATTAAGAAGCTCAACGTGAATCGGGCGCAGCTCGACACCCAGCTGGAAGATATTATCCGGAGCTATCCGAAAGTATCGGGGCAGCAGCCCTACCTTTCCAATGCTTCGGCGGCGGCCCTGCAAAAGGCAGAGGGTTACCTGAAGGGGTTTAAAGACGAATTTATTGCCATCGAGCATATTTTGCTGGGGCTGTTGGCTGGAAACGAAAAAACAGCCAGCTTATTAAAGAGCCTGGGCATTACTGAAAAGCACCTGATTGCAGCGGTAAAAGAGCTGCGCGGAGGGCGTAATGTGAGTGATCCGAATGCGGAAGCCAAATACAAATCGCTCGAGAGGTATTCCAAGAACCTGAACGAAATGGCCAAAGCAGGGAAAGATTGACCCGGTAATTGGCCGCGATGACGAAATTCGCCGCGTGCTCCAGATTCTGAGCCGCCGTACCAAGAACAACCCGATTTTGCTGGGTGAGCCAGGGGTGGGTAAAACCGCCATTGTAGAAGGTCTGGCGCAGCGAATCGTAGATGGCGACGTGCCGGAAAACCTGAAGACCAAGAAATAGTTTCGCTCGACATGGGCCTGCTGGTGGCGGGAGCCAAGTATAAAGGCGAGTTTGAGGAGCGCCTGAAAGCAGTGATCAAGGAAGTGAAGGAGGCTGCCGGGGAAATCATTCTCTTCATCGATGAAATCCACACCCTGATTGGGGCTGGCGGTGGCGAAGGCGCCATGGACGCTGCCAACCTGCTGAAGCCTGCCCTGGCCCGCGGCGAGCTGCATGCCATTGGTGCCACTACGCTGAAGGAGTACCAGAAGTACATCGAGAAAGACAAAGCACTGGAGCGTCGTTTCCAGGCGGTGATGGTCGACGAGCCAAGTGTGCCGGATGCTATTTCCATTCTTCGCGGTATTAAAGACAAGTACGAGGTGCACCATGGGGTGCGCATTAAAGACGATGCCGTTATTGCGGCAGTGGAGCTGAGCCAACCGCTACATTTCGGACCGCTTCCTGCCCGATAAGGCCATAGACCTGATGGATGAGGCGGCCTCTAAACTGCGCATGGAAATCGACTCGCTGCCGGAGGAGCTGGATGAACTGCAGCGCCGAATCATGCAGCTGGAAATTGAGCGGGAAGCTATCCGCCGCGAAAAAGACAAAGAAAAGGAAAGCCAGCTGACCAAGGAAATTGCCGAGCTGAGTGAGCAAGCGGAATGCCCTGAAAGCAAAATGGGAAAGCGAAAAAGGCGTTATCCAGGGCATTCGCCAGGAGAAGGAAAATATTGATAAGTACAGGCTGGAAGCCGAGCAGGCTGAACGCTCCGGCGATTATGGCCGGGTGGCGGAGCTGCGCTACGGCAAAATTCGCGAGAGCGAAGAGCGCCTGCAGGAATTGCAGCAACAGGTAAAGGAGATGCAGGGCGGGTAATGCCCTGCTGAAGGAAGAGGTGGATGCCGAAGATATTGCCGAAGTGGTGGCCAAGTGGACCGGTATTCCGGTTAGCAAAATGTTGCAAAGCGAACGCGAAAAGCTGCTGCACCTGGAAGAAGAGCTGGGCAAACGCGTAGCCGGACAGCAAGAGGCCATTACCGCCCTTTCGGATGCGGTGCGCCGCAGCCGTGCCGGCCTGCAGGACCCGAAACGGCCGATCGGCTCGTTCATCTTCCTGGGTACCACCGGGGTCGGTAAAACCGAGCTGGCAAAAGCCCTGGCCGAGTTCCTGTTTAACGACGAAAACGCCATGGTGCGCATCGACATGAGCGAGTACCAGGAGCGCCACGCGGTAAGCCGCTTAGTAGGAGCGCCTCCGGGATATGTAGGCTATGACGAAGGCGGCCAGTTAACCGAAGCCGTGCGCCGCAAGCCCTACTCCGTGATCCTGCTCGACGAGATTGAGAAAGCGCATCCGGATGTGTTCAACATCCTGCTGCAGGTGCTTGACGATGGCCGCCTCACCGACAACAAAGGCCGAGTGGCGAACTTCAAAAATACCATCATGATCATGACCACCAACATTGGGTCGCACCTCATCCAGGAGCGCTTTAAGGATATTAATCCGCTAAACGAACCTGAAGTGGTGGAAGAGGCAAGGAATGAGGTGTTCGAGCTGCTGAAAAAGCAGGTACGTCCGGAGTTCCTGAACCGGATCGACGAAATCATCATGTTCCGTCCGTTGGGCAGGGAAGATATCCGCAAGATTGTCGATATCCAGTTCCGCCTCATCCAGCAGCGCCTGGAAGAAAATGGGGTAAAAATTGAGGCCACCGACGATGTACTCGATTACCTGGGCCAGGTTGGCTTCGACCCGACCTACGGCGCAAGGCCGCTGAAGCGGGTAATGCAGCGCGAAATCCTGAACCAGCTGAGTAAGGAAATCCTCGCCGGTCGTATCAATAAAGAAGATGTGGTAGGCATAACCCTCAACGACCAGAAGGAAATCGAGTTTATGAACCTGAATGAGATTGAGATTGAGTAACAGACGTTGGATTTGAGACGTGAGATTGAAAATAAAAAAGCCCGGACTCTGTGGAGGGCCCGGGTTTTTTTATTTCTCAGGGACAGCAGCGGCTGTCTTATTTTTTAGAAGCGGTAGGAAAGTCCGAGGGCTGCGTCGCCGTTCCCGCCAAGCGTGGTAAGCTCTAGTTGAACGCCCCAATTTTCATTAAAGAAATAACGGCCACCTGCCTGCACCCACAGTCTTGCATCCGGGTCGCTGGTGTTTGAATTTCTTTGTTTCTCCCCTTCAAAGTCAATGAATTCAGAAGAAGCATTCACTATCACTAAACCAAAAGTTAAGCCACCATACAAATCCAGCTCTGCAGGCAGGCCTTTGATGTGTCCGCTAAAGTGGTAGTCGCCTCTAAAGCTGGGAACATAGGCTGTAGCTCTTGAATGAAGCTCCATTCCACCCGCATTCCAGGTGTCGCCTTCAGTTTCTACTAACAGGCGCGGGCCTACAGTTATAAATTCTCCTACGCCAAAATCCATTCCTAAATAAAAAGGAATTCCTCTTCCTTCGAGCTCAATACCAAAGTTAATTTGCTTGTAACCTTTCCCTGGCGCAAAGCCAACAGATGATTGGGCAGAAGCTGTTAGAGAAGCCATGCTAAAGCCGGCAATTAATAATAAAGTGGAGAACACTTTGTAAAATTTCACCATAACACAGATGATTTGATAGTTGTTTGTTAAAATCTTTTTGCAAGAATAGAAGATAGTTTTTATATAAAAAGTGGTAATTGTTCTCTCTTCTTACAGGAATAATGAATATTTTTAATCTTATATTTATTTTGGTAAAAACCTGATTAGTAATATTTTAAAATTCAGCTAAAAAGGAAGGAGGAGTATCAAATGAACGTTTTATGTCTTGGGTGAAAGCATGTTCTGATGAATATCTGAAATAAGTTACAGGCAGGGTGTCTATTATTTAAGTAAACACCGCCCTTCACCCAAGCCTTTTTGTCTTGCCGGCCTTAAGATTTGCCGACAATTTTTTCCTGTCTACTTCGAGATGAATAACTATTTATATCCTGATTATTTTTATGGGGCTTTCCGGCTTTTTATATTGCTCCGGCAACTTTCCTTAAGCAGCAGTGTTCGTACGGAAGATTGCTTTGTTGCAGCAGGTGTAGAATTGGATAAGCTTTAATCTGAGTAAATTATGAATTTACCCTTTACAATCCTTGTGCATGGCGGTTCAGGCAGGCTTTATCAGGAGAAAATACCGGCTGAAAAGGAAAAAGTATATAAGGAGGCTCTCAAGGAGGCTGTGCAGGCAGGACATGCGGTACTCAAAAAGAGGGGAAGTGCAGTGGCTGCAGTGGAAGCAAGTATCCGTATACTGGAAGATTCACCCTTATTTAATGCCGGCAAAGGAGCTGTTTTTTCCAGTGAGGAGCTAAATGAGCTGGATGCCGCCATCATGGATGGAAATACACTGAAAGCCGGGGCGGTGGCAGGTACCAGAACTATTAGAAATCCTATAAGTGCTGCCAGGGTTGTTATGGAGCAATCTGCGCACGTAATGTTAAGCGGCTCCGGCGCCGACGCTTTTGCCGCAGCTTCAGGTTTACAAATAGTTGAGCCTGCTTATTTCAGGGTAGAGGAGCGCTGGCAACAAATGCAGCAGCTAAAGCAGGCAGAGGCCTCAAAGGCAGAGGAGGGAGCTCCATCGAAATACGGCACCGTAGGGGCTGTGGCTCTCGATGCCGCTGGAAACCTGGCGGCAGGCACTTCTACTGGTGGCATGCTCAATAAAAAATGGGGCCGCCTTGGCGATACTCCAATTATAGGCGCAGGCACTTATGCCAATCAGCTGTGCGCAGTTTCCTGTACAGGGCATGGTGAGTTCTTTATTCGATACACAGCGGGGCGCGATGTTGCTGCCTTGATGGAGTACAAAGGACTGTCTGTGGAGGAGGCGACGCATGAAGTGCTTTTCAATAAAGTTACGAAGGCGGGTGGAGTAGGTGGCATTATTGCCTTGGATGCAAAAGGAAATATAGCCACCCCTTATAGCACGGAAGGAATGTTTTATGCCAGTATGAGAGAAGGTGGAAGTAGCCAAATAAATGTTTGCCATATGGTTATTGAGTAAGGTTCTAATCTACTCAAAATAATAAAGCGCTGGGAGAATGAAGCCTGCAGCCTTACCCTCTTATGTTTTTTTGATGTCTTTTGGCAGAGAAGGATTTTAACGCTCATGCAAAAAAACCTTTTAACTTTTCTTCCTAATTTTTAAGCGGTCCGCCGCGGTTCTGATTTTTAATTTGGCAAAGCACTATACACCAAAATTGTTAAGCAAAAAGAAAGGCAGCGTTTAAGCTGCCCTATAACATCTGGTTTATATTCGGTTCATTTTTTCAACAAAATGGTTGCAGCCAAAGTCGGCGCCGGTAATGTAGTCGTAATGTTCACCTTTCTGGCTTACCGGTTTTCCATCATTTAAAACGGGTACAATGAACTCGGGAGCCAGGTTGTGGTCTGATAATTCATTGCAACGTCCGAATTCTTCGGCTTTGGCAGTGTTTAGTTTCGCCTTGGTTTCTTCCCAGTGGCTGCAGTGGTTACAGGTAGCTTCCATATGATTAATGTTTAAGTTCTACATTCTTTTACTTTCTTTTACTCCAATCAGGCTATTCTATGTTTCGCTTAAGTGTTTGTTTGTCAGTAATTTAGAATGTTGATAAATAGCTTGAAGGGATGGGCGAGAAAGCCTGACCTCTAAAATGAAGAACTTTCTTTTACGGGGAAACAAAGGATTTCAATAAACATGAGCAGAATGCCTGGCGGCTACACATAAAAAATATAATAAAGGAGAAGGCTTCTGCTGGCAGCTGGTCATCTTAAAGCAGGTTAAATTTCTTTTTCTTCTTTGCTTAAACCTGTTTTTTGTAACAGTACATTTTTGGTATTCCACAATTTTGGTGTTGAGAACTTCTACGCTTTGTAGAGGCTTTCTACATTTTTAGAAAAATGATTTTTTTATCCAAAGCATATAAACAGCTGTTAAGCAGTGGTTTAACTTGTTTTTGGTTTTTTTGGCACAGTTCTTTTAGTCATACTGGCAAATACTTGAAATAATTTGTAAACCTGAATTTTTAGAATTAAAACTTTTAGCACTATGAAAAAGACATTAATGACGTTTGTAGCAGTAGGTTTCAGTTTTTCAGTTGCATTTGCTCAAACTACTGCGCCAGCTCAGGATAATATACAAGATATACAAGCACAGGAACAGCAGGCCGAAATGGCCGCACAGGACCAGGGGAAAAAGCGTGAAGTGAAAATGAGAGACCTGCCGGTAGCGGTACAGGAGGCTTTTAAACAGGGTGAATACAGCCAGATGGAAGTGCTGGCGGTGTACGTAAGCCCCTCTGCTGAAGAAAAATCGCCGGCTGTATTTGAGTTTGAACTAGGCAGGGCCGGTGAAGAGAAAAATGCAACGGCTGCGCCTGAAGAAGGACTTGATGGTGTTGAGCTGGAGACCGTTAGCGCACGCCAGCCAGATGTTGTTCTTCATATTGATGAAAACGGTGAAGTTTTGAAGGAGAAGAACCTGGATGAAGACAAAGGAGAGGAGTAAAAAATTATAACCAGCTATTTTTTGGGCGTAAATCGTTCATTTACTGTGCCTGCAGGCATTTAAACAAGGCGCCTGATTTTTTCGGGCAACCCATGCTGTTTTTAAGGAAGCTTTCAACCCAAATATAAATATAGATTGTTTTTGAGAAGCCTCCGGGTAAAGGGAATAGCCCCTTTATTCAGGAGGCTTTTCTGTTGACTTGCTAGAAAGGGCTTTTAGAATTTAGAACATTACTCACCCTTTTTGCTTTCAATTGCTTAGTTTTAGTTCAGTGGGCGACCCGGCCAACCTTCTTGAAGAAAGAAAAGTCAATTTAGTTAATTTCTTATTGGCTGAACGCCCTATCTTCCTCTTTACAAAGGCTGGCGCATCTTTTTCTTTTCCGACTGGATTTTCTTGCTCTTCAGTCTCCTTTTTACTGAGCCTTTTGTGGGCTTGGTGGCTTTGCGCTTCTTTCTTTTGGTAAAGGCATTGCCCATTAGCTTGTTGAATTTAGCTATGGCAGCTTCTCTGTTTTGGAGCTGGGTTCTTTTGCTCGAAGCGCTAAGAATTAACACTCCTTCGGTGGTTATTCGGGAGCTCAGCTTTTCAAGAATTTTCTCCTTTTCTTCCTCTGTAAGGGAGGGCGATTGCTTAACATCGAAGCGGAGGGAAATTTTGCTGTTTACCTTATTTACATTTTGCCCACCCGGGCCTCCGCTCCTGGAGGCGCTTAGGTCCAGCTCGTGAGTAACGTCTTTGTTCTTTACTTTTGCTTTTAAATTCATGCTATATGTAACGGGCTTTTTGCTTTTGAGTTGAGTAGAAAGGGTTTTGCAAAGGCTTTTGCTTGCAGTAGGCGGGTGCGTGGCTTATATTCTGGCCTGGTAGGTGTAAAGCTGGTAGTACCTTCCCTGCTTCTCAATTAACTCCTCGTGCCTGCCCTGCTCTGCTATGCGTCCCTGCTCAATGACGAGTATCTGGTCGGCCTGCCGGATGGTGCTCAGGCGGTGGGCAATTACAAAGGTAGTTCTTCCTTTCATCAGCTCCTTTAAACTTGCCTGTATCAGGGTTTCGCTTTCGGTATCGAGATTGGAGGTGGCTTCGTCGAGAATTAAAATACGCGGGTCGGCCAGAATGGCGCGGGCAATGGCAATGCGCTGCCGTTGTCCGCCCGAAAGTTTCACGCCGCGTTCGCCAATGAGGGTATCCAGCCCTTCTTCGAAGCGATTGGTAAATTCCTGCACATGGGCAGCATGCACGGCCTGCTGTAGCTGTTCTTCGGAGGCGTTGGGGCGGGGGAGTAGTATGTTTTCGCGGATGGTGCCTTCGAAGAGAAAATCATCCTGCAGTACTACACCGAGGCGGCTGCGGTAGCTTTCCAGGCTCAGGTGGCGGAGGTTGTGGCCATCTACTGTTATCGTGCCACTTTCGGGGTTCAGGAAAGTGGCTGCCAGGCCTGCAATGGTGGTTTTTCCGGAGCCGGAGGTGCCTACAAGGGCGGTAACCGAGCCGGCAGGTGCCCGGAAGCTAACCTCTTTCACCACCTCTTTGCCTTCCTCATAAGCAAAGGAAACCTGGTCGAAAACAATGTTGCCCGCTATTTTTTCCGGCCGGATGGTTCTTGTCTCCTTGTCTTCTTCCAGGGGGGTGTTTAATATATTTTCGGTGCGGTCGAGACCTGCAAAGGCTTCCGGTAAGCTGGCTGCCGATATTGCTCATTTGCAGAATGGGGGCAATTAAAAAGCCCAGGTAGAGGGAAAAGGCCAGGAAGTCTCCGAAGGTCATTTTGTCGTTCATTATCATGTAGCCGCCCAGGCCCATAATGCCTGCAGAGGCCAGGCCGAGGAGCAAGGTGGCTGAGCTGGTAACCAGGCTGGTGGTAATTAAGCTTTGCTTGATGTTGAGGAAGAGCCGATGCACGCCTTCTTCAAAGGTTTTTATTTCCTGTTCTTCCGCATTAAAGCCTTTAATAACCCGCACACCGCCCAGTGTTTCGGTTAAGCGGCCGGTAACCTGGGCGTTAATGATGCCCCGCTCCCTGAAGATGGGGCGGATTTTGCCAAAGGCTTTCAGCGAGATGAGTCCAAAGATGGCTACAGGTACCAGCACATACAGCGTCATTAAGGGGCTGATTAAAATGAGCAAAACCAGGCAGATGACGGAGGTAAGGAGGCCACCCACCATTTGGGCCAGGCCGGTGCCCACCAGGTTGCGCACGCCTTCCACATCAATCATGATGCGCGATACCAGCTCCCCGGTTTTGGTGTTGTCGAAAAAGCGAATGGGCAGCCGAATAATATGGCGCTGCACCCTGGCCCTTAGCTGGGCAATCAGGTTTTGTGCTTCTACACTCAGTATTTGTGTAAGGGCAAATGAACTAACAGACTGTATAATAATGGCTGCTACCACCACCAGAATCAGCCACTTGAGGAGGTCCATGTCCCGGTAGGGAACTACTTCGTCTATCAGGTATTTGCTGGCCCCCGGCAGTACCAGGCCCGACAGCCGGCTGATAATAACTAGTACCAGGCCTACAAGCAGCTGCTTTTTTCTTGGCCAGATAATGGTTTTAAACACATGAGAAATAGTAACCTTCTTTTCCTCAGACTTTAATTCGGGCATCCGGTTTATTGTTTAGGTTTTGCCGATGGTAAGCCTGCAGAAGTTTACTCCCTCCGGCGGCCTGTCTCTGCTAAAGCCCAAAGTTCGAACTTTAAGGCGACACTAACTAATAGCAATATTAGGAGGATGAAACAATTTCGCCGGCCGGGAAGAATAAGATGCCCGACTTGTACAGCGTACTTGTTGGAGGCCGGGGGTCGTGGCCCGGCTGGTACTTATTTGCTTTACCTGGGCCATGATAAATTAGAGGGATTATGAAGGGGCACGCAGGAAAAGGTGCCCCGGCAAGCTTCATGCTATTCGGAGCGGGCGCTTAGCACCCTGGATGAGTTCGGTACAATGGAAAGGCTGTAGCTGGTTTTATTCAGGCTCATTTGATAAATCTTCGAATAGTCTTTGCTAACCCACTTAAAGGGGCTCAGGGGGAGGCAGTTTTCCTGGTAAGCATTAAAATCTGTTTCCAGGCAGTTGCAGCTGTAGGGTTTAACCACTACAAATTCGGTACAAACTCCCTCTTTGAGGTAGTAATAAAGTGTTTCGTAGCCATTCTTTATTTGAAGAAAGGGCCGCTCTGCCTCAGCTCGAGAAACCAGCGCTGCGTCTTCAAAATCCTGTTTGGCAAGTTGCTGTATTTCCTCTTTGCTTTTGCCTAAGTAAGACTGTGCAGCGCAATGAAAGCTTAAAGCCAGAAAAATGGAGGAGAGTAGAAAAAATCTTAACATAATGATGTAAGAAATTGGCCTGTTAAAAAAAATATATTATTTCCCCGAATAGTCTTTGTTCGCTTTGGTGGCTTATTGACTAACTGTATGAAATAAAATAAAGCTGACATACCCGGTGGGGCATGTACTTTTTGTGTTGAAAGTACAACTAAAAATAAAGGCACTTGTTCGAAAGTGCCTGAAGGGGTTGGCTATCTGCCGGCAGGGCGTGCTGGCTAATTTCTTTTCTTAAGCTTCCTTCTCTGCTTTTGATTGTTTTTCTTTCCATTCCAGGTAAGAAGCAATGGTTTGTTTACACTGTTCTACCTTCCAGCTGGCGGCTTCTTCGGCACTTACGTTCTTGGGCAGGTTGGCAAATATTTTTCCGTCGGTTACATACAGGCCCCATTTGCCATTGTGTATCTGGTACTTTTTACCTACCTGTGCTACCAGGCTGTTTTCCCGTTCCTTCTCCAGGGCTCGCTTGGCTTCAATGGCCGCAATGGCCTCTTCGAGGGTAACATCCTCAGGTTCTTTGTCTTCTACATTGAAGTACTTTTTTTCGAAGAGCACATAGGTGCCATAGCGGCCTTTGCCGGTACAAACAGGCTTGTCTTCAAAGGAGCCAATTTCGCGGGGCATGCTGGCCCGTTTCTTTTCTATTGCGGCAACAGCATCTTCTACGGTAACCGTTTCGGGCTTGCGGCGGTCGTCGACCGGGTAATACACGCCTTTGTGGCTAACATAAACCCCAAATTTCCCTTTGCCTACCAGGAGCGGGTGCTCTTCGTACTGGCCAATGTCCAGCTGCGACTCGCCGGGTATGTCGCGGTAATTTTCGTTTACATGCGATACCCAGTTGGAAAGGCGCCTGTCGAAAGCAGGCACAATCTGGGCAAAGTTCCGCTTTCCTTCTGCTATTTCATCGAAGAGGTCTTCGCACTTGGCGGTAAACTGGTAGTCGACCACCTGCGCAAAGTTGCTCTCCATAAACTCCGTCAGGCGTATCCCTTTCTCGGTTGGAATAAGCTTGTTTTTGTCGGAGCCCAGGGTTTCGATTTTTTCTGAACGGGCAATATTGCCATTCTCGAGGGTAAGCAGGGCGGCGGTTACCTGTCGGCCCTGCGCATTGCCGGCCTGCACATACTGGCGGTACATAATGGTGTTGAGGATGCTGGCATAGGTAGAGGGGCGGCCAATCTGCTTTTTTTCCAGCTCTGCCACCAGCGTCGCCTGGTCGAAGCGGCGGGGAGGCTTGGCGTATACCTGGCGGGCCTCCAGTTTGAGCATTTCCAGCTGCTCGCCTACGGTAACCGGCTGTATGGTATCATCGTCGTCGTCCTTATCGTCTTCGTCTTTTTCCTCCTGGTACACCCGCAGGTAGCCATCGTAGGTCATTATTTTGGCCTTGCTGATATACAAATCCTCGGGCTGCTCCGATTCTATGCTAATGATGGTTTCATCGAAGCGGGCGGCTTTCATCTGGCTGGCAAGCGCTCTTCGGTAAATAAGGTCGTAGAGGCTGCGCTCCTCTGCCGTGTCGCCTGCCGTGGTATTGGCCCAGTCGGTGGGGCGAATGGCTTCGTGGGCTTCCTGCGAGCCGGCTTTGCTTTTAAAATGGCGCTGCTCGAAATAGTCGGGACCGTATTGTTCTCCAATCTGGACTTTAGCCTCGGCAATGGCCGAGTCAGAAAGGTTCTGGCTATCGGTACGCATATAGGTAATGTGGCCGCCTTCAAATAGCTTCTGAGCTACGTCCATTACCCGTTTTACATTCATTTTAAGCTTTTTTACACCATCCTGCTGCAGGGAGGAGGTAGAGTAGGGAGGCTGTGGAAGCTTTTCTACCGGTTTGGTAGTAATATCAGTTACCTTAAAAGTTTTTGAAAGGGAGCCCTGCAGATAGCTTTGGGCATCTCCTTCTTCCTGGAAATAGTCCTTTCTTTTGGCTTTCAGGTTATCTCCTTTGGCTGTTTTAAAAAAGCCTGTTACCTGGAAGTTGAAGCGATCGGCAAAGGAGAGGATTAATTTTTCGCGCTCCACACAAAGGCGCAGGGCTACCGATTGAACCCTTCCGGCAGAAAGCCCGCTTTCGAGCTTGCGCCAGAGCACCGGGCTTATTTCGTAGCCTACCAGGCGATCGATGGCCCGGCGGGTTTCCTGGGCCGACACCAGGTTGAGGTCGATGGTGCGAGGTGCTTCAATGGCTTTTTGCACAGCGCCCTTGGTTATTTCCTGAAAGCTTACCCGTTTGCTTGTTTTATAGCTAAGGCCCAACACGGCGCATAAATGGAAGGAAATAGCTTCTCCTTCGCGGTCGGGGTCAGTGGCCAGGTATACATTGTCTTTGCCTGCTGCCTTTACCTTACTCACCAGGGCGGCAACGACCGATTTTTTATCGTCGTTTACCTGGTACAGCATTTTATAGCCATTGGCCTTGTCAATAGAAAGGTTTCTTGCCGGCAGGTCGCGAATATGGCCTACCGAGGCAGCAACTTCCCAGCCGGAGCCGAGCAAAGACTTAAGCTTTTTAATCTTGTTAGGAGACTCAACTATTAGCAGATTCATACTTCACCTATATACGCTCAACTACCAAAGATACCTAATTTCAGGCAGTTCTGCCTGCTTATTTGGGGGATATGTTGCATTTAAAAGCTAAAAAAATAAAGCTACAGGGGAGCGCGTACGGATAGCAGAAAACAGAGATGGCTGGAAGCCGGGGAAAAAGAAATAGCGCAGACAAAGTGCCTGCGCCAAATTCATCTGGCTAAATTATTTCAAGCTTAATTTAAGGCTTAGTCCCTGTACTGGTCCATAAAAATGGAAGAAGAGTATTCTTCATAGTCCAAGCCTCCGCTATTATCCTGGTCCCAGTAGTCGAATAGTCCCTGATTCATTTCTGCTTCACTGTAGTAACCATCCATATCCACATCCCAATCCTCGAGAACATCGAGGTTCGGGTTGGCAGGGCCAGCGAGGTTAATGCTGTCGTCTTCGTTTACCTCTACTATGGCGTAATTTCCAATTACATGTTCTTTTACAGTAAAAAAGCCATTTTCCTGACCATCTTTATAGCCTGCTTCAAATTCTTCTTTTGTAAGCCGGCCGTCCTGGTTTGTATCCCAGTCCTCAAAGAGGCCGGTTTCTTTCATGCGCTGGTCAAACTCCTCCTGTCCCCATTCCTGATTAGTATCCAGGTCGGTTTGGTTGAAGTCCTCCAGGCTGGAGTTGGCTACATTTTCTCTTTCCTGAGCAAAGGAGGCGGTG
>CAWIFH010000015.1:0-253385 GCA_963835365.1 uncultured Cytophagales bacterium
ACCTTCCTGTGCACTGCAACCTTATACGCTTTGCTGGGTCTGTTTCATCCGGAAGACCCTCCCTACAGGGCTTTTTTAAACAGGACCCTGTCCCTGCGCTTCGCTTTTAACTGGCTTATGCTTTCGCTCATGATGCTCAGCAGCTGGCTTTGGTATTACTGGCAGGAACAACAAGAACTTGAAAAGCGCAAAGAGGATAATGAAAAATTAATTCGCGAAGCAGAGCTTAGTAAGCTTCGCCAGCAGCTTCAGCCCCATTTCCTGTTCAACAGCCTCAATTCTGTTAGCGCCTTAATAGTGGTAAAGCCCGAGCTTGCCCGGAAAATGATTCAGCAGCTTTCTGACTTTTTAAGAGGAACCTTAAAGAAAGATGAGCATCAGCTGGTAAGCCTGGCCGAGGAGCTAAAGCACCTTGAGCTTTACCTGGAAATTGAAAAGGTACGCTTTGGACACCGCCTGAAGGTAATTACGGAGCAGGAGGAGGTCTGTAAAAAGATGCTTTTGCCCGCCCTTTTGCTGCAGCCGGTGGTAGAGAATGCTATAAAATTTGGTTTATACGACACTACCGGCGAAACGACCATAAGCATAAGAGCCTTAGCCGAAGGCGACAGCCTGGTGCTGGTAACCGAAAACCCCTTCGACCCGGCCAACTGCGGGACCAAATGAAGGCACCGGTTTTGGCCTTCGCTCGGTAAAACGGAGGCTTTTTCTTTTATTTGCACGAAACGATTTGGTAAGCACCGCTCAGGAACAGCATACTTTTATTACCAAAATTAAAATTCCCCAAAACTCATGATTAAATGCCTGATAATAGATGATGAGCCCCTGGCAAGAAGTATTGTCGCCGAATTCCTGCTTCCTTTTCCGGAGATAACGGTTGTTCAGGAATGTGGTGACGGATTCGAAGGGGTTAAAGCCATATGGAACACCGGCCCGACTTGATTTTTCTTGGATATTCAGATGCCTAAGATCAGCGGCTTCGAAATGCTGGAGTTACTGGACGAAACCCCTGATATTATTTTTACCACTGCCTTTGACGAATATGCCCTCAGGGCATTTGAGGCCCATGCGGTGGATTACCTGCTAAAACCTTTTAGCCAGGAGCGATTTAACGAAGCCATGCAAAAATGGATGGAACAGCGGAAAACCCGACAGAGGCGGACTTGTTTCCCTTCAGAAAAAGCGCCGGACCGGCAGTGAGGAACAAAACCGGATAGTGGTAAAACCCGGAAATAACATACGCATTATTCCGGTACAGGAAATTCAGTACATTGAGGCCTACGACGATTATGTAAAAATCCATACCCGCGAAGGTTTCTTTTTGAAGAAGAAAACCATGAATACTACGAAAAGCTATTGGGTGACAGTGAATTTGTACGGGTGCACCGCTCCTACCTGCTTGCCTGCAGGAGCTTACCCGAATAGAACCCATGGAAAAAGACAGCCACCTGGCGCTCCTACGAAATGGTACCCGCCTGCCACTGAGTAAAAGTGGGTACAGCAGGCTAAAAGCGGTATTAGGAATTTAATCCGCCTCCTTTCCCTGGTCTCACCACTCCTTTTTTGTTTGTTACAGGAATTTGAACATTTTCAGTTTCCGTAAGTCTTTAACTATATTAATTAAACCAGAAGATGATGAAGAGACTTACTTACTTATTTACAGCGGTTCTATTCAGTGGAATTATCATTTCCTGTGGCAGTCCAAGCCGCGAGGAAGCACATGAAGAAGTAGTTCAGGAGGAAAGGGAGCAGGATGATGTACCTGTTGGGCTGACAGGCAACCAGTCGGCAGAAAGGGAAATCAATATTACGGTTACGGACATGAATTATCAGCCAAATGAAATCCGGGTTCAGGCCGGGCAGCAACTAAGCGTGCAGCTGTTAAACCAGGGCGATGAGGAACACAGCATTGAATTTGAGCTGGCTGGTGAGGAAAAAGAGTGCCAAATCCTGTGGCTGCCGGGCAATCGGCATACTTGAATTTAAAGCCCCAACTCAGCCGGGAACCTATACTTTTTATTGCCCGGTGGACAACCACAAAGAAAAAGGCATGGTCGGACAGCTGATTGTGGAGTAGCCTCCTTAGCTGCTCCCTGTCCTTTCCCTCCCCGGCTCCACAAAAGGCCAGGTATGCGTTACTGAAAAGGCCGGGCTAAGGAAAAACTGATAGAAAGCTATTGACCTAAGCCCGTTAATTTTCCCGGATTATGAAAATTAGCGGGTTTATTCTTTATGGAGGGTTTGAAAAAAACATTCCACCTGCGCCCCCTTAAATTGCTCCATCGGACTTATTTTTTTCATAACCTTCCTTTTTTACCCATAAACAAGCCCGAAAATGTGGTTCTTTATGATTTTACCTGGTTAATACGCACAAGGGCAGGTTTAATTCTAGTATGGCACCAAAGTCACGCCTTAGGCTTCGCTAAACGCGCGCCAGATTTCAGCTGGTGAATAGGACCAGGTACTTTCATAAAGAGTCAAAAACATCATCCAGTCTCTTCTTTTTAATATGGAAGATTTTTTCTTCCATATTAAAAAGAAGCAGTACCTCCTGCTCCTTTTTAAGTTTATTATTTATATTTAACTATGTCTGCAAACCTTGGAAGTAAGAGACTTGGTACCGCCCCGGTTTTTTTAACTGCTATTTCTACCATCCTGGGAGCTATTATGTTTCTGCGCTTTGGCTATGCAGTGGGCCATGTTGGCATGTTAGGCACACTGGCCATTGTTTTAATAGGCCACATGGTCACCATCCCTACGGCTATGGCCATTGCCGAAATAGCCACCAATCAAAAAGTAGAAGGCGGAGGAGAGTATTATATCATATCCCGCTCCTTTGGCCTGAACATTGGAGGTTCTATTGGCATTGCCCTTTATTTCTCGCAGGCGATTAGCGTTGCCTTTTATATTATCGCCTTTTCCCAGGCGTTTGAGCCCGTATTCGATTTTTTGTTAACCCAATATGGAATCCTGGTATACGACTACCGCATTGTAAGCATTCCCGCCACGCTCCTCCTCATCCTGGTCGTTACTACAAAAGGGGCAGACCTTGGACTGAAGGTGCTTTATGTGGTGGTTACCATTCTGTTTCTTTCTCTTATTCTCTTTTTTGCGGGTACCAGCGATTTTGTTGTTACAGAAGAGGGATTTGAATTTGGCAAAACAGTGGAGAACCCGGATAATTTTTTCTATGTTTTTGCCATCTGTTTTCCGGCCTTTACGGGCATGACGGCGGGTGTAGGCCTTTCCGGAGATTTAAAAGACCCTAAAACATCGATTCCCCTGGGCACTTTAGGTGCTACCATTAGCGGAATGCTCATTTACTTCTTTATTGTTTATAAGCTGTACGTATCGGCCAGCGCCGAAGCCCTGGCCGAAGACCAGCTGATTATGAGCAAAATTGCTCTTTGGGGCCCGATTATTCCCTTAGGGTTGGCCGCAGCCACCATATCCTCTGCCCTGGGCTCCATACTGGTTGCCCCCCGTACGCTCCAGGCCCTGGGCGGCGACAGCGTGTTCCCCGGCGCCTCCTTCAACACCTGGTTGTCGCGCGGAAAAGGCGTGAATAATGAGCCTTTTAATGCCACTCTCATTACCTCCGTTATTGCCCTTCTTTTTGTGAGTATAGGAGATGTCGATTTCGTGGCAGAAATTATTTCCATGTTCTTTATGGTCACCTACGGGGCCATTTGTACCATCTCCTTCCTGGAGCATTTTGCTGCTGATCCGGCTTACCGGCCATCGTTTAAATCGCGCTGGTATTTTTCTCTGCTCGGGGCGGTCCTTTGTGTCTGGCTCATGTTTAAAATGAACCCGACTTATGCCATTATTTCCATTTTTTTAATGGGCATGATATTTATAGGCCTTACCCATTTTAGTGACGATAAAAAAGGAATGACCGTTATTTTCCAGGGAGTAATTTTTCAGCTTAGCCGCCAGATGCAGGTCTTTTTGCAAAAGACCGACAAAGAAGCAGACCGGGGCCACTGGCGGCCTTCGGTTATCTGTATTTCAAACACCACTTTTAGCCGTTTTGCCGCCTTCGACCTCTTACGATGGATTTCTTATAAATACGGTTTCGGCACCTACATTCACCGGATTAACGGCTACCTGTCAAAGGAAACCTATGCCGAATCGCAGGAAGTAATGGACCGGCTCATTGGAATTTCAGAATTTTCCAAGAGCAATGTGTATCTCGACACCCTCATCAGTCCTTCCTATACCTCTGCTATTGCCCAGGTAATTCAGCTGCCCGGCATTTCCGGAAAGGAAAACAACATGATTTTGTTTGAGTTTTCAAAAGCCAGCCCCGATAACCTGGAGGATATCGTTGATAACTTCCAGCTCATTAAATCGATGGAGTTTGATATATGCATTCTGGCTACCTCGGACCGGAAGTTTGGAATAAAAAAAGAAATTAACATCTGGATTACTTCCAAAGATTATGAAAATGCCAACCTGATGATTTTAATGGCTTACATCATTCTCGGCCACCCGGAATGGAAGCGGGGCAGCATTAAAATTTTTGTAATTTCAACAAAGGAAGAAGTGGAGGAGCAAAGGGAAAAACTGCTGGCGATGATTAACTCCGGGAGGCTTCCTATTTCAAGAAACAATGTACAGTTTATCGTTCAGGAGTTTGAAATAGATCAACGCAGCATCATCAACGAAAAATCGAAATATGCCGACCTCACCATTTTAGGTTTTAGAAATGAGCTTATCCGCCACAAGGAAACCAACGTGTTTTTAGGTTATGAGGGTTTGGGCGACATCCTTTTTGTAAATACAAACCAACAAAAAATGATTGTATAAACAGGAAAAAAGCATTTTTTCCTGTTTACACAATCATCAGAATTGCCCAATGCTAATGCATATCTAATTATCACAGCAGTTGCTCTTTCTTAAACCCTAAAAAAATTACGCAGTAAAATACGCCTGCAAGGAATTCAGCAGATTTTCATCGGCTTTTAAATCCTGCACCACTTTCCCATTTTCCAGAATTACAATGCGTTCACAAACTTCGGTAATATGGTTAAGGTCGTGGCTGGAAATCAGGTAGGTAACTTTTCTGTAGGCTCCGCTCTTCATTCAATAATCTTTTAAGTCGAATCTGGGAGCTGGGGTCAAGGTTCTCGAAAGGCTCGTCGAGCAGCACTACTTCGGGCTGCCCCATTAAAGCCGAGGCAATGCCTACTTTTTTCAGGTTTCCTTTTGAGAGATCGCGGATATATCGATGCCTGCCGAGTACTTCTCCATTGAAAAGCTCCGTAAAAGCGCTCCAGGTATTCTGCCACGCCCTCGGGCCGCAGTCCGTGGAGCCTCCCGATAAACTGGAAGTATTCTTCGGGAGTGAGATAATCTATCAGGAAGTTTTCATCCAGGTAAGAGCCGGTAAAGCTTTTCCAGAACCATCATGTCCATGCACCGGTTCTCCTTTAATAGAAACCGAGCCAGCGGTGGTCCGGATGAGATCCAGAATCGTACGAAAGAGCGTGGTTTTTCCTGCTCCATTATTTCCTACCAGTCCAAAGGCCTCCCCCGCCGGAATATGCAATTCCTCCACATCCAGCACCTGGGTATTGCCGTAGCGTTTGTTTAAGTTGCTTATCTGTATCATCTTAATTCTCGTTTCTGAATGAATGTGAAATCCTATATTTTCTGGCCTGTAAACGATTGGCAGAGAAGGCCAGGAGCTGCCGGTGAAAAAGAATCCCCACCAGGCCAATTCCTCCAACTAAAAGAAAGCCAAGCCTAGGCTGGTCCATGAAGCTTAGAGGGGTGTAAATTAGGTAGGGCAGTAAAATTATTGGAATGGCCATAACCCATTGCGCGGCTCCCAGGCCTTCGTAGTTCATCATGCTCCCTTTGCTCAGGTTAATCTTTTTGGGCGACCACATGCTCAGGTTCATTACCACCAAAATATTGATGCCGAGGTTGAACAGGAACATCATAGTATTGATAAACAAAACCTCCCAGCCAAAATAAACATAGGGAACCGAAAGTACATAGGTGAGGGTACTGATTCCTGCCAGCAGGTAATATTTGCCTTTTACATAATCGTAGGCAGCTACTGGTTTCGTTAACAGAAAATCGTAATGGCCGCTATTCCAGCTAAACATGAGCTGGCCGTAGTTCATCATAAAAATGCCGGTAATAAAGATGCCAACAAACACCAGGAAGCCCTTCATGTCATTCATATACACCGGGTTGTTATAGAAAATAAGCCCGTAAAAAAGAAACACTGCCGAGAGCATTAAAAGAGAGCGGGAGCGCTTGTGGCGCAATATCAAGCGAACTTCCAGGCCCATTAACTCACCTGCAACTCCCAGTCTCCTTAATATACCCAGGGCAGGAATTGCCTGTATCTTTCTTTCCTCTTTTCCGCTCCAGTCTTCGGGATAGCTGTGGCGGCGCAAAAAGAGAAAGTTCAATACGTACAGCGCTACCAGCAGGGCGGCAAGCAAAAGTGGCAGCCAGTCCAGTCGGGCCGACGCTTCAAAAAAGGGGGAGCTAACTTCTCCAAGGCTAAACCAGCCCAGGTACTGACTCAGCCCCATTAAGAGCAGAAAGCCCAGCAGGAGACCTGTTCCCAGCGGCTTATCGTCCAGCTGCTTTTTAAAGAAAAACATGCCGTTATGAATAATCAGCGAAAGCAGCACCATACTGCCCCACCAGAGCCAGGCTGCATGGCTTCCCAGTTGCGGAACAAGTGAAAACAAAGTGTAAGGAAGAAAAAATACAGCAGCCAGCAAATTAAACGGGTGTACATAAGCCCGCAGCAAAATAAAATGCATTAGTTTACTGCGACCTACCGGAAGGTAAATATACTGCTGCAGATTAAGAACAGGCAGGCTTTGCAGGAAGTAGCGCATAAAAGCCTCGAAAGCGAAATAATAAATCAGCAGCTTACAGAGGTAGGGGAACGTATTTTCGGTATTGTAAAAGCCCTGCAACAGCTTATCGAGCATAAAGGCGGCACCAAGAAAATAAACCCCGAAGAGCAGGCCTATGAACCCAAGAAAGATGAGGGTGGCCACATTCCGCGAAAAGGATGCGGACCGCATAAACTGCAGAAATGAATGGCGAATGAGGGTAGCAAACATAGAAAGTATCTTTTGTCAGCTTTGAATATAAATAGGCAGCACCAATAGAGCAAGCTGTTTTTTACTATTTCGGTAAATTATTGAATAAGCGGCGGATCATTTATACCAGAAGAAAACCTTACCTGAACTTCTATTTGCTGTGCGATTCCGAACAGCTGCGACCGCTACCGAACAGCCCGGCAGGAAGCCACAATTACAAAACCTTGTTTACCAGTGTGTTTTGTTTTTGGCCCGCTTATTGGCTCCCGGACTTTAAACTATTTAAAATCCAGGCTTAGGTAATCGTCTTCTCTTTGAATGAAGCCTTCTGCTTTTCTAAACCAAAACGACAAGGAAATGAAAAACCATCTTTTTTACCTGTTTATTACACTTCTCGTCTCTTCCTGCACAGGCACAAAAATAGCTAAGCAGGAGCCCAATCATTTTTACTCTCCCACTGCATTGGAAGATAAAGTTGAAATAATGCTCCTGGGAAGCGACCACCTGAGCCAGCTGTATGAAGAAGGAAACCCGCATACGGATGTGTTTACCCCCAAGCGGCAGCAGGAGCTTGAGCAGGTTATTAAGCTTTTGCAGGAATTTGCCCCGGATGCCATCATGGTGGAGGAACTTCCCGAAGAGCAGGCTTATACCGACAGCCTGTATGCCGGTTTCCGGGAGAACAGGCTTGCGCTGGCTGACATTCCCTATGGAAGAAACGAGATTTACCAAATAGGCTTTCAGCTGGGGAATAGGCTCGGCCATAGCCGTATTTACTGCGTAAATGCCCCGGGAGGCACTTCGCAAAGCGTGCTGGACAACGGGACCAACATTGCTTTTTACCAGGAAGCGATTGCCCGCACCGGGAAAGTAGCGGGTGAAAAGGGCCGGCAGATTGAAAGCGGCAGCCTCTCGATGCTGGATTACCTGCAGTTTCTGAATGAGCCCCAAACCATCCAACTTACCCACTATATGCGGTATATGGCGCCTGCCAGGGTTACTGACGGCACCTTTACCAATCCGGATGCCATGATTGATACCGCCTTTATCAATCCCAAATACATTGGCGCTGAGCTTACGGCCGTTTTTAAAAACAGGGATTATAAGATTTACTCCAACATCGTAACCATCCAGCTGCGGGAACAGTCCAAGCGAATTGTATTGATAATTGGCCAAACCCATGTAGGCTCTTTGCAAAGCATTTTCCGCGATGACCCGGGTTATACGCTGGTAGATGCGAACAGCTATTTGAAAAACTAAATAGGTTTCCTATCTGCATCTGGCGCGCGTTTTTAACGCATGCCTTCCATAATTCTTGTGATAATTTTCAGGGATAAAATAATCTGGTTCAACAGTGAGGAAGGCTATAACTTCACCTGATGCAGTGAGCAGGGGCATTAATGCTCTTCCATTGTGGTTTATGGTGCACGCGTTACAAACGCGCGCAAGTAAAGACCCCCTTTCCCTTAAGGTCAACCAAGGTGCGCAATTGTACATAAAAATACCTTTACTGCATTTCCAAGGCATGACTTGGAAATGCAGTAAAGGTGCTTATAAGGTACCCTTTTTAAAGAAAGTTTAAGAAAGCCAGTGTTACTTACTGTATGCCCACAGTGATGCTCGTGTTTATATCCGGATTACCAGGCAGGGCTTCGTCCAGCTTGAATGTCCCTCCTTCATTGCTCAACCCCTCTTTTTCTATCCTGAACCAATACTGCCGGGGCTCCAGGTTATCGAAATATACTTCTCCTGAGGAATCAGTATTTCTAACCAAAGAATTAAGGATACAAATATTATTGATTGACCCTAAATTTTTATATTCTGCTATCAATTCCGGAGTAAAAATGCCATAAGAAGGTTTCAATTCTTCTATCTCCTGCCAGGCAGGTATGTCCTGATTATATGCTTCTTCACTAAAATAAAGTGTTGTTTTGGCTCCTTCAACCACTTGCCCATTATGATAAACCGTAAATTGCAGTTGGGTAGGGTTGGGGGTTAAAACGGCAAAAACATTATTCTCTCCATTTACTATTTCATTATTTCTCCACTCCTCCAGGTAGCTCTTATCGCTTTTTGTTACCGCCAGGTAGTTGACACTATTAAATCTAGATCCACAGCTGTTTTTAATACCATCATAGCGTGCATACCGCTGGTTATTTAATTGTCCTTTTTCAACATAAACCCAGAAAGTATCTGGTTCTGTTAATTCCAGGTAATACAAGCCATTTTCATCTGATTCTCCCTCGTACAGCGGAGCCTCTCGCAATAAATAAGCTTCCTGACTACCATACAAATAAATATTCGCACCGCTTATAGGTTGGGTTTCTCCATCCATATAAGAACCCCAATCATAATGTTGTCCCCTCTCTCCCGGAGAAATGACTGCCACATGAACCGGATATACAGGCTGCTCAATAGCCTCCGGTTCTTCCTTTTCACAGCCAAAATTCAGGAGCATTATTCCCAGCAGCATGGCAGGGAACAGGGTGTTTTTAACGTTTAGCTTCATTTGACCTTTGTTAAATATTTTTTTCATTTCCTTTTGGTTAATAGCTTATTTTAATCTCTTTGCTCAATGCCGACTCGCTGCCATCGATAAATACTGCCTTCAGTTGGTAGCGGTAGGTATTTCCGGGTTTTATTCCTGCGTCTGCAAACTGGCTGATGGTTTCTCCGAAGGCCCGGTAAAGGCTCATCCCCTCTGCTCCCTGTGCACGGTACAGCACATATTCCTTTACTCCCTCCTGCTAATATTTCTATTGCAGCACAACTTTTTTTCCTATACAGCCAAGGAATATAAAATTTATGATTGCAGACTAACCTCTTTCCCTGCCGCTTTTTACACATTGCCCAGGAGCAATTGCATAAAGGAGCTTATGTTCGAGAAAGGATATTTTCGAAAACTGCAAGGGCTAACGATTTGTCAACAAATGGATTACAGAGTGAAAATTTTTGGGAAATAAGCCATATCCTTTTAAAGAAAATAACCTTTCTTTAATCTAAAACCACCTCCTCCAATAACATAAGGTGTATGAGGCTTTTCCGTTTGTTCCAGAAGATAGGCATGGCTATACATTCTATGTATCAGCCGCTTAAGTAATTTACTCTGAAGGATAACAGGTTGATGGTTAAAGGCCCTTGGATTTCCAGGCTCTGTTCCTGACATAAACCTTACACTTTGCACCAGATTAATTTCAATATTTTTTTCAATAATTTTGCAGAAAGACCTTCCAATTGAGTTGGTACTGCTTCTCTGTTGAGTCAGAGATGCCTTATTGTAATGGTAGTGATGTTGTTTTGGTGAAGGAACAGTAAGCGAGCGTTGGCATTAACAGCTTTTCAAAAGTTTAAAACTTTTGGAAAGCTTATCCTCCGGGCACAAAAAAAGCTGCTTCCTTAACAGAAGCAGCTTTTTTTGCAAAGGCATGATTTTTAAAAGGTCAAACGCAAACGGGCGTAGTAGAAGGCGCCATTGAAGCCCATTTGAACGGGATCCCAAAGGCCACCTGATTCTGTTTCCGTATCCTGCTCCGTAGGGTACACATCGAAAATATTTACACCCCCCAGCGTAAGGCTCACATTTTCGCCCAGCTTTCGGGCAATTGCCAGGTCGGTGGTAATGGCAGGCTCGTACACATCTTCTTCGTCTATCCAGTCAATGAGCACCACTTCGCCAAAGCGGATGAATTTTGCATTGAAGTTCCACTGGTTCAGCTGGTAGTCGGTAATAAAATTCATTTTGCTGGGTGGAGCACTGGCCAACAGGAAGGCCTGTTCGCGCGGACCGAAATAAATATCTTCTTTACCGGCAAGTCTGTCGGTTGTATTGATGTTTTCGATATCCATTTTATTGAAGTTGGAGGCGAAACTCAGGCTCAGGCGCTGACCGGAGGCAAACTCTTCGGTGTAAGTTAAAATTACATCTACTCCAAGGGTACGGGTGTCGACAGCATTGGTAAAGAACTGCGCCGCCCCCACATCCAGTGCCTGCAGCTCCTCCCCTATGTCGGGGTCGGTGTCTTCAAAGGCGCCGGTGAGTACGATGCGGTCATCGATGGCCACATAGTAACCATCGACTGTAGCGGCAAATTTGCCGAAGTTGGCCGTAACTCCCAGGCTTCCGTTCATGGCTGTTTCCTGTACTAGGGTTGGAATGCCAAGCTGGCGGGTAATGGGGCTGTTATTACGGGCAATAACCTTATCGACCGGGGTACCGCCCACAAAGTCGGTAAAAGTGGTATTGAAATATACCTGGGCGAGCGAAGGAGCCCTGAAGCCCGTGCTTACCGAACCGCGAATGGCTAAGTTTTCTGCCAACTCCAGGCGTGAAGCGACTTTCCAGTTGAAAGTACTGCCAAAATCGCTGTAGTGTTCAAAACGGGCGGCAGCATTAATCATGAATACTTCGGTAAAATCAAACTCCGCATCTGCATACAGGCCAATGTTGGTCCGGTATTCGCTCAACTCATTTTCGGGCCTAAAGCCCGGAAAGCCCTGGGAGCCTCCCGGCCTTCCCAGAACATCCACCTGCCGGATTCGGCCATCTATAACGGTATCAATAATCCCGTAATTTCTGTAAGAAGCTTCTTCTCCGGCAAAAATCCGGTAGTTTTCGAGCCGGTATTCGGTACCGAAGGCAATGTTTGAACCGGCAAATAAATCTTCCATAAAATGGGAAAGGTAAACGCCGGTCGTATTCTGCATCAGCTGAAAGCCCCCCGCATCGAAACGTGTGGGCGACTGGTCGAGCAGGGAAGCATTCAGGGTTCCGTCTACAATATAATGGAAGCGATTTGAGCCATAGGTGTTGTTAAAGTCGATATCCCAGCCCTTAATTTTATTACGGAAGCCGGCCGAAACAGATTGATCGGTGATGTTGGAAAGAATATGCGGATCGAACCCATTCGGGTAAATTGAAGGTACATTGCGCTCACTTCCGGCTTCACGGGTCCAGGCATAGGCATCGGTATCGCGAAAGTTAAAGCCTCCGAAAAGGTAAAAGCTCCCCTCTTCGCTCACCGGTATTTCGGAGTTAAGAATGGCCGAAAAGTTATTAGACTGTGCATCGCCAAACTGGCGGCGGTAAATATCGAATTGTTCCGGGTCAGCAGGCCGGTTGGTCCGGTCGCGTGCAAGGTAATCGAGGGTAATGTTGGCAAATCCATCTTCCATCAGCTGGAAGCCATAGTTGCCGCTTACCTGCACATTTTCCCCATCGCCCTGCTGGGTGATGCCTCCATTCAGGCTGCCCAAGAACTGATTTACCCTGGATTTAAGCACAATGTTAATTACGCCGGCAATGGCATCGGACCCATATTGGGCACTGGCGCCGTCGCGCAGAATTTCAACCCGCTCAATGGCCGCTGCAGGAATGGTATTGAGGTCAGTTCCCGTATTGCCCCTGCCTCGGGTGCCGAAAATGTTTATTAGCGAAGACTGGTGCCGGCGCTTGCCATTGACCAGCACCAGCGTTTGGTCCGGGCCAAGGCCGCGGATAGTGGCCGGGTCGACATGGTCGCTCCCGTCGGAACCGGACTGGCGGTTGGTGTTAAACGATGGCGCTACATACTGCAGGAGGGTGTTTAAATCCAGCTGTCCGGCAGTATTGGTGATTTCCTGAATGGGAATAACATCGATGGCTACCGGCGTTTCAGTAATGCTTCGCTTCTGGCTTCTACTGCCC
This sequence comes from uncultured Cytophagales bacterium, assembly GCA_963835365.1. Classification (GTDB taxonomy): domain Bacteria; phylum Bacteroidota; class Bacteroidia; order Cytophagales; family Cyclobacteriaceae; genus Nafulsella. The sequence continues at coordinate 12,766 of CAWIFH010000015.1, forward strand.
ACGACTACCTCCGAAAGGGTCCGTACATCGGGAAGCATACCCACATTTATCAAGTTTCGGTTATTTACCGGCAGTTCCTGGGTGGTAAATCCCACGAAAGAAAACAACAGCGTCCCGTTTGGAGGAACCTGGAGTCGGTACTCTCCATTTACATCGGTAGTCGTTCCCTGGTTGGTTCCCTGAACCACTACAGAAACACCTGGCAAGCCAGCCCCATCGCCAGCGTCTACTACTTTGCCCCGGACCGTAATGTCAGACTGTGCTACAGCAGGAGTGGCAAAAAGAGCTATCACTTAAAGCAGGTGGAGAGGAAAAAGAGGAAACTTATTTCCTTTTAAAGGTAATGCATGTTTCATACGCTTAACTTTAAGTTGAAAAAATTTTTTTATAAAAAATGAGATTGAAAAAATGATAAATTTTATTTTAAAATATGGATTATTCAAGCATAAAACAAATTTTAACTAGGCTGTGTCTGGTGAATCACATTTTATTATCATGCTGATACCAGGAAGCATCTTTCCAAGTAAGATAATCCTTCCATACTTCAAGTTTAGAAAGATTCCTCCTATTGTCGGAATGACAATAAGGATCTTGGAATTATTCATCAGACACAGCCTAAACAAGTGTAATATAAAGCCGGGGGTCAGCTTATTTGAAGGAATGCTGCATCTTCTTTTGTAGAAAGTGTTAATTGATGGGGCAACAGAAGCTTTAGTAGAAAATTTTTAATTGTCCTCTCAAACTCCTTTTTAATCTTTGCGCAATAGCCTCTGTACAACAAGTCCATGATTATCAAAGCACTTTTATGTAAAATAGAAGCGTAAACTTATGAGCTGAGAAAATCAGTATCTTCAGGAATATAACTTACTTCCATCCCATGAATCAGCATGAAATTATAAGATAAGGATTGGGCACAGAAAAACTATCATGGCTCGTATGCGCCATTTCTATTTTGTTGGGGGGGGGAATTGCAACGGATATACTTCTGAAAAAAATTTAGCTCAATCAAGCTTGTTTGCCATTCGCACGCAATACCCTTGGCCTACCCACTAATCAATGAACTGGCCCTGTAACGAAAGGCAGGAAAAAAGGTATGCTGCTCAAGCTCCTGATTGAAAAGGAAATGAAATAAAGAGTAGATTTATTCAATGTATTCCTGGCGCACGACCAGGGTCAGGTAATCATTTTCATGAAAGATATAACCCTGGTCGTAGCAAAAATAATAAGTTGTACCGCTTTTAGTAGTGTAGATGTTGGTAAAATAGTTAAAGTTAAAGCCTTTCCGTTCCAGAACAGAACGGTGGATATTCAGCTTGCCTGAGGGATTAGTGGACTCAAGAATACGGCGGTTTTTTCGGAGGGTATAGTTTATGTTCCGCATGAGATTATTGCGGCTGCTGTTTTGCCGATTATTAAAGCTGGTGCGGCATTCGTCGGAGCAGAATTTTTTGTCCGCCCGCCCACGAATCTGGCCATCGCACTCTAAACAGTTTCTTTGTTCCATCTCTTGCTTTATTTCCCGGGCAACTCCTGCTATGCACTTAAAATTTTGACATTGCAAACAGCTGCCAGCCTTTTGTTTAACATTAAACAGCCCCCTCCTGTTCCAAAAACGTTTACAAACGTTTACAATCACTTACAAACGGCTACAGTTATTTATTATACGACTGGCTCCTATTTACCTCTCTATGTTTGTACCATCAACAAATAATCATTTAAAAAATACAAACATGAACCAGCTTAAAAATCGTGTACAGTTAATCGGCCGCCTGGGCCATGACCCTGAAGTAAAAAGCCTGGAAGGCGGGAAAGTGGTTGCCCGTTTTTCCTTGGCCACCACAGAAACCTATAAAGACGCTGAAGGAAACAAAGTAAGTGACACCCAATGGCATCAGGTGGTTGTGTGGGGCAGCTTATGCAGTGTAGTCGCGGCTTATTTAAAGAAAGGAATGGAAGTAATGGTAGAGGGCAAGCTAAGTTACCGCTCATATGAAAACAAGGAAGGCAGAAAAGTTAGCCAGACAGAGATTGTTGCCAGGGATTTACTAATGCTCGAAAAGCAGAAGCAGGAAGCTGCCTGATGGAGGAAAATAAACCATGGGTGATGCCTGATTATTTAAGCTTTCTTCGGGCCCTAAACCAATTTCCAGCTGCAATAAATCTATTTTCTCCTAAAGAGAATCTGGTTTTTTATAAACCACAATGGCTGGTATGAACAATAGATTTGAAATATTTTATGCCCAGGCTGTTGAAATGGCTGCCTGGGCATTTTTTTTTGCCCCTTTAGCAGGCAGCCTGCTCGCCTGCATAAATGGCTCCTCTCCTGCCCTGCCGGTAAGCGATTTCTATATACATTACCCTACAATCCGGATTTATGACAATTGAAAGGCAGCCCCTTTGACCTCTTGCTTCTTTGGATTATAAAACAAAAATTATAGCTTACCAAAGCAAAACCACCTTAAACCGTTTTAGGTAAAGTAAATGATCCTTTTAAAATGACAGTTGACAGGAAAGTACAAAAGGTTAATTTCTTTTTGGTCCTGAAGAGCCACTTGAAGTTTGCTGTCATTGCTACACTGATGATGGTCATTGCCTTTGTTGGCTCAGCTTTTTTCACCCAGACTACTTATCTATTTTCAAAACCCTTTATTCTATTGTTAATGCCTATATTCTTTATTGTAGTGCTTCTTCTAATGTGCTACCAGGGCTACAGATTAGGCAGGATATTGAAAAAGAGTTTTGGTGATGTGTTAGAGCATGGCTTTATAATAGAGCAAGGTTCCAACATAAGATTGGTTGTAAGATTGGCCCAAAGTAAACTGGCTATTTCTCATATAAAAATAAAGACCCAGAACTTCCTGCTATTGGAAACCTTCATTGAGGAAGGTAAGAAGTATGATATAAAGATTTCATCCTCCCATCCGCTGATATATAGAGAGATCAGGAATAAAGGAATATGGTTTGGAGAAAAGAGAAAAGTTCGGATAAGAAACGGGAAGATAGAGAATGCAAAGGAAATTTGGCTTCAAGCAATGGAGGATTTTAGAAGTTATGGCCTACTGCAAACTGCTGATAATGATTTAAACGCCACCTAACAATAGCGAAAAGCAAACACCGGCCGAGCCATGTAAAAATGAGCTGGCAATGCATAACTTTACTTCTTCCAAAGCTTAAAATGAAGCCGGCTCCTGCGTATTGCCTCATGTGGGTATTCATTCAGGAAAAGCTAAACGATGAAAATTTGCCTTTATCTCCTAATTGCAATAGTTATCATCTCCTGCTCAAACCCAGGCAAGAGGACTAATGACGAGCAGAATTTTTCTACTGAAATTGAACAACCATCATTAGAAAAAAAAGACGCTACCCTTCCTCATAAAGCGGACACAAAAATTAATACTGCTGATGAAGAGTGGTTGACCCCGAGTTACTTAACAGCAGATTTCAACAATGACAAAATAGCGGACACAGCTTATGCGGTGATCATCGAAGGGAAAAAGGGGATTAAATTAAAGCATGGAGGAAAAGACGAAGATTTTTTAATTGGCGCGGGCCGGAAATTTGGAAAAGGTGGCGATGATTTCGTTTGGGTGGACTCATGGAAATTAGTTAATGACTCTATTGCCTATAAGCAGATATTCGCGGAAAGCGGAGATGTTTTAGGTGCAGAAGAGGTGAAATTAGAATCTACTGCATTTTATATTCAGAAAGAGGAAGTAGGGGGAGCTACGATTGCATGGATAAAGGGAGAATATGTTTGGATTCATCAAGCCGATTAAAATGTAAACGACCCCCCAAAAAAAAGCAAAGGCCGGTAGGGAGGTCTGATAATACCCTTAAAAATCAAAAGCTTTTCTGTAACTTATTAGCTCAACATGACCCGGCGTCTGCGATTTAAAACCTTTGGCAGCCATTAAATAATACCATGTACAACTATAAAAACTTTATAGCCAAAGATTATAATTTCATAGGAGAAGTAGGTCCTTCCAGGGGGGAAGAATTGGATTTTGAAGCCCGAACCTTAGAGGGAAATAATGTGCGGTTAAGTGATTTGCGGGGACAAGCGGTAGTTATTGAAACTGGAAGCGTAACCTGCGGCATATATGCTGACAAGGTAAATTGGTGGCATAAGGTTGCTGAAGGACATCCTGAAACTCGCTTTATACTTCTGTATGTTCGTGAAGCACAGCCCGGGGCTAAAACAGATGCCCATCAAACCTGGGAGCAAAAAAGAAAAGCAGCGTCCAGACTTTCCGGCGAATGGGGTGAATGGAGAGAAATATGGATAGATGATATTGAAGGAACTGTTCACCGGAAACTGGGAGAGCTTCCTGTAATGATGTATGTGCTTGATGCTTCAGGAAAGGTTGTCTTGCGGGCCAACTGGAGCGATCCTCATGCCGCGGATAAAGCCTTGCGTGCCCTTAAAAATGAAAAGGAACCCGGAAAAATTTCTATATCAGCCCCACTCCCTAATCCCTTGATAAGTTTAAAAGGATTGTTTAAAGGTGGAATAAGGGCAGTAATTGATTTTTCAAAAGCCATACCTTCTCTTATACCAAAACGTATCCATTACAGGCGATATTTACGGAAGCGGCAAAAAAACTATGAATAAAAAAACGGCTGCCAACACGAGGCTATAATCCATGGCCGCTTTGTAGGTGCCGGATACTTTTCTTTTTTTTAATGCCTTTATCCCGGGTAGATGCCTGTGCACGGAATTGCAGGCAGCAGGTATAGAAGGAGTCCTGGCAAATGGAAAGTTCACCAGGAATTTCAAAGGCAAGAAGACAGAGGTGCTGGATTGCTTCCGGATTCAAAAGCTGCTCACCCTGGGGCTTTTAAGCAGCAGCTTCTTACCGGAGGAGGCAACAGAAAAGGCCGAGCAGCAGCTATTTCTGCTACGGACAGAAAACTTGTCATCATCATGTGGAACAAGATTTTAAACCAGCCTTATAATCACCCCCGCCTTGTATGAGTATCCGGACCAAAAACAGAAGAGGAAAGTGCGCAAACTCTCAAAACAAATAGCTAAATTGGAATATAAGCTGAAGGAACTAAAAGTGCCTAAGCAGGCAGTTTTGGTCCCTTATAAAAACGTTACCCAGGATACATGATGAAAAAGAGAAATCTAAAATTTTTTAGCTATGAAACCAACCAACACTTCCCCACAATGGCCTGTCTTAAATTTTAATGAAATAAAAGATACGCTGGAAACACTTCATCAGTGGATTCAAATCGTTGGCAAAATTAGATTAAAGACCATGCCCTGGCAAAACCACTCCTGGCATGCAGCACTATATATTTGTTCGCATGGGTATTCAACTCAAAGTATTCCTTATAAGGGTCGCATTTTCCAGATGGATTTTGACTTTGAGCAACACAAACTTTTTATCCAGTGCACGAACGAAGAAACTGTAAGTATTGACCTGAAACCAAGAACAGTTGCTGATTTTTACACTGAACTATTTGATAAACTTGCAGGCATAGGAATAGCCGTGGAAATTCATGAAAAACCCAATGAAATGGAGCCCGCGATCCCATTTAAAAAAAATACAACCCAAAAATCTTATGATCCAATTGCAGCTAAGGTGCTGTGGGAGGCAATGTTAAAGATAAACAATGTTTTCTACGAGTTCAGGAGCGAGTTTATAGGCAAGTGCAGCCCGGTACACTTATTTTGGGGAGCATTCGACCTGGCTGTTACCCGATTTTCAGGGAATTCGGCCCCCTTACACCAGGGAGGAATACCCAATATGCCTTTGGAAGTTATGCAGGAGGCCTACTCTAAAGAAGTTAGCAGCGCGGGCTTTTGGCCAGGCTCAGCAGATTTCCCCTTTCCGGTATTTTACGCTTACGCCTACCCTAACAACCCTCACTTTGGTAAACAGGAAGTTTATCCAAAAGAAGCCTTTTATAGTGAAGAAAAGGAGGAGTTTTTTCTCAAGTATGAAGATGTGCAACGCTCAGCCAAGCCTGAAGAAATGCTTTATGCCTTTTTACAAAGCACTTATGAAGCGGCTGCCAATACTTCAAACTGGGTTAGAACAGAATTAGAAAAAGATCTTCAGTAAACCAAAAAATTTGTTAGCAAGGCTATTAAGCAGCATAAAAGAGAAAGGCTTAAACCACAAAAGAAGGTAGGGTTTCTATTCATAAATATCAGAAACCTGAAGTACTATGCCACAACGGTTTCAACGGCAATATCCTATGGATTTTACAGGTTTAAAAAACTAAAAAGGGGTTTGGTGAGAAAGGCTATACGGTAAGTTTTCCCATGATTGAGGGGAAGTTTTTCTTGTTTCTCTGGGTTCTTTATGATTTTACTTGCTTAATAAGCACAAGGCAGGTTTCATGCTAGTTTGGCTTACCAAAGCCACGCGTTACGCTTGGCTAAACGCGCGCCAGATTCCAGCTGGTGAATAGGCCCAGGTACTTTCATATTGAGCCTTTCTCTGCCAGAATTTAAATATATGGCTGCAAAATTCCGTTCAATGAACGCAAAAAAATATTGCGGAATTTGAGATTGTAATCGACTTTGCAGTAAACCCTGATTGCTGACACAAAACTTAATACCGGGATTGGTAGGTAAAAAAACACATTAACCAGAACGTTTGTCAACGAGATCGAAGAAGCAAACACACTCAGAAGGAAATCAGGAATTACGGCATTAATATGTGCAAATTTTTTATTAAATTTTACTACAAATACGCTGGTTCTTTATAGATAAAGTTTCATTAGTGGACCAAAGCATCGATGGATGACATTACTGCCCGAAATCCAGCTAAAATTCAAATCCTTAAGCCAATTTTTTCATGATAAAGCCATTTTTAATAAGCGCCTTCCTGGTAATTCCTCTACTGGGATACTCGCAGCTTAACGACAGTCTGCCCGAACCTTTCATACCCGTAGAAAAGGTAGCGTTTTTAAAACATATCAATATCACCTTCGATATGCGTATGGAGTTTCAGGCATATGCCTTTAGGGGCGGTGACCACTACTACAACGGGCTACAATTTAAAAATGGGTTTACAGCCCTTGGAATTTCAGGAAAGTTACACGAAAAAGTGAATTTTCGTTTTAGGAACCGCTTTAATAAAAGCGGCAATGTCCAAACCTTGGATCAATTGGGTAACGATATAGAATTGGCCTTCATCGACCTTAAAGTCAGTCCGTCCTTTAATATTTTACTGGGAAAAATGAACGCGTTTTACGGGGGATATGAATACGAGTTCAGTCCCCTGTATGTGTTGGAATATAATGACATTTACTACAATGCCCTGGCATTTGTAACAGGAGCTGGAGTCACTTATCAACCTAAAGAAAATCACAAATTTGGGTTGCAGGTATTAAACTCGCGCACCATGCATTATAACGACCTTTACGGGGATATAATAGCAGCAAATATTCAGGAGCCTGACTGGCCGGTAGCATTTGTGGGAAACTGGCGTGGAAGCTTTTTTGATGGGAAATTTCAAACCATTTATAGCATGAGTTCTTCCATTGAAGTAAAAAATAGGGGAACCTATTTTTTTACTTTAGGCCACAAATACCAAAACCATAATCTAACCCTGATGTATGACTTTCATTACAGCTATGAAGAGGTGGACACGAAGGGCATCGTCACCAATATTCTGGGCGACCGCCTGGCGGAGGAAGTGCTGTATATCGAAAGTTGGTTAAGAGCAGAATACCGCTTCAGTTCAGAATTTGAAGGTTTAATAACCCTCATGACCAGCAGTGCCTATGGAAATGCCATAACCAACCGCAACCACATGGGAAAGAGCTATGGAATGATTCCTACCTTTTATTACACCCCATTTAAAGAGATTGATATCCGGTTTTACCTGGCTTATATTGGCAGGTATTATGATTATTCTGATTATGCCATAGAAAAACTGGAGGCCACCAATTATTATAAGAATGAAGTAAGGGTGGGTGTAATTGCGCCCCTATTGGTTTTGTAAAATTACACCATCAATCAACCAATGCCGGAACAAAGTATAAACGCTCTGACTATTTAAAAATGCCCGACAAAAAATTTCAACCCTGGCTCGTCATTGGGTATAAAATTTTCAGTAAAGAAGGGCCGACAGGGCTTAAGGTGGAACGGATAGCCAAAGAAGTCGGCAAAAGCAAATCGTCCTTTTACCATCACTTTGCAGAACCGGACCTATTTACCGAAAGCTTATTGCAATTTCACCACGAAAAGGCCATGGATATTGCCCGTCAGGTGCAGCGGTGTAAGAGCATGGTACCAGATATGCTTAACTTACTGCTGGAGGTAAAAGAGGACATTTTTTTTAACCGGCAGCTGCGTATCCACCGCCAGAATCCTGCTTTTAAAAATTGTTTTGAACAATCGCATGAGCCCATCGAGCGTGCTTTACTAAAAATCTGGACCGACGCCCTGGGCCTGGATGATAAAACCTCCCTGGCACGTCTGTTTTTAAACCTGACGGTAGAAAATTTTTACCTCCAGGTAACAGAGGAAACTTTCACTTATAGCTGGTTAAAAATTTACCTGCATAACATCCAGGCCATGGTCCGCGAGATGAAAAAAAGCAGTCTCAAATAAGCATTTTCCTTGCCATTGTACGGCAACGTCTAAAATTCCTCACTCCCTCTCCTTACCTTGCTACTGAATAAAAAATGGCCTGCAGCATGAGCTTTCGCGCTTTAAAATATTTCCTGGTGTACCTCCTGCCTTTAGCTGTATTTTTTTCGCTTTGGGCTGCCAACATCTGGTCTTTTTCGGCCCTCATTTTTTTATTTGGTCTCATCCCTTTTTTAGAACTGTTTACGAAAGGCTCCACCAGGAATTTAGATGCAGCCCAGGAAGAAATGGCCAGGAAAGACATGACCTACGACCTTTTATTGTACAGCCTGCTTCCTATTCAATATGGTCTGCTCCTCTATTTTCTTTACCAGGTCGGAAGCGAAAATTTGCCACTACACGCTAAAGTTGGCATAACGACGGCCTTCGGCATGGCCTGTGGAGTATTAGGCATCAATGCGGCCCACGAGTTAGGCCACCGAAAAGGCTGGTACGAACAGCTGATGAGTAAAATGCTATTGCTTACCACTCTGTATATGCACTTTTTTATAGAGCATAATCGGGGGCATCATAAAAGGGTTGCAACAGCGGAAGATCCGGCATCCAGCCGTTTGGGTGAATCGGTATATGCTTTTTATTTCAGGACGATTAAAGGCAGTTGGTTGTCGGCCTGGAAGTTGGAGGCTCAACGCCTGAAGAAGTTTGGAGAGGGAGCCTGGAGCTGGCAAAATGAAATGCTTCGGTTCCAGCTGATTCAATTAGCGCTGCTGCTGGTAATCCTGTTTGTTTTTGGCCTGGAAACGCTGCTGTTTTACCTGGCAGGGGCAACAATCGGCTTCCTTTTGCTCGAAACGGTAAACTACATTGAACATTATGGTCTGGAACGGAAGAAAAACAGGCAACAGCTACGAAAGAACACTTCCGGTGCACTCCTGGAACTCAAACCACCCCCTGGGCAGATTGATATTACTGGAGCTTTCCCGGCATTCCGACCATCATTACATCGCCAGCAGAAAATACCAGTTATTGCGTCATTTTGAGGAAAGCCCGCAAATGCCAACAGGATATCCGGGCATGATGTTACTGAGCCTAATCCCTCCCCTCTGGTTTAAGGTGATGCATAAAAGGATTGCTTTGTACAGTGATGTGACACCTCCTCCAAATATCCTTTCCCGGCCTCGGGAAGGGAGCAACATCCCTATTCCTAAAAGCTAAAGGCGACGCCGGCCCACTCCACCTGACGTACGTTCCGGTGCGACGTGGAACAGTTTCGCTCAGCATACCATAATCGCTCTTTCCGGCCTCTGTATTTCGTTAATTCACTATTGTGTTTGCTTTCAGGGATGTTCATGATATGCTGCGCTTTGTTCTGTCCGCAATGGAATGGTCGTCAGAAATGGATAGTTATGCCCGGTCTTTGCCGGTAGGCTGGCCCCATTTCTTCAGATTAACCCCCAAAGGTTACGGCTCTGCCACTTACTAACAGGCTTCACCTGGCCAGCTATCCGCCAAGGGACTGGGCGACATTCCGCTGGGCGGCAATCCGCTGGGCGCCAATCCGCTGGGCGGCATTCCGCTTGCACCCTCTGGAATAATTTGATCCCATAGGTACCAGATGCGCATACCCGGGGCACATCCTCCCTAAACACAAACGCCTGACGTTTAGGTAGATAATTAGCTGGCAATTCGTTACCTTACTTCTCATGCAGCTAAGCCTGACCCCAGCGTCTGAGTTTAGCATTACCCTAGCGGTAAAAGATGGTTTATCATTAATTTACTAAACGTAATAAATGTATGAGCGAGATTCAAAATGAAGCAATACTGGAAACAGATTATTTGATTGTAGGATGCGGTGCAGTGGGAATGGCATTCGCTGATATTATTCTATCGGAAACGGATGCCAACTTGATTATTGTGGACAAGTTTCATAAGCCCGGAGGACATTGGAATCTGGCTTATTCATTTGTGAAACTACACCAGCCCTCCGCATTTTATGGAGTTAGTTCAGTAGATTTGGGTAAAGAAGGTATAGATAAAGTCGGAGTAAATAAGGGGTTAAGAAATCTTTCTTCCGGTGATGAGATCCGTGCCTATTATGATGATATCATGCAACGTCAATTCCTGTCAAGCGGACGGGTAAAGTATTTTCCTTTATGTAATTACCTAGGTGGCAACAAATTTGTATCCACTCTTACCGGACAATCTTATGAAGTAAGAGTAAATAAAAAAACGGTGAATGCAGCTCATATGCAGACTAAAGTTCCTGCCACGCATACACCCAATTTTAGTATTGCACCGGAAATTCAGTTTATCCCGATCAACGACTTACCAAAATTAACAGAGCCTCCTCCAGGGTTTGTAGTAATCGGTGGCGGAAAAACGGGCGTTGACGCTATTATTTGGCTACTGGAGCAGCAGGTTGATCCGGCACGAATCACCTGGATCGTACCGCGGGATGCATGGTTTACTGATCGAAAGAATCTACAGCCATCTCCAGAATTTCTTAAATTTTTCCTTAATGATCAGACTGCTCAATTTGAAGCACTTGAACAGGCAGAATCAATCAATGACTTGTTTGATAGACTTGAGGAAGCCGGTGTGCTATTGCGTATTGATAAAAACGTAAAACCTAAAATGCATCGTGGTGCCACCATAAGTCAACTCGAATTGGCACAGCTAAAGCGCATAAAGAATATTATTCGCATGGGCCGTATCAGGAGACTGGAAAAAGATGAAATTATTCTTGAAGGAGGGACGATAGCTATTGAGCCAAGCCATCTTTTCGTTGATTGTTCAGCAAATGCGCTAAGCCACTCAGAAACAGTACCTATTTTTTCAGGTAACACAATCACGCTGCAACCAGTAAGGGGTGGGCAGATTGTGTTCAGTGCGGCTTTCATTGCACATGTCGAGGCTGCGTATAAAGATGAGATGCAAAAGAACAGCCTCTGTAGAGTAGTTCCCTTGCCCAACCACGATACAGACTGGATAAAAATGCTGGCTGGAACAATGAGAAATCAACATAACTGGAAAAAGGATGCTGAATTGACAAAATGGCTTTACCACAATAGGCTGGATGGGTTCAGTCATTTGCTCGCTGATATTTCAGCGGACGATGAAGAAATACAGGCGATTCTTAAACGTTTTCGCAACAGCATTAAACCTGCCATGACCAAACTTGAAAAATTTGCTTCAGAACTAGCCTAATCCAAATTGAAAAAAAATGCGCAAAAGCCATTTGAAGTAATCAGGTCCTTGGTTAATAACGTCCCACAAAATAGCAGACGCCGGTCCAGGTTTGGTTATTGGAAGAGGCAAAGTAGCGAATTAGCTTTTAACTTTCAACAAGGCGCGACGGCGATTGCTATTTTGTATTGTTGTGCATAGGCTCACCTTTTTCCTCCTTGGTAGCTACCGCCATCAGGCGCAACCCGGGCTTCGGCTTTCTATCCAACTTTATATTTTTAAGCGTCCTGCTTTATTTTTCAGCTTCATCCTGCGTCCTGCTGTCCGACTTCCGGAAGCTCCGGCTTCATAAATCCAACTTCACCAGTTTTTTAACTGTCTTACTAAGCTTTGCCGCGCTTGCTGTTTTTGCTTATGCACAACTTGTTTAAAATTAACAGGAACTACGGCTAACAATTAAAATTCAAAATCTATTGGGTCCAGGGGCTCAATAGATTTTTCCTAAGGCTTGTACTAGGCCGTGCCTGATGAATACCTTTAACTCCGATTTTGTCACTTCGACGACAGCCTAGGCGGCGCGGGAGAAATCTTTCATCATATAATGCTTAGAAGGATTGTTTTACTTGGAAAGATGTGGCATCGGCCATCCGTTTCCTAACATCAGCATGACAGTAAAATTCGATTCATCAGACACAGCCTAAGCCGCTTGTGCCTTAGCCGTGGATGTTTTTTTTGTTTAATTTAAATCTTTTCCATTAGTTTAGTCGGGAAACAGCGATACAGTATTAGGGTATTTACACGACCTTTAGGATATTTTGAACTGCGATATCCTTCTTCATTCAGAACAAAAAACCTTACTGAGAACGCGGTAGATCCCTATGGCTTCGAACCTGATGTTTACTTAATTCCGGAGGTGGAAGCAATTGAATTCAGCCTCCAGCATATGAAGCGATTGATAAACAACCACCAAAAGAAAAAGCTGGAAAATTAGCCTCGCTCCATCTTAAAAAATTCAGAAGTAATATGTCCCCTCATGCAGTCCTGCTGCTAAGCAGAAGTAGCAAAGTTCATGGCTTTTTACTATCTTCTCCCCGATGAACAAAAAGGAGGCCTTCAACGGGTTTTCGGCTTCATCACTACTCCTATTCTTCCACTCCTTTCGGTTTCAAATTTCTCACTAATTTTAACAGACATGAAAAACAGGAAGCTGATTGTATATATATCCACCTCTTTAGATGGTTACATAGCCAAACCCAATGAGGACCTGAGCTTTTTAAACCGGGTGATGAAAAAAGGGGAAGATTACGGGTATACTCACTTTATTTCCACTGTAGATTGTGTTATTGTTGGAAGAAAAACCTATGACTGGGTCATGAACCAGGTTTCTATTTTTCCTCACCACACTATGGAAACCTATATCATAACGCACAGGGTAAAGCCAAAGGAAGGAAATATTCACTTCTATTCAGGAAGTCTGAAGGATTTAGTTATCAGGCTAAAAAAAGAGGATGGAAAAAATATATTTTGTGATGGTGGTGCCGAAATTGTAAACGAACTACTTAAGGAAGAGTTGGTTGATGAGGTAATTATATCCGTGGCTCCTGTTTTAGTTGGCAATGGAACCCGCTTGTTCCAGGACGGCCGTCCCGAGCAGGAGGTCGAGCTGGTTGCGGTAAAACAGTTTGATACCGGCCTGGTTCAATATCACTACAAAACCGTGAAAAGGTAAAAGGGCAACCTTATCAGCCCTCTGCCTAATCACACGCTACTGCTTTTTTACCGCACCAAGCTGCTTCTATCTTCTAAGGCTATCTGTTTCGACCATTGGGACTCTTATTTCGTAACTGCCGTTTCTTGGCACATTTAAACGATAGTTCGAAGTATTGTTAAACCAGGGGTTTAAAATACGTAATTCCCGGTAAGTGGTGTTTCTTTCTTTAGCAAAAGTAACCAGGTCATCGATATCTTTATTAACCACTTCTGTTTGGTAGTTGTAGGGTTTATAATTTTTTTCAGGGTTTAAATAGTAGCCATAGGCTTCGGGGTTTTCCACTATTAATTTAAAAGCAATAATTCGGTATACATATCGGGCTGTTTCCGGGTTCAGATGCAAATCAAAAAAATTATCTACCTGCTGGTCTTTTAAATTTCCTTCTATTCCGTTTACTCCCCTGTTATAAGAGGCTGCCACCAGGGTCCAGTCATTTAACTTGGTGTAGGCCCACTTCAGGTACTTACTGGCTGCTTCGGTGGCCAGTTTCGGATCCCTGCGCATATCTACATCCCGGTCAATTTCCAGATCGTAATCTTTGGCAGTACCTTTCATAAACTGCCACATGCCCATGGCCCCGGCATAGGAAAGGGCATTGTTGTCGAATTCACTTTCAGCTACCGCCAGGTATAAAAAGTCTACCGGTACCTGGTTTTCGTGCAGGGTTTGCTCTATCAGCGGGCGCCAGCGGTTTATTTCTTTTAAGATGACCATGGTGCGGGAATGACGGAACGTATTGGTTATAAGTTCAAGCTCTAAAGCTTCCCGAACATCATCACGCTGGAGAGGAATGGTATCTCCGGCAAAAGTCACTGTGGCCGGCATGGGCGGGGAGGCAACATATTGCGGAGCTCTCGGATTGTTAGGTGTACCTGCTGAAACCTCTACCTCGGTACTCTTATCTTCAAAATTTTCTAGTACAATTTGCTTGTCAGGCTCCTCAGAGCTACAGGAATAAATCAGTAGGGCACTCAGCAAAGGAAGTGCCTGCTTAATCAAATGTTTCAAGGACGTATTTATTTGGAAATGAACCATCAAAGAGGGAGCCGACCGGTATTTTCAGCAGCATGAAAACCCTAGGAGGCCCCTTATAGTAAATGTAAAGCAAACCAGCTGACTTTAGTTTCTTTCTTCCCGAAAAATTTGATTAAAACCTCCTAAATTAATCCTGCAAATATAAAAAGTGGTAATTCAGCTTTCCTCTGAGAGCCTGTCTAAGTTTTGGAGGAATTGAATAAAAGGAGTATCTGTTAGCAGAATTAGTTATGAAAGTACCACCTTTGAAACTAATTCTATGAAAAGATATTCATCAGAGCTAACAGATACAGAATTTAAGATAATAGAAAAGACACTTAAAGACCAGCGGAAACGCAAATATGAATTAATAGAAATCTGGAATGCCATATTTTACCTCTTGAAAACAGGCTGTCCCTGGCGGTACTTGAGCCGCGATTATCCACCCTGGAAGACAGTTTATTATTACTTCACCAGGTGGAAAAGAGAGGGTGTGATAGAGAGAGCTGCAGGAATATTTGCTGGAAAGAGAAAGGAAAAAGCATGGCAAAGAAGGTAGTCCTAGTGTAGGTATCATCGACAGTCAATCAGTAAAAACAAGCTGCTGTGCAATGGGAAGAGGCTATGATGCAGGCAAGAGAACAAAAGGGCTAAAAAGGCATATAGTAGTGGATACGCTGGGACTTTTAATGGCTATCGTTGTCCACACGGCTGATATTCAGGATAGGGATGGGGCCAAAATGGTGTTGAAAAAGCTGCGCCACAAATACCCTCGCCTGCACATCATTTATGCTGATGGGGGCTATGCCGGGAAGCTGGTGGAATATGTGGCCAACACTTTTAATTGGGTGCTTTCCATCATCAAAAGAAATGACAAAAAGAAGTTCGTGGTACTACCAAAACGATGGATTGTCGAGAGAACCTTTGCCTGGATGGATAACTATCGCAGACTTTCTAAAGATTATGAAAGGTTAAATGAAACAAGTGTGGCTATGATGCAACTGGCAATGATTAGAACTATCCTTAAAAGAACTTAAAACAAAAATTTAGACAGGCTCTGAGGTAAAAAGGAGTTCCAGTTTTAAAATAGATTTGGGTTACTGTTTCTTCCTCAGGCTGTAAGCGTGGTTCAGTATCGAAGGGGATTTCATCCATCTCCGTGTTTAGCAGGTTTTCAATCAGCAGAGGAAAAATAAAGCTGTAAACGCTGTAGTTAAGCCCAGGTAGGTAAGCATCTTAACTTCTGCTACAGGAGAATAGTATTATTCATTGTCCATCAGTCGGCAAGAGTAGCGGTAACCTCATAAAACCCTCCTGCCTTTAACACTACAAATCTTCCGAAAGCTGTAAATACCGTTGCGAGAAGAATATAGGCGACTCCTTTGGTTCCTCATTGGCCATTGCCTTAGACCTAGGTAGGAAGTGTCTAAAGAAAGCCAATCGAGCAGTTGGTAGGGCAAGCCGGCATCCAAACCTAAGTAAGCAGTTATTACCCCTGGCTCTCCTACTTCTTCATTACCCAAACACAAATTCCTGCTCCATTCAGCAGTAGCCGGAGAGCAAAAGCAAAGCCCCCAATAAGGCGATATTTTCAAATATTAAATGGACTAAAGGAAAGAGGGACATGCTCTTTCAAAGAATTTTTTCCATTTAAATTCTTCTTTTCCTGATATAAGCATTTCACTGAGGGTACTGCATATAATTAACATGATAATCTTCTTTTAGCCAGGAAATCTTGTTTCTCATTCCTGAGTCTGGCACAATAGAAGCCTGAGAACCTGCTGTCTGTTACTTATTTACAGAAGGTTGCAACACCCCGCTCTTTTTGCCAACAAAACCTCCGCCCCGGGTCCGGATGCTAAGCAACAGAATGGTTCCACAAAGGGCTGCTACTGTTAAAATGGTGGCCAGAACGGTTCTTCCATAAATCCAGTAGCCGGTGGCAAAGAGGACACTGTAAACGGTAAAGGTCCCGATAAAAACACAGAGGATTTCAAGACCCAGATTGGTTTTCGGTACTTTGGTATGAATGGGTTGATGCTCTTCTGCAGCACGGCCTAGCACCCGCTCCCAGCCCGGCCCTGATGGCCTTACTTTTTGATAAAAACCGCGCAGTACTTCCCAGTCGGTTGGCCGCGTGAGGTAAGTTACCAGCACCCATACCAAAGTAGTACCTCCTACGCTCCAGAGTATCCGCTCGTAACCTGCCATAGGCTCAAAACCCAGCCGGGAATGAAGCAGCTCAAAGTAAAGCGCAAAAATAAATGAAGCAAGCATGCCGGCAATTTCGGTGTAGGCATTGATGCGCCACCAGAACCAGCGCAGAATAAAAATCAGACCTGTGCCAGCCCCAATGGTTAACAATAACCGGAAGGCCTGCATGGCATTTTCCAGGTAGAGCGCCAGAAAAGCAGAAAAAATCATTAATCCCACGGTTGACCAGCGCCCCATTTGTACCATCTGCTTATCGCTGGCGCCTTTATTTACAAAGCGCTTGTAAAAGTCGTTTACAATATAAGAAGAGCCCCAGTTAAGATGGGTGGAAATGGTACTCATAAAAGCCGCAATAAGAGATGCCACCACCACCCCCAGCAAGCCATGCGGAAGGTAAGTGAGCATGGCTGGATAAGCCAAATCGTGGCGTACCATCTGGGGGTTGAGCTCCGGAAAGGCCGCCTGTATGGAAGCCACATCGGGAAATACCACCACCGAAGCCAGGGCAATAATAATCCATGGCCAGGGCCGCAAGGCATAGTGGGCGATGTTAAAAAACAAAGTAGCCCCAATGGCATTTTTTTCATTTTTTGCCGATAGCATCCGCTGGGCAATATAACCTCCCCCACCCGGCTCAGCGCCCGGATACCAGACACTCCACCATTGCACGGCCAGCGGAATGATAAAAAGGGGCACCAGCGTTTCCGTACGGGAAAAGTCAGGAAGGAGGTCCAGCTTTGGCACCACCTGTTCGTGCTGCATCAGGTTTTCCAGTCCGCCTATTTCAGGCAGGTTTACAAGAATGTAAGCCGCCCATACAGAACCAATCATGGCAATAAAAAACTGGAAAAAGTCCGTAACCAACACCCCCTGCAAACCACCCAGGGAGCTGTAAATAACGGTTACTACCGAAGCAATCAGCAGCACCTGCCAGGGAGACAGGTCAAGCAAAACCCCACCAATTTTTATGGCTGCCAGGCAAACCGTCGCCATAATCATGATATTAAAAAACACCCCAAGATACAAGGCTCTGAAGCCACGCAAAAAGGCAGCTGCCTTTCCGCTGTAGCGGAGCTCATAAAACTCCAGGTCCGTCATTAGCTCGGAACGACGCCAAAGCCTGGAGTAAATAAAAACCGTAAGCATGCCGGTAAGTAAAAAAGCCCACCATTCCCAATTGCCCGATACTCCATTTTGTCTTACAATGTCTGTAACCAAATTAGGTGTATCGGCCGAAAAGGTAGTCGCCACCATCGACACGCCCAGCAGCCACCAGGGTTTGTCGCGGCCTGAAAGAAAAAATTCAGAAGCACTGGAACTGGCTTTTCGGGAAACCAAAATACCTATCAGGAGAGAAAATACAAAAAATACGATGATGGATAGCCAGTCTATAGTTTCAAGTATCATAGCGCAATTTTCTTGTTTATTAAGGAGCCACGCCCTTCGATGGCAGGACACAAACGGATGAGCTGAAATGGATTAGAAAGATAGCGCCACCGGAAAAAGGCTTCTTAAAATTCCTCCAGTCCTGCTTCCCTGTTGTTTTTTAGTTGTCATACCCCCAGATGGATGGAAAGCCTTCCCCTTTCCCGGCCTTTCCGGGTAAGACGAGCTGCTTTTTAAAACCACACCCACCTATCTACTCCGGAATGCAGGGAAGCGCAAAGCAAACCCGCATGCCCGAAAATCAGATGAATTTCCTAATGGATGGGCACGCTTTGAAAACGCGCGCCAGATACCGAATGAAGGAAGCTTCCTATTGAAGGCAGTTTGTATAATTGGGCCTTATTCATCAGATTTTTAAAATTCTTCAGCAGACTAAAAATTTCAGTTTCCTAATATACGGAAGCTTAATTAACGCGCTCCTTTTCTTGGGTCCTGTTTTCTTTCAGTAAGAGCCGGAGCTTCCTCTGGCTGATTCAAAAGATGTCTTCAACAGTTTTTCTACCCCATCGACCACCTGCAGCTCCGTTCGCGCCCCCTGGGTTCTGGCCTCTGCCAACTGTTGGATTGCTTTTTTGTAGTAGGCTTTTTTCTCCTTCGTTTCGCTGACGCTCCGGGAGGTATCGAGCGCCTTTAGGCCTATGCCTGCTACCAGGCTCAGGTTTTTGGATAGCGCCACAATGGATTTTAATACGGGTGCTTTTTCGACCATAGGCTTCAGCAGGGAATGATTTACTTCCCACTTTTGCAACCATTGCAGCAATGCCTGGCGGCTTTCTTCCTTTCCTTCCTCCAGGTATTCTTCCACCAGGAGGTTGAAAGCCCTTGCCGCCGGGGCATCTGCTGTAGCAGCATCGGCCCAGAGGGTGTAAGGCGAATACATGCTGTACATCGTTCCTTCCGGGTTCCGGGTATAGCCTTTCATAGGCTCTACTACAGCTAGCAGCGTCTCCAGCGGGCCCGTTGGCTGTCCATTGCTCAAGTTGCGCAGGAGTACCATCTGATTGCGGATATGCTGAAGCCCCAGCTCCTCGAGCCGGAAGCTGATGACCGACAGGCGGCGGTACATATCGTCCACATCCCGCAGCTGCGCCGGTGACCACAGGCGCTCCGCAATAGCTGCAGTGCGCGGCCAGATGCGCGAATCGATGGTATGCGGCACCACCAGTTCGCTCCACATGGTAGCCTCCCCGCCTAAAATCAATTGCTGCTCTTCTTTACTTAAACCATGCCTCTCCGGTAGCAGCTCATTTAAATAATAGTCACTGGCCGGGTGCATCAGGTCGATGTAAAAACCATTCGACAAAAGAGTCGCATGGCCTTTTTTAGCAGCTTCTACTAAACCTTCTTTTCCCCGCCACGATTGAATGACCGCACTTTTAGAAAGCCCCGGCTGCAGAATTTCATCCCAACCAATTGCTATCTTCCCTTCTTCCTCTAAAAATCCAATAATCCGGCTGTTAAAATACCCCTGCAAAGCGTGGTTGTTAGGGAGCTGATGCTCCTGCATAAACGCTTGTATTTCCGGGTTTTCATCCCAATGTTTTCCTTCGTTTTCGTCGCCCCCGATGTGGAAGTACGGGTCTGGAAACAGGGCGGCCATTTCAGCAAAGAACCTCTTTAAAACTGTATAGGTTTGTTCATTTGCCGGGTTTAAAGTTGGGTCGAATATACCTGCATGTTCCTCCAGTTCGTAGGGACCCGGGGCACTTGCCAGCTCCGGCATCGCTACCAGCCAGCTGGTTGCATGGCCGGGCACATCAAATTCAGGGACTACACGAATGCCTCTTTCAGCGGCATAGTGGATAATTTCCCGCATTTCCAGTTGGGAAAAATAGCGGCCTTCAGAGGCATTTTCGTGTAGCTGGGGGTATGTAAAACTCTCGATTCTAAAACCCTGGTCGTCCGACAAATGGAGATGCAGTACATTCATTTTTACTGCGGCCATCCCATCAATATTTCTTTTAATTACTTCTACCGGCTGAAAGTGGCGGGCTACGTCAATCATTAAACCACGCCAGGGAAAACGAGGCTGGTCCTGGATATTTACGGCAGGGAAATAATAGCCGCTGCTATCGGCCTGCAAAAGCTGCAACAAGGTTTCCAGTCCCCGCAGGGCCCCCAGCTCTGTTTCAGCTTCCAGCCGAATCCCTCCTTCCGCAATCCTTAGCTGGTAAGATTCATCTTCATACACTGCCAGTTCGGCAGGCCGCTTGATTTGAATAAGCAGGCCCCTTGCCCCGGCCGGACTGTTTTCTTTTACAAACTGCTGCGAAAAAAAAAGGCCGGTACGCCCATCTAACCTCCGCAAAAAACGGGTAGCTGCCGCATATACCCGGTCATGGGAATTTCCCGCTACTGAAACAGCAAAGTTTTTCTCTAACCCGAACCTGCCATTCTCCAACTCCAGCTTTGCCGGGTATGGCATGAGCGCAAACCCATCCTGCTGCTGAGCGCTAATGTTCAGGCAATACAACAGCCCTGCTGCTAAAAATATCAGCCGTAATCTCCTCATTATCTGTTTCTTTGTGCTGCTCTTCTTAAAAGTGGTACCGCTTAAAGCCCTCAATGGCTTCGTACTCCGCCAGCCCCAGCTGGTCGTATATTTCGGCAGTTTGTTTATTCCTGTCTTCGGCCCTTACCCAAAACTCGCGCGGGTCTGCCCCCGGAAAGAGGGCGGTATCTTTTTGCGACTGGTGCTTAAAAATGGCTTTTCGTTTACGCATCAGTTCACCCGGACTCAGCGGAACGGCCATGTCGATGTCGTTAATATCCCATTCCTGCCAGGCCCCGCGGTACAGCCATACCCAGCAGTTTTTCATCCAGCCTTTCTCCTTTAGGCGGAAAATGGCTTCAAATATTGCCTGCAAACATACCCTGTGGGTTCCATGCGGGTCTGAAAGGTCGCCGGCTGCATATACCTGCTGGGGTTTTATTTCTTCCAGCAGCTCCATTACCAGTCGGATATCTTCCTCGCCCAATGGCTTCTTTTTTACCAGGCCGGTTTCATAAAAAGGCATATCCATAAAGTGAGCATGCTCTTCCTGCAGTCCTACTGAGCGGCAACCTGCCTTGGCTTCTCCCCTGCGGATGAGCCCTTTTATTGATTGCACCAGCGGGGTGTCAACCTCACCGGGATGCTTGTCGCGGATACTGCTCAGCACCTGCTCATACATCTTTTTTCCTTCGGCTTCATCGAACCTATTGA
Source organism: uncultured Cytophagales bacterium (assembly GCA_963835365.1). Taxonomy (GTDB): domain Bacteria; phylum Bacteroidota; class Bacteroidia; order Cytophagales; family Cyclobacteriaceae; genus Nafulsella. Next base: position 34,156 of record CAWIFH010000015.1, read on the forward strand.
GGGTGCTAAAGTCCCTGATGAAATCGGTAAAGCGGATAACGTCTTCGTCAAACACCGCAATATTGCCGGAAGTCTGGTAGGCCACGTGGACCTCATGGCCATGGTCGACCAGGCGGATGAAAGTGCCTCCCATTGAAATAACATCGTCGTCGGGATGGGGGCTGAAAATGAGGACCCTTTTCTTTGGAGGTGTTGCCCGCTCGGGCCTGTGGGTGTCGTCGGCGCCGGGTTTACCACCAGGCCAGCCGGTAAGGGTATGTTGCAGCTCGTTAAATATCTGGATATTGATGTTATAAGCCGGCCCGTGCTCGGCGGCCAGGTCGCTCATGCCGTGGTCGTTATAGTCGCGGTCGGTAAGCTTTAATATAGGTTTCCTGAGCTTTTGGCTGAGCCAGATAACTGCTTTTTTTGCCAGGTAGTTGTCCCACTTGCAGCTTCTTACCTGCCAGGGTGTTTTTACACGAACTAAATCGGCTGCAGCTGCGGAATCTAATACTACTGTTGCATTTTTATGCTGCTGCAGGTAGGTAGCCGGTACCTGCTCCGACACTTCTCCTTCCACCGTTCGTTGCACAATAGGAGATTTCCCTTCCCCCCATGCCATCAGCAGGAGCCTCTTTGCTTTCATGATGGTTCCAACCCCCATCGTTATGGCTCTGCGTGGCACATGTTCTTCTCCAAAAAAATCGCTGGCCGCATCGAGGCGGGTAATGTGGTCGAGCGTTATTAAACGGGTTTTGGAATTGATGTGCGAACCAGGTTCGTTAAACCCAATGTGACCGGTACGGCCAATGCCTAACACCTGCAGGTCGAGACCGCCCAGGGAATCAATTTTCTGCTCATACTCCCGGCAGTAGGATTCTACCAGCTCATAAGGCAAGGTTCCGTCCGGTACATAAATGTTTTCCCTTTTGATGTCGATGTGGTCGAACAGGTATTCATTCATAAAGCGGTGGTAGCTTTGCAGCGCATCGGGCTCCATAGGAAAATATTCATCCAGGTTAAAGGCATGCACATTCCGAAAGCTCAGGCCCTCCTCCCTGTGCAGGCGAAGCAGTTCGTTATACACAGAGGTGGGCGTAGAGCCCGTAGCCAGGCCAAGTAGGCAGGGGCTTCCCTCCTGCTCTTTTTGGCGAATGAGTTCCGCTATTTCGTGGGCAACGGCCAGCGAAGCTTCGGCAGATTCTTCAAAAATTTCGGTGTGTATTTTCTCATGCCGCCTTTCCTCCCGGTTTGCTATTTCTTTTGGCTGCAGCACCCGATGGTGTTGTTTTATATCTTGCATGTTCTTTTCGTTTGTTGTTAGCTGAAACACAATCCTGCGCTTCCTTTACATCTACATTACAAAATCATACTAATCCACATCCCACCACAGGCGGGTGCCTCCGTTATCGGCTCCGTTTAAGTATTGCTGCACGGCCTGTTCAACCGCAGCGGCATTGCTGGTATATTCCGACTGCGGATAAGGCAGGCGCTTAATAAAGCCTTCAGTAGTAATTGTTCCGCCACTTCGGTTTTCCACTACCGGAAATTGTACGGGGTATCCGGTTCGCCGGAATTCAGACCAGGCTTCCTGCCCTTCGGGGAACATGGCTATCCACTTCTGGGTAATAATGCGTTCGAGCTTTTCTTCTTCGGTGGCGCCTTCCTCCCACTTAATGGTAATTGTTGAAAGGTAAGGAGAGCCTGCTGCTACATTGTTTAGCGGATTTAGCGGATCTTCATAAGGAATGGCAGTGGAAGCATCGTCTGCTATGTAAGCATCGTAACCGGAGGCGCCGAGCTGGTCGAACGATTCGTAAATGCCTCGTTCATACATCTGCTGTGCGCTACCGCCCATGTTCCAGCCCCGCATGGCCCCTTCGGCCCGTAAAAACCATACTTCTGCTGCCGTCATAAGCGTAATGGGAGACTGCAGGCCAATATAGTCGGTAGAAATAGCAGAGAAGGGTACATAATCGGCCTTCTCCTCTATCACGATGCCGCTCCGGATTCCTTTATATTCCCCTTCGTGCCCTTCCAGGCTAGCAGGCTCGAAGAACACTTCCAGGCGCGGGTCTGCGTAGCCCCCCAAAATAGATTCCATTTCAGCCCCCATCCGGATGTCGGCCCAGGAGGTGGAAATTACATGCAGCGGATGTTGAAGGGAATTGGATGCTACATCAGCAATATCGCCTTTGGTTTCAAGCACCCCTCCCGGGTGATTCAAAGCTGCTTCGGCTTCTTCCTGTGCCCTTACCGGATCGACCTTCGATATGCGCATAGCCAAACGTAAGCGCAGCGAGTTGGCAAATTTTATCCATTGCTGGTAGTCACCGCCATAGATGCGGTCAAAGGGAGCAAAAGTCTGGGAAGCAGGAAACTGCTCTACATACTGCTGCAGCAGGTTGGCTGCCACTTCCAGCTCTTCGAACATTTTTTCATAAACCTGCTGTTGGCTGTCGTAGGCAATGGAGGCGCCTCCCTGCCCTGCCTGGCTGTAGGGAATGGGCCCGTAAATATCCGTTACCCGGTGGAGGGCTTCTACCTTATGGATAAGGCCCAGTGCGTAAAAGTGGGGTGCTTCTTCTTCGGCCCGTTCTTTTACCTGTAAAAAAGGAGCCAGCACATTGGTGTACGGGTAGTCGAAGGCGTACCCATTCCAGCCTGGCACCAGTGCGTAAGTGAAGTTATTGTTGTTCCCGTTAAAAGGATTGGGCGACATCATATATCCCGAATATACATCGGCATTGAGGTTCTGGTACACCTGGAATTCCCAGGTGGAATTACCGAGGTTATAATAAACTGATTGCTGCATTTGCGGGAAAAAGCCTCCCACATTCTGAAAGTCAGCCACCAGGGCTTCGTCTGTCAGGCCATTGGGGTCGGTATTGTATTCTTCAAAACGGTCGGTACAGGAACCCAGCAGCATACCAGCTACCATCCCGGCCAGGGCCAGCGTGCGTACCGGCCTTTTTATCGAAATTAAATCTATAGTTTTCATAGCAGGGGTGCGGTTAAATTAAAAGTTTACTTTCAGGTTCAGGCCGTAACTTCTCGTAGTAGGGAGGCTGAATACATCGATACCCTGCAGGTTATTGCCTGTCGACATGGATATTTCGGGGTCGTAGGGCGCTTCGTTGTAGAGAAAAAAGAGGTTGCGGCCCACCAGGGATAGCTGCAGGTTCTCGAATATGCCCATTTTTTGAGGGAAGCGATAGCCAAGGGAAAATTCGCGCAGGCGAACATTGGTGGCGCTGTAAACATATTCACCCGTTATACCTGCCCTGCCGCCAACAGCCGAATAGTATGCCTGTGCAGGAATCTTTCCATTGTAAGGCCTCTCAGGGGTTATTATTTCCCCTGCCTCGTTTCGCTCGGCTACAATAGTGGCAGGTACACCTACCCCACCGGCATCCCGGGCATCGGCAGTTTGCTGCGAAACACCATACGCATCGAGCATAGCCTGGGTGAGAGACATTACCTCTCCGCCCACGCGGGCATCGAGCAAAAAGCTGAGCGCAACTCCTTTATAGTCAAACTCATTGTTCCATCCCATCAGCCAGTCCGGATTCGGGTTTCCCAGCTTCACAAATTCTTCTGTAGGCACCGGGGAGCCATCTTCATTTACATAAATACTTCCGTCGGGAGCTCTTTGCAGGGCCAGCCCATAAATATCTCCGAAAGAACCGCCTACTTCTATTCTCGATTCATAGTTGTTGCTCCCGGCTTCAGTGAGCCGAAAGAGGTCGTTAATTTCAGGCGATAGCTCTTTTACTTCGTTCACATTGCGGGAGAAGTTGAGGGAGCTGCTCCAGTTGAAACTTTCGCTTCTTATAAACTGATAGTTGAGCAGGGCTTCGATTCCCCTATTTTCAATGTTTCCGGCATTAATGTAGCGGAAAGAGTAGCCGGAAGCATTGGAGGTGGCAATCCGGAAATACTGGTTCGTGGTATTTGTTTTGTACCAGGTAAGGCTCAGCTTAAGGCGGTTGTTTAGCAAACCCAGGTCTGCGCCAAACTCAATAGACGAAGAAATCTCGGGTTTCAGGTCGGTAAAAGGCGCTTCGTCGTTGTAAATGATGGTTCCGTCGGGACCAATGCTGTTGAGCGGATTGGTAACATAAGCCGGTACATCGTTGCCCACCCTTGCATACGAGCCCCGTATTTTGGCCAGGGAAACCGAAGCAGGCATGCTCAGCATTTCGCTTAACACCAGGGTTAGTCCGGCAGAGGGATAAAAATAGGAACCGTTGGGTGTAAAGGCGAGGCTGGAAGCCCAGTCATTCCGGCCGGTGAGGTCGAGGAAAATCATTTCGCGGTAGCCCAGCTGGGCGGTGGCAAAGAGCGCCTGAATCTGCTGGTGCGTATATATTTCTTTCCGAAGGGTGTTGCCCACCAGGTTGGCGGCAGTAAAGACATTGGCGTAGTGTAAGCCAATGCGCTCCGAATCCATGATGTCGCCTTCACGTACATGGTCGTTGATGCTGCCCCCTACTGCTGCCGATAAAGAAATACTTCCAAACTGCTGGTTAATGTTGAGCAACAAATCGCTATACACCTGTCTTTCGACGCCCGTTTCGCGAATGTAACGGCCGTTGGCATGGGCCAGGTTCGGGTGGGTAAAGGCATAAATCTCATTCCGGTAGTTGTCGCTTACACGGTCTACATTGAGCCTGCCCTGCAGGTACATCCAGGGCATTATTTTGTAACGCATGCTTACCGAACCAATCACGCGGTTGCGCGAATCTTCGCGGGCCGTACGGTTTAGCAACCAGTAAGGATTCTGGTTAAAGTCATCGGCATCGGAGCCGAGGGTAAACCAGTTCTGGGCCATTAGCTTCCGCTCCTCATTAAACACTTCAAAGTCGTCTTCATAGGGCTGAAAGTCTACCCCCCTGGGAAAAAGATACAGCCCTACCAGCGGGTTGAAGTAAAGTCCGCTGGAGGGCCGGTTGGTGGCATTTTGCACCAGGTAACTGATGTTGGCATCAACAGCCAGCTTCTCGTCGAACAGCCGGGTAGACTGCCTGAAGGTGAAATTATTTTTATGGTACTCGCTGGTGGGTAAAATACCTTCGGAAGTGGTATTGGCATAGGAAAAATAGGTTTGGGAGTTTTCGCTCCCCCCGGTAATGGCCAGGGAATTAATAAAGGTAGCACCCGTGCGGTAAAAATCTTCCACATCCACTACCGGGGCGCCGGAGGGCAGGGCTTCTCCCCAGCTATTCTTGGAGCCGGGAGCTGTTTGTCCATATTTACGCTGGAAATCAGGCAGTATCAGGGGTTGTTCTATGGTCGCATTGGAAGAAAACCGGATACTGGAGGCACCCTTCTTTCCTTTTTTTGTAGTAATGAGAATAACCCCATTGGCTGCCTGGCTACCATAAAGGGCAGAGGCAGAAGCCCCTTTTAATACATTAATGCTTTCGATATCGTCCGGATTCAGGTTGGCGATGCCATCGCCTCCATCGCGGCCGGCAACATTCCGGTCGCCCCCAAAAGCGTTCAGCGGCTGTGCCGGACTGGAATTGAGAAGTGGCACCCCATCAATTACATACAGCGGCTGGTTACCTCCGGTAGCTGAACGGTTCCCCCTGATATTTACTTTTACAGAACCGCCTACCCCGCCTGCACTTCGGTTAATGTTTACCCCGGCCACCTTGCCGGCTAAAGAGTTCATCAGGTTTGGATCGCGGGCCTTCGTAAGCTCCTCTCCCCCTAGCTGCTGGGTGGTATAGCTAAGCCCACGAGAATCTTTTTCAATGCCCAGGGCGGTTACCACTACCTCCTCCAGTTCCTGCAGGTCCTCTTCCAGTTGCACATCCAGCTGGCTCTGGTTCCGGACCTTAATTTCCTGGGTATTGTAGCCGATAAAGGAAAAAACCAGCACTGCTTCCGGACCGGTCACCGCCAGTGAATACCTGCCGTTCACATCGGTGGTCGCACCATTCGCGGTTCCTTTTTCCAGCACCGTTACACCAGGCAGGGCCTCTTCGAGGACACCTACTACCCGACCGCTCACGCTTTGCTGGCTATAGGCATTGGAAATAGTCCAACAGCTCAAAAAAAGCGCCATAAGGGATATAAGTAAAAAATTTTTCATAACGAATACATTAAGTTTTCAAGAACAAATTGAGATTATTTGCCTTTAAAAGAAAATTTTAATCTCTTTTTTAGCCGAACGACAGAATTCCATAGCTGAACGCCCTTTCCCCACCCATAAGCAGCAGGCAGTAAAAACGAGCGCGGGGCAACAGTAGGTTTAAGCCCTATTTATAGCTATCTTATGCAGTGTAAAGCAGGAATAATTCAATAAAATGAATGATCACGTGGCAACTTCCGCCCTTTCCCCCTTTCAGCGCTTCCAAAATTCCAGGCACTGGAATCTGCTGTACTATTTTAAAAAGCCGGTGGTATACCACCCTACCTTCTGGACCCTTTACTTTATTCTGAACACCCTTCGCTGGGGCAGTTATTTCGATGATTATGTCTATTCCCTGAAGTCAAACCTGGTGGAATTTCCTATCCACATTATCCTGGTTTATTTTAACCTTTACTTTCTGCTGCCCCGCTTTATTCCGTCTAACCGCACCCGTTACCTGCTTATTCTTTTTCTGGCTATTCTGGCCATGTCGCTGCTCCGCATTGTACTTACCTATGAGTTTGTTACCACCGACATCTGGCGCGAATCCACTGTAAAAGAAGAATCCCTGTTTGGCCTCAATTACATTCTGGCAGTGTTTATTGGCGAAGTATATGTTATAGGACTTACTACCGCCATTAAAGTAGGCGTCGACTGGGTAAATACCGAGAAACTAAACCGGGAGCTGGAACGGAGGAACCATGAAACCGAGCTGTCTTTCCTGCGCTCGCAGGTGCAGCCTCATTTCTTTTTTAATACGCTCAACAACCTTTATTCCCTTACGCTCGACAAATCGGACCATGCACCGGAAACCGTGTTAAAGCTATCGGAGCTTATGAGCCATGTTATTTACAATGGCAATAAAAGGAGAATTGAATTACTGGAAGAAGTAAAGCACATACAAAACTACCTCGACCTGGAAAGACTAAGATTCGGGAATAAGCTGGATCTTGTTTTTGAAGTGGAAGGAAGCCTGGAGAATCACCACATCCCACCGCTTATTCTAATTCCTTTTATCGAAAACAGCTTTAAACATGGCATTCACCTGAAGAAAGGGAAAATACCCCTACGGATAAAGCTTGCGGTAGCCGATAATTTTTTGTATTTTACTACCTGGAACTTGAACAATACCAATCATTCGACCTTTTTAGAACCGGCTGTTTTTCAACGTGAGCGCGGCATTGGTATCCGAAATACCCGGCGCAGGCTGGAGCTGATTTACAACGAACGCTTTGATTTGGAAATCATACACCGGCCCGACTCTTTTGAAGTATCTTTAAAAGTACCCTTGAATGAAGTTTAAATGCCTGATAATTGATGACGAGCCACTGGCAATTAATGTGCTTAAAAAGCACCTCGCCCAGTTCCATGATTTTGAGCTGGCAGGGTGTTGCGAAAGCGCCATTGAAGCTTTTAACCTCTTAAAGGAACAGGACGTACAGCTGCTATTCCTGGATATTAATATGCCCGGCCTCAACGGAATAGACTTTATCCGCAGCCTTGAACAGCCGCCGGCCATTGTGCTCACCACCGCCTATCGGGAGTATGCTGTTGAAGGCTTTGAGCTGGATGTGCTCGACTACCTGGTAAAACCCATTGCCTTTCCGCGCTTTATGAAAACCATCGACAAAGCGGGCAGCTATTTAAAACAGCAAAACCAGGCCTTCTTTGGAAGCCAGCTTCATAGCAGCAACCACTCCGAAGCAGAGGATTTCATTTTTATTAAAGTCGATAAAAAAATGGTGAAGGTATTTTTTGCTGACATTCTCTATATAGAAAGCCTGAAGGATTACATCCGCATCAAAACCATTTACGAAGACCTCATTACCCACCACAACCTTTCGGGCTTCACCAGCCTCCTTCCCTCCGACCATTTTATGCGTATCCATCGCTCCTACACGGTTTCCATTGATAAAATAAAATCCCTGGAAGGCAACCACCTCCACCTCGACAAAAAATCGCTCCCCATTGGCCGCATTTTTCATAAGGAAGTAAAAAATACCATCTTGAATAAAAGTGCCGACTTATTTTAACACTCCTCTGCGATTATGCCTGCTTTTTTCACCTGGAGCTCCGAAAGCGGCAAACAGCCTGCCTGATTTAAAACGTTTCCGGAAATAAAGACCCTTAGTAGTTTTTAAGGAAAACAAAATACCCTTATACTTACGTATACTTTTTTCTTTATAAAGCCCTGTCCCCTTATGGAAAACGACAAGTATTTTGTAATCGACTTCGATAGTACCTTTACCAAAGTAGAAGCCCTGGATGTGCTCGCCGAAATCTCCCTCCAACACCATCCTGAAAAAGAAGAACGCATTCGTAAAATAAAAGAAATTACCGATGCCGGAATGGACGGCAGCCTTTCGGTGAAAGAGTCATTACAAAAGCGGCTGGATTTGCTCGAAGCCCGTCGGGAACATATTGAAGAACTTGTCAAACGGCTGCAAACGCAGGTGTCTGATTCGTTTAACCGCAATCAGGAATTTATCGCCGGCTACCACGATAAAATATATATCATCTCCAATGGTTTCCGCGATTTTATTGAGCCCGTAGTGGCCCCCTATGGCATTTCCTCTGAACATGTTTTCGCCAACAGCTTTGTTTATGATGACGCAAACCGTATCGTGGGCTTCGACCTCGAGAATGCGCTTTCCGGCAACGGAGGCAAGGTGGCCCAGCTCCGTCAGCTCGAAATAGATGGCGATGTATACGTTATTGGCGATGGCTATACCGACTATGAAATAAAAGCCGCCGGCCTGGCAAACCGCTTCTATGCCTTTACAGAAAATGTAGAACGAAGCAGCATTATGGAAAAGGCTGACCACATTACCCCAAACCTCGACGAGTTCCTTTTCCTGAACAATATGGCCAGGGCCCACTCCTACCCAAAGCACCGCATTAAGGTGTTGCTACTTGAAAACATTCACCCACTGGCCGAGAAGCTGCTAAAAAAAGAAGGCTACAACCTGGAGGTTTACCCTGGGGGGCTGGACGAAGATGAACTTTGCGAACGAATCAAAGGCGTTTCTATTTTGGGCATCCGAAGCAAAACCCAGGTAACCGAAAAGGTAATTGCCCAGGCGAACCGCCTAATTGCCATTGGCGCTTTCTGCATTGGCACCAACCAGATAGACCTGGAGGCCTGCAGCCGCAAAGGCATTGCAGTGTTTAACGCCCCTTTCAGCAATACCCGCTCAGTAGTGGAGTTAGCAATAGGAGAAATTATCCTGCTGATGCGCAACATCCCCGACAAATCGGTACAAATGCACCAGTCGGTGTGGGATAAGTCAGCTAAAGGAAGTTTTGAAATCCGGGGCAAAAAACTAGGAATTATTGGCTACGGCAATATTGGATCTCAGCTAAGCGTGCTGGCCGAAAACCTCGGCATGAATGTATACTATTACGATGTGGTGGAAAGGCTGGCCCTCGGCAATGCCACCAAATGCAACTCGCTGGAGGAGCTTCTTCAAACAGCCGACATCCTGAGCCTGCATGTAGATGGCCGGAAAGAAAACCAGAACATGATTGGAGAGCGGGAATTTGACCTAATGAAAGAGGGGGTGATTTTCCTGAACCTAAGCCGCGGCCATGTGGTCGATATACCTGCCCTTAAAAGAGCCATGGAAAGTGGCAAAGTACGGGGAGCTGCAGTAGATGTTTTTCCTGAAGAGCCAAAAACCAATGAAGAACCTTTTAAATCGGAGCTGGTAGGCCTGCCAAATACCCTCCTTACCCCTCATATTGGCGGCAGTACCCTGGAGGCACAGGAAAATATTGCCCAGTTCGTACCCGCTAAAATAATGGATTACATCAATACCGGAAGCACCACCAACAGTGTAAACTTCCCGAACCTGCAGCTGCCGCGCCTCGAAAATGCCCACCGCCTCATTCATATGCACCTGAACACGCCCGGTATTCTGGCAAGCATTAACAATATACTTGCCAGCCATAACATTAACATTACCGGCCAGTACCTCAAAACGACCGAAACAATCGGCTATGTAATTACCGACATCAATAAGCAGTATAGCCAGGATGTTATTAAGGACCTGAAGAGCATCCGGAACACCATTAAATTCAGGGTTTTATATTAATATTTACCAATAGTACCCCTGGCGGTGGTTCAGCATTGGAAAAAGGAGCTTTTTGTTAAACAGTAGGCTCCTTTTTGCATTTATATTGATAGAACTTTTTTTTCACCAAAGTACTATTCCATGAGCAATACGCCAGAATATAGTTTTTATGATGATGTTAATCAATTTGTTGATAAAGCCGCTGTACATACCGAGCATCCGGCAGGTTTAATACAGCAAATAAAAATGTGTAACAGCATTTATAAGTTTAACTTCCCTATAAAACTGGAAGATGGGACTTATCAGGTTCTTGAAGGCTTTCGGGTACAACACTCGCAGCATAAAATGCCTACCAAAGGGGGAATTCGCTATGCCGAAACAGTAAATGAAGATGAGGTAAAAGCCTTGTCGGCACTGATGACCTACAAATGTGCCCTGGTAAATGTTCCTTTTGGTGGAGCTAAAGGTGGCGTAAAAATCAATACCCGCAATTACAGTGTAGACATGCTGGAAAATATTACCCGCCGCTACACCTCGGAACTTATCAAGAAGAATTTTATAGGCCCTGCCATCGATGTACCTGCACCGGACTATGGGACAGGCTCTCGTGAAATGGCCTGGATAGCCGACACTTATGCCACTTTTAACCCGGATGATGTTAACTCCAATGGCTGCGTTACCGGCAAACCCCTCTCCCAAAGCGGGGTGCAGGGACGCACCGAAGCAACCGGTATGGGCATTATGTTTGGTATTCGCGAAGCCGTAAGCATAGAAGAAGACATGAAAGCGCTGGGCCTGAGCACCGGCCTGGAAGGAAAGAAAGTAATCGTGCAGGGCTTTGGAAATGTAGGTTACTGGAGTGCCAAAGCCATGCAGGACCAGGGGGCCCTGATTGTAGGAGTAGCAGAGTTTGAAGGGGGGGTGTACGACGAAAGTGGCCTTGATATAGAGGATTTATTTCGCCACCGCCGCGAAACTAAAAGCATTCTGAATTATAAGAACGCTAAAAATTATGAAAACTCTGCAGCCCTCCTGGAAGTGGAATGTGACATTCTGATACCCGCTGCCCTGGAGAACCAGATTACCAAAGAAAACGCCCCCAGAATAAAAGCAAAAATTGTAGGAGAAGGGGCCAATGGCCCAACCACTCCGGAGGCCGAAAACATTCTTTTGCAGAAGGGCGTTATGGTTATTCCTGATATGTACCTGAATGCCGGCGGGGTAACTGTATCTTATTTCGAATGGCTCAAAAACCTTTCGAGAGTCTCTTTTGGCAAAATCGATAAACGTTACGACGAGCTAAATAACCTGCGGCTGGTGCAGGCCATAGAAAAAGCCAGCAACACCACCCTGCCCGACGACATAAGAAAAAAAATCGTAAAAGGCGCCAGCGAACGGGACCTGGTGCTTTCGGGACTGGAAGATACCATGGTAAATGCTTACCATGAAGTACGGAAAACTTTAAAGCAGAAAAAGCTCAAATCGATGCGAACTGCTGCCTTTATTGTTTCCATTAATAAAATAGCCATCAGCTATCTGGATTTGGGGATTTTCCCTTGATCGCGGATAATTACCATAGGGCTGCACTACCACCAAAAAGTGCAGCCCTTTTTTTATGCCTTTTTTTAGGGGACTATAACAATAAAGCCCTCCTTTTATTTTATTTCGTTTGTAGCAATGCCGGAATGGCATGGTTCTGAAGAAGCGGGAAGTAATCGGATGCCGCTCTATGGAGCTTGCCTGATAGCAGCAGCCCTGCATCTACATCGGGAACATAAACCAGCAGGTAATTGGGGCTTTTAGAATAATAAATGGTGTAGTTCCTGCCATTTACCAATAACTTATGCTGCCACCACCCCCAGGCAAACTGTCCCTGTGCCTTCGCATCGTAAGCCTTTTCCTGCAGCTGAAGCACCCAGTTATCGGAAAATACCTGCTGTTCCTGCCAGCTTCCTTTGCTGGCATACAAGGCCCCAAGCTTGAGCATATCGCGTGGGAAGAGGCTTATCTGTTCTCCCTCCCAGCGGTAGGTATCTATATTCAGGGGTTCAAACAAATGTTCTTCTGCAAAAAAGCTTAAAGAACCATCCAGCTCATTTTCCATCCACTGGGCTACGGCTTCATAATTAGCCGGGCAATAATAAAAGCGGTTGGTATGGCTTTTTTCCGCAATGTCCTGAAAAACCTTATTCTGTGGCCGGCACAGCATGTCGGTTTCCATTTTTAGCAAGTGCTGAATACTAACAGAGGTATCGGCCATATTTGATTTGCCCGCATAAACCACAGAAGGGAGACTAATCATGGAAGGCTGCATATTTTCATGCTCCTTCTCCCACACTGCCGACAAGGTAGAAATTAGCAGCAGCTGGCTGTCTTCCAAAGGCAAGAGCGAATCGGCCGCTAAAACAGGTTTATATTCTTCCAGCACCAATGCCCCGTTCTGGCTCAGCAATACGCCATCGACCCCCAGGCTGGTATCGCCCATTACACGAATTACCAGCTCCTCGGCCAATTGTTCATGGTTCACAGAGGCAGTTTCCCAGCCGTCGGCATGCGTGGCAGGAACCTGGTATAAATAGTCATAAGAAGGTAAAGGCGGAGGCGCATTTTCACTTTCTTCAGACGATTTTTCAGAACAGGAAGTAATGAGAAGAATGGCTGGAATTATGAGCAGTGACAACTGCCTGAATCCAGGAATTTTGGATTGTAACACTTGCAGAAAATTCTTTAGCCTGAGTTAAATAAAAATCCCCATCTCAGGCCGGGAAAGGTTTTATCAAACCTCTGATAAGACACGTTTTGAGCTGCCTAAACCGAGGCAACTATCCACTGTTAACATTGCTGCAGTGCAACAATGATCCTGGCCAGGCCAGGATTGAGGTCCAGTTTTTCCGGTAGGCTTCACTCGTTAGTAAATTAATTGTTAGGTTTGAAAAACGAGCCAACCTGAGTGGGGTATCTTTTAATAAGCTAAACAGCTGATTTGTTTACCAGCTCAACTGTTTTACAAGCTTGGTTCAAAATTAGTTCAAATTATTCAGAATAAGAACCCTGCTTCTTTTTATATCTTAAAGCTTTTTTCAGATACTTGCAGGATAAGCCAACAATAGCCTCTCCGGGCCTGTTGCATTTACTTAACGAACGTCTTTTTACTTAGCCTGTTGTTTCATGAGCAAAAAAATTTTTTACACCGTGGGGCCTGCTGCTCTTTACTTTACAGTAGAAGAGCATATGAAAAATGCACTGAAAGAACAAATCCCTTCCATCTCCCACCGCAGTGTGGAGTTTCAGAACATTTACCGCAAAGCAGCCGGCAACCTAAGAGAGTTGCTGGATATCCCTGAAAGCTATTATATCCTTTTTATAGGCTCAGGAACGGAGGGCTGGGAGCGGATTCTTCAAAACTGTGTGGAGAGTACCTCCTGCCATTTGGTAAACGGCTCCTTCAGTAAGCGCTTTGCCCAAACCGCCAAAGCTTTAAATATTAAAACCGAAATATTTAAGGCGGAGCCGGGGCGGTGTTGCCTGCCAAAAGATATCATCCTTTCGAACGACAGTGAGCTTATTGCCCTTACCCATAACGAAACAAGCACAGGGGCTATGCAGCCTGCCAAAGACATTGCCGAACTGCGCGAGGCTTTCCCGGACACGCTCCTGGCCATCGATGTGGTTTCCTCCGCCCCTTACCTTAACTTTCCGCTAAGCCAGGCCGACAGCATCTTTTTTTCTGTTCAAAAAGGCTTTGGCTTACCCGCCGGCTTGGGGGTATGGATTGTAAACGAACGCTGCTTAAAAAAGGCAGAGCAAAAGCAGGAAAAGGGACTCTCTATTGGCTCGTACCACAGCATTCCCACCCTCATCGAAAATTCTGTAAAATATCAGACCCCCGAAACCCCCAACGTATTGGGCATTTACCTGCTGGGCCAGGTACTCGAAGACATGAACCAAAAGGGGATAAAACAAATAAAGCAGGAAACAAATACCAAGGCAGCCATTCTTTACCATGCCCTGGAATCATGTACCTATTTAAGCCTTTTATAAGCAAAGCCGAATGTCGTTCCAAAACTACCATTGTGGCTGAGCTCCACGACGAGCGCGAAAGCGAAAAAATACATAATTACCTGAAAGAGAAAAACATGATTGTAAGTACAGGATATGGCGACAATAAAAACAAACATATCCGCATTGCCAACTTTCCTACCCATTCAAAAGAACAAATTGAAATGCTGGCCGATGCCTTATTGTCTTACCGTAGGAAGTAGGAAAAAATCAGTTTTCGTACCGCTTATTTCCGACTACATTGGTTAACTTTGCCTTGCGCTAAGAACCCCCAACTTGAACCGTTTTCATGTATCCGATCAAAAGAATTTTGGTTGCACTTGACCTTACAGAACTGGATCCGCTCCTTATAAAATTTGCTTCTTTCATTGCCCGATCCGCCGGGGCAGAAAAGGTGTACTTTGTTAATATTCTCCGCAATATCCACATTCCGGCTCCGATGTACTGAAAGAATTCCCGGACCTGATAAAAAATGCTGGTAAGGAAAGGAGGCACCAAATTGCCCAGCTTGTGCAGGAAAATTTTGAGCCAACCGAAGGAATTAAGTTCCAGTATGTGGTAAAAGACGGTCAGCCGGCGAAGAGAATTTTACAAATGGTCGAAAGATTCGGATATTGACCTGGTACTGGCCGGCAAAAAAAGAACCCTTGAAGGCAGTGGGGTACTGGTACAGCGCCTTGCCCGCAGGGCGGGTTGCAGTCTCTTAATTATTCCTGAAGGAAGCAATGTGCAAATCAGTAAACTGCTGGTTCCTTCTGACTTCTCTGAAAACTCACGTTTGGCCCTGGATACGGCGCTTAGTATTGCCCACTATAACCTCCCCGATGTGCAGGTGGTGGTGCAAAACGTTTTTGCGGTACCTGCCGGTTATCATTATACCGGCAAAAGCTTCGAAGACTTTTCTGAAATAATGAAAAAGCACGCGAAGCGGGATTATAAGAAGTTTATTAAAACCATCGATACCCAAAACGTTAAAATAAAAGATGTGTACTCGCTCGATAAAAATGATAATAAAATGAGCGACATCTACGATAAGGCGCTTGAAATAAAAGCCGATGCGATTGTTATGGGAGCCAAAGGCCGTACGGCAGCCACTGCCCTTTTCCTTGGTAGTATTGCAGAAAGGGCCATCCAGATGAACGATCGTTTCCCACTCCTGATAGTTAGGCCTAAAGGCCAGAATGCTGGCTTCATTGACTTTATTCTCGATATTTAAATCGCGCTTTCTCTCCTCCTCCCCTCCTCTTCTAAACTGAAGGGGCATGTTTTTTATTAGTATATTTAGTTGTATTGAATAGCGAATAAAAAACGTGCCATGAAAGCAAACCCTTTAATCCTATCGATTGCCTTGTTATTTATCAGCTTTATACCTCAGAGTAACACGACTCACTATAAGCCAAGCGAACAGCTGGGAGTGCTTTTCACCAGCATTCAAATGGGTCATGTTTTCCCCGACTCCAAAACCTTTGTCGATGCCCGTGCAAAATTTCCACCCGAGCAAATTTTGCAGAAGTACCGGAAAACCCATAAAAGCAGGCAGTTCGACCTGGGTAAGTTTGTAAGCGAAAATTTTGATTTACCTGCACATGCCGGCAGCAACTTTGCCCTCAACCCGGGCCTGAGCATGGCCGAGCATATCATCAATCACTGGGATTACCTTACCCGCGAGGCCGATGAAAAGGAAAAGTTTTCTACCCTTATTCCCCTACCTAACGACTACATCGTACCCGGAGGCCGCTTCAGGGAAATTTATTATTGGGATAGCTACTTTACCATGCATGGCCTGGCGGCCAGTGGCCGCATGGAACTGGTAGAGCGCATGCTCGACAACTTTGCCTACCTCATCGATGAGCTGGGCTTTATTCCGAATGGCAACCGCACCTATTACCTGAGCCGCTCGCAGCCTCCTTTTTTCTCCAGCATGGTGGCGCTGTACCAACACCATAAAGGCACCGAAGCAGCCCTTCCTTATTTGCCACAGCTGCTAAAGGAATATAGTTTCTGGATGGATGGAATTGAAGAAGTGAATGCCAGAAACCAGGCTGCTTTACACGTAGTGCGAATGCCCGATGGCAGCATTTTAAACCGTTACTACGATCGCAAGGCCGAACCAAGGCCCGAATCGTATGCCGAAGATGTAAAGCTGGCCAGCCACCTGCCTGAAGACGAAAGGCCTAAGTTATACAACGATATTCGCTCTGCCGCCGAATCGGGCTGGGATTTCAGCAGCCGTTGGTTTAAAGACAATAACTCGCTGGCCAGCATTCATACCACCGACATTGTTCCGGTAGATTTGAACAGCCTGCTGTACCACCTCGAAACCACCATTAGCGAACTATATTTTGCCAGTGGCCGTGAAGAAAAAGCCAGCCAGTTTGAAGCCCTTGCACAACAACGGAAAGCAGCCATAGAAAAGTGGCTCTGGGATGAGCAGCGCCAGTTCTACATCGACTATGACTTTGTAGAAGAAGCCCCCACTCCTTCGCTTTCCCTGGCTGCGGTTTATCCTTTGTACTATGGCCTTGCCAGCGAGGAACGCGCCCAAAAGGTAAGTAAAAAATTAGCTTCGGATTTTCTTAAACCAGGCGGCTTGGTAACCACCCTGGCCGCAACAGGCGAACAGTGGGACGCTCCCAATGGATGGGCGCCCCTGCAGTGGCTTGCCGTAAAAGGTTTAGAGAATTACGATATGCCTGAATTAAGCCAGGAGATTGCTGCCCGCTGGCTAAAGGTTAACCGCAAGGTGTTTCAGGAAACAGGTAAAATGATGGAGAAATACAATGTAATCGATACTACCCTTATAGGTGGTGGCGGCGAATACCCCCTGCAGGATGGCTTTGGCTGGACAAATGGGGTCGACATTGCCCTCATAAACCGGGAATAAAAAAGAATTTAGCCTGTTTGGCATCAGCAGATTAAAAGCTCCTTTGGGGCTTTTTTTGTGTCTTTCGCAGGGGTTGGTTAGCAAAAAATTCACTTTCTTTGTAGCTGATATGGATAAAGATCAACTTTCGTTAGCCGAGCTTAGCCAGCTGATTAAAAAGACCCTCGACGCCCAGCTGGAACCTTCTTACTGGGTGGTTGCCGAAGTAGGTGAGCTGCGAATGAACCATAGCGGCCACTGCTATATGGAGCTTATCGACAAGCAGGACGATAAGCTGGTGGCCAAGCTTAAAGCTACCTGCTGGTCGTATGCTTACCGCACCATTAGCGTTTGGTTTGAGCAAACCACCGGGCAGCCCCTTGCGCCGGGCATGAAAATTCTTGCCAATGTAGTAGTACAATACCACGAGCTTTATGGCCTGAGTTTAAATGTACGGGACATTGACCCTAACTATACCCTGGGGGAACGGGCCCGCAGGCGGCAGGAAATCATCAACAGGCTTATCCAGGACGGGGTGTATGACATGAACCGCCAGCTGAGTCTCCCTACTGTTCCACAAAGAGTGGCGGTTATCAGCTCGCCAACGGCGGCAGGCTGGGGCGATTTTATAAACCAGCTTATTCCAAACCCTTACAAATATCGTTTCGAGGTAAAATTGTTTCGGGCAGTTATGCAGGGCGATGGGGCCGAAAGTTCCATCATTCAGGCGCTGGAGCAAATATATGCACAGGAAGATGCTTTCGATTTGGTCGTGCTGATTCGTGGTGGAGGAGCACAAACCGACCTGGATTGCTTTGATAATTACAACCTGGCTGCCCACCTGGCCCAGTTTCCACTGCCCATTCTTACCGGCATTGGCCATGAACGCGACGAAACCATTGCCGACCTGGTAGCCCATACAAAATTAAAAACACCTACAGCAGTAGCCGAATTTTTGCTAAGCGGGCTGCGAAGCTTCGAAGAAAGCTTTTTGTCTCTTGCCGAACATATTTTTTCCTACAGTTTTGACTACCTGGAAGAACAGGGACGCCAGCTGGAATATTACGGCAAGAGCATAAAAACGCAAAGTCTTTTTGCCTTTAGGCAAAGCAGGCAAAAAACAGAGCTCCTATCGAACAGTCTGCAAAAAGGCTCCTTCCTGTTATTAAAAGAAAAACACAAACAGCTGGATACCCTGCAGCTTAGCTGGCAGCGCTGCTTAACTGCCGGCATTAAAAATCAGCAACTTCGCTTAAGCCACTTACAAAAAACAGTGGAACTGCTGAAACCAGAAAACACCTTAAAGCGAGGGTACAGCATTACCTACGCCAACGGCCAACTGGTAAAAAATACCAGCAGCTTGCAGGAAGGCGACGAACTCCGAACCAGAACCAGCAAGGGCGAATTAATTAGTATCGTAAAAAACATCAATCTGAACTCATGAGTCCTAAAAATTTGAGCTATAAAAATGCAATGGCGCAGCTTGAAGAAATTGTACGCAAAATAGAAAATGAAGAACCAGACGTAGATGAACTTTCAACCCTGGTAAAAAAAGCTTCCGAATTAATGAACTTTTGCAAAAAGAGGCTTAAATCTACCGAGGAAGAAATAAATGAAACGCTTGAAAAGTTAAAAGAATAAACTTTTTTTCCTTCTTTTGCCTTTCTTACTAAACTAAATGAATATGAAAACAGCAGAAATTATAACTGGTAAAGGCACCATGAAAGTGGAGTTCTATGAAAAAGATGCTCCCAAAACCGTGAAAAATTTTATTGACCTGGCAGAGAAAGGTTTTTACGATGGACTTAGTTTCCATCGGGTAATTCCTGATTTTGTAATTCAGGGAGGATGTCCGGTAGGCAATGGCACCGGAGGCCCTGGTTACACTATCGATTGCGAATTAACCGGCGAAAACCAGTACCACGACCGTGGAGTACTCTCTATGGCTCATGCAGGTAGAAATACCGGTGGCTCCCAGTTTTTTATTTGTCATAGCCGCCAAAATACCAAGCACCTCGACCGCAACCACACTTGCTTTGGTAAGGTAGTGGAAGGAGTGGATGTAATTGACGAAATTAGTGCCGGCGACAAAATTGAAAAAATAAAAGTATCGGAAGCTTAAATTTAAGCCACCTTAGCCCTTCCAGCCTGCTTCTCTTTTGCTTTGCTTATTGCAAAGCAAAAGAGAAGCAGGCTTTTTTCATGTAACGAATTACCCCTCCCCTTTTTTTCTTATAGCATTCGTAGGACTCTGTATGAAAGTGCTGGGTCCTATTCACCAGCTGGAATCTGGCGCGCGTTTAGCGAAGCGTAAGGCGTAACTTTGGTGAGCCAAACTAGCATTAAACCTGGCCTTGTACTTATTAACCAGGTAAAATATGAAAGAACTATTAGTAGTAATAATCGGCTTTCCTCCGTTTGCCTGAATTGGTCCGACCAAAGCGCAGGGCAAGAACAAAACCGACCACAGCGCCCAACAGGTGCGATTCCCAGGAAACACCCCGCTGAACCGGAAGCAATCCATAAAACAAGCCTCCATACATAAAAAGAATCAGGCAGGAGATAAATAAGGACCTGAAGTCTTTTCGGAAGAAGCCAAAGAAGATTAAAAAAAAGGCAAGGCCATAGACCAGTCCGCTGGCGCCAATGTGTATCGAAGCGCGGGCAAAAACCCAAACCAGTAAACCGGTAAGAAAATAACAGTAAAAGAATACCTTATCGGCCAATCGCCCGTACATGAAGTATAAGGTAGTGCCTAAAAAAAGCAGGGGAAGGGTGTTAGATGTTAAGTGCCAGAAACTCCCATGCAGCAGGGGGGCACATACAATTCCGGGAAGCCCCACCATTGTACGGGGAATAATTCCAAGAAAACTTAAATCTATAAACCAGGTGATTTCGATGAAAAACACCGCCCACATCAATAAAACCAATCGTGCAGGCACTACAATACTCCTGCTAAGCCTGTCCAGCATGTAAAAACCCTCTCTTTAATGAGAAAAGCCTAAGTTAAGAAATAATTTAGACCTTGTACTCCCGGGGGTCGTCAATCATGGGAAGTTTGATAAGGCGGGATTCTTCAAAATTCACCGTCAGGTACCCCAGAACTCCACCGGAAGCTTCGGCGATATGCTTGGCTAATTCACGGTAGCTGGCATACAATTGCTCGGCAAATTCTTTATCGAATTTCGGCCAGATGGTGTTTAGCTTCGCCAGGCGATCTCCTATCCAGCCATTCCTTTCCTCCTTGGCTGCGGGCATGTCTTTTAATATCTGGTCGAGGCGGGCAGGAAAAGTTTTCCCAACTTCATTATAGTAATCCAACAGGTCAGGACGCGCCCGGAATGTTTTCCATTTCATGAGGTCTAACCCACGGTTTACTTCTTTTCCATCAATCTCTTTATCGGTGGCAGCAATAAGTGCTGTAACCAGGGCCGGTGCATTTAATACCGTCTCCTGCTCTTCTTTGCTTAAGTATGAAAACTGTTCTATCATATCTATAAAATTATTTTCCCGGCCTTTTGTTTGCCTTCTTAATCAATTTTTCAGCCAGGAAAACCGGGATCTTTCCTGAGTCGGCTCAGTTGCTGCTGGTGGTGTTTTAAATGGTCTCCGTAAAACTGGAGGGTTTGGGAAATGGTTAACCAGCCCGAGCGAGGGTGTTTATAAATTTCAAACCCAAGCTTATCTGCAGGAAAATGCTCCAGGTAAGTTTTTAAAGTTTCACGACCATTGCTCCAGTCGCTCAGGATCAGCTGCCCCTCCTGCTCTACTTCGGGTTCCAAAGCTGCTACTGGCGGGGCTTTAAATTTTAAGGGACTCTGCAGCATTATCCTGAGCAAAGTAGCCCTGAGGCGGGTACTTAAATTGCCTGCCTTGCGCGCATTGGAATAATTTTTCTTTACGAGAAAGGCGGTACTTAAACCTTCGGCAGTAACAAGGTGGCGAACCACCTGCAACATATTCCATGTCTTTGCATCAGGCTTAAATTTTTGCTGCTCAGGAGAAGCCTGCTCCAGCGTTTGCTCATAGAATTGCCGAAGTTTCTCCAGCCTGTTCCATTCTTTTAATAAAATCGGGTGCATTGGGTGCTATTTACTTAAATCATTTTATCCGGAAATGCTTATCTACTTTAGCAACAGCCCTGCTGCTTTATTATAAACTTATTTCCGGCCGCTAAAAATTAACCGGTAGCTTTCTTCTACTCCTGCCTGATTGGTAAAATAAAGGCTTCTGTTCGGAAGATATAAAAATTAAAAGTATTTGCCCAATTTAAAAATGGACGGCCAGTAAAAAAACAAAAGCCCGGCTAACCGCCGGGCTTAATGATTTGATACAATTAAACTAATTGCTTATTTCTTAGGTGCAGCAGAAGATTCTACTACTTCTTTCTTTGCTTCCGGGCTGGCTGAAGAAGCAGCCTTATGGCGTTCATTCAATCCTACAATTACCGCTTTAGTAATATCCAGGCTATCGCTGGCATATAAAACCCCACTGCCTTTAGAATAAGTAAGAACTACATCCAGGTTTTCTTTCTTTCCGTATTCTTTCAGGTACTGAGCTACATTCTCGTACAGCTCTTCATTTAATTTGGCCTGCTCCTGCATCAGTTTTTGGCCCAGGGCCTCCTGGTATTGCAGCAGGTTATTTCTTTTCTTCATTAGCTCTTCTTCCTGCGCACGTGCCTGGTTGATGGTCATTGACTGCGCATTGCGCTGGAAATTAGCAAATTCGTTCTCCAGACCTTTTGCCCTGTTGGCAAATTCTGCTTCGTATTTACCTTCCATCGTCTTCAGCTTATCCTGAATTTCTTTTGAGAAGGCATAATTATTAAGTAGGGAATCTGAATTAATGTAGGCAATTAAGGCTTTGCTTTTTGGGGCACCTGCTAAAGCTTCCTCTGCGTTCGACGCTACAGTTTTGCTGGAAAAGTGCAGGTAAAACAATACGCCCACTGCCACAACTAAAACAAGGTTCAGAACTAATGATACGTTTTTCACAATCTTATAAGTTTTAAATTTGCTGCAAAATATAACACTTTAGCATAAATTTAAAACTTTCAGTTCCATTCCTGAAAAGATAATTTGCAAATATTGAAACAGCCTCAGGAGTCTTCTCCTGTAAAGCTTTTTTCCCAGCCCGGGGCTGACTGGCTTCCTACCATACGATAGGTGTTGGTTCTATCTGGCTTCTTTTTCCACTCATAAACGAAAGTGAGACCACTATTTTTTTGTTTTTCCGAGGCTCCTAAAGGCAAGGGCGGCTTTTCTGCCTGTGGCAACGGAAAAAAGCCGGCCTGGAGGGGGTAAGAGTCTGCTGCCTCCTGCATGTCGGCATAGGTACTACTGCCATTGGTGGAAAAAACAGAAGGGTGTTCAGATTCAATATTTCCTATTGCAGCGGTTGGTACCCCGGGACGCTGGCTTACCTCCTGTTTTACATCCCGATAAAAAAAGGCACAAAAAGCCCCTGCAAGAGCCCCTAAAAGGTGCGACTCCCAGGAAATACGCTCATTCGTTGGAAAAAGGCCCTGCAACATTCCTCCATAAAGAAAAATTACCACCAGTGAAATTGACAGGGATTTGGTATCTCTCCTGAACAATCCGCTGAAGAATAAAAAGGCTACCAGCCCATACACCAACCCGCTGGCTCCTATATGGTAAGCATCTCTGGCTGCCATCCACACCCAAAATCCCGACATAAAATATATCCAGGCGAAGACTTCCAGGGCAATTTTATCATAAAAATAAAAAACGCTGACCCCAAGCAGGAGCAGCGGAAAGGTATTTGAAATCAGGTGTAGCACATCGCCATGCACGAGGGGCGCTGTAATAATGCCCATTGTTCCGGAAAGGGTGCGTGGGAGAATGCCTAAAAAGCCAAAGTCCAGATCAACAGCCCATTCAAGCGCTTTAATTAACCACAGCAACATGGTAAACGATAGCACAAAGACAATACTGTTTCTGAATTTTTTTGCTTCGGTAGTCATTACATTTTCATACGGAGATTTTATTAGCTTGGTTTGGAATTTTAAAGTTTCCTTCAACAGGAAGTCCATTTTTTCTTCTGCATACCACAGGAAGCGGAAAAAATTGCTTAAAAGCGCCAGGCTCCCAATTAAGATAGCATTAAATTTTATTTAATTGGTGCGAAGATTAAACTTTAAAGAAAAATTATCAGATAAGCTTTACGCTAGTGCCCGGAGAAATAATTACCTGATGGTTTAACTGCTACTCCCGAAGTGGCACGAACTCCTTACAAAATACTGTATAAGCCTTTTAGGCTGTTTCGTGCCACAGCCAGTAAAGGGCTTAATAGTCAATTAATTCGTGCTAGTCACACTTGTTAAAAAAACACATCCTGTGCCAGCCGGTAGGTATTGGCATGGGCTTCAATAATATGGGTAATTTTTTGGGAGTATCCCCCTCCCATTGTTACCGCTACCGGAAGCTTGTTTGCCTTACAGGTTTTCAAAACAAAAGCATCCCTTTCGCGGCAGCCGTCCAGACTCATGCCCAGGCGCCCCAGTTTATCCGTCGCCAGCACATCTACCCCCGACTGAAAAAAAATAAAATCGGGTTCCACCTGGTCCAGTATCCGGGGGAGATGATATTTTAGTTCTTTCAGGTAAGCTTCGTCTCCTGTTCCATCCGGAAGGGCAATATCAAAATCTGAAAGTTCTTTATGCATGGGGTAATTCTTTTCGCCATGCATGCTAAAAGTAAATACCTCACTTTTTCCCCTGAAAATCTCTGCGGTACCGTTTCCCTGATGTACATCCAAGTCGACCACCAAAATTTGCCTGCAAAGACGCTTCTCCAGCAGGTAATTGGCTGCAATTGCAATATCATTTAACAGGCAAAAGCCTTCGCCCCTATTAGTAAAAGCATGGTGGGTACCTCCGGCAATATTCATTGCTATGCCATACTGTAAAGCAAAAAGGCTTGCCTGCACAGTGCCTTCCATAATAGTTACCTCCCGCTCCACCAGGCTTGCCGATAAAGGAAAGCCTGTACGCCGGATTTCCGCCCGCTCCAGCTGGAGGTTTTTAAGCCGGTTCCAGTAGTCCTGATCGTGGGTATTGGTAATATACGCTTCGGACAAGGCTTCAGGCTCAAAAAAATTCTCCTGCCTAACGGTTCCTTCGTACAGCAATTGCTCGGGCAAAAGCTCATATTTAATCATTGGGAACCGATGATTTTCGGGCAGAGGGTGTGCATAAACAGCAGACCAGGCAATTTTGAGCATAGATAGTAAAGGTACCGGCTTAGAAGGTTATTATTTTTCTACTTCGGAATCTTCCTCTTCGGTAAAGGTGTAAAGGGTTTCATCTAACTGCAGGGTTTCGGCATTGAATTGTTCTACAAAGCGCTGAATTACCTTTTCATTAACTTTCTCTACATTTAAAGCAGCATCGAGGCCAACGCCAAAATCTACATGGGGGTCCAGTTCGAGGTGTTCCTGCACCTGAACGCTTTCTTCTTCTTCCAACTCCATCATTACCTCGGCCATATAAAGGCCAATTTCTTCCTGCTCGCTGTTTAAGGCTTTCAGGTCGCCGTTTTCGTCCTCTTCGTAGCGAATATTTTTAAAATTAGGAAAGCGTTGAGCCGCTTTGTGTTCGGCTATTTCATAAAGTTCGCTGTTGTAATGGAGGCGGAGGGTGAAAATTACGGCATCGAAAACAACTTCTTTTCCTTCATAAGTACCTATAAAGTTGAAATTCACATACTCCTCACTATTATCTTCCGACTCAACTATCAGAAAGGGTTTCTTCCTGGATTCCATTTTACGGCGATACTCCGCAATCACCTCAGGGTCAAAACCTTTGTTCATTTGGTTCATTGTATTTTTATTTATTAAAGTAAAGGTTGTTTAAAAATGGTTGCACAAATTTATTTATCCGCAGACAATTTCCACGAAACAACTGTCTTTATTGAGAAAAAATTATCTTAATGGTAAGAAATACGCCTTTACCTTTGTTAATTAAAGTAGAGAAATAATCTATTTGATGCAACAAATTTTAGCAGATTTATTAAAGCAGGGCGAGGGCGAGACCCTGGACTTTAAACAAAAAATAACCAGCTGCGACAAAATTGCCAAAACCCTTTGCTCCTTTGCCAACACAGAGGGTGGTATTATTTTGGTGGGAGTAAAAGACGATCGCAGCATTACAGGCATTGACCCTGAAGAAGAAAAGTATATGCTGGAGCAGGCTGCGCAGCATTATTGCCAGCCTGCCATTCCCCTAAATTTTGAAGAAATAGAAGACGAGGAAGAAAGGATAGTGCTGAAGGTACTGGTGGCTCCAAGCAGCGAAAAGCCCCACGCCAGTTTAACAAAAAGCGGAGAGTGGCAGGTTTATATTCGCCAGCGCGACAAAAGCCTTCCGGCCGGAAAGCATATGATCAGGCAGCTTCGGAAAGGGGGCGCTACAAAACCTACTGCTCCCCCTGCTATCGTAGACCAGAATGAAAAGAAGCTGATGGAATACTTAAAAATAAATGAGCGGGTAACCGTAGCCACCTTAGCTTCGCTCCTGAATTTTTCTAAAAGAAGGGCCCAGCGGCTGCTTTTGTCGATGGTACAAAAAGGCCACATCCGCTTATTCGAACATGAACGCGAAGATTACTTTGCATGAAAGAGAGGGATTTCGAGCTTTATTGGATTAATATTCGCTTAGGCAGAAGTTAGGCAGAAGTATAAGTTGGAAGAGCTTTCAGCTTACAAAAACCATTGCTGCTATTTCCGGAGGGTCAGTAAAAGCGAAATTTTCGTTACCCGAACTCAATTTTATGAAGGATAAGCCCCGAAGGTGGGGCCGCATGTGCCAGTGGCTCCTTTCTTTTTCCTTCTAAAGAAGCCTGGATATCTTCCAGCCGTATATTTCTCATCCCCAAAGCAAAAAGAGCCCCCATCATCAGGCGCACCTGGTTCCGCATAAACCCGCGGCCATGCACCACCAATAAATAGCTCTTCTCTGGGAAAAAGCTAGCCGTATAAAGCGTATTTTCCTTTAGCTCACAAAAGGTAATTTCTCTTTCTACCTGCACATCCGGGCCTGGCTTTTTACAGTAACAGCTAAAATTATGGTACCCCTCAAAAATCTTTGCTCCCTTCTTCATTTCATCAATGTCCAGCCCCTCCTGCATATACACCATAAACGGGGCACAAAAAGGGTGATTTTTCTCTCCGAAAGAAAAAACATAATGGTACTCTTTACATTTAGGGCTTTGGATAATGTTGAACTGCGCATCCACCTCCTTTATTTGCAGGGCCCTGATATCGTTGGGCAAATTTTTATTTAAACCTTGCAGCAGCGCTTGCTGGTCAACTTCTTCCCGGGTAAAAAGCTCAAAAGCTCCCTGCTGCACCGATACCCCTGCATCGGTTCTGCTTGCTCCCAGGGTTTTAAAATTGTCATGTCCGAGAACAAAAAAGAGGGTCTTCTCAATCATGCCCTGCACCGTTTTTACTTCCGGCTGTTTATGCCAGCCATGGTAGCGAAAGCCCAGGTACTCGATGTGGATTAAATAGTAATAGTTTTTGTTCCAGCTCATTTAAAAATAAGTAGCCAGTATTAAGTAGCCAGTATTAAGACTAAGAAATTGGATAATAGGATTTTTTCGCTTTAAATCCAGCTTAAGCAGCTATGGCAGGAAGGTTGTAAATAAAAACCTCCTTTAAGAGCTCTAAACTCCGGTAGCCTCAATTTTGTCTGCCTGCGATTTTATTTTTTCGCCAGGCTTTCCACTACCCAGGTAATAACCGAAAGCAGCAGGCTAAAAAGCAGGGCCCACATAAAGCCATCTACATAAAAGCCGCCGATTAGCGCTTCGGCCATTAAAATGATAAGGGCATTGATAACCAAAAGAAAAAGACCCAGCGTTACTATGGTAATAGGGATGGTAAGAATAACTAAAATTGGCTTTACCAAGGCATTTAATATTGCCAGCACCACCGCCACCCATATGGCAGTACCCAGGCTTTCAACGGCAACCCCCGGCAAAAGATAGGCTCCTAAAAGAACTGCCAGGCCGGAAATAAGTACTTTAATAATAAAACCCATATTCGATTTTGTTTAAACGGTAAGATTTAATTTACCAATCCGGTAAAGGATCTATTCTATTCTGCTGATATGCAGGCACCAAACAATTCACCCATGCGCCAGGCCTTTTTTCTTTTTTCCTGATGGCCTATTTCAGGGCAAGGTGGTTTTTAATCTGCCGGATACGCTGCTTCATATCCAGTTCGCCAAAAGCAACCCCAGGGTAAAGCGAAGCTTTCAGGTAGTCCAGCACCTTTCCTTCATGAACCATACTTTTTCCACTTTTAATGTCGACATACTTCATGGTAGACCATAGCACTGTTTTAAGCTCATCTTCTGCATCGTTGGTCATATAATATTCGAGCACAATGGTATTTTCATTGAAATAAATAAGGCGCGACATAATTCGTACCCACTCTCCTACCTGGGCGGGCCTGATGTACGAAATCTGGTGCTGGTAAACCACCCAGGCCGCTTTATATGCTTTATAAAAATCCATTACTTCGAGCCCGTACAGTTTAGGTACCTGGTCTTCGCGGGCATTATAAAAATAATCGAAATACTTGGCATTGTTCAGGTGCCGCAGGGGGTCACAATCCTGAAAGCGGATAACTACCCGCGATTCAGTCTCCTTTGCGTAGACCTTGTCTTTATCGAATTCAAACATTTTATTAGAAATTAGACTTAAATAATCAAATCAGCCGTAAATTAGAAAAAGATATCTCAGTTTCTAAAATCTTTTCGCCGGGACTTAAAAAACAAAGCACCTTTGCCGACAAAGCTACAAAAGCTTTCCTTCGGCTTTATTTATTTTTTGCTGAAGTCGTACAGGAATACAAACACCACTAACTAGTCGCTATGAATTTAGCAGGAAAGACCTGCCTTGTTACAGGGGCAAATTCTGGTATTGGAAAATTTACTGCCATGGAACTTGCCAAGCGCAAGGCACGGGTAATAATGCTGTGCCGGAATTTACAAAGAGCAGAGGAAGCACAGGAAGATATTTTCCGGCAAAGTGGAAACCAGAATGTGCATATTATCCTTTGCGATCTTTCGTCCCAAAAGCAAATTCAGAAAGCCGCAGAAACCTTTGAACACACGTTTCGCTCCCTCGACATTTTAATAAATAATGCCGGCATCTTACTGGGCAATAACAGGGAAGAAACTGCAGAGGGCATAGAAATGACTTTTGCCGTCAATCACCTGGCACCTTACAGCCTGAGCCTTTTACTGCTGGACCTGCTACGCAAAAGCAGTGCCGGCCGTATTGTTACCGTTTCGTCGGAAGCTCACCGCTTTGCCCGTTTCGATATCAATGATTTACAATTAAAGCAGCATGCTTACAATGGCTTAAATGCCTATGCCATTAGCAAGCTGTGCAATATATGGTTTACCCGCCGCCTCGCACAGCTTACCAGTGGCAGCAACCTGATGGTAAACTGCCTTCACCCTGGTTTTGTCTCTTCCAACTTTGGACAATCCTCTTCCTCTATTTTTAAAACTGCCATTGCCCTTTCCTCTCCCTTCGCCATTAGCAGTATAAAAGGAGCCGAAAACCCGGTGCATCTTGCCACCAGCGGCGATGTTCTTAACATTACAGGAAAGTATTTCAAGAACAGGAAAGTAAAGAAGCCCAGCCCGGCAGCTTTAAACGATGCGTACGCACAGGAACTGTGGGAACAAAGCGCCGCTTTAACCAAACTTGATTTACACAAAGTTACCCTCCAATAACTTTTATTTTGCTGCTACAGTCCTTACTTTTACAAATAAACGTTTAAACATGCATTTATACGACCTCATTATTATTGGTGCCGGTCCGTGTGGATTGGCCTGTGGCATCGAGGCCGCAGCCAAGCAGCTGGACTACCTGATAGTTGAGAAAGGGAACATCACTGAATCGATTCGACGCTATCCGCTGAATATGAAATTTTTTTCCACTTCAGAAAATATTGAAATCGGTCAGCTGCCCCTTATTTCGCAGGATATCCGCCCTAACCGAAGTGAGGCCCTAAAATATTACCGCCGTGCGGCAGCGCATTACAACCTTTCGCTACAACCATTTACCCAGGTTGAAAATATAAAAAAGGAAGAGAATACTTTTATTATTGAAACCAGCCGAGAGAACCTAAGGGCTAAAAAAGTGATTATTGCCACCGGCTATTATGATATACCAAAAACAATTGGGGTACCAGGGGAAGAATTGCCCCATGTGAGCCACTATTATGATGAGCCTTACCGCTATACCAATACAAAAGCAGTAGTAGTCGGGGGTGCCAATTCGGCCATAGAGACTGCCCTGGAGTTATACCGAAATGGTGTGGAGGTTAGCCTGGTGCACCAATTCGAGGGCCTGGATAAGTCGGCCAAATACTGGATAGTTCCTGACCTGGAGAACCGAATAAAAAAAGAAGAAGTAAAAGCCCATTTCAAAAGCCGTGTGGTGGAAATAACCCCAGGCAAAATTAAAATTAAAAGCCTCCAAACAGGAGCAGAAGAGCAAATAGAAGCAGACTTTGTTTTCCTGATGACCGGCTACCGCCCCGATGCCGACTTTCTGCAAAAAATAGGCATAGAACTGGAAGGAGAAGCGTATATTCCACACCTACATCCTGAAACGTACGAATCAAATATTGCGGGGATATATATGGCTGGGTCTGTGGTAGGTGGAGAAGAAACAGCTAAAATATTTATTGAGAATGGAAAACTCCATGCACAGCCAATCATCGCAGACATCTGCCGGAAACTTTCCTAAAGCCCCCTCCCACTAGCGGGTTAGCCTTAACATGCTTTTTGTAAAGCCAAATTTTACTGCAGAAAGGCACTCCTACGAATGTTATTCCAATTTTCTTTTTAGGAAAAATTAGCTGAGCAGAGAATGGTTTTAAGGCTCATGCGAACCCTTTTTAACTTTTCTTCCTGATTTTTAAGCGGCCGCCGGGAGGGCTTAGCCGCCGCGGTTCTACTTTTTAACCTGTCGAAGCACTGGCAGAAAGGTTCTTCTTCCTTTTTGTGACTTAATTTGGCCCTTTAAAGCCGTATTTCCCGCGCAGGCCAGCCTGGTAAACTTTTGTTAAAGCAAGGGTGTAGCCTTTCTTAACATGAAACACCTGCGCCATAAAGTATTTCATATGATGCAATTAACCCTCTTTAAAGGCTTACAACCGAAAGAGGTTTTTTTGTGTCAGAAAGGTGTTGAGAACACTTCGTTTTGTTCCTGGCTTGTTCTTATCCAAATTACCTCCGTAATAATACTTCCAAACATAAAACGTCTGTCAGAAAATCAGCCAGGGGAATACGTTAAAACCATTGTTTTTAAAGTTTAAAAAAAATACAGTTCCATTAATTTTTCAGCAATAAAAATAGAAAGACTGCATAAATCCATTAGATATCATGAAATTTTAACAACAAAACAAACAAATAATTATTGGCTATAATAGTATGCATGCCGAATATTATTTTATAATTTGTCAGAAATATTTTAAGCATCTCACCTTATTTTTTATATTTCAATATTATTAGCATCAAACACAAAACAGAAAAACCCAGTATGAAAAAATGTTTATTAAGCTTTTTGGCAGCCACCCTTATTAGCGGGAGCGCGTGGGCAAGCGGCTACCAGGTGGCGTTGCAAAGCAACCGCTCTACAGCTATGGGGAACATAGGCGTAGGTTTGCGGCCAGATCCTTCGAGCATCAACTATAACCCCGGAGCATTGGCCATGATGCGCGGAAATGGTGTACAGATAGGGGCCAATTTAATTTATGCAAACATTGCCTACCAACCCTTTAACAGCAACGAGGTTTACCACACCGACAATCCAACAGGTACTCCTTTCCATGTGTTTGCTGCCTTTGGTCCACAGGATAGTAATTTAAAATTTGGTTTGGGTGTTTATACCCCTTATGGCAGTAGCGTGGTTTGGGAGGATAATTGGGAAGGACGCTTTAACCTTACCGAGCTTTCGCTGCAGGCCATCTTTATTCAACCAACGGTAAGCTATGCACTTTCAGAATCTTTATCGGTTGGAGCCGGGCTTATTTACTCTATCGGCGGGGTTAACCTTCAGCGCGATATTGATGTGCTTTTTCCTGATGGAACCTATGGAAATGCAGAGTTAGACGGAAGTGCTTCTGGCTGGGGCTACAACCTGGGTGTTTATTTTGCTCCAGGCGATAAATTCACCCTGGGCGTAAACTACCGCTCCCGCGTAGACATGGAAGTAAGTGAAGGAACCGCTACCTTTGTTGCCCCCGAAACGGCTTATAATACCGGGGTTCTTCCTGAATCAACCTCCTTTACCTCCAGCCTTCCACTACCAAGCTATCTTACCATTGGAGCTACTTTCCGCCCGGTAGAAGCCCTTACTTTAGGCGTGGATATCAGCCGTTCAGGGTGGAGTGCCTACAAAAGCCTTCGCTTTGAGTACGCCGCCCCGGTTAGAGGAGAAGCTGTTACCGAAGAAGATCGCAGCTACGAAAGTTCTTACGCCTATAAGTTTGGAGCAGAATATAAGGTTGTGGAAGCTTTAAGCATTCGCGCAGGGGCTTATTATGACCAATCACCTGTTCAGGACGGTTACCTTAGCCCGGAAACTCCGGACTCTGATGCCCTTGGCCTTACAGCCGGCCTTGGCCTGAACCTGGGAGAGAATTTTGTTGCAGACCTTTCTTTCCTTTACATCAACCGCAAGCAGCGGGATAATGTAAGTGTTTTTGAGGACGGACTGAGCGGAACCTATAAAGCCGTAGCAGTTATTCCTGGTTTATCCTTAACCTATAAATTTTAAATCTGACTTTTATGTTTAATAAATATCTCAAAAACTCACTTTACGCAGCCGCCCTCATTGGTGTAGCAACTGCCTGTGAGCCGGAAATTGAAAGGGAAACCCCTGATTATGAGCAGGCACACGGCGATGCAGACTTCTCTGTATATGTTGCCCTGGGAAACTCCCTAACATCAGGCTATGCTGATGGTGCCCTGAACCGCGCTGGTCAGGAAAATTCTTATCCTGCAATAATTGCAGAAAGGATTGAGTTTGTAACCCCTGGTTTTGAATTTGATCAGCCGCTTTTACCTGAAGGTCGTATCAATGGAACCCTGGTTTTGCAGTCTATTAATGTTGGACCACCCTTAACACCTGTAATTGTTCAGGAAACCAATGGATTGAGCCAGGCAGTAGTTGCCCAGCCTGTTTCGGGAAGCTTTAACAACATGGGCGTACCTGGCGCAAAAGTAGGTGACCTTACCTTTGCTGGATATGGCTCAGCCCAGGGAAACCCTTATTTTGCCCGCTTTGCGTCCAACCCAATGGCGACCATTGTTGATGATGCAGTAGCACAGGACCCGACCTTCTTTACCCTCTGGATTGGTAACAACGATGTACTCGGCTATGCAACCCAGGGAGGAGAAGGCACTATCACAGAACCTGCTGTTTTTGAAGACAAATACCGAGCAATAATAAACCAGCTGGTAGCTTCAAATGCAAATATCGAAGGTGCTTTAGCCAATATTCCTTCCGTTTCTAACATCCCGTATTTAAGAGCCGTAAGCTGGAACCGCTTTAACATAGATGCTACCCAGGCTGCCCAAATTAATGCAGGCTTACAGGCTCAAATTGACCCTGTAGTTAGAAAAAAGGTAATATACGGGGTGATTGAAGTAGGAGCCCGGAGAAAAATAATAGATGGCATTGTAGCTGAAGGAGCCCGCCGTAAGATTATTGATGGTATTGTAACTGAGGGAGCCCGCCGTACAATAATTACTCAGGTAGCTCCTCAGGTAGTATACCAGCAGGCATATGAAGGGGCTTTTCAAAAAGCAAAATCCGCCGGTGCAACTGATGAACAGGCAGATGCTATCGCCAAACCAGCTGCCGAAGCTTATGTGCAGTCCCCAGATGGACAGGCGGCAATTCAGGCCCTGCAAACCAACTTAATCGAAAACAAAGAACCGGCAGCAGTTCATGCCATTGTAGAGCAAAATTTAGCCTCCGATGCCGTCCAAGCACAAATAAAAGAAAAGGCCGAAGCTGCTTATGAAGATGAATCTGTTTTAGGCGATGAAGGTGTACAAGTGTTAAATGCTACGATGGCTTCTGCTGAAGTACAGGCTCAAATAAAAGAAAACGCCGAAGCTGCTTATGAAGACGAATCTGTTTTAGGCGATGCAGGTGTACAAGTGTTAAATGCTACGATGGCTTCTGCTGAAGTACAGGCTCAAATTCAGCAAAATTATGAAGGAGCACTGCAACTCGATGCTGCCGGTCAGTTAGAGCAAGCCTTAGGAGCTGAAGGTGTTGCCGCTGTAGAAGCCAATATAACCACTCAAACTACCCAATTAAAAGCTGTCGGATATTATCCAACCTTTGCCGAAGGAGCCAATGGATTTGTGGTGGATGAACCAAATAGCCCTACCGGTATCCGCCAGCTAAATGAAAATGATTTAGTTACTTTAACTGTAAGTGCTGCTCCGCAATCCGAATTTAACCCTGCTGCAGGCGACATAACCATTCCAGGCCAATATGTGCTGGATGAAGAGGAGCAAGAAAATGTAGCCGAAGCAATTGCTGCTTACAATGAAATCATCTCAGAAATTGCCAGCGAAAATACTTTTGCCCTGGTGGATATGAATGGCTTCTTTACCCAGGTGGTTGAAGGTGGCATTAGTGAAAGTGGCACCTTGTTTACCAATGCTTTTATTACCGGCAATGCCTTTAGCTTAGATGGTGTTCACCTTACGCAAAAAGGCTATGCCCTCGTGGCGCGTCGTTTCATTGAAACTATTAACAGCTATTATAATTCAAATATTCCGCTGCCAAATACAAGGACTTATCCTGCCGTAGCACTTCCATAAGCTGGAAATGCGGAGAGGCTAAGAAAACCTACTAAACCACAATCGCCTGAGGCTCATGCTCCAGGCGATTTTTTATTCACACCTTAAATAATGTTGTAACATTAATTATTGCTTTCCGTTGCATTATTAATTGAAATTTGGCTACTTTTGTAATTGGAACATTTCAAAATTGCAATAAACCACTAAACATACCTAAAAATGAAAGTTATCAAACATTCTGCCCTATTCCTTTCTTTTGCATTGGCAATGGCCTCTTGCGGAGGAAACAACGGAACGGAAGCCGAAACAGGCGAAGCCCAGGAAGTTGTAGAAATTCAGGAAGCATCCAGCTTCTCTATTAACACCGCCAATAGCCAGGTTCTCTGGAATGGCCGCAAGCCAACAGGCGAGCATCACGGAACCATTGCCGTTCAGGATGGAGCTATTCAACTAAAAGACAATAAAGTGGTCGGTGGCACCATTCAAATGGACCTTACCCAAATTGATGTGAAAGACCTTGAGGGTAAAGACGAGCAGAAACTGGCAGGCCACCTCCAGTCGCCTGATTTCTTCCATGTTGAGGAGTATCCTACTGCCAAGTTTGTAATTACTTCAGTGGAAGACTATGCCGGTGGAGAAATTATCGAATCTGCGAAAACAGAAGATACAGAAAATAACGGTGAATTCGACCAATTTGTATTGGAAAACCCAACCCACAAAGTAACAGGAAACCTTACCCTTCGCGATACTACGCTTAGCATCACCATTCCTGCTACCATTGAGGTTCAGGAAAACCAGGTAACCGCTAAATCCCGCTTTACCATTGACCGCTCTAAGTGGAATGTAAACTATATGGATGAAACAGATCCGGTTGCGGCAGCCAAAGATAAATTTATCTATAACAAAGTAAATGTTGGTTTCGATGTAGTTGCAGATAAGCAATAATAAGAATCCATCTAATTTATAAAACTTTAAAGGCTTCTCCGATTCATTCGAAGAAGCCTTTTTTTGTATCTTTGCGGCCGCAGAAAATTACCAGCCAGCATTAATTTGGGGCTCAAATTACAGAATCCCTTCTTCCGTTTTTTCTGCCCTTGTTTAAATTTAAATTGCCGCCATGTCCCTGCAGAAAACCGCTTCTTCTTTCCCGCTCCAGCCGGGAACCCTTTTCAGAGAAAAAGCCTTGCAGTGGGCTGCTGCCTTTCCCTTTTGTAGTTACTTCACTTCAAACCACATCCCTTATCCAAAAGGCGCTTTTACTGAATTACTGGCCGTTGGAGAAGTCGCACAAACCTGGCCTGAAGGTGCTGATCCATTTAGCGAATTACAAAAATGCCACGATCAGGAGCAGGATTGGCTCTTTGGCTATTTTACCTATGATTTAAAGAACGGCATCCATGGACTGGAAAGCAAGCACCCGGACAGCATAGGTTTTCCCGGATGTCTGTTTTACCGGCCGGCAACCCTGCTGATTTTCCGGGAAGAGGAAGTGGAAATACAAAGCAGCAAGCCGGAAGCGGCTTATGCGCAAATTTTACAAACCAGGCTCCCAAAGCAGGACACTTCCCATAGGCTGAGGGAAAATAAAGAAATTAAACTTCGCGCCCATATGGGCCGGGAGGAATACCTGCGAAAGGTAAATGCCATTAAAATTCATATCCTGGAAGGCGATTGCTATGAGCTTAATCTTTGCCAGGAGTTTTCTTCCATCGAGACAGAAATTGATCCACTGGCGCTTTTTATGCAGCTCAACCAGCAGTCCCCCTCCCCTTTTGCCAGCTTCCAGCGCTTTAATTCCTGCTATCTGTTGTGCGCCTCTCCCGAGCGCTTCCTTAAAAAAGAAGGCGATACTTTAATTTCGCAGCCCATCAAAGGCACCATTCGCAGGGGAAAAAAAATTGAAGAAGATGAACAGCTAAAGCAACAGCTAAGGACAGACGAAAAGGAACTGGCTGAAAATATGATGATAGTTGACCTGGTACGGAACGATCTGGCCCGCAGTTCAATTCCCGGCAGTGTAAAGGTCGATGAACTGTTCGGCATCTATAGCTTTCGGCAGGTTCATCAAATGATATCCACGGTTTGCGCCACCCTGCGGCCGGAAGTTCCGTTTTCCGAAGCAATAAAAAACGCTTTCCCCATGGGCAGCATGACGGGCGCCCCCAAACGGAAAGTGATGGAGCTCATTGAACAGTATGAAAAAAGCCGGCGGGGTCTTTATTCCGGTTCGGTTGGTTTTATTAGGCCAAATGGCGACTTCGATTTTAATGTCGTTATCCGAAGCATCCTCTACAATGCAGCAGACAAGGTATTGAGCTTCCAGGTTGGAGGTGCGATTACCTACGATTCTGTTCCGGAAAAAGAATACGAAGAGTGCCTCTTAAAAGCCAGCGCCATTCTGCAGGTGCTGGGGCAGGAAAATACTACCCAATTTTCTGGTCCCCTCCAGGAATGATTCTTCGCTTAGGGATGTTTATTTTCCACCAAAGAAGCATGGATTATAATGGCTGACAAATTGTCACAATGAATGGATTTACTTATCTTTGCCCTTGCTTTTATTTGCAAGGCAACAAGTACAATTAAGATACATGGAGCATTTAATTAAAGATATTGATTTACTGGCCCCGCAGGAGCCCGCTGTTAAAGCAGAAGAAAGCTGCGGCTTTAAGGTAAGTGAAGAGCAAAATACCGGCAAAAGCCGGAAGCTATACATTGAAAGCTATGGCTGCCAGATGAACTTCTCCGACAGCGAAATTGTGACCTCAATCATGCACGAAAATGGGTTCGATACTACCAGCCAGGTAGAAGGAGCCGACGTGATTTTTCTGAACACCTGCTCTATTCGCGAAAAAGCAGAACAGACGGTTCGAAATCGCCTCGTACATTTTAATGCCATGAAGAAAAACCGCCCCGGTTTAATGATTGGGGTACTGGGCTGTATGGCAGAGCGACTGAAGGAAAAGCTGCTGGAAGAAGAAAAGATTGTCGACCTGGTAGTAGGGCCCGATGCGTACCGCGACCTTCCAAACCTTGTAAGTGAAGTTGACGGGGGTACCAAAGCAGTAAATACCTTCCTTTCGCGCGAAGAAACCTATGCCGATATTAGCCCGGTACGCTTAAATTCCAATGGCGTAACCGCTTTTATTTCTATTATGCGGGGTTGCGACAATATGTGTTCTTTTTGCGTAGTACCCTTTACCCGGGGCCGCGAACGAAGCCGCGATCCGCATTCGATTGTAGCAGAGGCGCAAAACCTGTTTGAATAGGGATACCGCGAAGTAACGCTCCTCGGCCAGAATGTGGACTCCTACAAATGGTCGCCGGAGGTGAACAACAAGGCCCGGCTGGAAAAGTCGGAAGTTTCGGAAATTATCAACTTTGCCCAGCTCCTGCAAATGGTGGCCGATGTACACCCCGACCTGCGCGTGCGTTTTTCTACCTCCCATCCGAAAGATATTACCGATGAGGTGTTGCATACCATTGCCCGCAATGAAAATATATGCAATTATATTCACCTGCCGGCCCAAAGTGGCAATAGCCGCGTACTTAACCTCATGAACCGTACCTACGATCGCGATTGGTACATCAACCGGGTAGACGCCATCCGCCGGATTATTGGTGAGGAATGTGGCATCAGCTCCGACATGATTGCTGGTTTTTGCACCGAAACCGAAGAGGAACACCAGGATACCCTTTCCCTGATGGATTATGTGAAGTACGACTTCTCCTATATGTTCTTCTACTCCGAACGCCCGGGTACACTGGCAGCAAAAAAATATGCCGATGATATTCCGCTGGAGGTAAAAAAACGCCGCCTGCAGGAAATTATTGAAAAACAGCGTTCCTATTCACTGGAACGCAACCAGCTTGATGTAGGAAAAACACACAAAGTGCTTATTGAAGGAGAATCCAGGAAATCGGCAGAGCAGCTCCAGGGCCGTAACAGTGCCAACAAAGTAATTATTTTCGACCGGAAGCATTTTAAAAAAGGAGATTATGTAAGGGTTATGGTTACGGAATGCACAGCGGCTACGCTTTTTGGAGAGGTAGTGGGTTAATTTTTTTTGAATCAAAGTATTTTTCGTGCAAGAAAGAGAACTTCAAAGTATAAAACAGCGCTTCGGCATTATCGGTAATTCGCCGCTCCTGAACCATGCAATCCATGTTGCCTCTCAGGTAGCCGCTACCGACATGACCGTACTGATTACCGGCGAAAGCGGGGTGGGTAAAGAATCATTTTCTAAAATTATCCATCATCTGAGCGCCCGCAAGCACGGGCAGTTTATTGCCATTAACTGCGGCGCCATTCCGGAAGGCACCATCGACTCGGAGCTTTTTGGTCATGAAAAAGGCTCTTTTACCGGGTGCCAGCGATGCCCGTAAAGGTTATTTTGAAGTAACCGACGGGGGCACCATTTTTCTTGATGAAATTGGCGAAATGCCCCTGGGACCCAGGCGCGGCTGCTCCGGGTACTGGAAAACGGCGAATTTATCAGAGTAGGCTCATCCAAAGTACAGAAAACCGATGTACGGGTAGTGGCAGCCACCAATGTGAACCTACTGGAGGCAGTAGAAAAGGGGAAGTTTAGGGAAGACCTTTATTACCGCCTCAGTACGGTTCCTATTTTTGTGCCGCCTTTGCGGGAAAGAGGGGAAGATGTTGAGCTGCTCTTCAGGAAGTTTGCTTCAGACTTTTCCGAAAAATACCGGGTTAAACCCATAAAGTTAACAGGCGATGCAGTAGGCGTACTTACTGAAATATCGTTTTCCGGGCAACATCAGGCAGCTTAAAAATCTGGTGGAGCAGATTTCTGTCCTAGAAATGGAGCGGGAAGTTGATGCAGTGACACGCTCGTAAATTACCTGCCCCAGGAACGGAACCTTACCCCTGCCCTATACAAACAGGCAGGAAAACAGGACGAAGGCTTTTCAGAAAGGGACCTCCTCTACAAAATCCTGTTTGAAATGCGCCGCGACTTAACTGAGCTTAAAAAGCTGGTACACGACGTGCTGCAAAATGAGAACTACGGCAATGATATTATTGAAGACCACCAGGAGCTGTTCCATAACATTCATACGCCCCACGAATACGA
This sequence comes from uncultured Cytophagales bacterium, assembly GCA_963835365.1. GTDB lineage: Bacteria > Bacteroidota > Bacteroidia > Cytophagales > Cyclobacteriaceae > Nafulsella. Next base: position 73,244 of record CAWIFH010000015.1, read on the forward strand.
CGATTTATAAGCCCTCCAGCCTACGGATTGACCGCGCTAAAGATGAAGAAGAAGAGCAGTATGAATTAGCCCGGGTAGAGGATATTTCGCACGAAACAGAAGATGAATCACTTTCTTTAGAAAAGAAAGAAAAGGAAATGATTTTAAAAGCGTTACAAAAGAACAATAACAAACGAAAGTATGCTGCCCAGGACCTGGGTATCTCTGAAAGAACGCTTTACAGGAAAATTAAACAATATGAAATTGGTGAATAGGGCTTACCCCTTCTTGTCACTCCTTCTGCTGGTAGTTTTGCAGGGATGCGGCGTTTATTCTTTTACCGGAGTGTCATTACCTCCTACCGTACAAACCATTTCTATCCAGAGCTTTTACAACGACACCGGTAACGGCCCCCCAAATATGAGCCAGCTGTTTACCGAACGGCTGCGCGACTATTATATACAAAATACCAGTCTGGGCCTTACCGATTACGACGGCGATCTGCAAATTGAAGGCAGTATTGTTGGCTGGCAGTTAACGCCGGTAGCCCCTACGGCTTCGGGCAACAACAATACCCCCGACCGGGCAGGCCTGCAGCGTTTAACCATAGTGGTAAGTGTCGACTTTATTAACACCCAGGACGAAACCCAAAGCTTTAGCAGGAACTTCTCCTTCTATTCGGATTACGACCCTACACGCAGCGATTTTGCAGTCGAAGAAAATCGCCTGGTAGATAATATCTTCGAAACTATTGTGTTCGATATCTTTAATAACACAGTAGCAAACTGGTAAAAACTTTCTATATTTAAGGTACAAGGCTAAACCATTTCTGCGTGAACAAGAGTCATTTCATCGATTTTGTCGAAAACCCTTCCAGGATACGGGAGAAAGATGCAGATATTCTTGCCGAGCTGGCAAGAAATTATCCTTATTCTTCTCTGGTACATACCCTCCTGGCAAAAGCACATGCAGGAACTCCCAAAGCCAAAGAAAGCCTGGCTTCCGCTGCCCTGCATATTCCCGATCGGAGGGTGCTTAAAGAAGTAATGGAAAATGCCTGTTTGCAGAACGCAGCCAGGCATGCAGAAGGTGCTCCGGCACCACCCCAGGATACAAACGCTGCGGAAAAGCTTCGTCCGGCATTAGTTTCCGCCCCTACAGCAGCAGGAAACCCTTCCCGCTCATTTTCTGAGGTAAATCAGCCGGAGAAAGCCCATTCTCTACCCCCAGCGCCTGCAAAGTCAAAGGAAAACGTATTTGATGAACTGCAGGAAAACCTCAAAAAGCTTCAGGAACAAAGAAACCGGTTTAATCATGAAGAGGAGCAAAAAGAGACTTTTTCAGAAGACAATCCCTCCGCGCCAAAACTGGAAACTACCCCAAGGGAGGAGACGGAAGATGAAATAAAAGAAATTCCGGTACAACAGCTGCCCGAGCGACTGCAGGAAATAGTATTGAACAGAGAGGTTCAGGAAATTAATGATCCTAAGCGGATAGAGCAAATAAACCTGATTGATAGTTTTATCGAAAAGAGCTCTTTTATTGCACGGAGGTACCGCTCCCTGAACGAGGAAGAAAACCCTCAAAATGATTTAACCGACAGCTACCAGTTTGCTCCTCAGGATTTAGTAACGGAAAATTTAGCAAAAATCATGGTCCGGCAGGGAAAAACTGACAAGGCTATTGATATTTATGAAAAATTAGTTTTGAAAAATCCGCAAAAAAAAGCTTATTTTGCAACTTGTATTGAGAAATTAAAAAACAACCAATAAATGACTCTAATTGTTATTCTGATCGTTCTTGTTTCGCTGCTGCTAATGCTGGTAATTCTTGCTCAAAACTCAAAGGGCGGCGGACTATCCTCTCAATTTGGTGGTTCAGGAACCAGCCAGCTAATGGGGGTTAAACGCACCGGCGACCTGCTGGAAAAAGTTACCTGGGGCCTTGCCATTGCTTTGGTAGTGCTTACCCTTTCAACCAACTTCTTCCTTAGCGAAAGAAATGCCGGAGGTTTTGTGAGCCCTAACGTTCAACGTGCACAAGAGCAACAAACAATTGTTCCCGGTCTTGGTGGCCAGGAAGTTCAGGAAGGAGCTGCTACCGGCGAGGAAGAAATTAATGAAGACGCTGACACAGGCATTAACCCTGCAGAAGATACTTCTGAAACTGATCTTGATTAAACAAAGACTTTCTATACTAAGAGGCCTTCTTAAAAACTATTTTTAAGAAGGCCTCTTTTTTTGTGCCCTATTCCCTATCTCCGGGGTGAACAGTGTCTATTCGCCCTAAGCAGTATTTAATACTACCAGCGCCAAATGCCTGCAGGAGCTCCAATAATACAGGCCGCCTTTTTTAAGCTACAGCGCTACTACTGAATGGTTTTTCATAATGGCTTCCCTTCAGGCAGCGGGTTTACTTAACTCCCGCACAAGGGTCCTTTTCGCTATTGGGATAAGCGTTTCCTGGTATGGGCAGGGAATATCTACGGCAAGCAAGTAGGTAGCAGGATTAGGCAATTCGGGAAAGCGCTTCACCAAATCCATTTTCATGTGTTCAAAGCTGTGGGCCAGGCTCCGCCGAACGGTCTCGAGGTAATTCAGTCGCAAAGCCCTGAATTTCTCCTCGGCGCTTTCAAAGACAGTAAGCTCATACCTGAAAATTTTTGTTTCTAGCTTAATCCGCTCTTGTATCAGCAGGTACCCTTCTTTCGCATACAGCGGAAAGATTCCTATCGGGCTCAGGGAAACTTTCGACTCAATAAATTCATAAACTTCCCTGCCTTCTTCCAGGGCTGCTTTTATCTGCGGAATGGAGAATGACAGGATGTCATTCAGCTCCTGCATTAGCGGTCCCTCTGCCTCCAGCTTTTCATAAATCAGCCGCAGATTCTTTAAATCTGCCTTGGTCAGTTTTTTAGGAAAAGCATTTTTTAGTTGTCGCCCTTTCTCTTTAATTGTTAGCAGGTTGTTGTAATGAAACACCACATCCGACAAAAAGGGGTAAAGCCGCTGGGCGTGGAATTCGTTTTTCACCTCCTGCAGGTAAGCCAGCAGCAAGTATTTTTTATACTCGAAATCAATATGGCCCTGTGTCAGCCAGTCGTGCGGTAAAACTTTCATACTCAGCTTTTTGGTTTACATAGCTTAGAAAGTAACAAATTTTCCTGACAGCCACAACACTGCCCTATTGTCAGCCACTGTGGCAGGCAGTAAGGTTTGCGGCCATGATTTATGTAAATTTGTCTTATTAAACGTGCAAAAACAGGAATGGATGCATTTGGCATAAGAAATGCTATATGCTTCACAGCAATTAAGACGTGCAATTTTTAAACCCTAATTAAAATTTATAAAAGAGATGTCAAACGTAAACATTAAACCTCTTGCAGACAGAGTACTGGTAGAACCTGCTGCAGCAGAAGAAAAAACTGCTTCTGGTATCATCATCCCTGACACTGCGAAAGAAAAACCACAGCGCGGTACTATCGTTGCGGTTGGCAACGGAAAAAAAGATGAGCCTTTGACTGTGAAAGCCGGCGATACTGTTTTATATGGCAAGTATGCAGGAACAGAAATCACGGTTGAGGGTAAGGATTATCTTATCATGCGTGAGTCAGATATTTTTGCTATCATCTAAGCCTCCACTTCTCTTATTTTTAATCATCTTTTTAGTACTAAGTACACAAACAAAACTTTAAAAAAATGGCAAAAGAAATAAATTTCAACCTCGAAGCCAGAGACAAACTGAAAAAAGGTGTGGACACCCTGGCAAATGCGGTAAAAGTAACGCTTGGTCCAAAAGGCCGTAACGTAATTATCGACAAAAAATTCGGCGCTCCTACTGTAACTAAAGACGGTGTATCTGTAGCCAAAGAAATTGAGCTGAAAGATGCCATTGAAAACATGGGCGCTCAGCTTGTTAAGGAAGTTGCCTCTAAAACTGCCGACGACGCCGGTGACGGTACTACCACTGCCACTGTGCTTACCCAGGCTATTTTCCAGCACGGAATTAAAAACGTTGCTGCAGGTGCTAACCCAATGGACCTGAAGCGTGGTATCGACAAGGCGGTGGCTGCCATTGTTGAAAACCTGAAAAAGCAGAGTCAAAACCATCAGCAGCTCTAATGAAATTGCCCAGGTAGGTACCATTTCTGCCAACAACGACCGCGAAATTGGCCAAATGATTGCCGATGCCATGGACAAAGTTGGTAAAGATGGTGTAATTACCGTTGAAGAAGCAAAAGGTACCGAAACTGAAGTTAAAACAGTGGAAGGTATGCAGTTCGACCGTGGTTACCTTTCTCCTTACTTCGTTACCAACGCAGAGAAAATGATTGCCGAAATGGACAGCCCTTACATCCTGATTTACGACAAAAAGATTAGCAGCATGAAGGAGTTGCTTCCTGTACTTGAGCAGGTAGCCCAGACTGGCAAGCCATTGGTTATCATCTCTGAAGATGTTGACGGCGAAGCACTCGCTACCCTGGTAGTTAATAAAATCCGCGGCGCCCTTAAAATTGCAGCTGTTAAAGCTCCAGGCTTTGGCGACCGTCGTAAAGCAATGCTCGAAGATATTGCCGTTCTTACAGGCGGTACTGTTATTTCTGAAGAGCGTGGCTACAAACTGGAAAGCGCAACACTGGACTACTTGGGTACTGCCGAGAAAGTTACCATCGACAAAGACAATACTACAATTGTAAATGGTGCCGGTAACGAAGAAGATATCAAAGCGCGCGTAAGCCAGATTAAAGCACAGGTTGAATCTACTACTTCTGACTACGACAAAGAAAAGCTGCAGGAGCGTCTTGCAAAGCTTTCTGGTGGTGTGGCTATCCTTTATATAGGTGCTGCTACTGAAGTAGAAATGAAAGAGAAAAAAGACCGCGTAGATGATGCCCTGCACGCTACCCGCGCAGCTGTTCAGGAAGGTATTGTAGCCGGTGGTGGTATTGCCTTTATCCGTGCTATTGCAGCCCTTGACAACGTACAGACTGAAAATGAAGACCAGATAACTGGTGTGAACATCATCCGTCTTGCCCTTGAGTCTCCACTTCGTACCATCGTGTCGAATGCTGGTGGCGAAGGTTCTATCGTTGTTCAAAAAGTTCGCGAAGGCAAAGATGACTATGGTTACAATGCCCGCGAAGATAAATACGAAAACCTGTTTGCAGCTGGCGTAATTGACCCAACTAAAGTTACCCGTCTTGCTCTTGAAAATGCCGCCTCTATCGCAGGCCTGCTCCTGACTACCGAATGTGTAGTTGCCGACGAGCCTGAAGAAGACAAAGGCCATAACCACGGTGGCGGAATGCCAGGTGGAATGGGCGGCATGGGCGGCATGATGTAATAGCCCTCCCCCTCCTTTTGCTACGGCAGAAAGGAATTAATAAACACAAAAAGCAGTGTCCGCTAAGCGGGCGCTGCTTTTTTTTACTTTTCATCCTATGTTTTCTAAAACAGGAAAGATATAACGGTCCTTCTACCCCGCCGAGCCATAAGCAACAGACCCACAGGCAATTAAGTGGGCACCAAAGAAATCGGAGTGAAAAGATTAACCAGAAAGGGGCTTTTTGAGTAGCTCTTACCTTCCTAAGGAAAGAAGGCGGTAGATAACTATTTTGAAGTTACTGCCGTTTATGAAGGAAAAAATAGAAGCTATGATATTATTACAAGATGATTTATCCTGGTTGATGGATTTTGGGATAGTGGCTCTTATTGTCGGTCTTATTTTACTGGCCATTTGGATTTGGGCCATCGTAGATATTCTAAAGCGCCCTATGAGCGGGCTGATGAAGATCCTCTGGATTTTACTGGTAATTTCTTTACCATTTATAGGCGTATTGCTTTACTTGTTTATTGGCCGAAACACCAGCAATTCTACTTCCGATAGCAGGCGGTATTAAGCGTCTTTCTCTCCATTCAATACAATCATTTCCAGGGGTAAGCGAATAATTTCTTTGAAATCCAGCCCGGAGTCCTGCATATCTTCATCTTCAGGCTCATAAAACCATTTTACATGGATGTAAACCCCTTGTTGATGAAGACGTTCTAACTTTCGGAAAATATCTACCAGGCATTTAGATGAGCTTGTATTGAAATATTCGAGCTTAACGGTAAAAGTAATATGTTCCACAGGAACCTGGGTATACTCGTCGAGCCAATCCAGTACCGGCCGATAAAATTCGATAGAATTTTCGGGTATAGAACGTCCGGAAATCTCAAACATTCCATGTTCGCCATCAAAATATAACCTGGGTGTTTTTGGTGTTCCCTCCTGATAAAAGCTATTCATTCCTCTTTTTGAATTAATCCTTTTTTCCCACCTAAATATATAGTTTTATTAGTTTTATTCGAAATAACCAGCCTGTTAATTGTACTTTTCTATTAGGTTCTTTTGAATAAATCCAGGTCCTTTACCAGGGAAAGGCCTCTGTTTCAGTAGCATATGTAGCTCCTGTCCCTTAAAAAAAACCATAGTCAAATGCTTTCTTTGGCTTTTGAAGTAAGTAAAGCCCATGACAGAAGATCCGCCCCCCGAGAATTGTAAGCAGTATTACGGATGGCTAAATGTTTAAATTCACCGCCACAGTACCAGTAGCAGCCAAGCTGTTTGCAACAGAAATACAAAGCTAAAACGATTGTAGAAAGATAAAACCAAAACCACGGTAATTTTTACCGTGGTTTTGATATTATTCGTTTTTTATTTTGGCGTATTAAGAAGCTTCAGCCTGCAGTAACTGGCCTGTTTGCGCATCCTCTTCATCTTCGTGCTTATCTTCATAGCCATGGGTAAGTTTATTAATTTTACGCGTAAGCAGCATTAGCACAATACCCAGGAAAATAGTGAAGCCGGCGATGTACATGAAAATCTCAAGCTCGCCCAGGCGTTGCGCCCAAATACCTATCCAGGAGGCCACATAATTCCCCAAACCCGTAACAGCAAAATAGAGGCCCATCATGGAAGCCACTACGCGTTTTGGCGCCACTTTGGTTATAAACGACAGCGACACCGGAGAGAGCGCCAGTTCACCTAATGTGTGGAATAAATAAGCAAACACCAGCCAGTGCAAAGAAGAAAGGTCATCGGCAGCAGCATTCCTTTCTAAAGAAGCGAATACCATAAAAATAAAGCCAATACCCAGGATGGCTGTACCAAGCCCCATTTTAAAGATTGATGGCGGGTTCTTTCCTCTTTTAGCAAGGGCAATCCAAATGGCAGCTACAATTCCACCACAGGTAAGAATAAAGAAGGAGTTTAAGCCCTGGAGCCAGGCGGTTGGCACTTCCCAACCCATTATCCAACGGTCGGTGTATTGTAAAGCATAGAGGTTCATTAATCCTCCGGCCTGCTCAAAAGAAGCCCAGAAAACCAATACGATAATAAAGGAAATAAAGATGGCAATCAGGCGATCCCACTCCTGGCTGGTAAAGCCAAGGAATCCGGCATTTGGCCGTGGTTCATCTTTGGTAAAAATCCTGTCTTCGCTCTTCTCTTCTTTATCCAGGTTTCCTACCCCTTTTAAGAACTTACGTCCCCATATAAACACCAACTGCCCGAGTATCATACCAAACCCAGCAAGGCTAAATCCAAAATGCCAGCCATATCGTTCTCCTACATAACCTACAATCAGCGATGCCAGCAAGGCTCCCGCATTAATTCCCATATAGAAAATGGTAAATCCGGAGTCTCTGCGGTTATCCCCCTCGCGGTATAAACCACCCACCATGGTCGAAATGTTCGGCTTTAGCAGGCCGGTGCCCAAAACAATGAGGGAAAGAGCGGTATAAAAAGCCCATTCGGGAGGGTATGCCATTAAAAGGTGCCCGGCGACCAGGGTAAATCCACCTATAATAACTGCCTTCTTCTGCCCCAATACCTTATCGGCCAGAATTCCACCCGGAATAGACATCAGGTATACCATCATGGTATAAATCCCATACAGTTCAAGCGCTTCTTCATTTGTCCATCCATAGCCTCCTTTGGTTTCAGACACCAGGAAGAGCACCAGGATGCCTCTCATTCCATAATAGCTAAAGCGTTCCCACATCTCTGTAAAGAACAAAATCATTAGTCCCTTAGGATGACCGAACAAGGTGTCAGTTGCCACAAAGGCCGGCGCCTGCTCCCCCGAAATATTTTTTTTACTCGACATAGTAAGTTAATCTATCAAACAACTAAATATTCTTTCAAATAACGGCTAAATCTACAATCCTAATTTGGTTTAAGCAAATAAAACCCCAACGGGCCGTCCCACTTATCTACCAAATTTAAAACACTTATACGCAAATTTTATTTATTGAGTATATAAGCTAAAAGTTTCCTATTATATTTGTGCAAACGTTTGAAATTATTTTTTAATATAGATTTATACCTAAAAAGCATGATGCAAGAATTCGGACTTAAACCTAGCCAGCATGGCTTAGAGAAAGTAGGCATTTCGACTGCCAAGGAAGTTCACTGGAATTTAACTCCTGCGGAACTTGTTGAAGAAGCCCTCGCTAACAAAGAAGGCGTTCTTACTGACACCGGTGCACTAATGTGCGACACCGGAGAATTTACCGGTCGCTCACCTAAAGATCGCTTTATTGTAAAAGACAGCAAAACAGAAGATACTGTTTGGTGGGGCGATATTAACATTCCTTTTCCTGAAGACAAATTCGATGCGCTGCTGCAGAAGGTAACCGACTTTTTAGCAGATAAAAAATTGTATGTCCGCGATGCTTATGCCGGCGCATTGGCCGAACACCGCCTCGACCTGCGGGTAGTGAATACCCAGGCATGGCAAAACCTGTTTTGCCACAATATGTTTTTGCGCCCCGACCGTGAGGCACTGGAAAGCTTCGACCCTACCTTTACCATTATTTGTGCCCCGGAATTTAAAGCCGACCCTGCCGTAGACGGCACCCGCCAGCATAATTTTGCTATTTTAAACCTTAGCAAAAAGATTATCCTGATTGGGGGCACTGCCTATGCCGGAGAAATGAAAAAAGGCATTTTCTCGGTACTTAAACTACCTGCTGCCACAGGAAAAAGGCATCCTTTCCATGCACTGCTCTGCCAACATTGGGAACAAAGGCGATACCGCTGTTTTCTTTGGATTATCCGGCACAGGTAAAACTACCCTTTCGGCCGACCCGGAACGCAAGCTGATTGGCGATGATGAGCATGGATGGACAGACAAGGCCGTGTTTAACTTTGAAGGCGGCTGCTATGCCAAAACCATAGATATTACCCGCGAAAATGAGCCGCAAATTTGGGACGCCATAAAGTGGGGCTCTATTGTAGAGAATACCCGTTTTATACCTGGTACCCGTACGGTCGATTATACCAATACCAGTGTAACGCAGAATACACGTACAGCTTATCCAATAAACCACATCGATAATGCGGTAGAACCCTCTGTTGGCGGAGTGCCTCAGAACATTTTCTTCCTTACCTGCGATGCGTATGGGGTTTTGCCTCCAATTTCCAAACTGGAAAAAGGACAGGCCATGTACCACTTCATTTCTGGCTACACCGCAAAAGTGGCTGGCACAGAAGCAGGCGTAACAGAGCCTCAAACGGCTTTTTCTGCCTGTTTTGGTGCTCCGTTCCTTCCATTGCACCCTACCCAATACGCCGAAATGCTGGGTAAAAAAATGGATGAGCACCAGGTTAATGTGTGGCTGGTAAATACCGGCTGGAGTGGTGGCGCTTATGGCGAAGGCAGCCGCATAAAATTAAAATACACGCGCGCCATGATTACTGCTGCTCTGAATGGAAAACTCGAAACGGTGGAATTTAAAAAACACCCTGTATTTGGTGTGGCCATGCCTACCTCCTGCCCCGAAGTGCCTTCAGAAATTCTTGACCCGCGAAATACCTGGAAAGACAAAGAAGCTTACGATGCAAAAGCATCTAAACTGGCACAGTCTTTTATTAAGAATTTTGAAAAATATGCAGAATATGCCAACGACGAAATCATGTCTGGCGCCCCAAAGGAAAATAGTGTAGGGGTGTAAACCTATCGGCTCCTACGTGCTGAATCAAAAAAAAGCCTCCCGGAAATCCGGGAGGCTTTTTTCATTACAGATAAATTACCAGTTTTCAGTTGCACAAAACCTAGCAATTATCACCATCTAATCATCAAATCGTAGTAACCTTATTTTAATATCTGTACCGCTTAATAATAATTCTCGCTGGGTCAGCTTTTCAATATAAAATTTCTTTGTTTCGGCCTTACCTTCTTCCCTAATAGTAAGCTCCTGCCCTTTTAGCCTCCACTCCCCTGTTTTGTCAATTATCTGCTCTTCAAACCTGACAAAACCACCATTTTGTAAAAACTGCCAACTCAATGCCCTAAAGTCATCCTCTAAATTTATATTGCTTACCGGATCCACTGCTTCTGCAACAATCCACCGGTTCATGAGGGCGCTTTCCTGATTTTTAAATACCCCAAACCCAGCCTTGCCCTTATTCGCTTCTAAAAACCCCACAAAGCCCAGAAACACACAACCAATAGCTGCGACAAATAAGAAATTAAACCTTGCTTTCATAAAATCTTTAATAGGCTTCAAATAAAAGACGCCCGTGAAACAGCAATGGTTGGAACGGAGTAAAAAGAAAAAAGCGCCGAAGAACCCTTCGACGCTTTCCTCATCATCACACAAACTAACCTTACAAACTAATTGTAATCGTAGTAGCTGATTTACTTTTCACTTCCACTAATTCCTCCCCAACTTTGGCTACCTCCTGGTAAACACCATCAGCATAAGCTACCACAACCAGCTGGTAATTGCCTGCAGCAAGAAAAGGAAGGGTGAAGGTACCATCGTCCTGGATTTTGGCACTGCTTATACTCGCAGGAAAACGGGCTTCTCCTTCTGCGGGTTCAGCTGCTTCTTCTTCCGTATACCCTCCTTCTTCATAGGCAAAAATAACATAGCTCTTCTCCTCAGGAGCATTTACCAGTGCTCCTTCAATAGCACCTGCCTGGTCATTTACCACCAGGCGAATGGTTGGTTTTAATAAATATTTACCGCTAGCGCCGGCTTCCACTACCGACTTACGAACATCGAAATCGGCGGTTATAAATACACTGCCATTAACGGGTACGCTAAACTTTCCTTTGGCCTTATACCCACTTTTTGTTCCGCCGGGCACAAACAAAGGTTCTGTGCGGCCATCGCTAAACTCAAGGTAGGTAGCAGCATTGGTTACCTTGCCACCATTATCTGAAGCATCCAGCTTAAAACGCAGACCGTCATAATTTCCTGCCTCCACGCTAAAGTCACCAAGAAGAGCCGTTTTTCCATCTGTTAAATCTAACAGGTTCACCGTGTATGGATCTCCAAAGCCTTCAAATGGCTGCCAGCTATTTCCATCTACCCGGTACTCTACCGCGGTAATCGTAATATAAACGCCGGTAACATTTTCAGCATCGGTGGGTGCATCTGTCAGGTTCAGGCGAATGGTTCCGTTCCCGCTCTCCTCGTTCTCACAACCTACTAACAGGCTACCGGCCAGCAGCAGCGCAGCCATCATTTTAACTATTCCAGATTTTTTCATACAGTTTCAGTTCGTTTGTTTCCTCTCGTAAGACGAAAACTATTCAGCATATAGTTGGAACGTTCATAAAAATTATTCTTATTTCTTCAAAATGTACTTTAAAGACAGGCTAAAGTCCAGGGAGATATTTCTGGTTTTTCTGAAATCAGCCGGTATAGCAGGTGTGCCGGAATAAATATTCAACAAATCAAGCCGGCCCCTTAAGCCGTATGTGAATAACAAATTGTCTAAGAGAAATACATCGTAGCCATACCCCAGTTGTAAACCAAAATGCCATTTCCGGAATTCATCTAAACTGGAAGAAACCCCTGTAAAGGATTCTTCTTTTGCTTTCTGAAGCACCCCTGCGTAAAGTCCGCCATGCAACTGGCTAAACAATGGCATCGCACCAAAGCCCAATTGCCGCCCTGCCCGGTGCAAAGATATAGCCACAGTCCTGTACTGCAGCTTATCTTCTACTTCCCCGTAGGAACCCTGGCGGTATTCGCGGTAGCGTTGCCCGCTCCAATCTAACAAGTAAGCATCTGCCTGCAGTAAATAATTTTTATTTAAACGCATTCCATACGTGAGAAAAACATCGGTATAAACAGCAGGCCTGGCTGTTACAAGCGATGTTTTTTCAAAGGCCTCCATGGTTTTATTGTTCATTAGTGCCGACCACTTAATTGCAGAGCCAATTCCGGCCACCACAGCCGGGAACTGCGAAATAGAAGAAATGGCTTTACTTTCCTGCCAAACGGAATCCGGCTGAACATTACCAGCAGTAATTACGGCAGGCCAAAGCGGTTCCGGCAATTTGAGCGGAAGAAAGCCTTTTCTTTGAATAAGTACCAATCCCTGATTAAAAGGAGCAGGGCTAACTTCTTTATTGTGCTGTAGCGGGTGGTTCCCTTCCCTGGCCACAGGGGCAGGAGCTTGCCCAGAAGCGGCCAGGGAGGCCCATCCTGCAACAGGTACAGGCAACTTTGCCCTCTTCGTCTTATTTCGCGATTCTACTGGTTGTAGCTGGTTTTTCCCTTTAGGATCCGAAGAAAAGAGTTTTTTGATTTCCTTATCAGGAACAGTCGTTTGCTGTGCCGCAGCCTTCTCTTCATGAGGGAAGGAATCGAGTGATTCTTTTGCCTCCTTCCCCCTTAAACCGGTAGTTTGATTTTGCGGTGCTTGCTGTTCGCTCACTAATTCCAGTCCCGGAATACCTGTAGCAGGCGTTTTCCACCAGATTCCAAACAAAAGGGCAATTGCTGCCAGGCCTGAAACAGCGTATCCAATACGTTCAAAAAGCTTCAGAAATTTATAGCCGTACAGGCGGGTATCCACTTTTTGCCACACATCCTCCAGGTCGAGGTCCTCACCTATTCCCTCCCAGGTTTCTTCCAAATCGAGGGAGCCGGAAATTTGCTCCCAAGCACTTGCCGGAGGCTCCTGGGGGTTGCTCAGTACCTTCTCTTTTAACCATCCGATAAATTGATCTTTTCTTTCCATCTCAGGCTCCCTGTAAATTAATTAAATAGGTTTTTATCAGGCTCCTGGCTCTGCTGAACTGGGATTTGGAGGTGCCTTCGCTAATTTTTAGCTGGCTGGCAATTTCTTTATGAGAATAACCTTCAATAGCATAAAGGTTAAAAATCATTCGGGCCCCTACCGGTAATTTATCTAGGTAATAAAGAATTTCATCGACATTAATCTTTTCATTTACCTCATCGTCGGAGGTTTCCTGGCTATGTTGTTCCTCCAGTTCTATAAAGTTATGAAGTTTCTTGCTTTGCCTGAAATAATCGATGGCGGTATTGGTAATTACCCTGCGAATCCAGCCTTCCAGAGAGTTCTTCGAGTCGAAAGTCGATATTTTAAGAAAAACCTTTACGAATCCATCCTGCAGGATGTCCTGGGCCACCGCTTTATCGCGGGTGTAGCCCTGGCAAATGGCATACATTTTTCTGGCATACCTGCGGTACAGCATTTCTTGGTATTTCCTGTCTTTACGCAGGCAGCCCTTTAACAGCTCCTCTTCCGATAAATGATTTTCCAGCGGCATAGGTTCTCTTTTAACTAATTAAAAGACAAGTCTGATGCACTCTTAATCCTGGCAGTCAGTAAATCAAAAATATGACTGTTCTGCTTTTCTGATAAAATAATAGTAGGAACCCCCTCTACTTCCACTAGCCTGGCACTCTGGAGCATTCGGCTGTTTATAAGCTGCAGCCAGTAGGTGGGATCAAACTTTATCCTGGCGGCTACTTTTTGTCCGTTTCCAACCATAATAGCTTCCTCCGCATTGGCTGCCTTTGCTACAAACTCAAAAGTGTCGTCGTAATTGTAAACAAAAATAAGCGGTATTTGCTCCTCTTTAGAATTGGTATAGGTTCCATAAAGGATCAGTGAGGCATCTTCATTAAATGGTTTCCCGGCTATATCCTGCTCCACCGCCTTTTTCTTAACCTTTAAGGCAATAGACACCCGCTCATATAAGCCCTGTGGCATATCAAATTGTAAGGCCGTAGCTGCTGCTCCGCTGGTCATGCCTGCCTCCAGTTCTTCTTCATATTCTTTTTCAAAAAAATAATCCTCCCCACTTTCCCGGTATCCTTTAAACTCTATTTCAGAAATAAGGTAACGGCCCCGCTCAATGTGGATGGTGTTTAATTTTAAGCGCTCATTTACACTTACCTCCTGATTTTCAATTTCCATTTGCAGGTCAACCGCAACAGGCTTAGTAAATTCATCTTTTGAACACGACCAACATACCAGGGCGATTAAGCCTATCAGAATTTTTCTTTTCATCTGCGCTATATAATGCTTATGCTTACTCCCCGGTAAGACGAATGAAAAGCTAGAGAAGTTGGAAGCAGAAAACAAGTAGCTGTAAGAGTTTCCTTTTTTTTGATTAATTTACATTTACAAAACCAACTAAAACCAATCAAGCCAGCCATGTTCTTAGAACAACTCCTTCATAAGCATCAACAGGAATTCTTTCCGGTAATGCAATGGCCATCGCTTCCTCAACAGATTAAGCTCCTTGATTTTACCATAAAAAATGAGGCCCTGCAGGGGTTAGCCCTTGAGGACACCCACCTTTTTAATGCTTTTGTAGAGGCCCTGCTTGAAAAAGAACAGGCCACTTTTGGGGTGGGTGGTTATTTCGAAAACCGCACCATATACCGGCGCAGCGCTCATTTTTCAGGGCAGGAAAGCCGCTGCATTCATCTTGGCGTAGATATTTGGGCCTCTGCCTTCACCCCTGTTTTTACCCCGCTGGATAGCATTGTGCACAGTTTCAAAGACAACAGTGGATTTGGTGATTACGGTCCCACTATAATTCTTGAACATCAGCTGGGCGGCAATCATTTTTACAGCCTTTACGGGCACCTGAGCAAGCGTTCGCTGGAGGGGCTCAGGGTAGGGCAGCTTATAAAAAAAGGGACGGCATTTACCGAACTGGGTCCTGCGCCGGAAAATGGGGACTGGCCTCCTCACCTGCACTTTCAGCTTATTGCCGATATGCAGGGAATGAATGGCGACTTTCCGGGAGTGGCAGCTCCTTCAGAAATGGAAAAGTACCGGATGCTTTGCCCGGACCCCAACCTGATCCTCAACCTTCCCCAGCTAAAAAAATAAGCGGAGCTTTCACTCCGCTTATTTTTTATATCAGTTGTTTATTGTAGAGCCTTGGGCTTTTTATTAGGTCATCAGGGCACCTGCAATGGTAGCAGTCATCATACAGGCAAGCGTAGCTGCCAGAAGGGCGCGCATGCCTAATTTACTTAGCTCTCCCTGCTGGTTGGGCGCCATACCGCCAATACCTCCTACCTGAATAGCAATGGAGCTGAAATTAGAGAAACCACAAAGCGCATAGGTAGCGATGATAATCGATTTTTCATTCAGCACTGCATCGGCCTTCATTCCGGCCAGGCTCAGGTAAGCCACAAATTCATTAATTACTGTCTTCTGCCCCAGAAGGCTTCCTACTTGCAGGGTTTCGCTCCAGTCTACGCCCATTACAAAGGCAAATACCCTGAATACCTGTCCCAGTAAATACTCCATCGACAGTCCCTTAAAGGCTCCTTCGGTACTACTAACAATGAGCTCGTTAAGGTGAACAGCCCCCCGATTTTTAACAGGAAGTAGTTAAGGGCTGCAATAACGGCAATAAAAGCAAGCAGCATTCCGCCCACATTTAAGGCAAGCTTTAAGCCTTCCGCCGCTCCCCTGGAGAGGGCATCAATCAGGTTTACCCCAAGGCTCTCCGAACTTACCTTCAGCTCTTTATCAATCTCCTCGTGTTGGGTTTCCGGAATTAATATCTTAGAAATAACGATCGCTGCCGGAGCATTCATGATACTGGCACTTAAGAGGTAGGTGGCAAAACGTGTTTGCTGCTCAATACTGTCGCCACCTAAAAACGCCACATAACCGGCAAGTACCCCTCCAGCAATGGTAGCCATACCCCCTGTCATGAGACACATAAGCTCCGAACGCGTCATATTGGGTACGAAGGGCCGAACAAGCAAGGGCGCCTCTGTCTGGCCCAGGAAAATGTTTCCGGCCGCAGAAAGGCTCTCTGCCCCCGACAAGCGCATGGTACGGGCCATTATCCAGGCAATACCAAAAACTATTTTTTGCAGGATACCCAGGTAATAAAGGCCTGCGGTAACGGTAGAGAAAAAGATGATGGTAGGTAATACTTTAAAAGCAAAAATAAAGCCCCAGCCACCGGCAGGGTTTACCAGCTCTCCAAACAGGAACCGGGCACCATCCTCACTAAAATTAAGGAAAATAACAAAGCCTTCGCTTACATAGCTAAAAGCAGTGGCAACCACTGCTACCTGTGTAATAAGAAATCCGAAAAGGACCTGTAGGGTAATTCCAATACCTACCAGTCGCCAGTCTACAGCTTTTTTATTTTTGGAAAACAAAAAGGCAAAGCCTACGAGAGCAGCTATGCCTAGTAACGCGCGTAAATAGTCCACTTAATAATAATTCTTTTGCGGGCTTAAAATTAGAATTAATAAAGGGATAAAAAAAATAAATCTCTTCCGCTTACCAAAGGCAAAAAGGAGTTAAATAAAAAAGAGCCACACCGAATGGCATCGCTCTTTTTAATGAATAACTTTATAATCCTAGTTTCTGCGGTTCATCTCGTCGCGTATTTTCGCCGCCTTTTCGTAATCTTCATTAGCCAGTGCCTCTTCAAGCATCTTATTAAGCTTATCGTTCGACAAATCTTTTAGCTGCTCTTTTTCTGGCTTGCTGCTCCTGCGGGAGGTTTCCTTTTTAGCAGGTGGCGCCTCTTCCTCCTCCTCCGTTTCATCGGTAAGCACAATGCCTGCCTCGGCTAAAACGGTTTCGTACGTATAAATAGGAACATTAAAGCGCAAACCAATGGCAATAGCATCCGAAGGGCGGGCATCGATATCAATTTGCTTTATTCCGTTCGTACAAACAATTTTGGCAAAAAACACCCCTTCCTTTAGGTCTGAAATAAGAATTTCTTCTACTTCAAAATCAAAGCTTTGGGCAAAAGATTTAAAAAGGTCGTGGGTCATTGGCCGGTTTGGGATAATTTTTTCTATTTCAATGGCAATCGCCTGCGCTTCAAACATACCAATAATTATTGGCAGCCGGCGTTTTCCATTGGTTTCTCCCAACACCAGGGCAAAAGAACCTGATTGCGACTGACTTGAAGATAGACCCAGAATATCTAGTTTTATTTTCTCCACTTTCCGATCGTTTATTTAGCGGCTTTAAGCGCCTCTGTTAACTTAGGTACTACTTCAAATGCATCGCCTACAATTCCATAGTCGGCAGCTTTGAAGAACGGAGCTCCTCGATCTTTGTTTATTACCACAATTACTTTACTGGAGTTTACACCTGCAAGGTGCTGAATAGCCCCGCTAATTCCGACTGCAATATACAGACTTGGGCTTACTTTTACACCTGTTTGGCCAACGTGTTCGTGGTGAGGTCTCCAACCCATATCAGAAACCGGCTTGCTGCAGCCTGTTGCAGCACCCAGCGTTTGGGCAAGCTCTTCAACCATGCCCCAGTTTTCCGGGCCTTTCAATCCTCTACCACCAGATACCACAATATCGGCCTCAGGCAACAGGATATCGCCTTCCTGCTTTTCGGTTTTGGTAATTTCAACACCAAAGTCGCTATCGCTTAGCTGGGCATTGAAAGGCTCCACAGAAGCGGTGTTACCGGTTTCTGTAAGCTCTACCGCATTCTTTTTAATAGCGATAATTTTTACCTCTGAAGTTAACTCCTCAATTGCAAAGGCTTTGCCGGTATATATGCTGCGGGTAACTTTAAACCCACCGTTGGTATCGGGCAGGTCGGTTACATTCGAAACAAAGCTGGCGTTGTTCTTTACTGCCACACGAGCAGCCACGGGGCCTCCCAGTGCAGAGTTGGCAAGCACAATAACTTTTGAGCCTGTTTGCTCTACCACCTGGGCTAGTACCGTAGCATAAGCCTGAATGATGCCTTTGTTAAGCCGCTCGTCGTTTACATGCAACACCTTGGTGGCACCGAAATTTCCGGCTTTTTCCAATTCTCCCTGGTCAATCTGGCCCAGGTGAAGGGCGGTTACATCGCCCTGATTCATGGCGGCACCATAAGCTACTGCCTCCAGAGAAGATTTTTTTATTGCACCATCGGCACTTTCTATAAATACTAAAACTGACATATGTTCTGAATTTTCTTAAAAACGAATGAGAAAAATAAAGGTGAAAATTGCGGGATTAGATAACCTTGGCTTCGTTCTTTAATAACTTCACCAGTTCGTCCACATTGTCCTTGTCTATCATTTTTACCTCTCCTTTTGGTGCGGGCAGGTCATATTGCTCAAGCTTTGTTTTGCCATCGGCCTGGGCTGGCTCACGCACCTCCAGCTTCTTGGTACGGGCCGACATAATGCCACGCATATTAGGGATTTTCCATTCAGCAATTGGCTCCTGGCATCCGGCAACAAATGGCAGGCTTACTTCGACAAACTCCTTACCGCCTTCAATTTCACGGGCAAGAGAGGCTTTTCCACCGTCCACATCCAGCTTCATAACCGGCGATATGGATGGAATACCAAGCATTTCGGCCACCATGCCATGCACCATGCCCCCATTGAAGTCAATTGATTCACGTCCCATTAGAATAAGATCGTAATTTCCTTCTTTGGCTACGGCAGCAATTTGCCGGGCTACAAAGTAAGAATCGGCAGGGAAGGCATTGATGCGGATGGCATCGTCGGCACCAATGGCAAGGGCTTTGCGAATGGTGGGTTCGGTTTCAGCTTCTCCCACGTTCAAAACAGTAACAGTTCCACCCTGCGCTTCTTTCAGTTCTACTGCACGGGCAAGTGCATAGTCGTCGTAGGGGCCAATGATGAATTGTACACCGGCAGCACTTAACTTGGTGTTATTATCTGTAAAAGTGATTTTGGAAGTTGTATCCGGTACATGTGTAATGCAAACGAGTATCTTCATATGAATTAAAAATTTGTAATGATTGCGAAAATATAACCTTAAATTTGCCCCGAAGTTACGGAATTACAGAAAAAATCAAAATAGAACAAAAATGTTATGCATGCAGAGCGTATTTTACAACTAAAAAAATTCCTGGCCGACGACCCAACCGATCCTTTTCTCCTGTACGCCCTGGCTACAGAATATAGCCAGGAAGAACCTCAAACTGCCCTTGCGTATTTCGAACAGTTACTCGAGGAACATCCCGCTTATGTTCCAACCTATTACCATGCTGCCGCCCTGTATGCCGAACTTAAGCTGCAGGAAAAAGCGGACGCCACTTACCAAAAGGGAATTCAGGTTGCCCAGGAAGCAGGAGATACCCATGCCTTGCGCGAATTAAAAGGCGCCTACACAAACTGGCAGTTCGAACAGGACGAAGATTAATGGGCTGATGGGCTGATGGGCTGATGGGCTGATAGGGAGGTTCAGCTGGGCAAAATTGTTTTTCTGCGTTCCTGATGGTCTCTCGCAAAGTGCTTTTCGTTTATTCGCTAAGGATATTTTATTCCCCAAACAAAGAAATACCCAGGCCAGCCACTATCTTACCCCTGCCCCTTTAGCACACCAATGCATTAGCAAATTAATCTATTAACACCACCAGTTTACCAAACTGCCGGCCATCCTGCATTGCATCCAGGGCATCTTTTATTTTTGTAAACGGAAGGGGCTCTTCCATAAAAGGCTCCAGCCTGTGATCCGAAACAAAGCGAATCATTTCCTGAAACTCCTCATCGTTGCCCATGGTAGAGCCCTGCAGCCGCGCCTGCATCCAGAAAAGCTTGTGCAGACTTAACTTTGACGGAACCCCGGTAGTGGCGCCGTAAAAAACCAGCCTTCCTGCAGGAAGAAGGGTATCTATTAATTGGTTCAGCTGATCGCCTCCTGCACTATCGATAATGAGGTTAAAACCTTCACTCGTTCTTTTTGCCCCCTTGTGCCAGTTTTCTTCCTTATAATTAAAGCCGCACATTGCCCCCTGCTCAATGGCAAAGGAAACCTTCTCATCGCTTCCGGAAGTAACCCAAACATCGGCCCCGGCAGCCAAAGCAAATTGGAAAGCAAACTGGGCCACGCCTCCGCCAACACCATTCACTAGTACCTTTTCCCCTTTTTGCAATCCACCATTGGTAAATAATGCCCGGAAAGCAGTTAAGCCTCCCAGCGGCAGCGCCGCTGCCTGTGCTATGGTTAAATGGGCCGGTTTTTCTGCTAAACGGTCGGCTTTCACGCAAATGTATTCTGCAAAAGTTCCGTCGACTGGCATGCCCAAAATTTTGTAGTCGGCCGATTGCACGGCAGGATTATCGCCCCAGTTCATATTAGGATTGATAATTACCTCCTTACCCAGCCAATCCTGGTTTACCCCATCAGCCACTTCCTCCACCACCCCGGCCCCGTCGGAGCCTAAAGTTACCCCAATCTTTATGCCGGGGTATTTCCCTTCTCTAATCCACTGGTCGCGATGATTTAAGGCAGCCGCCTGGATCCGCACAAGGACCTCTCCTGCTTTTGGCTGCGGTTTGTCTTTTTCTATAATGGCTATAGTTCCTGAATCGGTGAGGGTAAGTGCTTTCATGGGTAAAAATATGGTTCAAAAAAAATTAATACGCCCGATGGCTGCCAGTAAAAATACAAAATATCTTTCGTGGAACAATAGGTGGTTCCTTCGTCGGATGTCGTGCGTTTCTTTCCAGCTAAAATGTAAATACAGCCCGGCCTGGCAAAAAAAGGAAATTTTCCCAGCCCGACAATGGCAAAACTGTTATGCCTGATTATTTCGTCACTGCATCCTTAATTAAAAAGCAGGAAGCAGTTGCAGGCTTAGCGCTTTTCCCATCAGGAAGTTTAAAGAGGAGAAAAACAGGCTCCAGGCCGCTATTATTTTCATTTTGCGCCAGACCAGCATGAAGAAAAACATTTTACCATCCCAAAGTAAAAAGGTAGAGAAATGCATAACTGACCAAATTGGGCCTTTTATAATCTGCTGTAATGGTATAAAAACTTACACCTCAACAATTAAAAGAAAAAACTGGGCGATTTTTAGAACAAAAGATTTAGTTTTAGGCAGATTAAAAAAGAGCCTTTCAGGCGTGGCAAGTGAACAGCCACAATATCCCTCAATCAGAATAGTTATGAAGAAAACAGGTTTTCTCTCCCTAATCCTGTGCTTTGTTTGGTTTTATTCCAGTGCACAAAATCGAAATCCGGAAATCAAACTCACCCCAAAGCCAGTTTGGGCCACTGAAGTCTCCTACCCCCAAAATCCTGAAATACAGGAAGAGGAGGTTTCCGGTGGCTATTATCAGCTCCTGGTTAACAAACAGTACCACCTGGAAGAGGAGGTTTATTATGGACATTTTGCGGCCGTTGTTATTAATGAAAGCGGCTTGCAGGAACTCTCAACGATTGCCATAGCCTTTGATCCTTCGTATCAGTCACTTTCTTTTCATAGCCTTTCCGTTATCCGGAATGGGAAAAGGATGAACCAGCTGAATAGTGAAGACATCCAGTTGATGCAAAGGGAAACAGGAGCTGAAACCCATATATATGATGGGCGCCTTACAGCCAGCATTAACCTGAAGGATATACGCAAAGGGGATATTATTGAATACAGTTTCTCGATAAAAGGAAACAATCCTATTTATGAAGGCCGTTTTGCACAGGAATTCTACTGGCAGTTTCAGGTTCCTGTAGAAACCATTGCCTACAGGATACTGGCCTCCAAACAAAGGAAATTACACATCAGGAGCCTTGGGAGCACTCCCGAAACCAGCAAGAAAGACCTGAATGGTTTAACTACCTATAGCTGGCTGGCTCAAAAAACCACCGCTCTTTTATTTGATGCCGCAACCCCGGCCTGGTATGACCCAACGCCTACTACCCTGGTAAGCGAATTTGGCAGCTGGCAGGAAGTGGTCGATTTGGTTCTTCCCCACTATACTATACAGAACCAGGTTGCCCCGGCCGACTTTAAGAAGCTGTCTCAAAAGCTTTTTGGAACCAGCGACAGCAAAGAAGAGCAGGTTAAAAAGTTGTTGAATTTTGTACAAAACGAAATTCGTTACCTCGGCCTGGAGAATGGCATAAGCGCTTATAAGCCACACGCACC
This sequence comes from uncultured Cytophagales bacterium, assembly GCA_963835365.1. GTDB lineage: Bacteria > Bacteroidota > Bacteroidia > Cytophagales > Cyclobacteriaceae > Nafulsella. Next base: position 95,396 of record CAWIFH010000015.1, read on the forward strand.
CCAGGAGGTACTCAACCAGAAGTTTGGCGACTGTAAAGACAAGTCGCTGCTTTTTTGCGCCTTACTCGATGAAATTGGAGTTCCCGCAGCGCCTGCGCTGGTAAACACGAACAAACGCGCGGCTCTCAAAGAGCTGCTCCCCTCCCCTTCGGCCTTTAACCACTGTGTAGTGCAGGTTCAGTTAAACGACACCATCCTCTGGTTCGACCCTACACTTACCCACCAGGGCGGCAGCTATAACACGACTGTTTTCCCCCAATACGACAATGCGCTTGTACTGCAAAAAGATCAAAAAAGTCTTGCTTCCGTGCCGCGCTACCAAATCGACAAAAGAGAAATTATTGAATATTATGATATAAAGTTCAAGGGAGAGCCCAGCACCTTCTCTATCATCAGCAGGTTTAAAGGTTATGAGGCCGACAACCAGCGCTCCATGTTTAAGGGACGAAACATAAAAGAAATAGAAGAAGGATACCTGAACTATTATGCCAGCCAGTACCCTTCTATCGAAAGTAAAAAGCCCCTTGTCGTTAGAGATGAAGTTTCGCAGCTGGAAACAGAGGAAAATTACCTGATTCGGGAAATATGGGAGGCCGCCGACGAAAGTGAGAAACAGCTGAATGCCAACTTCTACCCGCTTTACATCAATGATTTCCTGCAAAAGCCGGATAAGAAACTCCGAAAGATGCCCCTGTCCCTGAACTATCCTCTATCAATTGAAGAAAAGCTTGTAGTGGAACTGCCGGAGCCCTGGCCCATTTCGAATGAAGAAAAAATAATTGAAAATGATTATTTCCGCTTCAAAAGTAAGATAAGCTCCGAGGACAACATAATAAACCTCTTTTATAGCTATGAGCTGTTAAAGGATCATGTACCTCCGGCCGACATGGCCAACTACCTGAAAGACCTCGAAAAGGCACAGGGTGAGCTGGGCTACCAGATAAATTATTTTAACCGGGAAACCGTGGGTAAGGAGTTAAGTACCCCCGTACTCCTCTTTGCCATTCTTGCTGTATTTGGAGCTGTATTTGCAGCGGTAAAAATGTACCTGAATTATGATCCGCCTCGAAAGAGCTTAGAAACCGTTTATTTTGAAATTGGCGGCTGGCTATTTTTACCAATGCTGGGGCTCATTTCCACCCCCCTGTTAGTGCTTATACAAACTGTGTCGTGGGATTATTTTGACAAAAACCTTATACACAACTTTTTAACGCCCGATTCTCCCTGGTACAACCCGGCCTTTGGAATTACCCTCTTAACCGAACTGGCCTTTAATCTTAGCTTAGTGGTTTTTGCGGTTTTACTTTTAATTCTCCTCTTTAATCGTAGAACCAGCTTTCCTATGCTGATGAAAGCTTTTCTTATTTATAAAGCAGTTTTTTTACTATCGGAAACTGCGCTGATAGAATCGCTGGACCTTCTTCCTGCTGCTGATATGAGGGAAGTGTACTCCGAACTTGTACGGACCATAATCAGTGCGGCCATTTGGGTCCCGTATTTTACAGTTTCTACACGGGTTAAAGGCACCTTTACAGTACAACGAAGGCCTTCAGATATGAAGCCTGAGGCCAGCCAGCCTGAACTTGATTTAACAGAAACGGCTGCCTTGCAATAAGGCAGCCGTTCTTAAAATTTAAAATGGTACTAAAGGGACTCAACCATTCCTGTTAACCAATTCTATATATAAGTCTTCGACTTTCTTTCGGGCCCAGGGCGTTTTGCGAAGAAACTTCAGACTTGATTTTATGCTCGGATCATTGTTAAAACAGTTAATAGGGATGATCTGCCCCAGCTGGTTCCAGCCGAAATGGGCAACCAGCTGATTGAGAATAGCTTCAAGGGTTACGCCATGCAGCGGATTGTTGGCTTGTTTTTCCGTCATTTATTCCTGAAAAAGGGTCAGTTTGGCCCTTTATTTTTTTCTGCTTATTTAAAAAGGAGCGTTATCATCTTCGGGGAAGCTGGCATAACCAAAGCCACTGCCTCCTTCTTTGCCTTTGCCATCGTCGTTTAGCTTACTGCCCATGGTAATGGCACCACCTGAACCACCGCCCAAAGAGCTAACAGGTGTAAAGCCAGACAAGCCTCCCACACTCGTAGGCCCCTGCCCGTCGAGGTCGGTAAAGCGGGTATATTTACCAATAAATTTAAGCTGAACGGTATCGAGGCCACCATTTCGGTGCTTGGCTATAATTACCTCACCCACCCCCTGCAACGGCATTCCTTCTTCGCTTTCCATTATTCCGTAATATTCCGGCCGGTAAAGGAACATTACCATGTCGGCATCCTGCTCGATAGAACCCGATTCACGAAGGTCGGACAGCATCGGTCGCTTATCGCCACCACGGGTTTCCACCGCACGGCTAAGCTGGGAGAGCGCAATAACCGGCACGTTGAGTTCCTTGGCAATGTTCTTGAGTGCCCGCGAAATCGAAGCAATTTCCTGTTCACGGTTCCCCTTACCGCCACCACCTTTGCTGTTATCGCCCGACATCAGCTGCAGGTAGTCGATAATAATTAGCTGTATATCGTGCTGGGCTTTCAGGCGGCGACATTTTGCACGGAGCTCCAGTACCGAAAGCGCCGGCGTATCGTCAATAAAAATAGGGCGCCTCTGTAAGGCTGGCGGTTTTATGCACCAGCTGCTCCCATTCGTAATCGGCCAGGTTCCCTTTTTTAATTTTTTCACTTTCCAGCTCTGCTTCTGCCGATATCATCCTGTTTACCAGCTGCACCGCCGACATCTCCAGGGAGAAAATAGCCACCCCTTTCCCAAACTCCACCGCAGCATTTCGCATAGCCGATACTACGAAGGCTGTTTTACCCATGGCAGGACGGGCAGCAATAATTACAAGGTCGGACTTTTGCCAGCCGGAAGTAACCCGGTCCAGCGCACTAAAGCCGCTTGGAACCCCGGTAAGCCCGTCGGTCTGTCCTTTTTTAGCCTCCAGCTCGTTAATGGCATCGCGCATAATGGAGCGCATGTCGGAGTAGTTCTTCCGGATGTTGGATTCTGAGACTTCAAACAGAGCCGCTTCGGTGCGATCCAGCAATTCGAAAACGTCGTTGGAGTCTTCGTAAGCATCGCGCTGAATTTCTCCTGAAATGCGGATGAGCTTCCGCTTAATGGCCATTTCGGAAATAATACGGGCGTGAAATTCTATGTTGGCGGCAGAGTTTACCCGGGTGGTAAGCTCGGTAATATAAAAAGGCCCCCCTGCGAATTCGAGTTTGCCCCACTTCCGGAGTTTATTCGAAACGGTAAGCAGATCGACCGGCTCTGACTGGTTGAATAGATCAACGATGGCTTCATAAATTACCTTGTGCTGATCCTTATAAAAGCTATCGGGCTTCAGAATATCAATTACCGTAACCATGGCATCCTTTTCCAGCATCAAAGCACCTAATACCGCTTCTTCCAAATCAGTAGCCTGAGGAGGAAGTTTTCCCATCAACGCCCCGGGCTCCTGCGAACCATTGGCCTTTTCAAAACCTGAGCGTTTATTTGCTGTCCCTTTTCCGTATTCCATGAAGCAAAATTATCATTCTTAAGCTAAACTTGTCCACATATTATGCACATTACTAAAATATATTATTTGCCCTGAGCTCATTTTATTCTAACTTTGGATACTCAACTTTATCGATTCATGAATAAAACCAGTCAGAACATACATTTTATAGCCATTGGCGGCAGCGTAATGCACCACCTGGCAATTGCATTAAAAAAACAGGGAAACAACATTACCGGCTCGGACGATGGATTTTTCGATCCCTCACGCAGCAACCTGCAGGCGCACGGCCTATTGCCTGCCAAAGAAGGCTGGGATACCGCCAAAATTCATGATAAACTCGATGCCGTTGTGCTAGGCATGCATGCCCGGGCAGATAACCCCGAGCTCAAGAAAGCCCAGGAATTTGGCCTGAAAATTTATTCGTTCCCTGAATACATTTACCAGCACAGTCAGAACAAGCAACGGATTGTGATTGCCGGAAGCCACGGCAAAACAACCATTACTTCTATTATTCTGCATGTATTAAACTATAACAAGCGGGCATTTGACTACCTCGTGGGGGCAGAACTTGAAGGTTTCGACGGTATGGTTAAACTGTCCGATGCTCCTATTATAGTTATTGAGGGAGATGAATACACCTCTTCGCCCCTGGATAACACCCCGAAAATACTTAACTACCACCACCATATCGGCCTCATTAGTGGCATTGCCTGGGACCATATGAATGTTTTCCCTACCGAAGAAGCTTATGTAAAGCAATTTGAGTTGTTTGCAGATGCTACTCCAAAAGGAGGAACGCTCGTAATTAGTGAGGATGATAACATTGCCACCATTATAGGCAATAAGCAGCGGGAAGATGTAAACACGTTTATGTACACGACCCATAAGCACAAGGTAAAAGACGGCCAGGTTTACCTGAGTACCCCTGTAGGCGAGGTGGCCATACAAATTTTTGGAAACCATAACCTCCAGAATATTAACGGGGCTTACCAGTTGTGCAAGCGCATTGGCCTTTCCGACCAGCAGTTTTACGATGCCCTGCCTACCTTTAAAGGAGCGGCCAAGCGCATGCAACTGCTAAAAAAGAATGAAAAAACCATTATTTACCGCGATTTTGCCCATGCTCCCTCTAAGCTTGAAGCCACAGTAAAAGCCATGAAGGACCAGTATCCAAAGCGGAAATTAGTTGCCTGCCTGGAGCTGCACACTTTTAGCAGCCTCAACAAAGATTTTCTGCCGCAGTACCAGCAAAGCTTTGCGGCTGCCGACACGCCGGTGGTTTATTTCAATCCGCAGGTAGTAGAACAAAAAAGGCTGGCTCCTATAAGCGAAGAAGATGTAAAAAAAGCATTTGACCAGCCTAATCTGAAAGTTTTTACCAGTTCAGCCGACTTAGAACAGTTTCTGAAGGAGCAATCATTTGAAAACAGCAACTTGCTGTTGATGAGCTCTGCCCAGTTCGGGGGCATCGATCTGGAAAAGCTTGCAAACGAACTTATTTAAGTTGAACTAAATTAAAAAGGGCCTGGTTGGCTGATACAAAAAAACCAGCCCTGAAGGGATATTGCTATGAAGGGAAACCAACTGCTTGAAGATTTAACAAGCCTGAACCTGAAATTAAAAAAGCCGCTCGCCGTGTTTGATATTGAAGCTACCGGCCCAAATGTTTGCCGCGACAGGATCATTGAAATTTGCATCATCAAGCTACTGCCCGATAGCAAAAGCGAAGAATATACGTACAGGGTAAACCCGACCATCCCTATTACCGCCGAGGCCAGTTTGGTGCATGGCTTATACGATAAGGACGTAAAAGACGAGCCCACCTTTGGTGAGGTGGCTCCCAAAATTAACCAGGTATTAAAAGGCTGCGATTTGGGAGGCTTTAACCATGTAAAATTCGACATACCATTGCTGGTGGAAGAGTTTTTACGGTGCGATATAGACTTCGACCTTAAAAACCGTCAATACATCGATGCGCAAAAAATTTTCCACATGATGGAGAAGCGTACCCTCTCGGCTGCTTATAAGTTTTACTGCGATAAAGATTTGGAGGATGCCCATAGTGCAGTAGCCGACACCAAGGCTACCGTGGAGGTTATTTTGGCCCAGATAAAACGATATGAAGGCCAAACTGTTATTGACAATAATGGCAACGAGCTTGGTATTATTAAAAAAGAGGTGGAACAATTACACAAACTTTTTAATAATCAAATGGTCGACCTGGCTGGCAGGTTCGTATATAACCAGGACGGGGTCGAAGTTTTTAATTTTGGTAAGCACCGCCACCGCCCGGTCCTGGACGTCTTAAAGGAAGAACCCCATTTTTATGACTGGATGATGCGTGGAGAGTTTCCGCTTGACACGAAAAAGAAACTTACCGAACTTAGGCTCAAAGGCTTTAATAAAGCATTTTAATTTTTATTAATTTGTTGTTTTATGGCAAGAATTTATTTAAATATTGACTAAAATGGGGAAGAGCAGCTTGTGGTGGTAAGGCTGCTTTTTTTGTCCCCTTTTAAAAAACTGATTTTTTAATTATCTTTTATAATGGCAAAAACTATTATTGTTTCAAACAGGCTACCTGTTAAGATTCAGAAGGTTAATAACGATCTCAATTACCAGACCAGTGAGGGAGGCCTGGCTACCGGCCTGGGTTCTATTTACAAGGAAGGTGAAAACGTATGGATTGGCTGGCCCGGCTTGTATGTCGAAAACAAATCAACAAAAGAAAAAATAGTAAATGACCTGAAGGGTAATAATATGCGCCCGGTATTTCTTACTGAAGATGAAATACGGGATTATTATGAAGGTTTTAGCAACGAAACCCTGTGGCCAACCTTTCACTACTTTAACAACTACGCCATTCATGAGCAACCCCTGTGGGAAGCCTATGTAAGCGTAAACCAGAAGTTCTGTAAAGAAATAATAAAAGTAGCCGAACCGGGCGACACCATCTGGATTCATGATTACCAGCTACTCATTTTACCCCAGCTGGTTCGCTATAAACTTCCTGAAAGCAGCATCGGCTTTTTCCTCCACATCCCCTTCCCTTCTTACGAAGTTTTTCGCCTGCTCCCCTGGAGAAAAGAGCTCATCAATGGCCTGTTAGGTGCCGACCTTATTGGTTTCCACACCTACGATGACATGCGGCACTTCCTGAGCTCCGTTAACCGGATTGTTTCCCTCTCCCACACAAACGGGCAGCTGGATGTTGGCAGCCGAAAGGTACTGGTAGATGCTTTCCCGATGGGCATCGACTACGACAAATACAATGAAACTGCAGGCTCAGCCGATACCCTTAAACGGGAAGTTCGCTACCGGACTTCTATTGGCGAAACCCGGCTCATATTGAGCATCGACCGCCTTGATTATTCTAAAGGAATCCCAAACCGCCTGCAGGCATTTGAAGAGTTTCTTCGGAAATATCCGAACTGGAAAGGGAAAGTATCGCTACTGATGGTAGTGGTTCCTTCGCGCGACCAGGTAGGCCGCTACAAAGAACTTAAAGAAGAAATAGATGAGCTGGTAGGGCGAATAAACGGGCAGTTTGGTCGCCTAAGCTGGACACCTGTTCATTATTTTTACCGCTCCTTTCCGCTTAATGCGCTCTCGGCCTTTTACCGGATGGCCGATGTTGGGCTAGTAACCCCAATGCGCGATGGAATGAACCTCGTAGCAAAGGAATACATTGCAAGCAGGCTGGATAAAACCGGGGTGCTGGTACTTAGCGAAATGGCAGGCGCCTCCAAGGAGCTGCTCGACAGCATTCTTATCAACCCGAATGATGTAGACCAGATGGTGGAGGCCATAAACAGCGCCTTAATAATGCCGGCTGCTGAGCAGGCCCGGCGCATTGAAAATATGCAGCATAGCCTGAAGAAATACAACATTCACCATTGGGTGAAAATTTTTATGGAACGCCTGCACTACATAAAAGACAAACAGGAAAGGCTTTCTACCCAATTAATCGATGAGCAGATTGTAGAGGAAATAAATGAGCGCTATGGCCAGGCAACTCAACGCCTGATAATGGCCGATTACGATGGTACGCTTAGCCCGCATACCGACGACCCTTCTTCTGCCGGGCCGGACAAAGAGCTTCTGCAGATTCTGAAATCGCTTGCGCAGGACAGCAAAAACCGGATAGTTATTATTAGCAGCCGCGACAAGGATACCCTCCAGCGCTGGCTGGGCCACCTCCCCATTGACCTGGTGGCGGAACATGGCGTATGGCTAAAAGAAGCGGGTGAAGAGTTTCAGCTAATCGATAAAATTGAAAATCGCTGGAAGTACGAAATACGGCCTATACTGGAAGATTACGTTGGCCGGACCCCTGGCTCCTTCCTGGAAGAAAAAGATTATTCCCTGGTTTGGCACTACCGCCGGGTAGAAACCGGCTTAGGGGAGCTGAGGATGCGGGAACTTACCAGCCATATGAAGTACCTGGCACCCAACATGAATTTGCAGGTACTTGATGGCGACAGCATCGTGGAAGTAAAAAGCCTGGAAGTAAACAAAGGAAAGGCTGCCGCACGCTGGCTGGAGAAATACCAGAATTCCGACTTCATTATTAGCTTTGGCGACGACTGGACCGACGAAGACACTTTTAAGGTAATGCCCGAGCATGCCCTCACCATTAAAGTGGGTGGTGCCCCTTCTATTGCCGAATACCGGGCACAATCATTCAAGGAAGTCCGTCGTTTACTCCGAACCCTTTCCAGTGCTAAAAACCTGGTCAACTAGCAGTATTCTTAATTTGAAAAAACCTTATAAAAGACAAAAGCAGGAAGAATTTCCTGCTTTTGTCTTTTCCTTTAAATCGAGCCATTAACGGCGGTTCTGCTGGTAAAGCTCAACGGCTTCGTCCATATATTTATTCAGTTTCCTTATTCTTGTATCCGGGTTCGGGTGGGTAGAAAGAAACTCTGGCGGACGCGGACCCGAATCTTTTGCCTGCATCCGTTGCCAGAAGTCGGGGGCCTCCCTTGGATCGTAACCCGCCTTTGCCATAAACATAAGTCCGAGGCGATCGGCTTCCGACTCGTGCTCCCTGCTGTAAGGCAACTGAACCCCAACCTGGCTTCCTACTCCAAAGGCAGTCATAGCCAGCTGCTGCGTAAGCTGTGGTTGCTGCGAAAGAGCCGCCTGCAAAGTGGCCCCTCCAAGTTGTTGCGCCAGGCCTAAAGACATCCGCTCTGCGCCATGATTGGCAATGGCGTGTGCAATTTCGTGCCCCATTACAACGGCAACCCCTGTTTCATTTTGCGCAATGGGCATAATCCCTTCATAAAAAGCTACTTTACCTCCCGGCATGGCCCAGGCATTAACAATATCTTCTGCCAGTAAATTAAATTCCCACTTGAAACCCTCAACATTATCGCTTTCTCCTATTTCACGCATATACGCTTCTACTGCTTTTGAAATTCTACGCCCGGCAGAATGGACCATGTTTTTCCACTCTTCGTTGGTCGATATACGACTGGTATCCAGTACCTGCTCATATTGCTGAAAGCTCATGGCATTGATTTCTGATGCCGGCACCAGAGACAACTGCCTGCGGCCGGTTAAAGGAACCGTGGAACAACTCTCTGTGATAAGCAGCCCTGCTATCAGCCCTGCGCTTAGCAGCTGCTTTTTCCAATATCTAAAAATAGCTTGCATTTTACTGTTCATTTTAAAGTTGATTTCTAATTAAAATAACGAAGTAGTTAAAATTGTTTAATGCCTTTGAACCCTATAGTTTGAAATCCCCATATCTTTTAGCTTATTTGTAGCTAAGTAATTCGACAGAAATAGTATAAACTTAATTTTGATGTGTCATCCTGAGGAACGCGGACGCCGCGCGGAAGGATCTTTCTTCGTTAGAAACATCTGGGAAGCATTATACTTGGAAAGATGCCTCCGTTGTCGGCATGACAAACAGTTTAATGTATTTATGTCTAAGCACTTACATAAATTCTACTACAAATAATTTGCCAATGAAGATTTTCGGTATCGGCAGAAACTATGCTGAGCACATCAAAGAGCTTGGAAATGAGCGTCCTGAAGACCCGGTGATATTTTTTAAACCAGACACGGCCCTTCTAAAAAATAATGCCCCATTTTACTATCCTGAATTTTCGCAGGATATTCACCATGAGGTAGAAATAGTCATTCGCATTAGTCGGGAAGGAAAGAACATTGATGAGAAATTTGCCCATAAATATTATGACCAGCTGGGTATTGGAATTGACTTTACCGCCCGCGACTTACAAAGCAAAGCAAAACAAAAAGGCCTTCCCTGGGCACTGGCAAAAGGGTTCAATGGGTCGGCTCCTGTTTCTGAAATGCTCCCCCTAAGCAATTTTGCTGATTTACAGAACATTAACTTCTCCCTGCAAATAAATGGAGAAACCCGCCAGCAGGGCAATACAAAACAAATGATCTATAGTTTTGATTATCAAATAGCATACTTATCTCAGTTTTTTACGTTAAAGAAAGGCGATCTGATCTTTACCGGAACTCCCGAAGGTGTGGGCTCTGTTAAAATTGGCGACCGCCTTACCGCTACAATTGAAAATCAAACCTTATTAGATTTTGAAGTTAAATAAATTCCTGTTCTTAACCCTTGTATTTTGTTTTACAGGCTGGGTTTCCTATGCACAGCAGAACCCGATTGTAAAAGGTTATTATCTTTTCCCTATAAACCCGGGCGAGGTCAATTACCTGGCCGGCACTATGGGAGAGCTGCGCCCCCACCACTTCCACGGCGGGCTCGACATTAAAACCGGTGGCGTAACCGGTGTTCCGGTGCATGCCGCTGCCGATGGCTATATTAGCCGGATAAAAATTTCAGGTACCGGCTATGGCAATGCCCTTTATATGGCCCACCCGAACGGTACAACTACTGTTTATGCTCACCTGGAGAGCCTGGAAGACAGCCTGGCGGCCTATGTACGCCAGATGCAGTATCAGCAAAAAACATTTGAAATAGAGCTTTTTCCTGAAAAAGACCAGTTTAGCTATAAAAGAGGCGATGTAATTGCACTTAGCGGCAACAGCGGGTCTTCCGGCGGCCCCCACCTTCACTTCGAAGTGCGCGATGCCCGCCAGGATGTGCTAAATCCCCTCACCTATGGGTTTGCTGAAATAAAAGACGACATCGCGCCCTATGTGCATGGCATTGCTGTAAAATCGCTTACCACCGGCAGCAGGGTAAATCAGCAGTTTGGCAGGTTTGAATTTAAGCCAACTCTAAACGGCAGCACCTATACCCTTAATGAACCCATACCCGTTTGGGGGAAAATTGGCATTGAAATAGAAGCCTATGATAAATTAAATGGAGCCAGCAACTCAAATGGGTACCCCTGCCTGGAGCTAAAGGTAAACGACCAGGAAGTTTACACTCACCGACTGGATAAGTTTTCATTTGCTCAAACCAGGCATATTGAGGTGCATATGGATTATGCCACCCGTAAAAGAACCGGCGATAAATATGTTCGCCTTTACCTGGCCGACGGCAACGAACTCGGTTTTTATGAGCTCAATAAAGACAAAGGCGCAATAGTAGCCAAAGAAGCAGACTCCCTATACAATGTGCAGATAAAGCTTTCGGATACCTATGGCAACCAGCGGCTGGTTTCATTCCAGTTAAAAGCTACCCAGCCACAGGCTATCCTGGACACGCCATACAAGGCCCTCTCCAGTTTAAAAGAACCCGAAGTACAGCACAATACCCTTAAATTTTATGCTCCATTAAAAGAAAATTCCAGCAAGATTGCTTCTGTATACGCAAACCGCATGGAGTATGAGCTGGCTCCTGCTTACCTGGAAGATAAACGAGCCGTCTATCTCTGGGATTTAAGGGCCGGGCTTCCGGATTCGGTAAATGCCTGTGAAGAAACACAATACTTCAACTTCAGGGCAATGGTGCCTTCCACCAATGAGTACAACCTTTATCTGCCCCATATGGATTTACATTTTCCTGGAAACTCATTGTTCGATACCCTATATTTGCAAACAGATTATCGCCAGGAGGGCGAGCTGGAAATTTTTAAGATAGATGAAGATTTGCACCCGATGCAGTCCAGTATGCAAATAAAGTTAAAGGCACAGCAGGAGTACGCCGATAAAGGCCGCACCCATGCTTACAGCTATTCGGGGAATGGACGCTATGGATGGGAAGGGGGCAGCTGGGAAGGCAACAAATTGAGCTTCCGCACCAGGAGCCTGGGAGAATATACGATTTTGACCGATACGGTACCGCCGGAAGTGCGCCCTGTTCGGGTAAATGGCAGCAGCCTTTCTTTCAGAATCTGGGACAACCTTTCGGGCATAAACAGTATAGAAGCTTATGTAAATGGCGAATGGGTGCTTATGAACTATGATTATAAGCGGCAGGTAATCTGGTCTGAAAAACTTGAGAATAGAAAACCTTTTAAGGGTCCTGTGGAAATTAGAGTAAAGGATCAGGCTGGAAATGAGAATATTTACTCAACCAAAATATAAAACTGATGGAACTTGAAAAAGGGCAAAAGGCACCGGAATTTACCGGCAGGGATCAGGACGGGAACGAAATTTCGCTAAGTAGCTTCCGTGGTAAAAAAGTAGTTCTGTACTTTTACCCGAAAGACCAGACGCCCGGCTGTACTGCCCAGGCCTGCAACCTGCGCGATAATTACCCGGAATTGCAAAAGCAGGGCTACGTAGTGCTGGGAATAAGCTCGGACAGTGAAGCCTCCCACCGCAAATTTATTGAAAAACAAAGCCTCCCTTTTCCCCTAATTGCCGACGAAGACAAAAGCATACACGAGAAATACGATGTGTGGAAGGAAAAGAATATGTACGGCCGCAAATACATGGGCACCCTACGCACCACCTTTATTATCGATGAAGAAGGCAATATTGAAGACATCATCAGGAAAGTAAAAACCAAAGACCATACTGCTCAAATTCTTAATTAATCGTCCCCATGACTGTAAAACAAGCTAACATTCCGGAGCTAAGAAAAATGGCTACCCAAATACGCCGCGATATTCTCCGCATGGTACACGGTGCGCAATCCGGCCACCCCGGAGGCTCCCTTGGCTGCACCGACTATCTTACTGCCCTGTATTTCCATGTAATGGATATCCATACTGATTTCCAGATGAATGGCGAGGGAGAAGATCTTTTTTTCCTCAGCAACGGGCACATTTCACCGGTATGGTACAGCACCCTGGCCCGCCGCGGTTTTTTTGACACGAAAGAACTGGGAACCTTCCGTAAAATTAACAGCCGCCTGCAGGGCCACCCTACCCCCGAAGAAAACCTGCCCGGCATTCGTATTGCCTCCGGCTCTTTAGGCCAGGGGTTGTCGGTAGCCATTGGTGCCGCACAAACTAAAAAGGCCATTGGCGACACCAAACATTTCGTTTATGTACTTATGGGCGACGGAGAGCAACAGGAAGGCCAGATTTGGGAAGCAGCAATGTATGCAGCCCACCACAAGGTAGACAATGTAATTGCTACCATTGACTGCAACAACCAGCAAATCGATGGCCGCGTACAGGACGTGATGAACCTGGAAGACTTAGGCAAAAAATGGGAAGCCTTCGGCTGGACCGTTACTACCTGCCATGGAAACGACATCGAAGATGTAATTAAGCAGCTAAACTATGCCAGAGCTCTTGCCGGCAAAGGCAAGCCTGTAATGATACTTATGCAGACCGAAATGGGAAGTGGCGTGGACTTTATGGAAGGCTCTCATAAGTGGCACGGGGTTGCACCGGATGATGAACAATTAAAAACAGCCCTGAACCAGCTGGAAGAAACCCTCGGCGACTATTAACAATGAAGTGAACACAAAAGTACTCTTTGGACTTCTGTGCCTGATATGGCTTTCACAGCCTGCCATAGCGCAAAACTATGAGCAGGCTGTGCCTGCTAAAACGCGTATCCTATTTTTACTCGATGCCTCCGGCAGTATGCTTGCCTCCTGGGAAGGGCCCCAAACCCGCATGGATATTGCCAAAAGACTGCTTATTGAAACCATCGATTCCCTGCAGGAGAACACTCAAATCGAACTGGCCCTGCGGGTTTACGGGCATCTTTACCCCAGCCGATACCAAAACTGTAAAGATACCCGCCTCGAAGTTCCCTTCAGTTCAAACAACTATTCCCTCATCAAAAAAAAGCTTCGGGAGCTGGAGCCAAAAGGCACCACGCCCATTGCCTATTCACTCGAACAGGCGGCGAACGATTTTCCTCCTGCCCCCAATGTGCGTAACATTGTAATTATTATTACCGATGGAGTGGAATCCTGCGGGGGCAATCCATGTGCAGTTTCCCTGGCGCTGCAGCGAAAGCAGGTTTTCCTGAAACCATTCGTTATTGCCCTTGGTGCTGAAGAAGGTTTTGAAGAACAGTTCGACTGCATGGGTATTTATTATGGCACTTCCAGTATTACCCAGTTTCGCAACGCCCTGAATACGGCGATAAAGCAAAGCCTTGCCAAAACCACCTTAAGTGTTGAACTCCTGGACGAAAGCGGCCTGCCGACTGAAACAGACCTCAACATTAGCTTTATAAACAGTTTTACCGGAGAGGTAGCGTATAACTTTGTCCATTACCGCGACAGGCAGCAAAAGCCAGACACCCTGCAGGTAGAACCTATTCTTACCTATGACCTGCAGGTACATACAATTCCGCCGGTTATAAAGAAAAACATTGCGTTACAGCCAGGAAAGCATAATGCTGTTCAGGTAAAAACTCCACAGGGCTCTCTTATGCTTAGCCAGCGAAACCACCAGGAGTACCGGCAGGGAGTACAGGCAATCATCAGGCAGGCGGGCAAACACAATACCCTGCATGTGCAAAGCATGGGGAGCAGCGAAAAGTACCTGGCAGGCACCTACGACATTGAAGTGCTCACGCTCCCGCGCACCTATTTTAATAGGGTTAAAATTGAGCCTCGCAAACAAACAGTATTAGAAATAACCGCCCCGGGAATAGCCAACATCCGGGCCGATTTTGTTGGTATTGGAGATATATACCTACTTAATGAAGGAAAGGCACAGGAGCTTATTTATAAATTAAATGACAAAAACCCGGTAAATTCCTTAGCTTTGCAAGCGGGTAATTACCGCCTGGTATTCCGGGCCCGCAATGCAATGGGCAGTAGGTTTACCAAGGTACGCGACTTTAAAATAAAACCAGGAGCAACAACCAACATAAACCTATTTGGCAAATGACCACCAAATTTACGTATACCGAAAAAAAAGATACCCGTTCCGGCTTTGGTGCAGGCTTGCTGGAAGTAGCACGTAAGAACGAAAACGTAGTAGGCCTTTGTGCGGACCTGACCGGCTCGCTTAAAATGGATGCCTTTCAAAAGGAATTTCCGGAGAGATTTTTCCAGACAGGTATTGCCGAAGCCAACATGATGGGCATGGCAGCCGGGTATGACCATTGGCGGAAAAATTCCTTTTACCGGTACTTTTGCCAACTTCTCTACCGGCCGTGTATATGACCAGATTCGCCAGTCTATTGCCTATAGTGGCAAGAATGTAAAAATTTGTGCCTCACATGCCGGCCTTACCCTGGGCGAAGACGGCGCCACCCACCAGATTCTGGAAGATATTGGCATGATGAAAATGATGCCGCACATGACCGTAATCAATCCATGCGATTACAACCAGACGAAAGCGGCAACCATGGCCATTGCCGCATACGAAGGTCCGGTTTACCTGCGCTTTGGCCGTCCGAAAGTGCCGTATTTATGCCAGCCGACCAGAAATTTGAAATTGGCAAAGCCATTAAGCTGATTGAAGGAAGCGATGTTACCATTTTTGCCACCGGCCACCTGGTTTGGAATGCCATAGAAGCAGAGGCCATGCTGGAAGAAAAAGGAATTAATGCCGAGGTAATTAATATCCACACTATTAAACCGCTCGATGTAGAGGCTATATTGCATAGTGTAAAGA
The DNA here is from genome assembly GCA_963835365.1 of uncultured Cytophagales bacterium. Lineage (GTDB taxonomy): Bacteria > Bacteroidota > Bacteroidia > Cytophagales > Cyclobacteriaceae > Nafulsella. The sequence goes on from CAWIFH010000015.1 coordinate 110,850, forward strand.
AAACAGGATGTGCTGTAACTGCCGAAGAGCACCAGCTCAACGGAGGTTTAGGCGATAGCGTGGCACAAACACTGAGCAGAAACTACCCTAGTCCACTTGAAATGGTAGGCGTAAACGACACTTTTGGCGAAAGTGGCATTGGAGAAGAGCTTATGGAAAAATATGGCCTCAGCAGCCAGAGCATCGTAGATGCTGCCTTAAAAGCTATTGAAAGAAAGAAATAAAAGGTAAAAGTTTACCTTCCATTGAAAGCTGTTCTCTTATTGGGAACAGCTTTTTTTATAGCGTTTCCTCTTCTCCCGGCATCATTTTTTCTTCTATTCGTTCTTCAGGTGGTTCACTCCTTGCCTCATACGCCTGGTAGGCATACCAAACAGTAGCCATTCCTACTACCACAAGGAAAACAATAACTAAAAACTTAATCCAAATTTTTCTGTATCTAACGGCTGTCATACCCTCTATAACAAAGAACTCATCAAATTGTGAGGTAAAAATCTTAAACTGTTAAACCACCTAAAAGCAAGACTTCAAATAAACCAACACAAATAACTGATATTAAACGTATTATGCATTTTCCTTCAAGTATAGCTTCTCACGGGTTCATACTTCGATGGCATGAAACGACTGGTGAAACCATATCAACCTGGTTTAAAGAAATTAAACCATTTCGATACAAACCAGTAGAGGACGCAAAGGCGGCCTGCTCTGTTTTTTTAAGCAGGATTCCCTACCTTTGCACTATGATTTCGCAGCGACAACTTTTTTTAAACCACCTGGCCCAAACCTCTGACTTTCCACTCATGCTGGAAATAGAAAAAGCAGAAGGTGTTTATTTGTACAACCCTGAAGGAAAAGCTTACCTTGATCTGATTTCGGGTATTGGAGTGAGCAATGTTGGGCACCGGCATCCGGCAGTTTTGGCAGCTATACAAAAACAGCTGGATAAATACCTCCACGTAATGGTATATGGCGAATTTGTCCAAAGCCCTCAGGTTGCGCTGGCAGAAGCGCTCACCAACTCCCTGCCTGCCCCGCTGAACAGCTGCTACCTGGTTAACTCCGGAACAGAAGCGGTGGAAGGGGCCTTAAAATTAGCCAAACGCTATACAGGCCGTACGGAATTAATAAGCTGCTTTAATTCTTACCACGGCTCTACACAAGGCTCCTTATCTATGAGTGGAGATGAGAATTTCAAAAGGGCTTATCGCCCACTCCTTCCGGGCGTTCGACATATTAACTATAATAAGCCGGAGGACCTGGCCTTAATAAGTGAGCAAACGGCTGCCGTATTGGTAGAAACCATCCAGGGCGAGGCCGGCGTACGTTTACCAGATACAGGATACCTGCACGCCCTACGTAACCGCTGCACCGAAACAGGAGCATTGCTCATTTTAGATGAAATACAGGTAGGCTTTGGCCGAACCGGTCATTTCTGGGCTTTCGAAGATTATGGAATCATTCCGGATGTTGTGCTAAGCGCCAAAGGCATGGGAGGCGGAATGCCCATTGGGGCTTTTATGGCCTCACAGGAAATGATGGGGGTATTCCGCAACAACCCTATGCTGGGTCATATAACCACTTTTGGGGGGCATCCGGTAAGTGCTGCTGCCTCTCTTGCCACGCTCAGGTTAATTCAGGAGCAACAGCTTTATGCCACTGCAAATGAAAAAGGCGCCTTGTTCGAAGAATTGTTAAAGCACCCGGCCATTCGGCAAATCCGAAGAAAAGGCCTGATGATGGCGGTCGAATTTGAGTCTTTTGAGGTGCTGAAACCTGTAATAGATTGTGCTATGGAAAAAGGGCTAATAACAGACTGGTTCCTCTTTTGTAACAACAGCATGCGGATTGCCCCGCCCCTGACTATTAGCCGGGAAGAAATAAGGAGTGCCTGCCAAATAATTCTGGAGGCTATAGAAGAATCGCTGGCTGCCTAAAGGCATTAGGAGCGATTCCGCACATGGGCTCTTAAATAATAGCGGGCACTTGCCGTTTGCACCTGCTTATCTTCCAGAATCCGCAGACTCCTGATAGCAGGCGAAATAGCCATTGCTTTTCCTATAAGTTGTTTTGCTGCATCAGCCATGCTTATTTCGCTGGCTGCACTAAGTTTTGTCTTTCGCATAATTTTTAGAGTAAAATAACAGGTAATGTTAATATACGTTCAGGCTACATAATTTGTTTCATCCTTCCCCGCAACCTACTAACAATCAATCAATTACCATGCCACCAATTCGATTGAGTTAAACAAAATAGGCTCCATTTACTTTTAGTTAGAAAAAGAATTGAATGGAAAGCTGGCAAAAGAAAATATTAACCTACACCTCTCAACTGGAGAAAGAGTTCGATAAACAAAAGTTTAACCTGAAGAAAAAGATGGACTGGATTGAGCCTCTTACCATTCAGGCCTATAGGGGCTATGCCAGCAAGCAGGGACTTTATATGAAAGGAAGGGTTCTTGAAGAAGAAGGAATTAGCACCCCTGCTGAAGATGCCACAGTCTGGCAAAACCTTCGCCAGTTGTACTACCAGTTCGAAAGCGATGAAATTCCCCGGGCCACCCTCTCCTACACGATTAACCAGCTAAAAGAAACCATCCAGTGCAACGATGAAGGTTTCTTTGAAATTAATCTCAGAAAAAAAGACATGCCCGGGTTGGGGAACGAAAAGTGGGCTAAAATTCAGCTCCGCCTGCCCGATAAATATGATAATGACCAACAGGAGGTTCAGGTAGAAGGAGAAATTATGGTCCGGCACCCTTCCAGCAGGTTCGGACTTATTTCGGACCTAGACGACACCATTATCGTTTCAAAGGCAACAGAATTCCTTGAAAAAATGCGTATCATGCTGCTTCGCAATGCCAGCACCCGCAAACCATTCGCGGGAGTAGGCGCTTTTTACCGCGCCCTGGAGGCCGGGCCGGATAAAGAAAGCCATAATCCTGTGTTTTACGTTTCCAGCTCTTCGTGGCACCTGTATGAAATGTTCGACCATTTCTGTAATATCAATAACATTCCAAAAGGCGTTTTTCTGCTGAGAGAGTTAGGCGTCGATCCGGATAAATTTATTCAGGGGAGCCACAACAGCCATAAACTGGAGAAAATAAGAAACATCCTCACCTCCTTTCATGATTTACCCTTTATCCTGATAGGCGATAGCGGCCAGAAAGACCCCGAAATATATAAAGAAGTCGTTAAAGAGTTTCCGGACAGAATAAAAGCCATCTATATCAGGGACGTACACCCGAAAACCAGCGACCAACGCGACCGGGAGGTGCAGGATATTGCCCGCTATATCGGGGAGCAGGGAATAGATATGCGCCTGGTTCAAAACTCCCTGGAAGCGGCCAAACATGCCCTTGAGTTAAACCTTATTAGCCACGATGCCCTTGACTCCATTGAAAAAGAAATGCATGAGGATCTTTCAAAACCTTCGGATATCAGCCAGCTGTTAGGCCTCGATAAGCTTTTATAAATACCTGAGCCAACTCCATGCTTTGCGCTGCTTAAGGTAAAAAGTATTGCCATCATGCTCATAGGCTTCCCGTTCGAAACTTATGCTTCGGTAAGCCTGGTAATGCGTTTTTTTTCGCAAGCGGCCCAGCAGGTATTCCAACAGGTAAAGGAGGTAAAAGGGGAGAATAAGCAGCTCTGCCTGCTGCCGCAGGTGAATTCGCTCATGAATAAGCAGGCGGCGATTTAGAGGCACTTTAGGGGCGATTAGGACAAATGGGAAAAGCGTAATGCCGGCTGCAAACTTAAAGGTTAGCCAGTGAACTAAGCGGGTTCTTATAAACATAGTAGACAATTAATTCATAATAAGTAATTCGACAGAAATAGTATAAACTTAATTTTGATGTGTCATCCTGAGGAACGCGGACGCCGCGCGGAAGGATCTTTCTTCGTTAGAAACATCTGGGAAGCATTATACCTGGAAAGATGCCTCCGTTGTCGGCATGACAAACAGTTTAATGTATTTATGTCTAAACACTTACATTAAAAATAGCTATGCTCAGCGCCTTACTAAAAGGTTTATATTTAATTGAACGGGGTTTTGATAAAATTAGGTGGTCGTACTTACGCGAATTTAACCGGATTGGCCCATTAATGCTGCAACCCTATATAGGTTTAGGGAACAACCAAAAGGCTTATATTACCGGACGCCTGATGGAAAAACGCAATATCCGGCCGGCACGAAGCCAGGATAGCAGGTGGCAGAACCTCCAGGCCATGTACAGGCGGTTCGAAAGTTTTGAAATTCCTGGCGTCCGTATCCAGGCAGCGTTTTACGGAAAGCGCTACGAAGCAATCACCAACCGGGAAGGCTATTTTGAATTCGAGTTCCAGGTGCCTGCTAATCTCGACCACACCCAGGTCTGGCACCCGGTGGAATTTGTGGTTCTGGATAAAATAGGAAATAATGAAGGCCCTGTAAAAGCCGATGCCCGCATCCTTATTCCACAGGAAAAAGCCGAATACGGCATCATTTCAGATATAGACGATACGGTGCTGCAAACAGAGGCCACCAGCTTTATAAGGATGATGCAAAAAACCTTCCTCTATAATTCCAGAACAAGGCTCCCGTTTAAAGGGGTTGCCGCCTTTTACCGCGCACTGCACGAAGGCAGCCAGCTTAGCCCGATTAAAAATCCCCTGTACTATGTTTCCAGCAGCCCCTGGAATCTTTTTGACATGCTGGAGGATTTTCTTGAAATTCAAAAAATACCTGCGGGCCCATTAATGCTGCGCGATATTGGCCTGGATGCTAAAACCCTTTTCAGCTCCAGCCATAAAAACCACAAAATGGACCAGATTCAAAAAATATTCACCTATACCGGTAATTTACCCTTTCTCCTGGTGGGCGATAGCGGACAAAAAGATCCTGAAATTTACCTCGAAGTGGTTAAAAGGCATCCCGGCCGGATTCTGGCTGTATACATTCGCGATGTTTCGAAGCCCGAACGAGATCAGCTTGTTTACTCCATTATTGACGAAATGCAGGCGCTTGGAACCGAAATGCTTTTTGTAAAAGATACTGAAGCCGCTACCAGGCACGCCATTGGCCAGGGCTTCATCAGGCTGGAAGAGCTGGATGATGTAAAGAAAGAGAAAAAGAAGGATGAAAAATCATAATTCAGCTGCTTTACCCCCTCTTCCTATCCCTGAATTTCCAAAGCTCCGCCTGAACAGCTACCCTCCACCTCCAGCTTCCTTAGCCAATATATTCAGCTAAGGCAGGAAACGTATCAGTGGTCAGTCTGGAGGATAAAAAACTATAATAGAACACAGCAATTAAACTGCAGGCACTATTCCGCGGGAATTTGATTAAGCCTCGTAAATCATTTTCCTGGTCATTCCCCCATCAATAATAATATTCTGACCTGTGATAAAGCCAGCCTCACCCGAGCACAGGAAAACTACCGCGCGGCCAATATCCTCAGGCTCTCCTACTCTTCCTGCCGGATGTTGCAGGTTTTCTTCTTTGCTATGTTTTATTTCCTGCCGCTGGCCCTTCTTTTTCCAGTCCCTTACCTCTATCCACCCCGGACTTATCGCATTCACCCGCACATCCGGCCCCAGGCTCATGGCCATCGCATGTGTTAAGGCAACAATCCCACCCTTCGAAGCTGCATAAGCCTCTGAATCGGGCTCTGACATCAGCGCCCTGGTAGAAGCAATGTTTATTATAGAACCTTTGTGCGTTTGCTTAATATGGGGTGCCGCATAGCGGGAACATAAAAAAAGCTCCCCGAAGATTTGTATTTAAAACAGTATCCCACTCCTCCACACTCAGCTCCAGGAACGGCTTAAAGTTAGAGAGGCCAGCATTATTCACCAGGTAATCGATGCGTTCGAATTTATTGATCGTTTCTTCGATTAGCCTTTTCACATCTTCTTCCTTAGCTACATCACAGGGCACAAAATGAAGCATTTCTTTACTCCCACCTTTGCCAACAAGCCAGTCGACCACCTCCCTGCCAGCTTCTTCATCCTTTTCGGCAATAACTACATTGGCTTCGTGGTGAGACAAAGCCTGCACAATTGCTTTTCCTATCCCCTGGCCTCCGCCAGTTACTATAGCTGTTTTATTTTTAAAGTTTTGCATGCTTCTTTTTCTTTTTATGTTCCTTCTAAACACCTTGCAGCCGACAAATTGTTTAAAGCTAGCCTGGGCGCTCTCTTTAAAAACCTTTTAGAAAGAAAAGCATTTGGTTAAAGTAAAAAGCCCACCCGATAATGGCGGTGAAAAACAGAAAAAATAAGAAAAATGAAAATAGGCCTTATTTCAGATACCCACAGTTACCTCGACCCACAGGTATTTAAATACTTTAAAGACTGCGATGAAGTGTGGCATGCCGGAGACATAGGAAGTCTGGAAGTACTTGACCAGCTGGAAAGCTTTAAACCACTGCGGGCAGTGTGGGGCAACATCGATGGCAGGGAAATACAGGCCCGATGCCCCGAACACCAGGAGTTTAGCTGTGAGGGCATGAAGGTTTGGATTACCCACATTGGAGGTAAGCCTCCCCGCTATGCAAAAGGAATACGCCTAAGGCTTAAAGAGCTGCAGCCGGATATTTTTATATGTGGCCACTCCCATATTTTGCGGGTAATGCCTGACGAAGAGTTAAACCGGATGTTGTACCTGAACCCGGGGGCCGCTGGTCAGCAGGGCTTTCATCGTATGCGCACACTGCTCCGTTTCGAAATAAATAACGGAAAAGTCAGCAATATGGAAGTAGTGGAATTAGGAAAGCGTGGTGCTTTATAAACAAAAAAAAGACCATCCGGTGGGAATGGTCTCAAAGTCTTTTATAGAAAAACCTTTATTAATGAGGGCGTTTCTACTATTTTTCTGTTGTTTCGGCAGCACCTTTAGAAGCAGGCTTGCTACCACCTTTTTTTGCAAATTCTTCCTTTATTGCTTCAACATCTACGTTTTTAATAACAGGCGTAGAAGTAAGCCTTTTGATAGCACCGGTTCTTTTAGCTGAATTTGCTTTATTTCTAAGTCCTTTTCTTTTAAGTCGAGTTACTGCCATTACTTCAAGAATTTTAATTGAGGTGCAAATATAAGGCAAGAGTTGATTAAATCAAAAATTAATAGCCGCATTCTTCTGTTAATTATGCTTACTCCATGCTCCTAAGGCAATTATATAGGCCACATTTCTTTCAGGCTCCTTATTTTATGCTATTTTTGCCCTCTTTAAACCGACTCAGCACAAAAGCAATGGCACAGAAACCTTCCATTCCTAAAGGTACCCGCGACTTTGGCCCACTTCAAATGGCCCGCCGTAACTATATATTCTCCACCATCCGCCGTACGTTCGAAAAGTTTGGCTTTATGCCGCTCGAAACACCCAGCATGGAAAATCTATCGGTACTTACCGGCAAATATGGCGATGAAGGGGACCAGCTGCTTTTTAAAATTCTTAACTCCGGCGATTTCCTTAAAAAAACCACAGAAGAGGAATACCGCGAAGGAAGCAAAACAATGCTCCCGCTTATTGCAGAAAAAGGCTTACGATATGACCTTACCGTACCCTTTGCCCGTTACGTGGTCATGAACCAAAGCGACATTAGCTTTCCTTTTAAACGCTACCAGATACAACCCGTATGGCGGGCCGACAGGCCACAGCGGGGCCGCTACCGCGAATTTTACCAGTGCGATGCCGATGTTATCGGTACCGACTCCCTCCTTTGCGAAGCCGAAATTGTTTTAATGATAAACGAAGTTTTTGCCGGCCTTGGGCTGAAAGACTATGTAATTAAAATTAATAACCGAAAAGTACTTACAGGAATAACCGAAGCCATCGGAGCTGCAGGTCGCGAAGCCGATTTTTGCGTAGCCATCGATAAACTGGATAAAATTGGCAAGGAAGGCGTATTTAAAGAATTGACTGAGAAGGGTTTTTCCAGCCAGGCTATTGATAAACTACAGCCCCTGCTCGATATGCAGGCTGACGGAAAAACGAGCCTGGCGGGCTTAAAAGAACTGCTTCAATCCTCTCCAACCGGCCTGCAGGGCATTGCCGAGCTACAGGAAGTATTTGACCTTTTAGAAGGGTTTGGAGCAGGCAATACCCAACTGGAGCTGGACCTTACTTTAGCCCGCGGCCTCTCCTATTATACCGGCGCTATTTTCGAGGTAAAGCCTACCTCAGTACAAATGGGCAGCATATCGGGCGGCGGCCGCTACGATGACCTTACCGGGGTATTTGGCTTAAAAGGCATGTCAGGAGTTGGTTTTTCCTTTGGCGTGGACCGGGTGTATGATGTGCTAGAAGAGCTAAACCTCTTTCCGGACGATAGTGCCATTGCCACCCAGGTCCTGATTGTAAATTTTGGAGGCGCTACCCTTGCTCCCGCCCTCAAAGTGCTCAGCCAGCTTCGCAAAGCAGGCCTTCGCGCAGAGCTTTATCCTGATGAAGCCAAGATGAAGAAGCAAATGACCTATGCAAATAAAAAGAACATTCCATTCGTTATTTTGCAGGGCGATGAAGAAATAGCCCGCGGAGAAGTTACTCTGAAAAACATGATTAGCGGTGAACAGTTCACTTTAGACCCTGAAAAAGCAATCGAAAAGTTAAGCCGCTAAAAAAGATTCTTTCGTATATTTAAGAAAGCTAAATTGTTTGTCAGGACCGGACCGAAGGAGGTTTCCTAGCCGAACTGTTAGGGAATTACGTTTTTAACTTTATGGGTATTAACCGTAAATACATAGTCTTTCTAACACTTTTTATTCTACAGTCTTTCTGTGGCATCCATCAACTTTATGCCCAGGATCCAACCCTTAGCAAAAATGGTCAGTTCAAGGTAAATTTTGTTAAAGGCTGTACTCCTTTTACTGTTACAGTTATAGAAGATTACAGGCTTGATGGGTTTCCTCCATCACAAACCCGTGCCTATCGCTTGTTAGACGAAAATAAAAATCCGGTTAGTGACTGGGTAAATACCGGATCTATTGTCATTAGTTCTCCTGGTGTTTTTTTTATAGAGCAACAGGTTCAGGATCGCGATGAGGATGATATCATTCGTGTGGAAGCCATTTCCACCGATCCTGTACCTTTTACCATTACCAATTGCGGGAACCAAACGGCCAGCGTAGAATTTATTCCGGAAGAAAATACCTATACAGCCTTTGCGCTCTCTACCAGTAAAATAGGTACAGGCACGCAGGAGGGCTCTTATACTATAAATAAAAATGGACAGGATCAGTTTATCGGTGAAATTCCATTCCAGGGCAGTGGAGATTACTCCATAACCATAAAGGGATTGTTAACCCAGGCTACCACCGGGGCTACTTCAGCAGGTTGCTGGAATACCACTTTTACCTTTAGCGTTTACGATGAAATTCCACCACCAGAACTAAACCTGCTTCAGGCATTTATTTCTTCAGGGGAGGATAGTGCCCTTTTAAGTTACAACCTCCTTCAGGATGTTGGATATATTCTGGAATATTCGCAGAATGGCAGCGGAACATTTAATCAGGTGCGGGAAATTCAAGGTTCTCAGGTAAACCCGACTGAATTTATTTCATTTGATTTCCAGGAAAATTTCTACTGCTTTCGTGCAAAAACAAAGAACCAGTGTAATCCGGCAAATGCGGTATTCTCTGAACCATTCTGCACAGCAAAGCTCCAGGTAAACCCCGGACTCACCGGAAACCAAATAATATTTGAAACCGGCACAGAGGGCATCCTGGAAGAGGCTAAGCTGCTCCGAAAAGCAGCAAGCGCTCTTAACTGGCAGCAAGTCCATTCCTTTGGCGCCACCAATACCGGCAGCTTTCTCGACTCCCTCATCGACTGCAGCACGACCTACCAATATGCCATTGAGCTTGTTTATACAAACGGAAGCAGAAGCCGGACGCAGGGGCTGCCGGTAGCAAATGAAGCAGACCGCACACTGCCAGCACCGGTAAATGTTTCTTCCAATTGGGAAGGAACAGGCAGCGTTAATTTCAGCATCGCTGAACTGCTTAATAAAGAAGATGTGCACCTTCAGGCATTTCGGGCCGGGAATGCAAGTCGCCTGGTAGATGAAGCTGATACTGGTTTTATAGCACTTCCTGCCGCCGCCGAAAATACCTGCTATCGCTTTCAATATACCGATGCCTGCGGAAACGTTTCTGCCATAAGCGAACCTGTTTGCGCCATTTATCTACAGAACATATCCACCGAACCGGCCGGCCTGGTTCTGCAATGGAATGCATATACTGGTTATGCTGACGGAGTTTCTTACTACGAACTCGTCAGGTACGACCCCGATGGAAATCCGCTTGGAAGAACACAGTTAGGTACGCAAACTTCAGTAGACCTCGGCCCGCAGGATATGGACCAATCGGGTTTTTGGTATGAAATTGTGGCTTACCCGCAGGACCTTGCCATTCGGCCAAGCAGCTCGAACCAACTTCTTTTTGAAATAGAAGTAAAAGGCTACTTTCCGAATGTTTTCAACCCCAACAGTAAAGGCCCTAATGGCAGGTTTACCGTATTAGGCAGTTTTGTGAGCCAACTCCGGCTAAAAATATTTAACCGCTGGGGAGAACTGGTGTATGAAACCACCGACATAGAAAACGGCTGGGACGGAACCATAAACGGAAATCCCGCCCCTCCTGGCACCTATGTTTACCGGGCAGTGGTTGGCACCTCCGACGGCCAGGAACAAACCTACCAGGGCGCCGTTTTTTTAATGAGAAGATAAGGCTTAAATTTGGGCCCTAAAACTGCTTGGAAGGAGATACAAATATTCCAATTACATGAACCCCTTCCAATAATCAGGCAAAATGAAAATTTAAAAAACTATATAAAGTATACAGATATGTTTGACATGATGAAAATGATGGGCAAAATGAAAGAGGTGCAAGCCAAAATCAAGGAAGCCCAGGATAACCTTGTACACCTAACCGTTACCGGCGAAGCCGGAGCAGGAATGGTAAAAGCAACAGCCAATGGAAAACGCCAGCTGGTGAAACTTGAAATAGATAAAGACCTGGTAAAGCCCGAAGATATTGACATGCTCCAGGATTTGATTGTAGCTGCCACCAACAAAGCCCTCGAAGAAGCCGAATCTATGGCACGCGAAGAAATTAAGAAAAATACAGAAGGACTAATTCCTAATATTCCGGGTATGGATTTGGGAGGTATGTTTTAATGGCAGGCAAACTCGCTATTGTAATTCTAAACTTCAACGGGGAGAAATTTTTAAGAAAATTTCTCCCTTCTGTAATTCAAAACAGCAAAAGCCACCGGATAATCGTGGCCGACAATGCTTCTACCGATCAATCTCTTAATGTACTCAGGCAAAACTTTCCTGAAGTAGAGCTTTTAATTCTGGAGAAGAATTATGGCTTTGCCGGCGGCTATAATGAAGCCCTAAAGCAGGTCCATGCAACCTATTACCTGCTCTTAAATTCAGATGTGGAGGTTACTCCTGGCTGGATTGACCCTATGCTCCGATTGCTGGAAAGCAGGAAGGAGATAGCGGCCTGCCAGCCAAAGGTATTATCTTACCACCTGCCCACGCTTTTTGAGCATGCTGGGGCCGCAGGGGGTTTTCTGGATATCCTGGGCTATCCTTTTTGCCGGGGGCGCCTGTTTAATAGCCTGGAAGAAGACCATGGCCAGTATGATTCTCCAACCCCAATCTTCTGGGCCACCGGAGCCTGTATGCTGGTCCGCTCCCATATATTTCATCAATTAGGCGGGTTCGATGAAGATTTTTTTGCCCACATGGAGGAAATTGATCTCTGCTGGCGCATTCATAATGCAGGTTACCAGGTATATGCCTGTCCGCCAAGCGTGGTTTACCATGTTGGCGGTGGCACTTTAGCAAAAAGCAACCCCAGAAAAACTTTTTTAAACTTCCGCAATAATTTGTGGATGCTATATAAAAACAGCTCCACTCCTGCCCTATGGTGGAAAATTCCTGCGCGGCACCTTCTTGACTGGCTGGCCGCATGCACCTTTCTGCTACAAGGGAAGCGCGGCGATTTTATGGCCGTACTTCAGGCCCAGCAGGCATTCTGGCAGCAGCTACCGGTGAGTAAAAGAAAAAAAGTGCAAAAATTAAAACAGATGGGTGGGGAATCTGCTTTATTCAAAAGTTCAATTTTATGGAAATACCAAATTCAGGGAATCCGAACCTATGACAAACTAATTAAAGAGGAGCAAAAGATAAGAATAATGCAAAACGTCGAATATTAAGCACTTTGTAAGAATTCAAGATCTTTAGTACCAGATAGTATTGCGCCGCCGACGCATACTTCGCCTAATGTTCATAACGAATGCCAAGGCTAAGTACAGCAGTATAGGGGACCCAAAAGTTAAAAAAGAAGCGTAAATAAAGAATAAACGAATACTTACAATGGATAAGCCCATATATTCGCCTAATCTGGTACAAACCCCAAAGGCCTGATCTTCTAAAAGTTTAATTATCTTATCCATATGATAATTATAAGGATTATTGGTTTAAACCCTTTACATTTGGAATTAGTTACAGTAACATTAATAAATTTATCAATTATTTTTGTAAGATTGCAACAGAAAATAAATTTTATATTGCTTAAGATCAACCAAAACTTTTAATCATGACGCAAATGAGAAAACTGATTTTTGCGCTTAGCCTGTTAGTGTTTCTATCGGGATGTTCGCTTAATCAAATGGTAAAGATGGCAGATGAGCAGGAGTTGACAGTAGAGCCAAGTCCATTGGAGCTACATGGCGATTCCGTGCGTTTCACTATGACTGCCAACCTTCCGGTTAAAATGCTTAAGAAAGGCAAAGAGTATATCATCAAACCTTTCTATGTTTACAATGGGCAGGAAGTAGAACTGGAAAATATTGTATTCCGTGCCGAAGATTTCCCTAACAGCAAAGAGGAACAGCCACGCATTAGCCGTACCCTTGCTTTTGCTTACGAGCCGGAAATGAAGCAGGGAGAACTGATGGTACAAGGTGTAGCACGTAATCCTAAAAATAACAAAACAAAAGAAACCGACCGCATGAAAGTAGCTGACGGTATCATTACTACTTCAGAAATGGTACAGCAAAACTACTTCTCTGCTTATTCTGAAACAGGTTACAACCCGAACGAGGAACTGATACCAACGGTAATTGGCTTCTTCTTCCCGCAAGGAAGTGCTTACCTGCGCCCAAGTGAGGTACGCAGCGAAAGAGGTGATTACCTGCAGAACTTCATTGCCGAGAAAAACGTAACCCGTACAGTAACGATTACAGGTACTCACTCTCCTGAAGGTCCGGAACGTATTAACACGAACCTTTCTCAGGAACGTGCGCAGCGCATCGAAGATTTCTACCGCCGCAACATGCGCCGTTACGACTACAAAGGAATGGCTGATTCTATTAACTTCATTCTTAAGCCTGTAGTTTTAGAATGGGAACCTTTCGTAGCAGCACTTAAATGAATACCAGGGTATTTCTCAGAGCCAGAAGCAGGAAATGCTTCAGATCATTAACGGACCAGGTACTTTCGTGGAAAAAGAAGATCGCCTGCAGAAAGTAGACGGATACCGTCAGGTATTTAATGACATTTACCCACTGTTACGTACGGCTAAAGCTGAAATCTTAACAGTTAAAGAAAAGAAAACAGAAGCAGAAATTGCTACCCTTGCACGCCAGATTTCAGCAGGTACGGTATCTCTTGATACCTTATCGAACGAAGAGCTTGCTTATGCAGCAACCCTTACTCCTTCTTTAGCTGAAAAAGAAGCCATTTACGTAGCGGCTATCCGCAAAAGCGACACGCCTCAGACACACAACAACCTGGGTGCGGTTTATCTGCAGCAGGCGGCCGAAGCAACATCTGATGCTCAGCGCAACGACCTGATCGAAAAAGCAGTTAACCAGTTCGAAATGGCCAACAACCAGCAGGAATCTGCAGAGTCATTTAACAACCTGGCGGTAGCTTACTATATGCAGGGCGACACAGACAGAGCGTACGAAGCAATTACCCAGGCAGAAACTTTACAGCCAAACGAACCTACCGCTCGTGGTATTCGTGGCGTAAAAGGTGCCCTGGAAATTAGCCGTGGCAATTACGACCAGGCCATCAGCACGCTTTCTAATGCAGAAGAAAATGCTGAAAACCTGTACAACCTTGGTTTAGCTTATTTGTTGAACAAGGATTACAACAACGCTCTTACTAACCTGAACGAAGCTACTTCTATGGACAGCAGCCTTGGAAAAGCATATTATGCTGCAGCTATCGCTAATGCCCGTTTAGGCAACGAAGATGCTGCTTACAACATGCTGGAAAAAGCAGTTCAGAACGATGTTGACCTGAAGCGCAGTGCCCTGGAAGACCTTGAGTTTTCTCAGTTCCAGGAAAATGAGCGTTTCAGAAATACCCTGAGATAATTATAAAACCTACTTATATAAAAAGCTCTTCTGAAAAGAAGGGCTTTTTTTGTTTCTTTGATTGGGCTTTAAAATTGGAGAATCGCAATTGAATAGTTATTTTTACTGCAATTGAACCGAAATTAATAAGAATTATAATAGATGAGAGAAATACAGTTTCGAGAAGCCTTACGCGAGGCAATGAGCGAAGAAATGCGCCGCGACGAGAAAATCTTTCTGATGGGCGAAGAGGTAGCCGAATATAACGGTGCATATAAAGTAAGCCAGGGAATGCTCGATGAGTTTGGCGCCGAGCGGGTAATTGATACCCCAATTGCTGAACTTGGTTTTGCAGGTTTAGGCGTTGGTGCCGCGATGAATGGTCTGCGTCCGATTATCGAATTCATGACCTTTAACTTCTCCCTTGTAGCCATCGACCAGATAATAAACAGCGCGGCAAAAATGATGTCTATGTCGGGCGGACAGTATTCTGTTCCTATTGTTTTTCGTGGCCCCACAGGCAATGCAGGTATGTTAAGTTCTCAGCACTCTCAGAACTTCGAAAACTGGTATGCCAACACGCCGGGTTTAAAAGTAGTTGTTCCTTCTAATCCATACGATGCCAAAGGTCTTTTAAAGTCGGCTATCCGCGATAACGACCCGGTAATTTTTATGGAGTCGGAATTAATGTATGGCGATAAAGGAGAGGTTCCGGAAGAAGAATACCTGATTGAAATTGGAAAAGCCAAAGTGGTTCGCCAGGGCACGGATGTTACCATTGTTTCGTTCGGCAAAATGATGAAGGTAGCCCTCGAAGCGGCCGATGAGCTGGCTAAAGATGGCGTAAAAGCAGAAGTAATTGACCTCCGTTCTGTGCGCCCAATCGATTATGCAACAGTGGTAAATTCTGTAAAGAAAACCAACCGCGTAGTTTGCGTGGAAGAATCCTGGCCTATCGCCAGCATGTCTGCAGAAATAGCCTACCACATTCAGCGCCACGCTTTCGACTATCTCGATGCCCCGGTACAGCGCGTAACGAACGAAGACGTTCCGCTTCCATACGCCCCTACCCTTATCGAAGTTATTCTGCCAAATGTGAAGAAAACGATTGATGCGGTAAATGCCTCCATGTACCGATAAGAAACCTATCAACAGATTGATATAATAGTAAGCCTCAGCAATGAGGCTTTTTTTTTCAACAGATAAACAACCACCTGCTTTACCCAATGCATTCTAATAAAGTCGGCAGCAGGTCCCCTGGGGAGAAGGATGAAAAGTAAGCTGAATCCTCCGCTTGTCTTTTAGATGCGTCCCCAAGCGACCATCCTGCTAACCCGATCATCTGGCCGTTCTCATCCTTGCCAATTGTATGCTATCCTGATTAGCTGGTCTCCTCAACCACCCTCCCTGACATTCTTTCCAAACTGTTATTGCAAAGATCGGCCTGTATTTCATTGGCAATAAAAAAGGGAAAGAGCATCACTCCTTCCCTTTTCAGCCTTTCACCAGGCAAATTGCCAATAGGGCTATTACTTAAACATATTCATATTAGGAAGCTTATTGCCACCTCCCATTTTGTTCATGGTCTTCATTAATTTGCGCATGTCGTTAAACTGCTTCATCAGGTTGTTTACCTGCTGAATGGAGGTACCGGAGCCTTCTGCGATGCGACGACGGCGACTGCCATTGATTAGTTCCGGGTTTCCGCGCTCTGCTTTAGTCATGGAAAGAATGATAGCTTCAATGGGTTTAAACGAATCGTCATCAATATCAATTCCCTTCAGTGCCTTTCCCATTCCTGGTATCATGGCCATCAGGTCCTTAATATTACCCATTTTCTTTATTTGCTCCAGCTGGCTCAGGAAGTCGTTAAAATCGAACTGGTTTTTACGGATTTTCTTGCTGATGCGCTTGGCTTCTTCCTCATCAAAGCTTTGCTGCGCCCGCTCTACAAGCGAAACCACGTCGCCCATACCAAGGATACGCTGGGCCATCCTGTCGGGGTGGAACACATCAATGGCTTCCATTTTCTCCCCGGTAGAGATAAACTTAATTGGCTTTTCTACCACGGTACGAACCGACAAAGCGGCACCACCTCGGGTATCGCCATCGAGCTTGGTTAATACCACCCCGTCGTAATCGAGACGTTCGTTGAAGGTTTTAGCTGTATTTACTGCATCCTGCCCTGTCATGGAGTCGACCACAAACAGCGTTTCAGAAGGCTTGAGGGCTTTCTTCAATGCAGTAATTTCCTGCATCATTTCCTCATCAATAGCCAAGCGGCCTGCAGTATCGACAATTACAATGCTCTTTCCATTCGATTTAGCAAATGCAATGGCATTACTGGCTATTTCTACTGCATTCTTATTGTTTTCTTCTGCGTATACCTGCACCCCTATCTGCTCGCCCAGCACTTTTAACTGGTTAATGGCAGCAGGCCGGTAAATATCGCAGGCAGCAAGCAATACCTGCTTGCCCTGCTTTTTAAGGTAACTGGCCAGTTTACCCGAAAAAGTTGTTTTTCCGGAACCCTGCAAACCAGCAATAAGAATTACGGCGGGTTCTCCCTTAACGACCATATCCACTTTAGTACCCCCCATAAGCTGGGTAAGCTCATCGTTGGTAATTTTAACAAGTAGCTGGCCTGGCGAAACTGTGGTAAGCACATCCTGGCCCAGGGCTTCGGTTTTTATCTTATCGGTTACCTCTTTGGCAACTTTAAAGTTAACGTCTGCATCGACCAATGCCCGCCGAATTTCCTTTACGGTGGTGGCTACGTTAATTTCGGTAATTTTACCCTGGCCTTTCAGGTTTTGAAAGGCTTTATCTAATTTATAGCTTAAATTATCAAACATAGTTTTCCCTTAAAAATCAGGCTACAAAAGTAAGAATATTTTAGGTTTTTTCTAAGAATAAATCGAATAAACAGGCTCAGTAAAAAATTAAAGGCCCTTTTTAAACCTGAAGAATTCCTTATCTTTAGGCGATTATTTGCCAAAGCAGAATCCTCTTTTCTTTTTTTATGAAAAATATCAGCTTTCAAAAAAACATTTTACCTCACCTGATTGCCATCCTGGTTTTCCTGGTGGTCGTTTTCATTTTCTTTCAGCCGGTTTTCCTCACGAATAAAACTATATACCAGAACGACATTCTCCAGTGGGAAGGCGGTGCCCGGGAATTAATGGATTATCGGGACGAAGTAGCAGAAGAAGGATTGTGGAGCAACAGTATGTTTAGTGGCATGCCTGCTGCCCTGGTAAATATTCATTTTAGCGGCGACCTGCTCCTCCATGCCAAAGGGCTATTTAGTCTTTGGTTACCCCGCCCGGCAAGCCAAACCTTTACTGCATTTCTCTGCTTTTATATACTACTGCTGGCTTTTCGGGTTCGCCCCTACCTGGCCCTGGCTGGGGCCCTGGCTTTTGGCTTAACTTCTTATAACATCATTAATATTGAAGCAGGCCATAACATGAAGGGCTGGGCCATTGCTTATATGCCTCTAGTCCTGGCCGGCATTCACCTGGCTTACGACCGCATAAGCAGGGCCGGAAAAATTTCGGGCTATCTGTTGACTGCCCTGGCGCTGGGCCTGCACATCCGGACAAACCACCTGCAAATGACGTACTACCTGCTCCTTATCGTTCTTTTGTACGGTATCGTGCAGCTGGTGCTGGCTATTAAAAACAAAAGCATCCCAGGTTTGCTAAAAACGACCGGCATACTGGCAATTATGGCTTTGCTTGCCGTGGGCACCTCCTTAGGCAAATTGTGGACGGTATATGAGTACGGCCAGTATTCTATACGTGGCAAAGCAAATTTAAGCAGCGAAGAAGGCGAAGAGCAAAGAAGCGGGCTTGACAGAGACTATGCTTTCCAGTGGAGTAACGGGGTGGCCGAAACCTTAACTTTGCTGATACCCAACTACTATGGAGGCGGCAGCTCCGAAGCGCTTTCCGATGATTCCCAGTTTTCACGGGTACTGCAGCAAAACGGCGTGCAGGGTGCACAACTACAGCAATACCTGGCCAATGTGCCCACCTATTTTGGTGACCAGCCTTTTACCAGCGGCCCCATTTATGCCGGCGCGGTGGTCTTCTTCCTCTTTATTCTTGGGTTGTTTGTAGTAGAAAAGCCTGTGCGCTTTTGGCTCCTGGCAGCGGTGGTTTTATCGCTTATGCTTTCGTGGGGAAAGAACTTTGAATCTTTCAATTACTTTATGTTCGATTATTTTCCGGGCTATAACAAGTTTCGCTCGGTTTCCATGGCCATTACCATTGCACTCATCTGTATGCCATTGCTGGGATTTATTGCCGTTGAAAGGATGTTGCAGGCCAGCTGGACAAAAGCTACCCAAAAAAATTTGCTGTTTGCTGCTGCCATTACAGCTGGCATATGCTTAATCATATGGTTGTTTACCGGCTCCGGCGATTACACCGGCCTGCGCGACAGCCAGCTGCCTGAGCCCCTGGTTAGTGCCCTCGAAGCCGACAGAGAGGATATGAGGAGCACGGATGCTTTCCGCTCCCTGCTATTTGTGCTGCTTTCCGCTGCTGTACTATTTCTTTACCTGAAAAAAACAACCTCCGGATTGGTGGTTATTGCAGGCCTTGGCTTACTGGTTTTGGTAGATTTATGGAATGTTGACAAGCGCTACCTAACCGACGAAAACTATGTGCGCGACCCGCGCCGCCAGTTTTTTGCACCAACAGAGGCCGATCAGTATATTATGCAGGACGAAAGGCTCAGCTACCGGGTATTTAATTTACCGAACCCCTGGCAGGAGGCACGCACCTCCTACTACCACCAGTCACTGGGCGGCTACCACGGAGCTAAAATGCGCCGATACCAGGAGCTCATCAACAACTGCCTGGGCCAGGAGTATGAGCAGCTCATTAGCCAGCTGCAGGCCGGTAATTTGTCGTCTTTCAGCGATTTTGATGTGATAAATATGCTGAATGCACGCTACCTTTTGGCAGGCAATAAGAAAAACGCAGTCATTACGAATGAACAGGCGCTGGGAAATGCCTGGCTTATTGAAGAGGTTATTCCGGTAAATTCTGCCGATGAAGAAATGGCCAGCCTCTGCCAGCTGAATACAGAAAACCAGGCCGTGGTTGACAAAAGTGAATTTACACTGAGCCAGCAGCAGTACAATGCAAACGGGGAGGTGGAATTAACGGAGTTTAAACCCAATTACCTGAAATACCGGGCCAATATTGGAGGAACAGGCCCGGCACTTGCCATTTTTTCAGAAATATACTATCCTCTGGGCTGGCAGGCTTATATTGATGGCGAAGCTGTTGAGCACCTTAGGGCCAATTATGTTTTACGGGCACTGGAAATTCCCGCTGGTGAACATACCATCGAGTTCCGCTTTACTTCAACTGCTTACGAGCTTGGCAATACTATTATGTGGGTAAGCAACTTACTTTTAATTAGCATGGTGCTTATCGGTTTTGTATGGGCTTATAAACTTAAGGAGGAAGAAACAAAGGCATAAAAAAGCGGCTGCCTGTATACAGGCAGCCGCTTTTTTTAGTACCATTCTATTTTCAACATTTCTAAATTCTACTTCCTCTTATAAGGCGGAAAAGTATGGCAATAACTGCTATAACGAGCAGTACATGAATGATTCCGCCTGCACTAAAGGCAAAATAGCCCAAAGCCCACAATATCACAAGAACAATTGCGATGATATAAAGTAAATTACTCATAACTTTTATGTTAAGTTTAAAAAATAGTATTATTTTATAAGCACCTAAACGTTGATAGCAATATATGGTTCTGTTTTTTTTGCTTTTTATAAAACATCCTTATCTTTTTATTGACCTTTTAATGCTATCCTAGGGCTTTTCCTACTCAATCCCCGGAGCATCAGTACCTCATTTTAAATATTGATACCTGTTAAAACCGATTCTGAAAAAATTGGGTTAAATTTACTTTTCATTCATTTAAAACTAACCATCAGCCACCCGTGAACATACCATCTTCTGTTTTAGGTAAAATTCAGTTTCAGGAATTTTTCAGGAAGTTGTACCGCCTTTCAGTGAAAGGAATGAATTACGGCAATGCCAATAAGTATGGAAAAAATGGGGAGACTTTTGCTTTAAAAGCAATTAAAAATATTCTAGCAAGGAGCAAAGAAGAAAAGCTTTTGCTGATGGATGTGGGTGCAAATGTGGGTGCTTATTCTCAATCTGTAATTGAAATTTTTGAAGGGCTGGACTACCAACTTCATATTTTTGAGCCTTCTGTACAAACCTTTGAACAGCTGGTAAAAAATGTGGGTGTCTTGCCTCACATTCATTTTCACAACATCGGTTTAAGCAATCAAAAAGATACTGCTGTTTTATTTTCAAGCGAAGAAAAATCCAGCCTGGCCTCCTTATATCCCAGGAACCTGGACCACACCTCCATTGATTTTTCTAAAAAGGAAACAGTAGCCTTAAATACTTTAGATTCTTTTTGCGCTGAAAATCAGATTACCGCCATCGATTTTTTAAAAATAGATGTGGAAGGACATGAATTAAAAGTATTTGAAGGAGGCAGCAGCCTCCTTGATAACAGGCAAATAAAAGTTATTCAGTTTGAGTTTGGTGGTTGTAATATAGACTCCCGCACCTTTTTCAAAGATTTTTACCTGTTGCTGCAAGACCACTATAATTTATTCAGAATTGTAAAAAACGGCCTGGTTCCACTTCCTGTTTACAGCGAAGATTATGAAATATTCAAATCTTCCAACTTCCTGGCTATTCTAAAGAATTAAGCTCAGGAGGTATACTGTCTTTTACTGATTGTGATTTCTTCCAGCCCCTGGTATTTTTTGTTTTTAGCCACAATCAGCCCGTCCCAGGAATAAGATTCATCCAGGTTTGCCTCACAAAGGATTGTATAATTAAACTGTTTAAGCAATTCCATACAGCCGGTATGCAGCTCGTTGGAGTGGGTGGAAATAAAAATATAGCCGAACTTTTGTGCCCGCAACGAGTTTTCTGCCCCTTGCAGCATGTTGTACTCATATCCCTGAATATCGCTGTGCAGTACATCCAGGAAATCAATCCCCTGAATGTCCATTATATGATCCACCGTTAGCGTAGGAATGTTTTGGTTTAATACCGCTTCAGACGAAATAAAGCCGTCGATAAAGGTTCCCTTCATTTTGTTTAAGGTGAAATTCAGCTTGCCAAAATTCATTTTGTGCGGATCGGGCTCTACCATGTAACAGCTTGCCTGTTCGATTGCCTGTTGAAACCACATGGAATAGAAGGCCCAGTAACTCCCCAGTTCCATCATGCTGGCTCCTGCAGGGAGTTTCTTTAACACTTCCTGAAAAACATACTCTTCCTGCGGTTCATGAATTCCTTTATTTTCTTTGAGCAGGATTGCATTGCCCATATTATAGTAACTGCCTAAATGAATTTTAAGCCCGTTGTGCATTAGCTGGTACTTCGGGCTTATGCTCCCCGCCCCCTTTACGGTATGTATCCGCTCATTATCGGGCGAGGCTTTTACTATCTGAATACGCTGCTCCCACACTTTGTCGACTTTATATAAGGGGAAGGTGAGATTGAATTTAATAGTAAAGTAGTTAACTTTGTTTAAGAAGTGCAGAATACCATTATATATTCGCGGATTGCTTTTTAATCGTTGTTTGAAATTCATATCCTGAGTTTGCTGCGCTTGCTGTTTATAAATTTTATTTAATGATAATACTAAGACTTAGAGGAGGGCTCGGCAATCAGCTTTTCCAATATGCCGCCGGCAAAGCGCTGGCCATGCACCACCAGGTTGAGTTAAAGTTTGATACTTATACCTATACCCTTCACCCCTACCGAAAATTTCAACTCGACAAATTTTGTATAGAAGAAAAGGTGGCCAGCCAGCAGGAAATTAATGCCCTCATCGGGGGCAATAAAATTCTAAGATATATCAATAAAAGGTACTACACCATATTAAATAAAAATAAAGTATTCCTTCAGCCGCATTACCACTTCTACAACAACTTTTTCCAACTTCCTTCGCAGCTGTACCTTTCGGGCTACTGGCAAAGCGAAAAATACTTTTTGCCTATAGAAAAAGTTATCAGGGAAAGCCTGGAGCCCCGGCTGCCATTTACAGGCAAAAACAAGGAATTAGCCGCGGCCATGGACACAGAAAATGCCATAAGCATTCATATTCGCCGGGGAGATTATACTTCCAATGCCCGCTATGCCGACTTTTTCGGGGTAATGGACGACACTTATTACGAACAGGCAATTGCGCAGATAGGTAAGCAGGTTGCCACTCCCTCTTTTTATATTTTCTCCGACGACATAAACTGGTGTAAAAAAAGGTTTGCCTCCTACCCTAACGTTACCTTTGTTGAGCATAATACAGGAGATGATGCCCACTACGACATGCGTTTAATGTCTTGTTGTAAGCATAACATCATTGCCAACAGCACCTTCAGCTGGTGGGGGGCCTGGTTAAACCAAAATCCGGAAAAAATAGTAATAGCCCCCAAACAATGGTTTAAGAAAGATTATTTTACAGCAAAAAACCCGGTTTACAAAGACAGGCATTACGACACCAAAGACCTGATTCCTCAAAGCTGGATAACCCTCTAATGCATATGAAAGCAACCGGAAGCGCTCCTATTGTCATGCTGGTTTCTGCTGTTCACTCGGCTTTTGACACCCGCATATTCCATAAAGAAGCCAAGTCGCTGGTTAAAATGGGCTATGATGTTTCCATTATTGTACCCCACACCGCAGACGTACAGCAGGACCAGGTGAAAATTTTAGCCGTCGCCAAGCCTAAAAACGGTTTAATAAAATTACTGCTTACCCCGGTAAAAGTGCTGCGGAGGGCTTTAAAACAGGATAGGGCAGCTGTATTTCATGTGCAGGATTCTGAACTGCTGGTTATTGCCATTCTGTTAAAGTTAAGCGGAAGAAAGGTAATTTATGATGCCCACGAAGATACGCCCAAGCAAATGATGTACCAGCACTGGCTGCCGAAAGTGCTTAGGAAACCCGCTGGCTGGTATTATTATGTACTGGAAAATATTGCCGGCCGTATTTTCGATGCCATTGTAGTAGCGGAGCCTGTTTTACAAAAATATTATCCCGCTGAAAAAACAATTCTTGTACGCAACTTCCCCACTCTCGACAAATTTGTCGATTTGCCCATCTCTTACGAAAACCGGAATAAGTGGCTGGTTTATATCGGGTTGCTTTCCCGGCCCCGGGGCATTATGGAAATGGCTGGTGGGGCAGCCATTGCCCGGAAAGAAAGCCAGTTTGAATTCGTCGTTGGCGGTAAGTTTGCACCGCCGAGCCTGAAAAAAGACTACCTCCAGAACAATGACCTTAAATTTTTAGACTGGCTTTCGCTCGACGAGCTGGTACAGGTTTTAAAAGAGTCTAAAGTAGGCATCATTATTCCAAACCCTATTGAGCGTTACCTGACCAATTATCCGGTAAAAATGTTTGAATACATGGCTGCCGGCCTCCCTGTTATTGCCTCCAAGCTGGGCGTTTCGGCTGCTTTTGTAGAAGAATGTGGGGGAGGCATTCTGGTTGATCCGATAGACCATGAAGATATTGCCCGGGCAATTGTGTGGCTTTTTGAGCACCCTGAAGAGGCAAAAGAAATGGGTATACGGGGAAGAGAAATGGTTTTCACCAAATACAACTGGGGAATAGAAGCCAAGAAACTGATTACCTTATACAAGCAGTTAAACCCACTTCAGCCTGCTTAAAATCCTGCTCCGCTTTTAGCGGAAAAACAGTAAGAATAACGCTGTCAGTTGCCACTGCCTGCAGATAAATTAACAAGAAAGCCACTGAATGGGTATTGTAATTCGCAAAAGCTTAATAACAAGCATTTTTTCTTATCTGGGGGTCGTAATCGGATATTTAAACATCCTTTACTTCTTTCCGAAGTACCTCAGCACCTCTCAGATTGGCTTGTACCGGCTTATCCTCGACAGTGCTATTCTGCTTGCGCCCTTTGCGCAATCTGGCATTATGCAGGGGGTAGTAAAATTTTTTCCTGTGTACCAGCACAAACACAATCAAAAAGATTTTTCTACCTTCAGCCTGCTTTTTACTTTTATCAGCCTTTCCATTTTTACCCTTGCGTTCCTTCTGCTCAAGGATTGGGTCATCGGTTTTCTATTTGCCGATAATTCGGCCGAAATAGAAGGGTATTACAACCTCCTTCTTTTTCTTATTATGGCCGTAAGCCTGATCGCCCTTTTCGAAGGCTTCGAACGAGCCAGGTTAAATATTGTGCTGGTCAACTTCCTCCGCGATGTCTACATCAGGCTCTTAACGGCAGCTTCTGTTTTTATTTACTTTTATGGGCTTATCGACTTTAGAGGGTTAATTTCCAGCCTTCTGATTATATATGGCAGCGCTGCACTAATTCTCCTTCTGAAATTAGTCGCAAACCGGCAATTAAGTATTCGGGGAAAAATTTCCGCTTTTAAAACAGGGGAACTCAGGTCTATTGTAAAGTACAATTTGTTTATGGTGATTAGTGCCGGCAGTTCGCTGGTGGTTGGAAAAATAGACAGCTTAATGGTAAGCGCCCTGCTGGGCCTGAATGAAAATGGCATTTATACCACCCTTTTTTATGTCGCCGTAGTTATTGAGGTACCTAAAAGAGCCATCGGCCAAATTGCTGTATCCCTTTTTTCTAAAGCATTTGCTCAAAAAAAATTAGATGAGGTCCGAAGTCTTTATGCCAAAACCTCCCTGAACCAGCTCATACTGGGCCTCTTAATTTACATTGGTATTGTTACCAACCTGCACAACCTTTTCTTCTTCATTCCCAACGGAGAAGATTTTGCCATTGGACAATGGGTCATTATTATTATTGGTGCTTCCAGGGTTATCGACATGGCCAGCGGTGCCAACGGAGAGCTCATCGTGATGTCCAGGTATTTTAGTTTTAATGTTATCGCCATTGCTTCTCTGGCCTTTTTAACTGTTTTATCGAATTACCTGCTTATTCCTGTTATGGGCATCAACGGGGCAGCCCTTGCTTCCCTTATCAGTATGATTTGTTTCAACCTGGTTAAGATGGTATTTATATACAGGAAGTTTGACATCCAGCCTTTCAGCAAAGAAACCCTGCTGGTTATAGGCATTGGTTTGTTTAGCTTTGCCATTGGCTGGTTTTTGCCCAGGCTAAGCAATCCCTATGTTGATTTAATTTACCGCTCGGCCAGTGTACTGCTGGTATATAGTGCCCTGGTGTTGGCATCAGCTGTATCAGAAGACATCAATCAGTTCTTAAAGCAAAGCCTGGCCCATCTTCGGAAAAGGTTTTAGCAGCCGGGAAATTACATAAGCCATTTTCTTTTATCTCTGTTAATCTTATCCTTGTCTTGCTTGTATTTCTTATTAGCGGCCCCCAATAGAAAAAATTATATTTCCTGGTAAGAATTGAGTTTATTTGCCTTTTTGCCACACACCATTTATTTTACTGCAAAATGGGATTATACTGCTCTTTGGCCTTAAAAATAAACCCTGTTCTTTAAGCTACCAACATCCACAAACGGATTTTATGAAATGCCTTTCTCTTTTTATTCTCCTGATTTCTTTCAATTGCTCTTTTGCTCAGGACATTCAAAGTGGCAGGGTAGCCTATTACCCATTTAATGGCAATGCGGATGATCAGGTTGGAAATAAACATGGGATTGTTTATGGACCAGCCTTAATCTCCGACAGGTTCGGAAATATTAATAGTGCTTATCAGTTTGATGGGGTTAATGACTTCATTGAAATTAAAGACAATTTTACCCTTGATTTTGGTGCAGATAATGATTTTACGATTTCATTGTGGACAAAAATAGCAGAAAATCAACGAGACAAACGAGGCAATAATAATGAAATTTTAGGCAAGTGGAATGCATATAACTATACCGGCTACCCCTATGCCATCAGGTACTGGAATGAAAATGCTACTTCTTCAAATCAGAATAAAATTTTTACGCTAAGGTATGACAGCGAAAACTGTGCAAATAACCCAACTATAACAGGATCCTGCCAAATTTCCACAGAAGAATGGCACCACATAATAATGCGGAAACAGGGAAATGAGGTTGCTTACTTCCAGGACGGAGCCCTGCTGGGCACGATTCATGACAATACCGAAATCCAGTGTAATACAAGAAATGATAATCCGGTTTTTATTGGTAAGAGAGATTTAAATACAAGATACTTTACTGGTGCAATTGATGATATTTCTTTTTACAACAGGGCACTCACAGTACAGGAAATAAAAAGTTTATTAAAAGAAGGCCAATGGTCCCCTCCCACTTCCTCTTTTAAGGCTGCTAATTTCAACTCCTTTTCCTTTTCAGAACAAACAGCTCCTGCAAATATTGACAAAGAAGCACAAACAATTGAATTAAAGGTTTCCTGTTCGTCTGATCTAACAAAACTGATTGCTCATTTTTCGTTACCTGATGGCGCTTATGCTACTGTCGATGAAACAACCCAGATTAGTGGCAGAACCTCCAATGACTTCACTAACCCGGTTAAATATGTAATAAGCAATAAAAATGCCTGTTCGCAACAGGAATGGACTGTTTTTGTTAGACAAGAGAAGGTTAATTCAGAAGCTGAATTTCTTTCTTTTAATTTACCGGCACAAACAGGCCCTGCCTACATTAATAAACAAACCCACACAATTGAACTTAAGGTTTCCTGTTCAACCAACCTATCCAGCCTCGTAGCTGAATTTACCTTGCCGAAAAATACCAATGCTTCTGTAAATGGAACCACACAAATAAGCGGAAATAGTTCGAACAATTTTACTTCCCCGTTAAAGTATTTGATTAAAGATAATACTGACTGCTTCGAACAGGAATGGACCATTATTGTAAAGCATGAAGAGTTTTCCGATTCACAGACTCCTCCATTAAGAGCCTTTAACCTTCCGAACCAAATGGAAGCGACCATTATTGATTCGGCTAGCTACCGCATTGAACTTTCTATTCCTTGTAGTTCAGATATTTATAATTTAGCACCTATTTTTACTTTAAAGGAGGGTTACTCAGCCACAGTCTCTGATAAGCTACAACATAGTGGCACCACAACAAATGACTTTAGCAGCCCGGTAGTTTATCATATTACAAACGCAGATATTTGTTTTGAACAAACATGGACAGTTTTTGTAGAATTTAGCAAAACCGCCATTGATGCAGAAACTTTAGTGTTAAAAAATTTCTTTATTCCGAATGTAATAACACCTAATGGAGATGGTATCAATGATTCATTTGTAGTGGGCGATTTTTTTTATGGCTCCTATCTTTCCATTTTCAATCGCTTTGGGCGAAAGGTATACCAAACGAGCTTTTATAAAAATGAATTTAATGGCATCCAATTATCTGCAGGAGTCTATTTTTATTCAATACAGAACGACTGCATAGAAAAACCGTTGACTGGATATGTTACCATTATTAAACCCTAAATAGCTCCTCTCCCTTAAACGTGCTTTCTTTCTTTACTTAAAAACTTAATCTACCTTCCATTCCCACCTGCATCAATCATTGAATCACCCATTTTTTCATGCTTTCCTATAATTCACAAGCCCCAATAAAACAAAAACAGTTTATCAGCTATAATTGTCATAACCAACAAAATGGAGTTCAGGAGGGGTTTTAAAACACTTGCTCTAATGAAGCATTACACTACTGCATTTTCATCCTTTGCCTGTAGATCCAGAATATCTGCCAGTTCTTTCGCCTGCAGCCGACGGGTGTAAGCACTCCAGTTCGGTTTTCGCTGCATAGGAGCACCTGACTGGTACTCCAGAAACAGCTGCCACACATAATTCTTCACCCCCTCCTGTTCTTCGAAGCTAAAGCTTTGTCCAGCATTTTCCTTCCGGATAATATGCCCGGCATCTGCCTCAGGCGCTCCTATATACAAAATGGGTTTGCAGGCGGCCAGGTATTCAAACAACTTTGCGGGGATTACAACTTGTGAGGCTTCGGCATTATCAATCAGCATTAACAGCAGGGCCGCCTGCCTGTACAGCTGAAAAACCTCCTGGTGCGGAACAGGGCCCTGCAACTGCAGCCGATCTTTAAGGAGTGGGTATTGTTCAATGGCGGCCATTACCTGCTGCCCGATATTCCCGGTAAGTGAAATTTCCAACGCATCAGCAAAATCCTTTTGCTCCTGGCAAAGGTTAGCCAGCACCTTCCACAAAAGAGCGGGGTTGCGTTTGTCATTTAAGAGGCCCGCGTACACCAGTCGAAATTTATCCGGTCGCCGGGGCTCTGAAAACCCTTGGGGTAAATCGGCTTCGTCGACCCCGTTGGTAAGTACCTTTACCCGGGCTCTGTCATAAATGCTTTTAAAATCGGCTGCCATGCCGTAACTGGCCGAAAGAACCAGGTCTGCCTCCCGGAGAACCTGCTTTTCAAGTTTTTGATGGTACCAGCGTACGGGACGCGTAAGCTTCATCCGATGAAGGATTTCCCAGCGGCTCCAGGGGTCGCGAAAATCGGCCAGCCAGGGCAGGCCGCTTTTCCTTTTTACCCGCCGGCCTACCAGGTGCATGCTGTGAGGGGGACCTGTAGTGATGATGGCGCTAATCTGGTTGGTTTCCAAAATACGGAGAATAAATTCAGCAGCTGGCTTTACCCAGAAGCGCCGCGGATCGGGCAGGAAAAAATTTCCGCGAATCCACATAAGCCCCTGCTGAACAAACCCGGCCTCCTGTCCTTCGGAGGTAATTCCCTGGTTAATCCGGCCAGCTTTTTCTCCTTTTAGTTTTTGAAGTAAGCCGTAAGGCTCCCAAATTGGCAGATGCAGTACTTCTGTTTCCGGTCTTACCTCCTGCAAGAGCGAAAGGTCCTGTAAATAAAAAGCCGGGTTCTCGGGGGTAATAATTATAGGCTCCCACCCCCATTCAGGCAGATATTTGGCCAGCTTGAGCCATCTTTGAACGCCAACTCCCCCGCTCGGAGGCCAGTAGTAAGTTACAATCAGTACTTTTTTCGGTTCTGCCATCACACAAAGATAATTTCGTCTTTTTTAGGAATGAATTTTTAAGCAAATGAATTTTCAGTAATTTTGCAGGGAAAAAAAGAAATCAACCCTATGAAAAAAATAGCCGTTTTTACTTCAGGCGGAGATGCCCCCGGAATGAATGCCTGTATTCGGGCAGTCGTGCGCGGCGCCATTTACCACGATCTGGAGATTTATGGCATTCGCTATGGATACGATGGAATGATACGGGGCGACATCTTTAAAATGGATTCGCATTCGGTAAGCAATATTGTGCAAAAAGGAGGTACTATTTTAAAATCGGCCCGAAGCAAGGAGTTTTTAACTCCCGAAGGCCGGAAGAAGGCCTACGAACAACTTCAGAAATTTGAAATTGAAGGCCTGATAGCAATAGGTGGTGACGGCACCTTTACAGGGGCCGCTAAATTTTACGATGAGTTCGGTGTGCCCACAGTTGGAGCTCCGGGAACTATTGACAATGACTTATTTGGAACGGACTACACCATTGGTTTCGATACTGCGGTAAATACCGCCCTTGAAGCCATTGATAAAATACGCGATACAGCCGATTCGCATGACCGGGTATTCTTTATTGAAGTAATGGGCCGCGACTCGGGCTACATCGCCATCCAGTCTGGTATTGGAGGTGGGGCTGAAATTGTTATGGTTCCGGAAACCCTCACCTCTATCGACGATGTAATAGGCGCACTTAAGCAGGGATGGGACAGAAAGAAAACCTCCTCTATTGTTGTGGTGGCAGAAGGCGAAGAAGAAGGTACGGCTATTGAAATAGCAAATGAGGTTAAAGAGCAACTAAAAGGAAAAGATTTACGTGTAACCACCCTGGGACATATTCAAAGAGGAGGAAGACCCTCTGCTGCTGACCGTATTCTAGCCAGCCGGCTTGGCCTTGGCGCAATAGAAGGTTTAATTAGTGGCCAGAAAAATGTAGCCGCAGGAATTATTAACGACCAACTGGTTTATACCGACTTTAAAGAAGCGATTACAAAAGAAAAACCTCTGAACCCCGACCTGATAAGGATGGTAAACATTTTAAGCATTTAAGAATAGTACTATTTATGGGATGGTTGCCGATTATTCTGGCAGTTTGCGGTTTTTTCTTTTTTGTTGCTGTCGTTAACTATAATAGCATCAATACCCATAAAGAGGCAATTATGCTGGCTTTCTTCAACCTTTGCCAAACGGCCAGGGCCAGAAATACCCTTTTTAAGTCGTTAAAGGATTACGATATTCGCGAGGAAAGTGATTTGGCCCAAAAATCAGAACTCCTGATGGAGGATTTTACCCTGGAACAGTTTCCCGAATACCTCCGCTATATTAAGCAGGAAAGGCAATCGATGGAAGACAGCCAGCTTTACATTCGCACCAATCGGCCGGCAAATAAGGAAACGCGTAAAGTGCTTAAGTCTTTACAAGTGCTGAACCATCGGCAACTAATTAACATTAAAGTTTTTAACCGCAAAGTGCGGGAATACAATCAGTTGATTTCCTCTTATCCAACCAAAATGGTGGCACGCGCAACAGGCTTTAAAAACCTTTAAAAACCCTGGATTTAAGCCCCGGCCAGGCCTTCTTTCTCCTGCTCAATAAAACGAACAGCCGCCTCAAATTCTTCCGGGTGAAACCATTGAAAAGCAGAATCCTTCTTAAACCAGGTAAGCTGTCGCTTTGCATAGCGGCGGGAATTTCTTTTTAACAAGCGAATAGCCTCCTCTTTATCGTAAGCCCCGTTCAGGTAGTCGAAAACTTCTTTATAGCCAACGGTTTGCAGTGCATTTAGCTCCCTGTAGGGATACAGCTTTTCCGCCTCTTCAAAAAGACCTTCGGCTATCATGGCATCCATACGCTGTTCAATACGCTGGTACAATTCTTCCCTCGGGCGCTCCAGTCCAATTTTAATAATGTGGAAAGGACGCTCCTTAATTTCTTGTTTACGGTAGGCAGAATAAGGCTGGCCGGAATAAAGACACACCTCAAGGGCCCGCAGAACCCGCTGCGGATTTTGCCGGTCAACCTGCTCGTAGTATATAGGATCCAAACCTTTTAGTTGCTCCACCAGAGGTTCCAGTCCTTTTTCTTCCAGCGCCAGGTTCAGTTCCCTTCGAAGAGCCGCAGGTACTTCAGGCATTTCATCAATGCCCTGGCAAAGCGCCTGTACATACATTCCGGAGCCACCTGCCACCACTACATGCCGATGCTCGCGGAAGAGGCGCCCAAGCAAAGAAAGCGCATCTGCTTCAAACTGGCCTGCATTGTACTCCTGCTCAGGTTTTAGGGTATCGATAAAATGATGAGGCGCTGCAGCCAGCTCAGCATCGGTTGGCTTGGCTGTGCCAATGCTAAGCTCCTGATAAAGCTGCCGGCTGTCGGCAGAAATAATTTCAGTTTGGTAATGCCTGGCCAGGCGAATACTGAAAGCCGTTTTTCCTACAGCTGTCGGTCCTCCTACCACCAGGAGATAGTTGTTATTTTTATGCAATTTATTACGTGGCTCTGGTGCAAAAGCAAAGATACAAATAAATTAAAGTGTTCCGCGTTCCCATCTTGTCGCACTCATTTTGTAACTTGTAGTACATTTATCTGGTAATTCCAGCTTTACCAGAGTCATAAAGCTGTCCAATGGAGGAACTAAGCCATTTATCAAAAGAGGAATTACTTCAATATATAGAAGAAACCAGGGACAAAGGCCTGGCAATGAGCGAGCTGTTTGATAAATCCAGCGCTCTTATTCTTATGTTTTCATCCGATGGAAAAATTCTTCGGGTAAATAAAGCCTGCCAGCATAAACTTAAATACAGCAACAGCGAAATTCAATCTCTAAAATTCAAAAATATTGTAAAAGCAGAGGAACTACCTTCCTTTCAGAAAAAAGTACGCCTCTTAATTACCCAGCCGGAAGTAACGCTCGAAACTGCCTTTGTAGATAAGCAGGGAAATGACCTGCATTTATCCGGCAGTCTTAGCCGTTATTATAACGAAAAAAAGGGCCATGGCTACAGCGCAATTTTTTATGATATCTCGGATAAAACCCGGGCAGAAAAAGCGCAAAAACTTTTTTATAAAATTTCGGGCCTCCTGCTTAAGAGCAGCAACCTCGAGAATTTGTACAGCAACATTCACCAGGAGCTTAATAAAGTAATTGAAGCCAGCAACTTTTACATTGCCATTGCTGAGCAGGAACGCGGCCTTATGCGTTTTTCTATTTTTATCGATGAGCACTACCCCCACCCTATTTATGATTCGGTACGCAAAGCAGGCCGGGGTTTAACCGAATACTCTATCCGGAAAAACCAGCCGGTACACTTTTATAAAGAAGACATCCTTGGCTTGCTGAGCAAAGGCGAAATCGACATCATGGGTAATATCCCGGAAGCCTGGCTCGCCGTACCTTTTCAGCTCGACAACAAAAATGTGGGGCTAATTGCCGTACAGTGTTACCACAACCGCAATGCGTATTCCCAAAAAGACGTAGAGCTGCTAAGCTTTATTTCTGACCAGGTGGCCATGGCCATTCGGGGTAAACTAAACGAAGAGAAAATTAACCACCAGGCCGCCCGCTTAAAGTCTATTTTCAGGAGCAGTACCCACTTAATCTGGACCATTAACAAGCATTACGAGCTCTCGGTTTTTAATAAACAACACGAAGATGCCATTCGCGAGCATTTTAGTGTTAAACAAAAAGACCGCACCCGCAAGGGCTCTCCATTTGCCCACGATAATCGCCTGCGGGAGGACAATAAGTTCTGGCTTGAAAAGTACAAGCTTGCCTTTACAGGAAAAGCCATGCACTTTGAAGTGCTTTTGAAAGATAAAAAAAGCCGCGATGTGTGGAAAGAGGTTTTCATTAATCCAATTTATGACCGCCAGGGAATTATTAGTGAAATTTCTGGTATTGCCACCGATGTAACTGCCAAAAAACAGTCGGAGCTGGACCTCCTCGAAAGCGAGGAAATGTTCCGGAACATCTTCAACTCTTTTCAGGACATCTATTTCCGCTGCAATATACAAGGGTATATGACCATGGTGAGTCCCTCGGTTTATGAGTTGCTGGGGTATGAGCCTGAAAAAGTACTCGATAAAAACATTACCGACTACTACCTCTACAACACCCGTATAAAAGACCTTATTCGGCAGCTTGTAAAGCACAAAAGTGTGCGGAATTTTGAAGCATCGGTGATTAAAGAAAATGGCCAGCTCCTGCAGTGTATTTGTAACATCCGCCTTATTTATGGCAAAAACGGCCGGCCTTTTGAAATTGAAGGCGTTGCCCGCGATATTACAGAGCTAAAGCGGGCAAACCTTGAATTGCTGCACGCCAAAGA
This sequence comes from uncultured Cytophagales bacterium, assembly GCA_963835365.1. Taxonomy (GTDB): domain Bacteria; phylum Bacteroidota; class Bacteroidia; order Cytophagales; family Cyclobacteriaceae; genus Nafulsella. Next base: position 144,563 of record CAWIFH010000015.1, read on the forward strand.
AGTGGCTGAAAAAAGCCTGAAGGTTAAGGAAAGGTTCCTGGCGAACATGAGCCACGAAATCCGTACCCCTATGAACGGCGTCATTGGCATGGTCGACCTGCTTAGCAGCACCTTCCTCGATGAGGAACAAAGGCATTATGTAGAGGTAATTAGCAAGTCGAGCCGTACGCTCCTTAACATCCTGAACGACATTCTCGATTTAAGCAAAATTGAAGCAGGTAAAATGAGTTTGCGCAAGTCGTCGGTAAGGTTAAGAAATGTTATCGATAAGCTTTATGCGCTGTTTAGCCAGCAGGCCATTAGCCAGGAAATAAATTTTAATTACACCATTTCCAGCAGTCTGCCTGAGTTTGTATTGGCCGATGAAACACGTCTGTTGCAAATTCTCTCCAATCTAACTTCCAATGCCCTGAAGTTTACAGAATCGGGGTGGCCGGATAGACATTTTGCTTAGCTCGGTTGAAAAGCGCGAACCCAATACCCACCTGATAAAAGTAGAAGTTATTGACACTGGCATAGGAATTGATGAAACCCAGCTGGAAAAATTATTCAGCAGCTTTAGCCAGGTCGATAATTCCATGACAAAAGCATACGGGGGCACAGGCCTGGGCCTTGTAATTAGTAAGGAGCTCAGCCGCCAAATGAATGGAGAAGTGGGTGTGGAGAGTGAAGCTGGCGTTGGGAGCAACTTTTGGTTTACTTTCGAAGCGGAAGAAGGCTTAGCCAGTGAGTTTGTAGAACAGGAAAAGGAAGAAAAGTCCTTACTTGAGGGGCAGTACTTCCACCAGTCTCCGGAGATACTACTGGTAGACGACAACGATATAAACCGGCAGGTAGCCAGCACCATTCTTTTAAAAGCGGGCTGCAAAGTAGAGGTGGCAAAAAATGGTTTTGAGGCCATTGAGAAGGTTAAAAACCACCACTACCAGATAGTATTTATGGACATCCAAATGCCTGAAATGGATGGCATAACGGCTACCGAAGAAATAAAAAAGCTGAACCTGTCCCCCCTTCCGGTAATTATTGCCATGACTGCCTACAGCATGCAGGACGAAAGAAAAAATATACTCGAAGCCGGACTGGATGATTACCTGGCAAAGCCTATAAAGGCAAACAACCTGATTCGAAAGGTGCAGCAATATGTAAATCCCGAAGTCTCTCCACTGGCAGAAATAATTAAAGAAGGAAACAAACCTAAACAGAGTAGCCGGAATGGGGTTATCATTGAGAATGAAGCAATCGAGCAGCTTAAAAAGTGGGGGGGCGAGGAATTAATGTATAGTGCTTATGCAGAATTTAAAGAAGAAGCGGCTGAGCAAGTGGCAATTTGTCTAAAATCTTACAAAGATCAGGATTTTAAAGCGCTGGTCGATAACTTGCACAGCCTGAAAGGAAGCTCCGGCACCCTGGGAGTAAAAAAAGTGGCTGTAACTGCCGCTGAATTAGAAAAGCAGATTAAAGAAAAAGATTATACCTTTGTAGAAGAAAAACTCGACAGGCTCCGGATGGAGTTTAAGGAGTTTAAAACATTTTTTAAAGAACATTACAACCAAACCGAAAGATGAGTAAAAAGGTGCTTATAGCCGAAGATAGCTCTGTTATACAGAATCTGGCAAAGAAAATCCTGCAATTTCAGAATTATGAAATTACCGCCGTAAAAAATGGTCAACAGGTGATAGATAAAATGGAAAATGAAACCTTTGATGTTATTGTAATGGATATTAACATGCCTGTTATGGATGGCATGCAATGTGCCGAAAAAATACGTCAGCGCAACGACGACAAAGCAAATACCCCCATTATTGCCATTTCCGGAAACGCAAAAAACTATACACGCGAAGATTTTGACCGGGTGGGTATTAATGAATACCTGCAAAAGCCACTTAACTTCGATGAGCTGGTAGAAAAAGTTAACCACTATACCCGTTAATGGAGGTAAAGTACACTAAACATTTTCTTAATAAACTGGAAGATGTATTCAGCGAGTCTGAATACATCTTACGGTATGAAAAGGGAAACTTCAAATCAGGATATTGCCTGCTGCAACACAACAAAGTTGCAGTGGTAAATAAATACTACCCCACAGAAGGAAAAATAAATTGCCTGATAGATATTCTCAAAAGCATCAACCTTGACCCGGATCAGCTAAGTCGAGAAAAACCAGAAATTTATGTCGGACCTGCTAGAATCAGAAAAACAATCGTGACCGTTACATTTTTAGGAACAGGCACCTCACAGGGCATCCCCGTTATTGGTTGCTCCTGCAAAGTTTGCCAGTCACTGGATTTCCGCGATAAAAGGCTCCGCACCTCTGTTCACCTGGCTGTAAACAACATGAGCCTGGTTATAGACACCGGGCCCGACTTTAGACAACAAATGCTCCGCGAACACATCCACAAACTGGATGCTGTTTTATTTACCCACGAGCACAAAGACCATACCGCCGGACTGGATGATATTCGCCCGTTTAATTTCAGGCAAAAGCGCGACATGCCTATTTATGCACGCCAGCAGGTAATAGAGCAAATAAAAACCGAATTTGCCTATGCCTTCAGCGAAAAGAGGTATCCCGGAGTACCCCAAATTACCCCTCACGCCATTACAAACGAGCCTTTCGAAATCAACCATCTTAGCATTGAGCCAATAGAGGTTTTTCATTATAAACTACCTGTTTTTGGTTTCCGCATTGGAGGCTTTACCTATATTACCGATGCCAGTTACATTAGCCCGGAAGAAAAAGAAAAAATAAAAAACTCGGAGGTGCTGGTATTAAATGCCCTGCAGAAAGAAGAACATATATCGCACTTTACGCTCGGTGAGGCATTGGCTGTTATTGACGAGCTAAAGCCTAAAAAAGCTTACCTTACCCATATCAGCCACCGGCTGGGCCTTCATGACGAAATAAGCAATGAGCTTCCTGAAAATGTAGCGATGGCTTACGACGGACTAAAACTCAACCTCTAGTGCATAACAATTACTATTTTTTGCGCCAGTTAAGCAAAAAAATTCAGTCGATTTTACCTGCTTATATATTCAGCGCCTGCTATTCGCAAAGTAAGGATGAGCTTATTTTACAGTTCGAACATGCGTCCGCTACTTTTAACATCAAGGCCCTGCTCCAGCCCCATTTTAGCAGCCTTTTTTTTCCGGCTGATTTAAGCCGGGCAAAAAGAAACAGCGTCGACCTTTTCCAGGAGGCTATTGGCCTGCAGGTGCAGGAGATAGTTCAGTACGAGAACGAAAGGGCTTTCCTCATTCAACTTGAAAAAGGGTGGAGTATCCTGTTTAAGCTCCATGGAAACCGCTCCAACATCCTGCTCATGCAGGATGATGAGCCTTATGCACTTTTTAAAAATAAGCTGGTAAAAGACTGGAACATTCGCCGTAGCGAACTGCATAGAAACCTGCTCCAAAATAAAGCAGCCTTTCTGGAAGCAGATGGAAATTACAAAAAGCTCTACCCTACCTTTGGTCCACTCCCCGATGCCTTCCTGAAAGCACATGGTTTTGCAACTAAATCAAGAGACCAGCAGTGGGAACTGTTAAGTGAAACAGTAGCGATGCTCGAAAACCCTTCGCGGTTTCTGCTGATTGAACAGCAGCAAAAGCCTGCACTTTCGCTCCTGCCCATCGAAAAGGAACTGAATAGTTTTACAGACCCACTCGAAGCGCTGAATTACTTTTTTATTTCCTACACCAAAGAATATTCGCTACAGGTCGAAAAACAGGCAGCGCTTCAGCAGCTTTCAAAAGAGATAAAAAGTGGGCAGAATTATATTAAAAAAACCTCTGCAAAGCTTCATGAATTGCAGAACAGCACTAAAAACAGGGAGCTGGCCGATATTATAATGGCAAACCTGCATGCCATTCCGCCCAGGAGCACAGAGGTGAGGCTCTTTGATTTTTACCACGAGCGGGAAATCGATATTTCATTAAAAAAGGATTTAAGCCCTCAAAAAAATGCGGAGAACTACTACCGGAAAGGAAAAAACCAGCAGCTGGAAGAAAAATACCTGCAGGATAACCTGCAGGAAAAAGAAGAGAAAGTGCTTGAACTGGAGCTTCTTTACGAAGAAATAGAAGGAATTGAGGGTTTGAAAGAGCTGCGAAAACACCTGAAAGAAAGCAGCACCCAACCCTCAGCGAAAGGTCAGCCGGAAAGCCTGCCCTACCGCGATTTCTCTTTTAGTGGCTTTGCCATTTGGGTGGGAAAAGGAGCAAGCCAGAATGATGCCATGCTTCGGTATTTCGCTCACAAAGATGATCTCTGGCTCCATGCCAAAGATGTTAGCGGTTCTCATGTACTGTTAAAGCACAAGGCAGGACAAAAATTTCCTGCCGATGTATTGGAAAAGGCTGCCTCACTGGCTGCCTGGTACTCTAAACGAAAAAGCGACAGCTTATGCCCGGTAATTTGCACCCCCCGCAAATGGGTGCGAAAGGTAAAAGGCGCTGCTGCGGGAGCAGTTGTGGTGGAAAAAGAAGAACAGGTACTCCTGGTTCAGCCTGCACCCTTCAGTTAATCAAGCTAATTTACGGAGTAGTTATAAACAAAAAAGAGGCAGCACTTACGCACAGCCTCTTTCTTTTTGGATTATAAATTTTACTTCACTATCGTTAATTTAATGGTGTTTGTCCGGTGCTTTTGCTGAATTGGCATGCTGGCCGTATTAATACACACATCCCCTTCGTGCAGCAGGTTCTTTTCCTTCAGCAGAGCTGTTACATCCTCAAAGGTTTGGTCTGTTGAAACCATTTGGTCGTAAAAGAAGGTTCGAACGCCCCACAGTAAATTCATCGTAGTCAGCATGGCCTTGTTATCAGTAAAAATAAAAACATGCCCTTTAGGCCTGTGACTGGATATCCGGTAAGCGGTATAACCCGACTTTGTCATACCTATAACCGCATTGGCTTTTACTTTTTTCGCAAGCCGGCAGGCCTGCAGCACGATGCTGTCGTTAAGGAAAGTACGTGAATGAGGGGATACATTTTCATGCTTAAAATAAATGTGGTCCATTTTTTCCTCAACAGAAACAATGGTACGCACCATACTTTTTATTACTTCTACCGGAAAAGAGCCGGCAGCTGTTTCAGCAGATAGCATTAAGGCATCGGCTCCATCCATTACGGCATTGGCAACATCGTTGGTTTCTGCACGGGTGGGGCGCGGGTTGGTAATCATGCTCTCCATCATTTGAGTAGCTATAATCACCGGCTTGCCTAAATCATTGCATTTACGTACAATCATTTTCTGCGCAAGCGGCACTTCTTCCATCACAATTTCCACACCCAGGTCGCCGCGGGCAACCATAATTCCATCGGTAACCGCAATTATTTCGTCAATATTTTTGAGTGCTTCCGGCTTCTCAATTTTTGCAATTACCTTACAGTTCCGGCAGGCCTTTTTTATTTTGTCCTTCAGGCTAACAATGTCTTCGGCTTTGCGCACAAAAGAAAGGGCAATCCACTCCACGTCGTTGGCAAGACCAAATTCCAGGTCGCGCTCATCTTTTTCGGTAAGAGAAGGAGCCGAAACGTTGGACATAGGAAGGTTAATTCCCTTTCTTGATTTAACTACTCCGCCATAAATTACCCTTGTTTTTACCGTATGACTACCCGTATCTTCCACCCTTAGCTCAATCTTTCCATCATCTATAAGAATTGTATCACCAATTGTTACGTCGGCGGGCAGGTCTTTGTAGCTTGTACTAATACTTGTGGAGGTACCAATGGAGTCGTCGGTGGTAATTAACAGTTCCTGGCCTGGAGTAATTTCCACGCCATTATTTTCTACTTCATTGGTGCGGATTTTTGGTCCCTGCAAGTCCTGAAGTAAACAAACGGTGGATCCCAGCTCTTCATTCAGCTCCCGAACATATTTTACTACCTTCAGGTGATCTTCGTGGCTCCCATGTGAAAAATTTAACCTGAACACATCTACGCCGGCTCTTATTAGCTCTGCCAGCTTTTCTTTGGTGTTACAGGCCGGACCAACCGTGGCCACAATTTTGGTTTTATTAAAAATGGCTTTGTTTTCCATGTTAAAATATTAAATTTTCTCGCGATTTTAACTGGTTAATATTCACGTTACTTAAATACTGAACCAATGGTATTTCTTTCAGTGCTTTTTCTACATCAATCCCTTCAAAAAAATCACCTACGCCCTGAAGCATAATTAAATAATCAAATTGACTGAGTTCAGGAATAAGGCAGCTGTTACTTCCCTCCTGCACCGATTTATTCTTCAAAAGTCTAAAGGTAGTATGTTCAGTGGCAAATTTATAATTGGATATAATTAAATTTTGAGAATTAAGGAAATTAAACCTTAAATCTTCTTCTTTTACTAAACGGATGTGAAGCACCTGGTTTATGTGCCAGGCAAGTTTGTATTCACGCAAATTCGTTAGCAGGGAAAAGAGACTAAAATCATACTCATAATCGATAAGGAGTTTATTTTTCTTCATAACGCTACCTTCTAAATTCAAAAAGTCAGGCTTATACCAGGATTACCTGAAATACAATTTTATAAAATCCGCTCGCTTCGGCAAATAAATCCTTCTTTTCTTATACTTTTTAAGCCCTTCCTTTCGACAAAAATAGCTAATTTTGCTGCTTATTACATCAAACAGGGGCAATTGCAATTAAGAATATGCAAATTGTTTGATTTTAATTCAAAAACTGTATTTATTTGCAGCGTATTAAAAAAAACTTAAACCTATCTAAAATGTCTGAAATAGCACAAAAAGTAAAAGAAATTATTATTGATAAGCTTAGGAGTAGAGGAATCTGAAGTTACTCCTGAGGCTAGCTTCACCAACGACCTTGGCGCCGATTCTCTTGATACTGTAGAACTTATCATGGAATTCGAAAAAGAATTCAATATTTCTATTCCAGACGACCAGGCCGAAAACATCTCAACTGTAGGTCAGGCGGTTTCGTACCTGGAGCAGAACGTAAACAAATAAAAGCTTTTCCACCAAAATCCTTTTATGAATTTAAGGAGAGTTGTAATCACAGGCTTAGGTGCCCTTACACCATTAGGCAATAACGTACAGGATTACTGGAACGGGTTGGTTAATGGCGTAAGCGGCGCTGCGCCAATTACAAAATTTAATGCAGAAAAATTTAAAACCAAATTTGCCTGCGAAGTTAAAAATTTTGATTCATCAGCGTATATAGATAGGAAAGAGGCCCGCAAAATGGACCTTTTTACCCAGTATGGCATGGTGGTGGCACAACAGGCTATCGAAGATTCCGGCCTTGATCTGGGTAAAATCGATCTGGATCGGGCCGGGGTAATCTGGGGTTCTGGCATTGGAGGCTTAACAACCTTCCAGCATGAGGTAACCGATTTTACCAAAGGCGACGGTACGCCCCGCTTCAATCCATTCTTTATACCGAAGATGATCGCAGACATCTGCCCGGGACTTATTTCGATGAAGTACAACTTACGCGGACCGAACTTTACAACGGTTTCTGCCTGTGCTTCTTCCACTAACTCCCTGATAGATGCCTTTACCCACATCCGGTTGGGCAATGCCGATATTATTGTGTCTGGTGGCTCCGAAGCTGCTGTTACAGAAGCAGGTGTTGGTGGCTTTAATGCCATGAAAGCCCTCTCTGAACGGAACGACAGCCCGGAAACCGCCTCCCGCCCATTCGATAAAGGCCGCGATGGCTTTGTACTGGGTGAAGGTGCCGGCGCCCTTATTGTTGAAGAATATGAACATGCCAAAGCCAGAGGGGCTAAAATTTACGCCGAAATAATTGGTGGCGGTATGTCGGCCGATGCTTACCACATGACCGCTCCACACCCGGAAGGGCTCGGCATTGAGAAGGTGATGTTAAATGCCCTCAAAGACGCAGGCATTGCAAAGGAAGAAGTTGATTATATCAACGTTCATGGCACCTCTACACCGCTGGGCGATGTAGGCGAAGTAAGAGCCATCAGCAGGGTTTTTGGAGATCATGCTTATAAACTGAATATCAGTTCTACCAAAAGTATGACAGGCCACCTTTTAGGTGCAGCAGGTGCAATCGAATCCATTGCCTCTATTATGGCAATTCAGCACAACCTGGTTCCACCTACGATTAACCATTTTGAAGCAGACGAAGCCATAGACAATAAACTTAATCTTACCTTTAATAAAGCACAGGAAAGAGAGGTTAATGTAGCATTAAGCAATACCTTCGGCTTCGGAGGTCATAACTTTTCTGTTATCTTCCGTAAACTGGCAGAATAGTGAGAAAACTGTATTGGAAGTTTTTTAACGCTTTCAGAAAAGATACAGAAAAAGATAAAAGGCTTACCCTTGCAATCAAATTAATTGTAGGGAGTAAGCCTTTTAATTTACACCTGTATAAGCTGGCGATGCAACACAGCTCCGTTGCCAGGGTAAATAAGGCCGGCTACAAAGAATCGAACGAGCGGCTGGAATATTTAGGCGATGCAGTGCTTGGTGCCGTAGTCGCCGACTATCTTTTTAAAAAGTACCCCTACAAGGATGAAGGCTTCTTAACTGAAATACGGAGCCGCATGGTAAACCGGGAATCATTAAATAACCTGGGCCGCAACCTGGGCCTCGATAAAATTTTGCAGTTCGACAGCAGCCTTCGCAAAGAATCTTACCGAACTATTTATGGAAATGCGCTGGAAGCTTTAATTGGTGCCGTTTATCTCGACCGGGATTTCGATTTTTGTAAGCAATTTATTGAAAAACAGCTTCTTGCCCCCTATTTCAACCTAAATACCCTTATCCATACGGTGCACAACCATAAAAGCCTCCTTATTGAGTGGGCGCAAAAAGGAAACCGCAGGCTTTCTTTTGAAATTGTTGGCAACGAACAGGAGCAGCTGAATAACAAAGAATTTACTGCAGCTGTTGTACTTGAAGGAGAAGTACTAAGCACAGGGCGGGGCAGCAGTAAGAAAAAGGCCGAGAAAGATGCGGCCCGAAAAGCCTGTGCGAAACTTCAGCTGGAAGAATCTGCCCAGGAAAGCGAATAAGGTCCGAAGATTCTCTCATTTTTCTTTTTTTCTCTCTTAATTTTTAAAACTTATGAGTATGCTTACCATAGGGGCTGCGAGCCTGAACCAAACGCCTTTCGAATGGGAAGGAAACATGCAAAATATAAAAGAGGCTATTCGGCAGGCAAAAGAAGCCGGCGTAGCTATTTTATGCCTGCCTGAGCTTTGCATTACCGGTTATGGTTGCGAAGATGTTTTTTTGAGTGAGTGGCTTCCTACTAAAGCCCTGCAGCTGTTAGGAGAAGTAAAAGAATGCTGCACCGATATTACAGTAGCCATTGGCCTACCCTACCGCTGTAAAGGTGATTTATATAATGCTGCCTGCCTTATTCATAACACAAAAATTATTGGCATTACGGCCAAACAATGGCTGGCAAATGATGGTGTACACTACGAACCCCGCTGGTTTAACTCCTGGCCTGCCGGCGAACAGGAAGAGCTTACCCTTCATGGCGACACTTTTCTTTTTGGAGATATTGTGTATGAAGTGCATGGGATAAGAATGGCATTTGAAATTTGCGAAGATGCCTGGCGCTCTACCAGCCGGCCGGCCATTCGCCACCACGAAAAAAATGTCGACTTAATATTAAACCCCAGCGCAAGCCATTTTGCATTTGGCAAGTCCAGACAAAGAGAAGAGCTGGTTTGCACCTCTTCTTCCCTCTACGAGTGCACGTATGTATATGCCAACCTGCTTGGCAACGAGGCCGGAAAGATGATTTATGATGGGGAAATCCTGATTACCCATCATGGTAAAATGGTTCAACGCAACCGCCGTCTCTCCTTTAAAGACGTAAACTTACTTAGCGCCCGGGTGGATTTCAGGAACCGGACCTTCGAACCACAAACCATCAACGAAGACCCGCAGGATAAAGAAACTGAATTTACCCATGCCACCTGCCTGGCCCTTTTTGACTATATGCGCAAAAGCCACAGCCGGGGATTTGTACTCTCCCTAAGTGGTGGCGCCGACTCCAGCAGCTGTGCGGTACTTGTAGCAGAAATGATTCGCCTGGCTTGTAAAGAGCTGGGCCTCGAGCTTTTCCTCGAAAAATCCGGTTACGCTTCTCTTTACCCGGAGCTTAAAGCCTATGAGCAGGAAGAAAAAGTGCTTTACCGGAAAATTTCCTCCCACCTCCTTGTTACCGCCTACCAGGGAACAAAAAATTCCTCCAAAGCAACTTTCGAATCTGCCCGCCTTCTTGCCGAGGATGTTGGCGCCGTTTTCCACCACTGGCTAATAGATGAGGAAGTGGCCAGCTACACCCAAAAGATTGAACAAGCCATACAGCAAAAGCTCGACTGGGAAAAAGATGATTTAACCCTCCAGAATATACAGGCCCGTGCCCGTTCTCCCATCATCTGGATGCTTGCCAATAAAAGAAATGCCCTGCTCCTGACCACCTCTAACCGGAGCGAAGGAGACGTTGGCTATGCCACCATGGATGGCGATACCAGCGGTGGCCTTGCCCCTATTGCCGGGGTCGACAAACACTTTATTCTTCAATGGCTTCCATGGGCCCAGGAGCAGCTGGGGTACGAAGGGCTGGACCCTGTAAACAGCCTGGCCCCTTCGGCAGAGCTTCGGCCAGGGATACAGGCCCAGACCGATGAAGCCGACTTAATGCCTTATCCCTTAATAGTAGCCATCGAAGAGCTAGCCATTCGCGAGCGCTACTCTCCTAAGCAGGTGTATTATATTTTGCAGAAAAGAGAACTGGTTCCCGGACATAAACTAAAGGAATATTTAACTAAGTTCTTCAGGCTCTGGGCAAGAAACCAGTGGAAGCGGGAACGGCTGGCGCCCGCTTTTCACCTCGATGATTTTAATGTTGACCCCCGCTCCTGGTGCCGCTTCCCGATTCTCTCCGGCGGTTTTACCGAAGAGCTGGAAGAACTCGACAAAATTGATAATTAAGGCACTAAAATTTTGTATACTTGTAGCTTCTAACCTTTATGATATTGTAAATGCACTACCTGAATTATATTGTTTGGGATCCTCAACCTGAAATATTTTCGATTGGAAGCTGGGAAATGCGCTGGTACGGGCTGTTTTTTGCCCTTGGCTTTCTTATTGCCCAGCAAATAATGTTTTACATTTACCGCAGCGAAGGCAAGCCGGAGCGGGATGTTGAGGCGCTCACCTTTTTTATGGTTATTGCCACCATTGTAGGGGCTCGTTTAGGCCACGTTCTTTTCTACGAGCCCGAAAAGTACCTCTCCAATCCCCTTAGCATTCTTAAGGTATGGGAAGGGGGCTTAGCCAGCCACGGGGGCGCTATAGGTATTTTAATTGCCATTTACCTGTATACTCACTACCTCATTCGCATCGACTTTGGCACTTTTGAAATAAAGAAGCGCAGGCGCCAGGGCCAGAATTATATGTGGGTAGTAGACAGACTGGTAATTGTTGTTGCCCTGGTGGGCTCTCTTATTCGCCTGGGAAATTTCATGAACTCAGAAATTGTAGGAGTAGAATCCGATGCCGATTATGCTGTTGTTTTTGCCCACGATTCTGAAGAGTTACTTAAAATTTATGGCAAAGGGGCTATTGCAGAAGTGGAGGCACAGAAACCTTCCGGTGCAGCCAGCCTTTCAGTAGAGCATCCGGTGGAGCTAAATATTGTTTTTGAGCGGGGTATTGATGAAGCCACCGCCAGGCTTTTTATTGAAGAAAATATTCCCCGGGCTTTCAGCCGGCTGGAAAATGATTTGATTCTTCCCGCAGAGCAGCTCAATTACACTATAGATCAAAAGCGGGGAGTGGTAACTGCCTCGCTAATTGCAAAGGGGGTTCCCCGGCATCCGGCACAATTGTACGAAGCCATCAGCAGCTTCCTTATATTTGTACTTCTTTTCTATATATGGAGCCGCCGAAAAGGCCAGACCCGGCCTGGCCTTCTATTTGGCATCTTCTTAATTATCCTCTTTGGCCTTCGCTTTGCGTACGAATTCCTGAAAGAAAACCAGGTTGACTTCGAAGATGAGCTTACCCTCAATATGGGCCAGATTCTCAGCATTCCGCTGGTAATTGCAGGTGTTATTATTCTTGTTAGAAGCTTTCAGAAAAAATATTCGCCTGTAAAAGAAGAAGAGGAACCATTAACTACAAGTCATTCCTAAAAACAAAGAAGCAGGTGCTCACCTGCTTCTTTTTTGGTTCCGGAGGCTTATAAATAAAGATCAAAAAGTATAAAAACGCTTGTTCCAATCGTTACCACAAGCATGCCTTTTAATACCAATACATGTAACTTGGGAATTACTACCTCCTTTCTGCAACGCAATTATATAATTTTCCTCACGGTAGCCTTTATTATAAGCCTATTCTTTGCAGGCTTAACAGAGGCCAGTGCGCAGGTAAAGGTTATTCCTTTCAAAGAAAATATTGAAGCCGATTCATTGGTAAAGCACCTGGTGAAAATTGATAAAATCTTTATTAAAGGAAATAAAAAGACCAAAGAATATATTATTAAACGGGAGCTAAGCTTAAAAGAGGGGGAAGTGGTTGCTTATGAAGACCTTGAAAGAATTCTGAAGGAAGACCGAAGAAAGGTAAATAATACGCGGCTCTTTTTACAGGTCGAAATGACAGCCATGCCCCTGTCGGAGCGAATTTATGACATTGTAATAGAGGTAAAGGAGCGTTGGTATATTGTGGCTTCGCCGATTTTTAAGCTCGCCGACCGGAATTTTAATGACTGGTGGACCAACCAGGAACGGGATATTAGCAGGGTAAATATAGGTGGCAAGTTTACCCATTATAACTTTCGGGGCCGGGGTGAAAAACTTGCCTTAAATGCGCAGTTTGGCTATACGCGCAGTTTTAAAGGCAGTTACTACATTCCCTATATTGATCCTACCCGCAAAAACGGACTTGGTTTCAGCTTTGCCTATGCAGAAAATACCAATGTTCCTCTAAGAACCATTGCCCATAAGCGGGTGTTTTTTGGAGAAGACCGGCCCCTGCGAGAGGTGTATGCAGCAGGGATAAACTTTACACGGAGGGCTTCTTTCTACAATACCCACTCAGCCTCTCTTTCATTTTACGGGAATTATATTGCAGATACGGTACTCGGGCTAAACCCCGAATATTATTTAACCGGCACTAATACCCTGCGGTATTTCAACCTTACCTACAGTTTCCGCCGCGACTTACGCGACTCGCATGGATATCCGCTCCGGGGATTTTTGATAAACGGGTATGTAAACAAGATGGGATTAGGCATTTTCAACGACCTGAATATATTTTCGGCAGAAGCTACCTACCGGCAATACATTCCTATAGGAAAAAACTTCTTCTTCTCCAATGCATTTAACGGCCGTATGAGTACGCCGGAGTACCAGCCATACCACCTCCTCTCCGGCCTGGGGTATGGAGATTACATTCGTGGGTTTGAACTGTATGTTATCGAGGGGCAGCATCATATTTTAAATAAGTCGGAGCTAAAATACCAGCTGTTTAAAGAAGCGTTTTCTCTCGGAAAATTCATGCCAATTGACCAGTTTCGCTTTGTTTCAATTGCCCTGTACCCGAAAGTGTATTTTGATGCCGGTTATGTGCTCATGCCTGTTCCCTACCCTACAAATGAATTTTTAACCAATAAACCAATTTGGGGCGCTGGCTTTGGGCTCGATGTTGTTAGCTTTTACGACTTTGTTTTTCGTACGGAATTTTCTTTCAACAGCCTGGGCGAAAGAGGATTTTTCCTCGACTTTGCTGCAGGAATTTAAAGTTAAAGCTGCCGCATAACCATAAAAAGGGTTAGCACGGTGGCCTGGTTTTTGATAAATTTGTAAATAAAGTTAAAATTCTATTTTAAGCAATATTGATATGTTAAAGAAGTTACTTGCAACCTTTTTGTTTGCGGGGCTATCCTTTGGCGCTTTTGCCGATGAAGGAATGTGGCTCCCCATGCTGGTGAAGCGCCTGAACCATACCGATATGGAAAAATACGGGCTGCAACTTACCGCTGAAGAAATTTACAGTGTAAACCATTCAAGCCTTAAAGATGCCATTGTTTCCTTTGGTGGCTTCTGTACCGGCGAAATAATATCTCGAACAGGGCCTGCTGCTTACCAATCACCACTGTGGCTATAGTGCCATCCAATCAGCACAGTACGTGTGGAAAACGATTACCTGAGCAATGGTTTCTGGGCCATGAATAAGGAGGAGGAACTACCAAACGAAAGATTTGTATGCTCGTTTTCTCGTTCGTATGGAAGATGTAACCGAAGAGGTGCTTGCTGAGCTGAACGATGCCATGAGCGGAAGAAGAAAGGGCGGATGTTGTGGCCCGGGTTATCGAAAGCAATTGCCGAAAAAGGCCAAAGGCGATACCCATTACGATGTGGTGGTAAAAGAATTTTTTGCTGGCAACGAGTTTTATATGTTCGTATACGAAACCTTTACCGATGTTCGACTGGTAGGCGCTCCGCCGGAATCGATTGGTAAGTTCGGTGGCGATACAGACAACTGGATGTGGCCCCGCCATACCGGCGACTTCTCCCTTTTTCGGGTATATAGCGGACCAGATGGAAAACCAGCCGATTATTCGGAAAACAATATTCCGCTCGAACCCCAAACATTATCTGCCCGTTTCTCTACAGGGTGTACAGGAAGGAGACTTTGCCATGGTAATGGGGTACCCCGGCAGCACCGACCGCTACCTTACCTCCTTTGGGGTAAAGCAGGCCCTGGACCAGACCAACCCAACCCGCGTTAATATCCGTGATAAGAGATTAGAAGTTTTGAAGGAAGATATGGATGCAGATAAAGATGTGCGCATCAAATATGCCTCCAAATATGCCAGCATTAGCAACTACTGGAAGTATTTTCATTGGACAAAGCAAAGGCCTCAAAAACCTGGATGTGCTGAGCAAAAAGCAGGAGCTGGAAAATGACTTTGCAAGCTGGGCCGCTGCCAATGCCGAAAGAAACCGCAAGTTTGGAAAAGCCCTGTCGCTGGTCAAAGAATCGTACAATCAAAGCTATAACAGCAACCTCAGCTATCTTTACCTGGTAGAAGCGGCCCTGGGCACAGAAATCATTCGTTTTGCCAATAGCTTCCGGGGCCTTGAAACCGCTCTTGGGCAGGAAAAGAAAGATCCGGAACGGGTACAGGGTTTAATAGAGTCTTTAAAAGAAAATACCCGATCCCATTTTAAAGATTATAATGCCCCTACTGATCAGAAAGTGATGGCTGCCCTTCTGGAAATGTATTACCAGGAGGTACCAAAAGAGGATCATCCGGCAATATTTGAAATGGTTGAAAAGAAGTATAAAGGTAATTTTAAAGAGTGGGCATATGCTGTATTTGAACACTCTAGTTCGATGAGAAAGAAAAGGTAATGGACTTTCCTGAATAATCCTGATGTGAAAAAGCTGCAGCAAAGATCCTGCTTTTCAGGCGGCCATTTCTTTTCTTGACAACTACTATAAAAACATAGCGCCGCGCCTGAAAGAAATAAATGCCAACAGAAGTAAAGGAAACCGTTTGTTTATTGAGGGCTTACGGGAAATGCAGCCCGACAAAAAGTTCTATCCTGATGCAAATTCAACTATGCGCCTGTCTTTTGGCCAGGTACTAAGCTATGAACCCCGCGATGCGGTAGAATATGCTTATTATACCACACTGGAAGGCGTAATGGAAAAGATGGATAACTCAAATCCGGAATTCGTGGTGCCTGATAAGCTGGTGAGCCTGTATAAGCAAAAGAATTATGGCCAATATGCCAATGAATAAAGGCGAGCTGGTAGTAGGCTTTATAACCAATAACGATATTACCGGAGGCAACTCCGGGAGCCCGGTAATTGATGGCCGGGGGCGCTTAATTGGCACTGCCTTCGACGGCAACTGGGAAGCCATGAGTGGCGACATTGCTTTTGAGCAGGAGCTGCAGCGTTGCATAAATGTCGATATCCGCTATACGCTTTTTATTATTGATAAATTGGCCGGTGCCGGCCACCTGGTAAAAGAAATGACCCTGGTTACTGAAGATAACCAACCACTGCCGGAAAAAGCTCAACTCAGAGCAGGGCCGATAATCAGATTTTCTTAGAAGTAGTTAAGCCTCGCTTGCATAAAGTGGGGCTTTTCTTTTTCGGCTTTTTACGCTTCACCTCGACACCATCAACTATCCCTTCCAAAAAAAATCTTTCTGAAAGCCTTCAAAATAGAAGCCTCTTAAAAGAGCTTAAGCTAATGTTTTTCCAGTTTAATTTCTATTAAGAATAAGCTGAACAGAGATGGGTTTTAAGGGGCAGGTGAATCAGGATTCTTTATGATTTTACCTGCTTAATAAGCACAAGGCCAGGTTTAATGCTGGTTTGGCTTACCAAATTCACCTGTTGCGCTTTGTTAAACGCGCGCCAGATTCCAGCTGGTGAATATAACCAGGCACTTTTATAAAGAGCCAATCCATTTAACTTTTCTGTCTAATTTGTAAGCGATCCGCCGGGGTTCTACTTTTTAATTTGGCGAAGCACTGGCGGGGAGGTACTCTGTCTTTACTAAATTCTTAGCCATAAGCGTGCACGACAAAAAAGTGGCCATCCTCCTATTTGCACTTTAAGTATTTTATTGAGCTTCTTCCACAGCCGCTTTCCAACTTACCTACAAACAATTTAAGGGAAATGGCTATTTATCTGTAAAGACCTTAAAATCAAACCATTATGGCAAAAACAGCACTCATTACAGGATCTACCAGTGGCATCGGCAAAGAACTGTGTAAAATATTTGCTCAAAACGGGCACAACCTGGTAATTTCTGCCCGCTTTCAGGACCAGCTTGGGACTTTACAGAAAGAGCTGGAAAAAGAATACCATATAAAAGCAATTCCCATAGCCGCAGATTTAGGCACAGTACATGCCGCTCAGGAATTGTACGACAAAGTAAAAGAAAAGGGAATAAAGATTGAGTACCTGGTTAACGATGCAGGAATTGGCGAAGAAGGATACTTCCATGAAAACAATTGGGAAAAAGAATTCCACATGATCCAGTTGAATGTGGTAAGCCTTACCCAACTTACCAAACTCTTTTTAAAAGACATGGTGACTCGTAACAGCGGGCGCATCTTAAATTTAGGCTCCATTGTTTCCCTGGTCCCTAATCCTAAAATGGCTGTGTATGCGGCTACCAAAGCTTATGTCCTGTCGTTATCCGAAGCCCTGGCTACAGAGCTTAAAGACACAAATGTAACCGTTACAACCCTTATGCCCGGAGGTACCGAAACCGATTTTTTCAGAAGGGCCCATGCAACAGACACAAAAATGTATCAGGACACGAGTTTAGATGATGCGGCAAATGTTGCAAAAGATGGCTATGAAGCCTTAATGGCAGGTAAGCGCCGGAAAATATCCGGAACCTCCACTAAAATTCAGGCTGCCCCTTTCCGCCATTTTACCCGACAGCTTAATGGCCGAAGGCATGAAGTACTTTATGCAGGAAAAGGATAAGTAACTTTCGTTTTTTTCGTTCAGCATACCTTAATCAGGTTAGTGCTAGCTTTTCGTAAAAAAGGTTTATGATCTAACCCAAAAAATGCCTGCTGAACAAACACTTTGATTTTGTTCAGCAGGCATTTATTAGTCCTTATAAATCAGGAACTCTACCCGGCGGTTCATTGCCCTGCTTTCTGCAGAGGTATTTGGAACCAGTGGCCTATTCATGCCAGCACCATCGGTTCGAATAGCTTCGGGTGCGACTCCTGCCTCTAAAAGAACATCCGCCACAGACCTGGCCCTTTCCTTCGAAAGTTTTTTGTTTAATTCAGCTTCTCCTATATTGTCGGTGTGCCCGATAATAAGAATTTTATAATCAGGATTATCTAAAAGATAACTGGCTATTGAGTGGATAGGCGGCAAAGCACTTTCCCTGAGCCTGCTGGAAGCCGTGGCAAACTGAATAATACTTTCATCAGCATTAAATAAGATTTCGCCTTTTGCCGTCCTTTGCTTCACCTCCACCTGAATTACCGGCACTTCCAAAGCCTTCCCTTCGCTAAGGGCAATAAGGCCTTTTCGTTGCTGCTCGGGAAAGCGCACAAGGTCATCTTCCGCATCCTTCCTTCTTTTATGGCGTAGATATATTTTACTTTTTGATTTTTTACCAAAAGGCCATAAATCAAATTTTCTGAATCTTCCTACGACTCCCTGCTTTAAGGCGAGGCTTATTTCAAATGCCTGTGTAAAGGGCAGGTCTTTGTTGGTATAAAGGTCGACGCTAAACCCTACGGCATACCTTGGCTGCTCCAGCTGGGTAGATACAATAACGGACTTTTTCCAGTTATACCTGCTACTGATGTTAAGGCTTCCCTGCCTCAGGCTGGTATATCGCAGGTTATAATTCATATTTGCCCCGGCTTGGCACTGATAGTGCGGACCATAGGAGGAGAAAAACAATTCCGGCATGAATCTTATTAGCCTGTCGTGGTAAAGGCTGCTGGTAAAAAAAGCCTGGAAAGCCAGCGGAATAGGACTTTGATGGTTAAAAAACTGTTCATGAGGTTGATTGATATTGGAAGCAGAGAAGCCTGCGGCAGAAAGCAACTCACCCCGCTTATTTTTGCGGTTCCAGCTTAACCCGGCATTCCACGACACATAAGAAGCCCTGGCATCGAGTAGCGGTTCATTTAAAGGAAGAGATGGATTATATCCTCTTTCGTTGCTGTACTGCGAAATAGTGCTCAGGCCGTTATGGTTCATCTGGTGGGCATTGTATACCGGCATTAATCCGAAAGATAAACGTTCCCATTTATTGACAGCAACGGCAAAAGACATAGGTACCCCAACAGAAAAGAAGCTCAGGCCATTAACAGGCGCTATTATATCGTTGTGCACCATTATCCCAAGGGTGGAGGTAGGCCCTTTCCCTTTGCTCGCAAGCCAGGGGTAATAAGCAGAAAGAACAGAGGATTGAATGGCCTTCATGCTCCCGATACTCTGCATTCTGTGGTTTAGCCGCACAGCCATTTCCTGCTCCAGCGATGGCAGAGAAGGATTAAGCCTTGCCGAGCTATTGTAAAACTGGCTAAAGTTGTAGTTTTGCCCATGCAGCCTCTCTGCCTGTATGCAAAAAATAAAAAATAGCAGCACCGAAAAATAAAAACACTTAGGCATACCATCAGCGGATTAAAGTAAGAAAACCAGTCGTTCTGGAGGCAAACTGCAGCGGTGAACCATCAGCAAACTTCCCCTGAAGGTGCCAGGCCAGGTTACCCGGAGGAAGCGGTTTTCCTTTATACGTTCCATCCCAGCCACGGCGGGCTTCTTCTACTGAATTAGCTTCAAACACCAGGGTTCCCGAAGTATCGTATATGGCAAATCTGAGCTGCTTAATGCCGGAGCCAATAATTTGCAGCCGGTCGTTCTTCCCATCTGCATTAGGCGAAAAAAGGGTTGGAACAAATAAGTCATTTACGACCGTAACCTGCACACTATCAAATTGAATACAGCCTGTGGCATTGCTTGCTTTAACCACATAAGTGGTGGTTTGCAGGGGGCTTGCGGTAGTAGCGGCCGAAAAGGGATCATTTACCCCCTCTTTTGGAAACCATTCATATTGCGCTGCGCCCCATGCCTGGAGCCAGGCTTCTTCTCCCCCTCTAATGGTTTTATTTTCCGATACTGTAAGGCCGGGGAGCGGATACACTTCTATATAAAAAGTATCTATCTGGGAGCAGGCACTTATGGCGGCATCCCTGTGTAAAAGAACGGTATCACTGGTTTGTGCCAGATAGCTAAGTTCTGGTTCTGTACCGAGGGAATCCCCTTTTAAATTGTACCAGTAAAAAGTGTCCGCCCCTGTTTCGGAATGTAAGCGGAGGGTATCGTTTTTACAGGCTTCAAGATTAAAAACAAAAGGCCCTGCCTCCGGTATTTTAAGGTTTACAATTAGCAGCTCAATACAATCATTTATAATGCTTATCCCATACAGGATATCTGTTTGCTGCAATACATGCGGCACATCATCTTTTCCTAAATACCCGTTCGAATAGGAAACCCAGTACCTGGCATCTGTTTCAAAAAAAGAATTCAGCTTCACTGCTGTAGGCTCACAAAGAAGGGTGTCTTTTTCCTGCACCTCAATGCAGGAAGAAAGGTAACAAATCCCGTCTCCCACCGCTTTAAAAATTTTCAAGGAGTTGGGACCGGTAAAATGTGCATTGTCGAAAGTAGAATGGTAAATTTCTATAGAATCGGATAAATCGCCCTTAAGCTGAGAAATAAGCGCTGTGCCCTGGGAGCCATACCCAAAAAATTTGTCGTAGCCCGTTTCAACATTTACCAGGGAACTGTTATAGTAAACACTGTCTTCAGCTCCCTTCACCATTATATCGTAAGAAAGCGAAGAGGAAGGAGTTTTATCATCCTTTCCCTGGGTCCAGGTAAAAAACAAACCCTCTTTTAGCGGTAGAGAAAGAAAGCTCTCGGGAGCTTTGGGGGCCAGGTTCTGCCCAGCGGAGCGATTTTGGTAAACAGCGATTTCTTCGGCCTGGCTGGCAAATATATCCACCTTCCCATCGTGGTCATAATCGCTCAGGTACAGGTATGCTCCTTCTACAGGAAGAAGAGAAAATTCAAATCCATCGCCCTCCGAACTGACATAAGCCTTTGTTTCGCCATTCTCAATGAAATTAGCCACAATATCTGCCAGGCCGTCATTATCAATATCAACAATTTGTGCCTGTATCAAATCTTTTTCATTGAAATCAAGCGGGATAAAGATATAGTCTTCTTCCTCTCCTAAAAAAGCGCCACTCACCTTTTTCCCATCTTTATCTACTCCTGAGGCAAATAAATCCCATTGGCCGTCGTGGTTCAAATCTCCCTGTGCAAAAACAGCCGTACCATAGGAAGGAAGCTTTGTTTCGAGGTAGGTAAATTCGCCCTTCTGAAAGGTGTAAAGACCGGAAGGAAACACTTCTTCAGTTTCTGAAGAAGTAAATACATAAAAGGTAGGAATTGGTGCTGCCAGCCTTACAAGGCCGGTTATTTTCTCCTGGAGAAAATTAGCTTCCAATTCCCTGAACCCGCCTTCTTCCTGTATAAAGATTATACTTCGGTTTTGATTTTCTGCTTTGGATAAGCCGGAAATAAATAAATCCTGTTTTCCATCTTCATTAAAATCGCACCACAGGTAAGATTCTACTGATTTAAAATCGAGCGGTATGGCCATAGGCCGGAAATTAAAGCCACTATCAGCAAAAAAAACCAAGGCTGCAGCAGAATCCGGCCCGGCCATTCCCAGGGTAAAAACATCGGGCCGGTTATCTTCATTCACATCCACAATTTCAAGCCCGCTCTGCAAAACTCCTCCCAGCGCCCGTTCCTTTTCCTGCACAAAAGTATTGGCATTCACCGCTTTATAGAAGCTCAGGCGGTAAGGGGTCTCTTTAGAAAGAACAACCAGATCTAAAAGGCTGTCTTCATTAAAGTTCGCCAGCTCAAAGCTTCCCTCTTCCGGAAAAACATACGGCAGTTGTTTGAAGGACTGGGTACCCTGGCAATAGCTTTTAAAGGGCAGAATTGTTCCCAGAATAAACAGGCAAAATAGCGGGATGCTCTTACTCATGGCGGGCGGTAATTTTAAAAGTGATTGGCAAATTAACTCTGGAGGCTATCTCTTTCCCATTCAGGAGGGCAGGTACCCAGGCCGGCATCTTTTGGACCAGGCGAACCGCTTCTGCATCAATGTCTTCCGATACACTTTGAACCACCTGAATTTCCTGTGCACTTCCGTCGGTAGCTATGGAAAAAGTAAGAATTACGGTTCCTTCTGTTTCATTTAGTAAGTCCACTTCAGGGTATACAAGCTCCTGACTAAAATAGGCATATAACTCCCTCATTCCGCCTGTAGGCGATGCTTCCTGAAAGCTTATTACCTCCCCTGCCTGCGCAGTTCCAGGATTTTCATTTTCCTTCCGAAATGCCTGTTTGTTGGAATGTGAGGAGGGTTTGAGAGGAGTATTTTCTTCTTCATTTTCTTTAGCTCCTTCTTTTTCTTTCCTTTGTTCAACGGCCTCTTCTTTTACTGGTGCTTCCACTTTCCGCTCCGGTATTGGCGGCTGCAGCTCCTGCTTTTCCTGAACCTTATGGCTATTATCAATGGCATGCGTTAAAGGAGTTGGCTGGTTTTCTTTTGGCGAAGAGCTGTCAGGATTTTGTAAGTAATAATAGGCAAGGCCAGCAACAAGCAGGACCGCAACAGCCCCTAATAAGGTTTTTAACCTCCTAAGCTTGCGGATACGCGTTTCAATGATTTGGCTGCTGGCCAGTAGTTTATCAAAATCTTTATGGGATTCGATTCGTTCCTCCGAAATCCAGGGTTCTGTGGTACGTAAACTATATTTTTTCACAGGGAATTATTTTTAATTTTTGTTTCTAATTTTCGGTACAGCCGATGCATTTTTACTTTTACATTCGATAAGCTTAGCTCCATTAGAAAGGCTATTTCTTTATAAGATTTCTTTTCCCAGAATTTAAGCTCTATCAGCTGGATTTCGTACTCATTAAGTTCCTGTATGGCATTGGAGAGCTTATTCAGCATTATACCTTTTTCTTCCTCTCCGGAAGGCTCGAGGGAATTAAGGAAGTCCGGAGCAAGCATTACATTCCGCTGTCGTTTATTTTCACGGAAGTAAAGAAGCATTTCGTTTAAAGCAATTTTATAAAGCCAGGCCCCAAAAGAAAAGCCCTGATGCCGGTATGATTTTACACTCAGGAGGGCCTTTAGAAACACCGCTGAAGTAAGGTCAGCGGCCACCTCTTCTTCTTCGATTTTTTTATAAATAAATCGGAAAACTTGTTCGTAATATTTGTCATATAAGGGCCGGAAGGCTTCCGGGCTTTGTTTGGCCTCTTCAATCAGGAAGATTTCCTCTTCCTTACTTTTTTCCCCTACCTCCTTTTTCATTGAAATCATTCCATTCTTTTTTATGATACAATACAGGATTTTGCAAAAGTTACAGCTTTAAGAAAAGAGTATTTCAATTATAAAAAGGAGAATTCCAAAGTCTCAAAATTCAGCGGGCAGGAAGAAAAGCAGAAACAGTTTTAGCAAACTGACCACCAATCGTTATAACCCTAGCCTCCTTTTTGAAAATCGGTTCGTTTTCCCTGCTTTACACGGGCCTTACCACGAAATTATAAATACCCCCCTAAGCTCTCTTAGGATTTGTGCGGAAAACATTACTGCTCCCTGTGCCTCAATTTTTGGGGGAAAATCAAAAAAATTAAACAGCTACACGTAGTATTGGCCAAAGAAAAATGGCAAAAAATACCTGTGTTTCCATCTCCGCAGCTGACTGCCAGAAGAGTTAGTACAGGAAAATTTAGCGGAATTTAAATTTATAGCCCTATAATGAGCTATACCTTTTATTGAATGGGCATTCTTTTTCGACCCCGGGGGTAAAAGAAGGAAAAGGGGCTTTCAACTTTTATTATTTTTTCCCTTTGCTATGGTCTCTGGCAATCCCTTTCCCCACTACTGATTAACCGAAAGGGCTGTTGCACCAGGCTTAAACAAACAGTTTAAATTCACCCTTAGAAACAGAAATTAATCTTCATCGCTGAATTGAATGAGCGAAGAAATACCAATTCGCAGCCCCATATCCTGATAGCTTTGATTATTGAAGGAAGCGGCCACTTCCACTCTTAGCAGGTGGAAAATCCGGTCGAGCGAATAGCCGATTTCGTAATAGTGGGGCGAATGAGCCGTTTTGAGGTAGTTCAGAAAAATATTTTCGCGCATGCCACTAAAGCGGAGCTCCGGCAACTGGGTGAGCAGGAACTTCCTGAACTGGTATTGGGCATGGGCATTTACATAACTGCCTCCTGTACTGTATTGGTAATAATCCAGCAGGCGGTAGGAACTCAGCAAATCCTGGGTGCTTAAAAAAGTCCTGTTCCCATTAAAATGTTGGTAATCCATAAAATACAGGGCATTTTTGTTCAGGAAAGTTCCTCCTTTTAAATCAAAGGCCAACTTTCCCCGAACGCCAAAGCTAAAGTCATGCCTTACTCCCAGCTGAAGCTGGTCAAAATCGACCTCGCTCCCTAAAACACCGGAAACGCCTTTTCTATACTGCAGGGATAACTCTGGGGAGCGCTCCAGCAGTGGAATTCTCTTGCCGTTGTAAATACGGTAGCGTGCAATGGGCCTGTAATGGAAGTTAGCCGCCAGCAGGAGGGCCTGGTGCTGCGGAAAGCCTGTATTATCAAGTTCAATATTTTCCGGTTCATTTGCGCTAAAGCGTCTATCGTCTTTATAAAAAAAGCTATAGTCAGTATGATTATACAATTGGCTCCGTTGGGCCCACTCCAGCTGCGTGCCCAGGCGCAGCCATGCTGATGGTTTAAAAGAATAAGCCACGCCGGCAAATTGCTTTTCGTAGAGCTTCATATAATTCTTTCTGAAAAGGAGCGTACTTAGCGTATTGATGTGCGGGTGGATAGGTTCCGCTTCGTTAAACTGCGCTACGAAACTACCTCCCGACACTATAAGCCTGTGCTGCCGCTCTCCTTTCTTATGCTGGTAGGTGAGGGCTCCTTGGCCATACCAGGTATTGCTTTCAAAACCATAACGAAGCACTGGTTTAAAAGCCCATGATTGCCTGAGGCTATCGTAGCGGTGTTGGATGCGGACACTAACATTGGCATTTACACCTTCAACAGTATTATAATAAACCTGCCCAAAGCTTGGGTAAATGCGCAGGCTGGTTCGGGGAGAAAGGTCGTACTGATGGCCCATGAAAATATGGCCAACCTTAAACTTATCCTTCTTTATAATACCTGTAGAATCGACTCCTGATAAGCGGGCCTGCTCCACCCGGGCCACAGAATCATCGCGCTGATAGCCTTTTACTTCTTTTTCTGTTAAAGGGAGTGGCCTGATTTCGGACCAGTAAGCCGAGTCGCGTTTATTGGCCAGGCTATCGATAATATAGCTACGATTGCTTATAACCTCAGGCTCCTCCTGCTCTTTACCGGCCTCCTCTTCATATGCCTTCATAACTTTTCTAAACTGCTTGCGCGTCATCTTATCTTCGTTGGTTAGCGCCTCCAGCAGCTCATCCTTTTCCTTTGGGAGCGATTGCTGCACGGCTTCCGGCACTTCCTCCACCTTTTCGTCAATTATCTCGGTTTGCGCTAAAAGATCCTGATTAAGCGCTACTTCATAATTGCTGCTATTGGCCAGGTACTGGTACTCTACTTCAAAACCAAGGGTCTTTCCCCAAAAGCGGTAACGGTGCGTAACCGGCATCCAGGTGCGGGGGGCTACCTCTGCATAATTTCGCTTTATGCTAATGTTAAAGCCCATGTAACTGGTCTGGAGGTCTACGCTATGGATGGCCCACTGGTTTTCTATTATATAAATGTAGCCTTCAAAAACCTGCTCCCCTCTCGAGCGCGGAGTAACTTTTATTTTATTTATTTCAAAGCCTCCTTCCCTGCTGCTGCCCATATACCTGAATTTATAATAAGAAAAAGCCGACTGTGCCAGGGGCGACACAAACTCATCGGCTATATAATTATTATAAAAACTTTGGTAAATGAAAAGACTGGGCGCAGGAGATCCGTTGGTTCCTCCACTGCTATGAATTGATATTACCTTTTCTTCCAGTTTATTCGGCTGCTCAAACTTTACCTCGCTCACCGATTCGCTGGTATAGGCCTCATTCAAACCCACCCCTTCCTTCTTCATTTCCCGCTCTAAAAAAAAGGAACATCTTTAATTTCGCCTGTTCCTTTCATATACACCCTTACCTGGTAGCTATCGTACTGCAGCAGGTGGTATTTCCTTTTGGCAATGGCTTTACGCATAATCGTATAAGCCGGGTCTTCTGCCCTGCTTTGTACCTGTACTTCTTTTAACACAAAAGCATTTTCGGTGAGCGTAAAATCTTTGTTAATCCAGTCGTTTTGGATTTCTATCTCTAAATGTACAGGCTCATAACCAATATACTGCACCAGTACCTGGTGCTTTCCTGGCGGGAGTTTTATTTCATACGCACCCTTAATATTTGACGAGGCGCCATCTTTAAGGTCAGCAATGTAAATAGAAGCAAAAGGGAGCGGCTCACCATTGGTGTTCTTTATAGTACCTCTTATGCCCTGACCCAGCAAGATTGTGTGCAGCAGCAAAAGGATAAAAGAAAAGAAACTGCTTTTTATTAAATGGCTGATAGCGAGAGGATGCATAAAAAGATAGTAAATGTTTGTTTCGGTTGCTTCGAAAATTCCATTATTTGACGAAATAATCAAATAGCTTTTACATAAACGGTCAGGCAGCCGCTTTCTTGTTTTTCTGCTGTTTTCCTTTTGTTATTACCCATTTCCCTTCAACTTGCCTGACAGGCAGAGGCCATAAAAAGGTTAAACAGGTTTAAACATAAAAAAAGAGCTTAAACAAAATCGGTTTCTCTACCTTCTGTTCAAGCTCTTTTATTATTTCTATGCTTTTCTTTTGCAATTTGTATGCAAAAAAAAACTATGAAGTGGCTTCCACACTTTTACTGCGCATAATTAGCAGGGCAAATTGAATGGCTCCTTTTGAATTAAGCACAGGATTAATTTTATAAGTATCCACAGTAGTTGTATTGGGAGAGTTTTCTGCATTAAAACTCACCTTCTGGCCAGCAAATGCTTTTCTAAAATGCGCCTGCCAAAGCTCCTTATCTTCTTTAAGAGCTGCTAAAAAGTTCGTGCCTGAATTCAATGTCTCCCCGGCTCCTTTGAACTGCTGCCTCATGTGTTCATTGATGGCTACAATATGATGATCCGTATCAATGGCAAGCACAGCCTCTTGGGTCCCTTCCATCATGGCTTTAAGAATAGCCTCATTTCTTTGGCTATCAGCATGTACCCGGTGCATCGCTTCCTGTGTGGCTTCAAGCTCTTCAATATTCTGTCGCATTTCTTCTTCGGCAGACTTCAGCTCTTCTTCGTTTTTCTGCGACTCTTCCAATAAAGTTTTTGTACGAACCGTAATGTTGTAGCTGAAGATAAAAGAAGCGATGCTTTCTCCTACCTTTTCTACAAAATCAATTTCATGCTGCCTGAATTTGTTAAAAGAAGCCAGTTCCACCACACCAAGCACTTGATTGTTGAGTTTTAAAGGAACAACTAAAACAGACGTTGGGGGGGCATCGCCTAAGCCAGAAGTAATGCGGATGTAGTTTTCAGGAATTTCTTCGAGGTAAATGGTATCGGCCTCCAGCACACACTGCCCTACGATACCCTCGCCGAGTTCAAGCTTTTTTTCTATAAACTTCTTCCTGTCAAAGGCATAGGTGCCCATCAGTTCGAGGAACTTCTCCTGGTCTTCATTTTCTTTAATAAGGAAAATGCCGCCCTGGTTAGCGTTCAGGTAATTCACCAGGTTTTTAATAATGGTAAAGTAAAATTCTTCGGTATCATCCTCGTTGTAGCGAAGAATTTCGGCAAACTCAGCAACGCCCTGGGTAAACCAGTTTCTTAAGCGGCTTTGTTCATTGTTGGCTTTTAAGCTGTCGCGCATACTTTGAAGCGCAATGCCCAGCTTATCTTCCTTTTCTATTTCGCCTATTTTGGTATCGAGTTTGTTTTCGCCAATGTCGGTGGCAAACCTTACCTTCTGCTCTAAAGAATCCACCAGGATATTCAGAGAATCAGCCATTTCACCGAGCTCATCTTCCGTATCGATATTCAGCTTTCTTTTACTGTCTACATTTCCTTTTGAAAGCTCTTTTAACAATTTACTTGTATGGGTTACCGGCTGTATAATTTTACCCGCTATCAGGTTTATTAGCAGGAATAAACCAATGAGCCCTGCCAGGCTCAGTAAAATTGAATAGAATAAGATGCGGTCGGTTTCAGCGGTCATATCATCCATATGAACGATGGTTCCCAGCGCCCATGGGTGAACAGAGCTTCCAAGTTCAATTGGGGCAAATGTTACATATACCTCCTCCTTATTTAAGGTGCTGTTGAAAGAGAAAAACTTTCCTTCATTTATGCTGGCCGCAATTTGGTGCTCTTCGCTGTTAAGTGTTTCCGTAACATTTTTGCCTATTAGCTCTTTGTCCTTATGTGCCACAATGGCCCCGTTGTTGGCCAGCAAAAAAGTAGTGGAGTGCTCATAGGGTTTAATATGGGTAATGAAATCGAAATTATTAAGGGCAAGGTCCATGCCTACCAGGCCGGCAAACCTGCCGTCGATAACAATAGGAACACAAACCGAAGTACCAAAAATATCATCCTTATTGGTACTGGAATATTCACTGAAGGAGTAAGGGTCGGTAATTTCTTCTTTTTTCGACAGCTTTAATTCGTGGTACAAGCTTCCTACCTGGTCTCCATCCAGGTTAAGGGAGTCTGTTACAGAATCTTTGTTTCTATAAACCGTATATCGTTTTCTCCCATGGCTTTTGCCCCAGCCCGGGTCCAGGGCATTTAGTTCCAGGCTCACCCAGGTACTGTGGTAACGATCATCTTTTTCAACAACGCCTAACAGCAATTTCATTATTGCTTCGCTCCGCCGGGTATCGCTTTCCTGGAAATATTGTTCGATGTCTGCTGCCATGGCGCTGGCCACGCCTAAATCGCGCGAAAGCAAAGCCTTTGAGTCATTTGCATTACGGAGCGCATACTGGTTGGCAATGTTTTTGGCATCCTCAATTGCTTTGGTCTGCGTATTAACAATAATGTACCCTACTATAACCAAATAGGTAAATAAAAAAATAGCCGTAATCGATAAGGTGAGTTTTGCCCGTAGTTTAAGCTTCATGGTTGGAGAGATTCGGTGATTAACCTTCAAAACTATAAGTTTTTCCGTAATAAACAGTACGTTTTTACTGCCAAAATTACACTGAACCGGATAAAATTATTTTTGCCTGACAATATTTTAATGAGCCTTCGCAGAAATGATATTTATATAATAATTTATGTGGCCAATTTAGGCGGCAAAAGTTACGTTTTCCTTTATTTTGGTTGAATAAGAATTAAATATTAAAATGAGATTACCTCAATTTCGGTGCGCCGGTTCAAAGCCCGGCCTTCCTCTTCGTCGTCGTTAGAAACCAATGGCCGCTCCTGTCCATGTCCCATAACCAACAGCCGGTCATCTTCTATCCCGTTCTGCACCAGGAAGGTTTTTACTGATTGCGCTCTCTTTTTTGACAGAATTTTATTGTAGGTCGCATTGCCTACATTATCGGTATGGCCATTAATTTGCAGCTTTAGCGAGGGGGCATTTTCAAGGAAGTTTTTTATTTTTTCGAGCTCGGCAATGGATTCTGTGCGTAAGCTGGCTTTACCAAAATCAAAAAAGATATTGGCCATAATGGCCGTAGAACCAATCTTGAGGGGATGCATTCTTAAAGTTGCCTCTACCAGCTGCTGCTTTTCCTGCTTACGCACCCGCAGGTTTCGTGATAGCATTAAATACCCTTTAGCCTCAGCGCTAAGGCCATAGTCTCCTTCTTCAGGAATCAGGAACTCAAAACTTCCATCAGCACCGGCAATGGCTTCTGCTACCACCGCTCCGCTCAGGTGGTTTGAAACAGTTATTATACCGGCTAGAGGAGCGTTTGTTTCCACATCGATAAGTGTACCGGTGTACACGGCAACTGCCTGCAGGCTGTCCTGCATTTCCGCTACCAATAAAGCTTCTTCTTCACGTTTTTTCCTGGCTTGTTCCAGGATTTTCTTCACTTTCTCATCCAGAAAAGTTACCCGATATAAGTCAGCTTTGCCTACCCCGTTTTCCTGTACAGAGGTAAAATAAGCATGCGCTTTGTCGGCTGCCATTATAAAATGAAAGTTATCGTCGGGCGTATTAATTGGGTAGCCCATATTTACTGCCTGCCCCCAGCCTTCATTTTCCCACTCGCTTTTGAAAATGTCATATCCTCCGAGACCGGGATGGCCATCAGAAGAAAAATTTAGGGTTTTGTTGTCGGCATGAATAAAAGGCGAATCTTCATTCCCGGGGCTGTTAACTTTTGCACCCAGGTTTTGTGGCCTTCCCCACCGACCATCCGGTTGGCGGTCGCTAACATACACATCTAGACCACCAAAACCACCAGGCCGATCGCTGGAGAAATAAAGCCTTTTTCCATCTGATGCAATGGAAACAGAGGTTTCCCAATAAGCGGTATTAACAGGTGGGCCAAGGGGCTCAGGTAAGCTCCACTCCTTTCCATCATATACCGAACGGTAAAGGTCGCCCCCTCCTTCTTCTATGTAAAGGTAGAGTTCGCGCCCATCGGCAGATAGTGCCGCAGCCGCATCGTGGTATTTGAAATTAATATTCCTGCTTATCTGCTTGGGCTGGGTCCAGCCTTCACCTTTTCGATAAGAAATATAGATATCTTCGTAATACTCATTGTCTTTTGTTTTTTGACCTCCTGTAGAGCCTTCTCGCCGGGAGGTAAAAACCAGTACAGACTCGTCGGGAGTGATAATGGGGGCATAGTCATGGGCCGGGGAATTAACCTGGGAACCAAGGTTTTCGATTTCAACCGCTACCGGTGATTTTATTAAGGAATCGGCCTGTTGACATTGCTTCACTTTTTCCCGTGCAAGCAGCTTATTTTGCCTGCGGAGGTTACCAAAGGCCGTAAAATAATCAATTCCATCCTCAAAAAGATAATTATACTGGCAGGCAAGGCCCAGGTAATAAAGAATTTCATCGTCCAGGTCGGGGGCAAGTTTATGAACTTTGGTAAGGTAAGATAGGGCATAATGCTTGGAATCGCTTAACAGGTAGGCTTTTCCAATTTGCAGATTCAGCTCTACATTCCCCGGTTCCATTTTTTCAGCTTCGAGAAAATAGTCCAAAGCCCTGTTTATTTCGCTTCTTTTGAGGTGTCTGCCTCCCTTTCTTAATAATTTTTTAAAGCTCTGCGCTGGAAGGGCAAAAGAAATGAGGCCCAAAAGAAAAATGCAGCATATTTTTTTTAACACCATGGATTTGAAATATTTCATTCAAACTAAGCCATATTTAAGCAGAAAAAAAAGCCGCGCGGCAGGCATTCCTTACATCCCATCATGCTGCAGCTTAACAAAAAGATTAAAACTCACTTTTGTTTGGCTCGAACCTCCTGGCTACCTGGCGATGTAAAAATCTCTAACAGCTTTTGCCAGGCCAAAAGCTGTTACGTTCCCTTCCTGTTGAAACTTTTCATTTGCTCCAGAAGCCAAAGCCGGAAGATTCCTGGGGAGAAAAAATTGTTCAGCAGCTTCACAAACTCCATTGCCCTTTGCGATAACTCCCTTGCTAACCTTCAGCCAAATCCTGGCAGCCCGCACTGACTGACACAGGCAGTCATTTCTTTTTAATCATATACTTCAAATACTTTGGCTTTTCCCTTTTTATTATACTTATACCAGGTACCGGTACGCACTCCCTCTTTCCAATGTCCGCTGAATTCCAATCGTCCTTTTTCATCGTAATAGCGCCACTCTCCCGTTTCCTTCCCCTGCGCAAAATGTCCTTGTTGATTTAGCGTTCCATTGTCATGATAAAACCACCACTCTCCTTCGGGAAAGCCCAATTTATACGCCCCCTTACGAATAAGCGTTCCCTGTTCGTTGTACACGAGCCAGAGGCCTTTGTATAAACTTTCTTCATAGCGCCCCTTTCGGTGCAACTGGCCGTTTTGGTGGTAATAAAAGGCAGAATCCTGTAGCAAATTATTCTGATAGGATTCTATTGCCTGCAAATTTCCATCAAAATCAAAATATCGGGCTTCTCCATCGAGCTTTCCGTTTTTATAATGTTCTACCGCATTGGGTGTTCCATCCGGATAAAATATGCCCCATTCTCCTTCTCTTTCTTTTTTTATTAACCGGCCATAGCCTTTTAACTCCCCTCCGGCATAATACAGGGTATCAGTTTGCTGGGCTATAAGTCCGCTTATAAAACCCATATTTAAAGCAAACACCAAAAGCCATTGGATATTTAAAAAACAAAACATATACTTATTTTATTAACAATTAAAGGATTTTCTAAATAAACGAATTGTAGTGCCACGGCCCAGCTTTTTACCTTTTATACTCTTGCTCTTCCTCCTGCTTCAGGCCCCTGAAATGCAGGGACAGACTTTTCCAAATTTAACAGGTGCAAAAGCGGCTGGCCTTGCGAATGCAAATGTAACTCTAAGCGATGTATGGGCCATCCAAAACAACATAGGGGCGTTGGCTTTTATTAACGAACCGCAGCTTGCATTTGGTTTCCATACCCGCCTCCAGCTTCCGGAATTAAATACTTTTGGTGCCCTGGCTGCCTGGCCACTCCAAGCGGCCGCTGCTGGCTTTAGTTTCAGCCGCTACGGAACGGGCCCCTACAGTATACAATCGGCAGGTTTAGGGTACAGCCACAAAATAGCTTATCTTTCGCTGGGAATAAAAGTTTCTTATCTACAAAGAAGTATTGAAAAGCTCGGGAGCCAGGGAAGCCTGGTGCTGGAAGCCGGAGGAAAAGCGGAACTTTGGCCTAAACTCCATTTTGCCGCCCATGCATATAACCTGAGCCAAAGCCGCTTTAGCCGCCAGAGCGAAGAACATGTTCCTACCCTGCTGAAAGCGGGTATTTCATACCTTCCTACAGAAGAACTCCAACTCCATATACAAACCTTCAAGGATATTGATTACCCGGCCCGGTTTTCTGCCGGAATAGCTTATGCCGTTATCTCTCAGCTGCAATTGCGCAGTGGTATTCAAACAGGACCAATCCAGGCAAGTTTTGGATTCGGCCTTAAACTACGAAAGGTGCTGTTCGATTATGCTTTTCAACATCAGAACCCACTAGGAACCCGGCACCACCTGACCATTGGGTACCGTTTACAAAAAAAGACTAAGCCATGAAGCAACTGCTGGCAATTGTTTGTTGCTTCCTGGGCACCCTTTTACCTGCAAATGCGCAGCTGGCTCCTCCCCGGCAGGAAATTAATCTCCAACATTTTATTGAAACGCTTTTCCCTGTTCCGGATGATGACCTTCCATACGAAGAGCTGTACGAAGTTCTTTTCCAGTATTATACGCAGCCAGTCAACCTTAATACGGCAACGGTAGAGGAGTTGCAGTCGCTTCTCCTGCTCACCGATTTGCAAATTCATAGTCTCCTGCGCCATATTGCCCGAAGCGGGCCGCTGCTCAGTCTTTATGAACTACAGGCCGTTCCGGGCTGGGACCTGCAAACCATCAGGCAGATTCTTCCTTTTGTGGAGGTAAAGGAAGCCCTTTACCTGCAAAACCAAAAGCCTTTTTTCAGGCGGCTCTGGGAGGACGGTCAAAAAATGATTCTCCTTCGCCAGGAGCGGGTAACAGGAAGAAAGGCTGGTTATATAGCTGCTGCAGATTCTCTTCCTCCGGCTTACCATGGCTCTCCTGACCGCTTGTATGCCCGCTTCCGCCTCCACCGGGCCAAAGACTTTAGCATAGGACTTACCCTTGAAAAAGATGCCGGGGAAAGGCTCCGCTGGGCTCCTTCGCAAAAACAATATGGAGCCGATTATATCTCCTTTCATGCACTTCTTTACAACATGGGTTCTTTCAGTAAAATAGTGGTGGGCGATTTTCAGCTTCAGTTCGGGCAAAGCCTCGTTTTTGGTTCCGGTTTAAGCTTAGGCAAAGGGGCAGAAACCATCACCACCACCAGGCGCAGCAATATTGGCATCAGGCCATATACTTCCCTCCTGGAAACCGGCTTTATGCGGGGAGCTGCCTTTACTTACCAGCTTAGGCAAGGCCTGGAGCTTACCTCCTTTTACTCGAACAGCAGAAAAGATGGTTCGCTGCAATTAGCCGATTCGGCCACTGAGGTTTCTTATTTCAACAGCATTCAGCTCAGTGGTTTTCACAGAACCCTGCGCGAACTTGAAAACCGGCATAGCATCCGCGAAGAATCTGCCGGGGGTGCGTTACATTTTAAAAACAGGAAAAGAACGCTTCAGCTGGGAGCAACAGGCATTTTCACCCGCTTCAGCAATAAGCGGCAACCACTGCCGCGCCTTTATAACCTGCACGCCTTCCGGGGCCAAAAGAACTGGACAGTAGGTTTGTTTGCTGAATATCTGTGGCAGAATTTCTCATTTTTTGGCGAAACAGCCAGGAGCAAAAGTGGTGGCCATGCCCTGGTGACTGGTTTAATGGCCAGCCTGAGTCCCAAAATTGATTTTTCTTTCCTCTACCGGAATTACAGTCCCGCTTTTCACAGCTTTTACGGAACTGCCTTTTCTGAAGGAAGCCAGGCAGTAAATGAAAAAGGCGCTTACTGGGGGCTACAGTATAAGCCACTTAAAGCCTTGCAATTCTCTGCTTATTTCGATGTTTTTAAATTTCCCTGGCTACGGTACCGTTTATACACGCCAAACAGCAGCGGACATGAATGGCTTTTACGTGCTTCTTACCAGCCCCGCAAAGAACTGCAGCTTTATGTCCAGATGAGAGAAGAAGCAAAAGCCATTAACAGCCCGCAAACAAGTAAAAGCAAAGCAGTAGCAGATGGAGTAAAACGCAATTACCTGCTAAACCTGCAGTTTAGTCCTTTGGAAAATTTAAAGTTCCGCTCCAGGGTGCAATGGAGCTCTTATTTGCTGGAGGGCCAAGGCAGCAATGGCTATGCACTGGTGCAGGATGTGAGTTGGGAATGGAAAATGCTGGAGCTCAGCGGCAGAATGGCCCTGTTCGAAACAGAGGATTACAACAACCGCCAATATGTATTTGAAAAAGATGTGCTGTGGGCTTTCTCTATTCCTGCTTACTATGGCAGAGGCTTAAGGCAGTACTTACTACTTCGCTATAAAATTAATCCGGAACTAACTCTATGGTTACGCTGGGCCAGGACTTTATATACCGACCGCACGTTTATTGGCAGCGGCACCGAAAAGCTGGAGGGACCCCGCTTAAACCAGTTGAAGGCTCAGCTTCGCTGGAGCTTTTAAACAGGAAATAATCCTACTCCTGTCCATATTTTGCCATACAGCCTATTTTATCGAAAGTCCAAAAAAACAGATAACTACTTATTTTTCAACCTATTACATAATGACTATTTCACCTGTAAAAGAAATTTTACACTTGTTCTGATTTTTGTTTAATAACTATATTTAAAAGCTAAACGTATAAAGAAAACAAGTTCAGGTTCCTATTCATACCCCTTGTTGATTTTTTTAAACAAGAAATGTTTTTTTAGATGTATAAAACAAATCCATTTAACTCCCAGGCAGCCAGGCAGCATAGCAATTATTACAACCCTGAAGAAAAAGGGGAAAGCCTGGGTACAGGAAAAGCGGTAGAATTACCTGCCCAACAGAAGATCCTCCAACAGCTTAATGCTTTTATTCAAGCAGATTCTTATCCCTGCCTGGCCGCCAAGGCCTCTTTTAATACCGCTGCATACCGTGTCGGCATTTATTCAGGGCTGGCAGATGAGGAAGTAACGGAAGGTTTATGCCACGACCTGCTGACCTTTATACGGGAAAAAAATAGCCTCGATAGCCGTTTCACCTCCTTTATAGCCATTTTTGATTCTCCTGCTCCCGGAAATGAGCTGGAATTTGAACAACTTCTCTGGAAGCAGTTAAGTCTTCTGGATAAGCGCAGCAAAAAGCATTACTCATGGAATGAGGAAGTGAGCTCAAGCCCTGAAAACAAAGACTTTAGCTTTAGCTTTGGCGGACAAGCTTTTTTTGTCGTAGGCATGCACCCGAAGGCTTCCCGAATGGCCAGGCGATTTGCTTATCCTTTGATGGTTTTCAATCCGCATGAGCAGTTTGAAGCCTTAAAAGAAGAGGGGCTTTTTGATGGATTTAAGAAACAGATTAGAAAAAGAGACAAAGCCCTTCAGGGATCAGTAAACCCAATGCTCGAAGATTTTGGTGCCGCTTCAGAGGCGCGGCAATATGCAGGTCGTAAGGTTGGGGCTGCCTGGAAATGTCCTTTTAACCATTCGTAAATATAAAACCAGAGACCATGGAAAGAATTCCGCCGCAGAGTGGAACAGCCTTTATTTTACGCAAAGGCCAGTACTTACAGGTAACAGATCCTTATGGAGAACAGGTAGCAGATTTATACTGCTTTAATTTAAACGATAAAAAGGAAGGTCTTTCAGCCGGAAGAACCATAGATTATGCCAGCTCCATGTTGATTAAAGAAGGGCATATTCTTTATTCGAACCGAAGCAATCCAATGTTCAGTATTCTGAAGGACAGCTGCGGACGACACGACTTTTTGCTGACTCCCTGCAGCCAGGAAATGTTTGAAAAATTGTACCACCATAAGGGCCATCACCCCAGCTGCTTTGAAAACCTCTATACAAATTTTGAGCAGTTTGACATTGGCCCCGACAGCATTGGGACCACTTTCAATATATTCATGCATGTGGCCTTTTCTGAGGATGGTACTTTAGAAGTTAAACCTCCCCTTAGCAAAGCCGGTGACGCTATTCTTTTGCGGGCCGAAATGGATTTAATTGTTGGCTTAACCGCCTGCTCTGCCGGACAATCGAATAACTTTACCTACAAGCCAATCGATTTTCATATCTTAGATAATTTAGAAGAAGCAGGCCAGGACCTTAAAAACAAAGAAGCTGCCACCCGATAATTGGTGGCAGCTTCTGTTGCTCTTTTAGAGTGGCTGTAAACCACATTTAAATTTCTATTCCAGCACCAGCTTTTTGCTTTCGCTTCCGCGGCGGCTTTTCATGGTAACCACATAGGTGCCTGGAGCCAATTGGGCTTCTCTGTCACTGCGGGGGTTCCATACTTCCAGCCCGCGGCCTGTGGTGTTTTTATAAAACGTTTTCATATAAACCAGGCGGCCGGAAGGATCCGTTATTTCCAAGGTGTACTGCCCTGGCTTCAAAACATCAAATCCTAGAATCACCTCTTTTTCTGTAGAGGCTGGATTTGGATAGGGCGCATGCAGGTTAAAGCCTTTATCACTTCCTTTCATTCGTTCAGAATCAGCTGCCAATGGCAATTGGTCGATGGTGATAGTTGCTTCATTGCCATTCCAGCTAAAGCCGATATACAGCCTATTTTCCTCTGCTGAATAATAGGCCCCTTTGTTTCCTTCAGCCTCTTCCCGGCTGTTTACCATGGCTACCGCTTCGCCATTTATCTGGATTCCGGCAGGTTTTCCTGTTACTCGCATGAGCTGAAACTGCATAAACCGACTTTCCGGCGCTCCTTCATATGCCTGTCCTTCTTTTGCCAGGTTTATTTCTGTAGTTGCCCCGTTCTGATTTCCGTTAAAGCGAATCAGCTGAAACTTCTCAGGGTCTGGCGTATGGCCATTATCGATATACATGGTATAGGAAGAATTTGATACGCCAGCCTCCGGAAAGTATTTAACTATTAAGGTATCGGTGTTAAGCTTGCTCAGGCTCGAAACCGGACGTACCGTTGGAATAAAACTGCCTGCCTTCACCAAAAGAGGAATATTTTCAAGCGGTGCCGCAATATTTACGGAAGTATTTCCTTCGTATGCCTCCCCTGTCCAGTAGTTAATCCAACGACCTTTTGGCAGCACAACCGCCCGCTCGCGCTGGTTTTTATTTAATACCGGAGCAACTATGAAAGATTCGCCCCAGAAGTATTGATCTTCCACTCCTTTTAAAAGCGAATTCATTGGGTCGTAAAAGTTCATGGGTTTAATCAGTGGAAGGCCTTCTTCTGTATTCTTCCAGGCCATGGTATACAGGTAAGGCAGGAGGCTGTAGCGCAGTTTAATATAATCGCGCACAATACTTTTGTAAGGCTCCTCATAAAACACCGGCTCCGGCGGAATGCCTCCGGCCCCATGGGCACGCATTACAGGCACAAAGGCTCCCATTTGTAACCAACGCGTATATAGCTCCGGCTGCACATCGCCACCGGTAAATCCTCCCAAATCGGAGTGAATATAGGCTATTCCGCTCATGCTCATGCCCAGCATAATAGGCAGCTGCGTTTGCAGGCCTGACCAGCTGCGCTGGATGTCGCCCGACCATGGGAAGGTGGCATAGCGCTGCATGCCTGCATAGCCGGAACGAATTAAGTTAAATACCCGCTGTTCCGGAAAATCGCGGCGATAGTTTTCATAAATGAACTGCGCCCATAAAAGGGAGAAGAGGTTATGTACCTCGTAAGGCTCTCCCAGGGCATGGCGCATGCCCTCCGGGTGGTTTTCAGGCTCTCCTAAATCGCTCCACCAGCCAGAAACGCCTTCTTCTATGCGCTGGCGGTAAAACTCCCACATCCAGTCCCAGGAAGCTGGATTGGTAAAATCTATCAGCCCGGCCGATCCGGCCCAAAAGTCCTTTATTATATAGGGTTCGCCGGCTTCGTTTGTAACCAGGAGGCCCTTTTCGGCTAACACATCAAAATTACCAGATTGCTGGGTAAAAAAGGGTTCTGCAATTACGATGGTCTTTACTCCTTTTGCTTTTAACGCTTCCATCATGGCCTCGGCATTTGGCCAGTTTGCGCGGTCCCAATCGAGGCGTCCCATATCTCCTTCCAAACCAAACCAATAGAGATCCAGCACCAGGGCGTCGACAGGAAAATCATCTTCCTGCAGCTTCTGTACTATTTCTTTAGCTTCCTGTTCGGTTTTATATCCATATTTCGACTGAATAAAGCCAAGTGCCCACATTGGAGGCAGCGGTTGTTTTCCGGTAAGGTTGGTGTATGAATCGAGCAGCCCGGCATAGCTTTCTTCTGCAATTACATAATAGCTGGCCGCGCCTCCGCGAAAACGCCAGTCCATCACATCGGCCTTAGTAGCCCCGGCATCCAGCTGACCGGCATGGTAATTATCGAAAAAGATTCCATAGCCTTTGGAAGAAACAATGAAAGGTACGGTAATATTTAAAACCGGTGCCCCGGCGGTATAGCCATAGTGAGCTTCGTTGTAAATCTTGAGTTTTTGGCCACGGCGGTTATGCGCAATGGCCCTGGAGCCACTCCCATAAAGCGCTTCCTGCTTTTTTAGCTCAAAACGCGCCCCCAGGGTTTCATTCTGCTCATAAAAGCCTGCTTCTTCAGAAACCAGGGTGTCGGTACCTGCAATAAACTTTAACTTCAATGGACTTTTCTGTACAAACACGTCGAGGTAAGGAGCATCGTAGAGCAGGTAAGCTTCTTTTTCGATGAGGTTTATATTTACCTCCTGTGGCTTCATTATTACACTGTAGCTGGTATCGGCAGGGGCATGAAGCTGGGTATTAAAGCTTACTTTCGTTATTCCGCGATCATATGCTTTAATTAAAATTTCGTCCTGGTCGGTTTGTACACGCAACACATTTCCGCTGAGGCTATGAGACTGGTACTTTTTATCCTGCAGTTCAATGGTCTCTTCCTGTTGTTTGCTAACGCTAACATACAAATCATTTTCTTCCGAATCTTTGCCTACCAGGCTACCATCTGCATTTCTAAAAACGAAAGCCAGCTGTTTTACCTGTTCATTTTCAGGAATTCCATAAAAGTCTCTGGGAACAAAGCTTATCTGGTACTGGTCGTTTGCCAGTTCCTTCATTTTCAGGCGTGCATCTGGCTGCCCCCACTGGCCCTGAACATACTGCCAGTCACCTCCACCGGCACTACCTGCTGTAATTATCCCGGTATGGGCATATACATCTCCTTTATAGCCGGAGAGAGCTTTATTGCCCAGGCTGGCGTTGTAGGTAATGGTTATCTCGTCATCCAGCGAAAAGTCCGCGGGAGCCACCGTCAGCAGCTGGGCCAGGAGACTCCCCGGCAGCAGGCATAAAATGACGAAGGCTGTAAAAAGCTTTCTCATAAAAATAAAATGTTTTAGGTTGTTGTATGGCAAAATTAAAAGTTCTGTGCCAAAGTTGTAAGTTTCACCTTTTATAAATGGCACAAAAAAACCGGAATACCTGTGGGTAAACCGGCTGTAACACCTCCTGGTTTATTTTTTTATGCGGATTGGAGTTCAATAATGGTAATTTCAGGGAGTATGCCAATACGACCGGGATAGCCCAGGTAGCCAAAGCCCCGGTTTACATACAAGTACTGCTTGTCCTGCTGGTAGAGGCCTGCCCACTGCGGGTACATATACTGCGCCGGACTCCACTTAAAATTACCAATTTCAATTCCGAACTGCATGCCGTGCGTATGCCCCGCAAACATCAGGTCTATATCTTTATACGAAGGGCGCACCTCAAGATCCCAGTGACTGGGGTCGTGCGACAAGAGTAGTTTTACAGGAACTTCTTCGGTTCCCTGATAAGCTTTTGCCAGCTGCCCGTATTTAGGAAAGCGGCCTTTTCCATAATTCTCCACGCCCAGTATGGCAATGGCTTCGCCACTCTCCTGCAGAATTTTATGCTCATTCATCATCAGGTTCCAGCCCATGATTTTATGCGCTTCCATCAGGTTCCGGAGATTCTTTTGCTTAGCTGCTGCACTATCCCAGGCTACATAATCACCATAGTCGTGGTTGCCAAGGGTAGAATAAACGCCCAGCGGAGCTGCTACCTTTCCAAACACGTCGATATAGTCTTTTACTTCTGTCGCTACATTATTTACGAGGTCGCCAGTAAAGAAAACAAGATCGGGCTTTTCGCGCAGCAGCATTTCCACGCCCCCTTTAACAGCCGTTTTATTGAAAAAGCTGCCACTATGGATATCAGAAAGCTGCCCTATGCGAATACCATCGAAGCTTTTCGGCAAATTTGGCAGCTTAATCACGTGGCGGTGCACCCGGTAATCGTGGGCCCCGGAAAGAACTCCTACGCCCATAGTTATAACAGGAACTGCCGAAGCAATTAGTGCAGACTTTGCCAGAAATTCGGAGCGGGTAATTTTACCAGGTTCATTTTCCTGAATGGTATCCACTACCGGCGGTACATCTACGGAATGGTCCCTTAAGAACCCCATTTTCTCACCTGTCCAGGCAAGCAGTCGCCAGCCATCGTCGACGAGCAGGAAAAGGCTGCCAAACATTTTGGATACCACGTGTGCAAATATCCAGACTAATACAAACTGCCTGAAAAACTGGCTGTTTGTTTTTAGGTCGGTAAAATTATAAAGGAAAAACAACAGGATGGTTCCTGCTGCCAATCCCCAGTAAACAGTATAAACTATTTTTCGGGTAAGCTCCGCACTTTCATCCAGCAACACCCGAACAGCCTGAAAGATATATAAATCTAAAAGGAAAATGCCTAAGGCCACAATTCCCAGAAATACAAGCTTATTCATCCTAACCCTTCCTTTCTAAAGAAAAAAGCATGTAAAAAAGCTCCTGCTAAACCACTGCAGGAGCCTTCACAAACCAAAACTAAAACTAAACTTTACTAAATCTAACTTTAAGCTTATCGGCCAGCAAATACATTACCGGCACAATTACTAACGTTAAGAAGGTAGCAAATACCAGACCAAAAATTACTGTCCACGCCATCGGGCCCCAGAAAATTGCATTATCACCCCCTACATAAATTTGCGGATCAAAATCCGACAGCAGGGTTTCAAAATTAATATTCAGGCCTATAGCAAGTGGAATTAGCCCCAGTACAGTAGTAATGGCTGTAAGCAATACCGGACGAAGCCTGGTTTTACCTCCATCAATAATGCTGGACAGCAATTCATCGTATGGGAGATGGCCGTCTTCCGGAATTCCTAATTCTGCACGGCGGCGCTCACGAATAAGATTGGTGTAGTCAATCAATACAATAGCATTGTTTACCACCACCCCGGCCAGAGATATGATACCAATACCCGTCATTACTATAACGAAGTTCATATCGAATACCACCAGTCCAAGGAACACGCCAATGGTGCTCAGAATAACTGAAGCCATAATAATGAACGGCGTTACCACCGAGTTAAACTGGGCCACGATAATCAGGAAAATCATGAATACGGCAATCATCATGGCCCGTCCAAGGAATGCGGCAGACTTTGCCTGCTCTTCCTGCTCACCCCCAAATTTAACTGCATAGCCTTCCGGTATTTCCAAATCGGCCACTACCTCCTGAATCCGGCTAACGGTTTCGTTCGCATTGTAGCCTTCTTTTACATTGGAGTAAATAGAAATTACCCGGTCAAGGTCCTTTCTTCGCACCGAACCATAGGTAGATGAATACTCTACATTGGCAACAGCAGAAATAGGCACCTGTCGTATCTGCCCTTTATTATTTCGGAAGGTAATGCTGCGGTTTACCAGGGCTTCCAAATCATAGCGGTACCGATCTTCGAGCCGAAGCTGTATCGGGTATTCATCTTCTCCTTCTTTAAACTTACTCACTTCCAGGCCAAACAAGGCGGTACGAAGTTCCTGCGCAATTCTGCTGGTCGACAAACCGTAACGGCGGGCCTTTTCGCGATCGATATCTATCAGTACTTCCGGCTTACCGGTTTCGAGGTCGGTTTTTAATTCCTCAATTCCCGGGATATTCGCCTGCCCGATTTCATCAACAATGCGTTCAGACAGCGCTATTAATCTTTCATAGTTTTCGCCGCTTACCTCCAGGTTAATTGGTTTACCTACCGGAGGGCCGCTGCGGTTTTT
This sequence comes from uncultured Cytophagales bacterium, assembly GCA_963835365.1. Taxonomy (GTDB): domain Bacteria; phylum Bacteroidota; class Bacteroidia; order Cytophagales; family Cyclobacteriaceae; genus Nafulsella. Next base: position 187,087 of record CAWIFH010000015.1, read on the forward strand.
GTCTACGGTAATTTGTGCGCCCGCATAATTCTCCACTTCTTCCCGGATAAGCTCCATAATTTTGGCGGTAGATACTCCCTCGCGATACTGAAATTCTTCAAAGGAAACAGTAATCTTGGCTTTATGAGGCGTTACCCCCGGCTGCGGACCTGCTCCCGGATCGGAAGCACCTGCGCCCACATTAGCCACCACCGACTCTACCATATAATCATAGGGCTCCATCAATGCAATAATTCGGCGCTCAAGCTTTTCGGTAAATGCATTGGTGGTTTCAATATCGGTACCAATGGGCTTTTCAATAAAGATGTTAACGTAGTTAGGCTCATTCACCGGAAAGAATTCCACTTTAGGAGACTTTACTACCAGAAGTGCAATGGAAAGTACAAGCAAGGCAATTGTACCGAAGAGAAGAACATAAGGTCGTTTTCCTGTAAGCGAGAATTTAAGTGTATTGTAATAGCCATTTTCCATTTTTACCAGCAAAACACTCTGGAACCAGTCTACTGCCGGATCCAATGCATACACATTTAAAGGAATTAGCAGCGCCAGTAGCATTAGCAGGTTGCCGACAGCGGTAGAACCTGCCAAATAGAAAATAACAGCCACCACTGCGAAAGCGGCGCTCCAAATCCACATTTTCTTTTTATTTTTTCCTCTCTCCTGCTCCTGTGTTTTCATTAAAATAGCTGTTAACACCGGGTTTACCACCAGGGCAACAAATAAGGAGGAGGAAAGAACAATTATAAGCGTTATTGGCAGGTAGCGCATAAACTCTCCAATAATACCTCCCCAGAAAGCCAATGGTACAAAGGCGGCAAGGGTGGTAGCTGTAGAGGTAATAATTGGCCAGGCCACTTCGCCCACCCCCTCTTTTGCTGCCGCAATTGGGGTATAGCCTTCCTGCATGAGGCGGTAAATATTCTCCACCACCACAATCCCGTTATCCACCAGCATACCAAGGGCAAGAATGAGCGAGAAGAGTACAATCATGTTAATGGTAATGCCCAGCGCATTCAGCAGCATAAATGCCATAAACATCGAAAGCGGAATAGCAATACCAACAAATAGGGCATTTCTGAGGCCAAGGAAAAACATTAACACCAAAACCACCAACAGTACCCCTAAAACAATGCTGTTTTCCAGGTTGCTTACCTGGTTACGGGTATTTTTAGACTGGTCGTTGCTAATGGTTATATTCAAGTCGGAAGGGAAGCGTTCCTGTTCCGCCGAGGCAATAATGGCTTTTATTTTATCGGCTGCTTCAATAAGGTTTTCTCCGCTCCGCTTTACCACCTCCAGTGTTACCACCGGCAGCAGGCTTTCGCGCGCATAGCTTTCTCTTTCTTCATAAGTATCGGTTACCGAGGCTACATCGCTGAGGTAAACAATCCGGTTGTCTTCATCCTTTACAATGATGTCTTCAATTTCTTCTACCTTCTCAAATTCGCCCTGTACCCGCAGGGAACGGCGAAAATCATCGGCAAGGATATTCCCACTTGAAATGGTAATGTTTTCTGACTGGATGGCATTGGCAATATCGTTGAAAGTAACATTCACGGCCTCCATTCGGAAAGGATTGGCATCGATGCGAATTTCCCTATCCAGCGCCCCCCGAATGTCTGCCTTGTTTATTTCAGAAAGCTTTTCAATTTCTTCCTGCAGGTATTCGGCATAGTTTTTAAGTTCATCGAGACTGTAATCGCCCGAAATGTTTACAAACATGATAGGCATTTCAGAAAGATTCACCTCCTGCACAATCGGGTCCTGGTCCAGGTCGTCCGGCAGCTCAGACTTGGCTTTATCCACCGCATCTTTGGTGTCCTGAAGGGCCTTCGAAACTTCAATTTCCGGGTTAAACTCCACCACAATAATGGAGAAGTCCTGAATGGAGGTAGAGGTAATATCCTTAATTCCATTAATAGATTTCAGCTCCTTTTCAATTGGGCGGGTAATCAGGTTCTCGATATCGACAGGCGAGTTTCCCGGGTAAGGCGTATTGATATAAGCCGTAGGAATGACTATTTCGGGGAAATTCTCTTTGGGCATAGACTGGTAAGCCAGCACCCCCATAACCGCAATAAGTATAGAAAGAATGATGACACTCGTACGGTTATCGACCGCAAGTGTGCTTAGCCCAAAACTTCGTTTTACGGTATCTTTTTTATTATTTGGCTGTGTATTTTCCATTATGATTTTAGGAAAGGCGTATTAATTATTTTGTGGCCAGTTCTTCTTCACCCTCAGTAATTTTGAGGTTCATGCCGTCCACTACTTCGCGGAAGCCCAAATCGATGAGCACATCGTCGGCCGCAAGGCCTTTTTCTACCAGGGTTTGGTTGTTATAGCTTATGCCGGTGGTAATGTGCTTTTTCTGCGCCTGCGGAATTTCTCCTTTTTGAACCACTACATATACATATTCGCCCTGTCCGTCGCGCTGAATGAGGTTGGTAGGCACAACAATGGCCTTTTCTTTTTCAAAGTCCTTTACCTTTAAAACGGCCAGCAGGTTCGGCTTCAGCAAATCATTTTCTTTCGGAAGGCGTGCTTCAATGGTAAATGTCCGGTTATTCGGGTCTATTACCTGCCCTACAGAGTTGAGAGTCGTTTCTATGGTGCGGTTTAAAGAAGGGAAGTTAACCGTTACCTTGTCTCCTTTCTGCAGTTTGCCAATATAGTTTTCCGATACATCGGCTTTAATATACATGTCTTCCAGGCTTACCAAACGAACCAAAGGAACCCCTACAGAAGCCATTTCGCCCTGCCTTACCATTATTTCCTCTACTGTACCACTAAAAGGAGCCCGCACAACCGACTGTGCCAGCTGCGACTGCAGGGTTTCCAGCTGACGCTCCAGCGATTCTTTCCGGTTCTTCGCTTCCAGAAACTGCACTTCAGTCCCAATATTCTGGTCCCAAAGGTTTTTCTGACGCTGAAAAACTGTATTGGCCAGCTCCAGCTGGGTTTTTACGCCAGCGATATTATTTCGTAGCACATCGGCATTAATATTTACCAGCACCTGTCCTTTTTGAACCTGCTGCCCTTCTTCTACAGGAATACTGGCTACCATGCCCATAGATTCGGCGCTAAGGGTAATGTTTTTATCGGACTGTACTTCTCCCCGCACTTCTACGAAGTGTTTAAAATCTGTTTGTGTAACAGGTTTTGTACTTACCAGCGCCGCCCGGCGGTTGGCCTTCGCAAATTCAGGGTCCAGGGCGGCAATTTCTGTTTCCAGTTCGCTGATTTCATTTTTCAGCTCCTGGATTTCTCCTTTTTTCTCAGAAAGCGCTTCGCGTTTTTCTTCAAGTTCATTTTTTTCCTGGCAGGCTACAGCAAACATGCTGAGGCCTAGTAAAGAAAGATATATGGTTCTTTTCATAGTAAGGTTAGTTCTTTAGCTTATTGGTTGATTAGTCTTGTAACAACACTCCGGTGGCTTTCTGATAAGCTACCCTTGCTACAAGGGCATCATATATAGCGACAAAATAATTGGTTTCGGCGCTTTTTAGTGCGTTTTCAGCTTCCACCACTTCCAGGTTACTGCCTACTCCCTCCTGGTACTTAATTTTTGCTACCCGGAACACTTCTTCTGCCAGCTGGCGGTTTTCCAACTGGTTTTCCAGAGATTGCAGGCTGTTTACATACACAATGCGTGCCTGCTCAGCTTCCATTTCAATAGCGCGCTCCAGGTTCCGTATCTGGTTTCCAAGCTGCTCCGAAACAAGTCTTTGCCTGCGAATCGTATTTGCTTTTAACAGGCCGTCAAAAATCGGGATGTTTAAATTAACCCCAACCGAGGAGAAGCCATTCCAGGTATCTACTGTACGTTCATTTACTACTACTCCATTTTCATCTGTTTCCTGAAGTACGGTAGGCTCAAACAGGTCGCCGAAGGTTTCCCGCCCGGCATTGTAGCCATAATTAAAAAAGGCCGATAGGTTAGGCAGGTATTTTGCCTTGGTATTTCTTAAATCCAGCTCTGCGAGCTCCCGGTTAATGCTTAACTGCTGATATTCCACCCGGTCGGTATAATCAAATTCTTTTACTTCCATCCGGCTCAGGTTTTCGAAATCTTCGATGTTTTCAGCTATTTCTATTGGCTGATCCAGCGGCAGGCCCATCTGGAATTTAAGGGCATTCTGATTGATTGCCAGTGAGCGTTGAACGTTCTGATATTCTGTTTCCAGGTTATTCAGGTTCACCAGCAAGCGCTGTACATCAATGGCTTCGGCAAAGCCCTGCTCATTCATTGCTTTGGTTTCACTGTACAAAGAATCGAGTCGCCCCAGGTTAGCCTGTAGCAGGTTTAGCCTTTCTTCCGACACCAGTACCCCATAATAGGCCAGTGCTACTGCCTCAGCAACATCAATTCTTGCTTTAACCACCCCTTTGTCTGCCAACTCTTTAAATACCTTAGAAGCCCGTAAGCCTACAAAATAAGAACCATTGAAAATTAGCTGGCTAGCAGCCAGACTTGCATTAGACTGGTAAGGGGTACCAAACTGCACTGGAATAAAGCCTGACTGACCTGCTAAAGCCCCTGGCAAAAAGTTTGTCTGCCGTTGAATATTATAGGTTAGGTTGCCACTTGCATTAATCTGTGGCAAGCCCTGGGCAATTGTTTCACCCACCTGCGCTTTGGCAATCCCCTGGTTCAGTCGCTCATTTCTTACATTTACGTTATTTTCAATCCCGTACCTGACACATTCTTCCAGGGTGTAGGCCTGAGGAGCTTTTTCCTGTGCCCACAAAGGGGTTGCCAGCCCAATAATGAGCAGCATTAACAAGGGCTTTTTAAAGGGTAATTCCATTCTTATCTGTTGATTTTGAGTAGTTCTTCAGTAGTTCTTTACCTTTTTCTGTAATAATGCCGGCCATAAAATGCCGAAGGAGCTCCACTTGCACCTCAGCAAATTCAAAGCGGTTTCTGGGGAAGAGATTCTGATCAAAAGAAAGGGGAATTTGCTCCATGCGCATTACCGCTAAAACTTCCGGATTCATATTTCTTCGGAAGTAGCCTTCATCCATTCCTTTATTCAGCGTTTTAATCATGCTTTTCAAAAAATAGTCCCTCTTGTACTTCACAAAAATCTTCCATCCCTGCGGAAAGTACTTTTTCAAATCATCCATCGCTGCCGGGTGAATTGCTGCTATGTGCCTGCGCAATTCCTTACTTAGCATTACCAGGTACTCAATTACATTCTCCGACTCTTCCTCCAAGGCCACAATGGCCTCATTTTCCTTTGCCAGGTACTGCTCTGTTACAGAGCAAACAATTTCATTTTTATCTTTAAAATACTGGTAAATGGTTTTTTTAGATATGGCCATTTCCCTGGCAATATCATCCATTGTAACCCGCTTAAAGCCATATCTTAAAAACAACGTTTCTGCTGTGGCAATAATGCTTTCTTTTACTTCCACCTATTATTTCTCCTGTGTAATTTTAAAGTGCACAAAACTATGGAAACTCTTTTGTTTTACAAAGTTTCCATATAAAACGTTTCATTATGTTTGATGAAAATTTCTTCCTTTGCTATAAGCGGTTAAATTTGAATGTGAACGATCTTTTTTTGTATGCCAACACAAATTTTTTCCTATAAAGGAGCCGAACTGAATTATGGTCTTTACCCCGGAGGCCCCGGAATTCTTCTTGCTTTCCATGGCTTCGGGCAATCACAGCATTACTTTAGTTCCCTGGCCACATCGCTTGAAAAAAACTATACGGTCTATAGTTTCGACCTTTTTTACCATGGCCGCAGCCACTGGCCCGACAGCGAACAGCCACTCAGCAAAGAGTTCTGGAAAGAAATGATAACCGCCTTTTTGCAGGAGCAGCAGATTGATCGCTTTTCTTTAGTGGGTTTCAGCCTGGGGGGCAAATTTGTACTGGCTACCCTGGAAGCCCTTCCCGAACGGACCGATGAAATTCTTTTTATTGCTCCCGATGGCATCCGTACTTCCTTCTGGTACAGCCTTGCCACTTATCCGTCGTGGGCCAGAGGATCTTTAAAAAGGTAGTGGAAGACCCGGAAAACCTTTTTAAGCTCATGAACATTTTTAGGAAGCTTCAAATAATAGACTCAGGCATTTTACGGTTTGCAGAGTACCAAATGGGTGCCCGCCACCAGCGGGAACGGGTCTATAACAGTTGGATGGTAACCCGCCATTTCCGGTTTAAAATGCCGCAAATTGCGGAGCTGATCAATAAGCATCATGTAAAAATAAAAATGTTCCTGGGCCGCTATGACCGGCTGATGACCCAGCGGAATATGCAAAACCTACTCCGGCACCTCAAGCACTACGATTTGGAAATTCTGGACAAAGGCCATAGCATGTTAATTGACGATGTAGCCCGCTACCTCAGAAACAAACCTTAAGCAACTATGCACGTGCTTATAGCACCCGACAAGTTTAAAGATGCCATTTCTGCTGCAGAAGCAGCGAAAGCTATGGCCGCTGGCTTAATAAAAGCCAAACCAAATGCCACCTTTACCCTCCTACCCTTAGCCGATGGTGGAGAAGGCACTGCCTCCCTCCTCACCCAGCTAAATAATGGCACTATTTATCATCGGCAGGTAGCCGGCCCCAGGGGAGATTTCATAAAGGCTCAATGGGGTTATGCTAAAAAATTGAAACAGGCTTATATTGAGCTTGCCGAAGCTTCGGGCCTGCAGTTACTTCCACCCGATTTCCGAAATCCCCTTTACACTTCCACCTATGGAACAGGCGAACTTATTGCCGCAGCCCTGAGAAAAGGTGCTACTTCTATTTTTTTAGGCCTTGGAGGAAGCGCGACCAATGATGGCGGCACGGGTATGGCTGCCGCTCTTGGTTATCGATTTATGGACAAAAAAGGAAAGCTTCTCATGCGGCCAACCGCAAACCAACTACTGCAAATCAGGGCTATTTCTACAGAGGAAGTGAATCCGGCTGTTTTCGAGTGCCGGTTCCTTGCTGCCTGCGATGTAAACAATCCTCTTTTAGGTCCTGCCGGGGCCAGCTATACCTTCGCCCTGCAAAAAGGAGCCTCTCCGGATATGCTCCCCCTGCTGGAGGATGGCCTCCACCACCTTTCGCAGATTATGGAGCGGGACCTTGGCATAGAGGCAGCAAACATTCCAGGAAGTGGGGCCGCCGGAGGCACAGGAGCCGGGGTTCTGGCCTTTCTCAGGGGAAAATTAACCAATGGAACAGATTTAATTCTGGAAATGTGCGGCTTTGAAAAAGAACTGGAAAAGGCAGATTTACTGCTAAGCGGAGAGGGCTCTTTTGATGAAAGCAGCCTTCATGGTAAACTGATAGGAAAGCTATGCGAGATAAGCAAAAGAAAAAATAAACCTCTTGTTGCCTTTTGTGGCAAGGTAAACCTTCCCCCACGGCAAATTTACCCTCCAACCTACAGGCGGTCCAAAATATTTCGCAAAATGAAGCCAGCTTGGCATCCGCCTTAAAGAATACCACCAGAAATTTAGAAGATAGGGTTAACCGCTACTTTACAACAAGATAAAACAAATAAAGCCGCCCCTCCCGGAACGGCTTTATATTGATTACCACATGTAAAATTTTTACATTAACGCAATTGGTTAATCACCCAATACTACGATTAAACCATAAATTAAACCTGGGAAGTAAAACAGTAACCACAGCACCAGGGTAATCCAGAACTTATTATTAATTTCTCCCTGGTGAAGGTATACGCCCAATGGAGGCAACAACACGGTAAGAAGAATAATAACAAGCTCATTTTCACTTATATCTTCCTGCGCAATTCCCATATCGCGGGCATAAGCCGGCAGGTTTTTTCTATATTCCAAAAGTTTAATGTTTTTAATTTCTTTCCTGAGCGCTCTTTTTTCCTCCCGGCTCATATTTTTTAGTCGCTCTTTGGTTTCTGCAAGAACTTCCTGCTCACGGAGGCTAAGCTCTCCCGGGGCAGGCATTTCTAATCCTTTAAGGTCCTTAAGACTTCCTATGGAAGGCAAAGCATCTGGCTGTACCTCCTCGGCCCCACTTCGCCGGGCAATTTTCTCTGCAACTTTTGATGAAGCCTCTTCCTGCCGTGCCTCCAGTACCGGGGCCTGACTTTTATCCTGTTTAACATGCGCATAAGAAGGGTGGGAACTTGGCTGAAAATGCGCTCCATATTTAGTTGATGAGCATGAGGCCAGCATAAATACGGCCATAATGCTGGTAAACAGGAAGTTGTAATTGATTCTTTTCATAGGATAAATTTTAATAAAAGATTAATAAATCTGGGTTGAATTGCCTTATTAACTAAGATTATCCCAAAAAGTTAAAAAAAACAGCCAAAGAAGTAGCAAATGGAAACAGGATTAACAACGGTAAAGGAGTTTCTTTGCAAGCACGTATCCTTAGCAGCCGCTAAGCAAAATTCAATTCACCTTTTTAAGATTGCCCTTCTTATGGACAAGGATCTTTTCAAAAGCTGTTTTGCTGTGGACTAAAAAATCACTCACCCTTCAGCCTCTTTACCCCTGTTCCTGCCGGTGAATTAAACAGAAGCTTTCCAGGTCCTGGGTTTGGCTATCCTGCAGCTATAAAATGGGCTCGAAAACCAGCATTCCACATTTCTACTAAAGGTGAGCGGGAATTAGGATTTATTTTAAAGCGGCACCAAAAAAATATGCTGGTCTGTAACTACAGTGTAAAAAAGTAGAAGGCCGAAGGTACGGATATATGGCGAAACAAGTCGGGCGTTTTCCATAACCCTGCCCTGGAAAACCCAGCTTTATGCGGCTGCTTTAATTTTTAAAGTGGTAGCGAAAATTCCGGTTCAACAGAGAAATTCCTATACCTATTAGGCGAAACAAATGCGCCCCTTTTTTCCCTCCGCTAATGCTATTTATTATGCCCTTCCCATACTTAGGTTTTCAAAGCAACTTACTTTACCCCGGTTCGCCTATTTTGATCAAAAAATTAATTTGGCAGAAAAAGAGGCCTGGAAAAATTTGTTGGAATCAGGAGGGACAAACGGGAATGAATGGGTGCTTCTTTAATCCTTAAGGCAGACCTGCAAGCTTTTAGGCTTGTTTATATTAAATTTTCAAATATTTTTCAGGCTATAAATCAATCATTTACAGCAATAGCCGCCATTTCGCCCGTAATTTTTCGCAAACAGGTTTTGCAGAAAAGGGGAAAGCCTCTATATTTGCATCACAATATCGGAAACGCCGATAGTCTCCTGAAAAGGTTGAAAATTTAAGCAAAAAAGTTTTGGCGATTAAAGTATAAAATACTTACCTTTGCATCGCTAATTCATTGAAAGAATTACTGCCCGATGGTGTAACTGGCAACACGTCTGATTTTGGTTCAGAAGAGTCTAGGTTCGAGCCCTAGTCGGGCAACTAAAAATCCCGGTCTTATAATTTAAAGTCCGGGATTAGTTGTTTATAGGCGATACAAGTTTAAAACACTTCCTTTCTATGTCCACTGTAAAACTTTTCTCTGGCACCAGCTCACGATACCTCGCCGAAAAAATAGCAACAGCCTATGGACAGCCCCTTGGCCACCTCTCCATACAAAAGTTCAGCGACGGAGAAATGTCTCCTAGTTTTACAGAATCCGTTCGGGGCAGCGATGTTTTCATCATTCAATCAACCTTCCCTCCTGCCGACAATATTATGGAACTCCTCCTTATTATTGATGCGGCCCGCAGAGCCTCTGCAGAAAATGTAATTGTGGTAATTCCTTACTTTGGCTATGCCCGCCAGGACAGAAAAGACAAACCCAGGGTAGCCATTGGCGCTAAATTAAATGCCAACATCTTAATGGCTGCCGGAGCAAGCCGCATAATGACCTGCGACCTCCATGCCGGACAAATTCAGGGCTTTTTTGATGTACCGGTGGATCATATGGATGGCTCAGCCATTTTCGTTCCTTACCTTCGTTCGCTGCAGCTCGAAAACCTCTTATTTGCCGCTCCCGATGTAGGAGGTGTAGGAAGAGCCCGGGCTTTTGCCAGTTATTTTCAGGCCGACATGGTGGTGTGCGACAAACAACGCAAGCGTGCAAATGAAGTAGCCTCCATGCAGGTAATTGGCGATGTTACCGGGGCAGACGTAGTGTTGGTCGACGACATGGTGGACACCGCAGGAACTATATGCAAAGCTGCTGCTATTATCATGGACAACGGCGCCAGAAGCGTGCGGGCAGTATGTACGCATCCTGTTTTATCAGGCAAAGCCTACGAAAACATTGAATCTTCTGTACTGGAAGAAATTGTAGTTACAGATACGATTCCGCTGCGTAAAGAAAGCGAAAAAATTAAAGTATTAACCGTTGCCAACCTCTTTGCCGAAGCAATTCAAAAGCTGCAAAGCCACGGTTCTATCAGTTCACTGTTTATTTAAAACATTTTATTTACAATTAATTAATATCATTTATGAAAAATCTAGAGATTATAGGGTATAAAAGAGCAAATCTCGGCAAAAAAGAATCTAAGGACCTGCGCCTGGATGGAAACGTTCCATGCGTATTGTACGGAGGCAAAGATCAGGTACACTTCTACTCTCCAATGATTCTTTTCCGCGACCTGGTTTACACCGGCGACGCACATATGGTTGAACTGAACATTGAAGGCGACAAATATAACTGCATTCTTCAGGACATTCAATTCCACCCGGTAAGCGAAATGATTCTGCATGCCGACTTCCTGCAAATGTTCGACAACAAGGAAGTAAAAATGGATATTCCTGTAAAATACGAAGGTACTGCACCTGGTGTAATTGCCGGTGGTAGACTTATCAGCAAGCTTCGTAAAATTACTGTTAAAGCACTACCTGCTAACATGCCTGATTTTATTTCGGTAAATATCAGCAAGCTGGCACTGGGCAAATCAGTAAAAGTTGGTGAAGTTAAACCAGAAAATTACGAAATTCTGAACAACCCTGCCACCTCTATTGCGACAGTAGAAATTCCAAGAGCACTGCGTGGAAAAGGTGCTACCACAGAAGAATAAGCCTCTTCAAAATCATTTTAAAATCCTGCCAGTCTACCGTCTGGCAGGATTTTTTTGTTACACCTAAAGGAAGCAATTTATATGAAATACCTAATTGCCGGGCTGGGTAACATTGGGCCCGAATACGAACTTACCCGCCACAATGTGGGCTTTCTTACCCTGGACCGGCTGGCCGACAAGGAAGGCTTGCAGTTTAAAACCGAGCGTTACGCCAGCCATACTGAATTTAAATACAAAGGCCGTAGCCTGCACCTGATAAAGCCTACCACATACATGAACCTCAGTGGCAAAGCGGTAAACTATTGGATGCAGGAATTAAAAATCCCAAAAGAAAACCTGCTGGTAGTGGTGGACGACGCTGGCCCTGCCATTTCGGAAAGCTGAGAATGCGGGCCAAAGGCTCTGCTGCCGGCCATAACGGACTCAAAAACATAGAAGAACTTACCGGCGGCGCCAATTATGCCCGCCTACGCTTTGGCATAGGCGACGATTTTCATAAAGGGCAGCAGGTGGATTATGTGCTTAGCAATTTTAGCCGGGAAGAAATGAAACAGCTTCCTGAGCATATGGACAGGGCTATTGACATGATGGTCGGCTTTAGCACCATTGGCATTCAGCGAACCATGAACCAGTTCAACGATTAATTCTCATGCTTTAACAGCAGGGAACATTACCGCTGATTTAAAATAAGCAATACTCCGCTGCAGCTAAAAATGAGAAGGGCTTCATTTTTGGCTGCAGCTTATTTTTTTCTCCCTTCCCCTTTCCTTCCTCCAGGCATTGGCACTCCCCGGCACCTGACTAAGCGCTCCCCCTAACCCCCTTTAAAGTTTCTGGCACTAGCATATATAGGAAAATTATATACATAAGATATTTATGTATATAAGTAAATTGCCTATATTTGAAATATGGATAAGCAATTACTAAAAGGAAGTTTAAGCACCATTGTGCTTAAGCTGGTAGGCCGAGAAGGCCGGATGTATGGGTATGAAATTACCCAACGGGTCCGGCAATTAACCGATGGCCAAATCAAGCTGACCGAAGGCGCCCTTTATCCTACTCTTCATAAGCTGGAAGCAGAAGGTTCTCTCACCACTAAAACAGAGGTGGTTGAAGGACGGGCCCGGAAGTACTATTACCTAACGGAGGAAGGAGAAAAAGCCACGGCTCAAAAGGTGAATGAAACAGCCGCCTTTGTCCAGCACCTGCAGAAAATCCTCAACCTAAAGCTCACCTGATATGCTGACTCCGCAACAAAACAAATTAATACTCGCAAAGCTCAAATCCGCCGGACTTAAATACCAGGAGGTGTATGAGGAATTAATTGACCACTATACCACCGCCATTGAGACAAAAATTGCAGAAGGAAGCACTTTTGAACAGGCTTTACATGCCGTACATGAAGACTTTGGTGGCAACAAGGGAGTGAAACACATTGAGGAGCGGTTTAACAGCCAGATGTTCAAGTTTTACAGGAACCTCCATCTGAAGAACTTAGGTGCACATTTCCAGTGGCCTCAGGCACTGTTAACTTTTCTTACAGGTACTTTGGTGTATGGCTTAAGCTATTTACTGAAAGGCAACATTATTCTTTTTTTCGGGCTTTCGCTGCTAGCCTTTGTTCCTTTGGTACTGAGCATTTACTATTTTTTCAAGCTCCGAAAGGAAGCGAACTATAGCAAAAAAACAGCGAAAGGAAACCTGCTGATAGGAATCGGTGGCTACGGGCTTAATCTATTCAACCTTCTGATTTTCATTCCCAGATTATTTATTAATGAAGATATCTGGAAGGAAACACTCCTCCTATATCCTGCCTTTATCTCTGTAATCATTACACTTTACCTTATACACCTGCTCAGTTTTATAAAAACCCTGCAGCGGGTTCAGTTTAAAGCTACTTAATAAAATAACCAGAGGCATAAGGGTAGGTAAATAAAGCCTTTTAATAGAATTTAATGAGCAAGATAAACCTTTGCTAAACTGGCCGCGCGATATTGCTTGCCACCAACTTAAATTTATGGGAATCCATTAGACTACTTCGTCCCAGGCCCTGGCAAAGATAGCGATTGAAAATCTTAAAAACACAAAAAAAAGGGATGCCACAACACTGCAGCATCCTTTTTAAGTTCTAACTTCTAACTTCTAACTTCTAAAGTTAACTCACCCCGGAGCCATTAGACACCTGCTTACCAGGTTTCATAAAGGCGAGGCTGCCGTCTGCATCTTCTGCCATCAGAATCATTCCCTGCGATTCAATGCCCATTATAGGGCGGGGTGCCAGGTTTACAAGCACACTTACCTGCTGGCCAATAATATCCTCAGGTTCGAAATACTGGGCAATTCCGCTCAAAATAGTGCGCTGGTCAATTCCGGTATCTACTTTCAGTTTCAGGAGCTTTTTTGACTTTTTAACCTTTTCTGCTTCCAGGATAGTACCTATGCGGATATCCATTTTCATAAAGTCCTCGAAAACAACCTCGCCTTTTGCAGGAGTTACCACTTTATTGGCTGCTTCATTGGCAGTTTTAGTATCTTCCAGTTTCTTTACCTGTTCTTCCACGGTTTTATCTTCTATTTTTTCAAATAAGAGTTTAGCTTCATTCAGCTGTTGCCCTGCTGCAAGCAAGTCAATGCGCCCAGCCTGGCTCCAGTTTAGTTTTTGCATATTCAGCATTTGCCGGAGCTTTTCCATAGCAAAAGGAATAAAGGGTGCTGCCACAATGCTGAGGTTAGCGGCAAGCTGCAGGCTGATGTTCATAATGGTTTTTACCCGCTCAGGATTTTCCTTTATGAGCTTCCATGGTTCGGTTTCGGCCAAATATTTATTGCCCAGGCGCGCCAGTTCCATCATGCTGTTAAGGGCCTCCCTGAACTTGTACTGCTCAATGGCCTCTCCCACCTGCTGTGGAAGTTGCTGCAATTTTTCCACGACTTCCTTATCCAGGTCAAAGAGCGCTCCTGCTTCCGGTACCGCCCCTTCGTAATACTTATGGGTAAGTACAAGTGCCCGGTTAATAAAATTACCCAGGATTGCTACAAGCTCATTGTTGTTTTTGGCCTGAAAATCCTTCCAGGTAAAGTCGTTGTCTTTGGTTTCAGGCGCATTGGCACAGAGGGCGTAGCGGAGCACATCCTGTTTGTCGGGAAACTCCTGCAGGTACTCATGGAGCCAAACCGCCCAGTTGCGGGAGGTAGAAATTTTATTTCCTTCCAGGTTTAAAAACTCATTGGCCGGTACATTCTCAGGCAAAATATAATCGCCATGGGCTTTTAACATGGCCGGGAAGATAATGCAGTGGAATACAATATTATCTTTCCCGATAAAATGAACCAGCTTCGTTTCTTCGTCTTTCCAATAGGTTTCCCAGGAGTTTCCTGTTTTCTGCGCCCATTCCTTTGTTGCCGATATATAGCCAATCGGGGCATCGAACCACACATAAAGCACCTTTCCTTCGGCTTCCGGCAGAGGAACCGGCACCCCCCATTCGAGGTCGCGGGTTACTGCTCGGGGCTGTAGCCCCTGCTCTATCCAGCTTTTGCACTGGCCATACACATTGCTCTTCCACTCTTTATGGCCTTCGAGAATCCATTTGCGAAGCCAGGCCTCGTAATCGTTCAGGGGAAGGTACCAGTGGGTGGTTTTTCGCATTACAGGTTTAGCGCCACTGAGCATGGAGCGGGGGTCTTTGAGGTCCGACGGGCTTAGAGAAGTTCCACAGCTCTCGCACTGGTCTCCATACGCTTCGGTATATCCACAGTTGGGACAGGTTCCTTTGATATAGCGATCGGCCAGAAACTGGTTTGCTTTTTCATCGTAATACTGCTCCGATTCCTTAACTTCAAAAGCCCCATCGGCATGCAGTTTTTTAAAAAAGTCGGAAGCTGTCTGGTGGTGCACTTCGGCAGAGGTCCTGGAATAAACATCGAACGATATTCCGAAATCGTGGAAGGAACCCTTGATCATTCCATGGTATTTATCCACTACCTGCTGCGGACTTACCCCCTCCTTTTGGGCTCTGATAGTAATAGGAACGCCATGTTCATCGGAACCACAAACAAAAACCACCTCGCGCTCTTTACTGCGTAAATAGCGTACATAAATATCGGCCGGCACATACACCCCTGCGAGGTGCCCTATGTGTACCGGGCCATTTGCATACGGCAAAGCTGCCGTAACCGTATATCGCTTCATTGATTTAAGATATTTCGTAAAAATTTTCCCAAAGGTAAAAAATTATCTCTACTGCTGCCGCCCCTGTTGGCAGAAATAGGAATTTTACCCTCTAATTAAAACACACAAAACAGAACCGTTTGATTGGGTGCTGCCATCCCCAAACCTGAAAAACTAAATTCAGAATAGGCAGGGTCCTTCTTTTCGTAGCAGTTTTTCCAAAAATCAGGAACAAATGTTCCTGCTCTCCTGCCATAGAATTGTCAGCCCGTGCGCAGCCTTCTTTTAACAATTTCCTTTTACAAAAAGCCTATAATTGCAAAACAGACCAGGAGAAACTTCAGAATAAAGCTTTAATTAATTACTTCTATCTTTTGTATTGGCTGGGTTTTGGAAGCAGGAAGTGTTATTTCAAAAATCGTTCGGCCATTATCACTGGTCAGCCGTATATCGCCTCCCATTTTTTTAGTCGCCTTCCTTACCATGTACAAGCCAAGGCCGGTACCAGTGGAGCGGGTAGAGCCCTGGAAGAACATATCAAAAATCTTTTCACGGAACTGCTCCGGAATGCCCATGCCATTATCAGAAACCATTATAATATATTTTCCGGAAGGCAGATAAATGGCTTCAAACTCGATTCGGGGATGGAAGTTATCGGCAAACATGAGCCCGTTTTCAAGCAGGTTTACCAACACGATATTCAAAAGCGTTGGGTCTGCCTGTACCAACATATGGTCGGGAATATTATTGATAATTTCTACGTCCCGGGTACTTCTTCTGCGGCCGGCGTAATTTCCTATCAGGCTTTCAATAAAATTTCGGAACTCAATTTCTTCTGCGGCAAACTCATGCTGGTTAATATTGTGTACCATAAGCAGTCGCAACAAGAGGTTGTTCAGTTCGTCTGTAACTTTATTCAGCATATTAAAATACATGCGGGCATTCTGATCTTCGGTTTCCAGCAAGCCAAGGTTAATTATTCCCTGCATGCGGGCAATCGGCCCCCTTAAATCATGCGACGACTTATATAAAAATGTATCCAGCTCCTGGTTGGCACTTTTCAGCTCCCTGTAGGTTTGCTCCCTGAGGGTTACATCATTTGCAATGCTTAAAATCGATTCAAGCTTACCCTCTTCATTCAACAGCACTGAGTAAATCCATTCGACATAACAAATTTGTCCGTCGCGATTAATATGCTGCTGGGTACTGTAATGCCGGGCTACTTCCCCCCTGTTTAACTGTTCAATGTTGTGGAGAACTTCCTGCCTGTCATCCGGCAGCACAAAGGGCACCTCTTCAATTTGCAGGCCAAGCATTTCTTCAGCAGAATAGCCGAAAATAGATTCTGCCTGCTTGGGCCAATGAACCAGTTCCCGACGACTATTCCATTCCAGCACAGCCAAGGGTGTATTGTGGATATGAAAGGAAAGTTTAATGTAAATTTCTTCCAGCTCTTTGGTCCGATCCTTTACCTTCTCCTCCAGCACCTCCTTTATTGCCAGCAATTCAGTGTTGTACTGTTCATTCTCCAGCCTGGCCTCCTCCAGCTGCTCCTTCTTATGTTGGATAAGCTGGTGCTGCTGTTCGATTTCTGTTTTCTGGCGGTGGACTAACTCATTCTTTGCTTCAAGCAAAACATTTGCTTTCCTTGAACTCCTGTATTTGAAGGCAGAAATTACACCAAAGACAATGGTAAGCAGAGACAACAGGCCCGCAAGCAAAAATCCCCTGTTACTCCATCGCAGCTGGCTGGAGGTTTGAATTGCCTGCTGCTCCAGGCTCTTAATTTCATCTTCTTTTTTCCCGAGCTCATAATCTGCTTTGGTATAAGCAATATTTTCCATCAGCTCCCGCTTGTAAGCTTCCTTTTCCACTGCCACATATTGCCTGTAATAAGCGGCGGCTTCCTCAAAATTCCCCTGCTTTTCCTGCAAACCGGCTATATTTAAAAGTACCTGGCTTCGCTGGAATAAATTACCCAATGAATCGGCGTAACTGAGGGCCTGGTTAAAGTGAATAAGTGCATGAGGAAAATTATCAAGTGCCAGATAGGTTTCTCCCGCCTGCAGGTTAAGCTGAAATAAACCGGATTTATTTTTATTCTTCAGGTACAGCTTTTTAGCCAGCCGTAAATATTCTATAGAAATCTGCGGGTTCTCTTTCAGGTACACCATGGCTATTCCAGTGAGCGCCTCCGCCAATCCATTTTCATTTTTTATCTTCTCATTTAACCTGCGTGCAAGTCTATAATGAGCAAGGGCCTTTTCCCCTTCTTCCTGTAAGTAAAAGAGGCGCCCGAGATTATTGTGCACAGACGCCAGGCTGAGCGTATCGGCTTCCTGGCGGTTTAATTGGAGAGAAGAATTATATTGATTAAGCGCTTCGGTATATTGTCCTAATTCCTGGTAAACCAGGCCAATGTTAATTAATACCCTTGATTTTTGAGTTTTCGATAGAACTTTCTGGCCTAAAAGATTGGCCTGATTAAAATTCTGAAGGGCCTTTTCGAAAATTCCTGAATTAAAGTAAACCGCCCCAAGGTTGTTATGGGCCCGAACAATTGAAAGGGTATCCTGAAGGTCCTGACTCAGTTCAAGGGCATTTTTTAACCAGCGCAGGGCTTCCGGTAGTTCTCCAAGCCGGCGGTTAATATCGCCCTTCTTTTTATAGGCCACATATAAATAAGCAGGGTCTGACAAGGCTTCGCCAGCCATTTCAAGGCTATCGGCATATTGAAGGGCTAAATATGGTTGAGCAGTTTCATACGCTTCTATTCTTTGCTGATACTCCTCCACCATTTTTTTGGCATATTGAGGCTTCAGCCCCGGATTCCCACAAACCGCCAGTGGAACAACTAAACTCAGGAGAAAATAGAAGCAGACTGTTTTGCGCATAGAAGTACCTTCTTTGGGAAAGCAGGAGAATAATGAAACTACGCCCGGAACTAAGGAAGGCGCTTATTATTAACCAGAATTAAGGAGGCAAGCTACAAAATAATTCTAAATTTTCTATAAATATCGCTCTAATTAGTCCTTTATTACTGGTAATTAGCTCTTTTTAATGGTTGGATTGGAATTAAATCACCTGTTATTGCGTATTTATGTTATCCAAATGCGTATCTTTGCGCCTTAAATTGAAAATTGCATATGAGAAGTATCAGAAACGTAGCTATCATTGCGCACGTTGACCACGGTAAAACCACGCTGGTAGACAAAATTATCCATGCCTCCAAGCTATTTCGCGAAAACCAGGAATCAGGCGAACTCATCCTGGACAATAATGACCTGGAACGGGAACGTGGTATTACCATCTTATCAAAAAACGTATCGGTAACGTACAAAGACGTTAAAATCAATATCATTGACACCCCTGGTCACGCCGACTTTGGCGGCGAAGTAGAGCGTGTGCTAAAAATGGCCGATGGCGTTATTCTGCTGGTAGATGCCTTTGAAGGCGCCATGCCGCAAACCCGCTTTGTACTTGGCAAAGCACTTGCATTAGGTCTTAAGCCTATTGTGGTTGTAAATAAGGTAGACAAAGAAAACTGCCGCCCCGATGAGGTGCATGAGCAGGTATTTGACCTCATGTTTAACCTCGATGCTAACGAAGCATCAGCTGGATTTCCGTAACCCTGTATGGCTCCAGCAAACAGGCTGGATGGGCCCCGACTGGAAAAACCCTACCGACAGACATCACCCCTCTGCTGGATACCATTATTGAGCATATTCCGGAAGCGCCTATAAATGAAGGGGTACTCCGCATGCAAATTACCTCTCTTGATTACTCTGCTTTTGTGGGCCGTATTGCCATTGGCCGAGTGTACCAGGGCGACATTAAAGAAGGCGCCAATCTTGGACTTACTAAAAGAGATGGCATCAATTAAAAAAGTTAAAGTAAAAGAACTGCAGATATTTGAAGGCCTTGGCAAATTAAAGGTGGAAGTCTGTTGGCAGCGGCGATATTTGTGCCGTAACCGGTATTGAAGATTTTGAAATTGGCGACACCCTCACCAGCTTCGAAAATCCTGAACCGCTACCAGCGCATTTCCATTGATGAGCCTACCATGAGTATGCTTTTCACGATTAATAACTCTCCTTTCTTTGGTAAAGAAGGTAAGTTTGTAACCTCCCGCCACCTGCGGGACCGCCTGTTCAAAGAAACTGAGAAAAACCTGGCCCTGCGTATCCAGGAAACTTCTTCATGAAGATAAATTTCTTGTATATCGGCCGTGGTATTCTTCACTTGTCCGTACTTATTGAAACCATGCGCCGCGAAGGATATGAGTTCCAGGTAGGCCAGCCCAGGTACTTTACAAAGAAATTGATGGCCAGAGACACGAGCCGATTGAACACCTGGTGGTAGATGTTCCGAGAAACAGTTCAGGTAAAGTAATTGAACTGGTTACGCAGCGTAAAGGCGAGCTTAAAATAATGGAGCCAAAAGGCGACCTGCAGCACCTTGGAATTCGACATTCCTGCGCGTGGCATTAATCGGCTTGCGTAACAACGTATTGACAGCTACTGCCGGTGAAGCCATTATGACCCACCGTTTTCAGGGCTACCAGCCATATAAAGGCAATATCCCTGGCCGTATCAATGGTTCTCTTATCTCCATGGAAACAGGTCCAGGCACTGCTTACTCCATTGATAAACTGCAGGACGAGGCGTGTTCTTTGTCGATCCGGGCGAAGATGTATATATGGGCCAGGTAATTGGCGAGCATAGCCGCGACAACGATATTGTTGTGAACATTCAGAAAGGCAAGAAGCTTACCAACATGCGTGCTTCCGGCTCCGATAATAACGTGAAAATTGCCCCTGCAAAGCAGTTCTCTCTTGAAGAAGCCATGGAATACATCCAAAAAGATGAATATGTGGAAGTAACCCCGAAGTCTATC
This sequence comes from uncultured Cytophagales bacterium, assembly GCA_963835365.1. Lineage (GTDB taxonomy): Bacteria > Bacteroidota > Bacteroidia > Cytophagales > Cyclobacteriaceae > Nafulsella. Next base: position 207,132 of record CAWIFH010000015.1, read on the forward strand.
CGGATGCGGAAGATTTATCTTGATGAAACAGAGCGCAAGAGAATGTCTATGAAAGAATCTGCTGTATAAAAACAGCAAAATAAGTTTTACAAAAGCGTAGCTTCATTTAGGGGCTGCGCTTTTTTTATGTACCTACGGCCTTGCTACAAGAAAAATCCTCCTCAATCCAATCAAAATCTTTTAAGAAGCCATTGGGACTTCAGCCTACAAATTATCCCTTCGGGGCGTGCCATCACCTACCTGCTTTTCATCCTGCTAGAAACAGGAATAAGCAGGATTAAAATAAGCATTAAAAGCAGGAGGGAGAATTCTCCTCCGCTTTCCTGCTTTTAACGGGCCTGTTTTGGCCCTCATGTCGGCGCATTTTTTTAAAAACCGGTTTATTTCCCTCTCATTTTCTCCAGCATATCCCACATCTCTGGCTTTACCATTTCCAGCATGTTAAATTCCCCGGCTCCCTGGAGCCACTCGCCACCGTCGATGGTTACTACTTCGCCATTCACATAAGCCGAATAGTCAGAAAGCAGGTATGCCGCCAGGTTGGCCAGCTCCTGATGGTCCCCCACCCGCTTTAAAGGAACGCGTTTAGCCAAATCGAACTTCTCGGCCATATCGCCAGGCAGCAACCGGCTCCAGGCTCCTTCGGTCGGAAAGGGTCCCGGGGCAATGGCGTTACTGCGAATGTTGTACTTCGCCCATTCTACCGCAAGGGAGCGGGTTAAGGCAAGCACACCGGCCTTTGCACAGGCACTCGGAACCACATAGCCAGAGCCCGTCCAGCTATAAGTGGTAACAATATTAAGGATGGTCCCGGCTTGCTTTTGGTCAATCCACCGCTTACCCAAAGCAAGGGTAAACTGGGAAGTACCTTTCAGTACAATATCGAGAATGGTGTTGAAAGCCCTTGCAGATAGACGTTCTGTAGGGCTGATAAAATTGCCGGCTGCATTATTCAATAAGCCATGAATGCTGCCCCATTCCGCTTCCGTATCTTTAATTACCTGCTCTATCTGGTCATTTTCCCTTACATCACACGACAAGGGCAAAACCTTTCCACCAGTTTCCGCTTCAAGTTCTTTGGCTGTTTCTTTTAATACGTCCAGCTTGCGGCTGGTAATTACTACCTGTGCCCCCAACTCAAGCAGGTATTTGCTCATGGCGCGCCCCAGGCCGGTTCCTCCGCCCGTTACAATTATGTTTTTACCCTTCATTGCTCCTTCGCGGAGCATGCCTTGTGTATGTTTCATAGTATATTAATTGAAAAAAAATTAGTTATTCCTGGTATTCTGCATGCCTACCATCTAATATAGAAATAATTCCTCTCGATTCCTTACGTAGTGCATATAGCCACCTATTTTTTCCTTATTTTAGAAAAAAAAAGAACCTGCAAACCAGTATGAATTTAAAAAGCGTAAACAGCCTCAGCCTTGGACTATTTATCCTGGCGGCATCTACTTCCTGTGTTCCTCAAAAAAAATATAACGAGCTTTTAGCTGACAAGGTGCGGCTGGAAGCTCAAAAATATGAGTGTGAAGAAGCCCTACAGGTCGCCCAGAATACCATAGAAAGAGTGGAGGAAAGCCTGAATAAAACAAGGGAAGAAGCCGGAAACCTGAACCAGCAGCTAATGGCCAGCAACGAAAATCTGAAAGCAAAAACAGAGGCTTATAACGAGCTGGAAGAATATTATAACAACCTGGTAAACAGCAGTGGAAAACTTAATAAAGACCTTACCGAACAGCAGCAACGCCTATTAAGCGCCCGCGAAGAACTGGAGGTTGCCCGCCAGCAAAACCAGGAGCTAAACCTGAACCTGCAGGAGCGTGAAAAGCGGGTACGCGAACTGGAGCATATCCTGGAAGAAAAAGACCAGGCGGTAAACCAACTGAAAAGAAAAGTAAGCGACGCCCTGCTTAACTTTAAAGAAAATGACCTGACGGTACAGGTGAAAAACGGCAAGGTATATGTTTCGCTGGCCGAACAGCTGCTCTTTAAGTCAGGCAGTATTGCAGTAGACCCTAAAGGGATAAATGCGCTCAAACAACTGGCAGGGGTTCTAAAGGAAAGCCCGGATATTCAGATAGTCGTGGAAGGCCATACAGACAATGTTCCTTTGGGCCGCTCTTCTCAATACATGAAAAATAACTGGGACCTGAGCGTAATGCGTGCTACTTCTATTGTAGACATTTTAACCAATGCCGGTGTAGCTCCCGATAGAGTGACCGCTGCAGGCAAAGGAGAGTTTTCACCCCTTACCTCTAACGAAACGGCAGAAGGAAGAGCTAAGAACCGGCGAACAGAGATTATTCTCACACCTAAGCTCGACGAACTTTTCAAAATACTCGAATCGAACTAATAGAGTTTGGTTTTTAATAAAAGAGCCTGCAGGATTCTGCAGGCTCTTTTATTGAAAACTTTATATTTTGAAGGCCCGGCTACTTGTTTAGCACCATAATTGGTTTCCTAAACCGCTCCAAATTCTTAGTGCTCATGGCCTTTGAACTTAAAACTCATACTTATTCGTAAAGAATAATTTTGCGACTACCCGGGTACTTGAGCGTATAGGAAAGCGTTCTCTCCAAATTCTCTCCCCTATTCAAAGTCAAATCCCAGTGCACCACCCCATTCTCTTCATTAAATTCCCCGCCACTCAGGCTGCTGACCTCTACAGAAATATCGCTGATTTTTGACCTTGGAACCCTATCTTCCAGGATTAGATGAACCGGTTTTTGTTTCCCATTCCGCACCAGCAGCAGGAAGGTTTTCTCCTCCTTCTTTTTTCCTGAAAAAAAGCTGGATTTACTATAATCTTTCAGCTCCTTCCGTTCTACCTGAACATCCTTATCCTTACCTAAAGAAATAGTAATGGTATCGGTTGTTTGCAGCGGATCCAGTAGCGTTTTCCCTACATATTTACCCTCAAAAAAGAGGTTTGCCTCGCCAGTCAAAAGAGCAATCTCCTGCCAGTTGGTAATCCCTGCTGTAAGAAAGGCTGCTTCTTCAATGGCTGGGGCCGCATAATACTGATAATGGGCTGGCAACTGTTGCTGCTGCATGTTTACCATATATTCCTTTCCGTCGGATGGGATGGTGTAAGGCTGCTGAATGATGAATTCCGAGCTAATATGATTTTGGACTCTGGCCACATCCGGACTAACGGCCGCTACCTTTTTTTGCCTGTTAGTAACCCCTGAAGCCCGGCCAGAGAAACCGGTAACGACCACTTCTTCCAGTTGCCTTACATCTTCCTCAAGTAAAATATCTATGCTGGAACGCTTAAGAATTGGAATTTCCTGCTCCACAAAACCTATGAAGGAAAACACTAAAGTTTGGCTTCCTGCAGGCAGGCTGATAGAATAGTAGCCATCGAAATTGGTAGCCACCCCCACGGTTGTTCCTTTAACCCGCACGCTTACACCGGGTATGGGTTCGCCCGTAGTAGCCTCTTTTACCTGACCCTGAACCATTCCTGCTTTTGTAACAGGCAAATTTCGACCAGCCTGCCAGCGGACGTTTTCCGGGAAGTTTACCCATTGCGCCTGCAGTTGCGGCTTGGAATTATCTGCTTCGGGGTTGCCGGTAGAGATAGTTAACTGCACCCCGGACCAATCTTCGCCACTTAGCTGAAAAACTTTTGCTTTATAATGCAGTGCAAGAGGCTCTTCCACCTCTTTTACCCGCAGGTCGTAAGCCGGCAGCCAACCAGCCTGCTCCACCAGGTAGCTCAGGCGTAGCCGTGCAAGCCCTGCATTCCCGGCATCTACTTTTACATAAACGGTACTGGAAGGATCTTCTTTAGTAGCCCTGGCTTCACGCATATTATTTTTCAGCTTCTCTTCTTCGCTTTTCCAGTTTCTTATCTGCTTCTTAAGCTCCAGTTCCTTTAATTTAATTTCTTTTAACCTGCTTCTGTAAAAATCCGCTGCTTCTTTTAAACGCTCTACAGAAAGGCCCTCCGTACCGCCAAGTTGCCTGTTTTCCAGTAAAAGCCTTTCCTCTTCCTGGTAAACCGACAAAAGGCTTTCATACTCTGCAATTTGCTCCTGCAGTTTTTCCAGCTGCTGTTCCAACCCGGGTACTTCTTTTCCTTTCTGCTGTTGGGTTAGGTAATCGAGTCCGTGGCTAACCGAAAGCACCAAAAAATTCCCTGCGCCTTCTACCTGCAGACTCGACGGATTTAAAGAGGAAGGAAGATCTTTAAATATTAAAGTATTGTTTCCTTTCAATAGCTGGACCTCCCCTTCGCGCACCACCTGTGCTCCATTCAGGAAAACCGTTACCTCTTTTATGCTACTTAACACTGGTTTTTCAGCTGCCTGCAAGCTTAAAGCAAGAAGGCAGCTAAAGAAGGAGAGATATAATCTTTTCATAGGAAAAAGGTTTAAGCATTAAAGCACCCATTGTGCAGTATATATAATTAAATGGCAAAAAACCAATTTATAGATTGGCCGTATACTAGTGAAATTATTTTTGGCAATGTTTTTGCAAACCTATTTTTAGAACCAATTTTAAATTAGTTATGAAAGTATTAAAATTTTCGATAATTCTTCTTTTATGTGCCAGTGTAATGGTATCATGCAAATCGTGGAGTAATACCGCGAAGGGTGCTGCAGGTGGTACTGCCGGCGGTGCTGCAGTAGGTGCAGGAGTGGGAGCCCTGGCAGGCAATACGGCTAAGGGAGCAATTTTAGGGGCTGTTATTGGTGGAGCCGCCGGTACTGCCATTGGGGTTTATATGGATAAGCAGGCCCGGGAACTGGACGAAGACCTGGAAGGCGCTACCGTAGAACGGGTTGGCGAAGGCATTAAAGTTACTTTCGACAGTGGCATTCTTTTCGGCTTCGATAGCTACCAGTTAACTTCTGAGGCAAAAACCAATATCCGGGAAATGGCGGAAACCCTTAAGAAGTATGAAGACACTAATATTTTAGTTGAAGGCCATACCGACAATGTAGGGAAAGAAACTTACAACCAACGCCTTTCTGAGCGTAGAGCACAGGCTGTTGCCGACTATGCGACCAGCATTGGTGTAGACCGCAGCCGTATCCGTACGACCGGGTATGGGGAAGACCAGCCGGTGGCTGAAAACGAAACAGAAGCAGGGCGTGCCGAAAACCGCCGCGTAGAAGTGGCTATTTTTGCTAACGAGGACCTGAAAGAGAAAGCACAAAGTGGCCAGTTAAGAAGATAATTTAGAAGCCATAATTTTATATGAACAGGAAAAGCCGGTTTTTCAAAAGCCGGCTTTTTTTATGGAGAAATTTTTCCTGTTCCTTATCCGGACCGACAAGCTTTGGCTGGAAGAGGATCCAATGGAAACGACCGAACTCCCCGCTGGTTTCTCCTTTAAAACCAGCGTTCCTCTATTCTCCTGAAGAAATTCCCTGTTCCTGAAAAGAAATTTTTAGCCTTCCAACCTTCTTCAGGTTTGCAGGGTCTTTAGGTGGAGATAAGCTACCGCAAATCCTGTACCTGGTAACTTAGCTCATCTTGCTTTCCATCCTTCATTACAGCCAGAGCCAATCACGGGGCCCTGGCTGTTTTTTATGCCACTCTCTCCTTACTTTCAATCTTAATTAAAGATTATTTGCTAAATTTAACGTTCGGCCATTCTTTTGCCGTACGCAATTAGTTTCTCACAAAATAACCTGCAATGTTAAAAAAATTTTTACCAAAGGCACTTTTAGCAGTGATGGTTGCAAATGCTCCCCTCCTACTCCAGGCACAGAGCCAGCAAACCACGCCCACTCCTTCGGCAACACCTGCCTATCAGCCACTTTTACAGGAAATCGCCAACAGCCCCTCTCCCGACCGGATTGAACAGGATATCAGGAAACTTGTCTGGTTTTGGAACCCGTCACACTTTGTCCGACACTGTTTCCCAAACCAGGGGCATTGGTGCTGCCCGCCGCTGGGTAAAGCAGGAGTTTGAAAAAATATCTAAAGAATGTGGCGACTGCCTCGATGTTGTTTATGTACGACACCTGGTAAGCGGCGAAAACAGAATTCCTAAACCTGTAGAAGTGGTAAGTGTAGTAGCCATTCAGCGAGGCACCACAAATCCGAATCGGGTAATAATGATGAGCGGAGATATTGACTCCAGAGTTTCCGATGTAATGGATTATACCTCCGACTCCCCTGGCGCGAATGACAATGCAACAGGAGTTGCCGGTGCACTGGAAGCCGCGCGTGTCCTCAGCAAACATACATTTCCCGGCACCATTGTTTATGCAGCCCTTTCGGGAGAAGAACAAGGCCTTTTTGGTGGTGAAGAACTTGCCAAATATGCCAAAGCCAACGACTGGCGCATAGAAGGTGTGCTGAACAATGATATGATTGGCAACATCGAAGGCATAAACGGAGTCGTAAATAATACCGTTGCCCGGGTCTTTTCAGAAGGAACACGCGCAGTGGAAACAGAACGCGAAGCAACCATTCGCCGCTATACAGGAGGCGAAGTAGACTCTCCTTCCAGAAACCTGGCCCGCTATATTGATGTAATGGCCGACCAGTACTTTCCAAACCTCGATGTAATGATGATTTACCGGCTGGATCGCTTTGGTCGCGGCGGCCACCACCGACCGTTTAATGAAGCTGGTTTCCCCGGGGTTAGGGTGATGGAGGCTTTTGAAAATTACAACCGCCAGCACCAGGATCTCAGAACCGAAAATGGAATTAAATACGGAGATGTTATTGAAGGGGTTAACTTCCCTTACGCCGCTAAAATGACGGGCCTCAATGCAGTAACTATGGCAGCTATTGCCATGGCTCCGGCACCTCCTCAAAATGTAACTATTGAAGGGGCTGTTCAGCCAAGCACTAGCCTGAAGTGGGACAAAGTAAGTGAAGAGAAAAATAAAAATGTGGCTGGCTACAAAGTTTACTGGCGACTGACCACCTCCCCTGTGTGGACGAACAGCCAGTATGTAGGGGATGTCAATGAATTTACCCTGGAAAATGTAATTATTGACAATTATTACTTTGGGGTATCAAGCGTTTCGGAAGATGGCTATGAAAGTCCGATTGTTTTTCCGGGGCCTGCAGGCTCTTTTGGTAGTTATTAATTTAGAATATTTATCAGAGTGACTGTTAAAAGCTTCCTTCCAATATCTATCTGATCAGATTTTAATGAACTGAGTATTTGCTGTCCTAAATTTCATTGGTGGTAGTAAGTTGTAAACCATCGACTTTTAAAAATTAAGAAAAGCTTTTTAGAAAGGATGAATTAAAACTGGTTCTAAAAGGCCGCAATGGTTGCTTAAGCAGAAAATAAAATTCAGGATTTATCAGGTAAAAAAAAGAGGCTGTCCACTAGCGGGACAGCCTCTTTAAATGGTATGTGGTTTGGGAGAATTAGTACTGAATAACAGTAGTCATGTTGCCAGTTCCTGACTGCATGATGTGAGCCTCCTGGCCTACGCCATACTGAAGTACGGAAGCAGTATTGTCAGTTCCATACTGGTCAATCCATGCAGAGTTGCTTTCGCCGTACTGCACGCTAATTGCCATGTTGCCAGTTCCTTCCTGATCTACCTCAGAATAATTCACTAGCCCCTCCTGGTACTGGTACGATTCATTGAAGTCGCCTCTTTGGGTTACCTCAGCGTGGTTGTTTTCACCAATCTGCATTTGCCAGGCATAATTGTCTTCGCCATATACCTGATTTGATATCGCACCGTTGCTGCTTCCATACTGGTACTGCTCAGTCATGGCATCATAAATGCCAGCCTGGCCCTGATTAACAGTTGCTCCGTTGCGGTCACCTTCCTGGTACTGGTAAACAATGCCGCCATCACCAAATTGTCTCGAGTAGGCAAGGTTAAATTCACCATTCTGCTGCTGGTCTGTAAAGTTTCCGTCGCCTAGCTGTCTTACATTTGCTGTGTTACGATCTCCTAACTGGTACTGGTAAACCTCGTTTTCGCCACCAACCTGGTTTACAGCAGCACTCTGCCCATTGCCAAATTGTTTGGTAAAAGAGAGGTTCCCCCAGCCTTCCTGCCAGGTATTTCCTTCATGATCGGTACCGCTTTGCTTAATTTCACCATAGCTATCCGCTCCGGCCTGTGTAATTAATCCATAAGAACCTGAACCAACTTGCTCGATAAATGCTTCGTTGCTGCCGGTCTGCACGGTTAAAGCTTCGTTGGCTTCGCCTTCCTGGTGAATGGTTGACTGCGACTGGGCAGACAGAAAGAAAGGCACCATTAAGGCTGTGCCTAATAGGCTTAACTTTTTCATGTAAAAATAAATTTTAAGGGTTAAAAAAATAATCGCTCACTTAGTACAATCCACAAAACATAAAATTGTTGTTAAAACATTTATTTTTTCTTCCCTTTTCTTACATTTATAAACATAGTGCAAAAAGCATTTTTCTGTACGGCAGCTATTTTCTGCACAAAACCCTGAAAATCAGAATAATAGCCTATAATAGTTCGGTTTAGCTAAAAAATACAACGTTCCCACCCACTCTTAGCCTTGCTGAGATTCTAATTCAAAAGATAACAGCTTCATAATACTTACATTTTGAAAAATACCTTACAAGGGCACAGACTGATAAAACATGATATTACAGCTACAAAATATAATTTTATATTCTTATTCTCTATAAGGATTGCTGTAAACGAAAAAGGGTTTAATTTTTTTATTTTATGGTGGCTAAAAAAATAGCTAACGGCACGGACAAACCACAAACTAATCACCAAAAGCCTGACCATCAACAGAATGCTATTTTTGCCCCCGGTAAATCAGCCAGTATTTTAGGAGCATTTCTAACTGTTGAGCTATACCATTCAATTGACTGGATAAAGCCTCTTCCCTCCTTCTCCATTCCATAAAAAAAAGCAGCACCGGATACCAGGCACTGCTTCATAAAAATTTATTTTTGTTTTTTAGCGCAGGTTAATTTGTCCGTGCTCACCAGACTCGTACTGCTTCCCTTTAATGATGGCCTTTGCCACATTTACCATTTGCTCCATTTTACTGGAGGAGGCATTCCAGTATTCGGCAGAATGTGGGATAACTTTAATGAGGGCCAGGTTTGGATCTTCCAGGCCGCGCGGAAACCAGGCTTTCAGAATCGGGCTCCACAGCTTGTCTATTACCATCTGGTCTTTTACAATTTCTGCGCTACCGGAAATAGAAACATAAGACTGCTTGCTTACATTGGCATAGGCCAGGTTTACATTATCATAAATTTCCACATCATCTACTTTCTCCGACAGCTCATTGGTAAAAAACCACAGCGTACCATCCGGGTCCATTTTACGGGTAGACATAGGACGGCTTAGTATTTTTCCGTTGGGCTCTACTGTTGAAAACATGCATATTTCTATGTCTTCAATTTTTTCCTTGAGCTTCTCCACGGACATTAGCTTTAAATTATTATCATTCATAAGGCTCGTTGTTTTAGTTTTGTTACTTTGCTAACTCACCAGGCCCTTAAATGTTTATAAACTAACCTCTTTTAACCTAATTACAACCCCCATTCCATCCACTCAAAAAAAAGCTGCTTCAGCCCTGTACATCATATTAAAAAGGCCTCCTGTAAAGCTAAATATTCTGACAACTTACAAAACAGTAGTTCAGCTGGCTTTTCCCGCAAAAGCAAAAGCCGGCCTTCTACCGGGCCGGCTTATAACTAATTTAAGAGTGGAAGAAGGCTAGGCTTTTACCTCTTCCTCTTCGCGGAGCACTCTCCTGAGAATCTTGCCCACATTTGATTTTGGCAGCTCATCGCGGAATTCCACTACTTTAGGCACCTTATACCCCGTCATATTCTCGCGGCAATAAGCAATGAGCTCCTCTTTCGTTAAACTGGCATCCTTTTTTACCACACAGGCTTTTACCACTTCACTGGAGCGCTCATCAGGCACCCCAATTGCGGCTACTTCCAACACCTTCGGGTGCATGGCAATAATATCTTCAATCTCGTTCGGGTATACATTAAAGCCCGATACATTGATCATGTCCTTTTTACGGTCTACTATTTTAAAGAAACCGTTTTCTTCCATAATGCCAACATCACCTGTACGGAACCACTCTTTATGAAAGAATGCTTTTTCAGAATCCGATGGCCTGTTCCAGTACCCCAGCATCACCTGTGGACCCCGGGCGCATATTTCACCCACCTCCCCTGTTCCGAGCTTGTTCCCTTCTTCATCGAAAATGGCCATTTCTGTATTGGGCATAGGAAGTCCTATTGTGCCCTGGTGCTCACGTCCATCTAAAGGATTAACACTTAAAACAGGTGATGTTTCGCTTAGGCCGTACCCTTCTACAAGAGAAACACCGGTTACTTTCTTCCACTTTTCGGCAACCGCCTTTTGCACTGCCATACCACCGCCAATAGCAGTTTTCATTTTGCTAAAATCAATCGACGTAAAATCGGGCTGATGAAGCAAGCCATTATATAAGGTATTAACCCCGGTAATAAGCGTAAAAGGATACTTTTTAAGATCTTTAATAAAAGCCTTCATGTCCCTGGGGTTGGTAATTAGAATATTACGGGCGCCAATGTGGGCCATAAAAATTCCATTAACCGCCAGGGCAAAAATATGGTAAAGCGGTATAGCCGTAACCATTGTTTCCTGCTTTCCTTCTACCAGCAAAGGCTTAAACCATTCATTAATCTGGAGGGTATGCGACACAACATTTTCGTGGCTCAGCATGGCTCCTTTTGCAACCCCGGTAGTACCACCTGTATACTGGAGAAAAGCCACATCAGAAGGTGCTATTGCCGGACGCTTGTAGCTGGATTTCTTTCCTTTCGCAAGGGCTTCTTTAAATGGCACGGCCTGGGGTATTTTATAGGCAGGCACTAATTTTTTTACATTCTTAGCTACAAAATTTACCAGGCCTCCTTTAAGCCCCCCCAGCAAATCGCCCAGGTTTGTAACAATAACGTGTTTAATATCTGTTTCAGGCAGAATGGATTCCAGGTTATGGGCAAACATGCTAATAATAACCACCGCCTGTATGCCCGCATCCTTAAACTGATGCTTCATTTCCCGTGGCGTATACAAAGGGTTGGTGTTTACCACAATTAATCCGGCACGAAGCGCCCCAAACATAACAACCGGATACTGGAGGCAATTGGGCATTTGAATTGCAAGCCTGTCGCCTTTCTTCAGTCCTAAATCATTTTGAAGGTAAGCGGCAAAAATGCGGGAAAGGTCATCTATTTCACGAAAGGTATAGGTCTTGCCCATATTATCAAATGCCTTTCGGTTAGCATATAATTTAAAGGCATTCTCCAGCATGTCTACCACAGACGGAAACTGGCTATAATCAACAGTGGCGGCGACTCCTTTCGGATATTCTTTTACCCAGGGAAAGTTTTCCATATTTTTCATAAAATGTTATGCATGCAGAACAATAATCTGCAGCTAAAATAAGAGGGAAAAATTAGATTCAATCGAATGTTCACCTTAAATTAATAAAAAATTTTATGACTGAATGTATTTGGAATACATAATTCATGTGCTTTTTGCCTGGAGCAATATTTAAAAAGCAGTCAACTGCTTCTTTTAAGCCCTGCTTCCACCAGTCTTTTGTGCTGATTATTAAAAAAGTAGCCCCCTGTTTATAAGTAGAAAGAAGGATCCTATAATAAAAAAGGAACAGAAATTTCTGCTCCTTTAGTTCTAGGCAATTATACTCAATTGTTGTTTTTGGCCAATTCACTCCTTCTTCTTCATGACAACTATTATTTCGGATTGCTTCAGGCCTCCAGGAAAGCTCCCCTGCTGCTTAAGGTGCGCGTTAAAAAAGGAAAGAGTGAGCTTGTTTATCAGCTGAATACAACGTTCGTGGGTAATTGGGCCCGCTTCTGATATAAGCCGGAGAGGCGTTAAATAGCCAAGGTCGCTAAAATTACTGTGTTTCGCCCCCTCCACCTGAAGGTAAGCAAGCCCGGGAAGGTTCGCCTCCTGGTAAATAACCGGATTTGGAAGAATAAAGGGATAGACTTCCGGATCGCGGGCAGCATCCAGCGCCAGGAAAGGCTGCTCAAAACCACCTTCTATTAAATCACCCCATTGGGCGCCGTCAAAATTCGCAGCTGCTTTTAAGCGGCTTTCGCTAAGCATGGCCTGCCCCATGGCGGCGCCTCCCAAAGAATGGCCGAACCCTCCCAGGCGCTCCATATCCAGGGCATGGTAAAAGAAGCTTCCTTCCTGCTTGTTCAGGCGCTCCAGCTCATCGAGCACAAAATGGATATCTGCTGCCCAGGCCCGGACTCTATCCGCCATTGGCTCCACCTCGTTCATTTTATACACCTTTGCTTTCCGGAGAACAGGATTTTTGCTTGACAAATATTCCTGGTTTATTTGCCACACTTTATCCCAACGATCCCCAACCGGAATGGCATTGGCATTGTAAACGGCCATACGATTGTCGGGGAATAGTACCCCTGCCGTTTCATAAGTATGCTGAATGGCGAAAATTACATACCCCTGGCTGGCCAGCTCCTCCAGAAAAGCCGAGTAAAAAACCACCGGCACCCGGAGGCCATGAGAAAAGATAAGCACCGGGTACTGCTCTTTATCAGTGGCAAGAGGCACTCCGGCAAACCGATGGGACCGAATTAGCGGCATGTGGGAGCTAAGGAAGGAAGGAAACCCGTTTTGGCTGGCATATGCCGCTGCTATCTCCGGCTCAATATACTGCTCAGAGTTTCCTTTTATTTCTTCTGCCGGGTACCAGACTTTTACCATCAGTTTCCGGGTATCTTCGGGATTTGGAGTAAATACCTCGGAACGGGCCTTATCGTTCAGGTAAAGTTCCGTAGTACCTATGGCATAGGGCCCCGAAGGCTCCGGAAGATGAAACACCGGAAAAACCAGCAAAAAAGCGACAGAAAAGGCAAGGGAAAAATAACCCAAAACAGCAGCACTTAAACGCAGCCACCGTTTATTCGGCCTTACAGCTGGCCGCCCGGGCTCCCCTACCGTTGCAGCAAATATTCCCCGAGCCCGCAAAAGCAACAGCAAAATACTTGCAACATAAACAGGAAACAGTTGCCATAAGAATCCCCGCAATAAAAGCTGAAGAAGCATGAGGAGGAGTGTAAAAACCGGCAGGAGCTGCATCCAGCGACTTCTGTAAACAGCAGGCTTTATAAGTGCAGCAAGAGCAAAGGCCAGGGAGACGAGAAAAAGTATTTCCAGGAAAAGCATGGCTGATAGTTTTGAATGAAATTGGGAAAGAAAAATTTTAGCCTGTTTTTATTTTGAAGCTTCGTTGGTAGTAAAAAAAAGACTTAGATACTGCTTTTAAACTGCCTGAAACCTCTTGAATTGTCCCTTAAAAGGAGCAGCCTCAGGCTTATATATTTTTTTTGTGTTTCCAGTCCAACCCGAACCAAATGAGGTGCGCCAGCAGAAAAACAAAAAAACCATAAAGGGTACAAATAGAAGAAACCTTAATGCCGCCGGCCAAAAGCTGCTGCGGAATTTCACCTTGTGCTGCTATTTGCTCCATAGCAGCATACAAGCCAAGAATCTGGCCAAAGAGTCCTGTAACCAGGGCAAGCATTCCAAAGAAGCGCACATAATAAAGACCAGGAGGTGGAGCCTGCTGGCTGGCTGCTGAAGATAAAAAAATGTTTGCTCCGGCTTTAAAAGCAAAATAAAGCATAACCAAAGCCAGCAAACTAATAAGGCTCATAAACTCCCAGCCTCCTTCAATAAATAATTCAAACATAAATAATTGATTTTTTACTCCTAAGCGTTTCCCAAGCTTACGAAACCCTATTGAAAACTTTTTCACCTGGTGGCAGAAAGCAGGCTTTTGTCGATAAGCTGTCTTTTTCCGCGGGTTTACAGCTTATTTGTTTCTCCGGCTGCAGCTTACCTTTAAAAACAGCATATTCATCGACTTTTCAGGCATAAGTAGATTTATTTTTTCATTTTAGGTATTTCAAAGGGCCGGCATGCAAAACTTCTACCTACATTCAAATGTCAACAGCCTGGGCGGTCGCATCCTGCTGCATCTCCTTTTCTGGCTTGGCGTATCCGGGTTTTTCACTTTTTTCTTTGGGCATTTCCACGGCGACTACCAAAACACCTTACTCTTTGTAAGCCTGCTGGTTCCTGTGGCTATGGGCACCACCTACTCCATCATTTACTTCCTGATTCCCCGCTACCTTCTCCGGAAGCGCTATGTTCGTTTTTTCACTTACTTCCTTTTTACCCTTATCCTTTCGGTTTGGATGGAAATGGTGCTTATGATGTGGGCCCTGGTTAACCTGGCCGATTATCGATACACCAATATGAACCCACTGACTGGCGACATCTTCTTTCTGGGAGTGGGACTATATTTTGTGGTGTTTTTTAGCACCTCTGTAAAGTTACTGAAGCACTGGTACAGCAGCGAAAAGGATGTATCGGAGCTTCGAAGCAGAAAGCTGGAAGCGGAGCTGAAGTTAAAGGAAACCGAGCTGCAGCTGCTGAAGGGGCAAATACATCCGCACTTTTTATTTAATACGCTGAATAATTTATACGGACTGGCCCTGGAAAAATCGGAACAAATGCCCGATGCCATCATCCGCCTCTCCGGCTTGCTGGATGCCCTGCTATACCGGAGCCAAACCAGTCTGGCCCCTTTAAAAGCTGAGCTCAAGCTCATCGAAGATTATATTGCCCTCGAAAAACTCCGTGTAGAGGAGCGCCTGCGCCTTCAATGGGAGGTTTCTGAAAATATTAATAGCTACGAGCTCCCTCCCTTCCTGCTGTTTCCTTTTATAGAAAATGCTTTTAAACATGGCTTTGCCCAGCACACCGAAAACCTCTGGCTGGAGGTAAAGGCCGAAATCAGGCAGCACCAGCTTTGCTTTTCTGTAGCGAACTCTTTAAGCCTCCACTCGCGCCCGCTTCAACAGCCGGCAGGAGGCATAGGCCTGCAAAATGTAAAGCGAAGATTACAGCTGCTTTACCCAAATAAGCATCAGCTTAAAGTGGAACAACTGCCAGATAAATTTACTGTGCGCCTACTCCTGCAGCTTGACTCCAAACCGCAAGACAAAGAAGAAACTGCTTATGCAAACCAATGATAGCGTCCGCTGCCTTATAATAGACGATGAGCCTATTGCCAGGAGGATTATTAAAAACCACCTGGCTAGAGTAAGCGGCTTTACGGTAGAAGCTGAATGCAGCCATGCCCTTGAAGGATTTAGCCTGCTCCAAAAGAAGAAACCTGATTTACTGTTTCTGGACATTCAAATGCCCCAGCTCAACGGGCTTGATTTTCTTCGGGCACTCCATCAAAAACCAGCGGTCATTATTGTTTCTGCCCACAGAGATTTTGCCCTCGAAGGGTTTGAGCTGGATGTGATCGATTATTTGCTGAAGCCGGTTTCTTTTGAACGTTTCCTGATGGCCCTGGATAAATTCCGGCAACGACAGGCGGGGAATACAAGCACTCCTTCCCCGGCTCCTCCGGAAAAAGAACAACACCTTTTCATTCGGGCCAATCGAAAAACCGTAAAGCTGCCGCTTTCCGGCATCCGCTATATCGAAAGCATGAGCGACTACCTGAAAATTCATACAGCGGATCAAACCTACCTGACGAAAGAAAAAATAAGCGTAATTGAGCAGAAGCTTCCGTCGGAATTTCTGCGCATTCACCGGTCCTTCATTATCAACACCCACCACCTGCGGGCCTTTTCTCCCGAAATGGTAGACCTTGGCGGGCAGGAACTGCCTATTAGCCGGAGCATGCGCCGCCAGGTACTTGAAGTTTTACAGGAAGACCAGCCACCAGCTAATTAAACCGTCGCCTAAAAAGTTGCTATCGGTTAAGCGGACTCATTCGCCACACATCCCCATTGTCCTGGTCCGTTAACAGGTAAACAGAGCCATCGGGGGCCTGCTCCACATCGCGAATTCGGGTACCGAGCGTAATACGCTCCACCTCTTCGGCCTGCTGTCCATTTATGCTTACCCTAATCACCGCCTTACTGCTCAGCCCGCCAATAAGGGCGCTGCCCTGCCACTCCGGAAACATGGAACCTGTATAAAAAACCATTCCTGAAGGAGAGATAACGGGCGTCCAGTGAATGGCGGCATCGGCAAACTCCGGGTGGGTAGGCGGATCGGGAATTTTTGTACCATCATAATTATTCCCCCAGCTCACCACCGGCCATCCATAGTTACGACCTGCCTCAGGCTGGTTAAGTTCATCCCCACCTTTCGGCCCCATTTCAGCTACCCACAACTCTTTTGTTGCAGGATTAAACGCAGCACTCTCTACATTCCGATGTCCGTACGACCAGATCGCTGCTTCCGCATCTGCCTGTCCTATAAATGGGTTATCTTCCGGTATGCTGCCATCGCGATTTATGCGAACAATTGTTCCCAGGTGGTTCTCAAGGTTTTGCGCCGGTTCAAACTGAAATCTTTCTCCCATTGTTAAAAACAGCTTGCCTTCAGGAGAAAAAGCAATACGCCCACCAAAATGATTTCCGCCCTCTATTTTGGGTTGCTGACTAAAAAGAACGGTAAAATCCTTTATCTGCCCGTCTTCCAGCGTACCACGTCCCACAGCCGTGGAAGCGGTATTATTTTCACCCGGCTCGGCAAAAGAAAGGTACACCAGGCGGTTATTTTGAAAGTCGGGGTCGAGGGCAACATCTAAAAGACCTCCCTGCCCCTTGGCATAAACCTCAGGAGTTCCCGGCAGTGGCTCAGAGAGGGTATTATTAGTATTAAGGATTCTTAGCTGGCCGGCTCTTTCTGTAACAAGCAGTCGTCCGTCAGGAAGAAAGGCCATGCCCCAGGGGTGATCCAGATCTCCGGCGAGGTTTTCGATTTTTATTTCTCCTGCCTCCGTTTGAAAGGTTTGCTCCTGCGCACAGGCAGAACCGAAAAACAACAGGAGCAGCAGTGCCATTGAAGCTTCCCACAGGCAGGCCGACCATTTTCTTCCTTTTGCATTTTTCATAGTTAGTTGCTTATAAACCAATACTTTAAACTCATAACCCAACTCAACTACGGTTGTTTAAACCGGCTTCCCTGCTCATTGCATCAACCAAAACGAAAACATAAAAAAAGCCCCGACTCTCAAAAGAAAGCCGGGGCTTTACCACCAAAACCCATTTAAGGTTTCGTTGCAAGGGAAGGATTCGAACCTCCATGGAGCTAAAGCTCTTTGGCCCGTAATACAGGCGCTTTATTCGCTTCTTCCATTCCTGGAACAGAAAAGACTTCAGCTTTCCGTTTTACCACCTTACAAAGGAAAAAGTTACCACCTCTAGAATTATGTCAAATTTATAAAAAAATAATTTTCAATGAAATTAAGATAATATTTAAGTTTAAAATTTACATTTTTTTCAAGTTTTAGTATATTTGAGTAAATAACTCTTAATTCAATTATTTTTTATGGCTAAGAATTACGAAATTGATAACACCGACCTGCAAATTCTGGCCCTGTTATCCGAAGACGCCAAAATTCCCTATACTGAAATAGCAAAAAAAGTATTTGTTTCGGGTGGCACCGTACATGTGCGTATGCGTAAACTTGAAGAAATGGGCATTGTACAGGGAGCAACGCTCAAAATTGATTATTCCAAACTTGGATACGACATTACTGCCTTCCTGGGCATATACCTGGAAAAAAGCTCGTACTATGAACGGGTTGCTGACGAACTGGCCAAAATTCCGGAAGTGGTAAGCCTTCATTATACGACAGGCCCCTACAGCATGTATGCCAGGGTATATTGTAAAGACACCAAACACCTGCGCGAAGTATTGCACGACAAAATTCAAAAAATAGATGGGGTGGAGCGCACCGAAAGCATCGTGTCGCTGGAGGAAAGGGTTCAGCGATCGATACAGCTAAGCAAACTAAAGTTATAAGGTTTGGATAGGAAGGGTTTAAGCCCTATTTTTGTGTAATATTTTATGGCTAAAAATTAAACGAACCGACTGTAAATCAACAAAATAGTACAGTATTCTTTCGGTAGCCACCGGGCAAATAACAAGCTTGAACGAATTTATGCGCTAAAAGGAACATAAATTTTCAAATTATGTTATAGATTTGTAAGACTATTTAGAATAAATCCAAACAAGCATATATATGAGCAAAGACACCGAAATTCTTGACGAACTAACCAGCTCCGAATACAAGTATGGTTGGGAAAGCAAGTTCGAAGCGGAGTCGGCTCCCAAGGGGCTGAACGAAGATATTGTTCGGTTTATTTCTGCAAAGAAAAATGAGCCCGAATGGCTGCTGGAATGGCGACTAAAAGCCTACCGCCACTGGCTTACGCTCACTGAACCCACCTGGGCCAACGTAAATTACCCGGAAGTAGATTTTCAGGATGCTGTTTATTACTCAGCGCCCAAACAAAAGGCTACCAAAAAGAGCCTCGACGAGGTTGACCCGGAACTACGCGACACCTTTAAGAAGCTTGGCATTTCGCTGGAAGAGCAAAAGCGCCTGACCGGCGTGGCAGTCGATGCCGTAATTGACTCGGTGTCTGTTGCCACTACTTTTAAAAAGCAGTTAGGGAAGCTGGGCATTATTTTCTGTTCATTTAGCGAAGCAGTAAAGGAACACCCTGAGCTGGTAAAGAAATACCTGGGGTCCGTAGTGCCAATTACCGATAACTTTTACGCCACCCTTAACTCGGCGGTATTCAGCGATGGCTCCTTCTGTTATATTCCAAAAGGCGTTCGCTGCCCGATGGAGCTTTCTACCTACTTCCGAATAAATGCGGCCAATACCGGGCAGTTCGAGCGTACCCTTATTATTGCCGACGAAGGTTCGTATGTGAGTTACCTCGAAGGATGTACCGCTCCTATGCGTGCCGAATCGCAAATGCATGCGGCCGTGGTGGAAATTTATGCTGCTAAAAATGCAGAAGTAAAATATTCGACCGTACAAAACTGGTATCCTGGCGACAAGCAGGGCCGTGGCGGTATCTTTAACTTTGTTACCAAACGGGGCATTTGTGCAGGCGACCATTCCAAAATCAGCTGGACCCAGGTAGAAACAGGCTCAGCGGTTACCTGGAAGTACCCAAGCTGTATATTAAAAGGCGACCACTCTGTTGGGGAGTTCTACTCAGTAGCCGTAACCAACAATTACCAGCAGGCCGATACCGGCACCAAAATGATACATATTGGCAAGAATACCAAGAGCCGGATTGTATCGAAAGGAGTATCTGCAGGTAAGAGCCAGAACAGCTACCGCGGCTTGGTAAAAGTAATGAAGCGTGCCGAAGGTGCGCGTAACTTCTCGCAGTGCGACTCGCTGCTCATGGGCGATAAGTGTGGTGCCCACACTTTCCCTTATATTGAAATAGAAAACAGCAGCGCTAAAGTAGAACATGAGGCCACCACCTCTAAAATTGGCGAAGACCAGATTTTCTACTGTAACCAGCGGGGTATTAACACCGAAGATGCCGTAGCCCTCATTGTAAACGGCTATTGTAAAGAGGTATTAAACCAGCTCCCGATGGAGTTTGCCGTGGAAGCGCAAAAACTCCTTGCCCTTACTCTGGAAGGCAGTGTAGGCTAAGGAATAAACGATAAACTTTTAACTGAACCATGCCCTTCCCCCGATAAAGGCATGGTTCAGCCTTATTAAAGGGATTCCCCTGCCGGGCAGTGCCCACCATCAAAAACGAATTATCTACAGACCAGATAGCAACAAATCGATATGTTAAGCATTAAGAATTTACAAGCCTCAATCAACGAACAGCCTATTTTAAAAGGCATTAACCTCGAAGTAAAAGCAGGCGAAGTGCATGCGATTATGGGTCCTAATGGCTCAGGCAAAAGTACACTCGCCTCTGTACTGGCAGGTCGCGAGGAGTACGAAGTAACCGGCGGGAGTGTTACTTTTAAAGGAAAAGACCTGCTGGAGCTGGCCCCGGAAGACCGTGCCCGCGAAGGGGTATTCCTGGCTTTTCAGTATCCGATAGAAATTCCTGGTGTAAGCTCTACTAATTTTCTTAAAACTGCCATCAACCAGGTGCGCCAGTATCGCGGTCAGGATCCACTCGATGCAGTTTCTTTCCTGAAGATTGTAAAGGAAAAAATGAAACTGGTTGAAATTGACCAGAAGCTATTGAACCGTTCGTTGAACGAAGGCTTTTCGGGAGGAGAGAAAAAGCGGAACGAAATTTTCCAGATGGCTATGCTTGAACCGACGCTTTCTATCCTCGACGAAACAGACTCCGGTCTGGATATTGATGCCCTGCGCATCGTGGCCAATGGCGTTAACAAGCTAAAGCGCCCCGACACGGCAACCATTGTGGTTACTCACTACCAGCGCCTCCTCGATTTTATCGTACCTGACGTTGTTCACGTGCTTTATAACGGGCGAATCGTTAAATCCGGCACTAAAGAACTTGCCCTGGAGCTGGAAGAGCGTGGCTATGACTGGATTAAAGAAGAAGCCGACAACGTTCAGGCTTAAGCTGAGCCTTTTTTAAAATTATTCCTACAGACAAGCAAATTGTCGATTTATGAGTACGACTACGGACATTAAAAGCAGTTTTATAGAGGGATTCAAGTCTTTTGAAACCAGCCTGAACGGAAGCGCACAGGGGCCACTGCACCAGTTAAGGAAAAATGCCCTGCAGGTGTTTGACCAAACCGGCTTCCCTCCTGCGAAGAACGAAGAATATAAATACACCAATATTGCCAAAGCCCTGCAAAAGCAGCTGGGCAGCCAAACCAGCACCCAGCCCTCCCAGCTCAATGCAAAAGGAATCGAGCCATTCCTGTTCAAAGGCCTGGAAGCAAACCAGCTTGTTTTTATTAACGGTCAGTATCGGCCGGAGCTGAGCCAGCTTCTAAAGGAAGAAAACTTACACATAAGCGAACTGGCCGAGGCCTATAAAACCCAGCCTGAAAAGGTAAGCGCGGCACTTGGGCAGCATGCCAAGGCTGAATCGGATGCTTTTATAGCCCTCAACACGGCTTTTACCAAGCATGGCTCTTTTATAGAAGTCCCCGCTAAAGCAGTACTCGAAAAGCCGGTGGTGCTGCACTTTATTTCCGACAGCAGCGAAGGTGCAACCACCAGCCAGCCGCGCAACCTGTTCCTGATTGGCCGAAGTGCCGAGGTAAATATTGTGGAAGCGTACCATTCGGTAGGCAGCCAGGCTTGTTTTACCAATATTGTAACAGAAATTGAGGTGCAGGAAAATGCACAGCTGCAGTACTTTAAGCTGCAGATAGAAGATGACAATGCCCTGCAGGTGAATACCACCCATATTTACCAACGGGCCGATAGCCGGGTTACCACTACTACTATTACTTTAGGAGGCCAGCTGATACGAAATAACCTGAACTTTGTACTGGATGCTTCGAATATAGAAGCCAATATGTACGGCCTGTATTACCTGCACGGAAAGCAGCATGTCGACAACCATACGGTGGTAGACCATCGCAAACCACACAGCATTAGCAACGAGCTTTACAAAGGCATTATGGACGATGCCTCTACCGGGGTTTTCAATGGTAAAATTTATGTTCGCCAGGAAGCGCAAAAAACCAATGCTTTTCAGTCGAACAAAAATATTCTGCTTACCGACACTGCCAGCATTAACACCAAGCCACAGCTGGAAATTTGGGCCGACGATGTAAAATGCTCCCACGGGGCTACCACCGGCCAGATTAACGAAGAACAGCTATTTTACCTGCGTGCCCGCGGCCTGAGCGAAGAAAGTGCCCGCGCCATGTTACTCCATGCCTTTGCGGCAGATATTATTGAACATATCAGCATTGAACCGCTGAAAGAGCACTTTTTAAACGTGCTTAATGAGAAGCTGAAAATTAAATATTAAAATGAACAACCACACCAGCGAACATACCATTACCAACACCAGCTCCGGAACCTCAAGCGTACCCGTGCTTGACATCAGCAAAATCAGGGAGCAATTCCCTGTACTGCAGCAGGAGGTAAACGGCCAGCCGCTGGCTTACTTCGATAATGCCGCCACTACGCAAAAACCAAAAGTGGTGCTCGACGCGCTCAACGATTACTACAGCACCATGAATGCCAACATCCACCGGGGGGTGCATACCCTGGCGGATAGGGCTACTGCAGCTTTTGAGGAAACCCGCACAAGCGTTCAGGCTTTTATAAATGCCCGGGAGCGGGAAGAAATTATTTTTACCAAAGGCACCACCGACGGCATTAACCTGGTAGCAGCCAGCTGGGGGCGCGCAAACATACAGGAAGGGGATGAAATCATTATTTCAGCCCTGGAACACCACAGCAACATTGTTCCCTGGCAAATGCTTTGCGAAGAGCGCGGGGCTAAGCTTCGTGTTATTCCGGTAGATGAAAACGGAGATATTGTTTTTGAGGAATTTGAGAAGCTGCTTTCCGACCGTACCCGACTTGTTGCTATTGTACATGTATCGAATGCACTTGGAACCATCAACCCGGTGGAGCAGATGATTCCAAAGGCACATGCCAAAGGAGCTATTGTACTGGTCGACGGCGCCCAGGCCAGCTCCCACCTCGAGGTTGACGTGCAGGCGCTGGATTGCGACTTTTACGTATTTTCGGGCCATAAGCTGTACGGCCCAACGGGCTCTGGCATTCTCTACGGAAAGCGCAGCCTGCTCGAGGCCATGCCTCCCTACCAGGGCGGCGGCGAGATGATAAAGGAGGTTACCTTCGAAAAAACCACCTACAACGACATACCCTACAAGTTCGAGGCCGGCACGCCAAACATTGCCGACATGATAGCCCTGCGCTATGCCCTTGATTTTGTAAATAATCTGGGCAAAAAGAATATTGCTGCCTACGAAGATCGGCTGCTGGCTTATGCGACCAAAAAGCTCAGCAAAATTGAAGGACTTCGCCTCGTGGGTACTGCCAAAAAGAAGGTTAGCGTGGTTTCGTTTGTAGTAGAAGGCGTACACCATTTCGATATAGGCATGATGCTGGACGCCAAAGGCATTGCCGTGCGCACCGGCCACCACTGTACACAGCCCTTAATGAAGCTATTTGGCATCGACGGAACCGTACGGGCTTCTTTCTCGGTTTACAATACAATAGAAGAAATTGACCGCCTGGCCGATGGCCTGCAGGCAATTATTAAAATGATGAGATAAGCGCATGAGCAAGCCTTCAATAAATTCCATACAAGACGAAATAATAGAAGAGTTCAGCCTGTTCGAGGGCGACCAGAACGGAAAGCTGGAATATATTTTCGACCTGAGCAAGCAGCTGCCCGATATGCCTGTGGAGCATCAAAAGGAGGAGAACCTGATTAAAGGCTGCCAGAGCAAGGTGTGGCTTGTATCGGAAAGAGAAGGCGATACGCTCAATTATTTGGCAGACAGCAATACAGCCATTACAAAAGGCTTAATATCCTTACTCATCAGGGTTCTATCGGGCCAGAAGATGGAAGATATTGCCCGGGCGGATTTATACTTTATTAAAGATATTGGCATGAGCCAGTTTATTGGCTCGCAGCGCTCCAATGGGTTTGCCAGCATGATAAGCAAAATGAAGCTCGATGCGGCTATGGCCTATAAAGAAATGCAAGGCCAGGCAAATGGTTGATGGCTTGAATAACAGAGTGATTGAAATGTAAAAGGAATTAAGGAAGCTGGCCTTTTATTTATGGTCTTACTACTTAATACTTATTACTTAATACTTTTTTTAAAAATGGCAGAAGAAGCAAACGAATCCGGCAGCGAGTCCTTACGCGATAAAGTAATGGACGCCATAAAAAGGGTGTACGACCCCGAAATACCTGTCGATATCTATGAATTAGGACTTATTTATGAAGTAAGTGTGTACCCGGTAAATAATGTATATGTTTTAATGACCCTCACCTCTCCTGCCTGCCCGAGTGCAGAGCAAATACCAGGCGAGGTGGAGCAAAATATAAAGGCAATAGAAGGCGTAAATGATGTGAAGGTAGAAGCTTACCTTCGATCCTCCTTACTCCCAGGACATGATGTCTGAAGCCGCCAAACTTGAGTTAGGATTTTTGTAGAAGGCAGACGGGAGATGTGGGATGTTGGACATGAGACTTTAAAATTCAGGCAAAAGCCCCAAGGCCGAAAATAATGTCTACCTGTTTTATCTCAAGTCTCCCATCCCAAGTCCTATAAATAAATGTTCACAAATTAGCACATAAAAATATGTACCCAGAAGAATTAGTAGCACCCATGCGTTCGGATCTGACTTCTGTTGGATTCCAGGAATTAAAATCAGCTGAAGCTGTAGATAGCCACCTGAAAAACAGCCAGGGCACCACCCTGCTTGTAATAAACTCTGTTTGTGGTTGTGCAGCAGGTTCAGCTCGTCCGGGCGTAAAAGCTGCTGTTAGCCGCAGCGAAAAAAGGCCCGATAGCCTGGCCACCGTGTTTGCCGGAGTAGATAAAGAAGCGGTAGCTAAGGCCCGTGAATATACCATGCCCTATCCGCCATCCTCTCCTGCTATTGCCCTTTTTAAAGATGGCGAACTGGTACATTTCGTAGAGCGCCACCACATCGAAGGCCGTACTGCCGAAATGATTGCCAGCCACCTGGAGCAGGTGTTTGAAGAATATTGCTAAGCCAGAATGGTTTCAATAAAGAAAAAGGAGAGCAAATTGCTCTCCTTTTTACATTAATGTCAATGAAGGGGATTTCTATTTTTGGAAAAACTTAATTATTAGAAAAGTAGTAGTGCTGATTGTCTATACTGAGCAGAAACTCACTTTTCTTCAGCCAGCCTTTTAGCTCTTCATCATTGTGCATTTCTTCTTTGGTAAAGCTGCCGCTGTATAACAACTTATCAGCTTCGCCATAAACTTTTATAGTTACTTTATCGCTGAAGAAGAAAGGATCAGAAAAGTCAAAGTCAAATTCATCCTCGTTTTCAGTTTCATTTTCAGCCGTAGTATCGTTAGGATTCGCAGCCTTTTCTTCCAGTGCTGCGTTCTTATCTGAAGAATCGTTGGCATTTGCATTAGGAGTGAAGCCAAATAGCATGAAGGCAGAAAAAATAATGCTTAGTCCGAATGTTTTGTTAAGGGTTTTCATATCTGTAAGATTTAAAAGTTGCTTTTTTTTGTGTTTGTATTATGATAGATTCAATTGCTGTGCCAATTCTAAAAAGAGCCTTTTACAGCTGTTTTTCACCATTTTACTTTTTGTGAGTGTTCGTTTTCGGTCAGTGTTGTTCGGTTCTGTACACTTTTAAAATTTTCAGGTACTCACGTTCAATCATTCACCATACTTTCAACCGGTTCTTACCTCAATGACGCATAAAAGGGGCATTAATTACATCTTTAAACCCGGTTTTTTCATAAAAAAGTGATGCGTGGTTTTTGAGATAAAGGAGCGGTTCAGAAACTTTACAGGAGCG
Organism: uncultured Cytophagales bacterium; assembly: GCA_963835365.1. Classification (GTDB taxonomy): domain Bacteria; phylum Bacteroidota; class Bacteroidia; order Cytophagales; family Cyclobacteriaceae; genus Nafulsella. Next base: position 232,465 of record CAWIFH010000015.1, read on the forward strand.
CTAAAAGAACAGGAAATAAGGATAGAAAAGGATTATCCCTTATCTTTACTCTTTCCTGGGGCTTACAGCTCTTCTGCATGAACTATTTTTACAATTAAATTGCTAAGAAAGGTGTAAGCTTTCACTATTCTGTTTAATTTACAGCAGTTATTAATAAACATAAATCCAATCCATTACGCAAGGTTTTTTTATGAGAGTAGCCGTTATCAGAAATGAACATTTTAATGCTGCACATCGGCTCCACAACCCCGGGTGGACAGAAGAGAAAAATAAAGCCGTGTTTGGCAAATGTAATAATCCACATTACCATGGCCACAATTATAATCTATCAGTAAAGCTAATTGGGGAGCTCGACCCGGCTACGGGATATGTTTATGATATGAAAAAACTGAGCGACCTTATTCAGATGCATGTTTTAAATAAATTCGACCATAAAAACTTAAACCTGGATACCGATGAATTTAAAAATCTCAATCCCACAGCCGAAAACATTGCAGTGGTTATTTGGCATATTTTAAGAGATAAAATCGATCCGCAGTACGATCTAAAGATTACCCTTTATGAAACAGAAAGAAACATTGTTGAATACCCCGCAGGTTAACGGTCTTTCCATAGATGAAATCGGCGATGAGCATGTTGGCACCTCTTACGAAACCCCCCTTCGCCCCGATGCCTTTGAACTGGACGATGAACTGAAGATAGAGCTGATCGAAAAGCACTTCCGTGAAATTATGACCATTATGGGGCTCGACCTTACGGACGACAGCCTGGCAGGTACACCACGAAGGGTGGCAAAAATGTACATTCAGGAAATTTTTAGTGGCCTTAATCCTGCCAATAAACCTGGGGTAAGACTTTTCAATAATACCTATAATTACGACCAGATGCTGGTCGAGAAAAATATTACCTTTCACTCAAACTGTGAGCATCATTTTGTGCCCATTATCGGGAAAGCACATGTTGCCTATATTTCGAGCGGCAAGGTTATCGGGTTGTCAAAAATAAACCGGATTGTACAGTATTATGCCAAGCGCCCACAGGTGCAGGAGCGTTTAACCGTTCAAATTGCACAGGAGCTGCGCGATTTGCTCGAAACAGAAGATGTAGCCGTAATCATGGACGCTTCCCATATGTGCGTTTCATCCAGAGGAATTCAGGATGTAAACAGCAAAACCGTAACCTCGCAATTCTACGGAAAGTTTAAAGAAGATGCGGTTCGCCAGGAGTTTTTTAAGTACCTGGAACTGGATAAAAAAGATTAATCCTGCTGCTTATAAAGAATAAAAGAAGCTGCCTCAGAGGAGACAGCTTCTTTTATTATACATCATCTCACGACTTTACTTATTGAAAGCTTCCTGAAGCCGATCCGCAGCAAAGTCCTGTGCATGTCTGGCTTGCTCTAACAAGACATTCATTCCAAAAAACTCATGGGTAACACCATTAAAAACTTTGCGCTCTACCGATACGCCGGCCATGTCCAGCTCTTCGGCAAGAACGCCTCCTTCATAACGGAGGGGATCAATTTCTGCATTAATAATGGTAGTAGGTGGTAGTCCGCTTAAGTCGGCGTCCACAATGGAAATCAACGGGTTGTTTGCTGTTTCCCATTCAGGATAATACAGCTCAAAGAACCACTTCATCAGCGGCCTGTTTAAAAATAAGGCATTTGCATACTCTTCATAGGTAGGCGACTGAATATCGCCATCGGCAATGGGATACACCGAAACAATATGCTCTGGAAGTTCCACGCCACGTTCTTTCGCCATAAGGGCCACGGCAACTGCTAAATTCCCTCCGGCACTTTCCCCTACAGTAGCCACCATTTCCGGATTTCCATTCACTTCGGATGCATGCTCGCGGGCCCACTTATAAGCAGCAAAAGCATCTTCGTGAGCAGCCGGGAAAGGATGCTCTGGTGCCTGGCGATAGGCTACCTCCATTACAATGGCACCTGTTTTCTCCGCCAAGGCAGTTGCCGAAGCTTCATAAGTATCTAAGTTGGCAATAACCCAGCCACCTCCATGGTAATATACAATTACAGGATATGGACCTTCGCCTTCTTTTGGTGTGAATACGCGCACGACCAAATCCTGGCCAGCGCCTCCAGGGATGGCTATATGGTTTTCATTCACCTTGGCAGGTTCGGGACTGATATCATATTCTCTTAACAGTTCTTCCAGCGCATCTTTGAAAGTAGGCTCTTCCCGTGCCTGAGCAGCAGGCACACTTGGGTAAGGCACTACATTAAAGCGCTGAAACTCCTCAATCACAGCAAGCATTTGCGGATCAATATCCGGTGCCCATTCAGGTGCCGGCCCCGTTGGTTGGATCATATCTGCCTTTACCTGGCCTGGAATATCGGGTTCCAACTCCCCCAGCTCCTTGCAGGAAGAAAAAATAAAAACGGCTGCCATTAAGAGAAGCATACTTCTACCCTTCGCCTCTGTTGCTTTTAAAAGCATTCTTTTCAGTCTACTTGTTCTCATAATATTGATGTTTATGATAAAAAAATATAAAAATTGTCTTTTCGAACTATTTGTTCTTGTATGGGATCTTTCTTTTTTGAACTTTATGAGTTAGCTGACTTTAGTTGAGGAATTTGAGAGAAACTGGAAGAAAAAAGAGTGGGAAGTTTAAATGCAATTTTGAAACAAGCAAAAATTTCAATAATTACTCATCGGGGATTAAAAAAAGGAAATCTTGCTTATATCTTTTAAAAAAAAATCAGATGAAAAACGAGCAAAAAATTCAGGCATTTCAGTAATATAGTTGGGCTAGTACTACTTTATTTCGGTTTCCCTGCGCTGAAATTACGCTTCACCCTTATTTCCATTTATTCACACCCTTGCCTTTATTTACCGACTAATAAAATTAATGAACTTGTGTTTATCTTTTTGAAAAAAAAGGGACTGTAGCTCGTACAGCCCCTTTTTTATTCAAATAAATTAAACAACTTAGTATACTTCTTCAATTTCGCCACAAGCCACCGGAAGGGTAGCAACATACTCAGCTCCTTCTGTACCTTCCGGAACAATCATGTTGTCTTTAACATAAGCCCCATGAAGCACCACAACGCGCTTCGAAAGATTAATATTCGCGCGGGTCTGCTCTCCGTTATGAGCCATGTTTATAGCTTGTATTAAGGTATTAAGCCTGATATACTGTAAGTAGTTTAGCTGTCCGTGACTGTTTGCCATCGGGAATTCCTCCACACTTAAAGGAACCAGATCATTATCAAGCGGAACCAATACAGGGCCATAATATGGGGCTCCGTCGGTAAGAGTTAATAAACCATCTTCGCCTGCGGCACTCATTGGCGGGCAAACTGCGTTTTTAGGTGTTTTGTCTTCAAAGCCAAAACCATGAATATGCTGTGGGTGTACCATGTTAGCCACGAGGTTATTGGCCTGCACAGAAGCCTGGAACCTGCCATCTTCCATGTATACAAAGGTGGCTTCACCTGTAACGCCGGAATTGTTCAGCGGACTCAGGTTGGCTTTAAAAAATCTTGCTTCCTGCTCCTCTTTCACCTCATCCACTACTTCTTCCAAATCCATTTGGTCGCAACTACTGAAGATGAAGGTGCAGGTTAAAAGTACTGCAAAAAGCTTCCATACTTTAGAAGACCCTTCCTGCATTTTGCGGGTGTAAAAATTTTTGTCCATTTTCATAAAAATTTGTTTAGGGTTAAAAAACTAGAGTCAAAATTTTAACTTTAAAATAGCCAGTACGCTCAACACTTTTCCTGCAAAGAGGATGGTCTTTGAATACATTACTATAAAAAGTGCAATTTTAACTCTCTTTCAATGGAACGGGGCTCCTGCTGATTGTGTTTAAATTTTTTTAATTATTTTTTAACATAAAAACCACATTTTCAAACGCTTAGGATATACCATAAACTCATTATCGTTCGGCCAAATAAAGAATTTTCGCACCTAAAAAAGCCTGGACAGGCATTTTATCATACACCTTATCGTGTTTTCAATCAATAAATACACTTTATTATTTTAGTATTTTTAAATTTTGTTCTAGTCAAACCATACAAACTTTTAGATTTTGTACTTTATTCCCATCCAACCTGAAAACAGTTTATTAAAATTTTAAAATATCCCCCCGGGCAGGCAGCCTCATAAAGGCCTACACAAAAACCTTAGGCCCCCGAATAGGAAGGCACTTCTCCTAAGCCTTAAACAGCTGGAGAAAATTGAAGTAATCTATGAAAGGGAGATTTTCAACCTAAAGCTGACGTTCAAAAGCAATTACCCGGACATCGGGGAAATATAAGTTGAAAAAGCCTTTCCCTCCCGTTACATTGGAGGGATAATTAGCTGGTTCGCTTAGGAATTCAAGGAAGCTTAAACGATCTTCGGTCCGAAGCTTCATAAACTGGAAGTAATCCTGGCTAATGTTCGAAAGAGAAACCAGCACAGTATCGCCCGGAACATAACCATCCGGAAAAAAGGTGTAGCTTTCTTTATACTGCTCCCCATTAAATTCCTCATCTTCAAAAAGGAGTGTATAAGCCTCCGGGTTTACAAAGTTTGTAAGATTGGCCTCCCCTACCTTCTGAATGTTCACCATATACCAGTTTGTCTCGCGAGGGTCATCGAATTCATAAGAAACGACGGCTAAGGTATCATCCAGTCCTTCATAATAAAGATCAGCGCTTACATTTGTAAAATCCACCTGTGGCTGTACTGTTGTGGTGGCTGTAACGGTTCCAATTTCTTCACTTACTACCAGCAGTTCGTAAGTTTCTCCTGCCTGCAGAGAGAGGTTTTCTCCCAGGTAAATGCCATTTTCTTCAAACGAAAGGCTATCGCCCCCCCGGGGGCCGCTAATGGTAATAGAGGCATCATTTATGGCCAGCTTTCGGAGAAATTCCTCAGGCTCCTTATCCACGCCAACCTCCAGTGCACTAAAGGTTTTTGTAAGCGAAACCAGAACAGAGCGGGAGCCAACCATTTGCGTGGCCACCACTATTTCCGGTCTTACAGACGGAACTTCTTCTAACACCAGCGGATCTGGTATGCAGGAAGTTATCCCTATCCACAGGAACAGCGGAACAAAAACTTTATTTATTTTTTTTTGAAACCAGTGCTTTTTCTTTTTTACCAACTGCAGCATATCTTAAAACTTAAACCCAATATTTAAAAAAGGCAGCAACCCAAACAAGCCAGGCTGAATGTAGCGCAGGGAGCCGTCGGCCTCATCCTGTTCTATAAAAACGCCAATAGGGCTTGCGCGGTTATATACGTTATTTACACCTGCAAAAATGTGCCAGTTAAATTTCCTTGCCGGCTTATTTGAATATCTCAGCCCCAGGTCGAGCCGGTGGGAGTCCGAAAGTTTAACCCCGTTAATTTCCGAATATAAAGGAATAATATTTATCCCTGTAAGCGTTGGAGAAGGCACGAGATACTGCCCGATAATAGGGGTAAACCTGGAGCCGGAAATATACTCCCAAACAAGCGAAGCAGAAAAGCGGGGGCTAAGCTTATACTGCGTTACAAGTGCTCCATTGTGCCGGCGGTCGTAGCGGGCCCGGAACCATTTACCGCCATTTACTTCATCGAACTGCCGCCACGACCAGGACAAGGTATAGCTTAACCAGCCGCTTAACCTTCCTGCTTCCTTCCGCAATAAAAATTCAAAACCATATGCGCTGCCTTTTCCCTGGATCAGCTTGGATTCAAAATCGGAATTGAAAAATAAATTTGTTCCTTCCTCATAGCCTATCAGGTGGTTCATTCTTTTGTAATAGGCTTCGGCACTTATAAAAATTTGTGGCCCTTCTAAAAACTGCTGCCAGGCAGCAGAAGCCTGGTGAGCCAGCTGTGGCCGTACCCTGTCCGTTACCGGATACCAAATATCGGTGGGAGATGAAATAGCCGAACTGGAAATGCGGTGCATATATTGAGCCATGCGCGAATAACTTAACTTTAAGGAGCTGTTTTCGCGAACCGCATAGCGGAAAGAAAGCCTTGGCTCAGGTATGAAATATTGGGTGTTTTCCAGCAAAGCACCTGTCCCCCGTATGCCCGCATTTACCAGCACCTTATCAGAAAGCCGCCATTCCTGCTGCACATGAACTGCCACTTCGTGGGCAACCTTCCCCGTACTTTCACTACTTTCCAGGAAGTCTGCAAAAAAGCCCGACGAGCTAATAATGTTGGGCTTTACGGCATGCCTTATCCACTCAAAACCTGTTTTTATTCTTGCACCCAGCCATAAAGAATCTTTTTCGAAGGTTAGCTTTGCCCCATAATCCTCAATGTCAGAAAAAGCAAACAGTTCATTGTCTTCATAAGCATTTCGGATATTGTATTCAAAAGCAGTACGGCTAAGGGAAAGGCGGCTGCTCCAGTTATTCGGGTAATGATGAAGCCATTGAATCGCCTGGCTGGAATTTCCGGATGCATAAGTAGAGGTAAACCTACTGCTTTCCTCCTCCTCTTCCTGCTCCGTAAAATCAAGAATATCTTCCCCCTGGTAATAACTGGCGGAGATTTTATCCCGTGGCCCTGGCTGGTAATTAATTCTGCCGTTCAGGTCGTAAAAAAAGTATGGGAGGTTTTCATCGATCAGCTGGAACACCTGGTCAATATAGGTTCTCCTGCCTGCCAGCCAAATGCTCATTTTATCTTTAATAATGGGCTGCTCCACAAATAAGCGGGAGGCGATTAAGCCAACATTGCCAGACACCGTGGTTTTGTTGGCAATTAAACTTTTAGAAGAAATATCCAGCACCGACGACAGCCTCCCGCCATACTCAGCCGGGAACCCTCCATTAATCGCCTCTACCTTATCAAGAATATCGGGGTTGAAAACAGAAAGAAATCCAAACAAATGGCTCGTATTATAAATAGGTGCCCCGTCTAACAGCACCTGGTTCTGGTCGGCAGCACCGCCACGAACAAACAGGTCGGAGCTGCCTTCTACGCCGCGCACCGTGCCTGGCAGGAGTTGCAATGTTTTAATTACATCGGCCTCCCCTCCTACAACAGGTATTGCTGCTATTTCTTTTTTTGTTAAAATGGTCGTTCCCATTCTTGACGACTGCAACAGGAGCGCCTGTGAGTATCGGTTCGAAGAAACAGTAACCTCCTTCAGCTGCCCTATTTGTGGCGTTAAGGAAAAGCTGACAGCAGTATCGGTCTTCAGCGCAATGGTTGTCCTATACACCTCGTACCCGGTGTAGGAAATCCTAAATTCTTTTCTCCCCGGAGATAAAGAAACTAAAAAAGTTCCTTCCAGAGTACTGGGTACCATGGTGCTATCGGGAAGAATTAAAATATGCGCCAGCGGAAGGGCTTGCCCCTCCTTATCCTTTACCTTACCCTGCAACTCAACGGTCTGGGCATAAAGCGCAGCAGGAAGAAAGAGCAGGAAGAACAACAAGGCCCTCCATGTACCCGGGATTTGTACAAGTGAAAAAAAAGGAATACGCATACGTTTGCTAAAGACTTCTAAGGTACAACAGAATTCTCCTCTGATAGTTAAAGGGCTTTTCTGCAATAGCTTTACGGCATACCTCAAAAAAAAATCCTCTGGCTTTTTACCGCCTGTCATGAAACCTAATATATTAAAATTTACAATCAGTTTTTCCCTGGCCCGGAAAAAGCCAGAAGGGAGCTTACCAACTTTTTAGACTTTCCAGGGTTAGCATAAGCATATGGAGCAGGCGAACCTTCTTGAAATAAATGAAAATGGCATTTACTGTCCCCGGGCCGATGTATATATCGACCCCTGGAAAGGCGTTGACCGGGCAATAATTACCCATGCCCACAGCGACCATGCCCGGTGGGGAAGCCGCTATTACCTTGCCCACCAGGACTCTGAGGCGATTCTACGGCTTCGCCTGGGAGAGAATATCCACCTGGAAACAACAGACTATGGCGCCCTCCATGAAATAAACGGCGTACGCATCAGCTTTCATCCGGCCGGTCACATTACCGGCTCCGCACAAATACGTCTCGAATATAAAGGTGAAATCTGGGTAGTTTCAGGCGACTACAAAACCGAAGCCGATGCCACCTGCACGCCTTTCGAGCCGGTGCAGTGCCACACCTTTATTACCGAATCTACTTTCGGCTTGCCGGTATACAGCTGGAAGCCACAGGCAGAGGTTTTTGAGGAAATAAACAATTGGTGGAGGCAAAATGCCGGGGAAGGCAAAGCCAGCCTGCTTTGCGGATATGCGCTTGGAAAAGCCCAGCGACTCATTGCCAATGTCGATCCTTCTATCGGTAAAATTTTACTCCATGGGGCGGTCGACAATGTAAATAAAGCCCTGAGCCAAAATGGACTCCGGCTTCCTCCTGCTGAAAGAATTACTGCCGACACTCCCGCCTCGGCTTTTCCCGGCAGCCTGATTGTTGCGCCTCCCTCTGCCATGAATACTCCCTGGATGCGAAAGCTAAAACCCCTCAATACCGCGATGGCTTCGGGCTGGATGAACGTTAGGGGCACAAAACGCAGGCGGGCAGTGGACCGGGGCTTCGTCCTCTCCGACCACGCCGATTGGGCCGGTCTCAATGCAGCTGTTAGTGCCACCGGCTGCGAAAGGGTACTGGTTACCCATGGTTTTACCGCTCCATTCAGCAAGTGGCTACGCGAAAAGGGGTACCAGGCCGAAGAAGTTCAAACCCTCTACAATGAAGAGCTCGAAGAAGCTTCCGAAAATATTTAATACTTCCCACAATTAGCCTTCCACTCCTGCAGGTCCGGACCACAACTCCATACCAAATATTTTTTTACAATCAGCGCAATTTACTTAAGAGGGAGGAGGCCATTTCTCATTACAAATAATAAATGCCCCCAAACGCCAAGGAAAACAGGATTTAATTTTAAATATCCATCCATAATGATATATTTGTTCAGTTCAACCAAAACCTCTTAAGCTTATATATTATGGACAATCTTTTGTACGTGGTTCCTGCACTAGGCATTGTAGGCCTCATTGTTATGGCCATTAAGTCAGCCTGGGTAACAAAACAGGATGCAGGCGACGCAAACATGCAGGAGCTGGCGGGCCACATTTCCAGGGGCGCCATGGCCTTTCTGAGGGCCGAGTGGAAAGTACTTTCTTATTTCGCTGTTATTGCCTGCCTCCTGCTCGCCTGGTCTGGCACCCTGGTAGAAAACTCCAGCTGGGTAATTGCTATTTCCTTTTTAATCGGCGCCATTCTCTCTGCCCTGGCAGGGTATATTGGAATGAATATAGCTACCAAAGCAAACGTTCGTACTACACAGGCCGCGCGTACCAGCCTGGCAAAAGCCCTGAAAGTTTCTTTTACCGGCGGCACAGTAATGGGTTTGGGGGTGGCCGGTTTAGCGGTACTAGGCATTGGCTCCCTTTTTATTGTGTTCTATAATATGTATGTAGTAAGCACCGGAGCCGGTGTAAACGGGGTTGAAATGGAAAAAGCCCTTGAAGTACTGGCTGGCTTTTCGTTGGGGGCTGAAAGCATTGCCCTTTTTGCCCGCGTTGGCGGTGGCATATATACCAAAGCAGCCGATGTTGGGGCCGACCTGGTAGGAAAGGTAGAAGCCGGCATTCCGGAAGATGATGTGCGTAACCCTGCCACCATTGCCGATAACGTTGGCGATAACGTGGGAGATGTTGCCGGAATGGGTGCGGACCTCTTTGGTTCTTATGTAGCCACTATACTGGCTACCATGGTGCTGGGCAGAGAAATCATTTCCATCGACCAGTTTGGTGGCATTGCACCAGTACTTCTACCCTTAATTATTGCGGGCATGGGCCTGGTTTTCTCCATCATTGGCGCTTCTTTCGTGCGCATTTCAAAAGAAACCGGAAACGTGCAGCAGGCACTGAACCTGGGCAACTGGTCCTCCATTGTACTTACCGCGATTGCTTCTTACTTCCTGGTCGTTTGGATGTTACCCGAAGCCATGGACATCAGGGGCTATTCCTTTAGTGCCATGGATGTTTTCTGGGCCATTGTGGTAGGCCTAATCGTTGGGGCGCTTATGAGCATTATAACCGAATATTATACCGCCATGGGCAAGCGCCCGGTAAATTCTATTGTGCAGCAATCATCCACAGGCCATGCAACAAACATTATTGGTGGCTTGTCGGTAGGGATGGAATCCACCGTACTGCCAATTCTGGTACTTGCTGCCGGCATTATTATTTCCTACTTCTTTGCCGGCCTGTATGGAGTGGCCATTGCTGCAGCCGGTATGATGGCCACTACTGCCATGCAATTGGCCATCGATGCCTTTGGTCCTATTGCCGACAATGCGGGTGGTATTGCCGAAATGAGTGGCTTGCCCGAAGATGTACGTGGCCGTACCGATATTTTAGATGCAGTAGGCAACACGACTGCAGCTGCGGGAAAAGGATTCGCCATTGCTTCTGCCGCCCTTACTGCCCTTGCTTTGTTTGCCGCCTTTGTAGGCGTCGCCGGCATAGATTCCATTGATATTTATAAAGCCCCGGTGCTGGCCGCTCTTTTTGTGGGCGCCATGATTCCATTTATCTTCTCCTCCCTTGCTATTGCTGCCGTAGGCCGCGCAGCCATGGACATGGTGAACGAAGTACGTAGGCAGTTCCGCGAAATACCCGGCATAATGGAATATAAGGCCAAGCCGGAATATGAAAAATGCGTGGAAATTTCCACAAAGGCATCCATCCGCGAAATGATTTTGCCCGGTGCCATTGCTTTAGTGGTGCCCATTCTGGTGGGTTTTGGTTTTAAAGATGTGTTCCCGCTTACCAGCTCGGCCGAAATTTTAGGCGGGCTGCTGGCAGGCGTTACTGTTAGCGGGGTGCTTATGGGCATTTTCCAGAACAATGCCGGGGGGGCCTGGGACAATGCCAAAAAATCGTTCGAAAAGGGCGTAATGATAAACGGGGTAATGGAATACAAAGGCTCGGCCCCACACAAGGCCTCTGTTACCGGTGACACCGTTGGCGACCCATTTAAAGATACTTCAGGTCCATCTATGAACATCCTGATAAAACTGATGTCTATTGTAGCGCTTATAATCGCTCCCCATATTTCATTACAGGAGCCACATGAAGAAACACCTGAACAGTTTGAAGGTAAAATTGAACTGAAAATTGAAAAAGAAGCCGTTCAAAAAAAGCCGGAAACTGCAGAGATTCTATAACAGGATAAATCTTCTGCCTACGCAAAAAAGGCAGCGTTCATTCCAAAACAGAGGCAAAAAAAAGAATTAACGAAGCCTTCTGTTTACATAAGCCAGCTTTTTAGCTGTTAGAGGCTCCTCCCTGAGGAGCCTTTTTTATGCCCAGGCCAAACCTTTCTTTTTTAGGAAGAAAACAACCGCGATAACAGAGGCAAAACGCGAACCCTTCAGTCCGTTAGAAAGTAGGCCAGCTATATATAAGCTATCCTTTTTGTTTAAGTAGAAGAATTAAAGCCACTATAGTTTGTTTAGTACTGCCTCTTAAAATCTACCGTTTGAGTAAGCCAATCAGGTTTCATTTCAATCAGAAGTTACAGCAAGCAAACATTCGCTTTTTCCAGCCGTTCTTAGTAAAAAGAAAATTTGAAACAGTTTGCTTCCCTTTTTTCACAGCTCGACCAGACCAACAAAACCAATGAGCGGGTACGGATACTAAAAGAGTATCTGGCCGAAGCACCCGACAGCGATAAGCTTTGGGCCCTGGCGCTGTTTACACACAAGCGACCAAAAAGGCCGGTAAATACGACCCGGCTTCGCTCCTGGGCTGTGGAGCTGGCTAATATTCCCGACTGGCTTTTTGAAGAATCTTATGGAGCCGTGGGTGACCTTTCTGAAACCATAGCCCTGCTCCTCCCTGAACCTTCCGAACAGCAGGACTCCCCCCTCAGCTATTGGATGAACTACATTAAGCAAATTCAGCCCCTTCCGGAGGAAGAAAAAAAAGAACAGATTGTTTCAGCCTGGCTCCGGATGAGTGCGCAGGAGCGGTTGGTTTTTAATAAGTTAATGTCGGGGGCCTTTCGGGTGGGCGTTTCTCAAAACCTGATGGTACGGGCAGTAGCCGAAGTTTTAGGGAGAGATAAGGCCCAGATTGCCCATCAGCTCATGGGACAATGGAAACCGGAAACTACCACTTTTGAAAGCCTTTTCGATGAAGAGGATACAAGTGCAGACCTTTCGCGCCCTTATCCATTTTTCCTTGCTCATGCCCTCGATTCGACTCCCGCTTCTTTGGGTGAAGAAGAAGAGTGGCAGGCCGAATGGAAATGGGATGGCATTCGGTCCCAGCTTATCTGGCGGCAGAACGAGCTATTTATCTGGTCGAGAGGCGAAGAACTTATAACCGAAAAATTCCCTGAACTAGGCGAACTGGGACCTGCTTTGCCCGAAGGAACCGTAATTGATGGGGAACTCCTTCCTTTTAAAGATGAGCAGGTACTTTCTTTTAATGCCCTCCAAACCCGTATTGGCCGTAAGAATGTTACCAAAAAGGAACTCACCCAGGCGCCCGCCATTATTTTTGCCTACGACCTCCTGGAGTTTAACGGGGAAGACATCCGCTCCCGGCCGCTGAAAGTGCGCCGGCAGCTCCTGGAGGCAGTCGTGGAAGAAACAAACCAGCCCCAACGACTTCGCCTTTCACCCATTGCCCATTTTACGGAGTGGGAAGTGCTTCACCATTTGCGCCTGCAGTCGCGCGAGATGTTTGCCGAAGGGCTCATGCTAAAGCGTTTAGATTCTCCTTACCAGGCAGGAAGGCGCCGCGGCGACTGGTGGAAGTGGAAAATAGATCCGCTCACCATCGACGGGGTCCTTATATATGCCCAGAAAGGAAAAGGCCGCCGCGCAGATTTGTATACAGACTACACCTTTGCCGTTTGGGATGAGAAGAAACAGCTTATTCCTTTTACCAAAGCTTATTCAGGCCTGTCGGACGCAGAAATTAAGAAAGTGGATGCTTTCGTTAAAAGGCATACCCAGGAACGCTTTGGCCCGGTTCGAACGGTTAAGCCCGAGCTGGTTTTTGAAATTGCCTTCGAAGGCATACAGGAAAGCAAGCGGCACAAGTCTGGGGTGGCCCTGCGCTTTCCGCGCATGGCCCGCTGGCGGCACGATAAAAAAGCGGATGATGCCAATACCCTGGAGGAGTTACACGAAATGTTAAAGGTATATGGCTAAAAAGAAAGCAACGGCAGCCGGCCAGGAGTTACTGAAGCCTGTTCAGCTTTGGTTTCAACAAAAGGGCTGGCAGCCTTTTCCCTTTCAGGAAGATGTTTGGCAGGCTTACCTTCGCGGGCAGAATGGCCTCTTAAATGCCCCCACCGGCAGCGGAAAAACCTATGCCCTCTGGTTTGCCTGCTTGCTCGAATGGATAAGGGCCAACCCGGAAAGCTGGCAGGAGAAATCGCCGGGAAAGCTGCAGGTGCTGTGGATAACTCCCCTCCGGGCTCTGGCACGCGACCTGCAACAGGCCATGCAGCAGGCCTGCCAGGAGCTGGGATTAAAATGGACCGTAGCTCTCCGAACCGGCGACACCTCTTCCAGCGAGCGGCAACGACAGCTTAAAAAAACGCCCGAGTGTATTATTACCACCCCCGAAAGCCTGCACCTGCTCTTAAGCCAGAAAAACAGCAGCCAGCTATTCCGGCACTTTAAAGCCCTTGTTGTAGATGAGTGGCATGAGCTTTTAGGCAGCAAACGGGGCGTGCAGGTAGAGCTGGCCGTAAGCCGCCTGTTGCGCCTCAACCAGGAACAGCCGAAAATCTGGGCCGTTTCGGCTACTATCGGCAATTTAAATCAGGCACTTGAAGTGCTGCTCGGCAAAGAGGAAGCGGCCAGAGCCAGCCTGGTAAAAGCAGCCCTCAATAAAAAAATAGAAATCCACTCTATCCTGCCCAATGAGGTGGAAAAATTCCCCTGGACGGGCCATTTGGGAATAAAGCTGCTCCCTAAAATTCTCCCTCTGCTGGAAAACAGCCAGTCTACCCTTCTTTTCACCAATACCCGTAGCCAAACGGAAATATGGTACCAGCAACTAATGGACAAAGCTCCGGAGCTGGCAGGCCTGGTCGCGATGCACCACGGTTCCCTTGCCAGGGAGGTGCGCGACTGGGTAGAAAACGCCCTGCACGAAGGAAAGCTAAAGCTGGTAATTTGTACCAGCAGTCTCGACCTGGGCGTCGATTTTAAGCCGGTGGAAACTGTTATACAGGTTGGCAGCCCAAAAGGCATTTCCCGCTTTTTGCAAAGGGCCGGTCGCAGTGGACACCAGCCGGGAGCCATCAGCCGAATTTACTTTCTGCCCACCCATTCGCTTGAACTTATAGAGGCCGCCGCGCTAAAAAGAGCGTTAAAGGAGCAGGTATACGAAAGCCGAATTCCACTGCAAAAAAGCATGGATGTACTCGTCCAGTACCTCGTTACGCTGGCCATTGGAGAAGGCTTTAGAGAAGAGGAGCTTTTTAAAGAGGTACGGAATACCTATAGCTACCAAAACCTCAGTCGTGCCGAGTGGGACTGGGCCCTGGATTTTGTAACCACCGGCGGAAGCAGCCTCCACGAATACGATGAGTTTAATAAGGTAAGCGAAGAAAACGGGATTTACCAGGTGCGCGACCGTCGAACTGCCATGCGGCATCGCCTTTCCATGGGTACGATTGTGAGCGACCCGGTGCTAAAAGTAAAATATATGGGCGGAGGGTTTATTGGCACGGTGGAAGAAAGCTTTATATCGCGGCTGAAATCGGGCGATATTTTCTGGTTTGCCGGCCGGAGCCTGAAGTTCGAGCGCATAAAAGACCTCACCGTTCTTGTACGGCGGAGCAACAGCAGCAAAGGCCTGGTTCCGCGCTGGTCTGGGGGCCGCCTCCCCTTTCGAGCCAGCTAAGCCAGCTTATCCGGCAGGTGTTGCACGATGCTGCGGCCGGCAGAAGCAGCGAACCCGAAATGATTGCCGCAGAGCCTATTATGCGCCTCCAGAGCAGGTGGTCGCTTATACCAGATAAAGATACCCTCCTCGTCGAATCCTTCCGCACGCAAGAGGGCTACCACTTATTGGTATACCCTTTTGAAGGCCGCTTTGTGCATGAACTACTGGGAGCGCTTACTGCCTGGCGCATTAGCCGGCTGCAACCCATCAGCTTCTCAATAGCCATGAATGACTACGGCTTTGAATTACTGAGCGACACCCCCATCCCCTTCGAAGAGGCACTGGAGCAGGATTTATTCAGCATGGAGAACATTGAAGAAGAAATGCTGGAAAGCCTGAACAGTACCGAAATGGCCCGCAGACGCTTTCGTGAAATTGCTGCCATTGCGGGCCTGGTTTTCCAGGGATTTCCGGGAAAACCTATCACCGGCAAGCACCTGCAGTCGTCGTCGCAAATAATTTTTGATGTATTGCAGGAATATGAACCCGATAATCTTTTGCTACAGCAGGCCCGCCGGGAGGCTTTTGAGCTGCAGCTGGAAAAAGAACGCTTCATTAGCAGCATGCAACGCATCAACAAACAGCAAATAAGACTGGAAAGACCACCCCGTCCTACTCCTTTTGCTTTTCCCATTATGGTCGATCGCCTCCGGGAGCGTTTAAGCTCCGAAAAGCTGGAAGACCGGATTAACCGGATGCAGTTAAGTCTTGAAACCTATGCAGAAAATGAAGGCTTTTTAAAATAATGTTTTAAAAAAAAAGTAGCTGCACCAGGTGCAGCTACTTAATAAATATTTTCCGGATGATAATCTTTACTGAACCCTTGTCCAGGTAGAAGTACGGCCTATTAAAGAAAAGCCAATGTACCCGCGCAAATCCAGCTGATCCTTATTTACCAGTTTGGCATTACAGGAATAGGTTTTCCCGCTTTTCGGATCATAAATTTCACCATCCTCGTATTCATTATCCTCATCATACTCCAGGGCTGTTAAAATAACAAGTCCTTTAAGTGGGCGGCTTTTAAGCTTATTATTCGGATTTTCCTTATCCATTTTAGGTTTGCCATTTTCATTTGGCTCTACCAGCTCAATAATTTTCCCAAAGTACTTTCCATCCTGCTCATAAACCTGCACTTTAGCGGTTTTTTCAGCGTTCCACCAAACGCCGGTTATGGCATCGGCATTTTGGGCGCTGGCAGCAAAGCTCATAAACAATACGAAGGCCATCAGGAGGCCGCTTTTAACGACAGTTCGTTTCATAATTTGCAAACTTAAATTAGGTACATTTTTAAAAATACAATAGATTCCGTCATTCACAAACAAGACAATCATATTTTATCCTGCTATTGCAAAATAGATGCCAGTTTTATGTTTCAGGAGAACTCCCCTGCTTTATTTGCTGTTTCCACTCCATACCCCTTTTAAATTTTAATATAACCAATTGAAGGAACCCCTACATAACGGAACATCCATTGCCTTTCGGCTCCATGAGCAACAGTTAAGGCTCTACCCTGAAAAGGCAATTTACTGGCCGGAGCAAAACAGCCTCCTGCTTTCCGACCTTCACCTGGGCAAAGCTGCGCATTTTCGTAAGGCGGGAATGGCCGTGCCGGCAGCCATCCATCAAAACGATTTACAGCGGCTCGATTATCTTTTACTGGAAACAGGGGCTACCCGCGTGTACTTTTTAGGCGATTTATTTCATAGCGAACTTAATACCGAATGGTGGACTTTTGCCGCCTGGCTGGAAAAATACCCTGAAAAAGACTTTATCCTGATAAAAGGAAACCACGACATTTTACCGGAAATGGCTTATAAGAACAGCTGTCTCCAAATTATTCCGGAAGAATTAGCTGTTTCGCCTTTTATACTTACACATGAGCCTTTATCTGGCAAAAACCTGAAAAGGGGCTTATATAATATCTGTGGGCACATTCATCCCGCAGTAAAACTGCGCGGACCAGCCTTTCAACAACTAACACTGCCTTGTTTCTATTTTGGCTTACATAATGCAGTGCTACCTGCTTTTGGAAAATTTACAGGATTTCATCAAATTAAACCTAAGAAAGAGGATAGCGTGTTTGCCATAGCAGAAAACCGTGTTCTGCGGCTGCAAGGCCCTGTGGTTGCTGGCTCCTGATGAGGCATGTAGGTTTTTTTATAAATTTAATTGCTTTTATCAGGTTACTTAATGAGTTAAACAGGTATTAACGTTTAAAGCAATGCTTTTTGATGAAAGACAGTGAAGTATTGGAGAGGATAAGCCGGGGCGATGAAAAAGCACTGGATTACCTTTACAAAAAATACTACCGGATGATGATTCGACTGGTGATGTCTAATAATGGCACCGAACAGGAGGCCAAAGATATTTTCCAGGACGCTTTGATTGTCTTCTGGCAAAAAGCAGCCAGTGGTAAACTGGTACTTACCTCAAAAATAAGTACTTACCTTTACAGCATTTGCCAAAACCTGTGGCGCAAGGAACTGGAGCGAAAAAGCAGGCTGGTGAACGAGGCAAAGGATGGCGAAGAATTCATAGACGAGGACAGCAAAGAAAGAAGCAGGATTTTACAGGAATGTATTGCCACGCTTGGCGAAACCTGCCAGCGCGTGCTAACTTATTACTACTTCGACGGTCTCTCTATGGAAATGATTGCAGAAAAAATGGGTTTTGCCAATACCGACACGGCAAAAACCAAAAAATATAAATGTAAGAAAAAGCTCGACGAGCTGGTTAAAACAAAATATACTAAGAGCGACTTTTTGGATTAGCATGAGCAACCAACTACCTCATAACGAAATGATTGATGCTTACCTAACGGGCAGATTAAGCCCGGAAGACTCGGCACACTTTATGCAAAGTCTGGAGCAGGATCCTGCCCTGAAAGAAGAGTTCCTGATCCAAAAAGATCTGGTTGCTTCTTTGCAGACCTTCAGAAAGCAACAGCTTAAAGCCCGCCTTGATACTATTGAAGTGGGTACAGGATATTCCTTTACTTCTGCCGCCGGCTTTAAAATCGTGGCTGGGGTTGCCTTCCTTGCTTTAGTCGGTACCGCCACCTATTTTGCCTACTCCGAGCTAAATGCAGTGGAGAGTCAGCAGGAAATGAAGGCAATAAATTTAGCGGAAGAAGGTAAATTCAGCTTTGAAGAAAAAAGCTTTCCTAAAAAGCCTGAAACCACCGCCCCGCAAACCGAAGAAATCTTTAGCCAGGAAGCAGCAGAAGCATCTAATGAGGCAAAAGAAACCACTTCAGCCCTTCCGGTTAAAAAGAAAGAAAGTATAGCCGCTGAAAATGCGCCTGAAAAGAGCAACCCTGCAATAACCAAACCGCTTGTTTCAGAACCTAAAAACAGCAATGAAGCAAAGCCGGAGGTAATTAAACCGGATGTTCTTACCTATTTCGATGAAAAAGATGCGCTAAGCAGCAGCCCCGAAGTCGCGGCACCTGCCGATAAGCTGGCCAACATCCGGAGCTTCGACGCTAAAAACATTGAAGTCAGCACCAAGACTGATGAGCGCTATCCTTTCCACTACAGCTTCTACAACAACCAGCTCAATATTTACGGCGATTTTAGCCAGGTTCCTTATGAAGTACTGGAAGTTAACAGCGGCTTTAATACCAGGTATTATCTGTATCATAATAAAAAGTATTATGAGCTAAACCCGAATCAGGAGAAGATAAGCCGACTGAAAGAGCTGAAAAATGAGCAAATTATCAACGAGCTCGAAATTACCCGTGCAGAAAAACTAAATCATTAAAACACATACTCCTCTTACCAAAAGGCAGCCCTTTCTTTTAGCGGCTGCCTTTTTTGTTTTTAAACATAAGCACCCGTAAATTGGCAAACCTTTTATGCAGGAAGTTAATATTTAACGCTGCCCCTCTCCCTTGGGGAACCCTATGGGCTTTGACACAAATCATTTATTATTACCTTTGTCTTTTAAGTGCTGGTGGAAGAAAAGAAAAAATATAAAAAGAAAAAAAAGCTGGGTAGCTATCCTATTGTTAGCGCTGTTTTCAGCAATACCCTGGCGCTGCTTGTAATGGGGCTTTTCGGGCTGCTGCTGCTGCATGCCAATGAGCTCCGTAATCTTATTCAGGAAAACCTGGAACTCCAGATTTATCTCGAAAAAGACCTTACAGAAGCAAACAGGCTTAAAATTAATACCCTCCTCGCAAGCAAGGATTATACTTCACTTAAAGATAAGCAACCACAAATTGCGTTTATCAGCAAAGAGCAGGCTGCCAAAGAGTTTTTTGAAGAAAGTGGTGAAGATGCGGTTAACTTTTTAGGAGAAAACCCCCTGCGCGATGCCTTTATATTAAAATTAAAACCTGCTTATTACCAGGCCGACAGTTTGGCTATGGTACAGCAGGACATTGAGGCGCAGAATGGAGTTTTTGAAGTTACCTATGTTCGAAACCTCATTGAATCGATAAATGAAAACCTGACAAAAATAGGCACTGGTGCTTTTTGGGTTTGTGCTCATATTGTTGGTGGTGGTAGCCATTCTTATCAATAATACCATTAAGCTGGCGTTGTTTTCCCAGCGTTTCCTAATCCGGAGTATGCAGTTGGTAGGTGCTACGCGAGGCTTCATTCGCCGGCCATTTATTATTTCGCTCAATATGGCAGGGAGCGCTGGCCGGAATACTGGCAGCAGGTTTGCTGTTCATCCTGCTAAGCTGGGCCTACAACCAGATGGCCGATTTGCAGCTGCTGGCCGACCAGCAAAACATGCTTATCCTGTTTGGTGGCCTCATTCTGCTGGGCGTCTTCAATTAGGTTACCTATAGTACCCGGCGGGCAATTAATAAATATTTAAAAATGTCGTTAGACGAACTATACTAAAATGGAAGATAATCAGAAAGAAAAGCTTGCATTCGATAAAAT
Source organism: uncultured Cytophagales bacterium (assembly GCA_963835365.1). GTDB lineage: Bacteria > Bacteroidota > Bacteroidia > Cytophagales > Cyclobacteriaceae > Nafulsella. The sequence continues at coordinate 252,253 of CAWIFH010000015.1, forward strand.
GAACTATGTGCTATTGCTGGTAGGCATAGTAGTGCTGGCACTGGGCTTTACCCTCATGGCGCTCGATAGCGAAGCTTACGGCTTTGGATTTTTAGGCTTAACCCTTGGCCCGATTGTGGTTATGATTGGGTTTATTATAGAACTTTTTGCCATCTTATACCGAAGCCGTAAATAAAAAATGCAGTTAGTTGAGGCCATAATCCTTGGTATTGTTCAGGGGTTAACGGAATTTTTACCAGTAAGCAGCAGCGGCCATATTGAACTGGCCGCTGCCCTGCTTGGTACCGACAGCAGGGAAAACCTGCTGTTTTTTATTTTTGTACATGCTGCCACCGCTTTAAGTACAATTGTTGTTTTCAGGAAAGATATATTCAGGCTTATTAGCGGTTTGGCTAAATTCGAAATAATGAAGAAGCCCAATTTGTGCTAAAGATTCTCTTATCGGCTATCCCCATTGCTATAACCGGCCTCCTGTTTGAAGAACGAATTGAAGCGCTTTTTGGCGGTAATTTAATTGTGGTAGGGCTGGCACTTTTAGCTACAGCGTTCCTGCTGCTGCTCACTCATTACGTTCGCAAAGAAGGGAGCAGTGTAAGCTATAAACAAGCATTGATCATTGGCCTTGCCCAGGCTGCGGCCATTATTCCCGGTCTTAGCCGTTCCGGCGCAACCATTGCCACTGCCCTGTTAATTGGCGTAGAAAGGCAGAAGCTGCCCGCTTTCCTTTCTTATGGTGCTGATTCGAATTTTAGGGGCTGCTTTTTTAAAATTGCTGGACTACCTCGAAAACCCGGCCCTGGCACAGGGAGTATCCGGTATTTCGCTGGCGGCAGCTTTGTTTCTGCTTTCCTTGCAGGTTTGCTGGCCTGCAACTGGATGATTCAAATTGTAAATCGAGGCAAACTTACCTACTTTGCACTCTATTGTTTCATTGTTGGCCTTTTGGCCATCGGTAATTATTACCTGTTCTCATGAAAAAAGAAGGATATGATTTTCAGGCGGGAGAAGTGCTGCTCATAGACAAACCTTACAAGTGAACCTCTTTTGATGTGGTAAACAAAATCCGCTATGGCCTGAAGGTAGAAAAGGGTGGGGCATGCAGGAACCCTTGACCCCCTGGCAACCGGCTCAAT
>CAWIFH010000016.1:0-148562 GCA_963835365.1 uncultured Cytophagales bacterium
AAAATATTTGGTAAGTGGTTTTTCAGGAAAAGAGGACAGAGTAATAGCCGATGTATTGAACAAGCTGCCAGGAATAGAAGTTGAAAGTACCGGCCAAATATTATATGAAGGAAAGCCCATACAAAAGTTTTATATTGATGGCCTTGATCTCTTAGATGGCAAGTATGCCTTAGCAAATAATAACCTGCCGTTTGAATCTGTGGAATCTGTGGAAATTCTGGAAAACCACCAGCCTATTAGAGCATTGGATAGTTTAGAATATAGTGACAGGACCTCCCTTAATCTCAAGTTGAAGAATAACATTACCACTTCCGGTACGATAAAATTAGGAGCTGGTTTCCCGCTTATGCTATGGGAAGGGAATGCCACCCCCATGATTTTTAATAGGAACAGGCAAATGATTAGTTCATACCAAACAAATAATACCGGTGAGGATGTAACGAAAGACCTTAATTCACTTACTGTAGAAGATTTAGAGGAGAGGCTTGGGAATAGGAATGAAAAAGAAGATTGGGTAATGGTTCAGGCACTATCGAAACCAGACTTTGAGCAGGAAAGGATTCTGTTTAACAACGTTCATCTTCTAACAACCAACTACTTAGTTCGGATGCGCAATGATTTGGATTTACGGGTCAATGCTTCTTACCTGAATGACAAGCAGATACAGGAAGGTGCAAGAGAAAGTATTTATTTCCTTGCGAACGATACCATAGGAATAAAAGAAGCTACTTCAAATAATTTCCTCTACCGTTCGTTTAAAAGCGAATTTGCCCTAATTCGAAACACAAAAGCAAATTACCTTAAAAATAGTTTTAAAATAGGCGCTCATTGGAATAGGCAGCAAGGGGTAATAGAGAGCCCAGATGAGCGAATTTATCAAATTGCACGAGTCCCCCATCATTCATTTTCAAATAACTTAAAGCTTATCAAGCCCGTGAGAAGCCAGTTAGTTGAGTTTAAATCATTTCTTGCTTATAACAAAACACCTCAATCTTTAAGCGTAAGCCCACCTCGCCTTTTAGAAAACGAAGATGATTTCAGTACCAGGAAAAACTCTTACAGGATCTTAAGCTAACCTCATATCATGCAGATAATTCTGCAGGTTTGACAAGAAGCTTAGGCAATTGGACCTACATTACACGTTTAGGTTTTCTATATAAGCACCAACGTTTAAGATCGAGTATCTTTTATGCTGATAATGAAGAAACTACTGGGATGGGGGAAAATTATCAGAATAATTTACTCTGGCAAAAAGTCAGTATTTATTCTGACAATAGTTTTCAGCTAAAAACAGCCAGAAGCAAAATTGATGTGGACCTACCTTTGAATTTATTGAATTTAAATATTGAAGATGAAAATTTATTCAAGGAGCAGAAAATCCGTAGATTTTTAGTAGAACCAAAGCTGCGCTTTCAATATCATCTAACTGCTCTGTGGCAAACAAGATTTTCTATTAAATACACAAATCGATTTAGTGATATTAATCAATTACACTATGGAAATATTCTTAGAAATTACCGAACCCTGCAAATAAATGATGCCTCTTTACCCGAAACTACCTCCCTCATTTACAGTTCCTCATTCAGCTACAGGAATCCTATAAGCTCCGTTTTCTTTAATACAAGTTATGGATTTACCTCTTCTACTTACAATGTGCTAACCCAAACGGAGGTGCAAGAGAATGGAAATATAATTATTCGTTCTGTAGACGGAGATAATAAAGGGAAGAATCACATTGTTTCTGTCCGTTTAGGGAAGTTACTTAATGATTTGCGGACAAGCATAAGCATGGGTGGGGGGATCAACCTGAGTAACAGGCAAAGAATTATTAATAACGCTTTATCAAGTATAAAGAACCAGTCATATTTTCTGAACACTAGAGTAAATACTAAATTAACAAAGTGGGTTACTATTCACTATCAGACCGAATTTTCCCTGTTTAACACGAAGGTAGAAAAAAATGCTCCTACCGAAATATTTCAGCAAAAGCATAAAGCTGAGTTAAGCCTATACCCTTGGGAAAGCCACTTTGTAGGAATATCGGGAGAATATTATAGAAATGCGTTTTTGAATAGCACTAGCAAAGCCCTATTTGCTGATGTAAAATACAGGTACTCCATTCCTCATTCAGGTATGGATATTGAGGCTAAATGGGTCAATTTATTTAATAATGAAGCTTTTGTTAATTATTTTACAGATTCTTTTACTGTCATTCAAAATTCGTATCAACTGAGAACCCTCTTCAGTTGATAATTTCTTTTAAATTTTCATTCTAATGTAATTGGATTTTATAGACCTCTCATTTTCTCAAATTTTCATGAGCAGAAAGTAATTATAAAATCTTAAATAATTATTTTGCCTTATAATCCGCAATAATTCCTTCGGCCATCCAGTTGGCGAGGGCCTGGCGGTTTTCTGGTAATACAAAGCGCCTTTGGTCCCGATCATTCCGGATATTGCCCAGCTCAACAAATACGGCCGGCGGATGACTGTATTTAATCACAAACAGGCTGCTGCGGGTACTTACATTCCCTGCGTAATCTCTGTTTGGCTGGTGCTTGCTGTACTTCGAAGTAATGGTTTGGTGAATGTGCTCTGCAAGCTTTTTCCCTGAAGGACTGTTTTCGTGGTGGTAAAAAAACACATCGACGTTCTGCCCCTGGTTGCGGCTATCGACATGTATTGCCAACATCCGCTGGTAAGCGCCCTTATGCTGCAGGTAAAGGGCATTAACCGCTTGCGTTCGCTGGCGCAGCCGGTCGTTCTGGTTGTAGGGAATTTCTAAATCAGGATGACAGATTTCGTCGTTGTCGTACTCCAGAATATTCTCATCCCGAATGCCATCGTCTTCATCTTTTATTATCATATACACCGTTGCGCCATGCTCCATGAGCCGGCGGGCCAGCCGAAGGCTTACATCATAAGCGTATTCATCTTCGCTAAGCGAATAGGGCCCGTATCTTCCAATTGCCCCTGGATCGGGCCCTCCGTGCCCGGCCAACAGGTAATAAACCGCCCCGTTTAGTTGCTGGTCTTTTACTTCTACTTTTGAATAGCTAGGGCCAAAGAGCGGTACCTCCAGCACATTGGTTTTATTCTCCTGCTTAGGCTGGGGCATCTTACTTGCGGGTTCTTCTAATTTCTCAGCCACTACCGGAGCTACAGAAGAAGAGTCTACAACTTCTGCTACCAAAACCGATGGCAGGCTGTCGGCCGCTGTCAGCACCAGCGAATCTGCCGATACGGGCTTTTCTATATTTTCAACCACAGGCAAGCGGTAGGTTTTTCCCAGCTTCAGGCTATTGCCTGCTCCCAAATGTTCCTGGTTCAGCTCCACAAAAGACTGAAAATAAACAGTTGGCTCCAGGCCATGCCTCCGCAGGAGCGTATAAACGCCCTCTCCGGCCACGGCCTCCACCTCATGGAAACGTTGTTGCCCATGCAGTGCAGAAAAGGAACAAAAGAATAAAAGAAAGAGAAAGTAGTTTCGGAAACGCATAAAATCAATCGGCACACATTCTTAGCGAGATTACTAAAAATTTCTGAAAGGAGGAAAAGCAGCGCCCTGAATGTAAGGTACTTTTACATTTTAAGGGCAACCACCATTCCCTTTTTCGCTGGCACTGGCTCCTTACCGTCTATTCGTCATGCTTATAAACCGGTGCTTTTACCCCTGCCGGAATGGCCAGGGCAATGCGGTTTTCTTTAGGCGGAATAGGGCAGGAATAACGGAAACTATAGGCACAATAAGGATTATAAGCTTTATTAAAATCAATCACAATGGTGTCGCCTGCCGGAATACTAAGCTCTACATATCGCCCTCCACCATAGCTGGAATCGCCATTTGTCTGATCTTTAAAAGGCAGGAAGAGATAATCTTTGTACTTTTCAATTTCGCGCAGTTCGTGGTTCTGGTAAACAGGAAGCACTACCTGCTTACCATCCAGTTCAAAATGCGCCTCGCCATACTTCTCATACACCGGCAGGCGCCCGTTTGAGGTGGCCATTTTAAACGGCTTACTCCCGGGGGTTCGCACAAAGCGGGCGGCTATACGGTATTTTTCATTCACCGAAAAAAAAGGAAGGCCGGTAAATTCAGCTAAATCTTCCGGCTCCAGGGGCGACTCCTCCGGGTTTTTATAGGAAGCATTTAGCTCTTCCTGGTACTGCTTAATTTCTGCCAGATACGCAGGATTAGCCTTTTGTGCCAATACAGATGACACTACCAGCAGCAGTGGGATAAAAAATATAAACGCTCTTTTCATTTTATTGAAGTTCTTGATTTTCAATGGTTCGTTAAAATTTAAGTAGCTTTCAGAAACACAATCCAGTAAAGATAACAAAGATGGTGCACCTCAAGCAGCCGTTAACCAGCTTCGTCAGCTTTATGCTTGCATCAGGTAGATTAATATTAAACCCGCACCAGCCCCGGAAAGAGAACCACTCACTACTTCCTGCATGCTGTGCCGCTTTAACACCAGGCGCGAAATACTCACCAGAAAAGCCAGCACCAGCATGCCAAGTCCCCAGGCAACATGCAGCTTCAGTAATCCAAGGGCCATAAAGAAGGAGATAGCTGCATGTAAAGATGTTTTAAGAATGAAATTTATTGAAAAAGAAAACAGCACAAGGGCAAGACACATACTTAAGCCAACGGAAAAAGCCAGGGGCTGATGACTGAACCAGGCAAACAGGCAGGCCATGCTTAGCAGGCCGAGCAAAACAGCATACATGGAAGAGCGCTGACTACGGATGGAAACATCGAAGTTGGAGTAGCTTCCATTTTTAGTTTTGTAAAAATTCCAGGCAGTTAAAGGAAGGGTAACAAAGCCAAGAACAAAGCCGGAAAGTAGTAAGGCTTTTTCGCGGGAATACAACTCAAAAAAAGCCATTGCGCTTACTACCGATCCGATGAGCAATGGATGCCCCAGCACCGAAATAAACCTGGCTACCCTGTACCCTGCCAGATTTATGTTGCTCTTATTCACATTTGCCATTTCCGCTCATAAAAAAAGAATAAATTATTTTTTAAAAGTTGCCCCTCCTTTAGTTCTGTTCTTTGATGGGAAGCTGCTCTTCCATTTGCTTAATTTCTTCCATTAAAGCCATTAATCCTGAAGGAGCCTGATAATTATCGAAGGTGGGGCTGTTATAGATTTCTGAAGCAGTAGAAAGGCTAATGGTAGTGTGCAGGGCTGCATCTCTGGCCCTGTTGCTGCCTTCTACCTCCATTTCCGGTAAGGCAGTTAGTTTAACTCCTTCCAGTTTCTTCATTAGCTGCTCCCATTCTCCTGGCTGCAGCGCCTGCCGCACCTCCTTTCGGCTTCCGGCCGATACATGGCCAGACTGCTGAAAGAAAATACTATCAGGCGTAATGTTTATCTTTTTCTGGTATCCGCGGGTAAACGATTCAACGGTAATCTTTTCCACCGGCGCTTGCTGAGCCAGCATCAACAGACTACAAAAAAGGAGGGCAAATGTGAACATCAGTTTTTTCATCTTCAACATTTAAGATAATACATTTTCTGTAAAAATACTGCCATTATCGTGCCACCTCCCGATTCATCTGCCATTTTTAAGCTCATTGTTTTTGTACTCCAGGCGCTTAAAGCCTTTTTCTGTGTTTAGCCTAAATCAGTGGGGCCGAGACTTTCAATCCATGTAATATCGCCTCATCCCGGTCATAAATATCTTTCCTGAAATGCACCAAAGCACCATCCTTTTCGGCCCAGCTGGTCAGGTAAAGGAAATGAACACTTAATGGGTTGGGGAGCATAATGGTCTGCTCTTTTTTACTTTCAAGCAACTTATTTATTGCTTCAGGCTTCCATTTAGGGCTGTCGCGCAGCAGGTGGTAGGCCAGGTTCATGGGGTTTTGCAGCCGGATGCAGCCAGAGCTAAACGCCCGTTCTTCCTTTCCAAATAAATCTTTGGTAGGTGTATCGTGAATATACACATTATACTCGTTCGGGAAAATAAACTTTACTACGCCCAGTGCATTGGTCTCGCCCGGCTCCTGGCGGAAAATGTAAGGACAGTTAGATGCCTTCACTTTGCTCCAATCTACCGTTGCTGGGTTTACTTCTGCTCCTCCCAGGGTAAGCACACGCAAATTTTTCTTTTTCAGAATATCGGTACTTTTCCGCAGCTCAGGCAGGATGTCATTTTCAAGAATAGTGGGCGGCACTGTCCAGCTTGGGTTCAGGACCATATAAGTCATCCGGCCGCTAAAAACCGGCGTTTTGCGCTGGTATTTTCCAACAATAGCCGTTAAATCAAGGGCACTAGAATCTCCACTCATCACAGTTAACCGGAAATTGGGAATATTGACCATGATATACTCCTTACCCAGGCTTGCAGGTAACCAGCGCCAGCGCTCCATATTGATTTCAATTTTTCTGATGCGCTCCTCCAGGGTCATATTCAGGGCACGGAGGGTACCCTCGCCAATGACTCCATCGGCCCTAAGCCCATGCCTGGCCTGGAAATTTTTCACAACCTGTTCCAGCTCCTCATCATACACATCTGAACGCAGCCTGGCATCAGACAGGTCGCGGGTTTGCACAAGCCGGTTCCTGATGGCTCCGATTCGCACATCTGAATCACCTTTTTTTATACTAACTCCACCGGGAATGGGCGCATAAAAAGCATCCTCTTTTTCCAGTTGCCGGTAATGGTGCAGGGCTTTCTTTAATTTACGATACTCCACTTGCTGAGGAGAAAGCTTTTCAAGAGAGCTTTCTACTGTTCCGCCTTCCACTGCCTGCGCCAGGTAAGTGTCGAGGACCAGTTCCTGGCTTTTGCGTTCGGCCTTCCACTCTGGTTGTGCGGTTGAGGGGTTTAGCTTGCCATAATAGAGGTGAGCGCCATATACGAGGTAAGCATCGGTAAGCAGGAGTTCTATTTGGGCCAGGTGGCCGACGGTTTTCTTTTCCTTCAGTTGTTCCAGCAATCGCTGCAGCGCCAGCCCATGATAATCAGCAGGATTTAGGCCTTCGCTGGCCGCCTGCCCCAGCTGGCTCATCACTTCTCCTGCCTCCTTTTTTAATCCATTCGCATCTATCCAAATGGTTTTATACGCTCTTGCCTGGTAAAAGCGGGGAAGCAGGGTTCGCGACATCAGCTTCTCTTCGCCTGCATAGTAAGCACTCCCGCTAAGCCTGGCAGATTCTACCTGATTTCGGATAAAGCTCCCGCACCTCCTCATCGAAAGAGGCAGCAAAGCTAGTGGCGGGTAAAAGAAAGAACAGGATTAGCAACAGCTCTTGAAGCCGCTGTAAGCGAAGGAATACAAACATCAGTTTTTTTATATTTGAAAACCGAAGATATAGAATCTATCCTCTTTATTCCAGAAAAAAAACCGCTATTAAGTACATGAAAAGAAACGGGTGCTTTGGAAGCAGGCATTAAAACAACTTCAGCTTTGCGGCCTTACAAACAGGCAAATTTCTAAACTGTTTTACTTTCAGCTGCAAAAATTAAAGCCTCTCTTATCCTGTTTCAGGTTCCCAGCTGCTTCGCCAAATCGCTGATGGTAGTTGCGGTATAGTCAGGTGCGGACGCCAGTGGGTACAGGCTTTTTCCTTTGCGTTTTATAAATGCAGTTTGCAGGCCCGCCTGGGCGGAACCAGCAATGTCCCAGCCATGCGCTGCAACGAAAAGAGTTTCGGCCGGGTTTGCATTCAGCTGCTGAAGGGCATTTTTGTAAGCTGTCAATTCAGGTTTGTATAACTTCATGCTGTCCACACTCAGGCTCTTTTCAAAAAAGTGGCCGATTCCGGCATGTACCAGTTGTTTGTCTGCCACTTCCCGAGCGGAGTTGGTGAAGGTAGCCAGGCGAAAGCCAGCCTCTTTCAATTGCCCGAGACCTTCCTTAACCTCTTGGTGAGGAGGCAGCGCTGCCATTTTTGCCAGGATTTTCTTCTTTTCCTCCTCCGGCATTTCCTTGCTGTAGTAGACCGATACCATGTCTAAAACCGCAGCGGCAATCTCGGAAAAACTGTGGTACTGCCCGCTTACCCTGTCGACCAGGGAGTAGTGAAGCAGCTTGCCAAACCACAGCGTGGCGGCATCTTCTTTCCCGTAAAAGCGATTAAGCATTTCCTTTACAGGCCCTAAATCGATAAGGGTTTCATTTACATCAAAAACTATCAGCTTTGGTTTAGTGGATTGTAACATACAGCGAATTGGTTAGATGCAGACTTCTTATTTATAAGGAATTAACAACGCCAGGGGTGATTTGATATGGTTTTCTGTAAAAAGCACCAAATAAAAAATAGTCAGGCAACCTTCCTGCAAACGCGCGCATCTTCCTTCCAAAACCAGTTAAAACATCTTGCCTTATGAAAACCTTTACCTTACCACTCGCCCTCCTGTCTATTTTTCTTTTTAGCAGTTTTAGTGCTTCTTTAAAAGAAGAGGAAACCATTCTGAACCTTGCCCTGGAAATGGAAAAAATAGATGAACTGCTCCTGGAGTCTCCTGCAAATAAGGACGAGGGCGTGGTAATTGTAACAAATAACGAAGTATCGGCAAACCTGAAACTATATAAATTCGGACAGGCAGTTCAGCTGGTTGAAAGCAGGCAGGACCTTGCTGAAGACAGGCCTTACCTGGCTATTGAATCCTTTAAAGTAAAGGGAGATAATGCGGTGCTAAAGTTTACCTATGCCGGTTATTCCGTAAAAACGAAATTTAAACTGGAGGATGGAAAATGGATTTCCCGTTCTTTTCGCCTGAACGGCAATGGCCGATACATGATTGAAAATGATTTTTAAGTAGTTTAGGAGGGTATTTCCTGCGCTCCAGCAACCAGTATAGCTTAGCTTCGCGGGAACGGTTCCGGTGCTACTTCCTTTGCGAAAGCTGCACCTGCAGCAGTTTAATTCTCTTCATTTCCTATTGATGGCCTTTCACAACAAAGCACAGTAACTTCTCCTGCTTTATTGTGAAAGGCTTTTTATACCCTTCAGGTAGGAAGCCAGAACCCACAAATTCCACCTTGTCTTTTGCGGCTGGCAATAATCTGGCTGCTTTCCTATTACATCTGCTTTGTCTTCTGTTCCTTTGCAGCTTCACCCGATTAGCAACCACCATAATGAGTACTTTATTAGATAAAGCATATTCAGCAGAGGAATTCCGTAAGCAGGGGCATGCGCTTATTGATACGCTGGCCGACTACCTGGCAGAAGCCACTAAAGAAGGCGAGGAGAAGGAGGCGATGCCATGGAATACGCCCGAAAAGCAGCTGGCTTACTGGAAGGAAGATTTCGCCAAAGCGCCCATAGGCGAGCCGCTGGAGCTGTTTAAAGATGTAATGGAAAAGTCGATAAAGGTGCACCGCAGGAGGTACCTGGGGCACCAGACCACTCCTACCCTGCCGGCAACTGTCCTGGCCCAGACTGTTACTGCGCTGCTGAACCAGGGCATGGGCGTGTACGAAATGGGCATGGTAGGCAATACGCTGGAAAAAGTACTTACCGAAAACCTGGCACAAAAGCTCGGCTTTGGCCCCGAAGCGTCGGGTTTTATTACCTCCGGGGGTTCTCTCGGCAACCTTACCGCGCTTCTGGCAGCCAGGGCAGCAGCTACCGATGTGTGGCGCCGCGGCTATGGAGACGAGCCGAAACCTGCCATAATGGTGTCGGAAGAAATGCACTACTGCGTGGATCGGGCCGCCCGAATTATGGGTCTGGGCGCCGAAGGCATTATAAAGGTGCCGGTGAATGAGCGCTTCCAGCTACGCACCGACCTGCTGGAACAATATTACGAACAGGCTACTGCAGCGGGCAAAAAGGTTATTTGCGTGGTTGGCTGCGCCGGCTCTACCTCTACCGGCTCTTACGACGATTTAGAAGCCATTGCGGCTTTTAGCCAAAAACACGAGCTCTGGTTCCACATCGATGGGGCCCACGGCGCACCGGCTGCCTTTTCTCCCACCTATGCGCACCTGGTAAAAGGTATGGAAAAGGCCGATTCCGTTGTGGTGGATTACCATAAAATGATGATGACCCCTTCCCTCTCTACCGCGCTCATCTTCAAAAACGGAAGCAATGCCTATAAAACCTTCTCGCAGCGTGCACAGTACCTGTGGTCGGAGCAGGAAACGGAAGAGTGGTACAATGGCGGCAAGCGTTCTTTTGAATGCACCAAAGCCATGTCGGCCCTAAGTGTATACACCATTTACAGAACTTTCGGCGAAGATATATTCCGCGAGAACATCGAAAAGCTTTACGGCCTGGCTTCCAGCTTCGCTGCCCTCATCCGCGCAAACGAAAATTTTGAACTGGCGCATGCCCCGCAATGCAACATTGTTTGCTTCCGTTACAAGGGAGCAGGTGACCTCAGCAAGCTTAATGCCCACATCCGGAAGCTCCTATTGGAGGAAGGTCGTTTCTATATCGTTCAAACCATTTTAAATGGGGAGCTATACCTGCGCGTATCGCTCATGAACCCGCTTGCTACCGAAAAAGAGCTGAAAGAGCTGCTGCAGGAAATACAAAAGAAAGCAGTAACTGCAATGGTGGTTTAATTGCCGCACTTTGTTTACACTTCCCTGTTTACACTTTAGCGGCCCTTGCAGAATTTCTCTTTCCGCAAGGGCCGCTAAATTATTTTTCAAAAGGAAAGCAGCACAGGCCTCCGTTTAGATACCAGTATTTCCTAACTGTTTCAGGAAAACCTTAGAGCCTCCAACCGTTTTACTTCCTTTGTTCGGCAATAAATTCCTGCAGGGCCTGCTTAAACAGCGCAACTTCCTCCCGGGTATTATAAGGCGCCAGGCCAATGCGGATCCAGCCACCTCCGGGATTCACCTTCAGCTTCTCTGCCATGGTCGAGGCATAGAAATGGCCGTCGGCCACACACATATGGTAATTTTCGGCAAACCAACTACAGGCGTCCCTGGAATTACCCCCTTCAATGGTAAAAGCAAAGGTTGGCGCTTTAGGCGTTCCGACGGGTGAACGATAAAGCTTTAAACCAGGAATCTCCTCCAGGAACTGCTCAAGGCCTATGCTTAACTCCTGTTCGTAAGTGTCAATGGCCTGCATACCGGATTGTAACCGGCCTTTACGGCTACCCCCTTCTCCCAGGCTTTCAATAAAAGAAATGGCTCCTGTTAGCCCTGCAATTCCTTCGTGGTTTTGGGTGCCGGTTTCCAGCTTGTCGGGAATTTCCTGTGGAGCAGGCTCCAGCTTATACACCGGCAATTTATTAAACAGCTCTGCTGACACTACTGCAATGCCCAGGTGCGGACCGAAGAACTTATAGGCGGAGCAAAATAAAATGTCGCAACCTAATTTCCTAAAATCAACCTCCAGGTGAGGGACTGCTGCCACGGCATCGGCAATGGAAATTGCATTTACTCCTTTTGCCCGGGCTATTATTTTTTCTGCTTCCGTTATCGTGCCTGTTACGTTCGAAGAAAGGCCAAGGGCAACCAGTTTTGTTTTTTTGGTTATGACCTCTTCCAGCCCCTCCAGCTCAAGGGTATAAGTTTCAAGATTAAGCTTTATGAATTTTACTGTCGCCCCCTTATCCCGTGCAAGACTAAGCCAGGGATCTACGTTTGCCCGGTGGTCCTGTTCCGTTACCACTATCTCATCGCCTTCTTTTATAAAGTGACCCAGGCTCCTGGCAATGGAAAAGGCAAGGCTGGTCATGTTCTGTCCGAAAGCTACTTCCTCCGGACGGCAGTTTAAAAAGTCGGCCATGGCCTGCCTTCCTTCTGCAATAATTTCTTCGGTACGAATGCTGCTCGCAAAAGTACCATGCAAGTTGGCCATGCCCGTCGAAATATAGGAAAACATGTTATTTACACAGGCCTGCACCATTTGCGTTCCCCCGGGACCATCGAAAAAGATAAGCGGTTTTTTATTAGCCTCCCCCTGCAGGGCCGGAAACTGTGCACGTACTTGTTGGATAGGAAATTTGCTCATATTTTATAGGTTTGCGGGCATCTTTTCTACTTGTACACCCAAAAAAATGATTTTAGAGCTCTTATTCGGCGGATAATTCAGCAAGCTTCAACACCGTTTTCCAGTTTCTGGTAGTGGCGGGTACTTTCAGCTTGTTTTCGAAAAACTGGTTATTGAGTTTTGTGTCGCTGTATTTAGCTGCGCAAGCCAGGAATACGTTTTTATCTTTTAGCTGGAACCTGTCGGGCAAAAAATCCAGTTTTACTAATGCATCTACTTTGTCAGCTGCCGGGATATTCTTTAGAAAAGTTACATGCAGCTGTTCAATAACCGTTTCCTCCTCATTATAAAAAGGGTTTACTGCTATTAGCGCTTCAATCTCTCCGGCACTCCGTACAATTACCGGTACTTCAAACCCACACCTTTCAAAAATTGCTTTTTCTATCCTGCCAGCCAGTTCGTTCTCGTCTTCCTGCGTATTGGCGCTAAATAAAACATTTCCACTTTGAATGTAAGTGGCGACATTAGAAAAGCCCAGCGCATTAAACAACTGCTTCAAATCTGTCATCAGGATTTTTCTTTTCCCGCCAACATTTATTCCTCTTAAAATAGCAATGTATTTTTTCATTCCAGGCTCTTTAAATTACCGGTGTACAGGTACTGCTGTTTTTTAAATTACTGAATAATTCCTGATTTACAAGTGAACTACTTCGCTGGCGCTGCCCGCAGACCAACTTTTACCGGAAAGAGGGATAGTTTTTGAGCTAGTTCCAGGGTTAACATCCCTATTAGCCTACTCCTGACTGCTAATTCCATAAAATTCAGCTAATGCACTTACAGGAAGTCAGGAAAAACTATTTAAAAGCAACAGGCAAATTTGTCTTAAACTGCTTCTTTCGCTAAAACTTGTTCTTTTTAAAGTAGTACTGCTTATCCTCCTCCTTAATTTCACGAATAACGTTGCATGGATTTCCTACGGCAATTACATTCGGCGGAATATCTTTGGTCACCACACTGCCGGCCCCTATTACCGCATTGTTCCCGATGCTAATGCCCGGATTGATAATTACATTTCCTCCCACCCAAACATTGTCTCCGATGCTTACCGGAAAGGCATATTCGAACTCTTCATTTCTTGGCTCATGATGAACCGGATGGCCTGCCGTAAAAATATTAACACCCGGAGCAAATAATACATTGGCCCCTATGGTAACCGGGGCACAATCTAAAATAACGCAGTTGTAGTTGGCATAAAAGTTTTCCCCGATAAAGATGTTATAGCCGTAATCGCACCGAAAAGGAGGTTCAATGTAAAATCTCGATCCTGTTTTTCCGAACAGCTTTATAATTAACTGGTCTCTTTCCTCCACCTTAGATGGATGTAAAGCATTCAGCTGAAAAACTAAGTCTTTGGCCCTTTGCCTTTCTTCAAAAAGCTCTTCCCCAAAGGCCTTGTATGGCTCACCGGCAAGCATTTTTTCCTTTTCTGTCTTCATTTAAAAATCTTAGTTTATATCAAAAAATTATTTCTGCGGGGACTATCCTTCATCTAAAACATCCCAAATCCAGCAGGCCGGGCTTTGTCCCGCACTTCTTCCCTGGTTTATAGCGAACTTCCAGTTATTGTGCTACAGCTAAACTTAAGGAATAACTCAATTCTAATACACATTTAATTTTCCTTTTGTTGCCCCATCTTTCCCTTCTCCCACCAGCAATCCGCTCTTTCGTAGGCCTCTTTTTCCCGATTCCGATTATCTTTGTAGCATGACAGCAATCATCCCAGCAACACCTGCTCACGCCAAGGCTATTTGCGAAATGGCGGAAAAAACCTGGTGGCCCGCCTACAGCGAAATACTGGAAGCAGTTCAGATTCGCTATATGCTTGACACACTCTATACAGAAGAAAGTATTAGAAGCCAAATTGAGCAGGGCAGTCAGCGGTACCTTCTGCTGCTTGAGGACGGAACGCCTAAAGGCTTCGCGGCCTATTCTCCAAGAGAAGAAAATCCGGATGTTTATAAGCTGCACAAGCTGTACTGCCTGCCCGAAACCCAGGGCAAAGGATATGGGCGCTTGCTGGTGGATGCCGTAGCAGAAAAGGTGCGTGAAGCAGGCTGCCACACCCTTGAACTCAATGTAAACCGGTACAACAAAGCCAAAAGCTTTTACGAGAAAATGGATTTTGTAGTAGCTTATGAGGAGGACATTCCTATTGGCCCCTACTGGATGAATGACTATGTTATGCGAAAAACGGTTTAGGTAAAGAATGAAGGATACAGCCAGAGGCGAACAATAATAGAATCCCATGGCCCTGTCGCCGGGCTGTAGCAGTAAAACAGCAAGGAGGAGCTGGAAGCCTGGAAAACCAGGAGCGATTCCTGTTTAACCTTATGGCAATTGCCTTTAGTTCCAGCTCCGCGCCCACTAATTCCAGTAAATACCCGGACCCCTATACGGGGATGTTTTCGAAAACAGAGCAGCGTGTTCAGGCTAAAGCGGCCGGTAATAAATAAAGACAGGAATACGACCAGACCTTTGAACTGGAACCTTGCTACTGCCGGGATTCCTTATATTTTGATATACCCGGGTTGCCGCTGAAGGGATGGGGGATTTTATCCTTTGCTCCTGTTGTCCAAAACTTATTTGCTTTTAGAATTGCCTTAATTAAGATTGCGCTTCTCCCCTCCTGTTAAGCATCCTGAACTTCCGCTGTTCCTGCACCCAGTAGAGGCACCTTTTTACCTATAAGAAAAGAGGATTAATTTCGCAGACAAGTGGGTTTACTGTCAAAATAAAAAATTCCTGTCTACGCTGCCTGCTGCTTATCCTTTCTTTAATGCTTTACATTGGATTTTAATATCAACAAACAGCATTATTGCATCAATACAAAAGCCAGAGTCTCATTGTATTTTATACCATCCCTATTTTTTCTTAATAGGAAATAGAAAAATCTATGCCGCAGATCAATAAAAATCAGGCCCTTAAAAATTATGATTTAAATAAAATTTTATTAACTTTTAACTAGCTCCAAGACCTGTCACAGCAAGGCTGTACTTTTTTAGGTTGACAAAATTTGGTAAGTCTTTTCTTTGAATGGATACCCTTGGGGCCTTTTTTTAATATATATTGTGGTGCCATCCAACGACAAAGAATTGAAAAAAATAAAAAAAGGACTTCCCACGCCTGATGCGCTGGAAAAGAAACAAAACGAAGCCATTGGGCAGGCATTCTTTGGAGACAAAAATGGCAAAGCCATTATCGATGAAAACTTATGCTGGGTGGCATTTAACGAAGCCTACGCAAAGGAATTTTACAATTTTTTTGGCGTAAAACCCAGTCTGGGCACCTCTTTAAAAGATACTCAACCAAAAAACAAAAAGGCTTTTGATAAAATACTTCAGGACCTTGAAAAAGCAATTGGTGGTAAAATTCAGTTTCATCGGGCTATCAGGCAACTTCCTTCTCCCAATGCTATTGCGCTCTGTTTCCAGCCTATATTGCTAAACGGTAACATAAAAGCCGTTACTGTTTCATTTATCAAACTGGAGAAGGAAGAAACGCTCCTGGGGCCTGCGCATAAGATGCAGGATTTTACGGAGCTGGCGAACCTGATTCCGCACATGATCTGGATAGCAGACGCGGAGGGCAGCATTCAATTCATCAATAACTTCTGGTCTACCTATACCGGCGGATGTGAGGAAACTTCATTAGCAGAGGCTTACAGCAAAGTGGTTCATGACGAAGACCGTTCGCAGTTGCGGGATCGCTGGAACAAGGCCGTAGCCAGTCAGTCTCTTTATGAAGGCGAACTCCGCTTAAAAAACAGGGAAGGGCAATACCGTTGGTTTGTATCCCGGGCCCGCCCTATTAAAGACCGCCAGGGCAATGTGCTCCGCTGGGTTGGAATAAATATGGAGGTCCATGACTACAAGGCGATAACCCAAACCCTTAAACAGCAACAAGGGTTTATAAGGGCTTTAGCCGACAATATGCCTGCCTTTATTTTATCCCTCGATGGGCAGGGGCATATTCGTTTTGCAAATTCCTTTCATCAAAAACTGGGCTTTAATCCTGAAGAACTGATAGGACAACCTTTTTATTCGGCCTATACCCTTAAAGATGTAGCATATGCGCAGGCCCTGCAAAAGGCCATAGAGAAAGCGTTGCAAGGAAGCGAGGAGAGAGTTTTGGGACGCATATACGACACCAATGGCGAAATTATTGAAGTTGAAACAGTGGTACACCCTTACAAAAACGGGACGCTCCATAGCCTGGGGGTGGTGCTGCTTAGTTTTGATATTACCCGCCACAAACAGGAGCGGGAAAGCCTTCAGAATCAAACCCGGATTCTGCAGGAGGTAAATAATGATTTTGACCTGTTGTTCCATAGGATGGCCCATGATATTTACAGCCCTTTAAATTCTCTCGAAGGCCTGTTCCAGCTCCTTTTAGCTGAACCAGGAATTACAAAAAGCCAAAAACCCTTGCTTAAGCACATGGAAAGTTCGCTAAAAAAATTCCGCAACACCTTAAGCCATATTACCAGCTGGGTCGCCGCGTCGGCCAAAAGCCAAACCAGCAGGGAACAAATCAAGCTTGCTGACCTCATGAAGGAATTGATGTGGGATATGCAGGAAACCATTAGCCAAACCAATACGTCCATTGAAACTATTTATAATTTACCTTACTTTGAAATTTCAGGCCGTAACCTGCGCAGCATCCTCTATAATATCATATCAAACTCTATTAAGTATCGCAAACACAATGTCCCGCCCAAAATAAAGGTTACTTTTTTCGAAACTTCTGATTACGAATGCTGCATCGAAATCCAGGATAACGGGATGGGTATCAAAACCAGTGAATTAAACCAGGTAACCGAAGCTTTCGAAAAGCTGGATCCCAGAAGCAATGGCCTGGGACTGGGGATGTATGTAGTAAAACGAATTGTGGAACGCTACCTCGGAACGATAGAAATTGAAAGTGTTGTTGGCAAAGGAACTACTTTATGCCTGTTCCTATGTCCGAAAGAATTTTCCACGTCCTGATAAACTCAACGAAAAAAGTCGCCCCCGCCTCCTGAACTCCTAAAAACCCAAATGCTTATTTTCCCGAAACCCGGCATAAACTTTTATTTCGAATTTGATGTTTAAACATAAAGCTGGGGATAACACGAATTCAGATGAATTTTAAGCCTGGCAGAATGCCGCCCCTAAGCTGAGCCAGCGTTTAAAAAATAATAAGAAAAGAGCAGCAGGCCTCCGGCATTTAAACAATAAATCAAGAGCATTCATTAGCTAAATGCAGTGGAGATAGCCCAGAATTAGCTAAACTTGCCATCTGCAAGCTGTAATGGTTCGACGGAACAGTACGGCAGCAGGCAACCTCTTCCCGCCTGATACGCTATACAAAAATGGTAAAAACTTTTAAAAGCATACTCTTTTAACTGCGGTGTTTGCCACTGGTTGAATGCATTAAATAAACGAATTACAACACGTGAATCAGAAACAAAAAAGAACGATAATATTAACCCTGGGTGCCCTGGCTGCCCTTGGCCCGTTTTCGATCGATATGTACCTGCCAGGCTTTCCTGCCATTGCAGCGGATTTAAACACCTCCATTTCGCAGGTAGGCCTTTCCCTAACCAGCTATTTTATTGGTATTTCTATCGGCCAGATTATTTATGGGCCGCTCATTGACCGCTACGGACGTAAAAAACCCCTGGCAGTGGGCTTGCTTATTTACCTGCTTACGGCCATCGGTTGCGCCCTGTCTCCAACGGTCGACTGGCTCATTGGCCTGCGCTTTCTTCTGGCATTTGGTGGCTGTGTGGGCATGGTGGCAGGCCGGGCAATTGTGCGCGATTTGTTCCCTGCCAACGAAACTGCCAGGGTGTTCTCTTCTCTTATTCTGGTAATGGGGGTGGCGCCTATTATTGCCCCTACCCTGGGAGGTTATATTACCGCAACCCTGGGCTGGCGGGCAATCTTTTACCTGCTGGCAGTTATTGCCGGCCTTCTCCTGCTTATGACACGCCAGTTATTACCCGAAAGCAGGCAGCCCGACCCGGGGGTTTCTTTAAAACCGGGCAAAGTGGCAAAAGAATATGCACAGGTATTTAAGGAACCCTCTTTCCTCAGCTATGCCGTGGCCGGTAGTATTTCTTTTGCCGGAATGTTCTCCTATATAGCAGGATCGCCTTTTGTGTTTATGGAATACTTTGGATTAAACGAAACGCTTTACGGCTGGCTCTTCGGCCTGAATGCCTTTGGCTTTATTGCCGGCAGCCAGTTAAACCGCCTTTGGTTACGGAAAAGAAGCTCCGCACAGGTTGCTTTGCGCAGCGGTATTTGCTTAGGCATAACCACAGGCTTGTTGGCTGTGGGCAGCGTTTTTGAACTCCTGAACGCCTACAGTACCCTTAGTCTTATCTTTTCTTCCCTGTTTTTTCTGGGCTTTCTTGCGCCAAATACTACTGCCCTTGCTTTAGAGCCTTTTACCCGATATGTAGGCAGTGCCTCTGCTTTGCTGGGCAGTTTCCAGATGGTAGCCGGAGCACTGGCCTCTGCATTGGTAAGTATTTTACATAATGGCACCCCCGCTCCTATGGCCCTTTGTATGGCCGGAAGCGCATTTATTGCTTTAACGGCCCTCCTCATTCGCCGTAAGGCTGCCCGCAAACAGGCAGTGCCTTCGGCAGGTTAAAGCCGGATACAATTATAACTGAAGTAAATAATGAATTCTACCCAAGCCCTTAAGGATCTCGCTAAAACCCTGCCCAGGCAGGGGCATTTAATGCCTTTGTTATTTATCGGGCATGGCAGCCCAATGAATGCCCTGGAAGATAATGCTTTTGCTAAAAAATGGAAGGAGCTGGGACGGGAGCTGCCTAAACCTTCCGCTATCCTCTGCATTTCGGCCCATTGGGAAACCCGCGGCACCTTTGTAACTGCCATGGAAAAGCCAAAAACCATCCATGACTTTGGTGGCTTTCCACAAGCACTGTTCAATGTACAATACCCTGCCCCCGGCAACCCGCAGCTGGCAGAGGAAACAATGAATTTAATCAGCTCAACCAATGTGGAACCCGACACCCACGAATGGGGCCTGGACCATGGCTGCTGGAGTATTCTTAAGCACCTCTACCCTGCCGCCGACGTGCCCGTTTTGCAGCTAAGTATTAATTACACCAAAGCAGCTCCCTGGCATTATGAACTGGCTGGCGAGCTGGCCGATTTGCGCAAAAAAGGGGTGCTTATTATCGGCAGTGGCAATATGGTGCACAACCTGCGGGTACTTAACTGGCAAATGACCAGCGGAGGCTACGACTGGGCAGAAGAAGCCAACTCAATTTTTAAAAGCAGCATCCTTTCCGCCAACCATCAGCAACTGGTCAATTACGAAGCGCTTGGAAAGTCGGTGCAGCTATCCATCCCCTCGCCTGAGCATTACCTGCCGTTGCTTTACATTCTGGGACTGCAGCAAAAAAATGAAGCGGCCACTATTTTCAACGACGAAACCCTGATGGGCGCTATTTCCATGACCTCCGTAAAAATAACTGCTGCCTGAAATCCTTTCTCCATGCTTCAACTCAAAGAGGTTCCTATTGTCCTCCTCTGCTCAGACTAAACGCGCTCTAAAGCATTCTGGCCTATGCCTGAGGAATGCCTTTCACGCTAATTTTGTCATTTCGACGGCAGGAGAAATCCTTCCTAGCTTGAAGTTTCTAAGAATTATCTTAATGGAAAGATGCTTCCTAAGCAAAACAGCAAATTTTGATTCATCAGACACAGCCTAGACTGAAGTACTCCATATCATAGTTGTTTAGGAAGTGTACCGTGAAAACCGCCAGTGGTTTAAGCCCGACCCGGCCCTGAATGGCCAGTACCTCATCGAGCCTTTTTTTCCTGAATCACCTCCCCACCAGGCCCGAAGCAATGGAAGGCCGGTACCTTTCTTTGGCAGTAAACTCAGTAGAGGAAAGTGTAGTTGCTCTGGTAAAACAGATGCTAAAAGCAGAACCTAGCCGGGCGCATGAATTTTTCAGAAGATACTTTACATTTTTTGAAGATCAGGATGAACTGCCCATAGCGCTACACGAAACCTGAAAACCAGGCACTTAACCTCTATCACTTAAACAGTAGCCTAATTTTTTACATTCCCCTGCCTCTTTTTAAATCCCGCAGGCGCTTTTTTTTTAAACAATGCCCCAAGGCCAAGGTGTTATATATACTACATAAAAAGCTTTTTTCTCGCTATTCAATACCCAAACGGCATAAGTTCGCGCTGTGGTGGCTTGGAAATTAGCTACTTTAGTGGCTACTAACAAGCAATAATCAGTCATGGAAGATATAGATGATATTTTAAACAACCTGGGTGGTGATTATAATGTAGATATGGGGGCCTTTCTGGCTACCCTGCTACAATATTCCATCCGAAATGGCCGCTACCTGGAGGAGGTTTTAAAAAACCAGATTGAATTAAAAGGCCTGATCCGTAACAGCGCGCTACCTGAAAAAGAAGCTATAGAAAACAAGTTAAACGACCAGCTGAACCTATTACAAAAAGATATTGAAGAAGAATTCTACGATGTTTTAAGCCAACTGATAGCCAAAAACCGCTAAGGTTGGCAAAATGTTGTCCCCTTCACTCAGGTGCTTTTTGTGCCTGCTTCTTTGTGTAAGCGTTCTTCATTAAACCACTTACCCGATCTATGAAAGACAGCCAAAGCACTATTGAAAAATCGCCCTACCTCGACAAAGGCTTTATGGTAAAACTGGTAGTTGCAATTTTTCTGGTGTTTGCCGCCCTGGGAATGTATGAACTTTTTCTAAAGACCTTCCAGGTTTTTTTACTTGCTTTGGCGGCTACTTTGTGGGCGGTTCTTTTCAGAGGTGTTGCCGATTGGATTTGTGAAAAAACAAATATGGGCCGGAAATGGGCCACTTTTATTTCTGTGGTTTTTATTCTTGCCGTAATTGCTGGCCTGGGGTGGCTTATTTTTCCCAGCCTAAGCAAGCAAATTCAGGAATTCCAGCAGCAAATTCCACAGGCCATTGAAGAAGTTAAACAGCAAATAAAACATCTCCCGATGGGAGAAAGAATAGTAGAGGAATTACAGCATCCGGAACAGTTGCTTACCAAAGGCAAAGGCTCTGTCCAAAGCCTGGCGGGTAGTTTATTTACCTCGGTCTTTGGGTTGCTGGGTGATGTGTTCATTATTATTGTTGTTGGGTTCTTCCTGCTGGCGAGCCCACACCTTTATAAAAGCCTTATTGTGTGCCTGTTTCCTAAAAGCAGACGAAAGCGAGCAGGCCAGGTACTTACCTACCAGTACTTAACCCTTAAAAGCTGGCTGGCAGGTAAGCTGTTCGATATGTTTGTTGTGGCTGTTTTAACCACCCTTGGGTTGTGGTTCCTGGGCGTACCCCTGGCTTTAACTTTAGGAATTATGGCTGGCCTTTTGTCCTTCATTCCCAACCTGGGCCCTATCATCGCACAAATTCCGGCCCTGCTTTTAGCCTACCTGCAGGGTCCACAAACAGTATTGTATGTTTTTTTCCTGTACAATGGTATCCAGCTGATAGAAAGCAATCTTTTACTCCCTCTTATTCAGAATCACCAGGTAGCTATTCCGCCTGCATTTATCCTTCTGGGGCAGGTGCTCTTTGGAATTGCGGCCGGCCTTTTTGGCATTATCCTTACTGTACCCCTGCTGGTCCTTTCCATGGTACTAATTAAAACGGTATATCTCCAGGACGTGCTGGGAGATTCCTCTGTAAAATTACAGGCAAAAGACGGGAGCTAACCCCATACAAACAAACTTTGCCGGCTTCTAAAGGAAGTCTTCAAAAAAAAGAATCCCCGCCAAGAGCTCAGCAGCAGGGATTCTTCCTAAAATACAGGATTAAAATCTCTCAAACAGAAAGAGTACAACCAGAAGTTATCCTTTCTTCTTTTAACCTGTTAAAGTAACGGTGTATCTGCCAAAAAATTGGCCTTTTGCAAGCAATTTTTAAGGCTTAAGCACGACTTTTAAACAGTCATCTTCTTTATTGTTGAAGATTTTATAGGCATGCGGTGCTTCCTCAAGCGGTAGCTGATGCGTAATTATATCGTCCAGAACAATTCTTTCCTGTTTTACCAGCTCAAGCAGTTTATCGATGTATGCCTGCACCGGGGCCTGTCCTGCCCGCATGGTAAGACCTTTGTCGAAAAACTGACCGAGCGGGAATTTATCATAATAAGAACCATATACTCCTACCACTGATACGACACCTCCCCGGCGCACGGCGCTAAAGCAGTTTTCCAGCACATTGGTCGTACCTGCCTGCATTCTTACCGTGTTGAGCACCTTTTCCAGCACGGAACGGTCGGCCTCCATTCCTACAGCATCAATGCAAACATCGGCCCCCCGGCCGCCGGTTAGCTGGCGTACAATTTCTATCACATCTTCTTCTGCTGCATTTATCACTTCGGATTTTGCCACCTTTTTTGCCCGCTCCAGGCGGTAAGGCTGAATATCCACGCCAATTACCCGTTGGGCACCCTGGAGCCAGGCGGATTTCTGAGCCATAATGCCTACCGGACCACAACCGAATACCACTACGGTTTCGCCACCTTTTAAATTAGCCCAGTCAACGGCAATATAGCCTGTTGGAAAAATATCGGTAAGAAAGAGCGCCTGGTTATCGCTTAAATTATCCGGCACCACCCGTGGTCCTACATCCGCATAAGGTACGCGCACATACTCTGCCTGTCCGCCATCGTAGCCACCATACAGATTGGTATAGCCAAAAAGAGCAGCTCCTTTCTGGTCAAGCAGTCCTCCCTCCGGACCATAGTGCTTATCGTTGGAGTTTTCGCAGTGCGGGTGTAAATCGTGCTGGCAGAAATAGCATTGTCCGCAACTAATAGGAAATGGCACCACTACGCGATCTCCTTTTTTGATGTTTTTAACATCTCTGCCGGTTTCCACTACCTCCCCCATAAACTCATGGCCAACAATCATATTTTCAATCTGCGGAATCTTGCCATTGTAAATATGCAAATCCGACCCGCAAATGGCCGTACTCGTTACCTTTATAATCGCGTCGCGCTGGTGTTGTATAGTAGGATCAGGCACATTATCTACCTGCATCACTTTAGGCATATGGTATCTTACTGCTTTCATAGCTAAAAAATTAAGTTTATAAAAATAATCCAATAATAATTGCAACTACCAATCACCTCCTTTGTTAACTAGCTTTACGGTCGGTATGAAGAAACAGCCTGAAAATTTAATACCTGCAGGAAGTGAGAATAACAGGATTTTCAGAAACGCTTCTTGTACAAGCCCCTGAACCCGAAATAAAAGATTAAGCGTTTTTTTAAAAGGAAAACCCGCCAACGCATTCCCTCACAATAAGCGCTAAATTTTCATCTCTTCACTATCTTATCATTACCTGAACCACCGGCTCTTTTTTCTGCTCCGTATATTGTTTTATTTTTAACAAAAGAGAAACTTAATCAGGCACTGGACGTAAAGAGGAAAGACTTTACCAAAAACAATAATATCTTCTTCCGGCAACTTCCTTTATTCATCGAAAATAAGCTGATGGCCAGCACCAACCTGTTTATCATGAAAGTGAAATACCTGTTTACCCTCCTGCTCTCATGCTCCTTTTTTCTGGCTTCTGCCCAGGATATCTCCTACTCAACAGAAGAGGAACATGCCATAGAATGGCTGGCTGCCACCACTAACTTTACCGGGCCCGCAGTGGGTTCCACACTCCCTGCCAGAGAGTTTACCACCATTGATGGCAAAATCATCAGGCTGCCGGAAGGGAACAAAAAGTTGTATGTGCTGCACTTCTGGTTTGTAGGCTGTGGAGCCTTTCCGGCAGAGGAAGATTACCTGCGTAAACTGCAGCAGGAATTTAAGGAAAACCCAGACGTTTCCTTTATCAGCTTTGTCTCCTCTTCGGAGAAGGAGGTAAAGGCATACCTGAAAGAAAAGGGATCTTTTGGTTACGAACTCATCCCTACCGGCACAAAAACCAATACCAAAGAGCTTTTTGGAGTGGCCGCAAGTACCACGCACATGCTGGTAAACTCAGAGGGCGAAGTAATTGAAAACTTTACGGCAGTTATCGATTTTGATGAAATGTACGATACCTACAAAAATAAAATTGAGGAAAACCTTTAAAAACTCCCTCTTGTGTTCGTCCAATTTAATTTCTATAAATAATAAGCTGAGCAGAGAAGGGTTTTAACGCGCATGCGAACCCTTTTAACTTTTCTCCCTAATTTTTATTTTCTACATTTTTATTTGGCGAAGCACCAGGCTGCTCTCTAAATTTGCCTTACAGCTGCCAGTAAAGCGGCCCTGGCGCAGGCGATAATCTAAATAAGCAGCTGCTTCATTTTGTTTTCTATTCCGCTGCAGGACCTGAAAGTTTCTGTTTACAGAAGGTAGCGGCCCTTTCTCCATTTGCTGTAAATTGCGTATCTTCGAAAGTATGCAAGGCAGCCTTTTTCCCGACACCCCCGATACACCTAAAAACTTTGTTATTTACCGCTCCTCGGCGGGATCGGTAAAACCTATACCCTTACCCGCGAATACCTGACTCTGGCCCTGCGGGCTCCGCAGTATTTCCGGTAGCATTCTGGCTGTAACCTTCACCAACAAGGCGACGCAGGAAATGAAAACCCGCATTGTGGAAACCCTGCACGATTTAGCCGAGGGCACAGCGGCTCCTATGCAGGCGAGCTAATGGAAGCCACAGGCTTATCAGCTAATGATTTACAGCACCGCGCCCAACAGGTGCTTTCGGCCATTCTGCATAATTACTCCTACTTTGCCGTTAGCACCATCGACAGCTTCTTCCAGAAGGTTATCCGCGCCTTTGCCAGAGAGGTGGGCTTCAGGCCGGCTTTAAGGTAGAGCTGGAGCAGGAAAAAGTGCTCGACGATTTAATGGACCTGCTGCTAAAAGATGTGGCGAGATAAGCGAGCTGCTGACTGGCTGATCGCAGTATGCTACCGACCGGGTAGAGGAAGGCTACACCTGGGACATCCGGCAGGATATTAAAAACCTGGCCAGCGAAATATTTAGCGAAGATTTTAAGCGGCACGAAAAAACTGCAGGACATTGCCCGCGACCCGGATAGGTTTGGGCACTTCCTGAAACATCTGAAAGAGCTGCGACAGGGCTTCGAACAGCAGATGAAGACCATAGGCGAAGAGGCCCTTCAAATAATGGACGATTACGGCCTGCAGTTAACGATTTTAGCTCCGGCGCCTCCGGCGTGGCCGGTTACTTTCTGAACATCCTGCCCGAAAAAGGAAAGTACGAACCCGGTGCACGTGCCCTTGGAGCCTTGCATACCGTGGAAAAGTGGTATACAAAAACCTCAGCGAAAAAAGACGCTCATAGAAACGGCCGCACTCAGTGGCGGCCTGAATGAAAAACTACAGCAGGCCCTGTCGCTTTACGAGCAGGAATACACCAAATACAACACTGCCAGACAGGTACTCCGTTTCGTGTACACCTTTGGCATACTTGCCAGCATAACCGATAAGCTCCGGCAGTACCGCGAAGACCACGACCTGATGCTCATTTCCGATGCCGCCGTTTTCCTGCGCGATATTATCGGCGAAAATGATGCCCCTTTCATCTACGAAAAAACTGGCAGCAGCTACCAGCCATTTTCTCATCGACGAGTTTCAGGATACCAGCGGCTTTCAGTGGGAGAACTTTAGGCCCCTGGTAGCAAACAGTGTGGCCGCCGGCAACTACAACCTGGTGGTGGGCGATACCAAGCAAAGCATTTATCGCTGGCGGGGCGGCGACTGGCAGCTTTTGCTCAACCAGATAGAGCTCGACATTGGCCGCGAACAAACCGCCAATGTGGAGCTGAGCCACAACTGGCGCAGCTGTCGCGAAGTCATTTCTTTTAACAACCAGGTCTTCTTCCATGCTGCTGAAGCTGTGCAGGAGCTTTACCTTGAAAAGGTAGCCGACATTCAGGATGAAGCCGAGGAGCAGGTACTCAACTTCGAAGCCCGCCAGATATTGCCGAAGCTTATAAAGATGTTTTTCAGCATTTCCCGGCAGGTAAAACTTCCCAACGCCCGCTGCGGGCATATTCACATCCAGTTTCTGGATAAGAGCGGCGCCTCTGAGGAGGAGGACGATGAAGAAACAGAGGCGAGGCTGGAGAGCCCAGGCCACGGCAGGACCTCCTGCGCACGGTTGAACAACTGCAGGACAAAGGGATACCGCCTGAAAGATATTGCCCTGCTGGTGCGCACCAAGGGCGAAGGCAAGGAACTGGCCGATGCGCTGATGGAGGCACAGGACGATAAACCAGCCGGACAGTCCCTACCACTACCGGGTGGTGTCCAATGAATCGCTTTTCTCGACAGTGCGGCTCGGTGGTGCTGCTGCTGAACATGCCTGCGCTACATGAATAACCGCGCAGGATGTGGTTGCCCGCGCCAGCATGATGCACGATTACCGCGGCACATTTTAGGGAAAGAAGATCTGGCACCTAGCCACGACCTCTTCCGGCAGCTGGCTCCCGCGAAAGCGAGGAAAAAAGTACGAACAGCATCTGCCGAAGGCTTCCTCGAAAAGCGGCCTTACCTGAATAAGCTTCCGCTTTACGAGCTGATAGAAAACCTGATCCTGAATTTTCGAGCTCACTAAGATTAAGGACGAATGGGCCTACCTGCAGGCTTTTCAGGATGCGGTGCTCAGCTTTACCAAGGAACCGAAACCGGCGATATCGACAGCTTTTTGAATGGTGGGAAGAAACCGGCACAAACGCTCGGTGCAGGTGAGCGAATGCGCTCGATGCCATCCGCATTTACACCATTCACAAAACCAAGGGCCTGCAGTTTCCGGCGGTGATAATGCCCTACTGCAACTGGAAGCTTGACGCCCGACATGCAGTACAACAACATCCTCTGGGCGCGAAGCGGAGCACGAACCCTATTAACAAATGGAGTGCAGTGCCGCATGAAATATACCGGCGAGCCTGAAAGACACCATTTTCCGGCAGGCGTACTGCCGGGAGCTGATGAAAGCCGTACCTCGACAACCTGAACCTGTTGTACGTTGCCTTTACCCGGGCAGAAGAAGCCTTGTATGCCTGGTTGCCCCTCCCGGGCTTTGAAAAAAAATCGGGACTGGCCAAAGGAGGAGAAATCAATGGCCTGCTCTACCGCCTGCTAAGCGAACAAACCGCCATTGCCCAGGAGCCGGTGAAGCTGGCCGTAAACGAGCTGGAGTTCTCTGAATACTGGCAGGCTGCTACCCACACCTTTCTGCTGGGCCAGCTGGAACAGGCAAAGCAAAAAGAGGAAAGCAGCGAAGTAAAACAGATTTCTCTAAAACATTATTTTAGCCAGCGCTGGAGAAACCGCCTGGCAGTGAAGAAAAGAAGTGGCAGCCTTACCTACACCAAAGCCGGCGAAAATGCCGCCGCCCTTAACTGGAACCAGACCATTCATACCATCCTGGCCAAGGTAGAGCACAGGGAAGACTTGCAGGAGGTGCTCGACGAGGTGTATTTCGAAGGGCTCATCAGCCGTGACGAGCAGCTCGTTGTTCAGCAAAAAATAGAGGCGCTGTTTGAACGACCTGAAATTGCTGACTGGTTTAGCAAGCAGTGGCAGGTGCGCACCTCCCTGCCTATCCTGGTAAAAGAGGGCTTCATTACGCGGCCCGACCGGGTGCTTACGCGCGACAAAAAAGCCATTGCCATTGATTTTAAAATTGGCGAGCAGCTGGAAGAGCATCAAAAGCGGGTAAAGCTGTATACCCGGCTCCTCCAAGGCATGCAATATGAAGAGGTTAAAGGCTACCTGCTCTACCTGGATACAGGGGAGCTGATAGAAGTGGTTTGAGGAGGGAAAATAGTAGTCATTAAGCCGACAAATTACCTGTCATTGCGAGGAGGCACGACGTGGCAATCTCTCTCTATTAAACAGAAAGGCTGGTTAAGCTCCTGCCCTTGTAGCCGGCAATACAGGAAAAACAGGCTTATATGGTAGACAGTAGCAGGCAGATTGCCACGTCGCTCCGCAAAGCTTCGCTCCTCGCAATGACAGGAAGTTTGAAGCTCCGCTATACTTAGCAACAAAGGAAAAAAATGAAAGACCACAACTACTTTGTCTACATCATTACCAATAAAAACAATACAGTACTTTATACCGGGTAACGAATGATTTGGACAATCGGCTGTGGGAACATAAGCATAAGACGAATAAAAAAGCCTTTACTGCCCGCTACAATATAGAAAAACTGCTGTACTTCGAAAGGTATGCTCATATTGAGGAGGCAATTGCACGGGAGAAGCAAATAAAAGCCGGCTCCCGGAAGAAAAAAGTAAATTTAATTGAAAGCATTAATCCGGAGTGGAAGGATTTGATTGAGGAATTGTAAAACAGCTGTCATTGTAGCAAAGGAGCCAATAAAACGCTGTCATTGCGAGCCTGAACTGTCCGGAAGGCCCTAAGGCCGATAGGGCCGTGCAGGCGCGGCAATCTGTTGGCTATTAAGCAGTGAAGCGCATAAAACTCCCGCCTGTATAGCTGATATAACAGCCAAAGCAGGCGATGCTGGTGGACCGTAGCGGAGGGATTGCCGCGTCGGCATTGGGGCCTCCCCGCTAACTTAGTATGACAGGAAACTCCAGGCCCCACGGCTCAAACTGGCTGCTGTCATTGTACACTGGCATCCAATAGAGGTGCCATAACCTGGCTGAATTTAAAGAATGAAGAAGACAATAGAAGAGGACATTAAGATGAAACCATTCCTGGAAGAACTGGCAGAAGAAATTGCCGCAACTTTTCCTTCGCAACTGGATGAGCTGGTATTTGTATTTCCAAATAAACGGGCTGGCCTGTTCTTTCAAAAGTACCTGGCGGCGAAAATTCAGTCGCCGGTTTGGTCGCCGGCGGTACTACCCATCGAAGGTTTTATCCGCAGCCTGAGCACCACCCGCCAGGCCGATACCTCCTTCCTGGTGTTTGAGCTTTTCCGGATATACAAAGCCCTGGCCTCTACCGAAGAAAGCTTCGACAAGTTCTTCTTCTGGGGCGAAATGCTCCTCTCCGACTTCGATACGGTCGATAAGTACCTGGCCGATGCAAGGCTGCTCTTTACCAACATTACCCAGCTAAAAGAGCTGGACACCTCGCTCGATTATCTCCTGCCTGAGCAAATCGAGGCCATCCGTTCCTTCTGGGAAAGCTTTGGCACCGAAAGGAGCCGTCACCAGAACGAGTTTATTGCCATCTGGGAAATCCTACTGGAAACCTACCAGCGCTTTCGCAGCATGCTCGAAAAAGAAGGCATTGGCTATGAAGGGCTCATCCACCGGGAGGTAGCAGAAAAAGCGATTGCCGGCGAGCTCACGCACCAGCACAAGCAGGTAATTTTTGCCGGCTTTGATGCGCTTACCCCGGCTGAAGAAAAAATAATGGAATATTTCGTAAAGCACGAAGGTTCGCTGGTGTACTGGAATGTCGATGCGTATTATATGCTCGACGAGCGACAGGAAGCGGGCAGTTTCCTGCGGGCCTATGCCAACCATAAAGTACTGGGCCAGACCTTCCGCCAGCCCTATAAAAGCTACCTGCAAAACCCGGCAGTAAAAAAGCATATCGAATTTATAGGCGTTCCGCTGGAAGTGGGGCAAACCAAAGCCATGGGCGAAAAGCTGCTCGATTGTTTACAGCAGCAAAACACCATTAGCCTTGAAAAAACGGCCGTGGTACTTCCAGAGGAGCATATGCTCTTTCCTGCCCTGCATGCCATTCCCGACCATTTCGAGCTGCCCAATGGCGAAAAAATTGCCATTGACCGCATAAATGTAACCATGGGCTACCCGCTGCGCAACACCCCGCTTTACAGCCTCATGGAAACCCTGCTCGACCTGCAGCAAAGCCTTCGCAGCAGTGGTAAAACACCTGCTTTTCATTACCGGCGGGTACTTTCCATACTGCGCCACCCCTATGTGTATTACTTTAATGCCAGGCTGGCCAAGAAAAATATTGAGCAGATTGAAAAGCGCAACAAGGTGTACCTCACCGCTGCCAGCCTGGACAAAGACCAACAGCTGTACCCCGCTATTTTCCGGAAGGTAGAGAAGGTAAATGATGCTTTCGACTACCTGCTCGATATCCTGATGGCCATTAACAGCAGCATCGACGAAGAAAATTATGAGCAGCCTACCCTGGAACAGGAATATATTTACCAGTTCTTTACCCAGCTCAAACGACTGCGGGAACTCATTGGCCAGCAGAGTGTGGAGCTGAGCCTACCGGTTTTTTTAAAGCTGTTCCGGCAAATAATTATGAACCTGCGCCTCCCCTTTAGCGGAGAGCCGCTCCGTGGTTTGCAGCTCATGGGGGTACTTGAAACCCGTAACCTCGACTTCGAAAACCTCTTTATCCTGAGCACCAACGAGGGAAGTTTCCCTCCTGCCCCGGGGCACAATTCCTTTATCCCCTACAACCTGCGCCGGGGTTATGGCCTGCCTACCTCCGAGCGGGAAGATTCCATTTATGCCTATATCTTCTTTAGCATGATACAGCGGGCAAAAAATGTCCATATCTTCTACAATACCGAAACGGGTTTTAACATGAACGGCGAAATGAGCCGTTACCTCTATCAGCTGCTGTTTGAATCGGGCCTGCCTGTGCACCGGCAGGTACTCTCCAACCAGGCCCAGCTGGCGAGGAGCCTTCCTGTTGAAATAGCCAAATCGCCCGAAGTACTGAAGATATTGCAGAAGTACGTAGTACAAAAAAATGCTTCGTACAGCCGCCTTACCCCATCGGCCCTCAATACTTACCTCGACTGCCGCCTGCGCTTTTATTTTAAATATGTCGCAGGCATCAGCGAGGCCGACGAGGTACAGGAAGAGGTAAACGCCATGGTTTTTGGAAATATCCTGCACCGCAGCATGGAGCTGGTGTATAAAGAATTTATGCAGCAGGAAGGCCGCCCGCTGGTTGAGCCGGAAGATTTCCCTCGCCTGAAGCAGCTGGCAGAACGGGTGATAGACAAAACCTTTTCGGAGCATTATGGCGAAACAGAAGCTTTTGACTTTGAAGGAAAAAACCTGATCGTGCGCTCGGTGGTGCGGAAGTTTATTTTCGCTATTCTGAACTGTGACCAGCATTATGCTCCCTTCGAAATTATCTCTCTCGAAGCCGATGATGACAGTGCTTCCGATTCAAATGAAAGTAGCGGATTTAAGCTTAACCTCCCTATACAACCAAATGGAGAAGCATTTACCATTGGCCTGAAAGGAATTATTGACCGGGTAGACCGTAAAGAAGACAAGGTGCGGGTAATCGATTATAAAACCGGCAAAGACACGAAACGCTTTATCAGCATTCCATCGCTCTTTGACCGGGAAGATCCAAAGCGCAATAAAGCGGCCATGCAAACGCTCTTTTACGGCCTGCTCTACCAAAATAAATACCCGCAGGAAGAGGGGCGCATCATTCCGGGCCTTTACAACAGCAAGGAGCTTTTCAATAAAGGGTTTGATCTGAAGCTTGAAATACAGAAAGAGAAAAACAAATACGAACCGGTTCATGACTTTAAACCGCTGGCAAGCGAGTTTACAATTAACCTGCAGGGCCTGCTGGAAGAAATCTTTCATCCGGACCAGCCATTTGATCAAACAGCGGATTTAAATAAATGTGGCTACTGCCAGTTCAGGGGGCCTTGCCACCGGTAAAACAGTGGAAATCAGCTTATGGCCGGCATAGATGGCTTCAGGCGCTTGCTTTGGATTGCGAAAGAAACCAGCCCTAAATGGAGTAAAAAATCCCTGGTTTAACGGCCTTATTGGGTGCGAATTAAGATTTGACTGCAAATGGCAGGCTGATTAAAATGAGCTACCCGCCTTACTTTTTAAAAAGAGTTGGCCTGATTTTAATATGCTTAAAATCAGGCCGGTATCAACTTTTTAAAGGTTCAAAGGCTAAGCTACTTCCTTCACAACAGGTACGACTTCCTTCTTTTCAGTAAGAACATACCCTTTAGGAAAAAGTTCCCGCTCAATAAATAAATTAACAAATGCCTTCATTGCTTTCTTGCGGGTAGGCATAAAGTAGAGGAAAAAGCCTATCCTGCTCAGCCAGGCCAGCGGGCCTATAAACTGAAGACCGTACAGCTCCATGATTGCTTTGGTTCCGCCAAAAGCAGCGGTTTGCCCTAAACCCGGATAAGCAAATTTACCCGGCTGCTTTCCTTTTAACTTGCGGGCAATATTTTTTCCTATTCTGGATCCCTGCTTTATCGCCCAAAGTGCATCTTTACGGCAATCGCCTTCAAAGTAAGGTCTTTTTACATGGGCAACATCTCCACCAACCCACACATTATCAAAACCCTCTGCCCTAAGCTGCGCATCTGCTATGATAGTACCTTCCGAGGACAATGCAAAAGGTATTTCGGATTTTAATGGCAGCACCTTTTGGCCTATGGCACAAATTGGTACGACCGTTGCAATTAGCTGCCCATTGTCCAGCACAAGGCCATCTTCCTTGATTTCCTGAAGGCGAACATTCGATAAAACCTTGATGCCAGCCTTTTCAATTACCCTTTTGCTGTAGCGACGCATTAAACCATAGGACTTTTTTACCTGTGGCATAAATTCTTCGCCAGAGTGGATGAGGTAAAGAGAATACCCGAATTACTTTAGCAGGAAAATGCGGACTTAGCTTCTCCAGATATTCCTGAAGGTTACCGCAAATTTCGGCTGCAGCAAACCCACCACCAACTACTGCAAAAGTCAGGTACTTTTTCCTCTCCTCCCGGCTTTCTGCCTGGGTCGCCATCTGCAGGGAATGAAGTACCTTTTCCCGGCATTCTTCCAGAGCACCAATCTTTTTTACCCCAAGGCTGTAGGTACCCATTCCTTTTACCGTATCTTCCTTATCGGTGGAGCCAATACCGACTACTAATTCGTCGTAGGCAAGAGAGTCAAAGCCTGCACCATCTGCTACCTCATAAATAATTTCCTGGCTTTGCTGGTTTATCTGGACTACCCGCCCCCGTATAAAACGCGCATTCTCCATCACTTCCTGGTAGAACGTTTTATGAAAATCGAGTGACAAAAATCCGCTCAAAAATTCGCCTGTAAAACCATGAAAAGCATGATAATCTGTATCTGACAGCAAAACTATTTCTACAGCACCTTTTCTTATTAAACTACCTGCATTTTTGCGAAGAAATTTGTAGCACCAGACAGAGGTATAGCCACATCCTAACAGTACAATTCTTTTGCTCATATTGCTCTTGGTTTTAGTTGGCGTAAATTGAATCCGTTAATACTGCTCCAAAGGAGCTGAACTCCGACAGCACAAAGCCATACCTGCTGTGTTTTAAGGCCAGTGCCTCAATATATTCTGCTTGCTCCAGACTGGGGTAACCCAGGCAAAAATGTCCTTTATGCCCGGCAATAGCCAGCAGCGCTGTTTCTGAAAAGCAGGCAAAATAATGATGTTTAGGCAACCCAAAACCGCCTTTGTTTAAGGCAATACCTGGTACATAGGCAATCCCACCATCGATAATCATAATATCAGGTCGCTCCTCCAACAAAGCAGGTGATGTGTTCCGGGGTTGAGTTCCGTCCAGGATTACCGCTCCCTTTTTCAAATATTCCGGCTTCATCAAATTGTCTGCGCTTGCTGTCAGCAAACTAATCAGGTCGCATTCCTGAATGTCCTCCATCCTGGCCGAAACTTCCACCTCTACAGAGGGATTAATTGCAATCAATTCTTCCTTAAGCACTTCCAGTTTATTAAGCTGACGGGCTACCAGCAAAAGCTTTTTAGCGGTACCCTCTTTTACAATTAATTTTGCCAGACAGGAACCTACGCTGCCCGAAGCCCCAATAATAGCATGATGATTTTCCAAAGCAGGATTGCGGGAAACCAGCTTACGTACTCCATGGTTCAGAATTACGGCCGTAAAGGTGTTGCCATTGGTAATGCCAATGTCTTTTCTGTCCTGCAGGCTTTTTCCGCCCTGGGTAAGCGGAGAGGTAAGAGCACCAAGGCCTGCTATGGTATAGCCTTTATCCACCAGCTTGTCCAGCACCTTATTTACCCGGTCACTTACCTTTTTCGTACCCATTTCAATGAGCATTTCGGCATTCAGCGGAAGAATTTCATTCCTCCCGAATTCGCTGTTATTAAATGAATCTTTTATAACACTCCATTTTTTAGAAGGAATGGAATAGTTGTAAAAAAGCTTTTGATAGAACTTTTC
The DNA here is from genome assembly GCA_963835365.1 of uncultured Cytophagales bacterium. GTDB lineage: Bacteria > Bacteroidota > Bacteroidia > Cytophagales > Cyclobacteriaceae > Nafulsella. The sequence goes on from CAWIFH010000016.1 coordinate 34,198, forward strand.
CGGAACCATTTTAAGGGGCTTCCAGTAAAGCTTCAAATCTTCCCGAATATCGTTTCTGAAGTGAATGATAAAAGCAAACTTTTCTGTAGACAGTTTTTCTGCTGAAACTTCTTCCACTTTGGCTTTCCGAGGGCTTGAACCTGCATTTAAATATTGGTTAAGATGTAGTAGAAATACACAAGGACACAAAGCCCGTCAAAAACAGCTGTAGAAGCCATGTTTTTGTAAAAGCTGTTTTCGCGGTTTTTTACAATAATGGCAATCAGGCCAGCCTTTTCAATGGCAGCTGCCAGTAGGATCGGAATTCGGAACATTTCATTGAATGCTGCATAAACCACAAGCCCGCCTACAACAAAGCACATAAGCCCCCAATGGCTTGCAAAGAAAAAGCCGGCATCTTCCTGTACAGGCGTTTTATGAAGCAATGGAAGAATCCGTTTAGGAAGTAAAAACTGCAGCACCATGAGGCCAGTAATAGCACCGGTTGCTAAGAAGAAAATTTTGTAGAAGTCCAATGGGAGATAGATTGAATGGTTAAAGCTTGAAGAAAAAAAGAGACGCTAGAACTGGCAGACATCAGCCACATTATTACCCGCGTAACTTTTCTCAAATATAGAATAAAAAATCATTCGAAATAAGCATTTCTGGGATAAAAAATTATTTTATCATTAATAAATTGTATTTAAGGTATTCATATCTCAGCATGATAGTTATTAATATATTTGAAAATATATGTTATTTCACTATAACATTACCCTAAAAGAACTTCTCCTTTTCCTAACGCTCTGAATATATAAATATGGAAAAGACACCTAATTATAACGTGAGTTATGGGATAATAAATTGATAATCAATGCATTTAAATAGCAAAAGGCTACAAGATTTAAGATATTAGAAGTACGACCAACTAATCGCTTAAATTCAAGTAGCCCCATGCTTAGTGAAGATAAAGAAAATAAATTGATAGAGCTATTCATTAGCCTTGATGATTTCTGTAATGTTCTTGAGGAATGGAAAAGTCATCAGCCGCAATATCAGAATTCTGTTATAATCAACCATTGATGAGTGATAGTGAAATGCTGGCTATTCTGGTCTTTTACCAGTTTTCGGGTTATAAATGCTTCCAATACTACTATGAGCAACAAGTGAGTACTAGCCTTAGAAGCTATTTTCCAGAGTTAATCAGCTATGAACGTTTTATAGCACTAATCCCTCTCCTGCTACCGGGGCTGTATGTTTTTCTAAAGTGGAGAACGTTGCTTTCCAAGCACACAGGCTGGTATATCATAGACTCTAAACCCCTGCCCGTATGCACAACAGAAGGATTCAAAGCAATAAAGTCTTCAATGAAGCAGCAGCAAGGGGCAAAAGCTCCATGGGATGGTTTTATGGTTTCAAAGTCCATCTGGTAATCAACCAGAAAGGTGAAATCATCAATTTTGCATTCACTCCAGGCAATGTGGCAGATAATAACCAAGGAGTGCTCAGGTATTTATTTGCTGGGCTTAAAGGACACTGCTTTGGAGACAAAGGGTATATCACGACTCTTTTTGAAGAGTTTTATCAGCAAGGTCTTCAACTTATCACCAAAGTCAGAGCAAATATGAAAAATAAACTACTGCTTTTACAGGATAAGCTCAAGCTTAGAAAAAGAGCTGTCGTGGAATCTGTTAATGATATCCTCACCTCTGTCTTTGACTTAGAGCATACCCGACACAGAAGTCCAGTCAATTTAATGGCCCACATGCTCGCCGCTTTGACTGCTTATTGCTTCTATGATGAAAAACCTTCCGTTTTTATTCCTGAATACCCATATTTACCTTAGACTAATCCATAATTCACGTTAATTGATAGATAGCTTACAGCCGGAAATACCCAATACCGGAATGAGCTCACTTTGTAAGCTTGTCGAAAGGCAAATAAATTTCACCCCTATGAACAAACAATGGAAGTTTCTTTGGCGGAATCGGTCAATGACCTGCTGAACATCCTGCAGCTGCAGTCGGGAAACCTTCCGAAAAACCTCAGCCAAGAACAGCTGGCAAAAGATGGCTTTGTAACAGTGCAACATAACCTGGCGCTGCTTACAGCAAATGAAAGCAAAGCCAAAGAGCTTAATTGCCCGCTGCGAAGGCAGACTTGCCGGTTATTGCCTTGCCATGCCCGAAAGCTTCAGGAACACCATTCCGGTGCTGGTTCCAATGTTTAAAGAAATTGATAAGCTGAGCTATAAGGGAAAGAAATGGAGGGAAATTATCTTGTATGGGGCAGGTATGCGTTGACAAACTTTACAGGGCAAGGAGTATTCGAACAGCTATATATCTTTTACAGAAAACTTATCGCGAAAAATACCCCTTTCTTGTAACAGAGATTGCCGCAAGAAACAAGCGTTCCATAAATGCCCATCGTCGAGTAGGTTTTGAGGTAACCACTCATACCAGGAGCCGGATGGAGAGGCTTGGACAATTGTTCTCTGGGACTGACGAGAATAGCATTCGCTAAGGTTTGAAAACTAAACCATATCCGGATTTCCTTTCTGCACTTTAAACAGAATACCGTACTTTGCAACTCTCCTTATAAAACAGCCAAAACTACCAATGGACAAACTCAATCATTTGAACAAAACCTTTGAAAAAGTAACTATTCCGGAAAGAAAATAAAGAACAGGGAATTTGAAAGCTGTGTTTTCCTTCAATGCGATCTATCTGACAGCAACTTTTCTCAATGCCAGTTTACCGACTGCCAGCTTTACCGGTTGTAATCTGGCTAATATCAAGCTGGGAAACGACAACCTTGAATACATCTCCTTTAAAGAATGTAAACTAATTGGGGTAAATTTCAGCGAATGCAACGACTTCCTTTTTAGCGTCCGTTTTGAAAATTGCCTGCTCGACTATGCTTCATTTGCAAAAAGAACATGCCGAAAACTCTTTTTTACAAAGCTCCTCAAAGGAGTATCCTTTAGCAGCACCAACCTCTCTCACGCCCATTTTGACCAAACAGATTTAGCGGCGCTATTTTTGAACAAACAAATCTTACAGGCGCCAACCTCAGCTCAGCTTATAATTTTAATATTGATCCGGAAATGAACCTCCTGAAGAAAGCTACGGTTTTCGCAGTGGGGATTAGCCGGCCTGCTGGCAAAACATGGAATTACTATTGAGTAAGCTTTTTCCATCACTGCAACCTCCCGATCTTCGGCAAAAGCCGTTATTTCTTCCAGTGGCAGGCGGTCGGTTATCCTTTGCGAATAATGAAATTTCTTTACCACCAGCCTTTTATCCAATAAAAACTCTGCCGGCATGGTACGGATAGATTCCCCGTCGGCCATGTTATGTGCAGGCAGATCCATTTCTTTGGCTTTCATGGACATTTGCACATAGCCGGAAAGTATACCTATAGCAGACTTAAAGCCAGGAAGTCTCTAATCCATAAGCTTGATACCAAACTTTTTCCGGATCGGAAATTAATGGAATGGGCGAAACTTCTTTATGAAAAATGCTTCGCAACAGCACCCGCTCTTTCGATTCGAAAAAGAAAATCATTTCCAGGCCCTTCTCCTTTAGCATTTCGTGGGCTTTGGTAAGTTCATGTACCCGCAAATTACAAAATGGACAGCCGGCATGGCGAAAGAAGGCGACTAAAACTTTTTTATCAGCATACTGCTGTAAATCTATCGTGCGGCCGAAAATGTCCTGCAGTTTAAAGTGAGGAGCGATAAGGTTTTTTTCCAGTTTCATAAAAGGTAAGAGAGTAATAATTTGTATTAATAGAAAATTTAAACCGTCGCCTCCACGGAAAAAGTGTAAAAATGGTTGCGCACCAATGCCCGCCATTTTTCTTCAGCAAAAAAAATCCTGCCACCTTTACTGCAGCAGGATTTTTTATTGATATATTTTTTATTGCTTAAGCAAGCTGGGCATCCAGCTTCTGAGCCAGTACGTTTTTCGATACGGCACCTACCTGCTTATCTACAATTTCTCCGTTCTTGAACACGAGCAATGTTGGAATGCTCCGGATACCAAATTTGGCTGAAATTTCGGGGTTTGAGTCTACATCCAGTTTACCTACAACTGCTTTTCCATCGTAGTCACCGGCAAGCTCTTCTACAACAGGCGCAATCATTTTACACGGACCGCACCATTCAGCCCAAAAGTCTACCAATACTGGCTTATCTGTATTTGTTATTTCTTTAAAGTTAGCATCAGTAATTTCTATTGCTTTACCCATGGTTTAAAAATTTAATGTTGATAGTGATATATAATACCTTGACACAAAGATAAGAGAAAAAGTTTCTTCCTCTCCTGCCGCCTTTCCTGGCCCAGCCTTCTTTGCATGTTTAAAATGCCTTATCTCTGTTCTCTTGTGAAAAACAAAATTTATTTAAAGCACTATAAGTCAACCTGCTATGCAGCCTGTTGTTTAAAAAGGACAGCCTTTATTATTTTTAAAATTTTATTTAAACTTTAGCGACAGAAGGGCAATATCATCGTTTATATCTCCGCCATTTACCCACTCCTGGCTCAGGGCATCCATTCCTTCAATAATTTCTTTTGCCGACTTCCCGGCAAGCTGGGCAAAACGCTCCTGGATACGCGAATAATCGAGCTGCTCCTTCTTATCGTTGAAAAGCTCCGGCAGCCCGTCGGTCATGGCCAGCAGAGAATCCCCGGGCTTCACCTCCATCTCCCGTGTTTTGGGTCTACTGGGCAAAGAGGAACCAAGGAATAAGCCCTTCATAAGAATCTCTTCGACCTGCCCGGTTGTCTTACAGTAAAAGTACAGTGGTGGCATTCCTGAGGAAGCAATGGAGAGGGTATTATTTCTGAATTTAAGAATGGTTATGCCCATATACATATTCCGCACCTGGAGGTTGTGAATGCCTTTGGAAATGCTGTCAATCATATCGGTGGGCGAGGCATCGAAACTAAGGGTATGGAAATAGCTCTTTACGGTAGCCACTACAATACCCGCACGAACGCCATGCCCGGTAGCATCCCCGATAATAAGGGTCAGGTTGTTGTCTGTATCTAGCTTATAGTCGTAGTAGTCGCCCCCTACTTCCACACAGGTTTTCATAGACATGGCCAAATCCAGGTGCGGCAGGTCAGGAGAAACGTGCGGAAGCATAGAATACTGCAGCTGCTTGGCATCTTCCAGCTCCCTGCTTTTCCTTTCGCTTTCCTTTTCAATATCCACCATGGCGATGGAGGTTTCGAGCTGCATGCGAATAAGTTCCTGCTGCCTCTCGCGCAGCAGCTGGTTTGCTTCCTTCAGGCTCTCGTTGCTCTTCCGCAGCTCCTGGCGTTTTTCCTTCAGCTCTTCTCTTATTTCTCTGCGATGAATGGCCACCTCTACTGCATGGCACAGTTCCGACGGCATAAAGTTGCCTTTTTGAAGGTAGTCCATTACCCCACTTCTAAAAGCCTGAACAACTATTTCTTCGTTTCCGGAGCCGGTGAGCAAAATAACACACATGGTGCTTTGCAGCTTTCTCCTGAGCAGCGGCAATGCATCCAGTCCCGAAATATCGGGCAACATATAATCCAGTAAGATACAGTCCGGAACCCGATCTTTAATAAGATCCATGGCTCCCTTAAGGGTAGAGGTTTCGGTAAGTTCGTAAGAAAAACTATCTTCCAGGTTTCCTTTCTTAAGATACCTTTTTATCACCTCCCTGTCTTCCGGGTTGTCGTCGATTATAAGTATTTGTTTTTTCTCTTGCTTCATCTTAACGCCGTTTGGCCTCAGGAAATAACCTGCCGCTTATGGCCAGGAAAAAGTTTCTGGTCCATAATATTACAAAGGTCAGGCCATTTTTCGAACAAAACAGAGTTAAAAATTAAAAAGTCGCCAACCAGGCCACCGTTTAAAGGCTTTTATAGCGTAAAGAAAAAAGTGGTTCCCTTCCCTATACGCGACTTTATCCATATTTCGCCCCCATGTCTTTCCACAATTTTTTTAACAATTGTTAAACCTGCGCCGGTACCTCCCCCATACGCCTCGCGGTCGTGCAGCCGCCTGAAAATATTAAAGATATCTTCGTAATGAGGCGCCTCTACTCCTATGCCGTTATCTGCCACATAAAATACGTAACCAGAAGGGGCCACTTCGTCGGGATTAGCCTTCCGGTAGCCAAGCTTAATCTCTTTTGTAGCTTTATCGTTATATTTTAAAGCATTGGCGACTAAGTTCATCCACACTTCCGACACCCGGAGTTCATCGCAGCTAAGCGTTGGCCAGCTTTCGGGCTGTTCCATCCGCACTTTCTCCCCGGCGATTTGTTGACCAAAAATATCCAGTACCCCGGCCACGACTTTCTCCATATCTACCGGCTTCCGCGCGAGCTCTATCCTTCCCATGCGCGAAAAGTGCAACAAAGACTCCAGGAGCTGCTGCATCCGGTCACTTAAACGCATCAGGGTCTGGAGCTTTGCTTTCCCGTCCTGGTCCAGCTTTTCCTGGTAGTCTTCCAGCAAAAAAGAAGCATAATTGTTAATCCCCCGGAGGGGTTCTTTCAAGTCGTGCGACACAATGTAGGCAAACGAATCCAGTTCATTTTTACTGGTATCCAGCTCCCGGTTAATCCTGGAAAGAATATCCGCCCGCAGCTTTAACTCGCCCGTTATATGAAGCACCACATCTACCAGCACGCCTCTCAGCTCCCTGGCCACCTCCACTTCCAGCGGCAGCCAGGGCTCTGCCTGTTCCATAACCTGCTCCGTCCAGGCCTCAAATGATTTCCGCGGGCTCAGCAATTCTTCTCCTTCAACCTGCTCCTTACTCTTTTCCTCTCTTCCGGCCCAGGATACATTATGGATAATCTCAGGCCTGAACCAGATAATGTACTCCCGCTGCACCTGTGAAATAGCCACTGCCAGTATGCCGCTTCCTGTATGGCGGAATTGCCTGGCGGGTGGATACACAGAAGGCAGCGAATGGCTGTAAAAAACATCTTCATGCACTTCTTTCTGCAACCATTTTATCAGCTCCTTCACCTGTTCAGCTGCAGGGGTCTGGCCCAGGCTGATGTATTTCTCCCCAAAAGAAATAACACATCCACCGCAACGGATAAGGTCCTGCACGCCGGGCTTCTGTTTGTAGAGCCCGGCGGAAAGGGTACCTGCTTTAGAAACATTTCTGAAGAGGTTGGTTTTAGTTTCCTGAATTTGCTGCTGATAGTTGCGAATAACCATTGCTTCCTTCTCGCTCAACATGGTAGCAAAGGCCCTGGCCAGCAATTCGCACAGTTGCCGCTTTTGGTAGCGCACAAAGCGGGGCTGATAATGATGACAGGCTACCAGCCCCCACAAGCGGCCGTTTCTAACAATGGATACAGACATGGAGGCCTGCACCTGCATGTTTTTCAGGTACTGGATGTGCATCGGCGAAACGCTGCGCAGCGAGGCCAGAGAAAGGTCGAGGGGTTTTCCGCTTTTTGTATTCAAGAATGGATATACCGGCACTGCCTGATAGGCAACATCAGGAATCTGGCGGATAAACTTTTTCGTATATAGGGTCCTGGCCTGGCTGGGTATATCTGAAGGAGGGAAATGCAGCCCAAGGAAGGAATCTGTAAGAGAGCCCCTTGCTTCTGCAATCACCTCTCCGCTGTAGTCTTCCTTAAAGCGGTAAACCATTATCCGGTCAAAACCGGTAAGCTCACGAAATTCATCAGCCAGCACCTGTGCCATGGCTTCGGGCGAGGCGCACTCCTGCATAATTTGCATGCTGTTATTGAAGAAGCTAAAATCAATTTGCAGGGGCTCCTGGTCTGGCACTGGCTCAATTTCGAGCAGGTTAATGCCCGCATAGGTATGCAACAAGGCGTCAGCTGCTACTTTTTTTCCATTGCGGCTTATGTTAAAAGATAAGTAGCCCTTTCCTGTCTGACTGGTTAAAACATTTTTCACCTGCATAAGCACCCCTGGCTCCAGGAGGTCTTCAAGCGATTTACCCACCAGCTGTTGCACCGGCTGCCCCTGCCAATGCGCTACATTCTCGCTCAGGTGCAGAATTTCACCCGATTCAGCAAAGGCCAGCAGGTAACCATGCGGCTGAATGGAACCTGGTATGTGAATAGGTTCGCGCTCACAATTCGTTAGGTTTGTTTCCTGAACAAGGAATTCCTGGCTTTCGCCGTCGGATGTTTGATCCACTTTGTTTCGCTGGAGCATGTAGGAAGCTGTTAAAAACAACAATTTAATCTACCATCAGCCAATGCCTTTCCCTCCCAAAGGCCTCAGCCAGAGACTTAAAAGCGTTAAGCAGAGGCTTTACTTTATGGAAAACAAAGTAAATAAATTATTTATTTTCAGCTAACAGCTGCTGTTAATATTTAAAATAAAACAATGTCACCACCTGTTAAGAATCAAAGCAGGCGCCACTTTTTCAAATTTTCTTCTTTTAGCTCATACTTTCGCAAATAGCCTTTATCTTCCCTGTCCCAGAGCCTGAAAAGTGCGGTAAAAAACTCTGTTTTATCCAGGGTTCCGTCTCTGTTTAAGTCTACTTCACGGAAAGAAAATCCGGCCTCCTCTTCGCTTTCCCAGAAAGAAAAGCTCCCCTCCTGTAAGGAGATTCCTGCAATACCCACCCCTTCTTTCCCGGCTGTACCTGCCTGCCTGTGGTGTTTTCTTTTTTCTTCATTTTTTTGCATGCGTGTTCTTCCCGCATACACTTCCTGCCTGTTCAGCAGCATATCGCCATTTTTATCCCATACTTCAAATACTCCCACTTCTTTCATTCCTTCATAGAACTCGGCATGGGTTAATTTATGATTGCTATCTTTGTCCCACCTGGCAAAACGGGCATTTGCCGGAGTTTGCTGGGCCTGGGTGCCTGCTGCAGCAGCAAGCAAAAAAATCCCACTTAAAAGGAATCTAATCCTTTTTAAAAATATTGGTTTCATGGCAGTAAAGCTTAAAAAATAATAGGTTACAAAAAGTACTTATTATACTCCAAACAGAATTGCCGGGTTACGTTCATGCTATAAAAAATTAACTATGCGAATAATTGGAGGGCAGTGGTAAAAGTATTGGAATGGGCATCCACCACATCTGCCAGGCGCAGCGAATATCCTCCGCCCATTGTTACCACCACCGGAATATCGGATTTTCTGCAGCGCTCCAGCACCAGCTTATCGCGCTCCCGGCAGCCCCTTTTGCTGAGCGAAAGCTTACCGAGCTTGTCTGTTTCCAGCACATCCACCCCCGCCTGAAACAGCACAAAGTCTGGCTTTACCTCCCTAAAAAGCAGCTCCAGCTCGGCCTTGAGTCGGCTCAGGTAAAGGGCATCGGTCGTTCCTGTTGGCAGCGCCACGTCCTTATCGGACTTTTCCTTGTGTAGCGGGTAGTTTGCCTCCCCATGCATACTAAAGGTAAACACCCGTGGCTCTTTCTGAAAAATTGCGGCGGTACCATTTCCCTGGTGCACATCAAGGTCTAAAATCAATACCTGGCGGATGCCTTCTGCATGGAGCAGGTAATGGGCAGCCACTGCCAGGTCGTTTAAAATACAAAAGCCTTCGCCATGGTCGGCATAAGCATGGTGGGTGCCGCCGGCAATGTTTATGCCCAGCCCGTTTTTAAGTGCTTCTTTACAACTGGCTACCGTACCGGCTACGCTATTACGGGCTCTCAGCAAGGAGCGTTCCGTTAGTGGCAGCCCCACCCGTCGCAGCTCTTTCGGAGGCAGGCTCAGGCTTTTCAGCTGCTCCCAGTAAACAGCGGTATGTACCTGAAGAATAAGTTCTTCAGCACATAAACCCGGGTCGAACAGCTGTTCTTCACCTATTTCGCCCCGGTAGAGAAGCTGCTCTTTTACCAGCACATATTTAGAAATAGGAAAGCGGTGCCCCTCGGGCAATTCATAAATATATTTGTCGGAAAAGGCGAGTTTTATCAAATCTTTCTTTTTCGCAAGTATACGGCATTCGGCTTACAAAAGTGCTTATTTATGAAGTCCGCAGGTATTCCTGCAATTCAGAATAGCATTCGGCATTTGCCCAGGGTTTTTCCTATTTAATTTCCAGGAATAATAAGCTGAGCAGAGAAGGATTTAAACGCTCATGCGAACCCTCTTAACTTTTCTCCCTCATTTTTAAGCGGTCCGCCGCGGTTCTAATTGTGAATTTGGCAAAGCACTAGCCTGCTTTTCCTTTTGTAAGCCCTCCTTTAACCTGGCGGCACCTCCAGTTCGGTTTCGCTTGCCTCCTCCACCTCCTCTTTAAACTTGACAGGGTGGCCGTTGCCAGAAAATACCCGGCCCCTGCCGCTTTTTGCCCTATTTTTGAGGACGGCATAAGCAATGGCCGTGGGTGGGTCGGCCGTATACCTGCCTTCCCAATGGATAGCCTGAATAGCACTTATCGTTTCGGTATCGCTAAAGCGAAAGCCAGCCCCTCCTGGAAAAACTGAAAAAAGTTTTAGTTTGCCATGTAAAGGCTCCGGCCCCTTTCCTGCAGACCATCAATCACAGAAGGTCTGCAGAAAATTTAAGCTCAGGGCATTTTAGGTCATAGCCGCAGGCAAAAAATCTTCCCGCTCCTGTGTTTTTACCAGCTGATGGGCTCTTTGTTAAGGAAAGCAGCAATGCCTTTTTTGCAGTCTTCGCTTCCGCGGGCGGAGGCATTCTGGCTGGCGGCATATTCGAGGCCCTCCTCCAGGCTCATTTCCTGTACGACTGCTATCATTTGTTTGGTGTAAGCCATTGATTGTCCGCTGTTATTCTTACATAACTCCTGCGCAAAATTATACACATGTTGTTCGAGGGCATCGGCTGCTACGATATCATTGATGAGGCCATAGGCTTTGGCTTCTTCAGCCGTAATAATCCGGCCGCTCAGCAGGAGGTCTTTGGCGCGCCCCTCTCCTATTTTACGAAGCAGGAAGACCTTTACTATAGCCGGAATAAAGCCGATCTTTACTTCGGTATAACCAAATTTGGCTTCGGGTATGGAAAAAGAAAAATCGCATACGGTAGCCAGGCCGCAGCCACCGGCAAGTGCATGGCCATTTACCTGGGCAATAACGACCTTTGGGTGGGTGTAAATTTGATGAAAAAGCTCCTTCAGGTGGCGCGAATCTTCCAGGTTTTCTTCATAAGTATTTCCCTGCAACTGTTGAATGTATGCCAGGTCGGCACCGGCACAAAAGGCTTTTCCTTCGCCACTCAGCACAATTACCTTTACGTTGTTATCTGCTTCGGCCTGCTTAAAAGCCTCTTTAAGCTCACTTACGGTTCTATAATTCAGCGCATTTCTTTTGTCGGGCCTGTTCAGGGAAATATACGCAATGCGGTCGCGTAGTTTGTATTTTACAAATTCCATAAAAAATTAAAGGTTTAGTTCAAAAGCCCCTGCCTCGGCGGTCAGGTGGCAGGGCAAATTTAAGCTTTCTGCCTGTTGCTGTAGCTTTTTCTGCACATAATTTTGGTTTGAACCATCGATAAGCAGTTTTGCCGGCTTAAAATAACAGCGTAATACCTCCAGGTCTTTCACTGCATTTCCTGCCAGAATTACATAATCGACCTCCAGCGGCTGCCGAAAGCAAGCTCCACTTAAAGGTTTAGAGATATATGCAATGGAAAGTCCTCTCCAAACCATAACTTCAGCCCCGGCAACAAAGCTTGTTGCCGGTTTAAAAATCCTTTCCGGCTGCAGGACATTTCCTGAAAGCAGCCCCATGGCCAGCTGGTTGGGCCCCACATTATATTCCAGCGGTTGGGAGGGGATTTCCGTCGCTGCATGCAAATACACCTGCCGGCCTTCTACCAGTTGCAGTACAGAGTAGCCCGGAACCTGATATAAAACCAGCTTCTGCTGCCTCTTTTGCCGGAAGGAATCATGCAGAAAAGTACCCAACAGCAGGAGCCCGCTTGCAATAGCGACTACAAACCAGTTGAACTTCCGGAAATGAAAAAGCAGGATAACTGCCAGTAGAAAGGCAATTAAAAAGCACAGCTGTAAAAAGCCAATGTAGGTATGCAGAGAGCTAAAAGGCAGTCCCTGTGCTAAAAGTACCCCCTGGTTAACCAGCCAGATGAGTCCTTCCAGCAACATTGCGAAAAAAGAAGCCATACTTTCGCTGAACAGGCTTACAAACAGAAAAAGAAAGCCGCACCCCAGCATGAGGCTCGCTGCCGGCACCACCACCAGGTTGGCAAGAAAGAAATAAGTTGGAAACTGGCCGAAATAATATAGTCCCAGGGGAAAGGTAGCCAGTTGTGCGGCCAAAGAAACCGCCAGCAGGCCCCACACCTTTTGCAGAATTCTGGACTCGCCTTTATACCAGGCAGCAAAGCGGGGCTGCAGGTAAACAATGCCTGCTACAGCCAGAAAGGACAACTGGAAACCTACCATCCGGAGCATAAAAGGATCGTATAGCAGCATAGCAAAGGCGGCAATGGAAAGGGTATTGTAAATACTGGATTTCCGTTTTAGCTGTACGGCAAAAGCAATGAGGCTAAACATAATTACTGCCCGCAGCACAGAGGGCGACAGGCCTGTTACAAAGGCATAGCCCCAAAGCACCAGGAGGCTCAGGCCATAGCCCACCCACTTCAGGTAAGCATGCCGCCGCCAGGGCCTGAAAAGCAGCTGAAGAAAAAGGTAAAGGAAGCCCACATGCAGCCCCGAAACTGCCAGCACATGCATGACGCCTGCGGTGGAATACGCCCGGGTAATTTCCTGGTCGAGCTGCTCCCGGTAGCCAAGCACCAGCGCATTGGCAATGGCCTCTTCCTGCTCACCTGCAAGATGCCGGGCAAGTTGCCTGCTGGCCCATTGCCGCACTTGCAGAGCTTTTGCCCGCAGCCCGCCCTTCTCTTGCCCCACAAGCTGGAGCTGAGCAGGCCGCACAAAGGCCTGGCAGCAAAAGCCCTGGCTGGCCATATACTCTTTATAGTTAAATGCAGCAGGATTGAGGGGAGCAGGAATTTCATTCAGCTCCATTTTAACCAGCAGGCGGTCGCCCATGTGGGGCATCCTTTCAAGCGAATCTTTTCTTATGTAGAGCATCAGCTTCGTCTCTACTTCCACCCATTCCTTTTGGGCCTTATAGGCCAGGAGCTGTACCGGTACTTTTACAGTTTTAGGAGTCGCTTCGCCACTTTGCCTGGCCTGCACCAGCCAGAAGTGGGCCCCAGCAGCATCAGCCACCGGAGGTTCAAGCGCCTCCTGGCGTTGTTGTGTTCTCCCAAACCCCAGGCCAAACAGCAACAAAAAAGCAAACAGGCCCTGCCAGAGGTTAAAATGGCTCAGCCGCTGCCTTAAAAGAAACACAAGGATAAAGCCAGACAAGCCGGCTGGAACCAGAAAATTTGTTTCAGGCAGCTGAACAGGCAGGTACATTCGGGCAAGAATACCTGCAATAAACCACAGTACATAACGAAAAAAAGGAAAGGAGGCCCAGGCATTCATTGGCGGCAAGCTTTCTTAGCATACCCTCCCCAACGGGATTTTGTTTAACACAAAGCTTTCTAAAGTGCTAGACTGGAACAATTATCCATACATCGGGTTAAAGGGTGTATCATAAACGTTCAAACTTAATGAATATAGGAAACGCCTCTGAGCTGGTAATTGGGAAGCTCGAAAACTGGCTCCAGCAGCTTATAAAAATGCTGCCCAACATTGCGCTGGCAGTAATTATCGTTCTTATTGCCTATTTTGTAGCCAAATTTATTCGCAGCCTTATTTATAAAGGAATGCGCCGGGTTACCCAACATAGCGCCCTTCTTACCCTTGGCACCAATATAGTATATATATCTATTATCCTTATCGGTTTATTTATTGCCCTGGGGGTACTTGACCTCGACAAAACAGTTACCTCCTTACTTGCAGGTGCCGGTATTATCGGTCTTGCTTTAGGCTTTGCTTTTCAGGACATTGCTGCCAACTTCATGTCGGGCACCTTCATGGCCATCCGGAGACCTTTCAGGGAGGGCGATATTATAGAGACTCAGGAAAAAATAGGTGTGGTGGAGGAAATGAACCTGCGGGCCACGCTGGTACGCTCTTTTCAGGGGCAGTATCATATTATTCCCAACAAAGATATTTTTCAGAATACCATTACCAATTATTCCCGCATGGGTAAGCGGAGAGTCGATTTAGCTGTAGGGGTATCGTATGGGGACGACCTGGAGAAAGTAAAAAAGATTACCCTGGATGCGGTTAAAAGCCTGGACTACATCATGCACGACCAGGACCTTTCGCTCTATTACGATGAGTTTGGCGATAGCTCGATTAACTTTAACGTACGTTTCTGGGTAAACTTTAAAAAGCAGCCTGACTATTTAAAGGCTAAAAGCGACGCCATAATGGCCGTGAAGAAAGCCTATGATGAAAACGACATCATGATTCCGTTCCCAATTCGTACGCTCGACTTTGGTATTAAAGGCGGCGAAAAATTAAACGAGGTTTGGCCCAAAGAATAACCTTTATTTTTTAGGGCCGTATAAAGGGCTGTAAACCAATTTTTGAAAGTTATGAAAATGAATAATATTTTTAAGAACGGTTCATTAATTATAGCAGGTGCGCTTGCCTTTACTTTTGCAAGCTGCCAGGGCGATACGGAAAGCAACCAATCCACCGTACGTGAAACAGAAGATCGGGTAGAAGATTCTGAGCTGACCGAAGATGGACTCGTTTATGAGGAAGGTGAATATGAAGAGATTAACGAGCAGGAGTTAGGAGAAGCAGGCTATGACTACGATCAGGAATATGCCTACCAGGACCGTGAGGTGGTGGTTGACCGGGTACGAAATGAACTTGACAGGGCCGACCGCAGCCTGGAAAACTTAAACCAGCGCATGCAAAACGAAACCGAACAGGTCGACGAGAACATGAGAAGAGAATGGGAAGAAACCCGCGTGGAGCTCGAGCAGAGACGCGACGATTTAGACCAACGACTGAATGAACTTGAGCAGTCTACTGAGCAAAACTGGGAGCAGGTACGTAACGAAGCAAACCAGTCTTTGCGTGAATTTGAGCAGGAGTGGGACGAGCTGAAAAATAAAGATATTGATGTGGACGTGGAAACTGAAACAGAAAATTATTAACAAATAAAAAACAGCTTCTTTTCCTTTAAAAGGCAGTATCTAAATAACTGTGTAAATGAAGGTTCGGGATATAAAATATCGGACCTTTTTTATTAACTTATATAACTTTTACACAGCCATGTTAACGAAAGAAGATTTTTTAAACGCAGAGTTTTTGAAGCAGTTCAAAGACTCTAAAGAGTTCACCTCATTTATGGAAGAACTCTATGTGAGAGGCACTGAAAAGATGCTGGAGGCAGAAATTGATGCTCATCTGGGGTATCAGAAATATGCTCTAGAAGGAAAGAACACAGGCAACTCCCGTAATGGCACCACCGCTAAGAAACTCAAGACCCAATACGGAGAAGTAGATTTAGAGGTGCCTCGGGACAGAGCAGGCACTTTTGAGCCAGTAGTGGTGCCGAAGCGCAGCAACCTTGCCCAGGGCATGGAAGACCTTGTAATCAGCCTCTATGCCAAAGGAATGAGCACCAGAGATATAGAAGAAGAGCTACGGGAGATTTACAAGTTTCATCTCTCGGAATCCACCATATCCAATATTACAGCCAAGGTAAGTGAGGATATTCTGGAATGGCAGCATAAGCCGCTGGAGTCTATCTATTTTATCGTATGGATGGATGGCATCATCTTTAAAGTCAGGCATAATGGAAAGGTCATCAACAAGACCATCTATTTAGCTGTAGGCTTAAATAAAGAGGGAAGAAAAGAACTGCTGGGCATGTGGCTTGCCGAAACAGAGAGTGCTGCTTTCTGGGTAGGTGTGCTCACTGACATCAAAGCAAGAGGTGTAGAGGACATTCTTATCACCTGCACAGACAATCTCAATGGCTTTACCCAAGGCATCAGAAGTGTCTTTCCTGAGGCTGTAACCCAGATTTGCGTAGTACATCAGATCAGAAACTCCTCCCGCTATGTGGTTTGGAAGGATAAAAAAGCCTTTACTACAGATATGAAGGCTATTTACACCGCCCCTACAAGAGAAATGGCTGCCGCTGAACTGGAGCGTTTCGATGAACTATGGAGTGGCAAGTATCCTTACGCTGTGAAATCATGGAGGGCTAACTGGGAGGAGCTAACCGCTTTTTTTGACTTTCCGCTGGAGATTAGAAAAATCATCTACACGACCAACCTTATAGAGAATATCAACGGGAAAATCAGGAAGTACACGAAAAGTAAAGGCTCCTTTCCTGATGATAATTCTGTGAAAAAGGCTGTTTTTCTGGCGCTTCGGGAAATCACCAAAAAATGGTCTCAGCCACGGCAAAACTGGGGCATTATCCTGAACCAGTTCGTTAGCATTTATGAGGACAGGTGCAGGCTTTAATCCTGAAAATTTCTTAACTTGATAATGCACACCCGAAGAGGAAGCAGGCTCTGCTGAGGAGCAACCTGTCAGCAATAGGATGTGCCAAGTGGAATGAAAAAGAACCAGCCCCTTCCGCTGGAAAGGACTGGTTCTTCTAACTTATTCTGCTTGTCCCATGGCTAAAAAAACCTAAACAAACAGAGCCTGAGTTTTCATTTACACACTTTTCTGGACACTGTCTTTAAAAAGAAGCCTTAAAAGAAAAAGAGCACTGCCTTAACTGGCAGTGCTCTTTTTTTCCATCTGGTAGTGCCAGATGTTACACTCTTCAAATTGTTCTCCTTTTGTCTCAAAGCCAAACTTGGCGTAGAGCGGCACAGCAGTAAGCTGGGCGTGCAGGTAAATTTTCTTTCCATCCGCTTGCGGGTGGGCAGCTACATCTTCCAGTACACGGGCCACCAAAGCCATTCCTACGCCCGTTCCGCGGCTCTCCTTACGTACGGCAAAGCGCTCCAGCTTCACTCCTTTATCGGTAAAGCGCCAGCGGGCAGTGCCGGCAGGTTCTCCCTTGGCATTATACGCAAGAAAATGGGTTGCGCTTTCTTCAAACTCGTCGTATTCTTCTTCTTTACTTACCTGCTGTTCTTCCACAAACACTTTTTCACGAATGTAGAATGCCTTTTCCAGGCTTTGCTGATCTGAAATTTTTTCTACTTTTATCACTGGTTCACCCTTTACGTAAGCCTAACTGTATATCCTCTTCCGCCTCCGCTTTATCGTAGGCATCAATTATTTTTCTTACCAGTTTATGGCGCACCACATCGCTGCCATCGAGCTGCACAAAGCCGATGCCTTCCACGCCTTTCAGGATATTGAGCGACTCAACCAGTCCGGATTTTTGTCTGCGCGGGAGGTCAATCTGCGAAATGTCGCCGGTAACAATTACTTTGGAGTTCGGCCCCATACGCGTAAGGAACATCTTTAGCTGCATGGGAGTGGTATTCTGGGCCTCATCTAACAAAATGTAAGCATTTTGCAGGGTTCGGCCACGCATATAGGCCAGCGGAGCGATTTCAATGATGCCATTTTCCTGGTAAAACTTCAGCTTTTCGGCAGGAATCATGTCCTGGAGGGCGTCGTAAATCGGGCGCAGGTATGGGTCAATTTTCTCCTTTAAATCTCCGGGAAGGAAGCCCAGGTTTTCTCCTGCTTCCACGGCAGGGCGGGTAATAATAATTTTCTTTACATGCTTATTTTTGAGCGCCCTTACCGCCAGGGCAACAGAAATATAGGTTTTTCCGGTACCGGCCGGCCCGACGGCAAATACCAGGTCATTGTCAAAAACGGCATCTACCAGCTGTTGCTGGTTGGCCGACTTTGGCTTAATGCTAAACCCGCGGGTTCCGTAAATAAGGGTTTCATCTTTGTTACTGTCAAGAACAGCCTGTTGTTCCTGCTGCAGATAGGCCTGCACATTCTCCTCTGTTATTTTACCGTAGCGATGGTAATGCTGCAGCAAAGAGTTAAGAATATCATTAATCTTCAAAATTTCATGAGCGGCTCCTTTTATACGGATTTCATTTCCTCTCGAAATAATTTTACTCTTGGGAAATGCTGCGGCAACCTCATGAATATTGCGGTTTTCAACACCTAAAAATTCAGGCAAAGAAACGTTTTCCAACGTAATTGTTTTTTCTACCAAAGGCTCAAAATATTTTGTTTAGTTCCGTTCAAAAGCTTTCTAAAAATCTGTAAGTTTGTTATTCAACAAATCTACAAATTAATTCCTTCCATATCTATGGCTATTATTACATTTATCTCCGATTTTGGAGTGCAGGACCATTATACCGCGGCTGTGAAAGCCCGGATATTGTCGTGCAACCCATCGCAGGTAATTGTAGACATCAGTCATCATATAGAACACTTTAACATCGCACATGGTTCTTTTGTGCTTGGAAGTGTTTTCAGAGAATTTCCTGAAGGCACCATCCACCTGCTCGCGGTAAATGCCACCGGCGGGCTGGGCGAAGCGTATGTTGCAGTAAAACTGGAGGGACATTATTTTGTAGGCACCGACAACGGCCTTATTGGCCTGCTGAGCGAACAGGAACCGGAAACCATCGTTCTTTTGGGCAATACGCCGGAAGAAAAGGAAGTGGCGCGGCTCACGACCTTCCCTGCCCGCGACATACTTGCCGGGGCTGCCAGTCAGCTGGCACAGGACCGGCCTATTGAGGAGCTGGGCGAAACCACTACCTATCTTAACCGGATGATTCCACGCAAACCCAGGGCCAGCCGAAAGGCAATTTCGGGTCACGTGGTGCATATTGACCATTACGGCAACCTGCTAACAAATATCCAGCGTAGTGAATTCGAGTTCCTGGTGCAGGACAAATTCAAAATCCAGATTGGCCGGGAAGTGCTGCATAAAATCCATAAGGTTTACAGCCATGTGGATGCCGGAGAAATTTTTGCCCTTTTTAACAGCCAGGGGCTGCTGGAAGTCGGCATCAATAGTGGCAATGCCGCTGAGCTCCTGGGCATGGGCTTCGACAGCCCTATTTCCATTTTTTTTCTAACCGAAGAAGAAGCCGAGCAACAGAACAGCCGAATCCGCAGCCAGTCATTTAACAGCCTCCTGTAACAACTATCCAATTATTCCCGTTGTTAAAAATCCGTTAAGCTTACTCTCCCTGTTGGTTATATAGGATAAAGCTTTTACTTTTGCAGCTGTTTGCAAACAAGTTAAACCCGCACAATTATGCTGATACGTGTTGTACGCATGTACTTTAAAGAAGAAAATGTTCAGGATTTCCTTGAGATATTCAACGAATCGAAAGATAGGATCCGTAATTTTGAGGGCTGTTTAAAACTTGATTTATTGCAGGACATTAACCAGGAGCACATCCTGACTACCTATAGTTACTGGCGCGATAAAAAGTCGCTGGATAACTACCGCCATTCTGCCTTTTTTATGGAAAACTGGGCCCAGATGAAAAAATTATTTGACCACAAGCCGGTGGCCTTTTCCTGCATTAAGCTCGAAGAAGTGGAGGGCGAGAAGAAGACTAAAATTTCCGAATAAGCGGTTTGCAAAAAAGAAATTAAACGCTAGCTTTGCAAGCCTATCAAAAGAATCAAATATTCGAGAGCGATTCTTTCCTTTGCCTCGGTGGCGGAATTGGTAGACGCGTTGGTCTCAAACACCAATGGGGTAACACCCGTGCCGGTTCGACTCCGGCCCAAGGTACTAGAAGCCCTGATA
Source organism: uncultured Cytophagales bacterium (assembly GCA_963835365.1). Lineage (GTDB taxonomy): Bacteria > Bacteroidota > Bacteroidia > Cytophagales > Cyclobacteriaceae > Nafulsella. Next base: position 53,826 of record CAWIFH010000016.1, read on the forward strand.
ACTTACTGGTTGTCAGGGCTTTTTTTTTATTTTCACTAACTCTCTGGAAAGGCACCTGGAGTTCCAGGCTTTTTTGAGAAGCCCTGGCAGGACTATCATCCCCATCACTAATTTCTAAATCAGTACTACCTGGAGATTATTTTGCCCCCTTTCGCGCTAAAACAAAAAGCTTGCGATGGAGAATAAAATTGGTAAGTTTACAGGCAACTATAACTTACCAATGAGAAGAAGAGACTTTTTACAAAACGTAGCCATTACTACTATGGGTGTTTCTTTAACTGCCTTTACACCACAATCTGCTCAAGCCGCCAAGCCTGTAAAAAAGATTTTCTTAACTGGTGGGGGGTTTGACCTCACAACATAATATTTCTATACACTTTTTTATAATAACAAACTGTAGTTTAAACAGTACCATATTCTTTGGTCAATAAGATACTGCAAAGCCCTTTTACCTGTAGTAAACATGCTCCAATCACACCTGCTTTTACGATGAATTTGAGCCATCAACTGATTGTTTGTAGCCTGGATGCCTACTAAAAGCAGGAATATATAAGCTAAACAGGCAGCTATCAGCAGATGCATAATTCTTTCCGGATCATCGAGTTTACTTCTGTGCAACTGAAAACCTTTTGTCTTTTGATCTGAAAAGAAGGTTTCTATGATAAACCGCTTTTTGTAATATCGGCTGATTTCAGCAGGATAATCCAGGTTAGTAAGCAAATAAAGCGGCTCTTTGTACATCTTATTATGCCATACCAGCAGGTTTACAGGTCCATATTGCTGGTGGGTGATCAGGATGTCAGGCAAGAAAAAGTTCTCTCCCCGCCCCGGAGCTAAAGACTTTAGGCAGAAATCATCGAAGTAATCTTCTTTTGCTACCATATCCTTTCTGGTTCTCAATACATAATTCCATCCATGCTCTTTAAGGAGAGCCTGCAAAGAATTGCCATCAAATTCACCATCACCAAGCATAGTTTTGCGGCAGTTTTCAGGAGCTATGTCAATGAGCTTTTCTACCAATTGACAATGGAAAGACTCTGGTAGATGTCCTTTCTTGCCTTTTCTGGCTATCCATACGATAGGAATAGCGCGTTTTTTATAGATTACACTTACCATCAACACCATGCATTCTTTTCCTGCTGTTGAGCCATCTATGGCAAAAACTAACTCGCCACAGCTACTTAACTTTTCAAGCAAGGGCTGTATAAATGGAAGGTAGAAGGATTCCTCATCAGTATATTTGTTCATGATGAAGCGCTTAAACTGCTTAATCTTACTCTCATTTTTCACATGCTTATGCACCCCTGAGGCTATTTCAGGAAGCTGAACGGAATTGTTGCTAAGAATGCCATTAACCATGCAAATAAGCGTGTTCATTCGTCTTAAAGGGTTGCCTTTTAGCTCTTTTCCGTAGACTTTTGTGAAAAATTCCCGTACCTTTTGGTAGCGATATTTTTATCGTTCATAGATTGGCTGGTTTGAAGGTGATGCTTTTTATCAGCCGATTCTATTGTTTTATGCCTCATTTCCAAATACTTACCTCATTTTTTAATCTTTTCATCAAAGAAAATGTGTACGGTAGAGAATAAAATACCTGATTTCTCTAACAGGCAAAGAGAATCCGAAAGTATGTTTTCTCCCCACCCCCATGGGTGATAGCGAAGCTTACATCAATAAATGGTTTGAAGTAGCCAAGCTAGTCCCTTTACTGCCATTTGTACAAAAAGTATTCATTTCCAGCACAGAACAACAAACCTCCTTTGAAGACACGCTTCTAAACATGGATGCCATCCTGGTTACTGGTGGAAATACCTTGAATGCAATCACCTTATGGAAAGCACATGGCCTTGACCTCATCCTGAGAAAAGCCTGGGAAAAAGGGATTGTCCTGAGCGGCCCCAGCGCCGGTGCCATTTGCTGGTTTGAACAAGGGCTTTCTGACTCAAGGCCAATGCACCTTTCTACTGTCCAGGGTTTAGGGTTTCTACAAGGAAGCAACTGTCCGCACTACCACACAGAAAGCAGCCGGAGACCTTTATATTTAAAAATGATTGAAGAGGGAAAACTGCTTCCGGGTTATGCCTGCGATGAAACAGCAGGGCTCTACTTTGAAAATACTACCTTAAAAAGGATAATTACTCAAAACCCAACTGATAAGGCTTATAAAGTAAACATACAAGATGGAAAAGTTATCGAAACTACTCTAAGAGCAGAAATTCTAGAATAATAGGCCCAGTTCTACGAAATTTCATTCTTCCAAACATCATTTATTAGGCTCTTTATGAAAGTACCTGGTCCTATTCACCCGCTGGAATCTGGCGCGCGTATAGCGAAGCCTAACGCGTGACTTTGGTGAGCCAAACTAGAACTAAACCTGGCCCTGTGCTTATTAACCAGGCAAAATCATAAAGAACTATTAATTCGATATTTTCATACTTGAATCAAAGAAGGTTATAATACTGGCCAGGAAGTAAGAGTATTTCTTCGAGCGAACCTGATGATACTTAGGATTGGCCACCTGGTACCTACCATTGCCCTTTGCTCCTCCACAGGCTTTGCTGTATTCTTTTTTAGAAAATAAACCGCGCGGCGGCTGCCTCCTCCTTCAGTCTGCCAATTGCTTCATAAAGTTTGGCTGTACCTTCCTCCTATTCTTTTTTCTTCCTTTAACAAACAAACTGACTGTATTTTGAAGAAACTCCTGCCGCATCGGCGGTCCGATTCCAGGAAGAAATCTGGTTCGAATGGGTCGCTTCGGCGACCCGGTTTAGCTTTGAATTCTATCGAAAGCTGTCTTTCTTTTTGCATAGGGTAACAACGTAACAATTTACACTTAAACTGCTGTCCTGTTTTTGGGGTCCATTATAGCAGGAAACTGCCCTATATCTAAGACAGGGAACAGATTCATTTTAAGAGGGCACTCAAAATGTAACAATGGTTTTAATAATTGCACCGATTGTCTGTGGCAAATTTTGTACATTTAAAGCAAATTTGTACTGCCTTTCTCCTCTTCCTGTTTTAAGAAAAACAGGAAAAGCGTGAATGATCGGTTGCCGCCGGCTCCCGCTATACAGGGAAAATTGGCCGGAATAGTAAACAAATTAATTATGCAGGCCTTTAATCAAGAGAAAAGCAGCCCTTCCACCATCATGAGTAAAAAAGGAAAATTACCCATGCTACAGGCCATGGCCCAATGTAAATGTCCTGTTTGCACCAAGGGCGATATGTTCAAAAGCAAAGCTACGAACCTTCAAAAATTCAATGAGTTAAAACAGCATTGCGAGGTTTGTGGCTTCCGGTTTATGCCCGAACCGGGCTTTTACCAGATATCGCTTTTCTTTACCTATGCCATTAATGTCGCTATTTTCGTGGTATTTGGGTTTGCGGCTTACTTACTACTGGAAGATGCTTCCATCTGGACGTACGGAGCCATTATTACCATACCATCCATACTTGCAGTGCCATGGAATTTGCGCTATTCTAAAGTAATTATGCTGTATGTTTTTGGAGGGGTTTGGGAGTGATAAGAGCCGGGCGCTGCTGTACGGGCAGGCACTTTCGGTTTTATTAAAACCCATTTCTTTCCAATATTAAATTAAGAGAAATTTATAGCCCGGATTCCCGCTTCAGGCAGTTGCCTTTTTAGGAACCTCAATGTAAAATTTGGAACCTTCATCCTCCTTACTTTCGAACCAGATGCTGCCCCCATGCCACTCCACAATAGTTTTAATAATCGACATGCCCAGGCCTACAGAAGGCTCTCCTTTCAATCCTCTCCTTTTGGCTTTGGTAAACTTCTCAAAGAGGTTTGCATGGTATTTGGCAGGAATCCCAATGCCATTGTCTGCTACCGTTACTAAAGCACGTTTCTTTTCTTCTTCGACCTTAACTGTAATGGTACCGCCATTTTCCGTAAACTTTATGGCATTGGATATCAGGTTATTAAGCACCTGGTTAAATTTATATTCATCCACTTCAGCAAAAATCTCATTATCAGAAGCTTCAAAAACAAATGTTTTGGCAATGTCCGTTTCCGAAGCTTTGTATTGCTCTACGGTTTGACCAACAACCTCCACGAGGTTTACCCGCTTTCGGATTAACTCCACATTTACAGACTCCAGGAATTCCTGCTTTACAAATTCACGAATCATTCCAACGCTCCGTTCACTGGTGGTAGCAATCATCTCAATCATTTTATCGAGCTTTGGGTTGTTGTAATCCCTGGACTCTTTGGCCAGTAAAGACGTTAAACCCTGTATATTAATAATGGGGCCCGATAAATCGTGGGAGAGAATTTCGAGAAGCGAGTTCTTCTTAGAAGCAAAGCGCTGAACATTTGCCTCGTTTTCCTTTTCAGAAGTATTATCCACGGCAAAGCCCGCTATTAAGCGGCCGCCATTCTGTTCAATCAGGTTGGGGATTAAGTTTACCCAGCGCACCCTACCATCCGGAAGAAGGATACGAAACTCCCTCCCCCTGCTTTCTGCCTCCTGCGGGTTTTTCAGGAGCTTCTCAAACCCTTCAACAATAAATTCTTTATCTTTTGGGTGGACAAACTCCAGCAGAAGCGCTGGATTTGCGTAAACACTCTCTCTCGTTCTGCGCCAAACCAGCTCAAAGGAAGGATTCAGGTAAACAAATTTCTCTGCATTTACATCAAATGCAAAAACAACCTGGGAGGAGCGCTCCACCAAATCCTCTAAAAAGTCTAAACTTCTTCCATTCTCCATAAAATCTAATTACTCAAACATTTTATGTTGGTACTTAAATAACAACCAGTACCTTCAAAAAATAGTTATAGAGATTATTCTCCTGCTTTCGTTATATGCCCCCTCGCTTCCGGTTGTTTTTACAACTGCAAAAATACTAACATGCTAAAAACCAACAGGTTACATCCTACCTGTAAGTTCATTCACTAGCAGGCAAACAAAGCTGTTCTTTCTGTTATGGGCGAACTTTTCAGTGGGCTTGCTGTTGCTTATCTAATAAGAAGAAATCTTGATTCGATTCGCAGCAATGGAAAATAATTATATCCCCAATACCTTCAATTATTTTAACGAGCTGGCAGAAAATATACACCAGCTAATTTTCGCTTACCTTGTGGAAGAAAATGAGCTGATTTACCTCAGTCCTGCTTTTGAAAAAATTTGGAACAGGTCCATTGAAAGGGCAAAAGCAAATCCCTCTTCTCTTATAGAAAGCATCCATCCGGACGACAGAAAATACCTCTACCGCTGCTACCAGCAATTACTTAAAGGAGAAAAAAAAGAGACTATAGAATTTCGGATGATTCCTGAGGAAGGAGATATCCGGTGGCTTTGTATAAACAGCCCGGTTTTGGTGGAAGATGCAGACGACAGGCACATCCTTACCGGCATGTTAGAAGATATTTCAAGGGTTAAACAGCAATATGAAAATCTTGAAAAATTTGCTGCTAAAAAGGACGCTATCCTGGAAATACTAAGCCACGATTTAGCCGGCCCTCTGGTCAATATTAAAGGAATGGCCGATCTGCTTATAGATGAAGTGAAGGAATACAGGAACCAGGAATTGAATGAAATGATAAACATGATTACCAAAACCAGCGAGAGAAGTATCCAGCTGATTAGGGAATTTGTAAAACAGGAGTTTATTGCCTCGGCCAATTCCGCGTTTACTAAACAGCGGGTAAACCTGGTTCAAAAGATTCGGGACAGCATTAGCATGTATAAAAATTCTGAAAATGAAATTGCCAAAACCTTCAACTTTTCAGTCTCCGACGAAGAAATTTTTGTGGAGGTGGATGATTATAAATTTGTGCAGGCAATCAATAATTTAATTTCCAACGCCATTAAGTTTACGCCCGATGGGGGCATCATTTCGGTAAGTATTGAAGACCGAAAGGAGCATGTGCTGATTAAGGTTGCTGATAATGGCATTGGTATCCCAGAAAAATACCATGATACGCTCTTTGAAAAGTTTAATAAAGCAAGAAGGCCTGGCCTTAAAGGAGAACCTTCCGTAGGCTTAGGCATGTCGATTATTAAAACCATCGTTGAGTGGCACGAGGGCAAAATATGGTTTAAGAGCAAAGAAAAGGAAGGAACTACTTTTTTTATTGAGCTGCCAAAGGCGTAGTCACAGCTTTAGCCGGATTAATGGCATTGGCGTACCAGCAGGCCCCGCCTGAAAGAGTTACACCCTGCTGCAACCTACTCCCTTAGGAAGAAAGCTCCCAGCTGGTATTGAAATCGACCGAATCCTGGTTAGAAAGAATGTACTCAACATTTGAGAAGGTAAGTGGCTTACCTATGAATTTTACAACAGGATATTTTCTGAGGTGCTTCTTTTCCCTGGACTCCAGCAATATGCTCAGCACATAAACCTGAACGGTTAAATCAAGCCTTGCATTTTTTAGTTCTTCTAAAAATTCATATCCATTCAGGAGCGGCATATCCAGGTCGAGCAAAATGCAAAGCTTCTTTGTTTTAGATGCAGCTTTTGCCTCCAGTTCATGTATAATGGTAAAGGCATCTTCGCCATTTTCGGCTATGTATATTTCATTGGCTGCCTTTGCCTTTTGGAGCATGGTCTTATTTAAAAAATTGGCCATCTGATCGTCATCAATCAGAAGGATATAATCCGGCTTTTCCATTCAGCTAAGGTTATGGTTCAATAAAAAATCGGCATCCCCGGGCTTTGCTTTGTAAGGCCCATGTACAGAAATAACTAAACACAGGCAACACAAAAGCGACCGCTCAACCGCTGGTAATTCTTTTAAAGATATATAAATTACGTTTTTTTTTTATCCTTTCCCTCAATATTCACCCTTAATTTAAAGAAAAAGTCGGAACCTTTTAGCAAATTTTTCTTGTGTCGGAAGCCGATAACGCCTCATTCTCAGGGCCAACAAAAAGAAGCAGGCTAAAGAATAGCTTTACTTGCTTTACGCAGTTTTAAGATTTTTTTGCACCCCAAGTTCATCCATCACCAAAGAAGCAAGGCCGTTAAGCAGCTGCCTGTCTGCTTCGGAAAAGGTGCGGGGTTTTTTATCCACCACGCAAACCGCTCCAATATTAAAGCCATCGGGCGTTTTAATGGGAGCCGCAGCGTAAAATCTTAATCCGAAATTCCCGGCTACCAGCGGATTCCCTAACAGGCATGGCTCGTCTTTTGCATTCTGGAAAACAGTTACTCCATCTTTAAGAATGGCCAGCGAACAGAGGCTAACGCCCCGACTCACCTCACTTGATTCTTCCATGCCCACATTGGCTTTAAAAAGCACTTTTTCTTTATCGACAAAAGATACCAGCGCAATAGGTGTGTTAAAAATATGCGAGGCCATGGTGGCGATATGCTGAAAACTGCCTTGTTTAGCAAAGGAATCATTCATCCCATAGCCGTACAGCTTCTCCAGCCGCTCCCGGTCATTGGCCGGTATGATATTTACGCCAAAGGTATTTTCCATCTATTTAGTAAGGGGTATATATTATAATTTATCTTTTGGGTTTTCGCTGAGCGATTCCCGGTATTGAGCCGCAAGCAGGCTAACTTCTTCGCTCCCGATTGGCTTGGCAAACAATGCCGAAACCATTGGGTTCAGGTCTGCTTTACTTTTGTCGGAGCTATCGAGCGAGGAGGTTAATATATAAATCCTGCACTTCTTACTAATTACGGCCCAGCGGGGAGCAAGGGCCTCCAGGAACTGCCAGCCATCCATTAGTGGCATGTTCAAATCCAGGAGAACGACCTCAGGCACGTCTTCAGGGGCACATTCCAACAAAGCGTCCAGCGCTTCTTCTGCCCATAAAAAGGTGTGGATATCTGCTGTTAAGTTTTCCGCATTTAACTTATAGCGCGTAAAGAAAAGACTAAAGTCATCGTCATCTATAATAAAAACCTTCATGGGCTCTACTTCAAATAAATTAAAAACCTGGTTCCTTCATCTACTTTACTGCTCACTTCGATATGCCCGCCCATGGCTTCAATATGGGTTTTGATTAAAAACAATCCTATCCCCCTTCCTTCTGCCTGGGAATGAAACCTTTTATAAAGCCTGAATACATTTTCGCCGGCTCTTTCAATATCAAAGCCGGAGCCATTATCAGCAAACGAAATAAGGGTTCCTCTTTCGGTACTGCCATAGCATTTTATATGCACCTTTAAGGGCCGGTTGGCCGAACGGTACTTAATGGCATTGGAGAACAGGTTATAAAAAACACTGTAGAGGTAGGCTTTATCGCCGCTCACTTCCAGGCATTCATCGATGTCAATATACACGGCACCGCCAGCCTTTTGCAGGGGTCCCTGTAAGCTCTCCAGGGCCTCCCGGCACTTATGAGCCAGTTTTACCTTTTCATTCTCAAGGGTACCCTTGCTGTCTCGAATAGAAAGAATGGTATTGAGGTCCCTTAAAACCGTATCCAGCTTATATACACTTGCTTTTAAATAAGCCAGCGAATCCTGGTAAACAGCCGAGTCCTTATCAAGGGTCATAAGCATTTCTACCAGCCCCATGGCATTTGCTACCGGCGATCTCAGGTTGTGAGATACAATGTAGGTAAACTGCTGCAGGTCATTATTCTGCCTGAAGAGGTCTCTTGTTAGCTCAAACTGGCTGGCTTCAGCTTCTTTCCTGAAGGTAATATCCGTTTGTATATTAATAAACCTGCTTAATTCTCCAGCCTCATTGCGCACAGGAGTAATTTCCAGCGACAGCCAGAATTTTTCGCCGCACTTTTTATAATTCAGAATCTCCTCTGCAAAAGGTTTTCCTTCCTTTAGCTTTTCGACAATTCGATTTACGGTATTCGGATCTGTTTCCGCTCCCTGCAAAATTTCCCTCGGCCTTTTTCCTACGGCCTCAGAAAAAGTATAGCCTGTTAGGTTTGTAAAGCCTTCGTTCACCCACTCTGTTACTCCTTCGGCATCCAGAATCATTACCCCATTGGTAGTTTTACTGGCCACTAAAGAAAGCTTCTCCAGCTCTTTTTTTGTATTTACCTTTTCGGTTATATCATCAAAATAAACAGAAAGGCCCTCTTCAGAAGGATATGCCTTTACCTGCAGCCACATATGAAGCCTTGCCAGAAAAGCCTCAAAATGGATGGTTTTCCCTGTTTTAGCGGCTGCTCTGTAATGCCTGTAAAAGACTCCCTGTGCTTCTTCCGGAAAGATTTCCCAAAGTTTTTTTCCTACATTGTCTATTGCCTTAATGCGCAAAAGCCTTTCAAACTCGCTGTTACAGTAGGTTAGATTCCATTCTTTATCCAGCGTAAAAAAGGCATCTGTAATACTTTCGAAAATAGTGCTTAGCTTTTTTGCCTGCTGCCGGATAATTTGGTGGGAGTTATCGTAGGTGGTTATATCTTTTACAATGGTATAAACCCCCACCATCTCGTTATTTACTGTTACCGGAATTTTGGCAATGCTCAGCACTCTCCGGCCTGCATCAGTAAAATTTATTTCAATTTTAAATTTTACCTGGTTCCCCTCCAGTGCCCGCTGCAACTGCTCATTACAGACCAAAGCGGTGTCGGCTGGCAGGAAATCACTTAGCCGATGGTGGACAATTGCTTCTTTTCTTATGTTGTAAGCAGTTAAAACAGCAGGATTCACATCCAGGATTTCTCCTTCCCGACTTTCGAAAATCACCATATCGGGATTTGACTCAAACAGAGCTTTAAACCGTTGCTCGCTTTCTTCAAGCTTTCTTTTATTGAGCACCCGTTCTGTAACATCGCTGGAGTTTGTAACCAGGGCTTTAACCAATGGATTTTCCAGCTGGTTGCTGGCAGTGGTTTGGAGCCACCTCCAGGTACCCTCAGCACTTCTTACCCTAAAATCAGATGTTTTAATGGTTTCTTTGGTATGCAATACACGGGAAAGAGACTCCCTTATATCCGGAATATCTTCCGGGTGTATTAACTCCAAGGCGCTGGTGCCCTCCAGCTCTTGGGGGGTATACCCTAGCTGGCGTAAGGCGGAGCCGCTACAATATAAAAAGTTTAATTCTTCATCGAATAAACTCATCAGGTCGGAGCCATGTTCCATTAATGCCTCGTAGCGGGCTTCTTTTTTCTTGAGCGTTTCTTTTGCCTTTTTCCTGCCGCTGCAATCATGAGCAATACAGTAAAATACGTCCTCCTCTTCCGGAGAAATCAGGGTGCAGGACAGCATCACTTCAGGCCCGGTTTTATGGAGGTACCGGCGCTCAAGAGTAATTGTTTTAGTATCGGAGAATAGCTTTTGCACTTGATTGCCGACATTTGCCCGTTCGTCAGGATGGAGCAAATCAAAAAAGCACCGGCCGGCTAATTCCTCCTTTTTATAGCCTAAAATAGCCTTGCAGGCCTCATTTACATATTCAATACAGCCGCTTTTATTGATGGTACAAATCATATCAGGAGAATATCGCAAGATTTCCTCCGGAACCTTCCCTCCCTGGCTAATGCTCATCTGGTTCGATTATTTATGTGATTTGAAATTATAGATAGCTTAACATAAACTTTAAAAATAAGGTCCAAACTTCACAAAGTTGATTTCATGTAATTAAAAGTGTAAAATCGGAACTATAATTTTTTTTCTATTCATAAGCTGCTTTAAAACAGGAAATTTCCTCCCCTAAACCACGGGCATTGATAAGAGCAATAGGTGCACATTCGTAATGTTTAAAAGCTTGCGGTTCTTATTTTTTCAAAACAGCTTAAGACAGTAGGGGAGCAAGAGAGTAAAGGAGGGTTAGGGAGGCGCCACCAGCAATTCCTGGCGCATTTATAAGCACTTTTTCAAGAGCAGGGTTCCAATACCCATCCAATTCGGGTGCTAATTTCCTCTACCCGGGGAGTACTTTCTTAGCCGGTATGGGAATAAAACAGGACGCTTAATTATTGAACCTTCTTTCCCCTGGACTTAATTTTATCTACATCCGCTTCATTTATAGGCTTGTGAATATAGCCGGCCACCACTGGATAGCTAACCACCCGGGCGACATCTGATAAATCGAGCGAGGAGGTTAAAATATAAATCCTGCACTTTTCCCTGAAACTCTCGCCTAAAGATTCCACCGCATCCAGAAACTGCCAGCCATCCATTACCGGCATATTCAAATCCAGTAAAACAACCGCTGGCCAGTCTTCCTGCTGCCCGTTTGCTATTGAAGCAAAAGCCTCTTCAGCCGAAAGGAAACTATACACCTCCTCCTTAACGCCTTCCAGGGAAAGCATTCTTTTTGTAAGGAAGATACTCATCTCCTCATCGTCAACAATAAATATTTTCATTTGCTTTGTACAGATAAACTAAAGCGGTGGAACCCATTGTGCATTTCAACTTCCGAAACAGTTTTATACAGGAGCTTCCTGATTTCTTAAACTATTCATACCGCTCGTTTCTGGTTTACTTTGCCTCCTGCTTCTTCGAACCTTCCATTACAGCACCTGCTCCTTTTTGTAAATAGCTGAAAATGAGCGGAAGCCCCCTGCAGCTTTCAGTATACAAAATTAGGACTAATTCGGGACTTCCACTTTATATCCGGATAAAAACCAGGTCATTAATTCCGGGGGCTAAAAAGAAAAAGGATAATTAAACCTAACCGTAAACAGGCTTCCTTTTCCGGGCTGGCTTTGCACCTCTATGTTCCCTCCCATGGCCTCTACCTGCATTTTTGTAATATACAGCCCTATGCCTCTTGCGTTTGAATGCTTGTGAAAGGTTTTATAAAGCCCAAAAATCTTGTCCCCGTACTTCGTAAGATCTATTCCCAGTCCATTATCCGATACGGAAAGATAAAAATTATTTTCTTCCAGCCAGCTCTTGACCACTATCCGTGGCTGCCTGCCAGGAGAAGTATATTTTAAAGCGTTGGAAAGCAGGTTGTGCATAATGCTTTCGAAGTAAACTTTATTTATATTTATTTCAGGGGCGAATAGCTCTATAATTATATCGGCCTTTTCGTTTATAAGCAGGGCTTCGAGGCTTTGTAGCTCCTTGTCTACACTTTCCCTGATATTCACTTTTTCCTGTTGCAGGTGATCGCCAACCCTTTTTCTGAGGATAAGGTTTAAATCATCAATGGTTACCAGCATGTTCTGGCTGGCCTCTTTAATCTTTTCCAGAAAGAGGTTTACATCGTGCTTTTGTGGTCCTGCTTTGTATAAGTTATAAAGCGCAAGCATATTGCCCAGTGGAGACCTCAAATTGTGCGTAATGATGCGGGCAAAGTCTTCGAGCTGCCTGTTCTTAATTTCAAGCCCTTCGGCGGTCATCTGGTACTCCTCTTTCAGTTCTTCCAACCTCCTGGCCTGGTTCCTGACTCTAACTGCCACCACATCTTTGAGTAAAATGCGAGCAATTTCCACTTCATTCATTGTCCAGGGCTGCGACTTGCCTTTTATCTCTTCCTCCCATTTTTCAAACGACTTCCTGGGATGAATCCGAAGGTCTTCTCCCACCATCGACTTTTCCGGGTTACCTGCCCATATTCTCTTTTCTTCTATTTCAGGTTTAAAGTAAAGAATATACTCTTTATTAAACCGGGAAACCTCCAGGGCAAGAAGGCCGCTGGCTATGGCACGATAGTTTTCCGCACCTTCCACCATGGCCGATAGTTTTCTGGTATTAAAAACCGCTTCGGAATTGTTAAGGCTAAGCCAATTAAGCAAATCCTGGATATCCTTTACCTCCGGGCAAAGCCCATAGCACATAATGTTGTTATCAAGGCAAACGGCAACTCCCGCAGCCCTGCTCATACTTAAGAGATTAATGTCATTATTGAGCAGGCGCTCACTTACTTTATTTCCGCCGGCTATCATGCGGCTGAGCAGCGCTTCTTCCCGCTTTTTATACTGGCTAAACTCCTGGAAATCGCGTTTTTCCTGGCTGGACAGAATAATATTTGCAAAAGCCTTTGCAATTTGATCTCCCAGCTGTCTTTTCCAAAAGTTTATGTACTTGGGTTTTTTATTGCTGCCCGATATGGAGCCCCATAATTTACCTTGTATGATTACGGAAAAAGACAGAGAGGAAGCTACTTCCATATTTGCCAGAAACTCCAGGTGTATTTTAGAAGGGTAGCGAAATTCAGATTTTAGTATATCCGTTGGTGTCCCCGTAGAAGGATTCAGGTAGGGTAAAATAGCAACAGGCGGTGCAGAAACCTCCGGAATATGCCGGATGTGCTTGACCAGCAGCAACTCCCTGGCAGGTGCCGGTATATCGCTGGCCGGGAAGTGATGTCCTTCAAAAGAGTGTATTCCCGGCTTTACTTTCTCGCCAACTACCTCTGCGTGCCAGTCAGGATCGAATTTAAATACTACTACCCTGTCATAATCCAGCACCTTCTGCACCGCCTCTGCAACACTGGCCGATATCTCGTCGACCGAGCAAAGCTGGTTTAACCGGGCCTGCAGGCGGTTAAGCAAATTACCGGCCCCGATAGAGGCTTCCGCTGACTGAGGTGTAAAAGGCTCACACTCCAGTATAAGCTTAACAGCTGATTCATGGGCAAACACAAAAAAAGGCTGCCCCTTTAGGTTGAGAAAATGGGGCCCGTTATTCCAACCTGCACTCCTTAATTTTGCCGCAGTATCCGGGGCATCCCTGAAGAGAGCGGCTAGAGGCTTTCCCAATAATTCCCCGGCACCTAAACCAAGGAATTTAGTTGTGTTTTCGCTCACCTGCTCAATAATGGATGTTTTTTTATCGACTATCAGGAGAAAGCCAAAAGGCTGAATATGGCCCCCAATGTGGATAGCTTCTTTATCGCAGTTAGTAAGGTCAATCTCCATGCTCCCTTGCTTTTCCATACCAGAAAAAAATTGGAATAATGTTATTCTTTAAAAAATTGAAGGTTTGCCTGGCCAACACTGCTTTTTTCCTGTTGTGGGGTTGCCTCCAACTGAACATCCAATGGGTAGCTTTGTTCACAACCTAAACGGCATATAAAATGATTAGCCAGGTTTGTTAAAGAGCGTACTTGCTATTGCTCCCAGGCCTTCGCGGGTTAATGGTTTAGATATAAAGTCATTCAAATATTCGTACTGCCGGGCTTTTTTTGCATCTGCTTCATTTATTGAGGATGAAAGCATGTACAGGCGGCTCTTATCTTTTACATGGTGGGGTAGTTTTTCAAAGGCCTTTAGAAAATCCCAGCCATCCAGGCCCGGCATTTCCATATCCAGGAAAATCACATCCGGCAATTCATACTCCAGCTGCCGGCTTGCCGGGTCCAGGGCAGCCAGGGCCTCGCTTACACGGGTAAAGGTTACTATTTTCCGGGCAAAATGCTCGGTTTTTATAATCAGTCCGTTTACATAGTTGGAGAGCGCATCATCATCCACCAGCCAAACACTTTCAAAAGCCATCACTTCCACCTTTTATCTTTCTTAAGAAATACTTCAAAAATACTTCCCTCTCCGGGCTTACTCTCTACTTTTATTTTGCCTCCTAATGCCTCTACCTGGGTTTTAACAAGGTACAGGCCGAGCCCGCGCCCCCCCCTATCGACATGGAAACGCTTATATAGACCAAAAACATTCATTTTATGTTTTTCAAAATCGAAACCAATTCCATTATCTTTTACGGTAAGCACAACCCAATTCTCCTCTGCCTTTGAGTAAACCTCCACTACGGCAGGCGTATCTGCCGAACGGAATTTAATGGAATTACTTAATAAATTTTTGAGGATATCGTTCAGGTACGGCTTTACAGCAAATACCAATGGCGCATCTTTAAAATCATACCGGATTTCCACTTTTTTTTCTTTCAATGGCCCTTTCAGCTCCTGCAATACCCGGGCAAAAACTTCTTCAAAAAGCAGGTTTTCACCTTCCAGCCCAAACGGCTCCCGCAAGGCAAGTACTTTGTTTAAATCCTTTATGATAAAATCAAGGTTATTAGCGGCGGTACCCAATTTTCCTACTACCTCTGCCTTAGTTTCCTCATCAACCCCGGGCAGTTCAAATAAGGAGGTTAAGCCCAGGATATTGGCAACAGGTGACCGCAGCTGATGGGACACTACCTGGCTAAACTGGCTTAAGGACTGGTTACGGCTTTGCAATTCCTCAATAAACCTGTTTCTTTCCTGTATTGCCTGTTTCTGCAAAGAAATATCGGTTATCATAAATATGTAGCGGAACGCTTTCTGTTCCTTATCTAAAACCGGTGTTGCTCCTACTTTTAACCATAAATCCTCCCCTTCTTTGGTAACAAAAGGAATTTCCCCTTCAAAAGACGCTCTACCTACTAACTTCATTACTGCCCTTTTGGTATCGATATCCAGGTAATTTGCTTTCTTGAGCAAGGCAACAATTGTTTTACCGATTATCTCCTGTTCTGAAAAGCTTGTAATTTGGGTAAAGCTTTCGTTTACCCATTCAATTCTCCCTTCCCGATCGGCAATAATTATTCCACTATGCGATTTTTCTGCTACCACCGACAGTTTCCTTAGCTCTTCCTGGGCTTCTACCCGCCTGCTAATATCAGAAAAATAGACTGCTAAGCCTTCTTCTGAAGGAAAGGCTTTCACCTCTAACCAAACTTGGAGGCGGGCCAGGTAAGCCTCAAAATGAGTCGCTGTACCTGTTTTCAGGGCCTGAATGTATTCTTTGTGAAAAATGCCGTTTTCTTCCTCAGGAAATACATCCCAGATACTTGAGCCTATAATCTCCTGCCGATTGGTTTGTAGCAAGCGATCAAACTCGCTGTTAATATGAGTCAGGTTCCAGTTGCGGTCCAGGGTAAAGAAGGCATCGGTAATACTTTCAAAAATGGTGTTTAATCTTTTTGCCTGCTCCTTAATTATTTGATGCGATTGGGTAACAGCGGTTGTATCATTGGCGATGGTATAAAGGCCCACCACTTCTCCCTTTACCACTACCGGAATTTTGGTTACGCTTAAATCCCTTTTCCCCATTGATTTAAAATCCACCGCTACATCGAACTGTATAGGCTGCCCCCGAAGGGCTTCCTGGTGACTGCTTTCATACGCAGGAACTACCGCCGCAGCGAGAAAAGTAACCGTTGGCTGGTTTATAAGATTTTCTTTAGAAACACCGGTTAAAGATTCGACTGCATGGTTTACATCGAGCAGGATTCCTTCTTTATTTTCAAGCACCACCATTTCCGGATTGTTCTTGAACAAAGATTTAAAACGCTGCTCACTTTCTTCCAACCTTAAGCGGTCGCTTTTTCGTTCGCTGATGTCCCTGGAACTGACAACAATGGCTTTTAACCCAGGGTTTAAGAGCTGATTACTCATTCGGCTTTCCAGCCAGTGCCACTCCCCTCCAGCTGCTCGAAAACGGAAGTCAGACAGCTGCAATGATTCAACGGAATTAAGAAGTTCCCTGGCTTCCCGCACCTTTTCAATATCTTCCGGGTGGATAAAGCTAAAGGCATTTTCTCCAATAAGCTCTTCGGGTTTATAGCCCACCAATTTGGTAACTGCACTCCCCACATACAAATAATTACCTTCTTCGTCGAGCAGGCTAATCATATCGTAAACCTGATCCAGCAGAACCCTATGCAGTTCTTCAACATCAGGTAATTTTTGTGGAGGCAGCGCGGGCTCTAGCTGTGGCCTACCGATACAATAAAGAAATTCATCATCTTCCGACCAGGCTGCCGACCATGAAAGACAAACAATGGTTCCATTTTTATGGATGTGGCGGCTTTGAAAATAGCCTTTTCCTCCGCTGTTTACCAGTTCCTTTATTTTTTTAAGCGTCTGGTAGCAATCTTCGGGCATCAAAAAATCTGCAAAGGCCTTTCCGGAAAACTCATTGCAGTCATAGCCCAGGAGTAACTTACAACCTTCGCTTATTTCAGCAATTTCTCCCTCCTCATCTAAAACACAAATAATATCAGGAGAACACTTCATTACCTTTTCTAAAACAGTAGTACCCGTACATTTTTCTTTCATTCTTTCTTCAGAAAAGTTTGCATCTAAATATTCTCCCATCATTTATATTTACTCCGATTTGCCTTAAAAGTTTAATTTTAAATTCTTTTAAACCACCTCCAGCAAACAACAAGGTTAGAATAAAAGCGGAATATTATTTCGAAGTTTAAAGGATAAACAAAATAAAGCAGTCTGAGAAAATCACAGGCTTGGCAACGCCAAAAAGCCGGAAGGGGAAGGAGTTAGTCCGTTTCTCCGGCAGGCATTTTTTGGTTCTTTAGGAAAGTAGCTGCTTATATTCACCAGCTGGAATCTGGCGCGCGTTTAGCGAAGCCTAACGCGTGATTTTGGTGAGCCAAACCAGCATTAAACCTGGCCTCATGCTTATTAAGCAAGTAAAATCATAAAGAACCCATTTTTTCTTTTTTCCAGGAAAAAATCTTTCCTTTTAGCATAGGAAGCTTAGTAAATACCGTTACCTCTATTCCTTTGAAGATACAGAGGAAGAGAGGAAGAATTATTTACATTTGGCAACCGACTCCGGAAAGCGCTTTGAGAGGAGAAAGCACGCTATTCCCCCTGCGTCAGGCATTTGCCAGTACATGACTCCCGATTAAATCGAGGGGCAGCACTTTATTTACGCCATTGAGTTTGATGGCTTCTTTGGGCATACCAAAAACAACACAACTTTTTTCGTCCTGGGCAATGGTATGAGCGCCTGCCTGTTTCATTTCTAATAAACCCCTGGCGCCATCGTCGCCCATGCCGGTCATTATTACGCCAACACTATTGCGACCCGCCACCTTGGCAACGGAGCGAAAGAGCACATCTACGGCAGGCCGGTGGCGGTTAACTAAAGGACCATCCACTATCTCTACAAAATAACGGGCGCCGCTCCTTTTTAGCACCATGTGCTTATTGCCGGGTGCAATCAGGGCTCTTCCTCGTATTACGCTATCGCCATTTTCGGCTTCTTTAACCGAAATTTTACATAGTTGGTCCAGGCGGTTGGCAAACGACTTGGTAAAAAGCTCCGGCATGTGCTGCACGATTACAATGCCCGGAGCATCGGGTGGTAAGGAGGTAAGTAAGCTGCGCAGGGCCTCTGTACCACCGGTAGAAGCGCCTATGGCCACTACCTTTTCGGTGGTTTTTAGCATGCTACCAGGCTGCGTAGGGGCCAGCACAGCGTCTGCTGAGTATTTCGGCACCACTTCCATTTGCTTCCTTGGCGCTTTCCTGCCTACTTTAGACACTCTGGCTGCTTTTACCCTGTCGATGAGGCGAATTTTAGTTTCCTCTACGCTGGCCGGGTTATGAAAGTCGGGTTTGGGCATTACTTCTACCGCCCCCTGCTCCAAAGCCTTTATCGCTGTTTCGGATCCCTTTCCTGTTAAGCTACTAATAACCACTACCGGAAGCGGGTGCTGCGACATAAGCTTAGCAAGAAAAGTAATTCCATCCATGCGGGGCATTTCTATATCGAGGGTAATCACATCCGGCACTTCTGTAGCAAGCTTCTTTGCCGCAATAAATGGATCGGCTGCCGAACCAATCACTTTTATCTGCGGATCGGACTCCAGAATTTCGGTTAGCATCTGCCGCATCAGGGCCGAATCATCTATGATAAAGACTTTTATTTTTGTCGTCATGCGGTTTCTGAATTAGGGCAAAGAAGGATTTAGGTTTTCTTTGGAAAGCACTTTCATAAGCACTTCACCTGTAGCGGTTCGGTAAATTAATTTACGGGGAAGCTCGCCTCCATAGTGACTGCTTAGAATAGGAATACTTAAATCAGATAAGATAGAAAGAGCAACCTGGCAGTTCCGCTGCCCTATTTTATACACATTGGTTTCTCTCCTGCTATCGGAGCCGCCAAAAACTTTGGCCTGCAGCTGCGCCTGCCTGGCTCCTAACGAAAGCATTTTCTGTATTAACTTTTCAATGGCAATGTCGCCGTACTTAGGGGAAGCAAGGCCTTCGCCTCCCCACACCGGGAGCATATAATGATTTATTCCGCCTATTTTTGTTACCGGGTCGTACAGGCATACCGATACACAACTACCCAGCACAGTCGACACCTCCGTAGGGGCCCTGGCTGCAAACAGCGTAGATGGGTAAAGATAGTGGGTCTGAGCAGCGGCCATCTTACTTAAAGATTAAGCCCTGCTCCTCAAAAATATCTCCATTTTCCAGGTTTCCTGCCACCGGAATGCTAAAGCGGAAAGCAGCCATCTCCCCCAGGTAAGCTCCGGCCTCCATCCGGCCATTGAGGGTATCTGCAAGCGATCGTGCTACAGAAAGGTGAATGCCTTCAATATCTTCATTAAACATATACAGCTCATTAAACTGGGCGTACTCGAAAAGGCTCTTTTTCTTATAGCCTACTATGCTGGTATTGTACATTTCTGCATAGAGCACCTCGTCTTTTGTATAGGTTTTTATCGAAATTCCATCGCCAGGCTGGCTCTTTATCAGTATATTATAAAGGAGCCCCAGGAAAATCATTTGCAGCTTTTGCGGATCGCACCACACCTCCTCCTCAAAGCTTTGGTAAACAGCCATCCGAATCTTTTTCTTCCGCATGATATGATCCAGCGAAGCCAAAGTTTCGGCAATAATTCCTTCGGGCCTGAAACGGGCAGGCGCAGGGTAGCACTCGCCGCATTCAATTTCAGCAGCCAGAAAAATAGTCTTCAAATGAAAGTCCAGGGCAAAGGTTTCCTGGTAAATCAGGGAAATGGCCTTATGCGATTGTTCATTGCTGCAAACCCCTCCCGCCAGCAGGTTTCCCGAAAGGCTAAGGATGGAGGAGAAAGGATTGATAATCTCATTCCGCATATTCGATAAAAAAGAGCTTTTATACTTTTCAAGCTCCTTCAATCGCTCATTTAGTACCAATACCTGTTTCCGCAGGTACACCAGTTCAGAAACATCTGCTTTTTTTTCCTCCTCAGGAAAGTTTAAATTCGGGTAATTCTCCATGGATTTGGTTTAGGCTATTTTCTGGTAAATGGTCGATTTATGCTGAATAAGTGGCAGGCGGAAATCTGAGATGGACTCAGAGTGGCCAATAAAGAGGTAGCCCCCTTCTCTCAGGTGGGAGCAAAGCTTGCGGATTACCTTTTCCTGGGTTGGCCGGTCGAAGTAAATAAGTACGTTCCTGCAGAAAATAAGGTCCATTTTAGCCGGCACCTCATAACTCGGATCCATGAGGTTCAACTGCCGGTAGTTTACTTTTTTTCTTATTTCAGGCACTACCCGCAGCAATGGCTTTTTAGGATCTTTATTCTTGAGAAAATATTTTTGTTTATAATGCAGCGGCACCGGCAGCACCCGCTGTTGAGGATATATGGCCGTTACAGCTTTTTCCAGTGCGTCGCGCGAGAGATCCGTAGCCAGTATCTGGTGATCAAATGGCCCAATTTCGCTGAGCACCATTGAAAGCGTATAAGGTTCTTCTCCCGAAGAGCAGGCCGAGCTCCAGGCTTTCAGCATTTTTCCTTTTGCGTCTCCTCCGAAAAAGGCATTCCAGTCGAGCGCCTTCAGGAAGTCGAAATGAGCCGATTCGCGAAAGAAGTCTGTTTTGTTCGTCGTAACTACATTGGCCATCGGAAACAGCTCCTGTTCAATGCCTCCCTTGCTGAAAAGCATTTCGATGTATTGCGCAAAATCATTCAGGTTTAATGCCCGCAATCTTTTTTGCAGGCGGCATTCGAGCAAAGTCTTTTTTGCGAGTGGCATTTTTATCCCGAACTGCTCATATATAAATCCGCTTAAGGTTTCAAATTCCTTATTTGTTAAGCGGCATAAGGTATAATTCTGCACCATTGGTCAGTTTCCTTTCATATTCTTTAACTGTATTCATTTCCTTTCCAGGAAGCAGAAAATCACTTTTTACTGCTTCCTGTTCTGGTTTATAATATTTTATTGCCACCTGGCCCTCACGGAATTGAGCACCTTCTTTTTATGTTAAAAAAGGTACTGAAACCCGGTTCCCAGGTAGGCATATTGGTGGTCAGGCATTTGATCCGTTCTTTCGCCCCACACATAATGCATATTCAGTTTCAGGTTATCTTTATTGAGCAGGTAGTTAATTCCTACCTCATACACCTCCTGGTCCGAAGCACCGGTTAAGGCATTTAATCCACGGGTATCACCATAGTCATTTGCCAGCTGGCTGGTGTACATGGCCGCTGCCTGTAGTATTTTACCATTTTTCAGCGGAAAGTTGTAGGCCAGCTTATAGGTGTAAATCATGTCTGAAGTGGGTACAATTTCCGGCTTACCGAGGTCGGAATTTTCCTGCTCAAGAATACTTCTTCTGGAAAGCCAGTCACACTCAAACACAAAATCCACAGGTCCGTAGTTGGCCAGAATATCCCCTCCGTAAAAACTGTTGCTTTCAAACAATTCTGTTGTTCCGAGGTAGCTTCCGTTAAGGCCGATGGTGATGCCCTTCCGACTTCCGTAAAATGATTGTTTAATGCCGAGACCGTATTTTTCCATTTCCGGGTCTCCAAGCGATAAGGCCAGCCTGCCGGCAAGCATGGGAAAGGAATTTGAGCTCTCCCCCACAAGTTTTGCACTGGAAATATCAAAGAGCCCGGCATTGTAATTAAGGCTCCACCCGCTGGCTTTGTACAAGCCTCCTACGTTCACGCCTAGCTCTCTGCCGGTTCCCCTGCCCACCAGGTGGGCGCGGGGCTGAAAGTTTGCCAGCGAATATTCGAAAGAGGTTGTTTTAAAAGGAGCGGTCATTTGCTCTCTACCCACCTGCGGCCTGAAATAGCCTGCCGTAATATTCAGGAGCGGCTTATAGCTCCACATGCTTAGGGCTTCGAACAAAAAGAAATCATGGTTATCGTCCGGGTTCGGGTTGCCCCGCCCGGCTGTATTGTTAGCTCTTCCGATACCATCGTAGGAAAAAGTAATATTGAAGGCAAGATCGGAGGCCAGTTTCCCCTTTACGCCCAGCCTGCCGCGCCGGATATAAAGATCATCCCTGCTTTCCTGCCCCTGGCTCCCCGCCGATTTTACCGTATATATATTCCAAAGCTGAAAACTTTGCGTTATCTGTATCTTTTTCTCATCCGCCTGCAGGCTGGGCGCTTCCTGGAGCTTCTTCCAGGTACTTACTGAATCCTTCTCTGCCAAAGCTTCCTGTGCATGCCCATGCCCGACAAATGCTGCTGTCAGCAGGACTTGTAAAAGAAGTACTTTAAGCATATATGTTTTACATCCCGTGGCCGGTTTCCTCCTTCCAGTTTCACTCCCTGTCTCCGCTGTATTCATTCCTATATGTTTTGTGTTTAATACTGATGGTTTCCTTACTCCTGCCTTTTCGCCCCTTAATCTATCACCCTGCTCCCTGAGGCTGGAGAATAAAAGCCGGGCAGCTAATCCTTCCATGAATTTTGCAGCCCCCTATGGGCGGCTTAACCCATTTTACATTTTTTCAAAGTCCGCATCCAGGGAGTCGTTTGCACTGAGGTCGAGGTTTAAGCCCGTCTGGCTGGCTGCCGCCTTTTTTACCTTTAGCTGGTTTGCATTGAAGTGAGACACATTCACTACTTTATGCTTCTTCACCTTGCTCTTCTGATAGCTTCTGCCAGCTAAGGTATTGCCTACATTAAAGAAGCCAACCGTTTCTTTGAGCTGCTCTGCCTGGGAAGAAAGCTCCTCTGAGCTGGAAGCCATTTCTTCGGCCCCGGCGGCATTCTGCTGAATTACCTGGTTGAGTTGCTGAATGGCTCCATTCACCTGCTCGGCGCCTGCATTCTGCTCCATGCTGGCGGCACTGATTTCCTGCACCAGGCGGGAGGTCTTCTGGATATTCGGCACAATCTGCTCCAGCAGCTTGCCCGATTTGTCGGCAATGGCTACGCTGCTGCCCGATAGTTCGTTGATTTCGTTGGCGGCTACCTGACTCCGCTCTGCCAGCCTGCGTACTTCTGCTGCCACTACGGCAAAGCCTTTGCCATGCTCGCCGGCTCTGGCTGCTTCTACGGCTGCATTCAGGGCCAAAAGGTTTGTTTGGCGGGCAATTTCCCCGATGATGGTGATTTTCTCGGCTATCTTGCGCATCGATTCCACCGTCTGGTTTACCGCACGGCTTCCCTCCTGCACATCGTCTGCGGCCTGCATGGCTATCTTTTCTGTCTGCTGGGCATTGTCGGTATTCTGCTGTATGTTGGCGGCCATCTCTTCCATCGAAGAAGATACTTCTTCGGCCGAAGCAGCCTGCTCTGTAGAGCCTTCGCTCATTTGCTGCGAGGAGCCGCTCATTTGCTCAGAGGCCGAGGCAATGTTGTCGGCTGCCGATGATACGGAAGAAATTACCTCCTTCAGTTTCTCTACCGTGTTTTGCAGGTAGTCAAGCAACTCTCCTATTTCATCCTGAGTAGAATTCTCAATTTCTATAGTCAGGTTTCCTTCCGAAACAGCTTTCAGCGCATCTTTTGCCTTGGCTATCGAAGAGGCAATGCTTGTGATTATCCAGAAAGCCATAAGAATGGAAATAAAGATGCCCACCCCCAGGGAACTCAGCATTAAATTATTTCCTTCCTCATATAACTGGTCGGTTTGAGTGGCAATTTCATCCAGCTCCTGCTGGTTGTTTTTTACCCGGAAGTACAGAAAGTCCACCGCTGCTGCTCCTGCTTCCCTGGCGGTGGTTGCAGACAGCTTATAGGCCTCTGCACTGGCCGAGTCAGTATTGTCGGTATAAGCAAGCTTCCTTATCTTCTTGTATTCCTTCAGGTAAGCCTCCAGCTTTTCTTCAAAAATGGCAACATCTTCACGGCCTCCTTCATCCTCCACGGCTTTAAGCATTTCCAGCCGTTCGTTCATGCCTTCCATGCGCTTGTCTGTCTGGGCAAGGATTTCCTCCATGTCTTCCCTTTTCCTGGTAAGAATCAAGTCCTTTTCGCGCTTGGTGATAAACTGCACATCCTCGGCCAGCTGGCTTGAAAGCAAAAGCTTTTGGGTGCTTTGCTGTACAATAAAGTTGAGCTGGGTATTAAGCTCGTTTGTGTTGGTTGCCCCCAGGTAATACACAAAACTCAAAAGGCCAATGAGTATTACAAAGGCAGAAATTAAGCGGGTTCTGATGGTCAGTTTCATATGTTTTTTATTTGTTGCTCCTTCTGTTTAGCACAAAGGAGCTGTTTTATTTGGGAACAAACAGGGCTTGCTCCCTGCATTCAGATACCTGACACTACAGGGCTGTAGCTATTTTGGAATTAGACGAAATGCTACAATTCTGCTTTTGATTTCAGGCAACTTCTAAAGGCTTTTTTACTGGATAACAGACCTGACGAATGAGGTTCTTTTTCCAGGGAGGCTCGTTTTTAAAGCGGAAAAACAATAAAGAGTAGAGAAATTTGCTGCTTATTAAAGCAAGGGCTGCCAATGAGTAGTACAGCAGCCCTTGCTTTTATTTTATAGAAAGGAATTTATTAATAGCGCTGGAAATCCGCATCCAGAGAATCGTTTGCACTGAGGTCGAGGTTTAAGCCCGTCTGGCTGGCTGCCGCCTTTTTTACCTTTAGCTGGTTTGCATTGAAGTGAGACACATTCACTACTTTATGCTTCTTCACCTTGCTCTTCTGGTAGCTTCTGCCAGCTAAGGTATTGCCTACATTAAAGAAGCCAACCGTTTCTTTGAGCTGCTCTGCCTGGGAAGAAAGCTCCTCTGAGCTGGAAGCCATTTCTTCGGCCCCGGCGGCATTCTGCTGAATTACCTGGTTGAGTTGCTGAATGGCTCCATTCACCTGCTCGGCGCCTGCATTCTGCTCCATGCTGGCGGCACTGATTTCCTGCACCAGGCGGGAGGTCTTCTGGATATTCGGCACAATCTGCTCCAGCAGCTTGCCCGATTTGTCGGCAATGGCTACGCTGCTGCCCGATAGTTCGTTGATTTCATTGGCGGCTACCTGACTCCGCTCTGCCAGCCTGCGTACTTCTGCTGCCACTACGGCAAAGCCTTTGCCATGCTCGCCGGCTCTGGCTGCTTCTACGGCTGCATTCAGGGCCAAAAGGTTTGTTTGGCGGGCAATTTCCCCGATGATGGTGATTTTCTCGGCTATCTTGCGCATCGATTCCACCGTCTGGTTTACCGCACGGCTTCCCTCCTGCACATCGTCTGCGGCCTGCATGGCTATCTTTTCTGTCTGCTGGGCATTGTCGGTATTCTGCTGTATGTTGGCGGCCATTTCTTCCATCGAAGAAGAGACTTCTTCGGCCGAAGCAGCCTGTTCGGTAGAACCTTCGCTCATTTGCTGCGAGGAGCCGCTCATCTGCTCAGAAGCCGAGGCAATGTTGTCGGCTGCCGATGATACGGAAGAAATTACCTCCTTCAGTTTCTCTACCGTGTTTTGCAGGTAGTCAAGCAACTCTCCTATTTCATCCTGGGTAGAATTCTCAATTTCTATAGTCAGGTTTCCTTCCGAAACAGCTTTCAGCGCATCTTTTGCCTTGGCTATCGAAGAGGCAATGCTTGTGATTATCCAGAAAGCTACCGCTCCAGCCACCAACATGGAAATAATCAGCAAACCAAGCATATTACTTTTCCCCTGGTCATAAAGCTCATCTGTTTCCAAAGCCACTTCCGCCAAACTGGCCTCATTTTTCTTAACAATTTTATTTATTACCCCTACAGCATCCAAAGCAGTTGCCCTGGCAGTGGTTCTGGATATTTGCCTGGCAATCATACTTGCGGAATCGGTGTTGATGATTACTGCAAGATTCTTTATTTGTCTGAAGTTCTTTTGATACTCTGCCCACTTAGCAGTAAACTCATCTACTACCTCCACTCCCTGCTCGTCTGATATAGTGCGCAAAGCTTCCACCCTTGATTCCATGTCGGACTCTCGCTTATCAAAATCGTTCACTAAATCCTGTAGCCGGTCTTTTTCGGGGGTTAAAATCATGTCCTTTTCCCGTTTTGTCAGGTATTGCACATCTTCAGCAATTTTACTTGCCAGGTTCATGCGCTTTACGTTCACATTTACAACGCGGTTTAACCTGTCATTCAGGTTTTCGGTGTTTGTCGTCCCCAGGTAATACATTAAACCGGCAATACCCACCAGCACGGTAAATGCTACAATGAGCCGGGTTCTAATAGTCAGTTTCATTTTATTTAGATTTTAATTTTTTCTTCTGTATTTGATTGAATGTGGATGATTTCGTCGTTGGAGAAGATTTTATCCACTTCCAGCACCATCACAAAGTCTTCTTCTTTTTTGGCCATGCCACGAATAAATTCGTTTTTGTATTTTCCGCCGATGCTTGGGGGAGGCATGAGCGTAGCTTCATCCATTTCGAACACTTCCTGCACGGCATCTACCAGCGCCCCTACCATCATGGTCTCCGACTCAAAATTGATGTTGAATACCACAATACAAGTATTAACCGTATCCGCTGCTTCTTTTAAGCTGAATTTTAGCCGGGTGTCTACTACCGGTAAAACCGTGCCACGCAGGTTAATTACGCCCCGCATAAAAGCAGGAGACTTGGGCACTTTCGTAATGTGCGGCACTTCCAGTATTTCAATTACTTTACTTACCCGAACGGCAAAACTTTCGTGGCCCAGCCGGAAGGATAAATAAGAATCTACATTTTGTTCTTCTGTTGTCATACCTCTGTTGTATTCTTTGATAAATCTTCGATTAACTTTTGCGGATCCAGCACCAGCACCACTGTTCCATCGCCTTTTAAGCTGGCACCGGAAATAAAATCAATGTCCCGGTAGAACTGCCCCAGCGGTTTAAGTACGGCCTGGTACTCACCGACTATTTCCTCCACTACCAGCGCCATGTTTTTATAGCCCGTACTTACCTGGATGGCAAAACCGTGTCCATTCAACGGCTTTTCTGCAAAAGCAGCCGACAGGTCGAAGTAGGGTACCGGCTCCCCGTTTAGGATAAGCTGGTTGTTGAATGCTTTTTCCAGGTCCTGGCTGCTTACCGCATAACTTTTCTCCACATAAGAGAGGGGGAGTACAAAGTCTGTATTACCTACCCGAACCAGCAGGCCATCGATAATGGAGATGGTAAGCGGAATGGCTATGCGAATGGTCGTTCCCTTGCCGGGAACTGAGGCAATGCTTACCTCGCCACGCAGCTCCTTTACTTTTTTGCGCACCACATCCATGCCCACTCCCCGGCCCGACACTTCTGTTACTTTAGAGGCGGTAGAGAAGCCAGGATGAAAAATAAGGTCCAGAATCTCTGCGTCGGTAAAAACTTCCTCTGCCATTATCAGCCCCTTTTCCAGGGCCTTTGCCTTTATTTTAGCCGGGTCGATGCCATGCCCGTCATCTTTTATTTCAATAATTACATTTGCCCCGGAGTTGTAGGCTTTCAGCATAATAGAGCCCACCGGATTTTTGCCCTTCCGGATTCGCTCAGCTTCGCCTTCTATTCCATGGTCTATGCTGTTTCTGAAAAGGTGTACCAGGCAGTCGGTTAAATGCTCCATTACATTTTTATCGAGCTCAGTTTCGGTGCCCTCTGCCTCAAATACAATTCTTTTATCGAGCTCTTTAGATAGGTCTCTTACCAGGCGCTTAAAGCGGGTAAGGTTGTTCCCGATAGGAATCAGGCATATATCAAATGTTTTATCCCGCAGGCGGCGGGTTAACTTTTCCATTTCTTCGGCCACCTCGCTTAGCTCCGGAACCAAATCGTTTCCTGCCAAAAGCGAAAGCCTGGCCTGGTTGGCCACAAGCTCACTTATCAGGTTCATTAAATCATCGAGCTTATCAGAGGCCACCCGTATGCTTGAAATGGTGTTTTCTTTCAACACTTCTCTCTCTTCTGAGGGGGCCTGCTGCTCGTTGCCTGGTGCAACTACCTTTGTTACTGCTTTAATTTTTTGGATGAATTGCTGAAAGCTTGCTCTGCTGCCTTCGGCGGCAAATGCGTCGGCAAGCTCCTTCAGTGCGTCTTTACTCAGTTCACTTAGCAGATCGCCTTTTGCTATTGGGGCAATTTCAATGTCGCATAAGTGCTCCACAAACATAAAAACCTCCTGAATGTCCGCTACAGATGCGGTGGTAACCAGCAGGCTTCCCCAGGCCAGGTAGCATAACTGCGGATCGATATCTGCCAGGGTCGGCAGCTTAGTTTCGGCAACAAAAGTTTTTAGCTTTCCAAGCTGGCCTAAATCATCAAGCAGGTATAAAGGGTTTGACCCATTTTTCAGGATTTCTTCCCTGGGCTCAAAATAGATGAAAAAGGTATTTGCCGCTTCTTCCTCTGTCGGCTCAATAAAGTTTCCTGCTCCCGGTTCTATGGTGTCGTCATAGAGCTCAATGGCCTGCTTTAACAATGAACTGTGCATTTGGGCAGCGTTTACATCTTTTAGCTCAGGGTCCTGCAGCAGGTGTTGAATATGATCCAGCACGGAAAATGTGAGGGTCAGGAGCTCAGTTCCGACCTTTACCTTGCCGTCGCGTACATTTTCAAAGCAGTTTTCGAGCAGGTGGGTAAGCTCTCCAACCTTCTGGAATCCGAACATGCTGCTGCTCCCCTTTAAGGTGTGCATTACCCTGAAAATCGTTGCTGCAGTGCCCTTATCAGCGGGTTTTTCTTCCAACAGCAGCAATGCCTGCTCCAGCTCCTGCAACAAATCCTTCGCCTCTTCGAGGTACTTATGTCGGAGATGATCCATTATCTGATTAGTTTTTGAACAACTGCTACCAGTTTTTCGGGTACAAATGGTTTAACAATCCAGCCGGTAGCTCCTGCGGCCCTGGCTTCTTCTTTTCTGGCTCCCTGGCTTTCGGTGGTAAGGAACAGAATTGGCAGAAAACGAAACTCTTCTCTTGCTCTCACCTCCTTTATCAGGCTGATGCCATCCATATTTGGCATGTGCAGGTCAGTTATAATGAGCTGGTAGGAAGAAGACTGCAACTTCTGGAGGGCATCCTGTCCATCTACCGCTTTCTCTACCTGGTAGGCTGCGTTTTCAAGGGTAAAGCCTACGGCTTCCCTGATACTCTCAGAATCGTCTACAATTAGGATATTTTTCTGCATAAGGGCTTAGAGTTTTGAATGAAGGTACCCGGCAAAGCCGGAAACATTTATGAGCCTTTTTGACTCCTCATCGAGCTGGAGGCTAAAATGAAGAGGCTTCTCTTCTGATTTGAATTTTATTTTCAGGGCGATTAGTAATTGTAAAAAAGAAAGGTCAAGCGGTTCGGCATCCTGCACCCTCACTTCCAGGGCATTGCAGCTTTTCAGCTGCTCCTCCAGGGTGCTTTTTATTTTTTTAATATTCCGGATATCCAGCTGGCCTTCCAGGCTAAGTAAGTCCATACCGGAAGAACCTTCGCCTTTTTTAAATAGGGCTTTAAATTTCATTTTTACGCTTCTTTAAAATAGTTCAACCTGCCCCTGCGGATTATCCGGTTCTTTATCCTGATCGATCCCTGGCTCAGGAGTAAAAAGCATGGAAAAAACATCCCGCTCACTTTGCATGCTAAAGGAGTCCCACACTTTCTTTAGCCGGCTCTCCGGGGAGCTCCCTTCCTCTTCCTCTGGCACCTCCAGCTGCAGGTACATTTGTTCCAACTCCTTTAAAAGCAGCTGTGCCTGTTCTGCAAATAGGCCGGGGTAAAGCTTTTCGGCCTGCCTGCCGGTACGTATCATTAGGTTCTTAATTTTCCCTGCTACTTCCTCGTATTCCAGGGCGGTAAAGCGGAGCAGGGCGATTACCAGCTCTATCATCTCCGGCAAAATATCGCCCGCCTCTTCCAGCACCTCTTCCTCTTCCTGCTCTGCCAGCCACACTTCCCAAAAGTGCCTGATGTGTTCGATTTTCTGACGAAGAATATCGTGGAACTGCAGTTGTTCGACCAGTTTAAAATTAAGCGCTTCGTTTACCGGCGTACCCACTGGCCTGGTTCGGAATTCCCGGAACCAGGCCTGGAAATCTGCTGCCAGAACTTCCTCCAGTTGCTGAAACTGTACTACCAGATTGTTTAGTGAAAAACCCATCATTCTCTCTGTTTAGAAAAGCTCCACTGCCACCTTCTGGGCAAAGGCAGTGAATGTAAATATCCCCTCTACCTCTACCCGGGTAAGGGTAAGCAGCACTTCCATTTCGTGGCCTGCTCTGTTTTTTACAGGCACTTCCGTACGTGCATCCAGCACCTTTCTTTCCCCGTTTTTGGCATAGTACACCATCAGCCCCTCCTCTTCTTTTAATATTTCTACCGGAATAAAGTCCCTGATATTGCGGCCCAATACTTCCATTCTCGCTATTTCCCAGATATCTTCTGCGGCCCTATTAAAGTATTCGATTATTCCTTTTTCGTTAAAAGAAACTACCCCATCCACACAGCCTTCCAGAATGGCTTCGTTTTTGATTTTTTCCTCCTTTATTTCTTTTATCTGCTGCTCCATTCCCTTGCGGGCTTCTTCTAAGCGATCTTCCAGGTCTTCCTGCAACTTCTCCAGTTCGCAGGTGTAGAGCCTTAGTTGCTCTTCCTGCTCCTTTATTTCTTCGGCCTGAACCATAAATACTTCTTCGGCTTCCTTTTTCTCGGATATGTCGTGGGCCAGCATCATGATTTTCAGTAGGTTCCCCTCCTTTGTTTTTACCGGGGTAAAAGAAGCTGATATCCACCGCTTTGCACTAGCTTTCAACCTGCATTCCAGGTTGCGGGGCGTTCCTTCCTGCAACTGGCGTAAAAAACTGTGGTAGTCCGCCCCGCTCCAGCCCTGAATTTCTATTAAAGTGCTGAAGGGCTGCCCCAGGCATTCTTCTTCTGATTTTTGCAGCGCCCCCGTAAACAGCTCATTTAGCTTCGTAAAGCTGCCCGTTTCGTCAATTTCTGCTGTTAACTGGCTATAATTCAGGGAGGCAAACAGTCCGCTCAGCTCTTCTTCTTTCCTCACCATGGCTTCCTGGGTAGCCATCATCTCCTCGGTATTCTGGCGAAGCATTTCTTCCTGTGTCCTTAGCTGGTGGTTTGCCTCTTCGGCTTCCTGTAAAAGTTTGGCTGTCTGGCCATTTACCCTTGCCACTGCAATAGCCGATGCCAGTATTTCGCACAGTTTCTGCAGGAAGTTGATTTGGTACTCGTCAAAGTTGGTAAAGGACGCCAGCTCCAGGATGCCATACAGCTCTTCGCCTGCTACCAGCGGAAGTATGACAATACACTTTGGATTTGCATGGCCAAGTCCGGAGCCTATGGAAATAAAATCATTGGGTACATCGGTTAGTATAATGGTATCTTTTTCCTGTGCCGCCTGCCCGATTAGCCCCTCCCCTATATAATACTGCTTATTGTTGTACTTCTTTCTGCCCCAGGCATAAGAGGCGCTAAGGTTCAGAATATCTTCTTTTTCTTCCTTTATAAAAATGCTTCCCTGGTTGGCATGTATAAAAGGAACAAGGGAATTTAATACCGTGGAGCAAAGTATATCCTGGTTATGGCTGTTATCCCGAATGGTTTCTGAGAACCGGGCCAAGCCTTCGCTGCTCCAGCTTCTTTTTTCTTCGTCCCGGAAAGCCCGCTGTACTTTTTCCCGCATTAAGCCAACAGCCTTTCCCAAAGCCCCGGCGCCTTCCAGTTCTCCTGCCTGTTGGGAGAAGTTGCCTTCACCAATTTGTTCGGCCAATAATGACAACTTTTTTTGCTGCAGGCTATGCTGCTGCAGGTTTTGCTGAATGGTACCAAACAAAACAGATGAACTTTGCCCGGCCGGTAAATCGGTTCCTTTTATTAAAGCACTGGTTTGGGCTTCGATACTTTTTATGGCCTGCCCGATTTGAAATCTGCAAAAGCGAAATACCAGCACCAACAAAGCGGTAAGGGAGAGGAAACAAACCAACCAACTTATATTGGCATGCCTGGATTTCCGCGCACTCTGCCTTGAGGCTAGTTCAAGCAAATCATTATTATTTTGCAAAAGCACCTTTAGCCCTTGGGCCAGCTGCGGACCAGCTGAAAGTTCCTCTTCCTTCCGGGCTTCTGCCGGGCCTGCCTCCTCTAAAGCCAATTCTTTCAGCTTATTGCTCTGCTTATTAAAAAGAGCAGCGGCCTTCTCCTCAGAAGATGCCAGCTCTTCAAGGCTTTCACTTTCCAGCATAAACCCACAGGCATAAATGACACTTATGAAGCTTGCCTGCTGGCTATTTACCAATTGTTGTTGCTGTAGCAGGATAAAATCTATCGTGCGCAGCTGCTGTAAAGCGTTCTGCAAAGTAGCTTGTTGCTGCTGCGTTTTATATGAAAAACAAACAGCACCACTTACCAGCACTGCCAGGCAGAGGGCGGGCAGATAAAGTTGCCAGATGGACGTTTTGATCTTGTGTGTTTTCATTCAGGTCTTGTTTTTAGACCGCAGGAAAGATAAAGAGAGAACCTGAGCCAAAACCCTATTTTCTTTAGCGAGATTAATAAAATACTCCTTTACCCTTAAGCCGACTAAGGGTAAACCCTGATAAAAAAGGAGACTTTTATTAAAACTTACCTCAGGCTGCCGGTAAGCAAACTTTTAATTAATTTTCAGTAAAGTTTTTAGTTCCATACATTAAACTTTTATACCTGTAAAGTATCTGTGGGGCCCTTAGCTCCACATACCATGCAGGAACATAGCTGATTCAATTAAGCAGGCATGAGCAAGAGGGTGATTTGTGTTATAGACAGGAAGGGTACAATTATCAGGATAAATCGTGCTGCTGAAAAGGTCCTGCATGTGAAAAGCTCCGAACTGGAGGGCCAGCCTTTTACTTCCCTTTTCCGGCCACAGTCGAAGGCAAGCCCGCTGCCCGATGATATATTCAGAGAGCCTTCTTCCATGCTCCGCAACCCTATGGGCGTTTGGACTTTCAGGTTCAGTGAATTTACCTCCTTTGCCTGTGAGCTATACCCTAGCAAACATGTCGACTATCACCTCTTGATTGGCAAACAGGTGGCGGAAACACCACCTTTAGCGCCTGAAAGTTTGCCTGCGCCCACCAATGCCTCTTCTTCTTTTTCTGTACCGGAGGAGCTAACGCATATAGTCGAAGATATGGCCGAAGCGGTGGTTAGGCTGGACCATCAGCTTAACTACACCTATCTGAACAAAAAAGCTTTGGAGCTTTTGGGCAAACCGAAAGAGGAGTTAATAGGGCAAAACATTTGGCAGCCGTTTCCAGAATGGGTTAACACTTCTTTTTATTATGCGTGTATTCAGGCATTTAATGAGAAGAAAACTATTCAACATGAGGAGTATTTGCCTGTTTTAGATAAATGGTTCAGCAGCAGATTGATCCCGGGAAAAACCGGTCTTACTATTTTCTTTCAGGAAACTACCTGGCATAAAGCCACCGAAGCAGCTCTTGCAAAAAGTGATAAGCTGTACCGTTCTATTTTTGAAAGCCACCCGGATGCCCTTTTTGTAACCGACCGGCACGGCACCATTCAAAAAATTAATGACATTGCTGCCTCTAAATTTAAAACCCCCTCCGGAAAATTAATGGGCAACAGCATTCTCACCTATTTATCTGCCGACAGCAGGAGTAAGATGAGCGCTGTAATTCCGCAGGTATTGAAGGGAAAAACCATGCAGCTCGAAGGCTGGGTAGAAAAAGTGGACAACTCTTTTCTTGCCACTATAAGCCTTATCCCAATCCGGCTCGAAGGTTCATTAACGGGTTTTTATATTACTTTCCGTGATATTACCCAAAAATTTCAGCAGGAACAGGCGCTGGCACTGCTCAACGCGCTGAGCATGGGGCTAAGTGCCGCTCCAAACCTGACAGAAGGCATGGATACTGTTCTCCGGAAATTATGCCAGTTTACAGGCTATTTATATGGAGAGTGGTGGATGCCTATCTTTGGCCACAACCTAATTAAACTTACAAGCCACTGGCTTGGAGATGCCTCCCTCCTCCCATTCTATGAGGCCTCCAAAAACCAAAGCTTTGAACCGGATAAAGACCTCCCTCCCGCTTTAAAGGAAAGAAAGGTGGTGGTGAGCAATGCAGTCAACCAGGAGGCTGGCTTCAGGAGAAAAGTGCTTGCAGCTGAGCATGGACTCAATTCCTACCTGCTCATCCCAATCCTGTATAGAAATACCTACCTCGGAACTATTGGCCTGTTTGCAAAAGAGCCGGTAAGGCTTACGGCTATCCATCAGGACCAGCTACAGAACATCCTGAATAAGCTTGGAGGTGAAATCGAGCGCAGACACAGTAGCGAAGAACTGGAAAAATTCTTTACACTTTCTCCGGACCTGCTTTGCATTGTAGGCTTTGATGGATTCTTTAAAAAGACAAACCCAGCTTTTTTACAAACCTTCGGCTACACTTCCGAAGAAATGCTTTCTTTTCACCTGCTCGACCTGGTGCACCCGAAAGACTACGCAAATTTTGACCAAACCCTGGCGGAGGCTTATGAAGGGCGGCCTGTCCGGAACATAGAAAGCCGTTTCCGCTGCAAAGATGGCAGCTACCGCTGGATTGCTGTAACCGAAGAAGCGGTCGCTGAGGAGAACCTCCTTTATGTGGTTGGCAGAGATGTTACTGAACAAAAGAAACAAGTAGCAGAAATTAGCAGAATAAAGGCTGCCACAGAAAGTACAAGCGATGCAATTGGCATCGTTCAGGGGCTGGAACAATTCATATACACGAACAAAGCCTTCGAAAAGCTGCTGGGTCTGAACAAGGAAAGTATTAACCATCGAGGGGGTATTATTTCTCTTTTTTCGGCCCCGGAAAAGGCCCAGGAGCTTCATTATATCCTACATCAAAAAGGCCGCTGGGAAGGTGATGTTTATATTTTAGATCATGAGGGAAACTCAAGAGAGTTTAACCTTCGGTGCAACGCCATTTTAAATGAGCAGGGGGTTTTTAAATACTTTGTTACCATCTTCACCGATGTTTCTGAAAAGAGAAAAGTTCAGGCTGAGATTTACAGATTAAATAAAGCTGTTGAAGAGAGTAGCAATGAAGTTTATATTGTTGATGATGAAAAATATAATTTTACCTATGCCAATAAGCGGGCCCTTGAAAACTCAGGCTACAGTCTTGGAGAGTTAAAGCAGTTAACCCCTACTGCACTAAATCCGGACCTGAATGTGGAAAGAGCCGAACAATTCCTGCAGCCCTTAAGAAGGGGGGAAACCAAAAGCCTCCTGCTCCATACCCGGCAACAGCGTAAAGATGGCAGCTGGTATCCGGCAGAAGCACACCTTTCGCTTTTTAGCTACGAAAATACCTCTTCCCTTATGGTGCAGCTAATTGATATTACCGAAAGGAAAAGGACGGAGGAGTCCTTACGCATTATTAACGAGCGCTACCGGCTTGCCGCTAAAGCAAGCAACGATGCCATTTGGGACTGGGACCTGACTACTAATCGAGTTTTTTGGGGCGATGGGTTTTACACCTTATTCGGCCACAGGTTTACCGAAAACTCTGATGCTGCCAGTTGGGAAAATAACATCCATCCACAGGATGCAAAACAGGCTATTGAAAAAATATTTGATATTTTACACAGTGGCAAAAACCAATGGGTGAGTGAATACCGCTTTAAATGTGCCGATGGATCCTTCCGCTATGTAAGAGACCGGGCGTATGTTATTTACGACACCAGCGGTAAGGCTATTCGTTTAACAGGCGCCATTACAGACATTAGCGAGCAAAAGAAAAACGAAGAATTTCTTTTGAGCTTTAATGCAGAGCTTGAAGAACAGGTGATAAAAAAAACAGCCAAACTACAGGCCTCACTGAAAAAAATAAAAAAAGAAATGGCTGCCCGGGCGACTGTGGAATTAAACCTCCAGCAATCCCTGGTAGAAAAAGAAGTACTGTTAAAGGAAATTCATCACCGTGTAAAAAATAATATGGCCATTGTATCGGGCCTGTTAACGCTGCAAGCCCGGCATGCGAAACAACAGGAGGTAAAATTACTCTTTAAAGACAGCCAGCGACGAATTAAAAGCATGGCGCTTATCCATGAGCTCCTGTACCAGAATGAAAACCTCTCCAGGATAAATTTCAGAAATTACATTCAGGAATTGGTGGATGGAATTTCAAGCTCTTTCCAGCAGCGGGAAACCTATATTAAAATTGAGATAGACGCTGAACCCGGCATTGAGCTTGACATAGTACAGGCGGTGCCCTGTGGCCTTATTTTGAATGAGCTAATAACAAACAGTTTTAAATATGCCTTTGTTGGTAAAGAAAACGGGCGTATAAAAATTATTTTCAGGAAACGGGAGGAAAGCTTTTTACTGGAAGTAAGCGACAATGGCCAAGGGCTGCCTGTCGGCTTTGAAACAGCCTACCCTAAAACCCTGGGCATGCAGCTGGTTTCAAACCTGGTAAAACAAATTGGCGGGCAGCTCCAGATAAGCAGCCAACAAGGGGCAAGCTTTAAAATAATTTTTAATTAAAGGCATGAACAATTGATTGATAAAGCATCGCAACAGCAGCTAAAAAACAAAAAAGTACTTATTGTGGAAGATGAAGCCATTATTGCCATGGCTCTTGCCGCAGACATGGAAGAGATGGGGTATGAGGTGGAAGAAATCGCCAGCAGTGGCGAAGAAGCCGTTAAAATAATAAAAGAAAAAGATATTGGACTCCTGATGCTGGACATTAAGCTGGGCGGCAAATGGAATGGCATTGAAACCCTACAGGAAGTGCGCAAATACAGCAATCCGGCTGTAATTATAATTTCAGGTAACTCAGAGAAAGATACTTATAACCGGGCACAGGATTTAAACATCAATGGTTTTCTGGTTAAACCGGTAAATATTAAGGACCTCTACCAGGTTCTTCGTGTTATTGAGTCGCCGCAAGGGGAATAGTAAATGCCACCTCAGTTCCTACTCCCTCCCTGCTCTTTACTTCAATTGTTCCGCCGTTTGCCTCTATAAATTCTTTGCAAAGCAGCAAGCCAAGTCCGGTTCCTTTTTCTTCCTGGGTACCCAGGGTATGTACCCGTTCCTTTTCATCAAAAAGCTTCTTTTGGTGCTCCCGGCTCATGCCAAGGCCGTAATCTTTCACCTTCAGCACCAAATAACCTCCCTCCTCTCCGCTAACTGCCAGCTCCACTGCACTGCCTGAATAGGAGAACTTTAAACTATTCTGAAGAAGGTTGAGCAGTACAGAACGAATCATATTTTTATCGGCCCAAACCTGGTTTTCTGTCAGGTAGCTAGTTTTGAACGTTACCTTTTTATCCACCGCATTGCCTTTCAGCAAGGCAAAAACCTCCCCGGCCACTTCCTTTATATCAAAACTTTCGGGATATACCATAAGCCTGCCACTTTGTATTTTAGCCCACTCCAGGAGGTTATCGGTAAAACTATACATATTTTTAACCGTTTGATGAATCTCCAGCAGGAAGCTCTTTAACTGCTCCTGTGGCATTTCATCTGCTTTTTTATTAAGCATTCGGGTGGTAACTTCCAGGGCAGCCAGTGGGCTTCGCAAATCATGGGCGATAATAGAGAAAAACTTATCTTTGGTTGCATGGAGCTCCCGCTGTTTTTTATCGGCTAAGTGTTTATGGACGGCCGTTTCTATTACGGCCCACAATTCAATTTCCTCATAAGGCTTAAGCATATAGCCATAAGGAAACGCCTCTTTTGCCCTGTTTATGGTTTCTTTATCTGCATAGGCCGTCAGGAACACAACAGGTAAGCCATACTCCTGCATTATTTTTTTTCCCGCACCAATCCCTTCTTCTTTTTCTTCCAGGTGAATATCCATTAAAACAAGGTCGGGCTGAACTCTTCTTACCTCTTCCAGCGCTTCCCTGCCCGTCATGGCAAGGCCGGTAACCTTATAGCCAAAACCTTCAAGGGTTTCCTTTAACGCGATGGCAGCCAGGCTCTCATCTTCTACCACCAGAATTTTATACCCGCTCATTTAGCTTTTACTTTGAAGTAAAAATTAAACCCTGTTCCGCCAGTACCCTTTTCCTCCATTTTAATTTCTGTTTTCAGCTGCCTACTGAGTGTCAGCACAAGCTGACTTCCCAGGCTCCTAAAATCCCGCAGTTCTTTCCCCTCCGGAAAACCGGAACCATTATCGCTTACCTTATAAAAATAGTCGCCGGCAGGCTCCCGGCTTAGCTGCATTCTTATTTCTCCTTCTTGCTGGTCGCGGAAAGCATGTATTACTGCATTAGCAACCAATTCATGGGTAATTAGTCCTAACGGCATCAGGAGGTCCACATCTAACCAGCAGTCTTCGGTATCGGCAATTAAGTAGATTTGCTGCCCGGGGGTTTTAAAACTGGAAATAACTGTTTTGGCCAGGGAGGCAAGGTATTCTCCTGCTTTTACTTCAGAAATTCTCTCCGAAGCATACAGTTTTTGCTGGAGCAGGGCCAAGGTAAATATCCTGCTTTTGCTTTCCAGCAGCATTAAGCGCAGCGAAGGCTCCGTTACCCTGGAAATTTGCAGGCTTAGCAGGCTTACAATTATATTAAGATTGTTTTTTACGCGGTGATACACCTCATTCAGCAGGGCCTTCTTTTCCTGCTCGGCCACCAAAAGTTGGATGTCTTTTTCCTGGAATTGCCCCACCTCCTGAGCAACCACCAAAAATACCTGCCGGTCGTTAAACCTGGCAATGCTGAGATGGAAGCGTATTAGTAAAACTTCATCCTGCTTTCCGGTTATTTCAGTTTCCCGGGTAATCGTTTCATCGTTCCGCAAAGAAACCTTTTCAAAGTCGAAGCTTTTAAAGAATAAAGAAGAAGGAGTTCCGCCAGTTCTGCCGGTCATTTCCACAAACGAAGGATTCGCCACCAGTACCTGGCTGCTTTCGGGGCAGACAAGAAACACCAAATCCCTTACCTTTCCGTAAAACAACTGAAACTGTTCTTCGCTGGCAATCTTTGCTATTTCCATTAATTCATTCATGGTATTCATTTTTTGGAAGCACCTTTTTTGTCCCCGACAGGCTCTGTGGCTCACTAACCGCCAATTATTATAAGGGTTTACTTCTCTCACACAAGCCTTTATTCTTACCACCATTTCTCCTCTCCTGGCTTTCCATAGCCATTTGAACAACGCTCCGGCAAATACCGTTTCTTTTTTGCCTCTTTCGTTCCAACAAAGCCAGGCCAGTCCTTTTTGTTAATTAATTTCGGGTACGGCTTTTCAACGGAAGGTTGCTTTACACTCATTTCCGGCTCATCATTGAGGTATCGAATATAGCCTGCCTGTTTCCCATGAGGAGCCCCGGATAGGTCCCACTTTTTTTGTAAAGGCTTTCGTTAACAGAAAAGAGAATGCCATAGCGATACTCTTTTCTGTCAGCCTGCAGGCAGATATAGCGTGCCTTATCCTTCTATAAAGTCTAATTTTTTTCTTTGCAGTAGAAACCTAATTTTAAAGGTAGCTTATGGCCGGGGAGACCTGAAGCTTTTATGTAAGATACTTTGAGGAAATACCTAAAAACCCTGATTACTTGTTAATGGTTTTCCCTTAGGTACTTTCAAATAATTCTACCCTGAACTTTCTGCAACATTTGGGCAATGTTTTTTACGTTCAGCTTTTTAAAAATACTCCGCCGGTGGCTTTCAATAGTTTTAGTGCTGAGGAAGAGCTTTTCGGCAATCTGGTTCGTTGTTTTTCCTGCCATAATCAGCTTAATAACTTCCATTTCTCTTTTTGTAAGGTCTGAGTAAGGCTCACTTTCCTCCGCCTGCTCTTTATTTATTAAGCGGGAGCTAAGCACCTGGCTTACTTCTTTTGAAATATATTTCTCCCCACCGGCGACCTGTTCTACGGCTTCAAACAGCTCCATTTCAGAGGCATTTTTTGTCAGGTAGCCGCTGGCCCCTACAGAGAACATCTTTTGGATATAGGCGTAGTCTTTCTGCATTGACAATCCTATAACTTTTACCCAGGGAAAGCGATTCTTAATCTTTTCGGTTGCCTCAAAGCCATTCATAACAGGCATGTCGAGGTCCATAAGTATTATATCAGCTTTATTTTTTTCCAGGAAGCTAACTACTTCCTGCCCGTTAGAGGCCTGCCCTACGACTGAAAAATCCGCCCGCTCTTCCAATAAAATTTCCCAGGCCTTTCGCACCATCCGGTGATCATCTGCAATTACAATCTTCACTCCCTCTGCCACCATATCTTCTTTAAACTAAGAACTTCAAGATACTTCCGCCAGCCATAATGCTTAAAGCAGGTTTCTGAAAAACCTTACATTTAAAAGATTTATTAAAACTGCAAGCTTCCTTAAAATAAGAGAAGAAGGTACTACTATGATGGAAATGACTTTCTGTTTGAAGGAAGTAAACAATTACCGATAGTTTTAAGCCGTAGAGTACAGGCGGCGGGTTAATACTTTTTGCTGTTCCCGCTCCAGTACCAACTGGGTGAGCTGGTCGACAATGGCCGGGCCTGTCGGGAGCGCTAAGGCTGCTTTGAAATCGCTTTCCTTAACATCCATGCGGTACATGGCCTGGAGTAAGCGCTCGAAGTTATTATCGATTAAGTAATTAATTTGTTTCCGAAGGAGTCTTCGTAGCTCCTCCATTTCTTCTGCGGGAATAGCCAGGGGCTCGCTTGCCTGTACCTGAAGGTGCTTTCGTAATAAGGTAAGGGTTTCGCTGGTGTGTTCGTTATTTTGCATTTGACATGTATGCTATGGCAGGGGATTTAAATGATATCGCCCTCCCGGTTTATTTCGTCTAAGTCGTAATCTTTCCCTATTCCATACCGCACCAGGTCTTCCAGTTCAAATTTTTCCATGGTGAGGGTATCCTGCACTACAAAATTCTTATCATTCACCTTCCGGACTACCGTAAATTCCCGTGTATCGTTATAATTTCTCAACCTATAGGTGTGTCCTACCCGAAGTGCATTAAAAGACATCGCCATAACAACTCCTTAATTTTTTCATTATTGCCAATTTACGGGGCAAAGCTACAATAAAAAGGAATGAATAGTACGAAAAAAAAGTAAGCGGGTTTTGAATTATTACTCTTTAATTAGCCTGATTAATTCTCTGCTTGTGGAGCTACGCACTTCCACAAGATATAACCCAGGTTCCTGCCTAATACTGGTATTAAGCTTAATAGCCTTTTCTGAAATTCCCGCCTGAACAGGCACCTCTTTCTCTAAAACTATTTGCCCCTGGCAATTTAGCAGGCGAATTTGAAGCATCCCTGAAACAGGTGAATTTACCTTTAAATTAAGCTGACGTTTAAAAGGATTCGGCCCAATCGTTACCCTAGAAAAGGACTTTTGCCATAAATTAACCATCCGAACAGGGCTATATTCATAAGCGCCGTCAAAGTCTACCTGTTTAAGGCGGTAATACAAATTTCCGACTCCCAGTTGGGGCCCTTCCCTATCCAGGAACTCATAGTTGTTTTGTTCGGTGTTTTCTCCCTGGCCTTTTACCTGTCCAATGGTGGTAAAGTTTTTCCCATCCGTTGCGCGCTGCACTTCGAAGTGACTGTTATTTTTTTCCCAACTGGTTTGCCATAGAATAGCAATCTGGTCTTTTTCCGGCTTTACCACGAAGCTAAGCAGGTTCACTGGCAGAATGAGCATGTTTATTTTCTCGAACAACAAGTCATCTAACCGGAAGGAAGCATCTAAAACGGTGTTCCAGGTAACAAATTTTAACCCGCTGATGTCTGCACTTCCTCCCAGGTAAACCGGGGCTCCTTTGACTTCAGGAAAAATAAATCCATTGACATAAATATCAATTGCCTGGTTCTCCAAAAAAGAATTGCCTCCAAAGGGGGCATCATAAATTATAGGAGCTCCGGTATTGTTTCCTATTACCGTTATTATTACAGGTTCCCCGGCATCAAATGGAGGTGTTTTGCCTTTTACCTGAATAAGTCCCCCCTCTTCCACTTCATTTTGGATAAACCACTCATTGGTTGCGGTTCTCATAATCACCAGCTGCATCCAGCGGTTGAGCTTATCGGGAGTAAAGCTTGTGTTTCCCAAATTCTTGCCAACAAAGATTCCCATTATCCGCCCGGCATCGGTACCGCTTAAACCTGTAAGCTCAAACTCCAGCTTAAAAGCCTGCTCATTGTCAATACCGGTAGTTCGTAAAAAGTGACGGAATCGCCTGCCCTTTTTTTCCACCAACAGAAATTTGTCGTCCCCTTCGGTTCCAAGGCTATAAATAGGCCCCGTAGGAGAATAATCCAGATTAATATAATCGACCTGCCCCTGGTTTGGAGAGCTGCTCCGGAATTCTTCCAGGCTATCCAGGTTGTTAAAGTTCTGTTCCAGCACCTGGGCTGGAAGGTTGTAAGCTGCAAAGAGAAGCAAAAAGGCAAGAACAGTCCGGAAGGAGTAAAAAATAGGAGCCATAAGCAAGCTGTTAAAAGAATAGGAAATATTAAAAAATTTATACCTTTCCTTCTTTATTTACTTATTAGAACCTAAATTGTTATACATATTGTTATTTTAATTTTAAAAAAGCTCCTCCTACACTCCCTGGCCACTTGCAAAAATTTATCTGCTTATTGCCTTTTTATCGCATAATTACCAGCCCTGCGCCTGCTTCTGCTCCCGAATACAGAAGCTTATAGTCTCTCTACTAGCCCCTCTACCATACACTTACCGGCCAATCGTTCTTTTGTACCCAAAACCGGAGCCGAAGAGGTAAGTAATCGTAAACTTAGTTACAACATACGCATCTACCTCATCTTTGCCCCGAATGTAATCTTTTTGTGCGGTTCCGTACCCATCAATTAATTGGTAAGGCCTGTGCCCAAATTCTTCCGGCACCGTGCCGTAAGGGCTCGTCGAATGCACATTTGTGAGGACATACTCTATATCGCGGGCATTGCCCGAAACCGCCTGCACAGGTTCTTTAGAGCGATCTGCCATCAGGCGTGCCAGGTTAGCTTCCGGGCTTTCACCAAAATCATCCGGGTTGACATATACTCCACTTACATCATCGAGGTAATCGGTAAAGAGCTTTCGATAGCCCACTTCAAAGGTAAAATCATATTGCCGGTTTAGCCTGTACCGTACTCCCAAACCTACCGGGATAGCAAAATTCCAATTCCTGTAAGGTTTTACTTTGGTGCCATCGAGATACTGCCCTTCTGTTCCTAAAGGTTTTAAGGGAATCCACTCTCCGGGCGACACGCCTGCATAACGCGGATCATCAAAGAGAATCGGCTGTTCATTTCCTAAAGCGTAATGCAGGGCATCTGTTTCGGGCACCATAGCCTTTGGATTATGATGGAAAACGGCTACCCCTGCAAATAGGTAGGGAATAAATTTCCGGCGGGTGGCAAAGGTACGGTGGTGCCAACCCAGATCCAGCAAAAGGTCCAGCGAAAACTCTTTGATGTCATTCCTGAAGTGAAGGTTTCGGGTGTAGCGGAATTTGTCATCCTTGTGGTGCATATCGGCAGTGGCATCATCACCCCGTAAACGTCCCCACAGGAAGCTCCCTCTAATGGAAAATTGCCTGTGCCACCGGAGAATACCTGTAATGCCGAGACCGGGGCGGGTAAGCGGAATACTGGTGCTTCCCATTCTATGATGTGGCGCCAGATCTCCTAAATAGTTCATGGCAGCCAGATAGCCTCCAATGGCATAATACCGCTGATTTTTCCTAAAGGCCGACGGATGTTCCCTGTTCTGGATTGCCCGCCGGGTTTGGGCATTTATTTCTGCTGAAAAAGTAAGACTTATAAAAATAAACAATAAAAAAAAGGAAACGTTTTTCATAGACTAAGAAGCTTATGAGC
Organism: uncultured Cytophagales bacterium; assembly: GCA_963835365.1. Lineage (GTDB taxonomy): Bacteria > Bacteroidota > Bacteroidia > Cytophagales > Cyclobacteriaceae > Nafulsella. The sequence goes on from CAWIFH010000016.1 coordinate 97,418, forward strand.
GGTAAAAAAATAGATAAAAAATTAAAGTAAGGAATGCAGAAATGAAGGCTAATCACCCTTCTGCCTGCAGCACAAAACCTGCTTAACCTTAGCGCTTCAGCAATTTAAAGTGTTTAATTTCTCCACCAAGCTGGGTACTAATCAGGTACATTCCTGCAGGTAAAGAAGGGTCGAGCAGGATTTCCGCAGTATTCTGCCCTTTCTCCAGTAAGAGCGTTTGCCTCAGCACCGGCCTTCCCATAGGTGAGGTGACAGAAATAATGGCTTTGCCTTTAACTGTCGCCTCAATAATAACCATTAGCTGTTCCCGGAACGGGTTTGGATAAAATGCTAACGTTCCGACATTTTTAAGGGCGACGACCACCGGTCCAAAGTAAGCTGTCGTGCCGTCTATATCTACCTGCTGCAGGCGGTAGTAGCGGGTTCCCTGCATGCCCGGCTCTTTATGGGTAAAGGTATATTCCTGGCACCTCCAGCGAACTTCCATTCCTTGTTTCCACAAAGGCAAGTGTTCGGTACTGCATCCCATCGGTACTTAGCTGCACATTAAAGCCGGTATTGTATTTTTCGGTAGCAGTGGCCCATCGCAGGAGTACCTCCTCCCCCTGCTGGTTAGCCTTTAAGTATATTAACTCCACCGGCTGAGGCACGGAATTGATGCTTTCAAGTACCAGGTCCCTTAAACAGGCTCCAGTTGGCCCTTGTATGATTACCTGAACTAAGGTATTCGGTTCCACGAGAACAGAATCCACCCTGGTGGTTTTAAAGAAGGTCCAATCATCGGCCTCATTCATTTTTGTATACCAGTTATAAGAAACAGTTCCCACATCGAGGGCTTCATGGTTGGTGTGTGCAGTCACTTCCCACATTTGGTCTTCCCCTTCGCCTACCCACCACACCTCCAGGTCGCCTGTTGGGCTTAAAGCGGGGGTAGCTATGATGGTAGCACTGCTGTTCATCACACCCGAACAGGCTGGAGAGCTTGTAAAACCCCCTTCAACAGTATAGGTTCCGGGAGCAGTTTGTGGGGTAAAGGCGATGGGGTTTCCGCCTGAGCCGGTTTTTGATTCCACCACTGTTGTGCTACCATCACTTTCCGTACGAATTAAGCGGTAGTTAACGCCTTCCTGCGAACTGCTTAAAGATATTCCTCTTGCAGCAGGAGTAAGTTCACAATACTGGCCTCCGCCTTCTACTGTAAAGGTGGCGAGTTCTTTAACAGTTAAAGTACCCACTGTTAGAGGAATACTTTTACAGCCATTAGATACCGTCACCGAAACATTGTATACCCCGGGAGAGGTACTTTGAGGATTGCTTATGGTCAGGCTCGGTCCGTTGGTTGTGTAAGTAGTTCCTGCCACAAGCCAATTATAATTAACACTTGCTGTACCGGTGCTGGTTACATTTACATTAAAAGTAGCAGCATCATTCAAACATATTACCGGGTCCTGGGGGGTTGCTGAGGCAGTTACATCATTTACGGTAGCCCTTACCATCTGGCTCTGGTTTACTTCTGAGCTCTGGTTACATTTTCGCCTGACTTCCCTGTCTATATCCGAAACATATTCAATGTACACCTCATCACTATTTATGAGTTCAGCCGGGGTTACGTTTGCCGCCTGGAGTCCGAGTTTGATTTCCTCAGCAGTAAGCCTGAAAAACTCACTAATGGTGGCCCCAGTAGCAGTGGGTGGAATGGTCCAGGACTGTAAAGTATACGCAACGCCTCCTCTTCTGAGCTTCCAGGTAATCGTTGCATTTATTTCCGTCCATTTTAAGTTACCTACTGGAAATTCTATCACCACTGAGTTATCGCCGGGACAGATATTGACAGGGGGAGCATTGTCGGCAAGCGTAATGTCATATTTCGGTTCAGAGAAAAACAAATAGTTAGATGGCATTCCTCTGGTGACACTCCCCTGGCTAATCGTTTCCTCTGTCCATTCAATACAATTATTTGTATTTTTTGGCTGCGCCAGCACTCTGATGTAATCAGTAGCAGACAAGGCTGCTATGTTTCTAACCTGGTTATTTTGGCCCTGCGCACTTCCGTTCCTAAGCCACTGGTAATTGAACAGGTTTGGGTCCAGCAAAAGGTGAGAAACATTAACTTGTTGTCCTATGCTTAAAGCCGGATCCGGGTTTATTACGATTGGCTCCAGTAGCCTTTCAGGGTAGGCCCGCTCAATATCAGACGGCTCCCAGCTTGGTTCATTATACAATGCCCGGAAGTAAGCGGTATAATTTTCATTATAGGTAGATGCATCGCGGAGGCCAATGTCTCTTGGAGATTGTGTGTAGGGGTAAATTACCTGTACATCTCTGTATACTCTTGCTGTAAAACTTGTATTGTTTCCTTTACAAATGGTAAAGTCTTTTTCCGGCACCCAGTTAACAACTGAATAGGTCGATTTTCTAATCGTTATTTCATATTCTACAAAATTGCTACACTGCGTATTGGCATTAGTGTAGGTATAGCGAATAGTTTTGGTTCCTGCACCTACATTACAAGGATCGAATGTTCCGTTAAAACCAGTTCCATTTATTTCAAACTTACCTCCAGCAGGGTTGCCTAAAAGGGTCACGGGACCTTCTAAGGTATAATATACCGGCTTTATGTTGGAAATAACAGGCTGAGGCAGAGGCTTTACAGTAAGCACCACCTCATCGGTAGCAGTTCCGCAGTCCTGGTTGCTGGTGGTTGTCAGCTGCAAAGTAACAGTCCCAGAGCCCGTAACAGTAACTCCTGTATTTAAGGCAGCAGGATTGGCTATAGAAACGCTGGCTCCGCCTGTTGTACTTACCAAAGACCAGGCGCCTGTACCATTGCTCACCGAACCGGCAAGGGTAAAGGCGGTCGTTCCATCTGCCTCCGCACAAAGCTCCTGGTTAGAACCTGCAAGAGCTACTGGAAGAGGCTTTACAGTAAGCACCACCTCATCGGTAGCAGTTCCGCAGTCCTGGTTGCTGGTGGTTGTCAGCTGCAAAGTAACAGTCCCAGAGCCCGTAACAGTAACTCCTGTATTTAAGGCAGCAGGATTGGCTATAGAAACGCTGGCTCCGCCTGTTGTACTTACCAAAGACCAGGCGCCTGTACCATTGCTCACCGAACCGGCAAGGGTAAAGGCGGTCGTTCCATCTGCCTCCGCACAAAGCTCCTGGTTAGAACCTGCAAGAGCTTCCGGAAGGGGTTTGATGATTGCCTTGACTGGAATTCTGCTGCTTTCACAGTCATTAACACTTTCGGCAGAAACGTAATAGGTAGTGGTGGCACTTAGAGTAGGAGTAGTAAAAGTAGCAGAGATTTCTCCTGCAATGAGGGCACCATCCTCATCAGCAGTGTACCAACGATAGCTTCCATCAGTGGGAGTACCTGTGGCAGTGAGCACCACGGTACCCGGTCCGCAACGTGCTACATCAGCAGCAGTAGGGATTGCAGGAATGGGGTTGATGACAGCCCTCACAGGAGTTCTTTCACTTTCACAGTCATCTGTATTTACCACCGACACATAGTAGGTCGTTGTAGCGTTCAGCGAAGGAGTCTTGTAAGTAGCGGTGGTTTCTCCTGCAATTAGCGCATCATCGCTATCTTCGGTATACCAACGAAAGCCGTTTTCAGTCCCTCCTACTGCTGTGATAACTATTGTACCCGACCCACAACGCTCTACCTCCTCAGCAGTAGGGGCATCGGGAATTTCGTTGACAATCGCCTGTATGGCTCTTTTCTCACTTTCGCAGCCATTGCTGCTTACCACTGACACATAATAAGTCGGATTCTCGCCCTCTCCCAGTTCAGGAGTAGTATAGGTTGCAGAGGTTTCTCCTGCAATAGGAGTTCCATCTGCAGTATACCAGCGATAGCTACCGGCTGGTGGTGTTTCTTCTATAACAACCAAATCTACTGACCCGGGGCCACAGCGCCTTCCATCTTTAGCACTCGGCTGGTCTGGTACATCATATATAATGGCCTGTACGGCTGTCCTGCTGCTTTCACATCCATCTGCATTAAGTACCGAAACATAAAAGGTAGTAGTCTCACTTATCTCACCTGTAGTATAGCTACTGTTAAAAGCTCCACTAATCGCTGTACCACCTTCTTCCATATACCAGCGGTAGTTTCCTTCCGTTCCTCCAGAAGCTGTTAAGGTTAATATTCCCGGGCCACAATTGGGTGCAGGAGTCGCTGATGGAGCTGCTGGCAAAGGTAGTTCCGAAACAACTGTAGGTGGAGACACAGGGTCTGATGTTGTTGAGCAGCCGTCTGCGCCGGTTACTTCTATTGTATAGCTCCCTGGCTCCGTAACCGTGAGGGTGCTAGTGGTCGCTCCGGAAATAATGCCACCATTCAGTAGCCATTGATAGCTGTAGCCTGTTCCTTCCTGAGCATGGAGAACCGTTGACTCTCCTTCACAAAAGGAAGTATTTTCACCTTCCTGAATTAAAGCAACCGGTAAATTATTGACAATTACATTTATTTGTTCAGATGTAGCTGGACAATTATTGCTGTTTGTCACCCGTACAGTGTATTTCCCTGGCTCTGACACAGGCAAGCTACTAGAAATTTCACCGGTTAACTCAACATTACCTTTAATCCATTGATACGTATATCCCTCTCCTTCCTGTGCATGTAAAATTCTTGTTTCATCTTCGCAGAAGGTGATACTTGCCCCTTCCAGAATAACCGCTTCGGGTAACTCCATTACGGTAATCTCAATACTTTCAGAGGTCCTGGTACAACGCGTTTCTTTTCTTGAGTCACTGTTGGTTACCCGAACGCTATACGACCCTGATTCTCTGGCCTGAAAGTTTCTGCTTGTCGCCCCTGTTATTTCCTGTTCATTCTTAAGCCACTGATAAGTAAGGTAAGTAAACTCATGATTGGCTTCAAGGAGGGCAAAATCTCCCTGACAAAAGGTGGTCTGATCATCAGTAGTAATGACAGCGTTCGGTTTTGAATCTACCGTTACAGGAATAATATTTGAAGTAGAGGTACATAAGGTGTTCCGGTTGGTAACCCGTACTGAATAATTGCCGGTTTGCGCAACGGTAAGACTGCTCTCTGTTACTCCGGATATGACGCCTCCATTTCTAAGCCACTGATAATCGTATGCTGCATTCTCTTCAGCCTGAAGAACAGCCGTTTCTCCTTCGCAAAAAGGAATATTATCTGTAGTACTGATGCTCGCTACCGGGCTGGGATTAACAGTTATAGAAATGCTGTTAGAAGTAGCTGTACAATTATTTCTTGTTACATCCAAATTATAGTTACCGGCCTCTGTTGCCGTGAGGGTACTGGAAGTAGCTCCGGAGATTTCTTCTCCATTTTGGAACCACTGGTAGCTATACCCGTCACCTGTTACTGCTCTAAGTAAAGCAGACTCTCCCTCACACAAAGTGGTACTCTCGGGAGTATTTATACTGGCTACAGGAAAGGGATTTACTGTAATCGGGATTATGTTTGAGGTGACTGTACAACTCCCCAAGGTTACGTTTACAGAATAATTCCCTGATTCCTCTACAGAGAGACTGCTTTCTGTTGCGCCGGTTAATAAGTCTCCATTTCTAAGCCATTGGTAAGTATAGCCGGCCCCTTCTTCTGCCTGCAGCAATGCTGCGTCGCCCTCACAAAAAGGAGGTAAATTTTCAGTACTGATCTCTGCTACAGGATTTGGGTTAACTGTAATGGTAATACTTTCGGAGGTCCTGGTACAACGCGTTTCTTTTCTTGAGTCACTGTTTGTTACCCGAACGCTATACGACCCTGATTCTCTGGCCTGAAAGTTTCTGCTTGTCGCCCCTGTTATTTCCTGTTCATTCTTTAGCCACTGATAAGTAAGGTAAGTAAACTCATGATTGGCTTCAAGGAGGGCAAAATCTCCCTGACAAATGCTTAGCGGGCTATCGGTAGTAATTGTTGCGTTCGGCTTTGGATCTACTGTGACGGGAATTATATTCGATGTAGCCCTACATCCTGTGCTGGCATTGGTCACCCGCACTGAATAATTACCAGTTGCCACAGCGGTAAAGCTGCTCTCCGTAGCATCGGATATAGAGCTTCCATTTCTAAGCCATTGATAATTATACGCCCCATTTCCTTCTGCCTGAAGAACTGCCGTTCCTCCTTCACAAAAAATAGTCTCATCATTTGTGCTGATACTGGCTACAGGAGCCGGATTAACGGTTACTGTAATCTGGGCGGTGGAGCTACAGCCTTTTGAATTTTTACCTGTTACAGTATAAGTAGTGGTGGTGTCAGGACTAGCTGTTACAAAGGCTCCTGTAGTGGAACTTAATCCAGTAGAAGGTGACCAGGTATAGGACTCGGCTCCCATTGCGATTAACCCTAAATTTTCCCCCTGGCAAATAGTAGCTGAGCCGGTTGGCGTTATCGTTACGGGTAAGGGATGACAGATTTTAGTAATTACAATATCATCTATATACACACTCAGTCCATTAGCTCCTGTGCTCTCTAAGAAGAAGCCTATATACCTGCTTTCGGCCGTTGATACAGTAGTGGTTGTGGTGAAAGTTTGTACAGTATTGTTTCCAGGTACCGTATGTGTTCCAAGGTTAGTCCCGGTAGGAATTCCAGTTGTAGCTGCAGCTTTATTTATCCTTAAGGCTGCTGCCTGCCCCACGGCTCTAACTTTTACTGAAATTCTGTAGTCGAAGCCAGGCTCCAGAGAAATAGGGCTGGCTATTGCAAAGTACCCACTATACCCACGATTACCATTTTCACCCTCAATTCGCCCCTGCCCATTTGCTACTTCTATTACATTTCCCACGCTTTTAGCAAAAACTACCTGCGAGGCATTTGAGAAGTCTATGTTTGTAACCGGGAAAGTTTGCGCCTGTACGGCTAAGGAAAAAGAACAAAAAATAAGAAGCCCCAGGATCCATTTTAATAATCCCGGGTGTATAATCGTTTTATATGTTATATGAGTAAAAAACCTCTTCATAAGAAACTATCAAAAAATGAATGTATCTGCATTCTGCTCAGGTGTGCCGCCGCCGACTGGGTAAAGGTTCCTATTCTATTACTTCCTGTTACTGAAAGACTGAGCAGCTGGTTTGCAGAGCCATGTATATAAAAAATGGAGATTGCACAAGTTGCCCTTCCGACCGGGACGGGATTCACTGCAGAGTAATTTTCTTCGCTACCCCTCGACTTATAAGTAAGCCTTATACCTCCCGGGATATAGAATGAAGGGGGACAGAGGGATTTATTACCCTGCAGCTTTTTAAAAAGGGGAATTATCCGGTCCTGAGAAAGTTTTTTACCACCTTCAGTACACATTTTTGCCTGCACCATTCCGGGAAAAAAGTAACAACCGGACAGCAGCGCCAGAAAAAAATAGGGCAGCCGGACTTTCATAAAAAATAAGAGGCTTAAAAAGTTATTACTCTAATAACCAAAAAGTTATACAGAAATAAATATACTAAACAATGTTCAAATTATTCAAAGTAATTTGTGATAAAAAAATATTTATTTGTCTTTTCCCTTACTTAACTACAAAGTAGGCTAAAGGTTAATTGTTTGAACAGGAATTTTCGGGACCAAGTTGGCGGCTTCTTTCTTAACAAAGGACAAGGAGCGGTCGACCTGCCACTTTTTTGCCGCTTTGAAAGGCAATACTCAGTTTTCCACAACATCTTTTTCAGTTCAAGGTCTCAGCAAGGGCTTCAGCGGGGTATCCTTCAAACCAAGGGGTCCTAAAACAGAAAATCCTTTTTTAGAACTTCCGAAGAAATTCCAAAAAAGGATTTTTAAACATATTAATTTAAAAGGAGGCTAGAGGTACTTATTGTAATTGTTTTCGTCCTGCCAGAAATCCCGGCATCTTTCCCGCTCTTTTTCAAGAAAATCATTGTCTCTTTTCAGCTCCTTCCATTCACCGTAGCCAAGCTTTTCACACATCTTAAAAAAAGTATCCCCCTGGCCTTTGGGCTTAATCTTTACCAGGGAGCTTAACAATGGGCGTCCACTTTCATGTTCTTCTGTTGAGATTTCATTCAGGATTTCCCCAAGCATGCTCTTTTCATGTGGAATATCAAGATTTAATCCCAGGTTCATCTGGTGGATTAAACTGGGATAGGAAATGGGGAATCTTCAACGCGAACAATCTGGATTAGCTTTTTTCTTATTCTATCATTCATTGTAGGAAGCTTTTATAAAACAAACAGACGAATTCTCGTACACTGTCTGTTATATAACTCCCAAAATAGGAAAAAAGTTTGATTAAACTGCCATTAAGGCACGCTTTTTACGGCTACCTAAAAGCCAACAGCTTGATATTCATGGCGAAGTTGCAGCTTTCGCAATTGCGGGCTTTATAAGTTGCCACCCCAACTACACTGCCATCCATATTCATTACCGGGCTGCCACTGCTGCCCGGAGAGATGGCTGCGTCTATTTGAATAACCGCCTGCTTTTTCTCCCTGGTCGCGAATGGCCGACACCACGCCACTGGTAATGGTACTTTCCAGTCCACGGGGGTTCCCCAGCACAAAAATATCCGTTCCTTTGCGGGGCACATTATCTGCTGCCTTCAGATAGGGGAAATGCTTGTCTTCTCCTAATATCTACCCGAAAAAGAATATAGTCGAACTCTTTATTGCTTTCTATAATTTCAGTTACGCTGGTAGCGGTTCCCGTCTTTTGTCCTGATCATCCATTCTACGACCACCTTCAAAAACATGGTGGTTACTAACTGCAAGGCCACTTTCTTCGATAAAGAAGCCTGTTCCCTGGCTTACCGTGCGCCCTTTTTCATTCCTGCCCAAAACCAGGAAAACCGCCTGTTCGGCATATTCAACTAAGTCGGCAAGGCTGGCAAAATCTGTTTTCGGTTCCGAGCTCCGGGAGCCTAGGAGTAAATTTACGTTCTTTCAGTGGGCCTGCTATCCGGCAGTTGGTTTCTCTACAGGCTGGTGCGCAGTTAAGGTGCTGTAACTGGAAAAAGCCACAGGCTATCCGTCAGATATTGATTATTTATTCCGGTAAGGCCCTCCTGCAGCATATTGGCATTCAGGTGCTGCCCCGTTTCAGAAATCACGTAGGCCCAAACTTCTTCGGTATGCAGGGTAACTTCAGGATAATTGCTGCGGTCAAAAACTAATTTAACTTTTCTGTGCAATACTTTATGCTCAAGGTACTCCTGGCTTTGGCGGTTGGCCTCGACCCCAATTAAATGAACCTTCATCCCATTTTTAAGCACCAGCGTATTTCCATCTTCAACCTGGTTTACAAAATGAGGGATATCTTCAAAAGCCGTGTTACAGCCAACAAACTGAACAAAAACAAACACCCTAAAATTTTACAGATCCACTTCATTCGCTAACGTTCCAATTTTCCGGTTTTAGGTAAAATTTGAATAAGAAACCGTTTATTCTTTCCCTCTTCTTCTTTACGTGTATACCTGCCGGTTCCGTATATTCCACTCCCGGAAATGATTACTTCAAACTTGCTCACTTTCAAAATTGATGCCATTCTCTTTCCATAGCTTTACCAGTGCCAGGGCCCTTCGGTAACTGAGCAAATAGGTTTCTTCGATAAAAGAGGATCTTGATTTCGTAAAGAATTGTCAGCGTCTCTGGCGGCCATCCCTTCAACGATGACAATATACTTAATATCTGGCTCACTTATCAATACTTTGCCCCCCCACCTCCTGTAGCAAACCTTGTAATTGTTTGCCCGCTTTTATCAGTTTTTTGCGGTATTTTGGCTTAATGGTGCTCTCCCACTGGTCAAAGAAAACAGGTACCTGCAGCTCATATCGCTTGTTATCCTCCTGATAATCAAAATATTCACTGTTATCAAGACTTTGTAAGGCTTCTTCCAGTTCTTCAATATTCTAGCATAATTGGTGGCGTAAGATTCAAGGCGCAACTCCTTGTCTTTAAACAATTTAAAACTCAAAACAAAGAGCACAAGCATCACGGCAAACAAGGCAGTCATTAGATCTGCGAGACCGGGCCAGAAAAATTCAGCTCGTGTTTTCATTTCATTCCTTCTTTCCTATAAGCTGCTGCCACCAGCTCCGCTTGTCATTAAGCGTACTCAGCTGTCGGTTTAGTTCCCGAATTTCACCTAAAAGGCCGGCGTGCAAACGCCGTCCTGGTTTATTTTCTTTACCAGGTATTCACTCGTTTCCAGCAACATCCGGGTATTTTCCTGTGCCGTCTGGTTTCATTTCAGGCTGCTTCCGCTTTCATTTCCCTAGGGATCGGCTGCAGCTGTTCCGCAATTTTCTGATACACATTTTCCTTCTGAAGGCGTGCAAAATGCGATTTCAAGTGCTTCTCCGGCATCCTGCTCCTCCGCTTCAGAATACTGTAGCCGCTCCTGCACGAGTTTGCCTATTTCGTCGCCTGCTTCAATAAAATGTTGCTGAATGGTCTTGGTTATATCTTCCATTCTCTCCTGGTGAGCCGTTAAATAACCTACCTGCCTGCGCAGCATTTCCTCATTCTGACGGATGTAGCCCTGCACATCATCGATCTGCCGGAGCCGCTCTACCACCTCCCGTATGTCCCTGGCCGCTCCGGCGCCCAGCTCAGACTTTCATTAAGCTTTTTCTGGTAGCCTCCAAAGGCTTCGAAAAGGGAGGCATTTTCCCTGATCTGCTCCAGAAAGCGCAGGTTGGCCTCTGTAAGGCGGGAATAGCCGCATACTTCCGAGAATGGCCAGGAACCGCTCCTGCACAGTAATATACTGGCTCAGGTTACCAAAAACATCCTTAAAGTCGATAATTTTCTGAAAAAAGTCGCTGTTAAACTGGTCGAGCACGCCGCGAAGATTATTCAGACTATCGGCCATATCCTGCTGCAGACGTGGCAGCAACTGGGCCTGTATAAATGAAAAATAGGCCTGCTGCCGAACCTTTGCCTGTTGCTGTGCCTGCCGAAAATTAAAATTGCTAAGAAGGGTAAATAACAGCCCGCAAAAGCTGCCGGCCATGGCCACTAAAACCCCCGCCAAAAAGTTTGGATGCTGCCTTCGTTTACCCCTGCCTGCACAATGCCCACCAACCCCAATGCCTATACCCAGAAAAGTACCAAGGAGCCCGACATACAGCGGCGTACTTATGCTTGCTCCCGCGGCGGCTGTTTGCAGCTCAAAAGGACGTTCGGCCAGATCTTTTAAAATATTAAAGCTGGCAGAGCCCTTGTTCTTTTGTAGATAAGTGTTGGTGTCGTTAAGCATTTCCTGAAAAGCATGCGTGGTCTGTTCTGCATTTAGCTGATCCACCTGGTAGCTTCCACTATCCTCCGCCACATTCGGGTTTACCTGCAACTGGCTTACCTTTATGTGTTGGCGCAATGGATACAGCCCGGCCAAATCGGCTGCTGCTCGTCTGTTTCTAATATAAAGAACGAGCTGCAGGCCAATTATTGCCAGAATCAATACTATTTCGATATACAGCATGCTATAGGGAGCTTTTATTCAAAGCTTACTTTTGCTTTCTTTTCTATTTGCCAGAGGTGTCCTTTTTTACGAAGTAGCCCCTTTTCGAGGTTTCGCACCCGGGAAGGGCTTTCTTCCACCTGGCTATAGTCGCAGGCTTCCTCGAAAAAGCTCAGGCCATTCTGCATTGCGTATTTCTGCACATCATGATCTTCGGTTACCCAAAATGCAGCTTCTTCGGGCCGCTCCTGCAGTACCTGAATGGTGTAAATACTATCCGGGTGGGGCTGCCTGCTCAAGTGGTTCTGATGAAAGCCTCCTTTAAATGGGAGCTTATCAAAAAAGATTCCGGCTTCGGCAGGCGCTACTGGTTTGCTTTCCACAGGTACCTGCACAGGTTCTTTTACCGCAGCCATTTCCTTTTTGGAGGTAAGGGGCTTCTGTAGATTTGCGGGAGCTGCAGGGCGATTGGCCTTCATTTGCTGTTGCTGACGGAAGCGATCGAGTTCCTTGCGAATCAGGCGAAGCACTTCCTTTTCCTGCATGCCCGCCGGTACGGGTGCCCGGGGTTCTTCAGCAACAGGCAGGTGCTCTTTGTCTTTTTTTACCGCAAGGGTGGCAATTTCCTGTTTGCGCCTGGCCATGCGCAGGTTCAGCTCCTTCTCCAGTGTGGCATTCCTTTTAAAAAGCCAGCCAAGCAATCCGGTTAGCAGCAGAATTAATCCCCACTGCACTATTTCCAGCAAGGGGATGCCCGCCTCCTCTTCCAGGGCTTCTTCGGTTTCGCCCGGAAGCTCCCGTGCCACCTGCTGTCGTGTTTCATTTTGCGCCTCCTGATTAACTGCAAGGCTTTCGTTGACCTGCCCGGCTGGCGGCGGTGCAAATACAGCAGGGTTGATGGCAATGGACGCTAATTTCCGTTGCAGACTATCGACCCCCCGCAGTTGCGGATCCCTGGCCTGGCGGCTCCGCGATGCTTTTAAGCGCTTGCTGATTTCTTCAATCAGCTTTGAGAGTTTAGCATCGTAGGTGGTATAACCTGCATATATTTCAGGCTTCTCAATTGCATTAAAGAAAGACTGGGCACCTAGCTCATTTTGCTGCATGCTTGCCTGCAGGGCATCCCAGTTTCGGCAGTTGAGTGTTTGCAATAAACTATCGGCACCATTATCTATATAAATAAATCGGGTGGTTTCGCACCAGATGCCCAGCTTTGCCTGCCTGTACTGGCTACTATCGGCAATAGCCTGACTAAAGCCGAAGCAGGGCTGCAGGCAGAGGGCTGCAAAAAGTAAAAGGCAGGCTTTAGTCTGCATAATGCTCGTGGTACAGTTCTTTAGAAAGTTCATATAAACTATGTTGTAAAGGATAAAAGAAGAGGGTTTCGGCCAGCGGGCGCTCTTCCTTGCTTTTCTGTTCCATTATTCTGTTTATTCCCAGGTGCATGCTGTCCTTCAGCTTACGGCTCAGGCTATCCCGCAGCTCTGGTAAATCGGCTTCAATGGCAAATACATCCAGGAAAGCCGTTAAGCGCTCATTTCCTAATACCAGGTCGAGAAAGTCCTGCACATTCTGCAGCACCTCTTCCAGCAGTGGCCCTTCCGCCTCCTTAAACCGCAGCTGGTTCTGGCTAATGTCGGTTAGGCTGGTATCACCCAATAACTTTACTGTCTTTATATCGCCCTGCGCATGCACATCCGGATTATAAAACACCCCGCCATTTGCCGTAGCTTCTTTCGGCTTACTGGCCTGAATCATTTTAAAGTTTGCAGGAATACGCTGGCCGGTTACTTCCTCCAACAGAACAGCGGTTAGTTGTTCCAGCTGTTTAAGGTTACTTCCTCCTGTAAGAAAATTCAGGTAGAGACTTCCTTTACCGCTAAAAGTAATATAGCGCGGAGCGCTCAGGTCCAGGCGCTTCATTATTTGCGCACAGTGATAAACCAGTGCGGTATAATGCAGGTAAAACAGCATACGCATGTGGCGCGCCCTAATAAATATGTTGTTGTAAATATCCCTGTCTACATTATTGAATATTTCATTAAAGACATCGGAAGAATTTTTACTGATGGAGCGCGGCTTAAATGGCTTGTCGGCCAGCTTCTGGTAAGCCTGAAGAAAGCCATTATCCATGCCGGAAATTCTGTTAAAACCATCGCCCCACAAGGCATCGCCTGCAAAGCGAAAGGAGGAGCCCCAGGCCGGTTGCTGGTCGACAAAGAACAGCACATCGGTGGAGCCTCCGCCAATATCGATGTTGAGCAGGCTCTCCCCTCGCGATGGCACCACCTCGCCGGCAGCCTGCAGGTAGTAAAATGGGGCCGCTGATTCGGTAAGATACCCTGGCTGCCGGTTTGTACGGAAAATATGACTGTAGTGATTATTCCATTTTTCCTGGAACTGGTTAAAAGCAAAAGGCTCCAGGCTCAAAGGTGCAAACCACACGAGTCGTGTTTTTTCTATAATTCCATCGTTGAGGGCTACTTTATGCTTTACCAGGCGTAAAAGCTCTTTGAAAAAAACTTCAATACGGTCGTTGCCCTTCTTATCCAGATCGAGGTTCCATTTAAGGTTGGTTTTGTAGCTGGTATGTGACGGCACCTCCAGCTCCTTGTTAATGCCAAAACCAATGTTGATGTTTCCGAGCATGTCGGTAGGCAAAACGGCAAAGTTACTTACCTCGCAGGTGGTGGTGCGGATAGGAAAGCTAACCTCTGCCCCGCTGAATTGGCCCCCAATCAGGTAAGGAACAAACTCCCGGTTTACCACCGTATCTATTTCCATGGCCCGGTGGAGCGAAGCCCGCTTAAACTTTTGTATTGGCTGCAAACCTGGCTCGCTGGCTGGTTTATTGAGCATCACCAGCTGCAGGTCCTCTTCTCCTATAGAGAAAGGCTGTGGCGCAGTGGTGCTGCCCACCGTATAAGCAATGTGGGTATTGGTGGTGCCAAAGTCGATGGCAAAAGTATAGGTTTTCGTACCAGGCCCCAGCTCCTGCCAGCGCGGAATAAGTATGCCTTTTACGGCTTCTTTAGAATCGGCCGAAAGCGGGTGCACCACTTCCATACAGTCGAAGTCGGTATTAAATACCTCATAATAGGTGGAGCCATAATTGGCATCGTCTTTGGAAATACGGCGGGTTTTTCGCACGCCGCTTACTCCTTCTGTTTCCCTGATGGGCTGTCCCTGCCGATAAAAGTTCAGCTCATAATCGTGGAAAGCCAGGGCACCACTCCGTTCCAGGTCAACCAGCATTACTTTATAAAAGTCATTATAGGCTTCTTCTGCCATTTTAAAGAAAGGAAATACCCCCAGGCCCACATTGGCCTGCACAACCCGGCCTTTCTTTGGAATCAGGTTCCCTTCGGCATCTTTGGGGTTTTGCGGATTTTCGTAATAGGTCTTTTCAAGAATAACAACCCCTTTTTTTACCGGCACCGAAAGCTGCACCTTTACATAGGCAGGATCAATAATGAAGGTAAGATATTTGTCAAGATCCTTAAAAGAGAAATAATTGAAGAACTCGCGGCGGATGGGCAGCAGGTAATTAAACTGGAAAATACGATCTTTTTCTGCCCCATTCTGGTAGCGGATGCTTCCATAGTTAAAGCGAGGGGTATTTAATTCGTATGGCAGTTCCAGTAGGTGATCTTCCAGGAAGTCGCCCACGGTCAGGTAAGGGTACTTATCTGAAAGGCCCGGGAGGATGCGGCTTTCCAGCGGATTGGGATCCTTAATGGCTACGGCAGTATCCTGTTTCCAGCTGCCGGACACATAATTCCAGCCGGGGTAGTTTCCTTCTTTCAATACCAGCGGCATGCGCGTCTTGCCCTGGGGCTTTTCGGGCCGCAGCACGAAGTCGCTTACTTCGGCAATATTAACATTGTCGGAAGCGGCAGTTGCCAGCTGCACTTCTTTTACTGTTACCAGGCTGTTGCTGTCGTCGAGCAGCGGCACATACTCCTGCATAAAGTTATTTGCCCCGTAATCGGCATTAAACTGCAGCTCATTGAGCTTATTCTGCAAATCGGCCCTGGTTTGTTTTTTGGCCATGGTCAGGTATTCATAAACCGCTTTACATGACATCTTCAGGCCCGGGTAGGCGCTAAACAGCTTGTGCAGATACAGCTGAAAATCGTCGGGGCGATCCTGCAGGGGCACCGGGTTTTCGAACAGGCGGTAACCTTTGCTGCTGTTCAGGTCGAGCCCTTCTATATCGGGCAGGGCAAAAAACAGGGTAAAGGGACTGGTACCGGCAATTACCTGGTAGTTGTAGTAAATCAGGTAAACATCTGAAAAATTATGGTAAGGGCTCTCGGAGTTCCTGTAATCGAGGAAGAGCTGGAGGGTATTTGCCAGTAGCTGGTGGTGCTCATTGGCTTTAAGCTGCTGCAGCTTTTCCTCAATGTTCCAGCGCCGAATCAGGAGCTTCTTTTCTGCCTGCCTGAATTTATCGAAGTTATAAATAAGCTCAAGCACATCGAGGCAATGCGATACCATTCTATGATACACGGTATTGTCATGCAGGTTGGCGCCCGGGTCGTTCACCACAAACTCGAAGGCGGTACGGAACAGGTGCATGCGCGCCAGCGGAGAAGGAATAGAGGTGCTTACTTTTCTTGCCCGCCCACCGGAGGGGTCGGATATATGCTGTATCAGGCTGCTGTCTATCTGGATACTTTGCTTCCAGCCTTCCAGGTCGGTCGATGCATTGGTATGTAATCTGAGAACTTTAGCCATAGTTGATAAAAATTAGCTTCTTTTTTAACGCATGAGAGAAGGAAGCTCCAACAATATGAAAGGAGCGCTCCCTCCTGCCCCACTTCTTTTCTTTAAAGGGCAGGCATCTTGTTCTGGTAATAATCCTCTGTAACGTTATAGAACATTTGCAGGAACTTTCGCTTTGGATCTGATTCTGCGGCGAGTTTCTTTTCTTCCTTATTCAAACGTACTACAAAGCCGTCGTGCGTAATACCTTTTTTAAGCCAGCTGTGGCTAACAGGTTTTCCTTTTACCAGCAAATTCAGGTTATCGGTTTCCAGGTTAAAGGGCAAAAACTGCCGGCTATTCCGCGAAAGCTCCCTTAACCAGGTATAAAATCCCCATTGCTTATTGGTAAGAAAATCGTTCAGCTCTTTGTGGAAGCTGTCGTTCTGCAGTGCATTATCCAGGTCCAGGGCTTTAAAATAATTTTTGCCTTTGTCCTTGGGCAGGAAGTCGCGATAGTATTTGGCAAAGTATTTAAACTGCACCAGTTGCTTGGCTATTCGTTGCTTGGTTTCTTCGTAAAGATGCTCAAAGGTAATTTCCCGGCTGTCCTCTTTGAGGCCGTACTCATGGTAAAGGGTCTGGTTAGAAAAGTCGGCCTCTTTGTATTCCATGAAATCGATAATGGCCAGGGCCGATATAAGCTCTACCAGGTGGGCATTGTTTTTCTGGCTGGCACCTCCCGGCCGGTTCTCGTAAGGCGTATCCGGATTATCGGCAATATAATAGAGGGCATTGAGTCCATTCAGGTTGTTTTTATAGTAGGCCAGTGCATCGCGGGTTTTAGTAATAAAAGCGTTGGAATCAATGGCACTTTCGTTGTCGGACTGGAGGCCGAAGTATGGCTTTACCGTTATCGCCCCAATAAGTGCCGAAGAAATATCGCCTGCATTTTGCAGGCCCGAATCGGGATTTACA
This sequence comes from uncultured Cytophagales bacterium, assembly GCA_963835365.1. Lineage (GTDB taxonomy): Bacteria > Bacteroidota > Bacteroidia > Cytophagales > Cyclobacteriaceae > Nafulsella. The sequence goes on from CAWIFH010000016.1 coordinate 114,510, forward strand.
AGATTCTTTAGCAGTAAAGGAAAACCTGCCGCTCCGGTACCCCCGAATATGGAGCTGATAATAAAGATGCGATCGCCTTTGCGAAAGTTGTCGGCAAAATAGCGGATTTCGGGCGAGTCAATTAATTTATTCAGCACCACACTTCCAACATTCGGGCTACCCTTAAATCCAATGGTCAGCGGACTTTGTAAATTATCCTCCGTATACAGCAGCTGCATCAGGCTTTGGGTATCGGGGTCCATTTCGTTGTAGTGAATAAACTCTTTAAAGCTCTGGTTAATCCCGCCGAAGTCGAAAGTAAAGGTATCTTTAAATTTTCCTTCCCCGCTTTCCTCGATATCAGCAAGCTTACTTATTTCTTTCGAAAAAAAGCCACTTTTACTGCCCGCTACCTGGCTAAGCCTACGGTAACTTTTAAGCACTTCTACGGTGCGGTTGAGGTCGGCATTCTGGGTGTCGGGATCTATCAGGATGGGCACTACCTTGTCACAGCGAATATCGACTCCTGCTGCCATTAACATGGTAAAAGAGCGCAATACGCGGGCACCGGTACCTCCAATTCCAAATACAAATAATTTAGCCATTTTTAATGTGCTTATGTGCTAATTCGTTTATGTGATAATGAAGAGGAAAAGTTGAGAGCTAAAGCCTTCTGTCTTGTTCCCTTTCATCCTCTAACCTCTAACCTCTAACCTCTAACCTCTAACCTCTAACCTCTAACCTCTAACCTCTTACCTTAAAAAGGTGTTTTGGCTGCATTGTTTGATTTCCACTTTACAGCCAGCGAGAAAAGGAAAAAGAACAAGCCACTGTACAGGGCATTTGCTGCGGCAAACCAATAAACATACGAATCGGGAGTAACCTCGTTGAGCCTGCAATAATAAATGGCAAAGCTGAAGGCGACTATGGCGTTTATTACCAGCATGCCCAGCCAATGGTACCAATGGCTGAACATGGCGGTTTGCAGCAGGTGGTTGAGCACATAATAATACAGAACCACCATTGCCAGTGTAATAAGTAAAAGGGTTACCCCGCCTACATCCGGAAAAATTTCTGCCCGGTACAAGGGGGTTTCCATAGGTGGTTGCGGCCTGCCAATAATAAGTTCATATAAAAATCTGAAAATATCCTTCATATTACCTGCTTAAGTCAATGGTCGTTGAAACCGTAAAAAACTGCTTGCTTTGCGTGCGTGCCGAGCGGGCCGCCCCTTCCAGAATTTCGTCGAGGGCAAAGGTTTTAGCGCCAACCTCTTCAATCTGGCTATCGTTGTCTGTGGTATACGAAGCCACCCAGGGGGGCAATTGATTTTGCAGCTCCAGCGCCACGGCAATATCGCTGTTCCGGTTAAAAGCCTTGTCAACAGAAATGGTTACAAAATGCGAAAAGCAATCGAGCAGCTTCCGATCTTTATTATTTATAGCCGCCTTGGCTACAAACTCATTCCGGCTATAAACTTCTTCAATGTGTGCCTCTCCATTTTCTACCTGCAAGCGGAGATTTTCCTGCAGGTATTCAGCATCAGCTACCTGGCCGGGAAGGGCATCCAGCTGCAGGCCTATGGTGTAGCTAAATGGATCCTGCGAAATTGCACGGGCATTATCCAGCACAATTACTTTGCCTGCCCTGTCGGCGGGGTACCACTCTCCCTGGCGGCCCGAACCCGGCAAAATGGTATACGCCGGCTCCTGCTGATTAAAGCCAAAATGAAGCTGTTCCTCAAAATTACCTTCCATTATTTCCTGGTTTACAAGGCGCACTTTTTCTTCCGGTCCCATTACCCACATGTAGTAGGGAATGGGAGTATCGCAGCAGCTGGAAACCGGGCGGACGGCTCCTCCCGGGCGCTCACTCGCTGCAGGATAGAAAGTACCCACGAAATCGGATTGTGCAGCAAATATGGAAACAACAAAGTTTTCAATATTTCCCTGGTTTAATGCTCGCCGGATATCGTTGGCAATAAAATCGCGGTTGCGCTGGTTGGGTGGTGCATAAATAAAGTCAGATATAAAGACGCTCACCTGGCCATTGCCCGTATATTTTCCGCTAATTTCATTGAGCAGATTGGGCAAAGGAGTACTGGCCCCCACCTTACGGAGGCCATTGCGCAGCATTTGGTTAAAGCGGCTGTATACTTCTTTGTAGAGGCGATCGCGCGCCGAAAAGTAGCGTAAGGTACGAATGCCACTCCCCTCCATACTTTCGGCATTCGCCAGCAGATTATCTATCTGCCGCTGAAAGTCGGTTTGTGTACCACCCCTGGTGGGCATAAAGCCAGCCATGCTGCCGCTGGTTTCTATAATTATGTTGAGGGTATCGAGCTTATCGGCAACAACCGCCTCCGCCCCCGGAGGACAACTTATGGTTTCCGTACTTTGATCGCCGGTATCTGAACTGCAGCTAAAAAGGCCGAGGCCGCCCAATATTAAGGTAAGAAATGCCTTACGGTAAGATTTGTTCATGCAAAAATTTCTTCAAACAAAATTAGGTTGTTAAGTAAACTAAAAGATGCGGTATTTATTGCCCCTAAAGGCTTTTTTACCTTTTAGCCCTTCCTGCGAACCAGGTAGATTATTAGCAGTACTACCAGAATAACCAGAACGAAACCGGTCCAGAAGCCTGTTTCAAAAATACCTACAATAGCATCGCAACCGCTTAAGGCAAAGGCAAGTCCCACAAACAGAAAAAGAGAAAGTAATTTACTATTATTCATTGCCAAAAGAAAGGTTTTAAGTTTAAGTTAGGTAACCTTTCAGCACATGAAATGTTCTGCTGACTGAGCGACCATACCCAGACAGGCGACGGGGCTGAACAAAAGGATAGGGTAAAAGTTTGGTTATATGTTCAACCAATTCTCTTCTTTATGGAATACCTGCAGATAGAAAATGATTTTGTAGCCATTCTCCTGATAATCCTGGCCGTTCTCATTCCAATTTTCATTGTTTTTTGGACTTTGAGGCGTATGCGTAAAAAGCGGGAAAGGCCTTCGGAAAAATCCGGCAGGTTTAGCCAGAAGTTCCAGTCTGTTAAAGAAGAACGGCTAAAGCAAAGCAATAAAAAAAAGGAGCAAGACAGCGATCAGTAAAAAAGAGGGCTAAATGAGTCCCTGGTACCGATCGTGGATTTTCATGGCAAATTCATCGAAGCGCTCGGTGGTGGTACTCAGGCGGATGCTGTATTCTTCTTCAGAAATGTACCCGTTTTCCTTCAGGTGATTAAGCCCCTCTACTGTTTTGGTAAACCCTCTGCATAAATGGTGGTAATCATCGACCATACCGTCATATTCTTCCTTATAGTCGATATTCTTATTAATGTAATAATTTTTTATATACCGGATTAAGAGGGTGAAAATTGTGATTGCAGAAATAAAAATGGCCAGTTCCTCAATAAAAGAGGTCAAATTTTCGAAAGGAAGCTTATTAAGCAGAATAAACATCCAATAGTATACAGAAGCCAGCGCGATGATTTTAGTAGCAAAGTCTTTGCGGGAAGCAGAAAGATACCAGGCGGTGGAGGTAATAATCATGCAGACACTTTCAGAAATGGTCCAGACGAATATCTGAAAGTCATCGTAATAAGGAACAGGAATGGAAGGGTCGAAAAACTTCCAGGAGATATTAACAAGAGGAATAAGGATAAAGACAAGAAAAGCCAGGAAAAGCTTTTTCTTGTCTTTATATAAATATTTAACAGAGTAAGAAAACTCTTTAAGAAGGTAATTCCCCTCAAGAGTTAAGGTTTCTTTCATCATCATACACCAGAACTGAAATGAACCTCTCTTACTGCCATGTTTATTTGCCTTCTTTTGTATCCTTGTCGGAAGTAGTTGTAGATGGCCTGTCGTAGCCCGGAGGAAGCTTAAGCTTGCTTTTTGGCGGCAACTCCGAATAAGTTTCCAGAGCGGCATCTTCTATGACCATTTCTTGCATAGGATCTTCGCAGGCTGAACATAAAACAATGGCAACAAAAGCCGGGATTAATAATTTGTAAATCTTTCTCATTACAAGGTAGGTTAGATTGGTAATTTTTATTTGGTTAATATCGGACAATTCATACACTCAGTTATAGAGGTGCTTTTTTAAAATTTAAATAACGGTTTAAGTACAAGCCGGAACTTATAGGGTTATTTGGCACCTCCCGCCAGCGGAATACAAAGCACTTAATACCCCGCCTCAATACCTCCCACCCTTCTTATTTCTCAATTTTTATTAATAATAGAACAACTTTCACAAGCACAACGGCAGGAAAGAGGAAAAAAGCAAAGAATAGTAGTGCTGATGTATATTGTTTACAACATACGTAATAAAATATGAATTAGAAAAAAATTTATTACAAAATTTAAATTTCAGGGGTATTTCCCTACAACTCAATCAACAAAAGGCATATAGGAAGTCTCCCAAAATGAAAGTATTTGCTCGCGGGAAGGCAGGGTATTTAAGAAGGTGAACTTTTGGCCGCCACTTAAAAACAGGAGTCAAATTTTTTATTTATGCTGGAGTTCAAGCACTTAATGCTTACTAAAGGCCTAAAGAATAGAATAAACAAAAAAAGGGGCTGCCTGCTTACAGTTAGCCCCTTTCACAAGTATCACAAAAAATTTGCTGCAGGAATTACTACTTCAGCAGATACATTTTCCCAAAGCCTTCTTTAAATGCTTTATCTCCTTTGGTTTCCCTATCTTTAAATACATCTCCACTATGGCGGAGGTACACTTTATACAAATAAACGCCATTCGCCAACTGGTCGCCCCACTGGTCGCGACCGTCCCAGGCAAATTCCGAAATGTTATGCCCTATCCGGATGGGACCTAACTCCTCCTTCAGTATTTCCCGCACCACGCGTCCATCTACTGTCATAATCTGAATCTTTATATCATCCGGCACTTCGCTTCCTGTAACGGTAAAAACAAAACGGGTGGAGGTAGAGAAGGGATTCGGGTATGGATAAAATTTGGTAATTGAAGATTCGTTGATAACCACAAAACTAATGCTGTAGGGCTCCTTCCCTGCTTTATTGTTACTTGCATCGGTTGCCTGCACCTGCAGGGTATAAGTTCCGTCCTCCAGAGTGCCTGGCTCGAACTCTATGCGGAAATCCTCTTTTGCTGTAGCTGAATGCCAGCGTGCATTCGACGCGGCCAGGTTTACCCGTTCAAATTCACAATCCTCACAATCTTTTTTCAGGTATACCTGCAGGTTGGTGGTATCCTTAATCATCTTAAAACGGTTCTCATCTCTAAGCATGATACTTATGAGCGGACTCGGACGCACAATCGCCCCATTGGTTATATACAAGCCATCAAAGGCCACATCTATGAGCGGCTGTAGGGTATCTCTGCGTACGCTGTAAAAGGTATTACTTTCAAGAATGTTGTTCCTATAGTTTATTTCGGGCAGAATGTGCTGGTTTACCTGCACCTTAAGGTCATTATGTCCCGCTCGCTTTTCTGTGTCTATCAGGAAGCTGAAATAAGTAGTATCGGCCGGAGCAGGGGCCACTATACGAAACTCCTTCCCTACCGTCGTGCGCTCCGTTCGGTTTAAGGAGGCATAGGAAACCTGCAGCGAATCGTTAAAAGCTTGTTCTGAGATATTAATAAAGCGGAATGCCGGACTAAACTGCTGCCCTTCGTCAAAGGTATAAGCTGCTGCAAGACTGTCGACCGGCAAAAGAACGCCTTCCGGCAAGGGATCATACGTTACCTGCCAGTACTTCAACTGCGGCGGAGTCAGGTTCTCTTCATCGTTTACCTGCAACCGAAGCTTTAGGTAAGGATACTGGCTTGCACTAACAGACAGCGGAATTTTATTATTATCGGTTGTACGAAGCAATACCTGCTCCTGCATTTGGGGGGTAAGGCCAATTAGCTCCAGTTCAAAAGCATCGCCGGCACTGGTATTTAAGAAACAGGCCAGCTCTTTCCAATCCCTGGCCGGCCCAATTAAATCAGTGGTAACAGTCGCTTCATGTCTTGTACCTTTAAGGGTTCGGTCAACAGTAAGCGTTTGCTCTGTTGCTGGTGCGCTGCCGGGGCTTTTATCGGCATACACCTCTGTAGCCTCCGCCGAAGAACCTCCTTTTTTACCTATCAGAATATAAGGCTCCCCATTGGTTAAGCTGTCCAGCTTTGCGCGATTTGCCCCCAGTGTCTCCAGCTGGGCTTTAACCGAAGCAGGCCATTGTTTATAGTTTACACTTCCAATAGAAAAAAGCACCACATAATCCCCTTCCGGCACTTGAGATAGAAAGTGAGTCAGGTTGTAGGCGCCAGCTGTTGAATTTAAGATTTCCGGCTCAACAAAAGTATTAATGATTTGCGGAATTCGTCCGCAGCTTCGATTACTTGCCACTCCCTGGTTCCAGGCAATGCGCGGCTCAAGAGAGACTCTATCAAGCCGCATTACAGCAATTGAATTATCTCTGCACTCCCGACCAACACTTCCTACAATATAACCAACCTCGTCTATTCGCATCTCCACTTCCTGTGAATCGGAAATTGCCGCCGAGGCCCCGAAGGTAATTACTTCAACCCTCCTACTAATATCATCAAATGTCCACTGCCGGTTTTCAGCCACCTGAACTCCCTCCAGGCGGTTTTTTTTAAACTGCGCCTCGTGGCGCTGGGTCCAGCCCTCTCCACCGGAAGGTATATAGGTAAAAGAAGAACCTGCCCAGGAGGTATCTCCTTCAGCCAGTCGGGTTCGCCAGAAGAAGGTAACAGAATCCTGCCCCGCCACAGGCAGCAGTTGTGCCTGATGCTTCAGCAGGGCATCTCCATTCAACACATGCTGCTGTAATGCTGCACTGGCGAAACCTGCGCTGGTATCCAGTTCCAGCAGGTACTTTTTATTCTTAGCAAAAAGATCATTCCCTTGAAAAAAAAGTGCAGGTGCTGACTCCTGAATAAGAGCGTAGGCTTGGGGAAGTAGGTTCTGGGTACCTCCATAGACCAACATAATTTCAACCGAAGCAACATTATTCATATAATTCAGCTCTTCAATTTCGGAGTCCGGGTTCAGGCGCACATCAAACCGGTAAATGCCAGGCCCTTCCAGGTCTTTTGAACGGATGGCAAAAAACAGGGTATCCTGAAAAAGTGTAGAGGGAAATTTCTTCGTATAGTTTTTAGTTCCTGTCGCATCTGTTAGGCCTACCCGAACGTTTACTTTTAAAGAATCAGGGTAGGTGCGCCCGAAGTTTCGGCTTATAATAGCTACAGCAAACGAATCGGCCGACAGGTTTACCTTTTCATTGGGTTTGTAGGCGCTTACAAAAACCTGATTGTTATTTGTTTCGTAATCTGCCTTATCCTTTCCAAACAGCTTAACCGCCGGATCGCCCTGCAGGACCATTTCCTGCGCCTGGGCAATGCCGGTTTCGCTGGCACCTACCTGCTGCAAAAAGCGGCGGATAGTTTCGGCCTGGATGACTCCGGTGGAGGCATCAATAAAACTGGAATCGGCAAAGGCTACCTCATAAAACTTTTGGGTGTAGGAATAAAGAAAATTTGTATAGCCGGTCTGGCTATGCGCGATAAAATTAAGCGCACCTCTGTCGGCAGTAAATATCCAGTCTTCGCCAAAGGTGTTGGTTGCCAGGGTAGAAAATATGTTCCCTGCATCGCAGCCATTTACCAGGATACAAGGATAATTTCCTTTATTGCGATAGCCGGTACGGTCGTCTGAAACAAAGCCAATTTCCATGTCGGAAACATTTGGAGCAGAATGACCAAAGAAGGTAACCAACCCTACACCCTGGTTTACCTGTTTCGTTATGTCAATTTCCTGAACACTTACCTCCAGGGATTTACTAACTGTTTCTACTTTTCCGCCCAGGTATGGCCCTTCGGCTATTGCTTCAAAGGAACTCATATACCCTTTAAACTGGGCTGCCTCACGAGCAGTAGAGCCACCACTCAGGTGCACCAGCCTTTTCTTCGATAGGTTATTTTGTGGCTGGCTTTCCATTTCCTTTACCTTATTCAGGTAATTAGCTACCTCCTCCGGAAAGCGGGCACCCAAACGACCGACCGGAAAAGCCGGTGCATAACCGGAACCATTGAGATGGGCGGTAAAGGGAATATCGGCGCCAGGGTAGCCGAAGGTAGGCACCAGGTCGCGGTTTTCGTTTGCCCAGGCTGTATTGCGATAGTAGTTGTGGTTTAAGCTCAGGGCTTTGCCAATCAGGAAAAGGTAAGAAGGCTCTCCGCCAGCCGACATATAGGTTACCAGGCGCCGGATAGCCATGGGGCTTATTTCGCCATAAGAAAACTGGTCGTACAGCTGCCCGATGTTCAGGAGCAAAGTATCGAAGCTGCCACCCGCTGCTGAAGCACGATAGGCGGCATAGGCCTTTACCGGGTCGGGATAGCCTCCAGCACTTTGGCGTAAACTGGCATGCGATACCAGCAGGTAATTATGTGCCGATGGCTCAATTTTTCGGAACTGCACTTTTTTTGCTGCAGAAATGCCTGTTTCCAAACTGGTAAACAGGAGCTTTCTATCTGTTGCAGCAGAAGGTAAAACCGCCGACATTGCGCCGGTGCCCAGGCTCCGGAGACCAATACGAACGATGCTGGCAGGGTCTGTAATATCATAGGCTACTACACCCGCTGGCACATTTTTCACCTCAATATATCTTCTGTCGCCTGTTCCGGCAGGTAGTATAAAGACTTTTTCTGGAGTTCCCTGCATGTCCCAGGCACTGGCATAGGTTAATTTGGCATAAGAAACCGATACCCGCTCGCCGGCGTCGGTGGCAACCCTTATTACCGACGACCCTCCCGAAAGACGCGACCAGTCGATATTTTCTGTGAGTTTATAATGCCGGCCGCCACTAAAAGCGGCCGTATGTACGGTGGTAAGGCTTGCTACATTGGCTCCTGCCAGTACCGCAATTTCCCGGTCCAGGTTATTGCGCCCTGCCAACACCATTTCCAGTTTGGGACGGGGGCCACTACCCACCTGGTTCTGCAGGTTTGGAAAACTTATATCCTGAACCTGCCCGCTGCTGATGACTCCACCGGTATAACCTTCGCCAAAATCGCCAAAAGCCTGTTGCGTTTTATATTCGCCGCCATAAGGGTGAGTAAGGCCTGCAGAATAGTCTGAAGTAAAAAGCTGCAGCCTTTCTTCCAGAGCATAAGGCTCAGCGGCCAAACCATAGGTGTTATTTTCCTTAAAGCCGGTCATGCGCTTACCCGGCTGGTTGGTTAAGTTAAAGGTAAGAAAGTAGGCGGTGGTATCGGAATAAAGGTTGTAATAGGGGTGCGGCTGTGCATCGGGCGAGGTATAAAGGGCATTATCGAGCACCCCATCGTTGCGCTGCCCATAAAATAAAAGATAGTCTGCGGGGTCCAGGATGTTATTTGCTTCCCCCTCAACAAAAATAGCCTGCTCTTTTCCTCTGTGAAAAAGCTGCAGGTTCCGTGGATTAACTGAACCTAAAGGAAAGCCTGCCTTCTGCAAATCCTGGTAAGTAATTTTGTAGATGCCCGCTGCCCCTACGGGGATTTTAATATACTGCTGGTTGTAGTTAATCCATTCATTCCCATGCTGCTGAGCCAGCAGGCCCATCGGTAGCAGCAAGCCTGCCGCAAAAAGGAAAAAGGTACAGAATATAAATTTACTCATCTTTTTTATCAAGATTAACCTTCAGGGAAAACACATGCGAATAAGGTGCAGAAGCCTGGTTTCCGATGTTGGTAAGGGCATAATCAATCATTACTTTATTTAGCCTGATGCCCAGCCCCCCATTCGGGCGAAAGGTGGTGTATTGGTTTCCTTCAAAATCTATTTCCTGCTGCACCTGCCCTGCCCCGGCACGCAGAAAAATAAGATCCTGGTAAGCCAGTTCCAGACCCATTTGTGGATCGAAAGAGGCTATCTCTGATTTTAGCAGGGTATTTCTTTTCCCATCGAAGGTGCTCACAAGGTCCAACGCAAGCAGGGCGCCTATACGGTCAGAAAAGCGAAACTGGCGTGCGACTCCCAAAATAGCGCGCGGAAGGGTTACCTCCAGGGAGCTTTCCGGAATTTCGTTTCCTGTTTGGGTATAAACATCTTTCAGTAATGCCGAATTATAGGTCCAGGCATTAAAAGTGCTTGTAACATCGCGCAGCATTAAGCCAAACTGCCAGCCGCCCCTCGTATAGCGGGCCCCGGCATCGAGGCCAAAACCCCAGGCATTGGCAAATTTGCCTACACTTCGGTGCACTACCTTGGCACTCGCCCCCAGTTGCAGCCCCGGCAGAAAGTCAGGCTGCCGCGCATAGGAAAAGAGAAAAGCATAATCGGCGGCTGAAAAAAAGCGGATATTGTCGTAGTTAATGGTCCCGTTGGCATCGAAAAGAAAACGGGTATCCGGGATATCATCCACCCCAAAGCGAATGAGGGAAAAGGCCATTACACTGGCCGAATCAATGCGGGTGCTAAAGCCGGCGTAATCGTATTTGGCAATGCCGGCAAAATACTCTGCGTGCATTAAGGAAAGGCTGTAATCATGCGGAATGGATAGCAAAGCAGCAGGATTCCAGTAGGCAGCAGTTACATCATTTACTACAGCTGTTTGCGCATTGGCCATGGCAAGCGCCCGGGCTCCTACCCCAATGGCTAAAAACTCATTACTGTATTTAGGGGCAATGGTTTGGGCAAATGCCGTTTGCCACATAAAAAGACAACAAACAAACAGCCCACCTTTAATTAAGCTCTTCATGAATTACAAATAAAAATAAAAATACGTATTCCTGCGGGCACCTGCAATCCTATGTTGGATAATAGCCGGAAAAGATAATAATTAGTTCAATTTCGGTCCTATTTCAGTTCCGTTTAAGCAAAATTTAAACCGCTTATAGTCGAAAAATGGGGTACTAAGTAATAGACAGTAATAAGCAGGACTAGGTACCTTGCATGGCACAGTACCTTTTTATATATTTGTTATAGAAAGATAGAAAAATTATACGCTTATGAAGCTCGAAAACACACAGATACAAATGCGCAAGGGTATTCTTGAGTTTTGTATCCTTCATATAATTTCGCGGGGCGAAGTGTATGCATCAGATATGCTGGAGGAATTAACTTCGGCAAGAATAATGGTGGTAGAAGGTACGCTGTACCCGCTGCTTACCCGCCTGAAAAAAGCCGGGCTTGTAGATTATAAGTGGGTGGAATCCAGCTCCGGTCCTCCTCGGAAATATTATACCATTACTTCCGAAGGCGCTGACTTTCTGGCTCAGCTAAGCCAGACCTGGGGGGAATTATCGGCCTCCACAAACAAGATAATCAACAACAACAATAACCACACAACTCTTAACTAATGCGGCTATGAAAAAGAATATCAGCATTAATATCAGCGGCATCGTATTTTACATTGAAGAAGATGGGTATGATCGCCTTAAGCGATACCTCGATGAAATAAAAAGGTACTTTGCCACTTACGACGACACAGGTGAAATTGCCGCCGACATTGAAAACAGGGTAGCAGAAATTTTCCTTTCGAAGCTAAACCCGGGCAAGCAGGTTATTACCGCTGCAGATGTAAACAGCCTGATTGCTCAAATGGGGAATGTACAGGATTTTGAGGCTATAGAAGAACCTGCTGCCGACAAAGAAAGCAATTACAGCTACCACGCGCACGAATATTCCAACACCGGGCGCGAGGAAGGAACTGCCGAAACTACCGGAGCAGCCAACAATTCGGCCACTGCTCCAAAACGCCTTTACCGCGATGGCAAAAGAAAAATTATTGCCGGGGTAGCCGCAGGCATTGCACATTACCTCCGTATAGACCCGCTTTGGATCCGGCTGGTGTTTGTAGTAATCCTTCTAGACCTTTTTATTACCTTCTCCTTCAGTTCGGCCCTTCTTATAGGATATATTATCCTCTGGATTGTGCTACCGAAACGCTATGACCTAAAGGAAGACAAGAAGATAAAAAAGATGTTCCGGAACCCGGATGACAAGGTAATTGGCGGCGTAGCCAGCGGCCTTGCCGCCTACTTTGGCGTAGACCCTACCCTTATCCGTATCCTGTTTGTAATTTTCACCTTTATCGGCGGCAGCGGCCTTATTGCCTACTTTATTCTTTGGGTAATTACTCCTGAAGCGCTAACGCTTACCGACAAAATGCAGATGCAGGGAGAACCGGTTACCCTTTCGAACATTGAGCATAACATAAAAAAAAATTTAAACTTTAGAGAGGATGAAAAAAGCGCAATTATAAAAGTGCTCCTGCTCCCCTTTCGATTAATATCGGCTATCTTTTCAGGGGCAGGGCGTTCTTTAAGCCCACTTATCCGCTTCCTTGGCGATGCCATTCGCATTCTGGCTGGCTTAGCACTTATTTTAATGGGCTTCGTTTTCCTACTTAGCCTCATTATGGCCGGAAGCTTCTTTGGCGGCTTCTTCCCGGAAATTTACTTCGATATTTTCGACCTGAACATTCCGTATAACCTGGTAAAGGATAGCGTTCCCACCATGGTATTAGTAGCCGGCTTTACCGTGCTCTTTATCCCCGGCCTTACAACTATTTTAGTGGGAATTGCTATTATCGCCAAGCGCTGGTTATTAAATACTGCGGCATCGTGGTTACTTTTTGCCCTTTGGATAATTAGCATCATTGCCCTGGCCATAAGTGTACCCGCTTATGCGGTAGATTTTAAAACCAAAGATTATTACGAAGCAGAAAACATTTATGCCACCGACAGCAGCCAGGTAGCGTTCTTAAGCCTGAATGAAACAGATAAAATTGACTTCGATGATGTAGATTTGACAATTAAAGCAACTGAAGAAAAGGAAGCCCGCCTGGAGCAGCGATTTTATGCCTATGGCCGCAATCGCGACGCCGCCATGGAGTTGGCCAGCCAAAGCCGCTACAAGGTTGAACAACTGGGCGACACCCTCCTGCTAAGCCAGCATTTGAGCCTGCCCGAAGGCAAACCTTACCGCCTCCAAACGCTTAAAGCCACGCTTTATTTACCGGTAGGTCAGCGCTTCCAGATGGATTACAGCCTGCGGAAAATTCTCTCTAATACCCTTACTCCCTACGGCTATACCATCGCCGATTTAAGAAGTAAGCCGGTTTTCTTCTTTAATGAAGCAAGCCAGCTGGAATGTACCGGCTGCCCAAAACGAAGCGCGCCCGTTTACCAGGAGCAGGAGTGGGAAGTTGGATGGGATGAGCAGGCGGAAGGCAGTTACACCCGGGAAATTAAGGCCGAAGACTTCCGGGAAGTGGCTGTTGGCAGCAACTACGAAGTAGAGATTCGCCAGGCACCGGAATACAGCATCCGGCTAAGCGGAGACGAAGATGCTGTAAATATGGTCGAGTTTGAACAGGATGGCAGCCGCATCAGCTTTAAAAGCCCCATGTCGTTTTTTGATTCAAACGACGGGAAGGTGCGTATTTACATTAGCCTCCCCGAACTTGAGTCGCTAAAATTAAGTGGCTCCAGCGAAGCCCGCTTAGGCAATTGGTCTGCTGCAGAAATGGAGCTGGATTCTATCCGGTTCTTCTGACTGCCACCTTGCCGGCAATGTAAACTCCCTCACCATAAGCCAAAGCGGAAGCAGCCAGGCAGAACTTCGGGGCAGCGGAGAAAACCTGGAGGCCAGTTTATCGGGCAGCTCAGAACTGGCCGCATCCGATTATCCATTTCAGGAAGCCAGCCTCAGCCTGAGTGGCTCCAGCGAGGCAAATGTAAATATTGAAAAACAGCTAAGTGTACAGGCCAGCGGTTCAAGCCAGGTAGAATACAGCGGCAATCCGGAAACCCAGATTAATAAAAGCCGCGGTGCCAGTGTAAATAAAGAAGATTAGGAAAGAGGTTGTGTTGTTATCTGTTGATTGCGAAAAAGGTGGCTATTATTGGTAGCTGCCTTTTTCTTTTATAAGAATTCCGTAACTTTTGGCCGGAGGATTGTTTTATTACCTTAAAATTTACACTATGAAATTACTTGCCCTACTTTCTGTAATACTCCTTTCGGTAAGCAGCCGCGGCTGCGAGCAAACGGTTGAACAGGGGCTTGCCGGACAGGTGCTATGGCTCGAAGGCAACTTAATGCCTACCATTGGCAAGGAAGCGGATTCGGACAAAGCCGCCCGCAAAGGCCAGCCGGTGCAAAGAGAAATTTATGTTTATGAGCTCACCAGCATGGATGAGGCTACCAGCGATGGCACCTTCTTCAGCAATATTAAAACCGAACTGGTAAAAACGACCGAAACCAATAAAGATGGAGTATTTGCCATTGAACTTCCCGCTGGCCGCTACTCTGTATTTGTAAAAGAAGAGCAGGGACTTTTTGCCAACTCTTTTAACGGGGAGGGATATATTAATCCGGTGGAAGTAAAAGAAGGAGAACTTACCAAAATCCTTATCCAGGTAAATTACAAAGCGGCTTATTGAAAATATTTAGAAAAGCGCCTTTTTGCGACCAAGCAAAGCTATTCCTTAAAAAGAGTAGCTTTTTTTGTTGATGCCCTTCATGTGCATTGCCCGAAACCTGTTTCAAATACTAAATTCCGGCTTTAACCTGTATTCATCTACAAAGTAATTCCTGTGCCTGCTCAAAAGCCAAACCTTAATTTTATACCAGTTGCTTTTCTAAATTAAAATCGCCCCCTCTTGCTGTATTAGGTAGTAAGTATTAGTTGCCACCCATTTAATCTATATTTCTAAAACTTCCGCTTACCGACACTCAGCCCATATTGCTTTGCCCGGAAGGCCAGACCATTTTACCTGCAGCTAGCTCCAAACTTCCAGCCACCATACCCTACTGGCTCCAATATGTTATTTCAGAGGCTTTTTCTGAAAATGTTCTCCTCATTCACCCCAATGCTGGTTTATTTCTCAGGCAGGAATTGATAACTTATAGTACGCGCTATATTTAAATTAGAATATTAAATTATTTTTTTACCATTTACCAGGGAGCAAACAACTGGTTTTTACCGCTTTATATTTACTTTTACTCCAGGTTCAAAGTTTTTTTCTGTGGGCGTGCAACTTTAAATCCATGGACTGCATCTACCTAATACAAACAGCAACCAAAGCATGAAATTCAGCATTCGAAAATCAAGCAAGGAGGAAAAGCTCATAAAGGGCTGCCGCCAGAACGACCCCCGCTCGCAGCGGGACGTTTACCAGCTGTGGGCACCCAAGATGCTTGGCGTTTGTCTGCGATATGTGAAAGACCGCAGCGAAGCTGAATCTGTAATGACAGGAGGCTTCCTGAAGGTATTTGCAAAAATCGGGCAGTTCAGTGGTGAAGGAAGTTTTGAAGGCTGGATGCGCCGAATAATGGTAAACGAAGCACTTACCTACCTTCGCCAGCATAAAAATGCTTATATGATGGTAGACGCCGAGGAGGCCAGCAAGGAAGTTAGCTATGAAGATGCCCAGCAGCAACTGCAGGCCGATGACTTACTTGCCCTCATTCGCCAGCTACCCGATGGCTACCGCATGGTTTTTAACCTGTATGCCATCGAAGGCTTCTCGCATAAAGAAATAGCCGAGAAGCTGGAGATTAGCGAAGGCACCTCCAAATCGCAGCTAAGCAGGGCACGCAGCCTGTTACAACAGCAAATTGCACGACACAGTAAATTAGTAGAGACAAAAGCTATATAGCCATGAACGATAAAGAACTTGACCACTTATTCCGCCAGAAGCTCGACCCTGTAGAGGTAGCGCCGTCGGCCGATGCATGGCAACAGCTGGAAGCTGGCTTGCAGCACAAAAAAGAAAAGAAAGTCTGGGCCCATGTGTCCCGCATAGCAGCCGTAATTATGCTGCTGCTGGGCAGCTGGGGGGCCTTTGAATATAGCCAGCAGTTAGTTCCGGCAGAACAAATGGCTAAAAATGAAAATAAAGCTGGTACTGAAATCAATTCCCTACCCCTCCAGGAGGAAGTTGCTCAAAGTACAACAACTGAAGAGGCAGCCGCTCCTATACAAATTGCCCCTCTGCCTGAGGAACAAAAGAAAGCGGTCGCTATAACAGATAAACCAGCAGAAAAAGCAGTTCCAACCCAAAATCATATTCCTGTACGCAAAGCAGACCTGCAACAAGCAGTTGCTGCTACCGAAGAGCAGAAGCAGGAAGCTCCTGAAGCCAAAGCAGCAGTAACTCCGGTAGTGGAGCTAAACAGCAAACCGCTGCAGGCTCTTGCCGCTAATGCTGAGCAGGTAAAAATAGAAGCACCTATTGCCTTAAAAGAAGAGGTAATCATACGTTACCAGGCTGATGAGGAGCCGCAAAGCCCTGCTGCCATCGCTTCGGCAGAACCGGCACCTGACAAGAAAGAAAATTCTGCCCGAAAGATATTCGGGTTTCTGAAAAAAGTAACCGACAATAGCGGAACCAGTCTGGCCGAACTGCGCGAAGCTAAAAACGAACTGCTAAGCCTTAATCGTCTCGCACAAAACGGCCTTAGCAGACCTGAATGAAGAAATAAATCCAAGAACATTATAATTTTACCATCATGAAAAAAGTATTCTTAAACATACTTGTCCTGGCATTGCTATGCCTGAACATTCCTGAAGCCAAAGCCTTCACCCTGCCTTCAGCACCTGCCGATACCATTACCATCCAGATAGGACAAAACAAAAAAATAATTATTTGGGTAGATGACAAAAAGGACCTTATCAGCCTGCAGGCTTATGACATTAATAAAATGATTAAAGAATTAGGCGAAACCGTCGATAGCCTCGACAAGGCCGAGAGGGTACTGATAATAACTGACGAAAACGGGAAGCAGTACAAAGTGGAAGTAGAAGAAGAGGAATCGGAAATAGCAGAGGACTGGTACAAGCACGAAAAAGATACAGAGCCAGCGCCTAAAGACACTACCAAAACCGAAAGGCGCATTGAGTACAACTTCAAGTTTAACAACAATGACGACAAAAAAGGGGAAAATAACGAAAGCAGACATTTTGGCACCCGCCATTATATAGACTTTGACCTGGGCATGAACAACTATGTAAATAGCGAAGGTGAAATTCCAAACAACGAACAATACAGCGTGCGTCCATGGGGCTCCTGGTACGTAGGAATCAACTCTAACTTCCGTTCCCACCTGGCCGGACCACTTGCCCTACAATGGGGCGCTGGTGTAAACTGGTACAACTTTAAGTTTGAAGATGACCGTACCCGCCTGGAGCAGAGTGCTAACGAAGTAGTATTTTACCAGGAACCAAGCAGCGAAATAAGAGCCATCAAAAGTAAGCTAACTGCTACTTACGTAAACCTGAATTTTGTGCCCATGCTGGACTTTCGCTACAAAACTAAGCGGGTGCGCAAAGAAGGCAGCAATGCTATTGAACGGGTGCGGAAGTATGAAAGCGATGCTTTCAGAATTGGCCTTGGTGGATATGCCGGCTACAGAATTGGCAGCTATGCAAAATATAAGTTTGATGCCAATGGCGACACTAAGAAAGAAAAGGAGCGCGATAGCTTTTACCTCAACAACTGGCGCTATGGAATGCGCCTTCAACTTGGCTTTAAAGGCGTGGACTTATTCGCAAACTACGACCTGAATGAGCTTTTCTCAGCTGGCAGAGGCCCTGAACTGCATGGTTTAAGCTTTGGCATTACGCTCTAAAAATAAACAGAAGCAGGTAATTTAAGCCGCTGCAGCAAACCCTGCAGTGGCTTTTTTTATTCTCTTTGTTTCAATTCTTCTTTCAGCACCAGCCGCTCCTCCTTTTTCATCCGCATATCGTCGGCAATACGTTCAGGAGAGGGCCTGTTCATGGAAAACAAAACCAGTAAAGCGGCATAAAGAGGTACATAAAACTGTTCTAAAGACAAATAGAAACCTATTATCACAAGAATGGTAGAGGCCGTCAGGAGTAAACATTGCTGCAGAGAAGCTTTGCTAAACATTTTCATCTTCCATTCCAGCGCCCTATCCCCTTCCAGACCAGGGGGTACAGGTTCCAGTTGCCGGAAGAAGCGACGATACTGAATATTGGCTGCAATTGCAACCAGAACTGCTATGCCAACCAGCACAATATGACTGACCGTACCCATTGCTGAATTCTCAAAGAAATACCAGGGCTCCCAAAAGTTCAGATTCAGGTACACCCATGAAAATACCAGCAGGGGCAATCCTACCAGCAGGTAATAGAAAGAAGAAAGTCGCTGAAAAAGATCAGCAACAGAAGGCGAATCTGTTTGTTTCATCCCCTAAAGCTAGCCTGTTTTAGCTAAAAAAGACAAATTATTACCTTGGCACTTTTTTCATCCGCGTTTAAACTATATTCGTAAATTCAACAAAAGCTTTGCTAAACGTCTCCTACCCCTGCTCCAGGCTATTAAAAGCAAATGCCGCTGCAGGCGAAAGGGTAACATCAAATAATTCTATGCTCCAGGATAATATGTTCATGCATCAGGAAGGGGTTTCTGCTTCAGAAATTCTAATTGAACAATTGATTGCACTCCGCCATAAGCTTCACCAGGAGCCTGAACTCTCGGGTCAGGAAGCCCTGACAGCGCAAAGAATAGAAAGCTTCCTGGCCTCCAGCAAACCTACACACATCATCAGGCAGCTTGGAGGCCACGGCATTGCTTTTTTATACGATAGCGGGCTGCCGGGGCCCCGCCTGGGTTTCCGTTGCGAGTTGGATGCCCTACCTATTCAGGAAAAAAACAAATGGCGGCACCGCTCCCGCAGGCAGGGAGTTTCACATAAATGCGGCCACGATGGCCACATGGCTATCATTGCGGGTATCGGATGCTGGCTCAAGGAAAATCCACCTACCCACGGCAGCATCCTGCTTCTTTTTCAGCCTGCAGAAGAAACAGGAGAAGGCGCTGCCAGGGTTGTTCAGGACGCCCGTTGGCAAGAGCTAAAACCTGATTTCCTGTTTGGGTTACATAATATTCCCGCTTATCCTAAAGGGGAAATTCTCTGGAAAAACGGCTCATTTTGTGCTGCTTCGAAAGGTCTTCTTCTCAAAATGAAAGGCGTTACCTCACATGCCGCTGAACCCGAAAAGGGCACAAACCCCTCGGCAGCACTGGCACATTGTATGCTTGAGCTGGAAAATTTACCGCAACAGCCGCTGGGCTGGCAGGATTTGGTCCTAGTCACTCCTGTTTATGCCAGCCTGGGCAGCATGGCTTTTGGCATTTCGGCCGGTTATGCGGAGTATGGGGCTACTCTCCGGGCATTCCGGCAGGAAGATATGGAGCTTCTTAGCAGGGAGGCCGAAGCAATTATTGCCAGAAACTGCCAAAAACAGCAGCTCCCTTACGAACTGAGCTATCAGGAGGTTTTTCCGGCTACTAAAAACCAGGACACCGCCAATTCGTATGTACAGAAAGCTGTCCTTGCTGCAGGGCTGAGTCTTAAAGAACTTCAGGAACCTTTTCGCTGGTCGGAAGATTTTGGCTGGTATGCCCAAAGCTGTAGCACCGCCTTTTTTGGCCTGGGCTCCGGCGAAGAACAAGCGCCCCTCCACCATCCGGACTACGACTTTCCCGATGCTATTATTGCCAGCGGACTACATGTTTTTATCAACCTAATTAAACAAGCTGCAGTCAGGTAAAAAAGGAGGCTACACAAAATTTTTAGGTCTAAAAAAGCATAAACTTGAATACCTCACACATAGAACTAAGTAAGTCAGCACTTCGAAACAACCTTCAATACATTCGTTCGCGCCTTCAGGAAGGGGTAATCCTTTCGGCAGTTTGTAAAGGCAACGCATATGGTCATGGCATCGAACCCATGGTGCTCATGGCCGAAGCCGAGGGCGTCCGCCATTTCTCTGTATTTAGCTCAGCGGAGGCCAGGCGGGTACAGGCAAACGTTCGCCACGACAGCACTATCATGATTATGGGATATATCCACAACGATGAGCTGCCGTGGGCAATTGAGAATAATGTTCAGTTTTATGTCTTTGAATTCGACCGGCTGCATGCTGCAATAGCCGCGGCAAAAAATGCCGGTAAAAAGGCGGCTATTCACCTGGAGGTAGAAACAGGCATGAACCGTACCGGCTTTGAAGAGGACCAACTGCCTGCGCTTTTTGATATTCTTCACAACAACCGCGAACACCTCCAAATCGAAGGGCTTGCCACGCATTATGCAGGAGCAGAAAGTATTGCCAACTACCTGCGCATACAACAGCAAATAAAAAAGTACCAGGAACTTCATCGCCTCTTTTGCGAGCAAAACTTAACGCCCCGTCTCCGGCATACGGCCTGCTCGGCAGCCGCCATTAACTACCCCGAAACCACCTTCGACATGGTACGGATAGGGATTATGTTTTACGGTTTCTGGCCAAATGAAGAAACCTATATTTACCAGCTCCGGCAACAGGATAAGAAAGGGCTTGATCCCCTAAAACGGGTAATTTCCTGGAAGAGCGAAATAATGAGTGTAAAGCAGGTTAAAATGGGGGAATTTATTGGCTACGGCACATCCTACCAGGCCCCTTACGATATGCGCATAGCCATAGTACCTGTTGGGTATGGCTATGGCTTTTCGCGCTCCCTGAGCAACCTTGGCAGGGTACTCATTAAAGGAAAACGCCTGCCGGTAATTGGAGTTGTAAACATGAACCTAGCTATGGTTAATGTAAATGAACTCCCAAAGGTAAAAAAAGGCGAAGAAGTGGTACTCGTCGGAAAGCAGGGGCGACAGGAAATCTCTGTCGCTTCGTTCAGCGAAATGAGCAGCCAGCTAAATTATGAACTCTTAACGCGTTTGCCACTGGATATTCCACGGAAGGTGGTTAAATAGCACGCTCCTTCTATCCCCTGCAAATACACCAAACACCGGCCGTCCTAGTCAGGAAATTTATCTCTGCAAAGTAAGTAAACCGGAGCCAGGCAGGCATTTTTCAACCTACTATAGAGGGTTGTTTTATAAGGACACAAGAGTTAAAAAATTGGTACTGAAGTGGTTGCTCCTGCTTCTCATGCAAATGAGCAAGTTTTTTCTATTCCTTCCTTTTACCCTGCTTTTCGCTCTCTCCCTGAGGAAACAAAGAACTAACAGCCAATTATTTGTGGATTTCTCATCATCTAAGCAGGTAAAAAAGCCATGAATGAATTTAACTTTTTGCCTGATTTTTATATTTTTACCAAAAAAAGTCCAGAAGGGCATTCCTCAACTCACTTAAAAAGACATGTGTATTTTCTGCAATTTTTTGGGAACAACAAAAGTCAGACCTGTCGTTTTAAGTTTTATCATACTGGCTTTTATCTGCAGGCAGAATGTTCCTGCTCAAACCGGTAATAGTTGCCGGAAAGCAAAAACCATGGTTAATGTACTTCAAAAAGCACATTACAATCCTCCCCCGCTCAACGACAGTCTTTCCTCGTTTTTATTTGATGAAACAATTCGACTTCTCGATTCCCAGGGGTTGTATTTTACACAGGAGAGCCTGCAGGACCTCGCAGGTTTCCGCTATCAATTGGATGAGGAAATAAATCAACAGGACTGCTATTTTCAGGCTGCCTTAACCCAGGTTTATAAGCAACAGTTGGAAACTGCAGAACAAGCAGTGGGGAGACTGCTGGAAGAGCCACTTCCACTTAACAAAAAGGATACCCTTTGGATTCATTATGGCTCCACATCCTACGCGCCTAATTTGGTAGCTTTACAAAAAAGATGGGAGAAATGGCTTAAGTTCCATGTTCTCCAACAGCTTGCGGCAAATAGCCAGGAAACCCCTCCTGCTCTATCTTCGCTTATCCTGAGCGAACCCGAAGCCAGGCAACAGGCAGGACAAAAAGCAATTTGCCAGATCCGCAAGCCTTTAGACAGCCCTGGAGGAATACAGGAAATCGTTTCCACGGCTTTTTTGAATGCCCTTGCCTCCTACTATGATCCGCATACCATTTATTTTTCAGCCAGTGAAAAACAGGTCTTTGAATCGGCTCTCGCCAAGGAAGCTTTATCGTATGGGTTTGAGTTAGCAACTGACGATTTTGGTACAATAAGTATAAGCAAACTTGCGCCAGGAGGCCCGGCCTGGAAATCGGGTAAGCTTTATGTAGGAGACATTCTTCTTGGGTTGCAGGAAGAAGGAGAAGAGCCCTTGAATATTAACTGCCTTTCGGTACAGGAGCTTAGAGAACGCCTACAGGCCGTGCGCAAACCGCTTCGCTTACACATTCGAAAAACAAACGGACAGGCACATACGGTAAGCCTGCTAAAAGACAAACTGGAAGTAGAAGAAAACAAAATAAACAGCTTGATTTTAACTGGAGAAAAGAAAATTGGTTACCTGTTTCTTCCTGGATTTTATACCAGCTGGGAAGAGGAAAACCCTCTGGGTTGTGCAAATGATGTAGCACGGGAAATTCTTAAGTTAAAAAAAGAAAAAATGGAGGGGCTCATCCTGGACCTTCGCTTTAATGCTGGCGGCGCCACTGCCGAAGCAATCGATCTTGCCGGCTTATTTATCGACGAAGGAACCCTGGGCATAAACAGGCATCAGGATGAAAAGCCCCGATTAATAAAAGATATTAACCGTGGTACTGCTTATGATGGGCCCATGCTCGTATTGGTAAACAGTTTAAGCGCCTCTGCTGCCGAGCTTATCGCCGCTTCGCTACAGGATTATAGCCGAGCGGTAATTGTAGGCAGCCCTACTTATGGTAAAGCAAGCGGACAGATAATTTTGCCGCTTCACCCTTCCTCCTCTCCCGGGGCTATAAACACTTCGGAAGATTATATTAAAGTTACTACCGATAAATTATACCGGATTAGCGGGAAAACGCATCAGAAAACCGGTGTTATCCCTGATATCCACCTGCCAGATCTGCTCGAAGCCTATCCTATAAGAGAAAACACAAAGCCAAGGGCGCTTTCTTCAGATGAAATACAGAAGAAAGTGTTTTATACTCCTCTGCCGCCACTCCCACTAAAGGAGCTCCGTAAGCGAAGCAGCGAACGCATCTACAATCATGAAACCTTCATGCTGATAAAGGAGGAATACGTGAAGGCAAAGACGCTGGCGGAAACAGGAGAAGCAGTAGCATTAAACCTTGAAGCCTTCTTAAGCAAAGAAGAAAATCAACTTTCTGCACCAAGGGCCCATCAGAAAGAGGCCCCTTTTAAAATTAGTTATACTGACTTTAATCCGGCATTAGCCAATATGAACCCAGTTCAGGAGCAAATAAAACAGGAAACCATTCGACAGCTCGAGCAGGATATTTACCTGCTTGAAGCTTATCATATTCTCCATAACCTGATAACTCTCACTACAAAAAAATAGCCATGCAAAAGCTTCTCCTCCTTATCCTCTTATTTTGTTTACTACTGGTCTCTACCAGCCGGCTCCTGGCGCAGGATTTTAACAATCCAGCAGAGTACCTGGGGTACATGAACAAAGAACAGACTTCTATTTCGGAAAATATGTGGAGCTATATAAGTGCGGTGGCTCATGGAAAAAGAGCAAGAAAAATTGAAAAAAGAAGAGAAAAGCTTATCGCTACTACCCGCGAAGTGCAATACAAAATAAGAAGTATGCCTTCTTATAAAGGAGATGGCAGCCTGCGCGATTCAGTAGTATCCTACCTCCAGCTGAACTACAGCATTTTAAATGATGACTATGCTAAAATAGTTGATATGGAAGAAATTGCCGAGCAATCGTACGACCTGATGGAAGCCTTGCTCACAGCCAAAGAGCAGGCCAATGATAAGTTAGATAAGGCAGCGGAGATGCTGAACCAGCAACAAAAAATATTTGCTGAAAAACACGGGATTAAGCTAAGCGAAGACAGGAGCAAACTAACGGCAAATCTAGAGAAGGCTGGAGATGTGTTTAAGTATTACAATCAAATTTACCTTATATTCTTTAAAAGTTATAAGCAGGAAGCTTACCTGATGGCAGCCCTGGAGAAGCATGATTTGAGTGCCCTGGAACAAAACAAAAATTCACTTTTAAAATTTTCAGAAGAAGGTTTAATGAAGCTCGATACGATTCCCCGCTTTAAAAGTGATGCCACGCTCAAAATTGCCTGCACCCAACTGATGGCCTTTTATAAAATGGAGGCCGCTGAAAAGTTTCCTATCATTATGGATTTCTATTTAAAGAAGGAAAACTTTGAAAAACTAAGCCGCACTTTTGAAAACAAGAAGCAATCGGAACTGACACAGGAAGATGTTGACCAGTATAATACCGCAGTAAGTGATTACAACCAGGCAATTGCCCAGCTTAACGCTACAAATGAGCAGCTGAACAAGTTGCGGGGACAAACGCTGGACAAATGGAACAGCTCAGTAAATAACTTTATGGATAAGCATACCCCTAAATAACAGGAGGATTAACCCAAATAAGCTTTAATTTTACCGCAACGCATACAATTTATAATTTCTAAAAGAGTTTAAGCCGGCATAGGCGAAGGATTTAAAATACGCTAAAAGTCCAATTCGCCTGTGCCGGGCAAACCAGGAAATAATGCCAGTAAAATCTCAAGGAAAAGTTTAATGGCCAGGCCATTCCCTTCCAAATAAAAGGATAACCCTATTGCCATAACTCCTGTAAATACCCCCGGAAAGAAGACAGGATACGGATAAAAGCATTTTCGACTTGTAATACAGAGTCCACTTCAGGTACCCGGAGACTCCTCTGCTTTTGGCCCTATTGTCTTTAGCTTCAGGTAAGAATTGTAGAGTAACTGCTGGTTGCGATAAGTTGCCAGAATTACATCATAAGAACTTCCTGCGCCGGGAGTAAAGAAAATCTGCTGCTGTTGAGGACTCTCGCTGTAAAAGACCTCCTCGTCGCCGGTTTGTCTGTTAAAAATGTACCATTCAAAGTGGAGGTTATCCGATGGCTGCAAATCCTGGTTTACCGCAAAAAGCTGGTAGGTTTTCCAACCCTTGAGTGCATAAACAGGGTCGTTTGAGTAAAGGTAAATGTTGGTTGTCTGTGCAAGTGAATCTATATAACAGGCCTTAAGCTCCCCCTTAAAGTTTACCATGCCCCCCTCCGGCCGATCCAGGTTCTTATCCATCCAATTCTCTTTTATAAAGCCCAGGCAGGAAGAACCCTCTTCCTTTAGCTGTTGCTTTAAAAATTTCTGTAAATCTGCTGCGTTCTTATCTGAAACACCAAAGCCTTCATTGGACGTTTCCTCCATATCCACCGATTCTATCTGGATATAATATTGCTGGGCAGGTTTATAGGTCTGCCACAATTGCTCAACAGCCTCAATATCCTGTGAAGGCCCCAGCTGAATTCCCAATACATCCACGTCGCGAAAATGGTTAAATAGGAAGGGAGCTGCTCTTTGCAGGGTAGAAAATGGAACAGCAAGCAATACAGGACGGTCATCAAGCGATTTTAAACTGCTGGCCAGGCTGCTGAGCCTCTTTACTTCGCGGCTAAAGGCCTGCTGCTTTTTTGGTGACCAGAAATCCCGATTGTCCATAGCAAGCTGCCCGACCGACCAGGCCACCAGCTGTTCATATTGCCGAAAATCATGCACCATCGACAACTCTTCAATTTCCTGGATTAGCTGCAGGTCAAACTCTTTTGCCAAGCGGTACACATTCCTGTTGTAAATATCTGAAACAGGGCGGTAAACAGTATTTAGCTGCAAACTTTTCATTAAGCTGAAATCCTTCACCAGCTGCTGCCTCATCAGGGGCAGGTACGCCTGGTTCCAGTAGCTTACTGGTTGGTAAATTACCCCCTGCAAGAACTGCAAACCTGCTCCCCTCACCGGCATGGCCTTATTTTCACGAACCCTTTCGGTAGAAACCTTAAGGGCTTGGCGGGTGCCCTGTACAATGGCTTTAGCGGAAAAAGATGGCATGCTCTCTGGAGGAAACTGCCAGTTAATAACAGCAGGAGAATGAACAGCAGAAGTGTCGTCAGCCAGCCGGACCGGAAAGTTCCGATCACTGGCTGAGTAGAAATAAACAACTGCCCGCAGCTGCTCTTCTTTCTGCAAATAGGTTTCTGCTTCCTCCAGCCAACGCACCTGCTCATCATCTGTACCATAAGTGCCGAATTCGGCCAGCATCAATGGCTTTTTTTTCAATTCGTCAGAAGCAGCAATTACCTTCTTAAAAGGAGCATAGATTTCTTTAAATGAGCGGCTTTTTTTATCCGCATACAGCGGGCCGTAATTCAGGGCAGTAATTCCAAGCCAGTCTACGTACGCATTTCCCGGGTAAAAAGGCTCAAAATCCTCGGGGTCCCAGGGGTTATACACCCAGATGGCATTATAGGCACCCTCCCTCCGAAAGGTGCTCACCAGGTATTGCCAGGCTTCTTTAAACTGCTCAGGGTTTTGCAAAACCGCACCTGACCAAGGGTACTGCGGGTTATCGAATTCATGGGCAAAGCGAATAAACACAGGCTGGCCATATGCCGCCAGCTGACGGGCAATCCTCTGCAGGTAAGCATCATATTTGCCATCCACAATCTCTGCCAGGAAACCGCTGCCATCCTGCTGCCCTTTTAGGGCGGGCTGCCAGGGCTCCCAGCTAATCATGAGGAGTTTATTCTCTCCCTTTGCCTTTCGGAGCAATTGCTCCGGAAGAGCCTCCTCATCTTCCCACCAGGGAAAATATACCGACACTATGGAAGGATCGAAATGCGCAGGTGCAAAAATTTTAGTGAGCTCTGCAAGGTTTTGCTCTTCCTGTACCGCAGGCAAATAAATTCCCTTATAAAACAGGGGCTCGGCTGCCCTGTCGGTTTTAAAGTGGAGGGACTGTAAGGAGCTATTCTCCACCCAGTTACTGTAAAGAGCCGTAAAAGCAAAAACCAACAGCAACAAAACCAACACCTGGGTGCGCATAAGAGAATAAACACCATGCCTGGTTTTCCACCATACAACCCGAACACGCCTGCTGCGCCGGTACATTTTTTCCTTGCGCTTAAAACGTGTGGCTAGCTGGGCTATTGCTTTTTGCTGGGAGATAAGGATGTTAAAAATTAAAACAATGGCGTTTACCAGGGCAAATGTGGCCATGATAATACTAAAGGGGGAAAAATCCTGCTGCAAACCATAGCCAATAGCAAACAAACATAGGGCTGCTGCCAGTAAGTTTGGCAGGTTAAGTGCTTTCTCATTTTCAGGCTCATCCTCTTTTGGAGTAGGAATATAGGGAATCTTTATTCGAAGCAGGGTGGTTGCAAAACCCAGCAGGTATACCCACCAGGTTCCCAGCTTTAGTAAGCCGCCTACCAATACAAAACCACGCTCCTGGTGCTCCAGCAACCATCGCTGGGCATATTGCCGGATGAGGACCGTAAGGCAGAGAACCGGCACTATAAAAAGTAAAAAAGCATTTAAGGTAACCAACCAGGGCGTGCGGCTAATTAGCAGCGCGGTAACCGGCACCAGCAGGTCGATAAGCATGATAAAAGCAGCGAGGTAGTAAAGTGGAAGGCTCAGGTAATGAAAGCGCTGCCGCCAGTTAAGGGCGCTCCAAATCCTGGGGAGCACAAAAAAGAGCAATTCCAGTGTTCCTCTCGACCATTTAAGTTGCTGCTTGTAATAGGCCGATAAGGTGGCAGGCACCAGCCCTCTGCTCAGCACTTCGGGCACATATATCGACTTCCAGCCTTTGGCATGGAGCAGCATGGACGTATGCATATCTTCTGCCAGGCCTGCAGCATGGCCTCCAATCGAATTCAGGGCACTTCTGCGAAAAACACAATTGGCGCCAATTGCCTGTGCGGTACCATAATTGCTCATGCCCATCATTAAGGGCCCGTAAAAATGATAGGTCTGCTCTGCGGCACCAAAAGCCACCAAAGAGATTTTCTGGTTTTTATAGGCCTGAACAGACTGCACAAAGCCAACCGCTTCCTCCTTAAAGTGAGGCAATATCCGATCCAGAATAAGCGGGTGTGGCTGATGGTCCGGATCCAGAATCAGGCATATTTCTCCCTTTGCTCCGGAAAGCACATTATTTACATTCCCTGCCTTGGCATTTTCCCTGGTATTCCTGCTTACATGATGAATGCCGTGGGCATGGCAGAAAGCCCTTAATTCCGGATCATTCGCTTCATCGCCCAGGTAGGTTTCGTGAGGGTAGCGGATACTTTTTATCGCCAGCAGGGTGGTTTTTATCAGTTCCTTTGGCTCTCCAGGGCAAAAGGTGGTTATTACATCCACTGTAAAAAGAGGGACTTTCTCAGCCTTTTCCTCAGGCTGTACCCCCTGTTTAAGGCCCCAGTAGTGGTACCACTCGTGGAATAACTTAAAAAACTTAAAAAGCAAAGCAAAGGTAAGCAGCCAGTAAAGCAATGGCATTCCTATCCTGTTTTCGCTAAAAAACCAGCCAACAAACACGATTACAGACAAACAACCAACAAGTATCAGTCCCCTGATAGTCAGAACTTCCTTTCTTGTTGGCTTAGCCACCTTAATTACTGGCTCTTCTTTCTCAACCTCTTCAATAGAGTCTCCCCTGCGCATTAAAAAAATTCTCGTAAATTTTTATAAAAATTAATGTATATATAGGTTAAATTACAATTTTCTTTAAAGTTTTTTAATCAAAATATGTTGCGTCGAATTTTATTTTTTCTTTTGGGCAGTATCCTGCTCTTCGTTCTGGGGGGAGCCGTTTTTTTTTATTTTCCTGATATCAGGAGGGAGTTCCGGCAGGAAGAAAGCAGAGCGGCAGGAGTAGCCGTGCAGGATTCCGGTAAGGGGTATGTTCTTTTAAGAAATGGAGAACCTTACCAGATAAAAGGCGCAGGGGGATATACCAACTTTAATTTGTTGGAGTTCGCCGGCGCAAACGCTGTTCGGATATGGGATACCACGAACCTTCAGGCAGTGCTCGACAGCGCCCTTTTGCACCAAATGACTGTTGCCGTTGGCCTCGATATTGGCCATATAAACCAGGGCTTCGATTATACCGATAAAGAAGCGGTGGCAGCACAATTTCATCGGGTAAAAAATACTGTTTTAAAACATAAAAACCACCCTGCCCTCCTGATGTGGGTAATTGGAAATGAGCTTGCCTCCTGGCGAAACTGGATGGCTGTGAATGACATAGCTGAAATGATTCACGAAGAGGACCCCCGGCATCCTACCAGTACCACCATGATCAACTTTCAACCCAAAAACTGTCTCCTGATAAAATGGTTCTGTCCGGCAATAGATATTCTTTCCATCAACACCTTTGGTGCTTTGGCAGGTCTTCCTAAAGAAATTAACCATTGGCTATGGGGTTGGCGCGGGCCATATATGGTGATGGAATGGGGAAGCAGCGGCAAATGGGAGGTAGAAACCACCAGCTGGGGAGCTCCCATTGAAGAAACGAGCACCAAAAAAGCCGAACTGATTATGAACAGATACCAGGAGTTTCAACAGCAGCAGGATCCACGCCTGCTGGGGAATTTCGTTTTTTACTGGGGCCAGAAAAATGAAGCCACTCCTACCTGGTTTAGCATTTTTACTCCACAAGGCGACCCTACGGAAGCTGTTCGCGCCATGAGCCAGATATGGAATGGACAGCTTCAGCAACAGGAGTTTCCCCAAATAAATTACCTGCTGATTAATGAACAGCCAGGACCTTCCGGTATTAAACTCAATGCCGGACAGACTTACGAAAGCCAGGTAGTATTGCTCGACTCCTCCGATACGGCCCTCTCTTACCAATACCAACTTTTTACCGAAACAGCTTTTCCAGGCCGTGAAGAAGCAGACAGCACAAATTACCTCCCGCTACTGGAGACTCCATTTCTGAACAATAAGCAGCAATTCCGCTTTACTGCACCAGAGCAGGCCGGGGCTTACCGACTATATGTTTATATAAAAAACAAACAAGGAAATGCCGCCACTTCCAATGTTCCATTTTTTGTTTTTGAATAACATTTGAATAACAAAGGAACGCCTGTAGCCTTCCGGTTTTTACCAAGGCCTGAAGAAGGAAGTTTTTTTACACCCGAAAGTATTTTATGGTTTGAAGTTGGCGCCCCTCCTCTTCCTGAAAATGAGCTATTCTAGAACCAGAAATTTGCCAAAAAAAAGGAAGGCAAACCCTCGCATGTAATTATGCTGCGAAACAACTTTTAGAATAAACTTAGCGGTACACCACTCTCCTTCCTACCAATTTCACTATTCCTGTGTCAGGTAAAAAGAGTAAGAAATCCCTTCATGAAAACTATTCGAATTATTGCACTTATCGCTCTTTTTACTTTAGGGTTTGGCTTACCTTCCTGCACCGATGACTGCAGCTGCCCTCCTGTTGAAGGAAAATATTTTAGTATACAGGATATTCTCCTCAACTCGTATGGCTTAACAGCAGAAGGCATGTTGCAGATAGCAGAGGAAAACGATACGATAAATCTGGGAGACTACCTGTTGAATGTAGCATTTGAGACAGAATATGTCAGCTTGCTTCCCCATAAAAACGCAGTCTCTTTCTCGCTTATAAACAGCGCCTATGCCTGTAGTTGCTTAGGAAACGGAATGGATGGGGCAAAAGAAAAGGTAACGAGCTTTCAATTAATTTCCCTTAATAATTTTGATACTGAGCACCAGGCAGGAGACACTGTTAACAGCCTTTTCGAGCTAGATTATTATGGCCCTTCCACAAAGCCGGAAGAGTTTTTTCAGCAGCATCTTTGGGAGGAACAGTACTTTCTTACACTAAAAGAAAAGCCAGCCTCCAGCGAGCCCCTCCAGCTTAAGCTTGTCCTTAGCCTGGATAATGGAACTGTAATGGAGGCTGTGAGCAAAGCGGTGGTAATCCAGTAAATAAAAGCTATAAGCAATTTTTTTTAGAGGTCGGCACCTGGTCTTATTCCATGCCCCCGTCCACTCGCTCCCACACTTCATTTACAGGCTTGCCCGTCGTTCCAAAGCCTTTGTGGTACCAGTCGTCTCCATCGATTTTAAACTGAAACTCCAGGGCGATCTCCACCCGTTCATCATCTTTAGAAAAAAAGAGAATGGTTTCGGTGTAGGTACCGTCCGTGAGTTGGTAAGTACCTCCTCCGGTGCCCATAAATTCCCTTGTTTCGGTGTTAAAGGCAGCCCACTGAAAGCGCCCTCCGGAAAGAATTTTTACAGTTTTTCGAGGCCCTGGAACTCGCCGCTCTCCTGGCTGGCCGTTTTCCTCTACCCGGGCCGAAAACCGCCACGCCCCGTTCATTGGGGTTATGTCTTCTTCAATCCTTTCCCAGAGCAAAGTATCATCTCCCTCCATTCGAAGGGCAAGCTCCCCTACCTGGATAGTAAAATTCCTGGTTTCCTTCACAAGGGTACTGTCTTCTGTATGGAAATCATATACCTGCTGGTATTCGTTTCCTTCTTTAGTATAGGTACCTCCGGCTGCTTTTACAAAGCTTCCATCTTTTCTGTACTGTCCGAACATAAAATAGGTATCGCTAAAAATAATTACCCGCTCTTCGCCTTCCAGAGGAGAGCCATTAAGAGAAAGTAGCCGATACGCTCCATTTAAAGGCTCCTGGCCAAAAGCCTGTGGCCCGAAAGCCAGCAGCAGCACACAACAGCAAAGCAAAATTGTTTTCATATAGATTCAAAAATTGATAAACCCTAAAAATTAAGTGCTATTAACTGTCTCCATCCTCCTTTTCTTTTGCAAAAGCTAAAAACAGGGCTGGAATATATTCCCGGAAACGGAGGCTTCCTTCCTCCCGAAGAAACAGTAAATTTTTAAGCCAAGCGGAAGCCTAAAGATCCATCGCTGCCAGTTCTCATCCTGCTTCAGCCCATTTTATTGTTCCACTCCTCCTTTAAGCGCTAAGCTTTATAAGCTTCTTTGACAACAGAATTTAAGCAGGTCGGAACGATTTTTTTCCAATTTTCCTTTTCAGAAAGGTAAATATAACGAAAAGAATAGGACATATATTTGGCCCATTCCATCCGTTTTTTTACCGCTCATCAAAAAAAACAAATTGAAGGCAATAAAATTTGCTATATTTCAGCAAACTTGAAATCCACTATACCTATGAAAAACCTAAAATGGGGAGCTTTGGCACTCGCGGCTACCTTTAGCCTTGGAGCATGCCAGAACCAACCATCGAACGAAGATGTAAATGAAGAGCCGGCAGGAATAAGCCTGGCTGACATGGACACCACCGTAAGCCCCACCGACGACTTTTACCGCTTTGCCAATGGCGGATGGCTCGAAAGAACCGAAGTTCCGGCCGATGAAGGACGCTGGTCGTCTTTTAACGAATTACGAGAATTTAATAACGAAGCCCTGCTTACTGTATTAAATAATGCCAGCGAAAGTGGTAAGTATGAAGAAGGAAGCGATGAAATGAAAGCGTTTACCTTCTACCAGGTAGCCATGGACTCTGCCAAAGCAGAAGAAGTGGGCATTAAGCCACTACAGCCTACTCTTCAGGCAATCGATGCAATATCAAGCAAAGAAGAGCTGCGCAAGCAACTTGCTGAGCTAAGACTTAAAGGCGTAAGTCCTTTCTTTGGCATGTACGTAACTACAGACCGTAAGCAAAGCGACCAAATGGCCATGCACATTGGCCAGGGTGGTTTAGGCCTTCCGAACCGCGACTATTACACTAAAGATGACAGCAAGTCGGAAGAGATTAAAGAAAAGTATGTTGACTTTGTAGCTGACATGCTTGGCTTTATTGGCTATAACGAAGCCGCCGCCCAAAAATCTGCGCAGGATATTATGCAGCTGGAAAACAAGCTGGCACAGGCTTCTATGGACAATGTGGAGCGTCGTAACCCTATTGCAACTTACAATAAGTTCGACATTCAGGCGCTCGATAAGCATACGCCTAACTTTAACTGGTCGGCTTATTTTAACCAGCTGGGTGTAGAAGGCGTAGACAGTGTAATTGTTGGCCAGCCGGATTTCTTTACAGAAATGGACCGCATTATTGCCAATACCGACCTTTCTACCTTAAAAGACTACCTGAAGTACAATGTTATTAATGATGCTGCCGCTTACCTGAACAACGAAATTGTAAACCGCAATTTTGAGTTTTATGGCAAAACCCTGCAGGGAACCGAAGAAATGCGTCCGCGCTGGAAGCGTGCCCTGGCCAGCACCAATGGTGCCGTTGGCTTTGCGGTAGGGAAACTGTATGTAGACGAAACCTTTCCTCCTGAAGCCAAAAAGAAGGCCGAAGAAATGGTTGAATACATTAAGAAGGCTTTTGCAAACCGGATAAACAACCTGGAGTGGATGTCGCCTGAAACCAAAGAAAAAGCACAGGATAAGCTGAGCAAGTTTAATGTTAAAATTGGCTACCCGGATAAGTGGGAAACCTATGAGGATCTCGATGTAAATAAATCATCTTATGTTGAGAACGTAATGGCCTCTAACCGCTACAGCGTTAAAGATAACCTGAGCAAACTGGGTGAGCCGGTAGACAAGGACGAGTGGTTTATGACTCCTCAGACTGTAAACGCTTATTACAGCCCAACTTTTAATGAAATTGTATTCCCTGCCGGCATTCTGCAGCCGCCATTCTATAACTTTAAAGCCGATGCTGCTGTAAACTTCGGTGGTATTGGTGCCGTAATCGGCCACGAAATCTCTCACGGTTTCGACGACAACGGTAGCCGTTACGATGGCGAAGGCAATATGAAAAACTGGTGGACAGAAGAAGACAACACCCAGTTCCAGGCCCGCACCGGCCAGCTGGCTTCCCAATATGACGCCTATCAGCCATTAGATAGTGTGTTCGTGAATGGTAAATTTACCCTTGGCGAAAACATTGGCGACCTGGGTGGTGTAGCTGCTGCCTACGATGGCTTGCTACTTTACCTTGCCGAAAATGAAGCGGAAGAAACTATCCAGGGTTATACCCCGGAACAGCGTTTCTTTATTTCCTGGGCCACCATCTGGCGCAGCAAATACAAAGACGAAGCCCTGCGGAACCAGATAATGACCGATCCGCACTCTCCTGGCATGTTCCGTGCAACAGGTCCGTTGGTGAATGTCGATGGCTTCTACGAAGCCTTTAACATTCAGGAAGGCGACCCTATGTATAAAGCCGATAGTGCTCGTGTACGCATCTGGTAAGTTTTGGGATGTGAGACAGGGAACGTGAGACTTGAGATTAAAAACTCCCTTCCTTAACGCACATTTACAAATATTAAAAAAGCCCTGGCTATGCCGG
>CAWIFH010000017.1:0-33639 GCA_963835365.1 uncultured Cytophagales bacterium
CTCGTTTATGCAGAGAGGTTTTTTTTGTGTCTTTACTTTAAGCTTTTTTAAACACGCCCTTATTAAAACGCCAGCAGTAAGGGCAATATAAAAAGGTTGTTTAGGAGAAAAGAAGTTAAAGCGGGTTCTACTCTCGCTTCTCTCTTTGCGAATGGCCTGAGGTCGTTTAAGCGCAGAAAAATTGGTTAGTCGAACCTCAGGTGCTTAACCGATTCCCCCGAGTCTCGTAATTCAATTAGCGAGTCGATACCAATGTCGAGGTGTTTGGTTACATACACATCGGTAACCTTCCGGTCGCTGTCTGCCGTTTTTACGCCTTCAGGTATCATAGGATTGTCTGAAACTAAAAGCAGGGCGCCGTGTGGAATTTCATTGACGAAGCCAACAATAAAGAGGGTGGCTGTTTCCATGTCGACGCCCATGGCCCGAATGCTCCGGAGGTATTCTTTAAACTCCTCGTCGTGCTCCCACACCCGGCGGTTGGTGGTATAAACGGTGCCGGTCCAGTAATCCATTTCGTGCTTTTTTATCATGGAAGAAACAGACCGCTGCAAACGGAAGGAGGGGAGGGCCGGAATTTCAGGGGGCATATAGTCATTGCTTGTTCCTTCTCCGCGAATGGCGGCTATAGGCAAAATAAGGTCTCCTAATTTTGTTTTCTTTTTCAGTCCGCCACATTTACCCAAGAAGAGCGCTGCCTTTGGTTTAATGGCACTCAATAAATCCATTACCGTAGCAGCCATGGCGCTTCCCATACCAAAGTTAATAATGGTAATATCTTCGGCCGTAGCAGTTTGCATGGGCTTGCTTTTGCCTATTACCGGTACACCAAACTTTTCAGCAAACATCTCCACATAGCCAATAAAGTTGGTGAGCAGAATGTATTCACCAAATTTTTCAAGTGGAACTCCGGTATAGCGGGGAAGCCAGTTGGCTACTATCTCTTCTTTTGTCTTCATATGGATTTTTGTTCTAATTTTACTGGATGATACAACTGAATTTACCGGCTTTTGAATACAAAGTTAAAAAACAAGCAGATAAACTCTACATTTATGACGCCATCCGGCGCAAATACCTGCAATTAACCCCCGAAGAATGGGTTCGGCAGCATTTTATTCATTACCTGATGGGGCACCTGAATTATCCGCGCGGCCTCATTACTACCGAAAGTGGCTTAAAATACAACAAACTGCAGCGGCGCACCGATATTGTGGTTTTTAACAGGGAAGCACGGCCCTACATGATTGTGGAGTGTAAAGCTCCGACGGTACCTATAAACCAGCAGGTTTTTAACCAGATTGCCGTTTACAACAAGGTGCTGCAGGCGCAACTGCTGGTGGTAACCAATGGGCTTCAGCATTACTGCTGTGCGTTTCATGCCCAAAGCCAGCAATGGGAGTTTCTGCCACAGGTGCCTCCATGTTTAATTGAATAGTACCGCAGGGGGCCATCTTTTAAATACCAGTTTTACTGCCTGCTTGTTTTTCTGTCTTAATTGCACTTTTTACAGCACAGGGTTTCGTATTGCCTATGTGCCCTCCCTTCCCGAAAGAAAATGAACTTCCCTTCTTATAAAAAAGGACTGCCGGTTCAGGCAGTCCTTTTAACTGGTAGGAAGGAATGAGCTTAATTAAGCATAATGCTTATTCAGGTGCGCTTCGGCTGGTACATGCGGAAGGCCAAATGCTTCTGACACCCCTTCATATACCACATCGCCATGGATAACATTAAGGCCCAGCAGGAGCTCGCGGTTGTCCATACACGCTTTCTGCCAGCCTTTATTTGCTATTTGAAGGGCATATGGCAGGGTTGCGTTGGTAAGTCCTAAGGTAGAAGTATAAGGAACGGCACCTGGCATATTCGCTACACAATAATGCAGAATTCCATCAATGATATAGGTAGGATCCTGGTGAGTGGTAGGCTTACAGGTTTCTATACATCCACCCTGGTCTACAGCCACATCTACCAGTACGGTACCCGGGCGCATTTCTTTCAACATATCGCGGGTAATCAGGTGAGGAGCCTTTTTACCTGGAATTAACACCGCACCAATAATAAGGTCGTGGGTTGAGAGGAGTTCACGGATGTTATACTCATTGGAGTAGAAGGTGTTCACGTTGGCAGGCATTACCTCCGAAAGGTAGCGCAGGCGATTCAGGTTAATGTCCAGAATAGTAACATCGGCACCTAACCCGGCAGCCATAAGCGCTGCGTGCGTACCCACTACGCCACCACCTAATACCATAACTTTGGCAGGACGTACCCCCGGTACACCGCCAAGTAAAATACCTCGGCCACCCATGGGTTTCTCCAGGTATTTAGCACCTTCCTGCACCGACATGCGGCCGGCAACTTCCGACATAGGAACAAGCAGTGGCAGGCTGCGGTCCGCTTTCTCTACTGTTTCATAGGCGAGACATACAGAGCGGCTTGCAATCATGGCCTCTGTAAGCTCACGGCTGGCAGCAAAGTGGAAGTAGGTAAATACAATCTGGTCTTCCTTAATTAGCTTATACTCCTGCTCAATAGGCTCCTTTACCTTCATGATCATTTCAGCAATCCCGTATACCTGTTCAATGGTAGGCAGGATTTCTGCACCGGCACCAACATATTCGTCGTCGGTAAAACCGCTACCCAGGCCGGCAGTCGACTGCACATACACCTGGTGGTTGAACTTTCTTAGTTCCTGAACGCCAGCCGGAGTAAGTGCTACCCGGTTTTCGTTATTTTTTATCTCCTTAGGAACACCTATAATCATTATGCTTCAATATTTTAAAGGTTCGGCACAAATATAGTATTTGTAAGCTAAAATACTGATAACATTTTCTCTTTTTACTTTGTATTCTTATAAAGCATTTTCCTTTATTATAAGTGATTTCAAACGATTGAAATTTAATTCAATTCTGTTTCAGTTAATAAGAAAAAAAAATGTGTACTGCAATTAAATTCTGTGTAAAATAGCTTTGTGCATATTTTATTTCTGCTGATATTTTTAATAAAGAATTTTAATTTGAATAATGGGTAAATTACTGACTTATTTCCTGCTTTTACATAACCCGTAGGAATGACAGGTATTTGGATGCTACCATTATTTTTTTAATTTTGTTTACGATACGCACACCTTTATCAGAATTTTTTTTCGTTTGAGTTCATTTTTTGCTGCTTTTTTAAAATAAAATTTTGTTAAAGCCTGCTTGTGCTGATAGATTTAATAAAGAAAATTTAAAACCTTAAAATATGGGCACCAATACAACCACCGTAATGGAAAACATATCATTAACTGCCGAAGAAGTACTCGCTGATTACCGGCTGGTATGTGAAAGCAGGCAGGCAAGTCTCATGGGGCGGAAGGAAGTTTTCATGGGCAAAGCCAAATTCGGCATCTTTGGCGATGGAAAAGAAGTGGCTCAAATTGCCATGGCAAAAGCTTTCCAGAAAGGTGATTTTCGTTCGGGCTATTATCGCGACCAAACCTTTATGTTTGCCATAGGTGAGCTAACCATCGAGCAATATTTTGCCCAGCTGTATGCCCATACTGATTTAGCGGCCGACCCGGCTTCGGCAGGCCGCCTGATGAATGGACACTTTGGTACCCGTATGCTGGATGAGAATGGCAACTGGAAGCCCCTGGCGGAAAACAAAAACAGCAGCTCCGATGTGTCTCCTACAGCTTCTCAAATGCCGCGACTGGTCGGCCTGGCCTATGCTTCTAAATTGTACCGCCAGAATCCGGCGCTGCACTCATTTAAAGAATTTTCTGTAAACGGAAATGAGATTGCATTCGGGACCATCGGAAATGCCTCCACTTCGGAAGGCATGTTTTTTGAAGCCATGAATGCCGCAGGAGTGTTGCAGGTGCCTATGCTGGTTTCGGTTTGGGATGATGCCTACGGAATTTCTGTACCGCAGGAATATCATACTACAAAAGGAAGCATATCTAAAGTACTGGAAGGCCTGCAGAGAAACCCGGAAGAGCCGGGCTTTGAAATTAAAGTGGTAAATGGCTGGGATTACCCGGCCCTGCTGGAAACCTACCAGGCTGCAGCACAGATTTGCCGCGAGGAGCATGTACCTACCCTCGTACATGTGGTGGAGCTTACCCAGCCGCAGGGGCACTCTACTTCAGGATCTCACGAACGATACAAGTCTAAAGAGCGCCTGGAGTGGGAGGCAGAACATGACTGTATGCGCAAAATGCGCGAGTGGATTCTGGAAAACGATATGGCCACCGAAGCGGAGCTGGATGCCCTGGAAAGGGAAGCCCTGGATACCGCTAAAAAAGCAAAAAATGCTGCCTGGAAAGCCTTCCGAAACTCTATAGAGGAAGAGCAAAAAGAAGCGCAGGAGTTGTTGAACGAAGCCGGAGCGGAAGTGGAAGCAATCGCCGCTGTTACCCGCGAATTGGCAGAAACCTTAAATCCTGGTCGTTTAGATGGGGTTAAAGCAGTAAAGCGGGCCCTGCGCTACCTGCGCCAAAGCAACGCGCCTGTAAAAGAAAAGATGCTCCACTGGCTACGCAAAGTAGAGGAGCGCAACCAGGATCGCTTCAATTCGCACCTGCATAGCCAGTCGCCCTATGCTGCATTAAAGGTAGCCGAAGTAAAAGCCGAAGTAGCCGAAGACGATAGCCTCGTAGACGGTCGGGAAGTGCTGCAGGCATGTTTCGATGCCGCATTCCAGCGCGACCCGCGGATATTTGCTTTTGGCGAAGATGTTGGTAAAATCGGAGATGTGAACCAGGCCTTTGCCGGCCTTCAGGATAAATTCGGCGAGTTGCGCGTTACCGATACCGGTATTCGGGAGTGCACCATTATTGGGCAGGGCATTGGTACAGCCATGAGAGGGCTGCGCCCGATTGCTGAAATTCAGTACCTCGATTACCTGCTCTACGCCATCCAGATTCTTTCCGATGACCTGGCAAGCCTTCATTACCGCACCAAGGGCGGCCAAAAAGCACCGCTTATTGTCCGTACCCGGGGGCACCGGCTCGAAGGGGTCTGGCATTCTGGCTCACCCATGGGCATGATTCTCCATTCGCTGCGCGGAATGTACGTGTTAGTGCCTAGAGATATGACCCAGGCAGCAGGATTTTACAATACACTCCTGCAGTCCGATGATCCGGCCTTAATGATTGAATGCCTGAATGGCTACCGGCTAAAAGAGCGTATTCCCCGCAACATCGATACCTTTACAGTTCCGCTGGGGGTGCCCGAAGTTTTAAGAGAAGGCAAAGATGTTACCATCGTAACCTATGGTTCCATGTGCCGCGTGGTAATGGATGCTGTTCGGCAACTGGAAGAATTCGGCATAAGCTGCGAAGTAATTGATGTGCAGACACTGCTGCCATTTGATGTAAACCACCGGATTGTGGAATCGCTGAAAAAGACCAACCGCATTGTTTTTGCCGACGAAGATGTGCCCGGAGGGGCGACTGCATATATGATGCAGCAGGTAATTGAAGAGCAGGAAGGCTACCGCTACCTCGATTCTCAGCCGGTAACCATTGCGGCTATGCCTCACCGTCCAGCTTATTCATCTGATGGCGACTACTTCTCCAAACCAAATACAGAAACCGTCTTCGATACGATTTATAAACTGATGAATGAAGTTGATCCGACTGCCTACCCGGAAATTTATTAAGCATATGCTGTAGAAGGCCGTTCCTGTTTTTCCTCAGCGGTGGGTTGGGACGAATCTTTCTCCGCTGCTGCCAGGCGATTAAAACAGGGGGTACCAGACAGCTGCCCCGGAATAAGGCATAATACTAAAAGAAAAGCTTCCCTGCGCAGGGAAGCTTTTCTTTTAAGTACTAAATTCTTTTAGTTTTGCCGGTAGGAGTAAGTAAGATGTGCCTAAACGCCTTATTGGCTGCTGCGGCAGGCGAATTTTAATTTGCCTGAATTTCGGCCAGCGTAAACTCAGGTGTTTCTATTACATTGCTTCTGTTTAAAGAACGGTCAATTATCTGGATGCGCAGCTTAAGCGTGTCGTTTCTGAAATAAGGAACGAAGCCATAATTTTCCATCGAATAGGTAATGCTGCCACTGAGGGGTTTGTCCGGAATTTCCGGGTCGAACAGGGGCATAAAACGGCCATTCTGGCTTTCTCCGCAGCCAGAGGAGGGGGCTGTTATCCAGTTAAAGGGTTCAAATGCCCCATCTCTTTTTACCAGGTATTCTACCAGAAAGTTATCGGTAAAAGGATTGGGGCGGGTATAAAGCGTATCGGGCGATTGGTCTGGAAAAAGCGTGTTATATTCAGTGGTCTGAAACCGAACAAAGCTATTGCCACTAATTTTGCCCAGCTTATAATTTACACAACTATAAGGTGGCACAAAGGGCGGCATGGTATCATTGCTTCCAAGGGAAAGAAGGCCGCCCTGCCCGTCTTCAACAAAAAAGTAAGGATTAAAAGGCTGGTCTACCTCATTGCCGGAGAGGCCAAGGTCGCCATCGCCATCCTGGAAATTAATGGTTAGCACCAGGGAATCCTGGGCCTGCGTATCATAAAACTTGAGGTCATTAAAGCTTATCTCTGGTTCAGCCGGAAATTCAGGTGCCTGGTAACAGGCAGTAGCTCCCAGGAGTATGCATATAATAGCGGTTGGTGCGGAAAGCAGGTTCTTCATGAGTAAAACGCGTCTAATCACTAAAAATAACGAATAAATTATAATATTTGTATGAAGCTGTAATTATATAACTATTGAAAA
Source organism: uncultured Cytophagales bacterium (assembly GCA_963835365.1). Taxonomy (GTDB): domain Bacteria; phylum Bacteroidota; class Bacteroidia; order Cytophagales; family Cyclobacteriaceae; genus Nafulsella. The sequence continues at coordinate 6,710 of CAWIFH010000017.1, forward strand.
GAATAAAAGATTTACAGGACAGGGTTTTCGGTGTGGGAGCAAAGAATTTTGATGCACTGGCACTGGAAATATTTCGCTTTCAGGCACAGGAAAACAAGGTATACCGCTCTTATTTGCAGTATTTAGGTGTAAAGGCAGAGGAGGTAAAAGCTATTGATGCAATTCCTTTTTTACCAATAGAATTTTTTAAAAACCAGGAGATAAAGAGCGGAGACTGGGAAGCGGAGGTGGTATTTGAAAGCAGCGGAACAGGCTATGGGGTCAGGAGCAGGCACTACGTTCCGGATATAGCATTTTACCTCCGGGCTACGGTTAAAGCTTACGAAAGCTTTTATGGCCCCTTAAACGAATATGCCATTCTGGCTTTGCTGCCCTCTTACCTGGAGCGGCAGCACTCTTCTCTGGTGGCCATGGCGGAGCATTTTATCAATAGAGGAGTTAAAGAGCTGTCGGGCTTTTTTCTTTATGAACAGGATGCCCTGCTGGCCCGTGTGGAGGAAGCCCGCCAGGCCAATAAGAAAATACTGCTTATTGGCGTGAGTTTCGCTTTGCTGGACCTTGCCGAAAGGGGAGCCGATCTCAGGGAGGTGGTGGTGATGGAAACAGGAGGCATGAAAGGCAGGAGGAAAGAAATGGTGCGGGCGGAATTACATAGCATCTTGCAGGAAGGCCTTGGGGTGAAACAAATCCATTCGGAGTATGGCATGACGGAGCTACTCTCGCAGGCCTATGCCCGGGCAGGAGGCCGCTTTGAAACGCCCGCCTGGATGCAGGTGCGCATGCGCGATTTAAATGATCCGTTTGGGGAGGTGAACTTTGGGCGAACCGGCGGTGTTAACGTCATTGATCTGGCCAATGTGCACAGCTGCTCCTTTATTGAAACCCAGGATATTGGCATATGCCATGCAAACGGTACATTTGAAATAATGGGCAGGTTTGATAATTCTGAAGTACGGGGCTGTAATTTGTTGCTGTTTTCCTGATAAATTGGATTTACCAATGCCTGAAAAGGATAAACAAACGAATTTTAATTACGTTAACTTGTAGCAGGTGTACTTAAGCAATATATTTGTTTTGTGATCAGTTATACCAAAAAACAATTATTATGAAATTTAAAGCTTTACTCTTCGCGCTGGTTTTATTTGGCCTGGGTGCGTGTACCCAAAGAACTTGTCCAACGTATACCAAGCAGGATGTGCAGAAACCAGACCTGAATAAAGAGCTGGTGGAGACAAAACGCGTTTAAAGGATCATTGAAAGTCTTTCTATCTTTATAGATATAAAACAGAAATCAGCCCCTATTGGCTGATTTCTGTGTATTTAAGCACGTCTTCGCGGCTAATTTTCTGTCCTCCCATAATTACCAGGCGTTCTACCACATTCCGTAGCTCGCGTATATTGCCCGACCATTGGTGCTCCTGAAGCTTGCTGATGGCATCTTTCTCAATTTCCTTCCGGGCAGTGCCATATTCGCTGGCTACATCTTCCAGAAAGCGATCTACCAAAAGGGGAATATCTTCGGCCCGGTCTTTAAGCGCAGGGACTTTTACTACTATTACGCTTAGGCGGTGGTAAAGGTCCTCGCGAAACTGGTTCTCCGCTATCATTTCCTTCAGGTTCTTGTTGGTTGCTGCCAGAATGCGCACATCCACCTTTATGTCTTTGTCGCCCCCTACGCGGGTTATTTTATGTTCCTGCAGTGCCCGTAATACCTTTGCCTGGGCGCTCAGGCTCATGTCGCCTATTTCATCCAGAAAGAGCGTGCCCTCATGTGCCTGCTCAAACTTACCAATGCGTTGTTTTACAGCAGAGGTAAAAGCTCCCTTCTCGTGGCCGAACAGTTCGCTTTCAATTAATTCTGCGGGAATAGCCGCACAGTTTACTTCAATGAAAGGGGCTCCGCTGCGGTTGCTTTTTTCATGTAACCAGCGGGCAACCAGTTCCTTGCCAGTGCCGTTTGGGCCGGTAATAAGCACACGTGCATCGGTAGGGGCCACCTTTTCAATTGCTTCTTTTACCTGTACAATAGGCTCCGATTCGCCCACCATATCATATTTGCGGGCTACTTTTTTGCGCAGGGTTTTGGTTTCGCTAACCAGGGTCGACTTGTCGAGGGCATTTCTTACGGTAAGCAGGAGGCGGTTTAAATCCGGTGGCTTCTCGATAAAATCGAAGGCTCCTTTTTTGGTGGCATCCACGGCAGTTTCAATGGTTGCATGGGCCGAAATCATGATGAACTGCGATTCGGTGCCGGCTTCCATTGCCCGCTCCAATACTTCCATGCCATCCATTTTGGGCATTTTAATGTCGCAGAGCACCAGGTCATAATGCTCGCTCATTAGCTTTTTAAGGCCTTCCTGCCCGTCTTTAGCCTCGTCGACCTCGTACTTTTCGTACTCTAAAATGTCGCGCAGCGTGTTGCGGATGCTTTGTTCATCGTCTAATACTAAGAATTTTTGACATAATCGTTAAAAAAAATTAAACGCAGGCCTGTAAGCCGGGTCCTGTAAGCAGCAAAAGCTGCTTTCCTTATCATTTATCTGGGCCTGGCATCACTGCCAGGCTCTATCGACCTACCCAATTCTGCTCCCCGGCTTTCGCCGGTATCAGGCGAGCAGCCCTTCCTCTGCCCGGAGGCGGAGGAGCAGAACCTATTTGGTCTTTCAACTCCTAAGGTTTACCCTGCACCTTCTGTCACCAGAAGGCCGGTGAGCTCTTACCTCACCTTTTCACCCTTACCTCTTTGCAGAGGCGGTTTGTTTTCTGTGGCACTGGCTGTATCCTGAATTGCTTCAGAACCCTTCCTGTTAGGAAGTAGGATGCTCTGTGTTGCCCGGACTTTCCTCACCGGCCTGGGCCGGAGCGATAAGGCGGCCTGCGTTTTTTGTTGATGTTGTTTAAATAAATTATCAAATCGAAACAAAAGTTTCCGTATACCAGTAGCTATTTTGCAATTCCTGTGCCAGCTTCCTAATGGATGTCAGTGCCGGTCAGTTTCAGCTCCCATTCGTCGGCCACCTGGGCTACTTCAAAAATTATTTCCTTTAACATAGGCTCTGTTACATTGTCGAGGTTTACCGAAGCCTCTACCTTAATGGTTTCGTCGGTAATGGCAAAGCGGGCATGACAAAAACTGGCATTGGCTCTCAGGAGCTTCTCCAGGTCAATTCCCGATCGCAGTTTACAAACAATCGTGGAGAATGCAATAATTTCGCGCTCCTGTATTTCATTTAACCGCAAAAGACCCACAATCGTCTGAAAGCGGTTCTCCCGTAAGGGAATGATAATTACAGACTTGCTTTTGTCGTAAGGGGAAAACTGTCCATTTACCTCCTGGGCAAAATTTTCCATGAACTTGTTAAAAATCATGCTACAAGTAGTATGGGTAATTAATGGTGCCCTGCCGGTTTTGCACTTTTGCAGCAAGGCTAAAATCAAATGATAGATGCTGCAATTATTTTATCCGGATAAGAGTGGCTCCATAGCCAAACTGGTTTTTTTGCGCATCCTGGAAATAGGCTATTTCAGGCAATTTGCTCAGGTGCTTATGAAGCGCATTTCGCAGCGTGCCATTGCCAACCCCATGAATATAAATCACCTCATCGAGCCCGGAGGCAATGGCCTGGTCCAGGTGCTTTTCAAAGGTGCTTAGCTGTAAATCGAGAATTTCCTGTTTGCTTAACAGCTCCGGGCTGTCGCTTATTTTTTCGATGTGCAGGTCTAAAGTATGCGCAGGTTTTTCGCGGGGAGTAACGGCCGTGTTTTCCTGTTTTGCAAAAAAGCTGTCTTTTAACTCCTCCGGATTAATCGTGGCCGTTTCAGCATCGAGCCGGAAAGTGTAAGCTTCGGCATTTAAGAGGGGCGCCATACGTTTGCTGCGGTAAAAAGAAGCCGCTTTAAAATTTATTTTTTTGGTAAGTGGCTGTTTAAGGGCGGCTCCCTGCTGCGTGGAAAAGAACAGAAACTGAAAAACATAGGCCGGCCATTGTTCAAATTGCTGCAGGTTTACTTCGGCCAGTTTATGAAAGCTTCCGGCCGCCATATTGCCTACAGCAAGTCCGCGTAATCCTTTTTTGTCTTCTTCAAAAACAGTATAAGGAATTTGCTGATTGCTGTGGTTTAGCAAATAGAGGGCAAGGATGCGGTCATTTAAAGGGCGGAAAGCAAGAAAAATTCCTTCAGCAGCCGAAGCCGAAACTTTTGCTTTCGCGGGTGCAGCCTTGGTGGCAGTGGAGGCGGTATCGTCTTCTTCCTTATTAAAATAGTTTTCCTCTTCCCGGGCAATAACCACTACCTCACTTTTTAGAACAGGTATCTGGAAGCCATCCTCAATTTCAATTTCTATTAATTTACTATCAATTATACGGGTAACAATTCCTTCTTCTTTTCCGCGGAGTACCCTTACTTTATCACCAATTTTCATAATCCAAGCCGTTGTGTTGCATGCGAAGTTATTGAAAATAAGCTAAAGTATCCTGCTTTAGCCTTTAAAAGTAAAGCAGGTGGGGGCGTATCCTGTTTTTGTTAATTTCAAGTGCCGGAGCAGGGATATGGATGCCATCAAGCACAAACAGCAGCATGCGCACCAGCTTTTTTTTGCTTTTAATATGACTCAGGTTAATGTCGGGCGAAAGGTAAAACTGGCGCAGCGGCTCGTAGCCGGCTTCCCGGCTTTGATGCTGGCGGGCATATACCATTCCGCTGGTGCCAAAGCCAATTCCCAGGTTTAACCAGGCCGGGTACAGGCTTTTTTCGGGCAGGAACTTCTTAATATCCACCGACAGCCAATAAGTTTGCCCGTTATAGTCTTTTAACAGCTGAGAGGCAAAGGAGTCGCCGAGCAGGGAAGGCCGCTTGCTGGCGAAGGGGCTGGTATGGAAAGAAAATTTTGGTTTAATCCTGCTTTCCTGCCACCACCATTGCTGCACCCCATAGAGAAAACTACCGAAGCCATTTGCGGCTAAATCGCCCCAGGAAGCGCCGTAGCCGGAGGCAAAGCCATCCATTAATTCAATAGGGGCCATTAAAAGAAATCCGCTCAGGCTCCCGAACAAATGGGCTTTCGGGGCAGGAACTCCCGACCACTGCAGGGCCTCCGCACTTATTCGGCTAAGGTGAAAGCTGCTGTAGCTATGGCCCATCTTATCTACCCCCATCCATTGCTGATTGTCGTTAAAAAAATGAAAATCGCTTTGTGGCTGGTCGGCATACCACAACTGGTAAAGCCCCAGCTGCAAGGCGCCATAAGCGGCTGCACTACCAATAAGTAAAGGCTTAAGTCGCTTTTGCTGCAGGCTGCTATCGGCTTCCTGCGCCTGTGCCTGCAGGGAACAAAAAAGCAGGATAAGGAGAGCCCATTTTTTGAAGCTGCAGTGCTCTTTGTGACTCTTTTTATCCATTTAAATGTTTTTTGTAAGTGGCAATTGCGGTCGCACGACTTTCTTTCAGGTCAACCATGGGTTTTGGGTAAGCAGGGGTATCCCATTCCGGAACCCACTGCCTGATATAGCGGTAGTCGCGGTCGTAGGTTTTTGCCTGTGACAGGGGATTAAACACCCGGAAGTACGGCTGGGCATCGACCCCGGAGCCGGCCGCCCATTGCCAGCCACCGTTGTTACTTGCCAGCTCATAATCCAATAGCTTGCCGGCAAAATAAGCTTCTCCCCATCGCCAGTCTATAAGCAGGTTTTTGGTTAAGAAGCTGGCGGTAATCATGCGCACCCTGTTGTGCATAAAACCCGTTTGGTTTAGCTGGCGCATGCCGGCATCTACAATAGGAATGCCTGTACGACCCTGGCACCAGCGTTCAAATTCATCTTCCCTGTTCCGCCAGGGAATTCGATCGTAGGCCGGTTTAAAAGCCTGCTGCACTACATGGGGATTGTGGTCGAGAATCATCATATAAAAGTCGCGCCAGATGAGCTCCTTCAGGAACGTTTGATTTAAATAGAGCGCTTCCTGCACGAGCTGCCGGATACTAATAATGCCATGCCGGAGATGAATACCCAGGCGTGAAGTTCCTTCCTGGCCGGGAAAGTCACGGGTCTGGTCGTATTGCCTGATAATTGCTGTGTCGGGTAGCCTGCCGGGGATTGGCAGGCTACTTCTGGAAAAGCCAAGGGCAGCAAGGGTAGGAGGTTCTGGAGCTTCTTTTAGCAGGTAAAAATTTTTGTATGAAAAGGAATCGGCCGTGCTAGGGAATTGAGTTTCATACAGCTTTTGAAGCCATTTTTTACTATAGGGAGTAAAAACTTTATAGGCTTCGCCAGAGCCATTTAAAATCTCATTTCTGTCAAAAATCACCTGGTCTTTAAAGTCCAGCAAGCGACTGCCCCGGCTTTCCAGCATGCTGCCTAGCTGCTGGTCCCGCTCTTTTGCATAGGGCTCATAGTCACGATTGGTGTATACCGCGGCAACATTAAATTCCTGGCAAAGCAATTTAAAAACCTCGAGAGGGGCCCCCAGTTTAATCAGCATGGTAAATCCGTTCGCTGAAAATTGCTTATAAAGCTTTAATACTTCATCGTAAATAAAAGTGAGGCGGGCATCCTGCCGGGACTCCAGCATGTCGAGTATATTGGAGTCGAAAATAAAGAGAGGAAGCACCGGAAACGGGCCCTGTAATGCCTGGTTCAGTGCTGTATTATCGCTGAGGCGCAGGTCGCGCCTGAACCAGAAAATACTAATTTTTTGTTGTGTTAACATACCAACTTTGCCGGTAACAAGGTTCTATATTAGCAACTAAAAGGGAGAGCGCCAAATGGGAAAAACAGGCCTGTTGCAGCCTTTCGTGTAGCCGTGTTTTTCGCTGGGTGTTTTACAGAATTTAGCAGCAGGAGCAGGGGTAGTCTTAAAATTACACCTGCGGTTTGCATTTCATCCTTTTTTATGAAACCTTTAAGCCGTTATTGTTCTTGTTTAAATGAAAGAAAGTGGGTTTGCACGGGGTGCCTCATTATAATTCCGGATAATTTGTAAAGGAATTTTTAAAAGAGGTATGAAAGTTGCAGACTTACAAGTAGTTATAGAATATAAGATAAATTTATGAAGAGAATACCCATAATTGCTGGCTTAGTGCTGTGTTTATTTTCCTTTTTAACAGTTCAGTGCCAGGCCAGAGACAGTGTTTATTTTGCCGATGACGCAGATACTACTCTTTTAAGACCGAATCCGGAACTCGAAAAGGAAGCCCAGGTAATTACTTCGGTGCTAAACCAGGCCCACTACCGCAAAACCAATCTCAACGATTCCCTGTCCTCCGTTATTTTCGATAATTACCTCAGCTCTCTCGATGGCTCTAAAGTTTATTTCCTGAAAAAGGACATAGAAGGCTTCGAGAAGTATCGTTATAAGCTTGATGACTACCTCAAGTCCGGTGACTTAAGGGCGGCATATGATATTTACAATACCTTCAGAAACCGCTTTAACGCCCGCATGGAGGCCGTGGATTCGCTGGTTCAGGCAGATTATGATTTTACCAAAGATGAGTACTACGAGGCAAACCGTGAGGATGCTCCCTGGGCCGACAGTAAAGAAGATTTAAATGAATTATGGCGCAAGGTGGTGAAAAGCCAGGCGCTGTCGCTGAAACTAGCCGGTAAGGAACCAGAAGAAATTAAGGAAACTTTAAACGAGCGCTATGAGCGCATGGCGAAATACATTAACCAGAACAAGTCAATAGATGTGTTCCAGGTATATATGAATTCCTTTACCCAGGCATACGATCCGCACACCTCTTATTTTTCTCCGCGAACCGCAGAAAATTTTAAAATTAATATGAGTCAGTCGCTGGAAGGCATTGGCGCTTCTCTGCAACAGGATGGCGACTTTACCCGCGTAGCAGAGGTGATTGCCGGCGGACCTGCCTATGAAAGTAAGTTAATTTTTAAAGATGACCGCATTGTTGGGGTGGCACAGGGCTCCGAAGGTGAAATGGTGGACGTTATTGGCTGGCGGCTGGACGATGTGGTGTCGCTAATCCGGGGAGATAAAGGTACACGCGTGCGCCTGAACCTGTTGCGGGCAAGCGACGGCGCAAATGCCCTGCCAGCTGAAATTTCGCTGATACGCGATAAGGTTGAGCTGGAGAATGAGGTGCCAAAGAAAAAGATGGTGCCAATTACGCAAAATGGAAATACTTATAATATAGGCGTAATTACTATTCCTTCGTTTTATATGAACTTTGAGGAGGCCCAGGCAGGGAATCCTAATTATGGCAGTACCACCCGCGATGTGCGTAAGCTTATAAAAGAGCTTAAGGCAGAAGGTATGGATGCGCTCCTTATCGACCTAACCTACAATGGAGGAGGTTCCCTCAGCGAAGCAATCGAACTCAGTGGCCTCTTTATTCCTGATGGCCCGGTGGTGCAGGTAAGAAACTCCGACGGAAGCATCGATACCGGCGATGACCCGGACCCGAAAGTGTTTTATGACGGCCCCCTGGGTGTGGTCGTAAACCGCTTTAGCGCTTCTGCTTCAGAAATTTTTGCCGGAGCCATACAGGATTACCACAGGGGCGTAATTATTGGCGAACAGACCTTTGGTAAAGGAACCGTTCAGAACCTGATAGACCTGGATAGGGTAATGAAGTCCGATAAGAAATTAGGGCAACTGAAACTTACCCTGGCCAAATTCTACCGTGTAACCGGAAGCAGTACACAGCATAAAGGAGTTACACCCGATATTGAACTTCCATCAGAATTTAGTGCCGAAGAGTTTGGTGAAAGCTCCAGCCCATCGGCCCTGCCATGGGACAAGATTCCTTCTTCCAGCTTTAAGCCAATGAACAGTGTTTCTGAAAGTTTAATCGACCGCCTGCGGTCGCAGTACCAGCAGCGCTTAGCAACCGACGAGGACCTGATTGCCCTGGTACAGGATATAGAGGAAGTGAAAGAAGCCCGGAAAGAAAGCCGTATATCTCTGAATCTAGCTCAGCGGCAGAAGGAAAAAGAGGAAATGGAAGCGCGAAGAAGCAGAAACAGCAGCCTTGGAGGTTCTGTAGATGGTGAGCTTGAAATGGATGATCCGGAGGCAGAGGAAGTGCTGGAGAAGGAAGATCCATATGTTAAAGAAAGCGTTCGTATCATCGCAGAAATGATTTCTGCCTTGTAAAAGCAAACTCTAAAAATTCAAGCTCCTGCTTTTGGTGAGATATCTTTATCTGGCCAGGGGCAGGAGTTTTTTTTGCAGCTACTTTTCCTGCTGCCTTCTCCACTTTAGGGGAAACCTAAAAAGGAAAAACAAAGGGCGAGGACCATCTGCTTGTATCGCTGGCGGGAAGCTTCCATAGCCGGTAAAGGATAAGTTAATGGCGAATGCCTTTGTAAGGCTAATCGGCTGGTGTTGGGTGGGTAGGAGCAAAGGTTATTTCCTGCCAGCCACTGCCTTTCAAAAGCCTTGGTTATGTATACTAAAAGGAGTGTAGGGAAGGGTTTTTTCCGGTACCTGGCGCGGCACTTAGCAGCGTACCAGGAGTGTTATCAATTACTGAGCAATCACCTGCATACGATTTGGGAAAAGAGAAAAAATAAAGCAAGCCGGGAAGAGTGTATTGGCAAATAAAAAAGAGGCTGTCCCGGATGAGACAGCCCCTTATAATTAAAGGTTAATGCGGCTTAGCGCTGAATGATAGTAGCATCCAGGCCAACCCCACGTTGAATGAGGGTGTAGTCATTGCCTACGCCATACTGAATAATGCGGGCAGAGTTACGACGACCTATCTGTTCAAGTTCGATGTTACCGGCAGTACCATACTGTTCTGTATATGCACGGTTTCTGCTACCTACCTGGTTTACCCATGAGGTATTCCCGTTGCCTTCCTGGTACTGGTAAATGATGTTGTTTTCACCTTCCTGGTAAGCCTGGGCATTTAATCTGTCGCCATACTGCTGGTGGTCAATAAAGTTGTTGCTACCTTCCTGTACAGCCAGTCCGTAAATTATATTACCTCTCTGGTCCTGATAAATGGTGTTATCATTACCCATCTGGGTTATTTCAGACATATTCAGGTAAATATCCTGGTCAGTAACCGCTTTGTTGTTATTACCCATCTGCATCACTGTACGTCTGTTTTTTGTACCGTACTGCTTGTTACGGGAAAGGTTTCCATTCCCTTCCTGGGTGGTTACGGCACGGTTTTGAGTGCCACTCTGTAACTGGTAAATGTTGTTGTCATTTCCAAACTGGTCCTGGTAAGCAATGTTGGAAGTACCCGTCTGTAGCACATTCGTACTATTGCGGTCACCATATTGTTGCTGGTCAGCATAATTGTTCGAACCGTTCTGGTTAATGGTACCTTCTACTACATTACCTCTCTGGTCCTGGAAAATCATGTTGTTGTTCCCGGTCTGTCTTATTACAGAAAAGTTTTCGCTTCTGTCCTGGTCGGTGGTAGCATAGTTGTTATTCCCAAACTGGTTTGCTTCGCGGTGGTGGTCGTTGCCATACTGCTTATTACGAACAGTATTTCCTGAGCCGTCCTGGCCTGAAGAGGAATAGTTTCTCTGGCCTCTCTGTAAATTATAGGCAAAGTTACCTTCCCCTAGCTGGTACAGGTAATTGATGTTCTCGGTACCTCTCTGGGAAGCATCTGCCTCCAGGTTATCGCCATACTGCTGCTGGCTAATAAAGTTAGTGTTTCCTTCCTGTACCACGTTACTTGTTATAACATTTCCTCGCTGGTCCTGGTAAGCAGTGTTATCATTACCGGTCTGCCTTACAAAAGACCTGTTCCAGTAAATATCCTGGTCGGTAGTAGCATAATTGTTGTTACCAAACTGGTTTAGCTTACGGTGGTGGTCGTCGCCATATTGTTTATTTCGGCCTTCGTTTCCATTACCCCGCTGGCCGGTGGTAGCAAAGTTGCTAAATCCATCCTGTAAATTATAGGTCATGTTCCCGTTTCCATCCTGGTATATGTAGCGGATATTTTCATTGCCGGTTTGCAAGCCTTCAATAGAGTTGCCGTTGCCAAAAGTCTGCTGGTCGGCAAAGTTTCTCATACCTACCTGGCTTACTTCGGAACTGTTATTGTTTCCTTCCTGGTGAACATAGGCACTGTTGTAATCTCCTTCCTGGTAAAATAAAACGCTGTTTTCCATGCCATACTGGTCTATGGCGCCTATGTTAAAATCACCTATTTGTAAGATTTCAGCGTCATGGCCGCTGCCATATTGTTTAATACCTCCATAATTATCAAAGCCGTTCTGGTCAATATAACCATCGTGCCCATTTCCAATTTGCCGGATAAGACCGAAGTTCTCATCTCCTTCCTGAACAATTAATGCTTCCAGATTTTCACCTTCCTGCTCAATTACCTGTCCTTCTTTTCCGTCTCCGTCCTGGGCAAACGAGAAAAAAGGAACTAAAAGCGCAAGGCCTAGTATTGATTCTTTTTTCATAATAGATAAATTAAAAATTAATTAATGGTTAAAAAATATGTTAACAAAAGTCCATACACCTTCTTTCCTGTATTTTACGCTGCTAAAGAGAGAGAGAAATAAATGAGCCGGTTTTCTGTCAAAACGGATTTTATTCATTCTTTCAGCAAGCATTTTAAGTATGTAAAAACATGTAAAAACATGTAAAACATCCCTAAAACAAGATGATCCAAGCAGATCTCTTTTGTGTTAACTATTAATAGTATAAGGATGATAACTACAAAATGTTACGTTTTTTGCAATTTTTATTGGATTTTATGTGATTCATTATCAGTATTTAACGGATAAACTATAGGTTTAGAGTATTGTAAAAATTATAATTAAATGAAGTTTTATTTTGACAGGTTGAATTTTTGATAACCAACTCATGATCCTTGTCTTTAACCATTCTTCCCCTCCAGGGAGCCGCTTATCTAAGAAAGGTAGGGTACTTGATTAAATTTTGATAGTTTACTTAGGCTTACTAAAAAATGAAGTTCATGCGAAATATTTACCTTCTTGCAGGCTTTTTCCTGCTAAGCTTTGGCGTTTATGGTCAGGGAACAGCACCAGCTGCTGCTGAGCTGGCAAGTCCGGAGGAGCTGGTGGCAGCGATGTACAAAGTTATATCCGGCCCGGCCGGCGAGCGCGACTGGGAGAAGCTGCGTGCTTATTGCAAACCAGGCGTGCAGTTTAATGTGCTTAGCTACCGGAAAGATGGTACCAGCGTTTACCGCAGCCTGAGCCTCGACGATTATATTGCCACGGCGGGAAAGCACTTTGAAACCAGTCCATTTTATGAAACACCCCTGGGGCACTCAGTTGAGCAGTTCGGACCGGTGGCACAGGTTTTTAGCGCCTACAGCTCTAAAGAAAGCCCCGAAGGGGAGCCTTTCGACCGGGGCGTAAATAGCTTTCAACTGGTAAAAGATGGAGGCCGTTGGTGGATCGTCAATATCCTCTGGACGAGCGAAACCCCTGAAAACCCCATTCCTGCCTCATTAATCCAAAACTAAATCTGCTATGAAACAACTAAGACTGCTCTGCTTTGGCCTTTTTTTTATTCTCGTGGCTTGCCAGGAATCTGCTGCACAGCAGGAGGAGGTAACTACTTTTATTCTGGTACGGCATGCAGAAAAAGCCGCTGACGGAAGTGAGGATCCTCCTTTAACCGATGTGGGCATGCAAAGGGCAGAAGCCCTGGCAAAGCTTTTAAGTAGTACGCCCATCGATGCCGTTTTCAGCACCGGTTATAAGCGCAGCCTGGAGACTGCCCGCCCGGTGGCACAGCAAAATAAGCAGGAAATTCAGCACTATGCGCCTCACCAGGAAAAAGCTTTGCTGGAGCAACTGAAAAAGAAGTATGCAGGCAAAACGGTTCTTATGGTGGGGCATTCTAATACCATTCCGGGAATTGTTAACCTGCTAATGGGAGAAGAAAAACTCCAGGATCTCCAGGAGAGTGAATATGATAAAGTATTAATCGTTAACCAGCACTCCGGCGGCCAGGCGCATTTGCTCAGCCTGGTGCTCGACCTGCCTGCAGCTACTCAATAACCACCCTTGTTTCGGTAATGCTGTTGGCCTGAAAAATGCCTAAAGCACCGCCACTGATGTTCGAAGAAGGGTTGACAGGAATAGGCCCAAAGAGCCCGCCATCGTTTACCATCAGCTCCAGGAGGCCCTGGTAATAAGTGTAAACAGCCTTGTCCATTTTAATGGTTTGAAACAGGAGGTGATCTCCTTTTTTAAAAGGCTCCGGATACTGAAGGCTCAGCGGGTTATTGTCGGTGGTGATGGAAAAGGTGGCAAAGTAGCCGGTTACAGGGCCATTCTCCTTTAGGTTACCATTTTCCCAGGCAAGCCAGCGATAATAACCTGCTGTTTCCAGCGAATCGAGCTGGTGCAGGCTAACATAATAACCCTCCTCTGTAAAGGTGCTTTCTTCCTGGTAGCGGATGCTGAAAGAATCGAGCTGTGCAGGCAGTGGCATAAAGGCGCTGGCTTCAAACATTTGGTTTTCGATTGCAATGGACAGCTGGTACCTTCGGCCGGGAATTCCCTGCAACTTTGAATAATAAAGACCACCTTCCTGTTCCTGAAGCGTATCGGTGCGGCCCTGCTCATCGGAAATAACTAGCAGGGCATTTTCGGCGGCCACCGCTTCTGCAGCATTAAAGGAAGTGCTCCAGCTAAGCCGGATGCTATGTGGCGGGGGAAGGTTACTAATGCCTCCTTCCACCACCAGCTTCGGCTTTGCTTTTTCCAAATCCAGTTCTACCACTTGCAGGCCACAGCCCGAGAGCCAGCCCAAAGCAAGCCAGGGCAGAAAATACAGAGCCAGAGAAATATAATTATTCTTCATGGGCAGTAGCTTAAAAGCTGAAGTTGTACGAAATGGCCGGTATCAGGGTAAAGAAAACCTTTACCCCTTTGAGCCCTTTGCTCCTGATTTCTTCTGTTTGCTGAGCACCCAGCATGGGGTCGTTATTTATTACTTCCATAAACTGTATCAGCACCGGGTTTTTTCTGAAATAGGTATTGTACAGCGAAAGCGACCAGCTGCCCTGCCACTGCCTTTGCTCCTTCTTTTTTTGCTTTAGGGTAAGGGCCAGGTCGAGCCGGTGGTAATTGGGCATCCGGCTGCTGTTGCGGTGGTCGGGATTATAATAAGGAATTTGCCTGCCTTCGAAGCTGTATTTCCCTTCGGGGAGCGTAACCGCATGGCCGCTGGTAAAAACCCAGTTTCCGCTTATTTCCAGGCGCTTGTTGAACCTGTACATGGCCACCAGGCTCAGGTCGTGGGGGCGGTCGTAACGGGGGCTGTAAGGCCTGCCCTTGTTAATGCCATCTACCTGCCTGCGGGTGCGGGAAAGCGTATACGCAAGCCAGCCAGAAAAATCACCTATTTTCTTTTCCACCATCACTTCCAGACCATACGACCAGGCCCTGCCGGAAAGTAGCTGCGTTTCTATGGCATTATTAAAGGCAACGTCAGAATTCTGGTCGTTAAGGTTGTCCATTACGGTTACCCCATCTTTAAAGTCGATTTGGTTCCGCATGTATTTGTAATAAAACTCGGCAGAAAAGCTAAGCGATTTCTTCGGAAGGTTTTTGAAACACCCCAGGCTCCACTGGTCGGCCCGTTGTGGCTTTATATAATGGTCTGCAGGAATCCAGCGGTCGGTGGGGAGGCTGGCGGTGGCGCTGGAAGCTACCTGGCTGTATTGCTGCATTCGGTTGTAGCTGAATTTTACCGAGCTTTCTTCTGAAAGCAGGTAGCGGCCAATAATGCGTGGTTCCGGCCCATGGTAGGTATTGTATATTTGCCCCGCCTGATAAAAAAGGGTGTCGCGGATGCTTTCAAGGCTTTTGGGCTGGCCCTTTTGGTAGCGAAACACCCGGCCTGGCCCCAGGTTGTGGAAGAAGGAATAGCGGAGCCCGTACAGGAGACTCAGTTTATCGGTTAGCTCATGCTGGTTGTGGATATAAAGCGCCTGCTCCAGCACATGCTTTTCATCGAGCTTAATATCGCCAAAGGTGGTATTATTTTCTTCTACCCGCATGTATATAGGAGAGAAAATCCTCCGGCTGGCATTGTACCCAAATTGCAGCAGGTTTTCAGGATTCAGGTTGTATTCAAAATCCAGGCGGCCGCTGTATTCCTTTAGCCGGGAGGTCCAGTCGAACTGCACCTCATCCTGCACATCGATGTGGAAGCCATAGCCATAGGAACTGTAATGTAAGGCAGTGTTGAGCAACAATTTAGGGTTAAATGCATGGAGCCATTCTGCGGTAGCCACCTCATTGCCCCACTTCACATCTACAAATTGCTGAAAACCAGCAACGTCCTTTCCGCTGTAGGTGCTTAGGCGAAGCTGGTTGTTTTTATTCAGTTTCAGGTGCAGGGAGCCGTTGAGGTCGTAAAAGTAAAGCGCCGTGGCCTGTACCACTGCTGGCGGAACCGCCTTTAGGAGCAGGTCGAAATACGAACGGCGGGCCGAAAGGAGGAGCGAAGACTTTGTTTGCGTAGCAGGGGCCCTTCTACCGTAAGCCGGCTGCTGATGAGCCCAATGCCTCCTTTAACCTTCCAGCTTTCTTTACTGCCTGTTTTTACCTCGTTATTTACGATAGAAGCCAGTCGGCCACCCCAGCGTGCCGGAATCCCTCCCTTATATATTTCTACCTTCTGGATTGCTTCCGGGTTAAAAACAGAAAAGAAGCCCATAAAATGTGCCGGGCTGTAAACGGTTGCTTCGTTGAGCATCACCAGGGTTTGGTCGGCCGAGCCACCCCGCACCAGCAGTCCGCTCAGTCCTTCGTTCGTTGATTGCACGCCGGGCAGTAATTGCAGGCTTTTAAGGATGTCGGCCTCCCCGAAAACGGCAGGCATGCTTTCGAGGTTTTGCAGGTTTAGCTGCTCCTTTCCCATGCTGAGGCTGGTAATTTTATGGTTTTGCTGCTGGTCCCGGACCACCACTTCGCCAATTTCAATCATGCCGGGCGAGAGGCTGAATTGTAGCAGCGTATCATGTTCCAGCAATAATTCCTGCTTTTGTGCCTGGTACCCGAGCAGGCTGATTTCCACCTGCCAAATGCCTGGTTGCAGCTGGAAGCGGAACTGGCCCCTAGCATCGGTCGTTGCTCCTTTTTTTAGTTGGGGCAAATAAATTGCAGTGCCCATTAGGGGAACAAGGGTGGCAGAATCGACTACGGTGCCGGTAATGGTGAGGGGAGTACCGGAAAAAACTTTGGGGCTTAAAATTATCTGATTGCCATGGAGCGAAAATTCAATTCCCCGGGCTTGAAAAATCTGGTGTAAAAGATCCTGTAGGAGGTAAGTTCCTGCAGGTAAATCAAGTGTCTGTTTTGTGTTGAGCAGCGAACTGCTGAAAGAAAAGCTAAGTCCGGTTTGGTCTTCTATGTGCGCTAAAAGCGCTAATAAATCGGGCTTATTATGGTTAAGGGAAAGCTGGTAATCCTGCAGCGTTTGGGCGCAGAGGCCAAACGGAAGGAGCAGCAACAAACATATTAAAAGGTGCCTCATGAGCCTGGCTTAATAAAGGCAACAAAGGTAGTTTGCTTCCGGAGCCTGCACAACAATCGCCTGATTTTTTAAATCAGAGAGCTGGCCGGCAATTGCCTGCATTTCCTTTGAAGGTGGCTTCCTTGCCAATCAGCTGGTACTCCAGTCCAAAGGTGAGGGCAATTACTTCCAGCACCTCTTCAATGCTTTGCTTTTCGAATCTGGCATTGAGGCGGCATTCCAGGAGCGCAGGGTTATCCGTTGTAATGTTTAGCGGGTAGTACTGCTCCAGTAAACGGAAAACTTCTGCTAAAGGAGTGTCTGTGAAATCAAACCTGCCGGTTTTCCACGATAGGAAGTTGGCCGGGGGACTTTCTTTCCTTAACCCGCTTTCTTCCAGTAAGGCTGCTTCGCCTGCGCTGAGAAGGAGGGAAGAAGGAGCAGAAGCTGTTTTGTCTCCTGTTTTCCTGCTGCTGAATTCCACGCGGCCTGTTTTAACCTGGAGCCTGGTTTGTGCTCCTTCCTGCAGGTTAAAGGAAGTACCCAGCACCTGCACTCGGCTATTTTTTGTGTAAACAATAAAAGGCTTTTCGGGCTGGTGGCTTACTTCAAAAAAAGCTTCGCCTTTCAGGTACACTTCGCGACGGCTGCTATCGAAATGGGCCGGGTAGTAGAGGCTCGACTGCTGGTTTAGCCAAACCTGTGTGCCGTCGGCTAACTGCAGTAATTGCTTTTCCTGGTATCCTGTTTCTGTTTGGCTTAGACCCGAAGGAACAAAATTTTCCTGTTTGACAAGGAAAAAATATACCAATAAGCTAAGTGCCAGCAGGCTGACAGCAGCAGCTACCGGCCAGGCCAGCTGAAACCATCGGCGGGGACTTTTCTGTTGCTCTTTCCTATTCAATTCCATGGCGGCAGGTCTGCTGCAGAGGCGCTGTTGTACCTTTTGCCAGGCCAGGCCGGCATCGGGACAGAAGGTGGCGGGAGCGGCAGCTGCCCATACCTTTTCCATCTTGCGGAACTCCGCATCGTTGGCTGCACTGGCTTTGCGCCAGCTTTCCAGGCGCGCAGCTTCTTCGGGGCTGCAGCTGCCTGAAAGATAATGGGCTATAAGTGAAAAAGTGTCCATGCTTGTGCACTTAAGGTGATGAATAAGAGCTGAAGAAGGCCCCAGTAATTATGCAGGTGGTCTTTCAGCTTGCGTAAAGCTATTCCCATTTGATTTTCCACCGTTTTTGGAGAAAGGGCCAGGGCTGTGGCAATTTCCAGGTAGGAAAACCCACCCAGCCGGCTCATTTCAAAAATGGTCCGGCACTGGGGGGGCAATTTATCGATTCCGGCATCGAGCAGGAGCGAAAGCTCCTCGAAGGCCAGTTGTTCCCGGGTATTGTCGGTAGCAAGCTGCCATTGAATAGTTTCGTTACTCTCAAACTGTTGCCTGGCATGCTGGCTTTTCAGGTAGTTAAGCGAGCGGTTTCTAACAGCGGTGTATAAATAAGCCCGGCTGGAAGAAGGGTCTTTCAGCTCCGGGCTTTTTTCCCAAAAGGCCACAAAAACATCCTGCACGATTTCTTCGGCCAGCTCATGCTGCTTTACAAAACGAAGGCAGTACCGGCATAAGTCGGTATAGTGAAAGCGGAAAAGTGCTTCCAGCTTTCCTGGTGAGGAGTGGCTGTTTTTACTATTGCCGGCAGTTGCTTCTTTTGCTGCATGGGAGCTGGTTTCTACAATGGCCATAAATTCGGATAAGCCTCTGATTATGGGAGCAAATATAACAGATTGCTGAATTAGAGACCGCTGGCGACCTTAACTTTTCTTTCTTCCGTTCTTGCTCTTTCTATTCTTAACTCCGTTTTCTTCCTCGTAAATTTTAAGAGCCGTTTCCCATCCTTTAAGGTAGCTGCTAAACAGGGTGTTGCTGTTGTCTGCTAAAGTAATTCCCATTTTCATTTATTTTTAAGGTTAATAATTCATTAAAAACGGATGCCCGCCTGCAGGCCAGCCCATAGTTCCACTTTTTTATTGGTGTCGGTGTAGCTATATAAAGTGTATGGGGCAAGGGTACTCCATTTATTATCGTTTGTAGAATGGTTATATTGTACCAGTGCATTAAAAACCGGCCCGGCAAATACACTGGCCTTGTTAAGGGCATAGTCATAGCTTAGCTTTAGCTGGTAGAGCTGCTTCAGGCCGTTTTCGCTCCTGAACGGTTTATCCATAGGCTGCAGCTGGTAAGCGAGGGCATCTATACTCAGCTGCCCCTTTGGAAGCGCCATTGCATGGCCTATGCCATAGGCAAAGCCAAAGAACCTACGCGCTGCCAGCGGCTCAAGGTTGCTTGCCACCGCCAGGATGTTGTAAAAACTACGGGTGCCGAACTTAAAGCCGGTATTCAGGTGCATGCTTTCGGAGGTCCATATTTCCCAGTGGTTGTAACCTTTTCGCACGAAAGAAAACACACCCACAGGGGTTCCTTTTTCTACGCTGTCCACAACATTCACCACGCCCAGCTGCAGTCCGCGGAGGGTTTTGCTGATGTTGATAAAGCCGGCCATTTGCAGGCCGTTTACCTTTTCGGCTATATTTATAAAGCCGCCAAGCTGAATTCCATTCATATTTTTGCCGGCGGTATTGCCGAAACCCGCAAGCTGGAGCCCGCTGTGGCCGGCGGAATAGTTGCCAAAGCCTGCCAGCTGAAAGCCGGAGCTGGAGTCAGCAACCACATTGGCAAAGCCTGCAAATTGCGCGGCATAGCTGTAGCGGCCATTCAGGTTGGCAAAGCCGCCGAACTGGGCCCCGCGAACCTCTCCCCGGTTCAGGTTAAGAAAGCCTGCTGTCTGGATGCCTTCCACGGAACCTCCGCAGGCATTCAGGAGGCCCGCCAGCTGAATGCCCCCAAGGTGGTAACGCTCCAGGTTGGCCAGGCCTGCCAGCTCGATGCCTTCCAGGCCGGCTGCATAGCCCAGCAGCAGGTTCACCGACAGGGTATTGACCGCGCGCCCGCTTTCCAGCCCGTTCGTTCCTAAAGGGCTTACAAAAGAGAGCTGGAAGGGTCTGTAAAGCAGGGCAGCATCTTTGGGGTAAGCAGGCTGCTGGGCAGCCAGCTTTCCTGCCAAAAGGCAGGCGATAAAGCAGTAAAGTATAGACGCTTTATAGTTCATTGTTTTTATTCTGCCGGGGTGATTGTAATTTTTTTGCCTGATACCGCCGAAACCATAAAGAAGCCGAGGGCGAAGTTTTCCTCTTCACTAAGCGCCACCACATTGCCCCTAACCGGGGCAGGAGGGGTGCTGAACTGGGAGCCTCCCGATGCCTGGTCTTTTAGCAGGCTCATAAAATCATAGGCTGCTCCGGAAACAGAAAGTTGTTCCACCCGGGCACTATCACCCTGCTGCAGGCGGTGGCGGAAGAAAGCAAGCCCCAGGCCACTGTTGCCGTTAACCAGCTTATCGCTGGCGATGTAAAGATTGTCGGTACCTTGTTGTAGCGCTCCGTTAATAAATAAGCGCCAGCGGTAAAAGTTAGTCACTTCTTCAGGGTCGCTGGTGCGTAAAAACAGTAAATATCCTGATTCGTCGGAATAGCGGCTTTCGTTAAATTCAGCATACAGGCTGTCGATGGCAGGTACCGGCTGCAGGCGCTGCGGGTGGCTCAGGTATTCCTCTCCATTTACTGTTTTTATGTACAGGCGGTATTCATTTCCTGCCTGCCCCCGGAAGGCCTTCTGGTAAATGCCCGCCTGGGTCTCCTGCAGGGTATCGGCATAGCTTCCGTTTTCCTTTACAATTACCAGGGCCCCGCTGGCGGCAGGCGTTTGTTCGCCACTAAAATAAGGTGCTGTATATTTTAACGATACGGTTTGCAGTTCGGGCTGGTCGGTTAAAAGACCATCCACCACCAGCCGCCTTTTTCCTTCCGGCGTGTTCAGCTCAATTATATCTTCGCAGGCCGTAAACAGCAGGCTGCAAAAGAGGAGGCTGTACAATATATTTTTCATCCCTTAAATCAGAAGTTAAAGTTGTAGGTAACAGAAGGAATCAGGGTGCCGAGCACGGAGTAACGGACAGCTTCTGTCTGGTTTGGATTTTCTTCGTTATGGCGAAAGAAAACCGAAAAAGCATTGCGGCGGGCATATACGTTGTAGATGCCAAAGGTCCAGCTGCTTTGCCACTTCCGGCTATCCGGCTTCGGTACGTCGTAGGTCGCCGATAAGTCGAGGCGATGGTAGTCGGGGGTGCGGGCGCCATTTCGGTTGTCGTAGTTCGGCACAATGGCTCCCTGCCACTCGTAGCGGGCATTGGGGTAGGTTACCGGGCGGCCCGTCATATAGGTAAAGTTGCCCGATAGGCTCCAAGCCGTGTTTAGCTGGTAAGAAACAACCAGCGTTACATCATGCGGCTTATCGTAATTTGCCGGGTAGTATTTACTGTTATTAATGCCATTTACCCGGCGCTCGGTGCGGGAAAGGGTATAGCTGAGCCAGCCGGTAAGCGCACCGCTTTCTTTTTTCAGCATCATTTCCAGTCCGTAGGCACGGCCTTCGCCGCTGAGCAGCTCTGTTTCCAGGTTTTCGTTTAAGAGCAGCTCGGCGCCGTCTTTAAAATCGAGCAGGTCGTAGTATTGCTTGTAATAGGTTTCCGCAGAAAACGCATAGCGGTTGGCTGCAAAGTTGCGGAAGTAGCCGAGGGCAAACTGGTCCACCTTTGCCGGTTTAACATAAGGCCCTGCCGGTGTCCACACATCTACCGGCAGCGAAGCCGTAGTGTTGGAAACCAGGTGAATGTACTGGGCCATGCGGTGGTAGCTGGCTTTTAAGGAGCTTTCGGGGGTAAGGGTAAACTTCATGGCAAAGCGGGGCTCCAGGTTGTTGAAGGCACTGATTACTTCGCCGCTTGTATATTGCAGGGTATCGGTAATAATGCCGCTGGCCGGTTCGTTGCCGGCATACTGGTAAATGCTGCTCCTGCCCATGAGGTGGAACTGCGAATAGCGGAGGCCGTACTGCAGGGTCAGGCGGCTGCTGGCTTTCCACTCGTGGCTGGTATATACGGCCGACTCCAGTGCATATTTATCGGGGAAGATGATGTTGCTTTCTTCCCCGCTGGCGGTGCTGTAGGCAATGCGGGCAGGTTTAAACTGGTAAAGCATGCCGCTAAAGCCAAAGTCCATGGTGTAGCCGGGCGTAAGGTAATAGCTGAGGTCGGCCTTTGCGTTGTAGTTCCGGATGTTGGAGCGCCAGCTAAAGCTTTCGGCGTCGGTATCGGCCCCCAGGGCATAATCGTAATCGCTGGCGGTAAGGGTAACATTCGAAAATACCTGCGCCCCAAAGAGGTGGTTCCAGCGCAGGGTACCTGTTTTATTGCCCCAGTCGAAGCTGGCCACATCATTTACCCCCAGCACATCGCGGCCCCAGTATCCGGAGAGGAAAATACGGTTGTTCTCATTAATAATGTAGTTGAACTTGCCATTCATATCATAGAAGTAGGCCGTGCTGTTTCGCACATTTTCATTGGCCGACACAATGGTAAATATATCGGCATAGGAGCGGCGGGCTGATACTACGAAAGAGCTTTTATCTTTGGCAATGGGGCCCTCCAGCAGCAGGCGGCTGCTAATGAGGCCAATGCCGCCGCTGCCCGAAAAGGTTTTCATATTGCCTTCTTTCTGCCGGATGTCCAGCACAGACGACAGGCGGCCGCCATACATGGCCGGAATTCCTCCCCGCTGCAGCTGTACGTCTTTAATGGCATCGGCATTAAAAACAGAAAAGAAGCCGAATACGTGGGAGGCATTGTAAACCGGCGCCTCGTCGAGGAGAATAAGGTTTTCGTCGATGTTTCCGCCCCGCACGTTAAAGCCGCTGGCTCCTTCGCCTACGGTGGTTACGCCCGGCAACAGCTGGATGCTGCGTACCAGGTCGACCTCGCCCAGGAGCTGCGGCATTTTCTTTACATCAGTCATTTCCATTTTAATGGTACTCATTTGCACCATTTCCACCTGGGCATTGGGTCGTTGGGCGGTCACCACCACCTCTTCGAGGCTCAGCTCTTCGGGCTGCAGCTCGATGCTCAACTGGGTGTCCTGCTGTAGCTCCACTACTTTTTTTACCGGCTGGTATCCTACGTAAGTATACTGCAGGGTATAAGTGCCGGGCGTGAGGGAAAGGGAATAAAAGCCATAAACATTGGAGCTGGTGCCACTTTCTGCCTCTATAACATACACGCTCACGCCAATGAGCTCTTCGCCGGTGGTGGCATCTTTTATATAGCCGCTAATGGCTATTTTTTCTTCATAATCAGGACTAGCAGCGGGTATGGCTCCTGTCGGAAGAAGGGCCGCCCGAAGCGGAGCAGTTAAAACCAGCCATGCAGCTGCTAATAGTATTCTTTTCATGCTTAAGTTCAGAAAATTCGTTTTTGGGTTTCCTGTGGGGCAACCTCCTTATTAGACAGGAAAGCAGGCCCTTACCCCCAAAGCGATTTACAAAAATGTTGAACTATTTTTAATGCGCTGAAAATGAATAGAATACAGAGGTGCTTTTTAATCCGGATTCGCAGGAAGAAGGAAAAACCGGCTGGAAGGAGAGGGGGCAAAGAGGGGTGAATTTTTAAGCAGGCAGGAGGAAGCAGGGGCTTGTGGAGGGACTTTGCGTCGATACTTTTGGCGAAGGAAGCTGCAATTATGCAAACTTGCATTGCGAGGGGAGGTAAATTTTTCTACATTTGCTTTTCAATAAAAGGGCTTCCTGCCTTTTTATTAAAAATTGTATTAAAAATGCTGGTCCCGTAGTTCAATGGATAGAATAGGAGTTTCCTAAACTCTAGATGCAAGTTCGATTCTTGCCGGGACCACAAAACCCGCTAAATATTATTATTTAGTGGGTTTTTTATTTGCAATTTTTGGAGCCCCGTTTTTCCTTTAAGATATTGGTATTTGGTGGATTGAAGAGGATGTTTAAAGAGTGTGAAGGAGTTTCCTAAACTCTAGAGGCAAGCGGCCGCCGCTGCGGTTCGATTCTTGCCGGGACCACAAAAACGTTTCAAAATAGTTTAAAAACCGCCTCAAAAAGCTTTACAAAGCAATTTGAGGCGGTTTTTTGTTTTGATTGGTTTCACCTTTTTTCTATATTCATTTCACCAACGTTTCACTTAGCGGTTTTGTGAAACTAAAAGGTGAAACACATTAGGAGCGTAAGTTACAGCAACAAGTTTTTCCTAAAGCCTTTAGAAGGTTCTAAGCGCGCTAAGATTTTCCAGCGAATTATTGTAAATCGGCAGAAAGCTGAGATATACACAGGTATCGAAATTGAGGAGCGGCTTTGGGAGGACGCTTCACAACGCACGAAAGGAATGCGGCTGTCAATAAACGCCTGTCAGAAAAAGAATCTGAATTGCATAACCTTATTCACCAGTTGGAGCAGGAGAAAGAACAGATAACTGCAAAAGTGGTAAAGACCAGGTTAAAGGGCGAAGGACCAGTTGAGGTTAGGCTCCTTGATTTCTGCGCTAGTTATATAGAGGGAGTAGAGAAGAACGGGGAGGTTTCTCAGGTAACCATCTGGGGCTATAAGAATGTGCTTGCTCATCTTTCCAATTTTATCAAAATTTATAGGGGTGGGGATGATATAGCTATTAATCAGATGGATTATAGTTTCCTTAAAAGCTTTGATAGTTTTTTGCTTCAGCAAAAAGCAGTAGGGAAGGATACTACCTTAAAGCGAAACACGGTAAATAAAAACCATGTCAGGCACCGGACTATTTTAAATGCAGCAGTTCGGGAAAAGGTCATTACTAATAACCCCTATGCTACCTTCCCGCTGCGGGATACCCTACTCAGCGGAAGTACCTGGAGGAGCACGAGCTTCGGATGATTATTGAGCATGACCTGGGAGGAAACTACAGCCTCCAAAAAGTAAGAGATATTTTTATCGGGAGTGTCTACACCGGCCTACGTTTTCAGGATGCCATGAATATGGAGGTCGAAAAGGTGAAGAAAGACAGGAATGGGAATTATACCTTTCAGTTTTACCAGGAAAAAACGGGCGAATCTGTGAATGTTCCTTTGCTTCCACCTGCGGTAGCTATTTTCTTCGTTATGATAATCTGGAGCGCCAGGCAAGCGGGAAAGTTCTTCCACAAATGTCTAACCAAAAGGTAAACGCCTATTTAAAAGTTATTGGAAGATTTAGTAGGGACAAAAACAACGATTACCCATCACGTTGCCCGGCACACATGTGCAACAACGGTTCTTCTATCAAATGAAATTCCGGTAGAGGTGGTAAGTAAATGGCTGGGACACAACAACATTAAAACAACACAAATTTATGCTAAAATCACAAATCAGGCCGTATTGAAGGCTGGGCAGGAATTATCAAAAAATCGTTCAAAGAAAGTTAATAGAAATAATTTTTAAAAAATTCATAAATAACCCCCTGGCAAGTATCAGATTGTCAAGGGGTTATTTTTTGAAAAAACTTTCTGAAAAAAATAAAAAGAAATTAGAGTGGAATTTAGAACGTCAGTTTAAAGAGAATTGAAATATTGCGAGCATGAAACAAAGGCAAAATATTTTAAGTCAGGGAGAGCCGGTGGTTCTTATGGCTGTGCCTAGCGAAATGCTGGAGCAAATTATTCAGAAGCTAGACGAATTGTCAGCTGTAGTTAGAGGAGGTCACCCAGAAAAACTGGGAGACCTGGATTTTGGAGAAGGAGGCTCAAAGACTCCTGGGAAGAAAGCAACCTGGTTCTGGAATCGGCGGAAAAATGGGGAGCTTGTTTTTACGAAGGTAGGGAATAAAATCATGTATTCGAGAGAAAGTATTTTAGCTTTCTTAAACCAAAATGCGAGAGAGGAGGTGCGCTATGATGCCTAATTTGGATATCAGCAAGCTAGATGCAATGGCAGGTGGTAGTTGGCAGGAAGGCCAATACGTAGTTCCTGGGAACAATTTGCTTAAAATAAAATCCGTCAATCAATGGATAGAAGAGGCAAAAGAATTTGCCAGACCCTCAAATGCTGTTCGGTTCTTTATGGTACGAAGGAGAAGTGTGTGTGCTGTTTGCTAGCAATAATCTGGGAAAAATCTATTCTGGCTTTTCAAATTGGAGAGGCAATTGCTCTCTTAGGAAAAACCTCAATTCAGCAACTCCCAGTGAAGGCGACTCCAACTAAGGTTTTGTTTTTAGATTGTGAACTTTCAGGGAAGCAGGTTCAGATGCGCTACACTGAGGATGGTGACTCTATTCATAAAATTTAGTCAAAACTTCCTTCGAGCACAGCTAGACAAAAAAAAGCTCCTATTAGGGCATAGGGTTGATCAAATTGATTTTAGATGCCATAAGAAGTGGCAATTAAGGAACAGGAAGTTAAAGTTATCATCCTTGATAATATTACTGCCCTTCGCATTGATATGGAAAAATCTACTGAAGCAGCCAAACCTGATGACTGGTTTGCAGCAGTTTCCAGGAAGAACATGGATGTTTCAATACTAATTATTAGCACACACACCCAAAAGACCATCCCAATCAACCTATTACTGATAATGACCTTTCGGGAAGTAAAGTGTTGATGAACCTTGCTGATAGTGCCTTTAGCATTGGGGCAAGCCAACAGGATAAAAGTTTCAGATACATCAAGCAAATCAAGGTAGAGAAATTCAGAAAAGCTCTATGGAGGGGAGAATGTTGTTCTTTGTGAAGGGATAAAAAGAAGAATAACTACCTGGCTTTTGAATTTGTAAGCTTTGATGATGAACAACAGCATCTTCAGCAGAGGTCCAATGGTAAGAGCGAGGAAGAGGAAGTGAGTATCGTGCGACAGCTACTGAAAGATGGATATTCTCAAAGGCAGGTAGCAGAACACATGGAAGTGTCATTGGGTAAAGCGAAAAAGCTTTGTAGGTTGGCTAAGGAGGAGCTTGAGAGAAAGAAATTATCTCATTTATGTTCAATCCGTTCATTTGTTCAGCTTCTGTGGCAATGAACAATCTGAACAGCAGTTTTAGGTAAAAGAAAGGTTTACATGGAAGGCGCGCCAAACCTTACTTTATCTATAATGCAACTATGAGGCTGATAATTTAAAAGCAATAAAAAGTTGAATTGCAATCCCAGCAACGGGAGCTGCAAACACCAGCAATGAGAAGTACAATGCCAGCAATATAAAGGTTGTTTAGGCTTTAAGCTACCGCAATCCCAGCAATGGGAGTTGCAACGCCCGCAATGGAGAGTGCAATTCCAGCAATTTAGTGTTTACTGTTGAGCAATCTATTGGTTGCTGATAGTTCTTAATACAGCTTCTTTAACAATAATTGATGCAGTAAATAAAATAGGTGGTAGTTAGCTTATGGAAACTGGCTATTGTAATCCATAAAATTGATTTAGGGTTATGAACGGAAGAGGTTGAGGTAATTTGTGAAAATCATATACTCTGCTCCGTTGTCCACCGGTTATTTCTTTCAGAATGCCCAGGGCTTCCAGGTCTTTAATCAG
>CAWIFH010000018.1:0-309254 GCA_963835365.1 uncultured Cytophagales bacterium
GGGCACTGAAAAAGTCCTTTATAGCGGCCAGGTAAACCATTAGGTTTACCTGGCCGCTATTGTTTTCTACAATAATGTACGTTAAACACAAAGATTTGCTGGCTGTAGGTAGAGCACTGGGGTAAACAAAGGTCATTTTCGCACAGAACCTTGGTTTATTTACCTAGGGTAAGTATTCTTTTTAGGTTTACGGTGAATATGGCAAGGGCACCCTGCATTTCCATGTTCTGGATACCATAGGAGACTGCCCGTCCATAGCCATGGACATTCTTTAACTCGCTGTTCTTTGCCTCAATCATATACCTGAGCCTTGACTTTTCTTTGTAATATGCTGTTTCCTGGAACTCCATTTGCTCCTGGTGTAGGTCTGACTTTATGGATACTGAATAGCTTTTGGTCTTTGCTCCCGGCTTATAACAGTTTTCCTTCAATGGGCACAGCTTGCATTTTTCAATGTCAAAATAATACGTGTCGACCTGGTTTTTCCCCACCTCCTTTTTCCCCTGGCGTGCCTTTCGGATAGCCAGATGTCCTGCCGGACAGACAAACATATCTGCATCTTTGTTATAGTCGAACCTGTCTTCAGCCTTTCTAAAGCCTTGTGTTATCGAAGGGTTCAGTCTGGAGACTACTTTTATTGGCTGTCCCTGTTTGTTCTGCAGCGATAGGTTTTCCTTTCCTGAGTATGCCGCATCGCCAATGACAGCCTCTACCTGAATGCCGTTCGCCTGACTTATCTCCACGAGCTTTGGTAGTTCGGGACCATCCCCCTTTTCACCCGATGTCACTACTGCTGCTGTAATAATACGCTCTTCGCTCATGGCCAGGTGGGTCTTATACCCAAAGAATGAGCTGTCGGCAGCTTTATGTCCGGTCCTTGCATCCGGATCTTTGGAGAGAGTATAGTGTTCCTGGGTATCTTCAACCGTTTCTTTCAAGAGGTTTAGCTTCTCCTTCACAGAAGGAACCTCCTGGAGTAGCTCATCCGACTCTATGATTCTCTCCAGTTCCTTGCAGTAGATGAGTTCTTTTTCCAGCTCATTTGAGTCATTCTTGCGCGGCATACGCTTACTCATATCCTCATCAATGGCATAGACCGCCTTGCGCAGATGTTTGGAATGCTCCCTAAGAACTTCTAAAGCGGAATGTGGATTGGAACGTGAATGAGAGTGGGTAGCATCAACGATGATGGATTTGGAACGGATAATGCCTTTTACCAAAGCAATGGAAACGGTTTTGGTAATCAGCAGGTCCAACAGATGGGTATCTTGCAGACGCAGCTTACGGAACTTAGTTAATGAACTGGGGTTAATCACTTCCTCTTCAGGGCACATCCCCAAAAAATACTTGAAGGACATATCATAACGGGACCTTTCTACTACATCCACATCCGATATCGCATAAATCGTCTTAAGCAAAAGGTACTTGAACATGCGGATTGGGCTCTCCGCAGTACGTCCGTTATTAGGACAATATTTCCCCAATAGCTCTTCATAGATGAAATTGAAATCAATCAGATCGTTGATCCTACGAAGAAGGTTGTCTTTTGGAACCACTAGCTCATACAAGCCTGCAAAAGAGCTAAACTGGATTTTTTGTTGTTGGGCTAGCATCAGGATTGGTTATCAAGGTGCATATAAGATACAAAAAAACGAGCAGAAAAATCAGTGTTTTCTGCTCGTTTTAAATCCTAAGATACCCCTAAATTTAGTGAAGGGACTTTTTCAGTGCCCTCCTATGCCGGGGCTTTTTTGTTGTTGTTCTCATTCCGAAGAAGTGCAGCACTTACACCAAAACCTCTTTATTGTACTTGTTCCGGTATTCAACGGGAGTAAGCCCGGTAATTTTTTTAAAAACGGTACGGAAAGCTTTGGTGTCTGTATATCCCACATCAAACATAACCTCATTAATATTTTTACGTGTGCCCTCAAAGCAACGCTTCGCTGCTTCTACTTTTACCCGCTGCGCATATTCCATTACGGTGTTTTGAGTTGCCTGCTTAAATCTTCTTTCAAAGCTTCTACGACTAATAGCCACAGCGTCAGCCAATTCATCCACGGTTATTTTTTCCTGGTAGTTGTTTTCTATAAACTCCTGCGCCAACAGTATTTCTTTATCTTTGTGGCCTTTCTGTCCTTTAAAAATAGCAAAGGCCGACTGGCTGTCGCGGTCAATATCAATTGCAAAATACTTTGCTGCCAATATAGCCGTATCCCGGTCGGTGTATTTCTCCAGCAGGTACAGCAGCAGGTTCCAGTAAGAATTGGCCCCGCCACTGGAGTAAATCCTTCCTTCCTCTGTTATAATACTCCCGTCCATCACCTCCACATCCGGAAAAGTCTCCCTAAACTCCTGATAGTAGGCCCAGTGGGTCGAACATTTCTTCCCGCTAAGCAAACCCGTTGAGGCCAGAAGAAAAGCACCTAAGCAGAGGGAAGCCAGCTCTGTTCCTCTTCTATAATGCTGCTCCATCCAGCGAATGGCTTTATAGTTTAACTGAACCGCCTCTTTCATGTCGCCAAATAAGGCCGGAATAATAATCAGGTCTGTCTGTACCACCTCCTCCAGAGTTTTATCGGCACGAACGGAATAAATGCCGTTAAGAAACTTTACTTCCCTGTTTTGAGCTACCAGTTGCACATCAAACAAGGCTTCTCTTCCCGAAGCCTGTAAAAACTGATTAGCGGCCGTAAACAGGTAACGAGGGTCAGCAATGGCTTCCATCACCGCCGACTCCGGAACAAAAATAGAGATGCTTTTCATGAACTAAATATAAGCATTCTTCTGGCGGAATTTACCCACTAAGCTGTCGCTTTTACACCCGCTCTGTTTGCCTTTAATTGTTGACCTTTGATTTATAGGCTAAAGGGAACAACAGCATTAAAACAGGCTTTCAAATGAGTAAACTTATTTCGTATTTAACCTTTAATGGAAACTGCAGACAGGCCATGCATTTTTACCAGAAGTGCCTGGGTGGAAAACTACACTTTCGTACCCTGAATGAGTCTAGTCAGGGCAAAGAGTTTCCAGCACCAATGAAGAAATTTGTTTTACATGCCTTACTCGAAAATGACAGCCTCCTTTTAATAGGTACAGACCTGGTGCATGAGGATGGGCTAAGCAAGGGGAATGCCGTTTCCATTCTCCTCGACTGCAGCAGTAAGGAAGAAGCAATCAATTATTACAGCAAGCTGGCAGAAGAAGGCAAAGTCACACATCCCATTGCAGAAAATTACTGGGGCTCCCTATCCGGAGGCCTTACCGATAAACACGGAATCCACTGGCTCTTCTTTTGCAGGAAATAGTGGCCCTTGAATGGCCGGTACCGCTCAAAAGCTGGCGACAAAAATTTTAGAAAATTTAATATATTAAACGATGAAAAAGCACAAAATCATTTTCTGGATTAGCACTGGAATAATCTTCCTTTTTGAGGGGGTTCTTCCCGCCCTTACTTCTCATACTGAAATGGCCCGGGAAGGAATCAGGCATTTAGGCTATCCTCCCTACTTTACCTTATTAATTACTGTTTTTAAGGTAAGTGGAGCACTGGCCTTAATTATTCCAAAGGTACCGGAGCGAATTAAAGAATGGGGGTACGCAGGCTTCTCTTTTACGTTTATCTCTGCTTTCTTTAGCCATTGGATGGTAGATGGTTTGGGTATACAAACGGTTTTTCCTCTCTTCATTTTAGGTATCCTTATGGTTTCTTATAACAGCTATCACAAACTTTTGGCAGGCCAGGCATACGTGCAGTTGGCTAAACCTTTAAACCCCTGAAACCAGGTTAAAAGCAAACCCTTATTTAAATTTCGATGGCCAGGCCGAAGAAACTTTCCACTTTTGCCAACAAATTTTTGGGGGTGAATTTTCCGGGCCGCTACAAAAAACGGGAAGCTTAGCCGGTACATATAACCTGTCAGCCGATAAAAAAAACCGTGTTCTCTACACAGCCCTTCCCCCAGGCGATGGCTGCATTCTAATGGCTTCTGATATGGTTCCATCCTTAGGGCAAGCGCTCATGCAAGACAACAATGCCAACATTTCGTTACATCCCGACACCAAAGAAGAGGCAGATTGCTTATTGATGGAACTGGCTAAAGCAGGAACCATCGAGATAGATATAAACAACACCTTTTGGGGAGCTTATTTTGGAAGTTTAAGAGGGCAAGCTCGGCGTGCAGTGGATGATTAATTACGAAAACAAATAAGCACAAAAGTGTAAAAGCTTCGGCCACAATAAATCAAACTGAATAAACATTATCTATAAAAAATAAAACAATGGAAAATATGTTCAAAACAATAACAGTAGAAGCAATGGTAAACGCTCCGGTGGAGAAAGTCTGGAATCTCTGGAACAGCCCCGAATCCATTACCCAATGGAACAAGGCTTCCGATGAATGGCATACACCCCATGCCGAAAACGACCTCCGGGTAGGTGGAAAGTTCCTGTCCAGAATGGAGGCTAAAGATGGAAGCTTTGGCTTTGATTTTGAAGGTACCTACCATGATATCCTGCTGCATAAAAAAATTGCCTACACCCTGGCTGATGGACGTAAAGTAACAATAGACTTT
Source organism: uncultured Cytophagales bacterium (assembly GCA_963835365.1). Classification (GTDB taxonomy): domain Bacteria; phylum Bacteroidota; class Bacteroidia; order Cytophagales; family Cyclobacteriaceae; genus Nafulsella. The sequence continues at coordinate 4,573 of CAWIFH010000018.1, forward strand.
CAGCCGCAGAGAACAGCAACGAAAGTTACCGAAACCTTTGATGCGGAAGCCACCCACTCCCTGGAGATGCAGCAAAGTGGCTGGCAGGCTATTCTCGATAACTTCAGGAAATATGCAGAAGCCGCTCCCTAAGCAATAGGAATCGCACCAGGCTTTATTGGGTCACCTCAATTCATGCGTGCTGCCAATTGCATGATGCAGCTTATCCCATTGTACTTGGGGGCTTTTATACCAAATTTTACTTTTCCAGCCAGGAATATATAGAAAGCCTTTCCCCCTGCTATTCTTTCAAAAGATGGGGATAAAAGGCATAATTTTCATAAATTTAGTCCATGCAGTTTCACATCCTAAAGGTAGATACTGCCAACCAAAATCCATTTTTATGAAAAATTCTGCCCTCCATTTAAGCAGGCAGGCACTTCCTGTGCTCCTACCCCTACTGGTAGTTCTAAGTGCTGTTTTAATTGTGGGCAGCGGAGTTTTCTGGCAAAATCCCGAAGCCCTGGCATTTGGGGTTACCTTCGACCTGGTACTTACGGCTCCCCTGCTTTACCTCTTTCTTATCCGCAATAAAAAGATACCCAAAATAACGGTGGTATCTTTTTTTGTTGGCGGTCTTCTGCTGGCTACCTTCCTCCTTCCGGAGGCTTACCATTTCCATGTCAACCTTGTCTGGACGTATCTTTTCCCCCTTGTAGAGCTTAGCCTTGTTAGCATTCTGCTCTATAAAACAGTACAGACTATCCGGGAATTCCGAAAAGGAGGGCTGTCGGGTGACTTTCTGGCCCTTTTAAGAAGCAGTACCGAAAAAGCCCTTGGCAACCGAAAAATTGCCATGGTCGTTAGCTCAGAGGTAGCCGCCCTTTACTACAGCCTTTTCGCCTGGAGAAACAGGCCGGCATTACAGCCTGGGCAATTTAGCTACCACCGCAAGAATGGAGCCACTGCGGTTTATGGAGCAATTATTTTTCTTCTACTTATTGAAACGCTGGCTATTCATATTGTTGCTGCTATCTGGTCGCCGCTTATTGCCTGGATACTTAGCTTCAGCACGCTTTATGCCTGTATGCAGCTTTTCGCCCACCTTAGAGCCATGGTGCACCGCTTGGTGAAGGTTGGCCCTAACAGCCTTTATATCCGCTACGGTTTAGCCGGTGATGCGAATGTGACTTACAGCAACATTGCATCGGTAGATTTTGTAAAGCAGGTACAGGCCAGCAAGGAGAATTATCATATAGCTCTTTTAAAAATGCTGGAGCCTTACAATATAGCTATACACTTTAAAGAGCCAATCGTGGTACTGGGTCTGTATGGAATCCAGAAGAAATGCCGGACATTGCTACTGAGCATCGACCAGAAAGAAGGTTTTAAGGAAGAATTGGACAAAAAGATGAAAAACTGATTTGATTGAAGGAAAATATTTTGTAGGACAGTGTCCAGAAAAGTGTGTAAATGAAAATTCGAGCTCCCTTGTTTAGGTTTTTTTTAGCCATGGGACAAGCAGAATAAGTTAGGGGAACCAGTCCTTTCCAGCGGAAGGGGCTGGTTCTTTTTTATTCCACTTGGCGCATCCTATTGCTGACAGGTTGCTCCTCAGCAGAGCCTGCGTCCCCTTCGGATGTGCATCATCAAGTTAAGAAATTTTCAGGATTAAAGCCTGCACCTGTCTTCATAAATACTAACGAACTGGTTCAGGATAATGCCCCAGTTTTGCCGTGGCTGAGACCATTTTTTGGTGATTTCCCGAAGAGCCAGAAAAACAGCCTTTTTCACAGAATTATCATCAGGAAAAGAGCCTTTGCTCTTAGTGTATTTTCTGATTTTTCCGTTCAAATTCTCGATCAGATTAGTGGTATAGATGATTTTTCTGATCTCCAGGGGGAAGTCAAAAAAGGCAGTGAGTTCTTCCCAATTACTCCTCCAGGATTTAATGGCATAAGGATATTTACTGCTCCATAGTTCTTCAAAATGATCCAGTTCATTAGCTGCCATTTCCCTTGTAGGCGCGTTGTAAATAGCCTTCATATCATGGGCAAAGGCTTTTTTGTCTTTCCAAACTACGTAGCGGGAGGAGTTTCTGATCTGATGTACTACGCAAATCTGGGTTACAGCCTCAGGGAAGACACTTCTGATACCTTGGGTAAAGCCACTGAGATTATCGGTGCAGGTGATCAAGATTATCTTCTACTCCTCTGGCTTTGATGTCAGTTAATACGCCCACCCAGAAAGCAGCACTCTCTGTTTCTGCCAGCCACATGCCCAGCAGCTCTTTCATTCCCTGCTTATTCAGGCCTACTGCCAGGTAGATGGTCTTATTGATGACCTTGCCGTTATGTCTTACTTTAAAGACAATACCGTCCATCCAGACAATGTAGTAAATAGCCTCTAAAGGCTTATGCTGCCATTCCAGAATGTCCTCACTAACTTTAGCTGTGATATTAGAAATAGTAGACTCAGAGAGGTTAAACTTATAAATTTCCCGCAGCTCCTCTTCTATGTCTCTTGTGCTCATACCTTTGGCATAGAGGCTGATTACTAAATCCTCCATACCTTGGGCAAGGTTGCTGCGCTTTGGCACTGCTACTGGTTCAAAAGTACCTGCTCTATCCCGCGGCACCTCAATATCTACTGCTCCATACTGTGTCTTCAGCTTTTTAGCAGTGGCGCCATTACGGGAGTTCCCCGTATTTTTTCCTTCCGGAGCATATTTCTGATACCCCAGATGGGCATCAATCTCTGCTTCCAACATCTTTTCGGTGCCTCTCACATAGAGTTCTTCCATAAATGAAGTGAACTCTTTAGAGTCTTTGAACTGCTTCAAAAACTCTGCGTTCAAAAAGTCTTCTTTTGTTATCATGGCTGTGTAAAAGTTATATAAGTTAATAAAAAAGGTCCGAGATTTTTTATCCCGAACCTTCATTTACACAGTTTTTTAAACGCTACCTTTTGTAGCATTATTCATTCTGTTATTTATGCTACTTCTCCAAGCCTTCCTACATGTTGCAAAAAATTGCCTGTTCATTTTTTACCTGTTTTCTGCTGCTGGGTTTAATCACAGCCAAAGCACAGCTTGGTGTCAGCTACCACCAGTCTAACTTGCCTTTTGTAGGGCTTAACTACACCTTTGCCAACAGACTAATGCCCGAACTCCGCCTGGGCACAGACCGCTACCTGGAGGATGTAAGTGTAGAGGGAGTATTAACCTACCAGTATCTTCAGCAGGAAGACTTCAGTTTATATGCTGGTCTTGGCTTTTACTTTAATAACTTCGGAGGTGCTTCTATTCCACTGGGGCTACTTATTTTTCCTCTTGAGAACAAAAACTTTGGATTTCATATAGAAGCGACTCCGCTTATAGGCGAAGGGGTAAATATTTTCCGGGGCAGCTGGGGGATTCGTTACCGCTTTGGGAGTAAAGAATGAAGGCAGAATAAACAGCTATTCACCCCTTGTGGAATATCCTGAGCTTACCTTCGCCCAATTCATACTTAAAGTTAATTACCCGAACAGCAGGAAGCATCGTCTCCTTTTTGCACAGGCGGACAGGGAACTGTTCCGTAGGAACAAAAAACACAGCAATCGCCAGGCAGGGGTTTTAACATTTTTCCACAACTTTCGCACTTATAAAAATACTGGCAGGCATCTGTTGGCATAACTTCTTCTTTTTTATAGCCGCATTCGGGACAGCTTAAAACAGTTTTTAAACGTATTTCTTTCTCCATCTTTATATAAAGTTTTTTTAGCGGGCTTCCTGCACATTTAATTTTTTGCTAACATTTTTTCCAGCCAGCCTGCTTCCCTTTAAATATCAAACATCCTTTACAAATACTTCCATTGTAAATTTCTTTCCTTTATTTCTCTAAAGCAATGCTGAAACCTTGCCTGCCAAAAGCCTATTATTCTTTCTATGATAGCTTAAGCTACCTTAGCAACAGGAAAAAGATTCGGCTCATTCAACATTTACAACAAAAAAAGGGCTGCAAATTTAGCAGCCCCTTCCCATTCACTAAACATATAACTACCCAACCAAACTGGCCCTAAACTACCAGTAAGTTTTTTTTCCCTTCGCCTTTGGCAAAGGTGTTTCGTTTGTTTCTATACATCAAAAGTAGGATACTGAAAAAGCATTTCATATGATGCAGATCAGGTTTCAGGGATTTTTTTGTTAGCGGCAAACCTGATTTTCCCATAGCCCTGCCTACTTCTTCCAGGAAATATTATTTCAATAAATTGAGAGGATTACTTCAAAAAAAACACCTCTGCCTTTTAAGACAGAGGTGTTTGCTATGTAGCCTGCTGTTATGAATATATTTCTTTTTCCCGGCCTTTGCTTTCGGAGTCTGTATAATCATCTTCATCCGGCAGGTCTACCAAATCTTTCTCCACAGAGGCGCCAGTTTTTAAACCAATAACAAACCAGGCAAGGGCAAGGGCGCCGATGGCAAAAATGGTATCGCCAATTACCCGGAGCCAGCGGATAAATTCAAGGGTAGGATCTTGCATAAATTCGGCAGAACGGGCATACCAGAAGCCAACTTCAACACTTACCCAGGTTTGGGCCAATCCAATGGGCAGTACACTCAGCAACACCATAAGCGCCAACCCAATATTGATCGCCCAGAATGCGAATCGAATAACCCCTTCTTTCCACACTTTCCTTGCTTCCAGGCCTTTAAGCACAAACAGCATCAGGCCGATCCCCAGCATTCCATATACCCCAAACAGGGCGGTATGACCATGAACCGGAGTGGTATTTAAACCTTGCATATAATAGAGCGCGATGGGCGGGTTGATCAGGAAGCCAAAAATACCGGCACCCACCAGGTTCCAGAAGGCTACCGCTACAAAGCAGTAGATTGGCCATTTATAGGCTTTAATCCACTTGGTAGCCCTACTGAGGGTAAGGTTATGATAAGCCTCAAACCCGATCAGTACCAGCGGAACCACTTCCAGCGCACTAAAAGTAGCCCCCAGGGCCAAAACAGCGGTAGGCGTTCCTGTAAAATACAGGTGATGGAAAGTACCGATAATCCCGCCGAACAGGAAAATGATGGTATGAAAAGTACGGTGGCATTGGCAATATTCGCCCGGATCAAGCCCATTCGTACAAACAGGAAAGCGATGACAACGGTGGCAAACACTTCAAAGAAACCTTCTACCCAAAGGTGCACCACCCACCAGCGCCAGTATTCGGCAATGGCCAGGTTGGTTTGGCGTCCCCACATCAATCCGGCTCCGTAAAATAGGGCAATGGCAGCAGAGGAAATCAGGAACATGCCCAGCAGAGTGCTTGTTTTCTGCGTTCCGTTTTAAAGGCCGGCCAGATGGCGCGTACCATCAGAAACAGCCAGATGAACAAGACCGACAAACAGGAAGATCTGCCAGAAACGGCCCAGGTCTACATATTCGTATCCCTGATGTCCAAACCAGAAGTTGGTATCGAAACCCAGTTTCTGCATAACGCCAAACCACTGTCCGGCCATGGAGCCGACCACAATAATCAGCAGGCAGACAAACAGGAAGTTAACCCCAAGTTTCTGGAATTTCGGTTCATAACCCGAAACTGCCGGGGCAATAAACAAGCCCGTTGCCAGCCAGGAAGTAGCAATCCAGAAAATACCCAGCTGCACGTGCCAGGTCCGGGTAAGGGAATAGGGAAGAAATTCGGCCAGCGGAAAGCCATAACAGCGCTGTTCCTTCTACCCCATAGTGGGCAGTGGTGGCGCCCAGAAGTAATCTGCACCACGATAAGGCCGTTACCACCCAAAAATATTTTAGCGTGGCCTTCATGGAAGGGGTTGGCTTTAAGCCCAGGAGCGGGTCTTTTTTCGGAATTCTTCCTGCGGAATCATCCTCTTCTTTTTGAGAGGCATAATAGTAGGCGAGCACACCCATGCCTGCCAGCAACAGGATTACACTAAAACCTGTCCAGAGAATAAGAGCGCTCGTGGGTTTGTTGGCTACCAGCTCTTCGGCAGGCCAGTTATTGGTATAGGTAATTTCACTGCCCGGCCGGTTGGTTACACAGGCCCAGGAGGTCCAGAAGAAAAAAGCATTTAACTGCCGGATCCTTTCCGGATCTTTCATGCACATTGTCCGGTATGGCATAAGCATCGCGCAGCTCATGCAAGAGCCGGATCATCTGTAAACAAGCTGCTGTAATGCTTACTTATTGAATTATGGCTTCTGCCCTAAGCGGCTGCACCGTTAAAGTTCCACTGCTTTTGTCATAGGTATTGGTGCGCAGGTCTTTTTGTAACCTGGCTTTAAGCATGGCCTGTTGTTCATTATCCAGCGCTTCATAGTGGGTATTAAACTCTTTTTGCGCATAGGATCCAGCATAAAGACAGCTTCTTTGTGCAGCCAGTCGGCCGACCAGTCGGGTGCTACATAAGCCCCGTGCCCCCAAATAGACCCTACTTCCTGCCCGCCCATGGATTGCCAGACATTCTGGCCATCTTTAATATCCTGGCCGGTAAAAATCAGCTTTCCATCGGTGGTAACTACCTGCCCGGGAATGGGTGGTGCCTCCCGGTAAATTTCGTAGCCGTAATACCCCAGTACAGCAAAAGAACCTGCTACTACCAGAATAAACGTGAGCCATAGCTTTCTGTATTTCATAATAAGCCTGTTAAAGTGAATATTCCCTCTTTATTTTTGCACAAGGTAGTACCCGATGAAATGAGCTACTATGATCTGAATCAGGTTAAAGATTTAATTTCATCTTATAACAGGCGAAAAGCTTAAAAAACAGCAGGCATAGGAAGCAGGCCCTTTAACCTGCATTAGTTTGATTTAAGAAGTACAGCCGTACACAAAAAGGAGCCGGACCTGAGGGGATCCGGCTCAATAAAAAGTTGGCTGTTATTTCTTTATTAAAGAAGGTGCAGACAGAGCTACTTTCCGCCTTTTGCATATTATACCAAATTATCCAGACTACCTTCAATACTAGGTTTCTTCTTCCCGGCATCTGGCGTAGCGTTTGCAAGGCTGACATTCTATGCTAATGAATTCCCTGCATGCGATTTGGTATTATTATGCTTGCAATACACCAATTACCGATTCGGAGAAACGCTCCATTTCTTCGAGCTGGGGACTGCACTGCAGCAGGAAAAAGTCGACGCCAACCTGCTCAAAAGCAGCAACCTGGTCCTGCACCTGCGCGGGTGTTCCGCTTAAGCCGCTCCTTAAGCCCCCGGTTCGAAACCGAATAATCCTGTGCGAAGGCTTGTGCTGCAGCTGGGTATTTGCCAGCCACTCCTGGTTATTTTTATAGCTACGGGAAGAGGCTTCTACATTGGTTATTCTTTCCAGCTCCTTCTTTACCTCCTGCTCGTTGTTGCGCACAATGGAATAAGCCGCCACGCCGTATTTCATGGGTGGCAAGTCTTTTTTCTCCCTACGCTCCTTCATATCTGCAATCTTCTCCCCTACCTGCTCCGGACTTGCACCATGCGTTACATAGCCATCGCACTGGCTGGTAATCATTTCGCGGGCCGCTTCCGATTCTCCTCCTGCATACAGGAAAGGTTTTTTGGCCGGCTTGGGCTGCAGTACATTGTCGGCCACCGCCTGTGAAGGATGGTTAAATGACATTTGCTTTTGGGTAAGGCAGGTTGAGCGACTGCAGCAGGCTTAACTGCAAGGCTTTTGAGGTTTCGTACTGAAAAGCCTTGTAACCATTTACCACCGGCACCTCGAGTTTTTCAAGAGGGGCGCGCAGGCTAAGCGTATAAAAATGCCCTGTTCGTTATTTCGCAGGTAAGCCGAAGGGCTCATGCGATTAAAAAACAAGCTATAGGGAGGTTCTTTATCGGCTAAGTTGAAGAAATGCCTGGTCCCATCTAGCTTCACGAACGGAAGCCCCTTAATTTCCAGCTCATTAAATAGCGGTCGGAACCAGTTGGGGTGTTCATAATAAATCGCAATGGAATTTTCCTGGTTTAAAGTAGACATTTTATATAAGAATTAAGTTGTTTCTTAAAGATGTTTAAACACTGTTTTCAACCAGACAAAAAAATGCTTTGGGAGCTACAGCAGACAGTAGCCGAAAAAAGGCGCGTAAAAACAGAAAGTGATTAATGAAGATTGGCTGGCTGCAAATAGTAAAATGCCACAGTACTCCATTTCGGATACCTTAGCGGTGCCGAAAGCTTATCGGCAAAAAGGCATACAAATTTGCGTGTACTTATACAGCCTGGATTTGGATTAGCAACAACAATAACAAAAAGCGGTATTTACCGAAGAAACCATGGAAAAATAGTTCCGCTGAAAAATGGTGTTGGCGTTAAATAAAGTTGTGCTGGACATCGGTTTTAAATCTATCTCCTAAAACTTAGGCAGGAATTAGCACCGTTGCCAGGCCGCGTTGGCTGAGCAGGGTTGCTAGAAGTTCATAGAGCCTGTCTCTCCCTTCTTCTGTATAAATCAACCACTGGAAAGTTATAGCCTTGCTTTGCAAAGTTGTGCCAGAAAGGATGAAAAAATTAACTATTCCTCCTTTTATTTTAAAACACCTATAAAGTTGGCCGTTATAAATATTCCCAGGGACTGCAAATACACTGCAATCCTTTGTGAAATCCACTTTGGAAGCTGTGCACCAATTGAGAAATCACAAATAAAAGCCCTCTTTTTTCTGTAAAAAAGAAGCGAATTTGAACTGAAAAAGCTGAGTGAGCTTCCTTAATCGAAAAGACTTCTTTTTAATTCGGGGGGTCATGTTTTATTAGAGAGCAAGGTTTTATCCTACCCTTAGCCCCTCCTAAAGCAAATAACCACATGAAACACTCCTCCTGCCAACAGCAACCCTTTTCCTGAAAAAAATCTGAAAAATGAACCCTCTTTATTGGATATAAGTTAGGGAGGAGTAATTTTGCAGGCTCAAAATTCACTTCATTGCTGCTGTCCTGCGGCAATTGTATCTAATAAGAACTTATTGGCGAACGCCAGGCTGCCGAAGCAGGCTGGCAACATATTTAAATAAAAGTTAAAAATGACGTTTGTAAACATTTTTAAACAGAGGGATTACAACCTCAAGAACGAAATATTGTCCGGCTTAACCGTAGCCCTGGCCCTCGTACCAGAAGCGGTAGCATTTGCTTTAATTGCAGGCGTTTCTCCACTGGTTGGCCTCTATGCAGCTTTTACCATTGGGCTGATTGCCTCTATTTTAGGCGGAAGACCCGGTATGATTTCCGGTGCAACAGGTGCAATTGCAGTAGTGGTCGTTGCCCTGGTGGCCGAGCATGGAGTGGAATATCTTTTTGCTGCCGTAGTGCTGATGGGCCTCATACAAATAGCTGTAGGCATACTGAAACTTGGAAAATTAATCCGGCTGGTTCCTCACCCGGTCATGTTTGGTTTCGTAAACGGCCTGGCCATTATCATTTTTATGTCGCAGCTCGACCAGTTTAAAGTAACGGGCGAAGGCGGCGTATTGGAATGGATGAGCGGGATGCAGCTTTACACCATGTTAGGGCTGGTTGCTTTAACCATTGCTATTATTGTTGGCCTACCTAAGCTTACCAAAGCTGTACCAGCTTCCCTGGTGGCTATTTTAACCATTGCCGCTATTGTAATTGGCTTTGGCATCGATACTAAAACCGTTGGCGACATTGCCTCCATTAAAGGTGGGTTACCTGCTTTCCACTTTCCAGTTGTTCCGCTGAACCTGGAAACCTTAATGATTATCCTTCCTTATTCTGCTATTATGGCAGGGGTTGGCTTAACGGAAAGCCTGCTTACCCTTAATTTAATCGATGAAATTACCGAAACCAGAGGGCATGGCAACAGGGAGTGTATTGCCCAGGGTGCTGCCAACCTGGCTACCGGTTTCTTTGGTGGTATGGGCGGATGTGCCATGATTGGCCAGAGCATTATTAATGTGAGCGCCGGTGCCCGGGCACGCATTTCGGGTGTCGTTGCCGCCTTTGCCCTCCTGATGTTTATTATCTTTGGCTCTGAATATATACAGCAGCTGCCAATGGCTGCCCTGGTGGGCCTGATGATAATGGTTTCGGTGGGTACTTTCGAATGGGCCAGCCTCAAGGTTTTCGGTAAAGTCCCTTTCTCCGATGTACTGGTAATGATAGTCGTAGCCGGAGTTACGGTATTCCTGCACAACCTGGCACTGGCGGTAATCATTGGGGTTGTTATTTCCGCCCTTGTATTTGCCTGGGAAAATGCCAAGCGTATTCGTGCCCGTAAGCATATCGATGCGCAGGGCGTGAAGCATTACGAAATTTATGGCCCGCTTTTCTTTGCCTCTATTACCGCTTTTAACGAGAAATTCGACCCTTTAAATGACCCACAGGAAGTTATTATAGACTTTAAAGAAAGTCGCGTAGTAGACCATTCAGCTATTGAAGCACTGCATAAGCTAACCGAGCGCTACCACAAAGCAGGCAAAAAATTGCACTTGAAGCACCTAAGCGGCGACTGTCAGCAATTACTCAGCAATGCTAATGAAATTATTGAAGTAAATATTCTGGAAGACCCTTCATACAAAGTAGCTACCGATACACTTGCATAAAGTGGTTCTTCAATAAAACAAAAGGAGTTCGCTGGTATATACCAGCGAACTCCTTTTGTTTTAAAGTATTTTATATTAAGTAATTCGACAGAAATAGTATAAACTTAATTTTGATGTGTCATCCTGAGGAACGCGGACGCCGCGCGGAAGGATCTTTCTTCGTTAGAAACATCTGGGAAGTATTATACTTGGAAAGATGCCTCCGTTGTCGGCATGACAAACAGTTTAATGTATTTATATCTAAGCACTTAGTACTTCAGCGAAAAAGCTTTGCGGTCGTTATCCAGCACAATGCTTTTTACTGTATCCCCCTCAACCGGGTTCGAAAGACCGGTGGGGTCGAAGCGGGTAATCGGCTCAAGGAAAGAAACAAAATCATCCTGAAGCTTAGCCGATTTGCCATTTACCTTAATGCGGGAAGTATTTCCGAAACCATGCAGCACCAGCTTTATATGGTTAAACTTCGACTGAAAACTTCCCTCTACCCCGGCAAAGGCAATGGTTTTCTTTTCTGGATGGTACTGAATAGCCCTCTTGAAATAGGCTCCGTCTTCGTAGGCAAAGCTTTCTCCATCATCTTCATAATAAACAAAGCTGTTGGCTTTGTCACCCTGGTAAACATGCACCACCAGCGTATCGGTAGGCTGCTCAGCCGTGCTCTGCACCAAAGATTGCATAGGAATAATGCTCCCTCCTTTAACATACACCGGCAGTTTATTGTAAGCCAGCTGCTACAATTTTTTCCTGCCTGCCACTTTCTACTTCACCGGTATACAGGTTGTACCATTTTCCTTCAGGGAAATATACTTTACCAAAATCGGTAGTACTTTCAAATGGCGCTACCATTATGGCTTCGCCGGTAAAAAACTGGTTTTCGAACTGGCTGTCATAAACCTTATCGTCATGGGTATAATCAATGGCCAGAGTTCGCATAACCGGCTGCCCGTTTTGAGTGGCTTCGTAAAAAGTAGAATATAAATAAGGCAGCAGACGGTAGCGCAGGTTCACATGAGTTCCGGGCAATTTCAGTCACTTCTTCGCCAAAGGCCCAGGGTTCGGCGGATTTGGTATTTACACCGGTATGGTTTCTGAAATAAGGGATAAAAGCGCCCAACTGAATCCAGCGGTTATAAAGCCCTACCGAAGGACCACCTGTAAAGCCGCCGATATCCATTCCGGTAAAGGGAACGCCACTTACCCCAAGGCTATTCAGCAGGCGAACGCCATAGAGCATATGGTCATCTTCTGAGCGGTTGTCGCCGGTCCAGAGGGCCGTATAGCGCTGCAAACCCGCATACCCTGCCCGGGTAAGAAGGAAAGGGCGTTTTTTCATGGCTTTGCGTGCTCCTTCGTAGCTGGCCCGGGTCATTTCCAGGCCGTACACATTGCGCCCCTGCTTATGCGTAGTCAGGTGGCCATCGTAGTCGAACAGGATGTTGTTTGGCATTGTCTGCCCCCAGGTGGCAATCTCATTCATATCGTTCCAGATGCCGTCCACACCATCGTCTTGCAAACTTCTTCACTTCCTGCTGCCACCACTCGCGGCCTGCTTCGCTGGTAAAATCAGGAAAATGGGTCCAGCCAGGCCAAACCTGGCCGGTATAATATTCCCCATCGGGATACTTCAGAAAGATGTCCGCTTCCTTACCTCTTTCATAAGCGCCATAACCTTCCTCCACTTTTATACCCGGGTCAACAATTACGGTAGTTTTAAAGCCCATTTCCTCCAGCTTCTCATTCATCTCTTTCGGGTTCGGGAAACGCTCTTCATTCCAGGTAAAGAGCTTATAGGCATCCATATAGTGGATATCGAGCGTAATGCCATCGGCAGGAATTTTCTTCTCGCGCAGGGTACGTGCAATACGCAGCACTTCCGTATCGGGATAGTACGAATAACGGTTCTGCTGGTACCCCAGGCTCCAGAGCGGAGGCATAGGCATGCGGCCCGTAAGCGCGGTATAAGAGGTTATAATGTCGGCAAGTTCTTTGTGGTAGATAAAATAATAATTCATTTCACCCCCTCTGTGCGCCAAAGGAGGAGAAACGATTGTTGCTGGCCCCAAAGTTAAAATCGCTCTGGTAGGTATTGTCCATAAAAATACCATAGTTGAGGCCACTGTGAATTCCTATATAAAAAGGAATGGTCGAATAAATGGGTCCTGGTCGGTTCGATAGCCGTAGGCATCGGTATTCCAGTTGGTATAACCATTGCCGCGGCGGTCGAGGCCACCGAACTTTTCGCCTAGACCAATAAAGCGTTCGCCCTCCTGCATGGTTTTGTAAGTAGTTACCTCTTCTCCAGCCCAGGAGGTGGTAAGACCTTCTTCATCTTTATTAATTAACTGGCCACCGGGTGTGTAAAAAGCGATGGCAAAAGGATTTTTGTTGATGCGAGCCTGTAAAGAATCCGTACGTATACTTATTTCTTCGGCTGTTTCATTAATGGCTACATTAGTCTGCAGGGGCTCTGTAATTACTGCATAAGAGAAATCTTCCCGTAGTGGCTCATCGTCCATGCGTACCCGCACAATCGACGGACTGTATACAATAACATTAATATTTACCCCCTGGTCGGTTGTTAAACGAACCATTTGGCCTTCAATGGTAGCCTGGTTTACACTTCCTGCCTGTTTAATGGGATTCGTCTGCCCCAGCAAAGGCCCCGCCAGCCAGACAAAAAGCATACTTAAAAAAAGAGACTTTTCGAAAATCTTCATTTTAGATGGTTTTAACTAAATTTTTAAAAAGAAGTAAAAGCGAGCCTGCGTGGCCCTCTCTGAAAAAAAATCAGCGTTAAATTACGCAAATTTCAGCTATTCAGGGCTTATTCACCTAATGCACTTTGGTTTCAGGCGTTAGTCTAAACCCGGAAATAGGCAAAATAAGACCTTCTCAATCGTTTGTTCCAGCCAAATTATTTTTTCTTTTTCTGAGCAAAAAAGCAGGACCTGCCTGAAGAACTTTTTCAACTAAAGATTCATGCACAAAACCTTAATGCACAATAGACACCTGGTAAAACTCATGCCGAAAGACTTTTTTTTGCTTAAGCCATGAAGTAAAACCCATCGCTTTTTTGAGATGAAATTTTAAATAAATCTTTACTTCCACTGTTTTATTACATGCTTTGAAAAATTAAACCGGCAGCATAAAATAATCATATGAATTATCTTTAAATTTGAAGTAGCGAATAAAAAAATGCCTCACAATCAGCCAGTTATTGAGGCGTTATTCATGAATTAAAAATGGTTCCATCTTCTTTATGTTCCAGTTAGAATGAGCCTCCAAAGAAAAATAGACCTTCTTTTCTTTACAGCCGTACTCATATTTGCCGGCCTTTTTTACAGCGTGCACCAAAGCGCTGATATTACCAGGGAAAGCAGCAGACAAGTTAGCCAAACACACCAGGTTCTTTATTACCTGGAAAATGTAGAGGCCGATATCAGCAAAATAGAAGCTGTACATCGTGGTTTTATAATTACAGGCAAGGAAAACTTCCTGGCCCCTGCAGAAAACGTTAAAAAGGAGTTAAGCTACAACTTACAAGCACTCGAAGACTTAATTGGCGAAACTCCAAACCAGGAGGAGTGGTTAAGACAGCTGAATGAATTAATTGCACAAAAAATTGAGTTCAGCGAAAAAGGGGTTAACCTTAGAAAAAAAGAAAGCATACATACCGCCCTCGATTATGTGAGCACCGGCATAGGAAAAGCTTTAATGGATAGCATCCTTGTAATAAGCAAGAACATGGAAAGGGAAGAAATAAACATTTTAAATGAGCAAACCGAAATAAACCAGGCCTATGTAGCTGCACAAAACCAGCGCTACCTCCTGTTTTCCGGATTTACGCTCTTAATTTTATTTCTTGTGTTTCTGCAGGTTCGCCGCAATACCGGAACCCTTGTTCGTTACCGCCAGAAGCAGGACGAATTAATAACGGAACTAAACATTCAAAACCGGCAGCTCGATGATTTCGCCCACCTTACCTCTCATAACATCCGTTCCCCGGCGGTAAACATTTTTACCCTTATTAGTTTCCTCAACGAAAACAGCAGCCTGGAGGAGTACAGGCAAATCTTTAGCAAACTAACCAGGGTATCTAAAAATTTAAATGAGACCTTAAACGAACTTCTGGATGTGCTGCAGGTAAAAAAAGATGTAAATATAGAACGCGAAGTATTGCGGTTTGAAGATGTTTTTACAAAAGTAAAAGAAAGCATGGAGGGTGATATTATGCTTACCCAGACCGAAATAAACAGCAATTTTCAGGCGGAACATATTCAGTACCCTAAAACGTACCTGGAAAGCATCTTCCATAACCTGCTTTCCAACGCCATAAAATATCGCTCCCAGGAGCGGGATCCTCAAATTGAGGTAACTACCTACCAGCAAAACGATAAAATTGTTCTGGAGTTTACAGACAATGGTCTGGGCATTGACATGGAACGCTACGGCAGCCAGGTTTTTGGCCTCAGAAAAATTTTTCACCGGAATGAGAATGCAAAAGGCGTAGGTCTTTTTATGACAAAAACCCAAATTGAAGCCCTGGGAGGCAACATCAGCCTTAAAAGTGAACCAGACAAAGGCACCACTTTTACCATTACCTTCGATGATAAAAGCAAGGTAGATAGTTATGGAAAAAAGCAACTCTATGACCTCAGCCTAAATTAGAAACTGCGCTGAGTTAGCAGCCACTCCCCTACTATAATACCCCACTTCAGAAAAGGCAAATCCCACTTGGTGAGCTTTTAGGCCTTAGGTTGAATTTAAATCAGAATTTACTTAAGGCACTACACTGTATTTTTTCGAAAAGCTAACACCCCGGACTTTGGTTTCGAGAGAGGTGCTGGAAATCTCAACAATATCTTCTTCCCAGTTCTGGAGCAAATCCTGTTTTGCCCGAATCCTGATAGTACGGCTGTCGGGTAAGCTCCAACTTCCTTCATCGCCTGCGCTATTCTCCCAGCTCCCCGTCCTGCCGGTAGTACACCCAAACATCGCCGTTTTTGCCAAGCATGTACCAGGTCTTGTTCATCAATTTCGTTTTGGTGTCCTGTGGCTCTGGCTCATCGTCCAGGGTGGTACAGGAGGCGGCTATAAACAGCAGGAACCCAAAGAGTGCTAAAAATTTAATTCTTCCACGCATTTTTAAAAACTTTAGAATGTCTTTTTCTCAGGAGCTTATCTAATTTCGTGCCACTTCTTTTAGTTCCCTCGGCAGCACCAAAGCTTTTCCATCAGGCAAAGGAAACTTCCGCCATACTTTTATGTTTAGGAGAACGAAAACCTTCACCAGCCTTTGCATAAAAAATTAGTCAAAAACCATTTCACTTTTTATATTCGTTCATTAAGGGAGCAAAAAGGCAAATAGTTTAGAGGTCATGCAAGCCTTCGGTAAACAAAACTAAAAGAAACCTAACTTGCTAACGAACGTTAGGTTGCGTATATTTGTTAATACAGTCGATGCGACAGTAAAAACAACAAAGAAAAACTGGAGAACCACAGCTACCTCGAACTCTTTCAGGAGCGCGGCTATGCAGCTACCTCTATGCGCGACATGGCCCAGGCTTTGGGAATGGAAGCAGCAAGCCTTTACAGCCATATTAAATCGAAAGAGGAAATTTTGCAAAATATCTGCTTCCGCATGGCGCGAGAGTTCTTTGCCATTATGGAGAGTGCCTTATGGAGGCTGACGCCTTCAACGGCCGCTGAAAAGCTGGAAGAGCGCCATTGTGGCCCACATACAGGTAATAACCGAAGATAGCACCGGCCTCGGCTGTTTCTTTACGGAATGGCGCCACCTGAGCGAGCCTTTCCTGAGCGATTTCTGCAAATGCGCAACCGCTACGAAGGAATCTTTCATTCCATATTCGCAAGGAGGGCGTAAAAATCGGCGAGTTTGTTCAGCTGGACGATAAATTTGCCGTGCTCACCATTCTTTCGGCCCTTAACTGGACCCACCAACTGGTTTAAACCCAGCGGTCCACAAATGCAGCCGAAGAAATTGGCACAACGACTGGCCTCTGCAATGCTCAACGGCCTAAAACAGAATAAGTAAACGAAACAATTTCGCAACTAAATCAAATAGATATGTACGGAGGAGGAAACATTTTTGAGACACCAAAGCAAGACGACTGGAACGGGAAGACCCGCAAAAACTGGCCGAATTTGAGGCCCGCATCGAGCGGGGCGAGAAAATAGAACCCTCAGACTGGATGCCGGCCCTGTACCGCAAGCAGCTGGTTCGCATGATTGAGCAGCATGCCCACAGCGAAATTATCGGTGCCCTTCCCGAAGGCACCTGGATTACCCGTGCCCCGGGCTTCAGGCGAAAACTGGCGCTGATGGCCAAGGTGCAGGACGAGGTGGGCCATGCGCAGTTGCTGTACAGCGCTGCCGAAACGCTTGGCAAACCGCGCGAAGATATGCTCAACGACCTTATCAACGGTAAGTCGAAGTACTCTAACATTTTTAATTACCCTGCTTTTACCTGGGCTGATACGGCATGATTGCCTGGCTGGTAGATGCCGGTGCCATCGTTAACCAGCTGGCCAACTGCCAGAGGTAGCTATGGCCCCTACAGCCGCGCCCTGGAGCGTATTTGTGCCGAAGAATCTTTCCACCTGAAGTATGGCCACCATGCGGTAATTCACCTGGCAACAGGAACTCCTAAGCAGCGCAAAATGGTGCAGGAAGCCCTCAACCGCTGGTGGGCACCGCTTATGCACTTTTTTGGCCCGCCCGATAAAATGTCGGTACATACCGAAGTGCTTATGAAGTGGAAAGTGAAAATGGCCACTAATGACGATATGCGCCAGCAGTTCCTCGATATGTACGTACCAAAAATCTGGGAGCTGAAACTGAGCATTCCGGACGAAAACCTGCGCAAGAATGAAGAAACCGGTAAGTGGGAGTACACCGAACCTGACTGGGAAGAATTTAAGCGCGTAATTAATGGCGACGGGCCACTCAACACAGAGCGCCTTGCCGTACGCCGTATTGCCGAAGAGCGTGGCCGTTGGGTACGCCAGGCCCTCATGAAAAAAGAGTCGAGCTATACGACTCCATTAGCATAAAATTTTTACAAAGGCAGCGGCAATTCTTCCGGAATGCCCTGCCTTTCTTAATTTCCTAGCCATGATTATACAGTCTCTAGACCCGCGCGTTACCCGACTCGGCATTCCTTCGGAACAGGAGGAACCCACTGCACAGGTAACCGAAAACCAGTTTATTACCTTCCAGGTGTTTACCCAAAAAAAAGAAGGCAAGCCCTTTGAGCAGGTAGGCATCGTGCATGCGCCCAATATCGATATGGCGCTAATTTTTGCAAAAGAGCAATACAGCCGCCGCATGACCTGCAGTGGCCTGGCGGTGGCCGATACAGCGAATGTAAGAACCACCGCTGTTACAGAAGCCAAAGAAGATGTATATGACCTCATTCAGGAGCCTGTCGAAAAAAAGGCACAGAAAGAGGCATATGAGATTTTTCACCTTAACAAACGGGGCAAGCAAACGGTACATGCAGGCAGTGTAGAAGCCGGCTCCTTCGAAGAGGCCGCCTGGGAAGCCAAAAAAGTTTACCAGGGAGACAAGCCTGTTTACAACCTCTGGTTAATCCGGCGCGATGATGTACGCTTTATCGACGAGGAGGATAAAGACATCTGGTCCACCCTCTCCGATAAGGGTTACCGGGATGCAATTGCTTATAAGGCAACAGACAAATTAAAAGCATTTAAAGAAGAACAGAACGTATAAGGCATGAATACCAAGGCACTCAAAGACTTACTTTACAAAATGGCCGACGACCAGCTGATTATCGGCCACCGAAATTCAGAATGGACCGGTTTTGGCCCTGTACTTGAAGAAGACATTGCTTTTTCGTCGATGGCCCAGGATAAAATAGGCCAGAGCCAGGCACTGTACGAGCTGCTGCACAGTTTGGGCGAAGCTGAGCCAGACATTGTTGCTTTTACCCGCAATGCAGAACAGTTTCATTGCTGTCAGCTGGTGGAGCTTCCTATTGGGGAGTACGACTTTAGCCTTATCCGGCACTTTCTCTTCGACCATGCCGAGTTAATTCGTTTTGAAATGCTTGCGCAAAGCAGCTACGAACCCCTGGCGCAGCTGGCCCGCAAGGTAAAAGGAGAAATAAAGTACCACGTAATGCATGCCAACACCTGGATAAAGCAGCTGGGCAATGCAAACGAGGAAAGCATTGGCCGCCTGCAAAAAAGCCTGGAATTGGCACTTCCTTTTGCTTTGGGCATTTTCGAAGAATCAGAAAACGCCGAAGACCTTGTAAATGAAGGTATTTTTGCCGGAGAAAAAGAAGTACAAAGCCGCTGGGAAGCACGCATTAAAGAAATCATTGAGCAAACTGCATTGCAGTTGCCCGATTTAGGTTCCATTTCCCCGATTTACGGTGGCCGAAAGGGACAGCATACGGAATACCTGCAACCCCTGCTCGACGAGATGTCAGAAGTATTCAGGGTAGACCCTACAGCAGAATGGTAAAATATTAAATCGTAGAGACGCAAAATTTTGGGTCTCTACCTTCCATTTTAAATAAAAAATTTATGGTTTATAACAAAACAGACATATTAAACTGGCTGGAAGAAGTGAAAGACCCGGAAATACCGGTGCTTTCACTCCAGGACCTGGGCGTTATAACCGATGTAAAGGTTTCCCAGGCAGGAAAAGTACAGGTAGAAATGACCCCTACCTTTGTAGGCTGCCCGGCCATAGACTATATGAAAACCGATGTGAAGGAAGTGCTGGCAAAGCATGGAGTTGCCGATGTGGAGGTGCGGGTTTCGTTCGACACCCAATGGAACTCGAACATGATTAGCGAAAAAGGCCGCAAAGCACTGAAGGATTTTGGCCTTGCCCCACCCCCCAAGCACAACCTGATCATCGACCTCGATATTCTTGAACAGGTAGAATGCCCCAACTGCGGCAGCCACAATACCGACTTAAAAACCCCCTTTGGCCCTACCCTTTGCCGCTCTATACACCATTGCTTCGATTGTAAAGAAACATTTGAGCAGTTTAAGCCCATTTAACTTACATTAACTTAGCGCTTTCGTTCCTTCCGCTCTCGGGACTTCCTGTAACGCGTGGCTCAAAAGCTTATTTTTAAGGATAAAATGTAATTTTTCCTATTAAAAAAGCCTTGTGATGTGGATTTTATGTAGAAAAATTCCACACCCATGTATGAGAATCTCTCCCTTTGATCGTTTTATTTTTAGTCAAAAGTTTTAACTTGGCGATCTGATCAACCTTAGGTGTATGAGAAAAAAGCTAAGAATCTTTTTAATTGCCCTGCTCTGCGCGGCCTCATATTCGGCCTGCCAGCGGGCTACGGAAGAAAAAATAAGCGAAGAAAAGCAGGCGAAAGTAGACTCTCTCCGCCAAACCTATATAAGCCTGAATGATAGCACGGATGCGCGCTGGCAAATATTAGTTGCCGAGGAAAAAAACAAGCTCGATAACATGAAGCAGGTGCTGGAAGAGCTTGGCCGTCCGCCTGTGGTGAACAAAGAGCGCTACGACAGCCTGTATGCCCAACTGCAGCAGCTTTACGAAGTACAGCTTAGCCCTGAAAGTATGAGCAGCGAAGCAATTGATCGCTACGACTCTGCCTCTAACACTCTAAAAGCAGGCATTATTAACTATGCTCAAAACCACCCCGACATTGAAAAAGTACCCCTGGTTTCTTCTCTGATAGATAGCCTGCAAACAGCCGACCAGCGGATTCTCTTTCACCGGGTACGCTACGACAATTACGCCAAAGATTTCAACAATTTCCTGGAAGGAAACCTGGATTACATTCGCGAAATTGATACCACCGGCCTCTCCCGCCGCAGAAATTTGTTTCAACTTTCAGAATAAAGGTTTGAACCCACAAAAAGAGCGCCTGCCGGAAAATTCCCGGCAGGCGCTCTTTTCTTTTACTCTTTACTCTTTATCTCCCCTCAGCAGCGAACCTACAGGCTGGCAAGTTCCTCCTGCACAAACTGCATCAATTCTTTAATGTACCCGCGGCTAAAATCAAACCGGATGTTGGCTGCCTCATATACCTCAGGGATAGGCTGTGTGTAGCCTAACTTCAGGGCATTTAAATACCCCTGCATTCCTTTTTCAGGATTTTCCTTGTAGTTTTTCCATACTGCCACGGCGCCCAGCTGGGCAATTCCATACTCGATATAATAGAAGGGCACTTCGTATAAATGTAGTTGCTTTTGCCATAAATAAGCTTTTGCATCTTCGAGGCCGCTCCAGTCGGTAACATTATCGCTAAACTCTTCAAATATTTGTAACCAGGCCAGTTTGCGTTCCTGCTGGTCATGTTCAGGGTGGGTATAAATCCAGTGCTGGAATTTATCGATGGTGGCCACCCAGGGAAGGGTGCCAATAATCTGCTCCAGATGGTCTTTCTTTGCCCGTACCAGGTCTTCTTCCTTTTCAAAATACTCATCCCAATAGTCCATGGTCAGGAGCTCCATCGACATGGAGGCCAGCTCGGCCACTTCTGAAGGCGCATGTTTAAAATCGGTAAGCTCCAGTTCGCGGGTAAGGAAGGAGTGAACTGCGTGGCCTCCTTCGTGCAAAATGGTTATCAGGTCGCGCAGCGTGGAAGTGGCATTCATAAAAATGAAGGGCACGCCAATTTCTGCAAGCGGGTAATTATAACCTCCGGGAGCTTTTCCTTTGCGGCTGTCGAGGTCCAGGTGTTCCATTTCGCGCATTATTTGCAGGCACTGCCCCAGGTAAGGGTCCAGCCGGCTAAATACGCGAATGGTTTTTTCTGTTAAATCCACGCTGTTTTTAAAAGGTCGTAGCTGCTCCCTGCCTTCCACATCAACTGCCTTGTCCCAGGGGCGCAAAGGGTTTACGTTCAGCTTTTCTTTTCGCTCCTGTGCCACCTGGTTTAGCAGGGGCACTACTTCGGCCTGAACAGAGTTATGAAAGTCTTCACACTCTTTTGGGGTATAATCAAAGCGCCCCATCGCTTTAAACATAAAATCCCGGTAGTTCTCAAAATCTGCATTTAGGGCTACACGGTGGCGCAGGTTCAGCAACTGACTGAATAACTCATCGAGCTTAAAGTTATCTTCCAGCCTTCGGCTTGTGATTTTCCGGTAGGCCTCTTCGCGCTTTGCTCTATCGGTTGATTGCAGGAAATCTGCAGCCTGCTGCAGCGTCAGCTCCTTTCCATCCATCTCTACCGTCATGGCGCCACTAATGGTTCCAAACTCCTGCGAAAGGGTCTGCAGCTCGGTATTCAGCGGAATGTTTGCTTCCCTGAAAATTTCCAAATCAGTTTTAAGGGTCCGGATCATTACCGGGTAGCCTGCCGCCTCTAACTCATCAATAAACGGACTGGAAACGGCTTTTTCATTGAGCTTGTTGCTTTCAGGAGCAATGTTTGGCTGAATCTGGCTTACAAAATAATTAAACCGATCGCGGGCTTCCTGGTTGGTGGTGTCGATGGTCATCCGGATGTAGCGCCAGCCCATATCTTCGGCCAGCACCGACTCCAGTTCACTTCTATCCTGAAACCATTTCCTTAAATCCTGTACAGAATTTATTTCCCGCTCCTCCAGCTCCTGGTAAAAAGGCTGGATGGCGTCCCAACTGTTTACGCTAAAATCTTCAGGCAAAAAGCTGCGTTTATTTCGTTCGGGTATCACTACCTTCGTCGTACTCATAAAAATAATCGGTTTAGTAGGGTATAAAAAAAGAAAAGCTTTGCCCCCATAATTGTTTAGCAAAGCCTTTATAAAAAGTAGAGTCCAGGTTAATTTAACCTATTTCAATAACAACATCGTCGGTGAGCGGGTGGCCCACACAGGTTAATACATAGCCCTCATCTATTTCAGATTCAGAGAGGCCTTCTTCTTCATCCAGCTTTACTTTACCGCTCAGGCACTTTCCGCGGCAGGCGGTACAAAGGCCACTCTGGCAGGAATAAGGAAGGTCTATATCTAAATCGAGCGCTGTTTCGAGAATGGTTTTATCAGGCTCTACGGTAAATTTATGCTCTTCACCGTCTAATATAACAGTAACTTCCCTGCTTATGGGCACATCATCGCCGGCAGCTTTTACCGGATCGGCAGCGCCCTCTACCTTCGCTGTTTTACCAGCTACAAAGCTTTCGCGGTGCACACGCTCTTTCGGGATCTGCAGCTCCTTCAGGGTTTCTTCCACATTCACCATCATTCCCTCGGGACCGCACATATAATATTCGGTATAGTCGGGGGCACTTTCGGGTAACTTTGCAAGTAGCTCCTTCAGCAAGTCCGGCTTTAGCAATCCTGTAGGGCAAATCCAGGAAACAGGCTCCTGTTCAAGCACATGTGTTACATGAAACCGGTCTCCGTACTTCTGTTGCAGGGTATCCAGCGCACCTTTAAAGATGATGCTGTTTTCATTTCGGTTAGCATAAATAAGCGAAACCTGGCTGTCGGGTTCCATATGCAGTACCGATTTGGCGATAGACATGAGAGGGGTAACTCCACTACCTCCTCCCAGTAAAATTACATGGCGCTTATGCTCCTGCTGAGGCTCTACGGTAAAAACGCCCATGGGCTCCATTACCTCCAGCATATCGCCGGCTTTTAGCGTATCATTTAAGAAGTTGCTTACCAGGCCCCCTTCTACACGTTTTACAGTTACGGCGGGGTGCGGATCAACAAATGGAGAGGTGCAAACAGAATAAGACCTGCGTACCTGTTTACCTTCTATGGTCGGGATAAGCGTAAAAAACTGCCCGGGCTTATAGGGTATTTTTTCTTCAGGCTGCTCAAATACGATAGAAATAGCATCGGCTGTTTCCCGAATTACTTCTCGTACCTTAAGCGTATGGTATTTTACACTGGCACTCTTTTTTTCTTGCTGCTCTTCTTTATTTGCAGCTGGTTTCTTAAAAAAACTAAAAGCCATTTTTATTTAAAAAGGTTAATTACACAAATCGCCAAAAACAGAAGATAATTCTACAGAGCACTGTTTTTTATTTACCTGGCGCTGCGGCAACTATCTGCTAATACAACAAACAGAACGGGCGCAGGTTTATTCTTTACTATTGTAAAAAAGGTCCTTTACCTGTTTCTGTACATTTATTATACGGCACAAAGGAATGAAATATTAAGCAATAAACGTACTTTTCTTTGGGGACCGAAAAACAGGCCGC
Organism: uncultured Cytophagales bacterium; assembly: GCA_963835365.1. Classification (GTDB taxonomy): domain Bacteria; phylum Bacteroidota; class Bacteroidia; order Cytophagales; family Cyclobacteriaceae; genus Nafulsella. Next base: position 28,293 of record CAWIFH010000018.1, read on the forward strand.
TGCATTATTTCAGGTTTTCCCTCTCCGCACGAAAAACCTGCATACGAATAATACCCGCTTTACCAGGCCAAATAAAGCCCCGAAAACCAAATTTAAGGAATGTCGCGCTAATTTGTTTAGGGAATGTCCTGAAAAGCGCTCCCCTTCTTTATCATTCTCTGTTTTTTCTTACTCATTGTAAAGAGAATCTTTTATTTTTGGGCCTTAATTAAGGAACCATGAACTTATCTGCCCTAACAGCTATATCTCCTATCGACGGACGCTACCGCGAAAAGGTAAAGAATCTTTCTCCCTACTTTTCTGAATTTGGCCTGATACGCTACCGCCTGCTGGTTGAAGTGGAGTATTTTATTGCCCTCTGCCAGCTCCCCCTCCCACAGCTGCAGGATTTCAGGCAGGATGAGTTTGAAAAACTGCGGCTCATTTATAAAAACTTTGGCACGGCAGAGGCCAAAGAAATTAAAGAAATAGAAAAGACCACCAACCACGATGTAAAGGCGGTTGAGTATTTTCTGAAAAAGCATTTCGACCTGCTCGGCCTGAGCGCCTATAAAGAGTTCATCCACTTTGGCCTTACTTCGCAGGACATTAATAATACTGCTGTTCCGCTTTCGCTGAAAGAAGCCCTGCAGGAAATTTTGATTCCGGAGCTAAAAAAACTGCAGCAGTCCATCAGCCTGCTTGGCCGCGAATGGGCCGACCAGCCCATGCTGGCACGTACCCACGGGCAGCCGGCCTCCCCTACCACTGTAGGCAAAGAGCTCCAGGTTTTTGCGGTGCGCCTGAAGGAGCAAATCCATATGCTGGAAATAATTCCTTCGGCAGCGAAGTTTGGCGGAGCTACCGGCAACTTTAATGCGCACCATGTGGCTTTTCCTGAAACAGACTGGGTGGAGTTCGGCAACGACTTTGTAAACAACATTCTTGGACTGAAACGCAGCCACCCGACTACCCAAATTGAGCATTACGACTTCCTGGCTGCCACTTTCGACAACCTGAAGCGCATTAACACCATCCTTATCGACTTTAGCCGCGATGTGTGGCAGTACATTTCCATGGGCTACTTTACCCAGCGCATTAAAGAAGGAGAAGTAGGCTCTTCGGCCATGCCTCATAAGGTAAACCCTATTGATTTCGAAAATGCCGAGGGGAATCTTGGTATTGCCAATGCGCTCTTTGAACACCTGGCAGCCAAACTGCCGGTAAGCCGCCTGCAGCGCGACCTTACCGACTCTACGGTACTTCGCAACATTGGTGTGCCCCTATCTCATACGCTGCTTTCGGCACTTTCTATCGAAAAAGGCCTGCAAAAACTCCAGCTGAATAAAGCGGCCATTGATGCCGACCTGGAAGATAACTGGGCTGTGGTGGCCGAGGCCATTCAAACAGTTTTACGACGCGAAGGGATAGAAAATCCTTACGAACAGCTTAAAGCCCTTACCCGAAAGAATGAGAAAATAACCGCCAGCACTTTCGGTGATTTTATTGATGGGCTTGCAATTTCTGAAGAGCTAAAACAGGAACTGCGCAAGATTACACCCCATAATTATACAGGGATATATTGATCAGGACCAGAAATTAAGCCCTCTTATTTTTTAAATGCGTTAACAGACTACCAATGCTAAACGAAGATAAAGAAGAGGATATTTCCATCGCTATTACTTACTCTTTTACCAGCTTTCCTCAGGCTAATTCGCTGGCAGAGGAACCTGAAGATTATGTAACAGAGGTTCTTCTGGATATCCGGATACTGAACAGCCATGGAAATCCTGCCGAAAAAATTGGACAGGGAAAGCTGAGCCTGCTCCATTTTAGCCTGGCAATGGACAAAGGTTATCCTTTGTACTATGTAATGGATGCCTCCGCCTCTATTCTGGAAATGGCCGAATCGCTTTTTGATATTACAGAAGGAATTGATTACTGGGACAAAATTGAGGCTTATTACGATTATGAACCGCCTCTTCAGTATGATGTTTGTTTCCTTGAGCGCCTGGAGTTACTACCTGCTTACCGAAAAAAGGGAATTGGAAAACTGGTGATTGGAAACCTGATAGAGAAATTCTATGCCAGTTGTGGATTGGTCGTTGCCAAGGCCTACCCTCTCCAATATGAGTCGGACGACTTCCTGGGAAACCCCGAGTGGCAAACAAGCATGGAATATCCGCTAATGGAAGCAGACTATGAAAAGGCGCGGTACCAGTTATTTGATTATTACCAGAAACTCGGTTTTGTCAACCCTTTTGCGGAGGATTACTTTATGATCCGACCACAGGATTTTATTGACTATCCATTAGGAGGAGGTCCCGACCTCGACACCTATCCGGAGCAGGAATAAATAAACAAGCACAAGCTTCCCAGAACCTGAACATATATTTGTAAAAATAATCTAAAGAGAATGTTGGACTTACTGCTATGGGAGCTCCGCTGCAGTTATCTCCCCTACAATAAATAATTGCTGATTATTTAAGCGATGGAATTGTAAGAAGAGGCTTATTGGATCATCTTTTTAATAAGCTCGTTCAGGTCCTGAATCTGCTCATAGGAGAAGGCTTTGCGGAGCATTTTTTTATGCCGGCTGGTAACCATTTCAGGTTCTTCAACATAAAGACGGGTATAAGCAACCACCATGGCCAGCTGTTCGGGATTTTCTCCTGTTTCGGAAGTGGAAAAACCCGCTGGCAGGCAGGCAGGAACTTTACCAGTCGCATGGTTTATCACACTGCTTACTGCCTCAATAATTGCCCAACTCAGCCTAGGCTTCTTTTCCTGCCAGTCTTCCTGCTTTATTTCATTGAGTTTACCTGTTTCCACATGGAGGTGCTATGTTTTCACTTCAATAATAGTACTAAAATCCTGAATTTAAAAGCTAACGGCGCCGGGCATTTTTGTTTAATGGCAAATGGCATAAAGGTAAATCAGTTGCACAGGATTGCCCCATAGCAAATGCAGGCCAGGCACCAGGTAGAAAACGCCTTTTATTGAGAATAGTTTGGATGGTTTGGTATAATACAGAGATAAAAACAGAAAGAGCCGGTTTTTCTTAACCGGCTCAAAAAAATTTGTTTTACAAAAGAGTAGGAAGTGGAAATTACTCCTGACAAAATTAGCGATTCCACATAATTACTTTGTCGAATCATCATTATCAAATCTTTAACAATCAATCAGCCTATTCCTATTACTACCCTATATAATCGCCTGTTTTTCGTCGACATTCCTTTACCTTTTTTTTCAGCCGAACAGTCCATAAAGGACCATTCCTAAAAAACAAAAGGAATTTTGCACCGGCGTTATGCAGCAGCACACCGGCCCCTGAACGGCTCCCAGGGCCTTGCTTTGGCACCAGCATATACCGGAATCCCATCTTCATGGTCTGGTCTTCCACACATTTGTTCCCTATTCCGGTGCCCCGGGTATTTCTCTTCAGAATCGTCAGGTAATTCTTCTCTCCTTCCGGCGGGCTATCCACCCAGGCGTCCATACTGGTATTCGAAGACGCAGGCGGCTTTTTTGTGTCCTTTTGGCCGAAGGCACTCAGGGTACAAACTACTAGTAAACATCCAATCAGCAAGGCTCTCATCCTGCAAAAATACGAAATACCTGCCACAACTTTGCATTCGCCTAACCGGCCAGAATAGGAATATTCTGCTGAAAGTCAAAGAGGGTAAGCTCACGTAGGCGATAATAGGCAGTCCAGAAATCGCGCAGGGCTGCAATGTAGCTGCGACGGGCCTCATCTTTTTCCTGCATGGCAATATTTAAATCGGTAATGCTTATTTTGCCAATGAGGTACCTGTTTTTTGAAAGTTCGTAGCGGCGTTGGGCAATGTTATCGCTCTTTTCGGCTATTACGGTTTGGTCGCGCAGCATTTCAAAAAGCTTTACCTGGGTAAATATTTCCTGCTCAAAGTTTATCTGTTCCTGGGCCACTGTATATTCTATCAGCTGCTGATTGGCTTCTGCTGTTTTAACCCTGGAGCGCTGCCGCCCCCAGTCGACCAGCGGAACGCTAAAGTTAAACATAACCGCCTGCTGGTCGTCGGGACTTTGATACACATCGGTTAAAGCTAGGCCCCGGTTGGTTAAACCAAAAGTCGCCGTTAAATCGGCATTTAACCCTCCGCTCCGGCGGGCCTGTGCCAGGTTTCTTTCGGCTTCCAGCTGCTGCCGCTTAAAAGCCACGGCCTCCTGCCTGTTAAGGTTGGCTTCCTGAATGGCCACTGCCTCATCCACCCCAAAAGCAGGTATTTCGGCCGGAGGAATCAGGCTAATGGTGTCGCCACTGTTTAAACCAATATAAGATTTGAGCCGCAGGGCGTTAGTCTGCAACTCCAGCCGTGCCTGGGCTACCTGCTGGCGTGCACGCATGAGGGTAAGCTCCAGCTGCAGCAGTTCCCCTTCAGATACTTTCCCCAGGTTATACCGCCCTTCGGCAATTTTATAAATGGTGTCGTTGTTGTGCTGGTTTTTACGAGCAATTTCAAGGCTTACCTGGGCCAGCAGCAAATCGAAAAAAAGGTCCGTTGCCCTGCCCGAAATAGCTTCCATGTCCTGCACATATTTTTTCTGCGACTCTTCAAATCGAAGTGGCTCAATTTTTTTATCCCAGCGAAGGCCGTTGTAGGCAAATATGGGCTGAGTTAAGCCTATAAAAGCCGGGTTGCCGCTGTATTGCTTTTCGCCGGTGTAAAAGTTATCGAAGCGTTGCAAACTTGACGTAAGAAAGATGCGACTGCCTGTAAATCCTATTTGCTGCTCAAGGGAGAGGGCCAGGGTACCGAAATTCTGGTTAACCTGCGGAAAAGCATAGGTACCATCGTTCTGGCGGGTAGGCACTACTTCCCTGCTAAATTCCTCGCGCCCATCGAGCACCAGCTGTGGCTTGTAATTCGACAGGTAGGTGCGGTACTGCCAGTAATAATTTTCTTTAATGGTAGCTGCCTGCAGCGCGGCAGGCGATTGTTCTTTAGCCAGGGCAACTACCCTGTACAGGCTTAGCTGGTTCTGCTGAGCAAAAGCCGGCGCACTGAAGCTTGCCAGAACTGCCAGCAGAAGCAAAGCGATAGCATATTTATTCATAACGGAGAGAGGATATGGGGTTTTGGCTTGCTGCTTTACGGGCCGGTGCAATGCCAAAAATAAGGCCAACGGCTGCGGCTACGCCAAAAGAAATAAGTACAGAACTAATTGAAATAATGGTGGGTATTTCGGCAATACTGGATATAACCATGGCCATGCTAATGCCCAGGATTACGCCTATAATCCCCCCGGTAATGCTAATCATTACCGCTTCGAACAGGAATTGCAGGACGATATCCTTCTTTTTTGCGCCAATGGAAAGCCGCAAGCCGATTTCCTTTATGCGTTCCAGCACAGAAGCCAGCATGATGTTCATAATACCAATACCGCCTACCAGCAGAGAAATACCGGCAATAGCCCCCAATACGATGTTAAATATTTTTTTGGTTCGCTGTTGCTGCTTAAGGAGCAGTTCCGGAATGGTAATTTCAAAATCAACCATTCCATAATGGCGGCGCTCCAGCAAACGGGCAATTACATCGGCGGTTGCATTTAGCTGCCCGGTTGCTCCTACCTGCACCACTACCCTGTCGAGCTGGTGGTAGTTTACAGCAGGCTTGCTTTCTTCATCTTTTCCGTCGCCACCGCTTTCTATAATAATCATTCCTCCACCAAAGTCTCCTTTTCCCTGCTGCAACATGGCATCGGTTATCAGCGCCCGGTTTTTGTAGCGAATGAGCACAGTTTTTAGCGGGGTATATACATCCATATTATAATCGCGGATGCCCAGGTTCTCGATACTCTTTTTTGAAATTACCCGCGGCTCCAACACTCCCACCACCTTTAACCAGTGCGGTCCTACCTTAATCATTTTCCCTATAGGATCTTCCTGGCTGAAAAAGCGGGACTGCAGTCCTTTTCCAATTACACATACCGGCTCTCCCTTTTCCAGCTGGTGCTCATTAAAAAAACGACCGGATGAAAGGTTAAAGTTAGCAAGCTCAAAATAATCATTCTCCACTCCAACCAACTTAGCCGAACGACGGACGCCGTTTTTGATTATATAGGTTTCCAGGAGCACTTCCGGACTTAAACGTGTAATAGATGGAATGATTTTTTTCAGGCTTTCTACATCGAGCATGGTAAGGCCGGGAGAAAATTGCTTTTTTCCCGAAGAGGTTGCTTTTTCCTCTACCTCTTCCTCTGTTTGCTCATATACCGGGGTGACTACAATGTTATTCACCCCCACCAGTTTAATTTGTTCCAGAATTTCCTGCTGTGCGCCATTGCCAACTGCCAGCATGGCGATTACTGCAGATACGCCAAAAATAATTCCCAGCCCGGTAAGGACCGAGCGCAGCTTGTTGGCCAGCAGTGCATCGAGTGCTATATAAAAGTTAGCCCAGTCTTTCTTCTTCATTCTCCTGCGTTGGTTAAAGCTTGGCCTTTATTTGCCTTCTTTTCCAAAAAAACAATGGGGCGATCTTTTCCCTGCTGTGGCACCGAAAGGTACACCTGGTCACCTTCTTTCAGCCCCTCTGTAATTACTATTTCGTTGGCATTGGCCTTTCCGGCTTTTACCTGTTGTCTGCTAATGTCCATTCCCCGGCGGAGATACACAAACGAAAGACTATCGCCCTGGTTGTGCAGGCTTTCCAGGGGTACAAACAGGGCGTCGGAAATTACATCAGCCACAATATCGTTGCTGGTAGTCATAGCGGGGCGCAAGGTAGTGTCGGCTTCAAAAACCTCGATATTTACCTCGAATACTTTGGCATCGGAATTCGGTTTTTGCTCTCCTACATTGGCTACGCTAACTACTTTACCAGTAAGGCGCTTTTCAGGATAGGCATCGAGGCCAATCCGTACGGGCTGTCCTTCTTTTACCTGCCGGATGTCTACCTCGTTTACATAGGTTTTAGAATACATTTTTGAAAGGTCGGGCAAGGTGGCTACCACCGGGTCCCAGGCGCCTACGGTTGAGCCTGCAGCACGTTTTTTTCCATTGTACTCTCTTTTGTAAATCACCATTCCGTCTTCCGGGGCAGTAATTACAAACTGGTTGGCCAGCTTCTCAAGAAAGTCTGCCTCGTTCTGGTCTTCGGCTAATTTGGCAGCCGCTTCCTGCATTTGAGCCACGGCTTTTTGGCGTTGCAACTGGTAGTTTTGTTTGGCCTGCTTAAAAGCGCGGCGCGCCTTTTCCAAATCTATTTCGGCCTGCTTTATTGTTGCCGGTGGCTCGTACTGCGACTGTTCCACCACAAGCTGCCGCTCCTCTACTGCAAACTCCAGGTTTACCAATTGGTCGCGTGCTTCCCTAAGGGTCAAGGCGGTATCGAGCTTGGTTTGGGTATATTTCGACAGGCTTTGCTGCAAAGCATTCTGTCGCTCATTAATCCTGTCCTGCAGCTCAGAACGATCGAGGCGGGCCACATAGTCTCCTTTTTTAACCGTTGTGCCTTCGTTAACAATATCCTCAATGTTTACCTGCCACAAGCGGGCCTGGCGCAGCCCGTTAGGCCCTTTAACTTCTGTTGAGTTTTTAGCTTCAAGCTCACCCGAAGTGGTTATTTCAATTTTAAATTCGCCGAGGTTTACCGTAGCCAATAGCTCATCTTCATCGCTGGCCTGGCTATTGCCAAAGTAAATAAATAAACCCAGCACAACCACAATGCCCAGGACCAGCAACAGGAGCCCGTTCTTTTTATTCATAACAAACTAACTTTTTAGGTATAAAGAGAGAAACTTCCTCTTTTTTCACAGGTATATTCAAATAAAGAAAGCCAATAATAAAAAATTAAACTGGGAATTCGGTTAGCTTAGCTATTAATTATTGTTAAGATTTATACAAGCGGCTTTAATATTTTAGGATCCCCCCTTAATTGGTATATTTGCAGGCATGATTAAGAACATCATTAGCCTGGTTATCCGCAAAGTTCCCCGTCGCTATTTACAGTTGGTCAGTCACCATGTGGTAAAAGGCCTGTCGCTTTTCTACCAGGGCAACAAGGTGGAATGCCCCGTATGCACAAAGCATTTTCGCAAATTTCTACCTTACGGACGGAAGGCCAGGGAAAATGCCCTTTGCCCGAATTGCCTTGCCCTGGAAAGGCACCGGCTCATGTATCTCTTCCTGCAGCGAAAAACCAACTTTTTTACTGCTCCCCTCAAAGTCCTGCATGTGGCTCCTGAAATATGCTTTATCGACCTGTTCGAGCGGCAGTCTAACCTGGAGTACATAACCGCCGATATTGAATCGCCTCTGGCAAAGGTAAAAATGGATATTCATGCGATTCCCTTTCCGGAGGCTTCCTTCGATGTGGTTTTCTGCAACCATGTTATGGAGCACGTAGCCGACGATGCACTGGCCATGCGCGAAATTTACCGCGTACTTAAGCCCGGAGGCTGGGGTATTATTCAAATCCCGCTCTTCTACCCCCTACCGGAAAAAACCTATGAAGACGCCAGTATAACCTCTCCGGCCGCACGGGAGAAAGCTTTTGGCCAGAACGACCACGTTCGCCTGTATGGGAAAGACTATGGCAGCCGCTTAGCCGCCGCAGGGTTTAAGGTAGAGGAGAATCATTATACCGATGAGCTCCCTGCTACAGAAGTGGAACGTTTTGCCCTGCCAAAAGATGAAATCATCTTTTATGTAGAGAAAAAGTAAGCTGGAAACTATTCACGGAGCCTGCATGGTACAACAGGAGGGCGGAAATGCTGAATAAGCGCTGCCTGCTTTTGGCAGAATGAAACTTCAACTTAACTGTCAAGCGGTTTTTCCCGATGGACCATTTTATAAGGCTGAAACTTTAACAGCCTTTTTTATGATTTAATTGCCAAAAATGGGCGCATTCCGCCCGCTATAGAAGTTTTTATTGATTATTGTTGTCGCGAAGCTTTCGCTCCAGCTCCTCCCAAAAACCAATTCCATACGCCCACAGCTGTACAAATGCTGTCGCAATGCTCAGGCCTCCAACGCGCACACTTTCGTTCTGCAGGCTTGAATCAATGAAAATAAGAAGGAAATAGAACAGGAGCAATAAGCTGGCAAGGCCAAAAAGCTTGAGGCTGAACAGGGGGAGCAATAACAGAATTAAAATGCCAGCCACGAAAGCGGCAGGGAAGGCATGCACAGCCTTTAGCTCAGAAGGATAAAAGCGGGAAATATTGATACGGGCCCTTCCAAAGAAATGTAATTGCTTATAAAACTGCTGCAGGCTGGTGCGCCGCTTATGGTATACAAAGGCATCTTCAATAAGCCCGGTTTTAAAGCCAGATTCAATAATCCGGATACTAAATTCAATATCCTCTCCCATACGGGTAATAATGTAGCCCTTTGTTTTCTCCCATACTTTGCGGGAAATGCCCATATTAAAGCTCCGTGGATGAAAGGCAGTTAATCGCTTTTTACCTCCCCTTATCCCTCCGGTAGTAAAAAGGGAAGTCATGCTGTAGCTAATGGCCTTTTGCAAGGGAGTAAAGCCCGGATGTGCCCTATCAGGTCCTCCCCAGGCATCGAGCTTTTCCTTTTCGAGTTGCTGCTCAACCGCTTCAAAATAATGCGGCGGAATTAGGCAGTCTGAGTCAAATACCAGGAGGTAATCTCCTTCAGCATTTTCAAAGCCAAAATTACGGCTAAAGCCCTGGCCGGTGTTTTCTTTGAAAAAGTAACGAAGCTGGAGTTCTTTCTCCCACTTTTTGGCAAGATGATCTGCTTTAAGGCTGGAGCCGTCCTCCACCACAATTACCTCAAAGTCTTTATAGGCTTGTTTGCTGAGGCTTTCCAGCAGCTCATCCAGCTCTCCGGGCCTGTTATAGACCGGTATAATAACCGAGTATTTGGGCATGGGCTACTTTATTCCTATGCGTTCTATTACTAAATAATCCCGCTTTTTAGCCGTGTTCATGGTCATCATTTCGGCCAGAAAGCCTGCCAGGAACAACTGCACGCCAATAATAAGCGCAACCAAAGCCAGAAAGAAAAGTGGCTGGTCGGTAACTTCGCGGATTGGCGTCTGGTGCTTTAAGAAAATGTGAAAGAGTTTGTTCCCAATAATCCAGAGGGTAATAACAAGGCCCAGTATAAACGAAAGGGTTCCTAATGAACCAAAAAAGTGCATAGGGCGCTGCTTAAATTTGGAAACAAAGGTAATAGACAGCAAATCGAGGAAGCCGAACACAAAGCGTTCCAGCCCGAATTTGGTACTCCCATATTTTCGCGCCCGGTGTTCCACCTCTTTTTCTCCAATACGGTCGAAGCCACGCCATTTGGCTATTACCGGAATGTAGCGGTGCATTTCGCCATAAATATTAATGTGCTTCACCACTTCTGAGCGGTAGGCTTTGAGGCCACAGTTAAAATCGTGCAGGTGAATTTTACTTATTTTACGCGTTACCCAGTTAAAAAACTTAGAGGGAATTGTTTTACTGATGGGGTCGTAGCGCTTTTTTTTCCAGCCCGAAATCAGGTCATAGCCCCCTTCCGTAATTAGCCGGTACAAGCCGGGGATTTCATCCGGGCTATCCTGCAGGTCGGCATCCATGGTAATAACCACTCTGCCTTTTGCTGCTTTAAAGCCCGTATTTAGCGCAGCAGACTTGCCGTAATTCCGGTTAAAGCGTATTCCTTTTACATGAGGATTGCCTGAATAAATTTCTTCCACCACCTGCCAGCTGCGGTCGGTACTGCCATCGTCGACCAACAAAACTTCATAAGTAAAGCCGTGTGTTTTCATCACACGGCTTATCCACTGGCATAATTCTGGTAGTGATTCTTCTTCGTTATAAAGCGGTACAAGTACCGAAATATCCGTTTCTTTCCTCATAAATTTTTTAGTACTCCAGGCTAGGGTCTGTATTTTTTGTAAATGCAGATACTATCAGCGACACCAGAAAAGCAAAAAACATTGAAAGGAACATTGACATAAAGAAGATAGCAAACGGATTCATGGTATATTCCATAAACTGCATGGTCTGGTCAATCTGAGCATCTGACATCCCCTGCTCTTCCAGTTGAATAATTACTTTTTCTGCCTGCCGCTCCATAAAAGCGGTATCGATAAAGGAAAGGTAGAGAAGTGCCACAAAACCGTTCAGTGCACCGGAAATCAGGCCTAAAATAGTTCCTAAACCAAGCCCCTGGGCATAGCTCATAAACCCGTTTCCCTGCTCTTTAAAAGCTTTATGGGTTAACCATATTCCTATAATTAAGCTTATAAGAGTAAAAATGGTATTTGCTTTTTGCAAGGCTTCCAGCTCCGTAATGTACATTAGGAGAGTAAAGATTACAAAGATAAGGCCGGTATAGATACCGCCTTTTACCCCTACAGACCAGGTGCTGGGCTGTGTGTGGGGAGTTGCTTGGTAAGAAGAGGTTGTTGTTTCCATTGTTAAGTACGTTTAAAGAAAATAGCAATTACTGTCGTCAGCAAGAGACCTACCAGCAGCTTTTTCAGGAAATCATCGGCTGCAAGGGAGAAGGGCGTAACCGTATCCAGATCAGCCAGGGTTTTATTGTACCCTTTCTGCCCCAGTTGTTCAATCCACTTTGCTGATTCGTTTGTCAATATAGCAATATTTTCTTGCTTGTGTGCAACAAAAAGAGCCGGATCAACAATGGCAAGAAAAATCCAAATGGTAATAGCCGATATTATAGCAATAAGCAGGTAACATACAAAGCCTGCCGTCATTCCCTGCCAGTACAGGAGTTTACCATTGTACTTATAATCGCGTAGCTCTTTTACGGTAAAGAAAACAAAGAGGGGAATAAGAATAAAGTCAAATATACGAATATTCGACAGTGGATCTCCTTCAGAAAAATAAAGAGTCAAAAACAGGACAATGGAAATGGATCCGCCGGCCAAACCGTATTTCAGGGGTACTTTATAGAGCTGCGATTTATCCATTTGCCTTTACCACTACACTTTCATTAAACTGGTGCCTGCCATTGGCAATAACTCCCAGCGCTTTTCCTTTTAATTCTTTATTCAGGAAGGGTGAATTTACACCCTTTGATAAATTGGTACTCTCGTTGAAATTCCATTGATGGTCCATCGAAAAAAGGGTAAGATTGGCCTCTGCGCCTTCTTTAATTTCAATGGCCGGCAAACTCAAAATTTGGCGTGGTGCCCGCGAAAGCTTTTCTTCTATTAGGGCCGCATCAAATTCTCCCAATGAACAAAGGCTGGCAAAAAGTGTCTGAAGGTTAATCATACCGAACTCGGCTAAATCAAACTCCAGCTTCTTGCTTTCCGTATCCTGCGGCTGGTGGTCGGAAACAATGGCATCGATGGTTCCATCTTTCAACCCTTCAATTAAAACCCTGCGGTCATTTTCGGTCCGCAGCGGAGGAGATACCTTATAATTTGAATCAAAATCGAAAAGAACCTCATCTGTAAACAGTAGCTGAGCAATGGCCACATCGCAGCTTATGGCCAGGCCTTCTTTTTTTGCCTTTCGGATAAGTTCCAGACCCGCCGCTGTTGAAACGCAGCTGAAGTGCATTCGCCCGCCCGCATATTGTAACAGGCGAATATCCCGGGCAATAGCCATTTCTTCTGCAAGCGATGGCATTCCTTTCATTCCCAGCAGCGTGCTGTTAATGCCTTCATGCATTTGCCCTCCTTTTACCAGGCTCCCTTCTACTGCCTGGTTCATAAGCAGTCCATTGAATAACTGGAGGTATTGGAGGGCCTTTAATATTAAATTGCTGTTGGTTATGGGGTGAGTACCATCAGAGAAGGCTACTGCCCCTGCTTTCCAAAGGTCTATCATTTCTGAAAGCTCCTCACCCCTGGCCTCCATGCTTACGGCCCCCAGCGGGTATAGCTGTGTTAGTCTCCCGGCATTGCCGCCAGTTATGTAACGAATTCCTTTTTTAGAATCCAAAACAGGCTGGGTATTGGGCAATAGCGCCACAGCAGTAAAACCGCCATCGGCAGCTGCCAGAGCACCACTTTCCAGGTCTTCTTTATGCTCCAGCCCCGGGTCGCAGAAATTGGCGCGCAGGTCGCACCAGCCCGGCGACAGCCAGCTGCCGGCCCCATCCACTTCCACATCGGCAGCTATCAGCAGTGGCTGCTTTGCAAGCTGCGCAATTTTCCCATCCTTAATAAATACATGGTAGCTAGCCTGTGCATCAAAGCCTTTGGCGGCTATCCGTACGTTTTTGATGGATATATTCATTTTAGCAATCGGATTAGAAGTACTTCTGCCAGAAGCGACAACAAAGCTAATAATAAGGCCCACTTCCACAAAGCTTCGCCTTTAAATTTCTCTTCCACACTCGCCCGCAAATTGTTATTATCCAGCTGGCTTATCAGCTCCAGGCGTTCATTTGTGCTTGCTAGTTGCTCAAGTTCTTCGGTAGTCAGCTGGTTAATAAGCGATTCCTGCGTATCGTGGTTAAAAGCTAACTGATAAAGGCTTTCTTCGCCGGAAAATAATTCATAAAAGCCGGGCTGAACTACATAAGAAGGAAGTTCCATTTGCAGGAAGCGGTTGTTTACTCTTTGGTCAGGAATCAGAATTTCTTCTCCCTGCCGCAGTTTGTACACCTGGTCGCCTTGCAAACCATCGAGCTGCAGGCTTATAAAGTTATCGTTGGTGCTTTGATATAAACTATTATTTAACTCCAGACTATTAAAAGCTATTTTGTACATAACGGGCACAAACAGTGCATGCTGCTGAAAGTTGGTGAACGCCGGATTAAGTGGTGAGCTTAGCAGGTAAACCTCATTGGTTTGGCTAAGAAAAGGCCCCCCGGATTGCAGTCGAAGTAAATCTTCGCGGCTGCCATTCCAGCTTGCCACAGGCCGTGCTCTCGGCATATCAAAAGTGTTTTGTTCCTCTTCAAAGATTCCATCAAAGAAAGGGAGCTCAAGGGCCAGGGGCGCCAGTCGTACCTGTTCCTGCAGGCTGGCGGGCTGTACGGCAAGAGAACTGGATAAAAGCCCCGCGGTTTGTGGAAGTCCTTCTTCTGCTGGAATAAAAAGTAAACTGCCTCCTTCATTTTTATATTCCAGCAGGGCAGCTTCCAGGGTAGCATCTATTTGTGCCAGTCCATTTACTACCACCAGGTCGGCAGATTGCAAGGCCCCGTAGTCGAGATTGGCTGCCTGGTAAGAGTTAAGCACAAAAGAGCTGGTATCGCCATATACTTTGGCAATAGCAGTTGGGCCAGGGTTATTCTTTACTTCCACAATATTTACCTTTCCGGCCTGCCTGATAACAAAGTTAAACTCATTATCGAAGGTTAAGGGAAACTCCTGGAAAGAAAGCACCACCTGGTTAGACTGCTGAAGAGGGAAGTTCAGCTGAAAACTCATCTCTGCCTGGCCCTTTGCCGGAATACTTATCGTTCCGTTAGAAACCTGCAAACCATTTACAGACAAGCTTAGCTGCATATTTTCCACGCCCTCATTGCCGGCATTTGCCAATACGGCATGGATGGTATTGTCGGCTGCAGAGAAAATAACAGGCTTTTCAAGAAATACCGTATCAACGAAAATATTGGCATTGTTCCGGAAACTTATGGGTAAAAGGTATTGCTGCAACAGGCTATCCTCCCGACTTTCCAAAGGGGCTCCCTGAAGGTTATGCTTTTGAAAGTCAGAAATAAAGAAAACATCCTTTTCTTCCTTCCCCATTCCAACCGGCATCACCTTCAGGCGATTTTGTACTTCTTCTATGCTCCTGTTAATACTGCTGTAACCCACTTCTGTTAAACGGTCTGTTAAAGTTTCTGCAGAAACATAGGCTTGTGCACTGGCAGAGAAATCGTTCGTTAATAACCTGAAGCGGGCGCCTGCAGGAAAAGCGGCGACTAATTCATTGGCTATTTGCACAGCAGCATCTAATCCGTTCAAATCTTCTGCCACCTGATTGGACATACTGTAAGAGTTATCCAGGTAAATATCAATCCAGCGCGAATTACTGAGGCCAGTGGCTGCCGGAATAAAGGGCTGAGCAAAGGTGATTACCAGAAAGGCAATAAAGAGCAAGCGGGCAGCCAGGATTAGGTAATGTTTGAGCCGAAGCTGCGACTGGCTTACTTTTTTTATGGATTGTAAAAATCGGGTATTGCTGAAATAGACCTTCTTTGCCTTCCGGAAATGGAATAAATGGATGATTACAGGAATGGCAAGGGCCAGCAGGCCCCACAGAAAAGCAGGTTGTAGAAAGCTCATTAAGTGTAAAAATATAAAATAAGCATCAAGGGTAAAACAACATCTGCTTTTTTGCTTAACAGATGCTTAAATTTAACTCTCTGCATCCCAAATTATTCTATTCCTCTGCACTTATCTTCTAAGAAAAGCAGCCAATGGGGTAAGAAACAAAGCGCATGCACCATTTCTGGCCTGATTATTATTCTCCAACTGCCACTCCTACTGATTCTTCTCTTTTCAGATACGAATGCGGTGGCTTGCCTCACTTTTTTGGTTATTTGGATTTGTAAGTGATGTCCATTCCTGCGAAGCATAAAAAAGACAAGTTCCTTGATAAACTGGAGCTAAAACAAAGGAGGTAAAGAAAAGGAGCGCCAGAAATTGAAAAGAAAGCAAAGGTTTGGAGGGAAAGTATTTGTCCCGTTCGGAAAGAAGGCCTAATAAAACTCTCCTACTTTTCAGTACAAGGGTTTATGTAGTAGAATGGCGGCGACATGCCTGGGCGGCCCCACTCCCCCACCTAGCCGGCCGCACCTAGCCGGCCGCACCTAGGCGGTCCCACCTTTTACGGCAGACTATGCATCCCGGACTGCGCGTCCCGGACTACGCGTCCCGGAACCATCAGCGCTGGCAGGCTAGGCGCCCCCGGCTTAACCGGCAGCCGCTGCTGTTCTCTTTTCGGAATGGGAAGAGGTATAAATTCTTGGCCATAAAAAAACCCTCACATCCTAAGATGCAAGGGTTTGTAGTAGAATGGCGACGACTTACTCTCCCACCTTTTACGGCAGTACCATCAGCGCTGGCGGGCTTAACTTCTCTGTTCGGAATGGGAAGAGGTGAGCCCCGCCGCTATTATCACCATAATGTCTTTGGCTAATTGCGTGTTGTGGGTAAGCCCCACCGGACTACGCGTCCCGGACTACGCGTCCCGCAATTATCACCATCATGTTTTTAGTAGTGAGTAGTGGGTATTGAGTATTGGGTATTTTACCTTTTACTTTATTTCACTTTTCAATCTACTGCGCTTCGGTCATCTACCTAAGCCTGAATATTTTATTTTTAAAGCCTCTGGTCTGTTGTCCAACAGCCATGGTCTTTTATTTAATTACTTAAATAACATAATTGAGATAAGAGTGGAATAGAGAAGAAGATTAATAAGAAGCTTTGCAGCAACAGAAGGAAGTTCTCGGGTAATTAGTACTACTCAGCTATGGTATCTCTACCTTTACACCTGTAGCCTATCAACGTTATCGTCTATAACGACCCTTTAGGGAAGCCTCATCTTGAGGGGAGTTTCGCGCTTAGATGCTTTCAGCGCTTATCTCTTCCAAGCATAGCTACTCGGCGCTGCACCTGGCGGCACAACCGATACACCAGCGGCTTGTCCAATTCGGTCCTCTCGTACTAAAATCAGGTCCTCTCAAGCTTCCTACGCCCACAACAGATAGGGACCGAACTGTCTCACGACGTTCTGAACCCAGCTCGCGTGCCACTTTAATGGGCGAACAGCCCAACCCTTGGGACCTTCTCCAGCCCCAGGATGTGACGAGCCGACATCGAGGTGCCAAACCTCCCCGTCGATGTGAGCTCTTGGGGGAGATCAGCCTGTTATCCCCAGAGTACCTTTTATCCTTTGAGCGATGGCCCTTCCATGCGGAACCACCGGATCACTATATCCGTCTTTCGACCCTGCTCGACTTGTAGGTCTCACAGTCAAGCACCCTTATGCTATTGCGCTCCACGCACGGTTACCAATCGTGCTGAGGGTACCTTTGAAAGCCTCCGTTACTCTTTTGGAGGCGACCACCCCAGTCAAACTACCCACCACACACTGTCCCCCACAAAGGGGTTAGGCATCAGATAACCAAAGGGCCGTATTTCAAGGTTGGCTCCACGATGCCTGGCGACACCGCTTCATAGCCTCCGGCCTATCCTACACATCAGTTACCCAATGTCAATGTGAAGCTATAGTAAAGGTTCATGGGGTCTTTCCGTCCCGTTGCGGGTAAGCGGCATCTTCACCGCTACTACAATTTCACCGAGCTCATGGCCGAGACAGTGCCCAGATCGTTACACCATTCGTGCAGGTCGGAACTTACCCGACAAGGAATTTCGCTACCTTAGGACCGTTATAGTTACGGCCGCCGTTTACTGGGGCTTCAGTTCAATGCTTCGCCTTGCGGCTAACATCCCCCCTTAACCTTCCAGCACCGGGCAGGTGTCAGACCCTATACTTCATCTTTCGATTTCGCAGAGTCATGTGTTTTTGCTAAACAGTCGCCTGGGCCTTTTCACTGCGGCTTCTCCTTTGACGGAGGAAGCGCCCCTTCTCCCGAAGTTACAGGGCCATTTTGCCTAGTTCCTTAGCCATGAATCACTCGAGCACCTTAGGATTCTCACCCCGACTACCTGTGTCGGTTTACGGTACGGGTGCCTGCAAGATAAACGCTTAGAGGGTTTTCTCGGAAGTCTGATTAGCTCCACTATCTCCTTGCCCGAAGGCTTGGAGTACTATCAACTTTCAGCTAAACCCACGGATTTGCCTATGGGTCCAATACCTACGGTCTTTAACGCACTATTCCGTCAGTGCGCGGGAGGGTCACTACTCCGTCGCCCCATCACTTCTTGCAGCCAGTACAGAAATATTAATCTGTTGTCCATCGACTACGCCTTTCGGCTCCGCCTTAGGTCCCGACTAACCCGCAGCTGATTAGCATTGCTGCGGAAACCTTAGTCTTTCGGTGTGCGGGTTTCTCGCCCGCATTATCGTTACTTATGCCTACATTTGCTTTTCTATCCGCTCCACCATGGCTTACGCCACAACTTCTGCGCTGAATAGAATGCTCCCCTACCAGTGAAGATTAAATCTTCAATCCAAAGCTTCGGTACTACACTTGATGCCCGATTATTATCGATGCCCTGTCGCTCGACCAGTGAGCTGTTACGCACTCTTTAAATGAATGGCTGCTTCCAAGCCAACATCCTGGCTGTCTCTGCAACTGGACCACCTTAGTTCAACTTAGTGTAGATTTTGGGACCTTAGCTGTTGGTCTGGGTTCTTTCCCTCTCGGATAAGGACCTTAGCACCCTTACCCTCACTGCAGGATTAATCTTATCAGCATTCGGAGTTCATCTGGATTTGGTAGGATGTGACTCCCCCTAGTCCAATTGGTAGCTCTACCTCTGTAAGACATCATCCCACGCTGCCCCTAAAGGCATTTCGGGGAGTACGAGCTATTTCCCAGTTTGATTGGCCTTTCACCCCTACCCACAAGTCATCCAAAAACTTTTCAACGTTTACTGGTTCGGTCCTCCAGTTGGTTTTACCCAACCTTCAACCTGCTCATGGGTAGATCACAAGGTTTCGCGTCTACCTCCACTGACTCAGACGCCCTATTCAGACTCGCTTTCGCTCCGGCTACGGTTCTTGAAAACCTTAACCTTGCCAGTGAAGAGTAACTCGTAGGCTCATTATGCAAAAGGCACGCCGTCACGGAACAAATCCGCTCCGACCGCTTGTAAGCGTATGGTTTCAGGGTCTATTTCACCCCCCTATTCGGGGTACTTTTCACCTTTCCTTCACAGTACTAGTTCGCTATCGGTCTCTCAGGAGTATTTAGCCTTACCGGATGGTGCCGGCAGATTCAGAGGGGATTTCTCCGGTCCCCCCCTACTCAGGGTACTGCTACTACTTAAAACCTTACCTGTACGGGACTATCACCCTCTACGGCTGTGCTTTCCAACACATTCCAGTTCAATTTTAAGCAGATGTTGCAGCCCTACAACCCCAAGCCCGCCGTAACGGGTTTGGTTTGGGCTTCTGCGCGTTCGCTCGCCACTACTTACGCAATCACTATTGTTTTCTCTTCCTCCACTTACTTAGATGTTTCAGTTCAGTGGGTTTGCCTCCCCGATAAATCGGGGATAACTACTCTTCAAGTAGCTGGGTTGTCCCATTCGGAAATCTGCGGATTACATCGTATGTGCCAATCCCCGCAGCTTATCGCAGCTTATCACGTCCTTCTTCGCCTCTGAGAGCCAAGGCATCCTCCATACGCCCTTATTTACTTTCTTCTGTTGCTTTACATTTACAACAAGTAAATGAGCTTCTTATTAATGCTCTTGTCTATTTCTACTCTTATTCCAATATGTCAATGAACTCTTCTTTAGTAGTGAGTCATGAGTATTGAGTATTGAGATGGCTCATCCAATAATCGCATCATGCTACTAAGTAGTGATAAATAAAGGCTTACCCTTTAATCTATCTGTGTCTTTGTTTTTCAATCGAAGCAGAACCTTTCGTTCTACTCATTTCCTTTTGCCTGGTCTTGATTCTTGGTCGGCCGCCGACGCGGTCCTGAATCCTGACTCTTGCTTCCTTGTGGAGAATATCGGAGTCGAACGGGTCGGCCTTCCGGCGATGACCTCTTGAATGCAAATCAAGCTCCTTTCCTCATTCCTGTGGAGAATATCGGAGTCGAACCGATGACCTCTTGAATGCAAATCAAGCGCTCTAGCCAGCTGAGCTAATCCCCCATTTTTCGTAGTGAGCACCGGGTATTGAGTAGTGAGTAAATCTCCTGTCTCAAATCTCCTGTCTCACGTCTTTCCACTGGGAAACTTCCGTTCCTTCTCTTTCCTCGCATTCCCAGCCATTTGTGGGCCTGCGTGGACTCGAACCACGGACCTCTACATTATCAGTGTAGCGCTCTAACCACCTGAGCTACAAGCCCCTGGCACTTTCCTTAGTGTCTGGTGCAGTGTGCCTGGTGCTTGGTCTTTTAACCAACCACTAGCCACTAATCACTAGCCACTAAACTTCAATATTTTTGAATAGATTTTGATGACGACCCCTCTTGAGCCTTTGGGATAAGTAACAGGAACAAGTTACTCCAGAAAGGAGGTGTTCCAGCCGCACCTTCCGGTACGGCTACCTTGTTACGACTTAGCCCCAGTCGCCAGTTTAACCCTAGACAGCGCCTTAACGGCAACCATCTTCAGGTCCTCCCGACTCCCATGGCTTGACGGGCGGTGTGTACAAGGTCCGGGAACGTATTCACCGCGCCGTTGCTGATGCGCGATTACTAGCGATTCCAACTTCATGAAGTCGAGTTGCAGACTTCAATCCGAACTGAGATGCACTTTTTGAGATTGGCTTACTGTCACCAGCTTGCTACCCTCTGTATGCACCATTGTAGCACGTGTGTAGCCCTGGGCGTAAGGGCCATGATGACCTGACGTCATCCCCTCCTTCCTCTCTGCTTGCGCAGGCAGTCTTCTTAGAGTCCCCACCATTATGTGCTGGCAACTAAGAACAGGGGTTGCGCTCGTTGCGGGACTTAACCCAACACCTCACGGCACGAGCTGACGACGGCCATGCAGCACCTTGCACCTTGCCCCGAAGGGAAACTCTGTCTCCAGAGCGGTCAAGGGCATTCTAGCCCAGGTAAGGTTCCTCGCGTATCATCGAATTAAACCACATGCTCCACCGCTTGTGCGGACCCCCGTCAATTCCTTTGAGTTTCACCGTTGCCGGCGTACTCCCCAGGTGGATTACTTAACGCTTTCGCTTGGACGCTGACAGTAATATCGCCAACATCGAGTAATCATCGTTTACGGCATGGACTACCAGGGTATCTAATCCTGTTCGCTCCCCATGCTTTCGTGCCTCAGCGTCAGTAGTAGCTTAGCAAGCTGCCTTCGCTATAGGTGTTCTTTACGATATCTATGCATTTCACCGCTACATCGTAAATTCCGCCTGCCTCAACTACACTCAAGATAACCAGTATCAATGGCGGTTCCACAGTTGAGCTGTGGGCTTTCACCACTGACTTAATTACCCGCCTACGCACCCTTTAAACCCAATAAATCCGGACAACGCTTGCACCCTCCGTATTACCGCGGCTGCTGGCACGGAGTTAGCCGGTGCTTATTCATAGGGTACCGTCAATTGGGGACGCATCCCCTTTTTCTTCCCCTATAAAAGAAGTTTACAACGCAGAACGCCTTCATCCTTCACGCGGCATGGCTGGTTCAGGCTCTCGCCCATTGACCAATATTCCCTACTGCTGCCTCCCGTAGGAGTCTGGCCCGTGTCTCAGTGCCAGTGTGGGGGATCATCCTCTCAGACCCCCTAGCCATCGTCGCCTTGGTAGTCCGTTACACTACCAACTAGCTAATGGCACGCATGCCCATCCTCTACCAATAAATCTTTAATTGCTGCTCCATGCGAAGCTGCAATGCCATGGGATATTAATCCGGGTTTCCCCGGGCTATCCCCCTGTAGAGGGTAAGTTGCATACGCGTTACGCACCCGTCCGCCACTCTAGGTCTCCCGAAGGAAACTTGCCGTTCGACTTGCATGTATTAGGCCTGCCGCTAGCGTTCATCCTGAGCCAGGATCAAACTCTCCATTGTATATAAATCCTGACTTACCTCAAAGTAAGTCTCCATCACTGCTTAAAGCATGATGAAATGTGTCGTTTGTAAGCCTGTCCCTGATTTACTTATCAAAGGCTCTTGACAGAGTTAACTTATTTGACGAATCAAGTAAGTTGCTCCTCAAAAGCGGTCGTCATCTTCATCTATTCAAAGAACTTTTCTGCCTTCCCTGTACCTGGTAGTATCTAGTAACTACGCTGTCGGCACGCTTTCAGCCTTGTGCTAATAAGAAACTTCCTTTCTTTTCTAGCTGCTTTCTCAAGCTTATTCCCATCTCTTTTTTCGAAACCGGATTGCAAAGGTAAGTGATGCTTTTCTTTGCTGCAAGCTTTTTAAACTAATTATTTTCAGCTCTTTTTCCGCTCCTTTTCTTTCTTCATGCCCTACCAGGGTAGGGGCTAATAAAGAAGAAAAGTGCTGCCTGCTTTCCCGTTTCAATAAGTCAATGGCTTGCTTTTCCTGTTTCCCTGCAGCCTGTTGCTGTAAGGGAGTGCAAAGGTAGAGAACTTTTTGATTCCTGCAAACTCTTTTGAAGAAAAATTGTTTCTTTTTTCTTCCTTCCTTTTTGCTCCTTTCTCTACTGCCTTTTCAATTCTCTAGCTTCCGGAATTGCTTCTTTTCAGCTGCTTTCCCTCTGTTGGGATTGCAAACATACGGCGAGTCTTTTTGTTTTCCAATAGCCCCTGAAATATTTATTCCTCCACTTCTGAAGGTTTTTGTTTTTCCTCCCTTTTATTTGGTCATCTCTACTGAATTCCAAATTAAGTGCCTTCCATTTTTATTTTCCTTTTCGGGGATTCGCAAAAAAAATCCGCCAGTTTTCAGCTGCCGGATTTACTTCTCTTTTTCTTCTTTTATTTAGAATGATTGTTTCAACTCATAGGTCTGGCGCATTTTTCGCATCAGGCTTTCTGACTCCCTGAAGTTTAGGGTTTGCTGGCCATCACTGGCTGCCTCTTCCGGGGTTTCATGCACTTCTACAATTACCCCATCGGCACCAGCCATTATGCTTGCCAGGCACATGGGCTCCACATGTTTGCGTATTCCTATGCCATGCGAAGGGTCTGCAATTACCGGCAGGTGCGTCTTTTCTTTCAAAATAGGAATGGCATTCAAATCAAGGGTATTGCGGCTTGCCTTTTCATACGTACGGATACCTCGCTCGCACAGGAGGAGTTTTTCATTTCCTGCACTAAAAACATATTCTGCTGAATACAGCAGCTCATCGATTGTTCCGCTTATCCCGCGCTTAATCATTACCGGCTTATCTACCCTCCCCAATTCATCGAGCAGGTTGAAATTTTGCGTATTACGGGCACCTACCTGGAAGATATCCACATACTCGTACATTTCTTCAATCTGGGAAACCTGCATTACCTCGGTAATGATTTTGATTCCTGCCTCCTTCGCCAGCTTGTGCCACAGTTGTAATCCTTCAATTCCCATTCCTCTGAAAGAGTAGGGAGAGCTACGAGGCTTGTAGACGCCTCCACGCATAATTTGTATTCCCTGCTCCTTTAAATGCCCGATAGTCTTTACTATTTGCTCCTCCCCTTCTATGGAACAGGGTCCAGCCATGATGGTAAAATTCTTTGCACTAATATTTACGCCGTCGCCCAAATCGATGGTGGTTGGCTCTACCTTCCATTTAGCGGAGACCAGTTTATAATCATCGGAAACCACATGGATATCGGCAATACCAGGCATATTGCCCAGCTGCCTTATATCGAAATCTTTTTTGCCTATGCCTATGATGTACTCCCCTTTTTGGGTACTTACCTCCGTGGTCGCGTATTTCATGGCATTTATTTTCTCTACAATTTGCTGCCGCTGATTGCTTTCAATATTTTTTTGTAACTGTATGATCATAACTTAATCGTTTTCTTTTTTTGGTTGGGATGCATAAAGGCCAGGCCGCTGCAGTTAAGCTAATGCTTTGCTACAGCACATTTCCTTTCTGAAGATAAAATCCTGCTTACTCTCCTTTAGCCGGCAGCCTCTGCTGTTGTTTGTTTAATGGAGGCAACAAAATGGCGAATATCCTCTTCAAAATTCCTGCTTCCTTCAAGCAGCCGGATAAAGGCACTCCCAATAATTGCACCCTGTGCATGTTGGCTGGCCTGCAAAAAGCTATCCCGATCGCTGATACCAAAGCCAATCAGGCGTGGGTTTTTCAGTTTCATGGCTTCCACTCTTTTAAAGTAAGCCACCTGCTCTTCTGAAATTCCAGTTTTTGCCCCGGTAATGGATGCCGATGACACCATATAAATAAAGCCTGCGCTGTTCTGGTCGATATCCCGGATACGTGCTTCGCTTGTTTGAGGAGAAATCAGAAAGATATTGTGCAGCCCGTCGTTTTGAAAACAAAGGCTTATATATGGTCTGGTACTCATACATGGGGAGGTCGGGCAGAATTAAGCCCGTCTATACCCACCTCCTCGCAATCCTGGCAAAATTTTTCAATTCCATACTGCACAACAGGGTTCAGGTAGCCCATTAGCACCACCGGTACCTGCACCTCATTGCGAAAGCCTTTTAACTGCTGCATCAGCAAACGCAGGGTCATGCCATTTTCAAGCGCTTTTTTATTGCTTTCCTGAATGGTTGGGCCATCGGCAACCGGATCGGAGAATGGAATGCCAATTTCAATCAGGTCGGCCCCGGCAGCCTCCAGTCCCTTCAGTATTTTTCGGGTATCATTCAGCTCCGGGAAGCCAGCCGTAAAGTAAATATTAAGCACAGGCTCGCTTCGCTGCTGAAAAAGATTATCTATTCGGTTCATTTGTTAGTATTGAGTCTTTAGTCTTGAACGGTCCGCCGCTGCGGTCCTGAGAAAAAAAGGCAGGTATATAGTATTTCTGAATCCTTGAATTAACTCATTTACAAATTTGCACATTTACAAATTTTCAAATTAGCATATCAACTAATTAACATATCAGCACATCAATAACCACCCCATCGGATGTAGGTCTCCAGGTCTTTGTCGCCGCGGCCACTGAGGTTAACGACCACAACATCCTCGGACCTGAGCTTCATTTGCTGCAGGGCAGCCAGGGCATGGGCGCTTTCAATGGCAGGAATAATGCCTTCGGTTTTGCTGAGATTGATTCCCGCATCCATGGCCTGCGCATCGGTTACAGCCAGAAAGCTTGCTCTTTTGGAATCGAACAGGTGTGCGTGCATAGGGCCAATGCCCGGGTAATCGAGACCGGCGGAAATGCTGTACGGCTCTGTTACCTGCCCGTCGTCGGTTTGCATAAGCAGGGTTTTGCTTCCATGCAGCACGCCTGGTTTGCCTAAAAAGGTGGTGGCGGCCGATTCGCCACTTTCCACTCCTTTACCCGCCGCTTCCACTGCAATAAGCTGAACGGAAGCTTCATTCAGATAGTGGTAGAATGCACCGGCAGCATTTGAGCCGCCACCCACGCAGGCCACTACATAATCGGGATTTTCGCTTCCGGTTTTTTCCTTTAGCTGTATCCTCATTTCTTTACTGATTACCGCCTGTAGACGGGCAACCAGTCGGGGTACGGGTGCGGCCCTACCACGCTACCTATTATATAGTGTGTATCGGCAGGATTATTTATCCAGTGGCGCATGGCTTCGTTGGTGGCATCTTTAAGCGTCTGGCTGCCGCTGGTTGCCGGCCGAACTTCTGCCCCCAGGAGTTTCATGCGCTCCACATTGGGCTTCTGGCGCTCCATGTCCAACTTCCCATATACACAATACATTCCAGCCCCATAAGCGCACAAACTGTAGCGGTAGCCACTCCATGCTGTCCTGCCCCGGTTTCAGCAATAATTTTTTTCTTCCCCAATGCCTGGGCCAGCAAAATCTGCCCGACGGTATTATTCACTTTGTGCGCACCGGTATGGCAGAGGTCTTCCCGCTTCAGGTAAATTCTGGCACCCAGCTGCTCCGAAAGGCGCTCTGCTAAATACAAGCGGCGTGGGGCGGCCAACATAATCCTGCAGCAGCTGATTGTATTTTTTTTGAAAGTCGGGGCTTTCCAGAATACGTAAGATATTGCTGGCGCAGCTCTTCTACATTCGGGTACAGCATTTCGGGAATAAAACTTCCCCCAAATGTGCCGTAATATCCATGTTCATTTACTGAAAAAGAGTGACATATATTATGTGCTAATTTGCTGATGAATAATGTGCTAATCTTTAGTCTATCGGATTAATTGCTTCCGCAGGGAGGATTAGCATCAGAAGGTTTACATCCGGTCTCCTGCCTGGTTCCAGTTCAAAGCGGCTGTTTACATCAAGGGCATGAACAGGCAAAGCTGCCAAGGCTTTCATGCCTTCAACTCCTCCAGTCCAATGCCGCCGCTCATAAAAAAGGGCTTATGCTTGTCGTACCCCTGCAACACCGACCAGTCGAAGGGAATTCCATGCCCCCCGTAAGCCGGGCCTTTGGTATCGAAAAGATAGTAATCGTACTACCGACGCATAAGGCGTTAAGCGGCTAAAGTCGAAGGTTTCGTTTACCCCAAAAGCTTTAACTATGGTATAATCTTTCCCCTGCAGGGCCGCACAATCCTCCGGGCTTTCGTCGCCATGCAACTGCAGCACATCAAGCCCATAGGCCGCTGCCTGTTCCAGAATAGTGTCTGTTTCTGCATTCACAAATACCCCTACTTTTTGTATAGAAGGTGGAAGGTTTCGAACCTGCTCGGGAGCCAGTGTGTCTGCCATGTACCGCTTTGACTGAGGGTAGAAAATAAAGCCCAGGTAATCGGGTTGCAGTGCAGCCACTGCCTCCAGATTATCGGGGTATTTCATTCCGCATATTTTCAAGCCAGGCCTCATCGCGCTTAAACTCCTTTTGGCGGGCTCACCCGATCCAGCTTTTTCAGTTCTTTAATAAACTTCGATGCCGCATCTTCGGGATGGGCAAATTGCATAAAATATTCCCCAACCAGAAAGCCCTGGTAACCGAAAGTTTTAAGCCCGGCAATAACCGCCGGATCATTAATCCCACTCTCACTTACACTTACAAATTCGGAAGGAATGTGGCCTGCAAGCTCTTTGGAGGTTTCTACCGATGTTTCGAAGGTATTCAGGTTGCGGTTATTCACCCCCACCATGTCTACGGCCGGGTTCAGGTGCTGCTGCAGCTCCTCCAGGTTGTGCACTTCCATGAGCACCTCCATACGTAAACTTTTGGCGAAGCTCGCCAGCTCCTGCAGCCGCTGAGGCGTGAGCACTGCCGCAATTAATAAAATAGTATCTGCCCCAATCGATTTGGCTTCTACTATCTGGTATTCTTCAATAATAAAGTCTTTGCGCAGGATTGGACAGAAATTATACTTACGGGCAATCGTTAAATCTTCATTTCTGCCACCAAAAAATTCTGTATCGGTAAGTACACTCAAAGCCGAAGCTCCTGCCTGCATATAACCAATAGAGGTGCGCTCTACATTTACATGCTGGTTAATTACTCCCTTGCTGGGCGATTTACGCTTTATTTCAGCGATGATGCCTGATTTATCCTGCCGAAGCAGGTATTTTTTCATGCTTATCGGCTCGCTGGGGAAGTAAATGCTCTGCTCAAGCAGCTTAATAGGATAAAGACTGATGCGCTCGGCTACTTCTTTTTTCTTTTGGGCAATGATTTTATCGAGAATGCTCATGGTTGTTCGTTCTTAGTTGATGGTTGTTCGTTCGCAACAAATGATTAGCAGGGAACTGCTGCCACTACCGATACTTTATTACAACTATATACTTATACTGCTTTTGGTTTTATAGCCGGTTAGTTTTTGAAAGGTATCGAGGCCTTTTCCACTTCGAAGGCTTTCCCTTGCTTCTTCAATGCCATCGGTAAATGAAATGCCCTTCCCACAGGCAAGCGCCGCACCCGCATTGGCCAGCACTACCGACTCCTGGGCTTCGGTTCCCTCTCCTTTCAATATCCGGATAAATACAGCGGCCGACTCTTCGATGGTAGCTCCTCCTTTAATGGATTCCGGCGATAACTGCTTCAGACCAATATCGTCGGGGCTCACTACCTCTTCGCCCTTGTTGGTAATCATTTTAAACGGGCCGGTTAAACTAATTTCGTCGTAGCCATCCAGGGCATGCAGAATAACAAACTGCTTATTGGTTTGCTGGTACAGGTATGCATACAGGCGCGCCAGCTCCAGGCTAAACACCCCTACCAGCTGTTTATCCGGAAAAGCAGGGTTGACCATGGGCCCCAGCATATTAAAGAAGGTTTTTACGCCCAGCTGCTGCCGGATGGGCGCCACATTTTTCATGGCCGGGTGGAAAAGCGGTGCATGCAGGAAGCAGATGTTGCTTTCTTCCATGGAGCGCTCAATCTCGTCTTTATTATTGGTAAAGGTATAGCCAAAATGAGCAAGCAGGTTAGAGGAGCCGCAAATAGAAGAAACGCCATTATTGCCATGTTTGGCTACCGCCTGGCCTGCCCCGGCTACTATAAAAGAGCTTAGAGTACTTATATTAAAAGTATCCTTCCCGTCGCCACCGGTACCGCAAAGGTCAATAGGATCGTAAGCCGACAGGTCGAGCGGAATACATTGTTCCAGCATGGCCTCCCGAAAGCCCTGCAGCTCATCTACCGTAATGCTTCGCATAAGAAAGACGGTAAGGAAGGCTGCAATCTGGCTCTGGTTATATTCTCCCTGCGTCAGTTTTACCAGAATCTGGCGGGCAGTAGCTCTGTCGAGGCTTTTATGTTCTATTAATTGATTGAGTATTTCTTTCATGTTTTGTAGTCTTAAGTCCTGAGTCCAAAGTCTTGAGATAAAATAGAATGGCCATTTAAACCTTTCTCAGCACATCAGCACATTTTGTAATTAGCACATTACCTTTCCTCCAGCCAGTTTTTCATGAGTTGCTTGCCGTTTTCGGTTAAGATGCTCTCCGGATGAAACTGAACACCCCGTACCTTGAGTTCCTTATGGCGGATGGCCATAATTTCGCCCCGGCTATCGCGGGCAGTAATGAGTAAGCCTGTATTGCCATTGCAGCTCTCCGGTACCACCGACCAGCTATGATAACGGCCAACCTTAAACTGCTGAGGCAGTCCTTCAAAAACAGCATCTTTTTCTTCGGCCAGCAAACAGGTATCGGCAATGCCATGCCATACCGTGTCGAGGTTATAGATTCGGGCCCCAAAGGCTTCGGCAATGGCCTGGTGGCCCAGGCAAACCCCCAGTATATCTTTTTCATGCGCATACTTTTTTATCACTTCCGGCATAAGGCCCGCTTCGGAAGGAACTCCCGGCCCCGGCGAAAGCAAGATCTTATCAAAGGCAGCCACTTCTCCGATTTCGAACTGGTCGTTTCTCCACACCGTAGGCTGGTACCCCAGTTCGCGCACAATGTGTACGAGGTTGTAAGTAAAGCTGTCGTAATTATCAATAACCAGTAGTTTCACGCTTTGATGTGTTAATGTGGTAATTTGCTATGAGATTTCGCAGATGAGCTGTCAGGCCGAAGTTACGAGCTTTTTTCCCTGAGACCTCCTACCTGACACCTCTTTTAATCAATTTCTTCGGCTAGCCTGAGGGCCTGCCGCAGGGCAGCCAGCTTATTATGTACTTCCTGCAACTCGCTTTCGATGCTGCTTTTGGCCACCACGCCGGCACCCGCCTGGTAATGCAGGGTGTTTTGCCTGCTCAGAAAAGAACGTATCATAATGGCGTGGTTAAAGAGCGGCGCTTTTCCGTTGGCCGTAAAGCCCATAAAGCCAATAGCTCCGCCATAATACCCGCGAGGCCCCTTTTCGTAACGGTTAATTAGTTGCATGGCCATATGCTTGGGCGCCCCACTAAGGGTACCTGCCGGAAAAGTATCGGCGACAATCTGCACTGGGTTTTCATTTGGCTCCAGCGTACCCTGCACATGCGATACCAGGTGAATTACATGAGAATAGTACTGAATTTCCTTAAAGGTTTTCACCTCCACTTCCTGTCCATGGCGGCTCAAATCATTTCTTGCCAGGTCTACCAGCATTACATGCTCTGCATTTTCCTTGGGGTCGTCATAAAGCTTTTGGGCTAACTCAGCATCCTGGGCGTCGTTGCCTGTGCGGCGGAAGGTACCCGCAATCGGGTAAATGCTGGCTTTATCGCCTTTAATAACTATTTGCGCTTCCGGAGAGGAACCGAAATATTTTAAAACTGCCGTAGTCGAAGTAAAAGAGGTAGGGCGAAGGATTGATACTGCGCAGGGTCCGATATACATTAAATTCATCGCCACTAAAGCGGGACTCGAAACGGCGGCTCAATACCATTTGAAAAACATCTCCACGGTTACAATGGTCGACCCCTTTTTGCAGTACCTCCAGGAATTCCTCATCTGTAAAATTGCTGCTCTCCGCGCCTTCCTGCTTAAAATGGTAGCTGGGAAAATTCTTATTGTTTATGGTGCCCAGCAGCTGCTCAATACCCTCTGCTGAAGGCTGCTTGAGACCGTGCTCAAATACATGCAGTTCGTTCCGGAAATGGTCGACCACAATCACATAGCGATATACATGGTACAGAATATGTGGAATGGCCTCTGCGTTTTGCTGTAGCGTCAGGTCTTCAAAATATTCCACCGCACCATAGCCCATATAGCCAAAAAGGCCGTTGCTTATGAACTTTTCATTTTCTGATTCCTCCTGAAAAGAAGCCGCAAAAACATCCAGGGCCCGGGTAACTTCTCCTTTTTGCGATACCTGTTTGGTGTTTTCCGCTCCATCCGGATAAAAGGTATGGAGGCTATGGCCCTGCAAACGAAACCCGGCAATAGGCTCGCAACAGATGTAGCTAAAGCTGTTTTCGGTGCCATGGTAATCGGAGCTCTCCAGTAAAACCGGATTCCGGTACTTATCGCGCAGCTTCAGGTAAATGCTTACCGGTGTGTGGGTGTCGGCAAGCATTTTGCGGCTTCGGGTATGCAGTTGAAAAATTGCTGGTTCTGGTTTAAGCGTTTCCATGTAAAATATTTAAAAACAAAAAGGCCTGCTGTGAACAGCAGGCCTTTAATTGTATAAAGCTTTATATAGGTTAGTATATAGCTAGGCTGTTCACATTCCGGATTGGAAAATGTGCCACCACCATGCGCTATGTACTCTTGTTATCATCATTATGTTTGCAATGTAGGCAGTGCTTTTTATTTGTGCAAGGCCTTAAGGTAAATTTCATTTTAACAGCCAGCAGCATAAAACCCAACAGGGGCTTATTTATAACGCCTGCCAAATTAGCTCCGGCCTGTTATTGCATTTTATTTCTTGGCTGCTTTGGTCTTGTTTTCCTCGGCCGGCACCAGCTGCTCCTGCTTTTTCCTTGGCCGCGTTCTTCCGTAGCTACCTTTCGATATTTTTCCTTTTTTTGTTTTTTTATCTCCTCTTCCCATAATACGTATGTTTAAAATGTATGTACACTCTTTTAAAACTAAATAGAATCTCAAGCATTTACTACCTTAAGACTCCATTGTTAATGGTAAACTAAAAAAATGCCTGTCTTGTTAAAAGTTTAGAACCAAAATAACTTCTTATGGCAAAGGCAAATCCGGAACTTATAGCAGCAATTCGCAGAGCAGCAAGTAAATTACAAAAAGAAAGTCCCTATCAATGGGGTCATATGGGAAGCTGCAATTGCGGCCATCTTGCCCAGGAAATTACCAGGCTCAGCAAAAAGGAGATTCATGCACGCGCGCTTCGTAGCAGGAGCGGCGACTGGAATGAGCAGCTGATTGACTACTGCCCTACCAGTGGCCTGCCTCTAGATGAAGTAGTAAGTGAAATGCTGGAAGCAGGGCTGGACCGGCAGGACCTCATGCAGCTGGAGAAACTGAGCAATCCGCTCATTTTAAAAAACCTGCCCCATGCAGGTAGGCCCCTATCGCACAACAGGCGCGACGATGTGGTGCTTTACCTGGAAGCATGGGCCACCCTCCTCGAAGAGCAATGGCTGCAACAATTGCCCTCCCTTGCAGCGGTTTCCCGCTTTTCAGGACAGGAAGCCTAACCAAGGTTTCATGCTACATTATATTAAATAGGCAGAACAAAGCAGCTTTTAGGCTGTGCTTTGCTATATTTACCGTAAGCAAAATCTTTTATGGCAAAAACATCGCAAAATATTGTTCAGAATTACTTCAAGAGAGTGTTCGACGATTATGTAGTACTGGTACAAGTAAACCCTGCCACCTACCAGGGCATAGAACTAATTGTACATCCTGATGGCAAAATAGAAAAAACAAAAATGCAGTACGACGATGAAATATTTGAAGACCTTGCTGCAGATGAGTTTGAGTCTGCCAGTGCCCTGGAATTTAACCTTTACCTTAAAGGCTTAGGCAACATAAAATAAAAGCCCTGGCTGCTTAGGCCAGGCTTAAGCAGCCCAACAAGGCGCAAGCAGGCAAACGAAAAGCTTTACTACTGCCTGTTTTAAGGTGCTTTTACTCTTTTTATATAAATGTTTGGCTGAGCCTTTGCAGGAATAAAAAACTGTTCTATATTTGCATTGCAAATCGGCACGACCAGCTCCTGCCGAACTCCCCCAGGACCGGAAGGTAGCAAGGGTAGGTGGTCGTAGCGGTGCGATGTCGGTTTGCACTTTTTTTTATTTTGCCTCCCGGGCATTTCGGATTCTATTCCTGAATCATCTTTCCCTTTCCCGATTTTCATTCTCCGAAGCAGGCTTACATCCCAAATAATTTCTTAGCTTTGTAATCATTATTTTTAAGATAGCCCTACACATATGAAATTCTTTATTGACACTGCTAACCTCGATGAAATCCGCGAAGCCTATGACCTGGGCGTACTGGATGGTGTAACTACGAACCCTTCCCTGATGGCCAAAGAAGGCATCCGTGGCGAAGAAAATGTCCGGAACCATTATAAAGCCATTTGCGATATTGTAGACGATAATGTAAGCGCTGAAGTAATTGCCACCACTTTCGACGAGATCGTGAAAGAAGGCGAATCCCTGGCCAAAATAGACGACAAAATCGTAGTTAAAGTTCCTATGATTAAGGAAGGTGTAAAGGCAATTAAATATTTCAGCAACCAGGGAATCCGCACCAACTGCACCCTTGTTTTCTCGGCAGGCCAGGCAATTCTAGCTGCAAAAGCAGGTGCTTCTTATGTATCTCCCTTCCTTGGCCGCCTCGACGATATTGGCGCAGACGGACTCGACCTTATCGAGCAGATGGTACAAATTTTCCAGAACTACCAGTTTGAAACCGAAATTCTTGCCGCCTCCATACGCCACACGACACACCTGATACAATGCGCCGAAATTGGTGCCGATGTAGCCACCTGTCCGTTAAGTGTAATTACCGGCCTGTTAAAGCACCCGCTAACTGATAGCGGCCTGGAGAAATTCCTGGCAGACCATAAAAAATCTAACAGCTAAATAATATTCTGGCAGCGCAATTTTGTTCGCGCTGCCTGTTTTTTTCTCTGAACTCAGCCTGCATGTCCTCCATGTATATTATTAAAGTAAAAGGAAAAGCTAAAATTCCTGATTACATTCAGTTACGGGACGAAAATTTTGTACTGATAGCTTACTTTCGGGCCGACCGCCCCCTGAGCAAGCTTGAAAAGTATGGCCTTGAAGGCAAGGAGGAAGCCTTGCAGAAAGTAATTAATGAGCTTCCATTTGGCAAACTTCAGAAACTGGAAATTTAACCCATGACATTCTCGGCCGAACCAATTGTTACCATTAAAGATGCTTCTATCTTTCAGGAGCAACATACTGTCTTAAACGATATAAACTTTCGCATCGAAAAGGGTGAATTTGTTTACCTGATTGGCCGAACCGGCAGTGGAAAGTCTTCCCTGCTAAAAACCCTTTATGCCGACCTGCCCCTTCGGCTGGGGCATATAGAAGTCGCAGGACATCAAATCGAAAATATCAAACCAAGCCAGGTGCCCTTCCTGCGCCGGAAGCTGGGGATTATTTTCCAGGATTTCCAGCTATTCTACGACCGCACGGTTACCGAAAACTTAACTTTTGTAATGCGGGCCACCGGCTGGCGCGATAAGGGAAAAATGAAGAACCGCCTGGCAGACGTTTTAATGCGGGTAGGCCTTGGCTCTATTGGCAATAAAATGCCGCACCAGCTTTCGGGCGGCGAACAGCAGCGCGTAGTTATTGCCCGCTCTCTTATTAATGAGCCCCTCATGCTTATTGCCGATGAACCAACCGGAAACCTGGACCCGGAAGTTTCGGAAGGTATTTTTCAGCTTTTCCAGGAAATCAACAACAGCGGCACCACCATCCTCATGGCCACGCACAACCACCGCATGTTAAAAGACCACCCTGCCCGGGTACTAAAATGCGAAAAAGCCAAAGTACTGGACTCTACCATCGATGTTTTTGACTACAGCACGGAATATTGATGTGCTGATGGGATGATTTGCTGATGTGCTGATGAGTTCATGTGTTGATTTGAAAATGAGAAAATGAAGGAACAGGGAAACCATCCGATTAAAGCGTTCCTCCTCAACCAGCCACGCTCACCCACTACTATTTCATAAACAAAAAAGCCTCTTTTACACCAGTAGAAGAGGCTTTTTTAGCTGTAGGCGTTTATTTATTTTTTGCCGTACACCGCCTTCTTTAACAAAAGCTTCTGTTGGCTAAACGCATAAGCCGCATCGAGGAAAGCAACCATTTCGGGCCAGCTTTCTTTTTCGAGCTTCGCCTTTTTATATACTTTGTTGCTGCTAATCACCACTTTATTTCCCTGCTGCTCTGCTTTGCTAATGAAAGTACCAGCGGCATTGTCGATAGTAAAATTAAACTTGTCGAGACCTGAAGGCTGGTAACCTTCCGGTACTTCAAATTCAATAGAATGATTGAAGCTACGGGCATAGCCTAAGCGCACATCAAAAGCTCTTTCTTTTTCCCGCTCTTCCAGGGCTACCTGTCCGCCAATAAGCTTACCCAATTCCAACAGGTAGTTTTGCCCTGCCAGCTGAATGAAATCATCTACCTTCAGCTTGTCGGTATAAACGAACTCGGCTTCATTGCTCCAGATTCCCGGCTGCTCCATCTTCAGCTCAAGCAGCTCCACTTTTTCAGTAGAGAAACCCGCCTTCACCGATTTCAGGTATTCATCCTTTATATCTTTCTCCATATCCTCGCGCAAGTCCTGCTGCTTTTGAGGAAATTCTTTCCGATCTTTTCGGCTCATTATGGAATATTGCAGGATTTTAAATGGCTCCAGTTCTCTTTGGCTGCTGTGGTCAAGGTAGTTGTACCCTATAGCCATGGCATACTGCATATCGGTTTTCCGGTGACCGGATATACGGGTATTTCGATCTACTTCCAGTTTTGGCGCTCCATCGAACACCATCTTCACCCGGCTGATATTAACTTCCGCATTATCCGCATAAGAAGATTCCGGCAGCTGAACATCTGTTACTGTCCGTCTTTTTTTCTTCTTTACCATTTTAATTGCATAGGCTGGCACACCTTCAATCCATGCTTCCAGCTCCCCGGGGTTGGTATAATGCGTATACCTGTCGAAATATACTTTTTCGGCGCCTTTTCCTTTTACTGCCACCAGGTAACGGATATCGTCGGAATGAATCGCATCCTGAACTCCCATACCAGCCGGCTCCGGTACGCAAATAATAATTTCATGTTCTATTTTATTGCGCTCCAGAATCCGGGAGAATATTCTGGCAAAGTACTTATCGTTTGCCATAATTCCCGTTTCCTTATCGTACAGCAGGTTGTACTCATAATTATGTACCAGGTTTTTGTGCCTCAGGAAATAATAAGCTGCCTCTGCTTTTACCAGTGGGTTGGTTTCTTTTTTGTAGTTTCTGCGCAGGTAAGCCTGTGCCATCCGCACATCTTCGGGCTCATAAGGGGCGGTTTGCAGCAGGAACCTGGAAGCAATCTTCCATCCCATGGATGTAGAGCGCGTTAAATCGTTGATGTAATCTAAAAACTCTCCTTTGGCAATTGGCTTGTCAATTTTGGCGCTCATATTCGGAAAGCTGCCCGAAGCAACATGTCTTTCGGAGCGGTAGTAAAATGCCTTAAATTTAATAAAAGGCATTACCTGCGTATCGTAAGTCCAGCGCTCCGAAACATATTTCTCGCGTTCCACATCTACCAGGCGGTAGTGGTGCATGTTGCGCTCCTTATTTACCAGCTCAAATTCAGGGGCTCCGTTATAAGAATCAGCATTCAGGTAACAGCGGTTGTTCAGAATAACATTATACTCCTGGTGAAGGGTCGGATATTTTCCTGCCAAAACGAAATCGAAAGAGGCCGATTGAAAAGCCTTTTCCACACTACGGGGCACACTCAGGCCGAAGTAATAATCGATAATATCATTTGGCTCCAGTTCCGGAATGGCTATTTTATACTTTTGGTACTTGTTGCGGTTTGCCTCTACTTCCAGGCGCACCAAATCGTCTTTTTTCAGCAAAATCTCTTTTCCATCGGGTTTAATAATTTTCGCGCCAAAAAAGAAGTCTGACTCTAATCCCCCATGCCATAGGTTTGCATAATCGGAACGGGGCACTTCAAAATCGAGCTCCGAGAAGGCTTTTACCCCGTCGTTGTCCATTATTTTCAGCCGGTTATGCACCCGAATCTGCTCATCGAGCACAAGCAGAAAAGATCGCTTATCTATTTCATAGTCGACCTTTTTTGCCAGCCAAACCACCGATTCGCTTTTCCATTTTTGGGGAGCTTCCCGCACCTGAAATGCTTCGCTATCGTTGTTCCAAACCCGGTCCTGGAATTCTTTTTCCTTAACCGCCGACTGCCCCCGGGCCGAAGCAAAGGCAAAGAGGCTTATAAATACCAGCAGGTAAACATTTTTCATAGAGGAGATTTATTTTTTAGTTAGAATTACTTGTTCTCTGTATTTTTCATCGAGCTGCTGCACCGCTGCGTTCCAGGCTTTAAAAGCGCTTACAGACACGCGGCCGGTAGGAATTTGCACCTGGCGGCGGTAAATGACCTTGTTTCCTTTTTGCTCAAACTTTACGCTCACACTAAATTCCGCTGACTGGCTCTGCAGGTTTTGGGGCAGGTGGCTTACCTTATAACCTGTCGGCAGGACAAGACTTACCTCGGTGAGTTCATCAATTTTTTCCTTAAAGTCCAGCGCATTCAAGCGACCTTCTTCTACCTTTAGCTGACTGTATTCCGGCTTTGGGTCGGGCTGCCAGTACAATTCCTTTCCATAAGCAGTTAATTTATTCTGCAGCTCAAAAGAAAAGTCAATTTCGAAGGGCCGAAGGCGGTCGTCCAGCGCCGAATAATTCATTTCTTTTATCTGGAAGCTTTTGCTTTCGCCGATTATGAAGCGCTTAATCAGGTTTTCTGATCCCTCATTGCGTACGTTGTTGCAATAGTACAGCAGAGCGGTGCGTTGCTCGCCCTGCAGCGACAGATGCCCTTCGCCCAGGATCTTGTCTTCCCGGAAGCGCATCGTGTACCTGCTAAGCTTCCTGTTTCTTGACGCGGTTAGCACCGGCACCTGCTGAATGCTGTAATCAGCACCATTCTCTATCATCATTTGCTTACCCTGGATGCGCTCGGCTATATCATTAAGCCCTATAAACTTTTCTGTAGCATCCAGCACCAGGGTATCCCCTTCATGGTATACCACACAAATCATATGGTTGTCGACAGCAAGGGATGGAATTTCATAGGTATAGGCCAGGCTGTTGGTGCCAATCCAGGCAAGGCGGGCATCGTAGCCCGCCTGGCGGAGCATTTGCTTGGTTAAATTGGCCATGCCTTTACAGTCGCCATAGCGATTCTGGTACACCAGCTGGCAGGCCTCCGGCTTAAAGCCGGCGATACCTTCTTCGAAAGCAATGTAACGGATGTTGTCCTGCACCCAGTAATATACCGCTTCTATCTGTGCCCTGCCGGCAGACTTGCCGCTAATAATTTCGGCTAGCTTGTCTTTAAACAGGTCTGTTTCATTTTCGACCTCATTTACCAGGCCGGCATACCAGCTGTACAGGTCTGCAGTGGTAGAAAGTAGTTTCTGGCGCTGACCTTTATTGGTATATCCTTTTACTACCGGCACAATATGCGGGTAGGTGTGGGACTTTCCTGGCAGGTACGGCCCCTCTTCGAAAGCTTTCAGTTCTTTAATGTTGTACTGAATTACCTTAATGCCTTTTTTGTCTAACCATTCCTTTTTTTCCACTGAATGCTCACCGAAATTAAATTCTTTCAGCTCCAGCTCCATCCAGCCGGGAATATGGAACTCCACCAGCCTTTCGGTTACATCATATACATAGGGAAAATAAACACTGGTAAAATACCGGAGGTTCGTATACTCCTTGCTGAGCTCCAGCCTGGCCTGTTCTCCTTTGAGCTCCATAGGAACTTTATAGGTACAGAATTTAGCATCTGAGTAAAACACTTCCCCATCTTCGTAATTGCCGCATACTTTAGTGGGTGAAAAACGCTTATTCCGCCCATCGTAAGCACGTGCCTGGGTAATGGAAGAGCTTTCGTTGTAAAAGCTGGATACAACGGCTGCGGCATGGGAACGCTGGGCTTCAAACAGCATTTCGACCTGCTCGTAAAGCCTGGGCTCCTGGCTCTTTTTATCAAAATCGAAGGTAATTACTGTTTTAAAAGAGCGCATGCTTACCGGCTTTTCCTCTGCCTTCGCAGAGGAAAAGCTTAGTAACAGAAACAGCAAGGATAGGATACGAATAGTCATAACAATTTAAATTATGGCCTAAAATTAAATTATTTGGCCATTCTATTTAATTTTAAAAAGCCTGAAAAAGCACGCGCATTAGGGGAAGAAAAAAACCGGAAGAGAAAGGTACCCGCGCAGGCAAAAAAAAGCCGGACAATTCTTGTCCGGCGCTACCATTTATTACATTAATTACAAAACAAGTGCTTAAAGTCAGCTATTTACAGGCATAAATCCTTTTTTTCGCGCTACTTCCAGCATAAATTTCCAGGCGTCTTCTCTATTATTTCTTATTTGCCCTTCAATAATAGCTTCTTTAATTTCTTCTTTAATCTCACCTACTTCACGCGAAGGCCTCAGGCCAAAAGTTTCCATTATTTCTTCACCTGAAACTGGAGGCTGAAAATTCCTTACCTGGTCTTTCTCCTCTACTTCTATTATTTTCTTCTCTACTTTATCGAAATTGCGCAGGTAACGCTGCACTTTGTTGTCGTTTTTAGAAGTAATATCGGCACGGCAGAGCTTCATTAGCGCATCTAAATCATCGCCCGTATCAAAAAGAAGGCGGCGAAGTGCCGAATCTGTTACCGTATCCTTAACAAGCGCAATGGGTCGTAAGTGCAGGCGCACCAGCTTTTGAACGAACTTCATTTTGTGGTCCATTGGCAGCTTAAGGCGCCTGAATATGCCAGGCACCATGCGCGCCCCCTTGTCTTCGTGGCCATGGAAGGTCCAGCCGGCTTTTTTGTGAAAGCGCTTCGTCGGGGGCTTTGCAATGTCGTGTAAAATAGCGGCCCAGCGCAGCCAGAGGTCGTCCGACATTTCGGCAACATTATCGAGCACCTGCAGCGTGTGGTAAAAGTTATCTTTGTGGGTTTGTCCTTCCCGCTCCTCTACTCCATGCAGGGCAATCATTTCAGGAAAAAACTGGTGGAGCAGTCGGGCATGGAACAACAACTTAAAGCCGTAGGAAGGTTTGGCCGTAAGAATAATTTTATTCAGCTCGTCAACAATGCGTTCTTCGGAGACAATATTAAGCCGCTCGGCCTGTTCGACAATAGCATCGAAGGTATTGGGTGCAATGTCGAAATTCAATTGTGCGGCAAAGCGAATGGCCCGCATCATGCGCAGTGGATCGTCAGAGAAGGTTATTTGCGGATCGAGGGGGGTGCGGATAATTTTCTTTTTCAAATCCTTTACCCCACCAAAAGGGTCCAGCAGCTCACCATAATCGTTCGTGTTCAGGCTAACGGCAAGGGCGTTAATGGTAAAATCGCGTCGGTTCTGGTCGTCTTCCAGTGTTCCGTTTTCTACCACAGGCTTCCGGCTGTCGCGGTTGTACGATTCTCTTCGGGCACCTACAAATTCCACTTCCCATTCGCCGATATTGAGCATTGCGGTACCGAAATTTTTAAATACCGTAACCCTTCCTTCCTGCCCCACCCGCCGGGCAACTGCCTCCGCCAGGGCAATGCCGCTGCCAATGCAAACCACATCGATATCTTTAGAAGGCCGGCCCAGGATATAATCCCGCACAAAGCCGCCGATTACATAGGCACTCAGCCCAAGTTCTTCAGCTGCAGTGTGTATTTCCCCGAAGATAGAATTGTTTTTAAGCAGTTCCTTAAAGTCCATGCACCCGATATACTTACCTCTTCAAAAATTTTATTTCCCCATGCTGGCCTAGTTCCATTATCCGGTCAGCCGTTATTCCGCCTGAATTAGGCGGCAGGGCAATGGCTTCTGCAATGTCTGACTTAAAACCTTCTACCTTTTCCGGGTCGACTGGAATACATAAAATTCCATGGCGCAAATCCATTAAAATGTCTTTTAACGGCTTTTGCAGCACCAAAATAATCCTGATTTTATCTTCCGGCAGCACAGCCTCCGGAACTCCTTTTCCTCCATTGTAGATAATATGCAGGGGCTTTTCGGCAAATTCCACAATATCCCAGGCCAGGTCGGGAACCGGGCTAACGAAATCGTACAGCTGGGGCGCCTCGGCAATGGCCACAAAGGCTTCTGCCTGCATTTCAGGCTCGGTAAGTTCCAGCAGCCGCTTAACAGCATCGGTACGTTTGCAACTCCCAGCCAGGTAGCTGCCCCTGGAATCATGTATAAAAACAAGTTGTCCGCTCTTAAGCGAAGAACTGATAGCTTGTGCGTTACTCATAAAATGCTCCGTTTTCTGGCGCAAATATACAGAACTAAAGCGGGAAACAGCTTTAAATTTTTCCAATATAAGAGTGGCGCAAGACTTTTGTAGTGGAAGCGCTCAACTTAGGGTTGATTTTTGGCACGTCACTTCTCCTTGCCACAGAAACAAAAGGATGTCCATTTTTCAGCCGGTTTTAAAAAAGCTCCGGAGGGCTGAATAAAGCCGCCGGGAATATTCTTTACTTCTGAAGAAAAGATACAGCGCAGTTTTGCCAGCCCGCAGCCCTACTCACATGCCCCTGCGATGCAGTTCTTCAATAAGCTTTTGTTTGTTCAGGCTGCGGTAGTCCGGAATTTTAAGCATTTCTGCCCGCCCCTGAAGCTCCCCCATCGGCATATTTTCAAGGTTCATTCTAGCGTCGCCGGTTGCCTTGTCAGGAATGTCGCCTCCTGGTTTTTCGTTATACTTCTGATCTGCCATCTCTCTATTCTTTTCTTATATCAACCAGCTAAAAACCTGATTGTTAATCGTTTTATGCAGTAGCAGGTAAAAAAACGAAAAAATTATTTTCATTTAGGCCAGAGCCCTGTTTTCTTCTTTCTGCGCCCTGATGGTAAATACCGGGGTTTCTTCAAAACGCGAAGCAATGATTATCTCTGTTTGCTCTGCATGGGCCTGAAAGAGACTTTGCGCGAGCTCCGGGCAGTTATTGTCTTTCGATAGGTGAGAAAGAAACACATGACTAAGAAAAGATGCCCGACAGGAAAGGAATAACTGCAGGGCCTGCTGATTGGAAAGATGGCCTTTGCCGCCACTGATGCGTTGTTTCAGAAAGTACGGGTAACGGCCATTTGCCAGCAGTTCTTCATCGTAGTTGGCTTCCAGAAAAATGGCGTGGCACATTTCGAAATGCCTGATAAGGTGTTCACAGGGAGCGCCAATATCGGTAAACACCCCAATTTTCACTTCCCGGGAGCTTATAACAAAGCTGTGCGGGTCGGAGGCATCATGAAATTTTGGAAAGGCAGTAATGGTCAGTCCTCCTATTTGAACCGGTTCATACCCCTGAAAGGGCAGATAATTAGCATAGGTAGTGCTAAGTTTTGCATTGGCAAGGGTATAGGGCGTAATATACACCGGCAGCTGCCATTTTTTACAGATGCCTGCTATTCCACGGATATGGTCGGAATGCTCATGAGAAACAAAAATGGCTTTAACCTTTTCCATGGAAAGCCCCAGGCGCTTCATTCTTTTTTCAGTTTCCCTACAGGAGATACCAGCATCTATGAGAACAGCTTCCTCTTCATTTCCAATATAATAGCAGTTGCCATTGCTGCCGGAGTTTAAGGCGGTTACAAATAATTGCATGAAATAGGTGTGGCTCTAAATGGGAGGAGGCAAAACCTGCAAAACCCTTTGAATCAATAAATTTAATAATGACAAAGGTACTACAGTCGGTT
Source organism: uncultured Cytophagales bacterium (assembly GCA_963835365.1). Lineage (GTDB taxonomy): Bacteria > Bacteroidota > Bacteroidia > Cytophagales > Cyclobacteriaceae > Nafulsella. Next base: position 70,201 of record CAWIFH010000018.1, read on the forward strand.
TAACTTCTCTAGAAAAAGGTTTTATTTGCCTCATTTTTTAGCACCTCAGGTGAGGCAAAGCCATAAAAAAAAGAAAAGGGAGCTATAACCTCCCCTGCATGCCGTTTATTGTAAAAGTAAAAAAGCTTTTGTGGTTTGTAGGGAACAAACGAAAGTTTTTCTTTAGCCTTAGGCTACTCCACTTCCCACCCAAAATGCTGTTCCATTAGCTCCTGCATTCTTCCTTCCGTAAGGGGTTTTTCTATATAATCTTTTATGCCATACTTCTTTACCCGGTTTTTATCCTTATGCAGGAAAGAAGTGGTTAACACAGCCACCACAACCGTATCTTTTTGGCTAAATTCCAGCTTTTGATACGCCTCAAGAAATTGATACCCATCCATAAATGGCATATTTAAATCCAGAAAAATTAATTCCGGCAGCCCGTTTTCATGCTCGTCCTTTATCGCCTGTTCAATAAACTGAATAGCTTCCTCGCCACAGCATGCAATTTCAACCTGATGCGAAACTTTAAAGGATTCTATTATCCGCTTTTGGAGGTAGGCGGTAAGCGGCTCATCCTCAATAATTAATATTTTCGATAATTTCTCCATGGCACCTCTTTCTTCCCTTCAATATATCTAATAGTATGCACGATAAAAATTAAATAAAGATGCCTGCTTCAAAAAAATTGCTGCTTTTTTCTTAAAATACTGTATTTTTTCCTAATGCTCGTAAGAATTTCTATATCAGCAGCTAAACTTTATATGCTGAAACTGAGGGAAATAAAAATTCGAAGACGGTGTGTTGAAACAAAAAATGCTCCGCCGGGAGCATTTAAAAACTGAATCCCTTAAAAGGTTGGGCAGGGAATAAACTTCTCTTTGCGCTTTACTTTGCGCGAATGCGCCTGGTTGAACTGGTACATCATGGTTATTTCGTGAGAACCGCCAGAGGTAGGCCCCATTGATGATACGGTAAAATCGTAGCTATAACCTACATCAAACTGGTCGAAGCGCAGCCCAAACAGGAAAGACACGGCATCGTGTCGCTGGTAACTATACTCGTCGCGAATAAGGGGAAGGCCCCGGTACCAGAAGCCAGCCATAATCGGGTTGTAATGAAAGTGAAACCCAAGGTCGAGTTGCTGAAAGCGGCCCTGCTTTTTATAAATAAAAGAAGGCGCAATGCTGGAAATCCGCTCCCGCTCCTGCGGGCCATTGTACAGGGGAATGCGCACGCCCCCATGCAAAGAATATTTTGCCGGTAGGCGATCGATGTTTTCGGTAAAAGACTGGTTCGGCTCGTTAAGGTGATAAACGGACACGCCGCCCCAGCCCAGCTTGTTATAAACAAGCAGCCCGGTGGCAAAATCAAAAAAGCCGATGCCCTGCACTTTTCTTACATCCGGATCGCTGGTAGTTGGAATACCGCCGGAGTTAAACTCTAACTGGTCGTTCAACACGAGCTTAGAAAAATCGAGGTTACGCATATTGTAAGAAAACTGCAGCCCGGGGCTTATTACCCACCCTTTTTCAAGATGTATTTTGTAAGTGTAAAAGCCACCCAGGTTATTATTTACCAGGCCACCCGTGCCTGCCTGGTCGTGAATAAACATGAGCCCAAAGCCACTGTTCAGGTGGCGCATGTTATAATCGTACGAAAGGGCCGTGGTGTTAAAAGCTTTTGGCAGGTTTGGCCACTGGATACGATGAATAAGATTAAACCTGTGCTGGCTGGCCGTACCGGCAAAGCCAGGGTTCAGGTAGAGGGGCATGGCGTAGAACTGCGAAAACTGTGCATCCTGCGCCCGCAGCTCCCCCTGGGCCCAAGCTAGCAAAACTATAAAAGCAAGTAAATATTTCTTCATCCTGTCTCTCCAAATAAGTGATTATCGTATCAGCGTTAAATCTCCCAGCTTGTCCATTTTTCGACCATCGCTAAATTCCACCGATAGTTTGTATACATACACATCTGCCTTGCTTAGGCTGCCTTTATAATAGCCGTCCCAGCCAATTTCGCGGCTATTACTTTCAAATAAGAGCTCTCCCCAGCGGTTATAAATTTTAAGGTTATAGCGAACCACGCCACCTTCAAGCACCGGGTAAAAAACATCGTTATTACCCGCACCAATATCGCCGCCGTTAGGTCCGCCGCTGTTTGGCGTAAAGGCATTTGGTATTTTTGCTTCCCCACCGGCAATGGCTGTCACCACCTCTTCGCGTACCAGCGAATCTGCACAGCCCCATTCATTTAAAGCCGTTAAGGTGATGGTGTAAATTCCTGGCTCTTTATAGTAATGCACAGGCTCAAACTCCCGATACTTGGTACCATCGCCAAAGTCCCAGATATACTCTTTACCTCCAACAGTGTAGTTTGCCACATACACCGGCTCGCCCGGCACGTACACCACACTCTCCCGAATTTCAAAATCAATTTTTGGCTTTCCGTGTACAGTAACTATGGCATAGCTGGTCGATACCACTTCGCCGGTTGGATTACTGGCGGTAAGGGTTACCGTATATTCGCCCGGCTTATAGTAAGTGTAGCTGGGATTTATACCGCTCGAATACCCTTCTCCGTCTCCAAAATCCCAAAAGAAAGTTTCCGGATCGGCATACTTGCTGTTATTCTTAAATTGTACCGTTAGCGGACCACAACCTGAAACAGGAATAGATTCGAAGTCGACAATTGGAAGAATGGTGGATACAGTTACTGCCTGCGAATAGGTTTCGCTGCAAAGGCCATTGGAGATGGTTTGGGTAATGGTATACTCGCCATAGGTTTCGTAAGTGTGCGCTCCCGGCTGCACCTCGGTAGAAGAACTGCCATCACCAAAATCCCAGTTATAGGTCCAGGCTTCTGCATGGGGCGTATCGTTTAGTATCTGGAAAGTGGAGTTCGGCAAGCGAACCCGAATACTATCGGTGGTAAAGGCCGGCTCAAGCTGCGGGTATACCTCAATGGTGCTAATGGAAGAATCGGCACAACCCTGGGCCGACGTGCCTACATATACCACTTCATACAGCTTAACCGCCCCGCTCTGGTTGTCGAGGGTAAACTGCGGTTCTGCCAGGCTTTGTTCCTGCGCCTTTTCGCTGCTTCCCTGCTCCCGCACAAACCAGCGGTGGGTCGTTACATTTTTCGACTGGTTACTAAAGTTTACCAGCATGGGCGCACAGCCTTTATTGTTATCGGGGCTTAGCTGCAGGTCGATGGTGGGGTTTACCAGTACGCTTTGCTTATAGCTCGAAGGGCAGCCAGAGGCTGGATTGTAGGCAACTAACTCCACCTCGAACTGCTTGGCTCGCGTGGTAGAAGTATTAACAAAGGTATGTGCAATAGTCGCTTCGGATGTTGTGGTATCGTTTGGCTCCCCATCGTTCCATCGCCAGATGTACTGCAAACCGGGCTGAATATTAAGGTTAGTGAATACTACTTCCGCATTTGCACAAATGGTGCTGTAATCCAGCTCGAACAAGGCTTCGGTACCTGGCTGCACGGTAATTTCTGTCAGCTGCTCATCGGAACAACCTGTAATAGTATTCAGGGCAACATATCGCACCTGGTAAACGACCGGGCCATTTGTATTATTGGTTAATTCCGGAATGGTCGGGAAGCTGCTATTTTCCTGATGATGCACCGTGCCGTTATTCAGGTTCGTTATTTCCCAGCTGTGACTGCTGGCTCCACGGCTGTAATTCTGGAAGTATACCTGCAAAGGCGCACAGCCTTCGGTAACGGAAGGAACCACCTCGGCAACTACCGTTGGCTGCACAATAACTTCTTTAAACAGTAGGCTGCTGCAATTACTTACCGTATCTACTACCTGAACCTGTACCCTGTAAGTGCGGGCACTGGAGGTAGAGGCATTTTCAAAAGTATGTACAAGGCTGGTTTCCTGGTAACGGGTAGTATCTCTATCCGAACCATCTGCCCAGTCCCAGATATATATTTCGCTGGCTTTTGGGTTGTTGTTTGTAAAGTTTACCGCTAAAGGACCGCAGCCGCTGGCTGCATCCTGCGCAATTGCCGGCTGCACCTGCGGGTGTACAGTTATTTCGCGGCTAAGCGAATCGCTGCAGCCACCGCTGCTTTTGGCAACATAAAGCACCTCATAAACAAGGGCATTACTACCTGTATTCTTAAACTGGTAAGACACAAGCGAAGTACCCATGGCCGTAAAGTTAGCTACCCCTGCCTCACGAAGGTACCAGCCACTTTCTGTACTGCTGTTTCCTTTTGAGCGATTGGTAAAATACACATTTAAAGGAGAACAGCCCTCGGCTTTGTCGCTTACAAAGTCGGCCAGCACCTGTGGCTGCAGGCTTAGTTGTTTCTGCTCTGTACTCTCACAGCCATCTGGCGTACGCGCAGTAAGTGTAATAGTTTTAAATACTGTATTGCTGAAAGAACCATTGGTATAGGTGTGGCGCAGCTCGGCCTCCGTGCTGGTAGTCGAAGAGCCATCGTCCCAGCTCCAGGTATAGGTGGTGCCGGCCGGGGCCTGGGAGGTATTTTCCACCACCACTTCAAAAGGTGCACAGGCATCGGCATTTTGCAGGTTAAAGCTTGCCGCAGCCGCAGGGTAAACTTTTACCTCCAGGCTCGAATCGGCCTCGCAGGATTTAGCTGATACCGACCTTAACCCTACTTTATATGTTTTAACAAGCTCTGTATCATTCAGGAAATCGTAGGTTTCCAGGTCGGCATAAGGACCATCGACCACGCCTGTAGTTAAATCGGTAACCGTCCAGTAGTTATCCTGGCTGCCCTGGATGTTTTTTATAAGGCTGGCCGTAAAGCCGGCACAGCCTTCGGTTTTGTCAAGGGTAAAGTTTGGCTGCGGGTCGTCGTACACCACCAGGTTAATGGTAGAAGGGCTAAAGCGCGAGCAGCCATCTAAGGTGGCTTTCATGCGCACGATGTAGGAGCCCGGTTCTGTAAAGGTGTAGGAGAAATTATCGTCAATTTCTGCGGAAGCAATATCAGCCACCTGCCAGTCAGCGATTCCGTGTTTAATATGCAGTTCGTAAGTGGTGCCCGTAGGTGCATTTGTTGAATTACTAAAATAGGCTACCAGCGGACTGCAATCTTCTGTTTCGTCATTAAGCAGCCGCAGCGCTACATCGTCTATTACCTGCGGAATGATATCCACCTGCTTGTCTTTCGACTCGCTCTGGCAGCCAAAATAATTTTCTTTTACCAGCGACAGGTCTAGCTGAAAAGCAGGATCATTTTTGCCCGGGCGCAGGTAAATAAGAGTAAAGTCTTCGTCGTAATTAACTGTTGCATAATTTGCCGGCTGTGGCGAAATATTCCAGTGCAGGTCTGCAATGCCAGCCATGTCTTCTACCTTTACATGCACTTTGGTGGTATCGCAGCTTTCTTCAATAGTTATCGGGAAATCTTCCGCTACAGGCACCGGCGCTACCTGGTAATTATGTACAGCCGGCTGAATACAGGTACCCTCTTTTTTGGCTATTAGCGTAACTTCGTAAAGCAGCCGGGTACTGTTTGTATTAGTTGCCTGGTAGGAATATGCATCAAACCCTTCTTCTCCGGCAGCAAAAGTTTTATTTACGAGCTCCTGTCCACCCGCTTTAATAATCCAGGTGTGGGAAGTGGCATTTAAATTAAGCGTTGCCTGATTAACCACAAACGTCAAATCTACAGGCGCACAGTTGGTGGCAATCGGGTTATAGCCTGGTTCATAGAAATCGGCTTTTGCGCCTGGCTTCACCGCTACGGTTAAGGGATCGCTCAGACTTTCGCAATTGCTTGTAGCGGCTTTTGCCTTTACCCAAATGGTATAAGTAAGGGTGGCGTTGGTTGTATTTTCAAAACTGTAGGTATATTCATCTCCTGTAAATGCTTCTTCCAGTGTTTCACTTCCGTTTGATACTACCAAAGTGTAAGCTACGCCATCAGGAAAAAGTGCTGCTGTATTATTAAGCAGTGAATGGTTTTCGAAAACAACAGGCTCTCCCGGGCAAATAGGTGCTGTGTAGTCATACCCCAGCTTAGCCTCAGGAACAGGGTAAACCTTTATTTCCTTAACCACCTTATGCTTGCAGCCCCCTTGGGTTGCTACCTCCAGGGCCACATTATAAGTACCCGCATTTCCATAGGTGAAAGAAGGGCTTTGGGCAGTTTCGTCAACCGTTCCATCGTTGGTAAAATCCCAGGCCCAGCTGATGATTTTATCGCCATTAACAGCAGTACCGAGCGTAGAGGCATCTGTAAATTTTGCAACCTGGCCTACACAAAGATTTTCGAAGGTGAAGCGGGCAACAGGTTCATCATATATTATAGTAGTACTTTCTGAGTACCTGATACAGCCGGTAAGCTTGTCTTTTACGGCTATCTCCACCCGGTATTTTCCTGGCTGAGCATAGGATGGGCTGTATAAAATCTCTTTAGGGTCTGCATCCCCGGCACTTACTTCCGTCCAGTCATAAATAATAGTGCCATCAGGCGTATTGCTACTGCTGTTTACAGCAAAGGTAGACAGCTTATAAGCATATTCATTGGTGCTGTACCTGTTCAGGTTAAATTTATAGTCTACCTGCTGGGCAGGATTTTCGGCATCAAAGCAGAGGCTTAGCTCCTGGGTTTCCTGGTTGTTGATGAAGCTTTTTATTTTAGGGGTTTCCTGCACGGTTACCACCTTCTCCTTTACCGTCTGGCAAAAAAAGTCAGCTCCTAAATCGGTACGCTCTACAGTTAGGCGAACCAGCTTCCTGCCTGAAGTTACAAACCCGCCAAAGGTATAATCGGCTCCAAAGCCGGTATGCAGAGAGGTTGTACCATTTTCATCATCAAAAACCTCCCAGCTGTAAAGCAGGCTGTTGTCATCTACACTACTGCTTTCCACTGCAGAAAAATCAACCTCTGTTTCCGGGCAAACATTATCATCCGATACGATGGCAACAACAGGAGGGGCTACAATTTCGATATAAGCATAGTTGAATACCGCATTGCTTTCGTCGGCGGCATTATAAGGGTTACACATATTCCAGTTTTCGAGCTTAATTTCGAAAATTTCCCCCACCTGGGCATCCGCAGGCACGGTAACCGCTAAGGACTTATGATCCGGAGAAATTACATCCGGTCCTCCTTCCGTATAAATATGGGCTTTTACGTCTCCTTTATACGGGTACCCTCTTACTGCACCACCAACTTTCACATCGCCAATACGGGGAGTTCCGGTATCCTTTTTTACGGTACCATAGGTAAAGCGGGTCCAGCGAGAAAATTTGTTGGTTTTGTCGGTTACTTCCGGCGGGGTACAGTTCCAGTCGCTGGCATCGTCGAAGGTAACCGTAAACTCCTGACCGGGGCAGGCCAGGAAGCGCGAGGGGGCAATTACAATTTCACCGCCATTGGCATCGTCTTTGTCCCAAACCACCAGGTTCCGGGTTACCTTCTCGTTGCTTTCTACACCATCTACATATAAGTAGCCGGTAGGAAAGTATTCACACACATCTCCCCCATCCTGGTATTCATAAATTTTTTCTATATAATAAGTGTAAGGCGGGTCACTGGCATTTACGCCGGGCTGCTCCTTTATTTCGGCTCCTGCAAAATTATTTACATCCCCGTTATCCCAGTCTATCTTAATTTTTAAACGGGCAAGGTCAAGTTGCTCGGTAGAAAAAAAGCGAACTACAAATTTGGCCTCTACCGGGGCACACTTCTTGTTTGGGTACAAGTCGCCACCTGCCCCTATAATGCTATTCGAGTTTGCCTGCGCATAAGCAAATGGTAAGCCGAAGCTAAGGATGGCCACGAAAGTTAAAAATAGCGGTAAAATTCTTTTCAAAGCACTTTCCTGTTTAAAATTGATGCCGGTCCATTACTTTGTCAAACCGGTTTATTTTTCAAATTTAAAGGTAGGCCCCCTTATTGTACTTTTTTTATCAAATCTCCTCCGCACCTTACAGGCATAAGGTTCACTAACAATTTTCAAACATTGCACTATCCGGATATATAAAAGCCTACTGGCACATTTAAATATTCAATAACAAGACCCTTTGGCTAAAAGTGTAGAAACTTTCCACACCATTGAATTTCAGGTGCTTTCCAAGCCCTTAACTAACAGGACCTCAATTATTTATTGAACCTTCAATAATTTAATAACCATCCACCACTTTGCTGCAACAGAATTGGACCATTCCGCAAAAGACCTAATAGCTTACATGATGGCTCAACAAAGAGGCCCGGCCAATTAAAATAGACCAGCGGTTTATTTTATTAGCAGGAAAAGTATACCTTTGTACCCCGTAAGTCAAAATACTACATCTTCTATGGCATCTGCTAAATATATATTTGTGACTGGCGGGGTTACCTCCTCATTAGGAAAAGGAATTATCTCAGCCTCCCTTGGCAAGCTCCTGCAAGCCAGAGGTTTCCGGGTAACCATTCAAAAGCTCGACCCCTATATAAATATCGATCCCGGCACCCTCAACCCTTACGAACATGGCGAATGCTATGTAACCGAAGATGGCGCCGAAACAGACCTTGACCTGGGCCATTATGAGCGCTTCCTGGGCATCGACACCTCCCAATCGAATAATGTTACCACCGGCCGTATTTACCACAATGTAATTACCGCAGAACGCCAGGGAAAATTCCTGGGCAAAACGGTCCAGGTGGTACCACATATTACCGACGAAATAAAGCGCAACATTTACCAGCTCGGCGAAACCGGCGACTACGATATTATTATTACCGAAATTGGCGGATGCGTTGGCGACATTGAATCGCTGCCTTTTATTGAAGCCGTACGCCAGGTAAAATGGGATGTCGGACCCAATAATTTTCTTGTCATACACCTTACCCTGGTTCCGTACCTGCGTTCGGCCGGGGAGCTAAAGACAAAGCCTACCCAGCACTCGGTAAAGCAATTGCTGGAGGCCGGTATACAGCCCGACATTCTGGTGTGCCGTTCAGAATACCACCTGCCGAATGACATTCGTAAAAAAATGGCGCTTTTTGCAACGTAAATATAAATTCGGTAATAGAAGCGCGCGATGCGGAAACCATTTACGACGTGCCCCTGCTCATGCGTAAAGAAAAGCTCGATGAACGGGTACTGTCTAAGTTAAAACTTTCGCACAAGCAGGAACCCGATATTGACCAGTGGAAAGAATTTCTGGGCCGCCTGAAAAACCCCACCTGCGATATAAAAATTGCCCTGGTCGGAAAATATGTAGAGCTGCCGGATGCCTACAAATCCATTATCGAAGCCTTTATTCATGGCGGTTCAGCCAATGAATGCAAGGTCGAGCTGAAGCTTATCTCTTCCGAAGAAATTAACGAGGAAAATGTAGCCCACCTTTTGGAAGAAATGGATGGGATTTTGGTTGCCCCCGGCTTTGGTGAGCGAGGCATTGAAGGTAAAATTACAACCGCCCGCTATGCCCGTGAAAGGGGATTCCATACTTTGGCATTTGCCTGGGCATGCAATGCGCCGTAATTGAATTTGCACAGCAATGTACTGGGGCTCGAAGGGGCCAACTCTACTGAGATGAACCCCGAAACCCCACATCCGGTAATTGCCCTTATGGAAGACCAGAAGAACCTGGAAATAATGGGCGGCACCATGCGCCTGGGCTCCTACCCCTGCGACCTGAAAAAAGGAAGCAAAGCCGCACAGGCTTACGGAAAAGCGAAAATAAAGGAACGCCACCGCCACCGTTACGAGTTTAATAATAAGTATCTGAAAATGTTTGAAGAAGCAGGTATGCAGGCTACCGGCATAAATCCCGAAACAGGCCTGGTAGAAATAGTAGAACTCAAGGACCACCCCTGGTTTGTAGGGGCACAGTACCACCCTGAACTTAAAAGCAGGGTGCTCAAGCCGCATCCGCTGTTTGTACGCTTTATAAGAGCAGCGATTGACTTTAAATATTCGAAAGAAAAGAACGAAAGAAGCAGTATTAATTAGTTGAAATGGATAGAAATCAAGTAACAGGGCTGGTAATGATTGCACTATTGTTTGTAGTGTACTTTACTTTCTTTGCCCCCGAGCCTCCTGCAGAAGGCGAAACCCCTGCCCAAACTGAGGCAGTTACGGAGGCACAGCGCCCTGCCGATCAAAATGAAGCGTTTGTTGAACCAAGCGAAAGCGACTCTGCCTATCAGGCCGCCCTTGCCAGCCAGTATGGTGTTTTTGGCCAGGGCTTGAGGGGCAATTCCAAGGAAGTAGTTCTTGAGAATGAAGATGTACAAATTACCTTCGACAGTAAAGGAGGCCAGATTAAACGGGTGTGGCTAAAAGAGTACCAGACGTACAGCCACGAGCCCCTTTACCTTATTACAGAAGAAGACAGCCAGATGGAACTGATTGCCCAGACGGCCAGCGGCCCGGTTGACCTGAAAAAGCTGTATTATGAGCCGAAGGTAGAAACTGTAGAAATTGAGGGCATACCTGCACAACAAGTAACATTTGAATTGAACTTAGGCCGTGGTAAAACCATTAGCCAGCGCTATATACTCCCTTCCGATGGTTACCAGCTTGCCTACAACCTGCAAACCAGCGGCCTTAATGAGCTCGGCAATGCCCCCCTCACCTACCGCTGGACCAACCGCATGCCGAACTTCGAGCACGACATTAAAGACAGCCGCTCGCGCAGTACGGTTAACTACTACACCATAGAGGGTGACTATGAAGAGCTAAGCAAAACCGGCCAGGACGAGGCGGAGGATATTGAGTTGGGCGTAAAGTGGGTAGGCATGAACCACCGCTTCTTTACGGCCTCCATTATCGCCAACACTGCTTTTGAAAGAGGCCGCATAAGTGCTTCTTACAACGAAGCCGACACGATACACATGAAAAATGCCCAGGTAGAACTGGCCATTCCTTCTCAGGAGCTGGAACAAGGCGCTGAGTTTAAATATTTCTTTGGCCCAAACAACCACCGGGTATTAACCGATGTGGCCGAAGGCTTCGGACGAAACGTGAATCTGGGTTACTTTGTTCTGCGCCCGATTAATAAGTGGCTCATTATTCCTACTTTCCACTTCCTGGAGCGCTTTTTCGATAGTTACGGCATCATCATCCTGCTGCTGGTTTTGTTCATTAAAACCCTGCTGTTCCCGCTGAGTTATAAGTCATACGTATCTATGGCCAAAACCCGGGTATTGAAACCCCAGCTCGATGTAATTAAGGAAAAATATGGCGACGACATGGCCAAGGTACAGCAGGAGCAAATGAAGCTGTACAGCCAGCTGGGCATTAACCCTATTAGTGGTTGTGTACCTATGCTGCTGCAAATGCCTATTCTTTTTGCCATGTTCTATTTCTTCCCTAACTCCATTGAGCTAAGGCAGGAAAGCTTCTTGTGGGCAGAAGACTTATCGACTTATGACTCCATTATAAATTTGCCGTTTACCATTCCTTTCTACGGCGACCACGTAAGTCTTTTTACTTTACTCATGACCGTTTCGACCATTTTGTATACCTGGTCGAACCAGCAAATGAGTGCCGTACAGGGGCCGATGAAGACCATTAGCTACATTATGCCGGTAACCTTCCTGTTCTTCCTGAATTCCTTCCCTGCAGGTCTTACCTACTATTACTTCCTGTCGAACATCATTACCTTTGGCCAGCAGACGGCTATCCGCCGTTTTGTAGATGACGATAAGATAATGGCAACGCTTGAGAAAAACAGGCTGAAGAACAAGGATAAGAAAGTTTCCGGTTTTCAGGCAAGGCTACAGGAAGCTTTAAAAGCCAGCCAGGAAGCCAAAAAAGAAGCCGGTAACAGCAAAACCCGGAAGAAGTAAATAATAAGGAGAAAATACTTAAATTAAAAGCGCCCTTTCAGCCTGCCTGGTAAATTCCGGCAACTGAAAGGGCGCTTTTTTGGTTTAAAGCTTTTTCAGGATAAGAAGCCTTCTTCTAATACCACCTCATCCAAACCTCCTTCAATAGCAGGCTTCCTCTCCTGCTGTCTGCCGCGGCGTTTGCTACACATGCCCTCCTATGCGATTGCTTTACCTTCCTGCGATTGGCATAACCACCATCTTTTATCTGTGGCAATTAAAGGGCCTGGAGCAACTGCTGGTACAACTGCCTGTTTTCCTCATCAAAGCATATAAAGCTCACCTTTGTAAGGCTGGTGGAATGCTCTTTCAGGTATACACAAACTGTTTTTAAGGCAATTTCTGCTGCTTTCTGTTTAGGAAAGCCATATACCCCTGTACTTATATTCGGAAAAGCCACGTGCTGCAGTTTATGCTTGTCGGCAAGCAGGAGGCTGTTGCGGTAGCATTTGGCCAGCAGGCGCGATTCACCGTTTTTACCTCCATGCCATACCGGGCCCGCAGTATGAATAACAAAGCGCGCCGGCAGGAGCCCGCCAGTGGTAAGTACAGCCTCTCCGGTAGCAATACCGCCCCGCGCTTCTCTTATTTTTCGACAGTCCTCCATAATGGCAGGTCCTCCGGCCTGGTGGATGGCGCCATCGACTCCTCCCCCACCCATTAAGCCTGTGTTGGCAGCATTCACAATGGCATCGGCATCCGACCTGGTAATATCTCCTTTTTCTACCAGCAGCTCGGCCGGCAGGTCAGAAAGGCTACAGTTAAGCTCCGAAAGCTTTTTGGTTTTAACAGATTCCGTTTCCTTCTTTTCATTTTGATTGTGAAACTCCTTAACCATAGCATCCTCCTCCTCAACCCATTTATTAAAGGGTATTTAAAAATTTATTACTAACCGATTGTCCATACCTTTTACGGGTATCTACCTTGCGCTCAATAGCCTCCATTAAGCCAGCGGCAAAATCAACCTCTTCTATTTCGCAGGCCGTGGTTAAGCCACCAGGGCTAAAAATATTTGTTTCCAGCAGCTTATCTCCTGCAATATCGAGGCCGGCAATAAAAACGCCATCCTGTACCAGTTTAGGTCTTACCCGCTCTGCAATTTCCCTAATTCTTTTCGTTATTTTAGCCTTTTTAACTGAGCCTCCTGCATGGATGTTACTTCTGGCATCGCCGCTGGCACTAAAGCGGTGAATGGCTCCCACTTTTCCTTCATGCTCAAAAATCTGCCCGTTTACCATAAACAGCCTGATATCGCCTTTGGCAGCTTCGGGCATATATTCCTGTGCAATAATATAGCCATCGCGGAGGTTGGCTTCTATCATGGAGTTGAGGTTGGGGGCACTTTCTTCGTTTACCAGAAAAACACCCTGGCCACCGGAGCCCTGTAAAGGCTTTATTACAATTCCATTTTTCTTCTGCTGTTTGTAAAAATCTTTAATTTCTCCCGGGTCCCGGGTAATAATGGACCTGGGACGTACATCTTCCGGAAACTGCTGAAAGTACATTTTATTTACCGAGTCTGACAAGGTAAAAGGGTCATTCAGTACAATAACCCCATCGAGGGTGGCTACCTGTCCGAATACCACGCCGGGGGTTTGGGCCCAGGGTTCGCTTGCCGGAGCTGCAGAGGGGTCGTTCCGAATGAAAAGAACATCGAGATCGGGGGCAGTGAGGCGTTCCTTAACAGCCTGGTCGCCATTTATATCCTGTACATACTCTTCGCGGGTTTTGTAAGATTTCTTTGGTGCTCTTACTACCCTGGCTCCCATATGGCCTTCAGGATAATATGCGAGTTTACGCACATCGGTAAGATACACCTCATGCCCGGCATTATGCATTTTATGGGCAAGTAAAACTGATGTATAATTTGGATTTTCTGATGCTACATCATCAAGTACAAACGCTATTCTCATTGTTTATTTTTAAAAGGTTGTTAGCTTATGAGGTTAAAAACTGTTGCCCCGCCATTTAGTTTTTTTAGTTTTTCCATACTTTCCAGATTTGAAAAATAACGGGGGCGCAAAGGAGAAGGACGAAGAATTTTCCGGTTCATTAGCTCCTCTATAAATGGAATGTAATCCTGCCGGATTTTACCGATGAGCAGCGGCTCCAGCTTTCCGCCACTGGACAGATACTTTAACAGCTCAATCAGCCCTTTCAGGTATACGGCATCTTTCGTTAAACCTCCGCCCCGGTAAATACGGGCGGTAAGAGAAAAGGCCGCCTCTGCTTCGAAATCCCACTCCTTATGCAGGAGCCGGAAGGTTTGAATAAAGTCTGCCCCCTCGAGCATACTTTTTACGGCTACCACACGGGCTGCCAGGGTACGCAGGCGCCCAATACTTAAGCCCCCAACCAGGTACTCGGCCAATACAGCCAGGCCTTCCTGCAGGTCTTCGTAGCCTGGTGTTCCTGCATAAAGTTGTTTTAAGGGCTGTGCCTTGCCATTATAATAGGTAAGCACATGCGTACCTACCTCGTGCTGAATTAGCGCCTCAGCCCGGCTGCGACGGGCCTGAAAGTGATGATCTACCAGGAGCTGGCCCTGCGAAACCATTAAGCCTTCAATGTCATCGCGAATTTGTACGGTGGCATCCAGCGCGGGATATTGTCCTCTCAGGAATTCTATTTCTTTCCGACCCAGGTCAGCAAATTCTTCAGCAGATATCAACTCTCCTTCTTCCTCTCCTTCTGCCTTTGCTTGCTGCCGTGAGCTTTCGCTTAAAATTTTGCGGGCGGTCTGGTGCAGCTCTTCTTCTACACCACCAAAAACCTGTATACTGCTATACTTAAAGTGGGGCGTTTCCCGCTCAAGAATCATATTCAGCATCCGGTCCACTTCATTTCTTTTGTCGCGAAAAATATATGAGAGGGTAGGGTCGTCTACATCTTCAATAGGAATATTGTACAGGCGTCGCTTGAGCTTGTCGGGGTTTACAGGCAGGAGGCGGTACTGAAAAGTAGGCGCTGTATTAAATTTACTTTTGGCGAACTTTTCCCAGGCTTCCTCATGGTTGGTAATGGTTACCAGGAGCAGAAAATCAAAGCTGGTACTAATATCTACCAACTCCTGGTCTACCTGCCAAACGAGTTCATCTTCCCGCTGGCGCCCCAGGCCGTGGTAGTGCGAAACTTCGTGCCTGGTTTGCAGGCGTACGAATTCAAAAAAAGTTTTTTTAAGGGCTATAGCAAACTCTTTACGAAAAGCCCTGAACAGCATGGGGTAGAGCTGGTTTTGTGGCTGGTCGTAATAGAAGGGTTCCACCTCTATACCAATATACTGTACGCCCGACCTCCCGGCCAGTTCGCCGGGGATTAGCATGGTACGTTCTGCGGGGAAACTTTCTTCAAACAAACTTACCTGGCCATGAGGCAATCGCTGTACCACAGGAATTCCGCATAGTTCTTTCTCCAGCGTTTCAGCGGTTACCATACATTCCTTGTGGCTACAAAAAATGTTAAATTCGCTTTCTGCCCTTTCGGGCCTGGCGTTCCTAAGGTCGGAAGAGGCCCACACCTCCAGGATAAGCACGGAGCCAAAGCGCCGCCGAATAATTTTGGTAAGCGCTTCCATTAAATGCCGCAGGGCTTCTTCATCTTCCTGCTGCATTAAAATAAAGGAAGGCTGGGTATCGATTAATTTGGCGTGAGCAGATTTGTTAATCCCTTTCGGGAACCGGTAAATGCATACAAATGGCAATGGCCGGTCAATGTGTATAAGGCTGTTCCCTTTCAGTTTTTCATGAATTCCTTTGCCATCTTTCAGCTTTTTTATCAGGTGACTTACTTCTTTTTTAAATTGTGCTTCAATCATAGAGATGCAGGAATTTTTTGATTCACTTCTGCTTCATGGATTACGGCTGGTACGGTTTTTTTGAGGGCTTCGGTTAAATGGTCCAGCTTATCCTGGGAGAGTTCATTGGTCCACTCATCCATAAAAATTTTCTTAAACTCGATAGAGGGAACAAGTACTTTTTCCTGAAAGCGGTGAAGGATGTATTGCATAAAGTGGCTTTTGTCGCCGGTAAACCTTACCTCCTCCCGTACATCCAGCTGCTTGCCTGGGAATGGATACTCCCCAAGCACCTGCTTAAATTTATCCAGCACGGGTCGCCAGGTATCCATATGAATGCCGCTGGTAAGAATATCAACATCCGGATTTCCTTCCTGGCTAGCCGCAGGCGCATCGGGCCCTTCTCTTCTGTGGTTGTAGCTGTGGAGATCGTAAACAATTGCATAACCGTGCCTGTCGATAAGTTGCTGCACCTGCTCTGCTGCGGCCTTGTAAAATTCATCATAAAACTTTAGAGAGCGGGCTACCATTTCCTGAGATATCGGTTCTTTCCAAACCTTCAGGCCCCAGGCATCTTCCGGCTTCTGGTAAACCGCTTTATCCTTGCTCCTGTTGAGGTCTACTTCAAAACGGGAGCGGCTCCCGATAAGGTAGTTTGGAAAAGCCCGGGCAATGGTTCCTGTGTGGGGGTCTTCTTCCCGGAAACGTTCATTTGCGCTTAAATTAAAAAGGTCGTTCAGCTCGTCCCGCACCTGGTTCCCGTCATGGATGGCTGTAGCCAACACCGGGCTCCGGCTGGCATCTATAGAAAATTCAAAAAATCTGTCTTGCATATTCTCACTTTATCATTACGCTAAAAACATAAAAAACAGGTTGTTTTTACCTGATTTTACACTTTTATGTACGGAAGAAAATGGATTATGTTATCGTTTCGCGTGTTAGGCGTAGTTGGCCGAAGGATCGATATTTGGCTGGCATTTTAGCTCCCAGCTATCAAGATCGAGGGCAAGGAGATGTGCCTGTCGCTTATTGTCTTTATAGGCACAGCCGGCATCGAGACTGTAGTGCAGCGTTTTCCTTGCATCGAGGCTTTGGATAATCTCCTCCAGGTTTGTGGGGCTATGCCCATGGATAATCCGGCGATTGTTGGTTTTAACAAGGTCTACTGTATAATTGCGAATGTTCAAGAGCGTTTCTGAAGCTGTAAAAGGATTTTGCCTGCTAAAATCGAACCCGGCATGCACAAGGTAGAAATCCGGTAGCTCAAAAAAATACTTCATGGACCGGATAAAATGGATATAAGCCATGGGGATTTCCTGCGGATGCTCTACCTCAAAGCTTTTAAGAAGCGAAAGGGCTCCTTTGCTCATAAGCCTGTCCAGGCTCGATTTACCATCTATATAGTCCAACAGCTCCTGCTCGTGGTTTCCCCGCAGCATTTGTAGCTGGTACCCATCGCGCCGCAGGGCCAGCAGGTAATCCAATACTTCTTTGCTGTGGGGCCCTTTGTTTATATAATCTCCCAGCAGGTAAAGCAGGTCGCTTTTCTGAAGCTTTATCCTTTCTTCAAGCAGATTTTGAAATGAATGGAAGCACCCATGAATATCCGTTATTACCAGGCGTCGGCTCATGAGGCTTTATTTTATTTAATGTCGGAAAACTCCCGTTGGCTCACTTGATTTTTTCGGTTTAAACTGGCTTCCTCCAGCTCAGTATAGCCGCTTACACCACCAGACACGATAAACTTCATTACATCCGCCCCTGGTAAATCTATTAGGGTAACTCTTTCCTGCGGAACGATGTAAAAGTTACCGGAGAAGTTATAGGAGTGCGGCAGGTAAACAGCCACTTTCCCCGGCACTCCCAACATGCTTAAATCTTTTTGGGTAATAAAACCCAGCTTTTGAATTCCATTGACTTCATCCATGGTTACCAGCACTGCCTGGGTAAACTTCTTTTTATCGCCTACAAAGGCAGACAGCAGATCTTTGATTGAACTGTATATTAAACTTATTAGCGGAACCTGAAGGAGTATTTCCTCGATCATGTCGAAAACGGGCCGGGCAATAAGGGTGGAAGCAAGATATCCAAAAATAATAATAATACTCCCGACGATTACCAGCCCAAGGCCAGGAACCTGTACTGGAATAAGGCTATCGACCCAGGCAAGGGCCTCCACAATAATGTAAATGGTAAGGGTAATAGGGACTAAAATAAGCAGACCTCTTAAAAAGTAATTTAATAAGCGCCTGAAAGTTATGCTGTCTTTCATTTGTTTGAAAAATGTAATTTAATTTTTAGCAGGCAGGAATCTTTTTCATGCTTCCCCTACCCTCCTTTGTGACTAAACTTTAGTAGCCGGTATAGATTATAAAGTTATCAACTGGATCTTTGCCGGCACTGCATTATTATGCTAGAACCTCCCCTCCTGCCTATTCTTTAACTGCATCAATCTTCCCTTCCTGAACATTTGTTTCCCCATTGTCTTTTGCTTGTATTGCCGCAAAAGTGCCGGATAAAACAGGGGGCGGCAACTTTTCCATCATCTAATGGAAGGTAAATACCTCCGTTGATTAAAGTTAGTAGCCGGACAGAAATATTGTACACCTAATTAAGTCTTTTGCCAACCCGCGGGAGGCGGCTGCGCGTTTCTCAGGATGACAAAATCATCTTTTCCCTTCAAAACCCTTGTGTCCCACTACTTTTATTCATTCAATAAAATATCCAGTCTCATTTATAATGAACAAAAAATAATGAATAAAGGAAATAATGAACAATGGAATAAAAACAGGCTTTCTTTTATCTAAAGTAATAAGCATGCACAGGTTTACATTTTGCTGTATGCGTACGGGTCCGGAACGAAAGCTTAGCTTATTTCATTTATCCTGCCCTACTCCTTCAAAAGCCATACATCTTAATTGAGCTTTCGACCCTGTTTTTAGGTTCGTGCACATGCTAGTGTTTCGAAACAAACGTTTTTCCCCGGCAAAAGTTGTCAACTGAACCCTGCCTGCCTACTGTGAATAAGCATTGAAGCTTTTTAAGCAGGAGTGCCGCTCTTTTTTTAAAACGGATTTATGCCTCCTATGTCCCGCCCTTTCCTCTGATTTCCCTCCTTAGCCTCCAAGCATAATCTAGCCAAAGTTAAGCCTCTTCCTTCTTATGGCCCCTGCTGTTAGTTAATGAGGTGTTATAAAAAGGTGTTATAAAAAAAGGCTTTACAGTTACCTGCAAAGCCTTTCTAAATTTATCTATCTTCCTTACTTAGATGGCAATACCCATAAAGGACATAAATGCCATACCCATAAGGCCGGTAATAAGGAAAGTAATTCCCAAACCTTTTAGTCCATCAGGTACATTTGAATACTTCAGGCGCTCCCGAATAGCTGCAAGGGCAACAATTGCCAGCAACCAGCCAATTCCGGAAGAGAATCCGAAAACACCTGCTTCTAAAAGAGTATAGTCGCGCTGAACCATAAAGAGTGAACCACCCAGAATAGCACAGTTTACCGCAATTAGCGGAAGGAAAATACCAAGAGAACCGTAAAGTGCGGGAGAAAACTTTTCAATTACCATCTCTACCAGCTGCACCATGGCTGCAATTACAGCAATAAACATGATAAACTGCAGGAATGAAAGGTCAACAGAGGCAAAATCGGCCCCTAACCAGCTTAAAGCACCTTCCTGCAGTACATAATTTTGTAAAAGCCAGTTTGCAGGTGCTGTAATGGTTAGTACGAAAATAACCGCCAGGCCAAGCCCCATTGCTGTAGATACCTTCTTCGATACTGCCAGGAAAGAACACATTCCCAGGAAGTAGGCAAATACCATGTTCTCAATGAAGATTGACTTTATTCCTAAATTAATTAGCTCCATAATCTTACTTATTTTTCTACGTAACCAGTTTTAGTTCTCTGTACCCAGATAATTAATCCCAGAACCATAAAGGCACCCACCGGAGTAACCATCAGACCATTCGTAGGAAATTCATCAATGCCGATGGCTTCAAACACTTTGTAACCAAACACAGCACCTGAACCAAGCAACTCGCGGAAGAAGGCTACTGTAAGAATTACCCAGGCATACCCAAACCCACTACCAAGGCCGTCGAGCACAGAATCGTAAGGTTTATTCCCCATGGCAAATGCCTCCAGGCGTCCCATTACAATGCAGTTGGTAATAATAAGCCCAACGAATACCGAAAGGAGTTTCGAAATATCATACAGATAGGCCTTTAGCACCTGGTCCACTAGGGCCACCAGGGTTGCTACAATTGCCAGCTGAACAATAATCCTGATGCGGCTTGGTATCAGGTTTCGCAAAGAGGATACGATTAGGTTGGAGAAAACCACTACCGCAACCACCGCCAGGGCCATTACAAAGGTTGGCCTCATTTGGGCAGTTACCGCCAGGGCCGAACAGATACCCAATACCTGTACGGTAATCGGGTTATCATCATTCAGCGGGTCTGTAACAAACTTCTTACGCCTTTTCGAAAATAAAGGCTCCGAAGGTTTCTTCTCTATTTTAATATCTTGTTTTTCTACGGTTTCCGTACTCATAGGAATTTCATTTTTTATGCCGTATTTTTTTCTTTAAAAATTGCCGGTTAAATGGCTTCTTCCGCTTTTTCTACTTCAGAATCATCAGCTGTTGCAATTGTTTTAAAATAGTTCTCATAATATGAGAAATACTTCTCCAGCATTGCATTCACCCCTTTTGCGGTAAGCGTGGCTCCTGACATTCCATCTACATGGTATTCGTCGTACATGCTTGGATCGCCACTTTCGCCTTTCACCATCTCAATAGACAGCAATTCACCAATGTCGCTGTAAATTTTCTTTCCAACATAACGCGCCTGAACTCCTTCGTCGGTAATTCGGGCACCCAGGCCAGGTGTTTCTCCTTTGTGGTCAAAGCGCACCCCCCTAACGGTTACAAGATCCGGCTCCAGTGCCACGAAACCCCAGATGCGGTCCCAAAGGCCATTCCCGAAAACAGGTACAATATAGGCCGATACCTCCTTGGGGTTTTCCTCGTCCATGAACTTATACACCGGAAAAAGCCTGTCTTCCGGATTTTTTTTAAACTCCTTGCCAACATCAATTTTTTCGGCGACTAATTGTTCTCCGTTTTCGAGGGTTGTAACTACATCTCCTTCCAGGTTTACCACCAGCGATTGAATACGCTCTTCCCAGATGGCATTAACGTTGTCACCTTCCTCAATATTCATAACCGCACTTAATATTTTAGTACGGGTATCGAGCTTTTCTGCTGCGGCCTGTGGTTCTCTCAGGCCTGTTGCTGCCATGGCTAATAAGCCACCAAGTACTATAGTAAGTACAACAGCAAAACCAACTACATATCCATTAGACTGTCGCACGGGATAACCTCCTTTTCTTGTTAGCTTCTACAACATAATAATCAATAAGCGGGGCAAATACGTTCATAAACAGAACAGCCAGCATGATTCCTTCCGGGTAAGCCGGGTTAAACACGCGGATAATTACTGTTATTACCCCAATCAGGAAACCATAAATCCATTTACCGGTTTCGGTATGAGCCGCCGACACAGGGTCGGTTGCCATAAATACTGCACCAAACATTAAGCCACCAATAATCAGGTGGTAATAAGCCGGCATGGCCATAAAAGGATTTACTGCCAATGCATTATTTAATAAACCCATAGCAAAAGTACCAAGCAGTACGCTCACAAATATCTTCCAGCTTCCTACTCCTGTAAATACCAGGATACCGGCACCTATCAGACAGGCGATAACTGAAGTTGCGCCAATAGAGCCGGGATAGTCTCCCAGGATAAAATGCCAGGAGCTAAAGATATCGCCAAACCAGCTTGCCTGCCAGGCGGTTTCCACAGTGGTTGCAGCAGCATCGAGGTTTGCTTCCTGCGCGATGGCAAGCGGGGTTGCCCCGGTATAACCTGCTACCGCAATCTTATCGCCATAATAGGTCCATACGTCGCCTGCCATGTCAGATGGGTAAGCAAAGTAAAGGAATGCACGGGCTGTCATGGCTACATTCAATACGTTCATCCCTGTACCGCCAAATACTTCTTTGGCAATAACGACTGCAAAAACAGTTGCAAGCGCGACCTGCCATAATGGAATGGTTACAGGCATAATTAACGGAATAAGCATACCGGTAACCAGGAAGCCTTCGTTTATCGGGTGCTTACGCACAATAGCGAAAAGGCCTTCTACCGCTCCACCAGCTGCATAAGCAACAATTACAATGGGTAACACCAGCTGGGCACCGAGTCCTACTGACTTCCAGAACTCAGGATTTTCACCTACCGCGAGGTAATGCTGGTAACCGCTGTTCCAGATGCCAAACAGTAAGCATGGAATCATGGCAATAACCACCGTCATCATCAGGCGCTTCAGGTCGACTGCGTCGCGGATCTGAACACCTTTAGCTGCAGTGGTGTGGTTAGGGGTAAAGAGAAAAGTTTCAGCGGCCTCAAAGCCATAGAAATACTTTTCCAGCTTTCCACCTTTTTCAAAATGGGGTCGTTGTTTATCTAAAAACTCTCGTAAAGCTTTCATTGGAATCTTTTAACTATTTTGCATTAAGGTAAGTCCTTCTCTCAGTATGGCCTGCACATCGTGTTTGGAAACATCTACAAACTCACAAAGGGCCAAATCTTCTTCAACCACTTCATAGATGCCCAGGGCTTCCATATCATCGTAATCTTCTGCCATAATGGCTTTTAGCAGAAACGTTGGCAGAATATCCATTGGAACCACTTTTTCAAACACCCCGGTTTGTACAAACGCCCGTTCTTCGCCCTGTGTATTCGTGTCGACAACAAACTCTTTGTTTGGGCTCATAAATGACATTAAGCCCCAGGCCCGGTGGAAACTTGGCCGACTGTTTGTGGGGGTCAACCAGCCAAGGAATTCATAATTATCGCCCTCCGGAATAACGGTTATCATATTATGGTGATAGCCGAGGTAGCCATCTTTTTCAACTTTTTCGCCTGTAAGCACATTTCCACTAATGTAGCGTACATTATCAGACTTAATATTGCCTGCTACCATGCTATCGAGACATGCCCCGGTGTAGGTACGGATATATTGTGGGTTTTTAACCTCTGACCCTACCAGGGCAATAACCTTACTGGCATCATAGACGCCATCCAGAAACAACTTGCCAATTTGAGCTACGCCTACCGGGTTTACGGTCCACACAATATCGCCTTTGCTGATAGGGTCGACATGATGAATCTGCACCCCAACATTGCCTGCAGGATGTTTGCCACTAAAGCGGGTTACAGTAACATTTTTTGCCTGGGCAAAGAGCGAGGAAGCTTCCGCATTGGCATTTACCCCAAGGTGAACATTTCCGGTAGTAAGCTTTTTGAGCACATCAAGCCCGGCCTGAAAATAAGTTTCCTTTCCTTTCAGAAGGAATTCATAGTCTGGCGCAAGTGGGTGGGTATCAAAAGTAGAGATGAAAATAGACTTAGGCGTAAACTGAGGGTCGGCAACAACACCATATGGTCGCTGAATGATTACCGGCCACACACCGCTCTTCAGCATATTGTCGACAATGGCCTCCCTGCTTAAATTTGAAATATCTGCCGAAGAATTTTTAGGGAATGATTCGTATACAATCTCCTTATCGGCAAGTATTCTAACCTCAAGCAGTTTTCGCTTGGCACCGCGCTTTATTTCAACTACTTCGCCACTTACCGGAGCTGTAAACATTACGGACTCCATCATTCTATCAAAAAGGATTGGGGTACCTGCTTTTACTGTATCTCCTTCATTCACAAGCAGCTTAGGGCGCGTAATCCCGTGAAAGTCGGTTGGCTTGAAAGCATAAGTTTTAGGAAACACATCGCCTCCCAGTCTTTTTTCTGCCTTCCCAGCCAGATTTATATTAAATCCTTTTTTGAGCTTGATAACTTTCGACATTTTACTATTTATCAAATATAGTTTATCGTATTAAAACGCTGCAAAAATAGTAAAAAATGCGACAATAAAAACAGCATCTTTTATTTAAATGCTACCTCTATTTCTCCGCCACTAATTGCACTTTTACTCTTGTTCAACTTCCCTCGACTCTTTATTTAGGGTTTTTATATGACAAGCCACCTGCTCCATTAACCACATTGGTGTGGATGTCGCTCCACAAATACCTACACTATTGGCATTTACAAACCATTCCGCTTCCAGCTCGCTTTCATTTGCGATAAAGTAGCTGCTATCGTTCTGCTGCCTGCACACACTATACAAAGCCTTGCCATTAGAGCTTTTCTTGCTGCTAACAAAAATAATTACATCATGCTCCTTGGAAAAGCGCATGAGGTGAGGCTCCCGGTTACTTACCTGCCGGCAAATACTATCATTGGCATTAAAGTCTACGGTAGTTAGGTCGCCCCCTCTATGGGCCTTGAGCTCCTCTTCAATCCGTTCCTTTATGTCATAAAAGCCTTTCGTGCTTTTAGTCGTTTGGCTGTAAAGGGTTACGGGCCGGCTAAAGTCAACCAATTGTAAATCTTCTGGAGTAGTTACTACAATGGCTTCCTTATTCGTTTGTCCGGTAAGGCCAATTACTTCGGCATGTCCTTTCTGGCCGTAAATTACCACCTGTCCGTTTACCTCCTGCATTTTGTCGTAGGAGTGCTTTACCCGGTTTTGCAGTTTTAGTACTACCGGGCAGGAGGCATCAATTAGTTCAATGTTATTGCGCAGGGCGACCTGGTAGGTTTCCGGTGGCTCGCCATGGGCCCGAATCAGTACTTTACAGTCCCTTAGTTCCTGCAGCTCTTCCCGGTCAATAATGCGAAGTCCTTTTTCATACAGCCGCTGCACCTCCATATCGTTATGCACAATATCTCCCAAACAATACAACAGGCCATCGGTGGCCATTTCATCTTCGGCCATTTGAATGGCGAATTCTACTCCGAAACAATAGCCCGAACTTTTATCAATCGTTACCTCCATTTTGCTAAAACTTTGCTCTTTATTTTTCAACAATTTTTGCTGAAACAAGATCAAGAATCAAATCTACCTGCTCTTCCAGGGTTATATGGGTGGTGTCTATCACATGTGCATCCTCTGCCTGCCGGAGGGGGTTTTCTTTTCGCGTGGTATCGATATGATCCCGCTTACTGAGATTGGCCTTTACCGCTCCAGATCCACAAGCTGTTTCTTTTCCAGCAGCTCTTTCTGGCGGCGGTCGGCCCGGGCCTCAAAATCAGCAGTCATAAAGATTTTTAGCTCCGCATCAGGAAATACTGCCGTTCCAATATCGCGGCCATCCATCACCACCCCTTTCTTCTTGCCCATTTTCCGCTGAAGCTCAACCATACAGGCACGCACTTCAGCCAGGGCACTTACCTCACTCACATTGTTTGAAACTTCCATCTTCCTAATCTCATCTTCAACATTAAGACCATTCAGATAAGTTTCGTTTTCGCCACTGCGATTGTTATGATGAAATTCGATATGAATATCGTTAAGGGCTTTTTTTATTGCTTTTGGGTTCGGTTGATTTACGTAGTTCTGCAAAAAATAATAGGTTACCGCCCGGTACATTGCTCCGGTATCAATGTAGGCATAATTCAGATTCGCTGCTACTATTTTTGCCGTGGAACTTTTGCCACAGGCTGAATATCCATCAATGGCTATAACAATTTTTTTCATCCATCCTGATTTTTCCAGTACATGCAATTTATACTGCATGCCGCCTATTTTTCCCTCCTTTTTGTTAACCTCATTTACTTCCACAAACCACTAGCAATCCTTTACCGGACAAGGGATTGGCCCTTTCTTTGGCTGCTGTCTGCCGCCCTTACTGCTTTTGCAGGCACCCAGGCTTAAAGAAAGCAGGAGTATCAAATATAGAGATCTTTTAAGGCCTTTTCTTAAATTTTCCATACTTTTAAATTCGATGCAAATATAGGAATTATTACTCGCATATCGACTTGTAAAGCAAAATAGTTCCACCCTTTATACATACCTGATATTAACCATTTTTAATTATAAATATGCAAAAAAAAAGCATACGCGGCCAACTGGTTTCAATAGCGAACCACGAGATTATACCCGCAGAAGTACAATTTTTTAACGGCCGCATTACTGCCATTAAACCACTCGAAGAGGCTCCCGCGCTTTACCTGCTCCCTCCTTTTGTAGACGCTCACGTACACATAGAAAGCTCCATGCTGGTACCCGCAGAGTTTGCCCGCCTTGCCGTGGTGCATGGCACCGGCGCCACCGTGTCGGACCCTCATGAAATCGGCAATGTAATGGGGGTTGAAGGGGTGGAGTACATGATTGAAAATGGCCGGAAGGTGCCTTTTAAATTTTATTTCGGCGCCCCTTCCTGTGTACCCGCAACTCCTTTCGAAACCGCAGGGGCCACTATCAGCCCGCAGGACATCGAGCAGCTTTTCCAGAATCCGGAAATAAAATACCTGGCAGAAATGATGAACTGGCCGGGTGTGCTCAACAGCGATACTGACGTGATGGAGAAGATACGGATTGCCCAAAAGTACAACAGGCCGGTAGATGGCCATGCGCCGGGCCTGAAAGGCGAGCAGGCAAAAACCTATGCCTCCGCCGGCATCAGCACCGACCACGAATGCTTTACAGCCGAAGAAGCGCTCGACAAATTAGCTTCCGGCATGAAGATTCTTATCCGTGAAGGAAGCGCCGCCAAAAACTTCGAAGCCCTGGTGGAGCTGCTGCACGAACATGCCGACCACATGATGTTTTGCTCCGACGATAAACACCCCGACAACCTGGTGGAAGGCCACATAAATTTACTGGCCGCCAGAGCGGTTGCAAAAGGAGTGGATATTTATAAAGTACTTAAAGCCGCTTGCCAGAACCCGGTACAGCATTACAATTTAGAAGTAGGGCAGCTAAAACCAGGCGATCCCGCAGACTTTATTGTTGTTAAAGACCTCAAAAACTTTCAGGTATTACAAACTTACCTCGATGGTGAACTGGTGGCAGAAAATGGCCAAAGTCTTATTCCGCGCGTTGAAAACCGTACAATTAACCAGTTTAATGCCGCTCCTATTGAAGAGGCGCAGCTGGCCCTGCGGGCTAGAGGCAATAAAATTCAGCTAATTGAAGCACTCGACGGACAGCTAATTACCCACTCCCTTACCGAAGAAGCGGCTGTTAAAGAAGGGTTCCTTAGTACCGACCCCGGGCGCGATATTTTAAAGCTGGTGGTACTGAATCGCTACACCAAAGAAAATACGCCCGCTGTTGCCTTCATTAAAGGCTTTGGCCTGAAAGAAGGCGCCATTGCCTCCAGCGTGGCCCACGACTCCCACAACCTTATAGCCGTTGGTTGTTCGGATGAGGCGATTGCCAGGGCGATAAACCTGCTTATAAAGGAAAAAGGGGGTGTTTCAGCTGTATCAGAAAAGCAGGAGAAGGTATTATCCCTGCCGGTTGCCGGCCTCATGTCGGCCGAAGATGGGTATGAGGTAGCAACTACCTACTCGGCAATAGACCACATGGCGAAAGAAATGGGCAGCACCCTTGCCTCTCCATTCATGACTCTTAGCTTTATGGCATTGCTGGTAATTCCGTCGCTCAAGCTTAGCGACAAAGGCCTGTTTAACGGAAATAGCTTTGAATTTACCTCCGTCCAGGCTTAAGGCCTCTTCTCTCAATAAAAAAAGCGGAAGGCCCTTTGCCTTCCGCTTTAAAATCTTACTTTATCTAAACTTAATTACTGCACTACAAGAATGGCATCTGCGTTTCCGTCAGGGTCTGCATTTACAGTTCCATCGGTTGCCTTATTGCCACCTGTAGCAAGGAGGATACCTGCTGCATGGGGAGAAGCCATAGAAGTACCGCTTATCGTATTGTACCCGCCATCTTTCCAGGTTGACTTAATGCTTACACCCGGTGCGCAGTAATCTACCGGCGGATTAGACCAGTTAGAGAAATATGCAAAGTCATCATTTACATCCATTGCCGAAATGGTAACGATGTTCGTACCATTTACACGGGCAGGAGAGTGATTGTTCGCATCGTCCGATTCGTTACCGGCGGCCAGGCTGAACAGCACGCCACTTTTAGATGCAGCCAGAACGGCATCATCTACAGCCTTAGAAACAGGCCCGCCAAGACTCATGTTTGCCACATCGCCTGCGTTACCATTGGCACCCACATAGTCAACACCGGCAATTACTCCGGAGTAAGAACCGCTCCCCTGAGAGTCAAGTACTTTTACCGGAATAACAGTCGCACCGGCAGCCACGCCAATTACCCCTATTTCGTTGTCAATTGCAGCAATAGTACCTGCCACATGGGAGCCGTGTCCATTACCATCGTCTAAAGATTTTCCATCTCTGCCACTAGTAAAGGCATTAAACCCACGGCTGGCATCTACATTTAAATCTTCGTGGTCAAGGTCAATCCCCGTATCAATTACCCAGGCAACACTGTTACCGGTGTAAGTAGCACCGCCACCCACACGTGTAATACCATAAGGCTTTTCTTCAGCAGCAGTACTACCGCCACCACCACCGGCATGCGGAGGTCTGCCTAAAGAAATCATGCGGTCCTGCTCAATATATTCTACATTCGGATCTTTTTGAAGACGTGCCAGGGTTCCGGCATCCAGTCGGGCTGAAAAGCCAAAAACAGTACTACTATACACATTCGCAATGGCTTCTTCGCTCAGGCGGGCATTAGAAAACATAGAAAGAACAGCCGATTTCATTTTAGCTGTACGCTCTGCATAATCGCCCGAAAGGTCTATACGACCATTTACCGCCCCTTTCTTCATTACAACAATGTACTGGCCATCGATTAGCTGGGTAGAAGATGTTTCAACGAGTGCATTTTCATTTACTTCGGTTGTTAACTCGTCGGTTTGGCAGGAAGATAATCCTACTGCAGCTGCCACTGCAGCAATAGCCATTCTCTTGGTAAAAATGTTCTTGATCATAATAAGTGGTTAAAATTAAAAATGCTTTGAACAAATATAAAGAATAAAAAATTACAAAAACAAGCTTTTTATTACACTAAATTTTTAGTTTTTATCTAATCAGCATTGATTATAGGGCTTTATATCGTTAATGCAGAATAATAAATCTAATACCTTTTATAATTGTTTTCAACAAAAGCCATTTTTTTTCGTCGCAACTTTTAAAGATTAATTCACCTAAAATAACTATCTTATTTTCAGTTATTTATTTTCGATACTTATGCGAGTATAAGGAGGGTTTAAATATTTTCAAAAAATAAATAGAAAGGCTTTTACTGGGAGTTATTTTTATAAAAATGCAGGTTATAACGCCAACTGCCTAAGGGTTGTCGCAGGGCATAAAATGTAATTTTATAACAGAAGAAAGGAATCCGGCTTTTTTACGTTTTTCAAGATAAGGCTTCCCTTTATTGGGAGAAAAGCTAAGGTTGCGAACAAACCAAAATAAGGCAGGAAATAAAAAAGATCTACCTGTCCTTCCGGATCTTAAAAAAGAATTATCTAACAACTTAAATTAAATACAGATGGAAAGCGAAAGGAGAGGTAAAATGGAGCAGATTCTAACTGAGCTGGGGCGAAAAATGGATCAGCTTATCTATGAAGCAAAGCACGCTACAGGCGACTTTCAGCAGGATCTTTCTATAAAAATGGAAGAAATAAACAAAAGCAAAGAAAAAATAGAGCAGGAATTAAAAGACTTTACCCAGGACGAAGCAAAATGGAAGGAAGTACAAGCCCGCCTCCAAAGTGCTGCTCATGAGCTCCGGGAAGCCATTGAACTCAGCTTTAGAAGGAAGCCAAAAGCATAATCAGGCTGGGCTGTTGCTTACTCTTCAACTATCAGGCAGATGGTGTAAAGGAGAATCCCTGGGCGGCAAAATATTCGAAAGCTGAATCGGAGCGCAGAAAAGCAGACTGCGTTTCATATTGTGCGTCCTCCCCATTAATAAATAGTACGGTTCGCTCGTCCAGGGTGTCTACAATGGCATCTTTATTTTCGAAAGGCACTGCAGGGCAGCCATAACTTCTGCCTAAGCGACCCTGCGCATCCACAAAAGCTTCGCTCACATAATCCGCTCCATGCAATACCACGGCACGCTCTCTTGCCTTTTCGTTATAGCCATTCTCTAAACCATCGAGCCGCAGGCTACGACCATATTTTCCATGATAAACTTCGCCGGTCAGGTAAAAGCCAAGGCTACTGGACAAAGAGTTTAGCTCATTGGAAAAAGACTCTGCATAAAGGCTCCCGCTGTTTTTACCATGCGCCACCAGTTCGTTAAACAGCACCTTTGCCTTGTTCAGGTCAATCACCCACATCCTTTTCTCTGTGGAAGGAAGCTTAAAATCAATAAGTGTAAGAATAGATTCTTTATTTAAAGACTGCTGGTTCTTTTGGATATTAAGATAACCAATAAGGCCTTTCCGAAACACCTTGTAGTCGGGCCGGGCAAAGCCACTAAAATCTATTTGATTATAAAGCGCAAGAAAAGCCTCTTCGGCCATTTGCCGTTTTAGCTCGTTACTAAAAATCTCTGTATCGTGCAGGACTTCCGTATCGCGCGAAAAAGCATCGAACGACTGAAAAGTAAGGAAGGAAGATGTAAGTAGCGTTAATACTCTTTTTCTCATACTTATTGTTTTTTTGTCTTGCTTACTGTGTAGTATAGTCGTTTACCGCTGCAAAGGTTACATTCTTTTTAAACGTAAGTTAACCTACTGCTACAGAGAGAAAATATTCAATAGCTGCAGTCTCCTGCAATAACAACGATTTTTTCAAATAATTTACATCCTGAGAATAAATAAAAAGGCAGCTCCCTTCGGCAATGGTAGTAATTACTTCTTTATAAATATTTTTTGAAATGGCGGGGCAGCCAAAACTACGTCCCAGGCGACCTATACTTTTGCATATCTGCGGGTTTACATAATCTGCACCGTGCATCACTACCGCCCGCTCCATTGCTTTATCATTGTAACCAGCTTCCTGCCCCGCAAGACGCAGGCTTAAACCATGTTTCCCAAAATAAGTATTTGCTGTTACATAAAAGCCCAGGCTGCTCATATTACTGTGCCTGATGTTTGAAAACTTATCAGGCACATCGCCCCCACTATTTTTTCCATGAGCAACCAGGTCGTAAAACAGGTTTTTCTTCTTTCGCAGATCAATTACCCACAAGCGCTTTTGAACAGAAGGAAGGCTAAAATCTATGCAGGTAAGCACGTCTTTATTCTTCAGCTTATCGGTTCGTAACAAGTTTAGGTAACCAATATAGGCTTTCCTGAATACTTCATAAGCAGGCTTTGAAGCCTCGCCAAAGTCAATGGCTGAATATAAGGCCTGGAAGCGCTCTTCGGCTATGCGGGCTTTTAATTCTGTACTAAAATTCGAAGCTGTAGAAATCGGTGAAACAGGAATTGCAAAGGCAGAAACTGATACAAAAAATAAACAAACGCTAAGAAAGATGGTCCTCATTGAGTTCTCTTTTTGATTAAAATCTTGGTTCAAATTGGGTCTATGCATGGCCTAACAGAAGCAGCCCTTTATCCGTTCAACTAATTCCATATTTAAATATTGTACCCTTAAACAGAAAACCTAAATTAAATTTTGAAATAATTGCAATTTGGAAGGGTTTATAAATAAGGAGGCCTGCTTATTTCCTGCCTCCCTTCTTTTCAGGCAGGAGAGGCCTACAGGAGGAGATGAATAATGCACAATTCGCAGTCTCAGGCTGTCTATTTCTCTATTCAAGATTTTTCTATCCTACATCTTCAAATTTCCACATTTTCAAATTCTCCCGTTTCCTCAATAAATTTCTCAGTACCTTTGCCCTATGAATCATTTATCGGTTGAAAACCTTAGCAAAAGCTTTAACGAGAAACAACTTTTCTCTGACATTACCTTTGGCATTAGTCAGGGGCAGAAAGTAGCCCTTGTGGGCCATAACGGAAGCGGAAAATCTACCCTCCTGCGCATAATTGCCGGAAAAGAAACTTCTGAAGGTGGGAATGTGGTATTTGCCAACGACCTCCGCATCGCCTATCTACATCAAAACCCCCAGTTCAGGGAAGGCGACACCGTTAAAGAAGCTGTTTTTGACAGAGACAACCCGCTGCTGGCGCTGGTTTCTGATTATGAATACTACCTGAACCTTTCTGCCACAGACCCTGCTGCAGCAGAAAAGCTCCAGGATTTACTTCCCGCCATGGAGGCCCATAATGCCTGGGACTACGAAAGCCAGGTGCAGCAAATTCTTGGCAGGCTGGGTATCCACGATCTGCAGCAGCAGGTAACCAGGCTGAGCGGTGGCCAGAAGAAAAGGGTGGCAATGGCCAAAACCCTTATCGAAAAGCCTGATTTCCTTATTCTCGATGAACCTACCAACCACCTCGACCTCGAAACCATTGAGTGGCTGGAAGATTACCTGGCCAAAGCGCAGCTAACCCTGCTCATGGTTACCCACGACCGCTACTTTCTGGAGCGGGTAACCAATGAAATAATTGAGCTCGATGGCGGTAATTTATACAAGTATAAAGGCAATTACAGCTATTACCTGGAGAAAAAAGCAGAACGTGAGCAAATGCAGGCAGCGGAGGTAGACAAGGCCAAAAACCTTATGCGCAAGGAATTAGATTGGGTACGCCGCCAGCCCAAAGCCAGGGGCACCAAATCGAAGTATCGCCTGGAGGCCTTCGATGGCCTGAAAGAAAAGGCCAGCCAGAAGCTGGGAAGGGCTCAAATGGAGCTCGATGTAAAAACCAGCCGCATTGGGGGCAAAATTCTGGAGATAAAAAAAATATCCAAGTCATTTAAAGACAAAACCCTTTTCAAAAATTTCAGCTACACTTTTAAGAAAGGCGACCGCATAGGCATTGTAGGAAAAAACGGCATGGGCAAATCTACCTTCCTGAATGTGCTAAGCGGGCAGCTTAAACCGGATACCGGCGAAATTGATGCAGGCACTACCACCGTATTCGGTTATTACTCGCAGGAAGAGGCCGTTTTCAATCCTGAACACCGGGTTATTGACATTGTAAAAGAGGTAGCCGAAGTAATAGAAACCGGCAGCGGCAAAGAACTCACCGCCAGCCAGTTTTTAAACTACTTCCAGTTTCCTCCTGCCGTGCAATATACCCCTGTAGGCAAGCTTAGCGGGGGCGAAAAAAGGCGGCTTCAGCTCCTTCGGGTACTCATAAAAAGCCCTAACTTCCTTATTCTCGACGAACCAACCAACGACCTCGACATTACTACCCTCAATATTCTGGAGGAGTACCTGGAGAGCTTTGGCGGCAGTTTACTCATTGTTTCGCACGACCGTTACTTTATGGATCGGCTGGTAGAGCACCTTTTTGTGTTCGAAGGAAATGAGGAAATCAGGGATTTTCCGGGGAATTACACCGACTACCGCGACACAAAAGAGGAAGAAGAATCTATTGCCAAAGAAAAGAGCAAAGAAGTAAGCGCGGCGCCCAAAAAGGAAGCTGAAAAAACATCGCCAAAAGCAAAAACCGAAAACCGGAAGCTCAGCTTTAAGGAGCAAAAGGAATTTGAGCAACTCGAAAAAGAAATTGCGGAGCTTGAAGCCAAAAAAAGCAAACTTATTGAACAGCTTAACAGTGGCAAAGGAGACCACGAGGAGTTAAGCAAGTGGGCAGGCGAAATTGAAACCATTGGCAATACCCTGGACGAAAAGGAGCTTCGCTGGCTCGAGCTAAGCGAATTTGCCGGTTAAGCCTGCTGGAGGTAAATTGGCAGTAGAACCGGATCGGAAATGGAAAAATTAAGAAAGAGCAAAAAAGAAGTGCAGCTTCTGCAGGAGAGCATTGAAGAGTGGCAAAAGAAAGGATATTTAACAGAAGAGCAGCGAATAAAGCTTGGCAACAGCCTTGAAACAACCGCTTTAAACTGGAAGGACTTATCCTCATCGGCTTTCTTTTTTGCTGTGCTTTGTATGCTCATTGCCGTTCTTGCTCTTTTTGCCGACAAGTGGCTCATGCAGGTAATTAATGAGCTTATCGAAACCAACTACTTCTACAAAAGCGCCGGACTGGCTGCTGCTGCCCTTCTTTTTTATGTGCTGGGATGGCGAAGGCAGCAAAAGCAACCCGGGTCCACCTACAGCAACGAAACCTTCTATGCATTGGGAGCATTTACAACTGCCCTGGCCATAGGGTACCTGAGTTTAGGCATGGGCAGCGATAATAGCAAAGGCCTGGTACCTGTAATGCTTATTCTGGCTTTCCTTACCTACCTGCTGCTGGCATTAAGCTTACGCTCACGCCTGCTCTGGCTGTTCGCCGTTTTGGCACTGGCTGGTTGGTTTGGCTCAGCCACCTCGCCGGACAACGATATCCAAGCCTATTACAGAGGCATGAACTATCCGCTCCGCTTTATTTTCTTTGGGCTTCTGCTTACCCTCCTCAGCTTTGCGTTAAAGTACAGCAAGCAAACCCGCCCGTTCCAAAAGGTAACGCTTATAATTGGCGTGAGCATTCTTCTTTTCTGCCTGTGGCTAATGTCCATCTTCGGCAATATGGTTCGCTATGATGTGTGGGAGCAGTTGCCGCAAAGCAATTTTCTTGGCTGGTCTTTTTTACTGCTCCTTATATCAGGACTGATTGCCTGTTGGGGACACAAAAAAGGGGAACTTACCTTACGGGATACTGGCTTAACTTTCCTGGTGTTGAACCTTTACACCCGCTATGCCGAATACTTTTGGCCGGTTTTACCTAAAGCACTTTTCTTTGCCATAATGGCTCTTTCGTTCTGGCTTATTGGGCGTCAAGCCGAAAGGTTATGGCGAATGGAAGACAAGAACTGAGCATTGGTACTTTCACCCCACTCTGCTCCATTGTGCATCAAAAATCTGGTCCCTTTTCCCGCAGGTATAAAGCCAAAAAAAAAGAAACAGCTAAGCTCAACTTTAACCTTTTTTTAACACCAGAAAAAACCATCTCTATGGCTCATATAAAGGTTTTTCTATTTATGCATGTCAGTCATTATCAAAATATGGAAAATTAAAACAGCGAAACATCCTAAAATTCGCCGCAACACTGCTTCCAGATTCTAAAAGCGCGAAATTCGAGCTGAATTGATATTCGGATTTAACCACTCGCTTAACATTTTCTCCTATTAAAATAGAGGATTACTTCCTAAAAGAGAACCTTACTTCTTTAAAATTCTACCCTTAACCGTCCTTTGCACATTCCTGCAGCCAATCACCCTCAATGCTCTTCTTTAGATCGTGCTCCTGGCAGCTGAAAAAAAAATTAGGGTATCCCTTTACTTTTTTATAGAATAGATTTTCCCCGCTGGCTTTCATTTCCCTCTCATGCATATAATTTGAGAAGGAAAATCTTCTCCTTAAGCCCACCCCCACTACAAGTTGAGCGCCAACCAAATTACCGCTCCACCTTAGCTTTCACCAAAAAATTACATCTTTATAAAGTACATTAACGGTTATAATATAAGTAGCTGATTGCGAGAGTTATTTGAATAATATATAATGAGATATTCATAAAAAAAATATAACAATTTGATAATGAAATTAATTTAACTTTAACACCTTATCCTAATTTTTATTTTTTTAATTCATTTTTTAAAGTCTGTATTATATGAACAACTCTACTCCTTCCCCTCCCCTTTTATACTTTAAAACGAAACTGTCAACTTATATTAGAGATGGCAGTTTACTACTTCTAACTGCTCTCATTCTCATCGACTTCCTGTTTATGGGACTTCATACCTTAAAATCCTTAGGTTACCTGCACAACCCGGAGCTTTCTGTAACCAAAAATTTTGGCTATGCAGAAACCTTTCAGTATGTAAAGGCTGCCTTTATAGCAGGCGTTTTCCTGTTATTGGCCAACCGCCATAAACGACCTCTATTTTTTTGCTGGGCGGCGGTCTTTTTCTATATCCTGATAGATGACAGCATGGAAGTGCATGAAATGCTGGGCTTTAGCTTAAGTACATTTGTAACTCAAAATTATGAAATTGGTCTTGGCGGTACAGCCGGAGAGTTAGTTGTTTTTACCCTTTTCGGCATGCTGCTTTTTATTCCTTTAGGGTGGTTCTTTTATAAAGAAAAGAACCAGGGTTTAAAGATTGTGAGCCAGGATCAGCTAGTTCTGTTTTTCGGCATGCTATTCTTTGGCATGGGGGTAGATGTGCTGCATGATTTTGCCACCACCGGCACTGTAATTAATGGACTCCTGGGCCTAATGGAAGATGGGGGTGAGATGCTCCTCATGAGCATGACAGTTTGGTACACATGGACTTTCATGAAACATGATCCTTACTTCCATCAAAAAACTGGAAAACACAAGGTGCTAAAACCTACAGTGATTTTAACGAAAGACCGCGCACCATTAGCCTCTCCTGTACAAAAAAGAAAAACAGGACCCAAAAAGAAAAGTGCATAAGTACATGAAAAGAGGGAAGGATTAATTTCCCTACCCTCTTTTACCTTTTCCTCCTCCGGGTATTATACCCGTTCCAACACTTTTTCAATTAACTTCTCCACCACTTCATCGGGCGCAGAAGAAAATTCGTTGTTAATCCGGTTAGCCAGGATTGCATTCACGCTTAGCACTTCATGTTCCAGAATTTTGCCCATCGCATAATAGCCCGAGGTTTCCATTTCAAAATTCGTTAGCCTCCTGTCCTGGAACCTGAAACGGCTGAGGGCTTCTACCATATTTGGCAGGCGTAAAGTTGCCCGAACCTGCCTTCCCTGGGGCGCATAAAAGCCCGGGCTGGTAAGGGTGTTTCCCCGGATCATATCAAAACCTATTTTTTCGAGCAGCGCCTGGGAACCGCGTACCACATAAGGCTTAAATGGCAGTTCACCGGTATCGTGCAGGGCACTTGAAAAATCAGCCTCTTCCTGTGTATTGTTCAGCTTGTAAAAAAACATGAGGGCATCCATGCCAATGGCATAATCAGAAACCAGGAGACTCCCTACCGGAATATCTGCCTGCAGGCTCCCGGAGGTTCCAAGCCGGATTATATTCAGCGATTTATGTTCTTTCTTTACCACGCGCAGGCTTAAATCGATGTTTACCAGGGCATCGAGCTCCATCATTAATATTTCGATGTTATCGGTACCCATACCTGTACTCATTACGGTAAGGCGCTTGCCATTGTAGTAACCGGTGTGGGTTACAAACTCTCTTTTATTTACCTTATGCTCTATTCTGCTAAAATGGCGGGTAATTTTACTTACACGCTCCGGGTCGCCCACGGTAATAATAGTATCAGCAATCTGGTCGGGACTTAGCCCTAAGTGGTAAACCGTATTGTCGGGGTTAAGAACCAGTTCGGAGGGGGATATGCGTTCCATAGGCGTAAAAAATTCTTTTTTAGTAGTGGTACAAATTAACAAAAAAGTGCAGGACTTCCCGCATATCTGCCGGCAATCTCCTGCACTTTAAATTTATGCCCGACCGTTTTTACTTCCTTAGCAGGCCTTTAAAAGGATCGTAGCCATTCATTTCTTTCTGGTAATAACCGGTACCATCGTATGGGCGCTTCTCCGGGTGTTCTTTACATGCGGCAGAGCAGGCGCCTTCCAGTTCCCAGCCACAGCTTTCGCAAATAGGCACATGAAGGTTACACACCGGGTTTGCGCAGTTTACCATGCGGCCGCTAACGGTGCCGCAAACATGGCAGGTAGATATTATTTTAGGATTTACCTTATTTACATCTACAGCCACCCGGTTATCGAACACATAGCATTTGCCTTCAAAGTCTTCGCCACCGGCTTCCATTCCGTATTTTATAATACCCCCATGGAGCTGGTACACATTATTAAAGCCCTGTTCCAGCAGGTAAGCCGAGGCTTTTTCGCATTTGATGCCACCGGTACAATAGGTTAGAATTTTCTTTCCTTCCAGTTTATCTTTCAGCTCCTTTACTTTTTCCGGAAACTCCCGAAAGTTTTCAATATCAAGGGTCATGGCATTTTTAAACCGCCCCATCATGTGCTCGTAGTTTGAGCGCACATCCAGAACGACCACATCTTCGCCATCTTTTAGCTGCTTAAATTCCTGCGGCGACAAGTGTACGCCGGTTCGTTCTGTGGGCCGTACATGGCGCAGGCTGGAATGAACAATTTCCGGTTTAACACGCACATGCAACTTCTGGAAGGCATGGGCATTGCTTTTTTCCACCTTAAAATCAATGGATGCAAAACGTGGGTCGGCCTTTAAATGCGCCATATAAGTTTCGCAATCCTTTTCCAGGCCGCTCACTGTGCCGTTCAAACCTTCCCCGGCTACAATAATGCGTCCAAGAATGCCATTTTCAAGGCAAAAACGATGGTGTTCTTCCCGGAAAGTCTCCGGGTCTTCAATCTGCGTATAGCAGTAGTAAAGTAAAATGTTGTAGGTTTCCATAAGCATAACGATTCCTGCTTCAGACAGGATGTTACCAGTTAAATATAAATTACAGATTCAAAATTAAAAATGATGTTAGAAATCAACCATGCAGGTTGCGTAGTCTAATTTCTAACTTTTAATTGATTTTGCAGGATTTCCAAAAACAGTTTCTTTGGCTTTAACATCTGCCACAACTACGGAGCCTGCACCAATCCGGGCATTCTTCCCTATTTTCACCCCTGCCACAACGGTTACGCCTGATCCAATAAAGGCGCCTTCTTCTACCTGTACGCCACTGCCCAAAACGGCCCCGGCTCCAACCTGTACAAAATCGCCCAGGTTTACATTAAAATCGAGCAAAGCACCGCTGTGTAAAATACAGTGGCTGCCAAGCTCTGCACCAGCGCCAATTTTTGCCTGCTGGTTAATAAAATTACCATGCCCCAGGTGAGCCGATTTGGCTATAATAGCAGTATTGTGAATGGCATTTACCGGCTGTACTTTCCTTTTCTCATGAAGCATATCCACCAGGCTGTGCCGGTAAGAGTTTTCGTCGGCAGCAACGAAAGCTTCGCACTTTTTACCTATCAATTTAAGGTAGCCATCGTCGTCGGTACGGCCTAAAACAGAGATGTTGTCAATTTCCTTGCCGTGTTCTTTCTCATCATCTTCCAGAAAGCCATAAACCACCACGCCATTGCTTTCAAATATTTCCAGGGCGGCACGACCAATTCCGCCGCTGCCTAATATCATTACAGGTTTATCCATTTCTCTTTAATTTTGCTGCAAAGGTACACTTATTCCTTTTTATCTTCAACTACCTGCCAAGCTCTTCATTCAGGCTTTATGGGACCGCAAAAATTAAGCAGGTTTTGCCTTCTGCAATACCCAGGCAATGAAGTATTTAGTTCCCGCAAGCACTAGCAAAGCAAAAAAAGGATGGTAGCCCACCCGGTATCGCAAAAGGGTTCCAAAGTTAGGCGCAGCAATCGCCATAAAAACAGCAAATACCAAGGTATATGTTAAAACAGCCAACAAACTAAGCCACACCTTCGGGCCCGGCTTGATTACCCAACCCAACAATGCCAAAAAAGTCAGAAACAGAAGGACTACATTTTCAGCACAGGCAGCCAGCTTAAGGGGCTGGTAAGGCTCCTGCGGAAGCAGCGGGGAAAAAAGGCCGGCAAAAAGCGCTTTTGGTGTATATGGCAGCACGCTTTCCCAGCTGGCAAGTAAGTGCGGATACGCTACATAGGTTCCTTCAGCAGAAATACCGGCAAAAAGATAGTAGTTGTTTACCACCACTTCGAGAATACGCGAAGGATACAAATTGGGATGCAACTGGCTGGCAACTAAAATTCCTAAAACAAGGATGCACACAAAAACCATACAGGCAAGCGCCTCTTTAAATTGGAACCGACGTTTTAACCAGCAAGTCAGCAGCAAACAAAGCAGAAAAGGAAGGAAAAGGCCGGCATAATAATATTTCAGCTTAAAAAGAAGAATTGCCAGAACAACCGAAAGCAGGAGCTCCCCCCATTTAAGCCTTTTTCCGGAAAGAATGTAAGGGAGGGTACTAGCCGCAATAAAAGTAATACAAGGCATGGCCAGGCTTTCCTTCAGCAATCCGCTCGTCCAGAAAACAAAGCCCGGCCAGAACAAAAAGGCCAATGGCGCTGCTTTTTGCAGAAACGGACGATAAGCCACTAAGCGGGCGGTAAAAATAAAGCTGGCACAAAAACTTAAAAAGGAAACCCAGGCCGAAGCCAGCCAGACATTGCTATTGGAAAACAGGTAGAAGATACTGAAAATTTTTGCGGTTAGCAGCGCCCTTTCTTCACCGGCATATACCAGATCAATTTCTTTCGCGTAGGGCCCGAACCATATTTTTAAATAAGTACCCGGATCTTCAATTGCCAGGGAGGCCAGTGTGGTGGCATCTGCATCATAATTAAATATATCGCCCTCGCCATAGTAGAAGAAATATAATACCCCCACCCCTATTCCTGCGGCCAGCTTAAAAGCCAAAGCAGGCCAGTAGTAAGGACGCAAAGAGCCGCTTCTGCAGGCAACATACCCCCGGAAACTTAACCAACCCAGGACTAGTATATGAACAATCAGCCAAACCATCAGGCTTTTTCCCGCTTCAAAAGATGCAGGCCTATGGTACATTGCAGGCACTTCTTCGGCTGGCAAAATTCTTTAAACAGCTCCAGCATAGCCTGCGAGTCGTAGGCACTTGCAGGTTTTAAGCCTAAGGATGCCCATTGCCTTAAAATATTGTTTTCTTCTGCCGGCAATCCCTGCAGCAGGTCCATCGCCCTTTCAACCCAGTTTTCGTCATTTATATACAGCCCGTAAGCGGCTAAAAGTGGAGCTGCAGTATTAATAAGCAGATTTTGAGCGCTCGAAACTCCTAACGGATATAACTTACTCTTAAAGGACTTCCCTATATGGTAATGCGTTTGCCAGTAGGCAGATAAAGGCTGCCGCAGCGATTCGAGGAGTTTTTGAACATCCGGCTCATCGCGAAAAAGGCTGAAGAGGTGGTGGTGAGCCTGCACAACCGCTGCCAGTTGCGCCAGCCTTACTGTAGGAAAATTTGCCGGCCGCATGCGCAAAAACTTCCATTCGCCAGCTCTCAACTGACAATCGGTTAAAGTATATTTATGCCCAAGAAACCGCCACTCCTGCCGTAGCTGCTGCACATATTCATCCTGCTCCCCCTCTCCATGGGGTAAAAATCCGGCGACACCAAACAGGAGCGCTTCCTGCTGTAATGCCTGATTCCGGTGTTTTGCCAGCACATGTAAAGGGAGGTTTTGCGCCAGGCGGAGAAAAGCTTCGTTGTTCTTCTTAAAACCAAAATTCTGGGCAAGCAACCACCAGGCCACCGTTTCCCAGTCGCCGCCTGCCTGTTTAAGCCACTCCAGTAAAATCCCTGCCTTGCGCTGCAGGCGTTGCAGGAGACTTCTGTCTAACATCGATACTTTTACCAGCGGTTCCACCTCGGCAAAACGGGGGGCACAGGGTATAGGCTGAATACTTTCCATGAGCTGCTCGTACTGTGCAATTACTCCCGGGGCAACTCTTTCCTTTAAAACAAACTGGGGCACCAGGCTTCCGTCCTGCCGCCTGATGCGCTTATCATTTTCCCACACCACATGGAGGGTAACGCGATTATAAACAGCATCCTCCTGATGGTTGTGGCGTTCCCAGTCAGAAGCCCGCAGGTGTAGCTCTACATCGCCATGCCAGTCTATTCCGTCTATCTGGAGGCGCGCCCCTTTAAAATCAGGGCCGGCATCCTGGCGATTATACATTCCCTGCTGCAGTATGCGTAGCGATTCACCATCGGTAGTTTGCAAATCCCGCTTGTCGAAATACTGGTACTGCCAGATAAAATGTATAAAGCTTTCCTTCATAGGCTGTTTTATGCGCGCAGCGCCGGCAGGTATTTATCCAGGTAATGTCCCATTTTTTCCTGCAGCTTCTGTGCTTCGCGTGCCGCAGCTTCGGCAAAGTCTTCCCCGTCGGAAGCATACAAAATACTTCTGCTTGCGTTTACCAGCAAGCCACAGTGGCTGTTCATGCCATATTTCGATACCTCCTCCAGGTTGCCTCCCTGTGCCCCTACCCCCGGTACCAACAGAAAATTCTTAGGAGCCACTTCCCGCACATGTTGTAATTCCTGTGCCTGAGTAGCCCCTACCACAAACATCAACTGCTCTTCATTGCCCCACAGGTGCGCGGTTTTTAATACCTTCTCGTACAGGCGCTGCTCTCCGTGGCATTTTAAAAACTGAAAGTCTTCGCTCCCCGAGTTGGAGGTAAGCGCAAGCAGCACCACCCATTTTTCTTTAAATTCCAGAAATGGCTGAACAGAATCGGAACCCATATAAGGAGCCACGGTAATAGAGTCGAAGTTC
This sequence comes from uncultured Cytophagales bacterium, assembly GCA_963835365.1. Lineage (GTDB taxonomy): Bacteria > Bacteroidota > Bacteroidia > Cytophagales > Cyclobacteriaceae > Nafulsella. The sequence goes on from CAWIFH010000018.1 coordinate 112,102, forward strand.
ATGTGCTCGAAAAATGCCCTGGCATATAATTTAGAGGTATTGCCTATATCGCCCCGCTTTGCATCGGCAATGGTAAAGTGGTCGGGCGATATGTACTGCAGCGTGTCTTGCAGGGTTTGCCAACCTGCGGCACCGCTGGCTTCATAAAATGCCGTATTTGGCTTATAAGCCACACAATAAGGAGCAGTGGCTTCAATTATCTGGCGATTAAATTCCAGCACCGGATTATTGTACTGCAACAGGTGCTTTGGCAGCAAGGCAGGGTCTGCATCCAGTCCTACACAAAGGTAGGAGCGCTTGCGCAAAATATTCTCGTAGAGTTCCTGGTAAGTCATGCTTAAAAATAAAAAAAGCTTTCCTTATCCACACTACTTTACCACTATTTTCCATCCATTATCGCCCGATATAGCCACACCCGTACATTAATTCCAAGCTGCGAGGCAGTTAACAAAACGACAGCTCTACCGGAAGGCAGGCCTGAGGTGCATTTCTTACAGCTTATCACCAAAAACAACCATTAAACAGAATCTCGGGGCTTATCAGAAACTATCTTCATAGGTTTGTTGCGTAAGCACTTACGAAACAACTTCCTTTTTGCTTGTGCCGGGCAGCTAACCCTCTCCCATATAGTATAATGAAAATATGAACATGAGCCACCTCCTTAAAACTTCTCCCAAAAAAAAATTCAACATTTCTATCTTCTTTTTGCTCGCGACCCTGCTTTTACCCCTGAGCAGTAAAGGTCAGCAAAACAAACACCTGCTGCCCAATCCATCTGGTAAATTTGCCATTGGAACCCGCATTTTTGAACTAACAGATTTGAGCCGGTCCGACCTTTTTGAGGCGAGTAAAAACAGGAAAATACCCGTGCAGTTATGGTATCCTGCGAAAACCACTTCCGGCTCTCCTGCGCCCTACCTGCCCGATGAAAGCCTTTTGGCGCTGATGATAGAGAAGGAATATAACCATCAGGATAGTACCGCGCTTACGACCATGGCCTCTCAAAACACGCACGCGCAGCTTAATACACCAATCGTAAAAGAACAGCCCCTCTCTTTAATTCTTTTTTCTCATGGCCACGGAGTTTCCCGAGCGAATTACACTGCCCTTGCAAAAGAACTGGCCAGCCACGGCTACCTCGTTTTAATGATGGACCATCCGTATGGCGGTTTTACTACCTTGTCGGACGGGAGTTTATTAAGTTCCCGAGCCGATACCCTGCTTTATTCGGAACAGGCAGAGGAAGGGTATAAAATGCGCATGGCAGAATGGGCCCGGGATGCTACTTTCGTGCTTGGTAAAGCCCTTTGCAGCGACAACCCCCTAGGCAAACTGCTGGCAGAGCGTATCGATAAGCAAAAGATTACCGCTATGGGCCATTCTTTAGGCGGAAACGTGGCACTGAAACTTCCTGCGCTCGACAAGCGAATAAAAGCAAGTATTAATTTAGATGGCGGCAGCTTTCAGAATATGGATGGAAAAGGACCCGCAGCGCCTTCGCTTACCCTCCGCAGCCTGCCGGTATACTCAGCTGAAGACCTTCAAAAGCGCGGCCGCACCCTGGTTGAGTGGGAAGCAATGGGCAAAGAAATTGATGCTATTTTCGAGGAGGCCCTAAAAGGTGGCGCAAAGGCCTATGAACTTAAAATTGCCGGAGCAGGCCATATGAGTTTCAGCGACGCACCTTTTGTACTGCCCGATATGATTACCCGCTTTGGCGGTAAAATTATTTCGCCCGAACGAGGCCACGAAATTATTACAAATACTATCCTTTATTTTTTACAGGCTACTTTTTCTGCCCATCAGCAGGAGCTTGAAAAAATAGCCGAAGAATATCCTGAAGTAAGTAAGAAGATTTATATGAAATAGATTTATATGAAATAGATTTTTCAGTTACTAAATCCTATTGGCACCTAGCCTGCCCGAAAATAACAGCCTGAAAGAAATTATGCATCACTTTACCCTGCAGTTAAAGAAAAGCCATTTTAGCAACTCCTATGTTGCTGTTACCATTGCAAGCAGGGGCATTATCGGCTGTCTTAACTTTTCTGCTCCTTTAAGGCTTAAAACAGAAGCATAAAAAAACCGCCTTTGGCAAACGAGGGCACTGAAAAACTACCGATAAAAAAATGCACTTGTTCATTTCTATTTGAACAAGTGCATTTTTTTATAATTATCAAATAAAAAATATCCTTATTATAAGTAAAAAGCAGCTCTCAATGCTTTTAATTCAAGCTTTTTGATGATTTTTTCTTCCTACTTTTTATAAAAGGGACTTTTTCAGTGCCCTCTTGGCAAACAAGGGCGGTTTTTATTATACTTTTATTATACTTTCAGAAGAAGCTGAACCTTAAAAGTCCCGCATATCGACTTCCACTACATTAGGATGCATGTTTTATTAAAGCCAAAAGACTTTCTTCGAGGTTTACTTCCGGGATTAAAATTCCGGATATCAAACTCGTAGCGGTTGCCACTCTTTTCGAAAATAGTAAAGCTATCGAAAGTAAGGTTTTCTTTATTTATCACCAGCTGAATTTTGAAATAATTGTTTTCCGATGCTTTTTCCGGCACCAGGTCAATGACATGATGCGGTTTTCCATCAACCATTTTTCTTCGCGGTACACATATTTATACCCTTTCCGGTAGAGATTATGGATGTTGGAAGGGTTTATGTTTTCCCCTACTACATTTTCGAAGTTGTCGATATAAACTTCGTTGGTTTCAGGCTGAAACGTCCAGACTGTTTTGCCATCAGAAACAATTTCCTGCCCGTTCATGTTGAGCTTAAATTTTTTCCCTTTGGCTGCTAATTTGTCCTTTGGTTTCGGCATTGGTACCTACTGGCATCGTTATTGAGGGTATACACAAAGTCGGCCTGAAAGCCATTTAGCTTTTCGTATTTGTCACTTACATTATCCAGAATTTCCAGGGCCTTTGGGTCGTACTGTGCAAACAGGCTTCCGGCAAAACAGCCAGCGGCAGAGGGTAAAAACATATTGTTAAAGTGAAAGTGTTTTTTTTACATCCTGAGCGGCCTTTCCTTCAGTTTTTAATTTACACCGGCAGAACGTCAGTTTTTAGTATTTAGGATTCTTATCTACAATACTATTCAATAACTGTTCCAAACTGTATTCATCGGGAATTAAAACTTCGCGTGCCTTGCTGCCTTCAAAAGCCCCTACAATCCGGCTGCTTCCAGCTGGTCGATCAGGCGGCCTGCCCGGTTGTAGCCCAGCTTCAGCTTTCGCTGAATGAGAGAGGTACTTCCCTGCTGATGAATCACGATCAGGCGGGCGGCATCATCAAACATAGCGATCGCGCTCGGCCAAATCCACCTCTCCCATGCCTTGCTTTCGTCGCCATCGCCGGCAAATTCCGGCAGAAAATAGGCAGAGTCATAGCCCCGCTGAGCGCCTATAAATTCACAAACAGCTCTCCACTTCTGGCGTATCGAGAAAGGCACACTGCAGTCGAATAATATCAGAGCCCATGGAAAGCAGCATATCGCCCTGCCCTACCAGCTGCTCGGCACCGCCTGTATCCAGAATGGTGCGGGAGTCAATTTTAGATGTTACCCTGAAAGAAAGACGCGCCGGGAAGTTCGCTTTAATAATACCGGTAATAACGTTTACCGACGGACGCTGCGTGGCCACCACCAGGTGAATACCAATGGCACGCGCCAGCTGGGCCAGTCGGGCAATAGGCGTTTCTACTTCTTTGCCGGCCGTCATCATCAGGTCGGCCAGCTCGTCAATTACCAGCACAATGTAGGGCAGGAAGCGGTGGCCCTTTCTGCGGGTTCAGCTTCCGCTTCACAAACTTCGTATTGTATTCTTTCAGGTTCCGGCAGCCGGCATCTTTCAGCAGGTCGTAGCGGTTATCCATTTCAATACAAAGGGAATTCAGCGTATTTACAACTTTTGTGGTGTCGGTAATAATGGCCTCGCCGCTATCGGGCAACATGGCCAGGAAGTGGCGTTCAATTTTATTAAAGAGGGTCAGTTCCACTTTTTTCGGATCTACCAGCACAAACTTAAGCTGCGAAGGGTGCTTTTTATACATCAGCGAAGTCAGCAAGCACGTTCAGGCCTACAGACTTACCCTGACCGGTGGCACCGGCAATGAGCAGGTGAGGCATTTTGGCCAGGTCGGTAACAAACACTTCGTTCGAGATGGTTTTGCCCAGTACAATCGGGCAGCTCCTTATCGCTCTTCATGAACTTGTCGGTGGTAATTACCGAGTGCATGGATACCATTTCGCGGTTTTTGTTCGGCACCTCAATACCAATGGTTCCTTTGCCCGGAATGGGCGCAATAATACGAATACCCAGGGCAGCAAGGCTCAGGGCAATATCATCTTCCAGGTTTTTAATTTTTGAGATCTTCACCCCGGCTCCGGTACAATTTCATAAAGGGTAACGGTCGGCCCAATGGTGGCTTTAATGCTTTGGATGCCGATTTTAAAGTTGGTGAGGGTTTCAACAATTTTATCTTTATTGGCCCGAAGCTCGTCTTCCGTTACTTTTATTTTACCGGTTTCATATTCGTTCGAGCAGGTCAACTGGCGGATACTGGTAGCTGCCCAGGTCGAGGGTGGGATCGTAATTTTCCTGTACGAGCTACCTGCTCGTCTTCCTCCTCATTTTCATAAACTTCAAAGCCCAGCTCGTCCTCTTCTTCCTGCGCATTACTGCAGCAGGCTTTTATCTGCCCCTGTGGTATCCTCAATTTCAAAATCGAGATCGGAAGATTAGCCTGCTCTGGCCTGGTCGGTTCCGGCGTTTTGCTTACCGTCCAGCTTTTTACATCTTCTTCCTCTTCCATTCAATATCTTCCTCATCCTCATCTTCTACTGCGGCCATCTGCCCCGGCCCCACCGCCAGCAGTTCTCAGCACCGGTTCGGCATACAATGGCTGTTGCATTTCATCGATATTGTCCTTGAGGTTTTGCTCAATGGTCTGAACCCCATCTTTTATGCGGGTATTAAAGCCATAAGGGAAGTGACATTAAAGTAATAAATTACAAATACAAATAGACTGAAAGCCAGCAGCAAAAAGGTGCCCCAGCCAAACATGCCATCGAACAAAAGGGCCAGCTCATAGCCTATTCCCCCACTCAAGAAGCCCCAGGACGCCGCTTCTTCGGTCCGCAAAAGCAAATAGCCCAGAAAGATGCTAATCCAGAACATAAAAAAGAAGCTGAAGGTAAAGGCTTCGTAAGGCGGAATAAGCTTCCGCTGTGAAGTACACCAATAGCCCAGCAGAAACAGGAGTGGCGGCACAAAAAAGGCAGCAGGCCAAACCACTTAAAAATAAAATAGTAGCTCGTCCAGGCGCCGAAGAGGCCCAGCCAATTCTCTGTTTCTACCGCAGAGGCCTGTAAATCCGCTTCGCCCGTGGCTTCAATTACGCTCTGGTCGGCACGGCCGGTAAAAATGTATGAAAAAAAGGCGGTAAATAAGTAAAGTGAACTTATCAGCAAAAAGAAGCCAAAGGCCAGCTGCAATCGTCTGTCTTTCAGAAAATCAAACCGCACATTCAGGCGAAATTTTTTCCGCGCTTGTCTTCTCCTTTTCCTTGCTTTTTACAGGTGTTTGTCTTTGTAGGTGTTCTTGGCCATAATCGTCTTTCTTGCAGAACAACAAATGTAAGTAAATTTAGGGGAAAATTCCGCCCCTGGCTGTACACAATTTCGTTCCTGCTCCTCCCTATTTATATAAAGCCCAATGAGTTAATTGCAGTGGCTGCAATGGCAGCTTTACGAAGTCTGGCTTAACAAAGACTGCTTAATACGGCGAATTAAGCCGGGTCCTTCATAAATAAAGCCGGTATACAGTTGAATTAACGACGCCCCTGCCGCTATTTTCTCCATGGCCGCCTCCGGCGAATGAATTCCTCCAACGCCAATAATCGGGAAACTTCCGCCCGATTGCGTATGCAGGTAACGAATAACTTCGGTTGAGCGCTCCCGCAGCACCCTTCCGCTTAGTCCGCCAGCACCCATTTCGCTTACAAGTGCCGGAGCGGTACGAAGGCCCTCGCGGCTAATTGTGGTGTTGGTGGCTATAATACCGGCAATACCGGTTTCTCCTACCAGGGAAATAATATCGTCGAGCTGCGATTGCGAAAGATCCGGTGCTATTTTTAAAAGAATAGGGCGAGGTTTAGGTTTGCCTGCATTCCGTTCCTGCAAGGTGTTAAGCAGCTTTTTCAGCGGTTCTTTATCCTGAAGCTCGCGAAGGTTGGGAGTGTTCGGTGAGCTTACGTTTACCACAAAGTAATCTACCACTTCGTAGAGTGCTTCAAAACAATAGAGGTAATCGCTGGCCGCCTCCTCGTTAGGAGTATCTTTATTTTTACCGATGTTGCCACCAATTATCGTTTGGTGCCTGCTTTTACGAAGGCGCTGCACAGCAGCTTCCACTCCTTCGTTGTTAAAGCCCATCCTGTTTATCAGGCTTTCGTCCTGGGGCAGCCGAAACAGCCTTGGCCGGGCATTTCCCAGCTGCGGGCGCGGGGTTAGGGTGCCAATTTCCACAAAGCCAAAACCCAGGGAAGCCAATTCGTCGACCAGGCGGGCATCTTTATCGAGCCCGGCAGCCAAACCTACAGGATTTTTAAATTTTAAGCCAAACAGCTCCCGCTCCAGCCTGGGGTCGTCGAGGGAAAACATCTTTTCGGCCAGGGCAGCCGCTCCCGGAAGCTGGAAAGCTTTTTTTACAGAATTAAAGGTAAGATGATGGGCCTGCTCAGGTTGCAGGCGAAACAAGAGCGGTTTTAGGAGCGACTTATACACGGGAAGCAGTTTTTTATACAAATATAAAAGCTTTTTACTGCCCTCCAGCTGAATTGCAGGCAAAATTAAGCCTGTCTGCCGGACATACAATCCAGGCAGCAAGCTCAAATACAGCTATGTATATAAAAAAACTCCAGCCAAAGGCATCCTTAGGACTGAATCCAGCCAAGGGCATCTTCCCGCTCTGGCAAATCGAAATAACGAACATCCGCCGATGTAAAAGGCTTCATGGCGGCTGTAAGCCATTCCTGCCACTTTTTAGCACCAACCATGGCTATTTTACTCATCTGATTACCATGCTCCACATCAAACTTAAGATCCTGCAGGGCCGCGGCTGCTTCCCATCCACTAAAATCGCGCATCTCGAAATACAGACGCACCTCGTTCCATTCATTTAAAGTTTGCTGCAGGGCAGGCAATATTTTGTCGTAATCTTCCTTGGTGAGCTTATCGCTAACATAAGCCTTTACCAGGTTTCCTGCTTTTTCTCTTTCTATTCGTATCATATTAATTTAATAGAAAATGCCGCTTCTTGTTTCCATCAATTGTTAAAAATTTTAATTGGCTGCCACTTATTTCAGAGCGGTAAATTCTCCGTACTGCCTGCTATTTTCGTATAAACAGCGGTACCATATACTTCTGGAAAGGCATGAAAATTAAAAACTCCTATAAAATTGCGCTGGGCATAATTATTTTTCTGGTGCTGCTGCGGGTGACACTTCCTTTTGTTGTAGAAAATTATGTAAACAAAGTGCTTAACAAGATGCCTACCTATTACGGCAAGGTAGAAGATGTTGACCTACACCTGTACAGAGGGGCTTATACCATAGAAAACCTAGTACTGCACGAAAGGGAAAAGAAAAGAGAGGTGCCCTTTATGGAAATTAAAGAAATTGATTTGTCGGTGGAGTGGGGTGCCCTGTTAAAAGGGGCTGTGGCAGGCGAAGTTATTGTTAAAAGTCCCCGCCTGAATTTTGTGGCGGAAGAAGCGGAGGAACAAAATCCAGAAAACACGGCTGTGGAAGAAAAGGAGCACTGGTCAGAAACTTTGAAAGACCTCCTGCCGCTTACCATTAACCGCTTCGAAATAACCAACGGCAAAGTTTCCTACCTCGATTTTAACTCCCGACCAAAGGTAAACATATACCTCCACAATCTTCATCTGCTCGCTTACAACTTATCGAATGTAGAAAATGCCAGCAATGAACTGCCCTCTTCGCTTAGCCTGAAGGCACAAACCCTGGGCGGCGGCCTGCTTGATGCCCGCATGCAGCTAAATGCACTAAAAGAAATTCCTGACTTTGATCTCAACCTTCAGCTTAAACAGGTGCAACTGCCGGAACTGAATGACTTTATTAAAGCCTATGGAAAGTTTGATGTAGAGCGAGGAAGGTTTGAGCTTTACAGCGAAGTAAAACTTAAAGATGGATATTTAACCGGCTACCTGAAGCCATTCTTCGATGACATAAAAGTATTAAACTGGAAAAAGGACAAAAAGGAAGGTAACTTTTTCCAGGCTGTCTGGGAAGGCATCGCCGGTTTATTTACAGAGGTGGTAGAAAACCAGCCCCGGAACCAGGTAGCTACCCGCGTACCGATCGAAGGCACTGTAAACCAACCGGGAGCAGATGTTTTTACCACCGCCATTAATATCTTAAAAAATGCTTTTATAAAAGCTTTCGAAAAAGGACTTGAAAATTCTGTAGAAGAGTAGTTCTTTCCTTTATCCCCTTCTTTCCCATCAGCTCTTCCTGTACTTCAGGCAAGGGCTGCATCCGTTCGCCCCTGCTTTTGCCCATAAATTTCTTTTAAGAAGCAAAACATAATAGTTTAAACTTTATTCCTATAGGTATCATCAGGAAAATTACGCTTCATGAAAAAAGTTATGATTGCCGGCGCAACAGGTGTACTGGGCTTTGAAGTTCTTAAAATACTTAGCCAGCGAAATATTCCGGTACGAGCGCTTGTTCACAGGCCGGAAAGCAAAAGCAAGGTAAGCCCTTATACCGATGACATTTTTGTGGCCGATGCCTGTGAAATTGATAATTTGGATGGTTTATGCGACAGCGTCGATATTGTTTTTTCTGCTTTAGGCAAAAGTGTAAGCCTTTTTAATCCGGAGTCAGGCGATTATAACAATACCGACTACCTCTGCAATAGAAACATTCTCCATGTTGCACTTAATGAAGGAGTAAGCCGTTTTGTTTACACTTCCATTAAGGGAAGCGATATAGCCTATAACCTACAAATTGCGCAGGTTCACCATCGAATTCAAAATCTCTTGGAAAAGTCTCCCCTAAGCTACACCATTATTAAACCTGTTGGATTTTTTTCGGGCCTGCACGATCTTATTATTATGGGCAAAAGAGGCCTCATTCCCGTTCCGGGCTCCGGGAACTTTAAAACCAACTCTATTCACCAGACAGATTTAGCCCTGGTGGTAGCAAACAACTTAGTGGAAGGGCCCCGAATTCTGGAGGTGGGCGGACCGGAAATTCACAGCCGAAACGAAATTGCTCAAATGGTAAAAGAGAAAACCGGGGCAAGAATCATTCATATACCTGTTGCACTTGCAAAAGCGGGTACTTTCCCTCTTTCATTTATAAAAAAAGGAGTGGCCGCCAACCTTAATTACTTCAGCTTTGTAAGTACCCACGACATGATTGCCCCTCCCCATGGCAAAATAACTTTACGCGAATACCTGGACCAAATCTCATTAAACGAACTCCCTTAATGTCCGGAACCTACGATGTAATAGTAACAGGTAGTGGCCCGAATGGCCTGTCTGCTGCAATTCGTTTACAGCAAATGGGACTTGCTACCGCTGTTTTTGAGCAGGCGGATATTCCAGGTGGAGCAACACGGACAGCAGAGCTTACCCTGCCCGGCTTTAAACATGATGTAGGTTCGGCCATTCACCCGCTTACCATCGACTCACCGTTTTTCAAAACCCTTCCACTCGCCGGGCACGGGCTGGAATGGATATTGCCCGAGGTACAATTTGCGCACCCTTTTTTAGATGGCTCTGCCTGTGCTGCCTATAAAGATGTTGAACAAACCGCGGCACAATTAGGTCCCGACAGAGGCGCTTATAAAGCACTCTTTGGGCAGCTATCTTCCATTTGGGAAGACATTAGCCCCGATTTACTTGGGCCTCTACGCTTTCCTGAGCATCCGCTGAAGTTTGCCTCCTTTGGGTTAAAGGCTGGTCTCCCTGCCAAAACACTGGCTAATATGTACTTTCAGCAGGAAAAGACCAAAGCTTTCTTTTACGGTGCTGCAGCCCACTCTACCCTGCCATTAACTAAGCTGGCATCGGCAGCTTTTGGCCTGGTGCTTTTTACGCTGGCCCATAAAGCCGGCTGGCCTTTTCCTAAAGGCGGAGCTGAACAAATTCACAAATCCCTTATAAGCTATTACAAGTCCTTAGGCGGAAGGCTGTTTTTAAATTCCCCGGTACAAAATATGCATGCCTTGCCTAAAGCCAGGGCCTATGTATTTGATGTAACACCAAAACAACTTTTAACCATTGAAGGAACCGGCCTCCCCTGGCTTTATCGTAAACGGCTGGAAAATTACCGCTACGGTGCCGGAATCTTTAAAATTGACTGGGCCCTGCACAACCCCATTCCTTTTACCAACGAAGCTTGCCGCAGGGCCGGCACCATCCATTTAGGTAACAGTACAAGAGAAATAGAGCTATCGGAAAAGGTAATTTATGAAAATGGTATAGTAAAGGATCCTTACGTGCTGCTTGCCCAGCATTCGCCTTTCGATCCCAGCCGGGCGCCTGCCGGAAAGCATACCGCCTGGGCATACTGCCACATACCCAACAACAGCGACCTTAACATGACTCAAGAAATAGAAAACCAGATAGAAAAGGTGGCTCCGGGCTTTAAAGACAGTATTATTAAAAGGGCCACCCACACGACTTCTCAAATGGAACATTTCGATCCTAACCTGGTTGGCGGCGACGTTAATGGCGGAAAACAGGATATCTGGCAATTATTTACCCGACCAATTGTAAGCCGATCCCCTTACTCCACGCCAAATCCACAGGTATATATCTGTTCTGCGTCCACGCCTCCGGGAGGAGGAGTCCATGGCATGGGAGGTACCATGCTGCGGAAAAGGTCCTGCGCGACCACTTCCCGGAACTTTCCCAAAAGGCCAGGCACTCTTTACCTACCTAAGACCTCATGTACCTCCACTTTTTAAGCAACTGCTACTATTGGGTTTAACCGCCATAGTTTGCGCTCAGAAAGAAAAGTACTGGCCCTGCCATCTCAGAGGGACTTCAAATTTAGTATAGGACGGTATTTTTAAGTGCTAAAGCATTTATTCTGTTGCTGCCTGGAAAACAAAAAAAGAAGAACAAACCTAATATTCCCTGAAGTCCAGGCTGTTAAAAAGCTGACTGAGATACAAAACTCCCCCTGTATGCCGGGGGAATGAAAAGCACATAAAACTTTTAGCCGCCGCAAAACAAGGCAGGAGCACCAGCACAGAACAACACTTTTAGAATTATTCAAGCATTATCCAGGCTTTAAACGAAACAAATCATATCCTAAACAGTACAATTTAATGACAGCAACATTTAGTTGTATTGTATTTTTGAGCGGGAACAAGCAGCTCCCGCTGTACCTCGAAAAAGAGGTGAAATAAATTTAGAACAAAATTTTTTAAACATGAAAAGAATGAAATTTGCATTAAGCCTGCTATTAGTAGGCTCTTTGACGACCTTTACTGGCTGTGCTACGGGAGAATATGCCTATGAAAGCTGGGACAATGACAGCAATGCCACCCTGGATGAAACAGAATTTAATTCGGCAGTTGCTGATATTGGATACTATGACAACTGGGATACCGACAGCGACGGTTTTCTAACAGAAGATGAATGGAACGTGGGCACCAATGAGTATTTTGAAGATTATGATTCCTTTGGCACCTATTCAGACTGGGACACCGACCTCGATGGCCGGATTGGAGGAAGTGAGTTTGGGACAGGCTTGTATGGTGTAGTAGACCACAACGATAACAACCTCATTGAAGAAGATGAATATGATATCTGGTACGACGATGATTTCGGTCTGTAGTATCCGTTGAAGTATTATAGTAAAAGTTAGTATAGTAAAAGTCTAAAAGGGCCAGAATCAGGCTTTTTTAGACTTTTTTATGCACCACCATAAACTCCGGGCAGCAGAGAAAGTACCTTGCAGCAGCATTTTCAGGTTCATTCCAAAGGGCGAAAAACAACAAAAGCGATGGCTTTCAATGAGCCATCGCTTTTGTTTATTCAAACATTAAGTTCCTAGCAATTTTATCTGTCTCTCCGGCTAGGATTTTTATCTTTCTGCGTCTTCTTAACATCAACATCTGTTTCGCGCACACGGTCTTTAATGGTCTGGTCGCGTTCCCGGGTTTCTTTTTTCAGGTTCACTTCCTCTACTACCCGGGCTTCCTTATTTACTACAGGTTTTTCGGCATGCTCTGTCATTTCAGCCTCTCCTTCTTTAAAGTTTTTGAAGTCGGCCTCTGTTGCAGGACGGTCTACCGGCTTACGGTCAACACTAACATGCTCTTCACGCAAACGCAAATGCTCCTCTACCGGACGTTCAACAATACGACTTGCGTACACGCACGCCACCGGTTTCTACCTCGCGCTTACCAACTTCCAGCTCTTCTTCAATTACAGGAATAGACTTATCCGTTCCGGCCGTTGCTGTTTTGTCAGTTCTGCCTTCCTGGCGATACTTCATGGCACGTTCGTTTGCATCAATAGCACCAAATTTATCGAGCACTCTGGCTGCACGTTCTGCTTCATCTGCTGAAGTCGCATGTACGGTAACTACGGTGCCTCGTCGGGCAACATCGGAGTAGGTTCTCGCCTCTTCTTTATTATTCCCAAATAGTTGCTAAAGAAGCCTCCTATACCATCATTATCGTCGTGGTGTGCATTATCCCGTTTGTTGGCATTATCGCTGCGGGTACTGTGTACATCTATTAAGCCATGAGAAAAGCCGTCATCTACAAGACGTTTTACGGCATTCTGTGCATCACTTTGTTTATCGAATATTCCAAATACTGTCTGTTTCATAAAAATACTTATTTAAGTTATTTAAAAAAATAATTGACTGATTCTCAGTCTTTTGGGCGATGTGTTGGCTCACGATCTTGACGATCAACAATCACCTCTTCTTTTCGGAGTTTTACTTTCTGCTCCGAAACAGAATTTTCTTTGTGCTTGCTTATATGCACCTCTTCTACCAGCATCAGGCGCTTTTCAACAACTGTTACCTCTTTTAAAACAGAAATTATAGTTTTGTCCCCCTCCTGGCGAATTCCCGGAGGAGCTTTTTCTACAAACTTGTTAACGGGTACCCGCTCAACTTTCACCTCTTCCTGGCTTAAAGGCACTCCGATGGTTTCTTCTTCTTCGTGTACCCTTTTAGAAATACGCACCCTTCCGGTTACTACCTCCTCTTTACCTACTTGTAATCTTTCTTCGATTACCGGAATGGAGGCAGACTCCACCTGCTCCGCTTTATCAATATTTTTCGGCCGTTGAGCCTGTCGTTCATTTTTATTTTCTGGTATGCGATTCATTTCTTTTCTTTTTTAATGGTACCTCATGCACTGCCTCTTACCGGCAGTAAAAGGCAAACCTGTATTGCCTGATATCCTATAGTTATTACGGGTGCCAGGCAAAATTTGTTTTGTGTTATACCGAACAGAACCACCAGAAAATCCGTTGATTACCAGCACCGTTAAGCTATAATTAATTAGTACAAAAGCAGGAATTCACATAATATTAGCTTTAATTAAACCCTGTGTAAACCACAGGCTTATTTTTCTTTTTCATCCCGTACTTCCTTCAAACAAAATGCAGGAAAAGGAAATTAAATACCAAAAGCCTTGTATTCACTATCTTACTTTTCCTGAACCTACTTTCTTAAGTAACTAAACAACATGTCCGAAGCAGCAAAAAACTCTCCCCAGGCAGAAGCTCGACTGATATCCCACCAACAAATGGAAGAAACTTTTTTTCAAATTTTGAAGAAAAACGGCTTCCAGGAAGAACAGGCCCAAAAATGTGCCCGAATTTTTATGGAAAACAGCTTAGATGGAGTTTACTCTCATGGAGTAAACCGCTTTCCACAGTTTATTGAATACATTCAAAAAGGCTTTATTAAAGTAGAGGAGAAAGCGGTGCAGAAAAGCAGCACAGGCGCAGTTGAACAATGGGATGGCTGCCTTGGACCTGGACCGCTAAATGCGCTCCAGGCAACCGACAGAGCCATGGAGTTAGCTGGCCGCTTCGGCATAGGCTGTATCGGGCTATCCAACACAAACCATTGGATGCGGGGCGGCACTTACGGCTGGAAAGCAGCAAAAGAAGGATTTGTTTTTATTGGCTGGACAAATACCCTGGCAAACATGCCCGCCTGGGGTGCAGTAAATAATAAAATTGGAAATAACCCTTTGGTGTTGGCTGTTCCTTACCAGCAGGAAGCCGTGGTGCTGGATATGGCCATGTCGCAGTTTTCGTTTGGGGCCATAGAAGAGCACAAATTAAATAATGAACCCATGCCCTTTGCCGCTGGCTATGATAAAAATGGTCGCCTTTCGACTAACCCAACAGCCGTTCTCGAAGCAGGAAGAGTTTTGCCCGCTGGCTATTGGAAAGGCGCAGGGCTTTCTCTGCTTCTGGACCTGCTTGCCACCATATTATCCGGTGGGTTATCGACTGCAGAAATCAGTAAAAAAGAGGCTGAATCTGGAGTGTCACAGGTTTTTATAGCCATAAGCACCTCCAAACTTTCCAATTCAGGCGCTATTCAGCAGGTGGTTAAAGGAATTATAGATGACTACCACCGCTCTGTTCCTGGCCCGCATACAGGAAGTGTACGTTACCCTGGAGAAGGCGCACAGAGAAACAGGCAAAAGAACCTCGAAAGAGGAATTCCGGTAAATGAGCAGGTTTGGAGAAAAATTGAGCAGTTATAAAAAAGGCAAGGCTGCCTCCATAAGAGGCAGCCTTGCCTTTACAGCAGCAAAGCAATTTGTTTAATTAATTTCTTAAATGGCTTTGGCTAGCTAAAGTTAAATTTTATGGCTTGCCTCCAGCTCCTCTATTCTTCGCAAATACTCCTGTTCCTTGCGCTGCATTTCTTCCTGAGTGGCCGAAAGCTCTTCCATATTTTGTCGCATTTCTTCCTCCTGCGCCCGCATTTCTTCGGCCTGTTCCTGGGCGTTTGCCAGCAATTCACGCGTGAGTGCATTAATGCGGCCCACACTTAAGGTTGCTGCAATATCTTCGCCCAACTTTTTAACAAATGCAATTTCATGCTTATCGAAAGCTTTAAAAGAGGCAAACTCTATTACGCCTTCTACCTTTTCATTTGCAATTAATGGAACAATTAAGAGAGAAGAGGGTGTCGCATCTCCCAGCCCGGAAGTTATAAAGGTATATCCCTGGGGCACTTCTGTCATATAAATAATATCGCGCTCCAGGTAGCACTGCCCCACCAACCCCTGGCCTGGCTCAATACTGCTTTCCCTAAACTTTTTGCGATTGTAAGCATAACTGGCTTTTAACTCCAGCATCACCTTTTTATCTTCCGCTTCGGCAACATATAAGGCTCCCTGGTTGGCTTTCATATATTTTACAAGGCTGGCAATGAGGGTGTCATATAAGTGGCCGAGGTCATCATGCTGCCGCAGAATAGCACTGAATTGCGAAAAGCCTTCCGCCGCCCAGTTTCGCTGCCTCTCTTCCTGCTGCGATACTTCCAGCTTTTGCATTTGCACTTCCAGCTCCTGCCCTTTCTGGTTAAGTTCCTGGTTTCTCTGCGAAGCTTCTTCCATTAGCTTAAAACGCTTCCGCTCTGCCCGGTAGGTAAAATAGTTAAGAAAAAAAACAGCGACCGTTAATATAATAAAAGCTGCGGCTGTTCCTATTTCCTGCATATTACCAGTTCGGATTGTCTCAACATCCACTGTTATTTCCAGCCAGCCACTTGCCCATCTAAAGCTTACAAGCATGAGGCCATTAAAAATAACCGATAAAGAAAGGGCCAGCTTCTCGCGGATATCGAAAACCACAAACGGAAAAACTGAAAATGCAAGCATCATGGCCACAGAGCTGGACAGAGAGGGTTCTCCATTGGGTACCACCCCAATTTGGTATAAAAACACCGTAATTACCGGCACGCCACAAAGTAACATGCGGTACAATTGGTTTAATCCCAGCAAATTTGCTCCAAACATCGCAAGCACACCAAGTACTGCCATAATCGGGATAAACATCATTTCCGGAATCCGAATGCCAATCATTCCCCCATAGCCAACGGCCAGTATAGAGGCAATAATAAACAGCACATTGCTGACTCTCATTTTCTCCCTCAAATATTCCGGGTAATCTTCTTTTATTCCTAACAATAAAATTTTATTCATGGCAATGCTTTCTTTCCCTGTAATACTCCATCAAAGTAAGAGGGAAGCCTGCACAAAACCGGAAGCGAAAGGAGAAAAAAAATACACACCTTATAAAGAGCCTGCTTTTGCAATAACATTTAGTAAAGGCCTATTTAAAAAGAGATGTTATAAAGCAAAAAAGCTAAACAATAGGTATTAGGGGCAGGCATCCTGCTGTAACAACAATTACAATCTACTTTCCCCAAGAAAAGGTACAAACCAGGCAATCAGGTTAAATCCATTGCATCGCCTCCTCAGAAGAACTCATTTTTCTGGCTACAACCAATTAAATCCTTATAAGTAATTCGACAGAAATAGTATAAACTTAATTTTGATGTGTCATCCTGAGGAACGCGGACGCCGCGCGGAAGGATCTTTCTTCGTTAGAAACATCTGGGAAGCATTATACTTGGAAAGATGCCTCCGTTGTCGGCATGACAAACAGTTTAATGTATGTATGTCTAAGCACTTAATAAGGTAAATATTCACGATGCATCATGTACAAAAAACAGCAGTTTCCTGAATTCGGCAGCCAGCTGCGGGGGTGTATAATGAGCATTCAGTCCACTGGGGTTAGGCAATACCCAAACCATTGCGCTGCCTAATTTTTCCTCCTGAAGCCCTATGCCTGCTTTAGGTTTCTGAAAAGCTGTACGATAGGCAGTAATTCCCAACACTGCCAACACTTTAGGTTGGTAGCGCTGCACTTTTGCCTCCAGGCGGCTGCCTCCCTCGCGCAACTCTTCTTTACCCAGTTCAGCTGCCGCCCTGGAGGCTCTTTCAACAAAATTGGTTATCCCAATTCCTTCCTGTAGCAACAGACTTTCCTGCGATGGGTGGAGCAGATGTTGCGTAAAGCCGGAAGCATGCAAGGCCGGCCAAAAGCGATTACCCGGCCGCGCAAAATGATGGCCGGTGGCGCCGGAGTACAAGCCGGGATTAATGCCGCAGAAAAGCACATCTAACCCATGGGCAATGATATCCGGTACTTTTTTTCCTGCTGCTGCCTCTATTTCCGGGAGTGAAGGTTTATAGTATTCCATATTTAGTTTCTTCGAAATACACCTAAAAATGTTGCAGGCGATTCTGCAGGGAAGCACCTCCCCTTTACCAGCGAATCCTTACTTCCTGAAAAATCAATATGGTTGATTTCTCAATTTATTTTTAGAATTGAGCGAAGTCATCAGTGGAGTAAGAGGTAAATAAAGAAGCCTGATACCAGACATGATAAATTGCCCGCACCTTTTTGCTAATGCTCCACGGAGTTTTTAGCCAGCAATGGTGGTAAAATATTTCAAATTATCATTTATTTAATTTAATGAAGGACTGGCAAAAACATAAACCCGCTGACATTACATTGGGCCCGACAGCCTTAATTGCACAAATCTTCTAACAGAAAAGAAAAATTCTTACTCCGTAAACTAACGGTGCAGGTACTTTTTATTACGAAAAATTAAATATTTTAAGGTTTTTCCTTTTAATGGACAGGTACAAAGGGGTGTAAAGTATCACAAGGCAGATGTAAGGATTCCGATTTTTTAAATATTTTAATGTTTCCCAAACTAAATATCTTTGCTCAGTACAAAATTCAGCTACTTGGATTAATAAAAGTTAAAACACATTATGAAGAAAGTTTTGTTGCTTGGGGCCCTGTTTACTTTATTCTCATTTCAGGCAAAGAGTCAGTCTGTTAGCGAGGTGTATGCGGTTTTTATTTATAATTTCACTAAACATGTAGATAATCCTGTAAAAACAGGCGATTATAAAATTTCTGTTCTTGGAGATGGTCAGTTATACAAGGAGTTGCAGAAATTTAATGGTGCAAAAACACCATCAGGTCAGGTGATTTCTATTGTAAGTGCCGACAATCCTTCAGATGCCGCAAATTCACGCATTGTTTTTTTAGCCAGTCAAAAAAGTTCTAAAATTGAAGAACTGAAAGGCTTTTGTCAATCAGCTTTAATTATTACTGAACGCAATGGCATGACAGCTAAAGGCAGTTGCATCAACTTTATGCAGGATGGGAATAAGGTTGCATTCGAAATTGGAGAAGAATCCTGCAAAGCACAGGGAGTTAAAATTTCTTCCAAACTACTGGGGCTTGCTAAAAGAGGATAAGCTCTCCGTTTGAAAATATTTGTATAAAAGGGCGGGGCGAAATAAAGTCCTGCCTTTTTTTTGCTTTCACACAAAGCAGCAATTTCAGCAAAGCAGCTTCTTTTTAAAGGCCAATCCTCCCCCCTTCCATTACCGCTACTCCAACCGCTCTAACTCCGTGGGTGAAACTCCCGGATCACCTGTTTCAGGTATTCTCTGTCGAGGTGCGTATAAATTTCGGTAGTGGTAATGCTCTCATGCCCCAGCATTTCCTGTACTGCCCGTAAGTCGGCGCCCCCTTCTACCAAATGGGTGGCAAACGAATGCCGGAAGGTATGCGGGCTAATACTCTTCTTCAGCCCAATTTTGGCAGCAAGATTTTTAATTATGGTAAAAATCATTACCCTACTGAGCTTACTGCCTCGCCGGTTCAGGAACACATGGTTTTCACTTCCCTTTTTTACCCCAACATGCACCCGTATTTCTTCGGTATAAATTCGTAAATGCTTTGTAGCATCCCGCCCCACCGGCACCAGCCGCTCTTTATTGCCTTTTCCGATAATTCGCAAAAACCCCAGGTCAAAATACACATTGCTTAGTTTTAATTCCACCAGTTCGCTTACCCTAAGGCCGCTGCTGTAAAGAACCTCAAGCATGGCTCTATTGCGCTGACCTTCTGCAGTACTTAAATCAATGGCAGCAAAAAGCTCCTCAATTTCAGCAAAAGAAAGGGTATCCGGCAACTTCCTCCCCATTTTTGGCCCATCAATTAAAGCGGTTGGGTCGGTGGTAATTAAACTTTCGAACAGCAAATACTTATAAAAGGCCTTGATGCCAGACAGCACCCTTGCCTGGGTATGAGGGGTCATTCCCAGTTCGTTTATCCACTCCAGAAAGCTATGCAGATGCACCTCTGTTACAGCTATAGCCTCATAACGCCCTTCAGAAAACTGCGCAAGCTTCTGAATATCGCGCACATAGGCCTCTACAGAATTTGGTGAGAGCGAGCGCTCCAGCCGCAAATAATTTTGAAATTGCTTTATTATTCCATCCCAGCTCATACCTGCAATAATACTGATTATGGAGGTTCTTTTACCGACAGCATCCTTTCTTTTTTCTTTCCATTAAGTCGCTGCCTCCTGTTTTCTTCTACCTTTCATATTCCAGAATCTACCACAGCTCATTTCCTTACAAGCAAATACGAGCAAATTGCACCCTGCCCTGTTTCGTAATTCCCCAAAGCCCTGCTATCTTTGGTTCACTGACAACTAAAAGAATATGCGAATAATTATTATCAACGGGCCTAATCTAAACCTGCTGGGCACCCGGGAGCCTGGCGTATATGGCTCACAAGGCTTTCAGGCTTTTTTTGAACAGCTTGAGGTCAACTTTCCGGAGCATCAGCTGGAATACTATCAATCGAATGTGGAAGGGGAGCTGATTAATAAACTGCACGAAACCGGTTTCAGCTACGAGGGCATCATCATGAATCCCGGAGGCTATACGCACACTTCGGTAGCCCTGGCCGATGCCATTGCAGCCATCAGCAGCCCGGTGGTGGAGGTGCACATCAGCAACATTTATGCCCGCGAAGAGGTGCGCCATCTTAGCTTAAGCGGAAAAAATTGCGCTGGCATTTTAACCGGCTTTGGCCTGCAGGGCTATACCCTTGCTATGCATTACCTTACCGACTATCACAGCAAAAGAAAATGATAAGCTTTTATCCCGGTCCGTCGAAAGTTTGGGACAGCCTCCCCTTTTACCTGCAGGAGGCCTGGCAGGAAGGCATCCTGTCTGTTAACCACCGCAGCCCGGAGTTTGTAGCTGTTTCGCGCAAAGCCATTCGTTTGCTGCACGATAAATTGCAGGTTCCTGAAGACTATACCATTCTTTTTGTTTCTTCTGCCACCGAGTGTTGGGAAATAATTGCCCAGTCGCTATTAGGAACTTCTCCCAGTCTGCACCTTTACAATGGCGCTTTTGGCCAAAAGTGGTTTGAATACACACATAAGCTAAGCGGGAATGCCATGGCACACCCCTTCTCCCCTGAGGCGCTCCCCGGGATTTCTGCCCTTCGTCTGCCGGTACAAAACCGCTTAATTGCCCTTACACATAACGAAACCTCCAACGGAACTGCCCTTCCCGCTTCTTTCATCAGAAACATCCGGCAGGCATTCCCCGAACAGCTGCTGGCCGTAGATGCCACTTCGAGCATGGCCGGGCAGCTGCTACCCTACCGGGAGGCAGATATCTGGTATGCTTCGGTACAGAAATGTTTTGGCCTTCCTGCCGGGCTGGGCATAATGCTGTGTTCATCCCGCGCCATTGCACACGCCAGGGAGCTGGCCGAAAACAGCCACTACAACAGCCTGCTGTTTATGCTGGAAAAAATAGCCGATGCCCAAACCACCTATACGCCCAATGTACTGGGTATTTACCTGCTTATGCGTTCCCTGCAGGATCGGCCGGAGGTTGCTGCCACGGCCCGCATGCTGGAAGAGCGTTATGAAAACTGGCTGCAGTTTTTCCGGTCCTACACTGGACTTTCCCTGCTGGTAAAAAACCCGGAACTGCGCTCCAGAACGGTGCTTACCCTGGAAGGAGAGCCTGTTGAATTGGAGCAATTAAAAAAGACAGCTAAAGCAGCCGGTTTTTACCTGGGTAACGGCTACGGCCAGTGGAAAAAGAATACCTTTCGAATTGCTAATTTCCCGGCCATTACCGATTCCGAAATTCTGGCGCTTCAAAATTTTCTTCAAAGCTACCAGGCAGACTTCATAAAAAATTAAAAGGAGAGGAAGCAGGGCTTTCCATTCGCTTTCTTAGCTTTGCGCAAATTTTGTTTTTTATGATGTTTAGCTTCAAAGAAATTATCTCGGTTTCCCTCATCCTCTTTTCTGTAATTGATATCCTTGGTTCTGTTCCCATTATTATAGATATGCGAAAAAGGGAAGGACATATCCAATCTGAAAAAGCTACCCTGGTGGCTGGGGTTATCATGATTGCTTTCCTCTTTCTCGGAAAATCAATTCTCTCCCTCTTTGGTTTGGATGTGGAGTCCTTTGCCATTGCAGGGGCTCTCATTATGTTTTTATTGGGTATGGAAATGATACTGGGAATTGAATTGTTTAAACCGGATGCTTCCGGCAGCAGCAGTTCTTCTATTGTTCCCCTGGCCTTCCCGCTCATTGCCGGCGCCGGCACCATGACCACCCTCGTTTCGCTGCGGGCAGAATACTCTCAGGCCAATGTACTGGTAGGTATTTTGCTTAACCTCGTGTTTGTATATATCGTACTTAAAACCTCCGGATGGCTCGAAAGAAAGCTGGGAGCCGCCGGCTTTAATATTTTAAGAAAGGTATTCGGCATTATTCTGCTGGCAATTGCTATTAAATTATTCAAGAACAACATCATGAACTGGGGGATTTAAATTTGGAAATAAGGAAATTTGGAAATGTGAAAATGCTTAAACATGAAAATTTGTAGGATTATTTATTTCTTCATTTTCAAACTTCCAAATTTTCAAATTCAAGAATTATGAAAATTACGATATATACCGATGGTGCTTCGCGCGGCAATCCTGGTCCGGGAGGTTATGGTACCGTTTTGTTAGCAGGCCCGTACAGGAAAGAGCTGGGTGAGGGCTTCCGGAAAACCACCAATAACCGCATGGAACTGCTGGCAGTTATTGCGGGACTGGAAAGCTTAAAAAAAGAAGGCTCCGAGGTACTGGTTATTTCCGACTCGAAATATGTAGTCGATGCGGTGACCAAAGGCTGGATTTGGGGCTGGATAAAGAAAGGATTTAAAGGAAAGAAAAACGAAGACCTGTGGCGACGCTTTATTGAAGTGTACAAAAAGCACAAAATAGAATTCCGCTGGGTAAAAGGGCATGCCGGTAATGTAGAAAACGAACGCTGCGACCAACTGGCGGTGCAGGCGGCTGAAATGCCCGGCCTTCCTGCCGATAAAGGCTATGAATCAGGTCTTTACTCCTAAGTAATAAAGCTTGTGCAGACCGTTTTCTTCCAGATTAAGGCTTCTGCACTAAACATCTTTATTTTTTAACCGTTTTCTAATAAAACACTTTTTGATATGACACCAGACGAAGATAGAATACACATACAAAATATAATCCGCTCGGCATGGGAAATTGACGGGTATATTAAAGGAATGGATTACGAAGATTTTGTAACCAACGAAAGTGCCCGTACAGCAGTAGCCACCAACCTGAGCATGATTGGCAATGAAGCAAGGCTCATTTCTGACGATTTTAAAGAGCAGTACGATGAAATTGATATGAACGTACTACAGAACCTGCGGCAGGCTCCTTATAATGAAGAGATGGAAATATTTCAGCACCAGGTCTGGAACATTGCTTCTAAGGATATCCCCCTTATCCGCCAGAAACTTGCAGATGTTCAAACAAGAATACAACCAGAGCAGGACATTAAGGGAACTACTACGGATACCACCCGTAATAACATGAAATAGGTCTTAGCCAAAACAATAAAGAATTAAGCTGCCTGCATTTCTATTCAGAAAACGCAGGCAGCTTTTTTTTGCCCCTGTTCTCCCGATGACTGTATATTTGCAGCATGGCCAACACCTTTTTTCAATTTAAACAATTTAAGGTAGAGCAGGATCGCTGTGCCATGAAAGTGTGTACCGATGCCTGCATTTTGGGCGCCTACACAAATGCTCCGGCAACCACCTCCCACCTCCTTGACATAGGCACAGGCACTGGACTTTTGAGCCTGATGCTGGCCCAGCGGTATCCTCATTTGCTTATCGATGCGGTAGAAATAGAACCAATTGCGCTGGAGCAGGCACGCCAGAATGTGGCCAACAGCCCCTGGCCATCTGCAATAAGCCTGCACCAGTCCGACATCCGGCAGTTCCAGCCTGTTCACTCCTATGAGTTGATTATTGTTAATCCTCCCTTTTATCCGGCTCACCTACGCTCCAACAACCAGCGAAAGAACCAGGCCCACCATCACGACAGCCTTTCATTTCAGGTTTTGGCGGCATCAGTTAAACGTCTGTTGGCCCCTGATGGAATCTGCAGCATATTACTCCCCCCAAGGCAGGCAGAGGAGTTCAGTCAGCTGGCCGAAAAAGAAGGCTTATATGTGCAGCATGAGCTGGTGGTGCAGGAGAGCACAAAGCACCCTCCACACCGAAGCATTCGCTTATACAGCCAGACCCATAAAAAAAGCCCGTCGGCCGAGAGGCTTATTATTCGGGATGAGGAGGGAAAATATAGTAGCGACTTTCGCCAGCTACTACACCCCTATTATCTTATTTTTTAAGCAAGCGCTTCTTCCCGCTCCTCCATTTTTATTCCTTTCTCTGCCAGCTCGGCCAGAATAGGTTCATAAATATCGGGCGTAATGGGTACACAAACCCCCCGGCGCGCTATTTTTTCTTCTACCAGGAGCCTGGCGGCAATACCCAGCGGCAGGCCTACCGTTTTAGCCATGGCCGTGTGGCTGGGGTCATCGCCAATACAAGCCATGGTAGCAACAATTTCCTTTGTTTCGCCCGCCTGGCGGTACTGAAACTTATGCTGCATCACAATCATATCTTTGTCATCAGGCCCCAGTTGCCACTTTTCTTCCAGTATTTTCTGTAAAACCTGGGCAGGGGTTCCTTCCTTCATTTGCAGCGATTCTTTTTCAAACAATCCCAGCCAGGCAATTTTGTTATACTCCTCTCCTCCCTGCTCAATTCCGGCATAGCTGCACAGCTTTTCTTCTACGGAAGCTTCTTCGTTGTAGGGCAGGAAAGCGTTTAGGAAGGCGCGCTTGCTCATGTGCTCTATGCCAGCCATTTGATAGGTATCGTCGGTCATGCCCAACTGCACAAATATATTCCAGGCACTGCTGTAGCCTTTCCGCCGAATGGTACCACGCAGCAAAGTAGGTATCTCATCAATGCCATACACCTGGCGGTAGCTCAGGGAGTCGCGGTTGGCATAGCCTTCAAAAGGCCCGAGGCCATCGACACTTATTGGCTCCAGGCGGGTAAAAAGCTTATGGTAAGGAATATACTTATAATCGCCGTTACGAATATACCGGGCTACGCCCTGCCCGGCGAGCACCACGTTGCGGGGGTTCCAGCTAAATTTATAGTTCCAGGGGTTGTTATCCGATTCCGGTGCTACCAGGCCGCCGGTAAAGGATTTAAAGGAAAGCAGCTCTCCTCCTTCTTTTCGTATGCGGTTAATTACCTCCATGGCTGTCATGTGGTCGAGGCCGGGGTCGAGGCCACATTCTTTGAGGATGAGGATTCCGGCCGCCCGGGCGTCCTCGTGCAGCTGCCGGATTTCTTCCGGCACATAAGAGGCCGAAATCATATGTTTTTGCTGCGCAATACAAGCCTTTGCGACAGGCAGGTGAAAGCGTGCCGGCACCATGCTTATTACTATATCGGCTCTGCCAACAGCCGCTGTTAGTTGCTCTTCATTAAAAATATCAATCACCATGGCCTGCACCTGCTCTCCTCCCGTGCCGGCTTTGGCTTCGGCCAGGCTTTTATCGGCATCGGCAATAGTAAGTTTAACCGCTGCTTTTTGGGTGTACGATTTTAAATATTCAATAAGGACGGTAGATGAGCGCCCGGCTCCAATAATTAAGATGTGTTTCATAAAAAAGCTAAGTCATAAAAATGGTATAAGAGCCAAGGTATCGATTTTATATTTTTATCTCAAAATATTCGCATAGAAATAAAAAAAATGATACCTTACGTGCCCTTTTCTCTAAATTATTTATAAGGAGTATGAGTAAAACAATAAAGAGCACCATCAGCTACACTATATATAATAACTTTAGTGAGTTATCTGAGGAAGATCAAAAGCTGGTTGAGCAGGCCCGGGAGGCATGCAAAACCTCTTATTCTCCTTACTCAAATTTTACTGTAGGTGCAGCTCTTTTGCTGGAAGACGGAACCATTGTACCAGGAAGCAACCAGGAAAATGCTGCTTACCCTGCAGGATTATGTGCTGAACGGGTGGCCCTCTTTGCCTCCGGGTCTATTCATCCGGAAAAAACAATTAAAAAGCTGGCAGTGGCTGCCCGCAGAGCAAATACCGTAGACTTCCTGGAGGCCTCTCCCTGTGGCAGCTGCCGCCAGGTAATGCTGGAGTTCGAAGGGCGCCAGTCTCAGCCTATTGAACTTATTATACGCTGGGGCGAAGATTCCTACATCAAACTGGAAAGCGTCAGCGACCTGCTTCCTTTTAGCTTTACAAAAACAAATCTGTAACAGCCACCTGCCTCCTCTAACAATGGCTTTCAGCAATTCTGGTGCTTTAAATGAAAAAGTACCAGAATTGCTTTTTTCTACAGTTCCCTCTCCCCTCTTTAATGCCTGTTTTAAGCTGAATTACAGCCAACAAAGCCTTTGCTGTTAAAGCTTTCTTTCATTCCCAAAGCCAACCTTACATAAAGACCTGCCGCAAAACCCTTCATTATCGACTAATATATTACAGCTTTTCAGCACGGGTTAATATATTTTGTAATATTAACAACGAATTTAACACTTCCAAGAAGGGCTACAGACTATCCTGGCTACTTAAGGAGAACCAAAACAGGTTTTAGAAAAACTGAAAAGGATTCAGAAGCCCGGGAAGGAAGCTTGCAAAAGAGTTAAAGTTGAAGGAAAAGAAGAAGAACAAAGAAAATAAGGATTAGAGTCCGGAAAAAACTTACGGCCCCTGGTCCAGAATGATGGAGCAACATGCAAGACATTGAAATAGCAGAAATAAGAAATCTTACGCAGGTTATTAAGGAAACGTATAATTATGATTTCACCAATTACGCTATCTCTTCCTTTAAGAGAAGAATACAGCGGGTGTTGGATATGTATAAGTTCGGCTCAGTAGCCGCACTTATTAGCAGAATTAAGGAGGATGCTTCGTTTTTCCATGAATTTATATCGGAAATTACGGTAAACGTAACTGAAATGTTCCGCGACCCTTCATTTTGGAGAGTGGCCCGCGATCATATCATTCCAAACATCATGCTAAACCATGATACCATCTCTATCTGGCATGCCGGTTGTTCCAGCGGAGAGGAAGTTTTCTCCATGGCCATTATGCTAAAGGAAATGGGCGTGCTTCACAAAGCAAAAATTATTGCAACCGATATTGATAAGGAAATTCTCGACAAGGCTAAAAAAGGAATATATGCTGTAAAGCATATGGAGCTGAATGAGAAAAACTACATCCGCTACCAGGGTACCGGCTCAATAAAAGATTATTACGAGGAAAAAGATGGGAAGGTATATATGGACCGTAGCTTGGTTTCGAATGTTTCGTGGCGGGAACACAACCTCGTAAACGGACCTGTTTTTAATAAATTTGATTTGGTGCTGTGCCGAAACGTAATGATTTACTTTAATCAGACGCTGCAAAACGAAGTATTAAAGCGCCTGCATGAAAGCATGTTTAAATACGGCTACCTGGCAATTGGCTCCAAAGAGTCCCTTATCTGGTGTGAAATTGCGAACAAGTTCATTGTGGTAAACAATGAAGAGAAGGTTTACAAAAAAATAAAAGAGTAGCATTCACCCGAGCAGACCGGCAAAGCCATATAAATGAATCGGTTTAATTTAAGTAATAAGTATAAAGCAGTTGTCATTGGCGGTTCCGCAGGCAGCTTTCAGGGAATTACCCGGATACTCTCCAGCATTCCCCGGGACTTTAGTCTGCCTATTATTATGTGCCTGCACAGGCTAAAACATGTGCGCAACGGGTTTACGGAGGCATTATCGATAAAGAGCATTAAGCCGGTTACAGAACCCTGCGACAAAGAAAATATAAAGAAGGGGCAGGTATACCTTGCGCCGGCAAATTACCACCTGTCGGTAGAGCTGGGCAATAGCTTTTCTCTTTCAACAGAAGAGATGGTAAATAACTCCCGGCCAGCGATTGACATTACCCTGGAAACCGCTGCTTATGTGTATAAAGATAAGCTGGTGGGTATTTTGCTTTCCGGAGCTAACCGGGACGGGGCTGTAGGAATGAAAAAGATTAAAGACCGGGGCGGCCTTACCATTGTGCAGGATCCGGCCGACTGTATGATTGATACCATGCCTGCAGCCGCCCTGCAAATGACCCCCATAGATTATACCCTGGGGATAGAGGAGATTATTAAGTTTTTAATAGAATTAGATAAACACTATAAATAGGATCTGGATGAAATCTGTTGCCAAACCACTGTCTATAGTTTCTACCATTTTATATGTGGCAGGAATTATTTTAACAGCATTTTACCTTTACCGCCTGCCGGATAAACTTGTGGCGCAATCCAGCGTGCTGGATTTAATAAGCCTGCAGGAAATTGAACCTGCGCTCAATAGCCTCATATGGGTAGTGGCCTTTGCCCTGCTTATTGGTCTGGTGGCCATATTTAGCCAGGTAATGCAGGCAAACCAAAGCAGGCAGGAAAATATAGTGTATGTTGAAAAGTTTCAGTCAAACACTGCGGCCTCCCACAATGATGCTGCAGAGGATGAGGAGCAATATGAAACCTCTTCGCTCGACCAGGATATTATCCAGAAGATAAAAGACGCTGCCGCCAGCAAAGACACGCCTGAAAAAATTATGGAAACTGCCCTAAGAGCAGTTTGCAAACAACTGGAAGCAAGCCAGGGAGCCGTTTATGTAATGGCTCAAAATGCAAAACCGCGTTTTATTGAGCTCAAAGCTTCTTTTGCCTATGCAAAGCCCGATAGCCAGAGCGTTCGTTTTGAGCTGGGCGAAGGACTCCCCGGCCAGGTAGCAAAAGAAGGGCTTTTGGTAAACCTGAAGTCGGTGCCCGATGGCTACATCCAAATTCTCTCCGGCCTGGGCAAAGCAAGTCCTACCAACCTCCTGCTTATCCCGATATTGGCTAAAGAAAATGTTATTGGAGTGGTGGAAATTGCTTCTTTTACCGCATTTTCTAAAAAGCAGGAAGAAATAACCCGCCAGGCCTTTGGCATGCTTGCGAAGCAGTTTGAAGCCAGCAGCAGCAAAATCATGGTTTCTACCCCAATTGGAGAGGCCTATGAAGAAGAAGTAGAAAATAGCCCGAATATTTAACCTGATAGATTCTGAATAATATGTTGAAGAAATTTAGCATTGGTAATAAAATTACGCTCCTGGTGCTGGCGGTGGTGTTGCTGAGTATACTCGCCATCAGCTTCATTACGTATAATTTTACCAAAGATTCGCTGAAAGAGCGACACCTGGAGAGCGTACGTGCTATTAACCAGTTAAAATCCGGGCAAATTACAAACTACCTGCAGCAGGCTGTTAATAGCCTGGAGCTCAGCAGCAGCCAGGAGGCGGTGGTATCTGCCGCAGGCCTTTATAACCAGCACCTTGGCAATGCAGGCGACAGCATAGGCTTTGTTGTTGAAAAGCAATTAGCCAAAGCGCTTGAGAGCCTTCAAAAAACCTACAACTACGAGCGACTGGTGGTAGTAGACAAGCAGGGCCGAATTATCTATGCAAGTGCAGGCAACCAGGTAGCCGGAGAAATGTTCTCCGACCCGGACGGCCGCACAGTATCGAAGTCGCTGGAGGGCACCTTCTTCAGCAACGTATATCCTGAAGGTAAGGACTACTTCTTCCTGCTTGGCACTCCCCTGCACGACCAGTACGGCGAAACAGCCGGTGCACTGGTGGCACAGCTGAGCATGGACCCGATATATAAAATTACCAACGACACAACCAGCCTTGGCCGTAGCGGAGAAACACTGATAGGCAAGCGCTACAGCGGCAACAAAATTCTTTACCTCAATGCCCCGCGTACAAACGATGCGGCTCCCTTGCAAAAAGGAATATTTGTTGGCGAGAAAAAAGGAATTCCAATTCAACAGGCCGTACAGGGCAAAAGCGGCGCCAATGTTAAAGCCGATTACCGCGAACAGGAAACGCTAGCCAGCTGGAACCACATTCCTCTAACAGAATGGGGAGTGGTAACGAAAATAGATACTGCCGAAATTTATGAGGATGCCGAAAACCTGCTTTATCATTATTTAATTACCGGCGCTATTATTCTGCTGGTTTGTGTACTCATTTCGCTCCTGTTTTCGCGGATGCTTATTAACCCCCTGACCTCTTTAAAAGGAACGATGAGACTGTTAGGCCAGGGAATTCTTCCGCAGCAGGTAAGCCGCAAGAGCAATGACGAAATTGGCGACATGGCCGAAACGGTCGACCACATGGTACAGTCGCTAAAGCGAACTGCCAGCTTTGCCCACCAGATTGGAGAAGGTAATTTCGATGCTGAGTTTACTCCTATGAGCGAGCAGGATACCCTGGGTACCGCTTTAATTGGTATGCGCGACAGCATTCAGGAGTCGGAAGCAAAAGACAAAGAACGCAACTGGATTGTTACCGGGGTAGCGGAAATTGGCGAGATTCTCCGTATCCACAACAACCTCGACGAGTTAGGCGATGCCGTAGTGGCCTATGTTACCCAAAAAGTAGGTGCCATACAGGGAGCCTTTTATGTGGTAAACGACGACGATAAAGACGACGTGCACATAGAGTTAAAGGCAAGCTATGCCTACAACAAAAAGAAGTACCTGAAAGGAAAGTATCGCTTTGCAGAAGGACTTGTAGGGCAATCGGCCATTGAGCAGGATACCATTGTAAGAACAGAAATTCCCCACGATTACGTAACCATTACATCAGGTTTGCTGGGCGAGCAACGACCCGATTCCATCCTGATTGTGCCGCTAATTACAAACGAACAGGTATATGGGGTAATGGAGTTTGCCGGCTTTGGCAAATTCACGCCAAAGCACCAGAAGTTTGTAGAAGAAATAAGCTTAATTACTGCCCGAACCGTCTTTAACATTAAGGTAAACGAACGCACCCGCCGCCTCCTGGGCGAATCGCAGAACATGAGCCAGGAGCTGCAGCTGCAGCAGGAAGTACTGCGCCAGAATGCCGAAGAAATGGAAGCGACGCAAGAAGAGCTGAAGCGTACCAATAACCAGCTGGAAGAGCAGATTAACGAAGTAAACCGCACCCAGAAAAGGATGCAGCTGCTACTCGAAAATGCCTCCGAGGTTATTACGATTTACGAAGAAGATACCACCGTCCGCTATATTTCTCCATCGGTTGAACGCATTCTGGGTTACCACCAGGAAGAGCTGATAGGCAAGAAAGACATCGTAAACGTACACGACGAATGCGTGGACAATGTAAATGAAATGTTTACGCCAGCTGATGGATAACCCACATGAGCCGGTAACCATCCAGTTCCAGTACAAGCGCAAAGAAGGAGAAAGCGTATGGCTTGAAGCAACCGGTAACAACCTGCTGAGCGACCCTGCCATACAGGGCATTCTGGTGAATACCCGGGACATTACCGAGCGCCGCCGTGCCGAGCAGGAACAGCGGATGCGTAGCCAGATGCAGGCCCTTTCCGAAAACTCGCCCGACCTGATTACCCGCCTCAACAGCCAACAACGAGTTCTTTTACATAAACCCGGTCATTGAAACCTATACCGGCAACAAACCGGAAGAGATGGTGAACAAGAGCATGCTGGAAGTAGCTCTGAACCAGAAAATTGTTGAGCAGTGGCTTGATATTCTTGCACAGGTAAGTGAGCAGAACGCAAAAAGTAAGCCACGGAAATGGAGTTCCCTAGCGAGCAGCTGGGCGACCGTATTATGCAGGTAAATGCCATTCCGGAATACAACGAATTCCAGGAAATGGAATCGGTGCTGGTGGTTTCGCACGACATTACCGCCCGCAAGGTGATTGAGATGGAGATTCAGGCCAAAAACAAGAAAGATCAACGATTCCATCAACTATGCCCAGCGGATTCAGGGAGCCATTCTGCCTGATAACAATATCATCCAGCCGCCTGTTGCCCGAATCCTTTATCCTTTACAAGCCGCGCGATGTGGTAAGTGGTGACTTCCCCTGGTTTATGCAGGTAGGCGACGAGATATTTATTGCCGCTGTAGACTGTACCGGCCATGGCGTACCTGGTGCCCTTATATCCCTGATCGGTTACTTCCTGCTGAACGACATTGTGCGAAGCCGTAAAATCGCTGACCCGGGACAAATTCTGATGCGCTGGACGAAGGGGTTACCGCAAACCTTGCGCCAGGATGAGGACGACTCAAGATCGAAGGACGGAATGGATATTTCGCTTTGTAAGATAAACCTGAAGAAGAGAACGCTGGAATATGCCGGTGCCCACCGCCCGCTATACTTCTGTGAGAAATGGCGAGCTGGAAGAAGTAAAAGGCGACCGATTCCCGATTGGTGGCGGTAAATTTAAAAACCAGACCAATTTCTACCAACACTGTTATTAAGCTGCAGAAAGGCGATGCGGTGTATTTCTGTTCCGATGGCTTCCCCGACCAGTTTGGTGGTCCGGAGAACCGGAAGTTTGGACCTAAGCGCCTGCGCAGACCTGATTATGGAACACCAGAGCAAGTAACATGGTGCCAGAAGCAAATGCAGGCTTTGATACAGAGTGGGAAGACTGGAGAGGAGATTACAAGCAAACCGATGATATGCTGTTAATTGGCATCAGGTTCTAAAAATTTTGAATAAATATAAAAAACAATAATTTGCGGCCATTTTGTGGACAACAAAATTTTAACCGTAAATAAACGAAACCACAAATTTTAAAGCATACATCATGAAGTATATTTATGACCTGCACAAAACTATGCTTGAACGAAACCTGATTCTGGTTTACGAAGGAGAGTTTACCCAGGAAATAACCAAATCTGTTCTGGCAATGGCCGAGCGGAATATGGACTCCATGGGTGAAGAATCCAGCATAAAGCGAAAAGTTTTTAATGTAATGGTGGAGTGCCTCCAGAACATTGTAAAGCATGGCGAAGAGCTGCAACAGAAACAGGAAGCAGTTTAAGCCTACGGCCATCTTTATGATAGGCAAGGCAGGAGACCTTCTATGTAATCACCTCGGGCAACCCTATCCGCAACGAAGATGTGGAAAAACTGCGCGGCAAGCTTGACCAGATCAACGGACTGGATAAAGATGGCTTAAAGCAGCTTTACAAAGATATTATTAAAAACACCGACCTTTCTGAAAAAGGCGGTGCAGGTCTGGGCTTTGTAGATATGGCACGTAAATCGGGTCAGAAGCTGGAATATGATTTCCAGCCAATCGATGATACCTATTCATTCTTCTCCTTAAAAACAACTATTGTTAAAGAGTAACATTAACAAAGCCTAAAATAAACATGAATATGCAAATCATTAATTTAGAAGGCACTGAAGATACCCCAAAGATAATTTTAGATAAAGGAAACGGCATTTTTGAAATTTCCGGCCGTTCCCTTCCCGAAGATTCTGCTGAGTTTTATCAGCCCGTACTCGACTGGATAGACGAATACAAAAAGGACCCTAAGCAGCTCAACAGAATTCATGTTTAAGCTGGAGTATTTTAACACAGCTTCTTCAAAGCTAATTCTGGACGTTCTTTCTAACCTGGAAGATATTGAAGGAATGACCATTGTATGGTATTACCACGAAGATGATGAAGATATGCAGGAAGCGGGTGAAGAGTTCTCTGAACTGGTAGAGCTACCTTTTGAATTTAAAACCTATTAATCACCGGCAAGTTCTGGGTTTGTTAAGCCCGGGACCCAGCCGGTCGGCGAATGTGGCCAAAAAATGGTTTTTGAATATCTGTTAAACGGAAGTGTTTTATGAGTGAAGAAATATTAAAAGCCTTAACACAGCTTTTTGCCATTATTACGAAGCAGGATGGTGGCGTAACGGAAAAAGAACGCCAGTTCGTTATCCGTTTCTTTCAGCAGGAGCTCGACCAGGACTCTGTAAAAGAGTACCTCGAGCTTTACGATAAGTATGTAGGCTATAACCAGAGAAGAGGATGAGGAGGAAGAAAAGCAAAAGAAGGTAACGCAAGCTAACCTCTGTTCGGGATTCGGTAAAAACCCTGGCCATCTGTAAAAAAATCAATAAAACCCTTACGCAAAAGCAAAAGGTGGTGGTATTGATTAAAATACTTGAGCTGGTGGCTTCCGACAAAAACTTCACTCCACAACGAATGGAAATCATCGATACGATTTCCACCGTTTTTAAATTTACCAAAGAGGAATACAAGCTTATCGAGAGCTTTGTACTGACAGAAAGCAGCCGTTTACTCAACTTCGAAGACCTGCTCGTGGTAAACAGCGGAATCGAAAGCCTGCTGGCCGACACCGGTATTACCACCGCCGAACAAACCGAGGCAGACCAGAAAAAGTACGTCCACACAGACCTTATCGGGGAGCTCATCTTTATGAAGGTGCAGAGTGTCGACATGTACTTCGTTCAGCTACATGGGTCACGAAGAACTGGTAATGAACGGCTTTATTATGAAGCCCGAACAGGTGTACCTGTACTCGCACGGCAGCACCATTAAAACCCCAAAAGGCGCCGCCTTATACTACAGCGACCTTACCAGCCAGTTTAACCTGGAGGCGGTACAGACAAAATTATCTTTTAATGCCGTAGACCTGGCCTTCCGCTTTCCGAATGGCGATACAGGCTTAAGAGACATCAATATTTCTGAAGGACCCGGCAACCTCATTGGCATAATGGGGGCCAGTGGTGCAGGTAAAACTACCCTGCTTAACGTATTGGCGGGTATCGAAAGCCCTTCGGAAGGTGCATATATTAATTAACGGCTCCAACCTCCACACCGAAAAAGAAAAACTGCAGGGGGTAATTGGCTATGTGTCTCAGGACGACCTCCTGATTGAAGAGCTTACCGTTTACCAAAACCTATATTACAACGCCAAGCTTTGCTTTGCCGGCATGCCCGAAGAAGAGCTGCACGAGCGGGTAATAAAAATGCTGGAAAGCCTGGGCCTGGAACAGCGCAAAGACCTTAAGGTAGGTTCTGTGCTGGACAAAACCATTAGCGGGGGCCAGCGCAAGAGCCTAAACATTGCCCTGGAGCTTATCCGGGAGCCGGCTATCTTGTTTGTCGACGAACCAACCTCCGGCCTCTCCTCCCGCGATTCTGAAAATGTAATTGACCTGCTGAAAGAACTTTCCCTGAAAGGAAAGCTTATTTTCGTGGTTATTCACCAGCCTTCGTCCGACATCTACAAGATGTTCGACAAAATGTACATCATGGACACGGGCGGCTATCCCATCTTTTATGGCAACCCGGTGGAAGCGGTTACTTACTTCAAAAAAGCCACCAACCAGGTCGACAGCGACCGTGGCCAGTGCCCTACCTGTAGCAATGTGAACCCGGAACAAATATTCAATATCATTGAAGCCAAGGTGGTAGATGAATACGGGCAGCTTACCAACAAAAGGAAAGTGAACCCGCATGCAGTGGCACGAACAGTTTGGCACAAAATTTAAGCTCGACAAGGTTGAAGATGTAAAGGAGCTGCCTCCTAAAAACCTTAACCTGCCTTCGGGCATTATGCAAACCGCCATATTTACGGTACGCGATACCCTCTCAAAGATTGGCAACAGGCAGTATCTTTTAATTAACCTCCTGGAGGCTCCCCTGCTTGCCCTCATTCTTTCATTTATTATTCGCTATCACACCCGGGAAGAGTACTTCTTCCGCTTCAACGAAAATATTCCGGCCTTCATTATGATGGCCATCGTGGTGGCCCTGTTTATGGGGCTCTCGGTAAGTGCAGAAGAAATTATCCGCGACCGGAAAATTCTAAAGCGTGAAAGTTTTCTTAACCTGAGCTGGAACAGTTACCTTACCTCCAAACTCATCATTCTTTTTACGCTCTCGGCCATTCAAACCCTTAGCTTTGTGCTCATCGGTAACCTGGTGCTTGAAATAAAAGGAATGACCATGCCCTTCTGGCTGGTTCTGTTCTCGGTAAGCTGTTTTGCGAATGTACTGGGCCTTAATGTTTCTTCGGCCTTTAACTCGGCGGTAACTGTTTACATTCTTATTCCAATGCTGCTCATTCCGCAAATGATACTAAGTGGCCTGCTGTTCCCTTTTGATAAGCTGAATAACACCATTGGCAACCGCGGCAAAGTGCCGGTGGTCGCTGACATGATGGCCAGCCGCTGGGCCTATGAGGCAATGGCGGTGTATCAGTTCAAGAACAACTACTTTAATATGCCGTCATACCACTTTGAGCAGCAAGCCCGAATGGCCGATTATAAGTCGAACTACCTGGTAGATAAGCTCAATGAAACACTTTCGTTTATTGCAGCCAACCAGGAGAACAAGAGTGACAGTGTACAAAAAATTGTACAGGCAAAATTTAACCTGCTGAACAATGAGATTGGCCGCGAACCATTCAAAAATGGTTTAGAAGGTCTTGACATGGCACAAATGCAGCCCGCCCAGCTAAAAGGAGAAGTAAAAACGCAGCTCGAGACCTATTTCGAGAGCCTACGCCTCCATTACCTGGATGTATACCAGCTGGCCGAAACCCGCCTGGAAAAGTTACCTGCTATACGCACCCAGCTGGACAGCGATTTTGTACCTGAAAAATTAAATGATTACAAAAACCTGTATTTCAACGAAAGCCTTTCGGACCTTGTAAGAAATGTGGGCACGGAAGACAGAATTATTGAGGGTGATGGAGAATTCACCCAATTAATTGATCCGGTGTACCATATTCCTGATAATCCGAAGCATGCACTGGATTACCGCGCCCAATTTTTTGCGCCCCAAAAACACTTGTTTGGGATGTATTTCGATACCTTTATTTTCAATACTCTTGTAATATGGCTCATGACGGCCCTTTTATATGTTTTTCTATATTTTGAAGCATTCCGTAAATTCCTGGGTGCCTTCGGTAAATAATGTGGCCTTACCATTAAGTGTACGGGTGTACTTTATCTACAATTTTGATATTTGTAAATGTGTGTGTAATTAATAATTTTGTTTAATCTGAAATGAAATACATGAGAAAGTTTTCTTTGTTTGCGCTTCTGCTGGCGTCCTTCTGGTCCTGCGATTCAAGCAAAGCACCTAGTGCTGAAGCTTACATGGAGGCACTGGACAGCACCCGTCTGGCTCAGCCGGAAATTTCCGAGGAGGTTATCTCTGACATTTTCAGTCAATCCCTTCGCCGCTCGAAATTTCGGTTTTATTAAAAGAGTCTGGTACCAAATATGACCAGGCCATGCTTAACGACCCTAAAAAAACCGCTGTATATAACACCAATTATGAAAAGGCCATTAACCTGGGCATTTATGGAACAGATTTAGGGTATACCAACATTTATGAGCAGAACCAGGATGCCATCTTTTACCTGAACTCCATTAAGGAGCTGGCAGATGAGCTGAGCATTGGGCAGTTTTTTGACTTTGGTACCATCAAACGTCTGGCCACCAATAGCAGTAACCTGGACTCCCTCCTTTACCTTACCACAAAGAACTTCAATAATATTAACTCCTATCTGCAAAACCAGAAGCGCTCAAACCTGAGCATCCTTATTCTTACAGGAGGCTGGCTTGAGGCGCTGCATGTAACCTGTAAGGTGGCAGAGAAAAACCCCAATAACAAAGTACTTGCTGAACGCATTGGCGAACAAAAAGTAATTATGGATAATATAATGCTATTGTTAAGCTTTTACAGCGAAAGCAACAGCAGCATGGAGCAATATATGAACGAGTTGCGCCCATTAGCAAATGCCTTCCAAAAAGTACAAATTGTTCACACCTATGCCGAACCTACCTTTATTGAAAAGGATGGAATGCTTGTAGTGCAGGACAACAGCACCAGTGAAGTAATTATGTCGCCTGAAAACCTTCGGGAGATAGCTTCTCAAACTCAATCAATCAGAAAAAATATTATTAAATAAGTCCGATATGAAGAAAGTTTTCGTAACCTTCAGCTTTTTTGCGCTTTTCTTTCTAGCTGGAAATGCGGCTCAGGCCCAATGTGGCGCTTCAGAGCTGGCCGACAATTGCATTGTTCAGCTTGGCGACGGCTTTAACTTTGTTAAAAGCTTTCCAATTGATGGCGAAGGGGGAGCTAAAAATAAAATAGAGTATTCTTACGTTTTTGCCAAAGGCACCGAATATTCTATAAATATTTGTACAGATGGTGAAGCGCCTGACGGGATTGTAGTAAGCCTCTATGACTCAAACCGCCGGAAATTAACCACCAATGCAGCCAATGGAAAGGTCTTTAAAGGGCTTCGTTACAACTGCAACTCTACAGGCATTTATTATATTACTTACACTTTCGATGGCTCGCAGCAAAGCTGCGGAGGAAGTGTGTTAGGTTTCAAGCGTTAATTACTTTACAAATTATAAAAAGGCAGGCACTTAATTAAGTACCTGCCTTTTGTAGTTTATGGAAGCACAGGAGCATAAAGTTATTATACAGCAGGAAGCACGCTTTTTTACAGCAGGAACCCTTACTGCCGATACCCCTGCCATTTGGCTGGTATGCCATGGCTATGGACAGCTGGCTTCTTACTTTATCAGGCATTTTCAGCCACTTGCCGATGCCGGCCATTATGTAATAGCCCCCGAAGGGCGCTCCCGCTTTTACCTCCAGGGGTTTAGCGGCCGCGTTGGGGCCAGCTGGATGACCAAAGAAGATCGCCAAAACGACATTAATAATTACGTTCAGTATATTTCGCAAGTGTATGCTGCGGCTACCAAAGGAAAGGCAAACCTTCCTTTAAATTTACTAGGATTTTCGCAGGGAGTGGCCACCATTAGCCGCTGGGCAATGCTATCAGGAACTTCATTTCAGCAAATGGTATTGTGGGCGGGGGTTTTTCCTCCCGATTTGCCCGAAGCTCTATCAGCAAAAGCAATTGCAGGACGCAAGGTTTCTATTGTTTATGGCACCAGCGACCCCTTCCTTAACCAGAGCAGGATGGACGAACAGGTTCTTACCATCAAGGAAATGGGCGTTGAGCCGGAAATAATTTCCTTTAATGGTAAACATGAAATCGAACCCAGCGTATTAAAGCAGTATTTCATTTAGACTAAACCTGATATTTAATTTTTTCTGATTGAAACTCGTACATTTGTTGCTGCTTTTTTATAAGCAGCTGAACTTCTTAGCACATTAAATGGAGCTTGGTTTTTTCTTTTTAAGCAGCCTTCTATGTATAGAATTGTAAGTTTTGTAGGCCTGTATCTGTTGCTTATGGTTTCTGTAAGCGCACAAAACCCCATACTGCGAATAGAAGGGGTGGTGCATGGCTTCGTGCAAAATCCCAGCCAGGGAATGCTCCAGAAAAACACACCTACTGTTTTGCAGGGCGCACTGGAAGGGGTTAGCCTCAAATTATACAGAGGAAATTCCCTTGTTCAACAAATTAATACCAATGATTTAGGTCTCTTCAATTTCGACCTCCGGTTCGATGAGCTGTACCAGCTAACCGTACACAAAAAAGGTTATAACCAGAACCAACTTATAATCGACACCAGGGCCTTTCCCTCCAAAATAAAAAAAGGCGGCTTCCGCTTTACTGCTATTGAGTTTGTTTTAAACAGCTTTAATTCCGGCAAAGACTCTACACTTAACAAGAACCTGGGAAGACTCTACTACAACCCGGGAAAAGGCCACTTTAGCCATGCTCCTATTGCCAAAGCAGAAGGAAGTGGTGGTTTATTTAGTGCAACTCCCCCGAAGGATACGCCAACAGAGCTATTGCAAAGGGCTCTGGATAAAAATAATATTCGCCTGGAAGACTACTCCCCTCTTCCTGCACCAGTAAAAAAAGAGAAAGCCCTTGCTGCAACATCAGAAAGCAGAAATAACACCTCCGGTACAAAAAAATTACCTGCCAGGCCGGTAGCTGAAGACCAGACAACCACCTTTGCAGA
The DNA here is from genome assembly GCA_963835365.1 of uncultured Cytophagales bacterium. Taxonomy (GTDB): domain Bacteria; phylum Bacteroidota; class Bacteroidia; order Cytophagales; family Cyclobacteriaceae; genus Nafulsella. The sequence goes on from CAWIFH010000018.1 coordinate 151,270, forward strand.
TAACCAGCTCACCATTAGGCCCGGCTTCCATTTTAGCCCCGGCCTTAAAAAAATAGAGGAAGAGGAAATTCAGCAGCAGGAATATGCCATTCGGCTTGAAAAAGAACAGTTGCTGGTCGACAGGCTCCGGGCGAAAACCCGCTACGACAGCCTTGAAATTCTTCGCAGGGAAAAGCAAATTGAAATGGCCGAACAGGAAATGGTTCATGCCCGCCTGATGCTTTCCACCCAGGCCGACAAGCTGTCGGCACAAAGAAACTCCTTGTTTCTTGTAATCAGCCTGTTTATTCTTTCCTCCTGCTTTTCTTTTCTGGTTTTCCGCTACTTTAGGCAGAAGCAGAAGGTTAACCAGTTGATAGAGTCAAAGAACAGGCAAATTACCGATAGCCTCAACTATGCGCGCCGTATTCAGCAATCGATATTAATGAGCGAGCAGGCACTGCAGCAACACCTGCCAGAGTCTTTTGTATTCCTGCAGCCAAAAAGCATTGTAAGTGGCGACTTTTACTTTTTAGCCTCTATAGGAAATAAGAAGCTGGTGGCCGTTGCGGATTGTACCGGTCATGGAGTACCGGGTGCTTTTATGTCGTTAATTGGCCACCGTTTGCTGCGCGAAATTGTACTCGAAAAGAAAATACACGATCCGGCGCTCGTGCTGGAGCATTTGCATAGGGGCATCATTGAATCGCTCAACCAGCAACAGGGAAATCATTTTTCGCAGGATGGAATGGACATTGCCGTTTGCCTGATTGACCCGGATACTTATATGCTGGAGTTTGCAGGAGCCATGAATCCTGCTTACCTGGTTCATGACCAGGAACTTCAGGTTCTGCAGGCCGATGTGAGCTCTGTTGGCGGCAAAGCCCTGCGCCCACGCAGCGAAAATGAGAAAAGGAAGTTTACCAACAAAGCCAGTAAATACCGGTCGGGCTGTATGCTTTACCTGTTTACCGATGGATATATGGACCAGTTCGGGGGTCCGAATGACCAGAAATTTAATACCAGGCGATTTAAGAAACTGTTAATGGAAATTCAGCCGCTTTCGGCTGCGCAACAAAAAAATATTATAGAGCAAACCCTTTTGGAGTGGAAAGACAATACACAGCAAACAGACGATATCCTCCTGATGGGCATCAGGCTGCTCTAAAACGGCTTACTTTAAGGTGTTGCTAATAAAGGACTCCAGACGGAAAGGCAGCTCTACAATACTGGCAAGTTCCTTTCCTTTCATTTCCATCAGCTCATCATCTTCATTGTACAACCACACCACTTCAACCTCTTTGCCAGCCGCCACCAGCTCTTCGAGCGAAATAAGCATGGAAAGCACCTGCTTTACCGAGCTTGAATTAAAATACTCCAGCTCCAGGGTTAACCTGGTATGCTTCGGTGCCAGCGGAAGGTAAGCGCGAATCCACTCGAGCAGTGGTTTATAAAACTGCTCGGCATTTTCGGGCAGGGAACGACCATTTATAAAAAGCAAGCCTTCCTGTTGGCTAAACACCACTTTAGGAGTATCGGCTTTCTTTTCCAACTCTATTCCTTTTAATGAAGCTACTGTTGTCATATGGTTACTCCTAAAGAAAAAAACGATAATTTATCATCAATCGGTAAAAAACTAAAATGAAAAGGATTCTTGCTGTACCTGGCTATTTCTATCAACCCTAAACCTGCCCCGCCTTTACTCCTTTTATGTGCTCCTATTAACTCTTTCCGGTACAGCACCCCCAGCTCTTCTTCGTTTAACTGGTTCAATATGCTCAGGTGAAACTGCAAATCGTCAATTTTACTGTTATCAATAAAATTTCCGGTACAAAGCTCATAACCTGCGGGCATGGCAGAAATAAGTAAAACTCCTTCCTGCCGCTCCCCTTTGGTAGCAGCATGCTTCATAATATTCTGGAAAAGCTCTACAAGAACGTATAAAACTTTTTTATAAACAAGCTGAGACGTGCCATTCCCTCCCAGGTTATTTTCTATCATATCAATTAAAGGCATCATGCCCTCCTGCGAGAAATCGCTTTTATAGAGCAAAAGTACATGTTCCTGCAGCAAATTCTCATACAATTCATGAATTTCCTGCAGGAGGGGTGCCTCTCCCTTTTTCTCGCCTTCATCGAACGAAAGCTGCATGGCAAAAAGAGAAAAGCCACGACTAACCTGCAGGAAGTCAAAATCAAACTTCTGCTTAGATTTGCGGGCCATTTCAATTAATCCGAGTCCTGCCCCGCCCTTTTCAGAAAATTCGACCGCCGGAAGCAGCTGCAAATACATTTGCCGCAGTTCTTCGGCATTTAGGCTGTTCAGGTTTAGCAATTGCTTTTTAAGCTTGCTGGCTTTCCGGGATTTTAATAGGTTAACGGAACCAATATAATACCCATTGCCCAGGCTTCGAACCATAAACATACTTGGGTGCAACACTTCGTCTGGCGCTGCTTTTGGCTCTTCTTTATGGCGGATTACATTCTGAAAACATTCTGATATAGCAAAAGAAACCCTTTTGCGGAGGCTGCTCAGGCTTGCCTGGCTTTTTATATTCGTATCGCTTAGGCTAATGAGTTTATCAGTAATATCATCATGGGCAACTCCCTGATAAAAAAGGCTCAGGCTATCGTCCTGGAGCAGGTTGAAAAAGCTAAAAACTTTATGAATATTCAGCGACATTCCATACAAGGCTCATTTCAGCTAAATCATGCAGCAGACGGTGGCGCCGGGAGCATGTTTACTATTAAAATATACATAAAAATAGCAAGATCTTTCCTATAAAACAATTGCCCAAAAATGGCAGTATGTACTATTTTTTAAGATTCAGCACTTTACTTACGTTAAAGCAGCCAACGGAATACCCGCTTAAAGAGAACTTAAAAAGAAAAAGAAGCTATTATTCATCTTTAAGCGGGCAGGATAAAGGGTTCCCTCAGAAGCGCTTAGCCTTCTTTTTTAACAATGGTAGCACTAGCCTGCGCAGTAGGCAGCAGTACCAGGTCACTTATATTTACATGAGCAGGGCGGCTAAGGGCAAATTCAATAATTTCAGCTACATCTTCTGGCAGTAAAGGCTGATACCCCTGGTACACCGATTCGGCACGTTCGGCATCGCCTTTAAAGCGAACCATTGAAAATTCAGTTTCAACCAGCCCCGGGTTTATGGCAGTTACCTTAATCCCAAACGGGTTTAAGTCCTGGAGCATGCCTTTATTCAGGGCATCTACTGCATGCTTAGAGGCACAGTAAACATTTCCTTTCGGGTAAACTTCTTTTCCGGCAATAGAGCCAATGTTAACTATATGACCTGCCTTGCGCTCCATCATTTGCGGGATAACCGCTTTGCTTACGTACAAAAGCCCCTTGACATTGATGTCTATCATGGCATCCCAATCCTCCGGGTTTCCCTCACCAATGGTATCCAGGCCATGCGCATTGCCGGCATTATTCACCAGCACATCTATGGTGTTAAAATCGGATGGAAGGCTTTTAATGGCTGCTTCCACTGCCTGCCTGTCGCGCACATCGAACGAAAGGGTATGTACCGCGGTTTTCAGCTCTTCCCGCAGCTGCTGTAAACGTTCTTTCCGGCGACCACACAAAATGAGCCTGTAGCCGCTTGCTGCAAGCACTCTGGCTGTGGCCAATCCAATTCCCGATGTTGCTCCTGTTATTAATACTGTTTTTTCCATTTTTAAAAATTAGGTTTTGCTAAAAACTTTAAACTAAACAAAAAGGCTTTAAAAGCAAGAGCCCTTTCTCGATTAAGAGAAAGGGCCAGTTTTATAGCAAATGGTTTATTTCTGAAATTTACAATAGCAGCAATTGCGCCTGAGAGCAAAATTTGGCAGCTACACCCCGTTTAATTAAATATCAGGTAAAGGGAAATGCCCTGGGTGTTAAGCCGCTGGAAAGCCTGCCCGACGTTGTTCTGGTTGTTTTCCAACACATCGACCAGGCCATAGGAATAGCGAATTTCAGGAGAAAACTTAAACAGCGGAAAGTAAATATCTGCCCCGAAGCCTACCTCTAAGGAGAGGTTATTGCCGGTAAGCCGCAAGCCTTCTTCAGCGTTTTCCTGCCGTTGTTTTTTACCTGTTACATCTATGGTAGGCGTGGCTCCCCCAACATAAAACATTCTGAAGTTCTTGCGCCGCTGAGACTTGAACTTTAGCATTAATGGCAGATCTATGGTCGTAAAGTCGGCAAAGTAGTTTTGGTCGGGCGTTTCAGGATTGGTATCCTGCAAATCGACTGAGTACTGGTAAAAGCCAACTTTGGGCATTAATCGAATATCGAGATACTGGGCTGCCCGCAGGTTTGCCAAAAAACCAATAGAAAAGCCAAAGCCATTGGGCGATACAATATTGGCGACAGAGTCAAACCTACTGCTTGTAAACTCTTCTGAAAATTTAATTCTTAATGTGGAAGTATGCATGCCCAGGGTAAAGCCATAGGTTAACAAGCGATCGTCGTACCCAATCAGGTTACGGCGGGCTTTGCTGTCTTTACCTTCCCCATAGGAATTTGTTACAGCCGGTGACTGGGCATGAACAGCTCCACCCGCCAGCAGTAATAAAACCAGGTACACACTAAAGGCTGCATTTATTTTGTTGCGGTATAAATGGAGCTTATTCCAAAAGTAAGAGGTTTGCATTTTGTCTGTTTATATCCAACATTTTGCAGAATACCTAAGAAACGGTCTCCGTACGGAAATTCTTGTACCGACTCAGGTAAATAAGTATAGGCAGACCGATCTTTTGATATTAGTTTTCCTATTTTAGGCAAAACGGTGCTAAAATAAAAACTATACACCTGCTTAAAAGGGAACATCTGGGGGGTCGAAAACTCAATAATTACCAGCCGTCCTCCCGGCTTAAGTACTCTTAACATTTCTGCCAGTCCTTTTTCAAGGTTCTCAAAATTACGAACGCCAAAGGAGGCAATTACCGCATCGAAGCTATTGTCTTTGAATTGCAGGTTCTCCGAATCGCCGAGCTGGAACTCAATAATATCCGACACCCCTTTCTGCTTCATCTTTTCCCGGCCAACGGCCAGCATGCCTTCCGATATATCAACTCCAATAACCTTTTTTGGTTTAAGCGAAAGCGCTTCCAGGGCAAAATCGCCTGTACCGGTAGCTATATCAAGTATCTCTTTCGGCTGGTCTTTCTTAAGCAGCTTTATTGCTTTCTTCCGCCAGAGAATGTCAATTCCCATACTCAGGAGATGGTTCAGCAGGTCGTATTTTTTGCTGATATTATTGAACATATGAGCTACCTGCTCCTTTTTTCCTTTATTCTCTTCTTTATACGGTACAACAGCCATGTGCTAGCTTCTTAAAGGGGTTAACAACTACTTACAATATTACAATCAAAATTTTGGATGCACAGTTTTTTCCTGCCTTTATTTCCCTGCCCAAAAACAGAAGAAGCACAGGAGTCGTCCCTGTGCTTCTTCTGTTTATAATAAAACTGTTTTATTTTCGTGCTGTAGGGTCTCCTCCTTTGCTGAGTACTTTAAACTCCACCCGGCGGTTAAGGGCCCTTCCTTCTGCCTCATCATCGTTCGAGGCCATTGGTCTCTCCTCTCCATAGCCTTTGGCGGTAATTCGGGCCTTACTTATTCCTTTATTTACCACATAATCGACTACGGCGTTGGCCCTTTGCTGCGACAGCTTTTTGTTGTATGCCGGATTGCCAATATTATCGGTATGGCCGGCAATTTCCACCACAATTTCCGGGTTTTCACTCAGGAGGCGCTCCAGTTTATTCAATTCATCGTAAGAGTTTTTCTTGAAGCTGGCCTTGTTAAAATCGAAATAAATATTACGCAATACGGAAGAAAAGCCTGTCTGGAGCATATCAAGCTCAACGCTCCTGGTAATTTCCTGTATTTCTTCGGTAGCTGCCGGTAAGGTTAAACGGAAGTTCTTAAACATATAGCCATCCTTCTCAATGCTCAGCATCATTTCGGCCGGGCTGGTACTTGTCATACTAAACGCATACACCCCATCTCCTTTGGCCTCTTTGCCTGCCACCTGGTTGTTTTCGAGTTTGCGCAAATTTACATTGGCCGCCAGCGGTTCTCCTGACTGGTTATCGCTTACCTTAATGGTTAATATTACTGGCTGAAACTTAGGTTGCTTAACACGTTCAACCTCTTCTTTCGGTTCCTGCGGTTCCTTCGCCTCTTTTTCAGGGGCTTCTTTTTTCGGCGGGTCCTTTTTAGCAATTAATGGCTTTGCCGGCTCCTCTTCGGGCAGGAAATTTACCATGTAAATATCTGTATAGCCCTGGCCATCGTCACGCACCGAGGCATAATATCCTCTTTTGCCATCTTTGGTACTTACGAAAAAAACATCGTTATCGGGGGTATTAATAGGATAGCCAATATTTACAGGCTCGCTCCAATCGTTGGCCGTGCTATCGTAAACACTTTTAAAGATGTCGTAGCCGCCCATGCCTTTCCGGCCTTTGGTACTAAAGTAAAGGGTTTTGCCATCATAATCTATGAAAGGACTTTCGTCATCGAATTCGGTATTAATTGTAGGCCCGAGATTCACAGAACGACTCCACTTCCCTTTATCATCTTTTTTACTCATGTAAATATCTATACCGCCAAGACCTCCCGGGCGGTTACTCGAGAAAAAGAGAAGATTTCCATCCTGCGAAATAGAAACCGATTTTTCGGCAAAGCTGGAGTTAATGTATTCGCTTAAGGGTTCCGGGTAAGACCAGCTTCCATCTGCCTCCAGGGTAGAAAAGAAGATATCTCCTCCATTGTCGTCGCGGTACTGGAAAAGCGTTTTACCATCGGCCGAAAGGGCCAGGTTGCTACTATGGTAAGTTATGTTTACCGGCTCTCCAATGTTACGTGCAGGACTCCATTCTCCTTTGGCATCTTTTTCAGAGATGAATATATCCTCAAAGTAGAAGTTATCTTCATCCACGTTTTCATTCAGGTTTTCCTCCTGGCGGCGGCTGGTAAAAATAAGCACAGTTTCGTCTTCATTTAACACCGGGCCATAGTCAGGCCAGGGGGAGTTTACTTTTTCGCTAACATTTACAATCGCATAATGCTTCGGGTTCTTTAAATATTCCTGGCCATTCTGGCATTCTGAAATTCGCTGTTCTACTTCCCGCAGCTGTACTTTATCCTTGCCACGGTAATTAACATCGTTTAATGTTTTCTCTTTATACTTATTGTAATAATTGAGCGCTTCTTCGAAATGCAGGCCATATTGGTAGCCCCGGCCAATAGAATATAATATATCGTATCGGAAGTTCGGGTCGAGGGCGAACACCCTTTCAAAATACATGGAAGCCCTTTCCTTATTTACTGTTTCAAGATAAGTTTTTCCGGCCATGTAATTTGCCCAAATGTTCTCCGGGTTCAGGTTAGCGGCAGACTCGAACATTTCGCGAGCCTGGGTAACTACCTTTGTTTCTGAAAGAATTACCTGTCCGGTTTCATAAAACATATCTGAAGCCGAAATACTATCTGCGCGATTGTCGTATTGGGCATAAGCCGGCTGAATGGCAAGCCCCACGAAAAACATCAGAATAAGAAATTTGGTATACCTGTTTATCATCTCATTAATATATACTTGAGCTCAAACTACCCAATATGCTGAATTTCAAGAATCCTAAGTTAAGGTAGAAATTATAATTAATCCAATTGCGGCCTTAGAAGGGCTTACTAAGGCATGTAATAGAAGTGCAAGTTTAGCTAAATTTTCTTCAAATACAGTTCCTGCCTGTAAGTATTCATCTTCTAAAGATAAAGCATTCAAGATTAGCCTTTTTTTTTCTACGACGCTACTGCCTGTAAGAAATAAAGAATAAAAACCCAAAAACGAATTTATCCGTAATTCCTCCTTGATTACCCCTCATTTTCTGTACTTTTGCAGGGTAAACCAGCAACAAAAAGGCCTATGGGCAACTTAAAACCCAGATTCATTATTAGCAATACCAGCCTGGCTAAATGCCCTCCGCCCGACCGGCCGGAGTATGCTTTTATCGGGCGCTCAAATGTAGGAAAGTCTTCGCTCATTAACATGCTGGCCGATCATAAAAGTCTTGCAAAAACTTCCGGCAGGCCAGGCAAAACTCAGCTGATTAATCATTTTATTTTTGAGGAAAGCTGGTATCTGGTCGACCTGCCAGGCTATGGCTATGCCCGGGTAAGCAAGGAAAAGAAAGCAGAGTGGGGTAAAATGATTGAAAATTACCTGAAAGAGCGAAAGAACCTGGTTTGCACCTTCGTGCTTATTGATGTTCGCCACGAACCCCAGGAGGTAGATATGGAGTTTATGCTTTGGCTTGCCGAACATGAAATTCCATTTGTTATGGCTTTTACCAAAGGCGATAAGCTTTCGCCTCCCAAGCGCGATAAAAGTGTGGCCTACTATAAGAGAGAAATGAAAAAATATTGGGCGGAGCTGCCGCAATATTTCGTTACCTCCGCCGTAGACAAAAGAGGCCGGGAGGAAATCTTAAGTTTTATTCACGAGAACAACGAAGAGTTTGAAAAATTAGCGTAAAACCACGCATTTTTCCCTAAAATTGTAAGAATGTTAATAGTAGTTTTTAAAAATAGGTGTACATGGATTTAAAAGAAATTGCTTCCGTTTCAGGAAAAGGCGGTTTATTCAAAATTGTTAAACCTACCCGCTCAGGCGTTATTCTGGAGTCGATGGATGAAAAAGCAAGCCGCCTGGTGGCTAACGCAAATCATCGCATCTCTGTGCTTAAGGAAATTTCTGTTTATACAAATACCTCAGAGGGTTCTGTTCCGCTGGAAGAGGTATTTCAAACAATTTACAAAGAGTTTGGCGATGACCCAGGTATTGACAGCAGCTCTTCACCAGAAGAACTGAAGGCATTCCTGCAGCACAACCTGCCAGATTATGACCGGGACCGCGTATATGTTTCAGACATTAAGAAGTTAGTGAGCTGGTATAAAGTTTTACTCCAGTATGCTCCTGAAACACTCCAAGCCCCGAAAGAAACAGAGGAGACCCAAAAAAGCAGCAGCAAAGAAGATAAACCTGCCGCAAAAGACAAGAAAGAAAAAGCCTCCTGAAAACAGAAAGCCACTCCCCAGGGAGTGGCTTTTCCATTACAACCTAAAACTATTTACCAAAAAATTCTATTGAGCAGTTCCCGCAGGAGCTGCTTTTGTTTCATTCTGTTCTTTCATCATGCCGCCGGCCATTTGCACCATCTTTTTTGACCCAATAAAGAAAGGGCAACGCTGGTGCAGCGCGGTTGGCTTAATTTCCAGAATTCTTCTGTAGCCATCTGTAGCGTTACCGCCCGCCTGCTCTGCAATAAAAGCAAGCGCATTGCACTCATACAACAGCCTTAGCTTGCCTTCCGGTGCTTTTTCTGTACAGGGATAAATATAAATCCCTCCTTTTAACAGGTTCCTGTGGAAATCGGCTACTAAAGATCCAATATAGCGGCCGCTATATTCATTTTTCTTGCAGTATTCTATATAATCCTTTACAGCTGGCTCAAAGCTACAGTAGCTGCCTTCGTTAATAGAGAAAATTTTTCCATCTTCGGGCATCTTTATATCCTGGTGGGAAAGGAAGAATTCGCCTAAAGAAGGTTCATAAGTAAAGCCGAATACCCCGTGGCCCGTGGTATAAACCAGCATGGTTGAGGAGCCATACAGCAGGTAGCCTGCTGCCACCTGCTCGGTTCCCGGCTGCAGCACGTCCTCTTTCGAAATGGGCCCTCCTACCGGCGTTATGCGGCGGTAAATCGAAAAAATAGTTCCTATAGAAACGTTCACATCGATGTTTGAAGAACCATCGAGCGGATCCATTGCTACAATATATCTTCCTTTAGGGTTATCGAGATCGATGATTTCTTCTTCCTCTTCAGAAATTATGGCACAAACCTCTCCTCCATTTCGGAGTGCACGGGTAAAGCGAATGTCTGCAATCACATCAAGCTTTTGCTGTTCCTCTCCCTGCACATTGGTGGCGCCAAAAGCACCTCCTACATTAAGCAAACCACTGCGACTGATTTCGCGGTTAATAATTTTCCCCGCCAGGGCTATATCGCGCAAAAGCTGCGATAACTCACCGGTTGCGTAAGGAAAGTCATCCTGCTTCCGCTTTATAAATCTGTCGAGTGTTGTTCCTACCGGTAACCCTAAATGTTCCTTCGTCATAAAAAATACAATATAATGCGGTTAAGATTAATTTTTCTAAGGAAAAATTGCCTTAAAGTAACCAGTAGCAAAGTTACTAACTTTTATGAAAAACTACGCAAACGTTTGCGGTAAAAAGTTCAAAAAATAAATGTTGCTACCATTTCATTCCAAAAAATACAGGCAATTGTGTATTGTAAACTTTTAAAACAGCAATTGGTTTGTAATTGCGGGCAATAATATCTGCAGATTTCCTTTTTCTGCAAGCTTAAAAATATAAAATTGCCTTCTTTTAATCGAATGAATCCAAAAGAATATGAAGGTTTTTAAATTTGGCGGCGCCTCTGTAAAAGATGCCGAGGGCGTAAGAAACGTAACAAAAATAATTTCTTCTTATAAAAATGAAGCTTTGCTCGTGGTAGTTTCTGCTATGGGCAAAACCACCAATGCACTGGAAGAGCTGTTGCAGTTAAGCATCGACCACCAGTCATACCAAAAGGAGGTAAATGCCCTCTATGAATTTCATCAGCAAATTGTAAAAGCGCTTTTTGATAACATCCACCACGATGTGCACTTCCAGCTGGCCCAGCGATTTCAGTCCCTGGCCCGCGCCCTGCAAAAAGCCAAAAAGCAAAATCATGCCCAGGCTTACGACGAGATAGTTGCCCATGGAGAGCTTATTTCTACTATTATTGTGCAGGCCTATTTGGCAGAAACCGGTTTTGCCAGCCGCTGGCTCGATGCCCGTGACTATATAAGCACTAACAGTCTGCATAAAGAAGCCCAAATTAGCTGGTCTATTACCAGTAGCAAAATAAACCGCGACCTGCCGGCTATTCTTGAGGAGGAAGTAGTTATTACCCAGGGATTTATTGGCCGTAGTCCCGATGGAAATACCACCACCCTGGGCCGTGAAGGCTCTGATTTTTCTGCTGCTATTTTTGCTTCATGCCTCAATGCAGAGTCGGTAACTATCTGGAAAGATGTGCCGGGAGTTTTAAATGCCGACCCGAAACTTATAAAAGAAACCGTGCTTTACCCGGAGCTTAGCTATACAGAAGCGGCAGAAATGACTTATTATGGCGCTACGGTTATACACCCCAAAACCATTAAACCACTGGCGAACCATAAAATTCCGCTACTGGTGCGCTCCTTTTTTAAGCCCGATGCCCCGGGTACCCGCATTTACGATATGGAGCATAAGGAGCATGCGCCTTCCATTATTTTCAAGCAAAAGCAAACCCTCATCAGCTTTAACATCCGGGATTTTTCATTCATTACCGAAAGAAACCTTAGCCACATTTTTTTCCTGCTCGACCTGCTGCACATTAAAATTAACCTGATGCAGAATTCAGCTATCTCCTTTTCCATTTGTATCGATAGCAATCGGGCTAAAACAGAGGCGCTCCTGGGCAATCTTGAAAATGAATATGATGTATACTACAATACCGACCTTACCCTGCTAACGGTAAAAAATTATTCCGATGAGCTCATTCAGGAGCTTAGCCAGGACAGGGAAATACTCCTGGAACAGAAAACCCGTACCAATTTTCAAATTGTATTCCGCCAGATTCCTGCTGAAGAATGAAACAAAAACAGTATTTATTCTATATAACTATTAGCAACAGACTTTAAAAAGCTAAATTATATATGAATAAATATAACCAACTCTGCGATGCCTACTCAAAAAACATGAAGGACTTTAAAAGCTATAAGCAGGAGTGCTACCAGCTTGCCCTTCGTTTACGAGAAGCCGTTTCGGAATATTACCAGATTCCGGAAGGAAGAATACGCCTGCGCAGCAAGGAAGATCCGAAGATACTGACTGACGACGTATACGAGGCCATGGATATGCAAAAGGATACTTACTGGCACATCCGGTTTGCAATTAACCTCCAATGTATGAAAGAGGAGTTTCCGGACGAAAACATCACCTTCGAGGCCTGTATAAAAAAAGCGAGAGATTCTTTTTTAATTAAGCTGCCGAAAGAAACGGAATTTATACTGAAGGAAGTAAATGGGAATTACAACTTTCAGGAGTTCCTGGATTTTCTGTTCCTGTTCCTGAAAGGCTTTTACGAAAATGAACTGGAGCGTTTTCTTACTAATGGAGAAACCCGCAAAGAGCAGGCGCCTATTGGTTTCCGTTTTGACCCTATTGAACGATAATAACAAAAGGATAAACAAAAGAGGCTACCACGCGGTAGCCTCTTTTGTTTATCCTTTTGTGCCTGTTGTTTAAAGCCTGCTTTTCTTCTCTGCCAGCTTCAGGGCCTCGTACGCATTTACGATACCACCGCTGGACGACAGCTTTTTAAAACGTACCGTCGTTGGAGACTCTTCTTCGCCCGGCATGTTTACCTTAAGCCTTTTATACTTAACAGAAGATTTAGTGATAATTTTCTTCACCTCCTCAGCCGAAAGGTCAGGATAGTACGCCATGATAAGCGCTGCTACACCCGTAGTTACCGGGGCGGCCATACTGGTTCCGCTCAGGCTTTCGTATTCGTTATCGGGTGTAGTGGAGAATATATCCACTCCCGGGGCAAAAACATCGACTGTTTTGCGCCCATAGTTCGAGAAGTCGCCTACAAAGTTCGTGGCTCCTCCCCAGGAGGAGGCTCCTACTTCCAGCCAGTTTGGCGCAGGCTTCTTACTGTTAAGAAAGCGCTTGGTAGGAAAATTATTTTCCTCATCGATGTTTTTTGATTCGTTGCCGGCAGCATGCACCAGTAGCACCCCTTTTTCTTCTGCATAGCGTACCGCAGCGTCTACTGCTTCCTTCTGCGGAGAGTAAGCCTTTCCAAAGCTCATGTTAATGATGTTCGCCCCATTGTCTACCGCATAATAAATGGCATTGGCTACATCTTTGTCGCGCTCATCGCCATTGGGCACGGCCCTGATTACCATAATTTTAACAGGCGCAGCAATACCATCCATTCCCTGTTCATTTCCTCTTACGGCAGCAATAATTCCTGCTACGTGCGTACCGTGTTGGGCATCGGGTCCTTCAACATCGTTATTTCCGTAGTATTTTTCACTGAGGTCGGCATAGTTGTCGCCAACAATTTCGCGGCTATCAAAATTAAGGTTGTAGCTATTCAGAGATTGGGTAAAATACTCATTTCCCTCCTGCATTTGCTCATCGCTTAAACCATTAAGCACTGCAAACTGAAGAACAGCTTTAGCTTCCTTTAGCGCATCGGTTTCAGGCGAAAAGGCTTCCAGGTCTTCTTCAGTATACTCTTCCTGGCCAAGCGCTTCGCGCAATTGCTCCTTCGCAAGTTCATAGCGCTCATAAAAGCCAAGGAAACCTGCCGCCTGCTCACGGATTTGTTTTACTTCGCTTTCGAACGCTTCTTTTACTTCCTGGTACAGGGCAAACTCTTTTTTATCCGTAACCTCCTCAGGGGTTTTGCCTTTGTACTTTTCAGAAAGGCTTCCATACAGGCGGGTTATTTCGTAGGTGTCGAAATTTACATTCTCCCCGTCTTTTCCCCCTATAAAATTCCACCCATGTACATCATCTATGTACCCATTGCCATCGTCGTCTTTCCCGTTTCCGGCTACTTCATCGGCATTAACCCATATTTTCCCCTGCAGGTCTTCATGTTCAATATCAATGCCAGAGTCAATAACAGCAACAACTACTTCTCTTTTAGCTTCCTTGCCTTTAAGCAGTTGGCTGTAAGCTTCGTTTGTGCTAATTCCGGCAATTCCAGCGTTTTTGGAATCCAGATGATACCAGTTTTCCGGGGCTACACTCAGGGTATCGCTAACCTTAAGTTGCTGGGCCTGTTGCATACCGGCTTCCAGGTTCCCACTAAATAGAAATAGGCCAAGCAGGGCCTGAAGCCCTAGGTATTTTAATTTAATCATAAAACAGAAAGTGAAATTTTTATGCTCCTCTTTAAGGATTGTATAACCAACAAAAGAAATTATTTTCCTCTGCTCAAAATTATGACTCTTCCCTTAAATATTACTTAATTGAATAATTATCTTTAAGAACGCTTTTTAAACCGGAAACTTCATGAAAAGATTCTCTATTTTCTTATTTTTTACGTTTTTACTCACCGGAATATCTTCAGCCTCTTTACTTTCTCAGGATTTGAACGGCCACTGGGAAGGTTCTTTAAGCTATGGCGGCAACAATATACCCCTTGTTTTCAATATTGAACAGCAGCCCGGGGCCTTAAGTGCCACACTCGACAGCCCAAGCCAGGGAGCCACTAACATTCCTGTAGATAGTGTGCGATTAAAAGGCGACAGCATATTTCTTTACCTTCCCCGCATGGGCGTAACCTATAGCGGCCGGTTCGATAAAAACAGAAGTAATATAAGCGGCACCTGGAAGCAGGCAGGGCTTTCGCTCCCTTTAAACATGAAAAAAGGAGCGGCTTCGGCGGCAAAGGCGCCTTCTCAAACCCCTGCCGAACCACTCCCCTACCAGCAGGAAGAAGTCCGTTTTGAAAACAAAGAAGCCGGTATAAGCCTTGCCGGTACGTTTACAAAACCAACAGGCGCAGGGCAGTTCCCGGCCGTTGTACTAATTTCGGGCTCAGGACCCCAGGACCGCGACGAAACCATTTTAGGCCACAAACCCTTTCTTGTTCTGGCCGACTACCTTACCCGCCAGGGCATTGCCGTATTACGCTACGACGACAGGGGCTTTGGCCAGTCGCAGGGAAATTTCGTAAAGGCTACAACAGCCGACTTTGCCACCGATGCAGCTGCTGCGGTACAATATTTACAATACAGGCCTGATGTAAAAGCAAACCAGATAGGCCTGATTGGCCACAGCGAGGGAGCCCTTATTGCTCCCATGATAGCCCAAAAGGAAAACCCAGTGGCTTTTATAGTGCTGCTGGCACCCCCTGTAGTACCAATTCATGAATTAATGGTTGCACAGGTTGGGGCCATAGCAAAAGCCCAGGAAATGCCACAGGAAAGAATAAACCAGCAAAAGCAGCTGCAGGGAGAGCTCTTAAGCATAATTCTGCACCAGCAGGATTCGCTGCAGGCTGCCAGCCAGTTAACCGACCTGCTACGCCTTTCTTATGAAGAAATGCAGGCACAAAATGGAGTAAACCCACCTACTGAATCGCAAATAAAAGTTCAGGTAGCTCAATTGCTTTCGCCCTGGTTTCGCAATTTTGTAGCTTATAAGCCTCAGCCTGCACTCAAAAACCTTCAGGTTCCTACCTTAGCTTTGTTTGGAGAGAAAGATGTTCAGGTGCCCGCAGCGCTTAATATGACAGCCCTCGAAGAGCTTCAGAATAAAAACATTGAGGCTAAAGTTTTCCCTGGCAAAAATCATTTATTTCAGCCCGCTACCACGGGGCTCCCACAGGAGTATGGAACCATTGAAACCACCTTAGCACCGGAAGTACTGGAAACCATTGGGCAGTGGGTTAAAGATCAACTATCCGCCACTGACGAATAATATTACTACACTGCCAGTTAAATATACGCCTTAAGCAACTAACAAAGAGATACTTACACCTTCAAGAGCCTGTGTGTATGGGCGCTTTGAGGCAGGCATTCCTGTGTTTACAAATAAAGCTTTCAGCTTCCTGGCCTATGCCATCTTATGGTTTTAAGCAAAATTGATAGCGCAGCCAGGATGCATTAACCTTAAGCTTTAAAGACAGGAGGACCAGGCTCCTTTACAGGGGAACAGCGGTCGAGTGCTTTACCTCCGTCATTACAAAGTAGCTCTGCACATGCCCGATGTTTTCAATGGCTGCCAGTTTATTTACCAGAAAATGCTGGTAGGCTTCCATATTGGTTACCACCACCTTTACAATATAGTCGAAAGAGCCTGCTACATAATAACACTCCATTACTTCGGGCAAGGGCCTTATTTGCTCAACAAAGCGGTTGAGGTACTCCCGCGAATGTTCCTTTAAGCTTACTGTTGCCATAACTGTTAGCTGCTTTCCAATTTTATGACTATCCACAAGGGCTACATATTGTTTTATAAAGCCCTCCCGCTCCAGCCGTTTAATGCGCTCATAGGTAGGAGTAACTGAGAGACCAAGGTCGGCAGCAATTTCTTTGGTGGTGGTACGGGAATTCTGCTGCAAAAGGGCAAGAATGCGGCGGTCGTAACGGTCAGGTTTCATCTGTAGATTTTTTTTCTAATAAACAATCAGCACACCCCCGGCGAAAGTACATATTTTCTACCAAACAAGCTTATAGTAGTTTTATTTTCCGCTATTGGTCTTTTTCTGGTTTATGCTTTCTGATAATCGTAACTTTAAGAGAAAATAATCAAGCACATTGCAGTTATGGAAAAACCTAGAGAACTCAAGCCGGAAAGTTTAATGATGTCGTACGGGTACAAGCCGGAACTCTCTGAAGGAGCACTGAAATGCCCCATATTCCAGACATCGACTTTTGTGTTTAAAAAAGCCGAAGATGGCAAAGCATTTTTTGAGCTTGCCTATGGCCAGCGCGAAAAAGGACCCAACGAGGAACTTGGGCTTATTTACAGCCGCCTGAATAATCCGGACCTGGAAATTCTGGAAAACCGCCTCACCCTGTGGGATAAAGCGGAGGCATGTGCCGTTTTTGAAAGTGGCATGTCGGCCATATCCACTACGCTCCTGGAGTTTGTTAAGCCGGGACAGGTACTTCTTTTTAGCACGCCAATCTACGGTGGCTCCGATCATTTTATCCGGCACGTACTTACCCGCTTCGGCATCCATATAATTGGCTTTATGGCTGGCGAAAGCAAGGAAGCACTTATAAAGAAAGTGGAAGCCACCGGCAAACCTCTTGCCATGGTGTATGTTGAAACTCCCGCCAACCCTACCAATGGGCTGTTCGATATTGAGATGTGTCGCCAGGTGGCAGACCATTTTGCCTCAGACGAAAACCCTGTGCAGGTAGCCGTAGACAATACGTATATGGGCCCTCTCTGGCAGCACCCATTGCAGCACGGCGCCGACCTGGTACTATATTCAGCAACAAAATATATTGGCGGCCACAGCGATGTAGTGGCAGGTGCGTGCCTTGGCAGTGCTGGCCTAATAACCCGTGTAAAGACGCTCCGCACCTTCCTGGGCTGTATGGCAGGCCCCTGGACTGCCTGGCTGCTTATGCGAAGCCTTGAAACCTTAAAACCGCGTATGGAAACCCAGGCGCGCAATGCCGAGAAGGTTGCCAGGTATCTGGCAGCGCACCCGAAAGTAGAAAAAGTTTATTACCTGGGCTTTCTGCAGGAAGACGACCCGCAGTACCCGATTTATAAGAAACAGCTTAAATCGCCGGGAGCGATGCTTTCGTTTGATGTAGTAGGTGGCGAGAAAGAATCTTTTGCTTTCCTGAACCACTTAAAGCTTATTAAACTGGCTGTAAGCCTTGGCAGCACCGAATCGCTTGCCCAACACCCCGCCACCATGACGCACGCCGACGTTAGCAAAGAAGACAAGCAGCAACTTGGCATAAGTGAAAAAATGGTGCGCTTGTCGGTAGGTGTAGAAGATGCCGATGACCTTATCTGGGATATTGGACAAGCCCTTCAGCATGTATAGTATTTTTTTGTCCCTAACTATTTTTTGATATAGAGCCTCTCTTTTGGGAGGCTCTTTTATTTGCTATTTCACATAGCGGTCCAGGGTTCGCTCCACCCCACTAAGGTAGGAGGTACCAAACATATTTACATGCACCATCAGCGGATAAATGTTGTAAATAGCTTTTCGTTCGATATACCCCTCTTCCAGGGGCTTTGTCTCCTGGTATGCAGCATAGAAACGACTGTCGAAGCCCCCAAAAAGCTCCGTAAAAGCCAATTCCATTTCCCGGTGCCCATAGTAAACTGCCGGGTCAATCAGGCAGGGCTGCCCTTCGGCTCCGATCATTACGTTACCACTCCACAAATCGCCATGCAACAGGGCCGGTGGCTCTTCCGGCAGCAATTCAGGGAGCTTCGGGTAAAGTTTTTTGTACCTTTCAGCAAAAGCAGGTTCAACCAATCCATTATAAATAGCTAACCCCAATTGTACCTGCAGTCGCTTTTCAATAAAAAAATCAACCCAGCTATCTTTCAGTTCATTGTTTTGAGGAAGCCGCCCAATGTAATTATCATGCTCCAGCCCATGTTGCTCCCTGCTCTGCCCATGCATTTGCGCCAGGGAGTGGCCAAGGCTTTCCCAGTATCCTGCGGAGGGCTTGCTGCTACTGATGTACTCCAGGAGCAGGTAGTAACTGCCCTCCACCTTTCCCTGCCCCAGCACCTCCGGAATCCGGACACTACCATTATTCCGAAGAATGCGTAATCCTTCTGCTTCTGCGGCAAACATATTTTCGGCAGCCTGTTCATTCCATTTCAGGAAAAAGTCGCCAGCTGCAGTCCGGAGCCTGACGGCATTATTGATACAGCCACCGGATAGAAACTGCACCTCCAGAACCTTCAGGTTCTGGCCGGTACTTTCAAAAAGAACCTGTTCAAAAAATGGATTATTATCCGGATACATGTTTAAGCCAGGTTCCGCTCCCGCACTACGTAGGAAATGAAGTTCTCGATAGTTCGATCCAGTATTTCATACACATCCTGGAAACCATCCTCACCACCGAAATATGGGTCGGGCACATCCCGGTCCGGAGTTAAAGGGTCTTTGGTGGTCTGTGAAAGACTGTCGACGTTTGTATAAGGTTGTTCTTCGTCAGCAGTAAAAAGCGGGTGGGCGCCAGGCTCGAAGTCGCGCATCAGAAAAATTTTTCCCTTAATTTGGGCATCTGCCTCCGCAAGGGCATTTATTTTATCCATATTTTCGGCATCCATGGCCAGCACATAGTCATAATACCGAAGGTCGGGGCTGGCAATTTGCCGGGCACTGTGGCTGATTTTTACGGCATTCTTTTCTGCATTTTCCAGGGTTCTCTTGTCGGGCTGGGCGCCAATGTGGTAATCGGAGGTACCAGCTGAATCGGCTTCAAAGGATTGCAAAAGCCCCTTTTCCTCGGCTTTTTTATTAAAAATTCCTTCTGCCAGGGGGCTTCGACAAATATTTCCCAAACATACAAAGAGTACTTTTATTTTCTGCATAGTTAAAAAATCGTTTTAATATATACATAAGGTTCTAACCTTATTAACTAAAACAAGCACCTGCAGTTTGAATAAGGCAACAGGAACCAAGGTGCAGCTGCCTGCAAATTTCATTATATGCTATGCCAAGCAACAATCAGCCGGTTTTTCTATTGGTCTGCATTTTATACACACTGCTCAAAAGCATGGAGGCGTTATTTCTTCAGCACAGGAAACAAAGATGTTTATTTACGGGTATTTAAAAAGCCCACTTCCTAACCCAGTTGCGCCCAAAACCCACCTTAATTACCCAGTACTTAAAGGTTTATTTTATCCGGCCATCGTTCTGGTTTTGCATACGAGAGGCGCCCAATTTTATTGGTGGTGTGGTAGCTATCGAGTCCGCTACAGGTAACTGTTTTTGCCTTCTCCAAATCCAAAAAGCCATCCTCCTGCAAACAATCTGCAGGAAAATAAACCTGCTTTATTTCGCCAATCAGGAAGATTGTTCCGTTAATGGTAAAATCAACTTTTTCCTTAAATTCCATTCCAAGCTGAACGTGAGATTCCTTAACAAAAGGGGCAAAAAAACTGTCTTTGTTCTCTTCCTGAAAGCCTGCAGCACCAAACTCCGACTCTTGTCTCGGGTAACGTGCCGAAGTTTGGTGCGCTTTTACAAAGCTGCCCTCCGGAATGTGGTTAATGGTATAAAACTTCGTCTCCAGAATATTTTCAAAGGTATGCCTTTCTACAGAAGCAGGTCGAACAACAAAACCAATGAGTGGCGGATCAGCCCCAATATGTACAATTGAACTAAAAATGGCCAGATTAGTCTGAGCTGCTTTATTTCTGGTACCAATTAAACAAACGCTTTTAAATCCACCCAAAGAATTTATAAAGGCGGCGCGATAGCGCTTTTCCAAAGACCTAATATCGGACTGATTAAAATATTTTTGCTCCATATTATAGTAATTTCAGGTTACTCATCCCGCCGTCTACAGCCAGCGTTTGGCCGGTAACCCAGGCGGCTTTGTCACTTAATAAAAACGCTATGGCATTGGCCAGGTCACTGGCTTCCCCAATCTTTCTTAGAGGGTTCCGCTTTTTTGAAACTGCTGTTTTTTCAGGCGTGTTTAAAAACTTTTCTGCCAGCGGGGTTTCGGTTAATGAGGGCGCAATGCAATTGACTCTAATAGCCGGAGCCAACTCTGCCGCAAGCGCTTTGGTTAAACCTTCCAGGGCAGCCTTGGCCATCGCCACAGAGGCATGAAAAGGCATACCAACCGCCACTGCTACTGTACTAAGATATATGATGGCAGCGTGCTCTCTTTTCTTCAGGTTAGCCAGGTAGGCCTGGGTAAATGCCACCGCTCCTAAACTGTTAATTTGGTAATCGTTCATAAAATCCTTTTGCGCTAAGCGGTGAAAAGGCTTTAAGTTGATGGTTCCGGGAAAATATACCAGCCCATCGATCGGCTCGGCAACGGAAGGAAATCTATCAAAATCATATTGCCCGATGCTATGAAATTCATCATAAACAGGGTTTTCTGCTTTCGTTGAGATGCCAATAATTTTATGCCCCTGTTGCTTTAGTTGTTTCGCCGTTTCTATTGCGATTTTGCTCGAGGCCCCTGCAAACACAAATGTTTTTGTTGTCATGGTGTGGTAATTTAATTGCTGATATTATTGGCTGGTGGCTTAAACCACTTAGTGCCTGGGCTAAAAGCCTTACAGGAACTACTAAGCCAGGAAGTAACAGTTGCTATTGAGAATAATTTATGTTTTTGTTAACCACAGTCGCCTGTAGGCGCTGTCAGGATCGTATTCATCTGCTTGTTTGGCGATGGTGAAATACCTCCTTCCGCGCGGATCATTTCCTACACCGGCCAGATAGGCCCAGTTACCCCAGTTACTACACACATCATAATCTATCAGCTGCTGTTCAAAGTAAGCCGCTCCGTAACGCCAGTCCACCGCCAAATCGTTAACCAGGAAACTCGCCACATTTTGCCTTCCGCGATTACTCATATAGCCGGTCAGTTTTAATTCGAGCATATTGGCATCGATAAAATCATTAGCTGTTTGTCCGTTTATCCAATTGTTAAGCTGCGCAATATTAAGGCTTTGCTGGACTTTTGGGTTATTGCTGATACCACTTTGCAGGAAAAACTTCCGCCGGTGCTTTTTCATCATGAAGCGGAAATAGTCTCTCCACAACAATTCAAACATGAGCCAGTAGGTAGATTTATTCGCTGAAAATTGTTCTTCGTAAGCTGTTATGGCGTGGTAGATGCTTCTTGCCGAAAGGCACCCCAGCGCCAGCCAGGGCGAAAATTTTGTTGAATAGTTTTCTCCAATCAGGCCATTCCTGGTTTCTTTATAAGTGGCTATTGCTTTTGTGGTAACAAAATAATTGTGCAGACGTTGCTGAGCAGTTGTTTCTCCTCCTTTAAAAACCATTGCAGCACGGGCATCTGTTTTTTCCGGATTAAGCCCTAAATCCTCAAGGCCTGGCAACTGCAGTGGCGGAATGGGTGGAGCGCTTATGGAGGTTGGCTTGGCAAATGCCGGCCGTACAGAGGATTCCCTATCTACTCTTTTTCTAAAACTGGTAAATACATCCGGAATTTCTTTTATCGGAACAGGCAGGTCTTCGGCATGATACAAGGTGCTGGTACTGAATGTTTCCAGGCTGCAGCCTACTTTCCACAGTTCTTTTTCGACTGCCTCCTCGGTATTTACTTCTTCATAAACAACTTCCTTTTTAGCAAATACTTTTTGCGCCTGGTACTTCTTAGCAAGTCGCGAAATTTCCTTTTCCGGCCTCCCTCGCACTATTAATAAGCCAGCGCCCAGGGCTCGCAGACTGGCATCCAATTCTGCCAGCGACTCCAGTAAGAATTGCGCTCTGAAACCTCCTGTTTTTTTAAAGCCAAACTCAGTAGTTCGAAATTGTGCTTCATCAAAGCAATAAACAGGAATTACCTCTTTACTTTGTTCAATGGCACGTAGCAGTGTTTCATTATCCTGCAGCCTTAAATCAGTTTTAAACCACACAATCGATCTTTGTACCATAATTAACTACTTTAAGTCATCTGGCATACTACTGGACGTTTCCAGTTACAGTAATAGCGCGAACGTCTCGCCGGGTCGAGTAGACTCGTGCTGGTTTTTTCAGGCCTCCGGCCAAAGGATAATCACAGGCTGGAAGCCTCCTAATATAAGCCCGAACCTACGCGGTCCGGCTAAACGCTCGCGCTATCCCCAAAGAAGCACCTGACGCTTCTTAGGAAAAATGTCCAGTAGTATGGTCATCTGGTTAAGAATTTTTTTTTCTCAGCGGCTGTCAACATTTAATTTTGTTTTCGAAAGTCCGGTATCCGTTATGGAATAATTGTGCGAAGTCAAAGCCAGGCGCTCCCGGCTCTTTTTGAAAAGAATAGCCGGGACGCGTAGTCCGGGACGCGAAGTCCGGGACGCGAAGTCAGTGCTATTCTTCGAAAAAAAGCTACCGCAATTCCATTGGGGCAGTGGAGCTGAAGGATTCGTGCAAAATATGGACTTGTACCCGCAGGCTGGGCGCCCCCACGCAATTGGTCAAAATATAAATTTTTAGACAGGCGCTCAGGTAATTTAAAGAAGGTTATCGCTTCGGGCCACTTTAGCGGGGGAGCCGGGGTATTGGTTGCTATAAATATGCTTTGCATTTTCACCTTTTAATTAAAAGCGTTCTTTCCAGACTCCAGCTGCATGATCACCTAAGCCATCACATTTCCAGTAGTATTACAGTAAAAAAAGTATTTTTGTTTAAGTTAATTAAAAATAAAATAAACAAATATAGAATCCCACTTTCCCATCTTCTTTGTTCCTGGCTAACTGATTCTATCTTTTATACTTTTGCCAGGAAGCTTTTAATAGATTTAGCAGGAGCTGAACATGTTTTACCACAGGGAATGGCGGGCCAACGGCACAAAAAAAAACCGGACAGAATCATCAAAAAGCGCGGATGGCGAATGACGAATGTAACATAACTACAGCAAAAAATGGGGCAGCAGGAGACTATGCTAACCAGCTGCAAAAGAAAAAAAGCAATCAGGCCATTTATCAATTTCTACTAAAAAAATAAAGGTCGCGGGAATAGCTAAAAAACCTGTTTCAGGAGAATTAAAGGATGATTTTAGCTTCCACAAAAGAAGCTGGAAGGAATAATTCTTATTTTTTTTATTTTTTATCGATTCGTGGGTTACCTTTTTCCTGCTTCCGGTATATATCAGTGCATAACACATATTTATTCATACACCTGTTTAACATCTACAAGCATAAGCCTCTTCTAATTTTAGAAGAGGTTTTCTTTTTTATGCTCCTATTTTTTAACATTTTTGGCTTCAAACCAAATCTTATTTTTTAATAGCCCACCACTATGGAATTTATAAAAGTTACCCCACAGTATCGAAAACACATTGCGCTGATAGAATTAAACCGGCCAAAAGAGCTTAATGCGCTCAACCTCCAGCTAATGACGGAGGTAAAAGAAGCACTCGAAGCGCTGGATAATAATGATGACGTACGCGTGATTGTTCTTACCGGCAATGAGCGCGCCTTTGCTGCCGGTGCCGACATTAAACAAATGGCTGGCAAAAGCGCCATTGATATGGCCAAAATCGACCAGTTTTCTACCTGGGATAAAATTAAAAAAACGAAGAAGCCGCTGATTGCCGCAGTATCGGGCTTTGCCCTTGGGGGTGGCTGCGAACTGGCCATGACCTGCGATATGATAGTGGCTTCGGAAACAGCACAGTTTGGCCAGCCGGAAATAAAAATTGGCGTGATGCCAGGTGCCGGTGGAACCCAGCGCCTTACGCGCGCCATTGGCAAAGCCAGGGCAATGGAAATGGTGCTTACCGGTAAATTTATCTCTGCAGAAGAAGCCCTCCACTATGGTCTTATAAATAAAATTGTGCCGGTCGAAATGTATTTACAGGCAGCAATGGAGCTTGCAAACGAAATTGCACAAATGTCGCCCATTGCCACACAAATGGCGAAGGAGTCGGTTAACCGGGCCTTTGAAACCCACCTCGACGAAGGCCTTCATTTCGAGCGCAAGAACTTTTACATGCTCTTTGCTTCCGAAGACCAGAAAGAAGGAATGAATGCCTTTGTAGAAAAACGCAAACCGGAATTTAAAGGAAGATAGGGCTGTTTTACTACTTTTATAGTATCAAAAGGTTTATAACTTCACAAAGGGCCGGTTCTATAATTATAGGAACCGGCCCCCTATGTTTAAATTCAGTTCCGAAGCTCCCTTTCCTGCTTCCAAATCGGAAACCTCCCGATGCCCCTTCCATTAATTTTTACACCTTTGGGAGGCACCACAATGCATTTTTTACCATTTAAATGAAAACCCTTAAGCTGAGGCAATAAATATATTGGCGACTGAACCCTTTGCAGTGGGTGTTTAAAAGGAAAAAAGAAGCATTTTAGATACTCCCTTGATTACTTAAGGCAGGCCGGTAAAAAGCAGCGTTATGAAGAAAATATGCACACCGGACTAAACCTTACACTTTTCTATTTAAGGGGAGGCTTTTTATCCTGTTTTACCCTAAAAAACCATTGCTTCTTTTCCCGCCGGCCACATTTCCTTAAATTTCCAGCCTTCTTTTGCTAGTCTATTATTTTACCCTTACCTTTGCGGCACAAATTATCAGATAGGAATAGTTCTTAGTTAGGTGAAGGAAAAAGAGGCACATACGGCGCTTCCGGTATTAAAGGAAGCACTAAGCAGGGCTGGCTTAAAAGCAACCCAGCAAAGGCTGGTTATTTACCAGTGCCTGATAGCCTGCGATAATCACCCGACTGCCGAAGAAATATTTGAAAAGGTGCGGCCGGCGAACCCGAGCATTTCTTTAGGTACTGTTTATAAAACCCTGGAAACTCTCGTAGAAAGTCAGCTGGCGCAAAAGGTGCCGGTTTCAGAAAATAAAATGCGCTATGATGCGCGCATGGAAGCGCACCATCATATTTACTGCACCAATACAGGTGAAATAATTGATTTTCAGGACAAGGAACTGGAAGCAATTATCAGCAACTACCTGGAAGCAAAGCAAATAAAAAACCTGTCTGTACAAAATTTTAACCTGCAAATTCGGGGAAGCAAAGTGTTACCCGGGCAGGATATCATAATAAAGTAGTAACCATTTTTAATTTTAAAATCTATAAAAGAATGTCATTAGTAGGAAAAAAAGCTCCTTTAATTAACGCTCCCGCTGTAGTTAACGGCGAAGAAATCGTTGAAAATTTTTCGCTGGACCAGTACCTTGGCAACAAAGACGTGGTATTGTTCTTCTACCCGAAAGATTTTACTTTCGTTTGCCCAACTGAAATTCACGCTTTCCAGGAGCAACTGGAAGAGTTCGAAAAAAGAGGCGTTGCGGTAGTAGGTTGTTCCTGCGACACGGAGGAGTCTCACCTTGCATGGTTAAATGTATCTAAAGACCAGGGTGGTATCCAGGGGGTAACCTATCCGATACTGGCAGACGCTGCCAAAACCGTTGCCCACAACTTTGGCGTATTGGCCGGTGATTGGAACTATGACGAAGACGGCAGCCTAATTTTCGAAGGCGCTCCTGTAGCCTACCGCGGCACATTCCTGATTGACAAAGAAGGTGTTGTACGCCAGGAAACCGTTAACGACCTGCCACTGGGCCGTAGCGTTTCTGAAACCCTGCGCTTAATTGATGCCCTGCGTCACGTAGAGAAATATGGGGAAGTTTGCCCTGCAAACTGGGAAGAAGGCAAAGAAGCCATGAAAGCTACCCGTGACGGTGTTGCTGACTATCTTTCCAAGAATTAATTAACTGAATATATTGAAAAGCCGGCCTCGTGCCGGCTTTTTTTGTTTATAACCACTCAAAATTGCGTATTTTAGCCCCATGAAAGTGGCTCCAGTACTTTACAACACCTTTATTCGTGGGTATGCTTCGGCCATTCGCCTGGCTGCACCCTTCAATCCTAAAGCCCGCCTACTGCACGATGGGCAGCTCCAGTCCCTGGATTCTATCGAAAAGCGCTTTAAGGAGGAGCGGGCCTCCTTCATCTGGTTCCATTGTGCCTCTCTGGGAGAATTTGAACAGGGGCGTCCCCTCATGGAAGCCTTAAAAAAGGAATATCCTCACTTCCGGATTATGCTTACCTTCTTCAGCCCGTCGGGTTACGAAGTGCGAAAAAATTATGCAGGCGCTGACTTTGTATGCTACCTGCCCATGGATACGCCCGAAAATGCCCGGCGCTTTTTAGCCGCCGTAAAACCGGAGCTGGCCTTTTTTATTAAGTACGAATTCTGGTACAACTATCTCCATTTATTGCACAGCCAAAAGATTCCTATTTTTCTTATTTCCGGCATTTTTCGTCCAAAGCAGCTTTTCTTTAAAAGGAGCGGAGGCTTTTACCGGAAAATGCTTCATTATTTCACCCACCTCTTTGTACAAAATGAAGAATCGGTAAAGCTGCTGAAATCCATCGACATACCGCAGGTTTCTCTTAGTGGCGACACCCGCTTCGACCGGGTAGCTGCCATTTGTAAAGAGCCAAAAAAAATTCCGCAGGCAGAAATTTTTCAAAACAAACAACCTTTACTGGTAGCCGGGAGCAGCTGGGAACCGGATTTACAGGTATTAGCTCCACTGCTTGAACAACATAAGGGTCGCCTGAAATGTATTTTGGCTCCTCACGAAGTAGACGAAGAACATTTAAAGGAAGCCGAAGGTATTCTGAGAAACCTGAAAGTGGTACGCTTTTCCGGTGCCGATAAGCATACCCTTGTAAACGCCGATGTACTGCTTATTGATAATGTTGGCATGTTGTCGGCACTTTATGCACTTGCCGATTTTGCCTATGTGGGAGGCAGCTTTGGCAAGGGCCTCCATAATATCCTGGAAGCTGCCACCTTTGGCGTTCCCATTTTCTTTGGCAACAGGCAGTACCAGAAGTTTCAGGAGGCCGTAGATTTAGTGGAAGAAGGGGGCGCTTTTGCCATTGCGGATGTAGCCGAACTCAAAGCCCGGTTCAACGTTTTGTTTGAAGAGGAAGATAAAAGAAAAAAAGCTGCCCAAACCACTGCCAATTATGTGCAGTGGAATACAGGCGCAACTAAAAAAATAATGGAGTACATTCATAAAATGATAGAAAGAGAGCATGCGCGGCAGAGTATTTAAATCAACCGGCTCCTGGTACGAGGTAGAAGATGAGCAGTTACAACGCTGGGACTGCCGGCTCCGGGGTAAGTTTAAAATCCAGGGATTAAAAGTAACCAACCCGCTGGCTGTTGGCGACTGGGTGGAGTTTGAATCAGAGGATGAAAAAGAAATGCGCGGCATTATTACTGAAATTGAAGCCAGGGAAAACTACATCATCCGCCGCTCCATAAAAAACCGGCACCAGGGGCATATCCTGGCAGCCAACATCGACCAGGCAGTGCTTATTGCCACCCTGGCGATGCCTCGCACCTCACTGGGCTTTATTGACCGCTTTCTGGTTACGGCCGAGGCATTCCGCATTCCTGCCGTACTTGTATTTAATAAAAAGGATTTACTTGACGAAGAAGGCCTGCAGTATGTAGAGAGATTAAGACAGTTGTATGAGCCCCTCGGTTATCCCTGCCATGTACTTTCGGCGCAGCAGGAGGAAGGCATTGAACAATTCCTGAATCTGCTACAGGGAAGCCTAAGCCTGCTTTCGGGACACAGTGGCGTAGGGAAATCGACGCTCCTAAATGCCCTTACCCCTGAAGCAAAACAAAAAACAGCTGAGATAAGCCAGTTTGCTCAAAAAGGCACGCACACCACCACCTTTGCCGAAATGTTTACCATAAATCCTGAAACCTGGGTGATTGATACGCCCGGTATAAAAGAACTGGGCCTTATCGATATGGAAGAGCAAACCCTGGGGCACTTCTTTCCTGAAATGAGAAGCCTGATTGGGGAGTGCCGATTCCACGATTGCACCCACACGCATGAGCCTGGTTGCGCAGTAATTGAAGGGGTAAAAGAAGGCCACATTGCCCCCAGTCGCTATGAAAATTACCTGAGCATGTTGCTGGAGGAAGATTCGCACCGTTAAAAAATATGTAAAAGCCCTGTGCTCAAATATTTAAATACCCTTCGCATTTTATATACCAAAGAGCTACGGAACCGCTTTAACAGTGAAAAAAGAAGCGATTACCCAAAGTTCCTGATAGTTGGCCTTCCGCGCAGCGGCACCACTCTTCTGCATACTTACCTCAACAGCCACCCGAATATTGTGTCGGCTGGAGAAAAAAAAATTGAATTGATAAGGCAGGAACTGCAGGAGGTCGGGAGTTGGAAAAAAGTGATTTTCCCTCCTTTTTCCAGGCATATCAAAACAGCAGGAGCTAAAGTTTTGCTTCCTGACGCTCCCGATAGTAACTTTTTGTCTGTTCTAAAGGAAATTATAGCTTTAGAGCCTTCAATTAAATTCCTTTTCTTAAACAGAGAAAACTTATTGAGGTGGTATGTTTCGCTGAATATTGCCCGCAACACCGGACAGTGGTCGCAAACAAAAGGACAAAACAGGCAGCCGATTTTTCAGAAAAAGCTAAGGATTCCGGTGAATCATCTCATTGACACCCTGGAAGAAACTTTAAAAACCATAGCGGTTTATCGTGATCTATTAAGCCATACCAATATGAAGGAAATTAGCTACGAGTTTTTCAGCGAAAACCCTTCCTCTGCGCTGGCAGAAGTGCAAGGCTTCTTTGGCTTAAACACTTCTCCGCTTTCGAGCCTGTTACAGAAGCAAAATCCAGAGCCTTTGCACGAGCTCATCCAAAATTATGAAGATGTGAAACAAGTTCTGGCCCCTATTCCATTTCAAAAATTTATAACAGATTAAAATGCCGCTAATTGGTTAGCAAAGCCAGGGTGTCCCGTCCTTGTCCTTGCGTAGTGGGCTTTAAATCACTAAGCCCGTCTTAGCCAACCTACTATGTTTATCAAATAAGCATACAAACGGTCGGCCCAAAAATGCGGAACTACTTCTTGGCGAAGATTTAACATTTTTCGGGCCACCTTACAATGCCCGGTCCGAACGGCCTGGCGAATTTCATAAGACAGCCTTTTAGCCAAAGCCTCATCTTCCCGCGGGCTTCTGTTCATTCTTCGGGCTTTTAAACAAACCCTAAGGGTACTTTCCAGGTGCCGGTTTCCTTTCTCGTACTGCCGTGTGGACCAGGAGCCTGGCACCATGCGCTTTTTAACCAGCAACTTATCAGTAAAACAATATTGCCAGTAGCGGGCCGATCGAACCCAAAAATCGAAATCCTCATATACCAGCCCCTCATCATATCCCCGCAGCTCATCCAATACCGCACGCCGCATCATCATACTCGGAGTACAAATAAAGTAGCGCTCCAGCACATCGGCATATATCCAGCCGCAGGGCACTTCCTCCGCCAGGCCACCATCTGGTTTTCTTTTATAATGAGTGTACAAATTTTTACCTCCGGCATCTATATACTGCACATCTGAGAAATGAACAGCATATTCCTTTCCGGCTTCTTCCAGCGCCTTTACCCCCTCTGCCACCCTTTCGGGGAGCAAAACATCGTCGGCAGCCAAATCAATTACGTACTCACCCCTGCATAAGGCCAGCCCCATATTAAAGGCGCGGCAGTTTCCTATGTTCTCCGGCAAAGCCAGAAAAGGAACCTCCGGATGCGCTTTAAGTATCCTTTGAATTTCTTCTGCCGAACCGTCGGAGCTGCCGTCGTCGACAACGATCAGCTCTACATGGGCATAGGTTTGCGCCCACACAGAATCCAGTGCTTCCTGCACAAAGGCGGCCTGCCGGTAGCAGAGACAAATAATACTGACAAGTGGTTGGTTCACTGCGGTTAAAGAAGTTGAACTAAATGCCTGCAAATATCCTTAAATAATTTACCTTTATAGGTACAAATCATAAAGCCAGGCAAAAAAAATTATGCTTTCAGCAGCAATTTTAAGGAAAACCAAGGGATTTACACAACAGAAAAGCCTACAACATGCTGCTGTTTTATTTTCAGGCAGGGCTGGTGTACAGCTTATAGGCCTGCTGAGCCAACCTGTTTTAGCCCGCCTCTACAGTCCTGCCCATTTCGGCGAGTTTGCTTTTTTAAACAGTATACTGGCAATTTTACTGGTTGCTTCTTCGGGCAGGTACGAGGCCGGTATTGTGCTTAGTCGCCGGCCAGGGCATGCAAAACGACTTTTCCAGCTGGCTCAGCTGGTTTTGTTAGGATACGTCCTGCTGCTGACCTTAGGTGTTTTCGTGGCTCCTCCTATGCTGCTAAATTACTTCGAAAAACAGGGCTTCTCTCTTTCTTATCTCTGGCTAATTCCTTTGCTGGTCTTGTCAACAGGCTATTGGGAAATTGTATATAACTGGCTGGTTCGCTTTCAGAAGTATTCTCAAATAAGCATTTCACTAATTACTCAGCGCTTGCTCATTTTTGGTGGGGCACTGGTGGCAATAGTACTGCCTATCCCCGGTAACGGCCTTATCTTTGGCTTGCTTGTAGGGAGCCTGGGAATTTTTATTACGGCCTTCTTTTTGCAGAAGGAGCCTCTCCGAATTCCTTTAAAAGGCTTTAAGTCTTATGCCCATCATTTCCGGGAGTTCCCATCTTTCTCTGTACCTACTCTAGGTCTAAGTTTGTTTATCCAACACCTGCCCATTCTTTGTCTTGGCTATTTTTTTGGCAGCAAGGCTGCCGGTGAATACAGCATGGCCTTTACCTTTTGTATGGTTCCTCTTAGCTGTTTAAGTATGAGTGCAGGAAAAATTTTATATGAACGACTGGCACAAAGTAAAACTGAACAGCAGGACGCCATACTTAAAAAGGTTTGTATGCTTTATACCATCATTTTACTTCCCATAGCTATTCTTTTGTTCTTCCGGGGCGAACCTTTAACAGTATTTCTTTTGGGAAGAAACTGGCAGGAAGCGGGAAAGATAACATCCGCTATAGCACCTTTAATGCTGGTTCAGGGTCTTTTGGGCTGTTTTATGACGGCTCTTACTGTTTATCGGAAACAAAAAACAGGTTTAATGCTGCAAACAGGCCGGCTTATAATGTGGTGTGTTTGCCTGTGGGTAGGAATTCTTAAGCAGGATGTTATCCTTTCCTTAAAGCTGGTAAGTATGCTCTCTGTACTCCATCTAATCCTTACTGCTTCCATTGTTCGTACTATAACCAAATCCAGAATTGATTCACATAGCAACCGTGCATTGGCAGTCAGATAAATGGATAGATATTCAACTTAGCCAGCTGCAGCGTTTTTTATCTGGTCCTATAAGAACCTATGCTTTTTTAAATGGCATTTCAGCCCCCTTTTATAGCCGGTTTGATTATGTATCTGATGAGCCCATTGAAGATCATGGAATAAAACTAAATTTATTAGCTGACATTATAGCCGCACAGGCCAACGAAAATGATATTATTCTTTTTTTAGATGGCGATGCTTTTCCGGTTGCACCTTGCAGGTCTTTTCTCGACTCAACTCTTTCTGTATACCCCCTTACTGCAGTGGTCAGAAGAGAAAACCTCTCCGACCGACAACCACATCCTTGCTTTTGTGCAACTACCGTAAAAACATGGAAGCAAATTAAGGGAGACTGGAAAAAAGGATATACCTGGCGCGATAAACAGGGGAATTTAGTTTCAGATATTGGCGGAAATTTACTAAGGCAGCTGGAGCTTCATGACATTAGCTGGCTGCCTTTATACCGAAGTCATTCCTTAAGCCCCCATCCCTTATGGTATGGCATCTACAATGGCCTTATCTACCACCATGGAGCAGGTTTCCGATCGCCCTACTCCCGAACAGACCATTCCGTCCATTCTTACTGGCAAAACTTTTTACAGTTGGCCGCCAGTAAAAGCAGAAGCCTGCATTTTTTACTAAATCGGCTACTGGAGCAAACACTGGAAAAAGAGGTTGGCCAAAGGCAGCTTTCCACCCACGACCAGGTTTATTCTTTAATAAGAAAAAACAGTAATTACCTCCCTGAGCTAATAAAAAATGCTAAAGAAAGTTAGCAGTAAAATAAAGAACCGGTACCGGCTCCATGCTCAGCTTGAGCCTTTTTGCCGCAGGCAGTGGTATCAAAGAAAGTACACCTCAGAAAATACCTTTGCCTTGTTTGCTCAGCCACGTTCCGGTTCCACCTGGCTGGCGGAACTTCTATCCTACGATTCAGAAAGCATTCTTTTAAATGAGCCATTGTGGAGGGGCTTACTCCAAACCAATGGGTGCATGCCCTCACCTTCTGAAGGCAGAATTGATGAGACTCGGGCGCTTAACTTCTACTACTATCAACCCATTCAGGAGCAGGTTTCCTGGCCAGAGGCGGAATTATTCTTTGATAAGCTCTTTAGGGGCGGCGTTTGTAAACTGGGCCTGTACAATCTCAACAACTTCAAAAAGCTGGCAGATCCCCGGAATTTTGTGATAAAATTTTGTTATGGAAATCTTCTGTTTCACTGGCTCCTTGCCCGCTTCGACATTAAGCCAGTTGTTTTAACCCGCCACCCCTGTGCAGTGGTTGCCTCTCAGCTACAGCATTATGCCTGGGCGAACATTAAAAGCGAATCTGTTTTCCAGCTAGCCAACTTCAGAAATAGTGATTATTTTCTCCAGTACTTCGAGGTACTAAAGCATATTCACACTCCCGAGGGCATACTGGCAGCTTTGTGGGCCATCAATGCCAGGGCCATACAGGACGAACACCTCCACACTACTTACTGGTACACGCTGGCCTATGAAAGTTTACTCCTGAATCGGGAGACTGAGCTTACAAACTTATTCCACTGGATGGGAAAAAAGCTTCCTCCTGGTATTTTTGAAAGAGCAGGTAAAGCCAGTCTCACCAGTTCTCCCAGCTCCAGGCTTATTGTGGAAGAAAAGAAGCCTGACCTGCAGTTAGGTAAATGGCGGCAGGAGTTGAGCCAGCGACAGCGTGCTAATATAATGGCTATTGTAAAGGACATTGGCATCCATTACTATTCAGCAAACGAACTGGAACCGGATTATTCTTTCTTTTCTAAAAGCTCATGAATATTTTTTTCATCCCCTCCTGGTATCCCTCTGAAGATGCACCTTTGGCCGGTATTTTCTCTAAAGAGCAGGCCGTGGCCTTTAGCAGGCATTATAGAGATGCCCGGCTCGGAATCAGTCTCTGGGGCCAGAAGAGCGAATCGAACCTACTGTGGGCAAAAGACCCTGTCAGAAACCTACGCAAACTGCTGCTTTACAAACAGCAACAGGCATACGAAAAGCAGTTGTACCCGAACTACTGGGAATTTTATACCCCGGCTCTTACCTGGACAGATAAGCTCCTGAATGGAAACATCAGGAATATAATTGCAGCAAATGAAAAAAATATTGAAAGATTTTCAGCCATCGCAGGTAAAATTTCTTTAATACATGCACATGTTGCTTTCCCGGCAGGTTTTGTGGCAATGGAACTGGCTAGAAAGCACCAGCTTCCTTATTTAATTACAGAGCAAATGAGTCCCTTTCCTTTTTCCTGCTATATGAGCGGAGGACAAATTATGGAGAAGGTTCTTTTGCCCCTGCAGCATGCGAATCAGGTAATTGCCATTAGCCCCCATGCTGCTGCCGATATAAAAAGCAAAACAGGAGTTTCTCCCATCCTGATTCCAAATCCGGTAGACGAAGGGCTGTTCTCTCCCATTACACCCCCACCTGCGACGGTGCCGTTTACCTTCTTTACGCTGGGCAGGATGGTTCCTCAAAAGGGAATACCTGATTTACTTAAAGCAGTTTCACTTATCAAGCACCAGGCGGTTAAGTTTAGAATAGGTGGAGATGGTGAAAATAAGCAGCAGTATCAGCAGCTGGCAGAAGGGCTGGGCGTAGCACATAAAATACAATGGCTGGGGAGTTTAAATCGCAGGGAAGCGGCCAGCGAATTTCAGCAATGCAATGCCTTTGTTCTTTCCAGCATCCATGAGTCGATGGGGGTAGTTTATGCCGAAGCGCTTGCCTGCGGGAGGCCCATAATTGCTACCCGCTGTGGCGGGCCGGATT
Source organism: uncultured Cytophagales bacterium (assembly GCA_963835365.1). Lineage (GTDB taxonomy): Bacteria > Bacteroidota > Bacteroidia > Cytophagales > Cyclobacteriaceae > Nafulsella. Next base: position 185,554 of record CAWIFH010000018.1, read on the forward strand.
TCATAGTAAACAGCAGCAATGGACTTTTAACAGAGGTTGGCAACCCGCACCAGCTGGCCGAAGCAATGGATTCAATGATCAGCAGCTATGCTTCCTACCAGCCCCAGCTTATAAGAGAATGATTTTCTGAAGCGATTTTCTGCTGCTTCTGTAAGTAAACAGCTTTACAGGGTATACGAAAGAGCTACCGCTAAATAGATGGGAAGACAGCTGCATAATATAAAAAGAGATAGTACTTTTGCAGGCTGTATAATTTAAACCACTATGCTCTACCTACTGCTTGGCATCCTCTTTAACGTGGCCATTTTTATTGCTTTTCGTACCTATGCAAAATTTGGGGTGCGCACCCTGCCTGCCATTGTTATAAATTATTATGTTTGCGTACTTACCGGGCTGGTGTTTTTGGGTAGGCTCAGCGATATTCCGGCAATGCTCTCGCCGGAAAACCAGTGGATATACTTTGCCCTGTTCCTGGGCTTCCTCTTCATTGTAACCTTTTACATGATGGCCGTAACCACGCAGCGGCTCAGCGTTACGGTATCGTCTATTGCCGCCAAAATGTCGCTGGCCATCCCGGTCATCTTCAGCCTTTTTATTTTTGAGATTGAGTCCAAGCCTTTTAATGTGCTTAATTACCTGGGCATTCTTACCGCCTTTCTGGCTATTTACCTGAGCTCCTTAAAGAAGAAGGAAAAGGCCGCCGCAGACACCGGCACGGCCGTGGCGGGCAGCGCGGTACCTGTTAAAAACTGGGGCCTGCTCCTGCTCCCGGTGGGTGTTTTTGTTTGCAGCGGCATAATTGACACCACCATTAACTACACCACTTACCGCTACCTGAGCGATGCCGAGGCAGCCATTTTTCCGCTGGTTATCTTTTTTGTAGCCGGCATTGTGGGCACGGCCCTTCAATTTGTAAGAAAAGAGCGTACCCGGCTGAAAGAGCTTATCGGGGGCATTTGTCTTGGCGTACCCAATTACTTCAGCATTTATTTTATTGTTAAGGCACTGGCCGAATTTAATAATAACGGAGCGTTCTTTTACCCGATCCTAAACATTAACATCATTTTGTTTTCTTCTCTTTTTGCCATTGTCTTTTTCAGGGAAAAATTACTTCCTGTAAACAAAGTGGGCCTGGTACTGGCTATTCTGGCAATTGTATTAATTAGTTACCAGGAAATATTTGCTTACTTTGTCTGAACCTTTCGGCTCCACAAACAAGTTACTTTTTTAGCTTATGAAAAAACTGCTCTTTATTCTCTTCCTTTTCCCGCTGGGGGCGTGGGCCCAGCAATACAGCCTGCAGTCCGACAAAAACGGGTTGCAGCAGGTAGAAGAGATTACCAACCTCATTTACAATAACCAGCACCAGGAGGTACAGCAGAAACTAAAGCAACTAGAAAATACTGTGCCTGTAAGCCACCCGGTATTTCCTATGCTGCGTGCCTTAAACCTGTACTGGCAGGATGCTCCCATGCATACCGCCTCCCCGCATTTCCAGGAGTTTAGCCGGCACCTCAGGCAAACGGTGCGTCAGTCGGAAGAATACCTGGATCGGGAGCAGGACGAAACCATGGTCAATTTTATGGCGCTTAGCGCACACAGTCTCCTTACCCGCTTCCACGCCGATAAGGGCAACTACCTCGATGCTGTAGGCGAAGCGAAGAATGCTTATTCCTATATGAAAAAGGGCTTTGATTTAGCCGGGGAATACAAGGAATTTTACTTTCCCGTGGGTTTATATAATTACTACCGCGAAAAGTACCCTGAGCTACACCCCGTTTACAAACCTTTTATGTTCTTTTTCCGGAGTGGCGACAAAGCAAAAGGCTTGCAGCAGCTGGAGCAGTCGGCACGGCAGAATATTTTTACCAAGCCCGAAGCAGGTGTTTTTCTTGCGCATATTTACCTGTACTACGAAAACAAGCCTTCTTTAGCCCTGCAAAGCGTTCAACAATTAAACGAAGAGTTTCCAGAAAACCGCATGTTTAGGGCACAGTTAGCCGAAAGCCTCCTGGCCACCGGCGCCTACGCCAAAGCAGTGCCGCATATAAAGTTTCTGCTTCAGCAGCAGGACCCTTTCTACCAAATGGCCGGACAGCTGTTCCAGGGACTGTACACCGAAAAGGCGTTGGGTAATTCAGAAAATGCTTTACTCCTTTATCAGAAAGCTATAAAAACGGCAGAACCGCTAAATTACATGGCAGATGTTTACCGAAGCATGGCCTATGCCGGGCTGGGCCGCTATTATGCAAAGGCAAATGATAAAAGCAAAGCCAAAGCAGCTTACCAACAGGCACTTAATCTTGCTGCCTACGAATATCCTGTTAAACCGGAAGCCGAAGCCTTTCTTCAATAAAGCTGTATTTTTCTGTTCTGCCAAAACCTCTTAACTTCGCTTCCTGGCGCAAGAAACTATGACAGAAGATACCTACCTGACCATTTCAACAACTTCAGAAAGCTTGTATAAAGAAAAGGGCAGCAAATTTATTGGCCTTGTTTATCCGGTACATTCTGAGGAGGAAGTAAAAGAAGTGCTGGATGATTTACGGAAGCAGTACTACGATGCCCGCCATCATTGTTATGCTTATATCCTGGGCTCTAAAGCAGACCGCTATCGGGCGAACGACGATGGGGAGCCCAACCATTCGGCAGGCGATCCAATTCTGGGCCAAATTAAATCGGCCGAATTAACAAATACGCTGGTGGTAGTTATTCGCTACTTTGGCGGCACAAAGCTTGGTGTAAGTGGCCTGATTAATGCCTATAAAACCGCTGCAGCCGATGCCATTGCGGCCAATGAAGTAGTCGAGGAAATTATCAAAGCAACCTTTTCTCTGCGCTACGATTACGAAAGCACCAATGAAGTAATGCGCCTGATAAAAGACTTTGATCTGGAAATAATTAAGCAGGAATTTACCGCCGATTGTTATATGGAAGTTGCCGTACGCCAAAGCCTGCGCGAACAGCTGCTAGAAAAGCTTAGCCTCCTGGAAGGAGTTGAAATGAAAAAATTTGAGAATTAGAAAATTTGAAAATGTAAAAAATAATGATTCAAGAAAGCAATCCACTTTTTTTTGCAATTTCTAAATTAAACCATTTTCACATTTCCTAATTAATAAATGTACCCCTTTTCCTCCAGCTTTTCATATATTTTCAGGCACACCCAGGCATCGGTAGCGGCATAAGTAAGCTGGCTGGGACTAAGGGTTTCGCGTTCCCAGTTGGAGGTTTGTTGGCTTTTGCTAATACGAATGCCTAAAAATATACCTGCCAGGCTCCTTACGCCTATATTAAGCACCCCAATTTCCTGCGCCAGGTTGTTGAGGTCCACCACATTTACCGGCCGGAAGTAAGCCAGCTTTTGTAAATCCTTAATATCGTCGCGAATGGAAATGCCGGCCTTTACCACCTTTTCATTAGAGAAAAGAGCCCGCAGCTCTTCGGTAAACCCGGTAAGGTTGATACGGATAAGGTATACCTTTCCCGGAACAGCCATTTGAATCATGGCTACCGGATTATAATCTCCTTTCCGGAAAGTAGGTTTGCTTTCGGTATCAAAACCAATAACAGGAGCCTGATTTAGTTCCTGCAGTGCCTGCGCCAGTTGCTCGGCATTGCTCACTACCACCACTTTCCCCTCGTACCGCTGCAAGGGCAGTTCGTTAACCTGATGCTTTGTTATTTCTTTATCGAACATTTACTTCTTTTACTAATCTGTCTTCTTCAGCTTCTTCTTTATTTTTATACCTGTTTATCCCTATGTTCAGGTACCCGAAAATTATTGTCATAATCGGACTGATAATCGGGAAAAAGCAAAACGGCAGGTATACCATAGTTGCTACGCCTAAAACTGCCGATTGGGTTGCTCCACAAGTATTCCATGGCACAAGCACCGAAGTTACTGTCCCGGAATCCTCCAGGGTACGGCTTAGGTTTTCGGGCTTCAGTCCCCGCTCCCGGTAGGTATCGGCATACATCCGGCCAGGCACCACTATAGCTAAATACTGATCTGAAGCCGTAAGGTTAAAGAAAATACAGGTAGCCGCCGTAGAGGCAATAAGAGATCCGGTCGAATGGGCCCATTTTATCACCTCTTCTGTAATTCGCTGCAATAAGCCTGCCGATTCCATTACGCCACCAAAAACCATGGCACAAATAATGAGCCAAATGGTATTCAGCATACCTGCCATGCCACCTGTGGTCAATAATTCATCTACAATAATATTTTCAGAGGGAATGGAGATATCGGTATACATGGCCCGCATTACCGCCACATAATACGCTTCCAGCTGCCCGTCGGCTAAGCCCGAAACGATGGCAATGGCCTGAGGCTGGAAAATAACGGCAAATAAACCGCCTAGCAGCGTACCAATAAGCAGTGCCGGAAGCGCCGGCATTTTACGAACAATTAGTACAATAACAACCACTGGAACCAAAAAGAGCCAGCCATTTATATTAAAGCTTTTCTCAATGGCTACCAGTACATCGTCGATATTCACCGGCGCGCTTGTTTCCTGCGTAAACCCGATTACCAGAAAAATTAAAAGGGTAAGGCCCATGGAAGGAATGGTGGTCCAGGCCATATGCTTGATGTGCGTAAACAAATCGGTGCCGGCCATGGCGGGGGCCAGGTTGGTGGTGTCGCTTAAAGGCGACATTTTATCGCCAAAATAAGCACCGGAAATAATAGAGCCTGCAATTAGCCCCTCAGAAATCCCCAGGGCTTTTCCAATGCCCAACAGGGCAATACCAATGGTGGCAATAGTAGACCAGGAAGAACCGGTGGCTACGGCCACGACGGCACATACCACACAGGCGGCGAAAAGAAAGATGGTAGGATTAAGAATTTGCAGGCCATAATAAATCATGGCAGGTACAATACCGCTCAGCAACCAGGTGCCTGCCAGAGAACCAATAAGCAACAGAATTAAAATAGACGACATGGCGGCACTAATACTGCTAACCACCCCATCCTGCATTTGATCCCAGCTTACGCCAATCCGCACGCCTACAATGCCGGCAACGGCCGCCGACAAGATTAAAATAAGTTGATTCGAACCATCAAGGGCCTCATCGCCGAAAACATAAAATACATTATAAAAAAGTAAGATAATTAAAAAAACTACTGGAATAAAGGCTTCCAGAAGCGTAGGCTTTCTTGCAGGTTTCGTCATTTTTATCCTCAGATAATAGTAAAAACAGCCGTTAATATACCCAAAAAAAATCGAACTGCCGCAGTATTTATGGGTTCAGGAGCCACTTTTATGGTTGGCAGGCTTTAATTTTTATAAATGAGCTTAAAATAAAGTAAACTTCCTGCCAGCACAAAAGTAAAGCCATTGGCCAGAATAATTGGCAAATCTTCTATAAGAATACCATAGGTGAGCCATAAAGCCACACCGGTACAAAAGATAGAAAACATACCTAAAGATAAATCTTTGGCAGATTTTGAACGCCAGGTTTTGACTACCTGCGGAAGAAAAGCAAGCGTGGTACAAATACCTGCGAGTATGCCTATTATTCCTATATAATCCATCACTTATAAAAATATTTCTTCTACTTCCTTCCAGCTGCGCACCCGCTCATAATCTTTTTCCATGATGTTATGGGGTGCATGAAAGAGGTATCCCTTTCCTTTAAAGCCCTTAAAGTTCTTTACATGGTCGTCGATAAGAAAATCGGCATCAATAATACTTTTATCGCCACAAAAAACAATTTGTTTCCAGCCCAGGAAAGGAAAATGCTCTTTTAACCAGGCTATTTTATCGTTCATGGAAAGCTCAAATTCTGTGGCCGCTGAAACGATGTAGATCCGGTACCTTTTATTCAATTTCTCCAGTACCTCCTGGCTTCCTTTTATTACCTTCAGGTCTCTGAAAAAGCCGGCCCTGTGCGGGTAAGCATGCAGCGTCTTTTTTCCTCCTTCCGCCAGGAACCTGTACAGGCTTTCCTCCTCATTTTCTAACTCCTCTCCTGTTTCCTCATAATATATTTTCCGCATTTTACTTAAGGAATCCGCAATGACTTCGTCCATATCTATCGCAATTTTCTGCATATACCTTCTTTTTAAACATTAAAAAACGCAATTGACCGAAACAATACGAAACAAACCGCCATCTTGTTTATGCTCTTCGTTTTAATATAGAGCCAAACCGTGGAGAGAAGAATGTTTACAACTCATTCTGGGAAAGCTGTCGAAAGAGAAAAGGGGTTCTTCAATTGAATTGAGCAAATGCTTAGGCGTATCAGACGACATCATTCGGCCGGGTTTACATGAGCTGGCGACAAAAGGTTTGCTACAGAAAGTGCATGGGCGGGCTATTGCCGGACCCAAAAGAACACCCAACTACCAGCTTCGGCCCCGGCATGCTTATTAAAGAAAAGCAAGCGCTGGCGCAGAAATACATTTCTTTACTGGCACAGGAAACAAGGCTGATTCAGTAAAAAAGTGCCGCAAAATAATTTCCACGCGCAAATGGTTCTTTTAAGGATTTGTCAGGTTCTCAAAAGCCGGGCTGCCACTTCGGCCCCCATTTTACTCCCAATAGCCACGCCCATGCCGCCGAGGCGCACCCCTGCCACAATTTTATTACTCACTTTCCGCAAAACCGGCTGTTTTACCGGGCCAAACGCCATTATGCCAGACCAGCGGTGCGCTATTTTAAATGGCTTTCCGGGCAGGATAATTTCCCTTAACTGCCTTTCCAGCGCATCCTGAATTTTTTGGTTTAAGGCCAGCTCCGTGGTATTTTCTCCACTAAAATCGAGATTACGGCCCCCGCCAAATATTACCCGATTGCCGTAATTACGAAAATAATAATATCCTTCATCGTAATGGAATACCCCTTTAAACGGCAAGCCTTCAATTGGTTCGGTTACCATTACCTGTCCACGACCTGGCTCAAGCTCCATTTCAGGAAAAAATTGTTTGGCGAAAGCATTGGTGCAAAGGGCAAGCTTTTTGGCAGTAAAAAAGACAGGGTCCCCATGAACGGGATTTTGCACCTGCACCACAACCTGCCCCTCTTCCTCTTCTATAGCCTTCACGCTTACCCCACTCAATAGCTCCACGCCTTTTTCGCGGGCACAGGCAATCAGGCTTTGCATCATCAGGCCGGTATCTATCTGTCCTTCAAAAGGATTGTACACCACCGTCCGGAGATGGTTCTTGCTAAAGCCGAACCTCTCTATACTTTGCTTATCTTCGCTAAATACGGGCTTGTTAAAGAGTGGCTGGAGCAGGCGATTTACCTCTTCCATTTTATCAAGCGCCGGCTCTTCGGCCTCCCGTATCAGTTCGTAACCGCCATGCTGAAGGTAGCCCATCCGCGCATCGCCAAGGCGATTTCTTAAAAGCGCCAGGCCTTCCCAGCGCATGCGTACAAGCGCAAGCGCCGCCTCCGGGCCCATTTGTTCCACATCGACCAGCAATTCGGTTAAGCTACCGAAGCAGGCAAAACCTGCATTTTTCGTACTGGCTCCCGAAGGAAACATGCCGCGCTCCAGCACCAGCACACTGGCCGCGGGGCTTTTTTCTTTTAGCTCAATGGCCGTTGAAAGTCCGACAATGCCACCCCCGACAACAATATAATCGTAAGCCGTAAATGTATTCTTCTCCCAGAAACTCAACATAACAAACGTTTTAAACAGATAAAAACCGGATTGTGCAGCTGTATATTTTTAGCAGCGCCGTAGCAGCATTCCGGAATATTCCTTATATTCGGTACAACAGAACAACCCTTCAAAAATCACATGTTTGACCCTGCGAGTTTACTAGAAAAAGCCAAAACATCAAGTTTTTATCTCTGGATATTAAACCAGGTCCTCGACCGCATTATCCCGTTCAATATCCCGCATGGGTTCCGTATCGTTGAAATTAGCGATACACACATAAAAACAAAAATACCCTTTAAGCGAAAAAATAAAAATCATATCGGAGGCCTCCATGCCTGTGCCCTTGCTACGCTCTCTGAGTTTACCACCGGGGTGCTGATGCTTACCGGACTCAATCCAAAACAGTTCCGGCTCATTCTTAAAACCCTGGAGGTAGATTATCTCTACCAGGGCAAAACAGATTCTTATGCAACTTTTCGCCTCTCGCCGGAATTTATGGAGGAAAAAATATTTACCCCTTTAAAAACCGAAGAGTCGGTAACCATTCCCTGCGAAGTTCAAATTCACGACCGCATGGGCAACCACCTTACTACTGCCCGGGTGCACTGGCAGGTAAAAGAGTGGAATAAGGTGAAGACCGGAAAAAAACAATCAACCCAGGCCGCTTAACCAATACGATAATGAGAAAAATAGACCTTCTCTTAAGCGAATATGGCGAGAGCCATCAGAACGCAACGAATAAAACCATTCACTGGATATGCGTACCGCTGATCTTTTTCAGTATCGTATGCCTTATCTGGTCCATTCCGAGTGGTTTTTTAAGTGCTCCTTTTAGCGGAACGGCCGCTGCTTTTGCCAATTGGGCCAGCCTGCTCCTGCTTATTACGCTGGTATATTACCTGCTGTTGTCGCCACCGCTCTTTAGTGGCATGCTCCTCTTTTCGGTTTTGTGCCTGCTGGGAGCCTGGTGGCTCGACACCCATGTTGCAGCGCCCCTCTGGCTGATTGCACTGGTTATTTTTGTAGTAGCCTGGATAGGCCAGTTCTACGGACATAAAGTAGAAGGCAAAAAACCAAGCTTCCTGAAAGACCTGCAGTTTCTGCTGGTGGGACCCGCCTGGCTCATGCATTTTATATTCTTAAAGCTTGGGCTCCGATACTAAAATTGCCTCAACCTCTCCTCTCAAAGCCATGATACATTACAAATATTTTGTCCTTGTTACGGTCCTTTTGCTTAGCGCTTATAGTGCAAAAGCCGGCGCAGAAACACGAAAGCTCGAACCTTTTAGCCATATAAATGTGGCCGTTGCGGCCCAGGTATACCTGGAGCCAGCCGGCAGCCAATATTTTGAAATAGAAGGCGACGATGAATTCCTTGAACAACTGATTACAGAAGTAAAAGACGGGAAGCTTCATATAAAACTGGAAAAGCCCTGGCAGAATAAGCGCTGGAAAACAAGCCCCATTATTCGAATTGGCATTCCAATGCTTGACGAACTAAAGGTAACAGGCTCTGGCGAAGTTCAAACGGAAAATGCGTTTAAAAACAGAGACCTTAAACTGATGGTTACCGGTTCAGGAAAAATAAGCATGCCTGTAGCAACCGACAGCCTGGAGCTGATGGTAACCGGCTCCGGCGATATGGATTTACAGGGCAAAGCTACCAGCAGCCGGATAAAAATTACCGGTTCAGGAAAGATTAACGCTGGCTCATTAATAGTAAAAAGTTGTGAAGTGCGTATCAGTGGCAGTGGCGATTGCCAGATTCACACCGAAGACTCCCTGCTTGCCCGCATTTCAGGCAGTGGCAAAGTGCTGTATAAGGGCGCTCCGCGCGAATTAAATGTACACTCCAGCGGTAGTGGCAAAGTAATGAAAGCCGGAGAATAGAAAATCCGTTTGAATAAAACTTCCCCAATAATGAGTCCTGCTTAATCGCAGGATTTTTTATGCACCGCCTCATAAGAACGCCAGCGCTTCTAAGGCCGGGCAATGCCAGGTCTCCTGCAGCAGCCTGCTTCCTTTTCTTTTACGCACTGCTCATGGGTAAACTCTCTTTCGCCCGAAACCATTTTAACAAAAATCTGTAGTTTTGCAGGCAAGTGCTGTTTTTGAAGGAATTTCCTGCCTTCAAAAACAGCACAAGTACCTGTACGCGCAGCAGGAGGAATTTACCTGCCAAATTGATATTTAAACCTATTATGAAAATTGCTATAATTTCCGCCAGCATCCGCCAGGGACGCCTTACCCACAAGGTTGCCCTGGAGCTGAAAAAAAGGCTATCAGAAGCAGGCATGAGCGCCAGCCTGATTGATTTAAGCAGCTACGCCTTTCCTCTTTTTGAGCATGTATACAAAGGCGACAGCCCCTTAAAAGGTACAGAAGAACTCCGGAACATTTTACATCAGGCAGATGCGATGCTTTTTGTATCGCCGGAGTACAATGGCAGTTACACCTCCGCACTTAAAAATATGACGGATCATTTCAGCAAAGCTGAATTCAGTAAAAAGGCAATAGGTGTAGTAAGTGTTTCCTCCGGTCCGATGGGAGGCATTCGCGGTGCGCTGCATATGCAGCAACTGGTGCTGGCTTTGTTCGCTTACCCTGTTCCGCAAATGATGCTGGTGCCCGAGGTGCAGCACAAATTCAGTGAAGATGGCAGGCTTACCGATACGGCTTTTGCAAAAAAGCTGGATACTTTCCTGAAAGATTATCTTTGGCTTGCCGGTGCCATAGCAGATAAAAAAGAAAAAGAACCGGCAAAGGCCTAAAAATCCTTTTCTGTGGCCTTAAACCGCAGAAAAGAATGCTTTCTTTTTCAGGAAACCGCAAGCCGGGTATCTACTTCAGGTTCATCTATCCACTCTACCCGCAGTACCCTGGCTTCGATGCCACACTCTTTAAAGTAATGGAGCCAGAATAATTGCTGCGCCGAAAGGGTATCGTTCGGTGATTTTACCTCTATAAAGGCATATCCCTGCGCCGTCCAGCTAAAAAGGTCGGGAAACCCACGGCTGTTTTCCTTCAGGTTTCGCGCCATTTCCGTAAAAACTTCCTTCAGGCAGGCGGGTGGAATTTTACGGCAGGCGGCCAGGGCCAGCGGCAGTGTATTTTCATGCCAGCCCACCAGGGGGTTTCCCAAACCCCGTTTTGCCTCATGCATTTCTTCCACATGCTTAATTAGCTTTTTGGCACTGGAAAAGCTATCCATTCTTTCCTGCATCCGCTCTTTTCGACTTTCCAGGTAAGGAGGCAGGTACAAACCGGAGGGTGCACGTTGCAGCGGACTATGGTAAACAGGAGCCTCCAGGTCATAAACAATGTCCCAAAAAACCAGCCCGAATAAGCTCCGCCATAAATAATTCTCGGCATACATGGCCTCTCCGCCCTTTTCCTGCAGGTAGTGAATAACTCCTTTTTCTACCTGGTAGCGGTAAGCCCGGCTAATTTCCACGGTTTCAGCTTCCTTTAGGTGTTTTGTAGTACTTTTGGTCGCCTTTTTCTTTAGCAGGCGGGCTTCAAAATCTCTGGCGAAGAAAAGCTCATCGGCATTTTGAGGATTCGCCTGTATCTGGCTGCAAAGCTCCAGCGCTTCCTGCCCTGCCCCGGTTTTTTGCAGTAGACGAGCTCTGCGCTCCCTGGCCGGTGCCTGTTCGGTTCGCTCATACACCTCCAAAGCCCAGTATGGCTGCTGCAAACGTTCCAGCAGGCGCGCCAGCTTGAGTGTTAACTTACAAAATAAAAGCCTGGCCGGCTCACATAAGTTGGTTTGCCCTGCACTCCATTCCATATACCAGCTGTACAGCTTTTCCGCATTGCCTTCCTCCCGCAATTCCCTGCAATACTGATAGGCGACAGAAACAGTAAACATATCGTCTACCTCCTGTCGGGTCTGGAAACGAGCCACAATAAGCGATTCCTCCGGCACTTCGTAACGCACCATGCCCAGGTCGCGAATAACAAATTGCGACATGTCGCCTCCCAGGTATCCGAAATAAAGAAACTTAAGAACTTCCAGCTCCTCTTCATAGCCATGCTTAATTACAGGGCCAATGGCGCGGGCAGCAGTCAGCAGATTTTTCCACGAAAACTCCCCGAGCAACAGTGCCAGAATTTCAGTTTTTTTACAACGCGACAGCCCTTTTTGCTCCGGGGCCAGTAATTTTAAAATTGAACATAACTCCTCTTTGCCATAAACAGCCAGGAAATCTGCAGCCAGCGCAGGGGGCACAGCTGTTGGCAAAGCACAAAACTGCTTAAAAAGCAATTCTTCCAGCGCCTGCTCCAGTGATTCAATTTCGGGGTAAGAAAGCTTATCTGTTCTAAAAAATACTCCCTTTCTATTTGCGAAACGAAGAAACAGACACTGTCCATCTTCGCTCAGCCCACGAAAAGCCTGGATAAAAGCTTTTTCATTCCATTTTAAAAGCCCTCCATACTTACTTTCCACAAAAAGGAGCAGGGAGTGGAAGTTATCGAGATAATACTTCGGGGGGAGTTCGGTTGTATGGGTATTTTTCATTTGTTGCTCTTCCTTCAAAGATAAGAAAGAAAGTTCACAGCAGGAACAACCAAGCAGTTAAACAACTGATTTACAGGCTATTTTTAACCGCTTTTTATAAAGGACCAGAACAGAATTATTTTACCCATAATCAGTTTCTTTATTCTCCCAACGAAGGCGGCCGGCACCTGGAGGAATCTTTACACTAAAAGGCTATAAGGGGCGACAGGCAGTAAAAGATGCTCCAACGGTGGCCCGACTGGGACCGCTTCCTTCGTCAGCAAAACAAAGTTGGCTATTAGGCTAAAATAAACAGGTTGCACTACTTATTTATACCTGCCTTAATTAATCGCTGACGCACTTTTTCTTAAACTCCCGGATAGCTTTTACCTAACCGATTAATTTCGGGGGCTTGAAATACCAGAAGGAGAATGGAGCCGGGGAAATGAAGGTTCTACCTTGGTTGATATTCGCCTTGGGTACCAGCGTCGACTTTTGTACCCATTCATACTTTTCACACAACTATTCCAGCACTGAAACCGAAGCCCGGCAGACAAAACAGGAATATTTTTTTCTTTAATCCCCTATCTATGGCAGCAGCAGGAAAAAATTGCTCCGAATTTGTAATAAAAGCCCCTACTGAAATAAGTTAAGTTCTTTATGATTTTACTTGCTTAATAAGCACAAGGCCAGGTTTAAAGCTAGTTTGGCTCACCAAAGTCACGCATTACGCGCCATATTCCAGCTGGTGAATAGGACCAGGTACTTTCATAAAGAGCCCTGAAATAAGCGGAAAAGTGCGTGGTACAGCTAACAAAATTAACAGAACCGCTGTGCAGACACGCAAGCTCGAAAGTGTCGGCAAGGCCGGAGAACGGCAGCTACCAATCATGGAAAAGCTATTTAAAATAAATCAGCAACAACTATTCTTACAGCCTCCCAGGAACAAGGGCTGAAATTAAAAACTCCCAAAAACAGCGCTCCCGTCTCAGGTGTTCATTACAAAAGCCTGGCTTAAATAAACAATGGTTTCGCCTAAGGAAACAGATACGAATGAAAAAACAACAACCACAAAGTAAGTGGCGCAGGAAGCTTTACATTATTATATTCGAAAGCCATACGCCTGCAGGCAAGGCTTTCGACATCGTTCTGCTGATTTTTATCCTGTTAAGCATTTTAACCGTTATCCTGGAGAGTGTGGCCTCTTACAGGGCGGAGTATGGTCGTGTATTTATTGCGCTGGAATGGTTTTTTACCTTGTCTTTTACGCTTGAATACGTATTACGTCTTATTACCACGCCACGGCCCACCCACTATATCTTCAGCTTTTATGGTCTGGTCGATTTATTTTCTATTCTCCCAACTTACTTAAGTGTCCTCATCAGGGGCTCCCAGTTCCTTGTGGTTATCCGCGGACTCCGGCTTCTGCGTATTTTCCGGATATTAAAGCTTAGCCGTTTTTTAGGCGAAGCCGAAACACTAAGGCGCGCCTTAAAAGGAAGTGTAGCTAAAATTTCTGTTTTTATTGGCGCTGTTTTTACCCTGGTAATTATAATCGGGGCGCTTATGTACTTGATAGAAGGCCCGGAAAACGGGTTTGAAAACATTCCGGTTAGCATTTACTGGGGGGTGGTAACTATTACGACGGTGGGCTATGGCGATATTTCTCCGCAAACCCCCACAGGACAGGCGCTGGCTACCATTCTAATGCTCTTAGGCTATGGTATTATAGCCGTACCTACAGGCATTGTATCGGCAGAGCTTACCCGTGCCGAAAAAAGGGGAAGCAACAGTGCTATATCCTGCCCCCGCTGCAAACCGGAAGACCACCCCAAAGACAGCTCCTTTTGCCGTTTTTGCGGTCTCCAATTGAACATTCCGGATAATATTAAAAAGAAATAAAAAATATTTAACCAACACCTGATTAATGCAGCAACATTTTACTAATTTTAAGCTGGTTCCCGAATTAAACTATTTAAAGTTGTGCCTGCTAACGTAGTTTACGCCTTTGTTGCTTTCCTTTTATTTTTTGCTTTTTCCTTCCCACAAGCGGTTAAGCCTGTGCCTAAAGAGGTATTGCCTTATGCACGCATGGTTATTGACACCTTAAGTCACCCGGCGATGCATGGAAGGGGCTATGTGCAGGAAGGCCACTTAAAAGCGGCTAACTTTGTTGCGTCAGAATTTCAAAGACTTGGGCTCAAATCTTTTGGCAATGGCTTTTTTCAGGAGTTTGAGGTTTCGGTAAACACTTTTCCTGCCCGCGTAGCCTTAAAAGCAGATACCCTTCCGCTTGAAGCAGGACGCGATTTCCTTGTTGCCCCCTGCTCCCAGAGTATTGAAGGCAGCTATCCTAGCCTTTACCTTTCGAAAAAAGATATCCTTGACCCTAATAAGCTGCTGCAGAAATTACAATCCTCGGCGGGCAAAATACTGGTTCTGGACCAGAGTCATTTCAGCCAGGCAAGCCAGGAGGAGAAAAAAAAGTTACAGGAAACACTTGAGTTCCTGAAGCACTTTAAGAATAACCCGGCAACGGCTGTTGTCTACATAACAACTGATAAGCTTACCTGGCACGTAGCCCCGCAAGCCTGCGAAACGCCTCAGTTAATTATAAAAAAGGAGCTGGTGCCTGACAGCGTAAGCGCTTTTTCTTTAGCCATAGACAATCAATATCTCAAGCGTTTAAATACACAAAATGTTCTTGGCCTGGTAGAAGGCAAAAACCCGGATAAAGAGATACTGGTTTACAGCGCCCATTACGACCACCTTGGCCAGCTGGGCGAGCAGGCTTATTTCCCCGGGGCAAACGATAATGCCAGCGGGGTTGCGATGCTCCTGAGCCTGGCCCGGTATTATGCGGAAGCCGAAAATCAGCCTGAACAGAGCATCCTTTTTATTGCCTTTGGTGCAGAAGAGCTGGGACTGCTCGGTTCTGAATACTTTGTTAAACATCCGCTGGTTCCACTGGAGCATATCAACTTCCTGATTAACCTGGACATTACCGGCACCGGTGAAGAGGGCATAAAAGTAGTAAACGGAAAAGTTTACGAAGAAGCATTTGCACAGCTGCAAAGCCTGAACCAGGAGCACCAGCTACTCCCTAAAGTGTCGGCCAGAGGAGAAGCCTGCAACAGCGACCACTGCCTGTTTTATGAGGCAGGTGTTCCCTGCTTTTATATTTACACCCTCGGGGGCATACAGGCCTACCACGATGTAAATGACAAGGCCGAAACCCTTCCGCTTACGGAGTTCGAAGACCTGTTTACCCTGCTCAGGCTTTTTACTAATAGGCTTCAGCAGCAATCGTAAAACCCGGATTGCTTATTTCTCTGTAGGCATGCGGCAGGTGAGTAATTAAATCTGAGGCAATAATGGAATCTACCCCGAGCTCTTTAACGGCCAGGTCGGCGGCCAGCCCGTGCAGAAAAACACCCAGCACGGCCGCCTCAAAGGGTGGATACTGCTGCCCAAGCAATCCTGTAAGAATTCCGGTAAGCACATCGCCGGTTCCTCCTGTAGCCATCCCCGGATTTCCTGTACTATTAAAATAAACCTGCCCGCTTGGCGATGCGATGCTGGTGTGGGCCCCCTTCAGTACCACCACTACCTGGTATTTCCGGCTAAATTCCAGCTGTTTTTGCAGGCGTTCGAAGTCATTTACCCAGCCCCCGGCCAGGCGCTCAAATTCTTTCGGGTGGGGAGTTAAAATAGCATTTTTAGGCAGGTATTCCAGCAGCTTATTATCCTGGCTCATTAGGTTGAGTGCATCGGCATCCAGCACCATTGGCTGCTTGGCGCGCTGGAGCAAGGTGCGAAATGCTTCCATAGTCCCTTTTTCCGTACCAAGCCCGGGCCCCATTCCCAATACATCAAAACCTTTGGTATCAGGAGCCTTCGAAAACTGTAGCTCAGCGCCATCGGTAAGGGTCATTGCTTCCGGCACACTGGTTTGCATAATCTGGTACCCGCATTCCGGCACGTAAACCGTAAGAAGCCCTGTTCCGCTGCGGAGGCAGGCCCTGGCACATAAAACGCCGGCCCCTATTTTTCCTTTACTTCCCGCTATCAGGAGCACCTTACCGAAATCTCCTTTATGCGACCACTTGTCTCTTTTCCGGTAAATACGCCTGATGGTATCCAGGCCGGTAAAGCAGTAAGGCGTTTCTACCTTATCCTGGAATTCCTGGCTTAAGCCAATATTTACCAGCTTCCAGTTTCGCAGCCACTGGCCATTTTCCGGCACCATAAAGGCAAGCTTTGGGTTATGGAAAGTAATTACACAGGTGGCTTTAATAATGGCTCCATTTTTATCGGCAGGCGCATCCGGATACAGGCCGGAAGGAATATCGACAGAAACAACTTCTGCCCCGGAAGCATTAATTTTATGTATAACTGCTCCGTAAAGCCCTTCCACTGCCCTCGACAAGCCGGTTCCAAACAAGGCATCCACCACCACTGCTTCTTCCGGGATTTGCGGAATGGCATTTTCCGATGAAATTGTTTTTGGATCATGAAACTTGTTTAATTTTTCCAGGTTCTCCTCAAAGTCCGCTGAGGCTTTTCCATTCTCCCTCACAATATATACCTGTACCTTGAAATTTTGATTTAACAACAGGCGCCCAATGGCTAATCCGTCGCCGCCATTGTTTCCTGTTCCTGCAAAAATTAATACAGGACGCTTTTCATCGTACGTTTCTACAAAAACCCGCACAAAGGCGGCGGCCGCTCTTTCCATCAGCTCCACGGAAGCTATTTTTTCATGGGTAATGGTATAAGCATCTGCTTCGCGAATCTGGGCTGCATTTAAAATTTTTATTGACATAAAAAATTGTCTTAAGTTGTGAGTGTTGAGATAAAAAAATCAAAAAAGGTTAGAAGCAAATCTATTTTTCACCATCCACGCGCAGGCGGGAATTTCATAAGTTAGGCTGTTTCGAAATACCCATGCAAAGGCAGCCAGCACTGGCCAGACCACCTTGGCGGGTTCGTGCTAAAAAATTTCCCCAATTCACCAGGAATGCTCCACTGCCACCGCTTTCAGGCAACTTTTGTCTCAAGGAGTTCCCAATAGGCCCCAGGCTTAGAACGACAACCTTCAGCCCGGGCTTGAATATTAAGCTGTCCCTGCTCCCCAATGTAGTTTTTCTTTTAAAACGCTCGATTACCTGCCTGCTCTTTGAGGCTTTTCTCCATTCCTTCACAGGATTAACCAGTAATTCAGCCTGCTGTTTAAGCAGCTAGTGCGACTAGAACGAATTAATTGACTATTTAGTCCTTTGCCGGCCGTGGCACGAAACAAGCTAAAAAGCTCTTATAGCATCTTATCCTTAAGTTCGTGCCACCACTGGAGCGGCAGACAAACTGTCAATTAATTAGTTCTCCGGGCACTAGCGATCTACTTCTCCCAATACAAGATCGATAGAGCCAATAATGGCAATTAGGTCGGCAAGCATGGCGCCACGGCTAATTTCACTAATTACCGACAAGTTAACGAAGCAGGCAGATCGGGCTTTACAGCGAAAGGGCACCTCGCTGCGGCCATCGGCACGAAAGAAGAAACCCAATTCACCTTTAGGGGTTTCGCCCCGCATATAATAATCCCCTTTCGGAGGCCGGATCTTTTTAGGTACCGCCGCGCGCGGATCGAAGTCCCGTGTTCGTTTCATGTCTCCCTGCAGGCGATCCAGGCACTGCTCCACCATCCGCAGCGATTCATCACACTCACGCGCCCGCACCCAGCTGCGATCCCAGCAGTCGCCCTGGGTTCCCATTTCTCCTTTTCCTATTGGGATATCAAATTCAAGTTCGGGGTATATAGAATAGCCATCAACCCGGCGCAAATCGTGCTTAAGGCCGGAGCCGCGCAGCATCGGCCCGCTAATGCCATAATTAATGGCCAAATCGAGCGGCAAAACCCCTACCTTTGCCGTACGCTCTATGAATATCTTATTGGAGAGCACCATCTCTTCGAGCTGCTTAAGTTTGGGCTTCAGGTAAGTGACAAATTCCCGGCAACGCTCCTCGAACCCTACCGGCAGGTCGTAATAAACCCCTCCTACCCAAATGTAATTATACAGCATGCGCGCACCCGATATCCACTCCAGCAGGCGCTGGATATGTTCCCGGTCGCGCATGATCCACAAGAAAGGCGTAAAAGCGCCAATGTCCATGGCATAAGTACCAAGGGCTACAAAATGGGAGGCCAGGCGGTTCAACTCAGCCACCAGCACCCGGATGTACTCTACCCGTTTTGGAATTTGTGTCGCTAATCCCCAGCATTCTTTCCACGCCTAAACACCACACATGCTCCGAGTTCATGGACGCCAGGTAATCCAGCCGATCGACAAAGGGAATGGTCTGGTTATAAGGCAGGTTTTCGGCATGCTTTTCAAAACAGCGGTGCAGGTAGCCCATGTGCGGCACTACATCCGTACAATCTGTTCTCCATCCGTAACTACCTCCAGGCGCAAAACCCCGTGGGTGGAAGGGTGCTGCGGCCCGATATTGATAATCATTTCCCCCCTTTTCAGATCGGCCGTTCCTTATATTTGGTCGGCGCTGAATTTTGGAAGTGCTGCGGGTCGTACTGGTACTGAACAGGATTGGCCATTTATTAATGTGCTAATTTGTTGATGTGCTGATGTGTATGGGGTCTGAGGTATGAGGTGTGGGGTATGGGGTATGGGGTATGGGGTATGAAGTTATCACCTTCGTAAGCTACTCTTATCTCATATCTCCCGTCTCATATCTCACGTCTCCCGTCCCATATCTCCCGTCTAACTACTCACCTTTATGCCATGGTAATACGCCTGCTCCTTATAATCTTTACGGAGGGGGTGGCCCTGCCAGTCGGTTGGCAGCAGGATGCGGCGCAGGTCGGGATGGCTGGAAAAGTGGATGCCCAGGAGGTCGAAAACTTCGCGTTCGTGCCAGTCGGCAGTGCGCCAGATGTGGCTTAGGGAGGGCAATTCAGGCACCCTGTCTTCGGAACTGTTATTCCGTGCTAAGCTTACTTTTAGCGTGAGCTGCAGGTTAAAAGGAATGGAATAAAGATTGTATATTACCTCCATCTTTCCGGCTTCGGGCCCTTCATCCAGGCCGGTTAAACAGCTCAACTGGTCAAAATAAGTCTCCTCCCATTGGTGCAGCTCTGCGCATACCACTGCAATGGCCTCCGGCTTCACTAATACAGCTTTGGGCGTACAATTTTCATCAGTACCTGTAATAATTTCTTCCCCAAAGCGGGCAAGCAGGTGTTGGTAAATTTGCTCGAACTTGCTCATGATACGGCAATTCCTTTTTGCTGCATAATACGTTCCAGTGCTGTGGGTGCCATCAAGCTTTCCTGCCTTATTTTTTCCTGAAGCTTTAAAACACCTCCTATAAGCGCCTCGGGCCGGGGCGGACAGCCGGGTACGTAAACATCCACCGGCACGATACGATCTACCCCCTTTACCACATGGTACCCATGCTGCCAGTAAGGCCCGCCGCAGTTACTGCAGCCTCCCATAGAAATTACGTAGCGGGGTTCAGCCATTTGTTCGTAGAGGCGGCGCAGGCGATCGGCCATTTTAAAAGTTACCGTACCTGCCACTATCATTACATCGGATTGCCGGGGACTGGGCCGCGGAAAAACGCCCAGCCGGTCAAAATCATAGCCCGAAGCAAAGGCACCCATCATTTCAATGGCGCAGCAGGCCAGGCCGAAGCCCATGGGCCATAGAGAAGACAGGCGGGCCCAGTTGATGAGATCATCCACCCGGGTAACCATTACGCCCCCTTTTCCAAACTGCTGATCTAAAAGTCCCATATTTTTTTGAGGTTAGATGTTGGAAGTCAGAGATTTTAGAAAGCGTATAATGAAGTTCTGCTTTCAAATCTCTAGCTTCTCTTATTTACTTTGTCGTACAATTCCTTCGGCACAACCCCTTTGTAGGTCGATTTCATCTCCTCCGGCTTTTCCCAGTTCAGGTAGCCCTTTGCCCACACATACGCAAGGCCTAAAGCAAGAATGGCTATAAAAAGAAACATTTCGCTAAGGGCAAACCAGCCCCACAGGCCATCGGTTGCCGCTATAAGCTCCTTTTGCCCGAAAACAGTCGCCCAGGGAAAAAGAAAAACAAGTTCTACATCGAAGAGAATAAAAACCAGCGCCACAATATAAAAACGGACATTAAACTGCCCCCAGGCAGTTCCTACAGGCTCCTCGCCCGATTCGTAGGTGGAAAGCTTCTCCACATTGGGCCGGTGGGGCCGTATGAGCCGGGCGGTAAGTAGTCCGCCAAGGACGAACACCATGCGCTCCAATGATAAAAAGGAGTATTTCCCCAAAAGCAGATAATGCTGGCTGTATCATTTATTGTCGCTTCTGAACAAATATAGGGAGGAATGCCCGGAAATAATAGCGCCTTTTACTGGCTGGTGGAGTGGGTGTATGAATTAAAAAAAGAACTGTCTATGAAAAATTAAACTCTGGTCAGCTTTTCATGCTTATTTTACTTTGGCCGCAAGACTCGAATGTTAACGTAGTGCCTTTTACCAAATTTGTAATGCCCCGATAGCTCGTGGATTGCCTTGTGCCTTTCCAATGGTGGCTCGAGCTTAAGGATAAAATGAATAGTATTTTTCAGAACCACTGTTTTAAGCCAAACGCTCCTTTACCCTATTTTTTATAAAGTCTAATTAACTTTCTTTGAAGGCTGGAAGCCGCTTGATGATTAACCGAGGCCGGAGCCTGGCGGTATATTAGTGAAGGATAATAAAAAAGGCTGCCAGAGCAATTGAACTCTGGCAGCCTTTCAGATGCTGTTTACTTTAAACAGGAGGCACATAAACTAATCAGTAGTGCCTTCACATTTCGCAATGCGGTGACAGAGGCTTTTCCTGGTGCCAGTAGCCGGCACATTGCTTCACCCTTCCGCAAAAAAGGCTTCAGGGTTCGCAATAACAGTGGATCCGGATGGTTCCTTTTCACACAACCTTTCCAGCAGGCCCAACCAGGTGTTGTATCCCTCCTTGCCAGTATATGTTAAAAGTTCTTCAGAATCGAATTTAAAGTGGCACTTGGCCGCATGGCGCTTTCCATTTTCTGCGCATCCGGATGGTAGTAACCGCCCAAATCGATGGCTTTGCCCTGTGCGGAATTCAGCTCGTCCACAATTTTGTCTTCGTTCTCGCTAAGCTCCTTTGCCAGTTTCGAGAATTTTGTTTTCAGCGCCTCGTTTTTGCTTTGCTCAGCCATTGCCTGTGCCCAGTATAAAGCAAGGTAGAAATGGCTGCCACGGTTGTCGAGCTCCCCTACTTTGCGGGAAGGAGATTTGTCGTTATCGAGGAATTTACCATTGGCCTTGTTCAGGGCTTCTGCCAGCACTTTTAGCCTGTCATTGCCAGATTTCTCCGCCATATCTTCCAGCGAAACTGCGAGTGCAAGAAATTCGCCCAGGGAATCCCATCTTAAATGGTTTTCTTCTACAAACTGCTGAACATGTTTGGGTGCTGAACCACCTGCCCCTGTTTCGAACAGGCCGCCTCCTGCCAAAAGAGGAACAATGGATAGCATTTTTGCACTGGTGCCCAGTTCAAGAATCGGGAACAGGTCTGTGAGGTAATCGCGCAATACGTTACCGGTAACAGAAATAGTATCTTTGCCCGCTTTTGCCCGCTCACAGGTATAGCGCATGGCCTCTACCGGCGACATAATCCGGATATCCAGCCCCTGGGTATCATGATCTTTCAGGTAAGTGTTTACTTTTTCAATGAGGTTTCTATCATGCGCCCGGTTTTTATCCAGCCAGAAAATAGCAGGCGTATTCGTTGCCCGTGCCCGCGTAACGGCCAGTTTCACCCAGTCTTGAATTGGCAGGTCTTTCGTCTGGCACATTCTGAAGATATCGCCTTCTTCCACCTTTTGCTCAAGCAGGGTATTGCCGGAAGCATCCACTACGCGTACCGTACCGCCTTCAGTCATTTCAAAGGTTTTGTCGTGCGAGCCATACTCTTCTGCCTTTTGCGCCATTAGCCCGATATTAGGCACCGTACCCATGGTCGTTACATCAAAGGCGCCATTTTCTTTATGGAATTTAATTACCTCCTGGTAAATACCCGCATAGCTGCGGTCGGGGATAATGGCTTTGGTGTCGTGCAGCTCACCATCGGGGCCCCACATTTTTCCGGATGAACGGATGGCCGCCGGCATAGAAGCATCGATAATTACATCGCTTGGTACGTGCAGATTGGTGATTCCCTTATCGGAATTTACCATCGCCAGCTCAGGGCGCTTCTTATATACTTCCTCGATGTCGGCTTCTATTGCTGCGCGCTGGCCTTCAGGCAGCTCTTTAATTTTTGCATACAGGTCGCCCATTCCATTGTTTGGGTCTACGCCAATTTTCTCGAAAGTAGCTGCATGTTTATCAAATACCTCTTTAAAATAAACCGTAACGGCATGCCCGAACATAATCGGGTCCGACACTTTCATCATGGTGGCTTTCAGGTGCAGCGACAACAAAACACCTTCTTCTTTTGCCTCCTCTATTTCCTTTTCAAGGAAAGCGCGCAGGGCTTTGCTGCTCATTACAGCTGCATCTATTACTTCGCCCTCTTTCAGGGAAGTTTTTTCTTTCAGTGTTTTTGCACTTCCATTGGCACCAACAAACTCTATTTTAACATCGCCTGCTCTATCTACCACAACAGACTTTTCGCTGCCGTAGAAATCATTGCCGGTCATATGCGCTACATGCGATTTGGAATCGGAGCTCCACTCGCCCATGGAGTGCGGGTTCTTTTTGGCGTATTCTTTTACAGGCTCAGCCACCCGGCGGTCGGAGTTCCCTTCTCTTAAAACCGGGTTTACTGCGCTACCAAGTACTTTGGCGTAGCGGGCTTTCGTTTCTTTTTCTGCATCGTTCTTAGGCTCCGATGGGTAGTCAGGAATTTTATACCCCTGGGTCTGCAATTCTTTAATGGCCGCATTCAGCTGCGGAATGGAAGCGCTTATATTTGGCAGTTTAATAATGTTTGCTTCCGGTGTTTTGGCCAGTTCTCCCAAATAGGCCAAATCATCACCCTGCTTCTGGCTTTCGGTCAGATTTTCCGGAAAAGTAGCAATAATTCTGCCGGCAAGTGAGATATCCCGGGTTTCTACGTCGATACCTGCTGTTTGGGTAAAAGTCTGCACAATGGGCAGCAAAGAATAAGTGGCTAATGCAGGTGCTTCGTCTGTGAGGGTGTAAATAATTTTTGATGCTTGTATAGTCATTTTCTTATTTTAGTTTAGGATGTAACACTGCCGGGCGGTGTAGTTCAATTATTTATTTCGCTTTAAATGGCTCAGGCTAAAAAGCCTTCTCAACCAGCAGTAAAAAAATAAAAAGTCAGTACTTTAATATATGGTAAGTAAGTGGACCTATTTAATTTAACCTTAACAGCCAGCCTTGTCATGCTGACAAAGGAAACGGTACGCCGCTGCGGCATCTTTCGCAGTATGAAGCTCCTTAGGAGCCATTTTATTGGAAAGATCCTTCCGCGCGGCGTCCGCGTTCCTCAGGATGACAAAATCGGCATTTTTCCTTCAAATTAAATGTGTCCTACTACTTAATAAATAGGAACGCTATGTGAATTTTCAAATTCACACATTTTCATATTTAGTAACTTTCTTTTTCGTTCGGGAAGTTCCTGGATTTTACATCGGCAATATAATTGGTTACCGCGTCGGTAATAATGGTGTTAAGGTCGGCATAGCGGCGCAGGAAACGAGGCTTAAAGTCTTTGGTAATGCCCAGCATATCGTGCACCACCAGTACCTGCCCATCGATTTCACCGCCGGCACCAATGCCAATGACAGGGATGCGGAGCTTGGTGGCAACTGCTTCGGCCAGCTTCGCAGGTATTTTTTCCAGCACCAGGGCAAAACAGCCACTTTCCTCCAGCATAATAGCATCTTCTATCAGCTTTTCTGCTTCTGCCTCTTCTTTTGCCCGTACACTGTAGGTACCAAATTTATAAATAGACTGCGGCGTAAGCCCCAGGTGCCCCATTACAGGTACGCCGGCACTGATTATTCGCACCACCGATTCCCGGATTTCACTGCCTCCTTCTACCTTTACGGCATGAGCGCCCGACTCCTTCATAATCCGGATGGCCGAGCGCAAAGCTTCAGAAGAATTTGCCTGATAGCTACCAAAAGGGATGTCGACCACCACCAGGGCACGTTCCACGGCTTTAACCACGCTGGTGGCGTGCCATATCATGTGGTCGAGCGTAATAGGAAGCGTGGTTTCGTTGCCGGCCATTACATTAGAGGCCGAATCGCCCACCAGGAGCACATCAATGCCGCTGGCATCGAGGATGCGCGCCATGGAAAAATCGTAAGCAGTGAGCATCGAAATTTTCTCGCCACGGCTTTTCATTTCCTGTAACTGATGGGTTGTTACTTTCTTGATATTGTTTTTATGCACTGACATAGCTGCAATTTAAATATCTTTTACAGTAAGACAAAAGTAAATTTCCGCACCTCAAAAAATATTGAAGGTTGCACATTGATAAAGCCCCTTCCCGGGCTCCTGTAAAAGTCTGAACAAGATAACAGACATTTTTGGTTTTTGCCTTCTAAACGAAAAAGATTTGTGGACTACAAAAGGCACAAAAAAAGCACTCTGTGCGAGTGCTGAAGTTTTATTACAGGAAGGAGCTGGCAAAAGCGCTCCGATTTTGAGAACAATTAGCCGGGACATTAGCCCACTTTACCCGTCTTTGAATAACTATTAGGAATAGTAACCACAAATTTTGTTCCCACGTCTTCTGCAGAATCTACCGTAATATCGCCCTGCAGCTTTTCCAGTACATTTTTAACAATATACAAACCCAGGCCCGATCCTTCGCTGCTTTCAGAAGCCCTTACGAACATATCAAATATCGACGACAGTTTGCTTGCCGGAATTCCTTCGCCATTGTCTTCAATAGCAAAAACAGCTTCTTTTTCTGTTACTTCTACATTAATGTGAATGAAAGAGCGCTCCCTGTTGTAGCTGCGGTACTTGATGGCGTTAGAAATGAGGTTGTTCAGAATAATGCGGATGCGGGTTACATCTGAAACAAAAGGGACACTATGATTCACTTTAGTGGTTATGTTCAGGTTTTGGGCATCGGCTACATGGTAAAAGTTCGTGAACGAATAGTTAATTTCATTCATAAAATTAATAGATGCGTGCTGGTCGTTAATCCGGTTGTTCCTGCTCATACTCAGCAGGTCCATCACCAGGTTATCGAGTCGCTTAATGCTTCCTTCAATCATATCTACCACATTCTGCTTGTCTTTTTCATTGGTTTCGATGCGCAGAATATTGATGAGACCAAGGATGGAGCGAAGCGGCGAGCGGAGGTCATGTGAGGCATGATATACGAAGTTGTCGAGCTCAAAATTAACCTTCTGTAGCTCCAGCAGGTTTTGCTTGGTTTCTGTAACATCTTTCAGCACACATTCCAGAAACCCTTCGTTGGGGTAATAACAAGCCGAGAGCGATACCCACAGCAGGCCGCCATCCCAGCGCTTTACCTGCAGTTCCTGGTTTTCAATTATAGTATTGCGCAGGATTCCTTTTAAGGTTCCTTCGTGCTCTTCTTCGTTTGTAAAAAAGTCTTTTAGAACTACGCCTTTTTGCGGTTCCAGACCAAATATTTCCCAGGCCTTGCCATTTGCCTCCAGGATTTCACCAGTGCGTACATCGGCACGAAACATGCCTACCAGCGAATTCTCGAACAAATTCCTGTACTTTTGCTCACTCTGTATCAAAGCTTCCTCAGCCATTTTTCGTTCTGTTATGTCAGTGTGCGAACCTGAAATACGGTACGGCCTGCCGGCCTTATCGCGTAAAACAGTACCCTTGGAGTTTATCCATTTGTAGCTTCCGTTTTTATGCCGCATCCGGAAAGCTACATTATACTCGGTGCTTTCTCCTTTAATGTACCCATAGAAAGCCTCCACTGCCTGTGCCTGATCGTCGGGGTGGAGCAGGTTTTCCCAGGCAAAAGGCGATTCTGTAATCTCCTCATTGGTATAGCCAAGCATCCTCTTCCAGGGCTCCGACATAAAAACCTCATTGGTAATCATGTTCCAGTCCCACAGGCCATCGTTCGCCCCATTGGCAGCAAGCTCATACTTTTGCAGCTGATCCCTTACCTTTCTTTCGCTCTCTGTTTTAATTTTGAGGGTTTCGGAAAGCTGCTTTACTTTCTTTCGCAAAGCTTTCACTTCATCCTCCCGACTGTCTGCAGATAAGCTATGTTCCATAAACCGCTACAATTTCCCCGCCTTCAGCTTTAAAGCACTACTTTATTAAGCAGGGTATCCATCCTAAAAGTAGGCAAAGCACAGCAGCCAATTGAGATAAAATATCTTAAATTATTGCAGTGTAATATTTTGACCGGAAATAGGACTAAACAGGATTCCGACCTGTTTTTATCTACTGCAGAACAATTAAATTAGCCAGCCGGATCGATAAATCCTACTTTCCCGCCTAAAATATTTAAAGTATTACTTTAACACCTCCTGGAAGCCGGCCTGGTGTTGGTATACATGAATGTCGCGCTGAGGAAAAGGAATTGTGATTCCTTCGCGATCAAAGTGGCTTTTCACCTTCTCATGAAGCTCAAAATTTACCGCCCAGTAATCGGCCGTGGAGGTCCAAACACGCATAGCTACATTTACTGCATTATCGCCCAAAGCATTTACTACAATGCTAGGCAGCGGATCTTTAAGCACCCGCGCGTCGGCCTCCACTTCCTCCTGAATGATAGCCTTGGCTTTGGCTATGTCATCGCCATAGCTAATGCCAAAATTGATAACCAGCCTGCGCGTAGGCTCTGCAGAAAAGTTGGTAATGGTAGCGCCGGCCAACTGGCCATTCGGAATAAATACAAGCTGGCCATCCGGCGTTTTCAGCACTGTATTCAGCAGGTGAATGAGGTGCACGGTTCCGGAAACACTCATGGCCTGAATAAAATCGCCTTTCCGGAAAGGCTTAACGGTGAGGATAAGTACTCCACCTGCAAAGTTCGACAAGCTACCCTGCAAGGCCAGGCCTATAGCCAGGCCGGCAGAACCCAAAACGGCCAGGAAAGAAGCGGTCGGCACGCCCAGCTGAGAAATTACACTCAAAATAAGTACCACCTTAAGGGCAATGCTGATAATGCTCAGCAGGAAGGGCTGTAAAGACTCATCCACCCCACGCTTTACCATCAGGTTTGAAATCAGGTGCACCACACGCTTAATTCCCCACCAGCCAAAAATCAAAAAAGCCACTGCCAATACCAGCTGCACTCCATAAATAATCACCACCTCTTTCAGCTGGTCAACATACACGAACAAATCTTCCATTACTAATTATGTGAAATAAAACGATTGAAAATCAATTTTGGCTGGCTAGCGGAGGTAGACCGCCTGTTCTTCTCCGGAGAGCACTACCTCAATATGCTCGCTAAGGGTAGTGGCAAGCTCATAGCCTGTATATTTTGCCTGCACAGGAAAAGTGGTGTGGCTCCGGTTTACCAGAACGGCAATCTCAAGCTTTTTAATACGACTGTTTAAAAAGGGCTGCAGGCTGTACGCCAGGGTGCGGCCGGTATTTAGCACATCGTCGGCCAGCACTATGGCTTTGCCTTCAAAAGCGGCTGCAGGGTGGCTAAGCTCAATGGCCGACTGTGCCGGCGCAAGCTTATCCAGGCTAATTTTTAGCAATTCAACTTTTTTGCCTGAAATTGCCCGGAATTGTTCTTCCAGCATTTCAGCAAACAAATAGCCCTGCCCGGCAATACCTGCAATTACCAGTCCCGGTTCCTCGTAATTATTTTCGTATATTTCGTAAGCAATACGCTTTATCTTCTGACTGATTTGCGCTTTATCAAGCACCAGATTATTGTGTGGCATCGCATATATGTGTTAAGGAAAACCCATTGAAAGGAACAGGAACTGCCATTTCTTCTTAAAAGCAAATCCCTGTAAACTAGCCCCTTCCAGGCCGCTTTCCGCTATCCGGCTTCAAAGATACAATGCTTCAACCCAAAAAATAAAAAAAAGTCTTTGTATTACTTACAAAGACTTTTTATTTATCGTTAACAGCTTTGAGCCTTTAAGGAATAGGCATGCTCTTGCTATCTTTGAAGGTGGAAAGAATTACCATGGATTGCATATTATCCACCACAGCAATTTCACTTACTTTTTCAAGCATCAGGTTCTGGTAAGAAGAAATATCTTTGGCAATTACTTTTAAAATAAAATCGCCGGTGCCGGTAATGTGGTGGCACTCAATAATTTCATCTATCGTATTGATGGCGGCCAGGAAAGCATTGATATTTTCTTTGTTGTGCCCTTTTAAGGAAACATGCACAAAGGTAGAAACCCCCATACCGATTTTATTCGGGTCGAGGCGGGCATGGTAGCTTTTAATAATGCCGGTTTGCTCCAGCTTTTTAACCCGCTCCAGGGTGGGTGCAGGCGAAAGACCAATTTCTTTAGAAAGTTGTGCGTTGGTTATTTTGGCGTTTTTCTGCAAAATATCCAGAATTTTACGGTCTATCTGATCGAGTTTAATGCTCATTAATTCCGAGTTGTTGATATTGGCTGCAAATTTAGCTATATAACTAGAAACCCTACAATAAATTTTATTTTTCTTATGTTATTTAATGATAAGTGGCTGCAAATTTTGTAAAAATGGGAAGGTGACCTTAAAAAACAAAACATTTTGCGTCTCCATTCGACCAGAAGTTAAAATTCAAATGGTATTAAATCCCGAAACATTGTATATTATATTGAATAGCGCCAGGCAGACACAAAGCGGGTATTTTCGCCATGGATAAATTTAAAGAGAAATACCGGATTGCCAGCAGCAGGCTTCCGCATTGGGATTATGGTTCCAACGGCTTGTATTTTATAACCATCTGTACACAAAACAGGCACCCTTATTTCGGAAACATCTTGCCGACTGGAATGGAGACGCAAAATATGGCATCAACCGGAATGGAGACGCAAAATAGGGCATCGACTGGAATGGAGACGCAAAATATTGCACCAACTGGAATGGAGACGCAAAATATTGCACCAACTGGAATGGAGACGCAAAATATTGCACCAACTGGAATGGAGACGCAAAATATTGCACCAACTGGAATGGAGACGCAAAATATTGCGTCTCTACGGGGGTTGACGGAAATTGGGCGGGTTGCCTTTAAATACTGGTCTGAAATTCCGGACCACTACCCCTTCATCGAACTGGATGAATTTGTGGTGATGCCGAATCATGTTCATGGAATCCTTTTTATCAATAAACCTGCTTACCACAACTGGCAGCAAAATGCTTTCGGGCCGCAGTCCGGGAACCTGGCGGCTATTATCCGTGGCTACAAAGCGGCGGTAAAAACATATGCCACTACGCATCAAATTCCCTTCACATGGCAAAGCCGCTACCACGACCATAATCCTAAGCATTCGCTCAACCTTTTGATGTTTAGTGTATGATTACAAGGAGGAGGTCTTTTGCCTTTTCCAGCGGTGTGGAAGCAGGTCAGAGAACTTTCCTTCGTATTCAGGGTCATTCATTTTTTGGAGTACATCAGTGAGCCACTCCTGTTCATTGACATTATGTTTTTTGCAGGTAGCAAACAGAGAGTATATCATGGCAGCATTCTGTGCTGTTTCATGCGTGCCGGCAAACAGATAATTCTTTCTGCCTAAAGCAATGGGCCGGATTGCATTCTCTATTGCATTGTTGTCAATCTGCAGGTGCCTATGCAGGGTGTAGTAATGCATATTGTCCCACAGGCTTAAGGCATAAGCCAGGGCTTTGCCTACGGGGCTTTTAGGCAGTACCTTTGGATATTCTGCCAGCATCCAGGCTTTCAGCTCATGAAGGATTGGCGTAGCCTCCTCCATTCTTTTTTCTACTATCTGCGTCTCTGTAAGCTGAGGGTCAGCTTCTCGGATGTATTTCTCAATCCCGTAGAGCCTGGCTATTTGTTTGACCGCATAGCCCGCACGTTCCTTATCATAGTCAAAAGCCTCATCGAACTTTCTTCTGATATGGGCCATGCAATAAAGCTGATTTACTGTCTGGCTGTTCTTGAATAGAGCCTGATAGACACTATAGCCATCTGACTGCACAACGCCTGTAAACCTCTGGAAGAGTTTGCGAGGGCCTTCCTGGTCACGACCAGGCTGATACTCGAACAACACCAAACCGTCTACCGGGGCATGCACAGCCCAGTAGTAGCCTAAATGGCAGGCGTCTTTCTTTTCGCTTTTGAGTACACTGATAGTGGTTCGTCAGCCTGCAGGTACAGGTTGGCTAAAAGTTCTCTTTTCAGCGCCAGGTAAAGCGGAAGCAATGCCTGGCAGACTGCAGCCGTATTGTCTGAGAGTGTGGAGGCCGGAAGGTGGATGCCTGCTCTTTGGAACATCTTTATCTGTCGGTGCAGCGGAAGATGGTCAATGTACTTGCTGATGAGCAGGTGAGCCAGCAGGGATTCATCAAAGAGCCCCGCTTTACGGTTCTCGACGGTATTGGAGCAATCAGAACCTCTTTGCTTTCCAGCTCGGTGCTATCTTTCAGGGCCCATTTCCTGCGGATGATTCTCTTTACCTTGAAAGAAGCTGGCACTAATACCAGTACTTCGGTCACCTCCTCACCAATGACAGCATAGTTGGAGAGGTCACTCTGTGGGTCAAGGATTACTTCTTCTCTTTCCAGGGTGTCAGGCAATACCATTCTGGAAGCAGTGCGGGGCGCACGCTTTCTTTTTTCTGCAGCCTTTTCCTGCTGCTGGTTTACTTCCTGAACTTCTTTTTGGAGCTTTTCTTCGGATTGAGCAATATCTTCAGCAGTGGCGCTCAGGGCAAAAAGGTCGAGCTGGCCTTCACTGGCTTTGGTAACTCTGTTGTCACTTTTGATACCAAAAAGCTTTCGCCTTAAACCATTGGCTTCCAATAAGGCAAGGTGCAGTTTCTGTTTCAGCTCTCGAAGCTGTTGCTGAGCTATAGAGGTTTCTGTTTCTGCCACAGCCAGTCTTTTTTGGCTCTCTTCATAGAGAAGTTTATAGTCTGGCTGAGGGTTTGTCATAGAATAAAAATACAACAAAAAAACCGCTCATATACGTTTCTAAGGCTGTTTTTATGCACAATAAGCCTGCTTTTTATCCACATTTTCACTCTCTGGTTAAGGACTCGCCGGAGCTGAGTATCGCTTTCTGTGCTGTACGGATTTTAGCTTGATGCTCTGCAGAATGAGCATGAGCTCCTGAGGGCTCAGCTGATGTTTATCTCCTGCAGGTCTTTCAAAAGTACCTCGCTCCAGGAGTTTAATATAGAGGGCATACCTATCTCTGTCCCACTGCAGAAGGCGAAGCTGATTGTCTGCTTTACCAATAAAAATAAATACATCGCAGCTCAGTGGGTTCTGTTTTAGAGAATTGGTCACTAGGAAGGTTAGAGAGTAAATAACGCAGCGCATATCACAAGGCTGCTAGTAAAGAAAGTAGCGGGTTGAAGAAGAAACAGATAGCATCGCTTTAGAGCAGAGACTTAATACACGAAGCTTCAGTCTGTCTTTAGAGTTTTAACCTGGCATCTGTTGAGTATTCAATTTATAGGAATACTAGTTCTGTACTGAAAGAGATAGAAAAGTATAGCTATATAAAGTAGAGTGCTAGAGAGTTCTAGCTTGAGTTGAACTTCTTTATAAAGTAAAAAAAGCTGGAATGAGAGATGTATATTTGTTGATAGAAAGTTTTTTTGCTTAGAAAACTTTGTTGTAAGTTAGTATATAGGTTTTAATTTTTTATTAAGTGTGTATTATATTTTAATAAAATAAGAATAGAGATTTTTAAGATTGATAAAGATGTTGAGGATGTACATTATCCGCACAGAAAAGAGTTTAAAGAATATCCGGGCATACATCAGAAACAACCCCGCCACCTGGGCCAGCGACCGATTTCACACGAAAGCTATATGATGGAAAACATTATTCTTTCGTAGAGACGCAAAATATTGCGTCTCAAATCTGGATGGAACCGGAATTTTAAATTGAATTTGAAATCCAAATATTACGGTCTCCATTAGCTGGTCGATGCCATGAATATCAATAAGATGGCACGTCCTGCTGTTCTTTTTTCCGGCAATTCTTTGCAAAATATTGCACCGACAGGGGTGGAGACGCAAAATATTGCACCGATTGGGTGGAGACGCAAAATGTTGCACCGATTGGGTGGAGACGCAAAATGTTGCGTCTCTACGAGGAAACCTATTAATTTTTTACAATCCGGTAGCTATGCTGTTCATTTCCATAGCGACAGCGGAGGTAATACATTCCTTTGCCCAACCCCCGAATATCGAGCAGTTGCTCATTTAAGCCTGCTTTCATCTCCTTTAGCTCCCCTTTCTGCACCAGTTTCCCCTGTGCAGAATATATTTCCACTGCAACCGAACCGCCGGAATCAGGCAACAGGAAGCTCAACATAAGCTCGGTGGTACCCGGATTGGGGTGCGGCGCCTGCATAATAAAAGCCTGCTCAAAATTCAGGCACTTTTCATTGTTAAGCACAGACAGCTCCTCCGGCACCAGGCTCAGCTTAGGCTTCAGCCGGATACAAATAAACTTCAGCTTCCGTCCTCCCTTTTCATCCAGCTGCATATGGAGGGCATAGTTCCGCTGCTCTCCAATTTCGAGGGTATCGATAAACTGTTCCCGCAGCGTAAATTCGTTATTCAGGATAACTTCTAACTCCATATCACTTACGCGAATGGTTCCTTTATTTTCCAGTCCGAGCACCAGCTGCATCCGGCCATTGTCGCTTATTTGATGAAGGCTGCTTAGGGCAACATCGTAGCTCGGGTTCAGGACCGACAGCTTTTGACTGGTCGTATCGGCGCATCCCGCCTCGTTATAAGCCACCAGCTGAACAACATAATCGCCTACTTCTGTAAATGTAAAAGCAGGATTCGCCAGGCTGCTACTGCTCTGCTGCTGGTCGCCAAATAGCCAGCGGAAAGCCACTGCTCCTTCCGACTGGTTACGGAAGTGCACGTTAAAAGGAGCCACCCCTCGCAAGCGGTCCGCGCTAAAAGCGGCAACAGGCGGCTGACCAACTAAAATTTCCTTACTCAGCGTGTTGGAGCATCCCTGCTCATCGAACACCCTTAAGGTGGCCTCATAAGTCCCTTCCTTAAGGAATACATGTTCTACAACCGGACCCTTCGCCGCAATGCTCTCCCCCTCAATAGTCCACCTATATTCAGCCGCAGGCGTCAGTGCTTCCAGGCGGGCAAGCTGCCCCACGCAGGCCCCGCTAAAGGCAAAATCGACTGCAGGAAGCGGCTCAATCACAATCTGCCTGGTTCCCTGCACACTGCAGCCATTGTTTAAGTTCAGCTGCAGAAAAACTTCATAGGTTCCTGCTTCTGCAAAATGGAAGTTAAAGGCGCTGTCGGTGAACACTTCATTCCCCACCTTCCAGTACCAGGACTGAACCGCCAGGCTGCCGGTATTTGTCATATCAGCGACCACAGCCGAGCTACCGGCACAGGCACCTGCAAAACCAATTACCGGCTCAGGCATCGGGGCAACCACCACTGTTTCTTTGACTGTCTGACTACAGCCCCAGGTGGTGGTGGTTGTCAGGCTCACCTCATAGCTACCTGCCTGGCTGTAGGTTACTGCAGGATTTTGTACATTCCTCGTAAGGGTTGTGCCATCCGGCATTTCAAATGCCCAGCCCCAGCCAATAATATTGCCATCTGCATCCAGCGTTGCATCCGTAAACTGCACCAAATTCCCCTCACAAGCCGGACTGCTGCTAAAGCCTGGCTCTGGCAGCGAATACACGCGCACACTTTGAGTGAAAGAAGTTTCACAGCCCAGGGCATTCTCCGCCTGCAGCATGGCCAGGTAAGTGCCGGGTGCATCATACACATGTTCAGGGTTTTCCAGGGTGGAATAGGTGCCATCGCCCAGGTCCCAGTGATAGCCTGAAATATTCTGCCCGGTCGTCTGGTTGTCGAAGGCCACTGCTGTTCCAGTACACACATTGGCTGCAGCAAAAAGTGTTTTCGGTCCTTGCTGTACTTCAATGGTTTGGGTGGAGGTTGAGGTGCAGCCGGGAATGCTGGCCGAAAGGGTAACGGTGTAAGTACCTGCCTCTTCAAACTGATGCTGCGGGCTGACCTCTGCTGATGCATTGCCATCGCCAAAATCCCAGCTGTAGGAAATTACTGAGTCGGCTTCATAGGCCGTAGTATTAGAAAAATTAATGACTGCATTGGAGCATACCATTGTTTCCGATAGCTCATAGGCCGCCTGTGGCTCGGGGTAGACGGCTATTTCTTTTTCAAAGAAGTTGCCACAGGAATTGTCACTTTCTACATCCAGCCGTACTTTGTACTTGCCAGGTTCTGTGAATTGGTAGCTGGCTTCGGCGGTATGCTGTTGGGTACCATCTGGGAAGGTCCAGGTGTAGGAAGTGATGCTTTGGTCTGGGGTGAGGTTTTCAGATTGTAGGGCAATTGGGTTGGTGAGGCACTGATTTTCTGTCTGGAGTATTTGTGCCTGCGGGGCTTGCTGATCAACTACTGTTAATGCATGGTAGGTTGTATCCATGTTTCCATTAAGATATTTTGTAATCCCAACAGTATAATCTCCAGCCTGATTAAAATTTATAACCGAATCCTGCCCATTTATTCCATCTGGCAATCCATTGTTACAGTTTTCCTTAAAATCTAACCGATAAAGTCTAGACGGCTCACCTGTAGGAGAAGCAATAGTAAAAGCATAATAGTAGGGAGGAGAATAAATAAACTTTAATTGATTATTTGTATTTAAAGGAAAACCCAATGTTGCATTTAAAGAGAAATCTCCGCCTTCAACTTGTCTTACCAAGCGGCCATTTCGCACATAAAACAACCTTGGATTGTTACTTTCTGCAACTTTAAAAATACTAGATGGTGTAGATAATGTAGCTACCTGTTCAGTAACCCCAAAGTTTCCTGCAAAAGATACTTTTTTAACACGATCTAAATAAGTTGCCACATAAAATTCTACTATATCATGGGTGGAATTATAAATTGCATGAATATCTAATGGGGTTTTAAACGTAGAAGGAGACTGCTGAACCGTAACCTCATCCGCAGGCACATCCAGAGAAGAAAGTGTTGCAGAAATCAAGGAATTATTTCCTGTATTTACTATTCCTAAAATCCAACCGTTATCATAACGTAACCCATCAATTGCATTTGGTTGATTTAGGTAATTACCAAAATTAAGTTTATCTCCCTCAGTTACTTCCAAAGTTTCATCTAACCGAAATCGCACCAATGTATTATCTCCGGCATTAGTAACAAATAAATAATTTGACTCAGCAGTCGATAAAAATTTAACACCTGTTGGCGCATTTAGTAATGAAAGTGGGTTTCCTATCTCTAATAGGACAGGGAGTTGTTCTATACCATCCTTAAAAGAAAGGAAATAAAGCCTATTTGACGTTTTATTTACTGCAAAGCCATGCCAGACCCCTTTATACAAAAATATATCCAGCCCCTCCAACACTGCATTTGTACTATTACCAAACTGATTTAGTTCATTAACCATAGGTGAAGCCTGGATATCTGAAAGACAAAAATCCCAATAGACAGAATCTGCAATAGCACCAGCGCCAATGTCAACATTTTCTCCAATACAGACAGTAGTTTGTGAATATAGCTTTGAATAAAACAACAAAGACACAAGTACAAATAAAACTATACTACGTTTTAAAAATCTGATTGTAAACCTCGAAAATTCGTTCTCTGCCTCTATGTATTTTTGCCTGTTTACTATTGTTATCACGTGTATCTCTTCGTTGTATGACAGCTAATAATTTTTCAAAGCAAAATACAGATTTTTGATTTAATAAAATGCCCAGTGTATGATTTTGCTTAATAAGTCTACTTTCATCCCCTATGCCTTCAGTCAATATTACTGGCAATCCACTCGCCCAATACTCTCCTATTTTTATAGGTGAAAGATATCTCTTCGATGTCCCTGGTTTATACAATGCGAATCCAAAATCAGAAGCAGAAAGAAACGCTGATACTTCTTTTTGACTGACACTTTTGATTAACACCCTTTCTATGGGCAATTTTACTATTTCACATTTCTTCCTTATCTCTGAAGTATTCTCCGGACTTAATATTACTAGATAGAATAATGGTATTTGTTGGAAGGCCTGATGAAAAAGCTCAAAAGCCTCTTCATCAAAATATAATCCTCCAAACTTCCCTACATAAATACCACAAATATCATTTTCCTTCAAGTTCAACAGATGACGGATTCTATATCGCTCAACAGAATCAAAAGCAAACTGCTTGGTATCCACAGTACAGGGGAGAGTAAAAAGCTTACCCGGCCTTACACCTTCAGAAATAAGCTTCTGCCGATATCCTTCTGCCACCGGCAACAAAAATTTTGCTGATTCTTTTTGAGCCTTCTCTCCCCATCTTTCAATCAAATACCTAGGATCCCGTTTATTCCAAACACCCGATTCAAGCATGTAATCTGCATGCGGCTCAAAGGATTCTACCGCGTAAGGTATGTTTATTAGAGAATGTAGTATATGACCTATAATCCCCGCAGGCGCACCACGGCATATCAGAAAGTTTATTTCATACTTCTCTACTAATTTTTTCAATCTCCATGGGAAGTAGGTAAAATCAAACACCTTGGCTAACAACCCCAACTTAGAAGAGCTGTTCAAAGGAATATGCTGTACTTTAGGTGAAGAAAAGCTTTGAGCATTCACAGCTTTTCCTCGCTCAATAGAACAGTAGATTATTTTATCTATTGATGAGAACCTGCTCAACACCTCTAAATGTGGATAAATAGTGGCTACCGACAAGCCTTCCCTTACCCCCCAATATCCTAAAAAAAGTATATTCATGGAATTTGGGTAAGTGATTGCAGGGCTTTTCGATATTCGCCTGCAGCAAACCAACTTAAAACTACGATCCTTTTAATTTTAAGAAAAAGGTAAAATAATTGATGATTTTTTACTTCCTTCATTTTTCTTACTTCAACAAATAATTGACTATAACCCTTTGCCAGCCCATTCAGATTCTTCATTGCACTGTTAGGGGTGGCTCTATAATGAAGAGCTTCTTCAGATGTTGATGCATATTCACCTCCCTTTCTGGCCAATTCAATAAAAAAAAGTAAATCTTCTGCATGTGTCATTCCTACTTTAAAGCGGACATGACCTATTACTTCTGACCTTATCATCCAGGAAGGCCCAAAAAAACAGTTAGAATCCAGACGAAGCAAGGCAGGCAAAGCTTTTCCCCTGTAAGTCTGGAATCTTCTACCTATAGATTGCCTTAGGTCAGCATCGAAAAGGACTACAACTCCGTCTACAAAATGGAGTCCTGGCTTTTCAAGAAATAATTTTAATCGGACTGCTAAGGAATGAGGAGGCATTCAATCGTCCGCATCTAAAAAACAAATGTAATTTCCTACTGCCTTAACTAGTCCTAAATTTCGAGCTGCACTGACTCCTCTGTTTACTTGGCTATAATATTTAACTCGCGTATCACCCAGATACTTTTTAATTATTGAACTTGTTTCATCTGTACTTCCATCATCAATTATAAGAAGCTCCCAATTTTCATGAGTTTGCTGCAGAACTGAGTTAACAGCTTCCTCTATAAAAGGGGCCGCATTATAAGCAGGTAAAATAATGGAAACCATAAGAATTTAGAAAAGCAACAACAAGATGCACATTACATCATAACCAATTAGGTGCTAAAACATAATTAGATAAAGCTACCTGGTCTAAATTTTGAAGAAAGCTATCAACCTGCTTCACATTTCCGGAGGCAATATCTATTTGTGATACTTTATACGCTAATTCAGAAACTAACAAGTCTAATTTTTCTTGTTGAGTCACCCTTGCCGGAATATTGTTGTGAGGAAGCACTTCCATGATTAGCAATGGTTTATATTTCTTTATTGTCTGCACTAAACCAGCCAAAACATCAGCTTCAAAACCTTCAACATCTATTTTTATTATTGTTATTGGTTTAGAAAGATTGAAATCATCAATAATATTATCCCCTTTTTTTACGAGCACTGTAAAAGTAAATTCATTGTCACTACTACCTTTCCGAAAGCCAGGCAACAGGCTCGCCATACTATCAATAGGAGAATCTCTAAAGGTTGTTAAAGTAGTTAAACTATCAGAAGTCCCCAACGCACAAGGCACCACCCTATAATTTTTGATAGAATTCAATCTTATAATTTCAGAACAGACACAAACACAATGCGGATTAGGCTCAAAACCTAAATAACTCATGGATGGATAGCGTTCATGAATACTTAGTAATGTCTGACCAACATTTACACCCACGTCTAAGAAATAGCCTTCATCCCTAGACTTAATATATTTATCAAGCAGCTTTATTAACCAACCTTCCGTAAAATACCCTGCATAGAGAATATCGGAATTGGAAGGCAGCAAATAAGATCTGGAATAACCTTGAATCTTTACTGTTTTATAAAATTTATTTCGAAGCCTTTGAATTAAGGACGTAGTCATTATAGTGAGTTAAAAAGATCTAAAATTAACCATTTAAATTTCGACAAATGTACCCCTCTATTCTTTCAATTTGCTTATCATAAGTATTATTTAAAGCAAAAGCCTTTCTTGCATTTTTGGTTTCATAACAGCAAGCTTCATCATAATTCTCCAGCACCCAACGAAACTGCCTTATAAAACTTTCTTTATCTTTTGCCATATACAATAAATTCTTATCCACATACTCTTCAGTCCAGGTAGCTACTATAGGTTTACCAGAGGCCAAATACTCCATTATCTTATGAGGATTAGCTAGTTGGTTACTATAATTCTCATTCTTGTATGACAGCAATAAAATATCTGCTACCTTTAAATGGTTCATGATTTCCCTAGCCGGTACGGGCGGTAAGAAATAAACGTTAGGTAGTTTCCTTGTTTTTTCCTCGCCCGGATTGGTTCGGGGATTAACAGAAAGGTTACTGTACCTTTTTGGCCCAAGAAAAACAAAATCAACCTCCACATGCTCAATTGCAAGGGCGAATAATTTTTCCCAATCAAGGTACGGTATAGAAAGATTCCCTACATACAAGGCTTTTAAATCCTGTTGCCCAGGTAGTTTTACTGACCCATTGGGTGAAGTGCCCTCCAAAACCACACCATGGTTAATTTTATACGTACTAGGATTATACTGTAGAAGCTTTGACTTTATCCTTTCACTAGTACAAAAGCAAATGTTTGCCGTTGATGCTGCCTTTGCTGTTTGGAAATCCTGACTTAAGTCCACGATGTGAGAAATTTTAAAAATTTCCTTAGGCAGAGCGGAAAAATCATAAAAAACAGAATTATCAAAAGACCATATAATATCAAAGCTATTCCCAACCAGCGTTTCTAATTCTCTATAAATTTTGGCAATAAAAAAATGCTGTAGAAAAGTGGGATAAAACCGAAGCCCCATAGGAAACCCAGGATAGTTAACTGTCCATAAACCCTTAACCTCGGTGGCTTCAAAACTATATTTAATTTTAGTAGAAGGTGGATTAAGATAATAGACTTTATTTCCGAGGTTAGCAAGTGTTACAGCATAGTGATGCTTGGAGACAAACAGTTTTCCCCAAGGTTCAGGGGAAATGAGTAATATGCTTTTTCCACTAAGCTTCATTGCATATTTTTTTCAAGTAGGTAAAATACAATTCACCTATTGACTGAACACTGAACTTATTTGCTGCATTTACAGCAATTTCTTTGTTATCAAATTTGCCATAACCTTTAACCTCCTCAATAATTGCTTCAGCCCAACTTTCTTCCACATCAATCAACCTACCATTATCTAGATTTATAAACTCAACAACAGCTGGCAGTTTAGTCATTATAACAGGTGTGCCACACATTAAAGCTTCGGCACAAACAACTGAGAATGTTTCATAATCTGCTGCATGTAAAAATATCAGGCAACCTTGCATTTCTTTAGCTACTTCCTCTTTGCTTAATTTGCCAAGAAATTCTACATTTTGCTCTAGCCCATGCACCTCTACATAGCTTATCATTTCATCCCAAAGTGGACCATACCCGCCTACTCTTAAATGAGCGTCCGGATAAGCATTCAACACCTTCCCGAAAGCCTCCAAAAGAACAAAAGGCTTTTTTATCTCTCGCCAGTAATTAAGCATAAAAAAACTAATCCTGCTGGTATTTTTTTCTTTGTATCTAAAAAGTCTTTCATCAACAACATTCGGAACTACCTTACAACACAAATTTTCGTTTTTAGCAAAAGCTTTTATATCCTCACAGAGGGCCTGTGAAACAGTAATGAGTGGTAAATCTGAGGAAAATATTTTTTTTATTCTGTCTAACTTTGTTGAAGCCAGTGGTAAATTAAAATTATAATGGTAGGCGGTCCAATGCTCTGTAACAACAAAAGGTAACTTTATTACTTTTTTGATGATATCACGATAGGTTAACAAAGGATACGCTATGTGAAAGTTAATAATATCATACCCTTCATTAACTTTATATTTCCAAAGGACAACCAATAAAAGTTTTAAATATAATATTTCAATTACACGCCATACCTTTATACTTGTTAAAATAATGAAAGCCTCCTCAGTTGGGCTTATCCTGTAATTCACAAACTTAAAAAATGTATCAGCGGAATATCTTACCTCAAGATGTACCAGATCGTTTTGGCAAAAATGATCCAAAGCCTTAATATGTTCTTTGACAAACAGAGCTTCTCTGTCCTCCCAACGATTAGGATACCAATTTGCAATGTGCAGTACTTTCATCTTCTAAACCATTGAGGAACCTATAATAATCCTGAGCTATTTTTTCCC
Source organism: uncultured Cytophagales bacterium (assembly GCA_963835365.1). Lineage (GTDB taxonomy): Bacteria > Bacteroidota > Bacteroidia > Cytophagales > Cyclobacteriaceae > Nafulsella. The sequence continues at coordinate 226,582 of CAWIFH010000018.1, forward strand.
ATCAAAACTTTTATTGGCGTAATTAAACCCTCTTTCACTTAAATTTCTTGATAGCTCCTGATCAACAATCACTTTTTTTAAAGTAGTGTACAACTTATCTGCTGAAATGTCTGGAACAAGAAGTCCTCTGCCATCACCAATTGCTTCCCTGACCCCTCCTACATCAGAAGCCACCACTACTAATTTACTAATCATAGCCTCAATTACAACCATAGGAAAGGCCTCTGTTGTAAGAGAAGGCAGGCAAAAGACAGTATGCCCTCTGAATACGCCAGGAAGCTCAGTATCATGTTTCAAATACCCGGTTAGATTAACCTTCTCGACTCCAATGTTACTAATCTGTTCAATCAGGCGTTCTTCAGTAAAGGCTTCGCTTGCTCCCCCTGCCATATCCTGCTCCTCCTACAATCGTTAAGGTAAGGGCTGGAAAATCCTGTAAAAGTTTCTGGTAAGCCTCTAAAAGAAGATGCACCCCTTTACTCTCTAGTAGTCTTCCTACATAAAGTAGAGCTGGTTTTTTGGGCGTTATGGAAGGATAAAACAACTCTTTATCTACACCATTATGTATAACCTTGGTCTTCTTGTAGAGACTATCGCTTTTAGAGCGATATTTCTGAGCCACAACCTCACTACAGGAAACAATAGTCGTAACAGAATTTTAACTTCTGGATGTAAGAAGAATCAAACAAATGAATTCGTTCATTATGAATATGCAAAATGATTTTTCCTTTGTAGCCTAACGTACGAAGAATAATACTATATTCAGGCCTGTTTTGTACATGAACAATGTCACATTTACTTATAGTTGAAAGATGTGCCAGGCAATACAGATACCCCTTTAATTGTATTGATAATTTTGAAAAAGCATGAAGTAAACGGTTATTTATTGAAGACAGTTTCTTTACCGTTAAACTATCCTCAAAGTCATCCTGAGCCTGAGCAGCCAAGACAACAAAATCCACCACACGCTCAGGGGCATGCTTCACAACCTCATAAGTCCACCTAACTACAGGCCCTCCATATACTGTACTGTAAACTGATTCAGCAGGCAGTAACATTGCAACTCTAAGCATGCAGAGGGTAACTATATTGTTTTAAAAATTTATGTGTCTTTAGATTGATATACGCAACCTCATCCTTAGAAAGCTCAGACTTCCACCTATCCAACTCTACTGTTGTTATAGGGGTATTGAGTTTAAAATGATGTGGCTTTACATCATCACCAAGAGATAAACTCTTTTCTTTAAAAAATTCAGAAGTATATATTACCCCTAAGTGATTAGCTATGCTTTTTAATATCTTCTCTGGTTGTTCTACCAAATCTTCATACTTTACCTCCAGAATGTTTAGTGAATTTTTATGCTTGTTAACTTCCTTTACAGACCAGCACCACCGTTTTACTGCATATTGAAGTGTTTCATTTAAATATTTCTTTCGGGAACTGCCAACTGCTCTGCTATCTCTCACCAGGTGAATTATTTTTGCTTGTGGAAATAACACCTTGATCCAATCTAACCTTAGTACCAGGAAAGGAGTTTTATCGCCTATTAGCGTAGAAGCGGGGTTATGAACCTGTTGATGATATTGATAGATTCCTATTATTAAATGTTGAAGTGTCTGTTGATCCTGTTTGTTTTTAAGCAAGTGATTTGCAAGTCCACTCAAGTCCAGATTCCAGTAAGTCAAGTCTTGACTCTTCCTAATTAAGTCTATCGTAGCTTTTACAACCTCATCCCAAGGTCTTTGCTTCATCCTCATAACTAAAAGACTAACCTGAAATAAAAAATCGCCAGATTCAGGCGGTATATGTATGGTACCAGAATTCATCAATAATTTTCTCAATAGAGTTGTTCCACTACGACCACAAGAAACTATAAAAAAAAATTTAGATTTTGGTCCTGTCTCAAGATTCTTTTCAATCTGAATAATTGACACTCATACAAAAACCTATTTAAAATATATTTAACCACATCCAAAAATTAAGAATTATCTCTATTTAAAGATTAAAAGAGGCCTTAATCAATCAATCAAAACCACGAATTTTATAAAACCTTAAACCAAAAGTAGCTACATAAAACTTAAGTAGTAACTCTTCTTTTTTTGTTATTAAGCCACAACTCCGTCCAACCCTAATCAACATTTTCCCTTCATCTACAAGACCTCCTCCGTAAAACACCACATACTCTCTAAAAGCTTTAAAAAAAAGAAGTCTGAGTGAATATTTTCGTTTTGCAAGGAAATAATTCTCATCTTGAGAAACTAACGGGAATATATCTTGTATATAAAATATAAAAGCTTGTGCAACATTCTTAACAGAAAGGTGATTTGAAGCAGGCTTACTATATCTTCTAAAATAACTATCTAACCTATTATTACAAATTCTGTATTTCACTTGGTTTTTAAGAAGTGCACGGGAATGTAACTCAACATCCTGTAAGCGAAGGTAATATTCCCTAAATCCTCCTAAACCAATGAAGAATGGTTTATACCAGATAAGTGATGTGGTTTGCCATGGAATCTCATGGCGAAGAAACATACTTAATGGGTCATCAATTATTGGTTTATTAAATATCTTATATTTTTCAGGCTCCCCATGAACAAACTCTGCAGTCATAAATACTGCAAAATCTAAATTCGGATTTTCAGTAATTATTTTTAAACGTCCTTCAATGCACCAAGGGGCTAACAAGTCATCTGAATCTAGAAATATGATATAGTCACCTTGAGCTTTGGCTGCACCAATATTTCTACAAGCCGCTCCTCCTCTTGGATCACTCTGCCTTTCTATTAGCTTAACCCTGCTATCCTTACAAGCATATTCTTTTACAATATCTACCGTTTTATCCACTGAGCCATCATCTACCACCAAGGCCTCCCAATTCTCATAAGTTTGGTTTATGACAGAATCTAGGCATTCACCAATAAATTGCTCTCTGTTATAGGCTGGTATAATTATAGAAATTATATTACCTCCACTCATTACAGCCTCCGTAAACCTGATAGTGGGGAAACGTTAAATACAGATCCTCGCACACATGCAGAATAGCGCTGAAAGTTTATAAACTTCAGCTGTAATAATTGCTCCCACTCCTTAATGATCTTTCTTTCTCCTTCTCTAAAAGTATCATCCAGAAATACGGCAAATTCATCAGCAAAATTATCTTTTAAGAATGGTACTGCTCCAAATCTAACGGTATCACTAATCATCTTTGTTGGTCCATCAACTATTATTAAATCAAAAGGGTTGGGACTCTCTAACAGAAAATTTAAATGCTGAACAGAATACCATTTTTCGTTAGAATCTAATCCTTTAAATCCATCAGTGATTGGTGCATAGACAAGGGAAACATAGTTGGACAGCTCTTCACGCTAAAATATCATTCATCTTCTGCAACCACCCTTTATCGGATTCTACAGCAATCAATTTACATTCAAGCTTTTGTGCTCTTATTAATCTAGCTATGTACAGTGTAGAGGCACCAGATCCAAACTCCACAATATTCTTCCTGCTATTAATAATAATATCATTTAAAATATGAAGTATCAGGATAGGAGGCATACTCCAATGTGTAAAGGGAATGAAGGAATCTTTAGGTGATAACTGTTGAAGTTGTATTAAAGCATCTGCATTTCCTGTTTTCCATAAAACTAAGTCTAAATCTTTACGAAGGCGATTTAAACCAAGGTGTGCTTTTAATTTTTCAAAAAACAAATCAATTATTTTCATATTATCTCAAAATCAAAAAATAAATCTGATTGATTTTTTGGCACAACTTTTCCTGAATTATAAAATTTACCTTCGCTAATCTCAAAAACTATAGCGTTTTGCATCCAATCTGAAACCTCACCATTTACAACACAATGAATTGACATCGAATATTGCCCCGCATTTAAGGGGCATTTAGGCAATTTAAAAATAATAATATTATCACTTTTTCTCTTATAATCCACTAAAGTTGTACTTAACCAAATTAACCTAACTCATTTAAATTGTCAATTCTCAAATCAAACCTTATATCTTTCCCATTAATATTAGCTGGATTGTCCAATCTTATTTTAATCAGCATAGGGATTCCTGTTATTGGATCAACCTCTTTATCATGAAAGATCCCAACTACAGATACTTCTTTTGCTTTAACCACCCCATTTCCTGATTGGTCAGTTCTTTTCTTCAAGAATATTCCATTAGACTCTCCAGAAAAATATTTTTGAACAACTTTTTCTGTTCGATCTTCAAACATCAACTTGCCCATATTTAAGAGAATCCCATGAGAGCAAAGAGCCTGGACTGCAGACATATTGTGACTTACAAAGATCACAGTTCTCCCTTCATTCCTACTTTACCTCATCCATCTTCCCCAAGACACTTCTTCTGAAATTCAGCATCTCCAACTGCAAGCACCTCGTCCACAATTAATATCTCCGGTTCCAGGTGGGCAGCTACGGAAAAAGCCAGGCGAACTTTCATTCCGCTGCTGTAGTGCTTTACCGGCGTATCTAAAAAACTTTTCAACTCCACTGAAGGCAATAATCTCATCGAGCTTTTGCTTTCATTTCTGTTCGGCGCATTCCCAGTATGGTTCCATTCAGGTAAATGTTTTCGCGTCCTGTTAGTTCCGGGTGAAAACCTGTTCCGACCTCCAACAGGGAGCTTACGCGACCATTGATTTGAAAGCGACCTTTTGTTGGCTCTGTTATCCGGGACTAAGTATTTCAAAAGGGTACTTTTACCGGCGCCATTACGGCCAATAATCCCTACCGCTTCGCCCTTCTTAATTTCAAAATTGATATCCTGAAGCGCCCAAAACTCCTGCTTTGAAGCGGCCCCGTTCCTGCCCAGCAGGCCTTTAATCTTATCACCAAAAGCATTCCGAAAATCATCGCTTTTTTTCTGACCTATTTCATACTTCTTCCCGAGTCCCTCTACCTTAATTGCTATATCACTCATATTTTATTAGTAAAGCACTCTCCTTTCAGAATTCACAAAGGTTTATTATGCTTTTTCTGACTATCAATCTTAGAGTTACAATCTAAGAGGCATGCCTGCTTTTATTTATTCTCTGGCTGAATTAGAGTAACTATCTCTTTCAATTTTAACAGCTAAACAACAAATTTTACTTTTCTAACCAATATAAACACAATTGCATCCCTGTTTCAGTTTTCTGCATATACTTCTTCAATAATGGATCAAGAGCTTTCGGCATAAATGTTTTACACACATAGTAACAATGATCTTTAATTTTATAGTTGTTCAACTTTGAATTTTTAATAAAAGAGTCATAGGAGAATTCTGTTAAATGGAATGGCGCATGCATAGGACTAATATTTGCCACATAATCTAAACCTCTTAATTTATAGTATTTATTGAGTATCCTGTTTATTAACCAATTAGAACTCGGTACTTCGATATGTATGATACCTCCCGGCTTTAGCCATTTCAATGCCTTATTCAAAGCATCTGAAGGTGAATACAAATGTTCTAACACAACACCAAAGCTAATGAAGTCAAAGAAATCTTCTTCATAGTCAGCTTCTTCGACAGATGTGGGTTCAGTCTTTCCTTAAACAAACTCCCATCTTTTCAATTGCTCTGTGATAGAAAGGTTCAGAAGGCTCAAGCCCATAAGTGGCAAACCCTACTTTTGCCAGTGCTATCATTTGCTTTCCTATCCCTGCGCCTATATCTAAACATTCATACCTTTTTGTATCGGCATCAGCTTTTTTAGCCACGCTATTTCTCCGCTAAAATAACTCTCCTCTACTTTAAAATAATCTTCTCTCCATAAGATTCAGGTGGAACTCCATAGTGATCCTGGATATTTTCCGGAATAGGCAGGGGATTAGCAAAGATTAGGTTACAGTTATTGCATTTACAAACAGTTGTGGTAATCCCTATTTTTCTTGAAGGTTTTGTACCCTGACTTGCATTTAATCTCTTTCCTAAGACAGAAAATTGATCAGAGGCCCCACACATATTACATTTTTCAATGTACTTCACTCTATAAGAAATGTCTTTCATAAAAGCTGCTTCTACTTAACTTATTACACAATATCAGCCATTACCCGCTCTACCCTTCGAAAATAAAAAAAAAAAAAAGGGCAGAAACAAAGATTAATACCACCACCCCAAAGGAGATGTACGCATAGGCATTCGGAGGTGCTCCGCCCAGGATAGACCAGCGGAAACCTTCCACTATCCCTGCCATGGGGTTCAGGTAATAAACAGCCACCGCCCAGGAAGGCAGATTCTCCACAATGGTTTCTGCCGGATAAGCAATGGGCGTGGCGTACAGGCCAAACTGTACCAGGAAAGGGACTACATGCTGGAAATCGCGGTAACGGATGGTGAGGGCGCTGAGCCAGATGCCGACTGCCAGGGCGGAAATAACCGTCAGGAGGATAAAGATGGGTAAATACACCAGCTGCGCAGCCGGGGCAATGCCATAAACCAGCAGCAGGCATGATCCACAAACAGCAGCGCAATGGCAAAATCAACAAATCCCACCAGGGCCTTGGAGAGCGGAATCACCAGGCGCGGAAAGTAAATCTTCTTGATCAGATTCCCTGTGCACCGATAATAGAATTCCCCGATTGGTTCAGAACAAAAGAGAACTCCTTCCAGGCAGCCATGCCACAGATAGCAAAGAGTGGATAAGGGATGCCACCGGTATCGACCTGAACGGCCTTACCAAATACCACTGTAAAGATGAGCAGGGTAGCGGCCGGCTGCAGAATGGCCCAGAATAAGCCCAGGAAGGTTTGGGCATAGCGAGCCCGCAGGTCGCGATAAGCCAGTACCAGGAAGAGATCCTGATAATTTACCAATTCGCGCAGGTTCAGCCGCAGCTTTCGTCTGTCAGCATCTACAACAATTTTATGCATGTGCAGGTATTTACAACAATCTATTCAGCCCCAAAAATAGGAGTTTTTGCTGACAAAAAAGTATTCAAAATCAAAAAGAACTGACATCTGCCTGCCTCCAACTAAAAAACCACAAATTTCTCATAGTGAGCACCTTACCATCAAAGCCGTAGCATGCAAAATTCAGGGGCTTAGCTTCTGGTAAATACGAATTACCTTCGCCATTTCGGTCTCCCGGGCTGCCTTTTCACAGACAGTTCGATAGGCCTTTTCTACCCGACAGGCTTTTTCTTCCGCAGCCTGGGCTAAAACACAACAGATTGTTTGGGCCAGCGCTTCCCGGGACCATTCCTTTAATCTAAAAGTGGTTTCGTGGGAAGTCTCTTCCATCATAGGGAATGGGCCCCAGGATTACCGGAACCTTACTGATCATCGCCTCCATGGCGCTAACAGGAGAACCATCCGACAGGGGCTTCATCACAACAAGGGCTGCCTGTTTGTATAACGATAGCATCTGCTCATGCGGAAGAGAAGGAAGAAAATGGATACGGGCATCCACCTCCCGGATAAGCCTTTTAATATTTTCCACATAAGCAGGGTAAGCTGAATCTGCATTTACAAACACGAAGCTGTATTGTGTCCGGATGTCCGCCGGCAGCTTACTAATGGCCCCTACGGTAAACTCGTGGTTGTAAACAGGCTTCATATTCCGGGGCATTAAAATAAAAGGCTGCGGAACCTCATATTCCTTTAGGTGGTTTTCCTGTGCTTCCCAGGTAAACGCCACATCCACCCCGGTCCGGATCAGGCTGGTTTTGCTTCCTGCGCTTTTATCGATTCTTAGCACAGATTCCTGCTGTGAGCGGGAGGTGCAGCTGATGGCATCCGCCAATTGAAATGCTTTTCTGTATCGCCGGCTTACAATTTTGTTTAGCCAGCCGGAAGAAGCTTTAAAAGCCGGTATCGTGCAAAGAACATCGGAGCCCCTCGTCGTAACCAGGATGGGCACCTTTAAAATCCTTCTATAGCGGGCCCACAAGGCATTTGGCTCCGCATACATAATATGCAGGACATCGATGCGGTACCTGCTAACTACTTTCCGTAAATACAGCAGGCCTTTCAACTCCCGAAAGGGATTCACCACTGATGGGTCTGGGAAATAGGTTTCAACAATGTAAAATGCGGATTAGTATCCTCTTTTCTGCCTGGGTATTGAGATGAACTTTCCTGGGCACTACAAAACAATTAGTTCCTCTGCAGGAAAGTGCTTCAATCCACATCTGGTCATGAAGACAGCCAGGGTCCGCTATGTATAATACATTCACCGACTATTCGACTTTTACATGATGTAAATCCATCCAGCACTGCATAACAGCAAGGGATAAAGCGAGGGTTGCGACATCATCCGGGATAGACTGGCGGTTAAATGCCTTCAGAAAAGTACTGTGGTTCCCTCTCCCCATCATGTTCCGGGCAATTCCTTCCGGCTTACCCAGCACCTCTAAAAAGAATGGCCTGTGCTTGTCTGCACGCATTGATTCGAGGGTGCGGGACTGGAGCCCTACCTTCTGGCGGTACACAAAACGTGAATCGATGTATTTTTCCAGCATCTTCTTTAAAGGCTATATTTAACGATTCCTTCCTGCGACTTTTCCTGCCAGCTGTATTTCCCCTGGTCTTCAAGGATTGATTTATATAGAAACGGATATTGCGCTTTTACCGGCAGGAGCATATCATAGGATTTAACATTTGTCTGCTTTGCGGCATAAAGGAACATCTTTAAAACCGTGTATCGTGCCCAGTAATCATCCTCATACTGCTCATTCAGCAGGGAATAATAAAAACTGTAGTCTGCTGTTAAGGCTGCTGTGAATTTTTTAGCATCCTTAAACCAAAGGTTGGCAAAGGGACCGGCATACCACTGCAGTTCCTGCAGCAACTCATCTTCACCAAAGCTATCCCGCGGGAAAAACCTTTTTCGCACAAATGGCTCATTCAGCAGGAGTCCCTGCCCATATACCCATTCCTTAAGCCGGGATACTGCCTGGTTTTGCCTTTTGCCTTTTGCCAGGGGCTGCCTGTAGACCCAAACCCCATAACAGCTATCGGCTGCCGTTCCATCAATCAGGCGGAGATTTCCCATGCCGTCTCCGGAAAGGTAGTTAAAAAGCGACTGCCCTGTATAAGCAGATCCATTGTCATACACCGGGTACAGCAGCTTCTGAACAGACTGCAGGAAAGACGCTGGTAAAATTATTTTCCGTTACATCCACAGGAATCAGTGTCGCCTTTGTGCCTTTTACCGACCATCTTGCGTAGTCCAGTTCCTGCCCCGCCTCTTTAAAATTAAGAAAAAAAGCCGGATACGCATCTTTTTTAAATCTGAGTAGATAAAATTCAGAAGCTCGTACCAATGCCCCCACTCACCAGCATAGCAGTATTGGGCTGCCGGCTTAAAAAATGCAGGATATGCTGAAGCTCATTTTCTGTTTTCTCCAGCTCTCCTCCGGCCTGGGATAAGACATTTTAGAATAGAACCGGAAATGAGCGGAAAGGGAAGTCTTCCTCCCAGGCAAAAAGAAACTCAAAATGAGGCGCCTCTACCTCCAGCACATTAGAAAGCGGACTGGAAAAGAGATCCTGTACAATAGTATAAAGCTCAGGCGTTTCTCCATATTTAATAATCCCGTAAGCAATTTTCTTATTGATTTTTCTTTCTGAAACGGCAGAAGCTCTCTCCACCCCGTTGAGAAATAGAAAGCGTTTGCTTTCCGGATAAAATATATGCGGGAGCGGGAAGCCCTGCAGGAAAATATCTTCAGCCTGAAATTCCCCTCCTGTGTGCTGGCAATAATTCGCTTACCTCATTTTCCAGCCCTTCCAGGAAATCCGGAGCAAGAATTTTCGCCAGGTCTGTCACTTCAGCATATTCTCCGGATACCCTCCTGTAAACAGGGGTATCTGTAAAATAAATTACATAATCCCGCCCCTGGTAAAGAATCCCTAATTCCGGTTTCCCGTGTATCTTCAGGCGGAGCCCGGGAGAAAGCAGCAGGGCTGTTCCGGCAACTCCTCTACAGTATGGATTAAATCAAAAACCACTACCTGAAATATTTTTGCCTAAAGCTTTTCTGATGCAGTATTGCAGGCTATGCCAGTTCTCCAGTCTTAAAGGCTCCCGCAGGCCCCTTCCCAGGCTGTCGATACTGCCTTTGCATAGAGCCTGGCATACATAAAATTAGCGGCATACTGCCGATAAATCAGAGAGAAATCCTCCTCATAAGGAAGGCGCAACCTTTCCAGGAAAGCATCTGCTTTTTCCGGTTCACCCGCCATTAAATAATCATAACCCCGTTCCCTTCTCTGCCGGGCCAGATGCATGCCGAATCCCCGGGCTAAAAGCCTGTCCACCTCCACCAGCTTCGAATTAGAAGCTCCATGCTGACGGTAAAAATATAAGACTTGCGGGAGATTTAGACATCATACTTCTGGGCTACCAGGAATGAAAGATTATAATCCTGATTCGATAAGCCATCGAAATAAGGCCTGAACCCTCCTCCTACACTTTCGAGAGCGGTTTTCCTAATCATCATGATTGAGCCTCCAATCACATTCTTTTATAAATGTCATTCAGGATGGCCTCGTAGGTGAGGGGCTTATTACTCACCCTGATTTCCTTCCCCGGCCGTTTACATAAGAAACCTGGCAGGAAACGATTCCAAGTTCACTGTTTTTCAAAAATTCTTTTACCTGAAGTCTATCCGCTCCGGGTGGGAATAATCATCGGCATCCTGGAAAGCAATAAGCTCCCCTTTTGCCATTTGCAGTAATTTATTCCTGGTTTTAAGGGCTGTAAGTTCTGGCTGTTCCGGCATAGCCTGATTCTGTTATCCTTTTCTTAACTCGATAAGTATAAGGTAAGTGCGGTCTGTTGAGGCATCGTCGCAAATTAACAGCTCCCAGTTTTTATACGCCTGCTCCAGAATGCTTTGGATTGCCTGCTCAACATACTTTTCAGCATTAAAAGCAGGCATAATAATGGATACCCGGGGTTCTTTATTTAAAGACATTGATGACCCTCCTTTTTGCCGCATTCAAAAAAAAGTGCACCCTGGAATAATACTGCCTGTTCCAGATAAGCAACCAGCCTCGCTCAGGAGATTTTCTGATTATTTTTAGCTAAAGCCTAAAGAGTGCAAACGTTCCCTTAGAAAATTTAACTGGTTTTTATCGGCTACCAAATCCAGGTGGTAAAGGATAATATCCGCCCGGATTACTCTCTTTAGCCGCATCCGTTAGTGAGGATAAAATTTCGAGCTCAGCGCCTTCACAGTTCATCTTCAGGAGATCAATTTTTAAAACTCCCTTTTTATCAATGAAGGCAGATAGGTTTATCGCATCAACTTTTTCGCTGGAGGCAGAAAGCTTTGTAGTTATACTATGCCCCCAGTTGCCTGTTTTTTTACTATGATACAGCAACACTTCTCCTTCGCTGGCTGCCACCGCCTTATGGAAAGGTTCGATATTTTCAATTTTATTCCGGCAAACATTCAGCTTCAAAACATCGAAAGTTTGCTTACTGGCTTCAAAGGCATATATGCTGGCATCAGGAAATTTATAAGCAGACAGCAGTGAGAAAGTCCCAATATGTGCGCCTATATCAAAAATAACTGGTTCTTTTGAAGGATTGAAAGAAGGAAGCTCTCTGAAGAATATATCCTTATCAAAGCTGTGACTAAGGACTTTCTCATCTTCTGTTCCTTTCCTGTAGTACACTTTATAAGCACGCCAGGCTATGATTTTAATATCAGGAACTCCATCTGTTTTTTAGATTTACATAGCCATGCTTTTCTTTGGACTGCATTTTCCCGCTTGAATAATAATTGTTTTCGATAATTTCCACAGAATAGGCATTTTCAATTTTCTGAAAGGTTTCATAACCATCCGAACACCACAAGTCCAGGGTGTAGTGCCCTGGGTTTAAAGGTAAATTATCACAGGCACATACAATCTGCATTTCTTTACTGTTAATTCTTATGCCTGAATCGGAAAAGAGATTATCCAGTGTAGCAACCTTTGTCCTGTTAATATCGCATATCGTAATAGCAAAAAAGACCGGCTTATTAAAATACTGAACGTTATCCAGATGCAGTAAGAACTGCACACTGGAAAAGAAAGGAATTTTCAGCCGCAAGAATCCATCTTACACCCCTCTCCATCAAGCATAATCTGAAGCTGCTTAATGGTTACTTTCTTAGTTCCCGCTGAAGGCATTGCCGACAGATCCCGCTTAACCTCTTCATTACTACTGGTTAAATAAAAATTTACAATATTACCGACAGCCCCGTTCTTTAAAACAAGGCCCTTCTCTAGTAAAAGGCCTTTTTTACATAAACTTTCTACCGCTGCCATGTTGTGGCTTACAAAAAGTACTGTACGCCCCTCCTTTTTGCTTACCTCATCCATCTTCCCTAAACACTTCCGCTGAAACTCCGCATCGCCCACTGCAAGCACCTCATCTACAATCAGGATTTCTCGGCTCCAGGTGAGCCGCTACAGAAAATGCCAGGCGAACTTTCATGCCGCTGCTGTAATGCTTAACCGGGGTGTCAAGAAAGTCTTCTACCCCACTAAAGGCAATAATTTCATCTAATTTCTGCTTTATTTCGGAGCGGCGCATGCCCAGGATGGTTCCATTGAGGTAAATATTCTCCCGCCCCGTCAACCTCCATATGAAAAGCCTGTTCCGACCTCCAGCAGAGAAACTTACCCGCCCATGGATTTCAAAACGTCCTTTAGTAGGTTCCGTAATACGACTAAGAATTTTCAGCAGGGTACTTTTGCCTGCCCCATTCCTGTCCAATAATACCAACCGCCCCTCCCCTGCTTTATTTCGAAATTAACATCCCGGAGTGCCCAAAAATCTTTTTGGGTTGTTTTGAAAGCCTCCTCTACCTAATAATTTTTTAAACTTATCTCCAAATAGCATTCCGAAAATCACCGCTTTTCTGCTGACCTATCACGTATTTCTTCGCCAGTCCCTCTACTTTTACAGCTATATCACTCATGCTTCACAGAATAAAGACCCGTTAAGATATTCCGGAATTTAAAAATTTGCGCAGACTTTGACTGAAGGCACTTACCATGCATTGAAGCATAAGCAGAAAAAGTTACTGTTTATGTTAAAAATAATTGTTTTTAATGATAAAAAAGGTGAGAAATAGAGAAATAACTGACATGAGGGAGTCAGTTTCACGCAGAGGGCGCAAAACTTTTTTCGCAGGGAACGCCAGGTGGAATGTTTCTATTGGACTTGATTAGTTGTTTTCTTCTGTGAAGACACCATAACCTGGAAGAAAAATTCCTTTCAGGGACAACAAAACAGGCCCTTTTCCTTTATAGCTCTCCTCTGTTCGTGGTTTTTCCTCCTTATCATTCACGAATAGGACAAGGGTTACCAAAAAGGACACAGACTGAAACAAATTCTTTGCGCCCTCTGCGTGAAATGTAAAACATCAGCCCCTCATCAGTCAACGCCCATACCGCAATATCCAATACCCCTCCTTTTCTTCCGCGTACAGCTTTTCGGTTTCGGTGAGGAGTTCCTCTCCCAGCTTTTCACCCGGACGAAGACCGGTGAATTGAAGGCTGCAGTCGGGGCAAATTTCTTTTGCCAGTGCTGTAATCTTCTTTACTCCTCCTTTGGGAATAAAGATTTCCCCTCCCTTTCCTTTTTCCAGTGCGAGAAAAAGCATTTCTACTCCCTGCTCCAGGCTGATAAAATAGCGGAAAGCATCCGGATGCGTTACCGGAAGGACTCCTTTGCTTTTCTCCCGCTCAAAAATAGTGCTCACCGAGCCACTGGAGCCAAGGAGGTTACTTAATCGAACTACATTAGAGTTTAGCCCTCTTTCCTTCGCTTTTGTGAGTATCAGTCGCTCAGCCAAGAGCTTGGTGGCCCCGTATACGCCTGCAGGTGCTGCCGCCTTATCTGTAGAAATAGCAATAAGCTTCTGTACGCCCTGTTGAATAGCTGCTTTTAGCACATTCTCCGTTCCCTGCACATTGGTTTTTATAAACTCCATCGGGTTGGCTTCTGCCAGGGGCGCATGCTTGAGGGCAGCGGCATGAATAACTATATCAATTCCTTCACAGGCTTCAAGCACCCGTTCTTTGTCGCGCACATCGCCCAACATAAATTCCAGCTGAGGGTATTCTTTTGCAGGATATGCCTGCCGCAGTTCCCACTGCTTCAGCTCATCGCGAGAGAATACCCGCAACTCTTTCACCTCCCGATACCCTCCCATTACCCGCTCAACAAAAGCCCTCCCGAAGGAGCCGGTTCCGCCGGTAATCAGGAGCCTTTTTCCATTTAGTAGTTCTTTGATGGCTGTTTGTTGTTCGGGCTTCACCATGATGTGTTTTGAGTAGAGAATGAGCGCTAACGGCTCCGGCTAAGGCATAATTTACTAAAACAATAATAGTATAGATACGGTAAATCCTTAAAAGGCACGCGTCACGTTGCAATAAACGTGCGCCCAACCTCATTAGTTAAGGAATCAAAGCCCCTGCTAGTGCTAGCCTCCAGGTAGGGCCGCGCAGGCTCGTATTAAACATTGAAAGGCCACCGGCCTGCTAAATCAGGAGTGTATAACTATTAAATATAATGGACTCTTCCCGAAAGAACCATCTAAGCGTTTCCCTGTATTTCCTTATCACAGGCCGGAGGCCTGCTAAAGCAGGCACGGGCCAGGAGGCTCTCGCCACCGAAGAAGCTTAACTTAGTGACATTGAACGTGCGCCAGTTCAGTGGAGCAGCTAACTGCACTTTAGATTCCCTAACGGGAAAGGCAATGCGGACGCTATTTCTTTGTTGCTGCTTATTTCTCCCTGCAATTCTTTTAGCTAGCTGAGCGAAAAGTGAAGCAGGCTAAACACTGGAAAGCCTGCCTCCCCTTGTCATGCTCTAAGCGCATCTAATGACCTCGCAGTTCCATCCACACAATCAGGAGAAGAACTGCCTGCGTCGTACCGCGTAGGTAAGGATAACGGTTATCGGTAAGGAGTACAACAAATAGCTGTTGCCCCTTGTCTCCCTTTCACAGCGGCAGCTACTCCTGTCTCAATACTCAATACCCACTACTCACTACCCACTACTCAACACTAAATAATCATGCCCGCTCCGACTGTTTCATTGGTAAACTGGTCGATGATGATAACACTGCCAGTGTTCCGGTTCTTTTTGTAGCTGTCGTAGAAAAGCGGCTCGGTGGTGCGGATAAGAATTCTGCCCACATCGTTCAGGCCTACATTTTTATCGCTTTCTTCGCGGTGCAGGGTGTTGATGTTTACTTTATAGCGGATTTCCTTTACAATACACTTGGCTGTTTTAGTGGTATGCTGCACTACATATTTGCCGCCCTCCTTCAGGGGTTTCTGATTCAGCCAGCAAACCATCAATTCCATATCCTGCCCGATTTCCGGCTGGTTATTGGGCTTTACCAGCATATCGCCACGGCTGATGTCAATATCATCTTCCAGGGTAATGGTTACCGACATGGGCGCAAAAGCTTCCTCCAGCTGGTCCTTCATGGTTTCGATGGTTTTTACTTTGGAGGTAAAGCCGGAAGGCAGTGCCATCACTTCATCGCCCGGCTTAAATACACCACCGGCAATACGTCCGGCATATCCACGGAAATCGTGGTACTTATCGGACTGCGGGCGGATGACATACTGCACCGGAAAACGGGAATCGACATGGTTCTGGTCGGATGCCAATATTTACAGTTTCCAGGGTATACAGCAAGGTAGCGCCATCATACCAGTCCATATTCTCCGATTTCTCCACCACATTGTCGCCATTTAAGGCGCTGATAGGAATATAGCGGATATCGGGCACATTCAGCTTGGAGCTGAAATCCTCGAAATCTTCCTGAATTTTATTGAAGACCTCTTCGCTGTAATCCACCAGGTCCATTTTGTTTACACAAATCATCAGGTGCTTAATCTGCAGCAGGGAAGCAATAAAGGCATGGCGGCGGGTTTGCTCCACCACGCCTTTTCGCGCATCGACCAAAATAATGGCCAGGTTGGCTGTGGAGGCGCCGGTCACCATGTTGCGGGTATACTGAATATGGCCGGGGGTATCGGCAATAATAAATTTACGGCTGGGAGTGGCAAAATAGCGGTAAGCCACATCAATGGTAATGCCCTGCTCCCGTTCGGCCCGCAGGCCATCGGTAAGCAGCGACAGGTCGACATAATCGGTGCCCCGCTGCTTGCTGGTTCGCTCAATGGATTCAATCTGATCTTCAAAAATGGCTTTGGAATCGAACAGCAACCGACCAATAAGGGTACTTTTCCCATCGTCCACACTGCCTGCAGTAGTAAAGCGCAGCAGGTCCATATTCAGGTAATGTTATCGGTCTCTGCGTCTGTCGTGTTATATTTATATCAGACATTTTCTATTCGTTGTTCGTTGATGGTTGTTAGTTGCTGGTTTGTGGATGTTAGCTGGCTATTCTTTTACAGCGAGAATAAAGCTCCTGTTTACGAACAACCAACAACGAACCACTAACAACTAAATTAAAAGTACCCCTGTTTTTTGCGGTCTTCCATGGCGGCTTCGGAGCGGCGGTCGTCGGCGCGGCCTCCGCGTTCGGTTACACGGGCAGAAGCTACTTCCTGAATGATTTCTTCAAGCGAGCTGCCGGCGATTCCACAGCACCGGTACAGCTGGCATCGCCAACGGTACGAAAACGCACCACCTTCTGCTCGTAAACTCTTCTCCTTCCGGCAGGCTAATAAAGTCGGAATTGGCCAGCAGCATGCCTTCGCGGTTTACGACTTCCCGCTCATGGGCAAAGTAAATACTGGGAATCTCCAGCTTTTCCATGGCAATATACTGCCAAACGTCCATTTCTGTCCAGTTACTTAATCGGAAACACCCTGAAATGCTCGCCAGGCTGCTTACGGCCGTTAAAGAGGTTCCACAGCTCCGGACGCTGGTTTTTTGGATCCCACTGGCCAAATTCATCGCGATGGGAGAAGAAGCGTTCCTTTGGCACGGGCTTTTTCTTCGTCGCGGCGGGCGCCACCAAAAGCCGCATCGAAACCATATTCTTCAATTTTGTCGAGCAGGGTAATGGTCTGAAGGCCATTCCGGCTGGGATTAGGTCCTTTCTCTTCCTGGGCCTTGCCCTGGTCAATAGATTCCTGCACGCTGCCCACAATCAGCTGCACATCCAGGCTCTTCTACCAGCTTATCGCGGAACTCAATAGTTTCCGGGAAATTATGCCCGGTGTCGATGTGCATCAAGGGAAAGGGCATTTTGGCCGGACAAAAAGCTTTTTCTGCCAGCCGCGTCATCACAATAGAATCTTTTCCTCCTGAAAACAATAAAACAGGACGTTCGAACTGTGCAGCTACTTCGCGCATGATGAAAATAGCTTCCGCTTCCAGTTGCTTCAGGTGTGTTAAATTATATGAGGCCATTTTATATATGCTAATTTTATTTATTTGCTAATGTATATTGGTGGCTGGTGGTTAGTAAATGGTGCTGAGGGCTTTCACTTCCAGCCACCAGACACAAGGCACCAGCCATTACAGGCTAATTCTCCCAATCAGTTTTTTATAAATCTTTTCCGTACATTGCTCAAGCGATTCTTTTTCGGTATCCACCTCCAGCCAGGGGTTTTCCGGCAATTCAAAAGGGGCATCCAGGCCGGTAAAGTTTTTAATTTCTCCATTCAGCGCCTTTTTATAAAGCCCCTTTACATCGCGGGCGGCGCAGGCTTCGAAAGAGCATTTAACAGAAAGCTCCAGAAAATCTTCGGAACCGATAATGGTTTCGGCCTGTTTACGCACGGCAGCGGTGGGGCTAATAAAAGAACAGATTGTTATAACCCCGCAATTCAGGAAAAGTTTAGCAGTTTCTGCCGAACGGCGGAGGTTTTCGGCCCGCTCTGCCTCTGAAAAACCCAGGTTATTATTCAAACCACTGCGCAAATTATCCCCATCTAACAGCTGTGTCAGGTAGCCCTCTGCATGTAAACACCTTTCCAACGCCCGGGCAATGGTACTTTTCCCTGAACCAGACAAGCCAACCATCCATACCACCACACTTTTTTGTTTAAGGAGAAGTTCTTTTTCTTCTCGCTGCAGTATAGTGCCAAAGATGGGATGTATATTTTCCACAGATTTATTTGCTAGTTGTTTAAAAATTACAAAATTAAGGTTTTTGCCCGAACAGTGCAGCTTTCACTAAACTTTTCTTTAGTTTTAGCCTTAATAAAAAAGCAGGAGACGTGAAATAGAAAAATGAAGGTTCGAAATTAAGGCCGGAAAGTGAAACAGGCATGAACGACTCCCAATTTAATACCTAAGAAATTTTTATGACTGAACAAGAATTACTGGACCAGATAGACATGGATTATCTGCTTGAAACTGCCCATATGGCTGGTGATGCTATAATGGAAGTGTATGGGCAGAAGGATCTTTTCGACCGGTGTGGATTATAAAACGGACGACTCTCCGCTTACCCTGGCCGACCAGCGTTCGCATGAAGTGATTAAAGAAAGGCTGAGACCAGAAGTATTCCGAAATTCCATTAATTTCTGAAGAAGGAAAGGAAATGGCTTACGAGGACCGCAGGGACTGGCTCTCTTTCTGGCTGGTCGATCCCCTGGATGGGACTAAAGAATTTATTAAGAGGAATGGAGAATTTACGGTCAATATCGCCCTTATTTTTAACCAGCGCCCTGTTTTGGGGGTGATATATATTCCGGAAGCCGGTGTTTTCTATTATGGAAGCAGCCAGGAAGGGGGCCTTTAAAAAAGAGGCTGACAGGAGAGGCGGAAGAAAATCAGGGTTTCCGGAAAAAGGGAAGGGCTAACGGCTGTTAAAGCCGGTCCCACACCTCTGAAGAGGAAATGGAAATTATCCGCTCTTTTCCTGTAGCGCATTATGTGGCAACAGGAAGCTCCATAAAATTTTGCCTGGTGGCCGATGGCACTGCGGACCTTTACTACCGCCACGGCCCCACCATGGAATGGGACACCGGCGCCGGGCAGGCCATATTGGAAGCCGCAGGAGGAAAAGTACTTGCCGGCGCCCAGCCACTGCGCTACAATAAGGAAGTTCTCCGGAACAGCTCCTTTATTTGCCGGGGATTTTAAATTAGTTGTTGGTTGGTCGTTGTTAGTTGGTCGTTGCTGGCTCACTCCCTGTCATACTAAAATTAGCAAGGAGGCCGCTTCAGGCCGACACGGCAATCCCTCAGCTACAAAGGAACTACTTTCCGGCTCCCCCTTCCTAACTCCTGGTTCTTGATTCCTGACTCTTTGCTCTAACCTAACATGCGCATCCTCTTCCTGACGCCTTACCCGAAGGGCGAAGCTCCATCCCAGCGCTTTCGTTTTGAGCAGTATTATCCAATTCTGGAAGCAGCCGGAATCGAATACCACCAGCAGTCTTTTATCTCCGAAAAAACCTGGCGCATCCTCTACCAGCCTGGCCACAGCATCAGGAAGATCCTGGGAATCGGGGCGGGTTTTGCCAGGCGGCTTGGTGTATTGCTGCAGCTTGGCCGCTACAACTGCGTTTTCATCCATCGCGAAGCAAGCCCCCTGGGACCTCCCTTTATTGAATGGGCAATGGCGAAAATCTGGAACAAGCCAATTATTTATGATTTCGACGATGCCATCTGGCTACCCAATACTTCCGAGGCCAACAAGCTGGCTGCGCGGCTAAAATTTCACCATAAGGTGGCCGATATTTGCCGCTGGAGCCATACGCTTAGCTGCGGAAATGCCTTCCTGGCAGAATGGGCAAGGGAGCAATCACGCGCCAAAGTGGTCATCAACCCGACTACCATCGACACCCATGCGCATCATAACCAGCTGAGGGAACAGGAAAGTAAGGAAGTGGTGATTGGCTGGACGGGCACCCATTCAACCTTAAAATACCTGAAGCCCCTGGAGCCTGTCCTGGCAATCCTTGCGCAAAAATACCCACAAGTAGCTTTCTGTGTTATTTCCAATCAGCCACCCGATGTTAAGGTTCCCCGCCTCAGGTATATTCCCTGGACAAAAGAAACAGAAATCCCAGACCTGCTCCGGTTCCATATTGGGCTCATGCCCCTGGAGCCCGATCCCTGGTCGGAAGGAAAATGTGGCTTTAAGGCGTTACAATACATGGCATTGGGAATCCCTGCGGTAGTTTCGCCGGTTGGGGTGAACAAAGAAATTGTTGCACACCAGCAAAGCGGTTTTTTAGCCGACAGCCCGGAGGAATGGCTGGATTTTTTAGGTAAGCTGATTGAAAATCCTCAACTCAGAGAAGAGATGGGGCTTCAGGCACGTCAGGCGGTTACTGACCGCTTTTCTGTAGAAGCCAATACAGGCAATTTCCTAGGGCTCTTTGCCCCTTTCCGTGGAAGCAATACAAGCAGGGCTGCCACATAAAAAGGCAGCAAGGGTATCTTATACCGTACCAGGGAGCCGAAATTATACGTGGCTATGCCTATAGCAAAAGCAAAACTCAGGGAGAAAACGAAGCAAAACAGCAGAAAAGGATTGGCGACTACTGCTTTAAAAGTGGCCCCTATTCCGCGTTTATAAAAGACATAAAGCGTAAAAAGAAGCAGCGCAAGGCTTTCCAGAGCAGAAAGCAGCATTACCGGGTTATTTACTTCCCACAAATAAGGCCGAAAGAGCGTAACATTAATGGCCAGGGGAGTTTTACGCAGCATGCCTGCCGGACTGTAATCAAAATCGCCCAAAGTATATACAGAGCCTCCCTGCTGCTCTCCTACATACGTAAGCCAGCGGGCAGTTGATTCTGCGGTATAGGAGAGGGTATTAAAATTATAGCGGTGACTTTCCTCTCCAATCTTAATAATAGCCAGGTAGCCCAATCCTCCAGCGATAGCAAGAAGCAAGAGGCCCTGCGACTAGCTTTAAAGCGGTTGATTTGATTTTTTCCAGTCTTGAAAGGAATACCCATAAAATAACCGCAGGCAGAAAACAAAGCAGGATATATATTTTGATACTGTAGATTAGCCAGCAGCTCAGCAACAAAATAATACTGAACCACCAGGTATGCTCTCTGCTGAAAAAAATCCTGTACACGGCATAAGTGGCCCAGCCCACAGCGGCCAGGGTGAGGGTATCTTTCAATAAGCCGGATCCCCAGAAGAATACCGATGGGATAAATAATACCGCCCAGGCCAGCGGCTTAAACAAATGAGGGATATAATTTATAAAAGGTCAGGTAAAGCACCCAAAGCCCACTGAAACTAAAGACAGCAAAAAAATAGGGCAATGGCGGAATATACATTAAAAGTAAGGATGGAGAAAATCCCGGCAATAGCGGACAGTACCATAGGAGGCCAGGTCGCGGTAAAACCACAGGCGACTGGCATATTCAAAAGTCTCAGGCTGGTAATTACCCTGAGCTGTAATCAGCTGCAGTGCTTTTAGCGGAGAGTCCAGAAAGGCTTCCCAGATAAGCCCGGCATCATGGTAGTAGTTAAATGTATCGCCCCCGCCATAATAAAACTGGTAAATAAAACCCACTGCCAGCGCCCCTAACAGCTTCACACTTAAACCGGGAAGGAAATACTTCCGCGTATGATTATCACTCACCAAAGGCCGCAGCACATAGGCCAGCAGGTAAATAACCGCCAGGAAAAGGGGAGTAATAAATACATCTCGCAGGTCCATCTGATGAGGTGCTGACTTTTATTGAATTACCGGTGTGCTGCATAGAGGGCAAGATAAAAATTCTGAACAAGAGACGAGAGACTTTAAACAGGGAAGGGAAATTAAAGCTTTTCCCAATAGCTTACAGCCAACAGTTTGCTACGAAGAGAGATTAGACTCTGTCTGGTGAATACTTTAATTTTTTCTGTCATCCCGACGAAGGCGGCCGCCGCGCGGAGGGATCTTTCTTAATCAGAATTCTGGAAGGACTATCTTACCTGGAAAGATGCCGCACCGGCGAAGCATTTCCATACATCAGACACAGCCCAGATTGAGGTGAGCCTGATTAGATAGCCTGAACCTTATCGCCGACAGATTGCCGCGGCGGCTGAAGGGCCTTCCCGCTAACTTAGTATGACACCTTTAGCTATCAGCACTCCTCCAACTTTTTGACTGCCTCATTTCCTCATTTCCTCACTTTCAAATTCTCGTTTACATCTCTTTCAGCCTTCCCCTGGCTTTTGCGTGGGCAGGATGTTTCCTTTTGGCATAATCTTTCACCTCTTTGTAGTAGCGCTTTGCCTGCTTCTCATGGCCTTGTTCCTGTGCAATATCGCCAAGGGAAATAAGCGCATACAGCATATAACCGGAATCGTACGATTCATTCTCGCTGGCAAATGCTACGGTTCGTTCAAAATAATGCTTTGCTTCGTCCAGCTTTTTAAAGTTCAGGTACATTTGCCCCAGGTAAAAAGAAGCATAGCGCCCGCTGTTTGCCTCATAGCCTTCCATGCCGCTGTCAATTTTGGCAAGAATACTTTTCGATACCTGCTCCATTTTTGAATACTGCCCCGTAGTATACAGCATGCGGGCATAATACCGATGAAAATAGGGATTGTCAGGAAATGAAGTGTGCAGGTATTCTGATATACGCAGGGCTTCATAAGGCTTATTTTCATCCAGCGCCAGAATTCGCATGAGGAAGTATTGTGCCTCTGTTCGGGTATAAAAGGCGTTGTTGGCCACCTCCTTTAACTGCTTTACGCCTTTTTCCTTATCTCCATCCGGAAAAAACATTAGTACCGGCTTCAAGCAGCCCATAGTTTTCGGGCACCCATTCGGCATAATAATTATAGAGCCCGTCTCCGAAAAGGAATTCAGGTCCCAGGTCTTTCTTTTCTTTATTCAGCTCCAGGTAGTCCAGGGCATCTTTCCCCGAAGAGGCTGCTTTGCGCCAGCTCTTGCGCTCGGAGTACAAACGGCTTTTAAAGGCATGGGCAGCGGAAAGAAAGAAAGCGGCCTCTGCATTTTCAGGATTTGCCTGGTACATTCTGTCTGCCAGGTAAATGGAGGTGTCCATATAGGCCAGAAAGCGTCCGTCGTAACGCTCATTGTTTATATCGGGCATTATTTTCCACCACTGGCTTAGTCCCATTAAAAAGTAAGGTAGCGGATGAGTCGGGTACTTTTGCTTAAGCCAGCCAAACTGCCGCTCTGCCTGCTTAAACTTAAAATTGTACATATCATTTACAGCCTGGGTGGTTTCTATCTGCAGGCCCATGTCGTTGAGCAGCAAATCAGACTTTTTACCTGGCTCGAGCGTGGCCTCCCCCAGCCATTGAGCCCGGGCCTCCCCAAGACTACACACCAGGCAGGCCACCAACAAAATACACAATTTTACCCTTAGCAATATTTTTTGATTATTTATATACATTTAAAATCGAAGAATTTCATTGGCACATTTTATTAAGCTAAAAGCTTTAAAGCTCCCGGAGCCAGGCAGCACCTGGAGGAACCATTAAACATTCACTACCACAGCTAATTGGCAGCAAAATTACAATAATCGTGCAATAACTTTCTTTGCCTATAAGAAGGAAAGAAAAACTTTAGTTCAGCAATGTAAGCTTAAGCTGCATTTTACAGAAACCCATTTCTACAGGCCTCCTAAGCTTAACGAGCTATTGATTTGATTCTTTCCTCTACTGGCTAAAAAACCATTCAATTAACCCGTCAAAGTAAATTTGCGGCTAAGCTGGCTCCCAACAATTTTATATTCCGGCTAAAAAAAATAATTTTGTGGGAATTCCGCCGCACACCCCCTATCTTGTGCGGCAAATTAACAAAGTTTAACACTGTAATCAGGCCACTAACATATAAGTGTGGCAATCCTTCTCGTTACGGATTGCAGAGAAGCACAGCAATGCATGGGCAAACTTCATATTTATGCGTAATTTTAAATTATTGAACGACCTTAGCGGTTGGATTTTATTTCTGGTCAGTACCCTTGTATATAGCCTGGCCATAGAGCCTACAGCCAGTTACTGGGATGCCGGTGAATTTATTGCCGTATCATATAAGCTACAGGTACCGCACCCTCCGGGAGCACCTTTTTACCTGCTCATTGGCCGACTGTTTTCCATGCTGGCCGGCGATGTGTATTCAGTTGCCTTCTGGATAAATATGGTAAGCGTGCTCAGCAGTGGCTTTACCATCATGTTCCTGTACTGGTCTATTGTATTGCTGGCCCGTAAAATCGGGAAAATTCCTTTCGGCACAGAAACCGCCTACCAAACCATTAGCCTGGTGGGTAGTGGCCTCATTGGCGCCCTGGCCTTCACCTTTTCTGATTCTTTCTGGTTTTCGGCCGAGGAAGCAGAAGTATATGCCATGTCTTCTTTCTTTATGGCTATTGTGTTTTGGGCAGCCCTTAAATGGGACGTAATAACCGACAGCCAGCTCGAAAATAAGTGGCTCATCTTAATTGCTTACATCATTGGGCTTTCCATTGGGGTTCACCTCCTGAACCTGGTGGTTATTCCAGCCATGGCACTGCTGTACTATTTTAAAAAGTATCCTGTAGTAACTGTTAAAGGAGTGGTAATATCCCTGCTTGCCGGCCTGCTCATTGTGGGCATAATTATGGTAGGCATTATCCCCGGGCTTCCTTCTGTTGCCGGCTGGTTTGAGCTGCGTTTTGTCAATAACCTGGGGCTTCCTTTTGGCTCAGGTATGATCTTCTTCTCCCTCCTGCTCATTGGCGGCCTCGTGTACGGCATTATTCATACCCAAAAGCATGGAAAAATATATGCTAATACAGCCCTGCTGTGCTTAACCTTTATCCTGATAGGCTATTCGAGCTATGCCATTATTGTCATTCGCTCCAACTTCAATCCGCCTATCGACGAGAATAATCCGGAAAACATTATTTCTTTCGTTTCTTACCTGAAGCGCGAACAGTACGGCGACCGTCCGCTCCTCTACGGGCATACCTTTACCTCGGAGGTAGTGGACTATGAGCAGGGAGAGCCGGTGTATCGTAAAGGAGAAGATAAATACGAGATTGCTTACTACAAGCAGAACTATGTGTACTCCGACGACAACAAAATGCTGCTTCCGCGCGCCTACAGCATACAGCCCAATCATAAGCAGCTGTACCGGGAGCGCATGGGACTGCAGCCAAACGAGAGCCCTGGCTTTATCGACAACATTCAGTACATGCTCAGCTACCAGATGGGGCATATGTACTGGCGCTATTTTATGTGGAATTTTGCCGGCCGGGCAAGCGACATAAAGGATGCCGGCTGGCTGAACCCTACCGATTTAGGCGACAACAATTTACCGCATATACTGGCAACCAATAAGGGGCGTAATAATTTCCTGTGGCTTCCGCTTATTTTTGGCATTGCGGGGGCTGCGTTCCAGTACCGGCGCGATATTAAAGGTTTTGGCATTGTTGGCCTGCTGTTCCTGCTAACCGGGCTGGCCCTGGTGGTTTACCTGAACTCCCCGCCGGTTGAACCCAGGGAGCGCGACTACATTTATGTGGGGTCCTATTATGCCTTCTGCATCTGGATTGGCTTCGGGGTGTATGGCCTTGGCCGAAGGGCTCCGGAAGGTAACGAAGAAAAGCTCTGTAGCCATGCCAGCCATTGCCACCGCGGTTTGCTTACTGGTACCCGGCATTATGGCGGCCGAAGGCTGGGATGATCACGACCGCTCGAACCGCTATTTCTCGGTAGACTCCGCCAAGAACTTCCTTGCTTCGCTGGCACCAAATGCCATCCTGTTTACCGGTGGCGATAACGATACTTTCCCGCTCTGGTATGCCCAGGAGGTCGAAGGCTTCCGTACCGATGTGCGGGTGATTGTACTTACCTACTTTAATACCGACTGGTATATCGACCAGATGACCCGTCAGGCTTACGAATCGGAGCCATTGCCCTTTAGCCTGCAGGAAGAAAATTACCGCCAGGGCGGGCTGAATGATGTAGTGTATTATGTTGAAAACAAGAATGTAAAAGGAGCCCTGCCCCTGAAGCAGTACATCAAGCTGGTGCGTGAGAACCACCCGGCCATTCGCGTAAATAACCGTGGCGAGGAGTTTAATACCATTCCTTCGAAAGTAATTTCGCTGGACATCAACAAACAGGCGGTAATAGAAAACAGCATTATTCCGGAAGGAATGGAAGACCTGGTGGTAGATAAAATGATTTTCCAGCTTAAGGGTAGTGCCCTTTACAAGAACGACCTGATGATTCTGGACCTGATTGCTACCAATAACTGGGAGCGCCCGATATACTTCAACAACACCTCCCTGCAAAGCATTAACTTCGATTTAACTGAGTATGTAATGCACGAGGGCACTGCTTACCGCCTGCTGCCTGTTCGCAACCCGAACCCACAGGTAGAAATGGTAAACACCGAAGTAATGTACAACAACATGATGAACAAGTTCTTCTGGCGTGAGCTGGATAACCCTGAGGTATATTACAATGAGGATTACCGCAATTTCGTGCTAAACCACCGCTCCAGCTTTAATACCCTGGCGCTGGCCCTCATTAATGAAGGGGATACCGAACGTGCGAGAGAAGTATTAAACCGCAGCCTCGAAGTAATGCCAGACGAGGGAGTGCCATTCGATTATGTAAGTGCCCTTACTGTACAGCTGTTACTGGAAGTGGGTGAGGAAGAAAAAGCACTCCAAATTGCCGAATTGCTCAGCAACAGAGCCGATGAGCTGCTCACTTACCTTGAAAAAGAAAATACCGACCTGGGTAATGAGCGACAGAAAAACCTGATTATACTCAGCCAGCTTTCCAGAACCATGGCTGAAGCCGGCATGCAGGAAAAAGCAATGGAATACCAAAACCTGCTTGGCAAGCATTACAGCGGCTTAGGCGGTGGTGGAAGGCTCCGCTAAGGAAGCGCTGAAACTATGCTGAAATAAAAAAGGCCTCCCGGAGAATTGCTCCGGGAGGCCTTTTTTATGCTTTGTATCTCCTGATATCCAGATAGCGCGTGGCTCCGCCTCGTGATACTTTCCATTAGGCCTCAGGCCGGCATTTAAGGAGTAGCCGCTAAGAAAACAATTTCTTCTTCCCTGAAAAGCTGTAATGAATTCCCGGGCCGGAGGCCTTTGAATGCTGGTTCCAAACCTCGAGTTTCGCGCCAGCGGGAATTTATGCTCCGGCCATAAAAAAGCGGACCTCTTTCTGGCTTAGCTAGTATTTTTTTTGGGGGAGTTTCCTTTGCCTTTTCCGCAGGAAACCTTAAGCATAAGCCCTTTTAAAGTGAGTTCAAACAATTCAAAAAGCTAAGGAATCCAGTCAATAATTTCGCGCCCTCTTTCTTACTTTCGGGAAGCGACCAGCAGCAGGTCCAGGCTGGTATCCGGCTCCTGGCTGATGAGGTAGTCTTCGTGCCCCAGTGCATGCACCAGCTGATTGTCCCGGCTCATCAGGCGGTTGCGATTCAGGCGGTTCATTACTTCATAAGGCACTTTTAGCAGGCTGCTGGGGAGTCGGTGCTGCAGCTTCAGTACATCAAAACGCGTAATTCGTTCAACAGAAGCTTTGTTTTGCTGGTAATATTTCATTACCCTTTCATTGCCGGCCACTCCAAGCATTTCTATCTCATCAAATATTGCCCCCGCCAGGCATCCCAGCTCAGCTGCCGTATATTCGCGAACGTGCCAGGGGTTTCGGGTAAGGGTAAGTTTAATGTTTGGGGTGGTCAGGTAAGCTTTCCCTCCCGGCTTTAATATGCGGTATATTTCTTCCAGAAAAAGCGTATCGTCGAGGATGTGCTCAATTACCTGGAAAGAAATAAGCACATCGGCTGTTTGGTCGGCAATTTGGGCAATGGGTGGAATGGTGGCTTCTACCACCTCCAGCTGCGGATGGGCCGCTTTCTTTTTCTCAATTACCGCGGTATTTTTATCGAGTGCGATGTAGCGTGCACTCAAAGGAGCCAGTAAATCAATTCCCCGGCCATCGCCACAGCCTATTTCCACAACAGTTCCGCCTATTTTATCCTTTACATATATGTACGGCTTAAGCAGTCGCTGATGGATGGGGTTGTCAGACGCTAAACTATCGGAAGTAACCTCGGTTTTGAAAATTGCCATATTTTGAGAATCTTTAAGTTAAATATAAGGGACTTTTGCGCACCGACTGGAAATATTTATACAGGCTTCTTAAACAGAAACCAAAACCAAACGGTCAGAGCAGACAGTAATTTCAGCTAAAACAAAGTCCTGCATACAAAAATAGGAATCTTTTTAACAAATTCGGGCTAAGCTTTCAGGGCCTGTTACTTTTTACCACTATGATGCTTTTTTACCGGCGGTTCTTCTGTTTATTTTTGCTGCTTAGCAGTGCACTCATGCTGAAGCCAGGCACAGGCAATACCCAAACCTTTACAGGCACTAATCATGCCTACTGGTACCAGCCCGATGCAGCTCTCCAAAGCCAGCTTATGGTATGGCAGCCAGGACCGGACTCGCTGGAAGTGGTTGCTGCGGTAAACCTGAATGCCTCTCAGTCTATTGCTAACTACCAGGTGTACCTGCACCTGAATAAGCAGCTCGACTCAGCTGCAGAGTCCGCTTTAACTGCACCCATGCTTTTGGCTACTCCCTATCTCAGCCAGGGAAACCAATACCTGTTCAGGACACGCCTACCAAAAATGGACAGCCTGCAATACTTGCTCCTGGAAGTCAGCCTCCAGAAAAGCGATTCTCTGTCCCTGCCGCAAAGCTACTGGTCTGCGGCCTGGCTGCACCCGGAATTTAGCTTTCCCCCACCGCCCTTTTACCTCAGGCGGCCGGGACGGGAGCATCCGCTGCTCCAAACTTACCTTCCTGCCGGAACGGCCCTCAAACCAAAAGGAACACCAGCCAGGTACACGGTTTTTCAATATAAGCAGGCCTTTGAACCAGCTGCGCCCCCAATGGCTCTGCCGGGAGCCGGGAACAGTTCAATGGAGGTAGACAGCACCTTTACCCTTACAGGAGATTCTGTGGTCCGGTTAAATGAAGAAGGGCTTTATTTTTTTCAGCACGACACAAGCAGCCTGTCAGGGCTTGGCCTTCGCATTACCAATGCTTATTTTCCTGAAACAGGCACTTTAAACGAGTTTGCAGGACCTATCCGCTACCTGAGCACCAACGAAGAATGGAATACCCTTGAAAAAGCCAGCTTCAGCAAAGAAGAGCTGGACAGGTTTTGGCTAAAAATTGCCCGCAGCGAAGACCGGGCCAAAAGGATAATCAGAAGCTACTATCAGCAGGTAGCCGAAGCAAATGCCCTCTTCACCAACTATAAGGAAGGCTGGAAAACAGACCAGGGCATGATTTACATCCTCTACGGAAAACCCGACCAGGTGCATGTGCAGGCAGAGAAGGAAGAATGGATTTACGACCAAACTGCCAATAATCCGGAAATAAAGTTTACTTTTGTGCGCGTAAAAAACCCGTTTACCAACAGGCACTTTGTGTTGGTACGGAGCAAAGATTATTTAAGAAGTCACTACCATACCGTAAGTCAATGGAGAAAAGGAAGAAAAGCTTTGTAAGACCCACCGACCAGCCTGCCTCCCTGGCAACAGGCGCCGAAAAGGACATGATTTTTGGCACCCGCGCGGTTATGGAAGCCATACGGGCAGGCAAGGAAATAGAAAGTCTGCTTATTCAGAAAGATTTGCAGAACGACCTGATTAAGGAGCTCAAGGAAACAGCTGTGGAAAACGGGGTAACTTTTGTAAAAGTACCGGTAGAAAAGCTTAACCGGGTTACCCGAAAAAACCACCAGGGCGTTATCTGCTTCCTGTCCCCTATAACCTATGCCTCGCTGGATAATATCCTGAATACTGCCTTTTCGGAAGGTCGTATGCCTCTTTTGCTTGTTCTTGACAGGGTAACAGATGTAAGAAACTTTGGCGCTATTGCCCGTACCGCAGAGTGCCTGGGCGCCGATGCCCTGGTAATTCCCAGCCGCGGCAGTGCCCGGATTAATTCCGACGCCATGAAAACCTCTGCCGGCGCCCTTAACTTTATTCCTGTTTGCCGCGAAACGAACCTGAAAGATACCCTCCGCTATATGAAAGACAGCGGCTTGCAGGTAATTGCCTGTACCGAAAAAGCAGAAAAAAACCTTTGGGAAACGCCTCTGCAGGGACCGGTGGCTTTGCTTATGGGCTCAGAAGAAGATGGCATTTCCCCTGAATACCTGAAGATGGCCAGCGCCGAGGTAAAAATACCCATGCAGGGACAAATCGCTTCCCTGAATGTATCAGTAGCCTCCTCTTTGTGCCTGTATGAAGTAGCCAGGCAGCGAAGCCAGGCTTAAACGATTAGGTTCATAAACAAATAATAAAAAAGGCTTTTGCACTCAGCAAAAGCCTTTTTTATTATTTGTTCTTTATAGTTTACAGGAATTTCTCCCCCTTCTTCGATTTTACTTCGCTTACATATTCACGGAAGCGCTGTTCATCGTCCTTTTTACAAATGAGTGTTACATCGTCGCACTGCGCCACCAAATAGCCTTCCAGCCCCTGCACAACAATTAGTTTGTCCTGGTCGCCTTTTACAATACAATCCTGGCTGTCGAAAACAAGGGTATTTCCATCGATGGCATTGTTGTTACTGTCTTTGGCCCTAATTTCATGAAGGGAATTCCAGGAACCCAGATCCGACCAGCCAAAATCGGCCAGCATTACATATACATTGTTTGCCTTTTCCATAATACCGTAGTCTATGGAAATGTTTTTACACTGCGAATACGCCTTGCGAATAAAGCCTTCTTCCTTTTCGGTATAATACTGGTTTTTACCTTCTTCGAATATTTCTGCCTGTTCCGGCAAATACGCTTCAAAGGCATGAATGATCGCGTCGACACGCCAGATAAAAATACCGGCGTTCCACACAAAGTCTCCACTGTCCAGGAACTTCTGGGCCAGCTCCAGCTGCGGCTTTTCAGTAAAGGTTTTAACCTTTTTCATGGCGGCATCGGCATTTTCAATATACTGAATATAGCCATAGCCCGTCTCCGGGCGGTTTGGTTTAATGCCAAGGGTAATGAGCTTTTCTCCCTGTTCGGCCTCTGTGAGTGCTTTTCGTATGGACGCAATAAATTCTGTTTCATTAAAAATGGCATGGTCAGAAGGTGCCACCACCATGGTTGCCTCGGGGTTCTTTTCCCTGATTTTGTAAGCCGCAAAGGCCACGCAGGGAGCCGTATTGCGCTTAACGGGCTCACTAAGTATCTGGTCGCTGTGCAGTTCGGGCAGCTGTTCTTTTACCAGCCCTTCGTAGTCTTTATTGGTAACAATATAAATATTTTCGGGCGGGCAAACTGTTTTAAAGCGTTGCACTGTCATTTGCAGCAAAGACTGCCCGGTATTCAGCACGTCAAGAAATTGCTTCGGATAACTGTTTCGGCTATAGGGCCAGAAGCGGCTTCCAATGCCGCCTGCCATTATGACTACATACCAGTTCTGGTTCATTCTTTCTTATATTAAATAATACCTTCTTTAATTAAATTATGAATATGCACAAAGCCCACAACCTCTCCTTCTTCTACTACTATCAGCTGGCTAATATTGTTTGCCTGCATCACATTTAATGCCTTTACGGCAAAGTCATCGGGAGCAATGGTTTTAGGTCCGGCCGACATGAGGTCGCGTGCTCTGAGCCTGGCAAAGCTGCTGAAATCTTCTTTTCTTTCCAGCATTCTGCGCAAATCACCATCCGTTATTACACCGCTCAACTGCCTGTTTTTATCCACCACTGCCGTTGCTCCTAGGCGTTTACCGGAAATTTCCACGATTACTTTATCGAGTAAATCCTCTTCGAAAACTACTGGTTTTTCATTTTCAGGATAAATATCCGACACCTTCAGGTAGAGCTGCTTTCCAAGAGAGCCTCCCGGGTGGAGGCGGGCAAAATCCTGGCTGGTAAACCCGCGGGCCTCTACCAGGCAAACCGCAAGGGCATCGCCTAAGGCTAGGTGTACCGTGGTGCTGGTGGTGGGCGCCAGGTTGTTAGGACAGGCCTCTTCTTCGATGGTGGCGTTCAGTACAAAGTCGGCCTGTTTAGCCAGATATGAGCCTGTATTGCACACCATCGCCGCCAGCTGAGCGCCTGTGCGCCTTAGCAAAGGAACGAGTACTTTTATCTCCGGCGTGTTTCCGCTTTTTGAAATGCAAATGACCAGATCTTCTTTTTGTACCATTCCCAAATCGCCATGTATGGCATCGGCCGCATGCATAAAGAGCGCAGGAGTACCGGTTGAGTTGAGAGTGGCTACAATTTTATTGGCAATTATTGCACTTTTCCCAATTCCTGTAATAACTACGCGGCCTTTAATTTGCAAAATAGCTTCTACGCAGGCAGAAAATTCATCGTCCAGCAATTCGCTGATTCTGCGTATCGCCTCGGCTTCCTGAAGCAATACTTTTTCTGCGATTTTCGTTAATTTCTTATCTTTTACCAATTGAGATTGCTTTTTTCCTTAAATTGCAAATATATAAAAAACAAGGTTAACTGTTAGAAGCGACGAGATGTTAGTAGACCAAAAGGAGGTACTAAAAGATAAGCTGAAGGAAATTTTCGGCTACGATCAGTTCCGGGGGAATCAGGAGGCCATTATTCAAAATATCCTAGACAAGAAAAATACTTTTGTAATTATGCCCACCGGTGCAGGCAAGTCGCTCTGTTACCAGTTGCCGGCACTTGTACAGGAAGGTACTGCCATTGTTATTTCCCCGCTCATTGCCCTGATGAAAAACCAGGTGGATCAGCTGAATGCTTTTGGCATTAATGCCCATTTCCTGAACTCCACCCTTACCAAAGCTGAAATAAACAGGGTAAAAAAACAAACGCTTGAAGGAAAAACAAAGCTCCTTTATGTAGCCCCGGAGTCACTTACCAAGGAAGACAACCTTGACTTCCTGAACAAAGTGAAAATTTCCTTTGTAGCCATCGACGAAGCCCACTGTATCTCCGAATGGGGGCATGATTTCCGTCCGGAATATCGCCGCATCCGGCAAATAATTGCCCAGTTGGGCGACCTGCCTATTATTGCGCTTACGGCTACAGCCACCCCAAAAGTACAGCAGGATATTCAGCGGAACCTGCAGATGGAAGATGCCGATATTTTTAAATCTTCCTTTAACCGGAAAAATCTCTACTACGAAGTTCGGCCGAAGAAAAACACTAAAAAGCAGCTCATCCGCTTTGTAAACCAGCACAGCGGCAAATCGGGCATCGTATATTGCCTGAGCCGGAAAAAGGTGGAAGAAATTGCCGAACTGTTACGGGTAAACGGCTTTAAGGCTGCCCCATACCATGCCGGCCTCGACGGGCCCATCCGGATGCAGAACCAGGATGCCTTCCTGAACGAAGATGTAGACATTATTGTGGCGACCATTGCCTTTGGTATGGGTATCGATAAGCCCGACGTTCGCTTTGTAGTACATTACGACACGCCTAAATCGCTGGAAGGCTATTACCAGGAAACCGGCCGCGCAGGTCGCGACGGACTGGAGGGCAACTGCCTGATGTTCTACAGCTACAACGACATTCTGAAGCTGGAGAAATTCAGTAAGGATAAGCCGGTAACCGAACGCGACAACGCCAAGCTTTTGCTTCAGGAAATGTCTTCCTATGCCGAATCTTCGGTATGCCGCCGCCGCCAGCTGCTGCACTACTTTGGCGAATCGTACGATGTGGATTGCGGCTTTTGCGATAACTGTAAAACCCCACGCGAAAAATACGAAGCAGAAACCTACCTCCACCAGGTATTACAGGCAGCCAAACAAACAGAAGAACGCTTCGGCCTTAGCCATCTCGTAGATGTAATCAGAGGGTCAGAAAACCAGTATGTGCTGAGCTATGGCCACGACAAACTGGCTGCCTATGGCACAGGAGCAACAGAAACCCTCGAGTTCTGGAAATCCGTGGTGCGGCAATCGCTGCTCTATGAGTTCCTCGAAAAGGATGTTGAAAATATTGGCATCCTAAGAATCACAAAAAAGGGACACGACTTCCTGGCATCGCCCTGGTCGGTAAGCTTTACCAAAGACCATGATTACTCCACTGTAGAGGAAGATGAGGAAACAGAGAAGGATATTCCGGTAGTAAAAGCACACGACGAAGCCCTCTTTGCAATTCTCAAGTCGCTTCGTAAAACGCTTGCCCGCCAAAAGGGACTTCCGCCTTATGTAATTTTCCAGGACCCTTCTCTGGAGGAAATGGCCACCCTCTACCCTACTACCAAAGATGCGCTTAGCCAGATTAATGGCATTGGCATGGGTAAAGTGGCCAAGTTCGGCACGCCCTTCATCAATGCCATTCAACAGTATGTGGAGGAAAATAATATTGATACCGTTTCCGATGTGATAGTTAAATCATCGGTTAATAAGTCTAAAACCAAGATATTCGTTATTCAGCAAATAGACAGGAAGATAGACCTCTTCGAAATTGCCGAATCGCAGAACATCAGCATGGACGAGCTGCTGTCGGAAATAGAGCACATCTGCTATTCCGGCACCCGCTTAAACCTCGACTACTACCTCGAGTCCATGCTCGACGAGGACCAGCAGGCCGACATCGCCGATTACTTTATGAGTGCCGAAACAGACAATATCCGGATTGCACTGGAAGAATTAGGAAACGATTATACCGAAGAGGAACTGCGGCTGATGCGAATTAAATTCCTGTCGGAATATGCGAATTAATCTTTAAACCTTATTTTTGATGCAGGCTCTAATTTTTTAGAGCCTGCTTTTTTATTATAGCAGATTATTTTATACCGGATTCCAGATTTTTAATTGCTCAAATTGAATACCCCTGATGAATATATTAATTATTGGCTCTGGCGGCCGCGAACATACCCTTGCCTGGAAAATTAAGCAAAGCCCGCTCTGCGACCAGCTTTTTGTAGCCCCCGGCAACGCCGGCACAAGCACCCTGGCTACAAACCTGCCTGTAAACGCCGAGGATTTTGAAGGATTAAAAAAGGTAGTACTTGAAAATAACATTGAGCTGGTGATTGTTGGCCCGGAGGCTCCCCTGGTGGCCGGCATCCGGGAATTTTTTGAAAGCGATGCTCAGCTAAAAGATGTTCTGCTCATTGGCCCCGGCAAAGAAGGCGCTCGCCTCGAAGGCAGCAAAGACTTTTCCAAGGCTTTTATGGTACGCCATCAAATACCCACCGCCAAGTCGAGAACTTTTACCAGAAAAACACTGGATGAGGCCAAGCGCTATGTAGAGGAAATGACCACCCCCATTGTGCTGAAGGCCGATGGACTGGCTGCAGGAAAGGGCGTGCTTATTTGCCAGAGCATCGAAGAGGCCCGGCAATCGCTGGAGGAAATGCTGGAAAATGAAAAATTTGGCAAAGCCAGTGAAAAAGTACTGGTAGAAGAGTTTCTGGATGGCACCGAATTATCGGTTTTTGTGTTAACCGATGGAAAAGATTACCTCATTCTTCCTGAAGCAAAAGATTATAAGCGGATAGGCGAAGCCGATACCGGCCTGAATACAGGTGGAATGGGCGCTGTTTCGCCGGTGCGCATTGCCGACAAGGACTTTATGCAAATGGTCGAGGACCGCGTGGTAAAACGGACCATAGCCGGCCTGAACCAGGAGAAAATCCCCTACCAGGGCTTTTTGTTTATTGGTTTGATGAAGGTAAAGGGAGAGCCCCAGGTAATTGAGTACAATGTACGTTTGGGCGATCCGGAAACGCAGGTGGTAATACCGCGCATCCAAAACGACCTGCTCGACCTTTTTCTGGCCACTGCAAAAGGCGGGTTAAGCAAAAAGCAGCTGGAGGTTTCTGCCCAGGCTGCCGCAACGGTGGTAATGGTTGCCGGCGGCTACCCGGAGGAGTATGAAAAAGGAAACGAAATCAAGGGAATTCCTGCCGGAAACAAAGAAGGAACTTATGTATTTCAGGCAGGAACCAGAGAAGAAAATAGCGAAATTCTTACCAACGGGGGGCGCGTAATGGCCATTACAGGAATTGCCGACACCCTGAAGGAAGCATTGGACAAATCTTATGCCCAGGCAGAAGAAATAGACTGGAAGGATAAGTACTTCCGGCGCGATATCGGGAAAGACGTAATGCTATAATTTGCAAAATTGCGGATTATTGCCAATATTCCTGTTTAGTTAATTTTATTTAAATAAAAACTTCAATAAGCTGTACCTGTATAAGGGGCGGTTTATTTTTAATATAGATGCGTATGGGATGTAAATCATGCAGTACAGGCAGCGACGGAAAAGTTGCCGGTTGCCGTAGCAATGGCGGCTGCCAGACAGGAGGCTGCAATAAAATGAATGTTTTTGACTGGCTGTCTAATATGGACCTGCCGGTTCGTAGATAAATTTGATGTAGCAGAAGTTCGATTTAAGGGTGGTCGTAAAGAGTTTTTCAGAAACACGCACCAGATTGAACTTACCACCGGCGATGCCGTGGTAGTAGATGTTCCAAATGGCCACCACATCGGCTATGTTTCTTTGCAGGGAGAGCTGGTACGTTTGCAGATGCAAAAACGAAAAATCAAGAATGATGACAACGTTCGCACCATTTACCGCATTGCCACCCAAAAAGATCTTGAAAAGTACGAAGAGCTACAGCAGAAGGAAATGCCGGTGCTTTACCGGACCCGCGAAATAATAAAAGAGCTAAAGCTTGAAATGAAACTCAGCGATGTGGAGTATCAGGCCGATGGCACCAAAGCTACTTTCTTTTACTCTGCCGATGACCGGGTAGATTTCCGGCAGCTCATTAAGTTCCTGGCCGGAGAGTTTAAACTGCGCGTAGAAATGCGACAGATAAGCTTGCGACAGGAGGCAGGCCGCCTTGGGGGGATTGGCTCCTGCGGCCGCGAACTATGCTGCTCTACCTGGCTTACCGACTTTAAAAGTGTAAGCACCACTGCCGCACGATACCAGAACCTTTCGCTCAACCCAAGCAAGCTAAGCGGACAATGCGGCCGCCTGAAGTGCTGCCTGAACTATGAGCTCGAAACCTATATGGATGCCCTGGAAGATATCCCTTCTGTAAACCAGCCCCTCCGGACAGCAAAAGGAGAGGCGGTTCTGCAAAAAACCGACATCTTTCGTAAAACCATGTGGTTTGGCTATGCTTCCGACGACCAGTGGCACCCTGTTGAAGCCAGCAGGGTACAGGAAATTCTTGAAATGAATTCCAGGGGAATGGTTCCTGCCACCTTGCTGCAAAATAAGCTTCCCGATCCGGAAGAGCAGTTCAAGAGCCTGAACCATGACCTGGAGAAACTCGACAAGCGTTTCCAGAAAAAGGCAAAACCCAAGAAAAAGAAAAAGAGAAAGCCAGGCGGTAATCGCCCTCCCAGAACAGAAAAAGGGAAAGGTTAAAAATTAGTTATGAGAAAAAATTCTGGAATAATAGCCGTAGCTGCTTTTATGCTGGCAACCCTCTTTGCCTGTGACGAAACACGTGTTTTTGAACAGAACAAAGATATCCCCGAACATGCCTGGCATAAAGACTCTACCCTTATCTTCGAAGTACCCATACCAGATGCCGCTATTCCGTACCATGTTTACTACAACATCAGGAATGCCGTTGCCTATCCTGCCCAGAATATTTACCTGAACATAGAGGTACAGGACTCTACCGGGCAGGTAATTACCAGGGACCTGAACAATATTGAACTGTTTAACCCTCAAACAGGCAAACCTTATGGCGACGGCCTGGGCGACATTTTCGACCACCAGGTAAAGGTGTTCGAAAACTTCACCTTTCCGCATGCGGGAACCTACCATTTGGAGGTAACACACCAGATGCGGGATAAGATAATGGTAGATAATAAATTGCCTGCGATTATTTCAGTAGGGGTAAGGGTCGAAAAAGCAGCTGTACAGGCGGAGTAAGACAAGCTTAAGGGGCAGAAGGAAGCCAGATAGTAAAAGTGGTTCCCTGCCCCGGCTTTGATACCACTTCTATTCTTCCCTTATGTAATTCTATAAATTCTTTACAGAGCAGCAGCCCCAGGCCGCTGCCTTTTTCATTTTCAGTACCCCGCTGCGTATAACGGGCTTTGGTCTTAAATAGCTTTTGGAGGTCTTCTTCCTGCATACCTATTCCATTGTCCTGCACATGAATACACACCCCTTTATTTTCCTGCTGCTGCGCACTAATCTTTACCCAGCCTCCTTTTTCCGTGAATTTAATGGCATTGGCAATCAGGTTTCTTAAAGCAAGGCGCAACATCTGGAGGTCGGCTGTAATTTTAAAATCATCTGCTACCGTATTTTCAAGGTTTATTTCCTTTAAATCGGCAGTAGCCTGCAAAAGCTGCGTATTTTCTTCTACCACCTGGTGTAGCTTTACCTGGGTGGGCGCAAACTCAATAAGGCCTGCCTGGGTACTGGCCCACTGAAACAGGTTATCGAGCAAAGCGGTAACTCCCTGCAGGGCGCGCTCCATCTGAACGGAAAAGCGGTTCAGCTCATCAGCAGAAAATGCGCTTACATCTTTACGCATAATTTGTATAAAACCGGCAAGTGTGTACAAAGGGCCGCGAAGGTCGTGCGAAATAATGCTGAAAAACTTATCTTTTGTATCGTTCAGGTCTTTTAGTTCCTGTTCGGAGCGGCTCAGCTTGTCGTTCATTTCCTGCAGCTGCCGGTTATGAATGTAGGTGCGTTTATGCTGCTCTTCCAGCTGTTCATTTTGCTTTCTCTTTAGGTTATTCCGGTTATAAAACACCAGCACCAGCAGGGTAAGTAGTACAGAAATGATGGCAGAGAGGTAAAAGAGGTTGTTTTTCCGGAGCAGCTCAAGTTTACTTATTTTATATTCCTTGCTCAGGAGCTCAATTTCCTTGTCTTTTACCAGTTGGCTAAAGGCTTTTTCCTGCCGCTCCACCGCCAGCTTTTTGCTTATTTCCTGTAAGCGGTCCCGCTGCTCACTTTCGGCCAGGGTATCTTTATAGGCCGCATACAGGCTCTTGAACTGATAGGCTTTTTCGTAATTTTCTTTTTCTGCATGCAGCCCCGCCAAATACTCGTAGCTCTCCACGATACGCCCGACAGCATTTACCTGGATGGCTGCGTCCAGGGCCCTGGTGTAGTAGGTTTCAGCCAGGTCATAGTCATTGTATACCTGGTAAATCTCTCCTATATTCATCAGCACTACGCTGAGGTCGCGCACGTTTCCCAGCTCTTCCATAATAAAGAGCGCCTTTTTTAAATGAACCAGGGCCTTCCGGTGCTGCTTATCGGCTTTAAAAACCACCCCGATATTGTTCAGGGCAGCCGCATACTCCGCCTTATTTTCATCGGCAGAGATATATTTCAGGCTTTGCGAGAAAAATTCGCTCGCCTTTTTATATTCTCCTTTAAAATAATAGAGTCCGCCAATTTGGTTGTAGCACTTGCCTAACAGCTGGGTGTAGTTATGCTCACGGGCAATGGAGAGTGCTTCCTGGTAGAAGCTTAAGGCTGTATTGTACATCTGCTGCTGCCGGTGCACCTTCCCTATTAAGCAGTAAGCATCTGCCAGGCGCGCGCTGTCCTGCAGCTCAATGCTTATTTTCTGGTAGCTGGTAAAGTACTCTAAAGCGGTGTTGGTTTCGCCTTGGTCCAGGTAAAACTCTCCAAGGTTAGCCAGGGCTTCGGCCATACCAGGTTTATAATTCAGCTTTTTAGCTGCTTCCAGTGCTTTATTACTATAATCTAAAGCCTTACGCGGCTCCCGGCCAAGAAATTCATCCGATAGTTGGTTATACTTCTCTACACTACCACTGTCTAATCCCTGCCAGCCCCCTCCCATGGTGGAATCCTGCGAAAAGCCGCCGATACAGCAAAAAAATACCAGGAGCAAAATTCCTGATGCTCTTATCATATCCCTATTATTTATGTAAGTTTACTAAATAATATTTTGTCGGATGGAGCATAAACAGAATTTTCCTTACACCTGCTACTTTTCTCTTTTCGAACATAGATGAGCCTTCGCTGCTCATTGGTAATTAATAGATTGCTATTGTTAAGATAAACAACTGCTTCGGTTTGTGCGCGCCCGACCAGGTTAACACAAGCCTTGGGTTTTTCTAAAAAATCATTCCTATTTGTTACATCAAAAAGGTATAGTTTACCGTACGAAAGCAGCGCAAGCTCCTTACCATCCGGACTTATTGCTGCGCCTGTAACCAGGCCATGCAGCTTACGTGTGCCTTCCAGTCGGGCGGCATAGCTTCCGGAAGAATCGGGCAGGGTGTAGTGGCGAACAACTTTATCTCCATAAGATTTTGAAAACAGATGCAGCTTTCCCTGGTGCCAGAAAAAAGCTTCCGCATCGTAATTTTTTTCCCCTTTTTCTGCCGGAGGAAAGAACTCCTGCTCCGGATAATAAAAAGCAATGGTATCTACCTGCTGGTTCTTTTTGTTCAGCCGGAAAATGCGCAGGTTCCTACGATTGTTGCGATTATTCCCAAAGTCTCCTATATACAGGTTTCCTTCGGCATCCCGGGTCAGGCTCTCCCAATCGTAATTGGGCAGGTTCAGTTGCAGGCTTTCAATAAGCTTTCCATTGGCCGCTATGCGATGTAAGGCAGCCGGGTTTCCTCCATCCTGCAGGACCCAGAAGGTACCTCCTGCTGCACCGGTAAGCCCGGAGCTTTCCTGCAGTTCTTCAGGCATTCGGGCATAGCCCTCTACCCGGTAGCCTTTTTTCTCTTTTTTGAAGGCCGAGCGGGCAGGTTCGGTGTGGCAGTTGCAAAAGAATGTATAAGCAAATACCAGCACCCCTATTAGCTTTTCTTTAAGCATTACAAATGAAAAATAAAGCGATTTAGTTTTTCTTTAAGCTTTTCAGGGTCGTGCCAGTATTCGCGACTGTACAAAAATAAATGACGCCATTGCTTTTCTTCCAGTTCCTGCCGCCGGTAAACATGCACCTCTTTTAAGGATTGTTTGCTGTAGTACTGCGCATCATCCGTAAAAATAACACCCCCATACTGCTTGCCTTTCCGTACGGTTAAATCAGCAAAAGGCTGCTCCTCCTCTACCTTTGTGCCTTCCTCTTCGGGCATTTCTTTCAGGAAATCCTTTAAATAGGTGCTAAAGCCTTTTTGGGGCGGCTGAAAAGGGGTTGGCCGGAATCGTCCTTCCGACACCTCCCTTGCGTACTGGAGATAAGCTTTAAAAAGGCGCGGGCCGCTGTTCTTGCTTTCTTCTGTTTTTAGCTGCTCCGGCCAGATACTACTTACCACATAAATATTTTCGCGGGCCCGACTAACCGCTACATTCAGTCGGTTGGCTCCCTGAACAGCATTGAGGCTACCAAACTGCATATTCATTTTACCCTCCTTATCCGGGGCATAGCCTACAGAAAACACAATGATATCCCGTTCGTCGCCCTGCACATTTTCGATATTTTTTACGAATAGTTCATCCGGCAGTTGCAGGCTTTCTTCTGTGGCTTTTCCCTCCAGCAAATCCTGAATAAGCGCCTGCTGGCGGGCATTAAAGGTCACCACCCCCATACTTTTCGGCTCATACCAGGCTTTTCCTTCTTCGCCCGACCGGAAGTACCGTTCCTTTTCTTCTTTGCAGAGACGAAACACCAGGCTGGCGACGGCTTCAGCTTCCACTTCATTTACCTGCCCTTCCCACTCTCCCTCTACTTTCAGGTAATGAATGGCTGGCGCTTCCTGGTTTACGGCCATACGGTCGGGCACCATTTGCAGGCGATTATCATAAAAATGTTCATTCGAGAAAGCAATCAGCTCCGGGGCCCTGCTGCGGTAATGGCCTTTCAGTTGCAACTGCATCAGGTAGCGGGCGGCGAAGTCAAGCAGGGAATTCACTTCTGCATCTTCCTGCGGCTCCTCGTCATCCTCCTCCCAGCGCACCTGGTACAGGTCATTTGGCTGGAGCTGCTGGCTATCGCCGGTAACCAAAATTTGCCGGCCCCTGTACATGGCAGGCAAGCCCTTTTCGACAAAGCACTGAGAAGCTTCGTCGAAAATTACCAGGTCGAAAATTTCTTCCATCGGGAACAGGGCAGAAACCGCCTCCGGCGAAGCCATCCAGCAGGGCACGAGCTGCAGGAGCTCTTCGCTGAAGCTGGAAAGCAATTTCCGGATTGGCCATATTTTTTTCTTTTTACTTACCTGGTGTCGCAAGTCGCGATAGGTAACCAGGTTATTAAGCCGGTTGTATTCCAGCTCCTGGTAGGTTTGTTCCCGCACCTTCATTAGCAGCATTTCCTGGCTTACAGCGGCCTTTTCTTCAATACAGGTACGCAGCTCTTCTTCCAGCTGCTGCAGGCTGCCGGTGCTTACCGTTCTTAATACAGGATACTTCGCCTCTATATGATGAATCCAGGCCAGCCGGAGGCTATTCATAAAAAGGGCTTCAATCGCGCCATCCCCCTCCGCATCTGGCGCTGAACGGAGTTTCCTGAACAGGCTCCGCTCCTCATCTGTGAGCGATTCCTGCATGCCATCAAATTCTACGAGGTAGTCAAAGTCATCTTCCAGGGCATTCAGGAGCAAAGGGGTACGGCTTTCGGACTTTAGCAGCTGCTCTACCTGCAAGGGACTTAAATAAATTAACCATCCTTTCTTGCTTTCTTCAATCCTGCCAAGCAGCTGGTACAAATCGTCAATTTTCTTTTCCAGCGCTTCAAAACCCAGTTTGCGTACGTTAAAATAATGCCCCAGTCCTCTTACCTGGTAAAAAAGATGAAGTGCCTGCAGGGCGGTTTTCTGTAACTGAAACCACTGCTGAAAATCGAATTTATTGTAGGTTTCAGGCACCCCCAATAGCCAGCCGGCATCCTTCAGCTGGCTTAAGTTATGCTCCAGGTTCAGGCGGTTATCAATTTTTTGCTCCAGCACCGCCATATCGCGGCGGCTGTCTTCCAGCTTATTAATGGCTAGCACCCTCCGGACACTCCCTTCTTCTTCCGAAAAAAAGCGCCACGAGAGCCACTTTACGGCACTGCTTCGGGCCGTCATTCGGTTCTGCAGTATCTCCTGAAAGGGCCCCAGCTCTCCTGTACGAAGGCTTAGCTCCGGCCCTTCTCCTATGTAGCACTGGATGAGGCTCTTTTCAATTTCATTTAACCATTTGCCGTCGGCCACCACCTGGCGGTAGCCAGCCATATGGCAGAAACTCTCATATACCTGCTCGTCTTTTAGCAGGTCTAAAAGCTCATTTACCTGCCCTTTCCTGCTTAGCAGGTACTCGGCCGTTTCGAAATTAACAGCGCTTTGCAGCATCTCTTCCAGCTCCCGGCAAATTTCCTTCTGAAAAGGATGAACCTCCTTTATTGTATCCTGTATTTTTGGCAAATCGGCCACTCCAAGGCGCGCAAAAGACAGCCGCTCCTCCCAGGGATAATTCACCCGCTCCAGTCGGCCAGCCAGGCGCAAAAAGGTTTGCAGCCTGCGCAGGAAGGCATCTGCTTCGGAAAAGGGGTAATATTTGTACTCCTGCCGCAGG
This sequence comes from uncultured Cytophagales bacterium, assembly GCA_963835365.1. Taxonomy (GTDB): domain Bacteria; phylum Bacteroidota; class Bacteroidia; order Cytophagales; family Cyclobacteriaceae; genus Nafulsella. Next base: position 269,928 of record CAWIFH010000018.1, read on the forward strand.
TCTACCTGCGGTCCTTTGCGCCGGGAGCTTAAATAAAGGTCTTTAACAGGAACTCCACACTCACTGTCATCGAAGAGGGCAAATTTAAACTCCTTCAGTTCTTCCTTAATCTGCTCAATGCGGCGACTGGCATGCAGGAACTTTCGCTCCAGCTGCACGGTATCGAGGCCGTAGTTACTGCTTTTATACTCCGGCACCCGGTCGATTTGCCGCTCAATTTGCTCATAAATCTTTTTCCTGTCCCACTTAAAATCATGTACCAGGGCTACAAAGTCAACAATTTGTTTTTCGTCGAGGCGCCTGTGCACCACATCCAGGGCTGCTTTTTTCTGCGACACCAACAACACGCGCTTGCCTTTGGCCATGGCATCGGCCATTACATTGGCAATTAACTGGGATTTTCCGGTACCCGGAGGACCCTGCACCACCAGGGAATATCCTGCTTTTATGGCCCTGATGGCGGCTTCCTGGCTGGCATCCATGGGGAAAGGAGCAAAAATGGTTTCCTCCCGTATGCTGCTTAAGGCTTCGTGCAGCTGCCCGGGGAGCTCGCCTGTGGCTGCACTTCCTGCCCACCCGTACGCTGTAGCCTGCTAATAAAGATATCCTCGACCGTTTGGAGCTTATTATTGCTCAGCAGGTAATTATAATCAGGAACGATAAAAGAACCGGCCTGCGGGAAGATCCCCAATACTGCTTCAGGAAAAAGCTTTAGCTCTCCTTTTTTGGTTTCCTCCTGCAGCTCCGCCGAGCGATAGTTACGGAAAGAAATCAGTTGATCGATAAAGATTTCCTGGTTAAAATTTATTTCAACAGGCGATTCTTTAAACAGCTTATACAGCTTGGTGCGAAAAATACGGCTGTCGTCATCCCAGTTGTCGAAAGTTTTATCAAAGAGCTTTTCCGGCAAGCTTATTTCGTTGTAATGGGCATAAGCAAGCAAAAAGCTTTTATTTAATGAAATACTCACTTCTTTTCGAAGTTCCATTTTCCAGTTCAATCCTTCTTCATAAATATGAACAGGAAAGAACAAAAGCGGCGCACGAATAAGCGTGCCATCGTTCAACTGACCCTTTATGAACGGCCAGCCCATATAAAGATCTTTAGAGCCTCTTTCGTCGTAAATAAAGCGGTTTACCCGCTGGAGCTTCTTTAGCTTGCGGCTTACTATATTGGCAGCACTCTGGCGGCTATCGGTTATTGGCCCCAGTATAACTTCGCCTTTTCCGGCGATTAACTGCTCAATCAGCTGAAATGCTCGTTGTTGCTCATGCAAAAAGTCCAGCTCCTGCATATCGAGAAACTGGTCGGCAATTAAACGACGCAATAAAAGAGAGCGGTTATTGCCGGTAAGGTTGGTTAACCTGCGAAGATATAAGGTAAGCAGCTGTTGCATATCCAATGAATGGTAAATGATGGTAGCTGGAAACAGAGCAGCTTTCGCTCAGGCTACAGAATACACTCCAATTCGGGTACATTCTTCATAAGACAAAAAAACACATTTTTTGTTTATCCGACACTAGGCTGTGTCTGATAAATGCTTTTGAGATTAAAAAGAGGGAATTTGCGGTCCGCCGCTGCGGGTCTTGGGCAAAGGTTCTTTTTGAAGGGGCCGGCCATCCGGCATCGCCATAGCTATGGTGATAAAAAGACCTGAACCACAAGGTTATAAATTCGCCTTTTTGAACCAAAGGGTATGTGTCAGACACAGCCTAATCCAATAAAATGTAAGGTGCAATTTTATTAACAAAATCCGAACTCAATGTATGAATTCTGAGTAAATCGTCGGTTGACTGGAATGGGCCATGCTGCTGACGATAAGCATACAATAATTTTGCCTGCGATGGACTGATATACGGGTGGCCTGCCAGCTCTTCGGCAGTAGCTTTATTAATATTTAATGCTGCCGGCTTAAACTCATCCTGAATATACGCCTGTTTCTTTAGCGCAGCCACCACGGTGCTGTCCAGCCCCCATACTTCATTTAACTGATGTAAAGACACAAAGCCTCCCAGCTTTTGCCGAAAGCGCACAATCCGTCCCGAAAGTACCGGACCAATGCCCCGCACAAGCTGCAGCTCCAGGCTGTCGGCCAGGTTAATATCCAGCCTTAGGTCAGCGCTTTTATTTTTTGGTTCATAAGCGGCTGCACTTCCTGCTGCCTGTTTTTCAGGATAGGCTTTTGAAGTAGCTGCTGCTTCCTTGCCTGGGTTAGGGATTGTCAGGTAAGGCGCCAGTTGCTCATAGGTGCTGTCCGTTAGCCCGTAAATTTTCCGGAGATCTTCTTTCGCACGAAACCTGCCTCCTTTTGCCCTGTAATTAACAATGCGGTTGGCAAGCCAGGCAGGTAAGCCCAGCAGGCGCAGGCTATCTGCGGAAAGGCGGTTGGGATTAAAGTTGAAAAACTGTGGTTCAGTTCTTTCTTTAAAACGGGTGTTATTGGTGAAAATGGACTTCCCTTCCTGTTCCTCTTGTTCAATGGTAGCTACCAGGCTATCGAGTAAAGCCACATCTTCTGTATAGCTGGTGTATCCTTCCCCCGGCAAACTATTGTAAATAACATATGCCAGTGTAAGAACCAGCAGCAAAAGAAGTAAGAGCAAAAATCCTTTTGCCTCCCCGTGACTAAAGCCGAAAAAATTGCGAACGAGCCTTCTTAAGCTTTTAAACATATAAGTTAACCTTGCTCCTCCCAAAAATTGTTTATACAATTTGTTATTTTGTTAATATATTTTCCAGATTAATGTGCAAAAAAAATCTGCCGGATACAGTTTGCTGTATACGCGGCAGATTTTTAATTTATTTCGTGCAGCAGAAATCCTGCTGTCACCATTTATTCTTCATCATAGGAATCCGGCTCTGGCTTGGGGGGCGTTTTTAGTACCCGCCAGAAAAAGTAAGCAGTAATGGCTGTTACCGTAACCTGAACCAAAATCATGGTTATTAATGCACTTGTGCTCATAGTTTATACCCTCCCGGTTTTTATACGTCTGTTAGTAGCCTTATATACGAGAAAACTTATAAAAAGGAATAAGCCCACGAGTAACAAACGCGACATATCAATGTAGAAAATATTATTAACAAAATCACCACTGGCCAATATGGCTCCCTGCTGCACCATCTCTCCCTCTCTTACCAAAATTTGTTTGTCCTGCTTAAAAGTGTAGGACTTAATAACCATCAGGGAATCGAAGGTAGTAACATCGCCCAGGCGGCTTTCGGTAATGGATAAAGGAAGTGCCTCGCCGGTTTCGGAATCACGATAGAACTTTGCCCTCTTTACAATATCCACTACCTTCCGGTTTCTGTGGTTCTCACCCACATTCCCTATTTCCCCGGCTACTTCGGTTTCGAACTCATTGGCAAAATAGTCGCGGTTGTATTCAATTGCTCTGTTCTGGACTTTACCAATGATACTGCTTGCATCCAACTCCCAGTTACCACTTAAGGCGGCCGACCAGTCATTATTTTTTGGCGTAATTAAAGCCCCCAGGAAAACGATAAGAATAATTAGCGGAGTTACATATTTTATAATGGGCTTAAAGATAATAGGCACGGTAATGTCGGCTCCTGAAATCAATTCATTCCAGGCCCTGTCAATACCAAAGCGCCAGCTGAAGATGATACTTTCGGCCAAAGCAAAAACCACCAGCGAAACAGTACCTGCCCAGTAGTCGTACTCATCGAAAACCCCCTGGTTAAAGAAAAACACGGTAGGAAGGCCCATGAGAAGCACCAGCCCGCCAAATGACCAGGCGGCTTTGTTCTGCCCCCAATCAAACTCATCTTTCATAAAGCCCATCCAGGGAGTACCCATGGCGAGCGAAGAGGTAATACCCGCAAAGAAGAGCAGGCCAAACCAGGCCACACCGGCAAAAGTAGACAAGGCCGTGCCCCACTGGCTAAAGAGATAAGGCATGGTTTGGAACGCCATGGCAAAACCGGCATTTTCTTTTACCCAGTCGAGGCCCAGGTAGCCCACCGCAATAGGAATAACAATGGAAGCTCCCAGTACAATCTCTACAAAGCCGTTCATCCAGCCTGCACTCATGGCATTAAGGGCAATATCGTCTTTAGCCCGTACATAAGAAGCATAACAGTGGATAGTACCCATACCTACTGAAAGGGTAAAGAATATCTGGCCGGCAGCGGCTAACCATACCTTAGGGTCGGTAAGACTGGTAAACTGCGGCTCCCACAGGAAGTTAAGGCCCAGCAGCGAATTACAATCCTCACAACCTTCGGGCGCACCTGCAGAACCAAGGGTAAAACCCCTGATGGCCAGAAAAGCACCAAAGATAAGCAGCATGGGTACCCCAATTTTAGCGACCTTCTCAACACCACCGCTAAGGCCTTTGGAAAGAATCCAGGTATTAAGGGCAAGGCACAGCACATAAAATACCACTGCCTCATAGGGAATACCGGTGGTGCTAAGGCCAATGGTAACATAATCGCCAAAGAACTGTGCCACCTCACTTTGTTCCATTCCCGCAAAGGTTTGGCCAAGCGAGTGAAATACATAAGAAAGGGTCCAGCTTTCGATGTAGCAGTAATAAGCTGCTACAGCAATGTTGGTAAAAATCCCGAATACGCCAAAGTATTTCCAGAAGCGGAGCTTGGTCATATTATCCAGAATAAAGGGAGTGGAGTGGTTTCCAAAGCGCCCGCCATAGCGTCCCATGGTCCATTCAATCCACAGGAGCGGAATACCCATTACTAAAAAGCATATCAGGTATGGAATAATAAAAGCGCCCCCACCATTTTGCACGGCCTGCACAGGGAAACGCAGGAAGTTACCCAGCCCTACGGCATTTCCTGCCATGGCCAGAATCAGGCCTACCCGGGTTCCCCAGGATTCATTGTTTGTGCTCATTTAAAATAAAATAAGGTCTTGTAGAGATTTGGTTTAGCATGTATGTAAAACAAATGCACTTCTTTCCAGCATAAGGATTACACATAAAAGAATCCCGAAAATAACTGCTATTCTTTTGGAAAACAAAGAAAGTTTTACAAATAAGTGGGTTCGAAAAAGCTTCTTTTTTTCTGGCAAACAGCTTAGGTTAAGAATGAATAAAGCTTTTGCTTTAAAACAGCTTTATTTATTTTTTTCAGAAACCTGATCTTCGTCATTTTATAAAAATCAAAAAGGGTATAATTTTGTAACATGAAGGCAAATAGGGGAAGCCAGCAAGGTATTCGGCCTCCCGGAAAGCGAACCAAGGAAGGCCGGCCTGTGTTAAAATAAGGATTCAACGCCTTAACTTATTTAAAACAATTATAAATAATATTTCTACAAGGTTAGCAGTTTACTTTCAGTCTATTATACGCTAATTTTGTATCCGAATAAATAAGGTATGCAAAACCAGTTTAAAGCAGTAAGTTTATCCTACAAGAAAGCTCCGCTTCAAATACGAGAAGCAATCTCCTTAAGTGAAGAAGCCTGTAAAGGTTTATTACAGCTGCTGCGCGATTTTACTCCTGCAACAGATGTGCTGGTGCTTTCTACCTGCAACCGTACAGAAGTATATTACAGCGCAGAAGAAGACTTAAGCAAGCAGGTAATAAAGCTTATCGGCTTGCAAAACAAACTGCCCCACATTACCGACTACAGCGAATACTTTACCGTGCTCAACGACTCAGATGCTGCCGTAAGCCACCTGTTTCATGTAGCCATGGGCTTAGAGGCCCAGGTAGTGGGCGATATACAAATCTCTAACCAGGTGAAGCGTGCTTACCAGTGGTCGGCCGACGAGAACATGGCCGGACCTTACCTGCACCGCCTGATGCACACCATTTTCTTTACCAATAAGAAAGTTGTACAGGAAACTTCTTTCCGCGATGGCGCTGCCTCTGTATCTTATGCAGCAACAGAGTTAATAGAGGAGCTTACCGCCGACCTCATTGACCCGCGCATATTAGTGATTGGCCTGGGTGAAATTGGCGCCGATGCCTGCCGAAATCTTATTAACTTTAAGCGTGGCCGGGTTAGCATTACAAACCGTACAGAAAGTAAGGCAGTAGCCCTTGCCGCTGAATTAAATTTCCAGACAATTCCATTTGCACAGGTGCATGAAGCAATTGCTGATGCCGATGTAGTGGTTTGCTCTGTAGCGGCGGCAGAACCTTTTATTACAAAAGAACTTATTGCTGGCACAGAAATTCTGAGCCACAAATTCCTGATTGACCTTTCGGTTCCCCGTAGCGTAGATTCTTTGGTGGAAGATCTGCCGGGTGTACTGCTTTACAATGTCGATGACATTGAAAACAAAGCGACCGCTGCCCTGGAAAAAAGAAAAGCGGCAATTCCAGAGGTTAAAAGAATTATTGAAGAATCTATTGCCGAGTTTAACGACTGGAGCAAAGAAATGATGGTATCCCCCACCATTCATAAGCTAAAAAATGCCCTTGAACAAATCAGGCAGGAAGAAATGACCCGTTACCTGAAGAGTCTGAACGAGGAGGAGGCCAAAGCAGTGGAAAAAGTAACCAAAAGCATGATGCAGAAAATCATTAAGCTCCCGGTACTCCAGCTTAAAGCCGCCTGTAAACGCGGCGAAGCCGAAACCCTCATCGATGTGCTGAACGACCTCTTCAATCTTGAAAACCAGGAGGTTCCTTCCCAAAAAGAATAAAAAAACTAAGAGGCAGATTATTAATTTAAAATAATCTGCCTTATTTTTATAAGCTCTTTCAACCGAACCAACCAGGCAGGCATTCTTCCTGGCTGCATCAAACATCGGCTTCAAAATTAAATTCATGGCATTGCGCACCGCCCAGAGCTTCCTTTTTCTTGCATGTTTATTTATTTGCCATGGCTTACTGGCCGGCAATCCCTCTTTCTCCCTCATTCCCGATACGGAATATAAGCTGGAGCGTAAAGTATTTATCAAAAGAGAAGGCGCTAAATATGGCCTGGTAAATAAAAAAGGAAAAGAAATTCTCCCTGCAAAATACGACAGCCTGCTTTATACAGAGATACCCGACCAGTATATTGCTTATTTGCTAAAGCCCGAAGGACACAAAGCGGCAGGCATTATTACGGAAAGGGATAAGAAAGTCATTCCGCTGGGTTACAGCAATATTCAGCCGTTAGCCCTTACCCTTTACGCTGTAACAAACTTTGAAGGCCTTGCAGCCCTTTACAACAGCGAAGGCAAACCCAAAACAGACTTCAACTTCCATGAAATTACTGCGTTTAAGGGCAATCTGGCCCGCTTTTACAAAAGCGGAAAAGCAGGGCTTATAAACCGGGAAGGCCGGGTGTTACTCAAGCCGGAGTATAAGGACATCATTATCCGCAGCGATAGTACGGTAGATGTAATTAACCTCCGCAACTGGAAAATTCTCGATGGCCAGAATAAGCTGCTGAACTCTTTACATTTCGATAGCATCCGTCCCTTAGGCCCCGACCGCTGGGCAACCAGTATCAGGTTTTACAATTCTGCCGGACAACCTACCCTCATGACGGCCCTAACCAATGCCAAAGGTGAGCAGCTTATCGAGTACCGCCCCATGTATATTTACAACTTCGAGGGCTCCCTGGCAAAAGTGAAGGAAAATAAGCAGTTCGGGGTAATTAAACTGGATGGCTCCTACCTGCTGCCTGCTGAGTTCGACTCTGTTGCTTTTACAGAACAGGCAATAGTTGCAGGCGTACGTGTTGGCAGCCAGTGGTACTGGCACCTGTTTAACCACGAAGGAAAAAAGAAGAGCCGCCGCACCTACCAGGCAATTGTACCACAGGCGCATGATTTGATGCCCGCCAAGTTAAACGACCGCTGGGGCTATATTAACCAGCAGGGCGACGAAATTCTCGTTTGCCGTTACGACACCACTTATGCTTTTGAAGGTGACCTGGCAAAAGTGCGCTTCAGCGACAGCATGGGTATTATAAACCGCCAGGGCACCTGGCAAATCAGGCCATTTGCCGACCATATTACCATTGTTTCGCCCACCCGCTTTGTTGCCCGCAATGAGCGCAGCCATCAGTTGCTAAACGAAAATGGAGAGGTACTCTTACAAAGCCCGCATGTGCTAAGCCCTGTAACCGACGGCCTGCTGGAGATTGATGCCTCCAGGCAGTACGGTTTATACGACCTGAACGGAAAGCGCTTAACGCCTACCGAATTCCAGTGGATTTCGGATTTGCAGGAAGGAGAGATATATTTTGCCCGCCGGTATGGCAAAAAAGGCATCCTCAGTAAGAATGGTAAAAGCTTTATACCTGAATCTGACAAAACATTTGATGCGCTTTTCGAGATGAATGAAGGTTATATTGCCGCCCGAATTGGTTCCCAGCAGGGCTTTGTCGATAGCCAGGGCCGCCTGCGCATCAGCAACCGTTACGACAGCGTACACCTTTTCTCAAACAATTATGCTGCGGTACAGCTCATGGGCCGCTGGGGATATATCGACAAGGGCGACCGCTTCCGGATTCAGCCCCTCTTCGAAGAAGCCGGTCCTTTCGAAGACGATGTGGCCATTGTAAAACAGGGAGGTGCCTTCGGGCTGGTAAATAAAAGCGGGGAACTGCTTATTAAACCACAGTATGAGAAAATTACTTCCCTCCAAAGTGGCCGTTACCTGATTGTTAAAGATGGCAAAATGGGCATTACCGACAAATCTGCCAATGCCCTGTTAACGGCCAAATACGATGATATTGTAGATTTAAAAAATGGTTACTTTATTGTGGTGCGCAATGGAAAAAAGGGGCTTATCAACTATTCCGGCGTAAGCACCATTCCCATGATTTACGACATTCTTTTGTGGGATGAAATCAACAATGTATATCTCTGCTCCGAAAAAGGCGAAGCCATTGAACGAAAGAAAGTCAAATAAGAAAACCTTACTTCAGAGGCTCTTTATGAAAGTACCTGGCCCTATTCACCAGCTGGAATCTGGCGCGCATTTAGCGAAGCCTAACGCCTGACATTGGTAAGCCGAACCAGCATTAAACCTCGCCTTGTGCTTATTAAGCTGTAAAATCATAAAGAACCACTTCAGATAAAAGCATCCGTAAAGGGCTGCTTTTATGCTTTTATTCCGACTGAGAGTTATCATAATAGGTGTAATCTTTCGTGATAAGCCCATTTTCAATGGTAAAAATAGTACAGATGGGCAAGGTCCATTTACTTCCATCAGGAGCTGTTCCGGAAGAAACAAACTCAACGATTACATTTTTTTCACCAGAAGGATAAATTTCAACAAGCTCATCGCGCACATCCGGAAACATGTCGTTTAGCTCCCGGTATTTTTGAGCAACTTCCTGTCGGGTTTGCTTTACAATTTCCGGCCCGAAGGAAGGATCTCTGAACTCTGCTGACTCACTGTAAAGTGCCGCCATTTCGTTCCACTCATGTTTGTTAAAGTGGTCATACACCTGCCTGGCAATAGCAGTATTCCTTGTTTGTGCTTCCATTTCCGTTTTTGCTTTTAAATTGCAGCTAAAGGCAGCAAGCGCAGCTACGATAAAAAGAATGGTACTTTTCTTCATTAATTTGCTGGGTTGGAGATTTGATTACGTCAGGAGGTTCTGCAATAATAGTATATGGATTATTCTGCCTAAATGTATGAAATTTTAAATCGTAAAAAATAGCAGGTCCTGGAAATATTTTCCTGTTATTATAGCGGCTATTTATTTAGCTCATTTAAAATCAGGTCCGTTATTTCAAACCTTGGAAAGTCCCCGGTATTATTTAGGAGAACGATTGTTATTCCTTTATCCGGCTGTTTAAGAAACATCGAGTAAAACCCCATGTCTGTACCTGGGTGGTAATGGATTTTATGCTTTTTTGATACGCTAAACATGTGCCTATCCAACATCCAGCCAACTCCATAATCCCCCTGCCAATCGGCATAAGCCGCCCTTGGAACAAACAGCTCCTCCGTTTTTTGCTTTGGTAAAAGAACATATTGGTCTATGGCACGGCTCCACCTGAGCAAATCTTCGGTAGTGGTTATTATTCCTCCCGCGCCTCCAATATTTTGAAGAAAATATTTTGGTTCAGGCTTCCCATACAAATAGCCAACAGCGGGATTTTCCATATTCGCTGATGTTCCATGGCAGGTACTTTCCATTTTCAGGGGAGCAAATATTTTATCCTCAAGTGCCTGTGCAAATGTTTTTCCCGTCACTATTTCGGCAATCAGGCTCAACAGTACATAGCCGGAGTTAGAATAGGCAAACTGGGTACCAGGCTCAAATTCCAGGGGTTCGCTGCAAAACTTATTTGCCATTTCATCTAAAGTCCAGGCGCTGTTATACAAATTAATCGCCTCTTCTTTTTTAGTAAAATCAGGAATACCCGATTGGTGACTTAGCAGTTGTGCTATAGTAATTTGACTATGGATGTAATCGGGCAGGAATCGACCAACTGAATCAGAAAGGTTTAGCTTCCCTTCATTTTCCAGCAGCATAATAAGCATGGAGGTAAAGGTTTTACTCGTTGAGCCAATTCTAAACCGGGTGTTTGCCTTATTTTCAGTCAATGCATTATTGTAGCTTTTCTGAAAAATAAGCTCTCCATTATATTCAACAAGCGCATTCCCATTAAACATGTCCTTCCGGTTGTAAAAGGTAAGTACCGAATCTATTCGCCCTTCCGCGCCTTTGGGATACCTGCGAAGGAGATCTTCAATGTCAGCTTTAAAAGTACTGGCTTTATTATTGGCTGCAATTGTATTACCAACAGCGGTAAAGTCAAAATCGGGTAAAAGAATATTGTGATTTTCCCAGAAAACAGAATCATAAACAGCATTCTGCGCCTCAATCCATTCACTACTACCTAAAACTTCCTCCTTCAAAAAAGGCTCCTTTTTGTCGGTTTCAATGGCAGAGAGAAAGAAATCCACCCGATTGTCGAGATCAAAATTATACTGGCTCCTGGAGCTTTTAACTGTAAAATTGTGGTCAATACCTGCTTTACTGAGGTAGTACTTATTTCCGATTTTTCGGTAATCTATTTTGTAGTGCGTGTCTTTAGCATCAATGTTTATATCTACCAGCGCCATAAGCGCTCTTTGGGCGGCATTGCCATATTTGTGATATTGAATTCCTTTTGGGCTCAAACCAAAATCCAGCTGTACAATAGCAAAGGTTTCTGTATCTACTAATAGGGTACCTCTATAGGCCGATTTTCTCAGGCCATCTTTCTGGTCGAACCTTATTACAAACCCCTGCCTGTTGTTGTATGGATAGGTTCCTTCCAACGAAAAATCATGGTTTTTTAATCCTTTCTTATTCAGGAGGTCCCAGTCTTCCAATGCATTTACAACATCAAACGAAAACACAGACTCTGGCTTTAATCCAATTTCAATGTTATCTAATATCTTCACGTCTTTTATTGCCCGCATTTTCTCCAGCCGGAACTGGTTGTTTCGGGAAGATGCTGCGTGGTAAAGATCAAAAACTGCTTCGGAAAGGCGAACGTATTTGTTTGCTATTTTTGAAGTAAGCCGGTAAAACCCTTTGCTGATGTAGGGGGTATCGGAATAGTTATCAGAAATTTTTCGAATCGCTTTATTGAGTATATGCTCAGCAGTAAGGCCTGTTACAACTACTTCATTTAACAGCTCCGTCTCTTCTTCCAGGAAACAGGTGAAATTTGGGGGAATTGCTGAAATAGGAATGCGGGCTGTTTTGTACCCCATATAAGAAACCTGGAGGCTCTGCTCTTTGTAGCTGAGGGGGATATTGATGCTGAATTCCCCCCTGCTATTGCTTACTGTTCCAATCCTGTTATTCTGCAGTGCCACATTTGCATAGGGCAAGGGCGCTCCACTCCCCTGCTCAAGAACCCTCCCTTTGATAATGATAAATTCAATTTCCTGCGCCACTAAGGTAAAACTGCAGTATAACAGGAAGCTGCACAGCAGAATGATCTTCATAGGTTAAAAAATTAGCTTACATCATCAGTATCCCTCCTCCCGAAGTGCGATACGCTTTTCTATTACATGGGAAGTACTTGAAAAATTTATTAAAAAAGGATAAACTTTTTCAAATTTATCCTTTCCCCGTATTACCGATTTTCTCCTTCCTGTCCGCGGTTTGGCTTGTTGCCGCGGCTTTGATTACTGCCTCCCCCGTCTTCACCACTTATGCTCTGGCGCATGTCGGTATCGGCCTGTATGTTCTGCATTTTATAGTAATCCATAATGCCCAGGTTGCCGCTGCGGAAGGCATCGGCCATGGCTTTTGGAATTTCAGCTTCGGCAAGAATTACCTTGGCGCGGGCTTCCTGCGACTTGGCCCGCATTTCCTGCTCTTCTGCCACGGCCATGGCTCTTCGCTCTTCGGCCTTGGCTTCTGCTACTTTCAGGTCGGCATTGGCCTGGTCAATCTGCAACTTTGCTCCAATGTTGGCGCCTACATCTACGTCGGCAATATCGATGGAAAGAATTTCGAAGGCGGTACCGGCATCGAGCCCACGCTGCAACACCAGCTTACTAATTTTATCGGGATTTTCGAGTACGGCTTTATGGGTAGCTGCCGAACCTATGGAAGTTACAATTCCCTCCCCTACACGGGCAAGAATGGTATCTTCGCCTGCACCACCCACCAGTTGCTGGATGTTGGCACGTACCGTTACCCTGGCCTTTGCCACCAGCTGAATGCCGTCGGCAGCCACAGCTGCTACCGATGGGGTATTAATCACCTTCGGGTTTACAGAAATTTGTACGGCTTCAAACACATCGCGGCCCGCCAGGTCGATAGCGGTCGCCTGCTTAAAGCTAAGGTTAATATTGGCTTTATCGGCCGAAATCAGGGCTTTAATTACCGAAGGCACATGCCCGCCGGCAAGGTAGTGGGTTTCAAGCGCACTGGAGGTAACATCGCTCAAACCAGCCTTATGCGCTGTAATGAGCGAATCTACAATAACATGTGGCGGCACTTTTCTAATACGCATAAACACCAGCTCGAACAAACTGATTTTTACCCCGGAAAAGCGCGCGGTAATCCAGAGGTTAATCGGCACGAAATAAAAGAAAATAAATATGCCAACAACAACGGCAACAACAACAAATATCAAAGATAATCCGGTCATTTATAAAGACTTAATGGTTCCACATAGATGGTATGCGACTCTATTTTCGCAATCCGCACTTCCGTACCACTTTCAAGGTACTGGCCAAAGGTGCGCACTTCATACACTTTTTCATTAAACTCAGCTTTTCCCTGTGGCCGCAGCTCTGAAATGGCTTTTCCAATAGCTCCCAGCGGGAGGGCATGGATAAACTCATCGTTTACCCGGCTATTACTCGTGGAATTGAGCGAAAAGCGGGTCCAGGCATTGCTGCGCAGGCCATAAAACAAGGCCCCGCATCCCCCCAGAAGCGAGCCTCCCAACAGCCACATGCCGGTAGCATCGCCAAATGTGGTAAAGCCCATATATACCCCGGCAGCGGTAAGAACAAAGCCAAGAACGCCCACCAGGGTAGTTCCGGGCACGAAGATTACTTCTGCCACAATTAAACTTAACCCAAACAAAACAAGGAATATTACAATGATCCACTCCAGCACCATGGCACAAGCTGTATGATTTTATGGATTAAATCTACTAATTAATTTCAACATTCCCAGCCTGCCATAAAAAAAGCCCTACCTATAGCGGAGGGCACTGAAAAAGTCCCTTCACTAAATTTAGGGGTATCTTAGAATTTAAAACGAGCAGAAAACACTGATTTTTCTGCTCGTTTTTTTGTATCTTATATGCACCTTGATAACCAATCCTGATGCTAGCCCAACAACAAAAAATCCAGTTTAGCTCTTTTGCAGGCTTGTATGAGCTAGTGGTTCCAAAAGACAACCTTCTTCGTAGGATCAACGATCTGATTGATTTCAATTTCATCTATGAAGAGCTATTGGGGAAATATTGTCCTAATAACGGACGTACTGCGGAGAGCCCAATCCGCATGTTCAAGTACCTTTTGCTTAAGACGATTTATGCGATATCGGATGTGGATGTAGTAGAAAGGTCCCGTTATGATATGTCCTTCAAGTATTTTTTGGGGATGTGCCCTGAAGAGGAAGTGATTAACCCCAGTTCATTAACTAAGTTCCGTAAGCTGCGTCTGCAAGATACCCATCTGTTGGACCTGCTGATTACCAAAACCGTTTCCATTGCTTTGGTAAAAGGCATTATCCGTTCCAAATCCATCATCGTTGATGCTACCCACTCTCATTCACGTTCCAATCCACATTCCGCTTTAGAAGTTCTTAGGGAGCATTCCAAACATCTGCGCAAGGCGGTCTATGCCATTGATGAGGATATGAGTAAGCGTATGCCGCGCAAGAATGACTCAAATGAGCTGGAAAAAGAACTCATCTACTGCAAGGAACTGGAGAGAATCATAGAGTCGGATGAGCTACTCCAGGAGGTTCCTTCTGTGAAGGAGAAGCTAAACCTCTTGAAAGAAACGGTTGAAGATACCCAGGAACACTATACTCTCTCCAAAGATCCGGATGCAAGGACCGGACATAAAGCTGCCGACAGCTCATTCTTTGGGTATAAGACCCACCTGGCCATGAGCGAAGAGCGTATTATTACAGCAGCAGTAGTGACATCGGGTGAAAAGGGGGATGGCCCCGAACTACCAAAGCTCGTGGAGATAAGTCAGGCGAACGGCATTCAGGTAGAGGCTGTCATTGGCGATGCGGCATACTCAGGAAAGGAAAACCTATCGCTGCAGAACAAACAGGGACAGCCAATAAAAGTAGTCTCCAGACTGAACCCTTCGATAACACAAGGCTTTAGAAAGGCTGAAGACAGGTTCGACTATAACAAAGATGCAGATATGTTTGTCTGTCCGGCAGGACATCTGGCTATCCGAAAGGCACGCCAGGGGAAAAAGGAGGTGGGGAAAAACCAGGTCGACACGTATTATTTTGACATTGAAAAATGCAAGCTGTGCCCATTGAAGGAAAACTGTTATAAGCCGGGAGCAAAGACCAAAAGCTATTCAGTATCCATAAAGTCAGACCTACACCAGGAGCAAATGGAGTTCCAGGAAACAGCATATTACAAAGAAAAGTCAAGGCTCAGGTATATGATTGAGGCAAAGAACAGCGAGTTAAAGAATGTCCATGGCTATGGACGGGCAGTCTCCTATGGTATCCAGAACATGGAAATGCAGGGTGCCCTTGCCATATTCACCGTAAACCTAAAAAGAATACTTACCCTAGGTAAATAAACCAAGGTTCTGTGCGAAAATGACCTTTGTTTACCCCAGTGCTCTACCTACAGCCAGCAAATCTTTGTGTTTAACGTACATTATTGTAGAAAACAATAGCGGCCAGGTAAACCTAATGGTTTACCTGGCCGCTATAAAGGACTTTTTCAGTGCCCTCCCATAGGCAGGGCTTCTCCTTATGGCTTTGCAGGATCGAATGGCATCCATTTTTTTACTACTAAATTCCAGACCGGCGGCTGCTTTATTTTCTCCTTTAGCTCCTCCGGAAGCTTGTTCAGAAAAGAAGCACCCCTATTGGTAGTTGATTTTTTTTTAGTAGGCCCTGGCAAATACCACTCTTTGCTTCGACGGTTTACCGGTGAGCATACAAGTTCCCTCTTCCTCAGGCGCATTTAGCGGAATGCAGCGAATAGTAGCCTTGGTTTCTTCTTTAATACGGTTTTCGGTTTCTGCTGTACCATCCCAGTGGGCCAGAATAAAGCCGCCTTTTTCATCGAGCAGTTTCTTGAAGCTTTCGTAATCATCGGCTTTACGTGTATTTTCCTCCCGAAACTCCAGGGCTTTTTTGTAAATGCCCTCCTGAATATCATCAAGTAACCCAAGAATTCGCTGGGTCAGTGATTCGTCGGCAGCAACCGTTTCTTTTGTCCCGAAGTCGCGGCGGGCCAGCTCCAGGGTGCCGTTTTCCATATCTTTAGGGCCAATGGCAATACGAAGCGGCACGCCTTTTTGTTCCCATTCTGCAAACTTAAAGCCTGGCTTGTGGGTATCGCGGTCATCGAACTTCACACTCACGCCTTCCTTTTGCAGGGCAGTACGAATGCTGTGGGCTTTTTCGCTGATTTGCGCCAGCTGCTCATCGCTGCGGTAAATGGGTACAATTACTACCTGAATAGGCGCCAGTTTTGGTGGAAGCACCAAGCCCTGGTCGTCGGAGTGGGCCATAATAAGGGCGCCCATTAAACGGGTGCTCACGCCCCAGGAGGTTCCCCATACATATTCCAGGCCCCCTTCTTTGGTAGCATATTTTACATCGAAAGCTTTGGCGAAATTCTGCCCCAGGAAATGGGAAGTTCCTGCCTGCAGCGCTTTACCATCCTGCATAAGGGCCTCAATACAGTAAGTTTCCAGGGCGCCTGCAAAACGTTCGCTTTCGGTCTTTACCCCCTTCATTACCGGTACACCCATCCAGTTTTCAGCAAAATCGGCGTAAATATTCATCATTTGAACGGTTTCCTCTACGGCTTCCTGCCGGGTGGCGTGGGCAGTATGGCCTTCCTGCCACAGAAACTCTGCCGTACGCAGGAATAGCCGGGTGCGCATCTCCCAACGAACTACATTCGCCCACTGGTTTACCAGCAGCGGAAGGTCGCGGTACGATTGCACCCAGTTCTTATAGGTACTCCATATAATCGTTTCTGAAGTAGGCCGTACAATGAGCTCTTCTTCCAGTTTGGCGTCGGGGTCAACAACTACGCCACTTCCATCTTCGGCATTTTTAAGGCGGTAGTGCGTTACCACGGCACATTCCTTGGCAAAGCCTTCTACGTGTTCTGCCTCGCGGCTCAGGTACGACTTGGGTATAAACAAGGGAAAATAGGCATTGGTGTGCCCGGTATCTTTAAACATTTTGTCGAGTTGCTGCTGCATTTTCTCCCATATAGCATATCCATAGGGTTTAATGACCATGCAGCCCCGAACAGGCGAATTTTCAGCTAAATCGGCTCGTTTTACCAGTTCGTTGTACCATAAGGAATAATCTTCGCTTCTTTTTGGTAAACCTTTGCTCATTTCTTTACAGTTGGTATGATTATTGTTCTATTTCACTTGATATTTAGAATCAAATATAGGTTTTTCAAAAGAAAAAAAACTTATTTTTACCTATGTCACGTTAATAAATATGAGTATATTTTTACAACAGACACGAAAGGCTACCTTATGAAATCTATAATCCATTCCCTAACCTTTACACTGGCCCTTGCACTGCTGGCAAGCTGTAGCTCCAGCCGTCCTCCGCAAGCCGGTGTTGAATACGACGATATGTATTTTACTGCCTCCGACCGGCAGGTAGCTATGCAGATAGCTGCTGAACGAAGAGCACAGCAGCAGCAAGCCCTGGCAGAGCGAAGAGCCCTGGAGGAAAAGGAGCGTGCTGAACGCAACAATATCTATCGGGGCAAAGATGCAGAATCGGCCAGGCAGCTTAATCCGGATGCAGCCGAAGGCTATGCAGAGGATGAATATTACGAAGGTGAATATTATGAAGACGACTATTACGATGAGGGCTATGCAGAAGATGCCGCTCCCCGGATTTACAACTATAATTACTACAGTGGTTCCAACTTCTACGACCCCTGGATGACCAATACATACAATCCTTATTATCCTAACTATAGCCGTGGCGGATGGGGCAGCCCATGGAATAGCGGATTCGGCTGGAACAGTGGTTTTAGCATGTCGATTGGATTTAATACAGGTTGGGGTTATGATCCTTTTTACGACCCATTCTATAGCCGCGCCTACTGGAACCGCCCCTGGGGCTTCGACAGCTGGTATGGGTATAACAGCTACGCCCGTGGGTACCAAAATGGTTTCTACGATGGGTATTATGGAAGAAGAGGCAGCTATTGGGGCGCTTATTACCCTGGTACGGTAGTCGTAGTCGGAGAAAGAAGAGCATCAAGAGCAAACAATGTTGCTTATGGCCCAAGACCTGTACGCGCTACAAGCCTTGCCGGCGTTGGAACGAGAACGGATAACGAAAGGGTAAATACCCGAAGTGGCGCCCGACTGAACAACAGCCGCGGCCGTATCAGCAACCAGAACGATCGCTCCATTCGCAATACCCGCGACCGGAACAGCCGCTCCTTTACCCCTGCCGAAAGGAACAGAAGAAGGAATGACGACAGCTGGAGAAATCATGAGCGCAATTCACGGACTGTAAGCCCTAACCGAAATACCCGCGAGCGTACTGCTCCAAGCCGCCAGCGCGAAACCAGACCCACTCGCTCCCGCGACAACAATGTTCGCCAGCGAAGCAGAGACAATAATAGCCCAAGCTATGAGCGCAGTGCGCCAAGCCGCTCCCGCAGTACCTCGCCAAGCTATGAGCGAAGCACGCCGAGCCGCAGCCGGAGCAATAGTTCCGGAAACTCACGCTCACGCAGCAGAGGAAATGACAATAACCTGCAAAGCCAGGCGTTCGAGCAGCCGGAATCAAACAGTAACAATAGCCGCGAAAACAGCAGAGTGTTTGCTACCCCTACACAAAGCGTACAGCAACCAACTTACCACGCTCCTGAGCGCCAAACCGAGAGCAGAGTACGCTACAGCGCACCGGCTCAAAGCAGCACTCCAAGCTATAGCCGACCGGCACCAAGTGCAAGCCCGAGCTATAGCAGCCCGGCACCAAGCCGCAGTAGTAGCTCATCGAGTGTACAAAGAAGTCGCAGCTCTTCAAGCCGTAGTTCATCCGGCACAAACAATACACGTTCAAGAAGCCGGGGAGGAAACTAAAAAGGGCCTCCCCCTTTTCTTTCTCATCGTTTAATTTTTTAAAATTTATGAAAAAGATAATTCCACTTATTTTAATAGGTGTAGTAAGCCTTTTGCCCATTCAACATGCTTTTAGCCAGGCTGTAGGTTATGCCGGCGATGCCTTATTGTTTAGCAGAACCCATCCTGTTACCGGTTCGGCGAGAATTAGGGGCATGGGCGGAGCACAAATTGCATTGGGTGGCGACATAAGCTCCGCCTATGGAAATCCGGCAGGACTCGGCTTTTATAACAATTCAGAAATCAGTATTTCCCCTACATTCTTTTTGAGTTCAAATGATGCCACCTACCAGAATTCAGCAAGATATGATTACGACAACAACCTTGGCTTTAGCAATTTTAGCCTTGTAATTGCCGGTGGCAAAAACAAAAATACCGAAGGGTGGCTGGGTGGCAACTTTGCGGTTAGCTACCAGCGAATTAACAATTTTAATAACCAGTTTAGCTACGAAGGTGAAAATGCCCAAAATGGCCTGGTAGATGTTTTCATTGGCAATTATCTTGCCGGTACGGATGATTTATTGACGGACCTGGCCTATACCACCTACCTGGTGGGGGATTATACTGCAGTGGACCAGGACGACATCCCTTACGACTTTTATTCTTTTGTGTATCCGGCCAGCCCGGAGGCTCCCTACCTTCAAAAAGAAACTATTGACCGCAGCGGCGGCCAGAATCAGCTGGATGTATCTTTCGGTGGGAACATCTCGGATAAATATTATTTTGGCGCTGGTTTAGGCATTACAAGCATCGATTATCGCCAGGAAAAAAATTTCTCGGAAACTTATTTTCCCGACGATGAGATTACCAGCTTTAGCCTTTATGAAGAACAAACCCTTCGTGGCTCAGGAATTAACGCAAGCCTAGGCTTTATTGCCCGGCCTTTACCTAGTTTATCGATAGGCATTACGTACCAGACGCCAACTTTATATAGTTTAGAAGAGGCTTACTACACCCAGTTAACCACTAATTATAACAATTTGTATATAAGCGATTATATTCCAGACCACCAGGGAGAGGAAATATACCTGGATGGCCCCGTTAGTGACGACTTAATACTGGATCCTGTTTTTGCGTTCAACCTTAGAACTCCCGGAAAGCTTGGCTTAGGTGGTGCTTATTTCTTTCAAAAGGCCGGCTTTATTTCAGCAGATGTTGAGTTTATAAACTACCGGAAAAACCGCCTGACCGACGACAGAAATGAGTTGAGTATAGACAATGAAACAATCCGGGGCGATTTTACTTCAGCTGTAAACTTCCGGCTAGGGGGCGAGTACCGATTCGATATTTTCAGGTTAAGAGCAGGATATGCCCTCCAGGGCGATCCATATAAAGACCAGGATGGCCGGGACAGGCAGACCAGCACTGTTACAGGTGGTGCCGGCTTAAAGTTCAAAAATTTTTATACAGACTTTGCCCTCAATTACGAAATGGGTGAGCAATATTATAATCCTTATATGATGGAGAACGATTCTCCACTCGTAAGCATCGAAAATATAAAAACAACTGCCATTTTAACCCTGGGCCTGACATTCTAATTTTAACTGGGAGCAAATAACAAAAATAAAGGAGTCCGGTAAACAACACTACCGGACTCCTTTATTTTTGAGTGTATTCAAAAAAAGCCTGTATAAAGGCTGCTCCCTCTTGTCCCACAGATATCCCAATATTATTAAGCAAATAAAGAAAAGGGGCTGCAGCCTTCTAAAATCAAAAATTTAGAAACAGCAATAAAAATACAAAGCTGTAACATGCTCAGAGCCACCCCTGGTTTTCAGCATATCGCCCCATAGGCTCCTATCGAACAAAAGAGGATGTTTTAGATTTAAATAGCATAACTATTCAACACCAGTATACCTCTCAAGCTATGATAGAAGACCTCTGGTATAAAAATGCCATTATCTACAGCCTCGACCTCGAAACTTTTATGGACCTTAACAGCGACGGCACCGGCGATTTTGAAGGCCTTGCCCGCCGCCTCGATTACCTCCACGCCCTGGGCGTAGACACCGTCTGGCTGGCTCCTTTTCAGCCCACTCCCAACAAAGACAATGGCTACGACATGCAGGATTATTACGGGGTAGATCCCCGGCATGGCTCCAGCGGCAACTTTGTGGAGTTTATGCACCAGGCAAACAAGCGGGGAATAAAAGTACATTATCGACCTGGTAGTCAATCATACTTCCGACCAGCACCCCTGGTTTCAGGACGCCCGCAGCAGTAAAGATGCAAAATACCGCGACTGGTATGTGTGGTCGGAAGAAAAGCCCTCGGACTGGAATAAAGGGATGGTGTTCCCGGGGGAGCAGGAGGCCACCTGGACCTACGACAAAAAAGCGAAGGCATATTATTTTCACCGCTTCTACGAATTTCAGCCCGACCTGAATATCGATAACCCCGAGGTTTGGGCGGAAATACAGCGGATAATGGGCTATTGGCTGGAACTGGGGGTGGCTGGTTTTAGGGTAGATGCGCTTCCGTTTATTCTGGAAACACCAGCAGCCG
This sequence comes from uncultured Cytophagales bacterium, assembly GCA_963835365.1. Lineage (GTDB taxonomy): Bacteria > Bacteroidota > Bacteroidia > Cytophagales > Cyclobacteriaceae > Nafulsella. Next base: position 291,177 of record CAWIFH010000018.1, read on the forward strand.
GGCAAAACCAAACCGCGAAATACGCTTTAATACCTGCAGCGAAATGCGCCGGTTTCTCCAGTGGCGGCGCGGAGATGCCATTTTGTTGGGAGAGCAAATGTACTACCCGAAGAAACCCAAAAATACTTTGGCGACGAGGGCGACGGCATCCACATGATGTTTAACTTTTATGTAAACCAGCACCTGTTTTACGCCCTGGCCACTGCCGATACCGAACCGCTTGAAAAAGCTCTGGAGGAAACCCGAGTGCACTTCCAACTTCCCAGTGGGCTCAGTTTCTCCGCAACCACGACGAGCTGGACCTGGGCCGGCTGACGGATGAACAGCGGCAAAAAGTATTTGCCCGTTTCGCCCCTGAAAAACACATGCAGCTTTACGACCGGGGTATCCGCCGGCGGCTTGCTCCCCATGCTGGGCAACCGGCAGCAGACCGAACTGGCTTACAGCCTCATGTTTTCCCTGCCCGGCACCCCCGTGATTCGCTATGGCGACGAAATAGGGCATGGGCGACGATCTGAGCCTGAAGGGCGAAAGCGGTGCGCACGCCCATGCAGTGGTCGAAGCGACCCCAGGCAGGTTTCTCGGAGGCCGATAAGCTGGTGCATCCTGTAATAAAAAAAGGCCCCTATGCCTACCAGCATGTAAATGTGGAAGCGCAGCGCCGCGACCCGGCTCTAAGCTTAACTGGATGACCTCCCTGATACGGCTGCGCCAGGAGTGCCCGGAAATTGGGTGGGGGGAGTGGCAAATAATTAAAACCGGTTTTTCGCAGGTACTGGGCATGCACTACCACTGGAAAGGCAGCTCGCTGCTAATTCTCCATAACCTGGACCAGCGGGCACACGAAATTTCCTTAAACCTCAAGCTAAATGATCAGCGCAAGCTGGTGGACCTGCTAAATGATTACGAAAGTGTAGCCGACGAAAAAGGACAGCACCGCATTACCCTAAATGCCTATGGATACAGGTGGTTTCGCGGCGGTGACCTTAGCCACCTTATGCTAAAGTAAAAGGATTTTTATCGCCATCTACCTGTATAAGCCGCCGGAACAGGCGGTTTCTGCTTTTTTCCCTGCGGGGTGGAGTAAAGCCAGGGGCAATCAGGAACGTGCTTCCAGGCAGGCCTTTATTTCCTTCAGCAATGCCTCAGGATGGGCTGCTGCCGTGTTGTGGTAATGCAGATCAGCTTTTTTGTAGAAAGGAATCCGGTAAGAAAATTTTCTTTCAAGAAGTTCCACCAGCTCCTGCCGGCTGGCAACGCCTTCTAATAAGGGCCTTTTGGCGACTCCCTGCGCCAGCAGCCGCTGCGCCAACGCTTCAAAAGAAACCTCCAGATATACACTACAGCCCTTTTGATTGATAAGCCCCATATTATGAAAAAAACAGGGGGCTCCTCCCCCGGTAGCCAGTACCATGGGCTGGACTGTTTCAAGCAAAGTCCGAAGGCTTTCTGCTTCCAGCTGCCGAAAAAAGTCTTCCCCTTTTTTACTGAATATTTCCGCCACAGGCAGTCCTTCCCGTTCTTCAATAGCCGCATCCAGATCGACAAAAGGAAGATCCATCTTACGGGCGAGCTCTTTGCCCAAAGTGCTTTTACCACTCCCGGGCAGCCCGACAAGAACAATATGTGCCGCTTTGGAATACAATCGTTTATGATTTTAGTTTTGGACTTCGCATTAAGTTACCCGCCAGTCAGTGCCAGAAAGGCGGATAGCTGTAAGCACCCCCCAATCCTTTTCTCCGGAATTTAAACTTTAAATTGCGCTGGAAAGGAGATCCTCAATTTTCACTCCCCGCTCCTGCCCCTGTTTGTCTTTCCCTGGTTACAGGCATATTGGCATCCTCCAAAGAGGGGCCTGCTTCCGCTCCTGTTAATGCAGGTGAACTCTTGGGTCCAGGATAGCATAGAAGATATCCACTACAATATTTACCAGCACAAATATCAGGGCTATAAACAGGGTGGCTCCCATTACTACCGGGAAGTCGAGGCTCTGCACCGCTTTAAGGGTGATAAAGCCCAGGCCCTTCCAGTCGAAAATAAACTCAACGAAAAAGGCCCCTGCCATTAAAGAAGCCAGCCAGCCCGAAACCGCTGTAACAACAGGGTTTAGTGCATTTTTTAAAGCATGCTTGCTAATTACCTGGAGGTAGCGGAGCCCTTTGGCCCGGGCCGTACGAATATAATCCTGCGAGAGCACTTCCAGCATGGAGCTACGGGTAAGTTGCGTAATAATGGAAAGCGGACGTAGCCCAAGGGTAAAAGCCGGCAGTACCAGGTTTTCGATGTGCAATGTGCGCCCGTAAATCGGGTGGTTTACCCACAATTGTCCGGTTAAGTTGAGCCCTGTATAGTCACTCAGGTAATAGCCAAAAACCATGGCAATAATAATGGCCGACACAAAAGAGGGCACCGAAATGCCCAGCACCGAAGTAATTACCAGGAAATGATCCCAGAAGGTATTCTGGCTAAGGGCTGCCAGCATACCAAACAATATGCCAAACACGGTGGCAAAGGCCATGGCAGCCAATGCAAGCCAGAAGGTGCTTTCCAGGTTTTCGAGTAATATTTCGCCTACTCTTTTATTCGTCTGGAAGGAGCGCCGCAGGTAAGGCCCTTTTAAAACCAGTACATTGTCGCTGCCCACCGGAAACAACGAAATATAGTCATACTTCTCCTGTTCGGCAGGCGTATCTTCATGAACGCTCAGGGGCGAAAGATCCTTTAGATAGAGGTAAAACTGAACCGGCAGGGATTTATCCAGTCCCAGCTCTTTTTCAATGGCCTGGCGGGTGGCAACATCGGTCCGCTGGCCGGCCATCATCGCTACCGGGTCGCCCGGCAGGGCATGAAACAAAAAGAACACCACGAAAACTACTCCCAGCAGCACCAAAAAACCGTAACCCAATCGTTTTGCGACAAATCCTATCATCTTACTTTAGCCGTTCTATTAGCTCCGCGCTTTCCGGAATATCATTGAAGTGCCATTTCTCTTTTACCGTTCCATCCTGCAACAGAATAAGGCCAGGATTGGAGCGAATCATGGTTTTTAAAAGAGTCGCATCGCCAAAATAGTAAGGAATAGCCAGCTGGTTTTCGTGGCGGAAAGCATCAAAGGAAGCTTCATCTGAAGAAGTTACCACCAGGGTTTCCACTTCATTCCCCAAAGATTCAGCAAGCTTTTTTATGGCTTCCAAAGACTCCTCATTTGTTTTTTCTACCGTATGAATAACCACCAGCAGCTTATTTCCCTGCAACACCTCTTCAGAGAAATCGCCTTCGTTATTCCAAATTCCAAAATCGGTAATCAGGGGCTTTGCATCCGGGTTCAGCAATTTTATTTCTTTGTATTCGTAACCTTCTGTTGCCGCAGGGTATTGGTCAAACTCATACTCTTTCCCTTCTTTCATCATTACATAGGAGTAGCGGAAAGGCTCACTGGGTTGCATAAGCTGCGCAATGTTATTTTCTTTCTTATAGGCCCTAAAATCGATATAAGGCAAATGTTCAATGGCATACCAGGCAAGTCCGGCACATACGAGCAGTGTTGCGCCAACCGCCACACCAGACAGTTGTCCTGTAGCAGTTCCTGCACGACTGAATTTATGCCGCTTAATGAACAGGTATATAATAAGCAGCAGCAGGACAATATCTTTCGTAAAGCTTTGCCAGGGAGTCAGCTTCAGGGCATCGCCAAAACAACCGCAGTCTGTTACTTTATTAAAATAAGCCGAATAGAAGGTAAGGAAGGTAAAGAAAACAATTATTACCAGCAGAACGGTGGTGGTAAGCTTCATTTTAAAACGAGCCAGCAGGGCAACGCCCAGTACCACTTCCAGCACACTCAGAAAAACCGAAAGAAACAGGGCCCAGGGTACAAATACATGAAAAACTCCGGAAATGTCGGAAGCAAAGACCTCAAAGTACTCCTCCAGTTTAATTTGTGTTCCTACCGGATCGTTTACCTTTATAAGGCCGGAAATAATAAACAAAACGCCAACCACATAGCGCGCAGCAGGCAAAAGCACTTTATTCATTCGATTTGAAATTTAATAGAATAAGGGCAAAAACAGCATAGTTGAGCATATCCTGGTAGTTGGCCTCAATCCCCTCCGAAATAAGCGTACGCCCCTCATTATCTTCAATCTGCTTAACCCGCAGCAGCTTCATTAAAATAATATCGGTAATAGAACTTACACGCATGCTGCGCCAGGCCTCTCCGTAATCGTGATTTTTATTACTGAGCAGCTCCATGGTTTTTTGCACCCACTTATCGTACAGGGGCTCCAGCTCTTCGTAGGCTATTTCAAGCTTGTCTTCTTTTGGCAGCTCCAGCTGCATGAGGGCCATGAGGCAGTAATTGATAATGCCGATAAATTCGCCGGCAACATCATCCCCAACCTTTTGGGTGCCTTTTTCCTGAATGGAACGTACCCGCTGGGCTTTTATGTATACCTGGTCCGTAATGGAAGGCAGCCGCAGAATTCGCCAGGCGGTCCCATAGTCCTTGGTTTTCTTTTTGAAAATAGCTTTACAAGCCTCAATAACTTCTTTATATTCGCCAGTGGTTCTCTCTACCAAGATAATATTGTGGTTAGTGGTTAGTGCCTGGTGCCTGGCAAGGTTTAAGTTAAAGGAACTGGAACCGCAGCGGCGGATCGCCAGTACCAGCCTCTAACCACCAGGCACATATCACAAATAATTTGAAAGCGAAAGATACAGGATTTTCAGTAAAAAAAACACTTAAGCTGCAGGGAAAAGTACTTGACCTGGCGCAGCCCCGGGTAATGGGCATTCTCAATGTTACGCCCGATTCGTTTTATGAAGGCAGCCGCAGTCCCAACAGCGAGCTGCTCCTGCGGGAGGCAGAGAAAATGATAAGCCAGGGAGCAGACCTGCTTGATATTGGCGGCTACTCCAGCCGGCCGGGGGCTACCGACATTTCTGAAGCAGAAGAGTGGCGGCGGGTAGAGAGGGCCGTTAAGCTACTGGTTAAGCACTTTCCCGACATGCCCCTTTCCATCGATACTTTTCGTGCCGAAGTGGCCAGAAAGGCGGTACAGGAAGGCGCCGCACTTATAAACGACATTAGTGGCGGGGAGCTCGATGCAGCCATGTTCGATACCATTGCGCGATTGCAGGTGCCTTATATCATGATGCACATGCGCGGTACGCCTCAAAATATGATAGACCCTGAACCACTATGACAACCTGCTCCACGAAATTTTCGATTATTTTGCAGCAAAACTCAACAAATTAAGGCGTTTAGGTGTAAATGATATAGTGATTGATCCAGGCTTTGGTTTCGCAAAAAACATAGCACAGAACTATGAACTTCTGCAAAATATAGGCTATTTTAGTGCGTTGGGTATTCCAACCCTGGTAGGGCTCAGCCGAAAATCACTCATTTATAAAAAACTGAACATCAGCCCGGCAGAATCGCTGAATGGCACAACAGTGCTAAACACCATTAGCCTGATGCAGGGAGCTTCCATTTTACGGGTGCATGATGTAAGAGAGGCGGTAGAAGCTGTGAAATTATTTAAATTAACCTTTTCAGCGCATTGATCTTTTTATTTAACATAGGCTTTCTTGAAGTCGGGTGGGTTGATATCATCGATATTATCCTGGTTAGCGTGCTGCTTTACCAGGTATACAAGCTCATGCGCGGCAGTGTAGCTGTAAAAATTTTCGTAGGATTCCTTTCGCTTTACCTGCTCTTTCTGGTGGTAAAAGCCATGGAAATGGAGCTGCTTACCAACATTCTCGGCCAGTTTATGGGCGTAGGTTTCCTGGCTGCCATAATTCTCTTTCAGCAGGAAATAAGAAAATTTCTGCTCCTTATTGGCCGCACTACCGCCTTTAACCGCGACAATATTTTTAAAGGGCTCCCCTGGCGCAAAAATGCCAGAACCACCGACATCAACATTACTCCTATAATTGAGGCTTCCAAGTCGCTCAGTGCCACCAATATGGGAGCGCTAATTGTAATTAGCAAAGGTTCGGAGCTTAAGTTTTATGTGGAGTCGGGCGATTTAATTGAAGCCGTGGTAAGCAAAAGGCTTCTTATTTCCATCTTTAACAAGTACAGCCCGCTGCACGATGGCGCCGTTATTATCCACAACCAGCGAATTCTGGCTGCCCGCTGTATTTTGCCTGTAACCGAGCGCGAAAACCTGCCTGCCCAGTTTGGCCTGCGCCACCGTGCGGCCATTGGCATGAGCGAAGTAACGGACACGCTTATTGTAGTGGTTTCGGAAGAAACAGGGAAAATTTCTGCCGTACGCAATGGCTTTATTTACCATAATCTTTCTCCGCTGGAGTTGCGGAAGAAAATTAACGCTTACCTCTACGAAGAAGACGAAGAAGATGAGCAGGTAAAACCACCTAAAAAAGCCAAGGAAGAACCTGCAGCAAACACGCCTGGCAAACCAAAGGCAGCCGATCAGAACAGCCTGTAGCAAAGGTAAATGCGCAAAGACACAAAAGTATCTTTTGATTGATTCGTCCTGTTTCTGAACAGCAGGTCGTAGCGTGGAGTACGGGTTCCTATACCCGGCATATAATGCACCGGCATAAACGGGTTGTCGGGTGCACGTAGTAAGAAGCCAATTCTCGTTAAAAACTGGATGGAAAAAGGGCCATCGGTAAACCACAGCCCCTGCTGAAATTCAAAAGCCCAGGCATCGCTCCTGTTCCTTCCTATAAACCGGTATACATTATCAGGATTAATATCCGCCTCAAAAGCATCCTGCTGATACCGGAAGCTTAGCCCTGCCCTTTCCGCAAACCGACTGTAGGCGATATTTCCCCCGAGGGTATAAAAAACATCCTCCTTAGCCGACACCGGAAGCAGCAGCTCCGGCCCACCTTTTATAAACCAGCCGCGATTTTTGTATTCAATATTACCAAAGAGAGAATCTCTTTTTATAGCATGGTAGCCGGTGTAAAGGTTAAGCCCGCCAAACCTGCCAAAACGATGCTTAAATACTACTTCGGGTACTATAAACACCCCATCATCGACATTTCTAAACCAGTTAGCCAACTCTACTCCTGCCCAAAGCTGTGGCGGGCTCGGGAGAGCGTCCTTTTTTTGGGCAGCGACAGGAAGCACACAAAGAAATAAGGCTGCAAGAGTAAGAGAGAAACTTTTAATCATACACATTTATCTCAACAGGAAGAAAAGGCTCCGGATGGAAAATTGCCACACTATCAAAAGTAGTGGCAGGTAAAATACGGATGTCCTGCACCAACAGGAAGAACCCGCAACCCGTATCTTCAAACGAAGCTTCCCGGGTGTAACTGATACTCAGCGTATCGACGACTCTTCCCCTCCTGTTCTGAAAAAAGTAAGTGGTGGTATCGGAGCTCAGCGTGAAAGGTAATTTGGTGATGGCATTTGGGGCGCCAATAAACCTTCCGTTTTCATTAAACATGGAATACAAAGCAGGGCGCTGCAAATGGAGGCTAAGATACACCGCCGGCACCTGTTCGTTTTTGCAGGAATCACAGGCAACAAGGAAGCCCAGGAACAGGGAAAAAACTAAAAATTGTTTCATAAAAAAAGGCCAAACCAGATGGTGGTTCAGCCTTTATATTACAAGGATATTTAACAATAAGCAAACTTATTTTTTCAATACCCCCAGCTCTTTTCCTACTTCAATAAAGGCGCCAATGGCTTTATCGAGGTGCTCCTTTTCATGTACTGCCGAAATCTGCACTCGTATTCTGGCCTGGCCTTTGGGTACCACCGGGTAATAGAACCCAATTACATAAATGCCCTTTTCCAGTAGCTTTTCTGCCATTTGCTGTGCTAAAGGAGCCTCGTACAGCATAATTGGGACAATGGCATGGGTGCCCGGCTTAATATCAAAGCCGGCCTCGGTCATTTTATTCACGGAAGTACAGGGTATTTTCCTCCAGCTTATCGCGCAGCTCCGTGGTACTGCTTAGCAAGTCAAACACCACAATAGATGCGCCTACAATGGCCGGCGCCAGGGAGTTGGAGAAAAGATACGGGCGGGAACGCTGGCGCAGCATTTCAATAATTTCTTTCCGGCCAGTGGTAAAGCCACCCAGGGCGCCCCCCAGGGCCTTGCCCAGGGTTCCGGTAATAATATCTACGCGGCCCATTACATGGTGGTATTCGTGCACTCCCCGGCCTGTTTTGCCCATAAAGCCTGTAGAGTGGCATTCGTCGGACATTACAAGTGCTTTATATTTCTCCGCCAGGTCACAAATTTTATCGAGCTGGGCAATGGTGCCGTCCATAGAGAACACCCCATCTGTAACAATAATTTTCTGCCGGGCACCTGCCTCATCTGCTGCCTGTAGCTGCGCTTCCAAATCGGCCATGTTGTTGTGCTTGTAGCGGAAGCGCTTGGCTTTACACAGGCGCACCCCATCGATAATAGACGCATGGTTCAGCTCATCAGAAATAATAGCATCGTCGGGTCCAAAGAGTGGCTCAAACACGCCCCCGTTTGCATCGAAGGCGGCAGCATATAAAATGGTGTCTTCCATGCCGAGGAATTCGGCAATTTTCTGCTCCAGCTCCTTATGGATATCCTGGGTACCACAAATAAAGCGTACCGACGACATCCCATAGCCATGGGTATCGATGGCCTGCTTTGCTGCCTCAATAACCTTTGGGTTATCGGATAAACCCAGGTAGTTGTTGGCACAGAAGTTTATAACTTCGCTACCGGCAGTAGTTTTTATATCGGCGCCCTGTGGCGTGGTAATAATACGCTCCCTTTTGTAAAGGCCGGCCTCTTTTATGGCTTCCAGTTCCTTTTCCAGAACAGGTTTTAAAGTATCGAACATAGGTTAATAATTTAATGAGTGAATATTTTAATGTATTGATGTGCTCATTTGAAAAATGTATTTATCAATTACAGAAGATTGGTAATTTATTGAATAAAAAATGCACCCCCTGTTTTCTGCATTGGGCATTCAACCCTACAAAAAGGGAACAGCTCCCTCCTTTTTAGCTATTCCTCCCCTAGCTTGTTTTAGGCTTAAAAACAGGGCGGGCTGCTTTTTTTTCTATAGTTTTATCCTGCACCTCAGGCGGCAGCGGATGGGCTCTGCGAATTCCATTAATTAAAAATAACTTTTGTGCAGTAAAACTGGCTGGACTCATCTGCAAAAATAACTCCCGAAAGGATTCGTACTGCTCAGGCATTGCCTGCCGGTAAGAGGCAGGGTTTATTTTTTTTGACTCCAGGTAAGCGTCCCATTCCATGGCTGCAAATATAAAAAAATAACTATAGAAGTTTAAATCATAGCCGGACCGGAAACCTTTGGTATCATTAGGCTTTAAAACCTGAAAACGTTTGAAAAGTTAATAAATGCACAAAATTTAAAGAATATGCCGAAAGGCTCTTACTACCATCTGGAGAAATTAGTACTTTTGGCTAAAGTTTTATTTATGGAAAAAATATTAGTGATAGGCTCTGGCGGACAGCTGGGCAGCGAGCTTACGGAAGCGCTGAAAGAAAAATGGGGTACGGAAAACGTGGTGGCATCGGACATTAACGATCCGCGCCCGGAGCAGGCGAAAGACCTTTTTGTAAAGCTGGATGTAATGGACAAGGAAAAGCTTTACTCGATAATTCGCGAATATAAAATTACGCAGGTGTACAACCTGGCGGCCGTGCTTTCGGCCGTAGGCGAAAAAAAGCCGCACTTTGCCTGGAAGCTCAACATGGAGGGGCACTTTAACGTTTTAGAGGCCGCCAAAGACCTGAAGCTAAACAAGGTTTACTGGCCCAGCTCCATTGCTGTTTTCGGTCCTACCACACCCAAAAAAGACGTTCCTCAATATACTATCTGCAATCCTACCACGGTTTATGGCATTTCTAAACTCGCCGGCGAGCAGTGGTGCGAATATTACCGCAATAAATGGGGCGTAGATGTACGCAGCCTCCGCTACCCCGGCCTTATTGGCTACAAAGCACTCCCTGGCGGCGGCACCACCGATTATGCCGTAGATATTTACCACAAGGCACTCGAAGGCGAAACTTACGAATGCTTCCTGAGCGAAGGCACCTACCTCCCTATGATGTACATGGCGGATGCCATAAAAGCTACCCTCCAGCTTATGGATGCCCCTGCCGAAGCCCTGAGCGTGCATACCAGCTACAACCTGGGCGCCCTCAGCTTTTCTCCTGTAGAAATCGCTGCTTCCATCCGCAAAGTCATCCCCGACTTTAAGATAAGCTATGCCCCCGACTTTCGACAGCAGATTGCCGATAGCTGGCCCGACAGCATCGACGACAGCCAGGCGCAAAAAGACTGGGGCTGGGAGCGAAGCTACGACCTGGGGATGGCATAGGAATTCCAGTTCTCCATCGACTACTCCAAGCTCAGTAAGGACCCGAACGCCAGCAAGGGCGATGCGGGCTACCTTCGACGCGCCGGGCAACCCGGTCGCGGTCGGGGTCGGGCCCTAGAGCCCGGAGCCCGTCCCGGCACTCGACCAGCCGCCGGGCGTTGCGCATGGCCAGCGCGATTACCGTCTCCATCGGGTTGATGCCGATCGGGCCGGGGAACAGGCTGGCGTCGGCCACGATCAGGCCTCCCACGCCGTGGAACTCACCGAAGCTCAGTCACGCCGCGCCGCGGGTCCTCGCTCATCCGCGCGGTCCCCATCAGGTGGACCCAGTAGCCTGGAGGACCCGCTTCGGCACCGGACGGGCCAGCAGGCGGCGCAGCTCGTCCGGGCCGCGGACGACCGGGGCGCCGTCGATGGGCAGCAGCACCCGCCGTGCCCCCGCCGCGAACAGCGCCTCGGCGGTCAGTTCGACGCCACGCGCCACGCGTCCGCGTCGTAGTCGGTGAGCTGGTAGAAGACTTGCGGTCCAAGGCCAGGCAGCGACCGGATCCGGCCCGTCCCGGTGTCGGAGACCAGCGGTCCCGCGGTGACGATGCGGTTGTAGTCGGCCATCAGCTCGCCGAGCTCCCTGCCGTAGGCCGGCAAGATCCCGGCCAGCATCGGGGGAGTGAGGTTGGTCGCGGTCAGCAGCAGCCCTTCGTCGAGGAACTCGCGTACCTGGAAGGCCTGGTGAACGCCCTGCCAGCCGGTCACGTCCTGGTCGAAGAACGCGGTCACCACCGCGTTCGGGTGCACGACAGGTTCCGGCCGAGTCGACCCGACGCCGACCGCAGGCCTGACCGGGCGAGCAGGGCGCGTCTGGATCGCGCCGCGGGCCACCACCACGACCCCCGCGCGCACCGTCAGGCCCGGCCCCCAGCGGCCGCCGGGGCGGACGAAGGCCCGGTCACTCCGGTCACCGCGCCGCCCGAGGTGGTACCCGGTCCACCCGGCAATCGGCGAACAGCCGGGCGCCCCGGGCCAGCGCCCGGGGCACGCTGGTCACCAGCATCGACCGCTTCGCGCCGGTCGGGCAGCCGCTGCTGCAGCTATTGGTGCCCGCGCAGTGCAGCTGATTCCGCCGGTTCGGCACCACAGCCCAGCCCCGGGCCTGCGCGCGGCCTGGAACAACGCGGAGTCTCGCCCGATCGTCTCCGGGTCCTGCAGGCCGACCGAGAGCCTGGACTCGATCGCGGCGAAATAGGGGTCGAGGTCACGCTCGCCGATCGCCCGCAGGCCCTCCTGCTCGGCCCACCGGCCGAGCACGCGGGCCGGCGTCACCGCTTCTGGCAAACCACAGGCGAGACCAGAATTAATGGCCATCTTCAGATTTCCAGAATTTCGTCAGTGTACCAATCTGATTCAGCTTAATCAGAACACTGTTTGCTGTCTGGCTGTCAATGCCCTGCTGCAGGCGTTTCGGGTTGGTCACAAACAGATCATCACCAATCAGTTGAACGCGATGTCCCAGTCGCTCGGCTCAGTTTCTCAACGTCCAGCCAGACGAGTCATCTTCCGCGAGGCCGTCTTCAATACTGACATAGGATAACGTGTCGACCCAGCGTTCCAGCATATCGATTACATCATTGACGATAATGCTTCATCTCCCGTCGCATTCAGATGATAGGTGTCGGTCTCTGGCGTCATAGAAGTGTGTACTGGCCACATCCAGACCAATCGCCACATCTTCACCGGGAGTCAGTCCTGAAGCTTCTATGGCGGCAACGACGTATTTCACTGCTTCACCGTTGCAATTAATTTCGGACCATAACCACCTTCGTCACCGACCGAGTGTCCCCTCATGCCCGGTCTTATTGGAAGAATCTGCCCCAGTCGGCGATAAATTGTCACAATCCATTCAAAAGGCCTGCCGATAGGAAGTCTGCGCCGACAGGCAGAATCAGAAAGTCCTGAAAATCCAGCAATTGCGACCGGCGTGCAGCCCCCCGGAAATCAATATCGACCATCGGTAGAGGAAGGGACATGGATCGGGCGAGAAGATTCGTCCGCTGGGCTTGCTCAGTCTCCTCTGCAAAGCCGGGAACTGATATAGTCAGACCATATTTCAGCAAAACGTTCAACCGGAGTCTGCCCCGAACTCCGCAGCAGCATAGGCGGTTGCCAGTGAAGCCCCTAGAATCGCATTCGCGCCCAGGCGGACTTATTTCTGTCCCATCCAGTTCACAGAGAATTGCATCAATGCCACGCTGGTTTGAAGCGTCCTGTCCTATCAATGCAGCGGCGATTTCCCGTCTACATTTTCGACTGCCTGACTCACACCTAAACCATCAAACCGGTCTGTATCCTGATCGCGTAATTCAACGGCTTCAAATTTTCCGGTACTGGCACCGCTGGGAACGATGACACGCCCGTAACGAAACCGGCACAACAATTTCGACCTCCACAGTCGGATTACCACGACTGTCAGATATTTCGCGTGCATGGACGTACTCAATTTGTGTCATTTCGATTACACTCCCAACTGCGATTTCAAGCTTCATCATTTATAAAACGGCAATATCCTCATTTTATCTATCAGGATATCAGAAAGGCAACATAATCTTCACCCATAGCCCATTCAGGATTTCTGCAGCTCATTTAATCTTACGTTGCTTGATGAATCGTATGGTGGATCAAGGATCAGCGAGAGCGAAAACGAATATGGATCTGCAAACCAGGTTCGCCTAGATAATCGACAGTGCTCTTGCCATCAACGCGATACAATATAGCAGCTGCCAGACGGCGGATCGTCCGACGCTCCAGTTCCTCCTGCTTGTTCCACCTTTTTCAGCTTCCTTATTTCCGCATTCTACAAGGTGAGCGATTTCAGACAGATACTGATCCCAGAAGCATTCCACCAGTTGAATACAATCTGTACCACGCTCGCGAAAGTAGACCGCTTTCAACATCAGATGACGAGAAAAAAACCCAGATCGAAGGCAGGATCCCCATAATCAGCCGTCTCAAAATCGACGAGACGACCTTATCTCCAAATTGAGGATATTTTTGGACCGCTACCAGCGAGAACAAGGCAGATACGATTGCTTTCCATTTCAGCGATCAGATTATTCACCCAGTCTTTTATTTCCGGATGGGCTTTGACAATGAACCGATAAAACGGGTCAATGCGAGTTGATCAAAGATTATCCAGTCTCCCCATCCGTCAGACTCACTGGTTTTGAAAGCTCAATCTGTGAATGGCCCCCAGATACTTTCCCAATCTTGAAGCAATCGAGAGGTCAAATATTCCATCCAGTAATTCTGCTTTCCAGACTTTGTGATCCTTATCAATTGCTTCCATCGCAAAAGATAGTTTTCGCGATCCTCAAACAAGACACGGGGAACAACTCCGGCCGGAAGTAGAGTCTGTAATTCCTGCATCACTTCCAACTCGCGCCAGATCCGTTCAAGCTGACTGAACGATTCAGCTTGAGTTCGCAGTTGCTTCCGTGACTCTTCATGACAAAATCATCGCCGGACGGCGAATCTATAACATATGACTATATTCGAAACCCCCCAGGCAAGTGCTTCCGCGACAGCGTCTTCCTCTAACGATAACTGCTTCCTCTCTTTCAAGTAATCGACGGCATTACCGGCCATATTTCCCGTATCGATGATGAATTCCCATAAGTTACTGGTTCAAACGCATTATGAGCTGGGAAACCTGATTCATCAGAAGTGTCGATTACCTCCGGGTGAGCGCGATTTCAGCCTCTTATTAAAATTATGACTCTACTCGGAGGGTTCTGCCACCGTTTTGCCCCCTATAATCGATATAATCTGATACGGCTCAACGCTTACCTGACCGGTTCGACATTTATAGCCGGCAACCTGTGTTGTGAAAAAGTTGCTTTCGACACAACTTTTTGTTGCCAGACCCGATTTATATACTGTAAGATAGATAATATTGGGATAGTTGTAGTAAATAGCTATTTCAGATTGATGAGTGATTACTAATCTCACACCACTTCAACGTGGTATCCTTTCAGTGAACCACAGGAACAATTTCTATGTTGTCCACAAAATCTGCTTCTCGTTTATCGATGTTTTTTCTGTGACCTGGTCTGGACTCTGCCTGAGTACCACCCTGGAAGCAGGCCAAAAACCAATCCCCCCCTCAAAAGTATGATCCAGCAGCAGAAAAAGCGGACGATCTGTTTGAAGCAATGGAAGCAGGTGTGGTTGACGTCGCAGAATTATTGCCAAAAACTCGAAGGGTGGCAAAGTTCTAATCACCAACAATAGTGAGAAACCACTCAATGTGAAACTACCGGAAACCTTCCTCGCGGTTCAGGTCCTAAAAACAGGGTGCTCTGGGTGGAGGACTCGGTGTGGCGGACTCGGCGGTGGTCTGGGTGGCGGCGGACAAGGTGGTGGTCAGGCACAGACAGCCGGCGGCGGTGCCGGTGGTGGTCTGGGTGGTGGACTTGGTGGAATGGGAGGTGGTGGACAAGGTGGTGCTGGTGGTGGCTTCTTCTCGATCCCTCCTGAAAAAACGGTATATGTCCCCTACACTTCTGTATGCCTCGAACATGGTAAAGTTGAACCTGCACCTCGTCTGGATACCGCATGGTCAAAACTGAAGAAATGGTGAAAGATCCTGCACTACAGGAACTGCTCCGTTTCGTTGCTCTGGTCGTGTTAATCAGCAGGCAGGTCAGGCGGCAGCCTGGCATCTGGCAAACAAAATGAGCTGGCAGGAACTGGCCGCCCCAGTCAAGATGACACTTAGGTGGTGCTGCCCGACTCCTTACTTCAAGCAGGCAGAACTACAGTTTGCTTCTCAGTTGGTAGGCATGGCTCATGAACGTGCCCGTAACAAAAACGAAACTACTGAGACAGCCTCAACAACCAAAACGCGAACAGAGACCGTAGCAGTTTTGAGAAGTAATTCATTATGAATCGATCCGGTCTGAAATGACTGCTAAAAAAAGGCTCGCAATTGCGAGCCTTTTTTTGTGACACGCTTTCATCAAATCATCTTCTCAGGTAATTTAAATAAAAATCCGTTGATTCATCCTGACATAACCGGAGCTGAAAACCATGATGTTGATCCTCAATATGTAAGATCTGCCTTACACTTATCCTGACTCTCTCTTTTTTGTGTCATACCACTTCACTTCAGGCAGACGAGGATACGCCTTTACGCATTATCTGCTTTTGGTGCTCATCCTGATGATGCGGAATACAAAAATGGAGGAACGGCTGCACTCTCGGCACAACAGGGACATAAAGTAAAACTGGTCTCCGTCACAAATGGTGACATTGGTCACTTCGAGATGGCAGGCGGTACATTAGCCCAGCGAAGAGCTGCCGAAGTCAAAGCGGCAGGAAAAATCCTGGGAGTCGAATCGGAAGTATTAGATATTCACGATGGAGAATTACTGCCGACTCTGGAGAACCGTAAGAAAATCGTCAAACTGATTCGGGAATGGAATGCAGACCTCGTCATTTTCGCATCGTCCTGGGATTATCATCCAGACCATCGGTACGTGGGCGTACTGGTTCAGGATGCCGGCATTTATGGTAACCGTGCCTTATTTCTGTCCTGATGTCCCTCGTCTCAAAAAAAACCCAGTCTTCATGTACTCCAGTGACGGTTTCCAGAAACCCTATCCTTTTCGTCCGGATGTGGTTGTTGCCGTCGATAATGTATTCGATCAGAAACTGAAAGCAGTTGCACAACTTGTATCGCAATCTCTGGAAGGAGGAGCTGGTGGCAGTCCCGAACGTGCTGCCAAAGTCCCCCCTGCTGATCCACCAGAACTGCACATCGAATTTCTTCGTCCTGCCTGGTCTCGCCGTCAGTCATCAGAAGCGAATAAATACCGCACGGAACTGATCAACATCTATGGAGAGGAAGTCGGAAAGCAGGTCAAATTTGCAGAATCGTTTGAACTTTGCGAGTATGGTTCAAAACCAAACAAAAAAATGCTGCTGAAGCTGTTTCCCATCCAGGCTTCTATCCCGGTTGCTGATAAATAATAAACAGCCGATTCAACAAGTCTGAAGACAACCGATCACGTCATTTCCCCTCACAGATTATTCCTATCACCGTTTGTGAGGGATACTGCGATCGACTGATTAAGAAGTGGATATCAAAGCCATTATTTGACATACGCTGATATAACTTAGTATTATAATAATAGCGATCGTCAGGGGACTTACCTGTTCTCCCATGTTGCGATGGCGCAGCTTTGGCCTTCCAGAGACGCACCCAGATCGTTGAATTGCCTGATAACAATGAGGGCAAGTACTGAAGTTCCGTCTCCTCCAGTTCACCGTTTGTCTGTTGCTTCTCTGCCAGTACACGTGACTCAACCTGCGGCAAATGTCTGCCACATGAAGCGAAATCTGAGCCCAGTCATCCCAGATCGATTTCATCAAACAAATCGTCCGCTCTTTCAGGCGAAATGCTATTCGTGTCACGGACGGGAAGTTCAGGAAGGCGGCTTTCGCCTCGATCTGAAAAGCGCGTGCCCTGGAAGGGGGCGACAGCGGCAAAGCCATCACGCCCGGTCACAGCCACCAGAGCGAACTGTTTCACCGGATCTCCGGGACCGGAGATGGCGATAAAATGCCCCCGGAGGGGGAAGGGACTCCGCTCACTAAAGACAGAGCTGGCGGTCGTCTGGGGACACCTGGATCGACCAGGGCGCCAGCTGGCCCGGGAGTTGCGGATTCCAAACAGAGTCTTGCTGGATCTGATCAGCTGGTCATTTCCAGCCGATTAAGGAAGTGCAGCCTTCCCAGTGGTCAAGCAGGCGGACTGGGTCCGAAAAAACGGGATCGATGCGTTTATTTTACAGGAAACTGGAACAGGAAAACGTAAGTCCCTCTCAGGAGGCGGATCGTAGCACTCTTAATCCGCCGCGTCTACCTGGATTTCACCGGACTCCACCCTCGGTCGAAGAATGGCAGCGCTGGAATTCTGATCCCAGTCCGACAGTGGTATGAACAACTGGTGGACCGTCTGCTAGAACTCTCCGCATTATGGAGAACGCTGGGCCCGGCACTGGCTGGAACCTGGCCCGGTATGCGGACAGCGACGGATACGAAAAAGACAGTAAACGACCACACGCCTGGCGGTGGCGAACCTGGGTAATCAATGCTTTCAATGCCGGACATGCCCTTCGATCAGTTCTCGATTGCAGCAGATGGCAGGTGACCTGTTACCCGATCCCGATACGAGCCGAACTGGTTGCCACCGGATTCCATCGCAATACCCTGATCAACCGGGAAGGAGGAACCGATCCGGAAGAAGATCGTGTCAAACGTACCGTCGACCGGACGAATACTATGGGATCAATCTGGCTCGGGCATCACCGTTGAATGCGCCCAATGCCATACTCATAAATATGATCCGATTACCCAGCGGGAATATTATCGGCTGTATGCATTTTTCAATTCTTTGACCGAGCCGGACATCGGGGCGCCTCTGCCGAACGGGCGGGCAATTTTTGAAAAAGCCAACCAGGTTTACCAGACAGCACATGCCCCGCTGGTCAAAGCGAGCCGGGACTACGAACAAAATCAGCTGGCCGCTGCCCTGAGCAAATGGGAAAAGCAGAATCCGGCAACAGAAACCGGTCTGGACGATTCTGAATCCGGAAATGGCACAAGCCAAACAGAACACCACATTGAAGATCCTGCCAGATCGTAGCGTATTAGCTGAAGGTGAAAACCCAGGTCACAGCAGAAAT
>CAWIFH010000019.1:0-286561 GCA_963835365.1 uncultured Cytophagales bacterium
TTTTTTTACTGCTACTGGTAGGATTACGTATTGCTCTTAACACTTCAGATTTAGAAGAGTTAAAAAGGCAGTACAATGTACAGGATGAATCAGGGTACTACAAAAATCTGGTGAACCTGCGAAGGATTAATGATATCAGGCGGATCAACAAATTTTTTGAAGCCGTAAATGAGCATTTGCCAACCGGTGGTCGTTTTGTGGGTTGTGTGGAAACCAAGGCCCAGCGAAAAGAAAGAATTCTGAAAAAATACCCGAATGGCATCAACTGGCTTTTTTATATCGCAGATTTTATTTTTAAGCGTGTATTCCCGAAAGTACCAGTTTTTCAGCAACTCTATTTTAATATTACAAAAGGCCGAGCAGGGTCATTACCAGTGTGGAAACCCTGGGACGTTTATATTCCTGTGGTTTTAAAGTGGTAGTCTGGAGCAGGGGAAGTCTGTTGTATTTTATTACCGAAAAGGTAAAAGAACCTGATTTTAACTTACGCCCTCTTATGGCCCTTTATTTAAAATGAGGCGTGCAGGAAAAAACGGAGATTCTATTTACGTGTATAAACTGCGCACCATGCACCCTTTTGCTGAATACCTTCAGGAATACATTTATGAACAAAATAAGCTTTGCGAAGGAGGTAAATTCAAAAACGATATAAGGGTCACCACCCTTGGAAAGTTTTGCCGAAAGTTCTGGCTCGACGAAGTGCCAATGATTCTTAATGTGTTGAAAGGGGATATTAAACTAATTGGCGTCAGACCTTTAAGCTCCCATTACTTGAGTCTGTATTCCCCTGAGCTGCAGAAAAAAAGGAGTACCGTAAAGCCGGGCCTCTTACCTCCTTTTTATGCAGATATGCCCAAAACACTGGAGGACATCATGGCCTCTGAACTCCGCTACCTGGAGGCTTATGAAAAGCAGCCTTTGAAAACAGATATGAGATACTTTTTTAAAATTTGTAATAACATAATAGTTAATAAAGCAAGAAGTAAATAACAGACTTGTTTTACTTCCTGCTCTTATTTTTTTGATAAACAACTGATATTCATTGAATTAAAAATAACATATACCAAAATCAAAAAGAACCCTGGTCCTTCCTCTGCGGACCAGAATTTTTACTTTTTATATTTTAACTGAATCACATCCCTCTCCTTATGAACCGTAGTTTTTTGATTATTATTTTGTTTCTGCTCATGGCAGCATGTGTTCCAACGCGTAAAGAAATTATTTTACAGGGCGAAAATTCCATGGAAAGTACCCCCTGAACACCCCGGTAAGAAGCTTTGAGGTGAAAGAATATACCTATCACCTCAGGCCCGATGACATTTTATCTATAAAAGTGTCGAGTACCACCCCCAGTGAATTCGATTTTTTTAATGTTCAGTCCGAGCGCAGTATTTCCGGCTTCGACCCAAGAGATCCGCTCCTTACAGGTTTAAAAATTGAAGAAGATGGGACCATTCCCCTGCCGGTAGTAGGTAAAATAGCTGTAGCAGGTTTAACCCTGGAACAGGCCCGCCAAAAAGTGGAAGAAGTGGTAGAACAATATCTCGACAGTCCCACGGTGGACCTTAAACTTCTTACTTTCCAGTTTACCATTTTGGGCGAGGTGAAAAACCAGGGAAGGTTTACCACCTACAACCCAAAGATCAACATTTTGGAGGCCTTAGGAGAAGCTGGCGGGTTTTCTGATTATGCCGACCGCGGAAGGGTAAAAATTGTAAGACGGACAGGCGATGAAATAAAAATTGCCTTTGTAGATGTTCTGGACGATAACCTTCTTTCATCGCCCTACTATTATCTGGAACCTGAAGATGTGGTTTCAGTTGCCCCCTTAAATGCCAAGAACTGGAGACTGAACAACATTGCCAATGTGGGCGTTATTTTTTCAGGGATATCGGCCATTGCCATATTATTAAATTATACGCTTAACAACTTTTAATAGTCTTTTTTTCCAACATTTTAGCTGTTAACAGGCGTTATAATAGGTACACTTGTGTAATTAAGTGGAAAAAAATAATCATGAACGAAGCATATATAGATAACCAGACAAATCAGGAAGAAGACAGTTTTCACAGCATCCGGAAATTCATTAGCATGATTTTACGGAAGTGGTACTGGCTCCTTCTTTCTGTTGCCATTGCCCTTCTGGCGGCATGGTTTGTTACAAAAAATTCTGAGCCTGTATATAAGGTTAGCGCCTCCATTCTGGTTCGGGACCCCGAAAAATTCAGCAATTCTATCGGTGATCTTATTTACGGGGAAGAATTTATGAAAACAGGAAGCTCCATTGAAAACGAAGTGTTCCTGATCCGCCGCTTCAGACTTGTCCGCTCCACGCTGGAAGACCTTGGGTACCAGACCCTGGTTTATGAAGAAGAGAGTCCTGTCCGGATCCGGATTGATTCTGCCTCTGCCTACATCCCACACGGACTGGGTTTAACTTTGGAAATTAAAAGCCCTGAAAAGTATAGTCTGGCTTCTGAGGATGAGGATGTGGCAGAAATGCTGAAGGCCAAAGATTTTAAATTTGGCGAAACGGTGGATCTGGATGGCTTTAAGTTTGTTGTATTGCTCGACAGGCAGGGATTTGTAAATTATTTGCGAAGGCTGAAAGCAGCTGAAAAGGGCAAAGATCAAAAAGAAAGTGAAAGGAAAGTTTACTTCGAAATAAATGATCTTGATAAATTAGCCGACAAGTATATTTCTGCTCTGGAAGTGGAGGCTCTGGATGAAAAAGCCACTATTTTTCAGCTTTCTCTGGAGAGTACCTGGCCGGAAAAAGACATAAAATTTTTGAATGCCTTAACTAAAAAATACCTGGACAGCGACCTGGAAGAAAAAGTCTCGGTGGCTTCCCAGACCATGGATTTTCTTGATCAGCAGCTCGCTTTATCAGCGATTCGCTCAACCGCATAGAAGGGAAGAGAGAAATGTTTAAACGAGAAAACACCATTGACCTGAGCCAAGAAGGAACCCAGCTCTATGAAAATATTCAGGAACTGGAAAAAATAAGGTCTGAGATTCAGATGCGCCAAGAAGTACCTGAGTTACCTGGAAAATTACCTGAAAAGCAATAAAGAGGCGGAGGCATTACCGTACCTTCCACCCTGGGGATATCCGATCCTGTGCTGAACTCTCTGGTGGAGGAGCTTGGTAAGCCAGCAAATTGAACTTCGAAAGGCAAAATCTACTCCCCGGGGCCCTGAAAACCCTACCGTAACAAGAAAAAGGGAGCTCATTGCGGATTTAAAAAGCAATATTCTGGAAACGGTTGACAATCTGCAGAGTGGGGAAAGGATAGCTGTCAGAGATCTGGACCGCCGGATAGGGAGCCACACCGTTAACCTGAGAGCCTTCCGGCAGCCGAGCGTAAATACATCGATATTGAGAGGAAGTATAATTTAAGCGAGACCCTATACATTTTCCTGATGGAAAACGGACAGAATCGGGTATTGCCAGGGCTTCCACCTCTCCGGATTTTAAAGTGGTAGATGATGCCCGGATCCAGAAAACGGACGCCCTATAGCGCCAAAACCCGATGATGAATTACGCGACAGCCATTATGCTGGGGCTGCTCATTCCCATAGCCTTTATTTATATTTCCGATAAGTAAACAATAAAATATATACCCAGGAAGAACTGCTAGGCCTTACCAACATTCCTTACTTGGCATGGTGGGTAGAATAAAACCGATGGAGGAAGTAATTATCATCATCCCAGTCGGCAGTGGCGGAATCTTTCCGGAGTATTCGCTCGAGCCTTCGGTATATGGCCGACTTTAAGCCTGCCAGCAAAACTTTTATGCTCAGCTCGGCCATTAGTGGCGAAGGTAAAAGCTTTTGTGCCAAAAATCTGGCGTACATTTTCTCCATCTCAGGAAAAAATACCATCTACATCAATACCGACCTTCGCAAACACAATTCTTATGAAGAATTTGGTCTGGAAAAAAATACCGGTTTAAGCGACTACCTGATTAATATCGTGCCACAGGAGGCCATTGTTCATCGTACCAAATTTAGTAACCTCTATATAATTCCGGCAGGAGAAATGCCGCCAAACCCTTCGGAACTACTCATGACAGAGAAGTTTAAAGACCTGATGGCTTATCTGAAACAGCATTTCCATTATATCATCATGGATGCCCCGCCAAGGGGCATTCTTTCGGATGGTATGGAGCTGGTAAAGTATGCCGATGTTGAGATTTTTGTAGTTCGCCAGGGGTATACCCAAAAACCCCATGTCGAGAACTTGAACGTATGTACAGGAGGGAGCGTGACAGGATGCCTGCAGCCGGGATAATTTTCAACGATGTGGATTTCGGTAAGCTGGAATATGGTTTTAAGCAAAAAAGCCCATATGGTTATAATTATTTTGCAGAGGAAGAAAAGCCCTGGTGGAAAAGGTTTTTGGGGGCTGAAGGAGCAGCTCTGTGGGAACATTTTGCTTAAACCAGCTAAGGTAGTTACAATAGTTAGAAACGAAAAAGCGGCATAACTTAATTTTGTATAAGTTGAAATAAAGTGGTAAAAATTTTAGTTAACGGAACCAATCGTTTTGTATGTAAATTTTAGAGGTCAGGTATAAACTCCTGGCGGAAGGAAAGCTATTATCTTTTATTTGGGAAATGCCCATGAATAATGCGAATTTTCAAAGACAACCGAATGTTGCAAACAACCTCCCAAAAAACCACTTGCAGATGGTAGACCTACATGGTCAATACCTGGCTGATTGCCGAAGAAATAAATAAAGCAATCCAATCGGTTATTATAACATGCCGCTTTTATAAACGGACCTGCTGTAAAAGAATTTGCTGCTTCGCTCGGCAACTTATACCGGAGCAGCTAATGTCATTCCCTGTGGCAATGGAACCGATGCCCTCCAACTGGCCATGATGGCCCTGAAGCTGAAGCCCGGCGACGAAGTAATTGTGCCCACCTGGACTTACGTGGCCACCGTTGAAGTTATAGCCTTACTGGGACTGAAGCCTGTTTTTGTCGATGTTGACCCCAATACGTTTAACATTGACCTGAAGGGAATGGAAGAGGTAATAACTGCCAGAACAAAAGCAGTGGTGCCCGTTCATTTGTATGGCCAATGTGCCCCTATGGAGCCTCTTCTTGAACTAGCCCAAAAAAATGGCTTATATGTAATTGAAGATACGGCCCAGGCCCTTGGCGCCGATTATCTGTACCAGAATGGAAAGAAAGAAAAAGCAGGTACCCTGGGCACCATTGGTACTACCTCCTTCTTTCCTTCAAAAAACCTGGGATGCTATGGCGATGGAGGTGCAATTTTTACCAACGACGAGTCACTTGCCACTACTCTTAAAGCAATGGCAAACCATGGACAGTTCGAAAAGTACCATCACGATATGATTGGCGTAAACTCACGCCTCGATACCATGCAGGCGGCTATTCTGAATGTGAAGTTAAAGCACCTCGATAACTATGCGGCCAGCCGGCAGCAGGCAGCTGCACAGTACGATGAAGAGCTGGCAGATTTGGATGCAGTAGAAACTCCTGAAAGAGCCGCCACTCCACCCATGTTTTTCATCAGTATACCCTAAAAGTAAAAAATGGGAAACGGGATGCCTTGCGTGAATTCCTTAAAGAAAGAGGAGTGCCAAGCATGATTTATTACCCGGTACCACTTCATTTACAAAAAGCGTATAATGCCTATGGCTACAAAAAAGGCGACTTCCCGGTAGCAGAAAAGCTTGCAGAGCAGGTAATTTCCCTTCCTATGCATACAGAACTGGAAAAAGAACAGGATTCTTATATTACCAACAAATTAAAGCATTTTTCCATGGGCCTAATAAATTTTTTGCTCATGAAACAGCGGTAATAGACGAAGGGCGCAAATTGGGGCCGGCACTAAAATATGGCATTTTTCCCATATAATGCCCGATTGCCGCATAGGCCGGAACTGTAATATTGGCCAGAACGTGGTGGTTTCGCCAAAGGTTGAGCTTGGCGACAACGTTAAGGTGCAAAACAACGTATCTATTTATACCGGCGTTACCTGCGCCGACGATGTGTTCCTGGGGCCATCCATGGTTTTTACCAATGTAATCAATCCGCGAAGTGCTGTTAACCGACGAAACGAATATTTAAAAACCCACGTAGGTAAAGGGGCTTCTATTGGAGCCAACGCTACTATTGTTTGCGGCCATAATATCGGTGAATATGCCTTTATAGGAGCCGGAGCTGTAGTAACGAAAACAGTGCCGCCATATGCCTTGCTGGTAGGAAATCCCGCCCGCCACTTAGGGTGGATGAGCAAGCATGGACACAGGTTGAATTTAAGCGAGGAAAACACAGCCGTTTGTCCTGAAAGCGGCGAGCAATATATACTCAGGAGGGGCAGGTATCGCCTCTCGAATAGCAATTAAAGAAAGTAAAACCTTAGAAATTTTTTTCCTATGATAAAACTAGTTGAAAATAAGGTGCGATTTGCAGTAGTTGGTGCGGGTCATATCGGTAAACGCCATGCTTCTATGGTAAATGGTAATGTAGAAGCAGAACTGGCAGCCATTTGTGATATAAAGCCCAAAGAGGAGCTGGGCCTGGACGACTATGAGGATGTGCCGTTTTTTAACGACCTGGAAGATATGTTCGAGAACGGGCCGGATTTTGATGTACTTTGTATATGTACACCGAACGGCCTTCATGCCGACCATGCCTGCAAGGCTTTAGAATATGAAAAGCATATCGTTTGCGAAAAACCACTGGCACTTTCCAAAGCCGATGCAGAAAAGGTGTTATTTAAAGCCCTGCAGGTTTCCCGCCTTGTATTTGGCGTAATGCAAAATCGTTACTCTCCGCCATCCGAGTGGTTAAAAGAAACCATCGACAGCAAAGTACTTGGTGATATTTACATGGTTCAGCTTAACTGCTACTGGAACCGGGACGAAAGATATTACTTAAAAAGTGACTGGAAAGGGACTAAGGATCTGGATGGAGGTACACTGTTTACCCAGTTCTCTCACTTCATCGATATTATGTACTGGCTCTTTGGCGATATCACCGATATTCAGGCAAAATTCAGCGACTTCCGGCACCAGGATACTACCGAGTTCGAAGATTCCGGCTTTGTAAATTTTAAATTTATAAATGGCGGAATGGGAAGCTTAAATTATTCAACGGCTATATGGGATACCAACATGGAAAGCAGTATTACCATTGTAGGCGAAAAAGGGAGTGTAAAAGTGGGTGGACAGTATATGAATCAAGTCGATTACTGCCACATTAAAGATTATGTAATGCCGGAGCTGGAAGAGTCTAATCCGCCAAACGATTATGGTCCTTATAAAGGCTCAGCGGCAAATCACCACTATATTACTCAAAATGTGGTCGATACCCTTAAAGGTCGTACAACCATCACCACAAACGCTCTTGAAAGCCTTAAGGTGGTGGAAATTATTGAGCGAATTTATGCGCAAAAGCGTAAACAATTTAACGGTGTGGATATTATATCTAAGAAGAAAGCCTTATCCGATCGGCCGGCTGTTGCCAGTTCAAATGGCCAGGCAAAAGTAAAAGTTTAGCATAAAGATAGTTTGAGTACTACATTACAAATAGAGCGTCCGGATTTAAGCCGGGAGTTAGATATTACAGCATTCCGGAAAACAGTCCTGCAGGATTTTCTGCAGATGACAGGCTGTTTTCTGGGGGCACTATTTGCTGTATACTATGCGCCCACTGCTGTTAACTATTTATACTTTGTTGTTTTATTAGGATTGTTCTGGCGTTCCAAGAATGACTATTTTTGGTTTGCCTTTTTTTTCATCCTCATAAATACACCAGCAAACCTGTTTTTTGAAACTTCTGCCGGGGCTGCCAAACGCCTGCCATTGTACTCTTTTTTGCCTGGCATGAGCTTTTCGGTATACGATTTGTTTATACTGCTTTCGCTTGCCAAAGTGTATTACTACAAAAAAACAGTTGGCAAGGCATTTATCGTGAGTAAATCGGTAAAGTTTCTCCTGGTTTATGTGTTCCTGATAACCATTCCTATCAGCTTTATTATTGGCTTTGATGAAACGAGTACGGGTTTCCTGAACAACTTCCGGCCTTATTTCTATTATACAATCACTATTTCATTCTTTTTCCTGATTAATAAGCCGGAAGATATTTATAAGTTCGGGTACCTGACGGTTCCTTATGTGCTGGTTACTTTGTTCGACCAGCTATTCCTGCTTACAACGGGTAAAATGTTTGCCTCTATCATTAATCCGGAAACTGTGAGGTACATTGTTACCAATACCGTAACGGGAGGAGCCAGGGCCTACTTTACAGGATTCTTACTTCTTTTCTATGCCTTTATGTTTGGTCTGCAGCTAAGAATGAACAGGAAGTTTGAAGTTATTAGCGGCTTTGGATATTTGCCTATCATTTTAACGCTTGCTGCTTTTATTCTTTCAGCAACCCGTTCCTATTTAATGATGCCCATGATGGCGCTGTTTGGTTTCCTGCTGTATAGTAAAAGTGCAGCACCTGATTTAATTAAATTAGCACTGGCGTCCTTACTTTTTGGAATTATCTTTTTCAGCCTGAACCTAATTTCATGGGAAAGCTTTGTAGAAGGTATATGGCCCCGCTTCGAAGCGTTTTTTAATGTTCTGCTCGGGGGCGGTGGCGAGCTGCAGAATTTCGATACCGTTGCTTCGAGGCTGGAGTCTGACCTTCCGGAGTTGTGGAATTCTATTCAATTCAGCCCTTTAGTGGGAGCAGGATTTTCCGGTTGGTTCCGAAAATATATAAACGACGATTTAGGTTTCCTTAATACTGTTTTGGTATTAGGGTGGGTAGGCTTTTTGTTCTTCATTAACTTTATTGTTTTCTTTTTAGCGAGCATTAACAAAACAGCCTCCAGCAGGTTCGCCGACAAAGATTCGAAAGTAATCCTGAATTCCATTGCCATCCTGTTCTTTGGTATGTTGCTTGGTTACATAACTACCTACGACTATTTTACCGTAATGCAAACGGAGCGTATCTTTTTTGTATCCCTTATGATTGGTTCGGCTGAGGTGGCAGCCAACAATATAAAAAAACGTAAAAAACATTTTTTAACATAAATTTTTAAAACATGAAAGTAATTATTCTAGCTGGTGGATTTGGCTCTAGATTAGGCTCAGTTACCGATTTGATTCCGAAGCCAATGATTGAAATTGGCGGAAAACCAATTCTCTGGCATATAATGAAAATCTATGCACATTATGGTTATAAAGATTTTGTTATTTGCCTGGGCTATAAAGGAAATGTAATTAAAGATTACTTCTACAACTTTGCCGAGCATAACTGCGACTTTACAGTAAATCTTGCCGATAATAAAATCACCTACCATAACCATTGCGCCGAAGACTGGAACGTAACCTTGGTAGAAACCGGCCTGAATACCCTTAAAGGAGGCCGTATTAAGCGCATTGAAAAGTACCTCGACGATGATGTAAACATGCTTACTTATGGCGACGGTGTAATTAATGCAGACATTAATGAGCTGGTGAAATTCCATAAGGCACACAACAAAATGGTTACTGTAACGGGCGTTCGTCCTCCATCCATGTTTGGTGAAATTTTACAGGAGAAAGGCCGTGTTCTTTCTTTTGAAGAAAAGCCACAAGCCAGCAAAGGCTTTATTAACGGTGGGTTTATGGTCTTCAATAAAGCAATGCTCAATACCCTGAGCGAAGACGCCGACTGCGATTTTGAGTTCAATACTTTGGAAAAACTGGCCGCCGACGGAGAGGTAATGACCTACCTTCACCGTAAAGATTGGGAGTGTGCCGATACCGTACGCGATGTAGATCATCTGAACAAACTGTGGAAGCAGGATAAGGCTTTCTGGAAGGTTTGGGAGAATGATTTGGGCGATGTAAAGCCAACGACCAAAGAAGCGAAAAATGAAAAACCGAGTGGAAAAAGCGAAAAAAGTTATGCATAATATAGTTTTAGAAGATACCAGGAACATTGCCCGCAACCTGGGCGATTTGGTAAAGAAGTTTGAAGGTGCCAAAGTCTTAATTACAGGGCACCAGGGCTTTTTGGGCGCAAATTACGTAGCGCTCTTTTATACCTTAAATAAAGAATTTTTAGAAAAGCCTGTGGAGCTTACCTGCATCGACAGCCAGATTGTAGACCTGGAAGACCATACAAAGGAGTTTCTTCAGGATGCCCGTGTACTTTATGGCGATGCACTTGAAAAGCTGCCGGAAGAGCCATTCGATTACATTATACATTGTGCCGGCATTGCTTCGCCAACTTTTTACAGAAAGTACCCGCTGGAAACCATCGATGTAAATGCCATTGGTTACTGGAACATGCTGAACAAGCTCGATGCCAGCAAATTGAAAGGCTTCCTGTACTTTAGTACCAGTGAAATTTACGGCGACCCGCACGCCAGCCAGATACCTACCCAGGAAGATTACCGCGGGAACGTATCCTGCACCGGCCCGCGGGCATGCTACGACGAATCCAAACGTTTGGGCGAAACCATTTCTGTAAGCTTTGCCGCACAGAAAGGCATGCCTATTAAAATTGCCCGTCCGTTTAATGTATATGGTCCTTTTATGCGCCTGGGCGATAAGCGGGTGATTCCGGATTTCGTGAAGTTTGCTTATGAGGAGGGGGCCATTAAAATGTTTAGCGATGGCTCGCCAACCAGGGCATTTTGTTATACCTCCGATGCTATCGAAGGTTTTACCCGGGTGCTGCTGATAGGAGAACCTGGTCGTTCTTACAACATTGGCAACGACACCCAGGAAACCTCCATGCTCGAACTGGCAAACCTGGTGTCGGACATTATTGGCGATGTGGAAGTTAGCCATGCCGAAAGCGAAGAAAAAGATTACCTCACCGATAATCCGCAGCGCCGCCTGCCTAACCTGGCAAGAGCCCGCAAAGAGCTTGATTACACGCCTAAGGTGGAGGTGAAGAAAGGTACGGAACGGATTATTGAGTGGTATAAGGAAACTTATAACCTTCAGAAAAAAGAATCTGTAGGATAAACCATTTTTCAAGTGTAGAGACGTAAAATTTTACGTCTCTACTGTTGGTTAAAATTTAAATAAACGATTGTGCCGGTGAATTTAAGAATTGGGTCCGCCGATGGGAAACCTACAGGGAGGAACCTCTTTCCAAAACAGCCGCACATTTTTTGCAAACCATTTTTTAATATGAACTTAGCAGTTTTTGGAACAGGCTATGTAGGGCTGGTATCGGGCGTTTGTCTGGCAAACACAGGTACAAAAGTTTACTGCATCGATATTAACAAAGATAAAATCCAGAAGATTAAAGACGGGATTTCTCCCATTTATGAACCTGGACTGGAAGACCTTCTTAAAAAAAATAAAGATCGCATTGTACCTACCACCGATGCCGCATCGGCAATTAAAGATGCTGAGGTGGTAATGATAGCGGTAGGAACGCCTTTCGATGGGCAGCATATTGATTTGAGCTATATAAAGCAGGCAGCCAAAGAAATAGGGCAGGCCCTGCGCGATACCGATGGCTATGTGGTTGTTACCGTAAAAAGCACCGTTGTACCAGGCACAACCATGGATGTGGTTCGCCCTATTGTACTGGAAGAATCCGGGAAAAGCGAAAGTGAAATAGGCTTTTGCATGAACCCTGAGTTTTTACGCGAAGGAAATGCGGTGGAAGATTTTAAAGAGCCCGACCGTATTGTGCTTGGAGTAACCAGTCCGGAGGCGGAAGAAATTATGCGCAGGCTGTACAGTGGGTTCCCCGATGCTGATATCATGATTACCAATCCTACAACGGCCGAAATGGTGAAATATACGGCCAATACCCTGTTGGCGCTGAACATTTCTTATGCCAATGAAATTGCCCGCGTGTGCGAAACCCTCGACGACGTAGACTCCGAAGATGTTTTTGCAGGTGTAATTAAAGACAAACGTATTTCTCCTATTGTCGAAGGCAAACGCATTACCCCAAAATTAACTACTTACCTGCGTGCCGGTTGTGGCTTCGGTGGCAGCTGCTTTCCGAAAGATGTTAAAGCCCTGGCTTCTTTCAGTCGCGACCAAAAGGTGGATGGTAAACTGCTCGATGGCCTGCTGCACATTAACAAGAGCCAGATGGATCACATCTTCGAACTAGGCATTAAAAAATATCCGGGTACGCCAAAGCGAATTGCCATTCTTGGAACGGCCTTTAAACCCGACACCGACGACATCCGCGAATCGCCGGGCATTCGCCTTGCCGAATTTGCCCTCGAACGCGGTATGGAAGTACATGTGCATGATTATAAGGCGCTTGAAAATACACAGGCCGAGTATGGCGATAAACTCGTATACCATACCGACCCGCTCGAAGCAGTAAAAAATGCCGATGTAGTGTTTGTAGCCACCATCTGGGAGGATTACCTCGATATTGCTGACGAAGCATTTAAGAAACGCATGGCCGACGATGGGGTCATGGTCGATTGCCGCTCCCTGTATAAAAACCGCGAGGCAAAACCATGGCGTGTACGCGTAGGCGTAGGAAAGAAGAAAAACAGTAAAACACCCGAAGCATATGCAAGTTAAGCCACTAAAACTTAAAGGTTCGTACGAAATTAAGCTAAAGCCTATTGGCGACGACAGGGGCTTTTTTATGCGTACCTACGATAAGGCAACCTTTAAAGAGGCTGGAATTGAACATGAGTGGAAGCAGGAAAACCATGCTGCATCCAAACATAAACATACGCTGCGCGGGCTGCACTTTCAGCTTCCTCCTTATGCCGAAACCAAAATCCTGCGCTGTACCCGTGGGGCAGTCTTAGATGTATTCGTAGACCTGCGCGAAGGCTCCGAAACCTTTGGCCAGTGGGACAGTGTGCGCCTTTCGGCTGAAGAAAAAAACATGGTGGTGGTACCCAAAGGCTTTGCCCACGGATACCTTACCCTCGAAGACAACAGCGAGGTAACGTACAAAGTAGATAATGTTTACCACCCGGAGTCTGAGCGGGCCATCCGCTGGAATGATCCCGAAATAGGAATTGACTGGGGAATAAAGGAGCCCATCCTTTCGGACAAAGACAAAAATGCCCCCAGCCTGCAGGAATTTTTAGAAGAAAATAATGCCGTAAAAATATGAGCGAGAAAAAAATGAATGTACGCCTTTTTGTTCCCAATGTAGGACAGGAAGAGCTTGATAATATTAAGGATTCTTTTGATAAGGCCTGGATAGGCCTTGGACCAAAAGTTACCCAGTTTGAGAAGGAGTGGCGGGAATATATTGGCTGTAAAGCCAGTGTAGGCCTTAATTCTGCTACGGCCGCTTTGCACCTTTCGCTGGCTGCTTTTAACTTCCCCGAAGGTAAAAAAGTAATGGTGCCGGCTATTACCTTTGCCTCAACTGCCTTTGCACCAATCTACAATAGGTTAGAGCCTCTGTTCGTCGATGTAAATCCCGAAACATTATCCCTCGACCTGGAGGATATGGAGCGCAAATATACCAAAGATGTAGTGGCAATTATGCCGGTACATATGGGGGGGCATCCGGCGCAAATGGAAAAAATAATGGACTTTGCCCGTGCCAAAGGCTTAAAGGTAATTGAAGACTGCGCCCACACAGCCGGCGCCAGCTACAAGGGTAAAAAAATTGGTACCTGGGGCGATATTGGCTGTTTCTCTTTCGAAGAAAAGAAGGCCATGACAACCGGCGATGGCGGCATGATGGTATCGGACGATGAGGAGCTGATTTATCCGATGAAGGCCAACCGCTGGGTGGGCATTGATAAAGATACCTGGAAGCGCGTAGGCGGCTATACCGATGAAGCCGTGGATGCCCGCCACTGGCATTACGACATTGCCGTTTTAGGTTATAAGTACAACATGAATGACCTGGCTGCCAGCATTGGCCTTGCCCAGATAAAAAAACTCGACGGCATGAACCAGCGCCGTGCAGAAATTGTAAAGCGCTACATGAAAGGAATAGAAGGTTTGCAAAGCATGCGGCCGTTATTCCCGTATAATCCGGATGAAAATAATTACTGGATTTTCGGCATCCACTATGCAGAGCGTGATGACCTTATTCTTTACCTGAAAGCCCGTGGAATTGCCACCAGTGTGCACTATATGCCACTACCGCAACAACCCTATTTCCAGCGGTGGAACAAAAACGACACCCCGGTGGCCGACAAGGTGTGGCAAACAATGATAACTTTACCGCTACATTCCCGTTTAACAAATGAGGAGGTTGATTACGTAGTAGATGCATTGCATGCATACGAAAAAGAAAATCAACCCACTACAAGGGTCGCCTTGTAATTTTTTGAAAACTTAAATTTTTTGACCAGCATTTTTTATCTATGGCACAGCATCCTCACCCAACTATGCCTAAAGTTATAGTGCTTATTTTGAGTTACAACGGCAAGGAATTGCTCGAGGACTCGGTAAGTACCTACCTGGCCAACGATTACCCGAATTTTGAGGTGGTAGTGGTTGATAACGGATCCTCCGACGGCACAAAAGAGTATGTGGAACAGCATTTTCCTGCGGCAAAAGTCGTTAGGCTTGAACAAAACAGGGGCTACTCCGGTGGTTTCAACTTTGGCCTCGACTATGCTTTTGTACAGCAAAAGGCCGATTTTGTTGTTATTACCAATAACGATGTAAAGGTAGATTCGGGCATTGTTTCTGCCCTTACCGAAGTGGCCCATAAAGAGGAAAAGGTAGGTTTTGTAACTGGTAAAGCTTATTACTATGATAAGCCGGATACTTTGCAGTCGGTGGGAAAATATGAAGATCCTATTCGATGGAATGGAGAGCATATTGGCTTAAGAGAAGTGGATAAAGGCCAGTACGAGGAAGTTGCCGAGCGTTTTTTTATCGACGATATTTTTATGCTCGTTAGCCGTCCGCTTTACGAAGAGGTGGGCGGTTATGATACCACTTTCTTTTTTCAGGCCGAAGAGTATGATTGGCAGGCCAGGGGCAAAGCGGCCGGTTTCAAAATTATGTATACTCCCCAGGCCAAGCTGTGGCATAAGGAAAGCATGACCATTGGCAAGCAATCAGCTTCAAAAGCCTATTATGATGCCCGGAACCCGATGCTGGTAATATTAAAGCATAAGTCGCCGGATTTCTTCAGGAAGTACTTTTGGACGCAGTTTGGCAAAACAGTAAAAGGTTTTCTGGTAAGCTGTAAACAACGCCGCTTCGATGTGGCCATTCGAAAAATTACAGGCCTTTTCTCTGCCCTCTCCTGGGGGTGGAAACAAAGAAAATTTTCCAGAAGACATTTTATTGCTTAAGCCTATGCAAAAGGAAGGAACAAACTATGCCCAGATAATTAAATTTGTTGTGGCAGGAGCCATTGGTGCTTGTATAGAAATTGGACTGTTCTTTTTTTTAATTGAGTTTAGTGAGCTGCATTACCTGATAGCAAACTTTATCGCTATTAGTGTGGCTATTATTGTTAATTACTTTATTTCTCAAAAGTGGGTGTTCGAAACCGGGAAATATAGTAAAAGGAAAGAATTTGTTTTCTTTATTGGCGTATCAGTCATTGCTCTACTATTAAACCAGCTGCTAATGCTAATGCTGGTTGATATGTTGGAGTTGAATATGAAACTGAGTAAGGTGGCAGCTATTGGCATGGTAGCGGTTTATAACTTCCTGGCCAAGAAATTTTTTGTATTTAAAGGTTAGTTGAATTTTTTAAAATTAAATGATGAATGTGATCGATTTAGACTCTTTTACCCTATCTGTTATAGTACCAGCGTATAATGAAGGCAAGACGCTATCGATGGTGTTGGATAGAATTGCGCAGGTACAGCTTATTAATAATATCGAAAAGGAAATAATTGTGGTTAATGATTGCTCAACGGATAATACCGAAGACGTAATAAGGCAATACATAGCTCAAAATCCCGACATCGAAATTAAATATTACAGCCATCCTAAGAACCTTGGAAAAGGAGCAGCCCTCCACACGGGCATTAGGAAAGCCACCGGCGATTACCTGATAGTGCAGGATGCTGACCTGGAGTATGATCCGGAGGAGTTTAACCTCCTGCTAAAACCTGTAGTGGATGGATTTGCCGATGTGGTTTATGGTTCCCGCTTTTCGGGAGGAAATGCCCACCGCATCCTCTTTTTCTGGCATACTATCGGAAACAAATTCCTTACTTTTCTTTCGAACATGTTTACCAATCTAAACCTGACGGATATGGAAACATGTTACAAACTTTTTCGCACCGATCTTATACAGAAAATTCTTTTAGAAGAAAAACGCTTTGGCTTTGAGCCGGAAGTAACAGCTAAAATAAGTAAAATTCCTAAGCTCCGGATTTACGAGGTAGGCATTTCTTACTACGGTCGTACTTATGAAGAAGGTAAGAAAATAAACTGGCAGGATGGGTTTAGGGCCTTATACTGCATTGGTAAATATAACCTCTTCGGAAAGAAAAAATACCAGTCTGTTGAGCCAATATCAGTGGTACGGAAGCCTCAGAAAACAAAGGATCGGGCACCGGAAAAAAGACCTGCTGAGTATCAAAACAAGAAAAAGGCCAACTCCCTATAACCTATTTTTTCGCTAGATAAAGAACTATTCATGAGTTACAATAGTACCCCGGCATCCAGGTACTCAAATTTAATATTGCTGATAATCCTCTTCATTGCAGGATTATTGGCTTTTTTTTCTTTACAGGCCGGTCACGATTGGGGAGGAGACTTTGCCTTGTACCTGCGCCAGGCCAAAAGCCTGATCAATGGCAGCAGCGAAGCGCTCCTGGCATTAAATTCTTACGCCATGGAAAATTCTTCCGTGGGGCCTCCCTCCAACCCGCAAATAGGCCCTCACCTTTATCCCTGGGGCTTTCCTCTCTTACTGGTGCCCTTGGTGGCCGTAGCGGGTTATAACCTCATGCTGGTGAAAGTATATGTTATTCTTTTCTTTCTTTTATCGGTGCTGGTTTGCTATCACTTATTCAGGCCGAGGATCGGGCGAAAGTACAGCCTAATGTTAGCCGCTCTGCTGGCTTTTAATCCTTATCTGATAACCTTTAATGATATAATTGTATCCGACCTTCCTTTTCTGTTTTTTAGCCTGCTGAGCTTCCTGTTTATTGAAAAGACCTTAGGCCTTCGTTCTTATTTCGTTAATAAACCGGTTACTTATATCCTTACAGGTTTCCTTATTCTATTTTCTTTTCTCATTCGTACCAATGGAATTGTATTGTTAGGCGTGCTGGGCATCGGGCATTTAATTAAATGGTACCAGCCTTTACTAAATAATTTCACTGTTACTTTCAGAAAAGAATGGAAGGAGCTTTTGCCTTACCTGGCGTTTGCTTGTTTTATGGTGATAGCTAAAATTTTGCTGCCCAGCGGCAGTGGCTCTCACTTAATTTTCTTAAAAGCAATTACGCCCGGAAAGCTTGCCTGGAACCTGATGTATTATATAGAGTTACCTGCCGAATTTTATGAGGGCGTGCTTTTTCCGATGCTGCTTTATGGAATAAGCATCCCTTTTCTGGTAATAGGGATCTGGCGTAGGTGGAAGAGGATGCCGGATGTTCTCTACCTTGCTTTTTGTGCGGCCAGCATGCTTATTTTTATCCTTTGGCCACCCGTACAGGGCCTTCGGTTTATTTTTTCACTCCTCCCGTTTTACCTGTATTTTATTTTCCGGGGCTTAGCCGTCGTTCAATTTGCCCTTCAAAGAGGGACGTTCAGGGCTGTACCAAATTGGGTTTCAGTTTTTACACTTACACTTTTGGTCCTCTTCCTGCTTAGCAATTTTAAGTTTGCATATGGAAATTACCCAAATCGCCGGATGGCAGAAGGGCCCTACACCCCTGCCAGCACAGAGGCCTTTGCCCTTATTGAGAAGGTGACCAAACCCCAGGAAGTGGTGGTTTTTTTTAAGCCAAGAGTATTAAGCTTTTTAACCGACCGGCAATCGCTGAGAGTAACGAATCTGGATGAAATAAAAGCGGGAAAAGGAGACTATCTTCTATATTATAAATTGGTTGACTTTGGCCAGCTCCTCGAAGACGAGTACCAAGAATTTGAGGGGCAGCAGCAGCCAATTTTTGAAAATGAGGAGTATATATTGTTTTCCCTTCAGGATTTTAAAGAGCCTACTCCGAAGCCCCTTGCTGAAGATAAAAAACGCTAAGTATGGCCTACTGCCACTGCCTGGTCAAGGTTCTTTTTTCGGCCTGACAAGCCGCCGTTGCTGTGTGTTTTCACCAGCAACACGATAGGACAAGTAGCATGCTAACCGAAACTGAAATCTTGAAGAACTACTACGGCAATTTTGAAGCTTTCATGCAAAACACCTTATGATCCTGTGTGGTCAATCCTGCAGGATCATAAGCTTAATATGGGAAAAAACAGCCGATAAACCAGCAAGCCCACCACTTAACAAGAGACCACTTCACAAGAGAGTAAGCAGTAGATAGCAGGTTCAATACCTATTATAGGCGTTCTTTTTGATGGTTTGCAAACTCTGCTAAAATTAGGGTATCAAGAACAACGGCTTACCGGCCACCGGCCAAAGATATCATTATCATCCAAAAGCGCGAAGAAGTTGGTAATCTAGAATATTAGTAATTCGTTTTCTATCGAAGAATGAAAACAGACCCGCGAAGAGGCTCCTGTTCCTCATTCAGAATAATCGTATAATAGTAGGTTCCGGTAGGAAGTGGCTGACCATTTGAAGTGCCATCCCATTCTTTGCTTTTATCATATCCTTCAGAATAAAAAATTCTGTTTCCCCAGCCATTGTATACCATTACTTTACAGTTTTGGTATTTGTCCTGGTCCAGGTTATGAATTTCCCAGGTGTCCTGGTATCCGTCTCCATTGGGAGAAAATGCATTGGTTACCGGAAATTCATCTGCCACCAATATGGTAAGCGTATCGCTCAGTGGGCATCCATCTATCGACTCAGCAAATACTGTGTAGGTGGTGGTAAATTTAGGAGTGGCCATTGTGCTTGTGCCGGAAGGCGTTGCCAGGCTTTGGGCGGGCTCCCAACGAATACTGCCAGCCTTTACGGAATCGCTGTTAAAGGTAGCGAAAAGCGAAATGCTTTCTCCTTTTAAAAGGTTTTCTGAGCTTGCCGTTGCTTTAAGGGAAGGAATAGGGGAAACTTGAATGTCTACCCGGCTATGCTGCCCAAGGCAGTCTCCGTTAACCGCTCTTACATAAAAGGAGGTGTCTCTGCTTACCTGTAAAGTTAGCTTGTTAGCGGTTTTTTCTTCTATTAAAGAATTAAGGTCCATGCTCCGGTACCAGTTGTAGGTATAATCTTTTCCTGCCGGTGTTTGAATTTGCACGGTAACTTCTCCCGGGCCACACAGCAGCTCAGGCAATATTTCCACCACAGGAGTTGCCGGAACTTCATTGATAACGGCCTCTATCTTCGCCGGCTCACTTTCGCAGCCATTGCTGTTTTTTGCAGTTACATAATAAGTGGCCGATTCGTTTAGCAGGACGGTTGAATAACTGCTGGCCTCTTCGCCAGGGATAGCTTCCAGTGAATCGCCGGTACTTCTGTACCATTGGTAGAGAACGGCAGTAGGATCGCCTGTCGCCTGTAGGGTAAACTCAGCGGGTCCGCAACTGGAAACATCAGAAACCCCGGGTTTTTCCGGTCTGTCTTTAAGGGTAGCGGCCACCTTTATAGGTGCTATGTCACAAGCGCCTCTAACGGGCCTCACCCAAAAGTTACAGGCCTCCATTAATGGCTCAGAAACATAAATACTATCTGTGGCTCCTTCAATTTTTGAAAGTTCTCCGGATTCCATTTCTTTATACCACTGGAAGGCCTCGGCATCACTGGCCGTTGCAACCAGTGTGGCTGGTTCGCCATAACACACCTTATTTATGGTTTCTTCCTGCACAATAGAAGCAGGGCTGCTGTCGGAACAGAGTTCAGGAAACGCACGGAAGCGATACAAGGTCTGGCGTTTCTGTCCAGCCGGCGTTCATATTCTGGCCCACAGTCAGGTATTCGTATTCTGTAAACCAGTAGAAAGCCTGCCCGGGAGTTGCCTCAAAAGGGGTACCATCTTCATGCCTGCTGTCGGTTGTTTTCCAGATTACGTCTCCGTTTTTATAGAGGTAAGCCATTCCTTCTTCCTGGTTGTAATAAAAGGCAATGGTTGCCCTCTCCCCAACTGCTATGGGAAAAGGAATAAAATCTTTCATCAGAAAAGGGTCGGCCGGAACACCCGCGCTGCCATCATCCCAGGTATAGTAACGGATTTTAAAGCCGGCCTCACTATGGTGGAATATCCCGAAATGAAGGCTGTCTCCTGAATTAATTAGCCATCCACTTTCTCCTTCACCCTCCACATTTTTATAGTCCCATTCGAGGTAAATGGTTTTATGGTCTTCAAACAAATCTTTTGGCACCACCAGGTCTATATTCACATGGGCGTTCGGATCTTCGGGTTTATTGAGGGTGAAAATACCCTCCCCATCTGAGCGGGTCCGTTCATTGATACTGATGGCATCTGGCTGGCCAGCTATACTGTTTTTAAGTAAAGATGCTGGCATATCCGTAGTATCAGAAAAGGTAAAATCAGCAATAGCCTGTTGTCCTGCAGCAGGAACTGTAGCAGCTAAAACCAGGAGTAAAAAAGTAAAAATATTTCTGAGGCTCATTAAAAAAATGGTTAAGGCTCCTTATTTGTAACGGCCGGCAACCCATTATGTTTACCAACGGCCAGGGTAAACCATTTAAAAACTGCGTTTTACCAATGGCATTAACTTCAGTTAAATAGGAACCTCAGTTATAAAATGGAATAAGCAGGAATGAAAGAAAGGAAAATTTAATAAGCTGCAGAATAAAGCTGTGTTGATAAAAAATGCTTTTTTTGAGGGATAAAATCCAAAAATGGAATCCCTTCTATAAAACGAAAAAAGGTTTAAGTATAAAGCCAGGCAGGTAAAGTTGGCTACTCCGGATTTTGTCAATTTTAATATTAATGGCTAAATGCAAATTTTCATTATTTTATAAGTAAACTGAATTTGGTAAGCATGAGAACAATAATTTGGCGCTCTTAGCCGTTATACCGGATGGATTAGAGGGATTAAAGCCTATGTTTTCATTTTTAAATAGAAAAAATCTCTTTTTTGTAAACTTTAATCTCTCAATTTTGTCCAATATACAAGCTGCTGCTCTTTACTTTTTACGAGAGCAGAGACCTCCTTTTTAAACACTGCTATTAATGGACCAGGATTTAAGAAACTTTATTTCATTCCTTCGCTGTCCGGTTTCAAACAAACTTGTTCGCGAAGCAAGTTCCGCGGAATTAGAAAAGCTAAATGCCTCTATTGCCTTAGGAAAGATTTTTACTCAGGAAGGAGAGCCTGTTAAGCGGGCGCTCGAAGAGGCTCTTATATCTGAAGATGGTAGGTTTGTATATCCTGTAACGGATGGTTACCTGGCCGAAATGTTACCGGGGGAGGCTATTTCTACAGAGGGAGCAGTGGAGACCATGGAAGCGCTAAAGGAAGATGGTAAAAAGAAAGTAAGGGAATTTTATGACGAATATGGATGGCTGAAGGATGATGGAGAGAATTATAATGATACTGTTACCTTTGAAGACAGGAGAGCAGTAAGTAAAGAGTACTGGAGCCAATGCCACCTGCGCATAAACAAGCATTTAGGCAAAGGGGGAGATTACCTGCTCGACATTGCTTCCGGGGCTATTCCAAATGATGAATATCTTACCTACTCGAATAATTATAAGTTAAGAGTTTGCATGGACTTTTCAATTGAAGCTTTAAGGGGCGCAGCGGAACGATTGAATGGTAAGGGAATTTTTGTTTTAGGGGACATGACCCAAATTCCAATTGCAGATCATTGCATCGATGGGGTAATTTCCATGCATACCGTTTACCATGTGCCACAGCAGGAGCAAACCCAGGCGGTTTCAGAAGCATATCGGGTCATTAAACCTGGCAAACAGGCAGTTATTGTTTATTCCTGGAAAGATTCCCGCCTGATGAGGTTAACATTTGGTGTGTACAGGCCAATCCTTAAGGCGTATAAAAATTTAAGAAATAAGGGAAAGGAAAAGGAGAAGGTAAATCCGCAGGAAACCCGAAGAACGGATTTATTTGTTCAGCAGCAAAATCATGACTGGTTTTTAAAGCAAATTCGAAAACAGTACAATGCGCGGTTAAGCGTGTATAGTGCCATTAGCAGGAGTTTTTCACAAACTTTCCTGCAGGAGAAATGGATGGGAAAACAGATTCTCATCTCTCATCTATCGGCTCGAAAATATGTTTCCGTCTTTGCTGGGGCGCTGGGGGCAGTATCCTGTTTTTGTTTTAAGAAAACCCAGCCTTTAGTAGTCCATCGAAACCAAGGCCATGGACCCTACCTATTTCTCAACTCCTTTGTAATTTTTAAAGACATACAAGAGCCTTTTGCTTTAAAAGTCATTATTTTTCCATGGCAAAACGTAATGATGCCTTTTAAGGAAAGTGAATGAGTTCCCTTAATATCAAAGGTGGAATTGTTTCAGGATTTATCCTTTATTTTTATGCGTAAAGGTAGCCTGTTTTCAGGTTAACTTCATTTCATTTGCTCCCTTAAGCCTTAGGGGCAGCCTTCTTTAAAGGAGTAAAATTAGGAGGCAGGGCAATAATTGGGGCCGGCTCAATAGTAAGCGCCCATTTTCCTGCAAAGGGCCTTGCTGCAGGGGGGGCGGCAAAAGTAATTAGAACAGCGGTGGAGTGGGAATGGTAATCCGGCTCAAGGCATGTAAGCAGCGATGAATTTTATACACTGCGAACAAACATTTTTTACCTGGCTAAACCTAATCATTACTTGAACCGTATAGGTACAGGGTTAAATAGGAAACAAGGGAGCCACAAGGAGTCCAAAGTGCCCCCTATTTAATTTGATGGCATGTTTTTGATGTATGCCGGCCGTTATTCAATTTTTAATTTCCGCATAATGAAAAATTAAAAGCTGATTCAGCAAACCGCAGGCCGTATATACTTGTTTATACAAAAACAAAGCTCCTATTAGAGACCCAAATACATTAACAAGGCAGAAGATGCCATTATTAGTGAATACTAACCAAAAGAAGGATTTCGCCCATTTTTTAGATAAAAAGGTTAACAGTAATAGTGATTGCTGCTTTTAAGCGTGGAATTCATTTTTGAAACCGGACTTTAACTGGTCTAATCTTTAAATGCTTTGGTATTGAATAAATAAGAGGGATAAGCGCTGACATTTGAGCGCCCTTTAGTATAAAGTTTTTTAATTCTATAACAGAAATTTTTTAATAGTTTTTCTCATGATCATGACACAGGACAACAGTATTTATGAAACAGGTGAATACCTTAAAAAGAATCAGGATTGGCATGTAAGCGACTCCCCCTGGAAAGCAGGAAATATTTATAAGATTATTCAGCGCAATAAGCTAGACTATAAAACTGTGTGTGAGGTAGGGTGTGGTGCAGGAGAAATTCTTACGCAGCTCTCTCATAAAATGCCGGAAGATGTAAAGTTCGAAGGCTATGAAATTTCTCCTCAGGCTTATGAATTGAGCAAATCCCGCGAAACCGATCGCATCAAATTCCACCTGAAAGACCTGCTCGAAGAAGATGAGTCTGTGAAGTTTGACGTTACAATGGCTATTGATGTATTTGAGCATGTGGAAGACTCTTTCAGCTTTCTGAAGAAATTGCGCAGCCGTGGGAAATACCATGTTTTTCACATTCCGCTGGATATTACCATCAATGGAATTCTGCAGGATAAATTTATGGTAGGTCGTAACACAGTAGGCCATATCAACTACTATACCAAAGAAACGGCCCTGGCCACCCTCGAAGACTGCGGTTATAAAATAATGGACTATTTCTACACCGCCGATTCGCTGGAGCTCCCAAGGAAAACTTTTAAAAGTAAACTGGCAAAAATGCCACGGAAAGTCCTTTTTAATGTGAACGAAGACTTTGCAGTAAAACTTATGGGAGGATTTTCTTTGATGGTGCTGGCAAAATAATTCAGGCCCTTTTTTACACCTTTTCAGGAAAGGAAGGGAATTTTAAAACCATGAAAAGACCCTCCATACCCATAAGATTATATGTGCCTATTTTTTTGTCCAGGGAAGCATAAAGCAGGTAAATCCTGCTTTTTCCCATTACATCATACGCTATTACTGCTCATTTTGCATGCTTAAACAAAAATTAATTCTCAGCTACTCAACCAGAATTGGTCTTCAGGTTTTACAGATAGTAGCAAGCTTAGTGGTAGCAAGGGTAGCCGGTCCTACAGTATTAGGTACCGTGGCCTTTGGTACAGCCTATGTTTCGGTGCTCATGTTTATTGCAGACCTGGGTATTAGTACAGCCCATATAAAGTTGCTTTCAGAAGGTAAGGATGAAGATACCTGTAACAGTACCTTTACCGTACTTAAGCTTGGGACAACCGTATTGTATGTGATATCGGTGATTGGATTTTATTTGGTGCAGAAATATGTTTTCGGCAAGGAGTTTGAAAGCGAGGTTCATGAATATGTTATTTATATATCGCTGGTTACGGTTACCATCAGCCAGCTGCTCACTATTCCAAAAACCACTTTTATAGCTAAAACCGAACAGGCGAAAGTTGACATTCCTAATTTACTGGGTGGATTTCTCCAGCATCCTATTAGAATTGTAGTAGTTCTTTTAGGCTTTGGAGCCATCGCACTTTCGTTCGCCAATATGGCTGCCATCCTGGTAACGGTTCCAATTTATCTTTACCTGAGCCGTGATTTTTCTTATGGCAAGTTTGATAAAGCCCTGGCCTGGCGGTATATGAAAATTTCGCTTCCTGTTATTTTTATAGGCATGTCTACCAGCATGGTGCAACAAATAGACAAGGTGATGCTCCAGTTTTTTACAAGCTCGGAACAGGTAGGCTATTACACGGCGGGCTATAAAGTCGGGGGCTTTATTTTGCTGATAGGTAAAAGCATTAGCATGCTCTTCTTTCCACTGTTTTCCAAGGCAGTAGCAGAAGGGAATCGCCAATACATAAAAGATAAAGTAGATCGCTTTGAGCGCTTTAGTTTTTTGTTTATTCTGCCCGCCGTGCTGTTGCTTACTATTCTTTCGAAGCCCATTGTTTTTCTTCTTTTAGGAGAAGACTATGCGCCCTCTGTTTTAGTAATGCAGTTGGTAACCGTGGCACTTTTTATATATATCATAAACATACCCTACAACAGCGTAATAGAAGGTTTGGGGAAATTTAAATTGTCGGCAATATTAAATACCGTAAACCTGGTGTTGTTTGCCGGTATGATTGTGGTATTTCTTCACCCCCGCCTGGTAAATGCCGGTGCCGAAGGAGTGGCTGCTGCGGTGTTCCTGTCAAATATCATATTAGGAGTTATGTACCGGTTCTACGCTACAAAGCATTTTCCAAGCCTTGTACAAAGCCGTACATTAAAGTTTATCGCTTTTGGAGTAGTAAATTTTGCCATTTTTTATGCGGTATACGAAAACTACCTCGGATACGATGACTATTTCCTGGAAGCAGCTTTTATTGTTGTTTACCTGGCAATCACTTTTACGGCCTTTACTCTTTTGGGCTGGATGGAGAAAAGCGACTGGGATGACCTGGCCTCTATTCTGGATTTAAAGTCCATGAAAAATTATATTGTGAATGAATTTAAGAAGCGCTAATCAGGCCGGAGGTTCCTATTTTACCGGAATGATAACTCAAAGGGTCGGCAGAAAGTAGAAATCATTTAAGGAAAAAGTTCTTTAGGTCGGGAAGATAGCAGAGGCAAAAAAGAAGCCTGCAGTAAAAAGAGTTTTGTGAATGCCTTGCCTGGCAGGAAGGCAGGGGACAGGCAGGCGTTTTTGGCGAAAAGGGTTTAGGAAAAGCATTTTTCCGGGGTTCTGGTTAGAATTAAAAGACAGGGCCAAAATAGCAGGT
This sequence comes from uncultured Cytophagales bacterium, assembly GCA_963835365.1. Lineage (GTDB taxonomy): Bacteria > Bacteroidota > Bacteroidia > Cytophagales > Cyclobacteriaceae > Nafulsella. Next base: position 25,911 of record CAWIFH010000019.1, read on the forward strand.
ACGAAGTTTTAAAAAGAACAGAGGATGAAGCAAATGATAAAAACCAGAATTGTAAATATTTTACCCCACAAGCCCGATTATGACTATATGCAGGACAAGCCACGTCCTGCCATTAACTGGGACACTCCCGACGGACATTGGGTGGGCATTTACCGCAACGAAATCCCCGACAAACTGGGGGAAGAAGTGCTGAAGTATTCGCAGGAATTTGAGTATGAGGTGTGGCAGCCCGACTATAGAGCCGATAAAGTTTATACGCACCGTTTCGAGGATGGACTGGTACATCGGCTTTTTCCGGCAGAAGATATTCAAAACTGGCATGGACTTAAGCTAAGGAAGGAAATTAGCTCCCCGGCTATGATGCAGTTTTTACAGGAATACGCCAAAAAATACCCGGTAATTCTTAACCTAAATGGCGATTTTAACCATATGAATTTTGAGTTGCTGGAGCAATGTGGCGAAATGCCTGTACTGCAAACCTTCCGGGGTACCCTCAACCTTCCTGGAAACCTTATATTTAAACCCAGGCTAAACCTGCCGGCGGCTTTCAGTTACCTGCGCCGGCACCTAAGGGTAAAAGACCTTATAGACCGAATCGATTACGTAATGGTGCAGAACAAGCTGTACCTCGACGACCTGAAAAAAATGTACGGTGGTCCCGTGGTTAAACTTACCTCCGGCTGCGAATTCGATGTGTGGCAGCCAATGGAAAAACAGGAAGCCAGGAAGGCGCTGGATTTACCTACGGATAAAACTATTTTATTTACCTCCTCGCTGCTCATTCCTATAAAACAGCTCGATAAACTAATACAGGTTTTAACTGAGCTAAGTAAAAAATATGACTTCCTGCTGCTGATTTCAGGCCATGGTACCGAGGAGTATGAAGAATACCTGCAGGAACAGGCAGAGGAGCTGCTGGAGCAGGGAAAAATCCGCTTCTTAGGCTACCTCACAGGCAGCACACTTCAACAGCATTACTGCGCCGCCGATGCTTTTGTGCATGTATCGATAACCGAAGGGGGCCCTGTGGCGGCCATGAAAGCAATTGCCTGTGGTACGCCCATCTTAATTAGCGAAGTAGGCAATGTGGCTGAGGAAATGCGTGAAAACGGTACGGGCAGACTGGTGGATCCTGATAAACCCGAAACCTGGAAAGAAGCGCTGGAAGCAGTTCTGAAAGGCGAAGAGATGAAGCCATTTTCTCGCGAAGAAGGTAAGAAGTTATACGATTGGCAGGCAGTGGCGAAAAAGTTTGTAGAAGTTTACCGCCTGCTCGAAGAAAAAGCAAAGGTTTACCAGGAGCAAAACGCCAACGCTTATTCGTCCATCGACTAATGCTACGAAGTGGCAGGAGGGATTGACCGGGCCCCCCTGTCTGTTTTGAGGCTGCTTCACAGAAAAGTTTATAAAAACGCTTGCCAGGGAAGGAGCAGAGGGAACGCTTTACGGGATTATATAAAAGGAGCCTGGCTATAAAGTCAGGCTCCTTTTATATAATTTTTATATAATCAGATTTTATTCTTTGTATTGCTGGTGCAGGTGAACAGGCTTCGACTTTTTCTTTGATTTGATGTTCAGGAATTCTACAAAGAGCGAGAAGAAGATAGCAAAATAGATAGCCAGCTTTGGAATATGCACTTCAAATCCTTCCAGTACCAGCATAACGCCAATCAGGAGCAGGAAAGAGAGGGCCAGCATTTTAACCGTTGGATGCGCTTCAATAAAGTTGCTGATAGTTTTAGCAGCCAGCAGCATAACCCCCATCGCAATAATTACAGCACACACCATTATCCAGATGTTATCTACCAGCCCGATAGCAGTAAGAATAGAGTCGAAGCTGAAAACAATGTCGAGCAGAACGATTTGCGTGATAACAGAGGAGAAACTAATCGCTTTTACTTCTTTATTTGTTTCTTCTTCCCCTTCCAGTTTATGGTGAATTTCTGTGGTGCTTTTATAAAGCAGGAAAAGTCCGCCACCCATTAAAATGAGGTCCCGAATGCTAAAGCCCATTCCGAAAACAGCAAACAAATCGTCGGTTGCTTCGGTAAGCCAGGCAATGGCAAAAAGAAGAGCAATCCGAACAAGTAAGGCCAGCCCAATACCTATTATCCGGCCTCTGGACTGCTGGCTTTGGGGTAAACGCGCAACAAGAATCGAAATAAAAACAATATTGTCGATGCCCAGGACGATTTCCATGAGGGTAAGGGATAAAAAGCTGACCAGTCCGCTTGCCGTTAGCAGTTCTTCCATAAGAAATTATATTTTAAATTTTGGGTTCCGGGAAAATTACATTCATATACCTCTTTTTCCTCCTATTTGTTTTCTGCTTCTTGTTAAGCAGTATTGAAAGTAGCCTAATAAGCAGCTATTGAAAGAGCCTGAGAACACCCAAGGCGCTGTTTTTTATGTGGATTTAGGTAATAGCCCGCAAAATTAAAATTTTCCATGAATTTTAGTAGTAAAAAATGCAATTCTAGTAGCATTTTATTACTTTTGCAGTTCGTTCAGGTGAACGACTTTCTGCAGCATTTGCTGCAGGAGCATGGTAAAACTATAAAACAGCCGGTTTTAGTGGCTCAGGGGCCGGTTGCAATAAATCGAGCCGTTAGTTTTATGGCAAATACTCCAGAAGAGTTTGACTGGGAAAGCTTCGAAACCAAAGGTTTTGGAGAAGGGTACTCTAAAAAGAAAAAAGAGGAACTGGCCCAAATGTACGAAAACACCCTTACTACTATTACCGAAAAAGAAGTAGTTAACAGGTACTGTTGTAGGTATTAACGACCGCGATATTATCCTGAACATCGGCTTTAAATCTGACGGTCTGGTTCCTACCAACTGAATTCCGCGACCTGCCTGACCTTAAAATCGGCGACGAGGTAGAGGTGTTCATTGAAGAGCAGGAAAATGCAAACGGCCAGCTGGTTCTTTCCCGAAGAAAAGCGAAAATCGTTAAAGCCTGGGAAGAAATTCAGGATGCTCTGGATAACGACAAAGTTATTGAAGGTATGGTGAAGAGAAGAACCAAAGGTGGTCTGATCGTAGATATCTATGGTGTAGAGGCCTTCTTGCCAGGTTCTCAAATCGACGTGAAGCCTATCCGTGACTTCGATGTATTCGTGGGTAAGAAAATGGAAGTGAAAGTAATGAAGATTAACTACTCCAACGACAACGTAGTAGTTTCGCATAAAGTCCTGATCGAGAAAGATCTGGAAAAACAAAAAGCACAAGATCCTGAACAACCTGGAAAAAGGCCAGGTACTGGAAGGTGTAATCAAGAACATGACCAACTTTGGTGTGTTCATCGACCTTGGTGGCGTAGATGGCTTGCTGCATATTACCGATATCACCTGGGGACGTATCAACCATCCGGAAGAAGTGCTTAACCTTGACCAGAAAGTTAACGTGGTAGTGCTCGACTTCGACGAAGACAAGAAGCGTATTTCTTTGGGTATGAAGCAACTTACTCCCCATCCATGGGATTCGCTTGCTGAAGAAATTCAGGTTGGTTCTAAAGTGAAAGGTAAAATCGTAAACGTGGCCGACTACGGTGCGTTCCTGGAAATTATGCCAGGTGTTGAAGGACTGATTCACGTATCTGAAATGTGCTGGACCCAGCACCTGCGCAATCCTGCAGGACTTTATTAAAATAGGTGATGAGCTGGAAGCAGTGGTGCTTGACCCTGGACCGCGAAGACCGCAAAATGTCTCTGGGCATTAAGCAACTGACCGAAGATCCGTGGACGAAGCAGAACGTACTTACCAAATATGCTATAGGCACCACAGCATACAGGTATCGTGCGTAACCTTACCAACTTCGGCCTGTTTATTGAACTTGAAGAAGGTATTGACGGACTGGTACACGTATCTGACCTGAGCTGGACCAAGAAAATCAAGCATCCTTCTGAATTTGTCAAAGTAGGTGAAGAGCTGGAAGTACAAGTGCTGGAACTGGATGTGGAAAACAGACGTCTGGCTCTTAGGCCACAAACAACTGGAAGAAAACCCATGGGATACTTTCGAATCATCTTTACGCCTGGTTCTGTAGCATAAATGTACCATTATCAGCAAAAACGATAAAGGTGCAGTGCTTGAGCTGCCTTACGGTATTGAAGGCTTTGCCCTGAACAAAAACCTGGTAGAAAGAAGACGGCGGCAAAGCAGAGGTTGGTGAAACGCTTGACTTCAAAGTGATGGAGTTCTCTAAAGAAGATAAGCGGATTGTGCTTTCTCATACGGCCACTTACCGTGAAGACGAAGAAGTGAAGAGACAGCGCCTAAGAAAGCCTCACTAAAGGTGGAGCCGGTGCCCTGCCGGTGGTGCGGGTAAAAAAAAAGCTGCTACGCCAGGCCGATCTGCAAGTAATGCTACCCTAGGCGACCTGGATGCACTTGCCAGCCTAAAAGAGCAGATGATGGGCGGCGGTGAAGCGAAGGCTGAAGGAAAAGGGGATGCTGACAAAGTAAAGAAAGCCCCTAAGGCTGATGCCGAAGGAGATTCTGAGCTTGAGCCAGAAATGAATCCTGACAAAGCCAAATCTGTAGCAAAGAATGCGCAGAAGGATGCTGAGGAAAGCGAAGAAGGCGAAGATAAAGAATAAGAAAGCAAATAACATAGAATAGTTAAAAAGCGATGCCCGGTTGGGTGTCGCTTTTTTTATGCGCTGCACCTTTCTGAAAGTGAGTGCTTTGGGCGAAAAATATGTTAATACGCATAAATTAATGGTAAAAGAGTTTGCTTCAATGCAAAGATTGTATAGATTTGCACTCCTGATACGGGAAAATGGTCTCGTGGCCGAGTGGCTAGGCAGAGCTCTGCAAAAGCTCGTACAGCGGTTCGAATCCGCTCGAGACCTCACCTTATAAATCCTCCCAAAAAAATGGGAGGATTTTTTTGTTTAAGGGCAGAGCTACCATAGGGGGAAAGACTCCGCCTAAAACTCCAGCTATTTTTATTTTCAGGAAAAGTTCCGGCAGAGGGAAGGAGAGAATAAGCGACAGAATTTTACGAGTAGAATTAGTAATTTACCTGGCTTATGAAATCTATTCTGCAGGAGGTGAAGTATAGAGCAAACGCAGGAAGCGAAGGGGAGCGTTTATCCAGGCCCATTTTTGAACTATATTGGAAGGCTTTTTGCAAAAGGAGTTGTTTCAGTGCCAAAACTATCCTTGCCCGGGTCCAGTCTTTATCACAGGAAAAAAACCATTGTTAAGTTATGATCAGATACTTCTATATCAAAGATAATGAGCTATGCTGGAAAAGGATCCTGAAAGCTTAGATAATGACGGTCCAAATAAAACAATCTGGATTGATTTACAGGAGCCTTCACCGGGGGAGCAAAAAAGAGTAGAAGAATATTTTGGTATAGAGTTTTTTACCCCGCAGGAAGCTGCGGAGATAGAAAGTAGTTCCCGCTTTTTTGAAGATAGCAATGGGATAGAGGCAAATAGTTCTTTTCTTGTTAAAGAAGGCTCTTCCTATGCCGCCCGGCAGGTATCCTTTATATTTAAGGAGGGGGTTCTTTTTACCATGCGGCATAGCGACTTAAAATCGTTTGCCGAAACGGTGCGTAAGCTAAAAACCTTTACCGTTAAAAGCGAAGCCCTCCAAATATGGTTGCTGCTTCTCGAAACCCAAACTGACCTGGATGCGGATTTTATTGAGTTTCTTACCCGTTCTACAAACAAAGTCAGCCGCAAGCTGGTAAAAGAAAGGTCCATTGAAGAAGAGGTGCTTATTCAAATAACAGAACTTCAGGAAAACACCATCCTGGTTCGGGAAAGCATCGTGGATAAGCAGCGCCTGGTTTCCTCCATGATTAAAAGCTTTTTTGTAAAGGATTCGGAAAAGGAGCGTCTGCGTGTTATCCTCAAGGACATTAACTCTTTATTGCAGCATGTACAGTTTAGCTTCGAACGCCTGGAGTATCTGCAGAATACTTTCTTAGGTTTGGTGAACATTGATCAGAACCAGGTAATAAAGATTTTTACCGTTGTTACTGTCATCTTTATGCCCCCTACGCTCATAGCAAGTATCTATGGAATGAACTATGAATTTATGCCGGAGCTGAACTGGAAGTTTGGCTACCCCTTTGCACTGGTATTAATGGTGATTTCCTCCCTGGCATTTCTTTGGTACTTTAAACGGAAGAAGTGGCTGTAGGTATTCCTATTCCCCATGCAGCCTGATTTTTTGATTCTCGCTCGTTTGGCAGTTATTCTCAAGGGGCAGTTTCCTGATTTGTAAATGACGCTGCCAGAGGGTGGGGGCGCGGAACTTTTGGAGCCAAAGCGGAGGAGTAAGAGACAATGGGATTCGGGTGGTTTTTGCTATGGAAGAGTAAAAAAAATATGGCAAAAAAGCCGCTAAAATGAATTATTTGCCCCTTTTTATTGTCTTTTTTATAAAAAGGAATGGCTAAAAGAACAAGCAAAAATGCCAGCTCTACTGGGCGCTCAAAAGAAGAAAGCGGTGTAAAAGAACTTTCTCCGGTTGAACCTCATAAGAAGGTTGAAAAAAAGCCCCGGGCAAAGAAGGCAATCACCGAAGGGGTGAAAAAAGGAAAACCAACTCTAAAATCTGTTGAAGGAAAAGAAGAAAAGTCTGCCCCTGAAAAGGGGGCTTCTGTACGGGTAAAAAAAGAAGCCCTGGCAAAGAAGCCGGTATCGAAAGAGGCTACCCCGGCTCAGGTCAAAAAAGAAAGAACCAGTCGTTCGGCCAATAAAACACCGGGCGCTGTAAATGGTGCTAAGCCCAGCTTGCGTTCTGTTTATAGTAATAATAAACACACGCTAATGGTATTGGGTTTTGGGTCTGACTTTCAAACGAAAAAAAGTGTAGTTATCTTTTCCGATTTACTGACAGGTCAGGTACACACGATAGCTTTATCGTTATGGAACAGGTGGAGGCTTAAAGAGGTAAAAAAGATAAATACGGAAACTTAATACGCAGCCGCTGCAGAAGGAAATAAGGGTAGGTAAATGGTTTTATTGAATAGTAAAGGAATGATCGCTTCATATAAGGCTCTTTCCTCAATAGGTAAGCTTCCTGTTTCCTTTTTCTTACTCTAAAACCTCAATATTTTCCAGCTCTATTCTCGATAGCTCTTCCAGCTTTCCTGCTTCGAAAAGCTTGCCTAATTGTTCCAGCTCCACATTTTTCATGGCTGTAGGTTTATAATTAATGTAGTCCTGCCAGCGGATGCCTCCTGTTGTGCGTGGGTTATAAGCTTTGCGGAAGCGGTAGCCACCACCGTTTTCCCTAAAGCTGTAAGCGAGGTAATCAAGAGAGTGCGTATCCTGGTGAAACCAGTAGATGAATTCATCCTCAAAATCCTCGCCACCTCCATCTTGTTTAAAAGTTACTTTTAGCTTGTGGTAAGCTTCCCCTTCGATAGTTGTTTGGCCGAGGTACTTTTTTTGTACTGCCTGGTCGTTTAAGCGATAGGGAAGCAGGGCAAAGTAGATTACAGAATTAACAGAGTTTGTATACGCCTGCCTTCTCTCCGCTGTTAGCTGGGTGGTGTCGCCATTTATCAGGCGGGTAAAGCCGTTATTGTTGAGGATATCGGTAATATTTTGCCCCGTGCTATCCGTAAATACGCGCCTGTATTCATAAATACCACCTTCCCTTTTGTATACATAGCCTCTATCGCGAAAGTCAAAAGAGAGGTAAGCCTGCTCAAAGGCATTGCCTCCATGCGCTTCAATGGACTTATCTACTATTTCTTGTGCTTCGGTAGTAGTTTCCTGCTGCCGGCAGGCTGCAAAGCTAAGGGCAGAGAAGAGCAGGATGGAGAGGATGCGAGTAACTGAGTGCATAGCAGAGGAATTAATAAATTTAAAAAATTGTGGTACTGAAAATACAAAGGCGCCTTCTTAGCTGAACCTAATAAATTTGATTAATTTATTTTATTACAAAAAGGGAGTCGAAGCTGTTTTTTTTTTACTTAAAAACCAGTACTTCCTCATTAATTCGCCTGGGGCGTAAACTTTTTGCATCCACGAGGCACCAGATAGTTTTTGCTTCTGCCAGGGGTTTATTGCTTCCATTCTTATAAAGGCTAACAAAACGCTCGATTTTAGCGCCTGAGTGCTCGCCTATCCAGGTATAGCCAACCAGGTCATCGCCGGAAAAGGCTGGTTTAATATAATCAATTTCGTGGCGGAGCACCACCCATAGGTACTTTTCTTTTATTGATTCAGACGCTACATGCTCCCAGTGTGCGGCGGCGACTTCCTGTACATACCGAAGGTAAACCACATTGTTTACATGGCCAAGCTCGTCAATATCGCTTTCCTGTACTTTTAAGTGGTGAGAAAATGCCTGTGGGTGCGGGCTGTTGTTCATCGCTTTAGTTAGTTTATTTTTCCCGGGAAAGAAGAAGTGAAGGTAAAAAAAATAGGTGAATATTTTTATCGCAAAGTTTTTCTCTCCAGCTATGAACGGGTACATGTAAAAGAAGTGTTTTGAAAAGTTGTTTTCTGCATATCCTTTTTAGAGCATGTTTAAATTTTCAAAAGGATGAGGTAGGTTGAATAAAGAGCGGGTCAGTTGCGTAAGAAAAAAAGAAACCAAACTTATTTACTTATGCAATCTCAATACAAGAGACTTACTGACCCGCAATGGGAAATTTTGAGAGATTATCTTCCAATAAAACGCAAGCGCCAATATTCTTTACGCTCTATTGTAGATGGAATTTTTTGGTATCTGCGTATAGGTAGTCAATGGAGAAACCTGCCAGAATGTTTTCCCAAATGGGAAAGTGTTTACTATTACTTTAGGAGGTGGAAAGATAATGGCACGTTAGAGAACCTTAACTTTGCCATGAACAGGCTGGAACGTGAAAAAAAAGGCAAAGAACCGACTCCAGCCATGTTTTGCATTGATTCTCAATCAATCAAAGCCGCTCCATTTGTAAAGGAAGAAAAGGGTATAGATGGCAATAAAAAGATAAATGGCAGGAAGCGACATATCATTACAGACACACTTGGTTTAGTCTGGGCTGTTATTGTACATGCAGCCAATCAACATGATGGAGTAATGGCTGAAAAAGTGGTTGCTCCATTGCAGGGTTACATGCATAGAATGGAAAGAATTTTAGCCGATGATGCTTACAAAATAAGGTTTATGGACTGGGTAAATGACAATCTTTTAGGAGTAGACTTGGAGATTTCCTCGAAGCCTCCAGGCCCTGATGGTTTTGTGCCTGTAAAGTGGAGATGGGTGAGCGAAAGAACGTTCGGAAGCTTAAACTTCTTCAGAAGGCTGGACAAAGACCACGAAAAAACCATAGAAAGTTCTGAAGCTTGGGTCTTATGGCATAATTGCCAAGTAATTCTTAACCGTTTAACTCCAGTAACCTAATAAAATTTTTAAACATGCTCTTAACCTGGTCGGGGGTAAAATAAGCAACGAAAACTTTAGTGTAAGCGGAAAGGGAAAGAGCCTGTTTCCTGCTTTTTATAAGTGAAAAGAGTCTCTCCCAATCCTCTTACGCTACTGTGAAAGTTCCATGATTTATATCATTTCATATGAGCCGTTTGTGTCCCGGGCAAACCCAACGGGCGATTTTTTTGTTATAAGGAAAATTGTCCTTATTTTTAAGAAAATTGTCAGCCATGGGATTGCCTCTATTTAAAAATATATCGCTCGATGAGCTTATACAGCTTAGCCGCGAAGGCCTGGAAGCAGGTACTTTCGAAGAAATTATAGCACGTCTGCCTTTTAGCCTGCAGGAATGGGCGAAGTTTCTGGGCGTTTCGGAGCGTACGCTTATCCGGGTTCGTAAAGAGAACAAAAAAGCCTGGGCACAACGGCTTCAGATAAAGTAATTCGTATTACCCAGCTGTACCAGAAAGGATCCGAAGTGTTTCGCGACGAAGAGAAGTTCTGTGACTGGCTCGATTCCCGGATTATGGCAGTAGGGGGTGTAAAGCCTAAAAGCCTGCTCGATACCAGCTTTGGCCTGGAGCTGGTCGATAATACGCTTGGCCAGATTGAGTACGGCGTTTTTTCATGATACGCTATCGTTTTAGCCGCAGAGAACATGGGGGTGATTTATCCGGCAAGGGAGCTGAATTGTATGGTGGCCGGTGGAACAGCAAAGGAGTGCCTGTGCTGTACTGCGCAGAAAGTCGGGCGCTGGCCGTAACAGAAATCATCGCCTATACGCCTCCTGGTCTGATACCTGAGGGGTATGTGCTGAACATCATAGAAACGCCTGATGAGCCGGAACTGCAGTTTAGACTGAATGTCGAAGAACTGCCTGAGGGCTGGAAACGCTACCCGCACGGGAAGGAAACCAAGGCACTGGGGGATGAACTTTTGAAAGAACGTAAATACCTTTTAATTCAGGTGCCTTCTGCCCTGGTGCAGGGGGAGTTTAACTTTTTAATTAACCCGCTTCACCCACAATTTGCGAGGGTAAAAGTAGTAGAAGTGTTGCCCTTTAATTTTAATGAACGCCTGTTTAAATAAGCCTTAAAAGCGTTTGGCTGCATAAAATTTGTTAGTTTCTTTCTGTTCGCCTATCTTATTCCTCTTTACCCATTCAACCATGCATAAATTTTCCTTTTGTTCCCTGGTGTTATTGTCGGCATTTTGCTTAAGCTGTGGCTCTTCTGAAAGTACGGCGGAGCACTTTGATGTGGTGCTGAAAGGAGTAAATGTAGTGGATGTAAACCTTGGCGAAATTTTTGAAAACCAGCTGGTGGCCATCCGTGCCGATACCATTCGGCTGATACAGGATGCATCCGAACCACTGGAGTACCAGGCAGACACTACTATAGAGGCAGCAGGTAAATGGGTAATTCCGGCTCTTTGGGATATGCATGTGCATTTTAGGGGAGGCCGGGAATTAGCGGCCGAAAATAAAGCGCTGCTTCCTTTATATATTGCACATGGAATAACGGTAGTACGGGATGCCGGTGGCGATTTAACACCCGATTTGCTGGAATGGCGGAAAGAGCAGGAGAGTGGCAGCCTGTTAGCTCCACGCCTTTATACTTCAGGTCCAAAGCTGGATGGCCCAAATCCCACCTGGGGTGGTTCTATTGAGCTCGAATCTCCGGCCGAAGTGTCGGCGGCTATCGATTCGCTTGAAAGTCTTGGCGTGGATTATATTAAAATATACGATAGCACTATCTCACGTGAGGTGTTTCTGGCGGTTATAAGAGAAGCGGAGAAGCGTGGAATTAAAACAACTGCCCATATGCCTTTCACCGCTACCCTGGCCGAAGCAATAGAGGCAGGCCTGGATGCGACCGAGCATATGTACTATGTAATGAAAGCCAGTGCGGCGAATGAAGATAGCCTCACTCAATATGTACGGGAACAGCAGGCTGCCGGAAATCCTATTGGCTTTTATACCCAGCTGGAGTGGTACCTGGACCGGTATGATAGCACTGCGGCACAGCATATTTTTAATATGATGGCTGAAGAAAATACCGCAGTGGTACCTACCCTCCATATTGGGGAGCTGCTGGCCAATCTGCATGCAGAAGATCACAAGCAGGATAGTCTGCTGCCATACATTGGCAGTGGAATTCAGGAAACTTACCAGGGCCGGTTAAATTCGGCTGTTAAAAGCTCCGCCAAGGTGAGGGAGATTCGGGCACGTTTTGGAGAACGTTTTAGAGCCATGGTGCCCGAAATGCAAAAAAGAGGGGTCCTTATAATGGCTGGTTCCGATGCAGGTCCTTATAACTCCTTTGTTTACCCTGGGTTATCGCTGCACAAAGAGTTGGAAGAGCTTGTAGAGGCCGGCCTTACCCCTGCAGAAGCTTTAAAAACCTCCACCTTTAACGGCGCCATTTTCTTTGGTGTGGAGGACTTTTATGGAACAGTGGAAGAAGGAAAATCAGCTGAGTTGCTGCTCCTGAATGAAAATCCGCTGGAGAATATCAGCAACACCCGAAATATTTATGCCCTTCTTTTCCAGGGCCAGGTGCATTCAAGCCAGCAGTTGAAAGATGTGTTGGAAAGTGTGCGGCAGTAACAGCCTTTTTCTGCCTTGAACAAAATGGCGAAGGAGCAGTAAGCGGCAGTTTATTTCATGAGCTGCCGCATATCGCTAAACCGGTTTATCAGGGCATGCTGTCGGTTTGCTTGGCCAAAGCCGTACGTAGCAAAAATAAATGGGATATTATTGGCTGCGCTTGCGTCACAGTCTCCTTGTGTATCGCCCACATAAACCGGGTTTTTGAGTCCATTTCGCGTGACTACTTTTCTGATGTTTTCAGATTTTGGCTGGTGGGCATCGCCAAAGCAGGCGAAATCTTCAAAATAGTGGGCGAGCTGGTGGTGCTCCAAAAAGGCTTCAATGTAGCCGCTCTGGCAGTTACTAACAATAAAGAGGCGGAACTTCATTTTTAAATACTGCAGCGTTTCTTCAAGTTCTTCATACAACTGGCCACCATACTGCTTCATATGGCTTATTTCTTCTACTGCACAAAGTTTTTTAAGATGTTCGCGCTCCTCCCCGCTAAGTGTGGGAAACAGCCGCTGAAAAATAACATCGTACTGAAGCCCTGTAATTGACTGAACCCTTTCCTTACTAATTTTTTCGTCGATGAAGTCTACGCTGTCAATAGCTTTTTGCCAGGCAATAGCTACCGTTCCGGTTGAATCCCAGAGGGTACCGTCGAGGTCGAAAATGATGCTGTCTGTTTGCTCAATCATAAGGATTAAATACAAGCTCGATGCCGAAGTTTAGCCGACATACAAGCCTGGAGATGGTTTGTTATTAACTGCTGGTAAATTTAGTACAGCTGCTCTTTTTATCGGAAACTTTCCGGAAGTTTCTGAAGGTTAATATTCCAAAGCAAAGGCAGTGCAAAGTAAATAAACAGGCTGATGATAATAATGGAAATAATATTTAACCAAAGCCCTGTTTTTACCATATCCTGCATCCGGATGTAGCCGGAGCCAAAAACCACCGCATTAGGGGGGGTGGCCACCGGGAGCATAAAGGCACAGGAAGAAGCAAGGCAGGCAGCAACCATTAAGCCGAAAGGATGTACCTCAATGGCAACGGCCAGGGAAGCAAGTATCGGGAGCATCATGGTGGCAGTAGCGGTATTGGAAGTAACTTCTGTTAGGAAGTTCATAAGCGCAATAATGGACAAGATGATTAAAAATAAGCTTAAACCCTCCAGCTGTGTTAGTTGGTTGCCGATGTAGGCTGCCAGCCCCGACTGCTGAAAACCTGAGGCAATGGCCAGTCCTCCGCCAAAAAGAAGGAGAATTCCCCAGGGTAGGCGGGAGGCAGCATCCCAGTTTAGCAGGCCCTCTTTGTAGTTCCTGCTCCTGGCAGGAATTACAAAGAGGGCAACCGTGGCAGCCATTGCTATCATGCTGTCGTCCAGTGCAGGAAAAACAGGGTTCAACAGAAAGCTCCTGCTTATCCAGGCAAAAGCAGTAAGCATAAAAACAGCGCCCACCCACTTTTCTTCCGAACGAACCTGGCCAAGAGCACGTATTTGCTCCGCAATTTCTTTGGAGCCACCGGTATCGGTTTTAGGAAGAAGAAAAGCAACTTTTACCAGGTAAACCCAACAGAGCAGGAGTAAGAGTGCTGCAAGAGGAACCCCCAACAGCATCCAGCTGGCAAATGATACTTTCTGTCTGAACATTTCGTCGACCACAGCCACAAAAATGGCGTTGCCCGGCGTACCAATGAGAGAAGCAAGCCCGCCAATGGAAGCGGCATAGGCAATGCCCAGCATAAGCGCTTTTCCAAAAACATTTTCTTTTTCCAGTTTTCCACTCCCATTAAAAGAGCCTAACTGTAGCACAATGGCCAGGCCGATAGGCATCATGAGCATGGCAGTGGCAGTATTTGAAATCCACATCGACAGGATGGCAGTTGCAGCCATAAAACCCAGCACGATTCTTTGCTGGTTTGTACCCACAAACAAAATAATGTGGAGGGCAATCCGCTTGTGAAGGTTCCACTCTTCCAGCGCCAACGCCAATACAAAACCGCCCAGGAAAAGAAATATGAGCGGATTCCCATAGGCCGTCGTAGCACTGCTTAAGGAGAGTCCGCCGCTTAAAGGCAGTAGTACAATGGGCAGGAGAGAAGTAACCGGAATGGGTACAGGCTCCAGCATCCACCAGAGGGCAATCCATGCGGTACAGGCAAGAACCGCCTGGGCAGCGCTCTCCATGCCTGCAGGAGTGGGCATAAGCAATAAGCCGGCAAATAGCAGCGGGCCAAGCAAAAGGCTTAGGTTTCTTTTTAATTGTCTCTGGCTTTTCTCTTGCATATTTTTAAAATTCTGACTGCTTCTTTTTAATGTAAAAGCCATGGACGACACCTTACACTTTTATATAAGAAATACTAAGAAAATTTCAAAATTAATTATAAGAAGGAAGAGGGAAGGGGATGCTGTATTTAAAGAAGCTCCTTTTTAGGAGTTGTTTAATCGCTGCCATACCACGGAAAAAATGGAAGTGGAGGACCTTTTTTTACCCGTTTTTAAGTGTATGTTGCATCTTATTAACCTTTCCTCCATAAAAAAGCCTGTTGTTTTTCTTTGGGCCGGCCTTGGGTGCTCTTTTCTCTAAACCTTTAAAGGCGGGCTCAACATGTTTTTACAGCCGGACCCTTGCTGCCTTATAGTTTTGATGATGGAGCCAGTGGACTTTTTAGTTTTGGGCCTGAAGCCGCTTACTGTATTGGGATAAGGTTCCTTTAGGGGACTGATCGGGGAGTGATTTCGAAAAATAGGATCAAGGATTTTTGCAGTAGCTTAAACCAGGTTCTACCTGGCCGGGCTTTTCGCCGGACCCTAACTGGAGTTTTCCAAAGTAGCCTATCCCAAATTCGGCTTTCAAACTTCTGTATGGGCAAATGCTATGTTGGGTATGGGTTTTCGGGCCCGCTTTACCAAAGGAGAAAGCAGCTTTGCACCAGGCCTGTAGGGTAAATAGGTTTGGATACCGGGGGAAGCCTGGTTGATTAGTGGGAAGAAAAACAGGAAACTGATATAGTGGGCGAAGACGGGGATTAGAAGCTCCAGTAATGGCAACTGTTGGAAAATCAGTTTGTATAAAAAAGGCTTCCCGGTGTTTTTTCCGGGAAGCCTTTTTAATTGGTTCGTTTCATTCTAGTTTGGGGCACCAAAGTCACGCGTTGCGCTTCGCTAAACACGCGCCAGATTCCAGCTGGTGAATAACCAGGTGCTTTCATAAAGAGCCTTATAATTTAAATCTAACTTTGCGGAATAAAATCATTTTTTCCTTCCAATTACCTGTATAGTGTTTCCCCTGTTGCGGGAACCAAGCAACACATCCAGCTTTACAAGGCCTTTGCAAAGGGGGAGGAGTAGCAAGTGCAGGGCTGCACCGCCTTTTTTGGCTAGGTAACCAATTTCCCATGCCAGTCGGCTGATAGGCCCATCGGCATATGCGGCATGTATCACCTCAAAGCCTTCCTGTTCAAAACGCCTGCTAAGATCCTCCAAATTGTAAATCTGGCCAACATGTTCGTGTTCGAGCCATTCATTATGTTCTTCAAACCAGTTTTCGGGCATAATAGTAAACTGCTGGATGTTAGGCATTTTCACCAGGAGGTAGCCCCCTTCATTCAGCCGTTCAAAAGCACCTTTAAAGGGCATCTCTTTTTCAAGGATATGCTCAAAAACATCAACAGAAAAGATAAAATCAAATTTTTTATCTTCCAGTCTTTCTATTCTGCTCAGCTTGACTTCCAGGTTATTTAATTCAAGTTTTTCTTTTGCCTGTTTTACGGCAGCCACCCGATCCGGCAAAATATCAATGGCCGTTACTTTTGCCTGAGGCAGGCTTTCTGCCAGCATAAAGGAGTATTCACCAAGGCCGCAGCCCAGGTCGAGAATATTGTGAAAACGCTCCAGCGGAAGCTTTTTAAGTAACTTTATGAAAACCTGGGAACGGGCATAATTACCGATGCTGGTATAGCCAAAAACATTATAAATAAATTTGGCCAGCAGGGGTCGCTGCTGCATGCGCTGGCTGGTAAGCACCTGCGCTTTGCCAAAAGAATACACCATAAAAAAATTGGTTTGGGTTGGTTGTTAAATATTAGGTTCAAGCTCAAATGCGCCAATATCATAGCTGCCTCCACTGGGCCTGGGCGTATTTGAATAATCAATATTAATACCGTAGGCCGAAACATCTTTACCGGCACCTACTACTTTACTGTCCTTGCGCGGGCGGTAATTACCCTCCGAACTATCCGAAAAGTGCAGGCTGTGAATGGGGGCCAGTAAATTGTTTTCCAGCGTCCAGTCGGTATAAGGCTTTAGCTTATTCCAGTCTTTGCTGCAGTCAATCAGTAGGTTATTAATGAAAACATTATTTTTTGCGGGGTTTACATACTCTTTTAGTACTCCTTTACTGGCTTTTACAATGGTATTATTAATAATATAAACTCCTTTTTGAGCTAGGGGTTCGCGTGTATTGATGTTAAATGCTTCCTGGCCAGGCGAAATTATAAGGTTGTTGTATATAAAATTATCGCCGATGCCCTGGATAACAATTGCAGCCCCGCTTCCTTCCTGAACCAGGTTATTGTATAGCCTGCCGGTGGTGCCGAGGCCCAGCTGAATACCATTATTTTGTGCATGCTTATTTGCCGTTCCGTAATGGCTTACCTTATTGCCCCATATTTCGCAATCTTCTACTGCAGAACCTACCTGTATACCATCCCAGCCGGTGCTTTCTATTTTGTTGTAATATACCTTAACGCCTTTTAGCTCATGAGGTAAATGAAAGGAGTCGCAATAAACATTGGTGCCCGTATAAAAGCTGTTGCCCAGGTAAATACCTTCGCCGCTCACGTGGTGAATATAATTATCGTGAATTTTAACGTTTCGCATGGTAAACTGGCCCCGGTCGGCAGAGCCATCGCAATTCGGATCGGTTTTGGCCATAATTCCGGCAAAGCCGGCTTTTTCAATCTCCAGGTGGTCAATTTCAAAATTGGTGCTAAACTGAATTACGGCCACTCCCTGGCTGCCGGCTTTGGTTTCCACAATATGGATGCCATAGGGTTCGGCCGGGTCGCCACTACCTGTTAGTCGAAAGTGGCTGCTGTTCATAAACATAATGGCATCCTTAATGGCAGGACCTCCCATAACTACTTTTCCGCCGTAGTTGATAAAAGTAACCGGCTTTTCTTCGGTGCCATGGAAGTTCTTTAGGCGCAAAAGAGGGCGCCTGCCTGCTTCTATACAAACCGTATCTCCGGGTTTTACGCCAAGGAGGCTTCCGTCAGCTTCATAGGTGCTCAGCGAAAGAAGGTGCTGGCCGCTTTGTTCCTGGCTAAGCGCAATGCCCGGGTAAAACCAGCAGAGGGTTAGGATAAACAGGACGCCAATGTATTTAATCATTTTCTTTGCGTATATATACTTCAACGTAAGAATCTCCCAAAGCGCGTGGAGCCAGGAAACGGTCTTTTAGCTCGTAGTTTTCCTTTAAAGCCGCTTGTACTTCATACGGATAAAATTCAGTAAGACTGGGTATATCTTCAAAAAGGACCAGGTCGTACTGCTCCTGCTGAATTTTGTTTTTAAACTCTTCCACCTGTTTATCGAACATGCCAATGTTCAGGTGATACCACAGGGGCTGATTTATCATGGGTTCGTATCCCAGCTCATGCGCCAGGGGCGTAAGTTCCGTCATGTTTAAAACCATGAGCCCGTTCTTATTTTCCTGTACTACAGGCAACTCCTTTATACGTTCCATTCCGGCAATGGTTTCTTCCGGAAGGTACACATTTTTAAAAGCTCTAAAGTCTGAGAGTCCCCATTCGATGCCTGCTTCCTGCTGGTTGGCAACAGCTGCATTTTCCTGTACCGAAAAAAACTTGCTGGTATATTTCCATACTACCCCCGACCACCAGAAAATAGTAAGAAAGCCCAGCAGGCCAAGGTACTTTAGGTGGCTGGTGTTTTGATTTTTACTGAGCCCTTCCAGTACATAAGCAAAAGCAAAGGCATGGAAATAAGTAGAGGTGTCTTCCGGAAGGCGGCTGGTAACCTGTGTAATAAGGGCCATACAAACCATGCCTGCTGATACCAAAAAAAAGGTGCCTTCTTTTTTATTGAGGAACAGTTCTTTTAGGGAAGTAAACCGGAAGAATACTACCAGCCCAATAAGCAGGAGGTAGAACTTTTCGTAGAGGGAACCGCTGAAGATGCTGTTTGCAAAAGTACTCAGGTGCAGGCGGGAATCATGCGGTGGCTGACCGTAATTAAACCAATATAAAAAATCGTAGGGGAGAAATGGCACAATAAACAGGGCAAGGAAAACGGCAAAGGCAATAAAATACCAGAGAATACTTTTATAATCTTTGCTTAAAAATCCATGGTAGCAGAGAAGCAGGAAACCAAAGGCAAAAGAAAGACCACCAAAATCCTGCTTGGTAAAAAGAGAAAATGCCATAAAGAAGCCCGCTGCCAGCAGGTAATAGAAAGACCACCGCTGTTCCTGCCGAAACATATACAGCAGGAGCATATTTAAGCCGAACATCCCATAGATAAAAGCCGAGTTATTATACCAGGGCCAGAAGTTGATAGGGAAAGTGAAGGTAAGGCACATGACAAGAATAGCCAGCAATACATTGGTAGGTTGTACCCCCAGCAGCCGAAGAATGGAACGGAGACTTATTAAGGTAAGGAGGTTCAGGAAGGCCTGTGCATACACCAGGCTAAAAAGATAGGGGCCAAATAACTTAAAGAAAAGGGCAGGCACGGCAAAGTAACCAAAGCCTAAGGGCATCCCGAAATCGCGGAACGGCATCTGGCCCAGGTAAAGGCGATAAGCACCTTCCCAGGAAAGGAAAATATTTACCCGGTAAGGTAAATTTACCAGGAGTGGTAAAAGGCTGAAACCGGCAATAATTACTAACTGTAGCAGGGTAACTTGCCCGTCGGTAAGTAAACCATTTTTTAAGGAGCTGAAATTTAATCCGCTATTTGCGCGCTGGCCTCCGCTTGTTCTTCTTGAATAAAAAGTAAGCATTTATTTTTATGGGATAAGGCTAAAAAAATTGTCCTTTAGGCTAACATTATTCTTTAAAAAGAGTAAAAGAATAAAAACCTTTCTTTTTACAAAATAAAATATACTTATATAAAATAGAATCTTTTTTAGTATATTTATTTAAACTAATTTTTATCTGTTTTTTAAATTTTTATCATGTTGTCTACTAGTGTAGGACTTATTAGAATTTCAGCTGCAATTCGTTTAATACGACCCCAGCAATGGGTGAAAAACCTGTTTCTCTTTCTGCCGATATTTTTTGCAGGACAACTTTTTAGCCATCTTACTGGATTATTGCATTTAGGTTTCGGTTTTATCGCATTTAGTTTCATCGCCAGCTCCATATACATAATAAACGATTATCAGGATGTGGAGGAAGATCGCCGGCATCCGGTTAAAAAGTATCGGCCACTGGCTGCAGGTACCGTATCCTTACAGGTAGCGGCTATTATACTAACCGTTCTTTTGTTAACGGGTTTTACCATTGCTTATTTTCTTGATGGTTGGTTTATGATAGTGTTGGGAACCTATTTCGTCTTTAACCTATCTTATTCCATGGGGCTGAAAAATGTTCCGCTGATCGATATTTTTATTATCGCCCTGGGATTTTTACTTAGAACGCTGGCTGGTGGCCTTGTTGCCAACATTGCAGTATCGCAGTGGCTTATGATAATGGTTTTTCTCCTGGCCCTTTTTCTGGCGCTGGCCAAGCGGCGCGACGACATTGTACTGCATAATTCCGGTGGGCGCCACATGCGTAAATCCGTAAAAAATTATAACCTGGAGTTTCTTGGCGCCTGCCTTACCATGGTGGCAGGAATCATTATCGTATCTTATATAATGTACGCTATTTCTGAGGAAGTAACAACACGTTTAGGTTCACATTACATTTACCTCACCAGCATTTTCGTAATTGCCGGTCTTATGCGTTACCTGCAAATTGCCATGGTGGAAAACGATAGTGGTTCGCCCACCCGCATTCTTTATAAAGATACCTTTATACGGGCCACCATTATTTCATGGATTATTAGCTTTTATATTCTTATTTACCTGCCGCACCTTTAAAGCATGAAAAAGAAAATTTCGAACTGGAATAACTACCCGGTAGTAAATGCCGATGTGCGTTCTTTCCAGTATAAAGATGAGCTGTTAAAGGCTGTTGAGGGCGATGGCAGCCTCATTGCCCGTGGTAATGGCCGTTGTTATGGCGATGCTTCCCTGGCCTACCGGGTACTGTCCACCTTACACTACAAGCATATCCATTCTTTCGATTCCGAAAACGGAATTATTTTTTGCGAAGCCGGGGTCATGCTCGACGATATCCTGAACCTTATTGTTCCTGAAGGCTGGTTTTTGCCCGTTACGCCGGGCACCAGCTTTATTACCGTAGGAGGGGCCGTTGCTTCTGATGTGCATGGTAAAAATCACCATTCCGATGGCTCCTTCTCAAAGCATGTCGAAGAACTGGAGCTGCTGCTGGCCAATGGCGAAATGGTCCGTTGCTCCCCGGAAGAAAAGCCTGAGTTGTTTGCTGCCACCTGTGGTGGAATGGGGCTAACAGGGGTAATTAGCCGGGTTCGGTTCCGCCTTAAAAAGATTGAAACCTCCTACATAGCCCAAAAAGCGCTGAAGGCGCCGGATATTGATACTATTTTCCGCTTGTTTGAAGAAAATGAATCATATACCTACTCCGTGGCCTGGATTGATTGCCTCCAGAAGGGAAAGGATTTGGGGCGAAGCCTGTTGTTGCTGGGAGAACATGCAAAGCCTGAAGCGTTAAGTGCAAGCCAGCAGAAAGAGCCACTGAAAATGCCCGGCAGCATGAAATTAAATGTTCCGTTTCCTTTACCCTCTTATACCCTGAACCCCTTAACGGTGCAGGCATTCAATTTTGCCTATTATCATAAAATGCTGGGGCAGGAAAAAGACAGCATCCTAAGCTACGACCCGTATTTTTATCCGCTCGATAGCGTGCTGCACTGGAACCGCATATATGGTAAGGCAGGCTTTTTGCAATACCAGTTTGTTTTACCTATGGAACATAGCCGCGAAGGGCTCATTCAAATACTGGAGAAAATAAATGACCGGAAAATGGGCTCTTTTCTGGCGGTATTGAAGCTTTTTGGTGAACAGGATAGCCTTATTTCGTTCCCCAGGAGAGGATATACGCTGGCGCTGGACTTCCCAATCCGGAAAGGCCTGTTTAGTTTTCTGGATGAACTCGACGAAATTGTGCTTAAGTATGGTGGCAGGATTTACCTGAGCAAAGACGCCCGCATGAAACCCGCACTTTTCTGGGAGGGGTACCCACAGGCCAGAAAGTTTGCAGATATTGTTAAAAAGTACAATCCGGAAGGGAAGTTTAACTCCCTGCTGGCGAAACGTTTGAACATTTTTTAATGAAGTACATCTTAATTTTAGGGGCTACCTCCGATATTGCCAAAGCCACAGCACATGAATTTGCCCGCAAAGGCTATGGAATTCAACTGGCTGCCAGAAATATGGATAAGCTGGAGGTAATAGCCAAAGATTTGCAGGCCCGCTACAGTTTACCGGTTTCCAGCCATGCCTTTGATGCCCTTGATTACAACAGCCATAAAAGTTTTTGGGAAAAGCTTCCACAAAGGCCGGATATAACCCTTTGTGCTTTTGGCTACCTGGGTGAACAGGAGAAAGGGCAGAAGGAGTGGCAGGAAGCAGAACAGATTATAGCGGCTAATTTTACCGGAGCGGTATCTGTCTTAAACATCGTGGCCCAGGCTTACGAAGAGCAGGAGCATGGTACCATTATAGGAATCAGTAGTGTGGCAGGCGAACGTGGCCGAGCCAGTAATTACCTCTATGGGAGTGCAAAGGCGGGGTTTACTGCTTATCTTTCGGGCCTGCGCAATCGCCTGTACAAAAAGGGGGTGCATGTGCTAACGGTGAAACCGGGGTTTGTGCGCACCAAAATGACCGAAGGTCTGGACTTGCCGGCACCGCTTACTGCCGAACCGGAACAGGTGGCAAAGGCAATTTATAAAGGCGCACGCGCTAAAAAAGAGGTAGTATACACGCTGGCCATGTGGCAGCTGATAATGCAGAACATCCGGCTCATTCCGGAATCGGTATTTAAGAAAATGAATTTGTAATGAAGCGGCTGGCGGTTTTTGATTTTGATGGTACTTTAACCTACCAAGACTCTTTTCTTGCGTATATCCGGTTCTATAAAGGAAGGGTGCCCTTTTACGCCGGCATGCTGCAGCTAGTCCCCTGGCTGGTGGCGTATAAACTAAAGCTGTATCCGAACTGGAAGGCAAAAGAAAAGGTATTAACACATTTTTTCAATAATTCAAAGGAGGAGGAGTTCAGGGAAAAGGGGAGGCAGTTCGCTGAAAATCTTATTCCTGCTATGCTGCGGCCGAAAGCAAAGGAAGCCTTACAGCAGCATAAAGAGGCGGGCGACCGGGTAGTGGTGGTTTCGGCTTCGGCTGATTCCTGGCTGCAGGCCTGGTGCGATGCAGAGGGAATCGAGCTGGTGGCAAGCTCTCTGGAGTGTAAGAATGGTAAAATTACCGGCAGGCTTAAGGGCAAAAACTGTTATGGAGCCGAAAAAGTAGAGCGCCTAAAGCAGCACCTTGCCCTCGAAGACTTTTGCGAGGTGCATGTATATGGCGACAGTGCCGGCGACCGGGAGCTGCTGGAGCTGGCGACCCACCCTAATTACCGTTGCTTTTAAGCAGAATGCGGATAATAAATGTTTGAGAATGGGTTTGCGCAGGGCCTTTTATAAGGGTTATAAAAAGCAAGGTATTGAACAGCTTGATTCCCATCCATTTTGTTTGTAAAATAATTGGTGGAAAGAAGGAAAGTGCCGACAATTTGATTGCGGTACTGGCTGTATTTAAATTTATATGGCAAGAAGGCTGAGCCGAGCCAGGTGTGAGCGGTTATAAATCCTTTTTTGGAAAAGTCGTAGCCCTGCCAGTACATTTCTTTTTCTGCATCGGCCAGAAACTTATCTATTTCCTCTTCTTTTAATTGAAGTCCCCGGGTTTCTTCCATAATCATGCTTTTTATGCCGGACTGAAAAGCGTTGATAGTTAACAGCCCGGTGGCTAGCAAAGCAGTGCCTGCGGCGGCTATTTTAAGGAAGTTTCTTCTTTCCATTGCTTTAAAAGGTTAAATCGGCTGCTCTTAACGAAAGTGCCGAAAGAGTTAACGATGGATTTGCTGGTGAAATTGCCGGAAAGGCACTGCCACCCAGCACAAAAAGATTACGGTATTGGTGGTGGCGCAATTTATCGTCTACCACTCCTTTATCAGGTTCCCGGCTCATGCGTGCAGTACCTAAAATATGCGCCTCACTGGGCTGTATAAAATCGTCGAGCTCAATTTTCTCAACAGGTAAAAAGTTAAACAGCTGGTTTATGTTTCCCTTCAGGTGGTCAATTCCTTTTTGGGCATAAGCCGAATGTTGCCCATACCGAACCATTGGTTTAAGCTTTTGCCCTTCAATGGGGGCTACTTCATTGCTTTCCTGGGGCAAATCTTCAAAAACAAACTTCATTTTAAGCATTTGGCGCCAGCGGCCTTTTTCGCTCCGGATAAACGGATCGTTATGGTTTTCAATAATACAGGCAGCTCTTTCCTTACGGTGCGGACCATCGTACCACATAAAGCCGTTGGCTGTAATGGTTGAGGAGCCTCCCACATTCTCAAGTCCGTTAAGATAAATGTAGGCATACAGGCCAACCTGCTCACTTATGCCTTTTCCTGAAAAAGGATTGCTGTCGCCGGAGTTCCTGAGAATATGACCATTGAAGAGCGCATTGGCGCCCAAAGCGACCAGTTCTGCTTCTGCCATTTTATCTTCTTCTTCCTGCCGGTACCAAACTCCTTTAATTTGGTTGGCGGCAGTATCGAGGGCAAATACCTGGGAATGGTACTGCAACTGAACCCTTGGATCCTGGTAAACAGAGAGGAGCGTATTTTCAATGGTGAATTTTGCATTAACCGGGCACATATGGCAAATGGCGGTTGTACAGCAGGCCCCTCTGTGGCCGGTTGCCTGGCTTGCCCGGGCGGTTGGCTGGCTAATATATAAAGGACCATATTCTTTTTGAATAAGCCGGTCGGTGGTGCTGAGGGTATGCGCAGGTTGAGGATAACGCCTGGACATGGGGTAGGGTGTTTCAGCAGGTCCGGCGATTTGCATAATTTCTTCGGCTTCGCCATAGTAAGGTTCCAGCTCATCGTAAGAAATGGGCCAATCGGTACCTACACCGTAAACAGAATGCAGTTTAAAATCGTTAGGCATAAAGCGAGGCGTACAGCCAGTCCAGCAGTTGGAGCTTCCGCCGAAATTGGGATCGAAAATCCAGGGCTTACTCGATTGTGTATTATCAAAAGTTGGATTTGGTTTGCTCAGGCTGCTGATGAATGAATTAAGACCGTACTGCTGATTTCTGGCATAACTCAGGCGCTGCGCATGGCTAAGCATTTGCCCTCTTTCCAGTACCAGTACCCGTGCGCTGGCAGGAGCCTTCTCAAGGTACTTTTTTAAGAAGAAGGAAG
Source organism: uncultured Cytophagales bacterium (assembly GCA_963835365.1). Taxonomy (GTDB): domain Bacteria; phylum Bacteroidota; class Bacteroidia; order Cytophagales; family Cyclobacteriaceae; genus Nafulsella. Next base: position 50,497 of record CAWIFH010000019.1, read on the forward strand.
AGGCAAAAGAAGTGCCAACAAGTATGAGGTCGTATTTTGTACGCATGCTGCTAAATTAAATAAAATAACATCAGGAAGCCTGCCATCCATAAATGGTTGCAGAGGCATTGTTTAGTACGATAGAAATTTTCTCAATTATTCCTCATTTATGATTAGGGCAAATCAAAGCCAGGAATCAGTTATACAACAAATATTTCGCTGGGGAGTTTCCTTTATCCTCAGTGTTTATGTAGTTTATGAACAGGCCATCAGCTGCATAGGGGTGGGCATGGAAGTTCAGTTAGAGCGACATGCCCGTTTTATGGCGGGTAATGCAGAGTTTTTTAATCCCTGGCAATACAGGGTGTTCTCGGGCTGGATACTTGAAGGCTTTATCCGGGTTTTCCAGCTTGTGCCTCTCCACCTCCATGCATATGCTCCTTACTTCGCGCTTCGGCTCTTCCAGAGCCTGCTTATTTTTTGGGTAGGCTACTATTTTTATAAAGCGCTTAACATAAAAAGCTGGTACCTGCTCCTGACGGGCCTGCTCCTGCTTGCCTTTAACATGAGTAACAGCAACTGGCAGGCAGACCTGGCGTATAATACCTATTTTGATATATTTTTTTACCTGCTGGCAGCTTATGTGGTGTTAAAAGCACATCCTGCCTGGATAATTCCCATTACTGCTGTGGCTGTTCTTAACAGGGAAACCAGCGGGTTTATTCCGTTTATGCTTATGCTATCCGCATTTGATTTTCGGCATTTTCGCCTCAAAGATAAAAAGAGGCTGATGTATGGCATTATTTCGCTGCTGGTGTTCGGGATATTATTTGTAGGTGTTCGCTGGTACTATGGATTGAGGCCATACGAAGCCATTCACGATATTGATACCCCCTGGGAGTTCTTCCGCTTTAATATTCTTTTCTTTAATATGTACCCACAGTTAATCGGCACTTTGGGTATTGTGCCTCTGCTGGCCATTTTAGGCTTCCGGCGCTGGCCTTTTTTCCTGAAAGCTATTGGCTTATTAATTGTTCCTTTTTGGATACTTATTCATTTATTTAAAAGTATGGCCATGGAAACGCGCCTTTTCCTGGTGCCACAGGCGCTAATTTTTATTCCTGCTCTGTTGTGTTTAATAGAATATGAGCTCCGGCAACACTTTGCTCCTTTGGAGAATAAGCCCACGGAAACAGTTAACAGAACTCTTTAATGGGAAATATCAGGGTGCAGTGGATAACTTTTTGGTGCAGAAGAGGTAAGGAAGCCGAGTATGAGCCGGTTAACGACTTCTGCCTGCTCAAAATTAACGATATGGCCTGCTTCGGCTATTTCTTTAACTTCAATATTTTTTATAAGCTTTTGGTAAGTAAGGGCTTCATCGGCAGGCACATAAGGGTCGTGGGTACCTAAAATGAGCATCACAGGGGTTTCCTGCCTGCCAATTTCTTCAATTTGTGGCTCCATATTATAGGTTAAGGTATGGACCCAGGTAGAATAGTTGGAAGTTTTGTATCCCTGGTATTTCACCATTTTTTCCAGCTCCTGCCGGTATTCAGGAAAATCTTCCGGACGGTAAAATTCATTCATCTGATTTTGTATTGTTCGGGGGCGCCAGTAAGTAGTTAGCAAAAAGTCCGATAATATGGGCACCTTAAGTACAGGGTGCAGCTTCATTTTGCCTCTGGCAGCAGGGGAGAGGAGAAGGAGCTTTTTTACCTGCTCCGGGTGCTGTTGGGTATAATCAATGGCCACCATACTGCCGAGGGAAAGCCCTGCCAGGGAAAATGGTTCGTGTATGCTTAGTGAATCCAACAATTCCTGGAACTGCTTGAATAAAAGCTCCGGGGTATATTCTCCTTTTATTCTGTCGGAATACCCTCTGCCATAAAGGTCATACATAAGCACCCGGTATCCCTGTTCCACCAGAAAAGGATAATTTTTATTCCATGCCTGCATGCCCGAAACCATGCCTCCATGTATCAATACCACAAGGTCGCCCTCTTCCGGGCCCAGCAAACGATAATGGGTGGTGCCCTGGCTTAACTTTAAAAATTTACCCGGGGCCAGCCTTCTTGCCTCTGCATTCATTTGTAGGGGTTCCTGTTGTGCATCGAGGTAGAGGTAAACACCGGTCAGAAGCAAAAAACCTCCTGCTAAAACTACGGCGGCCCATTTTAGTAACTTGTTCCCTTTCATTTGTTGCCCGTCTGTAACTGCCGGCTAAAGTAGGGAATTTATACAAAAAAAGAAGGACTACCAGCTGGCAGTCCTTCATCAATTCTTATTTCTTTTTAAAATTTATTTTTTGTAAACCTTTACAACCTGCTCAGGGCTTCCTTTTGCCTGAACGCGCAGGAGGTAAATTCCTGCGGGAATATTCAGCTTACCTACGTTAATGCTTGCTTCTGAGCTTCCCTGTGCATCATTCAGCGATTCGTTTAAAACTACTGTTCCATTCAGGCTAACAAGCTGGGCAGTTGCTCCGCCATTTTCCAGTACTTTACCGAAGCGTATGTTTAGCTGGTCCTCTACCGGGTTAGGATATACCGTAAAGCTTTCTGCAGGAAGTTCTTGTCCTTCAAAGTTCAGGCCAAAGGTATCTGAAGTTTCTGTGCTGATGTTTGCCGAAGAAGTAGCGTTTGGAGATTTTGCAGGCAGAATTTCAATTCCGTTAATTTGCGGGTTACCAATTCTGCGAACGAAATCCAGGTTAAGCTGGCCGTCTGTTACAGAAACTGTTACTGTTTTCTGAAGAGCATTCATGCCGGCTTCTTTATAAATATCCAGTCCCGATACTTTAGTCTGGCCTTCGGCCTTGATGTCGAAAACACGCTGACCTGCTGCGCTTACGCCACCGGCATAAGGAGTTTCTGCAAAATAAAGGCGCACTTCGTAGGTGCCACTTTTTACAGGGAAGTTATATTTCATTGCACCACCCCATTCGAAATCGAAGCGGATAGGACCGAAAATGGCATTTGGAGCCTGGGTATTATTTGTCCTGTTCCAGCTGCTGCTACCGGCTGAATTATTAGAGCTGCTGGTAGAAAGATACTTCGAAGGGGTTGACTTGTTGTCCTGGTCCCACTGTATTGGGGTGGCGCTCACATTTCCGCCACCTGCATTAATTCTATAAATAGCTTGATAAGTGGTGGTAGTGGTAGTAGTGGTGCCACCGCCTGTGGTTGTAGTTGCTGCCTTATTTACAGTAATTTTTACCTCGTCGTAAGCAGAAGCCCCTTTGTCGTCTTTTACGGTAATACGGAAGGTGTACACACCCTCAACCAGGTTTGAGAGATTCAGGTTTGCAGTACCGCTTCCGGAAAGACTTGCTGATGGTCCGCTTACTTTGCTCCAGTTGTAGGAAACAATTCGGCCGTCGACGTCTTTTGTCTGGGCAGAAAGGGCAGTGCTGTTGGTCGGCAGGGTAATTGACTTATCGCTACCGGCACTAACTACTGGGTTTTGGTTGGCAGGAGCTTCCTCAGTGGTAGGTTCGGAGCTTCCGCCTTTAACTACTTTTACGGTTACTTCGTCGTATGCCTGTCCTTTGCTGTTATCTGTTGCGGTTACCCGGTATACGTAAGTGCCTTCAGTTAAGCCTGCGATGTTAAAGTTAGCAGAAGCTTCCGCTGGCAGTTCCGGCAGTAGGTCCACTCATCTTCACCCATTTATAAGAAACAATGAATCCATCTTCGTCTTTACCGGCACAGGTAAGCAGGGTTGCATTTTCTGGCAGGGTAAGAATTTTGTCGTTGCTTGCTTTAACCAGTGGGATTAGGTTTCCATCTGCTGAACCCTCGCCTGTGTCTGGCGTTTCTCCGGTAGTCGTTCCTGAAGCAGCTTTCACTACGATTGTTACATCGTCCGAGACGCTAATGTTCTGGCTGTCTTTTACTCTGAATCTGAAGGTATAAGTACCCTGCTGGAGGCGGCTCAGAGAAAGTGTTGAGGTGCTTCCACCATTCATCTCTACGAAAGGGCCGTTTATTTTGCTCCAGGTATAGTCAGCAATATTTCCGGTAGCGCTTCCTTTTAAAGTTGAGGTGCTTGTTGGCAGCTGAACTGTCTGATCTGCTCCGGCATTGGCAGTAAGCGTGTTATTGTCGCCTTTGCTTGGCTTTCTTCGCTTGTTGCGGCTTTTACGGTTAAATTTACTTCGTCTGAGGCATAGGTGCCAGCATTGTCTTTTACTGTAAGCTTAAAAGTGTAGCTGCCGGCAGCCAGGTTGCTCAGGGCAAGTTTGGCGGTGCTGGTGCCGTTCATTGTTGCTGATGGGCCGCTTACTTTTGTCCAGCTGTAAGAAGCAATGCTTCCGTCGCTGTCAGATGCGTTACCACTGATGCTGATGCTGTTTGCAGGGAGCTGGATAGTTTGGTCTGAACCGGCATTTACCGTTGGAGCAACATTACTTGTTCTTGCGGCATTAACAGTTAACTGTACCTCATCCGATGCAGTGGCACCTCCATTATCTTTTACTGTTACTTTAAAAGTGTAGCTACCTGCAGTAAGATTGCTCAAAGATAGCTTGCTGCTGCTTGTTCCGCTCATGGAGGCGGACGGACCACTTACTTTAGCCCAGCTGTAAGAAGCAATGCTTCCGTCTTTATCCGATGCACTGGCAGTAAAGCTGGTGCTGTTGGTAGGAAGTAAAATGGTGTTATCAGAACCGGCATTTACCGTAGGAGCAACATTTGCTGAAGTGGTGGTTGCAGTTCCGAATTCAGAGATACCGGCATCTGTAGTAGTGCCAACCTTGCGTGCTTCAAAGTCCCAGTCTTTAGTAATGCCGTAAGAGCTAATGTCTTTACCAGCGTTTATAGCCGGAGAACCATCGTTCAGGTGAAAGTCATTGGCAGAGACATTTTTAAATTTTGCATCGGAAACATTTTTTAAAACCAGGTTTTTGTCCAGGTTCCAGTCGGTATAGGTTTTAAGCTTATTCCAACTGGTGGTGGTAACAATGAGGTTGTTATAAAAAACATTGTTCTTTGCATCATTTACATATTCATTAATGGCGCCTTTGCTGTTGCTGTCAATAACGGTATTGTTAATAATGTAAATACCTCCCAGGAATCCTTTTGAAACAACGTCTGAGGAAAGAGGAGTAGGGCGAACATTGACGTTAAAAGCAGGCTCTCCGGTTGCTTTGATAATGTTGTTGTAAACCAGGTTTTTACCAATTCCCTGTATGGTAATACCCGCACCTGTTCCTTTATCGATCAGGTTGTTATAACATTTACCTGTAGTACCCAGTCCTAACTGAATGGCGCTGCGCTGTGAGTCCTTATTTGCAGTACCAAAGTTGTAAATTTCATTATTATATATTTCAACATCCTGAGTTGCAGATCCAACCTGGAGGGCATCCCAACCGGTGTTCTTTATAATGTTATCATATACACGTACCCCTTTTACATCGTGCGGGTACTGTGTTTTATTACAATATACGTTTGTTCCATTGTAAAAACTGTTGCCAAGGTATATGCCTTCGCCACTAACATCATGAATGTAGTTGTTGTGGATTTTTACATTGTACATGGTAAAGCGGCCACGGTCAGCTGAGCCGTCGCACTTAGGGTCGGTTTTCGCCATGATACCGGCAAAGCCTACTCCCGAAATTTCCAGGTGGTCAACTTCCACATCAGATGAAAACTCAGTAACAGCCACCCCCTGGCTCCCTGCTTTTGTTCTGTCAATCCTGATTCCGTATTGGTAAGAAGCATCACCTGTTCCTGTTATCCTAAAATACCGGCTGTTTTGAACAAGGATACCATTGTTGACGTCAGAGCCTCCCAAAACCACCTGTCCACCGCAGTTTTTAATGGTTACATAGTTGTTTTCTGCTCCTTTAATATTTTTAATATTTAGATTGGTTCTTTTACCAGCTTTCAGGCATATTACATCGCCTGCTTTTACGCCTAACTGATTTCCATCGATTTGGGTAGTATTGACGTCTATAGTATGATCACAACCACAGTCCTGCGCCTGTGCCGAAAAGCTAAGAAGGAATCCTAATCCCGTGAGTAGGAACCAGGCTCGTCCTAATAATTTAATTTTACTTTTCCTCATAACACACATGTTTAATTTTGCATTTTAATGGTTTATCCAATGCTTGAAATTTTCTTTCTTCCCTTTTATCAAAATTGGATGTTGCAAAGATAGACGCATGCCTGAGGAATCGTAATTCAAAAAATAGCTATACTTACATAAATTAAGTTATATTACTAATAGGACTTTTCTGCTTCGCCCTGTGGAATTGTTCCACAAAAGTTGGGGAATGCTTAATTGGTTTATTTCTTTTTAGGAAAAAATATTGGTACAGGTGCAACCTTTAATGTTGTACCTTCGTAAGCTTAAAACAGTCTTTTGGTGTAAAATGGGACTGAAATATATTTCAAAGGTGTGGAATTTCTTACAGCGCCAGCTGAAGGGAAGGTGCATATGCTGTACAGCCCGAGTACCTCTTCATTTCCCGGAAAAAGTGTAAAAACATTTAAAAAGGTACATGATATTTGTCTCATATACAGGCCGTTAGAGGCGAATTTTATGCGGCTTTTATTTTTTGTGGAATAGAGCCTAAAAATGGACATTTTAGCTATTTTGTCTTTTTTTAAGTGAATTTTTAACCATTAAAAAAAGATTTTTTTGTGAATAAACCCCCGAAGAAAATGCTGTAAAGCCCTTAATGCAAAGGATTTTGTGAAAAATGATTCATTTTTCTCTTTTTTTTAGGCTTAGGTATTTGTAAGGTACTGATTGTGTGTGGTTTGGTCCGGATGGTATGTGTCGGCGTAAAGCGAGTTAAAAGCTCAGTTGCCCTGCCTTCAAAACGCCTGTTTCTTTTTATAAGAAGTGAGTGTACGAAACTTTTATAAGAATTTGCTCCTGCTTTTTTCACCAGCTAAAGCAGAAGCAGTAGGAGCGTAAGAGATGAGGGGGGAGGCATTTAGGAGCCCGCCACTCTCTGGCCAGGTGAATGGAGTTAGTTGAAATTAAATTTTCCTGATAGCTTTAGCAGGAACGCCTCCCACCAATGTAAAAGGTTCGACATCTTTGGTTACTACGGCTCCAGCTGCAATAACAGAACCTCTTCCGATGGTTACCCCTTTCAGAATAGTGGCTTTTGCCGCTATCCAAACATCATCTTCTATAATAATGGGCTTTTTAACCCCATCGGCAAAATGATCGTTAACCTGGTGGAAGTCATTATCCATGATGAGGACATATTGACTAATTCGCACGTTCCGACCAATGATTATTTTATCGCTTGCCGAAATATGGCAGCCATTAATCCTGGAATTGCTCCCAATCTCCAGGTAGCCTCCGTTTCTTACAAAGATGCGTGCCCGCACAATGCTTGACCATATCCTGACCTGGTCGTGAATAACCAACTCGCCCCGGATGTTCATTTTAGGAATTCCCTTCATACTTACCCACTTGCCGGTTTTCGCCTTGCCACTTAAAAGTGCTTTGGCAAGAGCCACTCGCCAGGCCATGCCGGAGAAACGAGCCCCCATTTTTAGGTAATCTCCAAAGGAGGCTTTCTCAATCCCTTTTTCCTGATAGTATTCCTGTAGCTTTAGCTTTAAAACGTTCATGCTTAAAATTGTTGAGAGCTTTGCGATTAAAAAACCGGGTTGCAGTGGTGTTTTTACCTTTCAAATTCCATAATAAGGCATTTTTTAACGCGGTAACATGTTCTTTCTCCCCTTTTAATAAATGGGTGCTGATCCTTTTAGGAAAGGCAAGCAGAAGGTAAAAAGCCATGGCGCAGGCTTTTTGGAGGCCGCGTGCATTTCTTTTTAGAAAGAGCAGGCGGTTCCTGTTGAGGTAGTAGGTTTTTAATGGGTTCAGCTTGCCAACGCTTACCGATTCTTTATGGTAAACTTTTGAAGCTCCCTGGAAGTAAACTTTATATCCTGCCCGCTTACAGGCTTCGCACCAATCGTGTTCTTCATAATATAAGAAGTAAACCTCCGGGAGGTAGCCCACCTCTTCAATTAATTGTTTTGGAAAAAGCATAGCGGCCCCATGGCCTAAGTCCGTTGGCCGGGCATTTAAATTGATGGTTTCAATTGCCTGCTTATATCCAATTTTCTGGCCCCGGCCTGTAAAAAAATTTATACCCTTTGAGCCGGCATACTGCACCAGGCGCGAATCATAGAAGATAAGCAGCGGAGATACAATCCCCAGCTTGGGAACCTCCCTGAAAAGCCCGAGCATAGGCTCAAGGAAACCAGGGTCAACCTCCGTATCGTTGTTTAATAAGAGTATATAATCGCCCTTTGCCTGTTTAATGCCCAGGTTATTACCTCCTGCGAATCCAAGATTTTGCCGGCTTTTAATGAAGCGAATGCCGGGAAATTTTTTCTGAAGATGGCTGCAGTCTCTCTTACTGCCATTATCTACCAACAAAATTTCTATTCTACTATAGCTTACCTTTTGTAAGGATAAAAGCAGGGCTTCGGTAACTTCAGGTTGGTTAAAGTTCACCGTTATTATACTCACCAGGGGATTTTCTAGCCTGTTATAGCTCATTATTTCTCAGGAAGCAGGGTTTTCGGACTTGGTATGTGGAGTATGTATAAATTGCTTGTCAGCATTTTTAAGTTTAAAAAGAAGTAACAGCATAATTCCAAATGCCCTGGGTAAGCTAAGCATTGCCCAAAGGAGTTCTTTTGTGTAAAATTCTTTTGGAATGGCCAGAATAAAGGCAAGTGCATTAAAGGCAAACAAGGCCCACCAGAAACTGGCAGGAACAAAAAGATACTGGTGAAGCAGGCTGGCAGCGAGGCAAAAGAAAAAGAGCAGCCCCAGGTTTAGCAGGCGCGGGAGCTGAATGTTTCGTAAAAGCGTGCTGTTGGCATATGCCCATTTGCCATGAAAAATAGCAGCCATGCCTTTTTTGAAGTACTTTTTAACATATTTAAACTGGCTGGAAATCCAGCGTCTTCTTTGGTTCTGGAAAACTTCTGGTTTTTCCACTTTCTCATCCAGTACGCGGGCATTTGTTAGATAGCAAAAATCAATCTCCTGCTCAAGCAAAAGGATTTCCATTTCCCTGTCGAAACCTCCGATTGAATCCATTCCTGCCAGGGTAGTTTTTAAAATGGAATAATCGAAGGCCATGCCGGAGCCAACCAGGGAGGGAGCGCCGCCCAGGGCAAAAGTTCCCTTCCTGAGAATATGGTTATTTATAGCTTCGCTTAAAGCATCGAGAAAGGCAAAGGTGGTATTTTTGTTTTTGGCCACCCGGTTCCCCTGAATTGCCTGAAAGCCCTGCTGGTATGCTGCATTAATCTTTTCGAGAAAGCCGGGGGCCATCAGGTTATCCGCATCCAGAATGAGGCCCAGCTCAAACCTATTTTCAGGAAGTTGCGCCATGGCTGCATTCAGGGCTTTTACCTTCGTGCTTTTCTCAAAGGCTACCTCAATAAGTTCGATGGGTAAGCTTTTGAGGCTGGCGATGGTTTCCTGTTTTAGGGAGTCTGCAATAACGATAATTTCAAATTTTTCAGAGGGATAAGCCTGGTTCAGTGCATCTTTTACCACACCATATATTACAGTATCTTCTTTATAGGCGGGAATAAATACAGCTATAGAAGCTTTTCTCTGGTTGCTTTTATAGTGGGGGGAAGACAAAAACCTGCCGGCAGCAGAAAGGAGCAGTGCATAAAACACCACATATAAGAAATAAATAAATAAAATGAGTTCAATAACAAGCATACTTTATTTCTTTCTCTTAAACGGATTCTTTCTGAAGGAGGGCTGGAATGGTTTGCGCCACAATTTTTATATCATTTAAAAAAGAACAATTGTCGGCATAGGCCATGTCAAGGGCAATGCGCTCCTCCACCGACATTTCTTTTCTTCCTCTTTTGCTAACCTGCCAAAGCCCGGTGATTCCGGCAGGTGCAAGAAAGCGCTTCGACCAAAGGTCTTTGGTGATTTTTTCGGCCTCATAGAGCGGAAGTGGCCGGTTACCTACAATAGACATGTTGCCCTTTAACACATTTACTAATTGCGGAAGCTCGTCGAGGCTGGAATCTCTTAAAAAGCGCCCGATTTTTGTTACCCGTGGGTCTTTATTTAATTTTATAAAGGTAGGGCCGGTGCCGGTGTTGTACTGATTTAAATGCATCAGCTTTTCCATCATCTTGTCGGCATCGGGCTTCATGGAACGGAATTTATAAAAATCGAATATCTTGTAACCGGTGCCAACTCTTTTGGAAATATAAAAGGCAGGTCCTTTGGATTCGAGTTTGATAATTAACGCTATAATTAACAAAAGAGGGCTTAGAATAAGGAGCGCCAGTAAAGAGAAAAATATATCGAACAGTCGCTTTGCGGGAGAAATCCGCAGATCCGGCTGTAGGTTAGTCTTTATTTCCTCTTCAAGGTTAGAGGGTTTGGTCTTTTGTAAAAAGTCGATTCTGTCCAGCAAGTCACTAATGGGAAAAGTGCCTGAATAAAAATCGTCGGCTCCGGCAACCTTAGCTTTCTTTAACAAAGCAGGCGCGGGTTCAGGACTGTAAAGGATGCAGGGTACAGCTTTTAGCTGACTGCATTTCTGAAGATTCTTAATAAAAGTATATGCTTCGTCATTAGGTAAATCTTCACGGCAAATAAAGGCATAGGGAAGTGGCTTATTAGAATAAACCTCGGAGAGGCATTTCACATAAGCCAGGAAAGGGTCCGCGTAAAGCTGACACTCAAATTGCTGTTCCTCGAGTTGCTGTACAAGAGCGTCAGGCCCGTTGCCAATGTATACAATTTGTTGCATGTCTGGAGTAAAAGAGCAGAGTTTTCGCTATGCTTGTTTAACAATGCTATCGCTTTTGCTTGTCTCCCGATTCGCCTGGATGGCCAGCTTAATGGAATCCAGCAGTGCCGGCGGGTTAAAAGGTTTGGTTAAAAAACCGGTTGCGCCTGAATTTTTGCACTTTTCTTCAATAAGTGGGTCGGAATGCCCGGTAAGCATGAACACAGGCGTGGAGCGGTAGTATCCGCTTTTGCGCAGGTGCGAGAGCAGGCTAAAACCGTCTATTTCTGGCATGTCCACATCTGTAAGTATCAAATCAGGCTGGTTTCCCTTATCTAACCAAAGCATAGCTTTAAATCCATTCTCAATGGTTACGACGTCGTAATGATCCCTTAATAAAAAATGGAGTAGGGTACGAATAAAATAATCATCGTCTACTACTAGTATGGTTTCTTTCATTTCTTGCGTAGTCTGACCTTTTACCGTCTGCTTAAAAAAACTGCTTTTCTGGCTTGCTATAAAATCCCCGTAACTGCTTTCTTTATTTTCCATGAAAATATTTTAAACTTTGGTCCAACTTCACTTTTCTTCCTCCTCCTGGATGAACTGTTCGGGAGCAGATGGTCTGGTTATGTTAAAAAAATACAAAAAAATAGTTGTTTCTCTCTGCCGGTAAGCAAGTTGAGAATTAAAAAATAACAAGTATCATTGCATGCCTGTATGTACGTGCGCTTTAAATGGAGGTTGCTCAAATCAGCTACTTTTTAAAGAAATACAATTAAAAGTTTCCTGAAAAGTTCCTGCAAACCTTAACCAACCCTTAGTCTATAAGAAATATCCTTTTTTTAAAATTATAACTCTAAGATTTACAGCAAGATAGGAAATGTAGGAGGAAATAACTATAGAATTTGCGGGAAAAATATACTTCTTTTAAAAAAGAAGCGATGCGGCTATTTAAAATCGTTCTAAATTGATAAGAAACCGAATGAGGAGGATGTAAAAAGCTCATTTATAGTCGTTTTAAGCCTTTTTTTTGCCCTGCTTACCCCATTAAAAGAAGCAAATAAGAAGTTGCTTAAAATAGAGCCGCATAGTACATTTGTGCTGGAAAATTAGATCGAGTCTAAAATAATGGCAAAAAGAAGTTTAAAAATGTCCTTAAAAGGTAAAACAGGACCTTTATTAAAAAGGTTGGCTCCGGTAGCTGTATTCTTATGCATGCTGCTCACGGGTGGGCTGAATGCTTATGCCCAGGAGGTAGAAGAGGAAGCAGATCAGGATGTTATTGCAACCCAGACTGCTGATACAGATATTGAAGCAGAGCAGGCGCCACAGGATGTTCCTGCGCAGGAGGGTGAAATACCGGAATCGGAGGAGGCAATTGCCCTTGGCCGGCAGCTGTTTACAGGAAACTGTACAGTTTGCCACGCAATAAACGAGGTAGTGGTAGGACCAGCACTGGCAGGTGTTCACGAACGCAGACCTGTGCCATGGATAAAGGCTTTCGTAACCAACTCCCAAAAGGTAATTCAAAGCGGAGATGCTTACGCGGTTAACCTGTTTAATCAATATAGCAAAACGGTAATGCCTTCATTTAACTTTTCTGATGAAGAGCTAACTGGCATTATTGCCTACTTAAAGTATGAGACTGAAAATGCGGCTGCCTCTGGGGGTGCTCCGGCAGCAGCTGTGGATGGCCAGCCGGCAGGTGGTGGCCAGGGAGATAGTGCGGGGATTGGCGGAGTTTCCTCAACTTACCTGAGCATAATTGTAGGTGCCTTAATTGTGGTTCTGCTGTTAGTGCTTCTTGTACTTGTACTGGTATTAACAGTATTATCGAAGTACCTGGGCCAGCGCGAAGATTTGGATGAAGCGGACAAAGAAGTAATTAAAGGCGGCCCCGGCTTTGGCCAGATTGTTAGAAGCCGTCCTTTTATTGGAATGATAATTTTCCTGTTTGTAGCAATTGTAGCCAAAACAGTTCTGGACGGACTTTATACTGTTGGTGTTCAGCAGGGATATCAGCCGGAACAGCCAATTGCTTTTTCGCATAAAATTCATGCCGGTCAGTATCAGATTAACTGTAATTACTGCCATACAGGGGTTTATAAATCCAAGAATGCCAACATTCCTTCTGTAAACATATGTATGAACTGCCACAATACGATAAAGACGGATTCTCCGGAAATTCAGAAGCTGTATGCTGCGGTGGAGAATGACGATCCGATTGAGTGGGTTCGTGTTCACAACCTTCCCGACCTGGCCTACTTTAACCACTCCCAGCACGCAAATGTAGGGGGACTTGAGTGCCAGACCTGCCACGGGCCGATTGAGGAAATGCAGGTGGTTTACCAATATTCGGAAACTGACCATGGGCTGGTGTATTAACTGCCACCGCGAAACCGAAGTAAAAACCGAAGGCAATGATTATTATGACAAATTGGTGAAACTGCACAATGCAAATACCAATGAGCCAATGAAGGTGAATAGATATTGGAGGACTGGAGTGCTCAAAATGTCACTATTAATACTTAAAAGAATCTTCTTATTATATATATAATAGAAAATGAAAGATAATAAAAAAAGATACTGGAAGGGACTGGAGCAGTTGTCAAACGATCCGGAATTCGTTAAAAACAACCAAGGAGAATTTCCGGATTACCTGCCACTAAATTCAAATGGAGGAAGAAGGTGGACCTTCACGCCGGGATTTTCTAAAAATGATGGGCTTTGGAATTGCAGCGGCTTCTCTGGCGGCCTGTGAGGCCCCCGTAAGGTATGCAATTCCGTATTTAAATAAGCCGGCAGATGTTGACCCGGGCATACCTAATTATTACGCATCTACTTTTGCCCAGGCAGGAAGCTACTGCCCGATTGTAATAACAACTAGAGAAGGCAGACCAATAAAAATAGAAGGCAACAATGCTTCTCCTATTACGCAGGGAGGAACAGTTGCCCAGGTTCAGGCCTCTATCCTGAGCCTTTATGATAACCACCGATTAAAAGGACCTCTTGCCGGGGGAAACCCTGCTGAATGGGAAAAGCTTGACCAGGCAGTAATTAGCGGACTTCGTGGTGCGCAAAATGTACGGGTGGTAAGTAATACTGTTCTTAGCCCGAGTACCCTGGCCGTAATTAACCAGTTTACCAGCCGTTTTGGAGGAGAGCATATCATATATGATTCCTACTCCAGCTACGCCCTTGTTCAGGCCCATCAGGATACCTTTAATGTAAGAGCCATTCCTTCTTATGATTTCAGCAAGGCAGACATTATTGTAAGCTTTGGCGCTGACTTCCTTGGCAGCTGGATTAACCCCGTAGAATTTAATAAACAATACAGCAAAACCCGAAAACTGGGCCCGACTAAGCAAACCATGTCGCGCCATTACCAGTTCGAAAGCGTATTATCTACTACAGGCTCAAATGCCGATTATCGAACAGCCATACGGCCCTCGCAGGAGGCTGCCGCTGTAGCAGGCCTTTACCAGCTTTTAAGCGGAGGCAAACCGGCACAGGAAATTCCTTACCTGCAAAAAGCGGCTAAAGATTTGCTAGCCAACAGAGGCAGAGGCCTGGTAGTAAGTAGCTCAAACGATGTTTCTGTACAGCGATTGATAAATGCCATCAATAACCTGTTAGGAAACTATGGGACTACTATCGATATTTCTAAACCAGCCTTTTACCGCCAGGGAGATGATCGCCGCATGGCCGCATTTGTACGCGATGTACAGGCCGGAAGAGTAGATGCAGTAGTATTCTATAACTGTAACCCTGTGTATGATTATGCAGGCGGACCGGCACTGGCAGAAGCGCTTGCAGCCAATAAAGTAAAGCTGGCAGTTTCTACCACTGAAGCACCTGACGAAACATCGGTGTTATGTCAGTATGTAGCTCCGGATAACCATTACCTGGAATCATGGAATGATTTCGAGCCAAAGCGCAATCACTACAGCCTTGCACAGCCTGGAATTATTCCAATCTTTAAAACACGCCAGGCGCAGGAAAGCTTCCTTACCTGGAGTGGAGCAAGCGATACAAATTACTATAACTTCCTGCAAAACCAGTGGAGAACCAACCAGTTTGCCGCCCAGCAGGATATAACCGAATTCCAGCAGTTCTGGGATAAAACCCTCTATGTAGGCGTTTATGTGCCAGGCATGGAAATTGGCCTTGATTCAAGATTTGGCCAAAGATATGAAACTGCCGCAACGGTTCAGAACGTGTCTCCAACAGAAACACCTGTTTTTGTAGGTAATGCGGCCGCAGACCTTCGCCAGGTACAGGCAATAAAGCCAAATACCGAGAACCTGGAAATGGTAGTATATGAGAATGTAGGCATAGGCACCGGCCGCCAGGCGAATAACCCATGGCTGCAGGAAATGCCTGATCCGGTAACCAAAGCCACCTGGGAAAACTATCTGACCATTCCTGTTTCCCTGGCTACCGAGCTTGGCCTTGAAATGGAACCAGGGCAGGGGAACACCAAACTGGTGAACCTGACGGTAGAAGGAGTAAGTGTTGAAGTTCCTGTACTGGTTCAGCCAGGACAGGCAAAAGGAACCGTTGGTTTAGCCATTGGCTACGGCAGAAAAGTGGCCGGTAAGGTGGCTGAAAACAGAGGGGTTAATGCGTATCCGTTCATCCGGCTTGTAGACGGCGTAATGCAGTACTACATTCCTTCGGGCGTGGAAATTACGGCTACGGATAAAAACTATAAAATAGCCGAATACTCAAACCCAGCACACTTATATGGGCAGAGAAACCGTCATCCAGGAATCTATCCTGAAAGAATACCAGGAAAATCCTAAAGCCGGACGTTACGAGCCAATGATTGCTACGGCGAAAGGACCCGTGGAGCCGGATAGCCTGAGCCTTTGGGATGGACACCTTTATCCGAACCACCACTGGGCAATGGTAATCGACCTGAACTCCTGTACAGGATGTAGTGCCTGTACCAGTTTCCTGCCAGGTAGAAAACAACGTTCCGGTAGTAGGCAAGGAGAGGTGATTAACCGACGCGAAATGCACTGGCTGCGAATTGACCGCTATTATAGCAGCGATGCAGATGTGGATAGCTATGAAGGCCTTGAAAGTAGCTTCGGAAAATCCGGAAGTAGTATTCCAGCCCATGCTTTGCCAGCAGTGTAACAATGCACCTTGCGAAACAGTATGTCCGGTTGCGGCTACCACCCACAGCTCAGAAGGCTTAAACCAGATGACTTATAACAGATGTATCGGTACACGTTATTGTGCCAACAACTGTCCTTACAAAGTACGACGCTTCAACTGGTTCAAATACCACGACAACGAGCAGTTTGCTGATACAAACACAGCCATGAACAACGACCTTGGTAAGATGGTGCTTGAATCCGGATGTAACCGTACGTGCACGTGGGGTAATGGAGAAATGTACTTTCTGTGTACAGCGAATTCAGATAGGTAAACTTGAGGCCAAGAAGAGAAGGCCGCAGACCGGTAGATGGTGAAATTGTTACTGCCTGTGCCAGATGCATGCCCGACCGATGCGATTATTTTTGGTGATTTGAACGATGCAGAACAGCCAGAGTTTCAAAAATTGCTTGCAGAAGAAGAAGAAGGAAGAGCTTACAATGTATTGGAAGAAATTGGTACCACGTCCAAATATTTGGTATCTGACAAAGATCAGAAACAAAGATGAGGAAGATCTACCGAAGAAGTAAGCTTAATATAAATATAACTAAGAATAACATATGCATGTTACTTCACCCGTAAGGGAGCCATTAGTTACGGGAGGTAAAACATACAAGATGTTACGAAGACATATGCAGTCGGTAGAGTGGAAGCCAAGCCAAGTCCTATGGCTGCTGGCCATGGCGTATCTTCATTGGGCCTGTTAGGCGTAGGGCATATGCTGTTTGCCATGACACTTATGGGAAGGCATAGGCATGTGGGGACTGAACAAAACAGTAGGCTGGGCCTGGGATATCACCAACTTCGTATGGTGGGTAGGTATTGGTCACGCCGGAACGCTTATTTCTGCAGTATTTCTTCTTTTCCGCCAGAAATGGAGAACCTCTATTAACCGTGCAGCGGAAGCGATGACAATTTTTGCGGTAATATGTGCGGCAATGTTCCCGGTACTTCACATGGGACGACCATGGTTAGGGTGCTTACTGGGCACTGCCTTTACCAAATACCTTTGGTTCGTTATGGGTAAACTTTAACTCACCACTCTTATGGGACGTATTTGCGATTAGTACATACTTTACCGTTTCGCTGGTTTTCTGGTACATTGGTCTGGTTCCTGACTTTGCCACTATCCGAGACAGGGCTACAGGACACAATTGCCAAAGATCGTCTATGGTGCTTTAAGTCTTAGGCTGGGACGGTGCTGCCAAAACATGGAAGCGATACGAAACTGTTTCCCTGATTCTTGCTGGTTTGGCAACACCTCTGGTACTTTCTGTACACACCATTGTATCCATGGACTTTGCAACTTCTGTTATTCCGGGATGGCACACAACGATTTTCCCTCCTTACTTTGTGGCAGGTGCGATTTTCTCTGGCTTTGCCATGGTACTTACGCTGATGCTGATTACGCGAAAAGTATATAAACTGGAAGATTATATTACCATTAACCATATAGAGTTGATGAACATCGTAATCATTGTTACTGGTTCTATTGTAGGTATGGCTTATATTACAGAGTTCTTTATGGCCTGGTACTCAGGAGTAGAATACTGAGCAGTATGCGTTTATTAACCGAGCCACCGGTCCTTACTGGTGGGCTTACTGGACCATGATGACTTGTAACGTAATTTCTCCGCAGCTATTCTGGTTCAAGAAAATCCGTACAAGTATTGTAGCTACCTTTATTCTTTCTATTATTGTAAACATTGGAATGTGGTTCGAGCGATTTGTAATCATCGTTACTTCGCTACACCGCGATTACTTGCCATCAAGCTGGGCAATGTTTTACCCCAACATTATACGATGTAGGAGTGTATACTTATTTACATTTGGTTTGTTCTTTACCCTGTTCTTCCTTTTTGCCAAGTTTTTCCCGGTAATCAACATGGCAGAAGTAAAAGCTGTGTTGAAATCATCATCAGAAACTAAAACAAATTAAGTATAAATGGAAGTAATAAAAACTATATATTAGGGATCTTATAATGATGAAGATATTCTTCTTCAGTGCAGTAGAAAAAGTACGTAAGAGCGGAGTAAAGATTCAAGAAGTATATTCTCCTTTTCCTGTACACGGACTGGATGAAGCTTTAGGATATAAGCGGTCTAGGCTTACCGGTTGCAGCATTTATGTTTGGCTTACTGGGAACCACCCTGGCCCTAACCATGCAGATTTATATGCTGGGCATCGACTGGCCAATGATTATTGGTGGTAAAGACTTATATGTCCACTTCCGCATTTATTCCAGTAACTTTTGAGTTAACTGTACTGTTGTCCGCTTTTGGCATGGTGGCTACGTTTTTAATAATCAGCAACCTAAAGCCTTACGGCAAGCCGCGGATTTTCGACTTGCAGAAGTACCGATGATATGCACGTGATGGCCATTGAACCTGGCGATAATGCAAGTCTGTCGGAAGAGCAGAACAGTATCTACAGGATAGCGGTGCAGTGGAGGTAAAGATAAAAAGTTTGATTAAAAATCTAGATATACAATGTTAGATAAATTGTACAATAGATAAGCTTTGCAATGGGTGCTCTGGCAATGGGTGATATGAGCTGCCTGTCGGCAGAAGGGAGATGATCCGGGAGTAGAATATGCTCCTCAAATGTACCATTCGGTTCCTTATGAGCCGCTTTCCCAGATTACGGATGAAGCACAGGGGGATGGTTGAGTTCCCGGGCCGATGAGCGTGGGGAGTTTTTTAACTCCAACCCATACAACCCTTACAACATGAACATGAGGGTTCCTGCCGAAAATACAGTGCCAAGAAGAGGCGACGGACTGCTGCCTTACCGCTATCCTAAAGATTCGGTAGGGAGCACGTATTACCTGGACCTGGCTTCAAGAACCCTAAACAACCCTTTGCCAGAAAACGAAGCTATTGCAGAACAGGGACGTATTCTGTATGCAAATTTCTGTTCTCCATGTCATGGTGGAGCTGGAGGAGGCGATGGTCCTGTAGGTAAAGTATATAAAGGGGTTCCAAATTTCTCTGCCGGACGATATGCAGAAATGACTGAAGGGCATATTTTCCATGTAATTACCCACGGCCAGGGACGTATGTGGCCTTATGCTTCGCAGGTAGCCCCGAATCGACCGCTGGAAGATTACTCGTTATGTTAAAACACTTCAAAAACAATAATTAGCTTCATGGAAATTCATATAACGAAGGAAGACAGTTTATCTTTACCGCCGGCTGAAGAAAATATTAGGTATTCTTTTTGGCGTTGGTATTGTTTTGTTATTGGTGGCATTTTAGTTGGAGTGTTTGGCGATAATGCACACCATGCAGAAGGTCCGGTGGCTGAAGAGGTATTACAGGAATATCCGTCAGGTGAGGGCGTTGGTGCAGAAACCCATTTACCAGGAACCGGCGATCCTGTTGCCCATGACGAGGCAGCTGATAATGCCCATGGCCCAAGCTGGGTAACCCGTTTATTGGCTAACCTCTGGATTAACAACGTTTTCTTTACAGGCCTTGCCGTAATAGGTATATTCTTTTTTGCCATTCAGTATGTTGCGCAGGCTGGCTGGGCAACCGGTTTTCTTCGAATTCCGCTTGCCTTTGGCTGCATGGCTGCCCATTGCAGGTATTTTAATGCTTATCGTGTTCCTGTTAGGAAGTCACGACCTTTTCCACTGGACACACGAAGGCTTATATGAGCAGTTTCTGGAGGATGGTATAACCGAGAACCCTGAATATGATGATATTATTGCAGGTAAAAAAGCGTACTTGAATACTGCTTTTTACCTGGCCCGAATGGTGGCATATTTCCTAATCTGGGGCGGTGCTTTCTATTTCCTGCGTAAGAAATCAATGCAAGAAGATATTCATGGTGGAACCTCTTACTGGTATACCCTCCGTAAATACTCTGCCATATTTATGGTATTGTTTGCCGTTACTTCTTCAACCTCTGCCTGGGACTGGGTAATGTCTGTAGACCCACACTGGTTTAGTACCATGTTTGGATGGTATGTATTTGCCAGCTGGTTGGTTTCCGGTCTCGCTGCTATCAGCTTGGTGATTATTTTGCTTCGAAAGAAGCAGGTTACCTGAAAGTGGTAAATGCAAACCACCTGCACGACCTAGGTAAGTTTGTATTTGCGTTTAGTATTTTCTGGGCTTACATCTGGTTTTCGCAGTTCCTGCTGATCTAGTATGCAAACATTCCGGAAGAATCAATTTACTTATATTGAAAGACTGAATAGTGACTATTATTCCCCTATTTTCTTCCTGAATCTGATAATAAACTTTTTCTTTCCGTTCTTGGTTCTGATGACGCGGGATGCCAAACGCCATGCAATCTTCCTGAAGATTGTTTGTCAGTGTTATTCTGTTCGGACATTGGTTGGATTTTTACCTGATGATAACCCCGGGTGTAATGAAAGAATATGGAGGATTTGGATTACTTGAGATTGGTTTAATTTTGGTATATGGTACCAGCCTTTCTATTTGTATGTGTTAACATCACTTTCTAAGGCGGCGCCTTGTTGCGAAGACACCACCCAATGCTGGAAGAAAGTCATTCATCATCATATTTAATTTAGATTTTACACTAACATTATAAAGCATGTTTGGTATATCTATTAGCTATAGGTGCTATTGTTCTCATTGCCGTCTTCTTGCTTATTTACCGGATTTATACCCTTGTAAATGTGGCACGAGGATCGGAAAAAGTAAAAGTGTCAAAGAGTAACAAAGTCAATGCTGTCCTTTTTCTTTTATTTATGCTCATCTTTGGAGGGTGGTTCTTTTACTATTCTTTCGATCATACGAATCTATACCAGCTTCCGGTAGCCTCTGCTCATGCAGATGATTATGAATCTCTCTTCTGGGTAACTACCTGGATTACCGTAGCCGTTTTTATTCTTACCCATATTCTTCTTTTCGTTTTCTCCTTTATGTACCAGCATAAAGAAGGCACAGGGCTTCCTTTTACCCTGACAATACCAAACTGGAAGTAGTTTGGACCATGATTCCGGCTGTTGTGTTGACATTCTTATTTTCGGTGGATTTAAAGTTTGGAACGAGATGACCGGCCCTGCCCTGGAGAAGCCAGAAGTTTTGGAAATAATGGGCTATCAGTTTGCCTGGGAGGTACGCTATAGTGGAGCGGACAACCGCCTGGGGACTTTCGATTATCGCTTAATCGATGCCATTAACCAATGGGCGTCGATTTCCAGGATGAGAATTCTTATGATGACTTTACTGCGCGCGAAATTCATCTTCCTAAAGGAGTGCCAGTTGAGATTAAAATCAGGGCAAGAGACGTATTGCACAGTGTTTATTTTCCTCATTTCCGCCAGAAGATGGATGCCATGCCGGGTATGCCTACCCGCATGTGGTTTATTCCTACAAAAACAACAGCCGAAATGCGTGAAGAGTTGGAGACCCCGATTTTAATTATGAACTGGCCTGTGCAGAAATTTGTGGCCGCGGCCACTTCTCTATGAGAAAGATTGTAGTGGTAGAAGAACCGGAAGAGTATACAAAATGGTTTGCAGAGCAGGAATCTTTCCTGAAGCAAAATCCGGAATTACTTTCTAAAGTTCCTGCCGAACAAGCGTGAAGCTGGCTGCGTTGAAAGCCGGTGTAACCACCGACGTGAAGGATACGAAGAGTGTGGAATTGAGTCAGAATTAAGCAACATAGCAATAAACATATTTTGATATGGCTACTATAAATGTAGAAAAATCGCATACAGGCGGGTTTCCGATGCCCATGCGCATGATGACCATGCGCATCACGAGAGCTTTATCACGCAAATATATTTTTACTACCGACCACAAAATGATTGCCAAGCAGTTCCTGATTACAGGGATTTTCTGGGCAATAATTGGTGGTGGTCTTTCCATTCTTATTCCGTCTTCAGCTGGGTTTTCCTGGAATGGATATGGGTTTTCTGCGCCCGCTTACTTGGGCGACTGGATTAACAGTACCGGAAAGCTGGACCCTGAATTTTACCTGGCGCTGGTTACCATGCACGGTACCATCATGGTGTTTTTCGTGCTTACTGCCGGTTTGAGCGGTACTTTCACTAATTTCCTGATCCCGCTTCAGATTGGTGCCCGCGATATGGCATCAGGTTTTATGAACATGCTTTCTTACTGGTTTTTCTTTTTGGCCAGTGTAATTATGTTCATCAGCTTATTTATTGAAACAGGTCCTGCTGCTGGTGGTTGGGTAGTTTATCCTCCATTGAGTGCGCTTCCTCAGGCAATTTCCGGTTCCGGCATGGGTATGACGCTGTGGTTGATTTCCATGGCGCTGTTCATTGTTTCTCAGCTGTTAGGGGGGTATCAACTATATTGCAACGGTTATTAACCTGCGTACCAGGGGCATGTCTTTTGCACGAATGCCGCTTACCATCTGGGCGTTTTTCTTACTGCTATCTTTGGTTTACTTGCCTTCCCGGTATTGTTTGCTGCTGCATTGCTACTTGTATTTGACCGTAGCTTTGGTACGTCTTCTTACCTGTCCGATATTTATATTGCCGGTGAGGCCCTGCCTCACGTAGGAGGTAGCCCGCTCTTGTACCAGCACTTTTCTGGTTCCTGGGTCACCCGGAGGTATATATTGTAATTTTACCTGCTTTTGGTATTGTATCAGAAGTGATGGCAACCAATGCAAGGAAGCCAATTTTTGGTTATCGTGCCATGATTGGTTCCATTCTTGGTATTGCCGTTCTTTCTTTCGTTGTATGGGCCCACCATATGTTCGTGTCGGGGATGAGTCCCTTCCTTGGTTCGGTATTTATGTTCCTGACGCTCATTATTGCGGTGCCTTCGGCTGTTAAGGTATTTAACTGCCTTACTACCCTTTGGAGAGGTAATATTATATTTACCCCGGCCATGCTTTATTCCAATTGGTTTTGTATCACTCTTTATTTCCGGTGGTTTAACGGGTATATTTGTGGGAAATTCCGCCATCGATATTCAGCTTCACGATACGTATTTTATTGTTGCGCACTTTCACCTGGTAATGGGTAGTGCGGCCTTCTTTGGTATGATGGCTGGTATTTACCATTGGTTCCCTAAAATGTTCGGTCGCATGATGGATAGCAAGCTGGGCTATGTTCACTTCTGGGTAACCTTTGTTGGGGTATACATGGTATTCTTCCCGATGCACTACATAGGTATTGCCGGTTTCCCAAGAAGGTACTATTCCTTTACCAACTTCGATGCCTTTAGTGGATTTACTGACCTGAATATGTTTGTGAGTATTGCGGCAATTCTTACTTTTGGTGCGCAGTTTATATTCATCTTTCAACTTCTTCTACAGCATGTTCCTGGGCCGTAAAGCTTCGGCTAACCCATGGAACTCGAATACCCTGGAGTGGACTACACCAACTGAACCAGGACATGGTAACTGGCCTGGTGAAATCCCGACTGTGTACCGCTGGCCTTACGATTACAGTAAGCCTGGTGCGACAGAAGATTATATTCCGCAGAATATTCCTTATGCAATGACTCCGGAATCTAACTTGCCCCATGAAAATGAAATGGCCGATAGAGAGGGTGATGAGGATGCGATTATAATTGATGAAGAAACCAAGAAACATTAATTACTGGCAACAGAAATTTGGTAAACTGGCTGTGATAAGCATTGCAGCCGTTTACCTTTTAATTTTAGTTGGGGGTATTGTACGCAGTACCGGTTCAGGAATGGGCTGCCCCGACTGGCCAAAATGTTTTGGGAGCTGGGTTCCGCCAACTTCGGCCGACCAGCTCCCTTCTGATTATAAAGAAGTGTATACTGAAAAGCGGGCCAGGAAAAACGAGCGCCTGGCATGCTATAGCAGAAGCTTTTGGAGCCGAAAAACGGCTTACCAGATAAGGCATGATGAAGCTATATTCCAGGAGGCCGACTTTAATGTGGTTAAAACCTGGATTGAGTATGTGAACAGGTTGGTAGTGGTCACCATTGGTTTTCTTATAATGGCCACGCTGGCTATTTCCTTTTCCTGGCGCAAGTCGAAACCTGGAGTGTTTTATGCTTCTCTTGCAGCCTTTATCCTGGTGGTTTTTCAGGGGTGGCTGGGATCCGTGGTGGTTTCCACAAACCTTTTGCCCTGGATGGTAACGGTTCATATGTTACCGGCCCTGGCTATTGTAGCCTTCCTTATTTATGCGGCATATCAAACCCAGGTTCATCCACAAAGTTTGCTGAGTAAGCAGAGGAAGACACAAATGCAATGGCTTATAATTGCTTTGATGGGCTTGTCGGTTGTGCAGATAATTATAGGAACCCAGGTGAGAGAAGCAGTTGACGAAGTAGCCCTGGCAAATAATTATGGTAACAGGGAAAGCTGGATAGAAGAATTGGGAATATTCTTCTATATCCATCGCTCTTATTCGATTATTCTTTTAGGGCTCCATCTGTTATTGTTTTATTTAGTTCGTAAATTTGCAGCAACTTATTCAGGCTTAAATTCCTGGAGTAGTTTTTTGCTTATTGTCGTTGGAGTTGAAATAGCAACGGGAGCAATTATGGCTTATTTTGCCATTCCGGCAATACTGCAGCCCATGCACCTGCTTTTTGGAACTGTGCTTTTTGGTATTCAGTTTTATCTCCTGTTGCTTGTTGGAAAAAATAGTGGTAAAGAATTTACAGATAAAAATACAGAAGAATGTTTGTTGCAAGAAGTAGGGAGATAGGGTTAGCGGCTTATATAGCTGCCAAAGCAAAAGCGTATTCTGAACTGGTAAAGTTCCGGCTTTCCTTCCTGGTGGCATTTTCCTCCGCTTTTGGTTTTGTACTGGCCTCTCAGGGGCCTCTGGACTGGTTACTTTTAAGTGTTTTAAGTGTAGGTGGTTTTTTAGTTAGTGGTGCGGCCATTACCCTCAATCAAATAATTGAAAAAGACCTCGATAAACTAATGGAGCGGACAAAAAACCGTCCGCTGCCAACAGGGAGGTTAAACGTTCAGGAAGCGCTTGTTTTTGCGCTTTTCGTTTGCTTCCTGGGCTTGGGAATGTTACTGGTTTACACAAACCCGCTTACTACTTTCCTTTCCGCTCTTTCGCTGGTATTGTACAGTTTTGTTTATACCCCAATGAAAAGAGTTGGTCCGCTTGCTGTTTTAGTGGGTGCAATTCCTGGAGCGCTGCCACCACTGTTAGGTTGGACGGCTGCGACAGGGATGATAACCGCTGAGGCTTTAATTATTTTCGGTATCCAGTTTATCTGGCAATTCCCTCACTTTTGGGCAATTGCCTGGGTGGCCGATGAAGATTACAAAAAAGCAGGTTTTAAGTTACTTCCTTTAGGCGGAAAAAAGGACTTTAATACCGCTGTTCAAATGATGACCTATACCCTCTTTCTTATTCCGCTGGGCATGTTGCCTGCTAAACTGGGTATTACAGGATTGAATTCTGCTATTGTGGCTACTATTTGCGGAGTCTTATTTCTTACCCAGACTTTTAAGCTGATGCGAGATCAAAGCCGGCAGTCCGCTTTAAAAATCATGTTTGGTTCTTTTATCTATCTTCCGGTAGTGCAAATTGCGTTATTTACTAGATAAAGTTTAACTCAAATGAATACTCAAAATATAAATCTCAGTCAGCCCGAGCAGGCAAGCCTGCCGCTGGCTATGAACCCGAAAAAATTTGTTCTCTGGCTGTTTCATTGTATCTATTGTAATGATGTTTGCCGCCTGGACGAGCGCGTATATCGTTGCGCAGTCAGAAGGGATTGCCTGTGCTGTTTCCATGCCATCGCTTTTTACCATTACGACTGTTTTACTTTTGGTAAGCAGTGTAACCATGCATCTGGCCTACCGTGCAGCAAAAAAGGATAACCTGCTTCAGGTAAAAATTTTCAGTGCCCTTACGCTAATTTTAGGAGTAGCTTTCCTGATTGGTCAGTTTTCGGGCTTTGACCAGCTGGTAGCCAACAATGTTTATTTTGTGGGTGGCAATGCCATTGATTCTTTTACCTATGTGTTGCCTTTTATGCATGGTGTGCATATAATTGCAGGCCTTATATTTCTGCTTGTGCTCATGGTAAAAGCTTTCAGATATAAGGTGCATTCCAAAAACATGCTGTCAATGGAAATGTGCAGTACCTTCTGGCATTTTCTGGATGGACTGTGGTTATATCTGTTTCTGTTTTTGCAATTCAACTAATAAGCTTGTATTATCGTATCAACTTGTATTAAACCTTAATTATGGCAACGGAAGTTACCTTAAACAAACCTAAACGCAGTATCTGGGATGGCGGACAGTCGCCTTTCAAGGCGAATTATGGAAAGCTAATGATGTGGTTTTTCCTCCTTTCAGATGCATTTACTTTTTCATCACTGTTGGTAGGCTATGGCCTTATCCGGTACAGCAATGCTGCTTATACCGGTAACCTGGAAGATTATGCTGCATCAGAAAACATCTGGCCTGTGCCGGATATGGTTTTTAATGCCTTACCTTTCCTCCATGGTGGCCACTATCCGTTAATATTCGTGGGTATCATGACATTTGTCTTGATCATGAGTAGCGTAACCATGGTGCTTGCTGTTGAAGCTGGGCACCGGATGGACCGCAAGGCAGCAACCAAATACTTGCTCTGGACCATTATCGGTGGTTTGACTTTTTTGGGCTGTCAGGCCTGGGAGTGGAGTCACTTTATTCATGGTACAGAAGGCGGAATGTTGCTGAGCGATGGAACCCGTGTTTTTGGTGCTAACCTGGCGATAAATGAGTATGGTCCACAACTTTTTGCAGATTTATTCTTCTTTATTACCGGCTTTCATGGTACCCACGTTTTTAGTGGAATTATTCTCCTCTTCATTGTATTTTACAATACTGCCGTAGGAACTTATGATCGCCGGGGCCATTACGAAATGGTCGAAAAAATTGGTTTATACTGGCACTTTGTAGACCTTGTATGGGTATTTGTATTTACCTTCTTCTACCTCATTTAAAGACTTAAAACGATTGTATCGATATGGCAAATATTCATGAATCTGAGCAGGAGCCAAGTGTAATTCCTGCAGATAAAGAGCATATTAAGAAAATATGGAAAACGGCTGGTATTCTGGCGCTGGTAACGGGGGTAGAATTTATTCTCGCTTTTAACATGCCAAGGGGCGGTCTCCTGATTTCTCTTTTTATTATTTTAACACTTGTAAAAGCTTTTTATATTGTTGCGGAATTTATGCACCTGCGCCACGAAATAAAAACGCTGGTTTATACTATTATCGTGCCAACTGTATTTGTAATATGGCTCATTCTGGCCGTTCTTTTAGAGGGAGGACACATTTTAGATGTAAGGGTATAAGCGATAACATGAGTTGAAAACGAGCCGGGCCATAAGCCTGGCTTTTTTTATGTTTTTCAACATTTCAAAAGGTTTTAGGCAGCTCTTGTGTACATTTGCACTGAATTTATGCCGAATGTTCGATGGCATAAAATTATTTTCCAATAATTTTTGTTTCTACAGGAGATTAATCCCTTTTATGAAATACGCAAGGAAGTTTGGGGTGTTAACATTAATGTTGATTTTCCCTGTTTGTATCATTTGGTTTCTACGGACCTTTGGTGAAAACAAGTTTACCATTCCGGTTTATCACCAAAATGCAGCCGAAATGTCCTCCAATCTCTGCACCTTTCCGGAAGGTCAGCATTATGTTCCTGGCTTTAGCTTACAAAATCAAAACGGTCGGGAAGTAAATGAAGGCGTCTTTAATAATCACATTTCCGTGGTTAGCTTTTTCTTTAGTAGCTGCCAAACCATTTGCCCCGAAATGAATAATGAATTGCTGCGTGTGCAGGGGAACTTTGATTCTGATGCTCATGTGCAGCTGCTGTCATTTTCTATTGACCCTACCTACGATAAACCTGCTGTACTTAAAGCTTATGCTGAACTTTTAGGCGCTAATGAAAAACAGTGGACCTTTATTACTGGTGATAAAAACTCCATTCATGAATTGGTACGTTGTGGTTTTATTTTACCGGTTCAGCAAAATGATTTGCCAAACGGCACAGTGGATTACTCGCACAGCGATAAGGTAATACTGGTGGACAGCCAACGCCGGATTCGTGGGTATTACAGTGGTACAGACCGCGAAGAGGTAGACCGCCTCATTACTGAAATGAAAATACTTATTGAAGAAGAAAATTTTTAGCTATGACCCAGCTAACCTACAGTAAAAACGATCGGCTGCTGTTAAGGACCATTATCATTATTTCAGTGGCTGTACCGGTGGTGGTGGCCCTGCTTATGGTGATGCCATATAAGTTTGAGCTGCCTAAAAACCTTGTAATGAGCCTGCCGGTAGTAAATGCAACTATTAACAGCCTTACCAGTGTATTGCTGGTTTTGGGGCTTGTGTTTATTCTTCAGCAAAAAGCAGAATGGCACAAAAGAATGATGCTTAGCGCCATGGCTTTGGGCAGCCTTTTTCTGGTATCTTACGTTATTTATCACTCCGCCGCACCCTCCACTAAGTATGGCGACATAAATGGCGATATGGTGGTTGATATTACTGAAAAGGCCGCCATTGCTTCGACATCGTTAATTTACTACTTTGTTTTACTTACCCACATCGTTTTGGCAGCCATTGTGTTGCCCTTTGTGTTGCTGGCTGTTTACTTTGCTTTGCAGGGGAAAATGGAAAAGCACAGGAAAATTGTCCGCTGGGCTTTTCCCATCTGGCTGTATGTTTCTGTAACCGGGGTAGTGGTGTATTTAATGATTAGCCCTTATTATCAATAAATCTTTAACTATGCAGGCATTAAGGATTGATAAAGAACTTTTACTGAATCGGGTAAAGAAGAGTCTTCTTATAGGAGGCCATACCTTGTACTTCCTCCTGTTTAGTCTGGCAGTTCAGGCACAGTGTGCTATGTGCCGGGCTTCGCTTGAAAGTAATGTAAGCGATGGCAATGTTTCGGTCAGTGCTAAGCTCAACCTGGGTATCATTTATCTTTTTGTTACTCCCTACCTCTTATTTAGCCTGGTGGCTTTTCTCTGGTACAGGGCAAGTAAAAAGAATGGTAAAAAGAAATGAAAATGAATCCAGTGTTTAAGGCAGTGCTTTCTGCAAAATGCCCCCGCTGTTATACAGGCAACCTCTACAAGCACTCCTTATTGAAGGTGCACCAATTTACAGCCACTCATGAGCACTGCCCCCATTGTGCGCTGAGGTTCGAGCAGGAGCCAGGCTTTTTCTTTGGCGCCATGTATATTAGTTATGCTTTTTCTGTGGGTATTCTCTTAACAACTGGGTTTGTCCTGTTCTTTGGTTTTAACGACCCTCCTTTTATTGCGTATGCCCTTAGCATCCCGGCAGTCGTCCTGTTACTTTTGCCTTTAAGCTTTCGCTACTCCAGGGTTGTTTATCTTTTCGCCTTTAGTGGTATTGACTACAACCCCTCTTTTAAATAATTATTTTTTGTATTTTAAAGCCTTAAAAGGTTTCCATTGGCTTTAGTATTTAGCATTCGTAAACTTAAAACGTTTGGCAGTATATGCCTTGTGGCAGCAGGCTTAGTATATGCGCTGAGTAGCTGGTTTTTTAGCGATGCCAGTTACTATTATTCTCAGATAGAAGAGAACCTGAACCGGCAGTTACAACATATCGATGCTGAGCTGGACCTGGTCCACCGAAGTATCGCCAATCAACCGGAAGATCTTTTTAGTGCGCTACCTACTGACCTCCAACACCAGTATTACATTTACCAGGATCGTTCGCTGGCTTTCTGGTCCGACTACCATTTCGTTCCTTCTTACAATAACCTGGCAGGGAGCTATGACTACCGCTTTTTAAATTTGCCCGAAGGACAGTTTATTGCAATTCAAACAGCGGCAGAACCAACTGAAGAAAGAGCGGCTTACCAGGTATTTATGCTTCTTCCGCTGGC
Source organism: uncultured Cytophagales bacterium (assembly GCA_963835365.1). Taxonomy (GTDB): domain Bacteria; phylum Bacteroidota; class Bacteroidia; order Cytophagales; family Cyclobacteriaceae; genus Nafulsella. The sequence goes on from CAWIFH010000019.1 coordinate 80,263, forward strand.
CAAACCAGGCGGTGCCGAGGCGGCAGGCTTTAAGTACAATTCAAATATTTTTGTTAGCCCTGATTTTACCCTGCTGGAAGCAAAAGGAGAAGTGGAGGAGGGCACCATTTTCTCTGCGGAAGGGGTCCCGCTGTTTAATATCCAGTTGGGAGATAGTTATTTGAACGGTCCCCATTTGTTTCTGCTCCTTTGTGCCTTACTCTTGCTGATTGGAGGCCTTACCTGGATTCTGGTTTTATTTTGGCATAGTGTAAGCAGCTTAAAGAAGAATAAGCCGCTGCAGGCTTTTGGCTATTTATTTTTAACCCTGCTAATGCTGCGGAGCCTTATGTTGTATACGGGCTTTCCATATAGCATGTATCCCTTTGCTTTATTCGATCCCAGATACTATGCCTCCTCTTTTATAAACCCTTCTCTGGGCGATTTTCTGCTAAATGTTTCTGCCGTTCTAATGCTGGTGGTTCTGTTCCTGCTTTACAGGAAGGACGCTACTTATCATTTTAGTAAGTGGTCTGTTTTTAGGAAGGGGAAGAAGTGGTTCTTTATTGGGTTTGGTTTGCTACAGTTTGTATTGCTACTTGCCTTATACCAGGTGCTGCATGAGCTTTTTTTTCATGGTCAGTTCTCGCTGGATGTTACCAGTAGCCTCGAAATAAATATATTTAAGCTCACCTCCTGGTTAATATTTTGCCTAATTACCTTTATTTATATAGCTTTAAATCATCTCCTGTGCCTGTTTATGCTTAAAATTCTTCCTTCGGTGAAGAATGGGGTTGGCGCATACCTTGGAGTTGGAGTATTGCTATTGCTGGCGGGTATTTTCTGGCCAAAGCTAATTTTTGTTTCTGTCGCCGGGGCAGCTTATTTTCTTTTGTTTACTCTGGTAGAGCGGGTTCGTTTGGGGCAGCCTTCTCCCTATATCCTGCTTTTATTTATATTTTGCGGCGCCTTAATTAGCTCAATGGCCGGCGGGCTGGCTTTGTACCATTACCACAAACAAAGCCGCCTGGTTGCAAAGGAGCATTTTGCCAACCAGATGCTTATCGAAAATGATTTAGTAGGGGAGTACCTTCTTTCAGAGGCCGTTGAAAAAATTCAGGAGGATCCTTTTATTAAGAGCCGTTTTTTTAGTCCACTCTTTAATAAGGAGGTGGTTGAACAAAAAATAAAGCGGCAGTATTTAACCCGCTATTTCGATAAATACGAAACCAGCATTTACCTCTTTAATGTAGATGGAAGTGTCATAAACCATCCGAACCGCTACCTTAATTATCATGCCGAGGAGGCAAAGCTTCAGGAAGGAAACTATGAAACAGATTATAAGGGTCTCTATTTAATTAATGATACCAGCCTGGGAACCTCTGCGAAACGGTACCAGCAGTATATCCCTATCCACTTTGGTGATAACCTGCTGGGTTATATTCTCCTGGAGCTTACCTTAAAGCGATACCTTACCAACACCATTTACCCCGAGCTCTTCCTGGGTAAACAGCTGCAGGATCCGGCAAATAGTCGTTTTAATTATGCCATTTTCAGGAATGGGCAGCTGCAATACAATGCCGGTGCATTTGATTATGTGCACCAGCTTCCTACTGACTTTTTACAACAGCCGGAATTGTTTGAAAGCGGAATGGAAGCAGAGGGTTTCCATCATTTAGCAGTTAAAGGATCAGATAATCGGGTGGTGGTTATATCAGATGAGTCCGATCCCTTTTACTTTATTGTTTCAAACCTCTCTTTCCTGTTTTTACTTGGGGTGCTTTGCGTTACCATGGGCTTACTGGTGTATGTATTGTACTTCCGCTTATCGCTCAGGCAGCTCGATTTTACCACAAAAATTCAGCTTTATCTCAATTTTGCAGTTTTTCTTCCGCTCCTGATTGTTAGTGCCTCCACGCTGAGCCTTATTAATTCTTCTTTTAAAGCAGATACTGAGAACCAATACTTTGACAGAGCTGAAAATATAAGCCGGAATATTGCAGAAATTTTAAGTGACCGTCCGCAGCTAAGCGAGCGGGGGAGAGAAGAACTTTCGGTTGTGCTGGACCGCATTGCCCGTTATGCCGAAGCCGATATCCAGTTATTCAATACCCAGGGGAGCCTGGTGGCTACAAACCAGCCGGTAATTTATCAGCAGAATTATCTTTCGCCCTACATCAACCCGGAAGCTTTGGCAAAAATTAAGGAGCAGAATAGCCGCCAGATTATCCTGAATGAAGTGGTAAATGATTTGTATTATAAATCGGTGTACATGGCCGTTCGCTCCACCCGTGATGGGTCTTTGCTGGGAATACTGAGCCTTCCTTTTTTTGAATCGGGTTACCAGCTCGAAAACCAGCTGGCTGCCGTTTTTAGCAATATAGTAACCATTTTTGCCTTTCTTTTTGTGCTGTTTTTGTTGCTGCTGTACCTGCTTAGCCGGGAACTTACCGACCCTCTCCGCTACATTGCCACCAAAATGAAGCAGGTGAGCTTAAGTGGCAGAAATGAGCCACTGCGGTGGGCCACAGACGATGAGATTGGGAAGCTGGTGCGGGAGTATAATAATATGCTGCTAAACCTGCAGGAAAGCAAAGAGGCCCTGAGCCGCTCAGAAAAAGAATCGGCCTGGCGCGAAATGGCTAAGCAGGTGGCCCACGAAATAAAGAACCCCTTAACGCCCATGAAGCTGAGCCTGCAGCACCTTAGCCGCATGCTCAAAGGAAAGCTGGAAGATGAAAGGGAAGAGGAACGGGTGGAAAAATCAGTAAAATCATTGCTGGAGCAAATAGATACCCTAAGCGATATCGCCACTTCTTTTTCAGCCTTTGCTAAAATGCCGGTGCCTAAACTGGAGCAGTTCGATATTGCACAGGTATTGCAGGGGGTTGTTCGTCTTTACTCCCGGCAGGAACAGCCCATAAGTGCCGAGATACCTGAGGGCCGTTTTTTAGTAATGGGCGATGAGCAAATGATGCAACGGACCTTTAACAATTTAATCCTCAATGGACTTCAGGCAGTTCCTGACGGGCGCGAAGCCATTGTGGGGGTTAAGCTGGAAGCAGGCAACAATGGAAGAGTGTTGATAGAAATCAGCGACAATGGCCAGGGAATCGATGAAACTATACGGGAGAAAGTTTTTGTTCCTAATTTTAGTACCAAATATACGGGGTCGGGCCTGGGCCTTGCTATTGCTAAAAGAGGGATTGAGCATGCAGGGGGCCGAATCTGGTTCGAAACAGAAAAGGCAGTAGGTACGACCTTCTTTATAGAGTTACCGTTAATTTCCTGATGCTTCCACGAATCTGGCTGTGCACCTTACTTTTTTTTCCGATACTGGCGGAGGCACAGTCCGGACCGGAGGCTTGCCGTTGGATAGTTCCATCGGTAGGAGAGCAGCTCCTCGATTCGCTTTCGGTTTACCCTCCCAGTATCAATCTTGCCGGAAGTGATAGCCTGCCCGGCATCCACTATAATCTCAGCACAGGCAAAATTTCCTTTTCAGAAGGAGCTTGGCCCGATTCGGTTAAGCTGTGCTACCGGCAGCTGCCTTATGCGCTTCATCAAACCTACCAGAACAGAACTTTAGCTGCCTACGATTCCAATGCGCACTATGAATATCCGGTAAGGAAGGTGCCGGAAACATACCTGAGGGAAGAGCTCTTTGCTACAGATAGTCTGCAAAAAAGTGGAAGTTTAACCCGCGGCATATCTTTTGGTAACCGTCAAAATGTTTTTGTGCAGTCTTCTCTGAACTTGCAGCTGGATGGAAAACTAACAGATAAAATAAAAGTGCGTGCTTCCATTTCTGACCAGGATGTGCCTTACCAGCCAGAAGGAAACACCCAGAGCCTGCAGGAATTCGATAAAGTATTTATTCAGCTGTATGATGATTCCAGCTCACTGGCAGCAGGCGATCTGGTGCTTCGGTCGCAGGAAGGCTATTTTATGCAGTATCTTAAAAATGTGCAGGGCCTCCAGCTTTCCACGCGCAGGTCGCTGCTGGGAAAAGAGCCCTCTCAAACAGAATTTGGCCTGGCCCTGGCAAAAGGCAAGTTTGCCTCTGTAAACCTGGAGCCGGTAGAAGGAATGCTGGGACCCTATAAATTGCCCGGTCCGGCAGGGCAGCCCTATGTAATGGTGCTGTCGAACTCCGAAAAGGTTTATCTTGACGGAAGGCTGCTGAAAAGAGGCTTTAATTATGACTATACCATCGATTACAACCTGGGTGAGCTGAGCTTTAATCCCGGGCTGATAATTACCCCCTATTCCCGCATCCGTATTGACTATGAATATGCCGACCAGCGCTATAGCCGAAGTATTTTAAGCGGGAGCCACAGCCAGCAGCTGAATGACTGGCAGGTATATGGTAGCTTTTACCAGGAGAAGGACAATAAGAACCGTCCGCTGAGCGAGCAACTAAGCGATGAGCAAAAGCTCCTCCTCAGCCTTGCCGGCGATGGAGAAGAGGGAGTAATGTTACCGGCCATCGATAGCGTTGGCTACAGCCCCGACCTGCTCCTGTACCGGAAAGTAGATTCCCTGGATGCACAGGGGAATAAGGTGGTGTATTATGAGTACTCTGGCAGCCCGGCGAATGCCTTTTACCAACTTTCATTTGCCGATGTTGGAGCAGGGAATGGCAACTATGTGCTGAAAGAATATATAGGGCTAGGAAAGGTATATGAATACCGGCATCCGGTAAACGGGCAGTCGCAGGGAAGCTTCGAGCCCATAAGAATTGTTTCGCCTCCAACGGAGAAAAGGCTGCTCACCGCCGGAACACGCTGGCAGCCCAATGACCACCACCTGGTATATGCAGAGCTGGGACTTTCTAACAACGACAGGAATTTGTTTTCTGACCTGGAAGCAGCGGATGATAAAGGTGCCGGAATAAAAGCAGGCTATGGGTTAACAGGAATTCCGGCAGCTTTCAATAAAGCCTATAAATGGGAAGCCGCTATTGACTATGAGTTTCTAAATAGAAATTTTGTGCCCATCGATCGTTTCCGCTCCATAGAGTTTGATCGCGACTGGGGCCTGGCTCCGGCATATGGGCACACTTATACCAATTTGCCTGCTGAATTAGCTGACGACCACCTGCTTAGCCTTAGCGGAGGTTTGAAGAAAGACGAAAGCAACCAGGTTCAATACAAAATAGCTGGCCGGCAAAAGGCCTCCCTGGTAAATGGCTGGAAGCAGGAAGTTCTGGCAGCAAAACGATTAGGTGTTTTACAGCTGGAAGGAAGGCATTTTTACTTACACAACCAACAGCCCCAAACAGATATTTTCTGGCACCGCTGGCAGGCAGAGGCTGCTTTACACTTCGATAAATGGATTCCGGGTTACCGTTTTACCTCTGACCAGCAGGCCACCCGCCACAGAGGAACCGATTCGCTCATGAGTACTCTCATGAATTTTAATGAGCACAGAATTTATTTATTAAGCGGGCCTGCTTTGAAAAGTAAAATAGGGATAGATTACCATTTGCGGGAAGATCGCTTACCTGCCAACGGAGAATTTGTGAAAGCAAACCTGGCCCATACCACCTCTTTTAGTTATGCTACTGTGGCTATCCGGAACCAGCAAATAAAAATGCTTACCAGCTACCGGCACATTACCCGCTATACCGATAGCCTGCAAAATGGAGCAATAGAGAATGTGCTGAGTGGCCAGCTTAACTGGCTGGGAAGCTTTTGGGAGAACATGCTTCGAACAGAGCTTATTTATACAGTTGGTAGCGGCCGCGAGCTCCGTAGAGACTATGTATATGTAAAGGTGCCTATCGGCGAAGGAACCCATGCCTGGCGGGATGATAATGACAATGGAGTGCAGGAACTCGGGGAGTTCTACGAAGCTATCAACCCGGATGAAAAAGAATATCTCCGCATTTTTGTTCCGAACAACGACTTCATTCTTGCCTACACCAGTGAGTTAAATTACCGGCTTAGCTTCCAGGGAGTAAAAGCCTGGTACGATGCCAGCGGACTCCCTGGGATATTAGGAAAGCTAAGCGGCAACCTAAGCTGGCGCTCAGGGAAAAAATCATCTGAAAATGGGCTGGTGGAGCGTTTACTCCCTTTTGGAGGAGATATATCCAGCGAAAACCTTATCCACTCCAGGCAAATGTTGCAGCTAAACCTGTTTTATAACCGCAGCAACCCACGTTGGGGGTTAGATGGCGCTCTTTTGTCGCAGGAGCGGAAACAGCTTATTTCTGCCGGCTTTGAAAGTGACCAGCGCAAGCAGTATAGCCTTGGCTATCGCTACAATATTGGACGTAGCCTGGGATTCCGGGTACAGGCAGGGCAGGGAACACAGGCAAACCTTTCCGACTATCTTAGCAATCAGCAGTACCGGATTTTTTCGCGGGAGCTGGCCCCGGAAATAAGCTGGATGCCCGGCAGTAGCTTTCAGGCTGGCCTGGGCGGCTCATATGAGCACAAAGAAAATGAGCTGAACCCGGAGTTTGCCAGTGAGGCCCGTTTGTTCGACCTAAAGCTTAACCTGCGTTACAGCCGCTTGAGCAGTACGCTGGTGCAGGGCAATATTCGACAGGTAAACATTGATTTTGAAGGCAAGCCAAATTCTCCTGCAGCTTATAGCATGTTAGAGGCCTTACAGCCCGGTACAAACTGGGTGTGGGATTTAAGCCTGCAGCAAAGCCTGTTAAAAGGGCTTCAGCTTAACCTCACTTATGAGGGGCGGCATTCAGCCGGGCAGGCAGTAGTACACCTGGGGCGCATGAGCATGCAGGCCCTGTTTTAAGCATTTTGTCTGAAATTTTTTAATAGTTTACTGGCAAAAACAAAGTCATAAAGCTCAGGAACTTTGGTGTCCAGGATTTCATCCTTGCTGCCTTGCCACAATTTTTCGCCCTTATTCAGGTAAATGATGTGGTCGCCAACGCCCATAACCGAATTCATGTCGTGGGTTACCACCACCGTTGTAATATTTAGTTCTTTGGTAATTTCGTCAATGAGCTCATCGATAAGGATAGAGGTTTGCGGATCGAGGCCTGAATTTGGCTCGTCTACAAAAAGGTACTTAACATTATCGACAATGGCGCGGGCAATGCCGACCCTTTTCTTCATACCACCACTAATTTCAGAGGGCATTTTTTTATTTGATCCTTCGAGTCCCACCCGTTGGAGACAGAAGTTTACCCGGTCCAGCTTTTCGCTTTTCGACATTCCTTTCTCCAGGGTTAGCGGGAACATCACATTTTCTTCCACGTTCTTAGAGTCAAAAAGGGCCCCGCCCTGAAAGAGCATGCCTATATCTCGCCGGATGGCGGTACGTAGTTTCTTATCTCCTTTTGTAAAGTTACGGTCATGGAAATAAATGGATCCTTCGTCAGGCTCAATCAAACCTACAATAATTTTAAGCAATACACTTTTTCCCGTTCCGCTGCTGCCAATTATCAGGTTTGTTTGCCCCTCCTTAAACTCTCCGCTAATGCCTTTCAGGATTTCCTTTCCTTCAAAGCTTTTCTTTATATTTTCAAATCTGATCATAGTATTCTATTCCAGTTAATTCAATAGTAACTGTGCCAGCAGGTAATCGGCAAGCAATATGGCAATACAACTACTCGTTACAGCCTTTGTGCTTGACTGCCCTACTTCCAGCGCTCCCCCCGAAGTGTAAAACCCTTTGTAGGCCGATATGGAAGCTACCAGAAAGGCAAAAACCACTGCTTTTATCAGCATAAACGATACTGTAAATTCATTAAACCCATACCGGATTCCGTAAATATAATCTTCCGGGGTAGAGAGGCCACTTAGGGTAGCCGCAAGAAAGCCGCCGTATAAAGAAAGGAAAGCCGCAAGAATGACCAGTAATGGATACATTAATATAGAAGAGACAATCTTTGGCAACACAAGGTACGAAACCGAATTAATCCCCATTACTTCAAGAGCATCTATCTGGTCGGTAATGCGCATGGTGCCAAGGCCGGTGGCGATATTAGAGCCCACTTTACCCGCAAACACAATAGCGGTAATTGTAGGGGCAAGCTCAAGAAGGGTCATGTCCCGTACAATATTGCCAATTATATAATCTTCAATTAACGGGCTAACTATATTGTATGCCGTTTGTACAGCAGTTACTGCACCGATAAAAGTAGAAACAATGGCAACAATTAAAATGGAGTCTACGCCAATAATAATTGACTCATCAATAATTAAACGCACGTAGGTTTTAAATGATTCTCTGTTGGTAAAAAGAGCGCCTAAAAAGATAAAATATTTTCCGATTGATTTCATGCAAAATGATTGGTACGCAACAGCTACGAAATTACAACGAAGTTCCGGATAATTGGTTAATAAATTGAACAATTCCCTTTGCTGCCAGCCTTAAAGAGGGATAAAGCCTTTGTCGCATGCTGAAAATAATACAAAGGATGGTAAGCCAGTTCTCTAAATCGAAGGCAAAAGAAAAATTCTTGTAATAAACCAGAAGTTGACTCCGCAGTAAAAACAAGGCTGCCTTTTTATTAAAAAAGGGATTTGGCTGGAAAGGCAAGCGAGGAGGGTATCAGGATGACAGGGTATCCTCAGAGACACCTAATCTACTACATAAACCCCCAGTAACAAGCCTGCTCCAAGGTATAAAAGCGGGTTAAAATACCATTTTAGCCGGCTTTTTTCTTTAACAATAGGGGGTGTAGGCCCCATTGGTACTTCTTCCCCCGGTTTTTCTTCTGGCTGCTGAACGAGGAGGGTTTCTTGGGTAGGTTGGGATGCTAAAACCTGATGAAGACTATCCAGCAGCTTGTTGTTTGTCTGTTGCATTTGAAATTCTTTCCGGTAAACGTCCAGTTTAATAACTATAGCAGTGTCAAAATCTACTTTTTCTCCTTTTCGGGCAAGATAGCGGGTAACCTGCGCTTCTGCAGGAAGAAAAAATCCAATAAAAATCAGGCTAATAAGCAGGCGTTTCATTTATTTTATTTCCGTTTTTATAAAACTTAAAGGCTGTTAAGGAATACTTTACGGAGCAAAACCACTAAGGTTAAGCCCGGAGACAAGATGGAGAAAGGGCTTGGAACGGGTAGAAATAAAAAAGCCTGACCAACTTATTACAGTCAGACAGGCTTTCGAGAGCTTAAAAAATTATAGTTAAAAAAATAGCAGTTTAAAAAATTGTTTGCTTGTACCTCTAAGACGTTCCGCTGCAAAAAAGGTTGCTGAAGCTGAGCCCTTTTTAATATATATGTTCAAAGGAAAAAGCAGCCATCATCCAGCTATAATATGGAAAGAATTAAGGGAGAGCTTGTGTAAAGCATTGGCATAAAATAGATTATGAAGGGCTGAAACAGGGAACTCCGTATTGATAAAAAGATAGATAATGCTGTAAAGAAATTGCCCTTTCGGCTACCTTTTGTACATAATTTTTGAAACATAGAAGTTAAACATAGAATAATAGGGTAATGATTTTTATATTTCGGAAAATTCAGCTGAAACTGTAATTTAATTTTCATGAATAAACTGATAGTGGTAAGCGGTGGAACCAAGGGGATAGGGAAAGCCATTTTGGAGGTTTTTTGCCGCGAAGGCTTCGATGCCGTAACCTGTAGCCGGAATAAAAATGACCTTGCTGAGCTAAAAAGAGAAATGGAACAGAAGGGAAAAGGCATTCGGGTGCATACTTTTGAAGCTGACCTTTCTGTTAAGGAAGAGCTCGATAACTTTGCTGCTTTTGTAAAAGATAAAGCAGGAACTCCCGATGTGCTGGTAAATAATACAGGCGTATTTATTCCTGGCCAGGTACTTGAGGAAGAGGAAGGTGTGCTGGAGCAAATGATTGAAACAAATCTTTATAGCGCCTATCGGCTTACCCGCCGGTTTGCGGCTAAAATGGTCGAAAGGGGCCACGGGCATATTTTTAATATGTGTTCCATTGCCAGCATAACTGCTTACCCTAACGGAGGTTCTTACAGTATTAGTAAATTTGCTATGCTGGGCATGAGCAAAGTACTAAGGGAAGAACTGAAGGGGAAAGGAGTAAAAGTGACCGCTATTTTGCCAGGAGCTACCTTAACAGCCAGCTGGGAAGGAGTGGATATACCACCGGAACGTTTTATGCGAGCCGAAGATGTGGCAGAAGCCACCTGGTCGGCCTACTGCATGAGTAAACGAAGTGTAGTCGAAGAAATAGTTATACGCCCACAGCTAGGCGATTTATAGCTTTTTGTTGAGGGAGCAAACTTGTTGAGAAGACTCTTTGTTAGAAGTGAGAACCGCGGCGGCTAGCGCCCCCGGCGGACCGCTTAAAAGTTAGAAGAAGTTTGGCGTCTGCATTAAGAAAGCAGCCACTAAACAACCAAAAACAAAATTAGCATATTTACATATATGAACGCTGAAGAAGCAAAGTTTGCAGAAGTAATACGCTATTGTAATAGCCTCACCAGTTATTCGCGCAGGCAAACGCGGGAGGTTAAAATAGGAGATATTGGGGTAGGAGGGAACAACCCTATCCGGGTTCAGTCCATGACCACCATTGATACCATGGATACTGAAGGCTCTGTGGAGCAAACCATCCGGATGGTGGAGGCTGGTTGTGAATATGTGCGGATTACCGCTCCCAGTCTTAAAGAAGCCCAAAACCTGGCCGAAATAAAGAAGGAGCTGCGTAAACGCGGCTATACCGTTCCACTAATTGCCGACATCCACTTTACGCCCAATGCTGCTGAACTTGCCGCCCGCATTGTAGAGAAGGTGCGGATTAACCCGGGAAATTATGCGGATAAAAAGAAGTTTGAAGTAATTGAATATACCGATTCCTCTTACCTGGCAGAACTTGACCGCATTCGGGAACGTTTTATACCACTAATAAAAATTTGTAAGGAGCATGGGACTGCCATGCGTATTGGCACCAATCACGGCTCCCTTTCCGATCGTATTTTAAGCCGGTATGGCGATACGCCCATTGGAATGGTCGAATCTGCCCTGGAATTCCTTCGAATTTGCGAAGAATTTAACTATTACGACATTGTGCTTTCAATGAAAGCCAGTAATACCCAGGTAATGGTGCAGGCATATCGCCTGCTGGTGCAAAAGCTGGAGGAGGAAGGCTTACAGCCTTACCCACTGCACCTGGGGGTTACAGAAGCCGGAGAAGGAGAAGATGGCAGAATTAAATCGGCAGTAGGTATCGGTTCCTTGCTTGAAGATGGCCTTGGCGATACCGTTCGGGTATCTTTAACCGAAGAACCTGAACTGGAGGCACCCGTAGCCCAGGCCCTTATTAATCGGTATAAATCAAGAGAAGGGCATAAAGCTATCAGGGAAGTGCAGCATCTACCGATTAATCCCTATACCTACTCCCGCCGGAAAAGCCGCGAAGTTTCCAATATAGGCGGTAGCAATGTGCCAAGGGTTATTGCGGACTTAAGCAGGTTACCGCAGCCTGAGACCAAAGATTTACGTGAAATAGGTCATTTTTACCTCCCGGAGCCGGATAAATGGAAAATGAATGACCTGGGAGCAGACTTGTGTGTATAGCGGCGACCGTCCTGTTCCTTTTATGCTTCCCAACGGGCTAAAGGAAATCCTGAATTACAATAGCTGGAAATTGCAAAGCGACCAAAAGCATTGCTTTCCGCTTTTAAGCGCGGTACAGTATGCCGATGACGCTTTAGTGAAACATCCGGAACTAAACTTTATTAGGTTGAAGGCTGCTGAAAGTTATCCGGATGTTTTGCCCTTGCTGAAGGAGGACGCTACGGCCGTTCTGCTGCTCGATACCGATAACAACCATGGAATGGCCGAACAGCGCCGTTTCTTCTTTGACCTGCTTCAGCAGGAGAATACTGTGCCGGTAATTATCCTCCGAAAATATGCTCACCTGACCCACGACCAACTCCAGCTGTACGCGGCTACCGATATGGGCGGCCTGCTAATCGATGGACTGGGCGATGGAGTGATGCTAAGTACTGAGCTGCTCGAAGGGGTTGAAAAGAAAGAGCTAAAAGAAATGATTGGCAGGAACAACCACCTGGCCTTTGGTGTTTTGCAGGCAGCCCGTACCCGCATGTCGAAAACAGAATATATTTCGTGCCCATCCTGTGGCCGAACGCTTTTCGACCTTCAGGAAACCACCGCCATGATAAGAAAGCGGACAGACCACCTGAAGGGAATAAAAATAGGGATAATGGGGTGTATCGTGAATGGACCTGGAGAAATGGCCGATGCAGATTATGGATATGTTGGTTCCGGAAAAGGGAAAATAACCCTTTATCGTGGCCAGGAAGTGGTAAAACGCGCAGTACCTTCTGCTCAGGCAGTAGACGAGCTCATTGAAATTATTAGAGGAGACGGCAATTGGCTCGAAGCAGAAGCCATTGATTAAAAAGAAATTAGCAATTGGAGGATATTCAAATGGATAACAAAGAAAAGAAATATACCATTGGCGATTATTTTAAATTAGGTGAGGTTTTTGGTTACTTTTTCAGGAAAAAGGATCCAAGCCGTCCATCAAATTTCAGCCTCAGGGCCATGCATGGAGTAAATAAAATTTCCATCGTCATGTTCCTGCTCGGTGTACTTTACATGATACTAAAGCGGGTTATATGATCCGCTTATTTCTTTTTTGTTTCTTTGTTTCCTGCATGCTTTTACCTTTGCAGGAAACAAAGGCACAAAATATGCACATATTTTTAGCTCTTGGCGACTCTTATACGATTGGCGAAGCCGTAGCTGAAGGAGAAAGATGGCCCGTACAGCTGGTAAATCAACTCCGGGAAGCAGGCATTCAGGTAGCCGATCCCCAAATAATTGCCACCACCGGCTGGACCACCGATGAGCTCCAGGCCGCCATAGCACAGGAAAAGCCTGAAGGTCCCTATGACCTTGTTTCCCTGCTCATTGGCGTGAATAACCAATACCGGGGGTATCCCATAGAAAATTATAAAAAGGAGTTCGGGCAATTGCTAAACCAGGCTATAAAATTCGCCGGGGGAAATCCGGAACGGGTAGTGGTAGTTTCTATTCCTGACTATGGAGTTACTCCTTTTGCTGCCGAAAAAAATCCTGCAAAAATAGCTTCTGAGCTTGAGAATTATAATAAAGTGGCCAAACAAATTGCAGAGTCACACCAGGTACCCTTCTTCGATATTACCCCTGCCTCGCGGCTGGCTAAAAGCGATTCTTCCCTAGTGGCGACTGATGGACTACATCCTTCCGGTAAAATGTATACACATTGGGCCGAAACAGTTTTTCCACATGTAGTAAAACAGCTTAAAACTCATTAAAAAGTAGCAGGAATTGTTTTAATTTTAAGGTTTGAATCCAGATTTTCCAACTGGCTTGTTGTTCCTGAATTTTCTTTCTCTGATATAATTTTAACTTTGTATGGGTAAAATTATACCTGGAGAAGGAAGGAAAGGTGGTTTTGGGCCTCTTCAATCTCAGGCTGGCTTTATGTAGGTTTTTGGTTGAATTATAAAATTTGAACAAGGTAAAAAATTCTACTCCTGGTTTATGTAGGCAGTTGAGCGTAAGGCTTCTCCTTGTCACTTTTGGTTTTCTGGCTTTCTCCTGTCAGGAACGAATGGTATGTCCTGCTGATCAGTCAACCTATATCCTGGACGATAGCGTTCGCACGATTTTCTTTTCACGTTTTGAGCAGGATAGTCTGCCAAAACGGTATGGACGTGTGGATAAGTCTGGCTGGGCCTGGTAAAAAAGAAGAGTAACCGGGCCAAATTGCGGGAAATACGGACGGTAGCCATGAAAAATGTGCTTCCGCCGAAGCAGGAGCCCGATAGTGCGCTTGTTCGGGAACGGAGTTTAGAAGAACTGAACCGAATGCAGGAAGAAATGGCGCAGCCAGGTGCGAGGAATAACAGATAAACGTTAAGCGGTACTTTTCTTCAGTTTTTATACCTCCTCCCTTAGCTTTAGCGGCACTGCTGTAAAAACTTTCAGAGAAAAGATTTCCTCTTTTACGCTGTTTTCCCGTTTCCATAAACACATCAAGCTGTTTCCAGCTTCTTTTTTAACTGTTTAAAGTTTCCTTTTGATGGATTGAACAGTACCAGTAATTCAATACATGAATAGTTATGACCATTTTTTGCCCAAAGGCTACTGCTTAACATGGAATTTTGTGGAACTTTTCTATACAAGAATGGGGACAGTTTGTGCTATGGCTCTATTGGTTCAGGTAAGTTAAGCTTAAAAATGCCCTCTATTTTTTAGTGTATTTCTTTATTTAATTTCCCTGTAAAGCCTTTGCCAAATGTTGAAGAGGTGGTGTGGGACGATTTTTGTTATCTCCTGTAAGTACAATCCTTCTAATTTTATAAAAGTGACTGCTTTAAACAGGTTTCAGGAGTTAGGTAAGCCAAATTTTCTTTTTAATATCCTGATCAAAGCATGCTGTAAAAGCTTAGTTCGCTGTTAATGCGCTTTTAGGAGCATGGTTCCTTTCATTTTCTTTAGCTTTCTTCAATTTTTTTAGCGGGTAAATTGCCTTCTAACGCACTGCTTTAGAAGCCTTTTTTTGAACATATATGCTTTAATAAAGTTGCATAGCTGTAGAGAAAGTGCAAAAAGCAGGATGCTCAGGCAGAGGGTGTGGTACGGTAGTTTTGAGTGGTCTGATTTGCAGATTCTCCGGGAGAATTTAAAGGTGGGAGTAGCAATGGATTCGGGCATCTATTTCGAATAAACCATTTTAGCCGGAATCCTTCTTCGGGAGTTGCTTTGCTTTTGCTGTGTCTACACCAAAGAAACTTTCGTAATAAAAAAATATAGACTATGGCTTCGAATAATGGATTTTTTACAGGATTGTCTCGTACAGGAGCTGCTCTTGGTAAAGGAGTAATTGCCGGCTTTGCAGGAACGGTTGCTATAACCATTTCTCAAATGGTTGAGATGCAGCTGACCAACAGAGGGAGTAGCAATGCCCCTATGAAGGTGGCAAAGAAGGTGCTTGGCGTGGAACCAAAGGGGCAGGCAGCCCTGGAGGTAGCCGAAAATGACCCGGATTCGGAGCGCAATGAAGAGGAACTGAAACAAAAGCGTACAGGAAAATGCAGAACAATTCAGCCAGTTCCTTCATTTCTTATATGGTACCAGCTGGGGCCTTGCACGCGGGGCCCTGGACCTGATGGGAGTGAAAGGTGTGCCGGCAACGGTCGCTCACTTTGGCGCCATCTGGGGAGCAGCGCAAATAATGCTGCCCGCCGCCGATGCTTCTGAGCCCATTACCAAGTGGTCGCCAAAGCAAATAGCAACAGATATTGGCCACCATGTGGTTTACGCTTGTGCAGCAGGGGCTGTTTATGATGCCATGGGGCGGTATTCAAAGAAGAAGAATAGGAAATTTAAGCTAAAACACTTTTTTAACTAATTGAAATATGGAAGAGCAAAAGAAAGAAATAGTAGTAGTTACAGGGGCCTCTGCCGGCGTAGGGCGGGCAATTGCCCAGGAATTTGGCAGTCATGGTGCCCGGGTCGCCCTTATTGCAAGAGGTAAGGAGCGGCTGCAGGAGGCCAAAGAAGAAATAGAGGCTATGGGAGGCGAGGCCATTACCTTTGCCATTGATGTTTCTGATGCTGAACAAATGGAAGCCGCTGCTGCACTCGTAGAAGAAAAATGGGGGCCTATTGATGTTTGGGTAAACAATGCCATGGTTACTGTACTGAGTCCGGTTAAGGACATGAAGCCGGAGGAATATAAAAGGGTAACCGAGGTAACCTATCTGGGACAGGTGTATGGTGCACAGGCCGCTCTTAAGCGCATGCTTCCGCGCGACAGGGGGAGTATTGTGTTTGTTGGCTCCGCCCTGGCTTACAGGGGAATTCCACTTCAGTCGGCTTATTGTGGTGCCAAACATGCGATTCAGGGTTTCTTTGACTCCCTGCGTACGGAGCTGGTGCATGAAAAGAGCAACGTGAAAATAAGCATGGTACAACTTCCGGCAATGAACACGCCGCAATTTAGCTGGATGCGTAACCGTATGCCAAATGAACCGCGGCCCATGGGCAAGCCTTACCAGCCCGAGGAAGCTGCTAAAGCAGTTTACTATTCGGCACACCACGGTGGAAGAGAATTTAAACTGGGTGCTTCTTCTTACATTGCTATTATAGGAAATAAATTTTTTCCTGGAATTGGGGACTGGTACCTGGGGAAAAATGCCTATAAAGGTCAGCAAATGGATGAAAGAAAAAACGGAAATTCACTCGATAACCTTTTTGAACCTGCAAAAGGCCACTTTGCAGCCCATGGAAAATTCGACGATGAAGCGAAAGACAGCAGCGCTACAGGCTGGTTAGGTCGTAACCCGAAAGTGCCTGCAGTAGCAGCAATGGTATTAGGCGCCATACTTACAGGCGTTTTAATTAAGAAATAACGGTGGGTGCTGGCAGTTTAATTTCTGCCGGGCTGCCTTTGACATAAAAAAAGCTATCTCCTTTTCAGAGATAGCTTTTTTTGTTTCCAGGCAATTCTTAAACAACAATATTGATTATTTTTTTCGGTACAATAATCACTTTTTTAGGTGCTTTGCCTTCGGTCCAGCGCAGTACCTGCTCGTCGGCCAAAACTTCCTGCTCTATTTCATTTTTAGGAACATCCAGCGCAAAAGTTATTTTGGTTCGCATTTTCCCGTTTATCGAAACAGGATATTCAAAGCTGTTTTCCTGCAGGTATGCTTCGTTAAATTCCGGGTAAGTTGCCCGGGTAATGCTTTCCTTATGGCCAAGCAGGTGCCAGAGCTCTTCGCTGATGTGTGGTGCATAAGGAGAAACAATTAAAACAAGCTTTTCCAGCACTTCTCTTTTATTACATTTTAAGGCTGTCAGCTCATTTACGCATATCATAAAGCCCGAAACGGAAGTGTTAAAAGAATAGCGTTCAATATCCTCCTCTGCCTTTTTAATGGTGGCATGTAGAGTCTTTAGCTCTTCTTTGGTGGCCGCTTCTTCTGAAATACTAAAATTTCCGGCCTCATCGTGGAAGAGCCTCCAGAGCTTTCGCAGAAATTTGAACACCCCATCAATGCCATTGGTATTCCAGGGTTTGAATTGTTCCAGCGGGCCAAGGAACATTTCGTACAGCCGAAGGGTGTCGGCTCCATACTGTTCAATTACATCATCAGGGTTTACTACATTATACAGGCGCTTCGACATTTTTTCCACTTCGTACCCGCAAACATATTTGTCGCCTTCAAGAATAAATTCAGCATCGGCAAAATCGGGTCTCCACTGGCGGAAAGCCTCCTGGTCCAGCACATCATTTTGTACCAGGCTAACATCTACATGCAGGGTGCTGTGGTCGTAAGAATCTTTCAAGTTATGCGAAACAAAGGTGTTGCTTTCTTTTAGCCTGTAAACCAGGTTGCTGCGGCCCTGTATCATGCCTTGGTTTATTAACTTTTTATAAGGCTCGTCTTTTGGCACAAGCTCCAGGTCGTAGAGAAACTTGTTCCAGAAGCGGCTGTAAAGGAGGTGGCCGGTGGCATGTTCCGAACCGCCAATGTAAAGGTCCACATCCTGCCAGTAATCAATTGCCTCTTTTGAGGCAAAGGCTTCGTTATTCTGAGCATCCATATAACGGTAGAAGTACCAGCTGGAGCCGGCCCAGCCTGGCATGGTGCTAAGTTCATAAGAATAGTTGCCCTGGTACTTCCATTCTTCGGCCCGTCCCAGCGGTGGCTCCCCTGTTTCTGTTGGCAGGTACTGGTCTACTTCCGGGAGCAGGAGCGGAAGCGCATCGTCGGGCAGCAGGTGTGGTACTTCCTGTGCATCGAAATAAACAGGTACCGGCTCGCCCCAGTAGCGCTGGCGGCTAAACACTGCATCGCGCAGGCGGTAATTAATTTTGGCCAGTCCGGCGCCTTTTTCTTCGGCTACTTCAATTGCTTTGGCAATGGCTTCTTTAACATGCAACCCGTTGAGAAAATCGGAGTTGATAATATAACCATCTTTGGTATCGAAAGCCTCTTCGGCGTCTTCGCTGCCTTTGAGAACCGGTTTAATGGGTAAATTATAATATTTGGCAAAGGCCCAGTCGCGGGAGTCGTGGGCAGGTACCGCCATCACTGCTCCTGTTCCGTAGCCGGCCAGTACATAATCGGCTATCCATACCTGTACTTCTTCTCCGTTTAAAGGGTTAATGGCATAGCTACCGGTAAATACGCCGGAAACAATCTTAACATTGCTCATGCGGTCGCGTTCTGAGCGGTTTTTTGCTGCTTCTACATAGTTTTCTACTTCTTCGCGCTGCGCAGCTGTAGTAAGTTGGGCTACCAGTTCATGTTCCGGTGCGAGCACCATAAAGGTTACCCCAAAAATAGTATCAATCCGGGTAGTAAAAACTTTTATTTTTTCCGCATGGTCTTTTAACGGAAAATCTAATTCCGCACCAATGGATTTGCCAATCCAGTTGCGTTGCATTTCTTTTACCGGCTCCGGAAAATCGATGGTATCAAGACCATTCAATAGCCGTTCTGCATAGGCGGTAATGCGCATCATCCACTGGCGCATCCGTTTCCGTTCTACCGGATAGCCACCGCGTTCAGATACGCCGTCTTTTACTTCGTCGTTGGCAAGAACTGTTCCCAGGGCAGGGCACCAGTTTACCATTGCTTCGGCCAGGTAAGTCAGGCGGTATTTCAGGAGCATATCCGACTGTTCCTTTGCGCTCATGCGACTCCATTCTTCTGCCGTAAATTCAGGGGTGTCCTCATCGCAGGCAGCGGCTAATTGTTGGTTTCCGTTTGCTTTAAATTGCTCAATCAATCCTGCTATCGGAAGCGCTTTATTGGCTTTATTATCATAATACGAATTGAAGAGCTGTTTAAATATCCACTGCGTCCATTTGTAGAAGGAAGGATCGCTGGTGCGGAGTTCACGGTCCCAGTCGTAAGAGAAGCCAATATTTTTAAGCTGCTCTTTATAGCGGGCAATGTTTTCGTCGGTCGTTATAGCCGGGTGCTGCCCGGTCTGGATGGCATATTGTTCTGCCGGAAGGCCAAAGGCATCGAAGCCAATTGGATGGAGCACATTAAAGCCCTGTAGCTTTTTAAAGCGGGAAACAATGTCAGAGGCAATGTATCCGAGGGGGTGCCCAACATGCAGGCCTGCCCCCGACGGATAAGGGAACATATCCAGTGCATAAAATTTGGGACGGGAAGGGTCCGCTTCCACTTTGTATATTTTGTGGTCTTTCCAGTATTGCTGCCACTTCTTTTCTATTTCCCTGAAGGTATAATCTGCCATTGAATGGATGTTAAAAATTTCGTTGTCTATGCGCCTACAAAAATAGAAGAATTAGCCCTTTTTTAAAATAAAAAGCAGGCGCTTAAACATTTCTCTAGTACGAGCCCTTTTAATTTAAAACAGGAAAAAAACAGATTATAACTATGGAGTCGAATATTTTTTCATTAAAGGACCTTAAAAACAAGAAAGTAACTAATCGCGACGGAGATTCGCTGGGGCATATAGATGAGTTGGTTTTAGATTTGCAAACCGGCCAAATGGCTTACCTGCTGCTTGCCTCCGGAGGTTTTCTGGGAATAGGAGAAAAATATGTTCCTGTGCCGCCGAATGCACTTACTTATAATCCCAGGGCTGGAAGTTACCAAATGGATGTAACTAAAGACCAGTTGAAAAATGCCCCACATATCGAAATGAAAGACTGGCCAAACCGGCCGGATAAGAAGTATGTGGATGATCTTTACAGGTATTATGGATACCAGCCCTATAACACCAATCGGAAATAAAAGGATTAGTGTGAAGGCTTTTTGAAATTCTACTGGCCTGAGAGTTAAGCCGTTATTTAGGTGAAAGCATGCACGGGAGGGGGGATAAGGGAGCGCTTATTTTGCTTTCGCCAGCTGGTACTGTGGCTGGGCATCTGGTTCAATCCTTAACTCCTCCTCTTTATACCTGGCTCTTTTAGAAACTCTCATTGCTACCATTGCTCTCCGTTTATAAGATTGCATAATGAAATAAGCAATAAAAGTACCACCTAGTGCTAAAAATAAAGAAACACAGAATGTAAGAAGAATTGCTGAGGGTGTCATTAGTTACTCACTCCTTTGAAAAATGATGATGAAAGAAAGATATAGAGGTACAAAAGGAATAATATTTTATACTTCTCTTCTGCAAGTATACTAAGAATTTTTCTAAAGGAAAATTTCAGGTAAGCAAAAGCCAATGCTTAAATAAAAAAAGATGAATCCATTTAATGGATTCATCGGGAGTGGTGGGTGTCCTTGGCTTTGCCTTCTTTGTATGATCCTTGTTCATTGTCGCGCTTGTCCATACTTTTCTTTTTCTTGTTTGCGCTCACAATAAAATAGATAAGAATTGGAATCCCAATTAAAAGAATAATTGCAAGTGTGTAAGACATATCTTCTGATTAAAAAATTTCACTCAAATTTATTTTAAAAGGCGTTACCAGAAATTTAATGTTACCGGTGGTTTAAAAAATAGCATATACTAAACCGCCTTTCTCTATTTTACTGAAAAGTGCAGTATTTTGTTACACCTTAAGGTTTAGCGTAGCTTTTTATACTTAGCTTTAAACACCAGAAGCAGCAGAACCGGAAGGAGGCTTAAATCTGCTACAACTGCAAATACAAGGGTAAGGCTAACCAGCAGGCCGGTGTAAAAGGTGCCACCAAAAGTAGAAAGAATTAAGGTGAGAAAGCCGCCCGCAAGGATAACGGTGGTAATTATGATTGCTTTGCCTGTATAAAGGAAGGTGCTTTTTACGGCATACAAAAGAGTTTTTCCCTTATCAAGTTCAATTTTTAATTTACTGATGAAGTGGATGGTGTCATCTACGGCAATGCCGAAAGCAATGGTGAAAATAATGGAAGTGGATAGCTTAAGGTAAATGCCAAAGATACCCATTAAGCCGGCAATCATGAGTAAAGGAATTAAATTTGGAATAAGGGTAATAAGTACCATGCGCAGGGAACGGAACAAAAGGCCGGCAATGCAGGCAATAACAAGAAAAGCAATACCCAGGCCCTGCAGCATATTCTGAATCAGGTTTTCTGCATTTTTATCTACCAGCATAGAGGTGCCTGTATAGCGGAAGCCTACCAAATCGGTATTAATTTCCTGCTCGATAAAGCTTTCCATGGCTTCATTTTTCTTTTTACTTAAGCGGCTCCCGATATCGGCCATTTTCCCACTAATCCTACCAAACCGATTTTCACGGGCAGCGACAGCAAGGCTTCTTTCACTCTGGCTCAATCGCTGCACGAGCTGCTCAATTCTGCGGTAATCTTTCTCACTTTCCGGCAGCCGAAAATATGCCTGTATCCCTCCGTTCATGGCTTTATTCATACTTTTAACCACCAGAAGCGGGGAGGCAATATTGTCGACGCCGTAGGTTCCCTTCAGGTAATTCTCCAGTTTTTCTATTTCCACCAGTACCTCGCGGTCGTACAGGGTATAGGCGCTGTCTTTAACAATTACAGCCATTTCGAAAGGTTTGGAGCCGCCAAAGTGTTGGTCGAAAAATTCAAAATCTTCTTTCAAAGGATCTCCTTCGCGTATATCTTCCAGCAAAAATGTGTTTATCTGCAGCTGTGAGATACCATACAGCGATAGCGCTATTGCCAGCCCTGCGAAAATAAGAACCAGCTTCCGTTTTCTTAAAACCCAGAGGAAAAGCCTGCGGAGGGTACCTAGCCAAAGTTGTCTGTTTCGTTGCATCGAAACCACTTTTGGCTTTTTAAGCAGTAGTAAAACGCTTGGCAGGAGTGTAAAAGCCAGTATAAAAGCAACAAAGACCCCTATAGCAGTATAAACGCCAAATTCCCGTATGGGCTGTACACTGGCCGTTAACAGGCTAAGGAAACCAATGGCGGTAGTAAGGGAGGTTAAAAAGGTGGCGAGCCCAATTTCCCGGAAGGTGGTTTTTATGGCATTTATTTTATGGGCACCATTCCGGAGTTCCTCAATGTATTTTGTCAGGATATGGACCACGTCCGACATCCCAACCACGAACATAATGGTGGGGAGCAGCACCATCATTACATCCAGCATTTTACCGCTAAGGCTCATAATGCCCGACACCCAAACTGCCGTTAGCAATACCACCAATAGGGGCACCCAAACTCCCCAGAAGGAGCGATAAGCCAGAATTAAAAACAAAATGACCAATACCATGGAAGCCGACACGAAAATGAACAGCTCTTTCTGCATTTTTTCTATATAAACGGCCTGGGCTTTGGCTTTGCCGGCCACATGTACCTCGTCGAAAGTGTGAGTAGCCAGAATGGCATTTACCTGCTGCATAAGCAAATCAGCATTTTTCTTGCTGATTTGTTGCTGGTGGTTGATTAAAATAGCAATGGCCGGTACATGTTTTGCTACCAGGGTTCCCACCAGACTTTCATTCCGGAAAATCTGAAGGCTGTCTTTGCTATAATTTTCAGGTTGCTGTACCCGCAGCACAGGTGGCTCCAGTACACCAAAAGGGCCAATCACCGGGTTGCTGAGGTTGGTAATGGAAACCACCTGCTTGCTCAGCGGGAGACTGTCCAGTGCATTGGTGACTGAATCTACTTTTCTTAAGAAATCCTGTTGAAAAATACCCTCCCTGTTTCGGATGCCAATGAGGAGGTAATCATTGTCATTTTCAAACGCCTCTCTGTATGCAAGAAAAAACTCCAGCTCCTCATCGCCGCTGGGGAAGAAGTTCTCAAAATTATAATCGAAGCGCAGTCGGCTGGCTGCAAAGATAAAGATAAGGGAAAGAATGCCTGTTATCAGCAGGGTATACCTGGCCAGTTTTTTATACATAGGGAGGTAAAGTTAAGCTACCCAAATTAAAAACCGGCAGCTAAAAGAAAGCATTATTGAAAGGCATTTGTTTAACGCAAATTTACAAAACATTTACAAAAACAGTGGTTAAACAAGATGCATAAGAGAAGTGGCAGTTAAACAGGCTCATGAAAGCCGGCGCCGCTATTATTTAAGTTAAAAGGAGGAGCATAAAGTAGGATAAGCGCAAAACTTAAATTTTTTCTTAGCGGGATAATAAATATTTTTGGCTGATGAAGATGTTCCACCTGCTAGTGCTCGCGCTTTTTTTAAGCTTTAAATCTCCTGGCCAGGGGAAAATAAACCCTTCGGCGAACTATTCTAGTAAGGCTTTAGAAAAGGTACAGGAAACTTCCCGGCTCAGGCGCTGTGCTACGGTGGCAAGGGCAGCGGCATTGCGGTCCCTAAACCCTTCTCTGCCTACAGATGAAGAACTGGAGCGTTTTATAAAAAAAGCAAGTATTTCCCGCCGCCTAAACGCTGCGCGCCTGCAGCTTGAGCAGGTGCGCTATATTCCGGTGGTGGTGCATATTATCCACCAGGGAGAAGCAGTGGGGGCAGGATCAAACCTCGCTTACGAGCAGGTGCTTTCTCAAATAGAAGTTCTGAATGAAGATTTTCGAAGAAAGGCTGGCACAAGAGGATTTAATGAAACGGCCGTAGGGGCCGACATTCAGCTGGAGTTTGTGTTGGCAGAGATAGACCCTTCCGGTGCCCGGCTGGCAGAAAAGGGAATTCACCGGGTTTCGGGTAAAGGATTAGGCATAAGTGGAGAAGTAAGCCCGGAAGTAATGGATGCCGGCATTAAGCCTGCAACTTTCTGGGATCCTACCCGCTATTTGAACTTATGGACGGTTAATCTGGCGGGGGATCTCCTGGGGTATGCCCAGCTTCCAGTCAACTCCGGCCTTTCCGGAGTAAATAATTATGGTTCGGCTTCTGCTGCCGAAACCGATGGAGTCGTTATCCATTACAGCGCTTTTGGCTCCTCCGACAAAGGTAGTTTCACTTTAGCTTACCCATACGATAAGGGCCGGACGGCTACGCATGAAGTGGGGCACTGGCTGGGCCTGCGCCATATTTGGGGCGACGGCGATTGTAGTGCAGATGATTACTGCAGCGACACGCCTGTTGCCGATGGGCCAAATATTGGTTGTCCTACCGGAGCAAGCTCCTGTGGTTCGCTGGATATGATCGAAAATTACATGGATTATACCAACGATGCCTGCATGAACATTTTTACCCTGCAGCAAAAAGAGCGCATGCAGATTGTGCTGGAAAACAGTCCGAGAAGAAAGGAGCTTTTGCAGTCTGAGGTGATTTTTACTGAAGCGCTGCAGGCAAATTTTGGAGCAGATAAGCTGGAGATTAAGCAGGGCGAAAGTATACGCTTTTTAGATCAATCATCCGGAAGTGCCAGCAGCTGGAGCTGGACTTTTGTGGGTGGAAGTCCTGTTAATTCAAATGAACAGCATCCTGTAGTGTTTTATAATTCCCCAGGTACTTATGCAGTAAGTTTAAATGTAAGCAACGCAAAAACATTCCATGAGCTGCGCAGGGAAGGCTACATTACCGTTCGCGCGGCAGACTGGGTAAATTCGGCGCCCTACCTGCTAACGGAAATTGCTCCACAGGTTTTGCAGGTGGAGGAAACAAAAAATTTTAGTTTAGATGAGCTGTTTGCCGATGTGGATGGGCACCAGCTCACCTACGCAATTACGGTCGAAAAAAATACAGTGCTTCAAGCAAAGCTAACGGGCGCTTTCCTTAATTTAAAAGGAATAGCCGGAGGCACCTCCCGGATAAGCATTACTGCCAGCGACACTGCCGGTGGAAAAATTGTGGCTGTAATTGAATGTAGAGTAAATAGCCGGCCCGCCATACTTGCTATGCCGGAAAACCAGCTGTTGCAGGTAAATGAATTCCGCAGCCTTGCCTTACAAAACTATTTTTCCGATCCGGATGGGGATGCGCTTTTTTATACTGTTTTTACCGATGGCTCTCCTTTACTAAAGGCAGGTATTTCCACAGTCAATCTTGAATTAACCGGTTTGTCAAGTGGCGTTTCGCTTGTAAAAATAATGGCAAATGACCAGCAGGGGGCCGCTGTTGAAGTGGCGCTCGAGGTGGAAGTAAACCAGCAACCGGATATCCTTCAGGTGCCGGAAAGCCAGTGGCTCGTGCTGGAACAGGATACCTTAAAAATGGACCTTTCCCTCATTTTCTCCGACCTGGAAGGGGCAGACCTTAGCTACCGGGTAGCACTTAGCGATACGTCTTCCATGGCTTACGAACTTAAAGAAAACTACCTGTCCTTTGCTGCCCGCAAGGCCGGAGAGGGAAGGGTGGTTTTACAGGCGTCGGACGATAAACATGGCCTGAGCGAAGTTGCTTTTTATTTGGGCGGCCACCATGCGCCTTTTGAGCAAAAGCCACTCGAAGGTTTGGAAGTTGGCATGGGAGAATCATTGGCAGTACACCTTTCCGACTACTTCAGCGATGCGGATGCTGATAAACTAAGTTTTACGGCGATTAGCCAAAGCGAAGCCCTCACGGTAAATATGGAAGGAGAGGTAATGCACTTAAACGGGCTTTCGCTGGGCAAAGGAACTGTGCATATTGCGGTTCAGGATGAAAAAGGAGCGAGCTTAGAAAAATTAATGATAGTTCAGGTGGTGGAGCCGCTGGCTGTAAAAGGCAGCCTATCAAAAGGAAAACTAGCATGCGTTCCTAATCCAGTAAATAATCTCCTTGTTCTTCAGCTGGAGGGGGTGAAGCCGGTGCGCTATCAGGTATTTATTTTCGATTTGCAGGGAAGGGTAGTAAAGTCCATCCTTTGGGAGCCGCTTAGCAGGGAAGGGCAAAAGGAAATAGATCTTAGCCTGCTTCCTTCCGGAACCTATTTATTAGAAGTGCGGCACGAAAATGGAAACATGGTGCAGCGAGTCGTGAAGAAATAATAAATTCTTAAAACCCAATGAACAGACGCTACCGCATTTTTCGGGGTGTCTTTTTTATTTATTTAGCCAAACAAAAGTGCATTAAAGCGGCTTAATTTCTATTGTTGAGTAAAGTGATAAGCAGGGTGCAATTTCTGAGAAAGAACGATTTGTTCCTGACTTTTCCCAATAGGTTGAAGTTAGAAGCGTATTAGATGCGGATAAATCCATTGATTTTACACTCCATTATCACTTCCTTCTCAGTATCTTTACGTATATCAGTTATTTAAATTACCGTTCATGAATTCTGTTACGCCGCTATCTTTAACTTCTCATGCCAACTATGATTCGGATTTTTGTGGAAGTATCCCGCTGAACTTTATTAACCTGGTACAACCGTACGGCGTGTTACTGGTTCTGGACAGGAAAAATCTCAACATAGTACAGCTAAGTGAAAATACGATGGATATTCTAGGGGTGGCAGCTGATGAGCTGATAAATAAACCTTTAGGGCAGTTCATACAGGCGGAGCAGCTGGTGTATATTAGCGAGCAGCTAAAAAGGAAGGAATTTGCCAACCATTTGCCTTTAAATTTAAACTGGCAACAGCCTGTTGAAAAAGCCTTTTCGGGGCTCCTGTATGCAAAAGAAGAGTACCTGCTTTTAGAGTTGGAGCCGCTTAGCCTTCGGCTTACCGGCGATTCATTTATAAATATTTACCAGCAAATTGGGCAGGTGGTAGCAGCGCTGAAAAATGCTTCTTCATTGGATGAGTTGAACAATATTGTTGCAGACGAATTAAAAAGATTTTCGGGTTTTGATAAGGTAATGGTTTACCAGTTCAATAAAAACTGGAATGGAGAAGTGGTGGCAGAAGCACAGGAGGAAGGGCTTCCTTCCTACCTCGGCTTACATTTTCCCGCTTCCGACGTGCCTAAACAGGCCCGGGAGCTCTATCTTAAAACCCCCTACAGGCTAATTCCCGATGCCTCGGCCCAGGCAGTAAAGCTGTACCCGGTAATAAACCCGCTAACCAATCGCCTCAGCGACATTGCTGAATGCAGCTTAAGAGCCGTGCCGCTGGTGCATTTAGAATACCTGAGAAATATGGGAGTAGGAGCATCCATGTCTACGCCCATAGTAGTGGGTGGCCGCCTCTGGGGGCTTATTTCCTGTCATCATAAAGTAGCTAAAAAAATCAGCTTCGAGCTGCGTTCTTCTTTCCAGATTATTGCCGGCATTCTTTCTTCGCAACTAAATGCACTGGAAAAAGAAAGCAGTTTTGTATACCGCACCAAACTGCACAAAATAGAAATAAAGCTGCTTGAACAGCTATACTCCAGGCCAACACTTGAAGATGGCCTGCTGCAGGATGCGTCCTTTTTGCTTGATTTGCTCAAGGTAAAGGGGCTGGTTTTGGTAACCAAAAGCAGTTACGAAACCTCAGGAGAGGTCCCTGAAAAGTTTTTTGTTCATAACCTCGTAAAATGGCTTAACAAGTATAATCGCGAAAAAGTGTTTGCTACGGAATCTCTTCCCCGGCAGTT
The DNA here is from genome assembly GCA_963835365.1 of uncultured Cytophagales bacterium. Lineage (GTDB taxonomy): Bacteria > Bacteroidota > Bacteroidia > Cytophagales > Cyclobacteriaceae > Nafulsella. The sequence continues at coordinate 107,521 of CAWIFH010000019.1, forward strand.
TTCTTCTGCAGAAAAGTTTAAAGAAACTGCCAGTGGCCTTATTGCGCTTGAAATAAATTTGGGTAAAGCTTATTTACTGGGCTTTAGGCCGGAGGTTATCAGGTCGGTATCCTGGGGGGGCAACCCAAATGAGGCAATAAACTTTGAGGAAGATAAAGCGCAATATCATCCGCGTAATTCCTTTAATTTATGGAAGGAGCAGGTAAAGTTTACCGCTGAGCCCTGGCACCCGGAGGAAATAGAGGCAGCAAACCACATTAGAGTAGCCATTCTGGAGAAATTGCTAAACGCTTCTGAAGAGGAATAGGACTTGATTTCCCTTGGTAATTGAATTATATTTACAAGCTTGAAAGTAATGAATAATCATTTTTATGCAGGATAAATCTCAGCTTCCATTCCAGGGCAGGAGGAAAAAGCCTGAAAATTATCAGGAACAGTACATCATCGGAATTGGAGCATCTGCTGGCGGGCTAGAGGCAATCAATGAACTCTTTGATAACATTCCCAAAGGAAGTGGCTATACTTTTGTGGTGGTACAACACCTTTCGCCAAACCACAAAAGCCTGATGGATGAGCTCCTTGCCAAGCATACCTCCATACCTATTGAGCAGGCCGGGGAAGGAATGCCAGTTTTACCGGACAGGATTTACCTGATACCGAATAAAAAGAATATGACCATCCACGATGGGAAGCTGCATTTAATTGATAAACCCGTAAATAACTCACCCAACTACGGCATCGATATATTCTTTGAGTCCCTGGCAAAAGAGAAAAAGGAAAAGGCCATTGGAGTCGTATTGTCCGGTACCGGCTCCGATGGAACTAAAGGGGTGGCAGAAATAAAAAGATATGGAGGCATGGTGCTGGTGCAGGATCCTGCCACGGCGAAGTTTGACGGAATGCCAAATAGCGCCATTTCTTCTGGCTATTATGATAAGGTCCTTCCGCCTGAGTTTATGTGCGAAGAGATTTTTCAGTACGTGGGTACTCCTTCTGCCGGGAGGTTTGCTTTTCAAGGCGATGATGAAGAAAATAACGCTTACCTGAAAGAAATTTTAGGCATGGTAAAAGAATATACCACCTTTGATTTCTCCTCTTACAAGGAGCAAACCCTCCGCCGGCGACTGGTTAAAAGAATAAACCAGCTCGACGTTGATGACCTTCGGGAATATCTCTTTTTTTTACGGAATAACCCGGATGAGGTAAAATTCCTGTCGAATGAGTTTTTAATTGGGGTTACCTGCTTTTTTCGCGATGCTGAGGCTTTCAGTGAAATTACAGACAAGGTAATTCCGGAGGTATTGAAGCGCAAGTCGCCCGATAACCCTGTAAAAGTGTGGGTAGCTGCCTGCAGCACAGGAGAAGAAGCCTACAGCCTGGCCATCGTGCTGGCGGAAGCTTTGGAGAATAAACATATAGAGGTGCCGGTAAAGATTTTTGCTACTGACATCGATTCCAGGGCGGTGGAATATGCTGCAAAGGGCGTATACCCGCTTTCTATAGAAAGTGAGGTTTCTGAGGAGCGCCTGAGAAAATATTTTGTTAAGGAGGATAACCATTACTGCATTAATCAGCACATTCGGCGCATGGTAATATTTGCAGAGCATAACCTCATTAAAGATCCGCCATTTAGCAAAATGGATTTGGTGAGCTGCCGGAATATGCTCATTTACATGAAGCCAAACCTGCAGCAAAAGGTCCTTACCACCTTTCATTTTTCACTAAAAGTAGGGGGATACCTGTTTTTAGGTCCGAGCGAAAGCCACGACGCCATTAAAAGCTCTTTGCAGGTGGTGAGCAAAAAGTGGAATATTTTTAAAATCGTTACTAACAGCAAGAATTTTCTTTTCGATGGCACTCCATTCGATAAAGATAAAATAGCCAGTCATAAAGCGCCCGATGTCCGGCCTTCCCGCCGCTCGCTGGAAAACGATATGTCAGAGGCATTTCAGGACTTAGTGAGCGAGGAGCTGGGCTATGCCATGGTATTTGTAAATGAGGAGTACGAGCTCATGCAGGCCATTGGTGATTATAAGCGCTTTATCCGGATGCCGGAAAAAATGTTGCAGATGAACCTGCTGAAGCTGGTGCCACGGGAGCTTTCTGTAGCCCTGAACCTTGCTTTGCGGAAAGCGCAGCGCAATAATGAAAAAGTGGTTTCCCATCGGGTAGAAATGCTTCAGGAAGGTGGAGTAACCAACGTAACGCTGATAATAAAGCCCTTCCAGGATGCCAACCAGTACCACCGTAATTTTATTGGCATTTTATTTAAAGAAGAAGGAAATAAGCGGTTTGAGCCGAGTGAAGAAAATTTCTTCGATCAGCAGGTAAGCATTAACCGGGTTGTTGAGCTCGAAAACGAGCTAAAGCAAACCAAGGAAGACCTGCAGTCTGCAGTGGAGGAGCTGGAAACCTCGAACGAAGAGTTGCAATCGAGTAACGAAGAGCTTATTTCCTCAAACGAAGAACTGCAAAGCACCAACGAGGAACTGCAGTCCCTGAACGAAGAGCTTCATACCGTAAACAGCGAGCATCAGCTTAAAATAAGGCAGCTCGAAGAACTGAACGATGACCTGAATAACTATTTTCGGGGAACGGATATCGGGCAGGTGTTTGTAGATAATGAGCTGATAGTAAGGAAATTTACGCCGGCGGTTAAAAACCAGGTAAACCTGATAGAAACCGACATTGGTCGTCCTATCAGCCACCTGTCTTACAATATTAAGCAGGAAAGCTTTGTAGAAGACATCCAACAGGTAATTAACAGCTCCCAGCCCCTGTTAAAAGAAATAGAGGCCAGAAATGGAAAATACTACCTTATGAAGGTAATCCCTTACCTGAGGCAGGATGGAACCACCGAAGGGGCTGTGGTTACTTTCGTAGATATTTCGCAGGTAAAAGGCTTAAATAACCTGCTGGAAGGGGTGCTGGACAGCTCCCTGAACGGGATTATGGCCTTTCAAAAAGTAGAAGAAAAAGGTAAGCTCATCGATTTGGAATGGAGCCTGGTAAACCAGGCAGCAAAATCCATTCTTAATAAAGAAGGGGCGCGCCTGGTCGGTAAGCGGCTTTCAAAAGAACTTCCCGGATTTAACAAAGACGGGCTGCTTAAGAAAATAATGAAAGTAGCCCTAAACGGGAATACCCTGCATACCGAAATTAATTATGGAGCCGATGAGGAGAGTAAGTGGCTTGAAATAATTGCAGTTTCCATTGAAAATGGAGTAGCCCTTACCATAATTGATATTAGTGAAAAGAAAAATGCAGAGGATGAACTGGTAAATGCTTACGATGAAGTAAAAGAGGCCGAAGAGAAGCTCAGGAAACTAAACCTCAGCCTTGAAGAAAGAGTGAAGGAACGGACCCGGGAATTGTTTGAAAGTGAAGAAAGGCTAAGGCTGGTATCCAGGGCTACAAACGATGCCGTTTGGGACTGGAACCTGGTTAACAATGACTTGTGGTGGAATGAGGGCTATCATAAAGTTTTCGGCTATCCGAAAGAAGAGAATAATAGCGGTGTCGATACCTGGTTCAACCAGCTTCATCCGGATGAAAAAGATGCCGTTATCCAAAGCATAAATGAAGCTATCAACCAGGGTAAAAAGCAATGGGCTGCCGAGCATCGGTTCCGTAAATCCGACGGCACCTATGCATTTGTCTACAACCGAGGGTACATTATTACCAATGAGTATGATGTTCCTTTCCGGATGTTGGGCTCAATGGTCGACCTTACCAAGCTTCGTACCGCGCAGGAAGACCTGGAAGAAAGCAACCGGAATTTGAAAACTATTAATACCGACCTCGATAACTTCGTTTACACCGCCTCTCACGATTTAAAAGCGCCGGTAACCAACCTGGAGGGATTGGTAAAGCTGCTCGTACCAAAACTGGAAGGCAAACTGGATGCCAAGGAGCAGAAGACGATTGATATGATCGAGGTTTCGCTGGAAAAGCTGAAGCGCACCATTAGCGGTTTATTAGAAATAACCAAAGTTCAGAAGGACCTTGAAAGGAATATTCAGGAGCTTTCTTTTGAAAAAGTGCTGAATGATGCCAAAGCCGATGTCGATGATTTGATTGAAAAATGTAAAGCTCAGCTGGAGGTAGATTTCCAGGTGCCTACCATTCAGTATACCCGCTACAACCTGCGAAGTATATTATACAACCTGCTAAGCAATGCCTTAAAATATTGTTCTAAAGACAGGAAGCCGTTCATTAAACTAAAAACAGAAGATGCCGGCTCTTACGTGCTGCTCACTTTTACGGATAATGGACTCGGAATGAATAAGGCGCAGGTGAAAAAGCTTTTCTCTATGTTTAAGCGCTTTCATCCGCAGGTGGAAGGAACAGGCATTGGTTTGTATATGGTAAAAAGAATAATTGAAAATAATGCCGGAAAAATAGAGGTGGATAGTGAAGAAGGGAAAGGAACAGAATTCCGGATTTATTTTAAGAAGGACCAACAGCAGGATTTGACTGTTGGTATGAGCAACACAGCACTAGCCTGAGGGTGGTTCCTGTCGCTCGTTATTTAAAAAATTCATCAGCAATAAAGTAGAACCATGTTTATTGAACAGCTTTATACAGCCTGCCTCTCCCAGGGTGCTTATTATATCGAATCCGCAGGAGAAGCCGCAATTATCGATCCCCTGCGGGAAATTAAGCCCTACCTCAAAAAAGCCGAAAAGCGGGGGGCGAAAATAAAATATGTGTTCGAAACCCATTTTCATGCCGACTTTGTATCCGGGCACCTCGACCTGGCCAAAGCCACCAATGCGCCCATCGTATTTGGGCCCGAAGCTAAACCTGGCTTTGAAGCTTATTTGGCAGCCGATGGGGAAGAGTTTTCCCTCGGGAAACTTACCCTCCGCCTGCTGCACACGCCTGGCCATACCATGGAATCATCCTGTTATTTGTTGCTCGATGAAGAAGGGAAGCAGCATGCACTTTTTACCGGCGACACCTTATTTATCGGGGATGTTGGACGCCCCGATTTAGCGCAAAAATCGGCGGGCATTAGTAAGGAGGAGCTGGCGGCTACTCTTTACCGCAGCCTCCGTACCAAAATAATGCCCCTGGCCGATGAGCTAACTATATACCCGGGCCATGGCGCAGGTTCTGCCTGTGGCAAGAGTATGAGCAAGGAAACGGTATCGACCCTGGCCATACAAAAGCAAACTAATTACGCCCTGCGCGAAGGCATGAGCGAAGCCGAGTTTGTAAAGGAGCTAACTACCGACTTAGGCCTGCCGCCAGCTTACTTCCCCATGAATGTGCACCTGAATAAGGAGGGCTATAAAAGTATAGAGGGCATATTGGAAAATGGTTTAAAAGGATTAAGCCCGGAAGAATTTGCTGTTGCAATTGAAGCGGAAGAAGTGCTGGTGCTGGATACCCGAAAGCCTCAGGAATTTGCCAAAGCTTTTGTTCCCGGCGCCCTTTTTATTGGGCTCGACGGACAGTTTGCCCCCTGGGTAGGTGCCCTCCTTCCTGCCGGGAAACCACTGCTGCTTGTAACGGAAGAGGGAAGAGAAGAAGAGGCTGTAACACGACTGGCACGGGTCGGTTATGACCATACAATGGGCTACTTAAAGGGCGGAATGGCAGCCTGGCAGCAGGCTGGTAAAGCAGTGGATAAGATATCTTCTGTTGCCGCACCCGATTTTGCTGAGCATTTTACCCGTACACAAGCCCTGGTTTTTGATGTGCGCAGAGAAGGGGAATATAATTCTGAACATATCGAAACGGCCCGCCTTACGCCGCTGGATTTCCTTGAAAAGCATTTGCATGAATTTCCAACAGAAAAGCCTTTTTACCTGCACTGTGCCGGGGGCTACCGTTCCATGATTGCAGCTTCCATCTTAAAGGCAAAAGGATGGGCCAACTTCACCGAAGTTGCAGGAGGGTATGCGGCAATTAAAAAAACAAGCGTTCCCAGAACAGCTTCGATAACTCCTCCGGCTTTAGCGCCAAAGCTTTAATAACAGTTGCGGGAGTTTCGGTTGGAGATAGGAAAGAAAAAACCATGGCTGGAACGCTTTGAAAAACACCCGGGAGAAAGGTTTCCCGCTGAAGCTTTTGTCGGCAAGGCAGCTGTTTACTCCTGAATAAGCCAGGGGAAAAGGAATAGGTGGCTCTTTATGAAAGCACTGGGTCCTATTCATCAGCTGGCATCTGGCACGCGTTTAGCGAAGCCTAACGCGTGACTTTGGTACCAAACTAAAATTAAACCTGACCTTGTGCTTATTAAGCAAGCAAAATCATAAAGAACTGCAAATATTATATAACTGAGCAAATTATACCTGAAAATAAATTTCAAGCATGAAACAATACCACGAGCTTTTGCAGGATATTCTGGATAACGGAACCCGGAAAGAAGATAGAACAGGAACAGGGACCATTTCTGTGTTTGGTCGCCAGCTGCGCTTTAATCTGGCCGATGGCTTTCCGCTGGTTACCACCAAAAAGGTACACCTGAAATCCATTATTTATGAATTGCTGTGGTTTTTACGGGGCGACACCAACATTAAATATCTTAAAGAACATGGGGTTAGCATTTGGGATGAGTGGGCCGATGAAAACGGGGAACTCGGACCGGTGTACGGACACCAGTGGCGGAGCTGGCCTACCCCGGAGGGCGGCCATATCGACCAGATTAGCCAGGTAATTAGCCAGCTAAAAAACAATCCTAATTCACGCCGAATCATGGTAAGTGCCTGGAATGTGGCAGAGGTAAACAATATGGCACTGCCTCCCTGTCATTCTCTTTTCCAGTTTTATGTAGCCGATGGCAAGCTTTCCTGCCAGCTTTACCAGCGCAGTGCCGACTGCTTCCTGGGGGTGCCCTTCAACATTGCTTCCTATGCTTTATTAACCCTTATGGTGGCCCAGGTATGTGATCTGCAACCCGGCGAATTTATCCATACCTTTGGCGATACGCACCTTTACCTGAACCACCTGGAGCAAACCCGCTTGCAGCTCAGCCGGGAGCCACGTCCCCTTCCTGGCATGAAGTTAAATCCGGAGGTTAAATCTATTTTCGATTTTAATTACGAGGACTTTACGCTGGAAGGTTACGACCCGCACCCGCGCATTAAAGCAGCGGTAGCTGTATAAACTGGCTTAAAAGTTCCCTGCCGCCATCGAAGGTGTGGTACTCAAGCCGGCGGATAGTGTAGAGACCGGTAGCATTAGTGGCGATAAGGGCGCTTGCTTCCAGAAGTTTTTCTTTTGGTTGCAGTACCTCCTGTACCGGAATATCTTTTTTATGCAACTGGCTTAAAAGATAGGCGCGCATTACCCCGGCTATACAGCCCGATTTTAAATGGGGGGTGTACCAGCAGCCGTCTTTGAGCCAGAAAAGATTAGCAGAGCCAGTTTCCGCCACATGGCCATCCATATCTGTGAGGATAATGTCGTCCAGCTTCCTTTCCTTTGCCTCCTGGCCTGCCAGTACATAGGGCAGGGCATTCATGGTTTTTAAGGAGGAATAGGAAGAATAAGAAAGCCGGATATTTTCAGAGAAAGCAACCTTCTCTTTGAGCTGGGAGGGTTTTTTAAATGGAACGGCAGTGAGCAGAAATTCGGCTTCGTTTTTAGTAGGGGTATAAAGCCCCCCGCTTTTTCGCCACACCTGCAGGCGCAGGCGAAGCAAAGGATCTTGTTTTAGGGTAGAAAGCTGCCATATGTACCCTTCCAGCTCCTTTTCTGAAAAAGGAACCTGAATTTGAAGGACCTCCAGGCCCTTTAGGAGCCGTGCATAATGAAAGGGAAGTAAACTACAGGTGCCGCGCCGCGCAACAATGGTTTCAAAAAGACCGTCGCCATAGCAAAAAGCACGGTTATCAATGGTAAGATTAACCTCTTCCTGCTGAAGGCGCCTTCCGTTTAAAATTACTTCCATGTAACTATATAACCATTTATAAATAAATCCTATAATCTTTTTTAATATTTGTATAATATTGAAACGTAAAGTTAAACGAAATGACTGGAAGAAGCAGTGTTTTTGATATGATTGGCCCGGTAATGATTGGTCCCAGCAGTTCACATACTGCCGGGGTGGTGAGAATTGGACGGGTGGCCCGCCGTATTTTAGGCAAGCAACCCGAATATGCCCAAATTACCTTTTACAACTCTTTTGCCCGTACCTACGAAGGGCACGGCAGCGACAGAGCCATTCTTGCCGGCCTGCTTGATTATAAAACCGACGACGTACGTATTAAGCAGGCATTGGATATAGCTAAAGAGCAGCAGCTCCAGTATAAGTTTAAATCGGTAGGCAATGCCTCCGTTTATCACCCAAATACGGTAAAGCTGGAGCTTACAGCCGGAGACCGGCAGGTGGAGGTAATAGGGGAGAGCCTTGGGGGAGGTATTATTAGAATTCCTAAGCTAAATGGCTTTACCGCCAATTTTAGCGCGGCCCTGCATACGTTAATTATTACCGCTAAAGATGTAAAAGGAAGTATTGCCTTTATATCCAGTGTTTTGTCGAACGACAACTGTAATATTGCTACCATGTCTGTTTCGAGAAAAGGAAAGCATGACCAGGCCTGCCTTGTTATTGAAATGGATTCAGGCATAAAGCCTATTGTAAAACAGTACCTTGAGCACCTCGACTGGGTGCTGGAAGTTATTTATATCCCGGATATCGACTTTTAATAGACATTTAATATCTATTTTTCCTATGAAAAAAATTAGTATTTTCCTTCTCGCCCTGCTGTCCGGCTTTGGAGTCATGGCCCAGCAAGCCAGTGAAATTCCGGCTCAATGGACGCTGGAAGAGTGCCTCGAATATGCCCGCCAGCATAACCTGCAGGTAAAGCAAAGTGAATTGGGCTTACTTTCCAGCAAAATTGAGCTGGACCGCTCCAAAGCAGATCTCTTCCCAACTCTTAATACAGGGGCAAGCTATTCTACCTCAGTAGGTCGTTCTATCGATCCGCTTACTAATGCCATTATTGATAAGCCTGTTACTTCACAGGATTATTTTGCCAGCAGCAGGCTTACTCTTTTTAATGGTTTTAGTAAGCAAAATGCCATTAAGCAGAATAAAGCTTTATTTAAAGCCAATGAGTTTGAGCTGGCAGCCATGAAGAATGATATTTCGCTTCAAATTGTAACGGCATATACTAACATTCTCTTTAATAAAGAGCTTCTGGCTAATGCCGAAGCACGTTTGCGGGCCACCGGCCTGCAGCAGGAGCGTACCCGCAAGCAGGTAGAAGTGGGGGCTTTGGCACAGGCCTCCTTGTTTGAAATTGAAGCCCAGCAGGCAAGCGATCAGCTGGCTGTAACCAATGCTTATAATGCACTGGAATTAGCTAAGCTAAACTTAAAGCAACTTCTACAGCTGCCTGCCGGACAATCTATAGAAATAGTCGACCCGGAGCTAGCGCTTGAAAATGTGCAGGAATACCCGGTAAGTGCCGCCGAAGTATATGACATTGCCGAAGATACACAGCCGGCCATTAATGCCGTTGATGCAAGGGTGGTGGGAAGCGAATATGCCCTTCGTGCCGCAAAAGGAAACCTCCTTCCAACGCTTACCACCCAGGGCAATATTTATACCGCATACTCCAGTGCAGCCCGGGATTACTTACCGTCTGACTTTGCCTATCTTGACCAATTAGACTATAGTTTGCGCCGTTCTTTATCGGTTAGCCTGAATATTCCTATATTTAATGGATTGAGCGCTCGTGCAGCGGTAGGGCAGGCAAGAGTTAACCAGGACAGGGCCCAGCTGCAATCGCAAATTGCCCGGCAACAATTGCGGCAGACTATTGAGCAGGCCGCACAGGATGTGAAAGCAGCTGCTCTTACTTTCCGCTCAAACGAAAACCTGGTGCGGTCTCAGCGCGAAGCTTTTCGTTCTTCGGAACAACGTTTTAACCTCGGGGCTGCCAATGCAGTCGATTATAATATTGCGAAAACAAATCTTGATGTTGCAGAGTCCAACCTTATCAGGGCAAAGTATGACTACATCTTCAAAACCAAAATATTAGATTTCTACCTGAATAAACCGCTCTCATTCAATTAATTATGGCAAAGAAGAAAAAATCGAATCGATTACTGTATATTTTACTGGGTGTTGTTGTCCTCATTATTATTGCAGCCGTTGTGGCAAAATCTACCGGCCTTATCGGGCAGCCGAAAGAAACAGAGGTTGAGCTGGCCGAAGTTGGTCGCCACACCATTGTAGAAAAGGTAAATGCTTCTGGAATGATCCAGCCCGAAACGGAAGTAAAAATCAGCCCGGATGTACCAGGCGAAATTATTGAGCTGCATGTAGAGGAAGGAGACTCTGTAACAAGAGGAGAGCTCCTGATTAAAATCCGGCCTGACAATTTCCAGTCAGCACTTGCGCGTACACAAGCCAATTACAACCAGCAACGGGCCAACCTGGCCAGTGCCAAAAGCCGGCTGGCGCAGTCAGAAGCCCAGTTTAACCGCTCAGAAAAAGAATATGAGCGCAGCGAAAAGCTTTATAAGCAAAACGTGATTTCCGATGCTGAGTTTGAACAGGCCCGCGCATCTTATGCCGTTGCCAAGGAGGAGCTGGAAGCAGCGCGCCAGAATGTGGAAGCCTCCAGGTACATGGTGGAAAGTGCCGGGGCAACCGTGCGGGAAGCACAGGAAAACCTGAACCTTACCTCCGTATTTGCTCCGGTAAGTGGTACGGTTTCGAAGTTAAGTGTAGAGCAGGGCGAACGCGTGGTAGGTACCTCCCAAATGGCAGGTACAGAAATGCTGCGGATAGCCGACCTGGGCCAAATGGAAGTACGGGTAGATGTAAATGAGAACGACATTATTCGTGTAAGCCTTGGCGATACCGCTATTGTAGATGTAGACAGTTATGCCCATATGGATACTCAGTTTAAAGGCATAGTTACTTCTATTGCTAATACTGCCAATGCAAAAGCATCGCCCGATGCGGTAACAGAATTTGAAGTAAAAATCAGGATTCTGAACAGCTCTTATGAAAACCTGATAAGGGAAAGAAACTTAAGAACACCTTTTCGCCCTGGTATGACCGCCAGCGTGGAAATTATTACAAATAAAGCCGAAGATGTACTTTCTGTTCCTCTTGCCGCCGTAACTACCCGCTCTTTGAACGAATCGCGGGCAAATGATGCGCCTAAAGAAACCGGTGGGGGAGAGTTAGAAAATGAAAACCCAAAAACTGTTCCGCAGGAGCAGGAAGTAAAAGAAGTGGTTTTTATAAACGAAGGAGGCATCGCTAAAAAAGTAGCTGTTAAAACAGGCATTAGTGACTACGAGTTTATCCAGATTCTGGAAGGTCTTGAACCAGGCCAGGAAGTAGTTGCAGGTCCTTACCTGGTAATAAGTAAGCGACTCAATGAAGGGGACCGCATTGCCCCTCAGGAAAAAAAGAATGCAGCTATGGGAAATGAGTAATCCCGTAGATTTAAATTTTTAGAGATTTAAAATCTGATTTATATAGAAAAAGGGGCTTATGCGGCCCCTTTTTCTATGCATTTTACTTTCTTCAACAACTGGTAAATCACCCCGAATAAGTTGGCGGGTTTTACATTTGGTAGTCCTGTAAATGCCTGTAAACCAAATGTATGGGCAGCCCCATTACGGTGTAATACGAGCCGGTTATTTTCTCTATGGCTACCAGCCCTATCCATTCCTGAATGCCATAGCTGCCGGCTTTGTCGTACGGTTGGTAGGTTTCAATATAATAGTTTATTTCTTCTTCACTTATCTTTCTGAAGAACACTTCGGTACAGTCTGTAAAGCTGTGCATTTGCTTATTGTGCAGCAGGCAGGCGCCACTCACCACTTTATGGCTGCGACCGGAAAGCATCTTTAGCATGTCGGCGGCTTCCCCTGCGCTGGCGGGTTTATTTAATACCTGCTGGTCAACAAGCACGGTGGTATCGGCTGTTAATAAAAGTTCGTCTCTTAGTTCCTCCTTAAATGCAGCCGCTTTTTTTTCGGCCAGGTAGCGTGCTACTTCTTCCGCGGGCATATCGGCCGGGAAGCTTTCGTCTGTTTCCTTTGTTTTAACTTGAAAAGAAAATCCGGCCTGGTGCAGGAGCTCCTGCCGCCTCGGCGATTTAGAGGCTAAAATAAGGGGGTACCTCAAATTCATCGTCTTTAATTGAGCTGAAAAGAAATCCGCAAATTACTTTCGGGTAAAAGTAGGTCGATTTTTGCGGCATGGTATAGCCGCTGTAACAAACCTGCTTTACATCGTCCATCGAAATATCTTTAATTATAAGGGCAAACTGTGCCTCATCTTTAAGAACTTTTGCCAGGCAGTTAGCAAAGTTGCGCTCAAAAGAAATATTCTCCGAGCGGCTCTGATCTTTCCCTTTTATGTCCAGCGCTTTTTCAATTACAAAATAATGTAATACCGTTAGGTCCAGCTGTTTTACTTCTGGTGGCATATTCCAGCTCAACTGGTCCAGTACCTCGGGCTTAAGGCGTATTTTATAGGTTGTATCTTTCAGGAGAAGCCCGAATGCCCACTTTTTACCAAGGATAATGGTATTGACATCGTACGGATTGTCGAGGGGCTTAATAAAGAAATAAGGCTCGAGTTTCTTCAGGAGGATTTCTTCGTCAAAGTTTTCCAGGCCGCTAAAGAGGCGGTGGGTGGGGAGGATCCGGAGGTCATCGGACTCGGTATTGGTCAGGTACATCATATGGAAGTTGTAGCCCTCGCGCCCTGTATGCTCCGGGTTGGCCTCCATTTGTTGCTTGCGGTAGCGTAAAGAACCTTCGTAGCGGTGGTGCCCATCGGCTAAAATTACCTGCTTTTCGCTTAACACTTCCAGAAAGCGCCGGATTACCTTGGCATCATGAATAATGCTCAGGCAATCGCGTACTCCCTGGTAATCTTCTGTTTCATAAACCGGGTTTTTCATGCTTTCATCCATATACTGCTCCAGCTCAAAGTGCGGGTCGGTATACAGGCCGTGGGTCGGGCTAACATTAAGCTTTGTTTTATCCAGCAATTCCAGGCGGTCATTTACCGACCGTGGAATGGTATTTTCATGGCGGAGAATTATTTTATCCTTCCAGTCGTAGGCTTTTATATTACATATAAAACCCTTGCGTACATATTCTTTGCTTGAGCCGCTAAACGTAAAATGTTGGTAATAAACATATATTCCCGGGAGCTGATCCTGCAGAATTACCTTGTTGTTCTTCCAGCTATCGAGTAGCAGGGCGGCGTTTTCTGCCGGGTTTTTACCTCCCGGAACAGAAATATGGATGCTGTTAAAGGGATTCTGATACAGCATGTCGCGTTGCTTTTCAGAAACCACATCGAAGAGCGGTGAGCTTAGTTCTTCTATTGAAGAAAATTGTGCAGGATTGTAGCGCCAGGCGCGGATTGGTAAAATTTCAGCCATTGATGAGCGAAAAACATTTAAAAGAGAAGGGCCTCTCCGGAAATGGAATCACCCTTCTCTTTCAGTAAAAAATATTTATGTTTTATGAACGGGCACGGCTTTTCCAGGCGGATCCAGCCTTGCCATTTTGTTGTACTTCAGTAACTTTCTGCTGCTTTTTATCTTTTTCAGCAAGGAAAGTGGCAAATACGGCTGCAATCTCCTGTTCATCGGTGGAAGGAGCCGTGTTCAGCATCTCTGGGCTAAAGTACTTTTCAATAAATTTGGTATCGAACTGTCCGCTTATAAAAGCTTCATGCTCCATTACAAAACGGCAAAAAGGCAAAGTGGTTTCTATTCCTGTTATTTGGTACTCTTCAATTGCGCGTATCATGCGCTTGCGCGCATCCTCCCGGGTATCGCCATAGGTTACAAGCTTTGCAATCATTGGGTCGTAATAGATAGGAATGTCCATGCCCTGTTCAAAGCCATCGTCGACTCTTACACCCGGCCCCTGAGGGCGCCTGTAAGTGCTTAACTTGCCTATATCGGGAAGGAAGTTGTTGGTCGGGTCTTCGGCATATACCCGCACTTCAATTGCATGGCCCTGTATGCGCAGTTCATCCTGTTTAAAGCGCAGCGGCTTGCCTTCTGCAATGGCTATTTGTTCTTTAACAAGGTCGACGCCGGTAATTTGCTCGGTAACCGGGTGCTCTACCTGCAGGCGGGTATTCATTTCCAGGAAATAGTAGTTCAACTGCTCATCAACAATAAACTCTACCGTTCCGGCACCAAAATAATTACAGGCTTTGGCCACCATTACAGCCGCCTGTCCCATTGATTCCCTTATTTCCGGGGTTAGCACGGCAGATGGCGCCTCCTCTATTACCTTCTGGTGCCGCCGCTGTACAGAGCATTCCCGCTCGAACAAATGAACAATATGGCCATGCTGGTCGCCCAGCACCTGAATTTCTATGTGCCGGGGAGAGGTAATGAACTTTTCAATAAATACGGCCCCGTCGCCAAAAGCCGACTTGGCCTCACTTACCGCCCGATGCATTTGTTCTTCGAAATCTTCCGGCCTGTCTACAATCCGCATACCTTTGCCACCCCCGCCTGCGCTGGCCTTAATAAGGATTGGATAGCCAATTTCCCGGGCTCTCTCTTTGGCGGCATTTACATCTGTAATCGCCGTTTCGGTACCAGGTACAAGCGGAATATCATACTTGCTTACTGCCGCTTTGGCTGCCAGCTTGCTCCCCATTACCTCTATCGATTCCGGAGAGGGCCCTACGAAGATAAGCCCGGCCTGGGTAACCTTTTGGGCAAAACCTGCATTTTCTGAAAGGAAGCCATAGCCTGGGTGAATGGCATCTACACCCAGTTCTTTACAGACCGCAATAATTTTATCGCCCAGCAGATAAGATTCGGAAGATGGGGGAGGGCCTAGCAGAACGGCTTCATCGGCATATTTAACATGGAGCGCATTTCGGTCGGCTTCGCTATAAACGGCTACGGTTTTAATCCCCAATTCTCTGGCAGAACGGATCACCCGCAGGGCAATTTCTCCCCGGTTGGCTACCAATAGTTTCTTGATTTCCGGCATAATTTGGCTTGTAAATAGAATAAAAATTGTTTAAAAAGCTGTACAATGCTAAAAAATATTATGTAAATATCGAATATTTAAGTGGTTTTTTATAGCGTATTTTTGAACAGTCGGGAATTAATTCTACTTTTGATTGTTGAAGTGCGAAGAACGCAAAAATTGTACAACTTAAAGAATATTGGTTGTGGATCTATTTGAAAAACTATTGCAGGACCGAGGACCACTTGGAAGACACTCGGAAGTGGACGAAGGCTATTTCATGTTTCCTAAACTGGAAGGCGAGATTGCTCCACGAATGTTGTGGAGAGGTAAAGAAGTGCTTACCTGGAGTTTGAACAACTACCTGGGACTGGCAAACCACCCGGAGGTGCGCAAGGCAGATGCCGATGCAGCGGCCCGCTGGGGGGCGGCTTATCCGATGGGAGCAAGAATGATGTCGGGGAATACCGACCTTCACTTAAAATTAGAGCAGGAATTAGCCAGCTTTGTAAAGAAAGAATCTTCTTTCTTACTAAACTTTGGATACCAGGGAATTTTATCCATTATAGAAGCCCTGGTCGACCGTAAAGATGTTATTGTATATGACGGAGAGTCTCATGCCTGTATCGTAGACGGAGTTCGTTTACACATGGGTAAGCGATTTGTATTCCCGCACAACGATGTCGAAAACCTTGAAAAGCAGCTTAAGCGTGCCGAGCGCCTTACCAGCGAAACCGGAGGCGGTATTCTGGTAATTACCGAAGGGGTATTTGGCATGTCGGGCAATATGGGTAAACTAAAAGAAATTGTTGCCCTTAAGAAGAAGTATAACTTCCGCCTCCTGATTGATGATGCGCATGGTTTTGGGACCATGGGTAAAACCGGTGCAGGTGCTGGAGAAGAATTAGGCGTGCAGGATGAGATCGATCTTTATTTCTCCACCTTTGCCAAATCCATGGCAGGGATTGGTGCTTTTGTAGCAGGCGATAAAGGAATTATCGATTACCTGAAGTATAACATGCGCTCGCAGATTTTTGCCAAATCCCTTCCAATGATTTACGTAGAAGGTGGCCTTAAACGCCTTCAAATGCTTCGCGATGAGCCGGAGCATAAGGAAAACCTTTGGAAGGTGGTAAATGCCCTGCAAAGTGGTTTAAAAGAAAGAGGTTTAAACATTGGTACAACCGAATCGCCGGTAACTCCTGTGCTGCTGAAAGGCGCCCTGAGCGAAGCTACGATTCTGAATAAGGACCTGCGTGAGAACTACAACATTTTCTGCTCTGTGGTAATTTATCCGGTAGTGCCGAAAGATGTGATTATGCTTCGCTTAATACCAACTGCCGCACATAGTATTGCAGATGTAGAGGAGACTATCCACGCATTTTCGGAGATAAAACGCAAACTGGATACCGGCGAGTACAAAAACCACGAATATGCCGCTCAAATGGCAGGTTTTGACGCTTAAAAATAGATCTATCTTTGCTTTTTATTAAACTATTTAATTATATTGCTAACCATAACATTGAAACTTTTATCAATTAAACCAAATTTCGACTCGTATGAAACGTTTTGACCAAATCAGAGATCTAGTAATGTCACTGGAAGGTGACTTCCAGAAATTCTATGACAAAGAAAACCAGGCTGCTGGTACTCGGGTTCGTAAGGGAATGCAGGAACTTAAAAACCTGGCACAGGAGATCAGAATTGAAGTTCAGGAGAAGAAAAATCAGGCTAGTTAATATAAGCTACTTTAAGATAAAGTAATTTTTTTTCGAAAAAATAAGAAAAGCGACAATGAAGAATTGTCGCTTTTTTTGTCATCCAAAGCAAACTTACAATTTGCCTTTTCTTACTGAAGGGTATACGCAAAGGCTAAGCTTCCAACTCCTCCTGCCTTCATAGGGTACTTCTTTAACAGCTTCGTGCCTTGCTACGGGAGACTTTTTCTGTTACGTGCAAAAGCTGTTCTTCAGGTAGATTCTTCTCCTCCAGGCATAGGTGGCCCCATAAATTCTTCGGATAGCCATAGTTTCCTATTTGTTCTATAAGATTTGTGTGGTAAAACGTAATTGTAGAGCGGTGGATAGGGGACATTCCTGCAAAAAATGCGGGCTGCTTTGGTTACAGACCGCATGCTAATATGGTTTGGCTTGACCCTTTTCTATTCCCAAAGACGAATGAAAACAGGATAGATTTTACTTTTCTGCAATATTTGAAAGGGCAATCTTTAAGTCTGCAATCAGATTGCTGCTGGCTTTAATAAGCGGCAAACGAACCTGGGGCTCACATACTTCCATTTCTTTAAGTACCTGCTTTATACCCACCGGATTTCCTTCGCAATACAGGAGGCTGTTTACATCCAGCAGCTGGAAGAGTGCTTCCTGCGCCTTTTGGTAATTGCCTGCCAGTGATTCGTGCGCCATTTTACAAAAAAGAGATGGAAGGCCATTGGCGAGAACAGAAATAACCCCGGCACCACCAATAGAGGTAAGCGGAATGGTAAGCATATCATCTCCACTAATGAGCAGGAAGTCCTCAGGCTTTTTGCGGGCAATTTCCATGCATTGCACCAGGTCTTTAGAAGCTTCCTTAATGCCTGCAATATTCTTGTGTTTAGCCAGGCGCAAAGTGGTTTCTGCACTGATGTTCTTTGCTGTGCGAGCGGGAACATTGTAAATGAATACAGGTTTTGGCGATACTTCGGCCAGTGCTACATAATGCTGGTAAATTCCTTCCTGGGTAGGTAGGCTATACGCAGGGCTTGCCGAAAGGATGGCATCCACTCCATCTAAATTAAGCTGCTGAAGTTCGTCCTGCAAGACCCTGGTGTTATTCCCTCCCAGGCCATACATAACAGGTAATTGCTTTGGGTTATTCTTTAGTACATATTCAAGTATGGCTGCTTTTTCCGCTGCAGTGGTTGTTACGGCTTCTCCGGTAGTGCCATGAACAACATAATAGTCTACGCCACCCTGGGCGGTATAGGTTAAAAGCCGTCCCAGTGCATTGTAATCTACCGTTCCCTGCTCTGTAAAAGGAGTAACGAGGGCTACCCCAACACCTTTAAATTTATCGTGCATCACAACTCGTTGGTATAATGGATTATCTGCTGTATTAATTCTTTAATTTCTTTGCCTTCCGACTGCCTAATCATTAGCTCAAATAACGCTTCTCTTTGAGGGCTGTGGGCCCCCACACGAAAACGTGCTTTGGTGGCTGCCAGCAGGTATTCTAAATAAAAATTAGGTTCCCGGTCGAGGCAAATAAGAATATCGAACGACTGCTGCAAAAATTTTTGTACATTTTCGGCCTGTACACTTCCCCAAAAGTTAAAGTCTTTGTTGGTAAAGAAGTCGTAGTGAAAATCGAAATTTTCTACATTTTTTGGAAGATAGCAAAGTACCACAACCTCTTTGCCATCTTTCTTTAATTTTGCTTCGAAGCTTCGGATAGATTCAAAATCCTCCAGGCTGTTCATGCTGAACAGGACGCCTACTTTACGGGCTTCCCGGTAGTTCATGCTTTTGCGGGCGCTGAGGCTCTGCTTTAGCATGCCTTTGGTGCGGTACGGGATTAGGGTTTGATGTAAATATTGCATTAATTTCCCAGGCCAATCATGTTTCTGAATTCATCTTCTGACAATATACGAACTTGTAACGATTCTGCTTTTTCTTTTTTTGCTGGTCCCATTTTATCTCCTGCTAAAAGATAATCTAATTTTGCAGAAATAGAAGAAACAACTTTGCCGCCATAAGCTTTAACCGTATTTTTTATTTCATCGCGTCCAAAATGTTCAAACACCCCACTTACCACAAAAGACTTTCCTTCCAAAACATCCGAAATATTTTCCTCTTCCTGGCTTACCTCAAAATTCAGTTCAGCGGCTTTCAGCTCTTCTATCAGTTCCTGGTGTTCCGGTTTACGGAAGTAAGCCTGCACACTTTGGGCTATACGCTCCCCAATTTCCGGTACGGCAATTAGTTCCTCATGGCTTGCCTGGGCCAGGGTATCCATATTTTTAAAATGGCAGGCCAGTTTTTCGGCTACTGTTCGACCAACATAACGAATTCCTATGGCAAAAAGAACACTTTCGAAGGGCGCTTTTTTTGAATTTTCGATGCCTGCCAGCAGGTTGCGGCTTGACTGGTCTTTGAAACCTTCCAGCGCATATACCTCCTCATACGTTAAGCGGTATAAATCGGCTACGGTGTGTATGAGCCCTTTTTCGAGCAGGGCTTCAATGGTTCGCTCTCCCAGGCCATCGATGTTCATGGCTTTTCTTTGAATAAAATGCTCAAAGCGTGCCTTTATCTGAGGCGGACAACCTTTTTCGTTAGGGCAGTAGTGGGCCGCTTCTCCTTCTTCCCGAACCAGAGGGGTACCGCAGGCAGGGCATTCGCTGGGGTAAACGAGCTCAGGAGTGCCAGCTTCTCTTTTCTCAAATTCTACGCCGGTAATTTTAGGAATTATCTCACCACCTTTTTCTACAAAAACAGTATCGCCGATTCTGAGGTCAAGCTCTGCAATAAAGTTTGCATTGTGAATGGAAGCCCGCTTAACAACCGTTCCTGCCAGGGCAACCGGCTCAAGGTGAGCAACCGGGGTAACTGCCCCGGTGCGGCCTACATTGTACTCAATATCAATTAAACGGGTAGCAGCACTCTCCGATTTGTATTTGTAGGCAATGGCCCAGCGAGGACTTTTTGCTGTAAAGCCTAATTCTTCCTGCTGTGCCTGGCTGTTTACTTTTATAACAATGCCGTCGGTTTCCAGCGGCAGCTCCAGGCGCTTAAGTTCCCAGTCGGCAATGTAGCTGATAACCTCCTGTATGGTGCCGCACTTGCGAAAAGTAGGGGAAACATTAAATCCTGCCTGTTGCAGCAAAGTTATAGATTCGGCATGGGTCTCCGTTACCGGCTCATCGGTTAGCAGGGAGTAAACATAGCAATCGAGCTTTCGCTTAGCTACTATGGAGCTGTCCTGCATTTTGAGCGTTCCGGAGGCTGCATTTCGCGGGTTTGCCAGCAGCGCTTCGCCTTTTTCTTCCCGCTCTTTATTTATAGCGTTAAAAGAAGCCAGGGGCATAAAAACTTCGCCCCGCACTTCAAAGGTATCGGGTAAACCAACACCCTCCACCTTTAATGGAATGTTGCGGATGGTTCTTGCGTTGGCAGTAATATTATCGCCCCGTACGCCGTCGCCCCGGGTGGCGCCCTGTACCAAAAGACCGTTTTCATAAGTCAGGCTCAGGGCTACTCCATCAAACTTCAGTTCACAAAAATATTCGTAAGCTTCGGTGCCCAGGCTTTTTTGTACCCGCTTGTCAAAGTCCAGCAGGTCTTCTTCCGAATAAGTATTGCCCAGCGAAAGCATGGGAAAACGGTGGTATACGGTTTCAAAGTTTTTTGTAATGGTGCCGCCGACCCGCTGGCTGGGCGAATCGGTTGTTTTGTACTCAGGAAAACTTTCCTCCAGGGCAATCAGCTCCTCCAGTTTCTGGTCAAATTCATAATCTGAAACTACAGAATGGTCGTGCTGGTAATACTGCTCATTATAATAGTTAATCTGGTTTTTGAGCTCTGTAATTGCGCTTTTAGCCTCTTCCTTTGTCATGAAACCGCTGGTTTTTATACAAATCTACATAAAGATAGGCGTTTCCTAAACGGCAGATTATAAATTAGTATGAATTCTTTGAGGCAGTTTCTTTAAGCTGCTGATTTTCTGTCTGGAGTTCCCTGATGAAGCGTTCCATCTCTTCCTGCGTTGCCTGGAGCTCCTCTGTATTCTGGCGCAGCTCTTCTTCCTGGGCCCGCAGCTGCTCGGTAAGTTCCTGCGATTCCTGGAGGATGGAATTGTTGCGTTCATTGGTGCGGGCGGTGGCTACAGCTGCCCCTAAAGACTCTGCCACTTTTTCTATAAACTGCTGAACATAGAGTGGTAAGTCGTGGAAAGCAGCCAGCTCCATTACGCCTACCACCTGCTCATTTACAATAAGCGGCTGGATTAGAATAGTAGTTGGAGGAGCCTCCCCTAAGCCAGAGGTAATTCTTACATAGTCGGAAGGAATTTCTTTCAGATAAATGGCTTCTTTCTCCAGGTAAGCCTGGCCTGCAAGGCCCTGGCCTGGCTGCAGAACTTTTTCCTGGTATTTCTTCCGGCTATAGGCATAGCTTGCTTCCAGCTGAAGGAGTTTTTGCTGATCATCTTCCTGCACAATAAAAACACCGCCCTGGTTGGCATTTACATATTGAATAAGCTGGGAAAGTACGGCATAACAAAGCTCTCCAAGGTCCTGGTTGTGCTGGCGAATGAGGCTGTGAAACTGGGCCAGTCCCTGGTTTACCCAGTTACGCTGCTTATCTTCGGCCGAAACTTCTTTAAGGCTGTTGCGCATACCGGCCAGAGCAGAACCAAGTTCCCCCTGGTTGTCAAATACACTTATGTTGGTGTCGAAATCGCCTTTGCCCACCTGTAGCGAAAATTCTTTTACGTTCCGCAGGTTCTGGAGCAGGTAGTTTACCGATTCAACAATCGTTTTTAGTTCATTGGCGGGTACAGAAAGTTCCTGCGGAATGTTGCCTTTGGCAATTTCACTGATTTGGCTTTCAAGCTCCTTTATACGGCTGAGAATGAACCCGCGTGTTTTTCGCACTACCCAGTAAAAAGCGCCCATAAGAAGAATAAAAAAAGACAATATCCAGTACTGACTTTTCTGAAGCTTTTCAATCGTCATGCTAAATCCATCGCTGTGCTGTTCATACAGGTAGCTATTCAGTTCCTTTAAAAGATTGCTGCTTGCCTGAACGCCTTTATTAAAGGTGATGATTTGGTCGGTGGAGGAGGAGGCAGAAGAATAATCAAACCGCTTACTGGTTTCCTGTAACTTTGCAAGTTTTTCCTCCAACTCTTTTACCTTAATTTTCAGTTTGGCATCATCCAGTTTTGCTGAATAACCCTCCATCAGTTTTATTCTTGAAGGAAGCTTTTTATGAAGGAGCTCAGTCGCATCTTTTTGAGCATTTTCTTCGCCGGTGAGGAGGTAGGTCTGGTAAAGGGCTTCCTGCTTATTTACATCAATATTAAAGGCTTGCAGCTGGTACTTCATGGGTTCAGTAACTGTTGCATACCTTTGGTAGCGGCTGGTTAGCTGATTGAAAAGTACCAGGGAAGAAATGATTATACCGAGGCTGATAAAAGCAGCCACTATATAAATGAGGAAAAAGTGAAATTGAAAGGTTTGGGTGGTAGTAGAACTTGTTTTCATATGAAACGGGTTTACTTCTTTATTTCCGGTATAGCTGCTTTTACAAACAGGGTTTTACAGATCCCTAAAATTAAGCAATTGAGGAACCTGAAAAATGAAATGAGCGATTTTGGAATAAATTGAATAAAAAGAAACCTCCCGGTGTTTTCAGGTAAAGGAGAATTAAGTACAGACTTTTATAAAGAAAATAAAATCGAGGAAAATTAATAATTATAGCCAGTTCCTACAGAAGGGCTTAAGTGTAAGAAAAAAGGAATTGCGGTAAATTTCATTAGTTTTTTCCTATCATTACATCTATGGCGGCTTCAACAAAGAAAAAAATAAGTTTTCAGGAGCGGATTTCGGCGCTGCGCAACCTGCCTGAATTCTTCAGGCTCATCTGGCAAACCAGTAAAAAATACACGCTTTTAAATATTTTCCTTCGGTTTTTGCGGGCAGCAATTCCGGTTACCATCCTTTATATTGGCAAACTTATAATTGATGAGGTAATTGCCTTGAGCGACGCCGGGGGAGAGGGGAGCATGAACCTCCTGCTCTGGTATGTAGCGGCTGAGTTTGGTTTGGCTGTTCTTTCCGATGTGCTGAACAGAGGCATTGCCTTAACAGACAGTTTATTGGGTGATTTGCTGGCCAACGAAACCTCCGTTCAGCTCATGCAGCATGCTGCCACCCTGGACCTCTACCAGTTCGAAGACAGCACCTTTTACGATAAGCTGGAACGGGCCCGGCAGCAAACTGTGCGGCGTACAATGCTCATGACCCAGGTGTTGAGCCAGGGGCAGGACCTGGTGACCATCGTCTTTCTTGCAGCCGGTTTGGTTGCTTTTGCCTGGTGGTTAATATTGCTGGTGTTTGTGGCGGTTATTCCGGCATTTTTAGGAGAGTCTCACTTTAATGAACGCAGCTATTCGCTTATTTATGGCTGGACCCCGGAGCGGCGGGAGCTCGATTACCTTCGCTTTACAGGCGCGAGCGATGAAACGGCCAAAGAAATCAAAATGTTCGGGCTTTCTCATTTCCTGGTTGGGCGCTTCCGCGAGTTGTCCGATAAATTTTACCTGGCCAATAAGCGGTTGTCTACCCGCCGGGCGGCCTGGGGCGCCTTGCTGGCTTCGGTAGGTAGCCTCGGCTATTACGCAGCTTATGTGGTTATTATTTACCGCACCATTGCCGGGGAACTAAGTGTGGGGGACCTGACTTTTTATGCCGGCTCTTTTGCCAGTATGCGGGCATCGCTCGAAAATATTCTGAACCGCTTCTCTAAAATTGCCGAGAGTGCGCTCTATCTCCAGGACTTCTTTGATTTCTTCAAACTAAAGCCTTCAATTAAGCGACAGGAGAATACAAGACCGTTTCCAAACCCCATTCAGCAGGGTTTTGTGTTTGAGAACGTTGGCTTTCGTTATCCGAAGGGAGAAAAATGGGCTGTCCGCCATTTGAGCTTTGAGCTAAAAGCCGGAGAAAAACTGGCGCTGGTCGGGGAAAACGGAGCAGGTAAAACCACCCTGGTGAAATTGCTGGCCCGCCTCTACGATCCATCGGAAGGGCAAATTCTGCTCGATGGCGTAGACCTGCGGGAATATGATCCGGAAGAGGTACGGCAGGAAATAGGGGTGATTTTCCAGGATTATGTGCGCTTTCAGATGACTGCCGCCGACAATATTGCTGTTGGTCGCATTGATGAAAGGCAAAACCAGGGGCGAATCGAAAATTCAGCCAACCGCAGCCTGGCCGACCAGGTAATTGGTAAGCTGCCACAGGGCTACCAGCAAATGATTGGTCGCCGCTTTGCCGAAGGGGTCGATCTTTCGGGGGGCGAATGGCAAAAGGTGGCCCTTGGCCGCGCCTATATGCGCGATGCGCAGCTGCTAATTCTCGATGAGCCGACTGCTTCGCTCGATGCCCGGGCAGAGCACGAGGTTTTCCTTCGCTTTGCCGAGCTTACCAAAGGAAAGTCTGCAGTAATTATCAGCCACCGCTTTAGTACCGTTCGAATGGCCGACAGAATTCTGGTGCTGGAAAAAGGACAGGTGCAGGAAATAGGAACCCATGCGCAATTGCTTGAAAAAGAAGGCCGATATGCGGAGTTGTTCAGGCTCCAGGCTCAGGGCTACTTATAATTAACCGAATCAGGTACAGTACCTTTATTATATGCATATTCTTTGCCGAAGGGGCTTTTGGCAATTAATCTTATTAGGGCTAGCTGGGAGTGTAAAAATAACGAAGCAGGGAGCAAGGCAAACTACCTTCAATAGTAGGCTTCTTTTAACCGGATTCCGGCGCGGTGTATGCACTGCCTGCCATTCTATGCTATTTAATGACCATCATTCGGTTTGATATAAGCAGGGAGCAAGGCCAAGGTTCAACTTTTACAATTGCTGAATTTCATGGGAATAATGGAAACGCTCACACTTATGGAGGAGCAAAGGAGACAAATTTGCCAGCTCTGGAACCAGGAGTATCCTAAGCGGTTAAAATTTCAGGATTTAGAAGCGTTTACCAGCTATTTAAATAAGCTGAAAATCAAAAAGCAGTATGTTATATACCTGCAGGAGGAGAGAATTAGGGGATGGGCCTTCGTTTTTGAAAGAGATAATAAAACCTGGTTTGCCATAATTCTGGCAAGTGAGTTTCAGGGAAAGGGAGTGGGTACTAAAATATTCAGGAGAATCCAGCTGGAAGAGGAGGAGCTTTATGGCTGGGTGATCGATCATGATATGGAGCGGAAATCCAATGGTGAAATGTACAAATCACTTTTGGGCTTCTACCTTCGGAATGGATTTGAAATTCTTCAAGAACAAAGACTGGAAACAGATAATATATCGGCAGTAAAAATGGTTTGGAGGAAGAAATAAGCATTTCAAACTCAACCCATGAAACCCACTTTGCTATTTTCTATATTTGGAATTAGAATAATTGGCTCTTTATGAAAGTACTGGTCCTTTTCATCAGCTGGAATCTGGCGCGCGTTTAGCGAAGCCTTGCGCGTGACTTTTGCAAGCCAAATTAGCATTAAACCTGGCCTTGTGCTTATTAACCAAGTAAAATTATAATGAGCCAAATAATTTAAGTAGTGCGGCCTAAATAGGTAAAATTACATTTTGCCAGTCAACCTGGCGGCAGTCGATAGGCGCGGAAGGCTTTTTCCCAGTTGAAAGTCTTTTGAATCCTGTCAATGAAAAGATGCGGCACCGGTTCCGGCGGGGAATCGCTTCTGCTGCCGGTATAAAAAGTTTTTATTGTATTGAAATCCTGACACATATCCTTAATCAATAAGAGTCCTCTTCTGTTAAATCCACTTAAAACAAGCACTTCTGCATGCAACTCTTCAAAACCAGCTATTCAACGCTTTCCGCCGCAGCGCTCAATGAGCATATCCAGGCAAAATATGGATTGGAAAACACTTATTGCAAGTACCTGATACGCGGGGTTAGCGATACATACAAAATTGAGGGGAATGGATATACATATATTTTAAAGATTTACCGGAACGCCCATCGTTCATTTACGGAGATAGCAGGAGAGGTGGAATTGCTGAACATTTTAAAGAACAGAGGGGCAAAGGTGGCGTTCCCGATAAAGGATTTGGCTGGAAATCAAATTCAGGAGTTTTTAGCTGCTGAAGGAAACCGGTACGGAGTTTTGTATTCCTTTGCAGAAGGAAAAGTCGTTTATGACCTAAATTGGGAGCAGCTAAAAATCCTTGGCAGGGAAATGGCTTTTAATCACAACATCACTTCCAGTATGCGGCTCCAAAATGAGCGAAAGGAATATGATATTAACTCAACCATTTTAGTACCCCTTAAAACGCTGGAATCTGCATTCATAGATTATCCCGAAGGATACAATTACATGAAAACCGTTGCAGGGAAGGCGATTGAAAAAATAGAATCTTTTAGAACAGATTCTTTTAGCAAAGGATACTGCCACTTCGATTACCTGCCGAAGAACTTCCATTTCGATAAAAACAACCAGCTAAGGGTATTTGATTTTGATTTTGCCGGTAAAGGGCTTCTTGTTAATGACATAATGTCTTTTCAGGTTCACTATTTCTTCCATGTAATTATAAAAGGTATGCCCAAAGAAGAAGCAGATAAAGATGTTAAAATCTTTCTGGGTGGATACCGGGAGCTTAGGGATATTACTGAATAGGAGCTGGCTTTAATTCCTTACCTGGGCATCGGGTTCTGGATGTTCTATTTAAGCTTTCAGTACCAAAATTATGAAGATTGGTCGAACACTTTTTTCAATACTCCTCATTTGAAAAAGTGGATAGCCTGGATGAAAAAATGGGAAAAATTATATTGTAAATTTTAAGCTCGACTTTCGCACATTTGAAACTGGAAACAGTGTTTCGACGAATTTCAGGCTGTTTTACTGTTTGAATTTTCAATTTCAGGTAAATTTCATGACATGCATAAATAAGAAAAACCTTCATAAGAGCCACATCGATGGTTTTTCTGGTTTAAAAAAGGCTAAAGCCGAACTAGGACCTTTTTTTCATAAGAACCGGCTCTTCAGTTGGCGATGAATTCCCTTCCTGTTTTACCCGAAAATGGGGAGCCTCGTAGTTCTCCGGTAAATAATTGCCCGGAATGGTGGTGGTGTTACCATCCCGCACGGCCCGGTAATGTGGCGAAAGAATTTCGATACCGCGCTCATTAAACACATCCTGGATGTTCTGGTGTAAATCGGAATATATCTTCATTTGTTTACTTACTTCCCGGATATAGGCATTTATCTGGTAGGAGACGTAGTTGTCGTCCAGGCTGGTTTGCAGCACAAAGGGTTGAGGCTGCTTTAATATTAATTCGGCCCGAAGGGCAGCATCAATCAGGGCCTGGTGAACCGCCTTCCAGGGCACATCGTAGCCAATGGTAACGGTAGAATAGATGATAAGTCCTATGTCCTGGCTGGTGGAGGTATAGTTTGTGGTATGGCCCGATAAAATGGAGGAATTTGGGATGGTAATTTCTTCGTTTTTGGTAGTGCGGATACGGGTAACCAGGAGCGTTTTTTCCACCACATCACCTGTTATGTCATTCACTTTAACACGATCGCCCAGCCGGAAGGGGCGCATATAGGTAATTACCAAGCCGGCCACGGCATTGCTTATGGCCGAAGAAGAACCTAGTGAAAAGAGAATGCCCAGAAATACCGAAACGCCTTTAAATACAGGAGAGTCGGAGCCTGGCAGATAAGGAAAAATAATGATAAACATGAATATGTACAGCAGGAAACGAACAATATTAAAAGTTGGCTTTGCCCACTCTGCGTGGAAACCGGATAGTACCAGTTTTCCATCCTCAATTTCCCTGGCCAGGAAATGAACAAATTTTATTACATACCGAATGGTAATAAAAATTACGATAATGGTAAACAAGTTAGGCAGGTAGGTAAGGATGTTTACCAAAATGTTTCGTACAGGAGAAACAATCCAGTCAATTAAGGTATCGCCCCAGTTTTTAGTGGTTGGGAAAATACTAAAGAGGAGCGGGAGGGCCAGGTAAAGCGAAAGTGCAATTGTTACGACCCTGAGCAGCTTATGAATCCAGAGGGCCGACTGCAGAATGCGCACGCCCGAGAGTAATTCGTAATCTTTTACTTTCAGAGAGCTGATTCGTTTTTGTAGCCTGGTTTCAATATACCCGCGGGAATAATCAAACAGCCTGTTCAGCAAATAAATTAATAACCAGATGCCCAGAATAAGCAGGATAACTTCACCGATTCTAATTATTATTTTGGTAAGGCTGTTTAGTTCTCTTTGCCTGAGTACCGCTTCGTTTATGCTATTCCGAAAGCTGGTGGCAAGGTTTTCTTTGCTGGTTTCTTTCCAGATAGCATCCATGTCGGCAATACTCATGATCGTTAAATTGTCGTAAAGGAGGTCAAGAGTAGCTTCTCCTTCCACCACTTGGAGGGCGCTACTGTCGTAAGTATTGCCCTTGTAAAGCTCCTGGATGTGTTTGTTAATTCTTGCTACCCGCTCTCTGGGTGAAAAAGGGCCTATTTTAGTATAAAGGAAGAAGAGGGTATCTTCAAACGGGTTTACGGCGAAGCCCTGGGTAATCGCCCGCATTTCGGCTACTTTCTTTTGCTGCCGGGCGAGCCGAAGTGAATCATCCTGCTCAATTTGGCGGATTTTTTCCTGCAGCTCATTTCTTTTTCGCTTGTCGTTCGATTTCAGGAGATTGATTTCTTTCTCCAGCTCCGCCTTCCGGATTGAGTCGGAAATAAAACGCTGCCTGCTTTGCTTAAGCTCCCGGGCTGTTTCTACTAAAATTTTATTCACCAGGGAGTCAGCAGCCACATTGAGGCTATCGGTTTGGGCATTCGCCTGAAAAGCCGTACAGAAAATATATAGAAAAACAGCAATAATATTTTTAAACGTTACAAGCTTCATAAAGAGGAGGTAAAAGACTCTGCACGAGGGAGAATCCTACAGGAAGGTCTGCAGGAGTAAATAAAATAAGAAGAGCCTGTTTAATTATTTGTGAATTAGATTATACAGTAAAGATAAACCATCTGATACAAAAATAAATAGCGCCTTATTTTATTTTTGCTGTAAGTAGTAAATTTGTACAAATTAGTTTTTATTGTATTCCTATTCAGGGCAGGCATCCTATTGGCGGATTTTAACAATAAAAGGCTGGTCTGAACGTATTGTAAGGAACCAAAGAATGCTATGAACAAAGGCTTTTTATTATCTTTTACTTTTTTAATGCTGCTTTTTTGCCATCAGTTGTCGGCCCAGCAAATAAATCCCGATAAGGCCCTTCTTAAAGGTCAGCTACTCGATGGCGAAGATAAAAGCCCTATCCCTTTTGTACATGTTACCAACCTGAACAGGGCGTTTAGGGCGGTTAGTGATAATAATGGTTTTTTCAACCTTCCTGCCAGCACAGGCGATACGCTCCTGCTTAGCGCTGTCACCTACGGGCAGCACAAAATTGTTGTTCAGGAGCAAAGAGAAAAGCTATATATAATCGAGTTACTGCCAAATGTTTATGAATTGGAGGAAGTGGTGGTAAAAAGCCTTCCTTCTGAGCGGAGGTTTAAGGAAATGCTTTTAGGAATGGATGCCCCTGAGGAGGCAAACCCGGATTTACAACTTCCGTCGGACCTTTACCAGGAAGTAGGAAGCGGAAATGGCGCTGTTAGTTTAGGAAGCCCTGTTTCGGCCCTTGCCGGAAAGTTTAGTAAAAAGGAACGCGGTCGGCGCTTTGCAGCAGAAATTAAAGTAAAGGAAGCAAGAGAAACGGTAATCTTTACCAAGTTCAACCGGGAGGTTGTTCAGGAAATAACCGGCCTTGAAGATGAAGAAAAGCTGGATGCTTTTATGGAATATTGTGTACTTTCTGAAGACTTTTTGTATAAAGCCTCTGAATATGAGATTCATAAAGCTGTACTTGGTTGTTTCGGTGATTTTATAAAGGAACAGGAAGGATAAGCTGTTTTTAAATACTTCTATTGCCTCGGTACGCTAATTTTTTACCTAGAACCTTCGGGTTGAGGAAGTTTTTTGCTGCTCTCTTTTAAGAAATTTTCATAAGAATGGCCGGGCTGAAAAAGCCAAAATATAGCCTCAACGTTAGTAATAAAATCGTTGTTTTAGCTTGGTTTTGAGAGGGTTGTTTTAAGTGCTTTCCTTGAATGATTTTTCGGAATGGTTTAATTTAGGGCCTGGAATTGAACCCTGGGCCTCTCATGCACAAATCCTTACTTCTTTCTTTCTATATCTTCCTTGTCCTCTTCTTGGCTTCCTCTTTAGTTGTAGCACAGGAGCAGGATTCCTGGTCTTTTGAGCCAGTTACTTTTCCTTCAGGGAAAAAAGAAAGGTTTTTAATTAGTTACGATTCATTTAATGAGCGGCTCTACTTTAAAAATGAGAAAGGCGAAGAAAACCATTTTTTAGCCGAAGAGGTAGTCTCTTTTGAATATATGGGCAGTCGCTACTATTCGCTGCCTTTTGAAGGAGGGGCGTTCTCCTTTTTTGAGGTAGAGTTTGAAGGAGAAAGTACTGCCCTGGTAAGTAAGCCGAACTCCCTCAACCTGATGCAATACCTGGCTAAACGCTACGATAAGGTTTACACTGTATGTGAGGGTTTTGAGGGGGGTAATGAACTTCAGCTTTGTAAAATATCCTACACCATAGCAGGATTTGGTCCTTTGAATCTCACGCGTATTTTGCCTGCCAATCCCGCCCCGCGCAAACTTCTCGATAAATATTTAGAACCCGTGCAAATAAGGAAATGCCTGTTTGTAGTAGGAGAAGAGGGAATCGAAATTTTTCAGCTTAATGTTGATCAGGATGTTTTAATGGGCCTTTTTATAAGAGATAAAAAATATGCCTTTGAATCACTGGAAGATTTCTTTGGGAGAAAAAACTATCAGAAAATGCATAGCTATGCCCGAAAAAATAAATTAAAGGAACACCAGCTCGAAGACCTTAAAATGCTTTTCGAGTACTACGATAACATATAGTTGTCGGTAGACAAAACTCCTTTTTATGCTCGCTCTCAGCCCACTTTAGCTGTTTAAAAAGGCTTTATATAGTCCAAGGCAGGCGGGGCTGTATAATCTTTTCTTTTTGGATGGAATTTCAGAAAGATATATTTTCCCGATTCCGAAGATTCCGAACAAGATAAATGCTTCTCATGCGCAAACTCATTTCTTTCTTTTTCTGCACCTTTTCCTGCCTGCTGGCTTTTACGCATACAACATTTGCACAGGAACAAAATGCCTGGTCATATGAGCTCATTACCTTCCCCGACGGGGAAACAAAAGAGCATTATGTGTATTATGACCCCTATAAAGAATGGCTTTACTTTGAAGATAAAGCAGGTGAGGTGCGGTACTTCCTTGCCGATGATGTCATTTCTTTTGAATATAGAGGAAGTCGCTATTATTCCCTGCCATTTAAAAACGGAAATCTTTCTTTTTTTAAGGTTGAATTTGAAGGAGAAAAAACGGCTCTCTTAAGTAAGATGAACTCCGTAAACCTGATACAGTACATTGCTGATAGCTATGATAAATACTATACTATTTGTTATGAAGCGTATGGAATTAAGGGGATACATCTTTGCCAGGTCAATTATTCTGTTGGGTCCCTAAACAAATTGCCTGGTCCTTATCCTCAGGGGGTATACCAACCTATTCTGGAAAGGACACTAAAGCCAGTGAGCATCAGCAGCAGTCTTTTTATTGTTGGTGAGGAGGGGCTTGAATTATTCCAGCTGGATGTTACAAAAAAAGTTTTTATGAGCCTTTTTACCAAAAAGGAGAACTACAAATTTAAATCTTTAAAAGTGTTATATGGGCAGGAAATCTACCGGAAAATGCAAACCTATGCCTTTAAAAATAAACTGAAAGAAGATCAGCTGGAAGACCTGAAAGAAATTGTCCGTTATTGCGACACCATCTGAAGAAGCTTTTATGTAGGGCAGGCATCCTTCCTGTAAAACTAAAATCAGGCAGCAGAAAAGTGAGGCGGAGAAAGCGTAGGTCCCTTATCTGGTACTAAACTTTTAACATCTGCGAGCGGGTATTGGGAGCTGCTTAATAGCATCTTAATTTGCCACTTAAGAATTTTATAAAGCGCCTTCAATTTAAATTTGAAATATTATCTTCCCCCTTTTCTCTCCTCAGTAAAAATCGCAGCATCGCAGCATCACAGCATAGGAAATTTTGGGCAGTAATTTGCAGTTGCTTCCTGTTCCTTCAGCGGTGAAGTGGCTGTTCAGGTAAGGAGGCCAGTGGTGGTTTTTGAGGAGGCAAAAAGGCATACCCTTTAAGCCATACAAAGTTGCTGGGTCTGAAAAATAAAACAGGAAGTGTCGTATTATTATCCTTTTTTCGTGTGGGTATGAAGCTATGGATTTCCTTTTCTTAAAACTTCACCTGGAATCCAACTTTTACAGCAAAAGGACTTACGCCTGGTTTATCTAAATAAGTTAGCCGATGGAAAGCATCAATTCTTATGAACTTAAAAATGTTTTCTATGCCGTAACCAACTTCTGCAAAAGGAACTCCTTTTTGTAAGAAACCAAACTCAGGAACATACTCTCCATCTACCACCTTGTAGCTCCGGTTTTCTTTCCTGGTTCCTCCGTAAAGAATATTGGCAGAGGCAAGTAACCTCCAGCCCAGTTTCTTAATAAGGGGTATTCTGTTAAAAACAAAGCCCTCGAAAAAATGGCTGAACTGTAAGGCCATAAAGTGGTCGCTAATGAACTCATAACGATTCATGGTATTAAAGGCTTTCTTATAATAGAAAAAGGAGTTGTTGCCTAAATGAATATTGAGCAAAGGGTAGGGGAGCTGAGAAAATATGTATCCACCCGAAAGGGTGTAAATACTTTTTCCGAACACACCCATTTTTAACCTTTGGTCGATGCTGGCATTTATTTTCTGGTAATCATAGTGTCCTCCCAATGCACCTTCTACACCCAGGGTATATTTTACCAAAAAAACGGGCCATTTGCCCATGCCAAGGCTAACCCTGCGGTTGTTCTTTTGTACAAAGCTCTCGTCGCGCGCAAACCTGACTTCGAAGCCTGCTTCTGTGGTGGTATAGCTGGTTATAGGACTCACTCCTTCGTTTTTCACATCCGGGTAATGAATTTCAAACAGCGGTTGCGCATATTCGCGGCGGAGTCCCACTTTCGTCATTACCCCAAATGGCAACTGCCTGAGAAGTGTAATTGCACTTCTGTTGTAATAGTAAGCTCTTGTTAAGTCGCCGAAAAGGGCTGCGGCATGGAAGAGGTAAATTTCTTTGTCTTCTTCAGGCACAATGCCAATCTGGCTCAGGTCATAAGAATGATGCAGGTTTATCTGCGTCCAGGGGAGCCTGCTGGGCAGATACGCTATGTCCAGTCCATACTTTACTTTTTTGTCCCTGGTGCCATAAGCTGAATAGGCCCCGAGGCTCCACTGCCTGCTGAAACCAGGACTGGTTTTTATACCCAATCGAAAGCGGTGGTTTTCAATGGTATTGTTTGCGTAGGAATAAAGGTATGGGCCTAGCTCAAAATTTTTAAACTTGTAATAGGTGCTGAAGAAGGAATCGAAGAGCTTGGTGTAAAGTTTTATCGTTGGTTCTTCCTTTAGCGTTTGAATGGCAATAATAGCACCTGAGTCCGCTTCGGATAAGGCCATATGCCGGCGTTCCTGCCAGTATGTATCGTTGTTGTCGTTTGCATCTTCGGCCACGGTTAGGTTGGAAGAATAGAAGGCGGGTGATTTTATTTCATTTACTTTAACGTCTTTCTGAGAAATGAATGAATGAATTAGTAGCCCTGGTTTATCGCCGAATTTCTCAGAATCTATGCTTGTTTTTGTTTTTGTAGGAAGCCAGGGGCCTGCGGCCGTGCCGGATAGCTCCTGCTGAATATGAATGGTTTCTATATAATTGAGGTTGGCGCTCTCACTAATCGTTACGTCAATTTTCTTTAAAGCATATTCTTTTTTAGTAATCCAGATAACGCCTGTAAAAGCCAGGTCCTGCTCACTTTTTGGAGTACACTCTACTTTATAGCAAAAATCATTGCCAACATAAAGGCTGTCGGCCAGGAAGTAGTCATAAAGCATGCTGCCGGAGGTGGAAACAGGCGATATGAAGTTCTTGGTCATGATGGTTACCCAGTTTTCATAAAAGTTATACTGCTGAAGGGAAGTAATCATTACCTGGGAGAGCCAGCTGTTATCGGGGAAGCCAACGCCCACAGTTTTAGTTTTGAGCAAATCTTCTCTTCGAATTTCCGGATTGTTCCTGTAATAAACCCTTGAAATGGTTTCGGTAACTGACTGGGGAATGGTGGTAATGTTTTTTTCTCTTCCCGGAAGATTGTCGAGTTTCTCCAGTGCTTTTACTGCTTTTTCAACGAGTTTAATGTTCTTTTTGGCAGTTTTAAGATTATTGAGGGCTATTTCAATTTTGGTATAGCGTTCATATTCATAGGCAGTAAGGTTCCTCTTATCATTTTGCTCCCGCCTGGCAGTAACTTTTTTTAGCAATTCCAGGGCCGGATTGCCTTTGGAGTAAACAACCAGTTCTGCCATGTTAATGGCATCCGGATTTAAGGCAACATTCAGCTTTCTTTTTGCGCCGGGTTTTACCCAAACCACCTTCTTTTTGTACCCCAGGTAACTAACCTGTAGGCTATCAATTTTGCCGTGGGCAGTTAAATGATAATTTCCGTTAATGTCGGTGGTGGTGCCGTAATTAGTTCCTAAAAAAATAAGGTTAGCAAAAGGAATTCCCTCTTTGGTGATAGCATCGGTTACTTTTCCTGAAACAGTCGTTTTTTGTGCCAGTAAAGAGCCACCCGATAGGGTTAGCAGGAAGATTAGGGAGCCAAATAGTTTGGAAAATTTTTGAAAAGAAAAAATAAAACCGGCTTGTAATAAGCCGTTGGTTAAATGTATAAACTCCATAAAAGACGTACCTACTTCACTGACTATTTTCACCTTCAATGCTTTATCTTAAAATTCAGGCATTTTTGCCCTGATTGCTGTAAACAATAGAATACCGGCTGGTACTAAAGCGGGAAGCTTAGTGGCTATTATTAAACAACAAGAGCAGGAATCTTCATTTACCAGAAGGAAAGCAAAAATAACTTTAAAATTAAAAATTCACTAGTTTTTAAAGAAAAAAGCATGTTTAATAATTTTCTTATTGGATTTTGAGAAGTTGGGTTCCTCCCTTATCCGCTTTTCAGGAGATGGCAGCTGAAAATTATAAGGTCTGTTTGTAGTTTTTGGAGAAGAACCCACTGGCTTTCTCTGTTTTAGGAGAAGGAAAAACCTAGAATTGAATGGTTAACTGACCATTATTTTCCCCCTGGTCGAGCCCGGATACGGTTAGCCCCAGCAGGCGCACTTCTTTCTCATCCAGTTTTTCCTGTTTTAATAATTCCTCTCCGAGACTTTGAATTGTTTCGAGCGAAGAAAAGGCGTAGTTCAGGGTTTTGCTGCGGGTAATTTGTACAAAATCAGAAAACTTAATTTTAAGGGTAAGGGTTTTGCCCTGTCGCTGGCCTTTCTGCAGTCTTTCAGCCACCTCTTCGGCAATAGGCTGTATAGCTTCAAGCATTTCCTTTTCGGTGGTTAAATCCTCGGCGAAGGTGTTTTCTGCGCCAATCGATTTGCGGATGCGGTTCGGGTTTACTTCCCGGGCATCAATGCCGCGGGCAATCTGGTAATAATAGCGGCCCGATTTGCCGAATTGTTTTACCAGGGAGGTTTCGCTCCAGTTTCGAAGGTCGGCCCCGTTTTGAATGCCCAGGTGGTGCATTTTTTCTGCGGTTACTTTTCCAATTCCATAGAACTTATGAATGGGCAGGGCAGAAACAAACTCCAATGCCTGCTCAGGTTTAATCAGGAACTGGCCGTTGGGCTTATGGATGTCGGACGCTGTTTTTGCCAGAAACTTATTTACACTGATGCCCGCGGAGGCGGTCAGGCTGGTGGTTTCCAGGATGCGGGCCCTGATTTCCCGGGCAATAAGGGTGGCAGAAGGCAGGCCCTTTTTATTGTTTGTTACATCGAGGTAAGCTTCATCCAGGGAGAGGGGTTCCACCAAATCGGTATATTCCAGGAAGATGGCCCGTATCTGGTTCGATACTTTCTTATAAACTTCGAAACGGGGTTTTACAAATATGATGTGCGGGCATTTGCGGTAGGCAAGGACAGAGGCCATGGCGGAATGAACCCCATACTGGCGTGCTTCGTAGCTGGCGGCGGCTACCACCCCCCGTTCCCGGCTTCCGCCAACAGCGAGTGGTTTGCCCCGGTAGGCCGGATTATCGCGTTGTTCTACGGAAGCAAAAAAAGCATCCATATCTACATGAATAATCTTTCTTAATTCAGCTGTCCGTTCAGCACTCATATTTGCCGTTTGTATTTTTAATGCCCACAGATTTTGGTAAAATGAACCCTTTGGCCTATTTTAATTTGCCAATACTATTAGCGGCAGACGGAACTTTGGAAGTTCTTATTAAACCTGCTGAAAAGTACTAATACAGGTTTTCTACAGCCTTCTGTAAAATTACAAAAAACAATGAGAAGAAGAGACTTTTTACAAGTGGCGGCCTTAGGGGCCGGGGCCATGATGATGCCGGGAACCATGCTGGGAAATCCTGTGCCGCTCGATGCCCCATATTCCACCCTGGATGCCCGCATGAACAAAGAGCTGGCCGATGCCGCACTCAATGCAGCCCGCTCTAAGGGGGCCAGCTATGCCGATGTGCGGATTGGCCGTTACCTGAATCAATATGTTTTTACCCGCGAAGATAAGGTGCAGAACATCGTAAATACCGAGTCTTTTGGGGTAGGTATGCGCGTTATTGCCAATGGCACCTGGGGCTTTGCCGCAACCGATAATGTATCGAAGGAAGGAATAGCCAAAGCAGCCGAACAGGCCGTGGCCATTGCCAAAGCAAATGCCCGCATCCAGACCGACCCGGTAAAGCTGGTGCCGGTGCCAGGTTATGGCGAACAAAGCTGGAAAACACCCATTGAGCAAAATGCTTTTGAGGTGCCTGTTTCAGAAAAGGTAGATTTGCTGCTTAGTGCAAATGCCGCCGCCATGGCCGAGGGAGCCAATTTCGTAAACAACTCCCTTTTCATGGTGAATGAACAAAAATATTTTGCCTCCACCGAAGGTTCTTACCTCGACCAGGATATCCACCGCATCTGGCCAACCTTTACGGTAACGGCCATCGATTCTGAAAGTGGAAAGTTTAAAACCAGCGGGCTCCTTAAGTGCGCCTATGGGCATGGGCTATGAATACCTCGATGGCCGCGCTTCCAGTAAAATTGAAGGTCCTGCCGGTCTGATCCTCTATGGCAACCATTATGATATGAAAGAGGATGCCATTGCCGCTGCCCGCCAGGCGAAAGAAATGCTTACGGCTCCCTCCATCAAGCCTGGAAAATACGACCTGGTGCTGGAGCCAAACCACCTGGGCCTTACCATTCACGAATCAGTAGGCCACCCGCTGGAGCTCGACCGCGTATTAGGCTACGAGGCCAATTATGCCGGCACCTCTTTTGCCACCCTGGATAAGTGGAGCACCAAAGACTTCAAGTACGGCAGCGATATTGTGAACATTTTTGCCGATAAGCTGCAGCCACACTCCTTGGGCGCCGTAGGCTGGGACGACGAAGGCGTTAAAACCAAGCGCTGGGATTTGATTAAAAACGGTAAGCTGGTAAACTACCAGGCCATTCGCGACCAGGCACACATCATCAACGAAAGCGAGTCGCATGGCTGCTGCTATGCCGACAGCTGGAGCAGCGTTCAGTTTCAGCGCATGCCGAATGTATCGCTGGCACCCGGCACCGAGAAGTATTCGGTAAATGATATGATAAAAGAGGTGGAAGATGGTATTTATATCGCTGGGCCGTGGTTCCTATTCAATAGACCAGCAGCGATATAATTTCCAGTTTGGCGGAACCCTCTTCTATGAAATCAAAAACGGTAAAGTAACCGGAATGCTGAATGACGTGGCCTACCAGAGCAATACCCAGGAATTCTGGAACTCCTGCACCAAAATTTGCGACGAAAGGGACTACCGCCTGTTCGGTACCTTCTTCGACGGTAAAGGGCCAGCCCTCGCAGGTAAGCGCCGTTTCGCATGGCAGCAGTACCGCCCGCTTTAACGGCGTAAACGTAATTAACACCGCCCGGAACATTTAGTAGTGGGTATTGGGTAGTGAGTAGAGGGTAGTTGGAAGTAATAAGATGACCATATAGAAGCTTTTACAACCAGCCATTTCTCCTTTATGCGCTAGCCACCAAAACCATACGAACAACCAATAACCAACAACGAACAACAAAATGGCTATATTATCAAAAGAAGAAGCCCGGCAGATACTGGAAAAAGTGTTGGGCTTTGCCAAAGCGGACGAGACTATTGTGAGCCTGGATGGCGGCAATGGGGGCAATATTCGCTATGCCCGTAATACCGTTTCCACAGCCGGAGAACAGCAAAATATTTCTCTGGTGGTCCAATCCAGCTATGGTAAAAAAAGCAGGCACCAGCACCATTAACGAATTCGACGACGCCTCGCTGCAAAAAGTGGTGCAGCCGGGCACAGGAGCTGGCAAAGCTGGCACCCGAAAACCCGGAGTTTATGCCTGCACTCGAGCCGCAGACAGCTACCAGGATAGTAAAACCTTTTACCAGAGCACGGCCAATATACAGCCGGAATACAGGGCACGTGCGGCAGAGATGAGTATAAAACCGGCAGCAGCGAAAGATATTACCGCGGCAGGCTTCCTGGAGGATCAGGCAGGCTTCAGCAGCATGATGAACTCCAAAGGCCTTTTTGCTTATAGCAAGGAGTCGGAGTGGATTTTACTGTTACCATGCGGACGAACGACGGCACAGGCTCCGGCTGGGTAACCCGCGACTACAACGACTTCAGTAAGCTTAATGCAGACGAAGCCTCCCAGGTGGCCATTGAAAAAGCCCTGCAGTCCCGCAACCCCAAAGCCATTGAACCCGGAAAATATACGGTTATTCTGGAGCCTGCGGCTGGGGTAGACCTGCTGCAGAACATGATGTACAACATGGGTGCCCGTTGCGCCGACGAAGGCCGCAGTTTCCTCACCAAAAAAGGAGGAGGCACCAAAAAAGGTGAAAAAATAGTAGATGAGCGGGTACACATTTACAGCGACCCCCAGCATAGCGAAGTGCCCTTCCGTTCCTGGTCGGGCGAGGCCTTCCGCAAAAGAAAATGAACTGGATAGAGAATGGAGTGGTAAAAAACATGTATTACGACCGCTACTGGGCCGATAAGAAAGGAGCAGAGCCGGTGCCTTTTCCGCAAAATTTCGTAATGGAAGGAGGCAATGCCGCTATTGAAGACATGATTAAGGATACCCGCCGGGGCATCCTGGTTACGCGGCTCTGGTACATTCGTACTGTAGATCCACAAACGCTACTGTACACCGGCCTTACCCGCGATGGTACCTTTTATATTGAAAACGGGAAAATTAAACACCCGGTGAAAGAACTTCCGCTTTAACGAAAGCCCCATCATCATGCTAAATAACCTGGAGGCCATGGGAAAACCACAGCGGGTGGATGGAAGCCTTGTTCCCCCGTTAAAAGTAAGAGATTTTACCTTTACCAGCCTGTCGGATGCCATTTAATTCCAAAAGGTAACAATATTAACACCGGGCTTTCGAACGAGAGTCTGTGTTTCTTGTTTAAGATGTATGGGAAAATTCTTCTTTACCAGGCTGCAGTATAATTCCGGCGACTGGAATATAGACCAGCGGATGCCTTCTAACCTGTTAAATTCAATATTAGAATATACGAAAATTCCGGTCGACACCCAGGAGCGGGTAGTAAGCCTAAACAGCAGCAAAACTATTTGAATCGCCTTTCTGTTACCTGAGTGGCCATAAACTGGTGGAGTTTAGTAAGGAGGAGGGGCGAGAATTTTAAAAACTATGTAAACCGGGGCGGCTTTGTTTTTGTCGATGACTGCAATCATGATATCGATGGTTTGTTTGCCAAATCTTTCGAAGCCCAGATGGCAAAATTGTTTGGAGCCGATGCCATGAAGAAGATTCCTGCATCACATCCTATTTACTCTTCTTTCTTTCAGTTTGAGGAAGGCCCACCGACCACCTCATTTGAACTCAATGGTTGGGGCGACGACCTGGTACACGATTACCTGAAAGCTATAGAAGTAAATGGCCGGATTGGCGTATTGTACAGCAACAAAGATTATGGCTGCGAATGGGATTACGATTACCGCAACAAACGCTGGCTGGCGGAAGACAACACCAAATTTGGCGTCAACATTATTATGTATGCCTTAACGGCTTAAGAGGTAGAAGGTGTGAGGTATGAGAATTCCATCTCTATACCGCATACCTCATACCTCATACCTCATACCTCATACCTGATACCGCATACCTCATACCAATAAATGAACTATACCGAAGAAAATGTTCAGGAACTGGTGGCACAGCTGCCCCTTCTGAAAAAAGAAATAGCCAAAGTAATTGTTGGCCAGGAAGTAGTCATTGAGCAAATGCTGATGGCTTTTCTGGCAGGTGGGCATGCCTTGCTGGAAGGGGTGCCGGGCCTTGCCAAAACTCTGATGATTCGCACCCTCTCCGAGGCCATCGATTTGCCCTTCAAAAGAATTCAGTTTACGCCCGACCTCATGCCATCCGACATTATCGGTACCGAAATACTGGAAGAGGACCGGAATACCGGGAAGCACTTCTTTAAATTCAACAAAGGCCCGCTTTTTGCCAATATTGTGCTGGCCGACGAAATTAACAGAACCCCTCCAAAAACCCAGGCCGCCCTTTTGGAAGCCATGCAGGAACAGCGGGTAACCTTTGGCGGCGAAACGCATGAACTGGCAAAGCCTTACTTTATTTTAGCCACACAAAACCCCCTTGAGCAGGCAGGAACATTTCCGCTCCCGGAGGCACAGCTCGACCGCTTCCTGCTGTACATTGTACTCGACTACCCGGGAGAGCAGGAAGAGCTGATGATTTTGCAAAATACCACTGGCAGCAGGCAGCTGCGCCCCCAGCCTGTACTGGGGGCACAGGAGATTTTATTGCTTCAGCAAATGGTGCGGGATCTGCCCATGAGCAACGATTTGCTGGTGTGGGTAAACAGGCTGGTAAGAGCCACGCGCCCGGCCACCACATCTTCTTCGTTTGTTAAAGAATGGGTGCGCTGGGGAGCCGGGCCACGGGCCGGGCAGGCCATGGTGCTTACCGCAAAGGCAAGGGCTTTACTGCAGGGGCGGCTGTCGGTAATTCCCGAAGATGTGGCCTTTGTAGCCAAACCCGTGCTTCGCCATCGTATATTGATGAATTTTAAAGCAGAAGCTGATGGTATTGGCAGCGACGAGGCGATAAGCCAGCTGCTCAAAGAAATTAAACAACTAAAATAACAGAGCCCCTTGCTGAACCCGAAAGAAAACCCCTGGTTGTACCCCAGCTTATCCGGTCGGCAGAAGGACTGCACCTTTTTGCCAGGCAGGCGCTGAGCAGCTATATGGCTGGGGTGCACGGCAGCCGCCGGGTAGGAGCCGACCAGGAGTTTAGCCAGTACAAAAGCTACCAGGCGGGCGACGACCTGCGGCGGCTTGACTGGAAGGTGTACGCCCGTTCAGGTAAATTATTTGTTAAGGAGGCCGATGTGCAAACCAGGGTCTTTGTGCGCTTTGTTCTGGATGCCAGTGCCTCTATGCAGCATCGCTGGGGCAACTGGAGCAAGTTTGACTATGCCCGGGCGCTCATTGCCCTTATGGCCCTTATTTGCAGGCAGCAAAACGATGATTTTGGCCTCTATGCGGCCAATGAGCAGCTGGTGCGTAACCAACTGCCCCTACAGGATAAAGCCTACATCCACCGCTTTCTGCATGTGTTGAGCCAGCTAAAGCCTGAAGCACGCTGGGGAGGGGAGCTGCCCTTTTTTCCGGAGCAGCCCAACCAGAACGAAATAGTAGTTTTTTTAACCGATATGTACCAGCAAAAGGAGGAGTTGGTAGAAGCCATTCGGCGCCTGAAGAGAGGAAAGAACGAACTGTTGGTTTTTCAGCTGATGGCCCCGAATGAGCTGGCTCCCGAAACCATTAAAGGCCCGGTGGCCCTGCAGGATTTGGAGAGCGGCGAAATTCTTTTTCTGGAATCAGAAAAAGATAAAAAGCAGTCGAGAGAAAGCATGGAGGACTTTATACGGGAAACAAAAGAAGCGCTGCTTAACATGGGCGTAAGGCCGGTACTTATAAATACCAGTGAACCGCCACAGGAAGCACTTAACTTATTTATTAAGAAGAGACAGATGATTCGTTGATTTATGCTGGAATTAGGGCAACCATGGATGTTACTTGCTGCCGCAGGAATGCTTATTCCGCTGGCCGTGCACCTCTGGAACCGGCGGCCTCCACGCCTCCTGCCGGCGGGCAGTATCCGCTGGTTCAGGGGCTCTACAACTCAG
This sequence comes from uncultured Cytophagales bacterium, assembly GCA_963835365.1. Taxonomy (GTDB): domain Bacteria; phylum Bacteroidota; class Bacteroidia; order Cytophagales; family Cyclobacteriaceae; genus Nafulsella. The sequence goes on from CAWIFH010000019.1 coordinate 149,728, forward strand.
TCGGCCCGCAGCCTGCAGCTAAAAAATGTGGGCCTGCTGCTACTCCGTTGCCTGCTGCTTCTGGTATTTAGCCTGCTATTGGCCGGTTTGTTTTGGCAGCGACCCCTGGCCGAAGAAGAAAACCAAACTGCTCTTTTCCTGATACAGGCTGAAATGGCCGGCGGAAAAAGCCAGGAATGGGTCGACTCCCTGGGGCAACAAGGAAAAGAAGCACGTTTGCTTGCTCCGGGCTTACCGCCCCTGGAAGATTCCCTTCGGTGGAAGCAGGAGCAAATAGATATTTGGGGCATCATGCAGGAAGCGGACGCCCTTCCGGGACATACTGATACGGTGTGGATACAGAGTCCCCTCCTGCAACAGTATTTTAATGGGGAAAGGCCCAGCCTGCACAGGCATTTTGTTTTTAATGAGCCCGAATACCCCCACCCGTCGCAAAGGTATACCGTGCAGTTGGTGAAAAACGAGCATTCCCTGCAAAGAATAGAAATGGAGTATTTACCGGAACGGATAAGCTTTAAGCAGCGGGAGGAACCTTTTAACGGGGAGGACATTGAAATCGAACATTCTTCCGGTGAGATGCCTGGGCTGTTTGAGGAAATGAAGGTGAACCCTGCTCCGCCAGACACCTTTTTTATCGCCGCCAGGCCAAGTGAAAAATATACTAAAGATGCAGAAATTATCCGGCAGGCTTTTGGCGTATTGGATGAGCAGCTGCCCGGGCTTATCCTGCGGTTTAAAGGTGAGGAGGCCGGGAGAACAGACCTGCTCCTATGGCTGAGCGACGATTCTTTGCCTCAGGAAGTGAAGGAGCAAGCCATGCCGGTTTTGCAGCTCCGCCAGGAGGCCCAAGCCGGCAGGGGGTGGCTGAAAAAACAGGATTCAGGGAACAATCATTATACCCTCCTGAGGCGCCCCCTGCCTGGAAAAGTTGGGCGGGAGGAGCTGGCGCGCCTACCCCTTGCTTTGCTGGAGCTGCTTCCCACCGGACTTGAACAAAAATATGGGGCTTACCTCCAAATGCCTTTGAGCCAGGCAAAGCCTTTTGTGGCTACGGAGGTAAAGCCCGAAAACACAGCAGCGCAACCCTCTTTGCATGAGTGGCTTTGGTTGTTGCTGGTGGTTTTATTTATGGTAGAACGGATATGGGCAAGCCTGAAATGAAGGAAGCGGAAAAGATAGTAAACTATACCCGCCACTGGAGAAGGTTGGCATGGCTGGAAGTGGCAGCCAAAAGCCTTGCCTGCTCCCTGATTTTCTCTGCCCTTAGCTGGTTTTTTACTGAAAATATGGTGGCTACCCAGCTTGTGTTTACGATTTCTATTTTAGGTAGCGGCTATCTTTTTTATCGCAAATCCCCGCTGACTCAGTTAGATGCTGTTTATGTTGCCCGCTATTTAAATCAGCAGTACGCTGCCCTGGAATACAGCAGCCAGTTGCTGCTCGAAAAGGCCGAAGAACTTAGTATTCCGGCCCGGCTGCAGCGAAATTTAATAGCACAAAAGCTGAATAAAGAAGCGCTTCGACAGCCTCCGGTCCGCCTGCTGAATGCCCTCTTTATGCTCCTTATTTCCGTTTTGCTCAGTAGCCTCTTCGTTAAATTTGCAGGCGCTTTTCAAGTGAATGATTTGTCCCAGGCGGGTGTGGAGGAGCCGGTAAAGCACCCGGCAGATACCAGCTTTACAGAAACCCTGCAGCAGCAAATTCCTTCCCTTACAGAAGGAAGGCTGCGGGTGGCGCCACCGTCCTATACCGGGCAGCCAGCTTATTTTACCACGCTCGCCAGCCTGCGGGCGCCGGAGGGGAGCCGCTTAACCTGGCAGTTAAATTTTTCTGAAAAGCCTGAGCAGGTTTGGCTGGTGCTTTCGAATGGAGATTCTCTTGCTTTTTCCACCACCGCCAAAGGAAGACATACGGTACAGCTGGCGCTAACAAAGACAGTATTATACCGGCTCGTTTGGCAGTATGCCGGCGATAATATCCATGCCACAGACTTCCTCCGGCTCGAGGCAGTTCCTGACGAGGCGCCGCACCTGCAAATAGTGCAGCCGGAACAATATAGCAGGGCCTATCAGCCTGTGCCTGTTCCTTTTAAGGCTGAAGTAACCGATGACTATGGACTAGGGGAGGCTTACCTGCAATTAACGATTAGCCAGGGGAGTGGCGAAAATGTAAGCTTCCGGGAGGAGAAAGTATGGTTTGAAAAAGATTTTTCTAAGGAACCCGAACGGCTGCAGCTAAGCAAAACCCTCGACCCCCGTGCGCTGGGCATGGTGCCCGGCGATGAATTGTATTTTTATTTAGTGGCTTTTGATAACCGGCAGCCCCGGCCGCAACAGAGTCGCAGCGAAACCTGGTTTTTTCACTGGCTCGATACGGCCAATCAATCTGCTTTTGAAATGGGAGGCATGGCCATGGACCTTATGCCCGATTACTTCCGGAGCCAAAGGCAAATTATTATCGATACCGAAAAGCTCATAAAGGAACAGCCGGCACTGGCGGAGGCAGAATTTGAGAAGAGAGGAAATAATCTTGGCATAGACCAGAAACTGCTTCGCCTGCGCTACGGAAAATTTTTAGGAGAAGAGTTCGAGTCGGGCTATGGCGAGGTAGGCCATATGGAAGGAGAAAAAGGCCATGAAGAGGGGGAGCAGGAAAGCGGTGAGGAGGACGCTATGCCAGGCGTAGTGGAGCATGACCATGAAGTACCAACTCATGAGGAGCCGGTAAGCCCTGCTGCCGGAGAGCTGCTGCGCGAGTTTATGCATGCCCACGACACCGAAGAAGGCGCTACTTTTTACGAAGAAAGCATTAAGGTGAAGCTAAAAGCGGCCTTGGCAGAAATGTGGGAATCGGAACTTCGCCTGCGCACCCTTCGGCCTAAGGAAGCTTTGCCTTACCAGTATCGTGCCCTGGAAATTATTAAAGAAGTACAGCAGGCCACCCGTATTTATGTAGAGCGCATCGGCTTTGAGCCGCCGGCGTTAAAGCCAGCCGAAAGAAGACTTACCGGCGAGCTGAAAGAAGTAGCTTCGGTAAGCAGAGCGGCTGGCAAGGAGGCGACCGATAGCCTTCAGGCCATCAAAGCACTTATTCCGCTCCTTCAGCAGTTCCGGCAGCCCGAAAAGGAAAACCTGCGGCTGGCCGGGCAGGAACTGGCGGCTATTGTACAGCTACAGCCACAACAGGCTTACCTGCGTGCCCTGCAAAGCATCGGAAAGCTGGCAGAAGGAAAGCCGCTGGCACCAGCAGCGCAGCAGGCAGTAATTAAGGTACTGTATTCGCTGCTCCCGGACCAGGAAGCTGAATTCCGCAGCCGAACCCGGCCGCGAACAGCCATAGAAACCGCCTTTATGAGAAAAATAGGAGGACAGGATGAGTAACCACTGGTTTTTTGCCGGAGAACAGGCCTGGCGATGGCCTTCTGCAATTGTTTGCCTTTTGCTTGCAGGGCTAATCCTATGGCTGGAGTTAAGGAGGCGCAACAGGAATACCATTTTCCGGATTTTGCTTAGCCTGCTTGCGGTTGCAGCGCTCTTTTTTGCTATCTGGCAACCCGCTTTTCGGCAAGCGCAGGAAGGAGGAGAAGCCATTTTGTTAACGGCGAATGCTTCCCGCCAAAGCCTGGATAGCTTGCTCAAAAGCGCGCCTTCATTAAAGGTGTACAGCCTGCAGCAAGGAACGGAAGGGGAATACCTGCCCCACCCGATGCACTTGCGAACCTTACTGGCTGCCGGGAGCCGCTTAAGTGTGCTCGGGGACGGGCCTTCTCCGGGCAGCCTGAAGTTTCTGGCGCCTTACCAGCTGAGGCACCTGCCCGGAGAAAAAGAAGAAGGCCTTGAAACCCTCTCTTACCCGCCTTACCTGCAAAAAGGGGAACGCTTGCTGTTAAACGGCCGCTGGCAAACCACGGGCAAAGACACGCTCCATATAAAACTTTTACTGGCGGGCAAGCCACTCGATTCGGCCATGCTGTACCCGGAAAGTGAGTCCTTTCTGCTACAGCACAGGCCAAAGGTTAGTGGAGCTATCCAGTACCAGCTGTTGGTGGAAAAGGGCGAAAAGGATACGCTGGAGTACATTACTTTACCGCTTGAAGTCGGGGAAAGGCAACCTTTGCTAATAGGTTTATTTACTGCTTTCCCTACCTTTGAAAGTAAATACCTGAAAAACTGGCTGGCCGAACAGGGGCATGCCGTATTCTACCAGGCAGAAATGGCCCCGCAGCGGTATGTTAGAGAGTGGCTTAGTCTTCCGGATAAAAAGCTGCAGGGTTTAAACAAGAAGCTATTGAATCAGGTTGATTTACTGCTGGTGGATCAATCTTATTTTACCGGCTTATCTGCCCCAGACCAGCACCTGATAGAAGAAGCCGTAAAAAAAGGGATGGGATTGCTGGTGCTTGCCAATGGCGCTCCCTGGAGGCTGCCTGGCGAAACATGGGAGCTATTGCCTTCCCTGAAGCTGAGTGGCAGAACGCTGGGGCCTGAACCTGCTGGGAATAAACAGGAAGGGAAGGAGCCTCTTCGGTATTTTGAAGCCGCAGGGGGAAATTGGCTGACCGATGCAGGCCATGGCGAAGGTTTTTTGTATGTCCCCTACGGATTAGGTACTTTTGGAATAAGCCTGTGGCAGGAAACCTATCCTTTGTTACTAAAGTCAAAAAAAGAGGCCTATGCCCGGCAGTGGGCATTTTTACTCAATAAAACCACCCGGGCCACCAGGCCGGGGAGCCTGATTGCTGCCGGCTTTCCAGCTGTAAAAGGACAGCGGCAGGAAGTAGTGGTTTGGCAGCCGGAAAAAAAAGAGCCTGAACTGGTTTTGACTGAACCAAATGGACAAAAGCAGGTGTTGCCCCTAGTACAGGATAGCCGCGTACCTGAACGGTGGTTGGCCTACCACTGGCCCGAAGCGGAGGGTACTTACCAGCTCCATTGGCCGGGTACGGATAGCATCCGCTTTCAGGTGCTTGCTTCGGCGGCTTTACCGGCCTGGCGGCAGCATAAAAAGCGGGAGCGGCTCCAGCAGTTTATACAGGAGCAGGAAAGCCGGAATAAGTTAAAAGGCGGTCCGGTAGCGGCTACTGAAAGTTTTGGATTTTATGAAAAGGTGGTGCCGCTTTATTGGTACTATTTGCTGTTTCTGGTTTGTGTTACTGCCCTTTGGGTTGAGCGGAAAATAAATACTCCTTAGGCGGGAGTTTACATTTAAGAGTGGGTTAGAAATATAATATGGTGCGTAAAATTTGTGTTTTCTTTGTTGTTTTTACTTTAATGGGCGTTTCGTGCCTGATGGCCCAGGCGCCTCCTTCAGATAGCCACGCCTTGACAGATAAAAAGGCTAAAGAGGTAGAAGCCATACGATTTTTATCTTCCTATATCCGCATTCCTTCTTTATCAGGCAATGAACTTGAGGCTGGCCGGCACTTTGCCGATTATTGCGAAGAGCAGGGGCTTTATGTTCGTTATTTTTCTACCGATACTGCCAGCTATAATTTTGCGGCCACTCTTTATCCACTAAGCGAAGATAAACCAGTAGTGTGGTTTCAGCACCACATCGATGTGGTGCCTGCTGCTGAGGAGGAAGTGTGGGAGCACCCTCCTTTTTCGGGTACGGTAGAAAATGATACCATATTTGGAAGAGGAGCCATGGATGCCAAAGGTTTGGGCGTAATGCAACTGATGGCCCTGCTGGAATTTAAAGAACAGTATGCAGGAGAGGAGCTGGAGTTTAATGTAGGGCTGCTTTGCCTCTCGGGCGAAGAGTACAATGGAGAGCTTGGAGCCGGTTTTGTGCTGGCCAATTTCCTCGATGAGTTAAAGCCTGCCGTTGTATTTGGCGAAGGAGGAGCCGGTTTGCAGAATGTATTGCAGTCGGACCCTGAGCGCAAAATTTTTGGCATCTCAGTGGCCGAAAAGTCTGTTCTATGGTTAAAGCTGGAGCTGGAGCTGGTTAGCTTCGGGCATGGTGCGACCCCTGCGCCAAGTTATGCCAATAAAGTAATGATAAATGCCCTGAGCCGCCTGAATAAACGTAAATTGAATCTTGAGTTTAACCGCACTAATAAGCGGATGTTTCGCCGCTTAGGAAAAGCAGAAGGAGGCGTGCGCGGATTTCTTATCCGGCACATGAACTGGCATATATTCAGGCCTTTTGTAAAGAACTATATAAAAAATGACCCGTTGCTGGAGGCTCTTACCACCAATACCATTACCGTAACCACAATTACGAACCCTCCGGGGCCTCCAAATAAAATTTCTGCAACTTCTACGGCTTACCTTGATTGCCGGCTGCAGCCGGGGGTAAATAAAGATGCATTTCTCCGCCGCCTGAGTAGAATTCTGGACGACCCACGCATTGAAATAAAGGTAGTGAGCAGGGAAAAGGGGAGCAAAGTTACCAACCCTGACCGCTACTTCGATGCTATGGAAAGGGCCATCCATGAAGAGGAGCCTGAAGCCGTAGTTATTCCGGTATTGTTTCCGGCTACCACAGATAACAGCCTATTCAGATTCTACAACATCCCTGCCTATGGCCTTATTCCAACCACGGTTGGGCTCAGTAGTATTCAAAGTGTTCATAGTGTAAACGAACGCCTTCCTGTTGCTGCCTTACGTCAGGGAATTCAGATATATAATAACCTGTTACAAGAGCTGGTGGATGAGCGGATACGAGTGAAGTACAGGAAAGAATCTTTCCTGCAAACATTGGAATCCCTCCGCTAAGCCTTTATTTTTGCAGCAAATTAACAATAGGATGAAGAGGTCTAAAAAGATTTTTCTGCTGGTTGCGCTCATCTTTATCGTGCTTGTTTTAATTGTTGCTTACGACATAAGTCAGCGAACGACCTTTCCCGGACAAAAAAAGGAGAAATCAGTCGAGTCTACTGAGTTACCGATTAGTGAATGAATTACCATGGATAGAGATCAGAATAAAAACGCCAATAAAATTGATGTCGATAAAATTGACCTGGAAAAAGAACGGGAAAAGATAAGTGAAACCCCCGGCCTCATTGCTTTTCCGCATACGGTAGGTGGTGCCGTAATTCGGCCCGAAGACACAGGAAAGCTTAAAGGAAGGGCCCTTTCGGCCATGCGGGAGCAAACCGGCAGGCAAATGAACCAGCTGTACCGCCAGGCCCAGTTGCTTGCCGAGCAGGCAAAAGAAATTCAGAAGCGGGCCGAAGTATCGGAACGTATCTACACCAGCCAAATGAGCTTTGAGCCGCTGATAGGCCATACCTATTTTTTGTATGAGCGCAAAGACGGCACCGACCTGCTTTCGATGGTAGGGCCAGCGGAGTGGGGGAGAAGTCAGCCGTTTAAGAAATTTCTGGCAAAAGTTAAGCTCCTGTCCGATCATACCTGGGAAGTGGAAGAGCAGGAAGAAGAAAGTTAAAAATGCAGCAATCTACTTTTGAATACCTGGCAGAGCAGCTGGCCCTGCAGGGAGTGGACGTTTACCTTACCCGACAGGAAGCCTTTAACAGCAGCTTTTTCAGAAAAAGAAAAGAAGCTGAATGGATAGAAGCATGCTATGCCGCCCTGGGCGGTACCGGCAATTGCTGGAACGTCTCCTTTGCTTTGCCTGATGGGCTGGAAACAGAAGCGGTTCGGCTCACGCTGGATGGTCCGCTGCAGTTTAACCGCTACAGAGGCATTAGCCTGCAATCGCCCATCTATGAAAAGTTTGATCCAGCCTGGTTAAACGGGTATCGGCGCCATTGCCACTCTGCAGAGCGCGAATGTGTAAAAGCAGGGAGCCGGCAGGGCATCTGGTCAAATCCCGAAGCCGAAAAGCATTTTGGAACCCCACAGGAAGCCGGGGATTTTTACGGGATAGGATCGCCCGGTTGGCGCCTGCAGGCCTTCAAAGATTTTTTGGCCGATGGGTATCTTTTTCCTGCCAAACAAAAACATGTGCGGGTGGCTCTGTACGACCGGCTCATGATCCAGGGAAAGTTGCTGCCTCTTCAGCAGCTCCTACTTAGCAGGAGCGAGACCAGCCTTCCATATCTCCTTAAATTCCTTAGCCGCCAGCTAGGCGTAGTACAAGGCAAACCTTCCGCAGAATAGAAAAAAAAGACTGGTAGCTTGTTTAAAGCAGGCTACCGGTAAAAAGGCCATTTAGTTCCAGGTCAATCTGTTCAACAATTCCGGCGAAATCTTCAACCTTTGTTACAAAATCCAGCTTGTTTACATCTACAATCAGCAATCGTCCCATGGTATAGTTGCCAATCCATTCTTCATAATGCTGGTTCAGGTTTTTGAGGTAATCGAGGCGGATGGCATTTCCTCATAGTCGCGGCCACGTTTTTGAATCTGGCTTACCAGTTTAGGAATGTCGGCACGAAGGTAAATCAGAAGATCAGGTGCTTTTGCATGTTTAACCATGCTGTTAAACAGGCGTGAGGTAGGTTTGATAATCGCGCTCGTTGAGCAGCTTTGATTTATACAGGTTGGCTGCAAAAATATAGGCATCTTCGTAAATAGTCCGGTCCTGAATGGTGGTGCGGGAGTTTTGGGCAATATGGGTAATTTGTTCAAACCGGCTATTCAGGAAATAGACCTGTAAATGAAAAGCCCAGCGGACCATGTCTTCGTAAAAGTCCTCGAGGTAAGGGTTGTTATCAACGGCCTCGTATTCGGTGGTCCATTTGATAATGTTTGGCTAATTTGGTGGTAAGGGTGGTTTTTCCTGAACCTATATTTCCTGCAACAGCAATATACATGCGTTTTTAAAACTTTGGCCTACAAAAGTAATAATTTAATTGATAATCCGTAATCAAATAAGGTCCGTGGCAAAGAACGGACGCATGAAAACTGTTTGAAGGAGGTTTGTGAGCGCTTTAATTATTTTGCCTTAAAATTTGTGTATTTAGCATATTTTTAAGTTCTTTTAAATAATGATTGATTTTAAAGATTTTAATAAAAATATAATTCCTGAAAAAGGAGATTTACTGATTTCCGAACCCTTTTTACCCGATCCGAATTTCCAGCGAACAGTGGTGCTGATTTGTGAACATGGAGAAGAAGGATCTTTCGGCTTTGTTTTAAATAAACCCAGTATTCTTAAAGGGTCCGATGTGTTGGAAGAAGCGGTTAGTTTTGATGCAGTACTGCATGTAGGAGGGCCTGTACAGCAGGATACCCTGCACTTTATTCATCGGGAACCAGACAAACTCGAAGGTGGAGTAGATATGGGGAATAACCTGTACTGGGGCGGAAATTTCGAGGAGCTCCTGTTGCTAATGGATGCCGGAGCCGTTGAGATGGAAAATTTCAAATTTTTTGTTGGCTATTCCGGCTGGGGGAGAGGGCAGCTAAAAGAAGAACTCGAACAAAATGCATGGATAGTCTATAAGGCAGCTACAGCAGAAGATGTATTTGATACTCAGCCTGATACTCTTTGGAGAGAATGCCTGAAAAGGATGGGCGGAAAATATAAAATAATATCAAATTATCCGACAGACCCAAGACTAAACTAAATAAATTAGTACATTTGTTTGAGTCGATTTTAAGCTTTTTTGAATTTAATAGCTGATTTTTATAATTATGGTGGACAAAGAAAAAGAAACTTCCGGTAAAGAAAACCAGGAGGTGAGCAACGCAAACGAAGGTAAGCAGGAAAAACAATCAACACCAACCCCTTCTCCCGGAGATACAAAGGATTCTCTCCTGAGCGAAGCCGATAAGCCGGGCTACGCCCCATCGACCGTTGATAGCCCTTCGGCCGATGCTGTAGATTTACCAGACAATGAGGGGGAGGCCCAGGTAGCAGCTGCTGCCCCTGGCGTTGATGCCGGTGACCAGCCCGTAACGCCTGCTGTTGACCATACACTTAAAGAGGATGCCGTTCCTGATTTGGACGAGCCCGACACCAAAGCAACTGCCGGCGAGGTTCATGATGACCATGAGGAGGAAGATGAAGAGGAAGATGAGCATATCGACTACAGCCATGCCTCTAAAAAAGAATTACTAAAAGCTGCCGAAGCCCTGGTGCTGTCAGGCGACTGGCGCAAAGCCGATCGGCAAATTAATGAGATAAAGCACCATTACGACGACCTGCATGCTGCTGAGCGTAAAGAAGCGCTTGATAAATTTAAAGCTGAAGGGGGAGAGGAAGCTGATTTCGATTTTCGTGGAAATGAGCTTGACCAGCGCATAGAAGCTGCCTACCGCCGGATCAAAGAAGAGAAATCAAAGCATACGGCCAACCAGCAACTTTCACGCGAGGAGAACCTGCGCAGGAAAAACGAAGTGCTTGCCCGCCTACGGGAGCTCGTTGATTCGGAAGAAACCAATGCCAGCTTAAAAGAGCTTAAAAAGCTGCAGGAAGAATGGAAATCAATAGGTCCGGTTCCGGCTGCCTATAACAGCAACCTGTGGGCGAACTACAATGCCCTGCTCGATCGCTTTTATAATAACCGCTCCATTCTGTACGAATTAAAGGAGCTGGACCGGCGCAAAAACCTGGAGGCAAAACTTGAAATTGTTGAGCGGGCCGAACGCCTGCTCGGGTATGAGAATATGAAAGAAGCTACCCGGGAACTACGGGAGCTGCACGAAGAGTTTAAGCATGTGGGGCCCGTTCCCCGCGAGGAACAGGAACCTCTGTGGCAGCGATTTAAAGATATTTCAGATAAGGTGTACGATAAGCGCCGTGCCCATCTCGATCAGCTCAACACCGAGCTTGAAGCTAATTTGTTGAAAAAGCGCGAGCTAGGAGATAAGGTGCAGGAATTCCTGGAGTTTGGTTCCGACCGGATAACCGAGTGGAATGAAAAGACCAAGGAGCTGCTAAGTGTTCAAAAAGATTGGGATGCCATAGGTGGCCTGCCCCGGCAGGTGGCCAAAGAAGTAAATAAGTACTTTTGGTCAGCCTTCAAAGGTTTCTTTAGCAATAAAAACCAGTTTTTTAAAGAACTTGAAAAGAAGCGGGAAGAGAACCTGAAGTTAAAAGAAGAGCTTGTTGCAGAAGCAGAATCGCTGAAAGAAAGCGAAGAGTGGCAGCAAACGGCCAACCGGTTTAAGGAGCTGCAGCGCCGCTGGAAAGAAATAGGTCCTGTGCCGGAAAAACAACGCGATGTGGTGTATAAGCGCTTTAAAGCGGCGGCAGATAACTTCTTTGATAAAAAGCGGGTTCAGGGCAAGGAGACGAATAAAGAATTTGAAGAGAACCTGGCTAAAAAGCAGGAGGTAGTTGATAAAATTAATGCCCTGGCCAAAGCGGAAACAAGCGATGTAGATGCTTTTGTTGAGCTCCAGGAGGAATACGAATCCATTGGTTTTGTTCCCCGCAGTGCCATTACCAAAATAAAAGCGGCCTACTCCGAAGCGATGGAAAATTTCCTGCAATCCGCCGGTGAGCTTGATCCAGAGGAAAAAGAACGTCTGCGGCTGCAAACCCAGATTAGCCGGATAAAAAGCGCCCCGGATTCTGACAGGAAGCTGCGGCAGAAGGAAAGCAATATCCGCCGCCAGATTAGCAAAATCGAAAATGATATTTCCATCTGGAAAAACAACCTCGAATTTTTTGCCAGCTCCAAGAATGCCGATAAGCTGAAGAACAATTTTACTGATAAAATTGATGAAGCAGAGGCAGAACTTGAAAAGCTGAAAGACCAGTTGCGGATTGTACAGGAAAATGAATAATTGAATATCAGTGACTTATAAAAGAGGGTATTATTTTTTAGCTTAATTGTTTGCAGAAAGGATAATACCCTCTATATTTGCAATCGCAAAACGGCATAAGGCCGTGCAAATTTGCTGATGTGCTTAAATGTTAATGAATCAATTAATACAAAAGCACACCACATAATCAGCACATTAAAAAGCCTCCTTAGCTCAGCTGGTAGAGCAACTGACTTGTAATCAGTAGGTCGTTGGTTCGATCCCGACAGGAGGCTCTTTGAAAATTTGAGAATGTAAAAATTTGAAAATAAATGAAAATTGGCAGATGCTATTTTTTATTTATAGATTTTCAGATTAAGTCATTTTCAAATTGGTAATGCCTCCTTAGCTCAGCTGCGGTTCGCCGCTGCGATAGAGCAACTGACACGGCTTGGTAAGCTTGTAATCAGTAGGTCGTTGCGGGGTGCCCCGTGGCGTTCCATCCCGACAGGAGGCTATTTTAAAATTTGAAAGTTTGAAAATGTTGGAATTTGAAAATTGGTTAAATGAATGAAGGTCATTTACACATTTTCAGATTAAGTCATTTCCAAATTGGTAATGCCTCCTTAGCTCAGCTGGTAGAGCAACTGACTTGTAATCAGTAGGTCGTTGGTTCGATCCCGACAGGAGGCTCCAAACCTCATCAGTTTCTGGTGAGGTTTTTTTTATGCCCTCAGAGAAAAAACCGGCAACGACAGGGAGGTCATCTTTTGCAAATATTGCTATAAATTTCCCCCTTTAAGCCCTTTCAAATTACGGGTAGCAGTTTGCTTTTGATGAATAAAAAGTTTGCACCCACATTGCATGTGCCAACGCGCATGAAGGCGACTCAATAGGAGAGGCGGGCGCCAGTAAATGTCCGCCGCAAAACGGGTAGTGAAAGCCTGCTATTGAAAGTGACCTGAATGATTTGGCCTTAGAAGGGATAAAGTTTCAGCAATAGATTGAATTAGCCGGCTTTTGGTAGAAAGGAAAGCTTTGGCTCCTGAACTTAAGCCACCGGAGCATGTGGAAACCCTCCGCTGCCCCGATTTTGCCTGGAGATAAGGAGAGTGGGTTCAAGCGCGTTTGTACCATTAGAAAAAGCAGGTAGAGAGGAAAACTTAATCTTTTGTGGCTCTTTATGATTTTACTTAGGTAATAAGCACCAGGCAAGGTTTAATTCTAGGTTGGCTCACCAAAGTCACGCGTTACACTTCGCTAAACGCGCGCCAGATTTCAGCTGGTGAATATGATCAATAACTTTCATAAAGAGCTTTTTTTGTCAGGTTTTGATGCCTTCCCTGCTCAATTAAATTATTTTGAATTTTTTCTTTTGAAAGAGGAGAAGCTTTTAATGAATCCGAAATTTTAATTTGTAGTCAGCTGTGTTTCCTTTAGTGGATAATGCTTTTCTTTAAAGTAAATTTTAAACAAAGCACCTTTTCCTACCTCGCTTTCAATCTCTATTCTGCCACCATTGTTATCGATTATTTTTTTTACAATGGCCATGCCAATGCCTGTGCCATCAACATGTTGATGCAGCCTTTTAAACATCATAAATACCTTTTTCTGGTCTTTTTCCTTTATACCCAGCCCATTATCCTCCACCCTGAGTAGTAAGTGGGCCTTATCTGCCTTTGAAGTGGATATATGTATTTTGGGCGGGCGATCGGGAGACCGGTATTTAACGGCATTGGAAAGAAGGTTGTAAAGAATGCTTCTCATATTCTTTTTAGAGAAGTAAACGGAAGGCGCCTGAGAGAAGTCATAAGAGATGGAAGCGCCGGAATCATCAATTTGTGCTTTGATGTTGGACTTTACCTCCTCCAGCAGCGCCTGGAAAGAAACTTCCGACAAATCTTCCTCAGCATTATTTTCTACTTTTGCAACCTCCGTAAGGTCTTTAATGGTGTTTTGGAACCTGGCTATAGAAGAAAAAATCATATCCATTAATGGCTTTGTTTTGGGGTTTAGGTTTCGTTCCTCGTCCAGGTTTTTATGGAGCAGTTTTACCAGTCCTTCAATGTTAATAATAGGAGCTTTTAAATCATGGGAGGCGGTATAGATGAAATTGTCGAGGTCGTTATTTACTCTTTTTAGCTGCCTGATGTTTTCGGCCAGGGAGGTTTCTGCTTTTTTCTGTTCATCGATATTGGTGTTGGTGCCAATCCAGCGAATTACCCTTCCGCTGGAGTCTTTTACGGCATAAGCACGGGTTAAGAACCAGCGATAGGCGCCATCGGCTCCTTTGAGCGGGAAGGTTAGCTCCCAGGTTTCCCCTTTTTTCCAGGCTTCGCTTAAAAAGGAACGTACCCGCTCAAGGTGGTCCGGGTGATGGACTTTTCCCGAGCCCAGAAGCTTCATTTCCTCACCCGTGAGGCCGGTATACTCTTTCCAGCGCTCGTTATACCAGTAAATAGTGCCATTGGCTTCTGCCATCCAGGCCAGGTTCTGGATGTTATTGGCAAAGGTTCGAAAAAGGTTTTCGCTTTCCCGCAGACCCTCTTCCGCTCGTTTTCGTTCAGTAATATCCTGCATGGAGCCAATCATGCGAACGGCTTTGCCTGCTCCGTCGTGCAGGACAAAGCCACGGTCAAAAACAATTTTAAAACCGCCATCGCCTGTCAGGTAGCGGTACTCCTCGGTCCAGTGCTCTTTGCCCTGGTCAATTACCTCATGTATGCCGTTAACCACCCGCTCCCGGTCGTCGGGATGAATGTGGTTAAACCACCAGCTGGCTTCGGGCTCTACTTCTTCCGGCTTATAGTTGAACATGGTCAGCACCCCTTCGTTCCAGGTAATTTTCTGGGTTTCTAAATTCCAGTCCCAGATGGCATCCTGGGTTGCCTGATTTACCAGCTGAAACCAGGAGTTGGTTCGCTTTAAATTTTCTTCTACCTGTTTCCGTTCCGAAATATCAGTAAACAGGAGGGCCACCTTGCGGCTGTCCGGGTCGCCCTGGCGGAAGGCATGAACATCGAACCAGCGGCCCATGGCCTCTGAGCCCTCTGTAAAACGGGCCGATTTGCCGCTTAAGGCTACCTTGCCATAAATCTCGAACCAGTGCTTTTCGAGCTCAGGCACCAGCTCGCGCGCTGTTTTCCCAACTGCATTTTTTAGTCCTGTCTGCTTTTCGAACATGGGATTGGTTTCCAGAAAGCGGTAATCCACCGGCTTATTCTCCGAATCGAAGATCATTTCCAGAATACAAAATCCCTGCTCCATTCTTTCGAAAAGGCTGCGGTATTTCTTTTCATTTTCCTCAATCTTCCTGCGGGCCTCTACCTGTTCCGTAATGTCATTTACCATGGTGTAAAAGCCAACCACCTGGCCTTGCTGTACGTCTGGAATGTAGCTGGTGCGAATATGCTTTTTAAAGGTGTCCCGATAAGGCATTTCGGCTTCAAAGTCGAGTCGCTCGCCTGCCAGGGCCCGATCCATATATTTTTCAATTCCCAGGTAAGCTTTTTCTCCCAATACCTCGCGGGCAGGGCGGCCAAGCAGCTCTTCTGCTTTTAAAGGAAACCACTCTTCGTATGCCTGGTTGGCAAAGCGGTACTTCCTTTCCTTGTCGAGGTACCCAATTAAAACAGGTAAGGAGTCGGTAATGAGTTGCAGTTGCCTTTCCCGTTCTTCTGCCTTTCTTCGGTCCTCTACCTGGCCGGTTACTTCAATACTAATTTGAATGATGCCGGTAATTTCCTGCTTTTGGTTGCGGAGGGGCTGGTAAACAAGATTATAAAAGCCGATGGTTTGTTTCCCATTCCGTGTTAAGGAAGAAGGAATTTCGCGGGCTTCGAATGTTTTGCCCGTGGTAAAGACATCCGATAAAATTTCTTCAAAGCCCTGGCCTTTTACTTCAGGTAGTGCCTCAAAGAGGGGCTTTCCCAAAAATACTTCCTCTGGCTGGCCTAAAAGCTCGCACATGCGGGGGTTCATGAGGCTTATTAAGTGTTCCTTGTGTTCGAATATGGCAATTCCTACCGGCGCCTGCATAAAAATAGACTGGAGCTTTTCCTGTTCTTTCTCTACCTGTAAAAGGGCTGCCTGCTCCCGAAGGGTGAGATCCTGGATTTGGTCCTTGTCTTTTGTCTGCTCGGTTACGTCCTTTACCTTATGAATGATGTATTCTACCTCCCCCTGTTCGTTGAGTACGGGAGTGTTGGAGGGTTCCCAGTATTTCTTTTCAAAGCCTCCGCCCAAGGCGGGTGGGCGGGGTAAATCGTACCGTTGCAGGGGCATTTGGTGGGGCTTCCGGCTGCTAAGTACCTGTTGCAGGGAGGCATGAAGGTTGTTTACAGAATGGGCCTGTGGAGTATCGGGATTGTCTGGAAAGGCGTCAAAAACATATTTTCCCACAATTTCTGCGCGGCTGGTAAAAGTGGCTGCTAAGTAGGGGGCGCTGGCGGTAAGAATGTACAAATCAGGAGAAAGAATCAAATACCGGTCTGGTACAGACTCAAAAACTTTTAGCTTGTCGGGCGTAAGTAGGGAGTGTTTTGCCATGAAAAATGAAATAACAATATTTTAGAGTCTGGCGACAATTTATAAGCTTCTAAAATTTAGGTTTCTTTAGTTTCTAAATTACATCGTTTTCTTGAAAATACATTGTATGCCCATAAGCTTACTTTTAACTTATTAGAATTGTTTATGCCACAGTTAAAAAGCTACAGTAGAATTTAGGTTAAAAGTATGGGTATGGTTGTTTGTTTTGCTCTGCATATTTTGTTTATGGTGAGGGTAATTTTGTTAATAAGCTGAATACGGAGGCGATTAGTTTAAATAATTAAAGCCATAGCGTGTATTAAAATCAAGTGGCAATCCTTTTTTTAACTGCTGCTGGAAGGGGTTACATTTTCTATGCTATTTTAGCCGGTTAATTTTAACTCCCAGGCATTTACTGCGTGTTGAAGTTAGTCTTCTTTACGAAGGGTGTAGAAGATTAAACCTGTTTCAGAGCAGTAAAATTCTGATTTTTTATCTTGCCGGCAAACAGCAAAAGAGGAAGGAATGGGGCTTGTGGCTGCATTCCTTTTTTTACTGAGGGCTCTGGGAAAACAGTAATTGAATGAGGGTTTATTAAAGTTGAGCTCCAGCGGAGCTTTAATAAACCCCTTAGTCAAAAAGCGCGGAGCTCATATAGCGGTCGCCTCTATCGCAAACAATAAAAACAATTAGCCCCGACTCCAGCTCGGCTGCCAGTTTAGTGGCTGCCTGTAGGGCGCCGCCACTGCTCATGCCGGCCAGGATGCCTTCTTCTTTGGCCAGCCGGCGAGTCATTTCCGTGGCTTCTGCTTCACTTACTTCCATAATTCTGTCTACCCGCTCTTTTTCGAATATTCTGGGTAAAAATTCGGGCGACCAGCGGCGGATGCCTGGAATGCTGGAGCCCGCTTTCGGTTGGGTGCCCACAATTTGAATGTCCGGATTTTGTTCTTTCAGGTAGCGCGAAACTCCCATAATGGTTCCGGTAGTGCCCATGGCCGACACAAAATGAGTAACCAGACCCAGGGTGTCGCGCCAGATTTCGGGACCTGTGGTTAGGTAGTGTCCTTTGTAGTTGTCGGGGTTGGCAAACTGGTTGAGCATAAAATAACCTTCTCTTTCGGCCATTTTTTCGGCAAGTTTACGGGAGTATTCTATGGTTTTTTCGGCAGGCGTTAAAATTAGTTCAGCCCCGTAAGCCTTCATGGTTTTTATTCGCTCCAGGGTCGAATTTTCTGGCATTATCAGGGTAAGGCGGAGCTTCATGGCCTGGGCAATCATCGCCAGGGCAATACCTGTATTGCCGCTGGTTGCTTCAATCAGCCGATCGCCTTCGCGAATGTCGCCCCTTTCCAGGGCGCCCTTAATCATATGAAAAGCCGCGCGGTCTTTTACGCTTCCTCCGGGGTTCTGGCCTTCGAGCTTAGCGAATAGCCGCACATTTTTATTCTCCGAGAGCTGCTTTAACTCCACCAGCGGAGTATTTCCAATTAATTCAAATAAGGTCATGACTTTTCTTTATAAACAACTAAATCTATTTCGCCGGTATTTTCATTGTACATTTTGGCCTGGTAATATACCTTGGTAAAAGGAGCCAGGCTTTTGGTTACCCAAACGTTGCCACCCACTATACAATGATGTCCAATTCTGGTTTCGCCACCGAGAATGGTGGCACCGGCGTAAATAACAACAAAATCTTCGATGGTTGGGTGTCGCTTTTTCTTGGCGTCTTCTTTATTTACACTCAGGGCCCCAAGGGTTACACCCTGGTAAATTTTTACATAATTGCCAATTTCAGTGGTTTCTCCTATAACAATGCCGGTGCCATGGTCAATGCAGAAGGCATCGCCTATTTTTGCTGCCGGGTGGATATCTATGCCTGTTTTGCTGTGGGCATGTTCGGTTATAATTCTTGGAAGTACCTGTACGCCCAGGCTGTGGAGGGCGTGGGCAACCCGGTAGGCTGCAATGGCATAAAAGCCCGGATAGGTCCGGACGACCTCCCGGGGATTCTGAGCGGCCGGGTCCCCCTCGTACATGGCATTTATATCCTGGTTTAGGCGGGTATGCAGTTGGGGCAGCTGATTAAAAAAGTCAGCTGCCAAAGCCTCTTTGTTGGCTGAAGCATTGGTTGGGCACTTAAACAGGAGCTGACTTAGTTGTAGCTGCAACTCCTGCAGGTGAAGCTCAAGTTCAACCGCAGAGCTAAAGGTCTTTCTGGCAAAATCAGGAAAGAGTGATCCTAGTAGTTCGTTAAAAAACAGGGTTACCGAGGCCGGAGAAGGGCAGTCAGGACATTCCTGGTGTGCCTGGTATATTTTATTAAGAAATGCCTGGTTCATTTTGGCTTTATTTTTAACACGGTTTTAGCTGGAGTTGCTGTTTTTCCTGCCAGCTTATTTATAGGTATTTACTGTTTGTTTAATGCCCAGCATTCCTGGCCATTTAAAAGTACAACAAAATTAGAGACTGTTTAAATGAGTAACCGCCTATTTAAGAAGAAGATTTCTTCAGAATTACCTTTTAAACACGCTGGCCGTTGCGCCAGGCCTTTCGACCCTATTATACGTGTGCGCTTTTTGTTCAAAGGTGAAAGGGTTTTTTTTCCTGCCTCACTAAAAGAAGCGGGAGAGATTCTCATATTGGATTATTGTTGTAATTTTAACTTTCGATGGCTAAAATGAACTATCAGCCAAAAAGCGGTTTTATTATTTCGATGAAGAATATCTTTAAAACATTTTGGGTTAGCAGCCTGGGGCTCGCCATGTTTGCCTGTGGACAAGAAGTAAACAGGGAAGAAATTCATGCGCTTCCAAAATTTAATGCAGGCTATTACCAGGAAGTATTGGACGTGCTGAACGAGGAAGTGGAAAGCAATCCTGATTATGCAGATGCCTACTTTAAGAAAGCGGAGGTACTGGAGAAGCTACATAACCCCGAAAACGCCATTATAAATTACCGGAAGGCGATTAAGCTTGACTCCACGAATGCGACTTATTATAAAAGCCTGGGCCGCGTTTTTGCTGCGCAGGATAAACTCATACGGGCAGAAGAAAATGCCTTAAAAGCAGCACAACTTGGAGACCAGTCGGCCGATTTGCAGCAGCTGCTGGCCCAGATATACGAGAAGAGGGGAGAGTTTAGCCAGGCCCTGAACCATATAAACAAAGCCATTGAAATTTCGCCGGGCAATGGAGATTATATTTTTAGTAAAGGAAGACTCTACCTGCAGCAGCGGGATACCTTAAAAGCCAAAGAGTATTTATTAGCCAACCAAGGCAGGTTAAAAGGGCAAAAGGAGGTTTACCAGGCATATGCCGATATTTATTCTTTTGAAAGAAAGTTTCCGGAGGCGCTGGCCTATATGGATAGCAGCCTGCAGGTTTCTGCAGACCCAAAATTGCCTTTGTTGTTGAAAAAAGCTGAAATTTTGCAAAAAGCAGGGCAAAATGTGGCAGCAAAGGAGCTGCTGAATAGCTATATAAAGGAAGATTCTGCTAACTTTGCTGTTACCTATAAGCTGGCAGAGTTGCATTACAACGGCTATGGCTACGACTCCGCCCTGTACTACCTGGATAAGGCAGTATCGCTGGAAGATAAAAATAAAGAAGCTTTTCTGTTAATGGGAAGGGTGTACGATCGGAAAAGAATGTACTACTCGGCCCGCGACCAGTTTCAGAATGCCTTGCTTATCGATACCAGCTACCAGGAGGCCAAACAGGCAATGGATGAACTTAACCGGAAGCTTGCTTATATTTACCGTGCAAAGAAAGCGGAAGAGGAGAATAATCGCCTTCCGCAGGCGGAAACAGTTAAACCGAAAATTCAAAATAAGTAACCTTACTTTTTCATGGACAACATTAATATTACTTTGCCCGATGGCAGTGTAAGAGAATACCCTAAAGGAACAAGTGGACTGGAGGTAGCACAAAGCATTAGCGAAGGTTTAGCGCGCAATGTGCTGGCTGCCAAAGTAGATGACCAGGTGTGGGATGCCACGCGCCCGATTGGGAAAGATGCGCAGGTGCAATTACTAACCTGGAATGATATGGAAGGAAAATCTACCTTCTGGCATTCATCTGCCCACTTGCTTGCCGAGGCCCTGGAGGCTTTGTACCCGGGGGTGAAGTTGGGTATTGGTCCGTCTATTGAAAATGGGTTTTATTACGATGTAGACTTTGGCGATAAAGAGTTTAGCGCTGATGAACTGGAGAAAATAGAGAAGAAAATGCTGGAGCTGGCGCGCCAGAAGAATGCCTATAACCGCCAGGAAATAAGCAAAGCCGATGCGCTGAAGTATTATGAAGAAAAAGGCGATGAATATAAGCTGGACCTGCTCGAAGATCTGGAAGATGGCAACATTACCTTTTATCACCAGGGAGATTTTACCGATTTGTGCCGGGGGCCGCACATTCCGCATACAGGCTTTATAAAAGCTGTAAAGCTGATGAATGTTGCAGGTGCTTACTGGCGGGGCGATGAAAAAAACAAGCAGCTGACCCGGATTTACGGCATTACTTTTCCAAAGCAGAAAGAGCTGACCGAATATCTGGAAATGCTGGAAGAAGCTAAAAAAAGCGACCACCGAAAGCTGGGGAAAGAACTGGAGCTGTTTACCTTTTCTGAAAAAGTAGGCATGGGCCTGCCGCTCTGGTTGCCCAAAGGAACCATGCTGCGCGAGCGGCTCGAAAATTTCATGCGCAAGCACAGATAAAAGCGGGATACGACCAGGTGGTGACGCCACATATTGGCAATAAAGAACTGTATGTTACCAGTGGACATTACGAAAAATATGGAGCAGATTCGTTTCAGCCCATCCAAACACCCAATGAAGGGGAGGAGTTCTTGCTGAAGCCCATGAACTGCCCGCACCACTGCGAAATTTATAAAGCACAAGCCCCGAAGTCTACAAAGACCTGCCGGTGCGCCTTGCGGAATTTGGTACCGTATATCGCTACGAGCAAAGTGGGGAGCTGCATGGCTTAACCCGGGTGAGAGGCTTTACCCAGGACGATGCCCATATTTTCTGCCGCCCGGACCAGGTAAAAGAGGAGTTTATAAAAGTAATTGACCTGGTGCTGTATGTATTTAATGCCTTTGGCTTTGATGATTATACTGCCCAGATTTCCCTGCGCGATCCGGAAAACAAGCAAAAATATATTGGTAGCGATGAAGCCTGGGAAAAAGCAGAACGGCGATTATTGAAGCTGCAGCCGAAAAAGGACTGAAAACGGTTACAGAAATAGGCGAAGCAGCATTTTATGGTCCTAAGCTGGACTTTATGGTAAAAGATGCCTTGGGCAGAAGATGGCAGTTGGGAACCATCCAGGTGGATTATAACCTGCCGGAGCGTTTCGAACTGGAATATATCGGAGCAGACAACCAGAAACACCGGCCGGTAATGATCCACCGTGCGCCTTTTGGCTCGATGGAGCGTTTTGTGGCGGTGTTGATTGAGCATTGTGGGGGTAATTTCCCGTTATGGTTATCTCCTGAGCAGATAGCTATTTTGCCGATTTCGGAAAAGTATGCCGATTATGCCGAAGAAGGTGTATCAGCGACCTGCAGGAGCACGATATCAGAGGCTTTGTAGATCACCGGGATGAAAAGATTGGCCGAAAAATCCGGGATGCTGAAATTAGAAAGGTGCCTTATATGCTGATAGTAGGAGAAAAAGAGCAGGAAGAAGGGAAGGTATCATCCGGAAACACGGAGAAGGAGATCATGGGCAGCATGACAATTGAAGCGTTTGCAGAA
This sequence comes from uncultured Cytophagales bacterium, assembly GCA_963835365.1. Classification (GTDB taxonomy): domain Bacteria; phylum Bacteroidota; class Bacteroidia; order Cytophagales; family Cyclobacteriaceae; genus Nafulsella. The sequence goes on from CAWIFH010000019.1 coordinate 171,621, forward strand.
CTTGTTCAATAATAAGTTAAAGGAAAACTTAGGCTAAACCAGAGAAAAGATACTCTGTAGCCCGAAATTTATTAGGCCTCTATAGTTTAGAGAAAAAATATTCCTATATTTGCAACATTATTTGGGCAAAGCCATTTTATTACATTAGTAAACTATTTTTTTAACTTAAAAAGGAGGTAACTATTAGAAGACCCAACAGAAGTAACTTTCGAGGGAGAGTTGAAGAGCCTTATAAAGTAAATGAAAAAATTCGATGCCCGAAGTAAGGGTAGTTGGCGAAAATGTGGAAGTAGGAGTATATGCTATTCGAAAAGCCTTAGAAATGGCCGAGGAGCAGGAACTGGATCTGGTGGAGATTTCTCCAAAGGCAGATCCGCCTGTCTGCAAAATAATTGACTACTCTAAGTTTAAATACGAGCAAAAGAAGAAACAGAAGGAAATAAAAGCGAAGGCTCAGAAGACTGTTATCAAAGAAATCCGATTTGGCCCAAACACTGATGAGCATGATTTTAACTTTAAGCTGAACCATGCCAAAGGTTTTCTGAAAGAAGGTGCAAAAGTGAAAGCTTACGTTCATTTTGTTGGGCGGACGATCGTATTTAAAGAAAGAGGTGAAATTCTGTTGTTGAAGTTTGCTCAGGCACTGGAAGATATGGCGAAAGTTGATCAACTGCCAAAGCTGGAAGGAAAGCGAATGACGGTGATTCTTTCTCCGAAAGTCAGCCCTAAGAAATAGTAATTATTATTGTTTAATAAATATATAATAATGCCTAAAGTAAAAACCAAATCAGGAGCGAAGAAAAGGTTCAAACTGACAGGTACAGGCAAAATTAAGAGAAAGCACGCTTTTAAAAGCCACATCCTGACTAAGAAAGAAACCAAGCAAAAGCGAAACCTACCAAAATGACCTTTGTTCACAAAACAGATGAAGGTCGAGTAAAGGACATGCTCAACATTTAATTTAACAGATTCTAAGGTAAATTAATTTTAACCGGACACTTGGTTGTCATTAAGTACGCAAGATTTCTGTAAAGAAACACCAAACGTCGAAAAATAAAAAAAATGCCAAGATCAGTAAATCACGTTGCCTCAAAAGCACGAAGAAAGAAAATTCTAAAAGCCGCCAAAGGTTATTGGGGCAGAAGAAAAAATGTTTGGACTGTAGCAAAAAATGCTGTTGAAAAAGGCATGCAATATGCATACCGTGACAGAAAGCAAAGAAACGAGAATTCCGCGCGCTGTGGATTCAGCGTATCAATGCCGGTGCCCGTGCAAATGATATGTCTTATTCTGCATTTATGGGTAAAGTAAAAGCAGCAATATTACGCTTAACAGAAAAGTACTGGCTGATCTTGCTATGAACCACCCTGAAGCTTTCGCTGCTGTTATCAGCAAGCTTAAATAAGGCTAAGCGAATTAAATATATAGAAGCTCCGTCAGGAATGACGGAGCTTTTTTTTGTTTTAATTGCTTTTATACTTTTAGTATTGTACTTTTTGATTATTAGTTAGGCTGTATGTAAGACATTTTTTTGCGAGGAATAAGGCTTGAAATATTTCTCAATTCGGGCACGGGTGGTGCCTTTACTTTTAGCATATGAGTTTGCAGTTATCTTTTTATTTTTTGGCCGTGCTGTTAGTTGCGTTGCTTGTGGCAATAGGGCTGCTTTTTGTGCGGCTAAGCAGATTGTCCGGCCAACTTATTCCATCAAATAGTTTCGGGCGGCAGGCGCAAAAAAAACCTGTGCAAAGGTTGGTAAAGGAATTGGAGGAAAAAAGAAGGGGCTTCTCCTGTGGAAGAAAAGGGGAATGAAAGCACTTATACAAGCGAGGTGGAAAGACTGCAGCAGGTGGTGGGTGAGCTTGAACTGGCAAAAAATAAACTGGAAGAGCAAAAGAAAAGGCTGGAGGAGGCGTTGCTCGCTTGTGGAAAAAGACAACTTCCGGAAAACTAAAGAACTCCTGGAGGCCCAGGAATTACAGCTTTCCATGCTTCCACGGCATACACCTTTTTACCCCGGCTATGAGATTGCTTTATGTTCGGAGCCAGCCACGGAGGTGGGCGGCGATTATTATGACTACAGCTTTGCCAAACATTACAAAGAGCTGATACTGGTATTAGGTGATGCTACCGGGCATGGGTACAAACCATCGGTTTTAGTTGCTACAGCAAAAAGCTATTTTCAAAGCCTGGCCGGAAAGATAGAAAACGAGCAGTTGCTCCGGCAAATATCCGAAGCTATTTACAGCCTGAAGGTACGTGGCTTGTATATGGCCCTCAGCTTGCTAAAGATAGATGGTGACTTAATTACAGTGGTAAGTTCCGGTATGCCCCCGCTTTATTATTACCAGGCAAAAACAAATGAAGTGCAGGAGTGCAGGCTCCAGGGAATGTTTTTAGGGGTAGGCCCGAAAGTAGCGGTCAATAAAAAGGTTTTTCGAATGCACCGCGGCGACGCGTTGTTACTTATGACCGATGGTCTTGCAGAAGTTCAGGATAGTACTGGCGAACTGCTCGGTTTTGAAGCTTTAAAATCTAAAATAGCCGAATTTGCAACCTATGGCAGCAAAGAATTAATAAAGGAGCTGATAAAAGAGGGAATGAGCTGGAAAGGCGATGGAGACTGGAAAGATGACATGAGCCTTATCGTCATAAAAAAAAGATAAGTAAAAAAGAGTGGGGGAAGCAGGATTCGAACCTGCGAAGTCTTAAGACAACGGATTTACAGTCCGTCCCAGTTGGCCGCTTTGGTATTCCCCCTTGGGTTGCGCTTTTCTGTTAAAGCGATTGCAAAACTATGCTTTTTCAGCAAAGGCGCAAACCTGTTGTTTTAAAAGTTTTTTAGTTAAATGCTAAGTGTTTAAAAATCAGCTGCCTTGCGGATGATTATTTTTTATTGTAAACACTTTTGCCGCCAATAACCGTCTGTAGTACTTTTACATTTCGCAATTCCTCTTCCGGGGCTTCCATAATATCCTGCGCCAGCACTACAAAATCCGCTAATTTTCCAGCCTCAATGCTTCCTTTTTTAGCTTCCTCGAAGTTTGAGTAGGCAGCCCAAATGGTCATCCCGCGAAGGGCATCTTTGCGGCTTATTTTATTTTCGGGCTGGAAACCTCCTTCAGGAAAATTTTCGGCATCCTGCCTGGCTACGGCCGAATGAAACCCATACAAAGGATTAATATCTTCTACAGGAAAGTCGCTGCCAATGGCAAGCAAACCGGCCGTTTCCAGTAGTTCCTGGTAAGTGTAAGCCGTTTTTACCCGTTCTTCGCCCAAGCGGTCGCCGGCCCAATACATATCGGAGGTGGCGTGGGTAGGCTGTACCGATGGAATAATGTTATGGGAGCCGAAAACATCGAGGTCTGCCGGGGCCACTACCTGCGCGTGCTCAATGCGCCAGCGGCGGTCATTTTCGGGCTCCAGCAGTTTACTGTAAATGTTTAACAGCGTACGGTTCGCCGAGTCGCCAATGCAGTGGGTGTTCATTTGGAAATCGTGTTCATAAATTTCTTTAGCCAGTTCGGCATAAGCCTCAGGGGTGTTCAGCAGGAAGCCGTAATTATTGTGGTCGTCGTGGTAAGGTTCCAGTAAACTTGCGCCGCGGCTCCCAAGAGCACCATCGCCATAAATTTTGAAGGCCGTTACCGTAAGGTAGTCGGTAATGTATGGTCCATGTTCAAAGTAATAGTCTTTGTTTGCCTGGCTTGGGTTTAACATGGCATATACCCTCATTTTTAAGCTGCCAGCCTGCTGCAGGGAGTCTATCAGGTCTACTGTTTCTTTTTCCAGTCCTGCATCGTCGACAGAGGTGAGGCCTACGGCAAAGCAGTTTTCCTGTGCGTGTAGTAGCGCCTGTACCTGCTGGCTGCGGGCCGGAGCAGGAATTTTGTCCCTTACCTGGCCAATGGCATTGTCGATAAGCACACCGGTAGGTTTCCCGTTTTGCAGAATTACCTTGCCCCCTAAAATATTGGTTCCGGCATTAATTTTAGCCAGGTTAAGGGCAGCCTGGTTTACCAGTGCTGCATGCCCGTCGACGCGGCTAAGTATAACAGGGGTGTTTGGGTAGCGCGCATCGAGCTCGGCCTTTGTTGGGAATTCTTTGTTTGTCCAGTCATTCTGGTCCCAGCCACGGCCAATAATCCATGGGTTGTCGGGATATTTTTCCCGGTGTTCCTGTAAACGCTGAAGCACTTCCGGGAACGATCCGGTGCCAGTGAGGTCGGCCTCTACCAGTCCAAGTCCGTAGCGGTAAAAGTGCGCATGTGCGTCGATTAAGCCAGGGTACACGACAGCACCCTTCAGGTCTACAAGGCTGTCCGTTTCAAAAGCTTCTAAGACAGCATCAGACTGGCCAACCTGTATAAACCTGCCGTCCTTAACCGCAAAAGCGCTGGCAACACTAAACAGGCTGTCAACGGTATATATCTTTGCATTTGTAACAATGTAGTCGACCCTTTCTTTGGTCGCTTCGGCTGCACTGTCTTGTGTGGCTCCGCAGCCGGCAAGCAGGGAGCTGGCCAGCAGAGAGAGAATGGCTATTCTTTTCATTTGAGTTATGTACTTTTGTAAAACACCAAATTACAAAGGAAAAGCGAAAAAGCATGCATACAGAAGAACTGAACGGGCAGTCAAAGGATAAGCTGCGTCTTTTTGTTTATGGAACCCTGCGAAAAGGAGGGGTAGCAGCTGAGTACCTTGCAGGGCAGCAATTGCTTGCGCAAAACCTGCTGCTGAAGGGTTTTGCCATGTATGATGCAGGCTGGTACCCGTTTGTAGTGCCTGCCGAAAAGGATTCTTTTGTTTATGGAGATGTTTATGAAGTAAAGAGAAGTTTGATGTCCAGGCTGGATAGTTATGAAGGGGAAGGTTATGTACAGCATTTCCTTTCGCAGGAAAACTTACTCCTTTATTTGAAAGCGGATAGGAAGACTGCCGGATTCAGGCAGGTAATGTCGGGCGACTGGCTTTTGTATTGGGCCGCCAAAGAAAAGAAACGTGTTTCCGGGGATAGCAACTAAAAGGAAAACGACTATAAGAACAGAAGATCGTCTTTGCTCCTGTTGCTTCTCAAAATAGCGGAAGAAGGAGGGCGTAAAACGGAAGGCTTTAAAGATTAACCTGACATGGATAAGCAATTTGTTGGTATATTTTAGCTTTTTGTAATCCATCGAAAGGAGCTTTTTGCTTTTATTTGCTTTTAGGTGAGGTTTATTAAAAATTTAAAATTCTCTTTTAACCAGGTATTTTTCTATAATTATCTTGATTTTTAGGTTCCATTGAAGAAAATCCCTGGCCTGCTTCCCGAAGTCAGCTAATAATGAAGTTAAGGTTTAATGCATTATTTGAAGCTCACGGGTACTGGTATTTCTTTTTTTTATTGCTTTGAAAGATAACGCGAAGGCCCCCCTCGCGATAAGTATAGCCAGGCCTCCGGCCTAAGGATGCTCAAAAGCTGGAAGCCTTAAAAGAGAACACGTGAAGACACAGGGGTAGGGGTAAGGCAGGAAATGTCCAGGAGTATGTGCAAAAAAAAGAGGCTGCCAAAAGTATGGCAGCCTCCCGGGTTTGTTTTTTATACTCGGGTAGTAATCCGAAACATCAGAAATCGTAGCGAAATACCGGCTCAAGGTCATCTACTCCATGCACCATTACGTCTAAATCTTTGATGATGCCTGTTTCTATACCATATACCCACCCATGGATTTGTACCGAACGCGATTTCCATGCTTTCTGCACAAAAGAGGTTTTGGCAAGATTCTTTACCTGCTCACAAACGTTTAGCTCCGCAAGGCGGTCGGCGCGCTTATTTAAATCAGCAATGCCCTCCAGTTCTTCGGAATACTTGGTGTACACCTCTTTAATATTTCGGATCCAGGTGTTTACCAGTCCTTTGCTTTCGTTGGAGAGGGCCGTTAAAATGCCACCGCAGCCATAGTGGCCACATACAATAATATGCTTTACATGGAGCACCTCTACCGCATATTGCAATACACTTAAAAAGTTAGTATCGGTATGAACGACCATATTCGCGATGTTGCGGTGTACGAAAATTTCTCCGGGATCGGTGCCGGTAATTTCATTGGCAGGTACCCGGCTGTCGGAACAGCCAATCCACAAAAATTCCGGTGTTTGCTGTTTGGCCAGGCGCTTAAAAAACTCCGGGTCTACCTTCAGTTTTTCTTCAACAAAATTCTTATTGCCTTCAAGTAACTTTTTATATGCATGTTCCATTTTTAATTCTATCCTTTGGTTAATGATTGATTTTTTCTGTCTCGGCTTCAATGTTTCTCAGCTCAAGCCGGATATTTTTCTCTTTGGCTGTTTCTTTAAAATTATTAATAATTTCTAATACATCGTAATCTATGTTTTTAGAGCGGCTTCCATCAATGAGCACATCTGCATTTTCAGGAATATCGCGCAAAGTTAATAGCATGCTTCCTTTGTTCAGGAAAGTTACTTCTTCAGAGAGTTCAATAAGAATTTGCTGGTTGGGTGTTTCTTCTTTGTGCTCATAGTTGAAGGAAAACTTGTAGTTGTTGCGCAGAATAAAGAAGATAGCCACCGCCATTCCTAGCAAAATTCCCTGTAAAAGGTCGGTTAGCATAATGGCTGCCACGGTTGCTACAAAAGGGATAAACTGCGCCCAGCCCAATTTATACATATTTTTGTAAATGCCTATTTTGGTAAGCTTATAACCAATTACAATAAGAATAGCGGCCAGTGCCGACAGCGGAAGCATATTTAGAGTGGCTGGAATTAACAGGACGCAAACCAGTAAAAGCACGCCATGGAAAATAGCCGAAAGCTTGGTTCTGGCGCCGAAATATACATTAGTTGAGCTCCGAACAATAACCGAAGTCGTTGGAAGTCCTCCAATTAAACCACTGATGATGTTGCCAATCCCCTGGGCTTTAAGCTCTCGGTTGGTAGGTGAAACCCGCTTATGTGGATCCAGCTTGTCGGCAGCTTCCATATTCAGGAGGGTTTCTACACTAGCAATTATAGCTATGGTTAAGGCTACTATATAAACCTGTGGGTTGTTCCAGGCAGAGAAATCCGGCATGGCAATTAAAGTGCCGATTTCGCTAAAACCATCCAAAACAGGTAGTCGAACCAACTGGCTGCCATCCAGGTAAAGAGCAGGGGCGGCTACTTTAAAGAGCTGGTTTATAAGAATGCCTAAAACAACTACAAACAAAGCCCCTGGAACTGTTCTGAAAAAGGTAAACTGCTTAAGCTTTGGCTGGTCCCAGGCCAGTAAAATAATAAATGAAACCGCACTGATGAGGATGGCACCAGCCTGGATAAAATTTAAGCTATTTAAGAAGCCGGAAAAGGCACTTTCGGCAGCCGGTGCTGCCGAGGCTGCAAATTCTGCCGCACCTTCAGCATCGTAACCAAAAGCAACAGGAATTTGGCCTATAATAAGCGTAAGGCCAATAGCGGCAAGTAAGCCTTTAATCACAGAAGAAGGGATGTAGTGGCTGATAATTCCCAGCTTAAAAACCCCCATAAGCAATTGAAGCGCTCCGGCCAGCATTACCGCCAGCAGGAATACCTGGAAAGAACCAAGAGTTTCAATTGCCGAGAGAACAATTACCGTTAAGCCCGCAGCAGGCCCACTTACGCTTACAGAAGATCCGCTGAGGGAACCAATTACGATGCCCCCAACAATTCCGGCAATAACCCCGGAAAACAAAGGAGCCCCTGAAGCAAGGGCGATACCCAAACAAAGTGGAAGTGCAACAAGAAATACCACCAAACCTGCAGGAAGGTCTTGCTGGTAGTGGGAAAATAATTTTTTAATGTTCATTTCAATAATGGTTTTTTGATTAGATGGCTGCTTGGAGAGCCGGGTGTAGGCGCTTTTTACCTGGAAAAAGGATATAGCAGTCCTTAACTGCTGTTCCTTAACAGGGCAGGCGGTGGTGGCGGATTCCCGGGGTAGGGGATGAGCTTTAATATTCTGTAAGAATAAAGCGTACCTATTCCTGGAAATGATTTTCACAAGTTCAGCCATTAAGGCTTAAAACATTGGAAAACCACCTGTAAAATATGAATCAGGATAAAGTGGTTACTAAAACAATGGATGGCAAAACAGCCGAAGAAAGGGCCTGTCGCAATTAAGCGATGGCAGAATGAAAAAATGCTTTTGGGGGAGGGCAAATCACCTCCGGGTAAAGTGTTTTCAGGTCCGGGGAAGGGAAATGAAGCAGGTGCTCCTGAAGGAGGGTTTGGTCAGGGAGCAGCGAAAATAAAGAAACGCCATCGAAGAACTCTAGATAATCGGCGGTTTCCACTTCGTTTTCCGTTTCTGTTTTCTCCGGAAGCTCTTCTTCTAGGTCTACCGCTATGTGCAGGTCAAGCGCCAGGCAAAGTAGGTTTTCTACCTCAACGGCTTCTTTTATGCCAGCTTCCGTGCCCATTCCAAAATTACGCTCCGTAGTGGTATCTATGCTAAAGTTTAGCAAATAGATCGCCATCAGCAGGCAAAGCATTCTGGAAATATTTAAGCGGATGTCTATGTTCATAAGAAACTGAAGAACGCAAAAGTAAGCATAAGCTGTGAAAGTTCGTAATTTCTTTTGCTAAAGTTCGAACATTGACCAAAGGTATAAGCGATGCAAAATAAAAAAAAGCCTTTGGAAATCAGTTGGTTTCCAAAGGCTTACAGTTAAATAGTAGCGGGGAGCAGAATCGAACTGCCGACCTCAGGGTTATGAATCCTGCGCTCTAACCATCTGAGCTACCCCGCCGTTTTTTTTGAATCCCTCATTTGGGACTGCAAACATACAAACCGGTTTTAATTATACCAAAAGACTTCCGAAAAAAAATTTTGTTGTGCTGTAATTCATTTCTACTTATATTCAGACCAAAGTAAATGGTTTATGAATAAGATTAAATTCGAGAATGAGTATGAGATGCGGGCATCTCATAAAATTCTCTATCCTTACCTTAATACCCCTTCAGGTCTTGCGCAGTGGTTTGCCGATGATGTAACAATCGATGAAGATAAAGTTTATTCCTTTTTCTGGAATGGAGAAGTGCATAAGGCGCGGCTAGCCGGGAAAAAGAGTGACCATTTTGTGCGGTTTGAATATTTGTCGGCTGACGAAAACGGCCATGGAGAGGCGCATGATATACCCCCACAGGAAGAAGTTGCTTATGTGGAGTTCTCGCTTGAAAAAAGTGAAATAACCCAATCGGTATTTTTACGGATTGTGGATTTTACCGATGAAGAGGATGAAGAGGAACTTTACGAGCTCTGGGATGGTATGGTAGCTACGCTTAGAGAAACCGTAGGTGGTTGAATTTTGATATTTTTACCATTCTGTAAAATTTTCTTGCTTTCTTTGCGGTTTATCTTGTAGTGATAGGAAGATAGTATATGAAGAAACTCGATAAGCTCATTCTTAAATCTTTTATGGGGCCCTTCTTTCTGACCTTCGTCGTGGTGGTCTTTATCCTGCTTATGCAGTATATGATAAAGTACTTCGACGAAATTGTTGGAAAAGGGCTCGATGCCCCGGTTTACGCCGAGCTGCTGTTTTATTTTAGTATCCACGTAACTACCCTTGCCCTGCCACTGGCCGTGCTTTTGTCGTCGCTCATGACCTTCGGCAACCTGGGAGAACATTTTGAGCTTACGGCCATTAAAAGTGCCGGTATTTCTCTCACCCGCGTACTAATGCCCCTCCTGGTGGCCACCCTTGGAATTACCGTACTGGCTTTTATAAATAACGACCAGGTGGTGCCAAGAGCCAACCTCAATGCCTACAGCTTATTGTACGATATCCGGCAAACAAAGCCCTCTCTCTCCCTGCAGGAAGGCTCATTCTATAACGGTATTCCTAATTACAGCATTAAGGTAAATAAGAAGTTTGATAATGAAGAGTCGCTGAAGGGCCTGATTATATACAATCATACCAAAGGGAGAGGAAATACCGATGTAATTCTTGCCGACTCCGGGCGCATGTATATGACGCACAACGACAAGTACCTGATGCTTGAAATGTACGACGGACAAAGCTATACCGAAACGGTTCCGGAGCGTACGGTAGCCACCAACCAGGGGCCTGCCGACTTTATGCGCAACCGGTTTAAGAAAAGCAGGATTGTTTTTAGCCTGGAGTCTTTTGATATGGTAGAAACCAAGCGCGAGTATTTTGCCAGCAACCGGGTAATGAAGGATGTAAACCACCTGACGCAGGATGTAGATTCCATGCAGGATAAAATGGTAGAAACCAAATTTACCATTTATGATCAGGCCGCCAATTACAATCCTTTTGTAAATGCAGCCAAGGTGGAAGTGCCTGAAAGAATAGAAAAGCGCTATATTGAGCTTGATTCTATCGCTAAAGAAAAAGAGCGGGCCAGGCTGGCAGCCCTCGATACAGCCGCCGCTGCAGGGCCTGTGGCGGTAAGGGAGGGCGACCAGCCAATTGAAGGCACCGGTCTTACCAATGCCCAGGATCGGCAGATGCTCTCCAAAGATGGGTCCGCAAAATCTTTTCGTGAAATTCGTGACCAGGCCAAAAACCGCAAATTGTACACCCCAAGCCTGGCCGACACGGTAAAGCTCGCCAGGGTGGAGGAAAAGTACGCGAGTACAAAGCAGCAGGAAGAGATAATTAAGTCGGCCCTGGGGCAAACGCGCTATATGAAAAACAATTACGATGTATATGCCAGTCGCGCCCAGGAACTACAGCGGAACATTTATATGTGGGAAATTGAGATCCATAAAAAGTGGGCACAGGCCATTGCCTGTCTGGTTATGTTTATGATAGGCGCTCCTTTAGGCTCTATTATTAAACGCGGTGGGCTGGGTGTGCCGGTAATTGTATCTATTGCTTTCTTTATTATTTACTATGTGTTTACCATGTTTGGCGAAAAGTGGGCCCGCGAGGGAATTATTAGCCCCGAAATAGGCATCTGGTCGGCCAATATTATTCTCCTTCCGTTTGGCTTGCTGTTTCTGTGGCAGGCACGGAACGATGCCCGCCTGTTCGAAACTGATTTTTACAGTGTTTGGATTGCCAGGTTCCGCAGTTCCCTTGGCGAAAAAATAAAAAAGCCCCGGGTAGTACGGCAGGCAGATTAAGAAAACAATCCTGCACAGGTGTCTCTTGCAGAAAATGTTTGTAAATAATAGCTTTTTTGGCTAAATTTGCATTTCAGTTTTATTATTTATAGTTAATTTCGACTAAGCATGTATTTAACAAAAGAAAAGAAAACAAGAATTATTTGAAAATCATGGTCGGTTGAAGCAGAAAGAAGATACAGGATCCGCTGAATCGCAAATTGCGCTTTTTACCTTCCGCATCAATCACCTTACCGATCACCTTAAGCAGAACAAGAAAGATTATTCTACCCGCTTAGGTTTGTTGAAACTGGTAGGTAAAAGAAGAAGACTGCTGGATTACCTCTACAAAAGAGATATTGAGAGATACAGAGCAATTATTGCAGAACTGAATTTAAGAAAATAACATTAATTGGCTAAAAGAGGGGGGTGTGTTACTTCCCTCTTTTATTCGTTCTTATCAGCCACACTTAAATTTTTGTGTACATTTTTCTCTGCTAGTTTTTATAACAGTTACTTTATAACTACTTCAAAAATATTTATGCTACCCAATGTAATAACAAAGTCTATTCGTTTAGAGGATGGGCGTGAAATAACCATCGAAACCGGAAAGCTTGCCAAACAAGCCGACGGTGCAGTAGTAGTTCGAATGGGCAACACCATGCTACTGGCCACAGTAGTATCTACCAAAGAAGCCAGAGAAGGCGTCGATTTCCTTCCAATGTCTGTAGACTATCAGGAAAAATTTGCTTCAGCAGGCCGAATCCCCGGCGGTTTCCTTAAGCGAGAAGGAAGACTTTCTGACCACGAAATTCTTATCAGCCGCCTTGTTGACCGCGCCCTTCGTCCCCTTTTTCCCGACGATTACCATGCCGAAACGCAGGTAATGATTTCCCTGATTTCTGCCGACCAGGACGCGCTCCCGGATGCGCTTGCAGCCCTTGCAGCTTCTGCTGCCTTGGCGGTTTCTGATATTCCTTTTGGCGGACCTATCTCCGAAGTTCGGGTAGCCAAAAGTAGAAGGAAAGTATATCGTGAACCCTTCCAGAAATCAGAAAGACCAGGCCACCTCGACATAATTGTGGCTGGTACCGAAGATAACATCATGATGGTGGAAGGTGAGATGCAGGAATGCTCCGAAGACGAAATGCTGGAAGCCATCCAAATTGCGCATAAAGCCATTAAAGACCAATGCCAGAGTGCAGATGGAGTTGATGGAAGCTGCCGGTAAAACCGAAAAGCGCAAGTACAACCACGAAGAAAATGACGAGGACCTGCGCAAGGAACTTTTCGAAAAGCTGTACGACCAGGTTTACACTGTCGTAGCCGAAGCTTCCCCGAATAAGTCCATTAGAGCCGATAAGGTAAAGGACATCAGGGATGCTTATATCGAAAGCCTGGGCGAAGAGTCTGAGGTGAGCATTGAACTGGTTAAAAAGTATTATAAGGAAATTCATAAAAAGGCTTCCCGAGAATTTACACTGGCTGCCGGCAAAAGAGTCGATGGACGTAAGTACAACGAAGTTCGCCCAATTTGGTCGGAAGTTGACTATCTTCCTTCTGCGCACGGTTCGGCTGTATTTACCCGCGGCGAAACCCAGTCGCTCACCACGGTTACCCTGGGTACCAAGCTGGACGAGCAAATGATTGACTCGGCCATGGCTGTGGGCTCAAACAAATTCCTGCTCCATTATAACTTCCCGGCTTTCTCTACCGGCGAGGTGAGTCCGAACCGCGGACCAGGCCGCCGCGAGGTAGGCCATGGAAACCTGGCGCTTCGTGCCCTTAAAAACGTACTGCCCAACCCGGAAGAAAACCCATATACCATTCGTGTGGTATCGGATATTCTGGAGTCGAATGGTTCTTCTTCAATGGCAACTGTTTGTGCCGGTACATTGGCGCTTATGGATGCCGGTATCCAGATAAAATCTCCTGTTTCCGGAATTGCCATGGGCATGATTTCCGATAATGAAACTGGCCGTTATGCCATCCTTTCCGATATATTGGGCGACGAAGATCACCTGGGCGATATGGACTTTAAAGTAACAGGTACCGAAAATGGGATTACTGCCTGCCAGATGGACATTAAAATAGATGGTCTTTCTTTCGAAGTTCTTCGTGAAGCCTTAATGCAGGCAAAAGAAGGCAGAATGCACATTCTGAACGAAATGAAGAAAACGCTTTCTGCACCACGCGAAGAATTCAAAGCCACAGCGCCTCGCTTTGTACACATCCAGATTCATAAGGATATGATTGGTGCCGTAATCGGACCAGGCGGTAAAGTCGTTCAGGAAATTCAGAAAGATACCGGAGCAACCATCGTTATCGAAGAAAAAGACAACAATGGTGTGGTAAACATCTTTGCTTCGGCAAAAGAAGCAACCGATGCTGCCGCTCAGCGCATCAAAAATATTGTGGCCGTACCGGAAGTTGGCGAAGTGTACGAAGGCAAAGTAAAATCTATTATGCCTTTCGGTGCCTTTGTTGAGTTTATGCCTGGCAAAGACGGTTTGCTTCATATTTCTGAAATTAAATGGGAACGAATCGAGAATATGGAAGGTATTCTTGAAGAAGGAGAGGATATTAAAGTTAAATTGATTGAAGTAGACAAGAAGACAGGTAAATACCGCCTTTCCAGAAAAGTTTTGCTGCCAAGAGCAGACAAAAAATAGTAGTAACAATTAGGTAAAAATAGTGTTAGGGTAGTATTAAAGGGCAGAGGAACTTTAATACTACCCTGCCTTGTTAAAGGAGCATTTACTAAAGCGATCCGGAGTCATACCAAAATTTTACTGAATGAGACAGCTTAAGATTAGTAAGCAAATCACCAACCGTGAAAGCCAATCACTGGATAAGTATTTACAGGAAATTGGTAAAGTGGATTTGCTTACCCCTGATGAAGAAGTTGAACTAGCCAAGCGCATCCGGGAAGGCGACCAGATGGCCCTTGAAAGGCTCACCAAAGCCAACCTTCGTTTTGTTGTTTCGGTAGCCAAGCAGTATCAAAACCAGGGGCTTTCGCTCGGAGACCTAATTAATGAAGGAAATCTTGGCCTGATAAAAGCGGCCCAGCGTTTTGACGAAACCCGCGGCTTTAAATTTATTTCTTATGCGGTTTGGTGGATTCGCCAGTCGATATTACAGGCACTGGCCGAACAATCACGCATCGTTCGCCTGCCACTGAACCGGGTCGGTTCGCTCAATAAAATATCTAAAACTTTCTCTGCCCTCGAACAAAAGTACGAACGGGAGCCTTCGCCAGACGAGCTTGCGGAAATGCTTGAAATAACCACCAGCGAAGTGGTGGATACCATGAAAATTTCGGGTCGGCACATTTCAATGGATGCTCCATTCGTTTCAGGGAGAGGAAAACAGCCTCCTGGATGTTCTTTCAGAATGAAAATGAAGAAACACCCGATGGAGAATTAATGAACGATTCTTTGCGCCGCGAGGTTCAAAGAGCGTTGTCGACCTTAACCCAGCGTGAGGCGGATGTAATTGCCTTGTATTTTGGCCTGAATGGCGAGCACAGCATGACGCTCGAAGAAATAGGAGAGAAGTTTAACCTGACCCGCGAGCGGGTGCGGCAGATCAAAGAAAAAGCCATTCGTAGGCTCCGACATACTTCTAGAAGTAAAGCACTTAAGCCATATCTTGGATAATTCGTGCTAACATATTACATTCATGAAAGGTCTCCCTGTTTGAGGCCTTTTTTTATAATAACTTTATATAAATTCGCATTTGTAATCAGTTATACAAAGAGCAATTACCTTACGTATTAATATGACCAAGGAAGAAGTAAAAGTTTTAATTATCGGATCGGGCCCTGCCGGCTATACCGCTGCTATTTATGCTTCGCGGGCTGGTTTAAACCCTGTTTTATATATGGGCGAGCAGCCGGGAGGCCAGCTTACCATTACCAATGATGTAGAAAACTATCCGGGCTACCCGGAAGGGATCAACGGGCCGCAAATGATGATAGACTTTCAACAGCAGGCAGAACGCTTCGGTGCAGACATTCGTACCGGCCTGGCAACGGGGGTTGACTTTAGTGGCTATCCGCATAAGGTTGTAATTGACGACCAGCATGAAATTACGGCTGAGTCGGTTATTATTTCTACTGGTGCTTCGGCCAAGTGGCTGGGGCTGCCATCAGAGCAGCGTTTGAACGGACAGGGAGTATCGGCCTGTGCCGTTTGCGATGGCTTTTTCTTTCGTAATATGGATGTGGCGGTAGTAGGAGCGGGCGACACTGCCTGCGAAGAAGCCACCTACCTGAGCAAGCTTTGTAAAAAAGTGTATATGCTCGTACGCCGCGACGAAATGCGTGCTTCCACCATTATGCAACAGCGCGTTAAGAACGCAAAAAATATTGAAATACTCTGGAATACCGAAACCATGGAAATTTTAGGAGAACAGGAAGTGGAAGGTATGAGGGTATTGAACAACCAAACCCAGGAAATTAAAGATATTAGCGTTCAGGGTTTCTTTGTGGCAATTGGTCACAAACCCAATACCGGCATCTTTAAGGGGTATTTAAATATGGATGAGAGTGGGTATATTAAAACCATTCCAGGCACCTCTAAAACGAATATTGAAGGCGTATTTGCAGCTGGCGATGCGCAGGACCACGTATACCGCCAGGCGGTTACTGCAGCCGGTACCGGTTGTATGGCAGCACTCGACGCAGAAAGATTTTTAGCAAGCAAAGAAGTAGCAGTATCGTAGTGAGGAAATTATTAACAAATTTATTCCTTCTGGGCTTTATGCTTACAGTAGGAGTTGCGGATGCTCATGCGCAAAAAAAGGGCGGTTGGTTTCGTGATTTATTCAGGGTAAAAACGCCTCAGCTGGAGTATGTAACTCCTGATCCGGCGCAAAAGAACTTTCCTGATTCCCTGTTGAACGCAGGCGGAGGAGGAGAAGAGTTGGGACTTGATAACCCGGAACTGAATTCCGGTGATGATGAAGAAATTAACCTGAAGAAAGACCTTTCCATAGTAGCGGAAGAAGAAATTGAAGTAGCGCCTGAAGAAATGCTCGTAGAGGTTTCTGAAGAACTCCAGATAAATAAGGAGTGGGTTACCCTGCATGAGTATTATAGCCTGTGGGATAGCTGGAACATTAACCCTTACGAGGTCGATGCCGGCAAGTTTTCCGATACGGTAAGCCTGCAGCTGTTCGAAGCAGAGGCCCTCGCCGGCGGCTGGTCTCCGCCCCTGGACGAAACGCATGTAACCTCCAATTTTGGTATGCGCCGATACCGCTGGCATTATGGAACTGATGTTGGCTTAAACACCGGCGACTCTGTTCGTACCGTATTCGATGGCATTGTACGTATTAAAAAATATGACCCGAGCGGGTATGGATATTACCTTTTAGTGCGCCATAAAAATGGGCTTGAAACCTTGTATGGCCATTTAAGTAACCAGTTAGTGGAGGTAGGCGATGAGGTAAAGGCCGGGGAAGTAATTGGCCTTGGTGGAAGTACCGGCCGGAGTAGCGGCCCCCACCTTCACTTTGAGTTCCGGTACCAGGGGAACCCGATAAATCCCGAAAATATTTATGATTTTGAACAGAATGAACTTACGGCCGACACCTTAACGATTTCTCCGGAAACCTTTTCCTATGTAAAAGAAGCCCGAAAGGTGTATTTCCATAAGGTTCGCCGCGGCGATACCCTTTCAGGAATTAGTCGCCGTTACGGGGTGTCGATGAACCAACTATGCCGCCTCAATGGCATTCGTAAAGCAAGTGTTTTACGCGTAGGACAACGATTACGTGTAAATTAAGTAAAGTTTCAACATAGGTTTTCCTATATTTGCCACACCTTTTTATAAAAAGAGGTGTGGTTTTTTATTTTGTACAAGATGAAGTTAGATATACTGGTATTAGCCGCGCACCCTGACGACGCGGAGCTGACCTGCAGTGGTACCATTGCCCTGCATGTAGCGATGGGTAAAAAAGTAGGAATATTAGACTATACCCAGGGCGAACTGGGTACCCGCGGAACGGCAGAACAACGCCTGCAGGAAGCAAAAGACTCAGCTGAAATCCTGGGGCTTTCGGTACGGGAAAACCTTGGCCTGGCCGATGCTTATTTTATTAATGACCGGGAGCACCAGCTGGCAGTAATAAGAAAAATCAGGCAGTACCAGCCAGACATTGTTCTGGCAAATGCAGTAAGTGATCGGCATCCCGACCATGGTAAAGGGGCAGCACTTGCCAAAGATGCCTGCTTTATGGCGGGTTTACGTAAAATTGAAACTGAACTCGATGGAAAGCTCCAGGAGGCCTGGCGCCCGAAACAGATCTTTCATTACATCCAGAGCAATTACATTAAACCGGACTTTGTCGTGGATGTTACTGACCACTGGGAAACCAAAATGGCCTCTATTAAAGCATTTCGTTCCCAGTTCCACAATCCGGAAAGTGATGAGCCGGAGACTTTTATCTCTTCAGAGAATTTTATAAAGTTTATAGAAGCAAGGGCACGGGAGTACGGCCAGTCGATTGGCGTTACCTTTGGCGAAGGGTTTACCACTTCTAAGCAAATGGGACTAAGCAGCCTTTATGACCTTCTTTAATGGGAAGTTGATATAGTTTCGAAGAAATAAAGAAGCAGGCTTTTTGTCCTGCTTCTTTTGGTTAATCAGGGAGCCAGTCGCTTTCGTTTCCAGCTTTTGTTTGCGCTTAACTCATAGGCAATGCGGTCGTGCAGGCGGCTGCTGCGCCCCTGCCAGAATTCGGCATAATCGGGAATAAGAATATACCCGCCCCAATGTTCGGGGCGCGGAACGCCCTGCCCGGCAAATCTTTCTTCAAAGTTCTTTTCGTTTATTTCAAGCATTCCCCGGTTCTGTATTTCCTGGCTTTGGGGGGAAGCCCAGGCCCCCAGCTGGCTTTCGCGCGGGCGGCTGGCAAAGTAAGCGTCAGAGACAGATGGATCAACTTTTTCAAAACGACCTTCCAGCCGAACCTGTCGCTCCAGGGCTTGCCAGAAAAAGGTAAGCGCCCCAAAAGGATTTTTCTCAATTTCGTGGCCTTTGCGGCTATCGTAATTGGTATAGAAAACAAAGCCCTCGTCGGTAATATCTTTAATCAGGACAATGCGGGCTGCCGGGCGGCCTTCAGCAGAAACGGTGCTTAAGGTCATGGCGTTCACTTCCGGAACCTCTGATTTTTGAGCTTCATCAAACCATTTTCGAAATTGGGTAATAGGGTCGGGGGCCGTATCCGCGGCACTCAGGCTGGCTTTGGTGTAATTGGTTCTTATGTTTGCAAGGTCTTTGTTCATGCTATTTATATTAGAGGTACGCACGCAGGGTAATATACAAATTCCGGCCCGCAGCACTTATTCCGGAGGAATAAGGACGGTAATGTTTATCAAAGATGTTTTCGAGCCCGGTGTTTAGCTGCAGGTGTTTAGTTAACTGGCCGGAAAGCCGGATGTTCCAGGTATGCCAGGGAAGACTTCCTGCAGCTGTGTACAGGTGCGTTTTAGCCTGTTCACTGGGTGCCAGGTCATCCCATTCTTTTTTGCCGTTAAATACTACAAACAATTCAGTTTTAAAGCCTCTTGCCTGGTACTGCAGGCTGCTGAGTCCGAAGAGGGGAGGTGTATGACGGAGCGGAACCTCCTCGCTCAGGTCTTCGCCATCGGTAAAGGTAATTTGCTGGCTGAACGACAAGCCCTTGTACAGCAGGATGCGCAGGCTACTGCTCAGGCCGTAAATAATAGCCCTGTTGGTATTTACCAGGGCTTCTACTTTGCTGAGCTCCCCATCGTACACAATGGAGTCCTGCCCGTTAAAGGTAAAGCTTCTGCGCACCATGGCGTCGGTAAGCCAGGTAACATAAGCGGTAGCCTGGAACTGTAGTTTATCTTTAATGCCATAGCCAAGCGAGCCTTCGAGGTTATAGGTGTATTCCGGCTTTAAGCCTGGATTTGGTACGACAACCACTCCTGGCTCAGAATCGAAAACCTTAGCCACATCATCGACATTGGGTGCCCGGAAGCCGGTAGAGAAGTGGGTGCTGAATTTCCAGCGGGCGGGTTTATATACCATTCCAAGGTTGCCATTAAGTGCGCTTGTATTGAGCTTTATATCTTCAAAAGGAAAGTCATAATGCGTATTGCTTAAGTGGCTGCGGAGGCGGTATAGGGTATAGCGGGCACCGGCATTGGCTATCAGGTTTTCCTCTAGCTGGTATTGATAGGAGCCATAAGCAGCAGCAGAATAGGTTTGGCTGCCGCCATCGGGGTAGCGGGGAGCGGTTGCTTCGCGAATACCGCTTACTATGTCCATCGTTTCTCCATAAGAATCGACTTCATTCACAATCCCTTCGAGACCATAAAATAACTGGCTCAGCGGGCTAAATTCCTTGTCGAAATCGGCATTCAAGGTATACATTTTCACCGCCTCGGTGCGACTGCGCAGCTCGGGCCTGCCAAATTTCCGGTCGTTTCTACTTTCTTCATAATCCTGGAAACCGGCAGTAATTTTTGCCTGGGAGTACAAGCTGCTTGGATGAAAGAAACCAGCCTGTAAACTATGAAGCATCCACTTTTGCGGGCCATAATACCACTCCGCACTGCTAAACGGACTGTCAGGGTTACCCGGCTCCTTTTGTTCTATCAGCCGGTCGTAGCGTGGAATGTCGGAGGTATTGCTATAATGGAAGCTGTAGGTGAGGTCGATGAGGCTGGAGGGGTGGTATCGGAGCTTTTGGAGAATATCCAACTGCTTGTACCCGCTGAATCTTTGAATTTCAGGATGCTTGTTCGGGACGATATCATCTTCAAAACTGCCATCGGCATCGACGATGGTTTGTACATAGGCGCGCCGCTTTCCAAAATCAGGGAAATCTTCATAATAATTACTTCCTGCCCGGAGGTCGTCAAAATCACTGAAGGTAAGGCTGGTAAGTGCGCTTATTTTTTTGCCCCCTAGGCTCAGGTCCAGGTGGCCGGTTTTTTCATTGTTG
Organism: uncultured Cytophagales bacterium; assembly: GCA_963835365.1. Taxonomy (GTDB): domain Bacteria; phylum Bacteroidota; class Bacteroidia; order Cytophagales; family Cyclobacteriaceae; genus Nafulsella. The sequence goes on from CAWIFH010000019.1 coordinate 191,695, forward strand.
GCAGTGGCATAACGAGCAAATGCACTGCCCTGTACCAGTATTTTACCACTAGTAGATAAAGGAGGTGTTTTGGTGTGAAAGTCCATGACGCCACCAAGGGCATCGCTCCCGTACAAAACACTGCCCGGGCCAAAGACGACTTCTGCTCCTTCCAGCACATTCGGGTCGAGGTTAATTACATTCTGCAGGTTTCCGCTCCTGTAAATTGCATTGTTCATTCGAACGCCATCAACCACCAGCAGCACTGAGTTTGCCGCAAAACCCCGTAACATAGGGCTTCCGCCGCCCTGCTGACTTTTTTGCACAAAAATTTCACCCGTATAATGAAGTAAGTCTGCTGCCGTTTGTGGGTTCTGGAAGGTAATTTCCCTGGCAGTGATACTAACAATGTCCTGCGGCACCTCTTCCGGAGCCTGCTCCCAGCGGTTGGCCGCTACGACTACTTCCTGCATATTTACCACCTCTTCGAGCAAGGCAATTACATAGTCCTGCTTTTGAATGGCTTCGTAACTGTAGGTAATGTCCTGGTAAGCCGGATGCTGAAAAAGAAGGTAATCACCCTTTTCAAAGTCTTCCAGGCTGGCTTTCCCACTTTTGTCTGTAATGGTAAAGTGGGTGCCGTTTATATTGGAGATACTTACATTCTGGAGGGGTTTCCTGCTAACCTTATCAATTAACAGCACCTCCTGGCCAATTAAAGCCGTTGTAAAAAGCAGGAGAAAGAAAGTAAAGAGTATTTTTTTCATAGGCAGCTGCTAATCAAAAAATGAGTATAAGTGTCGATTGAACAAATTTAAAAGCATTTATGTATTTTAGCAGTAAAACAATACTCTTTTAATATTTTCTGCTGGAATTGATATGCCACTCATCGCTTCATCTACTTATAAAAAGCCGCCTTTTTACCTTTTTAATTCTCACCTGGAAACCATTGTTCCCAGTGCTTTACGAAAGGTAGACTTACCTGCTTATGAACGGGAACGTATTTTTACGCCGGATAAAGACTTTCTGGACCTGGACTGGCTAAAAAAAGAAGGGAAACAGCTGGTTGTTATTTCTCATGGGCTGGAAGGAAGTTCTGATCGGCCTTATGTAAAAGGAATGGCCAGAACCTTTGCTGAACAAGGTTGGGATGTACTTGCCTGGAATTGCCGTAGCTGTAGCGGCGAAATAAATAAAGCTCCCCGAATGTACCATCATGGCGACAGCGAAGATCTTAAATCGGTTGTGGAGCATGCAGTGGTCCAGGGAGGGTATGAGAAAATTGTGTTGGTAGGATTTAGCATGGGAGGGAGCATTACCCTCAAATACCTTGGAGAATTCAGTAGAAGTTTACCAGGGGCAATTAGCCGGGCGGTGGTTTTTTCGGTGCCCTGCGACCTGGGAGGAAGTGCCCGGGAGCTGTCGAAAAAAAGGAATGGCTTTTACCGGAAGCGCTTTCTCAGAAAGCTGGGGCGGAAGCTGGAAGCAAAAGCAGGCCAGATGCCTGAACTATTGAGCATTGAAGGAATTGAAAAGATAAAGCATTTCAGTGAGTTTGATAATCGCTTTACAGCGCCAATTCATGGATTTAAAGATGCAGATGATTTTTACCACCAGGCAAGTGCCAATACACATTTGCCCCATATTCAAATTCCTACCTTAATAGTAAATGCAAAAAATGACCCGATGCTGCCTCAAAGTTGTTATCCTGTAGCGCTGGCAAAGGAGCATCCATTTATTTACCTGGAGATGCCAGAATTTGGCGGCCATGTTGGTTTTACTCTTGCCGGGCAAAGCCAGAACTGGGCAGAGCAAAGAGCCTTTCAGTTTATTTCGGAAGGGAATTAGTGGGTGGAGAAAACCTTTTAAGAAGACAATAAAAAAGGAAATGAGCGTGGTGGTAAAAGAGATTCCGGCTGCCGCTTTTTCTTTTTCGGGAGCCGGGGGCCAGGCTGTTTCTTCAATTCCAAGCTCGATCAAACCAGGGGAATGCTGTTTGGGTTATTTATTCTGTTGCTGGAAAGGACGGGCCTGCGCCAATAGAGCCCTTTATACCAAATTATCCAAACCACCTTCAATTGCAAGCTCCTTCAATCCTGGTCTGGCGCGACGTTTGTAACGCGTGCCCCTCCATGTTATTGAACCGCCTTCAGGTGATCTGATATTATTCAGTTGAAGAAAAGGAGCGGTCCCGCAACATAATCCCGGGGCCGCTTTCTAAAGTTCTGGCCTAAAGCTGTTTTATTGTAAATGTTTGAGGGCAAGGTCGGCCACGGTTTCGCCAATAGCCAGTGAGGAGGTGGCGGCTGGCGAAGGAGCATTGCATACATTTACGATGCCCTTGCTTTCCAGAATCAGGAAGTCATCAATCAATCCGCCGTCTTTGTCGCAGGCCTGGGCCCGTACGCCGGCCCCTCCGGGTATTAGGTCCTGCTCCCGAATCTGGGGCATGAGTTTTTGAAGGGCCTTTGTAAAGGCTGCCTTTGAAAAGGAACGGTACATTTCTCCCATACCGGTTTGCCAGTATTTACCAATTACTTTCTGGAAGCCGGGCCAGCGAAGGGTTTCTATTAATTCGGGCAGGTGAATACTTAATTTCTTATAGCCCTCACGCCTAAAGGCCAGCACTGCGTTTGGTCCGGCTTCCACACCTCCTTCAATCATCCGGGTAAAATGGACACCCAGGAAGGGGAAGTTCGGATCGGGAACCGGGTAAATCAGGTTTTTTACCAGCTGCTGCTTTTCCGGTGCCAGCTCATAATACTCTCCCCGGAAAGGCACAATTTTCAGGTTTAGCGACTGCCCGGTCATGCGAGCGACCTTGTCTGAATACAAACCGGCGCAGTTTACCATTACCTTCGCGTTAAAGGCACCCCGCTGGGTAACTACTTCTATGCCCCAAACGCGCTGGCGGATGCTTTTAACCTCATGGTGCAAAAGGATTTGGGCCCCGCCTGCTTCCAGCTTTTCGGCATATTTTTGGGCTACTTTGGTGTAATTGATGATGCCGGTTTGTGGAACAAGGATGCCCGCAATTCCATTTACGTGGGGTTCATGCTCATGCAGCTCTTCCTGCCCTAGTTTTTTTAATCCCTGCAGTCCGTTGGCTATGCCGCGCTCATAAATATTTTCAAGGGGTTGTAGTTCATCGGTACTGGTAGCTACTATAATTTTGCCGCACAGCTCATAAGGCACCCCTTCCTGCTCGCAAAAGTCGAGAAGCTTGCGGTAGCCTGCAATACAATTCTGGGCCTTCAGGCTGCCAGGTTTATAATAAATGCCGGAATGGATAACTCCGCTGTTGTGGCCGGTTTGGTGGGCGGCCAGCTTTGCTTCTTTTTCCAGAATCAGGAGCTTCAGTTTTGGGTTCTTTTGCTGGAGGTTCAGGGCGGTGGCCAGGCCAACAATGCCCCCTCCAATTACAATAATATCGTACACTTTTTATTTGGTTTCTGGGTTAGAGAGTTTAAAGGTAAATGGCTTTTTAATAAAAAAAAATCCCGGCTGTAGTTTTACAACCGGGATTTAAGTTCAATGGTTATGTTTAACCTTATTTTTCGGTGTCGGCTTTTACAAATTCCAGTGCAGCTGAATTTACACAGTACCTGAGGCCGGTGGGTTGTGGTCCATCTTCAAAAACATGGCCCAGGTGTCCACCGCACCGCTTGCAAAGTACTTCTGCACGAACCATGCCCACGCTGCGGTCTTCTTTCTCCTCAATACTTCCCTCTTTAGCAGCGGCGTAAAAGCTGGGCCATCCACTGCCCGAATCGTATTTGGTGTCAGAGGAAAAGAGCTCATTGCCGCAGCCGGCACAAATAAAGGTTCCCTTTTCTTTAAAATGGTTATACTTTCCTGAAAAAGCCCTTTCAGTTCCTTTTTCGCGAAGTACATAAAAAGCTTTGGGGGCTAATTCTTTTTCCATGCCTCTTTGCTTTTAGCTACTTCATAGGTGTTGCCTGTTATTGCTGCGGCTTTTGGTGCATCTTTAGTTGCCGATTGCCCTTTAGAATCACAGGCCACGAAAAGCAGGCCAGCCATTAAAAGTAAGCCGAAACGGTTTAAATAATTTTTCATAGAATAAGTGCTGTGTTTTAGAAGTTAAGTGCCTTTGGTTCCAGTAACAAGCTAAACACACTGTTGAGGATGTTTAATTCATTTAATAAACAAAAATGCTGCCATTTTTATAAAAAAGGCAATAATGTGTAGGTTTACAGGTTTTTAAATTTACATTTACTCTCTTTAAAGAAAAAAAATGGCTTTTTGATTAGCTTAATGAAATATAGTTTCTTGTAATCAGCAGGGTTTCAATGTTGCTCAAGCTGCTTTGTTTAAAATTTTATTTCAAAATGGGAGGCAGGGAGCGACTATTCCTGCTTTTCCAAAAATAATTATCTATTTTGCTTCTTTAAAACCAAAAGCATGAAGGAAAAAAATCCTGAGCTCCCTGATTTGAAAAGTGAAAAGCCACCCCTTTTAGGTAGCTGGAAAAACCTGTACTATTTTTTAGTTGGAGCTTTAGTGTTGCAGATTATTCTCTATTACCTCATCACCATTTCTTTTGAATGAATTGTAAAGCATGAATGCAATTGACTGGATTATCCTCTTCGGTACCTTATTGTTTATTGTAATCTATGGGATATATAAAACCCGTGGAAGTAAGAATATCGAGTCCTACCTGTTGGGCGATAAAAGCATGAAGTGGTGGACTATTGGCTTGTCGGTTATGGCTACGCAGGCAAGTGCCATTACTTTTCTTTCTACCCCGGGGCAGGCCTACGAAGATGGAATGGGGTTTATTCAGTTTTACTTTGAGCCTGCCGCTGGCCATGATTGTACTTTCTGTTACGGCCATTCCCCTTTATTACAAGCTGAAGGTTTATACCGCCTATGAATACCTGGAAAGCAGGTTCGATTTAAAAACACGAACCCTGGCAGCCGTGCCTTTTCCTTATTCAGCGCGGACTGGCGGCAGGCATAACGATTTATGCCCCGGCTATTATTCTTTCTACCATTCTTGGCTGGCCCCTTACCCTCACCAATCTGCATCATTGGAATGCTGGTAATTATATACACCGTTAGTGGGGGGACCAAAGCAGTAAGCCAGACGCAAAAACAGCAAATGGCTGTAATGATGGGAGGCATGGTGGTGGCCCTGCTTGTACTGGTTTGGAAGCTGCCGGATTACTTAAGCTTTGGCAATGCCATTACCGTGGCCGGTAATATGGGGAAAATGAACCTCATTGATTTATCGTTCGATTTTGAAAACCGCTATACCCTCTGGTCGGGCATGCTGGGGAGCTTCTTTTTATTTCTTTCCTACTTTGGTACTGACCAGTCGCAGGTGCAGCGCTACCTGTCAGGAAAGTCAGTAGCCGAAAGCCGGCTGGGGCTGTTAATGAATGGGCTGGTTAAAATTCCGATGCAGTTTCTGATTTTATTTATTGGGGTCATGGTTTTTGTTTTCTTCCAGTTTAACCAGTCGCCCATTTTTTTTAATGAAGCGGTAAAGGAAAAAATTATGATGAGCCCGGAGGGAGAGAAGATCCAGGAAATTGAGCAGGCGTATGATCATCTCTTTGCAGAAAAGAAAAATAGTCTGGAGCAGGCCCTTTTGCTGGAGGGAGCCGCTTCGGAGGAAGCTTTCCTGCAGGTACAACAACTCCACCAGCAGGAAAAGCAATTAAGGAAAGAGGTAAAGGCCCTTATTGTTCAGGCCGATCCGCTGGCCGAGCCTAAAGACACAGACTATGTCTTTATCACCTTTATCATGAATTACCTGCCTCATGGCCTGATTGGTCTCCTGCTGGCCGTTATTTTTTCTGCAGCCATGTCGTCTACGGCAGGAGAGCTCAACGCCCTTGCTTCCACCACCACTGTAGATGTTTACAAACGCTCGGTAAAGAAAACAGCCGGCGAAGAACATTATTTAAAGAGCTCCAAGCTCTTTACTGTAGGCTGGGGCCTGTTTGCCATTGGGTTTGCAACCTATGCCACCCTCCTCGATAATCTTATTGAAGCAGTAAATATTTTAGGCTCCCTCTTTTACGGCACTATTCTGGGAATATTTCTGGTGGCTTTTTATATAAAAAGGGTAGGCGCAAATGCTGTTTTTTATGCTGCCCTGCTGGCCGAAGCAATCGTAATTATTGTTTACATAAACACCGACCTTGCCTTTTTATGGCTTAACCCGGTGGGTTGTGGCCTGGTAGTACTGCTGGGACTCCTCTTTCAGCAGTTTGCAAACAAACAATAAACGGAATTTCTTCCTTGGGCCTGCCAATATGAGGGATTTGATTTAAGCTGCATTTTTTCATGAAGTAAAAGACTTAACTGAGGAAGTTTTTCAATTTGTGCATTTTTTGCTTTCCGGAGGGAAAAGTTTTAAGGAGAAAGCCTTAATTTTAATAGTATCAAACTAGCGACAGATAAAAGGAAACCGCGATGGTGGGAAGGAAAAGGTTTGCTGTTTAGGTAATTAAGAAGAACCAAACTGGATTTTAGCAGGCTGGCCATAATAAAAGGTATGGCCAGGCAGCATGGGGCTAAGCTGTAAGCAAAGCCGCCGAGTTTTCTGAAATGCAACTGGTACCCGGCTGATGAGTTAAAGGATGCCTGAACGAGCATGCTAAAGGGAGTGCAAAATAAAATTTGGTGGCTAAACAAGAAGTAAAGCACCGAATATTTAATAATTTGCTTGTTATCAATTGGTTAAGCGGGATTGCTGCAAGTGGCTGCCATTTTGCTGACATAGTAAAATAAAAATTTCTTTTTGCTTTTTCCCCTAACCTCCTCCTTTTATTTGCCGTATTTAATTTTAACAGCCTGGCTTTATTAGTGACCGCTCCGACTATAGTCCCGCTATAGTTATGGCTCTTTTGTGTTTCTGCTACTGCTGCTGTTGCTAAGAAGTTCTTAGGTATTTTGAAATTATAAAGCGACAAGACAATACATATGAAGATGAGGTTTTTAAGACAGGAGGTGAAGTGGGCTTTTTGGCTGGTTTTGGGTGCAGGCTTTTCGGGTCTCACTGCTTGTTCAACAAATAGTAAAAAAGAAAGTGTAAAGGAAAAAGCGCTTGTGCTTCCGGTAACGCAGGTAGTGGCCAAAGACACCATTATGCACCACGAATATGTGGGGGATATCCAGGCCGTGCGAAATGTAGAACTGAGGGCAAGGGTAGGAGGCTTTCTTGAAAAAATTTATGTAGATGAGGGACAGCATGTACAAAAGGGCCAGGTGCTTTTCAGCATAAACGATGAGGAGTACCAATCGGAAATGGCCAAAGCCAAAGCTACTCTCGAAAGTGCCAAAGCAGAAGCAAAAGCCGCAGAGCTGGAAATTGACCGCCTGCGGGTGCTGGTTGAAAAAAAGGTGGTTTCTGAAACAGAGCTGGAAGTGGCGCTTGCCCGTTTAAATGCCGTAAAAGCGCATATAGAGGAAGCCCGCTGGGCCAAACGAAATGCAGCACTCAGGCTTTCTTATACCAGTATTAAAGCGCCATTCGACGGCATTATCGACCGCATTCCTTTTAAAATTGGAAGCCTCATTGAACATGGCACCCTGTTAACCACTGTGTCAGATGTAAGCGAAGTGTTTGTTTATTTTAATGTTTCAGAAGGAGAATACCTTGAGTATGTGAAAGCACGTGTGCATGAAGAAATTGAAACTGATAATAGGGTAAGCCTGGTGCTGGCCGATGGCACTTCCTACCCGCAGGCCGGGCGCATCGAAACCATGGAAGGAGAATTTCACCCCAGTACAGGTTCAATTGCTTTCCGGGCACGCTTTCCAAATCCAAACATTTTGTTAAAGCACGGGGCTACCGGAAAAATTAAAATGGCCAATACGCTAAACGATGCCATCCTGGTGCCGCAGAAATCGGTTTTTGAAATTCAGGATAAAAACTTCGTATTTATCGTCGATGCTAACAACCAGGTGCGAATGCGCAATTTTGTACCTAAAACCCGCTTCTCTCATTACTATATTGTGGAGTCTGGTTTAGAGCCGGGCGACAAAATCGTGTACGAAGGCATACAGGAAGTACGCGACGGAATGCAAATTGTACCTAAACCGGTGGGAGCCGACAGCCTGGTAACCTACAGCCTGTAAGGAGGAGCAGATTTTTTTTATTTAAGTTTAATTTCTCAGCTAAATGTTCGACATATTTATTCGCCGACCGGTTCTTTCCCTGGTAATATCCCTGATTCTGGTATTGCTGGGGGGCCTTTCTTTCCTCACCCTGCCCATTGCCCAGTTTCCCGATATTGTTCCACCGTCGGTTAAAGTGCGGGCAAAGTACCGGGGCGCCAATTCAGAAGTAGGCGCTAAAACAGTGGCCACCCCGCTTGAAAAAGCCATTAACGGCGTGCCGGGCATGACCCATATGTCGTCGGTAGCCACTAACAATGGCCGTATTCAAATAGAAGTGAACTTTGAAGTGGGAACCGACCCCGACATTGCCGCGGTAAGTGTTCAAAACAGGGTAGCCACCGTACTCAATGAGCTGCCGCAGGAAGTAATAGAAAACGGGGTAACCACCGAAAAAGAAGTAAACAGCCTCCTGCTTTACCTTAACATTGTAAGTACCGATACCACCCTCGACGAAAAATTCATTTACAATTTTGCCGATATTAACATTTTGCAGGAACTGCGCCGTATCGAAGGGGTAGGCTATGCTGAAATTGTAAGTGAAAAGGACTATACCATCCGGGTGTGGCTAAAACCCGACAGGATGACAGCTTACCAGATTTCACCCGGGGAAGTGGTGGCAGCCATCCGGAGCCAGAATGTCGAAGCCGCTCCGGGCAAGTCGGGCGAAAGCTCGGGAAAAGATGCCCAGATGCTCCAATATGTAATTCGCTATACCGGAAAATTTCAGGAACCTGCCGAATACGAAAACCTCGTTCTCCGGGCCGATAAAGATGGTTCCGTTTTACGGTTAAAAGATGTGGCCGATGTGGAGTTTAGTTCCAGCAACTACGGGCGGATTTCAAAAAATAACGGATCTCCTGCCGCTTCCATAATGATTAACCAGAGCCCAGGCTCCAATGCCCGTGAAGTAATTGCAAAGGTAAAAGAGCGAATCAACGAAATTCAGGAAAGTACTTTTCCTCCGGGCATGTCGTACAATGTAACTTACGACGTTTCCCGCTTCCTCGATGCCTCCATCCAAAAAGTAGTAACTACTCTTTTTGAAGCTTTCTTCCTGGTATTCATTGTCATCTTCCTGTTTCTGCAGGACTTCCGCTCTACGCTCATTCCGGCCCTGGCGGTGCCAGTGGCCCTCATTGGTACGCTGTTTTTTATGCAAATCATGGGCTTTTCTATTAACCTGCTTACGCTTTTTGCCCTGGTGCTGGCCATTGGTATTGTAGTCGATAATGCTATTGTGGTGGTAGAGGCGGTGCATGCCAAAATGGAAGAAGAAAACCTTTCGCCACGGGAAGCCACTTTTGCGGCCATGGGAGAAATAAGCGGGGCTATTATTGCCATTACCCTGGTGATGTCGGCGGTGTTTGTGCCTGTTGCATTTCTCTCGGGGCCGGTGGGGGTTTTTTATCGGCAGTTTTCTTTAACGCTGGCGATTTCGATTGTTATTTCGGGTATAAATGCAGTTACCCTTACCCCGGCACTCTGCGCCCTTATGCTGCGGAACACCCATGGGGAAGAGAAAAAGAAAAACCTGTTGCAGCGCTTTTTTCATAAATTTAATGTAGGCTATAATGGTCTTGCGGCACGTTATAAAAGCCTTATTAGTTTTATGGCCGGCCGCAGGCTGATAACCATCGGCTTATTAATCCTGTTTTTTGTGGCTACCTGGGGAATAAACACAGTTCTGCCGACCGGCTTTATTCCTACAGAAGACCAGGGCGTGGTTTATATTAACGTAACCGCTCCTGCAGGGGCAACCGTTGAGCGAACCGAACGGGTGCTCGACGAAATTCAGCAGGTAACAGAAAGAATGGAGGTAGTGGAGGCAGTATCTACCCTTGCCGGTTATAGCCTTGTAAACGGCGTTTCCGGGGCCTCGTTCGGGATGGGAATGATTAGCCTGAAGCCATGGAACGAGCGCGAAGCCTCGGTAAATGAAGTGATTGCCCTGCTGGAAGAAAAAACCAGGGGCATTGCAGATGCCAACATCGAGTTTATGTCGCCTCCAACGGTACCGGGTTTTGGGAACTCAAGCGGCTTTCAGCTGCGGGTACTGGATAAAACAGGAGCAGGAAATCTGCAGGAGCTCGATGAGGTGACCCATAATTTTATAGCAGCCTTAGAACAGGCCCCGGAAATAAGTAAGGGGGTAACAAATTACGACCCGAACTTTCCGCAGTACCTGATTCATTTAGACCAGGATGTGGCCGCAAAAAAAGGAATTACCATCGAATCTGCCATGGATAACCTCCAAACCCTGATGGGAGGAAATTATGCAAGCAATTTTGTTCGCTTTGGCCAGATGTACCGGGTAATGGTGCAGGCATCTCCTCAATACCGGGAAAAACCAGAGGATATTCTCCGGCTGCATGTTAAGAACCAGGAGGGCGAAATGGTCCCCTATTCAAACTTTGTTCGTCTGGAGCGGGTGTATGGTCCCGAGCAGCTTACCCGCTATAATATGTACACCTGCGCCCGGGTAAACGGAACAGTGGCCAATGGCTATAGCAGCGGAGATGCCATTGAAGCGGTAAAAAGAATCGCCGAAAAGGAACTCCCCCGGGGCTATGGCTTTGACTGGGCCGGTATGACCCGTGAAGAAGTGAAATCCGGCAACCAGGCCATTTACGTTTTCCTGATATCCCTGCTTTTTGTTTACCTGCTGCTGGCGGCCCAGTATGAGAGCTTCCTGCTTCCATTGCCGGTAATTCTTTCGCTGCCGGCCGGCATTTTCGGGGCTTTTCTTGCCCTGCAGCTGTTCGGACTACAAAACAATATTTATGCCCAGGTATCCCTTATTATGCTTATCGGGCTCTTAGGTAAAAATGCCATTCTTATTATTGAGTTTGCTATTCAGCGCCGACAGGAGGGGGTTTCTGTGCCGGAAGCAGCCGTAGAAGGTGCTGTTTCAAGGTTAAGGCCAATTTTAATGACCTCCTTTGCCTTTATTGCCGGCTTAATTCCGTTGTGTGTAGCCACCGGAGCAGGTGCTCTGGGCAACCGCTCTATTGGTACGGCAGCAGCTGGCGGTATGTTTATAGGTACCATCTTCGGCCTGATTGTTATACCAGGCCTGTATGTGCTTTTTGCCTCCATTACCGACCGCAAGAAAAAAGACACAAACCAGGAAAGCCGGGAGCCAGTGGCTGCAACGGATGTTTCCCTTTCAAAAAATTAAGTTTTTCTTTTTATGCTATCCCATAAACTGACTCAATCCTGCTTAGCCGCCCTTGTTGTTTTGGTCCTGGTAAGCAGCTGCAAAGTTGCACCGCCGCCCCAGTTGCCTCCTTTAAAAGAAATGCCCGCTACTTTTGGTGGCGAAGCAGATTCTGCCAGTATGGGAGACAGGTACTGGAGCGAGTTCTTCTCAGACGAAAAGCTGCGGGAGCTCATAGAAATTGCCACGCGCGATAACCTGGACCTCCTGTCTACAGTTCAGCGGGTGGAGGTAGCCAGGGCCAATTTTCAGCTCCGGAAAGGGGCGCTCCTGCCATCTTTAACTGCGGCTGTTACAGGAAATGTGGCTTCAATGCCAAACGATTTAGCTCGTGCTTCGGCCCGGCAGGGGGAGACGGCCCACTCCGTTCAGCAGGAGTATTTTCTTGGTTTCCAAAGCAGCTGGGAGATTGACCTTTGGGGCAGGTTAAAGAGCAAACGTAAAGCTGCCTATGCCCGTTTTTTAGCTACCGAAAAAGGGCGACACCTGGTGCAAACGGCCCTGGTAGCAGAGGTGGCCCGGCTTTACTATGAGTTGCTCGCACTGGATTACGAACTGGAAGTAGTGCGGCGGAATATAGATTTACAGGAAGTGGCGGTAGAAATGATAAAGGTGCAGAAAATGGGAGGGAGAGCCACGGAACTGGCCGTTCAACAATTTACCGCCCAGCTATTAAGCACTAAAACCCTGCAGGAAGATATTAAGCTGCGTATTGTGGAAGCGGAAAATGAACTCAACCTGCTGCTGGGAAGGTTTCCCCAGCCGTTTGAAAGAGGAAAAAGCCTGAGGGAACAAAGCCTGCCCGAAAATATTGAGGCAGGAGTGCCATCGACCCTGCTCCTGCGGAGGCCCGACATCCGGCAGGCCGAGCTTGGCCTGCTTGCCGCCAAAGCCGATGTGGAAGCAGCCAGGGCCGCCTTTCTGCCAACCCTCATTGTTTCTCCTTATGTTGGCCTGAACGCCGCTACCGCCAGCATGTTATTTCAGACGCCCGAATCCCTGGCCCTTGGGGTGCTTGGGAACCTGGCAGCTCCTATTTTTCAAAGACATCAGATTAGGGCAAATTACCAGATTTCGGTGGCTCAAAATATGGAAGCGGTTTACAATTACCAGGAAGCAATTCTTACTGGTTACCAGGAGGTGGCAACGAGCCTCCGGCGTATAGCAGGCTTTGACAGCATGTATACCTTTAAAGAGCAGGAAGTAGAGGTGTTGCTGAACGCTGTTTCCACCTCAAATGATATGTTTGCCACCGGCTATGCTACCTATTTAGAAGTAATTACGGCCCAAAAAAGGGTGTTGGAGGCCGAGCTGGAACTAGCTACCATCCGGAAAAACCAGTACCTGTCATTGGTCAATCTTTACCGGGCTCTGGGGGGCGGCTGGCAGGGAAAGTAAAGGCATAAAAAAAGGAGATGGTAAAACTGACCATCTCCTTTCATTTTTTTCCAGCGGGTTTATCTTTTTTCTTTGTAGCGGGCAATAAGCTCATCGCTGATTTTAACGTAATCCTGGTTGTTGCTATCCTTGGCCAGTTGTTTAGACTTTTCAGCGGCTTTAATCGCCTCTTTATATTTTTGCTGCCCGGCCAGGATTTTTGATTTTATGTTGTAAAAAACAAAATGCTCCCGCTCCTGAATGGCTTTGTTTATCCATTCCAGGGCTTTGTTTTGGTCTTTGTTGTTTTCGAGGTAATATCGGGCTGCACTATAGTACGTGGTTCCTGATACAGAATCGGCCTGCATTTTCTCGTCAATCTGGGCCATTACTTTGGAGTCTACTTCTGTTTTTACAGGGGCTTTTACCAGGGCATTATCCCAGCGGATAACCAGGTCGGCACTGTTGGAAGTGTAATTTTCAAAGTCGATGGAAAAGGTTTCCTGCGGAAAAGGAACAGTTACAGGCGTTACTTTTACCCGCAGCGCATCTTCTTCCTGCTTGTAGCCAGTGTCACCCCACAATTCCAGGTTCTTATTAAAAATTACCGTCCATTCGTTCGCCCCAGGTATGGTGTATAGAGAATAAGTGCCGGCTTTCAGCGGCTGGCCATTAATTTCCACATCATCGGCAAAGCTTACTTTGGTAGACTCATTTGCGCCCGTACGCCAAACCTGACCGTAAGGGAGAAGCTGACCAAAAACTTTTTCTCCGCGGCCTTTAAGTCCCGGACGCGAGTATTCAACTGCAACATCTGTTAGACCTACCTTTGTTTCAAGCTTTGCCTTTGGGCTTGCCTGGGGCATATCAATTTGTGCCTGTGCAAAATGCATGCTCCCGCAAAGGGTCAGCACCATTAACCATTTTTTAGCGAAATTTTTGTTCATGTTGGTGGTTGTTTGTAAAAATTAAACGAGGAAGAGCTATAGGACCTATTGCCTGCTCCTTTGTAAAGATTGTGAATTTTTGTAAAAGATATGGATGTTTTACCATCCTTTTTCTCTAATTTAAAATCCGCAGTTATTTTTCTTTTATTTGGGGCTAAAAATAGGCCGCTAAATGCTAAACTTTTAGGAGAACATGTTTGACGTAGAGAATTATAAAAATATTATAGAGCATATTATTCCCTTCCACAAAGTGCTTGGGCTGGAGTTGGTTTCGATGAAGGAAGGGTTTGCATCTATCCGAATCCCATTCAAGAAAGAGCTTGTCGGCGATCCGCGAACCAACCGTATCCATGGGGGCGTCATTAGCACTGCCATGGATGCTGCGGGGGGAGCCGCTGTTATTACCACCCTCAAAGGATCCAATGACCAGATAGCCACTGTAGATATGTTGATTGACTACCTCTATCCCGGCCGGCCGGAAGATATAATTGTGGAAGGCTGGATTAGCAAAAATGGTTCTTCCCTGGTGTTTACTGAAATGGCTGCCCACCACCCAGGCGACGATCAGCAAATTGCCCGCGCCCGCGCTGTTTTCCGGGTTAAGCGAAATACAAATGAGTAAGCTGCCTCTCTCTTTTTATTCCCGGCCCGATGTGGTTCAGATAAGCCGGGAGCTGTTGGGAAAATTTCTGCTAACCGAAATTGATGGGGTTCGTACCGGTGGAATGATTGTTGAAACAGAAGCGTATAGCGGCGAGAATGACAAAGCCTGCCATGCCCACCTGGGGAGAAGGACCGCCCGTACCCAAATTATGTACCAGCAGGGAGGAGTCGCCTATGTATACCTGATATATGGCCTGCACCATTTGTTTAATATTGTAACCAACGAGGAAGGAAAGGCCGATGCGGTGCTTATACGCGCCATTGAACCTACTGAAGGAGTAGAAGAAATGCTCCTCCGGCGCCAGATGCAAAAAAAAGAGAAACGTTTAACGGCAGGTCCGGGAGTAATGAGCAAAGCCCTGGGCATTAGCCGGAAGCAATATGGTGAACCACTTAGCGGCCCTCCAGTTTGGGTAGAGGATCGGCAACTAAAAATAAGTGAAAAAGAAATTATTGCACGCCCCCGGGTTGGGGTAGCCTATGCCGGAGAAGATGCTTTATTGCCCTGGCGCTTCAGTATTAAGAACAACCCCTGGGTAAGTAAAATGGAAACCAATTATGGCAATAGTAATCATAGCACCCGCAAAAAAGAACCTTGATTTCTGGAAGCAAAAAATACAGGAAGAGGCAAGAAGCAGAGGGCTCGACGTGGAAGTTTGGATTGGAGAAGCGGTTCCGGATAAGGAAAACGTAAAAATGGCCATTGTGTGGAAGCATCCGCATCAGAGTCTTCATCAGTTCCCCAATTTACAGCTGGTGTCCTCTATGGGAGCCGGAGTCGACCATATTATTTCCGATCCATTGTTGCCTGCCCACTGGAAGGTAAGCCGCATTGTTGATGAACAGCTTGCCCAAAGTATGAGTAATTACCTGCTGGCGGCGGTTTTAAACCACCATAAGCGTCTTTTGGAATATCTGCCAATGCAGGAAAAGAAGGAGTGGGGGTATAGCGATGAACCGGAACGGCCCGTACAGGTGGGCATTCTTGGAATGGGCCACCTGGGAACCGATATAGCCAAAAAACTGCTGGCGCTTGGTTTCCCGGTTTCCGGGTACAGCCAAAGCAAAAAACAGCTGCCAGGCGTTCGTAGCTTTGCAGGGGAACAGGAGTTGGATGAATTCCTGCAGGAGGCTAATGTGCTCATTTGCCTGCTTCCTTTAACCGGCGAAAGCAGGAACTTCCTTAATATTCGCTTATTCAAAAAGTGCAGGCCGGGAACCTTCCTGATTAATGTTGCCAGGGGAGAGCATCTGGTGGAAGAAGATTTAATTTCTGCCCTTGAAAGAGGATATTTAAGCAAAGCCCTGCTGGATGTTTTCAGGGAGGAACCGCTGCCTTCGGCACATCCTTTCTGGCGGCATCCAAAAATAATGATTACCCCTCATATTTCCAGTGTAACTAAACCCGATGCCGCCATTCCTCAAATTGTAGAGAATTACCGCAGGCTACAGGAGGGAGAAAAACTTCAGCATACGATTGCACGCGATAAAGGATATTAATAAATAATAGAGAAGGGGACAAGGGCAGGATTTGGCCCTTGTTTTATAGTACTTTTTGGTTTGTTATTTTTGAGCCTGGCTTTGTTAAAAAGAATCGTTAGATTGGAGCTTTTAGTTAAACATTTAAAATGCCTTGAGGTTAGTTTTAGTAAACAGGTGCGGGCTTTATAATGAGCAGTCAATTTCTTTTGCTTTTCTAATTCCGAAACATCATCCAATCGATGAAACTGAGCGTAATTATCCCTACTTTTAACGAAGCAGGCAATATTTATAAAACCATTGAAGCCTTATATGAGCGGGCGGTTCTCGCCCCCTATGAAATAATTGTGGTTGATTGCGGCTCAAGTGACGGGACCTTAGACTGCATTAAGCGTAAAGAAGTTATTACCATCATAAATCCACGACTTTCAGGAAAGAAATGCCGCTCCTTACGGTTGGGAACCAACATTGCCCAGGGAGAGGTTTTACTGTTTCTCGATGCCGATACCCTTGTTCCTCAGCAATATGATGCCAAAATTAAAAGAGCCCTGCAAGACACGGCAGTAGTGGGCGGCGCTTTTGAATTTTCTCTGGATAAAAGAAGCATTCCATTATTTTTAGTAACCCTCATTAACCGAATCCGGTACCGGTTCCGCAAACGATTTTATGGCGACCAGGGCATCTTTGTGCGCAAAGCGGTTTATCGAAAAGCAGGAGGCTGGCCGGAGCGCTCCCTTTTGGAGGCAGCCTACCTGTGCAAAAGTTTGCAAAAGCTGGGCAAGCTAAAATTAATCCGTCAGCCGGTGGTAACCTCCAGCCGCCGCTTTACCGAAGGTGGGGTGTGGCGGGTACTGTTGCACGATATCCGGATTTGGGCAATGGATTTATTTGGAATGAATGTAGAACACTATGGCAACGCTTACTGGGCTAAGAATCAGGCATATGGAGTGGAAAAAAAAGCGCTCGTAACAGAAGAAGTACCCGAGTAAAAACTGCGCCAGAAACCAAATGCAGTAGGTTTCGTAAGGCAAAGTATGATTTTAACAAAGCAAAGTTTATCAAAACCCTCCAGCCGGAAGTCCGGTTTTGGCCCATTGTCTTTATTTCTTTTTATCAGTTTTTCCATCAGCCTTTTTGCCTGCGGCTCCGATCCTTCGGGTACTCTGGAGCAGGAAAGCCCTGAAGAACAGGAGCGGGGGAGAGAATATAATGAAGAGCAGGCTTCTGCAGCCTTGCAAAAACAATTAGAATCGCTTTCCTGGAATGAAGTAGTGCCTTCGGCTGCCCACCAGCAGGAAGTAAAAGAAGCGGTAATTGCTTTTTATGAGAAAAACAGCTTTCAGCCGGTTTGGAATACTTATAAAGAAGGGGGGCAAAGCGCTAAACTTTTGAACCGACTCCGGCACCTAAAATCTGAAGGACTTCAACCGGCTGATTTTCCAGTTAAAGACCTCCAGCAACAATTACAAAGCCTTTATAGCAATAATGAGTTGGATTACAGTAATATTGCGCGGCTTGACCTCCTGCTATCTGCCAATTACCTGCTCCTGGCCAGGCAATTGTCGGAAGGAAGAATTCAGCCGGGGAAATACTACAGCGAATGGCATATCCTTCCGGAAAAGCCGGACCATGTTCGCAACCTCGAGCTCGTGGCAGAAGTGGGCGTGGAAAAAGCGCTTTCCAAACTTGAACCCGATTACCGACAATATGAGCTACTGAAAGAGGAGTTGGTGGCTTACCAGCAAATTGCTGCGCGGGGAGGATGGGGAAAAATTCAGCTGCAAAGTTCCTTAGCGCCTGGCGACAGTGCAGCAGCAGTGGTTGATATACGCAAACGCCTGGCTTCAGAAACTACCCTCCGGAATACGAAGAGCCAGGTATATGATAAAGAGCTGCAGAATATAATACAAAAAGCCCGCTATCGGTATGGCTTAGCTAAAAATAATACCCGTATTGATAAGGAGTTAGTGGAAGCCTTAAATGTACCTGTGGAGGAGCGTATAAGGCAGCTTACTTTAAACATGGAAAGAAGCCGCTGGCTAACAGAGCCCATGGGCGACCGCTATGTGCTGGTGAATCTTCCTGAATATAAACTGCGGGTAATAGAAGAAGGGGAATCTGCTTTGGAAATGAAAGTGATTGTGGGAGAAGTGGTGAATACGACACCAATTTTCAGCGATAGTATGGAATACCTTGTTTTTGCTCCTTACTGGAATGTACCCGCAAGAATTGCAAGAGAAGAAATTCTGCCTTATGCCAAAAAAGACCCTTCCTATCTCGAACGGAAGCATTTCGAATTGGTTGAAGGCTGGGAAGAAAGAGCCCGGGTTATCAATCCTTACGAAGTAGACTGGCAGGCGCATAGCCTGGAAAATTTCCCTTACCGGGTACGCCAGACACCGGGCGCCTGGAACTCGCTGGGCCTGGTTAAGTTTATTTTCCCCAATAACAAGGCTATTTATTTGCATGATACCCCGGCTGACTACCTATTCAATGAAAATGAGCGGAATTTTAGCCATGGCTGTATTCGGGTAGAGAAACCACAGGTGTTAGCCAATTTTTTACTCCCAGATTATAATGAACAGGAAGTGGAAAAACTTATGCACCTACCGGAGCGAAAGGTGGTTCAACTCGAAGAAAAAATTCCGGTTTATATCGTCTATTTTACTGCGGTGGTAGACAAAGACGGAATCCTGCGTTTTTTACCCGATACCTACGAACTGGACAAAGTACAGGAAAAGGGTTTGCAAAGCAGTTAACATCATTTGTTCTCTTGTATAAATAGGGAAACCAGCTAAGTGGCTGGAAAATAAAAACAGGATCTGGCCTAAAGCTGCGGCTAAGAAAACCAGCTCTTGTACCAATAGGCATTATTTATCCGGCTTCAGCATTAATCAGCAATCAATTTAACCTGGAAACTGGCTAAGTTGATTGCTTTTCTTTGTTTTTAACTAATTGATTTACAGGCATTGTAAAGTTATTTGCCGGCGATATTATTCCCTGGTTTCAGGTTATTTTCAGTACATTTAATTTTAATTCTTTAGCGAGCGAAATAATAGACTGAAAGAGGTTTTATGGCATTAATTTTATTTATTATTGCAAAAAGCTAAATACTTCTTCTAAAGTGATTATTGCCAGTCGAAAATTTTCTATTCTTTCTATTGCAGGCTTTCTCCTGAGCCTGTGGCTTTTAGGTTCTGCCTCGGACCTCAGGGCCCAAAGCAACAGGGCGGCTTTGGACACCACGAAACTTCTTACCCAGTTTATTAGCGATAGTTGGTCTACTGACCAGGGCTTACCCAACAATGCGGTTCTGGCTTTGACAAAATCTGCCGACGGATATATCTGGTTAGCTACTTACGATGGGTTGGTGCGTTTTGATGGCTTGCAGAGCAAAGTATTTAAGCAGGTAAACACCCCTAATCTTTCTACAAACAGCCTTTTTAGTATTTATGAAGATTCCGATAGGACCCTTTGGATAGGTACCAACGGCATGGGAGTGGTAAAATATGAACAGGGTAATTTTGCTGTTCCTGCATTTAACAGCCAGCTGCCCAATGAAACGGTTACTTCCTTTGCAGAGGATAAATGGAATCGCCTCTGGATTGGCACCCGGAAAGGATTGGCCTGTGTAAAGGATAAGGAAATTCAGGAAGTGCCGGAAGAGCTGGCCCGCCTGAACATTTACTGCCTGTACAATGATGATGAAGGTATTTTGTGGGTTGGCACATTGGGCGATGGCTTGTGGCGGTTTGATGGGACGAACCTACAACAATATACTGCGCAGGAGGGGCTGTCGGGCAACTCAGTGCGCTCAATAAAAAAAGCAAGGGACGGAAAGTTATGGATAGGCACAGAAGAAGGCATTTGCATGATGATGCAGAACATTATTATGCCCATGACGCCAGAGCTTTCCACCTTTGTAAATGGAATTGACATTGATGCACACGGAACGGTTTGGTTTGGAACAGATGCAGGGCTGGTACGGTATGCAAAAAAAGAATTTGAGCTTCTGAAAATCGGCGATGGCACCAGTACTGATGCAATCCAGACTATTTTTTGCGACAGCGAAGGGAGTTTGTGGTTAGGAACTTATCATCATGGGCTTATGCGCCTTCGGGATGGTAAATTCCGAAATTACACCGGCAGCGAAGGCTTGCCCAATGAACTTATTCATACGGTTTTTGCCGAAAAGGACAGTCTGTGGATAGGCACCGATGGAGGGCTGGCTCTGCTCCTGAAGAAAGACAGTATCCTTTCTTTTAAATTCGGAAGCCGCTCTCATGAAAACCGGATTCGTACCATTTTAAGAAGCAGGAAAGGTCAGTTATACCTGGGCACCTATTCTGGCTTGTTTAAAAAACAGGCGGGCAATTTTAAGAAAATCAGATTGAAAGGGGGAGAAGGCACCGATTCCCGAATTCGACGCCTGCTGGAAGATAAAGAGGGGAACCTCTGGATAGGAACCAACAGCGGGCTTTTCTTGCTCAAGGAGGGGAGTAAAGTGGCTCATTCTGCTTTGCCCGAGCTAAAGAACTCCTATGTAATGGCCCTTTGTACCGACAAAAGTGGCAGGCTTTGGGTGGGCACTAACGGAAGTGGCGTGTATTGTCTTGATAAAGGGCAGCTAAACCATTATCAAATAGAGGATGGGCTGGCGAGCGGAGTAGTCTTTGATATTTTTGAAGACAGGCAAGGCCAGCTTTGGTTTATGACCAACAATGGCTTAAGTCTTTTCGAAGGCCCGGGCTTCCAATCTGCCGATGAGCGCAGCGGGCTGTTTGCCAATACCTTGTTTCAGTTGTTGCAGGACCATGCCGGAAGTTTCTGGTTTACTTCCAACAGAGGCATTTTCAAGGTTTCTCCCAAGGCATTACAAAAGCTGATGCAGGAAAGGATTCCTTTGGCACTCGCAGACTTTAAGCATTTTTCAAAATCAGACGGATTACGGAGTACGGAGATTACTCCCTCTTCTTTAGGAACCGTTGGGCCTGACGGGCGCCTGTGGTTTACTACCCTGCAGGGAGTGAGTGCGATTGATCCCATTCGCTTACCTTTAAACCTTCGGCCACCCCTCAATAAAATTGAAAAACTAATAGTCGATAAAAAAGAATATCCGACTGGCCAGTCGCTCGTAATTCCTGCCGGAACCCGCTACTATGAATTTCATTACACCGGAATAAACTACCGATCACCGGCCGCTACCCGTTTTCGGTACCAGCTCGAAAATTTTGAAGACGTGTGGCATGATGCTGATAAACGAAGAGTGGCATATTACACCAACATTCCTCCGGGAAAGTATAGCTTTAAAGTAAAGGCGGCAAACGAAGATGGGATATGGAGTGAAAGCGCTGCAATTTTGCCTTTTACACAGGAAGCTTATTTTTATGAATATGGCTGGTTCAAAGTTCTTTCTGCTTTATTGCTGATTTCCTGCATCGTGCTTCTGTATGTGTTTCGGGTAAGAAAGCTAAAGGTTCAGAATGCCGTTCTTAATTCTCTTGTCGATAAACGGACCGCGAGTATCAGGGGCCAGCGGGATGCCATCGAAAACCAAAAAGAAGAGCTGAAGCGGCTCAATGAACTAAAAGATCGCCTGTTGTCCATTTTGAGCCACGACCTGCGCGGACCGCTAACCTCCACCATGGGGATATTAAGCCTTTTTCACCAGCGACAGATTTCTGAATCTGAATTGCGTCAGTTTTCGGGCGACCTGAGCCAGTATGTTGGCCAGCAGGTAAATATGCTCGACAACCTGCTTAACTGGGCCCGCAGCCAAATGGATGGTTTTAATGTAAAACCTGTGCCATTAAATTTGTACCAGGTAGTGGAAGAAGTTTTTATGCTTTACCGGCAGGATGCGGAAAGTAAGAAAATACGCCTGCTAAACCAGGTGGAAACCAACCGTTATGTGCTGGCCGATAAAAACTTGCTTCAGCTGGTTTTAAGAAACCTCCTGTTTAATGCCCTCAAGTTTACTTATGATAATGGGAACGTATGTGTAAATGCGGCCTTTCAGGAAGGCTTGTGCCAGGTAGAAATTGTTGATAACGGAATGGGAATGAACAGGGAACAACTGGCAGAAGTATTCAGGGGAGGGAACCTTAGTTCGCGGCAAGGCACCGGAAATGAAAAAGGAAATGGCCTTGGCCTGGCTATATGCAAAGAGTTTGTTGAAAAATGGGGCGGAAAAATATGGGCCGAAAGTTATGAAGGAAAAGGAAGCCGTTTTAAGTTTACAATAAACGAATATCTTGCGCAGCCAATAGAAGAATAGGAGAATCTTTCATATGTGAAAAGAATAAACATGTGGTTTGCAAAGTTAACATTTTAGTGCCTGCAGGCTTAAAAGAATTTTATTGTAAATATCTTCCCGACCAGCATACTGTTGGTTTAACTCCAACTCAATACCAGCATACTTTTCAGGAAATTGCTTACGCAGGTAAGTGGTAAAGCCATCGGCTACGCCTTTGTAGGGGTAGTTCATTCGTACCCTGGCATCCGGCCAGTGCTGGTGCAGCTGTTGCTTCCAGGCAAGGCAAAATCCTTTTTCTCCTTTTTTCGCAGGGTCATAAAGCAGCCCCACATCGGCATTCCGCTGCTCGCCGTTTAAAACAGGAGTAAAGGAATGGATAGAGAGATGCAGAACCGATGCTCCTGCCTGAATAAAGTTGGCAATATTTGTTTCTACCTGCTGTCGATAGGGAAGATAATACCCGGCAATAATTTCTTTTTTTATAGCAGACGGAAGGTCTTGGGTAACCGCCGAAAACAGGCTTTTATGATGAAGCGAACGGTTTAACTCAACCAGAAGACGGCTGGTGGTAGCAAAGAAGGAAGCATCTGCCAGGTGCTGGCTTAGTAGCTGGTAAAGGCGAAGGGCACCGGGATCATATCCCCGGTGCGACTCCAATAAATTTGCAGCCTCTTTAAAAAATACTGTATAAGCCCCGGGAATGCTATTTCCCCCATGTTCGCAGGAAATTAACCACCTCTTTTTCACTCAAAAAGATGGTTAAAATGGAGGCAATTGGCCAGCTGCCGGTAAACATCCTTTATTTTCTGCGCATCTGGCTCCGGCCCCAGCGAGCGGCTGATGCGGGAAGACAGGCTGCCATGTGCAATTATTTTGCTAATTATTTCATAATAACGTTCCGGGAGCTGGTCACGGATATCCGGAAGAATAAAGCCCCAGAGCTCAGCTGCAGTCAAAGGCTCTTCTCCAAGTCCAAACATTTCCAGGTAAGCGATATTATCAATCAGTGCATTTTCTCCTTCTTTTATCACCTTCAGAAAAATATCGAACAATTCATTCTCATGCCATTCCACCTGTTTAGAAAGAGGCGCCCATTTTTCCTGGCTCATTACTTTTAAAACGGCCACAATGGCGGATAAAATGGAAAGGTCGGCAGCCGGACATTCCTGGATATCGATTATCCTGATTTCAATGGCCCCACGGTCGAAACGGGCAATAGCCCCCCTGGAGTTAAGGAAATGATGATCCAGGATATTTTCTGTATCGTAAGGGCGAATTGTTTCCCGGATGCGATCAAATATTTGGATATGGTATTCTTCCTTGCTAAAAACAGCCTCCGGAATTACCTTCCCGCTAATAATCGGGAATTTGGCTTGGTTGTGCCGATAGGTTTCAAGCCTCGAATCGGTAAAGCCTGTTAGCTTACTGTCGAGCATAGGGGTGCTGGCACTTAGTGCAGGTATAATAGGCAGCAACAGGCGAATGGCGGCATGAAGGCGCTTGAATTCCTCATCGCCCTGGAAGGGCAGGTTGATATGGGTGCTTTGCAGGTTTGCCCACCCATGGCCCCGACAATCGAATATACGGTTGTACAGGTTGTAAATTTCGTTGTATTCATGCTTCCAGAGCTCCATTTCCTTGTATGGGTCCATAAATGGGTGCGCTCCGGTAGGGAGAAGCATCGCATCCATCTCTTTCAGAAACCCGTTAATTTCCTGCACATTGGCAGCAAAACTTTTATCAAGCTCCGTAAGGGAGCCCTCGGGGCGATGTGTTTTTAGTTCAAGCACGTGGTTCACCAGCTCATTCGACCAGTCTACCGTGCCGTTTTCATAATCAGAAACATAGCCTCCGGTAACTCTTTTAAACAGTTCATCGGTTATAGGTTTAACCGCCAGGGTATTGCGGTCAACAATCATGTATTCGATCTCAACACCAAATACTTCGAAAATGCGATAAGCCATAGCTTGCTTAATAGTGATTTTGTTCTATTCTGTTTATGAAAGACTTAATGATGCGGCTATACAGCTCATCTCCTAAAATCTGATCCTCAATGCCGGCATCCAGGTTCGGATTATCATTTACCTCAATTACATAAATCTTGCCATTACTTTCTTTTATATCAACGCCATACAGGCCCTGGCCAATCAGGTTGGTTGTTTTTAAGGCAGTTTCCAGTACTTTCTGAGGCACTTTATCTAAAGGAACGGTTTCAAACATTCCTTCCACATCGTCTTTATTGGTATTTTCCCAGTTATATATTTGCCAGTGCCCTTTAGCCATAAAGTATTTACAGGCATAAAGAATCTGTCCGTCAATTACGCCGATACGCCAGTCAAAATCGGTAGGCAGAAATTCCTGTGCAATTACCAGCTCACTGGCCGTAAGCATTTTCGTTAACTGTTCTTTTAGCTCTTCATCGGTTTTTACCTTTTTTACTCCCAGGGAGAAAGAGGAATCCGGAAGTTTTAAAACACAAGGTAAACCCAGGAGCTTTTTTACCTGGCTTTTATTTTCGGAATGCACAATAACTGTTTTTGGCTGGGGTATTTTTGCCAGCTCAAGAATTTCTGCCAGGTAAACCTTATTGGTACATTTCAGTATCGAATCCGGATCGTCGAGCACCGCCAGCCCTTCCGACTGGGCCCGGCGGGCAAAGCGATAGGTGTGGTGGTTTACACTGGTGGTTTCCCTGATAAGCAGCGCATCAAATTCTGCCAGGCGGTCGTAATCCTCTTTGGTAATCTGCTCTACATAAAACCCATTTTTTTCAGCTACTTCAGTAAATTTGGCAATGGCTTTTTTATTCGATGGCGGCGATTTTTCTTCCGGATTAAGCAATATAGCCAGGTCGTAGGTGTAGCGGGTAACCTTGGCCTGGTCGTATCGTTTTTTCTGAAAGTAGCTGGTGGCAAATTCGGTAACATACTCCAGGTGGCCTTCCGGTATTTCAGAAAAGGAAATAGGTTTAATTCCTTGTAGAATCCATTTTTTATTGAACAAAAATTTCGCTCTCAGAAAAGGTGCCTGGAAAAGCTTGTGAAGTTCATGGCTCAGCTTATCGTGCTGGAGTGCAATGTTGTGCCCGAAGTAAATGCTGAGCGTAAATTCCTTTGATTTAATTTTCTTTAAACTTTTCTGGATAAGATCATCCAGCTCGTCCGAAACGATGCGAACAATAGCAGGTGCTTTGAGGTCCTGAATGTTTTTTACATTGGGAATTGGGTTGTGCCCCCGGGCTTCTGCCAGCAGAGAAACATAATAGCCTTTCGACTGGTAGCGGTAATCGTTGCATAAGTTGAAAACCCGCACATTTTTATCTTTACCCAATTCCGGTTGGGTCAGGTAATTTTTTGGTGACAATATTTCCACGCCGCTTAAATTTAGCTTTAACAACTGCGGCTGGTTAGTAACAATAATCTTTTTCATATAAGTTTTTTAGGAGCTACGATTAAAATATTGGCATCGTATGTAAGAATTCCTAAGTGAACAGCATTTATCAGGCGTTTAATATCAATTTTGTAGTAGTTGTTTTGTGAAATCGGATTGTCTTTGTACGGATCCGCTACCCAAACATAATCATCCTCAAGTTTTGTTAAAACTACAAAGTGGCCCATGGGCTCCCCTTTAAGATCATCAAAAACCGATTGGTCGTTTTTAGTAGTATACTCGCGGGGCGACTGGTAAAGGTAGGTTGCGCTCAGGCCGGCAAGAATAGGGATATTATTTTGAAGATACTCCTTTATAAGGGCCTCGTCCAGCATATCGAAGCTAATTTCTCCACCCTGGGTAAGGAACTGCTTATAGGCATTGGTTGCCATGGCAAACTTTTTACCTTTTTTGTAGGCCAGCTGGGCCTCCAGTTTTTTCAGAAGCTCCTCCTTGCTTAAATCTTTCCAGCTTGGGTCAAACACCTTCAGGTTATAGGTGTAAATTTTGGCACTAAAACCTTTGCTGATGGCATCCAGTCCAAGAAAAACAGCCAGTGTGCCTCCTTCATCGAGGTAATTAACGCTGTCTATAACCTCCTGTAAGTTTACCGTGTAGCGAAAAAAAGAATAAACAGCATGAAGACTGGTAGGGCCGCAGGTAGTATCGTCGGGTTGGGATAAAATTTTGAATTTACTCAAAACAACATACAAAGTTTAAATGATAGCTTAAATATACAACGTTTAACCTTGAATATATTTAGAACATCCCTGTATTTATGTCCATCTTTTAATTTTCTGGTCTGGCAGTCAGCATCGTTCCTATTCAACACCACCAACGATAGTTTTTGTGATAAAATCAAAATTAAATACTATCAACCTTTTGAAAATTAAAATAATATTTTGTAAGTTATTTTACGATTATAATCATGCAATTGTAACCATTTTTCTAGTCTTTTTCTCCATTAAGCCACGAACAAATTAGCAGCCAGTCTGCATCTTTAGGGTATGTTTTTTGGCAACATTTAATTTTTTTGATATGGAAAGTAAACTACTCATTACAGGTGCAACAGGCAACATTGGCCAGCACCTGGTTAAAATTCTTAAAGAAGAAGGCGCCCTCTTTACTGCCCTTGTTCGTTGCCCTGAAAGAGCCAAACTCCTGGAACAGGAGGGAATTCCTGCCGTGACCGGCGACCTTGATGATAAAGCCTCGCTGGAAAAGGCCATGCAAGGGGTCGATAAACTATTTTTGCTCTCGGCAGCTTCCTTAAACCAGGTAAAGCAACAGCGAAACGCCATTGAGGCAGCCGCGACTGCGGGCTTGCGGCATATAGTAAAAGTTTCGGCCATGGGAGCCTCTCCTTCGGCTCCCACTCAGCTGGGAAGGATGCATGCCCTTACCGAGGCCGAAATAAGGAAAGGCGGCTTCGACTGGACTTTTCTGCACCCTCATTCTTTTATGCAGAACTTCTTTTTCAGTAGCGAAAGCATTCGCCGGGAAGGCAATTTCTATTCACAGCATGGGAAAGGGAAATTTAGCCCCGTAGATGCCCGGGACATTGCCCAGGTGGCGGCGAAGGTGTTAACCGGCGAAGGGCACGAAGGAAAAACCTATGAAATTACCGGCCCCGAAGCAGTTTCTATGAAAGATGTCGCCCGCACGCTGGAGCTTCTGCTGGATAGAGAAATTCGGTTTATTCCCATTAGCCACGAAGAAAGCAGAGATTATAGGAAGAGCCTGGGAGTGCCCGACTGGCTTGCCCGCGATTTGGCGGAGCTCGACAGCCTGTTTGTAAGCGGCAAAGCCGGCGGGGAAGTAAGCCCGCATTTTACAGAAATAACCGGAAAAAGAGGAACTCCCCTGCGGCAGTTTATTCAGGACCATTATAAAATGTTTGCCTAGAGTTTCAAATAAAAACAGGAAAAAAGGAGAATCCGTAGGGACGGGAGCAGGTATCCTGTCCCTACGGATTTGGGAAGCGCTTGCCTCTTGGGTTAAGCGAACAGATCCTCGTCCCGCTCAAGTAATAAAATACTTGACTGGGGTACGATAAAATATTTTTCCTGGTCGATAAGCACTTCAAAAGCCCCCTTCTGAAGAAAAACGGCCAGATCCCCTTCCTGTGCCTGTAATGGAATATAGCGGGTTTTCTCTTCCCGCTTTTTCCAGGGCTCATCTTCTTCCATGGGGAAAGGAATGGCATATCCCGGACCGGTTTTAATGATGTAGCCGCTTTGTACCTTTTCCTTTTCCTGCACCCCCGGCGGGAGGTACAAGCCATTGGCGGTGCGGCCTTCTTCCTTCTTGGGCTTTATCAACACCCGGTCGCCAATTACGACTATTCTTTTTAGTTTATTGTCTTCGGTAACTTTCATGCTAAAAACAAAGAATTTCAGGCTCCAAAATTAAGGCATTGGCAGCTTATTACCATTGCTTAAAAGGCTTTTGCGCCAGTTGTGCATTATAAAATCTTTTGTCGTGGGTTACCTCTTCCTTCACCCAGAAAGGAAGCTCCAGTGCCTGTGCTTCATTTTCAAGTTCTGCTTCGGCTACAACCAGGCCTGCATTGTCGGTAAAAAACTCGTCTATTTCCCAAACCTGGCTGCCAAGCAGGAGGGTAAATCGTTGTTTTTCTATTAAGGGAGCAGGGCATATTTTAAGGAGCTCCTCCGCTTCGGCTTTTGGTATGGCGTACTCAAACTCAGCCCGGCTGAAGCCTTCGGTTTTTCCTTTAATAGTAAGAAAGCCCGCTTCGCCTTTAATTCGTATCCGAACCGTTCGTTCCGGCTCGCGGCACAGGTATCCTTGTTTGATTTCCACTGCCTCAAGGCCCTTTACCTGCTCTTTCCATTCGGGATGGAGCAGGAATTTACGTTCTATTTCTTTTCCCATACAGAGACAAAGGTAGTACAATTTAAAAAGTTGTAAAGGAGAGCAAGCGATTCGGATCTTCTGGGAGAAAATTTTGTCGTTTGCCTGGGAGAGAAAGGCAATTAAGTATAATCTCATTATTTAACGCCCTCCGGCCCTAAAACAGGTCACAAACAGACAGTTTCTTAAAAATGTTTTTTGCCCGAAATCATCCGGAGAAGAAGGGCGTAAAAATGCTTTTTCCCAGGCCAGAATGGTATACAGGAAAGCCATAAAGATGTACAACCATAAAGCAGGGAAAGGGTTAAATAGAGGTACTGTGTAAAAGAAACCTTTAACTGTCATGGCAAAGCATTCCCACCCCCCCCCGTCATCACCAAGCGCCTTCCTCCAAAGAGGCTGAAAGTCAGGAAAACAAGGTACAGGAAGGTCTGGAGGAAAAGACGCTGCATGCCCACCAAAAAGCGATGCCGCATGGTGACAGGGCGCACCCGCCCCATAAAGA
This sequence comes from uncultured Cytophagales bacterium, assembly GCA_963835365.1. Taxonomy (GTDB): domain Bacteria; phylum Bacteroidota; class Bacteroidia; order Cytophagales; family Cyclobacteriaceae; genus Nafulsella. Next base: position 220,575 of record CAWIFH010000019.1, read on the forward strand.
GCAGGTGGGGCAGGAACACCCTCATACGGGCGGGCATGGTGGGCACCACAACCACCACCAGATGATGATCGATGACTTTAAAAAGAGGTTCTGGATTTCTCTTTTCTTGTCGGTTCCTATTATTGTGCTAAGCCCCATGATTCAGCACCTCCTGGGCTACAGCCTCGGGTTGGAAGCCTCTACGCAGTTGTGGATCTCCTGTGGGCTGTCGACCCTTATTTACTTTTATGGCGGCTGGCCTTTCCTTACCGGCCTGGTTGAGGAAGTAAAAAAAGGGGCTCCGGGCATGATGACCCTGATAGGCATTGGCATTAGCGTGGCCTACTTCTACAGTACGGCTACCGTCTTTGGCCTCGAAGGCATGGACTTCTTTTGGGAGCTGGCTACCCTTATCGTGGTAATGCTCCTGGGGCACTGGATTGAAATGAAGTCGGTTATGGGGGCCTCCCGGGCCCTGGAGCTGCTGGTAAGCATGATGCCTGCCGAAGCCACGGTAATCCGGAATGGGGAAACCGTAAAAGTAAGGATTGATGAGCTTCGGAAAGGGGATGTTATTCTGATACGGCCGGGAGAGAAAGTGCCTGCCGATGGATTGGTGGAAGAAGGAGAAAGCTACCTGAACGAAAGTATGTTAACCGGTGAAAGCAGGCCGGTACAAAAAGAAAAAGGTGCCAAAGTAATCGGGGGCTCCATCAATGGCAATGGTTCCATTAAAGTAAACGTGGAGCATACCGGCGAAGACAGTTACCTGAAAAAGGTCATTAACCTGGTGCAGGATGCGCAGAAAGCAAAGTCGGCCACCCAACACCTGGCCGACCGGGCGGCAAAATGGCTTTCTTATACAGCTTTATCGGCAGGCTTTATTACCCTGGTCGTATGGCTTTGGGTGGGAGCGGAACTGGATTTTGCCCTGGAGCGGATGGTAACGGTAATGGTTATTTCCTGCCCCCACGCGCTGGGACTGGCAATTCCGCTGGTGGTGGCTATATCCACGGCCGTTTCGGCCAAAAATGGCCTGCTTATCCGGAACCGAACGGCTTTTGAAAATTCCAGGAAAATTACCACCGTTATTTTTGATAAAACAGGTACCCTTACCCAGGGTTCGCATGAAATTTCGCAGGTGGTGGTGTTTAAGGAGGGGCAGAGCAAAAAGGAAATGCTTCGCTTAGCAGCCGGAGTAGAACAAAACTCGGAGCATTATATCTCCCAGGGAATTTTGCGGAGAGCAAAAGAGGAAAATATTCCCGTACCCGCTTCTCAGAGCTTCCATTATTTGCCTGGAAAAGGGCTGGAAGGGAAAGTGGAAGGAAAGGATATTAAGGTGGTGGGCCCGAATTACATTAAGGAGTACAGCATAAAAGTTCCTGAAAATGCAGCAGAAGAAGGGGTAGAAACGGTGGTTTATGTACTGGAGGAGGGGACGGTAATGGGTTATATTACGCTGCGGGACCAAATAAGGGCCGAGTCGGCCGATGCGATTAAAGTGCTGAAGGCAAATGGAATAAAGAACCTGTTGCTGACGGGCGACAATGAAAGAGTGGCTGCAAGCGTAAGCAAAGCCCTGCATATGGATGGCTTTATGGCCAATGTGCTGCCCCACCAGAAGCAGGAAAAAGTAAAGGAGCTGCAGGCCCAGGGAGAATTTGTTGCCATGACCGGGGATGGAGTGAACGATGCGCCTGCCCTGGCGCAGGCCAATGTGGGCATTGCGGTAGGCTCAGGTACAGATGTAGCCGCCGAAACCGCCGACATTGTGCTGGTTAACAGCAACCCGCAGGATATTGCCTCGCTCATTCTTTTCGGCAAAGCGACCTACCGGAAAATGATTCAGAACCTCTTCTGGGCAACGGCTTATAATGTGATTGCCCTTCCGCTGGCCGCCGGCGTTCTTTACAACCAGGGGATTATGATTTCCCCGGCAGTTGGGGCAGGCTTAATGAGTTTGAGTACGGTAGTGGTTGCTTTCAACGCCCAGCTGTTAAAGCGAAGTATTAAAAAGTAAAAACGGCTTTGTAATGGCCTGAGGCAAAGAAGCTCCGGGAGCTTGGGTAAATAGCGATTACCAGCCTTCGAGAAAAAATCGTGGCAGAGGACCCTTGTTGTGCAGGAATATATTATTGTTTGTTGTCATAAAATTCATTATGTTAAATAAGGGGCGTTTGTGTCTTTTAAGCCTGGGGTAAGCAGGTTTGGGTAAACAGGAATTCTTTATGAGCCAGGAATGGGAAGGAAATGGTTGGCACTCTTATTTGTACAGGCTCCTGATTATGGGAAGTTGCCCCTGAACTGCAGCATGCTTAAACAGGCAGAAGGAAGGAGAGGAGCAATGATTAACTCCTTTTCTGTAAAGCCTGGATACCGGCCTCGAGTCCGGCGAGGGTAAGCGGGAACATTCGTTCCGGGAAAAGCTCCTGTACCATGCCAATGCTTTCGGTATGAGCCCAATCGTTTTTTGGCACCGGATTTAACCAAATGGTATTGGTAAAATGACTGCGCAGGCGCTGTAGCCAGATACTCCCTGCTTCCTTATTCATATGTTCCACGCTGCCACCGGCAAAGGCCAGCTCGTAAGGCGACATGGAAGCATCGCCCACCACAATAACTTTATAGTCTTTGCCATAAGTATGGAGCAGCTCTTCGGTAGCAAAAGCCTCTTTATGCCTCCGCTCGGCATTTTTCCATACCTGCTCATAGAGGCAGTTGTGGAAGTAAAAATGCTCCAGCTGTTTAAATTCATAGCGGCTGGCAGAAAAAAGCTGTTCGCAAAGGCTAATGTGGTCATCCATGCTTCCGCCAATATCCAGGAGCAGTAAAACCTTTACCGTATTGGTTTTGGGGGCCGTATAGGCCAGGTCCAGCAGGCCGCCATTGCGGGAGGTGCGGCGAATGGTTTCCGGAAGGTCAAATTCGGTCGACTGGCCCTCGCGGCTTAACATGCGCAGGCGACGCAAAGCCATTTTAAACTGGCGGGTATCCAGCTCCCGGCTATCGTCCAGTTCTTTAAACTGCCGCTCGTCCCACACTTTTACTGCGCGGCGGTGGCGGCTTTCGTTCTGGCCTATGCGGTAACCGGCAGGGTTGTAGCCCCAGGCCCCAAAAGGAGAGGTGCCGCCGGTGCCAATCCATTTGTTGCCTCCTTCGTGTCTTTCTTTTTGCTCCTCCATTAGCTGGCGGAAACGTTTCATCAGCGCTTCGAGCCCTCCAAATGCCTTTAGCTGTTCTTTTTCCTCCTCGCTTAGCTGTTTTATGCTTTGCTTATGGAGCCATTCTTCCGGAATAGCTTTAAACGCTTCGGTAGCAGCTTCCTGGAGCTGACCAAAAACTTCTCCAAAAAGCTGGTCGAACAGGTCGAGCTGTTGCTCATGTTTTACCAGGACCGTTCGGCAGAGAAAATAAAATTCTTCCAGGCAGGGAGCAGCCGCTTCCCGCTCCAGGGCTTCGAGGAGGTCGAGGTATTCGCGCAGGCTAACGGCCAATCCTCGTCGGCGCAAAATAAGAAAGAAGTTCAGCAGCATATGAGGTACGAGGTATCAGATGTCAGGTATGGGGTCAGGTAAAGCTTATCCATATTTGGTTGCCAAGGCCCGTATTTTTTTGTAAAAGCGGTTCCAAAAAGATATTTGTGTCGTAGCATTTAAGAGAAACGCCGGCCATACAGTAAATGATTTTGCAGGAGCTGCAGGTCCTGCTCATTTTTTATAAGCGAACCGGCATAAGGAGGAAGCTCCTGCTGGAGGTCAATGGCATCCAGTTCTTCGGCCGTGGTGCGGGCCAGCAGGAGCAGTTGAATCCAGTCGAGCAACTCGCTGGTGGACGGTCGCTTTTTAAGGCCGCGCATTTCTCTTACTTCCTGAAAAAGGCGCAGGGCACGTTCCAGCATCCTGTCTTCCAGCCCCTCATAATGCACATCAATAATTTGTTTGAGGGTTTCTTTATCCGGAAACTGGATGTAATGGAAAAAACAGCGGCGCAGGAAAGCATCCGGCAGCTCCTTTTCGTTGTTGGAAGTGATAATAATGACCGGCCGCTGCCTGGCGCAAATGGTTTGCTGCAGCTCGTAGCAGTAGAACTCCATTTTATCGAGCTCCTGTAAAAGGTCGTTGGGGAATTCAATATCCGCTTTGTCTATTTCGTCGATGAGCAGCACAGGCGCCTCATCGGCTTCAAAGGCTTCCCACAGGCGGCCTTTTTTAATGTAGTTGGCAATATCGTGTACTTTGTCGCTGCCTAGCTGCGAATCGCGGAGGCGGCTAACGGCATCATACTCATAAAGTCCCTGCTGGGCGGTGGTCGTAGATTTTACATGCCAGGTAAGAAGAGGCTTGCCAAGGGCTTTTGCAATTTCGTAGGCCAGCAGGGTCTTTCCGGTTCCGGGTTCCCCCTTTATCAGTAAAGGCTTTTGCAGGGCAATGGAAGCATTTACGGCGATTTGTAAATCTTTGGTAGCGATGTAGTTATCAGTCCCTTCGAATCTCATATTGGCGATACTTGTGTGGTGGGTAGAAAGGTGCAAAGAAGCAGAAATACCCTTATAAAACCAAATCACCTACGCGCTGTGTAAGCTGGAGGCGCTTTAAAAAAGAAAGTGCTTGGGGCAATAATTCAGGTGGCAGTGAATTATATAGAAGATTGGGTTTCTAATTGTTCCATTCTTTATAAATTCGCATTGAGCAAAGCTAAACAGAAAGAAATTGTGTATGATTTTTAACAGGAAAAGAAAGCGTAATTTTTATAAAATACTGGTCATCACCGGATTAAGTTTTCCATTGGCGGCAGAAGCCCAGCAGGAGTTACCGGCTACGCCCGACACCCTGGTCAATTCCCGCTTTAATGAAATAAAGCCAATCTTCTCCCCCGATGGAGGCACCCTTTATTTTACCCGGAGCAACCACCCGCTCAATGCCGGGGGGCGCCGCGACCGGGGAGATGTATGGCAGGCAAAGGTACTGGCTCCCGGTCGTTACGGAGAGGTAAAACTGGCAGATAAAGCTTTTAATACTTCGCAGATGAATTCCCTGCTAGGCTTTTCCGGAAATGGAGAGGAGGTTTATTTCCAGACCTATGATCCAGAATCGAAAGGCAAGCGCCAGGCAGGCATATATAAAATGCCGGCAAGGGGAGGAAAGGCCCAGCCGGTAACGATTCATTATTTCTTTAATAAAGCCAAATACCAGGATGCAACCCTTTCTGCCGACGGGAAAGTAATGTTGCTGGCGATGGAATCGTACAGCACTTATGGGCTGGAAGATTTGTATGTTAGCTTTCTGCAGCCGGATGGCAGCTGGAGTGAACCTAAAAACCTGGGCCTTGACATTAATACCACAAAACAGGAAATGAGTGCCTGGCTTTCGGCCGACGGACAGACGCTTTATTTTACCAGCAATGGCCATGGAGGGTATGGGAGTATGGATATTTTCAGGAGTCAGCGCCTGGATGCCAGCTGGAAACGCTGGAGCAAACCCGAAAACCTTGGTGCGGCCGTAAACAGTGCCGGCGCCGATATGTATTTTGTCGAAAACCCGCAGGGAAAATGGGCCTATTACTCCAGCACCCAAAACAGCGAAGGCTTCGGCGATATTCGTAAAACACCTATTCCTGAGCAGGACGAGGAAAAACCAATGCTGGTAGAGGCAGAAGCGGAAATCCTTGTTCCTCAGACAGCTGTTGAGCTGGAGGAGCAAGTAGCAGTGGCTGAAGACCACCTAGCAGAAGATAGTATCGAGGAGGTGACCGTGCTGGTAAAACAATCATTTGACCTGGAAGGCCAGGTTCAGAATGAGAACGGAGAGCCGCAAGCTGCCCAGCTGCGCATCAGCAGGCAGGGGAAAGATTTTTCAGAGACCAGGGCCATTAGCGGCTCTTTTGATATGAACCTGCCCGAAGGTGGCGAATATATGCTAAGGGTGCAGGCGCAGGGATATTTTCCGGTAGATACGAGCTTACAGGTAACAGAAGGCGTAAATGTACTTAAGCTGCGCCTGCGGCCATTGGTAGTAGGAGAAGCAGTACGGCTTGAAAATGTCATGTTCCGCCAGAGCACCGCTGTTTTAATGGAGGAATCGAATGAGGCGCTGGATGAGGTCGTAAGCCTGATGCAGGAAAACCCGCAAATGGAGATACTTCTAACTGGGCATACCGATAACCAGGGCAGTTCCAAAGCCAACATCCGGCTTTCTCGGGAGCGGGTGGAAGCGGTAAAGAATTACCTCGTTAGCCGCGGCATTGAAGAAGAGCGGATTGAAGGCAAAGGCTATGGGCCCACCCGGCCGGTGGCCAGCAATGCCAGCGAAGAAACTCGAAAATTAAACAGGCGGGTAGAATTTGTTATTACAAAGAAGTAGAAATTAGAAATTAGGAATTTTTTAGCCGCCTGCTTCTTTTGGAGCGGGCGGTTTTTTTTTGGCTATTCGTCTTGTATGAAACGTTTTTGGTTTAATGAATTCTGTTCAAGAGCATGTCTGCTTTTTGTATGACGGGCAAAGCCTTTATATTTGCAGCCGAATGAAAGAAGCACAAGCACAGCAGGCAGCCCGGGAGGAAAAGAAAAACAGCCAGCCACAACCCTTCTTAAAATGGGCGGGTGGTAAAAGGCAGTTACTTCCGGTAATCCGCCACTACATGCCGGAAAAGTTTAAAACCTATTACGAACCTTTTGTTGGGGCGGGCGCCGTTTTGTTCGATTTACAGCCTGGGCAGGCGGTAATAAATGATATCAATGAAGAACTGATTAACTGCTACAGGGTAATAAAAGATTCGCCGCAAGCGCTTTTAGAAGATGTTCGAAAACACCGGAATGAAAAAGAATATTTTTATGCCGTTCGTGCCCTGGATCGGAGCCCCGAATATAAAGCCCTGAGCCCGGTGGAGCGGGCTTCCCGCATTATTTACCTGAATAAATCGTGCTACAATGGCTTGTTTCGGGTTAATAGTAAGGGGGAGTTTAACACGCCTTTTGGCAAATATAAAAATCCACAATATGTTCAGGAAGAAACCATTCTGGCGGTAAGCCGCTTCCTGAACAGCAAGTAAAGTGGAGATTAAAAATACCGGCTTCGATGCCGTGGTGGAAAGTGCCGGAAAAGGCGACTTCATTTATTTTGATCCGCCTTACGATCCGGTTTCCGAAACAGCCTCCTTTACCAGTTACAGCCTTTCTCCTTTTGGGAAGGAAGAACAAAAGCATTTAAAAGAAACCACCGATTTGCTGAATAAGCGGGGCTGCAAAGTGATGTTGAGTAATTCTGCCACTGACTATATCCGGGAGCTTTACAAAGGCTACTACCAGCTTAGGGTGCCAGCCAGCCGGAGCATTAATTCTGTTGCCGGCAGCCGGGGGAAAATAGATGAGCTGTTAATTATGAATTATGAGCCGGACAAGCAAAAATGAGCTAGGCAGGCAGGTGCTCTTTGCGCAATATCAGTGCAACATAATGTTACATTGCCGGAAAAATTATTCCTGCTCATTCCGGTTGCTGGTGAGTACACACTGCAACGATGGCCTTCCTGTATTTCCTTCCTATCAGCCAGCCTCACCAGGGAGAAATAAAGAAAAATGGAATTGAACTGAACAGGATCCCATTTCTTTATTTGCTAAAGCATGGAGGGGAAGGTTTTAGCGGCAGATAGCTTTCCTTTTTCTGGCTCATCTTTTTAACGTTTAACTGCGTAAGTTTTATATGACTTATTTTGTTGAGAAAGGTTCGATTGTTAGAGAAATCTGGGGGAAGGGTGATACCATTTTGTTTATTTTTGCAGGTGCCGCGGCTGAATTCGCTTTAAATAAAGCGGTGGACTGGCTTTTTTATACCGGACGGCTGCCGGCAGATCCGCTGGGGCGCTTGTTTTCTACGGTTACCTATGCACAGCAAATTGTTTTTTCTGAAAGAGAGGCAGCCCTGGGAGCCATTGATAGAATACAAGCCATTCATGCAGGGGTGGAGGCAAGCCGTGGCGCCCAGATTCCCGACTGGGCCTACCGCGATGTGCTCTTTATGTTAATCGGCTACTCTATTCGGGCATATGAGCTGGTAGAAAGGAAGCTTACGGAAAGGGAAAAGGAAGAAGTGTATAATATTTTTTACCGCCTGGGCACCAGAATGAACATTCCACAGCTGCCTGAAAACTACCAGGCCTGGGTGCAGGTTCGGCAGCAGCACCTGGAAAGAAACCTGGAGCGGAGTGCCTTTACTATTGAATTATACAAACAATATCGCAAACACCTGGGCTGGGCCAGGTACCACCTGCTGCTTGAAACCCAGATTTTAATTGTGCCCCCCACTGTAAAAAACTTTTTGCAGTTTAGAAAAAGATCCTTCCTGACTCCCATTCTTAGTTTATATAAGATAAGCAGAAAGGCACGGCTCGATGGCCTGCTTAAATCTCTCATTCTTCCTTCGGAGTATAAAGAAGAAATCAGGAGCCTGGATCAGGCTTCTTCTTATTAAGAGAAGAGCCTTTTCCTTTAATGCTGAAGGTTTGCTTTGGGAGAGAAGAAAAACATAGAAAGGGCTGTCAAATCACTTTTCTGGTACCGGCTTTGAACCCTGGGGCAGGCTTGTGTTGTTCTTTCCTGTAATACACCAACCGTGAATCAGGATGAAGATGTTTTCTCAATATATGCGGCTACCTAAAGCCGCTGGCAACTATTTTTTTCTTTTATGGGGGAGTTTAAGTTTGCTGCTTTTTTCTGTAGGGGATTGTAAGGCCGGGGAAGGAGAAAAGCTCATTGAGTCTATCGTGCTGCAAAGCCAGGAACTGCCTTTTACCCCCGATGAGTTTTATATTGCCACTGTTTTGGATGAGCGAAAAGAAAAGAGCGCCATGGCCTGGCTGCTGCCGGTGGTTTCCGGTAAAGCAACTGCAATGCCCCAGCCGGTGGACTTAGAAGGCGGAGGAATGGAGGGCCTGCGCTCCTTTGTTCAAAAAAGCCTGCCTGCCAATAAAAAGCTGAGGCCACTGGTGCTCCGCATTCTCGAATGCCGCATTACCGAAGAAAACGCAGGTGCGGGTGTGGTAGAAGGCAATGTGGTGGTGGCGTTTGCTTTTGACCTGCAGAAAAATGGAGAACTGCTTTCGCTCGGTAGCTACAGAGGCGGCGCCCGCTATAAGCGGTCCGTAGGTCATTATGGGGTGGTGGAGCCGGCGCTTAGAAAATCATTGGTAAGCGCTCTTACCTATGTCAATAGCTGGATGGAACGGGAAGCGCCGCAAAATATAAAGCTGGCAAAAGGGGTAAAGGTAAAATTTATAGATTATGCAGTAGAAACTAGCGATACAGTTTTTTATCGTCCTGAACGCCCTTTGGTTTGGGATGATTTTAAAGCTCCTCCACGAGCAAATAATTATGCTGCCGAAATTTTCCCTTCCTTTTCTTACAAAGGAAATAGCAGGATGGAAGACGGCTTCGTCCATCTGGAGTTACAGCTGAAAGTTTTTGCCCTTCAGCATGCCTCCTGGGTACGCCCTGGTTCGAAAGATGCCTATGGACTCAATCATGAGCAGCGACATTTCGACCTGGTAAAGCTGGTAGCGGAGCGTTTTAAACAGAAAGTGCGCACGCTCTCGCTCGGTACAGACGATTTTGATGGCCTAATCGGCTACCAGTACCTCGAGTTTTTTAGAGAAATGAACCGGCTCCAGGAAGCGTATGATGGTGAAACCGGGCATGGAATGAATAAGGCGGCACAGGAGCGATGGAACAAAAAAATTGATGAGGAGCTGGAATTATTTTCAGTAAATTAACCAATCACTAAAGGGATGAAAAGTAAAGCTGCTGCACCGGTTTCCCCTGGTACAGCAGCTTTTTACTTTTCTGCGTAATCCTGTGCTTTAATCCTTTAAGGTTCGCTCAAAAAGCTCCAGAATCCTGCGGTATTCATCGGTCCAGCTACTGGGCTCCACAAAGCCGTGGCTTTCGAGTGGATAAACCGCCAGTTCCCAATCTTCCTTGCCCAGCTCGATAAGCCTTTGCGAGAGCCGTACCACATCCTGGAAGTGAACGTTGGTATCAATCATGCCGTGGGCAATGAGCAGGTGCCCTTTCAGCCCTTCTGCATGGTAAATGGGAGAGCTGCGCACATAGGCGAGGCTATCGGTATAAGGCTCGTTAAGGATGTTGCTGGTGTAGGGGTGGTTGTAATGCGCCCAGTCGGTAACGGAACGCAAAGCTGCGCCCGCCTCAAAAACATCCGGCTCGGTAAACATGGCCATTAAGGTGATAAACCCACCATACGAGCCGCCATAAATGCCAATTTTACCAGCATCCACACCCTGGCTTTCCACCAGATAATGGGCGCCGTCCACCTGGTCGCTGAGGTCTTTGCCGCCCATGTGGCGGTAAATCGCCGTGCGCCAGTCGCGGCCATAGCCTGCGCTGCCCCGGTAATCGATATCGAGGACTGTATAGCCATGATCGGCCAGGAAATTATGGAACATATATTCCCTGAAATACTCGCTCCACCATTCATGTACATTCTGCAAATAGCCAGCGCCATGTACGAAAATTACAGCAGGTTTTCCTTCGGAGCCTCCTTTGGGGCGGTACAAACGGGCAGGTACCTCGGTGCCATCTTCGGCGGTAAAGTGGATAAACTCAGGGGTGCGCCAGGGGTATTGCTGCCATTCTTCGGTAAGCGACTGGCTTAGCTTTTCTGCTTTGGCACCAGCTTTGTTGGCCTGCAGGTAAAGCTCCGGCGGGCGATTGGCAAAGGAGTGTAAAACTGCCAGCGACTTTTCATCAGGCGAAAGCGTAACATCATTTCTTCCTTCCATGCTGGTTAGCTGTTCAATTTTGCCTCCGCTGGCGGGCATCCTGTAAAAATGGCGTTCCCCCGGGTGTTCTTTGTTGGCATGGAAGTACCATGTTTTGCCATCGCGCGAAAGGGTCGGCTCGTATACTTCATATTTCCCGGAAGTAAGTTGTTTTTTATCACCGCTGGAAACATCCAGTACATACAGGTGCGAGTAGCCGCTCTCTTCTGACTGGAACCAAATTTGTTTGCCATTGGGCATCCAGCCCATATCGCCCATGCCAAAGAGCCAGCCAATGCCGGGTCCGCCAATCCAGGCTTCGTCCCGCTGGTGGTTCAGTACCTCGGGTTTCCACTGGCTAAATCGAGCAGGGCAATCCAGCGGTCTTTGTTGTCGATGCTCCGGATTTCGACCAGGGCCCGGGTTTCCCCGTTTTTTGGGTAAATCGGGCCGTGAATCATCACTTCTTTTACACGCTCATAGGCTTTGTCGTATTCAGCGGCATATTCAGGTAGCTTATCAAGGCCCGGCAGGCTTTTTGTTTCTATCGTATAGGTAGTATCTCTCTGGCGGTCGTAAATGCCCGTTTCAACCTTCATTTGGTCGCCGCCTACTTTAGCACGGGCCTGGAGCATTTCGGTATAGCCACTTTCAGTTACAAAGCTGGGGACTTCGGTGCTTTCCTCTTCGCCTTCCTCAATCAGGGTATAGGTTACAAAACGTTCATCCGGGCTAATGCGGATATTGCTCACCGATTTGCTGCCAGTATAAATGGTTTTTGGCTGGTCGGGCTGTAACTGTTGCTGCTTCGCCTGGCGGAGTTCCTGCTCCTCTTTGCGCTGGCGTAGTACTTCAAAAAAAGCCAGCTGGTCCTGCTTTAACCATTCATCCTGTCGGTTCAGCTCTTCTTTTTTTGGTTCCTGGCCCGACTTAAAACTGGTGAGCTGCTCGAGGATCCCGCCATCGCGGTGTAGTTTAAAGAGGTTGCCATCCTGGGTAAAATAAATATTATTTCCGTCCTGGTCGTACTGAGGGTCATTTATGGGATTAAGCGTATTGCTTAGTTGCCGTTCCCGCCCGTTTTTCAGGTCCTTTTCGTACAAATCGCCATTGCGGAGATAAAGCTTTTTAGTAAACTGGGTATTAAAATAGGGACCCCGGCTGTCCTGGGCCAGCATTTCTTCCCTGCTTGCTTTTTCAATTTTCCTGTTTCTGGTATTTACGCGGTAAAGTGAATCGCCCGGGTGCTGGTCCGGATTCCATTGGAAATAAATGGTGCGGCTATCGTCTGCCCATTGAATTTCAGAAGGGGAGGTTCCTATCCAGCTTTTAGGGTCCTGCATAATCTGCTTTACACTAAGCTCAGGCTTTGGGGCGTTCTGTGCCAGCAGCATGCTGTGCAGGCAACAGAAAAAAAGAAAAAGGGGTATGCGTTTTATGATGTACATAATTGGGGATAATGATTTTATATGCAGGAAAGATAATTCAGAAGAGTTAAAAATAAAATGCCAGCCGGAGCCCTTCTGCTAATAAGCCTACCTCCCGGATTGCCTGCTGTTCTTAAGTCATTGAACATATTTGGCTTAAACATTACATGTTACATACATAAAAAACAACAAACCGTTGAATGAAACGGATTGGCTATACAATTGTGTTAAATTAAGGAGTAATATAATTTATCTTTATAAAAAATAAACAATAGTCGCTTTGGGTAAAATTAATATGAAGTAAAGGATTTAATTATTTTAAAAAAATGCTTAAACTTACATGTTGTTTCGCATGGAGGAAGCTTCGGATGTGCTGTTTTGAATTCTTTAAATCCTGTTTAAAGAATTTTCCACTGGTAATTAGTATTTTATACTTTGTTTATGCAGGCCGTTAAGAGCAATATGCAGGAAGCGTATTTGAATTTAGTTGATTTGTCGTCTGATCCCCTTATTTTACTAAAGGGGAGTGAGGTGTTAGACTGCAATAAAGCAGCTCTTGAGTTGTTTGGTTTTAAAGAAAAGGCCCGATTACTAAATCAAACCATTTATAGTTTACTGGTTGCCACCCAGCCCGACGGAATTCCTGCTGCTCAAAAACTGCTGTACTTTTTTGAGCAGGTGCAGGAAGAAGGCCTGGGAAAAGAAGTATTGCTCTGTCGCAGGGAGGATGATTCTCACTTTATAGCCGATTTACAGGTGCTTTGTCTGAAGCAGGAAAACGGGGCAGTTATTTATCAGACGAAATGGCGCAATACCCGGCCCGCGCTTGAGAGCCCTCTCCAGTCGCTTTCTCCTGGCTTCGGAACTGAAAAAGAAGATGATTTTGGACTGATTAGTTTAGACAGGGAGGGAAAAATAATGGCGGCAAACAAATACGTTTGCGAACTTTTAGGTTATGAATTCCCGGAGCTTAACACCCTTCGTATTCAGGAGCTGCTGGGTTTCGAACGGAGTACCGGGCTTCCTGCCTGGATAAAAGATGCCAGCAGCCGCTTAGATGATGAAACCCGCCACAGCCTCAATTTTTTAACTAAAGTAAATGAGGTGGTCGAAGTGCAGGTACGCTGCATTAGTTTGCAGGGAGGGGTGCAGGAAGCCCCGTTTTATCAGCTGGTGCTCTGCTACCCTCCATCAAAAGATTTTTCTCCAAAAGAAAGCCTTGTGCCTGATCTGGAAATTGCCAGCCTGAAGCAGGAAAACAAGAACCTGAAGCGGGTGCAGAAGCTTTTAAAAAAATCGCTCGATCGGCTGAAGGTGCTGGCGGAATGTTCTCCCGATGTTATTATGCAGTTCGATAGTGCTCACAGGCACCAGTTTGTAAATACACAGGCAGAAAGCCAGATGGGGATTAAAGTGGAAGATTTTCTCGGGAAAACCTTTGAGGAAATGAACTTTCCGAAGGCATTTTCTAAAAAATGCAGTAAAGCACTGGAAGCGGTTTTTCAATCGGGAAAGAATGGGCGCACGGAGCTCCAGCTTCCTAACGGGAATTGGGTCGACTGGATTCTCATTCCGGAATTTAATGCCAGGGGCGAAGTAAACTCCATTATCTCCACCTCGCGCGATATTACAGAACAGAAAAAAACTGCGCTAAAACTGCAAAAAGCAGAGCAGAGACTGAATGATGCTTTTGAGGTTACTCAGCTTTCCAACTGGGAATATGATTTTAAGACTGACCAGATTCAGCTGAACCCGAACTTCAACAAACTGATTGGTTTAGGAAGCAATGCGACTGAAAGCCTGACTGGTAAAGAGTTTTTAAAGCGGTTTGTTGTTAAAGAAGATTTAGGAAAATTAAAATTTGTACTGGAGTCTGCCTTTGAACTTTGTTCGGCAGACTTTAAAGAGGTACTGGATTACCGCCTAACCAGGCCTTCCGGAGAAATGGTGCACATTCTTGCCAGTGTGCGCCTGAATATCGGCGAAAATGGAAGGATAGAAAAAGCCTATGGCACCAGCCAGGATATTACGTATCTGCGACTGACTGAACAGGAGCTGGAAGAATACCGGACCAGCCTGGAACGACTGGTGGAAACCCGTACACAGGAATTAAAGCGAAGCGAAGCGAAGCTGGCAGATGCCCTGCGCCTGGCAAACCTGGGAACCTGGGAGTATGATCCGATCATTGATAATTTTTTGGTGAGCGAGGAAGTGCTGGAAATAATCGGCACCACTTCTGAAATCGAAAACGGGCTGCTTATAAGTGTTCCCCGTTGCAAAGAAATAGTGTACCCCGAAGATTACCACTGTTACCGCGAAGCCGTTCAGCGGGCGCTGGAAACAAAAGATGAATATTACACCGACCAGACCGAATTTAGAATTATTCGTTCCGATGGAGATATTCGCCATATTTACCTGAGTATAAAAATAAATAAAGCAGGAGGGAATTTTCGCTACTTTGGTACCATTCAGGATATTACCGATATGCGCCGGACCGAAACAGAAAAGGAACGCCTGAACGAAATTATTGAAACCACCTCCGACATTGTAGGAGTGGCTCAGGTAAACGGCAGTATTTCTTACCTGAACAAAGCCGGAAGAGAATTTTTTGGTGTGCATGATGGGGGAGCGCTGGCTTCGCAAACATTTTACCATTTTCAACCCCAGAATTCACCAAAGGTAATAACCCAGAAAGAGCTCCGCTATGCCGATAAACATGGTACCTGGAGCGGGCAGAACTATTATATGCGCTTCGATGGGGTGGAGGTGCCGGTTTCTCAGGTAATTATTTCCCATAAAAACAGCGAGGGCCAGGCAGATAGTTACTCTACCATTATCCGCGATATTTCGCAGCAAAAGCGCATTGAGCAGGATCTTATCTTTAAAAATAATGAGCTGGATACCTTTGTTTATCGTGCTTCGCACGATTTAAGGGGCCCAATAGCAACTCTCCTTGGTTTATATAACCTGGTACAGTACGAGGTAGATGAAAATAAAGGAAAAGCCAGGGCGCTATTCGATATGTACCACAGCCAGGTACTGCGATTAAATACCATTACACTTACCCTTATTGAGCTTACCAAAATTAAAGACAGCGAGTTTAAACCTTCGGTTGTGCCATTTAATAAGCTAATTCAGCATATATTTAGCAAGCTACAGGGAATGGTGGAAAGCAAAGACATGCTCTTTACCCGCGATGTGGAACCCATTGCCGGCTTTGTTAGTGATGAAAGGCTGCTCCTGGTTATTTTACAGAACCTGGTAGAAAACGCAATTAAATATAAGCGAAAAGAAGTGGCTTCTTTTGTTCGGGTTGAGGTGAAAAGAAAAGAAGATAGCGACCGGATAATCATTAAAGTTTCGGATAACGGCATAGGAATCGATAGCGCTATCCAACCTAAAATTTTTAATATGTTCTTCCGCGGGAATGAGCGTTCCAGTGGCTCGGGCCTGGGATTATATATTTTGAAGAATGCCGTAGAGAAACTAGGGGGGCGGGTTTATCTTTACAGTGTGCTATATAAAGGCACCACCTTCAAAATTGAACTTCCGCCTATTGTAAATACAGAAAAAAGCTAAGCAGCCCTTCTTATTCAGGAGAGCTTCCAGGGGCGGAGAAACCGGAGTTTGTGGCTGAGGAGATCAGAAGAGATTTCTTTCCTGAACCTATAATTGCCCTTTGTCTTTTTTGGAAACCCAAGGTAAAAAATAAAAGCCAGGAAAGACACCGGCATTCACAGCCCAGCTGCCGTTCAAAAAAAAATCTCTTTTCTGCCTGCCATCCTGTTATCCCCTTTTTTCAGGGCTTCCTTAGCTTGTAATTATTTTTAAAATTAACGGAGGTAAAAGCAAATGCCCGGCAATTCCTATGCCTGTCCAGAATAAAGCGCATTATCCAATCCAGGCTTTGCGTCCGCTCAATTGCATGCGGAGATTCCTGGCCTGAACTTTCTTCGTATGCTGGCTTATGCAAAAGCTAGATCAGGTTGAAAGAAAAGGCAGTGCTCCTGATAGGTTTCAGCCAAAAGTATGGGAGCAAGTTTTAAACCTGCTTCCGCCTGAGGATAAAGTTGACAAAATCTTTAAATCCCTGCCGGGTGGTAAAGACCGAGCGGGCAACATGCCGGTATTGCTTCATGCTGAGCCGCTGCCGCCGGGTTGGTGGAATTTTAACATTCTGTTCTGGTTGCTTATCCGGCTCTGGCGGAACGGTAAGGTGTCCATCGATGGCATCAGCTATGGTGAAGTTCTTGCTTGCCTGCTCCCGATTTCCCATTTTTTCCTGTATAAGCCCCAGGTTATTGAATGAGATGGCATCTTCCGGATCTAATTCTACTGCTTTTTTATAGTCGAGAATGGCCCCCTGCGGGTCTCCGGCTTTGTCGCGAACAAAAGCCCGGCTGCTGTAGCGGTAAGGGTTTTCAGGTTCCAGGCTTTGTGCTTTATCTAAATCCTGTAAAGCCTCTTCAATCTGGGTGTTTAAAAAAAAGGCAACTCCTCTTTCGCTGTATAAAGCCGCGTTTTCTGGCTGTATCCGGAGGGCAGTATCAAGATAGGAGATGGCCTCGCCGAAACGTTGTAACTTCATGTAAACAGCACTGATTGAAGTAAGGGCCATGAGGTTTTGAGGGTCTTCCTGCAGTACCTGCAGAAAAGTGGTTATCGCTTCTTCGTATTGTTCATGATGAAAAAAATCGGTGGCCTTCGCCAGTAAATCCGCCATAGTTAAGAAGTTTGGTCCTTTACAAAGATAAGAATTCCCTGCTTAAAAGGACAGAGAAATTTTAATTCACCCATTTACTGCCATTTAATAATTCTCCGGCAGCCACTTTGTTTTACCATAAATACCTGTGTCGGTGTAAACAAATGCTTTTTATACCCTGTGTCTTTTTGGCAGGAGGGGCTGAAAATCCTTATTCCCTTTAAGTTGGGGGGTAGAAACTTTGCTGCAGGCTTTCAGCGCTTGAGTTCAGGACTTCCTGGGTTCATTTTTTTCCTTCTTCTTTATATTCTGAAAATATCCTGGATGGGGATTTTACAATTACTGTCCAATTGTTAAGCTACATTTTATTAAAATTTATAGAAGCATTTGCTTCCCGAATGCTGTTAATTTTTTTGCAGGGATGGAGGAAATATAATTTTCCAAACCCCTTAACAACAGTGGCTTGGAGGTTTGTGATTGAAGATGGTGCTTCTTTCTAATTAGCATAAAAGAAAAACAGAACAATTTCACCTGGTTTATAACATTGGCTGCTAATCTTGGAGGCTTTATATTATTTTTAGGTATTCATAATCGGAAAATTCTATACATTAAAAAATACCGGATGGAAATGTGCAGAGAGGTTGGGGCGTGGGAAAAAATTTTATACAATTCTCCTGATATTGTTAGCACGATTGACAGAAACGGATTTGTGGTAAATACCAATGGAGCGTGTAAAAAGGCTCTTGGGTACGAGATGGAGGAAGTGGTTGGTCGACATATCAAAGACTTTCTCCATCCCGAAGATTTATGGTTTACCCAAGCATCGATTCAGGAGGTTGTACAAGGACGGGAGGTAAAGGATTTTGAAAACAGGTATCTTCATAAAGAAGGTGCCGAGGTTTATTTCCTCTGGTCAGCCTTTTGGTCGGAAGAGGATGGGATAATGCTTTGTATTGGTCGGGATATAACCGACAGGGTAAAGAGGAGCGTAAAGCAACAGGAAAGCGAACAACGGTTTAAATCTCTTTTTGAGCATCACCTGGATGTGGCTTTTTTCTTAGGGAAAAATGGCAAGATTCTCGACGTAAATACTGCTGCCCTGGCTTTCTTTAAAGTGCCGAAGGAATTGGTGTTGAACAGCCTTTTCTCTGAATTTCTTCCTGCAGATAGCGTACAGCTTTGCGAAAAGGCTTTTCAGTCTGCTTTAGCTGGGGAGAGGGTTCGTTTCGAAATAAATATTCCTTTACAGGGTAAGGGGCTGTGTTCTTTTGATGTGTCCAAAATTCCGGTAATCGTAAATGGTGAGGCTATTGGGGCTTACTGCATTTTAAGAGATATTTCTGAAATCAGCGAATCGAACAGGGTGATAAGCCGGCAGGCGGAAAAGCTTAATATTATTATGGAAAGTATAACCGAGGCCTTTTTTAACCTGGATAAGAACTGGAATTTTACCTATGTAAACCAGGAGCTCGAAAAGCTTTTTTGCATCGACCGGCAAGAGCTGCTGGGGAAGTACTTTTGGGATTTAGCTGATGAAGGCATAAAAGAGGAGCTTTTTGTGCGATACCAGGAAGCTGTTAAAACAGGAAAGACCGCTCATTTTGAAGTTTACCTGGCGAAGATGGATAAGTGGCTGCAGGTAAAAGCCTTCCCTTCAGAAGAGGGGCTTTCCGTTTTTATGGGAGATATTACTGCCAGGGTGAATGCCAACCTGGAACTGGAAAAACTATCGCTGGTGGCGAGTAAAACTACGAACGGAGTAATAATCAGTAATGCAGAAGGACGCATAGAATGGGTGAATGAAGGCTTTGAGAAACTAACCGGCTATTCATATTCTGAAGTGGTGGGGAAGTTTCCCGGCGCTATTCTGCATAAGCCGGAAATGCATGAAGCGCTACATAGCAGGATTAGTGAGAAAATGAATAGGGGAGAAGTTTTTGCCGAGGAGGTAATAAATTATAAAAAGTCAGGAGAAAAAGTGTGGTTTTCACTGAATATTGTCCCCGTTCGGAATGAAGTTGGAGAGGTAGTGAGATTTGTAAACATTCAAACCGATATTACCGAAAGAAAAGAGGCAGAGGAAATGCAGCTTCAACTTGCGCAGGATCTGTTTAAGCAAAACCGGGATATGCAGCAATTTACCTACATCGTTTCTCATAACCTGCGGTCGCCCGTAGCTCATGCCAGGGGGCTAATGGAGGTGCTTTCTGCGGTGGAGCAGGATTCGGACTTGTTTGAAGAATCGCTCGCTTATTTAAAAGCCAGTGTTTACAAACTGGATACGGTGTTGGAAGACCTGAATATGATTCTTTCCATTCGGGATAAAAAAGATATCCTTGAAAAGCAAACGGTAAATTTAGCCAGTAAGTGCAGGCAGGTAATGGAAGACCTGCAGGAGCCTCTGCAGCAATGTGGAGGGGAGGTGCAATTGGATGTGCCAGAGAATGCAGAAGTGAGCGGGAATAAAGCTTATCTGTACAGCATATTTCATAACCTGCTGTCAAATGCTATAAAATACCGCTCTCCCAAACGTGCC
Source organism: uncultured Cytophagales bacterium (assembly GCA_963835365.1). Classification (GTDB taxonomy): domain Bacteria; phylum Bacteroidota; class Bacteroidia; order Cytophagales; family Cyclobacteriaceae; genus Nafulsella. Next base: position 239,989 of record CAWIFH010000019.1, read on the forward strand.
TTGCAAGTAAAAATTTCTGTTTCTAAAAGCCCTGATGGCACAACGGTTATTTCATTTGCCGATAACGGCACTGGCTTTGATATGAAGCAGGCAGGAGATAATATTTTCAAATTGTACAAAAGGTTTCATGCAAAGTCCGAAGGCAGGGGCATTGGCCTGTTCCTGGTTAAGACTCACCTGGAGTCCATGGGCGGACGCATCGAAGTCAGCAGCCAGCCGGAGGTTGGAACAAACTTCCTAATATACCTGAAATGAAAATCGATTAAAAGAAATAGCAGCATCCTCTTTCTGTCAACTGGATCGGAACCTTAAAAAAGGTAAGTTGCTCAAACAAGAACCCAAAAAAGCAGGGTGTTGAGCAGCTGATTTTTCAGGAATTGCAATATTCATTTTTGGAGTAGAGTGTTTACCAACTGAAGAAATAGAATATTGGGAACATATACCCAAGCTGTGTAATGGAGAACCAGTACGAGGAGAGGGGTAATGGTGTATTAGAAGTGTGGATTTTGAAAATAGTACTTGTGTTTTTCTGTAACAGGAAAAGCAGGCCCTGAGGATACAAAAAATGATATTTCAAAGATTTTTACAAAATTGGTAGAAGGAGTAGGAGACTAAGAGGGCGGTGATCCCCCTCCCGATTTAACATCATCACCAAGAGTAGCTTAGTTTTTTGCTCCTATTCCCAAGAGCCGGTAAGGGTAGAGTAGAGGTAATCAGGGAAGACTTTATTGATACTGCGTAAAAAAGGAAAAAGGCTCGACAAGAGGATAATTGAGCTGCAAATGTAAAATAAGAGGACCGGTGAAAATGCCCCTTAAGACTAAAGAGGGAGAATTATTCTGCATGTTTTTTATGCCCCACAGAATTTTATAAATTTTGAAAAAGGAAGTATTTAGCTTGTTTTGATAAAATGACTGGAAGAAGACTTCATAGTTTATTAACCTATTTTATTGCTGCGGTGTGGGTGAGCAATGGACTATTCTGCAAAGTCCTTAACCTGGTTCCCCGCCATCAGCAAATTGTTGCAGCTATTTTAGGGGAAGGGGGTGCTCGGCCCCTTACAGTGGCGATAGGAATAGCAGAAATAGGAATGGCAGCCTGGATTTTGAGTAGAATAAGAGCTCGTTGGAGTGCTGTGTTTCAAATTTGCGTAGTAGGAATAATGAATGTTCTGGAATTTGTTCTCGTTCCTGACTTACTGCTATGGGGAAGAGCAAATGCAATTTTCGCCTTGTGCTTTGTTGCCATGGTTTATTATCACGAGTTTATGCTTAATCACCCTCCTGCAAAAGGAGCTGTGGTATGATTGATTTCCTCAAAAACCACCCTTTTGCTGTTCAGGCTTTTTTCGATAGTTCGGTGGTGCTAACCTTTGCCGTACCTAAGGAACAGCTGAATCATTTGATTCCTGATAGCCTGCAATTAGATATTTTTGAAGACAGGTGGGCATTCATTGCGATTGCCATGGTGCAAACGAGAGGTCTTAAGCCCAGGGTCTTGCCAGCTGCTTTTGGAAGCGATTTCTTTCTGGTGGGCTATCGCATTTTTGTAAGATATAAGAATAAGGCCGGGAAAGTTTTAAGGGGCCTGTACATCTTAAAATCGGAAACAGATAAAAAGAGGATGGAATGGTTGGGAAATATTTTTACCCACTATAATTACACCACTACAGACATTAAGCAGGTTTATAACAACCAGGAAAGGTATGTCCGGTCGGTTCAATCGGATTTTGAGGTAACATTTAAAGAAGGAGATAAGGATACTCCTTTGCCATCGGGTTCGCCATTCCCGCACTGGAAAGCAGCCAGGAGGTTTGCCGGCCCGCTACCGTTTACATTTACTTACTTTCCTGATAAAAAAGAAATGTTAATAGTGGAAGGTGTACGGCAAAATTGGGTTCCTCAACCCATAGAAGTTGTTGATTATTCTTTTTCATTCCTTCATTCCTTAAATCTGGCGAAGCTCCGCTTGGCAAATGCCTTTATTATTAAGCATATTCCGTATTACTGGAAGAAAGGGAAGGTAGAAACATGGAACAAGTGAGGAGCCCTTTGCAGGGAAGCTGGAACATTATCAGGTTTAACTGGCACTTGTATGTATTTTCCCTGGGGCTTTTTTTGCATTTATTCCTGCTGTCCCTGTTTGCAAGCCAGGCCATTGGCTGGTATCTTAATATTCTTTGTTGGCTAATCTTCCTTTCTACAGCCACCTCCTTGCTGGTTTCTTTCTACGTTTATGACTGCTCCAATTTGTATAAATTTGAATGGTTAAAGGAAATTGAAATCAATGGAAGCAAACAGTTAATAAATGTCCATGCCGGCTTCGATGAAACAAGCCAACTGCTGGAGGAGCGGTTTAAGGGTGCGGGTTTAAGGGTGCTGGATTTCTACGACGCGGCCCTGCATACTGAGGTATCTGTTAAAAGAGCAAGAAGAGCGTATCCATCCTTCCCGGGGACTGAAAGGGTAAGAACCTCCAGTCTCCCTTTAGCAAACAATGCTGCCGATGTAATTTTCGTCTTTTTCTCTGCTCATGAAATAAGGGATGAGGCAGAACGGATTATTTTTTTTAAGGAGCTTAACAGGATTATTAAACCAGGTGGTAAGATTGTGGTTACAGAACATTTGCGAGACATGCCGAATTTCTTGGCCTATAATGTTGGTTTCTTTCATTTCTATTCCAGGTTGGCTTGGGGCAAAACTTTTAAGGCAGCAAAACTCGATATTGAGAAAGAGTTTAAAATTACTCCATTTGTATCCACTTTTATCCTCCTGAAAAATGAAATATCATCTTAAAGTTATTGGGCTCCTTCTTATTGTGTTGGGCATTATCCATGTGTTCTTTCCCCGGTACTTTAAGTGGTCGAAGGAATTGCTTCCCTTAAGTCTTATTAACCGGCAGATGATGTATGTCCACACCTTCTTTATAGCCCTGGTGGTTCTCCTGATGGGGGTCTTGTGCTGGACTTCTTCCCGTGAAATGATAGAAACTCCATTAGGGAAGCGGCTGGCTTTGGGTTTAGGTTTTTTCTGGGCTGCAAGGCTTCTTTTTCAATTCTTTGGGTACTCCTCCATGCTTTGGAGAGGTAAGCGTTTTGAAACGGTGGTGCACATCGTCTTTACTCTGTTATGGACCTACCTGAGCCTTGTCTTTTTTAGTATTTATTGGTTTTAAAGTCCAATCAAATGCATGAAAGCTGATTTTCCTAGGGAGTAAAGGAATGGACTTTTAAATAGCTTCATCTTTAATTGCCCGCACAGACTACCAACTTTGTGCTAAATTAAGGTAGTGAGGGGAAAATTTTGAGCACATCGGATAAAACCCGAATAGCAGGTTTCGGGCTGCTTTATTTGGATACTTCTATGGCACAAAAAAAGCCACTAGAAGAAAATCTAGTGGCTTTTAAGCGGAACGGACGGGACTCGAACCCGCGACCCCCTGCGTGACAGGCAGGTATTCTAACCAACTGAACTACCGCTCCAGTAATTCTTTTTTTTGCAATAAATTGCGGAACGGACGGGACTCGAATGGCACCGGCCACCGCCGCGACCCCCTGCGTGACAGGCAGGTATTCTAACCAACTGAACTACCGCTCCAGGTAATTCTTTTTTTTGCAATAAATTGCGGAACGGACGGGACTCGAATGGCACCGGCCACCCGGCCGCGACCCCCTGCGTGACAGGCAGGTATTCTAACCAACTGAACTACCGCTCCAGTAATTCTTTTTTTTGCAATAAATTGCGGAACGGACGGGACTCGAATGGCACCGGCCACCCGGCCGCGACCCCCTGCGTGACAGGCAGGTATTCTAACCAACTGAACTACCGCTCCAGGTAATTCTTTTTTTTGCAATAAATTGCGGAACGGACGGGACTCGAATGGCACCGCAACGGCGGGCCGTCGGCTGAAACCACCTTCGTGGAAGGGAGTCTACAGCTAAATCATATCCAATTCTTCAAACTATTTGGCGGAACGGACGGGACTCGAACCCGCGACCCCCTGCGTGACAGGCAGGTATTCTAACCAACTGAACTACCGCTCCTTTCAATTTGCCCCCGGTCGTTTCCGTAAGGTGATGCAAAAGTATATGCATTGATGATACTTTGCAAATGTAAGTCCTAAAATTTTTTGCATAAAGTTGCAAGGGCTTGAAAACCAGATATAAAAAATTGAACTGATGTAAATATTTGGTTTTAAAATCGTTAATTAGCCTACATTTTAATAATTTTACCCCCCTATTAGCAAGGTTAGGACAAAAAATTTAAATATAGATGCTTTTGGAATTTGAAAAACCTATAGCAGACCTCGAGTCAAAGCTCAAAGACATGAAAGACCTGGCTCAGGAAAGTAATGTAGATGTGAGCGATGCCGTAAGGTCGCTGGAAGAGAGAATCCAACAACTTAAGGAAGATACTTTTCAGAATCTTACCCGCTGGCAAAGAGTACAACTTTCCCGCCATGCCGACCGGCCCTATGCACTGGATTACATTTATAGCATTACCGACGAGTTTGTAGAGCTCCACGGTGACCGTAACTATGGTGATGATAAAGCCATGGTGGGCGGTTTTGGTGAAATTGAAGGCCAGACCTTTATGTTTATCGGCCAGCAAAAAGGCCGCAATACCAAGCAGCGCCAAATGCGTAATTTTGGTATGGCTAATCCGGAAGGCTACCGCAAAGCTTTAAGGCTTATGAAGCTGGCCGAAAAGTTCCGCAAGCCCATCGTCATCCTAATTGATACCCCCGGTGCTTATCCTGGCCTGGAAGCAGAAGAAAGAGGACAGGGGGAAGCCATTGCCCGAAATATCCGGGATATGTTTATGCTGAAAGTGCCTGTCATCTGCTTTATTATTGGCGAAGGGGCTTCCGGTGGCGCTTTAGGTATTGCAGTGGGCGATAGGGTGCTTATGCTGGAAAATACCTGGTATTCTGTAATTTCTCCCGAGTCCTGTTCCTCTATTTTATGGCATAGCTGGGATTATAAAGAACAGGCAGCCGAAGCCCTTAAGCTTACCGCCGAAGACATGATGAAGTTTAAGCTGGTGGATGGTATAGTGGAAGAACCCCTGGGAGGTGCCCATACCAACCCGGAGCAAATGTATCTGACCCTTAAAAATGAAGTTTTAAAACACTATGAAGCGCTGCAGCGGCTGGGTACCGAGGAACTGGTGAGCCAGCGGATAGATAAGTTTTCTTCTATGGGCGTTTATAAAGCTTAATCAACCATAAAATAATTTTAAAACCACATAAATGCTTATGTGGTTTTTTATTTTTAACCCATTCTTTCATCGAACGAATTTAGCCTCATATGAAACTTCACGTTATTAATTCCGGATTTTTTAAACTCGACGGTGGCGCAATGTTTGGCGTGGTTCCCAAAGCCCTCTGGCAACGCACCAATCCGGCCGATGAAAATAATATGTGCACCTGGGCCATGCGCTGCCTGTTAATTGAGGAGGGCGATCGCCTGATACTGGTAGACAATGGTATTGGAGACAAGCAGGATGCAAAGTTCTTTAGCCACTATTACCTGCATGGAGACGACTCTCTGCACGGAAATCTTAAAAAGGCGGGCTTTGCACCCAAAGAGGTGACAGACATGGTGTTAACACACCTGCATTTCGACCATTGTGGGGGAGGAGTGGCCTATGCCGATAAGAATAAAAAGAACCTGGAGCTGGTTTTTAAAAATGCCCGCTACTGGTCAAACGAAGAGCACTGGCAGTGGGCCACGGAACCAAATGCCCGTGAAAAGGCTTCCTTCATTAAAGAAAATATACTTCCCATGAAGGAAAGCGGACATCTGCATTATGTGCCCCTGAATGGTCCATCGCCCTTCGAAGGAATTGACTTTCTTTTTGTAGATGGCCATACCGATAAGCAAATGTTGCCCCGCTTCCGGTACAAAGGTCGTACAATCGTGTTTATGGCCGATTTACTTCCCTCAGTTGGTCATATTCCGTTACCTTATGTAATGGGCTATGACACCCGGCCCCTTATAACCCTGCAGGAAAAGGAAAGGATTTTGACGCAGGCAGCAGACGAAGAGTGGGTTTTATTTCTGGAACATGATCCACAGAATGAATGTTGTACGGTTCAGAATACCGAAAAGGGAGTAAGGCTTAAAGAAACATTTAAACTCAGTGAGTTATAACGGATTGAAAATTGGGATGGCCTTTTCGGGTGGCGGCATTCGTTGCGTGGCCCACCTGGCCGTTTACCAGGCCCTGGAGGAGGAGGGAATCGTTCCCGATAGCTTCTCCGGTACAAGCGGCGGCGCCTTGGCAGCCTGTTTGCTTTCCCATGGGTTAAAGCCTAAAGAGGTGCTGTCCATTATTGCCAAAACCCGGGTGCTGCAGTCCATTCGCCCCGCTTTAACTTTAAGCGGACTGCTGGATGTGGAAAAAGCGCTGGCTTTTTGTTTAAAGTACCTTCCCGCTACGTTTGAGGAGCTAAAAAGGCCGGTAAGCATCAGTGCCACCAATGTACGTACCGGAAAGGAGGAATGCTTTTCCAGCGGACCGCTGCTCCCGGCAGTGCTGGCCTCCTGCTGTATGCCTGTTATTTTTAAGCCGGTACAAATAGGAGAAGAATTTTATATTGATGGTGGCCTTACAAATAACCTGCCGGTAGAGCCATTAAAGGAAAGCTGCGATATAGTAATTGGGGTACATACCAACCCTATTAATTCCGATTTCCGGGTAATGAATATGAAAGGGCTTTTAGAACGTACTTTTCTGTTGGCCATCAATGGAAATGTAGAGCAACGGAAGCCGCTTTGCGATATTTTTCTCGAGCCTCCTTCTCTCATTGATGTAAAAGTTTTTCAGTTTAACCTTGCGGGTGCTATCTTTGAAAAAACTTATGCCTGGCAAAAGGAACAAATGCCGGGTATAATGGAGAAATTTTCCTGAGTAAAGTGTCACAGGCCTGGGAAAAATTTTGTCTGTTAACAAAGTAACAAGCCATTATAAACCAAACATGATAAAACTTATTGCCCGTTTCCTGATGAAGCTTAGCGGCTGGAAGGTGGAAGGGAATCTTCCTGCCGATGTTAAAAAATGCGTGATGATAGCGGGCCCGCATACCAGTAACTGGGACTTATTCTATGCCCGGGCCGCCTTCTTTATCCTCGAAATTCCTATCCGGTATACAATCAAAAAAGAAATGATGCGGTACTTTCCGCTGAATATTATTTTGAAATGGTTAGGCGCTATTCCTATTGAAAGAGATAAGTCAAAAGCCCATCGGGCAGGGCAGGGAAGTATGGTGCATGCCATGGCCAAACTTTTTCACGACAGAGACAGGTTGGTGGTGATGGTTACCCCCGAAGGTACCCGAAAATTTGTGAAACGATGGAAAACAGGCTTTTACCTGATTGCCATGCGGGCAGAGGTGCCAATTGCCCTTGGGTATCTCGATTATACCAATAAAATTGCAGGCATTGGCCCTGTAGTTTATCCTACTGGCAATATGCAGGAAGATCTTTACAAGATATTAAGCTTCTACGACAAAATTGAGGGAAAATACCCTGAACAGGGTGTAATAATGGAAAAGATGGATATGAATTATCCGACGGAATCGAAAGGAAAAGCGATTGAAAAGTAAAGCACTGCCGAATAGATAATAAAGGGGGTAAAGCAGGTACCATCGCCGGGAGTGCTTTACTCCCTTTATTTTTTTGCCCAGCTTCAAACTGTCAAATCCCCGGTTTGGGAAAAGGAATGCGCTATTCTTTAGGGGATAACGATCCGGAGGTTCCTTTTTGAAATAGAAAAGTTTGCCTCCCTCACCTTGCCGGCAATTTCACCATCGAACTGCAGGGTTTTCTTTTTCTCGCAAATAATTTTGGCCTTCGTACAGCGAATAATAATGCAATGGGGAGAAAACTGTATCTTTTTCGTTATCAGGCGAAAGAAAAGCATAAACGCTTCCTTTTTGGGAAATCGCTTAATGATAACCACTTCAAACTGGCCGTCCGACCAGTTGCCATCGGGGTTAATGGTAAGATTACTGCCGAACTGGTTGGAGTTGGCAATGGTAATCATAAAGGCATTGCCTTTAAAGCTGCCATTGTCGGTTTTTATTTCGTAATAGTTGGTAGGGTAATTGAAAAACTCCTTTAGCACAAAGCGCATATAGGTAAGGAGGCCCCGGCTGCTGCTTTTGCTGAAAAGCTTTACAATATGGGCATTAAACCCAATGTCAGACAGGTGCATGAAAAAATTCTTGTTAGCCCGAAGGGTATCTATTTCTACAATTTGACCGTGGAGGAGCTGTTCAAGTGCAGCTGGCAGGTTATTTTGCGGAATATGTAGGTCTTTTGCCAGGCCATTGCCGGAGCCTGCGGGAATTATGGCCAGGGTTCTTTTGCTTCCGGATAAAAGCTCTGCCACCAGGTTTACCGTGCCATCTCCGCCAACGGCAATAACCAGTTCAGGATCGTAGCTCTCCAACAGCTCCTGAATCATTTGCCGGTCTTTTTTTCCCGTTGTCAGGTACTCTTTGTAGTCCCAGCCATAGGTCTTGCTTTCTGTTTTTATTCTCTCCTGAAACTCCCCTTTATCGACCTCTCCGGCAATAGGATTAATGACAAATAAATAGCGTTTGAGCTGGTCCAGCCTTGGGATACCTTCTTCCATAGAGTTTAAATAAGCAGCTTTAATAGTTTCCGTTAAAAAGAACCTGGTGCTACGCTGGCAGGGCCGGGAGCAGCAGGTTCTTTATAAAACTTTCAATACAGGGAAATTTACTTTAGTGCTTAAACTACGGAAATCAGGTAATAGTTTTTCTTTCCTTTTTGTACCAGCAGGTATTTGCCCTGGAGCAGGCCATGGTGTAGCTGTTCTCCGGCATCCTCTACCTTTACTTTATTAATGCTTACCCCTCCGCCCTTTATCATGCGGCGGGCTTCGCCTTTAGAGGTAAATATCTCGCCGTTTGTGGTATCCGACAGCAGCTCGGTTACATCCTGAACGGCCGAAAGCGTGTCGCGGCTTAGTTCAACCTGTGGCACTCCCTCAAACACCTCGAGGAGGGTACGCTCATCTATTTCCTGCAAATCTTCCAGCGTGGAGCGCCCGAAAAGGATATTGGACGCCTTCACCGCTTTTTCGTATTCTTCCTCAGAATGCACCCGGGTGGTTACCTCCCTGGCAAGCTCCCGCTTCGCTTCATTCGGGTTAGGGTTTTGCTCCAGGGCTAGCACCTCCTCCTCCGTAAAAAGGGTAAATACCCTGAGCAGGCGCGAAATATCTTTGTCGCGCACATTAAGCCAGAACTGGTAAAACTGGTAAGGAGAAGTTTTTTCCGGGTCGAGCCACACATTGCCCCCTTCCGACTTACCGAATTTAGTGCCATCGGCTTTCGTTACCAGTGGCGTGGTGAGTGCATACGCCTCACCGCCCGACATCCGGCGCACCAGCTCCGTACCCGTAGTTATATTTCCCCACTGGTCTGAGCCACCCATTTGCAGCTTTATGTGGTGGTTCTTATTCAGGTAAAAAAAGTCGTAGCCCTGCAACAGCTGGTAGGAGAATTCGGTAAACGAGAGGCCGGTTTCCAGTCGCTTCTTAACAGAGTCTTTCGACATCATGTAATTGACGGTAACATGCTTGCCTACATCGCGCAGGAAGCCCAAAAAACTAAATTCCTTAAACCAGTCATAGTTGTTCACCATAACAGCTGCATTGGGTACCCCGCCAAAATCGAGAAACTGTTCGAGCTGCTTTTTTATTCCCTCCTGGTTGCGACGCAGGGTAGCCTCATCGAGGAGGTTGCGCTCGGAATTTTTAAAAGAAGGATCGCCAATCATGCCTGTAGCCCCTCCCACCAAAGCATAGGGCTTGTGGCCCGCCAACTGAAGCTGCTTGAGCAACATGATGGTAGCCAGATTTCCAATATGCAACGAATCGGCTGTTGGATCAAAGCCAATGTAGGCGTGGGTCATTTCTTTTTGCAATTGTTCTTCGGTGCCGGGCATCATATCATGTATCATGCCTCTCCAGCGTAACTCAGCAATCAGGTCCTTCATGCAGCAGGTATATTTTTGTGTCTGTTGTAGATTAATATTGTTAACTGGCAAATATAAAAATATCTGTCTTAAAAGGGGTAAAGAGAGCAGAAATAAGAAAGGGTTGCCAGGGATGGGGCACAAAAAAAGCCCACGAAATAAATCATGGGCTTTAATTTAGCGATTAGCTGTTCTTTTGTTTTGGATTCAATCAGCTTATTGTAAAAGCTGCTTACAGCGTATTTTCCATTTGGTTTAGCCTGTTTACCGCACTTTGAATTTTATCGTGCTGGCGTTGCACCACCTCACGGGTAGATGCCGGCAGTTCATTTATGCGAAGGGTATCTTCGTAATCTTCCAGGGCAGTAGTTTCGCCCCGTAAACATTCTTTTACTACCGCTTCCGTATCCTTTCCGGTTAAAAGGCTTTTAACGTCAATCCAGGTACGGTGAATATTTGAGCGCACGCCGCTGCCTTTGTCCGGCTCACCACCCATTTTGCGAATTTCTTCTTTAATTTCATGGCCAAAGCTATAGCGCTGGCCTGAATAATCTTTGAAAAATTCTTTGAGTGTGGAGTTTTCTATATCTTCAGCGGCTTTTTTATACCCTTTTTCAGCATCATAGTTTCGCTCCAAAAGGTCATTTAAAGCTTCTACTGCTTTTTTATTTTTATCTTCCATAGTATTTTAAAAAATTATTTATTCAAAAAAAATCATTTAGTTAATTATACGGAAGATTAAAGGATTAGTTTTGAGGCCTTTCCTTCGGCCGCTGTAAAAACTCCAACCCGGAACGGACATGCAGGTCGCGCTGAGGAAAAGGAATTTCGATGTTATTTTCTTTAAAGGAAGAGAAGACGCTGTAGTACAGGTCGCTTTTTAGCACCTCCGGTCGGTTCGTATATTTAATGGTCCAAACCCACATTTCAAAGTTGAGCGAGCTATCGCCATATTCCCTGAACATGATGCTGGGCGCCGGACTTTTTAATACGCCTTCGTGCTGCCCTGCTACCGCTAACAGGAGCTCCTTTATTTTATCCGGATCCTCTTGATAGGAAACACCCACAGGAATGCGATAGCGAATCATGCGGTTGTTGTGGCTCCAGTTTATTACCTTATTGGAAATGAACTCCGAATTAGGGATAATGATAGAAATGTTGTCGTTGGTAATAATGGTGGTGGCCCTGGCGGCAATGCGCACCACATCGCCTGTGGTTTCTCCCACTTCCACCCGGTCGCCTACCTTTATGGGGCGTTCAAAAAGAATAATAAGGCCCGAAATAAAGTTGTTGGTAATATTCTGAAGGCCAAAACCAATACCAACACCCAGTGCACCGGCTATTACTCCCAGGGCACTGAGGTCGAGTCCGGCCGACTGAAAAATAATAATAAGGCCTAATACTAAAATGGCATAGCGAACAATGGTGCCGATTGACTGCCGGATGCCTTCTTCCAGTTTCGCCCTGACCAGGATTCTGTCCACCAGCAGCTGCTTGGCCTTTTTAGCAACAAAGAGCAGCAGGAGGATGGAAAGCACAAAAAACAGCACAGAATTTACGCTTAAGGGCGTGTCCCCAATATGCGCAAAGGGCGTATTTAGTACCTCGTACAGTTCTGAGCCAAGGTTTCCTATAAAATCCCAGAATTCTCTTAAGCTTTCCATTGCTTTAAATTAACTAAAAAAATGCTATTGCCTACTCCTGTTCCGGAAACAGGAAGGAAGAATCGCCATAACTGAGAAAACGATAGCCTTTTTCTAATGCCTCCTGGTAAAGCTTGCGCCAGTTTGGCCCTACGAAGGCTGCAACCAACAATATAAGGGTACTTTCCGGTTGGTGGAAATTAGTTACCAGGCCTTTTACCACCCTGAATTTGTAGCCTGGAATAATGAAAATTTCTGTTTCGCCCCAAAGTTCTTCTTTTCCTTCCTGCTGCATTTTCCGTAACACAGCCTCAAAAGCTTTTTTGCTGTCGGGTAATTCCTGCTCCGGGTAGGTGTAGGCTTCCTCTTTAGTAATAAAAAAGCTAGCCTCCTGGTTTTTCAGCAACTTTACTCCATACCAGTAAAGACTTTCCAGGCTACGCATAGAAGTAGTCCCGACTGCCACCACGGGGCCTTTTGCAGCCAGTAAGTTCCGGAGGTTGCGCTGATGGATAACCAGTTGTTCGCAATGCATGGGGTGCTCTTCTACCTTATCCTTAATCGGGCGGAAAGTGCCTGCGCTAACGTGCAGGGTAAGAAAATCGCTGCTAATGCCTCTTTGCGCAATTTGCGCCAGTACTTCTTCGGTAAAATGGAGTCCTGCTGTAGGGGCTGCCACTGCTCCGGCTGCCTGGCTATATACCGTCTGGTAGCGGGGCTTATCTGCCTCCTCCGGCTCCCGGTTCAGGTAGGGGGGGAGTGGAATCTGGCCCGCGGCCTCCACCAGTTCGGCGAAAGTAACATTTTCGGCTTCCCAGCTAAAGCGTACCAGTCCTTTGCTTCTGTCGGCCAGGGTGGCCTCCACGCTAACTTCCTGTCCGTTTAGCACAAAAGTTCGTTGCAGGGCTTGCTCATCTTTCCAGCGCTTTTGATTTCCTATCATGCATTGCCAGCTGCACTGGCTGGTTTGCGATAAGGCCTCGCTCATAATACTGCTTGGCAGCTGGGGCTGCAGCAGGAAAAGCTCGAATCTGGGCCCCGGTTTCTTTGCGAAACAACATGCGGGCCGGAATTACTTTTGTATTGTTGAAAAAGAGCAGGCTATTGGCAGGCAGCAGGTCGGGGAGCTCGCGAAAATGCCTGTGAGAGATACTTTTTTTCTGGTACACCAGCAGGCGGCTACGGTCTCGTTCTGCTAAAGGATATTTTGCAATGGCGTCGTCCGGAAGGTGGTACAGGTAATCTTCCAGCTTAACGGCGGAAAAAAGAGATTGCGCAGTCTGGTCCATGGTGTGTAAGGCTGCCGCAGGGGCCGGCAATTAAAATAAAAAGGGGCTACCGGTTTGCCTGTTCTTATTCCCCTAAACAGAAATTTTCCTGGTTACAGAAAAAAGAGCAGAAGACCAGCAGCCACCTGTATGGTAGTAATTATTTATTATTCTGCAGGAAACGCTCCTGTGACTCCTTAATTATCTTAAGCGCCTCTTCACGGGTATCCCATCCTTCAATACCTACTTTTTTCTTCTCAAGGTCTTTATACACCTGGAAGAAGTGTTCAATTTCGTTTTTCAGGTGGTCGTTTACCTGGCTTAGGTCGGTAAAGCTGTTCCAGATAGGGTCAGTGGTAGGTACACACAACAATTTGGCATCAGGCCCTTTTTCATCGCGCATCCGGAAGAGACCTATCGGACGAACTTCGATAAGGCAGCCGGGGAAGGTTGGTTCTGAAACCAGCACCAGGGCATCGAGGGCATCGCCGTCTTCGGCAAGTGTTTCAGGCACAAAGCCATAATCGCTGGGATAGTGCATGGAAGAAAAAATCATGCGGTCGTAGCGAATCATCTTTTTCTCGTAGTCGTACTCATATTTGTTGCGACTCCCTTTCGGAATCTCTACTACTACATCAATTGTAAAATCGGTTTTATCACTCATCTTAACGTATAAATTGTTGAATGTTTATTCAAAATCGGGCTGCAAATTTAAGGTAAAATTGTATAATTATGAATAAATTCGCGGCTTTTATGCGTGGCACAGGAACCGCTTTAATAACATACGGATGCTGCAAATGTTGAAGAATTTTTGTTTATTCCCTTCTTTTATAAAATGAAAGCCTATTTTATCTCCCACAACCTTAAATTCCGTTTTGCTGCAGGCACCTCAAGAGGCGTACTCCACGAAAAAACCAGTTGGTTTCTTGTGCTCGAAAAAACCGGGAAAACAGGAATAGGAGAGGCCGGTCCTTTGCCAGACCTAAGCCCGGAGGACTTATTCCTCATGGACCGCCAGCTCAGCCATATTTGCCGGCAACTCGAAAAAGAAGATTGGCCAGGGGAGGAGGAAAAAGCATTGGCGCTTGCCAAAGAACTAGCAGGAGCAGCATGGCCCTCTATTCGATTTGCGATAGAAACCGCCCTGCTCGACTGGCAAAATGGAGGGAGTAGAATCCTGTTTAATAATGCGTTTAGCCGCGGAGAACAATCCATTCCAATAAATGGCCTAATATGGATGGGCGAAAAAGAAACTATGCGGCAGCGGATGCAACAGAAGCTTGCCGCCGGCTATAGCTGCCTTAAAATGAAAATAGGGGCCATTAATTTCCAGGAGGAATGTGCCATTCTTGAAGAAGTACGAAAACATTATGGGGCCGGAAAAATTACTTTACGCGTAGATGCCAATGGGGCCTTTACGCCTGCGGAAGCAATGGAAAAGCTCCAGGCCCTGGCCCGCTATAAGCTGCACTCCATTGAGCAGCCAATACGTGCCGGACAGCACGAAGCAATGCAGGCTCTTTGTAAAAAATCCCCGGTTCCTGTTGCCCTCGATGAGGAACTAATAGGCGTGGATGTTGAAAAAGAGGGGCGGGCATTGCTCGAATATATACGTCCCGCCTATATAATTTTAAAACCCAGCCTGCTGGGGGGGATTGCCGCCAGCCGACAATGGATTAGCCTTGCAGAGGAATTGGAAATTGGCTGGTGGGTTACTTCCGCACTGGAATCAAATATCGGCCTGAATGCCATCAGCCAGTTTACCGCGACCTACCCTGTAGATAGGCCCCAGGGTTTGGGTACCGGGCAATTATACCATAATAACATTCCCTCGCCTTTAGAAATAAACCAAGGGCGTTTGCAGCACAATGCAGGAGGCAATTGGGATTTGACTATCTTAAACGAATGAACTATACCCTGATAACCGGCGCCAGCAAAGGCATTGGCAAAGAACTGGCCCTGGAGTTTGCCAGACACAATTGTAACCTGTTGCTGGTTGCCCGCTCTGCGCCAGCACTTGAGGAACTTGCCCTTGAGCTGGAAAAAGAGTATAAAGTAACTGCCCGTTGGTTAAGCCTGGACCTGCTGGAAAACGGGGCCGTCGATACCCTGGTGGAATGGTGTCGTAAGGAGGCTTTTAAGGTACGCATCCTGGTAAATAATGCCGGTTTCGGACACTGGGAAAATTTTGCCCACAGTGAGCTGGACAAGCAGCTGGGCATGGTAGACCTGAACCAGAAGGTGCTTTTAACGCTTTGTTACCGCTTTATTCCTGCCCTTGAAAACATGCCGGAGGCACACATTTTAAATGTGGCCAGTGTGGCCGGCTATCAGCCATTTCCGGGCTTTGCCGTGTATGCAGCCAGTAAAGCATTTGTGTACTCCTTTTCGCAAAGCCTGCGCTACGAACTAAGGCCAAAAGGAATAAATGTAAGCTGTTTGTGCCCGGGCCCTACAGAAACCGGTTTTTTCTCCAATGCAAGCTTTAACCATAAGCTTGATTCTACGCAGGGAATAAAAATGTCTGCCAGGGAAGTGGCTGCAAAGGCGGTAGAAGGACTTTTGGCTAAAAAGGGGGTAATTGTTCCCGGCTTTAGTAATAAACTGGGGGTGTGGTTGAGCAAACACCTTCCGGCAGGTTTTACCACGGCTGTTTTAGGCAGCCTGGTAAAATACAGTAAGGACCGTTAATCCTGCTTATCCTTAAGCTGTGAAATTAATTTCTGGGCGACCTCGGGAACGCCTTCGCCGGCTTTTTTCGCCACCAGGTGCAGGTTTGCCCTGTTTGGGATGTCGGGCAGCTTGGGGTCAATAATATATTTGGGTACGCTTTTGCCTACATAATTTATCAGGCCTGCAGCTGGGTATACCAGCATGGAGGTGCCAATTACAAGAAAGAAGTCAGCAGTTAAAGCTTCATCAATAGCCATTTCCATCATCGGGACAGCCTCGCCAAACCAGACAATGTGCGGGCGCAGTTGGGTGCCATTTTCGCACAAATCGCCCAGCTTTAGCTCCCAGCCTTCCATGTCGTAAACCTTTTCTTTTTTGCAGGTGCTGCGGCTTTTAAAAAGCTCTCCATGCAGGTGTATTACCTTGCTGCTTCCGGCTTTTTCATGCAGGTTGTCTACATTTTGGGTAATAACCGTTAGCTCGAAATATTTTTCCAGTTCGGCAAGGGCAAGGTGTCCTTTATTGGGTTGCACCTCCTTAGCCGCCTTCCGTCGCTGGTTATAAAATTCCAGCACCAGGGCCGGGTTCCGCTCCCATGCTTCCGGTGTGGCAACTTCCATTATATCATGCCCTTCCCATAAGCCATTGGCATCACGGAAAGTAGGAATCCCACTTTCGGCACTAATTCCGGCCCCCGTTAAAGCAACTATTTTCTTCATGCTGTATTCTGGCAAACAATTGAAACTATTCTTTTGCTATTAACCGCCAAAGCAGGCTTTGGTTCCTGAAGACAGGCTGCAATCCCCGGAAATAAAGAAGTGTCAGGTGGTTTAACTTTATCTAAGTATAGTCATATGTTTAATATTATATAAATTAAATTAAACAAAATTCCCTATTTGCCTAACCCGCTCAGCTTTTGGTCGTTAAGATAATTGTAATATGTTTTATGCTAATTTTGAATTTTTTTGATGCAGAACCCTACCTTTTCCTTTTTTATACTTTTGTTAATGTTTTTTGCCTTGTCACCGCCCCTATTAGCCCAGCAAGGAGGTGGAGAAGGGGGTGGAGTAAGCGGAAAAATAGTAGATGCTGAAAGTGGAGAGCCAGTGCCCTTTGCGCAGGTAGCCCTCTATGAGGAGGGGGAGGAGGTGCCGGTTACAGGTGCAACCACCGCCGATGATGGGGGCTTCCAGCTGCAGGTAGAGCAGGGGGTGTATGAACTGGGAGTGGTGTTTGTTGGCTTTGAAGAAAAGCGGGTGGAGAACATCCGAATCAGAAATAGAAATAAAAATATCGGTGAAATTAAACTTTCCAAAGAAGCCCGGGAACTGGAGCAGGTAGTGGTAGAAGCCGAAGCAATAGAAACCGAAGCCAGGTCTATAGAAATGGGCATTGAGGGGATGCAAATTAACCCCGACCAAACCCTGGCAAACACCGGCGGAACTTTGCTTGATATTTTACGGAACACGCCCTCTGTGAGTGTAGGCGAAGATGGCAGCATTTCTTTGCGAGGCAGTGGGGGAACCAACATCCTTATCAACGGCAGAAACTCCGCCCTGGCCTCCGACCTGGAGCAAATTCCGGCGAGTGCTATTGAAAGTATTGAAGTTGTAAACAACCCAAATGCGAAATATGACGCCCAGGCGGCCGGTGGCATTATAAACATTAAGCTGAAGCAGGGAGAGCAAATGGGCACGAATGGTTCGGCAGAAGTTACCCTCGGTACGCGTTGGCGCCTTAACAGTTCCCTGCGCATGAACCACCGTACCGAACGCTACAATATTTACGGCGGCTATAGTTTCAGGCGATGGCCGCGGGCCGGAAGCAGTACCACCCGCCGGGAAATTTACGAATCCAATGAACTGCTGGAGCAGTTTGGCGACACTGAAAGGCAGGACACAGAACATACCTTTAATTATGGAGGGGATTATTATTTTGGAAAGAACATTCTGCGCTACGAAGGTGCGCTGAATATGGAAGAGGAGTCTGATATTGAACAAAACAGCTCCAGGCTTAGCCGCCTGGCTTCCGATGAGTTGCTCCTGCAGTACTTTCGCGAAAACCATGAAACCGAAGATAACCTCACCCTCGACAATGCCCTGATTTACGAGCGCACCTTCGACCAGGAAGACCAGGAGTTTCGCGCAATAGTGAGTCACTCTTACCGCGACCAGCTGGAGGAGCAGAACATTGATGCGTATACGGGAGTGAGCTCACCGGCTTCGGAAACGCCCGATGGAAAGCAGCGGGCGCTAACCGATGAACTGCGCCAGACAGCAGTGGCCCAGGCGGATTATGTGCATCCGGTTTACGAAGGGAAACTGGAGGCAGGGTATAAAACCATTTTCCGGTCTTTTGATAATGACTATCGCTATGAGGTAATGGACCAGGCTACAGGAAACTGGCAGAACCAGGACAGTGTGAGCAATCGTTTTATTTACACCGACCAGGTGCATGCCTTGTACGGAATTTACTCCCGCAGTATCAATAATTTGGAGTTTGCCTTGGGAAGCCGGCTGGAGCAGACTTTTGTAAAAAGTGAGCTCTACAGCGCAGACTCCAGCAGTAAACAGCAATACCTGAACCTCTTCCCAAGCCTGCAGCTTCAGTATACGCTTTCAGAGCAGCATGCTCTAAAATTTACCTACAGCCGGAGAATTGACCGGCCAAATGCCTGGCGCCTGAACCCCTTTCCCGATGTATCTGATTCTTTAAACGTTCGGAGAGGGAATCCTTCCCTTCAGCCAGAGCTTATTCACTCCTTTGAGGCAGGACATTTGCTAAGCCTTGAAAAGGTGAATTTGGCAACGAATCTTTTTTACCGGAGGGTAAATGGCCAGCTCGATTATATTGTTCGGGTAATCGATGGCATTTCGTACAGGCAGCCCGAAAACCTGAATACAGCTACTACCTATGGCTTTGAAATTATTAATACCACCGATTTGTATTCGTGGTGGTCCTTTAACGCCAGCTATTCTCTTTTCCGGTCGGTAGTTGATGGAACAAACCTGGGGCCTGACTTCAACAATACAGGACTGTCGTGGTACGCAAAACTCACCACTGAATTTCAGCTCCCTCAGGAGGTTGGGCTACAACTAACAGGCAACTATACCGCTCCGGAAATTGAAGCGCAGGGAAGAGACCTTGCCCGTTACTATGTGGATGCCAGCCTGCGACGTACTTTCTTTAAAGACCAGGCAAGTGTAAGTGTCACGCTCCGCGATGTTTTTAATACCAGAAGGTTTGCCGGAGAAAATTATACTTCAGAATTCTTCCAGACGTTTGAAAGGCAGCGCGAAAGCAGAATTTTGCTCCTTAACCTCCGCTACAGCTTTTAAGTGAGTGGGAAGGAGAGATAGAAAAAGAAACCGGGTACGCAGAGCTTCTTTGTTGGAGAAAGCTGCGTACCCGGTTTAATTTTAGCAGGCTATAGATGCTAAGCTGAATAAGGTCTCCTGCTGGTTTAGCTGCTTTGGTGGCAGTCTGTACCTGCTACGGCCTCCGTACGAATACCTGCCGGGGAAATTAGATTTTAGTGCAGCTTTTTTTCTTCCTTTGCTGCTTTTTTCATGAACTGTTCTTCTGCAGAATTTTCCATGCCTAATGTTTTTCGCAGTTTGTTCAATTCTTCTTCGCGGAGCTGCTTTTCATCAATGGCCGCTTTCCACTTAGTTACGTCTCTCGACATTACAGAAGCGCCTATTACCTGTCCGCTGTCTTCGTCGCGTATGGGGTTACAATATACTTCAATAAAGAGCATTTTTTCACCCACAGGCCTTTCCTGCGTAATAGTAAAGGACTCTCCTGCCAGGGACCTGTCGTATAAATCCTTCCAATAGGAGCGTTTGTCTTCCGCCAGTTTATCAAAAATAATTTCTCCTTCTTCAAGCGAAATGCCACTTACGGCAAAACGGTCTTTTAAGGTTTTATTGGCTACCAGGATCCTGTAATCGGTATCTATGGCAAAATAGGTGTCGTCGGTGCTGTTAATAATGGAGTTCATGGTCGATTGCTTCCGCTGGACTTCCTTTTGGTTTTGTACCGCTTCTGTTACATCGCGGGAGATGACTGAAACTCCAACAATTTCTCCATTTTCATCGCGAATAGGATTGTGGTAGGTCTGGGAGTACCGGGTTCCGCTGGAGCCGCTGCTTTCTTCTGTAATGGAATACTGTTCTCCGGCCAGGGCGCGGTCGTAACGTACCTTCCACTTTTCCCAGGCCGATTTTGGTAAAATGTCGCTGAGTTTTGTGCCGGTTTCCAGCATGATGCCCATGCGCTTGTATTTTTCTTTCAGTACCTGGTTTACTACCGTTATGGTGTACTCCCGGTCGAGGGCAAATATGGTGTCGGTCGTATTGTTGATTACAGAATTCAGGTTGTGTTCTTTGCGTATGGTTTCTGTCTGGGCCCGGAACATTTCTTCCTGGGTGGCTTCCAGTTCCTCCATATTCTGGCGCATTTCCTCTTCCTGCGCCCGCATGGCTTCTGCCAGTTCCTGCGATTCCTCCAGGAGGTTCAGCGTCCTTTCGCTGTTGCGCACATTGCCAATGGCTGCTGCCAGGTTTTCGCCTACCTTCTGTATAAATTCCGTTTGGTGGGGCTCAAAATCTTTAAAGGAGGCAAGCTCCAGTATTCCCTGGGTTTCTTCATTTACCTGCAATGGAACCATAAGCACCGCCCTTGGATTGCTTCCACCCAGGCCGGAGCGAATGTTTACGTAATCTTCCGGGATATCATTGATTAAAATAATGCCATTTTCCTGCCAGGCTTGTCCTGCCAGCCCTTCCCCTTTCCAGATTTGCTTGTTCAGGTATTTTTTCTTGTCGTAAGCATAGCAGGAGGTAAGGTTCAGGTAGGCGGGTTCGGTTTCATTTCCTTTGCCTTCGATTAGGAAAATAGCTCCCTGGTTTGCGCCCAGGTACTTCACCAGCTGACTAATGGCGACATCGCAAAGGGCGGTTATGCTGTGGTTATGGGCGCGCATAATATCCCCGAATTTGGCAAAGCCTTCGTTTACCCAATTCCGTTGCCGGTCTTCCTTGGCTACCTGGCTCAGGCTTGTCTTCATGCCGGCCAGGGATTCTCCCAGCGCTCCCTGGTTTTCAAAAACATCGATGGCCTGGTCAAATTCTCCTTTGCCTACCCGCAGGGCCAGTTGCTCCACATTTCTAAGGTGGCTGGTGAGCGTATTTATTTCCGCTACAATATGAGCAGTTTCGTTCCGGCTTTGTTTTACCTCTTCGGGCAGGTTGCCTTTGCGAAGTTCCTTTACGGCAAGTTTAATGTTGTAGAGGCTTCGGAAGATTTGAGAAATCAGGAAATACCCAAGTGTAATACCCATAAGCAGGCAAACAGCCAAGGCTGTGTACCCGCCGGTGCGCAGGAGCTGAATTTCCTCGTCCAGCCTTTGGGCAGTTTCGTGGCTAAGGTTGTTCAGCCGGGCATGAAGCAGGGTCGCCTGCATGTCTGATTCCAGGGCCTGCGGAAGAATGCTTTCCTGAATCTGCCTTTCGATTCCCTCTTTTGTGTAAGAAAGGCTAGCTTTATCGCCACCGGCATAGTAATTTTTCGCTTTTAACTGCTGCTGAATGCGCCCGATCAATTCCTCCTGTTGGGCCTGCAAAAGAGGAGAACTGGTTTTTATTTGCCGAAGGGCATTGAGGAAGGCAGGAGCATCAAGAAGCTTTTCAGCTGTGGATAAAAGTGCTACCTCAGGATTTATTTTTTCCTGCCACAGGGCTTCCCATTGCACCCTGTATTCTTCGTTCCCCGTATTCAGGTAGGCCTGTACCATCAATACTGCCTTGTGTACATGCGCCCGGTACTGGCTGCCTGCTTCTGTCACCGGTTGGTATTGTTCAAGGAGTAAGTGTTTTTCTTCTTCCAGCTTCCGGCTTTGGAAATAAGTAAAAGCCAGCAAACAGGCAGTAACTAAACCCATTGCAGTAAGGGCTTTTATAATATTCCCTTTAATGCTGTTGGTAGAAAAGATTGTTCGGAGAGATGGTGCCATACGCCTTTAAATGCTTTAATGGTTCGAATGGGAGGAAAATATGCTTTGATGAGTAATATTTAGGTTTCAATATACCAAAAAAAATATATTTAAACCTAAAATAAAGCCTGTTATTTTGTTTTACGCATATTAAATAGAACTATGGGGAATGATTTAAGAGGTTGTAAGCATGTTTGGAATTTAGAAAAGGAAATTATTTTTACTGCAAAAATTTATGCAAAACAGGCTGCTGACTAAATGGTGCCGGATAGCAGGAAACTAACGGTAAGTGTATACAAAACAGGAAGATCAAAAGTATCTCCTAAGCGCCTGCTAAAAGATGGCAGGGAAATTTTCCACCCGCACTTCTTTCGCCAGGGACAGGGGAAAAGCTTATTTTCTGAAGGATGAGGATTAAAAAAAAGCCTGAGAAAATCTCAGGCTTTAGGGGAATGGTTCTTTAATGTTTTACTTGTTTAATAAGCACAAGGCCAGGATTAATCCTGGTTTTGCTCACTAAAGTCAAGGGTTAGGCTTTGCTAAACGCGTGCCAGATTCCAGCTGGTGAATAGTACCAGGTACTTTCATAAAGCGCCAAAGGCTTACTTTTTCTTTTTGGCAAAGCTTCTTTTTTTCTTCTCGGGCGTTTTTTCAGCCAAATCAAGGCAATCTTCCAGGCTTAGCTCAAGCGGGTCCCTGTCTTTAGGAATTTTCACATTCTTTTTGCCCGCTTTAATGTAGGGGCCCCAACGGCCATTCAGTATTTGAATTTCCGGATTTTCATCCCACGATTTGATCAGCTTTTCTGCATCTGCTTTTCTTTTGGCTTCAATTAGCTCAATGGCGGTTTCTTCATCTACCGTTAGCGGATCGTATTCTTTGCCAAGAGAATAAAACTTGCTGTCATGGCGCAGGTAGGGGCCAAAGCGCCCAATGGCGGCTACAATGTCCTTGTCTTCATAGGTGCCCACCGTTCGGGGAAGTTTAAATAGCTCCAGGGCATCTTCCAGACTGATGCTCTCAATAAACTGCCCTTTGCGCAGGCTGGCATACTGAGGCTTTTCCTCTCCTTCGGTTTCTCCCAGCTGTACAATAGGGCCGAACTTGCCAAGGCGGGCAACTACCGGTTTGCCCGTAGTCGGATCGGTCCCAAGCTCTTTGGCAGAGCCTACAGAGGCTCTTTCAATGTTTTCGGTATTTTCTACCTTCTGATGGAAGCCGCCGTAAAAATCCTTTATCATAATGTCCCAGGCTTTTTCGCCATGGGCTATTTCGTCGAATTCTTTTTCTACCCGGGCGGTAAAGGAAAAGTCAATCACATTTGGAAAGTGCGCTACTAAAAAGTCGTTTACCACCATGGCAATGTTGGTAGGGGACAGTTTATTCTTTTCGGCTCCTGTTATTTCCGTTTGTTCCTTTTCTTCGAGTGTATCTTTCCTTAAAAAAAGCTCGGTATAGGCGCGCTCTTTTCCTTCGCGCTCCTCCTTTACAATATACCCCCGCTTTTGTATGGTAGAAATGGTAGGCGCATAGGTAGACGGCCGGCCGATGCCCATCTCTTCCAGTTTTTTCACCAGCGAAGCCTCGGTATAGCGGGCAGGCGGTCGGCTAAAGGTTTGGCGGGCTTTGAGGAAGTCCAGCGTCAGTACCTGCCCTTCCTTCAGCGGAGGCAGCATGCCTTTGGTTTCCTGCTGCTCGTCGTTGTCATCGTCGGTCGATTCGGTATACACTTTCAAAAAGCCGTCGAACTTAACCACTTCGCCGGTGGCGATGAGTTGCTGTTCACGGCCCGAAATTCCAATTTTCACCGTGGTTTTTTCCAGGCGGGCTTCGGCCATTTGCGAGGCAATGGTGCGCTTCCAGATCAGCTCATAAATGCGCTGTTCTGCATTGTCGCTGCTGACTACCTGCTGGCTGAAATCGGTAGGGCGAATGGCTTCGTGGGCCTCCTGGGCGCCCTGCGACTTCGTTTTATACTGTCGGGTCTGGAGGTAATCGTCTCCATAAGATTTTCTTATTTCGCTGCTGGCCTTTTGCACGGCCTCGTCCGAGAGGTTGGTAGAGTCGGTACGCATATAAGAAATTTTGCCCGACTCATACAGGCGCTGGGCCAGCGACATGGTGCGGCTCACGGAGTATCCCAGCTTTCGCGAGGCTTCCTGCTGAAGGGTAGAGGTGGTAAAAGGAGCCGCTGGCGTTCTTTTTCCCGGCTTTTTTTCCAGGCTGTCTATTTTGAAATTTGCGCCTTTGCAATTTTCCAGAAAAGCCTGGGCCTCTTCTTTGGTGCCAAAACGTTCATTTAGCTCCGCCTGTAATACCTTGCCACCGTCGAGCAAAAACTCAGCCGTTACCCGGTAAACACTTTTGCTTTCAAACTGGTCTATTTCCCGCTCGCGCTCCACCACCAGGCGTACCGCAACAGATTGTACCCGACCAGCGGAAAGGCCCCGCTTTATTTTTTTCCACAGTACCGGCGACAGCTCAAAGCCTACCAGCCGATCGAGAATCCGCCGGGCCTGCTGCGCATGCACCAGGTCGAGGTCAATTCCCCGGGGCGTTTGAATGGCATTAATAATGGCATTTTTCGTAATTTCACGAAAAACAATTCTTTTGGTATTGGCATCGGTAAGGTTCAGGGTCTCTTTCAGGTGCCAGCTAATGGCTTCTCCTTCACGGTCATCGTCACTCGCCAGGTAGATGGTTTCTGCCTGCTTTGCCAGCTTCTTTAACTCCTTAATTACTTCTTTCTTATCGCTGCTAACTACATAAGTGGGGGAAAACCCATGTTCTATATCGATGGCTTTATCGCCTTTTGGGAGGTCACGGATATGGCCATAACTTGATGTTACCTTGAAATCCTTTCCAAGGTAGCCTTCTATGGTTTTGGCCTTTGCAGGGGACTCTACTATTACCAGATTCTTAGACATAAAAAAAATATTTTATTTCGCACTGTGCTTCAAATATCCGTAAATTAAATTGAAAATTGCAAAAGGAATGCTGTATTAACTCCCGGATGTTGTTAATTTGGCTGAAGAATTAAGTACGAGATTTTTAGATTATTAAATGGATATGGGGAAAGAATTGTTTTTTATCAGGCATTCCGAAGCAAGAGAGGCTTATCGTGGACAAGCAGATATAGAAAGGGAATTAACTGAAAGTGGTTCCATTCGGGCCATGCAATTAGCAAATTATTTAAAATCAAAGGGCATTCAACCCGATGCTTTGCTCTCTAGCGAGGCAAACCGGGCGAGAACCACCGCCGAATTACTGGCCGAAAAGCTTTTGCAGCCGGGCCAGGAAATTATTTATCATGAAGACTTATACGAATCATCTATGCGGCTGATGCTTGCAGCCATCAATACCCTGGATAATAACTGGAAAACCGTGATACTGGTAGGCCACAATCCAATATTGCCTTATACCGTGGAGTATCTAACCGGCACTATTGTAGAAACGCTGGAGCCGGGCGGATTTTTGCGCCTCTTTACCGAAGCCGATGACTGGGCGGAAATTTCTGGCAAAACCATGGAGGTGCAGGAGTATGTTTCGCCATCTACTTATGCGCAGGGCTAGTTTCTTTTAGAGGTTAGAGGTTAGAGGTTAGAGGTTAGAGGTTAGAGGTTAGAGGTTAGAAGGTAGAACTGCGGCGGCAAGCTTCATAGAAGATAGAACGTTTAACAACAAACCACCAGCCACCCGGCACTTTATAAAAACAACGAACAATAAAAATGTACAAAAACAGAGAAGAAGCCATAAAAAGTTTTGACCCTAACGGCGTTGGCGCTTTAGGAAGTTTATTTGGCTTACCCTTTGAAGCAGCACATGCGCAACTGGTAGTTATTCCGGTGTCATGGGAGGTAACAGTATCATATACTGCCGGTACGGCCCGGGGGCCACAGGCGGTGCTCGATGCCTCTCCACAGCTGGACCTGTACCAATCAGATATCCCGGAGGCCTGGAAGATGGGGCTTGCCATGCTGCCTGTTTCCGATAGCCTGTTGCAAAAAAGCGATGGCCTGCGGGCCAGGGCTGCGCACTATATCCGGGCGCTTGAAGAAGGAACCCTTTCCTCTCAGCGGCATGCCATCCAGAATGTACCCGAAGAGGTTAATACGGCCTCTGCTGAAATGATACAGTGGGTGAAGAAGCAGGCCAAAGAGCAAATGAAAGCCGGTAAAGTAGCCGCCGTTTTAGGGGGCGACCACAGTACGCCGCTGGGGCTGATGCAGGCCATTGCCGAAGAAAAAGGAGAATTTGGTATTCTTCAAATTGATGCGCATGCCGATTTACGCAAGGCCTACGAAGGCTTTACTTACTCCCACGCCTCTATCATGTACAATGCCCTTAAAATACCTAAGCTAAAAAAGCTTGTTCAGGTTGGCATTCGCGATATCTGCCAGGCAGAAGCCAGGCTGGCGGAAAAGGATGAGCGCATTGCCCTTTACTATGACCGCGATTTGAAAGAAGCTGCTTTTGAAGGAAAAAGCTGGGCCAGGCAGGTAGCAGAAATAGTGGACCAGCTGCCTGAGCAGGTTTATGTTAGCTTTGACATCGACGGCCTGGATCCTAAATTGTGCCCGGGTACAGGCACTCCCGTGCCTGGTGGTTTGCAGTTTGAGGAAGCCATGTTCCTCTTAAAAGCAGTCGTGCGCAGTGGCCGCACCATTGTCGGCTTTGACCTTTGTGAGGTAGCTCCTGGCGAAAATGAATGGAACGGGAATGTAGGCGCCCGGGTGCTGTACCGTATGGCGAACCTTTGCGGGGTTTCCAATAAATTCCTGAAATTTAAAAAATAAAAAAAACGGGCCTTCTAAATAGCACCTGGTCCTGCGAAAGCCATCAAACCGGGAGCTAAAATATTTAACTTGAGAGGAAACTGTTTTTTCTGCTCTACAAAGCAGGAAAAAATAATGCTCTGGAGAAACGGGTAAAAGAGGACAGGGGAGCTTTCCCCTGTAACCCTTTGAAGTATTCTGCCGGAGCTGCGGGAAGCAAAATTCCTAATATAAAGCACTGCCGTAACTGGTGGTGCTTTTTTTGATAAAGGAGAAGGAATGTTGAAACCTGGTTAAATATCATACATCTAAAAGCCAGGAAGAAAAGGGCTTGGGTGGAAGTAAATAAAGAAATAAAAAATTTTGATGAGCATAAAATGCAAATTTTTATAAACTTGTTTTTATTTAAGCTTAATTTTCCCTTTCTTTATTGGCTGAAACTTAAAAATCCCTGGATAATGCGCTCCCTCCTGAATCAAAAAATGATTAAAAGCTTACCTTTCTATGTTGTTCTGTGCTTCGGGATTGGTCTTCTCACCCAATTAGAGACCAAGGCGCAGTCTGCTGTTCAGGAAAAGGTGGAGCGCTACCTTTATACCTGCTACGATGCCAATAAGTCCGGTATTAAGGAAAATGACCGGGTGCTGGCCATTCTGGAAAAGCAGCTGAATGATTTTCTTTTTGTTATGGATAAAACAACAGCCGATGAAATGAAAGCGCACGAAAAGGAATTTAACGAATTCCTTGGCCGGATGGACAATGTGAAGGATGTAAAGATGATGCAGCAACTGGTAGAAGACAGTAAAAAAAGCTATAGGATGTTGGTTGCCAATGTGCTGGAAAGAGGGGTGCAATCGGTAAGTGAGGCCAAGGATTGCCGGAAAGCAATCATTTTTAAAATGATGGAAATTGATGTGCTCAAGCTAAGGCAGGAGAAACTGGCCTCTTTGCTAAAGGATGATTTGAGCAGAGGAAAGTTTATACATTCGTTGGTAAGTGCCGGAAATTTAACCGACCAAACCGATTTAAGAAACCTGATGGTAACGGTCGACAACAGCATTGCCCGTATGGAAATGTAAGTTGTCGTAAATCAACGAAAATTTGAAGCACTTTCCCCGGGGAGGTGCTTTTTTTTTATGTAACAGCCTGTAAGATAGGCAATGTTCCTTCATTATTCAGAAAGGGGGCTTTGCCTGAATTTTATTGGTCAAAAACAAAATTTGTAAAAATCAAGGTCTGCAGGCAACGGGCTTTTTGTTATTTTTGTTGCTTCAAAAAAGATATCAGAAAATTATCTCATACCAATGCTGCAAAATTATTCTCAAAAGATTGCTACCGAACTGGCTGTTTCGAACCGACAGGTAGCAGCCACCCTTGCTTTGCTCGAAGAGGGGGCAACGGTTCCTTTTATTGCCCGCTACCGGAAAGAAGTTACCGGCAGCCTCGACGAGGTGGCCATTGCCAGTATCCGCGACCGTTCCGAACAGCTGAAAGAACTGGACAAGCGGAGAGAAAGCATTCTTAAATCCTTAGAAGAACAAAAGGTGCTGAGCGATGAGTTGAAGAAAAAAGTGGAGGCTGCCGAAACCATGGCCGTTCTGGAAGACATTTACCTGCCGTACAAGCCTAAAAGACGCACCAAGGCCACTATTGCCCGCGAAAAAGGACTGGAGCCCCTGGCTACAAAAATCATGGAGCAGGAAAAGCTTGACCTCCAGGCAGAAAGCCAGCAGTACGTAGATGCCGAAAAAGGGGTAAACGATACGGAAGAAGCCCTTGAAGGAGCCCGCCACATAATTGCCGAATGGATTAACGAAGATGCCACTGCCCGTAGTCGTATGCGGGAGCTTTACCTGAAAGAAGGAACCTTCCGTTCCAGGGTAATGGTGGGCAAGGAAGAAGAAGGCGCCAAGTTCAAGGACTATTTTGAGTGGGAAGAGCCGGTGAGCAAAGCCCCTTCCCATAGGGTACTTGCCATGCGCCGGGGCGAAAAGGAACTGGTGCTTATGCTGGATATTGCGCCGGAGGAAGAAGCAGCGGTTAGCCTGCTGGAAAAAATATTTGTGAAAGCCTCCAACGAAGCGGCCCGACAGGTGAAGCTGGCGGTTAAAGATGCTTACAAACGCCTCCTGAAGCCCTCGATGGAAACAGAAATCAGGCTGAATACAAAAAAGAAGGCCGATGAAGAAGCCATTCGCGTGTTTGCAGAAAACCTGCGGGAACTGATGCTTGCCGCTCCGCTGGGCCAGAAAAACGTTATGGCGATTGACCCGGGCTTCCGTACCGGTTGTAAGCTGGTTTGCCTCGATGCACAGGGTAAGCTCCTGCATTTCCAGGCCATCTATCCGCATGAGCCACAACGTAAAATTGGCGAGTCAGCGAATATCCTGTTTGAGCTGTGCGAAAAATTTTCCATTGAAGCCATTGCCATAGGAAATGGAACGGCCGGTCGCGAAACGGAAAGCTTTGTAAGAAGCCTGAAGCTTCCCGGCAATCCGCTGGTAGTGATGGTAAATGAAAGTGGCGCGTCTATCTATTCTGCCTCCGATGTGGCAAGAGAAGAATTCCCCGACCAGGACCTTACCGTAAGAGGAGCAGTATCTATTGGCCGCCGGCTCATGGACCCGCTGGCAGAGCTGGTAAAGCTGGATGCCAAGTCTATAGGTGTAGGCCAGTATCAGCACGACGTGGACCAGACCCAGTTAAAACAGGGCCTCGACGACACCGTAATGAGTTGTGTGAACATGGTAGGGGTAGAAGTAAATACCGCCAGCAAGCAGCTGCTGACGTATGTTTCCGGCCTCGGCCCCAGCCTGGCGCAAAACATTATCGACTACCGCAACGAAAATGGTCCTTTCAGGAGCAGGGCTTCCCTTAAGAAGGTGCCCCGCCTCGGCGATAAAGCCTTTGAGCAGGCGGCCGGCTTCCTGCGTATCCATAAAGCAACAAATCCGCTCGATGGCAGTTCCGTTCACCCCGAGCGCTATGCCATTGTAGAGCAAATGGCCAAAGATTTAAATTGCAGTATTGCCGAGCTCATGAGCAGCAAAGAAAAGCGGACCCAAATCGACCTGAAGAAATATGTGTCGGACACGGTAGGGATGCCAACGCTGGAAGATATTATGGGCGAGCTTGAAAAGCCGGGCCGTGACCCCAGGCAGCAGTTCGAGGCCTTTTCCTTTACAGAAGGCGTAAACGAAATCGATGACCTGAAGGTAGGCATGAAACTGCCAGGGATTGTTACCAATGTAACTAATTTTGGTGCCTTTGTAGATATTGGTGTGCACCAGGATGGCCTTGTGCATATCAGTCACCTGGCCGACCAGTTCATTAGCAACCCGGCCGAAGTGGTAAGTGTACAGCAAAAGGTAGAAGTGACCGTACTGGAAGTGGATGTGGCACGCAAGCGCATCAGCCTCTCCTTAAAGAGCGATCCTTTTGCACAGCCTGCCCCCAAAGGCGGGGGAGGCGGAAAAAGAAAAAGAGAAGCCCGCCAGGAGGAAGAAGGAGGAGACATGGCCTCTATGCTTCAAAACCTGAAGAATAAATTTGGCAATAGATAAATAAGGCTATAAAATAGAAAAAGGCTGGGTGGGTTTCCACTCAGCCTTTTTTCATATTGCCCGATCACTCTTTATAAATCATTGCCAATAAGCTCCTGCCAGTCTTTAAAGCGCTGGTTCATTTTTTCGCTTAGCTTTTCAAAGTTTTCCCAGCTATCGGTAACATGGTAGATGGAAGGAAGGTCGCCTGCCAGTACATCCTGATAATCCTTTTTATAAATTCCCCCTCCGTAATAGTAGTAGGTAAACATATTGCCGGATTTATCGAACAGCTCGTGGCCAAGGTAGCCGTCCCACATTTCACTTAAAATGGTGCAGCTAATATCCCTACGCTTAAAACGAATGATTTGAACCGCCGCTTCATCTTCAAAAAACTCGGAATACAGGCCCTTTTCAATTACCCAGCCGAGGTACATGCCAATATGTACGTAAGCCTGTTCAATTGGGAGCGACTCGGGAAAGTTGCCAAGGAAATGGTGCTTGGCATTGTCATAAATATTTTTATCAAGAGAAGAGGACTTGTGGTTCGGTGCTTCCATTTATTCAGCGTTAGTTATTTAATAGGAGCCCCCAGGCCCCGTAGAATTATTTTACCCAATTTACTGTGCTAACCAAATCTATTGAAATTTTCAGCAAATTCCTGCGATTAGGTTTTTATTTTTCGGTTTACAGAACTTTATTTGGTTTATTTGAAGAAAATATAGGCCATAAAAATAGCGGCTATTACACCGGCTAAATCGGCTATCAGGCCACAGGCCACTGCATAGCGCGTCTTCCGGATGCTTACGGCGCCAAAGTAAACGGCAATTACGTAAAAGGTGGTTTCGGTGGAGCCCTGGAACACGGAGGCCAGCTTACCAACAAAGTGATCGGGCCCGAATTTATCCATCGCTTCCACCATCATGGCCCGGGCGCCGCTTCCGCTCAGCGGCTTCATCAGGGCAGTAGGTAAGGCTCCCACAAAGCTGGTGTCGATGCCCGTAAGGCCTATCAGGTAGCTAATGCCGCTTACCGTAAAACCCAGCGCCCCCGAAGTGCGAAGCACCCCAATGGCCACCAGCATGGCCACCAGGTAGGGGATAATCTTTATAGCCACGGTAAAGCCTTCTTTGGCGCCCTCGATAAAATTTTCAAATACATTGATCCTTTTCCGCCAGGCAAGCAGGATAAAGGAAATAATAATAGAGAAAAGGATAAAGTTACCGGCAAAGCTGGAAATATCGGCCACTTCCTGTGCTGGTAGTTGTGTAAAGTAGTAGATAATGCCAGAGATTAACAGGGTGGCACCTCCCAGGTAGGCCAGCACTACCGGCTGAAATAAGTTTAAGCGCTGGAAAAGGGAAACGGCAATAAGGCCGGCCAGGGTAGAGAAGTAGGTGGCCAGTAGTATTGGAATAAATACATCTGAAGGGTTGGCTGCCCCGGCGGCTGCCCGCAGCCCCATTACGCTGATAGGAATAATGGTAAGGCCCGAGGTATTTAACACCAGGAACATAATCTGGGCATTTGAGGCAGTATCTTTGGTAGGGTTCAGCTCCTGCAGCTCATGCATGGCCTTTAAGCCCAGGGGAGTGGCGGCATTGTCGAGGCCCAGCATGTTGGCAGAAAAGTTCATGAGCATCGAACCATAGGCCGGGTGATTTCTGGGTAATTCAGGAAACAGCCGGCTAAAGAAAGGCCCTACCAGGCGCGCCATTACATTTATGGCTCCACCGGCTTCGCCTACCTTCATTATGCCCAGCCAGAGCGTCATAACCCCTATAAGGTAAATGGCAATGCTCACGCTGGTTTCTGCCATGTCGAAAGTGCTGGTCACCATTTTGCTGAAAACTTCCAGGTCGGCCCGGTCAAACACCCAGCCCCACTGCTCCAGCAAAGCCTCGCGATAGTAATAACCAATTACCCTGCAAAGGGCTACCACAAAAGCAATAATGAAAAAGAAAATCCAGATATAATTTAAAACCATGGTGGTTTAACAGTCCGTCCTTTTTAAATGATGATAAGCGCACACAGTATTTCCTTTGCCCGGAAGTGTTCTTCAGGAATTTTATATTTTACAGGTCTTGCAGACTGATATGCAGCTAAATGAAAGGCTAAAGGTAGAAAGAATGGTGGAAAGGAAAAATTAAAAGTAAACTGGTATCTGTCATGCCGATGCGCTAATTTTAAGGCCAATGAAGAAGCCATTTCCAACCCTTTCCCTGATGCTGCTGTTGCTCGCCGGAGCAGCTGCCATGCTCCTTTCCGGCTGCGGAGACGATGCCACGGCAGAACCAGCCCTTTATACGCCTGCCCAAATCAGGCGCTTATTAACAGCCGATTCCATAAAAGTGTGGACGCAAAGCACTGAATATTACCTCGAAGACAGCTGCCGGACGGGCTACCGGCTTCGCTTTTCTGAAAATGCAAAAAAAGAAGCGGCAAAACCTTTTTTCGCTTACTTTTACCGCGACACCACCCTTTGTCAGCCCGTGGCCGATTCCATCTGGACCCGGCAGGTGATGGTTCCGAAGCTCCCGCAGTTTTCGACAAGCGATAGCCTGGCTTTTTTACAGGTAAAAGGAAACGACAGCATTTACAGCTACAGCACCATTAAGCTCCTCACCAGCCAGCGCCTCTTGCTGGAATTTACCGCACCGGATGGAAGCCAGCAGCAAGCCGAGTACAGGGTTTTGATGGAGCAGTAGGGGATGGTTTTATAAGAAAAGTGTTAATGAGATTCCTGGTCTCCGCCGCGCCGCGAAGGCTTAAGCTCCGCCAGGAATGACGGAAAATGGAGAACCAGCGAATGAACAATTGAATGGTTTGAGGTGATGTAAAAAAGGGAATGAAAGTTGCTTTTTCCGTTATCCCTGCGTAGACAGGGATCCTCTGTCTTAGAATGTGGTAAACTTTAATTTCCTGTTATTTGAAAAGATTGATGTAGATGGAATAAATGAAAATTCGTTTACAGTAAAATTACAGGTAATTATTACTGCATGTTTTCAATCTGACCTGAAAGATCCTTTAATTCCGGATTTAATTCCTGTATCAGCTTATTTTTCCATTCTCTTTTCCATTTTTTTAATTGTTTTTCCCTTTGGATGGCTTCCTCTATGGAAGAATAAAATTCAAAGTAAAGTAAATGTTTGCAATTATATTTTTGAGTAAAACCGGAACCAAGACCACTTATATGTTCCTGTACACGAGCATATAAATTGGCAGTCACTCCTATGTAGAGCACGCTTCTGGTTTTGTTTGACATGATGTATGTATATCCTCCTTTGCCTGTCATGCTCTATTAGCTAATTACAATATGGAAAGGTTTTAGTATAAGAGAGAACAGGTAGTTTTCTTTTATGTTCCTTCGCTTAGAACGATTTTATGTTAATAAAGTGTCTGCCTGGTTTTTAAAATAGAAGTAAAGAATATTGCAGGAGATTCCTGGTCTCCGTTGCTCTCCGCCAGGAATGACGGAAAATGGAGACATCAGCTAAGAGTAAATGAATGGTGGGAGGGAGTATGAAAGAAAGAAGGAAGGCAGCTTTTTCCCGTCATCCCTGCGCAGGCAGGGATCGCTCAGGACACATATAGGAATAGGACGTGACAAAGTCCTGTCAGAATATCAAACTCCTTAAGCAGGCTGTGCCTGAAGAATAAAAACAGCTTGCATGCCAAACTAGAGAGGCCCCTTTCCGGGGCTGATA
This sequence comes from uncultured Cytophagales bacterium, assembly GCA_963835365.1. Classification (GTDB taxonomy): domain Bacteria; phylum Bacteroidota; class Bacteroidia; order Cytophagales; family Cyclobacteriaceae; genus Nafulsella. Next base: position 273,604 of record CAWIFH010000019.1, read on the forward strand.
ATCCGCTGGGGCATCTAAAAAGAAAGAATCCTCCCGCGCCGCATAGGCTGCGTCGGAATAAAAAAGACGCTGCCAGCACCTCCTCATACATACCCCAGTTCTATTCGTTTATCAGGTTCAGTATGTGGCAGGCGGCCATGCCGGCGGTTTCGGTGCGGAGGCGGCTTTTTCCGAGGCTGACGGGGACAAAACCGGCATTTCGGGCGGCCGCTATTTCTTCGGGTGCAAAATCGCCCTCCGGACCTATCAGTACGCAGGCAGCATGCCCTGGCCTGGCAGCCTCTTTGAGGTGCTGCGGAATGCTGGCATCTACATAAGCAATAAAGCGCTGCTCCTCCGAAGAGGCCATTTTTTTCACAAAGGCATCGAACTTGCTAAGGGAATGCAGGCGGGGCATGAAGAGGTTGAGCGACTGTTTCATGGCACTCACGGCTTTCTTCTCCAGGCGGTCCATGTTTATTTTTGCCCGTTCGCTGTGGCGGCACTGCAGCAGGCTAATTTCATCGATGCCAAATTCTATCGCTTTCTCTAAAAACCACTCCAGGCGATCGCTGTTTTTGGTAGGGGCAATAGCAATATGAATGGCCCCGGGACGACTGGTCTCCGGCTGCTGAAGTTGCTGTAGCAGCTCAAAGGAAGCGGCTTTTGGCTTGTCATTGGTTAAACGGGCTTCATAAAGCGAACCCCTTCCATCGGTTACATGAATGGTATCGCCCGGCTGGTGGCGCAACACCCGCACACAATGTTTGGCTTCTTCTTCCGGTAGCTGGAGGGTGTGGGGGAGGAGGGGCTGGTAGAATACTTGCATGACTTAATTTGCTAATATGCTGATGAGTTGATGTGCTGATTGTAAAGCTACAAGTTAATGTGCTAATTTGACAATTAGATAATGTGCTAATTACAAACCTTCAGACATTGAAAAAAGCAGCCGCTTATATGTGGTAATTTGCTAAAGAGATGAGGTGCTGATTGTACTATTTTAAGCATAAAAAGCTGTCACACAAAAGTATGACAGCTTTTTATAACTTTATCTAATTCTCTGTTTTTGCCCTTTAACAGGTTTAGAACAGGAAAGAGAAGCAACAATTCATTGCGCTAATTAGCACATCAGCAAATCAACTAATCTGCACATTATCTATTGACCACCGGCAAGCTCAACATTCACGGCTTTGCCTTTGATTTTGCGGCGGCTCATGATGCTGATAATCTTCTGGGCATCTTCGGCAGGCACATCTACGAAGGTAAACTTATCGTAAATATCGATATCGCCTACCTTTTTGCCTGGCAAACCGGTTTCGCCGGTAATGGCACCTAAGAAGTCGGCCGGGCTCACTTTCGATTTTTTCCCCAGGTTAAAGAATAAGCGGGCCACATCGCCGTCGAGCGATACGCCTCCGGTTCTTGGTCTTTCGCTGCGCTCTCTTCTTTCGTTTCTATCACCGCGGTCGCCTCTCTCACTTCTTTCTCCACGGCGGCCTCCGGCATTGTCAGAAGACCTTGAGGGAGCGGATTTCTCCAGGCTCAGCCCCTTCATGCGGGCTTCGGTTTTAGCCATTACCTTTTTGGCAAAGGCAGCGGCAATCTGGGTGTAGTCGTAGCCTTCGCTATTCAAAGTTTCCAGAATCTGGCCATAAGCCTCCAGGTTTTCATTGGCGAGAGTTTCACGCATTTCTTCCAGCAGCTTCTGGTTTTGCAGTTGCAGGATTTCCTTTTTAGAAGGAAGCTCATGCTTTGCAATTTGTGCTTTGGTATAGCGCTCAATGTCCTTCAGCTTTCCGCGCTCGCGCTTGTCCACGAAGGTAAATGACTGCCCGGTAGTACCTGCACGACCGGTACGGCCAATGCGGTGCACATAATGCTCTGTTGCCTGTGGCAGGTCGTAATTAATTACGGCATCAACCCCTTTTACGTCAATACCACGGGCAGCCACGTCGGTTGCTACCAGGATGTTTGAAACGCCGCCGCGGAATTTCTGCATTACGCGGTCGCGCTGGGCCTGGCTCAGGTCGCCGTGGAGGGCTTCTGCGCCCAGTCCTGCGGCCTGCAGTTTTTCAGTCAGCTCATCGCACATGCGCTTGGTATTGCAGAATACCAGCATCATGTTAAGCTGGTGGAGCTCAATTACTACCTGTAGCAGGTCGAATTTGTTGCTGCGGTTTACTTCATAGTAAATCTGCTCGATGCGCTCTACCGTCAGTTCTTTGGCTTCCATTTTTACCATTACAGGATTCTGCTGGTATTTTTTGGTAAGCTCAAGAATAGGCCTTGGCATGGTAGCCGAGAAGAAAATGGTTTGGATACCCTGTGGGGCATGCTCCAGAATCATTTCAATATCTTCGCGGAAGCCCATGTCCAGCATTTCATCTGCTTCGTCGAGCACGAGCATTTTCAGGTTGTCGAGCTTAATGGTGCCCCGGTTCAGGTGGTCCTGTACACGGCCTGGCGTACCAACAATAATCTGCACGCCCCGCTTCAGGGCTTTAAATTGTTTATCAATAGATTCGCCACCATATACTGCCAGTGTGTTCAGCTTCGGATGGAATTGGAGTAATTTTTTTAATTCTGTATTTACCTGTACAGCCAGTTCACGGGTAGGGCAAAGAACCATGGCCTGCACAGACTTGTCCTGTGGGGCAACGAGTTCGGCCAGGGGAATACCGAAAGCAGCCGTTTTGCCGGTGCCGGTCTGGGCCTGACCAATTAAGTCTTTGCCTTCTAAAAGGTGAGGAATAGCCTGGGCCTGGATTGGGGATGGTTGGGTAAAACCCATTTCCTGCAATGCCTTTAGTGTAGCCGACGACAGGCCAAGTTCCTCGAAGTTGATGTTACTCATTCAGTTGTATAAATTAAATTAAGATTTTATTGTTGCCGGAGCATGAATGAGCAAAACACATTTTCTTTGTCTTGCTGCGGAATACAGCAGGGACAAATAATTCTGGTAAAAAGGGGGCTTACTTTTAGGAAAGCGTACTTTCGGGAGGCGTTTGCCTGTACCAGCTGAAGAAATGTTATGCACATAATACTCCGAAGGATATCATATGGCCCATTCCATTTCGCTTAGTAAAAAACACAGGCACTTAATATCTACTTCTTTTCATTCAACTATTTTATACAGGTAGGGATTAGCCGCGGGTGTATAAAATGGTCCTGCATCATTAACCATGCAGGACGTTGAATAATTCATTCGCTGCGCAAATGTATAAAATTATTATTGATTATTTGCAAGTTTGTCTACAAGATTTACATAATCTTTCTTTGCCTCCTCTTTAGACTTGTCTTTTTGCGCTGCCCAGGCATCGTATTTTGCGATGGCTTTAAAGTCAAAACCGCCTGGCCGGTCGCCGCTTACATCACCTTCTGTCGCCTGCTTGTAAAGGGCATACAAATTCAATAGGTCATCATTGCCTGGGCGTGTGGGAAGGGATTTGGATTTGTTTACTGCTGCTTCAAATTGTTCCTGTGTTGCCATTTTTTTTGTAATGAGTAATGGGTTTTGAGTATTGGGTAAAATGCAGCACCAATATACTAAATAGTATGCATGCATACTAAAATTTCCAAAAAAAAGTCTGAATCAGGATTGAATAGATGGAAGGATTTACAGGTTTAGGGAATCAATTTTTTGGTGGAGGCAATACCTATATGTACTGCCACTCCGCTGATTTTTGCTGGCGCGAGCCTCTGGCCTTATCCTGTATCATAAAAAAACACCGGAGACTGTTTTTCTTTGTTATAGATAAAACAGGAGGGAGAATGGAAGAAAGCTGGGGTACAAAAGAATTTAAAGGCTGTGCAGTAGAAGACCAGAGAGAGGCAAAAAGTATAGCAAAGATGGCCGACAGACTATTGTCAGATCCGGAATTATCTTTTAGTAGCGCTGTGGGCTCGGCTTTGCGTCAGGCAGCCTGGCGTATTTTCTCAAAGCAGGAGGTAGATATTAGTTGTGGGCATTACAAACAGACATCTATCCGTAGTGAAGGGCATCAAATGGTTCTTGTAAGCCATGATACAACAGATATAAGCTATCCTAAACATTACCAGAGCGATGGCTTAGGTGATTTAGGAGGAGGTAATGGAGGAGTAAATCCTGGCCTTAGCCTGCATTCAGCGATGGTAATAAGTCAGCAAGGGCTTCCTTTAGGCCTTATAGGACAAAAGGTTTGGACTCCTGTAGCTACAGGCCGTAAGGAGCATGCTAGAAAATATCCACTGGAAGAAAAGGAAAACTATTGTTGGGTAGAAGCGCTGCAATGGACAAGTCAATATTTGGCTAAAGTGAATCAGGTACTGGTAATATCCGATCGGGAGTCTGATTTCTATGAGTATATGATTGCTCCCAGAGCAGCGAACATAGAGTTGCTCTTCAGGGCTCATCATTTACAGCGTTATGTTTTTTATAATGATGTAAAGATGCACTTAAGAGATGTAGCCTTCTCTCATTCTACATCAGTTGAGCTCTTTGTGCCAGCAGCAAAAAACAGGACAAAGCGTACAGCAAAACTAAAGGTAAGCTGGGGAAAGGTTATTTGTCCGGCGGCAATGGATAAAAAAGGGAAAGATATTCCTCTATGGGTAGTAAAAGCAAAAGAAATTGAGCCGCCTACAGGGGAACATGCTCTTGAGTGGGTTTTAATCACTACTGTTCCAGTAGAAGATCAGGCAACAGCTTTGCTTATATTAGATTATTACCGAAAGCGCTGGATCATTGAGCGGTGGCACCTGGTACTAAAGCAGGGAATGCAGGTTGAGCGCTTACAATTCGATAATTTCGTGCGCTTGTCTCATGCTATAGAATTGACCTCAATTGTTTCCTGGCAATTACTCTGTCTGAAGCACTTAGCTGCTCAAAACCCTGAGGTAGCTGCCGAAGACATATTGGAGCCATTGCAAGTAGAGGTATTAAAAAAGCAAAAGGGTGTTAAAGAATTAACGCTAAGAAAAGCACTTGTTGCTATAGCTGCCCTTGCTGGTTTCACTCCATCTAAAAAGCAGCCTTTGCCAGGTGAAAAAACCATCTGGAGAGGATGGTTTATCCTGGATAAACTATGTGAGGGTTATAAACTCGCTGCCCAGAAAAATTATGATACAGGATAAGGCGTCAGGCTCGTGTCTACCATTATAAGGCTTCCAGCCTGTGGTGTTTTTTGGAGACGAAGGAGAAATGTAGCTGCCTTCTTATTAAGTTGTCAGAGCCTGGCCTTTGAATGCATATCAGGTTCAGGCCGGAGGCCTTTAAATGCTGGACACGAGCCAGGAGGCTCGCGCCATCCAGGTGATGTCGCAGGTCTGAGGCCTTTGAATGCCTATCACAGGGTGGAGCCTCGCGCTATCGGGATTACTATTATAAGGCTAGCAGCCTACGGTTTTAAAGGCATAAAAAAAGCCCTGCCGTAAAGCAGAGCCTTTGTATTTTGAATGGACGTTTTTCTTAACGCTTGCTTATGTCTACATAGTCGCGCAATTGCGGACCAGTGTAAATCTGGCGTGGACGGCCGATAGGCTCGCGGTTCTCGCGCATTTCTTTCCACTGGGCAATCCAGCCTGGCAGGCGGCCGAGGGCAAACATTACCGTAAACATTTCGGTAGGAATGCCAATGGCGCGGTAAATAATGCCGGAATAGAAGTCCACGTTCGGGTACAGCTTGCGCTCCACAAAGTATTCATCATTGAGCGCAGTTTCTTCCAGGCGCTTGGCGATTTCCAGGATCGGGTCGTTTATGCCCAGCTTGTCTAGCACATCGTCGGCTGCTTTCTTGATGATTTTCGCACGCGGGTCGAAGTTTTTGTACACCCGGTGGCCAAAGCCCATAAGGCGGAAAGGATCGTCCTTGTCTTTTGCCTTGGCAATGAACTTGGCCGTATCGCCACCGTCAGCTTTAATCTGCTCCAGCATTTCAATTACTGCCTGGTTGGCACCACCATGCAGCGGTCCCCAGAGGGCATTGATACCGGCAGAAATGGCTGAGTATAAGCTTGCCTGCGAAGAGCCTACAATACGAACGGTAGAGGTAGAGCAGTTCTGCTCATGGTCGGCATGCAGAATAAGCAGCTTGTCGAGGGCAGAAGCCACAACAGGGTCTACTTCGTAATTATCTGTGGGCAGGCCGAACATCATGCGCAGGAAGTTCGAGCAATAGTCCAGCTTGTTGTCCGGGTAAATGACCGGGTGGCCCATCTCGTTTTTGTACGACCATGCCGCAAAGGTGGGCATCTTCGCCAGGATGCGGATGATGCTCAGGTTTACTTCGTCCCAGCTGCGGTTCGGGTCGAGCGACTTCGGATAAAAAGCCGTGAGGGTACATACCAGGGAAGACAGCACGCCCATGGGGTGTGCGTTAGACGGGAAGCCGTCCAGAATCTTTTTAATGTCTTCATGCACCAGGGTATGGAAAGTAATTTCCTTCTTAAAGTTGTTGAAGGTCTCCTTGCTTGGCAGGTCTCCGTAAATCAGGAGATAGGCTACTTCAAGAAAGCTTGATTTTGCTGCCAGGTCTTCAATGCTGTATCCCCTGTAACGAAGAATTCCTTTTTCGCCATCAAGAAAAGTAATGGCACTTTTAGTAGAACCGGTATTTTTAAAGCCCGGGTCCATGGTAATAAGGCCGCTTTGTGCCCGCAGGCTGCTTATATCTATTCCCTGCTCATCTTCAGAGCCGGTTACAACCGGTAAGTCGTAGGTGTTGCCATTAAACTTTAACTCTGCGTTTTTTGACATAATGCAAAAAGTTTATATATGTATGATAAGAATTTCCAACAGCGAATATACTACAAAAAAAGTGTTTAACGAATTAGTTTGGCCGATCCGCTAAAAAAAGAAGCCCTCCCGGGAGTCATTCAAACGTTTACGGCCGGCCCGCTTCCCCACCACTTTAAAAGCCTTCCTGACTAAAAGTTTGGTTGTCAGTTGGTTTCTGTAGTGTCTCTGTGAATACTTAAGTAAATAGGAGGAAGGGGAAAATGTTCAGGACTTGTGAGACAGAAAAGGTTTTTCAGGGTCTTTTGGCAGAAGATTCTATCAAAAGAAGAATATTTCCCCCTTTTTGAAGGGAATATTTTGCTTTTTAGTTGTTAGAGAAAGACGCCCCTGCTACAACGGTTGTTCCAGTTTAATTGGTGCAAACAACCAGTTATATAAAGGAGAGGTTAATTGCTCATGCGAGCCATTTCAAATACCAAGCCGTCCGCCGGGGGCTTCTAGCCGCCGCGGTTCTAATTTGGCGAAGCACTACGCATTCTTTCTTTTTGACACTGTAGGATGAAAATAGCGGCAAGGGCAATTGTTTTTACATTTTCAGCAAGGTGCTGTAGCGGTACCTTATAATAAGTAATTCGACAGAAATAGTATAAACTTAATTTTGATGTGTCATCCTGAGGAACGCAGACGCCGCGCGGAAGGATCTTTCTTCGTTAGAAACATCTGGGAAGCATTATACTTGGAAAGATGCCTCCGTTGTCGGCATGACAAACAGTTTAATGTATTTATGTCTAAGCAGTTGTATCATATTAGTTTAAATGAATTATCGGTTAGGGGAGCCTTCTTTTTAATTCCTGGCTAATTTTAAGCGGGCGCGTCATCCTTTCCGGGCAGCCCCACCCGGGAGTTACGCACAAAAGCGAGGATCGCTGGGTGTTTGCAAAGGTCCATTGCATAGATTCCGGACCTCCGCTACAGCTACATCCTGAATGACGGTAAAAGGATAATTCAAACCCACAATTCAAGTAAGTTTATAAAAACAAATGGAAGAGTTTTTTAACGAAGGCCGTACGCGCGAATTATGGATTTTGCTCGATATTGTAATTGCAAGCATTCTTACCGGACTGGTAGGGCTGGAGCGGGAGCGGAGCAATAAACCGGCCGGGTTCCGCACCAACATGATAGTAGGGGCAGCCTCTGCTCTTTTTGTTGCTTTAAGCCAGGTATTGCTGGATAGCTATGCCGAAAGCGAGCACAATGAATTTATCGAAGGGGATCCCATCCGGGTGATGCATGCCATCATCGTGGGCGTTAGCTTTATTGGCGCAGGCACTATCTTAAAAACCAGCGGAGAAGAAAAGGTACAGTACCTGACCAGCGCCGCCACAGTTTTGTTGTCTGCCGGCGTGGGGATTGCTGTGGGCCTGCATCAATATGTGCTGGCTGTAGGTTTAACACTGCTGGTTTATATCATTAACAGAGGAATTAAGGGCTTTGAGAACATTTATAAGAAGGATGTGGAGGAGTAGGGGGTGGGAGGTATGGGGTATAAGGTATGAGGGTTGAGGGTTGAGCGGTGAGGCTAATGGTTTATTACCCATACCCGACACCTCACACCCGATACCTCAGATAGGTTTGGCAGAAGGAAATAAAAAATCTTATATTTGCCTCCTGAAAATATAGCCTACCCATGTACAGGTCTCTTGTCTTTATTCTTTTTCTAATCCTTTTCAGCCAGTGTGTGCCCGTAAGGAAACAAACCTATTTACAGGAGCGCCCTGGGGAGCTCAATGATTACCCAAAAGATACGGTGGTAAAATCACTGAAAGTAGAAGAGTATGCCTATACCCTGCAGCCCGGCGATATCCTTTCCGTGCGCATCAGCAGTCTTACGCCCGAAGAATATGACTTCTTCCGGCAGGCGGGCAGTACGGGTGGTGCAGGAGGAACCGGGGAAGACCCCTTATTGTCAGGTTTCCTTATCGACCCCGACGGGACCATCGAGCTGCCTGTAGTGGGCAAAATTGAGCTAGTCGGCCTAACCATTCCGCAGGCGCGCCAGGCGGTTCATGAAGCCGTCGATGGCTACCTGAAGTCGCCCACTGTACACGTAAAGCTGCTGAACTTTAATTACACCGTTTTAGGAGAAGTAAATGGCCAGGGAACCTATGCCACCTACAATCCTAAATACAGCATCATGGAAGCTGTCGGCCAGGCGGGAGGACTCACCGAGTTTGCAGACCGGGCCAACGTAAAAATTGTTCGCCGCCGTGGCGAGCAGGTCGACATTGCCTTCGTCAACCTGCTGGACGATGATTTAATTGAATCGCCTTATTATTACCTCAAGCCCAACGACCTCATCATTGTGCGGCCGCTGAAAGTAAAAACCTTTAACACCTTTACCACCCGAAACATCACGCTGGCTATTTCCATAGTCAGTGCCCTGGCCTTGCTTTACCTGAGGCTGGCACCTTAAGGAAATAAAGTTTCCCTTGGGGCCAGAAACCGGACATCCCTGCTTACAAGGAAAAGGATAGCACAAAACTCGTCCGCCTTGTCATCCCGAGGACACGAGGGAACTTTCTTCGTCGGATATTTCGAAGGAGACAGAGGTTTGTAAGATCCTTCGGCTAAGGCCTCAGGATGACAAGGGGAGTTGGAGGGTGATAAATAGTTTTGGCGGAGCAGCGAAATTTTGATTTATTCAGAAAGGAAAGGGGCTTTTGCAAAGGAACAAAGAAGCTGGCATAAAGAGCGTATGAGCTAGGCGGCTAAGGCCTCAGGATGACAAGGAGAGAGGGAAGGAGTAAAATAGCTTTGTAGGAACAAAGGCTTTTCCTGCAAGGAAGGAATTAAGCTGGTAAGCTGGCACACAAGGGAGCAAGCGGGCCGGGTTCATTGAGGAAGAAAAAGAGCTGGCATAAAGAGCCTAAAGAGCTATTGCCAAGCCCCGTCCGCCTTGTCATCCCGAGGACACGAGGGATCTTTTCTTCGTCGGATGTTTCGAAGGAGACAGAGGTTTGTAAGATCCTTCGGCTAAGGCCTCAGGATGACAAGGAGAGGTGGAGGGGAAGAAAGAAGGAAAAAAGCAAAGAACAAATTTCGCCTCCTTTGTCATACTAATGTTAGCGGGAGGGGATCTGGCACTTTAGCTGTTAGAGAAATTCTGGTTAAGCCCCTGGATGCCGCTTTAGGCTTGAATGTTATTTGTAAATAAATTCGTTATCCTTGCGCAGTCGGGGATTCCTTCAATGGAGAGAACAAAACATTTTAAAGATTGCCACGGTCGTTCCTTCCTCGCAATGACAGGAACCATTGAGGAGATTTCTGCCTGTGCAGGAATTACGGTGCACCGGGCCGCGCAGGCCAGGAGGACAGGAAAGAAAAATGTGGAAACCATTGTTGGGATTGCCTCACTCCGCATTGGCTCCGATCGCAAGGACAAAAAATGATTAGAACAAGCTGCAATTATGAACAAAACCGATAAAATATACATTGCCGGCCACAGGGGGATGGTAGGCGGAGCCATTATGCGGGCGCTGGAGAAGCGTGGCTATACCAATATCTGACCCGCACCTCAAAAGAGCTGGACCTGCGCAACCAGCAGGCAGTAGAGGATTTCTTTCCGCAGGAAAAGCCGGATTACGTCTTCCTGGCAGCCGCCAAGGTGGGCGGTATTCTGGCCAACAACACCTATCGGGCCGACTTCCTCTACGATAACCTGATGATCGAGGCCAACATCATCCATGCCGCTTACCTGCAGGGAGTGAAGAAGCTGCAGTTCCTGGGCTCTTCCTGCATCTATCCGAAGCTGGCCCCTCAGCCACTGCAGGAAGACTACCTATTGACCGGACCGCTGGAAGCCACCAACGAACCTTATGCCATTGCCAAAATCGCCGGCATTAAACTGTGCGAGGCCTATCGCGACCAGTACGGCTGCAATTTCATTTCCGTGATGCCCACCAACCTGTATGGTATAGGCGACAATTATCATCCGGAAAACAGCCACGTGTTGCCTGCCCTCATTCGCCGCTTCCACGAGGCAAAAGAGAAAGAAGAGGAGGAAGTGGTGGTTTGGGGAACCGGCACGCCCCGGCGCGAGTTCCTTTTTGCCGACGACCTGGCCGAAGCCTGCCTTTTTCTGATGCAGCAATACAATGAAAAGGAGCTGGTCAACGTCGGGTACGGAGAAGACATCTCCATCGGTGAGCTGGCGGAGCTGGTAAAGGAAGTCACCGGTTATGAAGGCAACATCACCTTCGACACCTCCAAGCCCGACGGCACCCCCCGCAAGCTCATGGATGTAAGCAAGCTCCACAGCCTGGGCTGGCAACATACCACCGGGTTGAAGGAAGGAGTAAAAGCGGCTTATGCGGATTTCTTAGAAAGGAAGTAAGCTTTTCACACAAAGGGCGGGAAGAGGGTTCACGCAAAGTTCGCAAAGTATTTTCGCAAAGGACGCGGAGGCTCCAATGGACTCTGTCATTGCGCGCGTAGCCCCAGTGGAACTGCGCGGCAATCTATCGACTTCTGGCAGAATCCCATCTATCTTTCAGGCTTGTAGCGGTTTACCATTCTAAAGGTTTCTGTGGGGCATTCCCTTATTATCTCCTGGCGTGGACACTTTGCTTGCCATGGGTTGCATTTTAGCTATGGGTTGCACCCATGGTTACTCACCTTATACCCCTCCGGGGTGTGGGCTGCTGCTAATCTGCTTCTTATAGAATATTTCCCTTCAAGTACTTTTTGGGTTGGGATGGCGTAAGATATTGAATAATAGCCTGTTATTTTGTCTAAGCTAAAGGAAGCCTGGAGCGGTTTTCGTTGTTTATGGCTTGTCATACAGGGAGTTAGGGGAGGTTTTGCAGACGGGCGGCATGTAAGAAAATTTCATTGCCTGCGCAGGAATTTTAACACAAGATACTGTGAAAACCTTCAAAATTGCGTAATTTGCATGCTGTTTAGAAAAGAGAGGTATTTCTTTGATGGCGGGTCATAATTACTTTGTCTATATCCTTACAAACCCGACAAAAACGGTTTTGTATACCGGAGTGACCAATGACCTTGGCAGCAGGTTGAGCCAGCACTTTGAACAAAGAGGGTTAAAAGAAACCTTTGCCGGCAGGTATTTCTGTTACCAGCTGATTTATTGGGAAAGGCATGGATACGTGCAACATGCCATTGAAAGAGAGAAAGAGCTTAAAGGCTGGAGCAGAAAAAAGAAAATAGCATTGATTGAGGCTTTTAATCCTGAGTGGAAGTTCCTGAACGGAGAGGTGTAGGGAGAGAGTGGAGAAGGCTTGGAACGGCAGATGGAGGTCTACTGGAGGAAAAGCTTAGAAAGAATCCTTCCGCGCGGCGGCCGCCTATCGTCAGGATGACAAGGAGAGGAGGAAGGGTATGAATAGCTTTGCTGGAGCAGCGGCTTTGCTTGAAAAGGCAAAAAAAAAGCCAGGTGCAAAGTCGGCAAAGCAAGAGGTAGGAATTCTAGGCCAATGCCAAACCCTCGCCTGCATTGTCATTCCGAGGGCACGAGGAATCTTTCTTCATCGGAAGCTCCAAAGGGAGCCAGCGAATTAAGAAGAATCCTTCGGCTAAGGCCTCAGGATGACAAGGAGAGGAGGAAGGGTATGAATAGCTTTGCTGGAGCAGACGTTCTGCTTGAAAAGATAGGAAAGCAGAAACGCTCCTGTAGGAATAAAGAAAAAATTGGAGACTGGCATTAAGCGGGTAATGAGCCAGGTAAGCCAGCAAAGCAAAAGAGACAGGTGCACTGGCAAAGCAAAGGAAACAGGCCAGTGCCAAACCTAGCCTGCTTTGTCATTCCGAGGGCACGAGGAATCTTTCTTCATCGGAAGCTTCAAGGGAGCCAGCGAATAAGAAGAATCCTTCGGCTAAGGCCTCAGGATGACAAGGAGAGTGGGAGGGGGCATAATGGATTGGCAGGAGCAGAAGCTTCTCCTGGGAGGCTTTTCTTGAAAAAAGGACAAAGAAGCCTGACAAAAAACTAAATTGAAATAAAGGCATAAAAGCCTACAGAAATAGAACCTATACATGAAGACTGCTTTAATTACCGGTATTACAGGCCAGGATGGCGCCTACCTCGCGGAGCTGCTGCTCAAAAAGGGCTATATGGTGCACGGCATCAAGCGCCGTACCTCCCTTTTCAATACCGACCGCATCGACCACCTCTACCAGGACCCGCATGAGCAGAACCTTCGCCTGAAGCTGCATTACGGCGACCTGACGGACTCCACGAACCTGATT
>CAWIFH010000020.1:0-88223 GCA_963835365.1 uncultured Cytophagales bacterium
TACGGAAAAGCCCGAAAACTAAAAGAGGCTTTTTTGAAGCTGCTCCTTTATACAGGGTTTGGCAAAGAAAGGATAAATTCCGTTTTTTCTCCTGGTTTAGATTCTACGGTTATGGTGCCGCCCAATTTATGAATGGCTTCTTTTACAATATACAATCCAAGTCCTGAGCCGGTCAACTTGGCCGAAGCCCTGAAGAACATATGAAAGATGCTTGCCTGATGTTGGGGATCTATGCCAATGCCATTATCTTTTATCCGGATGGAAACACCCTGCTTTTTTTGTTCGACAAGAATAAAAATGTAAGGGTCTTCCTTTTCCGGATCGTAATATTTAATGGCATTAGACAGGAGGTTCGTAAAAATCATTTTTAGCCGGCTGCTGTCTGAAATAAAACAGGAATCGCCGGGAACTACATAAGAAGTCTTGATTTTAGCTGCCTGTTCAATAAAAGAAAGGCTTTCTATTACATCCTGGATAATGGGTTCAAAATTAATCTCTTCGAGTACTACCTCTAAGCGGGTGTTTCTGGAGTAGTCGGTAATTTCCTGGATGGTTTCGTCGAGCTTTATTACGCTTTTTTCAATTAAATGCGTGTACAGCGGATAATCGGCTTTGTCGGGGGCGCTTTTAATGAGGTTGATAATACCCAGAATGGAAGTTAAAGGAGCCCTGAGGTTGTGGGAAGTGCTGTATACAAAATGGTCCAGTTCATTATTTGCTTTTAGGAGTTCTTCGTTGTTTTTGCGAAGTGTTTCTTCCGTTTGTTTTAACCAGCTAATGTCCCAGTTGATGCCTACCATTCGCGTTGGTTTCCCTTGCTCGTCTTTAAATACTTTCGCATAGGACTTTATCCACTTAATTTCTGAAACAGGAGTGATAATCCGGAATTCAGATTCTATTTTTCCAGTCCTTAAGGTTATTTCTAACTGGTCCTCTACCGTCGGAACATCTTCAGGATGCAGTGCATTTTTAAACTGGTTGTAGCTTACTTCTCCGCCTTCGGGAATGGCATACAAATTTTTCATTTGCTGATCCCACACCATTTTATTATTCAGAAGGTCCCAGTCCCAGATTCCAATACCAGCCGCCTCCGTCGCCAGCCGAAGCCGGCCTGCATATTCACTGATTTCCCGTTCTGCCTCTTTTTTGTCTGAAATATCCTGAATCGTGCCTTTTGCCAGAATTACCTTTCCATTTACCGATTCTGCCTGCCCCATTACTCTTACCCAGGTTTCTTTGTGGGTTGCAGTAGCCATTTTTACCTCTAAATCGAAACCGGTACCCTCTGTTATAAGAAGTTGAATGACATGCTGTAAAACCGGCTGGTAGGCAGGCAGGAAAAAAGAGGCCACCTTTTTAAAAGTTAATGCTTCTGTTTGCGGAAGTTCAAAGAGCTGGTAAGTTTGAGGAGTCCAGAATACCTGATTCTTTAACAGGTTTATTTCCCAGCCGCCAATCTTAGCAATCCTGCTAGTGTCGTTCAGGAGGCGCTCCCGCTGCTTTTCTTCGGTAACATCCTGAATAGTAAGTACTGATTTTATAAGGGTGCCACTCTCATTTCGAATAAAGCGGCTTTTAGTTCTCAGGTATTTTAACTTCCCGCGGGCGCTGATAATCCGGTATTCAAATGGGGTAGACTCTATTTCCGCAGTGGTCTCGGGGGGAGTTTCTGCAATTGCCTTTATCCAGTCAGGGCCCTGGCTAGTATAGTTGTTGAACAGGGCCTGGGTTTTTTCTACATCTTCGGGGTGAATATATTCAAAGCCATTGAAGTCTTCTTCCGGAAACCGCTCCAGGTCGAAGTCGTAAATAGCAAAAACGCCCGAGCTGTTTTTAACTTTTCCGGTAATAAGGTTAAATTCTGCACTTCCTAATTTGGCAATATGCTGCGCCAGGTTTAAAGAGGCTTCTCTGTCGCGCAGTTTTTCTTCTGCCTCAATGCGTTCCGTTACGTCGCGGAAGTTAGATACTATGCCGCGTACATTTTCGTCGTGCAGTAGGTTTGTGGTATAGGATTCGGTCCAAATGAAGCTTCCGTCTTTTTTTCTTACCCGCTGGAGTATGTACACCTTGTTGCCAGGCTGCTCTATGGCCTGTGCAAGCTTTTCCCTGCTTTGCACTTTATCGTCTTCATGAATAAAAGCCATTCCCTTTTTGCCGAGCATTTCTTCGGCAGAATAGCCCAGGGTGCTTACTACAGAGGAGGACGCGTAAATAATGTACCCTGGCTCATCGAACAGGATAATTGCCTCAAAACTGTTTTCGAGCAGGCTCTGAAATCTTCTTTTGCTTTTCTGAATAAAATGGTTCAGCTCAACCGTTCTTTCCAGGTTTTCCCGGAGCTCTTCATCATTGGTTTGCAGCTCCTCATTCAGTGACTGGGTATGGTAAAGCAGCTCATCTCTTTCCCGCTCGGTTATTTTTTGATCGCTAATGTCGGAGCCTACTCCCTGAACAGCAGTAGGCTGTCTGTGGTTGCCAGGCAGCCTTACAAATTCCCACCTGGTCCAGAGAAACCTTCCATTGGCTTTTAGCATTCTAAGCTCCACCTTCTGCAAGCGGCCTGTTTCCAGTAAAGTATGGAAATGATTTTGCCACAGCTGCCGGTCGGCCGGGTATACCAGTTGGTGAAAGCTTTGATGCTGCCGCTTTTCCTGGTAGATTTCGGAAGAGCTAAAGGCCTTATTAATATAAAGCAAGTGCCCTTCGGGATTACAGCGAATCAGGAAATTACTTTGGGACTCGAGCAGGGACGCCAGCATATTGCGTTGTTGCAGTAGTTCCTGCTCATTCTTGTATTTATCTGTTACCTCCTGGCTCATAAAAATGAGGCCTGTAACTAGCTGCTGCTCATTTAACAGAGGAGTAATTTTCAGGTTTATATACAGCTCGGTGCCATCGGGGCGCTGCGGTTGCCAGCCTTCAATATCATATTGCCTGTTTCCTTCCCTGAAAAAATCAAAAAGCGCATCCATGTTTTGCTCCGGCCACAGCTTTTTTGCCGGCTGGCCAATCAGCTCCTCTTCATTTAGCTGGTACAAGGCAGCGGTTCCTTTGTTTGCAAACATAATGTGGCCGCTGAAGTCCACTACTACCACACTGTCTTCTACATTGTGGAGAATGGAAGTATAAAATTCTTTCCGGTTCATGCTTTTCAGAAGTTGGCTTACCTCTCTTACCATAGCCACCCGGTAGCGCAACCCTTCCTCTGTTTGTATATTGAAGCTGTTTGCCGCTACGGTTATTTTTTTACCGTCTTTTCTTTGAACCTGCCAGTGTGCAGGAGAAATTTCTTTGGTGGTTTCTGAAAGCGCAGCCTTATAATGCCTGAGGGCTGCTTCTCTTTGTTCAGCAGGAAGCACAAACGTAAAAATTTTACCAAGCAGCTCCTCTCTGGTATAGCCATAAAGGGCGCAGTAAGCCTTATTTACCAGTACAATTTGACCTTCGGCAGAGGTAATGCGGATGCCGGTGCCTAAGGTTTCAAAAAAGTTACTTAACAACTGAGACGTTTTAAGCATAAGAGAGAAATAAAAGCACAAGAGGCTTTAATGCCTTGCTGTGAAATAAAATAATATAAAAATCTGATGGAAAGAAATAAAAAACTAAAATTCACTCTCCTGTCCCTGAATTTTCTGTAGGTAGATGAGGGTAAAAGGCTTTAGCTGTAGGTTAAAAATGGTAGCAGCCAGGGGCAGTTGCCGGTAAAATAAAATTTGAATTAATAATGGCGGGTGTGCGAAAGGGATAAACAGCAATAGAAAGGAAAGCCGTTTTTTAAGCTGGTTAGGTGTAAGGAATAAAAAAAGCCTCCTGTTTAAATATGGGAGGCTTTGTATAGGGGGAGGGGATAAATCTTAGAGATCGCCCAGACCCCAGATATTATAATCCATATCCTGGTATTCTTCACTTGTCAGGTAGCTGTCCCGGTCAGCGTCGCGGCTTTCGAAGGGACCTCTTCTAAGCTCCTCCCTGCTAATTACGCCATCGCTGTTCACATCCCAGGCATCGTAGGTGCCGGCTTCGGTTACTCCTGCATCGAACTCGCCCTGGTCCAAACGGTCGTCCTTATTTCTGTCCCAGGTAGTAAAGTTATCGCCATAGCGCTCTCCCCAGGCAGTGTTGTAAGCCTGGTACTCTTCGCGGCCAAGGGTTCCGTTCTTATCTCTGTCCCAGTTATGGAAAAGACCTTCATTCAGCTCCCGCTCCGAAAACTGCTCATCCTGGTTGGTATCCCACTCTCTAAGCCGGTCGCTGTTGTCTTCTTCTATTGCTTCAAACTCGTCGTAACTCAGGCGCTGGTCCCTGTCAGTGTCGTATTCCTGAAAGCGTTCTTCATAATTATAGGCTACATTTTCATTGTTGTTTTCTTCCCATTCATTCTGGCCTTCTCTTGCTTCCCATTCGGCACCTTCCAGTTCCGTATTAACGTCTTCGGCCACCTCCTGGTCGCCCTCTCTTGTGTCGGATGAGCAGGAGGCTGCACCAAAGAGGAAAAGTGGAAAAGTAAGCAGGATGCCTGCCTGCCTCAATCTGTCTGAAAAAGCATGTTTCTTAGTCGTAAGGTTTGTTTTCATAATATGCCTCCAAAAAATTTAAAGTAAAATTTAAAGTTTAAAAAGTGATTAAATATAGTATACGATTAAAAGCCAAAGAGTTACAGCGAATGTGCATAAATTAAGGGCTTCAGCCCGATTTCCAGTGCCTGTTTTTAGCTGGAAGAAGCATGGTGTAGGCTCCTGTTCATGCTTGTAGTGTTGGCGAAACAGCAGGATTGGATAAATATAGGTTTGCCTGGCTCCATTGGGGCTGATAAGAGGATTTGAATTAGGTGCTCTTTTGGAGTTAATGGGAGGTATTCTTCTGAATTCTGTTTATTTTCACCTGGAACAAAGGTTTAGCTATGAAGAATATTCTGAATCAGGCTTTTATTTGCCTGTTGCTTTTTATGTGGTTTGGGGGAAGTAGCGAGGTGCTGGCGCAGCGAAAGAAGAGCCAGCTATACTTCCCCAAAGCAGGAAACTGGGAAAAAAAGGCTCCCGGGGCTGTAGGTATGAATGCACAGCAACTGCAGGAGGCTATAAAGTTTGCCGTAGAAAAT
This sequence comes from uncultured Cytophagales bacterium, assembly GCA_963835365.1. Taxonomy (GTDB): domain Bacteria; phylum Bacteroidota; class Bacteroidia; order Cytophagales; family Cyclobacteriaceae; genus Nafulsella. The sequence goes on from CAWIFH010000020.1 coordinate 5,102, forward strand.
GAGGCAAAGGCTCCCGGGAATTTGAAGGAGGCGCATTACCTGGGCTTTGGAAGAGAGCCTTTCGGCGACGCAGTAGGACCCTTTAAGGAGCGGGGAGAGCCAACGGGTTTAATCATCAGGAATGGCTATATTATAGCAGAGTGGGGCGAGCCGGAAGAAGTAAATATGACCTTTAGCGTAAGTAAGAGCTTTTTATCGACCGTGGTGGGCCTGGCCTATGATCAGGGGCTGATAAAGGATCTGCATGATTCGGTTCATGCTTATATGGCTCCTGTTATTCCTTTTACCATAAACTCCGGGGGAGACAAGGCCAATCGGCTGGGAGATTCGGACATTATACAGCCTTTTGATACGGAACATAACCGGAAAATAACCTGGAACCACCTCTTGCGGCAAACCAGCGATTGGGAAGGGACGCTTTGGGGCAAACCAGACTGGGCCGACCGGCCGGAGGGGGAGCCCGCTGGCTGGATGAACCGGCGCCGGAATGAACCCGGCAGCGTATATAAATACAACGATGTGCGGGTAAATGTACTTGCACTGGCAGCAACCAACCTGTGGCGGAAAGCACTTCCGCAGGTTTTAAAAGAACAGGTAATGGACCCTATAGGAGCTTCCCGCACCTGGCGTTGGCTCGGCTATGAAAACTCCTGGATTGTACTGGATGGGATGCCTGTGCAGGTAGTAAGCGGCGGCGGACACTGGGGTGGTGGTATGTTCATTAATGCCCTGGACCAGGCCCGCTTTGGCTACCTTACTTTGCAGAGAGGAAAGTGGGAGGGAAAGCAAATTTTGTCGGAGGAGTGGATAAAACAGGCCCTGACACCGACCCCCGCCAAAGAAGATTATGGCTTTATGAACTACTTTCTTAATACCAATAAAGAGCGTTTCCCGAGTGCGCCGGAAAATGCTTTTGCGCACCTGGGGGCAGGAACCAATATGGTGTATGTCGATCCGGAGCACGATTTAATTATTGTAGCCCGCTGGATTGAAAGCAGTGCGCTGGATGGCTTAATTGCAAGGGTGCTGGAAAGTATAGAATAGTGACAAACAAATTTTTCATGCTGTATATATTACGGGGGTAGAAACCAGCTGCTCTTCTGGTCGGTTTCCTCTTAAATTTCGGGCGGCTGAAAGTTTTGCGTAATTATTAACAAATAAAACCCCTCCGGAAAAGATTCCGGAGGGGTTTTATTTATCATTCGTTATTCGCACTTAATGATTAAGGTATTAATCAATGCTTAGGTTGTTATACCCATTTGTCCCATATTCATCAGAGTTCAGGAAGCCGTCGTTATCGGTATCCCAGGAGTTGTACAGCCCTTCGTTAAACTCATCGCTGCTGTACAGTCCATCGTCATCGGTATCCCAGTCGTTGAATACGCCCGATTCAGAAAAACCGGTATTGTATTCATCCATGTCCAGCATATCATCATCATTGGCATCCCAGGCATCGAAGTTGTTGCCAAAGTCTTCTTCCCAGGCGGCATTACCTGCATTGTATTCATCGCTGCTCAGGAAGCCATCCTCGTCTTCGTCCCAGCTGTTAAAAATGCCCAGGTTTGCTTCTTCGTTCGAGAAAAGGCCGTCATTGTCAGTGTCCCAGTCGTTGTACATACCGGCATCAGTAACACGGTTGTTAAACTCCTCCCGATCCCACTGTTGGTCTGCGTTGGCATCCCATTCATTAAAATCGTCCATGGCAGTGTTGCTAAGGTTTTCTCTTTCCTGTGCAAAACTAGCGGTGCCAAAAAAGAGAAACAGTGCGGTTAAGATGCTGGCCGATATATTTATCGGGAGCATTGCATTTTTGGTTTTGTTGTTCGTTTTCATATCTAAAAATTTTCGTCTTAAAAAAAAAGTTAACAGGCTAGTATACGTTTGGTAGTCAAAGAGTTGCCTTGTTGTTTCTCTTTTTTGTGCAAGATGTATTGGCCAGGGCGGCTTAAATACTTTTGGCGTGCCTGTGTTTTTTTGCAATGCGACAGCTTACCTGCTCATAAAGTGGCAGAAAAATTAAGTATAATGGACTTCCGTTGCTGGAAATGCCGCTTTTGCCTTTAAAAGGAGAATCGTTCAAAAATTGAAATAAAAAAAGCCTCCAAAGAAGAGCTTTGGAGGCTTAATTGGTTCTTTATGAGCCAGTTGATTTTAAATATTGACTATATTCCCCAGAAGTTATAGCCAACATTGTTGTATTCTTCTTCATTCAGGTATCCGTCTTCATCGGCATCCCAGGTGTTATACAGTCCGTTGTTCACCTCATCATTTGAAAACAATCCATCATTATCGGTATCCCATTCATTATACACACCTGCTTCGCCAATGCCGGCATTATATTCATCGGCGTCTAAGAAGTTATCATCATTAGCATCCCAGGCATCCCAGTTGTCGCCGTACTCACCGCCCCAGGCAGTGTTCCAGGTATTGAATTCATCTTCAGACCACCGGTTGTCGTCATCTGCATCATATACATCATAAAAGCCTTCGTTCAGTTCGTCATCACTGAAAAGGCCATCATTGTCAGCGTCCCAGTCGCTAAACAGGCCGGAATCATTAGATACGGTTTCGAACTCATTCTCGTCCCACATATTGTCGTCATTGGCATCCCATTCACCAAAGTTATCATCTACCGCGAGGTTATTTACATCCTGGCCATCATCCAATCCTTCGTAGCCCAGCCCTTCGTCTACCTGTTCTTCTGCTACCGCGTTCTCTTCATTTCCTCTTTCAGAGCCACAGGATGCGGCGCCGAACAGGAGGACACCCGCAGTTAAAAGGCCTCCAAGCGTTTTTGTTGGGAAAAAAGAATTAAGTTTTGTTGTGTTTGTTAGCTTTTTCATATTCAAAAAATTTTTTTACAAAAAAAATATAAGTTAGTGTTTGTTAGGTTGTTAAGGTCCGTTTAGTTGGTATTAACCACGGTGAGGCTATATTGTTGCAACTTTTTTTCGAAAAAAATACCCACAAAGCACTAAACCCTCAAAAGAACAACTTACTGTTTTATAAGCTTTCTTGATTAAGAATTTTCGTTTAACCGGACGCTATTTTACGGGTATTATTGAACAGGGTTAAGCTGTATGGTTAAACGTTCGCTGTACCCAGCCAGCCAGGGTCTGGTAATATCAAATGCTGATTCTTTATGAAACTGCAACAATTGCATTTATAAAGTCAGGCATTTTTTTATCTTTGGGTTGGCTATGAGTTCTGAGCGCCTGTTTAAGAATTTATATTTTGAACTACAAGCCCATATTTTGCACGAATGCTCCTGGCTTTTTTTCAAAAAGAGCCGGGAGGGCCTAGCTTTGACTTCGTACAAAAAACCGGTCTTTCGAAATCAAAAATAAATGTAAACAGCCGCTGAGAGGATTCAGGCTTTACTTTAGTAGAATCATTTTTACCATTGGCTCCAACCTTTTAAAAATTATGAGCGACAATAAGCAGAACGAACGCAAATACACCTTCCCAACGAATAAAGAAAAATACGAATTACTTAAAGCTAAAAACGAAGAAGCCCTCCAGGGGGGAGGTAAGGCGCGTATTGAAGCCCAACATAAAAAAAACAAGCTAACGGCCCGCGAGCGTATTCACCTGCTTATGGACGAAGGCTCTTTCGAAGAAATTGGTAAGTTCGTGATGCACCGGGCCAAAGATTTTGGCCTCGACAAGGAACACTACCTCGGCGATGGCGTGGTAACCGGTTATGGGAACATAAACGGGCGCCTGGTATATGTGTTCTCGCAGGACTTTACTGTTTTTGGAGGTTCTCTCTCTGAAACCCATGCCGAAAAGATTGTAAAAATAATGGACCTGGCCATGAAAAATGGTGCGCCCGTAATTGGATTGAACGATTCCGGAGGTGCCCGTATACAGGAAGGGGTGGTGTCGTTGGGCGGCTATGCAGATATTTTTTACCGGAATACCCTGGCCAGTGGCGTGATTCCGCAAATTTCGGCCATCATGGGGCCCTGCGCAGGTGGTGCCGTTTATAGCCCTGCCATTACCGATTTTGTAATGATGGTGGAGAATACCTCCTACATGTTTGTAACCGGACCAAACGTAGTGAAAACTGTTACGCAGGAAGATGTTACTGCCGAAGAACTGGGCGGTGCCAGTACCCACAGTGCAAAGAGTGGCGTTACCCATTTTAGCTGTGCCAACGAGGTGGAGTGTATCAACTACATTAAGCAGTTGTTAAGCTACGTACCACAAAACTGCGAAGAAGATGCACCCCAGCTTGCCTTACGAAGCGCCTGTCGATGAGAGCCGCCCGGCCCTGGATGATATTGATCCCGGATAACCCGAACCAGCCTTACGATATGCGGGAAGTAATTGATGGCGTGGTGGATGAAGGAAGCTTCTTTGAAGTACATAAAAACTTTGCCGAAAACATTGTGGTAGGCTTTGCCCGCCTCGGTGGCCGCAGCATTGGCATTGTAGGCAATAACCCGGCTTCGCTGGCCGGCGTGCTCGATATACAGGCAAGCACCAAAGCAGCCCGTTTTGTGCGCTTCTGCGACTGCTTTAATATTCCATTGCTGGTGTTTGAAGATGTTCCGGGCTTTTTGCCGGGCACCGACCAGGAGTGGAACGCCATTATTACCAATGGGGCCAAGCTGCTCTATGCTTTTTCTGAGGCCACTGTTCCACGTGTTACTGTTATTACCCGCAAGGCTTACGGTGGAGCCTACGATGTAATGAACTCCAAGCACATTGGGGCCGATATGAACTTTGCCTGGCCTATGGCCGAAATTGCCGTAATGGGCGCAAAGGGTGCTTCAGAAATCATTTTCCGGCGCGAAATTTCCGCCGCCGAGGATCCGGAGGCCAAGCTACAGGAAAAGGTAGACGATTATACCGAGAAGTTTGCCAACCCTTACCGTGCTGCGCACCGGGGTTATGTAGATGAGGTGATTATGCCTTCTGAAACCCGCAAAAAGTTGATGAAGGCCTTTAAAATGCTGGAGAATAAAGCCGATAAGCTCCCCCGCAAAAAGCACGGAAACATTCCCCTTTAAATACAATATTCCCTTAGTAAACAGCCTGCGTATTTCTGTAAGAAATGCCAGGCTGTTTTATTTCCTTACGAGGAGCGAAGTAAGAAGCAGGCTCAGCAGGCTGGCAGAAATGGTATTAACCAACAGCTGGGCAAAGGAAGTGCCATGGGGCAGGAACTCGACCGCAGCCAGTTCGCCTATTATAAGAAGGAAAAAAAATACGATAAAGTACTTTCTTTTTTTGCCTGCCCGGAGCCGGCGATAGCCTGGTGCAGGATTCCTTATCCTGAGGAGTAAAAAACCAATCAGGAGGAGGCTGGCCACAGAAAAGACTCTTTCCAGCGCCAGAAAAGGTTTGTCGCTGAGCGAAGCCCGTAGCTGATGCATTTTGCTGTTGAATCCTATTTGCTGGAGCTGCTGAAAGCTCTGGGCCATGGTGTCGGGGCTGGTAAGAAAATCGAGCCCCAGGTGCGACAGAATTCCAATAAGGACAGAAAGGAAGAAACGCAGGGGGTGCTGCTTCAGGTAACTAATAAAATTAAAGTGTATAAAGCCCGAATAACGTTCGTCGAAAGGCTGGGGCAGGTGCTGTATTAATGGGGTGCGAATAATCAGGTGGAATGCCAGGCAAATGCCTAAAGCCACGGGCAGGTTAAAAGTAAAAATCCCTGCCGCTGTTTCACTTACGGTAGAAACGGCATGCACCCTGAAGAAATACTCAAAGTCGGGCGCCATACTTCCTGCCACCAGGCCACTAAGCGAAAACCACCGCGGCTTTGCCTGCTTAAGTGGAAACATAATAGAAGGATGTGCAAAGGTAAATGGCATAGACAAAAAAATTACATAAACAATTGCGGATAAGATCCATTGATTTTAGTACGCAATACTTTTAAAACAGTTAATCAGTTATGGATAAACATATTGAATTTTTACATCAGTATTTAAATAATGCATCCCCTACCGGCTTCGAGAGCTCTGGTCAGCAAATATGGCTCGACTACCTTAAGCCGCATGTCGACGAATGGTTTTCCGATACCTATGGTACTGCCGTGGGGGTAATTAACCCAAAAGCTAAATACAAAGTAGTTATCGAAGCCCATGCCGATGAAATCAGCTGGTTTGTGAATTATATTACCGACGACGGCTACATTTATGTTCGCCGCAACGGGGGCTCCGATTACCAGATTGCCCCCTCCAAACGGGTGAATTTTCATACCCGCAAAGGCATCGTAAAAGGACTGTTTGGCTGGCCCGCCATTCATGTACGCAGCGACGATAAAGACCTGAAGCCCACCCATAAAAATGTGTTTATTGATGTGGGCTGCAGCAATAAAGAAGAAGTGGAAAACCTGGGCATTCATCCCGGCACGGTAGCCACTTTCGATGATGAGCTTATTGAATTAAATGGAAAGTTCTGGTCGGGCCGGGCGCTCGATAACCGCATTGGCGGCTATATGATTGCCGAAGTGGCGCGCCGGCTGAAGGAGCAGGGCAAAAAGCTGCCTTTCGGGCTGTATATTGTTAATTCGGTGCAGGAAGAGGTAGGGCTTCGCGGGGCGCAAATGATTGCCCAGCGCATAAAGCCCGATGTGGCCATTGTAACCGATGTGTGCCACGACACCAATTCGCCACTCTATAATAAGGTAGTTAGCGGAAACCAAAAGGCCGGCCTGGGGCCCGTGCTTACCTATGGGCCTGCCGTACACAACAACCTGCTGGATATGCTGATTGAAACGGCCCAGCGAAAAGAAATTCCTTTCCAGCGGGCATCTGCCAGCCGGGCCACGGGTACCGACACCGACGCTTTTGCCTACAGCAACGACGGCGTACCCTCTGCGCTTATCAGCCTTCCGCTAAAGTACATGCACACCACCGTAGAAATGGTGCATAAAGAGGATGTGGAAAGCATTATAAACCTGATGATGGATTTTCTGCAGCAGCTGCCGGATGGATATGATTTTAGTTATTTGAAGTAAAAGAAAGGAGACTTGAGACGTGAGACGAAAGAACTACTGGAAAGCTAAACTTAGCTGTCTATTTTGTTCGATTTGTGTTCAATAAATGCAATCACAACCCTTTTGTTCAACTCACATCCAAGGTCTCATATCTCACGTCTCATATCTCATATCTCACGTCTACAACTATGCCCCTCTATACCGACCAAATGCAACGACAGCTGGAAGTGCCGGAAAAGCCCCGGCGCATTGTTTCCCTTGTGCCCAGCCAAACCGAACTATTGTACAGCCTTGGTTTGGAAGCGGAAGTGGTAGGGCTTACCAAGTTTTGTGTTCATCCAAAGCAATGGCGCGGGGAGAAGCAGGTAGTTGGTGGAACGAAGAAGTTTCACCTGGATAAAATAAGGGCCCTGGAGCCCGACTTAATTATCGGGAACAAGGAAGAAAACTACCGGGAAGGCATTGCGGCTCTGGAGAAGGAATTTCCTGTTTGGATGAGCGACATTTTTACCCTGGAAGATGCGCTGCAAATGATGCGGCAGCTGGGAGAAATAACAGACCGTAAAAGGGAAGCCGAAACGCTTAGCCTGCAGGTAGCGGACGGCTTTGCAAAGCTGGAGTCCCTGCCCGCTGCAGAGGTATTGTACTTTATCTGGCAGAAGCCTTATATGGTCGTTGGCGGCAACACTTTTATTGATGAAATGCTTCAAAGGTGTGGCTTTACCAACCTGGTTGCCGGCAGGCCCCGCTATCCCGAACTTTCTGCCGAAGAAATCGGTCAGCTGAATCCCCGCCTTATCTTATTGTCTTCAGAGCCTTATCCGTTTAAAGAAAAGCATATTGCCGAATTTAAAGTGCTGTGCCCGAATGCCCAGGTACTCGTGGTCGACGGAGAAATGTTTAGCTGGTACGGCAGCCGCCTGCTGCAGGCGGTACCGTATTTTCAAGCCCTTCAACAGGAGGTAAAAGGCTTATTGAAACTGTAATTGAAAGCCTGCTTCTTCCATGTTTTGCCAGAAGCGCGGGTAAGATTTATTCACCACTTCCGGTTCTTCTATTATTACAGGCAATAAGGTAGCCAGCGGCGCAAAAGCCATCGCCATGCGGTGGTCTTCGTAGGTATTAATGTGCAGCGGCCCTTCCGGCAGCTTTTCGCCAGACAGCAGCTCCCACAGGCCACTTTCAGGCTCGATTAATTGTGCGCCTACTTTAGCCAGCTGCTCCTGCAGGGCGGCTATGCGGTCGGTTTCCTTAATGCGGAGGCTTTCCAGTCCGGTAAAGTAGCCTTTAATTCCTTTGGCAGCACAGGCAACAGCTACGGTTTGTGCCAGGTCGGGGCAGTGGGTAAAGTCGACAGAGATTTGGCCTGCCGCTGCTGTTTTAAAGAGCCGGAGTTTGCCCGCTTCCCATCGATGGCCTACCCCCAGGTTTTTCATAATTTCAAGTATCCGGATGTCGCCCTGCAGCGAGTCGGGCCGCAGGCCTAGCAGGCTGATTTTGGCCTCCTGTGCCAGGGCAGCAAAGCTGAGCCAGTAGCTAGCCCCCGACCAGTCGGATTCTACGGTGTAGCTATTGCTGCTGTACGACTGTCCGGGAGCTATTTTAATAGTATTTCCTTCCCACGAAGCCTCCACACCAAAGCGCTTCATGAGCTGGAGGGTCATTTCTATATAAGGGCGACTGCCAACTTTGCCGGTAAGCGCCAGTTCGAGGCCCAGCGGCAGGGCAGGGGCGGTCATGAGCAGTGCCGAAATATACTGGCTGCTTACATCACCCCTGATGCTTAATTTTGCAGTTTGCTGTTGAAAAGGGCCGCTAATGCGGAGGGGAGGGAAGCCCTCTTCCTTCATATAGTCAATCTGTGCCCCTAAAGCGTGGAGGGCATCGACCAGTAAGCCAATGGGGCGCTGTTGCATGCGGGGAGTACCGGTCATTATTTTTTGTTGCCCGCGAACGGCAAAGTAGGCCGTTAAAAACCGCATGGTAGTGCCGGCATCCAGTACATTCATTTCCTCCCCTTCCGCTTCGAGCAGGCGCAGCATGGTTTGGGTGTCGCGCGCCTCGGACAGGTTTTTCAAATTGGCCTTTTCGCTGCACAGGGCGGCAATTATAAGTGCCCGGTTGCTCTCGCTTTTTGAAGCGGGCAATGGAACGGCAGTTGCCGGGATTTGAGCGAAGGAGGAAATATATACCGATGGAGAAGTCATAACAGAATTTTTATAAACGCTCAGGCTTTGCTACTTTTGAACTGGCTATGGAAACTTTTGGCCAAATATTGCGTAATTCGATTGTTGGGCAGTTCGCGAAACAAGTTAGCCTGCTCTGCGTTATAAATAAAAGTAATTTTTTAATTTCTTAATCCTCAATTTTCTTATGAACAATTCAAGTAGTACTCTATTCGCCTTTTTAGCCGGTGCAGCCGCTGGTGTTGCTCTCGGAATGCTTATGGCTCCTGACAGTGGCCAAATCACCCGCGACAAGCTTAGCCGCCAGGCTGATTCTCTGATTGATGATTTGGAGGACCAGTGGGAAGTAGGTTTCCAGAAAATCCGTGAGCTGACAGACAGCGCCTTGGCAGAGGTAGAAAACTTAAGAGAACGTGGAGAAGAGGAATTAAACAACGGAAAAAGCTAATAACAACTCGTTAACAGATATAAAAAATTGAAAAGGGCTGGTTTATTTCCAGTCTTTTTTATTATACCAGCGTAAGGCTTCCGTCACCTCTTCTTTACTGATAGGCTGGTTATAAACAGCCTCACCCGGTTTGTGGAGCAGCGTACAGTTAATCACTCCTTTTTCATTTTTCTTGTCCTGCAGGGCCAGGCTGGTAATGGTGCTAACGGCTTCGTCGGGAATAAGGGGCAGCTGCCACACTTCCGCAATATATTTGCAGATATCTTTGAGGTGCCCGGACTCGAGCCCGACTTTTTTAGTGGAAAGGAAGGCTTCGCAGAGCATTCCCAGGGCCACTGCTTCGCCATGCAGGAGCCGGGTGCCATGTTCCAGAAAGTAACTTTCTACCGCATGCCCGATGGTGTGCCCGAAGTTAAGAATTTTCCGAAGGCCCTGTTCCTGTGGGTCTTGTGTAACTACCTCTTGTTTTATTGCAATGCTGTGGCGGATTATGTCCTCCCAGTTATGCTGTTGCCAATGCTTTTGCTGCAGTTGTACCCAGTGGGTGATGTCGGCAATAAGTGCGTGTTTTACTACCTCCGCGTAGCCAGAACGTAGCTCCCGTAGGGAGAGCGTTTGTAAAAAGCGGGCATCGATTATTACGGCAGCAGCTTCCTGGAACAGCCCGATGTGGTTTTTGTAGCTCATAAAGTCAATACCCAGTTTTCCGCCCACACTGGCATCGACCTGAGAGAGCAGCGTTGTAGGAATGTTAATAAAGCGGATGCCTCTTTTATAGGTAGCTGCGCAAAAGCCGCCCATGTCGGTAATTACGCCTCCACCAAGGTTAATGAGCAAACCTTTCCGGTCGAAACCTGCCTGGGTAAGCTCCTCCCAGATGTGGGCACAGCTGGGGATGTTTTTGTGCTCTTCGCCACTGCGCACTTCTATGTGGGTGTAATTTTTGGGCAGCACCTTTGAAATTAAAGGAAGGCAATGAAGGCTTGTATGCTCGTCGGTAAGTACCGCCAGCTGCGAAAAGCCTTGTTGCAGAATCTCAGAAAGTGCGGAGGTAACCGCCTGGCCTGTTACAATGTGGGAAGGAAGACGCATGGCTATTTCTTTTTGTCGTTAAGGATTTTCGTTTGCTTTTTTATAGATGCCTGGTGAATGAGTTTGTACAACTCCTTTACAAATGACTTTTTGAGTCCCAGTTTTTTCCCCCAGAGCGGGCGCGATTCAAAAACCTCACTCCACCGCTGCAGGTCCAGGATGGCAATGTTTTTGTCTCGTTTGTATTCTCCTATCCGTTCAACCAATTCCATGCGCCGGTGCAGCGCTTCCAGTAACTCGCGGTCGGACTGGTCAATCTGGTCACGAATTTCTTCGAGCTTATCCGAGAACTCCGGGTGCCTGCTGGCCGGATCGCGCTTGCGAAGGTTGGCAAGAATATGGGCCAGCTGCTCAGGAGTTACCTGCTGTTTGGCATCACTCCAGGCCTGCTCGGGGGTAGGGTGCGTTTCAATCATTAGCCCGTCATAATCGAGGTCGAGCGCCATTTGAGAGAGGTCGGCAATCATGCGGCTATCGCCGGCAATGTGGCTGGGGTCGCACAGTAGCGGCAAATCCGGCATGTGGCGCTTCAGCTCTATCGGAATTTGCCAGGTGGGCAGATTCCGGTAGCGGCTTTCGCCAAAATGAGAAAACCCTCTGTGGATAGCCCCCAGCTTCTTGATACCCCGCCCTTCCAATCGCTCAAAGGCTCCCAGCCAGAGAGAGAGGTCGGGGTTAATCGGGTTCTTAACCAGTACCGGTTTAGTGGTTCCCTGCAGCGCATCGGCAATTTCCTGAACGGTAAAAGGGTTTACCGTAGAGCGGGCGCCAATCCAGAGCACATCGATGTCGTACTTTAGGGCAGCCTCCACATGTTGTGGATTCGCTACTTCAACAGCAAAGGCCAGCCCGGTTTCCTGTTTAATTTCCTGTATCCAACGGAGGGCCTCTATGCCAACGCCCTCAAAACTATTTGGGCGGGTACGTGGCTTCCACACGCCTGCCCGTACCAGCCGGATGCCCAGTTGCTGTACAGCCAGTGCCGTGCTGCGCAGCTGCTGAAATGTTTCGGCACTGCAGGGGCCGGCAATGTAGAGGGGGTGCGCTCCATAGGTTTTAGTCCAGTTTTTATCCATCGGTTCCACTTCTGAGGTTTTGCAGGAAGGTAAAGGTACTGCAAAGGCAGCAGTTTTACCACCCTGTTTTTGCTATAAAAAGCGGTTTAAAGAATGTAGTGGCAGCAGGTAATAATATTTACCTTATTGCAGTTTTAAAATTCGGTAGTTGTACATATACTTGCCGGAAATTAGCCATTCTGCAGCCAAAACAAGGGTGCCAGAAAAAAGCCGGTTCTCAGACAAACCTCTACCTAAAAGTCGTGTTGGTGATGCTAGAACTATTCCGGCAATGTGCCGTATACACAATCGATTGCACGACTATGGAAGGAACAGTATTGACAAATAACATACCAGATAAGCCTCTGTCTTTCGAAGACACCTCAATTGCTTTTGCAGCTCAGTCTGATAAAGCACTGCGGAAAAAGTTTTTAATTTTCGCAGCCATGAATAATAACATGATGACCAATATAGGTACTGCCATGCTGAAGCAGGCCTTTTCATTGGGACTGCCTGTTAAGGGGCTGGTTAAAAATACGGTTTTCGAACAATTTTGCGGCGGCGAAACAATTAAGGACAGCGAGAAAACCATTCAGGAACTTGCTGCCTTCAACATAGGCACTATCCTGGATTATTCGGTAGAAGGAGAAAAGAACGAAAAAGCATTTGAAGCCACCACCCAAGAAATTTTACGCACGGTAGAAAAGGCCAGAGACACGCCAGGTATTCCTTTTTGCGTATTTAAAGTAACCGGCCTTGCCCGCTTTAAACTGCTTGAAAAAGTACAGCGGGGCGATAAGCTTACGGCCGAGGAGGAAAAGAGCTTTGAGCAGGTGCGCGAGCGGGTAGACCGGATTTGCCGCGCAACCTATGAGGCTGGGGTTCGCGTGTTTATCGATGGGGAAGAAACCTGGATTCAGGATGTAATCGACGACCTGGCTTACGAAATGATGAAGCGCTACAATGGCGAACGGGCGGTGGTTTATAATACCTTTCAAATGTACAGGTCCGATGGCATGCAGCTGCTCAGGAATGCGATGCATTTTGCCGCTACCCACCAGGTATGGTTGGGAGCGAAGCTGGTGCGGGGAGCCTATATGGAAAAGGAGCGTGACAGGGCAGAGGATAAAGGCTACCCCAGCCCGATTAATGCCAATAAGGAAATGACCGACGACCTCTTTAACCAGGGGCTTAAGTTTTGCATGGATAATAAGCAGCGTATTGCCATGTGCTGTGGTTCCCATAACGACTATAGCAACTATTACCTGACCATGCTCATGGAAAAACACAGCCTGCAGAGAGATGATCAGCGGGTATTTTTTGCACAGCTTTACGGCATGAGCGATAATTTATCTTTTGCCCTGGCAGAACATGGCTACAATGTAGCTAAGTATGTTCCCTATGGCCCGGTGAAACATGTAATGCCCTACCTTATGCGCCGTGCACAGGAAAATACGGCCATGGCGGGGCAAAGCAGCCGGGAGTTTAACCTTGTAAGGCGAGAAATGCACCGCCGGGGTATTAACCTCATATAAAGGGAAAAAATTTAGTGCTGTAGTTTAAGCTGGCAGCCAGTAGACAAAAGACGAGAGACAATAGATAAAAGACCATGGTGTTTCAGCCATTGTCTTTTTGTTCTGATGCTATTCCAGGCTGCTCTGGACAATAAAAAGGCACCGGAGGACAGACACCTATAGCATTTTCCATTTTCCGATATCGAATCCCCCTTCTTCGTCAAATTTTCACATTTTCATATTTGCACATTTAATTACCATGTTAAATTACTAAATTTGCAGCTTCAATAAGGTGCCGGGCATTTACGTCTGCATCTACATATTCAAATAAATCCAAGACTGTCTTATGCAGCATTTAAGCGAACAGGAAATCAGACGCCGCGAAGAGCTGGAGGAACTTGCGCAAACTGGGCATTAACCCTTATCCTTCCGAAACATTTGAGGTAAATGTAACTGCCAGGGATATCCATAAGAATTACGAAAAGCAGAAAACAGACTATAAAAATATTTCTATTGCCGGCCGTATTATGAGCAAGCGCATCATGGGCTCAGCCTCTTTTGCTGAGCTGCAGGATGCCACCGGCCGTATTCAGGTATATGTTCGCCGCGACGATATTTGCCCCGGAGGAAGATAAAACCATGTACAACACCGTATTTAAAAAGTTGCTGGATATTGGTGATTTCATCGGCATTAAAGGCTATGTGTTTACGACCCAGACCGGCGAAATATCCATTCACGTAACTGAACTGAAAGTGCTGGCCAAATCGCTGCGGCCGCTGCCTATTGTAAAGGAGCGCGAAGAGGAGAGAGGGCAAGGTAGTTCGTTACGATGCCTTCGATGACCCGGAGCAGCGTTACCGCCAGCGCTATGTCGACATGGTGGTAAACCCGCATGTGCGCGAAACTTTCCGCAAGCGCTACTCAGCTGGTGCAGTCCATGCGCAATTACCTGAACGACAGAGGGTATCTGGAAGTGGAGACGCCAATTTTGCAGCCTCTTTATGGTGGTGCTGCGGCACGTCCGTTTAAAACACACCATAACACGCTCGACATGACTCTTTACCTGCGTATTGCCAATGAGCTGTACCTGAAGCGGCTGATTGTGGGTGGGTTTGATGGGGTGTATGAGTTTGCCAAAGACTTCCGTAACGAGGGCATGAGCCGCTTCCACAACCCGGAATTTACCCAGGTGGAGCTGTATGTAGCTTACAAAGACTATAACTGGATGATGAACCTGGTGGAGGAAATGGTGGAGAAGGTAGCTCTGGACCTGCACGGAACGACCGAAGTTCAGGTAGGTCAGAACACGATCAACTTCCAGCGCCCCTGGAAGCGCTTTACCATGTTCGAGGCAATTGAGCATTTTACAGGCATCGATATTTCGGAAATGGACGAAGCACAGCTGCGGGAGACCTGCAAAAAGCTGGAGGTGCCAGTGGATGAAACCATGGGCAAAGGCAAGCTCATTGATGAGATTTTCGGTGAGAAGTGCGAAGCCCAGCTCATTCAGCCAACCTTTATTACCGACTACCCGGTAGAGATGTCGCCACTGGCGAAGAAGCACCGCAGAAAGAAGGTCTGGTGGAGCGCTTCGAAGCCATTTGTAACGGCAAAGAGATCTGCAATGCCTTCTCTGAGCTGAACGACCCGATTGACCAGCGCAGCCGCTTTGAGGAGCAGCTGGAGCTGGGCAAGCGTGGCGACGAAGAAGCCATGGTGCTGGACGAGGATTTCCTGCGTGCCCTGGAATACGGCATGCCGCCTACCGCCGGCCTGGGTATCGGCATCGACCGCCTGAGCATGATCATGACCAACTCCAACTCTATTCAGGATGTGCTCTTCTTCCCGCAGATGCGCCCCGAGAAAAAAGTGAAGTTTGCCACTGAGCAGGACTTATAAAGACCAGGGCGTCCGTGAGGAGCTGATACCAATTTTGCAGGAACTTAAAATCCTCACCATAGAGCAGCTCAAGCACAGCACCCCAACGAAGCTTTTTAACGATGTTTGCGGTACCCGCAAAAAAATGAAGCTAAAGGACGTGAAAAACCCGACGCTCGAAGAGGTGGAAAGCTGGATTTATGGAGAAGGAGTAAGTGTCTGTTAAATAGCCTTTTCTTGCGATAATTAATAAAAACAGGCTGCTCCTGGATAATAGGGGCAGCCTGTTTTTGTTGTCTATTCCACTTCAAAGGTTTCTTCTTCTACGATAAAACTGCCATCTGGCGTCATTCCTTCAATAAGAAGAACATAGTCAGCTTTTTCGTCAGAAGTAAAGAATTCCAGTTTGGCTTTACCATTTTCATCTATAACAATATCCGGATTCCAATACAGGGTGCTACGGTAGTCGGGTTTTGCATGCTGTGGGTTTTCCTCGGCATAATCAGGGGAATAAAATTCTCTGGCCAGGTAATAGCCAGCATGGTTGAAATGGGTAATGCCCGGTATTTCCGGATCTACAGCTACTTGTCCAATACCTCTTTTTGTGTATACAGCTAAAACTCCATTACTTCCTCTGCTTCCATAAAAAGCTGCGTCAGCTCCTTTTAATACATCTATATATGCAACGTCTTGGACTGGATAGGTGTTCATTAAATAGGCGTCAACTGGCATTCCATCCAGTAAGTAGAGCGGTTCGATGCTGCTATTGATACTTCTTACGCCTCGAATAATTGCCTGTTTGTTTAATCCGCCACCCACTATCTGTACACCCGGAACCCTTCCCTGGATTAAATCAAATATAGTTAACCCCAAGAAACCAAAAGATATAGAGTCAGGGACCAGACGATTGGAGGGGGTGCCATATAGTTGAAAGGCCCTTTCAAAAGGGTCGGCTATTTGTTGTTTTTTTGATTCGACAGAAACTTCCTGCAGCAAAATATCTCGCTCTCCAAGACTGAAAGCAGCGTCTATTTCTCTAATCTTTTCCACTTTTTTCTGATAGACATCTGTAAGAGCAATGGAAGCAGGAGAGATGATGCCTTCCGCTTCAGGGGATAACGGTTTTAAAGGAACGGGATTTTGCGATGGCTTTAACTGGATATAAATATTATCATTTCCTCTTCTGTCTTTTTTACGAAGTTTGTTTGCCTGCAAAATAAAAGTCACTGTATCTGTAAAATTCAAATTGTCAAAGCGAAAGCGGCCACCTGCAGTTGTGGTATGTGTTTCGTTGAACAAAAGATTTTCAAACATGGTGAGGTCTACCGTACCACTTATTTCTTTGTCTTGATTAAAGTAACGATAGATTTGCCCCTCAATGGTGAACCCTTTTTCCGGCAAATAGGCAGGAAGGTTCATTGGGTCTTTCTCTATTTCTTTCCAGGTAAATCGCCTCCAGCCATGGGTAAGCATGAGCAAATCTAACAGGTACTTGCGGTCCTTATTTGCTTCATTAAAATAATAAGCAGGTTCTTCAATTTTTCCTTTTAAATCGGAGCTGAGAAGAAAATAGCTTTTGATATTATTGCTATTTTTAAAGCCTTGCAGTTCATCTTTAGAAACTACTGTAGCAGATAAACTTGCGACTACTGGTTGTCCTGTAGTATCAGAGAGGTTTAATGAAAAGATTGCTTTTTCCCGTGTGTTATAGGTTCTTTTGTCAGGATTAACATTTAAGAATACTTTTTCTTCAGGATTATCGATAAAGATAAGGCGCTCATTTTGCGGCACCCCGCTCTTATTG
The DNA here is from genome assembly GCA_963835365.1 of uncultured Cytophagales bacterium. Classification (GTDB taxonomy): domain Bacteria; phylum Bacteroidota; class Bacteroidia; order Cytophagales; family Cyclobacteriaceae; genus Nafulsella. Next base: position 22,032 of record CAWIFH010000020.1, read on the forward strand.
AATAGGGTGAAATGTGCAATGCCAGTAGGAAGATTCTCTGTTGGTAGAGCGGCGTATAGCTGCGAGGCTCCTTTTTCTCCTTCAATAACAGCAAAGACCTTCCCTCTCACATGGCCTATAATAAACGCTCCTGTGATATCTTTCTGCTGGTTATGCTCAGCTTGTATGTAAAGTTTATTATAGGAATTCCTGATGTGAAGGCCAAAGCCCTTGTCTTTTACTGCTGGTAAAGGAAAAGTGTAGGTTTGGTTTCGATATTTAATGATTCCGAAAAATTCTTCGTTAGCCTGTTCAGGTTGTACAATAAAATCACCTAACCCAAATTTATGAGTATTGAACCAGCTGATGGTTTCACCTTTACTATTGACTATTTTTCCTTCTACAGCTAAGCCTTTTCCCTGCTTATTGTTAGCCTTTATAGCAACCCGATTTTTAAGGCCCGAAACAATCTCTCCACCTTCAGGGAAGAAGCTCACATTGAAGGGCGGGGAACTATGGCTTTGTTTAGAGTCGGCTGGAAGTATTACCATGTCGCTAGTGCTATCAAGAGAGGCGACCTTGTTTCCTGCCAGAATAATCTCTTTTGTAAAAATAAAAGAAGTATCAAAATTCAACATATACTTAGTAAAGGCTGCCAGCTGATATTCCCCGGAGGATAATGAATCAGGGAGTGCTATGTCTCCCTTACCTTTACCATCTATTAGCTGGATATTCCGTTCAGCTAACAACTTATTCTGTGGGTCAAATAACTGTACATACAAAAGGTTGCTATAGGAGTCGGCGGAATGGGTGTTTCCCTCAGCCACATAGGCTTTTAAACCAGATGGTTTCACCAGCACTAAATAAATCTTTGTTCAGGTGGATATATGCTTTTTCAGTTGGGTTGAGTTGGTTGTACTTATCCAGCTGTTCTACGGTATTTTCAGGAGGTTTTTCAGCCTCCTGAGCAGTTGCAAAAGTTAAGAAACTAAAAATGGTAAGTAGAAGAGTGAAGAGGTTTTTCATAATGTTATTGTTTAAGTACTAGAAAATACCTGGGAAGTAACAATAACCGTGCCTATAAATATAAATTTACTTGTATTATTTGTGATTTATTAAATTTTAATTGTTAAGAAACTGATTCTCAGCTTCTTTTCTGCTCCAGCAGCCATTTATAAATCGCCTCATTCTGGTAAGTTTTTGTCCAGGAGTCGTGGAACAGGTCGGGGTAAAGGGTTACTTTGGGGGAGCCGCCTGCTGCTTCAATGGCCGTGGTCATGGCCAGGGTTTCCTCTACCGGCACAATATTATCTTTCTGGCCATGGAAGGCCCAGATGGGGATATCCACGAGGTTTTTAGCCTTTTGAGGCTCGCCGCCGCCGCAAACAGGTAGTATGGCAGCAAACTTTTCGGGTTGGGCTGCGGCCCAGTGCCAGGTGCCATAGCCGCCCATGCTTATGCCTGTTAAATATATTCTTGCTTCATCAGCATTTACTTCTTTGAGAACTTCTTCCAGCCACTTGTTTAGCAGCTCAACATTCCAGTAGCTTCCCCTGGGGCATTGAGGATAGGCAACAATAAATGGAAAGTCGGCTTTAAGCTGTAGGAAGCGGGGAAGGCCCTGCTGCTTCAGTATTTCCAGGTTGTTTCCACGCTCTCCGGCACCATGAAGGAAGAGGATGAGCGGCCACTTCTTATCAGGCTGTTTCTGGTAATCTTGTGGGTAAAAAACATGGTAGGGGTAGTTTTCCATAGCAAAATAGGTTTGAGCTTTTTTACGGTGGGCAAGAGCTGGAGGTTGAGTTTTGGGTATGTTTCAGGTACATAAAAAAGACTCCTGTTACTCTTTTGGGAGGTAGAGAAGTAAAAGCAGAAAGCTGAACGCCCTTTTGCAGTATTACCTAAAAAAGGAAAGCCCCTCTTAAACATATCTGTGTAAGAGAGGCTTTGAAAATTATTTTTCCCCGCCCCTAGGCGCAGGAAAATGGGTTATCTATAACTGTTGTGTTAAGCAATCGCTTCATTGATATCCGGAAGCTTACCAAAGCGCTGGAGCGTAGCAATGTGCGAGCGAACGGCTTTCCCAAAGGTTTCGTTTTCCATATACGGAATGCCAAATTCCTCAGCCGTTTGCCTTACAATGGGGGCAATGGCAGGGTAGTGCACATGGCAGATATTCGGAAACAGGTGATGCTCTACCTGAAAGTTTAGTCCGCCAACATACCAGGAAATCCATTTGTTTTTTGGAGAGAAGTTAACGGTTGTGTTTAACTGGTGAATGGCCCAGTCGTTTTCGATGGCTCCCTCTGCATTGGGTTGCGGGTGGCTTGTTCCTTCCACGGTATGAGCCAGCTGAAAAACAACTGTTAAGATAATGCCTGCTACAAAATGCATCAGTAGGAAGCCAAGTAACACCTCGGTAAACGGAATACCCAGGAAAAGAGTGGGAGCCACCAGCATTATAAAGAAGTAGATTACTTTCAGTGCAATAATTTTGGTTAAAGTAACGGCATTTTGCGCCCTTGAATCTGTATTGACGCCACTGTGGGTAAACTTGGCAAATTGGATAAAATCTTTTGCCAATACCCAGTACAAAGTAAGAATACCATAGAAAAAGAAAGCATATAGCCACTGGAGCTGGTGAAACCACTTTACCTTAGTGTGCGGGTTAAAACGAAGAACCAGCTTATCCTGGATATCCTCATCAAGCTCTACCACATTGGTATAGGTATGGTGGAGTACATTGTGTTGCAGGCGCCAGTTAAAAGTGGAGCCACCCACAAGGTTAAGCGAATACCCCATCACTTTATTTACCGTTTTACTTGTAGAATATGCTCCGTGGATAGCATCATGCATAATGCTCATGCCTATTCCGGCAAGGCTGAGGCCCATGATAAACCACAAAATCATACTTATAGCGGGGCCAGGTTGTATACTTAACAATAAAATAAAAGGCAGCACATAGCTTAATAGCAACACGGCAGATTTGGTAATCATGGTGTTGTTGGCGTGTTTCGATAGCTGTTCTTCTTTAAAATAAGTATCTACTCTTTTTCTCAAAGTAGCAAAGAACTTGCTTCTGTCCTTGTTAACGAATCGTACTTTTCCTTGAAACTTCATAAAAAGGGAATTAGGTATTGGGGGATTAATGAAGGAGGCTTTCAGTGTTAAAACAACCTTCAGAATTAAGCTTCAGCCAACAAGGTAAGAAAAAAAAGCCGGCTTATAAATAGCAATAAAATGAGTGAATGTACCGTTACAGGCTTTTTTTTAAAAGCTTATCCTGTTTGCCTGTACTTTCCGGGCACAACAAAGGAAAAGTCTCCCAGGGCTGCAGGCAAGGCTTCTGTAATCTGTATTTGCCTGCTTTTCCTGTCCACAAGGAAATGTATCCTGATTTAGTTCAATCTTTTCAGCAATAAGAGCGTACTTACTGTAAGAACCGGAGGTATTCTCCAGAGGCATTGAAGATGGCCAGTACATCTCTTCCGTATTGCTTTAGCTGGTAGCCATGTTCGTGTAAGTGGTCAAAGCATTTTTTTCGCTCCTCATCCGAAAATTGAAAATGCTCGAATACAATTACACTGGGTTGAGTAATACCAATGTTGAACATTTTAATAATTTCAAAATCGAAGCCTTCGGTATCTATTTGCAGCCAGTCAATACTACTTATATTATATTTTTCCAGCAAGGTGCGGGGACTTATCGCCTTTATTGGAATAGCCTCAATACGATCTTCTATTTTAGCAGGGATGTCTACGCCTTCCCTGCGGGCGCAGTCTTTTACGTAGTCTGAGATAACTGCCTTTTCGACAACAGCGCGATCGAAAGAGGTTAAGCCGGTGGCCCAGCGGGCTTTGCTAAAAGAAACCCTGTAAATGGTGCTGCTGCCATCCTGGTAGTCCAGGGCAGCATTAAGCGTGTTTATTCCAGGAGAGTTTTTATGGAGGCGCTCCAGGTACTGGTGGTAAACATCGGGCTGAGGCTCCAGCAATACCCCCTGCCACTTATCTCGTTTTATGAATTTATGAATAGGGTCATGGTTAAAGCCATCGTTGGCACCAATTTGAACTACCGTTAGTGGGTGGTTTCTTCGCGAAAAGAAGTCGGCAAAAGCAGCGATGGAGCCCTGCTTAGGGGTATAATAATTTTTGTAATAGGCCAGGAAGAGGGGGTTATTATCAGCACTCAGGTTAAAGATAAAGTCTTTATAATAATTCCTGGCTTTGTTTTTTACAGTTTGTTTTATTGAAGGCATCGAAATCAGAAAACAAGTGACTATTAGTATAGTTGGCACCCGGCTTTTAAAGGTAAATGACCTGCTTAGCGAGTGCTGAGGAATTTTAGTTTCCCATAGCCTGGCGGATATCGGCAATTATGTCTTCTGCAGCTTCAATACCTACGGAGAGCCGCAGCAAAGTATCGGAAATGCCTGCTGCGGCCCTTTCCTGCGGCGACATTTTTACATGGGAGGTTTTTGCAGAGGCACAAATAAGCGTTTCTACTCCTCCCAGGCTGAGGGCCGGAATAATCATTTTGAGCCGGTCGAGAAAGCTTTCAGTGCTGGCAGCATCTCCTTCAAGTTCAAAGGAAAGCATGGCGCCAAAGCCTTTCATTTGCTCGCGGGCTAAGGCGTGCTGTGGATGACTTGCCAGGCCGGGATAATTTACTTTTTTAACGCCGGCTTCCTTTTCCAGCCACTCGGCTACCTGTTGGGCGTTCTGTGTCTGGCGCTCCACACGCAAGGCCAGCGTTTTCATGCTTCGCTCAATTAAAGCACAGGTTTCGGCATTCAGGCTGCCGCCAAGGTTGATGGCATGGGCACGAATTTGCTTCATCAGGTCGGTGCTTCCAACAACAGCACCAAAACAAAGGTCGGAATGGCCTCCAAGGTATTTGGTGCCGCTGTGCATTACCAGGTCAATGCCCAGGGCCACAGGTATTTGGTTTATGGGAGAAGCAAAGGTATTGTCAATGGCCGTTATTAGCCCTTTTTCTTTGGCAAGCTTTGCTACCCCGGCGATATCGGTAAGCTTTAGCAGGGGGTTCGAAGGGGTTTCAATATATAACAGGCGGGTGTTTTCCTGAATGGCGGCAGCAAAGCTTGCTGGTTCGGTAGTATCAGTAAAGGTATAGCTAATGCCAAAACGGTCCAGTTCAGTGGTAACAAAATGATAAGTGCCTCCATAAATTTCTTTCGATAGCACCAGGTGGTCTCCCTGCTTTAGCAGGCCGAACAAAATAGCACTAATGGCGGCCATGCCTGAGCTGAAAAGCAAGCCTTCTTCAGTGCCCTCCAGGGCGCAGAGCTTCTCTACCACTGCCAGTTGGTTTGGGGTATTGTAATAGCGGGGATAAAGGTTCCCTAAGGGACCGCGGTAACCAAAGGCCGATGAGGTATGTACAGGAGTATTTACCCCCCGGGTAGTGGAGTCGAGTTGAGTTCCGGTGTGTACGCAAACAGTTGCAGAAGAGGTGGCCTTATTTTTCATAATTATCGATTTGAAGGCAACAAATTACGAAAGAAGCAGTAAAATTCCACTGCCTCCAGCTGTTTTGATGCAAATAAAAAATCCGTTTCCAAAAACCTGTTCCTTAAATTTCATTCTTTGTTTGCTGTTTGCCGCCAGCGGGTACTAAATCGAAGTGCTAAGCTTAAAACAGAAACAGAGGTGCCTGCTTAACATCAGGGGCATGGGTGTATGGGGAGCACAAATGAGGATGGAATAAGAACCTGAACAAGTAAAGGAACGGCAGATAGGCGGCAAAAAGCGAAATAAAAAAGAAGCCGAAGAAAGGAAGCTTTTTTTAATTACCTAATTTTGATTCGGCACGTCGGGAGGTTGTTTAAAAGTTTGTTGTGGCTAATTCCTCTGCGGCAATTCCATTGTGGCATTTCCACTTCAATTATTTTTTTGGAATATTGCACAGTTTAGCGACCAGCGATGAACCTCTCAAAGAGCAGAAGACGTCTGGAATTGGCTGCGAACAGTTTTCTGATAAAGAACTGCATTGGGGATTTTAAATTTTGATAGTCTCCAGGATAAATAGGATTTCGGAGGTACATCTGCCTGGTAGTGATTTAGGCTGTGTCTGACGAATACGCTTTGGCTTAAAAATGCGAATTATTGATCTTGTTCTACAGGTCTTTTTCTCACCATAGCTTAGGCTATGCGGCACGGCCGACTGTCTCGAAAAAGAACCTTTGCCCAAGACCCGCAGCGGCGGACCGCAAATTCCCTGTTTTTAGTCTCAAAAGCATGCATCAGACAAAGCCTGGAAGAAAGCCATTTGCTGGTATTTTGCTGATGGTGGTGATACCTTAAAACCATCTTCTTATCCGGCCTGCCGAAAAAATCGTAATTAATAAAGAAGAAAATATTAACTGAAGGAAATGAGTATTACTGAGTCTGCATCGAACTACAACCACCTGGAGCAAATGAGCGTACAGGAACTGCTCCAGAATATAAACCGGGAGGATAAGAGCGTTCCGCTTGCGGTGGAAAAGGCCATTCCGCAAATAGAAAAATTAGTAAAGGAAATAGTGCAGCGGATGCAGCAGGGAGGCAGGCTGTTTTACATTGGTGCAGGAACAAGTGGCCGCCTGGGTATTGTCGATGCCTCTGAATGTCCGCCAACCTATGGCGTGCCCCACGATTGGGTAATAGGCCTTATTGCTGGCGGCGACGCAGCTATACGAAAGGCGGTAGAGTTTGCCGAAGATGATGAGGAAGGCGCCTGGCGCGATATGGAACCCTACCAGCCAACCAAGCTGGATACGGTTATTGGCATTGCCGCTTCGGGTCGCACGCCTTATGTTATTGGCGGCCTTCGTAGTGCCCGGCAGGCAGGACTCCTTACCGGCTCTATTACCTGCAATCCGGCGTCGGCAGTGGCGGCAGAAGCCCAATACCCGGTAGAAGTAATTACAGGGCCTGAATTTGTGACCGGCAGTACCCGAATGAAAGCCGGCACCGCCCAGAAACTGGCATTGAATATGATTTCTACCGCTGTAATGGTGCAGCTGGGACGCGTGCGCGGAAATAAGATGGTCGATATGCAATTAAGCAACCATAAACTCGTGCAGCGCGGAACCCGGATGATAATGGATGAGTTAGGAATCGGAGAGGAGAGGGCCAGCGAGTTGCTAAAAACGCATGGCTCCGTACGAAAAGCAGTAGATAGTTACCGGAAAGAGCATGCATCAGATTGAGCCTTTTTATAACTGGCTGAAGTACTATAAAGTAGACGAAGACCAGTACTCGCCTTACTTCGGGAAGGAATATAATTACGAATTATATACCGATACCATTTACGGGTATTATATTGATCCGGCCTGGGATTTCCTGGGCTCGGAGACCCTTTACTTTAAGGTGCTTTATGCCGACTATGACCAGGGGTATGTGGTAATGGAATTTATCGGGGAGTGGAACGATGCTATTAACAACGACATCATGCACCTGAAGCGGAATATTATCGACCACTTTACCCGCTTTGGGGTAAATAAGTTTATTCTTATTGGCGAAAATGTATTGAACTTCCATGGCTCCGACGACTGCTATTACGAAGAATGGTTTGAGGATGTGGAAGACGGGTGGATTGCTGCCGTAAATTTTCGTGACTTCGTGGAGCATGAAATGAAAATTTACAACATCGACAACTACATAAACCTGGGTGGCAGCCTGGAAATTTCTAACTGGCGCACCCTTAAACCCCAGTATTTTTGCGAGCTGATTAACCAGCTGATTGTACGCCGGATTGGCTGAGCAATAGCCTTCCGGCTAATAAATAATAAAACCTGCCGGAAGACTCCACAGGAGGAATTGGGAAAGCCATTCTTAAAGTTCGGGGAGCCGGCGGCGGCCGCTTTTTTTAACTTCACTTTTTTTCCTGCATTTCGTCCACGGCATAGGTTTTGTTTACAATGCGGTGAATGACTACATCCAGCTTTTTCGTAACCTCTTCGAGGTGCTGCAGAATTTCTTTGTTAAAAGGGGTTTCGGGGCAACTATGGTTGTATAAGCTAATGAGCCCAAGAATAGAGGCTACCGGTCCCCGAATTTCATGCGAGCTAATCCAGGCGATTTCTTTTAGCTGGTCGTTTTGTTGCTGCAGGCGCTGCTCAAACTTTTTACGCTCCGTAATATCAGTTTCAATGCCAATAAATTTTATAAGCTCGCCCTGTTCGTCAAATACAGGAGAAATATCCATGCGCACCCAGTAAGGAATTCCGCTTTTGTGGTAATTAATAATTTCTTCTGAAAAATCTACCTTTAATTGCAGCATCCGCCGAATGCTTTCTCTTATTTTCGGCTGGGTTTGAGGTCCCTGCAGGAACTGCCCCGGCTTCTTGCCTTTTACCTCCTCCAGCTGATAGCCGCATAGCGAGGTAAAAGACTCGTTTGTCCATTCTATATAGCCGTCTTTATCGGTAATAACTACGCCATTCTGGGTTTTACGGGCAACCAGCGAAAGCTTTTGTATTTCTTCCTGGAACTGGCGCTGCTGGTGAATGTCCTGTATGGCACCAATCATGCGCACCGGTTCCTGGTTTTCGTCGTAAATAACATAGCCCCTGTCTAGCACAAAATGGTATTCGTTATCGGCGGTTTTAAATCGATATTCCGTCGACCAGGCGCCTTTTTTTTCTGCTATATGTTTAAAGATGTCCCGGCTAACCCGCTCCCTATCCTGCGGGTGCAGCCGTGCTTCCCACCACTCATGTGTATTCTCAATTTCCTCATCCGCATAGTGGAAAATCCGGTTCATTCCTTCGTTCCACTTTAACGTATTCCTGATGAGATCCCACTCCCAAATGGTGTCGTAGGTTGCTTTAGATAGCGTATTGTACCGCTGCAGGGTTTGCTTTAGTTCTAATTCCGCCTTTTTTCTGTAGGTAACGTCGCGGATATACCCTGAGATTCCATCCTGAAAAGGATACAGATTTACCTCGAGCCACTTATTTAGCTCCGACGCATATTCTTCGAAACCCGTGTTTTTACCTTCCTCCAGGGCAGCCTCCAGGTATGGGTAAAAGGGAGGTATGGCCATAAAAGGCAGTACTTCGAGGAGATAGCCGTTTTGCAGTTCTTCTTTTGATTTGCCGATCATCCGCTCAAATTCCCGGTTTACTCTTAACAGCCGCCAGTTTTTATCCACGGTAAAAAAACCTTCGCCTATGCTGTCGAGTACCAGGTTAAGGCGTCGGGTATATTTCTGAAGATCCTTTTCGGCGGTGCGCTGCTGGGTAATGTCCTGCCCCAGGCCCTGTATTACAGTGGTCCGACCATCTTTTCCGGCAATACCTACAAACTCCCATATATTCCAGAAAATATTTCCTTCCTTGTCTGCCTTTCTTATTTCGAGCTTTATAATTTGCTCAGGATTTTCAATACAGAATTTTTCTGCCTCCCGGCATTTATCAACATCTTCTGAAAAGGCCGTTTCGTAATAATGAGTGCCTGTAAGCTCGTTAAGTGTATAGCCGAATTTCTGGAGGAAGCGGTTATTGGCATAGGTGTAGTGGCCGCCAAGATCAATGCGTACCAGGTAATTTGTTTGAGAATCAATCAGGGAGCTAAAAAGCTTTTCGCGCCGAATCAACTCTTCCTGCGCCTGCTTCTTTTCTGTAATGTCGTAACCTATTATCACATACTCCTCAATATTTTCTTGTTCATCTTTAACCGGAACCACCTTGGTGTCGATGCAGAAAAGGTGATGCTCCTGGTTCAATATTTTAAGTTCTCCCTTCCATATTTTTCCCTGCTGTACGTGTCTGCTTATGCTGGCAAGCTGAACAGAACTTAGGCTACTGCATAAGTTGGTGTAAGAGGTATGAAGCACTTTCTCTGGTTTCAATTTCAGGAGATTGAGAAAGGTTTTATTGATGAAGTTAATCTTTCCCTCCCTGTTCAGGCTTAGTGCCAAAGAGGAGGCGGAAATTGCTTTACGAATGTTCTTTAGCCTGTGGTTAAGCCGATTTATTTTCTTGCTGCCCCTGTGTTCAGCATCTATATCCTGCGCCATTATCAGGTGAGATTCTTGTCCTCGAAAGTTTATTTTCTGAAAGCTTACTTGCACATAAAAAACTGCACCACTTTTTTTTCTGTGCCGGGTAAGCAGTTCACCGGGATAGGGAGTAGCAAGAGCTTCCTTTAACTCCGAATCATCTTTCGACAGGCGAAGCGCATGCAGCTGCATTTTTAAAAAATCCTGCCGGCTGTAGCCGTATTTTTTTATGGCAGCTTTGTTTACTTCCAGTGTCAACAAATCATCTTTCCGGAAAATAAACATAGGCTGGGGATTATCTTCAAAAAGTTGTTGGTACTGGCTCTCAGATTCCTGCCTTAGCCGAAAGGTTCGTTTAGAGAAGAAGTAAAAACCCAAAGTAGTGGCAAGGATAAACAGAAAATCTTTCAGGTGCTGAAAAACAGTAAGTTGCCAGAAGGTATTTGCAAAGGAAAGTACTACCAGATCGGTGGAAATGAGCCAAAGGACAGCCACGATAAAATAAAGAATGCTGAAAGTAAGAAATGGTTTTCTCATAAAAAAATTAGCTCACATCCTAAAAAAAACTTCTTTTTCCGTAAGGAGAAGCAGGAGGCAGTCTTTGTTTTCTTCTTCTTTCGAAACGACAAAGCAGGAGGTGCCTTCGAACAGGATAAGTAAATATATCTTTTTTTGAGCTTTTCTTGAAGTTAAACAGGAAAATTGTTTTTTCTTCGGAGTGGAATTGTAGCGGGCGAAAAGTAAAGAGGAGCTTTTAAAGGTTTGCTATCAAATGTTTGTACCAAACCTATTTTAAAATTCGCCATTATAAAGCGGTTTGGTAAAAAAAATCCTTAGGCCGGAGGCCTGAAATATACCAGCACGAGTCTACGCAACCCGGCGGCACGTTCGCGCTATTACTGTAACTGAAAATGTACAGTAGTATGATTCGTCATTATAAAGAGGTTTGGTAAAAGAAAAAAAGCCAGCCACATGGCCAGCTTTTTCATTTATTATGTTCCGGGCTATTATTCTGCCGGTTCGCCGTAGAGGTCGAACTCACTGGCTTCGGTAATTTTTATTTGTGCAAAGTCGCCTACCCGCAGGTAGTGCTGACTTGCATCAATAAGCACTTCGTTGTCAACTTCAGGAGAGTCGAACTCGGTGCGGCCAATAAAGTTGCCGCTTTCTTTGCGGTCGATGAGTACTTTAAGTGTTTTGCCTATTTTCTCCTGGTTAAGGTCCTAGCTAATTCCTTCCTGCATCTCCATTATTTCGTTGGCGCGCGCCTGCTTTTCTTCTTCGGGCAAATCGTCGGGCATGCTATGGGCATGGGTATTCTCCTCGTGCGAGTAGGTAAAAATACCCAAGCGTTCAAAGCGCATGCGCTCAACAAAATCAGCCATTTCCTGGAAGTCTTCTTCTGTTTCGCCCGGGTGGCCGGCAATGAGCGTGGTTCGCAGGGCAATGCCCGGCACTTTTTCGCGAATGGTATGGATAAGCTCCTCCTGTTTTTCGCGGGTGGTACCCCGGCGCATGAGTTTTAATACTTTTGTGCTGCCATGCTGCAGGGGAATATCCAGGTAATTGCAAATATGCGGGTGCTCACGCATAACATCGAGGATATCGAGCGGAAATCCGGTAGGGAAAGCATAATGGAGACGAATCCAGTCGATGCCTTCTACATCGGCCAGGCGGTTGAGTAACTCTGCCAGGTTGCGCTTTTTGTACAGGTCCAGTCCATAGTAGGTAGAGTCCTGGGCAATAAGTAATAATTCTTTGGTGCCGTTTCTGGCAAGGTGCTGTGCTTCTTTAACCAGTTCTTCAATAGGGCGGCTAACATGGCCGCCGCGCATAAGCGGAATAGCACAGAAGGAGCAGGGGCGGTCGCAGCCTTCACTGATTTTCATGTAAGCATAATGGCTGTGCGTGGTAAGAATACGTTCTCCAACCAGCTCATGCTTATAGTTTGCCTTTAAAGTTTTTAAAAGCCGGGGAAGCTCCCGGGTGCCAAAGTACGCATCTACCAGGGGGATTTCCTTTTCCAGATCATCTTTATAACGTTGACTAAGGCAGCCTGTTACATACACTTTGTCAACCAAACCAGCGCCTTTGGCATCTACATACCGAAGAATTGTATCAATACTTTCCTGCTTGGCGTTATCGATAAAGCCACAGGTATTAATAATTACAATGTTGGCGTCGTCATTTTCAGCTTCATGCGTGGCTTCAATCTGGTTTCCTTTCAGTTGCGTGAGCAAAACTTCCGAGTCTACCAGGTTTTTTGAGCAACCCATGGTAATGATGTTGACTTTATTCTTTTTTAATGTTCTTGTTTTCAAATCGTTCCTCTTCTATATCCGGCAAAACGCAAAAATAACATAATTTTAGGTAAGAAAGGTTTCCTCCATCGTTCCTTACCAAAATATTCCCTTAAATTTGTTGACTGTATGATAAAGCTATTTAAAAGAAACTGTTGGAAACCCGCTTTCATGGGGCTGCTAATGGCAGGCAGCTTATTGTCGGCCTGCGATCCGGAGGAGCCTTGTATTTCTTCTCCGGGAATATACCAAATTGGCTTTTTTTCCTTTAATGATGCAGGAGAAAAGGAAGCCCGGCAATTTAATTTCGATGAAGTGTATGCAATAGGAAGGGATAGTAGCTTCTTTGTGCAGAACCATCCGGGTATTTCCAGCCTGAGACTTGCGCTTAATCCTTCGGTAGATACAACCACCTTTGTGTTCCGCTATGAAAACGGAGCGGATACTCTTGCGCTCAATTATCGCCGCACTATTAATGTCATCTCACCTGAATGTGGGCCGGGCGTCAGTTTTTCGGAACTGAATATAACCAAACATACTTTTGATTCGCTAAAATTAGTTACCACTGAAATAGCTTTTAATTCAGCAGGGAATGTTCTTGAGATATACGGAACGAGCTCCTGTACTGACCCTTCGACAAATTTTCTGGCAGCAGGTTTTTTTGTTTTTGATGAAGGAGGAACAAAGCAGCCGATGGCTTTTAATTTTGACAGGGTACGGACTGCAGGAACAAACAGGAATATTTACACACGTAACCAAAATGGAATCAGTCGCTTGCAACTATCATTGAACCCAGGTGTTGATAGCACTGCTTTCCTGTTTGAATATGGAGAGGGAGAATTTACAGATACTCTAACGGTAAGCTATGAACGGTATTTTTACGTTCCTTTGCCTGAATGTGGCTTAGATACTCTTTTTAGAAATCTGGTAGTTACAAAGAATACTTTCGATAGGGTAAACCTAATAAATACTGAATTGAGAAGAGGTGGTTCGGGGCTTGATATTGAAATATATAACTCTGCAGCCTGTGAATCGGTAGTTACAGATAAACTGAAAACCGGCTTTTTTACCCTCAATGCAAGTGGAGAGAGTGAACCTCAGATAAATGATTTTGATGAGATAAAAGCACTTGAAAGTGGCGATGTTTTTTATACTGGAGATCAAACCGGGACTGCCCAGGTTCAGCTGGCTTTAGCTCCGGCCTCAGAGAAGATCACTTACTTGTTTAGAAATGAAGAAGAAGTTGACACACTCGTAGTAAGTTATGAGAAAAAGCCTCTGATTTACTCACCTGAATGTACACAAGAAGAGTTTTATACCGGGCTTACTGTTACCAGGCACACCTTCGATTCTGTAAGTCTGTTAACTAATAAACTATATTTAACCAGAGAAGGCCTTGATGTTGAAATCTATCCATAAGTTATTTCTTGTCCTCCTTTTGTGTTGCTTCTTACCAGAAGTGTTACAGGCTCAGCAGCAATCCAATCCATCTGTCCCGGATTCTGTAAAGGAGAAGAAGACGTTTTCCTGGGGGCCATCGGCTCTGCGGATTGGCCTGGATGCATCCCGGCTCGTAGAGCAGGCCGTTGCACCCGATAAGCAGTTTTACGAGGTGAATGCAGACCTTAGCATTGGTAATTACTTTTTGGTGGCTGATTTTGGAGCGGGAAGCCATTTGCAGGAAAAAGAGGAATTTAATTATGAGCTTAAAGGAAATTATTTCCGGTTAGGGGCGGACTTTAATTTTATTCCTGATAATAAAAATAATAATGTGCTTTTTATCGGGGTGCGCTATGCTCGCAGTTCTTATAGTGAAAAGCTGGATGCAGTATTTGCTAGTCCTGTTTTTGGGGCTTTCCCAGTTGACTACGACCGGCCCGCGACGGCCCGCTGGTTCGAAGGAGTGGCAGGCATGAAGGCGCGGGTGTGGGGAGGTCTGTTCCTGGGGTATACGCTCCGTTATAAACTGGGACTGAAGACCCATGCGGCAGGTTCTTTTGCTTCTTATGAGGTGCCAGGTTTTGGCAGGGTGGGCGACGGAAATACCTTTGCCTTTAATTATCACATCTCTTACCGCATCCCTTTTAAATAAGGCGTTTGGCATTGCTTTGGCTGCTTACCGCACATGGGCCTGGCAGCAAGAGCATGAAAGCAGAAGAGGGTTTGAACCCATTGCTGTTTTCTTAGGCTCATTATGAAAGTACCTTGTCATATGCACCAGCTGGCATCTGGTGCGCGTTTAGCGAAGCATAACGCGTGCCTTTGGTGAGCCAAACTAGTATTAAACCTGGCCTTGTGCTTATTAAGCAAGTAAAATCATAAAGAACCTTTTCTTAAACAGTCTGGTGTTTGTATTGTGTAATTGCTTGTTTGCCAGTAAATTAAGCCGAATGAAATTGTTAGTGACACTAACCCCATAAAACAGTAACAGCCAGTCGTGAAAAACTGGCTATTATAATATCTGCGTAGATGTTGTGTGTTACCGCTGGAAAAGAGTGTCAACAAACTCGCGGCGGTTAAATACCTGCAGGTCGTTTACTTTTTCACCCACGCCAATATATTTTACCGGAATTTTAAATTCATCTGAAATACCTATTACTACACCGCCTTTTGCGGTACCATCGAGTTTGGTAATGGCCAGGGAGCTTACTTCTGTGGCTTTGGTAAATTCGCGTGCCTGGTTTACGGCATTCTGGCCGGTGCTGCCATCGAGTACCAGAAGTACTTCATGAGGCGCTTCCGGTACAAATTTCTGAATTACGCGCTTAATTTTTGAAAGCTCGTTCATCAGGTTTACCTTGTTGTGAAGCCGACCCGCGGTATCGATAATAACCACATCGGCACCTTCTTCCTTGCCCTGCTTTACTGCATCAAAGGCAACAGAGGCGGGGTCGGTATTCATGCCATGCGATACGACCGGAACGCCTACCCGCTCTCCCCACAGAATGAGCTGGTCGACCGCAGCAGCACGGAAGGTGTCGGCCGCGCCAAGAATTACTTTTTTGCCGCGGGCTTTAAACTGGGCGGCCAGCTTACCAATGGTAGTAGTTTTGCCTACGCCGTTTACGCCCACTACTAAAATTACATAGGGGAGTTCTATCCTGCCGGAACCTTAAAGTCTTTCAGGTCTTCGGAATTATTTTCAGAGAGCAGTGCCGTAACTTCCTGGCGGAGGATATCATCAAGTTCAGCCGTCGACACATATTTGTCGCGGGCTACGCGTTCCTCAATGCGGTTAATAATTTTGATGGTGGTGCCAACGCCCACATCTGCGGAAATCAGGATTTCTTCCAGCTCATCGAGCACTTCTTCGTCAACCGTCGATTTGCCGGCAACAGCCTTACTGAGTTTAGAAAAAAAGTTATCCTTGGTTTTTTCAAGGCCCTTGTCTAAGGTTTCTTTTTTATCTTTTTCGCTTTCTTTAGGGGTTTCCTTAGGTTCCTTGGAGAAAAAATCAAACAGACCCATATCGTACAGATTATACCTTATTGCCTTAATATAACAAAAAAGTCCCGAATAGGCGGGACTTTTTATTTAATTTGTAAATTTTTTGCGCAAGCTTATTTTAAAGCTTCTTTCACGTTGTCAACCGGTACAATTTCTTCTTTAAATGTGTACGCACCGGTCTTAGGCGACTTCACTGCTTTAATGACTTTGGCAAAGCCTTTGGCTTCTTTGTTTTTGAGCGTTGCAACTACCTTCTTAGCCATAATTATTTAATTTCTTTGTGAACAGTATACTTCTTCAGATTAGGGTTGTATTTCTTCAACTCTATTCTCTCAGGAGTGTTTTTTCTGTTTTTAGTGGTGATGTAGCGGGAAGTTCCTGGCACATCTGTGTTTTTTTGTTCAGTACACTCCAAAATAACCTGAACTCTGTTTCCTTTCTTAGCCATTGTTATTTATATTTTCAGCTTTCCTGAGAATTAAACCAGTAGTTGCCGTTTTCAGCGGCTTTCTTTAATACAGCCTTCAGGCCATTTTTGTTAATGGTACTCAAAGCAGAAGTAGATACCTTCAGCGTAATCCAGCGGTCTTCTTCCGCAAGGTAGAAGCGCTTCTTCTGAAGGTTAGGATAAAACTTTCTTTTCGTTTTGTTGTTCGCGTGCGATACGTTGTTACCTACTCGAGGTCTTTTTCCTGTGATTTGACAAACTCTGGCCATGACTTATATCTTAGAACGTAAATACTCTTAATCAAATTAGTTTGCAAATATCGGTAAAGTTTTCAGAAAATGCAAAGCATGTTTAAAAAATTAAGGGTGAGGATTTGAGGCATGAGACGATAGGCTATAGACAAAAGATAGATAATAGACAGTGGACAATGGGCAATAGATAATGGGGAAAGGGGGTGTGGGCCTGGAATCAGAAGACTTGAAGGTGTAGACCTTCATTTTTCATTGCGGTCGAAAGTAAGGGCTTTAATTCTATAGGTCGCCTTTCTTCTTACCTGTGAATTTTCAAAATTTCCTCATTCTCAAATTTACAAATTATTTCATTTACTCTTTTTATACCCCCAGGGGCAATGCCGGCAGCCACTTTTACAGCAGTAACCACGGCGGCGGTGGTACTGCTCTGTAAAGACCATCAGCCCTTCCTCGTTCATGTAAAAATCTCCCTCCTGCAGGGGTGGCAACGATTGTATTTTGTTTTTTTTGCTCATTCCTTCTTTTTGAACTCCCGGGCGGTTTCGCTATCTTTACCAGCCGCTAAAAGAGCAAATATACAAAAAGCCTGTGCAATTCTTTAAAGTTCAGCCTCCCCGGGCTGCTTTGACTCGGGCCGAAAATTTTTAAGATCGATTAAATAAAAAACTTATGCAAACAACCATTCAGTCAAGCCAGCAAGCCATGGAGCTTGAAGATCAACACGGAGCCCATAACTACCACCCATTACCGGTAGTACTGGCAAAAGGCGAAGGGGTATATGTGTGGGATGTGGAAGGAAAAAGGTATTACGATTTCCTTTCTGCTTACTCTGCCGTAAACCAGGGCCATTGCAATCCACGCATTGTTAATGCATTAAAAGAACAGGCCGAAACGCTTACACTTACCTCCCGTGCTTTTTATAACGATGTGCTGGGGGCCTATGAAAAATATGTAACTGAATACTTTGGCTTCGATAAGGTACTGCCCATGAATACTGGGGCAGAGGCAGTGGAGACCGCTATTAAGGTTTGCCGGAAGTGGGCGTACGAGAAAAGAGGGGTGCCTGAAAATGAAGCAAAAATTATTGTGTGCGAAAACAACTTCCATGGCCGAACTACGACGGTTATTTCCTTTTCGAACGACGAAGTAGCCCGTAAAAACTTTGGCCCCTATACTCCTGGCTTCATTAAAATCCCTTACGATGATATTGATGCCCTGGAGAAGGTGTTGAAAGAAGAAAAAAATGTAGTTGGCCTCTTGGTAGAACCTATCCAGGGCGAAGCAGGAGTTTATACCCCTTCAGATGATTTTGTGCGCCGTGCACAGGAAACCTGCCATAAATACAATGCCCTCTTTATTGCCGACGAGGTGCAGACAGGAATTGCCCGTACCGGCAGCCTGCTGGCAGTTTGTGGCGACTGTAGCTGCCAGAACCATTGCGAGCGCCAGCCAACTTATACGAAACCCGATATTCTTATCCTGGGTAAGGCCCTTTCAGGTGGAGTATATCCTGTATCGGCTATCCTGGCCGATAATGAGGTAATGGAGGTAATTCAGCCCGGGCAACATGGTTCTACCTTTGGTGGTAATCCGCTGGGTTGTAAAGTAGCCATCGCGGCCCTGGAGGTGGTAAAAGACGAAAAGCTGATGGTGAATGCCCGTAAGCTGGGTAAGCTCTTCCGCGAGCGGATGCAGAAACTGGCTGAAAAAAGTGAGCTGGTAAAGCTGGTTCGCGGTAAAGGCATGTTGAATGCGGTGGTAATTAACGACTCTGAAGACAGCTCTACCGCCTGGGATTTATGTGTGGCGCTGAAGGAAAACGGCCTGCTGGCGAAACCGACACACGGAAACATTATTCGGTTTGCCCCGCCTTTGGTAATGACCGAAGAGCAGCTGCATGAATGCTGCGATATTATTGAGAAAACAATTTCGGAATTCAAGAAATAAAAGCAGTTATACAAAATGCATTAAGCGCCGGGCTTTGGTCCGGCGCTTTTTTTATGCCTATTGAAATATATTATCGAAAAACGATAAATATTATTGTTTTTCGATAAATATTTATTCTATTGCGATGAATGTAATCAGAGGTAAATGAAAAAAATTATTTTAGGTATTCTGCAAGGACTTGCCAGGGCGTTTTTTGTATTAAGCGCTACTGCTACAGTTGTGCTGGTAGTGGTCTGCTGGATTCTGTTCTTTAAGAACGGAATGCAAATCGCACTTGAAGAAATTATTGTTTTCGGCCAGGGTTTATCTGAGCAGGAAGTAGTGGCGTTACTGCGGGTTATTAACGCTAATAATTATTTGGCAATACTGTTTGTTGCCGGTTTTAGTATCCTGCTGTTTTTTAGTCTTTGGCCTTTGTATTTAACCAAAGAGTTTTTGTTGGCACTGAGGTCCGATCAGTGGTTTCATGAGCGAAATACGCTTCGCCTCCATTATCTGGCCATATATTTCTTTGTAATGGCTTTATTAGACGTTTTGGTTTATTGTCTGTCTTTTGTTTTGTTGGAGGGCAGTAAGGGAGGGCTTACGCTAGGTATTTCGTCAGAGTTTTTAATTTATTTTATACTGGGCCCTGGGCTCCTGCTGCTTTCTTTTATGCATCAGCAGGGGGTAAAACTTCGGCAGGAGGCCGAGTTAATCGTATAATGGGCATTGTAGTAAACCTGGATGTAATGCTGGCGAAGCGCAAATTGTCCCTCACAGAGCTGTCGGAAAAGGTGGGGCTAACGATGGCTAATTTATCTATTCTCAAAACAGGCAAGGCCAAAGCAATTCGTTTTTCTACCCTGAACGCTATTTGCGAAGTGCTGGATTGCCAGCCCGGAGATATTCTGGAATATAAAAGTGGTAGCTCCGGCACTGGCGCTGTTCCTGTAGTTGTGGGGACTGATTAGCGGCCTGCTTAGGGCTAAAATTGGTACGCCAGGCCAAGCCCGACTCCTGCAGAGCTCCCCTGAAACTGAAAGTTGGCGCTCAGGGCTTCCTGCTCAAGTAATTTTCCTGCCTTTCCAATATGGCGGTGGCTGAGAAGCTGTACCACCGCACCGCCTAAAAGCATGAGGGCTCCGACTGTTATGCCTGCGCCCCCGCTTACTGTACTTCCTCCGTTGTTGTTTTGGGTAACAACTGCATTTGCTAAAGAGATGGTGGTAACGGTATAGCCGGCAACCATTAATCCGGTGCCAAGGTAAAACTGGCGGCTGTATTGCTGTAAGCGCTCTCCCGCCATTCGAATGTTGCTGTTGTTGCTTTCCTGGTAATAAGAGCCCTCATTAATTTTGCGGCCGGGATTCGATTGAGCAAAAGTGGAGAGGCTTAAAATGCACAGTGTTAAAAGAAGGAGAAAGTTTTTCATTTGCCGAATTTGAGGATAGAATCTGGTTTAAATTTAAAGATAAAAAGAAAAAGCCAACCCCCGCAACAGGGAGCTGGCTTTTTGTAGGTTTAGCCGAATGCTCAGCGCATATTTAAATTTTGTCGAATCCGCAGTAAGGCTGCAGTACCTTAGGAATGTTAATTCCCGTATCCGTTTGGTTGTTTTCCAGGATAGAGGCCAGGATGCGGGGGAGGGCAAGTGCGCTGCCATTGAGCGTGTGGGCCAGTTGCGTTCCTTTGCCTTCTTTTTGCTTGTAGCGGAGTTTCAGTCGGTTGCTTTGGTAAGCTTCAAAGTTCGAGGCAGAGCTTACTTCCAGCCAGCGTTCCTGGGCAGCACTCCAAACCTCCATGTCGTACGTAAAAGCAGAGGTAAAGCCGATGTCACCACCACAAAGATTAAGTACCCGATAAGGGAGCTCGAGCTTTTTGAGGAGGCCGGTAATATACCCACGCATTTCTTCCAGCACTTCGTAAGAGCGATCAGGATGAGCCAGCTGTACAATTTCTACCTTATCGAACTGGTGCAGGCGGTTAAGGCCCCGTACGTGGGCTCCCCAGGAACCGGCTTCGCGGCGAAAGCAGGGCGTGTAGCCGGTGCATTTTACCGGGAAGTCTTCTTCCTTCAGAATAACATCGCGGAAGATGTTTGTAATAGGTACCTCGGCCGTTGGTATCAGGTAAAGGTTATCTGCCGTGGCATGATACATTTGCCCTTCCTTGTCGGGGAGCTGCCCGGTAGCATAGCCACTTTCTTCATTTACAAGCAGGGGAGGCTGAATTTCGGTATAACCGGCTGCCGTGGCTTCGTCGAGAAAAAAGTTAACAAGCGCTCGTTGCAGGCGGGCACCTTTGCCTTTATACACAGGAAAGCCAGCACCGGAAATCTTGTTTCCAAGCTCAAAGTCAATAATATCGTAATTTTTTATTAGTTCCCAGTGCGGTAGCGCATTTTCAGGAAGCTTTGGTTTGGAGCCACCTTCTTCTACTATCTCGTTGTCGTCGGCTCCGTTGCCTTCCGGTACTCTTTCGTGGGGTACATTGGGGATGGTGTATAGTAAACGTGTAAGCGCTGCTTCGATGGCCGAAAGCTTGTCGCTCAGGTCTTTACTCTTTTCTTTCGATTGGGCTGCTTTGCCTTTGGCTTCTTCGGCGGCGGCTTTGTTGCCCTCCTTCATGAGCTGACCAATTTGCCGGGCCGTACTGTTGGCCTCGGCAAGTAAATTATCGAGCTGCTGCTGCGTCTGGCGGCGTTCTTCGTCCAGCGATAGTACTTTTTCTATAGTTTCTTCCGCCTCTTTAAACTTTTTTTTCTTCAGGCCCGTTAATACCTTGACCTTATTATCTTTAATGTAAATAAGTTGTAACATACTGAGTTATTGGTTACATTGCATCAGGTTGTAAAACTAGCGTAATTTTTTAGCAATACAGACTACAGTAAAGGCTTTTTTGGGCAGGTTTAAAAAAAATGATAAAGCTTGCTTATTGTTTGCCGACTACATATAATTGCACTTTCTTTAACGCACTTTGCTTCCAAGGCACACGTAAAGTCATTTCTTAGAAAACTTTAAGTCATTCTTTTAGATTAATTATTAATCAACGTATCACCAAGTTTATTTCCAGCGAGGTCGTTCCTGACTTTTATGTCTAACACCCTATTATGTACAAAATCGAAGAATTAAATCTAAGACTTCTTTCAGAGTTGAAAGAAATTGCGGAGGAAATGGGCGTGCAAAATTATAAAAAATTGCCCAAAAAAGAGTTGATTTACAAGATTCTGGACCACCAGGCGGTGAACCCGGAGTCAGCCCTCCCCAAAAAGAAAGCAGCCTCGCCAGACTCCCCCAAGGCTGAAAACGTAGAGAAGGAATCCGCGCAGAATCAGAAAGAACCAAAAGCCGCTTCCCAAAACGAAAATCACCCTCGCCAGTCTAACGATCGTGCTGCCGGACGTGGGCAGTCTGACAAGCGTGGCGATGGCCAGCGTAGTGACGCCCCACGTAGTGACGTCCAACGTAAAAATGAAACTCGGAGCGCCGATAACCGCAATGCCGAAGCAAAGGATGCGGAAAGCAAGGCCGATGAACAGCGCAATAACCGTATAATGAAGCGGGAAAATGTAGCTCCTGTAGAGGAAGAGACAGAGGCGGTAGCGGTAGAGGAAGTAAGAGAAAACCAGGGTGGAAAAGGGCGCAGCAATGATTCTAAGCAGAAACGCCGCCCACGCAAACCCGGCAGAGACAATACCGGCAGAGACAATAATAACAACGCCGAAAGAAACGAAAACGAAAACGGCGCCGACAGAAATCAGCCGCAACAGCAGCAAAAGCCACAGCAGGCAGAGCGCGAGCAGCCGCAACAGCAGCAAAATACGCCTCAAAAACGCGAGCAGCAGCCAACAGCCAATATCAAAGATTTCGATGGCCTGATTGAAAACGAAGGGGTGCTTGAAATTATGCAGGATGGCTACGGCTTCCTTCGCTCTTCGGACTACCATTACCTTGCCTCCCCTGACGATATATACGTTTCTCCTTCTCAAATAAAGCTGTTTAACCTTAAAACCGGCGATACCGTTAGAGGTACCATTCGCCCGCCTAAGGAAGGAGAAAAATATTTTGCCCTGCTTCGTGTAGAAACGGTAAATGGTAAAACCACAGAAGAAATTCGCGACAGAATTGCTTTTGAGCACCTTACGCCGCTATTCCCGCAGGAAAAACTAAACCTGAGCACTGCACCTAATAATTTCTCTACCCGTATTCTCGACCTTTTTTCTCCAATAGGCAAAGGCCAGCGGGGTATGATTGTTGCGCAGCCAAAAACAGGTAAAACTGTGTTGCTGAAGCAAATAGCCAATGCTATTGCAGAAAACCACCCGGAGTGTTACCTGATGATTTTACTTATCGATGAACGTCCGGAAGAGGTAACTGACATGGCACGCAGCGTTAAAGCCGAGGTTATTGCCTCTACCTTCGATGAGCAGGCAGAGCGTCATGTAAAAGTATCGAGCATTGTATTACAAAAAGCAAAGCGTATGGTAGAATGCGGGCACGATGTAGTAATTCTGCTCGACTCTATTACCCGCCTGGCCCGTGCATATAATACGGTTGTGCCATCGTCTGGTAAAATTCTTTCGGGTGGTGTAGATGCCAATGCCCTCCATAAGCCTAAGCGCTTCTTTGGTGCTGCCCGTAATGTGGAAAATGGCGGCTCTCTTACCATTATTGCTACCGCGCTTATTGAAACCGGTTCGAAAATGGATGAGGTTATTTTCGAAGAATTTAAAGGTACAGGTAACATGGAGCTGCAGCTTGACCGTAAGCTTGCTAACAAAAGGGTTTACCCTGCTATTGATGTGCCTGCTTCCGGTACCCGTCGCGAAGACCTGTTAATGGATAAAGATGTGCTTTCGAAAGTATGGATTCTGCGGAAGTTTATGTCTGACATGAATTCTAACGAAGCAATGGAGTTCCTTCTTGAGAAAATGAAGGGCACCCGCGACAATGAAGAATTCCTGGTGTCGATGAACGGATAACCTGAACGTTAAAAATAGTTTATAAGAAAAAGCAGCTATCAGGAAATAGCTGCTTTTTTTGTATCCAATTGCCTGTAGCTATTTTACTGCTGTGCTGTTTTCTGGCCTTTCCTCCTGCAGGGTCAACGAAAAGTCATTGGCAGTTTTTAAAGATTGAAGCGGGTTTACATTGGTTTTCTTTTAGGTTTAAATAGCTTTACAAAGGGGAGATGCCTGTTTATTGTCGAACCAGATAAAATGTACCATCCTATAATTGTCCAGACCTGCTAGCAAATGGCAAAAAAGAAAAAAAACGGAACAAAAAAAGCTTTACAGTCAGTCCGGCATATGGGCCGGTTTTTTAAAAATTCATCGAAAAAGGTAGGGCTGCCTCCCGGCTCCTTATATTATACAGGCCTTCGTGGGGAAGAGTCAGTTAGCATACAGCTTTTTAATTACAGCGCGGAAGGGCTGGAAGAAAAAGATTTACTGCATGTTGAGGAAACGCATCCATACCTTAGTTCTTCGACTACCAGCTGGATTAACGTAAATGGCGTACATAACGTAGAGATGGTGGAAAGTATTTGCAAACATTACGGGATTCATCCTTTAACCATCGAGGATATTGTAAGTACCGACCAGCGTCCGAAAATTGAAGAAGGAGAAGGTTATGTATATGTGGTATTGAAAATGATGGAGTTTGACTCCGAAAAAGATAGTATAGAGGTAGAGCAGGTGAGCCTTATTCTGGGGAAAGGATTTGTTTTATCTTTTCAGGAACGGGCGGGGGATGTGTTCCACCCGGTGCGGGAGCGACTGCGGGCCGGAAAAGGGCGCATTAGGAGCAGAGGGGCCGATTACCTGCTGTATGCGCTTATTGATACCGTAGTGGATAATTACTTTGTAATTATGGAGCAGGTTGGGGACTCCATGGCCGATATTGAAGAAAGACTCCTGATAGATGCCTCTAAAGAAAGTTTCGATGCCGTGTATCATTTCAAGCGCGAAATACTGGCGGTGCGCCGCTCTACCTGGCCCCTCCGCGAGGTGGTTTACCGGCTTGAGCGCGACGACCTGCCTTTAATTACGAAAGATACCCAGGTATTTTTGCGCGATGTGTATGACCACATGATTCAGGTAATTGATACGGTAGAAACCTACCGGGACCTGCTTTCCGGCATGGTAGACCTGTACCACTCGACAGTAAGTACCCGAACAAATGATGTAATGAAGGTGCTCACGCTCATTTCGACTATTTTTATCCCCCTTACTTTTATTGCCGGTGTATACGGAATGAACTTTGAAGTAATGCCCGAGCTGAGCTGGACTTACGGCTATCCGGTGGTGTGGGGAATTATGATAGTTATGGCCATCATGATGGTTTTGGCCTTTAAAAGAAAGAAATGGCTGTGAAGTTAAGAAGTAAGCTCTTTCTGTTCCTTATTTTTATAGGAGTGTCTGCCTGTGTGGAACCAGAGGCGGTGTGTGAAGAGGAGCGGGTACTGCAAGTTAGCGTAGCTTTCTCTGCAGCTGGCGACTCGAGGTACAATCCCTCTGTAGATACTACCTTTACCGCTGTGTATGCCGTTGGTACGAATGCAGAGATGCGTAGCCGCAAGGTAAACAATACTTTCTACCTTCCTGCTCCGGCAGCCGGCGGAGATGTTTTGTATGTATTTGAGCAGGGGGATGCACGCGATACGCTGGCATTGCACCTAGAATATGATGTCCGATTCAGGGATACGGGCTGTCCGCCTGAAGTACGGGTAAAACAGGCAGTTGTCTTGTTTGAAAGAACCAGCTATCCTGCCGATAGTGTCACTATTTTTACAAACCGATATGCATATGAAGCGGCTGTTACTATTTGGGTGCCTTAACCTGCTTTCGCTTGGGGGCTATGCCCAGAATTTAAGGGCACAGGAAGCGCAACAGCCTCGCTGGCGCTATGGAGTAGCGCTTAGTGCGCCGCTGCTCCTGCAGTTCGATAATTATGCCAACTGGGACCGGGCCTTTTTATTGGAAGGTCTGGTGCAGTATCGTTTAGGAAGAGGGACCTTTTGGCCACAATTGTATGCAGGGTACTTTACAGGTAAAAATGCTTTTGAACGAGGTGTATTAAGGCAAAAAGGATTTTATATAAAGCCAGGAATGGTACTGCAGCTTGACAGAAACACCAGGGCTAAGCCTTATTTTGAACTTAATGTACTTATAAGTCAGGGAAATTTACAAGGCTCGATAGAGCAGGCCGATCCGGTTTTTGCCAACACCACTATTAGCGGGCGGCAGGGTTTCGATGGTGGTGGGGCAGAGTTTGGCCTGGGAGCCTTTGTGGCATCCTTTGGGAGCTACAGCTTGCGCCTTTCTGGGGTAGGCTTTATCGGTGGCTTTGGTGGAGCCCAGCGCTTGCGCTACTTACCGGGTGCAGGCCAGCTACGGGGGGAGTTCGTTTATTTTAGCAGTGCGCTCCACCTTCACCTGTTACGGGTGCAGTAAAACAGGCCATGTTTTTCTCCTTATTCAAACCGGGTTTGCATGTACCCGCCCGTATAGTTGTCGGCATTGCCATTGTGGAAAACCTCAAGTAAATAAGGGGCCTCTTCTGCAGGAAAAGGGGTCCCGTTCCTATCTTTAAATGCGCTAAAGGGAATAACCACCTCACTACTTCCTTCCAGAGTAAGAGTATCTCTTGTAAATACCCCGTTCAGTACAAGCGACAGGGAGTCAAAACGAGCCGTACTTTCATTGACTAACACAATGTTTCTTTCGTTTACATAGGCGGCAAACGGTAAATTGTTTAGTTGCACAGGCTCGTTTGGCGACGTTGCCCAGGCAATTAAAAGGAAAAGCACGGTTACTGCTACCCAGCTGGTTTTATTTAACATCTTTCTGCGCATTTTTTTTCAGGTAAATTATTGACAACAGCAGGCAGCCGCCGCCAGCAGCAGCTGCAATATCTAATACATCGGCGGTTCCTGGCCAAAAGCCAAGAGCTTGCAGGCTTTCGAGCAGGCAGCTGCAGAAAAGTGGCCACCCAACAGCCCGTAGTAAGTTTCCTTCCTCTTGCCGCGCGCACAAAAGGGCGGCTGAAAAGGAAGCGGCCCAAAGGGCATCTGGCAGGTGCTGGTGGAAAAAGAGCGGTGCCTCCCGGAACAGAGCCTCCCAGGGCATCCAGTACAGAGGCCTGAAGGCTGCATAAAACAGGAGGCCTGCTGCCATAAAAGCAAGACTGAGGGACAGCTGGAAAGTGTTATGCCTGCTCGGCCACATAATCCTGCAGGTATTGATAGGCTGGTTTCAGGGAGCCATTTTCCGCGATGGTTGCCCGCTCAATAATGCCATGGCTGTCGTTATTCAGCAAATAAGGCAGTACATGGTCCATCATTTGGTTGCCAAAGCTTGCCGAAGAGTCGCGGGGGAGCTCGCAGGGAAGATTGTCGATTGCCATGATGGTGATATTTTTCGGATCGGAAAGCGGTGTGGCTACAGTTTCCGTTATGGGATCGTAGTCATAAATGGGTTCGGCTATCGTACTTGCTTTTAGAGTACATGGAACCGAGCCACCAATATCGCAGGTTACATCTGCAATTACTTTAATACGAAAGCCTTCTTTTCTTATTTCCTCTTTAGAGAATAAAATTGGGGATTGCGGGTTCCAGTAGGCGGCTGTAATAAGCAAATCGGTTACTTTGGTATACCTGGTAAAGTCTCCGTCGTAGAGCCATGGATTTTGATGAAATTCCTGCTGCTGATAAGGGCCACCCGCCCGGCGAACAGTATAATCCCTGCTCCGAAGCTGGGTGAATACTGCTTCCGAAAAGGCTTCTGTTAAAAACTCCTCCGGGCTTACCTGCCTGATGTTCATTCCTTTAAGTACTTCTATGGCTCCCCTGGCTACTCTTCCGTTTCCGGTAACTGCTATTTTAATTGCAGGAAGCTTTACTTTCGCATATTCCTGTGTCAGGTCATTCAGGTCGAAGCAGGCACTTGCACGCTTGAGGTCAAAAAGGTTGTAGCGTCGGCCCCAGGTCATAATGCCGTTGTAGGCTCCCACAATTCCGGCCCAGCGGCCAAAGCCAATCAGCCGGTTGCCCTCTTCATCTGTTAACTTCTCATAATCAATCAGCCGGATATTCTTTTTTAATACTTCCTGTAACAGGTTTCGGTTGTAGGCCTGCTTTTTTATTGTATGCGAAAAGAAAAGGTAGGTTTTTCCTGCAATCAGTTGCTGAATGGGCACTTCTTTAACGCCAACCAATAGGTCGCAATCTTCAACCTCTGCTTGTACTTCAATTCCTGCATCGCTGTATTCCTGGTCGGGGAAACAGCGAATAGGGCTCTTTTGGGCAATAACCTGTACATGGGAAAATTTTTGCTGAAGCTCCCCGGCCTGGGCAGGAGTGAGGGCCACACGGCAATCGATTGGCTGTTTACCTTCTTTTATAAGCGCTAATTTTAACATAATGTAAAACTCAAAGGTTTAGAATTAAGCGTGTACCTTTGCCTGCTAAGAGCAATTCAGTAGTAGAGATCAGGCAGAGTACGCACTTTCCTGCAAGTATTACTCTGTCCACATCAAATATAATAATTTCAAATGAAGGCAGCATATATCCTTCTGGCTATTCTTTGGGTGGTTTATTTTTCTTTTCACAGTCTCATGGCACGGCAATGGGTAAAGCAATATATTTATAGCAGCCTCTCTATTTCTGCCCGATGGTATCGCCTGGTTTATAGTATTTTCGCGCTGCTTGCTTTGCCTGCCTTGCTGTTTTATACCATGGGCCTTGCCGAAGAGCGTTGGTTTCCTCCGGTTGCAGGCACTCGTTTTGTTTCTCTTGTGCTGGCCAGCTGGGGCACAATTATTATAAGGTTGTGTTTCAGAAATTATAACTGGAAACAATTTGCCGGGCTGGAAGCAGAAGATGGGGAAGAACAGCTGGAAACAGAGGGGCTGCTAAAATATGTACGGCACCCGATGTATGCCGGCACCATTTTAGTGGTAACAGGGTTTTGGCTTTACGTGCCCACTACGGCAACTTTTATTGTTTGCCTGCTTGCCATCGTTTACATTCTGGTAGGCATTCGGCTGGAGGAGCGCAGCTTGTTAGAGAAGTTTGGCGCAGATTATTGCAGGTATAAAAAAAGGGTACCAATGCTGATACCCTTTTTAAGAAGAAAAATTTAGCAAATTAATTTTTAATAAGCCTTCTGGTTATGCTTCCTTCAGGCATCGAAAACTGAAGCATGTAAATACCTTTGGAAAGGTTTTCTGTGTTCATTCTGGTAGAATTGTTTCCTGCAGGAATTGAAGAGGTACTAATGGTTCTTCCATTAATATCTTTTAAGGTTACCCTAACCGTCCCGGCCTGCAGCTGTGGTAGCTCAACATGAAGATAAGTAAGGAAAGGGTTTGGGTATAGCTTAACCATACCGCCGAATAGTTCTTCTTCCACGGCGGTAGGTTGTGTTTTTAGCTGTACAACAAAAGGAGTTGAAAATTCAGATGTTCCACTGCTATTGCGGTAGGCTACTTCAATACTAACTTCCAATATGTCTGCTATTCGACCGCCTGCATTCCCATTATAGTTTTTGTTCCAGGTAATAATGAGCTGGTCGCCCTCTACGCGGTAGCTGCTAACGGCGCCGGCAGGGGTAACCCGCAGAATTACTTCGTCGGCTAAGCCTTTCCCGTTTAAGGTAAAGGTAGATGTTTCTCCTTCTACAGGCTCAGCCGGTACCTGTATAGCTGCTGGTGGCACAGGAACATTGCTCAGGTTTATAAGGAAACCTGCGGTAGCGGAGGAAGGGATAGGTGTTTCCGTTAAATGAAGCTTTGCCTGAATAGAATCCATTTACAAACAAATCGTCGTTATTGCTTACTGCAAAACCCCCAAGCTGCATGGAAGAGGACGAATTTATTGTTTTTGCATAGGAAAAAGCCCCCTCGGCATTGTATTTTGCTATGTAAAAGCCGGTGGTACTGCCTGTCGCATCTGCTGTAAATTCAAAGTCACCATTTAGCATACCACCTACATAAATGTTTCCTTCTTTATCTACCCCCATTTCGTTGTAATTAAACGGGCTGAAATTAGTCCGGATGATGTTGGCCCATTGGGTGGTGCCGTCGGGGCGAACCGTTGCTACAAAGTTATTTGTTTGGTAGGGGCTGGTTAGGATGATGTCGTCGAAAGTAGCTTCCTTGCCTACCCAACCGCTGATAGCAACATTTCCTTCAGGGGTAACTTCTATACTGCAGGGCCATCCATACCATCTTTGCGCACCCTCGCCATATACTTTAGTCCATTCTGTGGCTCCGTTAGTGGTAAGTTTGGAAAGGAGAATATCTCCTTTCGTTTCATCCAGGGCTATGGTAGTGCCATCAGGTAAAGTGATGTTTCTGGAATAGAACTCGCCTGAGAAATAAACTTCATCCTGAGCGCTAATCGCCACAAGCCCATTATACTCATACTCATCTCCAGCATAGAAATTTCCCCATTGGGGGCTTCCTGAAGGGTCCAGCTTAATAAGAAAGGCATCGCCTGCCCCCTGTGGAGCAGAGCCAGAAACAGCTCCTAAGGTGAAGGGAGCTTCGTAAATTCCCGATAGATAAACATTATTCTTGCTGTCAACTTCTACTCCATTTAGTTCGAGAGGCATATTCTGTATCCACTGGAGCTGCCCTGCTAACGTTACTTTTGCTACAAAGCCATTCAGGCTTTCGGTTGGTGTAAAGGTGCTACCAAGAATACTTGTAGGTTCAGCAGCATAGCCGGTAATAAAAAGGCTACTGTCTTTTTGGTTTACTTTAATGTTTTTACCAAAAGAAGAGGTGTTGGCTCCCTGTATTAAATGGCTCCAGATAATTTCTCCATCGGCTGTAGTTTTTGCCACTACCAATCCATTGCCCTCAAATTCAGTATTAAAAATCGTGGTTTTTCCTCCAATAGTAGCTAAATGGTAAAGATTGCCCTGGCTATCGAGTTCCAGTCCTTCAAACCGGTTAAAGCCGGCTTTTATTTGATCGGAGAATAGGGAAGTTGAACCGTTCAGGTTTTCGTCGGCTTTTTCTAAGGTAAAACCGTAATCGTTCAAGCCACCCAGCAGGTATCCGTTGGCAGCAGGTACAAATTCCTGGTAAGCCCCTGTCAAGGAAGCGTTTTTTAACAATGCTCCATTCGCATCAAGCAAGGTGAAGGACTTATTTTTACTATTATGGATAAGGTAATTACCGTTAAGTGCCATGCTGCCCGAGCTGTATTCGCCATCCCCTTCCAGCAGGCTTAACCAGAGTGCATTCCCATTTGCATCGAATTTGGCTGCAAAAGGGGAGTACCTGTTGGTTCCGGTGCTGCCATTCAAGGTATGCCCGCTCCATTCTATTTGTTTGCCTCTGGTAAACTGGCCGGTGGTATAAATCTCGCTATTGTGAACATCCACAGATACCGGAACACTTTCAATATAACCTTCTGCCATTTCTGCACCTTCTCCAAGGTTGTTGGAGGTTACCCAAACATACTCCTCGGTAACTAAATTATAGCGTAACAGGAATATCCTGTTGTAGAGGCCTCCGGGGATAAAAAAGGAGCCAAATTGTGTGTCTCCATTTACAGTACCTGCAATCAGAAGGTCGCCATCCAGGGCCTCCATATCAATAGCAATTGTATAAGCAGGTAATTGAATAGTTCCCAGTAAATTTCCTCTAAAATCTAGTGTGGTGATTTTGTTGATGTCTGTTCTGAATAAAAGAGAAGAACCAATAATAGCAATATTATCATTTTCTCCCCTAACGTTATTTCCGTCGGGGTTTATTTCAGGGAAGGACTGTCTCCAGCCGACATTTCCATCACCTGTCAGCCCGGCAATGAAAGGTCTTCCATTTGCGCCTGTGGCTTCAGGCAGGGTTTCCTGGCCAATTTTTATTGCGCCGTTGGAGTACTCGCCCGAAATAAAAACCGAGTCGCCCATTATTTCTAAATCATGCACCCGGGTATCGCTGTATCCGCTGGTGTGGGTTGTAAGCTTTTTCATCCAAAGGATGCTTTCATTGGGAGCAAGTTTTGCCAGAAAAATGGTTTTTCTTGCCTCGTCAGTCAGGGAAAACTCCTGAACAGTCATTTCTTTTGAAAATTCACCTGCCACATAGGTGTTGCCATTCGCATCCGTCGCCATTTTTTTAACTACGGAACTCCAGGAACCTTCAAACACAGAAAGATGGCCTACTGAAGGCACATTACCAAAGTCCTGCTGCATACGTGCCGACTTGGAAGCTTGTTGTTTATGCACCTGCTGTGGGGCAGTATTTTTAAAAACAGCCTTTTCTAATAAGGGGTTGGTACTTTCCTGGGCATAGGTCCCTAATGAAAGAGGTATAAAAGATAATAGAAGGTAGAGTTTTTTCATATTAAATAGAAAATTTATGGTTTTACCTTCGAAATTAAGTATTCTGAAAATAAAAAAAAGAGATATCGGTTACGATATCTCTGTATGTAAGTTTTTAGTGTGAATAAATTATCTATCCCTCGAACAAATCTCCCAGAATGGAGCTGCTGCCTTTGTCGCTGTTTTTGCTGTTTGGCAGGAGGGCCTCTATGAGCTTGCGCACGGGCATTGACTGGAGCCACACTTTTCCGGTGCCGCGAAGCGTAGCCAGGAAAAGCCCTTCGCCCCCAAAAATCATGCTTTTGAGTCCCCCGCTGCGCTGAATATCGAAGTCGATGGTGGACTCAAAGGCTACAATGCAGCCGGTATCTACACGCAGTGTTTCATTGTGTAGTTCTTTTTCAATAATGGTGCCTCCTGCATGAATAAATGCTTTGCCGTCGCCCCGCAACTTCTGAAGAATAAAGCCTTCGCCGCCGAAGAAGGTGCTGGAAAGTTTTTTATTAAAAGCAATGGACACTTCAGTGCCTAAAGCCGCACAGAGGAAGCCATCTTTCTGTACCAGAATTTCGTTATTGTGCATCTGGCGTAAATCAATAGGCATAATGGTGCCGGGGAAAGGGGCAGAGAATGCCACTTTTGCCTTGCCATTAGCTGAGCGGCTACCTCCAGCGTTGGTGAAATGGGTCATGAAAAGCGATTCGCCTGTGATCATGCGGGCGCCGGCTTTAAATATTTTTCCAAGTATAGTGGAGTCAGCTTCGGAGCCATCGCCCATTTTAGTATTGAAGCTTATTCCATCTTCCATGTATAACATGGCGCCGGCCTCGGCAATAACAGTTTCCTGGGGGTCCAGTTCAATTTCTACCACCTGAATGCTCTCGCCCAGGATTTGGTAGTCGATTTCGTGCGACTGCATATGTTAGGGTTTACTAAGTTTCCGGTTCATCCTCGTCTTCCCCTTCAGCGAATGGATCTTCCTCTTCCTCCTCCTTTTTCCTTTTGGCTTCTTTCTCCTGGTTAAATTCTAAATCTTCCCGGTCGCGCAGTTTTTTGTCATCTACGTTCCGGTTCAGAAATTCATTGATCTTATCAATGTTCAGGTTCGATTTAATTTCACCAAATGAATCTATCCGTACATCAAAGCCTTCCAGCTCAGGGTTTACCTTTGGATTTTTTTTATTTTTATCGGGTTTACGTGCCATAACTATATTGTTTGCTATATCCTATGATACTGAAAAACAGCATTTCGTGTTTAATTGAAAGTCCCTTCGCCAATGGTTAATTGGAAGGGGAAATCCTTATACTACTAATACAACAATTAAGTATTTGTTTTGGCTACATTAAATATACAAACCTTAAACGGGATATTCAATTACTCCTGCTGAATGTCTGCTTTTGCAATTCGTGTAGCATTCGAGATTATTTTCTGCTTTTCCTCTTTTGATACTTTCTCTAATGCTGGAAATTTTGCTTTAACCTTTTCTACTCTTTCTTTTTGCTGCTGATGAAAAAGCTCCATTTCCGCATCTGACATAGGGTTACCGTCCAGCCGTTCATGGTACCGCAACATTTCAGCCGTATACTCCTGAAAAGTAGTGTCAAGAGAAATGGCAATGGCCAGTTCTTCCGGGCTCATTTCCGCTGGTGCTGTTTGAGCCTGAACGTTTGAGGTAAAATAAGTACTTAAGAGGAGCAGTGGAATTATCAATAGGCTCTTCATGTGATTGATTTTTACAAGCTTGTTTTTATTAATTAATCGGGATATTAACTTACTCTAAACGGTAAACTTTCAAAATGTTGCCCTGCTGCGATAGTTAAGAATTTAGCTGCCTTTCAACCTTATTTCGGGAAAGAATGGATGCCGGGTCATTTCGCTCAGGCAAATAATTTGGTTAATGCCGGTTCAGTTACCGGCATTAACCAAAGAGGAGCATTAGTTCTTTTCCTTTAAAAAAGGTAGAAACAAGTAGTAGAGAATTTTAACACATCGTCCAAAATACCTTCAATAGCAGGCTTCCTCTGGCCGGTTTCTGGGGCAACATTTGCAAGGCGTGCCATCATGTGCTATGGAAGCACCTTTGAGCGACTTGGTATTATTGGCTTCTTTTAAAGAAAAACCCCTTATACAGGTTGTACAAGGGGTTTTAATAAAAGAAATTATTTGTTCAGTTGCTTTAGCAAATGCCAAAGCTTTAATTAATTTACCTGGAGCTTCTGCAAAGCCTGGTCCAGGCGATCTATGGTTTCTTCTTTTCCTATAATTTCAATAATATTCATTAAGTCGGGGCCGGAGCCTACGCCGGTTAGGGCAAGCCTTAACGCCTGCATTACACGACCTATTTTTACATTATTCTTCTCCAGCACTTCATTTAAGGTATTTTTAGCAGACTCAGCATCCAGGGCATCCATTGCTTTTAGCGCTTCTTTAAACTGCGCTATAATGCCGGCGGCTTCTTCGTTCCATTTTTTTTCTGCCACCTTCTCGTCGTAGGTAGCCGGGCGGATAAAGAACACGGCGCCCTCTTTCCAGAGGTCGGCCGGGAATACAGCACGTTCTTTTACCTCAATTGCTACTTTGCTTGCTTTTTCGGCGCTTACGTCGAGACCATTCTCCTTTAATTGCTCCAGCAGCATTTGGCCCAGCTCTTCATCGCTTTTCTTGCGAAGGTATTGCTGATTATACCATTTTGCTTTATCGATATCAAACTTGGTACCCGATTTGCCTATACGCTCAATGCTGAAAACATCGATGAGCTCTTCGAGGGTAAACATTTCGTCGTTGGTGCCCGGGCTCCAGCCAAGGAATGCCAGGAAGTTGATAAAAGCTTCGGGCAAATAGCCGTCTTCGCGGAAACCGGCTACTTTTTCATTCGAAATCGGGTCGGTCCACTCCAGCGGGAATATCGGGAAGCCATGC
This sequence comes from uncultured Cytophagales bacterium, assembly GCA_963835365.1. Lineage (GTDB taxonomy): Bacteria > Bacteroidota > Bacteroidia > Cytophagales > Cyclobacteriaceae > Nafulsella. The sequence goes on from CAWIFH010000020.1 coordinate 56,650, forward strand.
TTCTCGGCATCGCGCTTGCTTAGCTTGCCATTGCCATCGGGCTTGAGCAGCAGGGGCAGGTGAGCAAAGCGGGGCATGCTGTCTTCCCAACCAAAATACTGGTACAGCAAAACGTGTAGCGGAGCCGATGGCAGCCATTCCTCTCCACGAATTACATGGGTAATTTTCATGAGGTGGTCGTCGACAATATTTGCCAGGTGGTAGGTAGGCATGCCGTCCGACTTCATCAATACCTTATCGTCGAGGGTAGAAGAATGCACCATTACCCAGCCGCGAATCATATCATTCAGGCGAACTTCTTCCTTGCGGGGAATTTTAATGCGAATAACATAGGGGTCGCCACTTTCCAGCTTTGCCTTTACCTCGTCTTCGGGCAGGGTAAGGCTGTTTTTCATTTGCAGGCGGGTAATGGCATTGTACTGTGGCGTAGCTACCCTGGCTGCCTTTAGGCGCTCACGCATGGCATCCAGCTCTTCCGGGGTATCAAAAGCATAATAGGCTTTGCCTTCTGAAACCAGCTGCAAGGCGTACTGCATATAGTCCGGCTTACGCTCGCTCTGGCGATAAGGGCCATAGGGGCCGCCGGTCCAGGGGCTTTCATCAAGCTCTACGCCGCCCATTCCAGGGCATCCTGAATGTATTGTTCTGCGCCTGGCACAAAGCGGGTCTGGTCGGTATCCTCTATGCGCAAAATCATTTTTCCGCCTGTTTTGCGGGCAAATAAATAGTTGTAAAGGGCAGTTCTTACGCCGCCAATATGTAAAGGCCCCGTTGGGCTGGGTGCAAATCGTACTCTTACCTCTTGTTCCATGAAAAATTTGTTTGTTGCTGCAAAATTATAAAAAATTGACTAAGGTTAAAGTTTTACAGGGGTCAAGAATCGGGAGTAAGGATCCGGAGCTGGGAAATATGGACCGGGAAGCCGGGTTTAAGGTGCGGTACTTTAACCCGGCGAAGAGGCAGTCTGCCTGGCTTCTCCTTGCATTAGGTGTGTCTGAGCAGCGCTTGTTAATTGTCCCGGCTCTTTGCTCCCGGTGCCTGGTTTTCTTTATTTAACACTTCATTCAGTACTTTTCGGCTGCTGCGTATCTGGATGTGGAAGTTCTTTGTGGCAATAATGTAATTGCTTATACCTAAGCCAAAAGCAATAGCAGCATACATATACTCCTGGTGAATAATAAGAAAAAAAAGGCTCATTAAGAGGCAGATAATGGTCCAGAAAATAAGGAACATTGCTGCACTAAAAAAGAGCCGGTACCTGATAAACAAAATACTGCCGACAGAGGTGCCTTCAATCTGGCCTATCATGATAGGGAGGAAGTTTTCGGGATGCCTGATTTTGCGGCTTATCCGAAAACGGTTATTCTTTATCCAGCCATTAAAAAGAAAGCTTTCTTCTGTTTCTTCCGTATATTCAACGTCCTTTTCCAGTGGCCGGATAACCCTTTTTAACCGCCAGGAGGTTTCCTGTTCATCATACGGCAGAACAAAAGTTTCCTGGTATAAAGGAAGCAGGCGCATCAGGCCACCGCAATGCAGGAAATTTCTACATTTACATTTTTGGGCAGGCGGCTCACTTCAACTGTTTCACGGGCCGGCGGTGTGGCTTCGTTAAAATAAAGCCCGTAAGCTTCGTTAATCAGCGGAAAGTCTTCCATGCTGCGGATAAAGATGGTGCATTTTACCACATTGTCGAAGCTAAGATCGGCGGCGTCGAGTACGGCCTGCAGGTTCTTCATTACCTGGTGTGTTTCTAGGCTGATGTTGCCGGTCACCAACTCCCCTGAGCTTGCATTCAGGGCAATCTGGCCCGACACATACAGGGTTCCTTTTGTAAATACAGCCTGGCTGTAGGGGCCAATTGGCTCGGGTGCTTTGGGGGTATTGATGATTGTTTTGTTCATTATTCCTTAGTTAATTAGCGGAAAAGCTTAATTTTACAGTCAAAATTAAACAATTATATGAAAATTCTTGCCGTAGGAAACGAAGGAATATTACAGGAGTTTAAAGAAAAATTTGCTGCAGGAAAGAATGCCGGCCATACCTACACCTTTGTTGGCAGTGGCGAACTAACTGAAGATAAACTGGAAACGGCAGATGTAGTGTTTGATTTTAGCCTGGATGAGGAACCGGAAAATATAGAGCATTACCTTTCGTACGAACACCTGACCGTGTTTTGTAATATGCCCAAAATGAGCCTGTCAGAAATAAGCTACTATAATCCTGAAATTGCCTGTACCCTTATTCGCTTTAACGGGCTTCCTACTTTTGTTAACCGCAGCCTGCTGGAAATAAGTTTGCGGCAGCCCGGAGACAGGCAACAGGCGGAGGAAATATGTGCCGCCATGGGTACAGAGTGCCGGATTGTGACCGACAGGGTAGGCATGGCTACTCCACGGGTAATTTGCATGATTATTAACGAAGCTTACTATACCGTACAGGAAGGCACAGCTAACCGCCAGGATATTGACCAGGGCATGAAACTGGGTACAAACTATCCTTACGGGCCTTTTGAGTGGTGTGAGCGCATAGGCATAGCCCATGTGTATGAGCTGCTGGAAGCTATGTATGAGGATACCAAAGAGGAGCGCTATAAAATTTGCCCCCTGCTGAAAAGAGAATATATGCTTGCAGAACAACAGCAATAAAAAAGGGAGCCGGCCGGCTCCCTTTTTTGTTTAAATTTCTGCGACCAGTTTTACTGCATTTTGTCCTGCAGCATTTCGTTTATTTTTTGCTGTACCTCCGGGCTCTGCTGGTAAGCCATGGCAATTTGCTGGTACTTTTCTGCGCCAATTTCTTCTTCAATTAGTTGGTTAATTTCCACCTGGGCTTCCTGCTGTACGGTCATTATTTTTTCAGCTGCCTTGTTAAATGCCGCCATCTCCTCGGCAGTGGCATTAATTTCTTCTGCTGGCTGCTGCTGTTGGCGTGAGGTTAAAATCTCGTTGAACCTTTGGAGCTCCAAATCTTCCTCTTCAATGGCCTGCATCATTACGGTTTCATTTTCCTGCTGAATTTCGCTGGCTTTTACATATACGGCTACAAAACCTTCCAGCTCTTCATCGCTGAAATCAGTTTTAACTTCCTGCTGCTGTCCTTGTTGCATTGGAAGTTGTTGTGCCATAGCATTTATGGAGAAAAAGAGGGTAGCCGCCAGAAAAAAAGCAAATGCTTTCCCTCCAAATAATTTCGAATTTTGAGTATTCATGATGTTGATCTTTAAGTAAAAAATAATTTTTTATTCTTTGAAAAGAATAAAGGCATAATATGTTAATGGAACATACGAATCTTTTAAGCTTGAGTTTTCGCTAAAACGTTGTGCTAAAGCTTCGTCGGTTACAGCGGCGCCTTTTCTGCTAATGAACCTCTCCTTAAAATTATTTTTAAAGCTTTTAGCCTGATTTTAAGCAATTAACGTATTTGCCAGCTTAAGAGATATTTTTTAGGCAATTCGCTCTTTGCCGGGGCAGAATTAATAGGCACTAATGCTCATCCCCCCGTCAATAGAGAGGTTTTGGCCGGTAATGTAGGAGGCTTTGTCCATGGCTAAAAAAGCAACGGCACCGGCGACTTCATCTGCCCGGGCGATTCGTTTTTGCGGAGTACGTTCAATAATTCTGGCGGCTCGCTCCGTATCGGCCAGGAAGCCCTCTGTGAGTGGCGTGAGTGTGTACCAGGGCGATACGGTATTGACTCTTATGCCTTCTTTTGCCCATTCAGCGGCCAGGTTGCGGCTGAGCTGAATGAGCCCTGCCTTTGACATGCCATAGGGTGCGCCGGACTGCACATCAAGGCTGCCGGCTACGGAGGCGATATTAATAACAGAAGAAGCTTTGCCCTGCTTAAGAAAGGGGAATAACCGCCGCGACAGCTCAAAAGGCGCAAAGAGGTTTATTTCCAGCACTTTTCTATATTCTTCAGTCTCATAGTCTGTGCTTGGTTTCCGGATGTTGATGCCGGCATTGTTTACCAGCACATCAAGAGCGCCCCAGTTTTCCTGCACCCATTGTTGTAACAGCTCCTGGTCTTCCTTTTTGCTAACATCGGCCTGCAGGCCCGTTACCGGGTAATCCTGGCTTCTGAGGTCTTTTTCTACTTCCTTAATTTGCTCCTTGTTCCTGGCAGTAAAAACAACGACTGCGCCAAGGGCTAAAAATTCTTTTACAATGGCCAGGCCTATGCCTTTTGAGCCTCCGGTTACGAGCACTCTTTTGTTTTTTAAATTCCAGCTTGTCATGTATAGTTAAATCAGGTTTAATTTAAAGGTAATAAAGCAACAGGAGAAAAGTTCCGAAGCAGTGGGGGAGTGCATCTGAGAAGCTGGTGCTTCTTGCCTATTTTTTTCGGTTAACATGCTACTTGTCTTTTCGTGTGGCTTGTGAAAAACCACAGCAAGGGCGGCTTGTAAGACCAAAAAAGAAGCCTGACCCAGTGCTAGTGCTTCGCCCAATTAAAAATTAGAACCGCGGCGGCCAGGTGCCCCGGCGGACCGCTTAAAAATTATAAAATGATGCGCATGCGTGTTAAATCCTTTTCTGCTTAGTAGGTTATTTATAGAAATTAAATTGGACGAATACTAGCTACACTAGCTACTGAGCAGGAATTACCTGGCCCTTATTCTTCTGAATCGTCCTCTTCTTCAATAATTATGGTCCCGGAGGTAATAGAGGCAACCTGGAAGTAGCCCAGCGGCGGATTTCCGGAATCGCTCAGGTTGCGGATGTTGCTGACCGGGTTTTGTGGTGGCGGGCTAAAAAGGCCACCATCGTTGAAAAGGAGGGTAATTAATTCCAGGTAGTACTGGTACATTTCTTTATTCAGGGTGTACATCTCCAGTTTTACAGTATCGCCTTCGGCAAATGGGTAGCCAAAGCGAATATTCGACAGCGTATCGGGCAGAAATTCGTCGTTCTGGACCAGCAGGTCGGTACGGTCGTTGTAAAGAGAATCATTTTCATAAACCTTAAAGCGAAAGTAGTTCGTTCGCCCGGGGGGGACTTTCCCGAAAAAGAAAATGTAGTAGCCTTCTTCAAAAATTGGGTTGGCAGGAAAGTACGCATAACTTAAAGAATCTATGACAGCCTCCTCCAGTAAAGTACTGGTACTTTCATATATATTGCCGCGCCACTGTATGTTTAAGGTATAGCTTCGGCCAATGACACCTTCTAAATTTTGGGTCAGGTATAAGCCTTCTTCAAGCTGCTCCAGGGTATCCTGCTGTCCGGTATTGTCGCTAATAACCACCAGGGCATCGGTAACCGGGGGGAGTGGGCCATTGGCAAAATAATCATCCGTCAGGCGGAGGCGTACAGAGTGGGGCCCGGGCGTGTCTGTGAGCTCAGCTTCCACCACCAGCCGCGCATCTTCCTCGGGCAGCTCAACTTCTACCACTTCGCGGCAGCCGGCAAATGAAACAGCCGTAAGGAAGAAGGCTAAAACATAAATATATTGTCGCATCAGGGGGTAAATCTAAAATTATAAGTAACCGAGGGTATAATACTGAAGAGGTACAGCTTTACTGCCCCCAGTTCCCTGCTTATAATCGGTTCGCCAGACTCCGGGTCAAAAGAAGGGTCGTTATTATAAACTTCTTCAAAGGTAATAACGAAGGTGTTTTTTCGTGCATATGTATTGTACACAGAAAATACCCAGCTACCCTGCCATTTCCTTCCTTTTTTCTCCCGCCCGTTTAAAGTAACAGAAAGGTCGAGCCTGTTGTAGGCGGGCATGCGGTGGGCGTTTCGCCTGCCATCGTCGTACACCGGCACGGCCTGCCCGGCAACAATGGCGCGCCCGGTTGGCAGGGAAACAGCTGAGCCGGTGCTATATACAAATGCCCCTGAAACGCTTAAGCGGGGGTTGAAATCGTGGTTTAATACTACCGATAAGTCGTGGGTGCGGTCGTAGCGCGCCGGATAGGGCTGCCCCTTGTTAATTCCCGGCACCTGGCGCATGGTGCGGCTAAGGGTATAGCCTATCCAGCCCGTGGTGTGGCCGGCATTTTTCCGGAGCAGCCATTCTGCTCCATAGGACCAGCCCTTGCCTTCGAGTATTTCTGTTTCTATATTATTGGTGAGCAGTACCTGCGCGGCTGGCTTAAAGTCAATCAGGTGCTGCATCCATTTGTAATAAACCTCCATGGAAGCCTCAAAGGTGTTGACCCCGAAATTACGGAAGTAACCGAGTGCAACCTGGTCGCCAATTAGCGGGCGGATGTAAGTATCGGCAGGTATCCAGCGGTCGATGGGGAGGCCGGCCGTAGCATTGGAGGCAATTTGAAGATACTGGAACATGCGATTGTACGAGGCTTTTACAGAGCTGTTCGCCCCCAAAAGGTACCTGGCGCCAAAGCGGGGCTCCAGCCCGTCGTAAAACTTTATTTTGTCGAAACGGCTGTAGGAGAGCGTGTCGGTAATATTTTCGTTCGAGCGGGCTTCGCCTTTTTCGTAAAGATATACCTGGCTGGGGCCGCTATTCATAAAAAACGAATACCGTAGGCCATATTCCAGCGATAGCTTACTGCTTATTTTGTGCTCGTTGCCTGCATAAAAAGCCTGCTCCAGGGCATAGCGGTCAAACAGCTCGATGTTTTCTATGGCACTTTCGCCTTCGAAGGTAATGTCCGGTGGCCCGAAGTGGTGGTAGATGCTGTTGAGCCCAAAAGAAATGGTGTTTTCGGGGTTCAGGAACCAGGAGAAATCGGCTTTCAGGTTTTCCTCTTCCAGCACCGATTGCCACAAAAAGCTGTTTACGCCATCGTCGGCATCGAAGCCATAATCGAACTTGCTGTAAATAAGGGAGGTGTTCAGGAAAAGCTTTTCGTTGAACACATGGTTCCAGCGGGCAGTAGCGGTAGCATTTCCCCAGTTAAGGCCAAACAGATCTTCTACGCCAAAAACATCGCGCCCAAAGTATCCGGAGAGGTAAAAGCGGTTGTTGTCGTTATAGCTTATAGTTGGCTTTGGCATTAAAATCGTAAAAGTAAAGGGTATTGTTGTTAATATCTTCGTTCGGGCTTAGGCGTAAGAACAGGTCGGCATAAGTGCGCCGGCCCGAAAGAATAAAGGAGCTGCGGTCTTTAACAAGGGGGCCTTCTGCGGTAAGCCGGCTGCTAATAGAGCCGATACCGCCTGAAAATACATAGTTTTTATCATTGCCATCTTTCATCTGAATATCCAGGATAGATGACAGGCGGCCACCAAAGCGGGGTGGAATGCCACCCTTATATATTTCCAGGTTCTTGATGGCATCGGGGTTAAACACCGAAAAAAAGCCCAGAAAGTGAGAAGCATTATATACGGTAGCTTCGTCGAGCAAAATCAGGTTCTGGTCGGCCGAGCCGCCACGAACGAATAAGCCGGTAGTGCCCTCGCCGGCATTTTGTACACCGGGCAGTAACTGAATGCTTTTAAGTACATCGACCTCACCGAAAAAAGCCGGCAACTTCTGTACGGTGGTAATAGACAGCTTTTCGCGGCCCATATTTACTTCCGACACATTGGCATCTTCCCGCTCGGTGCTTACCACCACTTCTTCCAGCTGTACATCGGCAGGCTGCAACGAAACATTCAGTTTTTGGTCCTGCCGCAGTTCAAGCTTTTTGAGTTCTTTGCTATAGCCTACATAGTTGTATTCGAGGGTATAGCTGCCAGGAGGGAGGGTAAGGGAGTAAAAGCCATACACATTGGTAATGGTGCCGGTGCCTTCCAGCTCTGCCACCCGTACGGTGGCGCCAATGAGCTCTTCGCCTGTTGTTGCATCCTGTATGTAGCCGCTGAGGCTTACTTTACTTTGTGCCGAAACCGGGTTACATATAAAAAAGAATAACAGGCAAAGCAGGAGGTATCTGAAAAAGATCATGTTTCTACTATTGAGCAGCAAATTCCTAAATTCAACATACAAGCGAATAGAATGTTGACGGGATTTGTTTATTACTTTTTGCCGAAAGGAGCGAATTTTAAACATCCCGGAGGTGTTAGGGGAATTAAGAAGGGATTACTTTTGAATACCCTTCTAAAACCTGTACCTTGCAAAAAGGGCAGGTTTGTACCCTTTTTATTCATTTTTAAAGATTTTTATAATGTCACAAGCGAAACAAGGAGATACCGTTAAGGTACACTATACCGGTAAATTACAAGATGGAAACGTTTTTGATTCATCTGCGAACCGCGAGCCGCTACAATTTACGCTTGGTGCCGGGAACATGATTCCGGGTTTTGAGCAGGCTGTTCAGGGTATGAATGTTGGCGATAAAAAAACTGCCGAAATTCCTTCTGAACAGGCTTATGGAGAGAAGAGAGAAGATATGATTATTTCTGTTCCGCGCGAGAACGTGCCGGGCGATATACAGCCTGAGGTAGGTCAGCAACTGGCTATTCAACAGCAGGGCGGCCAGCAGGTACCTGTTACTGTTACTGAGGTTAACGAAGAAAAAGTAGTGCTGGATGCCAACCACCCGCTTGCCGGAAAAGATTTGATTTTTGAAATTGAGCTGGTAGAGATTGCCTAAGAGCGTACAATAAAAAGATTAATATAAACCCATACAGCTTATATGGGTTTTTTTTATGCCTAAAATTAATTAAAAACAGTTGTGGCAAACAGGAATAGCTTTAAAGACACAGGGAAACGATAAAACCATTTCTGTGCATGAAATGGATTAGAACATCTCCAGCCATTTAAATTTTTCTTCTATGATGTTGCTTTTTTCTTTCTGTAGATAATTTAAAAGCGAAAGCGCGGCCGGGGAAAAGCTTTTGTCCTTAAGCCATATCAGGTTCCAAATCGATTTAATCGGGAATCCTTTTACCGGAATTATTTGGAGGTCGCCTTTATCCAGTTCATTTTTTATACCAATTAAAGGCATAATTGAATATCCTAAGCCGGCAATTACGGCCTGTTTAACAGCCTCGTTCGAGGTAAGCTCCATCTTCTTTCGAACAGGCAAACGGTTTTGTTCTATAAATTTCTCCATTACATGTCGGGTGCCGGAGCCTTTTTCACGGTAAATAAGCGGTATCGTTTCAAAAATGCTTTTACCATAAAGCTTTCGCTTAAACCCTTGTTCCGTATTGCCTACCAAAAAAAGCTTGTTTTCCATTAGCTCCACCTTCTCAATCTTTAAATTTTCGGGTAAGACCGATACCAAAGAAAAGTCAACTTCATTTTTTTCAAGGCTTTCAATAACCAATGCTTTGTTGGTTACGTCCAGCAGCAATTCAATGCCCGGGTGTTTCTTCAGGAAGTCGGTTAAGAAATAAGGAATTACATACTTGCCTGTAGACACCACCGATATTTTTAGCCGGCCAGTTAACTGCCCTTTGTAAGCCAGGGTTTTATGATTGATGGCATGCACTTCATCCAGGATTTTACGGGCAGCCTGGGCTACTTCTATCCCAAAGTCTGTAATATAAATTTTTCTGCCAATAATTTCTGTCAGTGGAATATCGAACTGATCCTGGAAATTTTTCAGCTGGATGGATACCGCCGGCTGCGTAAGGTGGAGCTCTTCCGCCGCCTTCGTAACGCTCTTTATTTCAGCTACTTTAAGGAATACCTGGAGTTGGTGCAAGGTGTAGTTCATAAATTTTGCTTATGCTTTGCATTAAATATATAAATTTTCATTTATAAATACTCTTCTTCATCTTTGCCTCTATAAAAAAACACAAAACAATTATGGAATCTGTCAAAGGCATTACCCGGGAGCAGGCACTTATGGCAGCCTTCCCTTCTTACAAAAATTACCGTAGCCAAAGGCGATGGCATTGGTCCTGAAATTATGCAGGCAACACTCAACATTTTAAAAGCAGCCGGTGCGCAATTAGAAGTTGAGGAAATAGAAGTAGGCGAGAAAGTGTACCGCGATGGGAACACCTCCGGAATTTCGAAAGAAGCCTGGGAGTCTATTCGGCGTAACAGGGTTTTTTTGAAGGCACCCATTACCACCCCCCAGGGCGGAGGCTACAAAAGCCTGAATGTAAGCGTCCGCAAAATGTTGGGTTTATACGCCAATGTACGCCCCTGTGTTAGCCTTCACCCCTTTGTGAGAACAAAACACCCGGTAATGGATGTAGTAATTATCAGGGAAAATGAGGAAGACTTGTATGCCGGTATTGAGCATCAGCAAACAGATGAGGTGGTACAGTGCCTGAAACTAATCAGCCGCCCGGGCTGTGAAAAAATAGTTCGCTATGCCTTTGAATATGCCCGCCAGTACAAGCGCCGCAAGGTGAGCTGCTTTACTAAAGACAACATCATGAAGCAAACCGACGGGATGTTTCATCAGGTATTTGAAGAGGTTGCCCGCCAGTATCCTGATATTGAAAATGAACATTTAATAGTAGATATCGCTGCTGCCCGGCTAGCCGATACACCAGAGGCTTTTGATGTGGTTGTAATGCCGAATTTGTATGGCGATATTCTTTCGGATGTGGCAGCGCAAATTACCGGCTCGGTAGGTCTGGCCGGCTCTTCCAATATAGGCGAAAGCTGCGCCATGTTCGAAGCCATTCATGGCTCGGCCCCTTTAATTGCCGGCCAGGACGTGGCGAACCCTTCTGGATTGCTGCAGGGGGCTATTATGATGCTAAACCATATCGGGCAAACGGGAGTGGCACAAAAGGTGCAAAATGCCTGGCTTAAAACCATAGAGGAAGGGATTCACACTGCTGATATTTATAAGGAAGGAATTAGCAAACAAAAAGTTGGTACCAGGGAATTTGCCCAGGCCATTATTGAACATATGGGGCAAAAACCTGCCGTCTTGCAGGCTGTGGCCTATGATAAAGGCAGCCTCTTTAGCCTTCCGAAATACCAGCGACCCGTGGCCGCTAAAAAAGAGCTGCTGGGAGTAGACGTATTTGTTCACTGGAGCGGGAGTAACCCAAATGAAATAGCGCACCTATTACAGGAACTCGATACGGCGGAGGTGAAATTAAGCATGATCACCAATCGTGGAATTAAAGTGTGGCCCGAAGGCTTTGAAGAAACCTTCTGCACCGACCACTGGCGTTGCCGCTTTACATCGCCCCACGGAAAGCTAGTAGATAAAGAGCACATTCCGGCTATTTTGTCAAAAGCCATTGAAAAAAGTATAGACACCATTAAAACAGAAAATCTCTATGCCTTTAACGGGAAGCCTTCATTTTCACTCGGACAAGGACAATAAAGTCCTTGCCGAGTTCGAATATCAGGCAAAGTATTACAAAAAGAAGCGCTCTTATTTTCCTCGACTAGACCTTCTTTTAAGCCTGATATTCCTGCTCACTGCCCTGTACCTGACCTTTAGCAGTCAGGAGGTTCTCCTGCAGGAACTGGGTAAAGCCTTGTTATTATTCGCCTGTTTAATCCTGCTTCGTTTCCTATCCGCCAGGTCGGCCCATGCAAAAGAAAATGTTAAAGAAAACCATACAGAAAATGAAAACAATTAAGCTGATAGCAGGGGAGTTTAGCCCCGAGGAGGCCCGGGAGGTACTTTATAGTTTGTTGAGAAGTAAAATTGAATTTCATTGCCAAAAGGATTTCAGTTCCCAGGAACGTTTTGGAAATCCCGACCTGGATTCGAAAAAGAGAGTGGCAGAACTGCGGGAAGCACAGGAAGAAATGTTTGCCTTTATGCAGCAGGCCCTGGAGGAAAACAGGAAGGTAAAATTAGCTTCGGAAATCATTATATCCTTGAGATAGTAGCGGCTAAGGCTATATGAATAAATTCAGCGGCAGGCAGTTGGTGATTGCGACCAAGCATAAAAAAGAACAGCTGATAGCACCTGTCTTTGAAGAATCTTTAGGGGTAAGCTGTTTTGTGCCCGACAATTTCGATACCGATGCATTCGGCACATTTACGGGAGAGCGGGAAAGAAAGACAGATCCTGTAAGTACAGCCAGAAACAAATGCCTGCAGGCAATGGAGTTAAGCAATGCCGATTTGGGAATTGCCAGCGAAGGCTCTTTCGGCTCGCATCCCTCTCTTTTTGGTGGGTATGTTAATGAGGAAATACTTGTATTCATCGACAAAAAAGATGATTTGGAAATTGTAGGCAGCGCGTTAAGCACAAAAACCAATTTTAATGGAACAGCGGTAAATACAGAAAAGCAATTGATAGCCTTTGCCGAAAGGGTACAATTTCCTTCGCATGCTTTAATACTCCGTGAAGCCAAATCAGCGCATGTTGGGGTGATAAAAGGGATAAAGGACTGGGGGCAGCTAAAAACTTCTTTCAGGCAATTATTCGAAAGGCATGGCAGCGTATATGCAGAAACCGACATGAGGGCCTTAAATAATCCCAGCAGAATGAAGGTGATAAAGAAGGCTGCTCAAAACCTGCTTGAAAAAATCCAGTCGTGCTGCCCTCAATGCAAAGCTCCCGGTTTTGGGGTAAGCAGCGCCAATGCGGGGCTTCCCTGCAGGCTTTGCGGTTCTCCCACCCTTTCTGTTCTCAGCTACCGCTATACCTGCCAAGGATGCGCCTTCTCCTGCGAAGAGAGGTATCCGCATAAAATAAATACTGAAGACCCGATGTTTTGCAATAACTGTAACCCCTGAAAAATGAATAAAAAGTTGTTTCTTGTTTGTCCGAATTGCCAGCTGGAGCATTTCATTAAAGACAGATTTGGCGAAGATGTCTTCTTCCTTACAGCCCTGGGAGCGGTGTTCGATTTCCATGAAGTAGCTTATGCAGAAGCAATAGCGGACTTTATAGAAAGAGAGGCTGTTACAGAAATTTTTATTGTCAACGATACCTCCTGTTGCTTATTAGAAAGTGTTTTAGAGAAGAGGGAAGGCCTTGGAACTGCTGCTGAACAGGTTTTGCTCCATCTGCTGATAGAAAATAATTCCACTGTTATGGCAGAAAACACACTCCTGGAAAAGAAGAAAAGGCTGGCCGAATTGAATGTTCGACGACAGTTTTTTGAAATTCTTTCTAATGGATTGCTGCTAATAGCCATTGTTCGGGCGAAAGTTAGGCTGAAGGGCCTCCTTACCACAAAAAGAGCAGGTAAAATAAAAGAAATAGGTGTAGAGCTTAATGTGAGCTGTAAATGAACTTGAACTTATTAATTGATAATCTTACCAGTCCGGCTTTACTGTTTTTTGTGTTAGGGATAGTAGCTGTTCGCATTAAAAGCGATTTAGAAATACCGGAGGCTTCATCCAAATTTATTTCGTTGTACCTCTTATTTGCCATTGGGTTTAATGGCGGGCAGGAACTGGCCCACAGTAACTTTAATCTGGGGATAATCTGGGCTATTTTGTTTGGCATTTTGCTTTCGGTGGCCATTCCTGCCTACACCTTTTTTATTTTAAAAAGGAAACTTAGTACGGAAAATGCGGGTGCAATAGCAGCTGCCTACGGCTCTATTAGTGCGGTAACCTTTGTAACCGCTGTCTCCTTTTTAGAAATCCAGAATATTTCGTTCAGTGGCCACATGGTCGCCGTAATGGCTTTAATGGAAGCGCCTGCCATTATTATTGGAGTAAGCCTGATAAAACTTTTTGGTAAAAAGGATACAGGCGCACCCAGCATGTACCAATTAGTTAGCCACTCTTTTACCAATGGAAGCGTGGTGTTAATACTGGGTAGTTTACTAATTGGATTATTGGCGAGTGAAAAGCAGGCTTTGGGTATAGAGCCATTTACCAACCATATTTTTAAAGGTTTCTTGGCGATTTTCCTGCTGGATATGGGCCTGGTAAGTGGGCGAAAGCTGGGCGATTTTATTAAAAGCGGTTGGTTTACCATGCTTTTTGCAGTTATAATTCCATTGGTTAATGGCTGCATGGTTGCGGTGCTAAGCGGGCTGGTTACAGCGGATATAGGAAACAGGTTTATGTTTGCCATATTAGCGGCAAGCGCATCATATATTGCGGTGCCGGCCGCGATGAAAATGGCAGTTCCCAAAGCCAATCCCGGCTTGTTTTTGCCTATGGCCCTGGCAGTTACCTTTCCGTTTAATATTACCTTTGGTATGCCTGTTTACCTGTCTGTTATTAACTTAACTGAGCTCTAAGAGTAGAGTTTAGGGGAAAATTAATTCTGTGGCTGGCAGGTCTTTCCTTGCATATGGCAGGTGGGAAATAAGTGAACATGGGGGTGCTATGTTCGCTACTACACCAAGGCAGGATGGAGTAGCTTTCATAGAAAATACAGGAAAGATCGTGCCGGCCATTACCGACAGCAAAAGCCAGGATACTTTTTGAATACAAGGCAAATTGGGCGAAGGGAGTGTTTCTTTGTTTACATCAGGTGAAAAAATTGTCAGGTTTGGGCTGCAGGCCTCACATTTGTGTTGTATTTTCGCAGCAATGTTGCATGATAAGTGCAATCTCTTAAACACCAAAAATGAACAACCGGCAAATATTTGAAATTGTAGCGCATTACAAAGCCTTCTTAAAACCTACTTTTACCAGGCCCGATAAAGGAGAAGAAGAGCCTTATCATCCGCCCTATACAAGAGAAGAGGTTGCTGAGTTTTCGCACGACCTGGTAGAGGCCGGAGGCCGGGCTCATATTATTTTTATAGAAAATGATTTAGCCGAAAAGGAATTTCCGCAATACGTAAAGGATATAGACATTCCCCTGCTGGCCTACGCCGACACCCCCGAAGGGGTGGTGCCGGTTTCCATTCTGTCGGCAGAAGGGGGGAAATGGAAGCTTACCTATTTTCGCGAAAACGGCAGTACCGAAAGCAGGAAGGAGGCTCCTTCTGCAGTAAACCTGTATCGCAATGCAGCCGGACAGGTTCATTTTATGGCGGCTATTTCTTTCGATAGCCTGGTAAGTGATAGCTCATCTGAAGGGGAGCAGCGACAATTCTCGCCCGTAAGGCGCCTTTACAGGCTCTTGTCTACAGAGCGAAAAGATATATTTTATATTTATGTATTTGCCATTTTTGGGGGCATTATAAGCCTGGCCCTGCCGCTGGGTATTCAGGCTATTATAGGGCTTATTTCCGGCGGTCTGGTATTTAGCTCTGTAATCATCCTTATTGCCGGGGTTATTCTGGCCGTTCTTGTAAACGGCGGGCTGCAAATTATGCAGTTTAACCTGGTGGAAGTGCTGCAACGGCGGGTGTTTACCAAAGCGGCCTATGAGTTTTCGTTCCGTATTCCGCGGATAAAAATGGAAAGTATCCGGGAACAGTATGCCCCGGAGCTCATGAACCGCTTTTTCGATATTCTTACTATCCAGAAGGGGCTGCCCAAGTTGCTTATTGATATTTCGTCGGCTTTGCTCCAGATTCTCTTTGGCCTTATTCTGCTGGCCTTCTACCACCCCTTCTTTATATTCTTCGGACTGGTGCTGGTGGCTATTTTTTGGGTTATTTTTTACCTGACCGGCTCTGCCGGGCTGAAGTCGTCGCTGGTAGAATCGAAATATAAGTACAAGGTTGCTTTTTGGCTTGAAGAGCTGGCGCGCACACTGGGAGCCTTTAAAATGGCAGGAAACACCAGCTTGCCTATGCGCAAAGCCGACCGCTTTGTAAACAGCTACTTACATTACCGGAACGATCATTTTAGGGTGCTCATGAGCCAGTATCGTTACCTGGTGCTGTTCAAAACTTTTATTACCGGCGGATTGCTAATTATAGGTACCCTGCTGGTTATAGACAGGCAAATTACCCTGGGGCAGTTTGTGGCTTCAGAAATTATTGTAATTCTTATTCTTAATGCGGTAGAAAAAATTATTACCTACCTGGACACCGTATATGATTTGCTTACGGCGGTAGAAAAAATAGGGAACGTAACGGACCTGCCACTGGAGCGGAACCGCGGCATTAATATTCCACCTACCTATATGAAGGGCGGCTTACAATTAAAAGTAACAGACCTCCGCTACAGTTATGGCAAGGGAGGCGCTGCTCTAAAGGGTATAAATATGGCAGTGCAGGCAGGTGCTAAAGTAGGCATTACAGGGATAAACCAATCGGGTAAAACTACCCTGGCCAATGTGCTTGCAGGTATTTATACCGATTTCGAAGGAGCTATAGCCATTAACGGGTTTTCTTACCGCGATCTCGACCTGATAAACATGCGCGACTATGTGGCCAAAAACATCTCTCACGAAGATATTTTCGACGGGACTATTCTGGATAATGTAGGCGTTGGTAAGCCGGATATCCACTACCCGGAAGTGGTGGAGGCCATTGCCCTTGTTGGGCTGGATGATTTTGTTAACAGCCTGCCCGATGGCCTCCACACCCATGTTACCAGTGGTGGCCAGGGGCTGCCTTTTACAATTGCCCAAAAACTAATTCTCGCCCGTTGCATTGCTAAAAAGCCCCGTATGCTCATCCTGAACGATTACTTTTCTGGGTTTGCCCTGGAGGATAAGCACCAGCTAATAGAATTACTGTTTAGCCAGCAGCGTTCCTGGACGCTGCTGGCTTTTTCGAACGATCCGATTGTGCTGCAGGCCTGCCAGCGTATTTTTTTCCTGAAAGCAGGAAAAGTGGCAGCCGAAAATAGCTTCCAGGCGTTACAAGAACAAGGCTGGCTGAATAAATTTTAGCCGCTGGCCATCAGGCCGGAGCGCCTGTCAATTAGTTTTTAAATATGCTGAATTTATCATCAAACAGAGTTAAAAGCGCTGTAGCAGAAGAGCACTTGTCGGCTTTAAAGGTTTTACAAACCCCCAAGGCTGGTAAACTGCTTGCCCGCTGGCTCATAGGAGTATTCATTCTTCTTTTTATTGCCATGTTTTTACCCTGGCAGCAGAATATTCGTGCCGCAGGCGCTGTAACGGCCCTCGACCCGGCCGACCGGCCGCAAACCGTAGAATCGGCCATTGCCGGCCGTATTGAGGAATGGTATATTAGTGAAGGGCAGCGGGTGTCGAAGGGCGATACCCTTTTACGTCTCTCCGAGGTAAAGGAAAAGTTCTTCGATCCTGAACTGCTTAATCGCCTGGGCGAGCAAATGGCCGCCAAAGAATCTACTATTGCCAGTAAGGAGGAAAAAGCACGTGCCCTCCGCGATCAGATACAGGCCATGCGGGAAAACCTCCAGCTAAAGCTTGCCCAAACCAGAAACAAGCTTCAGCAGGCCCGCTTAAAGCTTAAAAGCGATAGTGCCGATTTGGTGGCCGAGCGCGCGCAGTACGAAATTGCCCGGCAGCAACTGGAGCGCCAGCAGGGGCTCTTTGAAAAAGGGCTTAAATCCCGTACCGAGCTTGAAAGCCGCAGCCTGAAGTTCCAGGAAAGTACGGCCAAACTTATGGCCCAGGAAAACAAGTACCTGGTTTCTCAAAACGAGCTGATGAACGCCCGCATTGAACTAAACTCGGTGGAAACCGATTTCCAGGAAAAGGTAAGTAAGGCCCGCTCCGAACTAAATGCCACCCTGTCGGAGGTGTTCGAAAGCCAGGGAGCGCTGGCAAAAGTCCGGAATGAGTATGCCAATGTCCGCATCCGCAACGAGAACTACTACCTGAAGGCCCCGCAGTCGGGTTTTATTGTGCAGGCACAAAAAGCAGGTATAGGCGAAACTATTAAAGAAGGAGAGCCTGTGGTTACCGTTATGCCGGTATCGCCCGAAATGGCGTCAGCGCTTTATGTACGGCCTATGGATGTGCCCTTGCTGTCGGTTGGGCGCAAGGTGCGGCTGGAGTTTGAAGGCTGGCCGGCCCTGCAGTTTAGTGGCTGGCCCAGCGTGGCAGTAGGTACTTTTGGGGGCATTGTTCGGGTAATTGATTATGTTGAAAGCCCGGCAAAGCAAAATAAGTACAGAATTCTGGTAGTGCCGGATCCGGAGGAGGAACCCTGGCCGGAACAATTGCGCTTAGGCTCTGGTGTAAATGGCTGGGTAATGTTGGATGAGGTGCCGGTGTGGTACGAAATATGGCGGCAGCTAAATGCCTTTCCTCCCAGCTTAAAAGAAGCACCTGAGGGAAATTATGAAAAAAAAGCAAGTAAATGATGGTTGGCAAGGGCTTGTCTAAAAAGATGGTATCTGGCTTAAGCTTGTGCGGATGCCTGCTATCTGTTTCGGCTGTTGGCCAGCAGGAACCGGATAGCGCGCTTATATTTCCACTCGAGGCTTTGTATGAGCGTGTACTGGAGTACCACCCGCAGGTAAAGCAGGCTGGCCTGCTTACAAAAGAGGCCGCCCTTCAGATAAGAGAAGCCCGGGGCGCCTTTGACCCTAAGCTCCAGTCGGATTATGAAGAGAAAGTTTTTACAGACAAAAATTATTTTACCACCTGGAAAAGTGAGCTTAAAATCCCGACGCTGGTAAATGCTGATTTAAAAGTCGGCTATGAGGAAAACAGTGGCACCTATCTTAACCCCCAGAATAAGGTGCCCGAAGCCGGTCTTTTGTATGCCGGCATAAGCCTGCCGCTGGGCCAGGGCTTGTTTACCGATGCCCGCCGAACCGACCTCCGTATTGCCCGCCTCGGGACAGAATTGGCCGAAGCGGAGCGAATAAAATATTTAAATAAGCTTCTTTACGAAGCGGCCAAGGATTACTGGAACTGGGCTTTGGCCTTTCAGCAGTTGCGTATTAGCCAGGAAGGAGTCGAACTTGCTCTTTTTCGTTTCCAAGGAATACAGGAAGGCGTGCTGGCGGGAGACGCAGCTCCCATCGATTCGGTAGAAGCAGGAATTATTCTGCAAAGCCGCCAGATTGACCTTGCCCAAAGCCAGCTCGACTACCAGAACGCTTTGCTGCAACTTTCCATCCATTTATGGAGCGAAGAAGGAGAGCCCCTGCTGCCGGCCGCTGGTACCATTCCTGAAGAAATAACACAGCTACAGCCCATTCCGCTGCAGTCGCTAGAGGAGCTGGCAACGCTTGCTACCGAAAACCATCCGGAGCTGCGTAAGCTTAACGTAAAGCTGCAGCAAATCGAAGTGAGTGAGCGGCTTTACCGCGAATTGTTGAAACCACTTGTAAACGTGCAGTACAACTACCTGAACCAGCCCGGCCAGTTGCTAAGCGAAGCCAGCCCGCAGGTGTTCAGCGAAAACTATAAACTCGGCCTGAATTTTTCTTTTCCGCTCCTGCTCCGAAAAGAGCGTGCCAAATTACAGCTTAACCGGGTAAAACAGCAGCGCACCCTTCTGGAGCTGAACCAGCAGCAGCGGGTGGTGAATATAGTTTTGCAACAGGCTTATAACGACTATTTAAACCTTCAGCAACTGTTTTTAGCACAGCAAAGAGTAGTAGCCAGTTATGAAATACTGCTGGCCGGGGAGCTTGAAAAATTTAGTGCGGGAGAAAGCTCTCTTTTTCTGGTAAACCAGCGTGAAACAAAATTGCTTGAAGCCCGGCAAAAGTTTTTTTCCACAGCAGCTAAATACCAGAAAGCCCGGGCAGCGGTTAACTGGTCTGCCGGTTTATCTGTTTCGGGAGAGCTTCCGTCAGCGAATCAGGGAAGCAGCCGGTAAGTCTCTATTTGGGTATCTGAAAAGAAATAATACAGGCCATTGGCATATAAAAGCAGTTGGTAGTTAGCTTCAGATGGCAGGGGGAGGTGGTCTGTTTTTCCCGAATAAAGAGAAATTCGCCGGAGTCCTTCGGTGCTTAGGAGCAGGAGGTGATTGTCGGCAAAAGTAAAACTTTTCCATTCCGGTAGCGGAAGGGTTTGTTCATAAGCGCCAAGCTGGTTAAATATATAAAGCCGGGAGGGGCTAAAGAGATAAAGTTTATGCTGATACTCTTTTAATGCCTTAATTGCTGTTGGCGGCTCTTTTAGCAGGTTTAGCCTGAAAGATGACAGGAGTTGCCGGGTATCGGTGCGCCACTGCTTTAGCTGCATATCGCTGATGTCGGCCACCCAAAGCGCGTTGCCGGCAGCAGGGCTTGCGGCGCTGGCATACCCAAAAACGGTGGGGGGCAACTGCTGGCTGCTTACCTGGTTGAGGAAGCGGTCGAAAACATGCAGCTGCTGCCGGTTTTCGTCGAACGCCCATATTTGCATGCCCGATCGCGCCTCCAGTGAATTAAAGTAGCTGGCCGACTGCGGAGAAAAAGTGTAGAGCAGCTCTCCTGTAGGGGAATAGCTTTTAAGTTCTCCTTCGGCGGTCGCCAGGTAAACCTTGCCATGCATATCGGCCGAAACTGCCGTAAGCCTTTCTGTTGGGTAAGTGGGAAGCGGGCTCCATTGCTGTGCATGGACTGCAAAGCTCATCCAGAGGCAGGCCAACAGCAAAACAAGACATTTAGCTTTCATCGTCAAATTTGTTTAATGAAAACTCCTGGCCGTCGAAGCTCCCGTAGGTAAAATGGCTTAGCCATTCTCCCAGGTTAATGTAGCGGCTGCCGGGGCTTACTTCTAAATTCAGCGGCAGGTGGCGGTGGCCGAATATATAGAAATCGTGATGCTGCTGCTGCTCTACCTCCTTGCAGTAAGCCAGCAGCCATTCATCATCTCCTAAAAAAACATTGTCTTTTTCCATGTGGCTGGCCCGGCTGGTTTTCGACCAGGCATTTGCAATTCCTATGCCAAGGTCGGGATGCACCTTGCCAAATAGCCATATACTTAGCGGATTTCGAAAAACCCGCTTCAGGAGCTTAAAACGGCGGTCACCAGGGCCCAGTCCATCACCATGGCCAAGCAGCATCTGTTTACCGTTAATGCTTATTTGCCGCGGCTGATGATATACCGGAATGTCGAACTCCTGCGGAAAGTAGTCTTTCATCCACATATCGTGGTTGCCGCTAAACACCACAATGGGTAAACCACCATCGCTTAGTGCGGCCAGCTTGCCCAGCAGGCGTACACCGCCCTTTGGTACTGCATGTTTATACTCGAACCAAAAATCGAACAGGTCGCCCATCAGGAATAGCGGCCTGGGCATCGGCCTCGATGTTCCTCCAGCCAGCGAACAATTTTTTTTTCGCGCTGCCGGCTTTGCCGGTGGTTGGGAGCGCCTAAATGAAAGTCGGATGCAAAATATAGCTTTTTTACCTTTTTGTAGCTGTATGGGCTGCAGATTCATGATTGCGGGCAATGGTAATTTATATGCAAAAGAAAAGATCAGGCGAAAGCGGCCTGATCTTTTATGAGGGATTTTCGGGTAGGGTTGGCCTATCGCTTATTGCTTCTGTCTTCAGGCTTTATGGTTTTGCCCTGGCCGTTTTCAGAGGAGGAAGGATTGTTTTTAGTGTTTCCCTGCTCTTCCTCTTCTTCTTTCTTTTCCTGAACCGTAGTGGCATCCGGTGGCTGTACCGTCGTTTCCAGCTCAGCCGTTGGTAAACTTCTGATAAGTCGTTTGTCCGCCGTACGGGCGTGGACCAATAAGACGTTCAAGATCGTTCTGGTAAATTATTTCTTTTTCCAGTAGTACTTTCGCTATAATTTCCAGCTCATTTATCTTGGAGTGAAGCAGGTTTTGGTACGCTGATAGGCTTTTCGACAATTAGTCTTACCTCTTCGTCGATGGTTTGCGCAGTAGCTTCGGAATATGGCTTATTAAAGTTGTATTCGTTTTGCTTTGGATCGTAAAACGAAATATTTCCAATCTTATCGTTCATGCCATAAACCGATACAATGCTGTAAGCCAGTTTGGTAATGCGCTCCAGGTCGCTCAGGGCGCCGGTCGAAATTTTACCGAAAGATAAGCTCTTCGGCGGCACGTCCGCCCAGGGTCATGCACATTTCGTCGATCAGCTGCTCGGTCTGATACAGGAACTGCTCTTTCGGCAGGTACTGCGCATAACCCAGGGCGGCAACCCCGCGCGGCACAATACTTACTTTTACCAACGGATCGGCATGCTCCAGGAACCAGCCGGCTACGGCGTGGCCTGCTTCGTGGTAGGCCACAATTTTCTTCTCTTCCGGAGAAATAATCTTGTTTTTCTTCTCCAGGCCACCAATTACGCGGTCTATCGCATCATTGAAGTCCTGCATGGTCCACCGGCTGGTCTTGTCGCGGCGGGCAGCAATAAGGGCAGCTTCGTTACAAACGTTGGCAATTTCGGCACCGGCAAAGCCCGGCGTCTGGGCGGCCAGTTTTTTGGCGTCTACATCTTCGGCCAGCTGTAATCAGGGCTCCAGGTGCACTTTAAAGATCGCTTCACGGCCAATAATGTCCGGCTTGTCGATGCTGATCTGGCGGTCGAAACGGCCCGGGCGCAGCAGGGCAGAGTCCAGAATATCGGGGCGGTTGGTGGCAGCCAGGATAATTACCCCGGAGTCGGTGGCAGAAACCATCCATTTCTACCAGCAGCGAGTTCAGCGTATTTTCGCGCTCGTCGTTGCTGCCCGGCATGGCGCCGCGGCCACGGCTACGGCCAATGGCATCAATCTCATCGATAAAGATAATACAAGGTGCTTTTTCCTTTGGCTTGCTTAAACAGGTCGCGTACACGGGCAGCACCTACACCAACAAACATTTCCACAAAGTCGGATCCGGAAAGGGAGAAGAACGGCACGTCTGCTTCGCCGGCTACGGCTTTTGCCAAAAGGGTTTTACCGGTGCCCGGAGGGCCTACCAATAAGGCTCCTTTTGGTATTTTACCACCCAGTTTGGTGAATTTGCCCGGGTTTTTCAGGAATTCAACAATTTCCTGTACTTCTTCCTTGGCCTCGTCCAGACCGGCCACATCGTTAAAGGTAATTTTTACCTTGTTCTCCGCATCAAACAGGGCTGCTTTCGACTTGCCAATGTTAAAAATCTGTCCGCCGGGACCTCCGCCGCCGGTCATGCGGCGCATCAGGAACCAGAAGCCAAACAAAATCAGGAAAAGGAATACCCCAGCTGGTAGATCATGTTGGTGATATCGGTGCGCTCATCCACCTCATAACCCACCTGGTATTCTTCAGGAAGGTTTTCTTCAATGTCTTCAAACTGCACGAACAAACACTTCATCGCTGCTTATTTTCAGGCGGTAATGCGGTCCATCGTTTACAGTAAGTAATCTACGTTCCTCCAGTGCTTTCTGATGCACTGCCTTCTTTCAGGGCTTCATGGGTCAGGGTAATCTCTACTAAATCCTGATTGGCAATCAGAAGTACCTTTTTAACATCGCCGGCTTTCATCATTTGCTCAAACTGGCGGTGGGTAGTTGGCACAGTAGAGCTACTTCGGCTCAGCCAAAGCACACCAAAAATCAGTACCAGCAGGGCAATAATAATATAGGCCTGGTAGTTTGGTTTTTGCGGTGGTTTTGGGATTAGTTTCTTACGATTGGGTTTATCTGCCATTAGTATTTATAATGAATTTGGGTAGTTAAAAAAATAATGAGTGATTAAATATAATTGGAAGGGGCAAACTTATTCCGCTACCTCGGTAAGTACAGCATCGCCCCATAGGTCTTCCAGCGCAAAGAAATCGCGCCTGTCTTTTTTGAAAACATGGGCTACCACATCTACATAATCGATCAGTACCCACTCTTTATTTTGCTTGCCTTCCTTATGCCAGGCATGTTGCTTCAGTTTCTTATATACTTTTTCTTCTACGGAATCGCTGATGGCATCGAGCTGAGTATCGGAAGTTACCAGTGCAAATAATAAAATAATCGGCTATTGCATTTTTTACTTTTTTAAGGTCCAGCACTACAATATCCGTAGCTTTCTTATCCTGCATGCCTTCTATAATAAGAGATTTTAAATAATCTGAATTTGTTTTATCTTCCATTGCGGGTTTTTAAATTGCTCAACAAATTTACTAAATAGTTGGATAATATTTTTACCCAAACACTTTTTCTGGGCAAGAGGCTTGTTAACCTGCCAGAGTGTCATTCTACTAATTCGGTAGCTGCCGAAATGTTGGTGCAGCAAACTGTAACAGAGGGAACAATTATAGCTACTGAGCATCAAACAGCCGGGCGTGGACAGCGGGGGAACCGCTGGGAGGCCGCTGCGGGCCAGAATTTAACTTTTTCCGTACTATTAAAGCCTTCATTCCTGCAAATACAGGAACAGTTCTACCTAAACATTATCACATCCCTTGCCATTTTTGATCTCCTGACAGATTTACTGCCTTCCGGTGCTTTTATTAAGTGGCCAAACGACATTTATTTTTATCAGCAAAAACTGGGCGGAATTCTCATAGAGAATACTTTAAAAAACGCAGCAATAGAGTGGAGTGTTATAGGAATAGGCCTGAATGTTAATCAAAAAGTTTTTGAGAGTTCGCAGGCAAGCTCCCTGGCCGTGGTGGCAGGGCGCGAATTCTCCCGTACCGAAGTGCTGGAAAAGCTTATTTTAAAGCTGGAACACCGTTATTTGCAGCTGAAAGGAGGAAAAAGGCAGGAGCTGAGGCAAACCTACCTAAGCCGACTGTACTGGCTGGGAGAGTCGCATACTTTTCGCAGCGGCGCAACTTTTTTTACCGGAAAAATTATTGGTATCGACAAAGTGGGGCGACTGGCTGTATGCACGAACAAGGATGAGGTGCAGTATTTCTGGATAAAAGAAATAGAATTTATCCACTAAAAAGGCTGCTGCTGAAAGCAAGGTTTGAACATCCTTTTGTTTTGCGGGTTAGCGAGGGAGGCTGAACTAAACCTTTATGAAGATTGATTTCTATAACCTGGCCATCATTTTACTGGGCATTGCTATTCTTGGCGTTACCTGGTTGCCCAACCTGTTAAAAAATAAGCCACTCTCGTACCCGATTTTTTATGTTATTCTTGGGTTCCTGCTTTACCGGCTGCCCTTAAAC
This sequence comes from uncultured Cytophagales bacterium, assembly GCA_963835365.1. Lineage (GTDB taxonomy): Bacteria > Bacteroidota > Bacteroidia > Cytophagales > Cyclobacteriaceae > Nafulsella. The sequence continues at coordinate 81,259 of CAWIFH010000020.1, forward strand.
ATTCCGGATCCCCTGCCTTACCTTAACAGCCGGCTGGTGGTGCGGCTTACCGAGTTTTGTGTAATTGTTTCCCTGGCAGGTGTGGGGCTTAAAATAGAACGTTCTTTGCAGTGGAAAAACTGGCGGCAGCTTTTCCGGTTACTGATTGTGGCCATGGTGGTGAGCTTTGGCTTGTTTTTTGGTATTTCCTATGCCTTTGCCGGCTTTAGCTTAGCAGGGGCCGTACTGCTTGGGGCGGTGCTTTCGCCAACCGACCCGGTGCTGGCAGCCGATGTACAGGTAGGCCCGCCGGGAAAGGAAGACAAACACCACGATAAATTCTTTCTTACTGCCGAGGCAGGCTTTAATGATGGCCTGGCCTTTCCATTGGTATACCTGGCGATTTTGCTGGCTACCTACAACGATTTAGGAACAGTAATGGAAGACTGGGTGCTGAACAAGCTATTGTATAAGCTGGGCGTGGGAATTGTGGGCGGCTGGCTGCTTGGTTTGTTGTTCAGGCGCATTTTTGTGCTGTTTCAGCGACTGGAGCTAACCAATGTGTCAGATGGTTTTGTATCCTTAGCGCTTACCTTACTAAACTATGGAATTATTGAAATATTGAATGGCTATGGATTTCTGGCAGTATTTATTGGGGCACTCATCTTCTCCAGGAGGAAAACAAATGAAAGTTCGGGCGAAAACGTTAAGGTGGAATTCCGTAAAGAACTGCACAACTTTACCGACCAGCTGGAAAGGCTGTTGATTGTAATTATTTTACTGCTTTTTGGCGCTGTAATTTCGGCAGGCTTATTCGAATACCTGACCTGGCCCGGCGCCATTGCGGGAGGAGTGTTTATATTGGTTATCCGGCCGCTGGCAGGTTGGTTGGGGCTGCTTGGTACCAGCCTTACAGGAAGGGAGAAATGGCTGGTGAGCTTTTTTGGCATCAGGGGCATCGGGTCTTTTTATTACCTTGCCTATGGCCTGAGCTACGGGGTTTTTACTACCGACAACACGCATGCCATATGGGCGGTTGCAGCCTTTACTATTTTACTGTCAATTATTGTACATGGGGTACTGGCCTACCCGGCCACGCAATGGGCCCAAAGAAAAAGCTATGAGGTAGACCGCTAAAAGTAAAACGCGTTTGGCAGTTCAGCCTGCGAAGGATGAACTGCCAAACGCGCTACGTTTTAACAGTATTTACAGTGTTAAACAAAAACTTTTAAGCAGAAGCCTTTTCTTTTAGTTCTGTAATATCGGTTATTAGTCCATTCCAGACAATTTCACCATTTGCATAATGCAGGGGCTGGCTGCGCGCACTTATCCATTTCAGCTGGCCTGTTTTTGTATAAATTTTCCCTTCCCACTTAAAGCTGGTTTGTTTTTGGGCCGAAAAGGTTAGTGCTTCCTGGAATCCTGCTTTATGTTCTTCGGCTATTTTTAGTATGCTGGTGCTATTTGGTGCGCTTACCATTTCTTCTGGGGTAAAGCCCAGCAGCTTATAAGCACCTGCGCTAACAAATAAAAAGCGGCTGCTCCTGTCGGGCCTTAATACAAGCTGGTAGAGCATGCCATCGAGGTTTTCCGACAGTTGGTTAAATCTTTGCTCAATAACCTCCAGCTCCTTATTTTTTCGTTCCATCTCTTCCTGGGTGGCCAGCATCTCTTCGAGGTTCTGGCGCATTTCTTCTTCCTGATCCTTCAGCTGCAGGGTCATTTCCTGGGAGCGGTCAAGTAAATGCTTGGTTTGTTCGTTTGTGTGAGCGTTCGACAAGCTGGAGGCAATACTTTCGGAAAGCTCTTTTACAAAATCAACCTGGTATTGCTCGAAGCGGTGGAAGGAAGCCAGCTCAAGTACCCCAAACACTTCTTCATTTATCATGAGCGGCATTATAAGCACATTGGTCGGGCTTGCTTCGCCCAGGCCGGAGCGAATTCTAATGTAGTTATCCGGAATTTCGGTAAGGTATATGGAGTCTTTTTCCAGCACCGCCTGGCCCACCAGCCCTTCGCCAATGGCAATGGTTTTGTTGAGGTATTTCTTTCGGTTATATGCATAAGCGGCTATAAGACGAAGCTCCTGCTCATGGTCTGTTTTTTCGAGTGTAAAAAAGCTGCCCTGGTTAGCATTCAGGTACTTAACAAGGAAGGAAAGGGTGGCATCGGCCATCTCTTCCACATTTTTGTACTGGTTGCGCAAGAGGTTACTAAAGCTTGCCATGCCTTCGTTTGTCCAGTTTCTGCGTCTGTCTTCTTCTGCTACCTTTTTTAGGCTGGTGCGCATATCGAGCAGGGCCAGGCTAAGCTCATCTTCTTCGCCTTTGGCCTCAAACTCATGTTCAAACCTTCCCTGGCCGATACTATGGGCAAAAGCGGTGGTTTCTTTCAGGTTCTCCTTTAAAATTCTAAGGCGCTTTCCTAAAGAGCCTACTTCGTCGTTATAGGTGTAAGTGAACTCAAACTGCAGGTTCCCCTTATCTATTCCCTCTGCGGCTCTTATCAGGTTCTTCAAAGGGCGGGAAACCAGCTTTTTCATAAGAAAAATTCCACTAATAAGGAATAGTAAATTCAGGAGGCAAAGACTGAAAATGACCAGGTGTATACGCGTTTGGGTCCGGATGTAAATACGTACGTATTCGTTGGCAAAATCTTTGGTTGCCGCAAGTAATACCGGGGTTTGTTCCCGAATATTATCCAGTGCCAGCATAGCTTCTTTGTCGGCAAGATCCTTCTCGCTCCCCATCTGGAGGAGTGCCTGTAAATGGCTTTTATAAGCGGCCCACTGTTTCTCGGTTTTATTAAAAGAAGTATTAAGCTCTTCCGGAATAGGGGGGAGGCTTACCATTGATTCAGAAATAACGATATCCCCTCCTTTTTGTAACAGCAGCTGGTTTTGTTCAAACTCCTTAATTGCTTCTGCTATTTTAGGCTGGAATGCCTGATGGCCTGCAGCAAGGTTAGGGGCCATGTAGCCCAGCTGTAAACTTACTGTTTGATTGCGGCGGGCAATTTCTAAAGAGGCCCCGGTAACCCGCAGGTGGGTATTGGCATACGTAATGAGCAGGTAGGTTACGATAACCAGGACAATTAGCTGCCCAAAGAAAAGCCCAACCTTTTTGTCGATTGACAGGTTGTAAAATCTATCCATTAGATTCATAAAAAGCTGAAGTGTATTTTGAACAGCTATGTTAGGTGTAAAAACCTGTAACTAAAAAGAATAGCTGCTTTGGCCGGGAGGAGGTATAGGCTTTTTATGTAATGAATTAAAGATTTTACCTTCTTTTTAAGAACAATATTTAATAACACCGGTTTTTAATCGAAGCAAGTGTTTGTAAAATAAGAATCAGGATTAAATATAGGAGGGGCTGAATTGGCTCCTTGAAGGAAAAGAAACCATACCATCTTCCTTTTGCATAAATCTGTTCTATACTCTGTCTGATGTAATACTCTTTGGTATTCCATCGGAATTACCGCTGTTTTGCTTGCTCCGCAACTTTTTAGTAATTTTGTAAATTAGGCTGAAAAATTTTTAGATCAATGTTAGAAACGAAAGAAAAATACAAAGTTAAAGACATTTCCCTGGCTGACTGGGGAAGAAAAGAAATTAGACTTGCTGAGGCAGAAATGCCAGGGCTAATGGGGCTTCGTGAAGAGTATGGCGCCAGCAAGCCACTCAAAGGAGCACGTATTGCAGGCTGCCTTCACATGACCATTCAAACGGCCGTGCTTATTGAAACACTGGTGGAGCTTGGTGCAGAAGTTACCTGGTCGAGCTGTAACATTTTTTCTACCCAGGACCATGCCGCCGCCGCGATTGCTGCAGCCGGTATTCCGGTATATGCCTGGAAGGGAATGACAGAAGAAGAATTTGACTGGTGTATTGAGCAGACCCTTTTTGCTTTTGAAGGCGGAAAATCACTGAACCTGATACTGGACGATGGCGGTGACCTTACCAATATGGTGCTGGATCGCTATCCTGAGCTTGTAAAAGATATTAAAGGTCTTTCTGAAGAAACTACTACCGGCGTACACCGCCTGTATGAGCGCATGCGCAAAGGAACGCTTCCATTGCCTGCCATAAACGTAAACGATTCGGTTACCAAGTCGAAGTTCGACAACAAGTATGGCTGTAAAGAATCGCTGGTAGATGCCATTCGTCGTGCAACCGACATAATGCTTGCCGGTAAAACAGCCGTAGTGGCTGGTTATGGCGATGTAGGTAAAGGTTCTGCCGCTTCTCTTCGCGGAGCAGGTGTGCGGGTAACTGTTACGGAAATTGATCCTATTTGTGCGCTGCAGGCTGCCATGGACGGTTTTGCAGTTAAGAAAATGAAGGATGCCGTTAAGGAAGCCGACATTGTAGTTACGGCTACCGGTAACAAAGATATCATCACTGGGGAGCACTTTGAGCTGATGCGCGACAAAACTATTGTTTGTAACATCGGCCACTTCGACAACGAAATTGACGTTGCCTGGTTGAAGAAAAACTGGGGCAATACCCACGACAACATTAAGCCTCAGGTTGACCTGTATAATGTAAACGGAAACGATATTATCCTGCTGGCCGAAGGTCGCCTGGTAAACCTTGGTTGTGCTACCGGCCACCCAAGCTTTGTAATGTCGAACTCCTTTACCAACCAAACGCTTGCGCAAATGGAGCTGTGGGAAAACAATGGCAAATACGAAAACGCCGTTTATACCCTTCCTAAGCACCTGGATGAGAAAGTAGCTGCTTTCCACCTGCCACGCATAGGTGTGGAACTCGACGAGCTGTCGCAGGACCAGGCCGAGTATATTGGGGTGGAGGTAAAAGGGCCATTCAAGCCGGATTACTACCGCTACTAATTGCCATATAATTTTATAAAAATGAAAAGAGGCTGTCTTCAAAAGGGCAGTCTCTTCTATTTATGTTTAAGTTTGTTTTCCCCTGGCTGTTAAAGAATTGAACGGGAGAGGGATAAGGCAAAGCTTTTTAGCAGGAAAGCGGCACCGGAGATAAGCTTTGCCTTATTTCCCTGGCGGCTATAACCAGGTCCAACGGCGCCAGCGTTAAATTCTAAAGGGAGCAGGAGCTATCAGCTGGCCTTAATTATACTCCCTGAATAATTGCCTTACTTGTGGCATTATTAATTGCTGATTCCATCGGCAGAGCTGTTTTTCCCGTAATGGTAAACAACATTCCAATTATCGGCTGGTAAATTTGCTGCAGCTTGCAGCATTTGCGGGGCCTGGTATAGGAGGGCTTTAGCAAAATTCTTTGTTTAAGCCATCAAAACTTTTATTTTTGTGCAAAATAAAAATTTCAGCGCATGAGTGTTCTAGTAAATAAAGATTCTAAAGTGATCGTACAGGGCTTTACCGGCTCAGAAGGTACGTTTCATGCAGGACAAATGATCGAATACGGCACCAACGTAGTAGGTGGTGTAACTCCTGGCAAAGGTGGACAAAAACACCTCGATAGGCCTGTGTTTAACTCTGTAGCCGAGGCTGTGGAAAAAGCAGGTGCCAATGTATCTATCATATTTGTACCACCGGCCTTTGCTGCCGATGCCATTATGGAAGCCGCCGACGCAGGCATTAAAGTAATTATTGCCATTACTGAAGGAATTCCGGTAAAAGACATGATGGTAGCTAAAAACTACCTGAAGGGTAAAGATGTGACCCTTGTTGGCCCTAACTGCCCGGGTGTAATTACTCCGGGAGAGGCGAAAGTAGGTATTATGCCTGGCTTCGTTTTCAAAAAAGGCCGTATTGGTATTGTGTCTAAATCAGGTACGCTTACTTACGAAGCGGCCGACCAGATTGTAAAAGCCGGCTTGGGTATTTCTACTGCAATTGGTATTGGTGGCGACCCAATTATTGGCACCCCAACCAAAGATGCCGTGGAGCTGTTAATGAACGACCCTGAAACTGATGCCATTGTAATGATTGGCGAAATTGGGGGTAACTACGAAGCAGAAGCCGCCCGCTGGATTCAGAAAACCGGAAACAGCAAGCCAGTAGTAGGCTTTATTGCCGGCCAGACAGCCCCTCCGGGCCGCCGTATGGGCCACGCGGGTGCCATTATTGGTGGTGCCGACGATACAGCCGAGGCAAAAATGAAAATTATGCGTGAGTGTGGTCTTTATGTAGTGGAATCGCCAGCCAACATTGGCGAAACGATGCTGCAGGCCCTTAAAGAAAAAGGCGTTAAAGTATCCTAAGCTGGTTTTAAGTATTCAGCAGAGTCTGTCTGAAGTGTTTGTTATCGCGGGTGAATCTCTGGCCGGCGGGCTGCTGCCTTCCCTGCAGCACCGACACAATTCAGACTTTACAGACGAATGCTAAGCAGGCAGGATTCAGGTTGAAGAAGTAAATCCTTTTTCTGCTAAAGCTGCTTCATTAAAATAAAAGGCTAAAAAAGTTGACATAACCTCAACTTTTTTAGCCTTTTATTTTTTAGCAAGGGCACTGCTCAGCGAACGAAAGCCTGTGCAGCGAAAACATTAATTGCCTTGTGCAGTCGGTTTTAATTGCTCAACTTTTAATTTGTGCCTGGCAAGTTCCTGGTATAAACGGGTCGATTTTTCTTCCAGCTCAGGGTCAATCGCTAATTCAGGAAGAGCAGACTTTTTAAAAGGGGCTAGTCCTTTTAATGACAGCTTAAGGTTTAATGCTGTGCCCAGCGCAGAAAGAAGCTCGTTAGGACTGTCTGCCAAATCATTGTATTGGACTAAAATAAGGTTTTTGTCCTCCAGCAAAGGCAAAACTTTTGTGTAGTAGTTGACCCACAGGCTAAGCCAGTAATTAATAGAATCTTGTTCATAAGGGTTGGCGCAGTCACTATCTTCAAAAAAGAAAGGTTTTTGGTTCAAACCAAACTCATGGTGGCCCAGCCAGTCCATGTAGTTAAGAACAAAAGGATCTTTCTCCTGCATGGCAGAGAACCTGGTATGTTGCTTCATTAAAGAAAAAGCATGTTCGGCCGGGTTCCTGAACAG
>CAWIFH010000021.1:0-184554 GCA_963835365.1 uncultured Cytophagales bacterium
GCGCCGTTCTTTTCTGATTCTGATTCGAGCGCTCGATAGATTCAAGTACCGGTGAATTCAGGTACGCATCGTGGGCAATGGTATTCAGCGCTTTAAGGTCTTTCGGTAAACAGGAGCCTCCATAGGCAAAGCCTGGCTTAAAGTAATAAGGTGAAATGTTAAGGTGGGTATCTTTACAGAAAAGGTCCATCACCTTGTGCGAGTCGATATCCAGCTTCTTACAAATGTTTCCTACTTCGTTAGCAAAGGTAATTTTCAGCGCATGGTAGGAGTTATTTACGTATTTGATTATCTCCGCAACCTTTACATCGGTTTTCTCAATGGGGGCATCCACTTTGCTGTAAATATCTGCCATAATATCGAGGGCCTTTGCGTTCTCCGACCCTAAAACGGTTACCGGCGGATTGTAGTAATCTTTTACGGCTGAGCCTTCGCGCAGGAATTCGGGGTTTGAAACCACCGCAAAGTCTTCGTTTCTTTTTTTTCCGGAAGTTTCTTCTATTAACTCCCCTACTTTTTTGTTTGTACCTAAAAGTACGGTGCTTCGGATAGCCACAACATGAAAACCCTCTTTTTCTTTAAGGGCTTCTCCTATGCCACGGGCAGTATTATAAATATAGTCGAGGTTTAGGTGGCCATTGCCGGTAGAGGGTGTTCCTACACAAATAATAGACACTTCGGTATTCTTAACTGCTTCTACCTGGTCGGTAGTGGCACTAATACGCCCTGCTTTATGCTCTTCGCCGATAATAGTATCTATGTCTTTTTCAATAATGGTTGGCTTGCCCTGGTTTATCAGGTCCACCTTATGCTGGACTACATCTACTCCAATTACTTTATGTCCATTTTTTGCAAGGCAACCCAGGCTTACACAACCTACATAGCCTAACCCAAAAATGCTGATACTTGTTGACTCCATATTCTATAAAAAGTTAAATCAGATTTTGCTGGCTCCATTTTCAGGAGCGCTTCTGTTTATTTTATTAAAAAGTAAAAAAGCTGTTTATTTCTGCCTAACCCTGTGCCAGCCGTGGTGCCGCTGCAGGTTTTCTATACTTATAAATCTGGCTGATAATAAACTCTGTGATATCATCCCACTCCTTTAAAAGCTGCTGGCGAAAAGCGGCCTGCTCCTGCACCTGAACATCTCCATTAATAATGCTTTCCATAATGGCCGGTGCCTCGTTGGGCATGGCTTTAAACAGCATGTTCCTATCCATCATCAGTTTGTTGGCTTTCATTTCGCGGATGCCACAGTAAAGGCTTGGTACCCCCAGCATAGAAGCTTCCCGAGCCATACTGTCGCCCGACGATACCAGCAGCCGGCTATGGTAAATAAGGGAATGAATGTCTTCCACAGGCTCTTCCAGCAGAATCCAGTCTTTCGGGTACTGTCCAATGGTTTCTTTATCTTCAAGCGAAAGCAGCACCGGCATATCTTTAGGAAACTTATCGGAGAAGGAGGCCACAATATTGGCATCCTGGTCCTGGTAGTTCAGACTCCCGCAGGATACCTCACGTACAAAAATGTAATTCCCAGGTTCGAGGCTATAGCGCGAAAGTTCATCGGTACTTTCGCGAAAATACTTGGGTGTAAGATAGGCCCACTCCTTCAGCGCCTTCATGGTTTCCACATTTCCCTCCTCCGCTGTAATGGGCGGAAAGAACAGCCGCGTGCTGGTTAGCTTTTCGAGCAGCACGTTTATTGGGCGCTCCGGATCATCGTCGAACTGGAGATTCGGCTTCCCGAACAGCTTCATAACGGCCCCGAGGTTAAAGCTCCCAACGCTTAGCCCAAAATCGGGCTTATGCTTAAGGGCGAAAAAGAAGAGGTTAAAGAACTTCTTTATGTTGGCTTCATAAATTATTGAAAACTTACTACCGGTATGTTTCCCCACATAATGGATGGGATACTCTCCCAGCTCATTTTCCAGAATACGGGGAAGCTTACCGCGGCGGAGGCCGGTAATCAGTATTTCATGCCCCTCGTCGGAAAGAATCCGCAAAGCCTTTTTAAAGAAGTTTACGTGTGCCGGATGGGCAATGTCTACTATTATTTTCATAGTTCTGCTATTACGGATTCGCCGGCATATATCTGATCTTTCAGCTGTACCTTTACGTTGTACTTCCGGGGAATAATGATATCGACCTGAGAACCAAAGCGAATCATGCCGAACCACTGGCCACGCTTCAGCATTTCCCCTTCATTTACGTAAGAGTCAATGCGGCGCACCAGCTTGGAGGCTGTCTGCACAATTCCTATTTTCATACCGTTGTTATCGAACACCACGGTTTGCCGCTCATTTTCTTTGAGTGCATTAGCGTCTTTGAGAGAGAGGAACTTCCCATCGAAGTGGCGGTTCAATACGACCTTACCCGGAACCGGTGCACAGTTTTTATGTACATCGAAAGGGGTCATGTTAATGCCAATCAACCAGCAGGGTCCCTCAAGGATATCTGTTTTTGTAAGCTCCGAAAGCTTCGACAGGGTATGGCCCTTTACAGAAATTGGCACCTGGCCTGCTTCAATTTTTTCAATGTAAATAACATTGCCATCGGCCGGAGAAATAATATGCTCGGCCGGGGCTTCGCATTTTCGTGTGGGCGTTCTCCAGAATCGAATCATGGTAATGCCAAAGGCAATTGCTCCAACAAGGCCTGCATTAACGATATAGGCTACCCATTCCCAATCAAATGGAAGCGCCATTACCAGCAGGTAAGAGAGCAGGAAAGATAAAAGAATGACCACTACATTGTCCTGGAAGAGGTACTTCAGGCTAATGCGGGTTTTATAATGCAGGTAATAGTACAAAAGGGTACTTAATACAATGCTTTCGAGTGCTAAAAAAATTACAGTGGTTGTCAACATGTTTGTTTATCGGCTTAACAATAAGTAAGGTGAAAGTGCTATATACATTACGCCTGGTAAGGGGTCTTTCCAGGAGAAACAGGCATATTCTTTTTTATATTTCATGCTCTGCAGGTAATCTGCGTAATTAAGGCGCCCCTTCATGGCTTCCGTCACTACTACATAAGTATCTGTCAGGCGTTCGGTCCAGCCCAGGTTTTCCCGGGTATTATGTTTCTCTTCCAGCGGCACTCCATTCAGGTAATCGACCAGCATGGCTATCAGGTTTATTCCAATCTTGTTCGAAATGGTATGCCACTTCCAGGTACGTGGGTTTATTTCTATTAGTTTAAACTGGCCCGTTGGTTCATCATACATAAACTCAACTTCTGAAAGGCCGAAATAGTTAATTCCGGTAAGGAAGCGGTTGGCCTGTTCATTAATCGTATCATTTAAAACTGTACGGGCAAAGGTGGTGGATATGCCAAAATCCATTGGCTTTTGCCGGATGCGGTTCGCCACAAAGCTTCCCCACACTTTATCGCCGCTACAGAAAGAACCAAAGGAATACAGTTTAGTTGGGCCTCCGGATAAAAATTCCTGAACAATTACCTCCTCGGGCAATATAACTTCTGTAGCCAGGCGGTAGTTCTCCAGCAGCTCCTGGGGGCTGTTACATACATATACCTTCTTACCCAGTTTGCTGTAAAAAGTATGCATTACCGCCGGCTTTATTATTACCGGGTAACTGACTTTATCCTGCAGGGCCAGCAACTCCTCTTCATTTTTGGGGAAGAAGCTTTCAGGAATTGGAATTCCCATTTCCTTTGCCCGGGTATATGTTTTTATTTTGTTATAACATATGTCGGTGATTTCGGGCTTTGGCACCGAAAGCTTGTACCAGTCCGACAGCTCTTCGTAATTGTCGGCTAAAAAGCCTACCCAACGGTCGTTTGTGGGCATGAGCAGGGCACGGTGGCGGGGTACATTCAGCTTCATCAGCTTTTTCAGCAAATCCTGCTCTCCGTTAAAACGGGTAAACTTTTTACAGGAATTGGAGAATCGGGTTACGCAGAGGGAATCTTCATTAAAAAGATGTACCTCCAGGCCCAGCTGGCTGCAAATCCGGGACACGCCTAAGCCCTGGATATGGTTTCCTAATAAGATTATTCGGTCTATCACTAGCGTAATTTTACTATTATACGTTTTACCTGGTTTTTCATATTCTGCATGACCAGCTCCTGCGACCAGCCCAGCAGGCCATCGTTCCAGCGCTGCGGATGGATGTTCTGCATGATGTGGTTGGGAAGTTGATTTTTACGGAAAGCCTTCATCAGGTCGAAGGTGCTGGAGAAGCTGAAGTTAAAAGGGGTTTCGACTTTATCGCGCACGCTGGAGCTGGTTCGGTTCCACTGGCGGCCGGTATCGGTAATGTACAGCATTTTGCTGAAGTCAATATCGAAATAAGGCTCGCCAATAATGCCGTAATCGCGGTAGTTATAATTTTTCCAAACTTCGCGGTTGTCCCATTTAGAAAGCGGGCTCCCGTGCATACAAATGGTTTTTACCGGGTAAAACTGGCGGAACTTTTCCAGGTTCTTTTCAAAAGCCCGGATGGCCTTTACCTCATCGCCCCCATTCATGGCCATGTCTTCGTAGTGGTAGCCAATTTCGTGGCCCAGGTCCCGTATTTTTTCAATAATAAGCGGTTGGTAACTTTGCGGCACCACCCGAAAATAGTAAGAACCTTTAACCCCCAGTTCGTACTGGATGCGGGCGGTATCGAGTGAATTTTGTGGCAGGCGATCCACATCGTGGCGGAGTATCATCACCTTTTTACCTGCATAGCTCTTCTCAATATAATCTTCGTAAGAAGTAAGCGTGTAGCCCTGTTCTATGGCACAGCGTAAAAAATCCCGATAGGTTTGTAAGGTAAAATCTCTGCTCATGAGGAGATAAAAAAATTAGCGTTTTATTTAAAAATCCGGGGCTTTGGCTCCCCTACTGTTAGTCTATATAAAAGTTTACTGCTTGTGGTACGCAGTCGGCTAAAAAATGTTTACTTTTTCATTCATTACATTGCTTCAGCCGCTTCCTTTTTTTGCTTCTTATTTTTGCTGTATTGGTTAATAAGGAGGTCATAAATCGCTTCTAAATCTTTCTCCTTTTCAACTACATCCAGGTTGTTTAGCGTATATGCCTGGCCCTGTTTACCTACTTTTTCGCGCAAATCTGCATTTTCGGCAAGTGCAACTATGTGAGCGGCCAGCTCATTCACCGCACCTTCCGCAGCAAGCATTCCTGTTTCGCCATGTTCCATTATGTATGGAATACCGGCATGGTAGGTAGCTATAACAGGCAGGCCGGCAGAGCGGGCTTCAATTAAGGCGCCCGGAATACCTTCTTTTTCCCCCTTTGCAGTGGTAATACTTGGGTGGACAAAAATATCGGCATCGTTAAGCAGTTTGTGGTGCTGCTCCGAACCGTATTTTATAAGCCCGTGCATATGTACCTGTTCAATATTTTCATCTTTGATTTGTTGTTCCAGCGATTCGCGTAACTCTCCGTCGCCGGCAATATGCAGGTGCAGACTTTTGTCTGTTGTCTGCGCCGCCTGCTTAAAGGCTTTCAGCAAAAAGTGGTGTCCTTTTTTTTCAGTCAGGGAACTTACTATTAACAGCCGGATCTCCTTTTTGTTTGGGTAATTTCGCTCCTGATGGAAAGGACGCGGGTCGGAACCATGGTAATGAACAATTATTTTTTCTTCCGGGCAGCCTAATTTAATTAAGTCTTCTTTCATATCCGGACTCATCGCCGTATAGGCGGTTATTCCCTTCTGCCTGAAAAGACCTTCCTCCAGCCACTTTCGGCCGAGACCGCCGAAACGGTTAGGAAAGGAGGTGCAGTCATAGCCATAAAAAGAAACCAGTACGGGCAGGTTTAAATCAGCCAGAATACCGGCATATACCAGTGCATCCACCCCGTAATGGATGTGGGCAATAGAAGCCCCGGACTTGCGGATATGCTCTTTTAGCTTTACCCGGTCGGAAGGGCTGAAGGTGCGGAAGTATTTGTACAGACTATTCCCGATGGGCCCATGAACTGCCTGGTAATTGGGATAGCTTCCCTCCAGCTTTTCTTTAAAAACCGAGCTGCTTTCTTCGCAGTAAATAATTTCCGGGCGATACTTTTTATGGTGAATGATTTGGTTATAAATAAATGATGCTGTTGGTGGAAGGAACTTCCTTGCCATATGTAATACTTTTTGAGCCATTTGCTTAAGGGTTTACTTGGTTCGCTTTCATCCAGTGCTGCAGGGAGCTTAGTTTAATGGTATTTTTAGAATCAGATTCCCGAACAGCCCGCAACTGTCCATTATTAAAGTAACATTCATAGCGGCCATTCACCGGGTTTTCATCAAAGTATTTCCAGATGGGCTTTAGGGAATTGAAGCTGCCTTTTTTATTAATTTTATCTTTGTAATACCAGTATTGCAAGGCCATTAATGGAATGGTCGATTTGCTCAGGAGGTAACGGGGTTTATAGGCATGGGTAGAAAGAATGGCCGACAGGCGAGGCTCATTTTTATGAATCAGGCTTACATACAAACGGTGTGTTTGAATACTCTTTACCAGGTCTTTCTTCCCCGTCCAGTGATAAACCCATGGAAATGGGGTCTGGAGCAGGGTTTCTACAAACTCTATATCGAGAAAGGGGTGCAGGTTTTCAACATACGGACGCTCCACCTTAATTTCTTTCATAAAATATTTGCGTACGCCGACCATTAACAGGAAGTAAAAGTATTTTTGTGCCAGCGTAAATCCTTTGTCTTTAAAATTAATATAAGGGTTCCCAAGCACCCTTCCTTCCAGCTCCTGCCGGTTTTTCCGCACCATCTCCGGCTTCAGGTATCCTTCCGCCTGTGCCTCTTCCAGGATGGCTCCCAGCGTTTCCTGCGGATTGTCGCTATTCAGGAGGCGCTTGCTGTTCTGGTCAATAAAATTTCCTACACTTGTGGGGTGTTTAATTAATTCGCTGCCAAAAAGGCCCGTTAAAATGCTGTCGTACTCTTTGGCAAGTTCTTTGAAGGCAAAGAGATAATTGGCCCGGCTTGCTTCTGCAATGCCATCGCCCATTTCTATCGCTTCTTTTGCATTCTGGCTGTAGTTTTCCTGGTATCTTCTGCTCAGGTAAATGGGTTTAAACTTCAGGTGGAGCTTTTCGGCAATTTCCTGCGGAATGGCCAGGTCATAAGTATCTTCCACGCCATAGCTGTAAAAAAGAAAGTCTTTGGCCCTGTTGCCCAGCAGGGCCAGGTTGGTACGGGAATCGTACCCGCCGGTTAATGCAACTGCCGTAGAGCGGTTGCCACTGAGGTACAAGTCGAGGTTATGCTTCATTACTGCTTCCAGCTTTTCAACCCCTTCTTCTTCGTTGTAGCGGATTTCAAACTTGTTCAAATCTTCAAACGGGTCCCAGTACTGCCGCACCTCCAGGCCTCCCGGAAGGTACGATAACCAGCCTCCTGCAGGCATACAGCTTACGGAGCGAATATATGTTTGATCGTTTAAAGTGTATTCAAAGAGGTAATATTCCATTACAGAAGTCTCGTCGACAGCTACCTCCTGCCCTGTTTCCTGCATAAATTGTACAATGGCACTCAATGAAGTGGAAATTACCAGCTTGCTGCCATGGGCATGGTAGTACATTGGCCGCACATTAAAAGGGTCGGTAAATAGCTGAAGCTGCTTTCTTTTTTTGTCGAATATTAACAGACTAAAAGAGCCTTTAATTTCTTTCATAAGATGCTGTTGCAGCTTGCTATAGGCAAAGGAAACCTGCCGGGCAGTTAAGCGCTTGTGCTCATCAAAAAAATTGCTGTCGCTACGCGGGAAGCAATAACCATACATATATACTTCCATCAACTCATCTTCATAAAAGGTAAGTGCATCGTCTGCCCGCTTAAACAAACTCCGGATTTGCGTATGTTCGGTTTCTTTTAGCTGCTCGTGGTACTTCAGGCCCTTATAAGCCTCCTGTTCCGTAAATGGGTTAAAGGTAGTTTCTATACCTTCAGAAAAATCAACAAGTGCGAATAAATCAAATAACATATCTTAGCGGTTTAAAAAACGGAAAGGGCGTTTCAGAATATAAAAAAAGTGTTCTGACCAGCTCTTTAAGGTAAAGGCAGGGTCGCTTTTATACAAAATATCGAAGCATACCTTATGTTTAAAAGTAAGTAACTGCAGGTAAGATGCCACAAAAGGTTTTAAGGGTAAATATCCTTTTGCTACAGCATAAATCCCGGTGGTAACATCGCCCGGCATTCGCAGGGCTTCGAAGTAAAGCGACTTTTCAAAGGCCGGCTCCGGCAGGGGCAGCCCGCAGAGGTCGGCATAGTACATATAGGCCATTTCAAAATGGACTTTGGTTAAAAAATTAGAGAACCCTGGCAGGCGTGGATTAATTTCGCACAGCAGGTACTGGTTATACTTTTTTGAATAAATCCAGTCAAGATGGGCCAACCCTTTCCACTGTAAATGGCTAAGCAAAGCTGCTGTATGTTTTTCAAGCGCCTCATCACGAATGGTTTCCCCTGCAAAAAGGCGACCACCGGCCGTGCCATCGCGGTTAATATTGGGCCTGATTTTATGGATGCTCAAAAAGCCGTTTGGCCTGGAGTCCTGAGAATAATACGATTCGCAGCAATAAATTTCGTCGTAGTTATAGTGAATAAACTCCTGGGCAATCAGTCCCGATTGCATGTGCCGGTGCTCAGGCGCATGAATCAAGGCCTCCATTTGTTCAAAAGCCTGCGCCAGTTCTTCTTCCTTTTTGATAATTACAAATTTGCCACCGGCAAGCTTGGTGGCTTTTAAAATTATGGGCTTATCAAGCTTTTGCCATGCGTTTCGAAGGTCCTCCTTCTTCTTTACTTCAATGGTAGGAATTACCGGAACCCCTGCTTCTTCTGCTGCATGGGCAAGTAGTGCTTTATCGAATCCCCTCCTGAAAGTTTCCACAGAAGGAGTATTGAGAAGAAAGCCGGCCTGCTTCAAACGGTCAGCATGCTTATTTACAAATGCTGCCGAAGCATCATCAGAATAAAGCAACACGCCCCGATGTGGCAAAGCAAGTAAAAACTGCAGGTGTTCTTCTTCCCGGCTTACCGGCGGGCTCTGGTAACTATGTTTTACATAACGAGAGAAAAAGGCCGGTGGCTTTGGAGTGGAGCTTAGCGCAATAATTGGAATCTGCCGCTTCCCAAAGGAATGGAGTACTCCTTCAATTGCGCGTGTATCACAATCAAGTGCAATTACCGGTATTGTATGGTCAGTCATAAAAAGTGTATGTGTCAGCTTAAAAATTACAGGCTGTTTTCTTTGAGCTAGCTGTAGTTCCTAAATTTAGTGTACCTGATTAGAACTGCGGCCAAAGGAGCGAAAAGGCATCAGGCAAAGAAAAGGATGCCCTTCCGGTGATTAATTTTACCTTCTTAAAAAATCTGGATCCGAATAATCAGGTTCTTTCCTTAAACCTATCTGCAGCTTAAAAGTTATGCTAATGAAAAAACTTTTTATATTTAATAATCAGAAGGTAACCCTGCCCCGTCGGGCATTCGTACAGAGGTAAAACCTTCTGCCTAATTTTTTTGCCAAACCTTGTCCATGAAGCACCTTAAAGTACTTACAGATCGCCATTTCCCTTACGATATAAAGCCTTTAAAACGCTCGGGTCTTAAAGCAAAGCGAATAAAGCTGAGCAAAAAACTGCCTGCAGCTCTGCGCCCTTTCCAGCATGTGGCTGCGCTTTACAGAAAATCCTTTACCTCGGATGTGATTTTAGCTAACCGGCGCTCAAGCCTGCTTTTAGGACTGCTGTACCGCCTTTACAAACCAAAAAGAGTGAAACTTATTGGTTACGAAATAATTTTTAATTTTAAAGATAACCTTCGTAACAAGGCGGTAATACAGCTGTGGAGAATAGCCGTTAAGAAAATAGATAAACTGGTGGTGCAAACCACCAGCGAAAGAGAATATCTTTCCAGCATATTCCGGATCAGCAATCAAAAGTTTGAAACAATTCCTTTTTATACCGAAAATGCTGCTTATATTGGCCCTACAGAGGACGGATACATTTTTGCCGCCGGAAGGATGGAGCGGGATTTTATCACCCTTCTTCAGGCACTGAAACAAAACAATCTTCCGGCAGTAATTGTGGCCGACGAGAGCCTAAAACAAGTGCTGGAACCTTTAAAATCAGAAAGGGTAAGCATCTATTACAACATTCCGAAGAAGCAGTACCTGGAGCTACTCCAAAAAGCCCGTTTAGTGGTAGTTCCGCTTTTTAAAGGAGCTGCAGCCAGGGGGCAGGTAGTTATTCTGGAAGCGATGAAGTATGGAAAGCCCGTGCTGAGCTCCAGAGTGGCCGGCACCATCGATTACATCGAACATACAGAAACTGGCCTGCTAACAGAGCCTGAAAACACCGCCCAAATGAGAAGCCTGCTGGAGCAGTATTTCCCGAATTTCGATGCCCTGGTAGAATTAGGCAAAAAAGGTTTTGAAGCCCAGCGGCGCCGGTTCTCTGAGGAAGTGTTCCACAAAAATTATGTAAGCACCATTCTAAGCCTCAGGGGCAGACAGGAAAAAACAAGAGAAGCCTATCCTCAAAAATTATCCTCCTCTCCTACTGTTTAGCTCTAAAAGGATCGGCTTCTAAAAATTAATACAGAACAAAGATTTTTTCTCAACCAAAAAACAACCACATGAACCCCACCAACCCTGGCCGTCTGGGCTTTATTATGCTGGTTTTGGGCGTTATTGCTTCCTTGCGCTGGTGGTTTATTTATGAACAACCTTTGCAGGGTATAGACGATGCAAATATTTATTTTGTTTATGCTAAAAACCTGGCCGAGGGCCATGGTTTTGTATATAATGTTGGTGGAGAAAAGGTAGAAGGGTTTACCTCCATGCTCTGGACCATTTTGCTGGCTTTTTTTTATATGCTGGACTCAATGGAAATTCTTGCCCTGCTAACAAACTTTGTATTAATTTCCTATACGCTTTACAGGCTCAGCCTTTTAGCCGACAGGTTAGATCCTTCTTTTTCTTTTGGGGGTATGAGCCTGGCTTCCTGGCTCATTCTGCTTTTTGTGACTTTAATACCTGGCTACCTCGACTGGACCCTCTTTACCCATATGGAAACCGGCCTATGGAGTGCTTTGCTCATTTTTTGCTGTATTTCCCTTTTTGAACCATGTGCAAATGCAGAGGCACCAAAAAACAAGTATGCCCTGCCCCTTCTGCTACCACTTCTGGTCTTTACCCGCCCGGAGAGCATGGCATGGGGAGCTTTATTCATTTTTATTCAGTTTTGCCTGCTATTCAATAAAACCCACTCATTTTCACGGGCCTTCCGCAGCACAATTGGTCCCACTGTTACTTTTGCTATTGCCCTTATCCTGTTGTTTGGTTTCCGGATAAGCTATTTTGGTTACCCCTTTCCCAATACTTTTTATGCCAAAGTTTCCAGTGGATTTGGGCAAAATATTATTGATGGGGCTTATTACCTCCTGAGATATACGAAAGAAAATCCTTTTATTCCTGTTTTTCTCCT
Source organism: uncultured Cytophagales bacterium (assembly GCA_963835365.1). Taxonomy (GTDB): domain Bacteria; phylum Bacteroidota; class Bacteroidia; order Cytophagales; family Cyclobacteriaceae; genus Nafulsella. Next base: position 11,468 of record CAWIFH010000021.1, read on the forward strand.
TTTGCTTGGGGCATCTTTCCTTTTCCTTCTAAAGAGCCTGCAGAATAAGCAACTGAGTCCTTCCTCAGCTATCCAACTGGGCATTATAAGCATTTGCGGATTAAACTTTCTTCTACCCTTTTATACCGGTGGCGACCACTTTTACCTTTCCCGCTTCTACCAGCCACTTTACCCAATTCTTCTTCTGGGAGTATTCAACTTCAGGTTCTGGAAAGACCATACAAGCTTACGCTTTTATTCCAAATCAAGGCCACAAACCCTTTTTTTATTAGTTATTATATCCCTGTTTATTCTGGCCTCCTCCGGTCTTGCTTTTTTTAAAGAGAGTCCTATAAAAAAAGAATTTGATATTGCGCAATATGGGCGGGAGACCGGAGAAAAGTTAAACTTACTTTTTGCCGGGAATAACAAAAATCCCTCTGTAGGAACTTACCTGGCAGGAGGACTTGCCTACAGGTACAAAGGCAAAACGGTAGACCTTTTAGGGCTGAACAATACCCTCATCGCCCATGCTCCCAAAGATCGGGAAGGAGGATACAAAAACCATGATGCTTTTAACAAAACTGCTTTTTATAAACTTGCGCCCGATATTCTCCATATCGACTTTATTGAAAGCCCGAAAGATGCGGCACTATATGAGCAGGACAGTGCTGATTTTCAAAACCAGGTGTACAAGTTTATTTTCCTCGAAAACCGATTCCGCAGCCTGTATGCTCCTGTTGTAATTGCAGGCCCTAAAGAAAAATATTGGTACCAGGCCTACATTCGCCTGGATTTCCTGGAACAGCTACGGGAAGAAAAAAGAAGATTTTATATCATTAGCCGCAAGAACAGCATGTTCAAAACACGGGATGAAGCTATGATTCACTTAAGTTTAAAAGAGGAGAAAAAGGAATAAGGTTGAGGCAAACATCTTTGGTATTTCTTCAGTGTTTACACCACCCCCCGCCTCTACTCATTTTGTAAAAAATTGCCTGCGCTCTTTTCCCAAACCAAATCTGCAGGCGTAAAAATAAGGAACTAACTTTGCCTGAGGGTTTTAGTTAAGTAATTCGACAGAAATAGTATAAACTTAATTTTGATGTGTCATCCTGAGGAACGCGGACGCCGCGCGGAAGGATCTTTCTTCGTTAGAAACATCTGGGAAGCATTATACTTGAAAAGATGCCTCCGTTGTCGGCATGACAAACAGTTTAATGTATTTATGTCTAAGCACTTATTGTTGATAAAAGCTGCTATTAGCTAAAGAAGAGGGCACACATTCATTCACCTGCTTGTAATGCCAGCAATGGAGTCATACGCGGGCAGCCTGCCGTAAGGAGGATAACAAAATGTATTTTAAAATATGCAGGTCCTACTTACTTACTCCTTTAAATTAACTCGAATTTACTATGCTTCAATTTATCATGATTTTTCAAGCAACAGTCAATCAACAAAATGAGGGGATTGGCAACCTTATGGCGCTGGTTGTGTTGGCTTTAGGGGTGGTTGCATTGTTACTTGTGGCTTTAAGAATTAAAAAAAAGTAACCGATTAAGAGCAAAAGATATGTATTTGGAAAAAAAGCTTTCAGGGAGTGTTTATCCAAATAATTCACCATGGAGGCTGCCCTATAACAAGCCGACCTATAAGCTGTTCACCAATACATTAAATTCTTTCCTGCCCCACCACAGGAAGAAGGATTTCCGGCATTATTTTGCAAGAACAATTAATGAACACCCGCCAAAAAGATTTACTGCCAAATCCGGATTAAAGGTGTAAGTGCCGCGCCTGAAAAGATTAACCGTCCGGGCCGCCATGCTTAAATTTTTGGTGTTACAGTGTTTGGTATAAAACCAATCGATAACTTCATGCCCTGTTTCTTCTAAGCTGGCCAGCGCCGTGTCTTTATTGAAGTAATGAATGTGCCCTACTTTTTTCCGTTGTTTCATTAAGCCATTCATCATTATATAAAAATGGGAAAGGTCCAGGGGAATATGGTATATTATGTAAGTCGCTTTTTCTTTTGCCCTTCTAAGGAAATCGAAATAATTTTCTACATGCTCAAACACATCAATCATCAATAAGAGATCATAGGTTTCCTCTTTCTCCAGTAAATCCTGATGAAAAAATCGAAGTCTGTCTTTTTCCCTGGCTTTACAAAAGTTAAAAGCATCGGGCGATATATCATAGCCTGAAAACCTGATGGTGGTATCTTCCATTCGCTGGTAGAGCTGGTTGAGAACCTCTCCGGCCCCGCACCCAATTTCAACGACACTTTTCGGCCGAAGCCCATTCCGCTCCATCAGTTTTAAAATCTGGGTAGCTTTCCAGGGAGAGTCTTCAACATGCCAGCTTGGATTTGCCTCCTTATACGAATTGTTTTCCTGGGTATATACTATTTGCGACATAAAAAATAGCTTTATAAGTGAAAAATGACAGCCAGATACTAAAGAAAAACCTTTCCTTAATATAAGGAAAAATAAAACTATTTTTAATTTCACCGATAGTTAATGTCAAAAAAACGCATGAAAAATCAGCGAATGCTTTTGAGATAAAGACTTCATTCACAGCCGATTAATTCTTTCACCGGCACAGGCACTATTTGTTTTCAATTAAGCTTTGCCTGATAAATCCTTTAACCCTAAATTTTAATCAGGAGGAACATGGCTGTCGCCTTTGGCTTTAGGATATAAGTAATTCGACAGAAATAGTATAAACTTAATTTTGATGTGTCATCCTGAGGAATGCGGACGCCGCGCGGAAGGATCTTTCTTCGTTAGAAACATCTGGGAAGCATTATCCCTGGAAAGATGCCTCCGTTGTCGGCATGACAAACAGTTTAATGTATTTATGTCTACGCACTTAGAAAAAAAAGAATAGCATTATCTTAGCCCGAAAGATGCAGCAGTGGTCTTTCTTTAGGGGAGCATGCCCCAATAATCTGATTCACCAGACACCGCCCAAACACCGCCTAATCTTCTGCCAGTCCGGAGTTGTTACCCGCTCTTCTAAACCAGGGTGCTATCAGGCTGACTCGTCTTTTCTTCCGCTATATGTATAATAAACATCTTCCTGCATTTTACTCTGCAGTTACCACTTTTGGTTTTTTGTCGCAGGATCTTTTTCATTCAACCAGTTTACATATTCTCCCATGCTAGTTAGCCATAATTCCTCTTTCTTTTCCTGCAGGTATTCAAGTACAGCCGGCAGCACCTGCTTTAGGTATTCTCTTTCGAAAGACGGGTGAAACCAGAAGTGACACATGCTGTTATTTTTAATGGCGCGATCAATTATTTTCTTGCTTCTGTAAATATGATAATCTATCGACCAGTCGCTCCGCAGTTCAAGCTGAAAGGAGCTTTTTAATTCCCAGAATCCATTTCCATGATGAACAGGATACCCCAGAATATTGCCAAGGTTAGAGCGGTAATTAGAAAAGCCCAGGCCAGGCAATTCTTTGGTGTTTCCAACCGTATGAGCAGGGTAAATAAACGTTTTTAAATTGATGCCTCTCCCCTGTGCCAGGCTTTGGCAGGTGTCCATTTCCTGGCGAAAAACTTCTGGCGGACACACCTCATCGCGGCAATCGATATGGGAGTAAGTGTGACAGCCAATTTCATGCTTTACCTTTGCTTGTTGTATCTGGTCAAGCAGGTCGGGACAATACCACTCCGGTGCTTCTTTAAAGTTACTGCAGGGGTCATCTTTATACCAGTCTCCCTCGGCAAACTTCCAGTAGCCATTTTCAAAATGGTTCAACCGCTTCATGTCCGGGTGAGGCTTCCCTCCTTCGCAGGAACAACTTTCGTGGAACAGGTGCCCAACGGTGGCCCAGGTAATGGGTACTTCGTATTTATCGCAGAGGGCAATAATTTCAGGCACATTTTGCCTGGCCAGGCGGGCCTTTTTTTCAGCAAAAGCCACCGGATTCTTTACCCCTTTTGCAAAACGCCAGGCCCATGCCAGCTCAAAATCGGCCGACAGGGTAAAAACAGCTTTATACGGTTCAGGAATAAACTTACGATAATCGCTTGTTTTTTCTATCTTCGGATTGCGCCCCAGGGCGAAATTCAGTTTACTTAAGTTTGCTTTTATTAAAGGATGCATGGGAAATGTGCTGTTTTAAATAGACTGCTGAAAGAGGATAAATTGAGTGTATATCCTAACGAATATTAAAAAAATTATTCCTTTTATCTTCCGCAGACATAGGTTTTACATTCGTTACTGGCTACTCTTTATTACCCCTTTGTAAAGGTTCAGCAGGCTTTGTAAATGGTTCTCTTCGCTAAAAATACGGGTGTGCACCTCTGCTTTCTCGCCCATTTCTTTGCGCAGAGCCTCCTTGCGACAGAGGAGACTAACTTTTTCTTTTAGCTGTTCCAGGTAATAAACAATAAAACCTGTTTCGCCATCTTTTATTATTTCTTTGTTTCCTCCTACATCAAAAGCCACAGAGGGCACTGCTACACGCCCGGCATCGATTAGGGCCAGCGAAAGTGCTTCTTCTTCTGAAGGCAGCACAAATAAATCGAACTGGTTATAAAGCTTTTCTATGTCGGAGCGAAAGCCTAAAAATTTAACCTCCTTCGCCACCCCTTTTTTCTTTGCAAGGGCTTCAAGTGGCTCTCTTTCAGGCCCGTCGCCAGCCACCAGTATTTCAAAATCAGTTATTCCTTCTGTTTTCAAGTGCTCTGCCAGCGCTATTAGAAAATGAACCCGCTTTAGCTTTACAAGCCTCCCTATAAAGCCTATGCGCAGGGTAGAATCTCCGGGGTGCAATTCGGGCAGCTTTCTACATTGAGAAGAATTATAAACCACTTCAATTTTCTTTTTCGGAAAACTATAGTTCTTCTCAAAATAACGGGCCAGGGCGGCGCAAACAAAGATGGCATGCTTTACAGTAGGCAATTTGGAAAGAACATTTAAAGGCAGCTTAAGCACCTCAAAATGGTGTCCGTGAAAATGCCACAGTACCGGAACCCGGGCTTTTATGGAAGCCAGTGCCGAAATAATCATAGGAGCATACAAGTGGTTGTGTACCACCTGTATATCCTTGTCGCTGATAAATCCGGCCAGTTTGGAGGCTGTTTTCAGGTAGCCCTGTTTATTAAAACGCACTACCTTTACCCGCTCATCGAGCAATTCGTGCAGGGCGCCATCTTCAAACATTCCAAAATATACCCTGGCTTCACTTACCAGCATATTTGCATCAAGAACTGCCTGCTTTTCAGCTCCTCCATAGTTGAGCGAGCTCACTAAAATCAATATATTCATAAGAATTCACTTCTTTAAACGAGCTGGCCGCTTGCTTGTTTATAAACCTCCAGCGTTTTCCGGGCTATTAAATTCCATGAGAATTTTCCGGATTCATTTAGTTTCTGTATGCTTTCACTCATTTTTTCGAGCCCCCCCGGCTCCTGCAGCATTTCCACCATAGCCTCGGCCAGGGCAGCTGCATTTTTAGGGGGCACCAGCCGGCCGGTTACTCCATCGTCCAGCACCTCGGGCAAACCACCCACTGCGGTGGCAAGTACCGGCTTATTAAATGCATAAGCTGTCATGAGCACGCCACTTTGGGTAGCATCGGTATAAGGGCAAACCACGAGGGAGCTTTGTTCAATAAGCTTTACCAGCTGCGGGTTTTCAATAAATCCATCAATATGTTCAAAACTTGCATCCCCGGCCATGCCCGAGGTATCGAGCGGATAATTCGGTTTTCCTGCAATTACTACCTTTAAGCCTGGGATTTTTTTACGGGCAATTTTAGCCGCTTCAATCAGGTATTCCACTCCTTTGTAGGGCGAAATGCGGCCCCAGAACAAAACCGTAGCCGGCGCTGGCTTTACTTCCTGCCCGTTTTTAAACTCCCTGAAAATGTCCAGGGGACCAAAGGGGACATAGTGGCAGCGCTCCGGCTTAATGCCGTAAAGGCTAATAAATAAAGGAAGCTGCTGCTGGTTGTGCACAATATAGTGGGCCTTCAGGTAACGGTAGCTTTTATAGGCCAGGCGGGTTTGCCATTTGTCTTCTCCCGAATGCAAAATTGGGTCATGCACAGTCCAAACCCGCGCCATGCTTCTTTTCAGGAAAGCATAAAGAAACATTTGAGCGCCCCGGTACCCATTCAGGTGCACCAGGTCATACCCCTTTTTGTTTAAGGCCCTGGCAAACTGCCGGTGTAGCTGCAGGTTTTTAGGATTTGCTATTTTTAAGTTCGGGTATTTAAAGAGGTAAATGCGAAGACGGCCTTTGCCTTCCCGTATATACCCGCTCAGTTCCGGCCCCATAATTTCTTCTGTTTTCCGGGCATCGACCATTCCCAGGGGCAGTTCCGAAAGGTTAAATTCCCCTACGCTTTCCCTGAACTCATTCCCGTACACCGAAACATAAACATCCAGAGAAATATGCGCAGCCAAATGCCTGGCCAGCGGTAATAAAGTGTCTAATAAACCAGTAGATACTATTGCTACTTTCATAAAAAAGTCTGTTCAGGATATCCTTTCTAAAAAACAAAGGCAATAAAAGATTAAACGGGATGTATGCATTTTTCCGGATCCCTTTTGCCTGTACGGCAAAGGGCCTCCGGTTCATCCGCTTTATATACCAATTATAAGCACCAGTTGTTTAAACCAAAATTAAACATGCCCCCTGTTGCTGCGCTATTAAAAACCTGTATCCCTACAAACATTCATACCCTGTAGCAGTTTAACAACCATATTAACCAAACAGAAAAAACAGTTCCTAACACGCCTGATACCAGTTTAGCATGACACCTGCCTTTGAAGAATTATATAAACATTACCCCGATTTAATTTTTTGCAGGGAGGCCTTCGAGGGTGCATATAAACTCTTAAGAGAGGCGTATAAGCAAAAAGGCAAATTACTGATATGTGGAAACGGAGGAAGTGCGGCCGACAGTGAACATATAGCCGGAGAGTTAATGAAAGGCTTTATTTCGAAGCGCCCTGTTCCGGAGCATATGCGCAAAAAGTTAAAGGAGTTGTTCCCCGAGGAGGGCGACTTTCTGGCAGACAATCTGCAGGGAGCTTTGCCGACCATTTCTCTGGTAAGCCACAGTGCCCTTATTACCGCCTTTATAAATGATGTTACAGCAGAAACAGTTTTTGCCCAGCAGGTATATGGTTACGGCCAGGAAGGCGATGCCCTACTGGCCATCAGTACCTCCGGTAATTCGGCCAATGTGGTGCGGGCCGTACAGGTGGCCAAGGCACTGAATCTCAAAACGATTGGCCTTACGGGCCAGGGCGGGGGCAGGCTGTCGGAGCTATGCGAGGTAACCATTAAGGCGCCCCGCAAACTGACTCACCAAATCCAGGAACTTCATTTACCCATTTATCACGCCCTTTGCATTGCACTGGAAGAGGAATTTTTCGGCCAGTCCTAATTTTCATTTTTTAATTTAACCAGAAGAAAAGCATGGAGAGCAATTCATCATCCATTTCAAAAGAAGCTTCAGATACCAGGAAGCGAATGATACCCTCCCCATCAAGAACGGCTGTTCGGCCAGGTCAGCGCGTGGAAGGTAAATCAACCATCATCCGTTCCAAAGCACCTCTCCGCTTAGGCCTTGCAGGAGGAGGCACAGATGTATCCCCTTTTTCTGATTTACACGGCGGCTCTGTGCTCAATGCCACTATCGACATGCATGCCTACTGCACCATTGAAGCTATAAACAACAACAGGGTGGTTTTCTACGCTGCCGACAGAGATGAATACGAAGCGCACGATTCTTCGGAGCATTTAGACATAAGTGAAGGTTTACTGTTGCACCGGGCAGTTTACAATAGAATAATTAAGCAGTTTAACCAGGGGAAGCCCCTCTCCCTACGCATGACCACCTACTCAGATGCAGTAGCAGGCTCGGGCCTTGGCTCCTCCTCGACCATTGTAGTGGCCATGGTTAAAGCCTATGCCGAATGGTTAAACCTGCCCCTGGGAGATTATGATATTGCCCAGCTGGCCTACCAGATAGAACGAAAAGATGCAGCCCTTTCGGGTGGCAAACAAGACCAGTATGCAGCCACCTTTGGTGGGTTTAACTTTATTGAATTTTTAGCCGACGACCGGGTTATTGTAAATCCTTTACGGGTTAAAAACTGGATAATTAACGAGCTGGAAAATTCTTTCGTCTTGTTTTATACCGGTTCCTCGCGGGAATCGGCCAACATTATTAACGAACAGATTAAAAACACCAACGAAAAAAACAAACGCTCTATCGACGCCATGCTGGAGCTTAAGGCCGATTCTGTGGTAATGAAAGAATCGCTGCTAAAAGGCGATTTCTTAACTTTTTCCAGGTTTCTGGCTAAATCCTGGGAGGCAAAGAAAAAGATGGCCACCTCTATTTCTAACCCAGAAATCGACAGAATTTATAAGCTGGCGCTGGAGGCAGGCGCTTATGGAGGAAAAGTTTCCGGCGCTGGTGGAGGCGGTTTTATGATGCTCATGGTAAACCCGGTAAACCGAATCCGCCTGATAGAGCAGCTAAATAAGCAAAACGGACAGGTAATGAATTTTCACTTTACAAAGTACGGTACGCAGGCATGGAGAATATAAGTAAGGAAACAATGGAAGCCATCATTTTAGCCGGAGGCATGGGAACCCGGCTTAAAGCTGTAATCCAGGATATTCCAAAACCCATGGCCCCTATCGGCCAAACACCCTTCTTAAGCTTTTTACTCGACGACCTGCAGGCGCAGGGCATAAAAAGAGTCATCTTATCTACCGGCTACAAGCACGAGGTGGTAGAAAATTACTACAAAAACAGCTATAAGGGAATGGAGCTGGTGTATTCTGTCGAAGACAGCCCATTAGGAACCGGCGGAGCCATAAAAAAAGCCCTGGAGCAGGTAAAAGGCTCCCAGGCAATTATCCTGAATGGCGATACCATGTTTCGGGTAAACCTTGAATACATGCAGGCTTTTCACCTTAAAAACAAGGCTGATTTTACCCTGGCTTTAAAACGAATGGAAGATAGCCGGCGCTATGGCGTAGTAGAAACAGACAATAAGCAGGTAGTTCGCTTCCGCGAAAAGACAGAAAGTAAATCCGGTGCCATAAACGGGGGAATTTATATGCTCAAAAAAGAGGTTTTACTGAACTTAAACCTGGCCGATAAATTTTCTTTTGAAAAAGATTTCATGGAAGCCTATTATCAGCAGTTAAAAGTAATGGCCTTCGAATCGGATGGATATTTTATAGATATTGGTATACCGGAAGATTATGCCAGAGCCCAACATGAACTGACTGTAGCCCAATGAACAAAAAAGCACTTTTCCTCGACCGGGATGGGGTAATTAATGAAGAAAAAAATTATGTTCACCGGATAGAAGACTTTGAATTCATGGAAGGCATTTTCGACCTCCTTTCCCATGCGCAGTCTCTCAACTATTTGCTTGTAGTAATTACCAACCAGGCTGGCATAGCCCGGGCTTATTATACTGAAAAAGATTTCCATATACTGAACAACTGGATGCTCGGGGAATTCAATTCCAAGGGCATAAGCATTAATAAGGTATATTACTGCCCTTACCACCCCACCCATGGCATTGGTGAATATAAACAGGACAGTGAATTCAGGAAGCCCGGGCCCGGCATGATATTACAGGCAGAAAAAGAGCTCCATATTAACCTCTCCCAATCAACTTTAATTGGCGATAAGGAATCTGACATTGAAGCAGGTCGTAGAGCAGGTATCGGCCAAAACATTTTACTAAAACCAAGGCGCTCTTCTATAGAAAACACGCAAGCCGATCGAACTATTGCTGGATTAGCCGAGGCAATTCCGCTTTTAAAGAAATAAAAAAAAACGCCTTCCATAAAATCTGTTCCTGAAAACCCATTTCTGGCTTTTTCAGGAATATTTTTTCCTGTACCCTCTTTTACCGCTCATCCATCGTTTTTGTACAATTCCAACACGAATTTTTTTTTAACCTGAATCAACCTACTGAACGTAAAAACAGCTAACACTGAATTTTACAATTATGAAAGCGATAGAAGAATATAAACCATATATACCAAAAGTAAAACACAAATTTTTGCTTAAGAAAAAAGAGTTGTACCATTCTGTTCTCCCTCCGGCAGAAGAACAAAACATCCTTTTTATAATTGGTTGCCAGCGCTCCGGAACCACCATGATGCAAAGGATTTTTGAGAAGGATCTTCATGCCAAAGTTTATGGAGAATTTAGCAGCCTATCCCGTCACGATCCAAAAAAGATAAGGTTAAATCCTTTAGACCAGGTAAAAAAGGAGATAAAACAAGACACCCCTCCGTTAATAGTTTTAAAACCCCTGGTAGAAACCCAAAACCTGCAGGAGTTATTCGATCATTTTCCTTCTTCCAAAGCAGTCTGGATGTTTCGGCATTTTAAAGATGTCGCCGCTTCGAACCTGAAGAATTTTGGCGAAAGCAATGGGATAAAAGACTTAAGACCCATTTTTGAAGGAAATCCAAATAACTGGAGGTCTGAAGGGGCCAGCAAGCATGTACGGGAGGTTGTCCAGGAGTTCTTTTCAGAAGATATGAATGAGCTGGATGCCGCTGCCCTTTTCTGGTATGCAAGAAACAGCCTCTTTTTTGACATGGAGCTCGAAAATGACCCCAGGGTTTTTATGTGTCGGTATGAGGACCTGGTTTACCAACCGGAAGTAAAAATGAAAGAAATATATGCCTTTACAGGCGCCAGCTACCCCAACAAGGAAGAAATAACCGGCAGCGTAAATACCAGCTCGGTTGGAAAAGGAAAAGAGATAAAGCTGCACCCGGAAATAGAAGCACTCTGCAACAAAATGCTTAAGCGGTTACAGAATACTTATCTGGCCCGGCAGGAAAAGAAAATTGCGGCAATTCCTGAAGCCGTCGTTTAACCGTTGCAGGAACCCTATATTTTGCCTTGGATAACCAAGGCAAAAATATAATCATAATTGCTGCCCAGGCAGTTAACAGAACGATAGGAATAGAACGGTAGGCAATAAAGCTGAGGCTTTTATGAAAGTACCTGGCCCTTTTCACCAGCTGGAATCTGGTGCGCGTTTAGCGAAGCCTAACGCGTGACTTTGGTGAGCCAAACGAGCATTAAACCTGGCCTTGTGCTTATTAAGCAGGTAAAATCATAAAGAACCAGCTGAATGTTTTATTGCTTAAATCTATGTAAATAAATTTTCCCTTCAGAACGAGATCCGGCTTGGGCCAATCCGGATCTCGACAGTTTGGGTACCGACAACCCCACTCTTTCGAGTAAGGGCGGCTAAATAAATAAGGTAAGCACTCACTGGCCCGCCAAGTTAAGGCAAGCCTGTTTTTTTTTACACATGGCTCCTTAACATTAAAACTATCGCTTTGAATTAAAAGAGGGCCTGCCCGTTTGTGGCCACCAACACTTCTAAATAAGTCTTCTTTCTTAAAAAGCGAAAGCATGCTTTTCTCTCTGGCTCTACCTTTAGGCAGGCGATATTCAGGTTTTAAGAAATATTATGCCGTTTTATTGAAAAAAAAACAGGAACTGTCATGCTAAAGAAGGCTACAAACTCTATATTTAGGATGGAATACCTATATACACACAGCAAAGACTTGAAACTTACCCGGTTTCGAAAGCATTCTTTGCATCGAGATTATAAATTTTATGAGCGAAAAACACTTTACTTTTTCTGATTTTAAATTAGCCCCCTCCGTACTTGAAGGCCTAGACGCCATGGGTTTCACAGAACCCACCCCTGTTCAAATCCAAACAATTCCGGCTATTATGTCGGGTAAAGACCTTATTGCCAGCGCCCAAACCGGTACAGGTAAAACAGCTGCTTATGTACTTCCCATCCTTCACAAAATTAGCCAGCAAAAAAACGCCGGCGGTCTTAACACCATTATTATTGCCCCTACCCGGGAGCTGGCCAAGCAAATTGACCAACAAATAATTGGCTTTGGGTACTTTTCCGGTGTTAGCTCTCTTCCTGTGTATGGCGGAGGCAGCGGGTCGGAATTTGAAAAAGAAAAGGTCGCCTTTAAAACAGGGGCCGATATTGTAGTAGCCACACCGGGTAAGCTAATTCAGCACCTGAACATGGGCTATGTAAAAACAGAACAGCTACAACACCTTATCCTGGACGAAGCGGACCGCATGCTGGATATGGGTTTTCATGAGGATATAATGAAAATAATTTCTCATCTCCCCACAGAACGCCAGACGCTGATGTTTTCGGCCACCATGCCTTCAAAAATCAGGCAAATGGCCAAAAAGGTGCTAAAAGACCCACTGGAAATTAATATTGCCATTTCTAAAACAGCCGAAGGCGTGGAACAAAGGGCGTATTTAGTTTCAGAAAACCAGAAAGAGCCCCTCCTGGAACATATTGTTTTACAGGAAAAACCCGAAAGCGTAATTGTATTTTCCAGCCGCAAATCAAGTGTTCGCCTGGTAGAGAAAGGCTTGCGCAGCCGGGGAATTAATGCCCGCGGCATTAGCTCTGACCTGGAACAGAAAGATCGGGAAGAAGTACTCCGCCAGTTTAAAAGTGGAAACTTTTCGGTTTTAGTAGCTACGGATATCATGAGCAGAGGCATTGATATTTCTGACCTGGCCATGGTAATTAATTACGATGTTCCCAACGACGGAGAAGATTATGTTCACCGCGTAGGCCGTACTGCCCGGGCAAAAGCCACCGGCAAAGCCATTACTTTTGTTACCCCAAAAGAAAAACGCAGCTTCTTTAATATCGAGAGGTTAACAGGCCTGGAAGTAGATAAGCCCTCCCTGCCGGAAGAGTTAGGAAAAGGGCCAGGCTGGCAGGACCAGGATTCGGGAGCCCGTTCGCAGGGCAGAGGTGGCAGGAATTCTAGTGGAAGAAGCGGGAGTGCAGGAGGAGGCAGAAGAAAACCCAATGCAGCCAAACCCGCCGGTAACCAGCAAACGCAGACTACCAACGAAAGTAGTGCCGGGGAAAGAAAGAAAAGAAACTTTAGGAGAAAGAAAAGTAATAAGCCCGGAGACGGGGGCCGTAACGGAGATAACCAGCAACCTAAAAATGCTTAAATCCTTTTATGAGGCCCATTAAGAGGTTACTTTTTACTTTTTTTGTAAATTAGTAGTAATTCAATTTAAAATATATAAATTTACATACAAAGAGATGAACATTATTGTTTAGCCTGCTGATGGCCCTATTTTTTTAAAGGCGGGTTTAGCTATACTATCGTTCTCCTTTTTAAATTTTCCGTTATTATTCCCTAATTTATCATGAACATTTTTGTAGCAAAACTTAACTTTCAAACAGAAAGTGAAGAACTTAAAGCAGCATTTGAACAGTATGGCGAGGTAAGCTCAGCCAAAGTTATTATGGACCGCGAAACTGGCAGATCGAAAGGCTTTGGTTTCGTTGAAATGCCAAATGAAGACGAGGCATACGATGCCATCAATGGCCTGAACGAACAGGAACTTGCCGGCCGCGTAATTGTCGTTAAAAAAGCCAAACCAAAAGAAGAAAGTGGTTCTGACAACAGAGCAAGAAGCTTTAACAAGTATTAAAAATATAGAAATAAAGCCCGAACAATTGTTCGGGCTTATTTTTTTGATTTCAATACTGCAAAACAAGACCAGGCAAGAAAACCAATAGGCTTTTGCCGGCTTTCCTGGTTGGTTAATTAGGTTCTTTATGATTTTACCTGCTTAATAAGCACAAGGCCAGGTTTAATGCTGGTTTGGCTCACCAAAGTCACGCGTTAGGCTTCGCTAAACGGGCGCCAGATTCCAGCTGGTGAATATGACCAGGTACTTTCATAAAGAGCCGTTAATTAAAACAAACCTCCCAAGCCTTTCTTTATTTTATCTTGAATCCCACTTCCCAGGCTATCGGTCCCACCAAGCATAGAGAGGATGCTTTGCGCACTGGGAGCATTTCCCGAACCGCCTGTTCTTTTGTTCAGCATGTCTAAAATAAAGGGAACCACCATCCGCTCTACCTGAGTGGCGGAATCTTTACTTAAACCAAGGCGGTTGGTTAGTTTACTCACCAGGCTCCCTCCTATTTTCTCCATAATCGGGTTGCTGCTGTTAGAAGGCTTCCTGTTGCTGAACAGGTCCACAATTTGCTGAATATTCCCCTGCTTTGCTTCATTGGTAAGTACCTCGCGGGTACTCTCGCCAGCCATTTCGACCGATTGCTGTGCCTGCTGCTGGTTTACGCCTGCTTTTGCTTTTATATCGCCAGTAAGGGCGGTTTTTGCATGTTCTATTATTTCCTGCCACATAGCTGTTTTTGTTTAAGTTATATTTTATGAAAGAAATGCAGCCCTAATTGTTTTACTTATACAATAAAACTGGCCTTTTTTCAGGTTATTTCTACTAGAAATAAAGAAAAGCTATTAGCTTTGATTCAAAATAAAAAACTATGAGCGCATACACTATTTTCCTCTACCTCCATTCCTGGGTCCGCTGGATAATTCTTATTCTGGGCATTATTGCTATTGTTAAAGCTTATGCAGGCTGGCTGGGCAACAAGCCCTACACAAAAGGCGACAATGCTATTTCCGGTGCTTTTATGGGAACCCTTCACCTGAACCTCCTCATTGGCCTTGTGCTCTATGTTTTCCTCAGTCCGATTGTGCAAACTGCTTTCCAGGATTTTGGTGCTGCCATGGGCAATTCAGAAGTTCGATTCTGGGCAGTTGAACACATTTTAATTAATATCATTGCGGTAATAGTTGCTACCGTAGGCCGCAGCAAGGCCAAAAAAGCCGTTGATGTGGTTCGCAAACATAAACTTACTGCCATATTCTACACCATTGCCTTTATACTGCTCATTAGCCGCATTCCATGGGCTGAAACCGAACGACTCTTCCGCTTTTAAGCAGGAAAGGCCGCTGTTTCTTAGAAGGAAAAAACAATTGTTAACAAGGGGCGTAAGTAATTATGCCCCTTTTTGCATAAGGAAAATTTTAAAAACACGAGAAGGATATGAGAAAAGAGCAGTTTATTTTTTTATTTGTTGTTATGTTTTTATCAGCCACAGCTGGTTTTGCACAAAATTACAGAACAGGCATAGGCCTCCGGGGAGGCCCTGGCTATGGAATTACGGTAAAGCATTTTGTAGGAGACAAAAGCGCATTGGAAGGAATAATATCGCCCCGCTGGCAAGGCGTTATGTTTACCGGCCTTTATGAGAAACATGCCGTAGCATTTGATGCCAAACGCCTGCAATACTACGGAGGTATTGGCGGACACATCGGTTTTTACGATTACCAGAATAACAACTCGAATAACAACCCCTGGTTAGGGAGCGGCGACAGCCAAACCATTGCAGGCGCCGACCTGATTTTAGGTATTGAATATACTTTTTCTTTCATTCCCTTTAACATTGGTGTTGACTGGAAACCCTCGCTCAATTTATGGGGCGACGATAGCTTCTGGTTTAACGATGTTGCTTTCTCCCTGCGGTTTGTTCCCGGCAATATGTAACTCCCTGAAATATTCATACAAAGAGCGTAGTCTAACCCAGGCTACGCTCTTTTTATTTTAACAGCTCCTTTATTCTCTTTCATCTGCTGAAAAAATTCGATATATTAGGCATGCATACTAATATTTTTTACCATGCCAATTACCCACCAGGACCCACAGGAAGTAGCTGCCAACAATAAAGTGTTACAAAAAGCATACAAGCCAAGCACCAACTTCTGGCAAAGCGATCTGCTCCTTCAACATTTCGTTTCCAGAAATTTTTCTGGCGAAGGCGCCGCTTATATGGAGGCTAAATGGATCCGTTTGGGCAAACAGGCAGCCACCGAAATAGACCACCTCTCCCAGCTTGCCGATAAGAATCCGCCGACACTCATTAAGCGCAATCAATGGGGCGAAACGCTGAATGAAATTCAGTTTCACCCAGCCTACGACACCTTAACCAGCATAGCAGTGGAATCTGAAATGTTTCGTGTAAAGTGGGAGCCTACCCTGCGGGCACGCTTTGAAAAGGAAAGGCATCGACTTGGCTTTGTCTCAGATTTTCTGTTCAACATGAGCGAAGGAGGCCTACCCTGCCCACTTTGCATGACCGACGGTGCTGCCCGCTTAATTGACCGTTACTGCGAACCCGACGACAGAGAACGGCTTCTACAACACATTTATACCAGCTCCGCAGACGATTTATATACCGGAGCCATGTTCCTTACTGAAAAGCGCGGGGGCTCAGACGTAGGAGCTAATCTCGTAACGGCCACTCATATTGAAGGAAAATACTATGCCCTGAATGGCGAAAAATGGTTTTGTAGCAATGCCAATGCTGAAATCATTTTCGTTCTGGCCCGAACAAATCCAGAGGTGCCGGGCACCCGTGGACTATCTATTTTTTTGGTAGAAAAAAACAGGCCCGACGGCACCAGAAACACAATGGATATTGTGCGGCTAAAAGATAAGCTCGGCGTGCGCTCTATGGCCAGTGCCGAATGTATTTTGCAGGACACCTGGGGCAAACTGGTAGGCGAAGAAGGCACAGGCTTTAAGCTCATGACCGACATGATTAACCTAAGCCGCCTTTATAATGCCATTGCGTCACTTTCAGAAATGAGAAGAGGACTTATAGAGGCCTACACCTTTCTGGAGCACCGCGAAAGCTTTGGAAAGCCCGCCATGGAGCATGCTCTCATCAGGCAAAAGCTTTGGGAACTGGGTAGTAAATATGTAGCCAACTTTTACCTTTGCTGGCATGCCGTTCGCCTGCTCGACGATGCAGATAGCGGGAGTGCGCAAGCTACAGAAATTCTGCGCCTGCTTACCCCCATGGTAAAAAAAGAAGCTGCCCTTACAGGGGTTTACCTTATTAGGGAAAGCATGGAACTAATGGGCGGCCTGGGCTATATTGAAGATACTGTAATGCCTAAGCTGATGCGCGACACCATGGTGCTGCCTATTTGGGAAGGAGCTGGCAATATAATGGTCCTCGACATGCTCCGGGCATCAGCAAAAAGCCAGGGGTTAAATTCTATACTCCGCTTTATTGAAGAGGGTGTAAAAACACAAGCGGCACTAGCTGACTGGAAAAAAGAACTGAACGAACTAAAAGAGATTGCTGCCATACTCTTTAAACAGGAACAGGATGTAATGGAAACCACGGCCTTTTATTTCTTTGAGCGGTTGACTTTACTATACCAGATAAGCTTAATGCTCACCTATCAGGATGAAAAAAGCCGGAGCTGGATAGCGCCGGCTGTTCAATACTTTACACAACAAAAAGAAAAACAATTAACCAGGTTTAGCAGCCCGCCGGAGGAAGAAAGCATCAGGCAATTAATTGGCTGGGACTTAGCAGGGCCAAACCCCGCTAAATAGGCTATTGTTATTTTGTTAAATTTCCTGCTCGTGGCATGGCAGTAATCACCCGCAAAAGGGAGGGCAACTTACAGGAAACATCGTTGGTAATGGCGAATTCCTTTTGGGCATCATCCCGGACCTCTTTTCTTATGACGGGTGCCAGTATGTTAGGAAGTACCAGGCTATAGGAGGCCTGTTGCTGCATATTACGGGCTGGCGGCGCGCTCTGTGCCATTACTGTCCATAAAGAAATAAATATAAAGGCAAAAGCGATTGCCGGTAGCCAGTTGGATTTACGAAGGATCATTTCCATGATGTGTAAAGTTTATAATATTCAAATGCTTACCCCACTACCTCCCCTTCCTGTTCTACTGGTAGTTATTCAATAAATATGCCAAAAAGGGAACTTTTGCGCTATCTACCTAAAATGGGCTTTCTGCTACAAGGCTGTGTCCGGTAGCGGACACTTTTGTTCAGTTTCGTACAATCAGCTGCTCATTTCTGCGCTAGATTCCTTCTCCCCTTTATTCCTTAGACTCCTGAAAAGCGAAAAAATTACAGACTCACCTAAGTTTTTTATTTAATTTAATAAGAGATGCCAGCTACCGCTAAAAGGTTGCACCAGAAATTAAATCTTGTTAAAAAGTTCTCCTGAGGCTCCCAAAATCCGAAGTGCATCAATTAGGCCAATTCCTATACATTTTTCCTGTTTTCAAATAGGCTTCTCCTGCTGCATTCTTAATTAAATGCCTCCTGAAACAAAGAAGAAAGTGTAAGTAGAATACTGCCGGAAGAAGGGCTATTGAAAATAGAAATCCGGAAGAAAGATTAGTTGGCTCCAGGCTTATTATACTTCCGATAAAATCTTTGAACGGCAGACAAATCAAAATGCAAAAGTAAATCTGCAAGTCCGGAGCCTTCATAAAAAGGCAGCCTGAGGAAATCCGCGACCTGCTTATAAACCAGGAACGGCTCATTGCCAGCTGCACGCTGTTTGGCAATTGACAAAGCTCCTTTCGATTTGCTTAATTTTTCTCCCTTGTGGTTGGTGAGGATTGGATGATGAAAAAAAGCAGCATCCTGAAATTCCAGTGCCGGTTTGCGCCATCGGGTAGTATGGACACTCAGCTGCTCTGCCAGGTAAATTTGTGCGGCAGTCGAAAGGCTCAGATCTGCCCCGCGAACAAGCAGGTTCACCCCAAAGTGCATATCATCGGCAAGGGAGGTGAGCTGGTAGGCTGGCAAACCATCTTTTCGGCGAATTACAAAATCGCCCATTTCCTTGCCAGGCCATGCAGTTTCCTTTCCCTTAATTAACAATTCGGAATAACTTATCCCTTTCTCTGGAGGAACCTGAACCCGCCAGGCAGCATTCTTATTTGTAAAGGAAATGGCTTTGCTGCGGCAGCTCCCGGCGTATAATCCGGAAGGATGCTGAAGCTGGATTTGCTTTCGGCTACAGGTGCAGGCATATACCAATCCTGTTTTATCCCGGAGTTCCTCCAGCACAGACTTGTACAAATCCATCCGGTGCCGCTGCGAAAAATTTCTGTCAAAATCATCCGGTCCTGAAGGACCAAGATCATAGTCAAGCCCCAGCCAGTCGAGGGTGTAAAAAATATCTTCAATAAACTCCGGTCGGGAGCGGGTGGTATCGCTATCGTCTATACGCAAAAGAAGCTTCCCCTCCATTTTCCTAACCAGGAGCCAGGTAAGCACAAAAGAAAAGGCATTTCCTATATGGAGGTAACCACTTGGCGTGGGAGCTATCCTGGAAATAATTCCTTTTTCTCCTGTATCTGCTTTTACCACTACTGCTTTTTTTATCCCTCAATTTAGCCGCTTTTAAATAAAATGCCATTAATTGGCGATGGCTTTATTTAACTTTTAAAATTCCACCGGGTTTTCCCGGGCAGCTTTCATCTTTTGGTTGCTTACCATAAATAGCGCTATCAGCAGGACCCGCAAGCCGAAAGTTGTTAGCATGTTTTTAGTTGAGCAAAGGGTTCTGCATACCGCTCCCGCTTTTGTTTAGAAAAAGGGAAAGGCCACCCCCCCTTTTTCTATAGTTAAGAGGACGTCCTTTCCCTAAAATATTTTCTAATCTTCTTTTAAAGTCAATGCCGGATTCAGGCGGGCAGCTTTAAATGAAAGGACACTTACGGTAAGCAGGGCCAGCACAAAGGCAATAAGGCCTGCCAGCAAAACCGTATAAAGGCTAACATTTATTCGGAAGGCATAATTACTCAGGTACAGGTTCATTAGCCACCAGCTAAACGGAGCGGCCAGCAAAAAAGCAATTGCCACCCATTTTGTAAAGCTACTGCTCAGCAGTACAATAATTTCTGTAACAGAGGCTCCTAAAACCTTTCTTACCCCAATTTCCTTCCGCCGCTGTTCGGTACTAAATGCTGCCAGCCCAAACAAGCCCAGGCAGGAAATGGCTATTGCAAGCCCGGAAAAGAAGGTGGTTAACTGGGCTATAAGAGAATCGGTGCTATACAAATTCTGGTAATTATCCTTTAAAAGTGTATGATTAAAAGGATAGGATGGGCTGTATGCTTTATAAACTTTCTCAACGGTGCCCAGTAAAGAAGCCGTTGGAGGTTCTGCCAGTTTAATAAAGACAGTGTAGCGACTTTCGGGGGAAAGCAGAATTATACAAGGCTCCATGGCATTATGTACAGAGTTGGTATGAAAATCCTGCACCACTCCAATGACTGTTCCCTGTTTTCCAAAAGCCGTTATTTTTGTGCCCACCGGCTTGTCGAGGCCCATTAAGCGGGCAGCGGTTTCATTTAATATAAAGCCACTGGTATCGGCCAGGGTATGGGCATGAAAATTTCTTCCTTCAAGAAGCTTTGCATTAAAGGTTTTAACAAATTGAGCATCTGTAAAAAGTTGCTGAAACAGGATATTATCATTTTCTGTTTTTCCCGGCCATTCCACATCTGCACTGTTATTGCCTATCTGAACGGGGTTTTGGCTTGTACCGCTTACCCCCACAATTTTCGCCTGCTGCCCCAGCTCTGCCTGAAATGAATTGAAATGTTCCTTTAGCTCGTCGTTCACCGGGAGCATCAGTACATTGTCGATGTTTAAGCCGAGGTCCTTATTTTTCATATAATGAATTTGCCCGCTTACCACCAGGGTCCCCACAATGAGCACAATACTTATGAAAAACTGAAAAACCACCAGCGCTTTCCGGAAGAATACACCGCCCTTGCCCTGGCTCCCTTTGCCCTTAAGTACTTCTATGGTATTAAAGCCCGACAACATAAAGGCCGGATAACTCCCCGCTAAGAAGCCGGTAAGCAAAATGAGCCCAAAAAACGTGAGGAGAAAGCCGGGGCTCGTAAACGGAATGCTTAGCTGAAAACCGGTTAAGCTGTTAAAAGTAGGCAAAGCCAGTTGGGTTAAAAGGAGCGCCCCTATGGCTGCTACAAAACAAATAAGCACAGATTCGCTCAGGAACTGAGCAATAAGCTGATCGCGGTAAGCTCCTATGGCCTTGCGAACCCCCACCTCGCGGCTGCGACGGGCAGAGCGCGCGGTAGAAAGATTCATGAAATTTATGCATGCAATTACAAGCAGGAAAATAGCAATTCCTGCAAAGAGGCGCACCAGGATAATTCTCCCGCTTACATTTCGGCCCTCCTTAAACTCACTATACAGGTGCATGTCTTTGAGCGGCTGCAGGTATAGGTACGTATTGTCCTGTGCTTTCCGGTCGACAATTAAATTTTTAACCGCTGCCCGGGTTTGGCCAGGGTCGGCCTCTTTATGCAGTAACACAAAAGTTCTGATTCCATTGTTTCCCCACTCTTCCAACCAACTGTTACTTTTAAGGAAGAGCTCATAGGGAAGCAAAAAATCATACCGGAGACTAGAGTTGGTCGGCAGGTTTTTAAATACGGCTGTTATCCTTACCTCATCTTTATTTTCTACGCTGAGGCTCTTGCCCAGCACATCGGTAGTGCCGAAAATATTAAAGGCAAGCTGTTCCGAAATAGCAATGGAGCTGATATCTTCCAAAGCCTTCGGGTTTCCTGAGTGCATTTCGATGGTAAACATTTCCAGAAATGCAGGGTCGACATAGCGTCCGTTTCCCTGGTAAGCCTGTCCGTTCACGAACAGGTTTTGACTTATGTCCCAGCTCAGGCGGGTGGCGTTTTCTATCTGTGGAATTTCAGCTTTAAGCGCCGGCGCCAGGGGCCCCGGAGTAGCGTCTACACTAATGCTGTGTCCATTCGAATAGTGCTGGTCTTCCACCACCCTGTAAATACGGTCGCCCTTTTCATTAAAACTATTATAACTCAGCTGATGCTGAACATATAATAAAATAAGCAGACAGCTGGCCAGGCCAATTGCCAGGCCGGTAATGTTAATAAAGGAATAGAAGCCATTTTTTAGCAGGCTACGGAAGGCCACTTTCAAATAATTGAGCCACATAGTAAAAGTAGTAAGAGGTGAATGCTATATAAAGCCGGCAGGCTGCCGGAATACCAGGGTTTTAATCCAGGTGCTTGAGGTTGCCGGAACCACTGATGCTGCTATTGACTACAGGCTGACCACGATAGCTTACATCTCCACTGCCGGAGATAGAAACATCCAGGCGGTCATGCACTTCCAGAAAACAGTCGCCGCTGCCCGATATATGTACATTAGCTACCTTTGCCGGCATGCCAAGTGCATCAATTTCGCCGGAGCCCGACACCCGGAAATTAAGCTCATTGGCCTGGCCTTCCAGCTTTACTTTGCCAGAACCCGAAATATTGGCTTCCAGATAATCCACCATGGCGAGCAGCCTGGCATCGCCTGAGCCGGAAATGTTTAACTCCAGTTCTTCGGCCTCAATCTGGCCCTCGCTGTAAAGCGCACCTGAGCCCGAAACCGATAATTCTCTAACCTCAGGAATGGTTATCCAGATTTTTATACCATCGTGCCGGCGCACATTTTCATCGAAGCCCATTTCCAGTCGACCATTTCTGACTTTTGTAATTATATTGTTCAGGATATTCTCCTGGGCTTCAATCCGAATTTCTTCCTGCGGCCCCTGGCGTATATACACATCGGCCGATAAAGCATTCTGCACCCGCTTAAAAGGTTCCAGCGATCGCTCCTCACTTATAACCGGCCCTTCCCCTTTAATTCCCCAATCATCGAAGCAGGAAGTAAGACTCAGGCTCAGGAGGCCGAATAAAAATAAAAATGGTGTTTTAATGTGCTTTTTCATTGTTGTAAAAATCTTAAAATCAAGGAATATTAAATCCAGGCGCCAACAGGTGGCTAAACCAGGCCTCCTTAAACATGAAATTGTTCTTTCACATTTTCGGTTACAATTTTGCCATCGAACAGGTTAATTATCCTGTGCGCGAAGTTTGCATCGTGTGGCGAGTGGGTAACCATGGCAATGGTGGTTCCTGCAGTATTCAACTCCGAAAGGAGCTTCATTACTTCCTCCCCGTTTTTAGAGTCCAGGTTACCTGTTGGTTCGTCGGCCAGTATCAGCTGCGGCCGGGTAATCACTGCCCGGGCAATAGCTACTCTTTGCTGCTGCCCACCCGACAGCTGCTGCGGAAAATGCCTGCGGCGGTGCATAATACTCATTTGTTCAAGCACCTGCTCTACCTTTCTCTTCCGCTCACTGGCCGATATTTTAAGGTACAGCAGCGGAAGTTCTACATTTTCATATACATTAAGCTCATCGATGAGGTTAAAGCTTTGAAAAATAAATCCAATTGCTCCTTTTCGAAGCCCGGCACGCTGCCGTTCGGTATAATGCCCTACCTCCTGCCCCAGGAATTGATAGCTTCCGGCAGAAGGACTGTCGAGCAGGCCCATTATGTTGAGCAAAGTGGACTTTCCACAGCCCGAGGGGCCCATTATGGCTACAAACTCCCCTCCCCGTATATGGAGGTTAAGGTTACTGAGGGCTGTAGTTTCCACCTCATCAGTGGTATAAAGTTTGCTTAAATTTTTTGCCTGTATCATCTTATTTATGGTTTGGTCGCCGATTGCAGGTATTTGGCAGCAAATTGAAGCTTCCTGTTTACCTTACTCGACGCTTTTTTTTTCTTAATTTTTCTTAACAATCGGCTCTTTTCTCTTTTTTATTAAAGCACCAGCACCTCATTGTCGCCAAAATAATCGTAGCCAGAGGTAATTACTTTTTCGCCTGGCTCCAGGCCTTCCAACACTTCGTAATAGTTGGTATTCTTTCTGCCCAGGCGTACCGGCCGACGAACGGCTTTGCTGCCATCCGTACTTAGTACATAAATCCAGTTTCCGCCTGTATCTTTATAAAATCCCCCGCTTGGCACCAGGAGGGCCTCCGAAGCCTGCCCCAGTTCGAGTCGCAGGCGAAGCGACTGGCCCCTGCGGATTCCTGCCGGAGCTTCTTCTACAAAATCCAGGTCGGCCTCAAAAAGGCCGTTGGTTACTGTTGGGTATACCTTGCTAATAATGGCCCTGCGATTTTCGCCATTCCATTCAAAGCTGGCTTCCTGGCCGGTGCTTATGCGCGGAAGATACAGCTCATCGATGCTCAGCCTTATTTTATAGCTGTCAAGTCCGTCGATTTGCCCCAGGCGCTGCCCCATGTTTACCGATTGCCCTATCTGCAACTCAGCAATACTTAACTGCCCACTGGCAGGAGCCCGCACGGTAAGCTTATCCAGAATTTCGCCTACCATTTCGAGGTTGTTGTGCAGGCGGGCTTCAGAAGCGGTTAGCTGGTTTAGCTGCGCCAACCGTAGCAGGCTGTCCTGCCTGAAGGAAGCATAGGTGAGCTGCTTGCGCTTCATGTTCCAGTCCAGCTCTTCCTTCAGGTCGTCGTAAGCTTCCTGCGAAATAAGTTGCTCTTTCAGCAATTCTTTCGAACGGTGCATTTTTGGTTTAAGGCGCTGAATATGGTAGTCGACCTCTGCTAATTGTCCCCGCAGGGTCAGGCTGTTTTGTTCCAGGGCCAGGCGGGTGGTTCTAAGATTATTGAGCTGTTCAAAAAGCTGGGCTTCGCGGTTCGCCACATCGAGCTGAAGGTTGGAGTTGGTTAATGAAAGGATGATATCCCCCTGCTTTACCATGGCGCCCGACTCCAGGTTTATTTTACTAATAATCCCTCCCTCAACTGCATCGAGGTAGAAAGTCGCCTTTGGCTGTACCGTTCCTGTTTGTGGAATAAACTCCAGGAAAGCACCCCTTTCCACTGTAGCAATCTGGATTTTATCCCGCTCAATGCGGAGGCTGGAACGTTTATCGGCAAACAGTAACTGGTACACCAAAAGAATCAGCACAAGGCTTCCGGCCAGGGTTAATAAAATTCGCTGGAGCGTCCAGCTTTTTTTCTTTATTATGCGATCCATAAAATTTAAGCTTTGGTTGTGGTGTAGCAGGCAAATTTCAACAAGTGTGCCAGATTGAAAAAGAAGTGAAAAAGGCCGAAAAATGTGGTTTAAGCCCCCTTTAGTCCCTATTAAGTGTCCACCACCGCACACGCCTGTTCGCTGGCGGACACTTTTTTATTCCGGCACTGGTCGGGCCAAAAATTTTCTGCTATATTGGAAGGGCTTTTCAGGACCGGGAGCGCCTCTTTTAACTGTTTGGCTCAAGCTTCCTGTTCCCTGCGGCACAAACGGTACAAAATTTGTCTAACCATAGTCAAACACGATTATATTATGAGCTCCAAAGACGATAAAAGCGGTAAAATTCTGATTGTAGATGATAATGAAGATGTACTTCGTGCGGCACGAATGTTTTTAAAGCGCCACTTTCTTCATATCGATACAGAGACAAACCCGGAACTTCTTCCTACACTGCTCCGCAACGACTCATACGACGTTATTCTGCTCGACATGAACTTTACCAAAGATGTAAGCAGTGGCAAAGAGGGCTTCTTTTGGCTGGATAAAATCCTGGAAATTGACCCATCGGCGGCGGTTGTACTCATAACTGCCTATGGCGATGTTGATACCGCCGTAAAGGCCATTAAAGAAGGCGCTACAGACTTTGTGCTTAAACCATGGGAAAATGAAAAGCTGCTTGCCACGGCCATGTCTGCCATGCGCCTGCGCAAGTCGCGCGAAGAAGTTAGCCAGTTGCGCTCCCTTCAAAAAACCATGAACCAGGACCTGGAAAGCCGCTTTGGAGATATCGTAGGGCAAAGTCCGGAAATGGTAAAGGTGTACCATACCATAAACAGGGTGGCTAAAACCGATGCCAACATCCTGATACTGGGAGAGAATGGAACAGGCAAGGAAATGATTGCCCGGGCCATTCATAAAAGCTCCAATCGCTCAGAAAAACCTTTTATTTCGGTGGATTTAGGAGCAATAAGCGAAACACTTTTCGAAAGCGAACTCTTTGGCCATACCAAAGGCTCTTTTACAGATGCTAAAGAAGATCGTGCCGGCCGTTTTGAGGTGGCTGATGGTGGGAGCATTTTTCTTGATGAAATCGGCAACTTATCACTCCCCCTGCAGGCGAAACTGCTCACGGTACTCCAGAGCCGTACCATTACACGGGTAGGCTCCAATAAAACCAAAGAAGTTGATGTGCGCCTTATTTGCGCCACCAATATGCCCCTATACGAAATGGTGAAACAGTCCACCTTCCGGCAAGACCTGCTTTACCGTATAAACACCATTGAGCTGGGGCTGCCTGCTCTCCGCGACAGGAGCAGCGATATTGGTGTACTTGCAGAACACTTTTTGGCGCACTATGCCAGAAAATATAATAAAACGGTTCATACTTTAAGTCCGGCGGCTATTAAGCGGATGGAAAAATACAACTGGCCCGGCAATGTGCGGGAATTGCAGCATGCTATAGAAAGGGCTGTTATTATGAGCGATGCCTCGAGCCTGCAGCAGGAAGATTTTTTCTTTAACAGCAACCAGCAGCAAAATCATGAAAAAGAAGAAGGCAATCTTTCGCTCGACCTCGACCAGTATCACCTCGAAGATGTGGAAAAAATACTGATTCGTAAAGTACTGAAAAAGTATGGAGGAAACATTTCCCAGGCGGCTGGTGAGCTTGGAATTACGCGCTCCTCACTGTATCGTAGATTAGAGAAATATGACCTTTAAAGGTTTTAAATTTAACCTCCTGGCAAGGGTACTGCTTCTTATACTTTCGGTTTTTGTTTGTGTATATGAAGCAGTAAGGGCAGGCAATTACATGGCCTCCTTTGTGCTGTTTGGTTTGGTAATTTACCAGAGCTACAACCTCTATGAGTTTGTGCTGGCAACAAACCGAAAACTCACCACCTTCCTGGAGTCTATCCGCTATTCTGACTTTACCAGTACCTTCGGTGCCGACAAGCAGCTGGGTGATGATTTTACCGATCTTAATCAGGCCTTTAACCAGGTAATGGAGGCTTTCAGGAAAACCCGTGCCGAAAAAGAAGAACATTTACAATACCTGAATACCCTTGTGCAACATGTGCAGGTGGGGCTCCTCTCCTACGACACCGATGGCAACATTGAGCTTATCAATAATATTGCCCGCCGTTTTCTGGATGTTACCCACATCAGGAACATTAAGCAGCTCCAGTATGCCAACCCCGAAATGTACCGCCTGTTAAAAGAGCTTCCCGAAGGAGGAAAACACCTGCTCAGGCAGAATAACGAGCTCCAGCTAAGCATAAATGCCACTGAGCTGGTGTTACACAATAAAAAGCATAAGCTGCTTTCCTTCCAAAATATAAAGAGCGAGCTGCAGGACAAAGAAATTGAAGCATGGCAAAACCTGTCGCGGGTTCTCCGCCATGAAATAATGAACTCCATTACCCCTATGACTTCTCTTGCCGCCACCTTATCGGAAATTCTGGAGGAGGATGCCGTGCAGCGGGATGGTCTTTTTGAGCTGGAAAGCGAAAGTGTGGAGGACATTAAGGAAGGGCTGTTAACGATTCAGAACCGCAGCGAAGGTCTGAGGCGTTTTGTGGATGCTTACCGCACCTTTACCTCTATTCCACAGCCCAAAATGCAGCTTTTGCATGTAAAGGACTTTTTCCAGGGCATTCATAAACTCATGCAGATGGAAGCCCGCTCCAAAAAGGTGGAAATTAATTGCAGCGTAATTCCCGATGACCTGGTCCTTTATGCCGACCCGCAGCTCCTGGAGATGGTGCTAATTAATTTGATTAAAAATGCGGTGGAGGCCATTAATGGGAAAGGAGAAGGGAAAGTTTGCCTGAAGGCTGAAAATGATGAGCATCAGCGGGTAATCATCAGCCTGCGCGATAACGGGCCTGGCATTGAACCGGAAGCCCTCAGCAAAATTTTTATTCCTTTTTACACCACCAAACCTACCGGGTCGGGTATTGGGCTAAGCCTTAGCAGGGAAATTCTGCAAATGCATGCCGCCCAACTAACGGTGGAAAGTTTGCCCGGGGAGGGCAGCTGCTTTTATATCCGCTTTAGCTAAGCCGCCAGCCAAAGCCATACATTACGCCCGAACATTTCCCTCTCCTAAGCTGTATACCTTAAGAAAAGGAGATTTCTGGATGAAGCAAAATAGAGAAGTGGTCTGGTGGCTTATCGTTTGCCTGCTGGCATTGCTTGGTTTTTTCGTGTTCCTACTTTGGGTGCACCCTGCCTATGCAGCCTATCGAACAAACTTTGCCTGGATGTTCGATGCCGGGCCAGCCTTTTTTGCCACCATTGCCTGCACTGCTTTTTTCCTGATGCTCCGCTTCTTTATTAAAGGCTTTAAAGATCCATCAGCAACCCGCTTCCGGCATATATTCGCGGCCTTGCTGGTATCGCTGGCCGGCGTGCTTAGCTGGGAAATTGCCAGGTTTACACTAAATGAGGAAGTCTATTTCAGGGCAGGCAGTCTGCCGGGTGTATTTTTAGGGAGTTTTGCTATTGTTTTTCTCTGGCTCCTTATGCGCATTCGGGATAAAGAAAATAAAAATAATCACCATTTGCCCCATCTCTAAAAACAAAAAGCAAAGCGCACAGGCACTTTGCTTTAAAATAAATTAACTCCCGACACAAGAGGCATTTCTTTATGCTGCCTCCTGCTTTGTATTTTTACGTTCGTCTATTACCTTCTTAATTTTCAAAATTGCCTTTTCTATTCGTTCGCTGTCAAGGCTATTGATATTTTCGAGCATTTTGTTTTTCTCGTCGTTGGTTATGGCCTTATTATTCAACAGCATGAGCAATTCGGTTTTCTGCTTTACCGTTGCTGCCGGAGCTTCGGCCTCTTTTGGTTCTGCAGGCACTTCTTCTTCTACCTTTTTCGCCGCCGGCTTGGTTTTTTTGGAGTGGCAGCAGCCGCTGCTGCCGAATTGGCTGCTGCCTGCTTTTGCTGAGGCTCTTCCTGCTCATCCTTTATCATGTAATCCATTTCTTCGGCGGGGGTTGGCTCATAGCCAGCCGCCCGGATAATCCAGGCAAGAATGTTCCGGTAAGCTTTACCTATTGCCCTGGTCTGGGCCATAGAAGCAATGGCAAACTCCTGGTAACTCTTTTTACCAAATTCTTTATTACTGCAAATAGCAAAACCAGAGCCTACTACCTGCTGCGAACGCAGGTTTAACAGTTTTACTTCTGCCTGGTACTTCAACTCTCCGTTTTCTGACTCAATACGGCGCAATTCTTCAATAATAGGTAATATGCCTAAACGTGCTCCTGCATACTGCCAGCCTTCCACATTAACATAAGCCTTGCCCTGTATATTATGGAACAAACGGTTTTCCTTGATAAACTTTGCCAGATCCTGCGCCAAATGAAGGGTTTCATTTGAGTTTGCAATATCGTAGCTTTCAATCATTTTCTTTTCCATGGAGTATACTTTAAAAATTTTATAAGTTCCTGTTTGTTAGTTACTAAGATAACCAAAAGCTAAGTAAAAAGGTGCCTTAATACTAATTTTTTTAGTTAATTTTACGAATATTTTTAACATCTCCTGCAGGAGACTAAATACCGTTAAAAGCTCAACAGAAATGGAGCCTAAAAACAAGCTGAATAAAGTGAAAAACCCTGTGGAAGCAGACGCTGGAATGTTTCTGAAAAACTTTGGCTTTACCCCCACCGGGGAGCAACTGGAGCTGTTTAGCAGTCTTTCTCTCTTCTTAAAAACGCCTGCAAATGAATGCGCGGCTTTTATCCTATCCGGCTATGCCGGCACCGGCAAAACCACCTGCCTAAATGCCCTGGTCAGGGTGGCAAAAACATGGGGCTGGTCGGTGCAGTTGCTATCCCCCACAGGCAGGGCTGCCAAAATAATTAGTAACAAAACCGGATTTCCGGCACATACGCTCCACCGCCAGCTATATAAGGCCAGCGAAAATGCCTATACAGGAAAATTAAAATTTGAACGTGCTAAAAATCATAAAACCAACTGTCTGTTTATTGTCGACGAAGCCTCTATGATTGGCGCCGGCGATGATGATGGAGAGCAGGACCTGCTCTCGGACCTGGTTAACTTTGTTTATGAGCAACAGGGAAACAAGCTGGTGTTGGTAGGCGATACGGCTCAGCTCCCCCCTGTCGGAAATTCCATTAGCCCTGCCTTACAGCCGGAAGTGATGCAGTTTATCTTTCAACTCCCCACGAAGGCATTTCAGCTCAAGGAAGTGGTTAGACAACATAAGGATTCGGGCATCTTACACCAGGCCACCTTAATACGCCAATGCCTGGAGAACCCCGACGCGCCTGACAACGCTTTAGCCAAAGAGGATTTCAGCGATGTTTACCAGGTACCCGAAAACAAACTAAAAGAGGGGATCCGCTATGCCTATGAAAAATACGGTTTACACGAAAGCCTCCTGCTTTGCGCCACTAACCAGGAGGCCGCCAGGTACAACCAGTTTATCAGGCAGGAAGTGCTGGGCCGCAAAATGCTGCTGGAACCGGGCGACCTCCTGATAGTGGCACGAAACAACTACCAGGTACTGCCAAAAACAAGCCAGGCAGGTTTTTTGGCCAACGGAGAATTTGTAGAAGTACTGGAAGTACAGGAAGAAGAAAGCCTGGAAGACTTCAGTTTTTTAAACCTGAAGCTAAGCCTGCCCGACTACCCAAAGCAGCGCCCGTTTACGGTTAAGGTGCTACACGAAGTACTTGTTTCAAAGGACAATTGCCTGAGCCCGCTCCGCATGAAGCAGCTTTTCGAGCTGGTACTTAGCAGGCATAAACACCTAAAAAGTCGCAGCAAACAGTTTAAAGCCAGCCGCAAAGATCCCTACCTGAATGCCCTTCAGGTTAAATATGCCTATGCCCTTACCTGCCATAAAGCCCAGGGCGGGCAGTGGAAAGCTGTTTTCCTGAAACAAGGCTTCCGGAGCGGCGAGAGTAAAAACCCCGAGCAACTCCGCTGGGATTACACGGCCACCACCCGGGCCAGTGAAGAACTTTTCTGGCTTAAGTAGTAAAAATTCCTGCCCCTTATAACAGGCCCACAGCAGGCTGAGTAGAAGGTTTTAGAATTTCTGTCAGGAGGTCAGAAATTCTTTCTGTTAAACTCTTCCTGCCTTTGTTTTAAGGCTTTAACTTGCCTGATGTACAACAACATACCAAATACACCTGTAATTAACGAGCGCCTGTTCATATGATTGATTATATAAAAGAACTCTGGAATACAGACTTCATGCCGCACGGCCACTGTTACTTCTGGAATCCGGGCATAATGTGGTCGCATGCTATTTCTGACACCATTATTGCCCTTGCCTATTTCATTATTCCCCTTAGCCTGGTACATATCGTGCGCAGGAGAAATGATTTTTCCTATATGTGGATGTTGGGATTGTTTGCCATCTTTATTCTTGGCTGCGGAGCGACCCATGTTATGGATGTTTTGAACATTTGGGAGCCTTTTTACCGGATCGATTCTGCCATCCGCATCATTACCGCCCTTGCCTCCATTGGTACCGCAATAATGTTGATTAAAATTACGCCAAAGCTCATTCTTTTTCCCAGCGCTCAAAAATGGAAAGAAATGAATGAAGAGCTGCAGGCAATGAATGAACAGCTGGAACAAAAAGTGCAGGAAAGAACCAGCAATTACCAGGAGGTGGCTGCGGAATTTCAGTTTCTGACGAATGCCATTCCCCAAATTGTGTGGCGGGCTAACCGAATGGGTGAGATTGATTTTTTGAATGAAAACTGGTTTAAATTTACCCAACAACCAAACAATCAGGATGCATTTACTAGCTGGGCGCTGGCCATTCACCCCGATGACAGGAGCCGGATTGAGGGCTTATGGGAAGAAGGCGTAAACCAGGGAACAAAAATGGAAATGGAGTTTCGCCTGCTCGATGGCAATACCCAAACCTACCGCTGGCACCTTTCCAGGGCAATTCCAATGTACGACAACAAAGGCAGAATAAACAAGTGGTTTGGGTCTGCCACGGACATCCACGCCAATAAATTACAGCAACAGGAACTGGAAAAAACCAATGAGGAGCTGGATAACTTTATTTATATCGCTTCTCATGATTTAAAAACTCCCATTAACAACCTGGATGGCCTGATGAAAATTTTGGAAAGCCGCCTGTCGGAGGAAAGTAAAAATGCCGCAGCCCCTGTACGGACGATGATGGCCAAATCTATTGAACAGCTAAAAGTAACTGTAAACGACCTGGCCGATATTAGCCGGCTTCAGCGTTTAGATGAGGAGGAACCCCTGCAGGTTAATGTAAAAGAGCTTATCGAAGAATTTAAGCACAACCACCACGTACTTATGCGCGAAACCGGGGCCAGAATTGAAGAAGAGCTGGAGGTAGCAAACCTGCGCTATTCCAGGCAGCATTTCCGCAGTATTATAGACAACCTTTTAAGCAATGCGCTGAAGTACCGCGCACAGGGCAGACTGTTGCGCATTAAAGTACAAACTTACCAAACCGAAAGCCATTATATACTGGTAGTTCAGGACAATGGACTGGGAATTAAGGCCGAATTTCACGAAAAAATATTTGAAATGTTCAGGCGCTTTCACAAACAGGCAGAAGGAAGCGGCGTTGGCCTTTATATTGTAAAACGCCTGGTTGAAAAACACCAGGGCCATATTATGGTAGAAAGCGAACCGGAGAAAGGATCTACCTTCCGGATTTACCTGCCGAAATAAAAGGATGCATTAAAACGGTCGGCAACAAAACCAGGGCCGGATAATATTCAGCAAAATTGTTGAATATTATCCGGCCTTTTTTTCCCTCTATACAATCCACTATAATTCGCGGCTTACCTGTTTAAGCAATTAAAGGGAAGCCCGATTTTCTCCAGCTTCATCCTAATTAAAAACTAAAAAAATCCATTCCTGCTAAAGATAAGGTACTCCAACAGCGAAAGAATACTAATTTTTTTGACTTAAATGTTAAGCACATTAGCCGGTTAAAGTTCGTAATCCTAAATTTTTATTTCATAAAACTAATTTTTTTAGTATTTTGCTTTTGACTTTAACCAATAAAAAACCAATGGATCGTTACTTTTTACAGGCACACCTGATGCCCGCATTCCTCACGGCTATTCCGGCGCTGGTATTCTACCATGCATTATTCAGCCCCCCACTTGAAGCTGTTTTTGCCAATATGCAGCTGTTAACACAGGGAACCGGGCTTACCTTTTCTCTTGCCCTGGTATTTTTATGGGTACAGCTTAATAAGCTGGGTGGACGGCTGGTTTTCCAGAAACTCATTTTTAAAGATGAATTACAAATGCCAACCACCGACCACCTGCTTTACCGGAATAATTATTTTACCCCTGAAACAAAACGGCTCATCCGTACCAAAGTAGAAAGCCGGTTTCACCTCCGGCTTTACACCTACAAAAAAGAAGGTAAGCAGGAAGAAAATGCCCGCAAGCAGATATGCCTGGCCGTTAGCCAGATTCGTGAGCATTTGCGCAACAACAAAATGCTTCTCCGGCACAACATCGACTACGGCTTTTTTAAAAACCTGATAAGCGGAAGCCTCTTGGCGCTCCTTTTATCACTGGCAGGCCTTTTGCTAGCTGCACAGCTGCCATTGCTAAAACCCTTTACGTCGCTGTTCTACCTCTTAAGCGGCCTTTATTCTATTCCTGTTGTATTAAGCCGAAGTATACTGCGGCATTTTGGCCATTATTATAGTAAAGTTTTATATGAGCAATTCCTGGTCAGCCCGGATTAAGCCACATATAGCACCAGGCCCTTTAAATATTCTCCTTCCGGGTGGAAAATGCTGAATGGATGGTCGGCAGGCTGGTTAAGCTGGTGCAGGACTTTAACTTCTCTACCTGCTTCAATTGCCGCAGCCATTACCGTATTATTAAACAGGTATTTATCTACGACCTGCGAGCAGCTGAAGGTAAACAGGATTCCTCCCGGGGCAATCCGGCGGATGGCTTCAGCATTCAGGCGCTTATAGCCCATAAGCGCATTGTGTCGTACATTCATGCGCTTGGCGAAAGCCGGCGGGTCGAGCACTACAACATCATACACCTCTTCCTGATCCCTGAAAAACTCAAAAGTATCCACGGCAAAGGAAGCGTGCCGTTCTGCCTGCCCGTTTAGCTGAATATTTTCATCGGTAAGGGCAATGGCTTTTTTAGAAACATCTACCGAATGCACGAGAGAAGCACCGGCATTTAAAGCATAAACTGAAAATCCGCCCGTATAACAAAAAGTATTGAGCACTTTTTTACCCGCCACAAAATCGCCCAACAGGGCCCGGTTGGCCCGCTGGTCAATAAAGAAACCGGTTTTTTGTCCGCCCGCCCAGTCAATGGAAAAGCGGTTTCCATTTTCAAGCACCTCCCCTTTTCCGGGGCCATCGCCCAGAATATAACCGTTTTCAACTTTAACAGTAGCTTTGGCTGGCAGGCTTTCGGCACTCTTATCATAAACAGCCTCGAGCCGGTCGCCCATAACTTCTTTGAGGGCTTCGGCAATTTCGAAGCGCGATTGCCACATGCCTATGCTATGCGCCTGCAACACAGCTGTTTTACCATAAACATCTACAATAAGGCTTGGCAGGCCATCGCCTTCCGCATAAATCAGTCGGTAAGTATTGGTTTCGGCACTGTCTACCAGTCCCAGGCGCTGGCGCAGGTTAAAGGCTTTCTCTATTTTATCTTTCCAGAACTGGGGAGAAACTTCGGTATCTTCAAAAGAAATTAGCCGAACAGCAATGGAACCGGGAGCGTAATGGCCAAATCCTAAAAATTCGCCCCTGGAAGAATGCACCGATACCAGATCCCCTTCAGCAGGCGCTCCCTCCATGCTTCGAATAGCTCCTGAGAAAACCCATGGATGTTTGCGAAGTAGAGACTGCTCCTTCCCTTTATTTAAATAAATTTTAATCATGTACATTTTGGCAATTTTGGTTTGCAAAAGTACGGAGGAATTCTGAGCTAAAAAATCAGGACGATGTTTAAAAGGCTATCTTCTGATCCTGCCTTTTTGCACAAGTGCTCGCATATCTATCTCCACCAAATAAGCAATAGATAAGGCAAATATATGATTCACTGCCTTAAAATTATCTTCATAACCTGATAGACCATATGAAACCCCTGTTTGCTCTCCCATAAACGTTTTCCCAACCCCAATACTACTGCGGAGGTCGACCATAATTAGCTGTCCTGTACCTAAGTTAAACAATACACCCCCACCAAAATCGAGCGACATTTGAAATCGATTTGCCCCGGGAATATAATAATCTCCAAACTTATCTGTTTCTTTAAATGCAATGGTATAATGAAAAGAGTCAGTATCCAGGAATTCAACCAGTTCAGCTGAACGAATATCCCCACTACCCCCCAACCAGTAGTTCAGGCTAGGTCCAACATTGGCATAATATTCTACTTTGTACTTTCTGTAGTTTTGAAGTTTACTGAGTCGCAACATGATGGGCAAATCCAAAAAATGGTAGGTAGCCCTATTCCTTACATCATCAACAAAATTAACTGTGTTTCTCGATACCTTCCCTTTCTGGCTGTAGAACAATTCAGTTTCAAGAGAATATAAATCATTAACTTTATAATTAAGCACTGCACCAATATTAAAGCCTGGCCGGAAACCGGAAGTATATTTATCCCGATACTCTTTATCTGCAAAAACCTGCTTTGCCATTTGAAAACCTGTCTTAGGACCTACCCTTAGCTGGGCCTGCAATTTGCCGGTGCACAAGAAAAGACAAATAAAAAAAATAAACAGAGCAAAGCGCTGAATTGAGGTATTAAACACACACATACATTCTTTTTTTTTAAGAAAGTAAATTACGTGAGCCCGGTTGTTAAACTTATACACAAACTTCATCATATATTACAACCGTTAGTTTTGTGGTGTTTTAGAAAATTAATCAAAACGCTTCTTCTGTTTTAATTTCTATATTTGATTTTCAACTTTTAACAATCAAAAAACCTTGTTATATGAAACAGCTGCTATTTTTTATTACAGGTGTTTTGTTAGCAGGCGTACTGCCTGTAGCTGCCCAGGGCATACCGCCGGTTTACAGCCAGTTTTACCTTAATCCGTATGTTTACAACCCGGCATATGCCGGAAGTGACGGTTACCTCTCCCTGTATCTGGCGCACCGGAGGCAATGGGTAGGAATTGAAGGTGCTCCTGTTACCTCCTCTGTAAGCCTTCACTCACCACTTTCCGAGAAAACAGCCACTGGTTTTTTACTTAGCCACGACGAGGCGGGTATTCTGCGCTCTACTTCGGCAACAGGCACTTTTGCTTATGTTCTCCCTTTCGGTCGCGAACACAATGTACGCATGGGCCTTTCGGCTGGCTTAAACCGGCAAAGCCTCGACCTTAGCGAAGCAACCCCTGAACAACAGGTGTACCTGGCAAACAGAATGGGGGCAAAAAATATTTTTCTGGCAAAATTCGGGCTTAACTATTACTACAAAAAACTCAATATTGGTGTGGCTTCTAACGGCCTTTTACGTACTCCAACTTTCCAAGGCGAAGCTTCCCCTTCGGGTGCTTTTGCCCCTTTACATGATTTGGTGGTTAATGCCATCTACTATTTCAACCTGGTGCCCGGTAAAGTTGCCGCCGAGCCTTTTGCCCTTTACCACCGGTTTGAAAACAGCCGTCGGATTGAAGGGGGAATGCTTTTCTATTTCCAGGATGTATTCTGGACCGGGGCCTCTTACCGTAACAATTATGGCATAAGCTGTATGTTTGGAATGGAAATAATGAAAAGTGTAAAGTTTGCCTATGCTTACGAAATCGGAAATTCGGCAATTAGTGGCTTTCAGAACAGCACCCATGAGCTCCAGCTGGCTTTTAAGCTGGGGCAGGAAAAGAAATACAGCAAGCAAATTATTCGCAAACCAAGGTTCGAGCTCTAATGAGTAAACATACATTAACTTTTTTTCGCTTATCCGCTTCCTTCATTGGCAGCCGTATTGCTCTTTTGTGCTTTCTAATGAGTGTTTTTTCATACAGCGCGTTTTCTCAGGCTCCCAGCATACAGTCGGTAAGCCACGATAAAGCATCGGTAAATACGCTAATTACCATTAATGGTTCGGGCTTTGGCACAGCAGCCACACTGGATGTATGGTTCGGTGCAGTTTTAGGCGAAATAACGGAAGCAAATACAAATACTATCAAAGTAAAGGTACCTCCAGGGGCTACTTATAGCAGCATAAAAATAGTTAATAAACAAACCGGCTTAAGCGGTAGTACTGCAACTCCCTTTAGCCCCGCCTTCGGTGGAAAAGATTTTAGCGCCGCAAACCTTACCGGCCCCACTCAATTTTCTTCGAACATTGGCATTTACGACCTGCAACTGGTCGATTTGGACAAGGACGGTTTATCGGAAGCTGTAATTGCAAATAAAAGCAACACCAGCATAAGCATATATAAAAACAACAGCACCCTTGGCAACATCAGTTATGTAAAAACCGACTTTTCCATTGGCGGGTATACCGAAACCTTAACTTATGGCGATTTAGACGGCGACGGTAAAAGCGACCTGATATTTAAAGGTTTTGGACCCTCTTATAATAATAAGCTTTATTTTGTTCGTAACCTGAGTAGCCAGGGGGCTATAAGCCTTTCCGCAGCCGTACCCTTTACCCTGGCCACCACCGGCGACGGACAGCTGGCGCTGCACGATTTCGATGGAGATGGTAAACCAGAGATTGTTCTAAGCCAGTCAAGCAACCAGGTTTCCATTTTTAAAAATCAAAGCAGCCCGGGCACAATTAGTTTTTCTTCCGACCCGGTAAATATTGCCTTACCAAATGGCGCCACAGCCTATGGTCTTGCTTTAGCCGACCTTGACAATGACAAAAAAACAGAAATTATTGTAGGCACTAACTTCGACAGAAATGTTTATATTCTGCCTAACAAAAGTACCGAAAGTACCATTCAGTTCGGTAGCCCGCTTACAATAAACACTCCGTCGGGCAACCTTAACTTAATGGTGGGCGATCTTGACAACGACAGCAGGCCTGATATTGCATTAACGAATTTCAACAACGTATTCCTTGGAATTTTCCTGAATGCAACCACCTCTCCCGGAGATATCCGCTTTGGCAGTATGACTACTTTTTCCACCGAATTACGCCCCTGGGGCCTTCAAATGACAGACGTGGATGGCGATGGACTTACTGATGTATTGGTTGCCCACAGCTATACCCAGGATATTTCGGTTTTTAAAAATTATAGCACTGCCGGTAAAGTAAATTTTGTACAAAGTATTATACCCAACCTCGGAAAAAATTATGCCGTTCGCGGAGGCGATGCCGATGGTGATGGAAAGCCTGAAATTCTTTATACCGATTTTGAAAATAATACATTGAGTGTTCTCCGAAATACAACCTGCCGGGAAGCACGCATAGAACCCGAAGGAAGTCATACCATTTGTTCAGGCACACCGTTTCAACTCAAAACTTTACAGGGTACGGGTTTAAGCTACACCTGGTTTAAAAATGGGGTTGAAATAAGCGGAGCCACTAATTATGCCCTGGAAGTAAAGGAAAGCGGCAACTACACGGTTGCTTTAAATGAAAGCGCAGATGGCTGTAGCAGCACCTCCCCTGCAGTAAGTGTAACCGTGGTAGATGCCACCATGGCTGCCCCGGAATTTTATGCCATTACCCCTGTATGCCAGGGCGGGAGCCTAACTCTTCAGGCAAAACCTGTTACGGGCGCTTCTTATATATGGTCAGGCCCCAACGGCTTTAGTAAAACCACTACTGCATCGACGGTAACTATCGAAAATGTAAGTCCGGCCATGGCAGGAACCTACCGCCTTACTGTTAACCTGGGCCCTTGCCAGGCACAGGAACTCACCCAATATGCAGAAGTTTTACAGCAACCCCAGCCGGTAATAATTCCACCGACAAACACCAGTGTTTGTGCAAATGAACCCATTCAGCTAAGCCTTCAAAGCAGTTACACAAACTACCAGTGGTACAAAGATGGTGGGGCCATTGCAGGCGCCAACAGTGCAACTTATGCTGCTCAGGACCAGGGCACCTATACTGTTGTTGTTACCAGCAGCCTGGGATGCACTAAAACAAGCGAAGGAATAACATTAAACCAGGGCAACACGCCGGTAGCAAATTTCGCAACTCCAGCTACCGCCTGCATAAACCAGGCAGTAACTTTCACCAATACTACTACTGCAACTATTAACCAAAGCCTGGCATACTTCTGGGATTTTGGCGATGGCAGCACCTCCACGCAGGAAAGCCCTACACACACCTATTCTTCAATTAATGGCAACCCTTATACCGTAAGCCTGAAAGTTCGCTATAGCAATGCCAGCTGCGAAGATATTTACACCAAAACAGTAACCGTAATTGAATCGGCCTCGGAAGAAGAAGTAACCATAGAGGCAGTAGATGGCACTGCACTATGCCCTGGCAGCTCACTTTCCCTTCAGGTAACAGGAGAAGCAGCGGGAGTAAGCTGGTCGAACGGACAGACCGGTCAAAGTATTGTTGTTACGGAAGCAGGTAATTATACGGCGCAAATTCAAACAACATCAGGCTGTATTCTTTCACGCAGTATTGAAATTGTAAGTCTGCCTGCACCTGAAATTGAAATAAGTGCAGATAAAAGCCTGATTCGTGCAGGCGAAAGTGTACAGCTCCAGGCCAGCGGCGGCATTTATTATGAATGGTCTCCTGCCGAAGGTTTAGACAACCCAACTATTGCGAACCCTGTTGCCAGACCGTTAGTAACGACTACCTATACCCTTACTGCTTTTAATGAAGAGGGCTGTAGCGCTACCGATACCATAACAATAGAATTTGATACCAGAGTAGATGTAAGCGCAAACAAAATATTTATTCCAGGACAGGAAAGTTATTGGAAAATAGAAAAGATTGAAAATTATCCGAACCTCAGCCTGCACATTATAAATCGTTTTGGAAAAACAATATACAATGCTCAACCCTACCAAAATTTATGGGATGGCTGGTACAAAGGGCACATCCTCGATGAAGGAATTT
Source organism: uncultured Cytophagales bacterium (assembly GCA_963835365.1). Lineage (GTDB taxonomy): Bacteria > Bacteroidota > Bacteroidia > Cytophagales > Cyclobacteriaceae > Nafulsella. The sequence goes on from CAWIFH010000021.1 coordinate 51,167, forward strand.
ATTATTATGTATTAAAAAATGAAAGAGGAGAAGCTGTACATACAGGCAGCATTACCCTTGTTCACTAATTAATCATAAATGCAGCAGTTGAAAACTACTGCAAAAAAATAACAGCTAAAAGAAATTACAGCCTATACCAAAGGCATGTAACTTCCAAAACCAACTCCAACAACAAATATAGAGGGAACGTCCTTTATTTACATTTTCTCTACTTAGCCAATTTGAGATGAAAAAAATTTACCCAATTCTCTTAAGCACCTTGCTTTTCTCCAGTTTTTATGCCCTGGGGCAGGAGACTAATTGCGGCAATGGCATCGATGACGATGGCGACGGTTATGTCGACTGTTTCGATCCTGACTGCTCGGCCAACACCGACTGCGACGACTTTTTTATGGGCGATGAGGCTACCTGTGAGGCTACGCCCACACAATTTCCCAAATTTAAGCTGAAAGAAGCCTGGGTTTCAGCCAATGGAACCTCTGCTACCTGGACGCGGGTGGCGATTGGAGACTTAGATGGTAATGGCATACCTGAAGTGGTGGTTACCAACAGGGGAAAAAATACCATGACCATTCTATCGGGAAGTGATGGCACTACCATTCAGACCATTAACCTGAATTACAGAGACAACAACAATAATGAAGTAGGTCCGGAGCATGGAGTTGCGCTTGGGGATGTGGATAGGGATGGTAGAGCAGAAATATTTGTTTCTGGAAGAAACAATATTATTGAATCTTATAAATATAACAATACCTCTAACCGCTATGAAATGAATTGGCGGGTAAATTCCAATGGAAAAGGGCGTCCGTTTGTACTCGGTTTAGCTGACTTTAACGAAGATGGTGAAGCTGAATTATATTATAAAGATGAAATAAGAAATTCCAAAACAGGTGATATCATTATTAGTGGAACTAATAATTGGGATCAGAAAATTGCCATGGGCCCTGTTGCCGTAGACATTTTACCCGATAATGCCTGTACAGATTGCCAGGGTCTTGAACTGGTATCTGGGGGTGTTATTTACTCCATCAACCTGGCTACCAACAAGCGAACTGAAATAAAAAGAATTCCTAATTACTATGTTAAATACCATACCTGGGGCGAAAACTGGAGCTCTGCAAGTGTAGCTGACTACAACCAGGATGGTTACATGGATGTGATCGCCTCGGGAGCAAAAAATAATAACGGTGGACCTACCACCGTATTCTTTTGGGATGTTCAAAATAACGTGGTAAAGGACTATGTTGTTCCAGGGAATAATGCCCAGGGAACCGGGCGCCTGAACATTGCCGACATCGATGGCGATGGAAAATTAAATGTTACCTTTGTTTCTGGGTCTAAATTATTTGCACTTGACGAGAACTTTAACCCTTTTTGGCCGCAACCCTTAGACATCTTTGAAGTATCTTCTGGCTTTACCGGTACAACGGTTTTTGACTTTAATGGAGATGGGGCCTATGAAATAGTTTACCGCGACGAGAAGAACCTCTACATAATAAGCGGATTAAATGATGCAGGTCAGCCAGAACCTGTAAAGAGAGTTACAAAAGCCTGTCCCAGCCGCACCTCCTCCGAATACCCGGTTGTTGCCGACGTGGATGGTGACGGCGCTACCGAAATATGTGTTACCTGTAATTACGATAATAGCGTAGATGCAAGTGTTGGGGATGGAAAGCCGGCCGAAGGGCATGTGAGAACGTATAAGTCCGATGGAGAAAACTGGGTTCCTTCCCGTAAAGTATGGAATCAGCACACCTACTTCAATGTTAACATTAATGACGACCTCACGATACCACGTGAAATGCAAAAGCACCACATTGCTTTTGGCGATGGGGATTGTGATGGCGGAGGCGGGGTTAATAAACCTCTAAACACCTTTTTAAATCAATCTCCCTTCCTTAATATCAACGGCTGCCCAACTTACGGTGCACCGGACTTTACTATTGTTGATAATAGTTTAAAAGTAAATGCTCCAACCTGCCCTGATGAAAACTTCACCGTCTCGTTTGAAGTGCGAAATGATGGAGATATCAGTGTATCAGGCGATGTACCTGTTACCTTTTATGAGGGCGACCCCCTCACCTCAGGTTCTACCCGGTTAAATACTGAAATTTCTAAGATAAGAAATTTGAAGCCGGGAGAAGTTTTTTCAGTAACCGACATGAAAGTTACCGGTTCAGGAGCTGCCTTTATCCTGTATGTATCTTTTAATGATCTTGGAACGATGATACCTCCCGTTAAACTACCCAACGGAAGTATTCTTGAATGTGAGTATGGAGGAAACATTGCCAGCGCAGCCGTTAACCCTCTGCCATTCAAGTTAGGCACGCTTAAAATTAAGGACCACCTTTCCTGCGATTATGTGGGCGAAGATGATGTAGCAGGAAACGGGGCTGCAAGAGCCTTTGTAATCGATGGCGCCGACAGCCTAACTGTTGGTTATACGTTTTATTGGTTCCTGAACGACAACTTAAGCACTCCCATCGACACGGGTGCTATTGTCAACTCACTTCCTGCCGGGCTTTATACCATTAAGGCAATTCACGATGAAGCAATGTGTAGCAGCACTGTACAGGATGAACTGACGATTGAGCAGGAATTCTTTGAATATGAGTTGGGCATTGAAATAATTGACGGGAACAGGATTTGTAAAAATCCTCAGTCTCCTGGTTTACACGACGGGGAGCTTAGAGCCTTCATTTATGAGTTAAATGCAAACGGAGATACTGTTGAAATATCTAATCCTGATTACAGCTTCAGCTGGTACCCTAGCCGCATTAGCATTGGAGATCCGGATTCAGTTATTTTTAATACGGCCACAGCCACTAACCTCAACTCTCAAACGTATTATGTGTTCTTTCAGGACAACAGCACCGGTTGTACGCTTTCGAACAGCGAAACTGTTCCTGATTCTACCACTCAGGTTCAAATTAGTGTAGCAGCTTCCAACATAAAACACATAACGCGCTGCGACCAGCCAAACGCCGGTAGCATTACCGCCACGGTAAGTGCGGTGGATAATTTGAAAATTACCTGGTACAAATTCAATGCAACCAATAGTTCTGTTGATGAAGTAAAAGCAAAGAATGGCATAACTATTAGTGCAGATGGGAAAACCATTAATGGTTTAGCTGCCGGTTTGTATTATGTGGAGGCAATCCAAAATGGCACAAAGTGTGCCTCAGGCCGGGTAGAAGTTGAGATTGAAGAGCAAACTGCTTTACCCCAGTTTAAACCAAGCCTTAGTCCCAACACAGCCTGTACCGATGCGCTGGCAAATGGCAGCATTTCCCTTGCGCCATCAACTCCCGAAGCAGCAAACGAACCGACCGGAGGGTACCAGGTAAAATGGTACTATGGCAGTACTACAGTAGGAACCCCTGTTGAGGCTGCCAAAATAAATGGCAATGGACTTAAGGCCCTTGTTCATGGAACCTACACTGGAAGGCTTACCAATCTGGACAGTAAATGCTTTAAGGACACCACCATCGTAATTCAACAAAATAAAGTAATACCTGAACTTTTTTTGGAGAAAACTGTACCCAATACAATTTGTAAAGAAGACCAAAGCACAAATATTTTATTTACCGGAAGCCTGGCATTAAAACTAAAAAGCGGCACCAGCGAATTTACTGCTGCCAGTACCAGCGGTCTGGAAAATTTTGAAGTAAGCTGGTTCTTAGCCGATGGCACAACTCCTGTAAAGGATGCCAATGGCAACCCTATCAGAAGCCTTACCCTTAACAACCTTGCCAACGGCACCTACTGGGCAAGTGTTAAAGATAAACGGACCGGCTGTACCATTAGCAGCCCGGAATCATTTACGGTGGCAGATGGAACAGAAAGCCCAATTCTGAAGCTAACGCCTACGCACCTCAGCAGCTGTAGTGGTACACCAAATGGTAAAATAGTGCCAAGTATTACCAAACAGGATGGATCCCCAATAACCACTGGTTATACTATAAAGTGGTACGATGAAACAGGCACTTTACTACCGGCTGGCCAATTGGACGGGAACAATGCCATTAAGCTAGGAACAGGTTTATACAAAGCAGTGACTACTTTAACAGCCACTAACTGCCCTGCCACAGCCGAAATAGAAATTGAAGATAAAAGTGTTACTCCGATTTTAACAGAAGTTCCAAATACAAGAAAGAACAATACCATTTGTGATACCGGCCTGACAAGCCCATCGCCCGGAGCTTACAATGGTTCCATTAGTCTCTCTTTACGTTTCAACGGGGTCCCCATTAGCTTACCAAATAGCAGCTACACTGTTAGCTGGTACAAAGACGGAAGCAGCTCGGCTCTTTCTTACACAGGCTTAAGCGCAAATGACCTTTCCGGAGGAACGTATAAAATTGTTGTTGAGAATACAGTCCTGAAATGCAAAGATGAAGTTGAAATTACCCTCATTGACAGGCAGCCCGTTGCTAGTCCGGTTATTACGGCGGTGAATCAGACTTCCTGCGATGTTTCCGCTCCGAACGGGGAACTAAGCGTACAAATGAAAGACGCCAATGGCAATAATTTAAACAACAACGATTTCCGCTTTAGCTGGACAGATGCTTCGGGAGTGGAAAAAAGTACCACCAGCCAGGCCACCAACCTTTCGGCAGGTAATTATACCCTTACGGCTATTTCAAACCTAAGTGGCTGTACTTATACAGCGGCAAAGCTTGTAACAGACCAGAAGGTAACTCCAGTTGTAACGCTACAGGCAACACAAATAGCGGATTGCCTAAACCCCGGAAAAATAGAAGCCAGTGTTAACCTTGGAACCACTGCCGATTACACCTTCGAATGGTACGATGCCGACGGCAAGCAGCTTACTGAAACAGGCCCAATTCTTACAACCTGGGCTGGAACATTTTCGGTTATTGCTCAATATACTGCCACCAAATGCCGCTCAGTTGAAAAGGAGGAAACAATCGATGCCCCGGCAAGTGGCGATTTCTTTAAAGTAGAAAACTTAAACCAGAAATTACCGGCTTCTTGTGATGATGATGGCGGAAGGCTAAAAGTGTGGGTTGATAATGGTGCCATACAAGACAGTGTTAACTATACCTTTACCTGGTATGCCGGCCGGGCTGATAATTACCCTGCCTCCTACACTACCTCTCCGCAGGCAACCTTTAGCCAGGCAGCACTTACTAACCTCTCTGCTAACGGAGCTACCGCCTATGAATTGAAAACAGGAATTTATACCGTAGTGGTGGAACATAAGCTGACGAATTGCAAAGAAATAAAGGAGATATTTCTTCCCTATGAAAATGCCCATGAAGTAGAGGTTTTATCTGTTACTGATGAAAACCAGTGCGACCCTACTACACCAAACGGGAGCTTTCATGTTCAAATTAAACCACTTACTCTTTACGGACATACTCAGGATCAATACCATTATTATGTATATGAAGGAACCTCCACAACCGGCAATCCAATTAATGGAGTCGACAGCGATGGAGATGGCATATTGGATGGCGAGCCCGGTAAAGTGGCGATAGCAGGTAGCCACCCCGACGGTTTTGTACTTGACAAGCTGAAACCAGGCTTTTATACTATCAAAGCTGTCGAAACTTTTAGTGGAAACAATTGTGCATTTGCTTCTGTGGTAGTGGAAATAAAGCAACTGTCCAAACCACCTAAAATCGATCTGCAAACTGTAAAATCAAATACCTTCTGTGATAATTCTAATAACTACGGAAATGGTGAAATTACATTCACCTTTGGTCCGGCAGCAGGCGATTTTGAGGCAACCACTTACAGCTACCAGGTATATCACGAAGACGGCACCACGCCTGCTTCTGACGTAAATGGGAATAATCTTAGCGGAAGCACACAGGCAGCCAACACAGTGGTAACGCACAGTGATTTGTTGCATGGCAAATATATATTAGAGGTTAGAGGCAATGCTACCAACTGTAGCCGCAGGCAACCTTTTGAAATTTCGCAGAACCCAACTGTTCCCGAGCTGCTGGTGCAGAATGTTTCTGTTAGCCCACAAGTGTATTGCAGCCCCGATGAAAACGGTAAAATTGAGATTACTGAAGTAGGATTCGGAACAGAAACATTCGATGCAACTAAATACAACTTCTCCTGGACCTATGGAGGAGCTGCAATAGGAACCAATTCACCAATAATAACAGATTTGGAGGCTGGAACCTATACGGTTGAAATTGAAAGGATAGCAAATGGTGTTGGCATGTACTGCACCCTTACAAAAGATATTACTGTAGAGCTGATAGAAAATCAGTTTACAGTAAACTTTACGCAGGCTCCTAATACCAATTGCGATGTTAACAGTCCGAATGGTGACCTAAGCGCCGTTATTACCATTGCCAATGAATTAAATGGTAGCAGGGCATTGGCTACCGGCTCTGATTTTAAGTGGACCGACAGCAATGGAGCCATTGTATTACAGGGACCTGATGAGTTTAAAATTGAAAACCAGCCTCCGGGCTGGTACACCCTGGAAATTACTGATGCCACTACCAGCTGTACTTATACCAAGAGCTATGAAATTAAACACACCCCGATGAAGCCGGCCGTTGGTAATATCAAAGTTACAAATCAGACCTTTTGCAAGGATAATGGAAAACTGGAAGTAGAGGAAGTACTCTTCAATTCCACAACTATTACCAGCGGTAATCCTGAATGGACTGATTATAAGTTTACCTGGTACAAAAATGGAATAGCAGTTACAGGAGTAAATGGCCCGATACTTAACAACCAGGGCGAAGGAGAATATGCGGTGCAGGTGGAAAAAACCTCCACACCCGGCCAAAGCTGCCTAAGCCCTAAAAAGTATGAGCACATTAAGTTTGAAGATCCGCAGCTAAGGCTTACCCTTACCGGGCAACCTGATGATGCCTGCGACCCGGCAGCTGCAAATGGCCAGATAACCGCTTCTGCATCTTATGGAAACTCTAACATAAGCAGTACCGATTTTAGCTGGAGCTGGTATGCTAATACAGGAACCCCATACAACCTTACTGCCGATAACCTTCCAGGAACTCCTGCCGAACTTTACCTCTTTAACCAGGAAAAAGCAGGTAGTTATACCATTGTAGTAACCGACAATACAACTGGCTGTACCATAAGCAAGTCAATAACACTTGACAATAACCGGCAGGACATCTATGTTAAAAATGTGAATGTTCGCAACCAGGATAAATGTAACCCGTCCGGAAGCATTGAGGTATTAGACATGAATATTGGCGACCTTTCGGAATATACTTTCTACTGGTACGGAGCCAATTATAATGAGGCCACACCTGGTGCAAATCTGCTGAAAGATGCGAATGGAGATAATATAACCGGTCCTGTTCTGGCAGCAGGATTAAACGCTGGTCAGTATCCCAACATGGGTGCAGGCACTTATTATGTAGTAGCCGTTCGTGGCAACTTCCCTCCTGGTGCTGGTTGCGAAAGCCCTGCGCGTCGGGTGGTTGTAGAAGAGGCTATCTCTTATCCTGGCATCAGCTTAACCAGTTTCGAGCCGGTTACCAGTTGTGTAGCAGCCAATGGGGCGCTGGAGGTAAGTGTTAGCTGGAAAGATGTGAATCAGCCTGGTACTTATGAATGGTTTGAAGGAGAAACAACCAGTGGAACAGGATTACCAGAAACCTCTAATACATTAAGCAATAAAGCTGCAGGCTTTTATACTTTAAAAGTAACAGACCCTTTTTCCGGCTGCGAAAATACCAGAACCTTCGAAATTGAAGAGCTTCAGGTAATTCCGGTGGTAAATGCGTCGGCTACCAACATTACCTACTGCACCGAAGAAAACGGAACTCTTTTTGCCAGTATCCCCGCATTCGACAACAGCCGCACCTTCGAGTTTTACTGGTACAATGGCAATTACGACCAACAGCCAACTGATGTCAGTACCCAGGTGGGTACTACTCAAAGAGGTCAGAAACTGGAGAAGGTATCGGCAGGAAATTATACGGTTTTTGCAGTGGAAGTCGGCGGCATGGGTTGTATTTCCGCCCCGGCAAAAGTTACCATACAGGATGCTACCCAAATTCCTCAGCCTACTGCCCGCATGGATGCCCCGGTAAGCAATTGCGACCCGCTCCGCCCGAACGGACAGGCATCGGTGCATGTAGGTGGCAACATAACAAACTTTAACTTTAGCTGGTATAACGGCACTGCTGTAAATGAAAGCAATTTTATAAGCAACGAAATAGTTGCTACTAAACTAGCCTCAGGAACCTACACAGTTGTAGCAACACATAAAGTTAGCGGCTGCCAGGGCACTACCCAGCTGGAAATAGCTGAAGCTCTTGAAACTATCGTGCTTACCGACACCGATGTGCAGGTAGAAAACCGAATCAATTGCGAAATAGCCAATGGCTCATTGAGCGCCTCGGTAGAGGGCCAAACAGATGGTTATGAATTCTTCTGGTTCTATGGCGAACAGGTTAATCCTGCCAGAAAAATTAGTGGCAACGGACCAGTTTTAAGCAGGCTTACTGCGGGAGAATATACAGTTTATGCTCGAAAGCTTTCCAGCGGATGTCTCAGCAATCCTGTTACAAAAACCATTGAAGACCAATTTACTTACCCGGAATTTATGGTAGAAACAGTGGCTGCAGTTTGTGGTGAAGACAATGGGAGTGCCACTTTAACCATTTTGGAAGGAAGTGTGTCATCCATCGAATGGTACACCAACAATGAAGTAATCAAAGATACTTACCAGATATCGGCACCAGCCGGAACTTATACAGTAAGTGTAAAAAGCAACAATGGTTGCCAGACCACAAAATCCTTTACCGTACCTGTCGATATAAAAGTATTTAATGGCATTACCGATAATAATGATGGGGAGAATGACTTCTTCCAGGTTGATTGCCTTGAAAGCTTTCCGAATAATAAGGTAAAGATATTCAACCGGGCAGGAACCCTGGTATTTGAAATAGACAACTACAACAATGCCGACAAAATATTTAAGGGCATTGGCAACAAAGGTCTGTATCTCCAGGGCAACAAACTACCTGTGGGAACCTACTTTTATGTAATTGATAAGAAAGACGGTTCAAACCCAACTTCCGGCTACCTAGAACTACTACGCTAATGAAAAGACTTATTATACTCCTCTTTTGTATATCGGCCTCCTGGGCATTACCAAACCTGGTAATGGCCCAGCAAAGGCCCGTGTATTCGCAATATATGTTTAATAGCCTGCTTATAAATCCAGCCTATGCAGGCAACCAAAAACAACTGAGTGCAACCTTCCTCCTGCGAAACCAATGGGTTAACCTGGAGGGGGCACCAAGTACCCAAACCCTGAGCGCCCATACCAATATCGATAAAAAGAATATTGGCGTAGGCCTCACCTTTTTCAATGAACAAATTGGCGTGCACTCCGACTTAGGAATGTATGCCAGTTATGCCTACCAGATAAAGTTTAAAAAGGGACAGCTGGCGCTGGGCCTCCAGGCAGGATTTAACAGGTTAACTTCCGATTTCTTCAAGTTAAACATGAAGTCTTTCAATGATCCTCTTTTAGGCGTTTACAATAAGTTTAACCCAAACTTCGGAACCGGGGTTTTCTACAGCACCAAAACGGCGTATGTGGGAGCCTCCATTCCATACCTGGTCCACAACCGGGTTTTTAAACAAACAGAAGCAGGCGGAACCACCCAATCCCGCGAAGCCAGGTATTATTTTGTTCAGGCAGGAAAAGTTTTCGAACTAAATAAAGATGTGCAAATGAAACCGTCCGTGCTCCTGCGCCTGCAGGAAGGCGCTCCTCTTGGAGCCGACATTAACCTCAACTTCTACCTTCAGAAGGTAATAAATGTGGGGGCATCTTTCCGTACCGGCGACAGCATGATTTTTCTTTTTGAGCTTATCCTGAATGAAAATCTGAGCTTTGGGTATGCTTACGACATGGTAACTTCAAGTTTGAACCGCTACACCCGAGGCTCGCATGAGCTCATGCTGAATTACCGAATCCAACTTACTCCACAACCTTGCCATTCTTATTTTTAAGCAGGTTGTAAAAAATTTGGAAGTTAGAAATGAAAGGCTAAAGGTTGGAACCCGGAAAAGGTTTCAACTTTTTTTCTGGCTCCTGTGCCACATTTCCTCCTTCACAATACCCCCCGCCCCTCTCAGGCTATGGCTTTGGTGCTGGCTAGCTGCAGGTAAGGGCTCCACTCATCCTGGAACATGCCGCTGTAATGACGTAAAAAAATCAGGTAAGAAGGCTTTTCAGGCTTTTTTCGAAGGCGGAGACCAGCTGCCTCCAGGCTGTAATCTCCTTTGCGTGTGTTACAGCGTTTACAGGCTGTAACAAGGTTGGTCCAGGTGCTTTTCCCTTTTTTAGAGCGGGGCACCACGTGGTCCAGGGTTAAGTCTTTTTGAGTGCCGCAATACTGGCAGGTGTAGCTATCGCGCTTAAAAACATTCTGCCGGCTTAGCAACACGCCTTTGTATGGCACAGAAACGTAGCGTAGCAAACGAATTACCGCAGGCATAGGAAACGAATGGTCGACAGTGCGTAAAAGGCCTTGTTTATAGTCTACAAGCATTTCCGCCTTTTGCAGGTAGACCAGTAAAAAAGCCCGGTGCACGGTACACACCGAAATTGGACTAAAATCAAAATTCAGCACTAAAACCCGGTTCCCATACATGACATTGGTTTGTTTAAGTTATATATCTCTGAACTAAACACAGCTCATGGGTATAAACTCCTTTTGCCTCATTAAAAATTCCTTTTTCATCCAGCCTGTCCACACGAACCTGCCCGGAGGCATGAATAATCTGCTGGTCTTCCAGAATAATACCCACATGAACGACCCGCCCCTGTGCATTATTAAAAAATGCCAGGTCGCCTGGTTTTGCCTCGGCAAGTGCAGGCACGGTTTTCCCCTGTCTGGCCTGTTGGCTGGCATCTCTTTTTAAAGCATACCCGCACAGCTTAAAGGTCATTTGCACAAAGCCGGAGCAATCTATACCAAAAGGAGTTTTTCCTCCCCATAAATAAGGACTGTTAATATACTGAAAAGCAGTCTCTTTTAAAATAGTAAAATCTCTTATCTTCCTGACAGGCAATCGTTTTCCTTCGTATTTCACCGTCTCGCTCAGGTCGAAGAGTTCATTCCCTGTTATGGGCAGCAGACTTCCAAAGACAATATGCAGCCCCGCTTCCTGCAGTTCCAGCCGGCTGCAAATTTCTCCGCAGGCCTGGTACTCCAAATTAGATAGCTCTTCAAAATATTCTTCTGTTATACCATGATGCTGTTTGCTGTTAATCCAACCTTCATATTCATCGAACTGAATCCGGATGCGCAGCCACTCTCCTTTTCCGGCTGTTTCCAGCACCGTATAATGGTCACCAAAAAGTAGCTGGGTAACCTGTTCACTGCTTTCTTTCCCTTCTGCCCGTACCGGCACAATGCTCAGGCGACAAAGACCTCTTTCTAAAATACTCATTTCCCAAAAAGTTAAAATTTCATCCGGCTTAATTCGCGTTTCACATCGCGTTCTTTGATGCTGTCCCGCTTATCGTGCAGCTTTTTACCACGAGCAAGGGCTATCTCCAGCTTAGCGAAGCCCCGGTCGCTTATAAACAGCCGAATCGGCACAATGGTAAGCCCCTGTTCTTCCAGCTTTGTCTGCAGCTTTTTGAGCTCCCGCTTATTTAAAAGCAATTTCCGTTGTCGCAGCGGATCATGGTTAAAAACGTTCGCCTGCTCATAAGCCGATATATGCATATTTTGTACATACATGCCATCATCATAGAAGGTACAGTAAGCTTCCTGCAGGTTTACGCGTCCTTCCCGAATAGATTTTATTTCAGTGCCTCTTAAAACCATCCCGGCAACAAACTTTTCAATAAACTCATATTCGAAGCTGGCTTTGCGATTCTTTATGTTTACATGTTTACTGAAGCGTTCTTTATCTTTCTTTGCCATATTATTTTTTTACGGAGCCTATTTCGTCTCCTTTATATTTTTAAATATCCTGTTAAGCTTCTCTTTTTTTAATATTTTCTGCCCGGTTGTGCCGGTTGCAATTAATCTTTCTCCAGCATAAACGCTAATACTACAGGCCACCTCATTTCCTTCCAGCTTATCAAGCCTGGCCTCAATAAGTAACTCCTCTCCCAGCAAGCCGGGGCTTCGGTGCTCTATAGAAAGCTGTGTACCAATTCCCTCTTCCCCCTCTTCTTTCAGCTCCAGCACAAACAAGCGCGACGACCATTCCATTTCGCGGGCCAGTGCAAAAGTAGAACAAACCGGGTGTACCTCCTCCCCATCAAAAGCGGCTACATCCGCTTTCTGTACCTTCACCCTATGTATTTTGACATCTCCCGGCTTAAAAATGTTTTTCACGTTTATATTCGTTGTTGGTTACTCCTTGCTAGTGGTTCGATGTTAATAGGGGCTGGTGCCTTGTTCCTGCTGGCTGGGAATTGTAGATGCAGGTTCACCAGCTATAAACCGCTCTCCTACCCTGGTGCGACTAGAACGAATGAGTTGACTATTGAGCTCTTTGCTGACTGTGGCACGAAAAAACCTAAAAAGGCCTTCCAGTATTTTCCCGGGAGTTCGTGTTCCCGGGAGTTCGTGCCACTACCAGAGCAACAGCTAAACTATCAGTTAATTATTTCTCCGTTCCCTAGCCAGGTCAGGCTTATGAAAACAAGCATTGGCTTTTCCCCTGCTCTCCTATCTCAGGTCTCCCATCTCACATCTCACGTCCCACATCTAAAGTCTCCCATCTCACATCTAAAACTTCATCCTGGGCATCGGGCTTACATCCTGCGGGCAGAATTCGCCTGCCTGATATTTAAAATGCGCTGCCATGGCAATCATGGCGGCATTATCCGTACAGTATTCAAAAGCAGGAATATAAATCTCCCAGCGGCGCTTTTCCGCCTCCTCCTGCAGGGACTGGCGCAATCCGCTGTTCGCCGATACCCCCCCGGCAATGGCAATGTGCCGAATGCCGGTTTGTTTCGCTGCTTTCCGTAGCTTTTGCAGCAGCATTTCTACCAGCGTATACTGCAGGCTGGCACAAATATCGGCCATATGTTTCTCTGCAAAATCAGGATCCTCTTTTTGCTTATGCTGAAGGAAATAAAGTACGGCAGTTTTTATTCCGCTAAAAGAAAAACTAAGGCCCGGCATTTCCGAAAGCGGAAAGGGAAAAGCCTGCGGATTTCCCTGCTGCGCCCATTTATCTACCAGCGGTCCGCCCGGGTAAGGCAGGCCCAGGAGCTTGGCGGTTTTATCAAACGCCTCCCCTACCGCATCATCCTGGGTTTCTCCAATAATTTCCATACTAAGATAATCGTTTACCTTTACAATTTGGGTATGACCACCACTAACCGTAAGGCAAAGAAACGGAAAGGGTGGTTTGGGATCGTCGATAAAATGCGCCAGAATATGGGCCTGCATATGGTTTACATCAATGAGCGGAATACCTAAACCAAGGGCAAAAGATTTGGCGAAACTGGCCCCAACCAGCAAGGCGCCTAATAAGCCGGGGCCACGGGTAAAAGCTACGGCATCCAGATCTTTTTTTGTTATATTTGCATCGAGTAAAGCCTTATGAACCACCGGGATGATATTTTGCTGATGTGCGCGGGAAGCAAGTTCCGGCACCACACCGCCCCATTGTTCATGTACCTGCTGGGTAGCAACGATATTGGCAAGTATTTTGCTATTACTGATAACAGCGGCCGAGGTTTCGTCGCAGGATGATTCTATTGCTAATATTGAACACATAAAGTCGTTTGTCAGAACAAAAAGATATTCCGCAAGATAATAAAAAGGGGGTTCTCAAGGTAATTCTCCTCTTTTTTGTATCGCTACTGCTATTGTTGGCGGTTGCGGCTGGCATTTTGCAAATTCCTGCGGTACAAACAGCCGCGGTAAGGAAGCTTACTGCCTATCTCAGCGACAAAACGGGCTTCCCTACAGAAATAAAAAGAGTAAACCTCCGCTGGTTCGATGCCCTATCGCTAAAAGGGGTAAAAGTTTACGACCAGCAGGATAGCCTGATGATTGGCGTTCAGGAAATTTTTGTGGATTTTCGTTTTAGCCAGCTCCTCGATAAAAGGCAGCCTGCCCTCGACGAAGTGGTGCTGGACCGCCCGCAGGTGCAAATGTTAAAAAATACCCCCGATGGCGGAATAAATATCAATGAATTTATCAGGAATATTCGCCAGCTACTGCCTGCAAAGAAAAAAGGACCAAAAACTTATACTCCCTTCCGTATTCACGATGTGGTTGTGCACGAAGGTAATTTTGTCTTTCATGATGCCGCAAAAGACTCCCTGGAAGAATACTTCGACTATAACCACATGGACCTCCGTGGAATAAACGGCAGAATCGAAAACTTCCGTCTTCTTGCCGATACCCTGGAGTTTAATGTGGCCGAGCTGCAGGCTTCAGCACCTGTTTATGATTTTTCTGTAGATAACTTACAAACTTTTTTCCGGTTTACGGAACATTCCATGCTTTTCGATGACCTGCTCCTGAATGCTGGCAAAAGCGTTATTCGCGATAGCCTGCATTTTAGCTACCAAAGCACCGAATCGCTCGGGTATTTTGTGGATAGTGTAAAATTAGCTGCCAATTTTAAGGATTCGAAAGTCTATGCAAAGGATTTAGCTGTTTTTGCCCCTTATTTCAAGCAGTTCGACGATACCTATAAGGTTAGTGGCCGTTTTAATGGTACCATCGCTAACTTCGATGCCACCCGCCTTCAACTGCAGCTGGGGGATAGTTATTTCGAAGGTTCAGTCAGTATGGATGGCCTGCCCAACTTTGATGAAACCTTTATTGAGGCAGCCCTTAAAAATTCAAGGCTGAACCCGGCAGACTTTAAGCCCTACCTGAACGATTTGCTGTACGAAAACCTGCAGCGATTAGGCGATACCCGCTTTAACAGCAATTTCCTGGGCTTTCCAAACGACTTTGTAGCCAATGGCGATTTTTATACCCAACTTGGTTTCATTCGCTCCGACATTAACCTGAAGCTAAATACAGAAAACCAGGAACTCTCTACCTATAGCGGTACCCTTGCTTTAAATGATTTTTGGCTTGGCCGCCTGGTAAAGGAAGCTGATTTAGGCAGAGTAAGCATGCAGGGCAAAGTAAGCGGCCAGGGATTTTCCATGGATGAAGCCAAGCTGCGCCTGGATGCCAACATTAAGAAGCTGACTTACCAGGGCTACCCTTACCGGAACATTAAAGCAAACGGTAAACTTGCCCGCAGCTTTTTTGAAGGAGAAGTGGCCATAAAAGACCCAAACCTACAGATTGCAGGCCTGGGCTCTATTGACCTGCGGGATAAAAAAGAATTAATTAAGGTAAAAGCCCGCATAGATACCGCCTTTTTACAACCGCTGAATATAACCGGCGAAGAATTCTTTTTAAGCGCCAATGTCGACCTGAACATTAGCGGACTTAGCCTCGACGAGCTAAGCGGCGAGGCTTACCTGGCGGATTTGTATATGCAGTACAAAAACCGGGACCTCTCGCTGGATACGCTTTCCTTCTTTTCGGCCATAGACTCTACCCAACGCCAGCTTATAATTGAAAGCGACCGGGCAGATATTTATGCCGCAGGCAATTTTGATTATACCACCCTTGCCCGCGACGTAGAACGGCTTTACCATGAATATGCACTTAATTTCCGGAACAACTCGGAAGAAATAGAACAATACTACGACGGGAAGCCCCGGCAACAGTCTTTCGACAAGTATAAAATTGACTATGTAGTTAAGCTGAAGGATATAAATCCTGTGCTCCACCTGTTAGAGCCAGGAATAAGCATCTCCAAAAACACAGAGGTGGAAGGCAGCTTTAATGGAGGATACACCTCCATTCTTTCGGCCAATACCTTTATCGATACCATCCAATATAAAGATAACACCTACTACCAGCTACAGGCCGAATTAAACACTTCTAAAATAGCCGACAGCACCGATGTGCTGGCAATGGCCTTTCTCCAGTCGGCAGAACAGGAAATGGCGGGCTTTGCGCCCACCGAACAGCTGGTTCTTGAAGCTATCTGGGACCGCGACCACATCGAGTTCAGTGGGGATATAAAACAGCAAAGCAGCGACAATGCTGCAAACCTCAATGCAGATGTTTTCTTCCTGGAAGACAAAACCCAGCTGAGCTTCCACGAATCCAATATCCGCATCCTGGAAAACAACTGGCAGATTTCAAAAGAAAACAGAATTGTTTTTGAAGAGGGAAACATCCGTTTCGAAAACTTTAGAGTAAGCAACCAGGATCAGGATATATTTGCTGAAGGGGTTCTTTCTCCGGACCCCGACAAACAACTGGATATCCTTATAGAGAACTTCCGGCTGGCAAACCTTAATCCCATTCTGGAACAAGGCTTAGCCGGGGCGGTAAATGGCCATATTCAGCTACAGGATGTACTCGACAGACCTATTTTAAACGGAAAACTGAATATCGATGACTTTATGGTCGAAGAGTTTTTGGTAGGAGATATTGCTTTTGATACCCGGTGGGACCACAAAGATGAGCACCTGGACATCGCCCTGGAAGCAAAGCGGAAAGACATAGAAGTGCTTAAGGCCGAAGGGTTCTACAATCCTTTTAAGGAAGAAAATAACCTGCATATAAAGGCTACCCTTAATAAAACTAACCTGGACCTGATAGAGCCTTTTACCACAGGCATTTTTTCCAATATTAAAGGAACCGCCAGCGGACAGGTATTAATTACCGGCACCCCCCGTTACCCCATTTTGCGAGGGGGTGGAAATGTGAATAACGGGCAGATTAAAATTGACTATACGAATACCTCTTACTCCTTTAATGGCGGCTTTATTTTCTCTGAAAATGAAATTGGCTTCCGTGACCTTCAAATCCGGGATACCGACAACAACCCCGCCTTACTCGACGGAGGTATTTTCCATGACGGCTTCGATAACTTTATCATCAATTTAAAGGCCCGGCTGGATGGCACAAAAGTGCTTAATACCAGCTACGAAGACAATGACCTCTACTATGGAACTGCTTATGCCCAGGGCGATTTAGAAGTACTCGGGCCCATAAACAACCTGCAGTTTATTGGCAGTGCAAGAACCGCCAAGGGAACAAAAATTTATATTCCCATTGATTTCGGTGCTGATTTTGTTCAGCAGGATTTTATTCATTTTGTTAACAAAAAAGATAGCCTTGCGCCTGCCGTAGCAGCAGAGCAAAATATAAACCTGAGTGGAATTAAGCTGGACTTCGACCTGGAAATTACACCCGATGCTTACTGCGAAATTATTTTCGATTTACGTGCCGGCGATATTATTCGTGGGCGCGGAAATGGAAAACTTGAGCTGCAAATTGACACAGAGGGCGAGTTTACCATGTTCGGAAATTACGAAATCCAGCAGGGAGCCTATAATTTCACCTTATTCAATATCATTACCAAAGAATTTATAATTGATCCCGGAAGTACGATTCGCTGGATGGGCGACCCCTATGGAGGCTTAATGGATATTCAGGCCCATTACAGGCAATCAGCCAGCCTGCTCCCTATTCTTTCCCGCTCCCAGGGTGCAGAACCTACCCCACAGGAACGCCGCCCCTACCCGGTAATGGTACAAATGGATTTGGAAGGAGATTTGCTTTCTCCTGCCATAGATTTCGATATTGAAGTGCGCGACTATCCGGGCGTGCTTTATTCTGATGTGCAACGCTTCCATAGCCAGCTAATGGTCGATGAGCAATTCCTAAACCGCCAGGTATTTAACCTTATTGTGCTACGCCAGCTGGCCCCGAGCCAGTCAAATGCCCTTTATGCCCAGGGAGCCTTAGGCTTTGGCTCTCAAACTGCTATTAGCAGTATAAGCGAATTGCTTTCTAACCAGTTTAGTGCCCTGGCCACCCAAATCGATGAAAATCTCGAAATTGATTTGGATGTAAGTAGTAGCATGGATGCCGACGCTATAAATACCTTCCAACTCAGGCTAAGTTATACTTTCCTCGATGGCCGCCTCCGAATTACCCGCGACGGCAGCATTGCCTCCCGCTCCGAACAGCAGGGAGCAACCAACCTGATTGGCGACTGGTCATTCGAGTACCTTCTTACCCCCGACGGGCAATATAAGTTAAAGGTTTATAGCCGCAATAATATGAATGAGCTTGGGGGGCCACTTCGCTTAAATGATTACACCCAGGGTGTAAGTATCTCACAAACCAAGCGCTTCGATACCTTTAAAGAGCTTTTCCAGCGCAAGAAAAACAAGGAGGAAGAAAAAGGTCCGATAGAAATTCAGGACAATAGTGATGCCGGCCTGCTAAGGGAGGAAGAGATTCAGGAACCGGAGTAAAGGTATCCACACCGTTAAAAATTAGTGCCATCATGTAAGTTTTTTATCCGTTCTTTAATATATTGCGGATATGAAGTTTATTTTACCTATTTTATTCCTCCTTTTATCCTGTTATCCGGCCCTTGCACAGCGTTATTACCCGAGCGGCATCCAAAGCCGGACAAGAGTTTCGCTTAATTTTGGCTCTTCGACTTATATGGGGGATTTACAGGAAGACCAGCTAATCGCAGGTACACCAAATGCCGGCCTTTCGTTTGAATACCAGCTTAACCCACGCTGGGCCTTTAGAGCGGATGGACTGGCCTATCGCCTGAGTGCAGATGATGCAAAGTCGATGGACCCGGGGCGGAACGAAAGAAATCTTTCTTTTTTTTCGACTAACTTTGAGCTTAGTGGCGCTCTCATGCTGTACCTTTTCAGGAATCTTCCTGCGGCATATAGCAACCGCAAGGCAGTGAATATGTATGCCCTAATAGGATTTGGCGCCACTTATTTCAACCCTAAAACAACTTACAATGGTAAAACCTATGAGCTACGGGATTACCAGACAGAAGGAGTTGCTTACAGTAGCTTAACTCCGGTTATTCCGAGTGGGCTGGGCATTAGCGGAAAAATAAATAAACAGCTGGATTTAGCCATGGAGGTAACCTACAGGTTTACCTTTACCGATTACCTGGATGATGTAAGCCGCAACTACCTGGGCCCGGAGAATTTTCCTACGGAACTGGCAGCAACCCTATCGGACCGCCGGCAGGAAAAAGGCTTTGAAGCGATGCCAGCCGATAGCAGAAGAGGAAATCCTGTATTGAAAGATGGGTATGCGCTCTACAACCTTCGTATAATCTACTACCTTAATAGTATGTATTACCGCGCTACAGATAAAAGGAAAAAATTAATTCGTTGATAAACCTTCAGTAACCTGTTTAATGACCTCCTGCTGCTCGCCCTCGCTCAAACTTACACTGCTCGGCAGGCTTAAGCCTCTCTCAAAAAGGTTTTCTGCTATTCCCCTGTTGTAAACAGGAAACGCCCTATAGGCAGGCTGAAAATGCATGGGACGCCATAACATCCTCGATTCAATGCCCTCCTGCCGAAGCCTTTGAATTACTTTGTCTCTGGCAGTTTTCTTTTCCAGCAGAAAAGAGGTGAGCCAGTAGTTTGGGGAAACTTCTTTGGGAAACTCCTGAAAAACTATCCCTCCCACACCTTCCAGCGCCCTCTTATACCTCTCAAAAATAGCTTTCTTCCTGCCCGGTTTAGCATGAAAATGCACCAACTGCACCGCCCCCAGCCGGGCAGCCATTCCATTCATGCGGTAGTTATACCCTACCTCTTCATGGTGGTAGTAAGGCGCCTGGGCCCGGGCCTGGTTCGCCAAATAATCAGCCTGCCGGATTAGGCTGGCATCTCTGCTTATCAGCAAACCACCTCCGGCTGTGGTTAAAATTTTATTGTAGTTAAACGAATACGCACCAAAATCGCCTGTTGTGCCTACCATTTCCCCTTTATAAAAAGTGCCGAAAGCAGCGGCGGCATCTTCCAGTAAGGGTACCTCATAAGAAGCAGCAATTTTTTTGAGCTCATCGAGTTTAGCCGGAGTACCATACGCATGCACAACCATAATAGCCGCCACTCGTTTTCCCTGCCTTTTTGCCACAACCAATGCCTCCTCCACCAGCTCAGGGTCCATATTCCAACTTTCTTTTTCGCTATCTATAAAAACAGGAATTGCCTGCTGGTACAGAATGGGATTTACACTCGCCGCAAAAGTAAAAGTAGGACAAAGCACCAGGTCGCCGCCCCCTGCACCCAGTAGTTTTAAAGCAAGGTGAAGCGCTGCTGTACAGGAATTTAAGCCAACAATTTGATGGTGAGGAAAATAAGGCTGAACTGCCTGGTGAAAGATTAATTGGGCCTCCTGCGGAGAGAGGTTTTTTGTTGCCAACTCGGCCCCGAAAGCTTCCCGTACCTCTTTATTAATATCAGGGGGAAGTAAATGAATCTTGTATTCTGCCATCATTCATTTATAGTAGTTTTGCCGGATTTCCAGCTACCTTTTGGCCGTCGGCCACCGCTTTGCACACTACTGCGCCAGCACCCACCACACAGTTTTTCCCGATAGAGATGCCTGGAAGCACTACGGCCCCTGCGCCAATCAAGCTTCCTTCCCCAACCTGTACTGCTCCACTTAACACCGCCCCAGAGGCTATATGAACAAAATCCCCGAGGCGGCAATCATGCTCCACAATGGCTCCACTATTTACAATTACCAGCTTCCCAATTTCAACCCCCGCCTGCACTACCGACTTGTGCAACAAGACTGTACCTTCGCCAATTGCTGCTTTTTTACTGCAAATGGCCGACGGATGAAGGAGGCGGCTTAAAGGGTGCTGGACCTTATACGAAAGTTCTTTGCGGCGCTGGTTGTCCCCTATAGCCAAAAGCAAGGGGTAATCCGGCAGCTGAGCAGCTGAATATGCTCCCAAAAACGGGTAAGGGCTTTGCGTGCCCGGCTTATCGTCAAAAACGCCTGCAATGGAATCTCCTGTTGCTTCCAAGCAATCGGCCAGTACGCGCCCATGGCCTCCATATCCATACAGGAGCACTTTCATATTTTTATTAGTTTCAAAGGCTCCTCCTTGGGGGCTGTTCCATGGTTCACCTCCTGCCCTTTGCTAATGACCCGCAGGGTTTTAAAGAGAATGTTCAAATCCAGGCTAAAGCTCAGGTGGGCTACATAATACCGGTCAAATGCCATTTTTTCGGCCCAACTCAATTCATTCCGGCCACTCACCTGGGCCAGGCCGCTTAAACCGGGTTTCACCTCATGTCGCTTCGCCTCTTCTCTGGTATATACACTCATATATTCCGGAAGCAGGGGGCGAGGACCGATAAAGCTCATGTCGCCTTTCAGGATGTTTAGCAGCTGGGGCAGTTCGTCCAGGCTGTAATCGCGCAGGAACTTACCCCAGCCGGTTTCTCTGCTCTTATGACTGGAGGAATCCTTCTCCTGGCTGCTTACAGGTAAAAGGGTAGCAAATTTATAAATAGTAAAAACCTTGTTTTTGTACCCCAGGCGCTTTTGTAAAAAGAAAATCCGCTGACCAAAAACAAAGGCAGAAATAAGAACAATGGACACAGAAAGTACTGCAGCAGGCAGCAGCAACAGGCCAAAAAGCCCTGCATCAAATACTCTTTTCCCTATACGACGATACCACATAAGCCTAATACAATTACATAAATGTACAGAAAATGTTGTTCTCATAAAAAAAGGCCATCTGTAAGACGGCCTCTTTCCTGTTTCTTCAATTCAGCTTATCGTTCAGCTTACAGGCTTCGGTAAGGAATACCATCTGACTTTTCTCTAACAACACCCTTCACATCAAAAAGGAGTCCTCCTTCTACCAGCAGATCTTTAAAATATTCCGCTGATTTCTCCACATACTCCTGGTGATTAACCGCAAGGATAATGGCATCATAAGGCTTATTGCTGGAATCGCTGAGTCCAAAGCCATATTCATGCTTAAGCTCTTCAGAATCGGCATAAGGGTCTACAACATCCACATTTACGCTAAAGGATTGCAGCTCATGGACTACATCGGCCACTTTACTGTTCCGGATATCGCTTACATTTTCTTTAAAGGTAGCCCCCATTATCAGTACTTTTGCCTGCTTAAGCGACTTATCCATTTTAATGATATGCTGCACCACATCTTTGGCAATAAGGCTTCCCATTATATCATTGATGTGCCTTCCGGAAAGAATAACCCTGGAATGATAACCTACCTCACTTGATTTATGGGTAAGGTAATAAGGGTCAACGCCAATACAGTGGCCGCCTACCAGGCCCGGGCGGAAAGGTAGGAAGTTCCATTTGGTTCCTGCCGCTTCCAGCACTTCGTAGGTATTGATGCCTATTTTATTAAAGATGATAGAAAGCTCATTCATTAGCGCAATGTTTACATCGCGCTGGGTATTTTCTATTATTTTAGCCGCTTCGGCCACTTTTATGCCTGACGCCTGATGCACGCCGGCCGTAATAATAGAGCCATATACATCGGCCACAATCTTTGAGGACTCTTTATCGCAGCCCGATACTACTTTGGTAATGTTGGTTAGGGTATGATCCTTGTCGCCCGGATTGATGCGCTCAGGTGAATAGCCTACCTTAAAGTCTTCCACAAACTTCAATCCCGACTCTTTCTCCAGCACAGGCACGCAATCCTCTTCTGTACAGCCAGGATATACCGTGGATTCAAACACCACATAGTCTCCTTTTTTAAGAACTTTTCCTACGGTTTTACAGGCACCAAGCAGGGGCTTAAGATCGGGGTGTTTGTGTTCATCAATAGGAGTAGGTACCGCAACCATAAAAAAACGGGCTTCGCGAATTTCCTCTAGATCAGCCGTGAAGCTGATATCAGCCCCTTCAAACTCTTGTTTCGCTATTTCTTTGCTGGGGTCTACGCCCTGCTTCATCATATCCACCCTTTTCTGGTTGATATCGAAGCCAATTACAGTAATATTTTTTAGCAAATTCCAGTGCAATGGGTAAGCCTACATACCCAAGACCAATAACACAAATCTTTGCTTTTTTATCAGTTAAAGCCTGATAGAGATTTTCCATATGATTTAAGTTCTTTTAAGAAGACTAGTACGACCAGAACGAATTAATTAACTTTTTAGCCTTTTGCTGACCGTGGCACGAAAAAAAAAGGGCTCTTTCAGCAATTTATCCCTAAGTTCGTGCCACCACCGGAGGAGCAGACAAACTATCAATTAATTATTTCTCCAGGCACTATGTTTAATTTTTATTTAGGAATATATTTTTTACTTAGCTGCCATATTTCCTTAAGCATGCTCAGAAATTGCTCCATTTCTGCCAGAGGCACCATGTTAGGACCATCGCTTAAAGCTTTTTCCGGAAAAGGATGGGTTTCAATAAAGAAGCCATCGACTCCGGCAGCGGCGGCGGCTCTTGCCAGAAATGGTGCAAACTGCCGCTGGCCGCCGGAACTACCTCCTGCGCCCCCCGGCTGTTGCACGCTATGGGTAACATCAAAAATTACCGGCGAATACTGCCGCATGGTGGGCAGGGCCCGCATATCGACCACCAGGTTATGATATCCAAAACTTACGCCCCGCTCCGTAAGGCAGGCATTTTCATTGCCTGTTTCCCGTATTTTTTGTACGGCATACTGCATATCTTCAGGGGCCATAAATTGTCCCCGCTTAATATTTACCCCCTTGCCGCTCTCGCCTGCCGCCAGCAACAAATCGGTTTGCCGGCACAAAAAAGCAGGAATTTGCAGCACATCTACCACCTCTGCTACTTCCGGAATCTGAACCGACTCGTGAACATCGGTAATAAGTGGTAGCTGAAGCTCCTTCCCTATTCGTTGCAGGGTTTCCAGTGCTTTGCTCATGCCTACTCCCCGAAAGGAGCCCGCAGAAGTACGGTTTGCTTTATCGAAAGAAGCTTTAAAAACATACTGAATATCCAGCTTCCGGCAAATCTCTTTTACCGTTGAAGCCACTTCGTAGCAAATATCATAGCTTTCCACTGCGCAGGGTCCGGATAATAAAACGAGTCTATCTCCCCCTACTTCAATGTTTTCAGCTAAACGCACTGGTTTTTCAAATCTTTTCACGCCCAAATTGTTTAAGAATTTTGCTGATAATTCTGGAGGTACTGCTTCAAAGCCTTCTCAAACTCCCCGCGGGCAGCAAGAATTAAGTCGCCTGCTTCCCGCAATACCCCTTCGCCCCCTTTTGCCCCGGTTACCAGCTTAGCATACCGGCGCACATAAGGTTTTGCATCCTGCGGACAAATGGCAAAGCCACAGCGCTCCAGGATTGGAATATCAATAATATCATCTCCCAGGTAGGCAACATCCTCATCCTGTAAGCCTAACGTTTCACTTAATATTTTCGTATTGCTTCAGTTTGTCTTTAATGCCATGGTAGTGGAAATCCATGCCAATCTCCTTCATGCGCAGGCGAACAACATCAGATTCGCGGCCGGTAATGGCGCCTACGTTAAGGCCACTATTCCGGAGCATTTTCATGATTTGGCCGTCCTTTACATTAAAAATTTTTACTCATTCCCACTGTTATCGTAAATAATTCCGCCGGCCGTAAGCACACCATCCACATCGCAAATAATGGCTTTTACTTTCCGGGCAAGCACAATTTGTTCTTCAGCGTACTGGCTAAGAATACTTTTATCCATCGTATTTAAAACAGCTGCAAGTTATGTTTATTTTCTGATTTGCTTCCACTTTACATTGTACAGATCTATGCGCCTTTGTTGTAGATTTCTTACACTCCCCTGGGTGCGCAGTTTCTTCAGCAAATCCAGGTCCAGGTCGACTAAAATAGTTGTTTCTGTATTTGGCGTAGCTTCGGCCACCACCGCATCGTGCGGGAATGAAAAGTCAGAAGGGGAAAAAACAGCCGATTGCGAATACTGAATGTCCATATTTTCTACCCGCGGCAGGTTTCCTACACTTCCTGTAATAGCCACATAACATTCATTTTCAATGGCCCTAGCCTGTGCACAACGCCTTACCCGCAGGTACGCATTTTTTGTATCAGTCCAATATGGTACAAAAAAATGTCCATATCCTGCTCTGCCAGAATGCGGCCCAGCTCCGGAAACTCCACATCGTAACAAATAAGGATACCTACTCTACCGGCATCGGTTTCAAAAACATTCAGCTGGTAACCACCCTGTAAACCCCAGTAGCTGGATTCATCCGGGGTAATATGCAGCTTATACTGGGAGTCAATAACCCCATCGCGGCGGCAAAGGTAGCTAACGTTGTACAGGTTATGATCGCGGTATTCAGGCATGGAGCCACAAATAACATTAATGTTATACGATACCGCCATGTTCAGCATCTCATCCCGAATTTGCTCGGTATAGTCAGAGAGCAAACGTACCGCATCAGCGGCGCTTACCTCGTTAAACAGGGCCATAAGTGGAGCATTGAAAAACTCCGGAAACACTACAAAGTCGGCATTATAGCTTGACACCGTATCGACAAAGAATTCTACCTGCTGCAGGAAATCTTCCACGGAACGAACCCGGCGCATTTGCCACTGAACAAGACCAGCCCGTACAATGGATTTACGGCGACCAATGAGCTTCTCTTCTTCCTCGTAATATACATTTATCCACTCCAGCAGAGTGGCATAGGACTTACTGGCTTTATCGTCGGGCATGTAACGGGTCATGACCTTTCGTACGTGAAAATCGTTGGCCAGCTGAAAGCTTAGTACCGGATCATACATTTCTTTTTTCTTTACCTCCTCGATGTACTGCTTGGGGGTAAGCTTTTTGTAATAATTGGCATAGCCCGGAATTCTGCCGCCGGCAATAATTGCCCGGAGGTTCAGGTTTTCGCACAGCTCTTTTCGCGCATCGTACAGACGACGCCCCAGGCGCATCCCACGATAATCGGGATGTACAAAAACATCTGTTCCGTAAAGGGTATCTCCTTCTGTTTCGTGCGTATCGAACTTTCCGAAATTGGTTATCTGGTCGTAGGTATGCTGATCACCAAACTTAGAATAGTCTACTATAATGGAAAGTGCCGCCGCTACCAGTTTGCCCCGGTCTTCAATACAGATTTGTCCTTCAGGGAAAACCTTTAGCAGGTTTGTTAAGTTCTTTTCTGGTCCATGCCCCTCCTACTTTGGCATAAACCATATTCATTATTTCTTTTATTTCTTCGTAGTCAGACAGCTTGATAGTCCGCAGTTTCAAGCGATGTTCTAATTCCTGCGATTCAACCATAAATTATTGTATTAATCAAATATATGCTTCGTGATAATTCAGCAAAGGTACCTATAATTAATAAAACAAGCATAATGTGGTGTTTTTACGCTTATTTTTATTTGGCTTATACTAGGCAGCCTGCATTTTTTTTTCTATTTTTTTGCTGGATCAAAATCCGGCATGGCACTTAACCAGAGTTTTCGCCTGCTATAGAGGTAATTATATAAAAAGTCAGCTTTTAGAGCGCTAATCGTTTCATTGTAAAACTACCATGAGGTTACTCAAATTTTCAGTATCATTTATTGTAACTGTAATTTTCCTTGTTCTGTTAAATAACCGGCTGGGCTCGGTGCCCCCAATGGGTAAATTCCTCGACCCTTTTAATGGTTTTTACCAGAATGCCCAGTCTAAAGAAGACCACTTTTCCGGCGAAAACCTTGCTTTATCCGGCTTAACCGATAACGTAAAAATACATTACGATGAGTTTCTGGTGCCTCATATTCAGGCCCTGAACAATCATGATTTATATTACGCCCAGGGATATGTTACCGCACAGCATCGTTTATGGCAAATGGAAATACAAACTCATTTTGCGGCAGGCAGGCTTTCAGAAATATTTGGTGAAACAATGCTGGAGCGCGACCGGCAAACACGCAGGAAAGGCTTAGCCTATGGTGCAAAGCGAAGCCTGATGGAAATGGAAAAAGACCCGCTCGTAAAAGAAGCGCTGCAAGCCTACGCCAATGGAGTGAATGCGTATGTTAGCAGCCTCAGCCGCAGTGAGCTGCCATTTGAATATAAACTGCTGGATTATGAGCCGGAGCAATGGGCACCGGTAAAATCGGCCCTCCTGCTAAAATACATGGCCAACGACCTGGCCGGCCGCGATTACGACCTGGAAAACACCAACCTTGTACAAATTTTTGGCAAAGAAACCTTTGATTTACTGTTTCCGGAACGCCTTCCGGATACAGAACCGGTTATTCCGCCAAACACTAAATGGAATTTTAAACCCGAAATAGTTAACAAACCCGAAAAAGTTTCTTATCCGGAGAGCATTATCCAACAAACCAATCCAAAGCCCGAGCTCGACAACGGGAGTAACAACTGGGCGGTAAGTGGTAGCAAAACAAAAACAGGCAATCCTATGCTTGCCAACGACCCGCACCTGCAGCTTAACCTACCCTCGGTTTGGTATGCCCTACAGCTAAGCAATCAGGAAGCAAACACCTATGGCGTTACCTTGCCCGGCGCTCCGGGCATTATTATTGGCTTTAACGATTCAATTTCGTGGGGCGTAACCAATGCCACCCGCGATGTAATGGACTGGTTCTCGGTTCGCTACCGCAACGAAGATCGCAGCGAGTATGCTTTTGAAGGAAAGTGGCATAAAACCAAAAAGCAGATAGAAAAAATTAAAATCCGGCCGGAGAGTATCTGGAGCAGGGGAGAAATTATAAGCGATACGGTGGTATATACGCACCACGGGCCGGTCGTATATGACCAGGGCAATCCGGGCGACAGCGCCCAGCTGAATTATGCCCTGCGCTGGACAGCCCATGATGGCAGCAATGAGCTTAAAACCTTCTTACTCCTTAACCGGGCCAGCAATTATGAAGAATATGTGGAAGCGCTTCAATCTTATGAAACGCCTGCACAAAATTTTGTTTTTGCTTCTGCCAGTGGAAACATTGCCCTTTGGGTGCAGGGAAAATTTCCTCTTCGATGGAAAGAACAGGGAAAGTTTCTGATGGATGGAAGCCTGCAGGCGCACGAATGGCAGGGTTTTATTCCACAGAAGCACAATGCGCATGTGCTAAACCCGAAAAGAGGCTTTGTTAGCTCTGCCAACCAGATGCCTGTGGATAGTACCTACCCCTATTATACCTATGACCAGAACTACCAGCACTACCGCAACCGCCGCATAAACCAGGTGCTTTCCAAAGCAAATACCCTGACCCTAAAAGATATGATGTTGCTGCAAAATGACAATTACAACCTGAAAGCAGCAGAAACCCTTCCATGGATGCTCGATTCACTTAACAACCAGAGCCTTTCGGGTGAAACGGCAGAAGCATACAGGCGCTTAAAAGGCTGGAATTATATGGAAGAAGCAAACAGCAAAGCGCCTACCCTTTACGAAGCATGGTGGCAACAATTCAGGCTACAGTTGTGGGATGAATTCGACTCCCTGGAGGTGGCCATTATTAAGCCACAGGATGGGGCAACCATTGCCTTGCTAAAGGAAGAATCCTGCCAATCGCTTTGTAGACATCCAGCTAACGCCGCAGCAGGAAACTCTGGGCGACCTGCTAAAAACATCTTTTGCCCTTGCCGTGGAGGAAGTGGCCCAATGGGAAGAAGAAAAAGACAAAGAAGCCAGCTGGGGCAACAGGAAGGAAAGCAGCATCCGGCACCTAACCCAGCAGGAGGCCCTTAGCCTTACCGACCTGCAGGTAGACGGCAACCGGGATATTGTAAATGCAAACAGTGGCCGCCATGGAGCCTCCTGGCGAATGGTGGTGGAGCTCAGCCAGCCAGTGCAGGCTTTCGGCATTTATCCCGGCGGGCAATCCGGAAACCCTGGCAGCCCCTTTTACAGTAACTTTGTAGAAGGTTGGCGCAAAGGCGAGTACAATCCGCTGTACTTCATAAATGAACAGCAGGACTACCAGGAAAAAATACTTTTCACCCAAACCCTTAGCCCTAAAGAATGAAATTCTTATCATTAGTACTCCTAATCGCTCTTTGCAGTTACCTGGCCGAACTGGTATTTCCCTGGTGGTCTGCTGCCCTGTGTGCCGCTATTCTGGCGAGTCTTATTGCCACCCGTGGCTTTAAAGCCTTTTTAAGCGGTTTTTTGGGTGTCGGGCTGCTTTGGCTCTTCGGCGCCCTGTTTATCAGTATCCAAACCGATTATATACTTACCGAAAGAGTTGCTGAGCTAATGCAGCTTGGCAGCTCTGGCCTCCTGATTGTTGTTACCGCTTTTATAGGGGCCTTAACCGGCGGACTTGGTGCTTTAACAGGACATCAGCTCAGGATGCTTTTGCGATCACGGAAGCGAAACAAGGGCAGCCGCTACCACTCTTCCTTTTAGGTTTAATATGGAAAAAAAGCTTCAACAGTTTTAGCAGCTGCTTCTTTCATTAATAATGAAAACAAATGCCCAAAAACACGTCATTCAATCTGAAATTCACTCTCCTCCACCCGCCGGGTTCTGGTGCGTCGGTTAAAGGGGGGATGCAAACCATCATTTACTATGGAGGCCTCTTCACGTTTTATTGTAATTCCCTCTTCTAATATTGGCGCATATTCAGCATGAATTTCAGGAATTGTCTATAACAAAGAAAAGCGACAGGGGCCCTGTCGCTTTTCTTTTGCTTTATCTCGAATTATAACTAAAAATTTTTTCTGTTCTACCTTGCAGGCTCCTACACTAAGAGGTTTCCCCTGCTTGCTTCTTTACCTTCACCTGTTCACCAATACACCAGTGGCTTCAAAAGAATACTCTTTTTTTGGCTCATTTATCTGCATAAGGGCTTCCTCACTAGCTCCTGCATCCTGTGCGTAATGCCGGAGTGTTTCCACCTCAACCATTTGTTGGGTTAATACCCCTTCAAAAACAACTTCTTCGCCTGCCAGATCCTTTGGAACAAAAAAAGCATAATCTTTAAACGTTACCCTCATTTCTTCCCCTTCAGCAATCTTAACTTTCATCCAGCATCCTTTTTTTGAACAACTGCTTAAAGCCTCCCCTTTTACCCTTATGAAAACAGAGTCGGAATTGCTGGTGAGCTCAGGTAAATTAAAAGCATCGACAGCCCCTTCCGGCTCTACTGCAGCGCCATACTGCTGCCAATCAGCACCAAGAGCGGCTTCCGCTTCAATTGTTTCCGGGTTTTCTTTCTGCCCCGACTGGCATCCGGCCAGTGCAAATAAAAAGGCTATCAGCAACATCCTTTTCATGAACAAAATGCTTTTCTTTCCAACAAGATAGCCTTTGTACTACCGATGTCAAAGGAATAATGGCTTACTTTTTTCCGAACAGCGTATTGAGAATACCACTTTTCCTGGATTCGGCAGTAAAGCCTGCTGATTTTACTGCGGCCTCAATTTCTTCCGGCTTCAGTTGCTCCGTTTTAACTGTAAGGATTTTGTCTTTGTCGCCTGTTTCTACCTTCCACTCTTTAAGACCCTCCAGTTTATCTAGTTCAGGCTTTACCTGGGCTACACAATTCTGGCAATTTATATTTGTTTTAAATTGATATGTTTTCATTTTTTTGCTGTTTTTTTCTAGACAATGGATTCGAGCTGCCCAACCACCTGCTGCGTCAATTGGTTAATTTCTGCAACTAAACCTATGCTAACCACTTCATGCCCAGGCTTTTCTTTTTTATCGAGTTGTTCCTGCAGCTTTAGCAGGGCATTTTCCAGCTTGTCCAGTCCCAACATCTTAAAAGTAGCCTTTTGCTTATGGCGTACATGCCGCAGGTAGTCGACTTCCTGCAACCTACCTGAATTCAAATCGGAAATAATTCCGTTAAAAGATTCCAGATAAAGAGGAATCAGCTGCTTTTTAAACTTTTCATCTCCCTGGCTTATCTCATCTACCTTTACCTGCAATGGATTTAAGCCTGCTTCAGCCTGGGCAGCATACAGGTAATTATGTATTGTATTATACAACTTTTCTGGTTTAAAAGGTTTCATTAAACTGGTATTAAAAACAGCCTTACCGGGCTCATTATCAAACTCACTGGCTCCGGTTGCGGTAAGTACCAGAATAGGAACATTTGTATAGTGCTTACTTAAGGACCTGATAATACCTGCAGCGGTACTTCCGTTCATGCCAGGCATTTGCAAATCCATTAAAATAAGGTCAAAATCCTGTTCTTTTGCCAGCAGCACAGCTTCCTCTCCGTTACTGGCAAGGCGGGTTTTAAATCCCCATTTCTGCAAAAATTTACTTGTTACCAATTGGTTTACCCGGTTGTCTTCCACGAGGAGTATTTTTTTCTTCTCCAGGTAATTAGCCGATGTGGCTAATGGCATCGCCTGTATTTTTTCCGGACATTTCCCATGAGTCTTCTTTAGGGTTAGAGAAAATTCAAAACAGCTTCCTTTGCCTGGCCAGCTCCGGACTTTTAAGCTGCTCCCCATGAGTTGTAACAAATTCCGGCTAATGGCCAGCCCAAGCCCGGTACCTCCATGCCTGCTGTTAATCTGGGGAGAAACTCCTTTAAAGCCATTAAAAATAGTTTTAATCTTTTCGTCAGAAATACCCTTCCCGGTATCGGTTACCCTAAAAGCTAAAGAGAGACTATCTTCTGTTTCTTTTACTTTTTTAACTTTAAGACCAACCTTTCCATCCTCAGTAAACTTTACCGCATTGCTCAGCAGCTTAGAAAGCACCTGCGAAAGTCGGCCCGAATCGCCCAACAATGGCGGAAGCACTTCAGGAGTATCTATCTCCAGCTTTATCTCTTTAAGATCGGCCATAAACTGCACCGATTCGCCTAATTGCCTAATGGTGGACAGAAGACAAAATTTGTTTGCCTCCAGCACAAGCTTACCCGCCTGGAGTTGGTGGTAATCGAGGGTATCGCTTATGAGTCCCATCAGGTTTTCGGTGGTAAACCTTAAGGTATTCATCAATTTAAGATGCTCCGGACGGGGTTGGTCCTGGATAAGCCAATAGGCCATCCCCATAATATCATTCAGCGGTTTCCTGAGCTCATTGCTATAGGCTTTTAAAAACGCTACCCGCTCTCCAACAAATTTCTCCTGCTCATAACGTGCGACTTCCCGCTCTTCTTTTTCCATACAAAGAGCCAAAACATTCATGGCCTGCCGTCCCATCGTTCGAAAAGCGAACGCCTGATGGCCACTCAGCCTTCGATTCCTGCTGTCGGCTATCCATAAAGTTCCTGCAACTTCGCCATTTGGAGCAAATAGAGGCATACCAGCATAAAATTGAATAGGATTTACCGTCTTAGCAGGCAGGGCAGAAAAAAGCAAATGATTAGATACATTTTCTATAACAAGAAGGTCCTTCCGGGGCAAAGACTGGTGCACCGTCAGCAAATCCGGTAGCCCTTCAGTAAAAGAATGGTTCCCAAGCTGTGCCTTAAACCATTGGCCTTCGCTGCCTTTTAGGTTAATGGCAGCAAACGGAACCTGGCATACTTCGGCTAATAACTGGACCAAATCTTCCAGGTCCTTTTCGGCCATCGAAAGTCGGGAATCATTCCCGGGCTGGCAGCCAATTCCCATTGCTGTTTCCAAATCTTCTTTTTGCATCGATTCCCCTTCTTTTTAACACCCCAAAATTAGGTGTTCCTGTTATTGATATAAGCTACCGTTAATACGCGTAAGGGAGATAAAAGTGTATGGCCATGTAATAAGAATACCAATATTCATGTAAAACAAGACCAAGGGGTTGGAAACGATTGAAATGGATTGGATGGAAGAAATATTAAGTAGCAGGCATGGCACAAATACCTAATGTTCAGAATAATTCAATCCTTTCTGTACAGACTTAAGGTATGGCGGAAGAATTAACTATTTATGAGCTGTACCCTTTTCTACCGAAAAAAACACCAAATATTCGCACAAGCTGAAAGCGATAGGTCCATCCTCTTTTTCAGATTAAGCATAAATAGATGGAAGCAAAAAGGCTGAATCCTCCTTAATTAAACACAAGCGTGTACTGGTTCCTATCGAAAGCTTTCCAGGATAAGGCTGAATTATTCCGGCAAAGAACAATTTACTTCGCTTCCTAAAAATCCTAAATTTACTTCTATGCCTTTTTTTGTGCCCTGGGAAAAACAGCCGGGGAATAATTCTTACAGGCTCATTACTCATAAACTCCCTGAATACCAGTTTAAAAACAGGCGAACAATCACACAGCTCATAATTTTTATAAAATCATCTTGCTTAAAGCTGTATTTCTTTTGTATATTTGCACTCGCATTAGGGAATCCTGTTGGAAAAGTCTCTGGTGTTTTGTAAAACGCTTCATTGGAAGCAAACGGTCTCATAGCTCAACTGGATAGAGCAACTGCCTTCTAAGCAGTAGGTTGCAGGTTCGAGTCCTGCTGGGATCACCATTAACCCTCTTTACAGCAAGTAGAGAGGGTTTTTTAATGTCCTCTCGGTTCAATGCTTTATCGGCCGTCAAAAATCAGTTTCGAAAAATTTTTATTCCAGCAGAAAGAACAGCTTTTGCCCCTACTGGTAAAATGAATAGGAAAAGCAGGAAAGCAGGCAAAGCCAGGTATAACTAACTGCCCCTGCTTTGCATTAGCCTCAGGCCGGAAGCTGGATAATTTTAGCCTGAACGGCTTTTACCACCAGCTCAACAGGAGAATTAACTTTAAGCTTTTTTAAGATATTCTTCCGGTGGGCGTTAACGGTGTGGGTACTTAGGTGCAACCTAGAGGCCATTTCCTGGGTAGATACTCCCTGAGAAATATACTCTATTATTTGTACCTCCCGCTCCGTAAGCAGCTCATCAAAAGCAGGCTCTGGTTTGTTAAACTGCTTTTCCATAAGCACATCCAGCACCCGGTTACAGTAAAACTTTTGTCCGCTAATTACTGCCTGAAATGCATTAATAATTTCCTGCCGGCTGCAGTCTTTGGTTACAAAGCCCAGCACATTTGCCTGTAAAACAGTAAGGATACTTTTTGCATTCCCATCAGAGGTAATTACCAGGATTTTCAGGAAAGGATGATTCCGGATGATTTTAAGAAATGCCGTTAAGGAAAAATTTCTAAGGTTTGAATAGTCCAGTACCAGCACCTCGGGAGACCATTCAAGTAACAAAGGCTCAAGTGCATTGGCGTCTGAAGTTTCAGCAACAATTTCGATGCTGCCAATAGCCGCAAGTATTTGCCGCAATCCTGCAACCGCTAAGGCCTGCCGGTCAGCCAAAAGTACACGAGTCTGTTCCATTCAAATTATTTAGATAAATTCTAAACAACGTAAATATGCATAACTTATCTCCGTAAACCAATGCTTAATTAGAAATATTCTAAACAAACTCAATTTTACGTCCTCCCCCTTCCTTAAGCAATTTGCATTTCTAAGCAGTTGCTTATTCATTCTGGTATGCTTTAAAGATTCTAAACGAAGCCCCCCACTTAACAGGATATTTCCGGGTTGGCTGCATATTAAATACTGGCTTTCTTTTATACCTGCACTACCGAAGGCTGGACTGGCTTTTTTCCTGCTTTTACTTTCTTAGCCGATTTCTTCTTTCTTAGTTTATTGATCCAGATGATAGTACCGGTAACCGGGAGGCTGGTAGCAATTAAACAGGCAATGAAGTACAGTATTTTGGAGAAAGTTCCAAATATATCTCCCATATGAAGTGGCTTTATGGAAGCGGCAATTTTCTCATTAAAAGGCTTTTCAGAAAAAATGTCCGCTTTAAGCACTTCTCCGCTGTGTTGGTCGAACTGGAGCTGGTCGGTACCTGCAGAAGCAAAGAAGCCTGCCTCACTTTTCCGTACAACCACTACATCTTCCGGCCCATGCGGAACAGAAATACGGTATTCGCCATAATATGGCAGTTTGGCTTCTGCCAGGGACACAAAGTCAGCCAGTTTTAACTGCCGGCCCCCTTCTGCCGCTGCCGGCGGGGTGGACACCATCGGCTTTTCTCCTCTGCCACCAAAAACCTCGGCACCTAATACGCTGCTGAGGCCGTCTTTGTACCAGCCAAACGACCAGCACAGCCCGGTTAAAGCCATAATAAGAAGCAGAAATGACGAGTAAAAACCAAGTGTATTATGCAAGTCGTGGTTGGTTCGCTTCCAGTTACCGCTGGCTTTAATTTTTAACCCCTGCTTCCAGGCCTTTACTTTTTGCGGGAACCAGATAACTAAACCGCTAAGGATAGTGAATACAAATAGGAGGGTAGCCACCCCTACAATGGGGCGACTAATTGCTGAATCGAGCAGCAGCCAGCGATGCAGGCGAAACATACTCATGAAAAATTCTGAACCTTTCCCCCTTCCTGTAGCGGTTAATTCGGCAGTATATGGGTTAACAAAATAGGTTGTCCCCCTCCCCTTTTCTCCTTCTTTTTTTACATTGAAGGAATAAGCCCCTTGCGGCTCTGCAGCTATGGTAACGGAGTTTACTTTTCCGCCTGACAGCGCTTCCACTTTCAGAACCAGCTCGTCGACTTCCACGGGTTTGGCCCCTGCCGGTACAGCCACTTCGTACCGCTCCGGCTCCAGCATTTCCTGAATTTCGGTGCTAAAAGTAAAAACTGTTCCACTCAGGCAAACCAGGAAGAGAATTATGCCGCTACCGATTCCCATCCAGAGGTGAATTTCATTAAACACGCTCCTGGTCTTTTGCCAGGCTGATTTTTTTTTATTCTGTCCCATACAACAATTTTTACTAAATCAGAAAACCCTTACTAATCCACTTTTTCAGGCTGCCTTTATTTACCTTTCCGTGCCCTGAAAATTAAGCGCTACAGCCGGAATCGTTCCTTTTCTAAGCTGCTCCCCGGTTCCATCAATGGCAAAAAATATTTTACCATTACCTCCCGGGGCAAAGTCAGCTGCTTTATCTATTGTAAAAGAAGCCTTCTGCTCGCCTGTCGGAATGGTTAAAAAGATTGTCCCTCTTGCAGGCTGCGGCTCAATTGTAAAATCCTTTTTATATTCCACTCCCTCTGAGGTGAACAAAACAGTATGCGGTGCATTTTCTCTTACCGGTCTTTCCAGCTTCATCGTCACTGCTACGCTATTGCTGTTTGCCGGAAATGTTTGGGCAGAAGTTTCAAACGAAATGGCATTGTCAGGTTCATTGCTTTCGCAGGAAAATAAAATCTGCAAACCCAGGCAAACAAGTAAAAATGAAAAGAATTTACAAAGGCTCCGGCTTAATTTCATAACAAACCAAATTAACAATCTTATCTACAGTAAAAAACTTGTTTGAAAAACCAGGTTAAGCTCTCTCATATGTAGTAGCAAGCTTAACCTGGTGTCAACTTTTAGAATTTATAGGTAACAATACCTGCGAAATTTCTTGGGGCTGTCTGGTTAATGTAGCTGGTACGGTAAGCGTTATAACCAATTTCATCAAAAACATTATTTACCAGCAAGCGAAGACCTAAGTTTTCTGTAAACAGGTAGCTTGCCTGTAAATTTACATTGGCATAGGCTTCCATTTCGAAGGGCCTTTGCCCTGGCACAATTCCCTCATGGGTATAAGTTCTTGCCCAGTCATTGTTAGGCCGCTCTCCAATATAAAAGACTCCTGCGCCAAGGGAAAGTCCTTTTAATAAGCCATTATCAAATCTATAATTTGCCCAGAAATTGGCGGTATGTTTTGGCGTATTTAAAGGAGCTGAATTGTAATAATAAGAGGCATGCTCTTTATATTTAGCATCGATGTAAGCATAGCCGGCTATAAGCTCCAGGTTTTTTAATATACGCCCTGTCAATTCTACTTCAAGCCCTTTGCGCTCGTCGTTTCCTCCTTTTGTGTAATACCCGGTTTCATTCCAGTTTTCATCGTAAACCGGCATGTTCATATTGGTATTATTAATTTTGAACAAGGTAAGGTTAAAGCGTAAGCGGTTTTTTATCCAGTCAGATTTGATTCCCGCTTCCAGCTGGTCAATTCGCTCATTTCCCAGCGGTTCCCCGTTTACATCTAGCCGGGAAGCACTGCGAGGATTCGTGCTGCTGGTATAGGAAGCAAAAACATTCATATTTTTAAGCGGCGAAACCATCAGGCCAACAAGGGGGTTCCACGCATTACTGAGGGTAACACCTGTGGTGGCTGAACCACTGCTTTGTATAGAGCTGTACCGCACACCAAAAAAGGTTTTTGCCCAGTCGGTGATGGTCATCACATCCTGCGCCATTACGCCAAAGGAAGTAGAACTGGAAGCAACAGCTGCTCCCGGCACCAGGCTACCTATTTCAGCAGGAAGCTGGTTGCTAAGGGGTTCAAAAATATCTATGATATCTACATATTCCAGCTCAGCCAAAGAGGCATTGGCAGTTTCCAGAAAAACTGTTCTGTAATCGACTCCTACCTGGAAAGTGTGTTTTAGCATACCTGTTTCAACCGCTGCCCCAATTAAATCCAGCTGAAGAACAGAGTTGTTGTCGAGGCGGGTGGAGCCTCCTAATGAGCGATAACGTTCACTTACCTTTTCAAGCTCAGGAAGGCGGCTTCGACCTCCACCGGCATTGAGGCTTGCTCCAACATCGCTTATATCCAGCTCAGAGCGATAAAAAGCTGCCCTGATGCTGAGGTTCTCATTCAGCTCCCTGTTAAAGCGAGCGGCATAGGTAATGTTTCTGGTGGTGGTGCGGTCCGATTCAAAGCCAAGAAATACCTTGTAAGGCAAATCGTAAATGGCATTAATATCGTTGGTGGCAAGATTTATTGTACCAAGATCCGGCGTGCGGCTATCATCCAGGTAATCCATTTCGAGGGTAATAGTCGTCCGGTTATCGGGTCTCCATTTAAAAGAAGGATTTACGTAAAATTTCTCCAGGGAAATTCCGTCACGGTAGCTATCCGCATGTTCGTAAGCACCATTAATACGGTAGGCTACTGTTTGCTTTTCATTTAAAGGGCCATATATATCAAAGCTGGGCCGAAACTGGTTGAAAGATCCTGCCCGCATGGAAACAAAACCTCCCGGTGTAAACCTGGGCGTTTTGGTTACAATATTAATAATGCCTCCCGGACTTCCTATGTCGCCGGCCAGCCCCTGAGTAATGGCGTTTGCGCCTTTTAACACCTGGATGGTTTCCACACCAATCATATCGGTAAGTACGCCAATTCCCCGGAAATCGGAGTTGATTCTTACCCCGTTCTTTAACACCGGAATACCCCGAAACCCGCGGGAAGACATGCTTTCCCGCTTATTTCCATAGGTAGCAAAAGTATAAACGCCCGGCACATTTCGGGTTGCCTCCGAAATGGTAAGGGCACCCTGCTCCCGAATTAAGCGATCGGAAATTACAGAAATACTTTGTATTTGTTCGCTGGGGGCCAGGGGAAGCCTGGTGATCGTTTCCAGCTTTTCAGGCTGCTTATTTTTTTCGCCAAAAACCTCTACCTGGGCCAGTTCATTTACCTTCGGAATCATGGTAAATGATAAATTCTGCACTTCGTTTTCGGCAAGGAAAACCTTTTTTAATATTGCCTGGTAACCTACCTGCGAAACCCGCAAAATATAGTTACCCGAAGGTATATTGTTTATTATAAATACTCCTTCCTCATTGGTGTAGGAGCCATACCTGGTTCCTTCCAAAGCAACATTGGCAAAGGAAAGAACTTCACCGCTTTCATTAAAAACACGGCCCTGAATAGTGGCCATACCTTGTGCCCAGGCAAGCTGGTAGAACAATAGAAAAATTACGATGAAGGCTAATTTTCTGGTCATTATATGTATATTTTTATTTAGACTAATTTAAAATAATGACACAAAAGTAGACACCCTCCTTTAAGGTTACAATCCCTCTTTCTAGTAAAAATGCATACTACTGTTAGTATTTTACCTAGCTATTAGTAGTATAAACAGCCATCAATTATCCTCCAGAGAGCTATTCCTGGCCGCGTTTCCTAAAATTGTATTGCTATAGAATTTTATCCAGCCAGGGAGGTATAATTTCTTTTCCTTCAGAATGAAGACCGCCGACAGTACCCGGTTAAATGCAGGGCACACGTCCTCCGGAAAGGGGGTTTAAAATTACCAAAGCATAGCCTCAACAGCTTAGCCCGAAAGCAAGGGAGGGAGATAAAAATGTAATTATGAAAAAATACTAAACACGAAGGGTCAGATAAAGGAAATGCCGGCAGTTCGCCCTGCCGGCATTAAAATCCTATGTATTTGTCAAATCTGGAAGCTTAGCGGTTTACACCTACAGCATTTAGATTTGACAAACGTTTCATTGGATTAGACATTGTACCTCCTTTCTTTAAGTGCAACATCAGTTCAGGTAATTGAACCGGATAACAGCTGTCACCGAAGAAAAAAGGAAATAACAGCCTAAAAAGTTCTTCTGCTTCTGCCTTTTTTATGCCATTCAAAAATTTTTCTAATTAAGCTTTTGCTAACCAGCGATTTATCGGGCAAAAAAAATATTCGTGCTAAAAAAGAAAAGCATTTAATTAAACAGCAATCGCTTGAAAAGTACCATCTTTGAAGCCTGTTAAATTTTCTGGCAACTCCGAAATTGAAAAGCGCCATATACGCACAGCAAAGCATACCTTTTTCTCCACCAAGCCCGGCCAGAGTAGGAAAGGCGCTAAAAAAATTGCGCTACAGATAAAAGCGAAAATATGGAATTAGAAATTCTCTACCAGGATGACCACCTGGTAGCCATTAATAAACCACATGACTTACTCGTTCACCGGTCTTCAATTGCAAGAGATGTAGAGGTGTTCGCCCTTCAGCTCCTTCGCGATCAGCTCAACCAGCATGTTTGGCCGGTTCACAGGCTCGACCGAAAAACTTCGGGGGTTTTATTGTTTGCTCTTAATGAGCAGGCTTTAAGAGACGTCAGTAAACTTTTTGCTGAAAACAAGGTAGCAAAAACTTACCTGGCAATTGTAAGAGGCTATTCCCCGGATGCGAATGAAATTAATTATCCGTTAAAAAAAGAAAACGGCAAACTCCAGGAGGCAATTACACATTACAGAACCCTTCAAAGAGCGGAACTCCCTGTTGCCTTCGGCAAACATGCGACCTCCCGCTATTCCCTGGTTGAGGTAAAGCCTGAAACAGGACGCATGCACCAAATCCGGAAACACTTTGCCCATATTTTCCACCCTATAATCGGCGACCGCCCGCATGGCTGCAACAAACAGAACAAACATTTCAAAGAACACTGGCACATGACCAGCATGCTTCTGCACGCGCAGGAACTTTCCTTTCTGCATCCGCAAACCAAGCAAAACACGATTATTTCAGCCTCCCCACAGCCGGAGTTTATGCGCATGGCTAAGTTAATGCACTTTGAAGTAGCCATGTCGGAAAAAATGGCTATACCATTCTCTGCCAGGGGATAAGGGCACAAAAAATGGCCGGGATTGAGTTGACTTATATCAACTCAATCCCGGCCATTATCTATCGACGCTAAAGACTTTCCTGAAAATTAAATAAAATTGTGCAGTGCTTATTACTTCAGGCCTAATTGCCAGCCAGCCCTACTCTTTTACTTTTAAAACAAGCTTGCCGAGCTTCTCCCCGGTAAAGAGACGTTTAAAGGTATCATAAAAATTTTCAATACCTTCATAAATATCTTCCCGGCTTTTTAGCTTGCCCTGGGCCATCCACATACCCATTTCCTGCGCTGCTTTTCCATAGCTTTTAGCGTAATCCATTACCACCATTCCCTGCATGGTGGCACGATTTACCAGCAGCGACATATAGTTTGAGGGTCCTTTTATCGCGTCCTTATTATTGTACTGCGAAATGGCTCCACAAATTACAATACGGGCATGCTTCCGGATTCTGGTAAGGGCGGCATCCAGAATTTCCCCCCCCACATTATCGAAGTACACATCTACGCCCTCGGGACAGGTTTTCTTTATTGCTGCTTTAACGTCATCATTTTTATAATCAATGGCAGCATCAAAACCAAGTTCCTCAACCAGGTAGCGGCATTTGTCGGCACCTCCGGCAATACCTACCACGCGGCAATTTTTAATTTTAGCTATCTGGCCAACCACACTGCCCACTGCGCCTGCTGCTCCCGACACCAGTACCGTTTCGCCTTCTTGAAGCTTTCCTACTTCCAGGAGCCCAAAATAGGCCGTCATGCCAGGCATGCCAAGCGTACCTATGTAGGTAGGCAGTGGTACCAGGTTCGGGTCTACTTTGTACCAGCCGGCGCCATCGGAAGCTACATATTGCTGAACTCCTCCCCAGCCCGACACGAAATCGCCTTTAGAAAATTTGCTGTTCTTTGAATCTATTACTTCACCAACAGAGCCTGCCCGCATTACTTCCCCAATCTGCACCGGCGGAATATAGGATTTTTGCTCGTTCATCCAGCCCCGCATGGCAGGATCAAGCGAAATATAGTGGTTTTGAATCAGGATCTCGCCTTCGCCGATTTCCGGAACCGGATTCGATTCCATTGTCCAGGTATCGTTTTCGGGCATTCCTACAGGGCGTTTGGCTAACTTTAGTTGTTTGTTCATGAAAGAAAAAATTATAAATAGTAAAAATCATTTCAGACCATTAATATATCTTTTTCTTTCGACTCCTGGTAAGTTTTTCAGACAAGTTTTGAAAATCCCCGGACATTGGTCGCGAAGAAACTCATCTTTTTTTGCAGCAAATAAAACCTGTCCCCTTCTTTCCCGAACATAGGAACATGGCTCTTTAAGAAAGACCTGGTCCTATTCACCAGCTGGAACCTGGCGCACGTTTAGCAAAGCGTAACGCGTGACTGTGGAGCCAAACCAGACTTAAATCTGATCTTGTGCTTATTAACCAAGTAAAATTATAAAGAAGCGGAAAATTAAAAAAAGCAGGCGCTGTTCTACCCGGAACAACGCCTGCTTTTTTTAATTTTTACTGCCCTGGATTAAACCAAAAAACTTTCTTTACTCCTGCACCTCCAGGAGCTCAACTTCAAAAATCAGGGTGGCATAAGGAGGAATATCTCCTCCGGCTCCTCTTTCGCCATAAGCGAGGTCGGAAGGAATGTAAAGCTCCCACTTATCTCCTTCCTGCATTAGCTGAAGGGCCTCTGTCCAGCCATCAATTACCTGGTTTACACCAAAAGTAATGGGCTCTCCTCTTTCTACCGAGCTATCGAATACCGTACCATCGGTTAACCTGCCGGTATAATGCACAGTAACCTTGTCGCTTGCCTTTGGTGATTTGCCGCTTCCTTCCTCTAACACTTTATATTGGAGGCCACTGGCGGTTTCCTGCACGCCTTCTTTGGTTTTATTTTCCTGAAGAAAGGCATTTCCTTCCTCCTGCAGTTTTGCTTTTTGCATCTCCTGGGCCTGTTGCACATACTGCTGTACCGTTCTGCTTGCTTCTTCGCGTGTCATTTGCGGCTCTTTCCCAGAAAAAACATCTTTAAAAGCAAGCATCACCGCATCCAGCCGAAGCGAATCAATTCCCTGTGCCCGTGCACCGGAGGCCATCATTAAGCCTAAAGCATAAGCTACCTTATCTTCCGGCCTGCTTAAATCCATTTGCTTAGATTCCTTCAGCTGGGCCAGTTCGGAATTTACACGTTGAAGTTCGGCCCGGAGTTCCTTTTTTGACTGCGCAAACAGTCCGGAAGTAGCAAGGCAAAAACAAAGGGTAATGTTAACTTTTTCATTTTTCTGTTTCTTAAAACTTTTTAAGTGCTTTTTTAAAAAGCAATCGCGCTTTAATTTACAAACGCCGACCGAGCTTCGGCGTTCACTGCCATCGCTTCTCCTGTTCTTCATAGATTTTATGTTTCTTCCTTCTGAAGGAACAGCATTTTCCTGTTGCTTTTCTAAGGGAAGCGAGGGGAACTCAAATACAATGCCTTTTAATTTTGTATTCGGGATTATAAACATTTTATTAATTTTGTGCTCAATTCTTTTTCAAAAACATTTAATGGCATTGGAGCGACAAATTCAGCCCTTTAACTTGGCATTGGCTAATAAAAGGTATCTATAAAAATATTTTCCCCTGTTTAGCTTCCTGGATTAATGCTGAGGCATTAATTGGCCTTTCGCAGGCGGCGTCCAAATATATAATTTTAGGCGGTACAATCCGAAAAAAAGGGATTTCCAATACATTTATTTCTCTACAAAGATGCTATTCCACAACCAGTCTTCCCTGGTATTGCTTTCCTTCCAGCCCAACAGAATAAAAATACAAACCAGGCGGAAGATTCTTTAGCGGAACAAATTCCCTGTCGGAATTCAGCCTGCTTTCTGCCACAAGTTTACCTAAGGAAGTGTAAAGTTTAAAAGTAAATTCCTGCATTTCCCGGTTTTTCGAAAATACCTTTAGCTCAGAGTAACCAGAAACCGGGTTAGGAAAAACAATTACCGGAGGTTCGGAGAGATAGTAATTCCGGTCTTCCTCAGAAATAATTTTTTCTCCATTAGCTAACAGAACGACGGCCCTGTATTCATTCAGGCCCTGTAAAGGAGCTTTATCTGGAAAGCGGAAATTTGAAACTCCTTTTAAAGCTACTTTACCTATAGTTTCCCATTGCTGTCCCGCTTTCCTTTCAATAGAAATATCTTTTACCTGGTAGGTTGTTCCTAAAATGAGGTTTAGGTACATATCATTTTCGGGGCTAAGTTCCGAGAAAAAAGAAGTTACATAGCATTGAGTTCCCTGAAGGGCATAATCGAACGTTAAACTCCTGATTGCCGGAGCGGCACCCTCCAGGAGGGGCTGCACAGCAAAAAAACGGGTGGGAAAATCTTGTTTATTCAGGACTATTATAGTGTCGGAAGTTACTGCTACCGGCTCCATATAGGATTTGCCTAAGGAAAAAACCTGGTACTGCTGCGCCTTTTCCTGCTTATTCCACTGAATAAGAATTGAATCGCCGCAATTAAAACCTACAGTAGTTTTAAGCGGCCGGCCCAATACAAAGGGGTCGGAAACAAAAACTTCCTCATCAATAAGCATTCTGGCCCTGGCTAAGCCCTGCTCCTGTGGTGCTTCCCAGCGGTAGGAACCGCTTTTAAGATCTGCGGCCTTCGCAATTAACACCCAGTTTGCGCCATCATCCATGCTGTATTCCAGGCGGCCTGAGGCTGCGTCCATGCTGCTCTCCCATCGGAAATAGCTGGTACTTTCACCATCGTAAGGCATGGGATCGCTTCCGGTAGGATAGGCCCAGCTGAAGCTGTTTTTTTCTTCCCACTGATAGGCAATGTAAAATTCCTGGGGACCTTCCGGAATATCAAATCCAGCAAGAGAAATAGTATAAGTGCCTGCCGGAGAGCTTTCCACTACAATCTGCTCAATGTTATTCAGGCGATTTATTCCACGGACTGCAGCTTTTCGGAGGTTCTTTTCATTGGGCTTACTATCA
Organism: uncultured Cytophagales bacterium; assembly: GCA_963835365.1. Classification (GTDB taxonomy): domain Bacteria; phylum Bacteroidota; class Bacteroidia; order Cytophagales; family Cyclobacteriaceae; genus Nafulsella. Next base: position 95,331 of record CAWIFH010000021.1, read on the forward strand.
AGCACCCAGGGCAGCCACTCCTCCCCGTCCGGGGCAGCAATCCGCATATCCATATCATTAACAAGGGCAACAGCCGCATTTGGTCCGGCTGCAGGATCGGTCCACACCAGCGTCATTTTGAGGTTCTTGACATTGGACGGAACTTCCAGCGAAAAAGTCTTCTCTTCTCCATGCCCGATGATGCCGGACAAATAGCGCCCGGCTTTGAGATTCTCATGGGCTTTATAGCCATTTACATTGCCATAGCCAGTCAGGAAGTCAACTCCTGCCGGGCCGGCATCGCTGGCGCTATTGATAAGAATAGCTTTAATTAAAGCAGCTTCCGGCAAAGTACCATGCTGTTCTTTATGTGCCTGCTGCAGCAATACCACCAAACCGGACACCAGCGCCGTTGCGTTAGAGGTGCCGGCGGTACTATAAGCCGTTAATTCTGGCTTTACACGACCGTCATAAGCAGGCCCTCTCGAGGAAAAGAACATCGGCCTTCCGACGGTATCTACTGCCCCAATGGTTAATATATTTTTAGCCATTTTAAAGTTGCCGGTGAGGTTGGCATAAGCAGCTAAGCCTTTGTAAGCACCGGTTCCCGCATCTGTGCCCTGGTTGCCGGAGGAAATTACATGCAAAAGAGTCGGGTTGCTCCTGGCGCTCTTATCGAAAGCTTCCGCCAGGGCCCCATAAAAATTCTCTATCCCGGTTCCATAAGAATGGTTTTGCACCCATGCATCAAGAGCCCGGTACGCACTGTCGGCATCGGGGAGAACATCGGCAAAATCTGATGAAGTTATAGCGGCAGCCCAGGCGACCCCTTTGCCGGTTATAAAAGAGTTACCTGCGCCGGCAGCAACGGTGGCCATTTCTGTTGCATGGCTGCTTTGGGTGCTTGCACGCAAGAAAGATGCTTTTTCCCGCCCCAGCAGGTCAATATCAGACGCATCAAATCCATGTTCCTGAAGAGAAAGCGTCATTCCCTTACCATTTAAGTCCGGGTAGGTGTGGTGAAGCCGGTTAATGCCGTTCGGCACCAAATTCATGTCTTTTACCCGCCCTTCTGTTTGTAGGATTCCCCGCTTCCTTTCCGGCGTAAACTACTTCTTCAAAAGATATTAGCTGTGTAACTAATAAATTGTATGTGCAGGATACTTTAAGTATATCTTCATTTACTGAAAGGACTTTTATTTCCGGTACCGCATTAAGCTTATGTAAGGTTTTAAGTGGCTCATTCGATTTTAGGGTAAAAGTCTCCAGAGCTGAAGCCGCGGCCCCCTGTGTATTAGCAGAAAGCTTCCATAAATTATTTACTTTCCAAAGCCCTTCATACAGGCTATTATTTTTAATTAAACTGGCAATAGAAGATTTAACTATCAGGTAGCCTTTGTCTCCCTTGCGGCAAACCTGCAATTCATCAGCCACCACATCACCCTGCCTGACACCCTGCTTCAGGAGCAGCAGGTAGTAGGCAGGCTCCTTTATTTCCAGGCTGCGGCTGTTTTTCAGGTCAATAGCATACTCAATGGTATATTCCCAGCCGGTTACAGCTTTGTTGGTTTGTGCATAACTACTGATAGAAAAAGAGGTGGCCCACCCTAATAGTACATAAAAAACTACTTTGCGCATTTTAATCCTCCTGTTGGCTTTGGCTGTTGCAATTGATTTGATTAACAATAAATATAGGCCTTTAATTTTAAGGAATGATTTCCAAACAAAATTTTGGTAAAAAAAATTCCATATGTAATAAATTCTTTTGCTTTTAATAAAAAATTATTTAAATTCAAGCATTCCAACAATTTAACCAATTTTATTATGTTCAAACATTTAAAATCCGTGCAGTCCGCTGCATGCGCAATCGCTTTGTCCGTTTGCTTCACCACTGCATGTTCCGATGAGGAAAAACTTGCTGTAGAACCTGAAAACACCAGCGAACTTTCTACAGAAGTACTTTCCCAGTTTAAAGAGCTTGGTTTTGATGTAAGTGACATTGCCATGACCAAAGACATGGAAATGCTGGACCCTGCATATGAAGGTAGAAACTACCTGCTGGAGGGCGACATTGTTATCACGCCTGAGAACCTGGAGGCAATGCTAAAGAGCGATTTGAAGCATGCAGGACCTAATGGAGAGCAGTACAGAACCTACAACCTGGTAAGTGCCCCACGTACCATTCGGGTAATGGGATACACCGGCGGTAGCCAGGCGCTTAACTCTACCATGAGGTCGGCATTACAACTGGCGGTAGACAACTACAATGCCCTAAACATCGGGCTAAACTTCACGCTTACTTTTGGAACAAACTATGGTTCGTACGACATGGTTGTTTATAGCGTAAGTGGTTCAGGCGGTGGTTCTGCAGGTTTCCCAAGCGGTGGTGCCCCTTACAAATTCATTCAGATTCAGCAAGGAACCAGCAACTACGGCACCAATGTAGTTGAGCACGTAATGACACACGAGATGGGTCATGCAGTTGGCCTGCGCCATACCGACTACTTTAACCGTTCTATTTCATGCGGTTCAGGTGGAAACGAAGGCGCAAGCGATGTAGGTGCGGTACACATTCCAGGCACACCAACCAACGCAGACATGAATTCCATTATGCTCGCCTGCTTTGGCGCAAATGAAGATGGTGAGTTCGGCTCTTACGACAGAACTGCACTGAACTACCTGTACTAATCCGGAAAAACAAAACGAGTCTTAATTTAAAGAGGCTGTCTCAAAAGTAATTTAGGGACAGCCTCTTTTGTTTGTTCAATGATTTTTTCTGGATGGACTGATTTTAGCTTTTTCAGAAAAAGGCAAAGATTATCCTGCCCTTATGCAGCCAGTTTGGCTAAGTTGTGTGCCATAGCTAGTAGTCCTATCTCAATTTCCACTTTCCTTAATCCTCGCAGAGCAAACCTCTTAAAGCCTTTATTGTGTTTGATATTACCAAAGACAGCCTCCACATCCCATGGCCTCTGTTTTCTGTGTGCTATTCCTTTTTCTGAGAGCAGGTTCTCTCTGGCTTTCTCTTTAAGCCTGTTAAGCTCATGGTTCACCTCAATAATCCTGTTGCCTTTTTGTTTATGACATGCTCCCCTTAAAGGGCATCCATGGCAGTTCTTTGCCTGATATCTTGTATACTCCTGCTCATATCCATTGGCTGTGGTTCGCTTGCTTTTGCCTATATTTTCCATTGCCTGCCCCATGGGACAATAGTAGCAGTCCTTTTCCGGGTTATAATGTAAGCCTTTGATGTCCTTTAGCTTGTCCTGCTGCTTTTTCTTTTCCTTTTGCTCTTTATGAAAGTAAGGGTACTTCACATAGGCTTCCACCTGTTCCTTTTCCAGGTATTCATAGTTCTGCTGACTGCCATAGCCTGCATCTGCTGTGATAGCTTTAGGCAATCTTTTGTAGCGCTTCTTAAATTCCTTGAAATGAGGAACAAGGGTAGTGGTGTCTGTAGGCTTTTGATGAATAGAATAGTGGGTAATGAACTGCTTATTGGTACTTATCTGTAGGTTATAGCCTGGCTTTAGCTGTCCATTCTGCATATGGTCATCTTTCATCCTCATGAATGTAGCATCTGTATCAGTCTTTGAATAGCTGTTACGCCCGGCAAGAATCTCTTCTTTTTCCTTGTATTCCCTTAACTTATCGGGCCAGTGCTTTTTGGCATAATTCAGCTTTTGCTTTACCTTCTTGCTTACTTCTTTGCCTTGAAGGGCAGTATTTATCTTCTCAATGGTTTGTTCTACCTTCTCTGGCTCTACCTGGGCAAAATCAGCCACTTCTTCATTTAATTCCTCTTTAGCCACCCTTTGGCTATAGTCCCAAAGCTCTTCGAGCTGCCTGGCTATTCTTTCTTTACTGGTTTTAATAGCCTTGCCCCAGACGAAGGTATATTTATTAGCATTGGCTTCTATTTTGGTGCCGTCGGTATATACCTCTTTCAGGTCTACTTGACCAGATTCAGATAGCAGCATTACTACCTGAGAGAATACTTCTTTCAGCACATCCTTTAATCTGTCACTTCTAAAGCGGTTGATGGTATTATGGTCTGGTCTGCTCATACCACTGAGCCACATGAAGTGGATGTTCTCTTTCAGAGCAGCCTCTATCTTTCTGGAGGAATAGACGTTCGAGAGATAGGCAAATACCAGGACCTTTAACAGCATCTTTGGGTGATAGCTGGAGGTGCCTCCTCCTTTGTACTTGTTGAGGATTGGCTGAATATCAACATGTTCTATGACCTGCTCAACAACTCTGACCGGGTGGTGAGCATCTATTAGCTCCTCTAAAGATGGAGGAAGAAGCATTAACTGACCAGGATTATAGCCTTTGAATACTACAGTTGATGATGATGTTTCCATAGCCTTAATTTAAAAAATTACACAAAAAAAGGCTACCCCTTCACGGATAGCCTTTTCTCTTTTCTTAGAGACTTTTGAGACAGCCTCTTTTTTTTGTGGTCTCCATTCGAATGCTATTTATAAAGATCCATATTTGATCATTTATTTTTAATCCCTTACAAATACCACCCCCAGGCAAATGCTAAGCTCAGCCCCCTTTTATAAAGGTTTATACTAAAAGAGAAAACCTAAAGCCGGCAGATGAAGTTGAAGTAAAAACTTTATTGTATGCCCCTAATAGGTAAAATTGTTAAAAAAGTAATTGATGTTTCCAGCAACTTCTCTAACCGTGATGATGTAAACAGCGCACAGGAGCAGGTTCTGGAAATGTTGTTGAATAAGGCGAAAGATACTGCCTTCGGGAAACATTATCACTTCCAGGCAATCCTGGATTCTCCGGACATGGTAAAGGAATTTGCCGCCCGCATTCCCCTGCATGATTACGATAAAATGCACGAGGCATGGTGGAAGCAGCAGCTGGAAGGAAAAGAAGACATTTCCTGGCCAGGCAAAACCATTTACTATGGCCGAAGTGCCGGAACCACAGGCAGCTCCAGCAAAAGAATTCCTGTTAGCAGCGACCAGCTCGATGCCATAAGAGAAACCGGCATGAAGCAGGCCCTGGTTTTATCGAACTTTGAACTACCCGATGCTTTTTTTGAAAGCAATGTGCTAATGCTCGGAAGCAGCACCAACCTGGTGGAAAAGGAGGAGCATTACGAGGGGGAAATCAGCGGCATAAGTGCCAGCAATATTCCCTTCTGGTTCCGTGGCTTTTACAAGCCCGGCGAAGATGTTGCCGCTATTGATGACTGGGACGAAAGAATTCTTGAAATTGCTAAAAGAGCACCAGACTGGAACATTGGCGCCATTTCCGGTATTCCTTCCTGGATAGAGCTCATGTTAAAAAAGATTGTTTCTTATAACAATCTCAAAAATATCCATGAAATATGGCCAAACCTTTGGGTATATACTTCCGGCGGAACTGCTTTTAGCCCTTACCGCAAAAGCATGGAAAAACTCCTCGACCACCCGCTCATTTATCTCGACACCTACCTGGCATCTGAAGGATTCATTGCTTACCAGCAAAGAGAGAATGACCAAATGGCCATGACTCTCTCCTACGACACCGGCATTTATTTTGAATTTATTCCTTTTAAAGAAGAATACTTTGATGAAAATGGAGCTCCAAAAGAAGATGCCCCTGTTTTAGCCCTTGCTGAAACGGAAGAAAACCAGGAGTATGCGCTCATTATTTCAACAGTGTCAGGCGCCTGGCGCTACAGTATTGGCGATACCATTAAAATTACAGATAAAGAAAGAAGTGAAATTATTATTACCGGCCGCACCAAACATTTTATGAATGTGGCAGGGGCTCAGCTTTCAGTGAACCAAATGGATTTGGCTGTTGGAAAAATGGAAGAGCAATTTCATATTTCAATTCCTGAATTTACCCTGTCTGCCGTTAAACAAGATGGTGGCTATGTGCATAAATGGTACCTGGGCGTAGAGGATGAGAAGGATCTTTCGGAAGAGAAAATAGCCGATGCCCTGGATACTGTACTTAAAGAAAGTAATAAAAGCTATCGCGGTGCCCGAAAAAAAGCATTAAGTGGTGTGGAGGTAAAGGTGGTGCCAAAAGACTATTTCTATGGTTGGACCGGGCAGGAAAAGAAAAAAGGAGGACAGGTTAAAATTCCCCGCATGATGAAAGAAGAACAGTTCAAAAGCTGGGAAGATTATGTTAAGGAAAAATCATCCTCTTAAGGGATCTTTTCCTGCTTTTGTCTGCACCAAAGAAAAAATTTCTTCCGGAGAAAGGTACTGTTTGCGAATCTTGTTTTTATATTTTTGAGAGAAGCCGGAATGGTTTAAAATAAACTTTTTGGTAGTCCGGATATATTCGCCCATGCCGTGCTCAACGGCAAGCGCGTCGGCAGTTCGTTCAGCTCCTTTCATGAAGTTGCGGGAAAATACATACCCAAAACCAAAAGCAGTCAATGAAGGGAGGGACCGATGCAGGTAGTCCATTATATGACCTAATTCATGGCCCAGCCAGCCTACCAGCACTTCAAAAGGCAGCTCCTTTATATTCAGGTGCTCCTTCCCTGCATTAAACTGTCTGGAAATTTTAATTATATAAGACCGCCGGCTCGGGTTTCTGAAAATTCCTGAAAGCAAAGGCTGCGCCTGCATAACGGAAACATAAAGCCGAGGGGAGTACCTGAAATGAATTTCCACCTCGGCTAATTCCGGATAAAATGATAGACTTTTAAGTACCGCTTCCTTTAATTCGGGCGGATAAACTTATTTGTGCCCATTGGCTCCTGCATGATTGTTGAATCAGCTGTTCTCATAGCGTAGATCAGACGACTTTCATTGGTTTAGGTTTAACTTTAGATTAATAATCTCCTGCCTCCCGGCTAAGCTGGCCCCGAATATTATTTTCCCTGGCCTGAAAAAAGGCTTCCTACCTGGATTATCCTCCCTTGGCAAAAAAGGTAGACTAAAACATAGGTACCAGAGCTAACCCGGAGCCTGCCTGCCTTAGTTTCTCAGAGGAGTAAACAAACCTGTAAATATTTCTGTCGTTGCTTCCTTTAAGAGAGGCTGAGGCATCAAAGTAGCTGGAATGAACGTCACTTTTCTCACAAAAGCTTTTTTACTTATGAGCTGCAGGATAACATGGAGCAGCCGGCTTTCTTATTTGCCCATGCCGGTCGTTTGGTGAAAAATTCATCAAACTTATTTGAATAGGGTTCCTTTATTGCCTCCTGCAGTTTAAGAAAAAGCCAATTCTCCCCTTTCTCGAGCGCTTCAATGGCCTGATGAAGCAAGTAGTTTCGTAAAATAAAACGCGGATTGCTTTCTTTCATCCTCTGTAAAGAAGCTTCCCTGCTCAGCTTATTGGCTTTCATTCTTTCCGCATAAGCATTCATCAGCTTATAAAGGCTCTCCCGCTCTGCTTGTTCTGGCTCCTGGTAAAAACTTTCCCGGAAATGGTCCACTACTTCCTGCTCTTCTTTCAAGTAGAGTGGAAATTCCATCAGGAGTTGGTAGAAGATAGTCATATCAGGTTTAACGGAGGAGAGCACTTTCTCAAAACGGCTCATCAAATCTTTATCCTCAATCCTCAGTTCATCGAGCCCTAGCTTGTTCACCATCATGTCATGGTATTTGTCCCAGAAAAAGTCCTCATAGCCTTTTAAAATAGCTTCAAGAGGTTCGGTTTCTTCAACCAAAGGGGCGATGGCGCTTGCCAGGCGCCACAGGTTCCAGTGGGCAACAGAGGCCTGGTTTCCAAAGGCGTACCTCCGGCCGGGCAAGTCGGTGGTATTGGGCGTAAAGCTGAGGTCGAACTCATCTAAAAATGAAAAAGGCCCATAATCAATGGTAAGCCCCAGAATCGACATATTATCTGTATTCATAACCCCGTGCACGAAACCCACCCGGTACCATTCAACAATTAAAGTGGCCGTTCGCTCCACGACTTCTTTGAACCACTGCAGCACTTTATCTGTCCCCTTAAGGTGCGGGAAGTACTTTTCTATCGCCCAGTCGGTAAGCTTTTGTAAATTACCGATTTCTTTCCGTGCTGCCGGCATTTCGAAGCTGCCAAAACGCAAAAAGCTGGGTGCTACACGGGCAACAATGGCTCCTGGCTCATATTCCGGATTGCCATTGTAAAACATATCGCGCATTACCTGCTCCCCGGTAGCCACCAGGCTTAAAGCCCGCGTAGTAGGAACTCCCAGGTAGTACATGGCTTCGCTCATGAGGTACTCCCGTACAGAAGAGCGTAAAACGGCCCGGCCATCGGCCCGGCGGGAATAAGCCGTAGGACCGGCCCCTTTTAACTGGATTTCCCAGCTCTTCCCACTTTCCTGCTCCCACTCACCCAGCGTTATGGCCCGGCCATCGCCCAACTGGCCGGCCCAGTTCCCAAACTGATGCCCCGCATAGCAGGCTGCATATGGGCGCATAGAAGTGGTAAGCAGGTTTCCGCCCAGCACATTAAGGTCTTCCGGACTTTCGGGTTGGTTAATGCCCATTTCCTGCGCCAACTCGGCTGACCAGGCAAGTAAGCGAGGCTCCTTTACAGGAGTAGGCACCGCTTTGCTATACAAAATGCCAGGCGTCTGGCGCGGCGAAAGGTCTCCACTATCATCGCCATCGAAGGTTTCAACAAAACTATTCGCATACCTTTTTGTACTTAGGCTCTCCATTCTTATCCAATTTTCATTTCAATAACCTGCCTGCAACATGCCTTAGCAGCCCTTGCTTTCTTTTGAAGCTTTCTTTTTCTCTAAACTAAACGGAATTTAGCAGCAAACAGCTATTCTTTTCCCATCCTGCTTACTTATTCAAAAATACCAATAGTAGGAGTCCAAATGCTGCGCCAGGCAGAGAAGCTTTCCTGAAAAGCCGGGACTATTTGCTTCCGGCTGCTTTAGCGTAATTCCTACAGAAATCCCAATAATAAAAAAGAAATTGCTCCTGTTCAATGACAGGAAAAGGGGATTGGCTATACATGGTTAAAAAAAGAAGCTGCTATAAACTTGTTATATGCTGCTCTTTATCGGGCACGGTTTGCTGAATAAGCTGGTAGTCTGCGGGATTAAACTTTTTGGTTTTCTTCCTGAAGGTAAGGGTAAGGCGGGGGTATAGCGTCGTATTTTTGCCTTGTGCATTGGTGTACCAGCTCTGGCAGCCGGAGGTCCACACGGTGCCATTAAACTGCTGGTGCAATTTCTGGTTATACGCATCCTGCACTGCCTTTTTTATATCCAGGGAACTTCCTTCGTGGTTTTTTTCAAGGAACGAGATGTACTGCATAACGTAATTCATTTGAGATTCCATCATATGAACCACAGAGTTATGCCCCAGCCCGGTATTGGGCCCTAAAATAAACGCCATATTCGGATAACCCGCCACGGTGGTGCCCAGGTAAGCTTCGGCGCCCTGCTCCTCCCACTCCTCGGTAAGAATGCGTTCGCCCCGCCCTATGAGCCGGGTATACACATTAATGTCTGCAGCTACAAAGCCGGTAGCGAAAATGACTGCATCAAAGGAGTATTCCTTCCCGTCAGCCGTTCGCAGGCCCGCTGCCGTAAAACCTTCAATATTTTCTGTAACCAGGCTTACATTTGGCCGGTTAAAGGTAGGGTAAAAGTCGTCGGACCGGAGAATGCGTTTGCAGCCGATGGTATAGTTTGGCCGCAGTTTTTTCCGTGTTTCCGGATCCTGAACCTCTTCTTTTAGCTTTCTGGTGGCTACCCAGCGCATGAGCCTGTTCATTCTTTCATTTCCAGTAAAACCCAGACCAATCAACTCATTTAACCAGTAAGTAAATTCCCTCCTGAGCCTTTGCAGCAAAGGAAAGCGCCGGAGTAGCTTTTTAACAAACCGGCTATTTGGTTTATCCAGGCGGGGACTTATCCAGGCAGGGGTACGCTGAAAAACCCCCAGCTGTTTAACAATGGGTGCAATGGCAGGAACAATTTGAATGGCGCTTGCCCCTGTTCCTATTACGGCTACTCTTTTTCCTTCCAGATCGTAATCCGGGTTCCAGCGGGCAGAATGAAAATAAACTCCCTTGAAGTTTTCCAGTCCCGGAAACCCGGGCATGTGCGGCCGGTTCAGGGGTCCCATGGCTACAAGCAGTACACGAACTGTTGTCGTATTTCCCTGCCTGTCCACCACCTCCCAATAGCCTCCCTGCTCAATAAAGCGGGCTTCCACTATGTCGGAGTTAAAGCGGATGTGTGCTTCCAAATCGCGCCTGGCCACAACATCTTTTATATAAGCCAGAATCTCCGGCTGGCCTGCATATAATCTTGACCACTCCGCGTTGGGTTCACCGGCAAAAGAGTATAAGGGAGAAGCAATGTCGCAGGCACAGCCGGGATAAATATTTTCCCGCCAGGTGCCGCCCACTTCCGCAGCCCTTTCAAATATTACAAAGGATTCTCTTCCACTTTTCTTGAGGCGCAGTGCTGCTACAAGTCCAGCAAAACCGGCGCCGATAATTCCTGTCTGAAAATCTATTTCCATACTACTATTTTAAAATTATTACAGCCACTCTCCATCAAATTTGTTCCCCATTAGCCTATCATTTCCCTGCTTTTTGGTAGGGGTTGGTAAAGGTTTTCTCCACCTGTTTCCGGAGCAGCCTGGAGTAGCGTAGCGGGAAAAAGCGGGTAACCCAGTCAAGGGCTTTCGCATCGGGCCCAATTAGGAGCCGCTCCTTCTTTTTGGCAACCGCCTCTAAAATTAATTTTGCAGCCTTTTGAGGGCTGGTTTTTGCTGCACGTTCAAAACGAACTACAGACTTTTCGTGCATGAGGGCGGTGGCTACCTTACCTTTGGGAAGGGCATTTTTTACAATATTGGTTTTTATGCCACCCGGGTGCACCGAGGTGATTGTAACTCCTGTATCCTGCAGCTCCATGCGAAGGGTTTCAGTGAAACCTCTTACTGCAAACTTGGAAGTGCAATAAGCCGACTGGTTAGCAAAGCCTCCTAATCCAAAAACACTGGAAAGGTTTACAATATGTCCTTCATTCTTTTCCAGAAAGTAAGGATAGAAAGCCTTTGTCATATAAATGGTGCCCCACAAATTAATATTCAGGAGCCATTCAAAATCCTCCAGGGCTGTGTCGTGGAAGCTTCCGGTAAACAAGCCTACGCCGGCGTTATTAATAAGCACCAGCTTTCTTCCTGCCAGTTGCGGAATGCTTCGCTCTGCAAACAAAAAAACAGCCTCCTTATCGGCCACATCCAATACCTGCACTTCCATGCTCAGTCCTTTTTGCTGACCAAGGGAATATGTTTCTTCCAAGCCCTTTTCATTTACATCGGTAGCGATAACCGCCGCCCCGTGAGCAGCTGCCTGCAATGCAAGCGCGCGGCCAATACCGGATGCGGCCCCACTAACGACCACTATTGAATTAGAAAAGCCTGATTTTGCCATAGAACATCTTTTGAAAATTTATATTAATCGTGGAATTTAGCGAATACCGAATAAAAGCATCTAAATTCAATGCAGGTGCTTCTACCTTTGGTTGGGCGTTAAAACAGGGAATGCCAGCTCAAAAACGATCCTTTCCGGCTCAATCCTGTGGTGGCTGTGCCCTCCGCTATCGGCTATATGATACCCTGCATTTGAAATTTCCAACCTTCTTTCGCTTTAAAATAAGAAAATTTTTTCATTGTTTAGACATAAAAACAAAGGGGCCTGCAATTCGTATGCTTCCTACCTTTATACCAATTAACTTTTAACCGATTTATTTTCGAAGATGACTGCTTTAGAAATTGTAAAACAATATTACGATGCATTTAATAAGAGAGAGTGGGAAAGCATGCTGGCCCTGCTGCACCCTGAAATAAGGCATGAGCCTAACCAGGGGGAGGAAGCCCGCATTGGCCGGGAAAAATTTACCCGTTTTATGCAAAAGATGGATGAGTCTTATGAAGAAAAACTGACCGACATGGTTTTCTTTACAGCGCCTGGTGGGAAGCGGGTGGCAGCAGAGTTTGTGGTAAATGGAGTGTATAAAAAGGCAGAAGAAGGGCTACCACCAGCAAACAATCAAAAATATGTTTTACCTGCCGCCGCTTTCCTCGAAGTTAAAGAAGGCAAAATAGTAAGGGTAACCACCTATTACAATCTTACCCTCTGGCTGAAGCTGGTTTCGCAGTAAATAGGCACGAGCTCATGAAATCACTTTCGTTTATCTGCCGGAAAGGTTCTGAAATAGCAACTGTGTTTAATGATTTAGCCGGGCTGCGCATTGCCGTATTTCGCGATTATCCCTACCTCTACGAAGGAAGTGTGGATTATGAAAAAGAGTACTTAAGTACATATAGCCAGTCTGAGCGCTCTTTTTTATTCGCCGTTTACAGTGGCCGGAAAATGGTGGGCGCTACCACCTGTATTCCCCTGCCGGACGAAGAACCGGCAATTCGCCAGCCTTTCGAAGAGGCCGGGCTGGCGGTAAATCGCATTTTTTACTTTGGCGAAAGTATCCTGCTACCAGAATTCCGGGGAATAGGCCTGGGTCACCGCTTTTTTGATGAGCGTGAAGCGCATGCCCGCAGCTTCGGCACCTATGAGCAGGCTTGTTTCTTGTCTGTGGACCGGGAAGCTACCCACCCGGCAAAGCCAGGTAATTACCGCCCGAATGATGCTTTCTGGAAAAAAAGGGGCTACCGGAAAGTACCTGCAATTCGGGCCAGCCTCGAATGGACAGATGTTGGCAGGAAAGAAGCAAGTCCTAAAACGTTGCTTTGCTGGATGCGGGAATTATAAATTAAATAAGCAACCGGAGTAGGCTGAAATAAAAAGGATAGCGGGCAATCTTTTTAAGCCCACCATTCGGTTGCATCTTCCTTTTTTTCAAAGCTAAAATATATATTGCTAAAGCCCCGGCAAAAGCAACGGCATATACCAAACAAGGTTTATTTTGGCACCATAATCCAGCAGAAATACCTGCTCATTATCCTGCTTAATTGCTTACTTGCCTAACATTTCCTTTTGGCTCCCGTTTTTAAATCAGATAACAAACTAAAAAAGAGATGGGATACGATAGAGGATATCGGGCAGAAAGCCCACGAGAAATACCAAAATCCGGGTGGAAAGATGTTTTTACCAGGGTTAAAAATCAATTATCAACAGACAATATTGACATAGTTTCGGCCGGGGTAGCTTTTTATTTTTTTTTGGCGGTTTTTCCTGCCATAGCGGCGCTGGTTTCTATTTATGGGCTGGTGACGGACCCAGGCCAGGTAGAGCAGCAAATGAACCAGCTAACCGCTGTTTTACCTGAACAGGCACACCAGATGCTTTCCGAGAGGCTCCACAGCGTGGCCAGCCAGTCGGGCCAAACCCTGGGTTGGGGAGTTGCTTTCAGTATTCTTCTTAGTTTATGGAGTGCCAATAAAGGAACAAAGTCTTTATTTGAAGGAATTAACATTGCCTATGATGAAAGGGATGAGCGGGGCTTTTTAAAGCAAAATGGCCTTACCCTCCTCTTTACCCTGGGTGGAATGGTGCTGGCTATTGTTTCCCTTGCCCTGGTGGTGGCTTTCCCGGCCCTGATGGGCAATCTTGGGCTGCCGGAAACGGTGCAAACCATCATAGATTGGGCGCGATGGCCCCTACTGGCTGTTATCCTGGTTTTTACCCTCGCCTTAATCTACAAATATGCTCCCGACCGGGACAACCCTAAATTTAAATGGGTGAGCTGGGGCTCGGTAATTGCCGCGGTTTTGTGGGTAGTAGGCTCCCTCCTTTTTTCGTGGTATGTTAATAACTTCGGAAGTTATAATGAGACTTATGGCTCCGTAGCGGCAGTTATTATCCTGATGCTGTGGTTTAACCTTACCAGCTTTATTATTTTACTGGGCGCAGAAATTAATTCTGAACTGGAACACCAAACGGCCAAAGACACGACCATTGGTCAGCCTAAACCTATTGGCAACCGGAATGCCTACCATGCCGACCATGTGGCAAAACGAAATGAAAGCGGAAATAACAGAAAAACCAATACCCGCGACAGGGAAAGAAAGCATTAATAGGCGTAAGGGTATGCCGGCTAGTTTCCTTAAAGCCCGCTGGTAATAGCGTAAAAATATAAAAAGGCACAACAGCAGAGAAGATTATCTCCCCTGTTGTGCCTTTTCGTTTATCATTCTTAAGTAAAAGCCTGATGCGGCTTGTTTCAGACAGCTCTGTTTATCCAGCTTAGCGCCATTCCGTTTCCTTCTTATTAGCGACTAAACACCCTACGGAATCATTTATTTTAGCAAATAGGAAGAACGCCTGCTTTCTATTTAAATGATTCATTTACCAATTTCCCGGTGCCTCACCTACTTTAAGCCAACTTCCTCCAGCACCTTTGCCAGGTAAGGAGCTGTTTTGCTTCCTGTTGAAGCAGCCACTTCTGCTGGTGTTCCTGCAGCAACCAGGCACCCGCCTTCGTCGCCGGCTCCCGGTCCCATGTCGATAACCCAGTCGCTGCCTGCCACTACACGCATATCATGCTCCACTACAATAACAGTATTCCCCGCATCTACCAATCCATTTAACTGCACCATAAGCTTTTCTACATCAGCAGGATGCAGGCCTGTGGTAGGTTCATCGAGAATATAAAGGGTATTTCCACGCTGCATTCGTTGCAGTTCTGTGGCTAGCTTTATTCGTTGCGCTTCCCCACCCGAAAGCTCCGTAGCTGGCTGACCCAGCCGCAGATAACCCAGCCCTACTTCCCGCAAAACTCCAAGTGCCCTTAAAACCGGCGCTTCCTCTGCAAAAAATTTCCAGGCTTCATCGACTGTCATGCCCAGCACATCGGCAATGGATTTTTCGCGGTACTTTATTTCCAGTGTTTTAGCATTGTAACGTGCTCCCCCGCAGGTAGGACAGGGCGTATACACGCTTGGCAGAAAAAGGAGCTCGACCATTACCGCTCCCTCTCCCTGGCAGGTTTCGCAACGTCCTTTCACTACATTAAAGGAAAAGCGGCCGGCATCGTAGCGGCGCTTGCGGGCTTCGGGAGTGGTGGCAAAAAGCTTGCGCACATGGTCAAACAAGCCGGTATAGGTAGCCATGTTGGAGCGCGGTGTACGGCCAATCGGCTTCTGGTCCACCTGCACCAGTCGCTTAATATCCTCCATTCCCTTTACAATTCGACCGCCGGTAGTGACAGGCAGGCTGCGCTCCAGCTCTTCCCCCTCTTCTTCCTCAGCAACTACTTCCTTACCCAACTGCGCTGCAACCAGTTCTACCAGCACCTGGCTAACCAGGCTCGATTTTCCTGAACCGGACACGCCAGTTACGCTGGTAAACATCCCCAGGGGAAAGTTTACTTCCAGTTGCTCCAGGTTATTGCGGGTAACCTCCTGCAACTGCAGCCAGCCCAACGGCTGCCGGGAGGTTTGCTCAGGAAGCTTTGTTTTGCCAAAAAGATATTGACTGGTTTTGGATCCTGCCACTCCTGCCAGGCCTTCGGGCAAACCATTATAAATTATCTGCCCACCCTGCTCGCCGGCAGCCGGACCCACATCGACCAGCCAGTCGGCGCTACGAATTACGCCTAAATCGTGCTCCACAACAAATAGTGAGTTTCCTTGTGCTTTTAGTCGCTGAAGAGCCGCCAGCAGTGCTTCCGTGTCGGAAGGATGAAGGCCCGCGGAAGGTTCATCTAGTACATAAACGACTCCAAAAAGATTGGAGTAGAGCTGGGTGGCCAGACGTAAACGCTGGAGCTCACCCGGAGAAAGACTTGGCGTGTTGCGTTCCAGGGAAAGATAGCCCAGCCCGAGCTTAAGCAGTACTTCCAGTCGGGCCAGTAAATCTTCGGCAATTCTTTGGGTAACAATCTCTTTTTCCGGATGCTCCCCGTCCCCTCCTTTGGCACCTCCTTCTGCATAAGGTTTCAAAATAGCCGCCAGGCGTTTTAATGGCTGCCGGGAAAAGTCTGCAATATCCAGGCCTGCAAATTTTACCGACAACGACTCCGGGCGGAGGCGCTTTCCATGACACAGCGGACATTCGGTGCTAATCATGTATTCAGCAATTTGCTTCTTCATGCGGGGGCTGTTCGTGTTGGCGAAGGTGTGCAGCACATGGCGGCGGGCACTGGTAAAGGTTCCCTGGTAACTTGGATTGACCTTATCTTTAACCGCCTGCCGGGTTTCTTCCGGCGTAAGGCCCCGGTAAACAGGGGCAACCGGCTGCTCGTCGGTAAAAAGAATCCAGTCCCTATCTTTTTGCGGAAGCTCCCGCCAGGGAGTATCGACATCATAACCGAGCGTAACCAGGATGTCGCGCTGGTTTTGCCCGTGCCATGCTTTAGGCCAGGCGGCTACTGCCCGCTCCCGAATGGTGAGGGAGTCGTCAGGAACCATGGACTGCTCTGTTACTTCGTATACCCGCCCCAGCCCATGGCAGCTTGGGCAGGCACCTTCGGGCGTATTGGGCGAAAAGGCTTCAGCATAAATAACGGATTGCCTGGGCGGGTAATCTCCCGCACGGGAGTACAACATCCGCACCAGGTTCGACAGCGTGGTTACACTGCCTACCGAAGAACGGGTACTGCTGCCTCCCCGCTGTTGCTGCAGTGCTACGGCCGGTGGTAAACCCTCTACGGCATCTACTTCGGGCACTGCCATTTGATGAAAAAGACGCCGCGCATAAGGAGAAACTGATTCAAGATAACGCCGCTGTGCTTCGGCATAGAGGGTGCCAAAGGCAAGGGAAGATTTACCTGAGCCCGATACTCCGGTAAATACTACCAGGGCATCGCGTGGAATATCGAGATTTACGTTTTTTAAATTGTGTTCACGGGCACCGCGCACATTTACAAAGCCCGTAAGTTCTTTAGGGGAATTTTTATTCGATTTTTCAGTCATTAGTTTGGGATATCAAAACCTGCCCGGAGTTTTCCCGATGGACAAGGTAAAACTCAGCCCTATCGCTGAGCCGGCACACTACCCACCTGCAGCAAACACTATCTATTTAATGTCACGGAAACCCTGTAATTATTAAGAATTCCTGCGGTGTCTTTAAGAAGCATTTTTTTAGCTGCTTGCGGGCATTTATTTAAAAATGATCATTTCTGACAATTTTTAAAGTTATGGGTTTTTGAAAGAAATGAAAAAAAGCCGGCATTAAAAGGCTGCAGCGCCCTTCTTAAAGAAGGAGGCGCCACTCCCTTTTCAACAAAAATTTTTGATGGAAAAAATAGAATGGAGGCTTACTCTTTTTGATTTTATAGATAAAAGGGCCTCGGTTTATAATTGCTTGTCGCATAAAAAACAGAGAACAAACAGCCTCACTTTAATTGAAAATTATATAGCTGCCAAACTTCCGTATTATCTATTGTCGGAGTTTTCTTGTCCACTTCTTTAGCAATATTTCTGTCCTGCTGCTTAAGCTGGCCGACTACTGCCATTAGTAAAAAAAGCCTGCAAGGAGTTACCCGTTTACCAGGCTTCTGATTTCCTCATGAAAGGCAATGGCTAAGGTTAGCAGGAATGCGACAGCAGCCAGTACAGCATAAACCGTCTGTATTTCTTGCCTGGTCGGCCCTGGGTTTTCTGCTATTTGAGGGATGTTTTCTTCGCGGTGGAGTTCAAAATCAGAATTCTTTACCTCATGGGCTGTTTTTTGGGCTTCTTCCAGCAACCTGGTTTGATGGTGAAGAAGTTGGTATAAATCCCTGTGTCTTTCCTGCAACCCGGCAATTAGTTTATCGTTTCTTTCCAGCTGCTCATCTTTTCTATCAAGAAGCTGCCGGTAATAATCGGTTTCCTTCAAAAGCTCGATTGATAAACGCATCGATTAATTCCTGCTTTGGCTGATCCGTCTGCTTGTCCTCTGCCCCATTTTGATTTTGCTCGGCATACTGGTTTGAAAGAAAGTTTTCATCTATCAGAAATTTCTTGTCCTCCCGCAGAATATAATGAGTATGTTCATGTTTTCTACATAAACGGTAGATGGTTGTTTTTCCTAAACCTGTTCGCTCTACTGCATCCGCCACTGAAATATAAGCCATTGATATTAATTCTTTTAACGTTTAAAAAATTATCGCCCCTTCGCAGTCCCCGCTGCCATTGCAAGAAAGGCTTCTCCTAAGAATAATGCAAGGTACTGCAGATCCGTTTTATTAAAAAATAATTTGCAAAGCTCCTTTGCATTTCTTTAGCACACCGACAGCTGGGCATGCTCTTTCTTCCTGAAAGGAACGGGCAATATCAAAACAAGCCTTCTTGCCTATTTCCCCAAAAGCCCTGGTTCCTCTCTAATTTATGCTTTCTTTGATCGCATGGCTTTCAGTTTCTTCAGACTTTTGTCGCTGACAAACCTTTCATATTCTTCTGATTCGACCCCTACAATGGCAATTTTTCCTTCCTCATTGCTGTGAATTCCCCAGCCATATCTTTTGCACAAGGGGGAGGCCCGAAAACAGGCTTGCCCTTTAGAAAAGAATTTTTCCTTCCTGTAATCCAGATCTTCCTTTGCTATTTCTTTTTGGGTAATCAAAACGGAGAACATAACTTCATCGGAAGTAAATTGATACGGGTGCTGATATAATTTTTCAAACTGAAGATTGGCAACCGACTTTTTACCGCCTCTCATGGGTGGGGTTTCTCCTGAGGTTGCAGGGCAATCATCCGCCACCTGGATGAAGGTGTTATAATAGTTGGTGGTTTTCATAAATAGTGGGTGGTTTTCACAAAAGGATTCTTCGACCAGGCATTTTTTCTTAGAAGCACGCGTGAAAGCACTGGCCCTATGCGTGTTTTTCATATAGCTTTTTAAGATTTAGTGTTAGACTACTGGACATTTTCCCTAAGAAGTGTCAGGTTATGCAGGAGTTACTTCTTGGAAGAGGGCGCGAGCATTTAGCCGCGCCGCGTAGGTTCGGGCTTATATTAGGAGGCTTCCAGCCTGTGATTGTCCTTAGGCCGGAGGCCTGAAATACCCCAGAACGAGTCTACGGATCCCGGCGGGACGTTCGCGCTATCACTGTAGCTGAAAATGTCCAGTAGTATGATTTAGTGTCTTACAATTGACTTCCCCTGATTACGAATTAGCGGCTATTAAGCTACTATCAATTTCAGAAAATCCTGTAATTAACCTGCAAAGCTTTATTAATTTGAATAAACCAAACCCAATGCCTGACAGCAAATAAACGAATTTCAGTTAAGCCTAAAGGTGAGTGGGAAAATTATTTCAGACTTTACCGGCTTCCCGTTTTTACCTAATGCTGGAATCCACTCATCAGGAACCAGTTGAAACACCCGAAGGGCTTCTTCATCACATCCATAGCCAAGGCCTTCGAGCACGGTTTCATTTACCATTTCCCCCTCTTCCGTAATCACCGCCTTTAGCAAAACCTGTCCCTGTATTTTATTTTTATTCGCTTCTGCCGGATACCTCAGGGAGGCCATATTTTCCCTGAACATTCTTTGAATACCACCAATATAAATGGCTGGCCTGGTATATTTTATGGTATCAAATTTTACCTGTGCTACTTTTGAATCAAAAAGCACTTCTTTTGTTGTAAAGTTATATTCCTGAACAAGTTTGCCGTCCCCGTCATAGTACTCCCAGCTTCCTGTTTTCTGGTTGTTATCAAACTGTCCTTTCACTATTATTTCCCCTTTGTAGCTTTGTTCATAAAGCCCGTGCTTAATCTCATTATCTGATTTCAGGACATGAAAGTTTTCTTTACAGGAGGGAAAGGAGTTTTTTCTTGTAACTCTTTTTGTTTGCTGACATACTCCGCTCAGAAATGAACAGGACAGAAATACCATTAATATCAATCGTAACATGCACTTATGCTCCCACTTTTTCTTGTTAATTCTACACCCATGCTTATCCGGCTGGCGGTTTTGTTTTCCCCTTTTTTTCAGGCAGTAACAGATGCCTTCTCTGTACGGACACTCTCTCTTTCACACCTCTAATGCAAGCTCCTGTCTACTGCCAAATAACGGTCCGGCTACACAGGCTTTGAAGCTAAACCTAAGCGGATAAAGAATTTCAATTAATTGTAAGGGTAATATTGAGTTCTTTCGCCTTTTCGTTCAATAGTTCTGTCCTGTTTTGGTCTTTGAGCTTTTTGTACACCATTCCAATCAATTGCTCACCATCCTGAAGGTAACGGGAGCCACTGTTTTGGTAGAGGACATAAGCAACCAAGGCATTTTCTGTTGCCTCCTCCATTTCCTCGATAATCAGAAATTCTTTAGCCAGCCCAAAGTATCCTTCCGGATTATCCGGATACAGATTTTTTAAGCGCGTATAATAGTTAATTGCGGTTTTGTGGTCTTTCTTCAGTGAATAAACCACTGCCAGGTTCTGTAAGGCTAAATCACCTTCGGGAAAAAGGGCCAGCGATTGCTCATATAAGGCAATTGCTTTATCGAACTGCTGCATTTGCCTGTAGCAAACTGCCAGATGATCAATGGCAATAATAAATTCGGGGTCAATCCTCAAAGCTTTTTTAAAATCCTTCGCCGCCTTTTTGTAATTGCCCTCTTGTAGCTTTCCCGTTCCTTTTTTGTACAGCTTTGCTGCTCGTTTATTCTCTGACTTCCTGTAATAAGCATCCTTCCTTCGCTCCAGTGCCTGTTGCCCGGATGAAGAACAATTTTCCTGAACAAACTGCTGCACTTTTTTTATCGTGCCTCTTATACCTTCCACTGTTCCTAAAAACCTGGCTTCTTCTTTATTTCCCGTGGCCGAAACCACTTTTGCCATGGCGCTGGTTATACAGCTATCTGCTCTTGCAATAGTAGCGATTTCGATGCAATTACAGGCCTCCATACCCATTTGCTCCGTAATATCCTGTGCTAACAGGCAGGTGTTAAAAACCAGAATCAGTATAACAGTTGTCAGGGTTTTCATGCAAGGATTGCTTTTTATTTTTGGTAGGAGCTGTCTCCAGTTCTCTTTGATATTTAAACAAAGGTTGCTCCTGATAAAGAGATATATTTCTGGCATTTGAGATACTCCCTCAGGAATTCCATTGACTTTTCCGGCTATAGTCCAGCCAAAAAAGATCGGTTCCCCTGTAAATATAACCGCCCGCTAAAGCTTTTGACTATTGCTATTCCACCCAGCGGCGAACCGGCTCTGCTACTCCTTCTTGAGCAAAATAACTAAGCTTTCTTAGCCGCCTACCTGCAAAGCTCCTATAAAGCAGCGAATCCTGTTAAAAGGCCGCAGCGACCATCAGGCTAAAGATGCGTTTGTTTAAGGAGGAAAGGGAAACAGAAGCTAATATAAAGAGCAGAGGAGTAAAATACGCAGAGGTATAATAAATAAATTAAACTTTCTTTTAAAAAGCCCTTAAGCATTTTTAAATATCTGAATTGTACCCAGCAAAAGCCTGCTTTATATTCAGCTGTGCTTTTCCATTTTTCAATGGTCTCCCAAACCAAAAGCAACTTAAATGCTGGCCGGCTCCTGAAGCTCTCCGGCGACTTTATTAACTTGACTGATTCTGAACGACCAGTTCCTGTACGAAACATACGTGAGTGCCAGGAGGCTGACAATTATTCCTGCAAGCAAGAGGTACTTTGATTGGGAAAACTCAATGCCAGCGCTCAGGAACAGGATGAGAGAACCCCCAAACAACAAAGAGGTGCTTACCGAAGAAACTAACAGCCAATGTAAGCGCTTGCCAAGGCGGCGAATAGAAAGTGCCAGACTTTCTCCACTTACAGGTTTTTCTAATACCAGGTAAGCGGAGAGGTCATTTAAAACAAACAAAACCGCGCTAACTATCAGGAAAATATTCACCCACAATGGCTTGTCCCCTCCATCAAAAATATTGTTGTACACCATTAAAAAAGCAGTTATAAAAATGGATTCTATAATTAACTTCCGACGAATTCTATTTAAGCTGGGGTGATTTTGCACCCGGGTCATTAACTGCAGTTCGGCAGGGCTTTTTGATTGGCTGCCAGCCTTTTTCCAGTTCGGTTTTAAGTCGTCCAGTTCCATGATAATTTATTTTAAAAGGTTCTTTAGTTTAACTTTGGCCCGGTTAATTTGTACTCCCACATAATTCTCGCTGATGCCTACGACTTCCGCAATTTCTTTATAAGAATAATCTTCCAGGTAAAGAGAGATAATGGCCTTCTCTGCACTGTTTAACCTGCGCAGCGCTTCAAACATCCGCTCTTCATTTTCAGAAATTTCAGCAGAATCAGGCGGATGATATATTTCAGGAATAGAATTATTAAACTCCACCTTCACCCGCCTCTTCCTAAAGGCTGTAATGGCTGTATTTAAGGCAATGCGGTACATCCAGGTACTTATTTTTGCTTCCTGCCGAAAGGCAGGAAAGGCCTTCCACAGCTGATACAAAATTTCCTGGAAAAGATCCTCCTGATCTTCCCGCTTATCGCGGTACATGCGGCAAACTTTATGCACGATGTTCTGGTATTCGCTTACCATTTCAAGAAAGGCACTTTCCAATCCTATTCCAGTGTTGCTCCCCCTTCGTTCTTCCGATGGAGAAGGTGCGTCTAAAGGCGAAGTATCCCTACGCGCAGTTTCTGTTTTACCCACTTTCATAGATTGTAGAAATGAAAATACCCTTCTATCCATTTTGCCGCTAAAACGAATGGTTTTTCTTATTTCGAAATGGAAAAAGAACAACCCCTCTTTTCCGAAGAACTGCTGCCTGCTTTTAAAATCACTATCCAGGGCAGGATTGCCTAATCGCCGGCCAAAAAGCAAGGCTTTCTTAAATATAAAGGTAAAAGTCTTAGTTAAAGAGGCAATATTAATTTTCGTTCCTACCTGCAGCTTCATTTTAGCTGGAACAGGCAGCAAAGGCACTACCTCCTGATGGGTCCGCTCTTCTCCCATTACTTTAAGCATTTTTTTACTGCCTGAATGAGTGGCACTAAGAAAATCTGGAGTCCCCTGTAAAAAAATGATTCTTGCTACGGCAGCAGTGTTACTGCTAAGCGGGAAAACAGAATTTTCGGAGGAGCATATGCCTGGTTTTGAACAATCCATACAACAATGGTTTAGGTTATTTCCCTATAGGTTGTAAAACCTGTTCAAAAACTTACAGCTCCCAAAAATTATTTCCTTTTTTTTGGTACTGCTATTAGGTGCTTCTCGCTTTGGCTGCACCTACCATACCGCCAGCTCATTAAAATAAGCCAGGGAATCAAAGAAATTCTGCTCGATTGGCCCTGCAAATAAATACTTTTTTGGAAAGTCCCGTCCACCCTGCATGTTTTTCCGGGATACTTCGGATTAAGCCACCTACCCGTGCTTCGCCAAATTAAAAATCAGAACCGCGGCGGCCAGGCGACTCCGGCGGACCATTTAAAAATTAGGGAGAAATAATACAAGGATTCGCATGCGCGTTAAAATCTTTCTCTGCTCAGCTTAACATGCATAGAAATTTAACTTGGATGGATACCAGCCTATGGAACTGAAAACTCTCCAAGAGGAAAATTATCTCCTCCGCCCCCCCTATTAACCATAGCGGTTAAAAACCATTTTCCCCCTAAACCACAATGCATCTACCTTAATTTGATTAATGAATTTAGCCCCAACTTCTACCGGGTGCTGATCAAGCAGCATCAAATCGGCCTGGTAGCCCGGCAACAGCCTTCCGGTTACTTTGTCGGAATGGTTTACAAAGGCGGGGGTGGTACAGTAGCTTTCATAAGCCTCATCGATAGATAACTTTTCCTGGGGCTGCCAACCACCTTCGGGTTCTCCAATACCATTGGTCCGGTTAACTGCTGCAAAAATATGTTCCTGAGGGTTTAACGGACCTATGGGTGCATCGGAGCTGGAGGTAAATACCACTTCGTTTTCTACCAGGCTTTTACCTACCTGCGTGAGCTTCTCCCGGTCTTCACCCACCCATTGTACATAGTTTGCATATTCTTCCATCAGGAATCCGGGTTGTGTTTCCACCGGAATTCTGTTCCGGCGCAAAAGGCGCAGCAAATCCCAGCGGGTATTTTGCATATGGATGATCCGGTGGCGCATAGGGTTACGATGAGGATTTGCAAACATAATGGCCTTTGCTGCGGTCTCCACTGCCCGATCGCCAATACAATGCATGGCTACCTGCATATGGTTTTCATCTGCCAGCTTTACCATTTCATTGAGCGCTTCCTGCTCATAAACCAGCGTACCGCAGGTAGGCACATCTTCGAAAGGAAGGTTCATGGCTGCCGTATGCAGCCGGTAGGTACCATCTACAAATATTTTAAAAGCCCCCACCCGAACATTGCCTTCCCCTTCACCACTACGCCTTTCTGAGTTTTCAAGATAGTCTCTCATGTTTTTTATTGAATACACATAGTGGTGCAGATAAGCACTAAAAGGCAGCCCCTCTTCCTGGTCAAGCTCCGTGTAAGCTTTCCAAACTTTGTCGTAGGTTCCCATATAGTTCAGGTCATCGCTATCAATATGGGTAATTCCATTCTCTCCCAAATGCCTGCACACCTCTTTCAGCGCTACCTTTGCTTCTGAAACTTCTTTAGCCCGAAAATTCATTTTTATAAAATGAACGGCAGTATCCTTAAAGCGTCCGGTCCAATTCCCTTCATTGTCTTTTTCAATATAGGCAGCATGAGACTTCTCCAGCCCTTTCCCCTTCTGCACAATCTCCAGGGCCCGGGAGTTAAGCACACACTCGTGGCCATCCTGGTGCAGCAAAAAAATAGGATGATCGATATTTAGGGAGTCCAGGTCCCGCGCTGTTAGCAGCGTTTCCCGATCTTTAAAGTGGTTATCTACTAAGCCACGCCCCACCAGCCACTCATTATTTTCCATTACCCGCCGGTTATTTTCGTCCTGCAACGATTCCTGCAGGTGTTTCCAGGTATGCACTCGCCGGAGGTCGCGTTCTTTCTGCATCAGGGAATAGCGCAGCAGGTGGATGTGGGAGTCTTTAAAGCTTGCGGACAACACGCGCCCTTTGGCATCAAAGGTCGCGTGTTGTCCGGTTTTATAACCATTTTCTTCAATTGCAACTATCCGGCCATTTGCCAAACGAACCTGAAACAACTTATTACTTGAAGGATGATAGGGACGGAACAGTTGGACATTGGTTATAAGCAGGTCTTCCATTTAAAGATTTTTTGTTTTTCTTCTTAAACCTGAGCAGCCTGTATATGTTCCTGCTGCTGCACGAAAAGAAACCCGCCTCCCTGAAGAAAAGCGCTGTCCAGCCAAGCCTGATTTATACGCTTTATTGCACGGGATGGCGTAAAATAAACGCTCAACTGAAAAAGAGTCTTTCGTAAGCCCGCTCCCAGGTGCCGGGATAGCAAGCAAAATGGAACTTAAACTACTACAGCTATTATTTATGTGGCATAATTTAAGTAAGTGGACCTATTTAATTTAACCTTAACAGCCAGCCTTGTCATGCTGAAAAAGGAAACGGTACGCCGGGGGTGCCTAACCGCTGCGGCATCTTTCGCAGTATGAAGCTCCTTAAAAGCCATTTTATTGGAAAAATCCTTCCGCGCGGCGTCCGCGTTCCTCAGGATGACAAAATCGGCTTTTTTTCTTCAAATTAAATGTGTCCTACTACTTAGCTTTAGGTACTTTCATTCACACCTGTTCCGAAGATTTAAACAGAACCTGATTTTAGTCTAAAAGCTTCCGCTTTACAAAGGGCTGAGTGGGACAAAAAATGTTACAGTTCCATTCTTTTTTTGAAAGGACAATAAGCATTGTTAAAAGTTTAGTGCGGTAAAAATTGTTCAGAACTAAGCTTTTCATTCAATTCATTTAGTAATGTAAAGCCAATGCTGTTACACAGGGGTTGCGGCTGTTTAAGAATCAAGGCAAGCTGGCGCCCAAGTGTAAGCAAATCCAGCCCGGGCACGCATACAAGCGGAAACCTGCTATTAAGCAACAATTCCGATGCCAGGCGGCTAAGTGTTCTTTCAGGACAGTGTTTTTCTCCCTGGGCCCCCATTACAACCAGCTCAGGGTTCAGCCGGCTGGCCAGGGAGGCAATTTTCTCAGCAGTTCTACCTGGTTTTACCAGCCGGCTTACCGAAATATTAAAACGGCTATACAGCTCATAAGCTAAAATATCCAGCTTCTTTTGGGCCTTCTCCTCCACAGACATTCTTTCCTCCTGCTCCGCCTCATTTCCGGTTCGTACCTCCGGGGACAAAGCGTGAAAAATAATCAGGCGCCCTCCCATACGGCAGGTCAGCTCGCCCGCACAAATGGCTGCAATATGTGCGTTTGGCGAAAAATCTGTTGCTACCAAAATGTTTTTCATTTCCTTCTTTTACCTTGTGTTCGTTTCCACTTTCTTCCTTAAACAAATTCCACCCCCTGTTTTAAAACAGGATTGTTTTCAGAATTTAAAGGTAGCCGAAAAAAAAGGGTACCATTATGATGGCAGGCAACCCTAAATATGATAAAAATCATGAATCTACAATTTCATTTTTTTTACCTTTGGCAATACAATATGTTAATTTCAGGAAAACACCGACTGCTCAAGAGCTTTTTGTCCTGATATTTGTCAATTAGCCGTAAGCAATGTACCTTTTGTCTGGTTAACTAATTAACCGGATTTGCATACAGCAAATGTTTAAGATATAAAAGCGTATCCTTGGAAGAGCAATCGCATACCCCTAACGACAATACAGAAAATAAGTCGAGGCTAAAAGCCATTATCGATACCGCTATCGATGGTATCATTACCATTGACCGCAATGGAATTATAGAAACCCTGAATCCTGCAGCAGCAAAAATTTTCGGTTACCATCCGGAAGAAATCATTGGTGAGAACATTAAAGTTTTAATGCCGGAACCGGACCGCAGCAGGCACGATGATTATATTTTGAATTACCTGCGCACCGGCGAAGCCAAAATTATCGGAAAAGGCCGGGAGGTACTCGGAAAAAGAAAAGACGGCTCCGTTTTTCCTTTCCTGCTCAGCATAAGCGAAGTTCGCCTGCAGGATAAACTTATCTTTACCGGAATTGTCCATGACATCAGCGGATTGAAAAAGGCTGAAGCGGCCTTGCGGGAAAGCGAGAACAAAATCAATTCCATTATCCAGGCCGCCGTCGATGGCATTATTACCATCGATACGCGGGGCATGATAGAAATGGTAAACCCTTCGGCAGCCAAACTTTTTGGCTATAAGGAAGAGGAGCTTATTGGCAAAAGTGTAAACGTTTTGATGCCCGAACCTGACCGGAGCCTGCACGACAGCTATATGCACCACTACCATGAAACCGGCGAAAAGCGCATAATCGGGATAGGCAGGGAAGTAACCGGCATGCGGAAGGATGGCTCTCTGTTTCCTTTTTACCTCAGCATCAGCGAAGTGCAGCTCACCGGCCGCAAAGTATATACCGGTTTTGTGCATGATATTACCAGGCAAAAACTTACCGAAGAAAGGCTGCGGCGCTATGCGGCAGAGCTGGAACGCAGCAACCGCGAACTACAGGATTTTGCTTATGTTTCGTCGCACGACCTGCAGGAGCCGCTACGCAAAATACAGGCCTTTGGCGACCGCTTACTTACCAAAGAATACGACCACCTAAGCGAGCAGGGGAAGGATTACGTTGACAGGATGTTAAATGCCGCCTCGCGAATGCAAAACCTGATCAACGATTTGCTTTCTTTTTCCAGGGTAACCAGTAAAGCCAAACCTTTTGTAAATGTTAAACTGGATGATGTCCTAACCGAAGTGCTCTCGGACCTTGAAGTGGCAATCGAAAAAAGCGGGGCAGAAATTATTCGCTCGCCACTACCGGAAATAGAAGCGGAGCCCACCCAAATGCGGCAGCTGTTCCAGAACCTGGTGAGCAATGCTATTAAATTCAGGAAAGAGAATGAAAACCCCATTATAAATATATATGCGAAAAACCTCCAGCGCCAGGCCCACCTTACGGCAACGCCCGGCGACCAGGTAACAGAAATTTATGTAGAGGATAATGGTATAGGCTTTGACGAAAAATACCTCGATAAAATCTTTAACATTTTTCAGCGCCTCGAGGGGCAAAAGTTTGAAGGCTCAGGAGTGGGGCTTGCCATTTGCCGGAAAATTGCTATCCGCCACGGAGGCGACATTACCGCCCGTAGCAAGCCGGGCGTAGGCACCCGCTTTATTGTAACCCTGGCCTTACAGCACCCTCAGGAATCGTAAACGAATTGTACTTATGGAAAGCAACAAAAGACCCATTGTTATTTTAATAGCAGACGATGATCCCGAAGACCGCATGCTAATTCAGGAAGCCCTGGAAGAAAGCCGGTTAAAAAATCACATTCAATTTGTAGAAAACGGCGAAGAGCTTATGGACTATCTCCATAACAGGAAAGCCTTCAGCGACAAATCCAAATACCCCACCCCGGGCCTGGTTCTGCTCGACCTGAATATGCCCAAAAAAGATGGACGCGAGGCCCTGAAGGAAATAAAGTCGGATGACCTCCTGAAACTTATTCCTATTGTGGTGCTTACCACCTCTAAAGCCGAAGAAGACATTTTAAGAACCTACGACCTGGGTGTAAGCTCTTTTATTACCAAGCCAGTAACCTTTTCTTCACTGGTAGATGTTATGAAAACCCTGAGCAAATACTGGTTCGAAATTGTAGAATTACCAAAATTTTAGCACCCCGCTTTGTACATGCCCGACAAAATAAGGATACTGCTGATTGACGACGACGAAGATGACTATATCATCACCCGCGATATAATAAACGATATACCGGGGCGTAATTACCGGCTCGACTGGACTGACTCTTTCCAGGAGGCGCTCAATCGCATTCAGGAAAAGCAGCACGATGTATACCTGGTGGACTTTCGCCTGGGCGCTCACGATGGCCTGGAACTTATTTCTGAGGCTATTAAGGCAGGCGCCACGGCCCCCTTCATTCTCCTTACCGGCCAGAGCGATCGCGAAACCGATGAAAAAGCCATGCGGGTAGGCGCCCTCGATTACCTGGTAAAAGGCAGCATCAGCCCATTTGACCTGGAGCGGTCCATCCGCTACA
This sequence comes from uncultured Cytophagales bacterium, assembly GCA_963835365.1. Lineage (GTDB taxonomy): Bacteria > Bacteroidota > Bacteroidia > Cytophagales > Cyclobacteriaceae > Nafulsella. The sequence goes on from CAWIFH010000021.1 coordinate 124,245, forward strand.
GCATCGAGCATGCAAAGAGCCTGGCCGAAATTCAAAAGTTTAACAGCGAGCTGGAAAAGCGGGTTGACCAGCGCACCCAGGAGCTGGGCGACGCCATCCGGAAGCTGGAACGGACCAACAAGAGCCTGTACGAAGCAGAGCAGGAAGTGCGTAAAGCCCTGCAAAAAGAAAAAGAGCTCAATGAGCTTAAATCAAGGTTTGTAACCATTGCTTCGCATGAGTTCCGGACTCCGCTAAGCACCGTACTTTCGTCGGCCTCCTTAATTAGCCGGTATACCACCACCGACGAGGACGGCAAAAGACAAAAGCATGTCGACAGAATCAAGTCTGCCGTAAGCAACCTTACCGTTATCCTCAACGATTTCCTTTCTATCAGCCGGATAGAAGAAGGTAAAATTTATAACGTACCTTCCTCCTTCGACCTGCAGCTGCTGGCCTCTGAAGTAAAAGACGAAATGCAGGGGTACCTGAAGCAGGGGCAACGAATCGATTATCAGCATAAAGGGGAGCAGACCACAGTTACGCTCGATAAGCAATTAATGAAAAACATCCTGCTAAATCTTTTGTCTAACGCCAGCAAGTATTCCGGCGAAGATAAGCCGGTAATTCTTCGCACCTCCATAAGCTCCGAAACCATAAAAATAGTGGTGGAAGACAAAGGCATTGGCATACCCGAGGAAGATCAGAGCCACCTGTTTACTCCTTTTTTCCGAGCCGGAAACGTTTCTGACATCCAGGGTACGGGGCTCGGACTAAACATTGTTAAAAGATATATTGATATAATTGGGGGGACCCTGGAGTTTCAAAGCCAGCTGGGCGCAGGAACTGCCTTTACTGTAACTTTTCCGAAAACAGCCGAACTATGAAAAAGATTTTATTAATTGAAGACCATCAGGAAATCCGGGAGAATACCGCCGAGATTTTGTCGCTAGCCAACTTTGAAGTAGTGGAAGCAGAGAACGGAAAAATAGGGGTTGAAAAAGCGAAAACAGAAAAACCAGACCTTATAATATGCGACATTATGATGCCCCAGCTCGATGGCTATGGAGTGCTGCATATGCTCAGTAAAAACCCTGCTACTGCCGGAATTCCTTTTATTTTTCTTACCGCCAAATCTGAAAAAGAAGATTTCAGGAAAGGAATGAACCTCGGAGCCGACGACTATCTTACCAAGCCCTTCGATGATATGGAGCTCCTGGATGCCATAGAAATGCGCCTGAAAAAGAATGATATCCTAAGAACCGACTTCCAGAAAAATGCAGAAGGCATCCAGGATTTTATACAGGAGGCAAAAGGACTGGAGAACCTGGATAAGCTTATTTCTGAAAACCAGAAAAAAACCATACTCAAGAAAAAACAGTTTCTTCTTTCAGAAGGAAGCTACCCCAATGCTCTCTATTTTCTAAACAAAGGCAGCATTAAGGGCTTTCAGACCAACGACGAGGGGCGGGAGTACATTACCAACCTGTATAAAGCAGGTGATTTTATTGGTTACCTGGACCTGATAGAGGAACAGCAGTACCGCGAATCGGCCGTTGCCCTGGAGGAGTCGGAAGTAATGGTTATTCCGCGGGACGATTTCTTTACCCTCCTTCATAAAAACAGGGATGTTTCGGCTAAGTTTATAAAAATCCTGTCGGATAACCTGGCCGAAAAAGAAGAAAGATTACTAAAGCTGGCCTATAATTCGGTGCGCAAAAGGGTCGCCGAAGCGCTGTTGCTGGTAGAAAAGCAGTACAAAAAAGAAGGTGAGGGTAAGTTTAAATTAACTATTTCAAGAGAAGACCTTTCCAATATTGTGGGAGCCTCTACCGAAACCGTTATTCGTACCCTTGGCGACTTTAAAGATGAAAAGTTAATTGAAATTAACAGTGGCAAAATAACCATTATCAATTCCGAAAAGCTTAGCCGTCTCAGAGGCTAAATCCCACCCCTATTTAGCCTTTGCTCTCTGAAAGCTTCTGATTGCTTTTAAGAGGCTAAAAAGAAAGAGCCTTTCCACAAACTGCGGGAGGCTCTTTCTTTTTTTAAGGTAATTCCATTATTTCTTTACAAGTCTTTTATTACCCTGATAAACTGCCTGAAGGTCCTGCTTTCATTTTCTACCAGGATAAGGTACAATCCATTTTCCTTATTTATAGCAGAAAGATCAAGCCGCTGGGTGTGTGCTCCCACTCCACTAACTGCAAAGCTGCTCTGGTAAAACATCCTTCCCTGCAAATCATAAACCGCTACACGATAGCCTCCTGTTTCGGGTGCTTCCAGCTGTAGGTTTACATACTCCCGGAAAGTATTAGGATAAGCCGTTGCCCTTGTTTTGCCTGCCAACCAGGCGGCAGTGCCTGCTTTTACCTGAAGCGTCATATCATCAGCGGCGGTGGCTCCTCCGTTGTCGGTAGCGGAGAAGCGGAACACATAAATGCCCTCCACTAAATTCGTCAGCTTTACATTGGCAGTCCGCTCCCCGCTCATGGTAAGGGATGGTCCGCTCATTTTTTCCCAGCGAAAAGCTACGAAGCGGCCATCGCTGTCGCTTGCTGTACCCGAAAGAGCAATGGAGTTGGTGGGCAGCTTAAGCGTTTTATCCGATCCTGCACTTACCACCGGCACCTGGTTCGCCACCCCTTCAACTGTTAAGGTCATTTCATCTGAAGCTGTAGCACCACCATTATCTGTAGCCGAAAAGCGGAGTACATACGTGCCCCGGACTAAATTAAAAAGCTTTACATTGGCTGTATTTTGTCCACTCATGCTCAGGGCAGGGCCACTTACTTTTTCCCAACGAAAGGCAACAAAGCGGCCGTCACTGTCACGGGCTATGCCATTGAGGTTTATGGAATTGGTAGGGAGACTAAGAATTTTATCTGCGCCGGCACTTACAAAAGGCAGCTGGTTTATTGGCTCTCCGCCGCTTACTGTCAAGGTCATATCATCAGCGGCGGTGGCTCCTCCATTGTCGGTAGCAGAGAAGCGGAACACATAAATGCCCTCCACTAAATTCGTTAGCTTTACATTGGCAGTCCGCTCCCCGCTCATGGTAAGGGATGGTCCGCTCATTTTTTCCCAGCGAAAAGCTACGAAGCGGCCATCGCTGTCGCTTGCTGTACCCGAAAGAGCAATGGAGTTGGTGGGCAGCTTAAGCGTTTTATCCGATCCTGCACTTACCACCGGCACCTGGTTGCCTCCATTTGCAGGTTTCACAAGCAGTTCTACTTTAGCCGAAGCCGTTGCTCCCTGGTTATCAGTTACCATTATTTCAAACCCATAGGTTCCCTCCTGCAGCCCTTCCAGGGATAGGGTCGGGCTTTCTACACCATTCATTGTTGCTGCCGGACCGCTAAGCTGCTTCCAGCGCCAGGCAGTTATCTCACCATCCGGGTCGGAGGCAGTAGCGGTAAAAGAAACGGCATTTTCCGGGAGGCTAATTGTTTTGTTATCCCCGGCGTCCACTATCGGCGCCTGGTTCCCTGGCATGTCCCCTTCCTTTACACGAATGCTAAGCTGTTTGGAACTGGTATTTCCATCTTTATCAAAAATTTTAGCGGTAATGGTGTAAGTACCTGCGGCAACGCCTTTCCATGTATAGGAATAAGGGGCTTTTGTAAAAACTGCCAGCTTTTGCGATGCGCTAAAAAGATCTATCCTGCTAATCATGCTATCCGGATCGCTCACATTTAGTTCAATGGGCACAGTGCCAGGCGCTACAAAAGCAGCACTGTCTGTAGGGGACTTAAAAGTAACTACTGGTTTTTGCTTTTCCGGACTCCTGAAATAGTCTGAAGATAGAACAGGCTTTTGAATTTGATAGGTCCCTGACATTTCAAGCCCTCCGGTGGTACTCGAATTTGCATCTCCGTTTTTATAATAATCGTACGTGATGCGATGCAGGCCGGCCTGCAAAGCTATTGAGCCTTTACCGTATTCCCCTTCCCTAGTTACCGAATGTTGAACGACTAATTCATCTCCAATATAAAATTGACCCTCCGAGCTTGCATAAATATAAAATGTATAAACGCCCGCTTCTGCAATTCGAAGATAACCGGTGTAGCGAATGCCAAAGTTGGTGTCATTATATTTACTGATTTGGCCATGGTTTAAGTTATCGGTAGTCCCTCTCCTGATGGGTTGTAAAGAGGCAAAATCGGGCATTTCGGTCCAGCTACCTTCGTAGTAGGCATATTTCAGTCCGTTCACTACTGCAGGCGGGTTCTCAGGGCTTCTGTATTTAACGGATTTAATTGCGTTGGAGCGGCGGCCGACGGCTCCCTCTCCATTTTTTGCACGAACGCTAAACCAGTAGTCGTCTCCATTTATCCCTTCAAAGAGGTAGCTGGTATCTTTGACTGTAGCCACCAGTTGCATTTCCTTATCCTGTGGTCCCAGCTGAAAAACATCGTAAGCATCTGCTCCCGCCAGGCGCTGCCAGTTCATTTGCCTTTCTCCACCGGGGGTAGCGAAAACGTTTATACCCTCCGGCACCTCTAAAATGGTAGACGGGCCGGCGCTTATGCCGGTTTGGGTTCCGTTGCTCACCCGTACCAGTAGCTGATGGGTAACTACATCGGGCACATTCCAGTTGGTAAAACCGCGATCTGCCGGTACATCATTGGCTATTAATTCCCAACTTGCGCCATTATCGACAGAATATTCCACTTTAAAAGGACCGTCTACAGTCTTATCCCACCTAATGGGCAGCCTGTCGCCTGGTACAAGCGATTCCCCGGCATAAGGATAGGTAACTACTATTGAAGGCGCACTTACCTCATAAACCAGCACATAATTTTGTGAAGCTGTCGCAATGCCCTTCCCGCTAATGGTAAAGGAATAGGAACCTCCCTCCGGGTAATCTATTGTTACCTGTTCAATGTTATTCAGGTGGTCTTCCCCGCGCACCGCTGGTTTATCTTCCTGTCCTGCTGCCGGATTAAGCACCCAGGGGAGGTACGTTTTCCCATTTTGTTTTACCCGCAAATCCAGGTCGTTTACCAGGGCAACAGCAGCATTCATGGCCGCCTCTTTGTCTTTCCAGTACAGCATAACCTTGAGTTTGGCGGTACCGGCAGGCACATTAATGGTGTGCGTTAGGCTGTCGCCGGCAACCAGGCTCCCCATCATATACCGTTTTTCTTCCATGGCTTCCACTGCCTGCCTTACATTTATCTGGCCAAAACCATGGGTATAGTCAGGACCCGGATTGCCCATGTCTTCGGCCGTGTTACAAAGCAGGGCTTTTACCAGGCCGGCATCCGGATTTTTGTTTTCATTAATCTGCTTATACCGCTGGTACAGAAGGGCTGCAGAGCCAGCCACTGCCGGGCAGGCCGCGCTGGTTCCGCCCATAAATGTATACTCGTTTACCGGATTGGTTGACTGCACCATTACTCCCAGCGCCACCACCTCCGGCTTTAGCCTCCCGTCTTCCACTGGTCCGCGACTGCTGAAGCTGGCAGGCTGCCCCCCATGTGAAACAGCTCCTACAACCAGGGCATTCTTCGAGGCTGCCCAACCTCTTGAAACCGATCTGAAAGAAGGACCTTCATTTGCTGCAGCAAATACATGAAGCAGCTCCGGGTGGTTATCGCCACTTGTTTGTATATCGATATTCCTGCTTTCGCCGCTATACCTTCCATCGTAAGTACTAAGGCTATAAGAGTTACTGGTTATGCGCATGCCATACTCCTGGTAATAATCGGGGGCATAAAAAATATCGTCAACCATATTGGTTAAAATAAGGGAGGCTTTAGGTGCCATACCGGTTAGCATAGGATTCAGGTTTCCTGCTCCGGCCACCGTACCGGAGGTGTGGTCGCCATGCGGGTCGGTATTCGGGGCTGCAAAATTGGTTACCCGCCCCTGCAAATCGGCATGAATATTTCCGGTAAAATGGTCTCCCATCCCAATCACTATCCCTTCGCCGGTAAGATTTCTGGACGCATTTAAACCAGAGCGTAAAACGTTTACCCTGTTCAGGTTGCTACTGTAAAAATTGGTTGGCTCAGGCGATGACGCTACAGGCGATATAAATGAAACTCCCTCTAGCATAGCCACCTGCCGAATCTGCTCTTTCGGTATTCGTGCTTCCATGGTAAAATATTCCGGGGTTTCTTTCAACACCCTGGCTCCCAAAGCATTTAAGCTGCTACTTATGGCTTCTATAGAGTGATTTTTGAAAAGGGTCAGCACGACATCTGCCATGCCGCTTTGTTTCTCGACCCAGGAAGGGAGCTGCGCCTGCAGGAGCTCAGCGTCCACCTTATGTTCCGGCTGTAGGGGTTCCATGCTGCGAACTCCCAGGGAAGCAAGCATTTCGGCTTCAATAGTAGACGGGACCCTGGCCAGGTAAGCATAGTTGGGAATGTATTCCAGCAACTCAATGCCTGCGGCTTTCATCTTTTCATGGCTTGCAATGTCGGGCAGTTCGTAAAACTGCAACAGCACATAGGCTTCCGCTCCTTTTCGGGCGCGCCCGCCTCTCTCTTTACTGGTTCCTGAATAATGCTCTTCCGGCAGGTAATTGCCGGACTTGTATTTGACCTGGTACTTGTTTACCTGCCCAAAGACAGTAAAATGGATGAAAAGTGTCAGCAAAAGAGTTCCCGCCACACTTGTGTAGAAATGTTTCATAATTAAAAAATTAAACAACCTAAAAATTTAGACCCGCATTGGAAGAGTAAGGCCTTCCCGCTCATTTCGCTCTTGCTAAATTAAAAAAAAATATAATATAAATGCATGATTTACAGTACTTTAGTTTTGACTCTCCAGTTCTTTTTCAGAAAAATGAAGAAAAAATGGAATTAACTGTTATTCAAAGGTAAAAGTAAAGCCTTGCTAAGCTTCTCTTTTGTTAAGAACAGGAAAAAGGAAAGCCCAATGCAGGATAATTTAATCGGAATCGATAGTTCAAATTTTTGTATGCGAGGATTTTTATGGGTTTACCGGCCTTTTTTAAGCAGCGTGTTTAGCTGCCGAAAATTGGAGCGCTTGGTGTGGGGGTAATGGTTGAATTAAATAATGAAGAGTAAGGGCTGAGGAGAAGGAATTGAAGAAGGTGAGAGAAAAAAACAGGTGGAAGTTTTTGTATAATTAAACTGCCTATGGCCCGTAGGCAATAAAAAAAAGGAAGAGAATGCTTTAAGCTCCTCTCCCTTCTTTCCTTTTTACCTGATTTCATAATTAGGGAGTAAAAACCACCCGCATACAGTTATCGGTTTTTTTCTTGAACATTTGGTAACCTTCAGGGCCTTGGTCGAGCGACCATTTATGGGTAAGCATGTAAGAAGGGTCTACCTCGCCTGAAGCCACCCGGTCGAGCAGCTGAGGAATGTACTTTTGGGCAAACATTTGTCCCATCCGGAAGGTAAGGGCTTTATTCATGGCCGCTCCCATAGGAAACTTATCAATTAGCCCTCCATAAACCCCAACGATAGAAACAGTGCCTCCCTTGCGACAGGCCATAATCGCCTGCCGCAATACCGCGGGTCGGCCGGTTTGCATCCGCAGGGTTTGCTTGGCCTTGTCATAATATTGCTCAATTCCGGTGGTGTGCGCTTCCATTCCCACGGCATCAATACAGCGATCAGGTCCGCGGCCCCCGGTCATTTCTTTCAGGGCTTCCAGCACATCTACCTGCTCATAGTCCAGTACCTCTGCTTTGGCGTATTTACGCGCTTTCTCCAGGCGGTCCCGGTAGCGGTCGATGGCAATAACACGCTCTGCACCCAAAAGGTAAGCACTAATCATGGCCATTTGGCCTACGCCGCCGGCCCCCCAGACAACTACGGTATCTCCTTTTTCAATGCCGCACATATCGGCCGCCATAAAGCCTGTCGGGAAAGCATCGGATGTAAAAACGGCTGCTTCATCTTTTACTCCTTCCGGAACTTTAAAAGAACCTATATCAGCATAAGGCACCCGGATATACTCGGCATGGCTACCGGCATAGCCTCCAAAAGCATGCGAATAGCCAAAAATACCGGCACCGGCATGGCCATACGCTTTCTCCAGAATTTCCGGATTGGTGTTGGAATTATCGCAAAGGGACCATTGGTCGCTCTGGCAAAATTCGCAGCCTCCGCAGCCTAAAACAGAGCCCACCACCACGCGATCGCCTTTTTTCAGCTTCTTAACGCCTGCGCCGGTTTCTACCACTTCGCCCATAAATTCATGGCCAATAATATCGCCCTCCTTCATGGTGGGCACATAACCATCGAGCAAATGCAGGTCCGAGCCACAAACCGACGACATGCTTACCCGAACAATGGCATCGCCCGAATTCAGAATAGAAGGATCCGGAACCCGCTCTACATTCAACTTATTAATACCGTTCCAGCATAATGCTTTCATATTTAAAGAGGTTTAATGTTCATAAAAAATTGTTTTACTCCTGCAGGGGCAACTGTAACTACGCTCTACCAGAGGGCTGCCCTTCAATAGTCGGAATTTCACCGCTTTCCATAAGCCTTTTAAAGCGGCGCAGGTCCTCCTTCACCATCTGCTTAAACAGCGGGTTTAGGAGTTTAGCGGCACCACTTCCGATTGCACCTGCCGGGGGACGGTAAGAAATAGTTGCCCGCACCACCGTACCTCTGCCTGCAGGCGCATCTTTAAAGCGAACCTCCCCGGCATTGTCGATTTGCGAACCCCGTATGGACTGCCAGGCAATAAATTCATTTTCCTTCTCTTCGGTTACGTCAGCTTCCCAGTCTACCGTTCCAATATCCCCGGGAATGCGGGCTTCCCAGTGCGATCTTTTCTCTTCCCCCTTGCGCACTTCTTTCAGGTGCTTCATAAAATTGGGCAGGTTCTCCAGCCTTCGCCAGTAGGCATACAATTCCTTACGCGGTTTTTGAATGGTGAGGCTGCGGGTAATTTCTATGGAAACACTTTCTTTTTCTGCGGTATCGCGGCCCACAGCATCATTTACCGGGCAATAGCCCGTAACTCCCCTAAACAGCAAAGAGCCACCAGTCAGTGCAATAGCAATTCCAAGCAGATCCCCTTTTTTAAAGCCGTAATAGGCAAGCAAAGCACCTCCTGCGGTTGAAATAATCCGCTCTGTGTTTCCTACATTTATCTGGCTTGATCCGCTAATTGGCGGAACGATGTAAGCTGTTTCCAGCAGCTTCGATAGTCTTGAATCCTTTGTATCCATATTATTTTTAATTTTAAAATGTCACTTATTCAAAGAAAGCCGAAAAAGCCCTCAAAGCGGATTACAGGTATTGTTTAAGTTCTTTCTTGAAAAGGAATTAGCAGGGTAAATGTTTGATTTATAGGAAGATAAAATTGAACAGAGGGGATTTATTAAAAAAATTTGGGAGGAGGTGGGATCCATCGAGTTCCACTGGCAGGCAGCTGTTATTTTCTTCTGAAGGCAATAGGATGCTTTGGCTTGCCGGAGAAATTGTGTTTCAGCTAATTTCCACCCGCTTCCCACCTGCATGGGCCGATTCATAAATAGCCATCAGTATTTTTACATCTCGAAGGCCCATTTCTCCGGGCACCTTTGATTGCTGGTTGTTTTTAAAGCTTTGGGCCTGGCTGTCCATTTGCCGAACCTGCTCGTAAACATTGGGCAGATTCATGGAACCTTCGCTGGTAACTCCTTTCTTGCCTTCATAACCAAAGGAAGGCTCCAGCTTCCACCAGCCATTTTCGGCCTCAGCCGATAAAAAATCGGACCGCCCGGCATAGCTGGAATTGCATTCCGCAATTACTCCATCCCCGAATTCCATTTGCCAGTTAATCGATTGTTCTACCTCATAGAAATAAGTGGGTTTTGTAACTTCTCCAAAATGGGCGCTTACAGCCACAGGAAGTTTTCCGAGGGTGTAAATAGCCCCCTGCACACAATAAATCCCTAAATCCATTAGAGGGCCTCCACCGGAGGCTCCTTGTTGAGCCGCCACCTGTTCGGCCTGCTGGTTGTGATGTCAAAGCTGTCTTCGGCACGAATGCTCTTTACCTTCCCATACACCTGCTGTTGCCCCAGTTCCATTACCCGCTGATGAAAGGGATCAAAGTGAAGGCGGTAGCCAATGGCCAGTTGTACTCCATTTTCCCGGCAGGCATCGAGCATCCTTTGCCCATCTTCTACAGAGGTAGCCATGGGCTTTTCGCAAATAACGTCTTTTTTAGCCCTGGCGGCCCGAATGGTGTATTCTGCATGTAAGGCATTTGGCAGCACCACATACACAATATCAATATCCGGATTATCGGCTATTTGATCGAAGGTATCGTAGTTATAAATATTCTTATCGGGGATATTGTACTTTGCCTTCCATGCATCGGCTTTTGTTGGAGTGCCGGTTACAATGCCGGCCAAATAGCAGTTTTTTGTTTCCTGCAGTGCAGGTGCCAGCTGGTTGCTGCTGTATTGCCCTAAACCTACCAGGGCAATTCCCAGCTTCCCTTCATTTTTAGTACCTGGAGAAGTTTGTGCCGGCTGCTTTCCAGTAGCAGGCATGGACCTGCCGGAGCTAAAAGACAGCATGGGGACACTAAGAATAGCAGCCCCCATGCCCAAAGATGTTTGCCTTAAAAACCTACGGCGATTGCTCAGCCACTGATGCTCCCCTTTTTTCATAATACCATATCTGGATTGATAAGTGCTTAGACATAAATACATTAAACTGTTTGTCATGCCGACAACGGAGGCATCTTTCCAAGTATAATGCTTCCCAAATGTTTCTAACGAAGAAAGATCCTTCCGCGCGGCGTCCGCGTTCCTCAGGATGACACATCAAAATTAAGTTTTTACTATTTCTGTCGAATTACTTATTAAAAAATATTAATGCCCTGCAACAGGTGAAAATTATTCGAAAAAGATTTCAGGCTATCCTTTATTTTAAGAAGCCCGGCTCCCGGTATTTTGGATTGGGATATTTATAAAATCCTTCCCTGGTGGCCACCCCCAGCTTTCCTTTATCTATAAAATTTTCTTTCAATATTTTGGCCGCTTTTTCCGCCTTTTTATCTCCGGCATCGGCAGCCATTTTGCTAATGTTATATGCGGTATTTAAACCAACCACATCGTAAATGCCAAAGGGTCCGGCCGGAGCACCGGTGGCAATCATCCAGGTTTTATCAATGGTTTCATAATCTGCCACCTCATTTACGTACAAAGCGAGGCCCGATTGTAAGAGCGGCACCAGTAATGAGTTAAGGATGTAGCCTGGCTGCTCTTTATGAATAGGCAGCGCCACCATGCCAATGTCTTTGGCAAACTGCACAATGGTATCGAAATTCTTAGAGTCCGTACCCGGATGGCCCATTATTTCTGCCGTATTATTCTTCCAGATTTCGTTGGCGAAATGGAGGGCTAAAAAGCGTTCCGGTCTGCCGGTTTCCTGTGCAAACTGGCTGGGCAACAAAGTAGAGGAATTGGTAACAAAAAGAGTTTTTTCCGGTGCCACCTTTCCAAGCTTTGTATAAAAATCTTTTTTAATTTGTACATTCTCCGGAATGGCTTCAATGGTAAGGTCTGCATCCTTTACCGAATCGGCTAAATCTGTTGTAAAAGATATTCTGGGAACGGCGGCATCCACCTCTTCCTGCGAAACGTTTAAGTCTTTTTTATAACGCTCGCCCAATTCCCGGAACGTTTGCTTTGCATTTTCCAGCACTTCCTCATTTATATCATACACCACTACCTTAAACTTATGAAAGGCTGTTTGAAAGGCTATCTGGCTTCCGAGCACACCAGCACCAAATACGGTAACATTTTTAATTTCCATTTTATAAAGTTTTAGTTCCTTCAAAAAATTGGCAGGCTCAACAGTAAAGGAATTCCTTCCCGGCTAAACCAGGATTCATATCAGCAAAAGGGTCTCTTTCCTTTATTTATTGAAATTCCTGCCATAAGCTGTTCCCTTCTAACTGATTTTACTGCAGTAGGTTTTGGTGTTTTTTTGAGCCTGATATTTCCCTACATCCTTAATTTTTGACAAAGAGAATGATACAGAAAAAAGCATCGAAATAATTAGCCATCAAATACTTACCAATTTTACACTTTATTTACCTCCTCTTACTTAATGCCGCTAAGTCAGGGGCAATAAAATGTACCAATTCAGGCAAACAAGCTGTTTCTAATTATAGTAGTTATAAAACAGGATTGGCTAAAAGTATTACTTTTGGCAACGGAATTAATTAAAGACCGTCACTTCCTATTCCGCTTATAAAAAGAGATATTTTCAGGAAGGACCCTTTAGAACTATTAATACAGAGCAAAATTAAGAGTGAATACGGATTTGAAAAATGAGCCAAAAAGGCTTTTTGATTGTCTTAGCTATCAACTGGAAAATTTTCCGTTGGAGGACATGCTAAGTGCCAAAGAAAATGGTCAGTGGAGAAAATATAGTACCCGGGAAGTTCAGGAAAAGGTAAATCAGCTCAGTGCCGGTTTGTTACAGCTGGGCATTTCCGGCGGAGATGGTAGTGTGGAAGGCAGAGACAAAATTGCAATTATTAGCCCGAACTGCCCGGAATGGATGATGGTCGACCTTGCTATTCAACAAGCGGGAGCTGTTTCCGTACCTGTTTATCCTACAATTAACGATAAAGAGCTGGAGTTTATCTTGCAAGACGCTGGCATTAAAATGATGTTTGCAGGTGATGAAGCCCTGTTTAGTAAAGTAAGCAAACTGAATCCTCAGCTGCCGGTTTATACTTTTAAACAAGTAACCGAGGCTCCCGACTGGCAAAAACTGCTGGTTAATTTAACGCCCGAATTAGAAGAAGAGCTGAACAGCGCCCGTCAAGAAATTCAACCTTCTGATTTAGCCACCATCCTGTACACTTCCGGCACCACGGGTACTCCTAAAGGGGTTATGCTTTCGCACCACAATATTTTAAGCAATGCCTTTAGTAATGCTTTAATTATAAAAGAAGCAGGTGTATTCAGGGAAAGAGCTATTAGTTTTCTGCCGCTGAACCATGCCTTTGAACGCATGGCCACCTACTGCTTTTTTTACAGTGGTGTATCGGTTTACTATGCTGAGAGTATGGATAAAATTGCTGAAAACTTGCGGGAGGTAAAGCCTACCCTGTTCACCACTGTTCCTCGCCTGCTGGAAAAAGTGTATGAAGGCATAGTAGCCAAGGGCAATGAGCTTAGCGGCATTAAAAAATCGCTCTTCTTCTGGGCCCTTAAACTGGCCGAGCGCTTCGAAATAAATACACCGCTGTCCCTGAGTTACAGAATGCAACTGGCAATAGCCGACCGGCTCATCTTCAGCAAGTGGAGAGAAGCTTTAGGTGGAGAGGTAAAGGCCATAATTACCGGAGCCGCCGCCTGCCAGGTACGGCTGTTGAAAGTGTTTACCGCTGCAAAAATCGTTATCCAGGAAGGCTATGGCTTAACAGAAGCTTCTCCGGTAATTAGTGGGAACCGTTACAGCGAAAAAAACCGCATGTTTGGCACTGTTGGCCCTTTGTTAAAAGACGTAGAGGTAAAGATTGCTGATGATGGAGAAATTCTCTGCAAAGGTCCGAACGTAATGATGGGATACTTCAAGCGCCCCGACCTGACAGCAGAAACCATTCAGGATGGCTGGCTCTTAACAGGGGATATCGGCACTATGATTGATGGCAAATTTCTAAAAATAACCGACCGCAAAAAAGAACTCTTTAAAACCAGCGGCGGCAAATACGTAGCCCCACAGCCTATTGAAAACAAAATGGTAGAAAGCCGCTGGATTGAACAGATGATGGTGGTTGGGGAGCTACAAAAATTTGTGGGTGCCCTTATTGTACCTTCTTTCCAGAACCTGAAGGAATGGTTTGCGAAACATGAACTGCCCTATCCCGGCGATGTAGCTGCCATACAACAGGAACAGGTTCACCAGCTAATTTCAAAAGAAATTGAAAAGTACAACCAAAATTTCAACCACGTGGAGCAGGTTAAAAAATTTAAGCTGCTTCCTGCCGAATGGACCATTGAAAGAGGAGAGCTAACGCCTACACTTAAGCTAAAGCGGAAAGTAATTCAACATAAGTACCAGGCTTTCATTAGTGCCATGTATGACTAACAGGCACCCGCAAGGAGGAGATGTTAGTCTTTTGCCTGGTGCTTAGCTGAGGTTAGAAGGGTTTTCGGGAATCGATCCTTCAGTGGGCGTATTTTCAATTCGGGAGCGGTAAGCCAGGATAGTGTTTTTCCCGCTCCCGAATTACCTTTACTGGCGGACTTCCTTTAACCGGTGTCTGGCGCAGTTTGCAGCGCAGGCCTTCTTAAACCCTGAATCACCTTCAGTCGCTTGATATTAAACAGGCTATACCTCTTCTCCAATACCCTCGCAAAACTTGAGGAAACCACCACAAGAGAAGAGTAAGGCAATTCAAATAACAGGCGCATGGAGGAAGGAAAGTCCTCTTCTTCCCCTTTAACAGGATTTTGCATGTAACCTCTCTCCTGTTTGAAAAGAAGCGGAGTGGGAACGAAAAATGCGAAACTAAAGGTGGTGATAAGAGGAACATATCCTTTTAACCTGCCACTACCCCGCAACCGACGGTTCGGAAATTCAGAACGGGAGTGTAATCGGAACTGTGTCAGATGGCTTTTTTCTGTGAACGGCCTTGTGCCTTCACAGAAAAAAGTCAAACCTTCACGTGTTGCTTGATTCTTTCCTCAAACATGATATAAAGCTGCGAAAAAGTCAATGGCCAGTTTCGTAGAGGTACAGTCCATTTTTTAGAGACATTCATCACCACCAGATAAATCAGCTTCTGTAAGGCTGTATCTGAAGTAAAAGCCCCTTTTGTTTTCGTTACTTTTCTCACCTGGCGATGGAATCCTTCTATCGTGTTGGTCGTATAAATGACCCTTCTGATTTCCTGGTCATAGGCAAAGAAGGTGGAGAGGTACTCCCAGTTGTTTAGCCAGGACTGAACAGCTACAGGGTACTTTCTGCTCCATTTTTCTTCTAGGGCCAGCAGGTTAAAATAGCCTTCATCCTTATTTACAGCCTGATAAACAGGCTTCAAGTCAGCCATGAATTCCTTCTTGTCTTTTTCTACCACATAGCGCATGGTGTTGCGAATCTGATGGATTACACAGGTTTGTATCTGAGCCTGGGGAAAAACAGCTTCTATAGCTTCAGGAAAACCCTTTAGCCCATCCACGCAGGCGATGAGAATATCTTCTACACCTCTGTTTTTCAGGTCAGTCAGCACAGAGAGCCAGAACTTTGCCCCTTCACTTTCTGATATGTACATACCTATCAGCTCTTTTCTTCCCTCTTGTGAAATGCCTAAAACATTATAGACAGCTCGGCTTACTACCCGTCCCTGGTCTTTCACCTTGTAGTGCATGCAGTCCAGATAAACAAAGCAGTAGAGGCTTTCAAGCGACCTTACCCGCCATTGGTTCATAGCAGGAATCACCTTGTCTGTTATCTCAGAAAGCTGAGTGGCAGAGAGTTCCATCCCATAGATTTCCTGGATATGAGAAGAGATATCTCTGAGGCTATTGCCCATTCCGTAAAGGGCGATAACTTTCTCTTCCAGGCCTTCGGTGATGATTACCTGCCGCTTACCTACTACCTGAGGTTCAAAGCTACCTGCTCTGTCTCTGGGGGTCTGCAAATCAAATTCCCCTGAAAGGCTCTTTACTTGCTTAGTAGCTTTGCCGTTCCTGCGGTTCTTTAAAGGGGTGTCACTGGACTTTTCTTCCAGAAGGTGGGCGGAGAGTTCACCCTCCAGGGCTGACTCTAGGAAATGCTTCAAAAGTGGGGCGAAAATACCATTCTCACCCGTTAAAGACTTGCCTTCATACAAGCCTTTGATGGCTTCCTGTTGAAAGCGCTCGTAATCAAATTTCTTCTCGGACATACTTGCTGTGTTAAAGCTAAATTAATTCTTTTTTTAACTTTGACACAGTTCCATTTACAGTTCTTCAGAACCCGTTATTCTTTCTTAATTCTTAAAGTACACCTTGAATAAGGTTCCTTCCCCCGGGATACTTTCAACCTCTATTTTCCCTCCCATATTATCCACTATTCTTTTTACAATATAAAGCCCCACACCTGTGCCCTCTACGTGGTTATGCAGCCTTTTAAACATTACAAAAATCTTATTCCCCTTACTTAAATCCATTCCAAGGCCGTTATCCCGGATACTTAACAACACATAACCATTCTGTTTTTCAGTTTTTATGTGTACTTCCGGGTCTCTTTCTAATGAGCGGTACTTGATGGCATTGCTCAGGAAATTATAAATGATGCTTTTTAGATTCTTCCTTGATATATTTATTTCAGGCTGTCCCTTGGTATCACAGTAAATACTGGCATTCGACCGCCTTATCATTTCCTGAATGCTGTCCTTTACATCGCTTATAATTTCATCGAAATTTACCAGGGAAGTATCTTCTTCAAAGCTCTTCTGTACTTTCGCTATTTCAGTAAGGTCCTGGATGGTAAACTTAAAGCGATTAATAGAATGTCCAATCATTTCTATTAGTTTTTGCTTATCATCCTGCAACATATTATCTCCCTGAAGCTTTTTTTCAAGGAGATTCATCAATCCTTCGATGTTTAATATGGGCGATTTTAAATCATGCGAAGCCGTATAAACGAAAGTATCCAGGTCGTTATTTGTCCTGATTAACTGCTCATTTTTAGTATTCAGCTCCGTATTCAAATCACTTAAATCTTCCCTGGCCTGGGCTATCTTATCGGTATATTCCTTCTGGTCCTGGATATCCGTACAGGTGCCTACCCACAAAATAATCTGGTCCTGTGCATTTCTTACAGCTGAAGCTCTGGTAATATGCCAGCGATACAGGGCATCGCTGGCTCTTTTTAAGCGATTTTCTGTGTTTACATTCCTGCCTGATTTAAGGCTGGCTTTAAAGTGCCCAACGGTCCTTTCTTTGTCGTCGGGGTGCAGGGCTTGCTGCCATCCATTGCCAATGGTATCTGCCTGTGAAAAAGCAGTGTACTTATGCCAGAACTGGTTGGTATAATTGATGCGGCCATCGGGTGTGGCAGTCCAGGCAATTTGCGGAATACCTTCTAATACCGTACGAAAACGTTCAGCCTCTTCGCTCGTCTGCTTTTCTTTAAGCAGCTCTTCTTCTTTTCGGGATATAATTTCGTTTTGCTTCGCTACCTGCGATTTGATGGCAAGGATTTCTTTCTCAGCAGACAAATCGGTAACAATAATGCCCAGGGCCGATGTGCCGCTGGCATTTAAGGCACTCATCGATATGGAAAAAGGCTTTACTTTTCCTTTGCCGGATTGCAGGGCAAATTCTCCCTTATTATTTTTTAGCCAGCCTTGTTCGAACAGGCTTACAAAAGCATGATGGTCTTTCGGGAGCAGGAAATTAAAGAAAGAGGTACCAATGACGGATTCCAGCGGAAGCTGGACAAATTCGGCAAAACGGGAATTACTGTAAAGGATCACCGCTTCTCTGTTAAGCGTAAGTGCCCCCTCATTCATTTCTTCTATTAAAACCCTGTAGGTGTGGTCAGCGCCTTTAATAGTAAAAATTTGCGGGCCCTCGGGTCCCTGAATGGTTAAGGCATCCACCGCACCACTCCTAATGGCTTCCAATACCTCTTCCGATTCCTGCAATTTTGCCTGAAGCTCAGCATTTTCAGCCAGGAGTTCTTTTTCTCGCGTTTCCTTTTCTGTTTTTTCAGACATGTATGCCTTACAATTTTGGAGATAAACCAAGGCCTGATAATACCTTCTCTGTATCTGACATATCACCTATCAGCCTTTTCAAAGGGGATGGCTTTACTTTTACCAGCGTAGGAGCGGCAATAATCTGCTCTCCTTCTGCCAGTAAGGGCTGCTGGTAAATATCTATGACCTGGAGCTCATACCTTCCTGCTAAATATGCTTCACAAATTCTTTTTACATTCTCTACTGCTTTTTTCGAGTTTGGAGTCATGCCGGTAATAAATAACCGCAGTACGTATTCTTCCTCCCCTCCCCTTTTTACAGAGGCTTCAAAATCTTCCAGCTCGCTCATAATGCCTGTTTTAACGTTCCATCGGCCGGATGTCCAAGCCTACCAGAACCCGCTCTTCATTCGACAAGTCTCCTATAATTTTTCGGATAGGCACCGGCACCTTCCTTACCAGCGTTGGAATGGCAAGAATCTGGTCGCCTTCGGCCAGTTGTGGATGTTTAAGCAGGTCGATTACTTCTATTTTATACCGTCCTTTCAAATATTCTTCGCAGTACCTCTTAAGATTGGTGAGGGCTGTTACAGATTTTGGCGTTTGGCCGGCAACATACAGCCGCAACTCATATATTTCTGTTTCTGGCTCCATTAACATTGGTTGTGTTTAAGCACTTGAATCGTTTAAAAAATAAACTTTATGGCGGGAAGTTTAAAAAGTACCTTTGCCTCCTCCGTCCCGACCGGCTTGTGAAATGCCAGGTGAATCCCCTTTTTTCAGCTGGCTTTGTTTTAATTCCTCCTCGGTCGATTCGAACTCCGTGCGCAGATTTTCTATTGTTGATTCCAGTATTTTCCGCTTCCGCTCCAGTTCCCGTTCTCTTCTTTCCATTTCATTCTGCTCTTCTTCAATGCGGGCTCTTTGTTTCATTTGGTAAGCAAGCCTGGCCGAGCCTGTAAGAATTCCTGTAGGTCCTACCTTTGCGTCCAGCAGCTTAATTCCTTCTTTGGTAATAACAAATTCTCTCACCTGGTTAGAGTGCTGCATACCCCGCGATTTAATAATATATATTCCGCGGTTTCGCTCGCCCACTCCTTCAACATCCCGTACCATTACCCAGGTATCCACAATAGAGGAGACCCCTTCTTCGGTAAGCTCCAGGCTTTGGCCCGTAGGAATGGTAAGCGCGCTGAACATAGCGGTAACTTCATTCACTTTTAAGTAGTCAATTAAACGGGTAAGCATGCCTCTTACCTCGTTCATGGAGCCCACAGAAATTAAATTACTCAGCGGGTCTACCACCACCACATCGGGTTTATATTTCTCTATTAATTTATGAATAGTTACCAGGTGCATTTCCAGGCCGTGGAGCGAAGGTCTGCTAGCATGAATTTTCAGCATGCCGCTTGCTAAATGCGGGGCCAGGTCTATATTCACCTGTTTCATATTGCGCAGCAGTTGCTGTTCCGATTCTTCAAAAGCAAAATACAGGCAGCGCTGCCCGTTTTTACAGGTTTCATTTGCAAAAGAAGAAACAAAAGTAGTTTTTGCCGTACCTGCCGTACCGGTAATGAGAATGGTGCTTCCTTTATAAAATCCATTACGGCCAAGCATTTCGTCCAGCCCTGGTACACCGGAGGAAATAATTTGATTGGACACCTCATGATCGAGGTCCAGGGAAGTAACCGGCAGCACAGAAATACCTTCTTCATCTATTAAAAACGGGTATTCATTGGTGCCATGCGTGGTGCCGCGGTATTTTACAATTCGCAATCTTCTGGTCGATACCTGGTCAACAATCCGGTGATCGAGCAGTATTACACAGTCAGAAACATACTCCTCCAGGCCCTGGCGCGTAAAGGATGCTTCGCCCCTTTCGCCGGTAATAATGGCGGTAACTCCTTTGTCTTTCAAAAACCGGAAGAGCCTTCTTATTTCTGCACGAAGAATGGCCGTATTGGATAGTCCGGAGAAAAGAGATTCTATGGTATCCAGCACTACCCTTTTAGCGCCAATGGAATCAATGGCATAGCCCAGGCGGATGAAAAGGCCTTCCAGGTCGTACTCTCCTGTTTCCTCTATTTCGCTCCGCTCAACAAATACATGATCAATCTTTAATTTCTTTTGTTCTATTAGCTCTTCCAGGTCAAAACCTAAAGAAGCCACGTTCATGGCCAGTTCTTCGCGGGTTTCTTCAAAAGCAATAAATACACCTGGCTCATTAAACTCCACTGCTCCATTTACCAGAAACTCCATGGCCATCAGAGTTTTACCGCAACCTGCGCCACCGCAAATCAGGGCCGGGCGCCCCTTTGGTAAGCCACCTTCTGTTATTTCATCTAATCCTTCAATACCTGTAGGGGATTTGGGAAGAAGTTTATCCTGTAAACTATTTGGTTTTTTTCCTTTAGATAATTCCATATTACGTCTTAAACCTTCAGTAGAGGTCTCAAAAAATAGGTAAAATTCAAGCACCGCTGTTATGCCCCTACAAAAAAAACAGCTTTTAAAGATAAGACATTGTACAGTAATTCACCTACCATTTCTTCTTTTTAAAAAAGGACAATGCCCCGGAATACTCACCAGCTAGCCTTAAAAATGATTTTTTTTGGTTTTTAGACTGCAACAACAAATCATTATGCTTCGGTGAAGCAGCAGAAAAATTATACGAAATAAATAAACCTGCCGGATTGTACTCTTTCCTGTCAGTTTTATAATAACACGGCATATTCCTCACTATTACCTCCTGTTCTTCAAACTTGCTAATGCTATGGACCTGCTCAAAAGCCAACACCTTAGCCCTAGCTAAACAGCTGTGCGTGAAAGGCTGGTTTTTCTAAGCAATTGCCAGCTTGGAAATCATTTCTCCCTGTAGGTGGGAAACAGGCAATTGCGCTCCTCCTGCTACATTTCTTTAATTGCTCTATTAAGGTTTTCCCCTTAATAAATCTTCCCCAGGGGATTAAGTTGTGGGTGTAACGGTCCCTTTAAACATCATTCCATATCGAAAGGTTATAAATTGGTGGTAGTCGGGCAGCAATTAAACAGTAGTAAAACATGATGGAGGAAATCTCAACCCGGAAGATGATGCAAAGCCTGAAGAAGGCTGCCCCACTGCCTGTCCTTTTCTTCCGTAGAAACAGTCAACCATCCGCCTGTCTTCTCAATATTCTACTCCTTGTTTTTGCTTTTTTCTCTTTTACTTCCTGCACCCCAAAAACCGCCAGGGTGGCCCTTCCGCTAGATGCTCCGGAAGCTTTTTCCCGCTCAGGGGATATAGAAGCCCCTCAAAGATGGTGGACCGCCTTTGAGGATCAGGAGCTAAATACCATGGTTAGCTACGCCCTGGATTCAAACTTTAATTTAATGACGGCCTGGCAGCGGTTCAGGGCAGCAGAGGCCGTTGTAGACAGGGAATCGTCTTACCTGCTACCCGATATTGAAGCGTCCTTGCAGGGAGCCACCAACTATCCACAGCCCGATTTTGTGGGAGGCGAGAACCTGCGCTTCGGTTTGTCTACAGCTTACGAACTGGACCTTTGGGGTAGAATTAGCTCCCGCATAGACGCGGAACGCTATCGGGCAGAGGCCAGCTTCTTCGATTATCAGGCGGCTGCCATTTCTCTTTCTGCTGAAATTACACGCACCTGGTACCAGCTTATAGCGGCCTGGCAACAGCTGGAGGTGGTAGAAGAGCAGCTGGAAACCAACGAAAAAATATTGAGCCTCATCCGGGCCCGCTTTGGGAGTGGCCAGATTAGGGGAGTCGACATTCTCCGGCAGCAACAACTGCTGGAGTCCAGCAGAGAACAAAAGATTCTTATTGAAGCGAACATTCAAACCCTGGAGCACCAGCTGGCCGTTTTGCTGGGCATTCCCCCTCAAAATGAGCCCAGTTACTTTCCTGACACCTTGCCTGCCCTTCCTCCTTTACCTGAAACCGGCATTCCTGCGGAGCTTGTTCAAAGACGACCCGATGTGCAGGAAGCCTTTTTCCTGTTAAAAGCCGCCGATCGGGAAGTGGCAGCAGCCATTAGTGATCAATACCCGAGGTTTGCTATTTCAGGCGGTATTTCTGTGAGGGCCAACAATGCACAGGATTTATTCCAGGACTGGGCCTATTCGCTTGCCGGCAATTTGCTTGCTCCCTTGTTTTATGGCGGCAGGTTGAGTGCAGAAGTAGACCGGACGGAAGCTGTAAAAGAACAGCTTCTTTACGAATATGGACAAAGGGTACTGGTTGCTTTCCAGGAAGTAGAAGATGCCCTGGTGCTGGAAAGAAAACAGGCGGAAAGAATTGCTGTTCTGGCGGAGCAGCTTCAGCTTGCCGAGAAGACCTATGGACAACTGCGGATAGAATATTTCAATGGTTTAAGAGAATACCTGGACGTTCTTACAGCCCTTAACCAGGAGCAGCAACTTCGGCGAAACCTAATTTCAGCCCGGTTAAACCTGCTCGAATACCGGATTGCCTTATACAGGGCGCTTGCGGGTGGCTTTGACACTGAACGGACCATTGAAGAAGAACCGGAAGAAGGATAAGTGAAAGTAAAAAGCAATTTCGCCAGCGCAGAAACAAAATCCGGAACACCTGATTAAAAACTGTCAAATGAGTGCTTTAAGAGCACCAGGAAATAAATGGCTCCCTGTTAAATGAGAGGTTAAAACTGTATTAGTTTTTATGAATAAGAAAAAAACGCTTCTAATCTGTTGCATTATCCTCCTCGTAGGGGGAGCCGTTACTGCTTTTATTTTATTGTCTGAGCCAAGCGCGAGCCGTTCAGGCGCCACAAAAGAAACGGCCATGCTGGTAGAAGTAACGGAGGTGGAACACGGCACTTTTGAACCCACCATTGTAGCCACAGGCACGGTGCAGCCAGCAAAAGACATTACGCTTAGTCCGAGAATTAGCGGAGAGGTAACCTCCCTCTCTCCCGACTTTATTCCCGGCGGCTTTGTGGAGGAAGGAGAGGTTATTCTTCAAATCGATCCGGCCGACTACAGAAACAACCTGGAACTGCGAAAAAGCGACCTGAGCCAGGCCATGGCCGATTTGCAGATTGAACAGGGAAGGCAGGATATTGCCCGCAAAGATTATGAGCTGGTAGAAGAATCGGTTGCCGGAATAAATGAAGACCTTGTGCTGCGGGAACCACAATTAAATGCTGTTAGAGCAAGGGTTGAAGCCGCCCGGGCTGCGGTAAATCAGGCAAAACTACAGTTGCAGCGAAGCACGCTTCGGGCGCCTTTCGATGCCCACATTCTTAGCCGTAATGTAAACATAGGTTCACAGGTGGCGCCGGGCCAGAACCTGGGCCGGCTGGTGGGCAGAGAAATGTATTGGGTAGTGGTAACTGTGCCCCTCTCCCAGCTTCGCTGGCTTTCGTTCCCCGAAAGCGAAGAGGAGCGGGGCTCCGAAGTCAGGATTATAGACCGGAAGGCCTGGCAGGAAGGCACCTTCCGAACAGGTTATTTGTATCGCTTAGTAGGAGCGCTTGAGGAGCAAACCCGTTTGGCCCGGGTGCTGGTGGCAGTTCCTGACCCATTTGCTTACCGGAGCGATTCTAGCGGGCAACCACGCCTAATCATTAATTCATTTGTTGAGGCACGTATCCAGGGAAGTCCTGTAGAAGACGTTATTCGGCTGAGCCGCGATTATGTTCGCCAGAACGAAACGGTATGGGTGATGAAGGAAGGTAAGCTGGCCATTCGGGAGGTAGACATTTTGCTGAGCGATTCAGAATATGCCTATATCGCCGATGGCCTGCAGGAAGATGATTTGGTGGTAAAAACAAACCTCTCCACGGTTGCAGAAGGAGCCAGCCTCCGACAGCAGGCAGCAGACTCAGGCGCCACCAGCCAGGGCACATTGCCTGATTCAGCAAAGCAAAATAATCAGCAAAATCAATCTCAAGGAATTCGGTAATGGATAAGTCTGCTTCAAATAACAGGAAGGAAAAAGAGCATCGCGGCGCCATTGCCTATATGGCTCAGAACCCTATTGTCGCTAATCTATTGATGCTCATCCTTTTGGGTGGTGGTATCTGGTCAATGTTTTATGTGCAGAAAGAGGTTTACCCCCAGTTTCAGCTCGATATGGTTGAAGTTAGCGTGGTATACCCTGGAGCGGCACCCACAGAGGTAGAACAGGGAATTATATTACCTGTAGAAGAAGCCGTAAGAGGCATACAGGGCATAAAAGAAGTAACCTCCACCGCAAACGAAGGCTCGGGTACAGTATTGGTTGAGCTGGTGGCAGGCGCAAACCGAATGAAGATTTTCCAGGATATTGACCAGGCCATTGCCCGCATCCGTACTTTTCCTGATGAAACAGAAGAGCCGGAAGTCCGGCTTCAGTCGCGCCAGCGTTCCGTCATGGAAATAGGGCTGTACGGCAGTACCGATATCTGGTCCCTGAGGAAATTAGCAGAACGGCTGCGCGACCGCTTACTTAATAACGAAAATATTACCCAGGTACAAATCGACAATGTGCCGGATTATGTAACCCATGTAGAAATTCCAAGGCAGCGATTGCGCGAATACAACCTGACGCTGGGCGAGGTGGCCAACCTTATTCGCCAGTCGAGCGAGGATGTGCCCGCCGGCGCGGTAGAAACTGCCACTGGCGAAATTCTGCTGCGCCTAAAAGAGCGGAAACAATGGGCCGAAGAGTTTGGCAAAATAGAAGTGGTTTCCGCTTCATCGGGTGCCACCGTTACCCTGGGCGAACTGGCAGAAATTACCGATGGCTTTTCTGAAGATGGTTTCCACGGACAGTTTAACCAGCAACCAACGGTCGACCTGGAGATATTCAGAATCGGTGACCAGTCTCCGCTGGAGATTGCCTCTGCCGTGGAAAGCATCCTTACCGAATTTGAAAGTACCCTCCCTCCGGGCGTTCGCTATCGCATCGACAGCAATAGTGCCGATGATTACGAGGAGCGCCTTTCTCTTCTTGCGGAAAATGGAATAATGGCTATTGTCATTGTTTTACTTATCCTAACGCTTTTTCTTGAATACAGATTAGCCTTTTGGGTAATGA
Organism: uncultured Cytophagales bacterium; assembly: GCA_963835365.1. Taxonomy (GTDB): domain Bacteria; phylum Bacteroidota; class Bacteroidia; order Cytophagales; family Cyclobacteriaceae; genus Nafulsella. Next base: position 148,917 of record CAWIFH010000021.1, read on the forward strand.
TGGGCATGGCCATTGCTTTTGTAGGAGGCATATTGTTTTTACCCCTTATCGACCTGAGCATCAACATGATTTCGATGTTTGGTTTTCTGGTGGTGCTGGGCATAGTGGTAGACGATGCCGTGGTAGTTGGGGAAAATATTTATGAGTATCGCCAGCAGGGCCTTGGTTTCCTCGAAGCCGCCATAAAAGGAGCGCGCGACATTGCCAAACCGGTTGTTTTCAGTATCCTAACGAATATTATTGCCTTTATTCCGCTGCTTTTCATTCCCGGCACTACCGGAAAGTTCTGGTGGCCCCTCCCCGCTGTAGTCATCATTGTTCTTACCATTTCTTTATTCGAGGCTTTATTCATTCTCCCGGCCCACCTGGGGCACAGCTCGAAAAAATCTTTTAAAGTAAGCAGGTATTTAGAGCGTTGGCAGCAGGCCTTTGCCAAACGTTTTCAGCGATTTATCGACCACTACTACAGGCCCTTCTTAAAAACCTGCCTTCAAAACCGTTACATTACCTTTAGTTCGGCTTTAGCACTTCTGGTAATGGTGGGCGGCTATGGCTACAGCGATCATATGGGCATAATAATGATGCCCGAAGTTGCTGCCGACGAAATTGAAGCTGGCATCAGGCTGCCCGTGAGCACCACCCCGGACCAGGCAGAAAAAGTAGCCAATGAAATCACCGAATCTACCCTCCGTATGTTTGAAGAACACCAGCTTTTTGAGGTTGCTGAAGGGGTAAAAACCAATGTACGGGGCCAGAATTTTATTGACGTAGAAATTGTGATGAAACCTTCGGATGAGCGCGATATGACAGCCCGGGAGGTGATACAGCTCTGGCGCAACGAAATCGGGGAAATAGAGGGTGTGGACCAGATTACTTTTGAAGCCGAGCGGGGTCCTGGTGGCTATCAGCAGGACATCAGCGTGGATTTAAGCCATTCCGACATTGCCGTACTTGAAAAGGCCAGCCAGGCATTTCTGGAGCGGGCAAAGGCCTTTGAAAATACGCGTGATGTAAACGACAACTATAATAAAGGAAAACTCCAGCTGGACTTTAACCTCCTGCCCGAAGGCCGCAGCCTGGGCTTAACCTCCTCCGAGGTAGGCCAGCAAGTGCGGGATGGCTTTTATGGCGCTCTGGCCATGCGGCAGCTCCGTGGAACCAACGAAGTGGAAGTTCGGGTTAAGCTCCCCCTGGAAGAACGAAAAGACCTTTACAACCTGCAGGATTTTGTTATCCGTACGGAAGATGGTACGGAAGTTCCGCTGCTGGACGTAGTTACTGTAGAGCAGCGCGAAGCTTTTACCAGCATAAACCGGCGAAATGCCCGAAGGGTAGTTACTGTGGGCATGGATGTGGAGCCGGCAAATACCGTTAGCCAGGTGCTGGAGTCGCTGAAGCAGGAAGTACTCCCCCAGTTACGGTCCGATTTCCCGGGCATTACCTGGAGCTTTGAAGGAAGCCAGGCTGAGATGCGGGAATCTACCCAGGCACTTTGGGGAGGCTTTGCCCTGGCTATGTTCATAATTTACGCCCTGCTGGCAGTTGCTTTCAATAATTATATTCAGCCACTCATTGTAATGATTGCCATTCCTTTTGGGATTGTAGGTGCTGTTATTGGCCATATCCTGCTTGGTTTTGACCTCTCGCTGGTAAGCCTGATGGGCGTAATTGCTTTATCGGGAGTGGTCGTAAATGATTCGCTGATTATGGTCGACTATGCCAACAGGCGGCGTACAGAGCAATCTGCTTTTGAGGCCATTCATGAGGCTGGGGTACGTCGTTTCCGGCCTATTATTTTAACCACCTTAACTACTTTTGGAGGCCTCACCCCCATTATCCTCGAAACCTCTCCGCAGGCCAACAACCTGATTCCAATGGCTATATCGCTGGGGTTTGGGATTATCTTTTCCACTACCATTATCCTCCTAATGGTTCCCTCCCTGTATATGATTTTTGAAGATATTGCTTCCAAAACCAAAGCCCTGGTAAAATCCTGAAAACCATCAACTCCGGGGAAATGGTTTGCCTCCCGGACTTTAACCAAAGGAGCTTCAGTACAGGATAACAACTGCCGGGAAAAACCCGTCTGCGGCACCACCCACTTCTATTTTAGCTGTTACAAAAAACCAACATGCCCTTGCGAGCATGTTGGTTAATAAAATTTACCCTAAGCTAATTCGGCGCTTGCTAAAGGTTGATTTCACCTTTAATCCGTCCTAGATTTTGCTTACCAGTACTTCCGGTAAACATCCATTACATGGTCCACTGACAATGGTTTGGATGCAAACTCCCGTATTCCTAAATCTTTCAAAACCTCAAGGTCTTTCCTGGCAGCGTTTACCCCCAGAAACATAAAAACTACTTTATTTTCCTTCATAAAGTTCACCTCGTTTAAGGCTTCAATTAATTCCGTTCCATCCATGTTTGGCATTTGGTGATCAAAAATGACAAACTCCGGGCATAACAATGAACCAATGCCGGCACAGCGGATTAAATAATTGAAAGCCCGTTCACCATCTTCAATTACCTGGATTTCTTCGGCTATATTCAAACTTTCAAGTATGCCCCTATTTATGTAATTGGTAACCTCATCGTCATCAATCAAAAGTATTTTATTTAGCTTTTTCATTTCTCAAAAGGTTTAGCGCACGTTTTATTCAAAACATTTGCGTTTGTCCCTTTTCTGTATTAAAAAAACTGTGCCGCAAATTAAAAAACACACCTAAAGCACTGTTAATCTAGCGCTTATGCTCTTAGTTGCTTTTTGATCCGGACAATGAAAGTGTGGAAAAAATTCTACAGATTGTAGAACTTATCAGCACAATACAGCCCATTTTAATATTTTGCCCACTTGCCTTCTTTCAATTTTATACAGGAAAATGACCGCAGAGTAAGCGCTATTGATATCAACAAACACCCGCCCCTGAAACAAACTTTCAGCAATTAAAAAGCAGGAATAAAGCAGAAGACTGATTGTAAAAAGATTGATTATTCTTCCTTGCAAAAAGGCTTTATGGTCGGCCATGATTACTTCCTTTACCAAAGCAGGTAATTTTAAAAAAGCCGCTACTCAACAAGCACTTATTCGGGCAGATGAGCAGGTAAAACAGAAAAGCTGCCGGTTGAATGGAAAGATTTCAACCGGCAGCAAAAAATTACAAAATGACGTTTGCAGTAATGACTAAAAGCTTATCACTATTACTGCTGAATCTGCCCGTCGAGGAAATGGAGCGTACGGTTTCCATAGGCTGCATTCTTTTCTGAATGTGTTACCTGCAGAATAGTCACCCCATCTTCTTTATTTAATTTTTGAAATAACTGCATAATTTCATCGCCCTGGGCAGAGTTCAGGTTGCCGGTAGGCTCATCGGCCAAAATTAGTTTTGGCCTGGCAATAAGGGCCCGCACTACGCCTACCATTTGCTGCTGCCCGCCGGAAAGCTGGTGCGGGAACAGGTCTTTCTTACCAACAATCTGGAACCGATCGAGCATATCGCTGACAATAGCTTTTCTTTCCGATCCTTTCACCCCCTGGTACAGCAGAGGTGCTTCAATGTTTTCATAAACCGTAAGCTCATCGAGCAGGTGGTAGGCCTGAAATACAAAGCCGATATACTGTTTATACAATTCCTTGCGCTGTTTTTCCTTCATAGAAAACACAGGCTGGTCCAAAAAGGTATATACCCCTTCCGAAGGAGCATCCAGCATGCCTATAATATTGAGCAGAGTGGACTTACCTGAGCCGGAGGGGCCCATGATGGAAATAAATTCCCCCTCTTCAATAAATAGATTGAGGTTTTGTAATACGAAAGTTTTTTGGTTACCAGTCTGGTACCATTTGGAGAGATTCTTCAGGTAGATCATTATTCGCTTTTAAGGTTTTCAGTTGGGTTAATCATAGCAGTTTTTAAGCCATTGTCTATACAAAGCTAAAAAGCTTAATTGGAACTTCTGGTTCATGTTCAGCATCTTAAACAGAATTCCTGGAGCTGCTATTTAAACATTAAATCATTCTCTTTGCAAGCTATTTACCGGATTGACCAGGGCCGCTTTTACTGACTGGATACTAACCGTTGCCAGTGCTACCAGCAGTACCACCAGAGCAGCGGAACCGAACACCCAGAGGGGAATGTCTATCCGGTAGGTAAAATCCTGCAACCACCTATCCAGAAACAGCCAGGCAAGCGGAAAGGCAATGATGGCTGCCAATCCCACCAGCACTATAAAGTCTTTCGTAAGCAAGGCAACAATGGAACCTACGTTGGCTCCCAAAACCTTCCTTACCCCTATTTCCTTTGTTCTTCTTACCACCACCAGGGTTGCCAGGCCAAACAGTCCCATACAGGCAATAAAAACAGAAAGCACGGAGGCATACTGAACAATGTTACCAAGCCGCTGTTCCTGCTCATAGGCGGCACGGAGGGCATCATCTAAAAACAGGTATTCAAACTCCTGGTCGCCGGCAACTAACTTCCAGTTTTTCTCCAAAAGCTCTACATGTGCCCGGGGATCGCCTCCCCTGAACTTTACCGAAACCCGCGGCCTGGGCGAATAATCGTAGGATACGTCAGTAGAATGTTCAAAGAAAGATTCTGCCTTCAGCGCCATTACTGCGGGCGCAATGGGCGTATGTAAAGACTCGAGGTGGAAATCCTTTACCACTCCAATAATTTGTTGCGGGTATTTGCCCGGCAATTTTTTTCCTATCGGGTCCTTCCAACCATATTGTTTTACAAGCGATTCGTTTACTAAAATTGCATTGGAATCTGCAGGATTATTTTTCATAAAATCCCTGCCTGCCACCATTTTAAAATCCATTGTGCTTACAAAATCCGGATCAACCGCATTAAAGCGAAACTGACGGAACACCCCCTGCTCGTCCTTATACCCAAGTTGCATCCAGCCCGATTGTGCCATGCTGTAAAAGGCATTCGTTGCGTTTATAACTTTCGGATCTTTTTCGAGGGCTGTAATAAATCTGGCAGCCAGTAAATTCCCCTCTCCGGGCTCCTTATTAGTAGGTACAACAATAATATGCTCCCGCTCAAAACCAAGGTCTTTGCTTTGTAAATAGCGAAGCTGCTGGCCAATGGTAATGGTGCAGATAATCATAATAATGGAGGCCACAAACTGGCAAATCACCAGAACTTTTCCAAAAATGCCCATACTTCCTGTTCTTATTCTGCCTTTTAGTACCTGAACGGGCTTGAAGGAGGATAATACAAGGGCGGGGTAACTTCCTGCAATTAAACCAATAAGGATAATCAGCAGAAAGCAAAAAAGAAGAGTGAAAGCATCAGCTGTTAGTGCCAGCTCCCGGTTAGCCAGCTGGCTGAATGGCTTCAGGAAAATAAAAGCCAGGAGAAGGCCGGTAAGCAGTGCACTAAGCGTAAGCAACAAAGCTTCTCCCCAAAACTGAATGATTAGTTGTTTGCGCTCGGCCCCCAGCACTTTTCGCACACCCACTTCAAGCGCTCTTGTAGTTGAGCGGCCAACAGAAAGGGTTACAAAATTTATACAGGCGATAAAGAGAATAAAAATCCCGACAGTAGCCAGTATATAGCTATACAGCGGATTGGAAGGAGGCACCATTCCAGCCGGCAGGGAATTGTTCAGGTGGATATCTTTTAAAGGCTGAAGGTAAACATTGTACTCTCCTGGCTTATAATAATTTGCTACCTGGGGTTGCATTACAGAAGGAATTTTTGCCTGTACAGCAGCAGGGTCCACTCCCTCCTTCATCAGCAAATAAGTCCCCACAGATACATTCGACCAGGCTTTGGTTCTGGTATTTTCACTCCAGATATGCACGGCATTGCTAAAAGGAATGAGCATACCAAACTGAATGCTGGATTCGTATGGAACATTTCGTGCGATACCGCTTACCGTAAACAGTAGCTTATCCTCCCCCAGTTGCAGCTCCAGGGTTTCCCCTATAGGAGAAGCCGTGCCAAAAAATACAGTCGCCACTTCTTCGGAAAGGATGATGGCGTTTTTGGTGGGAAACGGATTACCTCGTTCACCCTTCAGCAGTTCAAAGTCAAAGACCTCAAAGAAGGTGCTGTCGACAATAGTAACAGGATAGTTAAAAACATTCTGCTGATGGGTAATGGGTGCATTTACATTTGTTACCCTGCTTACTGTTTCCACCTCGGCTAGGTTATCCATTAAAAGAGGACCGAGTGGAATTGGTGTAGCTACATTTGTAAAAACCTCCCCTTCATAAAATTCCTGCAGCCAGGCCCTGTGAATCCGGTCGGCTTTTGAATGAAAATGATCAAACGACCATTCACTCCTCACAAACAGCATAATGAGGATACAGGTGGCAATACCCACAGAAAGCCCTAATACATTGATAAAGGTATAGCCTTTGTGTTTACCAAGATACCGGATAGCGACTTTTAGGTAGTTAGATAACATGGCAAGGGGTTTACTCTGTTCTAAGATTATTTACAGGATTGATCAGGGCTGCTTTTATCGCCTGGAAACTGACGGTAAAGAGAGCAATTAGCAATGCTACAACAAAAGTAATAGCGAACACCTGCCAGGAAATGCCTACACGGTAAGCAAAGGTTTGTAGCCACTCACTCATAATGTACCAGGCAATTGGCGAAGCCAGAATAAGGGCGATAATTACCAGTTTTAGAAAGTCCATGGAAAGAAGCGCTACCAGGCTTGGCACACTGGCTCCAAGCACTTTGCGGATGCCTATTTCTTTAATCCGCTGCTCAGCGCTAAAAGCCGCCAGCCCAAATAAGCCCAGGCAGGAGATTAGGATTGCAATAAGAGTAAAGTAGCCAATCATGCTGGTAAGGCGCATTTCGGCCTGGTAGTTTTTCTGAAAATCCTGATCCAGAAAGCTGTACTCGAAAGGCTCATTCGGATTGAGTCTTTTCCAGCTCTGCTCCAGAGAGTTAAGCGTTCCGCCTACATCCCCTGCATTTACATGAGCAATTAGATAATTGTAATCTGTCTGACCTGTTAACATAAACCCGAAAGGCTCAATAGCAATGTGGAGGTCTTTGAAGTGGAAATCATTCACCACCCCAATAACAGGAAAGCGATGTTGCTCTCCCTCCCAGTCGAAAGCCACCCAGCTACCAACCGCCTCTTCAGCTGATGCAAAACCCAGCTCTGACACTCCTTTCTCATTCAATATAATATGCGAGTTCGTATCTGCAGGAAAGTCCGGAGAAAAAAGACGACCGGCCACGGGTTTAATCCCAAGGGTCTGCAGAAATGAATTGTCAACAAAATTCATATATACCGATTCGGCATTCTGCATGTTGTTTCCTTCCTTATACATGAGCCAGTCGGTAGGATTGAAGATGCCCGGATAGCTGACAGAACCACCCACGGAACGAATGGCAGGATTGCTTTTTAACTGGGTTTTAAGCGAGGTAAAGTTGCTTTTGGCCGTTTCGCTTCTTAAGGGAACTACTACTTGCTGATCCTTAATAAACCCAAGATCTTTCGACCGCATAAAGCTCATTTGATTCGAAATAATAACCGAAGCGATTATCAGCACCACAGAAATAACAAACTGAAAAACAACCAGCCCTTTCCGCAAAGAGGTAACCGAAAGAGAGTTTGAGAATCTTCCCTTCAAAACCCGCACAGGTTTAAACGACGAAAGGTAAAATGCCGGGTAACTACCTGCCAGAAAGCCGGTAATAATGGCCAGCGCCACAAAAACCAGGAGCAGAGAACCATGTTGCTGGAAAGAGAGTGTAATTTCTCTGCCGGACACCTGTTCAAAAGCTGGTAGCAGAAGTAGCGTGAACGCAACAGCAAAGAGGAAGGCTACAAGCGCCATAATTAAAGACTCTCCTAAAAACTGCCAGATAAGAGCCGATCTTTCAGCCCCGAGCACCTTGCGCACACCTACTTCCCGGCTTCTTTTAGAAGAGCGCGAAGTTGACAGGTTCATAAAATTAATACAGGCAATAAGCAGGGTAAGGATGGCAACAGAAGCCAGAATGCGCAAATAGGTAAGACTACCGGCTGGGGTAACATTATTTTCTATTTCGGAGCGGAGATGCACATCTTCTATGTTCGTTAGAAACAACTGCCGGTCAGAACCCCTGCTTTTCAGCTCCTCTCCCATATGTCTTTCGACGAAAGCAGGGAACTTCTCTTCCAGCACCTGTGGATTACTTCCTTCCTTTAAAAGCAAATAGGTAAAAAACATATTGTTGTTCAGCAGCGTGGTACTGTTCAACACGAAACCTTCCATATTTCCGCCCCTTACCGATAGCAGAAAGCGTGCATCGATATGCGATGGCGTAGCCTGCGGCCGAAATACACCTGTTACCGTATAATCATGATCGCCATTGGTACTGCTGCTAACCTTAATTACTTTGTTCAGGGCCGACTCATCACCGAAAAGTTTCTTTGCAATTTCTTCAGTTACCACCACCGTATTCGGATTCTGGAGAGCAGTGGCAGGGTCTCCCTCAATAAAATTGTAGGTAAGCAGCTTAAAAAGGGTAGGGTCTGCAATATAGCCCTGGGTTTCAAAAAAAGACTTTAGGTTTCCACCTGGCTCCTGGTATTGCAAAAGCGTTTTGTCGTCGCCAAATAACTGAAGCAAGCGGGCGCTCTCATCAATTTCAGGCAGTTCCTGCTCCATTACTACCGAAAGGGCTGCCGGAACAGAAGCCTGGTAGTTTTGCTCTCCCTCCTTTTCGAAAACAGCGCCTAACTGGTACAGCCGCTCCCCCTTCTCGTGGTAAGTATCGAAGCTGTACTCATGGTAAATGTACAGGCTAATGAGCATGCAGCAGGTTAGCCCAATGGCCAGACCGAAAATGTTGATGAAGGAAAAACCCTTATGCTTTTTTAAGTTTCTCAGGGCTACAGTTATATAATTCTTAAACATAAGGAATGGGTTTATTCGGTTCGGAGACTTTTCACAGGGTTTGCAGAAGCTGCTTTTACTGCCTGGTAGCTTAGGGTAATAAAAGCCAGCAGAAGGGCGAAAAATCCTGCCAGGAGAAATATGCCCCAACCAATATTAACAGGGTAGGCAAAATCTTCCAGCCAGCTGTTCATAAAATACCAGGCAATTGGAGAGGCAATGAGGAGCGCAAGGGTAACAAGCTTAAGGAAGTCTCTGGATATCAGCAGAACGATTCCACTGATGCTCGCTCCCAAAACCTTGCGTATACCAATTTCTTTGGTTTTACGCACCACCACAAAGGCAATTAAGCCCCATAGGCCAATGCAGCAAATAAAAATAGAAATGACAGAAAAAGCTTTGAACAGCTGGTAATCTCTGCTTTCCTGCTCATAGCGTGCAGCCAGGGTTTCATCGACAAAATTTAACTCAAATACATTTTCAGGATATACTTTTTTCCAGGCCGATTCTATGCTGGCAAGGGTACTTTTCATGTTTCGGGGTTGGATACGGATACCGGCAGCATAATAGAAATAGGGGTAAGATGTTAAGGCTACAGGGCTAATATCTTCATGCAAAGAAGAAATATGAAAATCTTCGGTAACTCCAATAATGGTTGGTTTTATATTATTAAGGCCCAGCTGAATGTTTTTGCCAATGGCTTTTTCAGGATTGCTGTACCCAAGCATTTTGGCCAGGGTACGGTTTACCACCACAGCGCTTCCAATGTTTTTCTCTTCCGAAGGCAGAAACCAGCGACCGGAAAGTAATTTCATTTCATAGGTTTCTTTATAGGCAATATCACAGGCAATTACCCTGGCGGAGTGGCCGCCGTTTGCCGGTAACCCAGGTGCACTCAGACCTACCCCAAGGCCATTTTCAGAAATCGGAGCTCCTAAACAAAAGGAAAGGTGCTGAATGCCGGTCTGGCTCTGTAGTAAACTCCGGAAACTTTCTATTTTCACACTATCGTTTACAGGCAGGGGTACTTCTACCACTGCTTCTTTATTAAAGCCCAGTTCTTTATTCTGAAAAAACTCCATTTGTCGGGAAATAACCAGGGTACAAATTATAAGGCTAATGGAGGTCGTGAACTGGAAAACCACCAGGGCTTTTCGGAACAGCACTGAGGTTTTGCCCGGCATTGCCTGCTGGTTTTTTAAGGAAGCAATAGGGTTAAAGCCGCTAAGAATTAAGGCCGGATAAGCGCCCGAAATAAAAGTTATCAAGACCAGCGAAGCCAGTGCAGCCAGTAAGAAAGGCAACTCAAGCAGGGAAAGGCCGGAAATTGATTTATCCAGCATCTGATTTACTATCGGCAGCAACAAAAGAGCTGTTAACACTCCAAGTATTGCTGCGATAAAAGTAATGCTAAAGGTTTCCAGCATATAATGGAGAAAGAGCTGTCCTTTAGAAGCTCCAATTGTTTTCCGGATACCTACCTCCTTTGATTTTGTAAAAGCAAAAGAAGTAGACAGATTGATGTAGTTGATGCAGGCAATCAGGATAATAAAGCCTCCCAGCAGGACAAGCATCTGCAGATATTTAGGACTTATCGTGTAGGTAGGATTACTGTCTTCGAAGGTTGGGTCAAAATGTATTTGCCCAATCTGCTGTAGGTACATTTTATTTTTCCTGGAGGCTTCATTATCGGCATTTCGCGGAATAATAGCATGAAGCGCTCTTTCTATTGCAGCACCCGAAGTGTTTTCATCAAGCCGAACATAGGTGTACCCACCCGAAGTAAAATTCCAGTTGCTGATATCCAGGCCCGACACCAAATCATCGTTAAGTGTAGCATAAGAAACCAGCATCGAAAAAGGCAGGTGGTTGGCACGGGGAACATCCCTGATAGCTCCCACTACTTCTACCTCCACCTTATTATCCAGCTGTAAAATTTGCCCAACAGGATTTTTCGCTCCAAAATACTTTTTGGCAGTAGACTGGGTTAAAATAGCTTGCCCGGGAGCATCGAGAGCAGTTGCAGGGTTCCCCGCCACCCAAAAGTCTTCTATGTCAGCAAAGTCCAGTACTTTAAAAAAAAGGGAGTCGGCAAAAATTATGTTACTCTCCGCAAAAGGAGCTTCTTTACCAATGCGTATATCCATGTCGGTGGCGAAATGTATTTGTGTGGCCTGCTCGCCCGGGTATTCTGCACGCAAAAACTGCCCCGTTGGGTAAGGCGCATTTGCGTTATATTCCTCGTCACTACCATTATCTCTTTTGGTAACAATTCTGTAAATCTGCTCGCTATCGGAATGGAAACTATCGAAGCTGCTTTCATAGTCGGCAATCAGGTAAATAAGGGTAACCGCAGCCAGCCCGATAGACAACCCCAAAAGGTTGATAAGCGTAAAACTTTTATGCTTCCAGAGGTTTCGGATAACTTGTTTTAAGCTATGTTTAAACATATGAATGGATTTTTTATTCGGTTCTGAGATTACCTACAGGGTTCTTCAGGGCTGCTTTAAGGGCATGAAAGCCTACTGTTAGCAAGGCAATACTAACGGCCGTTAAGCCTGCAATGGCAAATACCCTCCAGCCGATGTTTATTCTATAGGCGAAGTCCTGCAGCCAGTCGTTCATAAAATACCAGGCAATGGGCGAAGCGACAAGAATGGCAATGAGCACAAGTTTGACAAAATCCTTCGACAGCAGCAGCACGATGCTTTTCTTGGTAGCGCCTAATACCTTCCGGATGCCGATTTCTTTGGTTCGCCGTTCGGCAGCATAAGCAGCCAGCCCAAACAGTCCCAGGCAGCCTACAAAAATGGCCATGCCGGTAAAAATCCACAGCAATGACTTGAGCTTATCTTCAGCCTTGTACATCTTTTCAAAGCTTTCATCAAGGAAACTGTACTCCAGAGGAAAATCAGGTGAGAACTTGTTCCACACCCCCTCCACATCCGCAATAGCATTTTTTATGCCCGCTGCTTTTACCTTCACCGCCACTTTCCAGTACGCCTCCGGATATATCTGCAGCACAGCCGGCTCTACCTGGTCGTAGAGACTCTTGTAGTGAAAATCCTTTACTACCCCAATAACCTGCCCCCTTTTAATTAAATCAGGATTTCTCCAGGTTGGCCACAACAAGGTTTCTCCCAGGGCTTGCTCTGGCGTACCCAAACCCAGTTCTCTTACTGCCGTTTCATTGATGATAAAGCTTTGTTCCGCATCGGTTTTCATTTCTTTTGAGAAGTCCCTGCCAGCCACAAGCTCTAATCCCAGTGTATTAATGTAATCATGATCAACCATCATCTGGGTAAGCTTCTTTTGTTCCCCTTTGCTGGGGATCGTCATCATTCCATCTCCAAACATATCTCCCGGAAAACCATAGCCTATAGATACAGCGGTTACATGGGTGGATTGCAACAACTCATTTTTAAAGGTTTCGTAACTCGCACTCATGCGTTCTCCTCTCATCGGAAAAAAAAGGATCTGCTCTTTCTTAAAGCCAAGTTCTTTGTTGTGCAGATAAGTCACCTGATTGCGCACCACTATGGCACAAATGATTAAAAGAACAGAAAGCGAAAACTGCACAACCACCAAGCCATGGCGCAACCAGGGAATTTTACCTGGCTTGCTCCCCCCATTGAATGTTCCCTTTAAAACTTTAACCGCCTGGTACCCGGATAATACAAGGGCAGGATAAAAGCCAGCCAGTACCCCAACAACCACCGCCAGCAAGAGCAACAGCACCAGGTAAACAGGGTTGGTTAACAAGTCAAAGGCTATTTGCTTTTCGGTAAACTGGTTGAGTAATGGCAGCAGCAACCAGCTGATCAGGATGGATAGTATCAGACTTATAAGGGTGAGGAATATAGCCTCTGCTATAAACTGTACCATTAGCTGCTTGCGGCTAGCGCCGATGGTTTTGCGTACCCCTACTTCTTTGGCTCTTTTTAAAGATTTAGCCGTTGCCAGGTTTACAAAATTGAAGCAGGCGATGGCCAGGATAAAAAAGGCAGTGATTGTCAGCGCCTTCACATAGGTAATATTGCCTCTTGCAGCCACATCATGCCGAAAGTCAGCAGAATACAAATGGATATCGTGTAAAGGTTGAAAGACAGGCACATAGGTAGTTTGCCCATCCCCTTCTAAGAAGGGACGTGTATATACCTGAAACTTTGCCTGCAAGGCTTCTGGATCTGCTCCTTCCTTCAGCTTCACGTAATTGTGAAACTGATACCATTCCCAGCTTTGCATCCGCTCTTCGGAAATGTTGGCTGCCGCCAAAGGAATAATATAGGAGGCGGATAAATGAAACATGGGGTTATTTTGAATTACCCCTTTAACCTGATACAGCTCTTTGTTTATACTGATCTCTTTGCCTATCGGATTTACCTGACCAAAATACTTTTGGGCTACTTCGCCGGATAAAACCACTGAAGAAGGGTCTGTAAGGGCTCCTACAGCAGATCCATAGGTGAATTCAAGAGGAAACAAATTAAAGAAGCTAGGTTCAGCAAGAAGCCCTCCCTCTTCATAAAATTTAGCCTCCCCTACTTCGAACAGTTCCTTATTTGGCATACTAAGAATTCGGAGAGTTTTCTCTACCTCAGGAAACTCCTGCTTTAGGGCTGTTGCAAACATGGGGGGCGTTGAAGCCACTTGACTTGTCCCTTCCTCACCTGTGACCTTATAATAAACACGATGCACCCTGTTTCCTTCCGGAATGAATTTATCAAACTGCATCTCATCCTGCACAAATAAGCCAATTAAGATACAAGCGGTTAGACCAAACGTTAAGCCGGCAATGTTGAGGAACGAAAAAGTCTTGTGTCGCAAAACATTCCGTTTGGCTATTTTGAAAAAGGTGGTGAACATACTTTCAGCGTTTATTCTGTTCTCAGGTTTCTTACGGGATTACGAAGGGCTGCTTTAATGGCATGGACGCTAACGGTAACAAGCGCAATGGCTACTGCACTTACTCCTGCCAGGGCAAAAATCCACCAACTGATTTCGATACGGTAGGCAAAATCTTTCAGCCAGTCGTTCATAAAATACCAGGCAATGGGCGAAGCGACAAGAATGGCAATGAGCACAAGTTTGACAAAATCCTTCGACAGCAGCAGCACGATGCTTTTCTTGGTAGCGCCTAATACCTTCCGGATGCCAATTTCTTTGGTTCGCCGTTCGGCAGCATAAGCAGCCAGCCCAAACAGTCCCAGGCAGCCTACAAAAATGGCCATGCCGGTAAAAATCCACAGCAGGGATTTGAGCTTGCCCTCCGCCTTGTACATCTGGTCAAAGCTATCATCCAGAAAGCTATATTCGATTGGAAAGTCAGGGGAAAACTGACTCCACACGCTTTTTACATGCGCCATAGCATCCCTTACACCGGCCGTTTCCATTTTTACGGCTACTTTCCAGTTGGCAGGCGGAAAGATTTGCAGCACGGCGGGCTCCATCTTATCATATAAGCTCTTGTAGTGAAAATCTTTTACCACACCAATAATTTTTCCTCTTTTTAAAGAGTCCGCAGCAGGTTCGCTCACCCAAACATCCCAAAGCAGTGGTTGGCCCAGTGCTTTTTCAGGGGAGCCAAAGCCCAGTTCTTTTACCGCAGTTTCATTAATAATGAACCCCTCATTTGCATCTGTGGAAATATCTTTAGAGAAGTTTCTTCCGGCCACCAGCTCAACTCCCAGAGTGAAGAGGTAATCATAATCCACCATCAATTGGGTAACGCCATACTCCTTTTTCTCCCCGTTCCGTTGCACAAAGATGCCATCACCCGCTACCAGGTCTCCAGGAAAGCCGTAACCAATGGAAACGGATGATACCCCGGGGGATTTAAGCAATTCATTTTTGAACGTTTCGTAATTTTCAGTCATGTTTTCGCCCCGCATCGGGAAAAACATGATTTGCTCTTTATCGAAGCCAAGATCCTTATTGTTCAGATACTCTACCTGCCGAAAAACCACCAGGGCACTGATAATCAGTAGAACGGAAAGGGCAAACTGCAAAACCACCAGGCTATGGCGCAGCCAGGGTATTTTACCGGGGCTCGTATTGCTCACAGCAGCGCCTTTCAGTACTTTTACCGGTTTAAAACCAGAAAGCACCAGGGCCGGATAAAAGCCTGCCAGAACTCCTAATACCAGCACCAAACCAAGTAAAGTCAGCATATTAAGCGGATTCCCAAAAACGCTAAAGGAGATATTCTTCTCTGCAAATTCATTCAATTGGGGAAGAAAAAGGGCCGTAAGGGCAACTGCAATAAGGATACTGATGAATGTGAGCAACACTGTTTCAGCGATAAACTGCAGCATAAGCTGGCTGCGGCTGGCGCCGATGGTTTTGCGTACCCCTACTTCTTTTGCCCGCTGCATGGATTTGGCCGTTTCCAGGTTCACAAAATTAAAGCAGGCAATTACCAGGATAAAAATGGCAATGATGCTTAGCCCCCGTACATAAGTAATATTGCCCCGCACGGCCATATCGTATTTAAAATCTGCAGAATACAGATGGATATTATGCAGCGGCTGTAAGAAAGGCTGGTAAGTGAAGTTTGCTTCCTTTATTGTTCGTAGTTCTTCCGCAACCAGCTTTTGTAATTTTGCTTCCAGGGCCTGCACATCGGCATTCTTCTTTAGCTTTACATAGTTTGAAAGCTGCTGCCATCGCCAGCTTTGCATGCGCTCCTCCGGAAATTCCCTTGAAGCCAGGTTGGTAATATGATTGATGGATAAATGGAATTTTGGATTATTCTCCACGACTCCTTTTACCTGGTAGGGAGTTTGATTATACAAAATTTCTTTGCCCACAGGATTTTCATTGCCAAAAAACCTTTCTGCCATTTCCTTCGAAATAACAATGGAAGTAGGATCGGCAAGTGCATCTTTGGGCGAACCATATACAAAGCTGAGGGGAAATACATTGAAAAAGCTTGGGTCGGCATTAATACCTCCCGCTTCATACATCTTTTTACCGCCTGCTTCAAAAAGGTTGGTAGACTGGATGTGCAGTACTCTTAAGACTTCCTCAACCTCAGGAAATTGCTGCTGTAAAGTAGGCGCAAACCTAGGAGAGGTAAATGCCATATTCTCCACTCCCTCATCGGATTTAGTTTCGGTGTAGATTCGAAACACCTGCTCTCCTTCGGGAATAAATTTATCAAACTGCCGTTCGTCCCACACAAAGAGGGCAATCAGCAGACAGGCGGTAAGGCCAAGGCTCAGGCCGGCAACATTTATAAATGAAAAGCCTTTTTGCCGAAGGAGATTCCTGTAGGCGATTTTAAAATAGTTTTTGAGCATACTTTTAATATTTACTCTGTTGGCAACTTTTCTCCGGGTGTGCAACAAACTTTACAGCCTAAGCTGATGGTTCTGCCTGTCTGGAACATCAACAGTCAAAGTGCTGCAGATGCTATGCCAGATCATCTTTTAGCTGTTTCTGAGCCATTTACCAACACCTCAAAAGAACCCAGTGTACGGTATCGCACAGCAATTGTGCGGTTTTGATACAACCTCCGGCGCCCCCAAATCAGCAAAGCCTCCCCGCTCAGCATTCGCCTGCTGTTGTTCTATTCGGTTCTTAATATTCTTGCAGGATTCGCTGTAGCGGCTTTTGCCGTTTGTAAGGCAATGGTTGCAAGGGCCATAAAAAAAATCAAGACAAACAGCAAAAGCATCAGTCCAAGGGCAATTCCATTGTTAAAAGCAAATATTTTTAAAAAGAAAAAGGAGATTAGGTACCCCAGGGGAAAGCAAATGGCCGCTGCAATAAGGATCATTTTAAAGAAACCTGCAGAAAGTTCTGTGACAAGAGCAGCAACAGAGGCGCCCAATACTTTGCGTATTCCTATTTCTTTAAATCGTTTTTCGGTAGTGTAGGTAACAATTCCCAGCAGCCCCATGATGGCAATGAGAAAAATATTCAGGCATACCACCCCCATAAATTTCATCTCCTCTCCATTCCAGTAGCGTTCGTATAGTTCCTGTTCATAATCAGAAATGGCAATTTCTTCATACGGATGGTATTTCTTCCAAATGGCAGCCATGTCTGCCTGGAAAGCATTTGCCTCCGTAGCTTCCCTGGCTTGAATACTTAAAATTCTAAACCTGGAGGGATTGTATTGCAATACCAGCGGCTTGGTGCTAAACTGATAGAGGTAATAGTTAAAATTTTTCAGCACTCCCCTTATCACCACGTCCTGGTCATCATTTAAAAAAATTGTTTTTCCTATTGCCTCCTGCGGTTCTCCTAAGCCTAGTACATACAAGGCTTGCTCGTTTACAAGTACAAAGCCTGAAGCCGTGTCCTTCCTGCTTTCCGGTAGGTTTTGTCCTGCCACCATTTGCAGGTTCATATTTCTGATAAAGTCAGCATCCACGGCATAATAACTGGCCATCGAATTTTCGCTTAACCTATCTTTTTTAATGGCACTGTTCACAGAGGAACCACCAAAGGGGTTGGAGGTAAAACCAATCCGTTCCACAGCTGGGTGAGCTGCAATTTCGTTCCGCAACAGCTCACGATTTCCCTTTAAGGAAATGTTATAAATGTTCCTGCGGTTAAAATTCTCGTTATCGGTGGCCTGGTACCTGAACTGGTTATACAAATTAGCTATAAAAAACACGAAACAGGCAGTAACCACAAACTGGATAACCACCAGGCTTTTACGGAAACCAACTTTGCCGAAGGTGGCTGGATTAAGTGTGCCTTTTAAAACTTTAGCCGCCGGAAAGCCTGCTATAATCTGTGCTGGAATTATTCCTGCA
Source organism: uncultured Cytophagales bacterium (assembly GCA_963835365.1). Lineage (GTDB taxonomy): Bacteria > Bacteroidota > Bacteroidia > Cytophagales > Cyclobacteriaceae > Nafulsella. The sequence continues at coordinate 166,545 of CAWIFH010000021.1, forward strand.
AGGGCACCTGTTACCATTGTAAACAGGATAAAGATGGCCCACAGCATGAAATAATTATCTACTTCCCAGCTAATCCACTGTACATGAACAAAATACTGCATAAACTTAACTACCACATACCCGATGAGCAGGGAAAACAGGGCCACTAAAATAGCTTCGCAGATAAACTGGCTAATCAACTGGGTCCTGGAGGCCCCGGTAACTTTTCGTATTCCAACTTCTTTTGCTCTACTTAAAGAGCGGGCCAGCGTAAGGTTGGTATAATTAAAGCCGGCAAGCAAGATAATGGTGAGGGCCATAAGTAAATTAACAGACATATCGGCCAGGGTATCTGCATAAGGATTATCCTCCAGCCCCTCCAGGTCGGGGGATATTTTTGAAAAGGCCTGGCTGCGGAAGGATTTTGTATCGGCCGCATCGGGCTGCAAGGTGTTTTTCGTTTGCACCAGTGAAAGCAGCGCTGCATCTAAGCGTTCCTTTCTTCCTTCCTTCAGCATTTTTATGTAGGTGTAGCCACTTTTCGACCAGTCCGAAACTTCCCTGCTAAAGTTCGAATAGGTGGCCATCGACACCATGGCATCGGCGCGAAAATGGGTGTTGCGTTTAAAGGGCTTTAAAACACCTGTTATTGTTAGTTCGCCATAATCGTGGTGGGAAAGGGTTTTTCCTACAGGATCTGCCTCTCCAAAAAATATGCCGGCCATTTCCTGGCTTATAACCAGTGTATTAGGTTCTGAAGGAATGCTGCCTTTTTCCAGGGGGAAAGTAAATAACTCAAAAAAAGCAGGTTCTACAAAAAGAGGATTTACCCGGATGGTTTTGATTTTATTGGTCAGCTCCCAACCATATTCCCGCCTGGTGTGGGTGGTTTCTTCAACAAAAGGGAAATTTTCTTTTAACTCTTTTGCCAGGGCCGGAGGAGAAGAGGCATAGCTGGTTAGGGCGCCGTTGCCGGAGCGTACATCTGTTATAACCCGGTAAATCCGGTCCGAATCCGCATGAAAATTATCCGCTTCAAACATGCTCTGCACCTGCATCAAAGAAAGCAGGGCAAACGGAATAGCCAGGCCTAAGCCCATGATGTTAATAAAAGAAAAAAGCTTATTTTTCCAGAGCAGCCTCCACGCGATTTTAAAGTAATTCTTCAGCATAAAAGGGGGTTATTCGGTTCTTAAATTCTTCACCGGGTTTGCCGTGGCGGCTTTTACTGCCTGTAAGCTAATGGTAAGGAAAGCGATAATGCCGGCAAATATTCCCGCTGCCAGGAACACCCAAAGAGGGATGTCGATGCGGTACGGAAAGTCCTGCAGCCATTTATGCATGGGGTACCAGCCTACAGGAAAGGCAATTATTGCTGCTACCAATACCAGCTTCAAAAAATCTTTCGATAGCAGCGAAACGATGCTTGCTACTGAAGCGCCCAGCACCTTCCGGATGCCTATTTCTTTGGTGCGCTGCTGCGCGGTATAGGTAGCCAGGCCGAATAGCCCCAGACAGGCAATAAAGATGGCCATACCCGCAAACACGCTGAATATTTTTCCGAAGCGTACATCTGCCTGGTACTGCTGATTAAAGGACTCATCCAGGAAGGTATAGATAAAGGGCCGATGCGGAACCATCTCTCCCCAGAGCTGCTCCAGCTCTGCTATTGTCTGGGAAAGCTTATCGGCTTCTATCCGAAGACTTAGCCGGGTAAGTTCATCCCTTGGCGATAAGCGGAGGCTAAGTGGTTCGATGTTGTTATGGAGTGAGCGGAAGTTAAAATCTTTTACTACGCCCACAATAATACCTTCTCTTCCCCATTGCGAAAAACGCTTTCCTACTGCCTCTTCCGGGCTGGTGTAGCCATATAGCTCCAGCGCCGCTTCGTTTAGGATAAGAGACTGAGCCGTGTCTGCCGGAAAGTCGCGGGAGAAGGCTCTTCCGGCAGCCATTTCTATTTCAAAGTGGGGAATAAAATCGTAGTCAATTTCATATATCAGGGGACTTTTCATTTGCATTTCGCCCCCGGCCGACTGAACTGCTGTGCCGGCATTTGGTATAAAGTCTCCGGGTACCGAGCGTGAAGCAGAGGCCGACTGAACATCAGGGTGGTTTTCAAAAATATTCTTAATCGTTTCTATCTTTTCCCCTACCGCTTCGTCATAGCCGAAATCAATTACCAGCATTTGTTCCTGCCGGAATCCCAAATCTTTCGTACGAAGGTGGTTCAGTTGAGAAAATACAATAGCAGTACCCGCAATCAAGGCCATGGAAAGACTAAACTGGAATACTACCAGGCCTTTTCGTAAAGCAATCCCCGAAGAAGAAGAGCGGAAAGCCCCCTTTAGCACATGCGCAGGACGAAAACCTGATAGCACCCAGGCAGGATAGCTACCCGCAAATATTCCCACCACAAGTGCAGCCCCCAGCACCATCAGCACTACTTCCCAGGAAAGCAACATTTCATAATCAAACGCCTTCCCGGACAGTTCCTGAACCGCAGGAAGAGCAAGGGCCGCCAGTAACAAGGCCAGCACGGCAGCCAGCAAAGAAAGTATGACAGATTCGGCCAGAAACTGTAGTATGAGCTGCGAGTGGTCCGCCCCTATTACTTTACGAACCCCCACCTCTTTAGCCCGCTCCATCGAACGGGCTGTCGATAAGTTCATAAAGTTGATACAGGCAATGAGCAGGATAAAAACGGCTATAGAGGAGAAGATATAAATATTGGACAAGCTCCCCGTCTTTCCCGGCTGGCGACCTGCCTGGGAGTGAAGATAAGCTTCTGTCATCGGCTCAAAGGTGATGCTGTATCCGTCCTCAACTTGTCCATGTCGCTTCAGGAATGCGGGAATCTTTTTCTGCAAAGAAGCGATGTCAGCCCCCTCCCGGAGGCGGAAATAGGTATAAAAATCCACATATCCCCACGTATTAAAAATTTCAGGCCTTTTCTGGCGAAACCTGCTCATAGGCCTTAGTACATCGAAGGTAAACTGGGAGTTATCCGGTACATCTTCAATTACGCCTGTAACTATATAAGGCATTTCATTATCTATGATGATGGTCTTTCCTATAGGGTTGCTATTACCAAAATACTTTTTCGCGGTGCTTTCGGTAAGTACAAGGCTATTGGGAGCCACTAAAGCTTTCTTTGGATTTCCCGCCAACATCTTCCAGTTAAAGAGCTCAAAAGCGGTAGAGTCCATGTATCTCACCTTTTTCTCCTGAAAGCGTTTATCGCCAAATTCAAACAAGAGATTGGAAGGGCTATCGAACTGAACCATCTCCTCTATTTCCGGAAAGTCGGCTGCCAAGGCAGGCCCTACCGGCGAATTTCCCCATACCTGATAATCTTCAGCTGCAGGAGCTGAGGAATTTTCAGCTGCATCCCCTGCCCGATAAGCATGCAGCACTCTATAAATGCGCTCGGCATTTTTATGGTACTGATCGTACGAAAGCTCATCCTGCACATAAAAGGCTATGAGCAGGCAGCAGGCCATGCCTACCGCTAAACCTACAAGGTTAATGAAGGTGTAGCCTTTGTGCTTGAGCAGGCTCCGGTAGGCGATTTTAAAATAATTTTTTAGCATAGCTGTAGTTTCTTATTACTAAAATTCCCTTCGCCTCCTCCCCAACCAGAGAACCTGCAATTGCCTCCGGTTGCACCCTCCCTTTTGGGCTTAAGCCATTATATCTTCCAGCAGCACCTGCCCGTCGAGCATCCTGATAACGCGGTGGCTGTAACGTGCGTCGTGCTCGGAGTGGGTAACCATGATGATGGTGGTTCCCTGTTCATTCAGGTTGGTTAGCAGCTCCATTACTTCGTTGCCGTTCGAGGAATCGAGGTTACCGGTTGGCTCATCGGCCAAAATGAGCTTTGGCTTGTTTACAACGGCACGAGCCACTGCTACCCGCTGTTGCTGACCGCCCGATAGCTGCTGCGGATAGTGGGAGGCGCGGTGCATGATCTGCATTTTATCCAGCACCGCTTCGACCCTCTCCTTGCGGTCCGATTCTTTTACCCCCAGGTAAATGAGTGGAAGCTCCACATTTTCAAATACTGTTAGCTCATCAATCAGGTTAAAGCTCTGGAATACGAAGCCAATATTGTGCTTGCGCAGCTTGCCCCGCTTCGATTCATTAAAGCCCGATACTTCGGTTCCATCAAACAGGAAGCTGCCGGAGTCCAGGTCGTCGAGTAAACCAATAATATTGAGGAGGGTAGATTTGCCACAGCCAGAGGGGCCCATTACAGCGACAAACTCACCTTGTTTTACTTCAAAGCTAATGTTATTAAGGGCTACAGTTTCCACACTTTCTGTGCGGTAAATTTTCTCGAGATTCGTAATTTTTATCATGGGTTACAGGGTTTCAGGTTTGGGGTATGAGGGTTCAGGTATGAGGTTTCGGGTATCAGGTATCGGGTATCGGGTATCGTGTATGGGGTATCAGGTATGAGGTTATTTAATTTTTTTATTTTTAAACTTATCATCTTAATTTAAATTTATCTAAGTGCTTATACATAAATACATTAAACTGTTTGTCATGCCGACAACGGAGGCATCTTTCCAGGTATAATGCTTCCCAGATGTTTCTAAGGAGGAAGAATCCTTCCGCGCGGCGTCCGCGTTCCTCAGGATGACACATCAAAATTAAGTTTATCCTATTTCTGTCGAATTACTTATTTGTATTTTTATGTTTTCCCTTGTACAAATCTTTCTCCTCCTTTTATGAGAAACTTTCAGGAGCTTCTGGTCTGGCAAAAGAGTCATGAGCTTACCTTAAAAATCTATAAAGCCAGCAACTCGTTTCCTAAGGATGAACTATTTGGCCTTAGGTCTCAAATTCGCCGGTCCGCTTCCTCTATTCCCACGAACATTGCCGAGGGATGCGGCCGAAATAGTAACCCGGAAATGAAGCGGTTTCTGGTCATCAGTACAGGCTCCTGCTCAGAGCTAGAGTACCAACTAATACTGGCAAAAGATTTATGTTACATCACTGACACGCTTTTCCAGGAACTTTCTGAAAAGGTCATCACCATCCGGAAAATGCTCCATGCTTTTATAAAACAGCTCAGCTGAAGTCCCACACCCATACCCCACACCTCATACCTGACACCTCTTACCCCAACCCTATTTCAACACCAACTCCTGCATATCTTTATAATTTTCGTAGCTGGAGGTAACTACCTCGTCGCCGGGCTCCAGACCGGAGAGTACTTCGTAATATTCGGGGTTTTGGCGGCCTAGCTGTACCTCCGTTCTGTAAGCGGTGCTGCCGTCGTCGCTTACTTTAAATACCCAGTTGCCGCCGGTTTGCTGGTAAAAGCCGCCCTTGGCCAAAAGTACGGCCTGGGTTTCGTCGCTCAGAGCCAGGCGAATTTGCAGCGTTTGTCCACGCCGGATTCCCTCCGGTGTTTCTCCATCAAAGGCCATGTCTACCTGGAAGCGGCCGTTTCTAACCTGGCTGTACACCTTCTTAATCACCAGCGGGAAAGTTTTACCGGCTACCGTGGTTTCGGCAGTCTGCCCAATGAAAACTCTGGAAATATAGTGTTCATCAATATCTGCCTGCACCTTAAAGCCACTCATTACATCTATTTGTCCGAGCCGCGCCCCTTTGTTAATGGATTGTCCGATTTCAGCGTCCAGCGCAGTAAGCTGGCCATCTCTGGGGGCCCGCACAATTAAATCATCTACTTTTCTCCGCATCAACTCCAGGGTATTCTGCATGCGGGAATAGGTTTCTTCCATTTGGGCTAGTTGCTGCTGCATAGAAATGGAGTCCTGGCTAAGAATGCGCTTACTCAGCTTTTTGCGGTTCAACTGGAACTGGTAGTTGTTTTCTGAAGACTTAAACTCCTGCGCCGCCAACAGCTTTTCGGCAAATAACTTTTGATTCAACTCATATATCCGCCTGGCTTCTGCCAGGGCATTGTCCACTTCTGCTTTCTGGTTTAACTGCATGATGGAGTTCTGCACCGCATTGTTTTTTGTATTCTGCATTTGGGTAAGTACCTGAAAAACCGCTGTTTCCTGGTTGGCCAGGCTCAGCTCCAGGTCGGTGTTGGAGAGGCGCATAATCGGCTGACCTTTTTCAACTACAGTACCATCTTCCACATATTTTTCTTCTACCCTTCCTCCTTCCAGCGCATCGAGAAAGATGGTGGCAATAGGCTGTACCGTACCGTTTACAGGAATAAATTCCTGAAAGGTATTTTTATTTACCTGGCTGATGGTGATCCGTTCTACCTCAACATTTAAGCGACTTTTACCGGAAGAAAAAATCACACTGGCACTTATCAGCAATATCAGCGCTGCTATTCCGGCAATGGTCAACACTCTTTTTTGATTCCACTTCTTTTTCTTAATTACGCGATCCACGGCTATTCTTAATTTAATCTCTGAATTTAATGACTCTCTTTTCAGTACCTGGTTACACCACCTACTTTATGCTTTCATTCCCACATCCAACAATATACAGAATAGATGCCAAAACCTCTTTTCTTTGTTTTTCAGCCGTTTAGCCATTTACCTGCCTTCAAATTACGTGCGGAATCGCACATAAAGTGTGCGGTTATGATACACTCCTCTTTTACCAGGCAGCAAACATTCCTAGCGTTCAGCTTATTGCAAAAATGGCATAATTGTGGTTCCTTTAAGGGGGAAGGAGGTATGGGGTATGAGGCTTGAGGTATCAGCCCCCCAACTGATACCCCATACCCAAAACCTGATACTCCATACCCGACATGAATACCTGATACCTGATAGCTGATACCAAATACCCTGCTTATGCAACTAAAAAAGGCTTCCATTCTTGTGGTCGATGATGATACGGATGTGCTCACCGCCGTTCGCCTGATGCTTAAACCCTTGGCCAAAGAGGTAATCACGGAAAAAAATCCGGAAAACCTTCCTTCGCTTTTATCGCAGCGTTCCTTCGATGTTATTTTGCTGGACATGAACTATGTCAGTTCCATTAATACCGGTAACGAAGGCATTTTCTGGCTCAGAAAAATTAAGGAGCTCAAATCGGAGGCGGCAGTAATTATGATTACCGCTTATGGCGATATCGACCTGGCGATACGGTCGGTAAAAGAAGGGGCCTATGACTTTGTAGTAAAGCCCTGGCATAACCAGAAGCTACTAACCACCCTCGAGGAGGCGGTACAGGGAAAAGCAAAAGGCTCCGGCAGCACCTCCCAGGCACAGACCGCTGTGCCTGGCTCCGAGCTGCTGGGCGAATCAGATGCGATGAAAGATATTTTCTTTAAAATTAAGAAAATTGCACCTACCGATGCCAACATTTTAATATTGGGCGAAAACGGCACTGGCAAAGAGCTTATTGCCAAGGCTATTCACCAGCATTCGCTCCGGGCCTCCAGGCCGTTTATAAAAGTAGATGTGGGGGCGCTAACCGAATCTTTATTTGAAAGCGAACTGTTCGGCCATAAAAAAGGTGCTTTTACCGATGCCCGCGAAGACCGGCCGGGGCGTTTCGAGGCAGCCGAAGGCGGCACTATTTTCCTGGATGAAATAGGCAATATCTCCTTACACCAGCAGTCGAAGCTGTTGAGTGTACTGCAAAACCGCCAGGTAATTCGGGTGGGCGCCAATGAAGCGGTCGACATCAATGTTCGTTTACTTTGTGCAACAAATGCTTCGCTTGCTGAGCTGGCAAACGAAAATCATTTTCGAAAAGACCTTATTTACCGGATTAATACAGTAGAAATTGTAGTGCCTCCGCTTCGAAAGCGGGGGGATGATATTATATTACTGGCCAACCATTTTATACAGGTATACGCCGGCAAATACATGAAGCCTGCACCGGAATTAAGCAAAGAAGCCCGGCAAAAATTACTGCACTACCCCTTCCCGGGCAATGTGCGGGAACTACAATATGCCATTGAGCGGGCAGTTATTATGGCCGAAAACCCCGTACTGGAGGCAGGCGATATCATATTCTCCCCGATTGAGTCTGCCCCTGCCGAAGAAAATTTTCAGCAGCAAACTAATCTCGAAGAGCTGGAGAAAATGACCATTCAGCGGGTTATAGAAAAAAATAGCGGCAACCTGTCCAGGGCTGCGAAAGAGTTAGGTATTACCCGTACCGCCCTTTACCGACGACTGAACAAACATGATATTTAAAAAGGGCGAAAGCCGTATTATTTTGCGGGTAGTGCTGCTGTTTGCCTTCCTGTGCACTGCTTCTTATGTGATTGTCGTAGGGGAGCACTTTTTGCTAGTCCTCCTGCTTCCTATAATCCTTTACCTGCTGATCGCTATTATCCGGATTCAGCAAAAAACCCAGAAAGAGCTCGAACAATTCGTTAAATCCATCCAGTACAGAGACTTTTCGGTTTTTTATGATACCAAGCATGCGCCTGCTGAGCTACAAACGTTCAGGAAGGGCCTAAATGAAATAAATACAACCTTCAGGACCATTAGCCGGGAAAGAGAAACCCAGTATCACTACCTGCAAAAAATTCTTGAGCTGGTAAATACCGGCATTCTTTCCTATGAACCGGAAAGTGGGGAGGTTATCTGGATGAATGAATCCCTGAAAACGCTTCTTCAGCTGCCTTATCTTAAAAGCATCCATTCACTAAAAAAAAGAGATGCCGAGTTGTATGCCGAAATATTAAGCCTGCCTCCGGGTCAAACCAAAATAGCCACCGCCCATGTTGACAAAACCCCTTTCAAGGTTTTACTGTCAGCAACCGCTTTTCAAACTGAGGGTAGAAAATACAAGCTCCTTGCTTTTCAGAATGTACATGATGCCCTGGACGAAACCGAATCCAGGGCCTGGCAAAAGCTGTTGAGTGTAATGACGCATGAAATAATGAACTCAGTGGCGCCCATTTCCTCCCTGGCCGACACCCTTAAAAACCGGCTGCAATCCACGCTTACAAAAGAAACGCCTTCAGAAGATTTTGAAGACCTGGAAGCAGGCTTCAGCGCCATTAAGCGGCGGAGCGAAGGCCTGTTAAAGTTTGCTGAAACCTATCGGAATCTGAATAAAATAACGAAACTGAACCTAAAGCAGGTTTATATTAAAGAGGTATTTGCCAATCTTTACCGGCTCATGCAGCCCACCATGGCACAAAAAAATATTACGCTGGAAATTAAACTTGACGAGCCTGAAATTTGTCTGCAGGCCGATGCCAACCTCCTGGACCAGGTGCTAATTAACTTGTTGGTAAATGCCATTGAAGCCACTAAAGACCGGCCTGAAGCAAAAATTAGTTTATCTGCCTATATGGGACCCAATAATAAAACCATTATTAAAGTCGCTGACAACGGCACAGGCATGTCAAAAGAAGTACAGGAAAAAATATTTATCCCTTTTTTCAGCACCAAAAAAAACGGGAGTGGCATTGGATTAAGCCTGTGTAAACAAATAGTTATGCTCCACCGCGGCACCATACAAATCCAATCAAACGAAGGGCAGGGAACCGCTTTTTTATTACGCTTCGGCTAACAATAAAAGGGGCACACTATTGCTTAAGCGAACTCTCCGCCGGCCTGCCTCCTGCATAGCAGAAATTAATAAGCTGATTTTCAAATTCTTCCTTTCAGAAGGTTGATACCATTAGGTAGAGCGGTGTAAGAAGAAGGCCTGTTTTCTTTTCCTTCTTTAATTTGTCCTGGAATTAAGGGTCCCTTGTATTTAGAGCTGAGGGGGCTTAATATAGCTTTAGCTTCCTTTAATCCGTAACACGTCAAATCTTTTTAATATTAAAACCATTTAAAATACCACCCCAGCTTTCAGAAACTCCGGCTAACAATTGTTAAGAGCTTGCCACTTTTTTTTGCCAGAGCTAATATTTATTTCCTCTTCATGTAAGGTGCTAATATTGTTTAATAAGAATCCTCCATTAATTAGACATAATCTTGTAGTATAACTTACAGAATAAATTAAACAAGCTCTTTATGAAGCCCTTATACAAATTAATTAAGGCTGAAAAACTGGAAGCCCTCAAGGCAGATTTCCATAAAACACTGGAAACGAATGCTGCGGCAACTTCTTTTATTAAAGAAATTGAAAACGGGAATTTAAATGCCAACTTCACCTCAGAGACTAATGGAAAGGAGGAGTTAACAATGGCTTTGCTGGCCATGCAAAAACAGCTTCAAAAAATTTCAGAAGAAGAAAAGGAAAGGAGCTGGATTACACAGGGGCTCGCCATGTTTGCAGAACTCCTGCGCTCCGACAATGAAAACTCGCAGGCTTTTTACCAGAACATTATTTCGCAGCTGGTAAAATACCTTAATGTAAACCAGGGAGGCCTTTTCCTGGTAGATGAGCAGGAGGATGCTTCCGATGTTAACATTGAACTGGTAGCCTGCTATGCGTATAACAGGCAAAAGCACCTTGCCAAGGGAATTAAACCGGGCGAAGGTTTAATAGGCCAGTGCTACCTGGAAAAAGCAACCATTTTTATGACAGACGTTCCTCAAAGCTATGTAAAAATAACTTCAGGATTAGGTACTGCTCCCCCGGCATGTTTAATAATTGTACCCCTTAAAGTAAATGAACAGGTGCACGGAATTGTGGAACTGGCCAGCTTTCAGCCCCTGAAGCCTTACCAGGTGGATTTTCTGGAAAGGCTCGGGGAAAGTATTGCTTCCTCTGTTTCAAGTGTAAAAATAAGCCAGCGAACAAAGCGCCTTTTGACCGATACCCAGAATCAGTCAGAAGAAATGAGGGCACAGGAGGAGGAACTGCGGCAAAATATGGAGGAGCTTGGCGCTACCCAGGAAGAAATGGCCCGGGTGAGCAAAGAAATGGAAGGTCAGCTGGATGCAATTAACAAAACAATGGCGACCATTGAGTTTGACCTCCGGGGAAATATTATTACTGCCAATGCAAATTTTCTTCGGTTATTAGAATATCGCCTGGAGGAAATCCAGGGCCAACACCACCGGATTTTTGTTGAAGAAACAGAAAGAAAAAGTGAATCATACCGCCAATTCTGGGAACAGTTAAGCCTGGGCAGAAATAAAATCGGGGAGTTTAAACGCTACACCAAAACCGGAAAAGAGGTTTATATCAATGGCATTTATAACCCAATCCTCGACCGGAATGGTAAACCTGTAAAGGTGTTGAAGCTGGCTTATGACATTACTACCAGTAAGCAAATGGAATTTCGGATTAAAGCACAGCTGGAGGAGGCACAGGCCCAGGAAGAAATGATGCGCCAGAGTATGGAAGAACTAGGGGCTACGCAGGAAGAAATGTCCAGGATATTTGAAGAGTTTAACAAGCAGGAACAGCATTTTAGTGAGTTGCTTAATGGAGCCTGCGAATCGATTGCGGCCATAGACCTAAACTACCAGCTGATAAACTGGAACCAGGCTTTTGTTTCTGCCTTTAAGGACAGCAGCAAAATAGAAAAAGGAATGGACCTGTTCACTATTTTTCCTCCTGAAGCGCGTGCAGCAAGGAAAGAAATATTGGAGCGGGTGCTGGCTGGCGAAACCATCGAAGAAATTAACCCGCTGGCAAACCAGGACCTGAATAAAACAATACAGCTAAAGCATATTCCTTTACGAAATAAAAACAATGAAATAGTGGGCATAGGCTTGTTTATTCAGGAAATTGGCCTGCCAAGCCCTGAGAAAAAAAAGGTTTAATTTTATCCAGCCCCACTGTAGCCTGTTTAACTGGTTTTAAACAGACAGGCCTCGACGGTTCATACTGAAAGACGAATGCCTTCGGATCCCGGAAATGCGTTCGTCTTTTTGTTTTTCCAGCTTGTCTCTACCTCCTATTCCGGAGCAATAATTACCTGATGGTTTAGCGACTACTCCCGAAGTGGCACGAACTCCTTACAAAATGCTGTATAAGACTTTTAGGCTGTTTCGTGCCACAGCCAGCAAAAGGCTTAATCGTCAATTAATTCGTGCTAGTCGCACCAGCCCGGCGGATGGATTCCATAAACCTGCTACTTTACATAGTCTTTGGGCCACATGGGAATTTCATACCCAAAAATGCTTTTGCTTAGTTTGTTTCTTATTGATAGCCCCTCGCTTCCATTAGCAAAATACACAAATCCTATATTTTCATCTAAACAATACAGGTAGTAGGACTTAAAAACATTATTATCTCCCCAGTGCAAAAGAAAACGTTTCCCCTGAAACTCCATGATGCCTGCTCCGGGTCCCCATAAAATCTGGTAGTCCTTTCCTTTTTCAACCTCCGTAAGCTTTTCTACCATGCTGCTAACAACCCCATCCCTTTTCACCTCCCTTGTCAGTTTTAACAGAAAGCGGGCATAATCTCCTGCAGTGGTATGCAAAGATGCCGCCGCCAGCGGGATACGAGGCTTATACTTTTCTGCTACCTCTCCCTGCTCCTTATGACCAGTGGCATAATTCGAGCGAATGGATGCATCGAAAACAAAGCTGCTCCGATCCATCTGCAATGGCTCAAACACCTCTTCCAGGGCCATTGCCTGGAGGCTTTTGGAAGAAACTTCTTCAAGTACCTGCTGCAGATACAGGTAAGCCTCCCCTGAATAGTTAAACTTCGTTCCCGGCTCAAAATTTATCCTAAGAGAATCTTCCGGATGAAATAAGGCAGCATTCGTGGTAGCCTGGAGGTTCGGAGCGCCTCTCCAGTTTGGCAAGCCGGCAGTGTGAGAAAGCAGATTTAAGGGGTTTAGCTGCTCATGCCTGGCGTCTGTTTTCAAATCGGGACTTAACCAGATTGAAGAAACCGGCGTATCGAATGCCAGGGCGCCATTTTCTATATAATGCAAAACCACATATGCAAATACTGTTTTACTTAAAGAGGCGGCCTCAAAGGTAGTAAGGGAATCTACCCGCTCGCCTGTTACGGCATTTTTTATCCCTGCATATTTTTCAAACAAGATTTCCTCATCATTAAAGACAGCAAGTGAAATTCCCGGCACCTCTGGGTTAGATATAATCTCGCTGATAGCCCTGTCTACTGCCGCTGCCCGGGAAAAGGCAGGCACCTGGCGCTTTTTAGTGGCATTACAGCCAACGCCAAGCATTAAAAAAGAAATGACAGCTAATAACGCAGCGCAATTTTTCATTTTCTGTTTTTTTGTGTCTGTTAAATTGTAAGGAACAGTAGCTCTCTTCCCACTGGTCTAAGTTTTGGTTAAACAATTTATCTCCTAAGCAGCCAACATATATGCCACAATTTAAAAGTGGGCAAACTGGCTTTTAAAACCAGTCAATTAGCCATTAAGCTGTTCACTCATGAACACTTTTGTGCGTGAGCGGTCACTCACAAGCACTCTCTCCTTTTGGCTCCGACCTTTGGCCTAATTTCCAACCCCATTTAATTTTCCGGGACGCCCACTCAGAAACTGCGGTTGTAACCTGAGGGTTGATATTAAACTGAATACATGAGACGCTTAAGAAATACCCTATAAGCCTGGCCTTACCTATGCTCCCCTCTGGTACAACAACATCCTCAGGAGGATTGCACTGAAGTTAGGACGGTCTGCAGGCTATGTTATTCTCTTAACTTATGAAGGAGGAATGAATGATTGGCTTCATTGGGAACTCAGCTGTTTTCTCTATGGGAATAGTGGAAAAGGATTTGTAAATTGACTAACAACAAACAGGATTAGGAAATGAAAAAAATTGGTAGAAATGACCCTTGCCACTGTGGCAGTGGCAAAAAATATAAGAACTGCCACCAGCAGATTGATACTCAAACAGGAACTGTAAACAAGAACATGATAATAGGTGGCCTGGCCTTACTTGTTATTCTTTTTGCTATAGGCATGTATTTTAAAATGCAGCCAGCAAACAACCCGGCTCCCGGACCCGCCCCGGAAGGAAAAGTTTGGTCATCGGAACATGGGCACTGGCACAATGCTGAATAAATAGCAGACCTGCCATAAAGGTGATTTGGATTAGTAAAGACGCCTCTCTTTCTGTTTATAATATTAACCAGGAGCACGCTTTTCTGCCGGCTTCCCTGTACTAGAAAATACCTGCTAAGCACTTATTCAGGCGCTTTCCTGCTACGCCAGAATTAAAATAGCAGAAAGACAGACGCACTACTGCCAGGGCTTTTTGTTTTTTGCCATTCTGCCTGTAATTTTTTACCCCATGCAAATGCCACGGACTTCTGTTGTTCCCGAAATCGCCGCTGGGTGAAAGAAAACAGCCCTCTGATAACAGAATCCAAAGATATCCGTTTGTTTTATAAAGACTCGCGTATTTAAAAGCATTCTTTCACAACAAAAACAACTGGCAATGAGATCCTTACGATTGGCTATCTTTCTTTTCATTTGCGCTTTTATGGTGGTAGGTTGTGCCACTACCTCATCCGTAATAACCGATTATGACAGAGACGCAGACTTTAGCCAGTACCGTACCTTTTTCTGGACAGATGAATTTCAAATGAGAAATGACGATGAAGATGAAGGGGAACGCGAACCTCTTTTTTATAATACGCTCAATAAAAAAAGATTAAAACAGGCTATTCAGCGGGAAATGGAAGCCCGGGGCTACACCTTATCCAGCGAAAATCCCGACCTACTCGTAAATGCACAGGTACTGGTAGAAGAGAGAACTACTAACCAGAATTACTACCCCTACAGAGGCTATTATTACTGGGGCCCTACTACAAATACCAATAAGGAAGGGGATATTGTTATTGACTTAATTGACCAGAACCAACACCAGTTAGTTTGGCAGGGCTATGCTACCGGGGTATTAGACACCCAAACCAAAAATAGGGAGCAGGAAATAAAAGATGCTGTAACCATTATTTTTGCAAAATATGGCCGCCGCGCAGGAGAAAGCACCTCTTCTAATCCTGAAAATTAAAGGTCTGGTACTTTATCAGAAGGGTTCAGGATATTGGAAGCAGTCTCTTTTTTCCGGAGGGCATTCAGGGATGCCTTCATTTGTTCATAGTGGGAGCCTTTCCAGTACACTTTTTCACAGGAAAGGCACTGAAAAAAGTCCTTGTAATACTGCCTTGTTTTTGGCGGCAAGCGATGAACTACTTTTGCTTTTTCTGTTTCTACGATATTCCCATTACAGGCTAAACAGCGCGTAAATGGCCGGAACTTATCTACCAGTTTATAATAGTGAATTACCTCCCTTAGCTGCTCCTCCGGATTTTGAGAACGCAGCCAATGGCCCTGCTGAATTACCTTGTGTTTTAATAAGCCAACATCCCTGCTAAGCACAATGCGGTCCTCCCTCTCCGCCCTGGCAGCGATTTCCTGATCTGACTGCTCGTTTTCATAATAGCAGTCAAATCCAAGCATTCTGAGGGTCCTTGCCAGCTTTCCCAGATGCACATCTAAAATAAACTTTCCAGTACCGCCAATTTCACTCCTTAACAAATAGCCCTCCGGGAGTTGAAGGGGGATTTCTACAGGATAAATTTTTACCTGCTCCTGCCCCTTCAGAGCGTAAAAAAAATCAACGGCGGTGCCATTTGCAAAAATGGCCTGCACTTGGCTAATTCGGTTCGATTTGTGCCAATGATTTCGGTTTGTTAGTGCCAGTAATTCCGGTTCAAACTGTGCCAAAAAGGAAAGACAAGATTTCCTGATTCCGGTTCGATTTGTGCCAGGCACCGCGTGTCACTTTGAAAGATCAAGCAAAACAGGCTATATCGTAAAATAAAAAGCGATATGGCAAATACACTTGATCCTATGGACATAAAACAAATTATCACCTTACATCTGGATGGATTTAGCAACCGTGCCATCGGCGCTACCCTTGGAATTTCCCGCAATACAGTCAATTCGTACATGAAGCTCATTCAGGCTTCTGATTATGAACCAAAAGAACTGCTACGATTTGAACAGCGCGCTTTAAAAGAGCTGTTTCCCTCCTATACTACCATCATTAATGACCGCTTTAATGAACTGATGGTGTATTTTGAGAAGGTTAACCAGGCCCGTAACCATCCTGGTTTCACTTTTCTCTACCACTACAACGAATACCGCCAGCAGGCAAAAAAGCCCTACAGCTATACCCAGTTCATGGAACATTACAACCGTAAATATGCTACGGCAAAGGGTTCTATGAAGCTAGAGCATGAGCCCGGGAAGGAGCTTTTCATTGACTTTGCCGGTTCAAAGCTGCATATCACTGATAAAGAAACAGGAGAGCAGATAGCTGTTGAAGTTTTTGTTGCCATCCTTCCTAACAGCCAGTATACCTACGTGGAAGCTTGCATGAGCCAAAAGCGGGAAGACCTGGTTACCTGCATGAATAATGCACTGGCCTTTTACGGAGGAGTACCCAAAGCTATTGTCTCGGATAATTTAAAGTCAGCCGTCACCCGGGCCAGTAAATATGAGCCGGACATTAACCGCTCGTTTAAGGAGTTAGCTCATCATTACAACTGTGTAATCAACCCCACCAGAAGCTATTCCCCACAGGACAAAGCACTTGTGGAGAATGCAGTACAGCTAAGCTACCAGCGTATATATTACCCCATCCGGGAAATGACCTTTTTCTCTTTGCAGGACCTCAATAAAGAGATACGCAAACTACTCGGCACGTATAACGACCTGCTTTTCCAGCGAAAAGCAGCCAGCAGAAAAGAGCTTTTCCAGTCTGTAGAGCGGCAGTATTTAAAACCGCTCCCTTCCGGAAAATACCAGTTGAAGGACTACGTAAGAGCGAAGGTGCAGAAAATAGGCTATGTTTACTTCTCACCGGACAAAAGCTATTACAGTGTGCCTTACCGCTACATTGGCAAATCCACCCTTATCCACTATACTGGGTCCACTGTTGAAGTCTACCATTACCATGAGCGGATTGCCATGCACTCCCGTAATTCTTCAATCGGTCTGTATAACACCAATAAATCTCATTTAAGCAGTACCCATAAGGATTATTCGGACTGGAGTCCGGAATATTTCCAGAAAAAGGCAGCTAAGCATGGTCCTGATGTAGAGGCCTGTGTAAAAGCCTTGTTTGTTCATTGTGATTACCCGGAAACCGCCTACAAAAAGGCAATGGGTATTATTCAGCTTCATCGTCTCTATGGTTCAGAAAGGCTCAATAATGCCTGCAGGCGTGCTGTCTATGGACAGGCAATATCCTACACCCGCATTAAGAACATCCTGGAAAACAGGCTTGACAGCGACTCTTTAGATGTTCAAAAAGAGCACACAGATAAGTCTCATATTCCTGCCCACGCTAATATTCGCGGGGCTCAGGCTTTTAAATAATCACTAAATATAAACAGATGAACAACAATCAAACAGTAGAAAAACTAAAGGGGATGCGTCTTTCTGCCATGGCAGAACTGCACCTTCAGCACGTAAAAAACAACCGGCTCAACGAGCTGAGTCCGGATGAATATCTTGCCCTTTTGGCTGACCATGAATGGGAAGACCGACAAAATAAGAAAATTACCCGCCTGCTGCATCAGGCTGGCTTTCGCCAGAAAGCTTCCATTGCTGAGGTAAGTTTTGCTGAGGCCAGAAACCTGGACAAGAACATGTTTAACCGCTTAAGCACACTGGATTTTATAAACAGAAAAGAAAACATCATTCTCACCGGAGCTTCCGGAGTAGGCAAAAGCTATCTGGCACAGGCGCTTGCTCACCAGGCTTGCCTGATGGGCAAAAAAGTGCTCTATACCAACACCGCCCGCTTACTGGCCAAACTAAAGCTCTCAAAAGTAGATGGTACCTATATCCGAGAGCTCAAAAAGCTATCATCTGTGGAACTGCTTATTTTAGATGATTTTGGTTTGCAGGCTTTTGATAGTCATGCAAGAGAGGCCCTCATGGATATTATCGATGATAGGTTTAATCAGATGGCTACTATTGTGTCTTCGCAAATCCCCGTCTCTGCCTGGTATGATATCATTGGGGAAGGTACTATTGCCGATGCTATTCTAGACAGGCTCGTAAACTCCTCCCACAGAATTGATCTGAAAGGAGAGTCATTAAGAAAAGGAATTTTAAAAAACGAATAACTAATTTTAACTACTTTGCAGCATCTTTCAAAGTGGCACTGTTTGACCGAAATCCTTGGCATGGTCAAACCGAAATAGC
>CAWIFH010000022.1:0-146337 GCA_963835365.1 uncultured Cytophagales bacterium
CGGCCCTCAGGGCAAGAAGCGGAGGCGAGCCTTCGTGTATGGCGGTACAGAACGCCCGTCCGTTCAGTCAACATCCGTGAGGTTTACTTGAAGCCGTATCTTGCCCTGCCTTACGGTCATGGGGACGTCCCGCCGCAGGGCATTCTACCCGCCAGTCGGTCTAGACCTTTTGGCAACCCGCTTAGTGAATCGCCAATGTAATGATCTTGCCCGCCGCCACAGTTACTTCTTTTGGCGAGGTAAAGACCACATCAGAGATGTTGCGGGCAAACTCAAGCTCGGCGGTCGGCTGGCCGTCCGTGGTGAAGAGGTGAAACTCCTTCTTGTTCCAGGCGACCACCAACTGACCGTCGGGCGACATGCGCATCTGATACAAGTTCTCGCCGGGGTAGGTCGAGAGCAGGCCTTGCGGCGAGTAGAAGTTGAAGCCTTGCCAATGAGCGTAGACGATGCGGCTCAGGTCGGGCGTGCTTGAGAGGTAGCCGGCACCTTCGCTCGCCACCAGGCGTTTGGTAGCCCGGCCGCGCTCATCTAGGTAGGTGAGGCTGCCGTCGCTGGCGGCAATCACACATTCCCTCCCGTCATGGGAGACCGCGATACCGTAGATGGTGGTCAAGTAGCCTGGCATGCTGATCTCAAATGTGATGCTTTCGCTACCCGTGCCAGCCGCCGCACCACTCAGAATGGCTTCATACGCTTGCACGGCCTCCCGGAACTTCGCACTGGCCTCGGGGTCATTGGGGTGGCGATCCGGGTGAGTATCCAGGGCACGTTGCCGAAACGCCTTGCGCACCTCGTCGTCTGTGGCGGAAGGGGAGAGAGCAAGCACCTTGTAGTGATATGAGGGGGCCACCCCCCCGGGCAGGGAATAGGTGTAGTCTACTGGTAAGCCTGTCCTCCAGCCATTTTGGCAGCAGCTTTCCACAAATAAGCTGGCAATTGGTTCTTCCAATTCCCAATTAATACTCATGGGTTTAGATCCTTTATGGGAGCGGTATTTTACAGGCCTAAGAAATGATAAGTTGAAGTAAAGCAAAACTCATCCTTCTTATTTTCCCGAACAGAAAGCAAATGTATTTTTTTCTGCTCTTGCTGTTTAATGTAGGAAGAACCCTCCTCCTTTACTAAAAAATCTAAAAACCCTTCAGGAATAAGCTCTGAAGGGTTTTTATTTTGACTCCGCCCGAAACACCCATGTCGCTGACCCTGTCAATTTTCCAATTTTGCTTAGCAACCGTCAATTCCACTTTTTTTACCAGACTTGGGGAAAAGGTGAGCCAATGTATGACTCCCCCTTCTGCTATGGCTTAAGTAGCTGCTCAATGGTTTCCAGCTCGCCCGGCACATAGGTGGCGCGCACATCCTGAGCTGAATAGTGGGTAAGCTTGTCGAGGAAAAGGTTAAAGCTTTCCCAGCGGGTAGCTGGGGTTAGGTTGGAGGCATTCAAATCCTGAATGCTTTGCCGGAAGGGCTCCCAGCCCACCTGGTCTTTGATACGAATGAGCGTATACATCAGGCCATCGTGGCCTTGGGGAATGCCCATTGCAATTCCTTCGGCATAGTTTTCCCCTGCGTCGGTTTTGTAATATTCCTTGAGTTCGCTGCCGGTATACACCCTGCTTCCCTGATGAATGGCGGCATTTAGCTCCTCCACCACGTAATACATTCTCAAATTGGCAAACATTTCTTCATTCCATATCCAGCTTCTGTTGGCTTCTTGCAGGGCAAAATCATGGCCCAGTTCGTGCATGATGCCAAAAGACCAGCTGCCGGTGTTTTCAATTCTACGCAGTTCTTCCTGCACATAAGGCCGGTGCCACAGGATAGGATTGCCCGCTACTGCCCAGCCCCCGGGATAGGCTTCTACCGACTGGATGGTAATGCGCTCCCCCTCATAAGGAAAGGCCCCCATCAGCTCCCCGTATTTTTCGTAAGCCCTGTCCAGGTTACCAATCCAGTTCTCAATGGTTTCCGGGTTTACCACGGCTGCATCTTCCTCGTCAATTACCAGGCGCAGATATTCGCCGGCCTCTACATATTTCTCTACCTCTTCCAATACCAGATCATCAAAATACACTTTCCCCGAAGATACTGCCGACCAGTGCCCCAACCGGCTGGCAATTACCACCTCACCGGAAGCCGGCGGTACAAAGTCGAAGCTTATTTGCTGCCAGTCGCTGGTCCCTGTTATGCCATCGCTGCTAAGCCAGGTATTGTACAAGCCTATACTGGCGCCTTTCCCATCCTGCACCTGTTCGGTTTTTACCCAGGCACTTGCACGGTAATATTTATCAGGGTCCAGTTGAACGGTCTGAATTATCGCAATGTCGTTTGGCATGCTCCCTCCTGCTTCCAGGCTTATCCCTCCGCTATTGTTCCGGCCAATATCCGGAGCCCATTCATATTGTCCCAAATCGGGTTTCCACCCTGCTTTTACCCAGTCCCCCTCCGCCAGGCTAAAGTCAATAACTTCTTCGAAATCAGCATTTTTAAGGAGATTTTCAGCAATGGGCTCCTGCTCATCCGGTTTGTCTTTGTCCTTCCATTTCTCCAGTTCCTCCTCCAGTCTTTCACAGCCTGCGAAAAAAGGTACCAGGAAGATTAGCAGTAACATTCTTTTGTTCATGACGCAGCGTATTTAAATGAAAAAATTTGATATAGAGGGGCGCCAGCTAAACCATTTCGGGAGGTTTTCCGGCACCTGATGCGTTTTTGAAAGGCGGGTGCAAGGGGGGCCGGCTGCCTGGCATTTTTCCTTCCCGGGACAGCAGTCAGCCTGGTGCACCAGGAATGAATCCTTAATGCACTTGCCGGTTTTGAATCTGCCAGCGCCTGCTCTTCGTTTTTCCCGGTTGACACAGAGGCCGTAAAGTACGGCTCCTCCACTGCGGCAGCATTCGGTTTTGGAGTTGCTCCCATCCTTAGAAAAGTTTAAAAAATACCGTTACACAAAACCTTTAACTGATTGATTATGTGTCAAATAAAGGTAGAATTTCTTCTTCAGGATTTCAAGCATGATAGTCTAAAAAACACTCCTGACAGGCTTTTAAAAACGCTCCTAAGGGTGCATTATAACTTAGCTTAATCAGGGTCTAAAAATGTACAAAACCTTTCCTGTGGCAGGCGAACAGGCTATTATTTTGGGATCTGAAAATTGTTGAAGGTGCTGTTCCTCTCCCTCAACACTTCACCACTGCCGCCCCTTTTAAACAGACATCGGACAAAAGCAGCGGTTTTACTTTAGCAGTCTTTTACAGTCCCTTCTCTCAGCCGCAGGTCTGCTAAAAGTTGTGCTGCTGATTTGCTTTCACTCCCTGCTTACTCCTGAATTTATCGTCTGGTGGAAGGCTGAGAAGCAGCAGAAGGAGAACGCTAAAAACCTTTTGCAGGATGTATGCTTCACCGGCCAGCGCATTTCCCTAGGTCGGCTCCATTTTAATCAAAATGTTTTACATGCGGCCACCGGCTTGCCAAGGGAAGTTTTGGACTGCGGCAGAGGTAGAGCGGAAGCTTGTCTTCGTAGGGCATCGCATAGCGCGACTGGTGAACCGCCACTTCTGCTACATCTGCAAAAGCCTTCTGGTGGTCTCTCTTGTCGCCGCCAATGATAATAAACGTATATTGCTCCGCATCTACCCCTCCACCCCAGTGCCAGTAGGCATTGTGGCCCGACAGCACGGGTGGTAAGGGGTACTGCCCCTGGTAATACTCCAACGCACCCGCTTCCCCGTAATTCTGGGTATAAACATAGGTATGGGCCTGTTCAGAGGCAGGCAAAGTGGTATATATCCCGGAGGCTTTCGCTGCCATTTCCTTCCAGCCAAAACGATCGGCATAAAACTGGTGTAGCTCCTTTTGCTCCTTTCCTTCGCTGCTGCTTAGCGAAATTCCCAGGGCCCTGCTATACCGAACAAAAGAACCGACAGGTAGTATGGGCCTGAATACAGGAGCGAGCAGGGCAGCACATAGCAACAAAAGAGCCAGTACCGAAAAAATTGCCCACCGGCGGTGGCCCTGGCTAAACTTCTCTTCCAGAAATACGGCACCTCCTGCCAGCATAACAGGAAAGGCAGGAGCCAAATACTCCGGCTTGCTGCTCCCATTGATTAGCAGGATTAGAAAAACAGTTAAGAAAATAATTCCCAGCGAACGGTAATTGTGGCCCTGCCTGCTCCATAGAAAAAAGTATAATCCCGGCAACCAAAGCAACAGGGCGAGCGGATTGAGCATCAGGAAAAAACCTGCGATAAAATCGAACCGGCTAATTCCATCGTATTTAAGCGCCATGGCATTTTGCATAAATTCCAGGTGCGCAAAATCATGCCTGATGTTCCAGCCGACAAAAGGCAGGAAAAAAGCAAATGCAATGCCCGCAGCCAGATAAGGCCAGGGGGTGAGCAACTGCCTGCGCAGGTCTGTCAGCAGCAGGCCAGCCAACAAACCGGCTCCCAGCCAGAGCACCCCTACTTTATTGAGCAAACCCAGGCCCAACACAAGCCCCAACAGCAGCCAGCGCCGGGGCGTGGGATTTCTGCAAATGAGGAGCAGCAGGAAGGCCGCTGCCGACCACAGGAAAATGTCGATACTATTCATGGAGTAGTAGCTACCCATGGCCAGGTAAATAGGTGCAGTAGCTACTGCAGCACACGCCAGCACAACGGCCCATACACCACCGCCGAGCAGTCCAGCCATGCGCCCACTCAGGAATACTGTACCCGCAAGCGCCAGGGCAGGCAGTACCCGCAGCGCAAACAGGCTATCGCCCAGCAGCACCGTTTGCAGCTTTAACAGAAAAATAGAAAGAGGCGGCTGGTCTACATAGCCCCAGGCAAGCCTCCTGGCAGCGGCCAGGTAGTAGAATTCATCCCGAAAGATGCCATAGCTATCCAAAAGGTTAAACAGGAGTTGAAACAGCAGCAGCAATCCGGCAATACCAGCCGACAGCAGGGCGGTACGCCCGCCCGTTTTCGGTTGATGGGAGAGTTGGGAGCTAAGTGTTTGCATACACAAGGTGCTTTAAAACAAGTTAAGCAAAAGTAAACATAGTTCAAGTGCTGGTAGCGCTCCATTTTACCGGTGAATGGTTTAGCACCAAAAACGACAAGTACGGCAAACTGCAGCACCCCGACTAGCTCCTCGACAGCAATCAGGATTAGCAGTAGATTATAGGGCGATGTTATTTAAAAAATAAACGATCAGCACATCCTTCAGCAGTTCGAAAGTATTCATACCGGGCAGCGCAAAAGGGTACGGGCAGCACAAAAGCCCCTGCGCATGCTACTGGCCCTGGGCGAAATTCAGCGGGGCAATACCGGCTTTGTCTCAAAAGAAGATGCTTTACCCGGAGCCGGAATTCCTCCCATGGCATGTAAAGGCGGTGTTTAAGGGTGGGGCTCCGGAAATCTAAAATTTTGCTTGCTGCGATAATGCAAATAGATGTACTAAAACAGCACCTAACGCTCCACTTATCTTCCCCTGACCACCCCACAAAACCTTCAGGGAAGAAGACCACTGCCAACACCTTCCTGCTAATCAATCGCTTACAAAAAGACTCCTTTTCTATTTTTTCCCAAAGGCAGGTGGTTTACAGCTCCTAAAAGGATGTAGGGATTGATTAAACCTTTGTCATTATATAAGCTTGACATTTACTTATTTTGAGAATCAATAGGAACAGGAGAGAGACTGCGCCTGCAGCACCTGCTTAAAACCATCATCCAAATTAACAAACTTAACTCAGCAAAATGAAAAATTGCCTACTGATTTTATTATGCCTCTTTTCTTTCGCTGCCTTCGGGCAGAAGTACAAGCTAAAAAAAGATATACTTCAAAAAGACAAAGTACCTGTAGCCAAAGTAGAAGGAAAAGTAAACCTAAGCCAGGCAGCCCTTACCCTTACAACCATGGATGGCACCCCCACCCTGCTTGTTTCAAATGGCCGCTACAAGTCTGACATTCCCGGCACTGCCCCCCTTTCCTGGTACAATTTTTACTTCCCCCAGCTGGATAAAACCATTATGCTGAAGGTAACCAACAACTACTTTAATACAAAACAGTTTCTCAGATATGAATTTGAAAAAAAAGAAATACACTTTTATGAAGACGGCCTCCATGAAGAGGAACTGGCAAAGTTAGAAGATTATAGCCAGCAGCTGCACGCAGATACCCTGGAGCTCCTGGATTTTATCTCCTTTTATAAAGACAATCTGGCCGCTAACCATATTAAAAGAGATCCGACAGAACCACTTACCTTTGGTACGTTTACCCAATCTTCTGATATCGCCATTATACAGGGAAAAGACGGAAATGGCGATCCACTGGTTATTGGCAAAATAAGCTATACGCACAATCCTGGCGCGAGCATCTCAGATCCTGCCAAACAGCATCGGGTGAAGATTTTCAAAAAGCTTTCCGCTCCCATTGAGCAGGATGGCAGGCAAACCGACTACCTGATTGCAGGCTATATTGACTTGTTCGAGTCTTTCCCCGAACTATTCCTGTACCAGGAAGGAAGAAATCTTAACCGGACGGAATACGCTGTTAACCAGCAATCGGAAAAGAATACGAAGGCAGCGAAAGATGCGGCTGCTTTTATGGTAAAAAATGGATACCTGTAAAAAGAGGAGTCCCCAGGCTACCGGACAAAAACCGGTAGCCTATCCTTTTTGGCACTAACCGGCTCCTTTTCTTTCCTCAATTCAAATAAAAAAGTAAAGGTACTTATACCATTATCAGCTGCTCACCCCTCCTCCATCAGCTGGGAAGCGGGCTTTTACTAAACAATTGGTGGTGGCTCAGCCTGCTGAGGACACTCTTTGCGCCTGCCCGGCTGCATTTGCTTTTGGTACGTTCGGCCGGATATGGGCTATTGCGGGATACACCCACTGCTTCCAGCCAATAAACCCAGGCTAAACAAATCCTGCACTTTACTTGACAATACGTTCTTTTTTCCTGACATTCAGTTATTTATGGACTATTCATGATTTTTTTTAACTTTCCCAACCCTTGTCTACTCTTCTTGAAATAGCGCTGCATACCCGCACGAAGCCTGAAGAAACTTTGGAGTTTTTTACTACGGATGAATGGAATCAGGACAGTGAGCAGGCATTATTTCATAAACTCCATGAGCTGATTTGTCTGTTACGCCCCTATGCAAACCACCTGGTTATTAAATGCCAGGCAGAGGTGTCCTCCCCTGAAAACATCGTCTTATTACTAAAGAAATCATTAAAGAAAACAGCAGAAATAAACACCCTGAAACTCTCGAAAAGGGAAACTGAAATACTGGGGCTGATCATGCAGGGCCTTACGAACCCAGAAATTGCTGAAAGGCTTTTCATCAGCACTGAAACCGTAAAATCGCACCGTGGGCATATCTTAACAAAAACCGGAGCGCGCAATACGGCAGCCCTGGTTACCTATTACCATCAGACCTTCTTCGATAAGCAAGACCCCTAACACCCTCCATAACCTACTCACTTTCACCCTTTTGGGTGATTGTTCCTGTTTACAAAAGCCCGGACCTTTAAGAAGAACCTTAAATCACGCGACTTATGTATACGCAGGGAAATAATGGCATCCAGGATCAGCTGGCACAATACGAAACTCCTTTTACCGATGACCCGCCACATCCAGCCCATGGAAAAGAAGCGGAGGAGCCCGCCTATGATTCGCTGGCAGAAAAATTTTTCACCGAACTGGAATCGCCCTTTCGCAGCACCTTCGAAGAGGCGGAGGCGGGGCAGGAAACCTCTCCACTGGCAGAAGAATACGTTCAACTGTTAGCCGAGCTGGAAGACCAGGAATTTGATACGGTGCTCTATGAGATGGCTTCTGAACTGGAGGACCGCTGGAGCAGTAAAGTTTCGAACGAAACGGCGATGGGTGGTCAGTTTCAGCCCTTTGTTTATCAACAGGCCGAAGCTTACTTTTCCCCTATCTACCAGGAACACGAAGCACTCTTCGACTCCCTTACCCAACGCTTCTCAGGCAATCCGCTAGCCTCCTATACCGAAAATGAGGTTGACCAGATCTTCGAGTCCTTACTCTTTTCGAACAACCAGCTAAGCCCTGTTCAGGAACAATTTTTCGGAAAGATCTTTAATAAGGTTAAGTCCGTGGTGAAAAAGGGGGTTCAGCTGGCAAAGAAAGGCATTAGCGCTGTAGGAAAGCTCTTACCCATTAACCTCATTCTGGGTAAATTAAAAGCCCTTATCAGGCCGCTGTTAAAACGGGTTTTAAGGTTTGCCATCAATAAACTCCCCGCAAATCTCAGGGGGCATGCCCGCAAACTGGCAAAAAGATTTCTGAAGCTCGAAACTCCTGAAAATGATCCCTTCAACAGGGAGGCTGCAGAAACTGCTGACCTGGGTAGCATACAGGAGGAATATAATAACCTGTTAGCCCACCTGGTATTTTCTCCCGAAGAGAATGAGGCCGAAAGGGTAGCCATGGAATATGAACAGGCCCTGGATTCACTGGAGCAGGAGGAAGCTTACCTGGCCGACCAGGTTCCCTCCCTTGACGAAGCGCGCGAAAAGTTTATACAGGAACTAAGTGACCTCCCGGAAGGCAGCGATCCAACTCCGGCGATTGAGCGGTTTCTTCCCGCAGCCATTCTGGCGTTAAAGCCTGTTATTAAGATGGGAATTAATATTATTGGCCGCAAACGGGTTATTAACTTCCTGGCCGGCCTGCTGGCC
Organism: uncultured Cytophagales bacterium; assembly: GCA_963835365.1. Classification (GTDB taxonomy): domain Bacteria; phylum Bacteroidota; class Bacteroidia; order Cytophagales; family Cyclobacteriaceae; genus Nafulsella. The sequence continues at coordinate 8,700 of CAWIFH010000022.1, forward strand.
CGCCTTGTCAGAAAATACATTCCTTCTTCCGTAGCTAAGCCCCTGGCTGTAAAAATCATCGATACGGGTATGGGACTGATTGGGTTCGAAACTATGGAGCGTAACTCCCCGCAACTGGCCTATGAAGCCATTGCCAATGCTATCCAGGATACCATGTTAGAAGTTGGCGAGCTGAGTGAAGAAGAGCTGGACGATCAGGAAACCTTAAGTGTAAGGATGCTGGAAGCCTTTGAAACAGCTGCTGCCAACAACTTTCCTGCCAGCTACATACGGGAAGAGCTTCGGCGCTCCCAACAGGATGGCGTTTGGCTCATGATGCCGCGCCATGGCTCAAGGCCTCTATATAAAAAGTACTCTAAAATATTTGACATTAGCCTGTCTCCTCAGGCAAGCTCATCGGTCCATACCTTCCGGGGCTTGCCTTTAAGCAGCTTCCTACGCGATCAGCTTAGCCTGAACATTAAAAAACCTGTAAAAGCCCGGGTGCATTTGTATGAAGCTATCCCCGGCACCTGGCTTAGCAAGATCAGCAAATCTGAAAAGGTAAGCGGGCTCAACTCAGGTCTTAAAGCCGCCTGGAGTCAGCTCCACCCATTAACACCGCAGGCAGCCAGCCTTCTGCTAAAAGAACCCGGCCTGGGCAAAGGAGTTTCTTCCAGGTTTTTAAATTCCCGACACCTAATTGGAATAGGCCAGCGTTTTTACTTTCTGGAAATTCCAGGCGCCCGCAGCATACCACCTGCACCAAAACAAGACCCCGGCAAAGGCAAGGTAATTGCCCCTCCGCCTCCAAAGCATGCGCGCCCGAGCGACATTCAGGGGGTTATTAACTTCCCCAGGGCGGAGATTCGCTTTAACTACTTCTTCAGTGAAGAAGAGGCGCGCAGCGTAGCAGAAAAATTAAACCGCAACGATTACCTGGGCGCAGCCTTAAGCATCCGACGCTCGGTACGCGACGTACTCAATGGCATCCTGATTAGGAATGTAGGCAGCAAAGTTAAGCTTGTTCATGAGGCGCTACCGGAGCAGTACCTCGATGAAATAGAAGACCCCCAGGAACAATGGTTGGGTACTGCAGGACGCGCCCTGGGTGGACTGGCCATTAATGCCGCCAAAGATGCCATTAAAGCAGTGATTCAAAAGCTGATAGTGAAGCTTAGCGAAATGGCCTACAAAGCAGTGGTTAATTATTTTAAAGCCCGTAAAGCAGAATTTATTCAGGAACAGGCCTCCGCACAGGATGGTGTCACCATTAAAATCATCTGGTCAAACATTCCGGGCATGTCTACGATTGCCGCTGCCATCAATGCGCTGCGCGGAAAGTTATCCATAGGCAACCTTAGAGACATCGCTCTCCCCAGCATTCCAACACCCGACGTGGTAATGAAAGCCGGTAAAAATTTCGACTAAGATGGTACGCACCCAACCAACGGAAACACAGGGGTCGCTCGCCCGGCAGGCAAATCACTGGCTGCTGGCCAGCCAGCGCCTGGCCAGCCTCGATCACCTTGCCAGCAAGCAGGCCTGGCAGGGCCTGCAATTCTCCACCGGAAGCCTGCTGAAGGAGTCTCTGCAGCAGCGGATAGCAGAGGTGGTGGCCTTTGGCCTGCTCTTAAAGCAGCAGATAAACGAGGGGAAACAGCCGGCTGATACTGTAAAAAAAGGCGTGCTAAACCTTCGGGAACGCTACTTAAAAGTGGAAGAAACCATTCATTTCTTCACCATTGCCATCAATAGCCGAACCACCGAACGGGTGTCGGCTCTGCTGCGGGCCTGCGACACCCTGTCTACCAAAAGTATGGAAGCCATATTGCTCCCCCTGGGGCAGGCTGTTCCACCCCTTATTACTTATGTAGACAAAGGGGTTGGAGCCGCTATTTTAAAAGCAGGCTTGCGCTTGTGGGATGGTAGGTTAAGCCCTGTTGCCGCCATCAAAATCACCCAGCATAATCTCTTCCGGCCAACGGCTATTATCCACGAAACCGGGCACCAGATTGCCCACATTCTCCATTGGAATGAGGAGTTGGCACAGGTAATCCGGCAAAAAATTAATCCTAAAGCTGCCCTGGTTGGTGAGGTGTTTGCCAGCTGGGCAAGTGAAATGGCCGCCGATGCCTTTGCTTTTGTACATACAGGATATGCTTCCGTAGCTGCTTTACACGACGTGGTAAGCGGCAGCCCGGGAATGGTTTTTGCCTACCGCATGGGCGATCCACACCCCATAGCCTATTTGCGTGTGCTCCTGAATATTCAATTTTGTAGGCAAGCGTACGGCAGCGGCCCCTGGGATGAGCTCGAGGCCAGCTTTACAGCAGAATATCCGCTGGAACAAACCCCTTTTCCTTCCGCAAAGCTCATCAGGCTGTGCCTGCCTTACCTTTCCACGGTGGCAGGCCTCCTGGTAAATCACCCATTTCACGCATTCCACACCCAGGCGCTAAGCCGGCTGGTGTCTCCTCAGGAAGTAAGCCCCCGGGCACTGGAAAAGCTGGCTTACCTGGGCGGACCCGCTCTTTTTCAGTCACATGCCTGGATATGGAAAGAAGCTATGCGCCTGCTGGCCCTGAACGGCTATCAAATTGCAACCCAAACAGAACGTTTAACTCCCCTGTATCGCCAGCAGGAAGATTGGATGGCGCGACTGGGATATGCTATTTCTTTAAACTAATTACTGAGTTTCTTTATGAGAACATCATCACACACCAACCCGCTGCAGGAAGAAGCAGAAAATATGCGAAAGGCACTGCAGATGCTCCAAAGCGATATTAAGAGTGCACGAGATAAAGGCTACGACCTGGGACCATATTTAACCGACAAAATGAATATGGAAAGAAAGCTTGAAAAGCTGGAGCAGGAACTGGCCAGGAAAAATATGGACCAAGCGCCTCAGCAAATGCAGTACGATAAACAAAGCGTTCTCTCTACCAGCGTTGTTCGCCGAAGAAACGCCCTTACCGCTTCTTCAGTAAACCTGGTGGATAAAACCTCCCGGGGCGACCACAACAAACCACGTAAGGATACAAAAAGCAATGTACCAGTTAAAGAGAAGCCTTAACCTGTTAAACCTTAGCCTACCATGGACATCATCAACAATTTAGTATTTACTAGCCTGAACCAGGTCAATGGCTTTAATGGGCTAAACCCCACCTATTCGTTATTTCCTCAGGTGCTTCTCAGTAATCCTGACCCGATAAATCAGGGTGGCTTTTATGCCTATGACATCAACGTTATTGAGGCCTTTACCAGCCTCGACGAGCCTTCCCTTATTGACCAGGCCATTCAAAAACATTGGGCCGACATGGTTTATGGACGTAACTATGCGGATCAAACCAATACCATCGTTACAGCCTTTCGCATCAATAATGAGCTGGTACCTCCTTACCACCTGATTTATGCCTACCTGGTAGAAAATACCCGCGTGGTACAAATTATGGAAAAACTGCTGGTCCTTTATCAGCATGATGAAAAGCTGCAAAAAGCCACAACCGCTGATAATCGCCTGGCCTTCCAGTGGATCATGAACACCGAGCACCTCTTTTTCAAATACCTGAGTGGATTTAGCTTCTGGAACATCAACAGTAAAATTCAGTCCGATGCCGAAGCCGCCCGGCGCAATGCATACTTCCGGCTGTTTGGCATGGACCTGGCTTTCGGCCATATGCAAAGCAATGCAGTGGTGGATTATTACAAAGCCGAATTCAACAACCAGGGATTTATTGTGCTTTTCGAACGCTTTCTATCAGAAATCTGGCAGGCGTATGCCAATGCAAAAAACGCGGTAGGTCCTAACAGCACCGATTTGTACAGCATTTGCGATACTGCACAAAAAATGCAGGAGATGCTGATGTCGCGCCGCACCACGGAAATCAGCTTTGAGAACTACCGCTACTTCAACCTCTCACGCATGGAGTATGCCTCGGTAATGATGATGTCCTGGTTTTATCAGGTAATTTCGTACGACTCTCCCCTGGTACAGTTCATGCGTTGTAACGGCAACACCCCGGGTGAACGCCTGACCAATATAGGCAAAAAAGTAGGGATTAGCGCCCACAGCAAAGCAGAGGGTTTACTGGATATTGCCCCCCCCATGAACACCCTTCTGCGGCGCATTGAGCTGGGAGATTACAATCCGGACAAAGAAGCACAGGTCAGTACCATTATTACCAGCCAGGCCAATGCCTTACCAGCCAATAACCCTGATCGCATGGCCCTGGCCGACCTGCTGGCCATTATTAACAACTGGGAAAAAGCTACTGGGCACCGCATTAAAAACCCCGAAGCCATTATTAACGGGCAGGTCCAGATAAACCGCCAGCCAATTTCCCAAAACGGACAAAGCAAAAGCACGCTTAAACCAACCACCTCCATAAACTGAGGCAAAGGAAACAGAATTTTATTTACCACCAGATAGATACCACCTGGCCTAAAAGGAGGGTGGACAATTATACCGGAATACTTAATGTGAAGAGGCGGTAATGAAAAAGTTTGTTTTCTGATGTGTCCACCTGTTTTTTTGATGTAATGACCTGCCGGAAGGTATTCTTTTGAGGAAAGGCAAAAAATAAATTATATTGTAAATACCCAAGCCGAGGCAGCTCTCCATTAATTACAGGCAAAACAACTGTTTGAATGGCTTAAAAGGCTAAAGTGCCCGGGCACCCTTTTCTCAGGCAATAAAAGTAGCCGACAATAAGCAGACGTAGGAGCCTGCCCTTTTCGGGACAAATTGCTCCGTGGCAGGAGGTGGCAGGAGTTGTAACAATAGCAGCGGAAACCCTCTTGTTAAGTAAAAGGTGTTGCCAATGAAGAATAAACCCTATACCCTGATTACCGGCGCCAGCATGGGCATTGGAAAAGCTTTTGCCTTTGAGTGTGCTTCCAGGGGCATGAACCTTTTGCTGGTCGCCCTGCCCGAAGCGGCCCTGCAAGAAACCAAAGAGCAGTTAGTCGCGGCTTTTCCGGTAGAGGTACAGGCCTATGGCCTTGACCTGACCGACCCTGCAGCGGTGCAGGCGCTCTATACCTACTGCCTGGAACTGGACATAGCTGTAAATATGCTCATCAATAATGCCGGGATGGGCGCCGGCGGCAGGTTTGAAAATATTGCACAGCAGGTGTACCTGAACATGCTGCAGCTAAACAACCAGGCCCTCATGCTCATGACCTACCATTTCCTTCCCATGCTTAAACAGCAGCCGGCTGCTTTTATCCTGAACATGAGCAGCATGGAAGCTACCCTGCCCCTCCCCTACAAAAGTGTATATACAGGCACCAAAAGCTTCATCTATTCTTTTTCGCTGGCCCTGCGCGAAGAGCTCACCGAAAGCAGAGTAAGCGTTTCCGTACTTTGCCCCGGCCCTGTGCTCACCAATGCGGAAGGGCTGAAAAGAATCAATGCCCACGGGAAGCGCGCCAAAATGGTAATGCTGATGCCGGAAGCAGTGGCAAAAACGGCTATTACCTATTTGCTGAAAGGCAGCGCCGTTATCGTTCCTGGAAAAATTAACCGGACCATTGTTAAATGCATGAAGTTCTTTCCCACTGGCCTGAAGATGAAACTCCTTGAGCGCGTGTTCAGGGTGTACCGGGACCATGAAGGAGGACAGCCGGTTCAATAGCCGGATAGTGTGAGCCTTCCTGGCTCCTGTTATTCATTGGAAGGCCTCCGACCTGACGGCGCTACATAGTAAGGCTGTTTAAACGCATTACCTCACGCCTGCCTTTGCCTGCCAGCCGGCAGGCAGGTTCCACGTATCATGTCTCATGTCCCTTTCGGCCGGAGGTCTCTAACTACCAGCACGAGGAGGCTCTGCCTATCGGGGTGCCGTGCTTGCTTCGGAAGGAACAGGCCCAAGTGCCCGGAGAAATAATTACCTGATGGTTTAACTGCTACTCCCGAAGTGGCACGGACTCCTTACAAAATGCTGTATAAGACTTTTAGGCAGTTTCGTGCCATAGCCAGCAAAGGGCTTAACCGTAAATTAATTCGTGTTAGTCGCACTAGCTTCCATTAAAATAATCGCTGATTCCGCACATTTCTTTGCTGAGCTCCCAAAGCCTTGCGGCGGCTTCTTTATCATTGGCCCTTTTGGCGGCCGGCTTTTGGCTGGCACTTTTCCCAGTATTTTCCACTCAGGTCCTTCACCTCTTCGGCAGAGGCTAAATATACTGAGGTGGCTGCTCCCTTTTCAGGAGAAACACCGCCCAGGCGCCGCAGCTTCCACATGAGGCCATGAAAAGAGGTGGTGTGCTTTAAACCGATGTCGGTTTTTACCAGTCCGGGCTGTACGGCATAAATGGAAACGGGGAGTTCCCCTTTTCGCCTTTCAAATGCAAAGGTAAAAAGCACATTGGCCAGCTTCGACTGGGCATAGGCACGCAGTCCGTGGTAGTTGTTGCGCAGGTTCACATCCTTAAAATGGATTTTTCCCTGGAAGTGGGAGTCGGAGCTTACATTAATCACCCGCGCATCGGGCGACTTCTGCAGGGAAGGGAGCAAGGCGTGTGTTAAAAGAAAAGGGGCAAGGTGGTTAATGGCCCATTGCCGCTCGACCCCATCTTCGGTAAGCTTAAAATCAGATACCCAGCTGCCGGCATTATTAATCAGCACATCAATTTTATCGTAGCGGCGCCGTACATTTTCGGCCAGCTGCCGTACCTGCTTTTGGGAGGAAAGGTCGGCAAGAACGTAATCGACCCTGGCCCCGAAAACCTCCCCCTGTATATTTCTGCAATAGCCAGCTGTGCCTTTTCCTCCGAACGACAAACCAGCACCACGGTAGCTCCCCTTGGCACAGAGGCCCTTAGCAGTTTCAAGCCCAATGCCGGCATTGGCGCCGGTAACCAGGCATATTTTAGGTTCCATCATACAATTGGCAAAAAGAGAAATGAACAACTAATAAATGAGCACGAACCATCCATTGGCCTGAAAAAATCATTCACCGTGGCCAGCCGATTGATCCCTATACATTCATTGACTGTGGGGGAGGTAAATTGTTTACCTGGTTTCTTTTTAGCTGGTAAGCAGGCACCAAAAGAATTGCCTTGACCCAAACATACGTTCCCCCTCCCGGATAGCGCGTGGTTCCGCCTCGGGATAAGTATGTGCAGGCCTCAGGCCGGACCTGTAAAGGCTAAGCCGATGAAGGAAGAAGTGCCTGTTTCCTTAAAAAAACTGCTTAAATCCACAGGCTGGAAGCCTTTTAATACGCAGCACGAGGCTGGATCCACGCGCCAGCAGGAGGCTTCTTGCTAAGCGGGAGTGATGCTAAGAGTTGTTTTGTTGTCATACCGACGCAGGAGGTATCTTTCCAGATGGACAATGCTTTTAGACCTCCAACTGAAAAATACACCCCCGTACTAGGTCCTCTCCCCTCGTCTGGATAAAGTTGATGTTTATGCCAGGTATGGCTCCGCAAACCTCTGACAGCGAATGCTTCGCCAAATATAAAAGTAGAACCGCGGTGGCGATCCAAAGAACTAACGAACAAGCATCAGCCGCTTCATCGCGGTAGTTTTTCTTCCGGAGCTCCCGCCTGAGGCGGTTCCAGCAGCTGCTATCTGCAGGAAATATACCCCCTCCTTCCAGCCGCTGGTAACCAGCGTATAAGAAGCGCCTGAAAACCGAACCTCGTGCACCTGCCTTCCACTGATATCGAAAACTACCAGCTGATGGTCCTGCCCCGCTGTCTGCTTTAACTGAATATTTACCTCCTCTTTAGCAGGGTTCGGGTACAGCTGCAGCCCGAACTCCATTTCGGCATCGCGGAGGCCGGTTGGGAGCTCCTCCTGGGAGAGCAGGATTATCCAGCTTTCTTTTGAAGCCAGTTTACTGCCTGTAGGCGACCAGCCACTAACAGCTCCCTGCGCATCTACAGTTACCCTACCCAGTGATTTGCTGCTGTACAAGTCCGTGGCATAGTAGGTGCCTTCGGGAAGGGTAGAAACAGCCACCGAAAGAGCGGGAGAGGAAACGGCACTGCTGCCTAAATTAGAAACGATTACTACCGCTTCTTCCTCATACACCCGGGCAAAGCTAAAGAGGTCTGCATTGCTCGCCTCAACAGGTAAATAATAGCCTCTTCTCAGGGCTTCATAAGAATTCCGCAGATTGATTAACTTTTTATAGTGGTTGAGCAGGGAGCCGGCCTCGGCTTCCATGGTTTGCACGTTAAAAGTTTGGTAATTGCTGTTGATGCTGTGCCAGGGGTTGCCGCTGCTAAAGCCTGCATTGCTGCCGGGGGTCCACTGCATTGGCTTGCGGATATCTTCGTCGGGCTTTGCTCCCAGCATGCCTATCTCTTCTCCATAGTACAGGAAGGGCACGCCCGGCATCGTCAGGTACAAGGTAGCGGCCTGTTTCATATGGTCCATATTTCCTCCGAAGGTACCTAGTATCCGGTCCTGGTCATGATTGGTCAGGAAAGTGGCATACTGCAACTTGGGATAAAGGCTGCTTACCTGGTCCAGCTGGGCACGTACCGCAGCCGGGTTGCCAGACTGCACACTCTGGTGTATGGCGGCTGCCAGATCGAACTCAAAGACCACATCCAGCCGGTCGTTTTGCACATAAGGCACGATGGAGCGGGTGTTCGCCCAGGCCTCGCCTACGGTAAAGGCCTCCGCATCGGCTTCTTTTACTACGGCATTGAACTCTTCGAGCAGGGCAAAGGTTTCGGGTGTATTTTCCAGCATGGTGCCGTCTTCGTCCAGGTACTTCACCGCATCTATTCTGTAACCGTCTACGCCTATATTTAGCCAGAAGCGGGTAATGTCCCACATGCTGGCTTTTAGTTCGGCATTGTCCCAGTTCAGGTCGGGCATGCCATCCCAGAAAATGCCGTAATAGTAATCTCCATTGCGGGGATGCCACACCTTCTGGCCCCAGGGGCCGCTCATGTCGGGGTCGGTATCTGACCAGATATACCAGTCGCGGTATTCACTGGTGGTACTGCCGGCCGATTGTTGAAACCAGGGGTGCTGGCTGGAGGAATGGTTCATGACAAAGTCGATAATCACTTTAATACCTCGGGCATGGGCTGCTGCCAGAAAAGCTTCAAAGTCTGCCATGCTTCCATAGTCGGGCTCGGTGGCTTTATAGTCGGTAACATCGTAGCCATGGTAGCTGGGGGATTTCATCATGGGCATGAGCCAGATGCCGGTTATGCCCAGGTCGGTGTCCGTATTGGGATCACCGTCGTTGAGGTAATCTAATTTTTCGGTAAGGCCTTTAAAGTCCCCGCTGCCATCGCCATTGCTGTCGTAAAAGCTACGAACAAATACCTCGTAAAATACCGCATCGTTCCACCAGTAGGTTTCATAATCGGTGGATGGAGGGGTATCATCGTCCCCGCAGGCTTCGCAGCTGCTAAAGCAGTAAACCGGTGTTCGGTTTACCTCTGCCAGGGCTTCTATTGTCCGGTTCCTGTTCTCATCGGCAGTGGCGCAGGCTTCCGGCACTGTTTCGGCAGCCTCCCAGCTGTTGCCGTTCAGGTACTTATAGTTGAAGATGCCGACGGCGGGCAGTGCAATGCGTACTTCGTAAATGCCGTCTCCATCGGGGTCGTGCAGGGGCGTTGCTCCTTCCTGCCAGTCGTTGCCGTAGCCGGCCAGGCCCTGGAAATCACCTGCCACATGCACACCTGCTTCGGAAACCGTTTCGTTGCCCATGTTCACCGAAAAAATAAGCTGCGGATTGCAGGCATTAAACCCAACTAGCGGGAGCCGCAAATCGGAAGTACCGACACTTACCACCCGGTTTAAATTGCCGCTTCCATCATCTACACCACAGATACTCAACCCGTCTTCCGGCGCATCACTCCAGCTGTTGCCATTAATAAATTTATACTGATACTGCCCCTCCGGCACCTCGAGGCTTACTTCATAAATATTATCGTTGTCGGCATCGGTTAATGGCGTGGCACCGGGCTGCCAGTCCTCGCCAAAGCCGGCTTCGGACTGGAAAGAGCCGGCTACATGCACGCCCTCCTCCGACACGGTTTGTCCGCTCATATCTACCCGCAGGGTAAGTTGCTGCTGGGCCATTGCTTCGGGTAAAAGGCCGGAGCAAAAGAGGAAAAGTAAAGGTAAAATAGATTTCATTGGTGTAGTTTTCATTCACTTAATCTGCAAGTTAAGACTTCTACAGGGAACCTTTGTTCGAAAAGCACCTAAGTTAACGTGAACTCGGAAATTGTAGGTTTTTCAAGACCGTATATTTACCGTCATTCGGGACGAAGAGCAACGGAGTTCCGGAATCCCAGGCATGGATTGTACTGAATATCATGAGATCCCTGCTTTTGCGAGTGTCGCCAGGCGGAGGATGATTCCATCAGCGTAGGATCAAATCCATAGTTCCCTTTAAATTAAAGCATTTGTTGCCATTTTTCGCACTTTTAATTCCCGAGTTCAGCTTAAGTTAAAGAGGAATGCCTTAAAAAAAAGCTGCAGCTGGCTTTGCAATAAATTGCCTCAAACTCCTCCCATACCACCCGGGCCTGCCCACCGCGGTGGTATCCAACCCACTTGCCTTGCGCGCCTTTGCGAGACTGTGTAAAATTGATTAGTTTTATTTTTAAAATCAGCTTTTCTTCGTTCCTGATGAATAGAAGCAGCTTTTACAAAATTTATTTCGGGAAATTTCTTGTGTTCACACAAGCGCTTCAATACCTGCTAGCCCATGCTATTGAATTACCTTCATGCGATTTGGTATAACTCCCCGGCAGTAGCGAAGAATGTCTGCAATTTTTAAATAAAATCGCAATGTCCAGGCAGGGGGCTCCGGAATTAAAAAAATAGCCTATCCCTCAGCGTTCTTCAGGCGGTGTTGTAAGGTTGGATGCCGACTGAAGTCCGGTGGCAATTTCGGGCAGAATGCCCAGCCGTTCAAAAATTGGTTTTACCATTTGCCGCAGTTCGTTCAGGTGCAGGGCAAAAGGAATAATGCTGATGGCACAGAGGAAGCCACAGGCAGCCAGGGTATAATTTACGCCAATGTTCTCTGCTACGGCGCCGGCCAGCATACTGCCAAAGGGGGCCATTCCCATAAAGGCCATGCTGTACAAGCTCATTACGCGCCCGCGCTTATCATCATCCACAATGGTTTGCAGCAGCGTATTACAGGAGGCCATGGTTACTATCATACCAAAACCGCTAAAGAGCATACAAACCAGCGACAACAGCAGCACTTCGGAAAACGAAAAAGCAATCAGGCCGAGACCGAAGGTAAACATGGTAAAAATCATGATTCTGCCCAGCCCCAATACGCTTTTGCGCTGGGCCAGGTACAGCGCACCGCTTAGCGCCCCTACCCCTGAAGCCCCCATCAAATACCCTAAAGTGTTGGCACCGCCATGCAATATATCCCGTGCAAATACGGGCATCAGCACGCTAAAAGGCATCCCGAACAGGCTCAGGCAGGCAACAATGCTGAGCAACGCCCGAATAGGCGCAAAACCAAAGGCATAGCTAAAGCCTTCTTTCAGCGACTGCCATGCCTTCCGCTCCTGTACCACGCGCTCAAAGGGCTTTAGGCGCATAAGAACTAAGGAGGCCAGCACGGCCAGGTAGCTAACTGCATTTATCAGGAAACACATGCCCTCTCCTACAGCGGCTATGAGTACCCCCGCAATGGATGGCCCAACCAGGCGCGCCAGGTTAAACATAGAAGAATTAAGGGCAATGGCATTGCTTACATCTTCCCGCTTGTCGACCATCTCTATTACAAAAGCCTGGCGAGTGGCAATATCATAGGCATTAATAAAACCAAGAACAGCACTTAAAGCCAGTACATGCCAAATTTCGATGCTCTCGGTTAATACCAGAACGGCCAGCGTGGAGGCCTGCAACATAGAAAGCAGCTGGGTTACCAGCAACACCTTGTGACGATCGAAGCGGTCGGCCGCCACCCCGGCAAAAGGACCCAGCAAAAAGGTGGGTACCTGGCTGCAAAAAGTAACTGCCCCCAGCAGAAATACAGAATCTGTGAGGCGATACACCAGCCAGCTGAGGGCAATCTGCTGCATCCAGGTACCAATAAGGGAAATGCCCTGGCCTGTAAAAAAGAGCCTGTAATTGCGATACCGCAAGGCTCTGAACATGCCACTTAATTTGCTACTGCCTTTGGTTAATGCCATACCTTTTATTTGCTACACTTGCACCACCTGCCATTGTTTTTTTCGGTAGAAGGAGATTCCTCGACAGATTAGCCCCCTCCAAACCAACCTCAAGCATTTGCCGAAATAAAATACCTCTGCAAAAATCCTGACTATCTTTCTTTCAGTTAAGAGAGCAATGCCGAAAAAGGAGGTAAAATAGCGATGGGCCTTGCCTGGGTTGAGCACTCCTGTAAGCCAGGGCAACACAACTGAGGTGCAGCGGCACCATAAAATGCCATTAATTTAAGGTAGACAGGGATCGGAATCTCATTGTGTTCTGCTTCTTCGTCCACTTAAATCGACTTTCCTGCCTGCGCGGTCCGCACGAAACGGGGCGTGCCATTATTTGCATAGGCCTGTATACACGCCAAAGCCTAGCTTAAAACCTATTGTACAAGGCATACTCATTTGCTTCAACATAGCCGGTGTCATCGGCATCCCAATAGTCAAATATTCCTTCTGTAAACTCTCCTTTATCAAGGGTTCCATTGTTGTTTACATCCCACAAATTGTATAACTCCTCCTCATACGTATAGCCTGCCATATAGCTATTCCAGCCATCGGCAAATTCCTTCTCTGTAATTTTATTGTTGTTATCCTGGTCCCAGGTGTTGTAATAACTGGTGGAAGCAAACCGGATAAATTCCGTTTCATCCCAGAAAGAACTGCCATCTGCATCATAGTAGGCAAAAAAGCCAGCTTTAAACTCCTCCTCACTTAACAGCTGATTGGCATCCGTATCCCAGTCATGGTAAAGATCCTGGTTAAACTCCTCTCCTGCCAGCTTTGAATGCCAGCCTTCTTCCCACTCTGCTTCGTCGAGCTGGTCGTCGCTGTTTGCATCCCAGCTTTTATAGCTGCTTTCTTCCACTACCTTAACAACCTCCGTACCATCGTATAAAACCTCATTTTCTCCATAGCTATCCTCCTGCAAGGCTTCCTGTTCAGTCACCACTTCCTGTCTCACCCCGTCTTTCCCTCCGCCATCACAGGAAGGAAGCAAAAAGATTAATATGGCTGATATCCCTACCAGGCCTGTTTTGTATAATAAGTTGGTTTGTTTCATAGTTCAATAGTTAGTCCATTAGAAAATAAACTCCGTTCTATTAATGAAACGTAGCCAAACCGGTAGTGTTTTTAAGAGAAAGCGTTTAATCCAGGAAATAAAAGTAAAACCGGGAAAAGGCAGAAACCTCCAGCCTGTCAGGAGCGAAATCCCCGCTCAGCAGCTAAACCTCTGCAACGATACCCCTGCGGAGTAGCTGCATTTGTTGGCCATTGAAGCAGCCAAATTCTTTTGTTCCGGCCCGGCAACCCTCCCCTAAGTCTGCGCGCTGTGCACTGCCAGGCTTTACAAAAAGCAAAACAGGAAAATTAGGACAAGCCAGAGCAGGTAGCGAAGCGAGAGAAGCACCAGCACATCGACTCTGCCGCTAAGGCCTGGGGGTAAAGCTGTAACCGGCCTGCTTTACCCCTTCCACAGAACAACTTTGCCATTGCAATTCATGCTCTCTCAGGCCAGGGGCGCTAAATCAAGAAAGTGAAGGATTTCATTTCTGTTCCGCTGGTATGTCTCATCGGCATATTGAACCATGGCTTCCAGTAAATCCCTGCGCTTAACATCTATTCCTATGTGCTCTCCCTGTAGCTTTGCCGGGGCATCTTCCCTGTCAAAAAATAGTTGCACACGCTTGAACTGCGAAGGAGCCAGCAGCTGGTCGACATAATAGGAGGAGGCCTGCATATTGGACTCTGTTAACATATCGGGCAGAAATTTTACCCATTGCAGATTCCCCCAGTCGCCATTGTTGCGCGCCTTTATTAACTCTTCGGGAATAAAATTACGGTTTGAGGTACCACAGCCGAGCGATAAAACCTTCAGGTCTTTCAGGCTTTTTCCCAGGCCCCTGCTTACCCCATCGGGGTGGCGGTACTCCCCTTGGCCATCGGCCCGTCCATTAATGGCATAGGCAATAGCTGCCATGGCCGGGTTATTTAAGGACACCCCGCCATCAGCATGGTTTTTATAAATGGGAAAGTAAGTAGGCCCGGCCGAAGTCTTTAAGCATAGGTCCACCAGTTTTTCGTCTGCATCGCGCATAAAATCGCTGTGGTAAATCCTTGGCCTGAAGTTGATGCTACGCATTTTCCCGCTTAGCGGATCCACCACCTCCGGGTTCAGGTCGAACGTACAAACCATTAATCTGCCTAAATCGGAGGCTAAGGTTCTTTGGTAAATATCGAACAGGCTGGTGTTTCCAAAAGCAGCCTTTAATTCCTTTTGAAGCCGCTTGCTGGAATAGTCAGCGCCGGTGTTTTTCCCAAATCCGTCGCGGATATCATCCCAGCCGGTATCGTAAAAGATATTTTTCGCTTTGTTCAGGTAAAGCTCCAGCAGTTCCCCGGTGGAAAGTCCTGCCGCATAACCGGCACATAAAATACCCCCCGTAGAGGTACCGGCCATCAGGTAAAAAATATCTTTGGGTGCTTTCCCGGTATCTTTAAACACATTATTGAGAATGGTAGCCGGAATAACGCCGCGTGTGCCACCGCCATCGATAGTCAGGATTTTGATTTGGGACATGGTGCAGTAGGTTTGGGTTAAAGTTGTTCTTTTAACAACCCCCTATTGCAGGAAATGTCTAAGCACCTGCAGCTGAAATATTTTATTAGAAGAAAAAAGGGGTGGTAAGGAAGACCCTAAAAGAAAAGGCATAAGGTGGTTAAAAATCCATTGCCGCCCGACTGCACCTTGGGTAAGCGTAAAGTCTGAAATCCGGCTGCCGGCAACACAAAGCAACCCGGCTTTTTTATGGTACATTTTATCGTTGCGCCTCCTGCCAGCCTTTTTCTTTGTTACCTTCACAAGCTAAGCACAAAACCAGCCGGATTGTAAAGGTTCCCGGTAAATAAAGCTTCCTGTCCTTGAAAATTAAGCTGTGATGGATAACTTTAAACTTATTTAACACCTATCGCATGAAACACCTTTTATCACTTCTATTCATTTTACTGCTTTTTTCCGTTCAACCTCTCTTTGCACAGTTGCCCACGCAGGATACTTATTACCTGTTAAAACCTGCGCAGGTGTTTGATGGCGAAAAAATACATAAAGGCTGGCAGGTGCTGGTGAAAAACGATAAAATAGAAGCAGTTGGAAAAATAGACAACTTACCTGCCAATGTGCAGCATATTGAGCTGGATGGAAAAACACTGCTCCCCGGCCTTATTGAGGGGCACAGCCATTTGTTTTTACATCCCTACAACGAAACTCCCTGGAACGACCAGGTATTGAAGGAATCGCGTGCCGAACGGCTGGCGCGTGCCACCGTGCATGCACAAAAAACACTTATGGCCGGCTTTACAACGGTTCGCGATTTAGGCACCGAAGGGGCAGGTTATGATGATGTGGGTTTAAAACAGGCCATTGAAAAAGGTATAATCCCGGGCCCGCGCATGCTTATTGCCACCGAAGCCATTGTGGCTACCGGCAGCTACGGACCTAAGCTCAGCCCCGATATAGAAGTACCCCTGGGTGCTGCCGTGGCTGATGGTACCGAAGAGCTGACGAAGGAGGTGCGGAAGCAAATAGGCAAAGGAGCCGATTTAATTAAAGTGTATGCCGACTACCGCTGGGGACTGCATGGAACAGCTGCACCCACTTTTACGATCGAAGAGCTAAAAACCATTGTGGAGGTGGCTGCATCCAGTGGAAGATCCGTCGTGGCGCATGCCGCTACGCCGGAGGGAATGAAGCGGGCCATCCTGGCAGGGGTGGCGACCATCGAACATGGCGACGGGTTAACCCCTGAAATTCTGCAGCTAATGAAGGAACACAAGGTGGCCCTTTGCCCTACCCTGGCAGCCGGCGACGCTATTTTACAGTACCAGGGCTGGAACAAAGGCCAGGAGGCCGAGCCGGAGCGAATAAAATGGAAGCGCCAGGGCTTCCGCCAGGCACTCGAAGCCGGCCTTACTATTTGCATGGGAGGCGATGTAGGTGTTTTTTCTCATGGCGAAAATGCCCGCGAAATGGAGCTCATGGTTGATTATGGCATGAAACCACTGGAGGTGCTCCGCGCGGCCACTTCGGTAAATGCCGATGTTTTCAGAATAAATAAGCAAACCGGCAGGATTAAACCCGGCCTGTTTGCCGACATCATTGCCGTAGAAGGGAACCCGGCTGAAAGCATAGCGCAAATCCGGAATGTTGCCTTTGTTATGAAAGGGGGAGAAATTTATAAAAGGAAATAAAGTACCCTCCAACAAGTTCGCGGCAATTTTTTTTACGCTTCCCTAAACCCGGAGTTACCACAAAAAAATATGGGAATGATTTACTGAGCAAAAGGCGTTCTCCTTTTCCACTTAGTAAATCATTCCCTTTTGAGTTTAAAATTTAATTGCTATGCTCAGGCTTCCCCTTCTTCCGGGGCAGGGCGGAATTCTTTATTGGCTTTGTCCACCCGCTCATTAAATTTATCCAGCATATCTTTTACCCGATCGGCATTGTCCGATGCGCTTGAATAGACTTCTACCAGTCCATCTTCCACTTCTTTGTCCGGGTTGTTCATCAGGTTCACTTCCAGTTGCCCCACTTTTTGGATAATGGCTTCCTGGCTATTATGCAAATCTTCCAGGGCAGATTGGATAGAATTTAATTGCTCTAATTTTGCTGCATCCATAATGTTAGATTCAAAAGTTTATATTATCAGCAAGTAAAAAAATAGCTTACTGTTTGGTTCTTTTACGAATACACTGCCCGTTTGTTTGGTCTGCACCAAAAGAGAGGGGAAAGCATTTGGCTGAAAGAGAACTAAATGCAGGTTCTTCGCTGCTGTTCTCTGACTCCACAATTGTGGCTGAACTATCTGTTCCGCCACCAACCAAAAGAAAACTTTTGGCTAAGAAACAATTAATGCTAATTTTGTTGAGGGGCTATTTGTCTGCTGGAAAAGTATGTAACTGCTGTTTGGCAGCAGGGCAGGCACCGCAGGCAATACAGGCAGTCCGGGAAAAGAACTAATAAGGAAGTTGTTTCCGCGGAAAGGATTGCCCCTTTACCTTCGTTCTTATTTTTGCTAATAATTTATATCAACTCTTAAACCTTTTAACATGAAAACATCCGGATTTAAAGTTCTTTTTATGGCGATGGCCATGCTTTTCCTGTACAGCTGCAATAACGGAACAGATGTGGTTGAGTCAGGTACTTACCAGGGCACTATTGATGAAGTGGAGCCTGAAAAAACCGAAATTTATGTTGTTACCCAGGATGGAAAGCGCCTGGAACTGTATTTTACTGAAACTACTCAGCTTTCCCGCAATGGCGAAGTAGCAGCCTTTGATGTACTGGAAAAAGGCCAGAATGTTGAGGTTACGGTGGAAAAGGTAGGCCAGCGCCTTGATCCTGTTTCTGTAGTGATTTTAGATTAACATGGACCAGGTTCCTGATTTTTGGCGGACAGAGATATGGCATCCTCTGTCCGTCCATTTCCCTATTGCCTTACTCACCTTAGCCACACTTTTTTATGCAGCATCGTTCTTCCTGAAAAAAAGTACCGGCAAAACCCTGCAGCTTATGGCGGCTATTCTCCTGTTTATTGGAGTCGCGGCAGCCTGGCTAAGCATATACACCGGCAGTAAAGCAGAGGGAGTCGTGTCCCGTACCATTTGTGATCCGGTTGTTTTAAAAGACCATGAAACAGGTGCTTACACCAGTACCATTATCTTTTCGGTGGTGGCCCTGCTTCTTGTTTTAAAGGAACTGCCTCTCCTGGCAAAAGCAGCTAAAATCTTCCGGTTTCTTATCGTGGCTGGGCTTTTTGCCGGAAGCGGCTATCTGATGTATGCAGGGCATTTGGGCGCTACGGTGGTGTACCAGCAGGGAGCAGGCGTATTCCACCCCTCAGAAGACTGCCGAGAGTTCAATTGACATGCGTTCGTGCAGAACTAAAATAGAATTGCCAGGCCTTTGCGCCAAAAAAAGGTTTGCTCTCCTGGTGCAGGCCTTTTTTTATTTTTTCAGTTTTAGTAAAGGCCAATTCCAGCATTTTGTCCGTTAAAGTTGTGCCTTACAAAAGGGTTCCGGTGCGGCCGGGGCCACCCTTTCTCTTAAAAAGACGTACTCCCCCTTAAGGATTGCTTTGAATAGGAAGAAGCACAATTGAGCATTTAAACAGAAAGAAAAATGAAGAAAAGACAACTCGGAAATACCGACCTTTATACAGCTCCCATTGTACTGGGAGGAAACGTTTTTGGATGGACACTGAATGAAAAAGATTCTTTCGAGATTCTTGATGAATTTATTGATGCAGGCTTTAACACCATCGATACCGCCGATGTATACTCGCGCTGGGCCGATGGAAATAAGGGTGGTGAGTCTGAAACCATTATTGGCAAATGGATGAAGGCGCGCGGAAACCGGGAAGAGGTGACCGTTATTACCAAAGTAGGCTCCGATATGGGCCAGGGGCATAAAGATATTTCTGAAAAGCACATCCTGAAAGCAGTGGAGGACTCCCTCCGAAGATTGCAGCTTGAGCAGATTGACCTCTACCTTACCCATTGGGATGATAACAAAACGCCGGTGGAGGAAACGCTGGGCGCTTACCAGAAACTAATTGAAGCAGGAAAAGTAAAACATATCGGCGCCTCCAACCTTACGCCTGAACGATTAAAAGCCTCCATGGAAGCCAGCAAAAAGCAGGGGCTGCCCCGCTACGAAGTTTTCCAGCCGGAATACAACCTCTACGACCGCCAGGGCTTTGAGGAAGGCGTAGCACCTGTTTGTAAGCGCGAAGGGCTGGGCGTAATTACCTATTATTCCCTGGCCAGCGGCTTCCTGAGTGGAAAATATCGCTCCACCGACGACCTGGATAAAAGCGTGCGGGGAGGGGGTGTAAAAAAATACCTGGACGAAAGAGGAAAACGCATTCTTTCCGCCCTTGATGCACTGGCGGAGAAGCATGGTGTTTCCCAGGCCGGCCTGTCCCTTGCCTGGCTGATTAACAAGACAGAAGTTACTGCACCCATTGCCAGTGCCACCAAAAACAGCCACATTCAGGCTTTTATAGAAGCTACCGACGTAGCGCTGAGTGAAGCAGATATGAGGCAGCTGGAAGAAGCTTCCGCGTATAAAAGTGGCGTTTAACGTACTCTCCTGCTTAAAATTTCTAAGGAATATTCACCGGCAAAAGCCGGTGAAACCTTTCTTTAAAGCAATGAGTCCCCCTCACCAGGCCCCCCGGCTTTCCAGTCCTGCTTGTATTTTTAACTTTACATAAGCATCTCTTTTTCCATAGGGTTATCTGGCTTTAAAAAGCTGGAACTACAGGAATTTTTCTCTCTGCTGGTTTTTGTTTAAACAACCTGCTACCTTGGAGAGAACTGATTAGAAGTTTCTCCTCATGGCTATACGCTTTCCCTCGCTGAATTACCTCCTAAACGAGGCACGGCAATCTTTCCTGCGATTTCCGCTTACAATTCTTTCTTCCCTGCTGGCAGTTATCATGGCCATTTATTTAATAGAAACGCAGGACCAGACTTTTAACCGCTTTCCTTATATCAATGCAATGCTCTGCGCCGCACTGGGTATATCGCTGTATTTTTGTGTAGCTATTTTTGCGCGTCGGCAGCAACTAAGTGTTCCGACTAAAATTGGGGCTCAACTTCTGGGGACTACAATTTTGGTGGGCATTTATTTTTCATTGCCAGATGCCGATTCCACGCACAATGTTTCGCTGCCTTATATCCGCTTTGCGCTATACAGCGTAACCATTCACCTGCTGGCCTCTTTTATTCCATTCTTATTCAAAAGGCAATTAAATGGCTTTTGGAACTACAACAAAGCTCTTTTCCTCCGCCTGCTGACTTCGGTTTTATACTCTGCTGCCTTATTTACAGGCCTGGTAATGGCATTGCTGGCTTTAAAATTATTGTTTGAAATAGAAATACCTGATGAGCTTTATCCTGAACTGTTTATTGCAATCGCCGGGGTGTTTAATACCTGGCTCTTTGTTGCCGGCATTCCGTTAAATTTTGAGCAGCTCGACAGCACCACAACCTATCCCAGGGGGCTCAAAATGTTTGCGCAATACATACTCCTGCCGCTCCTGCTTTTATACCTGTTAATCCTGTATGGCTACGGCATTAAAATTATTCTGAGCTGGAACTGGCCCGAAGGCATTGTTTCTTACCTTATTATGGTGGTATCGGTGCTGGGTATTTTAAATATGCTTCTCATTTATCCGTATGCATTGCAAACCGAAAACCAATGGATAAAGAAAGTAAGCAAAGCATACTACCTCTTACTACTTCCTTTACTTGTCCTGCTTTTTCTGGCAATTGGCATGCGACTGGCAGCCTACGGGTTTACCATTAACCGCTACCTTATATTAATTACTGGCATATGGCTAACAATAGTTTGCTTTTACTTTCTTAGCGGCCGAAATAATATAAAATTTATTCCTGTTTCTCTGGCGGCTGTTTTACTCTTTATTTCTATTGGCCCATGGAGTATTTTTTCGGTAAGTGAACGAAGCCAGGTACACCGACTGGAGGCCGCACTCACACAAGGCGGCTTAATGGCAGCAGGTAAAATAAAGCAGGAAGTACAGTGGGTAAAAGACAGTCTGCCGCAGTTTTATTCTCCTGAAGAAAACCGCCATGAAGGGCAATTAAGCGACTCGCTGCACAATGAAATAAAATCTATTCTGGACTACCTGGATTATTCCCACGGGTTTAGCGCTATACAACCCTGGTATGAGCAACCAATAGATTCCATGATTGCGATAGCCGACAAGGATACCAGCAAGGAAAACAAAATTGACTATCGGGAAGCAGAAGTGTACATGCAAACGCTTGGTCTTCCTTACCGGAGCTTGAGCCCCGACTATCCAAATGAAATTTTCTTTACTTACCGCTCTAAGTCCGACCAGGTATTGGACATTGAAAATTATGACCGCCTGTTATTTCTCGGGCAGCTGTATTATCGCAAAGGAGCCGGTAACGAAAGAGACTTCTCCCCTGCCCATGCATATAAACGAACAGTAAAAATTGAAGGAAAAGCGTACCGGCTTGCTTATTCCCCAAATACCTCCGATTGGTTCAGCATTGTTATTGAAACAGATACCTTGAAGTTTCCTTTGGGTCAGCTCAGCAGGCAATTAACAAGCAAATACCCGCATGACAAAATGTTCAATATTCCTGCCACAGAACTACAGTTAGAAATCAATCGGGATAACGTTTCTTACAGGCTGGTAATTGATGAAATCGCTTTTATGGAGACATCAGACTCCTTAAGGCTGGAAACCATAACCGGCAAACTGCTTATCGGGAAAAAGAAGTAGCAAAACTTATATAATAAAACTTTGGGGCAGCCAGAGCGGAACTTCAGTTTAGTAGCAGTGTCCGTTCTGATCCCTATTTTTTTCGGACAGCCTGCCTGGTGAAAATTATATAATAAGCCTGGTTTACAGACAGAACTTCTGCTTGCAAAATGGGCTTATTTTCTTTACCTTCAGCAGGAAAGCCTGTAACCTGAACCCTTTTTCAGCTCGTTTTCCCATGCAAAGAATTCATCTTATTTCCGGGCCGCGCAACATCTCTACTGCTTTAATGTATTCTTTTGCACAGCGTAAAGATACCATAGTGGTCGATGAGCCTTTTTATGGGTACTACTTAACCCATTCCGGCCAGGACCATCCCGGCAGGGAAGAAACGCTCTCCTGCATGCGTACCCGGCCGGAAGAAGTTATTGAGGAGGTTATTTTTAAAGACTATGCGGCTGAGGTCGTGTTTTTTAAAAATATGGCCAAGCACCTGGCTGGCTTCGACTGTTCCTTTTACGAAAAGCTGGTAAACATTTTCCTCATCAGGGAGCCGGCCAGGCTCATTATTTCCTTTGCCAAAGTGGTGCCTGATATGGAGGAGGCGGAGATTGGTTTAAAACATGAATATAGGCTCTTTAAACGCTTACAGGAAAAAGGAAAGAATCCGCTGGTACTTAATTCCGATATCCTGCTAAAAGACCCCCAATTGGTAATGGAAAAGCTTTGTGCTGCTTTACAGATTTCATACGATAAAAACATGCTGCAATGGGAGCCGGGCCCACGGCCCGAAGACGGGGTTTGGGCCCCCTACTGGTATACCAACGTACACAAAAGTAGCGGTTTCCAGCCCTATCAGCCAGCTGTCGAAACGCTTCCTGAAAAGTACAGGCCCCTTCTGCAGGAAGTGCAGCCCTATTTCGATTACCTCAACCAGTTTGCCATAAAGCCCCATCCTCATGCTCCAGAAATACAACCCTAAAAATGCTGGTATAAAAATATGGGTCAATGGCCTTTGCCCAAGAAAGGAAGCAAAAGTTTCGGTGTTCGACAGTGTCGTGCAGGGTGGCGATGCCGTTTGGGAAGGTCTTCGGGTATATAAAGGAGGCATTTTTTGTCTCGACCAGCACCTGGAGCGACTGCAGCATTCTGCCAAGGCACTTGCTTTTACCGAAGTGCCCTCCCCGGCTGAGATAAAGGAAGCCATATTTGCTACCCTTAAAGCAAACAGCATGCGCGACGAAACGCACATTCGTTTAACCCTTAGCAGGGGAGAAAAAGTTACCTCCGGCATGGACCCGCGGCTAAATACCCTGGGAACGACTTTAATTGTGTTAGCAGAATGGAAGCCCCTCGTCTACGACAATGAAAATGGAATCCGTGTAATCAGCTCCTCCATTCAGCGCAATTCGCCCAAATTCCTGGACAGTAAAATTCACCACAATAACCTGCTGAACAATATTCTGGCCAAAATCCAGGCCAACGTTGCCGGGGTCGATGCCGCCCTTATGCTCGATGCCAATGGCTTTGTTGCCGAATTGAATGACACCAACCTCTTTATGACCAAAGGAGGAATTTTATACACCCCTCATGCCGATGCCTGTCTCCACGGAATTACCCGTGGCCTTATTATTCAGCTGGGAAAAGCGCTGGGTCTGGAGGTGGTGGAAAAAAACCTGTCCTTAACCGAGTTTTACACTGCCGACGAGGTATTCTGTTGCGGCACCATGGGCGAGCTAACGCCTGTGTTTGAAATCGATGGCCGAAAGATTGAGAACCATGCTGGTTCCACCATCAAAAATCGCTTACACAAAGCTTTTCTGAAAAAGGTGCCTGCCTTAAGCGAAGCCCTTCCTTTTTAGCCCCATCCGTCTGGCTTTTCTTCAGGGAAGGCCACACTCCTTCTTACGGAAAGTCTTTTTTTAAAACAGTTTATAAAAGGTAATCGGGCTGGAAACGAGGAAAACTTTTAGGCTTTGCCTCTCTAATTAAATCGCCTGCCATTTTTTTCCCGGTTCCTTGCCGGCTGCTCAAAGGTTAAAGTTTCCTTTTCTAATCCTGAAAATCAAAATCCCCAAATCTAATATTAAATATCTCATATACAGCGACTTGGAGCAAATATTCTCATAACCTCTCACCCGTTCCCGCGTAAACTATACTGTAAATAAATGTGGAACTTAATTTTTTTGATAGATGAACAACGATAAAAATAATAGAAGAGATAACGAAAACAATTTTAGCAGAGATAACGCCAACCGGGCAGATTTGAATCGGAGCGAAATTAACCATGCAACCCGCAGCTGGGAAGAATCCCGGAACCCGGATTCTGATAGCGACAGAAAGGGCCGGAATGTAGACATGGACCTGGAAAACCAGAAAAATGAAATAAAGGGCCGCGAACAGCAAACCACGCCCAAAAGCACTACCGACCAGCTTGTAGATCGTTTTAACCGACGCGATGAAGACCGGAACAGCAACAGCTAAAGGTTAGGATGCATAGATAAGCATCGCACCGAAATAGAAGCCTACGGATTTAGGGACAGAAAAAGCATTTTCTCCTTACATCCGGAGGCTTTTTTTTGTCTCTTCTGCACGCTGCACAAAAGGGTGAATTTCAGGACATAACGAATCGCATGAAGCGAATTCAATAACATAAGATAGCATGCCTTGTAAAACCCGCGCCGGATAGCGGTAGCAGAAGCCTGCTATTGAAGGCAGTGATCGTCCAGTTTTATTATTATGAATAATAAGCTTAGCAGCGAAGGATTTTAACGCTCATACGGACCCTTTTAACTTTTCTCCCTAATTTTTAAGCGGTCCGCCGCGGTTCTACTTTTTAACTTGGCGAAGCAGTCGTTTCAATGATTTGGTATTAAGCGGAACCAAAGCCGAACCTGTAAAGCTGTTCCTGAAAAGAAGCAGGCAGTGCTTAAGTAGCTCTTCCGGCCCCTCGGCTGTACATGGGCTTATTTAAGGGTCTTAGAAAAGAAGGTGCCTATGTTCAACCTTTCTCCCGCTTTCTTTAAAACCTTCTTCGGGCTTATCGATTTCTATAATAAGTTGAATTAAAACAGAATTAGAAGAATGGGGTATCAACCGATAGAAAATTATGGAGTTGTAGGCGATTTAAACACAGTTGCTTTAGTGGGCATCAATGGGTCTATTGACTATATGTGTTTTCCTGAGCTGGACTCCCCTTCCATTTTCGCAGCCCTGCTGGACAAAGATAAGGGCGGCTACTTTTCCATTCACCCGATACTGAAGGACTACCGGAACAAGCAAATGTACCTGCCTGATACCAACGTGCTGCTTACCCGCTTTTTATCTTCCGAAGGGGTGGCAGAAATCACCGACTTTATGCCTGTGGCAGAAAACTGCGAAGATAACAGCCTTGTACGGCGGGTTACCTGCATTAGGGGCGAAATTAAATTTGTTTTGCAATGCTGCCCGCGCTTCAACTACGCCCGCAGCGAACATGAAACCGAAGCTTTAGAAAAAGAAGTTACCTTCCGCAGCAAAGGCACAGACGGTACCGTTATCAAGCTGAAAAGCACAATACCGCTGGAGATAAAAAATGGAGACGTAGAGACTGTTTTTACCTTGAAGTCCGGCCAGAAAGCCGATTTTGTACTTGAAGATGTCGATAATGAAGAAAGCAGTAAAGTAGCCGTAAAAGATTTTGCCGAAAACACCCTCTTCGCTACCATGAACTACTGGAAGGACTGGGTATCCAAATCGACTTACAGGGGCCGGTGGATGGAAATAGTAAACCGTTCGGCTTTGGTTCTTAAATTGTTGACCTCCCGCAAATATGGCTCGGTAGCTGCAGCGGCCACCTTTGGTCTGCCCGAAGGAATTGGCGGTGAGCGTAACTGGGATTACCGCTACACCTGGATAAGAGATGCTTCCTTTACCATGTATGCTTTTTTGAGCCTTGGTTACAGCAAAGAAGCTTCCCGCTTTATTTCCTGGGTAGAAAAACGGTGCCAGGATATTGGAAGCGCAGGTTACATGGGGCTTATGTACAAAATGGATGGCAGCCTGGAGCTCGATGAAACCATCCTGCCGCACCTGGAAGGATACCGGAAATCCTCTCCGGTACGGATTGGCAATGGCGCCCACGATCAGTTACAGCTTGATATCTACGGAGAGCTCATGGATGCCGTTTACCTCTTCAACAAATATGGGGAGCCCATATCGTACGATTTCTGGAATGCCATGGTCGACCAGATAAACTGGCTCTGCGATAACTGGCAGCGCCCCGATGAAGGCATTTGGGAGGTTAGAGGCGGCCAGCGGCACTTTCTCTACTCCCGCATGATGTGCTGGGTAGCACTGGACAGAGCCATTCGCCTGGGCGAATCCAGGCCTTTTACTTATCCTGAAAGGTGGAAGAAGGTTCGGGATGCCATTTACAACTCTGTTTTTGATGATTTCTGGAATGAAGAAAAACAGTGTTTTGTACAAAGTAAAGGCTCCGAAACAGTAGATGGCGCCACTTTACTTATGCCGCTAATCCGCTTTTTAGGCGCCCGCGATCCACGGTGGCTATCAACCTTAGAGGTAATAGAAAATGAGCTGGTATCCGATTCGCTGGTCTACCGCTACCGCCCCGAAACGGCTGCCTCCGATGGACTCGAAGGAGAAGAAGGCACCTTCTCTATGTGTACCTTCTGGTATGTGGAGTGCCTTGCCCGGGCCGGTGAAATTCAGAAAGCCCGTTTCTACTTTGAAAAAATGCTGGGCTATGCCAACCACCTGGGCCTGTATGCCGAACAACTTGGCTTTGAAGGAGAGCATCTTGGAAACTTTCCGCAGGCCTTTACCCACCTTGGCCTGATAAGTGCCGCCATTAGTCTCGATACCCAGTTAAACGATCAGAGAAACAGAGAATTGAACGACAACGCCCTATGAAAGCAATAGCGATAGAACCCGGAACCACCAGTTCCAGCTTAATTAACCAGCAGGAACCACAAATAAGCGGTCCGCACGATGTAAAAGTAAAAATGCTGGAGGTAGGCATTTGTGGTACCGACCGCGAAGAGGCTCTGGGCGGTCGGGCCGATGCCCCTGAAAACAGCCGACACCTTATAATTGGCCATGAAATGTTTGGTAAGGTGGTTGAAACCGGAGAAAAAGTAACCACCGTAAGAGCCGGCGATTATGCCGTTTTCACGGTCCGCCGCGGCTGCGGGGAATGTGTTCCCTGCAACAACAACCGCAGCGACATGTGCTACACCGGCAAGTACAAGGAGCGGGGGATTAAAGAGCTTCACGGCTTCGAAACCGAATACGTGGTGGACCATGAGCAGTTTATAGTAAAAGTGCCCGTAAGCATTAAGTCCGTGGGCGTACTTACCGAGCCCATGTCGGTAGCCCAAAAAGCCATTGATGAGGCACTTCTTATTCAGTCGGCCAGGTTACCGGAAGTAAAATACGACGAATGGATGAAAGGTCGCCGTGCCCTGGTGGCCGGCGTAGGGGCTATTGGCCTGCTGGCGGCTTTCGCTCTTCGCCTGCGGGGAGCCGAAGTGGTGGGCCTTGACATAGTAGACGGAAACAGCAAAAGGCCCAGGATTTTAAAAGAAATTGGCGGCACCTACCTCGACAGCCGAAGGATTAAAACCACCGATATTGATGATAAATACGGGGAGTTTGATTTTATTTTTGAAGCAACCGGCGTAGCTGCCTTAAGCTTTGACCTGATTGACGTGCTGGGCCGCAACGGAATATATGTAATGACCGGTATTCCCGGAGGAGAAAGACCTGTTTGTTTTTCAGGAGCCGAAATTATGAAGCAAATAGTGCTGAAAAACCAGGTTGTTTTAGGCAGCGTAAATGCCAGCACCCGCCATTTTGCCATGGCAATCGACGACCTCGAAAAAGCTCGGAATAAATACGGAAAGCTGATTAACGAAGTAATTACCCGGAAAGTACCCAATACCGCCTTTATGGATGCCCTTCATCATCAGTCGGACGATGATATAAAAACAGTAATTGAATGGAAAAATGAGTAAGCAGCTCTTTTAAGGACCTCCTGCGTGGACCTTTACCTGGTTCACGCAGGAGTAGACATGAGTGAATGCGCTGCATATTTAACTATGTTCTACGCAATTAGGCCTTATACACCATCGCATTAATGTTCATTCCTGCTCCCACCGATGCAAATACAATTGTGTCGCCTTTGTTTATTGTATGGTTCTCCAGCTCCTCTTTTAAGATAAGGTCAAGCAAAGTGGGTATGGTTGCCACGGAAGAATTCCCTAACCAGGAGATGGTCATCGGCATAATCCCCTCCGGCATTTCCTTAATACCATAAAGGGTGTAAAGCCTTCTTAATATTTCATCGTCCATTTTCCCATTCGCCTGGTGAATAAGAATTTTCTTTACCTCCCTAAGATGGACATTTGCCTTTTCGAGGCAATCTTTAACCGCAGCGGGAACTGTTTCAAGGGCATACTGATAAAGCTTCCGGCCATTCATTTTTAAGAAAAGATCCTCCTCTCTTTCATGGTCTGGCCGGTACGACTTACCCATGCTTAACATTTGAGAATGAAAGAAAGTATCTGAGCGTGTTTTATGAGCAAGTATTCCAACAGGAACCGCTGTCGGGCTTGCCTCCAGAATGGTAGCACCTGCCCCATCGGCATACAACATGCTGTCTCTGTCATGCGGATCACAAACCCGCGACAGTACCTCTGCACCTATTACCAGTATTTTTTTTGCATCTCCGGACTTTATAAAATAATCAGCCTGTATGAGCGCCTGTAACCAGCCCGGGCAACCAAAAGGCAGGTCGTAAGCAACGGTTTCCGGATTTTCAATTTTTAACTGATATTTTACCCGGGCGGCTAAGCTGGGTACAATATCCAACTGCTTACTGTTGTTGCTAACATCTCCAAAGTTGTGGGCTACAATTATGTAATCCAGCTCTTCTTTATCAATGCCTGCAGACTTAATTGCTTCAACAGCAGCATAGGCAGCAATGGTAGAAGTCAACAAATCGTCTGTTACATAGCGTCTTTCTGCAATGGTGGTAATGGCCAGGAACTTATCAATTATTTCCTCATTTGGTTTCTTAATCTTCGTTCCGTCTTTATCATAAAACGCATGGCTGAGGAAATCTTCATTTCTGACGCGCCTTAACGGAATATACCTTCCTGTTCCCGTTATTTTGCTGTAGATTTTTTCGTTCATCTTTCTCATCTAATTTTGTAGGTAGCCCCTTTATCCGGTGATGATAAAGTTAATTAAACCTGCGGTTACATGCTACACCAGAATTTATTTAGAAAGCCATAAGGAGGAGGCTGGTTCGTGTAATGTCTTTTAAGAATAGAGGAAATATTCTGTCTTCAAAAAGAAAAGGCTTTACCTTACCAGCCTATTAATGCGCTTTTCCCCAAGAGGAAGGCTTGCCGCTTATATTATGAATGATTTTGGCCTGTTACAAGGGTTTGCACCCCGGCCAGCAGAAGTAAGTTTATCTCCTTTTTTACATATAGGCTATCTGGTTTACGCAGGTCGATTAGGTGCAACAGTGGTATGCCAGAAAGATGCAGGTGTGTTTCATCCGTTAGAAAAATGCCCCGAATTTAGTTCATAATTCAAAAGTAAGGTTGAATATTTCCTGGACTCCATTGCCCGGCACGAAAGGTTTGCACTCATCGATGCAGCCTTTTTTTGTTTACCGGCAGCAGTCTAAGCTGCATCTTTTACCTGAAGATTGATCTTCGCATGCAAAAGGAGTAAAACAGCAACTGAACAATCTGCAGCCCCCACTCCCTGTATT
This sequence comes from uncultured Cytophagales bacterium, assembly GCA_963835365.1. Classification (GTDB taxonomy): domain Bacteria; phylum Bacteroidota; class Bacteroidia; order Cytophagales; family Cyclobacteriaceae; genus Nafulsella. Next base: position 37,964 of record CAWIFH010000022.1, read on the forward strand.
TTATACCGAAAATAAAACAACGGCCTATAATAAATCTGGATCAATCACGATTTATTAAAATTTTATTATAAAATATTCCTTTTAATCCTTATATTTATTTAACATTCAGACGATTAGTTGCTAGCCACCCTTTTTTTACTGCAGCTAAGCAGGCCTCAAAGCCGAAATGGATATCTAATTTTTTAATCTGCACCAGGCTCGCTACCGGAAGGGCCCCTGCCTTCCAACAGTTGATAAAAAACTAAATAACACCCACCTTAAACTTTAATTTTATGAGAAACTTTTTACTCCGGTTCTCCAAAGTATTTTTCTGGTGCCTTCCCTGCTGCTTACTGTGCTTAGATGCAGCAGCAGAAAACCCGCTCTCCTCAAAATCCGGCAAATCAATAACAAATGCTACATTAAACAGGCACAGCAGCTCTTCCGGCGAAACATACCGGCTCAATAAGTACGACCAGGAAATAACCCTTCGCGTACTGGACGAAAACGGCAACCCGCTCCCGGGAGTGAACGTGGCTGTAAAGGGGAGCGTAATTGGCGGCATTACCGATTTAACAGGCACCCTCCAGCTAACCGTTCCGGATAATGCAGTACTTCAGATAAGCTTTATTGGCTACAAAACCCAAACCCTTACCGTGGGCGCACAGTCCAGCTACACCATCGATATGGAAGTTGACCAGGAACAGCTGCAGGAAGTGGTGGTTGTAGGAAGCAGGAACCAGCAAAGGACCGTACTGGAAAGCCCGGTAGCAGTAGATGTTATTCCCATGAGCGAAGTTATACAAGAGGCACCCCAGGTGGAAGTTACCCAGATTCTCAACTACCTGGCGCCTTCCTTTGCGTCGAACAGGCAGTCCATTGCCGATGGCTCCGACCATGTTGACCCTGCTTCGTTAAGAGGGTTAGGGGTCGACCACGTGCTGGTGCTCATTAACGGCAAACGTCGCCACAGCTCCTCCTTAATAAATGTGAATGGCTCGGTTGGAAGAGGGTCGGTAGGAACTGACCTGAACACCATTCCCGCCGCAGCCATTGAACGCATTGAAGTGTTGAGAGATGGCGCGTCGGCGCAATACGGCTCAGATGCAATTGCGGGCGTTATAAATATTGTACTGAAAGACAATGTCGATGAGGTTTATTTCTCAGGTACCGCCGGCCAGCACTACGAAGGAGATGGGGAAGTTGCCCAGTTTAATGTAAACTACGGCTTAAAAGTCGGTGAAAACGGGTTTATTAATTTTACCGGTCAGTACCAGACCCGGGGCCGAACAAACCGGGCCGGCATTTACCCCGACGATATCTATCGCACCAGCTGGGACGGGGTGTCGGAAAGTATTTATGCCGAAAATTTTGAGGCTGGCGATTACAGCCCGTTTCAGGTTGGGGTTCGCTTAACCGCAGCGCAGGCAGCTGCCATTAACGCAGCCAATGCCCTTACAAACAATATGACCGATGCAGAGCAGGAGGCCCTTATTGAACAGAACGGCGGAAGAGAAGCTTTTTCCATGGTGGTAGGGCAATCGGAAGCACGCAATGCGGCTTTAATGATGAACGCTGCCGTAGAAATTAGCGAAGAAAGTGAGTTTTATATGTTTGGTGGCATAAACTCCAGAAGGGGCATGGCTACCGGTTTTTTCCGTTTGCCCAATCAGTCAAGAACCCTTACAACCATTTACCCTAACGGTTTCCTTCCCGAAATCAATTCCATTATTTTCGACGGTGCACTTACTGCCGGCATAAGAGGAAATATAGGCGGCTGGTCGGTTGATTTCAGCAATACTTATGGCACCAACTCTTTCGATTTCTTCATTACAAATACTTTAAATGCTTCGCGCGGAAACAGCACAGCCACCTCTTTTAACTCAGGCGGCTTTAGCTTTAGCCAGAACACCACCAACCTTGATTTCAGCAGGTATTTTGAAGGTGTAATGGCAGGTATTAACGTTGCCTACGGCGCAGAGCACCGTGTAGAAACCTACCAGATTTTTGCAGGCGAGGAAGGCTCGTACACCAACTACGGAAATGTAAATGTAGTCGATACCCTCGATGACGGCACGCCTTTCAGCAATACCTTTAACCAGGAAAATATCTTTTATGGCCGCCCGGGAGGTGCGCAGGTATTTCCGGGCTTCCAGCCAGGCAACGAACTAAACCAAAGCCGGTCGAACATTGGCCTTTATGCCGATGTGGAGCTCAACTTTACCGACAATTTCTTTGCCGACCTGGCCGTGCGTTTCGAAGACTACAGCGATTTTGGCAGCACCTTTAACTGGAAAGTTGCCTCCCGCCTGGCCATTACAGATGCACTGGCCCTGAGAGGAGCCGTCAGCACCGGCTTTCGGGCCCCTTCGCTGCAGCAGCGATATTTCAACAGTACCTCTACGCTCTTCCAGCTAAATGCAGAAGGGGTAAGCGTACCGAACGAAGTGGGCACCTTTAGGAACGACTCCCGAATTGCACAGCTGTTCGGTATTCCCAGTCTTACCAACGAAAGCTCGCTGAATGTAAGCGCCGGACTTACCTGGAGCCTGTTAAACAACCTTGATTTTACGTTGGATGCTTATTATATAGAAGTAGATGACCGGGTGGTGCTCACCAGCTCCTTTAGCGCAAGCAACAGCGAAGAAATTGCCAGCATACTGGCCCAGGCCAATGCCGGCTCGGCCACCTTCTTTGTCAATGGCATCGATACCGAAACAAGGGGAATTGATGTAATTCTGGCCCACAGCGCACAGCTGGGAGATGGCAGCCTGCGCACACAGCTGGCAGCAAACTTTACCCGTACAGCGGTGGTTAATGTAAACATTCCCTCCACCCTAACAACGGCCCCGGAGCAGTTCTTTAACCGCGAAGAGGAAAACAGGTTTGAAGATGCACTGCCCCAGTCAAAAGTAAATCTTTTGCTAACCTACCGGATTAACCGTTTTACAGCCATCCTGAACAACGTTCGCTTTGGAGAGGTTTGGGTGAGAACAACCACGGGCGGCGAAAGCATTGATCAGGAGTTCAGCCCCAAAATTATTACCGACCTGAGCATCGGGTATAATTTCACCGAAAACATGAACCTGACCATCGGCGCAAACAATATTCTGGATGTTTACCCGGATGAGAACAGGACTGAATTCAGAAGTGGCGAGCGTTTTGTATTTTCCCGGGCCACCAGCCAGTTTGGCTTTAACGGAGGCTTTTACTTTGCCCGCCTTAATTTTACCTTTTAAGCAGCGGTTCCTAAAACCAGGAAGGCGGTACCTGCGTAACCGGTACCGCCTTCCTGGTTTTATTCTTACTGTCAGTAACAGTATAACTAAAATGCCAGCCTGGAAAGGTTTCAGCAAGCAGCATTTATCAAGCGTTCCCAGACAGGTATAAGATGAAACCCCCAATTATACAGGCAACTATCAGTGACCTTCCAGCGCTTAATAAATTAAGTATCGAATCTAAAATGCACTGGAAGTACCCTGAAGAATGGATGGAAAAATGGAAAGCTGATTTAGCCCTCACCCAGGAAGACTTTTCCGAACAAAGCATCTTTAAAATAAAAAATAAACCGGGTGTAATTATTGGTTTTTGCTCCATTAAAGAGCATCCGAATGAATATGAAATAGTTCAGCTGTGGATTAAGCCCGCCTACATTGGGCAAGGGTATGGAACACACCTGCTGAATGAAGCAATTAAACAGGTAGTAGTAGAAGAAAAACCTGTTGTAGTGGAAGCAGAGCCAAATGCCGAATTATTTTATTCACGCCAGGGGTTTAAAACGTTTAGTAAAAAGGAAAGCTATCCTCCTGGCAGGTTTTTACCTTTAATGAGGAGAACAGGCTCCTCACCAGCCTAAGCAGTCAAAACCTGCCAATTATTTTGTATTGTGCTGCAGGAGCCTTATTTTTTATACCTTAATTTCAGCAACTCAAACCAGTTTCCACTACTTTTAAGATGCTAATTAATTGAAATATATGAAAACCTATCATTCCTTTTTATACGCCCTCCTATTCCTGCTTACTGCCATTTTTCAAGGCTGCACTGTTAACCCGGAGGCAAGCGCCGACGAAGAAAACAGCCGTTTTGGAAAAGTTGTAACTGCAAACAAAGCAATGGTTGTGTGTGCGCATCCCGAAGCTACCCGCGTAGGCGTGGCCATTATGGAGCAAGGTGGAAATGCCATTGATGCAATGGTAGGCACCCAATTTGCCCTGGCAGTGGTTTATCCGACTGCCGGCAATATTGGCGGCGGTGGCTTTATGGTGCTGCGCCAGGAAAATGGCGATACCCACACCCTCGATTTCAGGGAAAAGGCACCCGGAGCAGCGCACCGAACCATGTACCAGGATGAAAACGGGAGGGTAATAGAAGGTCTCAGCCTGTATGGCCACCTGGCAGCCGGCGTACCCGGCTCTGTCGATGGCATGATCCGCGCCCACGAACGCTTTGGAAAGCTTCCGCTGGAGGACCTCCTGGAGCCAGCCATTCAACTTGCTGAAAAAGGATTTCCTATAACCGAAAAACAGGCCAACAAATTTAACAGCAACCGCGAAAACTTTCTTAGCTACAATCTCGATTCGCTCAATATTCCGCTGGTAAAAGCAGGCGAATGGCAGGCAGGCGACACCCTTCGCCAACAGGCGCTTGCTGCTACCCTGCGCCGCATTCAGCAGCAGGGGCGTGCTGGTTTCTACGAAGGCGAAACCGCCCGCTTACTGATTGAAGAAATGGAGCGTGGGGGCGGCATTATTACCGCTGAAGACCTGCGTGCATATGAGTCGGTTTGGCGCGAGCCTGTTGAAGGAATGTACAAAGATATTAAGATAATCAGTATGCCTCCACCCTCCAGTGGCGGTATTGCCTTAATCCAGCTCATGAACATGTCAGAAGAATTTCCGCTGGATGAGTGGGGCCACCATTCCGTGGCCAGCGTACATACCATTGCCGAAATGGAGCGGCGGGTGTATGCAGAACGGGCAGCGCATTTGGGCGATCCGGACTTTTGGGAGGTGCCGCAGCAGGCATTGCTGGATGATCATTACCTGCAGGAAAGAGTAGAAAGTATTGATCCGCAGCAGGCAACGCCAAGCAGTGCTATTCAGGCGCTTTCGCTTGCTGCCCAGCCCGAAAGCGAAGAAACCACCCACTACAGCATCGTGGATGCCAGCGGGAATGCTGTTTCTGTAACCACCACCATTAATGGCTCTTATGGTTCAAAGGTTTTTGTTCAGGGAGCAGGCTTTCTGCTCAACAACGAAATGGACGACTTCAGCGTAAAACCCGGCTATCCCAACCTCTATGGCCTGGTGGGAGGCGAAGCAAACGCCATTCAGCCCGGCAAACGCATGCTCAGCTCCATGACACCTACCATTCTGGAAAAAAATGGAAAACTACTAATGGTGGTAGGCACGCCCGGTGGCTCTACCATTATTACTTCTGTTTACCAAACTATCCTGAATGTACTGGCTTATGATATGCCGCTCGAAGAAGCAGTAGCAGCCAAACGGTTCCACCACCAATGGTTGCCCGACCAGATTTTCCTTGAAGAAGGAGCGCTCAGCCCTGTGGTAAAGGATTCTCTTCGGGAAATGGGCCATAGCCTGGAAGAAAGAGGATTTATTGGCCTGGTAGATGCTATTCTGGTGCAGCCCGACGAAACCCTCAAAGGGGTAGGAGACCCCAGGGGCGATGACTGGGCCGGAGGCTTTTAAAAGTCCCTGTAGCCTTTTTCCTGCTGGCTTCCCTGCTTGGTAGTCGGTCAGGAGCCTGTTTGCCAGTGCAATAATTAAAAGGGAATAAAACGCCAACAGGTATTCCGCTGCTTAAAGGCATGGTTTAACAAGAAAAGCAGGATGCTTGCAGGAACGGAAGCAACAAAATTTTAGCTATTCCTGCTGTTTTCATTAAAAATTAAACCAAAGGAGACTTTAAAGAATTAGTACATATGGATATTTTTATTCATTCGTTATTTTATATTGCAGACATCCATTGATGGCAGTCACTTATCTTCTTACTGAAAAGCAGTAAGAAGCCTATAGTTACAGAACCAGGTATGAGAGAATTATCCAACAACAAAAATAAATTATCTCCCCTAAAGTCAGAGCAGCTACTCACAGAAAACGAGTCCCGCTACAAGCTTTTAGTTGACAATGTGAAAGACTATGCCATTTTTATGCTGGACCTCCGGGGCTGTGTTGCCACCTGGAATGAGGGGGCTAAAAGAATAAAAGGCTACGAAGAAGAAGAAATCATAGGCCACCACTTTTCTATTTTTTATTCGCAGCAATCAATTGCCGCCCAATACCCTGAATTTGAGCTGACCAAAGCGCTGGAAGACGGGCGGTTTGAAGATGAAGGCTGGCGGTTCAGAAAAGATGGCAGTAGGTTTTGGGCCCATGTGATTATAAGCCCTGCTTATGACGAGAACAAGCAGCACATTGGCTTTACTAAAATAACCCGCGACCTGAGCGAGCGGGTCCGGAATGAAGCGCTTATGGAAAAGAACATGCAGCTGCACCGGGTAAACACCGACCTCGACAATTTCGTTTACACCGCTTCCCACGACCTTAAATCGCCTATTACCAACCTGGAAGGGCTGCTGTCCCTGGTGGAGAAAAAAATTGGCCCGAAGCTGGATGAGTCGGACAGGCAGTTAATCGAAATGATGGGCACCTCTATCCAGAAGCTGAATAATACCATTAACAGCCTTGCGGAAGTAACAAAAGCGCAAAAAAACCTGGACGACCGGGTGGAAGTAGTTTCTTTCCCTGAAATACTGGCCGAGATAAAAGAAGAAATCGCGCTACTGATAAGCGCAGCAAAGGTGGAAATTCAGGAAGCTTTTGCGGTTAAAGAAGTACGCTTTACCAATGCCGGCCTGCGGAGCATCCTGTATAACCTGCTCAGTAATGCCATTAAATATCGTTCACCCGACCGACCGCCCAAAATAAAAATAAGCACCTTTACCGAAGAAGATAAAACTATTCTCAGCATCCAAGACAACGGACTCGGCCTTACAAAAAAACAGGAGGCGACTTTATTTTCTATGTTCAGGCGTTTCCATAATCATGTAGAGGGCAGCGGTATTGGTTTGTACATCGTAAAAAGAACGATGGAGAGTAAAAATGGGCAAATTGAGGTACACAGCAGACTGAACGAGGGAACAGAGTTTAAACTGTATTTCAGTTCCTGAAGGCCTCTTCCTTTCGAATAATAAAATTGCCAGGCTTCCGGTACAGCATAGGCTGCTGGCGGCTAGCCCTGCTTCACGTTTACCCAGCCTCCCTCTCTTGCCGATTGAAAGATGGCCTCTAATACCCGTGTATTTGCCAGGCTATCTTCCAGGGGTACGGGAACTTCTCCATCTTCCTGTACTGCTTTGCTAAAGGCTTCTGTCATAATCCGGTACTGGTCAACCGTATCAAAATAAATGGTTTCGACCTTTTCCTGGTGAATGTCGCCTGCATGAATCCGAAGCTCGGTAGCCCGGTCGTTGGGCGCATTAAAAGGTATTTTCACTTCCAGCTCTTTTTGGTCGCCAAAAAAGCGCATGCGCTGGTGGGGCACCAGTTGTGTACTTACTGCAAAATTAAGCTGTGCCGATGGAAACTGCATAATTACACTTACCAGTTTATCGGTGCCAAAGTCGGCATCATATTCAATTTGGGAAACAACTTTCAGCGGCTCTTCTCCCAGCACAAAGCGGGCGGTATGTACCGGGTAGCAGCCAATATCCCATATGGCTCCCCCGCCAAAGTCGGCAATGTTGCGAATATTTTCTCCGTTCATATTAAAGTAGCTAAAAAAGCCCTGAACAAGCTGAATGCGCCCCAATGTTCCGCTCTGCACCAGTTCCCTTGCTTTCTCCCACTGTGGGTGGGTTCTTACCATAAAGGCCTCCCCTGCTTTTACCTTCTCCCTCTTTTGCGTAGATATCATCCGTAAAACCTCCTCAGCCCTGAGAGCAATAGGTTTTTCGCACAGCACATGCTTGCCGGCTTCCATGCATTTAATGGCATACGCTGCATGCAGGTGGTTTGGTAAGGGAATATACACAACATCGATAGCAGGGTCCGCAATCAGCTCCTCGTATGAGCCACATGCTTTCGGGATGCCCAGCTTTTCTGCTGCGGCTTTTGCCCTTTCCGCGGAGCGTGAAGCAATGGCTACTACCTGTTGCACTTTACTCCCGCCCATTGCAGGTATTACTTTCTCTACAGCTATTTTTGCTGTGCCCAATATTCCCCAATTCAGTTTCATATAAAAAAATTTAATTAGTCCTAAAAACCAGAAGCCTTCATGCAACGGCTATTGTTCAGCTTTTAAAAACATAGCCGGAAGCCTCCCTTTCAATTATAAGGATCGCTGCCCAACAAGGTTTCAGGAAGTTTACCGGGAGGCTGCCTACATTTATTTTTGATTTCGAAAGGCCGGTATTATAAATCTTTAGGCCGCCTCTGAGAGAAATTACCGTCTAAAGTAAATGACCGAAACAGTTAAACTACCTGCGGAAAAAGACACTAAACGTAGAACCTTCTCCAAGCTTGCTCTGCACCTGAATTTTGCCGCGGGCATTTTCCACGATCTTCTTTACCATGTATAAGCCAATTCCGGAGCCTTCTACATGGCTGTGGAATCGCTTAAACATGGAAAACAGTTTCTTTTCGTTCGATTCCTTCAGTCCTAAACCATTGTCCTGCACCTCCAGAACAACAAAATCCGCTTCCTGGCGGCAGCGGATATTAACCACCGGCTTTCGCTCCGGCGAGCGGTATTTTATTGCATTGGAAACCAGGTTATATACGATGCTCCGAATATTTTTTTCGGCAAAAGAAAAGGCCGGGCAGTCTTTTAGCTGAACCTCGACGCGGACGTTTGCTTCTTTTATCATGGGAGCCAAATCCAGGTTTACCTCTTCCACTACCTGCTGCAAATTTACCAGCACCTCCTCCTTACTATTGTCTTTCTGGAGCCTGGTAATATCAGTCAGGTTGCCAATGGTTTTTTGAAATCGGCCAATGGAATCCTGCATCATGCGAATAATTTGCTTAATCTGCTCCTGAGCAAGAACATCTTTAGGAAGCTTTATATTTAAAAGACGCACCAGGCCTTCAATATTCGTAATGGGGGCTTTTAAGTCGTGCGAAGCGGCATAAATAAAATTATCCAGGTCGACATTTATATGAGTCAGCTGCTGGTTGGCTCCTTCAAGGTTTTCGTTTGCGGCAAGCAGGCCTTTGTTTGCCGCTGCCAGTTGCCTGCTCAAAGCCTGAAGCTGCTCTTCTTTCTTTTTCAGGGCAGTAATGTCGGACATAATAATGGCCAGGTTCAGCAAGTCGCCACTTGCCGGATCTTCGATAGAGAAAGCAGTATAATGAACGGGAACTACCGTATTGCTTTCAATATTCCTGAAGCTTGTTTCGCCCTGCCAGTTGCCATTTTTACGAAGAGCCGGCAATATGGTTTCCCGGAGCAGTTCCTGGTCTTCGGGAGAAAAAAGGTTTGCTAATTGTACTTTATCTGGCGCCCCACCCTCTGGCAAACCAAGCATAAACTTACCCGCCTGGTTAAAATAAATACCCGCACCACAGGGGGTATAAAGGCCTATTAAGTCGCTGCTGTTTTCCACAATGGCAGCCAGCTTTTCTTTTTGCTGCTGACTTAGCTTTCTCTCCGTTACATCGGCCACCACGCCTGCTATCCGGAGCGCTTTCCGCTGGCCTTCTTTTTCCGCTTCCTCATAAAATACTTTTCCATAGCCTTCAATATACCGTAAAGTTCCATCTTTTTGCCTGATGCGGGGATTCAGCAAAAGCTCTCCGGTTTCGATAGACCTCTCAAACTGCTTCAGCACAACCTCATGGTCTTCGGCTAACATATGGTCCAGGAGTGCCTCCATGTTCCATTCTGAGAGATTCGCCTCGTAGCCAAACAGCTGGTCATGATTAGCACTTCTTATCGTTTTATTTGTTTGCAGGTCCAAATCGAAGGTTGCCATTCTTCCAGCCTTTAAAGCAAACTCCAGTATTTCCTCCTTCATTTCAGCATTGCGGCGGGCCAGTACCTGTTCGGTGACATCATAGGCAAATACCAGCACGCCATCAATTTCTTTTCCCTGCCTGTAATTGGGCTCAATTATATAATTAAAGTAAACCTCCTCTACAGGGCCCTCCTCATTGCGTGCCACAGGAATGAGTGCTTCTTTTGCTTCAAAGGAATTTCCTGTTTTATAAACATATTGAATCTGCTGCCCCACTTCGGAGTCAAAAATTTCGGGTATCGCCTGTTGCAGCGGCCTTCCCTTTAACCGGCGACCCGGGAACAGCGCCTGATACGCAGGATTTACCATCTCGTAGACCATATCCGGTCCAGTAAGCACACAGGTAGCAACAGGGGCCTGCATAAACAAAAAATTAAGCCGGTCTTTTTGTAGCTCGGCTTCTGTTCTGGCTTGCTCCAGCTCGCTGGTTCTGGCAAATATCTTCTCTTCTAAATCTGCATTTACAGCCTGTAGCTTTTGGCGGGCCTCCACCAGTTCTGTTACATCATAGGCAAAGGTCATAATTCCATCAATCTCACCATTTTCATTCAAGCGGGCTTGTTGGATATAGTTAAAATAATGATCCTGAACGGGTGCACCCTCGGCAGGAGCCAGAGGAATACAAACTTCTTTCCCCTCTATGGTCTCGCCGGTTTCATAAACCTGCCTGAGCACTTCTGCAATGGGTTGCCCTACAATTTCGGGAACGGCCTCGGCGAGCGGCCGGCCAAGAAGCTTCCGGCCCGGGAAAAGATTTTCCTGGTAAGCCGGATTCACAAATTCAAATACAAATTCCGGTCCGCTACAAATACTAATTTGGGCAGGTGCCTGCAGAAAATACCGTTCGAGCCGTGCGCGCTCATGTTCGACCCGCGCCAGGGCCGCTTGTTCCCTGCTCTGACTTTCGCGGGCCTTCCTTTCGGCCTTTATTTTAGCCGTTATATTTCTTGTTTCATGTATAATAAAGGCGACCTCGCCCTGCTCATCGGGCACCGGTGTATTTATTGTATTCCAGTAGCGCTCCAGAAACTTAGTCGGATCGGCTTTGCTCGGAACGTCGTAGTGAATGATTTCTATTTCGTGTTTCTGCCTGTGAGAAACCACGTAGTTCAGCGAGCCTTTTAGTTTTGCTACAGAATTTACTTCCGGCGTACCCGGATTTTGAGGAAAAAGGTCGAAAAGGTTTTTCCCGAGGATGTCTTCTCTGTTCATCTCCAGCTCCTCCAGGTAAGCATTTGTTACTGCCTGTATGCTTAAGTCCGGGGAGAGGATAAGAATCAGCCCTGGCTGAGATTCAAAAATTTTCAGCATTGGAACCATTCCGCTATCTGATGCGAGCGGAATAGAAGAAAAATGTTTATCTGACATTTGCGAAAATACAAGCTTACTTGCCTGAATAAAATCAAATATTTTATCCTAAAACAGCTTCCAGCAAAGCACATTAAGCGGTAGCTATTGGGCAGGCCTTAAAAAAATTACACCTATGTAATATAGTAACTCCTGCTTTAAAAGAGAATTCTCTACATGCAATAGTTGCTATTTACACTCTGTTAAAAAGTTATTTAGCAATACTTACAACTGAAAAACAAGACATTGTGCCCATAAAAGCAGAAAGCGGAAATTAAATATAAATTATTTCGCGCATCCGCAAACACTTCCTAAAGCTATGCTGTGCAAGCAGCTTACGCTTGCTTCTCTGCTTTTAAAACCTCCCGGCTCCCTGACTTGCTGATTAGCTCCTGCTCCTCTATCCTGTTCAGGCTTTCGGAGTTGATGCAGTACCGCAGGCCGCTGGGCTCAGGTCCGTCGGGGAACACATGCCCCAGGTGCCCATCACAACCATTACACAGCACTTCAATCCGCTGCATGTTGTGGCTTTCGTCGAAAGCATATTTCATGGCTCCTTTTGCAATTGGTTGCCTGAAGCCCGGCCAGCCAGACATTTTATGGCTTTTCTCCTTCGCATCGAATAAAGAGCTTCCACAGCCCTGGCAAACATAAATCCCCGGCTCAAACGATCGGCAATAGGCATTTCTAAACGCTTTTTCCGTTCCCTTCTGCCTCATTACGCTAAACTGAGCCGGCGTTAGCAGGGCTTTCCACTCTTCCTCCGACTTTTCTATTCTCCTGTATGGTTCAGGGTTGGCGTATTTGGCATAATACAGCACATCTATCCAGGTGAGCATAATTTTTATTGGTTTAGCTATTCATCCGAAGAAAAAACAGCATTGTCTTTTGATAGGTTCGCCCACAGCTTTTGAAGGAGCACAATTTAATGGAATATACATACTTCGTTAGCCGGAAGGCTTGGCGGATTTTCCTTACTGCCTATCGCCGTGGACACTCCAGGTATTGACGCTGGGTCAGGGACATTTTTATTTACCTGACCCAGCCAAGCAAACCGGGGCTTGAAAACAACAGGCGGGTCTAACTTTCCAGGTAAAAAACTATACTGCCACTGCTTTTAAACCCCGCTTGCATCATCCAGAAACCACTCTACTCCTTTTTTTGCTATATCGGCCGGCACCTCGTGGGCTCCACCAAACTCCTGGTAGTTTAAGCAATAATCCTGCTGCTCCAGCTGGGAAACAATCCGCCTGCTACAGGGGCCAATGGGCAAAACACGATCTTCCAGGCCATGAGAAATAAAGACTGCGGGCTTTCCTTTTCTTTCCATGGTGTACACAAAACCAGGTGAAAAAGCCAGGATGTGGGTAAAGAGGTCGCCATTGCTTAACCCCAGGCAGAGGGCATATGAAGCGCCGTCGGAGAAGCCACCAATAGCTATATGGGCCGGATCAATGGAGTAAGTTTTGAAGGCTGCAGCCAGGGCCTGGTTTATGAAAATAACATCCTGGTCTAAAGATTCGCCCGCAATAATATCCCAGGTAGCCCCTCGGGAAGCCGGCGCAATAATGATCAGGTTCCCGGCATCTGCAAAGCTTCTGAGATACGAAAGCCCATGCTCAGCCTGCCCGCCGGAACCATGCAGCATTACCGCCAGTGAGGCAGGCTGATGATGGTTGTAAGAAGATGGCACGTAAATAAAGCCATCCTTCCGTTCTCCCAAATTAAGGGGCTTAAGGCCTGTTACCGCTTCTTTCTTTCCTACAGTAACTTCCAGCCTTACAGTTAGCCGGCCTCTTCTGTATATATCTCTGTCAGTACTCATACCGCTTCCTTTTTCTGAAGTACGTAGCTGGTAAAAGCAGGTTTTTAAGTCTTTGCTAATAAGAGGTAAAAGCCTGCTTTTTTGCAGATACTGGCAGTTTCCTACATAAACTTTTAGCCCTGAAAATTTTACAGGAAGAAATGTTTAGAAATTAGCGTATCTTTGCTAAGATCCGCTAAAGAAATGATGCAGAGGGCTGTTTTCTTTTATTGCAAGCAGCCAATAGTCACTTCATCTGGTAAAGAGCCTCTTTTAAAGTTCCTCACCTCCAGTCTTCAGCTTGCTCAAAAAGTGGTTCTGTAATTACACAAACTGCAAAGCCACCGCAATAAGTCTTCTTTTACAGAAGGACGCCCTTAACAAGGCAAAAGTTTCGACACCAGCTATAGCGAATAAATAAGTTATTGTTAATCAGCTATTTTTGAATTGTTAAAGCGGTCGTTGTGTTACAGATAAAGGAACAATTAGAAACAAATTTTAATTAATAGTATAATACAGGCTGCTGTAAATTTAAACGCAGCTCTTAAACCAAAAAAAATAATTTATGGGTAGATCACAAGAAACGTTTAGTAAGAAAGAAAACGAGAAGAAGAAACAGAAGAAGAAGAAAGAGAAAGAAGAAAGAAGAGAAGAGAGAAAAGCCAATGCCAGCAATGGTAACAGCTTGGATGAAATGATTGCCTACGTGGATGCGGATGGAAACATTACCGACACTCCGCCGGACCCAAATCAAAAGAAAAAAGAAATTAAGCACGAAGATATCCAACTTGGTGCAACCAAACGCGAAGACATTGAGGAAGATACCGTTAGAACCGGAATCGTTTCTTTCTTTAATGACTCAAAAGGCTACGGATTTATAAGGGATAAGAATACTCAGGAAAGCATTTTTGTTCACATGAATGGCTTAACAGAGCCAATTAAAGAGAACAATAAGGTTACTTTTGAAATAGAAAGAGGCCCTAAAGGCTTAAACGCCGTAAATGTAAAAAAGGCACTCTAGCATCCCCCTTCAGGACCTTTTCTTTACTTCTTTCAGCTTCTTCCTCCCCTGTTGCTGCATATGTAAAGTGATCCTTATTTTACTTCCTTTTTTACAGGTCAAAACTATCAACGAATAGAGGTAGAGGTATCCGCCAGGGATACCTCCCTTTTATTCTCTACTAAACGATTGGCTATATACAATCGCCTCAACTTTATTAAAATATCTATACTCTCGGCTTAGGTATGCTTATCCGCTTTTCCGGCTCTTTTACACTACCTCAGGCCGGAGCTTCATTTTAGCAAGAATCCTCTTATACCAGAATCGCATCAAGATGACTCAATAGCATAGGATGGCACACCGTGCAAACGTCGCGCCAGATACCGGCTAGAAGAAAACTGGTATTGCATGCAGTTTTGAATGATTGGGTATTATTTGTAAATAAGTTTAGCTGCTCCATTTAAAACCAGCAGATTCAGAAGGCCTGCCTTGCAAACACCACGCCAGGGCCTAAAGAAAAAGTACGCAAAAAGCTCTTCCTATAGCCAAATCGTTCAATTTTTCGCCTCATTTGTGGCTAATTCCGCCACCTCCACCTGCAGGCGAAAGCTTTCCAGCAGGCTTAATCCAGCCGCTTCAGCAAAATCAATTATGCTCTGGCACTCTTCTGGGGCAGTTTCCAGGCCAAAGTAAATGCAGCAGCGTTTATGAATCGCTTCTATTTCCGAAGCGGGTCTTGAATTGTTTATCAACAGCTGTATTAGCTGCTCCTGTTGTTTATCCATGCAGGTATCTGATTTAGGCTTTGGTGGTGATTTCACCGGAAAGGCTAAGCTATTGATTTGCAGGATAAGAAACCCTCGTTATAAGGCTGCTATATTACATTGTACTGCTTTTAACGCTTTTATACAGGCAAAGAATTTATCGCCTGGAGAAAAGGTGCCGCAGGAAAGGCGGAAACAAAGCATTGCGCGCAAACAGGCCTCCCTATAGTAGTAACCCACTTTAACACGCCATCTCTTTCGCTAACCCACGACATAAATGGCTTTTGCGCGGCACTTTACGGCCAGGCTCTGCTTACTTTACCAGCTGGTTATGCAGGCGGATAAGCGTTTCCCCGGCATCTGCACATAGGCCCGGATGAACCGCCGAGGTTTGTACAATGGTGCTTCGGGTAGCCGTAAGCCAGCGAAAGCGCGAGGCAATGGGCAGCTTCCCGATAGGGCCGCCATCTTCGCCACCAGTGCATACACGCTCAAAAGAGCGTAAGCCTTCCTGCAGCTCATCCAGGTCGATGTTGCAGGAAAAAGCCCTGAGCCTTTCTTCTTTTAGCTCAAAAATCGTCTGTAAAAACTTCTGCCCGGCACAGTAAACAATTACGCCAACATTCAGAAATTCTTCACGTTCAACGCAGGGCACGACCCGAATAACAGCGTACTCAAATAATTGCTTCTCTTGCATTTTGGGCTTCTTTGATAAAAATTTCAGTATGGGCAAGCTTGCTTTCCAGGAACCGGATATATATCTGCCGTTGTTCCCAGGCCGATTCATAGGCCCTGTCAATCAGCCACTCTTCGGGAATAAGGGAAACAATGGAGTGAATGCGCTCGGTTGTCAGCAGGGCACGAAAGGCATCGTCGACCGCCTCCAGCTCAGAAGCATATGGCAGCAATACATGATCTTTTACCTGTGCAAACGGCCGCCGCCCCTGTTCCTCCGGGTCCTGCCCGGAGTGGTGAAAATAAAAAGAGGCTCCGTGGTCAATCAACCACAGTTCTTTATGCCACATAAGCATGTTTGTATTGCGGGGGGTACGATCAACATTGTTTATCAGGCAATCGAACCAGACTATCTGCGAAGCCAGCCTGGCATCTACCCTATTCACCAGCACATCGAACGTAATAGCGCCGGACAGATAATGAAGTGCCAGGTTAAGGCCTTCGCTGGCACGCAGCAGGTCCTGGATTTCCTGGTCGCCCTCCATGCGGCCAAAACAGGCATCGAGCCTGGAGAAAACAATTTCAGGAACCTGGAAGCCTAAGGTTCTGGCAATTTCACCGCCTATTAATTCTGCAATTAAAGCCTTGGCTCCCTGTCCCGCTCCCCTGAATTTAAGAACATATAAAAAGTCATCGTCGGCTTCGACAATAGCGGGTAGTGAGCCGCCTTCGCGCAGTGGCGTAACATAACGGCTTACATTAACAATTCTGAGTTCAGCTTCGTATCTCATTGGTCTTAGCGGTCGGGCTTGGGAGTAAAACCTAAGGCCTGCCTGATTTTGTTTAAGGGCACGGCAAATTAATCAATTTCAGCCATTTTTTTGTCCTGAACCAGCAGCAGGTTTACGCTAAATAAGCCCGCGCTACCGGAGACGGAAGTTAGCTGATTAGAAAATGCCGTGCAAAGCAGGCACAGGAAGCCAGGGAGTTAAAGTTTTTAAGAAGGGGGCCTCCTGCTTTTACGCCTTTTACTGATTCAGTATTTTATGTGCAAAAATAATGAAACCCGCATCCGGTTTATCCGTCCTTTAGCGGGGCGATATTGTTGGGGCATTCAACTAAAGCAGGCCCTCGTTTTTTATCAGTTTAAACACCCATTTATTGAGGGAGACTAACAATTTTCCTTATATTTCCATTATCAAAGTACTATCTGCACTTTATCCTGCTGTAAATTCTCAGCTAATTATGCAGAATCGCTTAGCAGTCAAACCTTTTTTCGACTGAAATCAGTAAGATTTTAAAATTAAAAATTCATGTTAGAATTAGCCGCTATTCTGGTGCTGGGAATATTTTCGCAGTGGCTGGCCTGGAAGATAAAGATTCCTGCCATATTACCCCTGCTGTTTCTGGGCCTTTTATTAGGTCCCTTTTCTACTTTGTTTACACCAACCGGCCAAAAGCTGGTCGATGGTGACAGTATCTTTCAGGAAGAAATGCTTTTTTCCTTTGTTGCTATTTCGGTAGGGGTTATCCTCTTTGAAGGCGGACTCACCCTTAAAATACAGGAAATAAAAAAACAGGCTACTGTAGTACGAAACATTCTTACTGTAGGCGTTCTGGTAACTTTAATCGGTGGCACAGTAGCCGCTCACTACCTGATGGAACTCTCCTGGCGGTTCTCTTTTCTTTTCGGTGCTTTAATTGTGGTTTCAGGCCCTACTGTTGTTACCCCGATTTTAAGAAATGTAAAGCCCAACCAAACGACGAATACAATTCTGAAGTGGGAAGGAATTCTTATTGATCCCTTAGGCGCTTTAATTGCCGTATTGGCCTTTGGCTTTGTTCGTACCAGTAAATCTCAGCAGGAGTATACCCTAATTGCATTAAAAGATTTTATTTTAACCATGGCCAATGGCGCGTTTATAGGGGTTGTTGCCGCTTTTTTATTGTATTATCTCCTGAAAAAAAACAGGTTGCCCACCTACCTTAAAAATGTAGTAACCCTCGCACTGGTGATATTAGCTTTTGCCCTCTCCGAAGTAATTATGAAGGAATCGGGCCTGCTGGCCGTAACGGTTATGGGCATTATTCTGGCTAACCTGGATATAGAAGACATCAAGCTCATCCTGACTTTTAAAGAAGATATCAGCATGATTCTTATTTCTGTGCTGTTTCTACTGCTCTCCTCCAGAATGGAGCTGCAGGAGCTAAGCCAGCTGGGGCTTAACAGTGTCCTCCTTTTCTTTGCAGTAATTTTGCTTGTCCGCCCGCTCGGCGTCTTCCTGAGTACTGTTAACTCCAAACTTAAGCTCCGCGAAAAGCTGTTTATTTCCTGGATTGGCCCCAAGGGAATTGTCGCCGCAGCCGTTGCTTCTTTATTCTCGCTGGAGTTAACAATGGAAGAAGGAACCATGAGCCCGCTGGAGGTGGCCGATGCCCGCCTCATATTGCCCCTGGTATTTATGTTTATTATTGGAACAGTTGTAATACAGGGGTCTACCGCCAAGCTTATGGCCAGGTGGCTGGGCGTAGAGCGTAAGGAGTCGCCGGGAATACTCTTCGTAGGTGCAAATGAAGCCGCCCGTTTTGTAGCAAAATATTTATACGATCATGGTGTGCCGGTAATGATGGCCGATACGGCCCACAATAACTTAATAGAAGCCGACCAAATGGGAATTGGAACTTATGGCGGAAACATTCTGAAGGAGAACCTGTGGGAGGAAGTCGACCTGTCGGAAATGGGACAACTTTTAGCCTTTACCTCCAACACAGAAATAAATGTGCTTGCATGCAAGAAGTTTACCAATGAATTTGGAGAGGAAAAGAACCTCCGCCTGATTTCCAGAAGAGAAGTAGAGACAAAAGATATTGACAAGCCCAAAAACCTTCTTTTTAACGGAACAATAGACTTTATCAACTTAATTCAGCTCGTAAGGGAAAATCCCGCAATTATGGAGGCCCCTATCAACTCTTTAGCGGAGTATGAAGATTTTGCCGAAGAGCGGAAGTCGAAAATCATTCCTATGTTTATTCGATCTGCCGACGATAAGTTTAAAGCCATATCGGGTTATACGCTTGATTTTGTAAAAGGCGATCGCCTGGTGTATATGGAGGATGATTACTTTAGCATAAAAAATGAAATTGCACAGCCGGTTTAAATAAGCGCCCGGCGAAGGAATTTTTCTTTAACGGCAATAAAGAAGTTGTAAAAAAAGCGGGTTTCGGAACAGCAAGGAAGATTTCCAGCTACTCCGGATCCCGCTTTCTTATTTGCTGCTTATTTTCATGCTTCCCCGTTCATACAGGCGTTTGTTACGTTCAGCATCATAGGCATACCAAACGTCCAGTACATAGGCAGGAGTTACATAGGTGGTGGCAAATTCCTTTTGCCCGTTTATCGTCTTGTAGTCGGTTATCATTTCGTAGCCCTCCTGGCGGGCATGGGCATGAGCGGCCTCTTCATCATCCAGCTCGTCCAGGTAGCGATTGTAAACGTGATAGTATTCATCTGTTACAAGTTCGTAGTACCGCTGCAGCCGCGAATCATCAAATTCCATATACCCATCGCTGTCTTTTGTCCATTTGCCCTCTACTTCCATATCATCATCAGCATTAAATAAAAAAATTTTCCCTCTGGCAGGCATTTATTTTGCTACCTCTGCCTGCCGCTTATTTTCTTAGGCCTCGCCTCTTGGAGGATAATTCTTGCGCAAAATATAATCGAAGGAGGCAATAATATCTTTATAATGCGGGCGGGCAAAAGGAATAGACTGTTTTGAAATACTGTACAAGGTACCATCCCTGCTAACTATCAGCAAGGCAGGCTCAAAAAAGAAAGCAGGTTCAGCCACCAGCATAGCCTTGGATATAAACAAACCAAGCTTCCGGGCCTCATCTACCGGGTAATCGTAGCCTATAAGTAAATCCTGGGTATGCCACTCGTTTTGGCTTTGTTTTGCTTTTTCGTTGTTGTCGCTGCTGATGGCAATTACATTCACCCCTCGCTTTTCAAATTCTGGTAACTGCACACTTAAGTCATGGATATAATGCCTGCACACGCGACAATGATGCCCGCGGTAAAAAACAATCATGGTAAAGTTCTTAGGCTTTTGCCGGGAAAGAACCCATTCCTGCCCCTGCAGGGTATTCACTTTTATTTCAGGTACTTTTTCTAGTGGTTTCATGTGTAGTAAGTCGTACAAATTTGTACTTATAAATACCCGGGAAGGCAGGCATTGTTTTAAAAATTTGAACCAGGCAGCTCGAACAATGTTATAACAACATTTCTTCAAAGGAATCTAATCAGGCCGCAACATTTCCAGCTTTAACGGGTTCTTTTGGAGAACATTTAAGCAACCTCAATACCCACTCATGGATTTTAACAGCACTCCAACAGAAGATATGCTCTTTGACTACGCCCGAAAAGGAGAGGTAGCATCCATCAGGCAACGCATTTCCGAAGGCGCTGATCTGAACATCAGGGACCTTAAGGGTTTCACTCCCCTGATTATTGCCTGCTACAGCGACCAGCTGGAAGCCTCCAGGCTCCTGATGGAAGCGGGGGCTGAAGTAAATATGACCGACGCAAGCGGAAATACCGCCCTTATGGGAGTATGCTTTAAGGGGAATAAGGAAATTGCGCACCTGCTCCTAGATAATGGCGCTCAGCTCGACAAGCAAAACGATAATGGAGATACCGCTCTAATGTTTGCTACCCTCTTTGGCAAAAACGAACTGGTAAAGGTTTTATTAGCAGCAGGTGCGGACAAGCGCATAAAGAACCAGCGGGGTTTAACGGCACTCGACCTGGCCCGTCAGAAAGGGAACGAAGAAGCCATTCCACTGCTGCAGTAAAATTCTATTTTGCGCAACTCCTTCCCGGCAGAAAATCATGCTAAAGATTACGCTTTACCGCCGAAGGTGAGTCTTGAGTAGCTTTCCTGATTCAGGAAATTTTTTGCAGCCTTACCGGAGAAGTCGCTAAGCAAAAAAGATTTCTCTCTGAAAAAACAGAAAGTAAAAAGAAGTATCTTAAATCCAGCTGGAGAAGAAGGCCCACAAGAAGGCCCACATTTACACTACCCGGGTTTGGCTACAGCAGCTATTGTTTATACCACTGCTTTTTAGCTTTTTTTCATTTTCAGGCTATGTAGCAGATTATTCAAACCAACCTGCACAGGCGCAGCTTGAGTTAGCCATTGCCGAGGGGCCACAGGTAAAACCAGCTTTTTCAATAAGCAGACTCCTGTCCCAGAAAATTTCTCCTGCAAAAGATAAGAAAGCTGCGCATACAGCCCCTCATTTTCAACACCTTAACCTACTCAACCTTCACCATAACAGGTTTTTCCAAACGGCTTTTAATCAACATTTAAAGCCATTCCTTTCCCAGGAACATCAGCGGTTCGTTTACCGGAAAATCATTCCGCAAAGTTCGACAGACAATCCTTTCACTCCCCTTTCATGAACAGGCATTTGCCTGATGGTCCTTAGCGGGCCCCTATTTCCTTTTTTTTAATAACAGGGCTGGCTGCTTAGCGGCCCTACAATTTCATTGAAAGGATATGAAAAGGTTCAAAAGAGTTATGAGGCTCCTGGGCTTCGTGCTCCTCATTTCCCTGGCGTCGGTGGGCATAGGAATCACGGGAGCCGGGCCTATTTCTTCTAACAAAAGAGGAGAATATCTCAATAATGAGGCAAAAACAGAATTGGTAGAAGAAGAAAGTGAAAACAAAGAAAGCAGGGAACAGAAGGAATTTTTCTGAAACCTGAGGGAGTGCTGTTAAAGCCTCCCTCTCTCTTCTAAAAGCCGCTTAAATCAATGTCATCGCCTGGCAGAATTTCCACCCGCTTGCCCATTTTCTTCTGAATGACCCCGAAATGGTGCATATCTTCAGGACTTAGCAAACTAATGGCCTCCCCGGCAGCTTCGGCCCGGCCTGTGCGGCCAATGCGGTGCACATAGTCTTTTGGAGAGCGCGGCAGCTCATAATTAATTACGTAGGGCAGGAATTTTATATCAATTCCGCGGGAGGCTAAATCTGTTGCTACCAGCACCCGCAGCTTTCCGTTTTTAAATTTCTTTAGGGCCTCGGTTCTGGCTCCCTGGCTTTTATCGCCATGCATAGCTGCTGCCTGAATGCCATTTTTCTGCAGCTTTCCTGCCACATTATTGGCTGTGCGGATAGAAGAGGCAAAAACCAGTACCTGCTGCATATTTTTTTCTTTGAGGAGGTAGCGCAGGAAAGGTCCTTTTTTAGCCGGATCGATTTGGTAAGCTACCTGATTAATGAGGTCCGGTGTGGAGGCTTCTTCGTTTATCTGGACTTTTACGGGTGCCTGCAGCAAACCCGCAGCAAAAGCCTCTACTTCCTCTCCCAGGGTGGCAGAGAAAAGAATATTCTGGCGGCGGAAAGGCAGGAGCGCCAGTACCTTATTCACTTCTTCCTGAAAACCCATGTGCAGGATTTTATCGGCTTCGTCGAGCACCAGAATCTGCAGCTGCGATAATTGTACTGCCTTGTGCGAAACCAGGTCGAGCAGGCGGCCGGGAGTGGCAACCAGTACCTCTACGCCGTTCATTTGCATCATCTGCGGATTGATGGAAACCCCACCAAATACTGCCAGGCTTTTTACCCTCTTTGGAAGCCCCATGCCCATCAGCCGGAACTCACCATCGACCTGCAAGGCCAGCTCGCGTGTAGGCACCAGCACCAGTACCCGCGCAACGCGGTTTGGTAAAGGCACTTTGCCCTGCAGCATTTCAAGCACAGGCAATACATAGGCCGCCGTTTTTCCTGAGCCGGTACGGGCAATTCCTACCAAATCTTTCCCTTGCAGAATGGCAGGAATGGCTTCCTGCTGAACCGGGGTCGGCTGGCTAAATTCCTGCTCGGCAACAGTTTTTAAGAGCGGTTTCGATAAACCTAAAGATGCGAACGACATAGGGGCTGTTTTCTTTGAAAGAATAGGGTCTTCTGTTTATGCTGCAAAGATACACATATTCTAATCACCATGCGTAGCCGGGTTATATGTTAATAACTGCTTAGCCAGGCAGGCTGTAAATGCCACGCCTGGCTCCATAGTAATGTTAAAGTGTAGCCCCCCCTTCCAATCAGGAATTTTATCGTCT
Organism: uncultured Cytophagales bacterium; assembly: GCA_963835365.1. GTDB lineage: Bacteria > Bacteroidota > Bacteroidia > Cytophagales > Cyclobacteriaceae > Nafulsella. The sequence goes on from CAWIFH010000022.1 coordinate 60,701, forward strand.
CCGGAAATTAAAAGCCTGCTGCGGCATCGTCGCCACGGGGATCGGCGCCTCCCTCCAGTCGACCGTCGGGCAGCACCAGGATGGCATCGACCCGGCCAATCCCTTCGAAGTTGGGCGCTATTTTATGCCCTTTCAGCCACAAACGCAGGCCTGTACCTGCCCCCAGGGCGCCCCACTCCGACAGCACGCCATCGGGCCGCCACTGGTGGTGAAAGCGCCCGGCATTTACTGCTCCCTGCATAGGCATGTCGTGCTCTACCACATTTAAAATGGTTTGGTAAACAGAGGTAATAATGGTAGAGCCACCGGGGCTGCCGACAACCATATATAGGGCTCCGTCTTTCTCAAGAATCGTGGGCGTCATGGAACTGAGCATCCGCTTACCCGCTTCAATGGCATTGGCCTCGCCTCCTATGAGGCCGTACATATTTGGATAGCCGGGCTTTACGCTGAAGTCGTCCATCTCGTTGTTGAGCAAAAAGCCGGCCCCACCCACAAAGGTTTTTGCCCCAAAAGAAGCATTTAGCGTAGTGGTCATGGAAACCGCATTTCCTTCCGGATCTACAATGGAGTAATGGGTGGTATTAAAGCTTTCCTGCGGCACAGGATCACCGGCAGAAACATCATCGCTGTCTGTAGCATCTTCAGGCGAAAAATCGGCCATACGCTTTAATATATAGTCTTTATCCAGCAGGCCCTCGCGCGGCACATCATAGAAATCCGGATCGCCCAGGTGCCTGGCTCTGTCGGCATACACCCTCCGCTCGGCTTCTATCATAAAATGTGCCGTAGGCACTGTATTCCAGCCCCATTCACCGACCGGATATGCTTCGGTGAGGGTTAATAGCTGCAGCAAGGCAATGCCGCCGCTGGAAGGAGGGGGCATAGAAATAACCTCCATATCTTCATAAGTACCTGTTACGGGTTCCCGCCAGATGGCTTCGTAATTCCGCAAATCTTCGTGGCTGATAATGCCGCCCCCGCGTTCCATTTCTTCTACAAGCAGGTCAGCAGTTTTTCCTTCGTAAAATCCTGCCCGCCCCTGGTCTCTAATCCGCTCCAGGGTTTGCGCCAGCTCCGGCAGCCGCAGGGTATCTCCTGCTTCCCAGTCATCCTTCAGTATAAATTCGGGCCGCTGGGTACTGTACTTAATAAAATCTTCGCGGTACTTATTAAATTTTTTGGCTTCCTTTTCTGTAACCGGAAATCCTCTTGCTGCCAGAATCACTGCCGGCTGCACCAGTTCGGCCCAGGGCATGCTGCCATATTTCTCGTGCGCTTCTACCATTCCTGCCACCGTGCCGGGCACGCCGGCAGCCAAATGTCCTTTTTTACTTAAATCTTCCATAACCTCGCCCTCTTCGTCCTGGTACATGGCGCGGGTAGCAGCGCCGGGGGCTTCTTCCCGATAGTCCAGCGCATCTACGCTGCCATCGCTTAGGCGTAGTACCATAAAGCCACCGCCGCCAATATTGCCGGCATCGGGATATACCACTGCCAGTGCAAACTGTACCGCTATGGCTGCATCTACTGCATTGCCACCGCGCTGCATAATTTCTGCCCCTACTGCGGAGGCCAGCGGATGTGCCGAAACCGTCATCGCCTGGTCGGTTATCAGGCCTACTTCACTTATATCCCGATCCCTGCAACTGAGGGTACTTAAAAGAACAAAAAGGAAAAAAACTTTTTTTACCATGAAAAAAACAGAAGCTTAATTAAATAATCGTTTCATTGGTTAAGTACTGCTAAATGAACGGGAAAACCGGCCCCCGGTTTTAATTGCCTGAAGAGGCTGGCGCATAAGCCAACAGCTTAGCGGCAAAATAAGCAGGGCTGCAACAGGCCTCCCCCCGATCAGCCCCGAAGTGCTAAACAACCATAACCACAAGGAAAAGAACCATTGCATAATGGCCCGACCCCTGCCTGGGCGGCAACATCAGGTAAATAATTATATTTTCCTTAACACCTCGGGCTAGCGCCTGTTAAGGTAAGGAGAATCATTGATTGAGCTGACTTTTATCATGTTTCACCTGACTGGCTGAAACTAGCTTTGGGCCTAAACTTTATCCGTATGACGAAATCTGTTTTTATTGCCACCGCAGAGCCCTATAGCGGCAAATCTGTTATTGCCCTTGGCCTGGTAGATATGCTCCTGGGCAAAGCCCGGAAAGTGGGTTACTTTAAGCCAATAATCAATTCTAATCCGGCAGAGCGTAAAGATGTACACATTGAAACCATTGTCCGGCATTTTAACCTGCCTGTAAAATACAACGATACTTACGCATTTACCCAACAGGAAGCCCTGAGCCTGATTCAGGCCGACCGGGAAGGGGAAATATTCGACACCATCATCAGCAAGTATAAAAAGCTGGAAGATGCGTTTGACTTTACCATTGTAGAGGGCAGCGACTTTTTAGGAGAAGGCACTGCTTTTGAGTTTGATGCCAATGTGTCGATTGCCAAAAACCTGGGGGCACCTGTAATTTTTGTGGTTTCCGGAGAAGGCAAGACCACGGCCCAGATAATTAATGCGGTACAAACCATCAGGCGTAACTTTAAGGAGCGTGAGGTGCCTCTGCTGTCTATTATTGCAAATAAAGTAAAAGAAAACCAGGTAGCCGATGTACAGGAGCTGCTCAAGAACCAGCTTGGTGAATCCGGCAACCTGGCTGTTATTCCGGAAGACATCCGGCTGAAAAGCCCGACCATTCAGGAAATAATGGAAATTATAGGCGGCAAACTAATCGCCGGCGAACACCTGGTATCCAACCAGGCCGACCATTTTATAATGGGGGCCATGCAGGTGCCAAACTTCCTGAACCACATCAGGGAAAATGTGCTCATTGTTACCCCCGGCGATAGGGCCGATATTGTAATGACCGCCCTGCAGGCCAATATCTCTGCCAATTACCCGAACGTGGCCGGCATTGTACTCACCGGAGGCTTTGAACCAGAAAAGTCTGTACTGAAGTTAATCGAAGGGCTCCAAACCGTAGTGCCGATCATAAGTGTTCCCTCTCCTTCCTTTAAAACCGCTACCCAAATCGGGGCGATTCAATCCAGAATATCTCCCGACAACGACAAGAAAATTCAGCGGGCGATAGATATCTTTAAAAAATATGTAAACGTACCTGCCCTGGACGAAAAGCTTGTAACTTTTAAGGCTGAAGGCATGACACCTCATATGTTCCAGTACCAGCTGGTAAAGTGGGCCCGCCAGGAAAAGAAACACATTGTTTTGCCGGAAGGAGAAGACGAGCGTATCCTGCGGGCAGCCGCACGGCTGCTTAGCCAGGACATTGTGGAGCTGAGCCTGCTGGGAGATGCCAACCAGATATCGGCCACCGTAAAACGGCTGGGCCTGAACCTCGACCTAAACCGGGTACGCATCATAAACCCGGCACAATCGGAATATTACGAGGAATATGTAAATACCCTCTATGAGCTGCGGAAAGAAAAAAATGTGCAGCTTGAAATGGCGCGCGACCTGATGACGGACGTTTCCTACTTTGGCACCATGATGGTATATAAAGGCCAGGCCGATGGCATGGTTTCGGGAGCCGTGCATACGACCATGCACACCATCAGGCCCGCCCTGCAGTTTGTAAGAACAAGGCCGGGGGTATCGGTGGTTTCGTCGGTGTTCTTTATGTGCCTGCCCGACAGGGTTTCTGTTTTTGGCGATTGCGCGGTAAACCCGAACCCTACGGCAGAAGAGCTGGCAGAAATTGCCATTTCCTCGGCAGAAAGCAGCCAGCGTTTTGGCATTGAACCAAGGGTAGCGATGCTCTCCTACTCCTCCGGCTCGTCGGGTGCCGGTGCCGATGTAGACAAGGTGCGCAAAGCGACCGAAATTGTGAAGCAAAAACGGCCTACCCTAAAGGTAGAAGGACCGATACAGTACGATGCAGCCGTTGACCCTATTGTAGGACGCCAAAAACTGCCCAACTCAGAGGTGGCAGGCCAGGCAAGTGTACTTATTTTCCCTGACTTAAATACCGGCAACAACACTTATAAAGCCGTACAGAGAGAAACCGGCGCCCTGGCCATAGGCCCCATGCTTCAGGGATTAAATAAACCAGTAAATGACCTGAGCCGCGGCTGCACCGTAGAAGATATCTTTAATACGGTAGTAATTACCGCCATTCAGGCGCAGGAAGCTTAGATAAGCCTTGAGTCGTGAGCCATGAGTCGTTGGATAAAAAGGATTTGTACACACAGTTAAGCAATAAATGAGAGGCGCGATAAATGCGGATAAGCCCTGGATGAAGCAGCATTCGGATTATGCTTACAGGTAAGGCTGCTGTCTATTGTCTATTGCCCCAAGTCTCACATCTAAAATTGAACTACACACATGAATACATTCGTCGTTAACTCCGGCAGCAGTTCTATTAAGTACCAGTTATTCCGGATGCCTTCGGAAAAACCGATTTGCAGCGGATTGGTGGAGCGGATAGGGCTGGAAAATGCTGTAATCACCCATAAAGTTTATATTGGTGGAGAAGAAAAAGTAATTCGCGAAACCCTGGATATTCCCGATCATGAGGCCGGGCTGAAAAAGGTCGGAAGCTTACTGAGCGATCCTGAGTTTGGAGTAATTCAAAACCCGGAAGAAATTGAAGTAGTAGGCCACCGGGTGGTGCATGGAGGCGAAAGCTTTGCTGCAACTACGGTAATTAATCCGGAGGTGAAAGCAGAGATCAAGAAGCTTTTTGCCCTGGCCCCTTTACACAACCCGAGCAACTACCTGGGCATTGAGGTGGCAGAAAAAATATTCCCTGCCGCCCGCCAGGTGGCCGTTTTCGATACGGCCTTCCACCAGACAATGCCCGAAAGAGCGTATCGCTACGCCATTCCCAAGGAGCTGTATACCGAGGAAGGCATCAGGGCTTATGGCTTCCATGGCACCAGTCACAAATATGTAGCTGAACAGGCTGCCCGCTACCTGAACAGACCCGAAAGTAAGCTTATTACCATTCATTTAGGCAATGGCTGCAGCATGACCGCCGTAGAAAACGGTCGCTCTGTAGATACGAGTATGGGATTGGGCCCATTAGGAGGCCTGATTATGGGTACCCGCTCCGGCGACATCGACCCTTCCATCATTTTCCACCTCATCCGGCAAGGCAACTATACTCCCGATGATGTTCATACCCTGCTGAACAAAAAAAGTGGCATGCTCGGCCTGACCGGCTACAGCGATATGCGCGATATTGGCAAAGCAATTGAGCAGGGAAGTAAAGAAGCCGCTCTTGCCTATAAGTTGTATGCTTACCGTATAAAAAAATATATTGGCTCCTTTACCGCTGCCTTAAACGGGCTCGATGCCATTGTTTTTACCGCCGGAGTAGGCGAAAACGATACCCGGGTACGCGAAGAGGTTTGCCAGGAAATGGACTTCCTGGGAATTAAACTGGATACTGACAAAAATAAAGAGCGCTCCGGTAGCTTGCGCGAAATAAATACTCCAGATTCAAAAGTGAAGGTACTGGTAGTTCCTACAAATGAAGAGCTTGAAATTGCCCGACAATGCTTTGCGCTTTTAAAAGCAGCATTCTAAATGTCCGCTTTATCCCCGAGCTTCTAAAAATTTATCGACACAAAGCTGCTTTCTTTTACTTTAGGAGGCAGCTTTTTTTTTAATTTCAAGGTTCAGCTGAAGGATAAGCCGTTTTTCCTGTTTTGCACGAAATATCTTTGCTATCCCATGCAAGCAGATGCCCTCGGAGGCTGCTGTTACCACCTACGTCCCTTCTCTTATCCATAAAGGTTCAATCTTTTCCATTAGGCTGTGCAGGCAAAAGCATGCTCCTGCTACCAGCTCCGAAGCCTTCATTGCTCGTTTTTTTTGGCAATAAGGCATGGGATTTCGTTAAATTATGTTCGCAAAACAACTAAAAATTAACTGCAAATGACAGCTAAAAGGCTCATAGCCTGCACCTTCCAAAAACCACCTGCAGTAGTACCGGCTGCCCCCGGAAAGAAGTAATGAAAACAGTTAATTAATTATAGCTGTTTAGGAAATAAGCTTTCATGGGCATCGCCCTGCTTGTATTTCACCCTTATAGGAGCTTATTACTAGCCAAAGCAGGCTAAAGTTTCTTTTCTGTAGCCGCTTTATCTGGTTAAAAAGCAGGAAAGACCGGTAAATAAGTGGGCGTAATTCAATGATTAAACTACAGCTTTTAATTTTCTCTTTACCGCTATCTGCCAGGTAAATTGTTCCGCTCCAGGGTTAACCTGACAGATATGATTCAAAAAAAGCCACCAGGCATGGATAAACGATATAATTTAGTCAAGAAATCTACTGTTTATGTAGTCTTCTTCATTGTTATTATTTTTGGCCTTATAGAAGCGCAGAAGTTCTTAGCTCCACTGGTCCTTGCCGCACTTTTTTCTTACCTGCTTTATCCAATTGGTAATTTTTTAGAAAAACATGGCGTTCCTAGAATTCTGGCGAACCTGGCGTGCATCTTAACGGCAGCTGGTGTTGTTACTGCTGTTGTTTTCTTCTTTTCGGAGCAGGTCGGCATTTTTTCTGATGACTATCCAGCGATGAAAGAACAGGCGGTACAAAACCTTAAGAATATTGAGGAGTGGGTGGTGTCGTCCTTCAATCTTTCAAGAGAAAACGTAAGAACCTGGCTGGATGACCGGCTCCATGATTTGGGCAATTCGGGAAATACCCTTAAAATGGCATTTAGAGTGACCAGCAACACCCTTGTGGTACTAGGCCTTATGCCGGTGTACATCTTCCTAATGCTTTACTACCGGAATAAGTTTTATGAGTTTATTTTACAAATAGCCCCTGACAAAGAGGCCAACAGAACAGCAAATATTCTTAATAAAGTAAACAATGTGGCTGAAAAATATATGACCGGGGTGTTTATTGTGGTGCTTATTCTTTCAGTTACTCATTCGGTGGCACTCAGTATTATAGGCTTAAAATACCCGATCCTGCTGGGCATTACCGCCGCTCTGTTCAACTTCATCCCTTATTTTGGCACGCTCATAGGAGCAATAATCCCACTTTTATTTTCCATCCTTGCCATGGACTCACTCAATTACACCCTCTGGGTTGTTATCTACTTCTTAATTATCCAGTTTGTGGAAAACAATATTTTAACTCCAAACATTACCGGGGGCATTGTACGCCTTAACCCGCTGGTAACCATTTTAAGCCTGATTGTTGGCAGCATGATTTGGGGAGTTGTGGGAATGCTTGTTATTATCCCTATTATGGCCATGTTCCGAATTTTTTGCGAACATATCGCTTTCCTAAAACCTGTCGCCTTTCTTTTGAGTAACCGCGGCACAGAAAAATATGCGATTAGCTGGGATAAAATAAAGAACACTTTTAATAAAAAGAAATAAGCTCCTGAAAGGGCTTCAGAAGCTTATTTATATTAAAATTTATTTATTCGGTACAGTCCTGAAAATTAACATCCTCCAGGCTCCTGCAACCTTTAGCAATTCCCCTCTATCTCACAGCGGTCGCCACCGCTTTTTATCTCTTCAAAAGCAGGCTGCACCTGGCCAAAAACTTCTTTAAGAGTAGCCGCCGCTTGTGCACCGCTTACCAGGAACTTATCATTAAAAATAAAAGCAGGTACGCCACTGATACCGGCTTTATAAGCCCATTGCTCCAGGCCCCGCACTTCTTCTACACCTTCTTCACTGGCAAAGAAACCCTCCAGGCGCTCTGCCGGTATGCCGTTGGTACGTCCTATTTCGCGGAGCACTGCTGTATCGTTTACATTTTTTCCTTCGCCAAAGTTAGCCTTAAACAACGCATTCGCTACTGCCTCCTGAACCCCGAACTCGTCGGCCAGCCAAATAAGGCGGTGGCCATTAAAGGTGTTATGAACAATGGTCGATTTATCAAAGTTAAACTCCACTCCTTCGGCCCTGCCCATTTCGGCAAGCTGCTTACTGGAAGCATTCAGGCGTGGCAACGCATCTTTCCCATAGTTACGGGCAAAGTAGCTCTCCTTCTCTTCCCCTTCCGCAGGAGCCTGCGGGTTCAGTTCAAAAGGCTTGAATTGTATTTCAAACGCATATTTATCGCCTGTTTCCGCCATGGCATTTTTAAGCCGCTGCTCACCCAGGTAACACCAGGGGCAGTTAATATCGGAAACAATATCTATTTTTATTTTTTGTTTATTCATTTGTATTTGATTTAAAATTGTTGATTTCTCCCTCTTTTTTCGAAGCCAACTGTATTTAACTGCAAAAACTTTTGCTTTGCCTGGCCGGGAAGCTAATCACCTGGGGAGTTTCTGCCGATTGCTTACAATTTAAGCCATTTCCTGCAGGAGAAACAGCTTATCCTTTTCTCTTCTTACCTTTGGCAATTTCGCCAGCCAGTCATTTTCAGCATCACGATAGCCCAGCGGCATAAGTGTAACACTTTTAAGTCCTTTTGCTTTAAGGTCCAGCAATTCATCGAGTGCCTGGCTGTTAAAACCTTCCATGGGCGTAGCATCTACTTTTTCGGTAGCAGCAGCAACCAAACCTACCCCAAAGGCGATATAGGCCTGTCGGGCAGCCCAGGCGAAGTTTTCTTCCTGACTCCTGTTGTTGGCCATGTTGAGCAAAGTGTTTTTGAAGTCCTTAAGGGATTCTAGTGGGGCATTGCGCACAGTGGCCGTGTTTTGGATAAATTCCTCGATATGCTCCGGAGTTACATTGTCCCAGGCAGCAAACACCAGCAGGTGCGAGCCATCAACAATCTGAGACTGATTATAGGCAATTGGCTGAATCTTTTTCTTTAGCGCCTCATCTTCAATAAGCAGAACCGTAAAAGGCTGCAGCCCCATAGAAGAGGGAGCCAGCCTGATGGCTTCCAGTATATTCTTTACTTTCTCGTCAGGCACTCTTTGGCCATTCATTTTTTTTGAAGCATAGCGCCATTCCAGCGATTGTATTAGATCCATGGTTAATTATTTTGATTATTAGCTTCTTTAGCCGTTACAACAGGCTTTAAAAGCATAAACATTTATGTATTTAAATATTCGAATATAACTGAGCAATTTTTTTTATCCCGCTTTCTTAGCAGAATCACAGTCAGATTCAACTTCCACGCCAGGCTCGAGCTGCTGTGCCAGCTCCTCCAGGTAAGCCTTTAGCGTATGCTGCTGTAAGCGGTAAGAATAATGTCGGCCCTGCTTTTCGGCTTCAAGTAAGCCAGCTTCAATCAATATCTTAATATGATGGCTTACAGAGGGTTGCGCCAATTTTACACAATCCTGTATGGCCGAACAGGCTCCGTTCCCCCCCTGCTTTGCCACCAGTTGCAAAATGCGCAAACGGTTAACATCGCCCAGGGCTTTCGCTATTTTTTCGAGTTGTTTAAGAGTAAGTGCCATATATATTGATACATGTAAATATATAGATTAGTTCAGATGCAACATGCTTTTTCTATTGATAATTCTTTTACTCCATCCAAATTTTCAGCAAAGCCTCCACCCGAATCACAACTCCCTGATTTTCAATAGATAAAATCAGTAAACAAATATTACAGGCAGCCTATAGCTGGATGGTTAGCTACCTTTGGCAACCCCAACAAACCGTTTGCGTAAAAATTAAACCGTTTACTTAAAAAAAGAAAAAGGCATACAGGCCAACTTTCCTGACCTTAACTTGTTGACCTTGAGAAGTAAATATGGCCAATGCAGCTGAAGAGCCATAAACTTTTAGTCTCAACCAAGCCATGAAAAATTATTACACCGCATTTTTTTTGCTTCTGAGCTTTGTGCTGGCAGAACATGGGCTACAGGCCCAATCTGTTAGCCCCACTCCCTATTATTCCATGCAAAACTGGGATACCTCCCCTTATAAATCCTATCGCTTTGAGAGTGCCCGGCGCGCAGGAGAGTTTATTAACTTCCGGATGCTATATCCTAATGGCTACGACTCCGCTGCCACTAATACCGAGGCATATCCTTTGCTTTTGGTGCTCCATGGGGCAGGCGAATCGGCCCGTATGGAATGGAATAACAGCAACAAAACAAATTCCCCCTATCCCGAAGGAGATCCCCGTATTGACAATAATGACCATCATTTGTTTTATGGCGGACAGGAACACCTGAAGGCTGTTAAGAGCGGTCGCTTCCCCGGCTTTGTGGTTTTTCCTCAAAACTTTTATGGCAGCTGGATTAAAGGAAACGGCGAAGTAAGCGCGGGCATGCACCGGGACCTGGAGAAAACCCTGGAGCTTATCGATTTCCTGGCAAAACAACTAAATGTGGACCCAAAACGGATTTATATTGAAGGGCTCTCAAATGGTGGTTCCGGCAGCTGGTTTGCGGCCTGGTCGCGCCCCGAGCTTTTTGCCGCTGCCCTGCCCATGTCCAGCTCCGGCGATCCGGCAATGGCGCAAAAAGTAGCCAATATGCGGCTGTGGGTTTTTCAGGGAGCCAACGATACAGGCCCAAGGGCCTCAGAAACCAGGAAGACCGTGGAAGCCGTACGACAGGCCGGCGGCAGCGTACGCTATACAGAATACGCTGAAACCGGACATAATTCATGGAATAAAGCCTACCGTGAGGACGACTTTTTTGAATGGATACTAAATCAATATAAAGGCCAACCGGCAAACCAGTCGCCTACCGTAAGCGCCGGAAACGACCAGACACTAAGCCTGCCTGTAAACTCAACCAGTTTTACAGCCACAGCCAGTGACCCCGACGGCACTGTGGCCACCTACCTGTGGGAGAAATTGAGTGGACCTGCCGCCACCCTAAAAGGTGTTGAAACAGCTACTCTTTCGGTTTCCGAGCTGGTGGCAGGTGAGTTTACCTTCAGAATAAAGGCCATAGATAATAATGGCGCCTCCGCCACCGACGAGGTAAACCTTACAATAAAACCAGCTGCCAACCGGGCTCCAACGGTAAACGCCGGTGCAGACCAGTCGCTGGTGTTGCCAACAAACAGCACCACTTTTAGCGCCAGTGCCAGCGATCCTGATGGTTCCATTGCCTCCTACCAGTGGACGAAGCTTAACGGACCTGCAGCTACTTTAAGCAATGGCCAGACAGCAACCCTTGCCCTCTCCGGCCTGGCGGAAGGGGAGTATACTTTTCAGGTAAAGGCAAAAGATGACAAAGGTGCCGAAGCCGCCGACGAGGTAAAGCTAAACGTTTATGCAACTGCTCCAACCAACCTCCCTCCCGGTATTAATGCAGGGGACGATCAGCTTATTTACCTCCCCACGAATACCACTAGTTTTACCGCCACGGCAACAGATACCGACGGCAGCATTGCCTCCTGGCTTTGGGAGCAGCTAAGTGGTCCTACTGCCAGCATGCACGGCATCGACAGCCAAACCCTGGAACTAAAAGAGCTACAAGCAGGAAATTACCGCTTCCGGCTTACCGTTACCGACAATGGCGGAAAAAGCGCAACCGACGAGGTAGCCCTGCAGGTGCTGCTAACAGCGGGCATTGAGCCGGGGGATATTGCCCATCCTATCCTGTTAAAGGCTTTTCCGAACCCTTTTAACGGAATTGTTTATTTACAGGCTACAGCTTCCCAACCCCTGCCCCTGGTAATTACTATCCTAAATCCCCTGGGAGCTACCCTCTATCAGCAGCAAATCTCAAGCCAACTGCCCGGAGAAAAACCGCTCAGGCTAGATTTGTCGAACCCGCAATTTTTGCCAGGCCTGTACCTGATTCAGGTGCGGGATAAGAAAGGACGTTACAAAGAAATGCTTCCGCTTATTAAGCAATAGCCTGTCTTATACCATATTATCCAAACCACCTTCCAATAGCAAACTTCTTCACCCCCTGCCTGGCGCGCCCTTTGCAAAGCGTGCCATCCTATACTATGGAATCATCTTTATGCGACTGGGTATTATTTGGTTGCAGGTGGGTTAATACACAAGAATGAGGTGATTAAATATGGACAATATCAACATTAAGGATATCAGCGACCTATGCCATAAGTCCGCTTCTTTTCTAAATATTCCTTAACAAGGGTAAAATGAATAAAAAGCAGTTTTATTTGCAGGCCACTGGACCTGATTTTGTTTTACAAGCCTGGAGATAAAATTAAAACAGCAAAGTAAGCAGGTAAATTACAAGGGTAATAAGGGCTAAAATGCCCCAGGCGATATATTCACCGGCTATAATAATTAAATACCCACGGATAATTGAAAATATTCTCCATTTTTTCATGCCTTGCTAAATACGATTGGTATAATTCTTTCTTAAACTACAACAAAACACATTTAAAAGCTAACTCACAGATTCACCTGATGTGATTTAAGCTTATTTTCTATACTTAAGCTTTTAAAAGCCTCACCTGTTCATTCAATTAAATGCCTGATTATCAAAACCTAGCAACGCAAAATTAGAGATCGGCATAAAACGACCAGCTCCTGCTAACCTGATGCAAATGAAAGTTTCCGGCAAGCCCAAGGCTTTTGTAACCATAAAAAACAATAACTTCTTTAAGCGGCCATCCTAACAAGCTGAACCGAAACCTGTTCTATTTGAAGTTCCAGAAAGATAAACTATGGCGATACCACTTATGAATCCAGCACCGGCCCCCTGGCACCTTAGCGGCAATGGCTATATTCTTCTATATTATTTCGGCAGCAGCTTTCTGGAGCAAAAAGGCTTTATGGCTCCATTTCAAACAGAAAACCTCCGCCTGCGGGTGGGCGCTGTACTTTTAATAGACTATAAAACTGCTGATGTAGGTCCGTACCAGGAGCTGATGTTCATTCCGGGCTTTTTCAACTTCAGAGGATGGCGTAGCTTTTCAATCTCCAAAATATATGTTTCCTCCCGCGAAAGCCAGCTGAACGGACAGCAAAACTGGGGGATTCCCAAAGAACTAGCCGATTTTAATGTACAGGAGCTTCCGGGAGGGCGGAGCCGCTGGCAGGTTAAAACAGGAGAAGGCATTTTTTTTGATGCTACTCTTAAAACCCGACCAACAGCTTTCCCCTTTTCAAGCAGGCTGCTTCCCTGGAGCCGCATTGTGCAGGAGAAAAACGGCCGGCTGGTTCTTACTGCTCCCTCCGCCACAGGAAAGCTGAAACCTGCGGTCGTACAACAAATAACCGCCAGTCCGGAAGCATTTCCGCCCATTCAGGAGGCAAAGCAGGTAGGAGCTTTTAAATTTCAGGACTTCCGCATGAAGTTTCCTGTACCCTGGCACCTGGAGTAGCCCCATATTAGCGCGAAAAGCAGGTAGCCACAAAAAAAGGCAATGGACTACTTAATCCACTGCCTCTTTTTACGATTTTGTTTTTCTAATTTGCTTATATAAGCAGCTACTTAAGGGCGAATTTGTCCATTCCCTTTAATTACCCACTTATAGCTGGTTAATTCTTCCAGCGCCATAGGGCCGCGGGCATGCAGTTTTTGAGTACTAATGCCAATTTCTGCTCCCAGGCCAAACTGGGCACCATCTGTAAAAGCCGTAGAGGTGTTTGCATAAACAGCAGCAGCATCTACCGCCTTCAAAAAGTGATCGACATTTTCTTCATTTTCTGAAATAATAGCTTCGCTGTGCTTGGAGCTGTAGCGGCTAATGTGATCAATTGCTTCTTCCAGGCCGGCTACTGTTTTAACAGACATTTTCAGCGAAAGAAACTCTGTGCCAAAATGCTCATCGGTTGCATGGTGCAGCCTTTCAGAAGGGTAACTTCCTTCCAATATCTTATAAGAAGGTTCGTCGGCAAAAATTTCCACATCCCGCTCAGCCAGAGAAGCGCCTATTTCTTTTAAATCCGCCAGGCGATTTTCGTTAATTACCAGGCAATCAAGCGCATTACAAACACTTACCCGGCGGGCTTTTGCGTTTGCCACAATTTCTTTTCCTTTCTGCAGGTCGGCAAACTCATCGAAGTAGGTATGTACAATGCCCGCACCCGTTTCTATTACAGGTACTTTAGAATTGTTTCGCACATAATTTATCAGTCCCTGGCTTCCGCGCGGAATAATAATATCTACATAACCCACTGCCTGCAGCATTTCGTGGGTCGCTTCACGCTCCGGAGGCAGCAGCTGTACAATGTTCTTATCAACACCATTCTTCTCCAGCACCGAATGAATAATTTTTACAACGGCGCTGTTAGAATCTTTCGCATCACTACCTCCCTTCAGTACCAGCGCATTGCCCGACTTCAGGCACAGGCTGAACACGTCGAAGGTAACGTTTGGCCGGGCTTCGTAAATAATACCAATTACCCCAAGCGGTACCGATACCTTTCTGAACTGCAGCCCGTTATCCAGCTCACGCTCGGCCAGAATCCGCCCCAGAGGACTGGGAAGATTCACTACATTCCGGATATCGTCTGCAATGCCTTTTATACGCTCTTTCGTAAGTTTCAGCCGGTCGTACTTTGGATCGCTGGTTTCCATTCGCTCCAGGTCCTTTTTATTTTCTGCCAGAATACTATCGGCATTTGCCTCTGCCTGCTCTGCCAAATCATTCAGTACCGTGTTTATCTTTTCTTCAGAAAGCAGATTAAGTGCTCTGCTTGCCTGTTTTACATTCTCGAATACCTGCTGTAAAGCCATAATATTATATTCTGTTGTATTGAAATAAATTTTATAATCGTATTTAATTAAGTGGTTTATAATTATCCACTCCAACCACCTCTACTGCTCTCCGGGCGCCACACTTTGCTTTACCCGCTCCTGCTTTCTCTCTTTCTTCAATTATTAATGCAAAAACATCGCATTTTGATAAATTAGCCTTATCGTTTAACACACCTGCTGGTAAAAGACAAGTTACATCCGGAACGTTCAGAACCGCCTTAGCGCTTTTATTTACAACCATGCCGCTATTTACAACCATGCCGCCCTGCTAATGGTTATCGCTATGAGTCACCCACTTCTCGGGTCTGGGCCTGGCCCTGCGGAGTTCAATATAAGTAGCACAAGTTGGGTCTGGCAACGAGCCCCCGACCCATTTACCTTTTTGGCTCTTTATGAAAGCACCTGGTCATATTCACCAGCTGGAATCTGGCGCGCATTTAGCCAAGCGTAAGGCGTGACTTTGGTGAGCCAAACTAGCATTAAACCTGGCCTTGTGCTTATTAACCAAGTAAAATCATAAAGAACCTCCTTATTGCCATTTGCTATAAAACATGAAACTCCAATGTGACAACGTTTTTTAGCTATTCTTTTTTTCCTTTTACACTCTTCCCTACCAAAACCTGATAATGAAGCAAGTACATTGCCATTCCTATTAATGCCCCATTTGATCCAGGCTAAACGCCTCTTTTTTCTGGATTAAGAGCCAAAAACAGCCGAACAACCTAAAACTGCCGCTGCTAAGCAGAATTTTACAGGCGTAGCTGCATTGAATAGCCTGCAGGGGATTAAAATAGTTAATTGATTTTTTGTACCGGAAGTGGCTACCAGGTTCTGATTCATTGTTTTTGTTTGTGGTTTAGCAAAATATCAAGCTTTCCCTCATTGATACACCAAATGCTAATGCAAAATGTATGAAGATGAATACAAGTCGGTTCTTTCATCTGCTGATGGCAGTGTATCAAACATACTAACGAAAAAATTTTGCCAGAGGAGCGGCTCTCTATAGAGACTAAATAAATTTTGCGTTTGAGCAAAAATAGATGCCAGGTGACTAAACCAGCAACTTCTTCCTCCCGTAGGGGACTACAAAGATAGTAAAAAAACCTTTTACCTGCAGAAATTAAGAGCGTAGTCTGTTTTTTTACCCTCTAATTAAAGTCAATTTTATTTTTTTTGAAACCCGAAGCTTTATGAAAAACGACAACTTCATCGGGCCCGTATTTTTATAATTTAAATTTTAGACAAAAAAATATTTATTTTTTTAGAAAAAAATCAATTAACTCATTGATTATGAGGGCAAATTGTAGGAAATTAGCAACGCAATAGTTAAAAAATAAAAACAAAATTTGTTTAATAATTTTACTAAAAAATATGACTATGCAGTCAAGTATTACGTATAGATGGTGAGGCACCCTAAGCAAGCCTGAACTTCTTTTCCTGCTGTTTAGCTGCCTGGCTACTTTTTTTCCACAGATTGTTTTTTACTTCCTACTTACAGATTGTTTTTTATTTCTACTTAAAATGAAAAAGCTTTACCTTCCATTTTTCCTGCTACTGAGCATTTGCTGCATCAGCCCGACACTGGCCCAGTCGGTGGTTCCGGTACCTTATTACCCTATGGTAAACTGGGACTCTTCTCCTTATAAGTCGTTTCGCTTTACCAGCCCAAGCTCCAGTGCCGACTGGATGAATTTCAGACTTCTGTTTCCTAACGGTTATGATTCTACGGCAGTTGACAACAAGAAGTACCCCATTATACTTATGCTGCACGGCGCAGGTGAATCGGCCCGAATGGACTGGAGTACAAGACAATCGTATCCTTCTGGTGATCCCAGAATTGACAACAATGATAACCAGTTACTTTGGGGAGGCCGGGAACACCTGAGTGCCGTCCAAAACAACCGCTTCCCAGGATTCGTTCTTTTTCCTCAAAACTTTTATGGAACCTGGGTTAGCGGAAAAGGCGAGGCCAACTCTGCACTGCATAAAGATTTGCAAAGAGCCCTCCAAATAGTGGACTACCTGGTTACAAAGCTTAAAATTGATCCTAGCAGGATTTATGTACATGGTCTTTCGAATGGAGGAAGTGCCACCTGGTATGCCTCTTATACCCGCCCCGACCTTTTTGCCGCTGCCCTGCCTATGTCTGCCCCGGGCGATCCGGCCATGGCAAATAATTTAAAAGATATTCCGCTTTGGGTATTTCAGGGCGAGACCGATACCAATCCGCGTCCTGCCATTACCCTGCAAACAGTTGAGGCGGTACGCAATGCAGGCGGAACTGTTCGTTACCTGGAGTATAGCGCCACAGGACACAATACATGGAACAGGGCGTACCGGGAGCCTGACTTTTTTGAATGGATGCTTAGCCAGCGAAAAGTCGGCGGAGAGCCAACACCAAATATTCCGCCAACTGTAAATGCAGGCACAGACAAAGCAATTACCCTGCCGGTCAGCACTGCTTCTTTTACTGCTACCGCCTCCGATGCCGATGGCACCATCAGCAGCTGGTTGTGGGAGAAAGTGAGCGGGCCAACCGCGACCTTAAGTGGCAGCGGCACGGCCACTCTTAACCTGTCGAACCTCCTGCAGGGCAGCTATGTCTTTAAAATAACGGTCACTGACAACAGCGGCGCCAAAGCAGCCGACGAAGTATTACTCACTGTTAATCCTGCAAGCGGAGGCAACCAGCTGCCTGTAGTGAATGCTGGTACGGACAAGTCCATAACTTTGCCTGTAAACACCGCCTCCTTTACCGCGACCGCCTCCGATGCCGATGGCACCATCAGCAGCTGGTTGTGGGAGAAAGTGAGCGGACCAACCGCAACCTTCAGTGGCAGCGGAACGGCCACTCTTAACCTGTCGAACCTCCTGCAGGGCAGCTATGTCTTTAAAGTAACGGTCACTGACAACAGCGGCGCCAAAGCAGCCGACGATGTACTCCTTACTGTTAATCCTGCGGCCGGGGGAACAAGTTGCCAGGCACTTGCTTTCAATGGAAGCAATAAACTTAGCCTGAACGGACCTGTTGTGCTAAGCGGTGACTTTACCATTGAGTATTGGGCCAAGCTCTCTGCCGGCATCAGCAATGCCGATGCTCCATTAAGCGGAGGAATCAACCAGTTTATTAACTACTACAATGCCCAGGCGCGTATTTACAGCAAAGGCGCTACTGGTGGTCAGGATCCTATTACTTCCTCTTATAAGACCCAGGCCGACGCATGGACCCACTATGCCTTTGTAAGGCAGGGCAACCAGATGAAGGTATACATCAATGGCCTGGAAGACACAGGCGCCACTGCCACTAATCAATGGACGGGCGATTTTATTATTGATAACTTTGGGCAGGGGTATAACAGCTTCCTAAACGGTCAGCTCGATGAAGTAAGACTTTGGAGAGTTGCAAAAAGCAGCACTGCAATTGCTGAAAACTACAATAAAGGAGTTTCTGCAAGTGCATCAGGTCTTGCTGCCTATTACACCTTTGATGAGCAGAGTGGCGTGGTAACCGACAAAACAGGCAATGGCTATAACAGCCAGAGCCTGCCAGCAGGCATTAGCCGCACAAGTGCTACCGCCCCACTTAACTGCGATGGCGGAGAGCCAACACCAAATATTCCGCCAACTGTAAATGCAGGCACAGACAAAGCAATTACCCTGCCGGTCAGCACTGCTTCTTTTACTGCTACCGCCTCTGAGCCGATGGCACCATCAGCAGCTGGTTGTGGGAGAAAGTGAGCGGGCCAACCGCGACCTTAAGTGGCAGCGGCACGGCCACTCTTAACCTGTCGAACCTCCTGCAGGGCAGCTATGTCTTTAAAATAACGGTCACTGACAACAGCGGCGCCAAAGCAGCCGACGAAGTATTACTCACTGTTAATCCTGCAAGCGGAGGCAACCAGCTGCCTGTAGTGAATGCTGGTACGGACAAGTCCATAACTTTGCCTGTAAACACCGCCTCCTTTACCGCGACCGCCTCCGATGCCGATGGCACCATCAGCAGCTGGTTGTGGGAGAAAGTGAGCGGACCAACCGCAACCTTAAGTGGCAGCGGAACGGCCACTCTTAACCTGTCGAACCTCCTGCAGGGCAGCTATGTCTTTAAAGTAACGGTCACTGACAACAGCGGCGCCAAAGCAGCCGACGATGTACTCCTTACTGTTAATCCTGCGGCCGGGGGAACAAGTTGCCAGGCACTTGCTTTCAATGGAAGCAATAAACTTAGCCTGAACGGACCTGTTGTGCTAAGCGGTGACTTTACCATTGAGTATTGGGCCAAGCTCTCTGCCGGCATCAGCAATGCCGATGCTCCATTAAGCGGAGGAATCAACCAGTTTATTAACTACTACAATGCCCAGGCGCGTATTTACAGCAAAGGCGCTACTGGTGGTCAGGATCCTATTACTTCCTCTTATAAGACCCAGGCCGACGCATGGACCCACTATGCCTTTGTAAGGCAGGGCAACCAGATGAAGGTATACATCAATGGCCTGGAAGACACAGGCGCCACTGCCACTAATCAATGGACGGGCGATTTTATTATTGATAACTTTGGGCAGGGGTATAACAGCTTCCTAAACGGTCAGCTCGATGAAGTAAGACTTTGGAGAGTTGCAAAAAGCAGCACTGCAATTGCTGAAAACTACAATAAAGGAGTTTCTGCAAGTGCATCAGGTCTTGCTGCCTATTACACCTTTGATGAGCAGAGTGGCGTGGTAACCGACAAAACAGGCAATGGCTATAACAGCCAGAGCCTGCCAGCAGGCATTAGCCGCACAAGTGCTACCGCCCCACTTAACTGCGATGGCGGAGAGCCAACACCAAATATTCCGCCAACTGTAAATGCAGGCACAGACAAAGCAATTACCCTGCCGGTCAGCACTGCTTCTTTTACTGCTACCGCAACTGACCCTGATGGCACTATTGCTTCATTCCTCTGGGAGAAAGTGAGCGGACCAACTGCAACCTTAAGTGGCAGCGGCACGGCCACTCTTAACCTATCGAACCTCCTGCAGGGCAGCTATGTCTTTAAAATAACGGTCACTGACAACAGCGGCGCCAAAGCAGCCGACGAAGTATTACTCACTGTTAATCCAGCAAGCGGAGGCAACCAGCTGCCTGTAGTGAATGCTGGTACGGACAAGTCCATAACTTTGCCTGTAAACACCGCCTCCTTTACCGCGACCGCCTCCGATGCCGATGGCACCATCAGCAGCTGGTTGTGGGAGAAAGTGAGCGGACCAACTGCAACCTTAAGTGGCAGCGGCACGGCCACTCTTAACCTGTCGAACCTCCTGCAGGGCAGCTATGTCTTTAAAGTAACGGTCACTGACAACAGCGGCGCCAAAGCAGCCGACGATGTACTCCTTACTGTTAATCCTGCGGCCGGAGGCAACCAGGTGCCTGTAGTAGATGCCGGCTCAGACAAAACCCTTACCTTGCCTGTCAATATTCTTACCCTTAGCGGAAGGGCTTCTGACAGTGATGGTCGGTTTGTAGCATTCTTCTGGGAAAAGGTGAGCGGACCAGCAGTGACCATGGAAAAAGAAAAAACAGCAAACCTTAAACTTTCTGATCTGGTTGAAGGAGTGTATGTGTTCAGATTTTCTGCCACAGATAACGATGGAGCCACCGGTTCTGATGAAATGACCTTAACTGTACAACCAGCGGCAACAGCAGCTTTAAGCAGCACTTCCATGGCCCGCACTACGCCAACAGTAAATGCATACCCAAATACATTTAGCAACGAGCTGAATATAGAATTGGGTGCCGGGGAACCCCAATTGTATAGTATAAGAATGATTGACCTTTCTGGCAAAACAGTGTATAGCGGCCAGTTAAAAACAGTTTCGGCTGAAGTAGCCACCCACCGGATTGAGATGGACCATACCCCTGTGCAGCAAGGCATGTATATTCTTCTGGTAGAAGCACAGGACGGCTCCTTTAAAAAGGTGTTGAAAGTTTTCCGGAGCAGGTAATTGCCCGCTTTCAGAAATAAAAAAAAGCTAATCCTGAAAAGGGTTAGCTTTTTTTTGTCACAAACTGTCACAAAACACCGGCTGGTTTGTCTATATATAGACGGTAGCAAAGAGCCAAACATTAAAGAATTTTGGATAATACCCTGAAGATTGATATTTTTTCTGTACAATTGAATTAGAAGAAACCGGTACAGAAAACACTTTTAACCAAACGAACACGCAGAACCATGAGTACCCTAGCCTACGAAAGACTTGAAGTAATGCAACACCTGGAAAAGTTTGTTGAAGAAACAGCTGACAAATTCCTGAAGCCGGTGGAAACCATGTGGCAACCTGCCGATCTCTTGCCCGATTCCAGGGAAGAAGGTTTTTTCGATCAGGTAAAAGAACTTCAGGAACGGGCAAGAGAACTTGATTATGACTTTTGGGCGGTATTAATTGGCGATACCATTACTGAAGAGGCCCTCCCTACCTATGAAACCTGGCTTGCAGGCATGGAAGGTGTAAAACAGGGAAGCGATAACAGCTGGATGAAATGGGTTAGAGCCTGGACTGCAGAAGAAAATCGCCATGGCGATTTACTCAATAAATACCTTTACCTATCGGGAAGGGTAGATATGCGTGCCATGGAGATCTCGACTCAGTACCTCATCGCCGACGGCTTTGATATACAGACCGGGGCCGATCCCTACCGCAATTTTGTTTATACCAGCTTTCAGGAGCTGGCTACCAATATGTCGCATGGCCGGGTAGGCGCACTGGCAAAAAAGGCAGATAACACTGACCTTACAAAAATATGTGGCATCATCGCCGGCGACGAAATGCGCCACGCACGGGCCTACATGGCCTTTGTAAAGAAAATTTTTGAGGTTGACCCGAATGAAATGATGCTGGCCTTTGCCGACATGATGAAGAAAAAAATTGTAATGCCTGCTCACTTCCTGCGGGAAAGTGGTGTACAAAGCGGGATTACGTTTGAGCATTTCTCTAATGCCGCCCAGCGCCTGGGAGTGTATACCGCCCAGGATTATGTGCAAATTCTGCAAAGGCTGCTGAAGGATTGGGACATCGATCATATCGGTAATTTGCAGGCTAATGGAGAAAAAGCCCGCGACTACCTCATGGCCCTGCCCGACCGACTCACCCGAATTTCGGATCGCATGAAAGTACCGGAGATAGAGTATGAATTCAGCTGGATTGGAGGCAGGTAAAAACAACCAGTAAACCAATATAAAAAGCCCGGCAGCTAAGTACTGTCGGGCTTTTTATATTTTTCAAAAAAATTATTCTTCAAAAAAAAACAAGTGGCTCTTTTAGCAGACTTCCCTATAGTTTTCCTTTTTATGCTTCATCCATTTTATCGGTTTCTTCTGCCAGGCAGGTAAATCTGGAAGCCAAAAGTCAGCCCTAACCCAGATACAGAGGCTACTGAACGCAAATCAGCATTAGTAAGATTATATCCGGCACTTCCTTCAAGTGCTACATTACGCGTAATAAAATGTGCATAACCAGCTCTTAAGTTCAGCAAGCCGGAGAAACCACTGTCATCATCATTATCCTCCAGTGCACTCCCTGCCAGACCGGCGCCGAGCTCACCAAAAAAACGTCCGGATGCTCTGCCGCCGGCACCAAAGTAGTACCGCAGGAAAGGCGAAATACTATAGGCTACCTCTGTCCCTCCATCGTGAGAAGAAAGACTAAGGATTGTTTGTGCCCCCAGTGCCAGATTATTGCTTATAAAGTACCCGGCATGCGGCACCAGGTTTAAGGAAAATGTTCCTGTACTAAAATTTAGCCCAATAGAACCCAGGCCACCTCCTACTACCCAGTTTCCCTTTTGGAGCACTTCATCTGCTACCGGTGCAGAGGTTGGGGGTAGTTGAAGTGCAGGATCTTCCTGTGCATATGCACCAAAAAAAGTAGCCAGCAATAGGCTGGTAAGTAAAAAATACCGTTTCATATTCTTAAGGTTTAAGTTAAAAATGCAGGCTACAGCCTACCAATCTTTTGTACTTTCCTACGGGTACTACAATTATTTGTTCAAAATAAAGACAGGTAAATGTACTTTTCCTATTTCACCCAAATTCAAACAAGCTGAATCTAAACCCTCGCAATTAAAAAGCTGAGAAAACAGAAGGAAAGAAAAATAAAAAATTAGCTTGGCAACTTCCCAGGTAGTTGCCCCTCCCATCCGGAAATTTATTTTTTATTTAAAAACCAGTCAGTTTATAACAGGGATTTTACTTTTGCACCTGCCTGCAGAATAGAAAAAAACCTTCCGCAGCTGGCTATATTCACCGCAGACCGGCTGCTGTTAGTGAAATATTTTTTAATGGGGCCGGCTCAAATGAAATGTTATCTGATGCCCCGGCAGCTTTACCCTTTATAGCATCATTTCCACCCGCTAGCATGCCTCCCCTTAGAAACAGGGTAAAATCAAATTTATTTCTGTGGACCCGGGGTGGGCGTTGATGCGCATTACCTGACTTATGACCTTATGAAAATATATATTTTTTTCACCCACAGACCGTATACTCCATAGATTTAGGTACAAGCTCTTAAGGCCCTTCGGGGAGCCATGAACTTCGGCCTTGCTCCGCTTCTTCTAACAAAAAAAGCAGTTAGCCTCTATTGCCATGGCCGGCGGAGGCAAGTATTTAACGATCATTGTTTACTCAAGCACAGACCTTATTGCAGCCTCCGTATGGTATATTTTACAGGCCGTTTGTGGTTCGACAATTAGGTAGCCATTGCCTTTGGTTCTTTTATCATTTATTAGGCTGTGTCTGATAAATGCTTTTGAGAATAAATAGAGGGAATTTGCGGTCCGCCGCTGCGGGTCTTGGGCAAAGGTTCTTTTCGAAGGGGGCTAACCATCCGGCTTAGCCATAGCTATGGTGATAAAAAGACCTGAAGCGCTGGGTTATATTTTTGCCTTTTTGAACCAAAGGATATTTGTCAGACACAGCCTAGGCTATACCCCTGCTCCGCAATTTTATTTAGTCCATTATGGACAAACCGATAAAAAGCAGGCACTAAAAAGGAAAGTGGAGCGGGCTCTTCACAATGTACTGTTAAACGAGAAACACAATTTAGAAAGCTGATACCGGGTCCTGTTTCCTGCAGGAAGTCCCGATATCCCAACACATACCCAACAAAACCAGCTAATCTTTCGTCAAACACAAAATCAGCTGTCTGCCCCAGCGTATTTGTTTGATTTCAGGTTTTTAAGCTGCCTGAACAAAGCTTCTTCCTCTGCTGTCAAATCCTGCGGCAGCTCTACTTTAACTTTCACATACAAATCGCCAAACTGGCCGGCCTTACCATATAGAGGCATTCCTTTCCCCTTCAGGCGAAGCACCTTTTCATTGGAAGTACGGGGGGGCAGGCTAA
Organism: uncultured Cytophagales bacterium; assembly: GCA_963835365.1. Lineage (GTDB taxonomy): Bacteria > Bacteroidota > Bacteroidia > Cytophagales > Cyclobacteriaceae > Nafulsella. The sequence goes on from CAWIFH010000022.1 coordinate 84,630, forward strand.
GATTAACTGTCCCGGAGAGGGTATTCACCGTAATTTTACCTCCCAGAATGGCCGTGTATATATCTACCGGCACATCCATACGCACATCATTCCCTTCGCGCTTAAACTGCGGCGATTCCGCTATTTTAATTGTCAGGTACAAATCGCCCGCCTGCCCTCCCTGCGGAGCTGGACCTCCCTTCCCTTTCAACTTTAGGGTTTGGCCATCTACAATGCCAGGCTTCAATTTAATTCGCAACTGTTGCCCGCTAATCGTAAAGCTGCGAACAGCTCCACTGTAGGCTTCGCGCAGGCTTATATCAAGGCTGGCCTGAAAGTCCTGGCCTTTTAGTCCCCCGGTCCGGGCGCTCCTGCGACCACCGCCAAAGCCGCCTCCAAAAATGTTCTGGAAGAAATCAGAAAAACCGCCCCCGGCTCCTGCACCGCCTGTGTTTCCAAAAAAGTCGCCAAAATCGCCCTCAAATCCATAGCCGGCCTGCCCGGAATTGCCATACTGCCGACTGTACCGAGACCAGTCGAAGCCATTCGGATCTCCTCCTGCCTTGCTGTATTGGCTCCAGTTGGCTCCCAGTTGATCATATTGCTTTCTTTTCTCCGGGTCACCCAATACATTATAAGCTTCACTTATTTCCTTAAATTTGTCTTCCGAGACCTTGTCGCCTTTATTTTTATCCGGGTGATATTTTACTGCCAGCTTTCGGTAGGCCTTCTTTATATCTTCCTGCGAAGCTGCCTTAGCTACCCCTAAAACATTATAATAATCTTTGTACTCCATGGGGCATTTCTTTTAGTCTTTGCCTGTTGATAAACACTGTTTTCTATAAGTAAACGCCTGAAGGCGGGTACATGGTTTTGGGCAATCAATAGAATTTTAAGGACACACTTATAGCAGAAATACAACCAACCAGCGGTACAGTATGTTTCTGTCCTGTTTTTTTCTATCAAAACCAGTAGTTGTAAAGTGCCTTACAAAAACAGGCGCCCAGCAACCAACTACCTATCAGGCACTTACCTTTATTATTTCCTGCTTACGGTCCTGACTTTTCGCAAAAAACAAAAGCGATACAAACCCTCCACCAAGAGTAAAATAGATCTACTTTAGCCAGTCTATGACCACCCCTAAGCAGCTCGCTATAGTGTTTTCATTTCTTCCCAATTGGCAGCATTTATTTCAAAACTATATTTTCATTTCAAAAAGCGCTCATCCCTCTAACTAACTGTAAATCAACAAGCAAATCATTCTTATATTTTCTTATTTCTTCCTGCCTTTTATTATATTTGCATCCTTGTAAATATTTACCATTTTAGCTAAAAAATAATATTTCATACTCTTCCCAGCCAGGTATAGGAGAGCCACTTCTAAAATTATCCTTTTCACCCTTCATTATTTCTTCAAAATTTTGAATTTTAAGCCTAAAAATTACCTGAAGTTTCAAAAGCTTATTATTAATATATGTATCAAAAGGATATTTTAGTAATATCAGGGAGCATAAGGTTTGCTTAATGTATTATGGATTTACAGAGAAGAGGAAAAAACTGGCATAACCACTACAGGCATCTGATTACTAGCAGGGCCTTTATCCTGCTGTGTATGTTATCCTTTTGCCTGCAGGCCATGGCCCAGCGTACTCTGGTTAAAACTTACTATGCCCAATCGTATTATGAGGAGGATGGACTTGCCTCTAATGCTGTTCATGATATGGCACAGGGCAAAGATGGCCTTTTATGGTTTGTCACGCCAAATGGCATCTCTACATTCGATGGTCTCCGCTGGAAAACGTTTAAAAAAGAAAATGCTTTACCACCTCTTTTTGGCAAACTACAACTACTGCCTACCCAGGAGGGAGGAATGCTTATCACTGGCTTTTCTTTAAGCAAGTTTCGACTAAGCTATTTCCGAAACAATCACTGGAAGATGCTCCCGCTGCCTCCCGATGCAGAAACCTTCTCCGAATTACAATATTCTAAAATTGCTGCCATCGAATATGCTCCTAATCAGTTTTATGTAGGGCTTATATATAAGAAATATTTATACCTTTTTAACTCAGCAACAAATGCCTGGCAAAAGTTTCTCCTGCCATCTCAAACCGGGGACTGGCTGAACATTTCCCATATTGCTTTCTTTCAGGACCAGCTATATCTATTTTCCAATAAGAACAAAGGAGGAGTATCGAACTTTAATATTGAAAGGAAAGCTTTTGAATTTGATGCTTTCCCTTCCCTCCGAGGCAAAGCCCTATTGGCCTCCACTAAGTCTGCTGATGGGAAGGACCTGTATGTTTTAGGCGAGAATTTTGTGGGCTGTATCCGCGACGGAAAGTACACGACACTGGTAGAGAAGCTGTATGACCAGAAGCCCAGCTTTATTGGCTATTCAAACATATTACTGGATTCCCATAACCGGCTGTTTTTTAATCATAATGCCGCCCTTTTCAAGTACAATGTTACAACCGGCGTTTTAGATCCTATTAAAATCGACCAGCCAAAATCAAGTGACATTCCAACAGAACTCTTTGAAGATAGAGAAGGCAACATCTGGTTTTGCTCTATGCGCGGAGTAAAAAAAGTTAATAGCTTCCGGTTTCACACTTTAAATAAAGAGTCTGGACTCGTTTCGGATGAAATAAGTACAATTTTAACACTTGGCGGAGACTCTTTACTCCTTGGGGGAAACGTTGGGTACAGCATTTATTCACAAAACAACATCACTAACCAACCGGTTTCCTTAAGTAATTACAATGCTTCTTTAAACAGGGTTTTGGATGCTATCCGTAGCCCGGACGGAAAAACATACCTGGCAGCCTCTTCGCTGGGACTAGGAGTACTGGACCAGCATAATAAGGTAAAGTGGTATTCCCATCCTGATGAGGAAATTGTAAACACGGTAGTTTACCATCAGGGAGAGGTGTTGGTAGGTACTTTTAATGGTGCCTTTTCCTCATTTAAAAACGGAAAATTTAAGCCTGTATGGAAAAAGACATCTCTGTACATCAGAAAAATAATTTCTGACGGAGAAAAGCTTATTTTTTTAACAAACCAGGGAGTAAAGTACCAGGATAGTAAGGGCCTGCAATCATTCCGTGGCAAGAATTTAATGAGCGACAATGTATATAGCCTTTTAAGGTGGAAGGGACGCACCCTTTTAGGGACGATGGAAGGCTTAAGTGAGTTAGTAAATGGCAAGATTAAAAAAATTAAGGAGCCAGGAATGCAGATTGACCGCCCCATTTATGCCATGCTGGAAGACAAACAGGGGCGGCTATGGGCTGGCACGGATAAAGGAATATTTGTTCATCATAAAGGCCACTTTATAAATTACAACATCCCTCACGGACTGGCAGGAAAAGAAATAAACCGACATGCATTTGAGCTCATGCCTAATGGAGAAATATGGATTGGTACAGACCAGGGGGTTTCGGTTTACCAGCCGGAAGATGATATTGACCAGCAAATATTGCCAGTTGTCAGAGTAACCGGCATAGAAACTATCAGGGAAGGGGGTAGTGACCAGCAACAGAAGCTTAAACTGGAGTATGACAATAATACGCTGGCCATTTTCTTTCAAACTATCAGCTTTCATATTCCTACCGAACTTAACTATCGCTATAAACTAAAAGGCCTGGACGAAGAGTGGATTTATTCTGATAATCATTTCCTTAACAATGTTCGATACACCAACTTACCTCCCGGCGACTATCGGTTTGTAGTCCAGGCCCGCAGCACAAATGGACTTTGGAGTGGCGCTGCCAGAAGCAAGCCCATTCAGGTGCTGTCTCCTTTTTACACAACCTGGTGGTTTATGCTACTGGTATTAGCCAGTGTTATTTCAGCAGGCTTCGCTTTGCATGCTATTGTCATGCATAAGCGAAATGCAAAACAGCTCCGGAAGGCGATTGAAGAAAAGAAAAAAGAAATTGACAAATCGGAAAGACGCTTTAAAGCTATTTGGGATGCCACAGATACTGGCATTGCTTTAATTAACAAAAGAGGAAAGGTCTTGATGATAAATCCTGCCATGAGAAACATTCTCCAGGTAAAGGAAAATGAAGCAGCAAAAGACAGTTCCATTCTTCACCTCCTTCCTACTCCTCTTTTTAGCGAATCCAGTATCAGTAAAATGTACAGCAGCAAAGAGGTGGTACGCAAAAATGTGGGGATAAACTTAAATGGTAAAGCTCTCCACCTCATTATAACAATTAATTTTGTCGATCATCTTATTCCCGGCGAATCCCTTATGGTGGTGGGTTGTAAAGATATGACCGACCAGAAGCTAACCGAAGCAAATAACATTCGCCTCAACGAAGAGCTCCTGCGACAGAATATGTCTCTTTTAAAGAAGGAAGAAGAGCTTGCAAACTACAACCATGAACTTTTGCAACAGCGGGAAGAGCTGGAACAGGCCTTGCATATTGTTGAAGAGCGTAACTTCGAGCTCGACCAGTTTGTGTATAAAACCTCGCACGACCTGCGGGCACCTATTGCCTCTGCCCTGGGCCTGCTCAACATAATTCAGCTCGAAAAAGACCACAGCAGGCTTCCGGAGTATCTGCGACTAATTGGCACCTCCCTTGAAAAGCAGGATACTTTTATTAAATCTATGCTGAACTTTTCTAAATCAACCCGGGCAAAAAACAAACCCGAAGGGGTTAATTTCGAGGAGCTGATCAATCAGTGCCTGCAGGATTTGCAACATATTCCCGGGTTTAAAGAAATTCGTATTCAGGTAGCGGTAACAGCAGCAACAGCGTCATTTTATTCCGATAAGCTGAAACTCTATATCATCTTAGCCAATATTGTTTCGAACAGCATAAAGTACCGGAACCCGAATGTAAGCAGCTTTCTGCTAATTAAAGTTCTTCCTGCAGAATCGGGAATCAACCTGATTATTGAAGATAACGGGATTGGAATCGCTCCCGATTACCAGCAGGCTATCTTCGAAATGTTTTATCGCGGCACGGAACTTTCCGATGGCTCCGGACTTGGACTGTACATTGTAAAGCAAACGGTAAGCAAGCTCAGAGGCCATATAACCGTGGAATCCAGCCTAGGCAAGGGCTGCTGTTTTACCATTTATATACCAGGCCAACAGAAGCTAAACACTTCGAAAAGTATCAAAATAAAAAAAGTCAATCCTTTCAGAAAGAATAAGCCTACCCTTTAAAGTTGTTTTTTTCTGTGGCGGACCACCAGTAAGGAAGTGGGCCGGCAAGGAGCAGCCCCCATTTTTAGGGTGATTTTGCATCCTATTTTCCTGCTTTCTGGAAAACCCTTTGAATGACAACATTTCGTTTAGCAACAGTATCCTTTATTTCTTTGCCTCCCCGTCGCTGGTTGGCTTCGCATTCGGATCCTTCCGCTGCGGAGGTTTAGGGGTCGCAGGTTTCTGTTGTTTATCATTCACCTTGTCGTCCTGCTGCTGTATATTTTCTTTCGGTGTATTTTTCTCTTTCCCTTCCATAAGCTTTTTTCCATTTAACTTCAGCCAACAAATTTTGTTAGCCCAAAATTACTGGTCATTGGTAGCCGGCAATTTTCAGGCTAAGGAAGGGTATTTATAAGCAAGTAAATTAGCTGCCTGTTGTACTAAGCTTTCACATTTATCCTTAAAAACTACTGCAGCTGAGAAAAGCCTGCCTGCGATTATGGCTGCTTTAGATAAAAGGAGCTTATGGATTCACAAATAAAAGTAACCTCCTCTTGGGTTAAACCCGGGTACAGCGGAAGAGAAAGTATTTCTGCACTAAGCTTTCGGGCTAAAGGGCATTTTCCGGCCCCTGGAAATTCCTTAAAAACCGGCAGGGAGGAAAGTGCTTTCGGATAATGCAGCGCCGTTTCGATGCCCTGCTCCGCAAGAAATTGTTTGAGTTCATTTCGCCGCTGGCAGCGAATTACATACAGGTGGTAAACATGGTACCCATTTTCCCGCTCCGCGGGCACTTGCAGTTGCTGAATAGCTGCAAGCTGTTCGCTGTACAGCTGCGCAAGCTTCCTTCGTTCCCTGTTCCACGCGTCGAGCAAAGAAAGCTTTGCCAACAGAATAGCGGCCTGCAGGCTATCCATCCGACTGTTTCGACCAAGCAGCTCATGTTCATGCTTTATTAGCTGCCCATGATTTCCCAGCTGCCTTACCTTTAGGGCTAAGGGTGCATCTGAGGTAAGCACGGCCCCGGCATCGCCCAGGGCGCCTAAATTTTTCGTTGGGTAAAAGCTAAAAGCGGCAGCCACTCCCCAGCTTCCTGCCATCTTTCCATCCAGCGCTGCGCCATGTGCCTGGGCCGCGTCTTCGAAAAGCAGCAGCTTATGCTTGCTGGCAAACTCCTGCAAAAGGGGCATATTGGCCATTTGCCCATACAAATGAACTACCAGAATCGCTTTGGTTTTTTGTGTTAACAAGGCCGGAAGAGGCGCCGGGTCGAGGGTGAAATATTTTTCCTCCACATCAGCAAAAACAGGAACAGCGCCTACCCGAACTACCGCTGCTGCCGTTGCCACCCAGCTCATGGCAGGAACTATTACTTCATCTCCTGCACCTATGCCGGCCCCCTCCAGCATTAGCTCCAGCGCGTCAGTACCATTTCCACAGCCAATGGCATGCAAAGGACCCGTGTACTTTGCAAAGGCTTTCTCAAAAGCACCCGGTTGCGGCCCTCCCACAAATACTCCCTCCCGGAGCACTTCCTGGATTGCGTCTTCCAGCAGTTGCGGCCGCCCCTGGTAAAGGCGCTCTAAATCAAGAAATGGAATGGGCATATCAGGCAAAGAGCGGGTAAAGCGTTTGGCTAAACTTTTCGGTGGTATCCCGGTCGAAACGATTATCTACCACAATCCTGGCCATGGAATTTACAATCGCTTTAATCCGGGCCTCCGCATCCGACGGATAGCCCTCCGGAAAAAACTGATAGGTATATATATCTGCTGCTTCTCCCCCCATGCTCCGCTTAAAACGGATTAGTCCTCTGTTAACTTTTAAATCGCTCAGGCCCAAATCTAAATGCTGGTAGCCATCTCGCTGGGTCAGGTACAGCAGTTCGTAAAACAACAGGTTGTTCGGCCGGTCAATCAAATCACTCTGAGAGGAGCAGCCCCATTTATAGTATAAGGTATGCTGATGTTGCAGAACCATAGCCGAAGCAAGCAATCGCCCTTCCTTTCGCACTTCGGCAATAAACCCGCTTCCTTTTTCTATAAATTCTTCAAATATTTTTTCAAAAAAAGAAAAAGGCTGTGGAATGAGCCCGTGCTTGTCCATTCGCAGCTTATAAAAGAGGTTATAGAATTCTTCCAGCGATGCCCTGCTGCACGAGGTTTCAAATTCCAGTCCGCGGCTGCGGGCCCTGCGAACGCCTCGCTTAAAGCTTCCTGCCATTTGCTTCTCCAGCTGCACATCTGGCCGGGTGGGAACGCGGTGCAGCATGCCTTTGGCTGCGGGCTCCCCTAGGCCCGTAAGTTCGGCTTCATCCAATTGGGGTAAGCTGAATTTTACAGTTATCGGATAGTCCGGAAATGCCTGTTGCAAAGCCTGAATATGCGCCTGTAAGGAGTAAACCGTGGGAAGGTTGGGGCGGGTGTAGTCCGAAAAAGGTAAACTTATCAATTTCTTTCCTGCCAGGCATTTAATGAATGCAAAAAACATAAACTCACCAGTAACACTATCGGTAGTTGCAAAAATACTGCAGCCATACTGTTTTTCGAGAACAGCTAACCAGCCGGCACAGTAAAACAGACATTCTTCTTTGCCTTCCTGGAAGTGAAGGGGGAGTTCCTGGTATGTATATACTTTTATCACAAGCTAATTTTTTCAAACAGCAAATCCTGCTTTCCAAAGATTCTGCTGGCTATCCTATATAAAACACGCTTTAAGCATTTCTTGTTTTTTTATGGTTGCCACACGCTACGGCTTGCCTAAGTTAAGCCAGCCTGATGAACCTTTATATTTGGCTAAAACTTATTAGAGAATAGATTCCCAGCCTTTCAGGAACCATTGACATTTCACTTCCATTTGAGAAATAACAAATACAGAAACCTGGGAAATCAGCGGATTTCCCGACCGAAGGGGGTAAAGGAAAATTGGACCAGCTTCATATGTTGCCGGGCAAAAGGAATTCCGACAATAGTGATGGCCATAATTACCGCAAACAGTACATGGGTGAGCGCCACCCAAATGCCCCCTGCCAGAATCCAGATGATGTTCATGAGGGTAGGCAAACAACCGTCGGCACCCTCTGCCGAAGTCACCTTTTTCCCAAATGGAGTAAGGGAAAGAAAAGCCAGCCGTATGGCCTGGATGCCAAACGGAATTCCAATAATGGTAAAGCATAAAAGCAGCCCGCCTATCAGGTACTCTAAGAATATAAAAATTCCCCCTCCTAAAATTATCCAGAGAATGTTGCCAATTGTATTCATAAACTTAAATATACAGGAATAAAAAAAATAAAATGCATTCGTCTTAATTTTGTTACACCATGCAGGCGGGAAGCAACGTTAAGCACCATACGCTTGTTACCAAATAGTATTATCCAATTATCGGCTTTATTACATAATGATTAAAAAAACAGAAAAAAAAGCACCCTTAAAGGTTGATAAGGCAAGCCAGATGGAAAGACAAAGGCGGCTGCGCTTTCTTCTGAAATTTGGTATATTTTTGACCATCATCCTGTTCCGGCACGTGTATGACGATTTTTTGAAGAATAACCTGGGAGTGACAGAAAACCAGCTGAGGGCGGTGGTATTCTTTAGCATCGCTTATATAACTATTTCATTTATCCGACTGTCGTTGGTCGCCATTTACCTGCGGAGGCACCACCACGAAGCCGGCTTCCGAAATAACTTTGTAATTGGGGTAAACCAGATTGCCAACCTGCTGTCGTATGTGGCGCTGTTTATTTCAATACTGCTGCTGTTAGATATTGAGCCCAGGGAGTTCTTTACCTCTATTTCAATTATTGCAGCTGCCATTGCCATTATTTTTAAAGATTATATTACAAATATGATTAATGGCCTTATCGTCATGTTTTCGGACCAGCTGGCCATAGACGATTATGTAAGAATAGGCGACCACAAAGGAAAAATTGTGGACATCACCCTTATGAACGTGCACCTCCTGAATGAAGACGACGACCTGATTTATATATCGAACAGTACGATTTTAACCAGCAATATTGTTAACCTTACAAAGAACAACCAAAAAAAGATAACCCTGGAGTTTGCGCTGCAACCCAACCAGATTGAAGGGCTTAACGAAATGGAACATCACCTGGTAGATTCCATGAAACCCTATGAGGAGCATATTCGCCACGATAGTATGCACATGCGGGTAACAAACATTAGCAGCAGCAGTGTAACTATAAAGTTTCAGCTGGTACTTAATAAACAAAACCGCCGCATGGAACGCGACATCCGCCGCCATTTAAACTGGAACATTATCAGCTATATTAATGACAGCAAACGGCATGAAACGTTTTAAGTTGAAAGCATAATTAGAAGATATAAGAGTCAGGTGCCTGGAATAAAGAAAAAAGGCTACGGCATGGGGGTGACTACCGCCAATGCCCTGGCCTGCAAGTATGTGAACCCATGACAAAGAAAGACAGTAGCTTTTTTGAAAATGTATACGAGGTAGTAAAGCTTATTCCAGCGGGCCGGGTAAGTAGTTATGGCGCCATTGCCCGCTACCTGGGCGCCAGCCGCAGCGCCAGAGTGGTTGGCTGGGCTATGCAAAGCGCCCACACCATGCTCGACCAGGTGCCGGCCCACCGGGTGGTAAACCGCCAGGGCCTGCTTACCGGAAGGCAGCATTATACCAGCCCTACCGAAATGCAGGAGCGGCTGGAAGCAGAAGGAATTCCTGTAAAAGAAGACCAGGTGCAGAATTTCAACACTTACTTCTGGGATCCTGCCACAGAACTTTTGTGAGCTGCAGCAGCACGGCTTGGCGGCAGCGCCTCCCGGTGGTACCAGGTAAGCGATTCATCTGCTTTTCCGGCCCCCAGGCTAATAAGCCATAAGCCAGCAAAGGTAAGCAAGCCGTTTACCAGCAAAATAAAAAAGCCGAACTTAAAGCCTCCGAAAAGCACTTCTGAATAAACATCGAGCCCGAAAGCAATTACAGGAGTGATAAAACAAACCAGCGGGGCCCAGGCATCGTTAATTTGTTTTTTGGTAAAGAGGCCAAAACTAAATAAACCCAACAAAGGACCATAGGTAAAGCCGGCAACCTTAAACAGCTGGCTAATTACACTCTTATCGTTCAGGGCGTTAAAAACCAGGATTACCAGAAAAAGAAGAACAGAAAATCCCACGTGCACGGCGGTGCGAATGGCCTTTTTGCCCTGTTCAGGCCGCTTCCTGAACTCCAGAAAGTCTACACAAAAAGAGGTGGTTAAAGCCGTAAGGGCCGAATCGGCCGAACTGTAAGCCGCCGCCACAATTCCCAGCAGGAATAAAACGCCAGCAAGTAATGGAAAATGCTGCAGGGCCAGCATTGGGTAAAGATTATCGGTTCGGTCTGGAATGGCAATTCCTTTTTCACCTGCATAAATAAAGAGCAGGGCTCCCAGGCAAAGGAAAAACAGGTTTACAATAAGGAGCACCAAAGAAAACCAGAAAATGTTTTTTTGTGCATCGCCCAGGGTGCGTATGGTCAGGTTCTTCTGCATCATATCCTGGTCGAGGCCCGTCATTACAATGGCTATAAAAGCCCCTGCCAGAAACTGCTTCCAAAAGTTATTGGCGCTGTTTACGTCCCAAAAGAACATTTTTGAAAACGAGCTCTCCTGTACCGTTTGTACCATCCCGTCAAAGCCCATGCTCAGCTCTTCAGAAATAAGATAAATGCTGATACAAACAGCCAGCAGCATAAAGGCGGTTTGGAGGGTGTCGGTAAACACAATAGTTTTAATACCTCCTTTAAAAGTGTATAGCCAGATAAGCACAATGGTAACCGCCACGGTAACCCAAAAAGGCAAATTCCAGGCATCGAATATTGCCAGCTGCAGCACTCCTGCCACCAAAAAAAGCCTGAACGAAGCACCAATTACCCTGGAAATAAGAAAATAGAAAGAACCTGTTTTATAAGACCAGAAACCAAACCGCTGTTCAAGATAGCCGTAGATACTTACAAGATTAAGCCGATAGTAAAGAGGCATGAGCACCGTAGCAATTACAAAATAGCCAATCATATAGCCCATAACCACCTGAAAGTAGCCAAAGCCGGTACTCCCTACCTCCCCGGGAATGGAGATAAATGTTACTCCGCTCAGGGAGGCGCCAATCATGCCAAAAGCCACCAGAAACCAGGGACTTTGCCGGTTGGCTGTAAAAAAGGTTTCGGAATCGCTCTCGGCCCCACGGGAGGTAAAGTAGGAAATGAGTAACAACAAAACAAAATAACCTGCTACAACGGCAATAACGAGAACTGGATCCATTACGTAAAATTTTATAGAGCAGTAAATTTGCTCATTATTTATTATTTTTGCCACAGAACCGACAGAAAGTATGAGAAGCACACAGCAATTCGAAGAGGAAGTTGAAGTACTGGAGGAAGTCGTGGCTGTTGATGAGCGCGACCTGATGGTATATAACGATGACTACAACACCTTCGACCATGTGATTAATACATTGGTGAAGGTTTGCAAGCATACCAGGGAGCAGGCAGAGCAGTGTACGTGGCTCATTCATTACAAAGGAAAGTGCTCCGTTAAAAAAGGCACTTACGAAGAACTAAAGCCTATGAAAGATGGGATTTGCGAAGCAGGCATCGACGCAAAAATTGTGTAAATTAACCCGCACAAAGGCAGCCTCAGGAAAATTAATTTCCTGGCTTTTTTGTTAAACAGGAAGGATAAAAAGCACAAACCCTGCTGTAAATAAATAACAGAAGGAAAAAAGCTTAAGCCTGTAAAAACGCTGGTGTACAAATAGGAAAGACTGCTAAAGACACATTCCGGGCTCTAGAAAAAAACCAGAAGCGGCTCTACGGAAGGCGCTGAAATCATAAACGCCCCTTCACTTTCAATCCTTTTCGGCACAACAGCTACATTCTCAAAATAGTACATTAACGCTGAATGCAATATCCGTCTAAATTAATAGAAAAAGCCGTTGAGGAAATATCTAACCTGCCCGGCATAGGAAAAAAAACAGCCCTGCGGCTGGCGCTTCACCTGCTCAGGCAGGAAGAAGAAGAAACCCTCACGCTCGCCGAGGCCCTGGTAGAATTACGGACCAAAACCCAGTACTGCCGACAGTGCCACAACCTGTCTGATGCTGCTTTATGCACGATTTGTGCAGGAAATCGCCGCGACCGCTCCATTATTTGCATTGTAGAAAACCCCCAGGACGTAATGGCCATTGAAAATACGGCTCAATACCAGGGGCTTTACCATGTACTGGGCGGAGTAATTTCGCCCATTGAAGGGGTAGGCCCCTCCGATATCCGGCTGGAGTCCCTTTTCCAGCGGGTAGCGCAGGCCACAGAGCCGGTAAAAGAATTAATTCTTGCCCTGAGCCCTACCATGGAGGGCGACACTACTTCGTTTTATATTACAAAAAAATTAAAAGCCCACGGCCTGAAAGTCAGCAGCATTGCCCGCGGTGTGCCTGTTGGAGGCGAGCTGGAATATACCGATGAAATTACCCTGGGGCGCAGCATTGTAAGCCGCACAGTGTATCAAACAAATGAGTAGCCGGAATTAAAGGCGCCTCTCTTAGAATTCTTTCCCGAAAATTATACATTTGAGGCTAAGTTTGTATTTTTACAGCTCTCAATTACGTGCACCCTATGAACAAGCTTTCAGACAGAATTAACAAGCTTTCCGAATCGGCAACCCTTGCCATGGCCGCTAAAACGCGGGAGTACAAGGAAAAAGGAATCAACATTATTAGCCTGAGCCTGGGAGAACCTGACTTTAAAACACCAAAACATATCCAGGAGGCTGCCAAGGCTGCTATCGACACAGGTTTATACTTCTCTTACCCGCCTGTACCGGGCTATGCCGACCTGCGCAAAGCCCTGGCCCAAAAGCTGCAAAAGGAAAACGGAATTCGCTGTTCCGAAAATAACATCGTAGTTTCTACGGGTGCCAAGCAGTCTATTGCCAACGTTATGCTCTCGCTGGTAAATCCGGGCGATGAGGTAATCATTTTCTCTCCTTACTGGGTAAGCTATATGGCCATGGTTGAGCTTACCGAAGCGAAAGCGGTAGAAATAAAAGGCAGTATTGAGAATAATTTTAAAGCAACCGCCGAACAGCTGGAGGCAGCCATCACCGATAAAACAAAAATTGTTATTTTCTCCTCTCCCTGTAACCCTACCGGTTCTGTTTTTAGCAGGGAGGAATTAAAAGCCATTGCAGGTGTATTAAAAAAACACAAGCAGGTGGTGGCCATTGCTGACGAAATTTACGAGCACATTAATTTCGTGGGCGAACATGTAAGCCTGGGCTCATTTGAAGAGGTTGCCGACCAGGTAGTAACGGTAAATGGCTTTGCCAAAGGCTTTGCCATGACTGGCTGGCGCCTTGGTTATATTTGCGCTCCGGAATACATTGCCAAGGCCTGTACCAAAATGCAGGGCCAGTTTACTTCTGCCACCAATAGCATTGCCCAGCGGGCTGGTCTTGCGGCCATCACTTCCGACCTGGAGCCCACCCGCAAAATGACAGAAGCCTACCACCGCCGCCGCGACCTGGTACTCGAACTGCTCCGCGAAATTCCGGATCTTAAAACCTATACCCCGAACGGTGCTTTTTATTTTTTCCCCGATGTAAGCGCCTACTTTGGACGTTCTTACCATGGCGAAACCATTCATGATGCCGACGACCTGGCGATGTACCTGCTCAACGAAGCCCACGTATCCACCGTTACAGGCAGCGCTTTTGGTGCTCCTGAATGTATTCGGTTTTCGTATGCGGCCTCAGAAGAGGACCTGCGGGAGGCAATGAAGAGGATAAAAGAGGCGCTTGCAAAATTAAAATAAATGAGGGTTTACTCGCTGGAAGAAATCTTTGAATCGTTTAACACTCTTACTGCACTCATTATAGGCGACGTAATGGTCGATGCCTATATATGGGGAAAGGTGGAAAGAATATCGCCCGAGGCGCCTGTGCCTGTGGTACAGGTAAGCAAGCGGGAAAAAAGACTGGGAGGTGCCGCCAATGTGGCCCTGAATATTCAGGCCATGGGCGCTACCCCTATTCTCTGTACCCTTATTGGCGAAGATAGCCATGGCGAAGAATTTTGCCAGCTCCTCCGGAAACGGGAAATCAGTGAAGAAGGAATTATACGGAGCTCCCGCCGCATTACCACCTGCAAAGAGCGGGTGCTTTCCGGCTCCCAACATATCTTACGGGTAGATTCAGAAAATGACCAGCCCCTGCAGGCGCAGGATGAGGAAGCCCTGTTCGGTAAAATTGAACAGCTTCTGGCGAAAGCCGACGTAGTTGTTTTTGAAGATTACGATAAAGGAGTGCTGAGCGAATCGCTTATACAAAGAGTAATTAAACTGGCCCAAAATCGTAATATTCCAACGGTGGTAGATCCTAAAAAGCGAAACTTCTTTGCCTACACCGGCGCTACCCTGTTTAAGCCAAACCTCAAAGAACTGCGCGAGGGCCTTAAACTGGATTTCGATAAAAACGATCAGCCGGCAATAGAGGATGCCGTAAAGCTGCTTAAGGAGAAGCTTCAGCTGCAAACAGCCCTTATTACCCTTTCCGAAAGAGGCATTTACATCGATGCTCCGGACGAGCACTACCTCTTACCGGCACATGTACGAAGCATATCTGATGTTTCGGGAGCCGGCGATACGGTAGTAAGCATTGCTGCCCTGGCACAGGCACTGCAACTGCCAAACCAATTGCTGGCAGCCCTGTCTAATTTAGGCGGAGGCCTGGTTTGCGAACATCTGGGAGTGGTGCCGGTTAATAAGTCGCTCCTTTACCAGGAGGCCCTGAAGAACCAACTACATTCATGAAGCTCAACAAGCTTAAAAATAATCTTGCGGAAAACCTGAACCGCTTTCTATACGAAAGTAAGGAAAAAGCCTACACCTCCGTTCGAACGATTACCTTTATTAGCTCAATGGCTGCGATGGCGCTGCTTACCTATCGCTTTGGCTTTTCGCTTAATGCAGAGGAAAGTAAGCAGATCTTTTATGGCTTCGACATTATTTTTGCCATTTTCGTTGTGGCCTATGTGATTCGCTGGCTTTACTCCTTCCGGCGGCTGGAATTTCTTCGAAAGCACAGCTTTGAAGGATTTCTGGTTTTAATCATTTTCATTAACGGATTGTCGGTTTATGGCTTTAGCTATCAACTACTCCCCTCCCTCCTGGCCGGGCTGGGCGTCGATGAACCTATAACCGCCTACCAGGGAGCTGTAACCTTCTTTATATTTGTACTGCTGTTCTACGAAATAGCCATTGCCGGATCCAAGCTGTCGCAGCTAAACATTAAGCCTGCAGCGGCTTTCCTCCTTAGCTTTCTTGTCCTCATCTGCATAGGAACCATTCTTTTAATGATGCCGGAAATGACCACCATTCCCGGGAGCATGCCTTTGCTGGAAGCACTTTTTACCAGTACAAGTGCGGTATGTGTAACCGGTTTAATTGTAGTCGATACCGCCACTTACTTTACCCTCAAAGGCCAGATAGTTATCATGATCCTTATCCAGCTGGGAGGTTTTGGCATTCTTTCCTTTGCCAGCTTCTTTACGCTCTTCCTCGGCCAGGGAGTGGGTATCCGGCACCAGGTAATGCTCCAGGATTTCCTTAGCAGCGAATCGCTGTATACCGCCAAAGGGCTGGTTCGCCAAATTGTGCTAATGACTTTCTTTATCGAGTTCTGCGGCTTTGTAGGTATTTACCTCACCTGGGGCGACCAGGTTGTCTTTTCTTCTGTAACAGAAAAGATTTTCTTCTCTGCTTTCCATTCCATCTCTGCTTTTTGCAATGCCGGCTTTAGCCTGTTCTCCAACGGCTTATACGAGGGCCTCGTACGTGGTGCTTACGTGATGCACATTGTTGTTATTCTGCTGGTTATTATGGGCGGTATTGGCTTTCCGGTTATTAGAGATGTGTTCTCAATCCGAAGATTGCGCATGCGGCTTCAAAACCCCTGGCGTGACTGGACCCTGGGCTCGAAAATTGCTATTTATGTTTCGGCTGCCCTGCTGGCTTTTGGTACCCTTACGTTTTATTTGCTCGAAAGAAACAATACCCTGGCCGACCTAACCTTTATGGAAGCGCTCGTTACCAGCCTGTTTCAATCGACCATTACCCGTACTGCAGGCTTTAATACGGTCGATTTCTCCGCCTTGCGCCTCCCCACCTACCTGATAGTTATCTTCCTGATGTTTGTTGGCGGTAGCTCAGGCTCAATTGCGGGTGGTATTAAAACATCAACCTTTTTCCTGATTCTCACATCTGTACTTGCCACCATACGCGGAAAGCTTAAGCTCGAAATAGGCCATAATTATATTGGCAATTCCCTTCTTTTCAGGGCCTTGTCCATCTTTATATTTGCCGTTGGCTTTATTGCTCTTGGAACGCTCCTGCTTACAATTTTTGAACCGGGTATTGGTTTTATCGAGCTCTTTTTTGAAGAAGTCTCTGCTTTTGGCACCGTTGGACTGAGCACGGGTATAACCGCCAACCTGAGCACCTATAGTCGGCTGGTAATTATTATATCGATGTTTATAGGCAGAATTGGTACCATTACCTTTGCCATTGCTTTCGTTTCCAGGGCATCTACAAATAACTACAAATACCCTAAGGCGCACATCATGGTTGGCTAATTCACGAACAGCAGCCGTTGGCCACCTGAGGGCGTATATTTTTCTCACTAACAGAAACCCTCAGCACATGAACCCTTTACCCTGTAGCACCCACAAATACTATTTCTTTTGTCTACTTCTGTTGCTCCTGCTAAAGGTACCTGCCCGGGCACAGGACCCTTCGCAACCGGAAAAAACAGGTCCACAGGTTTCTTTTTCGGCAGTCGCAGATGTGTTTTATTCCTACGACTTTAACCGGCCTGCAACAGGCATCCGCCAGCCTTTTGTATATAACCACAACCGGCACAATGAATTTAACCTCAACTTAGGCTTACTCAGGGCTGCTGTTGCGCATGAAAAATACAGAGCAGCCATAGGACTGCAGGGGGGCACTTATGCCCAGGACAATTATGCAGCGGAGCAGCCTTTGCTACGGCCTATATATGAAGCTTATGCCGGAATTTCCCTGAACCCAAAGAACAGCCTTTGGCTGGATGCAGGCATCTTTGGCTCCCACATTGGCTTTGAAAGTGCTGTTACTTCTGAAAACTGGACGCCCACCCGCTCCCTCCTTGCAGAGAACTCTCCCTACTTTTTATCAGGAGTAAAACTCACGTATCAACCCACTGCAGAATGGCTTATTTCAGCAGTGGTTACCAATGGCTGGCAACATATTCAACGCCTGCCCGGTAACACCCTCCTCTCCTTCGGCACACAGGTACAATATGTAAAAGAGGAACGGTTTATCCTTAACTGGAGCACGTTTGTGGGTACCGACGACCCGGATAGTACCCGGAGGATGCGTTATTTCAACAACGTTTACGGACAGTTTAAGCTAAGCCCGCGGCTGGGCCTTATTGCTGGTTTCGACCTGGGGCTGCAGCAAAGCAGCAAAGGAAGCAGCGAGTATGTAAGCTGGCTGAGCCCTGTACTCATTGCCCGTTACCTCCTCAACGACCGCTGGGCCACTGCTGTAAGAGCCGAGTACTATGCAGATCCTTCCGGGCTAATTGTTCCCCTCCTGAATGCCCATGATTTTGCTACCAGCGGCTTTTCTGCCAACCTTGATTACCAACCCGCAGAGGCCGTCATGTGGCGCCTCGAAGGACGCTGGTTCCATAGTCCC
This sequence comes from uncultured Cytophagales bacterium, assembly GCA_963835365.1. Lineage (GTDB taxonomy): Bacteria > Bacteroidota > Bacteroidia > Cytophagales > Cyclobacteriaceae > Nafulsella. The sequence goes on from CAWIFH010000022.1 coordinate 102,523, forward strand.
GATAAGATATTTGAGACTGAAACCGGGCAGTTTAGCAAAAACAATTTCTTTATAACCAGCACCCTTACGGTAAGCTTTGGTTCGTAAACCTTCTTTGCTCCTTAGCAAGGAAACCCTTAGAAAGGAAAAAAGAACGGAATAAGAAAACTTGCAATGAGCCAGAAGAGCAGGTTCAGCAAGGTGCCTACCTTTAAGAAGTCTTTGAATTTATATTGCCCTGCAGAGTAAATCATGGTATTTGTCTGGTAGCCAACAGGGGTCATAAAGCTCGCCGAAGCAGCAAAGGTTACAGCCAGCAAAAAGGGCAACGGACTCACTCCCAGCGAAGCAGCGGTGGCAATAGCAATAGGCGCCAGCAAGGCAGCGGTGGCGTTGTTCGACATTATTTCGGTTAGCAGCGAGGTTAGCAGGTAAAGGCCCGAAAGAATAGCCACCGGTCCCCAGGGCCCAAGATTTTCCACCAGTCCGCCGGCAATGCTGCCGGCCAGGCCGCTTTTTTGCATAGCTACCCCCAGGCTCAGGGCACCTGCAAGTAAAAACACCACCTTCCACTCAATAGCATTATAAAAATCTTTCATATTCAGGCAGCGGGTAAGCACCAGGAGCGTTGCCCCGGCAATTACAGATATCATAATAGGAAAAATATTGAAGGTGGCTGTAAGAATTACCCCGGCACCAATAACGGCCACTTTATAGAAGTTCTTCCTGTTAAAGTCCGTGGTACCTGCTTCGGAAAGCACAATAAAAGGACTCTCCTGCTGCTTTTCCAGTTCCTTCAGGTTATCGAGGTAGTGAGTTTTTACCTCTGCAAGAATCAGGTCACCTGGCTGCAGGGCTACTTCCTGCAGGTTTTCATGCAAAATTTCCTCACGATGTTTAATAGCCAGTGGAACCGCGCGGTATTTACGGCGGAAGTCGAGTTTACGGAGGGTTTTGCCTTCGAATTCTGATTTGGCAGTAATTACCAGCTCTACAAGTGTTGTGTTTTTATCATCGAAGAAATTGTCGTTAATCCGGATAGTAGCGGTAGAACTAAACTGCTCCCGCTTTTTGAGTAACAGCATTTTTTCTATGTTGCAGCGCACCTTAAGCACATCTCCTGCCTGCAGTACAAGGTCGCCGGGTGGCAGATAGTGGCGGTTGCCATTTAAGCGGCGCACTTCTATAATTTCCAGGTTTAACTGCCTCACCAGCGGTGCCTCCATAATTTTTTTTTGCACCGAATCAGAGTTTTCAGCCAGTTCAATTTCTGCCAGGTAGTCACGTACACCGAACTTCTGCTCCAGGTTGCTTTCAGCCGACTCCCCGGGCAAAACACGAACACCTACTACCACCATATAAAGAATACCAACAACGGTAAGTATCACCCCCACAGGGGTAAGCAAAAACATGGAAAAAGGCTCCAGCCCGCTCTCCTCTGCAATACCGCTTACAAGAATATTGGTGGAGGTACCAATCAGCGAACAGGTACCCCCAAAAATAGAGGCGTAAGAAAGCGGAATGAGCAATTTAGAAGGGCTCTGGCCCGAAGCCTTTGCTACCTGCATAACTACAGGAATAAAAATGGCCACCACCGGAGTATTATTAATAAATGCCGAAATGAGGGCCACAAAAACCATCATTAACACCAGCCCTCCGATATAACTTTTACTAAAAACACGCGCAAGGCGGGGGCCTACATGCTGAAGGGCTCCCGTTTTAAGCAGAGCGGCACTTAAAACAAACATAAAAGCAACGGTAAGGGTAGCACTGTTGCTAAAACCTGCCACTCCTTCTTCCGGGCTAATTACACCGCCAAAAACCAGGCCCAACAAAATAAGGATTGCCACCAGGTCGACCGGCAACCATTCGGTTACAAACAGCAGCACGGCCATTCCCATAACCATTAAAACAACTATTGCATCAATGCCCATATAAACAAATAAATACTGCTCCCGGCCTTAAGCAGGTCAAGCTTTTAAATTCCCTGCTTCTACTTTCCTGTAGCTAAAACAGAAATCAAAATTACGAATACTCTATAGAATTAATAGAGTGATAAAATGTTTTTTTTAGACGCCTTTCTTTCGTTCTTCCCGGGCAATAATTTCGCTGAGCGTGCTGCGCTTCAACATATTTACCGTTTCGTTTCTTACTTCCTGAAATACATCCCGTATGCCGCAGGTGGCTTCATCGCGACACTCTTCGCAGCGCTCATAATAACGGTGGGCTACACAGGGGAGCAAGGCAATGGCACCATCGAACAGCCTCATAATGTCGGCCATATTTACTTCCTCTGGCTCCCGCATAAGGTAATAGCCTCCTCCACGGCCTTTCTTACTGTTCAGGATTCCTGCATTTTTAAGGTCGAGCAAAATGGCCTCCAGGAACTTTTGCGGAATATGCTGTTCTTTGGAGATTTCCCCAATGAGCACCGGGCCCTTTCCATATTGCCTGGCAAGATACACCAGCGCATTCATCGCATATTTGGTCTTTTTTGATAACATAGTAGCTAAAAGTACAGAAACTTTCCAAAAAGAAGAAAAGGCTATCAAGCAGTCTGGCCGAAGCCGCTACCCAATAGCCTTTACAATTCTGATACAGCCAGAAACTGAAGCCACCAAACATTTCTCCCTTATGGCGACCGCAGGCTGCTCCGGTGTACTCTTTATTTCACGCCTTTTAATTCAAGCGCAGGCAAAGGTTACAGTTTTTGCTGTCGCACCTTTTCAACATCCTCCACCGATCTTGGCAATGGCTCACCCAGAATTTCACTTCCGTTTTCGGTTATCAGCAAATCGTCCTCTATCCGGATGCCGCCAAAACCACGGTAAGCATCCAGCAAATCGAAATTAATAAACTGCTGAGCGGTTTTATCACTTCGTCGCATATCTATCAGTTCCGGAATAATATAAATACCCGGCTCCACGGTTACTACAAAGCCTGGTTCCAGTTTACGGCCAAGGCGCAAGGATTTTAAGCCGAACTCCTTGCTCTTAGGCAAATCCGGTGTATACCCTACATATTCTTCGCCCAGGTTCTCCATATCATGCACATCCATTCCCATCTGGTGCCCCAGGCCTGTCTGGAAGAACATGGTATGGGCGCCTGCCTGTACGGCCTCTTCGCTGTCGCCCTTCATCAGGCCCACCTGCTTCAGGCCATCGACCAGCTCGCGCGCTGCCCGCAAATGAATGTCTTTGAAAAGAACGCCCGGCTTAAGGGCCGCCATGGCCGATTCGTGGGCATTTAGTGCTACCTGGTACAATTCACGCTGCTGCTGGCTAAAAGTAGGCGCCACCGGAAAGGTACGGGTCATGTCACCTGCATAGCCTGCTTCCGTCAAAATCCCACCATCGAACAGCATTAAATCATCTTTCTTAAGGGTATTTCCATGGTAGTGGTTGTGTAAAATCTGTCCCTGCGTGGTACAAATAAGCGGGAAAGAAAGCTGGCTTCCGGAAGCTTCCGCAGTACGGATGGCTTCGGCCGCCACTTCGTATTCCTTCATCCCTTCGCGGGCAAACCTCATGGCATTCAGGTGCATGCGCGAAGTAAGGGTTACTGCTTTTTGCAATTCATTTACTTCTTCGGCAGACTTAACAGAACGCTGTGCCACCACTGCCTTTATTAAAGCCGTACTAGAGCCGTTGGCAATTTGCTCCGGGTTTTTCCCTGTCCAGGCCTGGAGCTTAAGCACATGCTCCGGCCTGTAAGGAGGCAGGTAATGCAGTTCTCCCGCAGCTGCAATATAAGAAGAGAGCTTTTGAGGAGACAGGGTCTTTTTTACGCCCACCTGTTCGGCAAGCGCTGCCAGGCTCGGCAGCGGGCCGGTCCAGATGACATCATCGATGCTCTGCTCCTGGCCAATAATAATTTCTTCATCCTTATCGAGGTCGATAAGCGCTGTAAGCCCCGGCTGGTTCAGGCCAAAATAATAGCGAAAAGTGCTGTCCTGACGGAAAGAGTACCAGTTATCTTTAAAGTTCATACTGGATTCCTCATTTCCGAGGAGCAAAATCAGGCCGCTGCCTAGTTGTTGCTTTAGTTGCTGGCGGCGCTGAGCATAGGTTTGTGCATCAAACATACGTTCTGTTTTATAATTTACGTGATTATTAAAAAATTGTGTTGGTACTGCGCTACTGCTTAAATTTCCGGCAACAGCAGACAACTTTAAAGTACCCAAATTTAATAAAGCCTTAGGAAAAAAACCTGGTCCTGAACTTAAAAGCAGGTGTTTTAAAGGCTCCGCTAAAAAAGCGCTGCTAGAAAGCCTCCCTTAGTTTCAGAAGCAATACTTTACGCCTCTTTTGGCTTCGCTCTCCTATTCTTAGCCCATATTAGTTATTTTTTTCACAAGCCCCAACCATTCATCGAACTGTATTGAAGGATTTAGCCCAACATAGAATTTTGTTTCCCAGGCATTGTGTTTTTCAAACAGCGCTCCTTAAAAGAACAAGCAAAAAGCTTCCATCGCTCTTCTTTCTCCTCGCAGAAGGACAAAGTGTATGGCCGATATGGTGACACAAGAAAATCAGACTTAAAGCCCCCCCTTTAGCCGTACCTTATATAGCTGTCGGTTTTACAAGCAGACTTTTTCTCTATTTCACGGCCAATTTTTCTTTCCTGGATTTAGCCCATCATGCCAGCATAAAAATAGCCTGACATCATAAACAGCTACAACAATTCGTTATAAGCGATACAGGAAAATACCCTTCCCCGCAGTTGAAATTTACTTTATTAGCCTTAAATTGTCATTCCTTTCATTATCTTAAACTTTAAAATATGTTTATAAGAAAACTATGTGCTCTTTTGCTGCAGCTCCTGCTGCTCTTTCTTGCCTTTGCCACCCTGGCGCAGGGCTACAGCAACCGGCAGTGGCTCAAGGCAGGCAATGCTTATGTTGAGCAGGCAGAAGGAGAGCTAATTAAGTACACGCTGCCAAAAGGCAGCACCGAACTTTTTCTTTCTAAAAAAGCCTTAACCCCTGCCGGTCAGCAGGAACCCCTGGCGGTGCATAGCTTCTCTCTTTCAGAAGACGAGCAAAAAGTACTCCTTTACACCAATACCGCTAAAGTGTGGCGCTACGATACGCGCGGCGACTATTGGGTGTACGACCTGCAGCATAAAAGCCTGAAACAATTAGGAAAATCACGACCGGAATCTTCCTTAATGTTCGCCAAATTTTCGCCCGACGGAAAGCAAGTAGCCTATGTAAGTGAAAATAATATTTATACAGAGGATTTAGCTGGCGGAACGATAAAGCAGCTAACCAGCGATGGCACCCGCAAGCGCATTAACGGTACTTTCGACTGGGCTTACGAAGAAGAGTTTTCGGCACGCGATGGCTTTCGCTGGAGCCCGGACAGTAAACAGATTGCCTTCTGGCAAATGGATGCTACAGATGTAAAAGACTACATCATGTTTAACATGACCGATGATGTGTACGCTAAAGTCATTCCGGTAGAATACCCGGCAGCCGGCGAAATGCCCTCTCCGTATAAAATTGGGGTGGTAAATATTTCCAACGCAGCTACCCGCTGGATGGGCATTCCAGGCAATCCGCAGCAAACTTACCTGCCCCGAATGGAATGGACCCCTGCTGCCAATGCGCTTATTGTACAACAACTGAGTCGCAAGCAGAACGAAAGCAAGCTCTACCTCTTAAATACCAGTACAGGCAAAGCAAACCAGATTTACGCCGAACAGGATGCTGCCTGGATTGACATTCAGCCTAGCTGGGACGACTCCTACAGCTATGGTGGCTGGGACTGGCTTAACAACGGAAATGAATTTCTTTGGGCCAGTGAAAAAGACGGATGGCGCCACCTTTACCGGCTAAGCTGCGATGGTAAAAAAGAAAGCCTGGTCACCAAAGGCGATTATGACGTTATTGAAATTGCCGGCATCGACGAAGCCGATGGATATGTTTACTTTCTTGCATCTCCGGATAACGCTACCCAGCAATACCTTTACCGCACCCGCCTGAATGGCCGCGGAAAAGCCGAACGCCTGAGTCCCGCTTCGCAGCCAGGAACGCACAGCTACAGCCTTTCGCCCAATGCAGATTTTGCTTACCATCGTTTCTCCAACCACTATACCCGGCCCGCAGCCGAATGGGTAAGCCTGCCGAAGCACAAACCGCTGCAAGGCCAAAGTGTGGTAGAAAGCGCCATTGCCAATGCCGACAAATCGGCGACAGGGGTAGAGTTTATGACCATTAAAACCGCCAACGGCACCGAAATGGATGCCTGGATGGTAAAGCCTACTGATTTCGACCCGAACAAGAAATACCCGATTGTATTTTATGTATACACCGAGCCAGCAGGGCAAACCGTTAAAGATGGCTTTGGCGCAGGCAATAACTGGCTGTACCAGGGAAGCATGGCTGACGACGGCTATATTTATGTATCGGTCGATAACCGCGGCACCCCTGCACCAAAAGGGCGCGAATGGCGCAAGAGCATTTACCGTAAAGTGGGCCGACTGAACATTGCCGACCAGGCTGCGGCCGCACAGGAGTTGCTTAAACTCCCCTATGTAGACTCTTCGCGGGTAGCCGTTTGGGGCTGGAGTGGCGGCGGTTCAGCAACCCTGAACCTGATGTTCCAGTACCCGGAAATTTACAAAACAGGCATTGCCGTAGCCGCCGTAGGAAACCAGCTTACCTACGACAACATTTACCAGGAACGTTATATGGGACTACCCCAGGAAAATAAAGAAGACTTTGTACAGGGCTCCCCTATTACACATGCCAAAAACCTGGAGGGCAACTTACTTTATATCCATGGTACCGGCGACGATAACGTACATTACAACAATGCAGAGCAGTTAGTCGACGAGCTGATTAAATATAACAAGCAGTTCCAGTTTATGCCATACCCGAACCGCTCCCACAGCATTTCAGAGGGGGAAGGCACTTACCTGCACCTTTCAACCTTGTTTACCAACTACCTGAAAGAGCACTGCCCCCCCGGTGGCCGCTAAGCCAGGTTCTGGCACCTCAGGAATTTAATTTCTCAGGCACCTGCTAACCTAAGGCAACGGTAGCAGCTTTTAAAAGCGCTACCGTTGCCTTTTTTCATTTCCAGAACTTGCGGTTAAACTTCTCCACCGGCAAGGTTCACCATCTCCCGCCCCCATGCCTGGCTTAGCAGTTTCGTAAAATTTAGTCGATGAAATTTCTGGAGGAATCCCACGGAAGGAAGCTTAACAATTTATCCCCGTAAGCTTATCCTCCGTGGGGAACAAAGCCGGCCGGGCAACTGTAGTAATAATTAGAATGTCTCTTAAGCACCTTCCATTGCAAAAACAGCTGGCTCCCAACTGTTTTATTACAAATAAGTTATTATTTTGCAACTTCTTAGCATTTAACTGATCATATGAGAATTGAAGAGGAAATCCATCAGAAAAAATTCCGGAATGAGTATCAGAAGGCTACCATCAACCTGATGTATACATACAACTGGTTAACGACCCGCCATAAGCGCTTTCTGGCCGAACATGACATAACTCCTCAGCAGTATAATGTACTGCGTATTTTACGTGGACAATATCCTGATAGCATCTCAACATCGGCTATTCGTGAGCGCATGCTCGACCGGAGCTCAGATGCTTCCCGAATCGTAGAGCGTATTCACCGGCAGGGGCTTGTGGAGAAGAAGATTTGCGCCACAGACAAGCGGCTGGTCGATGTTAAAATCAGTGGCAAAGGCTTAAAACTACTCGAAAAACTTGACCAGCACACCGAGGAAATGGACAAAATTGTTGGAAACCTGACTGCCGAAGAAGCCGCTGACTTCAACAGGCTGTTAGATAAAATCAGATCTGCAGACGAGGCTGAATAAAACTAAAAGAGGTGCTCCGCGGGAAGCACCTCTTTTAGTTTATATCTAACGTGTATATCTAAAGCCTTTTTAGGAAGGACTGTTTCCATTCTGGCGTTGTTGCACGCTGTATTCTTTCACCGTCCGCACAAAAACTTTTACCTTTTCAGGGTCAATATCCGGATAGACACCATGCCCAAGGTTAGCAATATGGCCCTGGGGCCCAAAGGCATCCAGCATCTCCCGGGTAGCTTGTGCTACCTCCTCCTCAGTCCCATACAGCGCGCAGGGATCCAGGTTACCCTGCAAAGTTTTATGCGCCCCAATCAGCTGCCTGCTTTCGGCAATATCCATATTCCAGTCGAGGCCAATGGTTTCGCAGGGTAGCTGGCCCATTTCCTGGCGCGCAAAAAATGCTCCTTTGGCAAATACGGTAAATGGCACATCATCACGGAAAGCTTCACAAATCTCCCTTATATACCGAAGGGAAAACTCCCGGTACTGGCCGGGAGGCAAAATACCTGCCCAGGAATCGAACAGCTGCAGCAGTTGAGCCCCTGCCTCCACCTGCGCCTTTAAATAAGCAATGGTGGTATCGGTAATTTTTCTTAGAAGCGCATGGGCAAGCTGCGGTTCGGTATAAAGCATTTTTCTTGCCTTCGAAAAGGTTTTGCTTCCGCTGCCTTCCACCATATAACAAAATATGGTAAAGGGTGCCCCGGCAAAGCCAATTAAAGGCACTCTTCCGTTCAATGCTTTTTTCGTAATATGAAGGGCATCCAATACATACTTTAGTGCTTCGGTCGGGTCGGGCACCTTCAGGTTCTCCACATCGCGGGCCGATTTGATGGTTTCAGGAAAGCGAGGGCCCCGCTTTTCAATCATTTCATACGGCAGCCCCATGGCCTCCGGCACTACCAGTATATCAGAAAAAATAATAGCCGCATCTACCCCAAGAATATCCACAGGCTGAATGGTTACTTCAGCGGCCAAATCAGGCGTGGTAGCCAGCTCTATAAATCCGCTCAACCGGTTACGAATTTCGCGGTATTCGGGTAATATCCGGCCGGCCTGGCGCATGAGCCAAACAGGGGTACGCTCTGTTTTTTCGCCCCGGGCAGCCCGAAGAATAAGGTCATTTTTCAGTTCCATTTTGCAAAGGTAAGAGGATTTCGTTTACAATGGAAGCCTACAGGCAGGAGATGTGTTTCAGAAAACGCCGGATTTCGGGCAACCGAAAAAGGGTAGGCAGCGCTACCCGATTTTGGAGGGCTTAAAGTGGCCCCGGCACGGCTACCCGCAGTAAAATGGTTTGAACATACAGGCGCTGCCGACCACCTTCCGGCTAAAAAACTTCCTATGCCAGTACAACAAAACCTTTTAACAGGCATTATATGCTTAATAAAAGTAAACGACCCGATTATGAAGCAACCTGCTGTAAATGCCCCTGAACTGGAAACCGCGAACGGATGGGTGAATACTGAAAAAGCCTACAAGCTGCAGGATTTTCGCGGCAAGCTGGTGCTGCTCGACTTCTGGACCTTCGGCTGCATTAACTGCCAGCACATTGTTCCGGACCTGCAGCGGCTGGAGGAGGAGTATCCCGGGGAGCTGGTAGTGATTGGCGTGCATTCAGGAAAATTTAAGCACGAGCAGGAAAATGCTAAAGTAAAGGAGGCCATTTTAAAGTTTGGCATCCGCCACCCGGTAATTAACGATGCCGACTACAAGCTTTGGAATGCCTATGCCGTACGCGCCTGGCCCACGGTGGTACTTATAGCCCCCAATGGAAAAGTAGTAGGCCAGCATGCCGGCGAGGGCGTTTACCAGGTGGTTCAGCCTTACCTGGAGCAGTTAAAAGAAGAATATGCCGGGAGCATCCGCCGGGAGGTTTTTCCTTTCCAGTACCTCCAGCCCGAAGCCGGCACCGCTGCCCTCTCCTTCCCCTCCAAGCTAATTGCCGGGGAAGGTGGCACCCTCTGGTGCAGCGACAGCGGCAACAACCGGGTGCTTCAGCTATCGGCAGAGGGAAAAATTCTAAACCGCATTGGAGGAAAAGAACCGGGATTCAAAGATGGCTCTTTCGATGCCTGCGCCTTTTATGAGCCGCACGGCCTGGCCCTGGAAGGAGACTTGCTGTACATTGCCGATACCAAAAACAATGCCCTGCGGGTAGCCGACCTCAAGAAGCAACAAGTAAAAACCCTGGCCGGCACAGGCAAGCTGGACTACTACTTTTTTGAAGACAGGTGGAACGAGCCGGTACTTCCGAACTCGCCCTGGGACCTCTTAATTCACCAGAACACCCTCTACATTGCCAGTGCCGGCAACCACCAGATTTTGCAAATGAACCTGCAGGAACAGCTCGTTATGCGCTTTGCAGGCACCGGTCGCGAAGCCCTGGCCAACGGCCCCCTCCGGGAGGCTTCGTTTAACCAGCCCAGTGGCCTCACCCGCATTGACCACACCCTTTATGTAGCCGATGCCGAAGCCAGCGCAGTTAGGGCCATCGACCTGCAGGAAGGGCTTGTTTACACCCCCCTGGGCAAGGGCCTCTTTGATTTTGGCGATGCCGACGGCGATGTGGAGGATGCCCTCCTGCAGCATAACCTGGGCATAACCGCAAAAGACCAGCTGCTTTATATTGCCGATACCTACAATGGAAAAATAAAGCAGTTCGACCTTTACAAAGAAAGGGTAAAAACGCTGGTGGCAGGCCTAAACGAACCCAACGATTTGCTTTTTGCAGGAGACGACCTCTGGGTAAGCGATACCCACAACCACCAGTTAATAAAAGTGAACCTCCGGAAGCAAAGCAAAAAAGTTGTTCCTGTGCAGGATTAGGCTTTTTTTCCGGCTGGCGGGCCTTCTTTATTATCCGCTTTATTTCCTGTATTTTTGTGGTAGATAAAAATGAGAAATGGTGCATTTGCCAGTTCTAAAACGGTTGCACTTTTGGTGCGTATACTCTCTGTAAGAAGCAAAAAAAGGATTTAAGATATGGCCTACTTATTTGACAGCTTTAAAGGCTGGAAAGCATATTGTAAAGAGAATAACAAGAACTTGTATGAAACGGTATTGACCTACGAGGCCGAGCAGAAAGGCCACAGCCGCGAACAGGTGTGGGAAGGGCTGGCGAATGCTTACCACGTAATGAGAGATGCAGTAGAAACCGGCCTGAAGGAAGACATGCAGTCCCGCTCCGGCATGATAAACAACGGTGCCAAAAAAGTATTTAATTACCCTACCCCGGTACTTTCGCCGGAATTTCAGCGACTTATTTCCCGCGCCCTTGCGGCCAAGGAAGTGAACTCCTGTATGGGAAGAGTGGTGGCTGCGCCCACGGCCGGGGCATCCGGAATTTTACCCGGCACCATGTACACCCTGCAGGAAATCCACCAGCTGGAAGACGACCAGATTATAGAAGGACTACTTGTTGGCGCAGGCATTGCCCTTATTATTGAACAGAAAGCTTCGCTTGCCGGAGCCGTGGGCGGCTGCCAGGCCGAAACGGGCAGTGCTGCCGCCATGGCCTCGGGCGCGATTGTATACTGCCTGGGAGGCGATATCGACCAGGTGTTTAATGCCGTTGCCATTACCATACAATGTATGCTTGGGCTGGTGTGCGACCCTGTGGCCGGCCTGGTGGAGGTACCTTGTGTAGTACGGAATGCCAGCGCCGCCGCCATTGCCTTTTCTTCTGCTCAAATTGCGCTGGCCAGGGTCAATGCCGTAATTCCGGTCGATGAATGTGTGGAGGCCATGGGCGAAATTGGCCAGAGCATGGAAGCCCGCTATAAAGAAACTGCCCTGGGCGGACTGGCAGCCACTACCACCGGGCAGGCCATCAGCAAAAGGGTTCTCATCCAGGATATTGAAATGCTGCCCGATGAAGATGAGAAAGAAGAGTAATTTATTTTGAAAAAAGAGGCAGTATCTAAATAACTGTGTAAATGAAGGTTCGGGATATAAAATCTCGGACCTTTTTTATTAACTTATATAACTTTTACACAGCCATGTTAACGAAAGAAGATTTTTTAAACGCAGAGTTTTTGAAGCAGTTCAAAGACTCTAAAGAGTTCACCTCATTTATGGAAGAACTCTATGTGAGAGGCACTGAAAAGATGCTGGAGGCAGAAATTGATGCTCATCTGGGGTATCAGAAATATGCTCTAGAAGGAAAGAACACAGGCAACTCCCGTAATGGCACCACCGCTAAGAAACTCAAGACCCAATACGGAGAAGTAGATTTAGAGGTGCCTCGGGACAGAGCAGGCACTTTTGAGCCAGTAGTGGTGCCGAAGCGCAGCAACCTTGCCCAGGGCATGGAAGACCTTGTAATCAGCCTCTATGCCAAAGGAATGAGCACCAGAGATATAGAAGAAGAGCTACGGGAGATTTACAAGTTTCATCTCTCGGAATCCACCATATCCAATATTACAGCCAAGGTAAGTGAGGATATTCTGGAATGGCAGCATAAGCCGCTGGAGTCTATCTATTTTATCGTATGGATGGATGGCATCATCTTTAAAGTCAGGCATAATGGAAAGGTCATCAACAAGACCATCTATTTAGCTGTAGGCTTAAATAAAGAGGGAAGAAAAGAACTGCTGGGCATGTGGCTTGCCGAAACAGAGAGTGCTGCTTTCTGGGTAGGTGTGCTCACTGACATCAAAGCAAGAGGTGTAGAGGACATTCTTATCACCTGCACAGACAATCTCAATGGCTTTACCCAAGGCATCAGAAGTGTCTTTCCTGAGGCTGTAACCCAGATTTGCGTAGTACATCAGATCAGAAACTCCTCCCGCTATGTGGTTTGGAAGGATAAAAAAGCCTTTACTACAGATATGAAGGCTATTTACACCGCCCCTACAAGAGAAATGGCTGCCGCTGAACTGGAGCGTTTCGATGAACTATGGAGTGGCAAGTATCCTTACGCTGTGAAATCATGGAGGGCTAACTGGGAGGAGCTAACCGCTTTTTTTGACTTTCCGCTAGAGATTAGAAAAATCATCTACACGACCAACCTTATAGAGAATATCAACGGGAAAATCAGAAAATACACTAAGAGCAAAGGCTCTTTTCCTGATGATAATTCTGTGAAAAAGGCTGTTTTTCTGGCGCTTCGGGAAATCACCAAAAAATGGTCTCAGCCACGGCAAAACTGGGGCATTATCCTGAACCAGTTCGTTAGCATTTATGAGGACAGGTGCAGGCTTTAATCCTGAAAATTTCTTAACTTGATAATGCACACCCGAAGAGGAAGCAGGCTCTGCTGAGGAGCAACCTGTCAGCAATAGGATGTGCCAAGTGGAATGAAAAAGAACCAGCCCCTTCCGCTGGAAAGGACTGGTTCTTCTAACTTATTCCGCTTGTCCCATGGCTAAAAAAAACTAAACAAACAGAGCCTGAGTTTTCATTTACACTCCCACACACTTTTCTGGACACTGTCAAAAAAGAGCCTCACACAACAAGTACGAGGCTCTTTTTTTACCGCTTTGCATTCGGTTTATAAACAGCCAGGGCATTGGTTACAGCCATTAAGCCGTTTTTTTAAGATTTTAGCTGTTTCTTTCGTGGCTCAATGCCTATTCGTACCGACTTGCTTCCTCTTGCCGTACCAGCTGTACCCAGCCCTGCAAATGCCTGCCTGTTCTTTCCAGCATCAGCGTGTAATAATAAACCCCTGCGGGAGCTCCTGCACCATTCCACTCGCCCCGATAAGCCTTCTTTGAATAAATTTGCTGCCCCCAGCGATTGTAAATGACCAGCTCATTATCCGGATACAGTTCCAGTTGCTCAATATGAAAGGTTTCGTTAACCCCATCTCCGTTGGGAGTAAAAACGTTGGGAATGCTAAGCGCATGCTGAAAGTTTAGCTCAATTTCATTAGACCAGGAAGCAGATTGATTCTCATTTCCTAGCGCTTTAATCCGGAAATTATGGATAAAGCCCGCTGCTGCTCCTGCATCTGTAAACCCGAAAGTGGTGCCGTCTGTAGCGCCTGCCAGCCTGTAATTCTCCTCCTCATCCACCTTTTTCCATACTTCATATCTTTCTACTCCTTTCTGCCAGCCTGTGTAGGGAGTCCATGCCAGTACGACCTCCTCTTTCTCTTCGCGGGCTTCTCCGGAGAGTAAAATGGTCCGGTGCGGGAGGCTGAAAATCTCTTCCCCACAGGAGTTACGGGAGGAGAGCCTGTATTCATAGCTCACTTCATCGGAGCGAAGCGGCCCGTCCGTAAAATAAATACTGTCTTTGGTGCTTGCTCCTACAGCTGTCCATGCTTCTGTACCCCACGCTCTGCGGTAAAGGACAAAATTTCCTGCTGCTGCGGCGCCTGAATCAGGCTTGCCCATTATTTCAGCATACTTTTCATTCTCCAGGCTAATGCTTGTATAATCCAGTTCAAGCACTGTGCTGTCCTTAAAAACCACTACCTCCAGCCTGTCTGATGTCCCGTAGCAAACAGTGTCGGTTGTTACACTTTTTTCCTGCACCCACAGGGAGTGCCTACCTGTACCAGTCCAGTTTACCCAAACCTGGTGAGAACCCTGGCCGGAGGTAATTATGCCGCCGGAAATTCCCCAGGTGTAAACAGAGCCCCTGGTTTTGGGAGTAGCATATCCAATGCCTGTTCGCTGGTTCGCGCACACCTCTGTGGGGCCCTGCGGCTTTGCTGTTTCCAGCGCTACATGAATACGCACCGGCAACTCCAGAACCACTGGCATACAGGCAGCTTCGCTGGTGCTAATGAGCCGAACTTTTGCATCGGTATTGGTTGGTCCCCAGTTTACCAGCAGGGTTGGTGTTCCCTGCCCCCCAAAAATGAACCCTCCTTCTACTTCCCAATAATAGGCATAGCCTTCTTTTTCCGGCACGCTATATTCCACCTCCACCACTCCCGGGCATACCGACTTGCTCCCCACTATTTCTTCCGGCGGCGCGGGGTGCACCTGGGCAATAACGGTATCTTTTTTTGCACAAACTTCATTGTACAAAGTCAGTACATATTCAAAGGTCCGGATGGTATCCGAATGATTCTGGTACGCAAACAGAGGATGAGCGCTGTTTGTACTGCTAAGATAATCAGAAGGATTCCACTCATAGAATGCCCCTTCCTCTGGTTCCATTCCGAGCGTCAGGGCCTGCCCGGAACAAACCAGGGTATCTTTTCCTGCATTTGGGTTCAGTCCATTATAGAGAAGACTTCTTTCGAAGTTTGGCAGGCCAAAATTCACCTGACGGCCTTTTAAGTCTATCCCTTTTTCTTTGTATTTACCTGCTAACCCAGGCTGGTTGGGATAGGTAATAACCGAAAGGCCGCTTAGGTGAGAGGCCATATAAATATTGCCATCCGGAGCTAATTGAAACTCACCTTTGAAGCCTGGTTCCGTATCAGTTTCAGCAATTACAGGATAGCCGGAGGTGAGGGCAATTTGTAGAATTTTACTGCCACTGGAAACATAAAGGTATTTACCGTTGGGAGAAAATTCTGCCTGGTTAAAGTGATCGGTTTTTACAACCGGGAGATAATTAGGATTGTAAAAAACACCGGTCAGGAAGTCGAAATCAGCAATAATTACCTGTGCCGGGTCTTTGTACAACTGTTGGTCTATGAAAACTGCCTTACTGCCGGCGGGTGAAAATTTTATGTAGCTTATCTGCGCTTTTGTAGAAAAGGTGGAAACCACAGGCTCGGTATTAACTCCGTTCGCATCTATCTTATAGGCAAGTACCCTATCTGGAAAATCATTATTTCCTGCCACCACCCAATAGTCCCGGTCTTTGCCTTCTGTACAGCTGCCTGCTACCGATAAACTCTCAGTGCCCGGAGCATGAAGCGGCACCCCTTTTTCTGTAATCTTTCCCAATCCATTATTGGCGGTAAGGTCTGCCACCGAGTACATTAATCCGTTTTTATACCCGCTTTCATCGGCATCCATGGTAAAAATGTAGTACAGCTTGCTTTTACCGGGCACAGGAATAATTACAGAGGATTGCCGGGCAGAGGCGTGCCCGCCTAAGTGGGTGCCATTTTCCATGAGCTTGTGATTCTTGCTCCAGACGGTTTCTCCGTTTGTATAAAAAAGAAGCCTGCCTTGCTGATCAGCGATAGTGGCAGTTCCTTCCCGGGAATCCATAGCACCCTCTAACAAAACCTCCGGAGGATTGGAATTAAAATCCAGTCCTGCATTTTTTCCAAAATACCAGATATTGGCTTCTTTCTGGGCAAAAGAAAAAGCCGGGAGAAACAGGAACAGGATAAAGTAAAAAACTTTGTGGTTTATCTTTATCACCTTATTGCAGAACAGTTTAGGTAGAGGAAGAATTTATCGCCTGAAAAAAGGCAGGCCCACAAAATGAATTAAATTAATTCTACCTTAAGAACAAAGTTTCCTGAATATATATTTAAGCCTTCGCCGAAGAAATACTTTTCTTTTCACTCATAAATGCTTTTACCTAAGCAGCTCAAAGAGTTGTGGCAGAGGAAGCAATTTTCCGGCCTTCAACCAGGAAAGACAAAGGGTTTGAAATTGATGGAAGCAGCAGCAGGGCGCCTTGGTTGTATAGAAGCAGTCCCCCTTTCTAAAAACGCCAGCTTTCGGCAACAGCTATCTTTTATTTCTTATACCACCAGCCCCCTTACCGAAAAAAGAATGCCCGAAATAGCAAAGCCCCAGAAAAAGGCACTGGCCAGCATATACACAATTATTTGCTTTTTAGGGCTCCCAAAGAGATTGGCGAGCAAGGCCCCACCCACAGGAGTAAGGATAAGGGGCGTTAAAAAGCTTACGCCCAGCAGGCCCCAGCGCTTCCAGATATATACAAAGCGGCGGTTGCGGCGGGTAAAGCGTTTTTTATTCTTCCAGATGGTCCGCTGAAGGTACTTGCGGAGAGGGGTGCCCAGGAGAGTAAAAATCAGAACAGTGGTCATCATCCCCAGGGCGGTAAAAAGGGCCGTTTCTACATAGCTGAGGCCGGTAGCCAGGCCCGCAATAGGTCCGCCTACAAATTTAATTGTACTGGACAGCAGCACAGTAAGATATTTTGCAAGCAGCTCTAACATTTTTTTAGGTAATAACGGTATAAGTGTAAACGCAGTAAATCGATAATAAGATGCCTCCTTCCACCCGGCTTATGCGCCGCTTAATCAGCATCATCGGAAAAACAACTGCAGTAATGGCAAGCATCCACAGCATATCGATTTCCCGTATCTCCACATTTACCTCAACCTCTTTTACCAGGCTAGTAATTCCCAGAATTGACAAAACATTAAAAATATTTGAACCCAACAGGTTCCCCACCGCTAAATCGGTTTCTTTTTTAAAAGAAGCCACTGCCGAGGTAACCAATTCCGGCAGGCTGGTTCCCAGCGCTACGACGGTAATGCTGATTACCCGCTCGGTTACGCCCATATAAGCCGCCAGGCTGCTGGCACTCTCTACAAACCAGCCTGCACCAAAGTAAAGCCCTACTGCACCAATAGCCAGGTATAAAAAATCGAGCCCTGCATGGCCCGAAGGCTCCGGAAGGTCGGCCTCATTAATATCAGCCAGGTTGGCCTTGGTTTCTTTTCTTGATTTCCTGATAATGAAAACAGAGTAAGCCACAAGTACAGCTATAAAGAGTCCCCCTTCCCAGGTATCTACCCAACCATCGAAAACCAGGAAGTACAGGAGCAATGAGCTGGCCATAGTCATTGGCCAGTCATATTTAAGACTATCAGCATGTACCTGAATGGGCAAAATTACTGCCGTAATCCCTAGCACCAGCGCCAGGTTGCATATATTCGAACCCACCACGTTGCCCATGGCGATATCCGGATTGCCGGCCAGTGCCGACTGAATGCTTACGAGCAGTTCGGGGGCAGAAGTACCAAAGGCAACCACGGTTAAGCCAACGACCAGGGGCGATATTTTAGCACGCAGGGCAATACCAGTTGCTCCCCGAACCAGAAACTCTCCTCCAAAAATCAGAAAAACCAGGCCTGCCAGTAAAATTAAGGTAGTAATTACCATAAAAAACTAAATCTTAGGTCCATAGGCCAGGTCGCCGGCATCGCCTAAACCAGGCACAATGTAGGCCATGTTATTAAGTTTATCATCCAGGGCACAGGTCCATAAAGAAAAGTTTACCTTCATATTCTTTTGAAGGTAGGTAACCCCCTCCGGCGCGGCAATAACAGAGGCAATATGGATGTGGGCTGGCGTACCCTGATCCAGCAAAGCATTTAAAGATTTAAGCATAGACTTCCCTGTTGCCAACATAGGGTCTACCACAACCAGCTGCCTTCCTTCTATGGGAGGAGTGGTCACGTAGTTCATTTCAATGCTTACATCTTCGGACTTGCTGTGGGGCGCCCGGTAAGCCCCTATAAATCCACTGTCGGCCCTGTCGAAAAAGTTGCTGAAGCCCTGGTAAAATGGTACCCCTGCCCGCAAAATTGTTAACAGCACCGGCTGCTGGCTTAGCAAAGAGGTGGTAGTTGTAGTCAGGGGCGTTTGTACCTCTACAGGAGTAAAAGGCATTTTCTTTGATATCTCGTAGGCCATTATTTCCCCGAGCCGCTCGAGATTTTTCCTGAACCGAAGCCGGTCGTGCTGTTGGTGCACGTCGCGCAGCTCTGCCAGGTAGTTATTGGCTAAAGAGTTTTGCTGGTTGAGTATAAACATGCTAAAATTAAATAGTAGATATTATTGTAAGTATACAATAGTGAAGAGGCCATCCTGCTGGTAACCCAGAGAATTAAGCCCTTCCCTGCCAGGCCGAACAAGGGCTATTCTCTAAGGATTTTCCTGCCCCTATTCTGAAGCAACAAAAATACACCTATGGCAAAGAATGCCTGCACGAACAGGTAAAATTATAAAAACCGCTCTACTTTTTGGCCCTAATACAAATAATTCTCTTTTTACAACCCCAATCCCTGCTTTCTGTTATTTTTGCAGCTTTCATGCAAAAACGTAAGTGTATGCAACTATTAAAGAAGTTATGCAGTATTCATGCCCCCTGTGGGGAAGAAGCTATTCTAAAAGATTTTATCCTGGATTATGTGCGCACCAATAGTGCTCACTGGAAAACACAGCCCACCATTCTCGAAGGGGAACATTTGCAGGACTGCCTGGTACTGGTTTTCGGAAAGCCACGCACGGCAGTTTTCGCTCACATGGATTCCATTGGCTTTACCGTACGCTATAACGAACAGCTGGTGCCTATTGGCGGTCCGCATACAGAAACGGGCTATCAGCTGGTAGGGCAGGACAAGCTGGGACCAATTGAATGCGAGCTTATAGATGACGATGGTGACCTCAGCTATAAATTTGGCAGAGCCATACAGCGTGGCACCAGCCTGGTTTTTAAACCCGATTTCCGCGACACCCCCGATTATATTCAATCCTGCTACCTCGATAACCGCCTGGGCGTATATAATGCACTTAAATTATGCGAAACTCTCGAAGATGGCATTATTGCTTTTAGCTGCTGGGAAGAGCACGGTGGCGGCTCCGTTCCCTACCTTGCAAAGCTTATTTACAAAGAATATGGAGTACGGCAGGCGCTTGTATCGGACATTACCTGGGTAACAGAGGGCGTTGAGCATGGAGGTGGAGTGGCCGTTTCTATGCGGGATCGCAATATTCCACGCCGCAGCTTTATTAATAAAATTATTCAGCTGGCCGATGAAAGCGGCGTTGACTACCAGCTGGAGGTCGAAGGAGCCGGCTCCAGCGATGGCCGCGAATTACAACATTCGCCTTACCCTTTTGACTGGTGCTTTGTAGGTGCCCCGGAAGACCACGTGCACTCCCCCAACGAAAAAGTACATAAGCACGACATCGACTGCATGCTGGCGCTGTATCAATTTTTAATGAAAAAATTGTAAGGCGGTTTTTTAGCGCTTAAAGAAACGAAGGCGGTTCCGTCTTTAGCTTAATTTTCTTAGTTTGCACCTAAAACAAAAAGGGCGAAGCTTCCCTTTACTCTATACCATGAAAATAAAGGACAAGGAATTTAGAAAGTATCTCGAAAAAGAGGATATCCAACAACGGATAGCCATTCTTGCAGGAAAAATCAATCAGGATTACGATGGGAAAAAGCCGCTTTTTATTGCAGTACTGAATGGCTCTTTCATGTTTGCCGCCGACCTGATGAAATGCATTAATGTAGATGCCGAAATTTCCTTTATTAAACTTAACTCTTACCACAAAACGCACAGCACCGGAAAGGTAAAGGAATTGATTGGCCTGGACGAAAACATTTTTGGCAGGAACCTGATTATCATCGAAGACATTGTAGATACCGGTCAGACCATCCGGCACCTGCTCGACGAGTTGCTGGAACTAGGGCCAAAATCAATAGAAATTGCCACACTTTTGCATAAGCCTGACGCTACCGTAGAAAACCTATCGCTCAAATATGTTGGATTTACCATTCCAAATAAGTTTGTAGTGGGGTATGGGCTGGATTACGATGGCCATGGCCGTAACCTAAACGATTTATACAGCCTGGCAAACTAGGATAAAATTTATTAGAACTTATCTGATTTAGTTTTATATTTGAAACTTTTCTGTTACATGCCTCTTTGGGGCAAATTAAAAAACTATGCTGAATATTGTACTCTTTGGCCCCCCAGGTGCAGGCAAAGGCACTCAGAGCCAAAAACTTATAGAAAAATATAAACTGAAGCATATCTCTACCGGCGATCTATTCCGCAAGCACCTTACCGAAGGTACGGAGCTGGGGCAGAAAGCTCAGAAGTATATGGATGAAGGAAAGCTGGTGCCTGATGCCGTTGTAATAGGCATGGTTGGCGAAACCATTCGCGAAAACAAAGACCATGAAGGCTTTATCCTCGATGGCTTTCCGCGTACCGTTGCCCAGGCCGAGGCCCTCGACCAGCTAATGGAAAAGTTCAATATGAAAATCGACGGCATGATTGCCCTGCAGGTTCCGGAAGACGAGCTGAAACGCCGAATTAAAGAACGCGGCAAAACCTCGGGCCGTACCGACGACCAGAACGATGAAAAAATCAATACCCGCATACAGGTATATAAAGAAGAAACCATGCCTGTTGCCAACTATTACGAAAAACAAGGCAAGTTTGCCCAGGTAAACGGAGTAGGCTCTATTGATGAGATTTTCGAAAACATTTGCCAGAAGGTAGAGAACTTCTAAAAGAAAAAAGATTCGCCCGCATTCTTCTATGCTGCCTTTTCTAAAAAGGCAGCATTTTTTTGTACCTTTGCAGCCCGGCAGACTTTTTGCTCCGGGAGCAGGAAGAGACTGGCGCCTTTAGGCCAAAACCCTATAAAAAGAAATGAAAGGCCTGTTTAAGGTGCCGGGCGTTTCATTTGCAAATTTTCAAATTAGCACCTTAGCAAATCAGCATATTTATTATATGGCCTCATCTAATTTTATTGACTACGTAAAACTCTGTTCCCGCTCCGGTGCCGGTGGCGCCGGTTCTGCCCACTTCAGGCGCGAAAAATCTGTACCTAAAGGCGGACCAGACGGAGGCGATGGCGGCCGTGGAGGACATGTTATTTTACGCGGCAACTCCCAACTCTGGACCCTCCTCCACTTAAAATATAAGAAACACGTAATTGCAGAGCCAGGTAAACCCGGCGAAGGAGGCAACCGATCAGGCGCCCAGGGGAGCGATATTGTACTGGAAGTTCCGTTGGGAACAGTTGCCCGCGATGCCGAAACAGGCGAAGTACGTTTTGAAATTACCGAAGATGGGGAAGAAAAAATCCTGACCCCCGGCGGCCGTGGTGGTTTGGGCAACGACCATTTCAAAACACCTACCAAACAATCGCCCCATTATGCCCAGCCCGGCGAAGATGGCATCGAAGAATGGATTATCCTGGAGCTTAAACTTTTGGCCGATGTGGGCCTGGTAGGCTTTCCGAATGCAGGCAAATCCACCCTGCTGTCTTCTATTTCCGCTGCACGGCCCGAAATAGCCGATTATCCTTTTACTACCCTTGTTCCTAACCTGGGAGTGGTCGAGTACCGCGATTTCAAATCGTTTGTTATGGCCGATATTCCTGGTATTATCGAAGGAGCCGCCGAAGGCAAAGGCCTGGGCACCCGCTTTCTGCGCCACATCGAGCGAAATGCCATTCTACTCTTCCTCATTCCGGCCGATGCCAAAAGCATAAAGACAGAATATGAAATTTTACTTAGCGAGCTGAGGCGCTACAACCCCGAGTTGCTGGACAAACAACGATTGCTGGCTATTTCCAAGGCCGACATGCTTGATGAGGAACTGATGGAGGAAATGAAAAAAGAAGTTCCGGGCGAGATTGAAACCATCTTTATATCGGCAGTAACCAATTTCAATACCCAAAAGCTGAAAGACCTCATCTGGCAGGCACTGCACAACGACTAAAGCAACAGCCGGAAGGAAGCAAAAAGCGAGGAGGTAAAATTCCTGTATTGCCCCACCAACAGTGCCCGCAAGCCAAACTGCTGCCATAAGCTGCCATACCATAAGTGTAGCAGCGAAGGTTTAGCAGCTCAGGGGCATGACTAAAAAATTGTGTCATCTTGTCAGAAAAATTTTTTTTGGCAAAGTAATTGACTGACAATCCCCAAATGATAGCAAAAACTAACATTGCACTATGAATCAAAATAAAGAGCTAGAAAACGAGGATATAACACAGGAAGCAAATTTGGAAAACGAGCGGGAAGAAGGGAAAGATATGCAGGAAACTGCCATTGAGGAAAATGACAACCAGCCAGATACTGCCAATACGGCCACTTCTAAGCTGGAGCAGGAACTGGCAGAGCAAAAAGACAAATACCTGCGCATGTATTCTGAGTTTGAAAACTTCCGTCGCCGAACCGCCAAAGAAAAGCTGGATATGGTTAAAACAGCGAACGAAAGCATGGCCTCGGCACTTCTGCCAGTAATAGATGACTTCGAAAGAGCAATGAAATCTTTTGAAAAGGAAGACAAAGAAGAAAGTGTACAGGAAGGTGTTCAGCTTATCTATAATAAACTAACTAAGGTACTGGAGCAAAAAGGAGTTGCCGTTATGGACCTCAAGCCAGGCGATGCCTTTGACGCCGAATACCAGGAAGCCATTACTCAAATACCCGCACCCGACGAAAAGCTGAAAGGCAAAATCGTGGATGTAGTTGAGAAAGGCTACCTACTGGGAGAAAAAGTTATTCGATTTGCGAGAGAGGATGCAGCCATGGATAATGACAACCACCTGCAGATACTGAAATACGAAAAAGGGGCGTTTGCGTCCGGCGGAACGCCGGGTGGTGCGCGAGTTCCCGCTGCGCCTGACGGTGAACGGCCGGAACTGGCCGCCCCTATGGCTCGCCGCACCAGCTCAATTTTCTCGCCGCCGGCTTCCTGCGCCTGCAGGGCTCTATCGAAACGCGCGACGATCTGCTTTCCCTCGGCGTCTGCGCCGATTTCGGCGCCGCCCAAGTGCGTATTCGCGGCGAAATACCTGCGCGCCTGACCCCGACCCTGACCTCCGTGCGCACCGGCCTCACCTTCGGCCCGCCCGAAGTCGCCCCGCCCTCCCCGGCGACGAAAGAAGCTTTCACCCCGGAAAGGGTCCCGGAGTTGGCATAGGATACGGCCCGGCGTGCCGAGCAGTACCGCAGCCACGGCGGCATTCATTCGGCCGCGGTCGGCGATGGTCATGAGCTTCTCCTCTATGCCGAGGACGTCGGCCGGCACAACACTCTCGACCGTATCGCCGGCGAAGCGCTGCTGCGCGGCATCGACCTGCGCGGCACAATACTGGTTACCTCCGGTCGCATCTCCACCGAAATGGTGGCGAAGGCCTCGCGCCTCGGCATCGCCCTCCTCGCCTCGCGCACTTCCGCTACCGATGTGGCGGTGCAGCTGGCGGCCAAAGCCGGCATCACCCTGATCTCCTACCTGCGCGGCGAATCCTTCGAGGTCTGCACGCACCCGCAGCGCCTGCCGCCGGCGGGCCTGCCGGAAAAAATCTGTGGATCACCGGCGTCATCCTCGCCGGCGCGAGAGACGGCGCATGGGGAGCGATAAATGACTGCTGCCTTTGGACGGCGCCCGCTTCATCGACCTGGTTTACCGCACCATGGCCGAGGTTTTCCACGAAGTGCTTATCGTCACCAACTCCCCCGGTCTTGATCAGGATCTCCCCTGCCGCAAGGTCCCGGACATTTATTACGCCCGCGGATCGGCTGGCCGTCTGATTCCGGTCCTGCCATGCCGGCGGCGAGCGTATTTTTGCCGTCGCGTGTGACATGCCGCTGGTTTCCGCCGACCTGGTCCGCCATCTTTGTCTGCTGGCCGAAACGGGCGATATCGTTATCCCGCACGGGGAAAACGGACATGAGCCGCTGCATGCCGTTTACCACAAAAACTGCATCGGCCCGATGGAAGCGGTGCTGGATGCGGTATGCGGCGCATCGTCAGTTTTTTCCCGCAGGTGCGGGTTCTGGCGGTAACCGCAGAGGAGATGGCGCCTTTCGATCCACAAGGGATTTCATTTAAAAATATCAATACCCCCGAAGAGTATTATGCCCTGCGCGAGCGGGGAAAAAGGGGCCGCCGGACGTAACTTTTCCTGCTGTGGCCAGTCCACGATCGTTCTGAGCCTGCCTCCCCGGATACCCGTAAAAATCCTCCCGAAGCGATCCAGAGCTTCGCCCGTGTTGCATTTTCTTCACCTTCCGATAAGGTTTTCCTTGGATGAAAACCGTTCTGTCTTTTATTGAAGGAAGGAGACGATCATGCTGAAGACACCTGCCTACGCCGCGGAGAAAGCCGGCCGCCCGACTCACCCCTTTTCCATTGAACGGCGCGAGCCCGGACCGCACGAGGTCCTGGTTGACATTCTTTATTGCGGCATCTGCCATTCGGATGTGCATCAGGTGCGCGATCAGTGGGGAGGATCAATCTTCCCGATGGTACCGGGACATGAAATCGTGGGCCGGGTGGTGAAAACGGGAGATGAGGTAAAAAAGTGGCAGGCGGGCGATACCGTCGGCATCGGCTGCTTTGTCGAGTCCTGCCGCACCTGCGAAGCCTGCCAAAGCGGTGAAGAGCAGTTCTGCGAGGAGGGGATGAGCCCTACCTACAACAGTTACGAGCGCGACCGCAAAACCCGACTACGGTGGCTACTCCACCCGCATCACCGTCAACGAAGATTACGTACTGCGCATTCCGTCGAACCTGGCGCTGGCCGGGGCGGCACCGCTCCTCTGCGCCGGCATCACGACCTATTCCCCCCTGCGCCGCTTCGATGTCAAGGTCGGGGATAAAGTCGGAGTCGTCGGCCTCGGCGGCCTCGGTCACATGGGGGTGAAGATTGCCAGCGCCCTCGGTGCGCATGTGACCGTTCTCAGCCATTCGCCAGCGAAAAAAGACGATGCGATGCGCCTCGGGGCTGCCGACTTTCTCGTCACCGCCGACGCACAGGCGTTCAAGGAGAACGCCCGTCGCTTCGACTTCATCCTCGACACGGTTTCCGCCAAGCACGACTATAATTCCTATCTCAACCTGCTCAAGCGCGACGGCACCATGGTGCTGGTCGGATTGCCGGAGCCGACGGTACTTTCCGCCGGGCCGCTGATCATGCAGCGGCGGCGCCTGGCCGGCTCACTGATCGGCGGCATCCGCGAGACGCAGGAGATGCTTGATTTTTGCGGCGAGCACGGCATCACCGCCGATGTCGAGGTTATTCCCATCGACCAGATCAACGAGGCCTACGAACGGATGCTGCGCAGCGATGTGCGCTACCGTTTCGTCATCGACCTGGGCAGCCTGAAAAAGGAGGCCGCCTGAGGCACATTGAGGAAAGGATGGTCACATGCCGAAATTTGCCGAAAAGGAAATTGCGCAGGCGCCGCATCCTCTCTTGACCGGAGCGGCGGCGGGCCTTGTGGCCGGGGCGGTGTCCGGGCAGACCGATCGTCTGCTCGACCGTTTGGTCACACCGCGGCAGAAAAGGCGGGATCGCCGGCGGCGCGAGGGCTCCGCCCACCAGGTGGCCGGCCCTTATTTCGCCCGCAAAATCTCCGGACGAAAACTCTCGAAGGAAGGGAAAAAGCGGGCGCAGACGACCTTCAATCTGGCCTACGGCATCGGCTGGGGGCTCGCCTATGCGGGTCTGCGCAAGAAATTTCCCCGACTCTCCCGCTGGGGTGGTCTCCCCTTTGCCATTCCCTTCTTTTTTGCCTGTGATGGTGTACTGGCGCCGCTCTTCGGCGTCTCTCCCACCCTGCGGCGCATCCCCTGGCAACCGAGTGCCAAAGAAATGGGGAATCACATCGCCTGGACGGCGGCGGCGGAAATGGTGCACCGGGCGGCTGCAAAAGCGGCGCGGTAACGGGGCGACCGGTCCAAGGGGTTCATTCCAGTCAAGGGCAGCCGGGGCGCGCCAGGAAGCGCGCCCTGGCCTACGATCATGCACAAAGGGCACTCTGTTTCGAGCACCTCACGCAGAGAGGCATTGCTCCATGGCGGCGTACAAGGCTGACGAATTGACGGGTTTGGTGAGGAAGATATCCATGCCGGCCGCCAGGCATTCTTCTTTAATCTCACGGCGGGCATGGGCCGTGAGGGCAATGATACAGGTCGGTTTTCGCCCGTCCTCCTTTTCCAGTCGGCGGATCGTTCTGGAAGCTTCCACCCCATCGATTTTCGGCATCTGCATATCCATCAGGATGAGATCGTACTTCCCCTGGCGCCATTTTGCGATGGCTTCCTCCCCGTTCGCCGCCATATCGACGCGATAGCCTCGCCGGAGCACAATCTTCCGCACCATCTCGCGCACCGACGGCTCGTCTTCAGCAAGCAGAACCCGGGCGCCGGCTCCTTCTGAGGGTTGTTCAGGCGCATACGTTTCTGCGGCCGCAGGGAGCGCGGCGGAAGTGGGTACCTTCAGTGGCAGGGTAAAGGAGAAAGTACTCCCTTGCCCCGGAAGACTGGCGACCCGGATCGTCCCCCCCATCAACTCCACCAGGCCGCGGCTTATCGCCAGGCCCAAACCGGTGCCGCCGTGCCGTCGGGTACGCGAGGTGTCGACCTGGCTGAAACTCTGAAACAGCAGCTTGAGTTTTTCATCGGGTATGCCGGGGCCGGTATCGCTGACCGCAAAATCCAGATTTCCATTATTGTTCGCTACGTAAATTTTCACCGCACCGCGATCGGTGAATTTGACGGCATTTCCCACCAGATTAACCAGCACTTGGCTCAGACGGTCCTGGTCTGCCGTGACGATATCCGGCAGGTCCGGAGCAATGGACATCTCCAGTTCCAGCTCTTTTTCCGCTGCCGGCAGACTGAGGAGCGAAACCGCATCACCAACGCAGGAGCGCAGCAGAATCGGCTCCTCATGGAGATCGACCCGGCGGGCCTCTATCCTGGAGAAATCAAGAATATCTTCGATCAGCGATCTCAGCCGATTGGCAGATATCTCCGCCATTTCCAGCAACTGCCGGCGCTCGGGGTTTTCATCCATCTCCTGCAGATGTTCCAGTGCCGCCAGAAAAACCGTCATCGGGGTACGGATCTCGTGGCTCATATTGGCCAGAAATTCACTTTTGGCCCGATTCGCCTCTTCTGCAGCCTCTTTGGCCAGACGCAGACTCGACTCCATCTCCCGCTGCGCCGTGACGTCGTGGTTGATACCGATCATGCGGACCGGCTTACCTGCACGGTCTCGTTCAATTATCGAGGCGCCGTGAACAACGCGGATACGCCCGGTTGGCAGGACAATACGGAACTTCCCTTCCCACGGGGTGTAACTGCGCCGCGCCTGCAGCAAGGTGCTTTCTGCCTGCTCGATATCCTCGGGATGCACCCGTGAGCGCCAGAAGTCCATGGTGGGGCCAGAAGAACGCAGAGATTCCGGGATTGCATACCAATCGTACAAGCGGGTATCCCATTCGATTCTGTCGTCGCTGAAATTCCACGTCCAGATGCCTATCCCTGCGACCTCGGCCGCCAGTTTGAGGCGCTCCATCGTCTCGTGGATTTTTGACGCCGACTGCCAGCGCTCGTCGGCCATGGCCAGAGCCTGCCGGCGGGATCGCGCCTGAAAATAAACCAGGGCACCGAGAAGGAAACTGGCGAAAATTCCCGTCAGAAGAACAAGCAGCGATCGGCTCTGATCCAGGTTCTTGTCGAAGGGGGGAAGAGTGCTGAAAGTAAAGTGCCAGTTGACCCCGTAGGCATCGACCGTTTTGACGGAAGAAAAAGCTTGCCGATATCCCTCGGGCAAAGAACGATTGTCGACGAGGCGCGAGCTGAACATGAGGTTTTCATCGGACCGGACATTTCCGGCGTGGATGGTGAAATCGATGTCGGACGGCAGCTCGGTGAGGGTGTTGAGGACAAAATCCTCCATCCGGATCGGGCTGTAAACAAACCCGCGTAACGCCGCACGCCGCGCCTGGACCGTATCGGTCGGCATCCCCTGGCGATAGGAGGGAACATACATCAGCATGCCGCTCTGCTGATTGTGGCTGGTTTCCTGTACCAGCACGACCTTGGCGGCAATCGTAGTCGTCCCGGTGTCGCGGGCCTCGGCCATCGCCTCGCGCCGGACCGGTTCGGTATACATGTCGTAGCCGAAAGCTCTCTGGTTGCGCCAGTTGAACGGTTCAAGCCAGAGGATAGAGGTGTAGGCCGGACGGTTGCCTTCCGGACGGATAACATACTCGGGGAATCCTTCCGCCCGAATCTCGCGGATGTGGGCTTCTTTCTCGGCGGGTGCAAGCCAGGCGGTATAACCGATGCCAAGAATGCCCGGGTGATTTTCGCCCAGTTTCAAAGCCGATACGTAATGGCGCCAGTCACTGCGCGTCACCCCGTCCCCCTTGACGTGGAAGAGGGCATTGCCACCGAGAAGAACCTGCTCATGATCATGCAGCCGCTTGACGGTCCTGCTGGCGATCTCTTCGGCCCTGCTCTCAAAGATCTGTTCGGCGCGCTCGTTTATCCCCCGATCGACCATAATCCAGAGAAAGAATGTCGAGGCAAGGGAGATGGTCAGAACCAGGAGAGGAAACCAGGATTTGGAAAAGGGGGATACTGCAAGCCCAGTATCCTTCTGCATGCGATTCAAGTCGTGACCTCCAGCGGACCGTTTCGTCCTGTCGAAATATTTTAACCAAAAACCGCTTCACAGCTCGGCAATCCAATGCTGCCTGCAGCAAGTTATCCTATCGAATATACAGAAGTAAAGGTCAGCTTCCGTTTGCAACTTCAGCTGGAGTTCCGACCGCTTTTTTCTCCATCTTCTGGTTGGAAAACCAAACAAACTTCGGCATGTACTCGTCGGGAACAAAGGATGGGGATGGCGAGGCAGGAGGCAGGAAAGGGGCAAAAAAATACCCCGAAAGCAGGAGGGAGCCTTTCGGGGCGAAAAGGGAAACCCGCGTCCGGGCTCCCCTGGCGAATCTGTATTGCTATTAACCAAATTCGTATTCAATTGTCAAGTCATTGAATACTAAGTTTTCTTCATTGAACCGCCTCTTGGCAACGGCGGCCATGCAGCTGGTTGCCGATGCAGACGTCGTTCTGGTCATCGCTGCGATGCCGATGGCATACTTGCCACATTTCGACACATCCACCAAGGGGAGAATACGGTATGAATTACCAGCGACAAAGCGGCATTCTGCTGCATCCCACCTCCTTTCCCGGCCCCGATGGCATCGGCTCCCTCGATGCCGAGGCCTTCGCTTTCGTCGATTTTCTTGCCGAAGCCGGACAGTCGCGTCTGGCAGATCCTTCCCCTGGCTCCCACCGGCTATGGCGATTCCCCCTACAGCTCTTTTTCCGCTTTTGCCGGCAATCCGCTGCTGATTTCTTTGCCGCGCCTGGTGGAGGAAGGAGATCTCGATCTTGTCGATCTCGACGCCGCCAGCATGCCGGAAGGGACGGCGCATTTCGGCTTCGCTTTCAGCCACAAGACTCGGCTGCTGCACAAAGGGGCCGAGCGCTTTTTCACCCAGGGGGGGGAGGAGCGCCGGCAGGCTTACGGCAGATTTCATGCTTATCAGGGGTATTGGCTCGAGGATTATGCGCTGTTTCGCGCCTTGCGCCAGCATTTCGGCGAGCAGCCGTGGAATCGCTGGCCGGAGGATATCCGGCGGCGGGAAGAGGCCGCACTGCACTTCTGGCGCGAGGAGCTCATGCAGCGATTCTGGTCCACAAGTATGCCCAGTTCGTTTTTTTCGAGCAGTGGTTCGCCCTGAAGGAATATGCCAACAGCCGCGGCATTCGCATCCTCGGCGATATCCCTATCTACGTCTCTTTCGACTCCGCCGATGTCTGGGCCAACCCGCATCTGTTCTATCTTGACCAGGCGCAGAATCCCACCCTGGTTGCCGGCGTTCCCCCCGATTATTTCAGCGAGACCGGCCAGCTCTGGGGCAATCCCATGTATCGCTGGGAGCGCCTGCGCGGAGCAGGATTTTTCCTGGTGGCTGGCGCGCTTCCGCTGGAATCTGGCGCAGACCGACATGGTGCGGATCGATCACTTCCGCGGTTTCGAGGCGTGCTGGGCGGTGCCGGCGAAAGAAAAGACAGCGATCAACGGCAGCTGGCTGCCGGTTCCGGGGGAGGAACTGTTTCGCCGACTGCAGCAGGAGATGGGGCAAGCACCGATCATTGCCGAGGATCTCGGCCTGATCACCCCGGAGGTGGAGGCGCTGCGCGACCGTTTCGCGCTTTCCCTGGCATGAAGGTGCTGCACTTCGCCTTCGGTTCCGGCCCGGATAATCCGTATCTCCCCTTCAATATCGAACGCAATTGCGTCATTTACACCGGCACCCACGACAACAATACGACCATCGGCTGGTGGAAAACGTTGCCGGCGGCGGAAAAAGAGGCGGTGCGCGCCTATCTTGGCAGTCACGGGCGCGACATGCCATGGGATCTCATCCGGCTGGCCATGGCCAGCGTCGCCGAAATCTGCATTTTTCCGCTGCAGGACATCCTTGCCCTGGACAGCCGGGCGCGGATGAACTCGCCGGGCAGGCCCGGCGGCAACTGGCAGTGGCGCTACCTGCCGCAGGCGCTGACGCCGGAGATCTCGCCGCCGCCTGGCGGAAATGACCCGAACCTATGGCCGTCAGCCGGCCGGCGAAATAGGCGCAGATCGAAATAAGCCGGACGACAAACGGCAAGGGCCGATCCGTTATCGGGATCGGCCCTTGCTGTTTTCATATTCAGGATGCGAGGTATCAGTCGGTCCGCATCAGGCGCATCTTCTTGCGCAGGCGCCGCTGGGCTTCTTTCTCCTTGCGCTTGCGCTTGACACTCGGTTTCTCATAAAACTTGCGCTGCTTCATTTCACGAAAAAGACCTTCCTGCTGCAGCTTGCGCTTGAGAACCCGAATCGCCTTTTCGACATTATTGTCAACGACTTGGATTTCCACGGAGACATTCACCTCGCTTTCGATTCATTTGCCAGCCGATAGCCTCTGGCGAGCGAAGGGAGAAATTTACCTGATTTCTGCAACAAAAGCAATGCGAATCTACCGAATAAATACCTGTCGTTCTTTCAATGGCGGCATCCCGGTGCGGTAAAGCCCCACGGGAATGCCGCCGTTGTGAGAGAGGCCACGGGACGAGAGGCAAACCGGTGGCTCGGGCAAGCCTTTCCGCCGGGAGCAAGGAAAGCGACCTGCCAGCCGGCGAAAGACTGTCGGCAGAATTCGCCGAACTGGCCGGAAAAAGGGGCGCAGATCCTCTCCTGCCGCCAGCCGGCCGCCGTAAGGCGGATTGCAGAGAAGCAGGCCGGGGCCGTCCGGCGCCGTCAGCGCGGCAAGACTCCTGCGGCGCAGTTCGAAGATCAGCGCAGCACCCCCGCCCGCTCGGCATTGTCGCGCGGCCACCGCTACTGCTCTGCGGCATCCCGGTCGGCGCCAAGAATAAGCGGTACTGACGGTCAACGCTCTGCCCCTGCGCCTCCGCCAGGAGCGCCTGCCATAAGCCCGGCCGAAACCCCGGCCAGTGCATGAAGGCAAAGGTCGCCGTGACACCGGGCGGCAGTCGCCGCGCCAGCAGCGCTCCCTCGATGACCAGCGTTCCCGAGCCGCACATCGGATCGACCAGCGGCGTGCTGCCGTCCCAGCCGAGCCGCAGCAGCAGTCCCGGCAGCCAGCGTCTCGCGCAGCGGCGCGCGGGTGACCGCCTGCCGATAGCCGCGCCGATGCAGCAGTTCGCCGGAGCTGTCGATGGAGATCTGGCAGAGATCGTCTTCGAAGCGCGCCAGAATCCGCTGCGCCATCCCGCCTGCGGGCGGGTCGCTGCGCCCGAGTGCCTGCTCGGCGGCGGCGGCGACCGTCTCGGCAATGCGGCCGCTGTGCACCGAGCCGCGAACGGTGGCTGGTCGCCCGCACCTCCAGAGCGGGTGTCCGGGGCGGATGAATTTTCCCCAGGGAAGACGTCGGGCTTTCCGAAAAGGTCGGGGAAATCCCGGCTCTTCGGCGCTCCCAGGCGCACCAGCAATCGGCTGGCGCTACGCAGGCAAAGGTTGGCCCGGTAAAGATCGCGCCAGATCGCCCTCGAACTCGACCCCGCCGACAACCGGCTGCCCGCCGGCAATCCCCAGGCCGCCAATTCGCCGCGCGCAGACCGCTTCCAGCCCCGGGGCGGCGACGGCAAAAATCGTTTCTTTCCTCTCTTTCAAGGCGCTTCCTCCCGTGCATGGCCGGCGAACGGAGCGTCTGCATCGGCCGGTGCCCTTTTCAGCCAGTGTAAAAAACCTTGGTCAATGCATCGAACCGAAATGTCGTGGCTCTAGGGATCTGAGGAAAACCCGCTTTCCTCTGACGGAGTAAATGTATTTTTTCCGATGAAAGAACAGGCAATTTGTTCGGCCCCAAAAATCGGCAGGGCCGGAGATCAGGAGGCGAATACCGTTCCCTTTTTATGCCATCGAGCCAACGCGCGAGAAAATTTCCGGCGGATGTCGATGGCAAACGAAGCGGAACTCTCCGGCATCTGCCGGCAGAACAGCGGTCAACGGAGGCATCTTACGCCCGATTCTTCAAACCGGGGCAGAAGATTTTTCTGCGCACCTCCGTCCAATCCGCGCTTGCCCGAGACATTTCGAGTCGCTGACCTCTTTTCTCAAGGATTACAACGCCGGACTTTTCGATCTTTCTCTCCCGTATCAGGTCCGCGAGGGAGAAGAACTCCCTTTTGCCCCGGGACAGCCATTCGAGCTGACACTGAATCGATGGGACTGGGTCTGCGCCTGAAAGGCGTGTTGGTCAGAACAGCGGGCGGGATCTGATCCGCTTGCGGGTTACCAGCGATCTGCAGGCATTTCAGAACCGTTTCACTGCCCGCTTCGACCTTACCGCCGGGTTGCGCTATACCCGCGGCCTCGGCACGCTGCGCACCTTTCGCGAACAATGGGAAAAAAACATCCAGATCCTCAGCCGCGGCGCCGAACCCTGCCACCCTGAGCAACTTCCCCCGCTCCCGCATCAACCTGAGCAGCGGTGGCATCCGCTTCAGCCTGAAGGCGCCGGTGGAAGCGGGAGCCTCTGTCTGATCCTGCTCGAAATCGAGAAGGGAAAGAGCGCCGATCTGCACCCTGGCCGAAGTGCTCTGGGCCGGTGAGCCGCGGAAGAGCGGCAAGCGGCCGGCATGCGTTTCATCAACATCCTGGAAACCGACCAGAAGCGGATCGAGACATCGTCCGCCGGGGCGACGGTGCGAGCAAGGGCTGAGGTGGCAGCTAAGGAGAACGCCCCGGCGGTGGCCGGGTGGAGGGGAAAACGTCGCCGCGCCGCAGCCGCTGCAGAAATTCGCTCCGCGGGATGTCCCGGGCGCCGAGCGATTGCAGGTGCGGGTTCGGCAGCTGGCCGTCGATCAGTTCGAAATTGCGCGCCCGCAGCTGTTCCGCCAGGACCGCCAGCGCCACTTTCGAGGCATCGGGCAGCCCGGTGAAACATCGATTCGCCGAAAAAGCAGCGCCCCAGACAGACCCCGTACAAGCCCCCCCGCCAGATCCCCATCCTGCCAGCATTCCACCGAATGGGCATAGCCCAGCTCATGCAGCCGGCAGTACGCCTCCAGCATCTCGTCCGGTGATCCAGGTCCCCTCCCCCTGCTTCCGGCGCATCTGCGCGCAGGCGGCGATCACCTCGCGAAAGCCCGATCGAAGGTCACCGGAAAAGGCTGCCGGCGCAGGGTCTTGGCCAGGCTGCGGGAAATGTTCAGACGTCTGCGGCTCGAGGATGCAGCGCGGATCGGGGGACCACCAGAGAATCGGGTCCCCCTCGTTGTACCAGGGGAAAATTCCGATGGAATAGGCCAGCAGAAGCCGCGGCGGGGAAAGGTCGCCGCCGACGGCCAGCAGGCCGTCGGGCTCGGCCAGTTCGGGGGGCGGGAAAGAGCGGTTGATCGATCAGTCGATAGACGGGCATTGGCGAGAGCAGGCTAGGGCAAGTCAGGCTGGCAGGACGATCAGCCGCGCCACTCAGGTTCGAATATCTGAAAGTCAGCTGGTCCTCGCGGGCGCCGACCCGCACCTCCCCCCCCGGCTGAGACGGCCGAAGAGGATTTCGGTGGCGATGGCGTCGCTGATTTCGGTCTGCATCAGCCGGGCCAGAGGCCGGGCGCCGTAAACCGGGTCGTAGCCGCGGCGGGCGAGCCAGCTGCGGGCGCCGGGCGAGAGGACGATGCGCGATCGTTCTTCTCCCGCAGGCGCTCCTGCAGCTCGGCCAGGAACTTGTCCACCACCTTGCGCATGATCTTCTCGTCCAGAGGGACCGAAGGGGATAATGGCATCGAGACGGTTGCGAAACTCGGGGGAGAAGGTCTTTTCCACCGCCTGCTTGAAGCTGCCCGGCTCGGCGTTGCCGAAGCCGATCGGATTGGCGCTCATCTCCCGGGCGCCGGCATTGCTGGTCATGATCAGCACCACGTTGCGGAAATCGGCTTTTTTGCCGTTGTTGTCGGTCAGGGTGCCGTGATCCATGACCTGCAGCAGGATACTGAACAGGTCCGGATGGGCTTTTTCGATTTCGTCGAGCAGCAGCACGGCATAGGGATTCTTGACCACGGCGTCGGTGAGCAGCCCGCCCTGGTCGAAGCCGACGTAGCCGGGAGGCGCGCCGATCAGCCGGGACACCGAATGCTTCTCCATGTACTCGCTCATGTCGAAGCGGAGGAACTCGACCCCGAGCTGGGCCGCCAGCTGCTGGGCCACCTCGGTTTTGCCGACCCCGGTCGGGCCGGTGAAGAGGAAGGAGCCGACCGGCTTTTCCGGGTGCCCCAGACCGGCCCGGGCGCGCAGGATCGAGCGGCACAGGGCGTCGATGGCCGCATCCTGCCCGAAGACCTGCCGCTTGAGGTCGCGGTCGAGATGCTTCAGCCGTCGGCGGTCGGAGGCGGAGACGCTGCGCGCCGGGATGCGGGCGATGGAGGCGACCACCGCTTCGATATCGGCAGACTGACCTGCCGGTTCTCGCGCGGATGCAGCCGCAGGTAGGCGCCGGCCTCATCGATGACGTCGATCGCCTTGTCCGGCAGGTGGCGGAAATTGATGTGCCGGGCCGACAGCTCGGCCGCCGCCTGCAGGGCCTCGTCGCTGTAGATCACGCCGTGGTGCTCTTCGTAATGGCTCTTCAGCCCGCGCAGGATTTCCACCGTTTCTTCCACCGTCGGCTCGGTGATGTCGATCTTCTGGAAACGGCGGGAAAGGGCGCGGTCCTTTTCGAAGAGGTTCTTGTATTCCTCGTAGGTGGTCGAGCCGATGCAGCGCATTTCTCCCGAGGCCAGCACCGGCTTGAGGATGTTGGAGGCGTCGAGGGAACCGCCGCTGGTGGCGCCGGCGCCGACGATGGTGTGGATCTCGTCGATGAAGAGGATCGCCTTGGGCTTCTTGGCCAGGGCGTTGAGCACCGCCTTCAGCCGCTCCTCGAAATCGCCGCGGAATTTGGTGCCGGCCAGCAGGGCCCCCATGTCGAGGGCGAAGATCTCGAAACCGCGCAGCAGATCGGGAACCTCGCCGCTGGTGG
Source organism: uncultured Cytophagales bacterium (assembly GCA_963835365.1). GTDB lineage: Bacteria > Bacteroidota > Bacteroidia > Cytophagales > Cyclobacteriaceae > Nafulsella. The sequence continues at coordinate 138,333 of CAWIFH010000022.1, forward strand.
ATCTTCAGGGCCAGCCCCTCGGCCAGGGCGGTTTTGCCCACCCCCGGGTCGCCGACGAAGATGGGATTGTTCTTGCGCCGGCGGCAGAGCACCTGGATGGTGCGCGTCAGCTCGACGGCTGCGGCCGATCAGGGGATCGATTTTCCCCTGCCGCGCCCGCTCCAGCAGATTGACGGTAAAGGCGGCCAGGGGGTCGCGACTGGGCGCGCCGCGGCCGGGCGCCGCCTCTTCCTGCGCCGGAGTCGGGCCGGGCTGTTCGGCGCTGCGCGGCGCCTTGGTCACGCCGTGGGAAATGAATTCGAGAACGTCGAGGCGGGAGATCCCCTGCGTCTGCAGAAAATGGGCGGCATGGGAGTTCTTCTCCTCCAGAATGGCCGCCAGCACATCGCCGACGGTGATTTCCTTTTTGCCGGCGGACTGCAGGTGCATCACCGTGCGCTGCAGAACCCGCTGCAGGCCGACCGTCTGCTCGGGTACGGCATCCTCCGGGTTCGGAACGGTTTCCAGGTGCCTGACGAAGAATTCCTCGATCGTCGCCGCAGCGTATCGAGATCCCCGCCGCAGTTGCGGATGATATCCTGCCCGCTCTCCTCGAACAGGATGGCGTACAGCACATGCTCGGTGGTGAGATATTCGTGCTGCCGGCGCTGGGCTTCCCGCACCGCCAGCGTAAAGGTGATCTGAACTTCCTGACTGAACATTACCTCTTGTCTCTATGCCTCTTCCAGGCTGCATTTAAGGGGATAGCCCGCTTCCTGCGCCAGAAGATGGACGCGGGCTACCTTCGTTTCCGCGATTTCTCCGGGATAGGTGCCGCACATCCCGACCCCGCGAAGATGGATATTGAGCATGATCCGGTTCGCCTCGATCGGCGACTTGCGGAACACCTTCTCCAGCACCTGGACGACAAACTCCATGGTGGTGTAATCATCGTTGTGCATCAGCACCTTGAACAGGGGGGGCAGGGCGCTGCGGCTCTTGACTTTGGTTTCGCCCGAGGGCAGCTGCTCTTTATTCACGGTCCAGGTTTTCTCCTCGCATCTCCGAATACGCACAGTGCCGACCCCGTTTCGCAATGGTATGGTAGCATAACCTCTCCAAGAGTTCCAAGGGACACCCCGGCAGAAGATCCGCGCGTGCCCTTGCAGGGGGCTCAATGGAAAGAGGGATCGCTGCCGAAGGCGGTCCCGGCAACGAGTTCCTGCCAGCTAAAATCGAAAATTTCCGTAAATCGCTCCTGCGTCCCGCTTGACTAAAATCTCTAATAGTTAGATTGTAGCTTGATACCCTCGACGCCAGATTCCAGCTGCCCGAGAGGACCAAATTCACGGCAAAGGAGGCCTGCCCATGGGCAAACGCACCTCGGAATCCCAGAGCAAGCATGACTATATGATTACCTCTCTGGTCCGCTACCTGATCGAACAGGGCTATTCCAATATTAAATCGAGCCATCTGGGTCACTTTGAAAATCCGACGGAAATGCCCGGACGTACCGGAAACACCTACTCCTCGGACGTCATTGCCTGGAAGGACGGTAGGGAATATATTTTCGAGGTCGAAACGAGCGAAACCCTCGATCTGGATTATACCCGTGAACAGTTCGAGGCCTTTTACGATTATGCCCGCGAACACGACGCCGAGTTCAACGTCCTGGTGCCAAAAAAGAGTGAAAGCAACATCAAGCATCTGCTGAATAACCTGGAAATGAACGAGGTCAAGGTCTGGACCATTTAAACAGGCGGTTTTCGCGGACCGGAATCCTTTACAATCTCGCCCGTCGCGGGCTATATTCGACGCCATTCTCGAAATCCGACCAAGGAGGCTCGAATGCCCGTCTCGTCCAATCCGATTCCTGTTTTTTTTCTTTCTCCTGCTCTCCTTCTCCGGCTGCGGCTACAACCAGATCCAGCAGAACGAGGAAGGCGTCACCTCCGCCTGGGCGGATGTGGAAGCCACTTACCAGCGCCGAGCCGACCTGATTCCCAATCTGGTCGAGACGGTGAAAGCCTACGCCGCCCACGAGCGGGAAACGCTCGAATCGGTCACCAATGCCCGGGCCAAGGTCGGGCAGGTCAACATCGGCAGCGGCGATCTCTCCAACCCGGCCGCCATGCAGAAATACCAGCAGGCGCAGGGGGAGCTCTCCGGTGCCCTGTCCCGCCTGCTGGTGGTGGCCGAACGCTATCCCGACCTGAAAGCCAACCAGAATTTTCTCGATCTGCAGCATCAGCTGGAAGGAACGGAAAACCGCATCAACGTCGCCCGCCAGCGCTATAATCAGGCGGTGCAGGTCTTCAATACCTCCATCCGCACCTTTCCCAACAACCTGACGAACAATTTCCTGCTGCACCTGGAACGCAAAGAGCCATTCAAGGCGCAGGCCGGAGCCGAGCAGGCACCGCAGGTCAAGTTTAACTGATGCGCTGGTGCCGCACCTTCCTGCTTTTTTCGTCTTCTGCTGCTGCCGCTGACCGCGGCGGCGTTGGAGATCCCCGCGGCGCGCGGTTACGTCAACGACCGCGCCGACATCCTCGCCCCGGCGACGGAGCAAAAACTGGAGCAATTCCTCCGCGGTTTCGAGCAGAGCGATTCGACCCAGATCGTCGTGCTGACCGTCCCTTCCCTGGAGGGGGAGCCGGTGGAAAGCTATGCCCTGCAGGTGGCGGAAGCCTGGGGAATCGGCCAGAAGGGGAAGGACAACGGCGCCCTGCTGCTCATCGCCCGCGACGAGCGGAAGATCCGCATCGAGGTCGGCTACGGACTGGAGGGGCGGCTGACCGATCTGCTCGCCGGGCGGATTGTCGACAATGAAATCTCTCCGCGTTTTCGTGCCGGCGATTTCGACAGCGGCGTGCTCGCCGGGGTACAGGCGATGGCCCAGGCGGTGCGCGGTGAATATCAGGGGAGCGGCCGCAGCTCGCGCCGCGGAACAGCGCAGCCCCTGGGGACTGCTCGCCCTCCTGCTCTTTCTCGGCCCCGGCATGCTCCTTCTCGGCGGCGGTCGGCGTTCCGGAGGTCATCGCCGGCACGGCGGCTTTTACGTTGGCGGCCCCTTCGGCGGCGGCGGACGGGGCGGTTTCGGCGGGGGCGGCGGCTTTTCCGGCGGCGGCGGCGGTTTCGGCGGCGGCGGCTCTTCAGGCGGCTGGTGAGCCTCACCCGCCCTTCGGGCACCCTCTCCCCAGGCGAGGGAAGCCGTTCAAATGATCGGATTTCAAAATGATTGAAGCAAAAACTTTTTTTACCGAGTGAGGAAAAAGAGCGCATCGAGGCGGCGGTGCGGGAGGCGGAAATGCGCACCAGCGGCGAAATCGTGCCGATGGTGGTCGATGCCGCCTACGATTATCCGCGCGCCGAACTGGTCGGCGCCGGCTTCTTCGCCATGGGCAGCGCCGCCCTGCTCACCTGGGCCTTCGGCCACGACTCCCAGTGGATCTTCATCCCCCTCTACCTGCTTCTTTTTCTCCCCTGCAAATGGCTGTTCACCTTTTTCCCCGCCTTCAAGCGCCGACTCATTCCGGAGGCGGAAATTACCGCCGAAGTCGAAGAGCGGGCGCTGGTCGCCTTCGTTGAACACGGCCTGCATCATACCCGCGACGAGACCGGCATCCTCATCCTCATCTCCCTGCTCGAGCGCCGGGTGTACGTCCTCGCCGACCGCGGCATCAACGCCGCCGTCCCGCCCCACACCTGGGACGAAATCGTCCAAACGGTGACCACGGCATCCGCCGCGGACAAACCGCCGATGCGCTCTGCGCCGCTATTTCCCGCTGCGGCGATCTGCTGGCGGAGAAGTTCCCGCGAAAAGGGGACGACACGAACGAGCTGCCGAATCTGATTGTGGAATCTGATCAGCATTGATCCTCCGCTATGCTTTACCCCCCTTTGAAAAAGGGTGCAGGGGATTTTCCGGTGTCAGGTCTTCGCCTCAGCTCTGCAAGCCTGCGCCGCTGCCCCGCCCGCATGGGCAAGATTTTGCAGCGTCCGCCCATGCGCGCGGCGGCGAGTTCCTACAGGCTCAGCCAATGTCGGGGGAGTTGGGGGAGGGGCAGGGGGATTTGCTAATGGAAAATGCCGAGATGTTCCGTCATCTCGTGCAGCCTTTTGTCGAGCGTCCAGAGAGAAACTCCGGTCAGGATGGCGGACACGAGAAGATGCATGTCGATGTAACCAAGCCCTTTTCCCATCAGCCGGCGGCGCTCGATACACTGGAGGACTTCAGCGTCCTCGGCGCGGACGGCCATCGGCAATTCCTGCAGGAGCGAAAGAATAACCGATCGGTTTTTCAGATTGCCACAGGCCAGTTCGCCGACAATGAAGGGATGACAGATAACCTGACCGTCACCAAGCAGCATATCGAGCCCTGTCGTACCATCGCGAAAATGCTCGATCCAAACCGATGTGTTGACCAGAACCATTTCAGTTGTCCTCGGCTCTGCGCCGCGGGACAGGGGCCAACTCGGTTTCCGTCCCACCCAGCCGGGCCAGACGCTTGGCACTCTCTTTAGCAATTAAAGCCTGCAGCCCGAGTCGGACGAGCGATGTCTTTTCAGTAACTCCCGTTAACCTTGCGGCTTTTTCCAGCAGATCGTCTTCGATATTCAAGGTCGTCCTCATCTTCATCTCCTTCCTTGCGTGCGCAAATCATGCATACGAGTATGCACAGGGAGCAGTCCGTTGTAAAGGTATACGGATATTCGCTCTCAACTCCTTGGCAAGAAGCGGGATGCCCGAATACTCCTTCCAGTCACATTGACCGCGAGCCCCCCCCCAAAGTTTCGGGCTTCTATTTACCCCTGCCGAATCAAATCAAACACCACCCGCGCAAAGCCTTTCGCCACCTCTGGATTAGATAAAATCTGCATCATCTGGTTCTGGTGCGCCTCACCGCTGTCCATCACCGCGTCATCGAGCGCCTTGGGGAAATGGCCAAGCATCGCCTGCTCCGGCGTATTGTTGCGGATCTGGTCCATGACGCTCTTGTTTTCACTCACCTTGTCCCGGATGGTGTGGGCGTAGTTGATCAGATCCTTATCGGTCAGGCCGTCGGTGATGAAAAGTTCGTTCAGGCGCGAAAGAATCTGTGACAGGAACTCTTCCTTCTTGTCCTTCGCCTTGGCCGTGCCGAGGTCGTTCCCCGGTTTCAGCTTGTAGTCACCTTCGTCTCCATCACCAGATCCTGCTTGCGCAGGATCGAGAGCCGGTAGTGGCTGAGCGCAACATTGCTCAGGTCGATATCGTCCTCTTCATCGAGCTTCTCGCGCAGTAACGGGCGCAGGTGCCGGGCGTAGAGGCTGAGCTTTTCCAGATCCTTGTTGCCGTAATCGACAATTTGCGACATGAACTCGTAGAAGCGGGTAAAGCTGCCGAGGTCTTTCTTGAAGATCTCCAGCCGGTCCTTCTCCTGTCGGCACTCCTTGAAGCTCTTTTCGGCGTTGGCGATCAGCACCGGGTCACCGGTCTTCTTGGTCCGCTCGAACATTTCCTTGGCGGTTTTGTAGGCGTCGATCGCCGGCTTGTAGCGGCGCTGCCAGCGCTCGACCGCCGGTTTGCAGATGTTGCTGATCGCGGCGCTGCTCTTGTTCTTGGCAAAGAAGGCGACGGCGAACTGTTCGACCTCCTGCCAGGTGAAGATTTCTGCGGCGCGCAGCTTGTCGAACAGATCGAAGACCAGATCGGGATCGGAGACATCGGCCAGTTCGGCGGTCTGGTAGTAGGGCTGGAAGGCGTCGAGGATCTCCTGCGGCTCGTTGAAGAAGTCGAGCACGAAGGTGCCGCTCTCCGCCTTGCCGGGATAGGTGCGATTGAGGCGCGAGAGGGTCTGCACGCATTCGACGCCGCCGAGCTTTTTGTCCACGTACATGGCGCAGAGCTTGGGCTGGTCGAAGCCGGTCTGGAATTTGTTGGCCACCAGCATCACCTGGTAGTCGCCCGAGTCGAAGGCCTTGCGCATGTCGCGGCCCTTGAGGCCGGGGTTCATGCTCCGCTCGGTGAACTTCTCCCCCAGCAGTCCGGTCGCGTTGGGATCTTTGTCGCCGAACTCCACTTCACCGGAGAAGGCGACCATCGCCCGGATCGAGTCGTATCCCTTGCGGGTGACATATTTGTCGAACTCTATTTTGTAGCGCACCACCTCTTTGCGCGAACTGGTCACCACCATCGCCTTGGCCTGGCCGCCGAGCAGACCCATGACGTTGTCCTTGAAGTGCTCGACGATCACCTGCACCTTCTGGGCGATGTTGTAATCGTGCAGCCGCACCCACTGGCCGAGCTTGACCTGTGGCCTTTTTGCTGTCGACCTCTTCGTCCTTGGCCTGGATCCGCTGCGCCAGTTGGTAGGCCACCTTGTAGTTGGTGTAGTTCTTCAGCACATCGAGGATAAAGCCCTCTTCGATCGCCTGGCGCATGGAGTAGACGTGGAAGGCCTCGGGCTTGTTCTTTTTCGATGGGGGCAGGGCCGGATTGGGCAGGCGGCCGAACAGCTCCAGGGTTTTCGGCTTGGGGGTCGCGGTAAAGGCGAAGTAGCTGAGGTTGCCGCTGTCGCGCCGGGCGGCGATGGTGGCGTCGAGGATATCTTCCGAGGTGAATTCCACATCGTCGGTGGTGTTCTCGGCCAGCAGCACCTCTTTCAACTGCCGGGCGGTGGAGCCGGACTGCGACGAGTGCGCCTCGTCGGCGATGATCGCATAGCGGCGCTCCTTGAGGCTGACGCTGTTCTCGATCGCCTTGAGCACAAAGGGGAAGGTCTGGATGGTGACGATGATGATCGGCTGCGAGTGCTCCAGCGCCTGCGCCAGCTTCTCCGACTTGGAGCCGTCGCCGATGTCGCGGTTGATCCGCCCGACCACGCCATCGACGTGTTCGAACTGGTGGATGGTGTCCTGCAACTGATCATCGAGCACGGTGCGGTCGGTGACGACGATGACCGAATGGAACTGCTTGTTCCCCTTGCGCATCGTAGAGCGATGAGAGCTGATGCGCGGTCCAGGCGATGGAGTTCGATTTGCCCGATCCGGCGCTGTGCTGGATCAGATATTTATGCCCCGCCCCCTCGCTGCGTGCGGCATTCAAGAGACGGCTGACCACATCCCACTGATGATAGCGGGGGAAGATCAGGGTCTCTTTCTTCGATTTCTTCCCCTGCCAGTCCTCGACCTCTTCGATCTGCAGATGCACATAGCGGGCGAGAATATTGAGCAGGTTGTCGGGCAGCAGCACCTCGTTCCAGAGATAGCCGCTGGCGTACTCTTCCTGGTTCTCGGGGATATCGTTCCCCGCGCCGCCCTCCTTGGTCCCCTTGTTGAAGGGGAGGAAGAAGGTCTCGTCCCCCGCCAGCCGGGTGGTCATGTAGACCTCGTACTGGCTGACGGCAAAATGGACCAGCGCCCCGCGCTTGAAGGTGAGGAGCGGTTCGGGTTTTTTGGTGACGGGGTCTTTCGGCAGGCGGGTGCGCTTGTACTGCTTGATGGCGTTGCTCGACCGCCTGCTTGAACTCCGATTTCAGCTCCAGGGTGGCAACGGGCAGGCCATTGACGAAGAGCACCAGATCGATGCGCCAGGCCTTGGCTTTGGTTGCCGGTCTCGTGTCAGATGTCCACGGTGGCAGTAAGGGCTGTAGACCAGCTCCGGCACGATGCGCAGGCGGTTTTTCGCGTAACGCGCCAGGGTGTCGGGGTTGAGGTCGTGCTCCGGCTTGAACTGGCAGAGCTTGAAGCGGGTGCCGCGATCGCGCAGTTCGTGGCGCAACACGCCGAGGGTGCCGAAGGTGCGCAGTTCGCGGTCGGCGGCGTTGGGATCGACCTTGTTGAGCTGGGTGGCGACCCGTTCGAGGAAATGTTTTTCGGGGTTCTGCGGGTAGAGTTTGCAGTATTTCTGCCACTGCTCGTCCTGGGTGTCTTTGACGAAACCGAGCACGTCTTCTTCGTACAATGCCAGCTCCCGGTTGTAACCGGCGGGAGATCCCAGTTGCCAGCCATTGGCGACCATCTGGTTGATGATGTCGTTTTGG